>NZ_MSIF01000025.1 GCF_001921215.1 Actinophytocola xinjiangensis
GGACATCAGCAATCACATGATCAACGAGACCGTGCCCGCCCCATCAACTGGGTGATCGACTTTGCCGACCCCCTGCCGGTGAGGGTGGGGGCCGTACCTAGGGGTACTGGGGCTTGCCCCGGTTGTCCGCGAGTTGGACCTGGCCGTGGTCATGGGGCGGGTTCGTGTCCGTCTGCCGTGTGGCGTTCCCGTGCCCGTAGAAGGACAGTTCGGCCTCCAACGCCGCACGGACCGTCTCCGCCTTGCGGAACCCGGATCGGTCGTTGTGGGTGTTCAGGGGATGGGTTGGCCCAGGCCAAGGAGGTTGCCCTCGCTGTCGCGGAACCAGGCGCCTCGTTCGCCGGTGCCGACCGAGGGGTAGTTGCCGGCCACCTCGACGATGCCGTCGACGGTGCGGAGCCCGGGCAGGTCGACGTCCTCGAAGACGACGCCGCGGTGGCGTAGTTCGGTGACGACGGCGTCCAGGTCGGTCACCTCGAAGGCCATCTGGGTGTGTTCGCCCGATGACGCTCCGGTGGAGGCGAACAGGGCGAAGCGGGTCGGGCCCAGGCGGTAGAGAAGGCCTCCCGGGCGTTCCTCCGAGGGTTCCAGGCCCAGTTTGTCGGCGTAGAACGCTCGGGCTCGGGTCAGGTCCTGGCACGGCAGCCTGGTCGCCACCTGCGCGTCACTCAGCATGACCCCGATGGTGCCAGGGAAGTTCAGGGTCGGCCTCCGGGCGATGCCCGATGGTCCTCGCCGCCCCGCCCGGGTGATGCTGGAGTCGGCTTGGAGAACGAGGGAGGACGTCGTGGAGATCACCGGAATCATCACCGCCATCGTGTTCGGGGCGATCATCGGTGGGTTGGGGCGCGCGGTGGTCCCGGGCCGGCACCGGCTCTCGCTGCTCGCCACTCTCCTCGTCGGCATCGTGGGGGCGGTGATCGGGACGGGGGTCGCCGATCTGGTGGGCGTCGCCGACACCGACGGGATCGACTGGACCGAGATCGCCATGCAGGTCGTGTTCGCCGGCGGCGGGGTCTCGCTGTTGACCCGGGCTCGCACGCGACAGAACCACTGAACCCGCGCGGCCCGCACACGACCCACCAGGGGGAGTCGGGTGCGGGGCCGTGCTCGCGCACCGGGCCGCGCGGCTTCGCACCGGGCCGCGCGGCTGCGCGCCGGGCCGCGCGGCTATGCGCCGGGCCGGCGCGCGGACCCCAGCGGCTACGCGCCGGGCCGGCGCGCGGACCCCGGCCGCGAACCGCGCACTCCATCGCACGCCGCTCGCGCGCCGACCCGGACCGTGCACGAACCCACGCGGCGATCCTCGGCGATCCACTCGCGAACCCGCGCGAGACCCCACCCCTCCCCGGAACCGTGTAACAGTGCGGTAACCGGACGTGCTGTGGTGAGGAGTTTCTTCGTTTTGCCCCTGGACGTGGGAAATCGCTGGGTATAGTCCCCCCACGTACGGGCCAGGGGAGGGCGGTTATGGGCGACTTCTTCGACGCCGCGCTGTCCTTTCCCGCTCTGCCACTGACTTTCCTGCTCGCGTTCGTCGTCCTCTACTGGTTGCTGGTGTTGCTCGGCACGTTCGACGTCGAGCTGTTCGCCGGGGACGGGTCCTTCGGGGACGGGCTCGGACTGGGGGGTGTTCCGGTCACGGTCACCGCCTCGGTACTGATCGTGGTGGGGTGGTTCGCCACGTTGGCCGGGGGGCTGATCTTCGACGGTGTCGTCGCCGGTGTCGGGGCGATCGTCGTCGGGTTGTTCCTGGGGTTGTTGGCGGCCCGGGCGGTCGCCACTCCGTTGCGGCGGCTGTACGCGACCGGGGTCGAGCCGTCCCGCAACGACTTCGTCGGTCGGGAGTGTGTCATTCGCACCGGCCGGGTTTCCGCTGACTTCGGCCAGGCCGAGGTCACCGCCGCGGACGGGTCCTCCGCGATCGTCCAGGTGCGGCAGACCGGTGAGCACCAGCTCACCTCGGGGCACCGGGCGTTGATCTTCGACTACGACATCGACGGCGAGTTCTTCTGGGTCGCGCCGGCCTGAGTATCACAGAGAGGTCCACAATGGAGGTCATCTTCATCGCTGTCGGCGTGGTGCTCGCCGTACTGCTCATCCTGCTGCTCGCGATCAGCCGACTGTTCCGCAAGGTCGAGCAGGGGCGCGCGCTGATCGTGTCCAAGGTGCGCAACGTTCACGTCACGTTCACCGGCGCGGTCGTGTTACCCGTGCTCCACAAGGCGGAGTACATGGACATCTCCGTCAAGACGATCGAGATCGGCCGGATGGGTCAGGAAGGCCTGATCTGCCAGGACAACATCCGCGCCGACATCCGGATCACCTTCTTCGTGCGGGTCAACAAGACCAGTGAGGACGTCATCAAGGTCGCGCAGGCCATCGGCACCGAGCGCGCCTCCGACCAGGGCACCCTCCAGGAGCTGTTCAACGCCAAGTTCTCCGAGGCCCTCAAGACCGTCGGCAAGCACCTCGACTTCGTCGACCTCTACACCAAGCGCGACGAGTTCCGCGACCGCATCCTCGCGGTCATCGGCACCGACCTCAACGGCTACAGCCTTGAGGACGCCGCCATCGACTACCTCGAGCAGACGCCACTGGCCCAGTTGGACAGCAACAACATCCTCGACGCCCAGGGCATCCGCAAGATCACCGAGCTGACCGCCATCGAGCACGTGCGCACCAACGAGTTCCAGCGCACGGAGGAGAAGGAGATCACCAAGCAGAACGTCGACGCCCGCGAGGCCATCCTCGAACTGGAGCGCCGGCAGGCCGACGCGGAGAACCGCCAGCGCCGCGAGATCGAGACGATGAAGGCCCGCGAGGAGGCCGAGACCGCCAAGGTGCAGGCCGAGGAGCGCCTCAAGGCGCAGACCGCGAACCTGCGCACCGACGAGCAGCTCGGCATCCAGGACCAGAACCGTGCCCGCGAGGTCGCCGTCGCGGAGAAGAACCGCGAGCGGGTCATCGCCATCGAGACCGAGCGGATCGAGAAGGACCGCCAGCTGGAGGTGGTGTCCCGCGAGCGGGAGATCGCCGTCGCCACCGCCGCCAAGGACAAGGAGGTCGAGGTCGAGAAGCGGACCGTGGCCGAGGTCGTGCGGGAGCGGATCGCGGTGGAGAAGACCGTGGCCGAGCAGGAGGAGAACATCAAGCGGCTGCGGGCGGTCGAGGAGGCCGAGCGTGACCGGCAGGCCATCGTGATCCGCGCCGAGGCGCAGGCCCAGGAGAACCTGGTCAAGGACATCAAGGCCGCCGAGGCCGCGGAGGCCGCAGCCAAGTTCAAGGCCCGCGAGGAGCTGCTGATCGCCGAGGCGCGCCAGCAGGCCGCCGAGCTGGAGGCCACCGCGAAGATCCGGCTGGCCGAGGGCATCCAGGCCGAGGCCGCCGCCGAGGGCCTGGCCGACGTGCAGGTGCGTGAGCGCGGCGCCGAGGTCATCGAGAAGGAGGGCCGCGCCGAGGCGATCGTGGTGCGGGAGAAGGCGCTGGCCGGCGCGGACGCGCTGCGCGAGAAGCTGCGCGGCGAGGCAGAGGGTCTCACCGAGAAGGCCGCGGCGCTCGCCGCGATGGACGCCGCCTCGCGCACCCACGAGGAGTTCCGGATCCGGCTGGAGGCCGAGAAGGACATCCGGATGGCCGGCATCGAGGCCCAGCGTGACGTGGCCGAGCAGCAGGCGCTGGTGCTGGCCAAGGGCCTGGAGAAGGCCGACATCGACATCGTCGGCGGCGACACCGTGTTCTTCGACCGGCTGATGGGGTCGATCGCGCTCGGCAAGGGCGTCGACGGGTTCGTCGAGCACTCCGACGTGGCGAAGACGCTGGCCGGCCCGTGGCTCAACGGTTCGGCCGACTTCACCGAGGACATCAAGCAGATCCTCGGCTCGATGGGCACCGAGGACGTCAAGAACATCTCCATGTCGGCGTTGCTGATGAAGATGATGCGGGACGGGGCGCTGCCGGTCAGCGTGCCCGATGACGCGGCCGCCGCGCTCACACCGAAGTCGTGACGGCCACCACCGAACAGGCGCCGGCTGCGGCGGGCCTGGACGCGCGCACCTACGAGGTGTTGCGCTCCCGGCTCGCCGAGCAGGCCGCCGAGCTGACCCGCCGCGCCGAGGCGCTCAACGCGCGGCGGCTGGAGGTGTTCGGCAGTACCGACATGCGGCTGGTCGGCGCCGAACGGATCCGCACGGTCAACAACTGTGTGCCGCGTGACGTGGTGTCCGTCCCGGACAGTGACGGGGACGTCGCGAGCGGGCTGATGTTGTTCGGCTACAACGTGTTCATCGGCCTCAAGCCGGAGACCACGGTCGACGACGTGTTCTCGCTGCACCGGTTCACCCGCGACGGCGAGGCGTTCCGGTTCGAGGACGCCGGGCGTGACGAGCGGCCGGAGCTGCTGGGCGACGAGCGGTTCCGGCGCGACTTCACCGAGCTGTACCGGTACTACCGGGAGACCCGGCTGCTGCAGCTGCGCCCGATCGAGGGCAAGCTGCTGGCGGTGTTCCAGACCGGCCCGCGCACCGAGGACATCAAGGTGCTGCGCTGGTCGGTCGGCGCCGACGGCTCGCTGTCCTACCTGGACAACACGGGCGAGCGGGACCACGTCTTCCCGGCGGCGCACGACTTCACCTGGACCGAGACCACCCGCGAGCAGCACGTCCTTGGCCGCCACCCGCACGTGTCGATCGAGGACGAGGTCTTCATCGAGACGGTCAACGGCGACCTGACGGTCAAGGTGGAGAACAACACCGAGGTCGGCGAGGGCATCTACCGCGAGTCGGTCGACGAGCCGTTGCAGAGCCTGGCCGACGCCGACATCCGCTACGCGCGGGTCGGCCCGCTGATCCTGCTGAAGATCCTGCCCTACAACGAGAAGACCTGGCGTTACCTGGTCTACAACACGCGCACCCGGTCGGTGGTGCGCCTGGACGGCATCGGTCAGGCCTGTCAGCGGCTGCCCGAGGACCAGGGCCTGATCTTCCCCGGCGGCTACTACCTGGCCACCGGCGTGTCCCGCACGTTCGACACGGCCACCGACGGCCTGGAGTTCGAACGGGTCATCCGCTCCCCCAACGGCGAGGACGTGGTGTACGTCTTCCACGCCCGTCGGGAGGGCCGCTCGCTGCTGCTGCCCTACAACGTGATCCGCAAGGAGGTCGCGACGCCGCTGCCCTGCCACGGGTTCTCGCTGTTCGAGGACGGCACGCTGGTGGCGTTCCGCGCGGACTCCGAGGAGCCGACGCGGGTGCACCCGATGCAGGTGTGGCAGACCCCGTACGTGTCGGACAGTTTCGCCGCCGCGCAGCCGGTGGGCACCGGGCCGCTGGAGCGGATCGGCAACGCCGATCTGGTGCGGGGGGTGTCCGACTGCCTGTCGGTCACCCGGATGATCGGCGAGATGGCCCCGTCGACGGCGATGTTCGAGGGTCTGATCGCCGCCTGTACGCGGGCGTTCGACAGCTACCACTGGCTGGGTGACACCGAGCTGGGTGACCTGCGGACGCCGGTGGCGGATGTGCGGGCGACGGCCGAGCAGGTGCTGGCCGAGTTCGAGACCGTGCAGACGCTGACGGCCTCGGCCGCCGCCCAGCTGACCGAGACCGACGAGCACTGCCGGTCGCTGGTGCGCCGGGTGCGTGGCGAGGCACCGAAGTCGGCCGACCAGTGGGTCGGTCAGCTCGCGGAGCTGCGCCGCGCCCAGGGACACCTGGTGACGTTGCGCGAGGTCCGCTACGTCGACACGGCGCGGATCGACGAGCTGGCGGCGACCCTGGAGTCCGAGCTGGCCGCGGCGGCGACCCGCGCGGTCGAGTTCCTCAGCGGGCCGGACGCGTTCACCGGCTACCACGAGCAGGTCGCGGCGCTGGTCGCCGACGCGGAGGCGATCGCGACGGTCGCCGAGGCCGGGCCGGTGGCCGAGCGGCTGGCCGAGCAGGCCGCCGGGCTGGAGATCGTCACCGAGGTCGTCGGCGGGCTGGAGATCGCCGACGCGACCGTGCGTACCCAGATCCTGGAGCGGATCGGCGAGGTCCTCGGCGGCGTGAACCGCGCGCGGGCGACCCTGGACGGGCGGCGCAAGGCGCTGTTGTCAACCGAGGGCCGGGCGGCGTTCGCCGCCGAGTTCGCGCTGCTGGGGCAGGCGATCACCGGCGCCCTGGCGGTCGCCGACACCCCGCGCCGGTGCGACGACGGGCTCGGGAAACTGTTGCTGCGCCTGGAGAACCTGGAGTCCCGGTTCGCCGAGTTCGACGACTTCCTTGGGGAGCTGTCGGCCAAGCGCACCGACGTGTACGAGGCGTTCTCCTCGCGCAAGCAGGCGCTGGTCGACGAGCAGGCGCGGCGCGCCGACCGGCTGGTCGACTCCGCCGAACGCATCCTGACCAGCGTCAACCGGCGGGTGGCCGGGCTGTCGTCGCTGGACGAGATCAACACCTACTTCGCCTCCGACCCGATGGTCGCCAAGGTCCGTTCGGTCGCCGAGGAGCTGCGCGAGCTCGACGACGCGGTCCGCGCCGAGGAGCTGGCCGGCCGGCTCAAGGCCGCCCGTCAGGAGGCCGGCCGCTCGCTGCGCGACCGCGCCGACCTCTACGGCGACGGCGGCGAGACCGTGCGGCTTGGCCGGCACCGGTTCGCGGTCAACACCCAGGCCATCGACCTGACGCTGGTGCCCAAGGACGGGCGGATGTCGCTGGCGGTCACCGGCACCGACTACCGCGAGCCGGTCACCGACACCGAGTTCGAGGCCACCCGAGGCTACTGGGACCAGCTGCTGGTCTCGGAGTCGCCGGAGGTCTACCGGGCGGAGTACCTGGCGGCGTGCGTGCTGGAGGAGACGCCCGACCTGGAGGATCTGCTGGGCGCGGTCCGCCGGGCCGCCGAGGCCCGCTACGACGAGGGCTACGAGCGGGGCGTGCACGACCAGGACGCCGCCGCGATCCTGGCGGTGCTGGCGCGGCTGTCGGCCGGCGCCGGGCTGTTGCGCTACCCGCCGGACGCGCGCGCGGCCGCCCAGGTGTTCTGGGCGTCGGGCACCGACGAGGCGACCCGCGAGCGGTGGACGACCCGGGCGGGGTCGCTGGCCAGGGCGCGGGCGGCGTTCGGTGCGGTGCCGGCGATCGGTGACCTGTGCGGCGAGCTGGCGTCGGCCATGGCCGAGTTCGGCCGGGCGGCCGGGCTGCCCGAGGCGCCAGCGCTCGCGGCCGAGTACCTGTTCGAGGAGCTGGCGACGCCCGACGGGTTCGTGACCGGCGCCGGGGCGCGGGCGATCGTGTCGCGGTTCCGCCGGTCGCTGGCCGGGCGCCGCGAGTTCGACAACGACCTGCAGGCACTGGGCGATGACCTCCAGGCCAGGTACCAGCTGGTCGACGCGTGGCTCTCGGCGTTCCTGACCACCACCGACGAGCTGTCCCCGGTGGACCTGCCGGAGGCGGTGGCGATCGAGCTGTGCGGCCCCGGACTGTCCAGAAGGGACTCGTCGGCGGCGCTGTCGGCCACGGTGGAGGGTCTGCTCGGGTCGCATCCCCGGGTGGTCGACCGCCGGCTGGAGGTGCGCCTGGACGAGCTGCTGACCCGGGTGCGGACCTTCCGCACCGAGCGGGTGCCGGGGTTCCGGGCGTACCAGAAGACCCGCAACGCGCTGGTCGAACGCGAACGCAATCGTTTGCGGCTGGAGGAGTTCCGGCCGAAGGTGATGAGCGCGTTCGTCCGCAACCGGCTGCTCGACGAGGTGTACCTGCCGCTGATCGGCGACAACCTGGCCAAGCAGCTGGGCGCCACCGGCGACGACAAGCGCACCGACCAGATGGGTCTGCTGCTGCTGATCTCCCCGCCCGGCTACGGCAAGACGACGTTGATGGAGTACGTCGCCAACCGCCTGGGCCTGGTGTTCGTGAAGGTCAACGGCCCGGCGCTGGGCCACGACGTGACCTCGCTCGACCCGGCCGACGCGCCCAACGCCACCGCCCGCCAGGAGGTCGAGAAGATCTCCTTCGCGCTGGAGCTGGGCAACAACGCGCTGCTGTACCTGGACGACATCCAGCACACCAACCCGGAGCTGCTGCAGAAGTTCATCTCGCTGTGCGACGCGCAGCGGCGGATGGAGGGCGTGTGGCAGGGCCGGACGCGGACCTACGACATGCGCGGCAAGCGGTTCGCGGTGTGCATGGCCGGCAACCCGTACACCGAGCAGGGCAAGCGTTTCCGGATCCCGGACATGCTCGCCAACCGCGCCGACGTGTGGAACCTCGGTGATGTGCTGTCCGGGAAGGACGACCTGTTCGCCCTGAGCTACGTCGAGAACTCGCTGACGTCCAACTCGGTCCTGGCGCCACTGTCCACCCGGGAGCGCGCGGACATCCAGCTGCTGGTGCGGCTGGCCGGCGGGGACGACTCGGTGCGCACCGAGCAGCTCGCGCACCCGTACTCGGCGGTCGAGCTGGACCAGATCCTGTCGGTGCTGCGCAAGGTGTTGCGCGTGCAGCGGGTGGTGCTGGCCAACAACAAGGCCTACATCGCCTCCGCAGCGCAGGCCGACTCGTCGCGCACCGAGCCGCCGTTCCTGCTGCAGGGCTCCTACCGCAACATGAACAAGCTGGCCGAACGCATCGTCCCGGTGATGAACGACGCCGAGCTGGAGTCCCTGGTGGACGACCACTACCTCGGTGAGGCGCAGACGCTGACCGCCGGTGCCGAGGCGAACCTGCTCAAGCTCGCCGAACTGCGCGGGACGCTCACCGAGGCCCAGGCCGCGCGGTGGGCCGAGGTCAAGGCCGCCTACCTGCGGGACAAGGCGCTCGGCGGCGCGGCCGACGACCCGATGACCAGGGCGATCGGCGCCGTCGGGCTGTTGGCCGACCGGGTGGCGCAGGTGGAGACGGCGATCCGGGCCGCGTCGGGCTGAGCTCAGCTGGTCGGGCCGCCGACCAGGACCGACCAGCCGCCGTCGACGCGCAGCGTGCTGCCGGTGGCGGCGGCCAGCGCCGGGTCGGTGGCCAGCGCGACCACGGCCGCGACGTCGTCGGGCTCGACCATCCGGCGCAGGACCGACTCGCGGGCCAGCGCGTCGGCCCGCTCGCCGGTGAGCAGCGCGGTGGTGGCCGGCGAGCGGACCGCGCCCGGGGTGACGGTCAGCACGCTGATCCCGTCCCGGGCGGACTCGGCGGCGACGTGGCGGGCGAAGGTGGCCAGCGCGGACTTCGCGGTGCCGTGCGCGAGCCGCCCGCCGCCCACGTAGTCGGCGGCGGTGCTGCCGAGGTAGACGATGCGCCCGCGGCGTTGCTCCCGCATGGGTTCGAGCGCGCGCCGGGTGACGTGGAAGGCGCCGGCCAGCTCCCCGTCGACCTTGGCCGCGAACGTCTCCCACGGCAGGTCGGCCAACGCCGCGAACGGCGGCGGAACCGTGTTGGCGTTGACGACCAGCGTGTCGAGCCGCCCCCGCTCGGCGAGGACGCCGGCGATCAGCCGGTCCACCTCACCCGGATCGGTGACGTCCGCGCCGGCCGCGGTCGCGCTGCCGCCGGCGGCCCGGACCTCGCGCACCACGGCGTCCGCGTCCGCCGCGCCGGTGCGGTAGTTGACGATCACGTGGTGTCCGCGCGCCCCGAGCGCCCGGGCGACGGCCGCCCCGACGCCCCGCCCGGCGCCGGTGACGATAGTTGTGGGTGACACGCTTCCTCCTCGGTCTGAGCTGCGCGCTAACCTAGAGAAAGTGCCCATTCGGGCGGAAGGCGCTTACCGCGCGGTGTGCCGCTCACCCGAGGGTGAGCCCGCAGCCCACAGGCCGGAGCCCGACCAGATGAGTGACGTGTTTCACCGGGACTGCCCGGCCCGCGAGCTGCTGGGACACCTCGCGGGCCGGTGGACGGTGCTGGTCCTCACCGCCCTGCTGACCCGCCCCCACCGCTTCCACGAACTACGCACGGTCGTCGAGGGAATCAGCGACAAGAGCCTCACGGCCACCCTGCGCCCGCTGTGCCGCCACGGCCTGGTCCACCGCGCGGTCGGCACCGAACTGCCACCGTCGGTCACCTACTCGGTGACCCCGCTGGGCCGGGGCGCGGCCGCCGCCCTGGCACCGCTGCTCGACTGGATCCGAGCAAACGCCGACCAGATCCTGCCCGGCGACGAGCGTTAGTCGACCTCGACGAGGGTGACCGCCTCGCGGATGGTGGCGGGGTCGGCGTTGGTGGAGAAGGCCTTGGCCCAGTGGGTGGCGTCGACCTGGACGACGGCGAGGCGGCCGTCGGCGGTGGTGCGTACGGGGGTGCCGTCGACGATCTGCTTCTGGTCGACCGGGACCCAGGTGGGGTCGAGGTCGGCCTTCTCCTCGGCGGTGACGACCAGCGGGCCCTGGACCCGGGCGGGGGCCTTGCCCTGGTGCAGGCTCAGGGTGACGCACGTGTCGGCCGTCTGGCACACGGTGGGGGAGCCGTCGGCCCAGGAGATCTCGTCGTAGCCGGCGGGGAGCGCGGACAGCGCCAGGTCGACGTCCAGTGCGGTCGGGGTGCCGGTCACGTTCTCGGCCACCCGGCGCAGGGCGTCGAGGGGGACGGCCGGTTCGGTGCCGCTGACCACGGCCCAGCGGTTGTCGGGCAACTGCCAGATCAGCTGGGTCTGGCCGGGGCCGAGGCGGCGCAGCGTGCCGGGCCGGCCGGCGACCGTGGTCGGTTCGTCGACAGCCTCGGGGAGCGGGTCGTCGACCTGGTCGCTGACCCACACGACCACGGTCCGGAAGTCGCCGCCGCCGACGTACTGGGCCGAGCCGAGGGTCTCGGACACCCGCCAGGTGTCCAGGTGATAGCCCGACGGTAGCCAGCCGGCGGTGAACGGCAGGGACGGGGCCGCCGGCACGGTCGCGGTCGCCGACGACGCCGGGGCGAGGCCGGTCGGGGAACCGTTGTCGCCGGGCGTGGTGGCGACCACGACGCCGAGCGCGACGGCCGACGCCACACCGGCCACGCCGGCGACATTGGTGATCTGGCGGCGACGGCGGCGCCGACGGATGCCCGCCTGGACGCCGGTGAACACGTCGGTCTCGGCCGGGGCGTGGCGTTCCAGCGCGTCCAGCGACTGGCGCAACTCGTTCTCGATCATGGTTCGGTTACCTCCACGGGGTGGACCTGGGTGCGCAGCTCGGCGAGCGCGCGGGAGAGGTGGCTGCGCACCGTGCCGGCGGCGCAGCCGAGGATCGCGGCGATCTCGGTGTCGGTCAGGCCCTCGTAGAACCGCAGCACGACCACGGCGCGTTGCCGACGCGGCAACGTCGCCAGCAGCGCGGACACCTGATCCCGGTCCGCGAGCCGCGTCGCGGGATCAGGGGTCGTCGCACGGCTGAACTCGCCGATGTCGGGAACCGTCCTGGTCGAACGCACCGACAGCAGCCGCCGCCAGGACAGGAACCCGTTGGTGATCATGCGGCGGACGTAGAGGTCCGGCCGATCCATCCGCCCGATCCGCCCCCACCGCGCGTGGGCCCGCACGAGGGCGTCCTGGGTCAGGTCCTGGGCGAGATGGGCGTCGGCCGTCAGCACACCGGCGAACCGGGTCAGCGGCCCCAACTGCTCACGCAGGAACTCGTCGAAATCCACACCCCTCAAACGCGTCCACCACCCGGAAGTGTTGAGTCACGTCTCCCAGACGAGATCCAGCGGCGTGATGTGGCTGAACCGTTGGAGCGCCGACTCAGCCGAACTGTGGACCCCGAACATGGTCTGCCCACCCCGATCGCGGCGGAAAGTGATCACGTCCCGGCGTGACGCCAGACTGATGTCCAACCCGTAGGCGAAAATCTTGCTGCTGTCCTCCGCGCTCACGAGCGCGAACGGTATCGCTGTCACTGGCTTTCTCCAGAGATTTCAGTGGCGGGGCCACGTACGTATACGAACGGGTACCCGATCGCCGGGCACCCCGGTTCCTTTCAGCGCCGGCATGACCGACGGCAGACCGCCCGGCTCGCCGGGATCCGGAAGGGTGAGCAGTGCGCGCAGAACCCAGACCATCGTGACGCCCCGCAGCACCTTGTCCGTTCCGGGGAGCGCGGCGTCATCGCTTCTGCCGTACCACCAGTGAACTTGCGTCGGCGCGAAGACGTCCGAGGTGGGGGCCACCGGTGCCCGGTAGGCATGTGTACCCTTCTCGTCGGCGAGCACCAGAACATCGGTGCAGTTGTCCCACCCGAATACACCGGCCAGTACTTCCGGGCCGTGACGGTCGTCCCGGAAACGGTGCCACACGTAGCCGCGTTTGCTGGCGGTCACCAGCAAAGCGTCAAGTTCTGACTTTCCGCTCATACCCGTTCCTCTTACTTCTGCTTGGGGACAAGGTACTTTTGGTTGCGGAACCGCGCTGCGAATTCCGTGGTACGGAAGGGGACATGAATGTCGGAGCAGAATCCAGGCGCGCGTGACCGGATGTGGGGAAGTCGGCTGCGGGTGATCCGCAACGAGCGCTGCGAGTTGCCGCTCGAACGGGCGGCGAAGCTGGCCGGTTGGCACGGATCAAAGTTGAGCCGGACCGAACGGGGTCTACGCCCGGTGTCCATACAGGACTTCGCGACGTTGGTCACCGCCTGGGGCCTGCCGGCCAAGGAACGCGACGCGATCCTGACCGAGCTGGCAACGGGTGCCTCATCCGGATGGTGGGATCGTCCGATACCTGGCGTTCCCGAGGACGTGGGGACACTTGCTGGCTATGAGGCGGAAGCGGTCGAACTGGTCGCTGTCGCGGTCGCCGTGGTCCCCGGTCTGCTGCACACCTACGAGACCGCTGTTGCCGCGATGGCCGCGAACGGCCTCACTCGCAGGGACATCGAACTCGGCTGGATCGCCCGCCTGCGCCGCCAACAGATCCTCGGCAAGGTCGATTTCTCGGTGTACGTCACCGAGGCAGCGCTGAGGACCCACTGGGGAGGCAAGGACGCCCACCACGCACAGCTGGCTCACCTCCTTCGCTGCATGGAGATCGGCACTGCCGGCATACGTGTGATTCCTCATCAGCAGACCGGCGCACTGTTGTTGCACACGTGGCACTGGATGCGTTTCCGGCACACACCACCGGTCGTGTACGTCGAGTTGGCAACCGGCGCCACGTACATCCACGAAGCCGATCACTACACCGCGATCCTTGACCGGCTCGACCAGGTTGCGCTTCCGAAGGACGGAAGCCGTACCCTTATCAGGCGACTGATGGAGGGTGGATGATCATGTGGCGCAAGTCGTCAAGGTCCGGATCTGGTGACTGTGTCGAGGTGCGCAACGACCTCGCTGCCGTTCGGGACAGCAAGAACCCCGGCCTCACCTTGCCCGTGGGCCGGACCGCCCTGAGCCAGTTACGGCTGTTCGCGCGGGGGCGCTGACGCTCACCCGGCCCTCAGGCCCGACCGTTCCCTTCGCGACGCCGCGACGAGATCCCGTGTCGAATTCCCACGACAAAGAAATCCACCTTCGCAAAACTGTCGAACGTGTCAGGTGAATGCCTGACACGGGTCGGTAGCGAGTCCCTAACGTTTGGACATTGGCCGTACTGGGATCACCCGCGTGATCACTACGCTACGCGCGTTTGTCGTTCCGGTAGGTGAGGGGAACTCATGGCGGCCGTCGACAGCATTCGGTCCCGATCAGCGGGACGCATCTCGTTGGTGGTGCTCGGCGCGGCGGCACTGTCCGTCGCGCTGGCCTTTCTCGCCAGGGCCCTCGTCGACGAGGGACCGTGGACCACCTTCGACCTCCAGGTCTTCCACGCCAGCGGCGAAGCCGTGCTTCGCGGCGACAACCCCTACCTGTACTGGCTGGAACAGGACCAGCTCAGCCTCGTCTACCCGCCCTTCGCCGGGCTGCTGTTCGCGTTGCTGGGCCTGCTGTCCATGGAGGCCGTGCGCATCGTCTGGTTCACCGGGATCTTCCTGGCGGTGCAGGGCATCGTGTGGCTGACCACCGGCTGGATCGGGGTGCGCCGCCGGTGGGTGCGGCTGGGTGCCGGGGTCGCCGCCGCCGGGCTGTTCCTCCTGTTCAACCCGGGCTGGCAGGAACTGTGGTCGGGCAACATCAACACGTTCCTCGCCCTGCTGATCGTCGCCGACCTGGTGCGCCGCGACGGCGCGCGCGGTCGCGGCGTGCTGATCGGCGTCGCCGCCGGGATCAAGCTCACGCCGGGGCTGTTCATCCTGTACTTCCTGCTCACCCGGCGTTTCCGTGAGGCGTGGACGGCGCTGGGCACGTTCGCGGTGACCGTCGTCGCCGGGTTCGCGGTGCTGCCGGGGCCGGCGTGGGACTACTGGCGCAGCCACGCGTGGGACGCCGACCGGATCTACCCGTTCCCCAACATCCCGTTGAACCAGAACCTGCGCGGGATGCTCGCCCGGCTGACCGGTGACCCCGACGTCAGCGTGTCCTGGCTGCTGGCCGCCGTGGTCGTGGCCGTCGGCGGGCTGGCGGTGTGCGTGGCGCTGCACCGCCGGGGGCTGGTGACCGAGGCGGCGGTGCTGGTCGGGGTGATCGCGCTGCTGGTGTCGCCGGTGTCCTGGGCCTACCACTGGGTGTGGCTGGTGCCGGCACTGATCGTGCTCGGCGCGCACGCCGTGCGGACCCGTTCGTGGACGTGGGGTGGCGCGGTGGTGCTGACGGCGGCGGCGGCGTTCGTCGCTCCGTACACGTTCATGCCCCTGGACGAGGGAATGACTCCCTCGACCGTGGCCCAACAGTTCGAGACCAACTCGTTGACGATCGCCGGCCTGCTGCTGCTCGTGGCGGCCGTCGTCGCGGTGGTCCGTCCGCGCCCGGATCCCGTGCCCGCCGCGTGAGCGGGCCGGTCGTCTCCATCGTCGTCCCGGCCCGCGACGAGGCCGACAACCTGCCCGACCTCATCACCCGCATTCACCGGTCGGTGGGCACCCGTTGGGTGTACGAGTTACTTGTTGTCAACGACAGTTCGGTCGACGGCACGGCCGCCGTCGTCACCGCGCTGGCCGCCACCCACCCCGTGACCCTCGTCCACCGCACCCACAGCCCCGGCAAGGGTCTGGCCATCGCCGAAGGTTTCGGCCACGCCACCGGCGACGTGCTGTGCATGATCGACGCCGACCTCCAGTACCCGCCGGAAGCCCTTCCCGCCATGGTGGCGATCGTGCTGTCCGGCGCCGCCGAGGTCGTCGTGGCGAACCGGGTCGTCCACGACACGAGCCTGGGCCGTCGGCTGCTCAGCCGCCTGTCCCGGTGGCTGCTGCAGCGCCTGCACGGCCTCGACGTCGACGTCCAGTCCGGCCTCAAGGTCCTGCGCCGAACCGTCCTCGACCAGATCGAGTTACGCCCGAACGGGTGGGCCTTCGACCTGGAGTTACTGCTCGACGCCCGAGCCGCCGGCCACACCATCACCGGCCACGACATCGACTTCGCCAGAAGAACCCGGGGCCGCACCAAGATCAACGTCCTCCTGGCCGGCTGGCAGGTCCTGCGCAACGCGATCTGGCTACGCCTCACCCGCGACGACAGCGGTACCCCCGACACGCCCTAGCCTGGGCCTGACCTGCTCGGCGGAGTGGGCGCCGGACGTGGTGTACGACCCGGAGACCGGGACGATCGAGAACAGGCCGAACCGATGGTGGATCTCTTCTCCGCAGCGAGTACCGAGGACGCGGTTCGACTCCAGATGCGGCTCGCGCCGCTGGTCGAGCGGGTGCCCCCGCCCGGGTTCGCCCCCACCACGGCGACTGGCCTGGACGTCGCCTACGCCGAGGACTCGACGACGGTGGCCGCCGCCGTGGTGACCGTCGACCTGGCCAGCGGCGCCGAGGTGGTGTCCGCGTCCGCGGTCGGCGTGAGCGACTTTCCCTATGTGCCGGGCCTGTTCGCGTTCCGGGAGCTGCCGACCCTGCTCGCCGCGCTGGACCGGTTGGCCGATCCGCCGCAGCTACTGGTCGCGGACGGGAACGGGATCGCGCACCCACGACGTTTCGGGCTCGCCTCGCACCTCGGCGTGGTGACCGGGCTGCCGAGTATCGGTGTCGCGAAGACCCCGCTCGGCCGCTACCAGCCGCCCGCCGACGACCGTGGCGCCACCAGTCCCCTGATCGACGGTGACGACGAGGTGGGGGTGGCCCTGCGCACCCAACGCGGCGTGAAGCCGGTCTTCGTGTCGGTCGGCCACCGGATCGATCTGCCCACCGCCTGCCGGTACGTGTTGCGGCTGGCCCGCCGTTACCGCCTGCCGGAGACCACCCGGCTCGCCGACCAGTTGTCCCGCCGCGCGCTGCGCTCGTCCCGGGATCGCTGACCGTCACGTCCGGTGATCGCAGGTCTGTGGATGGTCGTGTGGACAACCCGCCCTCGGGTGTGGACAGGTGGTGGTCACGAGGGTGCGGACCTGTGGACAACCAGGCCCGCACCGCACGTCGGGCGCTGTGGACACCCCGCTCGCGCCTGTGGATGTCAGACCTTCGCCAGGGCCCCCGACAGGTCCGCCACCAGGTCGTCGACGTGTTCGATGCCGCAGCTGAAGCGGACCAGGTCGTCGTGCACCCCGGCGGCGGCCCGCGCCTCGGGGGTCATGCCGGCGTGCGAGGTCCGCGCCGGCAGCGTCACCAGCGACTCGATCCCGCCCAGTGACGGCGCCACCGCCGGCAGGGTCAGCGACGACAGGAACGTCTCCGCCGCCGCGACACCGCCGGCCAGCCGGAAGCTGAGCATGCCGCCGAAACCGCTCAACAGCTCCGAGGCGACCGCGTGGTCCGGGTGGTCGGCCAGCCCGGGGTAGTTCACCGCCGACACCGTGTCGTTGGCCGACAGGAATTCCGCGAGCGCCAGCGCCGTCGCGTTCTGCTCACGCACCCGCAGCGCCAGCGTCTTGAGCCCCCTGGCCAGCAGGAACCCGGCGTGCGGGTCCAGCGTGCCGCCGTAGATGTTCAGTGTCCGCCGCACGCTGTCGACCAGCTCCGTCGAGCCGGCGACCGAGCCGGCGACCAGGTCGGAGTGGCCGTTGAGGTACTTCGTCGCGCTGTGGAAGACCAGGTCGAAGCCGGCGGCGAGCGGCCGGAAGTTGACGGGGCTCGCGAACGTGTTGTCGACCACGCTGACCAGGCCGGACGCCTTCGCGAACGCCACCAGCTCGGGCAGCCGGCCGACCCGCATCAGCGGGTTGGTGATCGTCTCGACCAGCACCGCCTTCGTGTTCGGGCGGCGCGCGGCCTCCCACGACGACGGGTCGTGCGGGTCGATGACCGTGTACTCCCAGCCCAGCCGGTCCGCGTGCTTGGCCAGGAAGTCGTGAGTTCCGCCATACAGCACGTCGCCGACCAACAGGTGGTCACCGGCTGCCAGCAGGGTGTGCAGGATCGTGGTGACCGCCGCCATGCCCGAGGCCGTCGCCACCGCCGCCTGGGCGCCCTCCAGTGCCGCCAGCTTGTCGTGCAGGTAGCGCTGCGACGGGGTCGAGTTCAGCCGCAGGTACTGGATGTCGTGGTAGCTCTCGCCGGGCGCCGAACGGTAGACCGTGCCCTGGTAGATCGGGAAAACGACCGAGCCGTCCGGATCGGACACCTGCTCGCCGGCGTGTACCGCGAGGGTCTCCATCCGCGCGTCGTCCTGCACTCGAACCTCCTCGTCGCCGCTGCTCACCGGCTCAGCCTACGTCGCGGTCGGGTCCGTGCCGACCGGTCGCGTTGCTCGGGCTTCGAGGGGGAATTGCGCAAATCGACCTAGCGTCGCCGGCAGACATCCAGGTGGAAAGGAACCTCCCATGGCGACAGAATCCGCCGGCCCACTGGGGCGCGAGGAACTGATCGAGGCCTACCGGGTCATGCGGACCATCCGCGCCTTCGAGGAGCGGGTGCACACCGAGTTCGGGACCGGGGAGCTGCCCGGCGCGGTGCACCTGTACGCCGGGCAGGAGGCCGTCGCCGCCGGGGTGTGCGGCGCGCTGACCGAGGGCGACTACATCGCCAGCACCCACCGCGGCCACGGGCACGCCATCGCCAAGGGCTGCGACATCAACGCCATGATGCGCGAGCTGTACGGCAAGGCCGGCGGCTCGTGCAACGGCAAGGGCGGCTCGATGCACATCGCCGACTTCGAGCGCGGCATGCTCGGCGCCAACGGGGTCGCGGCCGGCGGGGCGCCGCTGGCGTGCGGGTCGGCGCTGACCGCCAAGGTGCTGGAGCGCCCGCACGTGTCGGTCGCGTTCGTCGGTGACGGCGCCGCCAACCAGGGGTCGTTCGCCGAGTCGCTGAACCTGGCCACCGTCTGGCAGCTGCCGGTGGTGTTCGTCGTCGAGGACAACGGCTACGCCCAGGCCACCGGCACCCGCTACCACCTGCGCGGCCTCGACGTCGCCCGGCGCGCGGAGGCCTACGGGATGCCGGCGGTGGTGGTCGACGGCACCGACTACTTCGCCGTGCGGGCCGCCGCCGACGAGGCCGTCAAGCGGGCCCGCGACGGGGGCGGGCCCTCGCTCATCGAGTGCCAGGCCGGCCGGTTCTTCGGCCACATGGAGGGCTTCGACCAGCAGGGCTACCGGGGCGAGGGCGAGGTCGAGCGGCTGCGCGCCGACGCCGACTGCCTCGTCCGGTTCGCCGCCGCGTCCGCGCTGAGCACCGAGCAGTTGGCGGAGGTCGACGTGACGGTCGACGCGGCCGTCGAGGTCGCCGTCGCCGACGCCAAGGCCGCGCCGGTGCCCGAGCTGTCCGAGCTGTTGACCGACGTCTACGTGTCCTACTGAAGACCCGGGAGCGAACAGAGATGACCCAGTCACCGCGAGTGCTGTCCTACCTGGACGCACTGAACGAGGCGTTGGCGCTGGAGATGGCCGCCGACCCGTCGGTCGTGGTCTTCGGCGAGGACAACGTCGGCGGCCACGGCTGCGACGGCACCATGGGCCACGCCTGGGGCCCGACCCGTGGCCTGCACAACCAGTTCCCCAAGCAGATCTTCGACGCGCCGATCACCGAGGCGGCGTTCGTCGGCGCCGCCGTCGGCGCGGCGGCCACCGGTCTGCGGCCGGTCGCCGACCTGCTGTTCGTCGACTTCGCCGGGGTGTGCTTCGACCAGATCCTCAACCAGGCGGCGAAGTTGCGTTACATGGTGGGCGGCAAGGCGAAGGTGCCGATGGTGCTGCGCGCCATGTGGGGCACCGGGATGCGCCGGGGCGCCCAGCACTCCCAGGCGCTGTACTCGCTGTTCACCCACATCCCCGGCCTGAAGGTGGTGGCGCCGTCGAACCCGGTGGACGCCAAGGGGCTGCTCGCCTCGGCCATCCAGGACGACGACCCGGTGATCTTCTTCGAGCACAAGCTGCTGTACTTCGGCAGCCGGGGCGTCGTCCCCGAGGAGCGGTACACCATCCCGATCGGCGAGGCCAAGGTCGTCCGCGAGGGCGGTGACGTGACGATCGTGGCGGTCGGCCGGATGGTCAACGAGGCTCTCGGCGCGGCCGAGAAGCTTGCGGCGGAAGGCATCCAGGCGGAGGTCATCGACCCGCGCACGCTCTCGCCGTTCGACTTCGACACCGTGTACGCCAGCGTGGAGAAGACCAGCCGGCTGGTCGTGGTGGACGAGTCGAGCCCGCGCTGCTCGATCGCCACCGACATCGCCGGCACGGTCGCCGAGAACCGGTTCGCGTCGCTGTCGGCGGCGGTGCGCACCGTCACCGGCCCGCACGCGCCGGTGCCGTTCAGCCCGGTGCTGGAGGACGCGTTCGCGCCCAACGCCGACAAGATCGTCGACGCTGTTCGTTCCACCCTCCCGAGTTCCGTCATCAGCAAGGCATCCTGAGGAGTTGACATGTCCGACCACCCCAACGTTCAGCTGATGGAGAAGGTGTACGCCTCGTTCGGCGTCGGCGACGTCGAGACCGCGGCCACCTACTGGCACGAGGACTCGGTGCACCACTACCCCGGGCGCAACCCGCTGTCCGGTGAGCACGTCGGCATCAAGGACTCCACGGCCTTCGCCAACAAGATGTGGGAGCTGACCGAGGGCAAGATGCGGATGGACGTCGCCGAGATCGGCGGCAGCGACAACCACGCCTTCGCCATCCTGCACACCCGCTACGAGCGCAAGGGCCGCGTGCTGGAGATGCCGTTCATCAACGTGGCGCGCATCGTCGACGGGAAGATCAAGGAGTTCTGGACCTACCCGAACGACCAGTACGCCGTCGACGAGTTCTGGAACGCGTGAGCATGAAGGTCATCGCTGTTGGTGGCAGCGTCACGGGGCTCGCCGCGGCGGCCGCCCTGGCCGACGCCGGCCACGAGGTGCTGGTGCTGGAACGGGAAGCCGCCGCCCCGCCGTCCACATTGGACGAGGCGGCGGATGGGTGGGCGCGGCCGACGGTGCCGCAGGCCGCGCACTCGCACGCCTTCGGGTCGCGGGGCACGAACCTGCTGCGCGACCGGCTGCCCGACGTCTACGAGGACCTGCTCGGCGCGGGCACCGGCAGGGTCAACCTGGCCGACTCGCCGCCGCCGATGCTCGGCGACTTCGCGCGTGAGCCGGCCGACGACGACCTCAACATGCTGACCGTGCGGCGCTCGGTGTTCGAGTGGGTGCTGCGGGCGCGGGCGCTGTCGCGGCCGGGCGTGTCGGTGCGGACCGGTGCGACCGTGCGCGGCCTGGTCACCGGTGAGGGCCGGGTGACCGGCGTGCGGCTGGCCGACGGCACCGAGCTGAGCGCCGACCTGGTGCTGGACACCAGCGGGCGCAAGACCGACGCGCCGAAGTGGCTGGCGACGGCCGGGCTGCCGGTGCCCGAGCAGACCAGCGAGAGCTGCCGGATCACCTACTACACCCGCTACTACCGCCGGTTGACCCCGGCGCCGCCCGGGCCGCTCAACCGCGGCTTCGGCGCGGGCGGGCTGTGGGACAGCTACACGGCGGTCCTGTTCCTGGGCGACGGCGACACGTTCTCCATCTCGCTGGGCGTGCTGCCCGACGACAAGGAGATGAAGTCGCTGCGCGAGGAGGAGGCGTTCACCGCCGCGATCCGGGCCACCCCGCTGCTCGCGGGCTGGGTCGCGCCGGGCAACTCCGAGCCGATCTCGCCGGTGTACGCGATGGGCGGGCTGGACAACAGCTCGCGCCTGGCCGACCCGGCCGGCGACCTGCCCGTCGGCTTCTACGGCCTGGGTGACGCGGTGTGCACGACCAACCCGGCCTACGGTCGGGGCGTGTCGCTGGCGCTGGCGCACGTGTTCGAGCTGGTCGACCTGCTGGCCGCGCACCCGACGGTGGACCGGGCGCAGGCCGCGCGGTTCGCCGGGGCCAGCAAGGGTCTGCTCGCGCCGTGGCTGGGCGAGTCGATCGCCAACGACCGTGGTCGGGCCGGCCTGTGGGCGGCGACCGTGGCCGGTGAGCGGCCGCAGATGCCGCCGCCGGGCATCGTCACCTTCGGCACCGCCGTCGCGGCGTCCACCAAGGACGCCCAGGTGTGGCGGCGGGTGGCGCAGGTGATGATGTCGCTGGTGTCGCCGGCCGAGCTGTACGCCAACGACGAGATCACCGAGCGGGTCGGCCGGGCGCTCGCGGGCGGTCCGCCCCCGCAGCTGCCCGGTGCCAGCCGCGCGGACCTGGTCGCCGCCGTGCGCGGGGCCACCGCCGGCCAGCAGGCCGCCTGATCCATTCATCCGCCCGTGGCACCCCGGAGCCGGGGTGCCACGGGCGTCCGCGCGAACAGGAGAGAACGTATGCGGCTGGCCGTGTTCGGCGCGACCGGAGGAACCGGGCGCGCGGTGATCTCACAGGCGCTGGAGGCCGGCGACAAGGTGACGGCGCTGGCCCGCAACCCCGCCGACCTGGCGGAGTTCGGCGAGGCCGTCACCGTCGTCGGCGGCGACGTCCTCGACCCGGCGGCGGTCGGCGAGGCGGTGGCCGGCGCGCAGGTGGTGATCTCCGCGCTGGGCATCGGCATGCACCGCCACGCCACCACCGTGTACTCCCAGGGGACGGCGAACATCATCGCCGCGATGCGCGCCGAGGGCGCCGAGCGGCTGCTGGTGGTGTCGACGTCGTCGCTGGAACCGCCCTCGCCCAAACAGTTCGCCGAGTGGTTCCTGTCGAAGTTCCTGCTGCACCGGATCCTCGCCAAGCCGTACGCGGACATGGCCCTGATGGAACGCCACGTCCGCGAGTCCGATGTGGACTGGACGCTGGTGCGGGCGGCGCGGCTGACGAAGGGCCCACTGACCGGCGTCCACCGCGCCGCCGTCAACGAGAAACTCCGCGGCTGCTGGTCGATCTCCCGCACCGACGTCGCCCACTACCTGCTGCTGCACGCCACCGACGCGGAGGTCTCCCGCGCCACCGTGGAGATCGCCTACTGAGGGTCAGTCCGCCGTCGGGGGGCGGCCCGGCGGCGGGCCGAGCGGGCCGGACAGGTGGCAGTGCGCGATCTGCCAGCTGGTGTCGGCCTTCGCGAGTACCAGCGTCAGCCGGAAATCGCCGTTGGCGGGGTGGCCGTTGTAGCTACCCTCCTGTGTGGACGCCGCGAGCACGACGGCGGTGTCGCCGTACTCGCGGACGAGCACGTCACCGAGGTCGAACGCGGTGGGTCGCAACGCGCCGGAGCGGTAGCGGCCGATCCACTGTTCCTTGGTGAGCACGAAACCCAGCGGTCCGACGCCCCGGAAGTCGTCGGTCAGCAGAACCTCGAGTGAGTCGGAGTCCCCCTTCGCCTCGGCGCTCGCGAACCGTTCGATCGTCTCGGAAACACTCATGACCCAACCATACTGTCGATTCTCTCGCGGGGCACTCGACGGCAGATCGGGAAATCACTGCCCGAACCCGGCCGGATCTACCATCATCCAATGACGACAACGGTTTCCCGGCCGACCGACACCTCGGTCGCCGCTCCCGCCGTGGTGACCGCCGGGTTGTTCGTCGCGAGTCTGCTCGCCGGGCTGTTCGCCGCCGGGGCGGTCTACACCTCGCCGTTCACCGACGACGCCGACATCGCCGCCTTCTACGCCGCGCATCCCACGCTGGTGTCCTGGGTCGGGTTCCTCCAGTTCGGCACCGGGCTCGCGCTCGCCGTGTGCACCGCCACCCTGGTCACCCGGCTGCGCGGGCTCGCCCCGGGACTGCCGGGGCCGATCGGGGTCGCGTCGGCCGGCGGGCTGGTGGCGGCGGTGTTCCTGGCGCTCAACGGGGTCGTGCAGTGGGTGATGGCCCACCCGGGGGTGACCGCCGAGCCGGCGGTGCGCCGCGCCCTGCACCACCTGTACTTCGCGCTCGGCGGGTTCGCGCACGTCGCGGCGGCGGCGTTGCTGGTGGGGGCGGTGAGCCTGGTGGCGTTGCGAACCGGGCTGCTGCCGGGGTGGCTGTCGGCGACCGGCCTGGTGATCGCGGGGGTGTCGGTCGCCTCCAGTCTCACGTTCGTGGCCGAGGCGGTGACCGTGCTGATCCCGGTCGGCCGGTTCGCCGCGTTGCTGTGGCTGGTAGCGGTCGGGTTCCTGGTGCCGCGCCGAACCTGAGGTTCCTTGCCGGTCGGGACTGGCGACCGATGTGGGCGGGACGTCCCAAACGGATGATCGAGGCGTGGAGAACTCTCGGGAAGACCCGCGCGACGCGATAGCCATCATCGGAATGGGGTGTCGGCTGCCCGGTGGGGTGAACTCGCCGGAGGCGTTCTGGAACGCGTTGGTCGACGGGCTGGACGCGATCGGCGAGGTGCCGGCCGACCGTTGGGCCCACTACCGCGACGCCAGCCAGGACAACGCCGCCGCGCTGCGCCGCACGACCGGGCTCGGCGGCTTCGTGTCCGAGGTGGACGGGTTCGACGCGGCCTTCTTCGGGATCTCGCCGCGCGAGGCGGCGCTGATGGACCCGCAGCAGCGGATGGCGCTGGAGGTCAGCTGGGAGGCCCTGGAACACGCGGGCATCGTTCCCGGCGCCCTGGCCGGCACCGACACCGGTGTGTTCGTCGGGGTCAACACCGACGACCACGGGCGGCGGCTGCTGGAGGACCTGCCGCGCATCGAGGCGTGGACGGGCATCGGCTCGTCGATGTGCGCGGTCGCCAACCGGGTCTCCTACACCCTCGACCTGCGCGGGCCCAGCCTCGTCGTGGACACGGCGTGCTCGTCGTCGCTGGTGGCGCTGCACCTGGCGTGCCAGAGCCTGCGGCTGGGCGAGACGCCGGTGGCCATCGCCGGCGGGGTGATGCTGATGCTCGCCCCCGGCCTGACCATGGTCATGGACGCCGCTGGCGCGCTGGCCCCCGACGGGCGCTCCAAGTCCTTCGACGCGTCGGCCGACGGGTACGGGCGCGGCGAGGGCTGCGGCATGGTCGTGCTCAAACGCCTGGCCGACGCCCGGCGCGACGGCGACCGGGTGCTGGCCGTGGTCCGGGGCAGCGCCGTCAACCAGGACGGGCGCACCAACGGCATCATGGCCCCCAGCCGCGAGGCCCAGGAACACATGCTGCGCCAGGCCTGCACCCAGGCGGGTGTCACGCCAGAGTCGGTCGACTACGTCGAGGCGCACGGCACCGGCACCCGCGCCGGTGACCCGATCGAGGCCGGCGCCATCGCCTCGGTCTACGGCGTTGGCCGGCCCGCCGACCGGCCGTGTCTGATCGGCTCGGTGAAGTCCAACATCGGGCACCTGGAGGCGGCGTCGGGCATCGCCGGCGTGATCAAGGCCGTGTTGGCCATCGAGCACGCCGCCATCCCGCCCAGCCTCAACCTGACCACCCCCAACCCGGACATCCCCTGGCAGGACTCCGGGCTGCGGGTGGTCACCGAGCTGACCCGCTGGCCCAGCACCGGCGGGCCGCGCCGCGCCGGGGTGTCCGGCTACGGCTACGGCGGCACGATCGCCCACCTGGTCCTCGAACAGGCGCCCGGCGCGCGGGCCGTGCCGGCGCCGGACCGGGGGACGGCGCTGCGGGTGTACCCGTTGTCCGGCAACACGGTCGAGGCCGTGCGGGACTACGCGGCCACGCTGGCCGACCGGCTCACCGCCGACGCCGCGCTGGAACTGGCCGACGTCGCGCACACCCTGGCCGACCGGCGCGCGCACCTGACCCACCGCGGCGCCGTGCTGGCCGCCGGCCGCGACGAACTGGTCGCGCGGCTGCGGCAGATCCCGTTGGGTGAGCCGCGTGACGGGCTGGTCACCGGGCAGGTGCTGGACGGGGCGCGGCGCGGCGCGGTGTGGGTGTTCTCCGGGCACGGGTCGCAGTGGATCGGCATGGGCCGTGAGCTGCTGGGCACCGAGCCGGAGTTCGGTGCGGTGCTCGACGAGCTGGAGCCGATCTGCCTGGCCGAGCTGGGGGTCTCGCCGCGCCGGGCGCTGCTGGAGGGCGACCTGCTGCACACCGACCGCATCCAGCTGTTGATCTTCGCCATGCAGGTGGGGCTGGCCAGGGTGCTGACCGCGCGCGGCCTGGCCCCGGCGGCGGTGCTCGGCCACTCGGTCGGCGAGATCGCGGCGGCGGTCGTCGGCGGGGTGCTGGACCTGGCCGACGGCGCCCGGCTGATCTGCCGGCGTTCGGCGCTGCTGCGCCGGGTCGCCGGGCAGGGCGCGATGGCCATGGTGAACCTGCCGTTCGCCGAGGTCCGCGCCCGACTGTCCGATGTGGACGGCGTGGGGGCGGCGATCGCGGCGGCGCCGTCGTCGACGGTCGTCGCCGGGGACGTCGCCGAGCTGGAGGTGGTGGTCAAGGAGTGGACCGCCGCCGGGCTGCACGTGCAGCGGGTCAACTCCGACGTGGCCTTCCACAGCCACCACATGGACCCGCTGGTCGGCGACCTCGCCGAGGCCGTCGCCGACCTCGCACCGCGCGCCGGTGCGGTGCCGGTGTACTCGACGTCGCTGGAGGACCCGCGCGGGCGCGACGTGCGCGACGGCGCCTACTGGGCCGGCAACCTGCGCAACCCGGTGCGCTTCGCCGGCGCCGTGTCGGCGGCGCTGGCCGACGGGTACCGCGCGTTCGTCGAGATCGCGCCGCACCCGGTGGTGTCGTACTCGATCAACGAGGTGCTCGCCGCCGAGGGCGTCACCGACGCGGTCGTCGCGCACACGCTGCGCCGCAACCGGCCAGAACAGGCGTCGCTGCTGACCAACCTGGCCGCGCTGCACTGCCACGGCGTGCCGGTCGACTTCTCCGGCCAGGGCGGCGGGCTGGTGGAGCTGCCGGTGATCGCCTGGCGCCACCGCGCCCACCGGGTCGACCAGCGGGCCAGTGCGACAGTCCACTCCCGACTGCACGACGTGGACGGTCACACGCTGCTCGGCGCGCCGCTGACCGTGCACGGCACCTCGGCCGTGCGGCTGTGGCAGACCTGGCTCGACCTGGACAGCCGGCCCTACCCCGGCGACCACCCGGTGCAGGGCACCGAGATCGTGCCGGCGGCGGTGCTGCTCACCACGTTCCTCGCCGCCGCCGGCGGGCACGCGCTGGCCGACGTGTCGCTGCGGGTGCCGGTGTCCCCGGCCCTGGCCCGCGAACTCCAGGTCGTGCAGATGGACGGCACGCTGCGGCTGTGCT
The DNA here is from genome assembly GCF_001921215.1 of Actinophytocola xinjiangensis. Lineage (GTDB taxonomy): Bacteria > Actinomycetota > Actinomycetes > Mycobacteriales > Pseudonocardiaceae > Actinophytocola > Actinophytocola xinjiangensis. Next base: position 26,473 of record NZ_MSIF01000025.1, read on the forward strand.
CGCGACTGGGCGCCGAACGGGACTCCGAGCCGGACGCCGGCTGGCTGACCCACACCACCGCCGTCGTGCCGCCGGTCGCCGAGACCCCGGGCGCCGAAACCCTGCCGCTGGCGCGACTGCGCGACCGCTGCACCGAACGGCTGGACCCCAACTACGTGATCGACCGGCTGGCCTCCCTCGGCGTGGCCGCCATGGGCTTCCCGTGGCGCGTCGAACGGATCCGGCGCGGCGCCGGGGAGCTGTTCGTGCGGGTGCTCGCCGACCCGGACGACACCCTGCCGCCGACCTGGGCGTCCATTCTGGACGCGGCACTGTCGGCGGCGTCGGTGGTGTTCGACGGCCAGGCGACGCTGCGGATGCCGGCGGCCATCCGGCGGGTCACCGTCGGCGGCCACCCGCCGGCCGAGGCGGTGATCAGCGTGCGGGTGCGGCCCGGGTCGGCCGACACCGTCGACGTCACCGTCGCCAGCCCCGACGGCACCGTCGTGGCCACCCTCACCGGCCTGCGCTACGGCGTGCTCGACGGCGACATCGGCGCCCCGGCCAGCCCCCGCCGGCTCGTGCACCACGTCGAATGGCGGCCCTACGAGCTGCCCAGCCGCCCGCGCGGAGCCCTGGAGGGCGTGGTGTTCGTCGGCGACGCCGGCCTGGCCGCGCGCCTGGGCGACTCCTTCGCCGACGCCGGTGTGCCGTGGGAGTCGGTCGCCGATCCGTCCACCCTGGAGGAGTTACGTCCCGGTCAGGGCACCGCCGTGCTGGTCGCCGCGCCGGCCGGCACCGACGCCGCCGCCGCGACCTGGCTGCTGACCAGGACCGCCCAGGTCCTCGCCGGCTGGGACACGGCCCCCACGCTGTGGTGTCTGACCCGGGGCGTGCGTGAGGCGGCGAGCCTGGACGCGGTCGCCGAGTCGGCGCTGTGGGGCGCGGGGCGCGTGCTGGGCGGGGAGTACCCGGCGTTCTGGGGCGGGATCGTCGACCTGTCGGCCACCGACCCGGTCGGCTCCGCCGGCCTGCTGCGGCTGCTGCTCACCGCCCGCCCCGCCGAGGACGTGCTCAGCCTGCGGCACGCCGACCTGGCCGTGGCCCGGCTCGCGCCCGTCGACGGCGCCCCCACCCGCCCGCCGCTGACCTGCCACCCCGGCGGCACCTACCTGGTCACCGGCGGCCTGGGCGTACTGGGCCTGGAGGTCGCCGGCTGGCTCGCCGGGCGCGGCGCGCGCCGGCTGGTGCTCGCCGGGCGCCAGGCACTGCCGCCGCGCACCGAGTGGGACCGGGCCACCGACCCCGACCTGGTACGGCGGATCGAGGGTGTGCGCGCGTTGGAGGCCGCCGGGGTCACCGTCGCCACGCTCGCCCTGGACGTCGCCGACCCGGCCCAAGCCGCCCGCGAACTGTCCGCCGCGACCCTGGGCCTGCCGAGGATCCGGGGGGTCGTGCACGCCGCCGGGGTGCTGGACAACCGGCTGGCCGGCGAGGTGGACCACGCGTCGCTGGAGCGGGTGCTGGCCCCCAAGGCCGGCGGCGCGCTGGTGCTCCACGAGCTGTTCCCGCCCGGCAGCCTGGAGTTCCTGGTGCTGTTCTCCTCCGCCGGCCAGCTGCTCGGGCTGCCCGGCCAGACCTCCTACGCCGCCGCGAACGCCGTGCTCGACGGCCTGGCCAGGCACCGGGGCGACGCGCTGAGCCTGGCCTGGACGTCCTGGCGCGGCCTGGGCATGTCGACCTCGTCGGCGGCGATCGACGCCGAACTGGCCGCGCGCGGCACCGGCGACATCACCGCCGAGGAGGCGTTCCGGGCGTGGGAGTACGCGCAGCGGCAGCCGGTCGACCACGTCGCCGTGCTGCGCACCGTGCCGACGCTGCCCGGGATGCGCCGCCCGCCGCTGCTCGCCGAGCTGACCGCCGACCAGGCGCCCGCGCCGGCCACCACCGGCACCCCGTGGGCCGGGCTGCGCGACGGCGAGCTGCGCGAGTACCTGGCCGGCGAGGTCGCCGCCCAGGTCGCGGCGGAGCTGAAACTGGCCGTCGACGAGCTGGACGTGCGCCGCCCGCTGATCGAGATGGGACTGGACTCGGTGATGACCCAGCTCATCCGGGGGCGGCTGGAACGCCAGTTCCGGGTCAGCCTGCCGGCGACCCTGCTGTGGAACTCACCGACCGTGCGGGCGATCAGCGACTTCCTCGCCGAGCTGCTCGCCGGCGAGAGCCTGATGGGAGAGGACAGGACCAATGCAGCGTGACGGATTCACCCCGTGGCCGGCCGAGTTCGTCGAGCGGTACACCTCGGCGGGCTACTGGCGCGGCAAGCCACTGGGCCACTGGCTGTGGAGCTGGGCCGACGAGCGGGGCGAGCGTGTGGCCATCGTCGACGGCGAGTACGCGATCACCTACCAGGACCTGGCCGAGCACGCCGACGCGCTGGCCGACAACCTGCTCGACCTGGGCCTGCGCGAGGGCGACAACATCCTGGTGCAGCTGCCCAACACCTGGGAGTTCGTGGCGTTGTTCCTGGCGTGCCAACGGATCGGCGTCGCGCCGGTGCTGGCACTGCTGGCCCACCGCGAGCACGAACTGAACTACCTGGCCGACCTCGCGCACGTGCGGGCGATCGTCGTGCCGGACACCTGGCAGCGGTTCGACCACCAGCGGCTGGCCGGTGACCTGGCCGAGTCCCTCGGCCGCCCGTGCGAGGTCCTGGTCCTCGGCGAGCACGTCGACGAGTCCCATGTGGACCTGCGGACGCTGCTGGAACGCGGCCAGGAACCGACCCGGCTGCGGGCCCGGCTCGACGCCCAGGCCCCCGACCCCGGCGAGATCGCCCTGTTCCTGCTCTCCGGCGGCACCACCGGAACCCCGAAGATCATCAGCCGCACCCACCAGGACTACGAGTACAACGCGCGGCAGTCCGGCGCGGTCTGCGGCTTCGACGAGTCGACCGTGTACCTGGTGACCCTCCCCATGGGACACAACTTCCCGCTCGGCTCGCCGGGGATCCTCGCCACCCTCATCCACGGCGGCCGGGTCGTGATGATCCGGTCCCCCAAACCCGAGGTCGCCTTCCCGGCGATCGAACGCGAACGCGCCACGGTCACGTCGCTGGTGCCGGCCATCGCCCAACGCTGGGTCGAGGCCGCCGCCACGACCACCCACGACCTGTCGTCGCTGGACCTGGTGCAGGTCGGCGGCTCGGTCATCGACCCGGCGTTCGCCGCCCGCATCGGCCCCGCCCTGGGCTGCACCCTCCAGCAGGTGTACGGCATGGCCGAGGGCCTGCTGAACTACACCCGCCCGCACGACCCGGTCTCGGTCACCAACCACACCCAGGGCCGCCCGATCAGCGAGGCCGACGAGATCCTCATCGTCGACGAGGACGGCCGCCCGGTGCCCTTCGGCGGCACCGGCGAGCTGCTCACCCGGGGCCCGTACACGCCGCGCGGCTACTTCCGGGCGCCCGACCACAACGCCCGCGCCTACACCCCCGACGGCTGGTACCGCACCGGTGACCTGGTGCGATGGCACCGCAACGGCAACTTCGTCGTCGAGGGCCGGGTGAAGGACCTGATCAACCGGGGCGGCGAGAAGATCTCCGCGCCCGAGGTCGAGGCGGTCGTCGACCTGCTGCCGGCGGTGCGCCGCGTGTCGGCCATCGCCCTGCCCGACCCCGAGTACGGCGAACTGGTCTGCGTCTGCGTCGTCCTCCACGAGGACTACTCCCTGACACTGGACGAGGTCCGGGCACTGTTCGCCGCCCAGGGTGTGGCGAAGTTCAAACACCCCCAGCAACTGGAGATCGTCACCGACTTCCCGCTCACCGCCGTCGGCAAGGTCGACAAGAAGGCCCTGCGCCAGGACATCCTCGCCCGGGGCGAGAGCCGGGCGGCCTAGCGACCCGCCGCCCGGACCGGCACGAAAACGGGGCGGCGCCTGTCGGTGCAGGTCAGTAGCATCGGGCCGTGTCCTACCTCGCCTCAGTGAACGTCGGTGTCCCCCGGACCAACCCGGCGAAGCCCGCCGGCACCACCGGCATCGACAAGCGCCCGGTGTCCGGTCCGGTCGCCGTCACCGCCCCCGGTCCGAAAGGGACGGGGGCGGTCGGCCTGGCCGGCGACCGGGTCTACGACATCGCCGACCACGGCGGCGACGACCAGGCCGTGTACGCCTACGCCCGCGAGGCCCTCGACGGCTGGTCCACCCGCCTCGGCCGCCCCCTGGCCGACGGCGTCTTCGGCGAGAACCTCACGACCGTCGGCCTCGACGTCGACGGCGCACTGATCGGCGAGCGCTGGCGGATCGGGCCGGACCTGCTGCTGGAGGTGTCCTGCCCGCGCATCCCGTGCAGCACCTTCCAGAGCTGGATGGCCGAACCTGACTGGACGAAGACGTTCATGGCGGCGGCCGAACCGGGCGCCTACCTGCGCGTCCTCGAACCCGGCGAGATCCGCGCGGGCGACCCGGTCACGGTCACGCACCGGCCCGCGCACGACGTGACCGTCGCCCTGGCCTTCCGCGCCATGACCCTCCAGCCCGACCTGCTGCCCCGCCTCGTCGTCGCCGACGCCCTCCCCGCCGACGACCTCGCCAAGATCCACCGCCGCCTCGGCAACGCGTAAGGCCTAGTACTTCCAGCTTGTTCCACTGCCGCGATACTGTTCGACCGGGATGGGCTCGACCCCCTCGCGCATCCGATCGGTGTAGAGGCAGCCGTGCAGGTGATCGACCTCGTGCGCGACCAGCCGAGCTGTCCCGCGCTCGAACACGGTGATCATCGGATCACCATCGATGGTGGTGTGCTCGACCTGGATGACGTGCGAACGTGGCACCTGACCACGTACGTCGAAGAATGACAGGCAGCCCTCGTACTGCTCGTCGATCTCGCCGCCGTGTTCGACAACGCTCGGGTTGAACAGGGTGAGTACCTCACCCTCCGGAGTCCGTACGATCGCGGCGGCCCGGTCGATGCCGATCTGGGGGGCCGCCACACCCATACCCTTGCCAAAGGTGTGGACCCGCGCGACCCGTTGCGCCGCCGAGGCCAGCGCGGCCACGACCCGCCGGGCCTCATCGGCCTCAGCCGGAAGATCGAACTGGCGGGCCACCCGCCGCAACCGATCATCATCTGCCTGGACGATCCCGAGCCCAGCCATGACCTCACTCGGGGTGGGTGCGGGTCCGTGGGCAGCGCGGCCACGGAAATCCCATTCGAGCCGGTAACGAGCGTGTAGTGAAGGGTCCTCACACGACCACGAGAAGATGTGTCGGTCGCTGCTCACGTCGCGAGCGATGGCGGTGGCGAACGGGACCGCCTGCGAGGTCATCGAGGTGTACAAGCCCCATACGGAAGTGGTGAGTTCCGCCGGGAAGTTCAGAACCACCGACAGCGTCCGGGTCGGCAGTCGAACCGCGCGCTGGAACCAGTTCCCCCAATGAACCTCACTCACCGTGTACTCGTACTCGATCCAGCAGGATTCCCCGGGATACAGAGGAAAATGGCCGTGTTCGCCGGAGAAGAGCAGCCAGATCTCCTTGAAGGCGTCGCGATCATGGTGGACGGTCCACCTCATCGGGTTCGTGCGATCGGGTCCGTGCCAGGCCCGCAGACCGATCTCGTCCCAGGTGAGTGGGGTCTCGCTGTAAAGCTGGTTCGAGCGCTCCGGATCGCCCGGGAAACGGTCGACGGAGATACGGACGAGATAACGACTGATCGGCTCGCCGCTGTTGTTGACCAGATGGCGCCGCTGGGTGAGCCGATAGACCCCGTCCTGGTAGTGCAATGTCGCGTCGTCGTGGTTGACGACCAGACTTCCGGTCCCGCCCTTCTCCCCGAGGTCATTCGGCACAGGTGACCGGCTGTGGACGGGACGTGCGTGGTCGCGGAACGCGGCACGCAGGGCCCCGCCGGTACGCAACGCCTTCTCGGCCTGCATCGCGAAGGCCTCTGACGGCCGTTCGGTTCCGGACTCGACCTTGGACACGTACGAGCGGTCATAACCCATCGCCTTGGCAAGGGTGGTTCGGGAGTGGCCCCGTACGTCCCGCCATCGTTTGAGCTCGATGGCGAACCCGTTGACCTCTGCGTCCGCCGGATCCATTGCCAACCCCCACCACTTCAAACTGTGAGTGTGCGTGAACGCACCGTGAGTCACTGCTCAGTCTAGCCACCGTCCCACGGTTGACGTCTCCTTGACTTCTCCCGACACCAACGAGTCCGCGCCGAGGAGAGCAATGATGAGCGTCCAGGCCCTCGCCACCGACTCCGGCCCAGCCGGATCACGGAACTTCGTCCATGAGCACAAATCCGACCCCGGCTACCTGGACAACGCCGCGAACACGCACGGATCAGAGAAAGCCTCCCTGGTGTGGCGTGCCCTGGGGCGTGTGGGGCGCGACCGACAACGGATGGTCGAGGTCGGCCCAGGTGGAGGGGCAGCGGTCGCTCACCTGGCCGCACAGTTCGCCAACTCTGGAGACAGAGGGCCTTCCCAGACGCCTGGCCCTCAGCTGACCCTGATAGAGGCACCCGGGGTGACCTCACAGTCGCTGGTTCGGGCCATCGAGGAGTTCAACAGGATTGGTGAATGCGAGCTACGCCATGGGCTGGCTCGGGACCTCGGCACGCTGCTCACCGAGCCGGTGGACGTGATCGGCGCGTCCGCCCTGATGCACGAGGTGTACTCCTATGGCGGCGGATACGCCGGGTTGCACGCCATGATGCGAACCTTGCCCACGGTGCTGAAATCCGGTGGGTTCTTCGCCTACCGGGACGTATTCGCGGTGGACGGACCGTCGCTGCACGACCGGGTCGTCCAGTCGTACCACTCGCGGGCCTGGTTGACCTTCCTTCGACTGTTCACGCCGCTGTACCTCGCGGAGGGTACACACCCCTATCACCGCGCGGACGACGAGCTGGTGGCCCACCAGCACTCCCGGATCGTGCCGGTGGCGGAACTGGACCGAGAGGCCTGTGCGGTGATCACGGCGCCGGTCGGGCTGTTCCGCGAGATCCAACGTCACTATGTCACCTTCCGCGATCACGTGTGGCGCTCCGGAATCCTGGGTTTCACTCCCGTACTGGACGGTGAGCTGGCTGCGGACTGGATCGACTTCCACACCGGCCACAAACGGGTGCACTACCGGCTCGGCGGCGAGGTGCGCTGGCTGACCGCCCACCAGCGGAGGATGCTGGCCGCGATGAGCGAGCCCTACACCGACCACCAGACCATCGACAGTGACATCGCCGACGCGGTGACCGATGTTGCCCTGCTGGCGTTTCTGGACGCCGCGGAGTCCGGCGACGCCACCTGCCGACAGGTGTGGGACAGCTGGCTGGCGCGCGAAGGTCGAGAAACCTACGCCTATCTGACCGCCGACCAACTGATCACCGCGTTCGCGGTGTGTTCGGCGCAAGCAGGTACCGGTACGGTCCTGATGCCTGTCCTGGCCGGGGACATCACCCGTGTCGACCGGCGCTACTACAACCGGTTCCTGACCAGACGGCTGGCCAACCCGTTGCCCGACGCGAAGCTGCTCGTGTTGTTCCAGAACGTGCCGTGCGCTGACGAGACCACCCTGCGCCGGGCGTTCGACACCGTTGCCAGCTGCTGTGGCAAGTCGAGCCTGGCCCGGATGTACACGGCAATCAACAAGGGAGACAACGGGGCGTCATGAGCGTGATCGAGGTGGAGCGCAAGCGGGAGCTGGGCGACGTCGTGGCCCTGCGGACACGCCTGGCCGACACCGGTTTCCGCGAGGTGGGTACGAGCGTCGAGGTCGACACCTACTACAGCCGCCCGGATGTCGACTTCCTGGCCACTGTGGAGTGTTTGCGTGTTCGACGGAGTGACGAGTTCGCGGAGATCACCTACAAACCGCCCTCCGACGCCGTCACGCACTCGGCGGCGGGCGTCATCGCCAAACCCGAGACCACCGTGGTCCTGTCCTCGCCGAGCCAGGCCACCGCCGCCGACACCCTGTTGGACGTGTTGGGCATGGTGGCGCTGTGCACGGTCGAGAAGTCCCGCACCTCCTTTCGTCACCCTGACCACGACGACGTCACCGTGGCCATCGACCTGGTCACCGGCGTCGGTCCGTTCGTGGAGACCGAGGTGATGGCACACGATCCGGCGGTGGCGACCCTGTTGTTGGACGAGGTGGAACGGCAACTCGGCCTGACCGCTTGCCCGGTGGTCCGGCTGCCCTACCGCGACCTGATTCTGCACCGGACCACGGCGTAAGGGCGGCCACCCTCCTCGCGGAGGATGACCGCCCCGGGCGGACTACTTGCCGACGACCTCGCGCAGTTCCTTGAGTTGGTCCAGCGAGGACCCGCACGGTGCGAGCACGACCTCGTCGCAGCCGATGTCGCGCAGGCGCGTCAGGGTCTCGGTCAGTTTCGCCTCGCCGACGGCGGCGTTGCGGGCCACCAGTTGGGCGTAGGGCGGGGCGAAACCGTAGTAGTCGTTGAGGTAGCCGTCGGCCAGTTCGCGCGCCGACGAGCCGAGCGCGAAGTAGGTCAGCGACACGATCCTCGGTGACCCCTCGCGGCCGGCCTCCCGCCACGCCGCCCGCAGCGCGTGCACGCCGCCGGTGAACATGTCGACGCCGCCGCCGCCGGAGATCCAGCCGTCGGCCACCCGCGCGGTCCTGGCCAGGGCGGCCGGTGAGTGGCCGCCCATCAGGATCGGCGGCGGCGAGGCCACGGTCGGGCCGATGCCGCCGGCGAAGCCCCGGCGAGCTCCCGACCAGATCTCCCGCAGCTCCGCGACCTGCGCCTCGACCCGCCGCCCGCGCCCGGCCATCGGCACCCCGCTGGCGCGGAAGTCGTCCGGGCGGGCACCGGCGGCGACCCCGAGGACCAGCCGGCCGCCGGACAACCTGTCCACGGTGGCCGCCTGCTTGGCCAGCAGCGCGGTGTTGGCCTGCAACGGCGAGATCATGATCGTCGTCGCCAGCCTGGCCCGTTCGGTGACCGCCGCCGCGGCGGCCAGGGTCGTCAGGCAGTCGTAGTTGTCGTAGACCAGCCGGTCGAGCGTGGCCAGGCTGGAGAACCCGGCCCGGTCGGCCTCCCTGGCCCACTCCAGCACCGTGTCGCCCGCGACGTCGCGGATGACGCTGGGCAGGCCGACGCCGATCTCCATCAGGCGGCCTTCTCGCCCGCCGCCGGTGCCCGGCGGTTGAGCACGTTCTCCATGCCCGCCTTCTGGAAGAACGCCCGCGCGCCCTCCGGGGAGAGCATGTCCCGCTCCTCGGTCAGGTGCTCCTCCAGTTGCCGCTCGAACTCCTTGACCTCGGGCTGGCGGCTCATGTGCGCGGCCACCACCGGCAGTGGGCCGTCGACCTCGATGACCCGGATGGCCGCGCCCTCGCCGACGAAGGCCATCGTCGCCAGCAGCCGGCCGACGACCGTGCCGTCCGGTGCGGTGATCTCGAACTGGGGCCGGCCGCTGGTGGCGAACAGCTTCTTGACCGCATCCTCGCTACCCCGCTTGATCGGGTAGTAGAGCGCGTGCCAGGTGGACATCCTTACCTCCATCACAAGGGACTCAATGGCTGGCGGTCACGCCGCCGTCGACGTAGATGACCTGGCCGTTGACGAACCGGGCCAGCGGCGAGGCGAGGTAGGTCACCGCGCTCGCCACCTCGTCCGGCTCGGCGAAGCGGCCGATCGGGATCCGCTGGGCCAGCCGGGCGACGAACTGCTCGTTCTGTTGCGCCGCCTCGACGAAGTCGGTGCGCATGAACCCGGGGGCCACCGCGTTGACCGTGACCCCGCGCCCGCCCCACTCCGTGGCCAGCTGCTTGACCAGCAGGTTGACCCCGGCCTTGCTCGCGCCGTACGCGGAGAACCCCATCCGCCCGCCGGCGTCGCCGCGCACCGACGACAGGTGGATGATCCGGCCCTCGCCCCTGGCCAGCATGTGCCGGCCGACCCGTTGGGACAGCAGGAACGCGCCGACCAGGTTGGCCTGCACGACCTCGATCCACTGGGCCTCGTCGAAGTGCTCGGCCGGCACGGTGATCAGCTTGCTGGCCGAGTTGACCAGCACGTCGATGCCGCCGAACGCGGTGTCCACCTCGGACACGGCGGCGTCGATGCTGGCCGAGTCGACGACGTCGAGCGCGACCGGCAACGTGGTGTGCCCGTCGTCGGCGAGCTTCTTGGCCAGGACGGTCGCCTTCTCCAGCGACCGCCCGGCGATGGCCACCCGCGCGCCCGCCGAGGCGAACTGCTCGCTGATCACCGCGCCGAGGCCGCCGTACCCGCCGACGACCAGCACCCGCTGACCTTCGGTCATACCACCCTCCTCAGGCCGAACAACTCGGCCGCGTTGCCGCCCAACACCTTCTCCTTGTCCACCTCGGACAGACCGAGCTGGTCGATGGCGTCCAGCGCGGTGTCCAGCGGGGTCGCCAGCGGCGGCGAATCGGTGCCGAACAGCATCCGGTCCGGCCCGAACACCGCCAGCGCCGCGCGCAGCGCGGTGACCGACGGGGTGCCGGTGTCGACGTAGATCTGGCGCAGCTGCTGGGAGATCGGCGGACCGTCCACGTTGTCCCGACGCTGGGCCATGTCCAGCTTCTCGGCCAGCAGCGCCAGCGCGCCACCGGCGTTGGGGGCGATCAGCTTCAGCCCGGGGAAGGCCTGCAACCGCCCGGCGAGCAGGATCGCCGCGACGCCCATCGTGATGTCGCACGGGCGCACGACGTGCTCGATCGCCCCGACGGCCTTCATCGCGCCGGCACCGACCGGGACGGCCGGCGGGTGCAGCAGCACCGGGGCGCCGGTCTCGGCGGCCATCGCGAAGAACTCGTCGCTGCGCGCGTCGTCGAGGAACTCGCCGCGCACGCTGGAGTTCACGATCAGGCCGACGAACTCCGGCTCCGCCAACAGTTTCGCCGCCCGGTCGACGGCCGCCGTTCCGTCGAGCGGGTTGAGGTAGACGTAGCCGGCGAGCCGGCCTGCCTTGTCCCGCACGGTCTCGCCGACCCAGTCGTGGAAACTCGCCAGCGAATCCGCCGACTGCGCGTAGTTGTCGATGCCGGGGATCGGCAGCATGGTGCCGGCGCCGACCGGGCTGCCGACCACCGTCGTGGTGATCCCCAACGCCGCCTTGCGCTCCACCATCCCGTCGATGTCCCCGAGACTCGGCGGCATCGGGAAACGCTTCAGCAGTTCCGGCGGAGTCACATGACCGTGAACATCTGTGATCATGGTTCGCTCCGCGAGGTCGCTAACACGCCGTCTTCCCTCCTGCGCTGCTCGGCGCTGGCGCGCCTGCGCTGCTCGTCAGTCCAGACGGCGCACGCGCCCCCGCTCCGCTCACGGGTGGTCATGGCGTCAGTCCCGGGGCGGGCCGAGCACCTGCCCGCCGTACTTCTGCGTCGAGGCGATCACCGCGCCGAAGTCGGGGAACGTGGAGGGGTCGAAGGCCGGGATCTCCAGCGACTCGGCCGGCGAACCGGTCTCGAAGAACCAGTTCTCGTAGCCGGCCGGGGTGCCCAGCACCAGCGTGCGCACCGTGTCCGACTCCGCCTTGTACGAGTGCGGGACGTCGCGCGGCAGGAACACCGACGAGCCGGCCGTGGCGTTGAACAGCTGCCCGCCCACCTCGATGCTCATCTCACCCTCAAGGATGTGGAAGAGCTCGTCCTCCCTGCTGTGCACGTGCACCGGCGAACCGTAGCCCCGGTTGCAGGACATCTCGGCCAGCCAGTACTGGCCGCCGGTGTCCTCACCGGTCGCCCGGAACACCACCAGCGAGCCGAAGTGCCAGATGGCCCGGCCTTCCTGCGGCCCGCACAGGAACGGCTTCGTGTCGGACATGCTCACTCCCTGACCTCGTCTGCGTTGTGACCCAACGGATTCGTTTCTACGCAGCGGGGCTCGAGGAACGGGCAACGCCGGATCAGCGGGTGATCCGGCGCTGCCCCCGCGACACCGTCCTACTAGGCCGGTTGAGGTACCGGGACGGCGGCCGGCTCCTGGCCGGCGGCCGAGTCGTCCTTCTCGATGAACAGCGCCGCCGTGGCGATCACGCCCAGCGCCGCCAGAACCATGCACAGCACCAGCGCCCAGGTGTAGCCGAAGGAACTGGCCAAGCCGAGGATGATGCCGGCGCTGCCGAACCGCAGCGCGTAGGAGATGCTGGTCTGCACGGTGAAGTCCGAGCCGGCGCTGCCCGGCCGGGCGTAGTCCATGTTCACCGTGTACATCGCCGCGTAGGACGCGGTGTTGAAGATGTTGAGCAGCACGATCGCCACCAGCACCCAGAACATCCCGCCGATCCACACCACCGGCAGGATCGCCGCGATCGCCACCACCTGGCCGAGCCCGTAGAGCACCAGGGCGCGTTTGCGGCCCAGCTTCGGGATCGCCAGGCCCGCCGCGATCGCCGCCACACAGCCGATCACGCCGCCGACACCGTTGCTGAGCATGCCGACCGCGCCGACCGACACCCCGGCGTCCATCATGATCGGGATCATCAGGCCGTACGCGCCGGGCATGCCCAGCGCCATCAGCGGGGTCAGCACGAACGCCCAGCGGGCCGCGCCGCGCTGGCGGAACAGCGAACGCATCGACGGGCGCGCCACCGCGTTCGGGCCGACCTGCACCAGACCCGGCTCGCGGTAGCGCAGCACGCCGATCACCGGCAGCGCCGTGCACACCGCCAGCGTCACGATCGCCGGCGTCCACCCCCACCAGTCGTAGACCACCAGCACCAGGCCGCCGCCGATGATGTCGCCGACGAACCCCGCGCCGACCTGGAGACCGTTGATGCCGCCCCGGCCGGCGCCGCTGATCGTGCGCACCGCCAGCGCGTCGGTCGCCACGTCCTGGGTGGCCGACAGGATCGCCACCACCGCGAGCGCGGCCAGGATGACCCACAGGTCGTTCACCACGTCCAGCGGGATGATCGCCAGGATCGCCACCACCGACAGCGGCTGGGTCCACAACAGCCACGAGCGGTAGTGCCCGCGCTTGCTGGACCCGAATTTGTCGACCAGCGGCGCCCACAGGAACTTGACCGCCCACACCATGCCCAGGACGTAGATGACGCCGACGTCCTCGAGGTCGTTGCCGCGATCCCGGGAGATCGCCGTCAGCGCGGTGAACAGGAAGCCGATCGCCAGGAACTGACTCATGTACAGGGGGACGAACAACCCCCAGATCCCACGTTTGTCACTCACCATCGCACCACGCATTCTCGTGACCAGCTCGAAAACCGCCACAGAGGACGTTCTAGCGGAGTACTCGAACCTCGTTCAAGGCCAACTCGAAGGATTTTCAGCCGGTCACCGGCCGCGTGGACAGTTTCCCAGTCGGGGTGGGACGTGCGGGGGACGCGAGTGGGACACCGCCCGGCCCACGCTGGACCCACCTACGCCCAGCGCATGAGGAGGCCCCGATGGGCAACCCCCCGGACCAACGGTCGCCGCAGGTCGGCCTCGCCCCGTGGCAGTTGCGCACGGTGCTGATGGTGCTGCTCACCGGCCAGCTCCTCTCCGCGCTGGACCAGACCATCGTCGGCACCGCCCTGCCGACGATGGTCGGCCAGTTCGGCCACATCGACGCGTTCTCGCTGGTCGTCACCTCCTACCTGCTGACGACGACGGCCGCGATGGCGCTCTACGGCAAGCTCGGTGACCTGTACGGGCCCAAGCCCGTCTACATGTTCTCCATCGGCATCTTCACCGTCGGGTCGCTGCTGGTCGGCTTCAGCCAGGACATGACCCAGCTGGTGATCTTCCGCGCGGTGCAGGGCATCGGCGCCGGCGGGCTGGTCGTGCTGGCGTTCACCATCTCCGCCAGCGTCGTGCCGCCCCGCCAGCTGGGCCGGGTGCAGGGCATGGTCGGCGCGATGTACGCGCTGGCGTCGCTGGCCGGCCCGCTGGTCGGCGGGGCGTTCACCGAGTACGTGTCGTGGCGCTGGTGCTTCTGGATCAACGTGCCGATCGGCATCATCGGCCTGTTCGTGCTGGCCACCAACCTGAAGCTGCCGAGGGTCAGCCGCTCGGCGTCGGTGGACTACATCGGCGCGACGCTGCTGGTCGCGGTGATCTCGGTGCTGGTGCTGATCAGCATCTGGGGTGGCACCGAGTACGCGTGGGGCTCCCCGCAGGTCCTCGGGCTGATCGCCGCCGCGGTGGTGCTGATCGCGGTGTTCCTGGTGTGGGAGGGGCGCGCGAAGGAACCGATCGTGCCGCTGTCGCTGTTCCGCAGCCCGGAGATCAGCCTGGCCATGGTGATCACCTTCGTGATCGGTGTGGCGACCATCGGCGCCTACTTCTTCCTGCCGCTGTACCTGCAGGTCGTGCGGGGTGACGACCCGACGGTCGCCGGGCTGAACCTGCTGCCGCTGATGATCGCCGTGATGATCGGCTCCGGCCTGTCCGGCTGGCTGATCGCCGCGCTGCTTGGCCGTACGAAGGTCGTGGTGGTCGCCGGTGTGGCGACGATGAGCGGCGGGCTGTTCCTGCTGTCGATGCTGGACGCCTCGACGCCGGCCTGGCAGCTGTGGCTCTACCAGGTGGTGCTGGGGCTGGGCATGGGCATGGTGATCTCCAAGCTGATCATCGCCGTGCAGAACCTGGTGAGCCGCCGGGAGCTGGGCACGATCACCGCCCAGGCCAACTTCATCCGGGTCATCGGCTCGGCCATCGGCGCCGCCGCGTTCGGCGCGGTGCTCGCCGCCCGGCTGGGCAGCGCGGCCACCTCCGACCTCACGGCCAACGCCGTCTACCAGGACCCGGCGGCCATCAAGCAGTTGCAGACCACCCAGCCGGAGGTGTACCCGCAGGTCATCGACGCCTTCACCGGCGGGTTGGCCAGGGTGTTCACCGTCGCCGGGTTCCTGATGCTGGCCGCGCTGGTGCTGGCGTTCTTCCTGCCCAACACCAAGCTGCGCAACGAGCACGGCCACCAGGGCGGCCACGGTCACCAGGGTGAGCCCGAGATGGCCAGCGCATGACCGACACCCAGGTCGAGCGGCTCGACCGCAAGGTGCTGGCGGTCGCGATGATCGTGGCGCTCGGCGCGGTCACCCCGATCATCGACATGACGATCATCTCGGTGGCGCTGCACACCCTGGCCGACGTGTTCGGCTCCAGCCTGTCCACGATCCAGTGGGTCACCACCGTGTACCTGCTGGCCTCGGCGATGGTGGTGCCGCTGACCGGGTGGGCCACCGACTGGTTCGGCGCGCGGCGGCTGTGGCTGGGCGCGTTGGCCCTGTTCACGGTGGGATCGCTGCTGTGCGGGCTGGCGTGGTCGCCGGGCAGCCTGATCGTGTTCCGGGTGATCCAGGGGATCGGCGCGGGGATGCTCGGCCCGGTCGGGACGGCGATGGTCGCCCGGGTCGCCGGGCCCAAACGGATGGGCCGGGCGATGAGCCTGGTCGGGGTGCCGCTGGTGCTGGGGCCGGTGCTCGGCCCGGTGATCGGCGGGATCGTGCTGGACCTGGTGTCCTGGCGGTGGATCTTCCTGATCAACCTGCCGGTGGGGCTGATCGCCATCGCGCTGTCCGCGCGGGTCTTCGACCGGGACCGCCCCAGCGACCGCGACCGGGTGGACGCGCGCGGGTTCTTCCTGCTGTGCCCCGGCGTGACGCTGTCGGTCTACGGGTTGGTGAACGTGTCCTCGCTGGAGGCGTTGACCAGCCCGGAGTTCCTGCTGCCGGCCGTGGCCGGGGTGGTGCTGCTGACGTTGTTCGTGCGGCACGCGCGGCGGATCGACAAGCCGCTGCTGGACATCCGGCTGTTCGCCAACCGCACGTTCGCCGCCGCGTCCGGGGTGCTGTTCCTGGCCAACGCGATCCTGTCCGGCGCGATGATGGTGCTGCCGCTGTACTACCAGCTGGCGCGGGGCGAGACGCCGCTCAACGCCGGGCTGTTGCTGGTGCCGCAGGGCCTGGGTGTGGCGATGATGATGCCGATCGCCGGCCGGATGGTCGACCGGGGCAGGCCGGGGACGGTGGTCCTGTTCGGCATCCCGCTGATCATCGCCGGCTTCATCTCGTTCACCCAGGCCGGTGACGACGGCAGTTATCTGCGGCTCGGCCTGTCGCTGTGGGTGATCGGCGTGGGGACCGGCTGCACGATGATGCCGGCGATGACCGCGACCTACCGCGTGCTGGACCCGAGACGGATCCCGCACGCCACGGCGACGTTCAGCGTCATCGGCGACTTCGGCGCGTCCAGCGCGGTGGCCTTGTTCGTGGTGGTGCTCGACGCGCAGATCGCCCGGCATCCGGGCGAGGCGCACGTCGCGTTCGGCAACGTGTTCTGGCTGCCGCTCGTGCTGGCCGTCGCCAGTGCCGTTCCCGCGGTGCTGCTGGCGTGGCAGTCCCGGAGTCGTTCCAGCCGTCGTTCGGAGAGGAGCGGCCGTGAAGTGGACCGTGCACGGGGAACGGCGGATCTATGACTGCCCGTGGCTGGCCCTGTACCTGGTCGACGTGGAGGTGCCGGGGCGGGGCCGCTACGACCACCACCTGCTGAGGGTCCGCCCGTCGGTCGGCATCGCGATCTACGACCCGCCCAGCGACCGGGTGCTGATGGTGTGGCGCCACCGGATCACCACCGACGCCTGGAACTGGGAACTCCCCGGCGGCTGGGTGGATCCGGGCGAGACCCCGGAACAGGCGGCGATCAGGGAGGCCGAGGAGGAGACGGGTTGGCGCCCGGAGTCGCTGCGCGAACTGTGCTACCTGCAACCGATCGCCGGGATCGCCAACGCCGAGCAGTGGATCTACCTCGCGGAGCGGTCCGTCTACACGGGACCCGCGAGCGACCCGTACGAGGCGGAGGGGATCCACTGGGTGCCGCTGGCCGAGATCCCCGGGATGATCGGCCGGCGGGAGATCGTCAGCGCCGCGTCGATGGTGGCGCTGCAGCAGCTGTCCCTGGAGCGGGGGGCGCGCGGGCTCGCCCCCCGCTCGGCGGCCTAGCCGCGATCCGCATGGTTGACCAACGTTGACCAGGCCTGGTTGACCAAGTATCGTGAAGCGTGTGGAACGGGTAGTGAAGGTGCAGGAAGCCAAGACGCGGTTGTCCGCGATCCTGGCCGACGTCGAGCGAGGGGAGGAGATCGTCATCGCGCGCGGGGACGTCCCCGTGGCTCGGCTGATCCCCTTTCAGGAGCCGGCGGCGCGAGAGTTGGGCTTCGTGCCCTATCGCGTTCCCGAACAGTTCGACGAGCCGCTTCCCGAGGAGGAGTTGGCGGCGTGGGAGGCATGACGCCGCGCCGGCTGATGCTCGACACGCATGTGCTGCTCTGGGCCCTGACCGAGCCGGCTCGACTCTCTGAGCAGATCCGCGACCTGGTCGCTGATCGCCGCACGGAACTGTTCGTGTCCGCGGCCTCGGCGTGGGAGATCGCGACGAAGCAACGACTGGGGAAGCTGCCGCAGGCCGACGTGCTGGTGCGCGCCTATCAGCAGCACCTTGGGCGGCTCCAGGTGGAGAGCATCCCCGTCGACGACGAACACGGCCTCCTCGCGGGATCCATGGAATGGGCGCATCGGGATCCGTTCGATCGCATGATCGCCGCGCAGTGCATGTCCGAGTCACTGCCGCTGGCGACAGCTGACGAGGCGTTCCGCACCCTGACCGGAGTTCAGGTGCTGTGGTGACCGGCCAGCCCTGTCGTCGGGTCAGCACCGGGTCGGCGATCGCCGTCCACGAATGACGGGCCTGGCGTCGGCCTACGGGGTGCGCAGCTCCTGGCGGATCCAGTCGACCGCCGCCCCGCGATCGTCCTGCCCACGCCCCTGGAGCGACGCTGGCAGGCCCTGCGCCAGCTCCAGGCCCGCGTCGACGACGCCGTGGAACGCGCCCTCCAGCGTGAGCACGCGCTGTCCGTCTCGGAGTACCAGGCGCTGGCGGCACTGGGCTACTCGGACGACGGCGGGCACCTGCGCCAGCAGGTACTGGCCGACGCGATCCCGCTCAACCACAGCTCGGTGAGCAGGCTCGTCGCCCGGCTGGAGCGCGCGGGCCTCACCGAGCGCTACCTGTGCGAGGCCGACCGCCGCGGCGTCTACACCCAGATCACCGACCACGGCCGGCGCCTGCTCGAACGCGCCCGCGAAACCTGCCACCAGGTCCTGGACACCGCGTTACGCGACGCCCACCAGGACGAGACGCTCGCCGACCTGGCCGCCCACGTGCACCCCGTGGCGGCGGCACGACCGGGTCACCGGCCCGGTTCGTAGAGGAAGACACCCTCGCTCGCCTCCCGCCGGCGGACCGTGCGCCACGGAGAGTCCGCCGGCTCACCCAGCCGGTCGGCGATGTCGTCCAGTTGGGCGAGGTAGGTCTCGTCGGTCATCGCCTGCGCCGAGCGGCCCTCCCGCAGCAGACCGTCCCGCCGGCCGACGAACAGGTAGCCGTCCACACCGGGATTGCCCTTTCCCTGGTCGTCCCCCGGGAGCGGATCGTTGAAGTAGGGCGCGTCGAGGTCCGCCAGCCAGGTGTTCTCGATCTCGATGACCGACGGCACCGGCCAGTCGGCCATCCGGTCCTCCAGTTCGTCGTTGCGCCGCCGCAGGCCCGGATCCTGGTTGCCGAACCCCTGGTGGTCGTCGATGACGAAGGTGAGACCGTCGTACCCCCGCGCCTCGTACTGCCCGACGAGCGTCCCCGGCCGATGACGCATGTGATTGATACCGAAGAACATCAGCGCCTTGCGCCCGCGCGCCAACACCTCGTCCGCCATCAGCGACGCGGCGAACCCGTCGCGGTCGGACAACCGTTCGAGTTCCTCGACACTGTCGATCCGACTCCAGTCCAGCGGCGGGTCGGCGGCCAACACCCGCAGCCTCCGGTCGTCGGGAAGCCCCTCGTTGATCCGCCGCACCAACGGAACCAGCTGCTCGACGAACACGGAGAACCCGCACTCCGGCTGGCTGGTCGTACGCCAGACGGGGCGCACGTCCACGTCCGCGCCGTTGACGTAGTCGTCGAGCAGGTCCTGGTGGAACGCGTTGCCGCACTCGATGACGATGTCGTCCACCGCGGCGGGCAGATCGGGGTTACGGACCAGGTCGAGGAGGAAGTCGTCAACGTCCTTGTTCCCGTGCGAGGCACTGAACCCACCGACGACCTGATGATCGTCGAACGCGTCCAGGATGGCTCGCTGGGCATCACGCGGTCGCACGTTCGGTTCCGTGGCCGCCCCGTCGACACAGCCACCGACCATCACCACGGCGCAGAGCACGACCCACAGTCTGTTCATCCACCGAACGCTAGAAGCCGTCCGGGCTACGGTCGTCCCACCACGGAGCGCTCTTCGCCGTAACCCCAACGAGGGAACCAGTTCCCTCGCGCGGGGGACCAGCCGAGCGGGGTCGACTAGTTCGGAGGGGAGCTCCATGCCGGGCGTGTCCACGGCCGGTCCCCCGGTCGCGTCGGTAGCCTGCGTGCGACCGGCTGCCGTGGGTTGTGGGGTGGGATGCGGACGCGTATCGAGTGGGCTGCGTTGCCTGAGGAGACCCGGGTGGGGATCGAGGGTCGAACCGGGCCGATCCGGGCCGTGCGGGGGGTGGCGGGGGGCCGGAACTCGCCGTTGGCGGTCGTGGTTGAGGTGGATGGTGGGCGGGTGTTCGTCAAGGGAGTTCGGGGTGACCATCGCACGGTGGTCACACAGGACCGGGAGGCGGGGATCGGTCCGTGTGTGCGTTCGGTGGCCCCGGCGGTGTTGTGGCACCTGCCGGATGTCGGGGGGTGGAACGTGCTCGGGTTCGAGTACGTCGACGGTCGGCATGCCGACTATTCCTCTGGTTCGGCGGACCTACCGGCTGTGGTCGACGTGATGGTGCGAGCCGGTGAGATCCGGGTTCCCGCCACGGCGCCCGTGCGGGACGCGCGACAGGCGTTCCGATCCTATGTAGACGATGTGGCCGCCATTTGGCGGACGATGACGATGTCGTCCACTGTGACGGGCAGGTCGGGGTTACGGACCAGGTCGAGGAGGAAGTCGACGACGTTCCCGTGCGAGGCACCGAACCCACCAACGACCGGGTGGTCGTCGAACGCGTCCAGAAATGGCTTGCTGGGCTTCACGTGGGCGTTCGGGGTGGTCCTCGTGTGGGGGATGCGATGAGCTCCACTCCCGTGTTGCCACGGCTCGTCAGATGGTTCGCGGCGGGTCGACCAGTTGGATGCCGATCGCGACGACACCAAGAGCTTCGCGCTCGGGTGGATAGATCTGGCGGATGTTGTTGACCTGCTCCTCACGGGTCGCCAACGGGTTGACCGAGGCGACGGACTCATGGTCGAACATCTCGTCGAAGTTCGCGTACCGGGCGACCCGGGTGACACGGGTCAGCACCTCGTCGCCCTGGCAGCGGAAGCGGATCAGCGATCCTTCCTTGATCTTCTTGCGGCTGGCGTCGTTGACCCGGATCTCGGTCGTCTTGCGGCCGGTGGCGATCAGGTCGAAGTAGCGCTTGTAGATGCCCATCTCGTGGGCGCGGACGGGCATGGCGGTGGGTCGTGCGGACATGAGACGGCCGAGCTCCCTGACGGTGAACGAGCGGAAGAAGTGTTTGGGGTCGGTGAGCAGCTCACCGACGAGCCAGACGAGCGAGTCGACATAGTTGTCGAGTTCGCCGGGCCAGGTGGTGGTGTCAAGCATCCACGGCTCGACGTCGGCAGGCAGAGCGCCGGTGCCCTGCTCGCGCAGCAGCGACTTGGACAGCTTCGCGCCGGTCGGTGCGAGGACCTGCGGGGTGAAGATCCGCATCGGCATCTGTGCGGCGGGGGTTCCCAACGCGCCCAGTGCGCCGTCGACGAGTTGGCACCCGAAGGCCCAGTCGCCGCCCTTCATCATCACGTGCAGGACGTCGGGGTCGCGTCCGAGCGCGCGTTCCTTGACCAGGTTGCGATAGAGGGTGGCGAGGTCGAGGTAGGGCTGGTCGTCCTCGGGGTCGACGTGGCTCTCGTAGTGCCCGTGGTCCAGGCAGACCGCGGTGAACGTCGCGCCGTCCTCGTCGAGTCGGGCCAGTCTCGTCCGGTCGGCGCGTTTCTCCGCCCAACCGCAGTCGGGACACGGAATGCGGATGTGGACGGTGCCGTGTGAGGGGGCCATCCACCACCGTTGATCTGGGTGCCGACCACGAACTTGATCCGTGTCGGCCGGGCCGCCCGCACGCGCGGCCGGATGAGGTCGATGGTGCGCGACAGGGCGTTGGCCAGGACGCTGTTGGGTGAGATCAGTGTGGTCGATTTCCCGTTGCGGGACAACACTATCGCGCTCCCCGGCTCGGTTTGGGCAGACGCAGGTTGGCGCAGATGAAGTCCAGTCGGGCGTCGGCGGCGTCGGGAGCGACGAAAACCGGCTCGTAGCCGGCGTCGTAGTAGCCCTGCACGATCAGTTCGTGGACCCGGCGGATCTCGCGATCCTTCGCCCAGACGATGTCGTCGGGGTCCTCGAAGGTGTCCAGCGGGTCGAGCACGAAGATCGCGTCGTAGCGGTGGCGTCGGGTCGCCGTTTCCAGCTCGGTGGTCGGTTTGAGTCCGAAGAAGCCCTCCCAGCCGTACCCGTCGGGGATGCCGCGGTTGTAGAACCTGATTCCGCTCGTGTGCGCGGTGTACTCGGCGACGAACGCCTCCAGCACTTCCAGGGAGTAATCGCGGCGGTCCTCGCGGCGTAGGTGGCGGCCGAGGTGTTCGCGGTGCTTGCGGTAGATCTCCCGGCCGGGCTCCTCCCGCATGCAGGGGATGTGGGCGGCGTGGATCCGCTCGATCAGGTCGTCCTTGGCCGAGGACGGACCACCGGTGATGACATAGCGGCGTGGAGGGCCGTCCTCGGCGGCCGCGAGCGCCGCCGCGAGCGGGTTGGTCGTGGTCACTGCGTTGGTCCGTTCTCGTGGATGGCGGTGGCACGCGGCTCCTGGTCGAGTAGTCCGTCGACCCAGGCGTTGCCCAGCCCGGTCTCGTGGTGCAGGGCGTGGACGAACTGTTCCCGGCTGGCGCCGCCGACGGCGGCCTCGGTCAGTCGCGACGCCTGCGCCTCGGCCAGCCGTGGCGTCCAGCCGGTCAGGGCGATCAGGACGTCGACCGACGTACCGGCCTCCGCGCGGTAGGCGGTGGTGTAGTCGATCGCCTCGGCGCGGGCCAGGGCCCAGCGCCAGGCCGCGGTCACCGCGGCGTGGATCAGGTCGATCCGGTTCGCGCGCAGGCTGACCAGCCGTTCGACGGCGAGCAGTTCGGCGCGGGCGGCGTAGAGGGCCGACCACAACCGGGTCAGCTGCTCCTCGTGCTCGGTGACCTCCCAGGCGAACGGGTCGGCCGGCACCGGTTGGCGGACGGTGACGGGGGCCAGTCGCGGGGCGATCATGGGGGTGCGGGTGAACCGGTCGGCGTCGGCCAGCAGCTCCCAGGCGATCTTCTCGACCAGCCTGGGCTCGACCCGCTTGCGGAAGTGGTGGACCTCGTGGCCCACCTGCTCGGCCGCCACATCCCGGCGGGCGGTGAGGTTCAGCCCCGGCCCGGCCGGCAGCAGACCGAACAGTGCCCGCGCCGCCGGGGCGAGGCGTGCGTCGGGAAACCGGGCCAACAGCCCGCGCAGGGTGCCGTTCAGGGCCGCGGTGCGACTGGCCGTGTCGGCGGGATCGACCGCCCTGGCCACGACGCCGCGCAGGTCGAGCAGAACGGGGGGCGCGGTGGCCGAGGTGACCGGTAGCCCCTGCCGCAGCAGCTGCGCCACCGCCGAGACCACCTCGTCCTCGACTGGGCTTTTTGTGGGCATGCCCGTAGTGAAGCACAATGCCCAGAAAAAGCCCAGTCGCGGTGCTAGCTGATCAGGTCCGGCAGTTGGGCGGCGACCTCGGCGGGGGACGGCATGGACGCCATTTCCTGGGCGATGGCGTTGGCGGCGTCGGTGCTGGCGGTGTCGGACAGCAGGGACTTGGCCTTGACGGCCACGGCTTCGGCGGTGACCTCGGCGAACAGGAGGCGTTGGCCCGCTCCGGCCGCGCAGACCATCTCGGCGTTGAGGAGTTGGTCGGGGCCGGGGCTGTTCTGGAGGAACAGTTGGGGCCGCGCCGCGTGCATGGAGCCGAACGTGGTGCCGTTGCCGCCGTGGTGGACCGACAGGTCCACGTGGGGCAGCAGGTCGGCCTGGGGGACCCAGGACTGGAGGACGACGTTGTCGGGGACCTCGCCGAGGGTCGAGGGGTCCAGTTTCCCTGAGGCGACCAGGACGGTGGCGTCCAGGGTGGACAGTCCGTCGATGGCGGCGCGGAGCATCTCGACCGAGTCGGACTCGGTGCCCAGGGACAGGAAGATCAGGGGGCGGGTGCGGTCGCGCACCCACGCCGGGACCTCGCCGGGGGCGGCGTTGAACGGGATCAGGCGCAGCTGCGTGCGGTCGGCGATCTCCATGAACTTGGGGTCGTTGAGCGACGGCGGGCAGATGTCGAGGAACTTGTTGCCCAGGTAGATCGGGTACGCGGCCGGCAGGGAGATGCCCAGGGTCTCGGCGTAGTCGCGCAGGACCTGGCCGGAGGACGCCATCAGGGGGTCCTCGTCCGAGCGGGGACGGCCGGTGCCGTGGCACAGCGCGGGAATGCCGGCCAGGCGGGCCGCGAGGCCGGGGCCGGGGCTGTACGCGCCGTGGATCACCAGGTCGGGCCGCACCTCGTCGAACAAGGGCAGCAGGTCGTCGACGAAGGCCTGGGGCATGAGCCAGCTGAACTTCGTGGAGATCAGGCCGATGGCCTCGCGCTGCTCCAGCTCCTCGAAGTTCGGGGTTTCGGCCCGCACCTGCTCCGACGCCTGGGCGACCACGTCGTTGGTCGAGCGGCCGGCGCGGACCGGGCGCAGGCCCAGGTCGGCCAGCAGGCCGTGGCGTACCTCGCCGGTGGCGACGGTGACGTCGTGGCCGGCGTCGCGGGCGGCGACCGCGAGGGGCAGCAGTTGGAGGAAGTGTCCGAACGACGGGAGTCCCGAGAAGACGACGCGCATGAACCCCATGCTAAGCACGCCCACCCGGCCGGTCGGGAATGTTCGAGGAAGGCTCGATCAGGGACCAAGGGGTCGGGAAAACGGGTGGGAACCAGTCCCACGAGCCCGGGAATTCCGCCCTACTGTTCGGGACCGTTCGAATGGGAACGTCAATGTCATCTGCACGCCCAATCAGTGAGGTGGTGTCGGGGTGACCGACGTATTGCCAGGGCCCGGTGTCCAGGACCAGAACGTGGTGGTCGGTCGGATCAACCCCTGCCGGATGGTCCAGCTCACCGAACACAGCGACCCGCGCGGCAAGCTGACCGTCGTCCAGCCGGAGTCCGAGATCGACTTCGAGATCAAACGCGCCTTCTACGTCCACGGCGTCCCCGACGGGACCGACCGGGGCGGGCACGGCCACAAACGCATCCACCAGCTGATCGTCGCCGTGCACGGCGCCTTCACGGTCACCGTCGACGACGGGTTCAACCGGCGCGCCTACCTGCTCGACGACCCCAGTCGCGGCCTGTACGTCGGGCCCATGGTGTGGGGGGACATGACCGGCTACGCCCCAGGCACCGTCGGGTTGTGGCTGGTCAACGAGCCCTACGACCCGGACGAGTACTACCAGCACTACGACGAGTTCCGCGCCGACGCGAGGAGGCTGGCGGCGTGAAGGTCCCCTTCCTCGACCTTCGCTCGCCCTACCAGGAACTGCGCGCCGACCTGGACGCCGCCACCCAGCGGGTCTACGAGTCCGGCTGGTACCTGCTCGGCCCCGAGGTCGAGGCGTTCGAGTCCGAGTTCGCGGGCTACTGCGGCGCCCGGCACTGCGTCGGGGTCGCCTCCGGGCTGGACGCCATCGAGCTGATCGTGCGGGCGTTGGGCATCGGGCCCGGTGACGAGGTCATCGTGCCGTCCAACACCTACATCGCGACCTGGCTGGGGGTGACCGCCGCCGGGGCGACGCCGGTGCCGGTGGAGCCGGAGCCCGCCTCGTTCAACCTGGACCCGGCGCGGATCGAGGCGGCGATCACCCACCGGACGAAGGCCGTGCTGGCCGTGCACCTCTACGGCCGGCCGGCCGACCTGGACGCCATCGACGCGGTCGCCGCGAACTTCGGGCTGGCGGTCATCGAGGACGCCGCGCAGGCGCACGGCGCCCGCTACCGGGGGCAGCGGGTCGGCGCCCGGTACGCGGCCGCGTTCTCCTTCTACCCCGGCAAGAACCTCGGCGCCATCGGCGACGGCGGCGCGGTGGTCACCAACGACCCGGCGGTCGCCGAGCAGGTGCGGTTGCTGCGCAACTACGGCTCGAAGGTCAAGTACCACAACGACGTCAAGGGCACGAACTCCCGCCTCGACGAGTTGCAGGCCGCGCTGCTGCGGGTCAAGCTCGCCCACCTCGACGACTGGAACGCCCGCCGGGGCACGGTCGCCGCCCGCTACCTCGACGAACTCGCCGGGATCGACGGGCTGGCGCTGCCCGACGTCGCGCCCGACCACGAGCCGGCGTGGCACCTGTTCGTGGTGCGCCACCAGCGGCGCGACGACCTGGCCGAGCGGCTGACCTCGGCGGGGATCGGCACGCTGATCCACTACCCGGTGCCCCCGCACCTGTCCCCGGCCTACGCCGACGCCGCCATCCCGCCCGGCTCGCTGCCGATCGCCGAGCTGCTGGCCGGGGAGGTGCTGAGCCTGCCGATGGGCCCGCACGTCACCGAGGAGCAGACCGGTGTGGTGATCGACGCCGTGCGCGCCGCCGCCGGGGAGATTCCGCACGCCTGACCTCACCGGCCACCCTCCGAATGCCGCCCGCGCCGGGCGGCATTCGGCTTTTCCGGACTCGTGGACGGATCGAGAACGTGACGAATTCCCGGCTTTCTGGGGACCGCCGGCCCACTACGTGGGGACAGCGGCGGAGCCAACCTTAGGCGATATCGATGGCGGCCGTCGCTCTGCTTGAGGAGCTGTTCAATGCGATTCATCTCTGGTCAACATGAACTGAAAGTAGCGGTTATCGGACTCGGGTACGTCGGTTCGTGTATCGCGGCGACGCTCGCGGATCGCGGCCTCGACGTCGTGGGTATCGACACCGACTCCCGGCTCATCGACGAACTGGACAACGGCTTCTGCCGGTTCGAGGAGCAGGGTCTGCCCGAGCTGCTGTTCGCCGGCATCAGGGCCGGGAAGTTGCGGGTGTCCACCGACGCCGGTGAGGCCGCCGGCGCCGACGTGGTGCTGATGACCGTCGGCACCCCCGTCCGCGAGGACGGCTCGCTGGCCGACGAGCAGTTGCAGAGCGCGATCCGCGAGCTGGCCGGCAACCTGCGGCGCGGGCAGCTGATCGTGCTCAAGAGCACCGTCCCGCCGGGCACCACCCGCAGCCTCGTGCTGCCGCTGCTGCAGAGCAGCGGGCTGACCGGCGGCGAGGACTTCGGGCTCGCGTTCACCCCCGAGCGTCTCGCCGAGGGCACCGCGCTGCACGAGCTGAACACGTTCCCGATCGTGGCCGGTGGCCTGGACGCCGACAGCGCGGCCGACGCCGCCGAGTTCTGGCGCCAGGCGCTGGGCGTCGAGGTGATCGCCCTGGACTCGCTGGAGGCCGCGGAGATCGTCAAGCTCGCCGACAACTGGTGGATCGACCTGAACATCGCGCTGGGCAACGAACTGGCGAAGTTCTCCGCGCTGTTCGGGGTGGACGTGCTGGACGTCATCTCGGCGGCCAACTCGATCCCCAAGGGCAAGGGGATGGTCAACATCCTGCTGCCCAGCGTCGGTGTCGGCGGCTCCTGCCTGACCAAGGACCCGTGGATGGTGTGGCACTCCGCCCGCGAACGCGGCCTGGAGATCCTCACCGCGCCGGCCGGGCGCGAGGTCAACGCCGGGATGCCCGAGTACACCGCGCAGCTGGCGGTGGACGGGCTGACCAAGCTGGGCAAGGACCCGGCCACGTCCAAGGTCGCCGTGCTGGGGCTGGCGTTCAAGAACAACACCGGTGACCTGCGCGCCACCCCGACCAGGGACGCCGTCGAGGCCCTGGACCGCGCCTGCGGCGAGGTGGTCGTGTACGACCCGCTGGTGGACGCCGCCGAGGCGGAGAAACTGTTCGGCCGCCCGCTGGCCGGCTCGGTCCAGGACGCGGTGCGCGACGCGGACTGTGTGGCCGTCCTGGCCCTGCACCGCGACTTCGCCGACCTGGACTTCGCGTCCCTGCCGGTCGCCGCCGACTGCCTCGTGCTCGACGGCCGCGCCTACTACTCCCGCGACAAGATCGCCGAACTCAACTCCCTCGGCTACGCCTACCGCGGAGTCGGCCGATGAAGGCCGTGGTTACGGGGGGCTGTGGGTTCATCGGCAGTCACCTGGTCGAGGCGTTGGTCGCGCGGGGCGACGAGGTCACCATCTTCGACGGGGCGCCGCCGCCGCACTGGCAGCAGACCGCGCGCCGGCACGCCCGCTACGTGCCCGGTGACGTGCTGGACCGCGAGGCGCTCGCCACGGCCATCACCGCCGAGGCGGACGTCGTGTACCACCTGGCGGCGGTGGTCGGGGTGGACAACTACCTGGCCCGGCCGCTGGACGTCATCGACGTCAACTTCACCGGCACCCGCAACGTGCTGGACCTGGCCGCCGACGCCGGCGCGAAGGTCGTGGTGGCCAGCACCAGCGAGGTGTTCGGCAAGAACCCGGCCGTGCCGTGGCGCGAGGACGACGACCGGGTGCTGGGCGCGACCTCCGCCGACCGCTGGACCTACAGCTCCAGCAAGGCACTCACCGAGCACCTCACGTTCGCCTTCGTCCGCCAGCGCGGTCTGGACGCGACGATCGTGCGGTACTTCAACGCCTACGGGCCCCGCCAGCGGCCGGGTTTCGTGGTGAGCCGGTCGGTGCACCGGGCATTGAACGGGAAACCGGTGGTGGTCTACGACGACGGTCTGCAGACCCGCTGCTTCACGTTCATCGACGACGCGATCGCCGGCACCCTGCTGGCGGCCGACAGTCCGGCGGCGGTCGGTCAGGCGTTCAACATCGGCAGCATGATCGAGACCACGATCGGTGACGCCGCCGAGCTGGTCGTCAAGCTCGCCGGGCCGGAGACCGAGCTGCACCACGTGGACACCGGAGTCCGGCTGGGACAGTCCTATGAGGACCTGTCGCGTCGGGTGCCGGACAACACCAAGGCCAGGACGGTCCTGGGCTGGACGTGTGAGACCTCGCTGGAGAACGGCCTCGCCAGGACCATCGAGTGGGCCAGGAACAGCCAGTGGTGGCTGGACCTGGACGACAGCGGCGCCGAGTAGGGCGGGGCGTGGTCACCGTCCCCAGCGGGTACGGCCCCACGGCTTGACCACCGAGAGCAGCACACAGATGGTGTACACCGAGGTCGAGACGATGCCGGCGGAGACCAGTGCCATGTCGTCCAGCGTGACCAGCTGGTCGGCGGCGGTGGTCTCCACCGCGTCGCGCCGCGACTGGAGCTCGGGGACCAGCGAGAACGTGGTGAGCAGCACGACCACGGTGGTCAGCAGGAACTTCGTGAGCACCCACTTGTGCCGCACCAGACCCCACTTGGTGCCCAACGCCAGCAGCAGCCCGGTGGCGAACGCGATCCAGGCGATCGGGATCAGGACCACGTCGGCGATCACGCCCAGCGCGTTGAGCATCGAGTGTTGCAGCTCGGGGCTGTCGGTGGTCAACGCGGTGGCACCCAGCGCCAGGTCGGCGAAGGTGACGCCCAGCCAGCCGACGGCCGTCATCACGTGCAGGACGAGCACGGTTCTGCGCACCGGTTGGGGCATCAGCCCGATCCGGCGGGCGGGCCTGGCCCGGGTGGCGGTCGGGTCGTTCACCTTGCTGTCCGAAGTCACCGGGAACAACTCCCCCTGACGGGAAACCGACGGAAAACACTGTCAGACCAATTCAACCCCACCGACGCTAGCGGATCGGTCGTGACCACGCGTCCCGGCAGGTCGGCACGAGCGCGTCGCGACCGAACGAGGAGTCCGTGATGAACGTCGATGCGCTTGGCCAGGCGGTCGTGGACGGGGCAGGGCCCGAGGAGTTGGCGCGCCACGAGGTGCCGGCCGACTACTACGCCTCCTACATCCACCAGGACGACGTCGACATGTTCCGCGGTGTCGCGGACAAGGACGTGCGCAAGTCCTTACGCCTGGGCAGGGTGCCGATGCCGGAACTGGCCCCGGACGAGGTGCTGGTCGCGGTGATGGCCGCCGCGGTCAACTTCAACACCGTGTGGTCGGCGATCTTCGAGCCCCTGCCCACCTTCCAGTTCCTCAAGCACCTGGCCCGGCGCGGCAAGTGGGAGTCGCGCCACGACCAGCCGCACCAGGTCGTCGGCTCGGACGCCGCCGGGGTGGTCGTCGCGATGGGCGACGGCGTGCGCGGCGGGTGGAAGCTGGGCGACCACGTGGTCGTGAGCCCCAGCTACGCCGACGACCAGGACCCGCTGGTCCAGGACGACTCGATCAAGGCCGGCACGCTGGCCTGGGGTTTCGAGACCAACTTCGGCTCGTTCGGGCACTACTGCGTCGTGCGGTCCAGCATGCTGATGCGCAAGCCGGCCCACCTGTCGTGGGAGGAGGCGGCCGCCAACCCGCTGTGCGCTGGCACCGCCTACCGGATGCTGGTCAGCGACCACGGCGCCCGGATGAAGCAGGGCGACGTGGTGCTGCTGTGGGGCGCGACCGGCGGCCTGGGCGCCTACGGCGTGCAGTTCGTCAAGAACGGCGGCGGGATCCCCGTCGGCGTGGTCAGCTCGCCCGCCAAGGAGCAGCTGGCCCGCGACCTCGGCTGCGACGTGGTGATCAACCGCGAGGAGCTGGGGATGGCCGGCTACGACGGCCTGGATCCCGGGCGCACCATGGAGATCGGCCGCCGGCTCGGCAAGATCATCCGCTCGCAGGTCGGCCAGGACCCCGACATCGTCTACGACTACGTCGGCCAGAAGACCTTCGGTGTCTCGGTGTTCGTCGCCAAGGCCGCCGGCACCGTGGTCACCTGCGGGTCGAGCACCGGCTACCAGCACCAGTTCGACAACCGCTACCTGTGGATGCGGGTCAAGCGGATCATCGGCAGCCACGGGGCCAACATGCGTGAGCAGCTGGACTGCAACCGGTTGATCGAGCGCGGGCGGATCGCCCCGACGCTCTCGGCCGTGTACCCGCTCGCCGAGGTGCCCGAGGCGGTGCGTCTGGTGCAGACCAACACACACACCGGCAAGGTCGGCGTGCTGTGCCTGGCCCCGTCGGAGGGCCTTGGCATCACCGACCCCGTGCTGCGCGAGCGCATCGGCGAGGACCGGCTGACCCTGTTCCGCCGGGCCACCTGAACCTGACCACGCGGCCGAACCGGCCGCCCGAGAAAAAGATGAACTGGGGATCAGCATGACAGTCGACGACGACTTACGTGGCAACGACCTGTCCGCCAACGACCTACCCACCCGAAAGATCTCCTCGGCCGGGCTCTACTCCCTGAAGGCCTGGTTCGCCGCCCGGCTCACGTTCGTCCGCGTGGTGCTGGTGCGGCGCGGCGTCAGCCCGAACACCATCAGCCTGGCCGGGATCCTGTTCGCCGCCGGCGCGGGACTGTCGCTGGCGTTGCTGCCGGCGCCGGTCGCCGCGCTGCCGGTGACGCTGCTGCTGGTCGCCCGGCTCGCCGCGGCCAACCTGGACGGTTCGGTGGCCCGCGAGTCCGGCCGCCAGACCCGCTGGGGCGCGGTGCTCAACGAGTTCGGCGACCGGGCCGCCGACCTGCTGGTGCTCGCCGGACTGCTGGCGCACGTGTCGCTGCCGCTGGCGCTGGGCGTGCTGCTGGCCGCCTCGATGCCCTCGTGGGTGTCGCTGGCCGGCGCGGCCGCCGGAACGCGCCGGATCAACGGCGGCCCGGTCGGCAAGACCGAACGCTGCCTGCTCGTGGCGCTGGCCGCCGCGACCGGCTGGTACACCGCGTTCGCGGTGGTGGTGCTCGCCGGCTCGGTGGTCACCGGGCTGTTACGCATGGTGCGCCTGGCCCGCGAACACGAGATAGCCGCACCGACCGGGAGGACCGGACAACCAGTACGAGGCTGACATGCCCTCCTGGTTGAGTCCCTATCCCGAGCTGGCGCGTGCGGTCCCGGTCATCGCCGGCATGCTCCTGGTCACCGGTGTGCTGCTGCTGTTCGTGCGCAACGCCGAACTGCGCCGGCGGTGGCGAACCTGGCTGGTCGCCGCGATCCTGCTGTGCACGACGATGTCCTTCGGCGGGCCCGGCGCCGCGGTGTTCGCCGCCGGTCTCGGTGTCGTCGGGTCGCTGGAGTACGGGCGGCTGATGGGCCTGCGCGCCGCCGACCGGACGGTCCTGGTCGCGGCCAGCGTGGTGGTGCCGTTCTCGGTGCTGTCCGGGTTCACGCCATCCTCGGTGCCCGCCGTGGGCATCGGTCTGGTGGTGGCCGCGTTGCCGCCGCTGCTTGGCCAGGACGCCGAACGCGGCGCCACCCGCGCCGCCGCGACCGCCTTCGGCCTGCTGTGGCTGCCGATCGCGTTGAGCGGCATCGTCTCGCTGGGCGGCACCGTGCTCGCCGTGTGCGTCGCGGTCGCCTTCGCCGACGTCGGCGGCTGGTGCGGCGGGCGCGCGCTGGGCCGCTCCGGCCCGCTGAGCCGATCGCTGTCCACGCTCTCGCCGAACAAGACCTGGGCCGGTGTGCTCGGGTCCGGTGTGTTCGCGGGCCTGGCGCTGGTGGCGCTCTCGGCGTGGACGCCGTGGCTGCACGCGGCGGTGCTGGCCGGCTGCGTGCTCGGCGACCTTCTCGAATCCATGTTCAAGCGTGGTGCGGGCGTCAAGGACGCCGGTCGCTGGCTGCCCGGTTTCGGCGGCCTGCTGGATCGCATCGACTCGCTGCTCATCACGCTGATCCTGTTGGGAGTGACGGCATGACCACCCGGACGGAGGCTCCGCGACAGCGGAGAACCGCACTGTTACCCACCCGGCGCCGGCCCCGGGCCGGCGCCCAACTGGCCGCGCTGGCCCGCAAGGTCGGCTGGCGGCTGTTCTTTTTCCTGCTCGGCGGCATCAAGGTCCACGGCCGGCTGCCCGCCGGCGGCTGTGTCGTGGTCGCCAACCACAGCTCGCACGCCGACGCGCCGGTGCTGGCCGCCTCGCTGCGGGCCCGGTCCGCGCCCCGGGTCGCCGCCGCCTGGGACTACTGGTTCCGTGGCTGGTTCCGGCGGGTGGTGTGCACCCGGCTGGTCGGCGCGTTCCCCATGCACCGCCAGGGCTCGGACGCCTACCTGTCGCTGCGGGAGCAGGCCGGGCCGCTGCTGGCCGCCGGGCAGGCCGTGGTCGTGTTCCCGGAGGGCACCCGGGGCGGCGGCGAGCTCGGCGAGTTCCGGGGCGGTGCGTTCCGGCTGGCCGCCGAGTACGGCGTGCCGGTGGTGCCGGTCGCGGTGTGCGGCACCGGGCGGATGCTGGCCAAGCGCGGTCGTCTGCGGCCCCAGCGGATCGGCGTGCGGATCGGCGCGCCGCTGGAGGCGCCGGACAAGGACCGGGCCCGCGCCGAGGTCGCGGCGCTGATCGAGGGCCACCGGCCCAGGGACAGTCGGCTGCGGGTGCGGATCGCCCGGCTGGCGGCGTCGCGGTGGGGCCTGGCGCTGGTGGCGGCGTGGTCGTTCACCGAGGCGTTGAGCTGGCCGCTGATCCCCGAGTCGCTGCTGGCCATCCTGTGTGTCGCCGCGCCGAGGTTCGCGCCCCGGCTGATCCTGACGACCGTGCTGGCCAGTGTCGCCGGCGGGGTCGCCGCTCTGGGCCTCTACGCCGCCACACCGGTGACCCTGCCCCAGCCGCTGACCACCGACCGGATGCTCGTCCAGGTGCGCACCGAGCTGCGGGCCGAGGGCGCGGCCGCGGTCGCGCACCAGCCCTCCAGCGCGATCCCCTACAAGCTGTACTCGGCCGAGGCCGGCCGGATGGGGGTGAACGCCGGCGAGTGGGCGGTGAACTCGCTGACCGCGCGCGGTGAGCGGATGGTGATCATCGGCGCGGTGCTGGCGTTGATCGGTGTGCTGGCCCAGCGGTGGCGCCGGTTCTACCCCGTCTGGGTGGTGGCGTTCACGGGGCTGTTCGTGGTCGGCCTCACGCTGCTCGTGCGGATGTGGAGCTGAGCATGGCCACCACGACCTCACCGGCGGCGCGCCGGATGCTGCTGCTCACCGGGCTCGGCGTGTTCATCGTCTTCCTCGACACCACGATCGTGAACGTGGCGTTCGAGACGGTGCGCCGCGCCTTCGACGCCGACCTCGCCACCCTGGTGTGGGTGCTCAACGCCTACACGCTGGTGTTCGCGGCGGTGCTGATCCCGGCCGGACGGATGAGCGACACCTACGGTGCCCGCCGCCTGTTCCAGCTCGGGCTGTGCGGGTTCGCGCTGGCCAGCGCGGTCTGCGGGCTGGCGCCATCGCCGGGGGTGCTGATCGCGGCCCGGACCGTCCAGGGCCTGTTCGGCGCCATGATCGTGCCGGCCTCGCTGACGCTGCTGCTGCGGGCCTTCCCCCGTGGCCAGCGGGCCGGCGCGGTCAGCGCGTGGGGCGCGATGGGCGCGGTCGCCACGGCGATCGGGCCGACGCTGGGTTCGCTGCTGATCGAGTACGCCGACTGGCGGCTGGTGTTCCTGGTGAACGTGCCGGTGTGCCTGGCCGCCGCGGCCTGGGGCCGGCGGCTGCTGGCCCCCGAGCCGGCCGCGCCCCGGGGCGGGGCACCCGACCCGCTGGGCGTGCTGATCAGCGGGGTCGGCCCGGCGCTGCTGAGCTTCGCGGTGATCTACGGCCCGAGGATCGGCTGGGCGGACCCCCGGGTCCTGGGGGCGCTGGTGCTGGGCGCGGCGACCGTGCCGTGGCTGGTGCGCCGGGCCCGCCGGGTCGCCCGGCCGGCGGTGGACCTGACACTGTTCGGGATCCGCAACTTCGTCGCGTCCACCGTGGTGACGCTGGTGTTCTCGGTGTCGTTCTTCGCGAACCTGCTGGCGAGCCTGCTGTTCCTGCAGAACGTGTGGCACTACTCGCCGCTGCTGGCGGCGTTGGCGGTCAGCCCGGCGGCGCTGGTGACCGCGCTGGTCGCGCCGGCGGCGGGTGGGCTGGCCGAGCGGTTCGGCTACCGGCAGGTGTTCGTCGCCGGCGCGGCCTGCTACACCGTCGGCGCGGTGCTGCTGGCCACCCGGCTCGGGCCGGACTCCGCGTGGTTGGCCGTCTGGCTGCCGACGCTGGTGCTCAACGGGGTCGGTGTCGGCCTGGCACTGTCCACGGTGAACAGTGCGGCGGCCGCGTCGCTGCCGGAGGACCGCTTCGGCGTGGGGATCGCGGTGAACAACAGCTTCCGCCAGTTCGGTGGGGTGCTCGGGGTGAGCCTGCTGGTCGCCGCGCTCGGGTCGGCGGCCGACCTCGGTGCCTACCGGCTGGCCTGGTGGCTGCTCGCGTCGGTGACCGTCGCCAGCGCCGTGCTGTACGTGGCGTGGCACCGCGACCGGGCCCCCGACCGGGAGCTGGCGCTGGCGGGCCGGTGACCGGGCCGGTGACAACGGCGAACCGCCGGATGCCAACGCATCCGGCGGTTCGTGTGTCGTGGTGGGACGGTGTCAGGCGGTGGCTTCCGCCTTGGCGCCACGGAAGGAGGCGATGGTGGCGACCACGGCGAACACCAGCGCGACGAGCGCACCGATCAGCCGGACCCAGTCACCGAGGACCTCCATGCCACCCTGCTCGGCACTGCCGACGCCCACGATGGACGGAATGGCCTCGGCCAGCGCGCCGAGCACGGCCACGATCGGCACCCACTTCCAGGGGGCGACGTACATCGCGACGGCGGCGACCAGGCAGATCAGCGCACCGGGCGGGACCGGCGGCATGTCGACGCCGGCAATGCGCAGGAACACGATGCCGACGATGATACCGACCAGGCCCGCCGCGGTGAGGTTGCGGGCTGTGGGGTAGTTCATTCCCTTACTCTCCTTAGCAAGCGGGTTGTGCTCCTGACGAGAAGAATCGCAGGCCGGCGACGGTGCGGCATCCGGCGTACGAAGGCTTCTCGGCTACGCCCCGGGGCGTAGGTCAGCACCGTCACCTACGTCGTGGAATCCCCGGTTTCGCACAATCGACTCATGGTAGGCCCGGCGACGTCCGGGGAACTCGCTGTTCACTCGGGACCGCCTCGAGAAACCGGTGCCTCACAGCATGACCTTTCCGCCGGCCACGTCGATCGTCTGGCCGGTGACCCAGCCCGACGCCGACGAGGCCAGGAACAGCGCCGCGTTGGCACAGTCCTGCGGCGTACCCCACCGGGCGATGGGGAACTGCTTGGCGACCTGCTCGCGCATCTGCTCGGGAATGCGCTGCTCCTGGCGCTCGGTGAGGATCGCCGACGGCGCGATCGCGTTGACCCGCACGTCGCGCGCGCCCGCGTCCAGCGCCACCCGCCGGGTGAACATCAGCACGCCGGCCTTGGCCGCCGAGTACGGGATGGACGCCCGGCCCGGCAGCCGCCCGGCGGTGGAGGCCATGGTGATGATCGAGCCGCCGCCCCTGGCCATCATCGCCGGCAGGAACGCCTGCACGGTGAGGAACGTGGCGGTCAGGTTGCCGTCGATGACCGCGTGCCAGTTCTCCTCGGTCACCTCCGCCAGCGCGCCCTGGCCCTGGTCGAACCCGGCGAACGCGGCGAGCACGTCGACCTGGCCGAACTCGCGCTCGGCGGTCTCCCGCAGTTCCTCGACGGCCGACCGGTCGGTCACGTCGGCGACCGCGCCGGCCGCCGTCCCGCCGTCGGCCCGGATACCGTCCACAACGGACTGGATGGCGTCCTTGTCGCGCCCGGTCACCACGACGTTCATCCCGTTGGCGGCGAAGGCCCGGCACACCTGGGCGCCGATCCCCCGGGAACCGCCGGTCACCACCGCCGTCCTACCCTCCAGATCCGGGTAGCGTGGCACATCGGAGGTCATGTCGCTCCCTTCGGCGTCACTGGTAGATGTGCTCGACCACGTCGAGCAGCCGGCGGAAGCCGACCTTCTCCACGACGGCCTGCATCGACTGGTACTGCAGGAAATGCGTACACACGCACGCGTCGGCGCCGGACTCCAGCGCCCGCGCGACGACCTCGCCGAGCACCAGCGTGGCGATCCCGCCGTCGCGGTGGTCGGGGCTGACGAACACCCCCGATGGCCGCACCACGCCGTGCAGCGGCGGGTTCCAGCCCGCCGCGCCGGCCGGCGATCCGTCCGGCGCCTCCCACAGGATCAGCCGCTCGTTGGCGATCTGCCCGCCGACCATGTGCTGGGTGCGGCGTTTGATCTCCTCGGGGGACAGGCCGCTGTCGCGCATGCCGGCGGTGAACCACTCGGCGACGGTCTCCAGGTCGGCCTCGGTGGCCAGCCGGGGCCGGCCGGCCGGGTTCTCCGGGCGGGTCGTCGCCGTGCACTCCATGATCCACTGGGCGCGTTCCTGGCGGACGGACTGCCCGGTCAGCTCGGTCCAGCGGGTGGTGAACGCGACCGCGGCGTCGGTCGGCCCGCTCACCCCCGGAACCGGTTCGCCCTCCTTGGACATGAACTCGGCCAGCGCGACCGCCGCCGCCGGGGGCATCGCCGAGATCGTCATCCGCATCGGCGAACGGAAATAGCCCGCGCCGACGACCGCGCCGTCGGAGTCGGTGACGGTGGTGAACACCGGGTCCCGGTCGCCGGGCGTGACCCCGTTGGGGTCCAGCCCGTGCACCAGCAGCACGTTGTTCTCCACCGGCGAGGCGCTCAGCCAGTCACCGGCCGAGGCGACGAACTCCGCCGGGTCCGGTGTGGACGTTACCTGCATCGAAGACTCCCGCTCGTCACTTGGCCTGCGTTGGGGTGAGTTCCTTCTCGTGCAGCAGCACGTCGTACCACTCGGCGAGCGAGCCGCCGGTCATCCAGTAGCCCTCCGCCGCCTGGTCGGGCGCGCAGATCGAGCCGATGATCCTGGCCTTGACCGGTGCGGCCAGCCACCGCTTCACGATCTCCGGCGGGTTGCGCCGCAGGTCGAGCAGGTAGCGCGGCGAGGCGTAGTTGTGGAAGTGCGACTCGACGAACCCGTCGGCCAGCGCCGGCGCGGCGATCGGCCGGCTGGCGAAGGGCGGCAGGCCCCACCCGGAGTTCACCGTGCCGGCGGTGAAGGTGATGCCGATGGAGAAGTACCGCTCGCCGAAGGCCTCCCGCAGGTGCCCGCCGGTCGGCCGGAACGTCAGCGTGCCGCGCGGCGGGACGTTGATCGTCAGCCCGTCGGAGCGCACGCTGTGCGCGCTGGTCGACAGGTAGGCGATCCGGTGGCCGGTGTACCGCTGCCACCACACGATGTTCTCGGCCATCTTCGCGTCGCGGTAGCCGTCGTCGGTTAGGTGGTGGGCGTAGTGCTCGTAGAACCCGACGATCTGCCTGGCCTGCTGGGCGATCCACTCCTGGGCCTTGGCGTCCGGCCCGGACAGCGAGGCCACCAGCGCCGCCGCGGCGCGGGCGTGCTCGACGTAGCGGTCCTTGTCGGTCACCTCGCCGATGAACCACCGCACGTGGTCGGGGCGCGTGGGCCGCAGCACGTCGAAGTGGGCGGCCAGCTCGGCCGACCGCTCGGGCGCCACGGCCGCCACGTGGTCGGCGACCTCGTCGTAGCTGGCCGGGCGGGTGTCGATCACGCCGACACCGACGAACCGCACCGGCTCGTCGTGGGTGGTGTTGTACTCGCGGATCCACGCCAGCAGGTCGCGGATCTCACCGACCCGCCACGGCACGCCGGTACCCGCCACCAGGGCGTCCAGGTCGCCCTCACCGGTGAGCACGTACCGGTCGAGTTCGCGGGCGACGTCCCAGTCCTCCTCGGTGGCCACGGTGCGAAAGCCCAGCTGCTCCACCAGGACCCGGATGATCCGGTGCGCCTGGGTGAACTGCTCGTGCCCGCCGTAGGTGGACGGCCCGATACCGACCACGTCCGCCGCGCCGACCATCGCGCCAAGCGGCTCGATGTCCCGAAGGGACTCTGTCGCGTCCGCTGTAGACAGTGGCAGGCCGTACTGCCTGATCCACTCCGTGACCTCGGCCCGGACGGTGGCCTCGTCGGCCTCGGTCGGCTCGTTGTGCGCAGTCACGATCGTCCTTCTCCCTCACAGCCTGACGGCACCGGCCACCACGTGAGTGGCCGGTGCCAGGTTTCCTGCGGTCATGCCGGAACCGGGTCTCAGTCGACCGGAACGGCCTCGATGATCGAGAACGCGGTCTCCGTGGGGACCACCCTGGTGAGCTTGTAGCCCGCCTGCGCGAACACCTCGGCGTACTGCTCCTCGGTGCGCAGGAAGCCGGCCATCGTCACCAGCATCATGATGTCGAAGTACTTCACGAACCGGCCGATCCCCGGACGCAGCAACAGTTCCGCCGCCGCGATCTTGGCGTTCGGCGAGGCCGCCCGGCAGTTCTTCAGCACCGACAGCAGCTTCTCGTCGTTCCACGAGTGGGTGATCTGCTTGCAGACGTAGAGGTCCACACCGGAGGGAACGGACTCGAAGAAGTCACCGGGGTGGAACTCCAGCCGGTTGCCCTCCACCAGCGGCGCCAGGTCGGGGCGGGCCTTGGCCTGCTCGATCACCGGCGGCAGGTCGGCCAGCACACCGCGCTTGACCGTCGGGTAGGCGCTGAGGATGTTCGCCAGGTAGGTCCCGGTGCCGCCGCCGAGGTCGGAGATCACGTCCGCCTCGCCGAACTCCGGGTAGCCGGCCACGATCGACGGGCCGAGCGTCTGGGAGAACTCGTTCATGGCCATGTTGAAGTCGCGGCCGGCGGTCGGGTTCTGTCCCATGTAGGCCCACAGCGTCATGCCGTAGGCCTCCTCGAAGGCGGCCTTGCCGGTCTTCACGCTGTGGCTGGTCTTGGCGTAGGACCGCCACAGCCACTCCGACGCGGCGAACTGCGACATGATGAACTGCGAGTTCGGCACACCCTTGCGCAGCAGCGTCGAGCGCGGCGTGTTGGCGAACACGCCGGGCTCGACCTCGTCGAAGATCCCGTCCTCGTTGAGGATCTGCAACGCGGACTGCAACGCGTGCTGGTGCGCGCCGGTCTTGTCGGCCAGCTCGGCGATGCCCAGCGGACCGTCGGCCAGCAGGTCGGCGACCCGCAGCTCGGCGGCGATGCCCAGGCACTGGCCGGAGGTGGGGAACATCAGGTCGAGCAGGGCGTGGACGTCCTCGATGGTCGGTTCGGTGCTCATGGCTGGTGTCTCGCTCCTCTGCTGGTTCTTACTGTCCACTGTGGAGTGCGATCGTGCTGCCACCGCCGGGAAGCTCACGGAAGCCGGGCACCTCACCGGAGCAGGTCACGTACGTGACCCCGGAGACGCCGGGGACCTGCGAGGGCGACGGCGACAGGCCGACCCCCTCGATGCCGAGCTCACCGAAGTTGTTGTTGCCCCAACCCCACAGCGAGCCGTCGGCGCGCACCGCGACGCTGTGCCCGTAGTCGCCGGGGTTGTCGTCGCCGCCACCGCCGGTCGCGGCGATCTGCACGACGTCGGTCAGGCCGGCGACCTCGACCGGCGTCGACCGCTCGACGGTCGAGCCGTCACCGCACTGGCCACGGTCGTTGATGCCACAGGCCCGCACCGTGCCGTCGTTCAACAGGATCAGCGTGTGGTGGTACGCCCCGGCGACCGCCTTGACGTCGGACACCAGCGCCTTCACCGGGGTGCGGTACTCGCGCTTGCGGTTGGCCGCCACACCGTCACCGAGCTGGCCACAGTCGTTGAGGCCCCAGGTGATCAGCGAACCGTCCTCCAGCACCACCAGGCTGTGGCCGCCGCCGGTGGCCACGAACGTGGCACCGGTGACGCCCTCCACGGGCTGGGGCAGCGCGCGGATCGGGTACTCCCGGCCGGCGTGCGCCTGCACCAGGGCACCGTCACGCTTGCCGGTCTGGTCACCGTCGGCCAGCTGGCCGCAGTCGTCGCGGCCCCACGCCCACACCGTGCCGTCGTCGAGCAGCGCCAGCGCGTGGCTGCCGCCGGACACCAGCTGCACGATGTTGTTCGGGGCCTCGATCTTCACCGGGACCGGGTGCACCCGCATGTTGTCCGGGCCGAGCATGCCGAAGAAGCCGGCGCCGCAACCCCAGACGGTGCCGTCCTCCAGCAGGAACAGGGTGTGCCCGCCGCCCGGCGCCACCGCCTTGATCCCCTCGAGTTTGACCCGTGTCGGTTTGGCCTGTTGATCGGTGGAGATGTCACCGATCTGGCCGAAGCCGTTGCGGCCCCAGCCGAAGGCCGAGCCGTCCTCCATGATCGCGATGACGTGCCCGCTGCCGGCCTCGATCGTGCGCACACCATCGAGGGACTTGACCTGCTGCGGCACGTGGGTCTGGTCGCCACTGCTTCCGTTGGCGAGTTGTCCATTGGTGTTGTCG
Source organism: Actinophytocola xinjiangensis (assembly GCF_001921215.1). GTDB lineage: Bacteria > Actinomycetota > Actinomycetes > Mycobacteriales > Pseudonocardiaceae > Actinophytocola > Actinophytocola xinjiangensis. The sequence goes on from NZ_MSIF01000025.1 coordinate 66,869, forward strand.
CCCCATGCGCTGACGATCTGACTCATGTCGTCCCTCTCGTTTCTGGGGATATCGGGGGGTCGGCGGCACGCCTCGATTTCTCTTCGATAGTGAGTGATCCGGACATAACGCGCCAGCAATCTCGAATGGTTCTTGAGCGCGCAGTCACAGGCGCGAGTCATGGTAAGGAGCAGGCAAATAGCTCGCGTAAGAAACAGAGCCAGAAGGGTTGCCATGGCGCTGCCGTCCTCGTTGCCCGAGCTGCCACGCTCGCGCACGCATCCGTTCCACCCGCCGCCGGAGTACGACCAGCTGCGCAAGGAATCGCCGATCTCCCGGTTCGTCTGGCCCAACGGCGTCGAGGGCTGGCTGGTCACCACCTACAGCGAGGTACGCACTCTGCTGGCCGACCCGAGGCTGTCGATCAACCGGTTCAACAGCCCGCCGCCGTCGCTCTCGGCGATCAAGGACCGCAAGCCGGAGGTCATGCTGCCCCGCTCGCTGGTGGCCATGGACCCGCCGGAGCACACGCCGTGGCGCCGGGCGATCGTCAAGGAGATGACGCCCCGCTGGGCGCGCTCGATGGAGCCCCGGATCGCCGAGATCACCCGCGAGTACCTCGACCGCGTCCGCGAGATCGGGCCGGGCGCCGACCTGGTGGAGAACCTGGCGCTGCCGGTGCCCTCCCGGGTGATCTGCGAGGTGCTCGGCGTCCCCCAGGCCGACCAGGAGTTCTTCCAGGAACAGGCCGAGGTCCGCAGCCAGGTCGGCGCGCCGGCGGAGAAGATCAACGCCGCCACCAGGGCGCTCTACGAGTACCTCGGCCAGCTGGTCACCGACAAACGGAAATCGGCCAACACCTCCGACGTGCTCGGCCGCCTGGTGCACGCGCGGATCGCCGGCGAGCCGGCCCCGCACGACATCGTCGTCGGCCAGGCCATGCTGCTGCTCATCGCCGGGCACGAGACCACCGCCAACATGATCGGCCTCGGCGTGGCGACCCTGATGGACAACCGCGAACTGATCGCCGACCTGGCCGACACCGCGAAGGGCACCGCGCTGGTCGAGGAGATCCTGCGGATGCACGCCATCATCCAGTGGGGCATCGTGCGGCGGGCCACCGACGACATCGAGATCAACGGCATCCACATCGCCAAGGGCGAGTGGGTGGTGTGCTCGCTGGCCTCGGCCAACCGCGACGAGAGCCGCTACGGCTGCCCGCACGCCGTGGACACCGGCCAGGCCCAGTCGCCGCACGTGACCTTCGGCTACGGCGTGCACCAGTGCGCCGGGCAGAGCCTGGCCCGCACCGAGGTGCGGGTCGTGCTGCGGGAGCTGTTCGCCGCGTTCCCCGGGCTGCGCACCACGGTGGCGCCCGAGGAACTGCGCTACCGCTACGAGATGTGGGTGTACGGCCTGTATGAGTGCCCGGTGGTGTGGTGACGTGCCGAAGGTGATCGTGGATCGCGACCGTTGCTGCGGCGCCGGCCTGTGCGCCCAGGCCCTGCCGCAGGTGTTCGACCAGGGCGAGGACGCCGTCGTCGTGCTGCTGGAGGAGAACCCACCGGCGGAGTTGGTCGCGCCGCTGGCGGACGTGGCGTTCGCCTGCCCCTCCGGCGCGATCCGGGTGGTCGAGCAGTAACGCGAACCGCCCGCCGACAGTGACCCGGCAGTGACCCGACAGTGATCCGACAGTGGGCCCGGTGGCTGATCGCCACCGGGCCCCACTGTTGTGCCGCTTCTCAGACGCCGGCCGGGACCTTCGGCTCGGCCTTGGAGTTCGACGACGCCGAACGCCCGTAGGTCAGCCGCCGGTAGACGATCTCGACCGGGCCGCGCACCCCACGCTTGGCCATCAGCGCCGACACGCACAGCGCGAAGATCCACACCAGGGCACCGACGCCCAGCGCACCCAGCTCCGACATCGTGTTGCCCAGGCCGATCAGGTACGGCGCGCCGAGCACCATCCAGCACAGCGACTGGAACAGGTAGCAGGACAGCGACCGCTGACCGGTGGCGACCAGGGCGTTGACCACCTTGTTGCGCCGGTCACCGATCTTGGCGGCCAGCAGACCGAACAGCGCCGCGTAGGCGAAGCCGCCGAAGTAGCCGCCCATCTGGTTGATCCAGTACGTGCCGTTGTAGACGACCATCGACTCGGTCATGATGTAGCCGCCGTTGATCAGCGCGTAGGGCAGGCCCAGGACGATCGTGATCAGGATGCCGTAGACCGCGACCTTGCGCAGGTAGGAGCGGTGCAGGTGCGGCTCGTCGAGCAGACGCTTGCGGGCGGCCCAGATACCGACCAGCACCGGGAACACCGCGCCGACGACCACGAGCGGGATCATCATCGGCCACTGGAAGCGGTAGAGCATGTCCGACAGCGGGGTGACCGTCTCCGGCTGGCTCAGGCTCTGGAACACCTGCGGGATACCGAAGGCGTAGACCAGGGTGCCGGCGGTCAGGAAGATCGAACCGGTGATCCACAGGCTGCGCGAGGTCCACCGCAGCGCGGCGAAGAAGATCAACGTGACCACGCCGTAGGCGGCCAGCAGGTCACCGAAGAACAGCAGCGCGGTGTGCAGCAGACCGATCACCAGCAGCCAGAACCCCCGGCGCTGGATCAGCCCCCGGAACTTGGGCCACTCGTAGCCGCGCTGGGAGTACCGCAGGTACATCTGGGACAGGCCGTAGCCGAACAGGAACGCGAACAGCGCCGCCCCCCGGCCGTCGAGCAGTACGGCGGCGGCGGCGTTGTAGAACGCGGAGATCGGATCGTCGTTGGAGTAGCCGCCGTCCGACCACGCCGCCCGCAGCACCGACGAGTGGCCAAGGGCGATGAGCAGCAGCATGAAGCCCCGGGCGAGGTCGGGGGCCAGCGAACGGGACTGGTGGGACGAGGGACCCGGCGGGGTGTCGCCGGCGGTGGTCGAGCCACGGGATAAGGGAGCACTGTCAGACATGGATGTCCGCCTTTTGGTCGGCCGGATGAATCCCCCGGGAGGGATGCACGTCCGGCCCAATAGACCGCGTGACACTCGACGCGAACGCAACGTTCGCTCAAGAGCCGTTGCGGGCGTTCGCGTCCTGCCTGTAACCGGGTCAACGGCGCCCGCCGGCGATTGGTTCCCGCTCACGGACAGCGGGTCACCCCGGCCTCGCACAGCGCGGTGATCTCCGCGCCGGACAACCCCAGCTCGGCCAGCACCGCCGCCGAGTGCTCACCGAGCTCCGGCGGCGCCTGCGCCACCCGCGACGGCCTGCCGTCCACCCACACCGGCCCCCGGACCAGCGGCGTCGTGCCGCCGCCGGCCAGCGGGGCGTGCTGGACCAGACCCAGCGCCTCGACCTGCGGATCGGCGAACACCCGGTCCATCCGGTACACCGGGCCGGCCGGGATCCCCGCCGCCCGCAGCCGGGGCACCCACTCCGCGGCCGGGCGGGTGAGCAGCGCCTTCTCCAACGCCACCTGGAGCTGCGCGCGGTGGGTGACCCGCGCGGACGGGTCGGCGTACTCGGGCAGACCGGTCAGCTCCGGCACCTCCAGCTCGGCGCACAGCGCCAGCCACTGGGCGTGCGTGCCGGCGGCCAGGTTGATCGGATCGTCGGCGGTGGCGAACACGCCGTACGGGCTGATCACCGGATGGTCGTTGCCACTGGCCGCCGGCACCTCGCCGGCGGCCAGGTAACGCTGCGCCTGGAAACTGAGCACCGAGATCGCCGACTCCAGCAGCGAGGTCTGCACATGCCCGCCCCGCCCGCGGCGCTCCCGGCCGGCCAGCGCCGCGGCCACCGCGAACGCGGTCACGATCCCGGAGATGCTGTCCACCACCGGGACACCGACCCGCATCGGCGTGTGCTCACCGGCGCCGGTCACCGACATCAGCCCCGACATGCCCTGGGCGATCTGGTCCAGGCCAGGGGTGTCGCGCTCCGGCCCGGTCGGGCCGTAACCGGAGACACTGGCGATCACCAGCCGAGGGTGGTCGACGGCCAGCCGGTCGGGGTCCAGGCCCAGTTTGGCCAGCGTGCCCGGCCGGAAGTTCTCGACCAGCACGTCACTGTCGCCGACCAGGCGACGCAGCACGGCCTGCCCGTCAGGGTGCCGCAGATCCAGCGCCAACGAGCGCTTGTTGCGGTTGATGGAGGCGAAGTACTGGCCCCGCCCGTCGACGAACGGGCCCCAGGCCCGGGCGTTGTCGCCCCGGGGGAGGGCCTCCACCTTGACGACGTCCGCACCCAGGTCGGCGAGCAGGGCGGTGGCGGTCGGGCCGGCCAGCACCCGGGTCAGGTCCGTGACTCGGATGCCTTCCAGGGGAAGGTTCATTCCCGAGAGTGCAGCAGACGGCTGTCGAGGGTCGGTCGAGGGTTTCGGGTTGGTCGGCGTCCCGCGCCGGCGCCGCCCGGCTGGCGTGTATCACGTTTCGTCCCGGCCTGGCCAGGGCTCAGGGGTGGGCTGAGCTGGGACTTCAGCGAGCCTCCAGCGGGCGTGGCCGGGGCGGGTCAACGCTGCCACGCAATCATCTCCCCTGGAGGGACGTGCGCCCATGGCTGCCCAAATCACTGCGCTGCTGGTCCTCGCCCTGGCCTTCCTGATCGCGACCGTGCGGCCCGTCCATCTGGGCGCGTTGTCACTGGCCGCGGCGTTGGCCGTGGGCACCGGGCTCGCCGGCCTGGAGGTCAAGGACATCCTCGCCGGTTTTCCCGTCGACATCCTGTTGTTGCTGCTCGGGGTCACGCTGCTGTTCGGCATCGCCAGGGCCAACGACACCCTGGACTGGGTCATCGACCGGTCGCTACGGCTGATCGGGAACCGTACGACGTTGGTGCCGTTGCTGTTCTTCGTGCTCTCGGCCGGGATCGCCAGCCTCGGTTCGCCGTTGGCGGCGATCGTGCTCATCCCGGTCTCGGTGTCCTTCGCCGGGCGCAACCGGCTCAGTCCGGTCGTGCTGGCGTTGGCGACCACCACCGGGGGGTCGGCCGGCGCGTTCGCCCCGACCAGCTTGTTCGGGCTGATCACGGCCGGCACCGCCGAGGGGAGCGGGATCGACTTCGACGGGTTGTTCCTGTTCGCCTCGGCGCTGGCGGTCAACCTGGTGCTGTTCGTCGCCTCGTGGATGCTGTTCGGGAAGTACCTGGTCAAGGACGCTCCCACGGCGGACGAGAGCTCCTCCAGCGGGCCTTCGGCCGACGTTGAGCCGGATCCGTTACCGGGCTCGGGCGGCGGCGCCACGGCGACCGTCACCCGGGTGTCCGCACCGTCGGTCGCCGCTCCGGTCAAGCTGAACAGCTACCAGCTGGCCACGGTCGCGTCGCTGCTGCTGTTGGTCTGCTCGGTCATCGGGCTGGCGTTCTTCGGCGTCGACCTGCACGTCGGGGCGACCGCGCTGGGGCTGAGCGTGCTGCTGATGCTGGCCTTCACGAAGGAGACCTCCGAGGCCGTCAAACGGGTCGACTGGTCGACGATCCTGCTGGTCGGCGGCATCACGACCTACGTCGGCGTGCTGGACCACATGGGCGCGGTGAAGTCCGTCGCCGACCTGGGCACCAAGATCTCCAGCCCGCTGCTGGCCGCGTTCGCGCTGTGCGTGTGCGGGGCGCTGATCTCGGCCGTCGGCTCGACCACCGCGCTGCTGGCGATCATCATCCCGCTGGCGTTGCCGCTGGTCGAGGCCGGTGGGGTGCCGGCGGTGGGGGTGATCTGCGCGCTGGCCCTGTCCTCGTCGCTGGTCGACATCAGCCCGCTGTCGACCGTCGGCGCCACAGCGGTCGGCGCCGTCGACGAGTCGATCCGCCCCCAGGTCCGGCGATTCCTGTTCCAGTGGGGTTTCTCGATGGTGATCATCGGCCCGGTCCTGCTGTGTGCTTTCCTGGTGCTGCCCGGCTATCTCGCCGGCTGAGTTTCCCCGTTCACGGGGACCATTTCCCGAATTCCTGGGACCACTCGGTACCTACGCTGGGATCCGTTACCACAAAGGTACTGATTCCACGGAGGTCCTGTGAGATTCGGAAAAATGGTGGCGGCCCTGCTCGGGGCGGCCGGAATACTGGTGGCACCGGCGACCGTCGCCCAGGCGGCGCCGGTGTCGTCGTGTGCGCCGACCGATGAAGCCGCCTGGACGGGCAGCTTCGTCGGCCCGCACACCGACGAGCGCACCGGCACCGTGTCCGACCAGGAGATCCGGACGTTCCGGTCCACCGTCGACGGCATCTTCAGGGTCGGGTTCGACGGCGCCATGGGAAGCCCCGGCGGCTTCGCCTACGCGTGGGCCGACACCTCCACGGGCCTGCTGCGCCAACTCGAACCCGACCACCCGATCCTGGGCCTGGAGACCACCTCGGCGACCTGCGACGCGGGCGGCGACGTCGTCAGCTTCGCCGGAACCTACTACCACTTCTACAACTGGGCTTCCTGCGCGTTCTGCGTGACCTGGGGAACCTTCGAGGTCACCCGGGTCTGACAACGACACCGGCCCGGCGGCACAGTGCCGCCGGGCCGGGGCCGACCTACTTCCTGTCCTTGAGACCGAAGGCGAGCATCACCACGCCCTTGTCGGTCGGGTAGAACGGGTAGTAGCCGGCCATCACGTACACCATGCCGTTCGCGATGACCGCGCCGCCGTTGCCGGACAGGGCACTGCCCCGGCCGGGGACGCCGTTGACGCCCTGGAAGTCGCGGACCGCGTCGTAGGTGTAGAGGATCTCACCGGTCCTCGACGAGAAGACCCGGAACTTGCCGTCGCCGCTGCCCTCGTAGATCAGGCCCGGGGTGCCGCTGGGCGCCGGGGTGAAGATCGCCGTGCAGATGTCCGGGTGCGGGGCGGCGCCGCCGGTCTCGCAGCCGTCCGCGGGATGCGGTGTCTGCCAGACGATCCTGCCGTTGGTGGCGTCCAACTTGAACAGTTTCGCCGGGTGGTCGTACCAGGTCGCCCCGTAGAGGTAGCGGCCGTCGAACACGCTGCCCCACTGCACGCCGACGCCGCCGAGCGGGCCGGGCGCGACCTCGGTCTTCCACACGACGCGGCCGGAGCGGGCGTCGAAGGCGTAGAACATGCCGTTCTTCTGCCCGATCGTGACCAGTGTCCGGCCCCGGACCTCGATGACGTTGGCCGACGCGCCGAAGTCGGCGTCCAGCGCGTAGGTGCCCTTGCCGGGGCAGTACTCGCCGGGATCGTCGTCCTCGCAGGCGGTGGTGTAGGTGTCGGGGAAGGTCATCCGGTTCTTCCAGCGGACCTTGCCGGTGTCCATGCTCAGCGCGATGACGCTGTTGATGTCACCTTCCATACCGGTGGTGTTCTGCCCGGTACCGACGAAGATCGTGCGGGTGCGCAGGTCGGCGACCGGGCTGGACCAGACGCTGCCGCCGGACGGGGCGAACTTCGTCGCGCCGCTGGGCCAGGTGCCGACCGGCTCGGCCGGGCGCAGGGTGTAGTAGTTCCAGATCACCTTGCCGGTGCGGGTGTCCAGCGCGAGGACCTGACCGCGGTGCTTGCAGCACGGGTAGTTCTGGTCGCGGACGTACCCTGCCTCCAAAGTGGACACCCCGACGAACAGCCGGTTCCCGACGACCAGCGGGGAGCTGGTCATCACCGAGTTCGGCTGGGTGCTGGCCCGGCTGATCCACGCGACCTCGCCGGTCTCGCGGTACAGCGCGAACACCCGCCCGGTCGAGTCCCCGAAGTAGACCTTGTTCCCGGCGACGGCCGCGCCGTCCCGGATCCCGTTGGGCGACCCGTCCGGCAACGGCCCGGTCACGGCGGCCGCGTCGTAGCTCCAGCGGGTCTTGCCGCTGCGGGCGTCGAGCGCGACGAACTTCCCGTCCGGCCCGCCGACGTAGAGCACGCCGTCGGCCACCGCCGGCTGACTACCGACCCGCGAGTACGGCACGTTGCCGAACGTGTAGGCCCATTTCAGTTCCAGCTGGTCGACGTTCCGCGGGGTGATCGTGCGCTCGTTGGCGTTGTAGCGCGTACCCGAGGTGTTGAGCGACCAGGTTGGCCAGTCCGATGAGCGCCCGTGGTGCTGGGAACCGGCGTCGCCGACCGCGGCCGTCGGCCCGGACGCGGCGGCGACCCCTAACGCGGCGAACGTGACAACGGAGAGCCCGGCGACGAACGCCCTGGCCCTTCGCCGTACGCTCCTGGGGCTGCGTAACTGCACGACACCTCCCGGTGTGAGTCCATAAAGGTCCAGAAAACGATGATCCCCGTCCGGCACGCCGAACGGGGATCTCTCGACCACGCCAACTGGTTGCCTGTCAGCGTTCCTTGAGTGTCGACTATGGACGTTCGAGGACCAGCAGCTCACTGGTCTCGTACCGCGGGCCCTCGTCGAGGGTCGGCAGCGCCGCCTCGATCCTGGCGAACCCGTCCGCGACGGCCTCGGCGTCGAGGTGCTCGAACACCGACACCGCCCGCAACCGCAGCCGCTCCAGGTCCTGGGCCAGGCTCGGCGACCGCAGCCAGGTGACCCGCTCCCGCCCGGCGACCGTCCAGCCGGCGCCGGTGAAGTCGGCCAGCACCTCGCCCTCGGTCCGGAACTGCGCCCGGTCGGCCGCCAGCCACGCCGGCACCACCCGCAACCACCACACGTCCGGCATGGCATCGGCCAGCTTCACCTGCACGAACAGTCGCCCACCCGGCCGCACCACCCGGTGCAGCTCCCGCGCCCCGGCCACCGGATCCGCGACGTGATGCCACACGGAGAACACCAGCGCCGCGTCCACGGCGGCGTCCGGCAACGGGATACTCTCCGCCGCCCCCGCCAGGTACTCGACCCCTTCCCGCACCGGCGCCTGCTCCCGCATCCGCGTCGACGGTTCGACCCCGTCCACGGGCCCGCCGAACGCCTCCGCCAACGCCGGCGTCAGTCGACCGGTTCCCGAGCCGAGGTCGAGCCAGCTCACCGGCCGCGCCGCCGGCAGGGACCGGGCGAAGGCCGCCGTCCAGGCGTCCAGCGCCTCGCCGGACATCCCGCGCCCGGCGGCGTAGACGGCGTGCAGTCGCGTGTCGTAGTCGATTTTCTCCATGTCCGTGCACTTCAGCTCAACGGACGTGAGCGGGGCGTCACGCCGGCGGTTCGACGACCAGCCGGGCGTCGGTGACGTTGTCGAACCGGGGGTCACCGCCCCGGACGAGGACGTGGTGGCGCGTGACGATCGCCTGGTAGACCCACAGCGGTCCCGCCGGCCCGAGGTCCTCGGGTTCGAGCCGTCGGCCGGCCGGCAGGCGCGCGTCAAGGAGCCCGACGGCGGCCGGACGGTCGTGCTCGTCGACCAGACCGGCCCTCGCCTCCAGGTAGAGGGCCTCGGCCCCACCGACGGGTGCGTTGGTGTCGAAGATCGTGACCGACACCGTCGGGCGGGCCGCGATGTTGCGGGAGTGCCGACTGTCCGGTGCGGACACCCAGACCACACGGTGGGTCCCGTCGGGGGCGTAGAACACCGGCGTGACCCACGGGTCGCCCGCCGGGCCGGCGGTGCCCAGGACGAGATAGCGGTGCTCGGCGAGCAGCCGGGGAACGGTGTCCCACATCAGACGGGCCGGTACCGCACGTTGATCTCCGAGGTGGGGTCGACGTCGCCGGCCAGGTGCAGGCGGATCGGCGTGGCGCCCGGGTTGTCGTAGAGCCGGATGCCCTCGCCGAGCAGGACCGGGGCGATGTGCAGGTCGATCTCGTCGATCAGGCCCAGTGCGAGCAGTTGCCGCCCGACGGTCGGCGACAGCACCTCGAGGTTCTTGCCGCCGGCCGCCGCCAGTCCGATCCGCACCGCCTCGGCCGGGTCGCAGGTCAGGAAGGTGACGCCGTCGGCCGGGACGGCGTCCTCGGGGTGGTGGGTGAGCACGAAGATCGGCCCGTCCCAGCCGTCGCCGTACGGACGGTGACCGGCCGCGACGGCCAGGTCCCAGCCGTCGCGTCCACCCAGGACGGCCCCGGTGGTGGCGATGTACTCGTCGATCAGCCCGGGGCGGTTGGTGAGGCCGGCCAGCCAGTCCATCGAGTGGCCGGGCCCGGCGACGAACCCGTCCAGGGTCATCGAGAAGTGCCAGAGCACCTTGCCGTCAGCGGTCTGCGGCTCGGGGTCGTGCATGCGTCGCCTCCTCTGTTCGCGTGTCGCGACCGATCCTCGTTCCGCGTGCCACGGCCATCAACGACGAGATTCGGCATGATTGTTCAGCCATGCTGAATAATGGGGGCATGGAACGGCAGGAGATCGAGGTGTTCCTCACGCTGACCGAGGAACTGCACTTCGCCAGGACCGCCGAGCGCCTGCGGCTCGCGCCGGCCTCGATCAGTCAGACGATCAGGAAGCTGGAGCGCCGGTTCGGCGCGCCGCTGTTCGTCCGCACCACCAGACACGTGGCCCTGACCCCCCTCGGCCGCCAACTACGCGACGACCTCGGCCCCGCCTACGCCCAGGTCCAGGCCGCCATCGAACGCACCACCGCCACCGCCCGAGGCGACACCGGCGAACTGCGCCTGGGCTACATGTCCGCCGCCGTCGCACCCCGGCTGCTCGAACTGGTGTGCGTCCTGCGCACCCGGTCACCCGGCGTCGACGTCACCATCGCCGAAACCACCCTGGCCGACCTGTACGGCCCGCTGCGGCGCGGCGAGGTCGACCTGTCGGTCCTGCCACTGCCCGTCACCGAACCCGACCTCACCGTCGGCCCGGTGCTCCTGTCGGAGGCCGCCCTGCTCGCGGTCGCCGCCGACCACCCCCTCGCCACCCACCCGGTGATCACCCCCGACGACCTGACCGGCCAGACCTTCCTGTTCGCCCAGGGCCTCCCCGAGTACTGGATCGACCACCACCGACCAACCCCCGCCCCGATCGACCCGGTGCCCGGCTTCCAGGAGATGCTGGCCTACGCCGCCTCCGGCCACGGCGTCGCCATCGTCGGCGCCCAGGTCGAGGCGCTCTACCCCCGGCCGAACCTGGTCTGCGTCCCCGTCGCCGGCGACCCCACCTTCGACTACGCCCTGGTCTGGCGCACCGAGGACCTCAGCCCCCTGGCCGCCACCTTCCTCCGCCACATCGAGACGTGACCCCGGATCACGTCTCCCACTCCAGCTCGACCGGCGTGAGCCCCTGGTAACGCCGCACCGCGTCCTCGACGGACCGGTGGACGGTGACCGTGCTCCTGCCGTCCCCGTCACGGCGGAAGGTGACGACGTCGCGCCCGGACGCCAGCTCGATGTCCAGCCCGTAGGCAACGACCCGGTCGCGGTCCTCGGCGCTGACCAGGGCGAAAGGTATGGCGGTCATGACAGTTCTCCAGGTTTCGTCTCGAAAGGCCAGTTGTTCGCGATCTCGTCACCGAGCCAGCGGTACAGAACGTCGTCGTCGATCTCGCCCGGTAACTCCAGATCGAGACAACAACCGGCCGGCACCGGCCCGGCCACCACCGCCACCGCGACACCGCCGTCCTCACCGAATCCGGTTGTCACAATGTGAAACCCGTCGCCGGCCGGTCCGCGCCAGGCCCAGGTGTTTCCGCGAACCAACGTCCGTCGCCACTGGACGATCCCGGCGGCCAACACCGCGGGATCGGAATTCCGCAGCCGCACCAACGCCGACACCACCCCACCGGCATCAACCCCGATCCGCACCGACGACATCTCCACATCGACCGGGCACCGGACGAACAACTCCCGAACCGCCGCCAACGGCCCCAGGAACCGCTGCGACCCGCTCACCGGAAACACTCCCGCCGGCTCACCAGAACCGGAACCCGCGCACCGGAAACCCCTGTCCCAGCGGGCGCGTCCACCAACGGCGGCAACCACTCGTCGGGCGTGGGAAGCGTCAGCAGCGCCCGAAGAATCCACACCATGCTCACGTTCGCCGCACCCGCGTTGCACCCGTACCACCAGTGCACCCGCCCCGGCGCGAACACATCCTCACCATCGCCGCCCGGCGTCCGATAGGCATGCGTCCCCCACTCGTCGGTGAGCACGACGACGTCCGAAACACCGCCCCACCGCAGGACCCCGGCCAACACCTCCGGCCCGTACCGATCCGGCCGGAACTGGTGCCACAGATACCCACGCCGCCCCGCCTCCGCGATGAGCGCGTCGAACTCGTTCATGAACGTCTCGCCTCCCCGCACGCTGTCGACAGGAACCGTAAGAGCGAGGTCGTCCGCCTTCCCCAACAATGTGTTGGGGTGGTTACGCTGGGATTTGTGAGGCTGAACGACGAAGCGACCGTCGGCGAACGGATCGCGTACCACCGCCGGCGTCGGGGGATGACGCAGGAAGTGTTGTGTGGCCTGGTCGGGGGTCGCTCGACCGAGTGGTTGCGTCAGATCGAGAACGGCAAGCGCGAGGTGGACAGACTGTCCACCATCGTGGCTGTAGCCGAGGCGTTGCGGATCAGTCCGTCGGCGTTGTTGCCGGGGCCGTTCCGAACGCGTTCGACGCGCGCTGATTCGTTGGGGACCGCGCCGAACTCGGTGCCGGAGATCGAGGCGGCGATGTTCCGGTACGACGGTGTCGCCGGGCTGGTCGGTGTCCCGGACCGGATATCGGTGTCGCCGGACGATCTTCGGCGGCGGACGGCGACGGCGTTCGTGTGCTCGCAGACCGAGCGGTGGTCGGAGATGGCGCCGCTCGTTCCCGACCTGATCGCCGACGCCTGGCACCTGGTGCGCGACGCGACCACCGACGAGCAACGCCGGGCGGCCCATGCGGCGCAGGCGCTGGTCTACCGGGTCACCTCCGGCATGCTCGACCGCCTCGGCGAGACCCACCTGCCCTGGGTGGCCGCCGAACGTTCCATGCACGCGGCCGAGTTGTCCGGTGACCGGCTGCTGGTCGCCGGCGGGGCGTGGCGGATGGCGGTCGTCCTGCGGCACGCGGGGCGGCTGGTCGAGTCGACGGACGCGCCGGTCGCCGCCGCCGACGCGTTGCGGCCGCACCTCGACTCCCCGCAGGCCTACAGTGTGTACGGCTCGCTGATGCTCAAGGGCGCCGTTGGCGCGGCGACGCTCGGTGACCACGCCAGCGCCCACGACTACCTGAACGAGGCATCCCGGGCGGCGACCGTCACCGGCGACCGCAACGACCACTGGCTCGCCTTCGGCCCGACGAACGTCGCCATCCACCGCGTGTGGCTCTCCCTGGAACTCGGCGACCCCACCCGGGCCACCGACCAGGCCACCTCGGTCCGCCACGACCGGCTACCGCCGGAACTGGCCGAACGCCGGGCCTCCCACCTGATCACCGTCGCCTGGGCCAACTACCTGCGCCGCCGGGACCGCGAGGCGGTCACCGTCCTGAGATCGGCCCGCTCCGCCGCCCCGGAACAGCTCATCTTCACCCGCCGGGTCCACGCGATGTTGCGCGGCATCACCCGCCGCGCCCCCCGCTCCCTCCAATCCGACGTCCGCGACCTGACCGAGTTCGTCGGAATGCCCACCTGACAAAGGAGAACAGTGCGGTCCGAACGAGGTCGAGTCTTCCGTGAAGCGTGGATCTCCGGCGTGCGCAAGCACTTTCCCGGTGAACCCAAGCCGGGTTACGTCGCCCCCTGGGACGAGACGCCCGACTGGGAACGCGAGGCGGCGACGGCGGTCCACAACCAGGTGGCGGCCTTCGTCGCCGCGACCGGTGGGGCAACTGCGAAGCTGAGTCGCGAGCAGAAGGGGCGCTTCGTCGCGATCTGCTGGGTCGGGCAGATCCACAAGCACTTCGCCGACCCGAAACCCGGTTACGTCGCCGACTGGGCCGATCTGCCGGAATGGCAACGCGAAACCGACGCCGACATCTTCGAACACATCGAACAGGGTTTGTGAACGCGCGATCCGCGAACACCCCGGCTTCACCGCCGACGAGTTGGCGACGACGCTGCTTCGAGACACCACACGGCTACACCCTCATCGACAAGCACGACACCGGGGCGCGCGTGCGCGACCTGCTCACCCAGGCGCGGGTCGTCCGCGAACTCGTTGTCAAGCACCCAAGGCGGACGGGGGCCGGAGGCTCAGCCGGTGAGGATGAGGGGCGTGGAGCCGAAACGGTTCGCGAGGAGGTCGTCGAGCAGGTCAGGCAGTTCGGCGGACAGGAGCTTGTCCGTGCACTGCCGCAACGCGTCCGCCGGCCACCAGCGACGTTCGATCAGCCCGACCTTCTCGTTCTCGGTAGGCCTGAGCGCGACTTGCGGCGCGGTGCTGGGGGTGCGACCGAGGAACACGTGCTCGACGCGGTGGTGGTCGCGGCCCTGGTACCGGAAGCGGGATTCGCGCACCCACAACTCCCGGCCCAGAGAGGGGAGCATGATCCCGGTCTCCTCGGCGACTTCGCGGCGGGCCGCGGCCTGGAGGTCCTCGCCGTCGTCCACGCCGCCGCCGGGCAGCTCCCACCAGTGGTGACCGGGGTCGGCGGGGTCGAGGGCGTGGATGAGCAGCACGCGGTCGTCGGGGTCCAGCAGCAGGACACGGGCGCCGATGCGGGGCGTAACGGTGCTGGTCGAGTCGGTCATCGGGCGGCTGGTCCTCGCGGTCTCGGCTGACGGGCGGGTGGTCCGGCAGCCGACCGCGAACCGGCCGGTGGTGGGTCAGAACAGGGTGGGCTCCGGCTCGGCAGGCGTGGCCGCCGCGACGGGGTCCGACGTTAGCAGCGTGCCGGTGGCGGTCAGCGCCAGCCGCGCGGCGATCCCCGCCCGGGTGTGCCGGACGGGGATCGGCCCCAGGGCTCAGACGGTGAAGATGGCGGCGATGTAGCCGACCACCGCGATGATGGCGCCGTAGGTGCGGACCTGGTGGGCGATGTGCCAGATGTGCCGCTTCTTCGCCCACTGCTCGTCCTCGACGTTCTCGATGCTCCATTTCTCGATCTGGCGCCAGATGGGGCGGTTGACGCCTTCGGAGGCGAGGCCGACGATGAGCATGCCGACCGAGCCGATGATGAACAGGGCGGCCGAGCCGCCGGAGGTGGTGGCGAAGGCGGCGATGACGCCGACGCCGGCGGCGATGACGCCGTTCCACACGGCGATGGGGTGGAACACGTGCATGTCGATCCGTTGGCAGGTGCTGACGTACTGGCTGTACGGCAGGCCGTTGAGCAGCGGCAGGATCGACAGTTTCATGATCCAGAGCGTGCCGAGCTGGATGCCGGACGCGGCCAGCACCCAGACGCTCATGATGGTGAGGGCGGTTGTCATCTTCTCTCCCGGGTCAGCTGGCGCGGCGTAGAGCCTTGTTGGCCGTCTCTTCGCGGATCTCGAACTTGATCGACTTCGCCTCGGTCATGCAGGCGCGCATCGGGCCGGCCAAGTCGCGGTGGCCGGGACTCCGCTCCCACTCCACGAAGTGCTCCAGGGATTCCCACTCGCTGGTGATCAGCCACTGCTCGGGGTCCGCCGGGGACTGGCAGACCTGGTCCAGCACGTGGCCGGGCACCCCGCCGGCGACCTGGTACCGGATCCGCTCGTAGGCCGCCAGGAAACGCTCCACGTTCTCCGCCGGCACGCGGACCAGGAACACGATCCGTGCCCTACTCATGACGCCTCCTCGTACCGGCCCACCACGAGCGCGGTGTTGTATCCGTCGTAACCCCGTGCGTTCACCACCGCCAGCGACGTGCGTCGCGCGGTCGGCTCGGTCACGAAGTTCAGTTCGCAGCCGGGCGCGACCTCGGTCAGGCCGTGGGTGGCCGGCAGGACGTCGTAGCGCATCGCCTGCAACGCGGTCGCCACGTCCAGCGCCGCGCCGCCCTGGTAGAGGCGGCCCAGCTGGCCCTTCTGGGTGGTGACCGGCACCTGGTCGCCGAACACCTCGCGGATGGCGGCCGCCTCGACCCGGTCGCACTCCGGCACGCCGACGGCGTCCGGGAACACGACGTCCACATCGGACGCCGCGCGGTCGGCGCGTTCCAGGGCGACCCGCAGGGCGCGGGCCACCTGGGCCTGGTCACCGCCGTCGCCGGGGCGGGTGGCGCGGCCGTCGTGGGTGGCCGACCAGCCCAGCACCTCGCCGTAGATGTCGGCGCCGCGTTCGCGCGCGTGGTCGAGGTCCTCGACCAGCAGCACCGCCCCGCCCTCGCCGACGACGTAGCCCGCCGCGCCGGGCGCGAAGGGCCGGTAGGCGGTCGCCGGGTCGGTGCCGGTCGACAGTCTCCTGGTCGACAGCTGGCAGGTCAGGGCGTAGGGCGACAGCGGGCCCTCGGTGCCGCCGGCCAGCACGACCTTCGTGCCGCGGCGGATCGTCCTGGCCGCCTGGGCGAAGCTGTCCAGGCCACCGGCGCTCTCCGCCACCAGCACGCTGCACTGGCCCTTGAGCTGGTGCAGGATCGAGATCTGGCCGACGCTCGCCGCGTAGAACCAGGCGATCGACTGGTACACGCTCACCGCGCCGTCCGGCTCCGACCACAGCGACTGCAGCTCGCCCTGACCGAACTCGTTGCCGCCCGAGGACGACGCCAGCGCGACGGCCGTCTCGTACGGGTCCATCGTGGACAGGTCGACGGCCGAGTCGGACAGCGCCTCCTGGGCGGCGGCGAAACCGTGCCAGGTCCAGCGGTCGGTGGCGACCTTGAGCCGGGGGTTGACGAACTCGTCCGGGTCGAAGTCGGGGACCTCGCCGGCCAGTGTCACCGGGTAGCTCGACGGGTCGAACCGGGAGATCCGGCCCAGCCGCGACGCACCGTCCATGATGGACTTCCAGTGCGCGTCGGCGCCGACACCCGACGGCGCGACGACCCCGAGGCCCGTGATCACCGCACGAGCTGTCATGACGCCTCCTTCAAGCGGCTGAACACCATCGCCGACTGGAACCCGCCGAACCCGCTGCCCACCGACAGCGCCACGTCGACCTTGTGCTCGCGGGCGGTGTTGGGCGTGTAGTCCAGGTCGCACTCCGGGTCGCGCTGCGCCCAGTTCGCGGTCGGCGCGACCGTGTTGCGGTCGATGGTCAGCGCGCACGCGGCCATCTCGATCGCGCCGATCGCGCCGAGCGAATGCCCGATCATCGACTTGATCGAGCTGACCGGTGTGCGGTACGCGTGGTCGCCGAGCGCCTTCTTGAACGCCGCCGTCTCGTGCCGGTCGTTCTGCTTGGTGCCCGAGCCGTGCGCGCAGATGTAGTCCACGTCGGTCGGGTTGGTGCGGCCCTGGTCGAGCGACACCCGGATCGCCTCGGCCATCTCCAGCCCGTCGGGGCGCAGCCCGGTCATGTGGAAACCGTTGGAGCGGCTGGCGTACCCGGTGACCTCGCAGTAGATCTTCGCGCCCCGGGCCAGGGCGTGGCCGAGCTCCTCCAGGATCAGCACCGCGCCGCCCTCACCCATGACGAAACCCTTGCGGGTGGCGTCGAACGGGCGGGAGGCGTGCTCGGGGTCGTCGTTCTCCGGCGTGGTGGCCTTGATCGCGTCGAACGAGGACACGGTGACCGGCGAGATCGGGCTGTCCGACGCGCCGGCGATGATCACGTCGGCCTCGCCGTCCTGCACCAGGTGCCAGGCGTAGCCGATGGCGTCGATGCCCGAGGTGCAGCCGGTGGACACGACCTGGGTCGGGCCGTGGGTGCCGTAGCGGTGCGCGATGTCGGCGGCCAGCGAGGAGGGCACCAGCGCCTGGTAGAGGAACGGGCCGGCGTAGGTGTGGTCGACCAGCCAGTCCCGGCCGGTGTTGGACACCGCGACGTACTCGTCCTCCAGCGCCATCGTGCCGCCGACGGCCGAGCCCATGACCACGCCGGTGTTGTCCAGCGTCTTCTCGTCCAGCTCCAGGCCGGAGTCGGCCAGCGCCTCACCGGCGCAGGCGAGTCCGAACTGGACGTACCGGTCGGCCCGCCGGATCTCCTGGGCGCTCAGCCCGGCGGCCACCGGGTCGAAGTCGGCCTCGGCGGCCACCCGCGACCGGAACTTGGTGGCGTCGAAGAAACTGATCTTCCTGGTGGCCGTCTTCCCGGCCGTCAGGGTCGACCAGAACCCCTCACGGGTCACGCCACCGGGGGCGACAACGCCGACCCCGGTGACCACGACCCGGCGGTGTTTGATGGTCGCTCCCGCGACTCCGCTCAGACGCCGCCTTCCCTCCTCACGTGCTCGGCGCTGGCGCGCCTGCGCGCGTTCGTCAGTCCAGGCGGCGTCCGCTCCGTCGCTCCCGCTCCGGTGTCCGCTCATGCCGCCTTCGTCTCCCTCTCCGCGAGGATCCGCGCGGCGTACTCGGCGGCCTCCTCGCGGGTCTCGGTGTCCACGTGGCCCAGCTCCGGCCGGGGCGCGAGCGGACCGAGGTGGAACACCGCGAAGACCTCGCCGCCGCCGACGTTGCGCAGGCGGTGGCGGGTGTCCTTGGGCACCAGGATCGCCGTGCCGGCCGGCACCGGGACGATCTCGCCGTCGATGTCGGCCTCCAGCTCACCGGAGATGCAGAAGACGAACTCCTCGCTGTACGGGTGGTAGTGCTCGGCGATCGCCTCGCCGGCCTTGAGGGTGGCGCCGCCCATGAAACCCGAGGTCGAGCCGACCGTGCGCGGGGAGAGCAGCGTCTGGATCGTGCCGCCCCGCCGGTGGTCTTGCGGGCAGTCGTGGAGCGAGACCGTGCGCTGGGCGCTGGCCCGCCGCGAGTGGTACGCCTTCTCGATCTTGTCCTTGATGATCTGCAGCTGCACCTTGGAGTTCTTGTTGATGTTGTTGACCATCCACTCGTCGTCCACCGGCGCGGTGTCCTTCATGTGGAAGTCCTGCACCCAGCGCAGGACGATGCCGCCCTCGACCTCCTCGTAGAACCATTCGAGGATCATGAACTCGAACGGCCCGGTCTCGATGCGGTGCGACTTCGTGCGCTTCTCGTCGAGGAACTTCGTCCGCTCGCTGACCCAGCTCCACACCTGCCCGTTGTCGTCCGGGTGCATCGTGAGCCGGAAGGTGATCGTGTCGCCCTCCTGGCTCACCACCTCGGTCGCGGCGTACTCGGTGAACAGGTTGGGCCAGTTCGGCACGTCGTTGGTGATGTCCCAGACGAGCTGGAACGGCGCCTCGATGCGGATCTGGTTGTCGGTGTGCCCAGCCATCTCGAATCTTCCCCTTTACGCTGCCTGCTCGTTGGCGTTGTTGATGAACTCGACGATCTCGCCGACGTTGAGGCTGCCGCTCTCGTCGGGGATCTCGACCCCGTACTGCTTGGTGATCACGATCTGGAGTTCCAGGACGGCCAGGGAGTCCAGGCCGAGGTCCTCCAGCGAGTTCTCCGGCGTGTCGGCCAGCGTCCGGGGGGCCAGGCCGACCTTCTTCACCAGGATCGTCTCGATGTCGTCGAACGACACGTTCGCCATCGCGGTGGGCTCCTTATTTCTCGTAGGTGTAGAAGCAACGAGCCTGGGCATCCTTGGGCGAACGCCAGGTCGACAGGTACGGGGAGATGAACTCGCTGAGCTTCTCGGAGATCCCGACGAACTCCGGGTGTCCCTTGATGCGGTTGATCGTTTCCTGGCCGGGCTCGGCGGTCTCCAGCAGCTGGATGTAGACATCGCCGAGCGTCCACAGTGACCGGTGCTCGACGCCGGCGATCCCCGGCAGCTCCGTCGCGTCGGAGTCGGCCCAGATCTGCGCGACCTTGTCCTGCGAGTCGGGCATGATGCGAGCGACGATGAGTGATCGGTGCATGCCATTCTCCAACTTCGACAGCGCGGGCTTCTTATCGCAAGAATGCGTGTTCACCGGTCCCAGGGGCATGAGTCGACTGTCCCGGTGGGCTGGGCAGAAGGCCCGGTTCCACCATTTTTCGAGTGCCCGTCGACCGAAACGAACGATGCCGGTCCGAACAATGTCGGACCGGCATCAGGGAAATGTCAGCGAGGTGTTCAGCGGCAGTCCAGGACGAGCTTTCCGGTGATGCCGCGCTCGGCCCGGGCGAGCGCCTCTGGCGCCTGGGCCAGCGGCAGCGTGGAGATCTCCCGGGGGGCGATCTTGTCTGCGGCCAGCAGGTTCAGGACCTGCGCCAGGTCCTCGCGGTAGGCGTGCGGCTGCGACTTCTCCAGCGACCAGGCGTTGTAGAAGCCGGTGCGCCGGCCGTCCGGACGCAGCTTGGGCAGCACCAGCCCGCCGAGGAAACCGACCGCGCCGATCGCCATGTTGCGCCTGCCGTCACGCAGCACGTCGTTCTGGCCGTAGGCGACCAGCCGCCCGCCCCGGGCCAGCACGCTGTAGGACCGCCAGAAGTGCGGCCCGCCGACCGCGTCGAACGCCGCGTCCACGGTGCCGTTGCGGTGGTAGGCGGTGGTGGCGTTGAGCTGGCTGCCCTCGTCGGCGGTGCCGCGCACGATGTTGGCGAAGTCCTCGTGGCGGTAGTCGATGGCGACCGCGCCGTGACGGCGCAGCAGCGGCAGGTTCGCCGCCGAGGCCGTGCCGAACACCGTCACCCCGCCGATGTGCTCGGCGAGCTGCAGGAACGCCAGGCCGACGCCGCCGGACGCGCCGTGCACCAGGATCCGCTGCCCGGAGGTGACCTTCGCGACCCGGTGCAGCATCTGGTGGGCGATGAAGTAGTTGAGCGACACGGCGGCGACCCCGATCGGGTCGACGCCCTCGGGCACTGGCACGAGGCGCGCGGCCGGCAGGTTGATGGCGGTCGCGTAGCCGCCGGACACCACCAGCGCCGCCACCCGCTGGCCGACCTCCAGACCGGTCACGCCGGCGCCGAGCGACTCGACGACGCCGACCAGGTCACAGCCGGGGGTGTAGGGCGCCTTGGGTCCGCCGGGGACAACGCCCCGCTGGAAGAGCACGTCCCCGTAGGAGACTCCGGCGGCCTCGACCCGCACCCGCGCGTGACCGGCGGGCGGTGCCTCCAGGTCCGTCTCCCGGACTTCGAGGCAGTCGGTCGGCTGCCGGTTGACGGCGAACACCTGGGTCGTATGCATCTTCGGCCTCCGTCAACGGAATACAGGTATGTCAACTGAACAATTTAATGGAGGTCGGCACCCGGTTGACCCGGGAACTTGTCACCGCGAAGTCGGGACCGCCGTCGGGTGGCGCCGGGAAAAGCGCGTGTGACGGTGGACTGGACTGTGTATTCGGCTGTTCATGCGCGGAGGTCGTAGATGTCCGAAGAGAACATCGAACTGGTCCGGTTCGTGACCGAAGAAGGGCTCAACAAGGGGAACCTCGGATTCATCAACGACGTTTTCGCCGACGACTACGAGGTGCACACCGCCGGCCTGCAACTGCCGAAGGGGCCGACGGCGTTCAAGATGGCCGTCGAGTTCTGGAAGCGGGCCTTCCCGGACTTCACCTGCGGCATCCAGGAGATGTTCGCCGCCGGTGACCTGGTCGGCCTGCGTTTCCGCACCACCGGCACGCACACCGGGCCGCTGATGTGGATGCCGCCCACCCACGGCACGTTCGTCGTCGAGGGCGTCGACCTGCACCGGGTGCGCGACGGCAAGGTCACCGAGTCGTGGATCAGCGACGACTTCCCGAGGATCCTGTTCGAGCTGGGGATCGTCGAGGAGCCCAAGCCCCCGGTCGGCGCCGGCGGCCCGCCCCAGGGCGTGGCGATCCCGGAAGCGAAAGCAAGCTGATGGCCGCCAAGATCGCGTTCGTCGGCCTCGGCGCGATGGGCGGGGGCATGGTCTCGCGCCTGCTCGCGTCCGGGGCGAACGTCACGGTCTACAACCGCACCCGCTCCCGGGGCGAGGCCCTGGCCGCCGAGGGCGCGGTCCTGGCGACGACCCCGGCGGCGGCCGCGCAGGGCGCCGACGTGGTGTTCCTGTCGCTGGCGACCAGCGAGGTCGTCGAGCGGCTGCTGTTCGGCGAGCACGGCGTGGTCGAGGGCCTGCCGGAGGGCGCGATCGTGGCGGACCTGTCGACCGTGGCGCCCGACTTCGCCGTCGGGTTGCAGAAGCGGCTGGCCGGCACCGGCCACCGGGCGCTGGACGCGTGCGTGCTCGGCAACGCCCAGCACGCCAAGGACGGCGAACTGCGGTTCATGATCGGCGGCGCGGCCGAGGACGTCGCGGCCCTGCGGCCGGCGATCGAGCCGCTGGCCAAGGAGGTCGTGCATCTGGGCCGCGGCGGCATGGGCGCCACGGCCAAGCTGGCGTTGAACCTGCTGATGGGCGTCCAGATGCAGGCACTGGTCGAGGCGGTCGCGTTCGGCGAGCGGGCCGGCCTGGACCGGGGGACGCTGATCCGGCTGATCGCCGCCGGCGGGTACAGCAGCCCGATGATGAAGTTCAAGGCCGGGGTGATGGCCAGGCGCGCGTTCGAGAAGCCGGACTTCCGCCTGAAGCTGATGCGCAAGGACCTCGGCCTGGTCCTCGACGAGACCCAGCGCCTCGGCGTCCCCATGCCGACCACGGCCGCCAGCCACGACTGGCTCACCGCCGCGCAGAACCGCGGCCTCGGCGAACACGACGTCGCGGCGCTGCTGGCGTACATGGAGACGGTGTCCGGTCTCGATGACTATCCGTGGCCGGGTGAGGCCGCGTAGTGCCCGCGGGGGCGTCGAGAAAAAAGTTTGGCCGGTCTCGTATCCAGCGGGGCCGGCCGCTCTCTTTACTCATGGGGGTTACGAAGACCGCGCCCGCTTTGGGGAGGGCGGGAGCGGTCTCCGGCCTGAGGGGGGAGAGGGGCCGTCTTCGTCGGGGGAGTGACGAAGACGGCCTTTCGTCCGTTCCCGGTGTCGAGTCGCCTGACAACCTTCTGGGGGGTCCAGAGGGTTGGGGTGGGCATGAGTGTCGTGAACCCGGGGGACACGGTGCCCTCGGCGAAGGTGGTCGTGTCCGATCACGTCAGCTTCGAGCAGTTCGTGGTGTCCCGGTCGCGGGCGCTGCTGCGGACCGCGTACCTGCTCACCCAGGACCGTCACCTCGCCGAGGACCTGGTGCAGACGTCGCTGGCCAAGTGGTGGGCGGCCCGCCGTCGGGTGACCGGCGACCCGGAGCCGTACGTGCGCCGGATCATGGTGAACGAGTTCGCGTCGGGCTGGCGGCGTCGCTGGCGCGGAGAACGTCCGACCGCCGAACCGCCGGACACCCACGGCCCGGCCATCGAACCGCACACCGACCTGTGGGCCGCGCTGGCCAACCTGCCGCGCCGGCAACGCGCGGTGATCGTGCTGCGGTTCTTCGACGACCTCACCGAGGCCGACACCGCGAAGACCCTCGGGGTGAGCGTCGGCACCGTCAAGAGCCAGACCGCCAGGGCACTGGCCACACTCCGCATCGACCCCCTCCTGAAGGCGGACTGACATGAACGTCACCGACCTGCGCACCTCGCTGCGCGACCGAGCCGACACCGTCACCGATCCCGACCCTGGGGCGCGGGCCACCCAGGTCCAGGCCAGGATCCGCGCCCTGCGCCGGCGCCGGGTCACCGGCGTCGCGGCGCTCACCGTCGGCACCCTGGCCGTGGTCGGCACCGCCGGGTTCCTGTCGGCCCGCGAACCGGACGGCGCCGAGATCGCCGGCCAGGACCCGGCCGCCACCACGATCACGCACGAGAACTTCGTGTCCCACAGCGGCGCCTACGACCTGATCGGCGCCACCATGGGCAAGCCGGGTGAGTCGACACTGGAGGTCACGATTCCGGCACCCAAGGGGAAGGTCCGGATCATGATGGTCTGTTACGGCGACCTGGAAGGCCCCGACCACTGGGTGTCCGGCTACACCGGTGACAGCCGCCCCGACCGCCCGGACAGCAACTGGTGCGGCGGTGAACCCACCACCCCGGTGGTGCCGGCGTTGACCGGCACGGCACCCGGGCCCTACTCCTACGACCCGGGCCTCACCGCCCAGCCAGAAGGCGACCAGCTGACCGTGCACGTCGAGTTGACCCAGGAGGTCGACAAGAACGGCAACCCCATCGAGAACCCGGACGACACGGGCACCTACGTCCCCGTCAGCGACCCCAACGTGGTCCTGGGCGTCGGCATCTACTCGATCGCTCCCCCGGAGACGACGGTCGCCGGCGCCGAGATCCCGTCCCTGATCGGCCTGGACGGCGAGGACTACGCCTACCGGGAACACCGCACGTCTCGGCTGGGGGAACGCGAGCTGACCTGGGAAATCCCGGCGTCGGACACGGTCCGCCACTACGACGTCGTCGCCAAGGACTCCCGGTCCCCCGGTGTGACGGGCGCCGGCGTGGAAGCGGTCCTCGACGGCACGTCGTGCCGGTTCAACTACGGATTGCCGACTTTCCGCGCCGGCGGCTGCCTGCTCGACCCCGGCGAACCGCACACGATCACCGTGACGATCCCCGAACAGCAGCCACCGGCCACCGCCGAACTCGGCATCGTCCTGTACGAGAAGGTCCGGCCGTGAGCGAGCTACTGTCGTAGGGGTGTTCGCGGAACTGCCTGTCCTGCATGTACCCCGGGTCCTCGCTGTGGTGCCCGAGCGGGTGTGGACCGACGCCGAGTGGGAGCGCATCAGCGCCGGTGTGCGGTCGACGATGATGGAGGAGCGGTGGAACCTCTACGCGGACGGTGACGTGGTCGTCCTGCACCGCAGTTGGACCGGGTTCCGCATCTTCGAGTTGACGTTCTCGCCGGTGCCCGGCGGTGGGCGGAGGATCACCTCGGCGGTGGTCGAGGGTGACGGGGTGCACTACCGGGCCCGCGGCGACGAGCACGAGCGGCTGATGGTCGAGATCGTCCTGGACAGTGTCGTGTTCGAGGTGCGTCGCCGGGACCTGTCGGCGGTCTACGACGCGTTGCCGTTCGACTACTCGTAGGCGATGGCGGCCAGCACGTTGACCTTCGCCGCCCTGGTGGAGGGGGCGAGGGCGGCGATGAGGCCGGCGGCGACGGCGAGGCCGAGGAACACGGCCAGCGACGTCCACGGGACGGCCAGTTCGGCCAGGCCCGCCACCGAGACGAACGCCGCTCCGGCGAGGCCGCCGAACGCCAGGCCGAGCAGGCCGCCGAACACCGACATCACCAGGGACTCGGCGACGACCATGTGCACCATGTGGGAGCGGCGCATGCCGATCGCGCGCAGCAGACCCAACTCCCTGGTTCGCTCCAAAATGGACAGTGCCATGGTGTTGATGATGCCCAGGATGCCGATCACCACCGACAGGCCCAGCAGCACGTAGAGCATGATCTCGGCGATGTCGAACCGGCTGGCCGAGTCGGTCGCCAGCTGGGTCTGGTCGGCGACCGTCACCTCCGGGTTGTCGGCCACCAGCTCGCTCACCGCCGCCTTCACCGTCGCCACGTCCGCGTCCGGCGCCAGCTCGACGTAGCCCAGCGCCGGCAGCGCCGAGACGAACCGCTCGGTCGCCGCCTCCGGCGTCAGCACCGGGCCGGTCAGCAGGAAGTTCGGCTCGTAGCTGCCGACGATCCGGTACTCCTGCCAGCCGCCGCGTTGGGTCGCCACGCGGGCGGTGTCGCCGACGGCCCAGCCCTGCGCGCCCAGCGTGTCGGTGTCGACGACGATCTCGTCGGGGCCCGACAGGCGCAAGGTGCCGTCGACGGTCTTCAGGCCCAGCACCGATTCCAGTGTGGACAGGTCACCGGCGTTGGCGGGGCTCTGGCCGCCGGGCAGCTCGACGGTGTCAACGTACTGGGCGGTCGCGCCCGCCACGCCCGGCAGACCGGCGGCCTCCTCGACCACCGACGCCTCGAACGTCGGCATGATCCGGCCGTCGGCGGCGGTCGGCGGACCGCCGGAGCCGCCGCCGGCCCGCGCGCTCACCCCGTCACCGGAGATCACCAGGTCGGCGGCGAGGTCGGTGGACACCAGAGCGGACACGTCGCGGCGCAGCGACTCCGCCACCACCCCCACCCCGCCGACCAGACCGAGGGTGACCACCAGGGTGGCCACGGTGATCGCGGTGCGGCGCGGGTTGCGGGCGGCGTTGAGACGACCGAGCCGGCCGGGTGTCGACCAGCCAAGCAGCCGGCCGACCACCGGCAGCAGGACCTTGCTGGCCGCCGGGGTGAGCAGCGCCAGGCCGACCAGGCCCAGCACCACCCCACCGCCCAGCGCCGCCCAGCGCAGGTCGCCGACCACGTCGAGCACGGCGCCGAGGATGCCGGCGACACCGAGCACCGCCGGGACCGCGCCGGCCACGGTGATCCTGGTCAGCGAACGCTGCTCGGCGGCCGACGCGCGCATCGCCGCGACCGGCGGGACCCGCGACGCGCGCAGCGCCGGGACCAGCGCGGCGACCAGCGTCACCAGCACACCCACACCGAAGGCCGCCAGCAGGTCGGGCACCGGCACGATCAGCCCGACCGGCAGCTGCGCCCCGCTCTGCGCCTCCATCACCGCCTTCAGGCCGGTCGAGACCGCCACCCCCAGGCCGATCCCGACGGCCGAGGCGAGCACGCCGACCAGCGCCGCCTCCACCAGCACCGAGCCGACGATCTGCCGTCGCCGCGCACCCAGCGCGGCGACCAGCGCCAGCTCGCCGGTGCGCTGGGCGACCAGGATGGAGAACGTGTTGAGGATCAGGAAGATCCCGACCAGCAGCGACAGCCCGGAGAACGCCAGCAGCACGATCCGCACGATGTCCAGGAACGCCCGCCCGTCGGCCGCGGTCTGCGCCGCCAACTCGTCGCCGGTGCGCACCTGGTAGCCATCGCCCAGCAGGGCGGCGATCTCGTCGCGCAGCGTCTCGTTGGGCACGGTGTCCCTGGCGGTCAGCGTCAACGACGAGTACACGCCGGTCTCGCCGAGCATCAGCCGCTGGGCGACCGGCTCGGTGAACGCGACCTCGGTGCTGCCGCCCATGGTGCCCGTACCGTTGCTGTAGCCGTAGACGCCGACGACCCGGAACGTCGTCCTGGGCTCCAGGGTCAGCACGTCGATCGTGCCGCCGACCCGGTAGCCGCCCAGCTCGGCCAGCCCGGCGTTGATGGCGACCTCGTCGTCGGCGGTCGGGCCGCGGCCCTCGCGCAGTTCGACCAGGCCGGTCTCGCCCTGCCAGGCCACCCCCAGCCGGGGCGGGCCCTGCACGGAGATCACCTTGCCGTCGGCGCCGACCGGGCGGGCGCCGTCGGCCGACACCTCGCCGGTGATCGCGTCGATCCCGGCGACCCCGGCCAACTCCTCCACCACCGACGCCGGGACCGGCGGCGTGAACGTGGTCTCGCCGCCGACGTTGGGCGCCGAGGACACCGAGACGTCCACATCGGACGTCGTGGTCTCGAAGATCGAGTCGAAGCCGCTGCCGATGGTGGCGGTGGTGACCATCGCGGCGGACACCGCGGTCACCCCGAGCACCACCGCGAGCCCGGCGAGCATCAGCCGCAGCTTGCGGGCCAGCAGGCCCTTGAGGGTCGCCTTGAGCATGGTCCTACCTCGAATCGAACGTGTCGAGCGCCTTCATCGTGTCGAGCACGGCCTCGGCGTCCGGGTCGTGCAGCTCGTGCACCATCCGGCCGTCGAGCAGGAAGATCACCCGGTCGGCGTACGCGGCGGCGTTGGCGTCGTGGGTGACCATCACGATCGTCTGGTGGAACTGTTCGACCGAGCGGCTCAGGAAGCCGAGGATCTCGTTGCCGGAACGGGAGTCCAGGTTGCCGGTCGGCTCGTCGGCGAAGATCACGTCCGGCTTGGGCAGCAGCGCCCGCGCGCACGCCACCCGCTGCTGCTGGCCGCCGGAGAGCTCGCTGGGCCGGTGGGTGAGCCGGTCGGACAGGCCCACCGCGTCGACGACCGTGTCGAACCACGCCGGGTCCGGCTTGCGGTTGGCGATCGCCAGCGGCAGCGTGATGTTCTCCTCGGCGGTCAGCGTCGGCAGCAGGTTGAACTGCTGGAAGACGAACCCGACGCGGTTGCGCCGCAGGTCGGCCAGGCCCTTGTCGTTCAGGCCGGTCAACCGGGTCTCGCCGATCCACACCTCGCCGGAGTCCACTGTGTCCAGTCCGGCCAGGCAGTGCATCAGCGTCGACTTGCCGGAACCGGAGGGCCCCATGATCGCGGTGAACCGTCCACGTTGGACGTCGACGGACAGGTCGTCGAGCGCGGTCACCGCGGCGGCGCCGGCACCGTAGGCCTTGGTCACCCCGACCGCGCGGGCCGCGAGTCCGGTGATCGTCTCCTGGGTCACGGTGGTCATCACGACTCCTGGGTCACGGTGAGCGTGGACGGTTGGCGGGTGCGCCGGGAGATCCGGCCCCACGGCTTGGCGACCGACAGGATCGCCGCGAACAGCGTGATGCCGGCGATCACCGAGAGCATCCCGATCAGGCTGGCGCCCTCGCCGGCCGTCAACGCGTCCGCCTCGGCGAGGTCGGCGGTCTCCCGCATGGTGTTCTGCAGGGTGTAGGTGCCGGCGAGCAGCAGCGCGCACCCGATCGCCAGCTTCACCACCACCCAGTAGTACTTGAACAGGCCCCATTTGGTGCCCAGGCCGAGCACCAGGCCGCTGAGCAGCATCAGCACGGTCGCCGGCAGGAAGAACGTCTCCGCCAGCAGCACGGCGGCGCCGTGCGCGGTCCGCACGGTGGTGGCGTCCTCGGCGGCCAGGCCGATGGCCGTCAGCCCGAGCACGCACACCTCGATGCCCAACCAGCCGACCGCGCTCACGATGTGCGTGATCTGCCAGACCTTGCGGGGAACGCCGTGCAGCGGCTTGACCATGGTCCTACCCGTCCCGTTCCGCGTCACCGTTGCACCCCCCAGGGTGGTGGCCCCCACTGACGAACCCCTCGACCCCCTCGGCGCAGCACGGCGGCGTGCACGAACACGCTGCCCCACAGCACCAGCATCGGCCCGGCCGGCCAGAAGAACGGCACGCCGGAGGCGACCCAGCGCACGACCAGCAGCACCGAGAGCACGGCGACGATCGTCGCGTGCACCCGCAGCCTCGTGGGGGCGCCGGCGAAACGCCGGGCTGGCGAGGGGTTCGGTGCCGGCTCGCCCGGCAGGTCGGCCACGAACCGGTCCAGCTCGTGGCGGTAGGTGGTGGCGTAGATCAGGTTCATGCGCTCGTCGGCCTCGGCGAGGGTCAGTCGGCCCTCGCCGGCGGCGTCGCTCACCATCTTGGTGACACGCTCCCGCTCGGCGTCCGAGGCGCGGACGGGGTTGCCCGGCCGCTTCCGCTCGCTTGGCTCGTTCATGACTACCAATGTCCTCGCCAACAGCGGTTTCGTCGTCGCACACCGGACTGAACCCCGCCTACCCTGACCGGCGACGACCGGGCGCCCCGCCTGCTCCCGTGGGCGTACGTGTACCCGGTCAGGGTCGTGGACCGCTCAAGTCGGGAGGTCGGGGGCGGTCGCGCTGCTCTACCGTCGTGACATGACCAGCGTGCGGCCCCAGCGCGGCGCCCGGGGCCTCGGGCCGTCCGGGCTGCCGCCGTTCGCCGTGGTCATCCTGGTGGCGTTCATCCAGTACGCCGGCTCGTTCCCGGCCGCCGCGGTGTGGGGCGAGGCGGACAAGCTCAACGCCGGCTCGGCCGTGCTGCTGGTGGCCGGCCCGCTGGTGCTGCTGGGCCGGCGCCGGTGGCCGCTGGTGACGCTGCTCGGCACGGCCCTGGTCACCGTGGTCTACCTGCTGCTCGACTACCCGATCGGCCCGGTGTTCCTGTCCCCGCTGGTGGCCGCGTTCAACGTGGTCCTGCTCGGGCCCAAGTACGTCGGCTGGGCCGCCGCCGGCGGCACGTTCGCGGTGCTGATCGTCGTGGCCGACATCGGCAAGGGCGACGGGTACGACCCCGACCTGGGCGGGGTCGGCTTCGGGGTGGCGTGGATGGCGCTGATCCTTGGCCTGGCCGAGATCCTCAAGGTGCGCCGCGACCGGGCGGCCCAGGCCGAGCTGACGATGGAGGAGCAGGCGTTGCGGCTGGCCAGCGAGGAACGGCTCAAGATCGCCCGCGAGGTGCACGACGTGCTGGCCCACCACGTGTCGCTGATCAACGTGCAGTCCGGGGTGGCGCTGCACCTGATCGACGAGCAGCCCGAGCAGGCCCGCCAGGCCCTCTCGGCGATCAAGCAGTCCAGCAAGGAGGTACTGGTCGAGCTGCGCACCATCCTCGGGGTGCTGCGCGACGTCGACGGGTCGGCGCCGCGCCAGCCGGTCGCCAGCCTCGACCAGCTCGACCGGCTGCTGGAGCGGATGCGGGAGGCCGGGCTGCCGGTGGCCCTGGAACGCACCGGCACCACCAGGACCCTGCCGTCGGGGGTGGACGCGGCCGCGCTGCGGATCGTGCAGGAGTCGCTGACCAACACCTACCGCCACGCCGGCCCCACCCGGGCCACCGTGCGCCTGGGCTACCTGCCGGGCGAGCTGACCATCGAGGTCCTCGACCAGGGGCGGGGCGACGCGTCGGGGTTCGTCGAGGGCAGCGGCAGCGGGTTGACGGGGATGCGGCAACGGGCCGAGGCGCTGGGCGGCACACTGTCGGCCGGGCCCCTGCCCGGCGGGGGTTTCCGGGTCGCCGCGACCCTGCCGACCGGGCCCGCCGACAGCGACACCGACAGCGACACCGACACCGAGGACGGTTCATGATCCGAGTCGTACTGGCCGACGACCAGGCACTGGTCAGAGCGGGTTTCCGGGCGCTGCTCAACGCGCAGGCCGACGTCGAGGTGGTCGGCGAGGCCGCCGACGGCAACGAGGCGGTCGCCGCCGCCCGCGAGCACCACCCCGACGTGATGCTGATGGACATCCGGATGCCCGGCCTGGACGGGTTGGAGGCCACCAGGACGATCTCCGGCGACCCGTCGCTGGCCGACGTGCACATTCTGATCCTCACGACGTTCGAGGAGGACGAGTACGTCTTCGAGGCGATCCGGGTCGGCGCCAGCGGGTTCCTGGTCAAGGACACCGAGCCGGTGGAGCTGGTGCGGGCGGTGCGGGTGGTGGCCGGCGGCGACGCGCTGCTCTCGCCGGGCGTGACCCGCCGGCTGATCGGCGAGTTCGCCACCCGGGCGAAGAAGGCGCCGGAGTCGACCGCGCTGGACGTGCTGACCGAGCGGGAGCGGGAGGTCGTCGCGCTGGTCGGCGAGGGCCTGACCAACGACGAGATCGCGCGGCGGCTGGTGGTCAGCCCGGCGACGGCCAAGACCCACGTCAGCCGGGCGATGATCAAGCTGGCGGCGCGGGACCGGGCGCAGCTGGTGGTGCTGGCCTACGAGTCGGGGCTCGTCCGCCCGGGGTGGGCCGAGTAGCCGCGAACCTACGCTCGGCGGAGTAGTCGCGAAGCCTCCCGTGGCCTGAGGCGTTTGTCAGCGGCCGGTGTCAGGCTGGGCCCGTCGCCCGTTTTGTCTGTCGCCGAGGGAAGGAATGCGATGACCGCAACGCAGGAGACCGGTCGTCGGGACCTGGGGATTCTGACGGGGTCGTTGTTCGTCGTGCTGTGGATGGCCGGGTCGGTCGTGCAGGGCGCGTCCGGTGCCGGGTTCCCCAGACCGGACGACGACACGGCAACGGTCGCCGGCTACCTGCGCGAGGGCGCCTCGTCGATGGAGGCGAGCGCCGGCCTGCAGGTCCTCGCCGCGATGGCGCTGCTGTGGTTCGGCGCGGTCGTCGCCGGTGCGCTGCGCCGCTCCGGTCGCCCCGGCCCCGCCCCGGAACTGGCCTTCGCCGGTGCGATCACCGCCGCGGTGACGCTGATCGTGAGCGCCGCCGTGTCGATCGTCTACGCCAGCACGGATCTGGTGGCCGACGACACCATGGCCCAGCTGTCCTACCAGCTGACGTTCTGGTTGGGTGGCCCGCTGCACGTCGCCGGTCTCGGCCTGCTGATCGTGGCCGCCGCCATGGGCCTTGGCCTGCCGAAGTGGCTCGGCATCGCCGGCCTGGTGATCGGCGCGCTCGGCCTGGTCGCCTCGCTGACGCCGCTGGTCTACCAGTTGGTCGCCTTCACCCCGATCGGCCGCTTCGGCGGCTTCCTCTGGCTGGTCGTCGCGACGGTGACCCTGGCCCTGCGCAAGGGAAAGCCGGCTGAGGCGCCGGCACCCGCCGAGGAGTCGGCCCGCGTCTGACCCACCCCCCGAACGCCGACCGTGCGGTCGTCCCTACCGCACGGTCGGCTTTTCTCTTGGTGGGGGAGGCTCAGTTGCCCAGACCCGCGCGGCGGGCCTGGACGGCGGCCTCGGTGCGGTCGGCGATCTGCAGCTTGGCGAAGATCCGCGACAGGTAGTTGCGCACCGTCTTGATCGACAGGCCGAGGCGGCGGGCGATCGAGGCGTTGCCCAGCCCGTCGGCCACCAGCTCCAGCACCGCCAGCTCCCGGTCGGTCAGCTCGGGGAACGGCTTGGCCGACTCGCGGGGCTTGTTCAGGTGGTCCAGCGCCCAGTTCGCCACGGCCGCGCCGAACACCACCCCGCCGCGGCGCACGGTGCCGATGGCCTGCCCGATGTCCTCCGACGACGCGCCCTTCACCAGGTACCCGCGCGCGCCGGCGCGCATGGCGGCCAGGAACGTGTCCCGGTCCTCCAGCATCGACAGCATGATCACCGACGTCTCCGGGCAGCGGGTGGCGAGCGTCTTGGTCACCTCGATCCCGCTGGTGCCCGGCATGTTCACGTCCATCAGCACCAGGTGCGGGCGCAGCCGGTAGATCTCGGCCAGCGCCTCGGGCCCGGTGCGCGCCTCGCCGACGACCTCGACCACGCTGATCAGGTCCAGCAGCATCCGCAGCCCGGACAGGTACACCGGGTGGTCGTCGGCGATCACCACGCGGATCGTGGCGGTGGTCTGCTCAGTCGGTGCTGTCACAGTAGGACTCCTCAGCTGGTGAGGGCGCCGGCAGGTGCGCGCTGACCGTGATGCCCGGACGACCGTGCCGGCCGTTCTCCGTCACGTCGCACCACCCGCCCAGCTCGGCGGCCCGGCTGCCCATCGACCGCAGGCCAACGCCCGGCCTGGACAGCCCCGCGCCGCCGACCCCGTCGTCGGTGATCTCCAGGCGCAGACCGTCCTCGACCCACACGCGGATCACGCAGGTGCCGGCCCTGGCGTGTTTGACGACGTTGGTCAGCGCCTCCTTGGCGATCCAGAACGCGGCCACCCGCGCCGCCCGGTCCACCTCGACGGCGTCCGGGTCGACCTCGGCGGTGACCAGCAGCGTGTTGCCCGACGCGCGGCTCATCCGCGCGGCCAACGCGCGCAGCGCGTCGTCGAAGCGGTGCCCGTCGAGCTCGGCGGGGCTCTGGTCGGCGAGCATGCGACGGAACTCGGCCATGAACGAGGCGGCCTCGCGGCGCAGCTCGTGCAGCATCTGTTCGGCGGCGCCCTGGTTGGCGGTGAGCAGCTCGGTGAGGACGTCGGCGCGCATCATGATCCCGGCGAGCCCGGGGCCGAGGCCGTCGTGCAGGTTGCGCCGCAGCCGCACGATCTCCCGGTAGTGCTCGCAGTCACCGGTCCGGCATTCGGTCGGCAGTCCGGCCAGCGCCTTCCTGGCGTGGCGTTGTTTCCGGTTTTCCACGGTGAGTGCGCGGGGCACGATGACCTCCGAGGACTTGGCTGACCCTTCGATGGTGTGCCGGGTGCCTGGAAGTCACCTCGAAACGAGAGCAGGGCGATTTCCAGCGCCCTGTCAGCTTCGTCCGGTCACCCCACCGCCGGCCGGCACCGCAGGACCACCGGCCCGGTCCTGGTCACGGCGATGTCCAGGGACAGCGGCCGGCCCGCGGTCAGCGCCGCGTCGCGGGACAGCCCGGCCAACTGCCGGACGGTGGCGCGGCCCAGCGAGTACCGGTAGCGCAGCCCGGCCGGCAGGTTCACGGTGTGCGTGCCGCCGTGCGCGACGACGTGCGCGGTCGGCTTCCAGGCGAGCCGTTCGCTGATCGCCCCGCCGTCGGGCGGCACCTCGAACACGTCCGAGGGCGAGGACGCCTCGGTCAGCCCCCACCGCCCGTCGACCCGCACCGGCCGGTCCCGCTCGGGCCGGGCGTGCACCACGGCGGAGGCCGAGGCCGGCACGAACCGTTGCAGCAGCAGGACACAGTTGCCGCGCACGGTCGTCAGCCCGCAGCGCCGCCCGGCGGTCACCGCCTCGACCAGCGCCTCGGGCAGCGACTCGCGGTGCAGGTTGTACATCGCGAGCCCGCCGGCGGTGCCCGACCGGACGGCTTCGGGGCTGGTGATCCCCAACGTCAACGCGTCTGTTTCCGTGTCACTGCCCAGCATCCCGTAGGCGGCCGACAGCAGCCGGTCGACCACGGCCGCCGCGTCGACCTCGGGGGCGACCACGATCACCGCGGCCGGCCGGACGGGCAGCTGGTCGAGCAGGCTCGCGGTGACCCCGATCTCGGCCCCGACCAGCGAGTGCCGCATGGACATCCAGCGGCGCAGCGGTAACACCCGCGCGCCGAGACGTAACGCCGCCCCGCCGCCGGCCAGCACGGAGATGTTCGAGTCGTACTCGGGGACCTGACCGTAGGGCCGCTCGTCGGGGGCCCGAACCTCGGACTGCACAGCCGTACCCCTTCATGCCAGCCGACCCACAGTGGCCGCCGTGGCAACAAGTTAGGCAGCCATGGACGAGAGCCGCTCAACGACCGGTGGAAGGTCCTACCTGGTCTCGAGGCGCCCGTCGGCCAGGTGTAGCCAGCGCCGCACGCCCACGTCGGCCAGGAACCGTTCGTCGTGGCTGACCACCACGAACGCGCCCCGGTAGGCGCCCAACGCCGAGGTCAGCTGCTCGACGGAGGCCAGGTCCAGGTTGTTGGTCGGCTCGTCGAGCAGCAGCAGCCGGGGCGCCGGCTCGGCCATCAGCACACACAGCAGCGTGGCGCGCAGCCGTTCGCCGCCGGACAGGTCACCGACCGGGACCCGGGCCCGCTGCGCGTCGAGCAGGAAGCGGGCCAGCAGGTGCCGGGTCTCGGTGACCGGCAGCGACGGCGCGAACGCCGCCAGGTTGCTGGGCGTGTCCAGGTCGAGGTCGAGCAGGTCGAGCCGCTGGGACAGGTAGGCGACCCGCCCCCGGGGCGGGCTGACCCGCCCGCCGTCCGGCTCGGCCAGGCCAGCCATGACCCGCAGCAGCGTCGACTTCCCGGCGCCGTTGTCCCCGGTCAACGCGATCCGTTCGGGGCCACGGATGCTCAGGTCGATCCCGTCGCCGGCGAACAGGTCCCGGACCCGCACGTGCTCCCCGTCGAACACGGTCTGCCCCGCCGGCACCTCGGTGTCGGGCAGCGACAGCGAGATCGTGGCGTCGGTGCGCAACGCCCGGTCGGCCTCGTCGACCCGCGCCCGCGCCGACTCGACCCGCCGGGCGTGCACGTCCTGCGCCCGCCCGGCCGACTCCTGGGCGCGGCGCGCCAACCCGCCCTTGACGATCCGGGGGATGTCGGTGTTGGTGCGCGCCCCGGTCCGCGCTCGTTTGGCGGCGCGTTCCCTGGCCTGCTGGAGTTCGCGCCGTTCCCGTTTGAGGTCCTGTTCGGCGTTGCGCAGGTTCTTCTCGGCGACGTCGCGTTCGGCGGCCCGCGCGGCCTGGTACTCGGTGAAGTTCCCGCCGAAGGTCCGCAGCCGGTCGGGTTCCAGCTCGGCGATCCGGTCCATCCGGTCGAGCAGGTCCCGGTCGTGGCTGACCAGCAGCAGGCACCCCGACCAGTCGGCGAGCACGTCGGCGAGCCGCCGGCGGGCGGTCCGGTCGAGGTTGTTGGTCGGCTCGTCGAGCAGCAGCACGTCCGGCCGCCGCAGCAGCTGCGCGGCCAGGCCCAGCGAGACGACCTGCCCGCCGCTGAGCGTGCCCAGCGTCCGGTCCAGGGCGACCCCGCCCAGCCCGAGCCGGTCCAGCTCGACCCGCGCCCGCTCCTCGACGTCCCAGTCGCTGCCGACGGTGGCGAAGTGCTCGTCGGACACGTCGCCGCCCTCGATCGCCGCGATGGCGGCCAGGACCTGGTCGACGCCCAGCACGTGCCCGACGGTCAGTTCCCCGCTCAACGGCAGGGTCTGGCGCAGATGGCCGAGGACACCCTCGACGACGACCGACCCGGCGCTGGGGGTGTGCTCGCCGGCGATCAGCCGCAGCAGGGTGCTCTTCCCGGCCCCGTTGGGCGCCACCAGGCCGGTGCGTCCGAGGCCGACGGTGAAGCTGAGCCCGGTGAGGACGGGGGTGTCGTCGGGCCAGGAGAAGGACAGGTCCGTGCAGGTGATCCTGGACATGGTGGAGCTTTCCGTGCGATGTGGACAGGCCGTGAAATGGCTGTTCAGCGCATCGCCCGAAACTCCTCACCTCGACGAGACTCCTCACCGCGACCGTACACCGCCCCCCTCGCCGCGGCCACGTCATTTACCCGGAGTCGCGCCCGGTGGTGCGGCGCCACCACGAGCTCCCCAGCATCCCCGACAGCCCCACCAACCGGACCAGCGCGGGAACCGAGTACCGGGGCTCCTCCCCGTCGCCCTCCTCGACCAGGTCGGCGTCGACCAGCTCGTCCAACACGCCGAGAACGGCCGGCCCGCCCAGGCTGGCGCGTTCGGCGAGTTCCCCGGCGGTCAGCCCGTCGGTCGAGGCCAACCGCCGAAAAACCCACCGCTGGCGCGCGGTCAGCGTCTGGTAGGCCTCGGCCAGCTGCCCGAAGACGTCGAAGCCGCCGTAGCTCAGCTCGTTCAACCGGTTCCGCTCGTCGGCCATCCGAACGACCATCCGCGACAGGTGCCAGCCGGGTCGTCCGGCCAGCTTTGCCCCCACCGCGCGCAACGCCAACGGCAGCCGGTCGGTCAGCTCGGCCAGGTTCTCGGCGGCGTCCAGCTCCCGGCTGACCCGCTGCTCACCGACGATGTTGGCCAGCAGCCGCACCGACTCGGCGACCGTCAGCACCGGCAGCCGCAGCCGCAGCGCCCCGGCCAGCGCGTCCACCGGCACCCGGCTGAGCACGACCAGCGCGCACCCCGACCCGCTGGGCACCAGGTGGCGCAGCGAGTCGGCGGTGACCGCCTTGTCCAGTACGACCAGCAGCCGCCGGTCGGCGGTCCAGCTGCGGAACATCAACGCCGCCTCGGCGACGTTGTGCGGCACGTCCGCCTCGTCGGCCCCGATCGCCTTGAGCATCCCGACCAGCACCTGCCGCACGGGCATCGGCCGCCCGTCCCCGCCGGTGAGGTCGACGTGGAGCTGCCCGTCGGGGAACCGTTCCCGCACCGCGCGGCCGGCCCGCGCCACGAACGCGCTCTTGCCGATCCCCGGCCGGCCCACGACGTTGACCACCCGCAGGCCCTGGATGTCCGGCCCGGTGAGGGCGTGGCTGAACGCGTCCAGCTCGGCCTGCCGCCCGACGAAGTCCACCACCTCGGCCGGCAGTTGCGCGGGGGCGGGCCGGCCAGGGCGCGCCGGCGAGATGACGACCCGGCCCTCGGTGACCGGCGCGGTCGGGTCGCCCGGCAGGTCCAGTTCGGGGTCGGCCTCCAGCATCAGCTGGTGGAGCCGGCGCAGCTCGGCGGCGGGGTCCAGGCCCAGTTCGTCGACCAGCGCGGCCCGGATGCGCTGGTAGACGCCCAGCGCGTCGGCGCGGCGGCCGCTGCGGTAGAGCGCGATCATGAGCTTGGCGGAGAAGTCCTCGCGGGTGGGTTCGGCGTTCACCAGGCTCGTCAGCTCGCCGATGATCTCCTGGTGGCGCCCGAGTTGCAGGTCGGCCTCGATGCGCAGGGCGAGGACGGTGCGGCGCAGCTCCTCCAGGCGGGTGGAGTGCGAGTACAGCAGTGGGCCGGTCGCGACTCCCTCGAGGAACCCGCCGCGCCACAGCGCCAACGCGGTCCGGAACACCTCGGCGGCCGACTCGACGTGTGCGCCGAGCAGCTCCTGGCGGCCCCGCCGGGCGAGCTGCTCGAACTGGTTGGCGTCGATGGACTCCAGGTCGGGGAGCTGGAGGACGTAGCCGCCGGGGTGGCTGAGCAGGGCGGGGCTCGGCCCGCCGCTGCTGCGGTAGGCGGCTGGCTTGTCGTCGAGTTTCAGCAGCTTGCGCAGCTGGTAGATGTAGGTCTGGACGGTGGTCAGCGCGGACTGCGGGGGGCTTTCCTCCCAGAGTTCCTCGACCAGCTGGTCGACCCTGGTCACCGAGTTCGCCTGGACGGCGAGCAGCGAGAGCACCTGCCGCAGCTTGGGGGCCGACGGGGTGACGACCCGTTCGCCGCGCATCAGTAACAGGGGGCCGAGGAGTCCGAGTGTGATCGAGTCGTACTCTCTGGTGGCCGGTTGGTTCGCTACGATGCGATTCGTCTCGCTCGCCGGTGTAGCGGTGAGCTGGAGTGCTGTTGCGGCCTCTGCTCCAGAATGACGATTCTGCATGGAAAACTCCCACACTGCGCGGTTCCACCCGACGAGCCAGACTTGCGCCATGGTGACACCGACAGCACGGGGAATCGGTCGCTGTCAGCGATCTTCGACCCTCGCTCGACCCGCGCGCTACGTGTCCATCTGGGACGCCTGACCACTGTCTGTCCACTGTGGACTTGTCGCCAGCATGTCGGGCGTGAAATGTCCAGCTTCCTCGTGCGCCTTTTGAGTGGCTTTTGAGTTCCGTTTCGCATCATGAGGTGCATGAACACACAGCCCCAGGTCGAACGCGAGGCTGCCACCACCGGGCCTCCGGCACGGGACAACCAACAGACCACCCCCGAACGCACCGCCGACGACCACCTGATCCGCGGGTACAACTGATGCCCCGACCCGCCAGGCGGAACCGGTTGTGCGCCAACTGCCTGCTCGCCACCCTGGCGGGCGTCGCCTGGCCCCTGTGGGGAAGCCGACCACAAGGCTGGCCACGCAAGACGACGTGCCAGCCCTGCGCCGCCCGGCGAAGCGCCTGAGCACCGCCCAGCCGAGCGGAACCCGGTGCGGTGCCACTCGATCAACGACGATCCCCGGCACCGCACCGGGTCACTTCGTTCCCCGCCGTGCGCCGGACGGTCGCGGGGCGACCGCACCCGGGTCGACTTCGTGGCCGCCTGTCGCCGTGCGGTTCCTGCTGGACGACGAGTATCAGGTCGCGGTCCTCAGGTCGGGCACCGAGGCGAGGTCAGCCCGCGGGGTCGCGATCTCCTCCCGCAACACCTCCACCAGCTTCCACCGCCCACCGCGGCCATCACCGCCGACCTGGTGGCTCGTCTCAGTGGGTTGACCCGGTAACCGATCTTGGCGGTGGTGGGTCAGGCTGTCTCCTGTCGATCAGATACGGGAGGTGCTTGTGGCTCGTCTGCCTGAGGTTCGTTCGGACACCGTCGATGGAGGAAGGCCGCAAACTTGAGCGGGTGACCAGGACCGCTGAACGGGGCCCGGTCCGCGCTCCCGGGCGAGCCGGACCGGGCCCCGCCGCTACCGGCGCGACGTCGCCATGGCCGCGTTTCGTTCCGCGACGGCCAGGTCGACGAGGTGGCGGTGTCGGACGGCCGGTGGGCCGCCACTGACGCCGGCCGCGCCGTCGTTGACGCAGCCCGGCACGTCCTCGAGGTAGTCGCAGTTGTCAGGAAGGTTGCCGCTCACCACGGCGCCGTCGGTCAGGGCGACCTGCGCGCTCAGGGTGTAGATGCCGCCACCGGAGCCGGGGTGTGGGTACATGCCCGCGCCCGGCGCGCCCGCCGCGTTGTCGACGATCGTCCCGCCGGAGACGGTGAGGATGTCGTACAACACGGCGATCCCGCCGCCTCCGCCGCCGCTGCCGGACCAGCCCGCGTACCCGTTGGGGCCGGCGGCACCGGCGTCGCCGCCGTTGCCCGCCTGGTTCCCGGAGATCGTGGTGGCGATGACGAACGGGTACAGCGGGGCGTCCTGGTCGGCGGACACGAACATGCCGGCGCCGACACCGCCGCCTCCGCCGTCGCCACCGCCGCCGCCGTCGGGGCCGCCGGAACCGCCGGCGGCGCCGTTCCCGGTGACGTTCCCGGTGACGGTGCTGTTGGTGATCCGCAGGGAGGCGCCGTCGGTGACGTCGATGCCGCCGCCGAAGCCGCCGGAACCGCCCGTGCCGCCCGGCCTGGTGCCCGTGCCGTCGCCGCCGACGCCGCCGGGACCGGTGGCGTTGCCGGTGATCAGGGTGTCGGTGATCGTCAGCTTCACCGTGCTGAGGCTGTAGGAGGCGATGCCGCCGCCGAAGCCGCCGCCCCCGCCTCGGCCGGCGCGCGTGGTGGCGGTGGCGTCGACGCCGGGGGCACCCGCGCCGGAGGTGTTGCCGGTGATCACGCTGTTGTTGATGGTCAGCGGGCCCCAGTTCTGGATGGCGCCGCCCGACTGGCCGCTCCGGCCGTCCCCGAAGGTGTCGGTGCCGACGCCGTCGGGGGCGTGGCCGCCGGTGAGGGTGACGTCGTTGAGGACCAGCTCACCCCAGTTGGCGATGAGCCGGAAACGGGGCGCGTCACCGGCCCGGCCGACAGTGGCGTCGTTGCCGTTGATGGTGAGCGTCCCGTCGATGCCCGGCAGACCGGAGTTGTTGGTTGCGTCGGCCCGCTCGGTGAGGGTGTAGACGCAGTTCGGTGACAGGGACAACGTGTCCGGCTCGGCGGAGGTGTTGGCCGAGGCGACGGCCTGGACCAGCGCGGCCGGATCGCAGGGGACGAGGGTGACGGCGTGCGCCGGTGGAGCGACCATGGTGAGCGCCGCCAGCGCGGTCACCGCCGTGGCGGCCGAGGTGACGGATCGTCTTCGGATGCTTGTGCGTCGCGGCATCGAGGAACCTCTCCTGTCGGGGGATCAGATGCGATCGACAGTGTTCCAAGAGTCACGACAGCTTCAGGTGAAATGTTGGCGGGCAGGGACGATGCGTTGTCACTGGACGGGGTCCGCGACGTGGACGCGATCGCCGTCGAGTACGCGAACACGGTCGCCTCGTGGCTGCGCGAGAGCCCGCTCGATCGTGCGATGGTGACGGCCTTCAGCGGGTCGCGGACCTGGTCCAGTAGCTGGAAAGGTTTCTCGTCCATGCGCACCACGGGACGGGTGGGGTCGTACGGCCGGGCGTAGACGGAGAGGACATCTTCCATGCGCGCGGCGAACTCAGCGTTCGCCCGCGGCGGGATGTTCCAGCATTTCCTCAGCTGAGGACGCAGTTCCGTTTCCTCACAACCCGGCCAGTAGCGGAGTGGTCCAGGTTCGGGGTGTCCTCGGCCAGAGCCGATCTTGAAACAGTCCCCAACCGGCGCTGTCCGCTGCGGCTACCTCGGTCATCGCAGCTGGCGCCGGCCGCTGTAGCCGTTGGGGTTGGCGCACTGTCGCCGCCAGCCGCCGCCCCTTCCGCCATCGCCACCGTTGCCGCTCCCGCAGCCACCGTGGCCGCGTCGCGCCCTGTGGGGTGCGGAGGGTTCCGGCCGGACCGGACGGCCGACAGCGGTGAGGTGAGACGTGGTCAGGGCTGGCTGGGGACGGGCTCGTCCCAGTCGATTCGGTGGTTGAAGATCCAGTTCTGGCCGCCGCCGGAGAACCTGGCGAGTAAGCGGAAGAACGTGGGGAGCAGGACGCGTCCGACGGGGCCAAGGGCCTTGCCGCTGCCATTGCGCTTTCCCCTGGCAACCACGCGTTCCACCCGTTGGCGGCGCAGGCTCTCGTAGGCGCGGAACGCGGCCGGGACGTCCGGCAGGTCGCGCAGGCACTTGGCCAGGACCACGGCGTCCTCGATGGCCATCGACGCGCCCTGGCCGGCCGAGGGTGAGGTGGCGTGCGCGGCGTCGCCGATGATGATCAGGCGG
The DNA here is from genome assembly GCF_001921215.1 of Actinophytocola xinjiangensis. Taxonomy (GTDB): domain Bacteria; phylum Actinomycetota; class Actinomycetes; order Mycobacteriales; family Pseudonocardiaceae; genus Actinophytocola; species Actinophytocola xinjiangensis. The sequence goes on from NZ_MSIF01000025.1 coordinate 108,376, forward strand.
TCGCGGTGCCAGGTGGGGACCGTGGGGAAGTCGTAGGTGTTCCAGCCGGTGAACAGTTCGTCGGTGGCGTCGATCAGGGCGCGGGCGGGGGCGGCGTCGGCGGCGAAGAGGTGGCGCAGGTGCTCGCGCCACTGGTCGGGTGAGATCGCGGCCAGCTCGGCGGGGGACAGTTCGCGTTCCTGGGGCGGGTTCGCGAACCACCAGACGGTGCCGTCCGGCGCGCGCAGGTAGCCGAGGAAGCAGCGGCGGCCGAAGACCATGTTGAACACGCCCGGTTCGACGTCGACGTCCAGGCCCGTGGCGTAGCCGCCGACGTTCATCAGCGGGACGTACCGGGGGGCCGGCGCCTGCGGGTCGATGATCCGGCGGGTGACCGACCGCAGACCGTCCGCGCCGATCAGCAGATCACCCTCGGCGGTGGACCCGTCGGCGAACCTTGCCCGGACGCCGTCGCCGGTCGACTCGGCGTCGACGAGGCGGCGGCCGTACTCGACGGTGATGCCGCGCCGCAGGGCCTCGTCGCGGAAGGCGCCGTAGAGGGCGGCGCGGGTGATGGTCTGGTTGCGGGTGCCGTCGGCCAGCGGATCGCCGAAGGAGAACTCGGTGATCCGCCGCCCATCGCCCATCCACGCGACCATTGACGGGGTGTCGAATCCTGTGTCCCGCAGCAGGTCCGCGAGCCCGAGCGGACGCAGCGCGGCGAGCCCGTTGACCGCGAGGGTGAGGAAGGCGCCGACGCCGTCCGCTCCCCGGTCGTACGCCTCGTACACCGTCGCGTCGATCCCGACCTGTTCGAGCGCCATCGCCGTGGTCGGTCCCGCGATGCCACCGCCGATCACCAGTGCCTTGGTCATAGTATGACTATACATAGAATGACGCAGCGGTCAAGGCGACTAGGCTGACCTGGTGCCGAGGAGTTCCGACCGACGTTCCCCGCTGGCGCTGGTACTGCTGGCGCTACTGGCGGAGGAACCGATGCACCCGTACCGGATGCAGCAGGTGATCAAGACGCGCGGCAAGGACCGGATCGCCAACGTCGCCCAACGCAACAGCGTCTACCAGACGATCGACCGCCTGCTGCGCACCGGCCTCATCACCGTCGACGACACCGAACGCGACGAACGCCGCCCCGAACGGACGATCTACTCCCTCACCGGCGACGGCGAGGCGGCGCTGCGCGAGTGGACACGGTCGATGCTGGCGGCCCCACGCCGGGAGTTTCCCGAGTTCCCGGCCGCGCTGGCCTCGGTGATGTTGCTGGATCCGGCCGACGCGCTGGTGCAACTGGAGGCGCGGATGGAGGTGCTGCGGGAGGAGATCGCGGCCCTGCGGGCCGATCTCGCCTCGGTGCCCGACCTGCCTCGACTGTTCCTGCTGGACGACGAGTACCAGGTCGCGGTCCTCGAAGCGGAACTCACCTGGCTCGGACCCGTGGTGGCCTCGCTGCGGGACGGCAGCCTCACCTGGTCCCTCGACTGGATCCGCGAGGTGGCCGAGTCCCTGGAGGGTTAGCCGAGCATGACCAGCAGCAGATAGCCGTTCCCCAACGCCATCCACGCCTGGCAGGCCGCCGTCAGCCGTGGCGCCAGCAGAACCGACGCGCCGCCGGTCCGCCAGTCCGTGCGCGCCACCAGAACCCCGGCCACCACCACGAAATAGGCGACGAACGCCCACCCCACCACCGGCCACGCCAGTCCGGGGACGTGGCCGGGCATCCACGGCGCCGACAGGTGCTCCATCGAATGCGACCCGGCCGACAGCATGTACAGCATCGCCGCGCCCGCCGCCGCGTGGTGCAGTCCGCCGCCGTGCCAGCCGCCGGGAGGGGCGACCACTCCGCGTTCCAGCCACCACGAGCCGACGAACCAGCCCGTCATCAGCAGGAAGATCGCCTGCCAGCCGGCGACCGGCAGCGGCCCGCCCACGGGTGAGGCCATCGCGGCCATGCCGACGGCCATCAGCACGTGGGCCGTGTCGACGGCCCGGTGGCAGCCGGGATACCGGGCGGGCACGGCGCGGTTCGCGGCCACCAGACGCACCACGCAGTACACGGCGACCCCCAGGAACGCGACGGTGACGGCCCAGCGCGGGGTCGCGTCGTTCACGGGTCACCTCGGCGTGGGGGAGGGTGTCCTCGAAGGCTCGCATCCGGGGGCCGCGAACTCCATAGTGCAACCGAGCGACGGATCGTCACTGAAAGTAACCAAAATCGGCGTCATGGTGGCCGTTGGAGTGGTGCTGGACTAAGTTCGGATCACATCACAGGGGCGTAACTGCGAGGGGGAACCTCCCACTATGAGGGTGGCTGTCGTGTTGACTCTCCGGGCGTGGGCACTGCGTCCGAGGGCACTCCGTCGGGATCACAGATGGTGACTGCCTCGCCACCCGAACCGGGCACTCGAAAGGGTGTATGGGAGATCCCGGCTACTGCCGCGCGCCGGGTTCGCCGGTCCGCCGCGAGCACCCCCGGCCGGCTGTTCGTGATCGGGGTGGGGCTGGTCGTCCTGTCCTTGCTGACCGGGCTGGTCGGCGCGGTCGCCCTGCAGCAGAAACAGGCGACGATCGACAACCTGATCGAGCACCGGGAGCCGGTCGCGGCCGCCTCCCAGCAGATCTACCGCTCGCTGTCCGACGCCGACGCGACCGCCGCCAGCGCGTTCCTCGCCGGCGGCAACCCGCCGGAAGAGCTGCGCGAACGTTACGAACTGGACATCGCCCAGGCCGGGGCGAACCTGGCCAAGGCCGCCGCCGACGTCGCCGGGGTGCCGCAGGCCCAGGAACAGGTCGACCAGCTCTCCCAGCAACTGCCCGTCTACACGGGGCTGGTCGAGACCGCGCGGGCGTTCAACCGGCAGGGCTTCCCCGCCGGCGCCGCCTACCTGCGTGAGGCCTCCGGGCTGATGCGGGCCAAGCTGCTGCCCGCCGCCCAGGAGCTGTACTCGATCGACTTCCGGCGCCTGGCCGAGGAGCAGGCACAGGCCCGGTCCTTCCCGTGGATCACCACCGCGCTCGTGCTCGCCCTGCTCGCCGCCCTGGTCGCCACCCAGATGTACCTGGTCCGGCGCACCAACCGGCTGCTCAACGTCGGCCTGCTGGTCGCCTCGATCGCGGTGCTCGTCGGTCTCATCTGGGGCACGGTGGCGTTGCTGATCGAGTCCAACAGCGTCGCCGACGGGCAGGAGTCGGGCACCCAGCAGGTCGAGCTGGCGGTCGAGGCGCGGATCGTCGCGCTGAAGATGCGCGCCAACGAGACCCTGACGCTGGTCGCCAGGGGCGACGGCGGCGACTACGAGAAGGAATGGCAGGCACTGGTCCCGGAGATGTCCGGCGACGGCGCGGACAACCTGCTGGCCCGTGCCCGTGAGCTCGCCGCCGACGACGAGACCCGCGAGGTGCTCGACCGCGCGCGGGCCAACGTCGCCGACTGGGTCGAACTGCACAAACAGGTCCGTGAGCTCGACGACGGCGGCTCCTACGAGAAGGCCGTCGAACTGGCCATGGGCGACGGTGACGACGGTGTCGCGGCCCGCTTCGGGGAACTCGACGGCAACCTGCTGGCCGCGATCAACAGCGGCCGCGAGCAGTTCGTCGCCGAGACCGGGGCGGCCAGCAAGGCGCTGACCGGCCTGGTACCCGGCGCGGCGGTACTGGCCCTGCTGGCCGCGACCGGGGTGACAATGGGGATCAGGGAACGACTGCGGGAGTACCGGTGAGGGTGACCCGAACGCGCCGGGCGGCGATGCTGCTGGCGGTACTGATGTTTGCCGTGACCGCGTGCGCGGGAGCCGGGCGACCGGTCGACCTGGTCACCGTGAACTCCGTCGAGCGACCCAGACCCGTTGGCGCGGAAGAGAACCCGGCGCCGCCGTCGACGTCGGCCAGCAAGGCGCCGGACTGCGACGCGGAGGCCAGTTTCCGGCCACCGGACCCGATGCCCGCCCCCGGCCAGATGCCGGAGGGGTCGACCATGAAGGCGATCCAGGACGCCGGCATGCTGATCGCCGGCGTCGACCAGAACACGTTCCTGTTCGGCTTCCGGGACCCGACGACCAACGCGTTGGAGGGCTTCGACATCGACCGTGTGCGGGAGATCGCGAAGGCCATCTTCAACGACCCGAACAAGGTCCAGTTCAAGGTCGTGACCTCCGCCGGCCGGGTGGACGCGCTGAAGAACGGCGACGTGCACATCGTCGTGCGGACGTTCACCGCCACCTGCCAGCGCTGGCAGGAGATCAACTTCTCGGCGATCTACTACATGGCCGGCCAGCGCCTGCTGGTCGACCAGGCCTCCACGGTCACCACGCTCGACGAGCTCGGCGACCAGAAGGTGTGCGCCGCCAAGGGATCCACCTCGATCAAGACGATCGCCGACTACAAGTCCAAGCCGATCCCGGTCCAGGTCGACAACTGGACCGACTGTCTGATCATGCTGCAACAGGGCCAGGTCGCGGCGATGTCGACCGACGACACGATCCTCGCCGGGATGGTCGCCCAGGACCCGAACGTCAAGATGGTCGGCGAGCGCTTCACCAAGGAACCGTACGGAATCGGGATCCCCAAGGAGAACGAGGACATGGTGCGGTTCGTCAACGGCGTCCTCGAACAGTCGGTCGCCGACGGCAGCTGGGCCGACAGCTACGACACCTGGTTGGGTGACACCGGCGGGTCACGCCCCGCGGCGCCGACCCCGAAGTACCGGAAATGATGGCGATGGTGAACTGCCCGAGGCCGGGATGCGCCGGTGACGTGGTGGACGGCAACTGCACCCTGTGCGGCGCGGCCGTCCCGGGTGACTCCGCCGAAGGGCGCTGGCAGGCCGAGGAACAGGCCCAGCGCGCCGCCGGTGCGACGCCCGAGGAGAGCTGGTTCCGCGCCGACAGCGAACTGGCCACCGAGGATCCGGCGCCGAGCCCGGCCGCCGTGCCGGCCGAGCCCCGGCGCCCGTCGCCGGGCAGGGCGCGGCATTCCCTGCCGGACGGTCCCGACGGGGAGCTGCCGGGGCAGACGCGGTCGCCCCGGCCCGGACCGGGTTTCACGTTGCCAGGCCCGGCCGAGCCCGCGGATTCGCGGCCGGACCAGGGTGGTTCGCGGTCGGGCCGGCCGGAGCCGGTGGCTGATCCGTCGGGGCAGGCGGGGCCCGGGGGCTCGCAGCCTGGGCAGTTCCGTGCCGGGCCGGGTGGTTCGGTGCCGGGACAGACGGGTTCGACTCCGGGAGCGGGTTTTCCCGCGCCGGGGCCGGCCGGGGGTTCGCGGCCGGGCTCGCCGCAGCCCGCGCCGGGAGGCTTCGGACAGCCCGGTGGTTCGGGGCCGTCGCGTTCGACGCCCGGGGCGGGGTTCCCGCAGCCGGGGCAGAGTGAGCCGACCGGGGCGCGGCCGGGGCAGCCCGGGCACGGGCAGCCGGGATATGGGCAGCCGGGTCAGTCGCAGCCGGGGGCATACCCGGGGCGGGGAACTCAGGGGCAGCCCTCCAGCCAGCGGCATGCCACGCAGTACGTCCCACCGCCGGGCACGGCCGCCGGCCCACATCCGGGTGCGACCGGGCAGCGCCCCGGGACCGGGCCGGGAACCGGCGCCGGGCAACACCCCGCGAGACCACACCCGGGGGCTGGTGCCGGAACGGGGCCGGGCACGGCCGCTGGGCCGCATCCCGGGGCTGGGCCGGGAACCGCTGCGGGGGCGCATCCCGGGGCTGGGCCGGGAACGCACCCCGGCACGAGGCCGCACCCGGGAAACCCCGGGATGGCGTCGGGAACCGGGACCGGGCCGGGAACGGCCGGCGGGACGGGACCGGGGGCAGCATCGGGACCGCAGCAGGGGCCGTACTCGGCGAACGCGCCGGGGACCGCTGCCGGGATGCGGTGGAACCAGGGGGCGCCGATGCCGGGCGTCGCGCCCCGGCAGGCCGGAACTCGGCCGCCGGCGGCGTTGGGGGACAACGATCCGCAGCCGACGAGTGTGTTGGCCGAGGCGCCGGTCACCCTGAGTATCAATCCGCCGGCGGGGCCGCCGCCGGCCGCGCCAGCGCACGACAGCCCGCATGACACCGGGTCGCAGTCGTCGCCGACCACCAGCGGGCGGCGGACCTCGTCGCGGACGATGGGGCGGGGGCGGTTGGGGGCCGGGCTGGTCGAGGTGCCGGTGGTGCCGGTGCGGGACCCGGCGTCGGCGGTGCTCACCGACCCGGCGGTCAGCGAGAACAAACGCTTCTGCAGCAACTGTTCGGCCGAGGTCGGGCGCGCGCGCGACGGTCGGCCCGCCGCCACCGAGGGCGAGTGCGAGGCCTGCGGGAACCCGTTCAACTTCCGGCCCCGGCTGTTCGCCGGGGATCTGGTCGCGGGGCAGTACGAGGTGCTGGGCTGCCTGGCCTACGGCGGGCTCGGGTGGATCTACCTCGCCAAGGACCACAACGTCAGCGACCGGTGGGTCGTGCTCAAGGGCATGATCGACACCGGGGACGCCACCTCCATGGCCTCCGCCGTCGCCGAGCGGCGGTTCCTCGCCGAGGTCGAGCACCCGAACGTGGTGCGCATCTACAACTTCGTCGAGCACCCCGACCCCAAGACCGGCAACCAGGTCGGCTACATCGTCATGGAGTACGTCGGCGGGCAGTCGCTGCGGCAGCTGGCGCTCGAACACCACCGGGAGACCGGCCGCGCGCAACCGCTGCCGATCGGGCAGGTCATCGCCTACGGGCTGGAGATCCTGCCGGCCATCGGCTACCTGCACAGCGTCAACATGCTCTACTGCGACCTCAAGCCCGACAACGTGATCCAGGCCGGCGAACAGCTCAAGCTCATCGACCTCGGCGCCGTGCGGCAGACCGACGACTACGAGAGCCCGCTGTTCTTCACCCTCGGCTACTCCGCGCCCGAACTGGCCACCGAAGGCGCCTCGATCGCCTCCGACATCTACACCGTTGGCCGCACGCTCGCCGTCCTGTCGATCGAGTTCTCCGGGTACACCACCCGGCACAAGTACACCCTGCCCGGACCCGAGGAGGAGCCGCTGTTCGCGCTCTTCGGCTCCTACCAACGGGTTCTGCGGCGGGCGACGCACGAGAACCCGGCGCTGCGGTTCACCTCCGCCGAGGAGATGGCCGACCAGCTGACCGGCGTGCTGCGCGAGGTCATGGCGCTGGGTACCGGACGTCCCCGGCCGGGTGTGTCGACCGTGTTCGCGCTGGAGACCAGGACGTTCGGGTCCGGCATGGTCGTCGGCGAGAGCGGATCGCTGCCCTCTCCCGACCCGATGCAGGTCGCGACGATCCTGCCGCTGCCGATGGTCGACACGCACGACCACGCGGCCAGCACGCTGGCCAGCATCACCGCCGCCGAACCCGCCGAGCTGCTGGCGGCGCTGGCCTCGGCGCCGCAGGACTCCATCGAGGTGCGGCTGCGGATGGTGCGGGCCCGCCTGGAACTCGGCGACGTGCGGGGGTCGCAGCGGGAACTGGAGGCCGCGCGGCGGCTGGTGACCGACCCGGCCGACTGGCGGCCGGACTGGTACCAGGGCCTGATCCACCTCGCGATGCGCCAGCACAACGAGGCCGCGCAGGCCTTCGACCGGGTTTACGACGCGGTCCCCGGCGAGGTGTCGCCGAAGCTGGCGTTGGCGGTGAGCGCCGAGTACGCGGGGAACTACTTCGGGGCGGCGCGGTACTACGAGCTGGTGTGGCGCACCGACCGGCAGTGGGTGAGCGCGGCGTTCGGCCTGGCGCGGGTGTACCTGGCGCAGGGGGCCAGGGCCAGTGCCATCGAGGTGCTGGAGGCCGTGCCGGACACGTCCAGCCAGTACGTCGCCGCCCAGGTGGCGGCCATCAAGATCAAGATTCGGCCGACGGAGACCGCCGGGGTGGCCGAGCACGACCTGCACGACGCCGGGCGACGGTTGGAACGGCTGTCGTTGGACGCCGAGCGGCGGGCGTCGTTGTCGGCCGAGGTGCTGGAGGCGGCCTACCAGTGGGTTCGGGCCGGGCGGCCGGGGGCGGCGCCGCCGGGGACGGCTGGGCGGGCGGTGTTGGGGGCCCAGTTGACCGAGCGGGAACTGCGGTTCGGGTTGGAGAGGTGTTATCGGGCGTTGGCCCGGCTGGCGGGGACCGTTGAGCAGCGGCACGTTCTCGTTGATCGGGCCAATGCCATCCGCCCCCGGACCCTGACCTGAGGTCGGTCACGCCGCTGTCGCGTCGGGCGCGAGGGCGGGACCGAGCAGGAGCCCGCCGTCCGCGACGAACTCCGCGCCCGTGACGAACGAGGCGTCGGCCGAGGTGAGGTGGAGGACGAGCGCGGTGATGTCGGCCGGGGTGCCCAGCCGGGGGATGGCGTACGGCTCGGGCGAGTAGAACTCGGCGATGGGCGGCGCTGCGGCGATCGGTTCGGTGATCAACGGAGTGGAGATGACGCCGGGGTGGATGGCGTTGACCCGGATGCCGTCTCGACCCAGTTCCAGCGCGGCGGTCCTGGTGAGCCCGCGCAGCGCCCACTTGCTGGCGACGTACGGCGCGTAGAGCGCGGTGCCGCCGTGGGCCATCGTGGAGGCGATGTTGACGATCACTCCGCCGCCGTTGCGGCGCAGTGACGGGGTCACGGTCTTGATGCCGAGAAACGTGCCGGTGAGGTTGACGTCGAGAACGCGGTCCCAGACCCTTCGCTCGACAGCCTCGATCGGCGCCGCGGGGTTCTGGACGCCGGCGTTGTTGACCAGCACCGCGATCGGACCGAACCGGCGTTCGGTCTCGGTGACCGCCGCCGCCCACCGGTCCTCGTCGGTGACGTCCAGGCGGACGAACAGTGCCCGCTCGCCGAGTTCGGTGGCGAACTCCTCGCCGGGCCCCGAGGAGGGCGCGGCGATGACAACGTTCGCCCCCTCCTGGTGGTAGGCCCGGACGTGGCTGGCGCCCTGCCCGCCGGTGCCACCGGTGACGAGAACGGTCTGCTTGTCGAAGCGTCCCATGACGTGGTCCTCCCTGCGGGAACAGTGGTGAGTCGAGTGGCTCACCTCGCCAACGCTACGACGACGAGAGATGGTGAGTCAAGTGACTCGCCTCGCGTAGGGTGGGGCCCATGACGACGGAGCCATCGCCCTACCACCGGCGCGTCGCCGAGCAGAAGCGGGCGGCCATCGTCGAGGCCGCCACCCGACTGTTCCTCGACGCCGGGTACGCCGGCACCTCGCTGGCCAGGGTCGCCGAGGCGGCCGGAGTGTCGAAGGCGACCCTGTTCAAGCAGTTCCCGACCAAGGCGGCGCTGTTCGACGCGATCGTGACGGAGTCCTGGACGGTCGAGGACGACAGCGACCTCCGCCCACCGCCGGGCGACCTGCGGGCGGGCCTGACGGCGATCGGCCGCCGGTACGTCACCCTCCTCACCCGGCCCGGCATGGCGGCCCTGTTCCGCATCGTCATCGCCGAACTGCCGCGCTTCCCCGAGTTGGGCGAGGCCCACTTCGCGCGCGGCAAGATGCCCTACTTCGAGTCGGTACGTCGCTACCTCGACACCGCGAACGCCCGGGGAACGGCCAGGCTGGACGACACGGAACTGGCGGCGACCCAGTTCCTCGGGATGATCTCCAACTATGTCTTCTGGCCCCGGATGCTGCTCATGAACTGGTCCCCCGACGACGCGTCGATGGCACACGTCGTGGACGAGGCCGTGCTGATGATGGACCGCAGATACGGCACGGCGACCACCGACGACTGACGCCGCCCGCCGTGTCGCTACGGGCGGTCGCGGAGTTCCACCAGGGTGATGTCCGGTGGGGCGCCCACTCTCACCGGTGGGCCCCAGAAACCGGCGCCCCGGGTCACGTAGAGCCAGGTGTCGTCCACTTTGGACAGCCCGGCCAGTGCCGGTTGCTGGAGGCCGACGACGTACTGGAACGGGTAGATCTGGCCGCCGTGGGTGTGGCCGGAGAGTTGGAGGCCGACGCCACGTTCGGCCGCTTCGGTCACCTGGACCGGTTGGTGTGCCATGAGCACGACCGGGGTCGACTCGTCGCGGCCGTCCAGGGCCTTGTCGAAGTCGGGCGCGTCGTTGGCGTTGCGGCCGCTGACGTCGGTGACGCCGGCGAGGTCGAACGACGCCTGCCCCCGGCGGATGGCGGTGTGTTCGTTGCGCAGGGTGTGGACGCCCAGACGATCCAGCTCCCGCACCCAGGCGTCGGCGTCGACGAAGTACTCGTGGTTGCCGGTGACGAAGAAGCTGCCTTCGCGGGGGGCCAGGTCCCTGAGGGGTTCGACCGCCGAGCGGAGGTCCTCGGGGGTGCCGTCGGCCAGGTCGCCGACGATGGCCACCAGATCCGGTTCCGACTCGTTGATCATGCGGGTGATGCGTTCGGTGTGGGACCTGCCCAGCAGGGCGCTGAGGTGGATGTCGCTCACGACCGCGATGCGGAAGCCGGCCAGGCTCGGGTCAAGGCCGTTGAGGGCGACCGGGACGCGCAACAGGTCCGGGGGACCCAGGGCGTTCGACATTCCCGTCCCGACCAGCCCGGTGGTGGCCGCCCCCGCGATCACCGCCGTCCCGCGGGCGAGGAACAGGCGGCGGCTCTCGTTGACCGCCGGCCTGTCGGGGATCTCCGGCGGGACGTCGACCGTGGGGGTGGCGGCGGTCGCCTCCAGCGGGGTCCGGCGCTGCCAGCCGCGCAGGGCGAGCCTGGGGAGTTCCAGCAACACCGTGGTCAGGAACAGGTAGACGAGGACGGCGAACCAGATGTAGCCGGGCCAGCTGAACCAGCGGGCGACCTCCGGGGGCACCGCCCGGCCCAGGATCAGGGTGGCGAACACCAACACCGCCAACACCACCTGGGCGACGGTCGCCACGCGGCGCGCCGTCCCGGGGGCGGTGACGTCCTTGACCAGGCGTTTCCACAGGTACCAGTTGAGCAGCGCGAACAGCGCGCTCACCACCACACCGAATCCCACGGGCCCGGCCTCTCAGGGGTTGATGTTGAAGTGCTGACGGTTGCGCAGCAGGCTCGGGTCCTCGGCGATGGCGCGCAGGTCCTCGGCACGCCCGTGCTCCACGAAGTGCGCCAGGTCCACCGTCACGAACAGGGCTCGGGCGCGCAGCGCCACCGGACCGTCGGGGGCACCCAGGCGGCCTTCGGCGCTGGCGTAGACCTTCCGGCCGGCCACACCGTCGAGGTGGCCGACGATGTGCAGGGTCGAGCCGACCGGGACCGGGCGCAGAAAGTCCGTCTCCAGGCGGCCGGTGACCGCCGGCTGGCGCAGCTGCTCACCGACGGTCGCGCCGAGCGCCTCGTCGAACGCGCAGGCCAGCAGGCCGCCGTGGGCCAGGCCAGGGGCTCCCTGGTGCGCCTCGGTCACGGTGAACTTGGCGCGGATCGTCATGTCCTCGTCGGCGACCGTGTGCAGGTGCAGCCCGTGTTCCACCGCGTCGCCACAGCCGAAGCAGTGGGCGTAGTGCGGGCCGAGCTTGGTGCCCGGCTCGGGAGCGTCTGGGTGCCGTTGGGGCGGCTCGACCTCGACCGGAGGCCATACCGGGGGTACGCGACTCACCCCACGAGCCTAGCCACAACCGACACCGTGACCGGCCGTGCACGAAGCGTCCGAACCCGGCGCCTCACAGCCGATCCACAGCCGGCCCGCAGGCGCGGCACAGCCGAGCCCCCCAGGCTCAGGGACGTGATGGGATCTCGCTTACCCCGTAAGGGAAAGTGGCTGGCCGTGGCGGTGGTCGTCGCCGCCGCGGGAGCCGGTGGGTGGCTGTGGCTGCGACCATCGGCCGCCGACCCGGCGGCCGACCCGGTGACCGCCACCGCCACCGTCGACACCCAGCGCGACACGGTCTCGGCCACCGGCACCGTGGCGCCCGCCCGGCGCGCGGATCTGCGCTTCGCGGTCGACGGGGAGGTCGCCGAGGTCCGGGTCGCCGAGGGCGACACGGTCACCGCCGGCCAGGTGCTGGCCACCGTCGACGACGAGCTGCTCGCCGCCGACGCCACGGCCGCCGCCGCCGAGCTCGACGCCGCCCGCGCCCAGCTCGACGACCAGACCGCCGCCGGCGCGTCCGACACCCAGCTCGCCGCCGCGCAGGCCGAGGTCGCCGCCGCCACCAGCAAGCGGGCCGCCGCCGAGAAAGCCCGTGACCAGGCCGAACTGACCGCCACGATCGCCGGCACGGTCGTCGAGGTCGAGCTGGCCGTCGGCGACCAGACCGGCTCCGGTTCGACCGGCGAGGGAGAACAGACCGGGCAGACCGGACAGACCGGCGGGTACATCACGGTCGTGGCGACCAACCGGTACCTGGTGGAGGCGCGGGTCGCCGGGGCCGACGTGGAACGGATCTCGGCGGGGATGACCGTCGAGGTCGCCACCACCGACCTCGACGAGCCGGCGCCGGGCACCGTCACCACCGTCGGGCTGGTCGCCGAGACCGACGAGGCCGGCACCGCCACCTTCCCGGTCACCGTCGACGTCACCGGCGAGCGCGACGACCTCTACGCCGGCTCCACCGCCACCGTGACGATCGTCGTGGCCCAACGCGACGACGTCCTCACCGTGCCCACCCAGGCGGTGCGCGAGGACGACGGGAACACCTACGTCGACAAGCTCGTCGACGGCGCCGCCGTGCGCACCGAGGTGACGCTCGGCGCGACCTACGGCCCGCGCACCGAGATCCGCACCGGCCTCGCCGAAGGCGACCAGGTCCAGCTGCCGGCGATGACCAGCGGGCCGGGCGGCGGGGGCGGCGGCCTGCCGCGGTTCCCCGGCGGGGCCGGGCCAGGCGGCGCGATCACCGAGTTCCAGGTCGGTGGCCGGTGACCGAACCGATCATCGAGCTGCGGGACGTGCGCAAGACCTACGCCACCGGCGCGCTCACCGTCGAGGCGCTGCGCGGGGTGAGCGTCACCATCGGGCAGGGCGAGTTCGTGGCCGTCGCCGGACCGTCCGGGTCGGGCAAGTCGACGCTGATGCACATCCTCGGCTGCCTGGACGTGCCCACCTCCGGCAGCTACCGGCTCGCCGGCGGCGACGTCGGCACCCTGCCCGAAAGCCACCTCGCCACCATCCGCAACCGGCGGATCGGGTTCGTGTTCCAGCAGTTCAACCTGCTGCCCACCATGAGCGCCCAACGCAACGTCGAACTGCCGCTGGCCTACGCCGGGGTGGGGCGCGCGGCCCGCCGGGAACGCGCCGAGGCCGCCCTGGACCGCGTCGGCCTCGGCGACCGGCGCGGGCACCGGCCAGGAGAGCTGTCCGGCGGCCAGCAGCAGCGGGTCGCCGTGGCCCGCGCGCTGGTCACCGACCCGGCGCTGCTGCTGGCCGACGAACCGACCGGCAACCTCGACTCCGCGTCCTCGGCCGACGTGCTCGGCCTGTTCACCGAACTGCACGCCGCCGGGCGCACGATCGTGCTGATCACCCACGAGCCCGAGGTGGCCGCGCTGGCGCAGCGGACCGTGTTCCTGCGTGACGGGGAGCTGGCGGCGTGAACTGGTCGGACACCGTCGCCAGCGGCCTGGACGCCATCCGCGCGCACCGGCTGCGGTCCGTGCTGACCATGCTCGGGATCGTCATCGGCGTCTCGTCGGTGATCCTGACCGTGGGACTGGGCCTGGGCGCGCAGGACCGGGTGCGGGCCGAGATCGACGCGCTGGGCAGCAACCTGCTGATCGTCTCGCCCGGCAGCGCCACCTCCGCCGGCGGCCTGCGCGGCGGGTTCGGCTCGGCGTCGACGCTGACCGTCGCCGACGCCGCCGCGCTCGCCGACCCGACCGTCGCCCCCGACGTCGCCGAGGTCGCGCCGGTGACCAGCGAGCCGCTGTCGCTGGTGGCCGGCACCCGGAACTGGACGGCGAGCGTGGTCGGCACGACCCCCGCGTGGTCCTCGGTGCGCGGCCGGACCCTCGCGGCCGGGCGGTTTCTCACCGAGGACGACCAGAACGTGGCGGTGCTCGGCCAGGACACCGTCGGCGAACTGTTCCCCGGCGGCAACCCGCTCGGTGAGACGGTCACCGTCGGCGGCACGCCGCTGACCGTCGTCGGCGTGCTCGAACCGACCGGCGCGAGCGGTGAGAGCGCCGGCGAGGACGACCTGGCGGTGGTGCCGCTGCGCACGGCCCAGCGGATCACCGGCTCGGCCGGCGCCTCGGTGTCCACGATCTACGTGCGGGCGGCGTCGGCCGACGTGCTCAGCGCCGCGCACCAGGAGATCACCGCGTTGCTGACCGCGTTGCACGACGTCGAGGAGGCCGACTTCACCGTCGCCAGCCAGGAGTCGCTGCTGGAGACGGCCAACGCCACCAACCGCACGCTGACCGTGCTGCTCGGCGGGGTCGCGGCGATCTCGCTGCTGGTCGGCGGGATCGGGGTCATGAACATCATGCTGGTCGCGGTGACCGAGCGGGTCCGCGAGATCGGTCTGCGCAAGGCGTTGGGCGCGACCGCGCGGGCGGTGCGCCGCCAGTTCCTGGTCGAGGCCGGGGTGCTCGGCGCGGCCGGCGGCCTGATCGGCGTCGGGGTCGGCGTCGGCGGCGCGCTGCTGCTGCCGGGGCTGATCGACCAGCCGGTGAGCGTCTCGCCGCTGGCGACCGTCGCGGCCATCGGGGTCGCGCTGGTGATCGGCATCGGTTTCGGTGTCTACCCGGCCGGCCGCGCGGCCCGGCTGACCCCCATCGACGCCCTGCGCGGCGAGTGAAGGAGCACGTGGTGCGGTACGCGGTTGTCGCGGTGGCGGTGGTGCTGGGCGTCGTCGGCTACCTGGTGTTCCTCGACGGTGAGCCGGCCGGCCGGTACCGCCTGGCCGCCGCCGAGGTCGGTGACGTCGCGCGGACGGTGTCCACCAGCGGCACGGTCGACTTCGCGCAGCGCGCCGACGTGGCGTTCGCGGTGGCGGGGACGGTCGCGACGGTGACCGTCTCGCCCGGCGACCGGGTCACCGCCGGGCAGACCCTGGGCGGTGTCGACGACGCCGAGCGGCGCGCGGCGGTCGAGTCCGCGACGGCGCGACTGGCCGCCGCGCAGGCCACCCTGGAGACCGACCAGCAGCGCCAGCGCGACGCCGCGACCACCGACGACGCGGCGGACGACGCGGCGGACGACACGGCGGACGACACGGCGGACGACACAGCTCGGCACCAGGACGCCGTCCGCGCGGCCCAGTCGGCCGCCAGCGAGTCGCTGGCCGTCGCGAAGACCGCCCTGGACGCCCAGCAGGGCGCCTGCGCCGAGGCCGGCGAGGGCTGTGCGGCGGCGATCGCGGCGGCCACGGCCGCCCAGGAGAAGGTCGCCGCCGCGCAACAGACGCTCCAGGAGCGGATCGCCGACCTGGCCGCCGACCTCGCCGCCGACCTGGCCGACGCGCCGCCGGAGCCCCGGGAGCAGGAGGAACCGGCGCCGACCGCCGCGACCATCGCCGCCGACCAGGCCGCCGTCGACCGGGCGCGCGCGGAGCTGGTCGCCGCCCAGCGCGACCTCGACCAGACCACGCTCGTCGCGCCGCTGGCCGGCACGGTCGCCTCGGTCGCCGCCGAACCCGGGGCGCGGGTCGCCGCCGGGGACCCGGTGGTCGTGGTGATCGGCGCCGGTGCCGCGCTGGTCGAGGCGACCGTGCCGGTCGAGCGGATCGCCGACCTGGCGGTCGGGCAGCGGGCGACGGTCACACCGGTCGGATCGGCCACCGCCGTCGAGGGCACGGTCACCCGCGTCGGGGCGCTGGCCGTCGAGCAGAGCTACCCGGTGACGGTCACCGTCGAGCGGCCGCCGGCCAGCCTGCCGGCCGGCTCACCGGCCGGGGTCGACATCGTCGTCGGCACCGCCGAGGGGGTGCTGACCGTGCCGACCTCGGCGGTCACCGGCCGGACCGTCACCGTGCTGACCGGCCAGGAGGCCACCCCGCGGATCGTCGAGCTGGGGCTGGTCGGTGCCCGCCGCACGGAGATCCTCGACGGGCTGGCCGAGGGCGACCAGGTGGTGCTCGCCGACCTGGACCGGCCGCTGCCCAGCTCCGACCAGCAGGAAGGCCCGCGTGGCGGCGGGCAGGGGCGGCTGCCGATGGTGGTCCGGGGGCCGGCGCCGCGCTAGCGCCCTACACTGCCGACCGTGGCCCGGGACGCCCGTGAACTGGCCGGCGCGTGGACGCGGTACCAGCGGCACGCCACCGCCGCCCCCGCGCCCGACCTGGCCCGCTGGGTCGAGAAGTACTGGATCGTGTCCTGGGACTACGCGCGGCCGTACCGGCAGAAGGTCGTCCCGTACCCGAACGTGCACCTGGTCTTCCGCGACGGCGGCGGCTACGTCCGAGGCGTCGGCACCGGTCACCGGATCGAGGTCCTCGACGGTGTGGGCGGGCTGTTCGGAGTCACGTTCCGCGTCGGCGCCGTGCGGGCCGTCCTCGACGGCCCGGTCAGCGACCTCACCGACCGGCTGGTCGACGCCGCCACGCTGTTCGGCCAGGACCCGCCCGCGCGGCCCGACGTCCCGACCGTCGAGAACTACCTGCGCCGGGGCCTGCCGGCGCGGACCGACCCGCGCGCGGAGCTGGCGGCGCTGGCCGTCGCCAGGATCGCCGCCGAACCCGGGATCACCCGGGTCGACGCGCTGGCCGACGTGGTGGGCACCAGCGTCCGGGCCCTGCAACGGTTGTTCGCCGAGTACGTCGGCGTCGGCCCCAAATGGGTGATCCGCCGCTACCGGCTGCACGAGGTGACCGAGCGCCTCGCGGCCGGCACCCCGATCGACTGGGCGGGCCTGGCCGCCGACCTCGGGTACACCGACCAGGCCCATCTCACCCACGACTTCACCGGCATCTTCGGCGAACCACCCACCTGGTACGCCCGCCGCTACTGACTACAGGGCCGACTTGGCCGTCCACTGGGGCCAGGTCAGCGCCCAGTCGTAGAAGTCGCCGTCGGTCGGGTCGAGCTGGTTGGTGCTGCCGGTGATCTCCACCGGGTCGCCGACCAGCGCGGAGTCGAAGTACTGCTTGGCCTTGTCGGGGGCCAGGTTCACGCAGCCGTGGGAGACGTTCTGCTTGCCCTGCGCCCAGATCGAGGGCGCGTACCCGTGGACGAACTCGCCGTTGTTGGAGATGCGCACCGCCCACGGCACCACGACGTCGCAGTAGTCGTACTTCTCGTTGCACATCGAGTAGCTCTCGTGCTTGGACATCACGACGTGGGTGCCGCTGTTGGTGACCCGGCCGGGGTCGGAGTCCAGGCCGTAGCTCGCCGGGAGGTCGGCGGTCAGCTTGCCGTCGCGGAAGACCTGTAACCGGTGGGTCTTGGTGTTGCCGCGCACGACCTGGTTGCGGCCGATGCTGAACTTCGAGGTCAGGTCGTTCTGGCCGTAGACGCCGTTGCCGAAGGGCACGCCGTAGAGCCGCAGGTCCACGTCGACCGTGGTGCCCGCCGGCCAGTACGCCCGGGGGCGCCAGTGCGCGCGGGTGTCGTCCAGCCACGCCCACGTGCCCTCGACCGGCACCGACGTGGTGACGGTCATCGCGCGCTGCACGGCGGCCTTGTCGGCGACCGGCGAGTCGAAGGTGACCGCGATCGGCATGGCGACGCCGTAGGTGCGGCCGTCGCCGGTGTTGATCCGTGCGCCGGTGGTGCCGTTGGGGGTGACGGTGGTGAACGCGCCGGTGATCGGCTGGCGCTCGCCGTTGGTGCCCAGCGCGTTGCCGGCCCAGGTGTAGGTCTTGCCGAAGCCCAGCGGTTCGCCGACCGTCCAGGTCCTGCGGTC
The DNA here is from genome assembly GCF_001921215.1 of Actinophytocola xinjiangensis. Taxonomy (GTDB): domain Bacteria; phylum Actinomycetota; class Actinomycetes; order Mycobacteriales; family Pseudonocardiaceae; genus Actinophytocola; species Actinophytocola xinjiangensis. The sequence continues at coordinate 126,077 of NZ_MSIF01000025.1, forward strand.
CGGCGAGAGGGTGCCCTTGACCTGCTTGCCGGTCGGGTTGGTCAGCGTCAGCGACTCGATGGTGCCGTCGGTGACCGTGACCGTCATCGGCGCCACCGGGCTCACGTCGCCGGCGCCGGCGGCCGGGTTGAGCGCGATCTTGGCCGCCGGTTTCGGCGCGGCCTGCACCGTCGGGCTCTGGCTGCCCGTGTTCGTCGTGGTCGGTTGCCCGTCGTCTCCCGTGTTGTCGGAGCTGCACGCGCCGAGCCCCAGTGCCGCGACGACTCCCGCCGCGAGCAGACCGAGCCGCCACCGCGACTGGCCGTGTCTACGTCCACCCGGACGTGAACTCATGTGATCCCCCTGTCGATACCCCTGCCCGAACGCCACGCTCTTTCGACGCCGCTGGTAGGCGTGGCGTTGGCTCGATCGAATGTGATGCGGATCACATTCGATCACTCGCGTCCAGCCTGCGGCGATTGTGCGACGGGTGTAATCAGTCGAGTGCAGGTGGTAGTGCTCCGGCCGTTTCTCGCGCTAGGCTTTGCCGCGCAGGCCGCAGTTTCTGTGTTCGTGCTTTCCACGCTCGCGGAACGAAAACGCGGGCGTGCGGCTCTTTCGCCGCTGGTTGGCGGAGGCAACGCCCGAGGGCTGCCGGGGTTGCACGGTGTAACCCCATGCTGATCTGCTGCGATGGAGGCAGGTAGATGGCACAGGGCACTGTGAAGTGGTTCAACTCCGAGAAGGGCTTCGGGTTCATCGCCGTCGATGACGGCGGCGCCGATGTCTTCGTGCACTACTCGGAGATCCAGGGCAAGGGATTCCGCACCCTGGAGGAGAACCAGCGCGTCGAGTTCGAGGTCGGACAGGGCACCAAGGGGCCCCAGGCAACGAATGTGCGCGCACTGTAGAAGTCTCAGCGCGAACAAGGGCCCCGGCCGGTTCGTCCGGCCGGGGCCCTGCTGTCTGTGCTTGTCGGTTGGTTCGGTGGTCGGGGTCAGCGCCGGTTGAGGTGCTGGGCCTCCCACTCCAGGCGCTGCATGACCCACTCCTGGGCCAGCGCCATCGGCGAGGTCTGGTAGTGCGCGGCGAGTTCGCGGAGCTGCTCGTTCGCCATCAGCGAAAGGCGCAGCTGGTACACCTCGGCGCCGCCGAAGCGACGGCCGGTACCCGTGGTCTCGGCGTCACCTTCCGGGGACAGGGCCGCCAGGTAGGACTCCAGCTCGTGGTCGGGCTGCTCGCCCTGCTGGGGGGCGTCGGGGCGGTGACGCGGGGCGTTGGCGAGCTCGTCGCCCGCCTTGGGGCTCGGTCGACTACGTCCGGTGAAAATCACCAGGAGAGGATAACGAACAGATTGCGGCCGAGCTACCAACTGTCGCATCTTCCGATGAGTTGGTGGTCACCATCGGGCACGAACGCCGGGTGAGGACATGGAGAGGCCCCCGCGCCAGGGGGAGGAACGCGGGGGCCGGAGGGGATCTCCACAGGCGCTGACCGGGGGTGTGTCAGCGAGTCGATTGTTGCACGCGCACGCGCTTCGTGGGAGTGGGTAGCGGCGAAAAATTGAGAGAACTCTTCACCTACCCTGCTCGGACAAGCTGAGTTCTCCACGACGTTCTCCGCGCCGCGCCCGTGGTTCTCCCTGGCGCGGGCCGGGGGCCGACGGTCAGTCGGCGAGCCGATGGCCGGCGTGGGCCACCGCGGCGGCGACCTGTCGCCGATGTACCTCGGTGGCGCTGGTGATCGTGACGTTGCCGGTGGTGAGGTTCACCGCGACGTCGGTGACGTGGTCGAGACCGGTCAGCTCCTCGGTGACCGAGGCGGCGCACTGGGCGCAGGTCATGCCCTCGACCTGGTAGACGTTGTAGATCGTGTGCATCGGCACAGCAGGGCCTCCTCCTCCTGGGGCGGCTCGTGATCTTCCTTGCCCCTGAGTCTTCGGGCGGCGGCGTGCCGTGCTTGAGGGCCGGCCAGGTCGCTCATCCGGGTCCCGTTCCGTGGCGGGCTCGTAACCGCAGGTCATAGGCCCGCAGGCGGTCACGGACGGTCGTCGGGCAGGTCGTTTCGGTGGCCCTCGACGGACTTCTGTGACCAAAGTGCGTCCGATCGAGTGATCACAGACCCGTCACACGAATGGTCTCGGTCGCACGAGCGGTCATGCACTCGGTCCCGACTACTAAACGTGTGTACCGGATTCACTCCTCGGGGGGCTGTGGTTGGCGGCTCCTGGCTCATAGTCTCTCCGCCAATACCTGGATGGTCGGGGAGGCGACATGAGCGGACCGGTCGAAGTTCGTGACTTCCTGCTACAGCAAGAGACCCGGGACACCTCTCTCGGGTTCGGCGGTGTGCCGGCCCCACGCACCGGTGAGACGTCCCGTGTCACCGACGAGCAGGTGCGCCGCGCACAGCTCGCGGTCGCCCACAGCGCGCGCGATGTGGACGACTGTCGAGAGCTGATGGAGATGCTCGGCCTCGTGCCGGGCGAGGACGGCGTACCACCCGTGCGGAGGTAGGCCCCGAACAGCGGTTCGGTGGCCCGGATTGCCCAGCGAGGACAACCGGGCCCACCCGCCCTCCTGAGTGGGTGGCCGGTGTCCTATGCTTTGCGTGCTCCGAAGCGGGCAACCCGGGCTCCCATCGTCTAGCGGCCTAGGACTCCGCCCTTTCAAGGCGGCAGCGCGGGTTCGAATCCCGTTGGGAGCACCACCCCGCCCTCACGGCGGCACGGTGAGGAAACCGCAGGCAGACGGCGGTCGGACTCGCCAGGCGGTGCCACTCGGTTGCCAGCGCCACCTCGGTCAACGCCGTCTCGGTGGCATTCTGACCGGCCGGTAAAGACTGGCCTCGGTCCCGATATGGACGACCGAGACGTACTCGCCCGCCCTCGAGATCACGTAGGCGTCCGCGCCGTTCGGCGTGATGGCCACGGATATGGGGTGGCGGCCGACCCGCCGGGTCTGGGCAACGGTGTTGGTGGCCACGTCGATCGACGTCAGGGTGTGCGCGTCATGACCGGTGACGTGCACCTTCCGGCCGTTCGGCGCGGCGGCCACACCAAAGGGGGCTCCCGGCACGTCCACGGCGGCTCCGACGTAGTTGCCGGCGGTGGCGATCATGTAGACCTTGTTGCCCTGCAGGCTGGTGACGTACACGCGCAGGCCGTCCGGCATGATGTCGAGCCAGTTGGGAGCGCTGCCCAGCGGCACGGTGTCGATCACACTGTCGGTCGCGGTGCTGACCACGACGACGCTCCTGCTGTCGAAGTCCGCGATGTAGACGCGGGAGCCGTCCGGCGTGACCTCCACGTCCGTCGCACTGGTGCGGCCGATGTCGACCGCCCTGGCGGTGTTGGTCGCGGTGTCGATGACCGACAGGTAGCCGTAGCCGACGACGTAGGCCCGTTTCCCGTCCGGCGTGACGGCGACGGCCTGCGGTAGCCTCAGCGGAGCCACCGCAATGGTGTGGACAACCGCTCTGGTCGCGGTGTCGATCACCGATACCGAGCCAGGGCCCGTGTCGTAGTCGCCGGCGTTCGTGACGTAGGCGGTGCGGCCGTCCGGGCTGAACGCGATGCCCTGGGGCTGCGTGCCGACGGTGATCGTGCCCGTGACCGTCCTGCTCGCGGTGTCGATGACCGAGACCGTGCGGTCGGCCGCGTTGGTGACGTACGCGTGTGCCCCGTTCGGGCTGATCGCGACCGAGATCGGGTTGTCACCGACGCTGATGGAGGTCGGCAGATCGGCGGCCGACGCCACGACGGGCGTCGAGGAGACCAGACCCGCGGTCAGCAGGACGCCGAACACGCCCGATCTCAACCGAATCCCTCGTGTTCGACCGTGCACGGCGCAGCGCCCCCTGTGTTCTCGACTCCACCCCGACCCGGCGCACCTGATCCTGCCAGAACGGAGCCCGGTGTCCGACAACCATTCGTACGCACCCGCGACGGGAGCCGGGCGACTGTCACCATTCGACGGAACTCTCGTAGGGTGACCCGGACCACGGCGTGCGCCTGCTGCACCATCCGGAAGCTGGTGGGCAGGGGAGGTGAGATGGCGCGCTCGACCTGAATTCCGGCGGCGGCGTTCTCCCGGCCGGCGAGCGCGAGCGCGATGTTCCAGCGGGCGTGGTCGCCCTGGAAATGGCCGAGTTCGTACCGGGTTCCCCGCTGCTCGACAGGCTCGTCCCGCAATTCGTCCAAACAGGACATGACGGCCGCGTACTCGACATCGAGCGCGCAACAGATTACCGCGGTGGCCGGGGCGGCACACCGGCCTCGATCGTGGTTGACGCGAACCACCTCTCCCCATTGTGGTGAACCCGGTTCACCGTTGATGCGCAAAGTCTGCCACCTCTCAAATGCACAAACAGCACGAATTCCTTGCCATTGTTTGGCCGAGAACTGGCCAGTTGGACCGTTTTCTGACCAGGCGCTCCGCAGGTGTCGAACCGCGCGGTGCCGGCCGCCCACGCGCACGCTCGACGCCCACCGCGCCGCTGTACGGCGCGGTGGGCAACGGGAGAGACGGGTAACGGTCCAGTCAACCGCGTCCCGGTGGCTCGTGGGGGTGGAACGGCTCATTCCTTCGCCGGTGCACAGGAAGGGGAACGAAACTCCCGCCGGGGAACTCCCTGTCGGCACGTGTTCCGATATCGACCTGGAGGAAACAATGTCCACGACCACCGCGATGCCCCAGTCCGTCCGCAACGCCACGTTCGCCGCGTGGGCGCTGCTGGGACTGCTCGTGCTGCGGGTGCTGTTGACCTTCGTGTTCGCCGACCAGCTTCTGGACGCCTACATCGGGGACAACTCGGTGCTGCGGGCGATGTCCCGGGACGCGGTGACCGAGATGGCCCCGGCCTACTCGGGGGTCGCGATCGCCGTGTTGGTCATCGGCGCCATTCTCGGGTTCGCGGCGGCCAACCTCGGCAAGGGCGCGCAGTGGGCGCGGATCGTCGCGGTGATCTTCGCGGTGCTGGCCGCGCTGGGGGCCGTGGTGTCGCTGATCGCGCCGTCGGTCCCCGTTCTGATGATCATCAACGTGATTGTCGGGCTGCTCGCCGTCGCGGTCGTCGTGCTGCTGTTCTCCGGGGACTCGAACGGGTTCTTCGGCCGCTGAGGAACCGTCGCCCGATGGACCAGCGGATTTCGGGGTAGCCTCCGGCCAGAAGCGCCGAAGGGGGCCGAGGATGGGGACCGACTGGCCGGCACTGCGGGTCGAGGACTGGACGGCGACCAGGGACACGCTGCACATGTGGACCCAGATCGTCGGCAAGATCCGGCTCGCGCACGCCCCACTGGTCAACCACTGGTGGCAGGTCACCCTCTACGTCAGCCCGCGCGGGCTGACCACCTCGGCGATCCCGCACCGGTCGGGGGTCTTCGACCTGGAGTTCGACTTCCTCGAACACCGGCTGGTCGTGCGGGACAGCGGCGGCGGCGCGCGGGCCGTGGCGCTCACGGCCCGCCCGGTCGCCGAGTTCTACGCCGAGACCATGGGTGCCCTGGCCGACCTGGACATCGACACCACCATCACGCCCCGGCCCAACGAGGTCGAGCCGGCGATCCCGTTCGCGGCCGACTACGAGCACCGCGCCTACGACCCGGACGCCGCGTGGCTGTTCTGGCGCCAGCTGATCCAGGCCGACCGGGTGCTCGGCGAGTTCCGCTCGCGGTTCGTCGGCAAGGTCAGCCCGGTGCACTTCTTCTGGGGCGCCATGGACCTGGCCTGCACCCGCTTCTCCGGCCGGACCGCGCCCACCCACCCCGGCGGCGCGCCCAACTGCGGCGACTGGGTCATGGTCGAGGGCTACTCCCGTGAGCTGAGCAGCTGCGGGTTCTGGCCGGGCGGCGGCGCCGAAGGCGCCTTCTACGCCTACGCCTACCCCGAGCCGGCGGGCTTCGCCGAGCACCCCGTCGGCCAGGACGGGGCCTACTACAGCCAGGAGAACGGCCAGTTCCTGCTGCCCTACGAGGCCGTGCGCACCGCCCGCGACCCCGACGCGACGCTGCTGGCGTTCCTGCAGACGACCTACGAGGCCGCCGCCGAGCACGGCGGCTGGGACCGGGGCGCCCTGGAGGACGACCCCGGCCGCTGGGACACCCACCGCTCAGGACCCGCCTGAGAGCTCCGTGAGCCGCTCGGCCTCCTCGGTGCGGTGCTGGGCCTGGTACAGCGCCACCGCCGAGGCCCACGCGGCACGCGCCTCGGTGACCTCCCCGAGGTCGGCGTGCACGTGGCCGAGCCGTTCGAGGGTCTCCGCCGTGCCGTGGTGGTGGCCCAGCTCCCGGCGGATCGCCAGCGCCCGCTCGTGGCGGCCGATCGCCTCGCGGTGCTCGCCGCGGCCGTGGGCGACCAGGCCGAGGGTGTTCAGCGCGTCGGCCTCGCCGTCGCGTTCGCCGTGCTCGGCGAAACAGGTCCAGGGCGGCGCCCGGCCTCGACCAGATCTGTCCCCGCTCAGGCAGAAGCGAGCAGTTCCCTGGCGAGGGCGTCGGCCCACCAGCGTTCGATGCGCTCGGGCGTCCAACCCCGCTCGGCGGTGAGCGTGGTGTAGACGTCGATGTTGCACAGCGCGGCGTAGATGTCGGTGGCGGTCGGCACGTCGAGTCCGGCGCGCAGCGTGCCATCGGGCCAGGAGGTGAAGACCTCCAGGCGGGTCTGGTCGGCGCCCAGGCGGGCCCGCAGGTAGAGGTCGGCCAGGTCGGGCTCGGTGCGGCCGGCGTCGCGCAGGACCGTGATGAGGTCGCCGGAGGTCTCGAAGGCGCGGCGGTCGTAGGCGGCCATGGCGGCGAGGTGGCGGCGGGGGTCGGTGGTGGACTCGAGTTCGTCGATCTGGCGGGGCAGGTCGGCGGTCAGGTTGGCGGCGTCGGCCAGCGCCCAGGCCAGGCCGGTCTTGTTCTGGTAGGCGGCGTAGACGGTCGGGACGGCGACCCCGGCCTCGCGGGCGACGTCGCGCACGGTCGTGCCGGCCCAGCCGCGTTCCAGGAACAGCCGCCGGGCGGCGGCGGCGATCTCCGCGCGGGTCTGGTGGGCCTGGTTGGTCCGGTGCAGCGAGGTGTAGCGGCGGGGCGGCGGGTCCTGCGCCATGCTTGCGTCACAACCTTCCGATGCTTATATTGAATATAAGTCACGTAAAACGAATGGGGGTGGCGATGACCGTCACCGGCCTGGCCGGCGTCGGAGGGCTCGGGTTCGTCCTGCTGGCAGTCGTCATCAACGTCATCTATATCCGCCGGGGCCTCCCCCTGCCGACCTCGGGCCTGTCCCTGGCGGCGGCGACCGACGCGCTGGTCGCGGTCCGTCACCGGCTGGCCGCACCGTCGGTCGTCGCGCCGCTGACCTGGGTGTGCACCACGGTGTTCGCCGGCGGCCTGCTCGCCGCCCTGTGGCGCGGCGACACCGACACCGACGCCTGGGCCCTGATCGGCTTCGCCGGCGTGCTGATGCAGAACGCGACGTTCATGGTCGTCGAGGCGCTGCGTTTCGGCGCCGCGTCGGCGGCCGCCCACGACCGGCGGTCGGTCGCCGGGCTGTGGTCGCTGACCAACGTGCTGTTCGGGTTCAACCAGGTCTTCCTGGCGATCGCGCTGCTCGGCTTCACCGCCGCCGGCCTCGACGTGATCCCGGTGTGGCACGCGTGGCTGGGATTCGTGAGCGCCGGACTGCTGTTCGCGTCGTCGGCGACCGGCCCGTACAACGCCGAGGGCACCCACCGGTTCGCCCTGGTCGGGTTGGTCGGCTGGCTGGGGTGGGCGGCGTGGATCGTCGTGTACAGCGTCGACCTTCTGTCATGATCACGCGCCATGTGGGACTGGATCGACGGTGAGGTGGTCGGCGAGGAGGTCGCGTGGGCGCGGGGTCCGGTTCCCGGGCTGCCGGCGCTGTCCGCGCTCCTGGCCGGTTCGAGGGTCACGCCCCTGATGGTCGACGGCCGGCCCCACGAGCTGGTCGCCGGCGACGGCTGGGCCTGGCTGTGCGAGCCGCCCGGCGGCGCCGAGATCGAGGTCGTGCCGGCGCACCGGGAGTTCTGGGCGGTGTGCGGCGGAATCGTCGAGTCGCACGGGATGGCCGGGTGGCTGCTCAACCAGGACGAGGTCCTCACCGCCGGGGCCGCCGGCGGCGACGTGACCGGGCTGCTGGCCGACTACGAGTGGCTGTGGTCCGACGCCGGCCTGCCGGTCCCCATCGACCCGGCGGACTACTACCCGGCGGCCATCGAGGCCAACGGCAACCACACGCTCGTCCACCGGCGCACCGGCCAGGTGCTGCTGTTCGCGCCGGACCACGACTTCGACGGGGTCCGCCCGCTCCCCGGCTGCCCGGAGAACTCCCTGCTGACCATCGACGGCCTGCCCGACCTGCGGTCATGGCTGGAGGCGCTCGCCGGATAGCCGCGTGGTCCGCCGGGCGTCGCGCCAGGAGACGACGGCCGTCCGCAGCCTCGGCGAGCGCCGGGCCTCGCCCCGGCGGCGGGCCCGGAGCTGGTCGACCAGCCAGCCCGGCGCCTCAGCGGCCTCGACGGCCAGGGACTTGGTGAGCAGCGTGCCGGTGCGCAGGGCGTGCCGGCCACGGGCCATCGAGGTGAGACTGAGGTCGGCGATGATCGGGTCGAGCCACAGCCACGGGCGGCGCACCGCCCACGACCAGTAGCCGTCCAACTCGGCACGCGCGGCGGCCCGGACGTCGTCGGGACCCATGCCCGGCAGGAGGTCGGTGGGCGGGCGGCCGAACACCGCGAACCCGTGGCCGACCAACTCGGCGCGGGTGATGCCCGACAGGATCCGGTGCACCAACTGGCCGTGCGTCCAGGTCGGGTGCCGGTGAGCGGGGTCGGCGAGCCGGGCGCTGTCGACGTAGACACAACCCAGATCGGCCCCGGCGGCGACCCCGGCGTCGAGCTGGCGGTGCACCGCGGTCAGCGCGGCGAGCCGGGGCGGGTCGACCGGGCCGTCGGTCACCGCCACCAGGTCAAGGTCGCTGACGCCCGGCAGGTAGTCGCCCGTGGCCAGCGACCCGGCCACCCACAGGTCACTGACCCAACCGAACTCGCCGAGGCGCCGACCGAACTCCGCGACCGAGGGAACGTCAGCCAGCCCCACCACCTCCGAAGTCCACAGTGGACATCCACTCGCGCCGCGAGTTGTCCACAGCCACCAACCGACACCCCCCGTTGCCTCATGTCAAGATGCCCGCGTGGGTGGGTTCGTTGCCTCACGGGATGTGCCCGTGTGGGTGAGGCCGG
>NZ_MSIF01000026.1 GCF_001921215.1 Actinophytocola xinjiangensis
GCTGGCCGCGGTCCCGGGCGCCCGCGCCGCCGGTCTCGCCGCGCGGCTGGCGGAGCTGGCCGAGGACAACGGGATCGTCCTGACCGAGCCCGCCGCGCCGGCCCGCGCGGACCTGGCGCTCGCCGCCGGCGGACCACCCGTTGGCCGGGATGTCGTGGTGCTGCGGGGAACGAGCCCGGTCGACTGGGCGCTGGTGCCGCAGGGCGTGGTCGACGCGGCGGCGCACGCCAGCTGGACGGTGCTGCGGCGGGACGGCTCGTCGGTGGTCGAGGTGTCGGTGCCGCGCGCGCCGGGTGCGCGGCGGGCGGGCCTGGCCGCGCGGTTCGGCCCGGTCGAGGTGGCGCTGGACCTGCCGGCGGGCGACGGCCCGGCGACCGGCCGGGCGCCGGTGCCGGACGCGGTGGTCCTGCTGCCGGCCGGAGAGCGGACGCTGACCGTGTACGCGCCGGACTTCGCGGTGCCCGACCGCCTCCCCGACCCGGACGCGCCGGCCCGGCGGGCGGCGATCGTCGCGCTGGCCAGGACGCGGGTGGGTTCGCCCGGCGCCACGCTCGCCGAGTACGTGGCCGGCGCATGAGCGACTGGCGGCGGCTGCACGACGAGGGCGTCGCGCTGGCCGGGTCGGGCGACCTGGACGGCGCGGTCGGCGCGTTCGAGGCTGCCCTGGCGGCGGTGGACGGGGAACCGGTGGCGGTTCGGGCGTCGGTGCTGGTGAGCCTGGCGGCGTTGGTGGAGCACCGGGGTGAACTGGACCGGGCGGTCGAGCTGGCCGGCGAGGCGATCGGGTTGGCACGCGACGGCGGCGAGCCGCTGACCCTGGTGAACGCGTGCGCGCTGCGTGCCCAGGCCCTGCTGCGCGGCGGCCGGGCCGAGGAGGGGTTCGCCGACCTCGATCTCGGGCTGACCGTGGACGACGAGCCGGTGACGGTCGTCCTGCACGTCGTGCGGACCGGGTTGCTGATGGCCACCGGCCGGCTCGACGAGGCAGAGGAGTCCGCGATCCGGTCGGTCGAGCTGGCGCACGCGCACGCCCCCGAGCACCTGCCGCACGCCTACACCAACCTCGCGCTCATCGCCGAGGCCGTCGGCGACGACGAGCACGCCGCGCGCTGCCGGTTGCTGGCCGAGAACCCGGACGCGCCCCGCCCGGTCGGGCAACGCTGGCGGCAGGTCGTCGAGCTCAACGCCAGGGCCGCCGAACTCGCCGGTGCCGGGGACCCGAGGGCCGCGTCGGCGGTGTTCGACGAGGCGTACCGGGCGACCCTGGTGCCCGACAACGAGATGGACGACGTGGAGGCGCTGGTGTGTCGGGCGGCGGTGACCGGCAACCGGGCCGCGCTGGCCGCCGGGGTCGGCGATCTCGACGAGGCACTGCGGCTCGGTACCGAGACGATCGAGCTGGCCAGGCAGGTCGAGTCGCGGGTCGGCGACCGGTACGGCACGGCCGCCGACCGGGTCACCGCGCTGGCCGCGCGGGCGAGCTACCTGCGGCAGCGTTCGCGCACCGACGAGGCGCTGGCCGACCTGGACGAGGCGGTCGCGACGACCCGGGACGAGGCGGTGGTCGCGTCGCTGCGTACCGCCCGCGCCGGTGTGCTGGCCGGCGGCGGCCGGTTCGAGGAGGGCCTGGCCGAGGCGACGGCCGCGCTCGACCTGGCCGGTGAGCACGCGCCGCACCTGGTGCCCTACGCGCACGTGGCGCTCGCCGACCTCGCCGACGCGACCGGCGACACGGCGGCGAGCGCCGAGCACCTCACCGTCGCCCGGATGCTCCTGGCCGCCACCGGGGACACCAACGCCGAGGCCACCACCCTCCTCAGCCTCGCCCGACTGTCCTATTTGGACAGCGAGTTCGACGCGGCGGACGCCCACTACGACGACGCCGAGGACCTGTTCACCCGCCTGGGCAACACCACCCAGCTCGTCACCTGCCTCCACGGCCGCGCGGCGATCGCCGTCCACCGGGGCCGGCCGGCCGACGCGCTGACCATGCTCGACCGGGTGCTCGACGCGCTGGGCACCGACCCGCCCCCGCTCGCGGCGATCGCCACCGGCCAGGTCCGGGGCGCCGCCCTGGAGGCCCTCGGCCGGTTCGCGCAGGCGCGCGCGGAGTACCTGGCGGCCCGCGACCTCAGCGACCGCGCCGGCCTCTGGCACGTGGCCCTCGGCCTGGACTGGTGGCGAGCCGACTCACTCACCCGCTGGGCCCACGCCGCCGCCAACCCCGACCCCGACACTGCCCCCGACCCCGACGCTGTCTCTGCCTCTGCCTCTGCCTCTGCCTCTGCCGACGACCTGCGTCGCCAGGCGCTGGACGTCGCGCTGCCGGCCGCCCTGGCCGCCGAGGCGCTGCGCCGCCGCTTCTCCCCCGGCCCGCTGCGGGAACGTTGGGTGGCGCTGGCCGCCGCGCCCGCCACCCGCTCGGCCCTGACCGCCATCACCGCCTCCGGCGACCTCGCCCTCACCGCCGCCTACCTCGACCACCTCGCCGCCACCGTCTCCCTCGACGGCCCGGCCCGCCCGGCCCTCGGCGAGGTGGCCTCACTGCCCAGGCCGCCGGACACCACCTTCGGCCCGCCACCCAGGGTGCGGGTCGACCCGGCGGTGCGCGGCCCGCTGGACGACTGGATCGACCTGGCCGAGCGGCGCTACGGCTTCGCCGTCCGCTCGGCGGAGGTGGTGCGGTCGTGGTGAGACCAACCGTCCAGCTCACGTTCGTCGACGCCGGCGAGATGTACGTGATGTGGCGCTGGGAGCACGCCCCCGGTGAGCCGCACGTCGACCTCCAGGCCCGCGCGCACGCCACCGGGGTGCTGGCCGAACTGGACCGGGCCCTCCCGTCACCGCTGCCCGGCGAGAGCACCGGGGACGCGCTCGCGCGGGCGCTGGCCGGCGGCCCGCTGACCGACCCCGACCGCGAACGCGACCTGTCCCGGCGACTGGCCGACGCGCTGATCCCGCCCGCGCTCGCCGCGCGGCTGTCCACGGCCGAGGACCGCGTGCACCTGCGGATCCAGCCTTCGCCGTCGACCGCGCGGGTGCCGTGGGAGGCGTTGCGGCTCGGGGACGGTGGGCGCCTCGTGCACCGGTGTGACGTGTCGGTGCTGGTGCCGGCGACCGTGCGCAACGCGCCAGGCCGGCGGGTCTCGCCCTGGGACCCGAGCGGGCCGGTGGTCGCGGTGCTCGACCCGGTCGTGCCCGACCTCGGCCCGGTCCTTGGCCAGGACGAACGCGCGCGGGTGGCGGACGAGATCGGCGCCGTCCACGCCGACCTCGACCGCGACCGGCTCGAACAGGCGCTCGACGGCGCCGCGCGGCTGCTCTACGTCGGGCACGTCACCACCGCCGGGCACGGCCTGGACGCGCGCCTGCACCTGTCCTGCGGACCCGCGACGACCGGTCGCGCCGCCCTGCTCGGCACCCACCGCCCGCTCACCGCCGGTGACCTCGTTCTCGGCCACCGCCCGCACGACCCGACACCGTGGCGCTTCCCCAACCGGGTGGCCCTGGTCGCCTGTGAGAGTGGCGCCGACGCCCGGTTCGCCGAGCCGACCGGCCTGGTCACCGCCATGGTCAACGGCGGCGCCGAGTACGTGACGTCCACCCGGTGGGTGCTGCCGACCGACGCCGGCCTGGCGCGCCACGGGTTCGCGCCGGCCGTCACCGGCGTGATCGTCGCGGTGCACACCGCCCACGGGTCGGCCGACCCGGTCGCCGCGCTCGGGGCGTGGCAGCGCGACCTGGCCGCACGCTGGGACGACACCGGCGACCGGGCGTGCTCGCCGGTCCTGTGGGGGGCGTTCTGGACGGCGTACGCGCCGAACCTGTGACCGGTAGGCCGGCACCGGGCGGCACGCTGCTCGCATGTACCCCGCGTTGGTCAGCTTCGGCGTCCCGGCGTTGGTCTGCGGGCTGTTCACCTGGCTGGGCATGGACCTGCCAGGGCACGCCCCGCCGCTGATCGCGCTGTCGGCCGGCATCTACGGCTTCCTGTTCTGGGTGTACCTGCGGTCCCGGCCGCTGCGCGACCCGCCCCTGGAGGCGACCGTCACCGGGCGGGTCACCGGGGAGCGGACCGTCATCCACGTCGTGGTGCGGACACCGGAGGGCCTCCGGGAGGCCGTGCTGGCCGACGAGATCGCCGGCGAGCACCTCCACCGGTTCCAGCCGGACACCACGTGGTCGGTGCACACCGTCGACGACCGCCCGACCGAGGTCCACCTGGACCGCGTCCACCGCGAGGTGCGGGGATGATGGCGTGGGCGCTGCGGCTGGGGGTGCCGGCGTACCTGCTGTGGATCGTGGCCACGTTCCGGTTCGACCTGCCGTGGTACGTCTCGCCGCTGCTGGTCGTGCCGGTCGCCGTCGCCGGACTCGGGGGGTGGCTGGCGTACCTGTGGTTCGGGCCGCTGCCGGCGCTGGACCCGGTGGCCCGGCAGGCGACCGTCACCGGCCACACCACCGAGGTGATCGACGAGTACGACCGGCGGTGCCCGGTCGTGCACCTGCGGGTGGACGCCCCCGACGGCCCGTTCGACTCGGTGCTGGCCGACGAGATCGCCGACGAGCACCGGGACAGGTTCGTGCGGGGCAGCCGGTGGTGGGTGCGCACGTTCACCAGCCGGCCCGAGCGGGTGTTCCTCGCCGGCGCCCACGACGACGTGCTGCGGATCGGGTACCACCTCGACGGTGTGCGGCTGGCCGAGGAGCGCGTCCACTGGCGTCGGCCGAGGGGTGGCTCATGGACCTGACGATGTGGCTGGTCGTCGGGGTCGGTGGGCTGGCGCTGCTGGTGGCGTTGGCCGGGCGGGACGCCGTCAGCACGCCGGCGGAACTGGCCGCCACCGCCGCGCGGATCGCCGGGGCGACCCGGGAGTCGTGGGAGCGGGAACCGAGGGCGCTCACCGATCTGCTGTGTGTCGACGCCCGGTACGGGCCGGCGGTGGGGGTTCTGCGGTGGCGCGAGGGGTTTGTCCGGCCCCGCGTCGGGCGGCTGGAGTGGTGGTCGACCGAGGGGATCTCGGACGGGCTGGAGACGGTGACGTTGGCGTTGCGTGTGGACGGACAGGTGGTGGTGGTCACCGAGTATCCCCGGGAGGTCGACGGGCTGCGGCCGGGGATGCTGCTGCCGGTGGTGGATCTGGGTGAGGGTTTTCGGCTCGCCCTCGGGTATCCGGCCGGTGAGCTGCTGGCGCTGTTGGCCGATCACCGTCGCGAGGCCGGGTTGCTCGACGATTTCGCGCACGCCGCCTGGTTACGTGGCCGGCGTTCGGTGGTCGCGGTGGCGGACGTGTGTCCGACCGGGCGGGTTCGTGACGACCACGTGGAGGTGGCGGTTCTGGTGGGTTCCGAGCGGGTGGTGGGGTTCGTTCGGCCGGAGGAGGCCGGGGCGATCCGGCTGTCGCGGCAGGTGCCGGTGTGTGTGCTCGACGGGCGGGTCGCGTTGGGGTGGTTTCCGTTCTGATGACGGTGCGCTACGTGTCGATCCTGGGGGTCGAGGACAACGTGAGCCGGCGGTGTCAGTATCCGCGTCGGGTGTTGGCCTTGCGGATCGCCGTGGGGTTGCCCGAGCCGGGGTTGGTGGTGGTGTCGGTCGATCCCGCCCGGTGGGCGTTGGTGCGGGTCGGCCGGATCCTGGGTGTTCGGGTCTGTCCGGGTGGTGTCGTGCTCGCCGAGGAGGAACCCCGGGAGGTTCGGTTGGCCGGGTTGGTCGCGCAACGTGTCTCCGAGGGGTTGCTTCCCCGTCCTGAGGGGGTGCTCCGTTCGGGGACGTTGCTGGGGGTTCGGGTCGGGCCGGAGCGGGTCGGGGACCGGGTCGCGGTGTCCTTCGACGTCGAGGTGGCGGGGGTTGTTCGGGTGGCGACCGGGTTGTATTCGGCTGAGGAGCTTGCCGGGTACGCGCCCGGGATTCGGGTTCGGGTTCGCGGGGACGTGCTGTGGCCGGATCTCGAGTTGGTGGACCTCGGCGGAGATCCAGTTGGGCCTCACCTGGGCAGAGTGCGGAGGTAGGTGGCGAAACCTTCCAGGCCGTCGATGTTGCGGGGACCGCTGATGCCCTCGTTGTAGTTCAGGATGTAGAAGTTGTTGTTCACCACGGCGGGCAGGGTGGCGGTGGTCGGGGAGGTGCGCAGGAAGTCGATCTTCTCGGCCGCCGGCTGGTCGCCGTAGTCCAGGATGATGATCACTTCGGGGCGGGCACGAACCACCGCTTCCCAGCCGACCTGGGTCCAGCGTTGGTCCAGGTCGGCGAAGATGTTGCGGCCGCCGGCGAAGGAGATGATCTCGTTGGGGGGCACCTGGTTTCCCGCCGTGAACGGTTGGTCGGTACCCGAGTCGTAGAGGAAGACCGGAACCGGGTCGCCCTGGGGAGCCCGGGCGGTGACGGCGTCCACGCGGGCGCGGAGGTCGGCGACCACCCTGGCGGCCCGGTCCGGGACGCCGAAGATCTCGCCCAGACGGGTCAGGTCGGTGTACAGGGCCTCGAACGGGGGATGGCGTTCGGGATGGCCGGGATAGTTGAAACAGGACTCGGCGTGCAGGAAGCTCTGGATTCCCAACCGGTCCAGGATCTCCGGGGTGATGCCGCGCTGGTCGGAGAAGCCGGAGTTCCAGCCGGCCACCACCAGGTCGGCGCGGGCATCGACCACGAGTTCACGGTTGAGCAGATCATCGCCCAGGAAGCGGACCTTGGCGTACTCGGCCACCCAGGGCGATTCCTCCACCGGCGGGTTGGCCGGGGGCATCACGTAGCCCAGCACGTGGTCGGTGAGACCCAGGGCGAACAGCTTGTCGGCACTACCGGCCTCGTAGGCCACCACCCGGTGGGGCGTGGTGTAGGAGACCTGTTCGCCGCAGCGGGCGACCGTCACGCGGGTTCCCGGGTCGGTTGGTTCGATCTTGGCTCCGCAGCCGGTCAGGAGCAGCACCGCCACGCCCAGCAACACGATCCTCATCTGAGACTTCCTCTTTCCGGTAACGAATGGAGTAACTGGGGTACGCCCCGGTGGTGGACGATCGTGACCGTTGTGCCGAACACCTCTCGGACCAGCGCTTCGGTCAGGACCTCGTGCGGGGTGCCGGAGGCGACCAACCGGCCTTCGCTCAGTACGCCCAGGCGGTCGCAGGTGGCCGCCGCCAGGTTCAGGTCGTGCAGGACGACCAGTACGGTCAGGCCGAGATCCCTCAGCAGCACCAGCAGGCCCGCCTGGTGGCGGATGTCGAGGTGGTTGGTGGGCTCGTCAAGGACCAGGACCTGGGGTTCCTGCGCCAGTGCCCGGGCGATCAGCACCCGTTGCCGTTCACCGCCGGACAGGGACAGGACGCCTCGGGTGGCGAGGTGGGCGACGTCGAGTCGTTCCATCGCCGTGTGGCACAGGGCGCGCTCGCGGGCGCCCAGTCGTTGGTTGCCGGTGTGGTGCGGGGCCCGGCCGAGGGCAACCACCTCCTCCACGGTGAAGTCGAGGTCCAACCCGTTGTGCTGGGTCAGCGCGGCCACCGAGCGGGCACTGTCCTTTCTGGACATCGACGCCAGGTCCGTCCGCCCCAGCCAGATGGTTCCGGTGGTGGGGCGCAAGGCGCGGTAGACGCAGCGCACCGCGGTGGACTTGCCGGATCCGTTGGGGCCCACCAGGCCCACGACCTGACCGGAGGGCACTTCCAGCGACAGCCGGCGGACGATCTCCCGACCGTCCAGCACCGCGGTGACCTCGTCGAACGCCAGACGCATCAGCGGCCACCGAACAGGTAGGCGCGGCGACGCAGCAGGACGATGAACACCGGGACACCGACCAGCGCGGTGATCGCCCCCAGGGGCAGTTCGCGGGGCGCGACCAGTGTCCGGGACACCAGGTCCACCCACACCATCAGCACACCGCCCACCAGCGGCGCCACCACCAACACCCGGCGGTGGCCGGCGCCGGTCACGATGCGCACCACGTGCGGGACCACCAGGCCGACGAAACCGATGGCGCCGCTGACCGCGACCATCGCCCCGGTCACCAGGGAGGTCAGCACGAACAGCCGGCCGCGCAGGCCGGCAGCGTCGACCCCGAGGCTCGCCGCGGTCTCGTCGCCCAGCGACAGCACGTCCAGTGGGCGGCTCAGCCGGCGCAGCACGACCAGTCCGATCAGGACGGTCAGGGCGACGACCGGGAGCACGCCCCAGGTCGCCGCGCCGAAACTGCCCATCGTCCAGTACAGGACGGCGCTGGTCGCCTCGGCGTCCGGGACCAGGTAGATCAGCACGCTCAACAGGGCCTGGAAACCGAAGGCCATCGCCACCCCGGTCAGTACCAGCCGCAGCGGTGTCGTGCCGGCGCGCGACCGGGCCGCCAGGTGGACCAGGACCGAGGCCGCCAACGCGCCGAGGAACGCCCCGGCCGAGACGGCGTAGATGCCCAACGCTCCCCACACGCCGAGGACGCTGACGCCGACCGCGCCGACCGAGGCCCCCGACGACACCCCCAGGATGAACGGGTCGGCGAGGGCGTTGCGTACCAGCGCCTGCACCGCCACCCCGACCGCCGCCAGCCCGCCGCCGACCACGGCCGCCAGCACCACCCGGGGTGCCCGGATCTGCCAGACGATCTGGTAGCTGGTCACCTCGCCGGCGGCGATCTCCCCGCCGGTCACCGCGGCCCACAGGTACCGCGCGGTGTCCGCCGGCGCGACGGTCGCCGCGCCCAGTCCGATGGCCAGCAGCACCGACACCGCCAGCGCCACCACCAGCCCGGCGATCCGAACACCGCCAGCCATGATCAACTCCACCTATTGGCAACGATTATCAAATTCGACTGGACGTTAGCCGGCGACCCCCGACCCCGGCAAGCCCCCACCCGCCGGAAAACGTGGTGACGGTCGCGACACCCGACCGCTTTACTTCTCCGCCATGGAGAACCTGCCCCCCGCACTGCGCGCACGGGTGCTCCGGCTCAACGCCGACCTGACACTGGAGGAACTCGACCCCGAGCCGGTCGTGTGGCTGGCCTGCGACCTGCTGGTCGCCGGGGCGGACACGCCGGCACTGTGCGAACTGGCCGGGGAGTCACCCACCGGCCTCACCCTGGCCGACGCCGAGCCGCTGGTTCGGCGGATGCTCACCGAACTCGGTGTCGAACCCGTCGACACGGTGCGGGCTCCCCGGA
The DNA here is from genome assembly GCF_001921215.1 of Actinophytocola xinjiangensis. Lineage (GTDB taxonomy): Bacteria > Actinomycetota > Actinomycetes > Mycobacteriales > Pseudonocardiaceae > Actinophytocola > Actinophytocola xinjiangensis. Next base: position 9,144 of record NZ_MSIF01000026.1, read on the forward strand.
TCGTGGCCCACGACATCGCCCGGCGGATGATCAGCGGAAGCCTGGCGCCCGAGGACGGCGCGGACGAACTGTGGAGCCTGTGGCCCTACCGCGACGACATGGCGGAGATCAGCGCACTCACCGGCCCACTGGAACGGTGGGAGGACACGCCGGCCGAACACCGTGACGAGGACGCGCTGCGCGCCGAGCTGCTCGACGTCGCCGAACAGGTCATCCGCACTGTCGGGTGTTGGCCTGACAGCGCGAGCGGCGACGGGCCGTTACCGTCGCCGGGCACGGGTTCGGCGACGCACGAGGTGAGTTCGATCTACCAGCAGCAGTGGCCCGGCGGTTACGGCCCGCCGCCGCCGGCGTACCCGCCCCAGGGACCACCACCGGGACCACCGCCGGGACCACCGCCGTCGACCAGGCCGTTGACCGCGGCGAAGTGGACCACCTTCGGCATCGCGCTGTTGTTGTTGCCGTTGATGGGGTTGTGGGTGCGGCACGGGTACGACGTACTGGAGGACCTGCGCACGCTCTCCGCCCTCGCGGGCGCCGACTCCGGGGACGGCAAGGGACTCAAGGGCGGTGACGAGGCCATCGCCTGGTGGGAGTTCCTGGTCATCGTCGAGTGGGCGACGCTGGTCGCGGTGGTGCTGCTGGCGATCGTCGCGTTCGTCGCGGGGACCGGGAAGGCGTGGGCGCGGGGGGTGTGCACGTTCCTGCTGCTGTTCCCGATCGGCGTGATCATCTTCGGGGTGATCGACAGCGGGCCGGACGGCCTCTGGGGCGCGGCGTTCCTCGTCCCGTTCGGTGTGCTGTTCGCGCTGTGGTGGCGGCCGGCGACGACCAGGGCGATGCGGGTCAAGGCCAGGAAGAACCCGTGGCCGCACCACCAACAGCCGATGTACTACGGGCGATAGGACGGCAGGGTCCCGCGCGGCAGCGGGCCCTTGTTGCGCGTGCCGTTCGTGGTCTCCTCCCACGCGTGCGCCAGGATGCCGACGCTGCGGCTGAGCACGAACAGCCCGCGCGCCAGCGCCGGCGCGAACCCCAGCTCCGCGTAGATCACCGCCGTGGCACCGTCGATGTTCAGCGGGACCGGCGCGAGGCGGTCCTCGACCGCGCGCGCCGCCCGCAGGTACGCCCCGGTCACCACCCCGTCGGCGACGGCCGCGTCGACCAGGGCCAGCAGCGGGTCCCGGCGGGGGTCGACCGGATGGAAGCGGTGACCGAAACCCGGCACGTACCGGTGTCCGGCCACGACCCGCTCGACGGCCTCGGCCAGCGGGGTCCCCGACCCGGTGGCCGTCACGATCCCGGTGAGCACCTCGACGCACTGCTCGCCGGCACCGCCGTGCACGTCGCCCAGGGCGTTCACGCCGGAGGCCATCGCGTTGTTCAGACCGACGCCACAGGTCGCGGTCATCCTGGCGACGGCGATCGACGGGGCCTGCGGGCCGTGGTCGACCGAGGCGACCAGCGCCGCCTCCAGCAGCGCCGCCTCACCGTCGGCGGGCAGCGCACCGCGCACCATCAGCCAGATCATCGACGTGAACCCGACCGTGCCGATCAGCTCCTGGACGGGGATCCCGCGCAGTTCCAGCACTCCGGGCGCCATCCGGGTGATGCCGGTGGCCCACCAGTCCTCGGGCGTCACCGGCCGGCCCCCGTCCACCGGGTGACCAGGTCGGCGACCTGGTCGTTGTGCTCGCCGAGGACCGGCGCCGGACCGGTGGGCGCCAGCGGCTGACCGTCGACCAGCACGCCGTTGCCGCAGGTCCGGACCACCCGGGTGGCGTCGCCGGGGAACGGGACGTCGGTGAAGAAGCGGCGGTGGGCCAGCTGGCCGGATTCCACCGCCTCCGGCACCGACAGGACCCTGGCCGCCGGAACCCCGGCCTCGGGCAGCAGCCGTTCCCACTCCCGGGCGGGGCGCGTGCGCAGCGCGCCGGTCAGCTCGGTGTCCAGCGCGTCCCGGTTGCGTTGGCGTGCCTCACGTTCGGCGAAACGAGGATCGGTCGTCAGGTCCTCGCGGCCCAGCAGCCGGCACAGCGTCTCGAACTGGGACTGGCGGTTGGCGGCGATGTTCAGCAGCCCGTCGGCGGTCTCGAACGTGCCCGACGGCGCGGCCGTCGCGTTCTGCCGGCCGGCCGGCACCGGGGTCACGCCACCGATCACGTGGTGGGACACCGTCCAGCCCATCGCCGAGACCGACGCCTCCAGCATCGACAGGTCCAGGAAGCAGCCCTGCCCGGTCCGTTCCCGGCCGGCGAGCGCCGAGGTGATCGACAGCGCCGCCATCAGGCCGCCGATCGTGTCGCAGACCGGGAAACCGACGCGCAGCGGCGCGGTGTCCTCGGTGCCGGTGACGCTCATCATCCCCGACAGGCCCTGGATGATCTGGTCGTAGGCCGGGGCCTGGCTGCTCGGGCCGGTCTGCCCGAACCCGGTGATGGCGCAGTAGACCAGCCGGGGGTTGATCGCGCGCAGCCGGTCGGCGTCGAACCCGAGGCGGCCCAGTACGCCCGCGCGGAAGTTCTCCACCAGCACGTCCGCGCCGCGCACCAGGTCGGTGAACACCGCGCGGTCCTCGTCGTCCTTGAGGTCGAGTTCGACCGACTTCTTGCCGGCGTTCTGGGCGAGGAACGACGCGCCGAGGCCGGCGTCGTTGAGCGCGGGGTCCGGGCCGAGCTGGCGGGCCAGGTCCCCCGAGCCAGGGCCTCGACCTTCACCACCTCGGCGCCGAAGAGCATCAGCTGGTAGGCGCAGTACGGGCCGGCCAGCACGTTGGTCAGGTCCAGGACGCGGATCCCGTGCAGCGGCGCCATGTCCTCAGCTCCCCGCCTGGCGGAACGGGTGGTCGAAGCCACGGCGGTGGAGCTGCCCGGCGGCCTCGGTGAGCGCGGCGGCGAACTCGGCGACCCGCTCGTCGGGGAACCGCACGCTCGGCCCGGACAGCGACAGCGCGGCGATGACCGTGCCGGCGCGGCCCTGGACCGGGACGGCGACGGCCGACAGCCCGGCCTCGCGTTCGCCGTGGCTCACCGCCCAGCCGCGCGCGGCCGCCTCGTCGACCCCGGCGCGCAGGGTGGCGAGGTCGCCGTGCGGGGACGTCGCGGCGACCCTGGCCAGGTGCTCGTCGTCGGCGTCGGCGAGCAGGACCGTGGCCGCCGCGCCGCCCCACAGCGGCAGTTCGTCACCGATGCGCACCACGTGGCGCAGCGCCTGCTGGCTCTCCTGCTGGGCGACGCACACGCGGTGGACGTCGCGGCGGACGTAGAGGTTGACGGTCTCGCCGTGCCGTCGCGCCAGTTCGCGCATCAGCTCGGTGGCCTCCGGCGGGAGTTCCCAGCTGCCCCTGGCCAGGTGCGCCCAGCGCCACAGGCTCGGGCCGGCCAGGTAGCCGTGTGCGGTGGCCCAGAGCAGGCCGTTGCGTTCCAGGGTCTGCACGAGCCGGATGACGGTGGTCTTGGCCAGGCCGGTCTCGCGCACGATCTCGGCCACCGAGACCGCCGGCCGGGACTCGGTGAGCAGCCCCAGGATGTCGACGCAGCGCTGCACGCTGCGTACCCCGCTGTCGTCCGTGGTCACGGCGAGGACCCTAGACGAAGTCCGCACAACGGTCCAGATGTGCCACCCAGTGGTACGGGAGAATGGGGGCGACGCGCGGAGGTGACCGGTGGCCGGGTACGCGGCACTGCTGGCCCGGCCGGTGACCTGGTGGTGGCTGGCGGCCACGCTGTCCACCCGGCTGGCCGTGTGCACCGTCCCGCTCGCCTCGGTGTTCGCCGCCGGGCAGCACACCGGGTCCTACGCGTGGGGCGCGGTGCTCGCCGGTGCCTACGCGGCCGGTGAGGCGCTCGGCGCGCCGGTGATGGGCGCGCGGATCCAACGCCGCCCGCTGCGCCGGGAACTGTCGTGGGTCGCGGTCGCGGAGGCGCTCGCCCTGGCCGGTGTGGTGGCGTCGCTGCGACTCGGGGTCCCGGCGGTGGCCGTGCCGCTCGCGGCGCTGGGCGGCGGTGTCGCCAGCGGGACCTTCGGTGGGCTGCGCACCCTGCTGGTGGCCGCCGCCCCCGGCGCGCGGGCCAACGCCCTGGCGCTGGACGTGATCGCGAACCAGCTCTGCCAGGTCGCCGGCCCCGCGCTGGCGGCCGCCGCCGTGGTGGCCGGCAGCGCCGACGCCGCCCTGCTGGCGGTGGCCGGGGCACTGCTGGCGACCGTGCCGGTCGCCACCCGCCTGCCGCCGGCCCTGCCCGGCGCGGACGGGCCACGACCGGGACCCCGGCGGCGGGTCCTGCGGTCGATCTGGCCCTCGGCGGTCGTGGTGACCGTCGTGCTGGCGGTGCAGGCGGCGGTCGAGGTGAGCCTGCCCGGGGTGCTGGAACGACGCGGCGGGCCACCGGAATGGGCCGGGATCGCGCTTTCCGCGTTGGCCGTGTCCAGTGTGGCCGGCAGTTTCCTCTACGGACTGCGACGCTGGGCCGGTCCCGCGCTGCTGCACACCCTGCTGCTGGCCTCGGTGTTCGGCGCGATCGTCGCGGCCGTCGGCGTGCTGGACTCGCCGGTGGCCACGGTCGCGCTGGTCGGCTGCGCGGGGTTCTTCCAGGCCGCCGCCAGCACCGCCCGCAGCCTCACCGTGACCGACGCGCTGCCACCGGCTGACTGGTCAGCCGGTTTCTCGGTGCTCTACGCGTGGGGCGCGGTCGGGTTCACCGTGGCCAGCGCGGCCGGCGCGCTGTTCCTCGCCACCGGCGACCCGGCCGTGCTGCTCACCGCACTGGGCGCCGGCGCCTGCCTGACCTTCGCGTTCACCGGCTGGGCCGAGCGGCGGTTCACGTCCTGACGGTGTCGCCCCGGCGGCGGGTGTCGCGGTCCCGGCGTTGGGACAGCAGGCGTTCCTGGTTGGGGGCGAGCAGGTTGGCGAGCAGGGCGCCGAGGTCCTCGACGCCCTGCTGGTCGAGGGTGGTCAGCATGTCCTCGGCCAGCTCGTCCTCGGCGAGTTGGGAACGCTGGCACAGTTTCGCGCCGGCGGCCGTCAACCGCAGCACCACCGCGCGGCGGTCGTTCGGATTCGGTTCGCGCACCAGCAGGTCGCGGCGGACCAACGCCTCCAGGGTCTCGGAGATGGCCGGCGGCGTGATGCCGAAGAACTGCGCGAGGTCGCGAGCGGAGGACACGCCGGCGTTGACGTGCTTGAGGATGCGCATCTGCCGGTAGCTCAGGTCCAGCTTGTGCAGCGACAGCTCCTCCAGCCGCACGATGACCTGCGCCAACTGCACGAGCCGCCGGCCGATCAGCACCCGTTCCGGCTCGTCGCCGGTGATGACCGCGACCGACCACGCGTCACGGGTGCCGGGGGCCGCGTCGCCGTTGCGAGAACTCACACCGATCACCTAACCACAGCGGGGCCGGTGGGCGCCGAGCCGTCCGGCCAGCTCCCGTGTGCGCCAAGGCCTTCCAGCGCGAGGCCGGCGGTGAGGTCCGCGCGCAGCGACCGGCGCAGCGAGCCGGTGATCGCCGCGCGGGCGTAGCGCAGCGTCGTGTCGGGCTGGCGGGCCAGGTCGCGGGCGTGCTCCCAGGCCCGGTCCAGGACCGTGCCGTGCGGCAGGATCTCGTTCACCACACCGAGGTCGAGCGCCTGCGCGGCGGAGATCCGCTGGCCGGTCAGCAGGAAGTAGCGGCCCCGGTTGGGGCCCAGCAGCAGCGGCCAGACCACGTGCACGCCGTCGCCGGGGACCGCGCCGGCCCTGAAGTGCGGCGAGTCGGCGAACTCGGCCCGGTCGCTGGCCAGCACGATGTCGCTGAGCAGGCCGATCTCGGCGTGCACCCGCGCCGGGCCGTTGAGCACGCCGATCACCGGGACCTCGATGTCCAGCAGGTTGAGCAGCAGCCGGTGCCCGTTGTGGAAGATCCGGCTCCACAGCTCGGGGGTCATCGTGCCGACCCAGCTGTCGTCCAGGCCCGAGATGAACCGGTCACCGGCGCCGGTGATGATCACGACCCGGTTGTCCCGGTCGGCGGCGACGTCGGCGAAGCAGTGCCCCAGCTCGGAGTGCGGGCCGTCGCCCCAGCGCAGCGGGCCACCGTCGCTGTGCAGGGTCAGTTCCAGGATGCCGTCCTCGCGGCGCATCCGGACGTGCCGGTAGGCGTCGGCGTACTGCTCGAAGGGAACCTTCACGTCACTCGCTCCTGCCGTTGTCGTACGCGTCGGGCCAGTCGGCGGTCACCTCGGCCAGCGTCGCGATGTCCTGGTCGGTCAGGCCGAGCCACTCGGTGAGCACCTCGGCGGTGTGTTGGCCCAGCGTCGGCGCCGCCGTGCGGTTCCACCGCACGTCGTGGCGCGCCGAGCGGAACGGAAGTCCCGGCACCACATGGGTTCCGGCGACGGGGTGGTCGACCGGCTCGAAGAACCGCCGGTGGGCCAGCTGCGGGTTGCCGGTCAGCCGGCCGGGTCCGGTGACCACGGCCGCCGGGACACCGTGCGCCTCCAGGGCCGCGACCAGCTCGGCCGGCGGGTGGCGGCGGGTCCAGCGGGTGATCGCCTCGTCGATCTCGTCGTGGTGGTGGCGGCGCTGCCCGGCGGTCCGGGCCGGCTGGCCGATGAGGCCGGCCAGCGCCGCCCACTCCCGGTCGTCGCGCACGCTCAGCGCGATCCACCGGTCCGGCTCGGCGCTCGGGTAGACGCCCTGCGGGGCGTGGCTCGGGTCGCGGTTGCCCAGCCGTTGCGGGGCGATGCCGGCCACCTGCCAGGCGGCGAGCTGTCCGAAGCTGGCACGCACGGCCAGTTCCAGCATCGGCACCTCGACCGTGCCGGCGACGCCGGTCCGGTCGCGGTGGCGCAGCGCGGCCAGGCAGGCCAGCGCCGCGTGCACGCCGGCCAGCGGGTCGCACACCCCGCGCGGGGCCAGCGGCGGGCCGTCCGGGTAGCCGGTGGTCCAGGCCAGCCCGCTGGCCTGCTCGATGGTCTGGGCGAAGCCGGTGCGGTCGCGCCAGCTCCCGGTCAGACCGAAGGCCGGCATCCGCACGGTGACCAGACGGGGGTTGTCGCGGCGCACCGCCGGCCAGTCCAGCGGGAACGAGTCGAGCACGCGCGGGGTGAAGTTCTCGATCAGCACGTCGGCGCGCCGGGCGAGGTCACCCAGCACCGCCGCACCCTCCGATGTGGACAAATCGAGGGCGATGCCGCGCTTGTTGGTGTTGAGCGCGAAGTACACCGGGCCGTACTCCCACCACTGGCGCGCGGTCGGGTCGGCGACGAACGACAGGCGCATCCCGTCCGGGCGACGCGCCGACTCGACCTTCACCACGTCGGCACCCAGTGCCGCCAGCAGGTGGGTACTGGCCGGGCCGGCCCACCACGCGGTCAGGTCCAGCACCCGCAGCCCGGCCAGCGGCAGACCGTCGCGGTCACCGGTGTCCGGCCGGGACGGTGCCGTCCCGTCCCCGGTGAACCGCAGCGGCGGGCCGGGGCGGGTCAGGCCGTCGGCGCCGGTGGTGAAGAAGCCGCGCTCGCGCAGCTGTTCGTTGTCCAGCAGGGTGTCCCCGGAGCCGACCGGGGCGACCGGGATCCGGAACGCCGAGGCGAGGTCGACGACCTCGGCGGTGGTCAGCGACGCCGCCCAGTCCACGATCGCGGCCTTCAGCTCGTCCTGGCGCTGCTGGCGGGCGGTGCCGTAGGCCAGCGACTCGTCGTCGGCCAGGTCCGGGCGCCCGACCAGGACCATCAGGTCCTGGCGCTGGCGCGCGGAGATCGTGCACAGGCCGACCCAGCCGTCGCGGGTGCGTTCGATCGCCGGGATCTGCACCGACCGGCCGGGGAAGTCGGTGCCCTCGTGGCCCCACAGGCTGGCGTGGGTGGTGCCGAAGGTCGTCAGGCCGAGGTTGGTGGCCTCCAGGACCGACAGGTCGAGGTGGTCGCCGAGGCCGGTACGGGCCGCGCCGCGCAGGCAGGCCAGGGCACCGGCCAGGGCGTAGGCGCCGGCCAGGTACTGCTCGATCTCCCCGCCGGCCTGTACCGGCGGCGCCGACGGCTCACCGCGCCAGGCCGTCGACCCGGCGGCGGCCTGGAGCACCGCCGAGGTCGCCGGGCGGCCGGTCCACGGCCCGGTCGACCCGAAGTCGGTGATCGTCACGACCACCACCTCCGGGCGCCGGGCGCGCAGCGCGGCGACGTCGAGCGTGCCGTCGTCGAGCACCAGGTCCGCCGACTCGACGGCACCGGGGCCCGCCGGCAGCGAGCCCTCGGTGAGGTAGCCGGTCAGGGCCGCGCGCGCGGCCGGCAGGCCGCCGGTGCCCGCGTCGCTGAAGCGCACCGGCAGGCCGGCCGGGCGGTGGACGGTCGCGCCGAGTTCGTGGCACAGCCGCGCGGCGTACACCCCGGCCAGACCGGTGGACAGGTCGCCCACCGTCAGCCCGGTCAGCAGGGCGGTCACCGGCGGCTCCGCTCGACCAGCAGCGCCGTGCTCGGCACGTCCGCGCCGGCCGGCGCGGAGTCCACGACCGACACCTCGGCGCCGAGGGGCAGCGGCGGGCCGTCGACCAGCGCGAGCACCCTGGGTCCTTCGGCCAGCTCGACCAGGACCGTCTGGTACGGCACCCGGGCGGCGTACTCCTCGGTCATCGCCTGGTGGGTGACCGTGGCGGAGAAGACCGTGCCGCGACCGGACACCGGCGCGACCACCAGCGGCGTGCCGCAGCCGCAGCGGTCCCTCGCCATGGCGTACCAGCGTCGGCACGCCGGGCAGTGCTGGAGCCTGACCTGGTTCATCGCCCCTCCCTGCGCAGCACCGCGATGCTGCCGTCGCCGAGGTCGCCCCAGCCGGTGACCACGCCCAGCCGGGCGCCGTCGACCTGCCGGGGGCCGGCCTCGTGCCGCAGTTGGCGCACGGCCTCCACGACGTGGTTCATCCCCAGCGCGTGTGCCTGGGACAGCAGGCCGCCGTGGGTGTTGATCGGCAGCCGGCCGCCGGGGTCGGTGTGTCCGGACAGGACGAAGTCGCCGGACTCACCACGCCCGCAGAACCCGGCCTCCTCCAACTGCTGGAGCACCTCGAAGGTGAAGCAGTCGTAGATCTGCGCGAAGTCCATGTCCGACGGTCCGACCCCGGCCATCGCCCACGCGGCCGGCGCGGCGGTGGTCAGCCCGGTCTCGAAGAAGTCCGCCCGGTTGTACATGTCCAGCGGCTCGGACGGGCGGGCGTCGGCCCAGCCGTCGAGCACCGCGCGGGCCCGCCCGGTGTGCCGGGGGTCGTCGGCCGCGGTGACCACGACCGCCGCCCCGGCGTCACTGTCCATGCAGCAGTCCAGCAGCCGGTAGGGCTCCACGATCCACCGTGACGCCAGGTGGTCCGCGAGGGCCATGGGCTTGCGCATGATGGCGTTGGGCGTGGCGACGGCGTGCGCGCGGGTGTTGACCGCGACCCTGCCCAGCGCCTCGGCCGGCGTGCCGAACTCGTGCTGGTGGCGCCGCGCGACCTGCGCGTAGACCTGGGAGGGGCTGTGCACGCCGTTGGGCGCGTACAGGCCGCGGACCGCCTTGCGGTAGGACGTGGTCGGTTCCGCGGCCGACAGCGCCCGCGCGCGCCGGCCGCTGTAGCCGGCCCAGCCGACCGGGACCAGCACGGTCCTGGCCAGCCCGGCGGCCACGGCCGACGCGGCGTACCCGAGTGCGGCCACCGGGCTCGCGCCGCCCAGGTTGACCTGGGCGCAGAACCGGACCCCGGTCAGCCCGAGGTTGGCGATGAGTTCCTCGGCGGTGGCCCCCATGTAGGGCGGGACCAGCCCGTCGACGTCACCGGGGGTCAGTCCGGCGTCGGCGAGGGCGGCGGTCGAGGCGTCCAGTGCGACCGAGACGTCGGTGACCCCGTCGGTGCCACCGCGCGTGTAGGCGCTCTCCCCCACCCCGACCACCGCCGCGACGCCGCGCAGCGCCTGTGCGGTCACCCCTCACCGTCCCTTGTAGACAGGCGGTCGCTTCTCGGTGAACGCGCGGGGGCCCTCCTTGGCGTCCTCGGTGCGCAGCACCGCGCCGGAGATGTAGTACTCCAGCTCGAAGGGCATCTCCAGCTGCATGCCCCGGACCGCGATCTCCTTGGCCGCGCGCACCGCGAGCGGCGCGTTGGACGAGAGCGTCGTGGCGATCTCCATCGCCCGGTCCAGCAGCCGGTCCGGCTCGACGATCTCGTTGACCAGGCCGACCTCGTAGGCGCGCTGGGCGCTGATCGGGCGGCCCATCAACAGGATCTCCATGGCGACCGCCCAGGGGATCTGCCGGGGCAGGCGCACGTGCGAGCCGCCGCCGGGGGTGATGCCCCAGCGGACCTCGCCGAGCCCGAACTTGGCGTGCGGCACGGCGATCCGCAGGTCGGTGCCCTGGAGGATCTCGAGTCCACCCGCGACACACAGGCCGTTCACCGCGCCGATGATCGGCTTGTAGATGTCGGAGAAGAAGCGCTTGGTGATGTCGGCGAAGTGGCGCGGCGCCCCGGCGGTCAGCTTGGTGATGGTCTTGCCGAGGTCGGCGCCGGTGCAGAAGGACTTCTCACCGGCGCCGGTGAGGATGGCGACGTCGAGGTCGTCGTCGCGGGCGAACTCGTCGAAGGCGGCCATCAACTGGTGGAACATCTCGGGCGTGTAGGCGTTGTGTTTCGCCGGCCGGTCGAGCGTCACCACGGTGACCCGGCCGTGGCGTTCCACGGTGACCTGTCCGTCCTCGTTGGCGTTGTCAGGTTTCACCCGGAATCCTCTCTTGACTAGTTAACGGTCCTTAATGTTAGGTACCTTTACGATTCGTCGTCAAGGCTACGGAGAGCGCGGATGACCCTCGCGGTACTGCTCGACACAGCGGCGGACCTGGTGTCCGAGCGGCCGGTTCTCGGCCGCCGGCCGGGACTGCCGGTGAGCGGTCTGCGACAGCGCGCCATCGCCGCCGCCGCCTGGCTGCGCCAGCGCGACGCCGCCGGCCTCGCGTTCCTCGGCCTGAACGGACCGGCCGTGCCGATCGGCGTCTTCGGCACCGCCTACGCCGCGATCCCCTTCGCGCCACTGAACTACCGGCTCGCCGACGACCGCCTCGCCGCCGTGCTCGACCGCCTCGACGGCGCCACCGTGGTCGCCGACGACGACCAGTGCGACCGGCTGCGCGCCATCGGCGCCAACCCGGTCCCCACCGCACAGTGGCTCGACATCCTGGCCAGCGCGGAACCCGGTGTCCCGCAAGGACAACCGGCCGACGAGGACATCGCGGTACTGCTGTTCACCAGCGGCACCACCGCCGAGCCGAAGGCCGTCCCACTACGCCACCGCCACCTGACCTCCTACGTGCTCAACACCGTCGACCTCGGCGGCGCCGGCGAGGACGAGGCCACCCTGGTCAGCGTCCCGCCCTACCACGTCGCCGCCATCGGCTCGGCGATCACCAACGTCCTGTCCGGACGCCGGCTGGTGCACCTGCCCCGGTTCGACCCGGCCGACTGGCTGGACACCGTGCGCCGGGAGGGGATCACCTCGGCCATGGTCGTACCGACCATGCTCGCCCGCCTGGTGTCCCACCTGGACGGTGAACCGGCGGCGTCGCCGTTGCGGGCACTGGCCTACGGCGGCGCACGCATGCCACCGACCGTGCTGGAGCGGGCACTGCGGGTGTTCCCGGACGTCGCGTTCACCAACGCCTACGGGCTGACCGAGACCAGCTCGACGATCGCCGTACTGACCCCCGAGGACCACCGCGCCGCCCTGGCCGCACCGGACCCCACCGTCCGGGCGCGACTGTCCAGTGTGGGCCGTGCGGTGCCGGGGATCGAGCTGCGGGTGCGCGACGCGGACCAGGACGGCTACGGCGAACTGCTGGTCCGCGGCGAACAGGTCTCCGGCGAGTACGTCGGCACCGGGTCGGTGCTCGACGCGCAGGGCTGGTTCGGCACCAGGGACGAGGCGCGGATCGACGACGAGGGCTACCTGTTCGTCCGGGGCCGCGCCGACGACACGGTCATCCGAGGCGGGGAGAACATCGCCCCGGCCGAGGTCGAGGACGTGCTGACCGCCCACCCGCTGGTGTCCGACGCCGGCGTGGTCGGGCTGCCCGACCAGGAGTGGGGCGAGAAGCTCGCGGCGGCCGTCGTCTGTCCGAACGGGACCGTCGAGCCGGCGGAGCTGCGGGAGTGGGTGCGGGCCAGGCTGCGCTCCGCGCGCACCCCGGACGTGATCGTCGCCGTGGCCGAGCTGCCCTACAACGCCACCGGCAAGCTGCTGCGCCGCGAACTGCGGCAGCGGTTGATCGAGGGAGGGTCATGACGGACGGGACGCTGCGCACCGGGACCAGGCTGCGCAGCCAGGTGTGTGACACCGAGATCATCGTGGTCCGCGCGGAGGGCGTCGACCGGCTGCACTGCGGCGGCCGGCCCATGGTCGCGCTGGACGCCGACCGGGCCGGCGGCTCCCCGGAGTCCGGTTTGGACACCGGCACCCAGCTCGGCAAACGCTACGGCCGCACCGGCGACGGGCGGGTCGAGGTCCTGGTGACCAGGGCCGGCGCCGGCACGCTGTCGGTCGGTGACGACGTCCTGCCGGTCCTCGCGGCCAAGCCGCTGCCCTCCAGCGACTGAGAGGTGGCCGACGTGACGAACCCCCGGCTACCGGCCGAGTTCGGCCCCCGGACGATCCCCGCCCTGCTGGCCGACCGTGCCGCCGCCCACCCCGACCGGACGGCGGTCACCGGCCTGGTCGGCGGGCACTACCGCACGCTCACGCTGTCCGAACTGGACACCAGGTCGCGCCGGCTGGCGGCCGGGCTGCTGGCCAGGGGGCTGGTCGAGCCGGGGTCGACGCTGGCCTGGTCGCTGGGCAACGACCGGGGCGGCGAGGCGCTGGTGCTCTACCACGCGGTGCTGCGGGCCGGCGCGGTCAACGTCCCGCTCAACCCCCGGCTCTCCCCCGCCGAGGCGGCGCAGCTGGTCGGGCACAGCGGCGCGCGGGTGCTGACCCCCGGTGACCCGGACGGACGCTGGCTGGCGGAGCTGTCCGCCGAGCCGGTCGAGGACCACCCGGTGACCGAGGACGACCTCGCCGTCATCCTCTACACCTCCGGCACGACCGGGCTGCCCAAGGGCGTCGAGCACACCCACGGCTCGGCGCTGGCCGCCGGCATCGGCTGGGCCGACTGCTTCCGGCTGACCCCCGGCGACGTGGTGCACAGCCCGTTCCCGGTGTTCAGCGGCGCCGGCCTGCACTTCAACGGGCTGGCCGCGCTGTGGTCGGGCGCCGGTTTCCTGGTCGACCAGCCCGACGTCGGGCCGACGCTGGAACGCGTCGCCCGCCACCGGTCCACGGTGTACGTCGCGGTGCCCAGCGTCTACCAGTACTGGCTCGACCACGACCGGTTCGCCGACCACGACCTGACCTCGTTGCGGGTACTGGACTTCGGTGGCTCCGCCATGGCCCCGGCGGTGATCGCCCGGCTGCGCGCGGCGCTGCCCGGCGTGGCCCTGATGCAGACCTACGGGTTCACCGAGGCCGGCCCCGGCGGGACCTATCTGCCCGAGGAGTACCTGCCCGGTCACCCGGGCTCGATCGGCAACCGGGTCGCCGGCCGGTACACGGCCGTGCGGGTGCTCGACGAGCACGACCGGGAGGTCGGCCCTGACCAGCCGGGCGAGCTGGTCCTGCGTGGACCGTCGATGATGCGCGGCTACCACAACGATCCGGCCGCGACCGAGGCCGTGCTGCGCGGCGGTTGGCTGCGCTCGGGCGATCTCGTGCGCTACGACCGCGACGGCTTCCTGTACTACGTCGACCGCCTGCGGGACCTGATCGTGCGCGGCGGCTACAACATCGCGCCGGCCGAGATCGAGGAGGCCCTGCTGGCGCACCCGGACGTGCTGGAGGCCGCCGCCTTCCCGGTCCGCCACCCCACGCTCGGCGAGGTGCCGGCCGCGGCCGTCGTCCCCCGGCCGGGCACGACCGTGACCGGCGAGCGGCTGCGGGCGCACTGCGCCACGGTGCTCGCCGGGTTCAAGGTGCCCACCACGGTGTCGCTGCGCGCGTCGCTGCCCAAGAACGCCGCCGGCAAGGTGCTGCGCCGCGTGCTGCGCGACCAACCACCGGCCGACGACCAGACCAGTGAGGAGTCCTCATGAGAACGCCCATCTGCGTGCGGCTCGGGATCGAGTACCCGATCTTCGCGTTCAGCCACTGCCGGGACGTGGTGGCGGCGGTGAGCCGGGCCGGCGGGTTCGGCGTGCTCGGCGTCTCCCGGCACAGTCCCGAGGAGCTGGCCGTCGACCTGGAGTGGATCGCCGAGCAGAGCGGCGGGCGGCCCTTCGGCGTCGACCTGATCTTCCCGACGACCTTCGCCGGCAACGACCTGGACGCGCTGGGCGCGAGCGTGCCCGACGAGCACCGGGCGTTCGTCCGGGGGCTGATGGAGCGCTTCGACGTGCCGGCGCCGGCCGACCAGGACAGTGCCCGGCTGTACTCGGCGCACAAGCTGACCCCGGACAACGCGCGGGCGCTGGCCGAGGTCGCGTTGGACGCCGACATCGCCATGCTGGTCTCCGCGCTCGGCCTGCCGCCCGAGGACCTCGCCGACCGGGCGCGGGCCAGGGGGATCGTGCTCGGCGCGCTGGTCGGCACGCCTCGCCAGGCCCAGCGCCAGCTCGACGGCGGCATGGACGTGCTGATCGCGCAGGGCAACGAGGCCGGTGGGCACGTCGGCGACATCTCCACGATGGTGCTGGTGCCCCAGGTCGTGGACCTCGCCGGGGACCGGCCGGTGCTGGCCGCCGGCGGGATCGCCGACGGGCGGCAGGTGGCGGCGGCGCTGGCGTTGGGCGCGCAGGGCGCGTGGCTGGGGTCGGCGTGGCTGACGACCCAGGAGTCGGACCTGCAGCCGGGTCTGGTGGCGCGGCTGCTCGACGCGTCCTCTTCGGACACCGTGGTGTCCAAATCGTACTCCGGCAAGCCGGTGCGGCTGCTGCGCACGCCGTGGGTGAAGGCGTGGGAGGAGGACGGCGCGCCGCGCCCGCTTCCCGCGCCACAGCAGGGACTGCTGGTGCGGGACGCGATGACCAGTGCGGTCGAGCACGGGATTCCTGAGGTGCTCGGCACGCCGCTCGGGCAGGTCGTCGGGCAGCTGCGCCGGCAGGAGACCTGCGCGATGGTGGTCGGCCGGTTGGTCGAGGAGTTCATCGCCTCGGCGGGTTCGGTGTCGGAACTGTTGGACGCCGACGACAATTAGTAAGAGGCCTTACTATTAAGGTCCCGAAACACTATGGTGACGACCACATCGTTGACGACCACGAGGCCGTCGGTCCACGAAGAACTCAGTCAATGGAGACCGCGTGGTAACCAAGATACAAATCTCGGAAGTGGGGAAACGCTACGAGGGCAGGAATCCGGTCGAGGCACTCAGTGACGTCACGCTCACCGTCGACGACAGCGAGTTCGTGTGCCTGGTCGGGCCCTCCGGATGCGGCAAGTCCACGCTCCTGCGAATGATCATGGGCCTGCACCGGCCGAGCGCCGGCACCGTTGACGTGTTCGCCGACGACCCGGTCCTGCCGCCGACGGCCATGGTCTTCCAGGACTACAGCATCTTCCCGTGGAAGACCGTCGAGCAGAACGTCCGGTTCGGCTTCGAGGGCCGCCGCCTGCCGCGCGCCGAGTGCGACGCCCGGGTCGACAAGTGGCTCGAACGCCTTGGCCTGTCCCAGTTCCGCCGCGCCTACCCGGCGGCGCTGTCCGGCGGCATGCGCCAGCGGGTGTCCATCGCCCGCGCGCTGGCCGTCGAGCCGGAGGTGCTGCTGATGGACGAGCCGTTCGCCGCGCTGGACGCGCAGCTGCGCCGGGTGCTCCAGGAGGAGCTGCTCGCCCTGTGGCAGCAGGACCGCCGCACGGTCGTGTTCGTCACCCACAGCCTGGAGGAGGCGATCCTGCTGGGCGACCGCATCGTGGTCATGTCCGCGCGGCCCGGGCGGATCATCGCCGACATCCGCGTGCCGTTCGACCGGCCGCGCTCGCCGCAGATCCGCACCGCGCCCGAGTTCGCCGAACTCGAGGGCGAGATCTGGGCGCAGCTGCGCGACGAGGTCGACCGGTCGCTGGTCGGAGGTGCGCGGTGAGGGCCTCGCAGATCTCCGACCGGACCACCGGCACCGGCGACGACGGCCGGCGCCGCTGGCGCGTCCAACCCGGCCAGCAGGAACGCAACCCGCGCGCGTTCGCCCGCCGCCGCCGGCTGGAACGCCGGCTGCTGGGCGTGCTGGTGCCGGTCGTGCTGCTGGTGGCCTGGGAGCTGTGCGCCAACGCCGGCCTGATCGACACCCGGTTCTTCCCCGCGCCGAGCCAGATCGGCTCGACCGCGGTCGACATGATCGGCAACGGCATCCTGCTCACCGACCTGACGGTGACCGTGCGGGTCCTGCTCATCGGACTGGTCAGCGGCTTCGTCGTCGGCACCGTCGCCGGCCTGCTGCTCGGCCTGTCCCGGATCGCGCGGGCGGCGCTGGAACCACTGCTGTCCGCGCTCTACACCATTCCGAAGCTCGCGGTGCTCCCGCTGCTGCTGCTGATCTTCGGTGTCGGGGAACTGCCGAAGGTCATCCTGGTGGGACTCGGGGTGTTCTTCATCGCCTGGATCAGCGTCCTGGAGGCCATCCTGGACCTTCCCGGCGCCTACGGGGAGGCCGCGACCGCGTTCGACGTGCGCGGCTGGCGAAGGATGCGGCACGTCACGCTGCCCGCCGTCCTCCCCCAGGTGCTCGTCGGCCTGCGCATCTCGGTGGGCAACGCCGTGCTGATCGTGGTGGGCGTGGAGTTCGTCAGCGGTGACGAGGGCATCGGTTACCGCATCTGGAACTCCTGGTCCATCTTCGCCGCCGACCGGATGTACGTCGGCATCGTCGTGGTCGCCCTGCTCGGCTACCTGCTCTCACTGCTGGTCCAACTGCTCAGTCGCGTCTGCGTGCCGTGGGCACCGAGCACAGCCGCTCGCCGCGACTAGTTCAATCGGAGGAAACATGAATCGACAGCGTGGTCGTGGCGCCCTGGCGGTGGTCGCGGGCCTGGCGATGTTCGCGGTCGGCTGCGGGTCGCCGGAGGCGTCCGGCGGCGGGGCGACCATCGGCGATGACGGCAAGCTCACCGAGCGCACCGAACTGACCATCGCCATCCCCGGCAAGCAACTGCCCATCTTGGCGCCGATCATGGCCAAGGCGTGGAAGAAGTTCGACGAGCGCAACCTCGACGTCACCATCGAGACGCTCGCCTCCGACGAGGCGTTCCCGCTGCTGGCCACCGGCAAGCTCGACGGTATCTGGACCGGCCCGAGCGTCGGGCTGTTCAACGCCGTGGCCGGCGGGGCCGACGTGCGGATGGTCTCGCCCGGCAACTACCTGTCCGAGGAGTCCGGCGGCGGGATCTGGGTCAGTTCGGCCCTGCTGAACGGACGCGAGTTCGAGCCGTCCATGTTGCGCGGCAAGAAGTTCGCCTCCAGCCAGGGCAACACCGGGACCTCGATGGTGGCCTTCAGCCAGCTGCTGGAGTCCGGCGGGGTCGGCGTCGACGAGGTCGAGATCGTCACCATGAGCGCCTCGGACGCGGTGCCGGCACTGGAGAACGGCTCGATCTCCGGCGCGATCGTGCAGGAACCGCTGGACGTGGCGCTGGAGAAGAACAACAGCGCGGTGCGGGTCTCGCCGCAGTTCCCGGACGGCTGGAACAACACGACACTCCTGTTCGGACCGTCGCTGCTGCGGGACAACCCCGACGCCGGCAAGGTCTTCGTGGCCGCCCTGCGTTCCACGTTCGTCGACAAGCTCCAGGGCGACTACCTGGCCGACCCGGAGCGGGTCGCCGACATCGCCGAGCAGCTGGAGCAGCCGGTGGAGACACTGCAACAGTCCACCAGCGACCTCTACCCGACCGAACTGTCCTTCCCGGACGAGTACGTCGCCACCCACGAGCAGGTGTGGCGGCAGTGGCCGGACCTGCTGACCTACGACGAACCGCTGACCACCGAGCAGGTGATCGACACCCAGTTCATGGACTGGGCCAACGAGCACTGAGGACGGAATCCTGTCGTGGACATGAGTTACTCCCCCGAGGAGCGGCGTTTCCGGGACCAGGCACGGTCGTGGCTGGCGGACAACGTGCCGGCGCGACCGTTGCCGTCCGGGGACACCAGGGAGGGCTTCGCCGCCCACGTCGAGTGGGAGCGGCGCCTGTTCGACGCCGGCTGGTCGGTGGTGTCCTGGCCGCGCGCCTACGGCGGGCGGGAGGCGTCGCTGTGGGAGTGGCTCATCTTCGAGGAGGAGTACCACCGCGCCGGCGCCCCGGCCAGGGTCACCCAGAACGGCATCTTCCTGCTCGCGCCGACGCTGTTCGAGTTCGGCACACCCGACCAGCAGGACCGGTACCTGCCGGCGATGGCGGCGGCCGAGCAGCTGTGGTGCCAGGGGTGGTCCGAGCCGGGCGCCGGCAGTGACCTGGCGGCCATCACCAGCCGGGCGGTGCGCGACGAGGCGGCCGGCGGGTGGCGGCTGTCGGGGCAGAAGACCTGGACGACCCGGGGCGCGTTCTGCACCCACCTGTTCGGCCTGTTCCGCACCGACCAGGAGCAGAGCCGGCACCGGGGCCTGACCTACTTCCTGGTGCCGCTGGACGCCCAGGGCGTGACGGTCAACGGGTTCACCCGCCTCGACGGTGACGAGGGCTTCGCCGACGTGTTCCTCGACGAGGTGTTCGTGCCCGACGAGGACGTGCTGGGCGGGGTCGGCAACGGCTGGCGGGTGGCGATGGCCACGACCGGGTCCGAGCGCGGGCTGAGCCTGCGCTCCCCCGGCCGGTTCCTGGCCACCGCCGAACGCCTGGTCGCGCTGTCGGTCGAGCGGACGGGCGCGGTGACCGAGGACGTCGCCCAGGCGTGGATGGACGCGCAGGCCTACCAGCTGATGACGCTGAGCCAGGTCACCGGCCTGGCCGACGGCGGTGAGCTCGGCGCGGCGTCGAGTCTGAGCAAGCTGTGCTGGTCGGAGCTGGACGTGCGGCTGCACGAGAGCGCCGCCGGTCTGCTCGGCGCGGAGGCGGAGGTCGCCGGTCCGTGGAGCAAGGGGCTGCTGTTCGCCCTCGGCGGGCGGATCTACGCCGGTACCAACGAGATCCAGCGCAACATCGTGGCCGAGCGGCTGCTCGGCCTGCCGAGGAGGTGACGCTGGTGCGGTTCGCGTTGAGCGCCGAGCAGGCCCAGTTCCGGGACCTGGTCCGCGACCTGCTGGCCGCCGAGTGCCCCGCGCAGGTGGTGCGCGCCGGCTGGGCCGGTGAGCCGGCCGCCGTCGGTCGCGTGTGGACGATGCTGGCCGAGCTGGGCGTGACCGGTCTGCTGGTCGCGGCGCAGGACGGCGGGCTCGCACTCGACGAGGTGTACCTGGTGCCGGTGCTGACCGAGGTCGGCTACGCCGGCCTGCCCGGCCCGCTGGTCGAGACGGTCACCGGCGCCGCCCTCGGCGCCGCGCTGCCGGCCGGAGCGTTGGACGCGGTCCTGGCCGGCACCGGGCGGATCGCGGTGGACGAGGACGACGACGGCCTGGTGGCCCACGGGGTCGGGGCGACGGTCCTGCTGCGTGGCGGGTGGGCCGGGGGCACCCCGGTGCGTGTCGTGTCCACGGTGGACCTCGAACCGGTGGCGGCGGTCGACCGCACCCGGGCCCTGGCCCGCTACCGGTCCGACGGCACGCCCGTCGACCTGCCGGTGGCGGTGTTCTGGCAGCGGGGCGTCCTCGGCACCTCGGCCGCCCTCACCGGCCTGGCCAGGCGACTGCTGGACCTGACGGTCGACTACGTCACCCAGCGCGAGCAGTTCGGCGTGCCGATCGGCAGTTTCCAGGCCGTCAAACACCAACTGGCCGAGCTGGCGCTGGCGATCGAACTGGCCAGCCCGGCCGTGCTGCGGGCCGCGCACTCGCTGGCCACCGGCGACCCGGCGGCGGCCACCCACGTGTCGATGGCCAAGGTCCTCGCCGGTCAGGCCGCCGCGCGCGCGGCGACGACGTCCATCCAGTGCCACGGCGCGATGGGCTACACCGAGGAGTCCGACGTGCACCTGTTCGCCAAGCGGGCGCTCGCGCTGGCCGGCGCGTGGGGCCCGACCGGCTGGCACCGCCGCGCGGTCGCCGCCGACCTCACCCCAGGCAAGGAGTCCTGATGTCCGACCAGCCCGTCACCTACGAGGTCCGCGACCGGGTCGCGGTCATCACGATGAACCGCCCGCGCTACCGCAACGCCCAGAACTCGGCCATGACCTACGCCCTGGACGACGCGTTCTACCGGGCCGCGGCCGACGACGAGGTCGCCGTGCTGGTCCTGGCCGGTGCCGGCGACCACTTCTCCGCCGGCCACGACATCGGCACCCCGGAGCGGGACGCGGACGTCTCCTTCCCCCGCCGCGCCGGCCTGTGGTGGGACCACGTCGGCAAGTCCGGCGCGGAGAGCCGCCTGGCTCGGGAGTCGGAGGTGTACCTGGGGATGTGCCGGCGGTGGCGGGAGCTGCCCAAGCCGTCGATCGCCATGGTCCAGGGCGCGTGCGTGGCCGGTGGTCTGATGCTGGCCTGGAGCTGTGATCTGCTGATCGCCGCCGACGACGCGTTCTTCGCCGATCCGGTGGTACGGATGGGAATCCCGGGCGTGGAGTACTTCGCCCACCCGTGGGTGATGGGCCCGCGCTTCGCCAAGGAGTTCCTGTTCCTCGGTGAACGGGTGCCGGCCGCGCGGGCCCACGAACTCGGCATGGTCAACCGGGTCGTGCCCCGCGACCAGCTGGCGACGGAGACCTTCGCCGTGGCCGGCCGGATCGCCACCATGCCCCGCCTTGGCCTGGCGCTGACCAAACGCGCGGTCAACCACGCCGAGGACCTGATGGGCCTGCGGTCCGGAATGGACGCCGCGTTCGCCCTGCACCACGTGGCACACGCGCACAACGCCGAGGTCGGCAGCGACTCGCTCGCCGGCCACGACGCCCGCTCCATGCGCGACGCCGCCCGGTGACCCGGGGTCAGTGAACCCGGTGCCCGGCGATCACCGTACGGCGGACCATCGCCGCGCGGGGGTGGCGCAGGGTCTGCGCGAGCGGTTCGGCCAGCAGGACCAGGTCGGCCACCGCGCCCGGTTCGACCCGGCGCGGCGGGCCGCCGGGGTGGTCGGCCGGGGCGAGGTAGCCGGCCAGCGCGGTCCGGGCCGCCACCCGCTCGTCCGGGGCGATCGCCCTGGTCACCGAGGCGTCGATGACCGTCCAGGGGTCCAGCGGGCCGTAGGGTGCGTCGCTGGAGGGCGCCACCGGGACACCGGCGGCGAGCAGGCTGGCGTAGCGGTACAGGTCGCGGTGCTCGGCTGCCGGGACGTCGCGCCGGTAGTCCGCGCCACGGTCGGTGAGGAACGCCGGCTGGGTCACCACGGTCAGCGGCCGGGCGGCCAGGCCGGCCAGCAGGTCGTCGGGGACCAGGGCGGCGTGCTCGATCCGGTCGCCGGGGTGGCCGCCGGTGAGGTCGAGCGCGGCCAGCAGCAGGACCAGCGCCTCCACCGTGACGCAGTGCGCGGCGATCGCCCGGCCGGTGGCGTGCGCGGCGGCGATCACCCCGGTCAGGTCGTCGAGGGTGGGCAGGCCGGAGTCGGCCAGGACGATCTTGTACGGGCCGGCGGTCAGCCCGTCGGGGACCGGGCCGGTCAGCGGGGCGCCGAGCAGGCGCACGTGTTGCGGGAGCGCCCCGGCGAAGGCGGCGGGGTCCACGTCGGGGGTGGCGTCGGTGACCGAGGTGATGCCGTGGGCGGCCAGCCGGGCGCCGACGTCGGCCAGTGGCGGCGGTGCGCCGGCGGGCAGCCTGGAGCGCAGCCAGGGGTCGGCGCGCCAGAGCCGGCCGGTGGCGGTGCCGTCGGCGGCGCGTTCCACTCCGGGGTGGCTGGCGGTGGCGAGTCCGACGGCGCGGGCGGCGGCGGTGTTGAGCATCCACAGGGCGCCACCTCGGTGTTGGACGCGGACCGGGCGGTCGGGGTGCAGCGCGTCGAGGGCCGCGGCGTCCAGCGGGCCGGCGACGTCCTCGGTGTAGCCGGTGCCGCGTACCCAGCCGTGCTCGTCGGCGGTGGCACGGCGCAGCGCGTCGGCGAGGCCGGCCCGGTCCAGCGGCGGTCCACAGTGGACGGACGTGGCGGCGCGGGCGAGCGCGTGCAGGTGCAGGTGGTGGTCGGTCAGGCCGGGCAGCAGCGCGCCGCCGGCACAGTCCACGACCTCCCCGACCCCGGCCGTCGGCAGGCCTGGCCCGACGGCGGCGACCCGGTCGGCCACGACGAGCACGTCGAGCACGGCGCCGGCCACCTCGGCCCGCCGGTACAGGGTGCTCACGACAACCCCACCTCGCGCAGGACCTCGGCGGTGTCCGCGCCGCTGGCCGGCGCGGTGCCGGTGACCTCGCCGTGCCGGGGCGCGCGGACCTCGTGGCCCCCGACGACCCAGCGCCCGCCGGCCCACTCGGCCGCCGGTGCCGGGCCCACCGGGCCGGGCGGGAGGGTCGCGGCGACCACCCCGGCCATCGGGACGTCGAGCAGGGTGCCCGGCGGCGCCGACAGCGCCAGGACGGCCGCCGCGAGGCCGGTGAGCGGGTCGGCGAGCGCGTCGCCGCAGAACAGCGGGGTGCCGGCCGCGTCCCGGGCGACCAGGCCGGCGCCGGCCGCGACGTCGTCGCCGAAACCCACCCGGTCCGACGCCCGGCCGGCGGCGGTGATCGACACCCAGGTCGTGCCGGCGGCGGCGCACGCCCGCGCGTCCAGGCCGAACCCGGCCAGCGCCCGGGGCCGGGAGGCCTCCACGACGAAGTCGGCCGCCGCGACCAGTCCGGCCATGGCGGCCCGGCCGTCGCGGGTGGCCGGGTCCAGCACCACACTCCGGTGGCCGGCGTGCAGCAGGCGGTAGAAGCCGGCGTCGGCCAGCCGGGCACCGTCCGGGCGGGACGGTGTCTCGACCTTGACCACCCGCGCCCCGGCCAGCCCCAGCAGCCGCGCGCACAGCGGACCCGCCCACAGCGCGCTGAAGTCCACCACCAGCGCGCCGTCGACCCGCCGGCCCGGCGCGGCACCGAGATCCACGGCCGGGGCCGGGGCGACCGGGGTGGCCGCCAGACCCAGCAGGGTCGCCCGGTCGGCGAGATCCGCGCCGGTGTGCCCGGCCAGCCACGCGGTGATCGCCGGCCACGGGTCGCCCTCGATCGGCGACTCCACCAGGGCGCCGAACAGGGCCGGATCGTCGGGGCGGGCGCAGGACACCGCCGCCCAGCCGTCGGCGGTGGGCAGCAGCCGGGCGTGCCCGCCGGCCGAGCGCGTGCCGCGCCGGGTCACTCCGGTGAACGCGGCCCGCTCGGCCAGCAGCGCCGGGCCGTCGACGGGGAACGGCAGTCGGCGCGCCAGCCGCAGCGCGACGGCGGCCGCGTCGCCGGGCGGAACCAGCGGCGGCCCGTCGGCGTGACCGGTGAGCGCGACGACGCCGCTGCTCGCCCACTGCGCCGTATCGTCTGCCACGGGAGGGATTGTAGCCGTTGAACCACAAGGAATGGACAGTCGAACAGCTCGCCTCCGAGTCCATTGTGGACCCCTTGGGCGACCCGGTACGGATCGTCAACGTACCGTCCACGGTGGACCCCGGGTTGATCGACCGGGCCCGCCGGGCGGCGCTGGCATCGCACCGCGTCCTGGTCGGCGTGTGCCGGGTCCCGCCGGCCTCCGGGCTGACCGGTCTGCTCACCGCGCTGGACGTCACCCTCGCCCCGACCGCGCCGCACCGCTGCTGCGTGGCCACCGCCGACCCCGACCGCGCGGCCGGCGAACTGGCCGACGCGGTGACCGCCCACCCGCACGCGGCCCTGGTCCTGGCCCGGCTGCTGCGCTGGAGCGGCACCCTGGAGGTCCCGGCCGCGCTGGACGCCGAGTCGCTGGCGTACTCGACGCTGCTGGCCGGCCCGGAGTTCGCCCGGTGGTCGGCCGGCAACACCCGCCGGCCGCCGGCCGCCCACCCCGACCCGGTGCTCGTCGACCGGACCGGCGACACGCTGACGATCACCCTCAACCGGCCCGACCGGCACAACGCCTACGGCCGGGCCCTGCGGGACGCGCTGGTCGACGCGCTGCGCGTCGCCGAGATCGACCCGACCGCCGAGCGGGTCGTGCTGCGTGGCGCCGGCCCGACGTTCTGCTCCGGCGGCGACCTCGGCGAGTTCGGCACCACCCCCGACCCGGTCACCGCGCATCTGGTCCGCACCGGCGCCGGCGCCGCGCCGCCGCTGCACCGGCTGGCCGGCCGGGTCGAGGTCAGGGTGCACGGCCGGTGCGTCGGCGCTGGCGTGGAACTGCCGGCCTTCGCCGCCCGGGTGGTGTCCACCCGGGACGCGACGTTCCGGCTGCCGGAGCTGTCGATGGGCCTGATCCCCGGCGCGGGCGGCACGGTCTCGCTGCCGCGCCGGATCGGCCGCTGGCGCACGTTCCACCTCGCCGGCACCCAGCACGCCCTGGACGCGGCCACCGCTCTCGCGTGGCGACTGGTCGACGAACTCACCGACCCTGAGTGAACCCGTTACCCCACAAGGAACCACAAGTGACCACCATCGGGTGGTCTCGCCGACATCCGGGAGTCACAGGCCGGTGGGTGGGGCCGACCTGACCGATCATGGGCCAACCCCAGCGAAAGGTCAGGCATGCCACGCTCCTCCCCGAACATCCCCCGCCGAGGACTGTCCCCCAACGCCATCGTCACGATCGTCATCGTCGTGGTGGCCGTGCTCGTCATCGGCGGAGTGCTGCTGTTCAACCGGTCCAGCCAGCGCGACGACGAGGGCGGTGCCGGCAGCGGCGAGATCCCGGCGGAACTGCGCGTGCAACCGGACAGCAACACGCTCACCACCACGCCGGGCAACACGGTCACGCTCGTCGAGTTCCTCGACTTCCAGTGCCCCGCCTGCGCCGCGTACTACGAGCACGTCACCAATGCGATCGAGACCGACTACGCCGGCCGGATCACCTTCGTCACCCGCAACTTCCCGATCGAGAGCCACCCGCTCGCCCAGCCGGCGGCGCGGGTCGCCGAGGCGGCGGCCAAGCAGGGCAAGTACCGCGAGATGTACCACACGCTCTACGACAACTACCAGGACTGGGCGATCAGCGAGGACGGCGAGCAGCTCAGCGACGACGAGCGGCGCGCGGCCACCTTCTTCGACCGCTACGCCACCGAGATCGGCCTTGACCTGGACCGCTTCCGCGCCGACCGGGACTCGGCGGCGGTGCAGGAGCGCATCGACGCCGACCAGGCCGCCGGCCAACAGGTCGGGGTGACCGGCACCCCGACGTTCTTCGTCAACGGCAAGCGTTTCCACCCCTCCAGCGACCAGGTCACCGACGTCGACAAGCAGTTGCGGACGATGCTCGACGAGGCCATGTGATGGCCCATGGGATGACCGGGGAGATGGCTGGGGACACGACCGGCGGGCTGACCAGGGCGACGGCGTGGCTCTACGTCGTCGGCGGGGCGATCGGCCTGGCCGGGGCCGGCGCGCTGATCCTGGAACGGCTCGCCGTGCTGGCCGACCCGGACTACGTGCCGACCTGTTCGATCAACCCGATCATCTCCTGCGGCTCGGTGATGGACTCCGCGCAGGCCGAGGCGTTCGGGTTCCCCAATCCGCTGATCGGCGTCGCCGCGTTCGCGGTGGTGGTGACCGTCGGCGTGGCCCGGCTGGCCGGGTTCGCGCCGCCGTACTGGTTCCAGCTGGGGATGCAGGTCGGCACGACCTTCGGTGTGGTGTTCATCCACTGGCTCATCGCGACCAGCCTGTACTCGCTGCACGCGCTGTGCCCGTACTGCATGGTCGTGTGGGTCGTGACCATCCCGATCTTCTGGTACACGACGCTGGACACGCTGCGCGCGGGCGAGCGGACCCGCGCGTTCGGCGAGCGGCTCGCGCGCTACCACTCCACGGTTCTGGCGGCCTGGTACGTGGTGATCATCGTGCTCGTGCTGGTCGAGTTCTGGGACTACTGGTCGACCCTGTTCTGAGCCCGCACCCGTCCCGACCAGCGGGATCAACCTCTTGACATCCTGTACGTACAGGATGACATGATGCCCTCCACGTCCCCAGCGAGGAGGTTGCCGTGCCGTCGAGCGGTGAGGTCATCGAGGTCCACAGTCCCGCCACCGGCGCGGTACTCGGGACCGTCCCGGTCGCCGACGAGCAACGGGTCGCCGAGGTGATCGCCGCCGCACGCGAGGGCCGGCGGCGGATGGCCGCCCTGCCCGCCCACGCCAGGGCCGGCCTGCTGACCACGGTCGCCGACCGGCTCCGGGAACGGCACGAGGAACTGTCGCGGATGCTGGCCGCCGAGAACGGCAAGCCGCTGGACCAGACCCGGGGCGAGGTCGCCGCCGCGGCCAACATCTTCACCGGCTTCGCCGAGGAGGCAAAGCGGCTGTTCGGCCGGCAGGTCCCGCTCGACGTCTCCCCCGGCCTCGAACACCACCTGGCCTTCACCATCCGCGAGCCGCTCGGGGTGGTCGCCGCCGTCGTGCCGTTCAACTACCCGGTCGAGCTGTACGCCTACAAGGCCGCCGCCGCGCTCGCCGCCGGCAACGCGGTCATCGTCAAGCCGCCGGAGAAGTGCCCGCTGACCCTGGAGGTGGTCGGCCGGATCGTGGCCGAGGCCGGCCCGCCGCCGGGCGCCCACCAGATCGTCCACGGTGGACCCGAGGTCGTCCGCGCGCTCGCGCTGAGCCCCGACATCCAGCTGATCAGCCTCACCGGCAGCACCACCGCCGGCCGCGCCATCGCCGAACTCGCCGCCGGCACCCTGAAGAAGGTCCAGCTCGAACTCGGCGGCAACGACCCGATGATCGTCTGCGCGGACGCCGACGTCGACCGCGCCGCCGAGGCCATCGTGCTCGGCCGGCTGGCCAGGGGCAACGGCCAGATCTGCTGTGCGGTCAAACGGATCTACGTCGAGGACGCCGTGTACGACGAACTCGCCGCCAACCTCACCGCCCGCGCCAGGGCCCTGACCGTCGGCGACCCGCTGACCGAGGGCGTCGACGTCGGCCCGCTGATCACCGAGGCCGCCGCGCGCGACGTCGAGGACGCCGTGCGGCGGGCCGTCGAGGGCGGCGCGCACCTGGCGGCCGGCGGGATCCGTGAAGGGAACTTCGTGCACCCCACCGTGCTCACCGGGGTGCGCGCCGACGAGCCGGAGATCGCCAAGGAGATCTTCGGGCCGGTCGCGCCGCTGGTGCGGGTCGCCGACGCCGAGGAGGCGCTGCGGCTGGCCAACGACTCCGACTTCGGGTTGCAGGCCGCGATCTTCACCCGCGACATCAACCGCGCCCTCTCGCTCGCACGGCGACTGGAGGCCGGCGGCGTGATCATCAACGGCTCGACCGCGCTGCGCTCGGAGCACCTGTCCTTCGGCGGGCCGAAGAACACCGGCGGCAGCCGGGAGAGCCTGCACGACACGTTACGGGAGATGACCGAGGAGAAGACGATCATCGTGATGGAAGCGCTCGCCTGATGCTGGTCCTGGACGGGGTCCGCAAGTCCTACTCCGGTGTCGAGGTGCTGCACGGCATCGACCTGGACGCCGGGCCGGGCGAGGTGCTCGCCGTGGTCGGCGCCAACGGGGCGGGCAAGTCGACCCTCATCAAGATCCTGTGCGGCGCGGTGAAACGCGACGGCGGCACGGTCACCGTCGACGGCAGGCCCGAGCAGTTGGGCAACCCGCACGCCGCGGCGGCGCTGGGCATCCGCACGGTGCACCAGGAGCTGAGCCTGGTGCCCGATCTGACCGTCACCGAGAACATCCTGCTCGGCGACCTGCCGACCCGCGCCGGACTGGTCGACTGGCCGGCCGCGCACCGGCGGGCCGGGGAACTGTTGCGCCGCACCGGGTTCTCCGGCATCGACGTGCGCACCCCGGCCCGGCGGCTGTCGGTCGCGCGGCGGCAGATGGTGGAGATCGCCAAGGCGATGGCGTCCGAACCGAGGATCCTGATCCTCGACGAGCCCTCGGCCGTGCTCGCCGGCGACGACCTCGACCAGCTGTTCGCGCTGATCCGCTCGCTGCGCGCCGAGGGCGTACTGGTGCTCTACGTCTCCCACCGCCTTGAGGAGATCATGGCCATCGCCGACCGGGTGGTCGTCATGCGCGACGGCGTGATCACCGCCGACACCACGCCGGCGCGGACCGACGAGGCCGAGCTGGTGCGGCTGATGGCCGGCCGCCGCCTCGACCAGATCTACCCGGCGCGGCGCACCGAGCCCGGCGCGGAACTGTTGCGCACCACCGGTTTGAGCCGCGAGGGCTGCTTCACCGACGTGTCGGTCACGATCCGCGCCGGTGAGGTCGTCGGCATGTTCGGGCTGGTCGGCAGTGGCCGCAGCGAACTGGCCGAGGTGCTGTTCGGCGCGGCCGCGCGCACCGGCGGCGAGATCGCGCTGGCCGGCCGGCCCGCGCGGCTGCGCTCGCCCCGGGAGGCCATCGACGCCGGGATCGCGCTGGTCACCGAGGACCGCAAGGCCACCGGGCTGGTGCTGGACCTGTCGGTGCGGGACAACGCCTCGCTCGCCACCATGCGCACCTTCCGCCGCCGGGGCCTGATCGACCGGGTCCGCCAGGCGCGGTCGGTCGGCGACCTGGCCGAGAGGCTGGACCTGCGGCCCCGGGGGATCTCCCGGCCGGTCGGCCAGCTTTCCGGCGGCAACCAGCAGAAGGTCGTGCTCTCGAAGTGGCTGCTGGCCAGGCCCAAGGTGCTGATCCTCGACGAACCGACCCGGGGCGTGGACGTCGCCGCCCGCGTCGACCTGTACCGCATGGTCGACGAACTGACCCGCGCCGGGCTCGGCGTGCTGATGATCTCCTCCGACCTCACCGAGGTGCTCGGCATGAGCGACCGCGTGCTCGTCATGCACGAGGGCCGCGTCGTGGCCGACCTGCGCAGCGCGGAGACCGACGAGGAGGAAGTACTCGCGTACTCGATTGGAGTCGCCGCGTGACCGGTGTGGACCAGCGGACCCAGGACGTCGGCGACGTCCGCGAACAACGACGGGTCCCCAGCAGGAACCTGCTGATCAACGGCGGCTTCGCGGTCGCGTTCGTGGTGCTGCTGGTCGTGGCGGCCACCTCGACCGACTCGTTCCTGACCGACGACAACCTCACCAACCTGCTGCGCCAGTCGGTCACCACCGGGTTGCTGGCGCTGGGGATGCTGATGGTCATCCTCACCGGCGGCATCGACCTGTCGGTCGGTTCGGTGGTGGCGCTGACCGGCATCATGGCCGCCGGTCTGGCCGAAGGCCTGCCGGTGCCGGTGGCGATGCTGGCCGCGATCGGCATCGGCGGGGTGTGTGGGGCGGTCAACGGCGTACTGGTGGCACACTTCCGGCTCGCGCCGTTCGTGGTCACGCTCGCCGCGCTGACCACCATCCGCGGCCTGGCCTACGTGTACTCCGAAACCCCGATCACCCCGACCGAGATCAACTTCCTCACCCTGGGCACCGAACTGCTCGGGCCGATCCCGGTCGCCACCCTGCTGATGGTCGTCGCGTTCGCGCTGGCCTGGCTGTTCCTCACCAGGACCACGGCCGGCCGGGCGATCGTGGCGATCGGCGGCAACCGGGAGGCGGTGCGCCTGGCCGGCATCAACGTGCCGCGCCACGTCCTGCTGACCTACGTCATCAGCGGGCTGCTCGCCGGCCTGGCCGGCGTGATCCTCGCGTCCCGGGTCGGCATCGCCCAGCCCAGCGTCGGCATGGCGCTGGAGCTCAACGCGATCGCCGCGTGCGTCATCGGCGGGGCGCGCCTGTCCGGCGGCCGGGGCAGTGTTCCCGGCACCTTCGCCGGAGTCGTGCTGCTGGCGCTCATCGACAACCTGCTCACGCTCCACGACGTGCAGAGCTACTGGCAGCAGGTGCTCAAGGGCCTGATCATCGTGGCCGTCGTGCTCGCACGGCGCCGCGAGGACGCCTGAGATTTCCCTTTCATACCAACAAGGAAGGTTGCCATGCGGCGACTAATCGCACTGGTCGGCGTCGCGACGACGATGTTGGCGGCCGTGGCTTGCGGATCCGGTGACGGCGGCGACGCCGACGACGGCACCCGCACCATCGGCATGGTCAACTTCACGCTCGGCGCGCCCTACTTCATCGGCATCTCCAAGACCGTCGAACGGGCCGGTGACAAGGCCGGCGTCGAGGTGCTGGTCACCGACGCGCGCGGCGACGCCGCCACGCTCACCTCCAACGTCTCCGAACTGCTCGCCAAGGACGTCGACGGCATCATCATCTCCGGCGGACCTCTGGAGGCGGCACCGGCCGCGCTCACCGCCATCGCCCAGAAGGACATCCCGGTCGTGCTCGTGGACCGCAAGTTCCAGACCGGCGAGTACACCAGCTGGGTCGGCCCGGACAACAAGGCGATCGGTGAGCAGGACGGCGAGTACATCGCCGAGCGGTTGGGCGGCAAGGGGAAGGTCGCGATCATCCGCGGTGGCCCCGCCGACAACTCGATCGGCATCGCCCGCACCGAGGGCGTGAAGTCCGTACTGGACGGCGAGACCGGCATCGAGCAGGTCATGGCCCCGGAGTTCGCCGAGTGGAGCAGCGACGGCGGCCTGCGGGTGATGGAGAACCTGCTGGCCCAGCACTCCGACCTCGACGCCGTGTTCTGCGAGAACGACTCGATGTGCCTTGGCGCGCAGAAAGCCGTCGCCGACGCCGGCCGCGCCGACCAGATCTTCCTCGCCGGTGTCGACGGGCAGAAGGAGGCCCTCGCGGCCATCGCCGAGGGCGGCAACTACGCGGTCACCGGGCTCAACAACGCCGTGGAGATGGGCGACGCCGCGTTCGAGCGGCTCACCTCGATCCTCGACGGCGAGCAGGCGCAGAAGGACACCGTGATCCCCTCACCCCGGATCACCAGCGACAACGTGGCCGAACACTACGACCCCAACAGTGAGTTCTGATTCGGAGAGAGGGCCGATGAGTCGACGACGATCAAGAGCCGTTCCCCTGCTGACCGCCGCGCTGTTCGTGACCAGTATGGTCACCCCCGGCGCGGTGGCCGCCCAGGAGACCACCGCCAAGGGCAGAGGTGACGACGGCTGGCAGTTGCTCTACGCCGAGGACTTCAGCACGCCGTTACCCACCGACGCCCAGTGGCGTCTGGAGAACTACGGTGATCCGTTCGACACGATCACCGACGACAACGGCCTGTGGTACGAGAACGACTACGGGCAGGCGTGGAACGACCAGATGGCGGGCTTCCGCACCTACCGCAAGGACTACGCGTTCGGCACCAACGGGTGGCTGACCGCGTCGCTGTCCGCGCGGGACTGGAACGCCGACGGCGTGATCGAGGACGAGCCGACGATCAGCACCGAGAACCTGCGCGGTGCCGGCAAGGTGGCCCAGATCGACGTCCCGGACCACACCGGCGGCGCGATCTTCCGCCCGACCAACCAGCTCCCGCAGGAGTACCGGATCGAGTACAAGCTCAAGACACTCGACTTCGGCGGCAAGCGCGGCGGCGAGATCAACTACGACGGCCGGGAGAACGGCTACTCCACCGAGGGCTGCAAGACCCAGCACCCGTGGGGCGAGGGCCCGAGGACCCCCGGCTGGGAGGGCGACGCCTCAGCTCCCTACTGCGAGTGGCAGGACGTCCGAAGTGGACCGTACGGCTACAACGGCTACCACTTCATGACGATCGTGGACTTCGCGGACCCCGCGCCGAGGAACAACCACTTCTGGCACTACCACCGCAAGGTCCTGATGGACTCCTTCGCCCAGCACCCCGACCGGGTCGGCGACGGGACCGGCGGGCGCATCTGCGACGCCAAGACCAAGACCTACTACAACTACCGCGACAGCAACTACAACACCGTCAACATGTGGATCTCCGGAATGCCGAACTACTCGCCCGGCGAGGGCGGGCTGGCCGGCAACTCGCAGTGGTTCATGACCTCCTGCTCGGACGGCAAGGCCGAGCAGCAGCTGTCCACCGCCGGGGAGATGCTGCCCGAGCTCATGCCCAAGCACGACTACACGATCGCCATCGAGCGCAGCAGGACCGCGTACACGCTGGAGATCAGCGGCATGTTCGCCCGCTCCGGGGAGCAGACGTTCCGGTTCACCCGTCCGTTCGTCGTCGACGGCAAGCCGATCTGGCACTACAACGTCACCCCGGACGAGTACGACGGCCAGTTCGACGGTGACCTGAAGCAGAACGGCGTCGTCGCCGACCGCACCTGGCCCGACCAGTGGGCGAAGGGTTCGGCCTACCCGGACTACTTCGTCATCGGTGACCTCTACACGAACGTGTACGAGGGCAAGGCCTCGCTCGACGACATCAAGCTGTTCGTTCCGAAGAAGAAGAGATAACGACCGAGGAATCGGGTGTGCCGGACATTCCCGTTCGGCGCACCCGATTCCGGATCAGGGGAATCCGTTGGGGGCGTATCGTATGGCGGTGCCCGGCGACCGAATCGATCGCGACTCACCGCTGCCCTACTACGCGCAGCTCAAGCAGCTGCTCGAGGGGCGGCTGGACACCCACTGGGAGGCGGGCTCGCGCCTGCCGGGTGAGGTCCAACTGTGCGAGCAGTACGGCGTGTCCCGGACCGTGGTGCGCCAGGCGCTCGACGAGCTGGAGGCCGAGGGCCGGGTCGTGCGCCGCAAGGGCCAGGGCACCTTCGCCGCGGCCCGCAAGGTCGACGAGACGCTGTTCCAGTCGCTGACCGGGCTGCACGAGGACGTCGAGGCGCGGGGCGGCACGCTGCGCAGCAAGGTGCTCCAGCAGGAGCTGATCCCGGCCCCGGCCGGGGTGGCCGCCGAGCTCGGCCTGGCCGAGGGCGACCCGGTGGTGTGCCTGGAGCGGCTGCGCTACGCCAACGGCGAGCCGTGGGTGCTGGCCAGGACCTACCTGCCGCCGGCCATCGCACCCGGCATCCTCGGTGAGGATCTCACCGAGCTGTCGCTCTACGGGTTGCTGGAGAACAAGTACGGCGTGGAGCTGGACAACGGCACCCGGATGCTGGAGGCCGTTCCGGCCTCGGCCAGCATCGCCGAGGCGCTGCGCCTGGAGGCCGGCGACCCGGTACTGCTGCTGCACAGCACGGCGTGGGACGTGCTGGGCCGCCCGGTCGAGCACTTCCTGGCCTACCACCGGGGCGACCGCAGCCGCTTCCAGGTCCGCCTGCGCCGGCGCCGTTCGCCGGCCACCGGGCTGCCAGCGATGGTCGTCACGCAGGACTGAACTCCCCTGGTCACCGGCCGCCGCTGCGCATAGGGTTCGGCTCGGTGTTCGACGTAGAACGAGAGGCCACCGGCCCGCGTCGCACCGCGAACCCTGCGAGGCGGGAGCACATGATCGTCGCGCATGACCTCGGCACGACCGGGAACAAGGCTTCACTGCACACCGACCACGGCGAGCTGGTCTCGTCGGTCACCGTGCACTACCCGACGACCTTCGCCGCCGGTGGGGTCGCCGAGCAGGACCCGGCCGACTGGTGGCGGGCGGTGTGCACCGCCACCCGCGAGCTGCTCACCCGCACCGGGACCGCCGCCGACGAGGTCATGGCCGTGGGCTTGGGCGCCCAGATGATGGGCGCGGTGCTGCTCGACGCGGCCTGTGAGCCGGTGCGCCCGGCGATGATCTGGGCCGACCACCGCAGTACCGCCGAGGCCGACCGGCTCAACGAGGCCGTCGGCGCCCGGCACGCCTACCGGCTGCTCGGCCACCGGGTCCACCCGACGTACTCGCTGGCCAAGGTGCTGTGGGTACGCGACCACGAACCCGACGTGTTCGCCCGCGTGCGGCACGTGTGCCTGGCCAAGGACTACGTGGTCCTGCGAATGACCGGACAGTTGCTCACCGACCACTCCGACGCGTCGTCCACCAACGCCTACGACCAGCGCCGCGGCACGTGGTCGGCCGAGCTGCTGGCGGCGGCCGGGCTGTCCCCGGAGCTGTTCCCCCCGATCGTCCCGTCGGCCACGGTCGCCGGGGGCCTGCGCCCGTCGGTGGCCGCCGAGCTGGGCCTGTGCGCCGGCACTCCGATCGTCCTCGGCGGTGGCGACGGGCCGCTGGCCGCGCTGGGCGCCGGCGTGCTCGACCCGTCCGACGGGGCCTACGTGTACCTGGGGTCCTCGTCCTGGGTGTCGGTGTCGGCGACCGAGCCGCTGCTCGACACCCACCTGCGGACGATGACCTTCGACCACGTGGTGCCCGGCCGTTACGTCCCGACCGCGACCATGCAGGCCGGCGGGGCGTCGCTGGACTGGGTGGCCGAGGTCCTGCGCCCGTCGGTCACCGCTCCCCTGCCCGCGCTGCTGGCCGAGGCGGCCGACGCCGACACCACCGGCCTGTACTTCCTGCCCCACCTGCTCGGCGAACGCTCCCCGCACTGGAACGCCGCCGCCACCGGCGCGTTCCTCGGCCTGGCCCGCCACCACGGCCCCGCCGCGCTGACCAGGGCGGTACTGGAGGGCGTGGCGTTCAACCTGGCGACGTGCGTGGACGCGTTCCGCGAGGCCGGGGTGCCGGTGGACCGGATCGACGCCATCGGCGGCGGCGCCGCCAGCGACCTGTGGCTGTCCATCCTGGCCGACGTGTGGGGCGCGACGGTCCGCCGCCGCACCATCGTCGAGGAGGCCAACAGCCTGGGCGCCGCCGTCACCACCGCCGTGGCCGTCGGCCTGGTCGAGGACTTCTCGGTGGCCCGCGACCTGTCCACGGTCACCGCCGAGTTCACCCCCGACCCGACGCGGCACGACGAGTACCGCCGCCGCCACGCCCGGTTCGCCGACGCCTACCGCCGCCTGGAGCCCTGGTTCACGACCTAGCGACGTCGACCGGTGAGCCGGTCGTCCACTGACGGAGCTTCTCGGGGTTGCGCACGGCCCAGATGCGGGTGATCCGGTCGCCGACGACGTCGAACGAGTAGACGGTGACGGTGACGCCGTTCACCTGGGCGATCAGCCCGGGTTCGCCGTTGACCGTCCGCTCCAGGAACGTCAACGTGCGCAGCCGGTCCTCGATGTGGACCAGCGAGGCCACGATCCGCTCGGCGCCCGTGTTCGGCCGGGAGATCACGCTGGCCAACCCGCCACCGTCGGCGATCGCGACAGCGTCGGGGTCGAGGAGGGAGACGAGGGCGTCGATGTCCCCGGCCTCCCACGCCAGCCGGAACTCCCGGACGAGCCGGGCCCGCCTGGCCGGGGGCGTCGCGGGCGTGTCGCGGACCCGGCGACGGGCCGAGGAGGCCAGTTGCCGGCACGCCGCGGGCGTGCGGCCGGTGATCCCGGCGATCTCGGCGAAGGAGTACCGGAACACGTCGTGCAGGACCAGCGAGACGCGCTGGGCGGGTGTCATCGCCTCGAGCGCGACGAGGAACGCCATGCTGACCGACTCGTCCAGGGTGACCCGGTCGGCCGGGTCGGCCACGGCGCCCGCCCACTCGGTGTGGTCGGGCAGCGGCTCAGGGATCCACTCGCCAACGTACCGCTCACGCCGGGCCCGCGCGGAGCCGAGCACGTCGAGACAGACGCGGCTCGCGACGGTCGTCAGCCACGCGCCGGGCGAGGCGATGGCCTCCTGCTGCCGCCGGGACATGGCGTACCACCGGGCGTAGGTCTCCTGCACGGCGTCCTCGGCCTCGGCGACCGACCCGAGGAGCCGGTAGGCGAGGTTGATCAGGTGGCGCCGCTCGCTGACGATCGCGCGCAACCCCGCGTCCGGCCGGTCGGTCATGATCTCTCCTCACGTCGGTGCCCTCACCGTTCCGACGAGACGGCACCGCCGATCGTCAGGCCGTCTGGTGTTTCGTGATGGCGGGCGTGGTGGCCAGGTTGATCAGCCCGGCGCCGAACGCGGCCTGCCGCGATGCGTCCACAGTGGACATCTGGCTGGTGGGGCTGTTGCCCTGCCAGGTCATCGCACCGGTGCGGCCGTTGCCGACGGTCAGCCCGTGGGCGGGCCTGGTGACCTCCACTCTGAGTGACAGGTGTCACATCGCTACCTGTCACGTCGCGAGGGGTCGACGGTGTCCAGTGGGCATGACAGAGCACACCACGGTCGTGGTCATCGGCGGCGGCTACGCCGGGACCCTCGCGGCCAACCACCTGCGCCTGCGCGAGGACGTCGACGTCACCCTGGTCAACCCGCGTCCCGAGTTCGTCGAACGGATCCGGCTGCACCAGTTCGTCGCCGGCACCGGCACCGCGACGGTCGACTACGGCTCGCTGCTCGGCGAGGGCGTCCGGCTGGTCGTCGACAGCGCCACCTACCTGGACACCACCGCGCGCACCGTCCAGCTCGCCTCCGGTCGCCTGCTGGACTACGACTACCTGATCTACGCCGTCGGCTCCACCACCGGCATGCCGGCCACCGTCCCCGGCATCGAGTTCGCCTTCCCCATCGCCGAACTCGAAGCGGCGCAACGGTTGCGCGACGCGCTGGCCGACCTGCCCACCGACGCGCCGGTGACCGTGGTCGGCGGCGGCCTGACCGGCACCGAGGTGACCGCCGAACTCGCCGACCTCGGCCGCCCGGTCACCCAGGTCTGCGGCGGCGCGCTGGCCCCGCCGCTGAGCGAACCCGGCCGGCGTTCGGTGGCGAAGTGGTTGACCCGCCACGGGGTCACCGTCCTGCAGGACGTCGCGGTCACCGAGATCCGCCCCGACGAGGTCGTGCTGACCGACGGCACCACCCGGCCCAGCGCGCTCACCATCTGGACGGCCGGCTTCGGCGTGCCGGTGCTGGCCACCGCCAGCGGCCTGCACACCGACGCGCTCGGCCGCCTGCTCACCGACGAGACCCTGACCAGCATCGACGACGACCGGGTCATCGCCGCCGGGGACGCCGCCGCGCCGTCGGGCCGGCCGCTGCGGATGAGCTGCCAGGCTGCGGCGCCGCTGGGCGCCCAGGCGGCGAACACCGTACTGAGCCGGATCGCCGGCACCGAGCCGGCGGTGATCGACCAGGGCTTCACGGGGTCGGCGATCAGCCTCGGCCGGCGCGCCGGCACCCTGCAACTGGCCCGCCGCGACGACACCTCGATCGACTACCACGTCGGCGGCCGGCTCGGCGCCGCGCTC
The DNA here is from genome assembly GCF_001921215.1 of Actinophytocola xinjiangensis. Lineage (GTDB taxonomy): Bacteria > Actinomycetota > Actinomycetes > Mycobacteriales > Pseudonocardiaceae > Actinophytocola > Actinophytocola xinjiangensis. The sequence goes on from NZ_MSIF01000026.1 coordinate 46,283, forward strand.
AAGGAGGGCGCCTGCCGGCTCGCGCTGTGGGGCATCCGGCGCGAGGCCGCCAAACCCGGTTCGGTGTTCTGGACAAGGGGTGGCCGGCGCAGCGACCAGTTCGAGGGCGCGCGGTGACCGTCGACGAGCACGCCGAGCGGTTCACCCTGTTGCGGCCCCTGCTGTTCACCATCGTCTACGAGATCCTCGGCTCGGCCACCGAGTCCGACGACGTGCTCCAGGACAGCTACCTGCGCTGGGCCTCGGTCGACCTCGGCACGGTCCGCGACACCAGGTCCTACCTGGCCCAGTTGGTGACCCGGCAGGCGCTCAACACGGTGCGCGCCAACGCCCGCCGCCGCGAGGACTACATCGGACCGTGGCTGCCCGAGCCGCTGCTGCTCGACGAGCACGACCCGTCGGCCGACGTGGTGCTCGCCGAGTCGGTGTCGATGGCGATGCTGGTGCTGCTGGAGACGCTGACCCCCGACGAGCGCGCGGTGTTCGTGCTGCGCGAGGTGTTCGGCTTCGACTACGACGAGATCGCCGGGGCCGTAGGCAAGTCGGTGACCGCGGCCCGCCAGGTCGCCCACCGCGCCCGCGAACACGTGCACGCGCGGCGCCGCCGGTTCGCGCCGGCCGACACCGCGCAGACCGAGCGGATCACCGCGCGGTTCCTGGCCGCCGCCGACAGCGGTGACCTGGAGGGTCTGGTCGCCCTGCTCGCGCCCAACGCCACCTGGACCGCCGACAGCGGCGGGAAGGCCACCGCCGCGCACCGCCCGGTCGTCGGCGCGGCGACGGTGGCCGCGTTCCTGCTGGAGATCTTCCACCCGCGCCGCCGGCCGCCGGGGTTGCGCGTGGAGATCGTCAACTGCAACCACACCCCCGCCGTCGTCGCCCACCGCGACGACCGGCTCGACGGCGTGTTCCTGATCGAGGTGGCCGGCGGGCTGATCACCAACTTCTACGCCATCCGCAACCCCGACAAGCTGGTGGCCGTCACCGCCGTCCGCCGGATCAGCCGATGACCGGCCGGGGCTCCTACGGCGTGCTGCGCTGGCTGGTCACGGCGCACGCCGTGGTGATCTTCGTGCTGCCGGTGCTGGCCGGTCGCTACCTGGTCGGCGACGCCGGCATGCTGGCCGGGCACCGCCTGGCCGCCGACGTGGGCACCGTGGTCGGGCTGGCGCAGCTGGTGGCGGCCGCGGTGGTGTGGTGGCGGGCCGGGGCGCGCTGGCCGCTGCTGGCGAGCCTGCCGCTGGTGGCCGGCGAGGCCGGGCAGTACGCGGTCGGCGTGTCCGGCGCACTGGACCTGCACGTGCCGCTGGGGGTCGCGCTGGCCGGCTACGTGACGGCGCTGGCGCTGCTGGTGTGGCGGCCGTTCACCGCAACCCGTCGTAGTAGGGCTTCAGCGACGGGTAGTACTCGGCGAAGTCCGGTAGTGGTCGACCGGAACGACTGGCGGTGAGCATGTCCAGGTAGTACTCCCAGCCGGGCCCGGTCTCGCCGAGGCCGGCGGTGTCGTCGAGGTGGAACACCAGGCGCAGTTCGGTCTGCCCGGCGTCGTGGGCCAGCAGCAGCTCGATGTGCCAGTCCCCGGCCGCGTCCGACATGGACAGTGCCAGCCGGTGCGGTGGTTCGCAGGCGTCGACGCGCAGGTCGCACCACGGGGTCTGGTCCTCGTGGTCCATCCGGACCCTGATCACGTTGCCGGGGGCGGCGTCGCCCTCCCACGGCCCGAACCAGCGCGCGGTCCGCTCGGACTCGGTGACGCTGGCCCACACGTCCTCGACGGGCGCCCGGTAGGTGCGGCTGAGCACGAGGTCGTGGCCGGCGCCCACGGGGATCAGCCGTCCGGTCGGTGGGGTGGTCATGCGTGTTTCTCCTGTCGTTGGGTCGTGCCACGCTCGCGACGGGTGCGGTGGACCTCGGTCGCCAGCGCGTCCAACCGGTGTTCCCAACCGGATGGTCGGTTGAACTGGGCCAACCAGCCGGTCAGTTCCGCGAGCCGGTCGGCCTCCAGGGAGTACCACCGCTCGCGCCCGGTGAGCGTGTCGCGCACCAGCCCGCTCTCCCGCAGCACCCGCAGGTGCCGGCTCACCGCCGGGCGGCTGATCGGGAACCGCTCGGCGATCCGGCCCGCCGGCAGGTCCCGCTCCCGCAACATCACCAGGATGTCCCGGCGCACCGGATCCGCGATCGCCGCGGCCACGTCGTCCACCCCTGAAGCGTAACGACCCTGTTACGCGTCTGGCAATCCGGCGCGGGTGAAGCGCGCGGCCCAGTCGGCGACCTCGTCGCGCAGCTCGGGCGGCCCGACGACGTGGAAGTCGGCCCCGGCGACCCCGAGGGCCAGCAGTGCCCAGGACAGCGCGTGCGTGGTCAGGTGCACCCGGCAGCGGTTGTCGTCGACCTCGTCGACCGTGGCCCACTGGCCGACGCGGGCGCGCACCACCACCGCCGGGGCGTCCACCAGCGCCTCGACGGTGTGCGGGCGCGAACCCCGGTCCAGCCGGGAGCGGACGAACTCGGCGGCGTCGGGCGCCGGGAGCTCGCGCGGCCGGAAACGGGCACCGGTCACGGCCGGGGCGCTGAGCCGGTCGACGCGGAAACTGCGCCAGTCGTGGCGGACCAGGTCGTAGGCGACCAGGTACCAGCGGCGGCCCAGGCTCACCAGGCGGTGCGGCTCGACGTGCCGATCGGTGCCCTCGCCGGTGGCCGAGGTGTAGGCGAAGCGCAGCCGCTCGGTGTCCCGGCAGGCCAGGGCGACGGTGGTGAGCATCTCGGCGTCCACGTTCGGGCGCGGGCCGGCGACCCACTCCAACGGCACGGTCATCGTCCGCAGCGCCTCGGCGCGGCGACGCAGCCTGGCCGGCATGACCTGGGTGACCTTCGCCAGCGCCCGCACCGACGCCTCCGCCACGCCGGACACCGCGCTGCCGGCGGCGTGGCGCAGCCCGACGGTCAGCGCCACGGCCTCGTCGTCGTCGATCAGCAGCGGCGGCAGGGCGGCGCCGGCCGCCAGCTGGTAGCCGCCGTCGACGCCCCGGGTGGCCTCGACGGGGTAGCCGAGCTCGCGCAGGCGGTCGATGTCGCGGCGCAGCGTGCGCGGGGACACGCCGAGACGCTCGGCCAGTTCGCCGCCCGGCCAGTAGCGGTGGTGCTGGAGCAACGAGAGCAGCCGCAGCGTCCGTGAGCTGGTGTTGGCCATGAAAAAAGACTGTCACACATTGAGGACAGAAACTGGCCGCAATGGTGGATAGCGTTCTGCGCAAGCACCACCGACCAGGGAGAACGAGAATGACGACCGTGATCGACACCGAGCGCACCGACCTGCTGGACATGCTGGCGACCAGCCGCCACTTCCTGCGCTTCACCACCCGCGACCTCACCGACGACCAGGCCAGGCAGCGCACCACCGCCAGCGAGCTGACCCTCGGCGGCCTGATCAAGCACGTCGCCAAGGTCGAGGCGACCTGGGCCGACTTCATCGTCAACGGCCCGGCCCCGTCCTCGAACGTCACCTCGATGACCGACCACGACTTCAGCGAGTGGGCCGCCGGGTTCCAGTTGCTGCCCGAGGAGACCCTGGCCGGGGTGCTCGCCGAGTACGCCGAGGTCGCCGCCAGGACCGACGAGCTGGTCAGGTCGCTGCCCGACCTCAACGTGTCGCACCCGCTGCCCGTCGCGCCCTGGTACGAGCCGGGCGCGAGCTGGACGGCCCGCCGCGCGCTGACCCACATCATCGCCGAGACCGCGCAGCACTCCGGCCACGCCGACATCATCCGCGAGTCCCTGGACGGCGCCAAGACGATGGGCTGACCGGCGGCGTCTGACCAGCTACGATCCCGTCCGGTGCGCACGATCCCCACCCGCGCCGCCGGCGCGCTGTTCCTCGCGTTGGCCGCCGGACACCTGGCCACGCAGCTCGCCGGCGCGGACACCGCCGCCCAGGCCACCCAGTTCCTGCTGATGCCCGCGCTGGCCGCCGTCGTGCTGACCGTGCCGCCCGGCCCGCTCACCCGGCCGCTGCTGGTCGCGCTGGGTTTCTCCTGGCTCGGCGACAGCGTGCCGGCGCTGTTCACCGGCGACACCGCGTTCCTCACCATGGTCGGGCTGTTCCTGTGCGCCCAGATCACCTACGCGGTGGCCTTCTGGCCGCTGCGCGGCGAGTCGGTGCTGGGCCGCCCGGCGGTCGCGGTGTACGTCGCCGCGTTCGGTGGGCTGCTGGTGGCCTGCGTGCCGGGGGCGGGCGGGCTGCTGGTTCCGGTGGTGGTCTACGGCCTGTGCCTGACGCTGGTGGCCGTGCTGTCCACCGGCGTGCACCGGCTGGCCGGCATCGGCGGGGCGCTGTTCTTCGTGTCCGACGGCCTGATCGCGCTGCGCGCGTTCGCCGACTGGTACACCCCGCCGGTGCCGGGCTTCTGGGTGATGCTGACCTACGTCGCCGGCCAGGCCCTGATCACGGCCGGCGTGCTGGCGCGCCAACGGGTCCCGGTGGCCGCCGGCACGCCGGCCTGAGGGTCGGTCCGGGGGTCAGTGGGTCGCGTTCAGCACGGCCAGCGCGCTGGCCTGACAGCCGGGGCCGGCCGGCCTGGTCCACGCCGACCAGGACAGTGAGTACTGGTCGAAGGCGTTGCGGGACCGGGAGTACGCGGTGTCGGCCTGGCGGTCGAGGTAGGCGGTGTACGGGCCGCCGGAGACCGCCGCGTTCAGCTCGGCCAGGCCCCTGGCCAGCCCGGCCTTGAAGTAGGCGCCGTCCTTGAGGCAGTCGTCCCAGCCCTCGGCGGGGTCGTGCAGCACACCGGAGGAGTCGGTCAGCGGGGAGCCGGGGCGGGTCGTCGCGTCGGCGACCTGGCGGGCGCGGGCGCGCGGCCCCGGGTCGCCGGTGAGGGCCGACAGGGCGGTGAGACCGGACATCAGCACGCCCTGGTTGTAGGTGAACACGGTGCCGCCGGGGGCGCAGCCGGACTCGTCGAGGCCGTCGCGGACCAGGTTGTCGCCGCCGATCAGGCCGGTGCCGGCGAACCAGGACCAGCCGGCCAGGGCGCGGTCGCGGAACCGGGTCTCGCCGGCCCTGGCCGCCAGCGTCGCGTTGACCTGCACGTACAGGCTGTTGGAGATCGAGGCCTTGTAGGTCGAGCCCTCCTTCCACCGGATGCCGCCGCCGCAGGCGCCGGTCCAGAAGGTGTGCATGTGGTCGGCGGCGATCCGCGCGGTGTCCAGGTAGCGCTGCTCGCCGGTGAGGGCGTGCGCGTCCAGCCAGGCCATCGCCCACCAGCCGGTGTCGTCGGAGAACTCGTTGCGGAAGTGCCCCCGGCCGGCGTTGACGTTGCGCTCGTAGGTGGTGGCGATGGCGTACCGGTAGCTGGGCAGGTTGGTGACGGCGGCGTTGCGGATGACCCCGGTCAGGGCGACGGCGCTGCCCCAGAACCCGCCGCCCCGGAAGTAGCCGGTGGTGTTGTCGTAGAGCGCCATCAGCGCGGTCGCCGCCGCGTCGGTGCGGTTCGCGGCGTTCCAGGTGGTTCTGGCCCACTGGGTGCAGGCGATGGCGCCGGTGTCGACGGCCCGGCCGCAGGCGCGCAGGGCGCCGACGCCCCGGTTGTTCCAGTCGTCGTTGTTGTACATCTGGGTGCGCCAGCCACCGAAGCCCTGGGGGGCGGTGGTGACGCCCAGGCGGCCCTCCCAGGTGGCGCCGGCGTCGAAGGAGCGGTCGAGCCACACCTCGTCACCGGGACGGACCTGGTCGATGGCGGCCCAGCCCATGGGGTCGCCGTCGGCCAGGTGCAGCGACAGCGTCCGCCCGGACAGGCCGGCGGTGACCGGCACGCGGTCACCGCCGGCCTGGGACGGGTCGCGGGCGTCGCAGTAGCGGTTGCAGATCGTCGCCGCGGGCGCGGGTGTGGGTGTTGGTGTGGGTTGGGCGATGGCGGGTTGGGCGCCGGCCACCAGTGCGGCGGCGACCAGGACGGGGAACAGCATCCGTGTCACGGGGAACCTCATCTGTCGCAGGGAAATTTCACCGTGACCCATGAAAGCGCTTTCCGCCAGGTCCGAAAGGGTGTCATGGCGTCGAACGCACCGCCTGACCAGCGACGCTGCGCGACCGTGGCGGCGGACGTACGGTGGGGCGCGACGGGGAAGACCAAACGTGGGGTGAGGTCACAACCATGCGCACATCAAGGAAAACGCTGTCCGCGGCCGCCGCGCTCGCCGTGCTGGTGACGACGGTGACGGTGCCCTCGGCCTCGGCCGCCGCCGCGAGTCCGCCGGCGCTGTCGGACTTCCAGCTCGTGCCGACCCAGACCGACAAGCAGACGATCGTCGACCAACTGGACGCGCGGTTGCCGAAGCTGGGGGTGCAGAACATCCTGACCCAGGCCAACCGCGACGACGCCCCGAAGGGCGCGGCCTGCACGTCGCCCGCGTTGGACACCAACACCCTTCCCGTTCGGGACAAGTTCTGTTTCAACGACGGCGACGTCAGGACCACGGAGTGGGTCCCGCAGGGCATCACCACGGTCGCCGACGCGCAGGACGACCAGTACTGGGGCGACAAGCAGGCCGTCCTGGTCAGCTGGTACGACAAACAGACCGACCCGGTCAAGGGCGTGCGAGTGTCCTTCTTGGACACGGCGACCGGGAACTACCAGCACGTGCTGCTCGTGTACCCGTACACCAACACCAGTGGCAACCCCTCCTACGAGCAGGTGACCACACCGCAGTCCGGCGACCACGGCAGTGTGCACGCCGGCGGGATCGTCTGGTACGGCAACTACCTCTACCTCGTCGACACCAACCGGGGCATCCGGATGTTCGACATGCGCTACATCTTCGACATCAAGTCCGCCGGCGACGGGGACGTCACCGACTCGAGCCGGGTCGGCCGCCACGACGGCACCTACTACAGCTACGGCTACCGCTACGTCATGCCGCAGGTCTCCGGCTGGTCCAACCCCGACGGCCTGGCCGAGTTCCCGCCCGACTACAGGTGCGCCGCCTCCGGCCCGCAGAAGTTCTCCTACCTCGGCCTGGACCGCTCCACCAACCCGGACTCGATCGTCACCGGTGAGTACTGCGCCGACCAGGACGACGACAACCTCAACGGCCGGGTCGCCCGGTGGCCGCTCGACGGCGACACCGGCAAACCCGCCCCGGCCGCCGACGGCCGGTGGAAGGCCAGCCAGGCCTACCGGCTGCCCACGCCGAGGGTGCAGGGCGCCGTGTCGGTCGACAACCGGTGGTACCTCAACAGCACCGGCGGCGGCACGACCGGTCCCGGCCACCTGCGGGCGGCCGTCCCGACCGGCGGCAACCCCGGCGTCCTGGCCACCGACGGCGCCGCCCACGACGTGGCCGTCGGCGTGGAGGACCTGTCCTACTGGCCGGGGCGCGACCAGCTGTGGACGGTCACCGAGCACGACACCCAGCGGATCATGTACGCCGTCTCCCGCCCCTGACACCTCACCCGGCGGCCAACGCCCCGGCCGGCACGATCCGGTCGGGGCGGGTGTAGACGTTCATCGAACCGTCGCGGACGAAACCGGCGAGGGTCAGGCCGGACTCCTCGGCCAGGTCGACCGCGAGCGAGGACGGGGCGGACACGGCGGCCAGCATCGGCACGCCGGCCATCACCGCCTTCTGCACCAGCTCGAACGACGCCCGCCCCGACACCACCAGCACGCACCCGGCGGCCGGCACCCGCCCGGCCAGCAACGCCCAGCCGAGCACCTTGTCCACGGCGTTGTGCCGCCCGACGTCCTCGCGCACCACCAGCGCCTCACCCTCGGGCGTGCACAGACCGGCGGCGTGCAGGCCGCCGGTGCGGTCGAACACCCGCTGGTGGTCGCGCAGCACGCCGGGCAGGGCCGAGAGCACCGCCGAGGCGATGCTCAGCGGGTCGGCGGCCGGCGGGAACCGGGTCCGCAGGCGCACCGCGTCCAGCGACGCCTTGCCGCACACCCCGCACGAGGACGTGGTGTAGAAGTTGCGCTCCACCCCGGTGTCCGGCGCGGGCACGCCGTCGGCCAGGCCGACGTCGAGCACGTTGTAGGTGTTGACGCCCTTGTCGTCGCGCGAGGAGCAGTAGCGGGCGTCGCGCACGTCGGCGGCGTCGCCGACGACGCCCTCACTGAGCAGGAACCCGTGTGCCAGTTCGACGTCGTGGCCGGGGGTGCGCATCGTGACGGCCAGCGGGCGCCCGCCGACCCGCAGTTCGAGCGGTTCCTCGACGGCCAGCGAGTCCGGGCGCCGGCGCTGGCCGTCGGGGGTGAGGCGCAGCACCGGTTTCCTGGCGATCAGCCGGCCCACCTCAGCCCCCCGCGCGCAGCCGGCGCGCGGCGGCCACGGCCAGGTCGTCCAGACCGTCGCCACCGGCGTCGACGTGCGCGTACAGGGCGGTGAGCATCCGGGGTTCCCAGAACGACCGCAGGTGGGTGGCGATCTCGGCCGCCGCCGCGTCCGGGTCGCGGTGGTGGAACTGGACGGCGATCTCGTTGGCCAGCCGGACCGTGGCCGGGACGGTGGCGGTCACGAGCCCACCCGCGTCCGGTCCCTGGCCAACTCCTCGCGCACCGACGCCTGCTCGGTGGTCAGCGCCACCTGGACGGCGGTGACCTTGTACTCCGGGCAGTTCGTCGCCCAGTCGGAGTTCTCCGTGGTGATCACGTTCGCGCCGGTGACCGGGTGGTGGAAGGTCGTGTAGCAGACACCGACCGGCATCCGGTCCGACAGCAGCGCCCGCAGCGTCGTGCGCCCCACCCGGCTGGACAGCGCCACCAGGTCGCCGTCGCGGATGCCCCGGACCTCGGCGTCGTGCGGGTGCAGCTCCAGCAGGTCCTCCGGGTGCCAGGCGACGTTCGCGGTGCGCCGGGTCTGGGCGCCGACGTTGTACTGGCTCAGGATCCGGCCGGTGGTCAGGATCAACGGGAACTTGCGCGTGCTGCGTTCGCTGGTCGGCACGTACACGGTTTCCACGAACCGACCCAGGCCGCGCACGAACCCGTCCTGGTGCATGATCGGCGTGCCGTTGGGCGCGGCCTCGTTGCACGGCCACTGCACGCTGCCCACCCTGTCCAGGTGCTCGAAGGACACCCCGGCGAAGGTCGGGGTGGTCAGCGCGATCTCGTCCATGATCTGGGCGGACGACTCGTAGTGCATCGGGTAGCCCATCGCCTGCGACAGCTCGCAGACGATCTCCCACTCGTGCTTGCCGGTGCGCGGACGCATGACCGGGCGCACGCGGTTGATCCGCCGCTCGGCGTTGGTGAACGTGCCGTCCTTCTCCAGGAACGACGTGCCGGGCAGCAGCACGTGCGCGAACTTGGCCGTCTCGTTGACGAACAGGTCCTGCACGACCAGCAGGTCCAGCGCGGCCAGCGCCGCGTGCACGTGCTGGGTGTTGGGGTCGGACTGGGCGATGTCCTCGCCCTGCACGAACAGCGCGCGGAACGAGCCCTCGGTGGCGGCGTCGAACATGTTGGGAATGCGCAGCCCCGGCTCGTCCTGCAGGTCGACGCCCCACAGGTGCTCGTAGATCCCGCGCACGTCGTCGTCGCCGACGTGCCGGTAGCCGGGCAGCTCGTGCGGGAACGAGCCCATGTCGCACGAGCCCTGCACGTTGTTCTGGCCGCGCAACGGGTTCACGCCCACCCCGTCGCGGCCGATGTTGCCGGTGGCCATCGCCAGGTTGGCCATGCCCATGACCATCGTGGAGCCCTGGCTGTGTTCGGTGACGCCCAGGCCGTAGTAGATGGCGCCGTTGCCGCCGGTGGCGTAGAGCCGGGCGGCGGCGCGCAGCTCGGCGGCCGGGACGCCGGTGATCTCCTCGGCGGCCTCCGGACTGTGCTCCTCGCCGGCGATGAACTCCGCCCACTCCTCGTAGCCCTCACACCGCTGCGCGACGAACTCCCTGTCCGCCAGCCCTTCGGTGACCACCACGTGGGAGAAGGCGTTGACCACGGCCACGTTCGTGCCGGGTGCGAGCTGGAGGTGGTGTGCCGCCTCGATGTGCGGCGAGCGGACCAGGCTGATCCGCCGGGGGTCGATCACGATCAGCTTGGCGCCCTCGCGCAGCCGGCGCTTCATCCGCGACGCGAACACCGGGTGCGCGTCGGTCGGGTTCGCGCCGATCACCAGGATCACGTCGGACCTGGCCACCGACCTGAAGTCCTGGGTGCCGGCCGAGGTGCCGAAGGTCTGCTTGAGGCCGTAGCCGGTCGGCGAGTGGCACACCCGCGCACAGGTGTCGACGTTGTTGTTGCCGAACACCGCGCGCACCATCTTCTGGACGACGTAGACCTCCTCGTTGGTGGTGCGCGAGGAGGTGATCCCGCCGATCGACCCGACGCCGTGCTCGGCCTGGATCTCCCGCAGCCGGCGCGCGGTGAACCCGATCGCCTCCTCCCAGGAGACCTCCCGCCACGGGTCGGCGATCGAGTCGCGGACCATCGGGGCGAGCACCCGGTCGGGGTGGTCGGCGTAGCCGAAGGCGAACCGGCCCTTCACACACGAGTGGCCCTCGTTGGCGCCGCCGTCCTTGTAGGGCACCATCCTGACCAGCTCGTCGCCGCGCAGCTCGGCCTTGAACGAGCAGCCGACACCGCAGTAGGCGCAGGTCGTCACGACGCTGCGGGTCGGCATGCCCAGCTCGACCACCGACCGCTCCTGCAGGGTCGCGGTCGGGCAGGCCTGCACGCACGCGCCACACGACACGCAGTCCGACTCCATGAACGAGCCCCCGGCGCCGGCGGCGACCTTCGAGTCGAAGCCGCGGCCGTCGATGGTCAGCGCGAACGTGCCCTGCACCTCGTCGCAGGCCCGCACGCAACGCGAGCACACGATGCACTTGGAGGCGTCGAAGTCGAAGTAGGGGTTGGAGGTGTCCTTGGGCGCGTCCAGGTGGTTGGCACCGGCGTCCACACCGGACCCGTAACGCACCTCGCGCAGCCCGGTCACGCCGGCCATGTCCTGCAACTCGCAGTCGCCGTTGGCCGAACAGGTCAGACAGTCCAGCGGGTGGTCGGAGATGTAGAGCTCCATGACGCCCCGGCGCAGCCGGCCCAGCTTCTCGGTCTGGGTGCGCACGGCCATGCCGTCGCTGACCGGGGTGGTGCAGGAGGCGGGGGTGCCCCGGGCGCCGTCGATCTCGACCACGCACAGCCGGCAGGACCCGAAGGCCTCCAGGCTGTCGGTGGCGCACAGCTTCGGGATGTCCACCCCGGCCTGCTTGGCCGCGCGCATGACCGACGTGCCGGGCGCGACGGCCACCGCGATGCCGTCGACGGTCAGCTCGACGGTGGCCGCGCCCTCGCGGGCCGGCGTGCCGAAGTCGGGTTCCCTGAGCAGACTCATGACCGGCCCCCGTTCGTCGTGGTGGCGGGTTCGGGGATGCCGAAGTCCGCGCCGAAGTGGCGGACCGCGCTGCGTACGGGCATCGGCGTGAGCCCGCCCATCGCGCACAGCGAGCCGTCGGTCATCAGCTCGCACAGGTCGTCGAGCAGCACGAGGTTGCGCTCGCGGTCCTGGCCGGTGCGGATCCGGTCGATCGTCTCGACGCCGCGCACGGCGCCGACGCGGCAGGGCGTGCACTTGCCGCACGACTCCTCCGCGCAGAAGGAGAACGCGAACCTGGCCATGGCGGCCATGTCCACGGTGTCGTCGAACACGACGACGCCGCCGTGGCCGAGCATCGCGCCCGCCTCGGCGAAGGACTCGTAGTCCAGCGACAGGTCGAACTGGGTCGCCGGCACGTAGGCGCCCAGCGGCCCGCCGACCTGCATGGCACGCACCGGCCGGCCCGACGCGGTCCCGCCGCCGAGGTCGTTGACCAGCTCGCCCAGGGTCATCCCGAACGGGGTCTCGACGACCCCGCCACGCGCGATGTTGCCGCCCAGTTGGAAGACGCTGGTGCCGCGTGAGCGGCCGGTGCCCAGGGCGGCGTAGGCGGGTGCGCCGTCGGCCAGGATCATCGGCACCGAGGCGAGCGAGAGCACGTTGTTGACCACGGTCGGGCGCCGGAAAAGCCCTTCCAGGGCGGGGATCGGCGGCTTGGAGCGCACCGTCCCCCGTTTGCCCTCCAGGCTCTCCAGCATCGCGGTCTCCTCGCCGCAGATGTAGGCGCCGGCGCCGACCCGCACGTGCAGGTCGAACGCGAAGTCGGTGCCCAGCACCCGGTCACCGAGCCAGCCGAGCGCACGGGCGGTGGCGATCGCCGACTCCAGTGCCTCGACCGCGTCGGGGTACTCGGAGCGGACGTAGACGTAGCCCTCGCTGGCGCCGACCGCGTAGCCGGCGATCGTCATGCCCTCGACGAGGGTGAACGGGTCGCCCTCCATCAGCATCCGGTCGGCGAAGGTGCCCGAGTCGCCCTCGTCGGCGTTGCAGCACACGAACTTCTGGTCGGCCTCCGCGCCCAGGACGGTGCGCCACTTGATGCCGGTGGGGAAGCCGGCGCCGCCCCGGCCGCGCAGCCCGGACTCGACGACCTCCTCGACGACCTGCGCCGGGGTCCTGGCCAGGGCGGCGCGCAGCCCGGCGCCGCCGCCGTGCGCGGTGAAGTCCTCGGCGCTGCGCGGGTCGACGACGCCGACGCGGGCGAAGGTCACCCGGTTCTGCCGGCGCAGCCACGGCAGGTCCTCGACGAGGCCGAGGTGTTCACCGCGACCCTCGAACAGGCCGGCGGCGACCAGCCCGTCGACGTCCTCCGGGGCGACCGGCCCGTAGCCGACGCGCCCGTGCGGGGTGTCGACCTCGACGAGCGGTTCGAGCCAGAGCATGCCGCGCGTGCCGGTGCGCACGACGGTGACGTCGTGGCCGTCGGCCAGGGTTTCGAGACGTTCGGCGACCTCGTCGGCGCCCACCGAGCGGGCGGCCGAGTCGCGGGGGACGTACACCTTCACCGGGACACCTCCCCGAGCAGCACGTCGAGGCGGGCCCGGCTGACCCGGCCGTGCAGCCGCTCGCCGACCTGGACGGCCGGGCCGAGGGCGCAGTTGCCGAGGCAGAAGACCTCGTCGAGGCTGACCGCGCCGTCGGGGGTGGTCTCGCCGAACCCGACGCCGAGCCGTTGCCGGGCGTGGTCGGCGAGTTCCCGCGCGCCGACGGCCTGGCAGGCCTCGGCCTGGCAGATCCGGACGGTGGCGCGGCCGGCGGGTTCGCGGCGGAAGTCCTTGTAGAAGGTGACCACGCCGTGCACCTCGGCGACCGACAGGTTCAGCACGTCGGCGATCACCGGCAGGTCGACGGTGTCGATGTGGCCCAGTTCCGCTTGGACGGCGTGCAGGATCGGCAGCAGCGCACCGCGCCGCTCGCGCAACCGCGTCGCGATCTCGCGAACCCGGCCAACCCGCACCGTCGTCAGGTCGGAGACAGCAGTCATGCCACCAACTGTTTCGTTCTGACATGCTACAGGTCAAGACAATGAAATCGATGCCCCGATAACCGCCGTCTATCACGATCGGCGGCGGCGAGGTCACCGGTGAGCGGCCGAAACGGCGCCACCGCGCCGGGGAGCGACCGCGCCGCCGGTCCGTGAGGCCATCGCGCCCGTCGATCGGGTTTAATATGCAAACGCTACCGTTTGCGTATTCGAAAAGGGGGTGGGTCGTGAAGCTTCTCGGCAAGGTCGCGCTGCTGGCGGCGTGCGTGCTGGTGATCGCCGCGACGCTGATCGTGCTGCGACTCAAGGACGTGCCGCTCGCGGTGCTCGCCGTGTACGGCCCGCTGCTGGTCGCCCTGGCCGCCGGCCTGCTGTGGCCAGGGGCGTTCGGCCGACGCCGGGTCGCCGTCCTGCTCGGTGTCCCGGCGGGTCTCGCGACGCTCGGGCTGTACTTCGCGGTCGTGTTCTACGTGACCGACACGCCCGTCCTGCTGGGACTGGGCGCGGTGACCGCCCTGGTCACGGCACTGGTGACGGTCCGGCGGACGCCAGCGGGGCCGAGCCGTTCCCGCCGGGTGTTCCTGCTCGGCGGCGCCGGGGTCGCGCTCGGCGCGCTGGGGGTCGCGTCGGTCGGCTGGGCGCGGGACCGGCGGCGTGACCGGCTGGCCCCGGCTGCCCGCGCGCGGGCAGCGGCCCTGCACGCGCCGGGCCGGCGGCAGCGGGTGACCGACGGCGCGGTGCGGGTGTTCCCGCTGCACCTGGGCGACACGGTCGTCACCTTCGGCCAGTTCCACGGCGGGCTCGATGACTGGGTGGGCGTCGAGGGCTATGTGCGCACGCTGCTGGACAAGACCCAGCTGACCGTGCCGGTGTACGCGTACCTGATCGACCACCCCCGCCACGGCGTGCTGATGGTCGACGCCGGAATCACCTGGGAGCAGGCCCACGACCACGACGGCTACTACAACCACAACGCGATGGTGTCGCGCCTGCTGAGCCAGCGCGACGAGTACCGGCAGGCCCCCGAGCAGGACCTGCGGGTGCGGCTGGGCCGGCTGGGCTACCACCCCGACGACGTCGCCACGGTGTTCCTGACCCACGTCCACGACGACCACGCCGGCGGCCTGCGCCACCTGCCGACGGCGACGGTCGTCCTGGACCGGCGCGACTGGGACCAGGGCGTGCGCTACGGGTACTCGTTCGAGCGGGTCGAGGCGAACCTGCGGTTCCCGCGCTACGACTCGGGGGCGTACGGCACGTTCCCGGACAGCCAGGACTATTTTGGCGACGGCAGCGTGATCCTGCTGCCGACCCCAGGGCACTCGCCGGGGCACCAGTGCGTGCTCCTGCGGATGGACGACGGAAGTGTGCTGTTCATGGGCGACACCCTGTACACGCTGCGCCACCTCGCGGTCGACGAGGTCCGGCAGCTGACGCTCGGCGGTGCGGACACCGCCAACCAGCTGGACGCGGCCCGCCGCGTCCAGGGCCTGCTGGCCGATCCCACGGTCGCGCCGCTGTTCGCCCACGAGACGACGCCCTACCGGTCTGTCGTCGACGAGGTGTTCGCCACCGGCCGCCCGGACCCGGCCGGTTTCGCCGCGCTGCGCCGGCACCTGGACGGCGTGCTCACCCCGGACTGGCGGCTGCGGTGACCGGCCGCTCGCGGGGCCGGCCCCGCGACCCGCAGGTCGACGACCTGATCATGAAGGCCGCGCTGGAACTGTTCGTCGAGCAGGGCGTGGAGGGCGCGAACGTCGAGCGGATCGCGAAGCGGGCGGGGGTGGCCAAGGTCACGATCTACCGCCGGTGGCCCTCCAGCGAGGCCCTGCTGGTCCAGGCGCTGGAGCGGGCCCGCACGGTCGTCCCGGAGGAGCGGCTCTGGGCGGAGAACGCCGGGCCGTCCGACGAGCGCCTGATGGACTCGTGGGTCACCACCCTGGGCGATCCCCGTTACCGGGCGGTGCTCGCGCAGCTCATCGGCTCCAGCACCAGCCACCCGGACCTGCTGGCCACCTACCGCGAGCAGTACCTGCGGCCCCGCCGCCGCCTGGTCCGCGAGGCCCTGGCCGCCGGCGTGGACCCCGAGGCCGACGTCGACATCGACACCGTGATCGACATGGTGGTCGGCGCCGCGCTGTACCGGATGCTGGTCGACCCCGGTGAGCCGTCCGACCGCGACTACCTCGCCAAGCTCGTCCACCAGGCGAATCGCCTGCTGGGGCGGTGACATCCCCAACTCCTCGCCCCGCGACAGGGGGTCCTCATGAGACGGTGGAGGACGACGAGAGGAGCGGATGTGCCAGGTCTGGACGAGAAACTGGAAACGATCTACGACGAGGTGCTGCGACGCAACCCCGGCGAGACCGAGTTCCACCAGGCCGTGCACGAGGTGCTCGACTCGCTCGGCCCGGTGGTCGCCAAGCATCCCGAGTACGCCGACCGCGCGGTGATCCGCCGACTGTGCGAACCGGAACGCCAGATCATCTTCCGCATCCCCTGGGTCGACGACCGTGGGGCGGTGCAGATCAACCGGGGTTTCCGCGTCGAGTTCAACTCCGCGTTGGGCCCCTACAAGGGCGGCCTCCGCTTCCATCCCAGCGTCTACCTGGGCATCGTGAAGTTCCTGGGCTTCGAACAGATCTTCAAGAACGCCCTGACCGGCCTGCCCATCGGCGGCGGCAAGGGCGGTTCGGACTTCGACCCGAAGGGCCGCTCCGACGGGGAGGTCATGCGGTTCTGTCAGGCGCTGATGACCGAGCTGTACCGCCACATCGGCGAGTACACCGACGTTCCGGCCGGTGACATCGGGGTCGGTGGCCGGGAGATCGGCTACCTGTTCGGACAGTACAAACGCATCACCAACCGCTACGAGTCCGGCGTCCTGACCGGCAAGGGCCTGGCCTGGGGCGGCTCCCAGGTCCGCACCGAGGCGACCGGCTACGGCACCGTGTTCTTCGTCGACGAGATCCTGCGCACCAGGCGGGACTCCTTCGACGGCAAGCGTGTCGTGGTGTCCGGTTCCGGCAACGTGGCCCTCTACGCCATCGAGAAGATCCAGCAACTCGGCGGGACCGTCGTCGCCTGCTCGGACTCCTCGGGCTACGTGCACCATGAGAAGGGCATCGACCTGGGGCTGCTGAAGGAGGTCAAGGAGATTCGGCGAGGCCGGATCTCCGACTACGCCCAGGAATGCGGCGACCCGGCGCGGTACGTGACCGGCGAGTCGGTGTGGGGTGTGCCGTGCGACATCGCCCTACCGTCGGCGACCCAGAACGAACTCAACGGCGCCGACGCGGCGGTACTGATCGCGAACGGGTGCTCCGTCGTCGCGGAGGGGGCGAACATGCCGTGCACCCCGGAGGCCGTCCGGGCCTTCGGCGAGGCCGGGGTGACGTTCGCGCCGGGCAAGGCCGCCAATGCCGGCGGGGTCGCCACCAGCGCGTTGGAGATGCAGCAGAACGCTTCCCGCGACTCGTGGTCCTTCGAGCACACCGAGCAGCGGTTGGCATCGATCATGCGGGGCATTCACGACCGGTGCCTGACCACGGCTGATGAGTACGGGTCGCCTGGGAACTACGTCACCGGGGCCAACATCGCCGGGTTCACGCAGGTCGCGGACGCGATGTTGGCTTTGGGGATTATCTGAGTTCGTTGTTTGTGGGGTTGTGGGTTTCCCTGGTGGTGTGGGTTGTGGGGGGTTTGTTTGTCTTGCCCGGGTCTGGCGGTGGATTTTACGGGCGGCCACTCACGCCTCAAGAGGCCCTGAACTGGGCTTTGTCTGGGTTCGTGTTCACCTGTGGGCCTCTTGACCCGTGAGCCTCCGCCGCCCTGAGGCAGGGCCTTAGGGGCAGGGCTGCGCCCTGCCCCTGGCGGTGTCCACCGCCAGACCCGGGTGGGCGAGGGCTCCGTGGTGGGGGGTTCTGGTTTGGCCTGTGTCTGTCCGTTGGAGGCTGGGCCGTGACGGGGAGGCTCGGGTGAGCCTCCGGCGGGCCGAGTCGGGTCGGGTCGGGTCGGTCGCTGGTGTGGGTCGGTCTCGAGGTCAAGCCCGAATATCAGGGCTCTATCAACCCGGCCCGAATGGCATAGCGAGTCAACTCGACGCGATCCCGCAACCCCAGTTTCTGCAACAGGTTGGCTCGGTGGCGCTCCACGGTCTTCGCGCTGATCACCAGCATGGAGGCGATCTCCTTGGTGGAATGGCCCTCGGCCACCAGCTTGAGAATCTCCTCCTCCCGAACGGTGATGGGCCGATCAGGCGGGTCGTCCCCGTCATGCGCCCGGTCCAGATAGTTGCGGATCAACGCCGAAACCGCCCCGTGGTACAGGAACGGCTCGCCCCGCATGGCCGCCCGGCAGGCCTCCACCAGATCCCGGTCAGCCACCGACTTCAGAACATATCCGGAAGCCCCGACCTTCAACGCCTCGAAGAAGAACTGCTCGTTGTCGTGCATCGTCAGGATGAGAATGCGCAGATCGGGCGACAATCGAGACAGTTCCCGGGCGGCCTGCAATCCGGTCAACCGAGGCATGGCGATATCCAGGATCGCCAGATCGGGCGACGTCGCCCGAGCCTGTTCGATGGCCTCGGCCCCGTCGCTGGCCTCGGCCACCACGGTCAGATCAGGCTCGTTGTCGAGAATCAGCCGAACCCCACGACGGACCAGCGCATGGTCGTCGGCAAGCAGGATGCGCGCCGGGGACGGTGTGGTCATGAACGCTCCGCGGAAATCGGTATGACAAGTCGTATCTCGGTTCCACCGGCTGGCCCGGCGCCGACGGAAAGCTTGGCATCAACCAGCAGCGCACGTTCACGCATCCCCTGGATCCCGGCTCCCTCCGCCGCCCCGCCCACGCCACGCCCGTCGTCCCGGATGCGCAGTTCCACCCCGGGGCCGGAGCGACGCAGGGTCAGGTCGACGTGGCGGGCGCCGGCGTGGCGGGCGGTGTTGGTCAGGCTCTCCTGGGCCACCCGGTAGATCACCAGCTCGGCCTCCTCCCCCAGTTCGGGGAGGTCCTGGCCGAAGGACTTGCGCACGCTCAGACCCGTCGGCTCGGCGATCTCGGCGGTCAGGGCCTTCAGCGCGGAGATCAGGCCCAGCTCGGTGAGCACCCCGGGGCGCAGCCGGCGCGCGATGCGGCGGATCTCGTCGAGGCTGCTCCTGGTCGTCTCCTGCACCTGGCGCAGCTCGTCGCACACCGGGGGCGGCGCGTGGTCGGCCACCCGCTTCAGCTCCAGCAGGACGGCGGTGAGGGTCTGGCCCACCTCGTCGTGCAGCTCCTGCGCGACCCGGTGGCGTTCGGCCTCCTGCGCGGACAGCGCGCGCGCCGCGCTGCGGCCCCGCTCGGCCTCCAGCCGGTCGAGCATGCCGTTGAAGGCGCGGATCAGGTCGGCGATCTCCCCCCGGCCGTTGGCGACCGGACGCGGACCAGGGCGCAGCAGGTCCACAGTGGTCATCGCTCTGATCAGGCGTTGCAGCGGCGCCAGGCCCACCCGGAACAGCAGCGCGTTGAGGGCCAGCATCACCCCGAGACCCGTCGCCAGGACCAGGGCCTCGGTGAGCAGTGCCGGCGTCGACACCGTCACCGGACCCAGCAGCAACGCGATCGTGGCTGCCAGCACCACCACCGCGTTGAGCAGGAAGATCCGCCAGAACAACGACACGCACAGCCTCCTCGTCAGACCATCTCGTCACACCATGGCCATCAACCCAACATGTACCCGCGCGACGAGCTGGCGGCATCCGTGCCAGCCCTCATCTCCTGGCGGTGCCCACACCTACCAGAGCCGCGATGTGGGTGCGAGCACGGATGGCGCCGAAGGTCCGATATGGGCGATTGTGGAGGCCGGGCACCCGCTTCGGGGATCGGAGGGGGAATGAGGAGAGCACGCAGGTGGCGGGTGTGGTCGATGGCGACCGTCGCGACCACGGTCCTGGTCATCGGGGTCGCACTCGGGCACGGTGTGCTCATCGCCGCCGGCCTCGTCCTCCTCGCGACGGCGGGACTGGGGGTGCCCGAGCGCCAGCCGGGTACATGGTTCTCCCCATCCAGGATGGGTGCTGACACCGATGGCTCCGACCAGCACTTTCAGCGAGAATCGACGGTGACCACAGTCGCTTGTGGCATGAGGAGGGAGCAGTCCGGCATGAACATCACCCACACGACAGTGCCCGGCACCGGCAAGCTGACCCACCTCGTCACCCGCGGCGGTCAGCGATTCGCCGTCCTGGTCACCGACGACCGCCGGCAGCTGCTGGTCTACGAACCGGACATCGATCCCGACGTGCCTGTGCAAGCCATCGACCTGGACGCCGACGAGGCCGTCGAGGTAGCGGCGATACTGCACGACCGGTCGCTCGTTGAACGAGTCGACGCACTGGAACGCGCCGTCGCGGCCGTGGCCAGGGAGCGCCGGTGAGTACCGAAGCAGTTCAGCCGACACGGCTCATAAGCACAACCGGGGCTGGTGCCATGCAAGCAAGTGACATCGCCGCGCACGTGCCGACGGTGACCGCGAGTGATCCGGTCGCCAAGGCGGTGCGGGTGATGGCAGTCAGCCGGTTGCCCGGTCTGATCGTGGTGGACGAGTGGTCCCGGCCCAAGATGGTGCTGCCGGGGACCCAGGTCCTGCGCCTGGCGGTGCCCGAGGCGTTCCAGAAGGACCCCGCGCTGGTGCGGGCGATCGACGAAGAATCCGCTGACCACTTCTGGGTGGAATTGGGCTCACGGACAGTAGCCGAGTGTGCGCCAGTGTCGGCACCCCGGCCGGTCACCATCCGTGCCGACGCGACGTTGCTCGAGGTTGCCGCGCTGATGGCGCGACAACACAGCCCACTCATCGCGGTCGTCCACCCCGACGGCTCACTCATCGGAGCGATCACCCTCGAACGGCTGATCACCAGCCTGGCGGTGTTCACCACCGACGAGTAACCGCTCCCAGACCATCTCCCCCACCCGTCCGGGCCCCGGCCATGCGCCGGTGCCCGGACGTGCCATGCCCGAAAACAGAGGAGGCAGCTCCCGTGCACCCCCTTGACGGTGGCCCCCCGGGGTTTGACACGTGAGCGCGGTTCTTGCCCTCGCGATCTTCGTCACGGCGTACTTCTTCATCGCCACCGAGAAGATCGACAAGGTCAAGGTGGTGCTCGTCGCGGCCGGCGCCATGGCCGCGCTCGGCCTCATCCCCGGCTCCGAGGTGTTCTTCTCCGAACACGCCGGCATCGACTGGAACGTCATCTTCCTGCTGTTCGGGATGATGATCATCGTCGGGATCATCAAACAGACCGGGCTGTTCGACTACCTCGCCATCTGGGCGGCCAAGAAGTCCAAGGGCCGGCCCTACCGGCTGATGGTCATGCTCATGGTGATCACCGCGATCGCCTCGCCGTTCCTGGACAACGTCACCACGATCATGCTGGTCGCGCCGGTCACCGTGGTGGTCTGCGACCGGCTGCAGATCTCGGCCAAGCCGTACCTGATCGCCGAGATCCTGGCCTCCAACATCGGCGGCGCCGCCACCCTCATCGGCGACCCGCCCAACATCATCATCGGCAGCCGCGCCGGCCTGACGTTCACCGACTTCCTGGTGCACATGGCGCCGATCGTCGTGGTCGTGTTCGCCGTGTTCGTGCTGTTCACCCGGGTGCTGTTCCGCAAGTCGTTCCAGTACCACCCGGAAAAGGTGGCCTCGGTGATGGCGCTCAAGGAGCGCCGGGCGATCACCGACCCTCGGATGCTGCGCCGCTGTCTGGCCGTCTTCGCCCTGGTCGTGGCCGGTTTCGCGCTGCACGCCACGCTGCACCTCGACCCGGCGATCGTCGCGATGGTCGGCGCCGGGCTGATGCTGCTGGTGACCAGGGCCGAGGTCACCGACGTGATGCGCGAGATCGAGTGGCAGACCCTGGTCTTCTTCATGGGCCTGTTCGTGATGGTCGCCGGCCTGGTGCACACCGGGGTGATCGAGACCGTCGGCACCTGGGCGATCACCGCGTTCGGCGACAACTTCTTCCTGGCGGCGACCTCACTGCTGTTCGGGTCGGCCATCCTGGGCGCGTTCTTCGACAACATCCCGTACGTGGCGACGATGGCCCCGATCGTGGAGGACCTGGCGGCCGGGGCACCGACCCCGGAGACCGGCCGCTCGCTGTGGTGGGCGTTCGCCCTCGGCGCCGACTTCGGCGGCAACGGCACGGCGGTGGCGGCCAGCGCGAACGTCGTGGCCATCGGGATCGCCGCCCGCACCGGTCACCCGATCTCGTTCTGGCAGTTCACCCGTTACGGTCTGGTCGTCACGGCGCTGAGCACGTTGATGGCCTGGGTGTACGTCTGGCTGCGGTACTTCCTCTGAGCTACATCCCCGGGATGACCACGACCCGGAGTTGCATACCGGGACGGACGCGGCGCGGGCCGGTGCTCCCTACGTTCGGTGAGGTTCTCGTTGCTGCCTCACCGAACGGGGGAATCCCATGCGTGTCCTGTACGGCGCTCTGGCCGTGGTCCTGACACTGGCCGTCCAGTCCGCCCCACCCGTGTCCGCCGGTCCCGTGCCCCGGCTGCCGGCGCCCACCGGGCCACATCCGGTCGGCACGACCTCGCTGCACCTGGTCGACACGTCCCGGCCGGACCCGTGGGTGCCGTCGGTGGCCCACCGGGAGCTGATGGTGTCGGTGTTCTACCCGGCCGCCCGGGGCCACGGGCCGACCCGGCACTTCCTGACCGTCGCCGAGGCGACGGCCGTACTGGACGAGGCCGGCATCACCGAGGTGACCGCGGCGGCCATCGCCTCGACCAGGACGAACGCGGTGGTCGACGCGCGGCCGGTCGGGCGCCCACAAGGCCTGCCGCTGCTCGTGCTGTCACCGGGGTTCAAGCGCCCCCGGGCGACGCTGACCACCCTGGCCGAGGACCTCGCCAGCCACGGCAACGTGGTCGCGGTCATCGACCACACCTACGAGAACGTCGCCACGACCTTCCCCGACGGGCGGGTCGCGCCGTGCGCGGCGTGCGGCTCCTACGACCCGGCGTTCTGGGACAAGCTGCACGCCGGCCGGGCGGCCGACGTGTCGTTCGTGCTCGACGAACTGACCGGGCCACGCCCGCCGTGGCGCGGCGCCGGCCTGATCGACGCCAGCCGCATCGCGATGGGCGGGCACTCCGTCGGCGGCGCCGCCACCCTGGTCACGATGCGTGAGGACGAGCGGATCCTGGCGGGCTTCGACGCCGACGGCACGGCCGACGTCGCCCTGCCGGAGGGCGGCCTGGACCGGCCGTTCCTGTTCCTCGGCCGGGCGAACACCTACACGCCGGGCATCGGGCCGGAGTCCCGGTCGTGGGAGACGGTGTGGCCCCAGCTCACCGGCTGGCGGCGGTGGCTGGTGGTGGAGGGCATGCAGCACCCGTCGTTCACCGACATCGGCCTGGTGGGTGAGGAGTTGGGCCTGGACTTCGGTGCCGACACCCCGGCGCGGCGCGGCGCGGCCATCTTCCGGGCCTACACCCGGGCGTTCTTCGACCTGCACCTGCGGGGCACGCCGCAGCCGCTGATGACCGCGCCCTCGCCGCGTTACCCGGAGGTCACGTTCATCGGCTGAGGGTGGTTGTCCGGCCCGGTCTGTCGGCGGCGGCCGCCGGTGAGCAGGTCCGCACCCGGACCTCACCGGCGGCCGGCCGTCGGGCGTGCCGGTTCACCGGCGCCGGGCCGCGTACACCGCGATCCCGACGGCCAGCACGCCCGCGCCGCCGGCGACCGACTGCCACGGCAGCGTGCCGGCCAGCCCGAGGCAGCCCACCAGCCCCAGGCCGCTGACCACCCTGGACGCGCCGGGCAGCGTCCAGGCCGAGGCGTTGGCGATCGCGTAGTACACGAGCACCCCGAACGACGAGAACCCGATCGCCGCCCGCACGTCCGCGACGGCCACCACCGCGGCGACCACGACCCCGACCACGACCTCCGCCCGGTGCGGTACGCCGAAGCGGGGGTGCACGGCGGCGAGCGGCGTGGGCAGGTGCCGGTCGCGGGCCATCGCCAGCACGGTCCGCGAGACGCCGAGCACCAGCGCCAGCAACGAGCCCAGCGCCGCGCACGCGGCCCCGACCCGCACCGCCGGGTCCAGCCACGCCGCCCCGGCGGCCCGCACCGCGTCCGACAGCGGCGCCGCCGAGCGCGCCAGCCCGTCGGGCCCCAACGCGGCCAGTGCCGCGACCGCGACCAGCGCGTACACCACCAGCGCGATCCCCAGGGCGAGCGGAACGGCCCTCGGGATCGTCCGCGCCGGGTCGGCCACCTCCTCCCCCAGCGTGGCGATCCGCGCGTAGCCGGCGAAGGCGAAGAACAGCAGTCCCGCCGCCTGCGCCACCCCGAGCACGCCGCCGTGCCCGCCGTCGGCGATCCGCGCGACCGCGCCCCCGCCCAGGCCCGCCACCACCACCCCCGCCAGCACCGCGAGCACCACCGCCACCAGAACCCGGCTCAGCCAGGCCGATTTCCGCACCCCGCCGTAGTTCACCGCCGTCAGCACCACCACCGCCGCGACCGCGACGACCGTGGCGTGCTCGGGCCACACGTACAGCCCGACCGTCAACGCCATCGCCGCACACGAGGCGGTCTTGCCGACGACGAAGCTCCAGCCGGCCAGGTAGCCCCAGAACGGGCCGAGCCGCTCCCGGCCGTACACGTAGGTCCCGCCCGAGGCGGGGTAGCGGGCCGCCAACCGCGCCGAGGACGTGGCGTTGCAGTAGGCGACCACGGCCGCCACCCCCAACGCCGCCAGCAGCCACGCGCCGGCCGCCCGCGCCGCCGGCCCGAGCGCCACGAAGATCCCGGCTCCGACCATCGCCCCGAGCCCGACCACCACCGCGTCACCCAGCCCCAGCCGACGCCGCAACTCACCCATCAGCGGGGGAACCCGGTGCCGGGCAAGGAGCCGGGTGGGAGGCCGAGGAGGCGTTCCACCGCCCAGGTGTGGGTGCGCAGCGTGCGGTCCACAGAGGACGCCGGGTCGGCGAGGTCGTCGTTGAGGTCCTGGGTGAGGGTGGCGAGCAGGTGGGCGGCGGCGGGCGGGTCGGGGACGGTGAAGCGGCCTTCGGCCACGCCCTGGGCGACGATCGCCGTCAGGGGCCCGGTGAGGCGGGCGACGATCGCGACGCGGGCCCGCTGGCGCACGCGTTCGTTGCCCTCGGCGGACCAGACGCGCAGGGTGCGCACCAGGTCCGGCGCGGACAGCTCGGCGAACACCGCGACCAGCTTCGCCACGGCGTCGTGGTGCGGGTCGGTGGCGATGGGGTCGAGGGTGGCGGCGACGGTCCCGGCGACGCTGTCGACCACGGCGGACAGCAGCTCCTGTTTGGACACGAAGTAATGGTAGAAGGCGCCTCGGGAGGCCCTGGCCTCGTCGAGGACGTCCTGGACGCTGGTGCGGTCGTAGCCTCTCGTCTCGATCAGCGTTCTGGTGACGTCGAGGAAGTGTTCGCGGCGGCGGGCGCGCGCCGCCTCGTCAACGGTTCGTGGCATCCGTCCCTCCGGGGTCGCGCGCTGGAAGTCCGCGTAGGTCACCGTGCCACGGTCGGCGGCGGTCGGCAGGTGATCTCCCCCACCCGCTGACGCGCCGAACCGGCCGTCGGGGCCGGTGCTCAGAAGCCGATCGCCTCCCGCAGCAGCGGTACCGTCACCCGGCCCGCCCGGATCTCGGCGTTGAGCACGAGCAGGGCGCTGAGGCGACCACCACCGACCCGGTCTCGGTGACCGCCGCGACGTCGTCGAGGATCTCGGTGACGAACCCGTTGGCGTTGAGCGCGGCGGCGGCGCGTTCCAGGCGCCGCACGGCCACCGGCTCGGTGAACGCCGCGGTCCCGGCGGTCATTCGGCGACCGCCGCGTCGGCCCACTTCGGGTAGGGCGGCGGGGAACCGCCCAGCGTCGAGGTGTCCAGGTAGCGGACCTCGTACACCCGCTCGGTGAACTTCCAGCCCTGCGGGGTGCGCTGGTAGCGGTCGTGGAACAGGGCGTAGTTCACGATCGACCGGCCGTCGCGCAGCCGGCCCAGTTCCTGGATGTAGGCGCGGCCGGTGGCGGTGTCGCCGTGCAGCTCGACCACGCCGGGGTGGGTGGTCTGGACCATGAACTCCCAGCCGGCGCGCAGCCGCGTCGCCCCGTCCAGGATCGCTGCGCGGCCGCGGTGTTCGATGCCGGCGTCGGGGATGACCATCACGCCGTCGTCGGTGAACAGTGACGCGAACCGCTCGTGGTCGAGCATCATCGCGGCGTCGGAGTACTCGGCGCGCAACGCCTCGATGGCCGTACGGTCGGCCGTCTCCCGCGGATCGTTCATCGGATCTCCTTGTCTGGTCAGGGGTTACTCCTCTGACGAGACAGCCGGCCGAAACATCAGGGCCCGGTCCAGCCAGGCGAGAATCCGCCGGTGGGCGACGGGGGCGTCCCGGTGCAGGTTCAGCGCGTGGCCGGCCCCGGGGACGAGGACCGCGTCGACGCGGGTGTTCGGGTAGAAGGGCTGCTCGGCCGCGGCGAGTGCCGCCGGGGACGAGCAGTCGGTGGCGTCGGGTGCGCAGACCAGCCGGTCGGCGTCCCCGTCGACGACCAGGATCGGCAGGGTCAGCCGGGCGGTCACGCCGGGGGCGTCGGCGTCGCCGAGGGTGGCGAGTTCAGCGAGGGTGTTGGTCTCCTTCGTCGCGACGTCCAGCGCGATGACGTTCGGGTCGGCGGCGGCCGGCTCGTACATGAACAGCGGCCGCTGCTCGTCGCGCACGGTCACGTAGCCGGTGTCGCCGGCCGGGACCCGCGCGGCCAGCCGGGGCACCTCGGCGACGGGTTGCCCCAGCCGCGCCAGGCCTTCCTGGGCGCTGGGCGAGATCCGGGAGGCGTTGCCGGTCAGCACGAGGGCGTCGACGTCGGAGTACCGCGAGGCGGCGAGGGTGGCGATCTCCGAACCGTAGGAGTGGCCGACGAGGACCACGGTGTCGAAGCCGCGTTCGCGCAGCGCGGTGACGACCTGGTGCAGGGTGTGCGCGTTGGCGGAGGTGGTGACCTCGGTACTGGCCGGGTGGGAGCTGGCGCCGACGCCGAGCCGGTCGAGGGCGAAGGTGGCGTACCCGGCGCGGTTGGCGGCGCGGACGTGGGAGTAGCGGTCGGGCTGGTAAGGCGGGTCCCAGTACAGGCCGCTGTAGTTGAGCCCGTGCACGAGGACCTGCACCGTGGTCGCCGGCCGGTGCGCGGGGACGCACAGCCGGCCCCGGATCCGGTACCGCGCTGGCTGGTCCTCGGCGGTCGACACCGGCACGGTGACCTCGCGACAGGCCGACGTCGCGGCGGCGGGCGCCGAGGTCGCGGCGACCAGGCCGACGGTCAGGCACGCGGTCAGGCAGGCGGCGAGAATCCGTTGGGACATCGGGGTTTCCTTTCCTCAGGGGGTGAGCAGGTCGTGCCGGGTCGCCCAGGCGACCAGGGATTCGCCGATGGCGTCCGGCTGGTCCTCGGGGGTGTGGTGGCCGGCGACGCCGTGGCGGTCGATCTCCAGGCCGGACACCGTGGCGGCACACCACTCGACGGCGGCGGGGCCGGTCATCGTGCCGGGGCCGGGTTCGAAGCTCAGCAGCAGTTTGGGCACCTCCGGGCTGGTGGCGAGCCAGCGGCCGTAGGCGGTGACCCGGTCGACGACCTCGGCCGGGCGGCCGTCCAGCGGCAGTGACCGGGCCCAGGCCAGCAGCGGCGCGCGGCTGCGCGGGGTGGGGTAGGGCTGGCGGTAGACGTCGAGGTCGTGTTCGCTCAGCCCGGTGGCGACCGTGCGCGGCAGGTTCTCCTCGATGAAGGAGTTGCGTTCCAGCACCATGTCCTCGCCGACGCCCGGGGTGCGCATCGACTCGAACAGTCCTCTGGCGCCGGGTGGGAGGTCGCCGGAGGACAGCGGCGCGAGGATGGTCTCGGTGAACGCGACGCCCCGGACCCGGCCGGGATTGCTGGCGGCCCAGTCGAAGGCGAGCGCGCCGCCCCAGTCGTGGCCGATCAGGACGACTTGGTCCAGGGCGAGGGCGTCGAACCAGGCGTCGAGGTAGCGGGCGTGGTCGGCGACGGTGTGGTCGAGGTCGGGTTTGCCGGACTCCCCCATGCCGATCAGGTCGGGGGCCAGGCAGCGGCCGGCGCGGGCGGTGATCGGCAGGACGTTGCGCCACAGGTAGGAGGAGGTCGGGTTGCCGTGCAGGAAGACCATCGGTACCGGCCCGGCACCGGCCTCCCGGTAGGCGATGGTCGAGTCGAGGACGTGTGCGGTGGGCATCGGGGACCCCTGGGGATGCGATACTAGACAGGTACCTGACCAACCGTAGAACACAAGACAGGTGGCTGTCTATATGACAGGGAACCGGCCGAGGCTCTCGCTGCTGCTGCGCCTGCTGCACCGCGAGTACGCCGTCACCGTCGAGGAAGCCCTGGCCGACGCCGGCTTCGGCGACATCGGCTCCGGCGACGCGAAGATCTTCCCGTTCGTCCCGGCCGAGGGCATCGCGATCCGCGACCTCGCCACGCGGGCCGGCGTACGCAAACAGACCATGGCCCAGTCGGTCGGCCGGCTCGAACAGGCCGGCTACCTGCGACGCCACCCGAACCCGGCCGACGGCCGCTCCCAACTGATCGTGCTCACCGCACGCGGCCAGGCGGTCGCGCCGGCCGCCGCCGAGGCCGGCGACGCCATCGAGCGCCGCTGGGCGGAGCTGACCAGCCCCGAGGACCTGGCGGCCGTGCGCACCCACCTGCACCGCCTGCTGGAGCGCCTGGCGCGGGCCGACCAGCGGGCCGCCGCCCGCCTCACCTCGATCGAGGACCTCCCCCCGGACTGATCAACGGGTCTTCCCGCCCGGCGTCACGGCCAGTAGCCTCCCGTGCGCGATCCGGAAGGGAGAAGACGATGTCCCCAACCACACGACGAGTGCGTGCGCTCGTCGCCGTCGCGGCGTTGGCCGCGAGCGTGCTCACCGCGACCGCATCCGCCTCGGCGGCCCCTGCGTCCAGAACAGTCACCTACCACGGCTACCAGGTCGACGTGCCCGCCCACTGGCGGGTGGTCGACCTGACCGCCGACCCCGACACCTGTGTCCGCTTCGACCGGGAAACCGTCTACCTGGGACAACAGGGCGACGCGACCACCTGTCCCGGGCGGCTCGTCGGCCGCACCGCCGGCCTGGTGATCGAGCCGCTGTCCGACCTGGGCGCCGAACGCGTCCCGGCCGGCGTCACCACCGCACCCGCCGGCACGGCAAGACCCCCAGCCGACGCCACGTCCCACGACTCCGCCCTGCGGGTAGCGGTCGAGGACGCCGGCGTGCTGGTCACCGCCGCGCACAACGGCCTGACCGAACCGGCCGTGCGCCGTGTCCTGGACACCGCCCGGCTGGTGCCCGGCGGGCAACGGGCGAGCCTGCCCACCGCCCGTCCGATGGCCACCGCCCAGGCGCTGGTCAGCCCGGGAACCTACGAGGGCAAGGGTTTCGACGTCTGCGCCGCCCCGTCCCAGGCGACGATGAACGCCTGGCAGGCCTCGCCCTACCGGGCCGTCGGCATCTACAGCAGCGGCGACCTGCGGGCGTGCTCCCAGCCGAACCTGACCCCGACGTGGGTGGCCAACCAGGCCGCCAACGGCTGGCGCTTCATCCTGACCGACGTCGGCCGCCAGGCGCCCTGCACGTCCTACCGGCTGCGGATGTCCACCGACCCGGCGACCGCGCGCCAGCAGGGCCGCACCGCCGCCGCCGGCGCGATCTCGGCGGCCACGGCACTGGGCTTCGGCAGCGGCAGCGCCGTGTACAGCGACATCGAGAACTACACGTCGACGGCGTCGTGCAAGGCGAGCGTGCTGTCCTACGTGAGCGGCTGGACCGAGCGGCTGCACGAGTCCGGCTGGCTGTCCGGGGTGTACTCGAGTGCGTCCTCGGGCATCCGGGACCTGGCCAGCGCCTACAACAGCTCGACCTACCTGCGCCCGGACCACATCTGGTTCGCCTGGTGGAACGATCGCGCCGACACCGACACCGGCTCCTACGCGCCGGCCGAGTACTGGCCCAACGCACGACTGCACCAGTACGCCGGCGAGGTCCCGGAGACCTGGGGCGGCGTGCGACTGTCCGGCATCGACCGCAACTACCTCGACGTCGGCGCCGGAACGCCGGTCCCGTGCGACTCGGTCGGGTTGGACTTCACCGCCTACCCGACGCTGCGCGCCGGCTCCACCGGCAACGCGGTGAAGGCGGCCCAGTGTCTGCTGGCGACCACCGGTCAGCTGCCGGCCGACGTCACGCCCAGCGGCACGTTCGACTCCGCCACCCAGACCGCGGTGACGGCGTTCCAGCGGTCGCGCGGACTGGAGGCCGACGGCATCGTCGGTCCCCGGAGCTGGACCGCGCTGCTGTCCGCCGGGGACACGCCGACCCTGCGGCAGGGGTCGTCGGGCTCGGCGGTCCGGCGGTTGCAGCGGGCGTTGACCGCCGCGCTGGGCACGACGCTGGCCATTGACGGCGCGTTCGGGCCCAACACCGAGACCGCCGTGCGCGGCTACCAGCAGAGCCGCACGCTCGAGGTCGACGGGATCGTCGGGCCGGCCAGCTGGGGAGCGCTCCAGGCCGGTCGCTGACCGGCGCGTGGCGGCGCGGCCGTGCGCCGCGCCGCCACGTCATCCCACGTCATTCCACGTCAACGGGGTCACCGCCGAGATGGACGAACGGCGCCCACACGTCCGGCCGGTCCGGGAAGCGCGCCCGCAGCCGCGCGGTCGCCCCCGCCAGCGCCCCCGCGTGGTCCCCGCCCGAGGCCAGCGCCCCGTACACGTCGGCCGCCACCGCCGCCGCGTGCCGGTCGGCGACCGACCACAGTGTCCCGATCACGTTGCGGTACCCCGCCACCTGCAACGCGGCGCACACGTTGATCGCCTCGTCAGCCAGGTCCAGCGACCCGCCGGCCGTCCGGCACGCCGACAGGTACGCCAGCCCGGCGTCGTGCAGGTCAAGGGCGGCGAGCTGGCGCACCGACAGGTCACCGCCGGCCAGGTGCAGCGCCCCCCGGCTCGGCTCCCCCACGTCCTGGGTCGCGTGGCAGGCGAAGTGCACCGACCGGTGGCGCCGCAACTGTTCCAGCACCGCCCCCGGCGTCGCCGCCTCCCCCACCAGCGCCAGCGTGCCGGGCACCGTCGCGCTGATGTGGCGCAGTTCCCGCGACACCTCCGGCAGGTCGGCGCGCCCGGCGGTGTGCGGCATGCCGACGGCGACCAGGCTCGACCCGCCGGCACCGGCCGGGCGGCCCGCGCGCAGCAGCGCCGAGAGGCTCGTGGTGTACGACGACACCGTCCGGTCCGGCACCGTCGGCGGCCGGCCCAGCGCCCGGCCGTAGCGCCCCGCCGCGTGCAGCGGCAACAGGGTCAGCGGCCCGGTCGGACACCACCACACCCGGTGCCGCGAGGTCCCCGGGTCGTCGGCGTCCAAGGCGTCCAGGACGGGCGCGGCGACGGTGTCCCACAGCCAGCGGGTCATCGCCGTCAGGGTCTGGCGCAGATTCGCCGTGCCGGACACCCCGGTCTCCATCTCGGTGATCGCGCGCAGCAGCCCGGCCGCCCGCTTGCGCACGCTGGCCAGCGTCAGCCACGGCAGGTGGACCGAGCGCACACCGCCCGCCCGCACGATCAGCGCGTCACACCGGGGCCAGGCCACGTTGACGATCACCACCGCCCCGCCGGTCGCGGCCGTGCGCAGCGTCCGGAACGGGGCCGCGCCAAGGAAATCGGCGAAGCCGGGGACCGCGCGCGCGTCGGCCAGCAGGGTCTCCCAGCGCTCGACCAGCTCCCGGTAGGCGTGCGCGGTGCGGTCGGTGGTGCCACCGGCCTCGGTGTGCGCGCTCATCCGGTCCAGCGCACGGCGCAGGTCGTCGAGCTCGGCGGCCAGGGCCGGCGCGGCGGCGTGCAGGGCCGACAGGTCGCTCCTGGTCTGGATCGCCTGGGTCCAGAGCACCGAACGGCCCTGTTCGAGCAGTTCCACGGCCTGCTCGGGCCGGTCCAGCTGGACGGCCAGCGCGGCGGCGGTGGTCGCCACGTCACCCAGACCGGCCAGGCGCTGTTCGCGGCCGGTGCGGTCCAGGCCCCGCCAGGCCACCACCGGCAGCAGGTCGACCATGGCCTTGGCCGGCTCGGCCGCCGCCGGCAGGTCCTTGGCGCGCAGCATCGCGTCCAACCAGTCCTTGGCGACCTGCATCCGCATGTCCGGTTTGCCGGCGGGCGAACGGACCGCGGCCCGCCACAGGCCGGTCGCGGCGTCGAGGTCGGCACGGTCGCCGGTGAGCCGGAACCGCTGCCGGTACACCCCGGCCAGGTCCGACAGGGCCATCACCCGCAGCGGGTGGCCGGGGCTGAACCGGGCGGTCGAGCCCCGGCCCACCTCCAGCGCCTCGTCCAGGCGGGAGATCCGGCCGTCGAGGCCGGCCTGGTAGGTCAGCAGTCGGGTGAGCTTGGACTGGGTCACGCCGACCTGCACCGTGCTGCGCGGGTTGGCCGCCAGCACCTCCCGGCACAGGGCGATCGCCTCGTCGAGGTCCCGCGGGCGGCCCTCGACGAGGAACCGGGTGGACAGCACGATGACGTGGTTGGTGAGCGCGACGTGGCGCAGCGCCCGCAGTTCGGCCGACAGCGCGACCGCCTCGGCGCTCAGCTCCGCCGCCTCGGCCAGGTCACCGGCCGCGCCGGTGCGGGAGAAGCGCCACAGCAACAGGATCGCGAGGCTCGTGAGCGTGCCGCAGCGCACCGGGCCGGCCGGGCCGAGTTCGGCGCGCACGCCCCGGGCGATGTCGATCGCCTCGGACAGGTCCGCCTCCTGGCCGAGGTGTTCGGCGCGGCGCAGCAGGCACACCAACAGGTTCAGCCGCAGTACCGAGACCGTCGGGTGGCCGGACGGGAGCCGGGCGGCGGCGTCGCGGCACACGACGATCGCGCGGTCCAGGTCCGAGGAGCGCCGGGTGCGTTCGAAGCGGGTGCTCAGCGCCCTGGCCAGGATGGCGACGGCGTTGGGCGCCGGGTCGTGCGGGCGGGCGGCGACGAGTTGTTCGGCGAGCGCCTGGGCCTCGTCGAGGTCGGCCCGTTCGGCGCTGTCGTCGTAGCGGGTGAGCAGGGTGTGGGCCAGCAGCGCGCGCTTGTCGATGGTGCGCGGCTCGTCCTCGGGGGCGTCCTGGACCGCGGCCCGCGCGGCGTCCACGGCCCGGTCGCGGTGGGCCGGGTCGCCGTCGATGGTGAACATCGCCGACGCCAGCTGGCCGCCGATGACGAACAGCTCGCCGCGCAGCGGGTCGTCGGGGGCCATCATCCCCTCCAGCGCGCCGACCAGCGTCTTCGCCGAGGCGACCTGGCGGGCGTCGCCGGTGAGGTCGAAGTCCTCCAGCAGGGCGATGGCGGTCTCGCTGGTACGCACGGCCAGGTGGCGCTCGCCGTCGAGGTCGCGCAGCCGCTCGACGAGCGTGGCGTCGCCGAGGTCGCGCAGCAGCCCGGCGCACAGCCGCGCGAACCGCAGGTCCGCCTGGGCCGCACCGGAGGGCAGCGCCTGGTAGCGGCGCAGGAACCACTCGCCGAGCACCCGCAGCGTTCCCGCGTCGTCGCGGTCTCCGTGCCCGGAGATCAGCGACGTGCACAGCGCGACGGCCCGGTCGTTGGCCGGCTGGTCGAGCAGCACACCGGACTGGCCGTCGCGGTCGTGCGAGGTGAGCCGGGCGGCGAGGTCGGCGAGCACCTCGGCCCGCTGGCCGTTCACCGCAACCCCGTGTTCGTGACCGTGCCGGACAGTACAGTCGCACGGTGACAACCGAACGGCCCCGGGGCGAACGCGAGACACTCGCGGTGCTGTGCGCGTCGCTGCCGATGTTGCGTGAGCAGGCCGAAGGCGGGTTCTGGACCGACACCCTGGACATGTACGTGGCCGATCTGGTCGGCGGCGAGTCGGCGGTGGTCGTCTGGGAGCGGCTCGGGCTGAATCCCAAGGACCACACCACCCGTGACGGGGGCGGACCGGACGACCTGGTCGGCGACCTGTGGCCGGCGCCGTCGCTGGTCGGCGACTACCAGTGCCCGCTGCGCCGCTGCCCGCGCCGCGCGGGCCGCGACGACACCGGCCGGCCGCCGCGCTGCTGGCTGACCGACGAGCAGATGCTGTTCACCAGCCGGAACGGCTAGGTCATGACCGCGCTCATCGGCGAGATCACCCGGCGGCTGCCGGACCGGTGGCTGACCACGACCCTGGGGCCGGGCGCGCTGTGGGTGCTCACCGCCGCCCTTGCCGTCCATTTCGGACAGACGAACGCGTTGGGCGTGCTCGGTCTCGCCGAGACGGTCCGCGACACCGGCGGGATGCTGGCCGACCGGCCGGCGGAGGCGCTGGTGTACGGGGCGCTGGCGGTGGCCGCGTCGGTCGGTGCCAGTGCCGCCGCGCACGCCGCCGGCGCCTGGGTCCGCCGGTTGTGGTCGGGCCGGTGGGGTTTCCCGTTCGAGCGGCTCGCGACCCGGCTCACCTCGGCCCGGCGCGAGCGGCGTTCCGCCCGGCTCGCCGGGGCCGGAACCCGGCTGCCGGCGGCGTTCCTGCCCTCGACCGCGACCTGGATCGGGGACCGGCTCCAGCTGACCGACGCGCGGATCACGGCCCAGTACGGGCTCGCGCTCGCCCTGGTGTGGCCCAGGATCTGGCAGCTGGTGGACGTGGAGACCAGGGCGCTGGTGCAGCAGGCGCGGGCGCGTTACGACGCGGCGAGCACGCTGGTCGGCTGGTCGGCGACCTACCTGGTGCTGGCCGTGGTCTGGTGGCCGGCGCTGGTGCCCGGCGCGCTGACGCTGCTGGCCGGCTGGCGGCGCGGGCGGGTCGCGGTGGCGCTGTTCTGCGACACCGTCGAGTCCACTGTGGACCTTCAACACCGGGCGCTCGCCACCGCGCTTGGCCACCCGCTCGGCGACGGCAAACCGCTGCCGCCCCGGATCGCCGACGCCATCAACGACCAGCTGCACAAGGGCGCCACTCCTCAACCACACGGGGACAGCGGACCGACCGACCGCACCCGGTAACCGGCGTCGAAGCCGACGCTCGTGCGCCAGCACCGGCCGTCCTCGGCGGTCAGGTCGACGGTGGCCGACGGAGCCCCGGTGCCCTCACCGAAGAACCCGACGACCCGCGCGCCGTCGTAGGGCGCGTGCTCGGCCAACGCCGGCCAGTCGCCCAGCGCCGGCCCGCACAGCTGACCGATCGCCACCCGCGCCGAGCCAAGCCCCTCACCGCCCTGGACACCCGCGCCGGTCTCGGTCAGGCACGACAGCCTCGGCAGCGGCACCATGGCGCTGGGCACCAGGTCGGGAAGCACGTCCGGGTACGGGTTGTAGTAGGTCGGGTCCGGGAGGCCGTAGGTCGGATACGGGTAGTCGGGCAGCGTGAACCCGGTCGCCGGGACGGTGATGCCGCCGGTCAGCGGGCCACTGCTGGGACCGGAGTCGTCGAACACGTTGCCCACCACCACCCCGATCAGCACCAGCGCGCCCACCACCCAGCCGACCGAGCCGCCCAGCGAACGGCCGGCCGGCACCGGGGGGATCGGGGTCCGCTGCCGCGGCACGCGCTCGGGCTCCGGCTCGGGCGTTGGTTCGGGCGTCGGCTCCGGCGCGGGTTCCGGTGTTGGCTCGCGCAGGGTGTTCAGCGTGCGGGCCAGTGGGTCGGCCAGGTCGGCGGCACCGGGCCGGCCCGCCGGGTCGGTCGCCAGACAGAGCCGCAGGGAACGGCGCAGTCGCACCGGGGCGGCGGCGGGATCGGTGGTGTGCTGCTCGCCGGCGAACAGCCGCACGGCCAGCAGACCGAACTTGTAGACGTCGCTGGCCGAGGTCCCCAGCTCCTCGTCGCCGACGTCACCGACCCGCCAGTCCGGGGTTTCGCCCTGGGGCAGCACGGAATGCTCCCCCAGGCGCATGCTGTCGGAGTCCACGAAGAAACACCGGGGGCGGGCGTCCTGGCTGAACAGCAGGTTGTTCGGTGACAGGTCACCGACCGCGATGTCCAGCCGGTGCAACAGGGCCAGCGCCTCGGCGGTGTCGGCCAGGAACTCCACCCGGAACCGCTGACCGACCGCCAGCCCCACCTTCTCCAGGTAGCCCGGCGGGTTCAGCAGGAACTGCGCGGTCGCCAGTTCGCTGCTGGGCGTACCACCGAAGGTGAGGTCGACGCGGAACCGCGGCGGCACCTGGCGCATCAGGAACCCGCGCACCACCCCGTCGCGGCGCACCACCGCCTCCGGCCAGGCCACCCGCTCCAGCAGCGCCTCACGGTCGGCGGCGTCGAGTTCCTCGGTGTAGCGGACGAACGCGCGCAGCGCGTCCACGTCGAGGTCGTCCACGACGCGCGGCAGGTACTCCTTGTACACCGGCCCGTCGGGGGTGTCGCGCAGCCGGTAGACCAGGCCCTGGCCACCGCCGGCGATCCGCACCAGCGGACCCAGCGCGGCCACGTCGATCTCCCGGACCTGGGCGGTCATCCGGGGTCGGCCTCCCGCAGCGGCCAGACCGCGACCAGCGTCCGGTCGTCGTCGAAGGTCTCGCGCGAGAAGTCCAGCAGGTAGCCCAGGTCCAGCGGCGAGGGCGGCGACTCCAGCCCGGCGGCGAGCGCCGCGCCGACCGGCCCCCGGCCCTCGCCCACCGGCCCGCCGACACCGTCGGTGCCGACCAGCAGCACCCCGCCGGCCGGCAGTACGGCCGGCACACCGGCGATCTCGGCCGGCAGCCGGGGCAGCGCGTGCACCGCCGGGTCGAGCAGCTCACCGGCCGGGCCGCCGAACAGCTCCGCCCAGTCCGGCCCGGTCAGCAGCCACGCCGTCGAGTCACCGGCCCGCGCCGAGGTGACGGTGGCCGTGCCGTCCTCGCCGGGCAGCACCACGGCCGCCACCAGCGTGGTCGCCAGCAACCGCTCGGCGCGTTCGGCCTCGGTCCCGTTGTCGGTGTCGGTGTCGGTGTCGCCGCCGGGCTGGGCCTTCGCGAACTCCACCAGCGCCCAGCTGGCGCAGCGCAGCACGTCGGCCCAGTCGGGCTGGCCGGCTCCGCCCTCCTCGTCGAGCCAGCGCAGCAGCTGGTCGACCGCCGTGCGGCAGGCCAGCGTGGCGCCGACGTGCGACAGCTCGGCCTCCGACACCCCGTCGGCGACCGCGACGACCACCGCGCCGGTGCCCTCGTGCGCGGCGATCGCGAAGTCGTCCTGGCGCGGGGTGCCGTCGTGGCGGTGCTGGTAGCCACGCACCGACCCGCCGCGCACCGCGAGCCGGCCGGTGGACCAGCCGTCGACGACGGTGTCCGGCCGGTAGGTGCGCGACCGGGGCGCGCGCGGCTCGAAGCTGACCACCGGAGTGCCGATGACCAGCGGTGACCGGGCCGCGTGGGGCGGCGCGAGGGACTCGGTCAGGTCAGACAACGTCGATCGCCATCACGAAGTTGTTCGGCCGCTCGACCACCAGTTCGGTCTTCCCGTCGGCCGCCGCGCGGGCGGAGGCCACGATGCTCTTGGTCAGCGCGACGCTGAACTCGGCGATGGCCAGCCCCAGCTCGGTGCCGGGGGTGGCGACGAAGGCGAACTCCGGGCGGGTGGCGATGTCGACGATCGTGCGGGCCTGCGCCTCGCCGATGCCGCAGGCGATGATGTTCGGCGCGGCCCGGGTGATCTCCCGGTCGGTCAGCGTCCCGTACGGGGTGCGCCACTCCGGCTCGTCGTTGGGCTGGCCGTCGGTGAGGAAGAAGACCGCCGGCCGGTACACGGCATAGCCGGAGGCCTTCAGCGCGTCGATGTCGCGGGGCAGCTGGTCGGTCAGCGCCTCGAACGCCGCGCTGTAGCGGGTGCCGCCCCGGGTGGTCAGCGTCGGCAACGCCTCCTCGGTACGCAGGTCGGCCAGCGAGAGCCGGACCTGGACGTCGTCGGAGAAACCCAGAATGGTGAACCGGACCTTGGCCGCGGCCATCGGTTCGCGCAGCAGCGCCCGGTGCAGGGCGGCGAGGCCCGCGTTGAGCTCGCCGACCACCGGACTCATCGACAACGACTCGTCCGCCACCACGTACACCGGCAGGACGTTCCCCAGGTTCTCCGTCACGCTCAGATCCCTCGTGCTCGCGGTAACGTGACGTGCTCCACGTCACAACCCTCTTTTACCACGCCAGAGGCGATTTTCTGACCGTATTGGGCCCAGGTTCACGGAGCTGAACCACCCCGGGTCCCGCCGCGCACCGGCCGAGTCGAACTCCGTGTCACCGGGGGGCTACCGTGCGCTCCACCGACCTGGTTCAATCAGGACATTGTTGTCTAGACCATTACTGGTATTGGTTGGACCACTGACGAGGAGGTCGGGGTATGCCAGGCCGAGTACTCACCGCGACAGTCACCGCCGCCGCAGCGCTCGCGCTCGGCCTCGGTCCGGTCGCCAGCGCGACCGCCCAGCACCGGGTACCACCACTGGACCAGGTCCGGGCCGGCACCACCCAGATCGCCGCCGGGCTCGTCCGCCCGACCTCGATCACCGGGATCGGTGACGGACGCCTGCTGATCACCGAGAAACCCGGCCTGGTCAGGGTGTACGACCCGCGCCGGGGCGTCGCCGATGACCCGGTGCTCGACATCACCGACCGGGTCAAC
Source organism: Actinophytocola xinjiangensis (assembly GCF_001921215.1). Classification (GTDB taxonomy): domain Bacteria; phylum Actinomycetota; class Actinomycetes; order Mycobacteriales; family Pseudonocardiaceae; genus Actinophytocola; species Actinophytocola xinjiangensis. The sequence continues at coordinate 84,308 of NZ_MSIF01000026.1, forward strand.
GAGTCGGAGAACGAACGCGGCCTGCTCGGCCTCGCGCCGGCACCGAACTTCACCCGCAGCAAGGTCGTCTACGCCGCCTACACGCGCCTGCCCGACGGCGCGGTCACCCTGTCCCGGTTCAACCTGGCCACCGGCGCCGAGCAGGTGCTGCTGACCCAGGAGCACGCCGAGTTCGCCAACCACAACGGCGGCAACGTCGCCTTCGGCGCCGACGGGTACCTGTACCTGGGCATCGGCGACGGCGGCAGCGGCGGCGACCCGTTCGGCAGCGGCCAGAACCTGGACACGCTGCTCGGCAAGATCATCCGCATCGACGTGCGGTCCGCGTGCGGCGACCTGCCCTACTGCGTGCCCGGCGACAACCCGTTCGTCGGCGTCGAGGGCGCCCGCGCGGAGATCTGGTCGTGGGGCCTGCGCAACCCGTGGAAGTTCTCCTTCGACCGCGCTGACGGCTCGCTGTGGATCGGTGACGTCGGCCAGGGCCGGGCCGAGGAGATCGACCACATCGGCGCCCGCCAGGCCGGGGTGAACTTCGGCTGGTCCTGCATGGAGGGCCCGCACGTGTTCGACGAGACCCGCTGCGAGGCCACCCAGGACTACACCGAGCCGGTCTTCCACTACCGCTCGGGCGTCGAGGGCTGCGCGGTGATCGGCGGCCACGTCTACCGGGGCGCCCGCTACGACGACCTGGTCGGCGGCACCTACATCGCCGGCGACTACTGCTCGGCCACCGCGTGGGCGGTGCGCGCCAACCGCGACGGCACCTACACCAGCGCCGCGATCGGCACGTTCCCCGAGTTCCTCACCGCCATCGGCACCGACTCGCGGGGCGAGCAGTACCTGACCGACGAGCAGGGCACCCTCCACCGGATCACCTTCACCGAGGTGGAGTGACCCAGGACACAGTCGGCGCCTGTCAGCAATCCGCCCGCCACCCCGTTCAAGGGGGCGAGCGAACAGACAGGAGCAGGACCATGCGGCATCGCGTCATCGTCCTCGGGGCCGGCTATGCCGGGGCCTCGGCGGCCGGACATCTGGCCCGTCACCTGCACCCCGACGACGTCGAGATCACGGTCGTCAACGCCGTGCCGGACTTCGTCGAGCGGATGCGTCTGCATCAGCTCGCCGCCGGCCGCGAGCAGCGCACCCTGGCGCTGGCGGACATGTTCGCCAGCACGGGGATCGAGCTGCGGGTGGCCAGGGTGACCGCCGTCGACGCCGGCCGGCGGACGGTCACCGTCACCAGCGACGACAGTGACACCGCCACCGCCGAACTGGAGTACGACACCCTGATCTACGCGCTGGGCAGCGCGGCGGCCGACCACGGAGTGCCCGGGGTGGCCGAGCACGCGCTCGACGTCGCCAGCCGTCCCGGCGCGCTGCGGGTGCGTGAGCGGCTCACCGAGCTCGACGGGCGGGGCAGCGTCCTGGTCGTCGGCGGCAACCTGACCGCCATCGAGGCGGTCACCGAGATCGCCGAGGCCTGGCCGGACCTGCGGGTCACGCTGGCCACCACCGGCGAGGCCGGCGGCTGGTTCGGCGAGAAGGCCCGCCGGCACATGCTGCGCGCGTTCGACCGGCTCGGCATCACCCTGCACGAGAACACCACCGTCGACGGGGTCACCGCGACCGGCGCGGTCGCCGGCACCGTCGCCCTCACCGCCGACGCGGTGGTGTGGGCGGCCGGTTTCGCCGTGCACCCACTGGCGTCGGCCAGCGGCCTGACCGTCGAGGACGACGGCCGGATCACCGTCGACCGGATGATGCGCTCGGTGTCCCACCCGGAGGTCTACGCCATCGGCGACAGCGCCTACGCGATCGGCGACAACGGCCGCCCGCTGCCGATGTCGTGCGCGTCGGCCGGGTTCACCAGGATGCAGGCGACCAGCGCGGTCATCGGCGACCTGACCGGCCGGAAGGTGTCCACGAGCGCGTTGGCCTACCTGGGCAACTGCGTGAGCCTGGGTCGGCGCGACGCCCTGTTCCAGGCCGTCGACGGCGAGGCCGTGTCGAAGGAGTGGTCGCTGCGCGGTCGGGTGGCGGCCAGTTTCAAGGAGTTCGTCCTGCGGGGGGCGGCGTGGAACCAGGGCCACCCGACCTACGGCCTGCCCAGCCGGCGGCACCACCTGCCGGCCGGGCGGGGGCAGGCGACGGAAGCGGTTCCCGCCTAGGGTGGCGCACGTGGACACCGCCACCGTAGAACGCTTCGAGGCCAACCGGTCCCGGTTGGCCTCGTTGGCGTACCGCCTGCTCGGCTCGGCCACCGAGGCGGAGGACGTCGTCCAGGACGCGTTCCTGCGCTGGCAGGCCGCCGACCGCACCCGCATCAAGGTCCCCGAGGCCTGGCTGACCAAGGTGGCGACCAACCTGTCGCTCGACCGTCTGCGCTCGGCCAGGGCCCGCCACGAACGCACCTTCGGCGAATGGCTGCCGGAACCACTCCTCGACGGCGACCCGATGCTGGGCCCGGCGGACACGGTGGTCCAACGCGAGTCGGTGACGCTGGCGGTGCTGATGCTGCTGGAACGGTTGTCCCCCAACGAACGTGCGGTGTACGTGCTGCGCGAGGCGTTTTCCTACTCGCACGCGGAGATCGCGGAGATCCTGGACATCTCGGTGTCCGCGAGCCAGCAACACGCGCACCGGGCGCGGCAGCGGGTGGCGGCGGAACGGGACGCCACCGAGGTCGACGACGCCACCGCGCGCAAGATCGTCGAGGCGTTCGTCGAGGCGGCGTCCACCGGCCGCACGGAGGCTCTGGTCGCGTTGCTGACCGACGACGCGACGGCGGTGGCCGACGGTGCGGGAGGGGCGAAGCGGCTGTTGCGGTCGTCGGTGCCGGAGCGCATCGCCGCGATGTTCCGGGCCGGGTTCAAGCCGACCCCGGCCAAGCGCCGGTTGGCCGGCGGATCGCCGTCGATCCACGCGGCCATGGTCAACGGGTCGCCGGCGATGGTGGCGGCGTTGGATGGTCGGGTGCTGGGGGTGGTGGTGTTGGAGGTTCGGGGGGAGCGGATCTCGGCTCTGTGTGGGATCGCCGGGCAGTCCCGGTTGGGGCGGTTCGGTGAGTGGTGGAAGCGGGAGGATCACCCGGATCCGATCATCGCCTCCTGGTGACCGGCGGTGTTTCGTTGGGGTTGGGGTGGTGCCGGCAGGTCATGCCGGCACCACCCCACTGTCGGGGTTACGGGCGGCCGGTTCGCCTGACGTGCATCGTCACGGTGGCGGGGTGGGCCAGGTAGGGCGTGTTCTCCTTCAGCCAGATGCCGGCGTGGTGGGTGCCGGGGGTGGTGGCGGTGAAGCCGACCGTGACGCGGACCCGCTCGCCCGGCTTCAGGGTCACCTTCTTCTGGTCAACGGTCAGCCAGGGGACGTCCTGCGGGGTGCAGGCTCCGTAGGTCGGGAGCATCTCGTTGCGGGTGACGGGCTGGAAACCCACACCGTTCGAGCCGCCGACCTTGGTGAGGCCGCAGGTGCTGCCGCCTCGGTAGACGACGTTGTTGGACGCCGGGAGCCTCGTCCACCGGTCGTCGTCGGGGTCGTAGGCGAAGGACTCGTTGGTCAGGGTGTCGTCGGCGGTGATGCCGCCGGAGATGATCAGCCTGTCGTACGAGCCCGTGTAGGCCATGCCCCACAGCTCGAAGGGCATGTCCGCCTTTCTCGTCCAGGTGTTGGCCTTCAGGTCGTACGCGTAGGTGGTCTTCCACGTGATTCCACCCCGGCGGATGCCGCCCGCGCAGTAGATCTGGCCCTTGAGGGGAGCGCACGCCAGGTGGGCCGTTGGCTCCGGGTAGTCGGCCAGGACCTCCCAGGTGTCGCTCGCCGGGTCGTAGCGGCGCACGGCGGTGTGGTCGCACGCGTTCGTGCAGCCGCCCACCAGGTAGAGCTTGCCGTCGTGAACGGTTCTGCCGGCCGCGGCGCCGATGACCGGGCCGTCGGCCAGGGTGCGCCAGGTGTTCGTCGACGGGTCGTAGGCGTAGGTGGTCTTGGTGGCCCGCATGTTCGAGCCCCACCCGCCGGACACGTAGAACTGGCCGTCGATGAACGCGCCCGACGGCGACTCCAACGGCTGGGGCAGGTCGGCGATCGGCTCCCAGTCCTGAGCACCGGGGCGCAGGACGTAGCCCTTCTCGGTGATGCGCTGACCGTCCACGCCACCGACGGAGTAGATCGCGCCGTCCAGGTCGCCGACCATGTTGTCCATGATCGAGATCGGGTAGGACGGGAGGTTGACCCACGGTGCGGACGGCGGGGCGTAGTGGTCACGCGACGCCGGTGCGGCCGGGGCCGTGCCGAGGGCCAGGGGCGAGAAGTCGCCCTTGACCCGGCGGACCGGGGCGCCCTGGGTGGAACCGGTCGCGGCCGGCGACGCCATGGTGACCGACCCGGTGCGCTCGCTGAACTCCACCGTCGCCGGGGCGGTGCCGGTGTTGGTGACGGTCAGCGTGCGTTCGGTCGACCTGCCCTGCGCCACCGTGGCACTCACGTCACGGACGGACAGGCGCCCGGCGGGCAGGGCGAAGTCGACCCAGTTCGCCTTGTGGGCGGACAGTCTCGGGGTCTCGGTCGCGGTCTGGTACTCGTCGTAGGTCGCGGTGTAGCGCTGGCGGCCCAGCTCCGTGGAGAACAGGGAGTAGAAGCCGTCGGCCACCGACGGGTCGTCCGGGGTCGCCTCGGTGACCGCCGACTCAGCCGGGCGGTCCACAGTGGACACCGTGGCGCCGTTGACGACCTGGCCGGTGTTCTTGTCGGTCACGTGACCGACGACCAGACCGCCGGACACCGGCAGGCACAGCCGGGTCCCGATCCGCACGTCGTCGACCTGCCACCAGTCGCTGGAGTGCTCGACGACGAAGTGGAACCGCACCCGCACCTTCTGCTGGTTGGCCGCCTTCGGCAGTTCGATCGTCTCCAGCTTCGGGCCGCGCACCCGCTCCGACTGTGCGAGCACGTTCTCCCAGCTCGCACCGTCGTCGTAGCTCACGTCGACCGACGCCACGTCGAACACGCCGTCGTCGTACTCCTGCCAGAAGCTCACCGCCGGCGCCGACTGGCCGGTCAGGTCGACCGCCGGGCTGACCAGCGTCGTGTCCTGGGTGTTCGGGTAGCCGTAGAACTCGCTGTCCATGATGGCGAAGCCGCCGTCGCTGCCCGTGCGGTTCGTCCGCTTGCCCGGGTCGTCGAAGCGCCACACCAGGCCGGTGCCCAGGTTGTCCAAGACCGTCCACCCGTCGGGCTGGCCGTTGTCGAACGTCTCCTGGAGGCCCTCGTGGCCGACGCGGTAGCCCGGCGCGGTGCAGCTGGCGACGTCGACCGACATCCGCACGTCACGACGCACGTCGCGGCGGCCGGTCGCCACCTCCTCGGTCACCGCCTGGTAGCCGTCGTAGCGTGATTCCACCTTCAGGACGTACTTTCCGTCAGCCGGAAGGGTGATGCGGTAGCTGCCGTCGCGGGGGTTGGTGTGGAAGACCCCGCCGGGCATGCCCGGCACGGTGATCTTCGCGTACAGCGGCCAGCCCTGGCCGGACCCGTCGAGGACCTTGCCGGACACCGTGACCGTCCGCAGCGCGCGCAGCGAGACGTCCACAGTGGACTCCTTGCCGGTGGCGACGGTGAACGTCCTGGTCTGGTCGGCGTACCCGAACGCGGTGACCGTCATCGTGTAGTCACCCACGCGCAGCGGCAGCGTCAGCGTGCCGTCCGGGCCGGTGACCCGCTCCCGGTCGTTCGGCCCGTCCAACGTGATCGTCGCACCGGCCACCGGACCGCCGTTGCCGGTGATCCTGGCCCGCAGCACCCCGGTCTCCCCCACCGGCGCGGTGTCCAGCAGCGCCAACGCGTCCAGCCGGCCCTCGCCGAAGACGTTGTTGTCCTCGTCGGTGCCACCGCACTCGTCGTTGGGCGTGTCCACGGCCGTGCCGTCGAGCATCTCGCGGGTGCCGGCGAGGTCACCGATCATCGACGGCGCCCCCGACCACAGCAGCGCGACCGTGCCGGCCACGTGCGGCGCGGCCATCGACGTCCCGTTGTAGGCGCCGTACTTGCTCCCCGGCAGCGCCGAACGCACGTTCACGCCGGGCGCGGAGATGTTCGGCTTGGTCTCGCCGTCCTGGCCGGTGCCACGGCTGGAGAAACCGGCGATGCGGTGGTTCTCGTCGTAGGCGCCGACCGAGTAGTTGATGATCCGGCTACCGGGGCTGCCGGCGGTCCTGCAGCCGGGCGCGTTGTTCCCGTTGGACCACACCGCGAAGATGCCCGACGCGGTCCACGCCGCCGACACGTCCTCCATGAACGGGTCGTTCGACGGGACCTGGGTGCCCCAGGAGTTGTTGATCACGTGCGGGCGCAGACCGGCGTCCGGGTTCTGCCCCGCGAGGTCGGTCGGCTCCAGCAGCCACTGCGCCGACCGGACCAGCGCCTCGTCGCTCGGGCAGCAGCCGTTGGCGGCGATCCACCGCACGCCGGGCGCGACACCGATGTGGTTGTCGGCGCCGTCGTCACCGGCCATGGTGCCCATGGTGTGCGTGCCGTGGCCGTTCCAGTCGCACGGCGCGGCCTCGGCGCACGCGCCGGCGGCGTCGAACCAGTTGTAGTTGTGGTCGAACGTGCCGTCGCCCTTGTTGCCCCGGTACTGGCCGACCAGCGCGGGGTGGTCGTACTGCACGCCGGTGTCGATGTTGGCGACCGTGATGCCGGCGCCGCGCACCCCGTACTGGGACCACACGTCGTCGGCGTTGATGTTGGCGATACCCCACTCGACGGCGTTGGCCGCGCGCACGGCGCTGCTCTCGTCCGGCGTCGGGAGCACGTACTGGGTCTCGGCGCGTACCGCGTCCACGTCGGGGCGCGCGGCGAGCGAGGTGGCCAGGTCCTCGGAGCCGGCGCGCACGTGGATGGCGTTGGTGGCCCAGAAAGCGGTGTAGTCGACGCCCGCGCTGTCGAGCTCGGCGCGCACGGCGGCCTGGCTCGCGGCGGCGGTGGCGCGCAGCTCGGCGGCGACGCGGGTGCCGCGCTGGGCCCAGTCCTCGGTCGCGGACGCGGCGGTCAGGTCGGCCCGCGCCTCGAGGCGGACCCAGAAGTCGGTGTCACCGGAGGTCTTCAGCTCCCGAGCCAGCGACGGCTCGATCTTGGCGGCGGTCTGCGGCGGGGTGGGGGCGGTCGGGGGCGCCGCGCTGGCGGAGCTGACACCGGCGGCCAGCATGATCACGGCGAGGCTGCCGCCGACCACGTGCAGAACTCTTCGTCTGTCCCGGCTCTGACGGGCAATGGCTCTCATGCGCCGACGGTATGTCGCTCGACCGAGGGAAACCGGGGCAGAGTCTGATCACTTTCCGGGCACCTGCCGGGCAGTCCGGCGGATGTCGTCCAGATGCCGGACAACGTCTTGACACGCACGTTCACCAAACCGGAGGATGTCGTCCAACGTTGGGAGAACATGGATGGACGTCGAGCCGGTGCTCGAGTTGCTCGGCCTGTCGAAGACCGAGGCGAAGGTCTACCGGTGCCTGCTCGGCGAGTCACCGATGCCGGCCGCGACGATCGCCGACCGGACGAGGACCTCACGCAGCAGCGTCTACACGGTGCTGCGTTCGCTGGCCGACAAGGGCCTGATCGAGGCGGGCGCCGGGTACAGCAGCCGCTACCACGCCGCGCCGCCCCACCAGGCGCTGCCGGCACTGCTCGAACGGGAACGGGCCGAGCTGCGGGCGCGGGAGGAGCACGTCGACCAGGTCCTGCCGGAGCTGACCGCACTGTTCGACACCGGCGCGGCCGAGGACCAGGAGATCCTGGAGCTGCTGCGCACCCCCAAGGTCGTCGGCGAGCGCTTCGACCGCCTGCAGTCCGAGGCCAGGCACACGATCGACGTCGTCATGCGCGGCCCGGTGCAGATCGGCGGCCGCAACGAGGAGGAACTGGCCGCGATGCGCCGGGGCGTGCGCACGCGGGCCATCTACGACCGCAGCGCGCTGACCGACCCGTCGGTGCGCGCCCATCTGGACGAGTGGACGGCGGAGGGCGAACAGGCCAGGTGGTACACCGGTGACCTGCCGATGAAGTTCGCGGTGTTCGACTCGCACACGGTGCTGATGCCGCTGGTGTCGCCGAGCGTGCAGGGCGTCGCCGCGATCGTCGTGCGGCACGGCGAACTGGCGGCCGGTCTGGAGTTCCTCTTCGCCACCCTGTGGGCAAGCGCGGAGCCGATGGACACCTACCGGCCGGAGGACCCATGAGCGGCAGTGCCAGACCCGACGAGTTACCCGCCCCGTCGGTGGTCCTGTGCATCAGCGACACACCGGAGGAACGCTCCCGCCTGGCCGCCCTGTTCGACGGCGCCGGCGTCCTGGTCATGGCCGCCGACGCCACCGGCGCCCGCGCCTTCCTCGACCACCTCCGCGACACCACCCCCGTCGACGAGGACCCACCCCGCGAGGTCGTCCGAGTCGGCGCCCTGCGCCTGGACCCCCACCACCACGAGGCGACCTGGCACCACCGCCAACTGCGCCTCACCCCGCACGAACTGAAGGTCCTGTGCTGCCTGGCCGCCCAGCCCGGACGCCTGCGCACCTACCGCCAACTGCACGACCACGCCTGGGACCAGGCCTACTTCACCGGCCCGGCCGCGGTCCAGTCGGTGATCAAACGACTCCGCGCCAAACTGCGGCAGTGGGACCTCCCGCTGCGCATCGACACCGCCCGCGGCCTCGGCTTCCGCCTCACCCGGGGCAACGACCTGCACCTGGTCCCCGCGCGCTAGCGCCCTCCCGCCGGCCCCTACGGGGACGGCGCACCTGATGTCGCTCCGCAGAGCCACAGGACACTGTTCGCGAGGGCCTTGGCGGCATCGGCGCGGGTCATGTGTCCTGAGTGGACAGCGCCGCCGGCGGTGTGGCCGATCGCGACGACGGCGGCGGCGAGCCAGGACACCGGCTGGTCGTTGGTGAACTCGCCGCAGCGCTGCCCCCGGTCGAGGATGCGTTCCAGGTGGACGGTCACCGGCTGGTGGCGGACGCGGTCGGCGTCCTGGTCGGGCAGTGGTGTGACGGTGGCCAGCAGCGCCGAGTACGGCTGGGTGGTGCGCCAGCTGACGTCGAGCAGGCGCAGCAGGGCCTGCGCGGCGGGCCCTTCGTCCAGCCGTGCGGCGTCCATCGCGGCGGCGGCGTCGGCGGCGATCGCGTCAACCACGGCGCTGATCAGCAGTTCCCGGGTACGGAAGTGCGCGTAGACCGTCTGGCGGCTCAGGTTGGCCGCGGCGGCGACATCCTCCATGTTCGCGTTCGGACGTTCGGCGAGGACCTGCTTGGCGGAGCCAAGGATCGCCTCGACGCTGCGGGTGGCGTCGGTACGCCGTCGCCGTCGCCGGGGCTCCGTTATCTCGGACACATTGTCAAGGTTAGCTCACGCACTTATGTTTGACAGCATGTCAGAGATAATGACGCGACGGGGACTGCTGGTGGCAGGAGCCGTACTGGCGACGACCGCGGCCGTACCGGCGAGCAGGACGGCCGCGGCGACCACCATGACCGCGCTGACCGGGGTGAACGTCGTGGACGTCACCGGCGGTCCGACCCGGCGGGGCGTGACCGTGCTGATCGACGGCGAGCGGATCGTCGCGGTGGGCAGAGTGGCGATCCCGTCCTCGGCGACGGTCCTCGACCTGCACGGGAAGTACGTGATCCCGGGGCTGTGCGACGCGCACGTGCACAGCCTCCCCATCGAGGCGGTCACCCCGCCGCTGTACCTGGCCAACGGCATCACCACGGTCCGCGAGATGTCCGGCTCACCACTGGCCCACGAGTGGCGCGACCGGGTCCGGCGCGGCGCGTTGCTCGGGCCGAGGTCGGTCATCGCCAGCCGGATCATCGACGGGGTCACCGGGTCGCCCGAGTCGGCCGTCATCGTGGAGACCGAGGCACAGGCCGAAGCGGCGGTCCGCGACGCCGTTCGGGAGGGCGCCGACCTGGTCAAGGTGTACTCGAACCTGCCGGCCGACCTGTACCGGGTGATCGCCGGCGAGGCCCGCCGGCTGCGGATCCCGTTCGCCGGGCACCTGCCGGACCGGGTTCCGCTCACCGACGCGAGCACGGCCGGTCAGCGCAGCGTCGAACACCTCTACGGCACCTGGTACGCCACCTCGACACGCGAGCGCGAACTGCGGGCGCGGATCGCCGACGGTGCCCTCGGCACGGACCTGCTCACCTGGATGCGCGAGACCCACCGCCTGGAATGGGCCGCGTTCACCAGCCACAGCCCGACGAAGGCGGCGACCGTCCTGTCCGGACTGGCCCGCCGGGGCACCGCGGTCGTGCCGACCCTGTCGGTGTACCGGGTGCTCGACCGCCCCGACGACGTCGACCTGACCGACGACCGGCTCCGGTACGTCCCGAAGTCCGTCGTGGAGGGTTGGCGGTGGGCGCTGGAGAACATCGTCAAGGCCGGCCGCACCCCACGGGAAACCGCCCAGCGGCACGCCATGCTCGACCACCGGCTGGCGTTCGTCGGCGAACTGGCCCGGGCCGGCGTCCCGGTCGTCGCCGGGACCGACGGCGGCGACCTGCCGTTCGTCCTGCCGGCGTTCGGGCTGCACGAGGAGTTGGCGCTGCTCGTGCTGGCCGGGCTCTCCCCGCTGCGCGCGCTGGCGTCGGCCACCGTCGAATCCGCGCGGCTGCTCGACCTCGACCGCGACCTGGGCACCGTCGCGCCCGGCAAACTCGCCGACCTCGTCGTCCTGGACGCCGACCCGCTGACCGACATCCGCCACACCACCCGCGTCCACACGGTGCTGGCCGGCGGCCGCGTCCTGTCCCCCGCCGACCGCGCCGCCCTGCTCGCCGCCGTCGCCGCGCACTGACCCGAGGAGAACCGTTGCCCACCCGACTGGTGACCGCGCTCGCCCTGCTGTCCACCGGCCTGCTCGCCGGCGCGTTCGGCTACGGCGCCGTCAACATCGCCACCACCTTCCACGCCGTCCCGCTCGACGTGCGGCTGACCTTCCACTCCGCGCTCATGCGGATGAACGGCCCGGTCATGCAGACCACCATGGCCACCGCCGCGCTGAGCACCGTCGCGCTCGCCGTCCTGACCAGGGGCCGGCGGCGCTGGCTGGTCGGCGCGGCCGGGGCCCTGGCCATCGCCTCGTTCCTGGTCACCCGGCTGGGCAACGTGCCGATCAACGGCCGGATCAAGGTCTGGGCGGTCGAGGGTCCGCCGGCCGACCACGCCGAGATCCTCAGTCGCTGGGACGCCTTCAACATCACCCGTACGCTCACCGCGCTGGCCGCGTTCGCCCTGGTCATCGGGGCCGCGACGGGCGCGGCGCACGTTCGCCGGGCGATTGGGGATGCCGGGCGCGCCGGTTGCCAGGACACTCGGATGACCGACCAACGGGGAGGACGGCGATGGGTGAGTGGACCGGGGACCAACTGACCGGCATCGGCCAGGCCGAGGAACTGCGGATCGCCACGCGGCGGGCTGACGGGTCGTTGCGGGCGGAGCGGACCATCTGGGTCGTGCCCTACGACGGGGGCCTGTACGTGCGGTCGGTGAACGGGCCCGGCGCCGGGTGGTACCGGGGAACCCGCCACGGCACGGGGCATGTCACCGCCGGTGGGGTCGACAGTGACGTGGCCTTCGTCGACACCGTGGACAACACCGGGCTCAACGACGCCCTGGACGACGTCTACCGCGACAAGTACCGGCGCTACGCCGACGACATCGTCGGCAGCGTGACCACACCACTGGCCCGCTCGACCACGCTGCGCCTGGTCCGCGCCTAGGTCTGGGCGTAGAAGCCCGTCAGGTCGGCGGTCATCTGGCCGACGATCCGTTCGTCGACGAACGTCATGTGACCCGACTCGTACCAGCTCACGCGGACGTTGCGGCGCAACGACTCCGACAGGTACAGGTGCGCGATGTCGAACTCGGCGGCGAAGAACGGCGTCGCCAGGTCGTACACCCCGCCCATCAGGTACACGCCCAGCGCCGGGTTGCGGCGCAGGGCGGCCGACAGGTCCAGCGACACGTTCGGCACCTGTAGCGGCGCGTCGATCCCCGGCGCCTTGTGCCGCCAGTCCCACGCCGGGGCGATCGTCATGTTGTGCAGGTGCCGGTAGTGCAGGTCGGTGCGGTAGCCGAGGTCGGCCGCCAGGTGGGTGTGGAACCCGGACAGGTGCGCGCTGTTCACCCCGGCCGTGGCCGCGTCGTCGGTGGCCGGGTCGAACGAGCCGGTGCCGATGACGTACTGGTGGTCGGCGGCGAAGCGGGTGTCGAAGCGGCCGATCAGCCGGCCCTCGGCCGCCAGCAGCTCGCGGCGGAACTCCTCCATCTCCACCCGCAGGCGCCGGCGCAGCAGGTAGTCCGCCGGCAGGCCGATGAACTCCGACAGGCGGCCGGCCACCTCGGCCTCCCGCCGCGCCGGCAGCGTGTCGCCGCGTTGCAGCGCGCTGGCGTAGTCGCCCTGGGCGAACTCGCGGGCCTCGCGCAGCACCTCGGCCAGCGGCTGGCCGGTGGTGGCCGACCGGCCGTGGTGGTGCGCGGTGGCCGCCAGGGTCGGCAGCAGGTTGACGTAGCTCTGGTCCACCCCCGGCTGGTTGGTCGCCCAGTTCAGCAGGGTCGAGAGCAGCACCACGCCGTTGAAGTCCACCCCCAGGTTCTGCAGGCGGTGGACGAGCGCGGCGGCCCGGGTGGTGCCGTAGGACTCGCCGAACAGGTACCTCGGCCGGTGCCACGAGTCGGTGACCGTCAGGTAGCGCAGGATCGCCCTGGTGAACGCCTCGACGTCCTGGTCGACGCCCCACACCTCGTCGGGGCGGCCGTCGCCGGCCAGGCGGGAGTAGCCGGTGCCGACGGCGTCGATGAACACCAGGTCGCTGACGGCCAGCAGGCTGTGCGGGTTGTCGGCGAACTCGTAGGGCGCGGGCGGGGTCGCCAGCGGTGTCCTGGTCGGCACCCGTCGGGGGCCGAAGCCGCCGATGTTGAGCCACAGGCTGGCCGAGCCCGGCCCGCCGTTGAACGCGAACGTCAGCGGCCGGGGCGCCGCGCCCGGCTCGGCGACCGCCCGGTACGCCAGGTAGAACACGTCGGCCAGCGGGCTGTGGTCGTCGCGGCGGATGCGGACGGTGCCGGCGTCGGCGTGGTAACGCAGCGTGGTGCCGGCCAGTTCCAGGGTGTGCGTGGTGCGCACGCTGCGCTCCACCTCGGCCGGGTCGGTCTCGGTCACGGTGTCGGTCCTTCCAGGTGACGCAGGGCCAGGGCGGCGAGGGCGGCCGCCTGGTCGGCGAGCACCGAGTCGTCGAAGCTGGCCGTCGGGCTGTGGTTGGACACCTGCGGCGCCGTGGGCGGGGTGGCCCGCAGGAAGAAGTACACCCCGGGCACCCTGGCGAGCACGTGCGAGAAGTCCTCGCCGCCCATCACCGCCTCGGGGGTGACCCGCACCCGGTCCTCGCCGAACCGCGCGCGCAGCACGTCGAGGACCTCGGTGGCCAGGTGCTCGTCGTTGGTGGTCGGCGGGCAGACCAGGTCGAGGTCGACCTCGGCGGTGCAGCCGTGGGCGGCGGCGATCGACTCGACCAGCGGCGGGATCTCCGCCCGCACGCGCGCCAGCGACTCGGCCGACAGTACCCGGACGCTGCCGCCGAAGCCGGCCTGCTCGGCGATGATGTTGAGCGCCGGGCCGCCGGCCGACAGCGCCGTGACGGTCAGCACCACCGGGTCGAACACGCTGAACCGGCGGGTGACGAAGGTGTGCAGGGCGTCCACGGCGGCGGTCACGGCCGGCACCGGGTTGCGGGCCTGGTGCGGTTCGCTGGCGTGCCCGCCCTGGCCGCGCACGCTCACCCGCAGTTCCAGCGCGCCGGCCATCAGCGGGCCGGGCCGGGTGGAGAACACGCCGCGCTCCCCCGGCACGACGTGCACCGCGTAGGCGGCGTCGGGCAGGCGGCCGGCGGCGTCCAGCACGCCCTCCTCGATCATCAGCGCCGCGCCCTGGCCGGTTTCCTCGCCGGGCTGGAACATGAACACGACCGAGCCGTGCAGGTCGGCGCGGCGGGCGGCGAGCAGGTGCGCGGCGCCGACCAGGCCGGCGGTGTGCAGGTCGTGGCCGCAGGCGTGCATGGCGCCGTTGGTCGACGCGTAGGGCAGGCCGGTCTCCTCACGCAGCGGCAGGGCGTCCATGTCGCCGCGCAGCAGCACCACCGGCCCGGGGTGGGCGCCGCGCAGCACGGCGACCACCGAGCTGAGACCCTCACCGAGGGTGATCTCCAGGTCGAGCGGGGCCAGCGCGTCCAGCACCCGGCGCTGGGTCGCCGGCAGGTCGAGCCCGATCTCCGGCTCAGCGTGAATGGCTCTGCGCAGCTCAACCAGATCTGTCACGGTTCGTCCCTTGTCAGTACGTCGGTGCCGGCGTTGTCCAGGCTGGGGACGGCGCCGACGAGGGTGGCGGTGTACTCGTGTCGGGGGGCGTGCACGATCTCGTCGCTGGGGCCCTCCTCGACGATGCGGCCGTGGTGCATCACCGCGATCCGGTCGGCCAGGTAGCGGACCACGGCGAGGTTGTGGCTGATGAACAGCATCGACAGGCCGAGTTCGGCGCGCAGGTCGCGCAGCAGGTTGAGCACCGAGCCCTGCACGGAGGCGTCCAGCGCGGAGGTGATCTCGTCGGCGACGATCACCTTCGGCTTGACCGCCAGACACCGGGCGATCGCCACCCGCTGGCGCATGCCGCCGGAGAGCTGACGCGGATACGCCTGGGCGACGGTGGCCTTGAGCCGCACCAGGTCGAGCAGTTCGCGGGCGCCGGCCCGGCGGGCGGCGGCGTCCTGCTCCTCGCGGGCGGCCAGCGCCTCCTCGATGGTCTCGCCGACGGTCATCCTCGGGTTCAGCGACGAGTACGGGTCCTGGAAGATCATCTGGATCAGCCGGGCCCGCTCCCGCGCCGGCAGCCGCCGGCCGGTGACGTCGCGACCGTCGACGGTCACCGTCCCCGCGCTGGGCCGGCGCAGGCCGGCGACCACGCGGGCGATGGTCGACTTGCCCGAGCCGGACTCGCCGACCAGGCCCAGCACCCCGCCGGACTCGACCCGCAGGTTCACGCCGTCGACGGCGACCAGCGCCCCGGCGCCCCGGCCGAACCGCACGGTCAGATCGGTGACGTCCAGGGCACTCACGACCTCACCACCTCCCGGTCCTGTGGATGCCAGCAGGCGACCCGGCCGCCGTGGCGGTGGCCGGTCAGCTCCGGGACCTCGGCGCGGCACCGGTCGGTGGCCAGCGCGCAGCGGGCGGCGAACCCGCAGCCAGGCGCCGGGTCGGCCGGGTCGGGCGGCTCACCGGGGATGGTGGCCAGCGGGGCGTCGCGGTCGCTGTCCAGGTCGGGCAGGGCGGCGACCAGCGCACGCGTGTAGGGGTGGGCCAGCCGCGCCGGGTCGCGCAGCGCGTCGACCGGCACGTCCTCCACGACCCGGCCGGCGTACATCACCAGCACGCGCTGGCACAGCTCGCCGAGCACGGCGATGTCGTGCGAGGACACCAGTACGGCGGCCCCGGTGCGGTCGCACTCGCGGCGCAGCAGGCGCATCACCCGCCGCGCCACGGTGACGTCCAGGGCGGTCGTCGGCTCGTCGGCGATGATCAGCGACGGCCGGCCGATCTGGGACATGGCGATCAGCGCGCGCTGGCGCATGCCGCCGGACAGCTCGTGCGGGAACTGGCCGGCGCGCCGCGCGGGGTCGGGGATGGCGACCGCGTCCAGCGCGGCGACGGCGTCCCGGTT
Organism: Actinophytocola xinjiangensis; assembly: GCF_001921215.1. GTDB lineage: Bacteria > Actinomycetota > Actinomycetes > Mycobacteriales > Pseudonocardiaceae > Actinophytocola > Actinophytocola xinjiangensis. The sequence goes on from NZ_MSIF01000026.1 coordinate 100,077, forward strand.
GGCCTGCCGACGCGCGACGCCACGCTGGGTGCGTGGCACCTCGGCCAGCTGCGCGCCGACCCGCATCGCCGGGTTGAGCGCGGTCAGCGAGTCCTGGAACACCACGCCGACCCCGGTCAGCGCGCCGCGCAGCGCCCGGCCGCGCAGCAGGGTCAGGTCCTCGTCGCCGAAGCGCAGCGTGCGGGCGGCGACCTCGGCTCCGGGGGCGCTGAGCTGGGCGATGGCCATCATGGTCACCGACTTGCCACTGCCGGACTCGCCGGCGACGCCGACGATCTCACCGGCCCGGATGGTCAGCGACACGTCGCGCACCGGTCGCACCCAGCCGTGCTCGCCGGGGAAGGCGACCGACAGGCCGTCGACCTCCAGCAGGGTGTCCGGTGTGGACGGTTGGCCGCCGTCAGGTCCGGAGCCGGGTCCGGGGCCGGGGGCCGGGCCGCGCCGGCCGCCGGTGTGGCCGTGGTCCTGGCCGCGCAGGTGCCCGGCCAGGGACTCGCCCAGCGCCCCGAAGGCCACCCCGGCCAGCACGACCGCCACCGCCGGGCCGATCACCGCGGTCGGCGAGTTGTACACCTGGGCGAAGCCGTCCTTGAGCAGCCGGCCCCAGTCGTAGTCCGGGGGCTGCACGCCGACGCCCAGGAAGCTCAGGCTCGACAGCGCCAGCAGCCCGCCGCCGATCGAGATCGTCACGTTCACGATCACCGGCTCGGCGATGTTGGGCAGCACGTAGCGGGTGAACTGGCGCCGCCGCGACACCCCGAGCATCCGCGCGGCCGCCAGGTACTCCGAGCCACCCACCCGCGAGGCCAGCGTCTGGGCCAGCCGGGCGAACGACGGGGTCATGGTCAGCACCAGCGCCAGCACCGCCGTCGTCGTCCCGGCGCCCAGCAGGATCGCGACCAGCATCGCCAGCAGCAGCACCGGGAACGCCAGCCAGGTGTTGATCACCGCGCCGAACGTCCGCTGCACCCGCCCGCCCAGCACCGCCGGCAGCCCGCCGACCAGCACCCCGGCCACGGCCGCGAGCAGCGTGGCGAGCACCGCGAGGCCCAGCGAGAGCCGGGTGGCGACCAGCGTGCGCAGCAGCAGGTCGCGGCCGAGGTTGTCGGTGCCGAGCAGGTGCTCGGCGCTGGGGCCCTGGAGCAGTTCGGTCGGCCGGGCGGTGAGCGCCTCCTCGCCCCACAGGATCGGCGCGACCACCGCCAGGATCCCGAACAGGCACACCAGCACCAGCGAGGCGATCGTCATCGGCGCCCTGAACAGACGCGCGCGGGCGGTCATCCGGTCTCCAGCAGGGTGGTGCGGCGGTCGAGCAGCGCCAGGACCAGGTCCACCAGCAGGTTGACCACCAGCACGATCGCCGCGTAGACGAGCGCCAGGCCCTGCACGATGCCGTAGTCCTTGGTGACGATCGCCTGGACGAAGGCGGTGCCCATGCCGGGCCAGTTGAAGACCTGCTCGACCAGCACACTGCTGGTGATCATGGTCGCCAGCAGTGTGCCGCCGATGGTCAGCGTCCCGGTGAGCATGTTGGGCAGCGCGTGGCGCAGGTAGACCCGCCACGGCGGGATCCGCTTGGCCCGCGCGGTGCGCACGTAGTCGTCGCGCAGGGTGTTCAGCGCCTCGATCCGCGCGATCCGCGACAGCCCGGCCGTGGCCGAGACCGCCAGCGCGATCACCGGCAGGACGTAGGAGTCCGGTCCGCCCTGCCCGGCGACCGGGAACACCGCGACGGTGATCGCGAACCCGATCACCAGCAGCACACCGAGCAGGTACTCGGGGATGGCGGCCAGGAACCCGGACACGCCGGTGAACGCCAGCTCCAGACCCCGGCGGCGGTGCCCCTGGGTGAACACCGCGACGCACAACCCGATCAGCACGGCGAACACCAGCGCCACGACGAACGCCAGCCCCGCCAGTTCCAGCGTCGGCATCAGCCGGTTGCCGACCAGGTCCGACACCGAGCGGCCGGTGACCAGCGAGGTGCCGAGGTCACCGTGGAGCAGGTCGCCGAGGTAGTTGACGTACTGCTCCAGGACCGGGTCGTCCAGCCCGAGCTGGGCCCGCCGCTCGTCGACCACGCTGGCCGGCGCGGTCGGGCCGAGCGCCGCGCGCACCGGGTCGCCGCCGGCCAGGCGCAGGACCCCGAAGGCGATGGTGACGATGACCAGCATCGCCACCACCACCCGCGTGGTGCGCCGGAGCAGGAACGACACCCAGGGGTTCATGCCCTCAGGAGTCCAGCTTCAGCGTGGCCGGCGCGAGGATCGTCTTCGACAGGTCGAACGCGACACCCTTGCCGTAGATGGTGGTCGTCGAGCTGGTGACCGGCAGCACCTCGAGGTCGGTGATCAGCGAGTCCTGGGCCTTGGTCCACGCCTGGCAGCTGTCCTTGCCGGCGTGGCCCTGGGCCTGCGCGGCCAGCGTGAAGTACTCCTCGTTGGTGTTGTAGGTCCAGTTGCCGCCGTCGGGCGGGAACTCGCCGGACAGGATGCCCTGCCAGTCGCTGGGCAGCGTGGTGTAGATCGGCGCCCAGACCAGGTCCCAGTCGCCGCCCTGGAAGATCACGTCGGTGTAGGCGGCGGCCGGTGTCGGCTCGCCGCGCACGCCGATCTCGCCGAGCTTCTGCTGGAGCAGCTCGATCGCCCCGGTCAGCCCGGCGCTCTCCTCCGAGGGGAACAGCACCTTGAGCAGCAGCGGCTTGCCGTCCTTGGCCCGCAGACCGTCCTTGCCGACCTTCCACCCGGCCTCGTCGAGCAGGGCCTTGGCCTTCTCGACGTCGAAGGAGGGCAGCGCGGCGGCGCTGTCCATGCCGGGGCAGAGCGTGTCGTAGCCGGGGACCAGGTTGGTCATCGGCTCGCCGTAGCCCTCGGAGGCGACGTTGCCGATCCCCTCGTAGTCCACGCCGGTGGCGATGGCCTGGCGCACCGCGAGGTCGTTGGTCGGCCGGCCGGGTGCCTGGTTGAAGAACAACAGACCGGGCCGCAGGTTCAGCGTGGTCGAGGTGGTGAAGTCGTCCTCGGTGAACCGGTCGCGCTCGATGCCGCTGATCGACGCCAGCTGCACCTCACCGGACTGGAGCATGTTGGCCCTGGTCGACAGGCTGGTGACGACCTTGGCGACCACGGACCGGGGGATCCCGTCGGACTGGGCGGTGATGCCGCCGGGGCCCCACGCGTAGTCCTCGCGCAGCGCGAAGTCGTAGCTCTGGCCGGGGTTGGCCTCGGTCAGCTCGTAGGGGCCGGTGCCGAAAGTCTTGGTGGCCAACGCTTCCGGGTCCTTCAGGCCGGCGGCGCAGACGATCGGCAGTGAGCCGATGGTGCGGTTGAGGAAGCTCTGCGGGGTGTCGACGGTGAAGGTGACGGTGCCGGCCGCGTCGTCGGGGGTGACGGTGAGGCCCTCGGCCGGGAAGTAGACGCCACGGTAGGGCGACCCGGTGTCCGGCGTCTGGGCGTAGGTGAACGTGGCGGCCACGTCGCTGGGGGTGAGCTTGGCGCCGTCGGCGCAGGTGATGTCCTTCTTGAGGGTGAACACCGCCTCGGTGGTGCTGACCTCCCACTTCTCGGCCAGCGCGCCGGTCTCCTCCTGGCCGGGCGGGAAGCTGAGCAGGGACTCGTAGCTGAACGCGGCGAGCGTCTCCCCGGCCTGGGTGGCGTTGGTGATCGGGTTGAGGCTGCCGGGGTCGGCCTCGATGGCGACGGTGACGCCGTCGCCGCCGGCCCCACCGGTGTCGTCGCCGGTCCTGGTCTCCCCCGAGCCGGAACACGCTGACGCGCTCAGCAGTGCCGCGCCCAGGGCGGCGAGCGCGACCGTGGTGCGCTTCATGGTTGTTCCTCCGAACGCGAAACCCGCCGCCACGGCGGGGTCAGGGTGGGTGGGACGTGTCCGGCTAGCGCGCCGGGAGCGCCGGGGCGCCCATGATCGTTTTGAGTTCCTGGAACTCCGCGATGCCGTGGCTGCCGCACTCGCGGCCGACCCCGGACTGCTTGACCCCGCCGAAGGGGGCGCCGACGTCCAGGCCGGCGCCGTTGAGGCCGACCGTGCCGGTGCGGATCCGTCTGGCGAAGGCCAGCGCCCGCTCGGGGTCGGCCGACCAGACGCCGCCGGACAGGCCGTAGTCGCTGTCGTTGGCCAGCGCCGCCGCCTCGTCCTCGGTGCGGTAGGCGGTGACCGCCAGCACCGGGCCGAAGACCTCCTCGCGGAACAGCCGCATCGCCGGGTCGACCCCGGTGAACACGGTCGGCGCGAGGTAGGCGCCCGACCCGAGGCCGGCCGGGGTCTCCGGTCCGCCGAGGACGAGCCGGGCGCCGTCGGCGAGCGCTGCCTGGATGTGGCCGCGCACCCGGTCGCGCTGCGGGTGGGAGGCGAGCGGGCCGAGCAGGGTGGACTCCAGCCGGGGGTCGGCGGGGGCCCAGGGGGCGAGCGCACCGGCGACCGCGTCCAGCCAGTCGTCCTCGGTGCCGGCGGGCACCAGCAGCCTGGTCAGCGCGGCGCAGGTCTGGCCGGTGTTGGCGAAGCAGGCACCGACGAGTTGCGGCGCGGCGGTCGTCAGGTCGGTGTCGGGCAGCATCACCGCCGCCGACTTGCCGCCCAGTTCCAGCGACACCCGCTTGATCGCCGCACCGGCCAGCGCGCCGATCCGCCCGCCGACGGCCCGGGACCCGGTGAACGACACCAGGTCCACGTCCGGGTGGGCGACCAGCGGCTCGCCGACGTCGGGGCCGGTGCCGAACACGACGTTCACCACGCCGGCCGGCAGGCCGGCGCCGGCGAGGAGGTCGGCCAGTGCCACGGCGTTGAGTGGGGCGACCTCGCTGGGCTTGAGCACGACCGTGCAGCCGGCCAGCAGCGCGGCGCCGAGCTTGAGCACGATCTGGTGCAGCGGGAAGTTCCACGGCGTGATGGCCGCGACCACCCCGGCCGGCTCGGCGACGACCCGCGAGCGGGACACCTGCGTCTCCGGTTCGCCGGCTTCGGCCGCGGCGATCAGCGCGTCCAGGTCGGCCAGGGCCACCCCGACCTGGGCCTGCCTGGCGAAGGTGATCGGGGCGCCCATCTCGGCGGTGAGCACCCGGGCGAGCGCGTCGCGTTCCCGGGCGATGCCCTCGCGGATCGCCCGCACGAGCGCGATCCGGGTGTCGAGCGGGCGCGCGGCCCAGCCGGGGAACGCGGCGCGGGCGGCGGCGACCGCGCGGTCCACGACCGCCGCGTCCCCGGCGGCGACCGCGCCGGCCGGCTCGCCGGTGGACGGGTCGGTGACGGTCAGCGCACCGGTTCCGGGAACCCAGTCCCCGTCGAGGAAGTGCCCGCGGGTCACGGTCGGTCCTGTTCGGAGAGCAGGTGGGCGCCGGGCGGGACCGGCACCGGCTGGGGCAGGCCCTCGTGGATCAGGTGCCACGGCGAGGGGAACTCGCCGACCGGGACCTCGACGAGGATCGGCTCGTTGGCGGCGACGGCCTCGCGCAGCACACCGCGCAGGGCCCGCGGGTTCCAGGCGCGGTCGAAGCCGACGCCGAACGCCCCGGCCAGCGCCTGGTAGTCCGGGTTGGTCAGGTCGCTGGCGAAGTACCGTGCGCCGTAACGGTTCTTCTGGATGCGCCGGACGTTGCCGTAGTGGCCGTCGTTGAACACGACGGTGACCAGGCCGAGGTCGAAGCGCCGCGCGGTGGACAGTTCCTGCATGGTCCAGGAGAACCCGCCGTCGCCGCTGACCGAGATGACCGCGCGGTCGGGGTCGGCGGCCTTGACGCCCAGCGCGGTGGCGAAGCCGTAGCCGAGCGTGCCCTGGTAGCCGGGGCCGATGTACCCGTGGGGGTGGTAGGTCGGGAAGCACATGCTCGCCGCGTAGCCGACCTGGGTGAACTCGCTGACGAACACCCCGTCGTCGGGTAACGCGTCGCGGATGGCGGCCAGGTACTCGCGCTGCGGCCCGATGTCGGCCAGCGAGCGCGCCAGCCAGTCGCGGACCGTGGTGAACTCCTCGGTGCGGTCCTCGCGGGCCGGGCGGCCGACGGCGGCGGCGAGCGCGGCCAGGCTCAGGCCGGCGTCGCCGTGCACGGTGGCGGCCGGGGTGCGCGGGCCGGTCAGGTCCGCCGGCTCGGCGTTGACCAGGGCGATCCGGGCGCCGCCGACGTCGAGTGGGGTGCCGAAGGTGGTCAGGAAGCGGGTGCCGACGCCCAGGACGAGGTCGGCGTCCTCGCGGAAGGCCCGCAGGGCCAGGGCGTCGAAGGCGAGCCGGTGCCGGGCGTCGATGGCGCCCCGGCCGTTCTCGCTGACCACGACGGGGGCCTCCAGGGCCTCGGCCAGGTCGACCAGCGCGGTGCTGGCCCCCGTGCTCGATGACGCGGCGAGCACTCCGCCGCCGACGAGGATGAGTGGCCGGCGCGCGCCGGCCAGCAGGGCGGCGACGCGCTCCACCTCGGCCTGGTCGGGCACGACCGGTGACCCGGCCACCACCGACGGGATCGGCACGTCGGCGGTGGCCGCGAGCACGTCGGGCGGCAGTTCGAGGGCGACCGGGCGGGGGCGTCCGCCGTGCAGTTCGGCGAACGCCCTGGCGACCAGGTCGGGGATCTCGGCGGCGGTGCGCGCGGTGCCGGTCCACTTGGTGAGCCGGCGCAGCATGCCGGTCTGGTCGGGGATCTCGTGCAGCGCGCCGGTGCCCTTGCCGATGAGCCGGGAGTCGATCTGGCCGGCGAGCAGCAGGACGCGGGAGTTGGTGGCGTAGGCGGTCGCCAGGCCGGACAGGGCGTTGAGCACGCCGGGGCCGGGCACGACCATGGCCACGCCGGGGCGGCCGGTGCTCCTGGCGTACCCGTCGGCCATGTAGGTGGTGGCCTGCTCGTTGCGCGCGCAGAGGAACCGGACGCGGTCGGCCGCCGAGTACAGCGCGTCGGCGGCCTCGTCGAGCTGGACCCCGGGGATGCCGAAGATCGTGTCGACGCCCTGGCCGATCAGGGACCTGACCAGGAGCCGGCCACCGGTGTCTGCTGAGTTCACTGCGAAGCGCCCTTCCACGGATTGCGTAATCACTATAATGGTTTATGTGTATTGGGCAAGGGGTGGTTGGCGCGTGGTTCGCCGGCCGATCTCCCTAGGATGGGGCCCTGCCAGCGGAGGAGGAGAGTCCATGACCGGCTCGACGCGGCGATTCGGCCGGCACCACGCGGGACGGTCGGCGGCCGACGGCATCGTGCTGGAGGTGGAGGCCCGGATCCGGGACGAGAACCTCCCCGCCGGACACCGCATCGGCACCAAGCTGGAGCTGTGCGAGGAGTTCGGTGTCGCACCGGCCACGCTCAGCGAGGCACTGCGGGTGCTGCGCGCCCGCGGCATCGTCGACGTGCGCCCCGGCCCCGGCGGCGGCACGTTCGTCGCCGACCAGTCGCCGCTGATCCGCCTGGCCCAGACCGTGCTGTCGCTGCGCGACACCGGCGCCACCGTCAACGAGGTGCTCGGTGTGCTCGACGCCCTGGACGAGGCGGTCATCCGCGACGCCGCGATCCACCGCCGGGCCAGCGACCTGCGCGACCTGGACGCGCTGATGAAGAAGCTGGCGAAGGTGTGGCACGACCCGGCGCAGGGCATCCGCTGCAACTGGCAGCTGCACCGGCGCATCGCCGAGATCACGCCGAACGTCGTGCTGCGGGCCTTCTACCAGAACATGGTCGACTACATCGAACTGGAGCGCCAGACCTCCACAGTGGACCCCCAGGTGCCGACCTTCCTGTCCACCAGCGAGGAACGCCTGCGCATCCACTACGACATCGTCGAGGCGATCCGCTCCCAGGACGAGCGGGCGGTGCGCGCGGTGGTGCTGGCCCACCGGTCCAACTGAGCCGGTCACGCGCCGGTCACCGCGCGCCGACGTGGGAGAGCGCCAGGGCCGCGAGCGCGGCGGCCCCGTCGGCCAGCACCGCGTCGTCGAACACCGCGCGCGGTGAGTGGTTGAACTCGGCGGTGTCCGGGTCGAGGCCGGGCGGGGTCGCGCCGAGCAGCAGGAACGCGCCCGGCACCCGCTCCAGGACGTAGCTGAAGTCCTCCGAGGCCATCAGCGGGTGGTCGCGGCGCACCGCGCGGTCGGCCCCGAACAGCTCACCGAGCACCGCCAGCGACCGCCGCGCGAGGTCGTCGTCGTTGACCGTGACCGGGTAGCCGACCCGCAGGTCGATCTCCGCCGTGCACCGGTGCGCGGCCGCGATCCCGCCGACCAGCCCGGGAAGTTCGGCACGCAGCACGTCGATCGAGTCCCTGGCGACGGTGCGCACGGTGGCCCGCAGGGTCGCGGTGTCGTTGATGATGTTGGACGCCTGCCCGGCGGAGAGCACGGTCACCGAGATGACGACCGGCGCGCGCGGCGGGAACCGGTGGGCCGCGAGGTCCTGCAACGCCAGGATGATCTGGGCCAGCGCCGGCACCGGATCGACGGCCTGCTGGGGTGTGGACCCGTGCCCGCCCCGGCCCCGGACGGTGATCTCCAGGACGCTGGCGCCGGCCATGACGGCTCCCGGCCGGGTGGTGAACGTGCCCGCCGGCCCGGGGACGACGTGCAGGCCGTAGGCGGCGACCGGGTGCTCGCCGGTGACCTCCAGCAGGCCCTCGTCGAGCATGTGGACCGCGCCGCCGCCGGACTCCTCCCCCGGCTGGAACATCACCACGACCGAGCCGGCGATCCGGTCGCGCCGGTCCGCGAGCAGGCGGGTGGCGCCGACGAGCCCGGCGACGTGCAGGTCGTGCCCGCAGGCGTGCATCGCACCGTTGTCGGCGGCGTAGGGCAGCCCGGTCAGCTCGGTGATCGGCAGCGCGTCCATGTCGGCCCGCAGCAGCACCGTCGGGCCCGGCCGCGCGCCCCGCACGACACCGACGACCGAGGACAGGCCGCGCCCGGTGCCCAGCTCGACGCCATGCCCGGCCAGGGCCTCCAGCACCACCCGCTGGGTGCGCGGCAGGTCGAGCCCCAGCTCGGGGTGGCGGTGCAGCTCCCGCCGCAACGCCACCAGCTCGGGCGCCAGGGCGGCGGCGCGCGTACGCAGGTCCATCAACGGGTCCTTTCCGGTAGCCGAGAGCGGATCGCGGCCAGGTCGACCCCGGCCAGGCCCCGCCGGGGATCGGTCGGCACGACCAGGCCGCCGGTGGCGTCCGGCGGGATGACCAGCGGGTCGTCGATCCAGACCCAGGGCAGGGCGGCGGCGTAGACGCGGATGGCGGCGAGCTTGTCGAACTGGACCGGCAGCGTCGGCCACGGCCGCGACGGCAGGTCCAGCGCCGTGGCGAACGCGGTGTGGGCGTTGTGACCCCACTCGGAGATCCACACGACGTCGGTGAACGACGCCAGGGTGGCCAGCTGGCGGGCGGTGGTCTCGGGGACCGCGACCTCCCTGGCCCACCAGCCCCAGGCCGACACCCGGATCGTGCGCACCGGCACGGCCGGGGCGTCGTCGAGGTGGATGACGCCGGCGAGGCCGAGGAAGGCGATCGGGCGGGTGCCGGAGGTCGCCGCCGGGGTGTAGGCCATCAGTCGTCCAGGAAGTTGCCGCCGGTGATGGCGACAACCACGTCCCGGTCGTCGAACACCAGGCCCGGTGGGTCACCGCCGTCGGCGACCCGACTGATCTGCTTGGCCATCATCCGGCGCAGCATCGCCACCCCCTGGTCGGTGGTGGTCAGGTGGTCGTCGCCGTGCAGGGTCACGGTCCCCTGGCTCTTCTGGGCCTCGTAGTCGCCGGGCATCCGCTGGTGCTCGGCGTCGGTCAGCTCCGCCCACGGCTTGCCGTCGTGGGTGGAACGCAGCCTGCGCAGGTAGTCCGGGTCGGTGGCCCTGGCGAGGGTAAAGATGTGGAACGACTCGTCGTCGCGCGGCACCACCCAGCCGAGGATGTCGGTGCGGCCGGCGGCCAGCCGAGGGCTGGCGACCACCCGCAGGTTGGGGAACATCACCTCGGTGACCCGGCGCAGCCTGCGGCCGTCGTCGAGGGTCCGCAGCTGGGTGGAGCGCACGCCCCGGTCGGTGTACTCGAACCTCACCTCCGGCATCAGGGCCATCTCCCTGACGAACTGGAAGCCGCTGAACCGGGCGTGCAGGATCGGCACGTGGAACGGGTCGAGCACGTTCTCCCAGTGCTGCAACCAGTTGAAGTCCAACAGCTTCGGCCCGCCGCCGCCGACCCCGGAGTCGTCGGCGATCAGCAGCTCACCCTCACCGAGGTCCTCCAGCACGTCGTAGCGCGGCAGCAGCGGTTTGCGCTCGGGGTCGCCGAGGTAGGCCCAGACGAACCCGTAGCGCTCCTGGACCGGGTACCAGGGCTGGCGGATCCGGTCGCGGTGCGGCCCACCCTCGGGTTCGCACGGCTGCTCCAGGCAGTGACCGGACGGGTCGAACACCCAGCCGTGGTAGCAGCAGCGGATGCCCTCGTCCTCGACGCCGCCGTAGAACAGCGACGCGCCCCGGTGCGCGCAGCGCGGGTAGAGCAGGCCGGGGGTGCCCGAGCGGGTGCGGAACAGGATCAGCTCCTCGCCGAGCACCAGCAGCCGGCGGGGCGTGGTGGTGGCGTCGGCCGACAGCGCGACCGGCTGCCAGTAGCGGCGCAGCACCTCCCCGTAGGGGGTGCCCCGGCCGACCCCGGTGAGGTCCCGGTTCGGTTGCCCGGGGCGGAAACCGTAGGCGGTGTCGGTGTCTGTCACGGTCCGACCTCCTCAGATGTCGAGTACCAGTTGGGGGGAGGTGGCGCGGGAGACGCAGATCATCAGCGTCTCGCCGGCCTCGCGTTCGTCGGGGCTCAGGATCGAGTCGCGGTGCTCGACGACGCCGTCCAGGACGCGGGTCTCGCAGGTGCCGCACACGCCCTCGCGGCACGAGCTGACCACCGGCAGGCCGGCCTCCTCGGCGCAGGCCAGGATCGAGCGGCCCGGTTCGACGACCAGCGTGCGCCCGGACCGCCCGCACTCCACGACGAACGAGCCGTCGACCCGGTCGGCCGGCACGGCCAGCGGCTGGAACCGTTCCATGTGGAGTGTTCCCTTGGGCCAGCCGGCGCGTAGCGACTCCAGCTCGTCGAGCATCGGGCGCGGGCCGCAGGCGTAGACGGCGGTGCCCTCGGCGACCTCGCCGATCCAGGCGGCCAGGTCGGCCCGACGGTCCTGTTCGGACACGAACAGTTCGGCGCCGGCGAGCAGCGGGTCGGCGGTGAACGCCATCCCGGCCGCGCGCCGGCCGAGGTAGGCCAGCCGCCAGCGGGCGCCGGCCCTGGTCAGTGCCCGGACCATCGGCAGGATCGGCGTGATGCCGATGCCGCCGGCGACCAGGACGTACTCGCGGGCGGGGACCAGCGCGAAGGTGTTGACCGGCCCGCGTGCGGTGACCACGTCCCCGGGCCGCAGCCGCTCGTGGACGAACCGGGAGCCGCCGCGCCCGCCGCGTTCCCGCAGCACCGCGACCCGCCAGCAGGACCGGTCGGCGGGGTCCGAGCACAGGGAGTACTGGCGCTCGACGCCGCCGGTCAGGACGAGGTCGACGTGGGCTCCCGGGGTCCATTCCGGCAGGTCGGCGCCGGTGGGATCGACCAGGCCGACCGAGAGCACGTCGTCGGCCTCCAGCCTGATGTCACGGACCAGCAGCTCCACCGACGGCCTCCACGCCTGTACAAAACCACCATAATGTTTATAGTCATTAGGAACCTACGAGCCGCCTCGGGCGGGTGTCAAACAGGAGCCTTGATGACGACTGTGCGGTTACGGGAAGACCTGGAGGCGCTGGGCGCGTACCGGCCGGGGAAGGCGCCCGTGCCGGGCGAGGGGCCCCGGTTCAAGTTGTCCTCCAACGAGAACCCGTACCCGCCGCTGCCCTCGGTCGCCGCCCGGATCGCGGAGCTGGCCGGCGGGGTCAACCGCTACCCGAACATGGCCGGGCACGCGATCACCGACCGGCTCGCCGCCCTGCACGGGGTCCCCGCCGCCCAGGTCGTGCTCGGCGCGGGCGGGGTGGAGATCCTCTCCCAGCTCATGCGGGCCACCGCCGGGGCCGGCGACGAGATCGTCTTCGCCTGGCGCTCGTTCGAGGCCTACCCGCTGCTGGCGGTCGCGGCCGGGGCGCGGCCGGTCCAGGTGCCGCTGACCGCCGCCCACGGCCACGACTTCGCGGCGATGCGCGCGGCGATCGGCGAGCGCACCCGCCTGGTCATCGTGTGCAACCCCAACAACCCGACCGGCACGGCGGTGGGCGCGGCCGAGCTGACCGCGTTCGTCGAGTCCGTGCCGGCCGACGTGGTGGTGCTGATCGACGAGGCCTACGTCCAGTTCAACCGGGACGCCGACGTGCCGGACGCCGTCGCGCTGGCGCGCCGGCGCCCCAACGTCGTGGTCGCGCGGACCTTCTCCAAGGCCTACGGCCTGGCCGGCCTGCGCATCGGCTACGCGCTGGCCCCCGAGCCGGTGGCCGTGGCCATGCGCAAGGTCGCGGTGCCCTTCGGCGTCACCGACCTCGCCCAGGGCGCCGCGCTGGCCTCGCTGGACGCCGAGGACGAACTGGCCGCCCGGGTCGACGACCTGGTCTCCGAGCGCGACCGGCTGGCCGGCGCGCTGGCCGACCTGGGGTGGCGGATCCCGCCCAGCCAGGCCAACTTCTTCTGGTTCCCGCTGGGCGAGCGCACCGGCGAGGGCACCGAGGTGTTCGCCCGGCACGGTGTCGTGGTCCGCCCGTTCGACGGCGAGGGCCTGCGGGTGTGCCTCGGCGACGCCGAGGCCAACGAGGCGCTGCTGGCCGCCGCGGGGGAACTGCGATGAGCCACCCGCTCGGGATCAGCCCGTCCAAGATCATCGCCGTGCACCTCAACTTCCGCAGCCGGGCGGCCGAGCGCGGGCGGGTGCCGGAGGTGCCCTCCTACTTCCTCAAGCCGCCCTCGTCGCTGGCCGCCGACGGCGACGACATCGTCCGGCCGGCCGGCGCCGAGCTGCTGACCTACGAGGGCGAGATCGCCGTGGTCATCGGCACCCGGGCCAGGAACGTGCCGCGCGGGCGGGCCGCCGCGCACATCGGCTGGTTCACCGCGAGCAACGACGTCGGCCTGCACGACCTGCGGGCGGCCGACCGGGGCTCGAACCTGCGTTCCAAGGGCTCCGACGGGTTCACCCCGCTCGGTCCGTCCCTGGTGGACGCCAGCACGGTCGACCCGGCGACGCTGCGGCTGCGGACGTGGGTCAACGGCCGGCTCGTCCAGGACACCGGCACCGACGACATGATCTTCGACTTCGACCACCTGGTCGCCGACCTGAGCCGCACGATCACCCTGGAACCGGGCGACGTCATCCTCACCGGCACCCCCACCGGGGCGGGGATCGTGCTGCCCGGCGACGTCGTGGAGGTCGAGCTGTCCGGCGCCGGCCGGCTGACCAACACGGTCGTCGCCGGCCCCCGGCTGGCCGCCTTCGGCGCCACCCCCACGGTCAGCGACGAGGCCCGCGCCGTCGCCGGCAAACCCGCCACCCAGCTCCCCGCCCCCACCGGCACACCGGCCCCCGGCCGGCCGGACGGGCTGAGCGCGGCGACCGCGCACGCACTGTCCACCGTGGCCACCGCGACGCTGTCGGTGCAGCTGCGCAAACGCGGGCTCAACGAGGTGTTCCTGGCCGGCGTCCGCCCGGCCCACCCCGGCCAGCGGATGCTCGGCCGGGCCCGCACCCTGCGCTACCTGCCGCTGCGCGAGGACGTCTTCGAACGCATCGGCGGCGGCATGAACGCCCAGAAACGCGCCGTCGAGTCGCTGCGGGCGGGTGACGTGCTGGTCATCGAGTGCCGGGGCGAGCCGGGCGCGGGCACCATGGGCGACATCCTGGCCACCCGCGCCCAGGTCCTCGGCGCGACCGGCATCGTCACCGACGGCGCGCTGCGCGACACCGAGGCGGTGCGCGCCCTGGACATCCCCACCTACTACGGCGGGTCGCACGCCTCGGTGCTCGGCCGCCGGCACGTGCCGGCCGAGGTCGACGTGCCGGTCGCCTGCGGCGGCACCCTGGTCGAGCCAGGTGACGTGCTGGTCGGCGACGGCGACGGTGTCGTGGTCATCCCGCCGGCGCTGGTCGACGAGGTGGCCGCCGCCGCGCTCGCCCAGGAACGCGAGGAGGAGTTCGTCCTCGCCAGGATCCGCGCCGGCGCCAGCGTCGACGGCTGGTACCCGATGAACGCCGCCGCCCGCGCCGAGTACGAGCACACCCACCCCGACCACGGAAAGGCCATCTGAGATGAGGTTCCGCGCCGACCCGGCGGCGATCACCGGATCGATCGCACCGGTCGTCACCCCGTTCCTGCCGACCGGGGAGGTCGACCACGACGGCCTGGCCCGGCTGGTCGGCTGGCAGCTGGCCAACGGCTCGCACGGCATCTCGCTGGGCGGGTCGACCGGCGAGCCCAGCGCGCAGACCGTCGCCGAACGCGTCGCCGGGATGCGCACCGCCGTCGAGGTGATCGGCGACCGGGTCCCGTTCCTGCCGGGCACCGGCTCGGCCAAGCTCGACGAGACGCTGGAGCTGACCGGGCAGGCCGCCGACCTGGGCGCCGACGCCGTGCTGGTGATCACCCCGTACTACGCCCGGCCCACCCAGGGCGCGCTGTACACCTGGTACTCGACGGTGGCCAGGGAGTTCCCCGACCTGCCGGTGGTGATCTACAACGTGCCGTCGCGCACCGCCGTGGACATCTCCCCGGACACCGTGCACGACCTGCGCCGCGACCACGACAACATCGTCGGCATCAAGGAGACCACCAAGGACTTCGAGCACTTCTCCCGCGTGCTGCACCGCTGCGGGCGCGATTTCCTGGTGTGGTCGGGCATCGAGCTGCTGTGCCTGCCGCTGCTGGCGTTGGGCGGGCGCGGGTTCGTCAGCGCGCTGGCCAACATCGCCCCGCGCGCGGTCGCGTCGATGTACGAGCTGTGGACCGAGGGCCGCACCGACGAGGCGCTGGACCTGCACTACCGGCTGCACCCGCTGGTGGACCTGCTGTTCACCGAGACCAACCCGGCGCCGGCCAAGTGGGTCCTCGCCCAGCGCGGCCTGCTGGGCTCCGACCACGTCCGCCCGCCGCTGGCGACCCTGACCGAGGCCGGGGCGCGCCGGGTGAGCGACCTGATCGCCCAGGCCCCCGACCTGCTCTCCCCCACGACCGAGGTTTCCGCATGACACTCCCGATCCCCGCGCTGATCCCGCACTACATCGGCGGGCAGCGGGTCCCCAGCGCCGGCGGCGAGCGGTTCGACGTGCTCGCCCCCGCCACCAACGAGGTGTACACCAGCGCCGCCGCCGGGCAGGCCGCCGACATCGACGCGGCGGTCGCCGCGGCCGGCGACGCGTTCGGCGAGTGGTCGCGGCTGACCGCCAGGGCGCGCGCGTCGCTGCTGATGCGGGTCGCCGACGCCATCGAGGCCCGCGACGACCTGCTGGCGAGCCTGGAGAGCTTCGACACCGGCCTGCCGATCACCCAGGCCAGGGGCCAGGCGCGGCGCGCGGCCGAGAACTTCCGGTTCTTCGCCGACGTGATCGTCGGGCTCAACGAGGACGCGTTCGCGGTGCCGGGGCGGCAGGTGAACTACGTGCTGCGCCGGCCGGTCGGGGTCGCCGGGCTGATCACCCCGTGGAACACACCGTTCATGCTGGAGACCTGGAAGCTGGCGCCGGCGCTGGCCGCCGGCTGCACGGTGGTGCTCAAGCCGGCGGAGTGGTCGCCGCTGTCGGCGAGCCTGCTGCCGGAGATCGCCGAGGAGGCCGGTCTGCCGCCGGGCGTGCTGAACATCGTGCACGGCATCGGGGAGGAGGCCGGGGACGCGTTGGTGCGGCACCCGGACGTGCCGCTGATCTCGTTCACCGGCGAAACCACGACCGGTCAGCTGATCGCCGCCAACTGCGCCGAGCACCTCAAGGGGGTGTCGATGGAGCTGGGCGGCAAGAGCCCGTGCGTGGTGTTCGCCGACGCCGACCTGGACGCGGCGATCGACTCGGCGGTGTTCCAGATCTTCAGCCTCAACGGCGAGCGGTGCACCGCCGGCTCGCGGCTGCTGGTCCAGCGCGAGATCTACGACGAGGTGCTCGACCGGCTCGCCGCGCGGGCCGGGGCCGTGCGCGTCGGCGACCCCGGTGATCCGGCGACCGAACTGGGCGCGCTGATCCACCCCGAGCACTACGCGCGGGTCGGCGAGTACGTGGCGCTGGGCACCGCCCAGGGCGCGCGGCTGATCGCCGGCGGCCGGCGCCCGGCCGGGCTGTCCGACGGCAACTTCATGGAGGCGACGGTGTTCGCCGACGTCACCGAGGACATGCGGGTGTTCCAGGAGGAGATCTTCGGGCCGGTGCTGTGCGTGACGCCGTTCGACACCGAGGAGGAGGCCGTCGCGCTCGCCAACGCCACGCGCTACGGGCTGGCCGGCTACGTCTGGACCACCGATCTGCGGCGCGCGCACACTGTGGCCGAGCGGATCGACGCGGGGATGCTGTGGATCAACTCGCACAACGTGCGGGACCTGCGGACGCCGTTCGGTGGGGTGAAGGCCAGTGGGCTCGGCCGGGAGGGCGGCCGGCACAGCATCGACTTCTACACCGAGCAACGGATCGTGCATGTCAATGTCGGCGAGGTCCACGTGCCTCGGTTCGGCCTGTCCGGCAAGGAGGTTTCCTCGTGAGTGAACTGCCGAAGGCTCCGGACGTCGTCCGGTCGTGTTACGCGGAGCTGGTGGTGACCGATCTGGAGCGGGCGCACTGGTTCTGGGTGGAGTTGCTGGGGTTGCACGTGCAGCACCGGGAGGACGGGGTGCTGTGCCTGCGGGGCAGCGACGAGCTGACCCACCACAACCTGGTGTTGCGTGAGGGCCCGGTGGCGGCGTTGGACCACATCGCCTACCGGGTGCGCACACCCGAGGACGTCGACCGGGCCGAGCGGTACTTCACCGCCGTCGGCTCGCCCGTGCGCCGGATCCCGGCGGGCGAGGGCACGCCCGGGGTCGGTGACGCCGTGCGGGTGGTGGACCCGCTGGGCTTCCCGGTCGAGTTCTTCCACGACATCTCGCGGGCCGAGCGGCTGATCCAGCGCTACGACCTCAAGCGGGGCGCGCGGATCGCGCGGCTGGACCACTTCAACATCGTGGTGCCGGACATCCCGGCGGCCTACCGGCACTACGAGGCGCTCGGGTTCGGCTGCTCGGAGACCATCGAGGACGAGCACGAGATGTACGCGGCGTGGATGTACCGCAAGCAGACCGTGCACGATGTGGCGTTCACCGGCGGGGCGGGGCCCCGGATGCACCACATCGGGATGGCCACCCATGAGTCGCACTCGGTGCTGCACACCGCCGACATCCTGGGGTCGCTGCACCAGGAGGGGTTCATCGAGCGCGGGCCGGGCCGGCACGGGGTGTCGAACGCGTTCTACGTGTACCTGCGCGACCCGGACGGGCACCGGGTGGAGATCTACACCTCCGACTACTACACCGGCGACCCCGACCACGAGACCTTCCGCTGGAACGTGCACGACGACCGCCGCCGCGACTTCTGGGGCAACGCGGTGATCGAGTCCTGGTACAAGGAGGCGACGCCGGTGCTCGACCTGGCGGGCAACGTCACCCCGATCAGCGAGTCGGCGATCGACGAGAGCGCCACCCGCGTCGGGGCCGACGGACTCGGTGACTGAGCCCGGGAAACCGAGGTGACCACAGGCCGTTCGTCCGTCGCCCGGAACTGTCGGGGCACGCCGGTAAGCTGCTGACCGGGGGGGCCGGAGGCCGAACCGGTCAGGAATCGAGAAGCACCGACCGGCGCCCCGCCCGTAGCGTCACCGTCGACATCGGACACGACCGGAGGTGACGTGATGGGTCTCTCACTGTGGTTCCAGCGGCGGACGAACGTCAGGACCACCGAGCGCATCCGCCGCAAGGGCGGGCGCATGATGGGCATGGACCTGCTCATCCTGCACACGGTGGGCCGCCGCTCGGGCGAACCACGGCAGTCCCCGCTGTCGTGGTTCGCCGACGGCGAGAGCTCCCGGCTGATCATCGCCTCCGGCGGTGGGAAGCGGAACCCGGACTGGTACGCCAACCTGATGGCCCACCCCGACCACGCCAAGGTCGAACTCCACGGCGAGGACGCGGTCCCGGTGACCGTCGACCGGCTTGAGGGCACCGAGCGGGACCGCGCCTGGCGGCTCATCGTCGAGGCCCAGCCGCGCTACGCCAGGTACCAGAACAGAAGTGACCGCCGGTATCCGGTGATCCGGCTGACCACCAGCTGAAACCGCGGCCGGATCACCTCGCCGGCCGGCGAACGGGTCGCCGCCGCGGAATGTCCTGAATGGACACTGGGTGCGTCGTCGCCGCCGGCGAGTCGGGTGCGCGGAAGATGTTCTCCGCCGACTGGCGGCGGACGGGCCGGTCACCGTGCGCCCGCTCGGTCGCGGCGTGGCTGAACTGGACGCCAACAGGTTTCGTCGTACTGATAATTGATGTCCTTTCAGGACAGTGAAGAAGGAGCGGGCCGGCGCGGGATTCGTCGTCGCACCTGAAAGACCCGGTAGCACCCACTCTACACCGCGTGTGGAAGATTCATGGTGTAGCGTGACACTGTCGAAGATTTCTCGCAGCTGGCGGCAGAGCCGGCTTCGTCCTCGGCGCGACAGGCGCGAAGGACCCAGTATGACACCGACCCCGCACAGCCCGGCGCGCGCCCACTTCGTCGAGGCCCGTGCCAGGGCCGAGTGGGAGCTGTCCGACCAGCAGCGGCGAGCCGTCCGGACGGTCGCCAGCCAGGCCCGTGACCGGGGCGAGTTCAGCTCCCTGCTGTCCATGCTCGGCCTTGAGGACCCCACCCCGCGCGCCGTCGGGTTCAGCCAGCGGCTGGCCGTCTACGTCGACCAGGTCGCCACCGCGCTCGGCGTGCCGCCCGAGGCGATCGGGTGCGAGGTGAGCGACACCGCCACCGCCTACGTCGGACTCGAGCGCCGCTGGACCGCCCGGCCCGACCGCGACCTGATGCTCGTCTGGGACGAACACCTCGGCTGGTACCTCGCGGTGGAGACCACCCCGGCCGAACCGCCCGTCATCGTCGCCTACCTCCACGGTGCCGTCGTCGCCCCGCCGGACGTGGTCGCCCGCTTCGTCCGGGACACGACCGCCGGCCGGCACGTGAACCGCTTGCGGCCGGTACTGCCGCCGACCGAGCGCACCACCCTCGCCGACCAGATGGCCACCGTGGCCTGACACCGCACCGACGGGTCATGCGGGTGCGGTGCCCGAACCGGACCCGGTCAACCATCCATCATGGATTGTGGGTCAGCACACGGTGATATCGTTCGTCTGGTCACCAGGCAATTCCCTGCCCGCCGGCACGGGCGGCTCGGAGAACTACACCATCGGTCAGGTTCGCGAGCTGAACCGGCGCGGCGTACCGGCCCAGGTGGTCACCATCGGACTTGGTGCCGACGACGGCCGGCGAGAGTTCACCGGCATCCCGTTCCGGTCCCTGCCCACCGTCGACGCCGTCGGCGACCTCGACGGCACCGTCGTGTTCGTCAACGAACCGCACACGGTGGACACCAGCAACCCGGCGTTCGTCATCCTGCACAACCCGCCACCCATCCGGGAACGGGAGCGGGCGTTCCTGGTGAAGGGAACCAGAACGCTGGCGCTCATCGCCACCAGCCACTACGCCGCCGCGCTGTGGGCGGCCTACCTCGACGTCGACGTCGCGACGATCAACGTCGTGTACCCGTTCGCCGAGCCGTGCTTCGCCACCCAGCTCCGGCCGACGAAGCCGCCCGGACGGACCAGGATCCTGTTCGCGGGCCGGCTGAGCCCGGAGAAGGGCATCTACACCCTGCTGGAGACCCTGCACATCGATGTCATCGTGCAGGACCTGACCCTCACCTTCACCGCGACCACCGCCGGCGCCGACAAACCACCGGGGAAGGTCATCGAGCGGCTGCTCGGCGAGCATCCCGGCATCTCGATGGTCACCGCCAGGACCACACCCGCGCTGATGGCCGAGTTGATGGCCGAGCACGACATCGTCGTGATGCCGTCCAACAGCCAGTACTGGCACGAGACCTTCGGCATCGTCTCGATCGAGGCCCAGCACACCGGCTGCTGGGTGATCGCCGCCGACGACGGTGGGCTCCCGGAGACCGACTGCGGCGGTGTCGTACTGGTCGAACCGGACAACGCCGAGGCACTCGCCTGGGGCATCCGCGCGGCCATCGACAACGGGCCCTTCCCCGGCCGGTACCAGGCCGGCACACGGTTCACCGTCAGCCAGTCGGTGGACAGCCTCATCCGGGTACTCGAACGACCGCAGTCCCCGCCACCGGCGACCATCGTCCGGCAACTCGAGGAACTGGCCCTCGCGCCCCCGGCCGAACGGCGGGGAGCATTGCCCATCCCGTGATCCCGTGCGACCCTGAGGACACCGCGCGGGCGCAGCCCGCGCCGCGACGCCACCCGGGACCCCGGTGCCGTGAACGACACCCAGGAGGTGGTGGCTCGATGACCACAATCGACACCCCGACGACCAAGGACGCCAACGACTACGTCGAGCTGTCCCGGATGATGCACCGGCACGGCCTGCTCGGCCGCCGCTACGGCTACTACGGGGTGAAGATCGGGCTCAACGTGCTCGCCTTCGCCGGCGGCTGGGTGGCGTTCGTCCACCTCGGCGACTCCTGGTGGCAGTTGTTCCTGGCCGTCTTCTTCGCGGTGATGTTCGGCCAGTTGGCCTTCATCGGACACGACGCCGGGCACAAGCAGATCTTCCGCACCGGACGGGCCAACGACGTGATCGGCTTCTGGCACGGCGGGATGGTCGGGCTCAGCTACGCGTCCTGGATGGAGCAGCACCGCCAGCACCACGCCAACCCCAACCACGAGGACGACGACCCGGACATCCACATCCCGGCGATCGCCTTCACCACCGAGCAGGCCGAGCAACGGCGCGGGTTCTTCCGCTGGATGGCCAAGTACCAGGCGTTCCTGTTCTTCCCGCTGCTGCTGTTGGAAGGCTTCAGCCTCCACGTGTCCAGCGTGCAGGCCCTGTTGCGCCGTGACCTCAAGGCACGCCGGGTCGAGATCTGCCTGCTGGTCGCGCATTTCGCCGGCTACCTGACCGCGGTCTTCCTGGTCCTCTCCCCGCTGACCGGGATCGTGTTCATCCTCGTGCACCAGTGCCTGTGGGGCGTCTACATGGGATGCTCGTTCGCACCGGGCCACAAGGGCATGCCGACCATCCGGGCGGGTCACACGCTGGACTTCCTGCGCCGCCAGGTCCTCACCACCCGCAACATCCGAGGTGGCCGGATCGTGGACTTCACCCTCGGCTCACTGAACTACCAGGTCGAGCACCACCTGTTCCCCAGCATGCCCCGGCCGAACCTGCGGCTCGCCCAGCCGATCGTCCAGGCGTTCTGTGACCGGAAGGGCATCGAGTACTCGCAGTGCGGTTGGCTGCGCACCTACGGCTACGTCCTGCGCCATCTGCACGACGTCGGGGCACCGTTGCGGCTGGCAAAGTCCTGACCGAGGTTTGCCCGACTCCCCCGGCGGCTACTCCCTGGTCGGAGTCATCCCGGACCCCGATGACCTGCTATCAGCACGCATCGTCACCGGGAGAGTACTCACCATGACCACGACACTCCAACGTCCTCCTCCGGAGAGCCGGCGCACCGGCCCGGAACCCATGCTCAAGGGCGAGAAGACCCGGTCCCAGCTCGCGCTGGTCAAGGTGTTCGCGATCGTTCCGCTGCTGGCGCTGGTCGCGGCCGTGCCGGTCGCCTGGGGCTGGGGGCTGGGCTGGGTCGACGTCGGCATCGCCCTGTTCTTCTACACGCTGACCTGTCTGGGCGTCACGGTTGGCTTCCACCGCTACTTCACCCACGGCGCGTTCAAAGCCCGGCGTGGTCTGCGGATCACCCTCGCGGCCGTCGGCAGCATGGCCATGCAGGGACCGGTGATCGGCTGGGTGGCCGACCACCGCCGCCACCACGCCTACGCCGACAAGGAGGGCGACCCGCACTCACCGTGGTTGTTCGGCACCTCGGCCGCCGCGCTGGCCAAGGGGTTCTGGCACGCCCACATGGGCTGGCTGTTCGACCGAGCCCAGACCAACGCCCGCCGGTTTGCCCCGGATCTGTTGGCAGACAAGGACATTCAGCGTGTCAACCGGCTTTTCCCGGTGCTGACGGTGATCACCCTGGTCGCGCCGGCGGTGCTCGGTGGGCTGATCACCCTGTCGTGGTGGGGCGCGCTGACCGCGTTCTTCTGGGCAAGCCTGGTCCGGGTCGCGCTGTTGCACCACGTGACGTGGTCGGTGAACTCGATCTGCCACATGATCGGCGACCGTCCCTTCGAGGCGAGGGACAAGTCGGCGAACTTCTGGCCGCTGGCGATCGCCTCGATGGGTGAGTCGTGGCACAACTCCCACCACGCCGACCCCACCTGCGCCCGCCACGGCGTGCGGCGAGGTCAGATCGACATCTCCGCCAGGATCATCTGGGTGTTCGAGAAGCTCGGCTGGGTCCACAACGTCCGCTGGCCCAAGCAGGAACGCCTGGCCAGCAAGCTCAAGCGGCCGGTCCCGTCCGCGACGAGCTAGGTCCTGCCTCGCCGTGCGCGAAGTACTGGCGAAGTACCCTGCGCACGGCGAGGAATCCGACCAGGAACACGATCACCAACCAGCAGGCGCGTGATCCGGTCACGGCGCGCAGACACATCCCCTGCTGTACCCGCCGGCCGCGGTGGCGGTGCAGAACCGCGCGGCGATCGGGTCGTGCTCGGACAGTGGGTGCGAGCACACCGCGCACCGGTCGGCCGGTTCGTCGGCCGTGGAGCCGTTCGCGACATCCGGAGCCACCGTCACTTCTGGCATATCTGGAGCACTTCCTGTCATCCTGCGGAAAAGGTGCATCAGGGCTCAGCCCTGTCGAGGAACTCGGCCACCGTCCAGTTCCCAGCGCTGCACCGCGAGGTCGTCGCCCAGGTCGGCGGGTTCGGCGGACTCCATGGTTCGCCGCGCGCGGCCGGGATCGGTGTTCGGCGGCAGTGCCAGCAGGACGAGTCGGGTGCCGTTCAACCCGACGACGTCCACACCGTGCGGGTGCATGGTGTGGAAGCCGCCGAGGCGCACCCGTTGGCCGTCGTCGGCCAGCCGGCGCGGGGCGGTGTCCCAGGTGTCGAGGTTGTAGCTCACCTGGTTGACCGGTCCCAGCCGGTCCGTGAGCGCCGCGAGCAGGGGCGGCAGCTCGGTGGCCAGGTCCCGGGATCGTGGCCACCACACGCCGTCGACGAAGCCCGTCGGGGCCGCCTGTGGCTTCAGGGACAGTCGGAGGCTCGGGGTGGTGTTGTCGTCTGTTGGGGTGACGGCGTGCAGGTGCGGGCCCGACGTCATGTCGGTGCTCCCGTCCCCGGCCACGAAGGCGACCGGTCTGGCCGAACGGACGAGGACGACGCGGGCTTGGCCGCTCACGTGCGAGATGACCTCGACAACACCACCCTACTCCGTCGGGTGCCGCGGGGTCAGGGCGACTAGACCAGCGAGGCGAACCGCTTGTCCAACAACCGGTCCGGTAGCAGGCGGACCAGCACGGACGCCGCCACCATGTCCGAGCCGACCGGGTAGCGGGTCCTGGGCCTCGGGTCGGTGAGAGCCCGGCTGACCACGTCGGCGAAGTCCTCGGGGCGGGTCTTGCTGTTCTGGGCCTCCTGTTCGTTGGTGGCCAGGAACCTCAGGAACGAGTCGCGGTAGCGGTCGGTTTCCGGGTGGCCCGCGTCGAGCACCTCCTGGCCCCAGCCGGTCACCTTCTCCCAGATCGGGGTGACGATCGTGCCCGGCTGGACCACCGACACCGTCACCCCGAACGGCCTCAGTTCGCGGCGCAGGGCGTCGCTCATGCCCTCCTTGGCGAACTGGGCCGCGGAGTAGACGCCCAGGTACGGGAGGGCGATTCGACCCAGGCCCGAGGTCACGTTGACTATCCTCCCCCTGGTTTCCCGTAGCGCGGGGAGGAAGGCCTGGATCACCGCCAGCTGGCCCACCACGTTCGTCTCCAGTTGGAGTCTGAGGCGGTCGGGGCTGACGCACTCCAGCGGGCCGGGGAAGCTGACGCCGGCGTTGTTGATCAGGCCCCACAGCGAACCTCCGACCTGGTCGGCGGCGGCGTGGATCTGGTCGGGTTTCGTCACGTCCATGATCACGGGGTGGATGCGGTTGTGGAGGGACTGGGCGACCAGCTTCTCGCCGTCCTCCTCGCGGCGGACGCCGGCGTAGACGTGGAAGCCCTCGTTCTCCAGCTGGAGCGCGGCCGTCCACCCCAGACCCGACGACGCCCCGGTCAACACCACCGACCGGCCGTCGGGGGACAGCGACTTCGATCTCCTGAACACCGTTGGCTCCTCTACACCGTCGCGGGCGGGGGGTCGAGCACGCGTTCCGTGAGCGCCGTGTCGCAGTACTCGACCACCTCGGTGATCCGTCGGTCCGCGACCCGGAAGATGTAGCAGTAGGTCTGCTCGTAGAACTCGCCCCGGTGCGTGGTGGCCGAACCGGTGCTCTCCACCACCACGTGGTCGCCGTCGGCGAGGACACGATCCAGTTTGCTGCGGTACTGGTCGGCGAACTGGGACAGCAGCGGCAGCAGCACCCCGTGGACCACCTCGGCTTTGGAACGCCAGGTTCCCGACCAGGCACCGTCTCCCCTCGCCACCCAGGTGATGTCGTCGGCCATCGCGTCGGTCAGGGCCCGGCCGTTGCCGGCGGCCATCTGGGCGAAGATGCCGCGGACGAACTCTCTGTTCTCCTCAGTGCTCATACTCCGAAACTAGACATAACCGGTGATTCCGAAGTAGATGGTGATCATGAAGCCTGGCCCATCAGCTCCGCCACCACCGGGGCCATCACCTCGTTGAACGCGCTGGCCGCGAACAGCGGGCGGATCATCACCGTCAGGTCGGCGACCAGACCGGACCTGTTGAAGCGCACGAGATCCATGCCCTCGGCCGGCCTGCCCTTGATCCGGCCACGGAAGATCAGGCCGGCCATCCCGTCGGCCAGGATCTCGTCGGTGTACTCGAAACCGAGCACGCCGGCCCTGGCCGCCCACACCAGCTCGGTGACCACGTCCCTGCCCTGGAACGGCCTGGCGGTGACCGGGCTGTGCACCACCACGTCGTGGGCCAGTGACGCGCGGATCAGCTTCAGATCGTGCCGTTCGACCGCGGTGCGGAACGCCGTGTGGCTCATGGGGACCTCCGGATGATGTCGGTGAGCACACCGGCGACGGCGTCGCGGTGCCGCTCGAGGTAGAAGTGGCCGCCGGGGAAACTGCGAACCCGGAAGCCACCGGTGGTGTGCGCGGCCCAGCCGGTCGCGTCCCGGACACTGACCATCGGGTCGTCCAGTCCGGTCAGGACGGTCAGGGGGCGGCTCAGGCGCGTGCCGGGGTCGGCCCGGTAGCCGCGCAGGGCGCGGTAGTCGCCGCGCACGGCCGGCAGGATCGCCGCCAGCAGCTCGGTGTCGTCCAGCACACCGGTTCCGGTGCCGCTGAGCGTGCGTAGCCGGTCGATCAGCACGGCGTCGTCGTCGACGTCGCCGAAGTCGATCTCGAAGCGGGAAGGTGGTTTGCTGGCCGAGGCGACCACGGCCAGCGGCGGGGTGCCGGCGCCCTCCAGCAGCAGCGCCACCTCGTAGGCCACCAGGGCGCCCATGCTGTGTCCGAACAGGACGATCCGGCGACGGGTCAACGGCGCCAGCTCGGCGGCGATCCGGGACGCCAGTTCGGCGATGCTCGCGGCGCACGGTTCGCGGCGGCGGTCCTGGCGGCCGGGGTACTGCACGGCCAGGGACTCGACGGACGGGGCCAGCGCCGCGGACAGTGGCAGGAAAGCGCTTGCGGCACCACCGGCGTGCGGGAACAGGACCACCAGCGGGGTGTCGGGCGGGGCGGGGTGGTAGCGGCGGAGCCACGCCCCGGTCGTCTCGGTCGTAGTCATCGCTGCTCGCCTTTCGCGTTCGCCAGCTCGGCCTTCAGGTGGGCCGCGACGGCGAGAGGGGTCGGACAGTCGAACATGACGCTCACCGGCAGCTCCAGCCCCGTCGCGGCACCGAGCCGGTCCCGCAGCTCGACGGCGGTCAGCGAGGTGAAGCCGATGTCGAGGAAGTCGTCGTCGGCCGCGACGGCCTCCGGGCTGGCGTGGCCCATGACCGCCGACGCCGCGGCCCGCACGAACGCCAGCAGCTCGCCCTCCTCCGCCGTGGCCAGCGGCCGCTCGGCGCCGAGGGCGTAGGTCAGGGTGGAGTCCGAGGCCAGCCAGTACCGCTGGTGCTCGAAGGCGTAGGTCGGCAGTGGCACCCGGCGGGCACCGGGCACGGACACCGGGTCGAGGTCGGCGTGGTGGGCGTGCAGCTGGGCCCGCGCGGTGCGCACCGCACCGGTCGCCGGCTGGTCGCGGCGCTGGGCCGCCACGATCGCCGCGTCACCGACGACGCAGTCGCGGATCAGCGGGGTGAGGACCGCGTCCGGGCCGATCTCCAGGAAGCGGCGCACACCCTCGGCGCTCAGGTACTGGACGCAGTCGGCGAACCGGACCGGTTCCCGCGCCTGCGCCACCCAGTGGCCGGGGCTGGCGAGGTCCTCTGGCTTGCCGGTGAGGCCGGAGACGACCGGGATCGCCGGCTCGGTCACGGTGAGGCCGCCGGCGACCTCGGCGAGCGCGTCGAGCACCGGGTCGAGGGCGGCGGAGTGGAAGGCGTGGCTGACCCGCAGCCGGGTCGCCCGCCGGCCCAGGGTGTCCACCAGGCGGGTGAGGTCGGCCTCGGGACCGGCGAGGACCACCGCGCGCGGCCCGTTGACCGAGGCCAGCGCGACCGGGGTGCCGGCCAGCAGCGGCGTGACCTCCTCCTCGCCGGCGCGCACGGCGACCATCGCGCCGCCGGGGGGCAGGCCGCCGATGAGCCGGGCGCGGGCGGTGACCAGGCGGCAGGCGTCGGCCAGCGGCAGCGCGCCGGCGACGTGCGCGGCGGCCAGCTCACCGATCGAGTGGCCGGCGACGTAGTCCGGGCGCAGGCCCCAGTCCTCGAACAGCCGGTAGAGCGCGACCTCGAACGCGAACAGCGCCGGCTGGGCGTAGCCGGTGTCGGCCAGCAGGTCGCCGTCGCCGAACATGGCCTCGCGCAACGGGATCTCGGTCGGCAGCCGGGCGCACAGCTCGTCGAGGGCCTGGGCGAACACCGGGAACTCGGCGTACAGCTCGCGGCCCATGCCTGGTCGTTGCGCGCCCTGGCCGGAGAACACGAACGCGGTCTTACCGCCGCGGGCCCGCGCGGTCGCCACCCCGGCGGCCGGCTCGCCCGAGGCCAGCGCCGACAGGGCCCGGCGGTAGCCGTCGAGGTCGTCGGCGACGAGCACGGCCCGGTGCGGGTGGCGGGCGGTGGTCAGCGAGTACGCGACGTCGCCGGGGCGGGGGTCGCGGCCGTCGAGGTGGGACAGCAGGCGGGCGGCCTGGCCGGTGAGCGCGGTCTCCGTGCGGGCGGTGAGCACCCAGGGCGGGTTGGCCAGCGGGTTGGCCAACGGGAGGGTGTCGGGGGTGGGTTCCGCTTCGGGGTCGGTCGCCTGTTCGAGGACGACGTGCGCGTTGGTGCCGCTGATCCCGAACGACGACACGGCGGCCCGGCGGGGGCGCCCGGTCGCCGGCCACGGCGTGTTGCCAGTCGCCAGTGTCACGGCGCCGGCCGACCAGTCGACGTGCGGTGAAGGGGCGTCCACGTGCAGGGTCGCTGGCAGCAGGCCGGCGCGCAGGGCGAGCACGGTCTTGATCACGCCGGCGACCCCGGCGGCGGCCTGGGTGTGCCCGAGGTTGGACTTGACCGAGCCGAGCAGCAGCGGCTCGGCGCGGTCCTGACCGTAGGTGGCGAGCAGGGCCTGGGCCTCGATCGGGTCACCGAGCGTGGTGCCGGTACCGTGCGCCTCCACCACGTCAATGTCCTGTGTGGACAGGTTGGCGTCGGCGAGGGCCTGGCGGATCACGCGTTCCTGGGAGGGCCCGTTGGGGGCGGTCAGGCCGTTGGACGCGCCGTCGGAGTTGACCGCGCTGCCGCGCACGAGCGCCAGCACCGGATGCCCGTGGCGCCGCGCGTCGGACAGCCGTTCCAGCACGAGCACGCCGACCCCCTCCGCCCAGCCGACCCCGTCGGCCCCGGCGGCGAACGCCTTGCACCGCCCGTCGGCCGACAGCCCACGCTGGCGGCTGAACTCCACGAACGGCGCCGGGGTGGCCATCACGGTGGCCCCGCCGGCCAGCGCCAGCGTGCTCTCCCCCAGCCGCAGCGACTGGCAGGCAAGGTGCAACGCCACCAGCGACGACGAACACGCCGTGTCGACGGTGACCGCCGGGCCCTCCAGACCCAGGGTGTAGGCGACCCGGCCGGAGGCGACGCTGCCGGCCGCCCCGGTGCCCAGGAACCCGGACAGCTCGGCGGGAACCTCGCGCAGCCGGGTCAGGTAGTCGTGGTACATGACGCCGGTGAACACGCCGGTGGCGCTGCCGCGCACCTCGTGCGCCGGGATCCCGGCGGACTCCAGCGCCTCCCAGGACACCTCCAGCAGCAGCCGCTGCTGCGGGTCCATGGCCAGCGCCTCACGGGGGGAGATGCCGAAGAAGCCGGCGTCGAAGTCCCCGGCGCCGTCGAGAAAACCACCTCGGGTGGTGTAGGTGCGGCCGGGGGCGTCGGGGTCGGGGTCGTAGAGGTCCGCGACGTCCCAGCCCCGGTCGGCGGGGAACTCGGTGATGGCGTCGCCGCCGCCGGTGACCAGGTCCCACAGCTGCTCGGGTGAGCTGACGCCGCCGGGGAAGCGGCAGGCCAGGCCGACGATCGCGACCGGTTCGGTGTGCCGCTCCTGGGCGGCGCGCACCTGGTCGCGCAGTTGGTACAGCTCGGCGGTGGCCTTCCTGAGGTACGCGCGAAGCCTGTCAACGTCCGACATCGTCCTGCCCTCTCACGAGATCCCGAAGTCCTTGTCGAGGAGGTCGAAGAGCTCCTCGTCGGTGGCCGTGTCGACCAGGCCGGCGCCGTCGGCCGGGGTCTCCAGCCGGGCCAGCAGCCCGCGCAGGCGGGCGGTGAGGTCCTCGCGGGTGGTGTCGTCGAGGTCGCCGGCCGCGTCGGCGATCCGGTCGAACTCGCGCAGCAGCGACGGCTCCGGCACGGCGATCCGCTCGCGCAGGTGCGCGGCCAGCGCGGCCGGGTTGGGGTGGTCGAAGACCAGGGTGGCCGGCAGGGACAGCCCGGTCCGCTCGTCGAGCCGGTTGCGGAGTTCGACGGCGGTCAGCGAGTCGAACCCGAGGTCGGCGAACGCCGCGTCCGGCGGGACCTGTTCGGCCGACGCGTGCCCGAGCACGGCGGCCACGCTCGTCCGGACCAGCTCCAGCAGCAGCGGTTCCCGCTCGCCGGCCGGCACGGTCGCCAGCCTGTCGGCCAGCGTGTCGGCCAGCGTGTCGGCCGGCCCGGTGTCCGGGGGCGGGGCCTTGACCAGGCCCTGCAGGATCGGCGGCACGTGGGTGCCCAGGGCGGTGAGGTCGACGCGGGCGGCGACGACGGCGGGCCGCCCGCTGGCGATCGCGGCGTCGAACAACGCGAGGCCCTGGTCGGTGGACAGCGGCCGGACGCCGGTGCCGGTCAGCCGCCGCCGGTCCTGGCCGGCGAGCCCGGCGGCCATGCCGCCGACCGCCCACGGCCCCCACGCCACCGACGTCGCCGGACGTCCCTGGGCGTGGCGGCGTTGGGCGAACCCGTCGAGGAAGGCGTTGGCGGCGGCGTAGGCGGCCTGGCCGGGGGTGCCGAGCACCCCGGCGGCGGAGGAGAACAGCACGAACGCCGACAGGTCACCGGTGAGCGCGTCCAGGTTCACCGCCGCGTCCACCTTGGACGCGAGGACGGCGTCGATCCGTTGGGGGGTCAGGTTCTCGAGGGTGGCGTCGTCGAGCACCCCGGCGGCGTGCACGACCGAGGTGGGGGCGGGCAGCGAGTCGAGCAGTTCGGCCAGCGCGGCGCGGTCGGCGACGTCACAGGCGGCCGTGGTGACCTCGGCGCCCAGGGCGGTCAGCTCGTCGGCCAGTTCGGCGGCGTGCCGGCTGCGGCTGACCAGGACCAGCCGCCGCACCCCGTGCGCGGTCACCAGGTGGCGTGCGATCTCCGGGGCGATCGCGCCGGTGGCCCCGGTGAGCAGGACCGGCCCGTCACCGAAGTCCGGGGTGGAATTTCCGGTGGAGTCCCCGGGGGTGACGCGGGCGAGCCGGGGCACCAGCGGCTGCCCGGCGCGCACCGCGACCTGGGGTTGCCCGGTGCCCAGGGCGGCGGGCAGGCCGGTGTCGTCGTCGAGGTCGACCAGGACGAACCGGCCGGGGTGCTCGGACTGGGCCGAGCGCACCAGGCCCCACACCGCCGCGTCGGCGCCGCCCTCGACCACCGCACGGGTGAGGACGGCCAGCCGGGTGCCGGTGAACCTGGTGTCCCCCACCACTGTTCGCAGGGCCGCGAGCACCTGGTGACACGCCTCGTGCGGGCCGCCGTCGACGGTCAGGGTGACCAGGTCGGGCGCCGGCCCCGGGTTGGCGAGCACGTCGTCCCACCGGGCGACGGGACCCACCGCCGCCGTCGGGGTGGCCGGGACCCAGTCGAGGACGTGCAGCGGGATGGCGACCGGGCCACCGAGCCGGCCGGCGTCGACCGGGCGGCCGGCGAGGGAGGCCACCGAGGCGATCGGACCGCCGGCCTCGTCGGTCAGCTCGACGGCGACCGAGGAGTCCGACAGGGACAGCGTGACGCGGGCGGACCGCGCACCCGGGGTGGCGACCGAGACACCGGACCAGGAGAACGGGAGCCACACCTGGCCGTTGTCGGGCCGCAGCCGGGACAGCAGCGGGTGCAGGGCGGCGTCCAGGAGGGCGGGGTGCACGAGGTAGCGGCCGGCGTCGACGTCGGGCGGCAGCTCGACCTCGGCGAAGACCTGCTCCCCCAGCGTCCACGCGGCCCGCAGCCCGCCGAAGGCCGGCCCGTACCCCAGGCCGCCCTCGGCGACGGCGGCACGCGACGCGTCGAGGTCCTCGGGGATGGCGCCGGGCGGGGGCCAGGCCGAGGCCGCCGCCGCGGTCGGGGCGGGAGCGGCGGAGAGGACACCGTCGGCGTGCAGGCGCCAGGTGTCGCCGGTGTGGGAGTGCAGGGCGACGGTGTTTCCCTCGACGGTCACCCGGACGGTGACGCCGTCGGGGTCCGGAAGGGACAATGGGGTGTGCAGGGTCAGTTCGTCCACCTGGAACTGACCGGTGTGGTGGGCGGCGTGCAGGGCCAGCTCGACCAGCAGCGCGCCGGGGGCGATGGTGGTGCCGTGGACCGTGTGGTCGGCCAGCCAGGGATGGTCGCGGGGGCTCAGGCGACCGGTGAACAGGACCCCGTCGGGCAGCGGGATCTCCGCACCCAGCAACGGATGGCTGGCCGGCTCGACGCCGAGGGCCGGTGGGGCGACGGCCGCCGGGAGCCAGTAGCGGTCGCGCTGGAACGGGTAGGTCGGCAGGTCGACGCGGTGGCGGGAGTCGAACAGGGTGGACAGGTCCACCCGGCCGCCGTGGACGTGCAGGGCGGTGACGGCGGTGAGCACCGTGCGCGGTTCCGGCCGGCCGGGACGCAGGGCCGGCGGCAGGACGGTCGCGGTCGGGTCGCAGTCGCGGGTCAGGGCCGACAGGGTGCCGGCCGGGCCCAGCTCCAGGTAGCGGCGCACCCCGGCGGCGGCGAGGGCGGCGATGCCGTCGGCGAAGCGGACGGGCTGGCGGATGTGGCGCGTCCAGTACCTCGGGCGGCACACGTCCTCGTCGGTCGCGATCGTGCCGGACAGGTTGGAGACCAGCGGGATGGCCGGCGGGTGGTAGGTGAGGGTCTCGGCGACCTGCAGGAACTCGGCGAGCATCTGGTCCATGCGGGGCGAGTGGAAGGCGTGCGTGACGCGCAGCCTGGTGGTGCGGCGGCCGTGGGTGGCGAACGCGGCGACCAGCTCGGCCACCGCCGGTTCGTCGCCGGAGAGCACCACCGACGACGGGCCGTTGACCGCGGCGATGACGACCTCGTGCTCGCGTTCGACCAGCAGCGGCAGGACCTCGTTCTCGCTGGCCTGGACGGCGGCCATCGCCCCGCCCGGCGGCAGGGCGGCCATCAGCCGGCCGCGCGCGGCCACCAGGGTGCACGCGTCTCCGACCGAGAGCACCCCGGCGGCGTGCGCGGCGGCCAGTTCGCCGACCGAGTGGCCGATGAGCAGGTCCGGGCGGGCGCCCCAGTGCTCGAACAGCCGGAACAGCGCGACCTCAAGCGCGAACAGGCCGGCCTGGGCGAAGTCCGTGCGGTTCAACGGTTCCGGGTCGTCGCCGAACACCACCTCCCGCAGCGGGCGGTCGAGGTGCGGGTCGAGCAGCGCGCCGATCTCGTCGAAGGCGTCGGCGAACGGGCGGTACCGCGCGTACAGTTGCGCGCCCATACCGGGACGCTGGGATCCCTGGCCGGAGAACAGGAACGCGGTGCCGCCGCCGGTGTCCGCTCCGGTGAGCACGGTCGCGGCGCGGGTGCCGGCGGCGAGGGCGGTCAGGCCGGCGCGCAGTTCGTCGCGGTCGGCGCCGAGGACCGCGGCGCGGTGGGCGAACGCGGTCCGGCCGGTGGCCAGGGAGAAACCGACGTCGTGCCGGCCGGCCGGTTCGTCCACGAGGGACACCAGACGGGCGGCTTGGGCGCGCAGGGCCTGGTCGGTGCGGGCGGAGAGCAGCCACGGCACGATCCCGTCCGGCTCGGGGTGCTCGGCGGGCGGCGGCGCGACGTGTTCCAGGACGACGTGGGCGTTGGTTCCGCTGACGCCGAAGGACGACACGGCGGCGCGGCGCGGTCGACCGGTGTCCGGCCAGGGCGTGGTGCCGGTGAGCAGCGAGATCCGCCCGGCGGTCCAGTCGACGTTCGGCGACGGGGCGTCGACGTGCAGGGTGCGGGGGGCGAGGCCGTGGCGCAGGGCGAGCACCATCTTCAGCACCCCGGCGACCCCGGCGGCGGCCTGGGTGTGCCCGATGTTCGACTTGACGGTGCCCAGCAGCAGCGGCTCGGCGCGGTCCCGGCCGTAGGTGGCGAGCAGCGCCTGGGCCTCGATCGGGTCACCGAGGGTGGTGCCGGTGCCGTGCGCCTCCACCACGTCGACGTCCTGTGTGGACAGGTGGGCGTCGGCGAGGGCCTGGCGGATCACGCGTTCCTGGGAGGGGCCGTTGGGGGCGGTCAGGCCGTTGGACGCGCCGTCGGAGTTGACCGCGCTGCCCCGGACGAGCGCGAGCACCGGGTGACCGTTGCGGCGGGCGTCGGAGAGCCGTTCGAGCAGCAGGACGCCGGCGCCCTCGGCGAACCCGGTGCCGTCGGCGGCCTGGGCGAACGCCTTGCAGCGGCCGTCGGGCGCGAGCCCGCCCTGGCGGCTGAACTCGACCAGCATGTCCGGTGTGGACATCACGGTGACCCCGCCGGCCAGCGCCAGCGAGCACTCCCCCCGGCGCAGTGCCTGACCGGCCAGGTGCAGCGCCACCAGCGACGACGAGCACGCGGTGTCGACGGTCAGCGCCGGGCCCTCCAGGCCCAGCGCGTAGGCGACCCGCCCGGAGGCGACGCTGCCGGTGTTGCCGGTGACCAGGTAGCCGTCCGGGTTGGCCGCGCCCCGCCCGTAGTCGTGGTACATCACGCCGGCGTAGACCCCGGTTCGGCTGCCGCGCAACGTGGTCGCGTCGATGCCGGCGCGTTCGACGGCCTCCCAGCAGATCTCCAGCAGCAGCCGCTGCTGGGGGTCCATGGACAGCGCCTCGCGTGGCGAGATGCCGAAGAACGCCGGGTCGAACCCGGCGGCGTCGTGCAGGAACCCGCCGACGGCGGCGTGCTCGGTGCGCCCGGTGTCCGGGCCGGGCAGGGCGTGCACGGTCCAGCCCCGGTCGGTGGGGAACCCGGACATCGCGTCGGTCTCGGCGAGCACGAGGTCCCAGAGCTGTTCGGGGGTGTGCACGCCGCCGGGGTAGCGGCAGGCCATGCCGACGATGGCGATCGGCTCGTCGACCGGGCCGGTGACCGCCGGGGCGAGCGCGACCGGGCCGGCGCCGGCGAGCTGGCCGCGCAGGTGGTCGGCGAGGGCGGCGGCGTTGGGGTGGTCGAAGGTGACGGTCGCCGGCAGCCGCAGCCCGGTGGCGGCGTTGAGCCGGTTGCGCAGCTCCACGGCGGTCAGCGAGTCGAACCCGAGGTCGCGGAACGCCGTCGTCGGGGCGACCGTGTCGACCGAGGCGTGCCCGAGGACGGCGGCGGCGTGCCGGCGCACGAGCTCGTCCAGGTCACCGAGGTCGGCCGGGGCGGCGGTGGCGGCCCGCCGGGTCGGCACCCGGACCAGGCCGCGCAGCGGCGGGGGCAGTTCGCCGTTGGCGGCCCTGGCGCGCAGGGCCCGCTGGTCGAGGGCGGCGGCGACCAGCGAGATCGGAAGAGCAC
>NZ_MSIF01000027.1 GCF_001921215.1 Actinophytocola xinjiangensis
TGGCACGCAACCCCACCCGACCACTCACCCTCCTCGGCATCCCCACCTAACAAACCAACGACTTTGCCGACCCCCTGGCCCACTCCGGGGGCACCCCTCAGCGCCATTCTATCCGAGGGTGGCTGGGAAAAGGGGGGTCGGCGGGGGGCTGTGGACAACTTGGGGGTGTGGTTGGAAGCGAAAGAAAACTCGGGGGGTCTGCCGCCGTTGGCAGACCCCCCGAGTCGACAACCTGGGTCAGGGCAACAGATCCGCCCGGACCAGACGCAGTTCGGCGGCCGCGCGTTCGAACAGTCCTGCCCGCAGTTGCGCGGCGGCCAACCGTACCGCCGCGGCCTGTTCGCGGATTCGCGAGATGTCGCCGCAGGTGGCGCAGCGAACCAGGGCTGTCATGAGGTCTTCGGCGGCCAGGTCCCCGTCCGCGTCCGGTTGGCCGATTCTGGGCAGTACGCCGTCGATGCCGACCAGGAGGTCGTGGCCGGCTCTGGGACGAATGTCCGGAACCGCGTCCTTGATTGCCATGATCCAAGCCTCTCCGTTGAAGCGTCGATCGATAGCGGCGGAGTGCCTCCACAGTGGATCACCAAAACGCCACTCGGTGAACAGCGCCCCATCGAGTGATGATCACCGGAGGCCCAGCGGATGAACCCTTCTCCGGGGGCCCGGGAATGGCTCTCGTTAGGGTGCCGGTTCGCTCTGTCGGGGCGGTGAGGGTCACGCTGTGCACGCGACGCTGGTCAGCGGCGGGGATCCACCTGGACCTTGGGGGCCGGGCCGTACCGCCCGGTGCCAGCCAGAACATCGGCGACGTCGGCCAGGCCGACGGTCGCGGCGACCAGGGGGCGGGGGTCGATGGTGGCGAAGCTCTCGATCGCGCCGGTCAGGCCGCCGGAGCCGCTGAGCACACCGACGGCGGTGACGTCCCGGAAGACCAGCTGGCGGCTGTCGATCAGGCTCGGCTCGCCGGAGAGGCCGATGAACACGACCCGACGCCCTGGCTCGACCAGTTCCACGGCCCTGGCGGGCACCGACGCGGCGCCGGAGGCGTCGATCACGGCGTCGAACAGGCCTTCGGGCGGCGCGCTGGTGGCGGCGAGCCCCAGTGACCGGGCGAACGCGAGGGACGGCTCGTCGACGCCGAGGACGTGCACGTCGACGCCGTCGGCGGTGGCGAGCATGGCGCACAGCAGGCCGATCGTGCCGGGGCCGATGACCAGCAGGCGTCCGGTGACGGCGGCGGCCCGGACGGCACGCACCGCGTTGGCCGCCGGCTCCACCAGCGCCCCGGCCACGAAGTCCACAGTGGACGGAAGGGGGTGCAGGGCGCGCACCGGGACCGGCAGGTACTCCGCCAGCGCACCCGGCCAGCCGTTGCGGATACCGATCTCGTACCGGTCGGCGCACAGGTGCTGCCTTCCGCCGACGCAGCGCGCGCAGTGACCGCAGCCGAGCATCGTGTCGCCGGTGACCCGGCGGCCACGCCACGTCTCGTCGACGCCGGGGCCGACGGCCGACACCACACCGGACCACTCGTGGCCGATCCGCATCGGGTACGCGGCCTGGCCGGTGTGCAGGTAGGACATCTCGCCGGTGAAGATCTCCGCGTCCGTGCCGCACACCCCGGCCCGCTCGACCGCGACCACGACCTCCCCCGGCCCGGCCACCGGCACCGGCACCCGGACCACCCCGGCCCGTGCGGGACCCGTCACGACGAAGGCTCGCATGGTCGCGGCGGAGGTAGCGTTGCCCATCATTTCCGGATCCTAGATCGGAGGGCCCGTGCGCAGTTCCGCCTGGTACAGCGGCGACGACCGCAACGCCTACATCCACCGCGCCTGGATGCGCCGCGGCGTGCCCGGCGACGCCTTCACCGGCCGCCCGCAGATCGCCATCGCCAACACCGCCTCCGACCTCACCCCGTGCAACGCGCACCTCAACGAGGTCGCCGACAGCGTGCGGCACGGCGTCTGGGAGGCCGGCGGCGTGCCGCTGAACCTGCCGGTCGTCTCCCTCGGTGAGACCAACGTCCGGCCGACCGCCATGTTATGGCGCAACCTCGCCGCGATGGCCACCGAGGAACTGTTACGCGCCAACCCGATCGACGGCGTCGTGCTGCTCGGCGGCTGCGACAAGACGATCCCCGCCCTGCTGATGGCCGCCGCCTCGGTCGACCTGCCGGCGCTGGTCGTGCCCGGCGGGCCGATGCTCACCGGCACGTTCCGGGGCACGCCGCTGGGCTGCGGCACCGACGTGTGGCGCCTGTCGGAGGAGGTCCGCGCCGGCACGCTGTCCCGCGAGGCGTTCCTGGAGTCCGAGTCCTCCATGATCCGCAGCCGGGGCCACTGCAACACCATGGGCACCGCCTCCACGATGGGGCTGCTCGCCGAGGCCCTCGGCACGACCCTGCCCGGTCTGGCCGGCATCCCGGCCGCCGACAGCCGCCTGCTCGCCAAGGCCCACGAGTCCGGCCGCACGATCGTCGAGATGGTCGCCGCCGGGCGCCGGCCAAGCCAGGTTCTCACGCCGGCCTCGTTCCACAACGCGATCGTCACGCTGGCCGCGATCGGCGGCTCCACCAACGCCGTCGTGCACCTGCTGGCGATCGCCGGGCGGCTCGGGATTCCGTTGACGCTGGCCGACTTCGACCGGATCGGCGCCGGGGTGCCGCTGCTGGTCGACCTGCAACCGGCCGGCCGGTTCCTGATGGAGGACCTGCACCGCGCCGGCGGCCTGCACGCCGTGCTCGCCCAGGTCCTGGACCTGCTCGCCCCTGAGGCGATCACGGTCACCGGCCGGCCGCTGGTCGAGGGCGTCGACGGCACGCCGATCTGGGACGGTGAGGTCATCCGCACCCGGTCGGACCCGCTGCGCCAGGACGCGGGCATCGCCGTGCTGCGCGGGAACCTGGCGCCCGACGGCGCGATCGTCAAGCCGGCCGCCGCGTCCCCGGAACTGCTCACCCACCGTGGCCGGGCGGTGGTGTTCGACTCGGTGGAGGACCTGCACGCCCGCATCGACGACGAGGACCTGGACGTGGACGCCGACTCGGTGCTGGTGCTGCGCGGCTGCGGCCCCCGGGGCTATCCGGGCATGCCGGAGGTCGCGAACCTGCCGCTGCCGGCCAAGCTGCTGCGCGCCGGGGTGCGCGACATGGTCCGGGTGTGCGACGGGCGGATGAGCGGCACGGCCTACGGCACGGTCGTGCTGCACGTCGCACCGGAGGCGGCGGCCGGCGGGCCGCTGGCGCGGGTGCGCAGCGGTGACTGGATCAGCCTGGACGTGCCGGGGCGGCGGCTGGACGTGGAGGTGCCGGCCGAGGAACTGGCCGCGCGCGAGCCGGCGCCGGCGATGACCGAGGGCCTCGCCAGTCCCCGGCGCGGGTGGGAGCAGCTGTACGTGCGGACGGTCCGGGGCGCGGACACCGGCGCGGACCTGGACTTCCTGGTCGGGTCGAGCGGGCACGCCGTGGCCAGGGAGTCGCACTGAGCGCCGGCGCACTGAGCACCGGGTAGCCGTCACCGAGAGCCAGGTTTCTGGCCGGTCGCGTGACCTGTTACGGGCTGGAATCCGTCCGATGTGGTGGTTTCCTGCGGAGGTTTAGGTCCGGGTACTCGTGGGCGGCCCCGTTCGGGGCCGGTTGACACGAATGGAGATCACCCCATGGAGCTGGACCCTCGGAGCCGCACCACGCGTGCCCTGCGCCGGTACACCGGCCTGGTCAGCGAGGCGCTCGGCCTGACCGGGGACACCTTCTGGGTGCACACAGAGTCACCGACCACGGGCTACATCCCGTTGGACGACCGCGCGCCCGGCTTCCCCAGTCGAGATCTCGCGTTGCTGTGGGACGAACGCCACGGCTGGTCCGCCGCGATCGAGACGGCCTCCGGTGAGGACCTGATCGTCGTCTCCTATCTCGGCAAGGACATTCTTCCGCCGCCACCCACGGTCGCCAGGTTCGCCATCGACCTGGTCGCCGGCCGGGGGACGGGTCAGCCCGATCCCCCGGGATTCCGCGAGGTGGACGACCTGGACGACCTGGTGGACCGGATCGCGCGGTACGCGCCGTCCTGGCTCACCACCCCCACGAAGGGTTACCAAGTCACCTAAAACCCGGTAGGTTCGCAATCGGTTTTCCTCGGCTGGAAGCGAGTGTGCCGTGCGCCGGTTGCGAACCCTCGGGCTCCTCATCGGACTGACCATCGCGACCGGTGTCGCGGGAACCGTCGCCCCGCCAGCCGTCGCGGCGGCCCAGTCGCACTCCGAGAAGATCATCTTCGACGGTGGCGGCAGCGAGGAGCTCAACGGCCTGCGCTACCACTCCTACCGGATCCCGTCGCTGGTCCGCACCACCGACGACACGCTGATCGCGTTCGTCGAGGGCCGCGCGGCCAACAACGCCGACTTCGGCAACATCAACCTGCTGTACAAGCGGTCCACCGACAACGGCGCCACCTGGTCGCGGCTCTCGGAGGTGATCGGCTCCGGCCAGGGCACCTGGGGCAACCCGACCTCGGTCGTCGACCGGACCACCGGGCGGATCTGGCTGTTCATGAACCACCAGCCGCCCGGCTCGGGCACGGTGAACTCGTGGGACGACCGCCAGGTCTGGGTGTCCTCCAGCGCCGACGACGGCGTGAGCTGGACGGCACCGGTGAACCTGTCGGCCACCCTCAAGCCGCGCACGCTGGCCAACGGGTCGAGCTGGAACTGGGACGCCGTCGGCCCCGGCGTCGGCATCCAGACCACCTACCGCAACCCTGGCCGGTTGGTGATTCCCGCCCAACACCGCACCATCTACAGCGACGACCACGGCACCACCTGGAAGGTGGCGCCGCTGCGCACCACGGCCGGCGCGGCCATGGAACAGACCGGCGAGTCGACCGTGCTGGAACTGGCCGACGGCGCCCTCTACCGCAACGACCGGGCCACCACCCCGGTGTGGGAGAACGGAAAGCGCCGCTGGGTCGCGCGCGGCACCATCGAGGGCGGCTTCACCCCGTTCGCCCCGGCCAGCTGCCTGCTCGACCCGAAGAACGAGGCGGCCACCATGCGCTACAACGCCGACGCCCCCGCGCGGCTGGCGTTCGTCAACTCCGCCAGCACCGAGACCCGGACGAAGATGCGGATCCGGCTGAGCGAGGACGAGGGCCGCACCTGGAGCTACAGCCGGCCCTTCGCCGACGCCCCACTGCCGCTGGAGGGCGGCGGCTACCGCGAGGGCGGCTACGCCAGCATCGCCAAGACCGCCGACTACCACGTCGGCGCCCTGGTCGAGGTGAACGAGAACACCGGGTCCAACTCGACCTCGCACCGCTCGATCGCCTTCCGCAAGGTCAACCTGCCGTGGATCCAGGGCGGTGTGCGGGAACCCGGCTGCGCCGGCTGAGGCGCGGTTGTTCGCCATGGCTTAATGTGCTCGCCACCAGTCGTTCGAGCATGGGGGTGGGCCAGTGGTTGCCGGCATCGAGGACATTCACAGACCCGAGGCGGCCCCCGGGCCGGTCGAGCGGGCGGTGAGCCTGCGCAAGCTGGGCTGGTGGGTGCTCGGCGTGAGCGTGCTGCTCAACGTGCTGAGCATGGCGATCCCCGCGCTCATCGACCATCCGCTGACCACCGAACGCGGCGAGATCCGGGTCTACTTCGACGTGTTCTCCGAGGGCAACCTGCCGACCTGGTGGAGCGTCGCGCTGCTGGTGCTGGCGGCGGTGAGCCACGCCGTGGTCGGCGCGCTGGCGGTGGCGGCCCGCACGCGCGGCGCGTGGGCGTGGTTCGTCAGCGCCGCGGTGCTCGGCGCGCTGTCGCTGGACGACCACACCTCGCTGCACGAACGCCTGGAGCGCATCGGCAAGAGCTGGGTGAGCTTCGAACGCTTCCCCGGCTACTGGCTGGTGCCCGGGATCATCGCCGGCCTGGTGATCGCGGTGGCCATGGGGCTGCTGGCGTGGCGGCTGTCCGGGCTGACCCGCTGGTGCATGATCGGCGGGCTGGCGCTGCTGCTCGGCTCGGCGATGGGCATGGAGATGGTGCAGGGCCTGCTGGTCGCCGCCGGCGAGAGCGGCCCAGTCTACGTGCTCGTGCTGCACGCCGAGGAACTCGGTGAGAACCTCGGTGTGCTGCTGATGATCACGGCGGCCGTCCGGTCGGTGACCATCACCCTGCGGGCGGGGCAGGTGGGGATCCGCCACGGGCGCACGGAACCGACGATGATCACCGAAGAACGATGATCACCGAACAGCACTGACGAGCACGCACGATCGCTGGAGGACGCCACGATGCTGGCCGGACGGTTGGAGATCGCGACCAGGAAGTTCGCCGTGCGCGAGGTACCGGTGCCCGAGCCCGGTCCCGGCCAGGTCCGGATCCGGGTCCGCGCGGCCGGGGTGTGCCTGTCGGACGTGCACCTGATCGACGGCAGCCTCAGCCCGCTGTTCCTCGACGCCCCCGAGGTCACCCTCGGTCACGAGGTGGCCGGTGAGATCGACCTCCTGGGGCCCGGTGTCGAGGGCTGGCAGCCGGGCGACCGGGTCCTGTTGCAGGCCGGCGAACGCTGTGGCGTCTGCC
Organism: Actinophytocola xinjiangensis; assembly: GCF_001921215.1. Classification (GTDB taxonomy): domain Bacteria; phylum Actinomycetota; class Actinomycetes; order Mycobacteriales; family Pseudonocardiaceae; genus Actinophytocola; species Actinophytocola xinjiangensis. Next base: position 6,562 of record NZ_MSIF01000027.1, read on the forward strand.
AGAACTGCCGGCGTTTCCGCGACCCGTGCCTTGCCGTGCGTACCCGCGGCGTCGACTACGACGGCGGCTGGGCCGAGTACGCCCTGGCCAGCCAGCACACCCTGGTGGCCATCCCCGACGGGTTGCCGTACGACCAGGCGGCGATCGTGCCGGACGCGGTGTCCACGCCCTGGGGCGCGGTCACCGAGACCGCCCAGACAGCCCCGGCCCGGGCGGCCGGCGTGTGGGGAGCCGGCGGCCTCGGTGCTCACGCCGTGCAGTTGCTTCGCCTGGTCGGGGCAGCCCCGATCGTGGCCGTCGATCCGTTGCCCGCTGCCCGTGACCGGGCGCTGGAGTTCGGTGCCGACGCCGCGTTCGACTCCGCCGACCCGGAGCTGCGGTCGAAGGTGCTGGCGCTGACCGGCGGCGGCCTGGACGTGGCGTTCGACATGGCCGGCGTGGCCCAGGTCCGCGACCAGGCGGTGCGCTGCCTCGGCCTGGGCGGGCGGCTGGTGCTGGTCGGCCTGACCCCCGACCCGCTGACCATCGAGAACAGCATTCCGCTGAGTTTCCGTGGCCAGCGGATCATCGGCCACTACGGCTCGTCGCCGCGCGCGGTGGAGCAACTGGTCGACCTGACCCGCTACGGGCGCCTGGACCTGTCCCGCTCGATCTCGGGGACCTACCCGCTGGCCGACGCCGCGCAGGCCGTCGCCCAGCTCCAGGCCAAGCGGGACAACCCGATCCGGTTGATCCTGCGGCCGTTCTAGTAGGGAGTCGTGCCCTGCGCCAGGTCGGCCAGCGTCCTGTCCAGCTGGCTCTGGCCGAGCCGGAACAGGCCTGGCCCGAAGGAGACCCGGGCGACACCGGCGGCGCGCAACACCTCCAGCGACAGACCGCCGGGCATGTAGACGGCGTTGACCGGGGCCGGGCGGACGGCCTCGACGAACTCGCCGAGCAGCTCCTGGTCGGCCAGCAGGATCGGGTAGACGCAGTCGGCACCGGCGTCGAGATAGGCGCGGGCGCGGGCGATCGCGTCGGGCAGCACCGCGCGCGGGTCCGACGCGCCGATGAACGAGTCGACCCTGGCGTTGATCACCAGGTCGGTCGCGGCACGCAGGGCGGCGAGGTACCCGGCCTGCTCGGCGGTGTCGACCAGGCCGGTGCCCGCGTGGTCGGTGTCCTCGAGGTTGACGCCGGCGACGCCGACCGCGGCCAGCCGCTCGGCCAGTTCCCCGGCGGGCAGGCCGTAGCCGGCCTCGATGTCGGCGGTGACCGGGACGTCGACCACGCGGACCATCCTGGCGATCGCGGCGAACATCTCCTCCGCCGGGGCCCCCTGGTGGTCGGGGTAGCCCAGGACGTCGGCCACGGCGGCCGAACCCGTTGCCACGACAGGAAAACCGGCCTTGACGACGGCCTTGGCGCTGGCCGCGTCCCAGGCGTTGGGCAGGATCAGCGGGTCGCCCGGCACGTGCAGCGAGCGCAGGCGGGCCACGGTCTCGGCGGTCATCGGGCCGACCCCGGCAGCTCGGGCCGGCCGGGGATCGCCAGCCGGTTCCACGAGTTGATCGTGACGATCACCCAGTGCACGGCCGCGTACTGGGCCTCGGTGAACGCCCCCATGGCCCGCTCGTACACCTCGTCGGACACGCCGTGGGTGTCGGTGAGGGCGGTCATCGCTTCGGTCAGGTCCAGCGCGGCGCGTTCCTGCTCGGAGTACAGGTCGGTCTCCCGCCAGGCCTCCAGGACGAAGATCCGGCGCGGGTCCTCGCCGGCCTTGAGCGCCTCGGCGCTGTGCATGTCGAGGCAGAACGCGCACCCGTTGAGCTGGGAGGCCCGCAGCTTCACCAGCTTGACCAGCAGGCGGTCAAGGCCGGCGTCGGTCGCGGCCTTCTCGACCACGGCCGCCAGGGACAGCATCGCCTGGTAGGCGGCCGGAACGGCCGGCCCGGGTTGGATACGCGTCAGTGTCGCGGATGTCATGTGATCGACGCTAGCGCCAAACCTGTCCACGGGTATGGTCCAGTGGCGTGACGGATTCGTGGTCCAGTTCGCTCGACGCGCACCTCGGGTGGACCCCGGGGTCCGGGCGCGCGGGCCTGGCCTCGGCGATCCGGGCGGCCATCCGCGACGGGCGGTGGAAGGCCGGCGAGATGGTGCCCTCGACCCGCGCGCTGGCCCGCGACCTGGGGATCGCCAGGGGCACGGTGACCAGGGTGTACGCCGACCTGGCCGCCGAGGGGTACCTGTCGACCAGCCAGGGCGCGCCGACCAGGGTGGCCACGGCCGGTGTCTCACCGCTGTCCGCGCCGCCGCTGTCCGCGCACGCGCCGCCCTACCGCTGGACGCTGGCGCCGGGACGGCCCGACCCGTCACTGTTCCCGCGTGGGGCCTGGCTCGCGGCCACCCGGCGGGTGATGCAACACGCCCCGAACGACGTCTTCAACTACGGAGAGCCACAGGGCTCGTCGGTGCTGCGGGCCACCCTGAGCGCCTACGTCGGCCGCACCAGGGGGGTGCTGGCCGACCCGGCGCGGATCGTCGTGTGTGCCGGCTTCAGCCACGGGATCAGCCTGCTCGGCCACGCGCTGCGCTCGGTCGGAATCACCACGACCGCCTTCGAGGACCCGTCGATGGACCGCTTCCGCGACATCATGTCGCAAGCGGGCCAACGGATCACCGGCGTCCGGGTCGACTCGCGAGGCATTGTCGTGTCCGAACTGGACAGTCCGGCGGTGGTGGTCACACCGGCCCACCAGTTCCCCGTCGGCGACACGCTGGCCCCCGCCCGGCGCACCGCGCTGGTCGACTCCGGCGCCGTGGTGATCGAGGACGACTACGACGGGGAGTTCCGCTACGACCGCCAGCAGGTCGGCGCCCTCCAGGCCCTCGACCCCGAACGGGTGGTTTATGCGGGCACGGTCAGCAAGACCCTGTCGCCGTCGCTGCGGCTGGCCTGGCTGGTCCTGCCCCGGTTCCTGGTCGACCCGGTGCTGGCCGCGCTGGAAACCACCGGCACCTACCCGCCGACGCTGCCGCAGCTGGTGCTGGCCGACCTGATCAGCTCCGGCGCCTACGACCGGCACGTGCGCCGCGCCCGCCTGGAGTACCGCTCCCGCCGGGACCGCCTGGTCATCGCCCTGCCGGAGCGGCTGCGCCCGCGCGGCATCTCCGCCGGGCTGCACCTGGTGGTCGGCCTGGACCGGGCGGCCGAGGAGCGGGTGCCCGAGCTCGCCCGCCGGCACTCGCTGGACATCGCCCGGCTCAGCCCGCTGTGGCTGCGCGACGACGACGCGCCCGGCGGGCTGGTCATCGGCTACGGCGCGTCCACCGGCAACGCCTTCGGCGGAGCGCTGTCGGCCCTGTCGTCGCTGCTGGCCGACCTGGCCTGACCGGTAGGGTGGCGTTCCATGTCGGCCACGGACGAGGCGCGTCGGCTCAAGCTGTACGCCTACCTGGACGCGCGGGAGCACCGCCGTACCTACCTGGCGATCATGCGGTTGTTCGCCTCGACGCTGCTCGCCGACCTGTCGGCCGGTGAGGTCACCGCCGCGCTGGCCCGCGCCGAGCGCCTCGGCGAGATCCCGCCGGGCGAGGCGCGGGTGGAGACGGTGATCGTGCGGCTCAAGCAGCTCGTCGAGTGGGGCAACCTGGTCGCCGGGCGGCGTGAGGTGGTGGCCGCGAGCATCGCCGAGTTCCAGCACGGCAGCGTGCGGTACCAGGTCAGCAAGCTCGGGGTGCGGGTGCAGCGCGCGGCCGACGAGCTGCTGGCCACCGCCGAGGGCGCGCGCGAGGTGTCCCGCGAGCTGCTGCCGGCGATCGTCAACGGCCTCGACGAGCTGCTGCGCCGGCTGCGGCTGGCCGGAACCGAGCAGGGCGGCCGGCGGGCGACCGAACGGCTCGCCGAACAGGTCACCACGCTGTTCCTGCAACACGGCGAGCTGGCGGCGACCGTGCGCGACTTCTACGCCTACCTTGGCCAGGTCGTCACCCGCTACCACCTGATGGCCGAGGAGATCTCCGGGTTCCGCAACCTGCTGGTGGAGTACATCCAGAAGGTCGTCGAGGACGTGCTGCGCTACACGCCGACGATCGCCGAGATCCTCACCAGGCACGAGTTCGCCGGCGCGGTGACCGAGCTGCTGCGCATCCTGACGCCGGAGTCGCTCGGCGCGGACATCGAACGCGCGCGCGGGCGCCGCGCCGAGGACTGGGTGGAGCTGACCGACTGGTTCGTCGACCGCCCCGGCCGCCCCAGCCAGGTCACCGCGCTGCGCGAGGCCACCGCCCGCGCCATCGGCACCCTGCTGGCGACGGTGAAACGCGCGACCTCCGGCGGCGGCCCCGAACCCGGCCGCCGCGCCGAACTGCTGACGCTCGCCAAGTGGTTCGACGAGTCCACCCCCGACCAGGCGCACACCCTCGCCGCCGCGGCCTTCGGCCTCTACTCCGCCCGCAACCTGCTGCCCGCCCCCGAACACGACGGCGGCGACGACGAGCGCACCCCGTGGGCCGACGGCCCGGTGATCGACGTGACGGTCAGCGTGCGCGGCCGGGGCGACCGGGGCGCGCGCGGACGCACCTCCCGCATCCTCGACGACCCGCTCGGCCGCGAACAGCTGCTGGCCCAGGCCCGCCACGCCGACGCCCGCCACGCCGACGCCCTCGCCGAACTCGCCGCCGCCCGGGGCCGCCTCGACCGGGTGACCCTGTCCCCCGACGCCCTGGGCACCCTCTGTGGACTGCTCACCGACGCCATGGCCCAGCGCGAACGCACCACCGACCCGGGCGAGGCCGGCGACCCGGTCGGCGGACTGCGCCTGACCGTGCGCCCCGAACCCGGCCACACCCAGACCATCCACACCACCGCCGGCACCCTGCACCTCGCCGACACCACGGTCGAGGTGAGCGCACGGTGAGCGGCCAGGGACTCCTGCGGAGCGGGCCACCGCGACACCGGCACGTCGAGGCTTCCGTTGGCGGGGTGGCGCGGTGAGTGCCGATGCCCTGGACCAGTTGGGGGAGATCGACCAGGCGGACGTCGTGCGGTGTGCGCGGGTGTTGTTGCGGCGGCCGTTGCTGCGGGTGGGTGGTCAGGACGGTGAGCTGCTTCCGCTGGTCCACCGCCACCGGGCCGTGCTGATCGACCTGTTCGCCGGGCTGTTGGGGTACCGGCTGGTGGTGGAGCGGCGCTTCGCCCGTCTCTACAAGACCGGGCCGGGCCAGGACCCCACGCGGGGCGAGCCCACGCTGACCCCGCGCGGGTACGCCTACCTGGCGCTCGCCCTGGCCGCGTTGACCACCGTCGGCCAGCAGACGTTGTTGTCGCGGCTGGTGACCGACATCCGCGCCGCCGGGACGCAGGCCGGGGTGGCGGTCAGCGACGACCTGTCCGACCTGCGGGCCATCGCGTCCGCGCTGCGGCACCTGGTGGCCATCGGGGTGTTGACCGAGACCGAGGGGACCGTGTCGACCGAGTCGAGCGCCGAGGCGTTGCTGACCGTGGACACCACGCTGCTCGGCCAGCTCGTCGCGGGCCCGATCGGCACGGCGACCACCGCCACCGAGCTGGTCGGGCTGGCGGCCCGGCCGGGGCCGCGCGGGGTCGAGCACGTGGTGCGCCGGCGGCTGGTGGAGAACCCGGTCACCCACTACGCCGACCTCACCGACGAGCAGGCCGCGTGGCTGCGGCGCCGCGCCCGCGCCGAGGCGCGGCTGCTGGAACGCTGCTTCGGGCTGGTCACCGAGACCCGGCTGGAGGGCGTGGCGGTCACCGACCCGCAGGACTACCTGACCGACCTGTCCTTCCCCGGGCAGTCGACGGTCGCGCGGATCGCGCTGCTGGCCCTGCCGGAGCTGCTGTCGGGCCAGGCCGACGAGCGGGGCTGGGTGGCGGTGACCGTGGAGCGGGTCGCGGCCGTGTGCGCCGAGCTGTTCGAGGCCTACCCGGCGGCGTGGTCCAAGCAGACCAGCGTGCCGAGGCTGGTCGACGACGTGCTGCACCTGCTGGCCGCGCTGGGGCTGGCCAGGCGCGGCGAGGACGGCTGGCTGCTCAGCCCGGCCGCGCACCGCTGGCAGCCGTCGGCCGACGCGACGCCCCGGCAGGGTGAGCCGGAGGAGGCGCCGGAGCCGGTGGAGCGCTGGTCACTGTTCGACGAGGGGGTTCCCACATGAGATGGCAGCTGCACCGGGGTGGGATCGTCAACATCTGGCAGTACTCGGTCGAGGTGTTCGACCTGTCGGGTGGGCGCGCGATCTTCCAGGGCACCAACGGTTCCGGCAAGTCGCGCACGCTGGAGCTGCTGGCGCCGCTGTGTCTGGACGGGGACCTGCACCACATCGGCTCCAAGGGCTACGACACGGTCAGCATGCGCCGGCTGATGCTCGACGACTACGCCGGCGGCCCCAACCGCATCGGCTACGCGTGGATCGAGCTGCGGCGCGAGGTCGACGGCGTCGCCGAGTACCTGACCAGCGGCATCGGGGTGAAGGCCTCGGCGACCTCCCAGCAGATCAACGACTCGTGGCGGTTCGTCACCGACCGCCGGGTCGGGCACGACTTCGAGCTGGTGTTCGACGGCACCCCGGTCTCCGCGACCGCGCTGCGCGAGCTGATCGGCGCCGACTGTCTGCACGACGAGGAACCGTTCCGCGCCAGGATCTCCGAGCTGGTGTACGGGATCCCGGCCGCCCGCTACGCCGACCTGCTGCACCTGCAACGCACCCTGCGCAACCCCGACGTCGGCCTGAAGGTCCTGGAGGGGCAGCTGGAGCAGATCCTGTCCGACTCGCTGCCGCCGCTGGACCCGTCGGTGGTCGAGCAGCTGGCCCGCTCGTTCGAGGACCTGGAGTCCATTCGGGACAACATCCGGGGTCTCGCGTCGGCCGACGCCGCCCTGCGCCGGTTCCTCACCGGTTACGCCGGTTACGCCTACGGGTCGCTGCGCACCACCGGGCGCCGTAGTGCCGACGCGACCCGGGAGCTGGCCTCGGCCAGGGCCGAGATCGCCAAGCTGGTCACCCGGCTGCGTGACGACGAGGCGGCGGCCGAGAAGGCCGAGACCGAGGTCGCCCAGCTGGAGGAGCGGGAGACCACGCTGGAGTCGCGCATCGACGACCTGAAGTCCAGCCCGCTCTACGACAGCGTGCGCGACCTGGCCGACCGCAAGCGGGTCGTGTCGGCCGCGCGGCAGGCGGCGGTCAGCGCCCTGCGCCAGTTGCGCACCCAGCGCGAGCACACCGGGCAGCTGGTCGACTCGGTGACCGCCGAGCTGGCCCGGTTCGCCGACGACACCGCCCAGGCGGTGGACCTGGCCGTGACGATCGCCGAGCGGATGCGGGCCGCCGGCCTGGATCCCCGGCTCGCGCCGAGCGTGCCGCCCGCGCCGCTGGGCGAGGCCGGCGAGGTGCACGAGACCGGCCGGGGCACGCTCGACCCGGAGGCCGCGCCGGTGGAGCTGACCCGCCGGGTGCCGCCGCCGCTGGACCCCGACGCGCTGCGCGCCGAGCTGGCGGTGGCCGCCGAGCAGGCCACGCGCGGGGCGGCCGCGCTGGCGCGGCGGTGCGCGGAGACTCTGTCGCTGCTGGAACGCGCCCGCGAGCTGGAGACCGAACGCGGCGACATCGGCCGCCGCCAGCAGGAGGCGCGGGCCGCGCAGCTCGCGGCGACCGAGGCCGCCGGGCGGCGCAACGAGGCCGCCCAGCAGCTCGACGACGTGGCGCACACCTGGTTCGACGCGGTGACCCGCTGGGCCGCGCAGGTCCCGGACTCCCCCGCCGAGCTGGCGCCACCGCCGGTGGCCGAGCTGGTGGCCGACCAGGAGGCGTCCCGCGCGGCGACCGAGCGGGCGCACGCGTGGCTGCGTGGCCAGCTGCCGGCGCTGCACGCCGAGGCCGGCCGCGGCAAGGACCTGGTCGCCGACCTGGACCGGCGGATCGCCGCCGCCACCGGCGAGCTGACCGCCCTGCGGTCCGGTGTGGACACCCAGCCCGACCGGCCGGCCTTCGCCACCGCACGGCGGGACCCGTCGGCCGGCGCGGCGTTCTACCGGCTGGTCGACTTCGTGTCCGATGTGGACGACGAGGCGCGCGCGGGCTGTGAGGCGGCGCTGGAGTCCTGCGGGCTGCTGACCGCGTGGGTGAGCTCGGACGGCACGCTGGCCGACCCGGCGCACCCCGACCTCACCGCGCTCGCCGACGGCCCGGTGCCCGACGGTCCGGCGCTGAGCGGTGTCCTGGTCGCCGCGGTGCCCCCGGACTCGCCGGTCACCCCCGAGGTGGTCGACCGGCTGCTGGCGCGGATCTCGTTGGGCGGGAACGGAACCGGCCTCGCGGTGTCGGTCGACGGGCGCTGGCGGGCCGGGGTGCTGTCCGGCGCGTCGGCCAAACCGGCGGCGGAGTTCGTCGGCGCCGGGGCGCGCGAGTCCGCGCGGCAGCGCCGCATCGGCGAGCTGACCGAGACCGTCGACCGGCTCACCGGCGAACGGGACGTGGCCGAGGCCGCGCTGGCCGCCGCCCGCGAACGGGCGGCCGCGTGGGAACGCCACGTCGACGACCACCCCGACGACCGGGCGCTGCTGACCGCGCACGTCACCCTGCGCGGCGCCGGCCAGACCGCCGACGACGCCGCCGGCCGCGCCTACGCCACCCGCGACACGCACAGCGCCGCCGCCGACCGCCACCGGTCCCGCGCCGACGAGCTGGTCGCCGACGCGCGCGCCGCCGGCCTTGACTCGTCACCGGAGTCGTTGCAGCAGGCCAGAACGGCCGCGCTGGAGGCGCGGACCGCCGCCGAGGGCCTGGTCACCGCGCTGACCCGGCGCTGCGCGGGGGCGGTGGACACGCTGGCGAAGGCGGTCGCCAACCACGCGCGGGCGGCCGAGGAGCTGGCGGAGGTGGCGGCCGGCACCGAGCGGGCGTGCCTGGACCACGCCAACGAGGCGGCCGGCTACGAGGACCGGGTGCGGGCCGTCGGCGGCGCGGCCGAGCAGCTGCAACGGGACCTGGCGGCGGCCGAGCAGGAACGCGCCGGGGTGCGTGAACGCCTGCCGGCCGCCCGGGCCAAGGCGACCGACGCGCGGGTGAAGGCCGGCAAGACCCAGACCCAGATCGACACCCGCGAGACCAGGACCACCGAGCTGGCCGAGCGTGAGGCCGTTGCCCACCAACGGTTCCAGGACGCCCTGGCGGCCGACGGGGTGTGGGCGGCGGCGGTCGCCGAGCCGGCCGAACCGCCCGCCGACCCGGCCGAGGCGTTCACCGCGCTGACCGCGACCCCGCGTGAGGTCGTCGGCGAGGACACCGTGCTGGGCACGCTTCAGGCGTTGCAGGCGGCGCTGGCCGGCAGCCACGACATCGTCGCGCAGCGCGGCGCCGACATCCTGACGGTCACGGTGACCGGCGCGCACGGCCACCAGCCGGTCGCCCAGGCCGCCCGGGACGTGGCGCAACGCCTTGCCACGCAACGGAACCTGCTGTCCGAGGAGTACCAGTCGATCTTCGACGCGTTCATGCTGCGCGACCTGGCCGACAAGCTCGCCACCCAGCTGGCGGTGGCCGACGACCTGTGCCGCCGCATGAACGACACCCTGGACGTGGCCCGCTCCAGCCAGGGCGTGCACGTCCAGCTGGAGTGGCAACCCGCCCCGGACCTCGACGAGGACATGCGCCAGGCACTGACCCTGATCCGCACCCCGTTCGCCAAACGCGGCCCCGGCGAGGACGAGCGGCTGCGCCAGGCCCTCACCGACCGGATCACCACCGAACGCGACGGCCAGTCCGGCGACTACGCGCAGGTGCTTGGTCGGGCCCTGGACTACCGCTCCTGGTACCGCTTCACCGTCCGGGTGCGCGACGACGGCCCCGACGGCGCGCCCAGGACCAGGCGCATGCGCCAGCTGTCCTCCGGTGAGACCCGCCTGATCTCCTACGTGACCCTGTTCGCCGCCGCGTCGGCGTTCTACGACGCGGTCAGCGCCGGGGCACAACGCCCGCCGGTTCGCCTGGTCCTGCTCGACGAGGCCTTCGAACGCCTCGACGAGCCGACGATCGCGCGGATGCTGGGCCTGCTGGTTGACCTGGACATGGACTGGATCATCACCTGGCCCAGCGGCTGGGGCCTGTCGGAGAAGATCCCCCGGATGCACATCTACGACGTGCTGCGTCCCAAGGGTGGCCGGGGAATCGCCTGCACCCACGCCATCTGGAGCGGCAACACCCTGGCCGAGCAAGGCTGATCGCGTCCACCGGCCGGTGGACGAACCCGTTGGCCCGTAAGGCCGATCCGGTCCGGCATGTCTTGTTCGGGCCGCCGTCGGCCTGCTTTGATGGCGGTGCGGCGGGCGGTGGTCCCGCCGTTTCGGTGCCGGCGCACCGCGGCGGCCGTTTCGTGCGGGGGGCGCGGAATGTGGCAGACGGTGTCCAACCACGATCTACCGCCGGCCGACCAGCTGCCGTTCTGGCGTGAGCTGATCGCCGACGCGCTGGCACCGCTGTCCCTCAACGAGAGCACGGGCGCGGTGGGCTTCCCCGCGTCGGCCTCGGTGCTGGACCTCGGTTCCGTGCGGGTCGGCGGGTTCACCAGCCCGCCCGTCGACCTGGACCGCACCTGGGCCGACATCCGGCGGTCCGACCCCGGCACCTACCAGTTGGCCTTCGTCACCGGGAGCGAGCTGTGGGTTTCCCAGCGGCGCCAGGACTCGGGGTTCGTCGGCGGGGACATGGTGCTGTTCGACCTGTCCTACCCGTTCGAGGGCGGGGTGCCGGACCGGGGTCCGGCGGACGTGGTCATCCTGCAGATTCCGCGGGCCGAGATGCCGCTGCACCCCGACAAGGTCCACCGCCTGCTCGCCCAACCCCTGTCGGCCAACACCGGCATGGGCGCGATCCTCGCCCAGTTCCTGCGCTCGCTGCACTCCCACGGGCCCGACTGCGACCAGCGCGACCTGGCCAGTCTGGGCACGATCGCGCTCGACCTGGCGGGCGCCTGCCTGGCCCAGCACCTCGGCTGCTACGCCGACCTGCCGGCCGAGAGCCGCCAGCAGGCGCTGCTCGCCCGCGTCAACGCCTTCATCGACCACAACATCGGTGACCCGGACCTGAAACCGGCGACCATCGCGGCCCACCACCACATCTCCCTGCGTTCGCTGCACGCGCTCCACCGGCAGCAGGGGGAGACGGTGAGCGCCTCGATCCGCCGGCGCCGCCTGGAGGGGTGCCACACCGACCTGACCGACCCCCGGCTGCGGCAGCGCTCGATCGGCGCGATCGCCGCCCGATGGGGTTTCCGGAACCTGCCGGACTTCAGCCGGGCTTTTCGCGCCGCCTACGGCCGCACGCCCAGCGAGGCCCGTCGGGCGGTCGGCCGGGACGGGTGACCGCACCAGAACCCAAGAATCGGCGCGCTCCCCGCTAACGACAGCACCGTGGGCCGGCCGGAAGCATGGTCCTGGTCAGTGATCGTCAAACCATGACGAAAGGCAGACAACGATGCGTCTTTCCCTCCGTGGAGCCAGACCCGGCCGCCGGGTGGCGATCGTTCTCGGAATGCTGTTGATGGCAACGATGATGGCCGCACCCGGCGCGGCCCAGGCGTCGACCAACGAACCCGTGCCCGTGCCCGTGGCCGCGGCGGCGGACACGCTGTTCGGCGCGAACGCCGAAGGCATTCTGGTGAACAAGTTCAGCGGCAAGTGCCTGGAAATCCTCAACTACTCCGCGGCCAACGGCGCTCCCGCCGGTCAGTGGGGCTGCTACGGCGGCGGCAACCAGCACTGGGTCATCGGCGAGTGGTCGGACGGCACGCTCGCGCTGATCAACGGCAACAGCGGCAAATGTCTGGAGATCCTCAACTACTCCGCGGCCGACGGTGCTCCCGCCGGCCAGTGGGACTGCTACGGCGGCAACAACCAGAGGTGGCTTCTCGGGCAGTGGGACGACGGCTACTTCGCGCTGATCAACGTGCACAGCGGCAAGTGCCTGGAGATCCTCAACTACTCCACCGCCGACGGGGCCCCCGTCGGTCAGTGGGGCTGCTACGGCGGCGACAACCAGAAGTGGTGACCTGCTGATCGCCGCGGGGGGTGGGGCTGGCCCCACCCCCCTTCCGGTGGCGCGCCGGATGTTCCGCACCGCCGCGTTGAAGAAAACTTCTTGCCGGATCCCCACCAGGTAAGGAGATGACGGATGCGTGCGAGGAAGACCCGGATGGTCGCGGGCTCGGTGGCGTTGGCGATCGGACTCGGGTGTGTGAGTGCCGGGACCGTGGCCGCGCAGCCACGCGACGACCACGCCGACACCCAGGCGCTCATCGACGGCTACGTCGACCGGGGCGTGCCGGGGGCGATGGTGTTCGCCAGGGACGGGCGCCGGTCGTGGTCGGTCACCAGCGGGACCAGCCGGCTCGGGGTCGACGACCCGATCCGGCCGTGGGACCGGGTGCGGGTGGCCAGCAACACCAAGATGTTCGTGTCGGTGGTGACGTTGCAGCTCGTCGGCGAGGGGAAGATCGAGCTGGACGCGCCGATCGAGCGGTACCTGCCCGGCCTGGTGTCGGGCAACGGGTACGACGGCAACCGGATCACCGTCCGGCAGCTGCTCCAGCACACCAGCGGGATGGACGACTACGTCGCGGACCTGATGGCCGACCCCGTCGGCAACAACCGGCCGTGGGCGCCGGAGGAGCTGGTGGCGCTCGGCCTGTCCCACCCGCCGCTGTTCGAGCCGGGCACCGACTGGGCCTACTCCAACACCGGCTACGTCGTGCTCGGCCTGCTGATCGAGAAGATCACCGGCAACAGCACCCGCGACGAGATCGACGACCGGATCGTCAAGCCGCACTGGCTGTTCCAGACCGAACTGCCCCGCTCCGGCGACGTGCACATCAGCGGCCCGCACGCCCACGGCTACTTCGCCTTCCCCGGCCAGCCGGTCATGGACATCACCGACTTCGAACCCAGCATGGCCAGCTTCTCCGGCAGCATGGTGTCCTCCGGGCTGGACATGACCCGGTTCGTGCGGGCGCTGGTCGAGGGCAGGGTGCTCGCGCCGGAGCTGCTCAAGGAGATGCGGGCCACCATCCCGGTGGAGTACGGCGAGTACGGCCTTGGCCTGGTCAGCTACACCACGCCCTGCGGGGAGCAGGCGTGGGGGCACAGCGGCAACATCGTCGGCTACGACTCGTTCACCGCCGCCACCGAGGACGGCCGGTCGGCCTTCGCGGTGGCCAACGGACGGGACACCGCCGGTGACGCGGTTGACCTGCGGGAGGCGGTCAACTCGGCCCTGTGCTGAGAAAGAAGGGGGAAACGGGTGGGGCCCTCGGGAGGGAGGGCCCCACCCGCTCACGCGCGCATGACCGTGGCGATCGGGATCCGCGCCGCCCGGATCGCCGGGATCAGCCCGCCGAGGATCCCAGCGACCAGCCCGGCGATCACCCCGGCCACGCCCGCCTCCCACGGGAAGGCGACGTTGGCCAGGAACGGTTCCCGGGACGCGAACAGCCGGCTGGCGGCCTCCAGGCCGACCACGCCGGCGCCGATCGCCGCCGCGGCGGTCAGCAGGCCGGTCAGCAGGGTCTCGGCCAGCACGATGCCGGCCAGCAGGAACCTCGGGGTGCCGACCGCGCGGCGCAGCGCGAACTCCTCGACCCGCTCCCCCACCGTGGCCAGCCCGACGTTGAGGATGCCGGCCACGCCGATCAGCAGCACCAACGCCGCCATGCCGAGGAAGATCCAGCGCATCAACGAGATCTGGCTGCCCATCTGTTCGAGCGAGTCGATCGTCTCGACCTGGAACTCGGTCGGGATGTCGTTGGCGGCGAAGCGCGACCTGAGGATCTGCTCCAGGTCGGTCGCGGTCGGCGAGGCCAGCAGTTCGATCCCGCCGCCGTAGTTCGGGTCGGACAGGCCGGCCGGCTCGGTCCAGTTCAGCAGTTCGTCGGCGCGCACGTAGGCCGTCGGGCCCCAGCCGCCGTCGTCGACCACGCCGACGATCAGCGGGGTCGGGTTGGCCGACGCCCCGGTGATCCGCATCTCCGCCGGCACGCTGTAGGCGGCGAACGCCTCCGCCGCGTGCTTGTTGATCACCAGCCGGGGGGCGAGCGACGGCGCCGAGTCGAAGTCGACGAACTCGCCGGACTCCAACCGGAAGGGCCGGAACTCGCGTACGTCGCCGGTGATCCCGATCAGGCTCAGCTCGACCGCCTGCCCGACCGGCTTGGGCTCGTCGTCCTGCTCGGACTGTTCGACGCAGTTGCCGTGGTCGTCGCAGACCATCTGGGGCGGGGGGCCGTAGCCGGCCTGGTCGATCGGCACGCCGCCCTCGTTGACCGGCCGCAGCCCCGGCTCGCCGATGATCGCCTGGGCACGGGTCATGGCGACCGCGTCGTCGCGGCCGGCGACCGCGTCCAGGGTGATCGCCGAGGCGCCCTGCTCGGACGGCAGGTACATCAGCAGCGTGCCGTCCTTGCCGCGCTGCAACTCCAGGTCGGCCAGCAGCGCGCGCTGCGCGATCACCGACCCGGCCTGCACGGTCACCACCGCGAGCACCCCGAGGAACAGGCTGACCATCGACAACAGCGTGCGCAGCTTGCGGGCCCGGATGCCCTGCAGGCCGATGATCAGCGAGGACCGCAGCCGCCCGGAGAGCCGGATCACGCGAGCACCCCGTCGGTCAGCCGGGCGACCCGGCTCATCTTGGCCGCGTGGTCCCGGTCGTGGGTGACCAGCACCAGCGCGCAGCCCTCGTCGGTGGTGGCGCGCAACGCCTCCACCACGAGGTTGCCGGTGTCGGTGTCCAGCGCGCCGGTCGGCTCGTCGGCCAGCAGGATCTTCGGGCGGCGGACCAGCGCGCGGGCGATCGCCACCCGCTGCTGCTCCCCGCCGGACAGGCGCGGCGGTTTGTGCCGGGCCAGGTGGCCGATCTCCAGTCGCTCCAACGCCTCCATCGCGGTGGTGCGGCGTTTGCGACGTGGCAGCCAGCCCTGGCCGTTGACCAGTGCCATCGACACGTTCTGCAGCGCGGTGAGGTGCTTGAGCAGGAAGAATCGCTGGAACACGAACCCGAACTCGGCGCTGCGCAGCGCGGCCGCCCGCCGCTCCGGGACACGGGTGATGTCCTTGCCGCCCAACAGGTACTGGCCGCCGTCAGGGCGGTCGAACAGGCCGATCAGGCTCAGCAGCGTGCTCTTGCCCGACCCGGAGCGGCCCAGCACCGCGACGCTCTCCCCCGGCTCCAGCGTCAGGTCGACCCCGGACAGGATGGTGCGCGCCTCGTCCTGGCCCCGCAACGTCTTGGTGACGCCGGTGAGCTGGATGAGGGTCACTTCTGCTCCCCCTGGGCCGGCGCGGGCGGCAGGTCGGGGCCGGGAACCGTGATGGTCTCGGTGCCGGTCAGGCCCGAGCGGATCTGCACGACCTTGCCGTCGGTGAGTCCCAGTTCGACCTCGACGATCCGGCGGCTGCCGTCGTCCTCGACGACCTCGACCTGCCCGCTGCCCTGTCCGCCGGCGACCGCCTCGACCGGGACGACGAGCGCGTCCTTGGCCTGCTGGGTGACCACGTCGAGGGTGACCGCCGCGCCGTTGATCAGCTTGACCTTGGGCGGCGCGGTGCACACCAGGCGCATCCCGGTCGGCTCCGAGCCGGTGGCGCCCGGGTCCTGCTCCTGCTCGGGCGGCGGCAACGTGGTCGGGCCGGCACCCGGATCGGGTTGTTCGCCGGCCGGTGGCTCCGGCGGGGCGGGCGGGGCGGGGACGGTGCCGGCGGGCAGGGCGGCGATCGTGCCCAGCGCCGTGCAGGGGAACGGCCCGGGGCCGTTCTTGATCTGCGCGCGCACCGAGGCCAGCCCGTCGGTGATCCGGTAGGCCTGCGAGCCGTCGATGTCGGCGACGATGCCGTAGCCGACGAGTTCGACGGTGGCCACCGGCATCCCGGCGGTGACCGTGTCCTTGTCCTCGACCAGCCGCCCGGCGAACGTGGAGCCGGCCGGTGCCTCGAACCAGTGCGGCTCGCCGTCCTTCCACACCGAGCCGACGCGGAACGCCTTGGTCGGCGGCTCGGGCTCGGCGATGCGGCTGAGGAACCGGACCTGGCCGGCGGCGGGGGCGACCAGGCCGACGACCGGGTTCATCGTCACCACGCCGTCGAGGGTGATCGAGTTGGCGAGGTCCTGGCGGCTCGGCTGGACCGTGGTCATCGCCGTGCCGCGCGGCGCGAGCTCCGGGTTCTGTGCTTCTGGCCCCGGCGACGTACAGGAACTCACGGTGACGGCGCACAGTGCCGCCACACCTAACCGGACGAGGACGCGTTTCTCCACCCCAGACCTCCGCTGATCTCTCAGGAGTTGTGTTGACCGTTAGGACGCCGGCCCCGACCAGGCGTTGCCTGTTTGCGCAGACTTCGCACAGACGGAGTCTCCTCCTGCCGAATCGGCGGTTAGTGTCGAGGTCACCGGTGCCGGCTTTCCCTTCCCTGCTGCCACGGGAGAAATGCGTGAGCACATCGAGCATTCAGTCGCGTCCGGACAAATCCGGTGTGGACCCGACGGTTCCGCCGCGGCGTTGGCTGGTCGTCGGACTGGCCTCACTGGCCGGTTTCCTGCTGACCATTCTGTGGTCGGCGAAGTTCGTCGACGGCGTGATCGGCGACAACGTGGCGAACACGCTGCTGGGCCACGACGCGGAGAACACCGAGATCACCGGGGTCGCCGCCGGGATCGCGTTCGCGTTCGTGACCGGCCTGGCCGGCACGTTCACCGCGTGCAACATCGCCGTGTTCGGCACGATGGCGCCGATCCTGGGCAGGGCACCGGGGTGGCGCGACCGCACGCGGGCGACGATGGGGCCGCTGCTGTGGCTGACCGTCGGGCTGGTGACGGTCTCGGCGGTCTACGGCGCGATCGTCGGGTTCGTCGGGACCTCGATGCCGCAGTTCTCCACCGCGCAGAACGTGCCGGGTGAGCTGTCGGCGCGCAGCGTCCAGTCGATGATCGTGTTCGGGCTGATCGGGCTGGCGATGCTCTACCTGGGTCTGGCGGCGCTCAAGATCGTGCCCGACCCGTTCGACGGGCGGGACCGGGCGCGGATGATCTTCCTGGGCGTGCTGGTCGGCGGTTTCCTGATCGGCCGGCCGTTCCCGCTGTTCCGGCACATGTTCCGCGACGCCGCCGAGCGCGGTGACCCGCTGTACGGGGCGGGCGCGTTCGTCCTCCAGTCGGTGGGCAACGTGGTGGTGATGGCGCTGCTGCTGGTGCTGGTCGCCGCGGTGTTCGGCGGCCGGATCGCCCGCTGGCTGGGGGCGCGGCCGCATCGCGCGGTGGTGCTGACCGCCGCCGGGCTGATCGTCGCCGGGGTGTTCACGTTCCTGTACTGGGACGTGCGGCTGCTGGCCAACCGCGACCTCATCTGGTATCCGAGGCTGTGGCGCTGAGCGACACCGTACGCACATCGTTGCTCACTTTCAGCTAGTTCGGGGTTACGCTTCCACCGAGGCGTTCCGCAATGTGGTCTCCCTTTGCCACAGCGTGAAAAAGGTGCACGATCTGGTGAACCCGGATCCGACCCGACCCCGACAAGGTGGAGCGATGCGACAGCTCGTCCTGCTGGCCCTGGTGGGCCTCGGCGCCCAGCTCGTCGACGGCGCCCTCGGCATGGCCTACGGCGTGACATCGACAACCCTGCTGCTGGCGATCGGGACCAACCCCGCCGCCGCGTCCGCGACGGTGCACCTGGCCGAGATCGGCACCACGCTGGTCTCCGGCCTGGCCCACTGGCGCTTCGGCAACGTCGACTGGAAGGTGGTCGCCAAGATCGGCATCCCGGGGGCGGTCGGGGCGTTCGCCGGGGCGACGTTCCTGTCCGGGCTCTCGACCGAGACCGCCGCCCCGGTGATGTCGATCATCCTGCTCAGCCTCGGGCTCTACATCCTGGTCCGGTTCACCAGCTTCGGCCTGCCCAAGCACAACCTGGGCAAGCCGCTGCGCAAGCGCTTCCTCGCCCCGCTGGGCCTGGTCGCCGGCTTCGTCGACTCCACCGGGGGCGGCGGCTGGGGCCCGGTGGGCACCCCGGCGATCCTGGCCAGCGGCCGGCTGGAGCCGCGCAAGACCATCGGGTCCATCGACACCAGCGAGTTCCTGGTCGCGGTCGCCGCGAGCATCGGGTTCTTCGTCGGACTGGGGTCCGAGGGCATCGACGCCGGCTGGGTGTTCGCGCTGCTGATCGGCGGGGTGATCGCCGCGCCGATCGCCGCGTGGCTGGTGCGCCACGTCCCGCCGCGCGTCCTCGGGTCGGCGGTCGGCGGGATCATCATCCTGACCAACACCCGGACCCTGCTGCGCAGCGACTGGATCGACGCCTCCGACGGCGTGCGCAACATCTTCTACATCGTGATCTTCCTGGTCTGGGCGGCGGCGCTGGCCTACTCGATCCGCGCGTACCTGGCCGAGCGCCGCGAGGAGCGGGCGGCGACCAGCGACAAGGAGACCGAGCCGGAGGGTGTCGCCTAGCGCGGCTGGCCGCGCCAGTCGGCCGGGTGCAGCCGGGCCGCGAGCAGGGCGGCCACCCCGCCGACGGTGAAGGCGAACGTGGCCGGGGAGAACGCGCTCATCCGGCCATCGAAGTGCCCGGCCAGGACCAGGATCATCAGCCAGGCCACCGCGCACAGCACCAGCAGCACGGTCCCGCAGATCCGGGCGAAGCGCACCGGGCCCGGCCCGACGTCCGAGGCGAACAGCCGCAGCAGGGCGACCAGCGCGACCAGGATGACCAGCGCGAAGGTCGCCGTCACCAGCGCGGCCATCGCGGCCTCGTCGCGGAACGGGCCGTTGCCGCCCTCGCGCAGGCTCACGGCGGCCGGGAGCAGCGCGATCGAGTCGTCGGGCTCGTCGGTGGTGGCCACCAGGAACGGCAGGACGTAGCCGAGCACGATGGCGACCGCGCCGACCGACACCACCGCCCGGAACACGCCCACCTCCAGCCGGTGCACCCGGTCGGCCAGCGCGTACAGCTGGTGCCGCAGTTCCTTGACCCGGTCCTCGTCGGTCTTCCCGTCCACAGCCGCCTCCCGTGCTCCGTTCCGGGAGGGTAGGCCGGCGCGGGCCGGGAGTGGGCCGGTTCGGCCGAACCCGGACCGTACTCAGATCGTGGCGGCCACCGCCTGACGCGCGGTTCGGGCGTCCGGCGCGTCGACGGCGATCCTGGCCAGCTCGGCGCACCGTTCGAGCGTGACGCCCGCGAGGCTGGCCCGCACCGCCGGCACGCTCGGCGCCGACATGGACAGGCTGGTGACGCCCAGGCCGACGAACACCAGCGCCAGCAGCGGGTCCCCGGCCGCCTCGCCGCAGACACCGACGGGTTTGCCGGCCTCACGGCCGGCGGCCGCGCAGGTGGCGACCAGGTCCAGGACGGCCGGCTGCCACGGGTCGAGCAGGTCGGCCAGGTCGCTGCTCATCCGGTCGGCGGCCAGCGTGTACTGGCTGAGGTCGTTGGTGCCGATGCTGACGAAGTCGACGTGGTCGAGCAGCCGCCGGGCGTGCAGCGCGGCCGCCGGGACCTCGACCATCGCGCCGGCCACCGCCAGCCCGGCGGCCCGCACCGCCTGGGCGAACCCGGCGGCCTCGGCCGGGGTGGCGACCATCGGGGCCATCACCCAGACCTGGGCGTCGGTGGCCGAGGCGGCGCCGGCGATGGCGGTGAGCTGGTCGGTGAGCACCGTCGGGTTGGCGCGCGCGACCCGCAGCCCGCGCACGCCCAGCGCCGGGTTCTCCTCCTGCGCCAACCCCAGGTAGGGCAGGGGTTTGTCGGCGCCGGCGTCCAGGGTCCGCACGACGACGCGGCGCTGCCCGAGCGCGGCGAACAGCTCGGTGTAGGCGGCCTGCTGCTCGGCGACCGTCGGCGCCGAGGTGCGGCCGAGGAACAGGAACTCGGTGCGGAACAGGCCGACGCCCTCGGCGTCGTCGGTCAGGTCGGCGGCGCCGCCGACGTTGAGCAGCAGCGGGACCGGGTGGCCGTCGGCCGTGCGGCCGGGACCGGTCAGCGCGGCGAGCCGGGCGCGGTCGGCGGCTGCCCGCTCGCGGATCCCGGCGGCCTCGCCCGGGTCGATCACGGTGACCTGGCCGGTGGTGCCGTCGACGGACACCACCGTCGCGTCGGCCAGGGTGACCACGTCCGGGCAGCCGACCACCGCCGGCAGGCCCATGGCCCTGGCCAGGATGGCGGTGTGGCTGGTCGGGCCGCCGCGCCGGGTGACGATCGCCAGCACGTCGGCCGGGTCCAGCACGGCCGTGTCGGCCGGCGAGAGGTCCTCGGCGGTCAACACGAACGGCTCGCCGGGGCTGGGCAGGCCGGGCATCGGCTCGCCAAGCAGGTCGGCGACCGCGCGGTCGCCGATGTCGGCCAGGTCGGCCGCCCGCTCGGCGAAGTACCCGCCGAGCTGGGCGAAGGTCTCCCGCTGCTCGGCGATCGCCTCGGTGATCGCCCACGCCGCCGCCGACCCCCGCGCCACCCGCGCGGCGACGGCCGTGGCCAGGGTCGAGTCGGCGGCCATCATCGCCTGGGTCTCCAGCACCTCGGCCGCCGCGCCGCTCACCGACGCGGCCCGCGCCCGGAGCGCGGCGGCCACCCCGGCCAGCGCGGACCGGGCGGCGGCGACCTCGGCGTCGGGGTCGGTGACCGGCGGCGCCACCTCCGGCAGGGCCGGCGGCGGGGCCAGCCGGAACACCGGGCCGGCGCTACGGCCGGGGCTGACCCCGATCCCCACCAGCTCAGGCATCGGCCGGCTCGGCGTCCAGGTCGGTGGCCAGGACCTCGACCATGGCGTCCAGGGCGGCCTGCGCGCCCTCGCCGTCGGCCTCGACGGTGACCGTGTCGCCGCCCTTGGCGCCCAGCGAGAGCACCGCGATGATGCTGGACGCGTCGACCGGCGGTCTGCCGGCGACCCCGATGCGCACCAGCACCGGCTGGGCCGCGGCGACCCGCACGACGGTCGCCGCCGGGCGCCCGTGCAGTCCGATCCTCGAGCCGACGACGACATCCCTGCTCGGCATGGGTCCTCCCGCACTCGTCACGTTTCGGTGGTCACGGTTCTGTCGTCACGGTTCTATGGTCACCTTGATCGCCCGCCCGCTCGCGACCAGCTCGATCGCGTCGGGCAGCTCCGCCAGCGGCAGCCGGTGGGTGATCAGGTCGGTCACCGGCACCCGTCCGGACGCGATCAGCTCCAGCGCCCGCTTGTTGTGGTCCGGGCTGGACCCGTTCGCGCCGACGACCGTCAGCTCCCGGTAGTGCACCAGGTTCGCGTCCAGGGTGATCGTCGGCCGGTCCTTCGGCAACCCGCCGAACAAGCTGATCCGCCCGGCCCGCGCGGCCATCCGCAGCCCGTCCTCCTGGGCGGCGCCGGACGCGGCGGCGGTGATCACCACGTCCACGCCCCGGCCGCCGGTCAACGCCAGGACCTGCTCGACCGCGTCGGTCTCCGCCCCGCAGATCGCCGCGTCCGGGGCGACCAGCGCCGAGGCCATGTCCAGCCGGGCGCGGTTGAGCTCGACCAGGAACACCCGCCGCGCGCCCCGGGCGCGGGCCAGCCGCACGTGCAGGCAGCCGATCGGCCCGGCGCCGACCACGACCACGTCGTCGCCCTCACCGACCCTGGCCAGCTCCTGCCCGTTGAGGACACACGCGAGCGGCTCGGCGACCGACGCCTCGGCGAACCCGACGTTGTCGGGCACCCGGTTGAGCCCGTCGACAGCCAGCACGGCCCGGGGCACCACCAGGTACTCGGCGAACCCGCCGTCGTAGTGGTAGCCGACCGAGGTCTGGTTCGGGCACACGGTGCGGTGCCCGGTGGTGCACTCCTGGCACGTCCCGCACGGCACGGCCGCGATCACCTGCACCCGCTCGCCCGGCGACCAGCCCGACACGTCCGCGCCGACTCCGACGATCTCGCCGGCGATCTCGTGACCGATCACCCTCGGCGGCACCAGGTGGTGGTGGCCGTGGTTGAAGATCTTCACGTCCGTGCCGCAGGTGGAGCAGTTGCGGACCCGGATCTTCACCTCCTCCGGCCCGGCCTTGGGCTCCTCGGCGTCCTCCAGCCGCAGGTCACCAGGGGCGTAGAAACGCGCGACCCTCATCCCTCGATTCCCTTTCCGATCGTGGCGAGCAGTGCGTGCACCTCGCCGGGGTCCTCGGAGGAGCGCAGCCGCTCCGCCTGGGCCGGTTCCATGAGGATCTGGGCGAGCGCGGAGAGCACCGAGACGTGCTCGTCGCCCTTGGCGGCGATGGCCACGCAGATGGTCACCCGCTGGCCGTCCCAGTCGACGCCGTCGGGGAACTGGAGCACGCCCAGCGTGGTGCGCCGCACCAGCGCGCGGCTCGCGTCGGTGCCGTGCGGGATCGCGACGCCCTCGCCGATGTAGGTGGACACGCTGCGTTCGCGGTCGAGCATGCTGTCCGCGTAGCCGGGTTCGACCGCGCCCAGTTCGTCGAGCAGCGCGCCGGACTGGCGCACCGCGTCCCACTTGTCGGTGGCGCGCCGGCCCAGCCGGATCGCCTCCAACGACAGCACACCGGACTCAGCCACGGAGCTCGCCACCTTCCTTGAACGCCTGCTCGACCTCGTCGAACACCGGATCACCCAGGAACATCCGGAACGGGACGACCACCGCGCCGGGAACCACCGACCGCGCCCGCGCCACCAGGTCGGCGTGGGTCAGCACGAGCCGCGCGTCGGCCGGCAGCTCGTTGATCGGCAGGTGCTTGACCGTCACCCCGTACGGTTCGAGCCTGGTGCGCAGCTGGCTGGCCAGCATGACGCTGCTGCCCATGCCGGCGTCACAGGCCACCAGCAGGGTGTCGACCTCACTGGCCAGGACCGAGTGCCGCGTCGCCACCGGCCCGGGGGTGTCGGTGGCGGTGTCAGTGCCGGCGTCGGTCGCCTCGGGGGTGGCCGGCGGCGGTGCCGCGTCGTCGGCGTCGGCTCCCCGGCCGAAGCGCAGCAGTACCGCGCCGACGACGAACGCCACGCCGGCCGCGACGGCGATCGAGGCCAGCACGCTCAGGTGCCCGCCCCGCGGGGTGACCGCCAGGTAGGCGAAGATGCTGCCCGGCGCGGGGGTGGACACCAGGCCGGAGTTGGTGATCATGGCGGTGCCGACCCCGGCCATCCCGCCGGCGATCGCCGCGATGATCATCTTCGGCTTCATCAGCAGGTACGGGAAGTAGATCTCGTGGATGCCGCCGAGGAACTGGATGATCATCGCGCCCGGCACGGTCGGCCGGATCTTGCGGGGGCCGAACAGGAACATCGCGACCAGCACGCCCAGGCCAGGCCCGGGGTTGGTCTCGATCATGAACATCAGCGACTGGCCGACCTCGGCCGACTGGTCGGCGCCGATCGGGCCGAACACCCCGTGGTTGATGGCGTTGTTCAGGAACAACGCCTTGGCCGGCTCGACGATGATCGACACCAGTGGCAGCAGACCGTTGTCCACCAGGAAGTCCACGGCGTTGCCGGCGGCGGTGGTCAGGCCCTCCATGACCGGGCCGATGCCCAGCACGCCGACCAGCGCGATCGCGCCGCCGATGATGCCGGCGGAGAAGTTGTCCACCAGCATCTCGAAGCCGGACCTGATCTTCCCGGCCACCAGCCGGTCGAACCCCTTGAGCGCCAACGCGGCCAGCGGGCCCATGATCATCGCGCCGAGGAACATCGGCTGGTCGGCGCCGACGACCACGCCCATGGTGGCCACCGCGCCGACGACCGCGCCGCGCTGGCCGTGGACCATCCGGCCGCCGGTGTAGCCGATCAGCACCGGGAGCAGGACCTTGATCATCGGGTCGACCAGGCCGGCGAGCGTCGCGTTGGGCGTCCAGCCGGTCGGGATGAACATCGCGGTGATCAGGCCCCAGGCGATGAACGCGCCGATATTGGGCATGATCATGCCGGCGAGGTGGCCGCCGAACCGCTGCACTCTCGCGCGGAAACCGTTGCCGGATAAGTTCTTCAGCTCCGTCATGGACACGTTGGTCATCGACTCTGCTCCGTCCGGTCATCCTGGAGCGGCCCACGCAGGTGCCGCGTGCGGTCTGGGGTCGCCGGCACGAGCACGGCCGTTCTGTCCACATCGGACGGTCCGGGCATGCGGCTGCCGGGCAGCCGCACCGCCGCCGCGCCCCAGGACAACGCCTCGGTCAGGTCGTCCGCGCCGGTCTCGCCGGCCGCGAGGAACCCGGCGAGCATCGCGTCACCCGCGCCGACCGTGCTGCGGCCCCGGTCGACGGGCGACTCACCCCAGCGCACCCCGCGCCCGTCGACCAGCACGGCGCCGTCGGCCCCCAGGCTGGCCAGCACCGTCGCCGCCCCCGCCGCGCGCATCCGGTGCGCCGCCTCGATCGCGTCGGCGACCGTGTGGATCCCGAAGCCGACCGACTCGGCCAACTCCTCCCGGTTGGGCTTCACCAGCGCCGGCCGCGCCGCCAGCGCCGCGCCCAACGCCGGGCCCGAGCTGTCGACGGCGAACCGCACGCCCAACTCGCCCAGCCGGCGGCCGAGCCCGGCGTAGGAGCCGTCCGGCACGCCCGGCGGCAGGCTGCCCGAGGCCACCACCCAGTCCGCGCCGGCGGCGGCGTCCAGCACCGCCTCCTCGACCCGCGCGAGGTCGTCGGGCAGCAGCGACCCGCCCGGCTCGTTGATCTTGGTGACCGTGCCGTCCGGCTCGACCAGGCTGACGTTGGACCGGGTGTGCCCGGCGACCGCGACCGCGACGACGTCGATGCCCTCCTGGCGCAGCAGCGCGGTCAACTGCTCGCCCTCCGGCCCACCGCAGGGCACCACCGCGCGCGTCGCCACGCCGTGCGCGGCCAGCGCCCGGGAGACGTTGACGCCCTTGCCGCCGGGGTCGAGGCGGGCGGCGCTGGCCCGGTTCAGCTCGCCGCGCGACAGCCTGGCCACCTCGATCGTGCGGTCCAGACTGGGGTTGAGCGTCAGGGTGACGATCACACGCGCACCACCCTCGGTCCCCGCGACTCGATCTCGGCCGCGGTGCGCTCGTCGAGCCCGGTGTCGGTGATGAACGTGTCGATCTCGGCGAGCCGGCCGAACCGGGCCAGGTGGTCGGTGCTGAGCTTGGTGTGGTCGGCGAGCAGGACCGTGCGGCGCGCGGCGGCGATCATCGCGCGCTTCACCGCGGCCTCGGCCTGGTCGGGGGTGGTCAGCCCGCGCTGCACGGACACGCCGTTGGTGGCGATGAAGGCGACGTCGACGTAGCTCTGGGCCAGGGCCTCGATGGCCCACGGGTCGACGCAGGCCAGCGTGCGGGCGCGTACCCGGCCGCCGATGAACAGCACGGTGATGTTGGTCCGCGTGGCCAGCGCCTGGGCGGCCGGCAGGGAGTTGGTCAACACGGTGAACTGGCGGTCCACCGGCAGGATCGCGGCCAGCCTGGCGGTGGTGGAGCCGGCGTCGAGCAGGATCGAGCCCTCGTCGGGCAACTCGGCCAGCGCCGCCTTGGCGATCCGGTCCTTCTCGGCGGTGAGCAGGGCGTCCCGCGCGGCGAGCGCCGGCTCGAAACCCAGACGCTCCACCGGGATCGCGCCGCCGTGGACCCGGCGGAGCAGCCCGTGCCGTTCGAGCACCGACAGGTCCCGGCGGATGGTCTCACCGGTCACCGACAGTTCGGCCGACAACTCCGCGACGTCCACCCGTCCGTCGCGGCGGGCGCGGTCGACGATGTGCTGCTGCCGCTCTTCCGCATACATGTTGATTTGCCGCCGTTTCTCTGTGTTCCTCTGTATTTACCGTCACAGCTGTGACGAGTCAACACCTGATTTCCGAGCGCGGAGGCGGATACTGGGCCGGTGGAACGCAACTGGGCCGGCAACCTCACCTACCGCGCGACCCGCCTCGAGACCCCGACCAGCATCGACGAGCTGCGCCAACTGGTCGCCGAAACACCGAGGATCCGCGCCCTCGGCTCGCGCCA
The DNA here is from genome assembly GCF_001921215.1 of Actinophytocola xinjiangensis. Taxonomy (GTDB): domain Bacteria; phylum Actinomycetota; class Actinomycetes; order Mycobacteriales; family Pseudonocardiaceae; genus Actinophytocola; species Actinophytocola xinjiangensis. Next base: position 32,518 of record NZ_MSIF01000027.1, read on the forward strand.
CTCCTTCAGCGACGTGGCCGACACTCCAGCCGTACTCGTGTCACTGGCCGAACTGCCCGGCACCGTCACCGTCGACGGCGACCGGGTCACCGTGCCGGCCGCCACCAGCTACGGCGACCTGGCCGCGACCCTGCACACCCACGGCCGCGCCCTGCCCAACCTGGCGTCGCTGCCGCACATCAGCGTCGCCGGCGGGGTCGCCACCGGCACCCACGGCTCCGGCGACCGCAACGGCTGTCTGGCCACCTCGGTCGCCGCGCTGGACGTCGTCGGCGCCGACGGGCGGCTGACCAGGATCTCCCGCGACGACCCGGAGTTCGCCGGCTCGGTGGTCGCCCTCGGCGCGCTGGGCGTGGTCGTCTCGGTCGTGCTGGACACCGTGCCGGCCTTCGACCTGCGCCAGACCGTGTACCCGAGGGTGCCGTGGCGGGCCGTACTCGCCGGGTTCGACGAGCTGATGGCCGCCGGCCACAGCGTCTCCCTGTTCACCGACTGGGCCGGGGAGAACCTGCGCCAGATCTGGGTCAAGTCCACCGGCGAGCCGCCCGCCGACCTGTTCGGCGTCGCACCGGCCACCACCGCGCTGCACATGATCCCCGGCGAGTCGACCGACGCGGTCACCGCGCAGCTGGGCGTGCCGGGGCCGTGGCTGGACCGCCTGCCGCACTTCCGCCTCGACCACAAACCCAGCAGCGGCGACGAACTGCAGAGTGAGTACCTGCTGCCCCGCGACCGCGCCCCCGAGGCGCTGCGCCGGCTGCGCGCCCTGGCCGGCCGGATCGCCCCGGTCCTGCACGTGACCGAGATCCGCTCGGTCGCCGCCGACGACCTGTGGCTCAGCGGCGCCCACGGCCGCGAGACGATCGCCGTGCACTTCACCTGGCGCAACCTGCCCGCCCAGGTCGCCGCCCTGCTGCCGGCGGTCGAGGCCGCGCTGCTGACGCTGGACGCGCGGCCCCACTGGGGAAAGGTCTTCGCCACCGGCGACCTCGCCGGGCGGTATCCGCGCTGGTCGGAATTCCGCGCGCTGCGCCGCGATCGCGACCCCGACGGCCGGTTCACCAATCCCTTCCTGACCCGGCTGGGTCTGGTCTGACGTTCTTCCCGCGCCGACAATCTGTCCTATCTGACGCACCGGGATTTCTCCGGCGACGCATAATCGACAGTGTCGGACGGCACCGCCTCGTCGTCGGTGCCGTGGGAAGGATGGCCAGTGACACTGCCGCCGGCGGTCCATCGAACAATCGTCGTCGTCGACGTCGAGGGATTCACCGACTCGGGACGTCTGGGCGTCGACCACCTCGCCGTGCGCGGGGGAATGTACGACGTCCTGAATACCGCGTTCACCGACTCGGCCATCGACTTCGACTCCTGCGAGCACGAGGACCGGGGCGACGGCGTGCTCGTGCTGGTGCCGCCGACGGTGTCCAAGAGCGTGATCGCCGACCGCCTGCCCGACCGGCTGGTCGCCGCGCTGCGCCGCTACAACTCCACCCGGGTGCCGACCTCCCGGTTCCGGCTGCGGGTGGCGATGCACTCCGGCGACATCCGCCGCGACGGCGCCGGCTGGGCCGGCCAGCCGGTCATCGACACCTTCCGGATCATCGACGCCGACGCCGTGAAGACCGCGCTGCGCGAGTCCGACCGGATGATCGCACTGATCGTCTCCGACCACTTCTACACCGACGTCATCCAGGGCGACCCGGGCACCGTGCCCGAGTCCTACACCCACGTCCAGGCCGTCACCAAGAACTTCAGCAAACCCGCGTGGCTGCGCCTGCTCGGCCACGACGTCACCGCGCGGCCGGCCACCGAACCCACCGCGCGCCCCGAGGTCCTCGGCGTCGTCCGGCCCGCCGACGAACAGGCGCTGCGCCCGCTGCTGCATGACCAGAACCCGCCCAGGATGAGCACGCTGCTCGGCCGCGCCGCCCAGGGGGTGATTCCGCTGCCCCGCCACGAGACCGTGCCCGACGCCTGGGCGGCGTTCCAGTTCCTGTCCGACTTCAACGCCGACGTGGACGGCATTCCGCCCTCGATGCTGTTCCTGCAGCTGATCGCGGCCGAACTCGACGACGACACCGGCGAGCGGCTGCGCGCCTGGATCGCCGACCAGTCACGGCGATTACGGCGCGGCCGGGAGTTGGCCGACCACCCGGTCACCCGCACGCCGGTGCCCGACGAACCGCACCTGCACCTGACGATCATGGTCGAGCCGGACTCGATCGACCCCAGCCGCTGCCTGCTGTCCTCCTGGCGCCAGGACGACCCGCTGAGCTGGCCGCCGGTGCGCGGCCCGGTGCGCGAGGTGGAGATGGACGAGTTGGAGTACCGGGTCGACGAGATCATCCTGGACGCCGAGGGCGCGTGGGCCGACAAGGGCATCTCCGCGGCCGTGGAATTCCTGCTGCCCCGCACATTGCTGAGCCTGCCGGTCGGCCGGTGGAGCAAGGAGCACGGTTCGGGCAAACCGCGGCCACTGTCGTTCGATTATCGCGTCAGTATAAGGTCGCTCGAGCGGATGCGCACGAGGCACTGGCACCGTGCCTGGCACGTACGATGGGACTCCATGCTGGAAAACCCCACCTCCGACCGGATGCACTATTCCGGTTCGGCGAAGGAGCATCCCATCGACGCCGTACTGAGCGACCCGCACTGGGTTGGGCTGGTGATGGCGAAACCGCCGTCCCCCCAACCAGAACCGGGCGCCGCGCCGGATGAGCTGATGTCCGCGCTCCGCAGCGGGCTGCCGGTGATCTTCTGGCACCCCGACGCCGGCCCCGAGGATCTCCGGAAGTTGATCGCCGAGGTGCTGCCCGACGGAAGTGGATTGATGGACCGCCTGAGGAAACAAAAGCTGCACGATTCTGGAACGGTCAACAACAACTCACTCGTTCGCGATTTGGTGGTAATGTGGGACGACCCGAAAAGAGTAATAGTTCTCGATCAACCGGTGGACCCGACGGAACCGTAAGGGGTTTTCACGGATGAGCGTGAACGAACAGGACACGGAACCCACCGACCGGGCGGCGCACGTCGAACCGCCGGCCTGGTGGATCTACCGTGGCAGCGGCCGGCCCACCCACGACCTGGACCCGATCACGCTACTGCCGCCGCCTCCGCCGTGGCGGGCGTTCCGGGGAGGCCCACTGCCCGACGAGAGCACCGACACCTCGCCACCGGACGACGGCGAGGCCGACCGGCGCCTGGGCACCGAGTTCCACCTGTCCGACCGCGACATCGACTTCCACGAGCTGAACCTGGTCAACGCCGCGCTCTACCTGCGCCGCCCGCTGCTGGTCACCGGCAAACCGGGCACCGGCAAGTCCAGCACCGCCTACCGCCTGGCCAGGGAACTGGGCCTTGGCCGGGTGCTGCGCTGGGCGATCACCAGCCACACCACGTTGCAGTCCGGCCTCTACAGCTACGACGCCATCGGGCGCGCCCAGGCCGCCGCGACCGCCCAGGCCACCCGGGGCGGCGAGCCGGCCGAGGAGCCGCCCATCGGGGACTTCGTGCGGCTCGGCCCCCTGGGCACCGCGTTCCTCCCGACCCGCCGCCCCCGCGTCCTGCTGGTCGACGAGCTGGACAAGAGCGAGGCCGACCTGCCCAACGACCTGCTGTCGATCTTCGAGGAAGGCGAGTTCCCGATCCACGAACTGGCCAGGGTGCGCGGCCGGGTCCCCGAGGTCACCGTGCACACCGCCGACCCCAACGGCACCGCGCGAGTGGTCGACGGGCGGGTCGCCTGCCACGCCTTCCCGGTCGTGGTGATGACCAGCAACGGCGAACGCGAGTTCCCGCCGGCGTTCCTGCGCCGCTGCCTGCAACTGGAGATCCGCGAACCCACCCTCGAACAGCTCGCCGCGATGGTCGCCAACCACCTGCTCGACCCCGCCGGCGAACACCGCGAACGGCTGGTCCGCGAGTTCGCCGAACGCAGCCGGGCCGAGGGCGGGCTGCCGGCCGACCGACTGCTCGACGCCGTGTTCCTGGCCACCTCGGGCGCCTACCAACCGGACCAGGTCGCCTGGCCCCGACTGGTCGACGCGCTCTGGCGCCGGCTGACGGTGTGAGTGACGTGGCCCGGCCGGCCGATGCCCCCGACCCCGCCGCCCCCCGGGCGGAGCCGTCGGCCGCCGGTCGGCGCCACCTGCGCCTCGACGACCTGACCTGGACCGACGTCGGCGACATCATCTGGCTGGCCTCGGCCATCGAACGTCCCGGCGCCCCACCGCCACCACCGCCGGCAGTGGAGGAGGACCGCGACGTGCCGACCTTCGACGACTCCGAGGCCACCCTCGCGTCGACCGGACCGAGGCCGCCGGACCCGCCGGCCACCGAGACCGCTGAGGCCGCCGAGCCGCCACCGCTCCCCGAGGCGAAGCAGACCGAGGCGAAGCAGGCCGAGGCGGCGCCCACCCGGTGGCGCGGCCTGCGCATGCTGGCCGGCGAGGGCGGCAGTGCCGCGAAGGTCGCGGTCCGGGATTCCCTGGACTATTTCCGCGCACTGCGCCCGTTGAAACGAAAAATCCGTTCGCGGCGACCGGAGGACGTCGTCCTGGACGAGGAGGCGACCGCCGAGCAGGCCACCGAAACCGGATTGTGGTGGCCGGTCGTGCGGGCCAGGAAAGAGCGCTGGCTCGACCTCACGCTGGTTCTCGACAACGGTCCGACAATGGGGCTGTGGCGGTCCAAGATAGCGAACTTCGCCGCCCTCCTGGAACAGCTCGGTGCTTTCCGGTCCATTCAGATCAGGCTGCTGGAGGTCGACGGGGACCGGGCGGTGCTGCGTGGCGGGACACCGAACGCCGCGCCCCGCGACCCGGCCGAGATCCTCGACCACTCCCACCGCAGGGTGGTACTGCTGCTCACCGACGGCATCGGCGAGCCGTGGCGCCGGCAACTGCTGCACCCCGTGTTGGCCCAGTGGAGCCGGTCGATGCCGGTCAGCATCGTCAACCTCGTGCCGCAGTGGCTGTGGCAGCGCGGTGGCCTGGAGCTGCACCGGGCCACGCTCAACCCGCGCGGCACGGTGAAACCCAACCGGCACTGGACCTTCCAGCTGCCGGAGGCGTGGCTGGCGCGCGACCCCGACCGGGTGGCCCCACCCGGCGCCGTCCCGGTGCCCGTACTGGAACTGCAACCCCGGTGGTTGAGCTGGTGGGCAAGACTGGTCATGGGCGAATCCAGTTCAGTGGACGCGACGGTGGTTCTCGCCGCCGACACGCCCAACGCGGTGATCTCCACGAACGAGTCCCTCACCGGTCAGGAAAGAGTCGCCAGGTTCCGCGGCAACGCATCTCCGCCGGCATTTCGCCTGGCCACACTGCTGGCCGCGCTCCCGGCGAGACTGGACCTCGCGGAACTCGTCCAGCAGCATTTCCTACCCGACGGAGGACCGGAGTACGTCGCCGAGATCCTGCTCTCGGGGATCATGTACGCTCCCGGTCCCAGGGGCCGGTCGTCCACTTCGGACAAGGGTGGGGAACTGGCATTTCCTGAGGCAGTCCGTGAACTGCTCCTCATCGGTGCCCGGCGATCGGAGACCGCCAGCGTCGTCGGGGTCGCGGCCGAGTACTTCGGTGAACGGATTCCGGTTCTCGGTCACCTCCGAGCAGCCATCGCCGACCCGCACAACACACCGGACCTGGAGCTCACCCCCGATTCCAGAACCGATGTCGAGCTCGAAAGCGCCGTCATGCGCGCGCTTTCCGGGCCCTATCTCAGTCGGGCGGACCGGCTGCGCACCGTCCTCGCGCAGGCCAGCCACCCGGCTGGCCTACCAGAACCCGCCACGAGCCGACATGCGAGCCCCACGATGCCGAAGCTGCCCGAGCAGGCCGTTCCCACCTCCGACACCTACGCGTCGGCGGACAGCCGGCCGGGCAGCCAACGCCAACCCGATCCGGTCGATCCGGTCACCACACCGCTGACCCATCCGGGCCCGCGCCCGTACCCGAGGCGCCAGCCGGACGACCCGCCACCCGTGTGGGGGAACGTCCCGCCGCGCAACCCGAACTTCACCGGCCGCGGCGAACTCCTTGAGCAGCTGGGCAAGCGCCTGACCAGCGGAACCACCGCCGTGCTGCCCTCGGCGCTGCACGGCATGGGCGGTATCGGCAAGACCCAGATGGCCGCCGAGTACATCTACCGGCACCTGCAGAACTACGACCTGGTGTGGTGGATCGACGCCGCCCACGTCACCCAGATCCGGGCGGGCCTGACCGACCTGGCCAGGGTGCTCAACCTGCCGGGCGCCGCCGAGACCACCGTCGCCGTGCCGGCGGTGCTGGAGTCGCTGCGCACCGGCCGCCCGTTCCGCCGCTGGCTGCTGGTGTTCGACGCGGCCGACAGCCCCGAGTCGGTGCTGCCGTTCTTCCCCCGCAACGGCCCCGGTGAGATTCTGGTGACCTCCCGCAACTCCGACTGGGCGGGAATAGCCAGGCCGCTGGAACTGGCCGTGTTCAAACGCGAGGAAAGCATCGCGCTGCTCGGCAAACGCGGCCCGGAAATCACTGTGGCGGAAGCCGAGGAACTGGCCGAGAAACTCGGCGACCTCCCCCTGGCGATCGAACAGGCGGCGGCCTGGCGCGCGGTCACCGGAATGCCCGTCCGGGAGTACCTGCGCCTGTTCGACGAGTCCGTCGCGGAAATCCTGGACGCCGCCACCGCCCCGAACCACGAGGTGTCGGTCGCCGCCGCCTGGAACGTGTCGTTCGACGAGCTGAAGAACCGCAACCCGGCGGCCCACCAGATCCTGCACATCTGCGCGTTCTTCTCCCCCGAACCCATTTCCCGCGACCTGCTCACCGGCGTCAGCCGCGTGTCGATCTCCCCCGAACTCGACGCCGCCCTGCGCGACCCGATCAAACTCGCCCGCGCCATCCGCGACATCAACCGCTACGGCCTGGCCAAGATCGACCACGGCAACAACACCCTCCAACTGCACCGCCTGGTCCAGTTGGTGCTCCGCAACCGGGTCATGGCCCCCCAGATCCACGCCCAGATGCAACACGGCGCCCACCAACTGCTCGCCAGCCTCGACCCCAACGACCCCGAGCAGAGCCGCCACTGGCCCCGCTACCGCGAGCTGCTCCCCCACGCCTACGCCGCCAACGTCATGGACTGCGACGACGACTGGCCCCGCCAACTCATCATCAACCTCATGCGCTACCTGTTCGAGTACCGCGACCACGAGGAGGCGGCGAAACTCGCCACCACCGCCAAGGAGCACTTCACCCGAACGCTGGGCCCGACCCACCCCCAGACCCTCGACGTGTCGTCGCGCCTGGGCCTGTACCTGTGGGCGATCGGCAGGTACTCGGAGGCCGCCGAGCTCAACCAGCGCACCCTCGCGCTGCGCATGCAGGTCTCCGGCGAGGAGAACGAGGAGACCTTCGCCCTCCAGCGCAACATCGTCATCGACCTGCGCGCCCAGGGCGACTTCGCCGCGGCCGGGAAGCTGAGCGAGGAGGTCCTGCACAAGGCCCGGCGCATGTTCGGCAACGACGACCCGGAGGCGCTCGCCGCCGCCTTCCAGCACGGCATCAGCCTGCGTCTGGCCGGCGACTACCGGGCCGCCGCCGAACTGGACGAGGAGACCTACCGTCGCCGCGTCGAGGTTCTCGGCCCCGATCACCCGCACACCAGCAACACGCGCGCGGCCCTGATCGTCGACCTCCGGGAGGCCGGTGAGTACGGCCAGGCGCGGGTCATGCAGGAGAACCACGCCGAGTCCTTCCGGATCCGCTACGGCGAGACCCCGGACTCGATCATGGTGGACATCATCCTGTCCCTGACCCGCCGCAAGGACGGCGACCACGCCGGGGCTCTGCCGCTGTCGAAGGACGCCCTGGAGCGGTCCCGGCTCCGCTACGGCGACGACCACGCGAACACCATCGTCTGCTCGCTCGCCCACTCGATCGACCTGCGCCACGCGGGCAAGTTCACCGACGCGAAGGAACTGGGCGAGAACGCGTTCGGAAAGTACCGGAACACGCTCGGCGAGCACCACCCACACACGCTGGCGGCCACGGTCGACCTCGCGGTGACCCTGCGGCTGATGGGTGAGCCGTCCCAGGCTCGGGTGCTCGACGAACGCGCGCTGGAGCACTACCGGATCGGGATCGGACCCGACCATCCGTACGCATTGGTCGCCATGATCAACCTGGCCAGCGACCTGTCCGCCCTCGGCGAGTACGACAAGGCGATCGACCTGGGTCGCGACGCCCTGGAACGGGGCACCCGGGTACTCGGGGCCGACCACCCGACCATGCTGGCGGCCGCGTTCAACCTCGGGCTCGACCTGGACGCGTCCGGTCGGGCCGAGGAGGCGAAGCCTTTCCTGGCACCGACCGTCGCCAGGTACCGCAAGGTGCTCGGCGAGGCGCATCCGGGAACCCAGGCGGCCGTGCGCGGCACCCGAGCCGACTGTGACATCGACGCGATCCTCATGTAGCGGGGACGAGTTGCCCGATCCAGGCCGCCAGGCCCTCCGGGGTGGGTGCGGTCCGGCTCTGGCGCAGTGTCCGGTGGACCGCGCGCACGACCTCCGGGCAGCCCAGCAGGGCGCGGGCGGCCGGGTCAGGGCCGCTCGCCGCCAATGCCAGCCCCAGTCCCACGAGGGACGTCGGCCGATCGGGGTCGTCGACCAGTTCCGCGCGGTATCCCCGGACGGCGTCGGCGAACCGGCCGCTGGCGTAGGCCAGGTCGGCCGGGGTGGCGTCCGGGACGGTCGGCCACAGCTCGTCCAGCTCCGGCAGGCCGACGCCACCGGTCCGGAGCTGGACGAGGTCCGTGCGGGCCGGTGACCACAGGCCGTCGGGGACCGGGGTCGGGGGCGTGGCGCTCGCGTCGATCATGGCCGGCGGCCGTGGTCGCCCGGCCGTCCAGGCGGCCGCCATCCTGGCGATGTCCGCCGGATCCGGGCGCAGGTGCCGGACCCGCCACCCCGCGCGGTGGTCCTTCGCCGCCGCGTCGGCGAGTTCGGCCACGTCCGGGGGGACCGGCTCCCCCTGCCAGCGGCCGAGCCGCTCGGCCATGCCGTCGAGAAACCGTTGCCCGGCAACGGTCAGGGCGCTGTCGCCGCCCAGCGCGTGCAGCGCGAACCAGGTCTGCTGACGCCAGTAGGCGAACTCGAAGGCGGCCCGCCGGTCACCGGTGGCGGCGAGGGAGCGCCAGAACGCCACGACCCCGAGGAAGGCGTAGAGGCCCTGGACGGCGCCGCTGACCGGGCGCGGGTCGTCCCGCCAGGGAACGTAGAACCGTTCGCGCGGGTCGTTGTCGTGCAACCGGATCAGGTGCAGCAGGCCACCGAGCACGATGTGCTGGAACTCGTGGATCAGCGTGCTGGCCAGGGACGTACCGTCCGTTGGCCGCCCGACCACGGCGCTGCCGAACGCCTCACCGGTCGAGGCACTCGGGTTGCGGTAGAGCACCTGGGGTTTGGGAACGAGCGAACTGAGGCCGATCGGCATGGTCTCGGCGAACCCCGGCAGGTGGGTGACGATCAGCTGGCAGGCCTCGTCGATCAGGCGCTGCCACTCCCGCACCTCGGCGACCGGCAGGCGCTGGGGCGGGATCGGCTCGTAGAGCCCCCGGTACGGGTCGAGATCGTCCAGGCGCACCGTGAAGCGGCGGGCACCGACCCGCACCCGCACCTTCCGCACGGCCCACCAGCCGGGGGCGTCCAGGCCGGGGGACTCCGGCAGGACAACGGAACTGGTGTCGTCGCTGACGGTGAACCGGCCGCGGTCGCCGCGCACGACGGCGACCGAGAAGGGTTCGGTCGTGGCCAGCCGGGCCATGCCCAGCGACGGCAGGATGACGTTACCGTTCCAGGCGGGCACCTCGGCCGCGAAGTCGAGGCCGGCGCGGATGGCGGCCGTCGCGGCCAGGGCGTGCCAGTGACCGAGGTGCATCCACAGTGGACCGATACCGTCGGTTCCGTTGCGGCACAGGCGGGTCGTGTAGCCGGCCCAGCTACCGGTGTAGGGGTGGGTGAGGATCCGGTCGAACGCCTTGGGCGAGCGGGACTCCACCCGTGCCAGCAGTTCCCAGGCGATGTCCAGCGGGGGCAACGGTCCCAGCCGTCGCGGCGACTTCGCCGACTCCTCCATCAGCGCGCGGAGCAACAACTTGCGCCGGCTCCGTTCGGCACGGCGCAACCGTCGCAACACTCCCGCGTTGCCGTCGAGCCGAGCCAGATCGTCGAGATCCCGCCAGGACAGGCGATGGAACGCCGGGCGTTCCGCTCCGTCCTGGGGCATCAGTCGATCCGCTCACCACCACCGCCTTGGTTAGAGCTTCGGTAGCGGGCGGCGACGCGGCGGGTGCGGTCGACGACGTGGCCCAGGGAGCGGCGCAACGGTTCGCTGTCCAGTTCACGGAGCCTGGTGAAGGGGACGGCGTCCAGGTCGATCAGTTCGGATTCGATGCCTGGTTCGATATCCGCCGAGAACGAATTCATGCCATCCATTCCCTCCGCCGTGAGCAGACATTCCATGATAGCCGACCCGATCCCATCTGGTTCAGACCAATCAGGGTCCGGGGGATGGTGAGCGGCCGGCGGCGAGTTCGCGCAGGGTCTCCGGGTGCATGATCGTGATGCGTTGGCGGGCCGTGGCGACCACGCCGAGGCGGCGCAGTTCGTCCAGGCCGCGACCGAGGGTGCTGCGGGAGACCCTGGCGAAGCTGGCCAGCTCGCTCTGGTTGAAGTGCAGATCGACCTGGTGGCCCTCGTCCCAGTCCGGGGCGTACTGGAGGGCCAGTTCGAGCAGGACCGCCGCCAGGCGTTGGGGGAAGTCGGGGCCGCCGGCCTCCAGACGGAGGCGGTCGGACTGCTGGAGGCGGATCGCCACGGTGCGCAGGAGTTCCTCGGCGATGTGCGGGCGGCGGCGCAGGACGCCGAGAAGTTTCTCGCGGGCCACGACGAGGGTGTGCACCTCGTCGATGGCCTCGATGGTCGCGGTTCTTGGCAGGCCGCTGATCGGGGCCATCTCGCCGACGATCTCGTGAGGGCCACGGGCCGCGAGGGGGGCGTCGTCGCCCCGGTAGTTGGTGGCGCTGATCTTCACCCAGCCTCGCAGGACGACGAACATGCTGGCGGGCGGGCTGCCCTGGAGCGCGAGGATCTCGCCGGGCCGCCACACCCGGACGTGACCGGCGTCGGTCAGCTCCGCGCGTTCGGCGGCCGTGAGGCGGTGCCAGGCTCGGCGTTCGCCATTCTCATCGGCCGAGAAGCCCATCTCGCGGCCTCCCCGGTTGAACGGACGGGCACGGTTTCGCCCGATGTTTCATTTGACGCATCACTCGCTCCCCCAGGCCGCCAGCATAGTCAGTAGGTACGAAACCAACTGTTGCCACCGCAATCATCAATTGTGCCAGGCAAAAGGCCGTATCACCAGCACGGCCCTGGCGAACGGTACTTGGGGAGGACACCATGCGAAGTGCGGAGAACGTGCTCTGGCGGGTGGAGGACCGGCGGCGCCCGAGCGCGGCCCCGACCCCGTGGGCACCGAAATCGTTCAGCCGGACGCCGGCCGTCTTCGCGCCGCACCCGCCGCTGGCCTCCGGCGGCTGGTACAGCGGCACCGGCCAGGAGACCGCCGGCGCCGGGCGGGTGCCGCTGGGCGCCCCGGCCGACAGGTCCGCGGTGGCCGCGTTGCTGTTGACGCTGCTGTTCGGCCCGCTCGGGCTGGGCTACCTGTCGAGGGCGGCCGGGGTGCTGGCCGGGGCGGCCAGCGTCGGCCTGCTGGTCGTGGCCGGCGTGGGGGCGCTGGCCGTGCTCTGGCCGCTGGCGATGGTGGTCTCAGTGATCGCGACGGCCAACCGGCACTGACGTCGGTGCCGATGTCATGGTGTGGCCGGCGCCGATACCGGTCGCGCGGGTGACGATCCGGCCGCCAGCCACCCGGATCGCGGTCTCGGTCGTGTCGGTCACCGTCTCGACGCCGGCCGCCGCCGCGACGGCGCCGGTCTCGTCGCACACGACTTCCAGGTGGGGCCAGGAAGGCCGCGGGACCGCCTGGCGCAGGCAGGCCGTCAGGTCGGCCACCGCCAGGCGGGCCAGCGGTGCCAGTTCCGCGGGGTCGCCGGTGACCATCACGACGGTCACCCGGGTGCCGGGGGCGACCGCGCGGGCGGCGTCCTCGGCCGCCGAGAGCCGGTTCAGGCCCAGCACGGTCAGCACGCCGTCGGCGGCCAGGTCGACCGGCTCGTCGGCCACCAGGCCGGTCACCGGGGCGGGCGGGCGCCACGGCTCGTCGACCGACCGGGCGTCCGGGTGCAGGCCGGTGGCCAGCAGGTGGTCGTCCAGGTCGAGGTCCGCGAGCCGTTCGCAGGCGCGGACGACGCCGAACGGTTCCCCGAACCCCGGGGCGGCGGCCGCCAGCTGAGCCGCGCCGTGCAGGGTGGTCAACACAGCCTCCGCCACCCGCACACCGCGTCCGCCGCCCCGGCCCAACCGTTCCAGCGAGAGCCCCAGCAGGGTGGCGTTGAGCGTCATGAGCTGGGCGAAGGGCCGGCGGGTGGTCTCGTCGGCGAGGATCTCGGGCAGCAGGTCGCGGGTCAGGCGGCCGTGGCGCTCGTCGGTGGCCAGCGGCAGGCGGGCGACCCATTCGCGGGCCAGGGCGCCCAGGGCGGCGGCGGGGGTGTCGCCGGGGTCGGTGACCGTGGCGGGGCGGCGGGTCTGGTCGGCGAGCACGGCGAAGTAGAGCGCGCGTTTGCCGGGGAAGTTGGAGTAGACCGCGCCCCGGGTCAGCTCGGCGCGCTCGGCGATGTCGTCGATCTTCGCCGCGCGGAAGCCGCGGTCGGCGAACTCGTCGGCGGCGGCGGCCAGCACCCGCGCCCGGTTGTGTTCGCGCAGTTCCGCCCTGGTGAGTCGCACCCCGCCCTCCCCTCGCGTTGCCATTCGGTCCACTGACAAGATACCGTCACCATTCAGATGATGAGATCATATGTTCAGACCATCTGGAGGACGCGTGCACGAGATCGACCTTGCCGACCCCGAGGTGCTGGCGGACCCGTTCACCGCCTACGGCCGGGCCAGGGAAGCCGGCCCGGTCGCCAGGCTGCCGATGCCCGGCATCGGCACGGTGTGGGTGCTGACCAGGCACGAGGACGCCCGCGCCATGCTCGGCGACCCGCGCTTCGCGCTGACTTCGGCCAGCTTCCTGCGCCCGGACGTGCCAGAGCACTGCCTGCGCTACATGCGCTCGATGGCCGAGATGAACGGCGCCGAGCACAAACGCCTGCGCCGCACGGTCAGCCCCGCGTTCTCGGTGCGCCACGCCCGCTCGCTCGCGCCGGTCATCGAGCGGATCGTCGGGCGGCTGCTGGACGCGCTGCCCGACGGTGACCCGGTCGACCTCGTGCCACACCTGACCCGGCCGCTACCGATCGAGGTGATCTGCGAACTGGTCGGCATCCCGGAGGCCGACCGCCCGCGCTGGCACGAGTACGGCGCGTCGGTCGCCTCCGGCGCCGGCCCGGCCTTCGCCGAGGCCGTCCCCCGGTTCATCGCCGACGCGATCGCCGCCGTCGAACGGGCCCGTGCCGACCCCGGCGACGACGTGTTGGGCACCCTGGTCGGCACCGAGGACCTCGCCGAGACCGACCTGGTGATGCTGGTCTGGAACCTGATGCTGGCCGGCCAGACCCCCACGAACCTGATCGCCAACGCCGTGGGCCACCTGCTCACCGACCCCGACGCGCTCGCCGCGCTGCGCGCCGACCCCGGGCTGCTGCCGGGCGCGGTCGAGGAACTGATCCGCTGGTGCGGGCCGACGCTGCTGACCATCCCCCGCTACGCCACCGAGGACCTCGACCTGCACGGCACGCCGGTCGCCAAGGGCGAGGCGGTCTGTGTGTCGGTGGCCGCCGCGCACCGCGACCCGAGGGCCTACGCCGACCCCGACCGGTTCGACCCGCGCCGCCCGGCCGGCCCACCCGGCCACCTCGGTTTCGGGCACGGGCCGCACTTCTGCCTCGGCGCGGCGCTCGCGCGCACGCAGACCGAGGTGGCGATCGGCGCGCTGCTCGACCGGTTTCCCCGGCTGGCGCTGGCCGGGGACCTGGCCGCGCTGCGGGCGCCGGACCCGGGCACCTGGCGGCTGTCGGCGTTACCCGTGTCCCGCTGAGCACGACGACAAGGGGCCCCCGGCGTGTGCCGGGGGCCCCTTCGCTGACCGGGGTCAGACGGCGGCGCTGCTGATGCCGACGTCCGATCTGGTGGCGGCGCGGACGATGATGTCCCGCTGCGTCGAGGTCAACAGCCCCTCGGTCACCAACCCGTTGGTCACCTGTCGGACGTGCCGGACGAACGCGGTGTGCGTCGGGTAGTCGTCGTCCTGCGCGATCAGGTCGCTGATCGTGCAGCCGTCACCGGTGTCCTTGTTGGGCACGTAGGTGTTCTCCGAGCCGATCCACACCGTGTCGCGGGTGTCGGAGTCCGGGCACTGGTCGGTGCTGACCTCGATCACCCGGAACGAACCGGACTGCTCCACCGAGGTGTTGCCGGCGTTGTCGGTCGCCCGGTACCAGACCGTGTGCTCACCGGCCCCGACCTGCAACGGCGCGGTGTACTCGGCCCAGTCCCCGTCGTCCAGCTTGTACTCGACGAGCGCGACCCCGGAGTCGAGGTCGAGCGCGGTGAGCGTGACCGTCGCGTTGTCCAGGTAGTTCCAGCCAGAGTCCTGGTTGCCGGTCACCATGGCCGACACGCTCGGCGGCGTGACGTCCTGGTCGGGGTCGGCCACCACCGTGAACGACTCCGAGCCCTCCTCGGACACGTTGCCGGCCAGGTCACTCGCCCGGTAGGCGAAGGTGTGCTCGCCCGGCTCCCGGACCTGGACCGCCGCCGTGTAGACGGTCCACTCGCCACCGTCCAACGAGTACTCGATGGTGTCCACGCCGGACCCCTCGTCCTCGGCGGTGACGGTGACCACCGCACTGCCGAGGAAGTTGCCGTCGGGGTCCTGCTCACCGACGACCGTGGCGGACGCGGTCGGCGCGGTGGTGTCCTGCTCCACCACGGAGAACGACTCCGAGCCCTCCGGCGAGGTGTTGCCGGCGACGTCGGTCGCCCGGTAGGCCAGCACGTGGTCACCCGGCGCGTTCACCGTGACCGGAGCGCTGTAGGCGGTCCACTCGCCGCTGTCTAATTTGTACTCCACGGAGTCCACACCGGACCCCGCGTCGGTGGCCGAGACGGTCACCACGGCGGCGTCGACGTAGTTGCCGTCACCGTCCTGCTCACCGGTGACCTCGGCGGTCACCTCCGGCGGCGTGGTGTCCTCGCCACCGCCACCCTCGACGATCGAGAACGGCGTCGAGCCGGTCTCCGAGGCGTTGCCGGCGGCGTCGGTCGCCCGGTACTGCACCGCGTGGTCACCCACGGCGGTGACCTGGACCGGGGCGGTGTAGGGCTTGAAGCCGGTGTCGTCGATCTCGTACTCCACCAGCTCCACGCCGGAGCCGACGTCGGTGGCGGTCACGGTGATCGTGGCGGTGCCGAGGAATCTGCCCTCGGCGTCCCGCTCACCGGTGATCTCCGCGCCGACCTCCGGCGGCGTGGTGTCCTCCCCGCCGCCGTCCTCGACGACGGTGAACGACTCCATGCCCTCCGGCGAGGTGTTGCCGGCGTTGTCGGTCGCCCGGTAGTGCAGCATGTGGTCACCGACCGTGTTCACCGTGACCGGTGCGGTGTAAGCGGTCCACGCCCCACCGTCCAACTGGTACTCGACGGTGCCCACACCTGACCCGGCGTCGGTGGCCTCCAGGGTGGCCGTCGCCGAGCCGAGGTAGGCGCCATCGGCGTTCTGCTCGCCGGTGATCCGCGCGGTCACCGTCGGCGGGGTGGTGTCGTCCCCACCGGCGCTGACGATCAACTCGCCCTTCATCGTGCTGTGGCCGGGAACCGTGCAGTGGAACAGGTACTTGCCCGGGGTGAGGTTGACCGTCTGCTCCCACCGACCGCCGTTGGCGTCCAGCGGGTTGGCGGTGATGTTCACCGGGACGTCGTGGTTGTAACCCGGCGTCGACGTGTCGAAGGTCAACGTGTGGGTCATGAACGTGGTGTTGCCGGTCGCCTCACTGTTCTCGAACACGATCGTGGTCTCGCCCGGCGTCGCGGTGGTCGGCGCCGAGGCGTAGGCGTCGATGCGGTCGTCGGCCGTCCAGGTGAGCGTCTGCGCCGCGGCCGCCACCTGGGGGGCGTTCGGCGCCGGCTTGGCGGGCCGGGGCGCCGCCGCCTCCGGCAGCGCCGCCTCCGGGGACGCCGAGGCCGGCAGCGCGGTCAGCCCCAGCATTATCAGCGCCGCGGTGGTCGCGGCGGCAAGTGGTCGGAACATGTCAGGGTGCCTCCAAGTGGGCGGGGGAAGGCGGGCCGGCCGGCGCGCGGTGCACCGGCCGGCCCACGCGTCACAGCTCCCGCACCCGGATGTTGCGGAACTCGATCAGATCGTTGTTGCCGTGGTTCTGCAGGCCGATGAAGCCACTGAGGAACTGCCGCAGATCCGTCGGCGGGTCACCCGCGCGCGAGGACTCCTTGCCCGGGGTGTTGTCGAACTCGTTGATCACCACACCGTTGCGGGTCATCGTGTAGTGCTGACCCACGACCCGGACCTCGTACTCGTTCCAGACGCCCTTGTCCGTCGGGTTGGCGCCGTCGAGTGCCACCGGGTCGAAGTTGTAGACCGACCCGGTCTTCTGCGGCTCACCGGTGTCCCCGTCATAGATCTGGATCTCCTGTCCACAGTAGATCGCGACCCACGCCTGCGAGGTGCGTGCCGAACCGACGGTGCCACAGCTTCCCGGCGGGCGCTGTGCGAGCGGCGTCCTCGGGTCGGGGAACCGGGTGAAGATCCCGCTGTTGGCGCGGTTTCCTTCCGGCGATATGTCCCGGAACTGCGCCTTGACCGAGAAGTCACCGAACGGCTTACCCGCGTACCACAGCATGCCAAGGCCGCCGCTGGAGCGCAGCGAGCCGTCGGACTGGATCGAGAACGACCCGCCCGGCGCCTGCTGCCACGCGTGCAGCGACTCCGGCATCCCGTTGTACAGCGCGTCGTAGCCCTTCACGCCGGCCCGGCCGATGTTCGACTCCGCCGCGGCGGTGTCCAGCTTGGCCTTCTGGTTGGCGTTGAGGATTCCCAACTGCCGCAGCTGCTTGGTGACCGCCTTGACGTGGTTGACGAACTTGGTGTGACCCACCCAGGTGATCTCGTCGTCGATCAGGTCGTCGACCTTGCACCCGCCGCCGACGTTCTTGTTCGCCACGGTGGTGTTGACGTCCAGGAAGGTCACCGTGGTGTTCGGATCGGACACCACACAGCCGACGTTGACGTTGGTCCGCACGACCGCCGTCTCGCCGTCCGCGTAGGTCACGGTCAGCTTGGCGGTGTACGGGCCGACCCGCTTGTAGGTGTGCGTCGGGTTGGCCTCGGTGGAGGTGGTGCCGTCACCGAAGTCCCACGCCCAGGACACGCCGCCGGCCTTCTGGCCGTTGAAGCGGTGGGTCAGCGCCTTGTCCTGCACCGCCACCGACGAGGTGGTGGTCGCCGGGGTGGGGCCACCGCCGGTGTAGGTCACCCGGACCAGCTTCTGGTTCGGGTGCACGCTGAAGAACCCGCCGCCGTAGTCGAGCAGGTAGAGCGCGCCGTCGGGACCGAACTTGGCGTCCATCCAGCTCTGCAGGCGGTCGTCGCCGGCACCGTTGCGCACGATCGGCAGGATGGTCTCGGCGAACAGCGGGGGCTCCGCCGTCGGCACGCCCTCGGGGTCGACGGTCACCGCGACCCGGTTGCTGGCGTTGGACTGGTCACCGATGAACCACTTGTCGTCCCAGTACTCCGGCCAGGCGACACCGCTGTCGGTGTCCACGCGGTCGTAGTGGTAGGTCGGACCGGTCATGACCGCCTGCCCGCCGCCGGTCAGGTACGGCTGGGTGTAGGTGGCGTCGGCGGCGTTGTAGGTGGGGATGTTGGAGCCGGGCCGGTTCGGGAACACCGGGCCGCCACCGTCGGGCGAGTACCAGATCATGTTGTCCTTGATCGGGGGCAACGTCACCAGGCCGGTGTTGCGCGGCGAGGAGTTGATCGGGTTGTCGCAGTCGTACCAGCCGGTCAGCACGGTCGCGTCGTTGTTGCTGCGGTCGCGGTAGGGCTGGCGGTTACCCATGCAGTACGGCCAGCCGTGGTTGCCGGCCTCGGTGATGATGGTCGCCGTCTCGTACTTCGCCGGGCCAAGGTCCGGGTTCGGCGAGCCGGCGTCCGGGCCGACCCACGCGGCGGTGAGCCAGTCGGTCTCCGGGTCGACCTGCAGGCGCGAGATGTTGCGCACGCCCATCACGTAGATCTCCGGCCGGGTCTTGGCCGTGCCCTCGGGGAACAGGTTCCCCTCGGGGATGGTGTACGTGCCGTCCGTCTCCGGGTGGATGCGGATGATCTTGCCGTTGAGGTCGTTGGTGTTGCCGGAGGTGCGCCGCGCGTCCTGGAACGAGGTGCCCTTGTACTCGGCGGTCCAGTTGTTGCCGGAGTAGCCGCTGGAGCCCTGCGAGGAGTTGCTGTCACCCGAGCCGACGTAGAGGTTGCCGGCCTTGTCGAAGGACATGCCGCCACCGGCGTGGCAGCAGCTGTGGATCTGGGTGTCCCAGCTGATCAGGTCCTTGCGGGAGGACAGGTCCAGCGTCTGGGCGGCGTGGTCGTAGGTGAAGCGGGAGACCGTGCGCTTGCCGATCCGGTTGTCCCGGTCGATCGACTCGTGCGGCATCCAGTACACGTACAGCCAGCCGTTGTCCGCCCAGTTCGGGTCGGTCACCAGGCCGAGCAGGCCTTCCTCGTTCTTGACCAGCTCGTCGCCGCTGCCCCGGTTGCCCATGACCTCCAGGGTGGTCAGGAGCTTGACCTTCTTGGTCTCGGGGTCCCACTGGTGCAGCGTGCCGCAGCCCTTGCCGATGTCCGGGTTGGTCCAGTCGTTGGGGGTGGGGACGACGTTGCCGGCACAGGCGGCCTTGCCGACGTAGAACACCTTGCCGTCGGGGGCGATGGTCAGGCCGTGCGACTCACCGATCTGGTCGAGCTGACCGGCCTGGTTGGCCGTGGTCAGCCGCTCCATCTTGTAGTTGGCGGCGATCGTGGCCTTGCAGTCCGCGCGCACCATGCCGGTCGTCCACTTGAGGGCGCCGAGCAGGTGGGTGCGGAACGCCGACTCGCCGTAGCTGCCGTCGGTGTGGCCCATGCCGGTGTAGAACGACCGGCCGCCGTCGTAGTCACGGCACCAGGACACCGGGTGGAACGGGCCGTTCGCGCCCTGGCCGGGGTTGTAGTGCCGCTCCTCGACCTGGGCGACGGTGTGCACCGTGCCGACCGGGTTGGGCGCCCAGTTGATCCACTTGTCAGTGCGGGTCAGCGTCGGCGCGAGGCCGGCGTTGGCCGGGTGCTTGCGGTCGGTCAGGTTGACCACCGACTCCACCGGCTGCGGCTCGGGCGGGGGCGCCGACTCCGCGGTGTAGAGGCCCCAGTCGGCGAGCTGGGTCGCTGGCTCGCCGTCGTTGGCCGTGATGTTGAGCCGGTACTGCGGGTAGGCCGTGGTGTTCGGGATCTCGAACTCGCGGGCCTGGAAGCGCTCCGGGAAGTCCTGGTTGGTCTGGGTGTCCAGATCGGTCCAGTTCGTCCCGTCGGCGCTGCCCTGCAGGGTCCAGCTCTTGGGGTCGCGGCCCTCGAAGTCGTTGGCGGAGGTGAGCGAGTACTTGTTCACCACCTGGGCGGCGTCGAGGCGGTAGTTGATCCACGCCGTCCTCGCGAACGCCAGCCACTTGGTGTTGGACTTGTTGTCGGTGAGCTTGACCGCGGTCTCGTTCGGCGCGTTCTCCGCGCTGGCGGTCACCGCGGCCACCGGCAGCGGCGGGGTCAGCGCGCCGACCGGACGGGTGCCGACCAGGCCGGTGAACCACTCCGAGTCGGGCTGGAACTTGGCGGCGTCGGCGACACCGAGGTAGCCGTTGCCGGCCTTGATGTAGCTCTGCAACGCCGCTTCCTGGTCGGCGCTGAGCTTGAGTCCCTCGGCGGAGAGCATCACGACGCCCCGGTAGCGGGCGAGGTTGGCCGGGGTGAACGCGGCCGGGTCGGTGGTGACCGCCACGTTCATGCCGTTGCTCTGGCCGAGGCCCGCGATCGCGTCGGTCGCCCGGATCACGGGGTCCTTCTGGTCGGCGGCCGGTCCGTGGAAGACCAGCACGTTGACCGGTGCCGCGGTCTGCGCCGCGGCCTGGGGTGCCGTCGCGGTGACGACCGACGGCGCGACCAGTGTCCCGAAGGACATGGCCGCGCTGATCATCACCACCCCGGCGCTTCGCCAGGAACGGCGTCGGGACAAGCCTGTGGGAACTCTTCGTCCCATCCCTTGCTCCTTCTTCGGTGGTTGGGGCCGGTGCCTGAAACAGCTCTGTCCGATATAGCTCTGGATGTCCTCAGTGGCCGGAGTGCGCGCCGGGGGCCGGCGGCGTGGCGGGTGCCGGCGGCTGGACCGACGGGTCGACCGACGTGCTCTCCGTCGGGTCGCCGGTGGGGTTGACCAGGGTGGCGCCGTGGTTGTGGCCGTGGAAGCGGTCGATGGACTCCTGTGCTCCGGCCGGCATGCTGCCGTCGGCGTTGCGCACGAGGAAGATCCCGGACATCGGGTCGGAGTGGCTCTGGACGTGGCAGTGGTACATCCACGCGCCGGGGCCGACGGCCTCGCCGGCGAGGACCTGGAAACCGAACGACGATCCGGGGTCGAGGTTCTTGTTGTCGATGACCGGTGAGTGGTCGTTGTCGCCGCGCAGCATGCCGGTGCGGGTGTCCGCCCAGCGGTGGGCGTGCAGGTGGAAGGTGTGCGGCAGGTTGCCGTGCCCGATGCAGACGAACTCGACCCGTTCCCCGTGGCGGGCCTCGAGCATCGGCGTGTCCGGCGCGACCTTGTTGTTGATGGTCATCTCGTTGAACACGATGGTGTGCTGCCGGTCGGGCAGCAGGTCACCGGCCTTGCGGACGATCAGCCCGCCGTAGAGGCCCTTCGCGATGCCCACCGTGCCGTGGTCGGTGCCCAGCGCGTGGTCGTGGTAGTGCCAGTAGCCGGCGCTGCCTGGCATGTAGAAGCCGCTGCCGGTGCGGTACTGGGTCTGGGTACGCCAGACGTAGGTACGCGTCTCACCCGGTTGGTTGAACGAGTTGTTGAGCGGTGAGCCGTCGGAGTTGGTGTCGTAGTTGACGCCGTGCGGGTGGATGGACAGCCGCTCGGACGTGCTGTTGACCAGTTCGATCTCGAGGGTGTCGCCTTCGTAGATCTCCAGCAGTGGACCGGGGATCGTGGCCTGGCCGGGGGCCAGGCCGTAGCCGAACATGCCGCCGGGCAGCGCCTCGGCGTAGATCGTCACCCGCCGGGTGCGGCCGGCGGCGGCGGTGGCCGTCGAGCCGGCGGTGCTGGCGACCACGACCGGCGCGACGGCGGCCACGGCGGCGGCGCCGGCCAACATGGACCGGCGGGTGAGACGGGAGGGTGCGCGATTGTCCATCATGGATCTCCAGTTGGCGGGAATGCAGGCGAGCGGGGGTGATGGCCGGTCGGCCCCGGGAGGGCGCCAGGTCGGGGCCGGGTGGGGATTGCGCCGTGGCCGGGTGGGCTCACCATGCGCGCGGCTCGCACGGAGAACGAATGCGACCGTGCTCCTGCCGCGATGACATCGTCGTCATGCTTGCCACGCCCTTCAGCCCGCTTCTGATCAAACGAGTCGAACTTATGTCGTTCAGCGACAAAAGTTAAGGGCCAAATGGCTCAATGGGGTGACGGACCTCCCATGCCCCCGCCCCCTGACCCCTGCTGTTCCCGCTGTTCGTTCGACCCCTGATCGAATCAGTAACCGTGTGTTCGCGCGAGCCCGGCGATTCCGGCCGACGCGCCGGAGCCGGTCACGCTGGGTTGATCTCGTGCCCGGACAGACGAAAAACGTCCGGCCAGGACCATGACGGCCCCGGACCGGACGTTGGTTCTCAAACTCCACTGTGGACTCGTGAGAAGTCTACAGTGGAGCGACGAGTCAGGCGAGGTGAACCGGGAGCACCGCCGCGGAGTTGGAGAAGAACGACGGGACCGGCGGCAGCGTCGCCGCCTCCGTTGCCAACCGGACGTTCGGGTACCGCTCGAACAGCGCGGGCAGCGCGACCTGCGCCTCCAACCGCGCCAGGTGCGCCCCCAGACAGATGTGCGGGCCGCCGCCGAAGGCCAGGTGCCTGGCCGAGGGACGGGTGATGTCGAAGGTGTCCGCGCCGGCACCGTGGTGGGCCTGGTCGCGGCCGACCCCGCTGTAGGGCGCCAGGATCGCCTCGCCCTTGGGGATCCGCACCCCCGCGATCTCGATGTCCTCGAACGGGTACCGGGCGGGGAAGTTGCCGATCGGCGCGTCCCAGCGCAACGTCTCCTCGACCACCCGCGCCCACACCTCCTCGCCGCCGCCACGCGCCAGCTCCAGCTGGTCGGGGTGGGTCAGCAGCGCCCGGACACCGTTGACCACCAGGCTCAACGTCGTCTCGTGACCGGCGGTCAGCAGCAGCCAGATCGTGTCGATCAGCTCCTCGGTGGTCAGCGCCTCGTGATCCTGGTCGCCGACCTCGATCAACGCGCTGGTCAGGTCCTCCCCCGGCTCCGCGCGCCGCAGGTCGACCAGGCGGTTGAGCAGCTCGTGGCGGTCCCGCTGGGTCGCCACCACCTCCTCGGCGGTGGTGTTGGTGCGGAAGATGCTGTCCACCAGCTCCCGCAGCCGGGGCCGCCAGTCGACCGGCACCCCGGTCAGCTCGCAGATCATCGACATCGGCACCGGGTAGGCGAAGTGCTGACGCAGGTCGACCACGCCGTCGGCGTCGGCGTTGGCCGGCAACGCGTCCAGCAGCTCGCGCACGATCTCGGTCAGCCGGGGACGCAGCCGCTCCACCCGGCCCCGGGTGAACGTCCTGGTCACCGGGCGGCGCAACCGCTGGTGGGACTCGCCATCACTGGTGACCATGTTGGTCACCTTGATCATGCCGACCAGCGGCCACTCGTCGGTGACCTCACCGGAGATGATCGCGTTCCAGTTGCGCCAGTTCTTCGACACGCGGGGGTCGGTCACCAGGTCGGCCAGCAGCGCGTGGTCGGTCACCGCCCACACCCCGACGTCACCGGGCAGCACCACCCGGACCACCGGGCCCAGCTCCCGCATTCTCGCCGCCTCACCGTGGTGGTCGGTGCCCATGGGGTCGAGGTGGATGACGGGAACCCGCGCGGTGACCTGGTCGGTCATCTGGAACTGCCTCCTGGTTTGGTGAACGTGACGGGAAGGCTTGCCGGGCAACGCGTCCACGGCGAGGGCAGCAGCGTCACCGCGTCAGCCGGTATCGACAACGTCACATCATGTAGTCGGTGCAGGGCCGTGTCGACCGCTATCCGTGTGATCATTCGGCCCGCGCGTTGGGCGGGACACGAGTGCGGACCGGCACTCCACGCCAGGTGCGACCGGTTGCCGATCTCCAGCCACGGGTCGTCGGTGTGCACCCTCGGGTCGGCGTTCGCGGCGGCCAGGCCGAGGATCAGCGCGTCGCCGCGCCGGATCGGCAGCCCGCCCAGCTCACAGTCGACCAACGCGTAGCGGGCCGGCATGTTCGCCATCGGCGGGTCCCGCCAGAGCACCTCGTCCAGCGCGTCGTCCAGCCCCAGCCGCCCGCCGCGCAACCGCCCGGCGAACCGGGGGTCGGCCAGCATCAGCCGCAGCGTCTGCGCGATCCACGACGTCGTGGTCTCGTAGCCGGCGGAGATCATCAGCACCATCGACTGCTGGATCTCGAAGTCGTCGCGCAGGCTGGGGTGGTTGAGGAACGCCGTGGTCAGGTCGTCGGCCGGGGTCTGGCGGCGGGCACGCATGACCCCGGTGAGGATCCGTTCCAGCTCCTGGGCCGCCGGCGCGGAGTCCTCCGCCGAGGAGAACAGCGCGATCAGCGCCGCGCGCAACTGGTGGCCCTGCGCGGTCGGCAGCCCGAACAGACCGGCGACGGTCAGCATCGGCACCACGGCCGCGTAGTCGGCGACCAGGTCCGCCTCGCCCTGCCCGGCGAACCCGTTGACCAGGTCGACACAGGTGCGCCGGATGAACCGGCTCATCCGGTGCTCGTCGAGCCCGGCCAGGCCCTCGTCGAGCGGGCCGCGCAGCCGGCGGTGCTTGTCGCCGTCGGCGAAGTAGGCGTTGTCCCTGGGGAACATCATCGGGCCAAGACCCGAGTCCGGCGGCACCCTGCCGTCGCGGAACAGACCCCAGTTGTTGGGGTCGCGGGAGAACAGCTGCTCGTTGCGGACCACCTGGCACAGCTCGTGGTGGCCCAGGACGAGCCAGGCGTTGATGCCCGGCTCAAGCTGGACGGGCGCGACCTCGCCCCAGCGTTCGCGCAGCGCGCCGTAGGCGGCCTGCGGGTCGGCGACGTTGGTCGTGGTGATCAGCGGGGTCAGTTCGGTGTGCTCGGCGAGCAGGTGCCGGCGGGTGGTGGTCATACGGATGCCTTGGCGGGAAGGGGAAAACGGATGGCGTGGTCGACGAGCGTGCTCAGCGCCGCGGCGCAGGACTCACGGGACCGGGCGTCACAGGTCACGATCGGGGTGTCCGGTAACAGGTCCAGCGCCTCGCGCAGTTGGCCGGTGGCGTAGCGGGGGGCGCCCGGGAACTCGTTGATGGCCACCGCGAACGGCATGCCCGTGCGCAGCTCCAACTGGTCGAACACCTCGAAGCTGTCCTCCAGCCGGCGCGAGTCGACCAGCACGAGGGCGCCGACCGCGCCGTCGGCCAGGCCCTCCCACAGGTCCCAGAAGCGGCGCTGGCCCGGCGTGCCGAACAGGTAGAGCACCACTTCCTCGCTGACGGTGATCCGGCCGAAGTCCATCGCGACCGTGGTGGTCGACTTGGCGTCCAGACCGGCCAGCGAGTCGACGCCGACGCTGGCGACGGTCATCGTCTCCTCGGTGCGCAGCGGCGGGATCTCGCTGACCGACCCGATCAGCGTCGTCTTGCCGACGCCGAACGCGCCGACCACCAGGATCTTCACCGACTGGGCGACCGTGGCCGGCACGTACGGGGTTGGTTCAGAGCTTGCGGAGACCATTGAGCACTTTCTCCAGGAGGTCGCGGTCGGGCAGCGCGTGGCGCGGCGGGCCGGAGCGGATCGACAGGTGGCCGGAGTCGACGAGGTCCGACGCGATCACCACCACCAGGCTGACCGGCAGCTTCAGGTACGCGGCCGCCTCGGCCAGCGACAGCACCCCCCGGCACAGCGCCAGCAGCTCCCGCGTCCGCCGGCTGGCCGACACCGGCACCGGCACCTCCGGGTCGACGCGCAGCAGGGTCTCGGGCCGGATGGTGTTGCGGGAGGGGCGGGCACGGCCCGAGGTGATGACGTAGGACCGGACGGGATGGTCGGCGAAGTGGTCGGCGTGGTCGGCGACGTGGTCGTGGAAGTCGGGGTCCGCCATCGCGGTCAGCGGGCGCGCGAGGGCGTGCTGAGGGTCCGTTCACCGATGGTGAGCACCTGCGCCTGCATCTGCTGGGCGATCAGGGCCGGGTCGATCACCTGCTCGGTGACCACCGCCAGCCGTGACCCGTCACCGGCGCCGCGCACGAACAGGAAACCACCGTCGAACTCGACCATGACCTGCCGGGGGCCGGTGCCGCTGCCGAACTCCTTGCTCACGCCCTGGCCCAGCGAGCTGAGGCCGGCGCAGGCGGCGGCGAGCTTGTCGGCGACGTCGACGGGCGTGTGCCCGGTGCGGACCTTGAGCAGGCCGTCGGAGGTGAGCACGACCGCGTGCCGGACACCGCGCACCGTACTGATCAACTCCAGCATCCAGCTGTTGTCGTCGGGGGTGGTGAAGGACGTCATCGGTTCTCCGTGTCCTGTGTGGCGTCATGGGTGATGTCGCGAATGAGGTCGTGGGTCATGTCGGTCGTGGTCGCGCCGAGGAAGGCGCCCATCCACTGGCCGGCCGCCTCGGCCGACTGGGGTGGCTCGGGTTGTTCACCTGGCCAGTCGACGGTGCCGGCCAGTGCCTCGGTGCGCCGGGAGCGGCGGCGGGGCAGCGCCGGCAGGTCCCCGGCGTAGGGCTCCGGCTCGGGTTCCGGGTCCGGTCGCGGGTCGCGGGCGGGTGCGGGGTCGGAACGTGGCCGGGGGCTCGGCGGCTCGGGAGCGGTCGACTCGCCGGAGGAGAGCACCGGGGTCGCGAACTCGACCAGGTCGACGCCGGGCGGCGCGTCGAGCGGGTCGAGGGTGCCGGAGGTGATCGGTTCGCGGGTGGGCAGCGGGTCGGGGCGCCGGGTGAGGGCGTGGGTGAGCACGCCGGACAGGGCCACCGGTTCGGTCATCTCGGTGGGCACCAGCACGATGGCGCGCAGGCCGCCGTAGACCGACTCGGTGATGTCGACCCGGAAGCCGTGCCGGCGTACGTAGGCGCCGACGACCGGCAGGCCGGTCTGCGGGATCTCGCCGAGGTCGGCCAGGCCGACGGGCCGTCGGCCGGAGGCGATGTCGCGGACGCGTTCGAGGCGGACGTCGTCGAGGCCGACGCCGCCGTCGTCGATCTCGATGACCGCGCCGCGCTGCACGTGCCGCAGCGACACCAGGACCTGGGTGGTCGGCGGGGAGGACTGGGCGGCGTTGGCGAGCAGTTCGGCGAGCACGTGGATCAGCGGCTCGACCACGCGCGCGGAGACCGCGACGCCGGGGTCGCCGGAGACCTCGACGCGCTGGTAGGCGGTGATCCGGCCGGCGGCGCCGCGCACGACGTCGCTCAGCGGCAGCGCCTGGTGCCACTGCTGGCCTGGCCACTCCCCGCACAGCGCGGCCAGGCTCTGGGCGTTGCGGGCCTGCTGGGCGGCGGCGTGGTCGAGGCGCATGCTGGTGTGCAGGACGTCGGCGTCGGCGGGATGGCGGTGCACCATCCGCGCGGCCTCCTCCTGGATGCGGTGCGCGGAGGACTGGACCTTGCGGCCGAGGGTGACCACGGCGGCCTGCACGGCGTCGTGGCGGGCGTGGCGGTCGTCACGGACGCGGGCGAGTTGGGCACCGGCCCGGGTGATCACCGCGGCGGTGACCTCGTCGCCGGCGGGGTCGGGCATCGGCGGGACGGCACCGCCGGTGGTCAGTGCCGGCAGTTGGGCCTCGACGAGGTTCTCCAGGGTCAGCCGGCGGGTTTCGCAGATCCGCTCCAGGTCACGGATCCGGTCGTCGAGCCGGTTGAGCTCGGCGTCGTGGTCGCGGGCGGTGTTGGCCGAGGTGAGCGCGCCGGCGACCACCACGCCGACGGCGACCACGCCGGCCGCGACCCACCACAGCGTGCCGTCGAGGCCGTCGCCGAACAGCAACGGTGAGACGAGCACGTAGGCGGCGACGCCGACGACGCTGATCAGCAGGCCGGCCCGTCGTGGCAGGGCCGGGGCGGGCGTGGGAGATGCCATGATCACCAGATGTCCGGATCGCAGGAGCGGGTACGTATCAGCTGCTCGACTGAGATCTCACGGTCCGTGCTTCCCCGAAAGCAGCGAGACACGAGATTATCCCAGGAGTCAAGGCCGCCGGAACGGGCGTCCGACTAACTGTCCACAGTGGACAGGCGATGACCGGAGCGGCAGGTGGCACGTGGCGGATCACCGCGCGGAACTGGTTTCCTGGTGTCCACCGGACATCGGTCGACGAGGGCGGGACGGGCATGGACGTGACGATCGGCGATCGGGTGAGCGGGCGCACCGCCGTGCTGGTGGGCAGATCCGAGGAGCTGACGCTGTTCACGCGGCTGCTGCGCGGTGAGCTGGACCGCAACGTGCTGCTGCTGCACGGACCCGGTGGCATCGGCAAGACCCAGCTGCTGCGTGCCTGGTCAGCGGCGGCCACCGCCGCCGGCCGGCCCACCCGCTGGATCGACGCCCGCTCCATCGAACCACGACCGGAGGCCATCGCCGCCGCCCTGGTCGACATCGCCCCGGCGACCGTGGTGTTCCTCGACGGCTTCGAACGCATCGCCGCCGGCGCCCGCGAACTGCGCGACGACGTCGTCCCCCGGCTGCCCGGCGACGCCCTGGTGGTCATCGCCGGACGCGACCGGCCCGACGCCGGCTGGTTCGCCGGCGGCTGGGCCCACGTGTCCTTCGCCATGGAACTGGCCGCGCTGGAGACCGGCACGGCGGTCGAGCTGCTCGGCGCGCACGGCGTGCCGCCCGCCCCGGCGCGCGAGATCACCCGCTGGGCGGCAGGCTCACCGCTGGCCCTCGTCCTGGCCGCCGGCGCCTGGCAGCGGCACGGCCACATCACCCCCGAACCCAGACTGGTCGCCACCCTGGTGCGGCTGACCACCGCCGTGCGCTGGGGCACCACGCACTTCGACGCCCTCGCCACCTGCGCCATCGCCCGGCGCACCACGCTGGACCTGCTGGCCGACACCCTCGAACCGAAGGCCGACGCCGCCGCCGCGCACGCGTGGCTGGCCGGGCTGCCCTTCGTCGACCAGGTCGGCGACGCGGTCACCCTGCACGACGCCGTGCGCGAGCCGATGCGCGAACACCTGCTGGGCGCCCGGCCCGCGCGGGAACGGGAGCTGCGCCGGCGGGTCACCGACCACCTGTACCGGCTGGGGACCCTCGGCGACCGCTCGGTGCTCACCGACCTCGCGCACCTGCTGCGCAACCCCGTGCTGCGCTGGACCTACTGCTGGGACGGCAGCTCGCGCTACCACGCCGACCGGCTGCGCGCCGGGGACACCGAGGTACTCGGCGAGGGCCTGATCGCCCGCGGCTACCCGCAGTGGTGGGCGGCCAGCGAGCCCTACCACCGGCTCGCGCCGCGCAACGTCGTCGTCGCCCGCAACGACACCGGCACCCCCGTCGGCTACGCGGTGTGGATCACACCGGGGTCGGCGCCGCTCGAGGTGCTGGCCGGCGACGAGTTCGGCCGCGACTGCCTGAGCTTCGCCGACCGGGTGTGCGCGTCGACCGACGTGGTGATCTGGCGCGACAGCATCGACCTGTCCGACGAGGAGGGCCTGGCGCTGGCGATGCTCAACATCGCGGTGGCGCTGCGCGCGGACGTGGCCAACCCCCGGCACGCGATCGTCCCGCTGTTCCAGCACAACCAGCGGCTGCACCAGTTCTGCCTGGCCGCCGGCGGGAAGGTGGTGCCGGAGCTGGACCGCACGGTCGACGGCCGGCCGCTGTGCGCGTACTGGATCGACTACGGCGCCGGCGGACTGCGCTCCCACCAACGCGACCAGGTCTACCGCGAGCTCGGTCTGCCGCCGGCGCTCAACATCGAGGACGTGCGCGCCGCGCTGGAGTCGTTCTCGGTGGCGGTGTCGCTGGCCGAACACCCGCTGGCGGTGGGCATCGGTGTCGAGCAGCGGGCGGAGTCGGTCCGCGAGACGCTGCGCGCGGGCATCGCCGGCGCGTTCGGCCAGAGCCCGAAGGAGGAGGAGCTGCGCCGGGTGCTGTGGCTGCGCTACGTGGAGGCCGGCTCGACCTCCGGCGCGACGGCCCGCGCGCTGTCGATGAGCAAGGCGACCTATTTCCGGCGGCTCAACGAGGGCCTGCGCCGGCTCACCGAGCACCTGGTGGCCCAGTCCAGCTGAGGCGCTCAGCCCACGACGTAGGGCCTCAGCAGGGCGATCAGCTCGGGGTCGCCTCGGCCGTTGTGCTCCTCGGAGGCGATCCGCCTGGCCACGCCGGCCAGGAAGTCGGCGACCTGGACCCTGGCGTCGTCGCGGGAGTCGACCAGCCGCAGCCCGGCGAGCCGTCCGGCGCACAGGCGCTTGAGCTGGGCGATGCGGGTCTCGGTGAACGAGAGCTGTTCGTCGTGCACGATCTCGACCGGTTCGCCGCCGCTCCAGTGCGTCACCGTGCGGACGATCGACGAGACCATCGGGTCCACAGTGGACACTACGGTCGGGTCGACCGCGATGCTCGTCCGGTAGTTCTCGATCCGTTGCCGCCCACCGGACATCTCGGCGAGGATCGACCGCACCTGGTCGTCCACACGGAACCGCAGCAGGTAGTCCAGGTCCTGGAAGAACGAGTCGATGGTCACCTGGTCGCCGCGCCGGGTGCGCACCCGGACCACACTGTTGAACGACTCCAGGAACGCCGCCCACCGCTGCTGGCCGAACGCCGCCGGGCCACCCGTGTTGAGAACCGCCGCCCGGGAGTCGTCGCCGGTGAGCAGGCCGACCATCCGCGACACCAGGAACAGCGTCTTGTCCACCAGCACCACGAACGCCTCGCCGTGCATCGGCCCGGACTCGCCAAGCAGCCACACCAGCGCGCCCCGGTGCTTGTCACGCAGCAGGTGGTTGGCCTTGTACTCCTGGGCCGGTGAACGGATCCGGTCGCGGACCCGCGCCACGCAGTCGGTCGCGGCGGCCAGGCTCAGCCCGACGCTGGCGTGGGCGAACACGTCGGTCACCCCGCCGACCAGCTTCTCGCCCTCCGAGCCGGACTCGTCACAGGCGATCTCCACGACCACCAGCCCCACGGTAGCTCAGGGATGGTCGCGCCACCGCACGTCGGCCGGGTCCCCGGCGGTCTCCGGCGCCGCCACCCGAGGCGCGACCGCCGTCTCGGGCAGTACCGTCCCGGGGAGTGCCGCCCCCCGGTGGCCCAGCACGACCGGCAGGGCCAGCCGGCTGCGGGCCAGGTCGACGTCGACCGTGGCGCCGGTGTTCGTCGGCAGGGTGAAGTCCGGGTCGCTCAAGGTGATCACCAGGCCGAGGACCCGGCCCTTCGGCAGGACGGCGTCGTGCGGGTTGAGGTCCCAGGTGACCGTGTGCCACCGGCCGGGGCGCAGCGGCGTCGGCCGGGTCAGCGAGTCGCGGTGCGCGGCGTCCACCCAGCCCCGGGTCAGCACGCCGTAACCCGAGGTCAGCAGGTTCTTGGCGGTGTCGAGGTAGCAGGCGTGGTCGGTCGCGCTGGCCTGGCCCCAGCAGGAGCGGGTGTCCAGGTTGCGGATGCCGACGCCGTGGGTGAACGCGTGGATGCGGGTGGCGTCGCCGTAGTCGACCAGCCGCGCCGACAGCTCGGTGTTCGGCCGGTTCGCCCTGATCCGCAGCGAAACCGTTGCCGCGCCGCTGATCCGCAGGTCACGGGCGAGCGGGGCGGTGAGGAACACCAGCCGTCCTGGCACCGGGGCGTTCGGTTCGGCGACGGCCGGGTGCTCGCCGAGGCCGGGGTCGTCGGTGAGGCTGACGGTGCCCCGGCCGGGCAGCAGCCCGAGGGTGCCGGCGCCGCCGGTCCCCCCGCGCAGGGACACCGGCAGTCCGACGGTGCCGCGCGCCGGCCAGGCCGGCTCGTCGACCCAGGTGTCGGGGCTGCGTTCGATGGACACCGGCTGTTCGCGCTGGACACCGTTGGGCAGGTCCTGGAGCCAGTGGTCGAACCAGCGGTGCAGGGTGTCGACCCATTCGGCGCGGCGGTAGTCGAACGGGTCGACGTGGCCGGGCTGGGCGAGCCAGAGCTTGCGCGGCACCCGGTGGCGGCCCAGCGCCTCCCACCAGGGCAGCAGGTGCTTGGTCTCGACGTTGACGTCGTTGAGGCCGTGCACCAGGAACACGCTTGCCCGGACCTTGCTCGCGTCGGGCTGGTAGTTGCGCTGGTGCCAGAAGGAGTTGTAGTCGCCGGTGTCGTCGGCCGCGCCGGCCGCCAGCGCGTCCCGCACCGCCTGGCAGGCCGCCGGCGGCCGACCGTCGACGTGGCTCGACAGCCAGGACGGGCCGAACTCGGTGGTGTAGAGCGCGCCGTTGTCGCGGAAGTAGTCGTACCAGCTGGTGATGCCGGCGATCGGCACGATCGTCTCCAGGCCCTCGACCCCGGTGGCGGCGACCCCGTTGGCGACCGTGCCGTCCCAGGACTTGCCGATCAGGCCGACCTTGCCGGTGGTCCAGGTGGCGCGCACCCGGTTGCCGTCGGCGTCGGTGGCGCTGGCCCGGCCGTTGAGCCAGTCGATGACGGCCTTGGTGCCCAGGATCTCGCCCGGCCCGCCGACGTCGGCGCAGCCGGTGGAGCGCCCGGTGCCGGCGAGGTCGACGGCGGCGTAGGCGTAGCCGCGCGGAACGAAGTAGTTGTCGTAGAACAGCGGGAACCGGGTGGCCGTGCCGTCGGCGTCGTACTCCTTGTACTCCGGCTCGTTGCCCCGCCCGCAGCACAGGTAGTACGGCGACGGGTCCATGATCACCGGGACCCGGCCGTCGACCCCCCGTGGTCGGATGATGTCGACGGCGATCGTGTCGCGTTCGCCGTCGCCGTCGTCGTCGCGGGAGGTGCGCACCCAGACGCTCTCCCGGATGGCGTCGGCGTAGTCGTAGGCCGGGACCGTGCGGGTCCCCTGGATGTGCGCCGGCTGGTCGGGCCGCGCCGCCGAGGCGGGCGCGGGAACCAGCAGACCGGACAGGCAGACGAGGATCCCGAGCGCGACGCGAACCATGCGACTGAATTTACGTCGGCGGGCGTCCACATGGAATCAGTCGTCGAATCCCCGACCAGCGAGGTCGGCCACCCGGCGTAGCGCTTCGTCCGCTTGGGGGCCGGTGGCTGACAGCTCAATGGCGTCACCGCCCCTGGCGCCCAGCGCCATCAGCGCGAGGACACTGGTGGCGTCGGCGGCCCGGTCACCGAACCGCACGGTCACCGTCGCGTCCACTTCGGACACAGCGCGGGCGAGCAGCGCCGCCGGCCGGGCGTGCAGTCCCACCTCGTTGGTCAGCTCGACCCGCAGGGTCTGCGCCTGCGCCGCCTCCGCCACCGTGGACGGTGCGGCGGTCGCCGCGTCCCGCGCGGCCGCGACCACCGAGGCCAGGTCGGCCCCGCCCTCGGCCGCGACGGCGGCGGCCACCGCCCCCTCCACCAGCGGCGCGTCCACCACGACGGCCGTCGCCGGGTCGTCCAGCGCCTCCACGGCCAGTTCGGCGACCATCCGGGCGCTGCCCAGGTCGTAGAGCAGCACCACCCCGGCCCCGCCCCGCGCGGTCTCCACCGCCCGGGTGACCGCGTCGAAGTCCGTGCCGATCCCCCCGTCCGCCCCACCGGCCGGGGCGACGGTGACCCGTGGCGCCATCTGCCCGGCCACCTCGGCGACCCCCTCGGCCAGCCGAGCGCTGTGCGAGATGACGACCAGCCCCACCCTGGCGGTCATCGGCCGGCTGCCGTCGCGGCGAGCGAGGCGAGCAGCAGGGCGGTGGAGCGGGCGCCGGGGTCCAGGTGCCCGGCGCTGCGTTCGCCCAGGTAGGAGGCCCGGCCCTTGCGGGCCACGAGCGGCACGGTCGACTCCGCGCCCGCGTCGGCGGCCCGAGCGGCGGCCGCGAGGACCTCGGCCAGCGACCCGTCGACGGCCGTGGCCGCCGCCACCGCCGGGGTGAGCGCGTCGACCATGGTCTTGTCCCCCGGCTCGGCCTTGCCCCGGGCGACCACGCCGCCCAGCGCGGCCTCCAGCGCGGCGACGGCCTCGGCCGGGCCGATCTCGGCGGCGTCCCCGACGGCGGTCGACGCGCGCAGCAGCGCCGTCCCGTACAACGGCCCGGCGGCCCCGCCGACCTTGGAGATCAGCGTCGTGGCCGCCAGCTTGAGCACAGCGCCGGGGGTCGGCGGGGTGGCCGCGTCCAGGGCGGTGACGATCGCGTCGAAGCCGCGCCGCAGGTTCTCGCCGTGGTCGCCGTCGCCGATGGCCCGGTCGAGTTCGACCAGTTCGTCGCGGTGCTCGCGGACGACGACGGCGGCCGAGCGCAGCGCGGCGGCGAGGTCCTCGGCGGTGCAGCCCATCAGCAGCCCCACCGCAGGGCGGCGGTGCGCACCGGGGCGTCCCACAGGTCGCGCAGTTCGTCGTCGAGTTTGAGCAGCGTCAGGCTCATGCCCTGCATCTCCAGGCTCGTCACGAACGGGCCCACCAGCCGCCGCTCGACGACGATGCCACGCTCGGCCAGCAGCCGCTCGGCGATCCCGTGCGCCAGGTACAGCTCCAGCAGCGGCGTCGCGCCCATCGAGTTGGTGAACAGCAGCACCCGGTCGCCCTCGGTGAAGGGCAGGTCCTCCAGGATCGGGGTGAGCAGCCGCGCGACGACCCCCTCGGCGTTCTCCACCGGCATCCGCGCCCGCCCGGGTTCGCCGTGGATGCCGATGCCGACCTCCATCTCGTCGTCGGCCAGCTCGAAACTGGGTGTGCCGACGTGCGGCACGGTCGGCGCGCCGAGCGCGAGCCCCATCGACCGCACGTTGGCGACCACCCGCCGGGCGATGGCCAGACAGCCGTCCAGGTCCTCGCCCCGGTCGGCGGCGGCGCCGACGATCTTCTCCAGCGGGACCGTGCCGCCAACGCCGCGCCGTCCGGCCGTGAACAGCGAGTCCTTGACCGCCACGTCGTCGTCGATGACGATCGACTCGACCCGGGTGCCCTCGGCCGCCGCGAGTTCGGCGGCGGTCTCGAAGTTCAGCACGTCGCCGGTGTAGTTCTTCACGATCAGCAGCGCGCCGGCGCCGCCGTCGGTGCGCTGGACGGCGAGCTGCACCTGGTCGGGGGTCGGTGAGGTGAACACCGCGCCCGGGCAGGCGGCGTCGAGCATCCCGGGGCCGACGAGCCCGCCGTGCATGGGTTCGTGGCCCGAGCCGCCGCCGGAGATCACCGCGACCTTGCCGGCGACCGGGGCGTCCACCCGCACCACGACGGCCGGCTCGTCCACGACCTCCAGGAGGTCCGCGTGCGCCAGCCCCAACCCGCGCAACGACTCGGCCACCACGGCCGACGGGTCATTGATGATCTTCTTCACTGCCAGCACCGTCCAGACCTGGGAGACACCGTTGTCCGACAGACTGCAATGTACCGTCGTATAGCATCCGGCAGCATGGTCGCGGAGCCGGACCCGGGCGGTGACACCCGGACGTTCCGGGCGGACCACGTGGTGGCGCTGCTGTGTCACAACCAGACGTCGGTCAACCGGTTGTTGGAGGCCCAGGACCTGTTCCGGGGCGATTTCCGGGTGCGGTTCGTGGTGGTGCTCGGCGAGGCGTCGCGGTTCGGGTCGGGGGTGCCCCGGCTGCTGCGGGAGGCCGGCGTTGACCGGGTGGTGCCGTGGCACGCGCTGGCGAAGGAGCGCTACGACCTGGCGCTGACCGCGAGCGAGAACGTCGACTTCGCGACGATCACCGGGCCGGTCGCGCTGCTGCCACACGGGTTGGGGTTCAACAAGACCGTGCCGGGTGGACTGGCCGGGCTGCCGGACGCGTCGGCGCTGCGCACCGGAAGAGTCCACATCGTACTGTCGCATCCGGACCAGGAGGCGCAGCTGCGGGCGACCTGCCCGGAGGCCGCCGGCGCCACCCTGGTCACCGGCGACCCGACGTTCGACCGGCTGGTCGCCAGCCTGCCGCTGCGCGCGCACTACCGCCGGCTGCTGGACACGACCGGCCGCCGCCTGGTGGTTCTCGCCTCCACCTGGGGTGGCGAGTCGGCGCTGGGCCGCCGCCCCGACCTGCCCCGGCGGCTGCTGGCCGGGCTGCCGGCCGACACCTACCGGGTGGCCCTCGTCGCGCACCCGAACATCTGGGCCGAGCACGACGCCCGCCAGCTGGCCGTCTACTACGCCGACGAGCTCGACGCGGGCCTGCTGCTGCTCCCGCCGCAGGCCGGGTGGCACGCCGCGCTGGTCGCCGCCGACCACGTGATCACCGACCACGGCTCGCTGGCCCTCTACGCCGCCGGCCTGGGCCGTCCCCTGCTGCTGACCGGCGCCGCCGACGAGACGGTCCCCGGCTCGCCGGTCGACGACCTGCGCCACGCCGCCCCCCGGCTGGACCCGAGCGGTGACCTGGTGGCCCAGTTGTCGGCCGCCGACCCGTCGGAGACCCGCGCGGTGGCCGATCGGGTGTTCGCCCACCGGGGGGAGGCCACCGAGCGCCTCCAGGACGTCCTGTACCGCCTGTTGGGCCTGGATCCCCCGGACGGTGGACCGGCCCTGCGCCGCGCCCCCGACCCGACTCCGCTGGGTCACCACCGGGTAAGCGCATTCCGCGTCCGCGTCACGAGCCGGTCGCCCGGCGTCCTGGCCGTGGACCGCCGGCCCGCCGCCGTCCACCCGCCCAGCGACGACCGTCACCTGGCGGTGGAGGAGACCGAGTCCAACCTCCGCCTGACGGAGAAGGCGTCGGTGATCTACCGCGACCTCCCGGCCGACCCGGCGACCGCCGACACCTGGGCCGCCTCGATGCTCGACGCGTTCCCGTTCGCCACCCTCACCGCCACCGACGCCGGCCGGGGCCGCTGCCTGGCCGTGGCCCGCGACGGCACCCGGATCGTGCTGACCTCGTCGGCCCCGCACCCGGAGGTCCCGGTGCTGGCGTCGGTGGCCCACCACTGCCTGCTCGCCCCCGGCCCGAGCGCCCTGACCGTCGACACGGGTCACAGTCGGGCACCGATCCGCCTGGAGATCACCCGACCGGGGTAGGTCAGCCCAGGTCGGCCAACCGGCGCGTCACCGTCTCGACGTCCGGACCACCGAGCCGGGTGTGGATCTCCACCATGCGGGCGACGTGGACGCGGGCGGCGTCCACATCCCCGGTCCGTTCGGCCAGGGCGGCGAGCGCGTCCCGCGCCCACGACTCGTGGAACAGGTCCCCGCTCGCGCTCAACGTCTCGACCGCCGACGTGTAGGCCTCGTGCGCGTCGCCGTCACCGCCGAGGCGTTCGTGGACACGCCCGAGGCTGATCAGCGCCCGCCCGGCCATCTTCGTGTCGTCGACCGCCCGCAGCAGCCGCAGCGCGACGGTCAGCGTCGACAACGCCCGCTCCGGCTCCCCGAGTTCCCCCAGCGCCCGCCCGATGAACAATGTCAGCGAGGCCGCTCCCCGCCGGTCGTCGACGCTCTCGAACAACGCCAGCGACCGCTCGAACGCCACCAGCGCCCGCCGGTGATCCCCGGCGGCCTCATGAAACCGACCGTCCATTTCGTACAGTGAGGCGCGCAGCCGCACGTCGTCGGGGGCCAGCGCGAACGCGGCGTCCAGTTCGGCCCTGGCCCGGTCGGGGCGGTTGAGGTCCAGCCACGCGCGGGACGCGTAGCTACGCAGCCGGGCCTCGGCGGCGGCGTTGCCGGCCAGCCCGGCGGCGGTGGCACCGAGGTCGCTGGTCTCGGTCCAGTCGACGAGGTAGCGGCGGTTGGCGTACAGCGCGGTCGCGCATTCCGCGAGCTGCCAGGCCAGGTCGTTCCACCCGCTGTCGAGCGCGGCCCGCACGGCGGCCAGCAGGTTGGCCCGCTGGGCGTCCAGCCAGTCCAGGGCGGCGGGCCTGTCCGCGAACGGGTTGGGCCGGTCACCGACGACGTCCGCCACGGGCGTGACGCGCAGCCGACCGGTCCCGTTGATCACCAGATCGGCGAGGGCCGCCCGCTGCACCAGGAACCACACGAGCCGCCGCGCGGCGGCGGCCAGGTCCCGCTCGGTCTCCTCGGCCACCGCCCGTTCCCGCGCGTGCCGGCGGACGAGGGTGTGCGGCCGGAACCACCCGTCGGTTTCCGAGGGCAGCAGCCCCGACTCGACCACCACGTCGAGCTGATCCGCGCAGGTGTCCTCGTCGAGCCCGGCCACCGCGGCCGCCACCTCGACGGTGTAGTCGACCGCCGGCGCGGCGCCGAGCAGGCGGTAGAGCCGAGCCGCCCCGGCCGGCAACCGCCGGTAGCTGGTGGCGAACACCGCCGCCACGCTGTCCTCGCCACGGACCGAGAACGCGGCCCGCCGGGCGTCGGCGATCTCCTCGGCGAGCGCACGCACGGTCAGACCGGAACGTCGCGCCAACCGGGCCGCCGCGACCCGCAGCGCGACCGGCAACCCACCGCACTCCCTGACCAGGGCGAGCAGATCGTCCGGCTCGGCACGCCGCCCGGACAGCTCACCCAGCAGCGTCGCGGCGGCGTCGTCGTCCAACGGTTCGAGCGCCACCACCCCGGCCCCGTCGAGCCGCAGCTCGGTCAACCGCGCGTTGCTGGTCACCAGGACGGCACTACCTGGAGCATGTGGCTGGAACGCCCGCACCTGCGCCGGCTCGGTCACGTCGTCCAGCACCACCAACATCGGCGCCGCCGACGTCCGAGTCCGGAACAGCCCGGCCCGCTCGGCCCGCCCCGGCGGAATGACGGCGTCCGCCACCCCCAACGCCCGCAGGCAGGAGGCCAACGCGTCGCCAACGGCGGTCTCCCCCGCACCCCCACCGAAGTCGACGA
Organism: Actinophytocola xinjiangensis; assembly: GCF_001921215.1. GTDB lineage: Bacteria > Actinomycetota > Actinomycetes > Mycobacteriales > Pseudonocardiaceae > Actinophytocola > Actinophytocola xinjiangensis. Next base: position 70,798 of record NZ_MSIF01000027.1, read on the forward strand.
ACAACTCGCCCCCCGGATAGGCCCCGCGACTGACCTCGACCAGTTGCCGGGCAAGCGCTGACTTGCCAACCCCCGGCAACCCCGTGAGCACGGCGATCGCCGTACGCCGCCCACCCCCGAGCAGGTCCCCGACAGCCGCCAACTCCTCCACCCGGTTGACAAACCTCAACGGCGGCGGCGGAACCTGATGGGGCACGCCGACCAATGCGTCGCTCACTCTCACCGTCCCACCCAGCACACGAATCGTTGAGAGCCAGAACATACCCTGCCCATCCCCCGCGCACCCACGCGCGAAGACACCCCCCTACGGGGCGATGACCCGCCGCAGGAACGCGTCCCACCACCGGTCGGGCAGCAGGCGCCGGATCGGTGGCATGACCCGGGCCTGCGGCCCGATCCGGTAGCGGGTCCTCGGGCCGCGGGAGGCGACGGCCCTGACCACGACCCTGGCCACGTCCTGCGGGGACAGCACGCCCGCGGCGCCCCGCCGGTGCGCCCGCTCGGCCATCCGGTCGACGTTGTTCTGGAAGTCGGCGTACGGGCTGGCGGCCTCGTGTCGAACGGTCGCCCAGGCGGTGCTCATGAACTCCGTGCGCACGGCCCCGGGTTCCAGCAGAACGACACGGACACCGAACGGCCCGACCTCCAGGCGCAGGCCGTCCGAGAGCGCCTCCAGGGCGTACTTGGTCATGCTGTAGGCCGCCGACGCGGGTGGGGTGACCAGGCCGGCCGCCGAACCGATGTTGACGATCGTGCCCGCGCCCGCCGCGCGCATGCCGGGCAGCACCAGTTGGCAGAGCCGTACCAGTCCGAAGACGTTGGTCTCGAACTGCCGCCGCAGCGCATCCATCGCAAGCTCTTCGACGACCCCGATCTGACTGTAACCGGCGTTGTTGACCAACGCGCCGACCGCGCCGTGCTCGGCCTCGACCGCCGCGACCGCCCGGACCCGGGACTCCTCGTCGGTGACGTCCAGTTCGAGTGTCCGGCAGCCGGCGTCCGCCAACTCCGTGAGCGTGTCGGGTCGGCGGGCGGTGGCCCAGGTCGGCAGTCCGGCACGCACCAGGGCCAGAGCGCTCGCCCGTCCGATGCCCGTGGAGCACCCGGTGACCAGTACCGCGCTGTGCATCACGCCTCCTCTACTTGCTGACCGATCGTTAAGTGGAACTGTCCGCACTTACCGATCGTTCGTCAAGTAGAGTCTCAGTGGATTGTCAGGAAGAGGTGCGCATGACCGACCGCAACGCCGCCAACACGAGATCACGGATCCTGGAGATCGCCGGGGAGCTGTTCCGGACCAAGGGCTACGCCGGGACATCGATCGCCGACATCACCGGACGGCTCGGCACCAGCAAAGCCGCGCTCTACTACCATTTCCCGTCCAAGGAGCACATCCTCGACGCGATCCTGGGCGACTCGCTCGCCGCCCACGCCAGGATCGCCGAGCTCGCCGACGGCAACGCCACCGCCGAGGAACTGCTCGGCGCGCTCGTCGACCTGGTCGCCGGCGCCGGGACGGTACTGGCCGTGTTCGGCAACGACCCGTCGGTGGTCGCCGCACTGTCCCAGCGCGAGTCCGACTACCGACTGCGGGACAAGGACTCCAGGATCGTCGCCGCGCTCGCCGGCCCGAGACCCACCACGGCCGCGAGGATCCGCGCCCAGGCGGCGATCGCCGTCGCCAAGGACGGCACCCGAATGATCCTGGCCGGCCGCGACCGAGGGCTGCGCAAGGCCGAACGCGCCGAACTGCTGGCCGCCGCACTCCGTGCCCACCACGGTCAGGGCGGCACCCGGTGACCGGCCTGCCCACCGATCGCGCACACCCGCTCGACCCGCCCGTCGGGCTCCGTGCGCGGGCGCCGGTCAGCCGTCTGCCCTATCCCGACGGTCACCTCGGCTGGCTGGTGACCGGGCACGACGCCGCACGTGCGGTACTCGCCGATCCCCGGCTCAGCGCCAGGGCGGAGCTGCGGCACTCGCCGGTCAGCGCGACGGGGCCGGCCGACCCCGCGCCGCCGGGCGTGTTCATCGCCATGGATCCGCCGGACCACACCCGGTATCGCCGGCTGCTCACCGGCCAGTTCACCGTGCGGCGGATGCGCCTGCTCGAACCGCTGATCGAGCGCCACACCACCGAGCACCTCGACGCGATGCGACGTCAGGGACCACCCGTCGACCTGGTCGAGGCGTTCGCGCTGCCGATCCCGTCGCTGGCCATCTGCGACCTCCTCGGTGTTCCCCACAGCGACCGTGACCGCTTCCAGCGGGACACGGCCGTGATCGCGAGCCTGGACACGACCCCGGCGCGGACCGCCGCGGCGATGGCCGACCTCACCGGGTTCCTCGGCGAACTGGTGGCACACAAGCGCGCCAGGCCGACCGGTGACCTGATCAGCGACCTGGTCCGGGGCGGCGAGGTCGACGACAACGAGCTCACCGCCATCGCGGTCATGCTGCTCATCGCGGGCCACGAGACGACCGCGAACATGCTGGCGCTCGGCCTGTACGCGCTGCTGACCAACCCCGACCAGCTGGCGGCACTGCGCGCCGACCCGGCGCTGACCGACAACGCGGTCGAGGAACTGCTGCGCCATCTCTCGATCGTCCATATCGGACCGACAAGGACCGCGCTCGAGGATCTCACGATCGCGGGCCACCACATCACGGCTGGCGAGAACGTCACGGTCTCCCTGCCCTCGGCCAACCGCGACCCCGCCCGCTTCCCGCGACCCGACCGGCTCGACCTCACCCGGACCACCTCCGGCCACCTCGCGTTCGGCCACGGCATCCACCAGTGCCTCGGCCAGCAACTCGCCCGGGTCGAACTGCGAGTCGGCTACCACGCCCTGCTCCACCGGTTCCCGAGCCTGCGCCTCGCCGTCGACGCCGCCGAGATCCAGTTCGCGACCGACACCGTCACCTACGGCGTGCGCCGCCTCCCCGTCACCTGGGACCAGTGACCCGACGTCGGCCAGCGAACCGTGGTCCCCCGTCCGGCTCCGTGAGGCACGGCTGGTGGGGTGCGGCCGTCAGGTGTTAGGGTCACGCGTCCGAGTTCGGCATGATGCGAGAGAGCGGGAGGTGTGTTGATGATCGCGGTGAAGACCGCCGCACTGCGCGGCGCCCAGATCATCCTCACGTCCCGGGCTCCGGTCTGATCGACTCCCATCGCCGCCAGCGGCGCGAACCACCTCGGTTCGCCGGCTCGATGGTGTCGGTCTCCGTGCGGGGCCCCTTTTCCCAAGGGTCTCACCATGTACTCATCTCGATCTTCCTCGTCCTCGTTCGAGCTGTCCGCGCTCGGCTGGGACGACTCGTTCGCGGCACTGTTCGTGGAGCACGCGGCGGCCGGTCTCGTTCCCGCTCGTGTCGTGCGGGTCGACCGCGGCCGCTGTGACACGCTGACCGCGTCGGGTCCTGTCCGCGCCGACAGCGCGGCGGTCGCCTCCCCCGACCCCGCCCGTTCCGTGTGCACCGGCGACTGGGCGGCGCTGCGCCCCGGCCAGCAACCGGAACTGGTGGCGCTGCTGCCACGGCGCGGTGCGATCACCCGGGCCTCGTCGGATCGGACCTCCCACCAGCAGGTCCTGGCGGCGAACGTCGACTCCGTCGTCATCGCGGTCTCGCTGGCGGCACCGCTGAACGCGGGCCGGGTCGAGCGCCTGCTCGCGCTGGCCTGGGACAGCGGCGCGACACCGGTCGTCGCACTCACCAAGGCCGACGTCGCCGACGACCCCGGTACGGCCCTGGCCGTCGTCACCGCCCTGGCGCCCGGGGTGGACATCGTCACCACCAGCGCCACGACCGGGGCGGGGCTGGACGTCCTGTCGGAGGTGGTGACCGGAACCACGGTCCTGCTCGGCCCGTCGGGGGCGGGAAAGTCCACGCTCGCCAACGCCCTGCTCGGGCGGGAACACATGGGCACCAGCGAAGTTCGGGCCGGCGACGGCAAGGGCCGGCACACCACTGTGCACCGCGAGTTGTTGCCACTGCCCGGCGGCGGGGTGCTCATCGACACCCCGGGTTTGCGCGGTATCGGACTGCAGGACGCCGCCGACGGGGTCGAGTTGGTGTTCTCCGAGATCGAGGCCTACGCCCGGGACTGCACCTTCCGTGACTGCGAACACCGCAGCGAACCCGGCTGCGCCGTCCAGGAAGCCGTGGTCGACGGCAGGTTGGACGTGGGCCGCCTCGATCGCTACCGAAAGCTGTTGCGCGAAAGCGAGCGGGCGGCGGCCCGGGGCAACGCCCGCGAGTCGAGCAAGGGAAGCAGGACCAAGAAGGCGATCACGCGGGATCTGCGCGCTACCTACCGTTTCCGCGACCGCCAGCGCTGACGCCACCGGTGGCATCACGCGGCCAGGGGACCTCCCGGCCCGCGAGTCGGCAGGCCGGCGGCGCTCGCGCCCGCCGGCCCGCCGACGTCCTCGCCGAGCAACTCACCATCACGAATCGGAGCACACTGTTGTGAACACTGGTACCGACTGGATCACTCGCGCCGAGACCGACGCTGACATCCCCGCGATCCGCGAGATCAACCTCGCCGCGTTCGACACCGCCGAGGAGGCCGACCTCGTCGACGCACTGCGCACCGACCCGGCGTGGATGGACGGCCTGTCCATCTTCAGCGCAGGACCGGACGGCAACCCCGTCGGTTACGCGCTGCTGACTCGCTGTCACGTCGACGACACCCCGGCGCTGTGCCTGGGACCGTGCGCCGTCGTACCCACGCACCAGAGGACCGGGGCAGGCTCGGCCGCCATCCGTGCCGCTCTCGAAGCCGCCCAGCAGGCGGGCGAGCACTTCGTGATCGTCCTCGGGCATCCGACCTACTACCCGCGATTCGGGTTCACCCGCGCATCCGAGTACGGCATCCGGCTCAGTATCGACGTCCCCGACGAGGCGTTGATGGCGCTGAGCCTCAACGCTGAACAGTTGCCCAGCGGCACCGTCCGCTACGCGGCACCGTTCGGTATCTGAACCGAGCCGAAACACTTCGGTCCGCCCAGTCCCGTCGACCTGGGCCGACCTGCGGACAGGCAGGCCGGCCCAGGACGCGGCGAGATCTACCGGGGCGCGAGTGTCGCCGGTGTCTCCACCGGTGACAGGACGGGTTCGAGCAGCAGGTTGATGTGCGAGGCGGCCAGCATCGTGCGCGCCGTCCACTCGTGGTGGACGGCGGAATCGTTGTGCAGCAGGCGAAGCGCACGGGCGATCTGCCGGTGCGCTGCCCCCAGGCCGTACTGGTCGCCGTCCTGGCCCACCAGTTCCAGGGCGTGGTAGGCGTCGGCCAGGGCGGCGTTCGGGTCGCCGAGGCGCAGGTGGACCTGGGAGCGGCACAGCAGCACCTCCCACTCGTCGTGCGGCAGGTGCAGTTCGCGGTACAGCTCGACGCAGCGGTCGAACGCGGCCATGGCCGCCGGCAGGTCGCCGAGTTGGCAGTGCGCCAGGCCCAGGTTCACGTGTGCGTAGGCGACACAGGTCGGGTCGCCGGCCGCGAGGTCCAGGGCCTGGCTGGCCTGGGCCAGTGCCTCGGCGTAGCGGCCGGCCTGCTGGTACACGTCGGCCACACAGCACAGCAGCAGCGGGCGGGTGTCGGTGCGGCCGTGTTCGGTGAACAGGGCACCGGCCTCGGTGAACGAGGCCATCGCCTCGTCGAGGCGGTCCAGGTCGCGCAGCACGATGCCCAGGTTGCCCAGCGACCGGGCCTGGCCGATCGGGTCGCCCAGGGTGCGGTGGATGCGCAGCTGGGTGCGGAACTGGATCAGCGCCACGTCCAGCCGGCCCAGGCGCTGGTTGGCGGCGGCCTGCACGTCCAGCGCGGTCGCCACCGCCTCGTCGGTGCCGATGCGGGTGGCGGCGGCGCCGGCGACCTGGCCGATCTCGATCGCCTCGGTGCGCATCTCCTGGCCCCACAGGTACAGCCGCAGGCGGTGGGTGATGGTCAGCGCGTAGGGCGCCAGCTCCGCCGACTCGGCCGCCACCCGGGTGGCGGCCACCAGGTTCTGGGTCTCGTCGCTGATCCAGCGCACCGCCTCGCGCAGGCCCGGCAGCCGCCCGCGCGGGCCGCCGCGCGTGGTGTGCGGGCGCAGCCGGGTGTGCGCCTCCTCCAACTGGCTCTGGTAGTGGTCCAACGCCCTGGTCACGGCCGCCGCGCGGTCAGCGGCCGACTCGAAGTCCTGTTCGACGGCGAACAGCCGCACCAGGTCGTGCAGCCGGAACCGTCCGGGGGCACTGGTTTCGACCAGCCGGCCGCGGATGAGCGTGTCCAGCATCCGGTCGACCGCCGGCTCGTCGACGTCCAGCAGCGCCGCGGCCACCGGGGTCGACAGGAACGGCACCGGCAGCTGGGCCAGCAACCGGAACGCGCGGGCGGTCGGCGCGTCGAGGTCCCGCTGGCTCAGCTCCAGGCTCGACCGCACGGCCAGGTTGTCGAAGTTCAGCTCGTCGAGGCGGTGGCGCTCGTCGGACAGCCGCGACGCGAGGTCCTCGACCGTCCAGTCGGGACGGCTGCGCAGCCGGGCGGCGGCGATCCGCAGCGCCAGCGGCAGCTGGTCGCACAGCCGCGCGATCCGCTCGGCCAGCACCCGGTCGTGCCCGTCGAACACCCGCCCGGAGTGGCGCACCAGCAGGTCGACGGCCTCGACGACCGGCAGCGGGTCGAGCGCGAGGTGGGTGGCCTCGACGGTGGCCAGCAGCCGCCGGCTGGTCAGCAGAACGGCACTGCCGGGGGCGGCCGGCAGCAGCGGCGCGACCTGGGCGCCGTCGACCGCGTTGTCCAACACCACCAGCACGCGGCGCGCGGCGACGGTCGACCGGTACAGCGCGGCCGCCTCCACCGGGTCGTCGGGCAGCGCGGTGGGCGCGACACCGAGCCCGCGCAGCAGCCGGCGCAGCGCCGCCACCGGCGCCAGCGGTGTCGCGCCCGGCGTCGAGCCGAGCAGGTCGACGTAGAGCTGGCCGTCGGGGAACTCCGGCGCCAGCGCGTGCGCGGCCTGCACGACCAGGGCGGACTTGCCCTGGCCGCCGGGCCCGTGCACGGCCACCGGCACTCCGCGCCCGGCGGCGTCGAGCAGCGCGGCGTGCTCGGTGTCCCGGCCGACGAACACCCGCGCGGCCGGCGGCAGCTGGCGCGGCACGGTCGGGGTGTCGGCCCGCTGTTCCGGTTCGCCGGCCAGGACGGCGGCGTGCGCCTCTCGCAGCCTCGGCCCTGGGTCGGTGCCCAGTTCCTCGACCAGCAGCCGGCGGCCGTCGGCGAACACGGCCAGCGCGTCGGCCTGCCGGCCGTCGCGGTGCAGGGCGCGCATCAGCTGGGCGCGGACCCGTTCGCGCAGCGGGTGGTCGGCCACCACCGGGGTCAGCCGGGCGACCAGGTCGGGGCAGCGGCCGGCGGCCAGCGCGGCGTCGGCGTGGGTCTCGACGGCGGCGAGGTGTTCCTCGGTCAGCCCGGTGACCAGCCGCGCGCCCAGGACCGTGCCGGCCAGCTCGGGCAGCGGGCGGCCGCGCCACAGGGTCAGCGCCCGGTCCAGCGAGTCGACGTCGCCCTCGGCGGCCAGCCGGCGGAACTCCAGCAGGTCCAGCGAGCCGTCGGGGATGGTCAGCCGGTAGCCCTGGCGGGAGCCGTCGAGGTCGGCGTCGGCGCCGAGCAGGGTGCGCAGTTGGGAGAGCCGGACCTGGATGAGCTTGCGGAACGTGGGCGGCGGCGGGCCGTCCCACAGCGCGGGGGCCAGTGTCTCGGTGGTGACGACCTGGCCGGCGTGCAGCAGCAGCGTCCCGAGCAGCCCTCTGGCCTGCCCGGCCGGCACGGCCAGCGGCTGCCCGTCGCGCAGCACCTCGAGCGGACCGAGTACCCGGAACCGGATCACCCGCCCAAAAGTACCGTTTCACGCTGCGGATTAGCCCTCGGGTAACCGTTGGGTTGCCACGCGGCGGCACGCTCCCCGGCATCAGTCGATTTCCACAGGGGAGTTCCACCATGTCACGTGTCCTGCCGGCCCTGGCCGCCGTCGCCGCCCTCACCACGTTGTCCGCCTGCGCGGAGGAGTCGGGTTCACCGGCGGCGACCGACACCCCGGAGGCGACGGTCGACCAGACCGAGGAGCCGAGCGAGCCGGCGGAGTCCGAGGAGCCGGCCGCGCCGGCCGGCGACGTGGAGTTCACGCCGCAGGGCACCGCGCTCGCCTTCGGCGAGAAGGCGGTCGTGCCCTACCAGTCGTCCGGCGTCGACGGTGCGCTGGGCGTGACGGTGACCGCGATCGAGGCGGGCGCGGCGGCCGACCTGGCGCCGCTGGACCTCGGCGCGCAGGTCGAGGGCATGGTGCCGTTCTACGTGCGGATCACGGTGAGCAACGAGAGCGGCGGCGACTTCTCGTTCACGAGCATTCCGTCGATCGACGGCCTGCTGGCCGACGGGTCGGAGGCCGGCGGCGTGTTCTCGGTGCCCTCGTCGTTCACGCCGTGTGTGAAGGGTGAGGGCGGCGAGGACTTCACCTCGGCCGGCACCACCTACGAGACGTGCACGTTGGCGCTGGCGCCGGCCTCGGCGAAGGTCACCGGCGCCGCCTACGGCGACGACAGCCACACCGACGTGGCCGCCGGGGCGACGGTCGACTACGACAGCGAGCCGATCGTGTGGAAGTAGCGCTCAGGAACGCCGGCCGGTCGACGGGCGGCGCAGCACGGCGGCGGTGAGGGCGGCCAGCACGGCCAGGCCGAACAGCACGGTGCCGCCCATCCACCGGTGGTCGGCGAGCAGCGCGGCGCCGCCGAGGGCCAGGGCGCAGGCCACCACCGCGAGGGCCAGCTGCATCGCCCACGCCGGCAGTCGGCGCCCATGGCCGAACGGGATGTGCGGCACGATCCCAGTCTGCCACGCGACCGGGTGAATTTCGCCGCCACGAACGAGGAAACCCCGTGTTGCTGCCAGGTCGGGGGTCCGTCAGCAACACGGGGCAACCCGCTCATCGCGAGCGGGTCGCCCCGCGTTACACGTCAGGGCTGTTTCGCCGTGACGGCGGTGGACAGGGCGTCCTGGAGGGTCTCCCGGACGTCGAGCAGGTCGGTGAGCCGGGTGATCTCCATCGGGCGCAGCACCTCGCGGCGGGTGGCGACGATGCGCAGGTCGACGCCGCGGGCGCGGGCCCGCTGGTCGGTCAGGTACAGCTCGTTGAGCCCCGCCGAGGTCAGGAACGTGACCCCGTCGAGATCGACGACCAGCGGGAACGGCGGCGTCGCCAGGGCGAGCGCGGTGGCGAACGCGCGGCGCAGCTGGTCGAGACTGTCGTGGTCGAGTTCCCCGTGGACCCGGGTCAGGACGACGAAGTCGTGGATCTCTCGTTCGATGTGGACCACCATGGCCACCTCACAGAAGGCCGGCTACTGGCTGAACCAAAACCACGGTAGCGTCAGATCCGCCAGTGCGCCTTTCGAGTGGTCAGCGCCCTGCATGAGGCAGTTTTGTCACGGAGAGTGTCAGATCGCCGGCAGCTTGGCCCACGCGTGTTCGGCGATCGCGAGCGCCCCTTCACAGCCGACGGAGAGCCACTGGCCCTGCGCGACCTCGTCCAGCGTGCCGACGGGCAGCTCGACGTCGACCCGCACGATCTCGACGACCTCGGAAGCTCCGTAGGAGATGTGCTGGGTCCACACCTGACAGAACCCGCCCGACGTCGCGGTGGCCCCCACGATCTGGGTGGCCGTCGGCCGGCCGGCGATCACGGTGGAGCCACGCTCACCGACGCCGTCGGTACCCGGTCGCGACGGCGGGCCGACGAGGAACCGCAACGCGAGGCTGACCTCGGCCCGCCAGCGGCATTCGTGCCGTCCCGGCGGGGTGAGCCGCCGCGCGTCCGCGTAGCCGGGAAGACCGGTGACCAGGTCCTCGTCGAGCAGGTCGCAGGCGTCGACGCCGGTCAGCGAGTTCGGCGGCGGTGTCCGGTGCTTCACCTTCCCGTCCAGGATCACCTCGACGACCCTGGCCATCCCGGCCTCGGCCAGGTCACAGGTGGGCATCGCCCGGACGGTCGTGTCCTGGCGGGTCTGGACGGTGAGCGCCAGGTCCTCGTCGGCGAACACCAGCTCCTGGGCGCAACTGCCGCCCAGGTCGCGCAGCTCGGTGAGGTGGACCGAGTCGGCGACCTCCTCGCGCGCGGGCTCCAGCTCCCAGGTGAGCTCGCTGGGCCGGATCAGCTCACCGACGAAGACCGAGATCTCCTCGGGTTCGTCGCCCGGCTCGTCACCGGCGACGGTGACCAGGATCCGGCAGGAGCCGAAGCCCTCCGGCTCGCCGAACTCGGCCGACCCGAACCGTGCGAACACCTCCGGCGAGGTGAGACTGCACGGGTCGATCGTGGTGAGGTCGCCGAGCAGGTTCTCGGACTCGTCGGCGCATCCGGCGAGGGTCGTGGCCGCCGCCATGGCGACCAACGACAGCGGTAACCATCCGGCCATATCGAGTACGCCCCCCAGGCAGTCGCGTTCTGGCCGGCACATCTTCGCACAATCCCAGGGTTCGGCGTTCTCGCTGGTCAGCGCGGTGTCGCCGCGATCGGAGCCGGGCGTGCCGGCGCAACACATACGTCACCTGACCGATGTCTCAGCCCTGAGACAGGTCAAGAGTGGCACAGGTCAAAACAGTGGAAGAGCGCACACGAGATGGGTGAAGCGGTGACCGCTCCGGACTGGCACGACGAGCTGGTGCTCGTGGCCGAACTGTCCAGCGTCAACAACCAGATTGCCCGCTACGTTCTCCGGCTTCTCGACGCGGACGCCGGAAGACGTGATCAGGTGGGCGTCGCGGATGAATGCGCCCTGGGCGGGCGGCTCGTCGACCTCGGCTATGCACTGCAGAATCGTGCGGTGCACCGGGCCGCAGGTCTGAACGGAGATGGTGGGGCCATCGACGATGAAGACCTGCGGCCGACGCAGCTCGATCTGGACGGTTTTCTGGCACGACCCAGGTGCGCGATCCACTGATGAAGAGAAATACCACTCAGTTGTGTGTCATGTCCGGCGTAGCGCCGTTGTGGGTCATCGGCGGCGGGTCAGCCGCCGCTGCACCTGCACCTGCGAACGCCAACAGAATAGCTGCGACAAGGGCTGTGACCATTCGCGCGATTCTCATCTCGCCTCCCTTGGTTTCCCTACCGAGAAAACAGCACAACAATCCAACGGGCGGCATGCCGGTAGCGCGCAGAGGGTTTAGAAGGGGCCCAACATATCGTCTTACAAAATTAACTATGGCATGCGAGGTGCAATAAGGGAAATAACCAGCAGCTAACGAGCGGCTAACGACTGGAGCCGCTCAACCGAACACGGTGTGGTTCACGGGTGATGTGGTGTACCCCCACTACGGGCGGGTTCGCACATACCGCCCGGATGGCCGATGCTCACGGCCACGGCACGTCATATCGTCGAACCATGCCGGGTGGTGCGTCTGCGCTTGTTGGCCGTGACGCCGAACTCCTCAAACTCGCCGAATGGGCCGAGGATCTCACCGCCGGGACAGGGCGGGCGGTCCTGGTCGAGGGCGAGCCGGGCATCGGCAAGTCAGCCCTCGTGCGAACCGTGGTCACGGTCGCCGAGGCCCACGGCTGCCAGGCGTTCTGGGCCGAAGGCGACGAACTCGGCCAGGCACTGCCCCTGCGGCCGTTGCTGGATGCGTTGCGGGCGAGGGAACTGGACAACGAGCCCCGTTTCGTGACCATCCAGCGACTGCTGCGGGGCGAGGTCAACGCCGGCGCCGACCCGACGGTCGCGGCCTGCGAACAGATGCTCACCCTGCTGACCGAACTCTGCAGCGCGGCCCCGACCGTCATCGTGGTCGATGACCTGCAATGGGCGGACGCCGCGACGATCGGGGTCTGGGAGTACCTCACCAGACTGGTCGACCGGTCCGCCCTGCTGCTGATCGGCATCGTCCGGCCGATCCCCCAGCGCGACGAACTTGACGCGGTTCGGCGCGCGGTCGGCGAGCCCGGCACCGTCCGCCTCGGCGGGCTGCCCCCCAAGGCGGTCGCGAACCTGGTCACCGCGATCGCCGCCGGCAGCCCCGGCGAGGATCTGCTGCGGCTCGCCGACGGGGCCGCCGGCAACCCGCTGTACGTGACCGAACTGATGGAGGCACTGCTGCGCTCGAACCGGTTGAAGGTCAACGGTTCCGGCACCGTCGAGGTGACCGGTGGCCCCGTCCCCGACTCCCTCTACGCCGCGATCGCCCACCGACTCGACTTCCTGCCCCGCGACCTGCGCGGCACACTCCAGGCCGCCGCCCTGCTCGGCACGGAGTTCCTGGTCTCCGACCTCGCCCTGGTGCTCAACAGCCGGATCGTGGACCTGGTGCCCGCCATCGACGAGGCCCGCACGGCCGGCGTCCTCAAGGAGGCCCGCGAGAAACTCGCCTTCCGCCACCCGCTGATCCGCCAGGCCCTCTACGACGACATCGCCGACTCCGTGCGTCCCGCCTGGCACCGTGACGCCGCCCGCGCACTGGCCGAGGCCGGCGCGCCGCACGACCGCGTCGCCCGCCAACTGCTCGCGGCGGTCAGCGCGCCCGGCGCCGGTCCGCTCGACGAGGCGCTGCTGGACTGGCTGGCCGAGGCGGCACCCACGCTCATCGCCCAGACCCCCAGGACCGCCATCGACCTGCTGCGCCAGGCCTCCCGCCGCTCCCCCGCGAGCACCCCGAGAGGCGCGGTGCTGACCTGCCGGCTGGCCGACGCGCTGTTCCGCTCCGGCGACCACGTGAAGGCCGAACGGGTGGCCCACCGCGCGATGGCCGTGATCACCAACCCCGATCTGCTCACCGACCTGCACTGGACGGTGTCCCAGTGCCGCGCGCTGGCCGGCCGGGCGGACGAGTCGTTCGAGTCACTGGCCCGCGCGCTCACCCTGCCCGACATCTCCGCCCGCCACCGCGCCCGGCTGCTGGTGATGACCGCCCGGGCCCACCGTGATCTCGGTGAGGTCACCGTCGCCGGGCGAGTGGCCGCCGAGGCGCTCACCACCGCCGAGCAGACCGGCGACAGCTGGGCGGTCGCGTGGGCGCTGCACGTGTTGATCATCGTGTCGATGATGCAGGGCAACGTCGAGGACGCGCTGCCGCTGTTCGAGCGGGCGCTGGAGGTCGTCGAGGACGACACCCTGCTCACCGATCTCGGCCTGCTGTTGCAGATCAACAAGGCGGTCGCGCTCGGCGACCTCGACCGCTACGACGACGCGCTGCGGGTGGCCGAACGGGTGCGCGACCAGGCCGACCGCTCCGGCAGCCTGGTGCGGCTGGCCCAGGCGCAGACCGCGCTCACCGAGCTGCTGTTCGAGGTGGGCCGCTGGGACGACGCCCAGGCCGAGATCGAGACCCTGTCCGACGACTTCAAGGACCCCGGCGTCACCTGCTGCGACCGGGGCATCGCCGCGGTGATCGCCTTCCACCGGGGCGACCCGGCGACCGCGCGCGAACACCTGCGCCTGGCCGCGCCGAGCGCCGACAAGATCGGCAACCGGGTGATCGCGTCGCTGACACTGGCCCGCAGCCTGCACCACGAGATCAACGACGCGCCGGCCGAGGCGCTGGCCGAGCTGACCGCGTGCGTCACCGGCCACGCCGAGGAACTCGACGAGATGGAGGACCTGCTGCCCGAGGCCGCGCGGCTGGCCGCCCAGGTCGGCACGACCGGCACCGCGTCGGACATCGCCGCGCAGGCCACGATGCTGGCGCGGCAGTCGCAGGTGCCGCACCGGCTGGCGGCCGCCGCGTACTGCCGGGGCCTGCTCGACCGGGACCCGGCCCTGCTGCTGCACGCCGCCGAACGCTACGACCAGGCCGGCCGCCCCCTGCTACGCGCCAAGGCCCTGGAGGCGGCGGCCATCACCCACGTCGGCCGAGGTGACCGGGAGGCCGCCCGCGCCGCGTTCACCACCGCCGACGACCTCTACAGCCACCTGGGCGCGAACTGGGACCAGACCCACCTGCGGGCCAGCCTGCGCCGCTACGGCATACGGCGAGGCCCGCGCGCCAAACACCGCCAGGCCAAATCCGGCTGGGGAAGCCTGACACCGACCGAGACCAAGATCGCCGGCATGGTCGCGGCGGGCCTGCCCAACCGGCAGATCGCCGAGCGACTGGTGCTCTCGCCACGCACCGTCGGCACGCACGTCTCGCACATCCTGGCCAAGCTCGGTGTCCGGTCACGCATCGACATCGCCCGCGAAGCCGCCGACCACGTCCTCACCTGACCACACACCGACGCGCCACCACCCGGCCCCGCCCCACGGGTGGCCGGTTGTCCACAGCCCTCCCCATCGCCACCAGAAAATGTCGTCCCCGCCAAGTACGCTGGAAAACGGGGGGATCCCCACGCCCCTGGACGCCGCGAAACGGGCGAGACCTGCGCGAAGACCTGCCGAAGACCTGCGCGAAGACCTGCGAAGACACCGGCGAAGACACGCGCCAAGACACGGCGAGAACACCGCGAAGCGCGAAGACACGCGCGAAGACACGCGCCAAGACATCGGCGAAGACACCGGCGAGGACACGGGCGAAACGGTCGCCAAACTCGTGCGGGGCGACGCCGCGCACGCGGGGCGCGCCACCCCGAACCACGCCGGCCGACGCTCCCCCGGCCCACGCCGGGCGGGTCTGGGCCGCCACTCGGAACCCACTCGACAACCCACGTCGCCGCACCCGCTGACGCGCGCCGGCCCCGCCGGCGATGTGCTACCACCGAGGACATGGTCGACGCGCCCGCTGGTCTCCGTTTCGAGCACCAACCCGCGCCGGTGCTGGGTATCGGCACCCCGGCGCCTCGCCTGTCCTGGCACGTGCCGGCGGCCGAGCCGGGGTTTCGGCAGCGTGCCTACGAGGTCGAGGCCGGTGGGCGGCGGTTCGTCGTCGAGTCCGCCGAGCAGGTGTTGGTGCCGTGGCCGGGTGAGCCGCTGGTCTCGCGTGAGCGGGTCGAGGTGCGGGTGCGGGTGCTCGGCGCGGACTGGTCGCCGTGGAGTGAGCCGGCGGTCGTGGAGGCCGGGCTGCTGTCGGCGGCGGACTGGTCGGCCACGATGATCGGCGCGGACACCCGACACGCGCCGGTCATGACCGGGCGGCTGACCGTGCCCGGTGAGGTGCGCACCGCGCGGTTGCGGATCACGGCGCACGGGCTGTGTGTGCCGTGGGTCAACGGCCGGCGCGCCGGTGACCACGTGCTCGCCCCCGGCTGGACCAGCTACCACCACCGCCTGCGCTACCACACCCACGACGTCACCGACCTGGTCCGCGCCGGGGACAACGTCGTCGAGGTGCTGTTGGGCAACGGGTGGTTCCGGGGGCGGCTGGGCTGGCGCGGCGAGCGCGCGCACTACGGCGACCGGCTCGGGCTGCTCGCCCAGCTGGAGGTGACCACGGTCGACGGCGCCACGCACGTGCTGGCCACCGACCGGGCCTGGACGGCGACCGAGAGCGGTGTGCTGGCCGACGACCTGTACGACGGTCAGCGCACCGACCTCCGCCACAGATCCACAGTGGACACATCGGCGGACGTTCCGGTGGTCGAGCTGGACACCGACCTGACCCGGCTGGTCGCCCCGGACGGGCCGCCGGTGCGGGTGACCGGGACCGTCCCGGCCGTCGGGGTCAGCACCTCGCCGTCGGGGGCCACGATCGTCGACTTCGGGCAGAACCTGGTCGGCTGGGTGCGGCTGCGGTCCCGCGCCGGCACCGAGGGCGCCGAGGTCACCGTGCGGCACGCCGAGGTCCTCGACGGCGGCGAGCTGGCGGTCGGCCCGCTGCGCGGCGCGAAGGCCACCGACAGCTACCTGCTCGCCGGCGGCGACGAGCTGCTCGAACCCGCCCTGACCTGCCACGGCTTCCGCTACGCCGAGGTCACCGGCGTGCCGGGGCTGCGCGCGGGCGACGTCACCGCGGCGGTCGTCGGCACCGATCTGGAGCGCGCCGGCTGGTTCGAGTGTTCGAACCCGCTGCTCAACCGGTTCCACGAGAACGTGGTGTGGAGCGCGCGCGGCAACTTCGTCGACGTGCCGACCGACTGCCCGCAGCGCGACGAGCGGTTCGGCTGGACCGGCGACGCGCAGATCTTCGCCCCCACCGCCGCGTTCCTGTTCGACAGCGCCGGCTTCCTGACCTCGTGGCTGGCCGACCTGTCCGCCGACCAGCGCGCCGACGGCTCGGTGCCCTGGGTGGTGCCCGACGTGTTCCCCTGGCCGACTCCCGGCGCGGCGGCCTGGAGCGACGCCGCCGTGCTGGTGCCCCGCGTGCTCCACCAGCGCACCGGCGACCTCGGTCTGCTGCGCCGGCAACTGCCCGGCATGTGCGCGTGGGTCGACCACGCCGCCGCCCTGGCCGGCGAGGACCGGGTGTGGTCGGGCGGCTTCCAGTTCGGTGACTGGCTGGACCCGTCGGCACCGCCCGACGACCCGTTCGCCGCGCTCACCGATCCGGACCTGGTCGCCACCGCCTACCTCGCCCGGTCGGCGGGCGCGCTGGCCGAGGTGGCCGGCCTGCTCGGCGAGACCGCGCTGGCCGCGCGCTACGACGAGCTGGCCGACGAGGTCCGCGCGGCGTTCACCAGGGAGTTCGTCACCGAGAGCGGCCGGGTGCTCGGCGAGACGCCGACGGCCTACGCGCTGGCGATCACCGGGGACCTGCTGCCGACCGCCGGGCAGCGCCGCCGCGCCGGTGAGCGGCTGGCCGACCTGGTGCGCGCCGCCGGTTTCCGCACGGCGACCGGGTTCGTCGGCACCCCGCTGGTGACCGACGCGCTGTGCGCGACCGGGCACAGCGACGTCGCGTACCGGCTGCTGACCCAGACCGGCTGCCCGTCGTGGCTGTACCCGGTGACCGTCGGGGCGACCACGGTGTGGGAGCGCTGGGACGCTCTGGCGCCTGACGGGTCGATCAACCCGGGCGCGATGACCTCGTTCAACCACTACGCGCTGGGCGCGGTCGCCGACTGGCTGCACCGGTCGGTCGCCGGCCTCGCGCCCGCCGCGCCCGGCTACCGCGAACTGCTGGTCCGCCCGCTGCCCGGGCCGGCGCTCACGCACGCGTCGGCCAGCCACCGCACGCCCTACGGGATGGCGTCGGTGACCTGGCGGCGGGCCGGTGGCCGGCTCACGTTGCGGGTCACCGTACCGGTTGGCGCCGGTGCGACGGTGCACGTGCCGGGGCGCGTCGACCCGGAGCGGGTCGCGCACGGCGAGCACACGTGGGAGGTGCCCGACCCGGTGGTGGCGCGGACCGCGCCGGACGAGCCGACGGTGCGTGACCTGCTCGACCACGAACCGTTCTGGCGGCGGGTGGTCGAGGCGGCGACCGAGGTGGGGATCGCCGACGGGGAGCGGCGCGTGGCGGGCCGGCTGGCCCGTCACCTGGACGAGCCGGCGGCGCGGCTTGTCGACTCGATCACCATGGGCTTCGCGCCGCACGCCGAGGAACTTCGCCGCCGGATCGGCGACTTTCCTTACTAGCCACCGATTTCGGAAATCAGCTGGTTCAATGTCCGGTTAATTGATCATCCAATGCGCCGAAGGGCCTTCACTGCCTGCTGCTTCTGCTGGTATACGTGGAATCAACACAGTGTTCGTTGGCGACAAACCTGATCTGTCCATTTGAGACAGTCGGGGTCGATGGGAGTGATGGCCGGGTGGCTGACGGCAGGGAGCTGGTACCACTGCACACCGGTTTCGACGTGGTGATGCGCGGTTACCGGCGCGGTCCGGTTCGCCAGTACGTGCAGAGCGTCGAGGAGGAGCTCCGCATGCTGGCCGCCGATCGCGACGCGAACGCCCACCACGCCGAGAGCCTCACCAGGGAGGTCGAGAAACTCCGGGCAGAACGCGACACGCTGGAACGCCGCATCGACGAGCTCAGTCGCGCGCCGATCGACCCCTCCGCCCTGCCGGAGCGGTTACGGCGCATGCTGGAGCTGGCCAAGGAGGAGGCGGCCGAGATCACCGCCCGCGCCCAGGCCGCCGCCGAGAACTGCTGGGCGACCGCCGAGCAGGCGGCCGGGCGCCTGCGGGCGCGCTACGAGGACTCGATCGCCGAGCTGGACACCCGCCGCCGCGCGATGGAGACCGAGCACCGCACGCTGTTGGCCCAGACCAGGGCCGAGGTCGCCGACATGACGACCGAGGCCGACCGTCGCCGTGAGGAGCTGGACCGCCGGTCGGCCGAGCGCCGCGCGCGGATCGAGTCGGACTTCGACGTCGCCATGGCCGCGCGCCGCTCCGAGGCCATGCAGGAGATCGCCAGCCAGAAACTGCAGGCCAGGACCGAGACCGCCCGCCTGCTGGCGGTCGCGAAGGCCGACGCCGCCAACCGCGTCGCCGAGGCCAAATCCGACGCCACCTACCGCGTCGAGTCCGCCCAACGCAAGGTCAACGCCCTGCACGACGTCCGCGAGCAGGTCGCCTCCCGCATCCAGAGCGCCCGCGACATCCTGGCCAAGGCCGAACCCCTCCTCCAGGCCGCCGCTCCCCCACCCGAGCCAGCCACCAACGGAAAGACCCAGGTCAACGGCACGAAGCCGGCCGACCCGGAGCCGGCGAACACCGCCCCGACCGCCAACGACACAGCGCGGACCAACGACACCAGGCCCACCGCCTCCGAGCCGAAGGCCCCAGCGCCAACCACCACCAGCGCACCCAAGGCCAACAGCACCACACCGACCGACCACGCCAACACCAACGGAAAAGCGCAGGTCAACGAGACGCGGCCAGCCAACCCCGCGCCGGCGAACACCGCCCCAGCCGCCAACGACACAGCGCGGACCAACGGCACCAGGCCCACCGCCTCCGAGCCGAAGGCCCCAGCGCCAACCACCAACGGCACGCCGCAGACCAACGGCACCACGCCAACCCAGCCGCCGGCCGAGCCGGCCACCAACGGCACCAGCTCCACCCCACCGAAGGCCCCGGCACCAACCACCACCAGCGCACCCAAGGCCAACAGCACCACACCGACCGACCACGCCAACACCAACGGAAAGGCGCAGGTCAAGGGCTCGTCCCAGGTGCAGCGGCAGTCCTCGTCCCGGCCCGGTCCCCAGGCCCGCAAGGGCAAGGCGCAGCAGTCCAACGGTGCCCGGCAGCAGGGCCGCCCCAACGCCAAGCCCCAACCACCGGCCGGGGCGAAGACACCGCCCAAGCCGCAACCACCGCACGGTGCGAAGCCGAGGCCACCGCACGGCGCGAAGCCGCAACCGCCGAAGCGGCAGCCGGCGGGCACGGTGGCGAGCACGGTGGCCGGCAAGGACGCCGACACCGCCGAGGGCGACAGAACCATCGACGGACCCACCCGGCGGCTGACGCCCGTCAGCCCGTGAAAGCCCTGGCCAGCAGGGGTGTGAGCGAGCGGACGAACTCTAGGTTCAGATGGTCGCCGTCGTAGTACACGGCGACGTTGCCGACCACCGCGTAGCACCGGTCGGCGTCACAGAAGTGGTCTGACAGGTCGACCAGGGTCACCCCGTCGGTGGTCCTGGCGACCTCGGTCAGGGGGTCCGGCGGGTGCGCGGTGTCCCGGTCGACCGCGCAGGCCAGCGGGTCGGTCGGGTTGAGTGTGACGCAGTCGCGGTCGCGGACCTTGCTGTTGTACGGCGGGTCGGCCAGCACGACGACCCGGGCACCGGCCTCGGTCCAGGTTCGCCAGTACGGTTCCAGGCCGTCGCGGTACTGGTCGAGCTGGCCCCGGTCGCTGCCGTCGTCGGCGAACTCCTCGCGGGCGAAGAACGACACGGCCACGATGTCCGGTTCGTCGGCGGCGATCACGTCGACCATCCGCTCGGTCCAGTCCATGCACGCGCCGGTGCTGCCCTCGGGCGCGCGGGTGCGGTAGCCGACGTAGTCGATGTCGGCGAACGGGCAGGCGCCGAGGTAGCCCAGTTTGAGCACCCAGCGGTTCTCCCGCGCCAGCTCGAACAGCGCGCCCTGCCACTGCTGGGCGTGCGAGTCGCCGACCAGCCACACGGTCCTGGGCGACGCGGCGCCCCGGCTGAAGTCGCAGATCGACGTGGTCTTCGTGTCGCCGGCCGCGTACTCGTCGAGCTGCTCGCACTCGTCCGGGGTCTTGTAGTACTGGTTCGCCGGGCCCATCTCGACGATCTTCGCCGGGCCGAGCGGGTCCTGGCAGCCGTTGGCCGGGTCGAGGGCGCCGGCGCCGTGGCAGAGGCTGGCGCGCTGGGCGGCCATCTCCCGTTCGGCCTGCGTGACGTGCCGGCCGTAGGTCCAGTTCAGCAGCCCGGCGGCGACGGCGACGACCACGAGCCCGGCGACCATGGCGGTGAAGGTCAGCCCGGAGCTGCGGGTGAGCCGCCCCCACGACATGCCCCGGTCCTCGACCAGCACCTTCGACAGGTAGGCCAGCACCACGGCGACCGCGAACACGCCGAGCAGGGTCGGCACGTCCAGGTCGGTGACGCCGAGCACGAACGGCGCCAACATGATCAGCGGCCAGTGCCACAGGTACAGCGAGTAGCTGACGTTGCCGAGGAACTGCACGGGCGCCGACCCGGTCACCGGCGAGTGCCACTGCCGGTCCCGCCCGTTGCCGGCGACGATCACCAGCGCGGTGCCGACCGTGGGCCCGAGCGCGAGATAGCCGGGGAACGGCGTGTCGTGCCCGTAGAGCACGGCGGTGCCGATGATCAGCGCGAACCCGGCGAACGCGGCCAGCGCGGCGGTGATCCTGGGCAGCCCGAGCCGCCCGCCGGCCAGGGCGATCAGCGCGCCGAGCGCGAACTCCCACACCCGCACGGGGGTCACGAAGTAGGCCTCGTTCGGCGACACCTCGGTCAGGTACACGCTGTAGCCGAGCGAGGCGACGCCGACGACCGCGATCCCGATCAGCTGGGCGCGCCGGCCGCGCAGCTTGAACAGCAGGAGCAGCAGCAGCGGCCAGACCAGGTAGAACTGTTCCTCGACCGACAGCGACCAGTAGTGCTGGACGAGGCTGGCGACCGAGTTGAACGCCGAGTAGTCGACGGAGTTGGCCGCCAGCAACCAGTTCTCGAAGTAGAGCGCGCTGGCGAACGCCTCCTGCGCGGTGGCCTCCCAGCGCGGGTAGGGCAGCAGGTAGTAGGCGGCGACCAGGCTCACGCCCAGCACGAGGAACGCGGCCGGCAGCAGTCGCCGCACCCGGCGGGCGTAGAACCGGCCGAGCCGGACCCGGCCGGTGCCGGTGATCTCCCGGCTCAGGTGCGAGCTGATCAGGTACCCGGAGATGACGAAGAACACGTCGACGCCGACGTACCCGCCGGTCAGCCACTGCGGCCACAGGTGGTTGAGCACCACCGCCAGCACCGCGACGGCCCGCAGTGCCTGGATGTCGGCCCGGAACCCGCCCCGCCGCCCGGTGGGTGCCCGCTCACCCACCCGCTGCTCGACAACGGTGCCCACCTGAGTGCCATCCCCCATGTTTCCCGGCGACGATTTTCCACCGCACCGTACCTACTGGTGGGACGTGCCGGCCTGCGGGTGGGTGGGGTCAGTACCTCTTGGGCATCACGAACCAGAGGATCAGGTAGAGGACGAACTGCGGTCCGGGCAGCAAACAGGACAACACGAACACCAGTCGCACCCGGCCGACCGGCCAGCCGTACCGGTCGGCGATCCCGGCGCACACACCGGCGATCATCTTCTTGCTCTGCGGCCTCGCCAACGTGGTGGTCATGCCTCCACCGTCCCCTTCCCCGGACGCGGCGCCATCGTTGATGACCCTGGTTTCGTCCCTGACCCGCTACCGGCCGGGCCAGGGGCCGGGTCCCGGCTGGCCGGACAGGCTCGGCACGACCCTGGCCTGGGTGTCGGCCGGCAGCGGCGTCGCCGGCGACGGCTCGACGGCGGGCTCGGGCTCGCCGGCGGTCGAGTTGGCGACCGGGGCGAGCGGGGCCGGTGTGGACACCGTCGGTGTGCTGCGCGCCGGTGTCGACCCGTCGCCGCGTTCCGGGGCGACGATCGTCGAGCCGGCGACGCCGATGGCCAGGGCGCCGGCCAGCGACGCCATCAACAGCCCGGCTCGGGCCAACCTCGGCTCCCGCCGCAGCGGCAGCACCGGGATGATCGTCGTCGGGTCGCGGACCAGGGCGCCGAGCAGGCCGGCGCAGGTCGCGGCGTCCGGGCGTTCGACCGGTTCGCGGGAGGTCATGGCGGTGAGCAGGCCACGCCACGGCGCGGGGATCTCGTCGCCGATCCGGGGTTGGCGGGAGAGCCTGGCGACCGCGGCCTCCACGGTCGTGCCGGTGTACTCGGGCCGGCCGGTCAGGCACTCCAGCAGGACCAGGCCCAGCGCGTAGATGTCGGCCCTTGGCGTGACGTCCACGTCGGTGACCTGTTCGGGGGCCAGGTAGGCGGCGGTGCCGATCAGCTCACCGGTGAGGGTGAGGTGCGCGGCGCCCATGGCCCTGGCGATACCGAAGTCGGCGAGGAAGCCCTCGCCGCCCTCGTCGACGAGCACGTTGGACGGTTTGACGTCGCGGTGCACGATATCGCGGGTGTGGATGTAGGCGAGCACGTCGGCGATCCGCGTGCCGACCCGAGCGGCGACCACCGGGTCGAGCGGGCCGCGGTCCATCTGGCCGCGCAGGGTGCCGCCGTCGACCAGCTGCATCACCAGGTAGGGCTGGTCGCCGTCGAGGCACACGTCGTGCACGGTGACGAGGCCGGGATGGGACAGGCCCGCGAGCAGCCGGGCCTCGGCCGCGAACCGGTAGAGCGACAGGCGGCTGCCTTCCCGCCGGAACACCTTCACCGCGACGTCCCGTCCGAGCAGGACATCCACCGCCGAGTACACGGTAGCCACCCCACCGCGGCCGAGAACCTCACCGATCCGGTATCGGCCGTCCAGCAGGGTGACGGGGCCAGAAGTGGCCGGAGACGAATTCCGAAGCTCCACAGGCACGCACCCCCTCTCCCATGTGGACGATGCGTACCACCCCGAATGCAACCCGAAACCCACGTGACGGCGACTCCCCCGCACCGGGGGTACCGGCGGTTTTCCGTGCCCTGTCTGACGATTACAGCGCGTTCAGCGCGGCGAACCACTTCTGGGCCGCGACCACGCCACCACCGTCACCGAGGGCGACCATCAGGCCGATCCTCGCCTTTTCGGGTGACAGTCCTCCGGCGCCGATCGCGCCGAGACCGCTGACCAGGCCCACTGAGCCGGTCGGTACCCGGGAGGCGACGACCACCGGGACATCCATCGACACGGCCCCGAAGACCTGGGTGAACAGTTCGACCGGAACGTTGCCGGCACCGGTACCGGCCAGCACCAGCCCGCGCGCCCCGGCGTCGGTGACCGTGGTGACCAGCGAGGGCGGCATGTCCGGGTACACCGCGAGCAGGGCGACGTCGGACTCCGGTTCGGCGGGGCCGCGCGGTGGCCGGGGGCCGCGCCGGTCGAGCCGGACCGCGCCGCCGTCGACCCGACCCAGCGGCGGGTGCCACCCGGAGGTGAACGGGGTGGCGCCGACCGGGTCGGCGAGGGTGGCCCAGCGGGCGGCGTGCACCTGCCCGCCCAGGCACACCAGCGCGCCGGCTCCCCGGGCGGCCGGGTCGGCGGCCAGGGTGAGCGCGGCGGCCAGGTTGGCCGGGCCGTCGGGGTCGGCCACGGCCAGGGTGGTGGTGGCGCCGGTGAACACGATCGCGCCGCGCGCGGCGGCCGGGCCGGCGGTCAGATCGGCCAGGAATGCGCTCTCCGCCAGGGTGTCCAGGCCGTGGGTGACCACGACACCGGCGAACCCGTCGGCCGCCAGCGCCTGGCGCACCCGCCTGGCCAGCGCGAACTGGGTGGCGGTCGAGATGTCCCAGGACGGCTCGGCCAGCACGTCCTCGACCACGACCCGCGCGCCGGTGTACCCGGACTCGGCCAGCAGTTCGGCGCCGGTGGCGACCGAGGACGCCCGGTGGGCCATCGTGTCGCCCGTGGCCAGCAGCAACAGCGGTGGGCTCATACGGCGCCCACCGCCACGACCACCAGCACGGCCACCACCAGCGGCACCAGCACCCAACGCATGCCCCCATATATAACCCGCTGAGGGGTTATATGCCAAGTGTCGCGGTGAAGGACGCCCCGTGGGCCTGCCGGGTCCTGGCCCGGACCTGGGTACCACCCGGAACCCGGCGCACCTCGACGCCCTCGTCGACCGCCAGCGGGCGCAGCCGCTGACCGCGCAGCAGGACCGTGATCTCGTCGCGGCCCATCGTCGGGTCCGACACCGCGACCGCGACCCGCCGGTCCGGCAGCCGCCGGGTGATCACCGACGCCGGGCCGTGCACCGACAACCGGCCGGTGTGCGCCCAGCCGTCGGCGAAGGTGTTCGCGGCGACCAGCCCCAGGCCGGTGTGGGTGATCGCCTGCACGCGCCGGTCGTTGGCCAGCACCCGCACCGGCCCCCTGGCATACGCCAGCAACGCCGCCTCGGTCGCGCCGGGAACCAGCAGGTAGGCCAGCTCCCCCGCCCCGGCCACGGTGACCGTGAACACGTTCTTGGTGACCGCGGTGTCCGGGTTGGCCGCGCGCACCACCCGCCGGCTACGGGTCACCGGCGCCAGCTCCACGGTGACCCGCGGCCGGTCCGGGAACACGTAGCCCACGGCCGTGCCCTCGGTCTCGTTGGCGTAGCGCAGCCAGCGGGGCCGGCTGGTACCGGGGACGGCGCCGCCGAGCACCACCCGGTCGGCCGGCGCGGCGATCCGACTGTCCACAGTGGTCACGACGGCCCGGCCGTCCGGGTCGTGGATGCCGGCGGCGAGCACCACGATCTCGTCGTCGAGCAGGAACCAGGACTTCGTCGCCCGCGCGTTGCGGTAGGCCACGAAGTCGTCCGGCAGGATCCCGGCCGCCTTGTCGACGAAGGGCACGTCGTCGGCCAGCACCATCGACGCCGCCCCGTACGCGCCGAGCGTGACACCGCCGGAGTGGGTGTTGGTGGCGCGCGGGAAGTAGACGTAGGTGTTCTGCGACTCCGAGGAGGACGTGAAGCCCAGCGGATGCCCCGGGTTCTCGTACCAGAACCGCCCGTACAGCTCGGGAATCGTCGACCGCTCCTCGACCGGCACGGTCGTGCCCGGCAGCCGGTAGGGCGAGACGGTGGTCAGGAAGTCCACGCCGTGCGCCGCCGTCTGGTCCTGCCCCGACAGGTACAGGTGGTGGGCGCCGTCGCCGGAGAACCAGGGCACCAGGTTCTCGCCGTTCATGTACTCGTAGCGGCTGATCCGGTCGGAGCTGCGGGCCAGGGCGAAGGCGTAGCCGGGGCGGCGGTGCACGGTGCGGTCCATGGCGTTGAACGCGACCGTGCGCGCCGGCGGGTTCAGGTCACCGGCCGGGACCGACGGGTCGGCCATGATGTCGGCGTAACGCTGGATGCTGCCCGGCGAGACGAACCCGGTCGGGTCCAGCGGCGCGGCCGAGGACTCCCGCAGGTGCTTGACGTAGCCCTTGAGCGCGGCGGCGTCCGGCACGTGGTCGGCCAGGTCGACGATCGCCTCCAGCACGACCGCGACGTCGGTGTAACCGGTGGTGGTCCGCGACACCGCGCGGCCCTTGACCACCTCCATCATCCAGCCCTCGAAGATCAGCGGCGCGAACCCGTTCACCACCCAGCCGCGCACGACCTCGACCAGGTCGCCGCCGCCGGCGTGCGCGGTGCCGTCCAGGATCTTGATCGTCTGCACGACCCTGGTCAGCAGGCCCTTGCCGTAGGAGCCGGTGTAGGCCACCGAGTGGTGCTGGATGAACGAGCCGTCGGCGTAGTAGCCGTCGGTCACGCCGTGCTGGAGGTGGTACGGGTCGATCGTGGCGAACACCGTGCGCTGGTCGGCCAGCGCCTTGGTGATCCGCGCGTCCTCGCCCAGCAGCGCGCCCTGCAGGACGCGGTTGGTGGTGATGTCGGCCAGGTTCGCGCCGGTGTGGAAGCGCGAGTCGAGGTCGACGTCGCCGTCCTTGCCGTTGCGCAGGTAGGCGTCCATCGACGCGACGTAGGTGGTGGTCAGGTCGCCGGTCCGGCCGGCGAGCAGGACCAGTGTCCTGGTGACCGACGCGGAGATGCCGATCTCCCAGTGGAACCAGTTCCCGTAGTAGCCGGCGGACTGGTCGCCGTAGTACCGCTCGTGCAGCCAGCGCAGGCCGTCGAGGACCCGGTCCTGGACCGCCTCGTCGTCGAGCAGGGCACTGCCGGGCGCGCGGGTGGCGAGCGCGATCTCGTAGAGGTACTGGAAGCTGCGGTTGAGGTTGGCGTCGTCGGTGCCCAGCGGCACGCCGGCGAACAGCTCGCCGTCACCGGCGGCGTCCAGGCCGGCGAGCCGGGCGCGGGCGGTGTCGGTGATCAGCGCGAGCTTGCCGGCGACCTCCTGGCGGGCGTTGGACTCCGGTGTGCCGGCGACGATCGCCACGGTGTTGGCCAACAGGCGGTCGGCGTCGGCGCGCGGGGTGGGCCGGGCTGGCTGGGCGGTGGCCGTCGGCACCGACAGTGCCGTCATACCGGCTGCGGGGACCAGGGAAAGGGCTTGTCTCCGGGTGATGCGCACTCTGGCAACGATAGGCAGCGATCGTCCACACCGGTAGGTTCAGCCGGCGGAGTGCGCTGCCCACCGGTTGGCCGTCAGCCGGAACCCCGGCAGGTCGGCCAGCGAGAGGCGGTACTCGTAGGTGCGCTGGTAGCCGGTGTGCCGGATCAGCCAGACGCCGTCGGTGCGCTGGTAGCGGTCCTCGTAGAACGCCGCGCCGGCGATCACCACCTGGTGGCGGGTCGCGATCACCGTGTCCTCGAAGCTCCACACCCCACTGGCGGTGTCGCCGTCGACGTCGATCTCGGGCTGGCCGGCACTGTGGGTGGTGATCATGTCCTGGCCGAGGTGGTCGCGCAGGAAGCCGACGACGGCCTCCCGCCCGGACAGCGCCAGCGGCTCCCCCAGGGCCGGGGTGCCGTAGTCGGCGGTCGCGTCGGCGGTGAGGGTCGCCGCCACCCCGGCCCAGTCCTTGGTGTCCACGCAGCGCAGGTAGCGGTACTTCAGGCGCCTGATCTCTTCGAGTGCGACGAGGTCCATTCCTCCAGCCTGCGCCGGAAAGCGCGACAAAACAAGAACGTGTTCTAGCGAACGGGGTAGGCGTCGACGATCGTCTGGCTGATCGACCTGCCCTGCTCGCCCGACCCCTCGACCCGCACCGACACCGCCTGCCCCGACCGGGGCGAGATCAGCGCGGCGACCAGGAACGTGCCGTCCGGCATCGGCAGCACCAGCGCGCGCTCCCACCGCCGGCCCTGGTCGGTCGAGGTCCACAGCCGCAGCGAGCCGCGCTCGGTGGTGATCGGCAGCAGCGGGTTGTGGTTGCTGATCAGCCGCGCGCCCATCACCAGCGGCACCCGCGCCGCCAGCCGGCCCTGCGCGTCGGTCGGCGGCTGCTGGTGCACCGCCAGCAGCTTCGGATCGGTGGCCCACTGGTCGGGGTTGGTCGGCGCGGCCGACGGGAACGTCCACGTCGTGTCGATCCGACTGCCCAGTCGCAGCGCGCCCGTCGGCCGGGCGGTGTGCTCCAGGCGGAACTCGGCCCGCTCCGGCGAGTCGATGTCGAACCAGGAGCTGCCGGGGAACGCCGCCGGCTGCTCGACCCCGTCGCGGAACAGCCGCAGGGAGGTCTCGCCCATCGCCGCCGGATCGGGGTTGCCCCGGTGCTCGCCGTCGGTCAGCCCGACCAGCAGGTCCATCCGGGTGCGGTCGTGCGAGCCCTGGAACACCCCCGGGGTCATCGCCCGGAACCACACCGGCGCGTGTCGCGACCCGGCGCGGTAGCTGGTCGGCGGCGAACACTGGGTGAGCAGCCAGCGCGGCCCGGCGACACACTGCGTCCACTGCGCGTCCGGCCGGGCGCTGACCCACTCGGTCCGCCGCTGCGGCGCGGTTTCCGGCCGGTAGAAGCCGAAACCGGGGTAGAGCGAGCCCAGCATCTCCCACGAGCCGACGTACTCCTGCTCGCCGGGGCCGGCGGTGCGCAAGTCGGAGTCCAGCCGCGCGAGTTCCCGCGTGGAGGTCCGGTAGGCGGGCGGGTCGGGCACCACGTCCTGGCCAAGGAGCAGCTCGAACCGCTCGCCCCGGTCGCGGCCGGTGCCGTCGAGCTCCCACTGGGTGTGCAGCGCGGTGCGGCCGTACCTCGGCTTGCGCGTCGTCGGCTGGAGGAACACCCGGCCCTGCGCGATCTCCTCGGCGGTGACCGGGAACGCCTCGCCGATCGAGCCGGTGTTCGCCTCGTCGTGGTGGGCGTAGTGCACCGCCGCCACCGCGACCGTGGTGCTCTTGCCGGTCACCGTCGCCGGTTCGAGCTTCTTGGCCCGGCGCGCGTCGACGGTGTAGTCCCGGTCCTGGGTCAGCATGACCTCCGGCTCGCCGGCCAGGGTCACCGTCGCCGGCGCGTCCCCGGCCGCCGGGGTCTCGATCGTGGTCAGCACGCTGATCGGGCCGGGCACCAGCCTCGCGGTGCCCTGACCGTTCTCGTCCAGTTGCACGATGGTGAACCCGCCGCCGGTCGTCGGGTGGATCTCCTCGACGTTGCCCAGCCACACCGTGCCCCCGGCGTCCGGCTCGCCCCGGCGGTTGAGCACGGTCAGCCGCAGGTCGGCCCGCGGGGCCTCCGCGTAGAACGCCAACGGCATCACCATCGGTTCCCGGTCGACCCGGTCGAGGGTCACCGCACCGACGTACCGGCCGGGCTCGGCGTTGCGCGGGGTGACGGTGACGGTGAACGTCGCCGACGCGCCGGGCGCCACGTCCAGGGTCGGCGGGACGATCGTCACCAGGTCGTCGGGGGCGCGGGTGTCCAGGCCGTCGTAGGCGAAGTCACTGGCGGTCACCGACTCGGCGGTCGTGCCGGTGTTGGTCAGCGTCACCTCCAGGCTGCGCGGCTCGCGGCCCTCGGGGTAGCGCAGGTAGCCGAAGTCGATCGACGGCACGCTCAGCGCCAGGGTCTCGGTGGTGGCGCCCGGCAGGTCGAGCACGCCGGCGCCCTCGCCGTCGATCATCGGGCGCTCACCCCACTTCGGGTCGGCGGTGGACACCAGCGCGCTCTTGATCCGCCGCCAGTCCCAGTCGGGGTGCAGCTCGCGCAGCAGCGCGGCGGCGCCGGCCACGTGCGGGGTCGCCTGGGAGGTGCCGCTGGCCTCGGTGTAGCCGCCGCCCAGCGCGGCGCCGACGATGCCGTCGCCGGGCGCGCCGAGGTCGGGCTTGGCCCGGTACGAGTCGACCGTCGGCCCCCACGAGGAGAACCGCGCGACCCTGCCAGCGCGGGTGGTGGCCCCGACGGTCAGCGCGTTGGCGGCCGTGCCAGGGCTCTCGATCGACAGCTGGCCGGGCCCGCTGTTGCCGGCGGCCACCACGAACAGCGTGCCGGTCGACTCGGTGAGCGCGTCCAGCGCCAGCGTCACCGGGTCGTCGGCGCCGGTCGCGCGGGCACCCAGGCTCAGGTTGACGATGTCGGCGCCCTGCCCGGCGGCCCACTCCATGCCGGCGATCACCCAGGACAGCTGGCCGGAGCCCTCGTTGTCGAGGACCTTGCCCGACAGCAGCCGCGCGCCGTGCGCGACGCCCCGGCGGGCGCCGTCGGCCCCGGCCCCGCTGCCGCCGACGATCGACGCGACGTGCGTGCCGTGCCCGTGGCCGTCGACCGGGTCGCCGGCGCCGGTGAAGTCGGCCTCGGCGGCGATCCGCCCCGCCAGGTCGGGGTGGGTGGCGTCGACCCCGGTGTCCAGCACGGCGACGTCCACGCCGGCGCCGGACAGGCCGCCCGCCCACACCTCGGGCGCGCCGATGCCGGTGAGGTTCCAGTCCAGTTCGGACGCCTCGACCCGACGGTCGAGCCAGACCTTGCCGGTGGCGCCGAACGTGCGCAGCGGCGTCGCGCCCTTGGGCAGGTCGAGCGCGGTGGCGCCGATGCTGGGCAGCGCGCGGGCGCCGGCGGTCCTGGCCAGCGGCGCCGCGCCACGCACGATCACCGGCAGGGTGTCGCGCTCGGCGTCGGCGTAACCCATCCCGACCAGACCGGTGACGTTGAACAGCTCCAGGTCCAGGACGTCGGGCACCAGGTGTTCGACCTGGTCGGGCACCACGTAGACGTCCGCGCCCATGCGCAGCGTCACGACCTCGCGGGTGCCGGCGACCCGACGCACCGACACCCGGTCCCCCGCGACGGTCACCACGTCACCGGTGATCAGCGTGACGACGCCGGCCGGTGCCGGGCTCGCCGGGGAGGGTGGGGCCGCGGCCGCAGGCGGCGCGGCCACGGCCCCGGCCAGCATTCCGCCCGCGATGATCGCGAAACACCCGAACAGCGCGGCGGAACGTCTGCGGAAACCTCGTGCTGGCATGGACTGTTCCTACTGGACGGTCGAGGCCGGCGGAACGGGTGTGTGATGTCGGATTGTCGCCATGTCCATAATCGGACATGCTGGAGCCGCTGGGGATCACCGAGTTCGCCGAAACCGTCTACCGGTCGCTGCTGGCCGAGCCCGGCAGTACCACACCCGAGCTGACCAGGCGCCTGGACCGTTCCGAACGCGCCGTCCGCCGCGCGGTGGCCGAACTGGAGCACCTGGGTCTGGCCAGCCGCCTGCCCGGCCGCCCCGTGCGCCTCGCCGCCGCCCGCCCCGACACCGCCATCGACCTGCTGGTGGCCCGCCGCCGCTCCGAACTCGACGCCATGCAACGCAACGCCCGGGCGCTGGCCAGAGAGATGGCCGACGAACGCCAGCAACCCGACGAGCTGTTCGAGATCCTCGTCGGCCAACAGGCCGTCGCCGACCGGTTCACCCAACTGGTGACCCACTGCCAGCGGGAGCTGATGGTCTTCGACCGCCCGCCCTACGCCGCCGACGTCCCCCAGGCCGAGCAGGAGGTGTCCGGCCGACTGCGCGAACACCTGACCGTGCGCGGCCTCTACGCCCCGGAGTCCCTGGAGTACCCCGGAGCCCTGGCCGCCGCGAAAAGGGCGGTGGCCAACGGCGAACAGTCCCGCATGCACCCCCGCGTCCCGATGAAACTCGCCATCGCCGACCGCTCGACGGCGCTGCTGCCACTGGTCATGGAGGACATGGTCGCCAGCGCGCTGGTGATCCGCCCCTGCGCGCTGCTCGACGCCCTGGTGGCGCTGTTCGAACTGTTGTGGGACCAGGGAACGCCGCTGATCCCCGAACCGGGCACGGCCGTCCCGCCCGACGCCGGACTACTGGCCCTGCTGGCCGCCGGCGCCAAGGACGAGACCATCGCCAGGGAACTGGGCATCAGCTCCCGCACCGTCACCCGCCGCGTCGGCGAACTCCTCGACGAGCTGGGTGCCCGAACCCGCTTCCAGGCCGGCGTCTTCGCCCAACGCGAGAACTGGCTCCGGTGACCCCCACTCCACAGGCGACAAGTTGTCCACAGGCAAACCCCGACAACCCCTTCCCCCACCTTCTCCCGGGTAGAATGGCGCTGAGGGGTGCCCCCGGTGAGGGTGGGGGACGTGACCTGGGTAAGGCGGCGGCATTGGTGGAGTGTGTCGGCGGTGATGACGGGGCGGGGGTTGGTCGAGTGGGTGAGAGTGACGCGCGGGGGCGTCAGCTGGTCGAATCCATGCGCGGCAAGGCGACGACCACCATGTCCACCGACGAGTTGATGGACCTGCTCCGCGGCGAGTAGCGCATCGCCCTTGTCCTGTCCGGCCGGCTGACGCGATCATCCGCACCGAAGCCACGGCGGTGTTCACGACGATCGGCTGCTGGAGGACGCGGCTTCGGTCCGCTGCCGCGCGTCGCACGGTGGGCGGTGGTCGTCAGCGGATGCGTTTGCCGGTTTCGGCGCAGGAGTAGCCGCCGAGGGACTCGACGCGGACGCGGAAGTCGGCTCGGTCCAGGAGTGTCCACAGTGGACTCAGTTGGGGGTTGTCGAGGTCCTCGGTGCGCAGGACCAGGTCGTAGGGTTCCTCGGCCACCGGGACGAAGTCGAGGTCGAAGGCGCGGGCGGCGGCCAGGATGCCCAGGCCGGTGTCGGCCCGGCCGGCCGCGACGGCGGCGGCGACGGCGAGGTGGGTGTGTTCCTCCCTGGCGTAGCCCTGGATCCGGTCGGGGTCGATGGCGGCGCGGGCGAGTTCGTGGTCGAGCAGGGCGCGGGTGCCGGCACCGCGCTGGCGGTTGACGTAGCGCACGCCCTCACCGGTCAGGTCGCTGATGTCCTTGAGCCCCAACGGGTTTCCCTGGCGGACGAGCAGGCCCTGGGTGCGGTGGACGAGTCGCACGACGGCCACGTCGGCGCCGAGGAGTCTGTCCACATAGGGCAGGGTGTACTCGCCGGTGGCCGGGTCCAGCAGGTGGGAGCCGGCGATGTGACAGAGGCCGTCGCGCAGGGCCACGAGGCCGCCGAGGGAGCCAACGTTCGAGGAGGCGAGGGTGCACAGCGGGTCGGCGGCGCGCAGCGCGGACGCGGCGAGGTCCAGCACAAGGTCGTGCGAACCGATGGCCACGATGGTGCGGTCGATCTCGCGCAGGCCACGCAGCAGGTCCACCCGGACGGTCTCACCAGCGTGGTGACCCTCCACTCCGGACGGGACGACGAGCAGGCCGTCGGCGCGGACCAGTGAGGTGAGGACGCCGGCGCCGCGCGGCAGCGGGGTCGCGACGACCTGGTCACCGACCCGGCCCAGCCGCACCCGCACCCAGTCGTCCATCCCGATCGCCGACGGGAGTTTGCGGGCCAGCCGGGCCGTGGCGGTGGGGCGCTCGGGCGGGGCGGCGCCGACCAGTTCGGCCAGCAGCGGCGCGGCGAAGATGTCGAACGTCAACGCGGCCGACACCGGATACCCCGGCACGCCGATCACCGGCGTGGCGCCGGTCGTCCCGAGGACCACCGGATGTCCCGGCCGCACCGCGACCCCGTGCACCGCCACCGACCCGGCCCGCGCGACGACCCGCGCGGTGTGGTCGTCGCGGCCGGCGCTCGACCCGGCGATCAGCAGTACGAGATCCGCGCGTGCGGCCGCCTCGTCGAGAACCGCCCTGATCAGCTCGGGATCGTCGGGCACGATGTCGGTCACGGTCGCGGCGCACCCGATCTCCCTGGCCTGCGCGGCGAGCATGAGCGAGTTCGTGTCCGGGATGTCGCCCGGCGCGAGGTCGGCGGCGGGCGGCCGGATCTCGTCGCCCGTCGGCACCACCACGACCAGCGGGACCCGCCGCACCGCCAGCTCGAACGCGCCCGCCGCCGCACAGGCGGCGACGTCGACCGGCCGCAGCCGGTGCCCCTCCGGCAGCAGCAGCTCGGTGGCACTGATGTCCTCACCGATGGACCGCACGTGCTGGTAGGGCGGGACGGCCGCCCGCAGCTCCGCCCCGCCGTCGGCCGTGCGGTGCACGTGTTCGCGCATCACCACCGCGTCACAGCCGGGCGGCAGCGGATCCCCGGTGTCCACGACCTCGAAATCGTCGCACCCCAACACCACCGGCGTGGTTTCCGCCGCGCCGACGGTGTCCGCGCTGCGCACCGCGATCCCGTCCATGGCCGAGGCGTCGAACGCCGGCGAGGACCGCACCGCCCACACCGGCTCGGCGCTCACCCTCCCCACCGCCTCGCCCACCGGCACCCGCACCACGTCGACCCGCCCCGGGCACCCGGCGGCGACCCGCGCCTCCCGCCACGCGGCAAGCGCCTGCGCGGCCGGCACATCGGACACGAACGGACTACCCATCAGAACCGACCCCTCGCACAACCGCACCACCCGACACGAACGCGGTGACCCCCGACATCCCGGCGAGAACCCGACCGTCGCACGCGGTCCGCGCACACGACCGACCACGACCATCCACACCAGACACGGCACACGCTGGCCGCCCGCCGAACGGCGCCGATCCGGGCGTGCCGGCCGTCGCCGGCCGTGCCCGTCTCCGGGTGGTCATCTCCGCTGGCGACGAAGTCGTCCCACCGTCCGCGCCGGACGCTCCGGCGGTGGGCCGCGACGCCCGTACCCGCGACGAACCACGCGGCGGAGCCCCGGCGGACAGACCCGTGCGAGTTCCCGAACCCGCGCGGCACCCCGTCGCGGGACCAGCACGCCGCGCCCCACCGACGCCCGGTCCGGCGGTGCCGGGCCGGGTCAGGTCGACGGTGTCGATCCAGGAAGGGCTCATCGGTGGCCGATCACGTCCACCTCGGTGCCGGCCGGCAGACCGGTGGCCGGTTCGGGGATGACGACGTACCCGTCGGCCCTGGCCAGGACCGACAGCAGCGCCGAGGGGCCGAACAGCGGCTCGGCGACCCCGTCGGCCAGGGTCACCTGGATGACGTCGAGCCGGCCGGCCGCCGACGCCAGGTCGCGTGAGAGCCGCGCGCGGGTCACCGGCAGCGGCGGTGGGGTGTCGCAACCGGACAGTCGCCACAGCAGCGGCACGCCGATCTGGCCGAAGACCACCAGGGCCGACAGCGGGTTGCCGGGCAGGCCGATCAGCGGCACTCCCCCACAGTCGGCCAGCAGCGTCGGTTTGCCCGGTTTGATCGCCAGGCCGTGGCACCAGATCTCCCCCACGGCCGCGACGGCACCGGCGGTTTCGTCGCGGGCCCCGACCGACGAGCCGGCGGACACCACGACCAGGTCCGCGTCCGCCAGGACCTCGCTCAGGCGGTCGGTGAGCGCGCCGGGTTCGTCGTCGACGATGCCGGCCTGGACGGGGTCGCCGCCGGCGTCGAGGACGAGGGCGGCCAGCGCCGGGGCGGTGGCGTCGCGGACCTGACCAGGCCCCAGGTCCACTGTGGACGACGGGACGACCTCGTCGCCGGTGGAGATGATGGCCACCCGGGGGCGGGCGTGGACGGCGACGTCGGTGACACCGGCGGCGGCGAGCAGGCCCAGGTCGGGGGCGCGCAGCGGGCGGCCGGCGGGGACCAGCGCCGCCCCGGCCGCCACGTCCTCGTCGGCGCGGACCACGCCGCCGCCGGGGGCGACCGGGCGGGTGATCTCGATGGTGCCGGGCATGGTGGCGGCGGTGTACTCGACCATCACCACCGCGTCGGCGCCCTCGGGCAGGACGCCGCCGGTGGGCATGGCGACACACGCGCCGGGGGTGACCGTGACGTCGGGGGCGGCGCCCATCCGGACCGCGCCCCGCAGGTCCAGGTAGGACGGTAGGCCCTCGGAGGCGCCGTAGGTGTCGGCCGCGCGCACGGCGTAGCCGTCCACCGTGGAGCGGACGAAGCCGGGCAGCGGTGACGGCGAGGCGACGGCGGCGGCCGGGACCCGGTGCAGGGCGGCGGCCAACGGCACCCGCTCGACGGCGCTGCGGCGCGCGGGACGGAAACCCGCCAGGGCCTCGGAGACGGTCCGGGCGGTGAAGAACTCGCGGCTACCGGTCGCCTCGCTCACCTCTCCAGGCCGAGTACCGACACCACCGGGCCGAGCGCCACCTGCCCGAGGCCGCAGATCGACGTCTTGCGCATGGCCTCCTCCAGCCGCAGCACCTGCGCCCGCTGCTCGTCGTCCAGTGTGGACGCTCCGTCGAGCAGGGCGTGGGCCTTGGTCGAGCCCACCCGGCACGGGACGCACTTGCCGCAGGACTCGTTGCGGAAGAAGCGCAGCACGTTCGTCGCCGCCGCCAGCAGGTCGGTGCCCTCGGCCAGGACCACCAGCGCACCGGAGCCGAGCATCGTCCCGGCCTTGGCCAGGGTGCCGAAGTCCAGCGCCAGGTCCAGGTTCTCCGGGCCGATGAAGTTGGACGACGCCCCGCCGGGCTGCACGGCGCCGACCGCCGCCCCGTCGAGCACGCCGCCGGCCTCGTCGATCAGTTCGCGCACGGTCGTGCCCATCGGCACGCAGTACACGCCGGGGTTCTCGACGTGGCCGGACACCGCGAAGAACTTCCAGCCGACCGAGTCGCCCCGGCCCTGCTCGCCCCACCACTGGGCGCCGCGTCGCAGGATGACCGGCACGTCGGCGAAGGTCTCCACCGAGTTGATCAGCGTCGGCCGCCCGTGCAGGCCGTAGTTGCCGGGGAAGGGCGGCTTGTTGCGCGGCTCGCCGCGGTGGCCCTCCATGCACTCCAGCAACGCTGTCTCTTCGCCGAGGATGTACCCGCCGGGTGAGACGAAGATGTCCAGCTCCAGCCGCCGGCCGCTGCCGCAGGCGTCCGGGCCGATCACCCCGGCGGCCCGCAGCGCGTCGATCTCGGCGCGCAGTACGCGCTCCTCGGGGCCGTACTCGTGGCGGATGAACACCCAGCCCTGCTCGGCGCCGACCACCGCCATGCCCAGCAGCAGGCCCTCGATCACCAGGTGCGGCTGGTCGGCGAGGATCTGCCGGTCCTTGAACGTGCCCGGCTCGGACTCGTCGGCGTTGCAGATGGCGTACTTCACCGTGCCCGGCTGGGCCGCCGCCACCAGCTCCCACTTCTTGCCGGTCGGGAAGCCGGCGCCGCCCATGCCGCGCAGACCGGAGGCCGACAGCGTGCCGACGATCTCGATCGGGTCCAGTTCGCCGGCCAGCAGCGCGCGCAGCGACTGGTACCGCTGCCCCACCCCGGACCCGGCCGGGTAGGGGTCGTTGGGCCACGGTTCGGTGCGCCGGGTCGCACCCGCCTCGCCGACGCCACCGGCCCGCGCCGCCGCGACCAGATCGTCCACTTCGGACACCGGCGCGGGGTGCTCGTTGACGTCGGCGGCCGGCGCGACGTCACAGCGGCCGAGACAGGAGACCTCGACCAGCTCGACGTCGGTGTCCGCGCCGTAACGCTTCTTCACCTCGGCGATCCGCTCCTGGCCGCCGCGCAGCCAGCACGACAGGTCGTGGCACACGTGCAGCGAGACCTTCGCCGGCGGCGTGGTGCGGAAGTGCGGGTAGAACGAGATCAGGCCCTCGATCTCGTAGCGCGGCCGGCGGGTCTCGCGGGCCAGCTCCTCCAGTTCCTCGCGGGGCAGCCAGCCCAGCCGGGCCTGGATCGCGTTGAGCGCCGGGATCAGCGACGGCCCGGGGAACTTGCCCGCCCGCGCCTCGACACCGGGTACCACTGACGTCATTCGCCAACTCCAACCGCCGCGCCGAGCGACTCGACCTGGATCGCGCAGAACTTGAACTCGGGGATCTTGCCGTACGGGTCGATCTCGTCGATGGTCAGCAGGTTGGCCGCCGCCTCCCGGAAGTGGAACGGGATGAAGCAGTTGCCCAGCTGTTCGCGGTGGGAGATCCGCACCCGTAGCCGGATCGCGCCGCGCCGCGACCGCGCCTGCACGAGCTCGCCGTGCGCGAGGCCCCGGTCGGCGGCGTCCTTGGGGTGCATGTACACCTCGGCCTCCGGCGAGATCGTGTCCAGCGCGTAGGAGCGCCTGGTCATCGAGCCGGTGTGCCAGTGTTCGAGCAGCCGCCCGGTGTTGAGCACCAGCGGGTACTCCGCGTCCGGGAGTTCCTTGGCGGGCAACCACTGCGCGGGCACCAGGTGTGCGAGCCCGTCGTCGGTGTTGAACCGTTCGTCGAACAGCACGACGGTGCCGTCGCTGTGCTCGGGGTCGGCGTTGGGGTAGAGCTTGCCGGTCAGGCCGAGGTTCTCGTGGCGCAGGTTGGCGTAGGAGGGCATCAGCGCGACCATCTCGTCGAACACCTCGCTCGGCCCGGAGTAGTTCCAGTCCAGGCCGACACGCCGGGCGATGTCCTGCACGATCTCCCAGTCCACCCGCGCCTGGCCGGGCGGGTCGAGGACCTTGCGTCCCAGTTGGACACGCCGGTCGGTGTTGGTGTACGAGCCGTCCTTCTCCAGGTACGACGACGCCGGCAGCACCACGTCGGCGAACTCGGCGGTCTCGGTGAGGAAGATGTCCTGCACGACCAGGAAGTCCAACTGGGACAGTGCCTTGCGGACCTTGTTGATGTTCGGGTCGGACAGGAACGGGTTCTCGCCGAGCATGTACATGCCGCGCACGCCACCTGGCTTGAGCACCGAGCCGATGATCTCGGTGACGGTCAGCCCCCGGTTCGGGTCGAGCTTGGTGCCCCAGGCCCGCTCGAACCGCTCGCGGGTGCCGTCGCGGTCCACGCCCTGGTAGTCGGGGTAGAACATCGGGATCAGGCCGGCGTCGGACGCGCCCTGCACGTTGTTCTGGCCGCGCAACGGGTGCAGGCCGGTGCCCGGCCGGCCGACGTTGCCGGTGATCGAGCACAGGGCGATCAGGCAGCGGGCGTTGTCGGTGCCGGTGGTGTGCTGGGAGATGCCCATCCCCCAGTAGATGACCCCGGAGCCGGCCTCGCCCCAGACCCGGGCGACCTCGCGGATCAGGTCGGCGTCCACGCCGGTGATCTGGGCGGCGCGCTCCGGCGGGTACTCGGCGACTGTGCGCGCGAGTTCGTCGTAGTTGGACACCCGTGCGGCGATGAACTCGCGGTCGATCAGTCCGAGGCGGATGACCTCGTGCATGATCGCGTTGTAGAACGCCACGTCGGTGCCGGGCTTGACCTGGCAGTGGTAGTCGGCGTGCTCGGCGACCGTGCTGGCCCTGGGGTCCACGTAGACGATCTTCGTGCCGCGCCGGCGGGCCTGCTTGAAGAAGGAACTCGCGACCGGGTGGTTGGCGGTCGGGTTGGAGCCGGTGATGATCACGACCTCGGCGTTGGCGACGTCGCCGTAGGTGGTGGAGACCGCGCCGGAACCCACGCCCTCGAACAGCGCCGCGACCGAGGACGCGTGGCACAGGCGGGTGCAGTGGTCGACGTTGTTGGTGCCGAAGCCGGTGCGGATGAGCTTCTGGAAGAGGTAGGCCTCCTCGTTGGAGCACTTCGCCGAGCCGAAGCCGGCGATCGCGCCCGGCCCGCCCTTGGCGTGGATCTCCTTGAGGCGGCGGGCGACCAGGTCCAGCGCCTCCTCCCAGGTGGCCTCGCGGAAGTGCGGCATGACCTCGTCGTAGTCGACCAGGCCGCCGGGCCGGCGGCCCTTGCCCTTGCCCTTGCGGCGACCGCCGTCCTTGGCCATGTCCCCGCGCACGTCGGCCGACAGCGGGCCCTTGGGGTAGGCGGCGTCGACGCGGATCAGCGGGGTGGTCAGGCGCTGCGGTGAGGCGGCGTAGTCCCAGCCGTAGCGGCCCTTGACGCACAGCCGGCTCTGCGATCCGGGCTGGTCACGGCCTTCGGCATAGGCGATGGCTCCGCGTGAGCGGTCGACGTAGTAGGTCAGCGCGCAGCCGACGCCGCAGTAGGGGCAGACGCTGTCGACGGCGTCGAGTCGCTCCTTGGGCTGGATGGGGATGAGGTTGATCGACTTGTTGGTCAGCGCGCCGGTCGGGCAGGCCTGGACGCACTCGCCGCAGGTCACGCACGAGCTCTGACCCATCGGGTCGTCGAGGTCGAAGGCGATCCTGGTCGAGTAGCCCTTGCCGGAGCGGCCGATGACGTCGTTGCCCTGCAGGTCGTCGCAGGCCCGGACGCAGCGGTCGCACAGGATGCAGGCGTCGTGGTTGACGTCGATGACCGGGTTGGACGAGTCCTGGCCCCGGCCGGAGCCGCAGGGCAGGGCGGTGGTCTCGCGGGCGACGTCGAAGGTGTCGGCGAGTTCGAGCAGCAGGTTGTCGCCGGTGGTGGTCTGTTTGGGGTCCTCGGCGCGGGCCGGCTGGTCGGACAGCAGCAGTTCGGTGAGGGTGGCGCGGTTGCGGTTGAGTTCCGGCGTGTCGGTCTTCACGGTCATGCCGTCCTCGCACGGGCGCACGCAGGCGGCGGCGAAGGTCCGGCCGCCGGTGTCGACGACGCACATCCGGCACACGCCGACC
The DNA here is from genome assembly GCF_001921215.1 of Actinophytocola xinjiangensis. Classification (GTDB taxonomy): domain Bacteria; phylum Actinomycetota; class Actinomycetes; order Mycobacteriales; family Pseudonocardiaceae; genus Actinophytocola; species Actinophytocola xinjiangensis. The sequence continues at coordinate 110,557 of NZ_MSIF01000027.1, forward strand.
GGGTCGTAGCGCTCGTTGTGGCACAGCACGGGGATGTCGACGCCGGCCTGCTTGGCGGCGTCGTAGATCGAGGTGCCGTCGGGCACGGTCACCGAGTGGCCGTCGATCCGCGCGGTCACCGTGCGGACCGCCGTCCGCTCCTCGAGAGTCGTCATCGTCGCTCCATCCTCGGCATTGCATACAGCATACCGTTACCGCTGAGGCTAGGCATCCAGCAGCAGATCCGCCAGGTCATCCGAGGTCACCCTGCCCTGTTCGTCAAGCCCGCGAGCCGCGTAGTAGCCGGTCACCATGGTCGCCAGCCGCTGCGCGCTCAACGCCGCCGTCCGCCCCGAACCCAGCTCAAGAGGGGTGGCGAGCATCCGGGGCGGCAGCGTGTCGTCGGCCCGGGTGGCGCCCTCGCGCGTGTTGAACGCCCGCTTGGCCGCCACGATCCGCCTGGCCGCCGCCCGCAGCTCGGCCGCGTCGGTGTCCCAGCCGGTGACCAAGGCCAACAGCCGCGCCCACTCGGTGAACGGGTCCTCGAACACCCCGCGCAGGAACTTGCACAGGATCATCGAGTCCATCACCGCGGCCCGGTCCTCGGTGTCCACGGCCGCCGCGACGTGCGCCGCGCCGCCGTCGAACCGGTCGAGGTCACCGGACAGGTCGGCCTCGTAGGCCCCGGAGCGGTTGTGGTCGGCGCCGCGCGCGTTCACCGCGAGCCCCAGGGCCATCGCCTGCAGGCTGCGCGGCTCGTAGCCGGGCAGCTCCAGGCCCTTGACCTGCGGCGCGAACTCGATCGACCCGTGACCGACGCGCGCGGCCGCGTGCCGCGACCCGTGCGCCAGCAGCTCCCCCAGCCCCGGGGTGCGGGCGCCGATCGCGTCCAGCGCGCGCAGCAGCGCCGCGCCGTCGCCGAAACGCAGCCACGGCTCGTCGATCAGGCCGCGCTCGACACACTCCATGGCCCACGCGATCGTGCCGCCGGCCGAGATCGTGTCGATGCCCAGCTCGTCGCAGCGGGCGCTGGCCGCGAACACGTCGTCGGGGTCGGACACCCCACACAGCGGACCCAGCGCGAACACGTTCTCGTACTCCATCCGCTGGCTGCCGCCGCCCTTGCGGGAGTAGATGTGCTCACAGCCGATCGAGCAGGACGCGCAGCTGTTGCGGGCCACCCCGCGCAGGTCGTGCAGCTCCTCGGCGGCCAGGTTGGCCGCGCCGTCGAAGGTCGCGGCGGTGAAGTTGCGGGTGGGCAGCGTGCTGACCGCGTTGAACGCCAGCAGGTTCGCCAGCGTGCCCAGCTCGCGGTACTTCGCGGTCGCCGGGCCGAAGCTGCGGGCGCGCAGGTCACGGGCGGCGGCCAGCACCCCCGCCTGGTCGGCGACCCCGACCTTGGTGGCCGCCCGGACGAGCACGGCCTTGATGTTCTTCGCGCCGAGCACCGCGCCCAGCCCGCCCCGCCCGGCGTGCCGGCCGTCGTGGCTGATCGTCGCGTACCGCACGCCGCGTTCACCGGCCGGACCGATCGCCGCGGTCCGCCAGCCCCGGCCGAACCGTTGCCGGACAAGGGTTTCCGCCTCGGCGGCTGGCAGCCCGGCGAGGTCGTCGGCCGGTTCGAGGCGCGGGCCGTCACCGTCGACCAGCAGGACCGAGAGACGGTCGGCGCGCCCGCGCAGGACCAGCGCGTCGTTCCCGGTGAGCTTGCCGGCGATGGCGAACTGGCTGGAGGCCAGCGCATCGGTCAGCAGGCCGGTCAGCGGTGACTTGGCGACCACCGCGAACTTCGCGCTGGTGGTCAGCGGCGTGCCGACCAGCGAGGAGAACACGAACGCCAGCGGCGCGGCCGGCGCGAGCGGGTCACCGCCGGGTGGGGCGAGGCGGTGCATCAGCCAGGTGCCAAGACCGACGCCGCCGAGGTAGCGGCGCAGCACCCGCTCGTCCAGGGGCAGCGGTGTGCCGGCAGCCCGGTCACCCTCGATGTCGATCACGAGCGCCTGCCCGAAAAGTCCGCCGGCCATGGTGTCGACTGTATGCCCTATCCGCCGGCGTCGGCCGAGAGGAAGGCCACGGTGTCCCCCGCGACCAGCGGCAGCCGGCCGTCGCGGGTCACCTGGTCGCCGTTGACGGCGGCCACCACGTGCCGGTCCAGGGTCAGCCCGGCGGCGGTCGCGGCGGCCCCGATGGTCGCCGCCCGCACCTCGCGCGGCCGGTGCGTGCCGCCCTTGGCCAGCGCCCCGAAACACTCGACGGCCACCAGCGGCGGCGGCCGGTCGCGGGCGGCGGCGTAGTCGGCGGGCGTGTTGACGTTGAGCACCGAGTCCAGGTCGGGGTCGTGCCGGGCGAGGTCGGTGTCGGCCAGCAGGTCCTCGTCGGTCAGCCTGGTCACCGCGCAGTGCTCGAAGATCATCCCGGGCCGCAGGTTGCCCTCGCCGATGAGCGTGCCGACCAGGTCGGCCAGGCCCGTGCGGTAGGCGGCGGCCAGCGGCTGACGGAAGCCCTTGGCCAGCGGTAACACCACGTCGACGCCCTCGGTCAGCGCGCGCAGCACCCGGCGGACGTAGGCGGGGTGCAGGAACGGCAGGTCGGTGGAGCAGACGAACGCCGCGCCGGCCCGGTCGGCGACCGAGGCCAGCCCGGCGGCCAGGCCCTGCATGGGCCCCAGACCCTCGACCGGGTCCTCGACGACCGCGACCCCGGCCGGCAGATCGGGCAGGTCCTGGCCGGGTGCGGCGACCACGACCACCGGCCCGTCGACCGTCCTGGCCAGGACCGCGCTCGCCCGGTACAGCAGCGTCGACCCGTGCCAGTCCAGACCGGCCTTCGCCTCGCCCATGCGGCTGGACCGCCCGCCGGCCAGCACCACTCCCGCCGCTGTTCGCACGGTTTCGATCGTAGCCATCGGAATTTCGCCGTCGCTGTGCTGGACTGAACGAGTGTCGACTACGAAGAGTGCGCTTCTGGTTACCGTTCTGACCCTGCTGATCGGTTTCGCACCACCGGCGACCGCCGAGAAACCCCCGCTGGCCCCCACCCCGCCGATGGGCTGGAACAGCTGGAACCGGTTCGGCTGCGACATCGACGAGAACCTCATCAGACAGACCGCCGACGCGATGGTCACCTCCGGGATGACCGCCGCCGGCTACGAGTACGTCAACATCGACGACTGCTGGATGGCGCCCACCCGCGACGCCGCCGGTCGGCTCGCCCCCGACCCGGTGCGCTTCCCGAACGGCATCGCCGCCCTGGCCGACTACGTGCACGCCAAGGGCCTCAAGCTCGGCCTCTACTCCTCGGCCGGCACCCACACCTGCCAGGGTCTGCCGGCGAGCCTGGACCACGAGGTGACCGACGCCCGGACCTTCGCCGAGTGGGGCGTGGACCTGCTCAAGTACGACAACTGCCACAACGAGGGCCGCCCGGCGCTGGAGCGGTACACGGCGATGGCCGACGCGCTGGAGGCCACCGGCCGCCCGATCGTCTACTCGATCTGCGAGTGGGGCGCCAACGACCCGTGGGAGTGGGCGGCGCGGGTCGGCGGCCACTACTGGCGCACCACCGGCGACATCGCCGACAACTGGGGCAGCGTGATGTCCATTCTGGACCAGCAGGTCGGCCTGGAGGCGTTCTCCGGGCCCAACGCGTGGAACGACCCGGACATGCTGGAGGTCGGCAACGGCGGCATGACCACCGAGGAGTACCGCGCGCACCTGAGCCTGTGGAGCCTGCTCAACGCGCCGCTGATCGCCGGCAACGACCTGCGCGCCATGGACCCCACCACCCGCGCCCTGCTCACCGACCCCGACGTGATCGCCGTCAACCAGGACTGGGCCGGCGTCCAGGGCCACCGCCTCGCCGACGACGGCGACCTGGAGGTGTGGGCCAAGCCGACCTCCGACGGCGGCGCGGCCGTGGTGCTGTTCAACCGGGGCCTCACCGGCGCGCGGGTGTCGACCACGGCCGGGGCGCTTGGCCTGCCCGACTCCCCCGCGTACACGATGCGTGACCTGTGGGCGAACACGATCGTGGTCACCGACGGCCCGGTGCGCGCGTCGGTCCCGCCGCACGGCGCCCGGATGTACGTGGTGGCGCCCGGTGGCGGCTCGGGCGAGCCGGCGGTGTCGGCCGAGGTCGTCACCGACCGCTACGCCGACCCCGGGCAGACGCTCACCGCGACCGTGCGGGTCAGCAACGACGGCCCGGTCCCGGCGCGCGGCGTGCGGGTGCTGCTCGACGCGCCGCCCGGGTGGCTGGTGAGCCCGGCCGGCGGCGCGACCGTGCCGGCGGTCGGCCCAGGCGGTGAGTCCACCGTGGACTTCACGGTGACCGTGCCGGCGGGCGAACCGACCGGTACGCACGCCCTGAGCGCCGAGATCAACTACCGGGCGGGCCAGCTGGTCCGCCGGCTGACCGGCTACGGCGCGGTGATCATCGCGACCACCCCGTCGGGCAGCCCGTGGCTGTCGGCCCTGCCCCCGGTCAGTACCCAGGTCGGCTGGGGCCAGCTGGGCGTCGACCGCAGCGTCGACGGCAACCCGCTGACCATCGGCGGCCTCACCTACGCCCGGGGTGTCGCCCCGCACGCCGAGTCGGAACTGCGCTACCACCTGGGCGGGGCGTGCACCCGGTTCACCTCGGCGGCCGGCATCGACGACGAGGTCGGCGACCGGGGCTCGTCGACGTTCACCGTGCGGGGTGACGGCGTCACCCTCGCGGAGTCCGAAGTGGTCACTGGCGCCGACGGCCCGGTGGCGCTGGACGTCGACGTCACCGGCGTCACCGAGCTGGTCCTGCTGACCGACGACGGCGGCGACGGCATCGACTATGACCACACCCAGTGGGCCGACGCGGCCCTGACCTGCCAGAACTGAGTTCGGGAAAAAAACTTCGTCCCCGGTGTCGATTCACGGTCGAGCGGTTCGACCTGTAAGTGAAACCCGACAACGACCACTGAGGACGAGTCATGACGCTGGAGACGAAGGCCGGCCGCCGGGAGTGGACGGGGCTGGCGGTGCTCGCACTGCCGACCCTGCTGCTGTCGCTGGACATGAGCGTGCTGCACCTGGCCGTGCCACACCTGGCGGCCGACCTGCGCCCGAGCAGTACCGAACTGTTGTGGATCATCGACATCTACGGCTTCATGGTGGCCGGTTTCCTGGTCACCATGGGCACCCTCGGCGACCGCATCGGCCGCCGCAAACTGCTGATGATCGGCGGGGCCGCGTTCGGCCTCGCCTCGGTGGTCGCCGCGTTCGCCACCAGCCCCGCCATGCTGATCGGCGCGCGGGCGCTGCTCGGCGTGGCCGGTGCGACGCTGATGCCCTCGACGCTGGCGCTGATCAGCAACATGTTCACGAACCCGAAGGAGCGCGGCACCGCCATCGCGGTGTGGATGAGCTGCTTCATGGGCGGCATGGTCCTCGGCCCGGTCGTCGGCGGTCTGCTGCTGAGCGTGGCGTGGTGGGGTGCGGTGTTCCTGCTGGCCGTCCCGGTCATGGTCCTGCTGCTGGTGACCGCGCCGACACTGCTCCCCGAGTACCGCGACGAGAACGCCGGCCGGCTGGACCTGCCGAGTGTCGCGCTGTCGCTGGCCGCGATCCTGCCGTTCGTGTTCGCCCTCAAGGAGCTGGCCAAGGACGGCCCGAACGCCGTCAACGTGACCGCGCTGATCGTCGGCGTGACCGTCGGTGCCGTGTTCGCCCGTCGTCAGCGGCGCCTGGAGGCGCCGATGCTCGACCTGACCCTGTTCCGCAACCGGACGTTCTCCGCGGCGCTGGGCATCATGGTGATCGGCGCGCTGACGATGGGCGGGGTGTTCCTGCTCGTCAGCCAGTACCTGCAGTTGGTCGAGGGCCTGACCGCCGCCGAGGCCGGCCTGCTGCTGGTCCCCCAGGCGATCGCCGTGGTCATCGGCTCCATGATCGCCCCGAAGCTCGCGACCCGGTTCCGCAAGGAGTACGTCCTGGGCTTCGGCATGCTGATCGCCGCCGCAGGAATCCTCCTGTTCACCCAGGTCGACGCGGCCAACGGGGCGACGCTGCTGGTCCTGGGGATGTCGGTGGCGTCGTTCGGGATGGGCCCGCAGGGCGTCCTGTGCACGGAGATGGTCATCAACTCGGTGCCGCCGAACAAGGCCGGCGCGGCGTCGGCGATGTCGGAGACCTGCGGCGAGTTCGGGATCGCGATGGGGATCGCGGTGTTCGGCAGCATCGCCACCGCCGTGTATCGCGCTGACCTGACCGTTCCGGTTCCGGCCGAGGCCAAGGAAAGTCTGGCCGGGGCGGTGAACGTCGCCTCGTCGACGGCGGACCCGGAGGGGTTCCTGGCTCCGGCTCGGGAGGCCTTCACCAACGGGTTGCACCTGGTGGCGGGGATCGGCGCCGCCGTGGTGATCGTGTTCGCCGTCGGTGGGATGTTGGCCCTGCGGCGCAAGCCGGTCGCGGTGGTCGAGGAGGAGCCGGTTCTGGTGTGAGGGTTTCCGTCCTGAGGCCGGTCGTCCTGGTGGCGGCCGGCCTCTTTGGGGTGTTCGCTGGTCGGTTCAGGGCTTGGCGTAGGTGCCCGCTCCTCCCCAGTCGACGATGACGACGTCCTCGTCACCGACGACCCACGCGTCGTGACCGGCGGGCAGGCTGGTCACCTGCCCGGGGGTGGCGTCGAACTCCTCGCCGTCGGCGGTACGGATCCGCAGGGTGCCGGCGAGGTGGTACTGGAAGTGCGGGACCTCGCACAGATCGGTGCCCGCGATCGGACGCACGTGCTCGGACCAGCGCCAGCCAGGACGCAGCACGAGGCGGCCGACCTCGCCGCCGCCCATGCGCAGCAGTTCCAGTGTGCCCAGGCCGAACTCACGGGTTTCGTCCGGTCGCGCGAAGTCACGTTTCTCGGTGGTGGTCCTCTCGGTCAGCATGGCGTTGCTCCTCACTCGTCCCAGGCCTGGACGGCGACCTGGCGCCGGATACGGCCGCCGGCGAGGTCCAGCACGTTGGTCGCGAGGACCCGGGTGCCGTCGGCGTAGCGGCACGACTCCATGTAGGCGGCCGTGTCGCCGTCGACAACGACCCGTTCCAGTTGGTGGGTCATGTCCCGGCCGGTGACGTCGTTCAGGAAGGCGGAGATCTCCTGTTTGCCGTGCAGCACGTGCGGGTTGCCGGGCGGGCTCGTCCGGTCGACGAGCCGCACCTCGGCGTCGTCGTCGTAGAGACTGAGCAGGGCCTGCGCTGAGCGGTCCTCGATGCCGTGCCGGAGGGCGTCGACGTCGAAGGTCGCGTCGGTGACGGTCATGGCTGTTCCCTTCTCGAGACCACGAGGGTGCGCCGGCACCGTCAAGGCAGCGTCAAGGCCGCTGTTGCCCGGTGGACCGTCCACCACGGACACTGGAACCGTAATGTTGCGGATCCAGCTGTTCGGCGAGCTCGCGGCCTTTCTCGACGGCGAGCCGCTCGACCTGCCGGCGAGCCGGAAGGTGTGTGGGCTGCTGGCGTGGCTCGCCGCGCACCCCGGCCCGCACGGGCGCGCGCGGCTGGCCGCCACGTTCTGGCCGGACGTGCCGGACTCCAGCGCGCGGGCGAGCCTGCGCAGCGCGGTCTGGGTGACCAGGGTCGCGCTCGGCGACGCCGCCGAACTCCTGGTGACCACCCGGGACACCGTGGAGCTGCGCGGTCCGACGGTCGACCTCCACGAGTTCGACGCGCTGGTCGCCGCCGGCCGCCTCACCGACGCCGAACGCCTGTGCCGTGAGGAACTGCTGCACCGCTTCGACACCGACTGGGTCCTCGCCCTGCGGGAGGAGTACGACGGCCGCCGCGCCGCGGTGCTCGCGACGCTGTCCGACCAGGCCGAGAAGGCCGGCGACCTCACCGCCGCCAGGGAACGCGCCCACCGGTGGGCGGTACTGCGCCCGCTCGACGAGGCCGCCGCCCGGACGGTGATCCGCCTGCTGCTGGCCGCCGGCGAGCGGGCGGCGGCGGTCGCCGCCTACCGCCGGCTGCAGACGCGGCTGCGCGCCGAACTCGACACCGACCCGGAGCGGGAGACGACCGCGCTGCTGTTCGGTGAGCAGGCGGCGCACGTCGAGCCGGAGCACCCGGCGCCCGTGCGGCACGGACTGGTCGGCCGGGACCACGAGTTGGCCGAACTCGTCGCCGTCTGGCAGCAGGCCCAGGGCGGCGCCGGGCGGACGGTGGCGCTGTCCGGCGACGGCGGCATCGGCAAGTCCCGGCTCGCCACGGAGGTCTGCGAGTTCGCGGCCACGCAGGGAGCGCTCGTCGCCGCCGGGGCGGCGATCGGGTTCGGCCCGGCCGTGCCGTTCGGGCCGTGGCTCGAACTCGTCGACGGGCTCGTGGCCCGGGTGGGGCCGCTGCCGCGCGACGCCGGCTGGTCGCACGAACTCGCCCGGGTGGTGCGGGTGGCGAACCGGCGGCCCGCCGGCGCCACCGAACCGGCCTTCGACCGCGTGCGGTTCTTCGACGCCGTCGTGGAGCTGCTCGGGTGGGTGACCAGGCGGCGGCCGCTGGTGCTGCTCCTGGAGGACCTCCAGCTCGCCGACCCCTCCAGCCTGGAGCTGACCGCCTACGCCGGGCGGCGGCTGGTCCGGTTCCCCGCGCTGCTGCTGCTCACCCGGCGCCGGCTGCCGCCGCGGCCGGACGTCGAGGGGATGCTGGGGGCGCTGCGGGCCCGCGGCACGCTCGCCGCCGACCTCGAACTCGCTCCGCTGCCGCCGGCCGCGATCCGTCGGCTCGTCGCCGGGCCGGCCGGTCCCCGCACCGACCGGATCGTCGCGATCGCCGGCGGCAACCCGCTGATCGCGATCGAGACCGCGGCCGACCCGGAAGCGGGCCTGCGCGGCGCCACCCGCGCCGCGATCAGCCGGCTGCGCGGTCCCGCCCGGCTGTTCGTGGAGTTCGTCGCCACCGCCGGCCGCGATCTCGACCGCACGGAGGTGGCCGCGCTCCCCCTGGTCGGGGACCCCGCGCGGGCGATCAGCGAGGCGTTGGGCGCGGGTCTGCTGCGCACCGCCGGTGACGGGATCGGGTTCCGCCACGCCCTGCTGTCCGACGCCGTCTACCGTGACCTCGCCGACCCGCTGCGGGTCCGTCTGCACGGCGAGCTGGCGGCGGCGCTGCGCACCCGGGCCGACCGCCGGCTCGCCGCCGAGATCGCCCGGCACCTGCGCCTGGCCGGTCGGGACGAGCAGGCCGTCGCGCACCTGCTCACCGCCGCGAGCAGCGCCCGTGCCGTGTCGGCCCTGGCGGAGGCGGCCGCGTTCCTCACCGAGGCCACCGAACTCGACCCGGACGACCCCGACGTGTGGGTGGAGCTCGCCGAGGTGCAGGCGTGGCGCGGTCTGCTCCTCCAGTCCGACGCCGCGTTCGACGCCGCGCTCGCCCGCCTCCCGAGTGCCGACACCGCCGCGCACGCCGGCGCGTGGCTGCGCCGGGGCCGGTGGCTGCGTGGCGGCATCTACCATCCGCGCGAGTCACGGCACTCCTACCGGGCCGCGCTCGACGTGCTGGACACGGATCCGGCCGACCCGCTGGCCAGGGCCGAGGCGCTGGCCGGGCTCGCCTGGGCGGAGTCGGTGTCCGGCGACCCGGCGGCGGCCGAGGCGCTGCTCGACGAGGCGGAGACCGGCGCCGGTCACGGTGACCTCCTGGCCCATGACCTCGGTGTGGCCCGTGGTCACGCGCTGCTGCGCGCCGGCCGGTTCACCGACTGCATCACCCCGCTCGTGGCGGCGGCCGCCGCCGCGCAACGCGCCGGCCGGCCCGACATGGCCTACAGCTGCCTCGCGAACGCCGCCGGTGCCGCCGCCTACGCCGGGGACTTCCCGCTCGCGCTGGACTTCGCGGAGCGGTGCCTGCCGCTGGTCGTGCCGACCGGCCTGCTGCGTCTCGGTGTCTACGCCCAGTCCGCGCGGGCCTGCGTGCTGCGCCGCCTCGGCCGGTTCGCCGAGGCCCGGCGGGCGTGCGACCACGCGGAGACCCTCGCCGACCGCATCGGGCTGGTCGAGCTGGAGGCCATGGTGCGCCACGACCGGGGGATGCTCGCCCACGCCGTGGGCGACTGGACGACCGCGGGAACCGAGCTGGCGTTCGCGGTCGACGCCGGCGCGCCGGTCAGCCTGCCGCTCGCGCGGCTCCACCGCGCCGACGCGCTCGCCCGCGCCGGGTGTGCCGGGCAGGCGGAGACCGAGCTTCGGGCCGCCGCACGCGAACCCGTGACCGCCGGCGACTTCCCGGCGACGCTGGTCGCCCGCGGGTCGGCGGTCCGGGCCAGGGTCGCCGCCGCGCGCGGTGAGCCCGCGCGCGCCCAGGCACTGCTGCGGGCCGCCGAGCGGGCCTGGGCACGGTGTGTCGAACGCACCGGCGACCCCGGCGCGGAGTACGTGGCCGCCCTGGTCGACCTGGGCCGGCCGCCGATCAGCGTGTTCGTCGAACCGGAACGTGAACTGGCGGACGTGCGCGCGGAGTTGGCTCAGGCCCGGGTCCGGCCGACATAGACGTTGCGCGCCCGGTAGTAGGTGGCCGAACCAGGCCCGGGGCTCCCGGAGGACCCCTCCATCTGAAGGTTCAGAATGATCCACAACGGACTGCCGACGAACCCGGCGCCCCGATGCTGCCCCACCCACGCACCATCCAGGTAGTAGTGAATGTCGACGTCCGTGGAGTTCACCTTGGCGATCCACGCCCGGTACTCGTGCCAACCCCCTGGATTGTTCACCGGAACAATGGTGTTCGACCACCCACCACTTCCGTTCCGGTAGGTGTTGAACCAGTTCCGCCCATCCCCCTTGAACTCCAGGATGTCGCTCTCCGGCGGCCAGCTGTTCACCCCGGTCAACCAGAACGCCGGCCACGTCCCCCGCGCCGACGGCGCCTGGAACTCGCCCTTCACCTCCCAGTTGGGGAACTGGTCGGACACCACCACGTGCTGCTTGGCGTGGATCGCCCCGGAGTGGTAGCGGATCGGCAGGTACGGGTCGGCCGAGCTGTTCCCCTCGTCCCAGTCGATCCGGGTCGCCTTGATCGCCAGGACCCCGGAGGTCTCCAGGTACACGTGGTTGATGTCGGTCGAGCTGGCGTACATCCGGGCGGTGCCGTTGTGGTCCGAGCCCCACGGATAGCGGTAGTTCCAGTACCGCTCCAGCGTCGGCCGGTCGGTGAACGAGCCGCTGAGCACGGTCTCCCACGCCGCCGCCGCTGCCGGCCGGACCCCGGCGCCGACCGCCAGGCCGGCCCCGGCCGCCAGGAAGAGCCTTCTGCCGTAGGACATCCGCGAACCCTCCTCAGTAGACACTGGGCCACCCGCCAGCCCACCCGACCAGGTTCACGCCGAGCCGGCTCCCGCTGGAGGTGTAGTAGTGGTAGGCCATCAGCCATCCGTCCGAGTCGGACATCAGCGCCTGGTGCCCCGGCCCACGGATGCTCCCGTGGCTGGCGAGCACCTCGGTCCCGCCGCCGTTGGTCATCGCCACGCCGTTGCGGTCGACGTAGGGGCCGGTGATCGACGACGACCGGCCGACCATCACCCGGTAGGTACTGTCGGTCCCCCGACAGCAGTAGTCGAACGAGACGAACAGGTAGTAGAAGCCGTCCCGGTGGATGATGAACGGCGCCTCGACCGCTCCGCCGGCGTTGGGGCGGCTGGACAGGCTGTACCTGGTTCCGTCCCCCGGGTGCTGCTTGCCGGTCGCCGGGTCGATCCGGATCATCTTGATCCCCGACCAGAACGACCCGTAGGACAGCCACCAGCCACCGCCGTTGTCGACCACCAGGTTGGGATCGATCGCGTTGTGGTCGCTCGACCCGGTGGTCCGCACGACCATTCCCCGGTCGGTCCACGTCCCCGGCATCGCCGTCGGACTGGTGGCGAGGAAGATCGCCGAGTCGCGCGACCCGAAGGTCGAGGCCGAGTAGTACAGGGAGAACTGGCCGTTGTGGTAGGACAGGTCCGGCGCCCACAGGTTGGCGCTGCCGCCGGTGAACGGCAGCGTCCAGGGCGCCCCGTTCGGCCACACGGCCCCCACCCGCCGGAAGGCGATCCGGTCCGTCGAGGTGCGGATGTCCAGGCCGTTTCCGGTCGACACCAGGATGTAGGTGCCGTCCGGGGCCCGGACGATCGACGGGTCGTGCACGGCGACGTCCCCGGTGACCAGGCCCGGGTTCGGGTACTCGGCCGCCGCCGGAACGGGGGCGAGCACGACGGCGAGCACCACGGCCAGCAGGCCGACGGCGATCCTCATCTCGGTTCTCCTCTCACACCGGTCGCGGGCGCCACTGCTGACACGTGTTGTTCAGCCAGGACCACTGCCGCCGCGCCGGCGAAGGCCGACCGCTCGAAGGAAAGCGTTTGCCTGACCGAAGGTAAGGGCGCCCGACCGACCGGTCAACAGTCCGTGACCAGGGCGGGGCGCACAGTGATCGTTGTTACCCACTGAATGAGAGCGCTCCCAGCTGCGGTTTTCGTGTTAACGTTCACATTCGATTTGCGATCGATAATTTCTCACCATGATCGCCGCGCGGTGACCGGCGTTGACACTTCTCGCAGTCGGGTGCTAACAATTTGTGCACCCATTCTGGGAGCGCTCCCAATCTCAGTGTCCGTCGACCCACAGGGAAGTGGTAGATCATGCGGACCACCCTCGTGCACGTCCTGGCCGCCGCCGCGCTCACCGCCTCCCTGCTGGTGGTGCCCCAGGCCGGCGCGGCCCCCGATCCCCCGCACACCGCCGACACCTACTCCTGGCGCAACGTCGAGATCGCCGGCGGCGGGTTCGTCCCGGGCATCATCTTCAACCGCACCGAGCCCAACCTGGTCTACGCGCGGACCGACATCGGCGGCGCCTACCGGTGGAACCAGTCCACCCAGCGCTGGACCCCGCTGCTCGACCACGTCGGCTGGGACGACTGGGGGTTCAACGGCGTGGTCAGCCTCGCCACCGACGCCGTGGACCCCAACCGGGTCTACGTCGCCGCCGGGATGTACACCAACAGCTGGGACCCCAACAACGGCGCCATCCTGCGCTCGGCCGACCGGGGCGCCACCTGGCAGACCACCCGGCTGCCGTTCAAACTCGGCGGCAACATGCCGGGCCGGGGCATGGGCGAGCGGCTGGTCGTGGACCCCAACGACAACCGGGTGCTCTACCTCGGCGCGCCGGAGGGCAACGGGCTGTGGCGCAGCACCGACCGGGGCGTCACCTGGTCCAAGGTCACCGCCTTCCCCAACGCGGGCAACTGGGCGCAGGACCCCAACGACCCCAACGGTTACCTGTCCCACCGGCCGGGTGTCGTGTGGGTGACGTTCGACAGGTCCAGCGGCTCGTCGGGCCGGCCGACACCCGACATCTACGTCGGGGTCGCCGACCTGCAGAACACCGTCTACCGCAGCACCGACGGCGGCGCGACCTGGTCACAGATCCCCGGCCAGCCGACCGGTTACCTGGCGCACAAGGGTGTGCTCGACGAGGCCGGCGGCTTCCTGTACCTCGCGACCAGCGACACCGGCGGCCCCTACGACGGCGGCAAGGGCGACGTCTGGAAGCTCGACACCAACTCCGGGACGTGGACCAGGATCAGCCCGATCCCGTCCACCAGCGCCGACGCCTACTTCGGCTACTCCGGCCTGACCATCGACCGCCAGCACCCCGGAACGCTCATGGTCGCCACCCAGATCTCCTGGTGGCCGGACGTGATCTTCTTCCGCAGCACCGACGGCGGCGCGACCTGGACCCGGATCTGGGACTGGTCCAGCTACCCCAACCGCACCTTCCGGTACACGATGGACATCTCCGCCGCGCCGTGGCTGACCTTCGGCGCCAACCCGCAACCCCCCGAGGTGACCCCGAAACTGGGCTGGATGACCGAGTCGCTGGAGATCGACCCGCACAACTCCAACCGGATGATGTACGGCACCGGCGCGACCGTCTACGGCACCACCAATCTGTCCAACTGGGACAGTGGTTCGCGGATCACCATCCGGCCGATGGCCGCCGGCCTTGAGGAAACCGCTGTCCTGGACCTGATCAGCCCACCGAGCGGCCCGCCGCTGGTCTCCGGGCTCGGCGACATCGGCGGCTTCCGGCACGACAGCCTCACCAGCGTCCCCTCGACGATGTTCGTCCGCCCGACCTTCACCAGCACCACCAGTCTCGACTACGCCGAGACCAACCCCGGGATCATGGTGCGCGCCGGCAGCTTCACCGACGCCGACCGCCCCAACGACAGCCACGTCGCGTTCTCCACCGACGGCGGCGCGAACTGGTTCCAGGGCACCGAACCCGGCGGCATCAACGAGGGCGGCACGGTTGCCGCGGCGGCCGACGGCAGCCGGTTCGTGTGGGCACCGGTCGGCCAGCCGGTGCACTACTCGGTCGGCTTCGGCAACAGCTGGACCCAGTCGCAGGGCCTGCCGACCGGCGCGGTCGTCGAGTCCGACCGGGTCGACCCGAACACCTTCTACGGCGTCAGCGGCGGCCGCTTCTACCGCTCCACCAACGGTGGCGCCACGTTCACCGCGACCGCCGCCAGCGGCCTGCCGGGCTCCGGCGTCAAGTTCAAGGCCGTCCCGGGCCGGCGGGGCGACGTGTGGCTGGCCGGCGACACCGGCCTGTTCCGCTCGACCGACGGCGGCGACAGCTTCACCCGGATCTCCTCGGTGACCGACGCGGTCAACGTCGGCTTCGGCGCCCCGGCCCCCGGCCGCGACTACCAGGCCGTGTACACCGTGGCCACCATCGGCGGCGTCACCGGCGTGTACCGCTCCGACGACACCGGCGCGACCTGGGCCCGGATCAACGACGACCGCCACCAGTACGGCAACGCCGGTGAGGCGCTGACCGGCGACCCGCGCGTGTACGGGCGGGTCTACCTCGGCACCAACGGCCGCGGCGTCATCTACGGCGACCGCACGAGCTGAAGGGAACGACAGCCATGAGAACCACACGGCGAATCGCGACCGCCCTGGCCGCCGGCCTCCTCGGCGCCCTGGTGGTCGGCACACCGACCGCCCAGGCCGGTGACCAGCGGGAACCGGTCGGCACCGAACGGCTGGACCGTGGCCTGATCAGCGTGCGGTCCGGGGAGGGGAACTTCGTCAGCTGGCGACTGCTGGCCGACGATCCGACCGGGGTGGCGTTCAACGTCTACCGGGGCGCGACGAAGGTGAACGCCACCCCGCTCTCCTCGGCCACCAGCTACCACGACCGGGGCGCCCCGGCCGGCGCGGTCTACACCGTGCGCCCGGTGGTCGCCGGCGCCGAGGTGCGCACGGCGCAGGACAAGGAGTCGCTGGTGTTCGCGGCGGAGTCGATGGACGTGCCGCTGCAAATCCCGCCCGGCGGCACCACGCCCTCCGGCGAGAGCTACACCTACACCGCCAACGACGCGAGCGTCGGCGACCTCGACGGCGACGGGCAGTACGACCTCGTGCTGAAGTGGGACCCGACCAACGCCAAGGACAACTCGCAGTCCGGCTACACCGGCAACACCTACCTCGACGGCTACCGGCTCAACGGCACCAGGTTGTGGCGCATCGACCTGGGCCGCAACATCCGGTCCGGCGCGCACTACACGCAGTTCCAGGTGTTCGACTACGACGGTGACGGTCGGTCGGAGGTCGCGGTGAAGACCGCCGACGGCACCCGCTCGGGCACCGGCCAGGTGATCGGCAACGCCAGCGCCGACCACCGCAACTCCGGCGGCTACGTGCTGGCCGGCCCGGAGTTCCTGTCGGTGTTCCGGGGCACCGACGGCGCCGTGCTGGCGACCGCCGACTTCGTCCCGCCGCGCGGCAGTGTCCCGTCCTGGGGCGACAACTACGGCAACCGGGTGGACCGGTTCCTCGCCGGAACGGCCTATGTGGACGGTTCACGGCCGAGCATCATCATGGCGCGCGGCTACTACACCCGCTCGGTGGTCGCCGCCTGGGACTTCCGGAGCGGCGCGCTGACCCGTCGCTGGACGTTCGACTCCAGCTCATCGACCAACGGTTCGGCGTGGACCGGCAAGGGGAACCACCAGCTGTCGGTGGCCGACGTGGACGGTGACGGCCGGGACGAGATCATGTACGGCTCGATGGCGATCGACGACAACGGCTGGGGCCTGTGGCAGAACAACACCCACCACGGCGACGCCTACCACGTCGGCGACTTCATCCCGTCGCGGTCGGGTCTGGAGGTGTTCAAGCCGTCGGAGTCGGGCAGCGACCCGTCGCACTGGATGGGCGACGCGCGCACCGGTCAGATCATCTGGAGCGCCCCGTCGTGCGGCTGCGACAACGGGCGCGGGGTGGCCGCCGACATCTGGTCGGGCAACCCCGGCGCCGAGGCGTGGTCCTCGTCGGTGTCCGGGCTTCGCAGTGGTACCAACGGAAACCAGGTAGCCAGCCGCAAGCCGGGGTCGACGAACTTCGTGATCTGGTGGGACGGTGACGCGCAGCGCGAGCTGCTGGACGGCACGCACATCGACAAGTACGGCACCGGCGGCGACACGCGGCTGCTGACCGGGTCCGGGGTGGCGTCCAACAACGGGACGAAGTCGACCCCGGCGCTGTCGGCCGACATCCTCGGTGACTGGCGGGAGGAGGTCATCTGGCGCACGTCGGACAACCGGGCGCTGCGGATCTACTCCACGACGGACTCCACCGGCATCTCCCGGCCGTCGCTGATGCAGGACCGGCAGTACCGGGTGGCGGTCGCGTGGCAGAACACGGCGTACAACCAGCCGCCGCACCCGAGCTTCGCGATCGGCTGACCCGGTTACACGTCCGGGTGATCCTTGCCGACGAACCGGCCTCCTCTTGGCAGACTGGGCAGCCCCACCCCACCCACCGGAGGATCGATGGCCCCCCGCCCCGGTTCGACGCTGCGCCGTCGCAAGCTCGTGAAGAAGCTGACCGAAGCGAGGAAGGCGGCCGGGCTGAGCATTCGTCAGCTCGCCGCCGAGATGGACCTGCAACCGGGAACCGTCAGCAAGATCGAGACCGGCAAACAGGGTTTGACGGTGCGCAACATCAAGTCCATCGGCCGGGCCACTGGCCTGACCAAGGCGGGCATCGACGAGCTGGTCAACCTCGCCGCCACCGACGACGGCGACGACGACTGGCTCGTCGAGTTCCGCCGCACCATGCCCGAGTGGTTCACCCTCTACGCCGCGCTGGAGCAGGACGCGGAGGAGATCTGGACCTACGGCTCGGAGCTGGTGCACGGGCTGGTGCAGACCGCCGGCTACGCGGAGGCGCTGGCCCGCACGTCGGTCCCGCCGCTGGACGAGGACTCGCTGCGCCGGTCGGTGTCGCTGCGCATCGACCGCCAGGCGATCCTCGACCACGAGGATCCGCCGAGGCTGCGGATCGTGGTCAACGAGGCCGCGATCCGCCGCCCGGTCGGCGGCCAGGAGGTGATGCGCGCCCAGCTCCGTCACCTGGCCTCGCTGGCCGACCGCCCCGGCATCGAACTGCGCCTGCTGCCCTTCAGCGTCGGCGCCCACCCCGGCATGAAGAGCGACTTCACCGTCCTGCGCTTCCCCGCCGGTTTCGACGACATGGACTGCGTGTACCTGGAGAACGCGAACGGCGGTGTCTGGCAGGAACGCCCCCAGGACATCGACCACTACACGACGATCTTCACCGGCCTGCGCGACCTCGCCCTCCCGCCGTCGACCACCCACGCGGTCCTGGCCGAACTGGGTTAGCGCAGCCGGTCCAGGCGGGTGCGCTGGTCCGGGGTGAGGGTGAGACCGGCGGCGACGACGTTCTCCGCGAGGTGGGTGAGGCTGGCGGTGCCGGGGATGGGCAGCATGACCGGCGAGTGGGCCAGCAGCCAGGCCAGTGCCACCTGGGTCGGCGTCGCGCCGGTTTCGGTGGCAACGGCGGCGATCTCCGGGTTCTCCGCGAACGCGCCGGCCGCGACCGGACGCCACGGCAGGAACGCGATCCCGGCGGCCTGGCACGCGGCCAGGACCGGTTCGTGTTCGCGGTCGAGCAGGTTGTAGCGGTTCTGCACGCTGGCGATGTCGACGATCTCCCGGGCGGCGGCCAGTTCGCCGACGGTCACCTCGGACAGGCCGAGGTGGCGGATCTTGCCGGCGGCGCGGAGTTCGGCGAGGGCGCCGACCTGGTCGGCGAGCGGCGTTTCCGGGTCGATGCGGTGGAGTTGGAGCAGGTCGAGCCGGTCGACGCGCAGGCGACGCAGGGCGGCGTCGACCTGGTCGCGCAGGACCGGCGGGCGGCCGTCGAGGCGCCACTGGCCGTCGGTGTGCGCCACGCCGACCTTGGTGGTGATCAGCAGGTCGTCCGGGTAGGGGTGCAGGGCCTCGGCGAGGAGTTCCTCGTTGGCGCCGCCGCCGTAGAGGTGGGCGGTGTCGATCAGCGTCACGCCGAGTTCCACGGCCCGCCGGGCGACGTCGTGTCCGCGCCGGTCGGCCGACAGGTGCATGGCGCCAAGGCCCAGCCGCCCGACGCGCCGGTCGCCGCCGATGGCGAAGGTGCTCATCGGCGGCGTTTCGCGCAGTGGGCGCGGATGGCGGGGTGCGCCACCATGGCCACCAGCGCCAGCAGGACGATGATCTGCCATCCCTGCAGCGCTTTGAGAAGCGGCGACCGCTGCACGATGACCAGAAACCCGAGGATCGACGCCCCGACGACGGCCAGGTAGATCAGCCGCCACCACGCCTGCCACTTGCCTCGCCACACGCCCCGCAGAAGCAACAGGAACGACACGAGAAAAACGAGGTTCTCCGCCACCCGCAGCACCAGCATCTGCACGGCGAACTTCTCGGCGGCCGGTGATTCACGCCACCCCTCCATCGCGACCTCGCTGAGATCATCGCGGTTGATCCACGACACCGTCGTCGCCGCGATCGCCAACAACAGGTGGAGCACCAACAACCCACCGGCCCAGGTCAACGGCCCCCGGGGCACCACGGTGGTCAGGACCGTGGCCGGCCGTATCGGCGGCGCGGGGTAGGCGGGCAGACCGAGCGGCCCCGACGGATACGAGTACCCACCCAACTGTCCCTGCCAGGTCCCGGGCGGACCGCCAGGAGGTGGCGGCAGGGGCGGGTGGCCCTGCCGGTCCCGGGACGGTTCGTTCACCGTGCTGTCCATCCGCATCCCCAGCCCTTGGCGCCGTCCTCACTACAGACTGTCGATCACCCGCGCCGGTTCCGTCACTTCTGTGAAGCATCGACGTAGCGGCTCAATCACAGAGGGCGACAGGACGCCTTGACTCTCCACAGATTTCCAGGTAAATAAAGGAAGACATGACCAATCGGGGGTAAATCCACATGCCTGGGTCGCGAATCCAGGTGCTCGTCGTCACGACCGACGCGCTGAGCAGGCTGGGACTGACGACGACCCTGCGGCACCACGCGGAGATCGTCGTCCTTCCCGAAGGAACGCGGCACGACGATCCGGACGTCGCCGTCCTGGCTCCCGGCTGGTTGTCCGAGGACGTCCCGGCCGAGCTGTGGGCCAGGGTTCCCGACGTGCCAACGGTCCTGGTCTCCACGTCCGCCGCCGAGCGGGCCGGTGACCTCGGTGCCCTGGCCGCGCGGCGGGTCGTCTCGGTGGTCCCCCGGCACTGCCCGCCGGCCGAACTGGCGCAGCGGGTGATCGCCGCGGCGGCACTGGCCGGCGCCGACGAGGAACGCACCCTCGCCGCGCTGCGCCACGCGCTACCGCGACCGGCGCCGGGACGCCCGGAACTGAGCCAGCGCGAGCGGATCGTGCTGCGGCGGCTGGCCGACGGGCTGCGGATCGAGGACATCGCCGGCGAACTGGCCTGCTCGGAACGCACCGTGCGCAACGTGGTCTACGGGTTGGCCCGGCGGCTGAACCTGCGCAACCAGGCACACGTCGTGGCCTACGCGGTGCGCACCGGGCTGGTGTGACCAACGAGGAGGAGGCGGCCGTGAGCGAACAGACCGGCCAGGTGAACACGGTGGTGCGCGCGACGGACCCGTTGCTGCGGGCCGGCGCGCAGGCGTTTCTGCGCAGCCGTCCGGGAATCCGGCTGCTCCCGGCCACGGACACCGGCCGCGCCGACGTGCTGGTGCTCGTCGAACCCCGGGTCACCCAGGCGCACCTGGGGGCGCTGGACGCCGACGGCCAGGCCCGGCACAGCGTCCTGGTCACCGACGACCTGCCGACCAGCGGGCTGCTGCGGGCCGTGCACCGGGGCGTGGTGGCCGTGCTCGGGCTGACCGGCTGCACCGGCGTCGACCTGGTCCGCGCGGTGCTCTCCGCCGGTGACGGCACGGCGAACTTCCCGGCCCGGTTACAGGGTGAGCTGGTCGCGCAGCTGGCGAGGGTCCGCGAGCAGGTGCTGCCGGCCCACGGCCTGACCGTCTTCGGCCTCACCCAACGCGAGACCGACGTTCTCGCCCTGATCGCCGAGGGCTTCGACACCACCGAGATCGCGGCGAAGCTGTCGTACTCGGTGCGCACGGTGAAGGCCGTGCTCTCGTCGCTGATGGCCCGCCACGGCCTGCGCCACCGCGCCCACGCGGTGGCGTTCGCGGTCCGCGCCGGCGCCTGCTGAACCCCGGGCGCACGGGGTGCGCCCGGGGCGGGGTCAGGCGTTGCCGCCGTGTTCCTTCCACAGCTCGTGCGAGGCGTGCAGCAGGTCACCGGAGGCGTAGGAGCGGCCGCCGATCTGGATCGAACCGCCGGGCGCGGCGACGCCCTCGATGTTGCGCAACACGCGGACGATCTTGTACGCCTCGTCGTAGGACTTGCCGAACTTGTCCACCAGGGTCTTGGCCAGCGCTTGGTCGGTCACGTTGTTCAACGCGTCCATCCGCTGCTTGATCGGCAGCTTGGCGAACGGGTTCACCGGCTTGACCGGCGGTTTCGCCGGTGGCGGCTTGGGCGGCGCCACCGGTGGGGGCGGCGGGGGTGAGGTCGGCGGCGGAGGTGGCGGGGGCCGGGTCGGCGCGGGCGGCGGAGGCGGTGTCGGCGGCGGTGTCGGCGGCGGGGTCGGCGGGCGCGGGGGACGCGACGGGGGGGGGGGGGGGGGTGGGGGGGGGGGTGGGGTCGGGGGGGGGGGCCG
>NZ_MSIF01000028.1 GCF_001921215.1 Actinophytocola xinjiangensis
GGGCGCGGCGGCACCGGCGGCCCGGGCGGCGGCGGCTCGACGGTCCCGCCGCCCGTCACCGTCACCGTGTAGTCCACGCCCCGCGCCGGCACCCGGTGCAGGCCCAGCACCACCTGCCAGGTCCCCGGCTCCAGCTCGCCCGGCAGGTAGCCGGGAGTCGCGGCGCCCGGGGTGATCGTGAACCGGGTCCGGGCGCCGCCCGACCAGCCCCGCCAGCCGGCCGGGCCGGCGCAGCCCAGGTCGAGCACGGCGGCCGGGTCGGCCACCGCCAGCTCGACGGTGACGCCGGGCGAACCGGGCGGGACCTCGAACGGCAGGCCCGGCCAGGGGTCGGCGGCGCGGTCGTCACGGGTCCAGACCCCGGTGTGGACGATCTTCACGGGGCGATCCTGCCAGGGAATGTGGCGCCGATGGGCACCCACGGGCGCGGCTGCGACACGGTCACCGCGGCGACCGGGTAGCGTGCGAGCCGTGACGGATCCGGTAGACGCCCGCCTGCTCGGCGTGGTCGCCGAGATGGGCAGAGCAGCCGTGCACGAGGTAGCCGCTCGGTTGGGCATGGACCCCCGGGAGGTGGCCTCGCGCCTGGTCGCGCTGTCCGCGACCGGTCTGCCCCTGCTCGTCGGCGTGGAATGCGACCCGGCTCGGCTGCGGGCCGCGCTCGCCCCCGCGCCGCCGGCCTACGGCTACCCACCCCAACAGCCCCACCAGGCGATGCCGTCCGGGCCGATGCACGTGTACGCACAGCCCGTCCCGCCGCAGCCGCCGTCCGGGCCGTACTCGGTGCCGTCGGGTCCGTACTCCGTGCCGTCCGGGCCGCAGCAGGTGCCGGCCGCCTACCAGCGCACCGGCCCGCCCAGCGCACCGTTCCCCGCCCAGACCGGGCCGCCCAGCGCACCCGTGCCGCTGCCGCCGGCGGAGGGCCCGATCAGCACGTGGGGCCCGCCGCAGATGTCGACCTGGGCGCGCGGGGACCAGCCGCCGCAGGACATGACCCAGCAGACCGTGCGGACCGAACGGCCGGGGGCCGGGGTCCGGCAGGGCAAGGTCGGCAGCATGCTGCAGACCGAGGGCCTGGAGGGCGAGCAGCTGTCGATCCAGCTGGTCGAGGTCGTCGACCCGGCCGACTACCTGTTCACCGCCGCCGGCTACCGGCTCCAGGAGGGCGAGCGGTCGGTCGTGGTGCACACCGAGCTGACCAACCGGGGCACGATCGCCTTCCAGTCGCTGCCCGACATGTACCTGGTGCTGGTCACCCCGGACGGGAAGACGATCACCAAGGCGCCGGTGTCGCTGTCCTCGCGCCCGCCGCACCGCATCGGCGTGCCGCCGGGCGAGACCGCCGGCGGGCACACCGTCTACGTCGTGCCGGAGAACATCGAGGTCACCCAGGTGCGGTGGAGCCCACGCCCGGACGAGGAGTCCCGCACGCTGACCTGGAACGTCGAGGACAACTAGCCCCGCGACTAGCTTTCGGCGGTCAGCGTCTCCAGGGCCGCGCGCAGGTCGTCGGGGTACTCGCTGACGAACTCGACGCGCCGGCCGTCGGCCGGGTGGTCGAAGGAGAGCCGGCGGGCGTGCAGCCACTGGCGGTTCACCTTCAGGTGCTTGGCCAGGACCGGGTCGGCGCCGTAGGTCAGGTCGCCGACGCACGGGTGGCGCAGCGCCGCGAAGTGCACCCGGATCTGGTGGGTGCGGCCGGTCTCCAGCTGGATGTCCACCAGCGACGCCGCGCGGAAGGCCTCCAGCACCTGGTAGTGGGTGACGCTGGGTCGGCCGCTGGCGACCACGGCGAACTTGTAGTCGTGCTTGGGGTGGCGGTCGATCGGCGCGTCGATGGTGCCCGACGACGGGTCGGGGTGGCCCTGCACGAGCGCGTGGTAGCCCTTGTCGACCGTGCGTTCCTTGAACGCGCGCTTGAGCACCGTGTACGCGTGCTCGCTCTTGGCGACGACCATGACACCGGTGGTGCCGACGTCCAGCCGGTGCACCACGCCCTGCCGTTCGGCCGCGCCGGAGGTCGACACCCGCACCCCGGCGGCGGCCAGCCCACCGACGACCGTCGGGCCGGTCCAGCCGGGGCTCGGGTGGGCGGCGACGCCGACCGGCTTGTCCACGACGATGATGTCGTCGTCCTCGTGGAGGATCGTCATGCCGGCGACGGCCAGCGGTTCGACCTCGACCGGGCGGTCCGGCTCGGGGAGGGTGACCTCCAGCCACGTGCCGGCGACCAGCCGGTCGGACTTGCCGGCGGGCTGCCCGTCCACGCTGACCTCGCCCGACTCGGCGAGCGCGGCGACGACCGTGCGGGACAGGCCGAGCAGCTTGGCCAGGCCGGCGTCGACCCGCATGCCGTCCAGGCCGTCGGGTACCGGGAGGGTCCGCAGGCTCACGTCTGGTCCTCGGAGGTGTCCCCTGGCTTCTTGTCCGTCGGTTCGTCCTGCGGTTCGTCCGTCGGTTTGTCCTTGGTGGAGGTGCCGTCGTAGTCGCGGCCGAGCAGCGCCATCAGCACGATCAGCGCGCCACCGCAGACGATCGACGAGTCGGCGACGTTGAAGACCGGGAAGAAGTCGCCGTTGGGTTCGATCACCGACACGAAGTCGACCACGTGCCCGCGCAGCGGGCCAGGCTCGCGGAAGAACCGGTCGATGAGGTTGCCCAGCGCGCCGGCCAGCACCATCGCCAGACCGACGGCCCAGCCGACCGACCGCAGCTTGGGCATGATCCAGATGATCGCGATCACCACCCCGGTGGCGACCAGCGTCAGCAGCCAGGTCATCCCGGTCGCCATGCCGAACGCGGCACCCGCGTTGCGCACGATCTGCAGGTAAACCAGCCCGCCGAGCACCGGAACCGGCGGCTCACCGTCCAGGTTGGCCACCGCGATGATCTTGGTGATCAGGTCGGCGACCAGGATCACCGGCGCGACGAGAAGGAACAGCCAGCCCCGGCGCGGGGGCAGGGCGTCCGCCGGCGGCGGGGTGTCGTCGGACCCGCCGGTCGTGTCCGCCCGTACGGTCTCGTCGGCCTCGGTGCCGGTGCTTGGCTCGTCGCTCACCCGGCCATTGTCCACGCACCCCACGCGGCCACGACCGGCACGTCAGGCACCGGCGGCCGGGGTCAGCGGCCCGCCGGTCAGCAGGGCCGGCAGCGGGCGCGGGTCAGGGGTCGGGGTCCAGCGGCCGTCGACCAGTGCGTAGTCCCAGGCCGGGCCGTCGGTGACCAGCGAGCGCAGGGCCGTGACGAACCGGTCGACGTGCTCGGCGGTGGTGCCCAGCCCCAGGCTGGCCCGCACCGCCCGCCCGCCGGGGGCGCCGGCGGCGGCCAGCAGGCGGCGGGTCGCGATGTGCGCGCAGAACGCGCCGTCGCGCACGCCGATGCCGTGCTCGGCCGACAGCGCGGCGGCCAGCAGACCCGGGTCGTGACCCTCGACGGCCAGGCTCACCACCGCCACCCGGTCCGCGCCGAACAGGCTCAGCTCGCGGACCCCGGGGACCGCCGCCAGGCCGGCGCGCAGCCGGTCGAGCAGGGCGCGTTCGTGGGCGATGACCGACTCCCAGCCCCACGCGCTGATCGTGGCGCAGGCGACCGCCATGGCGTGCGCGCCCACGACGTTGGGGGTGCCGGCCTCGTGCCGTTCCACCCCGGTCGACCAGGACACCGTCAGCTCGTCGGTGACCAGGCTGGACGCGCCGCCGCCGGCCAGGTAGGGGGCGGCGGCGCGCAGCCAGTCCGCCCGGCCGACCAGCGCGCCGGCCCCGAACGGGGCGTAGAGCTTGTGGCCGGAGAGCACGACGTAGTCCACGTCCAGCGCGCGGACGTCGACCGGGCGGTGCGGCGCGAGCTGGGCGGCGTCGAGCACGACCCGGGCGCCGTGCTCGCGGGCGGTGGCCACGACGGCCGGCACCGGCCACAGCTCGCCGGTGACGTTGGACGCGCCGGTCACCACGACCAGCCGGGGGCCGGTCGGACAGGAGCGCAGCGCCTCGCCGAGGGCGGCCACCGACGAGATCCGGTGCACCAGCCGGCCGCGCCAGGGCAGCGTCGCGGCGTGGTGGTCGGTGTCGAACACGACCACCGAGGTGCCCCTGGGCAGCGCCCTGGACAGCAGGTTCAGCGCGTCGGTGGTGTTGCGGGTGAACACCACGGTGTCGGTGGCGCGCGCGCCGACGAACGAGCGGACGACCTCGCGGGCCCGCTCGTAGATCCTGGTCGAGACCTGGGAGGCGAACCCGGCGCCCCGGTGCACGCTGGCGTACCAGGGCAGCAGCTCGTCGACGGCGTCACGCACGGCGCGCAGGCAGGGGGCGCTGGCGGCGTGGTCGAGGTTGGCGTAGGGCACCTCGCGGCCGTCGACCAGCGGCACGGTCAGCTCGGCGCCGGTCACCGGCGGCACGGCGACCGGGGCGGCGGCGCCGGAACGGGCGTGCGGGATGGCGAGCGTCATCGGGACCTCTTCCGGGTCGGGGACCCCGACCCAGGGCCCGCGCTTGCCCGTCCGCACGTCGCGGAGGGCCAGGTCCTCACCCGGGGCACCCCACCGCGGTAGGAGGGTTGCCGGTCAGCGAGCCGGGGCTTCGCGCTGACACTCATGACCTTCGAGGAGCCACAGTAGCCGACCCGACTCGAGCATCGCCGGATCGGCATTGCCAGACTGACGGCCATGAGTGACGCCTCCGCGAGTGACGCCTCCCCGAGTGACTTCGACGTGCTGGTGCTCGGCTCCGGCCCCGGCGGGCAGCGCGCGGCGATCGCCGCGGCCAAGCTCGGCGCCACGGTCGGCCTGGTCGAACGCCGCAACATGATCGGCGGCGTGTGCATCAACACCGGCACCATCCCGTCCAAGACGCTGCGCGAGGCCGTCCTGTACCTGACGGGCATGTCCCAGCGTGAGCTGTACGGGCAGAGCTACCGGGTCAAGGACGAGATCACCATCGGCGACCTGACCGCGCGCACGAGCCACGTCGTGAGCCGCGAGGTCGACGTGATCCGCGCGCAGCTGGCCCGCAACGGGGTGGACGTGCTGCCCGGGATGGGCCGGTTCCTCGACCGCAACACCATCCAGGTGACCGACGGGACGGGGCAGGAGCGGCTGGTCACGGCGAACAAGATCGTGATCGCCACCGGCACCGAACCGGCCCGTCCGTCCACTGTGGACTTCGACGGACAGACGATCATCGACTCCGACGGCATCATCGGGCTGAACTCCATCCCACGCTCGATGATCGTCGTCGGCGCCGGGGTGATCGGCATCGAGTACGCCTCGATGTTCGCCGCCCTCGGTACCAAGGTCACAGTGATCGAGCAGCGCAACCGGATGCTGGAGTTCTGCGACACCGAGGTCGTCGAGGCGCTCAAGTACCAGCTGCGCGACCTCGCGGTGACCTTCCGGTTCGGCGAGACCGTCACCGCCGTCGAGCGCTACGCCAAGGGCACCGTCGCGACCCTGGAGAGCGGCAAGAAGATCCCCGCCGACACGGTGATGTACTCCGCCGGACGCCAGGGCATGACCGAGCACCTCGACCTGCCGGCCGCCGGGCTGCAGGCCGACAAGCGCGGGCGGATCGCGGTGGACAAGGAGTTCCGCACCGCCGTGGACAACATCTACGCCGTCGGTGACGTGATCGGCTTCCCCGCGCTGGCCGCGACCTCCATGGAACAGGGCCGGCTGGCCGCCCACCACGCGTGCGGCGAACCGGCCCACCCCATGCACGAGCTCCAGCCGATCGGGATCTACACCATCCCGGAGATCAGCTTCATCGGGCAGACCGAGGACCAGCTGACCGACAAGCGGATCCCGTTCGAGGTCGGCGTGTCCCGGTACCGGGAGCTGGCCAGGGGCCAGATCGTCGGCGACACCTACGGCGTGCTGAAGCTGCTGGTGTCCCCCGAGGACCGCTCGCTGCTCGGGGTGCACGTGTTCGGCACCAACGCCACCGAGCTGGTCCACATCGGACAGGCGGTCATGGGCTGCGGCGGCACCGTCGACTACCTGGTGGACACCGTGTTCAACTACCCGACGCTGGCCGAGGCCTACAAGGTCGCCGCGCTGGACGCGACCAACAAGATGCGGCTGATCAACCAGCTCACCGACTGAGCCAGGCTCAACGCTCCTCGCCGGTCTCGCCCTTCCACCGGGCGAGCCGGCCGGCGCGGTCCACCGCCCGGATCCGGCGCTCGGTCTGCGTACGGACCTGCTCGGTGGCCACCACCAGCAGCTGGTCCTCCTCCTGCAGCCGGGTGGTCGGGCCGGGGGTGTGGCCGTGGCCGCCGCGCACCAGCAGGCTGACCGTCGCTCCGACCGGCAACCGCAGCTCGGTCAGGTAGACGCCGTGCATCTTGGAACCGGGCGGGATCCGCACCTGGAGCAGCACCGCGCCCAGCTCGTCGAGCGGCGCGGCGTCCACCGACACCTCCTCCGAGCGGGCCCCGCCGCCGAGACCCAACACGCGGGCCAGCAGTTGCAGGGTGCTGCCCTGCACCACGGTCAGCACGATGACCAGCACGAACACCGCGTCGACCAGTTCCTGGGCGCCGGCCATGCCCTCGGTCAACGGGATCATCGCCAGCACGATCGGCACCGCGCCACGCAGACCGGCCCACGACAGGAACAGCTGTTCTCGCCACGGCATGCCGAAGGGCGTCACCGACACCGCCACCGACACCGGCCGGGCGACGAAGGTGACGATCGCGCCGGCGACCAGACCGGGGATCACCGCGTGCAGCACCCGGTCCGGCGACATGAACAGGCCCAGCAGCACGAACAGCCCGATCTGCGACAGGATGCCCAGGCCCTCGGCGAAGGAGACCGTGTCGCTGCGGTGCGGCAGCCGGGAGTTGCCAAGCACCAGCGCACAGACGTAGGCCGCGAGCAGCCCCGAGGCGTGGATCGCCGACCCACCGGCGAACGCCAGCACCGCCACCGCGACCGTCGCGAGTGGATAGAGACCGGTGGACGGCAGCGCCGCGCGGCGCAACGCCATCGCCGCCACCCGGCCGAGCAACAGCCCGATCAGCGCGCCGACGATCAGCTCGTAGACCACCATGAACGGCGAGGCCCAGGTGAACGTCCCGCCGGAGGCCAGCAGCACCACCGCGATGTAGGCGGGAGCGTCGTTCATGCCCGACTCCAGCTCCAGCGCCCCGACCAGCCGCCGGCTCACCGCGACGTTGCGCAGCACGCTGAACACCGCGGCCGCGTCGGTCGGCGCCAGCACCGCGCCCCACAGCAGCGCCATCCGCCAGTCCAGGTCCAGCAGCCAGTGCAGCGCCAGGGCGGTGATCACGACACTCACCACGACGGCCACTGTGGACAGCAGGATCCCCGGCCACAGCGAGGTCCTCACCTGCGGCCAGCGGGTCGTCAGCCCGCCCTCGGTGAGGATCAGCACCAGCGCGGCCAGGCCGAGCGACTCGGTCAGCTGCGCGTTCTCGAACTCGATACCGACGCCGCCCTCACCCAGCAGCATGCCGATCGCCAGGAACAGCAGCAGCGACGGGAAACCCAGCCGCACCGACACGCGGACCGCGAGGACGGCGACCAGCAGGACAGCGGCCACGACCCCGAGCACAATGGAGAGGTTGTCGGCCACGCACACCTCCTGATCGGCCCAGGTCGACCTACCCGACGAATGAACCTAGCGTGCGAAACCGACCGTTGACACGCTGACGAGAGATCGGCGACTCCCCGAAAGGAAGATCATGAGGCTCCACCTCAGGCCGGCCGTCCTCGCCATCGCGGTGATCACGCTCACCGGGGCGTGCTCCGCGGCCGCGCAGACCCAGGCCGGCCGGTCGCCGGCCTCGTCGCCGTCGCCGGCCCCTGACCCGACGCCGACCGTGGAGCGCACCGTGGCCGCGCCGGACGTCCCGGTGGCCGCCGTCCAGGCCCATCTGACCGAGTTGGGCCGCATCGCCGACGCCAACGGCGGCAACCGCGCGCACACCCAGCCCGGCTACCTCGCCAGCCTCAACTACCTGCGGGGCAAGCTGGACGGCGCCGGGTTCACCACCACACTGCAACAGTTCGACTCCGGCGGCACCGGGTACAATCTGATCGCCGACTGGCCGGGCGGCGACACCGGCGACACGATGATGTTCGGCGGGCACGCCGACAGCGTCCTGGCCGGCCCGGGGATCAACGACAACGGCTCCGGCTCGGCGGCCCTGCTGGAGGTCGCGCTGACCGTCGCCAAGCAGAAGCTCAAGCCGGCCAAGCACCTGCGGTTCGCCTGGTGGGGCGCCGAGGAGATCGGCCTGGTCGGCTCGGACCACTACGTCGAGAGCCTGCCCGAGAACCAGCGCGCCGCGATCTCCGGCTACCTGAACTTCGACATGATCGCCTCACCCAATGGTGGCTACTTCGTGTACTCGTCCGAGGGCCAGCCCGACGGCTCGCCCGCCCTGGAGAAGACACTCACCGACCACTACGCCGCCCTCGGCGTGCCGACCGAGTCGGTGGACCTCGGCGGGCGCTCGGACCACGCGGCGTTCGCCAGGGCCGGCATCCCGACCGGCGGGATGTTCAGCGGCGCCGAGGAACGCAAGTCCCCCGGCCAGGCCAAGAAGTGGGGCGGCACGGCCAACCGGGCCTACGACCCGTGCTACCACTCGGCGTGCGACACCACCGACAACATCGACGCGACAGCGCTGGACCGCAACACCGACGCGATCGCCGCCGCCGTCTGGACGCTCACGGCCTAGCCCAGCAGTTCGGCGAGCCGGCCGGTGTCGTCGGTGTCGAGTTCGACGACCTTGTCCCGGCCGCGCTCGCCGGTCACGATCGTCACGTCCTGGCGGCGCAGGCCGAACGCGGCGGCCAGCGCACGGCGCACCGCCTCGTTGGCCTTGCCCTCCACGGCCGGCGCGGC
Organism: Actinophytocola xinjiangensis; assembly: GCF_001921215.1. GTDB lineage: Bacteria > Actinomycetota > Actinomycetes > Mycobacteriales > Pseudonocardiaceae > Actinophytocola > Actinophytocola xinjiangensis. Next base: position 8,871 of record NZ_MSIF01000028.1, read on the forward strand.
CACCGCGACGATCAGCGCGTCGCCGCCGGGAGCCGGCCAGCGCCCGCCGACCGACTCGCGGCGGGCGCCCGGCTTCACCCGGACGGCGAAGCGGATCATCGCAGGAACGCGTCCAGCGCCCCGCTCAGGTGCTCCAGCGACTCGGCCACCCACGGCACCTCCAGCGGGTCGGACGCGTCGAGCACGGTCCGGCGCTGCTCGTCGGTGCGCCCGGTCAACTGCCCGGTGGCCACCCGGAACCGCAGCGACGACTCCTCCTCGCCGAACTCAACCCCGGGGAGCACCGCCACGCCGTGGTCGCCGAGCAGCCGGGCGGCCGCCTGCGGACCGGTCAGCCCGGACAGGCGGGGCGAGAGGTCCGGGTAGCAGTAGAACGACGCGTGCGGCAGCGTCACCTCCGCCCCGGCCGCGGCGAACCGCCTGGCCACCGCCGTGTTGATCCGCCGGTACACCTCCGCCGCGCGGACCACGTAGGACCGCAGCTCCGGCGGCTCACCGAACGCCAGCGCGGCGGCCGCCTCGACCGGGCGGGTCGGGCAGGACCACAGCTCGCTGCCGATGGTCAGCACGGTGTCGTGCAGCCGGCCCTGCGGGAACCGGGCCACGCCCAGCCGCCAGCCGCCCAGCGCCAGGTTCTTGCTCAGGCCGGTGGTGACGACCGTGCGCTCGGGTGCCAGCTCCGCCGGGCTGACCAGCTCGGCGCCCGGGTAGACGAGGTCGCGGTAGATCTCGTCGGAGATGATCGTCAGGTCCAGCTCGCGGGCCAGGGCGCACAGCCGCCGCACACTGTCCGGCGAGGGCAGCAGCCCCGTCGGGTTGTCCGGCAGCGTCACCACGACGGCCCGCACCGGCCGGTCCGCGCCCCGCACCGCCTTCTCCAGCAGGTCGGGGTCGGGCACGCCGCCCTCCCCCGGCCTGGTCGGCACCGACAGCACGTTCGCGCCGGCGAGCCGGACCTGCGGCGCGTAGGACACCCAGCTGGGGCGCGGCAGGACCACGTCGCCGCCGACCGCGTACAGGGTGGCGAACAGCAGGGCCTTGCTGCCCGGCGCGCTCACCATCTGCTCGGGGACGGTCGGCAGACCGCGGCGCGACCACCAGTCGGCGGCGGCCTCCAGCAGGGCCGGGTCGCCGGCGGGCGGGCCGTAGTCGTTGCGCGTGGCCGCACCGGCCAGTGCCTCGACCAGCAGCGGGTGCACCGGCACCCCGGCCTGCCCGAACGACAGCGGCAGCACCGGTAGCCCAGCGCGCCGCCGCTGCTCCACGACCTGGTGGGCCGCCAGTGTCGCCGACACCGCCATGACGAATCCCCTTTCCTGAGCCTGCTAGGCCTTGGTCACCGAGACCGAGACCGACACGCCGTCCCCGACGGTGCCCGTCGAGCCGTCGGCCGGGCCGTAGGACACCGACTCGGCGAGCGTCTCACCCGCGATGAACGCCTCGTGCGCCCGGGCCGCCTCGACGACCTCCGGCGGCGCCTGGATGGTCAACGCGATCCGGTCGGCCACGTCCAGCCCCGCCTCGCGCCGCGCCTGCTGCACGACCCGCACCAGGTCCCGGGCCACGCCCTCGGCCTCCAGGGCCGGGGTCAGCGCGGTGTCCAGCACGACCAGGCCGGAGCCCTCTGGCAGCTCGGCGGTGGCGCCGGTGTCGGTGGCCACCAGCCGGCGTTGGAACTCGCCGGGCAGCAGCTCGATCCCCGCGGCCACCACGGTGTCCCCGGAGGTCGTCCACTCCCCCGCCTTGACCGCGCGGATCACCTTCTGCGTGTCGGCCCCCAGCCGGGGCCCGCAGGCGCGGGCGTTGACCACCAGCTCGAAGTGGCCGTGCGCGGCGACGTCGGTGGTCAGCGTGACCTCCTTGACGTTCACCTCGTCGGCGATCAGCGCGGTGAACGGCTCCAGCACCCGCGCGTCGGCCGCCGCCACGGTCAGCGACGCCAGCGGCAGCCGCACCCGCAAGCGGTTGGCCTTGCGCAGCGCCAGCGCCGACGAGCACACCTGCCGCACCCGGTCCATGCCGGTGACCAGGGCGTCGTCGGCCGGCAGCTCGTCGGCCGACGGCCAGTCGGCCAGGTGCACCGACCGCTCGCCGGTCAGCCCCCGCCACACCGCCTCGGTGGTCAGCGGCAGCAGCGGCGCGGTCAGCCGGGACACGACCTCCAGCACCGTGTGCAGGGTGTCGATGGCGTCCCGGTCCCCGGCCCAGAACCGGTCCCGCGAGCGGCGGACGTACCAGTTGGTCAGCGCCTCCAGGTAGTCCCGCACGCCGGCGCAGGCGCCCGACAGGTCGTAGCGGTCCAGCGCCTCGGTGGTCGAGGCGACCAGCGAGTGCGTCTTGGCCAGCACGTACCGGTCGAGCACGTGCGGCGAGTCGGTGCGCCAGGTGCCGGTGACGCCCTCGGCGTTGGCGTAGAGCGCCAGGAAGTACCAGGTGTTCCACAGCGGCAGCACCGCCTGGCGCACCGCGTCGCGGATACCGCGCTCGGTCACCACCAGGTCGCCGCCGCGCAGGATCGGCGAGGCCATCAGGAACCAGCGCATCGCGTCCGAGCCGTCACGGCTGAACACCTCGTTGACGTCCGGGTAGTTGCGCCGCGACTTGGACATCTTCTGCCCGTCGTCGCCGAGCACGATGCCGTGGGCCACGCAGTTGCGGAACGCCGGCCGGTCGAACAGCGCCGTGGCCAGCACGTGCATGGTGTAGAACCAGCCGCGCGTCTGACCGTTGTACTCGACGATGAAGTCACCCGGGTAGTGGTGCTCGAACCACTCGCGGTTCTCGAACGGGTAGTGCACCTGGGCGTAGGGCATCGACCCGGACTCGAACCAGCAGTCGAGCACCTCCGGCACCCGCCGCATGGTCGAGGAGCCGGTCGGGTCGTCCGGGTTGGGCCTGGTCAGCTCGTCGACGTGCGGGCGGTGCAGGTCGGTCGGGCGCACGCCGAAGTCGCGTTCCAGCTCGTCGAGCGAGCCGTAGACGTCGACCCGCGGATAGGCGGGGTCGTCGGAGACCCACACCGGGATCGGCGAGCCCCAGTACCGGTTGCGGGAGATCGACCAGTCGCGCGCGTTCTCCAGCCACTTGCCGAACTGGCCGTCGCGCACGTGCCCCGGCACCCAGTTGATCTCCTGGTTCAGCTCGACCATCCGGTCGCGGAACTGGGTGACCGCCACGAACCAGGAGGAGACCGCGCGCTGGATCAGCGGCTCGCCGCAGCGCCAGCAGTGCGGGTACGGGTGGTCGTAGGTCTCGTGGCGCAGCAGCGAACCGGCGGCCCGCAGGTCGCGGATGATCTGGCTGTTGGCCTCGAAGACGTGCAGGCCCGCGTAGGGCGGCACGGTGGCGTCGAACCGGCCGGCGGGGTCGACCGGCGTGACCGGGGCGATCCCGGCGGCGTCGGTGACGACCTTGTCCTCCTCACCGTAGGCCGGCGCGATGTGCACGATGCCGGTGCCGTCCTCGGTGGTCACGTAGTCGGCGGCGAGCACCTGGTGGGCGTTGGCGGTGCCGGCGAAGAAGTCGAACGGCGGCGTGTAGCGGCGGCCCAGCAGGTCGGCGCCCTTGTACCGGGCCAGCACCGGCGGGTCCTCGCCCAGCTCACGGGCGTAGGCGGCGACCCTGGCCTCGGCGAGAACGTACTTCTCGCCCTCGTGCTCGACGGTCACGTAGTCCACGTCGGGGTGCACGGCGGCGGCCAGGTTGGACGGCAGGGTCCACGGGGTGGTCGTCCACACCAGGGCCAGCTCACCGGTCTCCAGCCGCAGACCGACGGTGACCGCCGGGTCCTGCCGGTCGCGGTAGGTGTCGTCCATCCGCGTCTCGGTGTTGGACAGCGGCGTGCCGCAGCGCCAGCAGTACCACAGGACGCGGTACCCCTCGTAGATCAGGCCCTTGTCCCACAAGGACTTGAACGCCCACATGACGCTTTCCATGAAGTCAAGGTCGAGCGTCTTGTAGTCGTTGTCGAAGTCGACCCAGCGGGCCTGGCGGGTCACGTAGTCGCGCCACTGGTCGGTGTAGCGCAGCACCGAGGTGCGGCAGGCGTCGTTGAACGCCGCGACCCCCAGCTCCTCGATCTCGTCCTTGGTCCTGATCCCCAGTTGCTGCTCGGCCTCGAACTCGGCCGGCAGGCCGTGGCAGTCCCAGCCGAAGCGGCGCTCGACGTGCCTGCCGCGCATGGTCTGGTAGCGCGGCACGACGTCCTTGACGTAGCCGGTCAGCAGGTGCCCGTAGTGCGGCAGGCCGTTGGCGAAGGGCGGACCGTCGTAGAAGACGAACTCGTTCGCCCCGTTCTCGCCGGCCGGGTGCGCGTCGACGGACGCGGTGAACGTGCGGTCGGTGTCCCAGTAGTCGAGCACGGCCAGTTCGAGCGTCGGGAAGGACGGCTGCGACGCGACACCGTCACCCTCGCCCAGCTGCGCCTTGGGGTAAGCCATCGAAATCCTCGCGGTCGGTCGTTCCTGTGTGCTGCCACACGGGGACGACTCACGCCGCGGTACCACCCCGTTTGTCACCGTGCGTACACGGTGGCCACTCGTTGCCGGCTGTCACGGGCCGTCCCGTCCGGTTCTACTGGGGCCTGACGCCCGTTCTTCCGGAGGCTCCCCGGTGATGGCCGGATCAACGCCGCTGAGCCCAGCGTAACCGTCCCGGCAACCGGGTTACTCAGCGGGCGGCCCGGTGCCGGGCGGCGAGCACGGCGTCCGGCCCGCAGTAGGCACACGGGGTGAAGCCGAGCTGGCGGGCCTCGTTGACCGGCAGCGGGAGCGTCGGCCGGTCACCCAGCCAGCCGCAGCTGGCGAGGTGGTACCGGGGGTGTTCGTCCACCACCCGGACCTCGGCCGTCAGCTCCGAGACCACCAGCAGGTCGGCGGCGTCGGTCGGTTCCTCGGCCGGCTCCTCGTCGACCGTGGGCACCACGACCGGCGCCTGCTGGATCGTCTGTTCGACCAGCGACTCCGGTCCGGCGACCGCCGGCTCGGACAGTTCCGTGACCGGCTCCGGTTCGAGGGACCGTTGGACGAACGGCTCCTCCACCGGCTCACGCGCCGGTTCCCGGATCGGTTCACGGACCGGTTCGAGGATCTGCTCGTGGAACTCGGCCGGCGGAGCCGGTGGCCGCCTCTTGGCGACCACCGCCGGCGTGGCCGCCCGCCGTCGCCGGGCGCCGAGCCAGTCGGCGATCAGCAGGACGGCGGCGACCACGCTGATGGTGACCGAGATCCACGCCCAGATGGTGTTGGCCGTGGTGAGGGCGGCGATCAGCAGACCGAGCGCGGCCACCACCAAGGCCAGGACGATGTACAGCACGACTTACCCAGCCTGTGCGCAGCGGATCCGGCTCAGCCCGCCTCGGCGGCGCGCGGACCGAAGGCGTAGCCCTGCTGGCTGCCCGACCTGCCGCCTTCCGACGGGTTGGACGGGGCGGCCGGGCCACGGTCGCCGAGCTCACGCAGGCTGGACTCGAGCAGCATCTTCAACCTGGTCCGGTACTCGCGTTCGAACGTGCGCAGCTCGTCGATCTTCTTCTCCAGCGCGGTCCGTTCGGTCTGGACCTGGCCGAGTACCTCGGTGTGCTGGCGCTGCGCGTCACGTTCGAGAGCGGTCGCCTTGTCGCGGGCCTGGCGCTCCAGCGACTCCGCACGCGTGCGGGCGTCGTTGAGCATCGTCTCGGCCCTGGTCCGCGCCTCGTTGACCATCGTGTCCGACTTGGCACGGGCCTCGGAGAGCAACTGCTCGGACTTGGTCCGCGCCTCGGCGAGCATGCCGTCGGACTCGGCCTTGGCCTCGCCGGTGAGCCGGTCGGCCATCTCCTGGGCCAGGCCGAGCACCTTGGCAGCCTGGACGTGATGGTCGCCACCGGCCTGGCCGGGCGAGGTCTGCTCGAGGGCGCTCGGCGGCGGCACCGGCGTGAGCCGGCGCGGCTCGGGAGCCGGTGCGGAGGCGACGTTGCGGCTCGCGTCCTCGATGTCGGCCCTGGCCGACTCGAGCTGCGCGTCGAGCTGCTCGACCTGCGCACGCAGGTCGTTGTTCTCCTCAATCAGGCGGGAGAGCTCAACCTCGACCAGGTCAAGGAAGGCGTCCACCTCGTCCTCGTTGTAGCCCCGCTTGCCAATGGGAGGCTTGCTGAACGCGACGTTATGAACGTCAGCGGGGGTCAACGACATCTGATCACCTCACGCACTCATGGCTGCGGTCCACCCGGGAGGTCCCCATCACCCGGGATAGGCCAGTCGCATCGCGATGAACACGACCAACAGCAGCACCATAATCGATAGGTCCAGCCCTACGCCCCCGATCCGCACCATCGGGATCAACCGACGGACGAGACGGACCGGGGGGTCGGTCACTGTGTAGATGGTCTCCAGCGTTACCGCAACCCCGCCGGCCGGGCGCCACTCCCTCGCGAATGCGCGGACGAGCTCCACCACGACACGCGCAGTCAGGAACAGCCAGAAGACGAACAGTATCCAATACAAGACAAGCCGCACGGGATCCACGTTGTCAACTCTGCCATCACTCAGCTTCGGTTGAGTAACCCGCCCTCGGCAATCCTCCTCTTGTCCTCCGCCGTGGGGTCCACGTTGGGCGGTGAGATCAAGAACACCTTGTTGGTGACCTTGTCCATCGCCCCTCGCAGAGCGAAGGCCAGACCGGCCGAGAAGTCGACCAGACGCTTGGCGTCCGCGTCGTCCATCTCGGTCAGGTTGATGATCACCGGGGTACCGTCGCGGTAGTGCTCCCCGATGGTCCTGGCCTCGGCGAAGCTGGTCGGGTGGAGGGTCACGATCCGGGCCATCGGGTAGCCGCTGGCGACCGGCGCGGAGGCCGGTTCCGGCCGGGGCCGGGGCGAGGGCGCGCGGGTCGGCTCGACCGCCAGCGCACCCTGGACCGGAGCCTCCGACCAGGCAGGACGGGACCGTCCGGCGGGCCGCTGCGGAAAGTCCGCCCGCCCGCTCAGCTCAGAGTCCAACCGCTCATCGAACCGTTCGTCGCTCATTTCACCCCGGTAGGCGCGCCGCCCGGCGAACCCACGACGGTCCTCCGGATACGGGTCGTAGTCGTCGCCGTCCGCCGGATAGTCTTGCCGGCGGTAACCCCGTCGGTACTCCATGGCACCATCATCGAGGTCGTCCAGGTCATAGCCGTCGTACTCGTCGGCGGGGACCATTCCGAAGTAGGCCTTCAGCTTCTGCAAAGTGCCCATACCCCTGCCCTCGATTACCTCGTACCTCGCGGCTCGGCGAAACGTGTTAGGGGGAGGCTAGCCGGCGGGTACCGAGCAGCGCGGTTCCGACACGCACGCAGGTGGAACCGTGAGTAATCGCGGCCTCGAGATCGTTGGTCATCCCGGCCGACAGTTCGGTGGCCTCCGGGTGATCTTCGCGCAGCCGGTCAGCGGCCTCGGCGAGGCGTCCGAAGGCCTCCTGCGGGGTCATCGTGAGCGGTGCCACGGCCATGATCCCCCGCAGTCGCAATTCACTCCTTCGAGTGATCGAGTCGGCCAGCGCGCCGAGCGTGCCGAGCGGCTGACCGCCGCGCGCGGGGTCGCCGTCGATGCTCACCTGGACGAGGACGTCCAGCGGCCCGGTGCGCTCACCGGCCTCGATGGCGTTGCCGGTGGCCCTGGCCAGCGCGTCGGCCAGGCGGTCGGAGTCGACCGACTGGACCTCGGCCGCCCAGCGCACCACCGAGCGCGCCTTGTTCCGCTGCAACCGGCCGACCATGTGCCACCGGACGGGCGCCTCCGGGCGCAGCTCCCGCAGCTCGGCGGCCTTGTCGACGGCCTCCTGCTCGCGGTTCTCGGCGAGGTCGACCATGCCGAGGTCACACAGCAGGGCGGCGTCGGTGACCGGGAAGGTCTTGGTCACGGCGAGCAACCGGACCTGCTCCGGCGCGCGGCCGGCGGCCCGGCAGGCGTCGTCGATCCTGGTCCGGACCTCGGCCAGCGCCTCGGCCAGCTCGGCCCGTCGCTGCTCGGTCACGCGGCACCGTCCCGTTCGAGCCAGGTGACGGCGGCCAATCGCCCAGTGGTCCCCTCCCTGCGGTGACTGAACAAGGTTGTGTCCTCAACGGTGCACCGGGGGTCGATCCCGATCTTGGCCACGCCCGCGTCGGCGAGCTGGCGCCACAGCCCCGCGCGCAGGTCGAGGCCGGGCGTCCCGGCCCGGGTCTTCGTGGCGCTGCCCGGCAGATGGGCCTCGACGTCGGCCCGCATGGCGGCCGGGACCTCGTAGCACTCCCCGCACACCGACGGGCCGAGCAGCACCTCGATCCGGTCCACCGCCGCCCCCGCCCGCACCATCGCGTCCAGCGCGGCGGTCAGCACCCCGACCCGGGCACCGACCCGGCCGGCGTGGGCCGCGCCGACGACCCCGGCGACGGGGTCGGCGAGCAGCACGGGAACACAGTCGGCGCACAGCGCGACCAGCGCGAGACCGGGCTCGGCGGTCACCAGCGCGTCGGTCGCCTCGACGGCCTCGGCCCGGGGTCCGGTGACGATCTCGGCGTTGCGGCCGTGGACCTGCTCCATCCAGACCAGGTGATCACGGCGCAGACCCAGCTCGTCGGCCAGCCGGTGGCGGTTGGCGGTCACCGCCGACGGGTCGTCGCCGACCCCGGCACCGAGGTTGAAGGTGTCGTACGGCGACGTCGACCGTCCACCGGCGCGGGTCGTCACGACCCGCCTGATGCGGTTAGCAGGCTCACTCACGAGGTGAGGCTACCGGCGCATGAACGGCGGAACATCCACTTCGTCGTCGGGCTCGTCGGTCACCGGCACGGCGCGGCCCGGCAGGCCGCCCTGGGTGCCCGGCGCCGGCCGGCGCTGCTGGGCCGCCGGCGGCACGGTGCCACCCATCGGGTTGGCGCCGCTGACCGTGCCACCCATCGGGTTGTTCGGGTAGCCGCCGACGGCCTGCCGCTGCGGCGGTGCCGTCTGCTGCTGGTCGTGCCCGGGGTGCGGTTGGGGCTGCGGCGTCGGCTCGATGGCCTGCACCGGGGGCTCCGGCGCGGGCACCGGCTCGGGCGGGGTCTGGGCGACCGGGGCGCGTGAGCTGACCATCGTCGGGTCGAGCTTCTTGTGCGTCGGGGTGCCGGCGTCGAACCCGGCGGCGATCACGGTGACCCGAACCTCGTCGCCGAGGGAGTCGTCGATCACCGTTCCGAAGATGATGTTGGCCTCGGGGTGCGCGGACTCCTGGACCAGCGAGGCGGACTCGTTGATCTCGAACAGGCCGAGGTCGGACCCGCCGGCGATGGCCAGCAGGACGCCGTGGGCCCCGTCCATGGAGGCCTCCAGCAGCGGCGAGTTGATCGCCTTCTGCGCGGCCTGGACGGCCCGGCCCTCCCCTCTGGCCGACCCGATACCCATCAACGCGCTGCCGGCGCCGGACATGACGCTCTTCACGTCGGCGAAGTCCAGGTTGATCAGACCGGGGGTGGTGATCAGGTCGGTGATGCCCTGCACACCGGAGAGCAGCACCTCGTCGGCCGAGCGGAACGCGTCCATCAGCGAGACGCCGATGTCGCCGAGCTGCAGCAGCCGGTCGTTGGGGATGACGATGAGCGTGTCGCACTCGTTGCGCAGCTCGTTGATCCCGTCCTCGGCCTGCTTGGCCCGGCGCTTGCCCTCGAAGGCGAACGGGCGGGTGACCACACCGATGGTCAGCGCGCCGAGCTTGCGGGCGATCGACGCGACGACCGGCGCGCCGCCGGTGCCGGTGCCGCCGCCCTCGCCGGCGGTCACGAAGACCATGTCGGCGCCCTTGAGGACCTCCTCGATCTCCTCGCGGTGGTCCTCGGCGGCCTTGTGCCCGACCTCCGGGTTGGCACCGGCGCCCAGACCACGGGTCAGCTCGCGGCCGATGTCCAGCTTGACGTCGGCGTCGGACATGAGCAGCGCCTGGGCGTCGGTGTTCACCGCGATGAACTCGACGCCCTTCAGGCCGACCTCGATCATGCGGTTGACGGCGTTGACCCCACCGCCGCCGATGCCGACGACTTTGATCACCGCCAGGTAGTTGTGCGGGGGCGTCATCGGATCCGCCTTCCTGATCAAACTCGCGTACTGCCCTACAAACCCCGACCCGTCACGAGCCGAACGGAACCCTGAACCTCAACAAGAGACTTAGAGTTATGTCAAGCCCTGACGTCGAATACAGGACGGTAGGCATCGACGGACCCCGATTCCAGCCGCCACGCCGAATGGTTGCGGTGTTGTGCGTCCAATCGCTCTACACCACCCGATAGTTCGGCGGCTGTCCAGAACCCCTCGATTCCCGCCCCGGTCACTCCCCGGTGGAACCGTCGGCCGACTCCCGCAGCAGATCCAGGTGGCCGGCGTGCCGGCCGGTCTCCTCGACCATGTGGATCAGCACCCAGCGCAGGTTCACCGGGCCGTCGCGGTGCTGACCCTCGGCGTCCAGCGCCAACCCGGCCGCCACCGCACGGCTCACCGCGCACTGCCGCTCGTAGTCCGCGACCACCTCCGCCAGCGGCCGGTCGTGGCCCTCGCGGAACTCGGCGTCGCGGTCGACGGCCAGCCGCGCCGCCCACGGGTCGTCCTGCCCGTCCAGCACCCGGCAGAACCAGGCGTGCTCCACATAGGTCAGATGGGCGACGATCCCGGCCACGGTCGTCAGCGGCGAGGAGTCCAGCAGCGGACGGCGGGCCTGCTCGTCGGTCAGACCGCTGGCCTTGAGCACGACCGTCGCGCGCAGGAAGTCCAGGAAACCGTCCAGCTGCGGGCGTTCGTCGCCGGTCCTCGGCGCCTCGGGCCGCATCAGGACACCGTGGGGAACTCGGGGGTGACCACGTCGTACACCTTGCCAGGCCGGGTCAGCAGCGGAGCGAGCACCGCCGCCTTGCGGTCGTTGTCCTCGGCGTTGCCCCACCGCACGACCCGCTTGTCCCCCAACGTCAGCATGACACTGCCCGGCGTCTGCGCCGACACCTCGACCACCTTGTCCCTCAGCTGCCGGGGAATCGCCCGGATCACCGTCACCGCCGCGCGGGTCTCCGCGTCGTCCGGGCCCACCTCGGCCACCCGCAGCAGCGGCAGACCGGGCGGGCGCCGCTCGACCGTCGTGTAGTCCAGGCCGGTGCGGTCCACCAGGTGCACCCCGTCGGGGAGCTGGCGCACGGCCACCGGGTCCCGCTCGGTCACGGTGATCTCCACACCGCTTGGCCACGACCGGGACACCGCCACCTCGAACACCCTCGGCAGTTCCGCCACCCGCCCGGCGACCTCGTCGGTGTCCAGCCGCACCATCGGCGTGCCCAGTTCGATGGCGGCCGCCTCGCGGACCTCGTCGGCGTCGAGGTCGCGGGTGCCGGCCACCTCGACCGTCCGCACCCCGAGCACCGGCGTGAAGACCACGACATAGGTCAGGCCGAGCACGGCCAGCACCACCAGCAACGCCGTCCACCGCCGGGCCAGGTACCGCCGCCTGGTCCGCACCGACCGGGCCGTCCGTACCGGCCGGCCCCGCGACCGGGCGCCGGCCCGGGTGCCGGGTCGGCGGCGGGGCCGGACGGTGGAGGTCATGCCGAGGGGACCCGCCGGTCGAGTTCGGTGATCAGCTCGGGGCCGAGCATCGTCACGTCACCGGCGCCCATGGTGAGCACCAGGTCACCCGGCCGCGCGAAGCCGGCGACCAGGGCCGGCACCCGGTCGAAGGACGGCTCGTAGTGCACCCGCTCGCCCGGCAGCGGCACCGCATCGGCCACCAGCTTGCCGGTCACACCGGGCTCTGGCTGCTCGCGGGCGCCGTACACGTCGAGCACCACGACCTCGTCGGCCAGCGCCAGCGCCGCGCCGAACTCGGCGGCGAACATCTTCGTCCGCGAGTACAGGTGCGGCTGGAAGACCACCACGAGCCGGCCGTCGTGGGCCGCCGGCCGGGCCGCGCGCAGCTGCGCGGCGACCTCGGTGGGGTGGTGGGCGTAGTCGTCGTAGACCCGGACCTCGCCGGAGCGGCCCTTGAACTCGAACCGCCGGCGCACGCCGCCGAAGCCGGCGATGCCCTCGACCAGCCCCTCCAGCGGCGCGGCCAGCTCGCGGCCGGCGACCAGCGCGGCGACCGCGTTGGCCGCCATGTGCTCGCCGGGCACCGCCACCCGCAGGTCGACCTCCTCGCCGTCCAGGCGCACCCGCGCGCTCCCGCCGCCGTCGACCGGGTGGTAGCTCAGGATCGTGACGTCCTCGGCGGTGCGGCCGTAGCGGCGCACCCGTACGCCGCGCGCCCGCGCGAGGTCGGCCAGCGCCGCCGAACCGGGGTCGTCGGCGCAGGCGATCAGCACGCCGTCCGACTCCAGGCGGTCCACAAAGGACTCGAAGACGGCGGTGTACGCCTCGGCCGTGCCGTGGTGGTCCAGGTGGTCCGGCTCGACGTTGGTGACCACCGCCACCGACGGCGTGAACGCCAGGAACGAGCCGTCGCTCTCGTCGGCCTCGGCGACGAAGACCGCGCCCATCCCGTGGTGGGCGTTGGCGCCGGAGTCGTTGAGGTCCCCGCCGATGGCGAACGACGGATCGAGCCGGCAGTGCTGCAGGGCGACCACCAGCATCGAGGTCGTCGACGTCTTGCCGTGCGTACCGGCCACACACGCCACCCGGTGCCCGGCCATCAGCGCGGCCAACGCGGCCGACCGGTGCAGCACCGTCAGCCCACGCTCGCGCGCCGCCGCCAACTCCGGGTTGTCCTCGCGGATCGCACTGGACACCACGACCGCGCTCGGACCGTCCGGCCCCAACAGGTCCAGGTTCTCCGCCGACTGCCCGACGGCGATCTCGGCGCCCTGCGCGCGCAACGTCATCAGCGTCGGCGACTCCTTGGCATCCGACCCGGACACCGCGAGCCCCCGGTCGAGCAGGATCCTGGCGATCCCACTCATCCCGGCACCGCCGATCCCCACCAGGTGCACCCGCTCAAGAACGTTCACGACGCCCCCTCGCAGGCTCGGTCACGCCGCTCGCGGTCGCCCTGTGACATTGATTCGCTCGCAGGCTCGCTCATTTACGCACCACGTCCAGCACCATGCGGGCCAGCACGTCGGCCGCCGCGCGGTGGCCGGTGCCCTGCGCGGCGTGGCTCATCGCGCCGAGGCGCTGGCGGTCGTGCAGCAGCGGGATGGTCAGCTCGGCGACCTTCTCCGGGGTCAGCTCCTCGTCCGGCACGATCATCCCGCCGCCCGCGTCGACCACCGGACGCGCGTTCAGCGCCTGCTCGCCGTTGCCGTGCGGCAGCGGCACGTAGACCGCCGGCAGACCGACCGCAGACACCTCGGCGACCGTCATCGCCCCCGCGCGGCACAGCACCACGTCGGCCGCCGCGTAGGCCAGGTCCATCCGCTCCAGGTACGGCACGCCGACATAGCGCGGCGCGCCCCGCACCTCCTGCACGGCCAGCGAGTTCTTCGGCCCGTGCGCGTGCAGCACGCCGATCCCCGCGTCGGCGAAGCGGCGGGCGCAGCCCGACACCGCGTTGTTGATCGACCGCGCGCCCTGCGAGCCGCCGAACACCAGCAGCGTCGGCGCCTGCGGGTGCAGGCCGAAGTAGTGCCGGGCCTGGGCGCGCAGCGCGAAACGGTCCAGCCGGATGATCGACTCGCGCAGCGGGATGCCGACCACCTCCGCCTTGGGCAGCCCGGTGTCGGGCACCGCCACCGCCACCCGCTCGGCGAACCGCGCGCCGACCTTGTTGGCCAGACCCACGCGGGCGTTCGAGTCGTGCACGACGATCGGCGTGCGGCCCCTGGCCGCCAGGTAGGCGGGCAGCGCGACGTAGCCGCCGAAACCGACCACGACGTCCGCGCCGACCCGGTCGAGCACCTCGCGGGTGGCCTTCACCGCGGTGCGGACCTTCAGCGGCAGCTTGAGCAGGTCGACGTTCGGCTTCCGGGGCATCGGCACCGGCGGGATCATCTCCAGCGGGTAGCCACGGCTCGGGATGATCGTCTTCTCCAGGCCACGCTCGGTGCCGAGCGCGACCACCCGTGCGTCGGGTCGCAGGCGCAGCACCGCGTCGGCGAGGGCGAGCGCCGGCTCGATGTGTCCTGCCGTGCCGCCACCGGCGACGACGACACAGGGCCCACGGCGCGTGGGATTGTGGGTCAAGACGTTCCTCCTCGGGAACTGCGCGGGTGGCGACGTCGGTCGGCGGGGCCGCGCGGACGAGCGGGGGTACGCGCCGGCCGGCGTCGGGCAGGCGGCTGGTACGGATCCGGCGCTGGGAGCCGCATCAGCCGGCCGAACCGGCCTGGCCCCTGAGAGCGTAGTGCGGCCACCGACTCGGGCTCATGGCGCGCACAGTTCGCGAGGATGCCGAACACCAGCAGCGTGATCACCACCGACGTGCCGCCCGAGGAGATCAGCGGCAACGTGATGCCGGTGACCGGCAGCAGGTTCACCACGTAGCCGATGTTGATCGCGGCCTGGGCCACCAGCCACACGGTCAGCGTGGCGGCCACCATCCGGATCCACGGGTCGATGTTGCGGGTGGCGATCCGCATGCCGACCACCGCGAGCATCGCGAACAGCCCCAGCACCAGCGCACAGCCCAGGAACCCCAACTCCTCACCGATCAGCGCGAAGATGAAGTCGTTGTGCACGTTGGGCAGGTACTTGTACTTCGACGGCCCCTGCCCGAGGCCCTTGCCGAACAGGCCGCCGTCGGCCAGCGCGTAGAGCGCCTGGTTCGGCTGCCAGTCCGCGCCGCCGGGATCGGCGCCCGGGTTGAGGAACGCCAGCAGCCGCGAGAGCCGGTAGTCGGCGCCGACGGCCAGCACGGCCACCCCGGCCAGCCCGCCCAGCGCCAGCGCTCCGAACAGCCGCAGCTGCGCCCCGGCGAACCACAGCAGCCCGATCAGCACGACGCCCAGGGTGATCGTGCCGCCGAGGTCGGGCTGCAACATGATCAGCGCGAACATCATCAGCGCCACCGGCACCACCGGCACCAGCAGATGCCGGTACAGGTGCAGCACCCCGCGCTTGACCACCAGGATGTGCGCCCCCCACAGCGCCAGCGCCACCTTCGCCACCTCGACCGGCTGGAAGCCAACCGGGCCGAAGGTGAACCAGCTGCGGGTGCTGTTGATCTCGGTCCCCAGCCCCGGCACGAGCACCAGGACCAGCATCAGCAGGCTGACCCACAGCATCGCCGGGCTGGCCGCGCGGATCTTGCGCAACGGCACCCGCAGACCGAGCCAGAACAGCACCAGCCCGATCAGCACGAACACGACCTGCTTGCCGAACACCGTGTAGGCCGAGGCGTCCTGCTGCAGCGAGATCACCGACGACGCGGAGAGCACCATCACCAGACCCAGCACCACCAGCAGCGCGCAGATCGCCAGGATCAGGTGGAAGGAGGCCAGCGGGCGGCCCAGCCACGCCGTCAACGCCACCCGGGTGGCGTGCAGGCGACCGATCAGCCTGTTGCGCGAGGTCCGCTGCTCGCTCGACGAGTCGAGGGCGGTCATCCGGCGCGCCCGGGCTCGGCGGCCCGCACCGTGGCCAGCACGGCCTCGGTGAACGCCGTGCCACGGTGCGCGTAACTGGTGAACTGGTCGTGGGACTTGGCCGCCGGCGCGAGGAGCACCACATCGCCCTGACCCGCCATCGCGCCCGCCGCACGCACCGCCGAGATCATGGGCTCATCGTCTCCCGACGGGACCCGATGCACCGGCACATCCGGCGCGTGTCGCGCCAGCGCGGCGGCGAACACGTCCTGATCGGCGCCCAACAGCACCACCCCGCGCAGCCGGGGCGCCACCTCGGCGACCAACGCGTCGACCGGGGCGCCGTGCAGCAGGCCGCCGGCGATCCACACCACCGGGTCGAACGCGCCAAGCGAGCCGTGCGCGGCGTGGGTGTTGGTCGCCTTCGAGTCGTTGACCCACCGCACGCCGTCGTGCTCGGCCACCAGCTCCACCCGGTGGGCCGGCGGGGTGAACGCGGCCAGCCCCGCCCGCACGTGCTCGGGCAGCACCCCGGCGGCGCGGGCCAGCGCCGCGGCGGCCAGCGCGTTGGCGACGTTGTGCGGGCCGGCCGGGCGGACCTCGCCGGCCGGCAGCAGCGGCAGGTCGCCGTGCACCAGCCAGCCGCGCGCCACGCCGTACTGGCCGGGCGGCGGCTCGGCCAGGGAGAACGCCACCCGGTGCGGGTTGGCGGCGGCCAGCCGGGTGGAGACCGGGTCCTCGGCGTTGTACACGGCCAGCCGGGCGCCCGCGTAGATCCGGCCCTTGGCCTCGACGTAGTGCTCGGCCGTGCCGTGCCACTCCAGGTGGTCGTCGGCGACGTTGAGCACCACGGCCGCGTCGGCGCGCAGCGAGGACTGCCAGTACAGCTGGTAGCTGGACAGCTCGACGGCCAGCACCCGGTGGCCGGAGCGGACCGCGTCGATCACCGGCAGGCCGACGTTGCCGCAGGCCACCGCGTCCACGCCGGCCGCCAGCAGGATCGACTCCAGCATGCCGACGGTCGTGGTCTTGCCGTCGGTGCCGGTGACCGCGAGCCAGGTGACCGGCTCCGGCCGGGCGGCGGCGACCCGCCAGGCCAGCTCGACCTCGCCGATCACCTCGACGCCCGCGCTCGCGGCGGCCGCCAGCAGCGGGTTGGCCGGCGGGATGCCGGGGCTGGTCACCACCAGGTCGGTGCCGGCCGGCGGCGCCGTGAGGCCGGCGACCAGGTCGACCCCGCGGGGCATCCCGGTGATCCGGTCGACGCCGCCGTCGGTGACGGTGACCGTGACCCGGGCGCCCAGCTCCAGCAGCGCCTCGGCCGCCGAGCGCCCGGTGACCCCGGCCCCCACCACCAGGACCCGCTTACCGGCGTACATCTCAGCTCCCGCTGGCGGTCAGCCACTCCGAGTAGAACAGGCCGAGCCCGAACATCGCGCAGATCCCGGCCAACAACCAGAATCTGATGATCACCGTGGTTTCCGCCCACCCGGCGAGCTCGAAATGATGGTGGAACGGTGCCATGCGGAACAGTCTTCGCCTGGTCGTGCGGAACACCGCGATCTGCAGGACCACCGAGAGCATCTCCACCACGAACAGCCCGCCGACGATCACCATCAGCAGCTCGGTGCGGGTCAGGATCGACAGGCCGGCGACCAGGCCGCCCAGTGCCAGCGAGCCGGTGTCACCCATGAAGATCTTCGCCGGGGCGGCGTTCCACCACAGGAACCCGATACACGCGCCCATCGCCGCCGCCGCGACCACCGCCAGGTCCAGCGGGTCACGCACGTCGTAACACCCGACGGTCGGCCGGTCGGCGCTGCAGTCGTAGCGGAACTGCCAGAACGTGATCACCACGTAGGTGCCGAAGACCATCGCCGACGCGCCGCCGGCCAGGCCGTCCAGACCGTCGGTGAAGTTCACCGCGTTCGACCAGCCGGACACCGCGATGTAGCAGAAGATGACGAAACCGATGGTGCCGAAGGAGATGATCGTCAGGTCCCGCACGAACGACAGGTGCGGCGAGGCCGGCGTCATCTGCGCCTCGTCGGCGAAGTTCATCGCCAGAATGGCGAACACGACCGCCACGACCAGCTGGCCGACCATCTTCGCGGTCTTGTTCAGACCCAGGTTGCGCTGCTTGCGGATCTTGATGAAGTCGTCGAGGAACCCGACGACGCCCAGGCCGGTCGTGAGGAACATGACCAGCAGCCCGGACACGGTCGGCGACTCGCCGGCCGGCTCGGACATCGCGTTGAACAGGTGGGCGACCAGGTAGCCGGCCCACATGGCCACCAGGATCGCCACGCCACCCATGGTCGGGGTGCCGCGCTTGGACTTGTGGCCCTCCGGGCCCTCCTCGCGGATCTCCTGACCGAAACCCTGCCGGGAGAACACCCGGATCAGGTACGGGGTGAACAGGATGGAGACGATGAGCGCGATCGCGGCCGCGATCAGGATGCCGATCACTCGCCGGCCTCCAGCAACGCGTCCGCGACCCGCCACAGTGCGGCCACCTTCGAGGCCTTCACCAGGACCACGTCACCCGGCCGCAGCTGCTCGGTGAGCAACGCGATCGCGGCATGGACATCCGGCACCAGTACCGGCTCCTCTCCGTCGAACCCCTCCAGCCGGGCGCCGCGCTCGATGCCACCGGCCTGCTCGTCCACGGCGACCACCCGGTCGACGCCCACACGCGCCGCCAGCCGGCCGACACCCTCGTGCTCCTCCTCGCCGGAGTCGCCGAGTTCTCCCATCACCCCGAGCACCGCCCAGGTCCGGCGCTGCCCGCCGTCGGCCATCCTGGCCAACGTGCGCAGTGCCGCGCCAACCGACTCCGGGTTGGCGTTGTAGCTGTCGTTGACGACGGTCACGCCGTCGGCGCGGGTGGTGACGTCCATCCGCCGCTCGGAGCGGCGCCGGGCGGCGCCCAGCCGCCGCGCGACCTCGTCGGGACCCGCCCCCAGTTCCAGTGCGACGGCCGCGGCCGACAGCGCGTTGCCGACGTGGTGGCCGCCGTGCAGCGCCAGCGTCACCGGCACCGTCCCGGCGGCGGTGACCAGGGTGAACGTGGCGCGCGCGTGGTCGTCCAGCGTGACGTCGACCGCGCGGACGTCGGCGCGCTCGCTCTGGCCGACGAGCACGACCCGGGCGTTGGTGCGTTCGGCCATGGCGGCGACCAGCGGGTCGTCGGCGTTGAGCACGGCGACCCCGTCGGCCGGCAGCGCCTCGGCGAGCTCGCCCTTGGTGCGCGCGATGCCCTCGCGGGAGCCGAACTCGCCCAGGTGCGCCGAGCCGACGTTGAGCACGACGCCGATGCGCGGCGGCGCGGTCTCGCACAGCGCGCGGATGTGGCCGGGGCCCCTGGCGGACAGTTCGAGGACGAGGTGGCGGGTGCCGGCGTCGGCGCGCAGCGCGGTCCACGGGTGGCCCAGCTCGTTGTTGAACGAGCCGGGCGGGGCGACGGTGGCGCCCATCGGCTCCAGCACCTGGGCGATGAGGTCCTTGGTGGAGGTCTTGCCGGAGGACCCGGTGACCCCGACGACGGTCAGCCCGCCGGCGGCCAGCCGGTCGACGACCGTGCGGGCGAGCGCGGCCAGCCCGGCGAGCACGGCGGCCCCCGAGCCGTCGGTGTCGCCGGTGAGGGCGACCGACCGCTCGTGCGCGTCGCCGGCCGGCGGGACGATCACGGCCGGGCCGTCGACCTCGCGGGCGGCGAGCACGGCGACCGCGCCCCTGGCCAGCGCGGTGGCGGCGTAGTCGTGGCCGTCGACGCGTTCGCCGGGCAGCGCCACGAACAGGCCACCGGGCCCGACCTGGCGGGAGTCGAACTCGACCGTGCCGGTGACGACCTCGGCGCCCTCGGCGCGGTGGGTCCGGCCGCCGGTGGCGGCGGCGACCTCGGCCAGGGTCAGCGGGATCACGCCTGGCCCCCCTTCTGGTCGAGGCCGGCCCAGATCGCGGCGCGCAGCTCGTCGCGGTCGGAGAACGGGTGGACGACGCCGTCGATCTCCTGACCGGTCTCGTGACCCTTGCCGGCGATGACGACGACGTCGCCGGGGCGGGCCCGGTCGACGGCGGCCTCGATGGCGGCGCGCCGGTCGCCGACCTCGACGACCTCGCCGCGTTCCCCGGACGGGACGCGGGTGGCGCCCTCGCGCATGGCGGCGCGAATGGCGGCCGGGTCCTCCGAGCGCGGGTTGTCGTCGGTGACGATCAGCAGGTCGGAGCGCCGGGCGGCGGCCTCACCCATCAGCGGGCGCTTGCCCTCGTCGCGGTCGCCGCCGCAGCCGAGGACGACGATCAGCCGGCCGTCGGTGCGCCCGCGCATGGCGTCCAGGGCGAGCGCGACGGCCTCGGGCTTGTGCGCGTAGTCGACGACGGCGGTGAAGTCCTGGCCGAGCGCGACCCGCTCCATCCGGCCAGGGACCTCGACGGCGGCCAGGCCGGCGACCAGGTCCTCTGGCGCGACGCCGGCGGAGTGCGCGACGGCGGCCGCCAGCAGCGCGTTGGCGATGTTGAAGCTGCCCGGGATGGGCAGGGTGACCGGCATGGCCAGGCCGTCGGGCCCGTGCATGGTGAAGGTCTGCTCGCCGGTGCGCGAGGTGGTGATGCCCGAGGCGGTCCAGTCGGCGTCCCCGGCGGCGGCGACGGTGATGGTGTGCGGGGTGACCAGGCGCTTGCCCCACTCGCCGTCGACGCAGACGACCTCGCTGGTGGAGCGGCCGTCGAAGAGCAGGGCCTTGGCCTGGAAGTAGTCCTCGAGGTCGGAGTGGAAGTCGAGGTGGTCCTGGGAGAGGTTGGTGAACGCGCCGGTGGCGAAGCGGGTGCCGTTGACCCGGCCGAGCGCCAGGGCGTGGCTGGAGACCTCCATCGGCACGTGGGTGACGCCGCGCTCGACCATCACCGCGAACAGCGCCTGCAGGTCGGGCGCCTCGGGTGTGGTGAACGCCGACGCGAGCCGCTCACCGGCGATCCGCGTCTCGACCGTGCCCACGAGCCCGGTGCGGTGACCGGCGGCGCGCAGCGCGGCCTCGACCATGTAGGCGGTCGTGGTCTTGCCGGAGGTGCCGGTGACCCCGAGGACCGACAGCCGCAGCGACGGCTCCCCGTAGATCCACGCCGCGACCGAACCGACGAGGTCACGCGGATCCTCGTGGACGATGACGTCGATCCCGGCGTCCCGCACGGCGTCCCGCACGGCGGGCTTGGCGGCGCCCGCCTCGTCGGTGAGCACCGCGACCGCCCCCGCGGCGACAGCCGAGGCGACGAAGTCGGCCCCGTGCACCCGGGCCCCGGGCAACGCGGCGAACAGGTCACCGGGAAGAACATGCTGAGCACGCAGCGTCACCCCCGTGACGGCCCGGTCAGCCGGGCCGGCGGAGGACGTGACGAGACGCGCGTCCGCCCGCGCCACCAACGTGGTGAGCGGTACGGGCGTGATCCTGGTGGGGCGAGGCGGTGCCGTGACGGCCTTGCCAACGAGCTTGGCGGGCACGTCGCGGAAGATTACCTGCGTACGGAGGGCGATCAAGGACACCCTGGTGCACCCGGCCGTGTCAGGTCACGTTAGGGGCAACGTGGCGTCCGGTTTCCCGGACGTCCGGGGCCGCCGCAGCAGGATGGCCGCGAGCATGCCGCCCACGAGCCCGCAGATGTGCCCCTGCCAGGAGATATTGGTGACCCCGAACCCGATCGAGTGCCACATCATGTACCCGTAGGCGAGCGCCACCCCGATCGACACCATGACGTCGACCGGGCGGCGATCCACGATCCCCCGCGACATGAGGTACCCGAAGTACCCGAACACCAGGCCGCTGGCCCCCACCGACACCGAGTTGGCCGGCGAGAACAACCACACCCCCGCGCCACCCACGACGATCACGATGAGGTTCATCTGGAGAAACCGTCGGATATCGGGCACCGCCGCGATGATGCCCAAGCTGAACAGCGGCAGCGCGTTGCCCGCCAGATGCTCCAGATTCCCGTGCACGAACGGCGAGAAGACGATGTCGACCAGGCTTCCCGGGTCGCGGGCCCGGATGCCGCCCGCCCGGGTGAGGGCGCGGCCGCTCAGGGCGTTGACCAGCTCGACCAGCCAGAGGAGGGCCAGCACGGCGACCATCAAGGAGGCTGCTCGGCCCAGTGGGCTGCCCAGCGAGCCGTCCTCTTTCCGAATCGGCTCGCCGCTTGATCCGAACGGCTGCACGGTCATCGTCGCCAGTATCACTGATTTGGGTGTTGTTTGCGGGGTTGGTTGTTCTTGGGTTTGTTGTGTGGGTTGTTGTCGTGGGTCCCTGGTGCGTTGTTGTCGTGGGTTCCCTGGCGTGTTGGGTTGTGGGTTCCCTGGTGGTGTGGGTGGTGGGGGTTTGTCTGTCTTGCCCGGGTCTGGCGGTGGATTTACGGGCGGCCCCTCACCTTGAGTTTTAACCTCGTGGTGTCCCGGTAGGGGGTGCTTGACCTGTGTTGTGGCTGGTCATCGAGTTGGTGGGGGGTGTGGTGGCCGTTGGCGGGTAATTAACGTGCGCCCACGGATGTGGGGTCTGTCCGGCGGGCGCACGTTTATTCGGTCTTGGGGGTCGGTGGCCCTCAGCAGGGGTAGCACGCGGGGGCGGACAGGGCAAACACGTGTCTGATCAGCACGAACACCGGCCAGGCAGTAGCGCGAGGGCAGTGTGGATCCGCGAGCAGGCCGGCTGAGGCACCGGCACCGGGGAAACCGGAGGTTAAAACTCAAGCTCACGCCTCAAGTGGCCCTGAGCTGGGCGAAGTCTGGGTTCGTGTTCACCTGTGGGCCTCTTGACCCGTGAGCCTCCGCCGCCCTGAGGCAGGGCCTTGAGGGGCAGGGCTGCGCCCTGCCCCTGCGGTGTGTCCACCGCCAGACCCGGGTGGGCGAGGGCTCTGTGGTGGGGGGTTGGCCTGTGTTGGTCCGTTGGAGGCTGGGTCGTGACCGGAGGCCCAACCCCACTCCCAATCCCCTCCTAACTCACTCCGTCCCCGCCCCTAACCCACCCTGTCCCACCCAAGGCGGTCACAAACCGCGGCGGTCCAACTCGGCCAGCAGTGCTCGGCGTCTTGGGTATCGTCCGCGGATCTCTGCTGCCAGTTCCGAAACCGATGTGATCTCCGCCAGTTCCGCCAGCAGCGCCGCCACCTCCCGGTAGGCGTCCCGGCCCGTTCGGCGCGCGGCGTTGTTGATCACTCGCCGGTAGCCGTCCACGACCTCCTCCGGGTGGTCGGCCGAGCGCAGGCGTGCGACTTCCAGCCAGGTTCGGTCGCCGCAGTCGTACTTCTCCGCAGCCCGCCAGGCCTCCGTCAGGTCGCCGTCGTCGATCAGTACACCGACCAGTTCGTCGGGCTCGCCGCGTTCGGCGGCGGTGCGGAGAACATCCAGGGCGGCTTCGCGGGCCTGGGGCCAATCGCCCACCGACTCGGCGACCGACCGCAGGTTGGCGTACGTCAGCCGCGTGGGCGCCGACCTCAGCTCGGACTCGCGGACGGACAGCGCGACCTCCGGGCGGCCGTCGTCTACATAGGACTGGACGAGGACGTCGGCGAGTCTCGGGTCACCGGTCTCCTCGAAACCTCGTTCTGCCCAGCGGATCGCCCCGGCCAGCTGGCCCTTCTCCCGCAGCAGCGACGCGATGTCCAGGAACGCCTTCGGGTTCGGCACCCCCTCGGCCAGCACGTCCACGTGCGCGTCCAGGTCACCGTCCACCTCGGCCAGCTGGACGCGCATCGCGCGCACGACCAGGACGCGGTCCGGGTCGGGGTTCTCGGCGGCCCGCCTGACCAGCGTGCGGTACTCGGCCAGCCCGGAGACGCCCAGTGCCTCGGTGAACTCGCCCAGTTCCAGCGTCGGCCAGCCGGGACCCTCCACCTTCGTCCGGACCATCCACGCGGCGAGCTTCACCGGGTTCGGCCTTGCCTCGGTGCACGCCCGCGCGTACAGCGAGTACGCCCGCCGGCACACCCCGACCACCGCCCCGGTCACGTCGTCCATCGTGGTCATCGCGTCGATGATGGCCTCGACGGCCCCTCTGGCCAGCGGCCGTGCCTCGGCGGCGTGACCGGCGTCGAGCAGGTCGACGATCGTGGCCAGGGCGTCACCGGCCCGGCGGGCGTAGTCCTGGGTCGCCCGGCTGTCCAGATAGCCCCGCACCCGCAGCGCCTCCTCCAGCTGGCGGCGCAGCACGGCGACCTGCGGCGCGCCGCTCGCGCGCGCCGCCCGCAGCGTGAGCTTGCGGTACAACACCGGGTCCCGCTCGGCCTGCGCCAGCACCACACCGACCAGCTCCGCGTGGTCCAGGGAAGCGACGTAGGCGGCCAGGTCGGGCTCGGCGGGGTCCTCGCCCGCGTTCTCCAGGAGCACCAGGCCCACGGCGACACAGTGCTTGCAGAAGTTGCCGTCCGCGCCGAACGGGCAGTCGCACTCGCCGACCAGGCGTTCGCCGTCGCGGCCCAGCCACACGTCGTAGCTGTCGGTCCCCCGCACCCTCGCCCGGACCCCCAACGCGGTCGGCTGCACGTCCCCCACCGCGGCGACGTACTCGCGCCCCCGCCGGAACGACGCCTCGCCGGCCGACGCGAGCAGATCCCGCTCGCTGAACCACGCCGTCATTCGGCAAACCCTATTCGGCCACCAGAGTCACCACGGGACTCGCCTTCTTCGACAGCGGAATGTGGTAGCGCTGGGCCACGAAGGAGGCGACGTCGTGGAACAGCGGCGCCGCCGAATGGCCCTCGACGGCACTGCCGTAGTAGTCGGGGCGGTCGAGCATGATGCCGACGACGAACCGGGGGTCGTCGGCCGGCAGGATCCCGGCGAAGGTGATCCAGTACAGCGAGTCGGAGTACCCGCCGGTCTCCGGGTCGATCTGCTGACCGGTGCCGGTCTTGCCGGAGATCTGGTAGCCCGACAGCGCGGCGGTCGTGCCGGTGCCGTCGTTGAGGCCGTCGCCGTCCTGGACGATCGCGCGGAACATGTCGCGCACGGTCCGCGCGGTCTGCTCACCGACCACCCGCACACCCTCGGCCTTCGGCTCGGGAATGCGTTTGCCCTCGGGGGTGATGCGGGCGCTGACGATCCTCGGCGGCATCCGCACGCCGTCGTTGGCGACGGCCTGGTACATCGCGGCCATCTGCAGCACGGTCATCGACAGGCCCTGCCCGATCGGCAGGTTGCCGAACGTGGAACCCGACCACTGGCCGCGCGGCGGCACCCGCCCTGGGCTCTCCCCCGGCAGACCGACACCGGTGCGCTGGCCAAGACCCAGGCGCTTGAGCAGGTCGGCGAAACGGTCCTCGCCGCACTGTTCGGCCAGCATCAGCGTGCCGACGTTGGAGGACTTGGCGAAGATGCCGGTCGTGGTGAACGGCAGGACACCGTGCGGCCAGGCGTCCTTGACGGTCCGGTCGGCGACCTCGCGGCGACCGTCGACCTGGTGCACGTCGTCGGGTTCGGCGATACCGTCCTCGATCGCGCACAGCGCGGTGACGACCTTGTTCACCGAGCCGGGCTCGAACGGGTTGCTGACCGCCGGGTTGCCCATGGCGTCCAGGTCGTAGCGGGGGGCCGTCGGGTCGAAGGTGCGGTCGTTGGCCAGCGCGTACACCTCGCCGGTGCGCGCGTCCAGGATGACCGCGCTGCCGCCCTTGGCCTTCGCGCGCACCACGTAGTCGGCGAGCTCGCGCTGCAGGAAGTACTGCAGGTCGGCGTCGATGGTCAGCTCCAGGTCCGAGCCGTCGACCGCCGGTTGCAGGTCGCGTTTGGTGTACGGGATGACGAGGCTCTCGCTGCCCTCCTCGGTGTCCACGACCTGGCGGCCGGGGGTGCCGGACAGCTCGTCGTCGCGCAGGATCTCCAGGCCCGCCAGACCGTGCAGGTTGTGCTTCTTGGGGTCCGGGTCGTCCATCCGCCAGTTCGCGACGCCGACGATGTTGGCCGCGAGGTTGCCGCCCGGGTACTCCCGTTCGGCCCGGTAGTCGGCGATGATCTCCGGGAACCGGGTCTGCAGCTCACGCGCGACCGCCGGCTCGACCTCGTCGATCAGCATCACGTAGTTGGTGTCGCGGCGCAGCTTCTCCAGCATGGCGGTCTCGCCGGCGCGCTCACCGATCAGCTCCCGCATGCCCTTGGCGATCTCCTCGGTGCGCTCGTCGAAGCTGATCCGGTCCTCGGGGTTGTCCTTGTTGAACTTGTCGATGTCCCGGCGCACCATCCTGGGCTGGAAGGCGAGCATCCGGGACTCCACGCTGAACGCGAGCTGCACGCCCCGGCGGTCCACGATGGACCCCCGGGTGGCCGGGATGTCGATCTCGGTCGACCGTTGCGCGGCGGCCTTGGCGGCCAGCGCCTCCGCCTCGAATCCCTGGACCTGAACGAGTTTGAGCAGCGCGGCGACGAGCGCGGCGATCAGGACGAACCGGACGGTGACCACGCGCAGGTGGTGGTTGCCGGTGGCCGGCCGGACGATCTTGCGCGGTCCGGTGGACATCCGCCGCAGGACGCCGGTGCTGTGGCGGGGCGCGCGGGCGCTGTGCCGGGCCGACGCGGCGCCGGGCCGGCCGGCGGCGCCCTGCGGGGCGCGGCGGAGGTCGGGTTCGCGCCACGGCGGGCCGCCGGAGTCGGCGCGGGCCCTGCGGCGCAACGCCTCCCGCCACGGCGGCAGGTCGTCCCGGGAGCGGCGCCGGGGCGATGGCTGGGGCGATGGCTGGGGATCCCGGCGCGGACGCGGCGACGGGCGGCGCGGGACGTCCAGGTCATCCAGGTCATCCAGGGCGTCCAGGTCGTCCAGGTCGTCGTCCCAGGGCGGTGCCGGGCGCCGGCGGCGGCCGGGCCCGTCGGCGTCGTCCCAGGCGGGTGGCGGGCGCCGGCGGCGGCGCTGGTCGGGCCCGTCGGCGTCGTCGTCCCAGGGGGGTGCCGGGTGGCCTGGCTCGTCGAGGTAGGGGTCGTCGTCGAGCCAGGGGGGTCGGCCCCGGTCGGCGGGAGCCGGCCTGGGCAGCCGGGAGCGGGGTGGCCCCGCGCCCGGCGTGCCGCGGCCGGGTAGTTCGGGCCAGCCCCGTTCGGGCCGGCGGCCTTCGGGCGACCTGCCGGAAGGTGGTGCCATCAGCCGTCACCGGGTGTCGTCGAACCGGCGTCCTCGTCACCGGCCGGGGCCGGCTTCTCGGCGGGGGTCGGCTCGCCGACGACGACCACGCGACCGTCGGGCATGACGACCAGGCGACCGGGGTCACCGGCCGGGACCATGCCCATCTCCTTGGCGCGCTCGGCCAGCTCGGAGGGCGACTCCTGCCTGGTGACGTCGCGCTGGAGCTCGGCGGCGCGTTCGGCCAGCTCACCGGCCTTGGTCTTGGCCTCCTCCAGCCGGTAGGAGTCGGCGATCGCCTGGGTCGAGAGCCACAGCGTGGCGACGACCCCGACGGTCAGCAGCACGATGATCAGGATGACGAACGACGCGCGGCCGGAGGCCGGCTCGCCGTCGTCGAGCGGTTCCGGGCCGTGGCCCTCGCGGTGGGCCCGGCGGGCGAAGGCCCGCTGGCCGGCGGCCGAGGACGACCGCCGCTGCCGCTCGGGCCGGGGCGCCGACCGCTCGGGCGCGGTCCGCACCGGCGCCTCGACCGACGCCCGAACCCTCGTCGCCGTCCCGGCCGAGGACCGGGGCGAGGTCCGGGTCGAAGTCCGGGTCGTGGCCCGGGTCGTGGTCGTGCGCGCGGTCCGGGTGGGTGTCCTCGTCCCGGCCTTCGCGGCCGGCGTGGCAGCGGTCCTGGCAGCCGGCTTGGCAGCGGGCTTGGCAGCGGGCTTGGCAGCGGGCTTCGCGGACGTTCGCGCGGCAGGCTGGGGAGACGGCTTCGCGGCCGGCTTCGCGGCGGTCCGCGCCGTCGGCTTGGCCCGGGTGCGGGCGGACGTGCCGGTGGTCTCGCCGGCGCGGCGCCGGCGGGTGCGCTCGGCGACCCGCGCGGTCGCCGCCTCCCGCTCGGCCCGCCGGGTGGCGGTCGACTTCGCCGAGCCGGACGCGCGGGCCGACTTCGCCGCGGTCCGGTCGGTGTCCCGGCGCGCGGCCGCACCCGAGCGCTCGGCGCGTCCGGTGTCGTTCGCGGCGTTGTCCGCGGTGCCGTTCGCGGTGCCGTTCGCGGTCCTGGCCGTCTTCGATCGTGCCGGCGCGGTCATGCCATCTCACCTGCCTGCGTCATGACGCCTCCAAGATCCGCTCCGCCGCGCGCAACCTGACCGACGCCGCCCGCGGGTTGTGCTCCGTCTCCTGCTCGCCGGCCTGCTCGGCGCCCCTGGTCAGCAGGCGCAGCTGCGGGCCGTGTCCCGGCAGCTCCACCGGCACCCCCGGAGGCGTCCGCGACGTCGCCAGCTCGGTGAGCTGGCGTTTCACCAGCCGGTCCTCCAGCGACTGGTAGGCCTCGACGACGATCCGGCCGCCGACCCGCAACGCGGTCAGCGCCCCGGGCAGCGCCCGGCGCAACGCCTCCAGCTCGCCGTTGACCTCGATCCGCAGGGCCTGGAAGGTGCGCTTGGCCGGGTGTCCGCCGGTGCGCCGGCTGGCCGCCGGCACCGCGTCGTAGAGCAGCGCCACCAGCCGGCCGCTGGAGTCGAACGGCTCGGTGGCGCGGGCGGTGACGACCGCGTTGGCGATCCGGCGGGCGAACCGCTCCTCGCCGTAGTCGCGCAGCACGCGGGCGAGGTCGGCCGCCGGATAGGTGTTGAGGATCTCGGCGGCGGTCAACTCGGCCGTCGGGTCCATCCGCATGTCCAGCGGGGCGTCCTTGGAGTAGGCGAACCCGCGTTCGGCCACGTCGAGCTGCATCGAGGACACGCCGAGGTCCATCAGCACACCGTCGACCGAGCCCACCCGCGCGAACCCGAGGCCCGCGAGCACGTCGGGCAGTTCGTCGTAGACGGCGTGCACCAGGTGCACGCGGTCGCCGTGGCGGGCGAGCCGTTCGCCGGAGCGGGCGAGCGCGTTGGGGTCACGGTCGAGGCCGACCAGGGTGAGGCCGGGGTGCGCGGACAGCAGCGCGTCGGCGTGCCCGCCGAGGCCGACTGTCGCGTCGACCAGCACCGCGGACTCCCGTTCCAGCGCCGGCGCGAGCAGTTCCAGCACGCGGTCCAGCAGCACGGGGACGTGCTCAACCATGGTCACCCCCTTCCCGCCGTGGTCCCCGGGACGACAGGGAGAACAAGCCGACCTGGCTGTGATTGAGTCGACGAGTCCCCCTGGAGTCGACGAGGCGGGGGTGCCGCCAGGTCCCCGCCCGCTCGTCGGACCTGGCACCGGGGAAGGTGCGCCAGGGCCGAAAGCGAGCGGACCGAGGCCTCACGGCACCCGCGTCCCTTTCGGAGAAACCGGCCGAGCCGGGGTCAGAACACCCCGGGGAGGACCTCCTCAGCGGCCTGGGAGTAGCTGTCCTCGTGCTCGTCCAGATAGGTCTGCCACGCTTGCGCGTCCCAGATCTCCAAGCGGGTGATCGCACCGATGACCACGCACTGCTTGGTCAGCCCGGCGTAACGCCGAAGCTCTGGTGCGACCGCGATCCGCCCCTGGCCGTCGGGACGCTGCTCGTCGGTTCCGGCGAACAGGTACCGCTGGTAGGCGCGAACCGCCTCGTTCGTCAGGGGCGCCGCGGCCACCTTGCGTGCCATCTCCTCGAACTCCGCTCGCGGGAAGACATACAGGCAGTGGTCCTGGCCCTTCGTGACCATCAACCCGCCCGCGAGAGCGTCTCGGAACTTGGCAGGCAGCGTGAGCCGCCCCTTGTCGTCCAGCTTGGGGGTGTGCGTGCCGAGGAACACGGCGCCCACCTCCCCACCGATCCTTGCGGATCAGCCATGGAGCCCCCTTCCGCCCCACTTGCGGCCACCGTACCCCACTTTTCACCACAGTCAACGGCGAACTCGGCGTTTCATGACCGGACACGCCGACGTTTACGCAGGTGAACGGCGTGGGGGCGGAGTGGGGCGTTGTGGCGGGTCCCCCGACCGGGTACGCGCGTCCCAGCGCCTGGGACCACCGTTCGGGGGGTCGGGACGGCCCTCGGGAGCCCGCGAACGTGATCTCGGGGTGATCGGTGGGGAAGTGTGGGTGGAACAGATTCTTCGATGAACCCGGACCCCGAACGCCTCAGGAGGCGTAGAAGAATTGGGAGGAACCCCCGCTCGGCCCGCACGTCCTCAACAGCGGAGGGCTGGGGTACTTCTCGCCAGTTTGACACACTTCGGAGCAGGCTCCGCGCCGACGAAAGAAACACAGGAGGTCGTGTGACGTCCAGTACCCCGCATTCGGCGCCGCCCGGCAACCAGTACCCCGCCGGGACCGACGCCTACGCGCAGACCGCGGCGAACGGGCTCGCCTCCGCCCCGATGGAGATGGCCGCCACCAACTACCGCCAACCCTCACCCCTGGACGAGCTCAACGCCACCGCACAACGGATCGCCGCGAACGTCGAGCGGGTCCTGGTCGGCAAGCCGGAGGTCGTCCGGATCGCGCTGGTGACCCTGCTCGCCGAGGGGCACCTGCTGGTGGAGGACGTGCCGGGGGTCGGCAAGACCTCGCTGGCCAAGGCGCTGGCCCGGTCCATCGACTGCACGGTCAGCCGGATCCAGTTCACCCCGGACCTGCTGCCGAGCGACGTGACCGGCGTGTCCATCTTCAACCGGCAGACCAACGAGTTCGAGTTCCGGCCGGGTCCGGTGTTCGCCAACATCGTGGTCGGCGACGAGATCAACCGCGCCTCCCCCAAGACCCAGTCGGCGTTGCTGGAGTGCATGGAGGAGGAGCAGGTCACCGTCGACACCTCCACCTATCCCCTCGAGTCGCCGTTCATGGTGATCGCCACCCAGAACCCGATCGAGATGGAGGGCACCTACGCGCTGCCCGAGGCCCAGCGGGACCGGTTCACCGCCCGGGTGTCCATCGGCTACCCGGACCCGCAGGCCGAGCTGGCGATGGTCGACGAGCACGCCGGGCACAACCCGCTGGCGGACCTGCAGCCGGTCTCGCACGCCGACCAGGTGCGTGGGCTGATCGAGACCGTGCGGGCGATCACGCTGTCCCCCGACATCCGGCGCTACTGCGTGGAGCTGGTGTCCACGACGCGGCGGCTGCCGGAGATCCGGATCGGCGCCTCGCCCCGGTCCACGCTGCACCTGGTGCGCGCGGCGCGGGCGCAGGCGGCGCTGTCGGGCCGGGACTTCGTGGTGCCCGACGACGTGCACTCGGTCGCCGTGCCGGTGCTCGCGCACCGGCTGGTGCTCACGCCGGAGGCACAGGCCGGGCGGCGGTCGACGGCCGAGCTGATCCGCGGGCTGGTGGCGCGCGTGCCGGTGCCGCAGGCCTCGGCCGAGCCGCACGGCCACTGGATGCGGAGCAGGTAGGTCGATGCGGTCGATCCGCGGCGCGCTGTCCGGCCTGACCACGCGCGGCAGATGCCTGCTCGCCGCCGGTCTGGCCGCCGCGCTGTGCTCGCTCATCCTCAACGAGCGTGACCTGCTCCGGGTGTCGGTGTTCGTGGTCGCGCTGCCGCTGCTGGTCTGCTTCCTCACCGCGGTGTCGCGGGTCGGGCTGCATGCCCAGCGCCAGATCGTGCCGGTCCGGGTGCCGGTGGCCGGGCGCGCCGAGGTGTCGGTGCACGTCCACAGCACCGGGCGGCTGCCGACCGGCGGGCTGCTGGTCTCCGACGGGGTGCCGTACTCGCTGGGTGGGCGGCCCCGGTTCGTCATCGAGCACCTGCCCCGGCTGACCGGGACCCGGCTGCGCTACCAGGTGCAGCCGATGCTGCGCGGCGTCCAGCAGCTCGGGCCGTTGAAGGCGACGATCACCGACCCGTTCGGGCTGGTCGAGTTCGAGCGGGAGCTGGCCGGGATGTCCCGGCTGATCGTGGTGCCCAGGGTGGTGCCGCTGGTCGGCGTGCCGGGCGGGTCCGGCCTCGGCTCGGGCGACGACGGCTCGGTCCGGCTGGCGGCCGGCCAGGGCGAGGACGACGTGATCGTGCGCCCGTACCGCCAGGGCGACGACCTGCGCAAGGTGCACTGGCGCTCGACGGCCAAGCGCGACGAGATGATGGTGCGGGTCGAGGAACGCCCGTGGCGCGGCGGCACCACGGTGCTGCTCGACCACCGCGCGGCCGCGCACCGGGGCGCGGGCGCGTCGGCGTCGCTGGAGTGGGCGGTGTCCTTCGCCGCCAGCATCTGCCTGCACCTGCACCGCTACGGCCAGCGGATCCGGCTGGTGACCGAGAACGGCCGGCTGCTGATCAGCGACTCCGGCGACGGCACGCACAACGACAACGCGGTCCTCGACGCGCTCGCCGCGTTGCAGCCGGCGGCGCGCCCGCAGCTGGACTGCCGCACCGACCCGGGGCACGGCCAGGAGCTGATCGCGATCCTCGGCGGGACCTCCGCCGAGGAGCTGGGCCAGCTGATCACCCAGCGCGGCCGGGGTTCGCGCAGCCTCGCGGTGCTGCTGGACACCGACGCCTGGGGCACCGGCGAGGGCACCCGGACCGACCTCGGCGGGGCGCAGGCCCTGTTGCGTGGCACCGGCTGGGGCGTGACCGTGGCCCACCCGAACACCCCGATGACCGCCGTCTGGGCCACCCTGTGCCGCGCCAACGGCAGCCGCAGCGACGCGATGATCGGCGGATAGCACCGTGACCCCACCACCGATGGCGCCCAGAACGGCTCCCCCGCCGGGACCACCCCCGGGACCTCCACCCGGGCCTCCACACGGGGTGCCGCGCGGACGGCCGCCGGCGCCGGAGGTCAGCTCCGCGCAGTGGTCGATGACCGTGACCCCGGTGGTCGCGGCGGTGACCACGCTGTGCGCGTCGCTCGCGCTGGCCGGGGTGATCGAGGGGCTGCGCTGGTGGGGGTACGCCGGGGTGGCGGTCACCGTGGTCACCGCCGTCGGGCTCGGGCTGCGGGCGATGCGCACACCGATCCTGCTGGTCGGGTTCGCGCAGATGTTCGCCCTGCTGTGCCTGCTGGTGGCGCTGTTCACCGACAGCGGGGTGCTGGGGCTGCTACCGGGACCCGACGCGTTCGCCGACCTGGGCGCCGTGCTGCGGGACTCGGTGGAGATCGTGCGGACCGGGGTGCCGCCGGTACCGGCGAACTCGGCCGTGCTGTGCCTGGTGGTGATCGCGATCGGGATGGTCGCGGTGCTGGTCGACACGCTCGCGGTGTCGGCCGGGACACCGGCGGCGTGCGGGCTGGTGCTGCTGTGCGTGTACGCGGTCCCGGCCTCGCTGGCCGACGAGATGCTGCCGTGGTGGGCGTTCGTGCTCGGCGCGGTGTCCTTCGCCGCGCTGCTCGCGGTGGACGGGGCGCACCGCCACCAGCAGTGGCGCAACCGGCCGACCGTGCAGGGCACCGGCGGCGGTGTCGGGTCGCCGACCGCGCTGGTCGGCGGCGCGGTGGCGATCGCGCTGGTCGCGGGGGTCTCGGTCACCGGCATCGGCACCGTCGGCCAACTGCCCGGCGGCGGCAGCGGGCCCGGCTCCGGCGGGCTGGGACTCAACCCGTTCACCTCGCTGCGCGGCATGCTCGACCAGGACGGGAACACCGAGCTGTTCCGGGTGTACGACCTCGGCGAGGAGGCGCGCTACCTGCGTGCCGTGACCCTGTCCGAGTACGACGAGAACGGCGGCTGGCGCCCCCCGGACGAGATGCCCCGGGGCTTCGACGCCGGTGACCCGCTGCCGGCGCCGCCCGGCCAGCAGATCTTCAGCACGGGCAACTCCGTGGAGATCACCATCGAGTCGGTGAACTCGGTCGACGTGTGGGCTCCGGTGGCCGGCACGCCGATCCGGCTGGCGAACCTGCCCGACGACATGCGCTACGACCCGGAAAGCGGCACCGTCTACGGCTCCAGCAAACGCAAGCTGCCGACCTACATCGAGCACGCCGACCTCAGCCAGCCCTCGGCGGAGGCGCTGCGCGCCGCCCGACCGGCCCGCGCCAACGACATCAGCACCGTCTACACCGTCCGCGAGGGCATCGACCCCGAGGTCGTCGGTCTGGCCGACCGGCTGACCCGCGGCCGGACCAACGTGTTCGACCAGGCCATGGCCATCCAGAACTACTTCGGCCCGGCCAACGGGTTCACCTACGAGACCAGTACGGCGGCCGGCAGCGACGAGGACGCGCTGCGCGACTTCCTGTTCGAGAGCAGGACCGGCTACTGCGAGCAGTACGCCTCGGCGATGGCGGTGCTGCTGCGCGCGGCCGGCATCCCGTCGCGGGTGGCGATGGGCTACACCGCCGGTGTGCAGACCGGTGAGTACCGCACGATCACCTCGCAGAACGCGCACGCCTGGGTCGAGGTGTTCTTCCCCGGCGCCGGCTGGGTGCAGTTCGACCCGACCCCGCTGACCGACGGCACGACCTACCAACCGCCCTACGCCGAGGAGAGCGACACCACCGTCCCCGAGGACGACCCGGCCAACGAGACCGAGGCGACCACGACCGCGCCGGTGCCCTCCGGGCCGGCGACCGACCCGCGGGACCAGGCCGACGCCGGAGCCGACGGCGACGACGGCGAGGACGCCGCCGCCTCACCGGTCTGGCCGTGGTGGACGGTCGTCGGGCTCGTGGTGCTCTCGGCCGCGGTCACCGTGCTGGCGGCGATGGCGGCGCGGTCCCGGTTGCGGCGCCCGGCCCGACGGGTCCCGCTGCGGGCGCTGGCGGCCGGGGCGTGGGTGCTGACCGTGGTGTTCGCGGCGGCCGTGGTGTCCTGGTGGCTGCTGGTGTTCGTCGTGCTGGCGCTGCTGGCCGGGGTGCCGGGGATCGCGCGGGAACGGGTGCGGGTCCGGCGGCGCCACCAGATCCAGGCCAGCGGCCCGGCGGCGGCGTCCTCGGCGTGGGCGGAGCTGGTGGCGGAGTCGGCCGACCGGGGTGTCGAGCCGAGCGAGACCGAGACGCTGCGCGCGGCGGCCCGGCGCCTGGCCAACCAGCACGAACTCGACCAGGACAGCCGCCGGGCGCTGCGCACGGTGGTCGCCGAGGTCGAGCGGTCCTGGTACGGCGGCCAGAACCCGGACCCGGCGCTGACCGCCGCGTTCGACCGGTTGATCGCCGGCCTGCGCCGGACCAACCCGATCGGCTGGCGGGCGCGGCTGTTCCCCCGGTCGATCCTGCGCCGCCGCTCCCGGCGGTGATCCCTCAGCTCACGGTGAGGTCTCGGAACAGCGCGCGGCCGAGCACGCGGGCGTGGGCGCAGGTCAGCACGCCGACGTCCTGGGTGGCCGCCGCCGGCAGGTCCACCGCGCCGACCTGGCGCCAGGTGCCGTCGAGCAGCACCGAGCCGGTGAACCGGGTGCCGGACCTGGCCAGCCGCAGCCGCGCCGGGTAGGGCGTCGGCGAGAGTTCGAGGCGGGCGACCGAGTCGAGCCGGCCGTCGCCGCTGGCGTCCCACAACAGCAGGAAACCGTTGGCGGGCTTGGCGACCAGCGCGACGTACCCGGTCGACGAGCCGGGCGCGCGCAGGTCGTCACGGATGACCAGGCCGGCGCGGGCGTTGGGGTCGGTGGCGTCCTGGGACACCAGGGTCACCTCGGCGACGGTGTCCGGTCCGGCGGCGCCGGGGCGCAGGATCGCCCCGTACTCGTCGGCGCCGGTCCACAGGTCGCTGCCGCCGGCCAGGATCGCGAGGTCGGCGCCGCGCTGGCCGAAGTGCGCCTCGGTGGACGCGGCGGTCGCCAGTGCCGGGTCGAGCGGCTCGGCGACGGTCACCGTCCGGGAGACGGTGTAGGCGACCCGCTCCCCCGCCACGGTGTACCCGGCGTCGGCGGTGAGCGTGGCCGGGGCGAGCAGTTCGGCGGGGGCTCGGGCGGTGAGCGACCAGGTCGCGGTGAACGCGGCCCCGGCGGCCAGGGCCGGCGCGGTCTGGGGGCCGTCGGGGGTGCGCGGCCAGTCCGGCGGCGCGGCCAGGTCCAGCGACACCTCCTCGACCGGCGCGCCCTCCTCGTTGCGCACGGTCGCGGTCACCTCGGCGGGTTCGCCGACGGGCAGCGACGCCGGGGACTCGACGGTCACCGGGCCCTGGCCGGGCGGCCAGGTCAGCACCATGCCGTCGGCGAGCAGCCCGCGCCGCAGCGTCGGGTACGGGACGTCCTGCACGGCCGTGCCGCCGTCGACGGCGAGCGAGGCGGCGGCCGCGGCGGCGTGCCCGAGCAGCATGAACACCGGTTCCATCCGCGCGGAGCCGAACGCGATGTGCGAGGCGGACAGCGCGACCGGGACGACCAGGTTGGCGCACTCGCCGCGCGCCGGCACGATCGCCCGGTAGGAGATGCCGTACGGGCCGGCCGGCCCGACCTGCACGTCGCCCTCGTTGCGGGCCAGGCCGTCGACCACGACCCGTGCGCAGTTGTGCGAGTCCATGTTGTAGGAGGCGAGGCCGACCGGGTCGGGGGCCGTGGTGGTCCAGCGGCAGTCGTGTTCGGTGACCACGTAGTCGGCGACCATCCGCCGGCCCTCGCGGATGTACAGCTCGTGCGGCCAGCCGCCGGTCTCACCGAACTCGTCGGCCGGCAGGCCCCAGGCGCTGACCTCGGCGCGGACCGCGGCCGGCACGGCGGGGTCGTTGGCCAGGAAGTACATCAGGCCCTGCTGGTAGCGCAGGTGGTCGTCGAAGATCCGCTGGCGGGTCTGGTGGTCGCCGGCCGGCCAGGCGTAGTTGCGGCCGATGTTGTCGCTGCTCACGGCGCCGTTGTTGTTCAGGTCGGTCTTGCCACCCGGCATGGGGGTGTTGAGCCGGATGGCGTCCCAGACGCCGGCGTCGAGGTAGCGGCGCAGCAGTTCGTAGCGGGTGGGGTCGTAGCCGGTGGGGCGCGGGAAGGGCAGCCGGTCGGCGGCCTTGGTCAGGCACAGGCGGAAGTTGAACGCCTGGATGCGGTGGTCGCCCTCGCCGGGGTCGCCGGGCGGTTCGGACTGGATACCGGGCAGCAGTCCGCTGGCCGGGTCGCCGGGCACGACGTAGGGGTCGATCGGCTGGCGGAACTGGTGGCCGGTGCGGAACTGGACGCCGTTGAGGGTCTCGCCGTAGGTGGCGTTGGACTCGCGGCCGACGGTGTGGCTGACGCGGGCGGCGGCCATCAGGTCGCCCTCGTAGCTGGCGTCGATGTACACCGAGGCGCGGAAGACCTTGCGGTTCTCGGTGCGCAGCGCGGTGATCCGGTCGCCGGCGAGGTCGACGCCGGCCAGGCGGTGTTCCCGGTAGACGGGCACGCCGGCCTCGACGACCCACTCGTCGAACACCCGCTCGGCGATGTGCGGTTCGAAGGCGAAGGACTCGGCGCGGCCGTAGTGCGCGCCGACGCGGCGGTAGAACTCGCGGGCCAAGCCGCCGATGGCGTCGATCTTGCCGGTGTCGGTGGCGCCGAGGCCGGAGGAGGTGAGCCCGCCGAGGTGGCGGCCGAACACGACCAGGGCCACCGACCGGCCGGCCCTGGCCGCGCGGACGGCGGCGGCCACCCCGGCGGAGGTGCCGCCGTAGACGCACACGTCGGTGCGGACCTCGCCGGGGTCGGGCCGGACCGGGTACCAGTAGCGGGGCCCGGCCGGGCGGCCCGGCTCGGCCGTGGCGGTGGTCGGCCCGGTGGCCAGCCACAACGCGGCCGCGCCGGCACCGCCCAGGACCGTGCGCCTCGTCAGTGGTGTCGTCGGTTCAGCTGACTGCTGGTGCTCGTTGACCATGAGGCGCCCACCTTTGGGTCGAAACCAACCAACTTTCGCAACGTAACAACAAAAGTCGGGTCAGCACAGACCGAAGTGGGCGAACCTCAGACCGTCGGGTAGCGGCTGTAGTCCGGGAAGTTGCCGTAGAGCAACTCGTCGGCCGGCCCCTGGGTGACCGCGTGCACCAGGTGCACCCCGCCGACGAACGCGCCCTTCCACGACCCGCCGCGACCACCGAACGGCTCCTCGCGGTCACCCCGCGACCGGGGCTTGTTCACCCCGACCTTGAACGCCTGCACGTGCTGGGCCAGCTCACCGGCCAGCTCCGCGTCGTCACAGGCGATGGTCGCCACCAGCGCACCGTTGGACGCGTTCATCTGCGCCAGCAGCTCGGCCCTGGTGTCCACCACGACGATCGTGTCCACCGGCCCGAACGGCTCCTCGTGCATCAGCCGGGACGCGCCGGGCGGGGCCAGCAACGCCGTCGGCGCCACGTAGGCCGAGGTGTCCTGACCCGGCAGGAACCGGCCCTCGTCCAGCGACCCCCGGTACAGCGGCACCGCGCCGTGATGGAGCGCCTCGTCGACACGTTTGCGCAGGTCGGAAGCCTTGGTCGCGGAGATCATCGGGCCGAAGTCCAGCTGCGGCAGCTCGCCGTCGCCCTCGGCGTCCACCGCCAGCGGGTGCCCGAAGCGCGCCGAGCCGACCACCGGCAGGTAGGTCGCCAGGAACGAGTCGACCAGGTCGCGCTGCACGACGAACCTCGGGTAGGCGGTACAGCGCTGCTTGGCGTACTCGAAACCCTTGCGCAGGTGCGCGGCCAGCCCGTCCCAGTCGGAGAACTCCCAGATGCCCCAGCAGTTGAGGCCTTCCTGTTCCAGCATGTGCCGCTTGCCGGTGTCCACCAGCTGCGCGGCCACCTTGCCGCCGTTGTCCCGGCCGCCGACGAAGGCCAGCGCGCCGATCTCGGTCGAGCGGACCAGCGCGCCGGACAGCTTCGAGCCGTCCCCGGACAGCAGCGTGACCGGCAGGCCGGCGTCGTTCATCAGCGCGTGCGCCACGGTCAGGCAGACCGCGCCGCCCTGGGTCGGGGTCTTGGCGATGACCGCGTTGCCGGCCAGCAGCTGCACCAACTCCGCGTGCACGAGCACCGACATCGGGTAGTTCCAGCTGGCGATGTTGCTGACCGGGCCGGGCAGCGGGGTGCGCTCGAACGCGCGGCCCTGGGCGTCGGTGGCCAGCATCTGGTCGATGTTGTCCAGGTACCAGCGCACGCCGTCGAGGGCGCGGTCGACGTCGGCGCAGGCCAGCCGCCACGGTTTGCCGATCTCCCAGGCCAGCAGCAGCGCCAGGTCGTCGCGGACCCCCGCCATCGCGTCGACGGCCGCGCTGACCCGCGCTTTGCGGTCGGCGAGCGGGACCGCCGCCCACTCGCGGTGCTGCTGGTGGGCGGCCGAGACGGCCTTGAGCGCGGTCGGCTCGTCCACCTTGGACAGCGCGCCGATGGTGGTGCGGTCCACCGGGGAGACCATGGCCGACCGCTCGCCGCCGTCCTGCCAGCGACCCTCGTGGAGATTGCGCAGCCGGTCACCGGAGAAACCTGAGGGGGCGATGTCGGC
This sequence comes from Actinophytocola xinjiangensis, assembly GCF_001921215.1. Classification (GTDB taxonomy): domain Bacteria; phylum Actinomycetota; class Actinomycetes; order Mycobacteriales; family Pseudonocardiaceae; genus Actinophytocola; species Actinophytocola xinjiangensis. Next base: position 47,637 of record NZ_MSIF01000028.1, read on the forward strand.
GACACGCTCGGCAACGCGTGTCCACTGTGCGTGCTCGGGAATCCGTAGGCCCATGGCAAACCTCTTCTCAGAAGCGGGGTGCCAGGACAATGCTGCCGCATGCCTGCTCAGGTGGGACTCGTCGTGCGGTAGACCTCACGCACGAAAGATCGCCGGGTGCTGACCTGCCAACCCCCGGCGATCCAGACGAACCGGACCTATGGTTCGTCTTCGAACCGCTTGCGGAAGCGGTCCTCCATTCGCTGCGAGAACGAGCTTCGGCGTGCCTTGGGCGTTCCGCCGCCCTCGGCATCCTCGGTAGCGCCTTCCTCACCTTCGGTTCCGCCGTGGCGAATGGCGGACAGGGTCAGCAGCGCTCCGAGGAACATGACCAGGAAACCGAGCAAACTGACGACCGGGACGCCGCCGGGTTTCAGCGGCAGGATCACACCCAACACGAGCAGCGCTACGCCCAGGACGAACAGCGCGATGCCCTGTAGGCGTCGCCGCCGGGAGGGGCGTCGCAGGCGGGCGCCGCGCACCGTGGATGCGAACTTGGGATCCTCGGCGTAGAGCGCACGCTCAATCTGGTCGAGCAGTCGCTGCTCATGCTCGGAGAGTGGCATTCGTTCCTCCTCCGGCACAGCGTGTCGCGAGCGCCGGGCGATCACGGTGGTTGGCCGCCGGACCCGGCGGGCGCCCCGCTCCGGGGGCGTCACTCCCCAGGATACGAGCCGCGAGGCTCCGCGACTACCCGATCCGGAATCATGGTCGTATGCATCAGCAAAACCCGGCTCGACGCGAGTGTGGCACGAGCCGGCTTGAGCACCGTCAGGTGGGGTGAATGAAGCCGTCCCGAGCACTGCGACAGATCGCCTTCCTGCTGGAACGCTCCGGTGAGCCCACCCACAAGGTCGTGGCCTTCCGGCGGGCGGCGGGGGTCGTCGACGGTCTTGCCGAAGGAGAGCTGGAGTCCAGGCTGAGGGCAGGAACACTCTCCGCGCTGCCCGGAATCGGCCGCACGACCGGCACGGTCATCACCGAGGCGGCCCGCGGCGACCAGCCGGCCTACCTGGCCAAACTTCTCGAACCGGGCATAGTGCCGGTGGCCGGCGGCGAGGCCATGCGCACCGAGCTGCGCGGCGACTGCCACACCCACTCCGACTGGTCCGACGGCGGCAGCCCGATCCGGGAGATGGCCGAGGCGGCGATCATGCTCGGCCACGACTGGATGGTGCTCACCGACCACTCCCCCCGGCTGACCGTGGCCAACGGCCTGTCGACCGGGCGGCTCACCGAGCAGCTCGACGTGGTCGAGGCACTCAACCGCGAGCTGGCGCCGTTCCGGATCCTCACCGGCATCGAGGTCGACATCCTGGACGACGGTGGACTGGACCAAACGCCGGAGCTGCTGGCCCGTTTGGACGTCGTGGTGGCCAGCGTGCACTCCAAGCTGCGGATGGCCGGGCCGGAGATGACCCGGCGGATGGTGGCCGCGGTGTCCGATCCGAACGTCGACATCCTGGGTCACTGCACCGGCCGGCGGGTGGTCGGCCGCACCCGGCCGGAGTCCGACTTCGACCCGGACGTGGTGTTCGCCGCCTGCCGGGACAACAACGTGGCCGTGGAGATCAACTCCCGGCCCGACCGGCTGGACCCGCCGCGCCGGCTGCTGACCAGGGCGCTGGAGCTGGGCTGCGTGTTCTCCATCGACAGCGACGCGCACGCCCCCGGCCAGCTGGACTGGTTGCCCTACGGCTGCGAGCGCGCGCAGGAGTGCGGGGTGCCGCCGGAGCGCGTGATCAACACCCGGACCGCGGAGGACCTGCTGGCGTGGCGGTCATGAGGGAGCCGGACACGGTGGCCGACGCGGCGCGGGCGCTGGCCGGGGCGTCCCGGGTGGCGGTGCTGTCGGGGGCGGGCATCTCGACCGAGTCCGGCATACCGGACTTTCGGGGACCGAACGGACTGTGGACCCGTGATCCGTCCAGCGAACGGCTGTCCTCACTGGAGGCCTACCGGTCCGATCCGGACGTTCGACTCCGGTCCTGGCAGGCCCGGCTGACCCATCCGGTGTGGACCGCGCTGCCCAACGACGGCCACCGCGCGCTGGTCGCCCTGGAGCGGGCGGGCCGGCTGGCCGCGATCCTCACCCAGAACATCGACGGCCTGCACCAGAAGGCCGGCTCGGACCCGGAGCGGGTGGTGGAGCTGCACGGCTCGATGTTCGACACGGTGTGCCTGGGGTGCGCGGACCGGCGGCCGATGAGCGCGGCGCTGGAGCGGGTGCGCGCCGGCGAGGCGGACCCGCCCTGCCTGGACTGCGGCGGCATCCTCAAGTCGGCGACGATCTCCTTCGGCCAGGCACTGGACCTGGCGGTGCTGCTGGCGGCCAAGGAGGTCGCGCAGAGCTGTGAGGTGATGCTGGTGGTGGGCAGCTCGCTGGGCGTGCAGCCGGCCGCCGGCCTGGTCGGGCTGGCCGCGCGGGCCGGGGCGGCGGTGGTGATCTGCAACGCCGGCCAGACGCCCTACGACCACCTGGCCACGGCGATCGTGCGCGAACCGCTCGGCGAGGTGCTCCCGGCACTGGTGAGGGCTTGACGTAGACGCTTACGCTTCTGGTGATTTGTCACCATAATGTGGGTTCATGCCCACCCTGCGCCGTTCCCTGCTCGCGCTCGCCGCCGGCCTGGCCGTGTTCGGCACGCTGCTGTTCGCCACCCCGGCCAGCGCCTACGCCAACGCCTTCTTCCACACCCAGACCACCGGCAACCGGGGCGTCGACGTCCAGACCATCCAGTACCTGCTCACCCACCACGGCCACCAGACCACCGCCGACGGCATCTTCGGCTCCGGCACCACCGCCTCGGTGCGCGCGTTCCAGACCAGCAAGGGCCTGGCCGTCGACGGCATCGTCGGCCCGGCGACCTGGGCCGCGCTCGTGCCGCAGATCAGCCAGGGCGCCAGCGGCCCCGCCGTGCGCGCGCTCCAGGTCCAGCTCAACGAGAAGCGACGGCTGTCGCTGTCGGTCAACGGCACCTTCGACGCCGCGACGACCAGCGCCGTGCGCACCTTCCAGCAGCACGCCGGCATCGGTGTCGACGGCATCGCCGGCCCGGTGACCTGGCGCAACCTGGTCTGGCACTACGGCTACCCCGACCTGTCGGCCGGACTGTGCGACAAGGACCCCGACGGCAACGGCACCGCGAACTGGGCCACCGCCGCCGGAGTCGCCCAGCTGGAACGGGCCACCAGCGTGTTCGCCGGCACCGGCAACGGCCAGGTCCCGCTCGGCGACGCCGGCTTCGAACACGGCGGCTCCATCCCCGGGCACTCCTCACACCAGGTCGGGCTCGACGTGGACATCTGGCCGATCCGCACCGACAGCGCCCAGTGCACCGCCGGCCGGATCACCTGGCGGGACGCGGCCTACGACCGCGACGCCACCCGGGCGCTGGCCAGGGCCATCCGCGACGCGGCCCCCGGCCACGTGCGGCTGATCTTCTTCAACGACCCGGTGCTGATCCAGGAAGGCCTGACCACCCAGTACCCCAACCACGACAACCACCTGCACGTCCGCTACTGCGAACGCGTGCACCCCAACAGCCTCTACACCTGCTGAGGGAGGTCGACGAGCGGCAGCTTCATCCGCCGGTAGCGGTAGCTCTGCTGACTCAGCCGCTGGCCGACCTCGTGCACGACGTCGGCCAGCAGGCCGACCAGCTCCTCGTCGTCGAGCTGACCCGGCGTGTAGGCGGTGATCCGGCCGACCGGCGGCGTCTCGTCGTCCTCGTCGGGCGGGTCGGACTCCAGCAGCAGCCCGCAACGCCGGGTGCGGTCGTCCAGCGGCAGCCAGTCCGCCAGGTCGGCCAGCACCTGGCGGCGGAACGTGTCGTCGGTCGAGCGGACCGCGAACATGATGTCCACCAGGGGGTGGGCGCTCGGGTCCGGCTTGTCGAAGCTGGTGGCGTTGTAGTGGTCGGCCATCCACTCGTAGGCCACGATGCTCAGCCGGGGCCACGCGGCCTCCACCAGCAGCGTCACCGACACCTCGTCGGCGCCGTCGCGCACGGGTGTCTGCCACGCCTCCCCGTGCCGGCCGTGGATGTCGATGCGACGCAACGACTCCGGGCGGGGCCGCACCGGAACCGGGTCGACCACCATGCCCTCGGCCAGGACGCCGCGCGGGATCGACCGGTACAGCTCGGTGGCCCGGTCGTGCACCGTCTCCAGCTGGCGGGCGCTGACCAGCTCACCGTCGAGCCACACGACCATCGCGTCGCCGTCGAGACGGAAGTTGACCCGCTCGCGCGGGCCGCCGGTCATCATCGCCCGCCGCAGCCGGGGACCGACCACCCGCTCCAGCAACGCCGGGTTGTCGCACTCGACCCGGTAGACGTCGTCGAACTCCTCGCCGTCGCCACCGAGCCACTCGACCTGCAACGGCGCGACCTCACCCGGCAACTGCAACACCAACGCGACACAGGCCCCGTCCCCTTCGGCATCGTGCCAACCGAAGTGGGTGATCAGCGATGGTCGTCCGGCGCACGACCCGACCAGCAGGACCCGTTCGATCGCGCCCTCGCCCCGATCGAACGGCGGTCCCTGGACGAACAGGTGCACGCGGGCGTCCCGCCGGTAGATGTACCCGTTGCGCACCGCCCACCGGCCCGGCATCGTCCTCGGACGCCCACGCAACCGGCGACGAAGATGGATCGCGGCGACCAGCAGCAGGATCCCGACGACGATCCCGACGAAGACTCCCATGGCGCTCCCCTTCCCGGCCGACCCCGCGCCCACACCGGTCAGGCCATCTTCACTCCGGCCGGCCACCCCCGCTCGCTGAATCACGGTCACGTTCGAGCAGACTCGCCGGGCGGACGGCGGCACCGCCGAACTTGGCGCGTGCCTGATCAGCGGCCTGGTCGGCGTCGCGCCAGCCGCGCTCGGGGGCGTCGAGGAGCAGTTGGCGGCCGGACTCCTCACCGAGCTGCTCGACCCGGACGCCGATCAGCCGGATGGCGCCGGGCGGGGTCTGCTCGTCGAGCAGCCGGCAGGCCGTCCGGAAGATCTCCTGGGTGACGTCGGTGGCGACCGGAAGCGTCCGCGACCGGGTGATCGTGGTGAAGTCGGAGAACCGCACCTTGATCGACACCGTGCGCCCGCACAGCCCCCGCCCCCGCAACGCGGCCGCCGTCCGCTCCGCGAGATGCAGCAGTTCCCGCTTCACCCCGTCCCGGTCGGTCCGGTCGACGTCGAACGTCTCCTCCGCGCCGACCGACTTGTCGACGGTCTCGGGCTCCACGCGCCGCTCGTCCCGCCCGTTGGCCAGGGCATGCAGATGCTCGGCGGCCGCGTTGCCCACCGTGCGCCGCAACCGCGCCAACGGCGTCCGCGCCACGTCCCCGACCCGGTTGAGCCCGACGGAGGTCAACCGCTCGGCCGTGCGCTGCCCCACCCCCCACAACGCCGACACCGGCAGCGGGTGGAGGAACTGGAGGATCTCGCCCTTGGGCACCACCAACATCCCGTCCGGCTTGCACAGTCCCGAGGCGAGCTTGGCCACGAACTTCGTACTGGCCACCCCCACCGAGCAGGTGATCCCGTGCTCCGCCTCGACCCGCGCACGAATCGACTCGGCGACCTGGCCGGGCGTGTGGGCCAGACGTCGAAGGGCGCCGCTCACGTCGAGAAAGGCCTCGTCGAGACTGAGCGGCTCGACCAGCGGGGTGACGTCACGAAAGATCGCCATCACCCCGGCGGAGACCTGTTGGTAGAGGTGGAAGGTGGTCGGGAGGAACACGGCGTCCGGACACAGGCGGCGCGCGTGGGCCGTGGGCATCGCGGAGCGGATACCGAACGTTCTCGCCCGGTAGTTCGCCGAGCTGACGACGCCCCGGGGGCCTGTTCCCCCCACGACGACCGGGCGCTCACGCAGGTCAGGTCGCTCACGAATCTCGACGGAGGCGAAGAAGGCGTCCATGTCGACGTGCAGGATCGGGCAGGCGGTGTCGTCGGGCCAGCGGCCGTCGGTGGCGCGGTACCGGTCGACGAGGCCGCGTGGTAGTTGTCCGCTTCTGCCCATGGTCGGAGCCTCTCATGGAGGACCGACGGTGTCCGACGACCTCACACCCTGCGGCCAACGGCATGCAACCGTGTGGCCAGGTCTCGCAGCGGCACCACCCCCGCGACCCTCAACTCCAACTCGGCCAACGCCTCGACAGCCCCGGAGTCCTCCTCCAACACCCCACCGGGAACGAGATCACTCAACACTCCCTGCCCCTGCAACGACTCCACGACCAACCCGGCCCCCGCCAGCAAACTCCCGACCCCGTCACTGTCGAACCGCCGCAGCAGCCCTTCCTCCGGCAGCCGGCCATCGGGATCGTCGACCAGTCGGCGGGCCTCCGCCAGACGTCCGGCGACCGCCCGGTGGACCACCGCCGCCGCGCGGTTGGCCACGAGCACCGACACCGCCCCGCCGATCTCCACGGCACCGGCCATCGCCGCGACCGTCGACCGGGGGTCGTCGACGATCTCCAGGACGCCGTGGGCCAGAACGAGGTCCATGGAACCCGCCGGGACCGCGTCGGCGAGGGACTCGCTGTCGGCCGGGATGGCGGTGACCCGGTCGGCCACGCTCGCGTCCTCGACCCGACGGGACAGGGTCGCCAGCGCGTTCGGGTTCGGTTCGAGGACCGTGACCGCGCAGCCGGCGACCGCCAGCGGCACCGCCAGCACACCGCTACCACCACCGACGTCCAGCACCCGGGGCGCCCGACCGTCCCGGCGGCGTCGCGCGGCCGCCAGTTCGGCGTCGAGGGTCTGACGAACTGCATCCGGTCGCATGGAGCAAAAGGGTAGGCCCCGTAGGGTTGTCGGCGTGCAAACGGTGGCGGTGCTCAGCCTCAAGGGTGGTGTCGGCAAGACCACCATCGCGCTCGGCCTTGCCTCGGCCGCGTTGCGTCGTGGTGCGCGCACGCTGGTGGTGGACCTCGACCCCCAGTGCAACGCGACGACCACGCTCGACCCCGAGGACACCAAGGCCACGGTCGCCGACGTCCTGGAAACGCCCCGGCCGGCCGTGCTGCGCGACGCGATCACGCACAGCGCCTGGGGCGAGGAGGTCGACGTGCTCGTCGGCTCCGAGTCCCTCGAACTGCTCAACGACCAGGACTCCGACCCGCGCCGGCTGGAGAAGCTGGCCAGGGCGCTGACCGAACTCGGCCCCCTGCTCGAAGAGGACTCCCTGCCCTACCAGCTCGTCCTGCTGGACTGCCCGCCGTCGCTGGGGCGGCTGACGCGCTCGGCCCTGCGCGCCGCCCACGGCGCCCTGCTGGTGACCGAGCCCACGATGTTCGCCGTGTCCGGGGTGCAGCGGGCGTTCGAGGCCGTGGAGAACGCCCGGGAGGAGCACAACCCGGTGCTGTCCCCGCTGGGCATCGTCGTCAACCGGGTGCGCCCCCAGTCCTACGAGCACCAGTACCGGATCGCCGAGCTGCGGGAGCAGTTCGGGCGGCTGGTGATGCCGGTGGCGCTGCCCGACCGGCTGGCCGTACAGCAGGCGCAGGGCGCGTGCGTGCCGATCCACCAGTGGCAGACCCCCGGCGCCCGCGAGGTGTCGCTGGCGTTGAACCTGTTGCTGGCCAGGGTGTTGCGCACCAGCGGACGCGGTCGCCACCGCACCGAGACCTGGCCGGAGTCCGACACCGACGAGGCCAGCGGCGACACCGACAGCACCGTCGTCACCGACACCTGACAGTGGGCCGCGCGTCCGCCGTGAGCGAAGCGCGGTAAAAGACTTTGTCGAGACCCCTCGTCAGGACGTAATCTCGCGGTACACGAGAGAGGAGGTGGTCCAACAGTGAATTGCTATCGGACTCGTGAGGTGGCTGTCCGCTAGGACCACCGACCGGACAGATGTGGTTGGGCCGGCTGCGCAACACGGCTGACACCAGCACCGCTGGTGCCGTAGACGCGCGGTGTGGTCGGCGAATACCAGGCAGTCACCCGGCCCCCGGAGCTCTCAGGGACCTCGTCCGACCCTGAGCCCGCGCCCTTGACGGAGCGCGGGAGACGCCCGGGGGTCGCATCATTTCTCCCCCAGGTCCTCCAGGACCCGCTCGGCCTGCTGCACCTGACGCCAGGCCTGGCCGGCCCGCCGCTCGGCGTCCTTCACCGACCGGCTCGCCGAGCCCACCCGCCGCCGCGCCTCCTTCTCCAGCGCCTCGGCGGCGTCCAACTCCTCGTACACCCGCCGGACCCGCTCGGTCGCCTCGTCGGCGGCGCGCTGCGCGTCGACGAGGATCCGTTCCTCCTCGGCGCGGTCGGCCTCAGCTTCCTTGACAGCTGACCGCGCCCGCTCCAACTCGGCCCGGGCCGCCGCCACCTCGCGGGCCCGCGCGGCCGACTCGCGTTCGGTCGGCTCGGCGCGCGGCTGGCGCGGGCGGGCCACCGGCGACGCGGGCTGGCCGCCGCCGCTCGGCCAGGTCGCGACCGTGACGTTCTTGGCCGAGGTGAGCCGGCCGGTGAGCAGCGCGCGGGTCACGTCCGGGTCGGCGACGGCCGTGGTGAGGATGTCCTCCAGCTCCCGGACCACCGACTCGGTCAGCGGCGACCCGGTGAGCGCGCCGGCCCGCTCGATGAGCCGGGCCACGAGCTTGGTCCGCTTCTGCGACAGCGCCCGCAGTTCGTTGCCGTCGAGGTTCGCGTGGGCGGCGCGCAGCGCGTCCCCGACCTCGGCGACCTGGTCGAGGTCGGCGGACGGGTCGCGGGCGAGCTGGTTGGCCAGCCACGCGGACGTCGTCGGCTTGGCGAGCTTGTCGATCTCCTTGGCAACGTGCTGGTCACCCTGGTCACGGGCGGCCTTGGCCAGTTCCTTGCGGCGGCTGGTGAACGATTCGCGGGCGCCGGCGTAGAGCTCGTCGGCCGCGGAGTCCAGATCGACGGTGTCGGGCACGCCACCATCATCCCGCCCCGGCCGCGATGACACGATGGTCAGGTGGTCTACCAGCATGTTCTGCGACGCGCGCTGTTCCGGTTCGGCGGCGAACCCGAGGTCGCGCACGAACGCACCCTGGCCGCGTTGGGCCGGGTCGGGGCGCTGACCAGGGTGGCGCGCCCCTTCTACGGGCGGGGCCGGCCGGTGGAGGTGTTCGGCGTGCGGTTCCCCGGCCGGGTCGGGCTGGCGGCCGGCGTCGACAAGAACGGGGTGGCGCTGCGGGCGTGGCCCGGGCTCGGTTTCGGGTTCGTCGAGGTCGGGACGGTGACCGCGGTGGCCCAGCCGGGCAACCCCCGGCCCCGGCTGTACCGGCTGCCGGCCAGCGAGGCCGTGATCAACCGCATGGGCTTCAACAACGAGGGCGCCGCCGCACTCGCCGAACGCCTGCGCCGCCTGGGCCGGTCCCCCGTGCCGATCGGCGTGAGCATCGGCAAGTCCAAGGTCACTCCGGTCGAGGACGCGGTGGACGACTACCGGGCGTCGCTGCGCGTGCTGTTCCCGTACGCGGACTACTTCGCGATCAACGTCAGCTCCCCCAACACCCCCGGCCTGCGCGGCCTGCAGGACCGCGACGTCCTGGCCGGTCTGCTCGCCAGCCTGCGCACCGAGGCCGACGAGCTGGCAGCCGCGTCGGACCGCCGCCCGCCGCTGCTGGTCAAGATCGCCCCCGACCTGACCCTCGACGCCGTCGACGAGGTCCTGACCGTGTGCGCCGACCACGGTGTCGCCGGCCTGATCGCCACCAACACCACCCTGTCCCGCGACGGCCTCGCCGCCGGGGACCGGACGACCGGTGAGCAGCCGGGCGGCCTGTCCGGCCGCCCCCTGACCGCCAGGGCCCTGGAGGTCGTCACCCACGTCACGACCCAGACCAACGGCCGGCTCCCGGTGATCGGCGTCGGCGGCCTGCACACCCCCGACGACGCCGCCAGGATGTTCGACGCCGGCGCGAGCCTGGTCCAGCTCTACACGGGCTTCATCTACCGGGGCCCGGCCCTGGTCCGCCGGATCAACCGCCTCGACCGCTAACGCCCGGCCTGGGACAGCTCCCGCAGGGCGGCGGCCAGGCCGGCCAGGTGGTCGGTGGCGTCGCTGAGTTCCTGCTTCGGGCCCGCCGAGGAGCTGGCGGCCACCACGCCGCCGGCCGCGGCGACCAGGCTGCGGTAGCCGTCGAGGCCCTCGTCGAGTTGTTCGCGCAGGCGGGCGACGCCCTCGACCAGCGGGCCGCGTTCCAGGGGCGGGGCGTGGTCGCGGGCCAGTTCGACGGCGACCAGTTGGGCGGCGACGGCACGCAGGGCCGTCGCGGCCTCGGTACTGGTGGCCCTGGCCTGGGCGACCGACTCCTCGGGCACCGACGCCGGGAGACCGGGCGTGCCGGACAGCTGGGCCAGGACCTTCTCCAGCGCGGTCTCGGCCTCGGCCAAGCGCTGCATCGGTTCCCTGGCCGCCGAGCCCTTCGGCGGAAGCGTGGTGGGCGGCGCCGTCGGCTCGGCCGGCAGGTACTTCGCCTCGAAGGCCTGCTGTTCGCGCTTGATCAGCGTCATCTTCCTGGCGCCCCGGATGGCGAAGGTGCCGGTCACCAGGGCCACCACGATGGTGAAGATCACCGTGGTGACCTGGTCGGCGCCGGTGTCGGAGGCGTCGCCGACCACGCCGGTGGCCGCCCCGACCGTGAGGACCGTGGCGATCGCGCAGATCAGCGCCCACATCGTCGCCCAGCGTGATGCCCAGACCCGGCGGCGCTCCAGCTTGCGTCGCTGGCGCTGGATCTTGGCCGACTCGTCACCCCGGGCGGCGATGGCGCTCTGCACCTGCCGCATGACCTCGCCGTTGACGTACCGGTTGGCCAGCTTCGTCAGCTGGTAGATGTCGCGCCCGGTCGGTCGCATGGTCCCGGCACCTCCAACGGCCTCACATGCACATCAGGAGTTCTGCGGGTTGGCCTTCTGCTCCTGCGCGACCCGCTGGGCGATCTCGGCCTGGATGTTCGCCCCGGCCGAGGACGCGTTGTTCGACGAACCGCTGGTGACCTGCGGGGCGACCGAACCGCCGCCCATCGACGCGCGGATCTGCTCCAGGCGTGACTGCCCGGCCATCTCCGTGGTCGACGCCTGGACCTCCATCATCCGGCCCTGCACCGAGTTCGACGCCAGCTCCGCGGAACCGAGCGCGGTGGTGTACCGCTTCTCGATCTTGTCCCGGACCTCCTCCAGCGACGGCGTGTTGCCCGGCGCGGCCAGCTCGCTCATCTGGTTGAGGCTCTTGGAGACCTGCTCCTGCATCTTCGCCTGCTCGAGCTGGCTGAGCAGCTTGGTGCGCTCGGCCAGCTTGTTCTGCAGCATCATCGCGTTGCGCTCGACGGCCGTCTTGGCCTGCGTCGCGGCCTGCAGGGCCTGGTCGTGCAGGGTCTTGAGGTCCTCGATGTCCTGCTCGGCGGTCACCAGCTGGGTGGCGAACGACGACGCGGCCTGCTCGAACTGGGTGGCCTTCGCCTCGTCGCCCTTGGCGCGGGCCTCGTCGGACAGCACCAGCGCCTGGCGCGCGGAGGCCTGGAGCTTCTCCACGTTGCCGAGCTGGCGGTTGAGCTTCATCTCCAGCTGACGCTGGTTGCCGATCACGGCGGCCGCCTGCTGGGACAGCGCCTGGTGCTGCCGCTGGGCCTCCTCGATGGCCTGCTGGATCTGTACCTTCGGGTCAGCGTGCTCGTCGATCTTCGACGAGAAGGCTGCCATGAGGTACTTCCAGAACTTCACGAACGGGTTGGCCATCTCCTCCGCCTGCCTTCTCCGACTGGTTCGCTACTGGCTGCCCACCGGCCCGCCTATGTGGCTGGTAGGGCAACGCCCCGTCATCGCTGTTGGTTCCATCGTGTCAGGTGCGGCGGCATCCTTACCACCGGACCGGGCATAAATCAGGACCGAATCAGGGATGGCCCTGAGGGTACGAACCGATCTCGGGGTCGGTCACCTCAGGTGATGGACCAGCCCCGCCCGCAGGGCATCGAGCCTACCCGTGGGCGGGGGCGGCGGGGTGAGAGCGTCCCAGTTGGGACAACAGGTCAGGCGGCGAACACCGCGCCGATCCGGCGGCCGCCGAGCGAGGCGTCCATCCGGTGGCTCAGAACGGGCTGGATCCGCAGGTCGGACAGGTCGTCGCCGACCACGGCCGGGACCAGCCGGCCGGCGTCGACGCCGTCGACCGACGCGCGCGGCGCGCCGTCGCCGGCGCGGTCCATCGCCTCGGCCCGCTCCGGGGTCTCGGCGGCGTCGGGCATCGCGTCCATGGCGCCCATGTCGCTGGCGACGTGGTGCATCAGCTGCGAGAGCGGCAGCTCCAGCGCGTCGCAGATCGCGGCCAGCAGCTCACTGGACGCCTCCTTGCGGCCCCGCTCCACCTCGGAGAGATAGCCGAGGCTGACCCTGGCGGCCCGGGAGACCTCGCGCAGCGTCCGCCGCTGGTTCGTGCGGGCATGCCGAAGCCGATCACCGATCGCCTCACGCAACAGCACGGTCATCGCGCGCGCCTCCCTCCAAGATCAACCGCCCGGCCGAGGCGGTCGAGCACGGTGCCAACGTTACCGAGCGATCATGGTCATCGGCACCGACATCACTACTCGTCCGCCACAAGCGAACGACCGGGAGGGCCCCGGTGTTCCCGAACGTTACGGAACGGAACTGGAGCCTGGGTCGAGTTCGCCCCGGTTCTCACCCCGTGAACTGGGCCCTGAGCAGGTCGAACACCGCGCGGACGGCCGCCGAACGGACCTGGTGACGATTTCCGTCGACACCGATCGTGTGTACCGCCGTCGACCGAACCGACGACACGCCGACATGCACCACCCCCGGCTCGACGCCGTCCTGCGGGTCCGGGCCGGCGACGCCGGTGAGCCCGAGGCCCCAGGTCGCGCCGCACGCGCGGCGGGCGCCCTCGGCCAACTGCTCGGCGACCCGGGGATGCACCGCGCCGTGTTCGGCCAGCAACGACGGGTCGACGCCGGCCAGGTCCGCCTTGAGCCCGGTGGCGTAGACCACCAGGCCGCCGCGCACCACCGAACTCGACCCGGGGACCGAGGTCAGCGCCGCGGTGACCAGGCCGCCGGTGAGCGACTCGGCGGTCGCCACGGACTCGCCGCGGCGGCGCAGCGCGGCGACCAGGCCGGCCAGGTCGTCGGCCGGCAGGCCGAGCGCGTCGGCCAGCGGGTTGCGCGCCACCCGGCGTCAGCCCTGGGCGCGCAGGCGCAGCGCGCGCACCACGTAGTCGACGCCGGTGCCGACGGTCAGCACCAGCGCCACGCCCATGACCGTCCAGTTCAGCGGGTCGAACCCGGCCGGCAGCGGCGCCAGGAACAGCCCGATCGCGAAGATCTGGACGATCGTCTTGAGCTTGCCGCCGTAGCTCGCGGCGATCACGCCGTAGCGGATCACCCAGAACCGCAGCAGCGTGATCAGCACCTCGCGGCCGGCGATGGTGATCGTCACCCACCACGGCAGCTCACCGAGGATGCTCAGGCCGATGAGCGCCGACCCGGTCAGCGCCTTGTCGGCGATCGGGTCGATGACCTTGCCGAAGTCGGTGACCAGGCCGAACTTGCGGGCCAGGGTGCCGTCGATGTGGTCGGTGACCGACGCGACGGCGAACACCAGGGTGGCGATCAGCCGCCAGCCGGTGGACTCCGGCGCGGTGAACAGGCTCAGCAGGAACACCGGCACCAGCGCGAGCCGGGTGACGGTGAGGATGTTCGCGACGTTGAGGATCGGGACGTGCACGGTCGGGGCGGCGATCGGGTCCGGGGAACGACCACCGTCGGCCGAGGCACTCATGGCGAACCCTCCACAGCGGCCCCGACAGCGATCCCGCTGGCGGCCCCGCCGACGACCTCGGCCAGTTCCACGATCAGGTCGACGCCCTCGGAGTCGACCACCTTGCCCCGCACCAGGTCACCCACAGCTAGCTCCCCCTCACCGGTGAGCAGGCATTCGCCGTCCACCTCTGGTCCCTGGTGCGCGGCCCGCCCCGCGCACTCCTGCCCGACCCGTTCGACGAGCACCAGCACCTCCTCGCCGATCCGGTCCTCCGCGCGCTGCGCGGTCAGCTGTTCGACCAGGTCACCGACCCGGGTCACCCGCTGCGCGACCTCACGCGGGTCGAGCTTGCCGTCGAGGCCCTCGGCCTCGGTGCCGTCCTCGTCGGAGTAGCCGAACACGCCGACGACGTCCAGTCGCGCCTCGGTGAGGAAGTGCTCCAGCTCGGCCAGCTCGTCCTCGGTCTCCCCGGGGAAGCCGACGATCACGTTGCTGCGGATCCCGGCGTCGGGCGCCAGCTCGCGGATCTGCTCGACCAGCGCCAGGAACGACTCGGTGCCGCCGAAGCGGCGCATCCGGCGCAGCACGGTCGAGCTGGCGTGCTGGAAGGACATGTCGAAGTAGTTGGCGACGCCGTCGGTGCCGGCGATCGCGGTCACCAGGCCGGGGCGGGTCTCGGCCGGCTGCAGGTAGGACACCCGCACCCGCTCGATCCCGTCGACCTCGGCCAGGCGGGGCAGCAGACGTTCCAGGGCGGCCGGGCCGCCGTGCTCGCGGCCGAGGTCCTTGCCGTAGGAGGTGGAGTTCTCGCTGACCAGGAACAGCTCGCGCACACCCTGCTCGGCCAGCCACCGCGCCTCGGCCAGGATCTCCGCCGGCTGCCGGGACACGAACGCGCCCCGGAAGGACGGGATGGCGCAGAACGAGCACCGCCGGTCACAGCCGGAGGCGATCTTGAGCGCGGCGACCGGGGCGTCGTCCAGGCGGCGGCGCAGCACCCGGGGGCCCCAGCCGTGGCCGGGCACCGCGAGGTCGGCGGTCGAGCGGCTGACCGGGGTGATCGGCAGCAGGGTGCGCCGGTCGGTGGGGGTGTGCGCGGCGATCGTTCGGCCGGCGACCACGTCGTCGAGCCGCTCCCCCAGGTTCGGGTAGTGGTCGAAGCCCAGCACGGCGGCGGCCTCGGGCAGGCTGCCGGCCAGCTCGGCGCCGTAGCGCTCGGCCATGCAGCCCACGGCGACGACCTTCGCGCCGGTCTCGGCGGCCTCCAGCAGGGCGTCCACCGAGTCCTTCTTCGCCGACTCGACGAACCCGCAGGTGTTGACCACGACGACGTCGGCGCCCTCGGCGTCCTCGGTCAGTTCCCAGCCGTCGCCGGTGAGCCGGCCGGCGAGTTCCTCGGAGTCGACCTCGTTACGGGCACAACCGAGGGTGAGCAGGGCAGCACGGCGGGCGGCCGGTGGTGTGGGCACGGCTCTCAGGGTAACCGCCGCCGCCACGGTCATCGCAGGTTACTCCGCCGCCGAGACGCTGCTGGGACCCTGACGCGACGCGGCGGGACCCGGCCGGTCGCGCCACGCTGGTCCAGCTGGCCGCCGCCGCGCGCCCGTCCGGGCGGTCAGAAGCGTTTCCGGACCAGCGGTTAGGTTGGCCTGGTGAACGAAGTGGTGGTCCGCCGGGCGCGGATCGGCGACGTGCGGACCGTCAAGTCGATCATCGACACGTATGTCGGCAAGGTCCTGCTGGAGAAGGAACTTGTCACGATCTACGAGGACGTGCAGGAGTTCTGGGTCGGCGAGGCGAACGGCGAGCTGGTCGGCTGCGGTGCCCTGCACGTGCTGTGGGAGGACATCGCCGAGATCCGCTCGATCGCCGTGCTGCCGCACGCGGCCCGGCTGGGGGTGGGCAGCGCGATCGTGGACCAGCTGGTCGGCGTCGCGCGCGAGCTGGGGCTGGCCCGGCTGTTCGTGCTGACCTTCGAGACGGCGTTCTTCGCGCGGCACGGCTTCGTGGAGATCGACGGCACGCCGGTCAGCTCCGAGGTGTACGAGCAGATGCGGCGCTCGGTGGACGCCGGGGTGGCGGAGTTCCTCGACCTGCCCTACGTCAAACCGAACACCCTGGGCAACGCGCGCATGCTGCTGGAGCTGTAGGACCCGATCGATACCCACTGTTCGCCCATTGGGAGGTTTCGCCGTCGCCCCTGGCCAGGCGTAATTGATCAGGGGTCCGCACGGGGCGGGCCCCGTCGCTCCCCCAAGGAGATCGCGTGGCCACGTCAACCCTGCGTCGTGCTGCCCAGGCGTTCGTCACCGCCATCGCGGTGGCCGGCACCCTGTTCGTCGGGGCCGGCTCCGCCCAGGCGGCGCTCACTCCCAGCCAGCTGCGGACCGTGACCGACCAGTACCTGCACAGCACCAGCCTCAGCGGGTTCCAGACCCTGCGTTCCCAGAAGCCCTACGGCAGCCAGCTGGACTGGTCCTCCGACGGCTGCTCCAACTCGCCGGACAACCCGTTCGGCTTCAACCTGGTGCGTGCCTGCTACCGGCACGACTTCGGGTACCGCAACTACAAGAAGCAGGGCCGGTTCACCGAGTCCAACCGGCTCACCATCGACAACCGGTTCAAGACCGACATGTACACGGTCTGCGCCGGCAACTGGGCCTGCAACCGGTTCGCCGACGCCTACTACCTGGCGGTGCGCCAGTTCGGCGGCTGAGTCCGCTCGTTCGCTCCCGGGGCACCGTCCCGGGAGCGAACGAACACATCCCTCAGCAGTTTCCGGCGGCCGGGCGGCCGGCGAGCCGGTCGGCGACCCAGCCGGTCACCGCCGGGCTCATCAGCGCGGCCGTGGTGAAGTGCGCGCCGGTGTCGGTACGCCAGAACGTCACGTCGGCGCCGCCGGCACACCAGTCCGAGCGCAGCCCGACGCTCACGCCCACCGGCAGGATCTCGTCGCCGTTGGAGTGGTAGAGCAGCACCGGCGCCCTCGGGATCGCGCCGCCGAGGTTCTGCTCGTCGACCCTGGCGCTCCACTCGGGGCGGGCCAGCACGTCCTCGGTGGTGTAGTCGGCCATGGAGTGGCCGGCGTACTTCGCCAGCTCGTCGGTGCAGTCGTCGCGGATGTCGGCGAACGCGGCGCGGCCGGCGTCGTTGAGGTAGGGGGCCAGGTCCAGCTCCGGGTAGGTGACGTCCATGCCGAAGCCGGCGGCCATGACCAGCCCGACGTTCTCGCCGCCGTCGTTGTGCTCGGCGACGGTCTTGAGGTTGGCCGGCGGGGCGCCGACGGCGTAGGCGGCGATGGTCAGTTCGGGGGCGTAGGTGGGGGCGAGTTGGGCGGCCCAGCCGGCGGCGTGCCCGCCCTGGGAGTACCCGACGATCGCCACGTCGGTCGACGGGGACAGGCCGGTGCCGGGCAGGCGCAGGGCGGCGCGGACGGCGTCGAGGGTGGCGTTGCCCTCGGCGCGCCCGGCGATGTAGGTGTGCTCGCCGGGGGTGCCGATGCCCTCGTAGTCGGTGACCACGACGGCGTAGCCCCGGGTGGCGTACTGGTGGATCAGCAGGCCCTCGGTCTCGTCACCGGCCTCCAGGTGGCGGGAGGGCGCGCACTGGTCGCCCAGGCCGTGGGTGCCGGGGGCGTAGCCGATGACCGGGGTGTCGGCGTCGGCGCCGTAGGGCACGACGACGGTGCCGCTGACGGTGATCGGCGTGCCGGTGGCGGAGGTGGAGGCGTAGGTGATCAGCCAGGTGCGGGCGTAGAAGAAGCCCGGCGCGTTGACCGAGCGGGAGGTGACCACGTCCCCGGGCGCCGCGGTGGCGACCGGGTCGGCGGCGGCGGCAGGGGCGGCAACGGTCAGTGAGGCGAACAGGATACCGACGAGTAGTCGACGCATTACCCCAACGTAATCAGTCGATCACATCTGGTGAATAGTCTTATCGGACGGTGCTCAGTCGTCCTCGCCCGAACCCGCTCCCCCGCCGCCCCGGATCAGGTACAACACGCCGTCCAGCTCGTCGGGCTTGACCAGCACGTCGCGGGCCTTGGAACCCTCCGACGGGCCGACCACACCCCGACTCTCCAGCAGGTCCATCAGCCGGCCCGCCTTCGCGAACCCGACCCGCAGCTTGCGCTGGAGCATCGACGTCGACCCGAACTGCGAGGTCACGATCAGCTCGGCGGCCTGCAGCAACACGTCGAGGTCGTCGCCGATCTCCTCGTCGATCTCCTTCTTCTCGCCGGCCTTGGCCGAGGTCACGCCCTCGGTGTACTCCGGCTGCGCCTGGTCCTTGACCGCCGTGACGATCGCGTTGATCTCCTCGTCGGTGATGAACGCGCCCTGGATCCGCCGGGGCTTGGACGCGCCCATCGGCAGGTACAGGCCGTCGCCCATGCCGATCAGCTTCTCCGCGCCCGGCTGGTCCAGGATGACCCGCGAGTCGGTCAGCGACGAGGTGGCGAACGCCAGCCGCGACGGCACGTTGGTCTTGATCAGACCGGTGACCACGTCGACCGACGGGCGCTGGGTGGCCAGCACCAGGTGGATGCCGGCCGCGCGGGCCTTCTGGGTGATCCGCACGATCGCGTCCTCGACGTCGCGCGGCGCGGTCATCATCAGGTCGGCCAGCTCGTCGACGATCGCCAGGATGTAGGGGTAGGGCCGGTACTCGCGCTCCGAGCCGGGCGGCGCGGTGATCTCGCCGGAGCGGACCTTCTTGTTGAAGTCGTCGATGTGGCGCACCCGGTTGGCCTGCATGTCCTGGTAGCGCTGCTCCATCTCCTCGACGAGCCAGGTCAGCGCGGCGGCGGCCTTCTTGGGCTGGGTGATGATCGGCGTGATCAGGTGCGGAATGCCCTCGTAGGGGGTCAGCTCCACCATCTTCGGGTCGATCAGCACCATCCGGACCTCGTCCGGGGTGGCCCGCGCGAGCAGCGAGACCAGCATCGAGTTGACGAAGCTGGACTTGCCGGAACCGGTGGAGCCCGCGCACAGCAGGTGCGGCATCTTCGCCAGGTTCGCGGTGACCATGTGGCCCTCGATGTCCTTGCCGAGGCCGATCACCATCGGATGGGTGTCCTTGACGGCGGTGGCCGAGCGCAGCACGTCGCCCAGGCGCACCATCTCCCGGTCGGAGTTGGGCACCTCGATGCCCACCGCCGACTTGCCGGGGATGGGCGCCAGCAGGCGGACGTTGTCGGTGGCCACCGCGTAGGCGATGTTCTTGGTCAGCGCGGTGATCTTCTCGACCTTCACGCCGGGGCCGAGCTCCACCTCGTAGCGGGTGACCGTCGGCCCCCGGGTGAACCCGGTGACCTGCGCGTCGACCGAGAACTGGTCCAGCACGCCGGTGATCGCCTCGATCATCGCGTCGTTGGCGCGGCTGCGGGCCTTGGGCGGCTCGCCGCCGGCGAGCAGGTTCGGGTCGGGCAGCGTGTAGTCGCCGTCGACGACGCGGGTCAGCGCGAGCTGACCGGTCTGCTCCTTGGCCTGCGGGGTCTCCTTGACCTGCTCGGGCCGCACGCTGGGCTGCTTCTTGCGGCGCGCGGGCGGCTCCGGCCCCGGCTCCAGCGGCAGCTGCGGGTCCTCGGCGGCCGGCTCCTCGCCCGGCTCGACCATGGAGGCCTGCCGGCGGCGGGTCGAGCGACGCGGCTTGGGTTCGACGACCGGCGGCTCCTGCTCGTCCTCCTCGGTGCCGGGCAGCTCGATGCCCTCGTCGTCGTAGAAGTCGTCGTAGTAGTCGTCGTCGGGGTCGCGGCCCAGCTCACGCAGACGGTCGGGGATGTCGCGGAAGCGGGTGCCGGTGAACACCAGCACACCGAAGCCCAGCACCAGCACCAGCAGCGGGATGGCGACCCAGGTGGTCACGCCCTTGGCGAGCATCCCGCCGGCGGCGTAGCCCAGGGCGCCCCCGGCGTACATCCGGCCGTCGTTGTCCTCCGGCAGGTCGCTGAACACGTGCAGGATGCCCAGGAAGGCCAGGCTGAACAGCAGCGTGCCGACGACCAGCCTCGGGCGCTTGTCCGGCTGCGGGTCCGAGCGCATCAGCGCGACGCCGATCACCAGCAGGACCATCGGCAGCGCCATGGCGGCCGCGCCGGCCGTGGACCGCGCGCCGATCTCCAGCCCGCGCCCGATCGGACCGGCGGCCTTCCACCAGATGCCGGCGCCGGCGATCACGCCGACGGCGATCAGCGCGAAGGCGATCCCGTCACGGCGGTGCGCCGGGTCGAGCTCCTTGGTGCGGCCGACCGTCCGGGCCAGCCCGCCGACGCCCTTGGCCAGCAGGTTCCAGCCGCCGCGCAGGCCACGGACCAGTGCGCCGCCGGCACTGCCGCGCCGGGCGGCCGGCTTGGCCGGGGGGCGGCGGGTGCCCGACGAGCCCCGCGCCCGCGACGAGGACGACCGGGCCCTGGACGACGAGGAGGACGGCCGGCCGGTCGACCGGGGCTTCGACGAGGAGGACTTCGCCCTGGTCGAGGCGGAGCCGGCCGTGGACCTGGCCGGCGACTTGGCCGTGGACTTGGTCGTGGACTTCGCCGACGAGGACTTGGCGGTCGTGGACCTGGCGGAACTCGCTCGGGAACCGCCGCCACGGCCGCCGCTGGCGCCCTTGGAGGACTTCGAGGCTGCTGTCCGGTTCGCCATAATCCCCACGGTAGTCGCCTGTCACCACACACGTCACTCCTGCCACACGGGCAACGGAGGGTCTGCCCTTCACTGCCCGAAGGGTTCGTGCGATGCTCCGGCCATGGTCGCGCTGTTCCGCCGCTTAACCGAGCCGACACGCCGAGAGGAGGGCCCCACCCGCGTCTCACCGCTGTGGATCGCGATGACGCACGCGAACCGTGCTCTCGTCCGGCTCGTCGGCAGGCTGGAGATCACCGGCACGATCCCCCCCGAGTTCGCCACCCGGCCGGGGCTGATCGCGGCCAACCACATCGGCATGTTCGACCCGTTCGTCCTCGCCGCCGCACTGCGCGAATCCGGGGTCAACCCGAGGTTCCTGCTGACCGGGGGCCTGCTGGACGCCCCGGTGGTCGGCTGGGTACTGCGCAAGGGTGGCGCGATCCGCGTCGACCGGGGCAAGAGCAACGTCATCGAGGCGTTCGCCAGGACCACCGACGCGCTCGGTTCGGCGACCGGACCGATGCTGGTCTACCCCGAGGGCCGGATCAGCCGCGAACCCGGCCTGTGGCCCGAGCGCGGCAAGACCGGCGTGGCCAGGATGTCGCTCGCGGCGAAGGTCCCGGTCATGGTCATCAGCCAGTGGGGCGCCCACGAGGCGATGTACTGGGGCACCGAGCACGGCGTCTCCGGCTGGCGCGACCTCGTCCCGCTGGCGATGTCGTGGCTGCGGGCCATCCGGAACCGGCCGGTGTTCCGGGTGCACTTCGGGCCGCTGGTCGACCTGTCGGACCTGACGCTGAACACGCCCGGCGACGCCGTCAGGGCGCACGCGCGGATCATGCACGCCATCACCGAGAACCTGGTGCCGCTGCGCGCCGACGAGCCAGACCGGCCCCGGTTCCAGGACCCGACCCGCCCGCAGGACGGCAAGAGTCCCTGGCGACCGTCACCGTGACGGCCACCAGACCCGAGCCGACCGGCACCCTGCCGCCCGTCGCCGCACCCACGTCCGCCCGGCGCCGGGGCACGATGCTCATCCTGGTCGCCTCGTTCTGGTTCGGCACCTCCGGTGTGCTGGCCAAACCGGCGATGGACGCCGGGCTGAGCCCCCAGCAGGTCGCGATGGTGCGGATCACGCTGGCCGCGGTCGTCCTGCTGGTGTCGGTGGGGCTGGCGCGGCCGGCGCTGCTGCGGATCCGGCGCTCGGACGTGCGGGTGCTGATCGGCTACGGCCTGGTCGGCGTCGCCGGGGTGCAGCTGCTGTACTTCGCCGCGGTGTCGCGGATCCCGATCGGGATCGCGATGCTGCTGGAGTTCACCTCGCCGGTGCTGGTGGCCCTGTGGGTGCGGTTCGTGCGCCGCACGATCCTGCCGGCGCGGATGTGGGTCGGCACGGTGCTCGCGCTGACCGGGCTCGCGATGGTCGCCCAGGTCTGGGACGGCCTGCGGCTGGACACGGTCGGGGTGCTCGCCGGGGTCGGGGCCGCGCTCTGCTCGGCCGGCTACTTCCTGCTCGGCGAACACGGCACGACCACGATCTCACCGGTCGGCCTGGTCACCTGGGGCATGGTCGTCGGGTCGGTCGCCATCGCGGTGATCGCGCCGCCCTGGACGCTGCCGGTCGACCGGCTGGTCGCCGACGCCGACCTCGGCGGGCTGGACGTGCCGGTGTGGGTGCTGCTGGTGGCCTGCGCGGTGATGAGCACGGCCGTGGCCTACCTGCTGTCGATCACCGCGCTGCGGCACATGCCGGCCAACGTGGTCAGCGTGCTCGCGCTGAGCGAACCGGTCGTGGCGACCTCGCTGGCGTGGCTGCTGCTGGGCCAGACGCTGACCGCCGTGCAGGTCGCCGGGGCGGCCGTGCTGCTCGGCGGGGCGACGCTGGTCCAGCTGGCCGAGGCCCGCCGGGAGGCGTCGCCGGTGGACGCCGGCTAGACCGGGATGACCGTCGGCACGATCATCGGGCGCCGGCGGTAGGTGTCGGCGACCCAACGGCCGACCACCCGGCGCACCGCCTGGGCGATCCGGTGGGTGTCGGTGATGCCCTCGCTCTCGGTGTGCGACAGCTCCATCTCCACCAGCGCCAGCACCTCGTCGAGCGCCTTCGGGTCGTCGGAGAAGCCCCGGCCGGAGATCGTCGGCGGGCCAAGCGCCCGGCCGGTGGTGGAGTCGACGGCGACGGTGATCGCGATGAACCCGCCCTCACCGAGGATCAACCGGTCGGACAGGGTCGACTCGCCGACGTCCCCGACCGACGAGCCGTCGACGTAGACGTGACCGACCTCGACCCGGCCGCTGATCCGCGCCAGGCCGTCGACCAGGTCGACCACGACCCCGTCCTCGGCCAGCACCACGTTCTCCTTCGGCACCCCGGTGGCCACCGCCAGCGCCGCGTTGGCCCGCAGGTGACGCCACTCGCCGTGCACCGGCATCACGTTCGACGGGCGCACCGCGTTGTACAGGAACAGCAGCTCGCCGGCCGACGCGTGCCCGGACACGTGCACCCGCGCGTTGCCCTGGTGCACCACCGCCGCACCCAACCGCACCAGCCCGTTGACCACGCCGAACACCGCGGTCTCGTTGCCGGGGATCAGCGAACTGGCCAGCACGACCGTGTCGCCGGGGCGGATGCGGATCTGCCGGTGTTCGCCGCGCGCCATCCGCGACAGCGCCGAGAGCGGCTCGCCCTGCGAACCGGTCGAGACGAACAGCACCTGGCTCTCCGGCAGCTCCATCGCCTCGTCCAGGTCGACCAGCAGACCTTCGGGCACCCGCAGCAGCCCCAGGTCCGCGGCGATCCCCATGTTGCGCACCATCGACCGGCCCACCATCGCGACCCGCCGGCCGTGGGCCTGGGCCACGTCGAGCACCTGCTGCACGCGGTGCACGTGGCTGGCGAAGCAGGCGACGATGACCCGCTGGTCGGCGCGGCTGATCACGCCGTCGATCACCGGGCCGATCTCCCGCTCGGCCATCACGAACCCGGGCACCTCGGCGTTGGTCGAGTCGACCAGGAACAGGTCGACTCCCTCGTCGCCGAGGCGGGAGAAGCCGGCCAGGTCGGTCAGCCGGCCGTCCAGGGGCAGCTGGTCGAGCTTGATGTCGCCGGTGTGCAGCACCAGGCCGGCCGGCGAGCGGATGGCGACCGCCAACGCGTCCGGGATGGAGTGGTTGACGGCGAAGAACTCGCAGTCGAAGTCGCCGAAGGCGACCCGGCCGCCCTCGGACACCTCGACCAGCTTGGGCGTCAGCCGGTGCTCGCGGCACTTGGCGGCGACCAGCGCGAGGGTGAACCGGGACCCGACGACCGGCAGGTCGGGGCGGTGGCGCAGCAGGAAGGGCACCGCGCCGATGTGGTCCTCGTGGCCGTGGGTGAGCACGATCGCGGCGATGTCGTCGAGCCGGGGCTCGATGGCCCGGAAGTCCGGCAGGATCAGGTCGACGCCGGGCTGCTGGTCCTCGGGGAACAGCACGCCGCAGTCGACGATCAGCAGCTGCCCGCCGTACTCGAAGACCGTCATGTTGCGGCCGACCTCGCCGATGCCGCCGAGGGCGACGACCCGCAGACCGCCGTCGGCCAGCCGGCCCGGCGGTTCCAACTGCCCGTAGGTGGAAGTCACTGGTGAGGTCACTGGTGAGGTCACTGATGGACCTGCCCGGCGCTGGTGTGCGTGGTGGTCGTGACATAGGCCGCGGCGGCGTCGGTGGCCGCGACCCTGGCGGCGGCGACGCTGGAGGGCGGCGCGTCGGCCAGGGGGACACCGGCGTCGGCCAGGTCGGCGGCGATCAGCGCGTTCTGCTCGTCGGTGGTCGGCGGCAGCGGCAGCCGGGGCTCGCCGGCGTCGTAGCCGCGCAGCCGCAGCGACGCCTTGGCGAACAGCACCCCACCGACCCGGCCCTGGGCGCGCAGCACCGGCAGGTAGCCGCGGTGGACGGTGCGCGCGGTGCTCACGTCGCCGTTCTCGTAGGTGTCGAGCATGCGCCGCAGCCGCCCGGCGACCACGTGCCCGATGACGCTGACGAAACCGACCGCGCCCACCGACAGCCACGGCAGGTTCAGCGCGTCGTCGCCGGAGTAGTAGGCCAGGTCGGTGCTGGCGATGACCTCACTGCCGGCGAGCAGGTCGCCCTTGGCGTCCTTGACGGCCTGGATGCGCGGGTGCTCGGCCAGCCGGCGCAGGGTGTCGACCTCGATCGGCACGACCGAGCGCGGCGGGATGTCGTAGAGCATGTTGGGCAGCCCGGTGGCGTCGGCGACCGCGCTGAAGTGCGCCAACAGCCCGGACTGGGGCGGGCGCGAGTAGAACGGGGTGACCACCAGCAGCCCGTGCGCGCCGGCCTGCTCGGCCTCGCGCGCCAGGTGGACCGAGTGCTCGGTGTTGTACGTGCCGACGGCGGCCACGACGCTGGCCCGGTCCCCCACCGCCTCGACGACCGTGCGCACCAGCTCGGCCTTCTCCGCGTCGCTGGTGGTCGGCGACTCGCCGGTGGTGCCGTTGACCACCAGACCGTCGTTGCCCAGGTCGACGAGGTGGCTGGCCAGCTGCCCGGCCGCGTCCAGATCGAGCTTTCCGTTGGGGTCGAAGGGGCTCACCATGGCGGTGAGAACCTGGCCGAACGGCCTACCCGGTTTCGCGGTCGGACACATGTTCATGGTCCTAGACGCTACCTCGGACGCCAATCCCATATCACTTCGACGCGACATAGCTGCGGGTCAGCTGGTTGTCCTGCGCGTCGCGCAGAACGCAGTACACGCCCCGGTACTCCGACCAGCCCTTCTCCGACGGCACGACCGCGCGATAGCGCAGCTTCTCCTTGGCGGCCTCGTCGCCGACGACGAACTCCGACTCGAACGCCATCGTGCAGAACTTCTCGCCGTAGGCGTACAGGTCCTCGGGGTCGGGGTAGCTCACGTCGGAGAACGTGTCGTCCTCGCCGGGGATGCTCATCGTCCAGTCGTCGGCGTAGACCTCCAGGTCGTGCGGCTCGGTGCACTCGACGTTGCCCGAGATCCGCCGGCCAGGGGCGATCCGGCCGTTGAGGCAGCGGCCCTCGACGGAGTTCTCACCCCAGGTGAACTCGGGCAGGGTGCCGTCCCGGCCGAAGGTGACGGTGTCCTCCATGGCCGCCGGGCGGTCGCCGTCGGCCCCGCCGGCGACGAACCGGTCGGTGAGGAACCCGGCGGCGAACATCAGCACCGCGAGCCCGGCCACCAGGCCGGTGAGCCGGCCCCGGCGCGGCGGGGGGCCCGGGGCGCCGATGGCCCTGGTCGCGGCCGGCCCGACGGCCAGCCGGGTGGCCGTGACGCCGGTGAGACCGCCCGGCGGGGTGTAGGTGGCCTGGGCGAGCAGGCCGCGGACCTGCTCGGCGGAGAGCCTGGCCGCCGGGACGGTGTTCAGCAGGCCCATGATCACCGAGGCCAGCGGGCCCTGGGAGCGGGTCAGGTACGGGACCTCGTTGAGGATGGCGTGCATGGTCGCCGCGGTGGACGACCGCTCGAACGGCGAGTGGCCCTCGACGGCGAAGAACAGCACGGCGCCCAGTGCCCACAGGTCCGAGGCGGCCTCGGCGTGCGCGCCGCGCAGCCGCTCGGGCGGCATGAAGCCCGGTGAGCCGATCAGCACGCCGCTGGTGGTCAGCCTGGGGTCGTCGGTCGACTGCGCGATGCCGAAGTCGGTGAGTTTCACCCGCCCGTTGGGCAACATCATGATGTTGGAGGGCTTCACGTCCCGGTGCACGATCCCCGCCGCGTGCGCGGTCTCCAGCGCCGAGAGCAGCTGCTCGGCCAGGCGGGTCACGACCTCGGGTGACTGCGGGCCCTGGCGCGACACGACGTCGGACAGGGTCGGCGCCTCGATCAGCTCCATCACGATGAACGTGGCGCCGGCCTCCTGGGCCACGTCGAACACGGTGACCACGGCCGGGTCGTTGAGCCGGCCGGCGGCCCGCGCCTCGCGCAGCACCCGTTCCTCCAGCACCCGCCGCTGGTCGGGGGCCACCCCGTCGGGCAGGCGTAACTCCTTGACGGCGACCTGGCGGCCGATCATCCGGTCCTCGCCGAGCCACACCACGCCCATGCCGCCGCGCCCCAGCTCACGCAGCACCGTGTACCGGCCGGCGACGACCCGCTCCCGAGCGGTGTCCCGAGCCGTGTCCCGAGCCGTGTCCTGACCGGTGTCCTGGGTCGGTTCCTGTGTCACCTCGGCCTCCTCCGCGACGCGTCCCCCTCTTCCGACCGGGCGCAAGGATGTCAGGTTCCCGCCAGTCGCCGACCGGCGGTCAGAGGCTGCGCCGCAGACCTCGCACGACGTCGAGCGCGGCCTGCTCGCCCTCGAACTCCAGCCGCACCTCGTCGCGGCCGAACGCCCACAGCAGCAGCTCCCCCGGCTCGCCGGTGACGATCACCGTGTTCGGCCCGCGCCGGGCGACGGTCTCGGTGCCGTCGGGGCGGCGCAGGACCAACCCGACCGGGCTCTTGCGCAGCGTCATCTTCCCCGCGCGGGACACCCCGGCCCAGGCGGCGGCGTCGCGGGCGCGGTCGGCGGCACGCGGCTGCCAGCCGTCCTGGGCCCGGCGGACGTCTTCGTGGTGGACGTAGAGCTCCACCGAGTTGACCATCGTGTCGACCAGCGGGATCCGGGTGGGCGAGAGCCGGGGCGGTCCGGTGCGGACCAGGTCGACCAGCTCGCTCCACGGGCGGCGGGCCAGGCCGTCCTGGACGCGCTTGGTGCGCCCGGCCAGCGCGCGGAACAGGATGCCGGGCGCGGCGTCCGGGCGGCGTTCGCGCAGCACGAGGTGGGCGGCGAGGTCGCGGGTGCGCCAGCCGGTGCACAGGGTGGGCGCGTCGGGCCCGAGCGAGGTGAACAGGTCGCAGAGCGCCGCACGCTCATCGGAGGAGACCGCCATGGGCGCTCACCCTATCGGCGCTCATTCGTCCTTCCGCAGCTTGCTCTCCTGGAGCTGGTTGCCGTCGCGGTCGGTCAGCACGCACTTGATCGCCGTGCTGCCGCCGTCCTCGTAGTCGTCGTTGCCGGCGTCGTCCCAGGTGGCCTTGGTCGGGACCAGCGTGGTGTAGGTGAGGGTCCCGTTCTTGTCGCGGTCGTCGACGATCGTGCTGGCGAACACCATCGCGCAGCTGGCCTCGCCGAAGTCACGCAACACCTGGTCACCGAGGTACTCCAGGTCGGAGTTGGTGAAGACGTCGAAGTCGATCACCTCGAACTCGTGGGCCTCGGCGCAGTCGGTGTCGCTGCTGTTCGGGTAGACCCGGCCGGCCTCCAGCTTCGCCGACGAGCACTCGCCGTCGCCGATGTCGAACTGGGTGATCTGGCCGCCCTTGCCGTAGGTCAGGGTCTCGCCGGCCGCCGGGTCCACCGCCGGCGCGTTGATCGCCGAGGAGGCGAACCAGCCGCCGGCCAGCCCGGCGACCAGCGCCACGACCAGGCCGGTGATCACCCACGGCCGGCGGTGGCGGCCCGGTCGGGGCACGAGGGCGGTGAGCGGCGGGGCGGCGTGGGTGACGCCCGGCCCGAACGCCATCGTTCCCGCCATCGTCCCCGCCATCGTGCCGCCGGGCGGGGTGGCGGTGGCGTGCGCGAGCAGGCCCCGGACCTGGCCGGCGGTGAGCCTGGCCTCCGGGAGGGCGTTGAGCAGGCCCATGATCACCGAGGCCAGCGGGCCCTGGGAGCGGGTCAGGTACGGGACCTCGTTGAGGATGGCGTGCATGGTCGCCGCGGTGGAGGACCGCTCGAACGGCGAGTGGCCCTCGACGGCGAAGTAGAGCACGGCCGCCAGCGCCCACAGGTCCGAGCCAGGGTCTGCCTCGCCGCCGCGGATCCGCTCCGGCGCGATGTAGCTGGGTGAGCCGACGAGCACGCCGCTGGTGGTCAGCTTCGGGTCGTCGGTCGACTGGGCGATGCCGAAGTCGGTGAGCTTCACCCGGCCGTTGGGCAGCACCATGATGTTGGAGGGCTTCACGTCCCGGTGCACGATCCCCGCCGCGTGCGCCGCCTCCAACGCCGAGAGCAGCTGCTCTGCCAGTCGGGCGACCGCCTCCTGGGGGATCGGGCCCTGGCGGGCGACCACCGCCGAGAGGGTCGGCGCCTGGATGAGCTCCATCACGATGAAGGTGTTGCCGGCCTCCTGGAGCACGTCGTAGACGGTGACCACGGCCGGGTCGTTGAGCCGGCCGGCGGCGCGCGCCTCGCGCAGCACCCGCTCCTCCAGCACCCGCTGTTCCTCCAGCGGGACCCCGGCCGGCAGGTGCAGCTCCTTGATGGCCACCTGGCGGCCGATCATCCGGTCCTCGGCGAGCCAGACGATGCCCATCCCGCCACGGCCGATTTCCTGGAGCACGGCATAACGCCCGGCGATCACTCGCTGGTGGGTCACCTGGTCAGGCTGCTGGGTCACCCGCAGGATGCTACTGCGCGCGACACTGGCCCCATGGCGGCTTGGGTACTGCACGTCGATCTGGACCAGTTCATCGCGGCGGTCGAGGTCCTGCGGCGCCCCGAGCTGGCCGGACGCCCGGTGGTCGTCGGCGGCAGCGGCGACCCCACCCGGCGCGCGGTCGTGGCCACCGCCTCCTACGAGGCCCGCGAGTTCGGCGTCCACTCGGGCCTGCCGCTGCGCCTGGCCGCCCGCCGGTGCCCGGACGCGGTGTTCCTGCCGGCCGACGCGCCGGCCTACGACGCGGCCTCCGCCGAGGTGATGGCCGCGCTGCGGGAGTTCGACGTGGTGGTCGAGGTCCTCGGCTGGGACGAGGCGTTCCTGGGCGCCACCACCGACGACCCGGAGGCGTTGGCCGCCGACCTGGCGCGCGCGGTGCTGGACCGCACCCGGCTGCACCTGTCGGTGGGCATCGGCGACAACAAGCTGCGCGCCAAGCTCGCCACCGGCTTCGCCAAGCCCGCCGGCGTCTACCGGCTGACCAGGGACAACTGGTTCGAGGTGATGGGCGGGCGGCCGACCGAGGCGCTGTGGGGCATCGGCCGCCGGACCGCCGCCAAGCTCGCCGACCTCGGCCTGCACACCGTGCGCGAGCTCGCCGCCGCCGACGAGCGGGTGCTGGCGCGGCGGTTCGGCCCGACGATGGGCCCGTGGTACCGCACGCTGGGGCTGGGTGCCGGCGGCACCGAGGTCACCGCGAGCCCGTACGTCGCCCGCTCCCGCAGCCGCGAGACGACCTTCCAGGAGGACCTGACCGAGCCGGCGGAGATCGGCGCGGCGGTCGCGACGCTGGCCAGGCGGGTGGCGCGGGACGTCGCGGCCGAGGGCCGGCCGGCGGCGCGGGTCGCGGTGAAGGTGCGGTTCGCGCCGTTCTTCACCCACACCCGCAGCCGGACGCTGCCGGCCCCCACCAGCGACCCGGACGAGCTGGAACGGGCGGCCGGCGAGGTGCTGGCGCTGTTCGAGCTGACCAGGCCGGTCCGGCTGCTCGGGGTGCGCGCGGAGTTCCCCGCACCCTGAGTTCCCCCGGCCTAGGGTCCGTGGACCTCGTGGCCGGCGGCCACCAGGGCGGCGACGGCGCGGTCCAGGTCGCCGGCCTTCACCAGCACGTGGTCGGTGTCGTAGGTGGACACGGCGAACAGGCTGACGCCGGCCGCGGCCAGCTCACCGGCGAGCGCGGCCATGATCCCGGTCAGGGTGAAGTCCAGCGGCCCGCGGACCGACAGCAGGCGCCAGCCGGCCTGGCGGACCTCGGTGTCCAGGCCGGCGGCCAGCCGGGTCGGGCAGACGACGGTGACCCCGTCGGCGGCGCTGACCACCGACACCAGGACCTGGTCACCGGCCGGGAACAGGTCGGCCGGCGGGGTGGCGCCGGCCGGCAGCCGGGCGACGGTGTACTCCCCTGCCGCCACCACCAGGCCCAGCCGGCGCATCCGGTCAGCCCTCGGTGACGAACGGGCTGGACGCGACCTCGGTGCCGTCGGGCAGCGTGGAGATGACGAAGTCGTCGAACACGTTGGTCGCGGCCTTCTGCAGCTGGCGCAGGCACTCCACGGCCAGCTCACGGATCTCCACGTCGGCGTGCTCGCTGGCGCGCATGGCCACGAAGTGCCGCCACGCGCGGTAGTTGCCGGTGACCACGATCCGGGTCTCGGTGGCGTTGGGCAGCACGGCCCGCGCGGCCTGGCGGGCCTGCTTGCGGCGCAGCGTGGCGTTGGGCACGTCGGCGAAGCGCTCCTCCAGCCCGGCCAGCAGCTCGGTGTAGGCGGCGAGGCTGGCCTCGGTGGCGGCGACGAACTTGGCGTGCAGCACCGGGTCCCCGGCGATGACCTCCGGCTCGACCATCGAGGCGTTGCGCTCGGGCACGTAGCGCTGGGAGAGCTGGGAGTAGGAGAAGTGCCGGTGGCGGATCAGCTCGTGGGTCAGGGAGCGGGAGATGTCGCTGAGGTAGAAGCTGACCGAGCCGTGTTCGAGCACCGACAGGTGGCCGACCTCCAGGATGTGCCGCAGGTAGCCGGCGTTGGTGGCGGTGACCGGGTTGGGCTTCTTCCACGACTGGTAGCAGGCACGACCAGCGAACTCGGCGAGCGCCTCGCCGCCGTCCGCGTCGGTCGACCACGGCACGTCGGCCGGCGGGAAGAACTCGGTCTTCGCGATGAGCTGCACCTTGGGCGACATGCCCCGCAGCCTAAACGGGCAACCCAGCGTCGGCGGACCCTGACACGCGCGACAGCACAATGGTGTCATGAGATGTCATGACTTCCTTGACTGATGTCATCGATGACGTCATGATGGCATCATGGATCTCACACCGTATGTCGCCGCGTTGCGGGAGGACCTGACCACGGCAGCCTCCGCCGGCGACGAGAACACGCGCCGGGCGGCTGCGGTCCTGGCCG
Source organism: Actinophytocola xinjiangensis (assembly GCF_001921215.1). Taxonomy (GTDB): domain Bacteria; phylum Actinomycetota; class Actinomycetes; order Mycobacteriales; family Pseudonocardiaceae; genus Actinophytocola; species Actinophytocola xinjiangensis. Next base: position 78,892 of record NZ_MSIF01000028.1, read on the forward strand.
CCGCGCTGGAGCCCGCGGCCCGCCTGGCCATCATGAACGCGCTGTCCGACCTGGCCGCGGAGGTCACCGCCTCCCTCGACGACCACGTGATCGACGTCCGCCTCGACGGGCGGGACGTGCAGGTCGTGGTCACCGGCACCCGGTCGGCGCGCGAGACACCACGCGCCGACGAGCAGTCGACGCCACCACCGGGGGGTGACACCGCCGACATGACCGGAGACATGAGCCGGATGACGCTGCGGCTGTTCGAGCAGCTCAAGAGCAAGGCCGAGCAGGCAGCCGCGTCCCAGGGCGTCTCGCTGAACACCTTCGTCCAGCAGGCCGTCCAGGGCGCGCTGCACGGCAAGGGCAAGCACCGGGGACAGGACTGGAGCCAGCGCTGGGGCGGGGAGTGGCCCGGCGAGAACCGCGGCGACTCGTCGTCGCGGGTGCACGGCTGGTACGAGGGGTGAGCTGGATGACCGAGCAGCAGTCAGCGGCGGAGGAACTGGTCCGCCGGCAGAGCTACGAGTCCACCGGGCCCGTCGAGCTGGACCTGGCCACCGGGCCGGGCCGGATCGACGTCCGGCTGGTCGACGAGCCGGGGGTGCACGTCGAGGTGCGGCACGAGCCGCACGGGGAGACGCCGTTCGCCCAGGGCGTGTCCAACCTGATGAACTGGATCGGCTCCCAGTTCGGCAACCTGGACCCCGTCGAGACCAGCATCCCGGCCGAGGCCGTGCGCCAGACGAGGATCGACTTCACCGCCGGCCGGCTGGTCGTGCGCGCGCCCAAGGACATGCACCTGCGCAACGTCGCCATCTCGGTGTCGGTGCAGGCGCCGCTGGGCAGCCAGGTGGCGGCCAAGTCCGGCTCCGGTGACCTGTCGGTGACCGGTGCCGCCGGCCGCCTGGAGCTCAACACCGGCTCCGGCCGGATCACCACCGACCAGTCCGCCGCACCGGCCAAGATCGACACCGGGTCCGGCGCGGTTCGCCTGGGCCTGATGGCGGCCGGGGTGCGGGTCAAGACCGGCAGCGGCGACGTCGAGATCTCGGCCGTCGGCGGCGGCAGCACGGTGATCACCGGCAGCGGCGACGTGTGGCTCGGCTCGGTCAGCGACGACGCCATGGTGCGCACCGGCAGCGGCCAGGTCACCATCGCCAACGCCTCGGCCGGTCAGCTGGAGCTGCACACCGGTTCCGGCGCGATCCGCATCGGGGTCCGCGAGGGCAACCGCGCCGAGATCGACCTGTCGTCGGGCTCCGGCGACGTGCGCAGCGACCTGCGGTTGACCACGACCCCGCCGGAAACCTCACCGCCGCTGCGGATCCGTGGCCGGACCGGCTCCGGCTCGGCACTGGTCACCACCGCCATCGACTGAGCGCAGCGGACCGAGCGGACCACCATCAGGGGGATGGGAAGCGGGCGGCGCGTCGCTCCGGACGCGCCGCCCGACCCCTGCTCAGCGCAGGACGGCGCGCAGCGCCGGGGCCAGCGAGCCCCGGTCCTGCGCGACCACGTGGTCCAGTTCGAGCCACTCGGCCATCACCGCCAGCTCGGCGGCCAGCTCGGCCGCCACTCTCGGCTCGGCGACCCCTGGCTCGGCGAACGCGCCCCGCACCCGCAGCGTGCCGGCCGCCCGGTCGGCCTTGAGGTCCACCCGGGCGACCAGCTCGCCGTCGAGCAGGAACGGGAACACGTAGTAGCCGTACACGCGCTTGGGCTCGGGGACGTAGATCTCGATCCGGTAGTGGAAGCCGAAGATCCGCTCGGTGCGGTCCCGCTCCCAGATCAGCGGGTCGAACGGGGCGAGCAGCGCGCGGCCGGACACCTGGCGGGGTGCCCGCGCGTCCACGTGCCGGTAGGCCGGCGCCGGCCAGCCGGCGACGGTCACCTCCACCAGCTCACCGGCCTCGACCAGTTCGGCGACCGCCGTGCGGCTGCGTTCCGGCGGCCGGATCCGGTAGTAGTCGCGCAGGTCGGGCTCGGTGGCGATGCCGTGGGCGGTGGCCGCGCGCCGGGTCAGCTCACGGATGGCGTCCTCGTCGGACAGCCGGGTGGCCAGCACCGCCGGCGGCAGCACGCGTTCGGGCAGGTCGTAGAGGCGCTGGAATCCCCGGCGGGCGCCGGTGGTCAGCTCGCCGACGGCGAACAGGTACTCGCACGCGTGCTTGACCGACGAGCGGTTCCACCAGCCGCCGCCGGCCCGCCGCCCGGCCAGGCCAAGCTCCTGCTCCAGCGGCCCGGCGCCGATCGGGCCGAGGTCCTTGACCGCCGCCAGCACGTCGTCGAGCAGGCCGGGCGAGGAGGCGAGCAGGCTGGCGTAGCGCTGGCCGAGGCGCTGCTCGTAGTCACGCATCCGCCAGCGCAACAGCGGCCAGTCGGCCACCGGCAGCAGGCTCGCCTCGTGCGCCCAGTACTCGACGAGCATCCTGGGACGCCTGGTCGAGTGCGTCCAGGCCGCGTCGTCGACCAGCTCCGACGGGTAGGGCCCGAGCCGGCTGAACAACGGCATGTAGTGGGCGCGCACGGCGACGTTCACCGAGTCCAGCTGGATCAGCCGCACCCGGTCGAGCACCCGCCCCAGGTGCCGCCTGGTCACCCCGCCGCCGGGCCTCGCGTCCGCGAAACCCTGTGCCGCCAGCGCGATCCGCCGCGCCACCTCGGCCCCGATCATCGACATCCCTCCGGAACGGGCGGTGGTTTGCCGGCCCGGTGCTCCGCGCGCACCACCAGCACCACCGCACACAACACGACAAGACCGCCGGCCAGCTGCGCCGGCCCGAACCGCTCCCCGGCCAGCCACACGCCGAGCAGCACCGCGATCACCGGGTTCACGTAGGCGTAGGTCGCCACCGTGGACACCGGTAATCGGCCCAGCGCGTACACGTACGCGCTGAACGCGAGCGCGCCGAGCAGCACGCAGTAGACCCAGCCGACCCATGACCGCGTGCTGACCTCCGCCAGGTCGACCGTCTCACCGGTCCCCCAGCCGGCCACGGTCAGCACCGCGCCGCCGACCAGCATGCCGACCGCCGAGAACGTCACCGGGTTGGGCGGGGTCGGCAGCCGCGAGCCGGCGACGGTGCCGCAGGCCCAGCCCAGAGCGGCCAGCAGCACCAGCCACGGGCCGTACCAGGCGGAACCGTGCGCGCCGGCGACCGGCCCACCGAGCATCAGCACCAGCAGGCCGACGAACCCGACGGCCACCCCGACCAGGGTGACCGGCGGTGGGCGTTGGCCGATCAGCCGGCGCAGCACCACCACGTACAGCGGGATGCTGGCCACCAGCAGCGCGGCCAGCCCGGAGGCCACGTCCCGCTCGGCGACCACGACCAGCCCGTTGCCCCAGCCCGGCAGCAGCAGACCGACCAGCGCCGAGGTGGCGAACTGCGCCCTGGTCATCCGGAACCCGCCGCGCCCGGCGAACACCAGCACCGCCAGACACAGCAGCAGCCCGGACACCACGAACCGGCTGCCGGCCGACAGCAGCGGCGGCATCGTCTCGATGGAGAACCGGATCGCCAGGTACGTCGACCCCCACACGACGTACACCACGCCCAGGGCCGCCCAGGCGAACCAGGCCGCTCGGGCGGTGGGTGGCGAGGTCACGGTGTCGGTCACGCGGTCACGATCGCACGAACCACCGACACAACGGTGGGCGGTTACCGACCGAACAGGACCAGCGCGCCCACGATCACCAGCACGACCACCACGGCCAGGATCACCGGCGGCCAGCGGAGGACCACGGTGCCCGGGGGTTCGGACGGTGGTTCCGGCTCGGCCAGGGCGCCGCCCACCCCGTCGTCGTCGGTGTCGCCGGTGTCGCCGGTGGGCACCGGGTCGGTGGGGCGGACGGGCACCGAGACCACGGTCAGCTGGCTCAAATCGGCGCGCAGGGCGGCGGCGTCGGGGTAGCCGCCCTCGATCCCCCGGCGCAGAATCGCCAGGAACTGCGGCGACACCCCCGGCACGTCCGCGACCGGTGCGGCCGGGGAGCCGGCGAGCAGGGCGTGGAGGGTCACGGCCAGCGCGGGGACGTCCGGGCGCGGGTCGGTCGTCAGCGAGGCCAGGCCGAACCCGGTGAGCCCGACCGTGCCGGCCGGCTTGACCAGCAGCTTCCCCGGTTCGACCGCGCCGTGGGTCAGGCCGAGGTCGTGCGCGGCGACCAGCACGTCGGCGAGCCGCTGGCCGACCTCGGCGACCTGCTCCGGGGGCAGCGGGGCGCGGCCGGCCAGCGACCCGTCCACGCACAGCTCCAGGACCTGGTAGGCGTGGCCGTCGGGCAGCACCCCGGCGTCGAGGACCTCGACCACGTGCGGGTGGGCGGACAGCTCGCGGACCGTGCGGGCGTCGTCGAGGAAGCGGCGGCGGTCGGTCACCGGGCGGTCGTCGACCCGGACGGCCACCTCGCGGGCGTCGGCGGCCCGGTCGGCCAGGTACACCGTGCCGGACCCGCCACGGCCGACGAGGTCACCGATCCGATAGCCGATCAGCTCTGGAGCGGACACAGGCGGTAAGCGTACGGGCCCGGATCGGGCTCGGGGTAGGTTGCGGCCATGGCCGAAGCGTCCGTGCTCCCCGCCCAGCCCTCCGACGCCGAGGAGATCGCCAGGATCCAGCTCGACACCTGGCGCACGGCGTACACCGACCTGCTGCCCCCCGAGGTGCTCGACGCGCTCGACCCCGCCGAGGCGGCGCTGACCTGGCGCCGGACCATCGAGGACGGTCCGGCGCGGGTGTTCGTCGCGCGCGAGGGTGCCAGCGTCGTCGGGTTCTGCGCGGCCGGGCCGGCGCCGGCCGAGGAGACGGCCTCGGCCGCCGGCGAGCCGGCGAAGGACGCGGCGACCGTCACGCTGGTGAGCACCCTTCTGGTGGAACCCCGCTGGGGGCGCAGGGGCCACGGTGGCCGACTGCTGGCGGCGGCCGGCGATGCGCTGCGCGCGGAGGGCTCGACCAGGGGAATCGCCTGGGTACCGGAGGCGGACAAGGCGTCGGTCAGCTTCCTGGAGCGCGCGAGCTGGGTGCGCGACGGCACGGTCCGGACCCTGGACGCCGGCGGTCGACCGCTCCGCGAAATTCGGTTGACAGGAACTTTGCGTATCGAACTTGTTTGAGGATCGACACGTATAGGTTATAGATACTCTGTTCGCCGATCCCCGACGTCGCTAGGAGTAACGGGTGCTGACCTGGCTGTGCATCACCCTGGGAGTCGCCTTCGGCTCCGCGGTGCTGCCGCTGGTGAGCATCGAGATCTTCCTCGTCGGGCTGGCCATGCAGGAACCGCACATCCACTGGCTCGCGCTGGGCGCGGTGGTCGCGGTCGGTCAGGTCGGCGGCAAGCTCGTGTACTACTACGCCGCCCGCGGCGAGCTGCGGTTACCGGGCTGGATGCACCGCAAGCACCGCCGGCGCGAACCCCGGCCGGTGACCGCGCGCCGGCTGCGCTGGCAGTTGCGGACCAAGCGCATCCGGGGCTGGGTCGAGGCGTTACGCGAGAAGTGCCACCGCCACCCGAGGTGGATGGTCGGCACCTACGGCGTCAGCTCGGTCCTCGGGGCCCCGCCCTACATGGCCACCGCGGTCCTGGCCGGCATGGTGCGGATGAGCCTGTCGGCGTTCGTCTCGGCCGGACTGCTCGGCCGGTTCGTCCGGTTCAGCGCGATCGCCGCGTCCCCGGCCCTGTTCGCCAGCTGGGCCCTCTGACCCTCACACCAGCACGACCCTCACACCAGCACCTCGCCGGACTCCGGCACCAGCGCGACCCTGATGTCCTGCGGCCGGTGCCCGTCGAGCGGCACGGCGAACACGGCGGTCGCCGCCACCCCGTCCTGGTCGGCGCTGTAGGTCAGCAGCCGCCACCGGCCCTCCTCCCACGAGTCGAGCAGGTCCGAGCGCAGGGCACCCACCACCGAGCGGTACGCGTCGCTGCGTTGCAGCTGCTGGACGCTGGACTCCAGCGGCACGGTCACCGGCGTGCGCGCCAGCGGGTGGCTCACCCGCACCCGCCAGCGGCGCAGCGGCAGCAGCCACCGGTGGTCCAGTTCCGGCGACAGCGCGACGATCACCGCCGACTGCGCCACCACCACCGCGACCCAGGCCAGCGGCGCGTCGGCCAGCGTGGCCGGCCACCACGCGGTGCTCCACGCGGCCAGCGCCCCGGACGCCAGCAGGACTCCGGCCCGGACGAACCCGCGCCCGCGTACCGGGGTGTGCTTGTCGCCAAGGCAGCCGCAGCCGGCCTCGGGGGCGCGCAGCTTCGCGTAGGCCAGGTAGGCCAGCATGCCGACGGACAGGGCCACCGCCAGGTAGGCCTCGACGACCAGCACCGGCGGCGTCACCAGCAGCGCCCCGACCAGCAGTTCGACGAGGCCGACGGCCCGGTAGGCGGGCACCGCCCTGGTCTCGCCGACGAGCTTGCGCAACGCCGAGCGGCGGGCCGCGACCGGCGCCCTGCGGCCCAGCTTGAACATGCTCGCCCAGATCAGCACCCCGCCGAGTACGAACTGTTGGGTGCCCGCGAACCACTCGATCACGCTGTCCTCCGATGCCGCAGGGTCCCGGGCCGCCGGCCACGCGGCGGCCCGGGAAGGGGGAGTCAGGCCGCCGCGTAGACGGTGGCCAGGTCGACCTCGTTGGTGTCCGGCCGCCACGCGCCGATCACCTGGGCGTGCTTGCCCACCTGCAACAGCGACAGGTCGCTGACCGCGGGCGTGCTGTTGTAGACCGCCGCCGTGGTGCCGGCGACCACGTGCCCGACGATGCGGTCGCCGTGGTGGTCCAGGTGCAGCGCGGTGCGGCCGATCGAGGTGATGTGCACCTGCAGGTTGACGATGTTGAGCCAGACCGCGTCGGCGGCGAGGGTGCCGTCGGGCAGCCGGACCCCGCGCGCGTAGAGCCCGTCGCCGACCTTCGCCGCGTCGGCGGTGGTCGGGCGCAGCTTCCACACGCTGGTGGCCGAGGTCAGGTGGATGCGGTGCATGCTGCGGTCGGCGCTGGTGACCAGCAGCTCACCCTTGCCGAGGCTGCGGACCCGGCCGTCGACGAAGTTCGGGTCGGGGGCGCCCGGCTCGACGTCGAGCTTGGGTCGCTGACCGGCCACCGCCTCGGGGGCGAACGAGCCGATCGTGCTGGCGCCCACGACCGTCACGGCCGTGGTGCCGAGCACCGCCTTGCTGAGAAAACGCCTGCGTCCCAACGAATCCATGGCTCAGCTCCGAATGTTGACCGGCATGATGCCGCTGGACAGGTTGCCGATCGCGCTGTACGCGGACGGGGTCAGGTCGAGCAGGCGGTTGGACGCGCACTTGCCCGAGCAGCAGGACTGCTCACCGCACCACAGGTCGGTCTGCGGGCCGCAGTCCGCGATCGTCACGGCGATCTCCGTCGAGCCGCACAGGTGCTGGACGTAGAAGGTGTGGCCGCAGGTCCGGCGCAGCAGGGTGTCCCCGCACTTGTCCGGTCTGGTGATCGCGAAGCAGTTGTCGGAGGTGTTGGGCCAGGCGCAGTGGCGGCTGCCGGAGCGGCAGTTGCCGCAGGCGCCGCCGCCGGCCGAGCCGCACGGGCCCCAGGCCGCGCCGCAGCAGAACCACGAGGTCTCCGCGGTCGTTGGTGCCAGCTGTTCTGGTTGTGCCATGGGTCAATCCCTTCGGGGGTTGCCCCGGCATCGCCGTCGATCCGCGCCGAATCGAGGGCGCGTCGGATCGGGGCGAGCACGCGTGCGGGCGCGTGCTCTCCCTGATCCACGTCTGGCCCTCGTCGTACGCGGTCCCGGTGACGATTGCAGGGTGGGACTTTCGCACGAACAGACGGGAGTTAGTTAGCTACTGACGGCACTCGACGCTACGGATGACACGCGAAGATCACACCGGCCACCCGGAGCAGCGTTGCATCGCAAACGGCGCAAATCCGGTCACGTTTTCCCAGTTGGCGACCCTCAGAGCGGGAGCAGGTTCTCCAGCCCGACGGTCAGCCCGGGACGGCCGACGATCTCCCGGACGGCCAGCAACACGCCCGGCATGAACGACGTGCGGTCCAGCGAGTCGTGCCGGATCGTCAACGTCTCCCCCTCGCCGCCGAACAGCAGCTCCTGGTGGGCGATCAACCCCGACAGCCGCACCGAATGCACCCGCACGTCCGACACCAGCGCGCCGCGCGCGCCGTCCTCGTCGTGCGTGGTCGCGTCCGGGGACCGGCCGAGACCGGCCTCGGCCCTGGCCCGCGCGACCAGGCGCGCGGTGTGCGCCGCCGTGCCCGACGGCGCGTCGGCCTTGTTCGGGTGGTGCAGCTCGATGATCTCCACCGACGGGTAGAACCGCGCGGCCAGCTCGGCGAAGCGCATCGACAGCACCGCCCCCAGCGCGAAGTTCGGCGCCACCAGCACGCCCACCCCCGGCCGGTCGGCCAGCCACCCGGCCAGCGTGTCCAGCCTGGCCGTGTCGAACCCGGAGGTGCCCACCACGCAGTGCAGGCCCTGCTCGACGCAGTACCGCAGGTTGTCCATCACCACGTCGGGGTGGGTGAAGTCGACCACGACCTGCGCGCGGGCGTCGACCAGCGCCGAGCGGGGGTCGTCCTCGTCGACCTCGGCGACCAGCGCCAGACCGTCGGCGGCCTCGACCGCGGCGCGGACCTGGGCCCCCATCCGTCCCCGCGCCCCGAGCACCCCCACCCTGATCAGCTCGTCCACCTCGCTGGTCACCTCGCCACCTCGGCCGGCACGTCGTCGACGTGAGCGTAGGGCCCGACCACCGCGGTGGCGACCGGACGCGACAGCAGCTGCCCGGCCAGCGCCGCGACCTGCTCGGTGGTCACCGACTCGATCCGCTCCAGGGTCTGCTCGACGGTCAGGTACCGGCCGTAGCTCAACTCCCCCTTGCCGATCCGCGACATCCGCGAGCTGGTGTCCTCCAGGCCCAGCACCAGGCTGCCGCGCAGCTGGCCCTTGGCCCTGGCCACCTCGCTGTCGTCGAGCCCCTCGCGGGCGACGTCGCGCAGGATCTCGTGCACCACACCGGCCACCGAGCCGAGCCGGTCGGGCTGGCAGCCCGCGTAGACCGACAGGTGACCGGTGTCGGCGTAGGAGGCGACCGACGAGTACACCTGGTAGGCCAGCCCCCGCCGCTCGCGGATCTCCTGGAACAGCCGCGAGCTCATGCCGCCGCCCAGCGCGGTGTTCAGCACACCGAGGGTCCAGCGGCGGTCGTCGTGGCGGTCGAGGGCGCGCATGCCGAGCATCAGGTGCGCCTGCTCGGTGTCGTCGGTGTGCAGCACCAGGCCCCGGGGCGGGGCGATCCGCGCCCGGCCGGCACGCGGGGTGCCCGGCGGCCGGTCGCCGACGAGCCGGTCGCGCAGCAGCCGCCGCGCGTGCCGCAGCACCTCGCCGTGGGTGATGTTGCCGGCCGCCGCGAGCACCATCCGGGGCATCGCGTAGCGGCGCTTGTAGAAGCCGTGCAGCGCGGTGCGGCTCAGCTCGGTGATCGACTGCTCGGTGCCCAGCACCGACCGGCCCAGCGGGTGGTCGGTGAACAGGGCCTCGATGAACGTGTCGTGCAGCAGGTCCTCGGGGTCGTCGTCGCGCATGGCGATCTCCTCGAGGACCACACCGCGCTCGGTCTCCATGTCCTGGTCGGCCAGCACCGCGTCGAACACGACGTCGGAGACCAGGTCCATGGCCAGCGGCAGGTCGGTGTCGAGCACGTGCGCGTAGTAGCAGGTGTGCTCCTTGGCGGTGAACGCGTTGAGCTCACCGCCGACCGCGTCGATCTCCTCGGCGATCTGGCCGGCCGAGCGCCGCGCGGTGCCCTTGAACAGCAGGTGCTCCAGGTAGTGCGCGGCCCCCGCGACGTGCTGCTGCTCGTCGCGGGAGCCGACGCCCACCCAGATACCGACGGAGGCCGAACGGACTCCCGGGACCTGTTCGGTGATCACACGCAGACCGCCGGGCAGCACCGTGCGCTTGACGACGCACCCGCTCTCGGTCCGCTCCAGGACTCGGGTATTTCCGTTACGTACCAACGAAACTCTGCCTCGGGCTAGGGGATCAGGCCTTGGTGGACTCGTCCGCCGCCGCCTCGGCCTGCTCCTCGGCCGGCTTCTCGGCTGCCTGGTCGGAATCGTCCTTCACCGGAACGAGGCTGATCTTGCCACGCTGGTCGATGTCGGCGATCTCCACCCGGAGCTTGTCACCGACCTTGACCACGTCCTCGACCTTGCCGATGCGCTTGCCGTTGCCCAGCTTGGAGATGTGCACCAGGCCATCCTTGCCGGGCAGCAGCGAGACGAACGCGCCGAACGCGGCGGTCTTGACCACGGTGCCCAGGAAACGCTCACCGATCTTGGGCAGCTGCGGGTTGGCGATGGCGTTGATCTTGGAGATCGCGGCCTCCGCGGACGGACCGTCCGCCGCACCGACGTAGATCGTGCCGTCGTCCTCGATCGAGATGTCGGCGCCGGTCTCCTCGGTGATCGAGTTGATCATCTTGCCCTTCGGGCCGATGACCTCGCCGATCTTGTCCACCGGGATCTTCACGCTGGTCACGCGCGGCGCGTACGGGCTCATCTCGTCCGGCGACGCGATGGCCTCGGCCATCACCTCCAGGATCGTCAGCCGGGCGTCGCGGGCCTGGGCCAGCGCCGCGCCGAGCACCTCGGAGGGGATGCCGTCGAGCTTGGTGTCCAGCTGCAGCGCCGTCACCAGCTCCTTGGTCCCGGCGACCTTGAAGTCCATGTCACCGAAGGCGTCCTCGGCGCCGAGGATGTCGGTCAGCGCGACGTAGCGGGTCTCGCCGTCCACGTCGTCGGAGACCAGACCCATGGCGATGCCCGAGACCGGCGCCTTGAGCGGCACACCGGCGTTGAGCAGCGACATGGTCGACGCGCACACCGAGCCCATCGACGTCGAGCCGTTGGACCCGAGCGCCTCGGAGACCTGGCGGATCGCGTAGGGGAACTCGTCACGCTTGGGCAGCACCGGGATCAACGCCCGCTCGGCCAGCGCGCCGTGGCCGATCTCGCGCCGCTTGGGCGAGCCGACCCGGCCGGTCTCACCGGTGGAGAACGGCGGGAAGTTGTAGTGGTGCAGGTAGCGCTTGTGCGTCTCCGGCGACAGCGAGTCGATCTGCTGCTCCATGCGCAGCATGTTCAGCGTGGTGACACCCAGGATCTGGGTCTCGCCGCGCTCGAACAGCGCCGAGCCGTGCGCCCTCGGGATCAGCGCGACCTCGGTGGACAGCTGGCGGATGTCGGTCAGGCCCCGGCCGTCGATGCGCACCTTGTCCCGCAGGATGCGCTGGCGGACCAGCTGCTTGTTCAGCGAGCGGAAGGCCGCGCCGACCTCCTTCTCACGGCCGTCGAACGCACCGCCCTCGACCGCGCCGACCTTCTCCAGGGTCGCGGCCTTGATCTCGTCGATCCTGGCCTCGCGCTCCTGCTTGCCGGCGATGGTCAGCGCCTGCGCCAGCTCCGCGGACACCGCCGCCTCGACCGCCGAGTAGGCGTCGGGCTGGTAGGCCGGGAAGGTCGGGTAGTCGCGGGTCTCCTTGGCGGCGACCTCGGCCAGCCGCGCCTGCGCCTCGCACAGCACGCGGATGAACGGCTTGGCGGCCTCCAGACCCTGCGCGACGACCTCCTCGGTCGGCGCGGTGGCACCGGCCGCGACCAGGTCCAGGACCTGCTCGGTGGCCTCGGCCTCGACCATCATGATCGCCACGTCGGCGGAGTCACCCTCACCGACGACCCGACCGGCCACGACCATGTCGAAGGCGGCCTTCTCCAGCTGCTCGTGGGTCGGGAAGGCGACCCACGCCTCGCCGATCAGCGCCACCCGCACGCCACCGACCGGGCCGGAGAACGGCAGGCCGGCGAGCTGGGTGGAGGCGGACGCGGCGTTGATCGCCACCACGTCGTAGAGGTCCTGCGGGTTGAGGCTCTGCACGGTGATCACGACCTGGATCTCGTTGCGCAGGCCGTCCACGAAGGACGGGCGCAGCGGGCGGTCGATCAGCCGGCAGGTGAGGATCGCGTCGGTGGACGGGCGGCCCTCGCGGCGGAAGAACGAGCCGGGGATGCGGCCGGCGGCGTACATCCGCTCCTCGACGTCCACGGTCAGCGGGAAGAAGTCGAAGTGCTCCTTCGGGTGCTTGGACGCCGTGGTGGCCGACAGCAGCATGGTCTCCTCGTCGAGGTAGGCCACGACGCTGCCCGCCGCCTGGCGGGCGAGACGACCGGTCTCGAACCGGATGGTCCGCTTCCCGAAGTTGCCGTTGTCGATCACGGCGGTCGTCTCGTGAACTCCAGCTTCGCTGAAGTCGGTCATAGGGGTAACTCCTCAGTAGATCGCGGGCGCGCACACCCCATACGGGGCACAGGGCACGAGGTTCGCTATCTCACGAGGCCGGTCTTCGATCGAAGTCTCCGGGCGCGAGCGGTGTATTCCGCTCGGCTGGCCCGGGGACCACTACCGAGGACCGGCGAACTGATCCCCGTACGCGGCGCGCAAAGCCCTGTTCGTTTCCTGTTATAGACATCGGGGGAGCGGTCAAGGACCGCTCCCCCGATGGGGCTTATCGGCGCAGACCGAGTCGCTGGATCAGCGACCGGTAGCGTTCGATGTCCACCTTGGTCAGGTAGTTGAGCAGCCGGCGGCGACGGCCGACCAGCAGCAACAGACCCCGACGTGAGTGGTGGTCGTGCTTGTGCACCTTCAGGTGCTCGGTCAGGTCACTGATGCGCTTGGTCAGCATCGCGACCTGGGCCTCCGGCGAGCCGGTGTCGGTGTCGTGGACGCCGTACTCGGCCAGGATGGTCTTCTTCTGTTCAGTGGACAGCGCCACTCGTCGTCTCCTCGGGTTTGAGATGTCCGTGCGGTCCCGATACACGGGAAGTAGGTGCCAGCCGCCACGGACCGCAGCCGGACCCAAACACCGAGGGTAGCAGGTGGTTCGTCACCCGTTCTTACTGGCCAGCGGCACGCGGTCCAGTGGCGTGTAGACCGGCGCGGCGCCGGACTCGGCCTGGTCCGAGCGGAACAGCACGATCTCGCCGACCGGCCACCAGCTTCCCACGAAGTCCGACAGCGCGTGCACGGCCCGGATCGCCAGGTCGCTGCCCGAGGCGCCGCGCCGCCACCGGGCGACGGTGACGTGCGCGGCGAAGGCGTACCGGTCGGCGTTGGTGTCGGCGTTGAGCGCACCGGCCATGGTGTGCAGCGACGCCACGTCCCGGGCGTCCATCGGGTTGACCCCGATCCACAGCACACCCGGGAACCGGCCGGCGCCGCGCAGCCGCAGCCGGGCCGTCGGCAGGCCGCTGGCCTGGCGGCGGAACCAGGCGCCGCGCCGGTCGGCGTGCTCCCGGTCACCGTAGAAGCCGAGGGTGATGTGCCAGCGGTCGGGCGGGGTCCAGACCAGACCGGAGTCGAGGTCCGGGTCGGCGGCGCGCAGTGCCCGCAGCCGCTGGTCGAGTTCGGCGTGGACGGCGGCCGGCAGTTCGAGCGCGGAGAAGAGCCGGACCATCTCAACCAGTCACTGTGACGGTCACTGTGACTGTCCGGCGCGGCGCAGCAGGTCGGCCAGCTCCGGGAACTTGCCGTTGAGCAGCCCGGCGGCGGCGGTGAGATCACCGGCGTCGGCCACCCTGCGTAACGCGGCGACCGCCACGCGGTCGTTGCGGCCGATGTCGACGGGCAGGTTGTCCCTGGTCACCGAGGGCCGGGAGGCGCGCACCTCCTCCAGCGCGCGCATCATGGCCTCCTTCTTGCCGGCGGCCACGTCCGGCACGAGGACCTTGCGTTCCAGCATGATGAGTCTGGCCAGCACCGCCGGGTTGCCGATCTTGGCGCGCCGGCCGGACATGACCTGGCTGAGCATCGGCGCACTGATCCCGAGCACGTCGGCCAGGTAGGCCTGCGAGATGTCGAAGGCCACCACCAGGCGACGAACTCGGTCCCCGAGCGGTTCGCCGTACCACTCCCGCTGCAGTGCGAGATTGCGCTGGACGATCTTGTGGTCCTCCACCTTCGCCTCTCCCCGGTTCCCGCGACGCCGGCCATGCCCCACAGCCTCACCGCATCCTGCCAGCCCAGGCGCCCCCGCGTGGCAAAAGCCGACACCTGTTCGCATGTGCACGGAACAGTACATACAGAACGGCTCAGGTGAGCAGTTCCCTGGTCCGCCGGACGTCGTCGTGCATCTGCTCGACCAGCGCCGACGACGAGTCGTAGCGCTCCATGGAACGCAGCCGGCCGACGAAGTCCAGCCCGACCCGCTGGCCGTAGAAGTCCTCGTCCACGTCCAGCACGAACGCCTCCACCCGGCGTTCGCGCCCGGAGAAGGTCGGGTTCGTGCCGACCGAGATGGCCGCCATCAGCGGCGGCCGACTGCTGTTGTTGAGCAGGGAGAACCGGCCGGCGTACACCCCGTCGGCCGGCACCGCCGCGTAGCGCGGGGTGGACAGGTTGGCCGTCGGGAAGCCCAGCTCGTGGCCCCGGCGGTCGCCGCGCACGACGATCCCCTCCAGCCGGTGCGGGCGGCCCAGCGCGGCCGCGGCGGCGGTCACGTCACCGGCGTCGACACAGGCACGGATGTAGGTCGAGGAGAAGGTGATCTCGTCGGACGCCTCGTGGTGGGGCACGGTGACCAGTTCGGCGCCCTCGGCGACGAAGCCGAAGCGCTGGCCGAGCTGGGTCAGCAGGGCGACGTCGCCGCGCGCGCCGTGCCCGAAGGTGAAGTTGCGCCCGACGACCACGGCCGCCACGTGCAGCTGTTCGACCAGCACCTCGTGCACGAACTCGTCGGCGGGCACCTTGGACAGCTCGTGGGTGAAGGGCAGCACGCAGAACACGTCCACGCCCATCCGCTCCACCAGCTCGGCCTTGCGGCGCAGCGTGGTCAGCTGCGCCGGGTGGCTGCCGGGGCGCACCACCTCCGACGGGTGGGGGTCGAAGGTGAGCAGCACGCTGGGCATCCCCCGCTGCTCGGCCAGCGTGACCGCCCGGTTGATCAGCGCCTGGTGTCCGAGGTGCACACCGTCGAACACGCCGATGGTGGCGACGCACCGCCCCCAGCCACCGGGAATGAACTCCAACCCTCGCCACCGCTGCACCCGCCCACCCTATTCCGGCGGGCCCGGCGGGGGTCAGGCCGGGACGGCGTGGCAGGCGCAGGCGGGTGCCACGGCGGCCCCGGTGATGCCGGCGGCGGCCCGCTCGACGTCGGCCAACAGCTGGTCGCGGGCGGCGCGGTCGTAGTAGGTGCCCCTGGCCAGGACGCCGGCGACACGCCGGGTGTTGCGGATGTCGCGCAGCGGGTCGGCGTCGAGCACGACGAGGTCGGCGACGTGTCCCCTGGCGACACCGCCCGAGCGGGTGCCGAGGTAGGCGGCCGGTTCTGTGGTGGCGGCGCGCAGCGCGTCCATCGGGGAGAGGCCGGCGTCGGCGAACAGTGCCAGCTCGTCGTGCACCGAGAAGCCGGGGTACACCCCGCAGGTCGCCAGGTCGGTGCCGACCATCAGCGGCACACCGGCCCGGTGCAGCTCCCCCACCAGCGCGAGCCTGGCCTCGAACAGCTCGGCCCAGCGCGCGTCCAGCGACGGGTCGCGGCCCCTGAGATACAGCTCGGCGAGCGCGTGGTCGACCGAGGCCAGCATCGGCGCCGGCAGGTAGCGGCGGCGCGGGTCGGACCGGTCCAGGGTGCGGGCGAGGTCCAGGCCCCGGTGCATGGTCAGCGTGGGCACGACCCTGGTGCGCCGCCGGGCGAGCCGGTCGAACAGCAGCCGGGTCCTGATCCGGCCGTGGGTGCGCATCGCGTCGTACTCGATGGGGTGGCACTGGTTGAACCAGCCGTTGTAGTCGCCGAGTTCGAGCTGGACCCGTGCGAGCCGCTCGCGCAGGGCCGCCTCCCGGGTGGAGGTGGCGTAGAACAGCCCGAACAGGTGCTCGACGCTGCCCAGCCCCAGGTCGGCGGCCTCGGCGACGGTCACCGAGTCCGGGCAGTGGCCGACGAGGCGTGCCCCGTGCCGGCCGCACTCGGCGGCGATCGCGTGGAACGCCGGGCGGGACAGCCGGGAGTAGACCTTGACGAAGTCGGCGCCCTCGGCCAACTGCCGGCGCACGGCGGCGCGGGCCTGGGTGGCGTCGGCGACCTGGACGACCGGCAGCAGATTCGGGTCCCACAGTGACGGCGTGCCGTCGACGATGACGCTGCCGATCGTCCAGCGGGGTCCGGCGAGGGTGCCGGCCTCGATGCGCTGGCGCCACTCGTGGACCATCGGCGTGCCGGACAGCTCGCGCACGGTGGTCACCCCGTTGGCCAGGAACAGCGGCGGCTCGATCTGCTCGAACCAGCAGTGCACGTGCATGTCGGCCAGGCCAGGAATGAGGTACCGGCCGCGCAGGTCGACGACCGTGGCCCCGGCGGGAATCCCGGAGTAGGGGCCGACCGACTCGATCCGGTCGCCGCGCACGACGACCGTGGCGTCGTGGATCGTGCGGCGTCCGGCGGGGTCGATCACGGTGGCGTGGGTGAAGGCCGTCGGGCGGTCACCGGCCGCGGTGGCGGTGGCGGTGGCGGTGGCGCGGGCGCGGGCCAGGACGGTGGAAGCGCCGGCCGCGACACCGGCGGCCAGGACGCTACGGCGGGTGAGGTTCACACCTCAGATCGTCGACCGCGCGCGGGCCGCGAACCATGGAGCACGCACCCGTTCTCAGGCGGGGGTCAGCACCACCAGCGAACGGGTGAACTCGCCCTCGTCGACGGCCAGCGCGATCGCCCGCCCGGCCGGGTCGAACACCCCGTAGGTGCCGGTGATGCCCTCGGCCGGGAGCCGCTGGCCGCGCAGCAGCGCCGCCGCCGCGCGCTCGCCGACGTCGCGGCGGGGGAACGCGGCGGCCACCGCGGCGTCCAGCGGCAGCGACAGGCCGGGCTCGTCGGCGAGGCGTTCCAGGGTGGTGACCACGCGCAGGTCGAACGGTCCGACGCGGGTGCGGCGCAGTGCCGCGAGGTGCCCGCCGACGCCGAGGCCGGCGCCGAGGTCCCTGGCCAGCGCGCGGACGTAGGTGCCGGAGGAGCACTCGACCATCACGTCCAGCTCGATCGACGCGTCGAGCCGGCGCGTGGCGAGCACGTCGAACCGGGAGACCTCGACCGGGCGGGCGGCCAGCTCGACCTGTTCGCCGGCGCGCACCCGCGCGTAGGCCCGCTTCCCGTCGACCTTCACCGCGCTGACCGCGCTGGGCACCTGCTGGATGGCCCCGGTGAGCGCGCGGATCCCGTCGGCGATCGCCTCGTCGGCGACGGCGGCGACGCTCCCGTCCGGCGCGGTGGACACGACCTCGCCCTGGGCGTCGTCGGTGGTGGTGGCGCTGCCCAGGGCGATGGTGGCCAGGTAGGCCTTGGTGTCCAGGGCGAGGTGGCCGAGCAGCTTGGTGGCCCGTTCGATGCCCAGGACCAGCACGCCGGTGGCCATCGGGTCGAGGGTGCCGGCGTGCCCGACCTTGCGGGTGCCCATGATCCGCCGCACGCGGGCGACGACGTCGTGCGAGGTCAGGCCCGCTGGCTTGTCCACGACGACCAGTCCGGGGGGCACGACGACACGTTGTTTCACCGAGGCAGGGGGCACGCGGCCATTATTCAAGGCCGCCGGGGTCAGGCGCTGGCCAGGTCCCAGGCGCGGCGGCGGATCTGCACCGGCACGGTCTCGCCGCGCGCGGCCGCGTCGAACACCACCGCCCGGGCCCGCCGCCACCACACCGACGTGCGCCACAGGCCCAGCAGCAGGATCGCCACCACCGACAGCAGCGCCAGCCGGAACGCGGTGGTCGGCCCGAGCGGCTCGAACACCGACATCAGCACGCCGACGGCCAGCGCCGAGACGGTGATCGCGACGAACCCGCCGACGTTGACCACCCCGGTCGCGGTGCCCACCCGGCGCAGCGGGTTGTAGTCGCGGGCCAGGGCGAACCCGATGGCCGAGGCCGGCCCGCCGAGCGAGAGCACGGCGAACCCGGCGACCAGCACCGCGCCGGGCACCCGGCCGCCCGGCCAGCCAAGCAGGATCGCCCACACGGCGAGCGCGGCGACCAGGTAGCCGACGACCAGCGGTGTGCGGCACGCCGGCCAGCGGCTGATCAGCGCGCCGACCAGCGGCCCGCCGATGACGGCGCCGAGGACCAGCACGCCGAGCAGCAGGCCGGCGGCGGCCTCGCCCATGCCCTGCGCGCGCACCAGGTACGGGAAGCCCCAGAGCAGCCCGAGCATGGCGGGGGCGAACATCGTGGAGAAGTGCAGCCAGAAGCCAAGGCGGGTGCCCGGCGTCGACCAGGCGTGCCGGACCTGGGTGAGCACGGTGCGCAGCGACGGGGACGGCGCCTGGTCGGTGCCGGTGCCGTACAGGACCTCACCGTCGCGGACCCGCAGGGCGAGCACGACGGCGTAGAGCGCGGTCGCCGCGCCGGCCGCGGCGAAGGTCGCGGTCCAGCCGGGGCCGTCGAGCAGCAGGCTCAGCGGCACGGTCGAGAGCAGTTGGCCCAGCGCGCCGAGCGCGGCGGTGATCGAGGTCAGCGCGGCGTAGCGGCGGGCCGGGAAGTGCGCGGCGACCAGGCGCAGCACGCTGACGAAGGTCATCGCGTCGCCGACGCCGAGGACGGCCCTGGCGACCAGCCCGAGCGGGTAGGTGGTGGCGAACGCGAACAGTAGCTGCCCGGTGCCCATGAGCAGCGCGGCGGTGATCAGCACCCGGCGCGGGCCGAAGCGGTCGACGAGCATGCCGGTCGGTACCTGCATCAGCGCGTAGACGCCGACCTGCAGGACGGTGAAGGTGCCCAGCGCGGCGGGCCCGAGGCCGAACCGGTCGCTGGCTTCGAGGCTGGCGACCCCGAGCGAGGTGCGGTGGAACACCGCCGCCAGGTAGATGAGAACCGCTGTTGCCCACATCGCGAGTGCCCGTCGCGTCTGGCGGGTGTACTGCACAACGCTCCGTTCGGGGATCGGATCGGATGACTCCGGTGGTTACAGCGGTTCCGGGCGGCGAATCGTTAGCCAAGCTAAACGTGTGTTCGCCCACAGTTCACCAGGTACGGTCGACGTCCCTGGCACGCCGGAGGTCCCGATGAGCGATCCGCACATCCATGTCGAGCACCGGGTCGCGTGGCAGGGCTCCGGGGTACGCGACGTGGTCGCGTCGGCGTTCGGCCTGGCCGCCGACGCCCCGAGCACGGTGCGGACCGGCTGCGGCCGGCAGGTGCCCTACGCGATGACCGCCCAGCGCCCGGAGAGCGTCACCTGCCTGCCCTGCCGCGAGCACGCCCACCGCGAGCACCTGCGGCTGGCCGAGCAGGTCGAGCACCTGAGCCGCCAACCCGGCTCACCGGTCTCCGCCGGCGACGGGGCCCGCGCGGCCGCCCTGCACCGCGACCTCGCCCACCGGTTCGCCTAGGTTCGGACGGCGCCGACGACCGCCCAGCGGCCCGAGCGCACCCGGACCAGCAGCGTTCCCAGGCGCAGCAGCATGAACGCCGAGAGCCCGGTCCAGATGCCGACCAGCCCCCAGCCCAACGCCAGCGAGGCCCACACCATCGGCAGGAACCCGACCACCGCCGAGGCGATGGTCGCCGTCCGCAGGAACGCGGCGTCGCCCGCGCCGAGCAGCACCCCGTCGAGCGCGAACACCACCCCGGCGACCGGTTGCAGGGCCACGAAGAACCACCACGCGTGCGGAATCTCGCGCAGCACCGCGCCGTCGGCGGTGAACAGACCGGGCAGCACCCCGGCGAGCGCGGCGAACAGCGCGCCGAGCACACAGCCGAAGACCAGGCCGTACCCGGTGACCTGGCGGGCCAGACCCCGCGCGCGGCGGTCCTCGCGCGCGCCGAGCGCCTCACCGACCAGCTGCTGGGCCGAGATCGCCAGCGAGTCGAGCACCAGCGACAGGAACACCCACAGCTGCAACACGATCTGGTGCGCGCCGACCGCGCCGACCGAGGTGTGCGCGGCGACTGCCGTGGCCGAGACGAAACAGGCCTGGAACGCCAGGCTGCGCAGCACCAGGTCCCGGCCCAGCCGCAGCTGGGCCCGCATCATCGCCGGCACCGGTCGCAGCGGCACCCGCTCGGCCACCAGCGCACGGACGAACAACCCGGCCGACACGACCTGGGCGACGACGTTGGCCACCGCCGAGCCCTCCAGCCCCCAACCGGCCCAGTACACCAGCACCGGGCACAGCGCCGCGGACAGAGCGTTGCCCACCAGCACGTAGCGCAGCGGCCGGCGGGTGTCCTGGACCCCGCGCAGCCAGCCGTTGCCGGCCATCGTGACGAGGATGCACGGGACACCGAACAGCGCGATCCGCAGCCACGACACCGCCGCGTCGGCCACCTCGCCCTGGCCGGCCAGCAGCCGGGCGACCGGACCGGCCACCGCCTGACCGACCGCGACCAGCACCAGCCCGACGACCACCGCGAGCCAGGTGGCCTGCACGCCCTCGGCGACCGCGTCCGCGCGGCGCCCGGCGCCGTGCAGCCTGGCCGCGCGCGCGGTGGTGCCGTAGGACAGGAACGTCAGCTGGGTGGAGACCTGGGCGAGCACGATCGCCGCCACCGACAGCCCGCCCAGCGGGACCGCGCCCAGGTGACCGACCACGGCGGTGTCGACCAGCAGGTACAGCGGCTCGGCGGCGAGCACGCCCAGGGCGGGCACCGCCAGGCCCAGTACCCGCCGCAGCGGTTCCCGCTCTGCCGGTGGGGTGCTCACGGACCCCGACGATAACCGGCTAGGCGGGCTTGTCCGAGTCGGTGCCAGGGTGCGGGGTCTGCCAGTCGCCCCGGGTGAAGTCGGGGAACGGGATCGGCGCGCCCTGGTGGCGCACCGACAGCACGCTCAGCGGGTACGGGGAGTTCCACGCCGCCGAGTCGTACACGTCGATGTCCGGCGGCAGCCCCAGGCGCAGGCACTGCACGAGGCGCCACAACATCAGGTAGTCCATGCCGCCGTGCCCGCCGGGGCCGGGGCCGACGTCGGTCCACAGCCAGTGGTCGTGCTCGGCGTAGTCGTCGAAGGAGCCCCACTGGTCGTTGGTGCGGTCGGGCTCCAGGTAGATGCGCGGCGGGTAGTCCTCGAACACGCCGTTGGTGCCGGCGAGGTGGTTGAGCCGGGAGTACGGGTGCGGGTTGGACACGCCGTGCACCAGGTGCACGACCCGGCCCTTCGCCGTCTGGATGAGGCTCATCGTGACGTCGCCGTTGACGTAGTTCTCGCTCCACGTCTCGTCACCGGGCGGCTGGTGCTCGGCGCGGTAGGCGGCCAGGCCCAGCGCCGGGGTGCTCATCGACGTCATCCGCACGAACCGGTCGCCCCGGTTGAGGTCGAAGTAGGCGGCGACCGGGCCGAGGCCGTGGGTCGGGTAGAGGTCGCCGTTGGTGGTGGTGTGGAAGCGGCGGCGCCACTGGTCCTCGTAGTAGGTCTTGGAGAACAGCAGCTCGCGCAGGTCGTGCAGGTAGGCGCCGGAGGCGTGCAGCAGCTCGCCGAAGCGGCCGGCGTGGGCCAGCCGCAGCGCCCGCAGCTCGTTGCGCCCGTAGCAGCAGTTCTCCAGCTGGACGCAGTGCCGGCGGGTGCGTTCGGAGGTGTCGACCAGGCGCCACAGGTCATCGAGGGTCAGGCCCATCGGGCACTCGACGCCGACGTGCTTGCCGTTGCGCATGGCGGTCAGCGCCATCGGCGTGTGCCACTCCCAGGGCGTGGCGATGTAGACGAAGTCGACGTCGTCGCGGGCGCAGAGGTTCTCGTAGTCGTCGTCGCCGGCGGTGTACAGGGCCGGTGCCGGCTGGCCGGCGTCGGTGACGGCCCTGGCGGCGCGCTGGGCGAACTCCGGCCGGATGTCGCACAGCGCGGTGACCCGCGCGCCGGGGATGGCCAGCAGCAGCGGCAGCATCCCGCCGCCCCGGTTGCCGAGCCCGACGACACCGAACCGGGGCGCGTCGGTCGCGTCGAACGGCACGCCGATCATCGACCGGCCCGCGCGCGGCGGTGCCTGCGCGGCCGCCTCGATCCCGCCGGCCCCGGCCACCCCCAACCCGACCCCGGCGACGGCCGCCCCCCGCAACATCGAACGACGAGAAACAGACGGACCGCTCACGACTCCCCCTCGCAGGCCCGGTCGAGCCGCTCGCGGTCGCCCCGCACCCCGTGATTCGCTCCGCAAGGTCCGCTCATTGCACGCTCCCCGATTCGTAGTGCGTGAAACCGCGCTTCTCCAATCACCTTCACACACGGTCGAGCGCCGGGTCGAGGCCCATTCGGAGTAGACGAAAAACCGCCGCCGGGCACCGTGAACGGTGCCCGGCGGCGGTGGTGAGGCGTGCGGGATCAGTCGGGGAGGCGGTCGCCGGTCTCCGCGTCGAACAGGTGCACCGCACCCGGCTGCGGAACGAGGCCAACCTTCTCGCCGCGCTGGAAGGCGGACATGCCGGGCGCGCGCACGGTGATGGTGTGCGGGGCCTCGGACTCGTCGGCGGCCTCGGACGCGTCGGCGGCGGTCAGCTCGGCACTGGTCGAGCAGTACAGGAACTGGTCGCTGCCCAGCTCCTCGACGACCTCGACCATGGCGCCGATGCCCTCGCCGGCCGGCTTGAGGGTCCAGCCCTCCGGCCGCACCCCGACCACGACGTTCGGGCTGGTCAGCGCCTCACGCTGGGCCGGGGTCAGACCGATCGGCTGGCCGCCGATGACCGCGCCGTCGCCGTTGACCGTGGCGGGGATCAGGTTCATGGCCGGCGAGCCGATGAAGCCGGCGACGAACAGGTTCTTCGGCCGGCCGAACAGGCCGATCGGGGTGTCGCACTGCTGGAGCAGGCCGTCCTTGAGCACGGCCACCCGGTCGCCCATGGTCATGGCCTCGACCTGGTCGTGGGTGACGTAGATGGTGGTGACGCCCAGGCGGCGCTGCAACGACGCGATCTGCGTACGGGTCTGCACCCGCAGTTTGGCGTCGAGGTTGGACAGCGGCTCGTCCATGCAGAACACCTGCGGGCGGCGCACGATCGCGCGGCCCATGGCGACGCGCTGGCGCTGGCCACCGGAGAGCTTGGCGGGCTTGCGCTCCAGGTAGGGCTCGAGGTCGAGCAGCTTGGCCGCCTCCAGTACCCGCTCGGCACGCTCGGCCTTCGGCATCTTCTTGATCTTGAGGTGGAAGCCGATGTTGTCAGCGACCGTCATGTGCGGGTAGAGCGCGTAGTTCTGGAACACCATGGCGATGTCCCGGTCCTTGGGCGGCAGGTTGGTGACGTCGCGCTCACCGATCCGTACCGCGCCCTCGTCCACACCCTCCAACCCGGCCAGCATGCGCAGCGTGGTCGACTTGCCGCAGCCGGAGGGGCCGACGAGAACGAGGAACTCGCCGTCCTCGACCTCCAGGTCGAGTTGGTCGACCGCGGGCTTGTCGTTGCCCGCGTAGTAACGGCTCGCGCCGTCGAAAGTCACAGTGGCCATGGCTTACCTTTCGTCTCGCCGGTCAGAGACCGCACCCCGTCGTCGGCCCGGTGCGAAACCGGCGCACGAGCACAGAACAATCTAGAGCAACAAACCCGTGAACACCACGATTCAGAATCACGATCTCACTTCACCCCGCCCGCTGTCAGCCCCGAGACCAGGTGCTTCTCGATCAGCGCGAACAGCGCGACGACCGGCACGATGCCGATGAGAGAGACCGCGAAGACATACTGCCAGGCCGATTCGTACTGGCCGATGAACCTGGTCAGCGCGACGGTCAGTGGCTGGTTGGTGTCGGTGGGCAACAGGATCAGGCTGGCCGCGAACTCGTTCCAGCAGGCGATGAACGTGAAGATCACCGCGGTCACGATCCCCGGCCACACCAACGGAAGCATGATCCTGGTCAGCGACTGTCCCCGCGAACAGCCGTCCAGCCAGGCCGCCTCCTCGATCTCCTTGGGCACCGAGGCGAAGAAACTGTGCATGATCCACACCGCGAACGACAGGTTGAACGCCGCGTTCACCAGGATCATCGTCAGCCAGGTGTCGTTGATCTCCAGGGTGATGAACTCGCGGAACAGGCCCGAGGCCAGCACCGTGGGCTGGAGCATCTGGGTGATCAGCACCAGCAGCAGGAACGGCAGCTTGAGCCGGAAGTTGTGCCGCGCGGTGTAGTAGGCGGCCGGCAGCGCGGCGAGCAGCGCGAGCGCCGTACCGCACAACGAGATGACCACGGTGGACAGCAGGTTCGCCGGCAGCGGCGTCTCCGGCGTGTCCCACATGGTCAGGAAGTTGCTGGGCGCCCACTCCTGCGGCAGGTAGGTCGGCGGCACCCGCAGGATCTCCGGACGCGTCTTGAACGCGCCGATCAGCATGATCAGGTACGGGAACAGGAAGATCAGCGCGACGATCGAACCGACGATCGTCAGCCCCCACCGCCGCCGCTCGCGCGCCTTCGGCGGGTCGCCCCCGCCGTCGACCTCGGTGACCGTCACCGGTCGATCAACGACCGTACTCACGTGCTCAGTCCTCCCGCATCGGGCGCACGACGCGCAGGTAGATACCGATCACGACGACGACCACGACGAAGTTGAGCACGCTGAGCGCGCTCGCGGTGTCGATCTGGCGGTCGGCCTGGATGATCTTGAACATCAGCGAGGTCGTGGTGTCCGCGTCGTAGCCGGGGATCGCGCCGGTCATCGTCTTGAGGATCGGCAGGTTGTTGAACACGTTGATGACGTTGATGATCGTGGCCACCACGACCGCGCCGCGCAGCATCGGGAACACCACGCGCCAGTAGGTCTGCACCCGTCCGGCGCCGTCGATCTGCGCCGCCTCCAGCACGTCGTGCGGGACGGCCTGCAGGCCGGCGAGGAAGACGAACGTGGTGAACGGGATCGACACGAACACCGCGACGGCCATCGCCGAGAGGAACCCGGGCACCGGACTCTTCAGGAACCCGAACGGCTCGTCCAGCAGCCCGAGGTCGACCAGCGCCCGGTTGATGATGCCGTAGAAGGGATCCAGGCCGTAGACGAACACCGTCGAGGTCATCACGACCGACGCCGCCCACGGCACGATGATCACCATGCGCAGGACCTTGCGGCCGGGAAAGCGCTTGTTCAGGAACTGCGCGAGCACCAGCCCCAGACCGATGCTCAGCATCACCACCCCGACCACCCAGATGACGGTGTTCATCGCCACCTTGGGCAGGTGTTCCAGTTCCAGGACCCGCGCGTAGTTGTCGAAGCCGGCCCAACCCTTGTCGGTCCCGAACCGGGTCAGGTCGCGGAACGAGGTGTAGATCATGTAGCCGACCGGGTACACGACCACGCCGCCGATGAGGATCAGCGCGGGCGCGAGCCAGGGCAACGCCTGCAGGGTCGACTGTCGCCGAGCCCGCCGGCGCAGCGACCGGTGCGCGGTGGTCGGAGCTGTCACGCCGTGGTTCCTCCTGTGTGTGGCGCCGGTTCCGGGCCGCCCGCCACGGGCCGGCCCGGAACCTGGTGACGACGCGGGGTCAGCCCGTCGCGTCGGCCTTCGCCTGGATCTGGGACAGCACCTCGTCCACCGGCTTGGTCTCGATCTGGCCGACCAGCGACTTGAAGGCGCCGGAGGTCTCGGCCCAGGCCGGGTTGGTGGCCGGGTAGAACTTCGCGTCGGGCAGCGACTCCAGGAAGATCTTCAGCTCCGGCTTGGCGGACGCGGCCTCCGCGCCGGACTTGGTCGCCGGGATGAACTGCTCGTTGTCGTTGAACTTGACGTAGTTGTCCTGCTGGTAGAAGAAGTCCAGGAACTTCGCGATCGCCTCCTGCTTGTCCTCGCCCTTGTCGAAACCGACGAAGTAGTCGGCGACACCGAGCGTGGACGGCGAGCCGTCCTTGGTCGGCGACGGAGCGATCTCCCACTGCAGGTCAGGGTTCTTCTCGTTGATCTGGCCGACGATCGGCGGCAGGCCCTGGATCATGCCGATCTTGCCCTGGATGAACACGTCCAGCAGCGGCGTGCGGTCGGTGGCGCCCGGGTTGGGCTGGGTGACGCCCTCGTCGATCATCTTCTTCATGAACGTCAGGGCTTCCTTGGCCTCCGGCGTGTCGATCGTCATCTTGCCGTCGGACTCCCAGGTCCCGCCGGCACCGTAGGCGAAGATCGAGGTCTCGGCCTGCGCCTCCTCGCTGCCCAGCGGCATGCCGTAGCCGTGCACCCCGCCGCCGAGCGCGGAGATCTTCTTGGCGGCGTCGAGCAGTTCGTCCCAGGTCTTGGGCGGCGCGGTCACGCCGGCCTGGGTGAACAGGTCCTTGTTGTAGAACAGGGCCCTGGTCGAGGCGACCGTCGGCAGACCGTAGGCCACGCCGTCGATCAACGCGCTGTCGACGAACGACTTCTCGATGTCGGCCAGGGTCTCCGGGGAGACGATCTCCTCGGCCTTGTAGAGCAGGTCCTCGGCCGCGTAGGCCGGGCCGGCGGCGTCCAGCTCCAGGATGTCCGGCGCGCGGTTGTTCTGGATCTTGGTGGTGAGGACGGTGTAGATCTCGTCCCAACTCTGGGTTTCCAGCGTGACCTTGATGTCCGAGTTCTCCTTGTGGAAGGCCTCGACGAGGTCCTCCCAGTAGGGCTTGGTCAGGTCACCGTAGATCGGGACCAGCAGCTCGAGTTCGGTGGTACCGCCCTCGCTGCCGCTGCCGCCGGAGTCGTCCCCGCAAGCGGCCAACCCGAGCGCAGCCACGGCCGCGACCGCGACTGCCTTGATCACGCGCTTCACCTTGTCCTCCGTTTCCGCCCGGCCGGTCCGCCTGGCTGGAACCGCCTCGGACCCGGCCAGCCCGTGCGGCGATTGGTTTATACCACTGATCGGCCCGGTGTAGCCGGACCGTGCTCAACCCGATGCGCGCGGTCCCGGCTCTCCCGCGATCAACACCGGTTCCGCCAGCGCCTCGCGCACCTGGTCAAGCACCTCGGCACGGTCGCCGTGGGCGGTGAAACCGGCGGCCAGCCGGTGACCGCCACCGCCCAGGCGCAGCGCCGCCGCGCGCACGTCGACCGCGCCGGTCGCCCGCAGCGACCCGGTCCAGGTGGTCGGACCGGCCTGCTTGATGACCGCCGCCACCTCCGCCTCGCCGACGGTGCGCACGATGTCCACGACCGCCTCCACCTCCTCGATCCGGACCCCGTCGAGGTCGGTGAGCAGCACCGAGGTGTGCACCAGACCCCGGCCACCGACCGCGTCCGGTTCGAGCACCGCCCGCTCCAGCACCGTGGCCAGCATCGGCAGGAAGGCGAACGGGTGGGTGCCGAACAGCTCACGGGCCGCCTGGTCCGGGTCGACACCGGCGGCGACCAGCCGCGCGGCCAGCTCGTGGGTCACCGGGCGGGCCCGGCGGAACGAGCCGGTGTCGGTGACCAGACCGGCGTAGAGGCAGGTGGCGATGGCCGTGTCCAGCTCGACGCCGAGCAGGTCGAGCAGGTCGGCCACCAGCACGGCCGTCGCCTCGGCGGCCTCGTCCACGACGTGGTGGGTGCCGAAGAAGGTGTTGCTGGCGTGGTGGTCGACCACCAGCACCGGCGAGCCGGCCGCCACGGTCGCCTCGACCCGGTCGGCCAGCCGGCCGAGCCGGTCCAGACTGCTGGAGTCGACGGTGACCAGCAGGCCCGCCGTGGCCGGCACGTCGTCGGCCGGGACCACCAGCCCCGCCACGTCCAGCCACCGCAGCGACTCCGGCACCTCGTCCGGGAAGCCGAAACAGACCCGGACGCTGGCGCCGCGCCGGTGCAGCGCCAGCCCCAGAGCCAGCGCGCTACCCAGCGCGTCGGCGTCCGGGGCGACGTGGGCGAGCAGGGTCACGTCGGTCGCGGTGCGCAGCAGCTCCGCGGCGACACCAAGATCCGTGGTCGACACGCCCGACAGCCTCACGTAACCGAGCGGCTGCGTCCAGTACACCCACCGGAGATGGTTGTGGAGTTGAGATCTCGCGCGGGATCAGCCGATCTGCCGGCCGACGAACTTGAGCGCCTCGGGCAGCACCTTGCGCCAGTAGGCGTTGTCGTGCGCACCGGGGGTGAACTCGACCGCGCGCATGTTGGTGGCCTTGTCGGCCAGCCGCCGGGCACCGTCGATGAACGGGTCGGCCTCGCCGGACCACACGCCGATCGACACCCCGGCGAAGGAGGACAGGTTCTGCAGCGGATCGGTGTCCTTCCACCGCTGCTCGTTGGCGAACACGTCCCGCTCCTGGGCCTCCGGCCAGCTCAGGAACAGCGCCGGGCTGATCAGCGCGACGGCCGGACCGCTGGGGTTGGACGCGTAGTTCAACGCGCCGTAGCCGCCCATGGAGATGCCGAGCACGGCGAACGGGTTGGTCACCAGACCCCGCTCCCCCAGCCACTGCGGCATGTCCTGGGTGAGCATCGCCTGCGGGTCGTCGTCGCTGTCGCGGGCCACCCAGTAGGAGTCGCCGCCGTCCACCGCCACCACGGCGAAGGGCGGTACCCCCTGGTAGTTGACCAGTGAGGTCAGGATCTTGGGCACGCCGAGTTCGGTGAACATCCCCGCGCCCTTGCCCCGGCCGTGCAGGGCGAGGCACACAGGTAATTCCTGGGTGACCCCCTCGGGGCGCATGACGATCAGCTCGACCTCGGTGTGCCGGGCGATCGACGCGACGCGCTCCACGGTCACCGCCTTCGGCGGCGCGGACTTGCTTGCTCCGGACAAGGTGCCCGGAGCGGAACTGGTTCTGCCGGTTCTGACGGGAACGTCCGATGGCTCCGATGCACATCCGGCCGCGGCCGCGAGGCCAAGGCCGACAGCACCAAGCAGGACGTCTCGCCGCGTGCGGCGAAAGTCGCCTGCAGCCACGTCTCACCCCAAGCTGGCCGTAGTCGGATCAGGGAGCCACGAGAGTAGCGAAACCTTGTCCTGTATGGGATACGGATCGAAACATTGGCCACTTTGACAGGCACCTGTCAATGTGCGAGATTGTCGGACATGTCCCAGTTGACCACCGGTGGCGCGGAGTTCTCGGAACTGCTGGTGGAGGTCTTCCGGGTCAACGGACTGCTCCTTTCGGCGGGCGACGAGCTGAGCCGTCCGTCGGGTCTGACCAGCGCCCGTTGGCAGATCCTCGGCGTGATCGACCACGACCCGGCCACGGTCGCGCAGGTCGCCAGGACCATGGGCCTCACCAGACAGACCGTCCAGCAGACGGCCAACGCGCTGGCCCGCGACGACATGATCGTCTTCCAGGACAATCCCCGCGACCGGCGGGCCAGGGTGATGGCTCTCACACCGCGCGGACGCGTCGCCCTGCGTCAGGTCGAGCGCCGGCAGGCTGTCTGGGCCAACACGGTCGCCGCCCGGATGGCGGTCACCGAACTCCGCGCGGCGACCGGAACCCTGCGCGATCTCGCCGACCTGTTGGACAGCTGACCGAAGGACTCCTCCGACGACCCGGCCTGAACCGGCTCAGCCCGAGTCTCAGCCCCGGGTCTCAGCTCTCGTCCTCGTCCTCGCGGGGGGCCTTGTACGGGTCCGCCTCGCCGGCCGGCTGGGCGCCGTTGGCGAGGCGGGCGACCTCCTCGTCGGCGGCCTGGGCCCGGGCGAGCAGCTCGTCGATGTGCTTGGCGTCCTCGGGCACGGTGTCCGCGACGAACGTCAGCGTCGGGGTGAACCGGACCCCGGTGCCGGCGCCCACCCGCGAGCGCAGCACGCCCTTGGCCGACTCCAGCGCCGCCGCCGCACCCCGGGAGTCGGGCGTGGCGTCCAGCTTGTCGCCGAGGACCGTGTAGTACACGGTCGCGTCGTGCAGGTCGGCGGTGACCTTGGCGTCGGTGATCGTCACCCTGGCCAGGCGCGGATCCTTGACCTCGTGCTCCAGCGCGGACGCGACGATCTGCGCGATCCGCTTGGCGAGCTTGCGTGCGCGTGGTGCGTCAGCCACGACGTTCCTTCCTCACAGTGTTGTCCGAATCGTCGTGTGCTCAGTCGTCGTTCGGGCCGAGCAGGCGGCGGTGCGCCGAGACCAGCTCCAGCTCCGGCCGCCCCGCGACCAGCCGCTCACACGCGTCGAGCACCTCGCGCACGTGTCCGGCGTCGGCCGCGACGGCGGCCACGCCGATCAGCGACCGGCGGTGCTTGTCCAGGTGCCCGGCCTCGGCCACGGCGACCTCGAAGCGCCGGCGCAGCTCGGCGATCACCGGCCGCACCGCGGAACGCTTCTCCTTCAGCGAACGGATGTCCCCGAGCACGACATCCAGTTCGAGAGCCCCGACGTACAAAGGGGTTTCACTTTCCTTGAACAGGGCCCGGTCGCCGCGCCCACCAGGGGTGGACGCGGCGACCGAGACAGGTGACTCAGTCGCGCGGCTTCTCGCGCAGCTCGTAGGTCTCGACGATGTCGTCGACCTTGAGGTCGCCGTAGGAGCCCAGCGTCAGACCACACTCGAAGCCCTCCCGGACCTCGACCGCGTCGTCCTTGAACCGCCGCAGCGAGCTGACCGGCAGGCTCTCCTGGACCACGACGCCGTCACGCAGCAACCGGGCCTTGGCGTTGCGCCGGATCTCGCCGGAGAGCACCATGCACCCCGCGATCGTGCCGACCTTCGAGGACTTGAAGACCTCGCGGATCTCGGCCCGACCCAGCTCGACCTCTTCGTAGACCGGCTTGAGCATGCCCTTGAGAGCCTGCTCGATCTCGTCGATCGCCTGGTAGATGACCGAGTAGTACCGGACGTCGATGCCCTCGCGGTTGGCCTGCTCGGTGACCTTGCCCTCGGCCCGCACGTTGAACCCGAGGATGATCGCGTCGGACGCGATCGCCAGGTCCACGTTGGCCTTGGTGATGCCACCGACACCGCGGTCGATGACCCGCAGCTCGACCTCGTCGCCGACGTCGATCTTCGTGAGCGCGTCCTCGAGAGCCTCGACGGTACCCGAGTTGTCGCCCTTGATGATCAGGTTGAGCTGGCTGGTCTCCTTGAGCGCGGAGTCCAGGTCCTCGAGGCTGATCCGCTTGCGCCGCTGGGCGTTGGCCGCGTTGCGCATGCGCGCCGCGCGCCGCTCGGCGATCTGCCGGGCGGTGCGGTCCTCGTCGACCACCAGGAAGGTGTCGCCGGCGCCGGGCACCGAGGTGAACCCGATGACCTGGACCGGACGCGACGGGGTCGCCTCGATGACGTCGTCGTTGAACTCGTCGACCATGCGCCGCACGCGGCCGTAGGCGTCACCGGCGACGATCGAGTCGCCGACCCGCAGCGTGCCGCGCTGCACCAGCACCGTGGCCACCGGGCCGCGACCGCGGTCCAGGTGGGCCTCGATGGCGACGCCCTGCGCCTCCATCTCCGGGTTGGCCCGCAGGTCGAGCGACGCGTCCGCGGTGAGCACGACCGCCTCGAGCAGCCCGCCGATGTTGATGTTCTGCCGCGCGGAGATGTCGACGAACATCGTGTCGCCGCCGTACTCCTCGGCGACCAGCCCGTACTCGGTGAGCTGCTGGCGCACCTTCTGCGGGTTGGCACCTTCCTTGTCGATCTTGTTCACCGCGACCACGATCGGCAGGCCGGCGGCCTGCGCGTGGTTGATGGCCTCCACCGTCTGCGGCATGACGCCGTCGTCGGCGGCGACCACGATGATCGCGATGTCCGTCGAGTTGGCACCACGGGCACGCATGGCGGTGAACGCCTCGTGACCCGGGGTGTCGATGAAGGTGATCAGCCGCTCGTTGCCGTCGACCTCGACCGCGACCTGGTAGGCGCCGATGTGCTGGGTGATGCCACCGGCCTCGCCCTCGTGCACGGTCGTCTTGCGGATCGTGTCCAACAGGCGCGTCTTACCGTGGTCGACGTGACCCATGACGGTCACGACCGGCGGCCTGGCCTGCAGCTCCTCCTCGCCACCGGCGTTCTCGCCGTAGGAGATGTCGAAGGAGTCCAGCAGCTCGCGGTCCTCCTCCTCCGGGCTGACCACCTGCACCTTGTAGTTCATCTCGGTGCCGAGCAGTTCGAGCACGTCGTCGGAGACCGACTGGGTGGCCGTGACCATCTCACCGAGGTGGAACAGCACCTGCACCAGCGAGGCCGGGTTGGCGTTGATCTTCTCGGCGAAGTCGGTCAGCGAGGCACCGCGCGGCAGCCGGATGTTCTCGCCGTTGCCCTTGGGCAGGCGAACACCGCCGACGCTGGGCGCCTGCATGTTCTCCATGTACTCCTGGCGCTTCTGCCGCTTCGACTTGCGACCACGCCGGGACGGCCCACCTGGCCGGCCGAAGGCACCCGCGGCACCGCCGCGACCACCACCGGAACCGGGACGGCCACCGCCGCCACCACGGAAACCGCCGCCACCGCCGGCCGGGGCGCCTCCGCCGCCGCCACCGGGACGGAAGCCACCGCCTCCGCCGCCGCCACCGCCGCCACCGCGGAAGCCGCCGCCTCCGCCGCCGCCACCGCCGCGCGGACCACCG
>NZ_MSIF01000029.1 GCF_001921215.1 Actinophytocola xinjiangensis
AACACCGACGCGAACACCGGGAAACGGTCACACAACTCACGACCCATCCCCACCCGCTGCGCACCCTGACCAGCGAAAACAAAACCCAACCGCCCCGGCCGGGCAACACCACGGGCGATCTCCACACCATCCAACAGCACAGCGCGGTGCGCGAACAACGACCGGGACAGCAACGACCACGCCACGTCCCCAGCCGGAAGATCCACACCGGACAGTCGATCGACCTGGGAACCCAACGCCTCGGCGGACTTCGCCGACACCAACCACGGCAACACGGCGGTACTGGCGGGCGCGGGCGCGGCAGGGCCCGCTTCCAGGATCACGTGTGCGTTCGTGCCGCTCAACCCGAACGACGACACGGCCGCCCGTCGGGGACGGTCGACGGGGGGCCAGTCGACGGCGGTCGTCGCCAGCTCGATCTCACCGTCGGCCCACTCGACCCGTGAGGACGGGACATCCGCGTACAGGGTCGGCGGGACCACGCCGTGCCGCATGGCCTCGATCATCTTGATCACGCCGGCCACACCGGCGGCCGCCTGGGTGTGCCCGAGGTTCGACTTGACCGTGCCCAGCAGCAGCGGCGCCTCGCGGTCCTGGCCGTAGGTCGCCAGCAACGCCTGCGCCTCGATCGGGTCACCGAGCGTGGTTCCGGTGCCGTGCGCCTCCACCACGTCGACGTCCCGGGTCGACAGACCAGCGTTGGCCAACGCCTGACGGATCACCCGCTGCTGCGACGGACCATTCGGCGCCGTCAACCCGTTGGACGCACCGTCGGAGTTGATCGCCGAGCCACGCAGTACCGCGAGTACCGGCCGCCCGGACCGGATGGCGTCCGACTGTCGGGCCAGCACCAGCACGCCGACGCCCTCGGACCAGCCGACACCGTCGGCGGAATCCCCGAACGCCTTGCACCGCCCGTCGGGAGCCAGACCACCCTGCCGCGAGAACTCGACGAACGGCGACGGCGTCGACATCACCGTCACCCCGCCGACGAGCGCCAGCGTGCACTCCCCCGACCGCAACGCCTGGGCGGCCAGGTGCATCGCCACCAACGACGACGAACACGCGGTGTCGACCGTGACCGCGGGGCCCTCCAGCCCGAACGTGTACGCGATCCGCCCGGACGCGATACTCGCCGCGCTGCTCTGCCCCTGGTAGCCCTCGTGTTCCTCGCCCCGCAGCAACGCCGCGTAGTCGTTGTACATCACCCCGGCGAACACACCGGTCCTGCTGCCACGCAACGAGGCCGGGTCGATCCCTGCTCGCTCCAACGCCTCCCAGGATGCCTGGAGCAGCAACCGCTGCTGTGCGTCGGTGGTGAGCGCCTCACGGGGGCTCATCCCGAAGAACGCGGGGTCGAACAGGCCGGCGTCGTGCAGGAACCCGCCGGACGCGCTGTGTGAGGTGCCCGGCCGGTCCGGGTCGGGGTGGAACAGGGAGTCCAGGTCCCAGCCTCGGTTGCCGGGCAGGTCGGTGATCGCGTCGACGCCGTCACGGACGAGCCGCCACAGGTCCTCGGGGGTCGCGACGCCGCCGGGGAACCGGCAGGCCATGCCGACCACGACGATCGGGTCGTTCTGGCCTGCCGTGGTGACCGGGTCCACCATCTCGGTCACCGGGACGGTGCCGAGCAGTTCGGACGCCAGGTACTCGGCGAGGACGGTCGTCGACGGGTGGTCGAACACGAGTGTCGCGGGCAGCCGCAGCCCGGTCTCGGTGGTGAGGCGGTTGCGCAGTTCGACCGCGGTCAGCGAGTCGAACCCCAGCTCGTGGAACGCGCGGTCGGGGTCGACCCGGTCGACGTTCGGGTGGCCGAGCACTCCCGCGACCTGGCCGCGGACGAGGTCGGTGAGCAGGGTGAGCCGGTCGGCCTCTCCCAGCGCGGTGAGCCTGCCGATCAGGCCGGGGGCCGCGTCGGACACCCTGGCGACGCCACGCCGGGTCGGCACCCGGACCAGTCCGCGCAGCAGCGGCGGAACCTGTCCGCCTCGCACGCGGGGAAGCCGCACGGGGACCACGGTCGACCGACCGGCGGCGAGGGCGGCGTCGAACAGGGCGAGGCCCTGTTGGGTCGACAACGCCGGCATTCCGGTGCGGGCCTCGTCGACATCGCCTGCCATGCCCACCGTCCACGGGCCCCAGGCCAGCGAGACCGTGTCGGGGTGGTGCTCGGCGAGCGCGTCGAGGAAGGCGTTGGCGGCCGCGTAGTTTCCCTGTCCCGCGGCGCCGAACACCCCGGCGGCGGAGGAGAACAGCACGTGTGTCGCGGCGGGCAACAGCTCGTGCAGGTGCCAGGCGGCGTCGACCTTCGGTCCGAACACGGTGTCGATCCGCTGCGCGGTCAGTGACTCCATCGTGCCGTCGGCGAGTACGCCCGCGGCGTGCACCACGGCCGAGACGGTCTCACCGTTCAGGGCCGACTCGAGTGCGGCACGGTCGGCCACGTCGCACACCGACGCCCGCACCCCGTCCACATCGGACAGTGCGTCGGGCACGGTGCCGGTTCGGGACAGCAGCAACAGGTCGGTGACGTCGTGGGCCTCGGCGAGGTGACGGGTGACGAGCGCGCCGAGGCTTCCGTTGCCGCCGGTCACCACGACCGTGCCGGCCCAGGTGGTGGGTGCGGCCGTGGCTCGCACCCGCACGAGACGTGCGGCGGTCACGTCCGTGCCGACAGTGAGCCGCGGCTCGTCGGCGGCGAGCGCGAGCAGGAGCGTCGCGGAGGTCCAGCCGTCGGCCAGTTCGACCGTGCCGAACCTGCCGGGCTGCTCGGCGTCGGCGGAACGCACCAGCCCGTGCGCGGCCGTGGCGGGCAGGTCACCGGCGCGGGAGACGAACACCAGGCGGGCGGGATGCCGCCAGTCCTGGATCAGGGTCAGCGTCCGGTGGGTGAGGTCGTGTGCGTCGGCGACCGGGTCACCGGTCCCTTCGAGGCAGGCCAGCACCACCTCCGGTCGGCCAACCACCGCGTCACTGTCGAAGGCGGGCAGGTCGAGACCGAACGGGTCGGTACCGAGGATCGCCGCCGTGGCGGGGTCGCCGGGCAGCGGAATCGGCACCTGGTCGATACCGTGCAGAGCGTCACGCACGAGCGCGCCCGCCGGGTCGACGGCACGCAACACGAGCGCGTCGACCGTGGCGACAGCGCCGCCGGCGGGGTCGGCGAGGGTGAGGGACACGCGGTCCTCACCGGTGCGCGTGACGCGGACGCGCACCGTGGTCGCGTGGGCCGTGTGCAGGGTCACGCCCTCCCACGAGAACGGCACCGCGCCCGTGGGCATACCGAGGCCGGCGGCGCCGATGGCGTGCAGAGCGGCGTCGAACAGCGCGGGGTGCAGGCCGTAGCGGTCGGCGTCGCCGACCACGTCCGGCAGGGCCGTCTCGGCGTACACGGTGTCGCCGGCGTGCCAGGCGGCGCGCAGACCGCGGAAGACCGGCCCGTAGACGAATCCCGCCTCGGCGAGGCCGTCGTGGAACCCGGTGAGGTCGACCGGTGTCGCGTCGGCCGGTGGCCAGGCGGCGAGATCCGACTCGACCGCCGGGCCGGCCGTACTCAGGGAACCGGTGGCGTGCTTGGTCCAGGGCGCGTCGTGGCGGTCGTTGGGACGGGAGTGGATGGTCACGGGCCGGCTGCCGTCCGCGCCGGGCTCGCCAACGGCCACCTGGAGCGCGAGGGCGCCGTGGGCGGGCAGCACCAGTGGTTCGGCGAGGACCAGTT
This sequence comes from Actinophytocola xinjiangensis, assembly GCF_001921215.1. Taxonomy (GTDB): domain Bacteria; phylum Actinomycetota; class Actinomycetes; order Mycobacteriales; family Pseudonocardiaceae; genus Actinophytocola; species Actinophytocola xinjiangensis. The sequence continues at coordinate 3,719 of NZ_MSIF01000029.1, forward strand.
CGGCCACGTGCCCACAACCGACCTCGTCGCCCGCGCGGATGGCGAGTTCGAGCAGTGCGGTGCCGGGAACGAGGACCTGGCCGCCGACGGTGTGGTCGGCCAGCCACGGCTGGGTGCCGAGCGAGAGTCGGGAGGTGAACAGGAGGCCGTCGCCGTCGGCGAGCGGCACGGCCGCGCCGAGCAGCGGGTGGTCGGCCGCGACGAGCCCGAGCCCTTCCGGGTCGCCGGTCCTGCCGGACGGCGCGGGCCAGAACCACTCGTGTTGGAACGCATAGGTGGGCAGGTCGACGAGTCGACCGCCGGCCACCAACGGAGTCCAGTCCACCGTGGTTCCGGCGACGTGCAGTCTGGCCAGCCCGGTCAGGAAGGCCGTGTTCTCGTCACGGTCCCTGCGCAGCAACGGAATCCCGTCGACCAGCGCGGACAGCGTGCCGTCAGGGCCGATCTCCACGAACGTGTCGGCACCGGCCGCGGCGACGTCGTCGGCGAACCGCACGGTCTCCCGGACCTGCCGCACCCAGTACTCCGGGTTCGCCACATCCTTGACGAAGGCGACCACGGGCTCCTGGAAGGTGATCCCGGCGATGGCGGCACGGAAATCGTCCAGCATCGGGTCCATCAACGGCGAGTGGAACGCGTGCGACACCGCGAGCCGCTTGTGCTCACGGTCCCCCACCGCCACCATGACCTCGGCCTCGACACCCGCGAGAACGACATTGTCCGGACCGTTGACCGCCGCGATCGACACCCCGTCGGACAGCGTCACGTCAGAGGTACGGATGGCGACCATCACGCCACCCTCGGGCAACGCCTGCATCAACCGGGCACGTGCCTCCACGAGGGTGCACGCGTCATCCAGGGAGAACACGCCGGCCACCTGGGCAGCCGCGATCTCACCGATCGAATGACCGACCAGCACATCCGGCCGAACACCCAACGACTCGACCAGGCGGTAGAGCGCCACCTCGAACGCGAACAACGCCGGCTGCGCCCAACCCGTCCGGGTCAACGACTCCTCGTCACCCCAGACCACGTCCCGCAACCCGGGGAACCGGTCCACGATCTCGTCGAACGCCGAGGCGAACACGGGGAACAGCCCGTGCAACTCCCGGCCCATGCCAAGGCGCTGCGCGCCCTGTCCGGCGAACAGGAACGCGACCCGGCCGGGCGCCGCCACACCACGGGCGACCTCCACCCCGTCCAGCAGCACCGCCCGGCGGTCGAACGAGGATCGGGTCAGCAGGGAGAAGCCGACGTCATGGGCCGTGCGATCCACGGCCGTCAGTCGGTCCAGCTGTGCGTCCAGTGCGGCGTCCGTCTTCGCCGACACCACCCAGGGGACCGCACCGGCCCTCGGCCGGGGGACCTCCCGCTCGGCGGGCGGTTGCTCGACGATCACGTGCGCGTTCGTGCCGCTGATCCCGAACGACGACACGGCCGCCCGCCGGGGACGGTCGACGGTGGGCCAGTCGACGGCGGTCGTCGCCAGCTCCACCTCACCCGCCGACCAGTCCACGTGCGTGGACGGGACGTCCGCGTGCAGGGTCGGCGGAACCACGCCGTGCCGCATGGCCTCGATCATCTTGATCACGCCCGCCACCCCGGCGGCCGCCTGGGTGTGGCCCAGGTTCGACTTGATCGCGCCCAACAGCAACGGCGTCTCGCGGTCCCGGCCGTAGGTCGCCAGCAACGCCTGCGCCTCGATCGGGTCACCGAGCGTGGTTCCGGTGCCGTGCGCCTCGACGACATCGACGTCCCGGGTCGACAGTCCGGCATTCGCCAACGCCTGTCGGATCACCCGTTTCTGCGACGGGCCGTTCGGTGCGCTCATCCCGTTCGACGCGCCGTCCTGGTTGACCGCCGATCCCCGCAGGACGGCCAGTATCCGGTGCCCGTTGCGTTTCGCGTCGGACAGCCGCTCCAGAACGACCATGCCGACGCCCTCGGACCAGCCGACACCGTCGGCGGAGTCCCCGAACGCCTTGCACCGGCCGTCCGCGGCCAGTCCACCCTGGCGGGAGAACTCGACGAACGGCATGGGGGTCGACAGGACGGTCACCCCGCCGGCCACGGCGAGCGAGCAGTCGTCCGAGCGCAGCGCCTGTGCCGCGAGGTGCATCGCCACCAACGACGACGAGCACGCCGTGTCCACGGTGACCGCCGGGCCCTCGAACCCGAACGTGTAGGACAGGCGACCCGTCAGCACGGCCGGTGAGGCTCCGGCGCCGCGGAATCCCTCGAACTCGTCGTCGCCGAGCAGGCTCACGTAGTCGCCGTACATGACGCCCGCGAACACGCCGGTCCGGCTGCCGCGCAGGGTGGACGGGTCGATGCCCGCGCGTTCCATCGCCTCCCACGTGACCTCGAGCAGTTGCCGCTGCTGGGAGTCGGTGGCGAGCGCCTCCCGGGGGCTCATCCCGAAGAAGTCGGCGTCGAAGGAGCCCGCGTCGTGCAGGAAACCGCCGTCGGTGACGTGGGTGCGACCGACCGCCGCCGGGTCGGGGTCGTAGATCGCGGTGAGGTCCCAGCCTCGGTTCTCGGGGAACCCGCCGATCGCGTCCCGACCGTCGGCGACCAGGTCCCACAGGTCCTCGGGAGTCCGCACACCGCCCGGGTACCGGCAGGCCATGCCGACGATGACGATCGGGTCGTCACCGGTCACCGCGGCGCGGACGGGTGCCGGTAGGTCGACATCCGACCCGAACAGCTCGTCGAGCACGTGGTTCGTGAGTGCTGTGGCGCTCGGGTGGTCGAACACGAGGGTCGCCGGCAACCGCAGCCCGGTCTGTTCGGTCAGCCGGTTGCGCAGCTCCACCCCGGTGAGCGAGTCGAATCCCAGGTCGGTGAACGGGGCGGCCGGGTCGACCGCCGCCGCGTCGGCGTGCCCGAGCACGGCCGCGATCGCCGTGCGGGCGATACCGAGGACGGTCGCGCGACGCTCGTCGGCCGACAGACCCGCGAGCCTGCCGACGAGGTCGTCGGCGGCGGCCGAGACGACCGTGACCGCGCGCCTGCCCTGCGCCCTGACCAGGCCGCGCAGCAGTGGCGGCACGTCGCCCATGGTCCGCAGCACGGGCAGGTCGAGCCGCACCGGTACGAGCGCGGGCGGTCCGGCGGCGACCGCGGCGTCGAACAACGCGACCCCCGCCTCGGCCGTCAGCGGCGGCATCCCGGAGCGCTCCAGGCGCTCCACGTCGGACTCGCTGAGCCCTCGGGTCATACCGGCGGTCCGGTCCCACGGCCCCCACGCGAGGGAGGTCGCCGGCTGGCCGAGTGCGTGGCGGTGCGCGGCGAGGCCGTCGAGGAAGGCGTTGGCCGCCGAGTAGTTGGCCTGTCCTGGGCTGCCCAGGGTGGCCGACGCGGAGGAGAACAGCACGAAAGCGCCGACCTCGCCGACCAGTTCGTGCAGGTACCAGGCGGCGTCGGCCTTCGGACGCAGTACGCTGTCGAACCGCTGCGGGGTCTGGGACACGAGCAGGCCGTCGTCGAGGACACCGGCGGTGTGCACGACGGCGCCGATCTCGCGGCCGGCCAGGGTCGCGGCGAGCGCCGCGCGGTCGCCGACGTCGCACGCGACGACCTCGGCGGTGGCGCCGGCCTCGGCCAGCTCCTCGACCAGGGTCCCCGCGGCGGCCGGGCCGCCTCGGGACAGCAGCAGCAGGTCGGTCACCCCGTGCGCGGTGACGAGGTGGCGGGCGATCCGCGCGCCGAGCCCGCCGGTGCCACCCGTGACGAGCACCGTGCCGGTCCACGGGTTCTCGCCGGTGCCAGGACGGGTACGGGCCAGCCGGGGCACCGTGATCTCGCCGCCACGCACGGCCACCTGGGGTTCGTCGACCGCGAGTGCCCGGCCGAGCGGCTCGCGGGACCCGTCGAGGTCGACGAGCCGGAACCGTCCCGGGTGTTCTGCCTGCGCGGTGCGCACCAGGCCCCAGACCGCGGCGGCGGCGAGGTCGTCACCGGTCGTCGCGCCGTCGGTGACCACCACGAGGGTCGACTCGGCGTGCGCTGGTGCGGCCAGCCAGGACAGCAGGCGGGTGAGCACCTCGGCGGTCAGGTCACGGGTGGCGGCAAGGGGGTCGGCGCTCGCGCCGGTCGCCTCGGTGAGCACCAGCGGCGGGGTCGGACCGTCGGGGAGCGACTCCAGCCACGGCGCGTCCTCCACGGCCGCCCCGGCCGGCGCGGCGGCGACCCAGTCCACCTGGAACAGGGCGTCCCGGTCGACGACCCCGGCGACGGCGAGCTGCTCGGCCGACACGGCCCGCACCACGAGCTGGTCCACCGACAGCACCGGCTCGCCGTGGGTGTCGGCGACGACGATCGACACGGAGTCCTCGCCGGTGCGGGCCAGCCGGGCACGCACGGCCGTGGCGCCCGCCGCGTGCAGGGAGACGCCCTCCCACGTGAACGGCAGCCCGCCGCGGCTGATGACCCCGAGGTCGGCGAACGACACGGCGTGCAGCGCGGCGTCGAGCAGCGCCGGGTGCAGCCCGAAGGGCGCCGCCGCGGCATGGTTGCCGGTCGGATCGGGAAGGACGGCCTCCGCGTAGACGGTGTCCTCGGCGAGCCAGACCGCGCGCAGGCCCTGGAAGACCGGGCCGTAGGTGCGGCCGCCCTCGGCGAGGCCGCGGTAGAGGTCGCCGACCTCGACGGGTTCGGCGCCCGGCGGCGGCCACTCGGTGAGCGGCACTCCCGGTGGGTCGGCCGGGGACAGTGTGCCGCTCGCGTGCCGTACCCACGGGCCGTCGTCGGCGTTGTCGGGCAGGCTGTGCACGCTGACCGTTCTGCGGCCCTGCGCGTCGGCGGCGCCGAGGCGGAGTTGGAGTCGGACCGCTCCGGTGAGCACGAGCGGCGCGGCGAGGGTCAGCTCCTCGACGCGGCCGCAGCCGAGCTCGTCGCCCGCGTGGGCCACCAGTTCGAGAAAGCCTGTGCCGGGGAACAGGATCTGGCCGAGGACGACGTGGTCGGCGAGCCACGGGTGGGTTGCCGACGACAGGCGGCTGGTGAACACCGCGCCGCCATCGTCGGCCAACTCGACCACAGCACCGAGCAGCGGGTGCCCGGCGGCGCGTTGTCCCAGCCCGGTGGGGTCGCCGGTGTGTTTCGGGTTCGACGGCCAGTAGCGGGCGTGCTGGAACGGGTAGGTCGGCAGGTCGACACGGCGGGCGCCGGTGCCGTCGAACAGGGCGTGCCAGCGCGGGGTGACGCCGACGGTGTGCAGGCGTGCGAGACCGGCGACGAACGCGGTTTCCTCGTCGCGGTCCTTGCGCAGCAACGGAATCCCGTTCGTGAGCGCGGACAGCGTGCCGTCGGGTCCGATCTCCAGGAACGTCGTGACCCCGGCGTCGGTCATCGTGGTGACGTCATCGGCGAAGCGGACGGTGTCGCGCACCTGATCGACCCAGTAGTCGACCGACGAGACGTCCTTGGGCAACGGGATCGTCGGCGTGGCGAAGGAGATCCCGGCGATGGCGGCCCGGAACGCCTCAAGCATGGGGTCCATCAACGGCGAGTGGAACGCGTGCGACACCGCCAGCCGCCTGTACTTACGGTCCCCCACCACCGCCATGACCTCAGACTCGACACCCGACACCACCACCGAATCCGGACCATTCACCGCCGCGACCGACACACCCCCGGTCAACGTCAACTCGTCCTCGGAACACCGCACCGCCACCATCGCGCCACCCTCAGGCAACGCCTCCATCAACCGCGCCCGCGCACCCACCAGGGTGCACGCGTCATCCAACGAGAACACACCCGCCGCATGAGCCGCCGCGATCTCACCGATCGAATGGCCAGCCAGACAGTCCGGCACAACACCGAACGACTCAACCAACCGGAACAACGCCACCTGCAACGCGAACAACGCCGGCTGCGCCCACCCCGTCCGACTCAACTTGTCGACATCACTACCCCACACAACCTCACGCAGCCCCGGAAACCGGTCCACGACCTCGTCGAACACCGACGCGAACACCGGAAACCGCGCATGCAGCTCGCGACCCATCCCGAGCCGTTGCGACCCCTGGCCGGAGAACAGGAATCCCGTCAGCCCGTCGCCGGTGACCCCACGGGCGATCTCGGCGCCGTCCGCGAACACCGCGCGATGAGGCATCATCGCCCGGCCGGCAAGGGACAACGCAACGTCAACGGAGGACCGACCGGCCGTCGCGGCGGTGACCCGCTCGATCTGCTCGTCCAGTGCGGCCGCCGAGCGGGCGGAGAAGACCCACGGCACCGCCGACGGTGTCACGGTGACCGGTGTCGGGTCGGCGACCACGACCGGCGCCTGCTCGACGATCACGTGGGCGTTGGTGCCGCTGATGCCGAAAGCCGACACCCCGGCCCGGCGCGGACGGTCCACCGACGGCCACTCGGTGCCCTCGGTGAGCAGGTCGATCGAACCGGCGGCCCAGTCCACATGCGACGACGGCTCACCGACATGCAGGGTCGCGGGCGCGAGACCGTGACGGAGTGCCTGCACCATCTTGATCACGCCGGCCACACCCGCGGCGGCCTGGGTGTGCCCGATGTTCGACTTCACCGTGCCGAGCAGCAGCGGCGTCGACCGATCCTGGCCGTAGGTCTCCAACAGGGCCTGCGCCTCGATCGGGTCACCGAGGTCGGTTCCCGTTCCGTGTGCCTCGACGACGTCGACGTCCTGCGTGGACAGTCCGCAGCTGTCGAGGGCGGCACGGATGACCCGTTGCTGTGACGGGCCGTTCGGAGCGGTCAGCCCGTTGGACGCCCCGTCGGAGTTGAGTGCCGAGCCGCGTAGAACGGCCAGCACGGGATGCCCGTTGCGCTGCGCGTCCGACAACCGCTCCAGCACCACCACGCCGACGCCCTCGCCCCAGCCGGTGCCGTCGGCCGACTCGGAGAACGCCTTGCACCGCCCGTCCGCGGCCAGGCCGTGGCCCTGTGCGGTGAACGCCTCGAACGGCGCCGGGGTCGTCATGACCGTGGCGCCACCGGCCAGCGCGACCGAGCACTCCCCCGACCGCAGGGCGTGGATCGCCCAGTGGATCGCCACCAGCGAGGACGAACAGCCGGTGTCCACGGTGACCGCCGGCCCCTCAAGGCCGAGCACGTAGGCGATCCGGCCGGACAGCACGCTCGCGGCGAACGCCGTGCTGCCGTAGACCTTCAGGTCGTCGTCGGAGTCGATGACGACCGTCGAGTAGTCCTGGCCGGTGGTGCCGGTGAACACGCCCGTCCTGCTGCCCCGCAGTGAGTCCGGGGCGATACCGGCCCGCTCCAGCGCCTCCCACGCGACCTCCAGCAGCAGTCGCTGCTGCGGATCCATGGCCGTCGCCTCACGCGGCGAGATCCCGAAGAACGCCGGGTCGAAGTCAAGCGCCCCGTCGAGGAAGCCGCCCTCGACGGTCAGGCTCTCGCCGCCGCCCAACGCCCCGAGGTCCCAGCCCCGGTCGGCGGGGAACGGGCCGACCGCGTCGTGCCCGCCGGCCACCAGGTCCCACAGCTCCTCCGGAGAGGTGACCCCGCCGGGGTACCGGCAACCCATGCCGACGATCGCGATCGGCTCGACCGCGCTCGCCACGAGCTGCTGGTTCTGTCGCTCCAGCAGCTCGATCTTCCGCAGCGACGCGCGCAGTGCCTCGACGTAACGGTCGTTGGTCATCGTGCTCCGGTTTCAGGTCAGTTCGTGATCTCGCCTGCGAGGCGCAGCAGGTCCTCGCCGTCCAGGTCGTCGAGCGAGTCGCCGTTCGCCTCGGCGTCGGTGCCGGTGCCCGTACCGCCGTCCTCGGACGCGAGGCTCAGTACCAGATCCAGCACACCGGCCTGGCGCAGCCTGCTGACGGGGATCGTCGCGAGCGCGGCACGGATCTCGGCGTCCGGGTCGGCGACCGAGGTCGCGTCCTCGGGGTAGAGCTGGGCCAGCAGGTAGGAGGCCAGGGCGGTCGCGGTCGGGTAGTCGAAGACCACACCGCCGGACAGGGTCAGCCCGGTGGCCGCCCGCAGCCGGTTGCGCAGTTCGACGGCGGTGACCGAGTCGAGGCCGAAGTCCCGGAACGGCCGGGCGACGGGCACCGGCTCGGTCGTGTCGAGGCCGAGTACCACGCCCGCCTCCGCGCGTACCAGCTCCACCATCTCCCGTTCCCGTTCGGCGGGACGCAGTCCGTCCAGTCGGGACCGCAGCGCGCCCTGGTCGACCTGATCGTCCGGTGTCGCCTCGGAGAGCGCGCGAACCGCGGGAAGGTCCCCGACCAGCGGACTCGGGCGCACGGCGGTGAAGCTCGACGCGAACCGGGACCAGTCCATGTTGGACACCACGAGGGTGGCGGCACCGTCCTCGACGGCGCCGTGCAGCGCGGCGACCGCGAGCGCCGGATCCATCGCCAGCACACCCCGGCGGACCAGCTGCTCGTCGTTGTCCGCCTGGGCCGCGATCCCCACGCGCCCCCACGCGCCCCACGCCACCGACGTAGCGGGGCGGCCGGTGGCGCGGCGGGACTCGGCCAGCGCGTCGAGGTAGGCGTTGGCGGCGGCGTAGCCGGGTTGGCGCCCGCTGCCCCACACTCCGGCGCCGGAGGAGAACAGCACGAAGTCCACCAGCTCGATGCCGCGCAGCGCGGTCAACTCGTGCAGGTGTACCGCACCGGCGACCTTCGCACCGAACAACGAGGTCAGGCCGGGCACGTCCAGCTCACGGACCTCGGCGTCGTGGTCGGTCCCGCCGGCCGCGTGGAAGACGGCGGTCAGGGGCAGCTCGGCGGGGACGGAGTCGAGCAGCGCGTCGAGGGCTTCGCGGTCGGCGACGTCGCACGCCGTGACCGTCACCCGGGCGCCGGTCGCCCGCAGCTCGTCGGCCAGGTCCGCCGCGCCCGGCGCGTCCGGGCCACGGCGGCTGGTGAGCAGCAGGTGCTCGGCACCGGCGGCGGCGACCCAGCGGGCCACCTCACCGCCGACACCACCGGTGCCGCCGGTGATCAGGACCGTCCCGGTGGGCCGGAACGGCCGCTTGCGCGACGCGGGCCGCGCGTGGACGAGCCTGCGGCCGAACACCCCGGCCGAACGGATCGCGACCTGGTCCTCGGTGCCCGCGAGGACTCCGTCCAGCCGCCGCGCGACGTGGTCGTCCACCACCGGAGGGAGGTCGACCAGGCCGCCCCACAGGCCGGGCAGCTCCAGTGCGGCCACCCTGCCGTAACCCCACACGGCTGACTGTGCCGGGTTGGTCAGGGGGTCGTGGTCGCCGGTCGACACCGCGCCCCGGGTCACGCACCACACGGGTGCGTCGACCCCGGCGTCGCCGACGGCCTGCACGAGCGTGACGGTCGCCGCGAGCCCGGCGGGCACCGGTGTCCCCGCGAGCGGCTGCTCGACGATGCCGAGCAGCGACAGGATCCCGGCCGGGTGAGCGGCGGTCCCGGTCGCGGCGAGGGTGGCCGCCGCGTCGCTGATCAGGCCGGTGAGACCCGCCCGGTCCGGCGCCGGGTCCGGAGCCACCACCGGCACCGCCCGCGCTCCGAGCGCGTCGAGCACGGCGCTCACCCACGGGTCGTCCTCGTGACCCGCTGGCAGGACGACCAGCCAGTCGCCGTCGGTCCGGCCGTCCGCGCGCACGGGGGTCCACCCGATCCCGTAGCGCCATGAGTCCACCGTCGATCGCTCGCTGGCCCGGCGGCGCCACGCGTCCAGGCCCGGTGCCACCTTCCTGGCGAGTTCGGGGTCCACGTCGAGGGCGGCCGCGAGCGAGTCGGCGTCGCCGTCAGAGACGAGGTCCCAGAACTCCGTGTCGCCGAACCCCGCCCGTGAGTCGGGGGCGGGCTCCCACCAGTACCGGTTCCGTTGGAAGGCGTAGGTGGGGAGATCGACCCGACGGCCCGCAGCCCCGAAGGACTGGGCCCAGTCCACATCGACGCCGGCGACCCACGCCTGCGCGAACGAGGTCACCAGGCGCGCCGCGCCACCGTCGTCGCGGCGCAGCGTGCCGACGACCACGAACTCGCCGCCCGCCGCCTCGCAGGTCTCGGTGAGGGCCGAGGTCAGCACCGGGTGCGGGCTGACCTCGACGAACGTGCGGTAGCCGTCGGCGACCAACGCGGTCACCGCGGTGTCGAGTCGGACGCGGGTGCGCAGGTTCCGGTACCAGTACCTGACGTCCATGGTCGTCGTGTCGATCGGCTCACCGGTCACCGTCGAGTAGAGCGGCACGGCGGCCTGCCGTGGCCTCACGTGCGCGAGCACCCGGACCAGCTCGTCGCGGATCTCCTCCACGTGCGGGGAGTGCGACGCGTAGTCCACCGAGATTCGCTTGGCGCGCACGCCATCCCGCTCGCAGGCCGCCATCAGCTCGTCGAGTGCGGCGGCCGCGCCGGACACGACCACCGTGAGCGGCCCGTTCACCGCGGCCACCGAGATGTCCGCGCCCCACGGGGCGATCAGTTCGCTGGCCGTCTCCAGCGAGCACGGCAGCGACACCATGCCGCCCCGGCCACCGAGCGGCAACAACGCCTTGCTGCGCAACGCGACCACCGCCGCGGCGTCGTCGAGCGAGAGCGCACCGGCGACGTGGGCCGCCGCGATCTCGCCCTGCGAGTGCCCGACAACGGCGGCCGGTTCGACGCCGTTGGCCCGCCACACCGCGGCCAGCGAGACCATCATCGCGAACAGGGCCGGTTGGACGACGTCAACCCTGGACAGCAGGGTCTCGTCGACAGCACCGGAGATCACGTCGGTGAGCGACCAGTCGACGTGCGGGGCGAGCGCGGCGGCGCAGTCGTCGATACTCGCCCGGAAGACCTCGGAGGTCGCCAACAGTTCGGTGCCCATCCCCTGCCACTGGGAACCCTGACCGGGAAAGACGAACACCGGACCCGCCGAGCCCGGCACCACGGTCCCGGTCACCACACCGGGTGCGGTGGCCCCGTCGGCGACGGTCGCCACGCCCTGCTCGTGGTCGGTGAGTACGACAGCGCGGTGCTCGAACGCCTGTCTGCCGCGCAGCAGCGACCAGCCGACGTCGGCCACCGGTTCGGCGACCTCGACGAGCCGGCCCGCCTGGGCGGCCAGTGCCCCGGCGGACCTGCCGGACACCAGCCACGGCACCGAGCCGCCCACGGGGGACTCGTCGGGCTCCTGGTCGGCGGGCGCCTGTTCGAGAATCACGTGCACGTTCGTGCCGCTGATCCCGAACGACGACACGCCGCCGCGGCGCGGCCTGCCGGCCTCGGGCCACGGCAGGCCCGCGGTCAGCAGGTGCAGCGCACCGGAGGACCAGTCGACGTGCGGGGACGGCTCGTCCGCGTGCAGGGTGGGCGGCAGCACCCCGTGGCGCAGGGCGAGCACCATCTTCATGAGGCTCGCCGCGCCGGACGCGAGCTGGGTGTGCCCGATGTTCGACTTGACCGAGCCGAGGTACAGCGGCGTCTCACGGTCCACGCCGTAGGTGGCGAGCAACGCACCGGCCTCGATCGGGTCGCCGAGTTTCGTACCGGTTCCGTGTGCCTCCACCACGTCGACGTCATGTGGGGACAGTCCGGCCGCGGCGAGGGCGGCACGGATGACCCGCTGCTGGGACGGTCCGTTCGGCGCGGTCAGGCCGTTCGACGCGCCGTCCTGGTTCACCGCGCTGCCGGCCACGACGGCCAGCACCGGGTGGCCGTTGCGCCGCGCGTCGGACAGTCGTTCCAACAGCAGCACACCGACGCCCTCGGCCATGCCGAAGCCGTCGGCGTCCGCGCCGAACGCCTTGCACCTGCCCTGGGCCGACAATGCGTCCAGCTCACCGAAACCGGCGAACTCGGCCGGGCTGGCCATGACGGTGGCGCCGCCGGCGATGGCGAGCGTGCTCTCCCCGGTGCGCAGTGACTGGCACGCGAGGTGAAGGGCGACGAGCGCGGAGGAACATCCGGTGTCGAGGGTGACCGCCGGTCCCTCGAACCCGTACAGGTAGGAGATCCGGCCGGACATCAGCGACGGCGACACCCCGGTGACGGAGTGGACGTCGGCGTCGATCTGGCCGTAGTCCTGGTAGGCGCCGCCGACGAACACGCCGGTCGGGGTGCCGCGCAGGGTGGTCATGTCGATGCCGGCGCGTTCGACGGTCTCCCAGGTCGTCTCGAGCAGGAGCCGCTGCTGCGGATCCATGCCGATGGCCTCGCGCGGGGAGATGCCGAAGAACCCGGCGTCGAAACCCGCCACGTCGGCGAGGAAGCCGCCCACGGCCTGGATGTCCCAGCCTCGGTCGGCCGGGGCAGGGCCGACGGCGTCGACCCCGTCGGCCACGAGTCGCCACAGGTCCTCCGGGGAGCTGACCCCGCCGGGGAAGCGGCAGGCCATGGAGACGACGACGATCGGGTCGGTGTCAGGGCCGGTGTCTGGGTCGGTGTCAGCGTCGGTGTTGTCGATCCGACCGGTCACGGGGACGTTCGTGGTCGCCCCGAAGAGTTCCGCGTGCAGGAACTCCGTGAGCGCCTGCGGGTTCGGGTGGTCGAACACGAGTGTCGCGGGCAGTGCCGCGCCGGTGGCGGCGGTGAGGCGGTTGCGCAGGTCGACCGCGGTGACCGAGTCGAAACCCGCGTCGCGGAAGGCGACGCGCTCGGACAGTGCGTCCGTGCTGGTGTGCCCGAGAACGGCGGCGGCCTCGTCCCGGACGATCCGCAGCAGCGCCTGCCGGCGTCCGGTGGCGGGCAGGGTCCGCAGCCGGTCAGCGATCCCGGTCGATGCCGCCACCGGCGTGGCGGTCAGCGCCGCGACCTCCGGCACCAGGTCGAACAGGGTTGTCGTGCGGCCGGAGGCGAACACCGGGTAGTAGCGCTCCCACCGGACCCCGGTGAGTGCCAGCACCGTCTCGTCGTCGTCCAGCGCGCGCCGCAGTCCGGTCATCGCCAGGTCCGGGTCGAGGTGGGCGAGGCCGGATCGGCGTGCGCCGAACGGGTCGTCGGAGTCGAACAACTCCCGGACCTCGTCGCTGTCCGGCCACTTCCCCCAGTGGATCGCGGTGGCGGGCAGGCCGGCCGCACGGCGGTGTTGTGCGAGAGCGGCGAGGTAGGCGTTGGCCGCCACATAGGCAGCGTGGTCACCGCTGCCCCACAGGCCCGCGTTGGACGAGTACAGCACGAAACTGTCGAGGTCGGTCGCCAGCTCGTGCAGGTTGCGGGCACCGGTGGCCTTCGCGCCGACGACCCTGGCGACGTGGTCGAGAGACGCGGCGTCCAATGAGGACAGCTCGATGACGGCGGCCGCGTGCACGACGGTGCGGACGGGACGGCCGGCGTCGGCGAGCTCGGTGAGCAACGCGGTGAGCGCGACGCGGTCCGCGATGTCGCAGGCGGCGACCGTGACGTGCTCGCCGAAGTCGTGTTCGGTGGCCGTGCGGCTGGTGAGCACGATGTCGGTGGCACCCTGGTCGAGCAGCCACCTCACGAGCCGGGGGCCGATCTGACCGGTGCCGCCGGTGACGAGCGTCGTCCCGGTCGGCGTCCACCGTCCGGACGGGGCACCGGAGGCCGGCGCGCGCACGACCCGACGGGCGAGCGTGCCGGTCGCGCGGATCGCGAGCTGGTCCTCGCCGGTGCCGCCCGCGAGGACGGTCAGCAGACGGCGCCCGGCCCGCTCGTCGAGGGCGGCGGGCAGGTCCACCACACCGCCCCAGCGGCGCGGGTGCTCCAGCGCGGCGGTCCAGCCGACGCCGAGTGTCAGTGCCTGCGACGGGTTGGTGAGTGGCTCGGTGTCGTTCGTGGACACCGCGCCCCTGGTCAGTGCCCAGACCGGCGCGGTGGTGTCACCCAGCGCCTGGACCAGGGTGATCGTGAGTGCGAGGCCCAGCGGCAGGTCCGGATGCGTGGCGCACGGTTGTTCGGCCACGGCCAGCAGGGACACGATGCTGGTGACCTCGCCCGGCAGTCGGGCCGCGAGCGTCACCCGGTCGAGGTCGGTCTCGTCGAGGACCAGCACCCGGAACGGGACTCCCGAGTTCGCGAACGCGGCCCGCACGTCGGTGTCGTCGACCCCGGAGGCCGTGACGAGCAGCCATTCGCCGTCCGGCACCCGGTCACGGACGCCGGTGACCGGGCGCCACGCCACCCGGTACCGCCAGTCGTCCACGGTGGATTCCGCGGACCGCTGCTCGCGCCACGACCGCAGGGCGGGCAGGACGTCGGCGAGCGCGTCGGCGGGCAGGTTCAGGTGCTTCTCGGGGTCGGCCAGCGCCGTCCACAGCTCGTCGTCGCGGGCGTGGGTCGGCGCGACCGTCGGCCAGTACCGCTCGCGCTGGAACGGGTAGGTCGGCAGGTCGACGTGGTTGCCCGGCAGGGCGGGCCATCGCACCGCGACACCGAGGGTGTGTGCCTGCGCCAGTGCCAGCGCCAGCCTGTCCGCTCCGCCGTCGTCGCGGCGCAGCGTGCCGAACACGGCGGCGGTGGGCGCGGTCTCCTGGATGGGCAGGGTGAGCACGGGGTGCGGGCTCACCTCGACGAAGGTGTCGTAGCCCGCCTCGGCGAGCTCGGCGACCGCGTCCAGCAAGCCGACGGCGCCGCGTAGGTTGCGGTACCAGTAGTCGGCGTCGACGCTCGGGTCCCATCCGCCGGTGACCGTCGACCGGAAGGGCACGACCGCGGGCGACGGAGCGACCTCGGCGAGGTCGGTCAGCAGGACGTCGCGGATGTCCTCGACGTGCCTGGAGTGCGAGGCGTAGTCGACGGGAATCATCTTCGCCCGCACGTCGTCCGCCTCGCAGTCCGTGACCAGGGCGGCGAGCGCGGACGGGTCGCCGGACACGACCACCGCGGCGGGACCGTTGACGGCGGCGATCGACGCGTCACCGTCGAGCTTCTCCAGGCGCGCGATGACCGTCTCGACCGGTTCGGCGACCGACGCCATCGCACCCCGGCCGGACAGGTGCGCGGCGATCGCCTGGCTGCGCAACGCGACCACCCGCGCGGCGTCCTCGATGGACAGGGCACCGGCGACGACCGCCGCCGCGATCTCGCCCTGCGAGTGGCCGAGCACCGCGTCCGGTACGACCCCGCGCGCGGCCCACACCCTGGCCAGCGCGACCATCATCGCCCACGACGCGGGCTGTACGACGTCGACCCGCTCCAGCCCGTCACCGGTGCGCAGCACCTCGTGCAGGGACCAGGTCACGTGCGGGGCGAGCGCGGCGGCGCACTCGTCGACGGCGGCGGCGAACACCGGTTCGTGGTCGAGCAGGGCGGCCCCCATCCCCGCCCACTGTGCGCCCTGGCCGGGGAACACGAGCACGACCCGGCGGGCGGTGGCCGCCGTGCCGGTGACCACGTTCGCGGCCGGACGGTCGTCGGCGAGCGCGCGCAGCCCGTCGGACAGCTCGGCGGCCTCGGCACCGACGACGACCGCGCGGTGGTCGAAGCGGGTACGGCCGGCCAGGGTCGCGGCGATCGACAACGGGTCCGCGTCCTCATCGGACAGCCGGTGCGCGAGGTCGCGCAGGGCCCGCGGTGACCGCGCGGAGAGCAGGTAGGGAATCACCGGCGGCGCGGCGCCCGGTTCGGTCGCGACGGCCGGGGCCTCGCCGAGCACCACGTGCGCGTTGGTGCCGCTGATCCCGAACGAGGACACCCCGGCACGCATCGGCCCGCCGTCGGTTCCCCAGTCCACCGGCTCGGTCAGCAGCCGCACCGCACCGGTCCAGTCCACATGGGACGACGGGGTCTCCGCGTGCAGGGTGCGTGGCAGTCGCCGGTGTCGCATGGCGAGCACCATCTTCATCACGCCCGCGACCCCGGCCGCCGCCTGTGTGTGGCCGAGATTGGACTTCACCGACCCCAGGTACAGCGGGGCCTCCCGGTCCCGCCCGTAGGTCGCGAGCAGCGCCTGCGCCTCGATGGGGTCGCCGAGCTTCGTGCCGGTGCCGTGGGCCTCGACGGCCGTGATGTCCGACGGGGACAGTCCGGCGTTGGCGAGCGCCTGGGTGATCACCCGCTGTTGGGCCGGGCCGTTGGGGGCGGTGAGCCCGTTGGAAGCGCCGTCCTGGTTCACCGCGGAACCCAACAGAACGGCCAGGATCGGGTACCCGCTGCGCCGCGCGGTGGACAGCGGGGCGACGAGCAGCATGCCGACGCCCTCGGCGAACCCGGCACCGTCGGCGCCCTCGGCGAACGCCCTGCACCGGCCGTCGGGCGACACCGCGCCCTGGCGACCCAGTTCGGTGACCGGGCCCGCGGTGCTCATCACCGTGACACCGCCCGCCAGGGCGAGATCGCACTCGCCGCGGCGCAGCGAGTCGGCAGCCAGGTGCAGCGCGACCAGCGACGACGAACACGCCGTGTCGACCGTCAGCGCCGGGCCCTCCAGCCCGAAGGTGTAGGAGATCCTGCCGGCGAGCACGCTCGCGGCGATGCCGGTGCCGGCGTGCCCGTCGGTGTCCTCGACGCAACCGCGCACCAGCTCCAGGTAGTCCTGGCCGTTGGTGCCGACGAACACGCCGGTTCGGCTGCCGCGCCCGGCCACCGGGTCGATGCCCGCGTTCTCGAAGGCCTCCCACGAGGTTTCCAGCAGCAGCCGCTGCTGCGGGTCCATCGCGAGCGCCTCACGCGGGGAGATTCCGAAGAACCCGGCGTCGAACCCGGCGACGTCGGTGAGGAAGCCCCCGGCGCCGTGCGGTGTCGAGGTGTCCCAGCCTCGGTCGGTCGGCAGTGGACCCACCGCGTCGCGGCCCTGCGCGAGCAGGTCCCACAGTTCTTCGGGAGTGGTGACGCCGCCGGGGAAACGGCAGGCCATGCCGATGATCGCGACCGGTTCTGCGGTGGCGATCTCGGCGGTCGCCTCGACGGTCGGCAGGGTGCCGAGGAGGTGGTCGGTGAGCTGCCGCACGGTCGGGAAGTCGAACACGATCCCGGCGGGCAGTGTCAGCCCGGTGACGGCGGTGAGCCGGTTGCGCAGTTCGACGGCCGTGAGCGAGTCGAACCCGAGGTCGCGGAACGCCGTGTCCAGACCGATGCTCTCGGTGGTCGGGTGGCCGAGTACCGAGGCGACCGCGGCGCGGACGGCGGCGAGCAGGCCCGCGGGGTCGCCGGGGGCGGCGGTGGGCGGGGCCTCGGCGACGTCGGGCAGTTCGGCGAACAGCGGGTGGTGGCGGTGCCCGGTGAACAGCCTGCGGTCGGTCAGGTCGAGCACCAGCAGCGACGGTTCGCCCGACGCGACGGCCGGGCCGAGCAGGCCGGCGGCGGCCTCGGGGTCGAGCAGGGGAACGTTCGCGGGCCGGTGCCCGGCGGCCATCCCGGCGCCCGCCCACGGGCCCCACGCGATGGCGGTCGCGGTCAGGCCCCTGGCGTGGCGGCGTTGCGCGAGCGCGACGAGTTCGGCGTTGGCCGCGGCGTACCCGGCCTGGCCGGGGTTGCCGATCACGGCGGACGCGGACGCGAACAGGACGAACGCGTCGAGGTCGAGGTCGGCGCTGCACTCGTCGAGTACCAGGGCCGAGGTGACCTTGGCGTGGCGCATCGCGGCGAGGTCGGCGGGGTCGAGGGTGTCGATCATGCCGTCGTGGACGACGCCCGCGGTGTGGACGATCGCGGTGACCGGGTGCTCGGCGAGCACCGCGCTCAGGTGCTCGCGATCGGCGGCGTCGGCGGCGACCACGGTCACCCGGGCACCCGCCTCACGGAGTTCCGCGCACAGGTCGTCCACGCCGGGCGCGTCGGTGCCTCGGCGGCTGACGAGGAGCAGGTGTTCGGCGCCGTCGGCGGCGAGCCCGCGGGCCACGTGGCCGCCGAGTGCTCCGGTGCCGCCGGTGACGAGCACGGTGCCGCGCGGGCGCCAGCCCCCGGCGGGCAGTTCGGCACGCACAAGCCTGCGGCCATACGCGCCGGACTCGCGGACGGCCAGTTCGTTCGCGCCGTGGGCAAGGGCGCGCGCCACGGTGGCCAGGACGGTGTCGGTGAGCTCCGCCGGAAGGTCCAGCAGACCGCCCCACTCGGCCGGGTACTCCAGTGCCGCCGTGCGACCGAAACCGTGCACGGCGGCCTGGGCCTCGTTCGGTGTCTCGCCGTCCTCGACCGCGACGGCGCCGCGGGTGAGGGCCCACACGGGAACGTCGAGGCCGGCGCGCAGCACGGCGGCGGTGTCGATGCCGACGAAGGACAGGATGCCCTCGGCGGCCGGGAGGTGGTCGAGGTCGGTGATCGCGACCGTGTCGGCCGCCAGGGCGGCGGCCACCGTGGTGGTCCAGGCGTCCGGTGTCTCGGGAACGATCGCCACCCAACGGCGTGGCGTCGCGTCCACGTCAGGCAGGCGACGCCAGGTCTCGCGGTAGGTCCAGGAGGTGACCGGTTGTTCGGTTGTCGGCAGCGTCGGCCAGTAGCGGGTCCGTTCGAACGGGTAGCCGGGGAGGGTGGCGCCCGGAACGCCGGTGAACAGGGTCGCCCAGGCGACGGGGACACCGGTGACATACAGCCGGGCGAGTCCGGTCAGGAACGCCACCTGGTCGTCACGGTCCCTGCGCAGCAACGGAATGCCATCGACCAGTGCCGACAGGGTGCTGTCGGGGCCCAGTTCGAGGAAGGTGTCCGCGCCGGTGGCCGCCACGTCGTCGGCGAAGCGGACGGTGTCGCGTACCTGGTTCACCCAGTAGTCGACCGACCCGACATCCTTGGTCAACGCGATCGTGGGCTCGGCGAAGGAAATCCCCGCGATGGCCGCACGGAAGTCAGCCAACATCGGATCCATCAACGGCGAATGGAACGCGTGCGACACCCGAAGTCGCGTGAACTCCAACCCCTCCACCGCGGCCAGGACCTCGGACTCGACCCCGGACAACACGACGTTGTCCGGTCCGTTCACCGCGGCGACCGACACGCCGTCGGTCAACACCACGTCAGCCGTACGGATCGCGACCATCGCGCCGCCCTCGGGCAACGCCTCCATCAACCGCGCCCGAGCCGCCACCAGCGAGCACGCGTCATCCAACGAGAACACGCCGGCCACATGAGCCGCCGCGATCTCACCGACCGAATGGCCCACCAGCACATCCGGCCGAACACCCAACGACTCCACCAGGCGGTAGAGCGCCACCTCGAACGCGAACAACGCCGGCTGCGCCCAACCCGTCCGGTTCAGCGCCTCGGCGTCGACACCCCACATGACATCGCGCAACGCGCCCGCCATGCGGGCGTCCAGGACGTCAGCCACCTCGTCGAACGCGTCGGCGAACACCGGGAACCGGTCGTACAGCGCACGACCCATCCCGACACGCTGCGAGCCCTGACCGGCGAACAGGAACGCGAGCGATCCGACGGAGTCGTCGCCCACGATCTCGTCACGCGCGACCTCGACCACACCGTCCAGCGTCGACAGCAGGACCGCGCGGTGTTCCAGCACTCCGTGACGGGCCAGCGCCGCGGCGATCCGCACCGGCGCCTCATCCACGGTGGACAGCGCGGTCGCGCGGGCGGTGAGCGCGCGGGACGTCCTGGCGGACAACACCCACGGCACGACCGCTGGCTCGGCACGCTGGGCCGGCTCGTCGGCCACCTGCTCCAGGACGACGTGCGCGTTGGTTCCACTGACCCCGAACGCCGACACCCCCGTCCGGCGCGGCCTTTCGACGGTGGGCCATCCGGTGTTCGCCGTGACCAGCTCGACCGAACCCGTCGACCAGTCCACATGCGACGTCGGCGCGGTCACGTGCAGCGAGGCGGGCACGATGCCCGAGCGCATGGCCAGCACCGATTTGATGACGCCCGCGATCCCCGCGGCGGCCTGGGCGTGGCCGATGTTCGACTTCACCGAACCGACCAGCAGCGGGGTCCGCCGATCCTGACCATAGGTGGCGAGCAGGGCCTGCGCCTCGATCGGGTCGCCGAGCGTGGTTCCGGTGCCGTGCGCCTCGACGACGTCGACGTCCGACGTGGACAGTCCGGCGTCGGCGAGGGCCGCGCGGATGACCCGCTGCTGTGACGGGCCGTTCGGCGCGGTCAGTCCGTTGGAGGCGCCGTCGGAGTTCACCGCGGAGCCCCTCACGATCGCCAGCACCGGGTACCCCGCCCGCTCCGCGTCGGACCGCCTGGCCACCACCAGCACGCCGACACCCTCGGACCAGCCGGTGCCGTCGGCGTCGTCGGAGAACGGCTTGCAGTTCCCGTCGGCGGCCAGGCCGCCCTGGACGGAGAACTCGACGAACGTGTTCGGGGTGGACATGACCGTCACGCCACCGACCAACGCGAGCGAGCACTCCCCGTCCCGCAGCGCCTTGGCTGCCAGGTGCAGCGCCACCAGCGACGACGAGCAGGCGGTGTCCACGGTGACCGCGGGGCCCTCCAGGCCCAGCGTGTACGCGAGCCTGCCCGACAACACGCTCGCCGCCGTGCCGATGCCGACATGCCCGGCCGCGTCGTCCTCGCTCGCGTCGAGCACGCTCACGTAGTCCTGACCGCTGTTGCCGACGAACACGCCGGTTCCGCTGCCGCGCAACGACTCCGGCGCGATCCCGGCGGCCTCGACCGCGTCCCACGTCGTCTC
This sequence comes from Actinophytocola xinjiangensis, assembly GCF_001921215.1. Classification (GTDB taxonomy): domain Bacteria; phylum Actinomycetota; class Actinomycetes; order Mycobacteriales; family Pseudonocardiaceae; genus Actinophytocola; species Actinophytocola xinjiangensis. The sequence continues at coordinate 24,185 of NZ_MSIF01000029.1, forward strand.
CAGCAGCAGCCGCTGCTGCGGGTCCATGGCCAGCGCCTCACGCGGCGAGATGCCGAAGAACTCGGCGTCGAAGTCCGCCGCCCCGGCCAGGAAACCGCCGCGGGTGGTGGCGGAGGCGACTCCGGCCAGGTCCCAGCCCCGGTCGGCGGGGAAGTCCGAGACACCGCTGCGTTCGGCGACCAGCAGCCGCCACAGGTCAGCCGGCGACTCGACCCCGCCGGGCAGTCGGCAGCCCATGCCGACGATCACGACGGGGTCCTGCTCGGGCGGCGCGGCGACCCCGGCGGCCGTCGGTAGGTCCGCGTCGCCGGCGAGGTGCGCGGCGAGCGCGGCGGCGGTCGGGTGGTCGAACACGAGCGTCGCGGGCAACCGGGTGCCGAACAGCGAGGACAGCCGGTCCCGCAGTTCGACGGCGGTGAGCGAGTCGAAGCCGAGGTCGGCGAACGCTCGGTCGGGTGCCACCGCGTCGGCGCCGGAGTGGCCGAGCACGGCGGCCACCTCGACGCGGACCAGGTCGAGCAGGGCGGCCGGGTCGGCCGGCGCGGTACGTACCGACGCCTCGGCGGGGGTGTCGGGCAGCAGCCCGGTGAACAGGTCGCTGGGTCGCCGCGCGGTGAAGCTGGCCACGAACCGAGCCAGGTCCAGGTCGGCCACGACGAGCGTCGGGTGACCCTCGGCGACGGCGCGGTCCAGCACCTCGACGGCGAGGGCCGGGTCCAGTTCGCGGACGCCGTGGCGGCTCAGCCGCAGCGACGCGTCCTGGTGGTCGGCCGCGATGCCCACCGCACCCCAGGTGCCCCACCCGATCGAGACGGCGGGCAGACCGGCGGCGGCGCGGTGTTCGGCCAGGGCGTCGAGGTAGGCGTTGGCGGCCGAGTAGCCGGCCAGCCCCGCCGAGCCCCACACACCGGCCGCCGACCCGAAGAGCACGAACGCGTCGAGGTTCTCGGTCAGCTCGTGCAGGTGCCGGGCGGCGAGCTTGGCGGAGAGCAGGTGTTCGAGTTGGCCCGAGGTGACGGCGGCGACGTCGGCGTCCCCGAGCACGGTGCCCGCCGCGTGCACGACCGCGTTCGGCGAGTACTCGGCGACCACGGACGCCAGCGCGTCGCGGTCGGAGACGTCGCACGCGACCATCGTCACCCGGCAACCGAGACCTTCCGGCGCTTGGCCGCCGCGACGGCTGACCAGGACGACGTGGTCGGCGCCGGCGGCCCGCGCCCAGCGGGCCACCAGCCCGCCGAGCCCACCGGTGCCGCCGGTGACCAGGACGGTGCCCCGCAGTCGGGGCCCGTCCGGTACGGGACGGGCCGGGGCCGACACGAGCCTGCGGCCGAACACACCCCACGACCGGACCGCCACCTGGTCCTCGGTGCCGTGGGCGCCGGCGAGAACCGCCACCAGCCGCGCTGCCGCGCGGTCGTCGAGGCTCTCGGGCAGGTCGACCAGGCCGGCCCACACGCCGGGTTGTTCGAGCGCGGCGACACGGCCGAGGCCCCACAGGGTGGCCTGTTCCGGGTGGGTCACCGCGTCACGGCGGCCGGTGGCGACCGCGCCGGACGTGATCGTCCACAGAGGAACGGAGCTGGCGCGAAGCAGCCGGGTCGTGCCGGCGAGTCCGGCCGGGACCACCGACGTGCCCGGTTCGGTGCGCTCGTCGAGACCGAGAAGCGACACCATGTTGTCCACATCGGACAGATCAGGAACCGCGGCGCCGGTGGGCAGTACCAGCTCTCGAACCGACGCTCCCGCGGCCGCCAGCGCCGCCGCGACCTCGTCCGCCAGCGGGCACTCGTCGTCGGGACGGACCAGCAGCCACGTGCCGGTCAGGCCCGTGGCGTCGGAGGTCCGCAGCGGTGCCCAGCCCACGCGGTAGCGCCACGAGTCGGTGGTCTCCGTGACACGTCGCCGGTCACGCCAGTCCGACAGCGCGGGCAGCACCTGGGCCGCGGTGTCCGACGGCAGCCGCAGCGCGTCGGCGAACGCACCGGGGTGGCCGTCCACCAGCGACCAGAAGTCGTCGCTGCTGGCCGAGACGGTCGCACCGTGTTCCGGCCAGAAGTCCTGGTGCTGGAAGGGATAGGTGGGCAGCGGAACGACCCGCGCGCCGAGTCCGGCGAAGAAGTCGCCGTCGATGGGCAGGCCGGTGACGTACAGTCGGGCGAGCGCGGTCACCGCCGTTTGTTCCTCGCCGCGGTCCCTGCGTAGCAGCGGCACGGCCGTCACGCCTTCGGGCAGCATGGCCGACAGGGCGCCGTCCGGGCCCAGTTCGACGAACCGGGTGACGCCGGCGTCGGTCATCGTGGTGACGTCATCGGCGAAGCGCACGGTGTCGCGCACCTGATCGACCCAGTAGTCGACCGACCCGACGTCCTTGGGCAACGGGATCGTCGGCGTGGCGAAGGAGATCCCGGCGATCGCCACCCGGAACGCCTCAAGCATCGGATCCATCAACGGCGAATGGAACGCGTGCGACACAGACAACCGCTTGTACTTACGCTCCCCCACCACCGCCATGACCTCAGACTCGACACCCGACAACACCACCGAATCCGGACCATTCACCGCCGCGACCGACACACCCCCGGTCAACGTCAACTCGTCCTCGGAACACCGCACCGCCACCATCGCGCCGCCCTCGGGCAACGCCTCCATCAACCACGCACGCGCCTGGACCAACGCGCACGCGTCATCCAGCGAGAACACACCCGCCACCTGCGCCGCCGCGATCTCACCAACCGAGTGGCCGGCGACGTGGTCCGCGCGGATGCCCCAGGAGGACACCAGCCGGAACAGCGCGACCTCAAGGGCGAACAACGCGGGCTGTGCCCAACCCGTCCTGTTCAGCTCGGCCGGGTCGTCACCCCACATGACCGCACGCAACCCGGGGAACCGGTCCACGACCTCGTCGAACGCCGACGCGAACACCGGGAACCGCGCATGCAGCTCGCGGCCCATACCCAGGCGTTGGGACCCCTGGCCGGTGAACAGCAGGGCCGTACGTCCACCGATGGCCTCACCGGTCAGCAACGCCGGGTCGGTCGCGCCCTCGGCCAGTGCCCTCAGCGCGGTGCGTGCGGCGGCCTCGTCCCCGGCGACGACGACCGCGCGCTGCTCGAAGTCCGACCGGGTCGTGGCATACGAGAACGCGGTGTCCACAAGGGAGTCCGGTAGTGCCGCCGCGCGTGTGGCCATGTCCCGCAACGCCTCCGGCGACCGCGCGGACAACGCGAGCGGCACCGCCGCGAACGGGACCGGGTCCGGAGCCGACGCCGGTTCCGCCTCGGGCGCCTCCTCCAGGATGAGATGCGCGTTGGTGCCGCTGATCCCGAACGCGGACACCCCGGCCCGCATGGGCCGGTCGGCGCGCGGCCACTCCCGTGCCTCGGTCAGCAGCGACACCGCGCCCGCCGACCAGTCGACATGGGTGGACGGCCGGGTCACGTGCAGGGTGGGTGGCAACAGCCGGTTGCGCATGGCGAGAACGAGCTTCAGCACGCCCGCGACCCCCGCGGCGTTCTGCGTGTGCCCGATGTTCGACTTGATCGAGCCGATCAGCAGCGGGTGCTCGCGGTTCTGGCCGTAGGTCTCCAGCAGCGCCTGCGCCTCGATCGGGTCGCCGAGCGTGGTACCGGTGCCGTGCGCCTCCACGACGTCCACATCGGATGGTCCAAGGCCGGCGTCGGCCAGGGCGGCACGGAGCATCCGCCGCTGCGACGGGCCGTTCGGGGCGGTGAGCCCGTTGGACGCACCGTCGGAGTTGATCGCGCTGCCTCGGATGACCGCGAGCACCGGGTGCCCGTTGCGCCGCGCGTCGGACAGGCGCTCCAGCATGACCACGCCGGCGCCCTCGCCCCAGCCGACACCGTCGGCGTCGTCGGAGAACGCCTTGGACCGTCCGTCGGCGGCCATACCGCGCTGCCGGGAGAACATCACGAACAGGTCGGGTGAGAGCAGCAGCGCCACCCCACCCGCGAACGCCAGGCCACACTCCCGCCGCCGCAGCGACTGGATGGCCAGGTGAATGGCGACCAGCGAGGACGAACAGGCGGTGTCGATGGTCACCGTGGGGCCTTCCAGCCCCATCAGGTAGGAGATACGCCCCGACAGGACACTGGGCGAGAGCCCGGTGACCGCGTGACCGTCCAGGCGGTCGTCACGGCCGAGCGCCGCGCCGTACTGGGCGTCGTAGCCACCGACGAACGTGCCGGTGTCACCGCCGCGCAACGACTTCGGGTCGATGCCCGCCCGCTCAGCCGCCTCCCAGGCGATCTCCAGCAGCAGTCGCTGCTGCGGGTCGGTGCCGAGCGCCTCACGCGGGGAGAGGCCGAAGAACTCGGCGTCGAACGCCGCGACCCGGTCGAGGAACGCGGCGTCGAACGTGTAGGCCGTGCCGGGGTGCTCCGGGTCGGGGTGGTACAGCGAGGCGGTGTCCCAGCCTCGGTTCGCCGGAGGGTCGGTGACGGCGTCCACACCGTCCGCGAGCAGCCGCCACAGCGCTTCCGGCGTGTCGGCGCCGCCGGGGAACCGACACGCCATGCTGATGATCGCGATCGGCTCGACGGCGCGCTCGGTGACCTCCTGCAGGCGCGTGCGGCTGTCGTGCGCCTCGGCGATGGCACGTCGGAGGTAGTCCCGCAGCTTGTCCTCGTCGGCCATGGTCGTTGGGCTCCCAGCTGTCACCGTGACACGGATGTCGTCTGCGAACCTAGGAGCGACGCGCTGAGGTTTCCCCTAGAACGGACACCGGACTAGGGGAAACTCTGAACCCGACGTGAAATCTTGGCGCTCATGGCGATCGGCTCTGATCTCGTCGCGTTCCCCATGAGGCGTCCGGGGGAACCGTTTCCCCCGCCCAGCTACGAGGAGTACCGCAACCGTCAGGGCATGGTCTTCTCGATGATGCCGACCGGGTCGAAGGTGTGGCTGGCCACGCGCTACGAGGACGTCCGCGCGGTGCTCACCGACAAGCGGATCAGCTCCAACCCGGCGCACGAGGGCTTCCCGTCGGTGGGTCGTACCGGCGGCGTGCCGGGACAGGACCAGATCCCCGGCTGGTTCGTGGCGTTGGACCCTCCGGAGCACGACCGCTACCGCAAGTCGCTGATTCCCGAGTTCACCGTGCGGCGGGTCAGGGAGCTGCGCCCGGCGATCCAGGAGGTCGTGGACGGCGTGCTCGACGACCTGGCCGCCAAGGGCGGTGAGGCCGACCTGGTGCGTGACTTCGCCGCCCCCGTGCCGTCGCTGGTGATCGCCGCGCTACTGGGCGTGCCGAAGGTGGACCGCCCGATCTTCGAGGAGCACATCCGCTCGCTGGTCACCCTGTCCTCGACCCACGAGGCACGCGAGACGAGCACCAAGTTCCTGCTGCGCTACCTGAACCGGCTGGTCAAGATCAAACAGCATCGGCCGGGCGACGACCTGTTGAGCGTCATGATCGCGGCCGGCACCTTGTCGGTGATCGAGATCTCCGGAGCGGCGATGCTGCTGTTGATCGCCGGCCAGGAGACGACCGCCAACAACCTGGCGCTCGGCGCGGTCACGCTGCTGTTGAACCCCGAGTGGGCGGGTGACGAGCGGGTCGTCGAGGAGGTCCTGCGGTACTACTCGGTCGCCAACCTGGTCGCGCTGCGCGTGGCGACGCAGGACCTGGAGATCGGCGGTCAGGAGATCCGGGCGGGCGACGGCATCGTTCCCCTGCTCGCGTCGGCCAACTTCGACGAGTCCAAGTTCAGCTGCCCCCACCAGTTCGATCCCGGCCGCTCCTCGCGCCACCACGTGGCCTTCGGTTACGGCGTGCACCAGTGCCTCGGGCAGAACCTGGTCCGCGCGGAGCTGGACATCGCCTACCGCAGCCTGTTCGCACGGCTGCCTGACCTGCGGCTCGCCGTTCCGGTCGAGGAACTCCCGTTCAGGTATGACGGAATGATCTTCGGCCTGAACGGTCTCCCCGTGCGCTGGACCCCCTGCTGACAGCACACGGGTCAGGGGCCCGGTCGGCCTGAGGGCTGACCGGGCCCCTGTGGTTCAGGGCTTGGTCACGGTGTCGTCGGCACCGTCGTGGCCAGCCACTGGCGCATCAACCCCGCTGTCATCGCCGAGTCCTCCTGGGCCAACGAGTGGTGGTCGGCGTCGATGACGATCACCGTGTCCGCCGGCACCGGGGCGAACGAGGTGTCCAGCGGCGAGCCGTCCTCCCTCTTCGAGCACTGCAGCAGCAACGTGGGCACGACGGGCGGCGCCGGGGTGATCTCCTCGACCCTGGCCTGCCAGTGCGCCATGGCGGTGAGCCTGGCGGTGTCCAGTGACACGGTCGGTGAGTCGATGTCGGCGAAGTAGTACTTGCCGATGTTGTCGAAGTCGATGTTGTCGTTGTCACTGTTGGCGTAGCTGAAGCCGAGGGTGTCCAGCATGATCACGGCGTCCGGACGGATACCCCACGTGTCGACCAGCATGTTCGCCGCCAGGAACGCCAGCGCGCCCGCCGAGGAGTGCCCGACGAGGACGAACGGGTCGCCTTCGCTCGCGTGCAGCGCGCTTTCGGCCAGGATCCGGATCGCGGCGTCCGCCGTGGCCGGCAGCGGCTCCCCGGTCGCGAAACCCATGAGCGGCAACGCGTTGACGGTCCGTTCGCCCCGGAAGTGGGCGCTGAGCCTCGCGTACTGGTGCACGCCGCCGGTCGCGCCGGGAGCCGCGACGCAGATGAGCCTGGGCTTCGCCGGGCCCTGGGCGAGGGTGACCGGCTCGGACAGGTCGACCAACTCCGCGGGGTTGTGGAACTGCGTGCGGGTCGCGGCGACGGCGTTGAGCATGCGCATGGCCTGGGGAATCCGGTTTGCCCTGACCGCGTTGAAGAACAGCTCCTCGACGGTCTCGCCCTCCACCGACCGCCGCGTCGTGCGAGCGGTCCGGTTGTCCGGCGACGTGGCGGCCGCCAGCTCGTCACGCAGCCAGGTGGCCAGGCCGGTGGCCGTGCGGGCCTCGAAGATGACCGACGTCTGCAGCCGCAGACCGACCATGTCGGACAGCAGGTTGCGCAGTTCCACAGCGATCAGCGAGTCGAACCCCAGTTCGAGGAACGCCCGGTCCGGGTCGATCTCGGCGGAGTCGGTGTGCCCGAGCACGCCCGCCACGTTGTTCACCACGATGTCGCGCAGCACCGTCAGTCGCCCGGCCTCGTCCAGGCGCGCCAGGTGCTCGGTCAGCGAACCGTCGGACCGGGCACGGGACGCGGTGGCGCGGCGGGTGACCTTCGGGGCGAGGTCACGCAGCAGCGGAGGGGCCAGCGCGCGCAGCCCGGCCGGGTTGACCCGCAGCAGGGCCTGGACCGGCGCGTCGGTCGCGATCGCCACGTCGAACAGCGCGGTGCCCTGGGCGGCCGTCAACGGTGGCATCCAGGAACCGCTCAGTCGCTGCATCTGCGAGTCGCTCAGTTCGCTGGTCATGCCCGCCGAGGGACCCCACGTGCCCCACGCGAGCGACGTCGCCGGCTGCCCGAGCGCCCGGCGATGGGTGGCGAGCGCGTCGAGGAACGAGTTCGCCGCGGCGTAGTTGCCCTGGCCGGGACTGCCGAGCAGGCCCGAGACCGAGGAGAACATCACGAACGCGTCGACGTCACCCGCCAGTTCGTGCAGGTGCCACACGGCGTCGGCCTTCGGCGCGATCACCGCGTCGAGCCGGTCGTCGGTCAGCGAGGTGACCAGGCCGTCGTCCAGCGCTCCCGCGGTGTGCACGACGGCGGTCAGCTCGACCCCGTCGAGCAGGGCGGCCACCGAGGCCCGATCGGTCAGGTCGCACGCGGCGAACCGAAGGTGGGCGCCGTGCTCGGCGAGTTCGGCCGTCAGTTCGGCGGTGCCGGGCGCGGCGTCGCCACGGCGGCTGGCCACCAGCAGTCGTCGTGCGCCGTACGCGGTGACCAGGTGGCGGGCGAAGGTGGCGGCCAGCCCACCGCCACCGGTGATCAGCACCGTGCGGTCGGGGTCGATGCGCCGGGGCGCGATCAGCACGACCCGGGCCGGGGTCGAGTCGTCCCCGAACGCCTCGGCGATCCGGCGCACGTCCACGGCACGCGTCGGCGGTGGTGTCAGCCCGCCGTCGGCGAACGCCGGGAGCAGGTCCGCGAGAACCGCGCCCCCGGGGGTCGACCTGTCCAGTTCGTCCGTATCGTCCAGGTCGACCAGCCTGCCGGTCGCGCGGAGAAGACGCCGGGACGCCTCCACCGGCGCACCGGCGAACGCGCCGATCACCCGGTCCATCAGCTCACCGTTCGTGGCCATCTCGAACTGGGTCAGGTACCCGGGATTGGCCGAGGACGCCACATGGTGCTCGCCGAGGTCCATGGCGGCCAGCAGGTCCAGCGTCTGCCCCTCCGCCGTGGCGTACACCTCAGCGCCGAGCCGCCCCGCGAGGGCGACCGTGGCGACACCGGTGGCGGTGTCGGCGGAGGAGACCTGGACGAGCACCCGCTCCCCCGGGCACACGCCGGTCAGCGCCCGCGACGCCCGCAGGAACGGCGTCGGGACCGACGCGGCGGTCCGCGCGGACCAGCCGTCCGGGATCAGGGCCAGGTGGTCCTCGTCGGTGACGGCGCTGGACGCGACCGCGCCGGACAGCAGCCCGAACACCCGGTCACCGACCGTGAACCGTGTGACCTCGGCGCCGGTCTCGACGACCACCCCGGCCCCGTCGCGCCCGAGCGGGCCATCACCGAGGGCCCCCGTATCGACGGCCGCGGCGTGGACCGCGACCCGCACCTGCGTGGCGGCCAGCGGTTCCGGCTCGACGGCCACCATCCTGGGCCGCGGTCCCTCGACCCGCCAGGAACCGGCCGGCGGCACCAGCCCGCGCTCGGCCGTGCGGCTCAGTCGTGGGCTGTGCAGCACACCGTCACGTTCGGCGAGTTGCTGCTCCTGCGCGGCGAGCGCGTCGAGCAGCAGCGCGGCGCCGGGGTTCGCGGACTCCAGGTCGAGCAGCACCACGCGGTCGGGGTTCTCGGCCTGGGCCGACCGGATGAGGCCGGCCGCGGCCGCGGCGGCGAGGTCGGCCACCGGCTCACCGGCGACCGAGGCCGCACCGCGGGTGACGAACAGGATCCTCGCATCGGCCAGTCGTTCGGACTCCACCAGTTCCCGCACGAGAGCGAGGACGCGGCGAGCCGTGACGTGGACGGACTCCGCGCCGGCGGGCCCGCCGAGAAGGGGGACGAGGTAGACGTCGGGCACCTCCGTGACCCCGGCGGGGGTGTCGGCGTACCCGATGACCTGTTCACCCGACACGTACAGCGGGTTGGCGAGGTTCAACTCGTCGCCACCGAGGACCACCCACCGCAGGCCGGTCGGCGCGTCGGGTGGCGGTACCGGCACCCAGTCGAGCAGGAACGGGATCTCGGCGCCGGCCTGGGTCTGGGCGGGCACCGACCCGCCGGGCGCGCGCATGGACAGCGCGTCGACCGTGAGCACCGGGGCGCCCGTCGGGTCGACGGCGGCCACCGCGACCGTGTCCTGACCGGCGGGACTGAGCCGAACCCGCAGCACGCGGGCGCCCTGCGCGTGCAGCGAGACTCCCTGCCACTCGAAGGGCAGCAGCGACCGGCCGAGCCCGTTGACGAACACCGCGGCGTGCAGGGTGGCGTCGAGCAGGGCGGGGTGCAGGCCGAACCTCTCGGCGTCGGACACCTGCTCGGGCAACGCGACCTCGGCGAACACCTCGTCCTCGAGCCGCCACGCCGCGCGCAGGCCTGCGAACACGGGGCCGTAGCGGAGTCCCCGGCCGGCCAACCGAGGGTAGAAGTCGGTCAGCTCCACCGGTTCCGCGCCCTGCGGCGGCCAGGTGAGCGTGTCGAACGTGCCGGTCACGGTGTCGGTTACCAGTGAACCGGTGGCGTGGTGGGTCCAGTCGGCGTCCGGGTCGGCGGCCGGGCGGGAGTGCACGTCGACCGTGCGCCGGTCGTCGTTCGGGGCGCCGACCGTGATCTGCAGGGTCAGCGCGGTTCCCGCGTCGAACGCCATGGGCACCAGCAGTGTCAGCTCGTCGACGGTGGCGCAGCCGACCTCGTCGCCCGCACGCACGGCCAGTTCCAGGAAACCCGTGCCGGGGAACAGGACCGCGTCGCCGACACGGTGGTCGGACAGCCACGGATGGGTGTCGGTGGAGAGCGTTCCGGTGAGCAGGACCTCGTCGGACGACGCGAGTGCGACGGTCGCGGCGAGCAGCGGGTGGTTCGGCTCGGCCAGCCCCAGTCCGGCGGCGTCGGCCGGGGCGCCCCGTAGCGTCGGCCAGAAGCGGTCGCGGGTGAACGCGTAGGTCGGCAGGTCGACCTGACGCCCGCCGGTGCCGGCCAACAGCGCCGTCCAGTCCACCGCGGAGCCGGCGACGTGCAGCCTGGCGAGCGAGGTGACCAACGCGCTCTCCTCGTCGCGGTCGCGGCGCAGGGCGGGCACGGCCAGCGCGCCGGACTCGGCGACCAGCGCGGTGAGCGTGCCGTCGGGCCCGAGTTCCAGGAACCGGGTGACCCCGGCGTCGGTCATCGTGGTGACGTCGTCGGCGAAGCGGACGGTGTCCCGCACGTGGTTGACCCAGTAATCAACCGACGAGACATCCTTGGGTAACGGAACCGTCGGCTGGGCGAAGGAGATTCCGGCGATGGCGGACCGGAAGTCATCGAGCATCGGATCCATCAACGGCGAGTGGAACGCGTGCGACACAGCCAACCGCCGGTACTCGCGGCCCCCGACCACCGCCATGACCTCGGCCTCAACACCAGCCACCACAACCGAAGCCGGACCGTTCACCGCCGCGACCGACACACCGTCGGTAAGAGACAACTCATGCTCGGCGCACCGAAGCGCCACCATCACGCCGCCCTCCGGCAACGCCTCCATCAACCCGGCACGAGCCGCCACCAAGGTGCACGCGTCCTCCAGCGAGAACACCCCCGCCACGTGCGCCGCCGCGATCTCACCGATCGAGTGCCCGGCGACGAAGTCGGGGCGAAGTCCCAGTGACTCGGCCAGGCGGTAGAGCGCGACCTGCAGCGCGAACAGCGCCGGCTGCGCCCACCCGGTCCTGTTCAGCTCGTCCGTGTCCTCGCCCCACATGACCTCACGCAGACCGGGGACCCGGTCCACGACCTCGTCGAACGCCGACGCGAACACCGGGAACCGCGCGTGCGACCCTCGGCCCATGCCGGGCCGCTGCGATCCCTGACCGGAGAACAGGACACCGAGCCCGCCGGGCCTGGCGACGCCGCGGGCGAGTTCGACCACTCCGGCCGATGTGGACACCAGTACCGCACGGTGGGTCAGGTTCGCCCGTGTGGCGAGGGAGCACGCCACATCCTGCGGGCGGTGACGGCTCGCGGCCTGGACGACCTGGTCGACCTGCGCGTCCAGCGCCTCGGCCGCGGCGGCCGACACCGGCCACGGCACGATCGCGGCGGACACCACCGTGTCCGGTTCGGTCGCGGGCTCGGGTTCCGGTGACTCCAGGATCACGTGCGCGTTGCACCCGCTGATGCCGAACGACGACACCCCGGCGCGGCGCGGCCGGTTGGTCGACGGCCACGGGGTGGCCTCGGTCACGACCCGTACGGCACCGGCCGTCCAGTCCACCTCGGACGTCGGCGTGGTCACGTGCAGGGTCGCGGGTACCACGCCGTGACGCATGGCGAGGATCGACTTGATGAGCCCGGCGACCCCGGCCGCGGCCTGGGTGTGCCCCAGGTTCGACTTCACCGAACCCACCAGCAGCGGCGTCTCGCGGTCCTGCCCGTAGGTGGCGAGCAGGGCCTGTGCCTCGATCGGGTCACCCAGGCGCGTGCCGGTTCCGTGTGCCTCCACGACGTCCACCTCGGACGGCGTGAGCCCGGCGCCCGCCAGCGCGGCGCGGATCACCCGCTGCTGCGAGGGGCCGTTCGGCGCGGTCAGCCCGTTGGACGCGCCGTCGGAGTTCACCGAGGAGCCGCGCACCAGTGCGAGCACTCGGTGGCCGTTGCGGCGTGCGTCGGACAACCGCTCCAGCACCAGTACCCCGACGCCCTCCGACCACCCGGTGCCGTCCGCGTCGTCGGAGAACGCCTTGCACCGCCCGTCCGGCGCGAGTCCACCCTGGATGGTGAAGTCGGCGAAGTTCGAGGACGTGGACATCACGGTGACGCCACCGGCCAGCGCGAGGGTGGCTTCGCCGTCCCGCAACGATCGCGCCGCGAGGTGCAGCGACACCAGCGACGACGAGCAGGCGGTGTCGACGGTGACCGTCGGGCCCTCCAGCCCCAGGACGTAGGACAGGCGCCCGGACATGACGCTCGCCGCCGTGCCGGTGCCGCCGTGGCCCTCCTGATCCACTCCGGAGAAGAACATCAGGTGCGTGTAGTCCTGGCCGCTCGCGCCGACGAACACGCCGGTCCTGCTGCCCCGCAACGACTCCGGGTCGATCCCCGACCGCTCCAGCGCCTCCCACGACACCTCGAGCAGCTGCCGCTGCTGCGGGTCCATGGCCAGCGCCTCACGTGGCGAGATCCCGAACATTCCGGGATCGAAGTCCGCCACGTCGTACAGGAACCCGCCGCGACCGGTGGCGCTGTGACCCTGTCCGTCCCCGCCGAGGACGTCCAGCTCCCAACCGCGGTCGGCCGGGAAGGCGCCGACACCGTCGGCCTCCCGTTCGAGCATGTCCCACAGGTCCTCCGGGGACCGGACGCCACCGGGGAACCGGCAGGCCATCCCGACGACGGCGACCGGCTCCTGCCGGCCCGCCTCGACCTCCTCGAGCCTCGCCCTCGTCCTGCGCAGGTCGGTCGTGACCCATTTCAGGTACTCGACCAGCTCACTCTCGTCAGGCATGTCAGCCTTTCCTTCCGCACACCGAGCCGAGGTCACTGACCCGGCCGTCGCCCCAGTTCGTTGTCGATGAAGGCGAGCAGGTCCGAGGCGCTCGCCGTGTTCAGCTTCTCGGCCATGTCGGCGTCCCCGGTCTGGTCGCCGGAGTCGCTCACCAGCGCCAGCAACGCCCGCAGTCGTCCGCTCACGCCCGCCTTCGTGACCTCGTCGAGCTCTCCGGCGGCCAGGACCGACTCGACCCGCGCGAGGTCGCCGAGCACCACGCCGCCCGCGTCCGGAGCCGCCTGCCCCGCCTCGCCGATCGCCGCCAGCAGTTCGGCGGTGACGTACTCGGTGAGCACGGCCGGGGTCGGGTAGTCGAAGACCAGGGTCGCCGGCAGCGGCAGGCCGGTGGCGGCGGTGAGCCGGTTGCGCAGTTCGCCGGAGGTCAGCGAGTCGAACCCGAGCATCCGGAACTCCCGTCGCGGATCGATCGACCTCGGCCCGCCTCGCCCGAGTACCGCCGCCGCGGCGCCGCGCACCACCTCACTGACGAGCTTGCCTCTGCCCGCGTCGTCCAGCGCCAGAAACCGTTCGGCCAGCTCCTCCGCCGAGCCGCCGACGTCCGCCGCGAGGTCGCGCAGCACAGGCAGGTCCGCGTGCTCGCCGGGGCGCGGCACCAGGACCGGCTCGACCGAGCCGAGCGCGACGTCGAGCCGCGCCGGGTCGGACGGCCCGGCCAGCACGGTCGCGGCCAGACCGGCGGCACGCCGCAGGCCGGCGATCGCGTCGAGGACCGCGCCGTCCGCGCTGCCGAACACGCCCGGGTCGGGTGAGAGCAGCACGAACGCCGACAGGTCCCGCCCGGTGGTCAGCTCGTGCAGATGCCAGGCCACGGTCGTCGACGGACCGGCGTGCACGATCGCGTCCGGGGCCACCTCGTCGATCAGGGTGGCCAGTTCGTCGCGGCTCGTGGCGTCGGTTCGCACGGCCCGGTCGTCGAGATGACCGGTCAGTCTCCCGTGCGGGTCACCGGTGACGAGCACCGCGCCGTGCGCCGGACGGGGCACGGTCAGCACGAGCTTGCCGACGTGCTTGGCGTTGCTCATGTGCCGGAACGCGTCGCGTGCCGCGCGCACGTCCCACGCGCGCACCGGCAGCGTGGCGATCGCGCCGGAGGCGAACAGCGCCACCAGTTCCTCCAGCATCTGCCGGATTCGGGCCGGGTCGACCTGACCGAGGTCGAACGCCTGGTAGGAGATGTCGGGCAGCGACGCCGGGTCGCGCAGGTCGGTCTTGCCCATCTCCAGGAACCGCCCGCCCCGGTCGAGCAGGTCCAGTGACGAGTCGATGAACGACCCGGTCAGCGAGTTGAGCACGACGTCGACCTGGCCGAACTTCGCCGAGAAGCCGAGATCGCGGGAGGACGCGATGTGGTCGTCGCTCAGGCCCAGCTCGCGCAGGGTTTCCCATTTGGACTCACTGGCGGTGGCGAACACCTCGGCGCCGGCGTGCCGGGCGAGTTGGATGGCTGCCATGCCGACACCGCCCGCGCCCGCGTGCACGAGCACGCGCTCACCCGGCTGGAGCCGTGCGAGGTCACCGAGGGCGTGGTGCGCGGTGAGGAACACCAGCGGCACCGAGGCCGCGGTCCGGTCGTCCCAGTCCGCCGGTGTCCTGGTCAGCAGGCGCGCGTCGGTGACGCCGACCGGGCCGAAACCGCCGGGGAGCATGCCCATCACGCGGTCGCCGACCGCGAGGTCGGTGACGTCCCGGCCCGTCTCGATGACGACGCCCGCCGCCTCGGAGCCGAGCGGGCCCGCCTCGCCGGGGTAGCGCCCCAACGCGTTGAGCACGTCACGGAAGTTCATTCCGGCGGCGCGGACGGCGACGCGGACCTGGTGTGGCGCGAGCGGCGCGTCAGCCTCCGGGTGGGGCACGAGCGCGAGATCGTCGAGGCTGCCCCGTTGCCGGGTGTCCAGCCGCCACGGCCCGACGGCGGGAGTCGCTAGCGTCGTGACCGGCGCGAGCCGGGCAAGGGTGGCCACCCCGTCGCGGACGGCGACCTCGGTCTCCCCCGCGGCCAGCAGCGCGGGCACGGTCGCCATGGCGGTCTCGTCGAGCACGCCGTCGAGCAACAGGAACCGGCCGGGGTGGTCTCGCTGTGCCGCGCGGACGACACCCCACGCGGCGGCCGCCGCAGGGTCGGTGACCGGGTCGACCGCGCCCTCGGTGCGCACCACCAGACAGGAGCTGGCGAACCGGGGGTCGCCAAGCCAGGTGCCGACCAGTCCGGCGGCCCGCTCGGTGACGCGCGCGATGGCGTCCAGGTCCGCGCCGCCGTCGAGGGTGTACGCCACCAGTTCGGGCACCGGGCCCGCCGCGAGGGTGGCGAAGTCGGGGACGTCGGTGCCGACGACCGCCCAACCCGCCTGCGCCGGGGCGACCTCGGCGGGCAACCAGTCGACGCGGTACAGGTCGTCGGCCGCCGTACGGGGCAACGGCGCGGACAGTGTCCGTGCGCGTAACGCGAGCGAGCTCACGGTGAGCACCGGCTCACCGTCGTGCGCCACCGCGGCCACCTCGAAACTGTTCTGGCCCAACGGGGCCAGTCGCGCGCGCAGCGCCCGGGCACCGGGAGCGTGCACGGTCACGCCGCGCCACTCGAACGGCAGGTGCGCCTCACCCAGCTCGGCCACGAACACGTCCGCGTGCAGCACGGCGTCCAGCAGCGCGGGATGCACGCCGAACATCTCGGTGGCGCCGGCGGCCTCCGGCAGCTCGACGTCGACGTACACCGCGCCGTCGAGCACCCAGGCCGCCCGCAGGCCACGGAACGCCGGACCGTAGTTGATGCCCGCCTCGATCTCGCCCACCGAGTGGTAGAACTCGCTCACGTCCACGGGCGTCGCGCCGGGCGGCGGCCACTGCGCGACCGACAGCGCCGGCGGCGCCACGGGCGCGGGGGCGAGCACGCCGGTCGCGTGGTGGACCCAGCCGTCGTGCCCGGCACGCGCGTGGATGTCGACCGCCCGCCTGCCGTCGGGGTCGGGTGGGGAGACGATCACCTGTACGCCGTACTCGACGCCTTCGGCGAGCGCGACCGGCACCTGGAGCACGAGGTCCTCGACGGTCGCCAGGCCGACCTCGGCGGCGGCCCGACCGGCCATCTCCAGCAGGGCGGAGCCAGGCAGCAGCACCTGGCCGCCGACGCGGTGGTCGGCGATCCACGGGTGTGTGGCCAGCGACAGCGTGCCCGACAGCACGGTGACATCGGTGGACGCGAGCACGAACGTCGCGTCGAGAAGCGCGCGCCCGTCCGGGGCACCGAAGGCGGGCCACCAGCGCCGCGACTGGAACGCGTAGGTGGGCAGGTCGGTGTGTCTACCGCCGATGCCGGCCAGTACCGCCGTCCAGTCCACGGTGGACCCGAGAACGTGCAGGCCGGCGAGCGCGGCGACGAACGCTCGTTCCTCGCCGTCCGGCCCCTGCGGCCCGAGGGTGAGGACCGCGGTGGCTCCAGGGACCTCGGTGACCGGACGCCAGGTGAGCCAGTACTCGGCGGAGACGAGGTCGCCCTCGGTGATCCCGAGTGGCACGCGCGGGGTCGAGAACGTCAGTTTGTCCAGCAGGGAACGGAAACCGGCGAGCAGGGGGTCGGCGGCGTCGGTGAGGTGGAGATCGACGAGGCGTCCCTGTGCGACCACGAGCATCGCGGCCTCGCGCAACGAGAGCGCCCCGGCGACGTGCGCGGCGGCCACCGAGTGCCCGGCGACGTACTCCGGACGCAGGCCAACGGACTCGGCGAGCCGGAAGAGCGCGACCTCGACGGCGAACACGGCGGGCCGGGCCACGGTCTCGGTCTCCAGCGGCGCCGGGTCGGTGCCCCACATCGCCTCCCGCAGACCGGTGGACAGCAGCGGGTCCAGCTCGGCGCTCACCTCGTCGAACACCGAGGCGAACGCGGGGAACCGCGCGTACAGTTCACGGCCCATGCCGGGACGCTGGGTACCCGCTCCCGGCAACAGCACGCCGAGTTCGCGGTGGGTGGCGGTTCCCCGTGCGAGAACGGTGTCGCCGTCGAACACGACCCGGTGGGCCAACGCCGTGCGGTGGGCGAGGGTGTGGGCCACGTCCCGCGCGGACGCGGGCCCACGGTCGGCGCCGCGCAGCCGTGCGATCTGCTCGGTGAGCGCCTCGGCGGTGGCGCCGGAGACCACGAACGGCAGGACCTCGGCCCGCACGGGTTCGGTGTCGGTGTCGGTGTCGATGTCGTCGGGGCTGGGCGCCTGTTCGAGGATCACGTGCGCGTTCGTGCCGCCGATGCCGAAAGCGGAGACCGCGGCGCGTCTGGGCCGGTCGAGACCCGGCCACGGTCGTCGGCTCGCGGCAAGCGCGATCCCGCCCGTCCAGTCCACAAGGGATGACGGGTTGGCGACGTGCAGGGTCGCGGGCACCACACCGTGGCGCAGGGCGAGCACCATCTTGATGATCCCGGCCACCCCGGCGGCGGCCTGGGTGTGCCCCAGGTTCGACTTCACCGAACCGACCAGCAGTGGCGTCGCCCGGTTCTGGCCGTAGGTGGCGAGCAGCGCCTGTGCCTCGATCGGATCGCCGAGCTGGGTTCCGGTGCCGTGAGCGTCCACCACGTCGACGTCCGCAGTGGACAGTCCGGCCGACGCGAGCGCCTGGCGGATCAGCCGCTGCTGCGACGGCCCGTTCGGCGCGGTCAGCCCGTTGGACGCGCCGTCGGAGTTCACCGAGGAGCCGCGCACGACGGCGAGCACCGGGTGGCCGTTGCGCCGCGCGTCGGACAGTCGTTCCAGCACGAGCATCCCGACGCCCTCGGACCAGCCGATGCCGTCGGCCTCCTCGGCGAAGGCCTTGCACTGACCGTCCGCTGGAACTCCGCTGTGGACGAAGCTGGTCGAGGTGGTCAGGACGGTGGCCCCGCCCGCGAGCGCGAGCGCGCATTCGCCGTCCCGCAACGCCTTCGCCGCCAGGTGCAGGGTCACCAGTGAGGACGAGCAGGCGGTGTCGACGGTGACCGACGGTCCCTCCAGACCGAAGGTGTAGGACAGCCTGCCGGAGATGACGCTGGCCGCGACCCCGGACCCGTCATCCTCGGCCAGCTCCTCGGTGCCGGACTGGCGCGCGGCGAGCAGCACGTGCCGGTAGTCCTGTCCGTTGGTGCCGACGAACACGCCGGTCCCGCTGCCCCGCAACGACTCCGGGTCGATCCCCGCTCGTTCGACCGCCTCCCAGGACACCTCGAGCAGCTGCCGCTGCTGGGGGTCCATGGACAGCGCCTCGCCGGGGGCCACGTCGAAGAACTCGGCGTCGAACGACGCGGCGTCGGCGATGAACCCGCCCCTGGCGTCCAGCGTGGGGTCCCAGCCCCGGTCGGCCGGCAGCGGGCCGATGCCGTGCTCACCACGGGTCAGCAGGCCCCACAGGTCGGCCGGGGACCGCACGTCGCCCGGGAACCGGCAGGCCATGCCGATGATCGCGACCGGCTCGTGCCGTACGTTCTCGGCCTGCGCGAGCCGCTGCCGCGTCTGGTGAAGGTCCGCCGTCACCCATTTCAGGGCTTCGACGAGCTCGGCTTCGTCCGCCATGTCCTACCTCTCCCGTCGCTCAGCGGTCCTGCCGCCGACCGAGCTCGTTGTCGATGAAGGCCAGTACCTCGCGCGCGCTGGCGGCGTTGATCTTCTCGGTCACGTCCGCCTCGTCCGTCACGGGCGTCACCGTCACCCGCGCGAGCAGCGCGCGCAGCCGCAGCTCGATCCCGGTGCGCGCGACCTCGTCCACTTCCTGCCCGGCGAACGCCGCCTCAAGCCGGTCCAGCTCGGAGAGCAACGCGTCGGCGGGCGCGGCCTCGACCACCTCACCGCCCAACTCGTCGGCCAAGAACCCGGCGAGCGCGAGCGGGTTGGGGTAGTCGAACACGATCGTCGAGGTGAGCGTGTGGCCGGTGGAGGCGGCGAGCCGGTTGCGCAGCTCGACCGACGTGAGCGAGTCGAACCCGAGCTGACGGAACTCGCGACCGGGCTCGACGGCGTCGATGCCGGTGTGACCCAGCACGGCGGCGGCCTCGGTGCGCACGAGGTCGCACAGCGCCCGCACCCGGCCCTCCCGATCCAGGCCGGCGAGCCGGTCGAGGAACCCGGCCGACGCGGTGGACGCGGTCCGCCTGCCGCCACGGATGATCCCGGCCAGCAACGGCGGGATCCGCGTGCCCGGTGGGGCGACGGCGAAGGCCGCGCCGCCGGCGAGCCGCACGGCGAACACAGCGGGCGCGCCGCGCGCGACACCGGCGTCGAACAGCGCGAAACCGTGTTCGCTGGACAGCGGCGGCATACCGGAGCGGCTGATCCTGGCCAGCTGCTCCTCGGTGAGCGTGCCGGTCATGCCGCTGCCCCGCTCCCACGGGCCCCACGCGAACGACACGGCGGGCAGGCCGAGCGTGTGCCGGTGGCGGGCGAGCGCGTCGAGGAACAGGTTCGCCGCGGCGTAGTTGGCCTGGCCGGCGCTGCCGAGCACACCGGCCGACGACGAGTACAGCGCGAAGCAGGCCAGGTCGAGATCTCGGGTCAGCTCGTGCAGGTGCCACGCGGCACCGGCCTTCGGCGCCAGCACGGCGGCGAGCCGGTCGGGAGTCAACGAGGACACCACCCCGTCGTCGAGCACGCCCGCCGTGTGCACGACCGCCGTCAGCGGGTGCGCGGGATCGATCCCCGCGAGCAACGCGGCGACCGCCGGGCGGTCGGTGACATCGCAGGCCACGACCGTGACCTCCGCGCCGTGGGTGGTCAGTTCCTCGATCAGGTCGGTCGTGCCCGGCGCGGCCATGCCCCGGCGGGACACGAGCAGCAGCCTGCGCACGTCGCGGGTGGTGACCAGGTGCCTGGCCAGTGCGCCGCCCAGCCCGCCGGTGCCGCCGGTGATCAGCACTGTGCCGTTCGGATCCCATTCGCGGCCCGGGGTCCCGCTGTCGTCGAGCACCGCCAGCCGGGCGACCGACAGTTCACCGTCGCGGTGGCGTGCCTGGGTTTCGCCCGCGCTGAGCAGTCCGGGAACGAGACCGGCGAGCACACCGTCATCGGGATCGCCGTCCACGACGTCGATGAGCGCGAACCGGCCGGGGTGCTCGGACTGGGCGCTGCGGACCAGCCCCCACACGGCGGCCGCGCCCAGGTCGGTGCCCGTGGTGGCGCCCCGGGTGCGGAACAGCATCGGGACCGTCGCGAACCGGTCGTCGTCGAGGTAGGCGCGCAGGAGGGCCACCGTGTCGGCGAGCAGTGCCGGCACGCCGTCGACATCGGTGCCGACGACCGGCACGACGACGACACCGGGCGGGCCCGTCTCGGTGAGCGCGGCCAGGCCGCCCGTGGTGACCGCCCAGGTGACGTCCGTGGTGGGCAGGTCACCGGCCGGGACCCAGTCCAGGCCGAACAGCGGGGTTTCTGGTGCGGTTCCCGCGCGGAAGCCGGCGGCGCCGAACTCGACGGAGGCGACCGTGAACACCGGTTCCCCTCCGGCGTCGACGGCGGCGATGGACACGGTGTGTGTGCCGGTCGCGCGGACGTGGACCCGGAGTTCGGTGGCGCCCTGGGCGTGGACACGGCTGCCGTGCCAGGTCACCGGAACCTCGCCCGCGACCCCGGTGAGCGCCGCAGCGCGGACTACCAGGGACAGCAGCGCGGGGTGGATGAGGTAGTCGGCGGCGTCGGTCACGGAGTCGGGCAGGTGAACCTCGGCGAACACGTCCTCGCCCCTGGTCCACGCGCCGGCCAGGCCGTCGAGGGCGACCGGGTCCGCGTCCCGGGGCGGCCACACGCCGGTCATGGTCTCGACGGACACGTCGGCCACGGCGACGCCGCTGCCGAGCACGCCGGTGCCGCAGCGGTAGAACCCGCGCTCCTCCGACGGTGCAGCGCCGGTGTCCCTGGCGTACAGCAGAACCGGGCAGTGGCCCTCGGCGTCGACGTCGCCGAGGCGGACCTGGATCGGGGTACCGTCCGGGTCGAGCACCAGCGGCGCGTCGAGGCTCAGTTCGACGAGCGTGTCGCAGCCGACGTAGTCCCCTGCCCTGGTGACCAGTTCGACCCACGCGGTCGCCGGCAGGACGGTCACCCCGCCGACCTGGTGGTCGGGCAGCCACGGGTGGGCGTTGGGCTGGACCCGGCCGGTCAGCAGGGTCTCGGTGGTGCCGCCGAGCGGCGTGATCGTGCCGAGCAGCGGGTGCGGCGCGGTCTCCAGCCCGAGGCCGGCCGCGTCGCCCCGGCCGGCGCCGACGACGGGCCAGTAGTGGTCGCGGTGGAACGCGTAGGTGGGCAGGGCGACCCGGCGGGCACCGGTGCCGGCGAGGATTCCGGACCAGTCGACGCGGACCCCGGCGGCGTGCAGCCGGGCGAGCGCGGTGACCACCGCGGATTCCTCGTCGCGGTCGCGGCGCAGCGCGGGCACGGTCAGCACGGTGTCGACCGCGTCGTCGACCGCGGTGCCGACGACGTTGCCGACGATGTCCGAGGTGAGCGCGGTGAGGGTCCCGTCCGGGCCCAGTTCCAGGAAGACGTCGATGCCGCGTGCCCGCAGCCCGGTGACGGTGTCGGAGAAGCGGACGGTGTCGCGGACGTGGCGCACCCAGTACTCGGGGTCGGTGACCTCGCCGGTCATCGCCAACCGGGGCTCGGCGAAGGAGATTCCGGCGATGGCCGCACGGAAGTCATCCAACATCGGATCCATCAACGGCGAGTGGAACGCGTGCGACACGGACAACCGCCTGTGTTTGCGGTCACCCACCACCGCCATGACCTCGGCCTCGACACCGGCCACCACCACCGAGTGCGGACCATTCACCGCCGCGACCGACACACCCTCGGTCAACGCCAACTCGTGCTCGGCGCACTGAACAGCCACCATCGCGCCACCCTCAGGCAACGCCTGCATCAACCGAGCGCGCGCGCCCACCACGGTGCACGCGTCCTCCAGCGAGAACACCCCCGCCACATGCGCCGCCGCGATCTCACCGATCGAGTGTCCAGCGACCGCCGACACCCGCACACCACACGACTCGACGAGCCGGTGGAGCGCGACCTCCAGCGCGAACAACGCCGGCTGCGCCCAGCCGGTCCGGTTCAGCTCGTCCGCGTCCTCGCCCCACACGACCTCACGCAGACCGGGGAACCGGTCCACGACCTCGTCGAACGCCGACGCGAACACCGGGAAACGGGTGTGCAGTGCCCGACCCATGCCGAGGCGTTGTGCGCCCTGGCCCGCGAACAGCACGGCCGTCGAGTGCTCACCCGCCGTCGCCCTCGCGACCTCGGTCAGTCCGCTGTCGTCGACCAGCAGCACGGCGCGGTGGTCGAGCGCCGCGCGGTCGGCGACCAGTGCGTAGGCGACGTCGGCGTGGGAGACCGCCGGGTTGGCGGCGAGGAAGTCCCGCAGCCGCGCGAGTTGTCCGTCCAGCGCACCTGACGAGGCCGCGGACACCGGCAGCGGCAGCGCCACGGGCAACTGCGTCGGCCGAGGCGGCGCGACGACCGGGTCGGCCTGCTCCAGCACGACGTGCGCGTTGGTGCCGCTGATCCCGAACGACGACACGCCGGCCCGGCGCGGCCGTCCCCGGTCGGGCCACGCGAGGTTCTCGGTCAGCAGCCGGATGTCGCCGCCCGTCCAATCGACCTTGCTTGTCGGCTCGGACACGTGCAGCGTCCTGGGCATGGTGCCGGCGCGCAGGGCGAGCACCATCTTCAACACCCCGGCCACGCCAGCGGCCGCCTGGGTGTGGCCGAGGTTCGACTTCACCGCCCCCAGGTACAGCGGCGTGGTCCTCCCCTGGCCGTAGGTGGCCAGCAGGGCCTGCGCCTCGATCGGGTCGCCGAGCACGGTGCCGGTTCCGTGCGCCTCGACGACGTCGACGTCCTGTGCGGACAGTCCGGCGTCGGCGAGCGCCGCGCGGATCACCCGTTGCTGGGACGGACCGTTGGGTGCGGTCAGTCCGTTGGACGCGCCGTCGGAGTTGACCGCGGAGCCGCGCAGCACCGCGACGATCGGGTGCCCGTTGCGTTCGGCGTCGGAACGCCGTTCCAGCACCAGCATGCCGGCACCCTCGGACCAGCCCGTGCCGTCGGCGTCGTCGGAGAACGCCTTGCACAGCCCGTCGGGCGCGAGCCCACCCTGGACGGTGAACTCGGCGAAGCTCATCGACGTGGCCATCACGGTGGCGCCACCGACGAGCGCGAGCGAGCACTCTCCGCCACGCAGTGCCCGCGCGGCCCAGTGCATCGCCACGAGCGAGGACGAGCACGCCGTGTCGACGGTGACCGCGGGTCCCTCGAGTCCGAACGTGTAGGAGATGCGGCCGGAGATCACGCTCGCCGCGAGACCGGTGCCGGAGTGCGCGGCCAGATCCTCCCGCGCGCGAAGCACCACGTGCCGGTAGTCCTGCCCGTTGGTGCCGACGAACACGCCGGTCCTGGTGCCGCGCAACGACTCCGGGTCGATCCCGGCGCTTTCCACCGCCTCCCAGGAGGTTTCCAGCAGCAGCCGCTGCTGCGGGTCCATCGCGAGTGCCTCACGCGGCGAGATGCCGAAGGGGGCCGGGTCGAACTCCGCGGCGCCCGAGAGGAACCCGCCGCGCTGGGTGGCGCTGCGGCCCGGCCCCTGTCCGGACAACGACGCGAGGTCCCAGCCCCGGTCATCGGGGAACGAGCCGATCGCGTGCTCGCCGCCGGACAGCAGCGCCCACAGGTCGTCGACCGTGTCGATCCCCCCGGGGAACCGGCAGCTCATGCCCACGATGACGATCGGGTCGTCCGGGTCGGACCCGGACGGCGCTGCGAGGTCGCCGCGGTCGTCTCCGCCGACGGCGAGCAGGGTCTCCGCGAGATGGTCGGCGAGGGCCTTGGGGTTCGGGTAGTCGAACACCAGCGTCGCCGCGAGCGGCAGGCCGGTGCTCGCGTAGAGCCGGTCGCGCAGTTCCACCGCGGTGAGCGAGTCGAACCCCAGTTCGCGGAACGCCTTCCCGGTGGCGACCGCCGCGCGTCCGGTGTGTCCGAGCACGGCGGCGGCCTCGTCGCGGACCAGGTCGAGCATCACCTCGACGCCCTCGTCGGCCGGCATCCTCCGCAGTCGGGTCACCAGTTCCGCCGCCGCGGAGGCCGACTCCTGGCGCAGGGCGGCGGCCCGTTCGGCCGCGGCCCTGGCCGCGGGCAGTTCCGCGAGCAACGGGTTCGGTCGCTGGCTCAGCAGAGCGGTGAGCACGTCCTCCTGCTGGAGGTCGGCGAGTACGACGATCGGCGCCGGTTCGGCGACCACCTGCCACAGCGCGGGCACGGCGAGCGCGGGGTCCAACGTCGTGGAGGTCACCCGGTCGCCGCCGCCACGGCCCCTGACACCGGCCGCCATACCGCCGCCGTCCCAGGCGCCCCAGGCGATCGAGGTGGCGGCACGCCCGTGCGCCGCGCGGCGTTGTGCGATCGCGTCGAGCGCGGTGTTGGCGGCCGCGTAGCCCGCCTGGCCGGGGTTGCCGATCGCACCCGCCACGGAGGAGAACAGCGCGAACATCTCCAGGTCGAGCCCGGCGGTCAGCTCGTCGAGTACCAGCGCGGAGGTGACCTTGGCGCGGAAGACCTCCTCGAACCGGTCCGGGGTGAGGTTGGTGAGCATGCCGTCGTCGAGCACGCCGGCGGTGTGGACGACACCGGTGAGCGAGCCAGCCGGGAGGTCGGCGAGCACGGCCGCCACGGCGTCGCGGTCGGCGGCGTCGCAGGCGACGATCGTGGCGGTGGCGCCCAGCTCGGTCAGTTCCGCCGCCAGGTCGACGGCACCGGGGGCGTCCAGGCCGGAACGGCTGAGCAGCACGAGCCGTTGCGCACCTCGGGCGGCGAGATCGCGGGCGACGTGCCCGCCCAGGGCGCCGGTGCCACCGGTGACGAGAACGGTGCCGTGCGGCTGCCACGGGTCCAGATCCGACGGCTTCGCGACCACCATGCGGCGGCCGTACACGCCCGAGGTCCGGATCGCGACCTGGTCCTCGTCGCCATGCGCCATCACGGCCAGGAACCGTTCCAGCGACACGGAATCCAGCTCGTCGGGCAGGTCGATCGCACCGCCCCACCGCGCGGGCTGTTCCATCGCCGCGACCCGGCCGAGGCCCCACAGCGCCGCCTGCCACGCGTCGGGCGCCGGGTCGGCGGCCGACGTGGACACCGCCCCTCGGGTGATGGCCCACACCGGGGCCGCGACGCCGGTGTCCTCGAGCGCCTGCAGGAGGGTGAGGGTCATGCCGAGACCGGCCGGAGCCGCGCCAGGCACGTCCTCGACGAGCCCCAGCAACGACACCACGGCGGAGAACGGGTCGGCTGGCAGCAGCTCGGCGTACCGTGCCCGCAACGGGTCGACGTCTCCGGACAGCATCGTGCGTAGCGAGTCGTCGGCCCACGCGGGCATCCCCGACGTGCGGGGCAGTGCCACGGTGACCGCGTCCTGGCCGAGCGCGTCCACCACGGACCGCACCCACACGTCGTCGCCGAGTTCGGCCGGCACCGCGACCAGCAGCGGGCCCTGAGGTCTGACGGTCGGAAGGGTCAGCGCCTTCCAGTTCTCCCGGTACCGCCACGAGTCCACGGTGGACTCCTGGCGGCGACGGACCCGCCACGCGGACAGTGCGGGCAGGACGTGGTCGAGCGTGTCGGCGCCGAGGCCGAGGGTGACGGACAGGGCCGAGGAGTCGGCGCGCTCGACGGCGTCCCAGAACTCGGCGTCCACGGGGTTCGCCTCGAACGTCATCGAGCCCAGCTTCGGCCAGTACCGCTCGCGCTGGAACGGGTAGGCGGGCAGGTCGACCCGACGACCCGCGGGCACCACGGCACGCCAGTCGACCGCCGTGCCCGCGACGTGCAGGCGGGCCAGTCCGGTGACGAACGAGGTCTGCTCGTCGCGGTCCCGGCGCAGCAGGGGGATCCCACCGGTGAGCGCGGACAGCGTGCCGTCCGGGCCGATCTCCAGGAACCGGTCCGCCGAGGCGGCGGTCACGTCGTCGGCGAACCGGACGGTGTCGCGGACGTGGTTCACCCAGTGGTCGACGCTCGTGACGTCCTTGACCATCGCGATGGCGGGTTCGTGGAAGGTGATCCCGGCGATGGCGGCGCGGAAGTCGTCGAGCATCGGGTCCATGAGCGGTGAGTGGAACGCGTGGGACACCCGCAGCCGCTTGTGCTCCCGATCCCCCACCACCGCCATGACCTGGTCCTCGACCCCGGCCAGGACGAGATCGTCCTGGCCGTTGACCACGGCGATGGACACACCGTCGGTCAGGGCCAGTTCGTCCTCGCCGGCACGGACGGCGACCATGGCCCCACCGGCCGGCAGCGCCTGCATGAGTCGTGCCCGGGCTTCGACCAGCGTGCACGCGTCGTCGAGGGAGAACACCCCGGCCACGTGGGCGGCGGCGATCTCGCCGATCGAGTGGCCGACGACGACGTCGGGCCGCACGCCCGCCGACTCCACGAGCCGGTAGAGCGCCACCTCGAACGCGAACAGCGCGGGTTGGGCCCAGCCGGTGCGGTTCAGCGCGGCGATGTCCCGGCCCCACAGGGTTTTCCGCAATCCCTCGAAGCGGTCGGTGATCTCGTCGAACGCGGCGGCGAACACGGGGTAGCGGGCGTGCAGTTCGCGGCCCATGCCCAGGCGCTGCGCGCCCTGCCCGGCGAACAGGAAGGCGAGCCGGGCGCCCTGGGCCTGTCCGCGTGCCACCTCGACGCCGTCGAGGATGACCGCCCGGTGCTCGAAGGTGGTGCGCGACAGCAGGGAGTACGCGATGTCGGCCGCCGGTTGGTCCACCGTGGCCAGTCGGGAGATCTGGTCGTCGACGGCGGCGGGGGTTCGTGCCGACACCACCCAGGGAACACCGGTGGCGGTGGACGATTCCGCCGTGGTCGCGGGCGGCGCCTGTTCGATGATCACGTGCGCGTTGGTGCCGCTGATACCGAAGGACGACACCCCGGCGCGGCGTGGGCGGTCGACGGCGGGCCAGCCGGTCGGTTCGGTCACCAGCTCGATCCGGCCGGCCGACCAGTCCACATGGGATGTCGGGGAGGTCACGTGCAACGTTGGCGGGACCACCCCGTGGCGGATCGCCTGCACCATCTTGATCACACCGGCGGCACCGGCGGCGCCCTGCGTGTGACCGAGGTTCGACTTGACCGAACCCAGCAGGACCGGGTTCTCCCGGTCCTGACCGTAGGTCGCGAGCAGCGACTGTGCCTCGATCGGATCACCGAGCTTGGTACCGGTGCCGTGGGCCTCGATCACGTCGACGTCGGCTGTGGACAGTCGGGCGTCGCCGAGTGCGGCGCGGATGACTCGTTGCTGTGACGGGCCGTTCGGCGCCGACAACCCGTTGGACGCACCGTCGGAGTTCACCGCCGAACCCCGCAACACGGC
This sequence comes from Actinophytocola xinjiangensis, assembly GCF_001921215.1. Taxonomy (GTDB): domain Bacteria; phylum Actinomycetota; class Actinomycetes; order Mycobacteriales; family Pseudonocardiaceae; genus Actinophytocola; species Actinophytocola xinjiangensis. Next base: position 51,451 of record NZ_MSIF01000029.1, read on the forward strand.
CAGAACCTCGTGTCCGTTGGCGACCGCGTCCGGCAACCGCTCCAACACGAGCATCGCGGCACCCTCGGACCAGTTCGTGCCATCGGCGTCGTCCGAGAACGCCTTGCAGCGGCCGTCCTGGGCCATTCCGCCCTGGCGGTCGAACCCGCCGAAGTTCATCGGGGTGGCCATGACCGTCACGCCACCGGCCAGAGCGAGTCCGCACTCCCCCGCGCGCAGGGCATTGGCTGCCAGGTGCATGGTCACCAGCGACGACGAACACGCGGTGTCGACGGTCAGTGCGGGGCCCTCGAACCCGAAGCTGTACGCGAGCCGGCCCGAGATGATCGAACCGGCGACCCCGGTGACCGCGTGTCCCTGGACGTCCTCGGCGGCGTTCACGACGACGTGGCTGTAGTCCTGGTTGTTCGAACCGACGTACACACCGGTCCGGCTGCCCCGCAGTGTCGTCGCGTCGATCCCGGCGCGTTCCAGCGCCTCCCACGTCACCTCGAGCAGGATCCGCTGCTGGGGATCCATCGCGACCGCCTCGCGCGGCGAGATCCCGAAGAACTCGCTGTCGAACGTCGTCGCGTCGTGGAGGAAACCGCCGACTCGATCACCGAGATCGCCGTCGGAGAACCAGCTCGACTCCCAGTCACGGTCGGTCGGGAACGGCGAGAGCGTGTCCCGACCGTCGACCACCACACGCCACAGGTCCTCCGGCGAGGCCACCCCACCGGGGAAGCGACACCCGATGCCGACGATCGCGATCGGCTCGTTCAGAACGCCCCGTTCGGTCACCTCGTCCCGCACCGGGGTTTCCGCGCCGAACAGTTCCTCCAGCAGGTGGCCCGCGACCGCCAGCGGAGTCGGGTAGTCGTAGACCAGCGTCGTGGACAGACGCAGCCCGGTGCACTCACGCAGCCGGTTGCACAGCTCCACCGCGGTCAACGAGTCGATACCCAGCTGGCCGAACTCGCGGTCGGCCTCCACCGTGGACTCCGAACGGTGCCCGAGCACGCTGGCCGCCTCGGTGCGCACGAGATCGGTGAGGAACCGCAACGGTTCGCCGTCGGGCAATGCGCGCAACCGCATCACCAGGCCGGTCGCCGTCGCCGATCCCGCCCCCGCCGCGACGCGACGCGCGCCCCGCACGAGGCCACGCAGGATCGGTGGCACCTCGCCGCTGATCCGGGCCCCGTCGGCACCTGGCCGCGCGGCCACCGGAACGACCACGGGAGTGTCGACGCCGAGCGCGGTGTCGAACAACGCGAGACCCTGCGCCACCGACAGTGGCGGCAGCACCGAACTCGCCAACCGCCTGCGGGCCTGGTCGGTCAGCGTGCCGGTCATTCCGCCCGCTTCGATCGCGTCCCAGGACGACCAGGCCAGCGACACCGCCGGCAGCCCCTCGGCACGACGACGCGTGGCGAGCGCGTCCAGATACGCGTTGGCCGCGGCGTAGTTGGCCTGGCCAGCGCCGCCCATGACCCCGGCGACCGACGAGTACAGCACGAACGCCGACAGGTCGTGGCCACGGGTCAGCTCGTCGAGATGACGGGCGGCCTCGGCCTTGGGCGCGAACACCCGGTCGATCCGCTCCCGGGTCATGGCCTCCACGACACCGTCGTCGAGCACACCGGCCGCGTGCACGACAGCGGTGAGCGGGTGTGTCAGGCCGGCCAGCAACGCGGCCAGCGCGTCGCGGTCGGCCACATCACACGCGGCGACGGTCACGTCGGCACCGGCTGCGGTCAACTCGGCGTGCAGGTCGACCGCCCCCGGGGCGTCGGGCCCTCGCCTGCTGGTCAACACGAGACGCCGGACCCCACGCGCCGTCACGAGATGACGGGCCAGAACGGCACCGAGCCCACCGGTCCCACCGGTGATCAGGACGATGCCGTCCGGGTCAAGGTCGACGGCGGGACCGGGCTCGGTGTGCGCCGCGAGACGCGCCACCCGCACCACACCGTCCCGTACGGCGAGTTGCGGCTCACCGGCCGCCAGCACCGGCAGGGCCGAGGACACCGCGTCGGTGACGTCGGTGTGGAAGTCGAGGTCCATCACCACGAACCGGCCGCGATGCTCGTTCTGGGCGGTCCGCAGCAAACCCCAGCACGCGGCGGCCGCGAGATCGGCGACCGGCTCACCGTCGACCGGGACCGCGCCACGGGTGACGACCACCAGGCAGGACGAGGCGAACCGCTCGTCGGCCAACCATTCCCGCACGAGCGCCAGCGCGCCGTGAACCGCGGCCCTCGGGTCGTCGACCATCGGCAGCGGGTGCACCACCAGCCCCGGCACGTCGCCGGTCACCTCGGCGAGCGCGGTCACGATCGGTACCGACACGGTGTCGCCCGCCGCGTCAGGCCTGCCGGTCTCGGCCGGCACGGCCGCCCAGTCGAGGCGCAGCAGGGTCTCGCCTGTTCTGGCACCCTCCGCCGGGGCGCCCAGCACGAGTGCGCCCACCGAGAGCACGGGCGCGCCCTGCTGGTCGAGTGCGGTGACCGACACGGTGTCGGCGTCGATCTCACGGACCAGGGCACGCAGTGCGGTCGCTCCGGAGGCGTGCAGGGTGACGTCCCGCCAGGTCAGGGGCACCCGTCCGGACCCGTCGTTGGTCAGCGCGTCGAGCAGTGCCGGGTGGATGCCGTAGCCGGTCGCGTCGTCGACGCCGTCCGGCAGGGTGATCTCCACGCAGGACTCGACCGGCGGCCACCGGTCCCCGCCGGGAGCGGTTTCGGCCAGCGTGCCGGTCGCGTGCCGTGTCCACTCCGGGCTGACGGCGTCGGCGCGGCGGGCGTGGATCCCCAGCGCGCGCGTCCCGTCGTCGGCCGGTGCGGACAGCCAGACCTGCACGTCCAACTCGGCGCCGGATTCCAGCGGCGCCAGCAACGTCAGCTCCGTGAGGTGCTCGCAGCCGACACGATCGCCGGCATGCAACGCCAACTCGACCAACCCGGTTCCGGTGAACCAGTCCGGCTGCGACAGCCTGCCGGTGAGCACGGACTCACCGGACTCGACCACGGTGAGCGCGGCGCCGAGCAGTGGATGTCCGGCCTCGGTCAGTCCCAGCGCGGACACGTCACCCGCCCTGGCCACGACCTCGGGCCAGAACCGTTCGTGGGTGAACGCGTAGGTGGGCAGGTCGTGGTCGATCACCGCACCGGTACCGACGTAGAGCGGCGCCCAGTCGACCGTCACGCCCGCGACGTGCAGGCGGGTGAGGGCCTCGACGAACGCGTCCTGCTCATCACGGTCGCGGCGCAGCGCGGGGACGGCGAGTCCGGTGTCGGCGGCGAGCGCGGACAACGTGCCGTCCGGACCGAGTTCGAGGAAGGCGGTGATTCCGGTCTCGGCGGCCTCGGCGAGTCGGTCGGCGAACCTGACGGTGTCACGAACGTGGTTCACCCAGTACTCGGGATCGGTCACCGCACCCGCGATCGGAATCTCCGGTTGGTGGAACACGATCCCCGCGATCGCCGCCCGGAAATCGTCGAGCATCGGATCCATCAACGACGAGTGGAACGCGTGCGACACCGGAAGCCGCTTGTGCTTACGGTCACCGACGACAGCCATGACCTCGGCCTCGGCACCCGCGAGGACGACATTGTCCGGCCCGTTGACCGCCGCGATCGACACACCGTCGGTCAACCGCAGCTGCGACTCGGTGGCCCGGAACGCCACCATCACACCGCCACGCGGCAACGCGCCCATCAGCGACGCGCGAGCACTCACCAGACGACACGCGTCCGACAGCGACAACACACCCGCCACATGAGCCGCCGCGATCTCACCGATCGAATGACCAGCCACACGATCCGGCCGCACACCGAACGACTCCACCAGACGGTAAAGCGCGACCTCCAGCGCGAACAGGGCCGGCTGCGCCCACGTGGTGTCGTCCACCAGACTCGGATCGACACCCCACATCACCTCGCGCACCCGAGGATCCAACTCGGCGAACACCGCCTCGATCGCCGAGGCGAACACCGGGAACCGCGCATACAACTCACGACCCATACCGAGACGCTGCGCACCCTGACCGGCGAACAACATCCCGAGCTTCACCCGCGCGGGCGCAACACCGGTCACGACCCCTGGTGCCCGGCCGTCGGCACGCCACGCCGCCAAGGCGGCACCCAACTCGGCCGTGTCCGCGACCGCCACACCGAGCCGGTGTTCGAACGACGCCCTCGCCGTCGTCATCGACCGGGACAGATCCCCAGCCCGAACGTCCGCGACGGACAGTCGAGCGAGCAGCGCGTCGACCTGAGCGGCCAACGCGTCGGCGCCGCGGGCGGACAACACGACCGGCAACGAAGCGATGCCCGTGGTCACCGGCTCCGCGCCATCGGACTCCGGCGCCTGCTCGACGATCACATGCGCGTTCGTGCCGCTCACCCCGAACGCCGACACCGCCGCACGACGGACACGACCCATCTCCGGCCACGGGATCGACTCGGTCACCAGCTCGATCCGGCCGGTCGACCAGTCCACATGGGACGTCGGCGCCGTCACGTGCAACGTTGGCGGGACCACCCCGTGGCGCATCGCCTGCACCATCTTGATCACACCAGCGGCACCGGCCGCGCCCTGCGTGTGACCCAGATTCGACTTGACCGAACCCAGCAGGACCGGGCTCTCCCGGTCCTGACCATAGGTCGCGAGCAGCGACTGCGCCTCGATCGGATCACCGAGCTTCGTACCGGTGCCGTGCGCCTCGATCACGTCGACATCCGACGTCCTCAACCGCGCGTCATCGAGCGCGGCACGGATCACTCGTTGCTGTGACGGACCGTTCGGCGCCGACAACCCGTTGGACGCACCGTCGGAGTTCACCGCCGAACCCCGCAACACCGCCAGCACCTCGTGCCCGTTGGCCACCGCGTCCGACAACCGCTCCAACACCAGCATCGCCGCACCCTCGGACCAGTTCGTGCCATCGGCATCGTCCGAGAACGCCTTACAACGACCATCCTGGGCGATACCGCCCTGACGGTCGAAACCACCGAAGGTCATCGGGGTGGCCATGACCGTCACACCACCGGCCAACGCCAGGCCACACTCCCCCGCACGCAGGGCGTTCGCCGCCAGGTGCATGGTCACCAGCGACGACGAACACGCGGTGTCCACCGTCAACGCCGGGCCCTCGAACCCGAAGCTGTACGCCAAGCGCCCGGAGATGACCGAGCCGCCCAGACCCGTGACGGCGTGCCCCTCGACGTCCTCGGCCGCGTTCACGATGACATGGCTGTAGTCCTGGTTGTTCGAACCGACATACACACCGGTCCGGCTGCCCCGCAGTGTCGTCGCGTCGATCCCGGCGCGCTCCAACGCCTCCCACGCGACCTCCAACAACACCCGCTGCTGGGGGTCCATCGCGACCGCCTCGCGCGGCGAGATCCCGAAGAAGTCGTTGTCGAACAGGGCCGCGTCGTGGAGGAAACCGCCGACACGCCCGTCGAGATCGGTCAGCCAGGTCGACTCCCAGCCACGGTCGGTCGGGAACGGCGAGAGCACGTCCCGACCGTCGACCACCACACGCCACAGGTCCTCCGGCGAGGCCACCCCACCGGGGAAACGACACCCCATCCCCACGATCGCGACCGGCTCGTCCGACGAGCCCCGGTCGGTCACCACGTTCCGCGCCGGGTCGTCCGCGCCGAGAAGTTCGTCCAGCAGGTGTGCGGCGACCGCGACCGGGGTCGGGTAGTCGTAGACCAGGGTGGTCGACAACCGCAGACCGGTGCACTCCCGTAGCCGGTTGCACAGCTCCACCGCGGTCAACGAGTCGATGCCCAGCTGGCGGAACTCCCGCTCGGCCTCGACGCCGTCGGGGGAACGGTGCCCGAGCACGGTCGCGGCCTCGGTGCGGACCAGATCGGTGAGGAACCGCAACGGTTCGCCGTTGGGCAACCCACGCAACCGCATCGTCAGACCGGTCGCGGTCGCCGAACCGGCGCCGGCCGCGGTCCGACGGGCACCGCGGAGCAGACCACGAAGAATGGGCGGCACCTCGCCGGTGACCCTGGCGCCGCCGGCACCTGGCCGCACGGCGACCGGGACCACCACGGCGTCGTCCACACCGAGCGCGGTGTCGAACAACGAGAGACCCCGCGCGACCGACAACGGCGGCAACATCGACCCCGCCAACCGGCCACGTACCGAATCGGCGAGCGTGCCGACCATGCCACCGGCGTCGGCCGCGTCCCAGGACGACCAGGCCAGCGACACCGCCGGCAGTCCCTCGGCACGACGACGCGTGGCGAGCGCGTCCAGATACGCGTTGGCAGCGGCGTAGTTGGCCTGGCCGGGGCTGCCCATGACGCCGGCGACCGACGAGTACAGCACGAACGCCGACAGGTCGTGGCCGCGGGTCAGCTCGTCGAGGTGACGGGCGGCCTCGGCCTTGGGCGCGAACACCCGGTCGATCCGCTCGGGAGTCAGGTGATCGACAACGCCGTCGTCGATCACGCCCGCCGCGTGCACCACGGCGGTCAGCGGACGCGTCAGGCCGGCCAGCAACGCGGCCAGCGCGTCGCGGTCGGCGACATCACACGCGGCGACGGTCACGTCGGCACCGGCCGCCGTCAACTCGGCGTGCAGGTCGACCGCCCCCGGGGCATCGGGCCCACGCCTGCTGGTCAACACCAGCCGCCGGACCCCACGCGCCGTCACGAGATGACGGGCCAGAACGGCACCGAGCCCACCGGTGCCACCGGTGATCAGGACGGTGCCGTCGGGGTCGAGTCCATGGGGGATGGTCAGCACGAGTTTGCCGACGTGCCGGGCGCCGCTCATGAAGCGGAACGCGTCGCGCGCGTGCCGCACGTCCCAGGTCCGCGTCGGCAGCGGGGTCAGCGCGCCCGCGTCGAACAACGCGACCAGCTCCCGCAACATCCCCTGGATACGGTCCGTGTCCACCCAGCCGAGGTCGAAGGCCTGGTAGCGCACGGCCGGTAGGGTCGCGGCGTCGCGGATGTCGGTCTTGCCAAGTTCGACGAACCGGCCGCCGTCGCGGAGCAGGCCAAGCGAGGCGTCCACGAAGTCACCGGCCAGCGCGTTGAGCACCACGTCGATGCCGGCGCCCGCGAACCGCTGCGCGAACTCCAGGGTCCGCGAGGACGCGAGGTGGTCGTCGTCGACGCCGAGTGCGCGCAGGGTGTCCCACTTGGACTCGCTCGCCGTGGCGTACACCTCGGCGCCCAGCCACCTCGCCAGTTGGACGGCCGCCATGCCGACGCCGCCCGCGCCGGCGTGCACGAGGACCTTCTCCCCCGCGGCGAGTCCGGCCAGATCGACGAGCCCGTGGTAGGCGGTGAGGAACGCCAGCGGCACCGAGGCCGCCGTCTCGATCGACCAGTCGGCCGGCACCGGGACCAGCAGTCGTTCGTCGGTCACGCCAAGCGGTCCGAAACCGCCGAACAGCATGCCCATCACACGGTCGCCGACCTTCAGGCCGGTGACCTCGGGGCCGATCTCGGCGACCACACCGGCCGCCTCCGAGCCGTACAGCCCGCCTTCGCCCGGGTACATGCCGAGCGCGTTCAGCACGTCCCGGAAGTTCAGCCCGGCGGCACCGATCGCCACCCGCACCTGCCTGCCGGCCAACGGACCGGCGACCTCCGGGCACGGCAGCAGCGCCAGATCGTCGAGGGTTCCCTGCCGGGTCACGCCGAGCCGCCACGGAGTGCCGCCGGGCGGCACCAACGGCCCCGACGCGAGCGGCGCCAGGCGCGGCACGCGGACCTCGCCGCCCCGGACGGCCAGTTGCGGCTCACCGGCCGCGAGCACCGGCAGCACGTCCGCCACGACCGACGCGGGATCGGTGACCTCGTCGAGGTCGAGCAGCACGAGCCGACCCCGGTGCTCGATCTGCGCGGTGCGGACCAGCCCCCAGCACGCGGCGGCGGCGGGGTCGGTGACCGGCTCGTCGTCGACGGACACCGCGCCGCGGGTGACCACCATCAGGCAGGAGCCGGCGAACGGTGGTTCGGCGAGCCATTCCTGGACGAGAGCCAGCGTGCGGTGGGTTGCCGTGCGGGGGTCGTTCTCGCGCGGCAGGCGCAGCAGCACCAGCTCGGGCACCTCACCGGTCAGCTCGGTGAGCGAGTCGACCAGGGGCGCGGTGAAGCCCTCGGCGCGCTCGTGGCCGCCGGGTTGAGGTACCCACTCGACGCGCAGCAGCGTCTCGCCCGTGGTGGAGTCGGGGGTGGGCGCGGCCGGGGCACGCAGGTCCAGAGCGCCGACGGACAGCACCGGCCTGCCCGCCGGGTCCGAGGCGAGGACTGACACGGTGTCGGTGTCCGCGCCGAGCAGCCGCACCCGCAGCGCCGAGACCTGGGTGGCGTGCAGCGTCACGTCCCGCCAGGAGAAGGGCACCCGGCCCATGGTGGAGTCGCGGAGCAGGAGCCCGGGGTGCAGCACGGCGTCGAGCAGCGTCGGGTGGATCCCGTAGCCGGCGGCGTCGGACGCGTCGGGCAGCGTGATGTCCGCGTACAGCTCGTTTCCACGCTGCCAGACGGCAGTCACGCTGCGGAACGCCGGGCCGAAGTCGAGTCCCAGCTGCGCGTAGGTGTCGTAGAGCCGTGTGACATCCACCGGTGCGGCGCCGGCCGGCGGCCATTCGGTGGTGTCCAGCCCTGGCTCCTCGGGGGCGGCGGGCTCGACCGAGCCGGTCGCGTGCCGGGTCCACTCCAGACCGGTGTCGGCCCGGCGGGAGTACACGCCGACCTGGCGCGCGCCCTCGCTGTCCGGTGCGGCCAGCCACACCTGGATGTCCAGCGGTTCGGTCCCGCCGAGCACGACCGGCACCAGGATGGTCAGTTCCGCCAGGTGTTCGCAGCCGACGTGGTCACCGGCGTGCAGTACCAGTTCGACCAAACCGGCGCCGGGCACCAGGTTCCGGCCGCCGACCCGGTGGTCACCGAGCCACGGGGTGACCGCCGTCGACAACCGTCCGGTGAGCACACACTCACCGGTCCCCGCGACGGTGAGTACGGCGCCGAGCAGTGGGTGTCCGGCCTCGGTCAGTCCCAGCGCGGACACGTCACCCGCCCTGGCCACGACCTCGGGCCAGAACCGTTCGTGGGTGAACGCGTAGGTGGGCAGGTCGTGGTCGATCACCGCACCGGTACCGACGTAGAGCGGCGCCCAGTCGACCGTCACGCCCGCGACGTGCAGGCGGGTGAGCGCCCCGACGAACGCGTCCTGCTCATCACGGTCGCGGCGCAGCGCGGGGACGGCGAGTCCGGTGTCGGCGGCGAGCGCGGACAACGTACCGTCCGGACCGATCTCGAGGAAGCCGGTGATTCCGGTCTCGGCGGCCTCGGTGAGTCGGTCGGCGAACCTGACGGTGTCACGGACGTGGTTCACCCAGTACTCGGGGTCGGTGACCGCACCGGCGATCGAGATCTCCGGTTGGTGGAACACGATCCCCGCGATCGCCGCCCGGAAGTCGTCGAGCATCGGGTCCATCAGCGGTGAGTGGAACGCGTGCGACACCGGAAGCCGCTTGTGCTTGCGGTCACCGACGATGGCCATCACCTCGGCCTCGACACCCGCCACCACAACGGAGTTCGGGCCGTTCACCGCGGCGATCGACACACCGTCGGTCAACGTCAGCTCGTCCTCGCCGGCCTGTACGGCCACCATCGCGCCGCCGGGCGGCAACGCGCCCATCAGCGACGCGCGAGCACTCACCAGACGACACGCGTCCGACAGCGACAACACACCCGCCACGTGAGCCGCCGCGATCTCACCGATCGAGTGCCCGACAACCAGATCCGGCCGCACACCGAACGACTCGACCAGACGGTACTGCGCGATCTCCAGGGCGAACAGGGCGGGCTGCGCCCACGTGGTGTCGTCCACCAGACTCGGATCGACACCCCACATCACCTCGCGCACCCGAGGATCCAGCTCCGCGAACACCGCCTCGATCGCCGAGGCGAACACCGGGAACCGCGCATACAACTCACGACCCATACCGAGACGCTGCGCACCCTGACCGGCGAACAACATCCCCAACTTCACCCGCGCGGGCGCCACACCGGTCACGACACCCGGCGCCCGGCCATCGGCGCGCCACGCCGCCAACGTCTCGCACAGCTCGGCCGTGGTCTCGGCTGTCACGCCGAGCCGGTGCTCGAACGACACCCTGGCGGTCGTCAACGACCGCGACAGATCCCCGACGGCGACGTCCCTGGTCGACAGATGCGCCAGCAGTGCGTCGACCTGAGCGGCCAACGCGTCCGCGCCACGACCGGACAACACCACCGGCACCGAAGCCGACACCGAGGCGACCGGCTCCGCGTGGGCCGTCTCGGGCGCCTGCTCCACCACGACATGCGCGTTCGTGCCGCTCACGCCGAACGACGACACGGCCGCACGACGGACCCGGCCGGTCTCCGGCCACGGGGTCGCCTCGGTCACCAGCTCGACACCGCCGGTCGACCAGTCCACATGGGACGATCGGGTCGCGGCGTGCAGCGTCGGCGGGACCACGCCGTGGCGCATCGCCTGCACCATCTTGATCACACCGGTCACCCCCGCGGCCGCCTGCGCGTGCCCCAGGTTGGACTTGACCGAACCGAGCAGCAGCGGCCGTTCCCGGTCGCGGCCGTACGTGGCGAGCAGGGCGGTCGCCTCGATCGGGTCGCCCAGCGGTGTGCCCGTGCCGTGCCCCTCCACGACGTCGACGTCCTGGGTGGACAGTCGAGCGTCGTCGAGCGCGGCGCGGATGACCCGTTGCTGCGCGCGGCCGTTGGGCGCGGTGAAGCCGTTGGAGGCGCCGTCGGCGTTGACCGCCGAGCCGCGGACCACGGCCAGCACCTGGTGCCCGTGGGAGACCGCGTCGGACAACCGCTCCAGCACCAGTACACCGACGCCCTCGGACCAGCCGGTGCCGTCGGCGTCGTCGGAGAACGCCTTGCTGCGGCCGTCGCGGGCCAACCCGCCCTGGCGGCTGAACTCCAGCAGCGGTCCCGGGGTGCACATGACGTTCACACCGCCGGCCAGCGCGAGAGCGCACTCCCCCGCCCGCAGCGCCTGCGCCGCCAGGTGCAAGGACACCAGCGACGACGAGCACGCGGTGTCGACGGTCACCGCCGGGCCCTCGAAGCCGAACGTGTAGGCGATCCGCCCGGACGTGGCACTGGCGGCGATGCCGGTGCCGACGTCGCCGGTGGCGTCGTCCAGCGACCGCATCATCAGGTACTGGTAGTCCTGACCGTTGGTGCCGATGAACACCCCGGTGCGGGACCCGCGCAGCCGCGAGGTGTCGATGCCGGCCCGTTCCAACGCCTCCCAGCTGGTCTCCAGCAGCAGCCGCTGCTGCGGGTCCATGGTGAGCGCCTCACGGGGCGAGATGCCGAAGAAGCCGGGGTCGAAGTCGGCCATCCCGGACAGGAACCCGCCCTGCTGGCTGACCTCCATGCCGCGGGCGTCGACGTCGGCGTCGTGGAGGACGTCGGTGTCCCAGCCGCGATCGGTCGGGAGCGGCCCGATCGCGTCCCGGCCGTTGACGACCAGATCCCACAGGTCCTCCGGCGAGGACACGTCACCGGGCAGCCGGCAGCTCATGCCGACGATCGCGATCGGTTCCGTGGCCGCGGCGACGAGCTGCCGGTTCTGCCTGCGCAGGCGGTCGGACTCCTTGACCGCCGCGCGCAGCGCCTCAACGACCTTGTCGCTAGTCATTCTCAACTCCGTCCAGTGCCGCACGCACCAGGTCGTCCACGGACATGTCGTCGACCGCGTCAGCTCCGGTCTCGGTCCCGTTCGCCAGCGCCAGCAACGGTTCCAGGACGCCCAGGTCCCGCAGTCTGGTCAGCGGGACGGTGGCCAGCAGCGCGCGCACCGTGGTCTCGTCGTCCGGCTCGGCCTGGTCGTCGCCGAGCAGCTCACCAAGCAGGTGGGCGGCGAGGTCGGCCGGGGTCGGGTGGTCGAACACCAGGGTCGACGCGAGGGACAGGCCGGTCACGGCGGTGAGCTGGTTGCGCAGCTCCACGGTGGCCAGCGAGTCGAACCCGAGGTCACGGAACGGCTTGTCCGGGCCCACCTCCGACACGTCGGGGTGTCCCAGCACCTCCGCGGCCCGCTCGCGAACCAGGTCCAGCAACAGCTCCTGCCGCCCCGCCTTCGGCGCGGCGCGCACCTGGTCGCGGAACTCCTCCGGTGCGGGCAGTTCGACGCCGTTCTGTTCGCCGTTGCCGGGCAGGTCCCGCAGCAGCGCCGGCCCGCGGCCCGTCGGACCTCCCTGCCCGGCGAGCGCGGCGACCAGTGCCGTCGCGCCCGGCTCGGCGACCAGCTCGACGAGCGCGGCGCACGCCAGGACCGGGTCCATGAAGGCGATCCCGGCGCGTCGCGCCGCCTGGGTGGCCTCGGCGTCGTCCGCCATCCCGCCGCCGGCCCAGGCGCCCCACCCGATGGAGGTGGCGGCCCTACCCGTGGCGCGCCGCCGTTCGGCGAGCGCGTCGAGCACGGCGTTGGCGGCGGCGTAGCCGGCCTGGCCTGGGTTGCCGATGGTGGCGGTGGCCGAGGAGAACAGCACGAACGCGTCGAGGTCGCCGGTCAGCTCGTCGAGCAACAGCGCCGAGTCGACCTTGGCGCGGAACACCTCGGTGAACCGGTCCGGGGTGAGCCGGTCGAGTACGCCGTCGTCGAGCACCCCGGCGGTGTGCACGACGGCCGACGGCGGGTGTTCGGCGAGCAGCGCCGCCAGCTGGTCGCGGTCGGCGACGTCGCACGCGGCCAGCGTGACCCGGGTGCCGGCCAGCTCCTCGACGAGGCCCTCGGTGGCGGTGCCCCGTCGGCTGGCGAGCACCAGGTGGTCGGCTCCCGCCTTCGCCATGGCTCGTGCCACGTGCGCCGCGAGCGCGCCGGAACCGCCGGTGACCAGCACCGTTCCCCGTGGCGTCCACCGGGGACGGTCGGCCGGGGCTGGGGCGGGAGTGAGCCTGCGGGCGTAGACGGCGGTCGGACGGATCGCCAGGTGGTTCTCGTCGATCCCGCCCAGAGCCACCGCGAGGCTCGCGGCGCCGCGGTCGTCGAGGATCTCCGGCAGGTCGACCAGGCCGCCCCAACGGTCCGGGTACTCGAGTGCCGCGACCGTGCCCAGCCCGTGGATCGCGGCCTGGGCCGGGTCGGCCGGGATCTCGCTGCCGACGGTCATGGCGCCTCGGGTGGCGCACCACAGCGGCGCGGACAGTCCGGCGTCGCCGAGTGCCTGGAGCAGGGTGGTGGTGCGGGCGGCGTGGTCGCCGGCCTGGCCAGCGCCGGGCAGGGCGAGAACACCCGTGACGCCGGCGACACCGGCGGTGGCCGCGCGCAGCATGTCGGCGGTGGCGTACCGGTCGCCCGACGGCAGGACCACCGTGTGCGCGCCGAGCGCGGCGGTGACCGAGGCGGTCCACTCCGGCGGCGGTCCGTCCTCGGGGACCACCACGAGCCAGGTGCCGGCGACCGGCCGTGCCGGCACGTCGACCGGCCGCCAGTCCGCGCGGTAGCGCCAGCTGTCCACGGTGGCCTCGTCGGCGCGGCGGCGTCGCCAGTCCGACAGCGCCGGCAGCACCTTGGCCAGGGCGTCGCCGTCGACGTCGAGCGCGGACTCCAGGCCGGCGAAGTCCTCGTCGGTCACCGTGTTCCAGAAGTCGCCCCCGGTGCTCGCTGGGGCGGTGACGGCCTGTGGCCAGTAGCGGCGGCGCTGGAAGGCGAAGGTGGGCAGGTCGGTCCGAACGGCGCCGGTGCCCGCGAAGAACGCCGCCCAGTCCACCGGTACCCCGAGGGTGTGGGCGGTGGCGAGCGCGGTGACCAGCGTGGTCTCCTCGTCGCGGTCGCGGCGCAGTGCCGCGATGCCGCCGGTGAGCGCGGTGAGGGTCGCGTCGGGGCCGATCTCCAGGTAGGTGCCGGTGAATTCGGCGACGTCGTCGGCGAAGCGGACGGTGTCACGGACGTGGGTCACCCAGTACTCGAGATCGGTGACGTCCTTGGCCATCCGGATCACCGGGGTACGTGGGGTGATCCCGGCGACCGCGGCGCGCAGGTCGTCGAGCATCGGCTCCATCAGCGGCGAGTGGAACGCGTGCGACACCGCGAGCCGCTTGTGCCTGCGATCCCCGACGACGGCCATGACCTCGGACTCGATCCCCGACACCACGACGGACTCCGGCCCGTTGACCGCCGCGATCGACACCCCGTCGGTCAGCGTCAGCTCCTCGGGCGCGCACTGGAGCGCGACCATGGCGCCGCCCTCGGGGAGTGCCTGCATCAGGCTGGCGCGTGCCCGCACCAGCGTGCACGCGTCGTCGAGCGAGAAGACCCCGGCGACGTGTGCGGCGGCGATCTCACCGATCGAGTGGCCGACCACGAGGTCGGGCCGCACACCGAAGGACTCCACCAGCCGGTGCAGCGCCACCTCCAGCGCGAACAACGCGGGCTGCGCCCACCCGGTCCGGTTCAACTCCACGGCGTCGGTGCCCCACATGACCTCACGCAACCCGGGGAACCGATCCACGATCTCGTCGAACGCCGACGCGAACACCGGGAACCGCGCGTGCAGCCCCCGGCCCATGCCCGGACGCTGCGAACCCTGACCGGAGAACACGAACGCCAGCGGGCTCGTGCGGGGGGTCTCGTGCAGCAGCAGGTTGGGGGCGCGGTCACCGTCGGCCAACGCGGTCAGCCCGGCGACCAGGCCTGCCCGGTCGCCGGCGAGGACGGCGGCGCGGACGTCGAGCGTCGCGCGCGTGGTGGCCGAGGCCGCCGCGACATCCAGCGGCCGGGCGTCGGTCTCGGCGAGCCGAGCCAGCAGCCGCCTGGCCTGCGCCGCCACCCCGTCCTTCGAGCGTGCCGACACGAGCACCGGCACCACGGTCGTCTCCCGACCGGCCACGGAATCGACCGGCTCCTCGGGAGCGGCCTCCAGGATCATGTGGGCGTTGGTGCCGCTCGCACCGAACGCCGAGACCGCCGCGCGCCGTGGCCGGTCGGTGTCCGGCCACGGGGTGTTCTCGGTGAGCAGCTCGATCGCGCCGGACGACCAGTCCACGTGCGACGACGGCCGGTCGACGTGCAGGGTGCGCGGCAACAGCCCGTGCCGCATGGCCGCCACCATCTTGATCACGCCCGCGACCCCCGCCGCGGACTGGGTGTGGCCGATGTTGGACTTCACCGAGCCGAGCAGCAGTGGAGTCTCACGGTCGCGGCCGTAGGTGGCCAGCAGCGCGCCCGCCTCGATCGGGTCGCCGAGCGTGGTCCCGGTGCCGTGCGCCTCCACCGCGTCGATGTCCGATGTGGCCAGTCCGGCGGCGGCGAGCGCGCGACGGATGACCTTGCGTTGCGCGGGACCGCTCGGCGCGGTCAGGCCGTTGGAGAAGCCGTCGGAGTTGATCGCCGAGCCACGCACGACGGCGAGCACCCGGTGTCCGGCAGCGCGGGCGGCGGAGAGCCGCTCGACGACCAGCATGCCGACCCCCTCCGACCAGCCGGTGCCGTCGGCCGAGTCGGCGAACGCCTTGCAGCGGCCGTCGGAGGACAACGCGCCGAGCCCACCGAACTCGACGAACACCGCCGGGGACGACATCACGGTGACACCGCCGGCGAGCGCGGCCGTGCACTCACCCGACCGCACGGCGGCGGCGGCCAGGTGCAACGCCACCAGCGACGACGAGCACGCCGTGTCGACCGACACCGTCGGACCGTGCAGGCCGAACGTGTACGCGACACGACCGGACAGCAGGCTGCCGGACTGCGCGGTCTGCCAGTAGCCGTCGGTGTCGCCGATCGGGGGCCGGTAGTCACCGGTGCCGCCGCCGACGAACACGCCGATGTCCTGGCCGTCGACCGACATCGGGTCGATGCCGGCCCGTTCCAGCGCCTCCCACGTGACCT
Source organism: Actinophytocola xinjiangensis (assembly GCF_001921215.1). Classification (GTDB taxonomy): domain Bacteria; phylum Actinomycetota; class Actinomycetes; order Mycobacteriales; family Pseudonocardiaceae; genus Actinophytocola; species Actinophytocola xinjiangensis. Next base: position 67,327 of record NZ_MSIF01000029.1, read on the forward strand.
CGAGGACGAGCCGCTGCTGCGGGTCCATCACCATCGCCTCGGCGGGCGAGATCGCGAAGTGACCGGCGTCGAACTCGGCGGCGCCCGGCAGGAACCCGCCGCGCCGCGCCACACTCGCGCCTTGGCCGTTCCGGTCGCCGTCCCGCAACCCGTCGAGATCCCAGCCGCGGTCGGCGGGCAGGTCGCCGGTGGCGTCACCGCCGTCGACCACGAGCCGCCACAGGTCCTCGGGAGAGGAGATCCCGCCGGGGTAGCGGCAGGCCATACCAACGATGACGATCGGATCGTCGTCGGCGGCCGTGCCGACCACCTCGGCGTTCTCCTCCGCGCCGTCGCCGGTCAGCTCGGTCAGCACATGCGCGGCGAGGGCGGCCGGCGTCGGGTGGTCGAACACGAGCGTCGAGGCCAGGTTCAGGCCGGTGGCGGCGTTGAGCTGCCTGCGCAGATCCAAGGAGGACAGTGAGTCGAAGCCGAGCTCGGCGAACGGCCACACGGGCTCGATGTCGGCCGCACCCGAGTGGCCCAGCACGGTCGCCACGGTCTCCCGCACGAGGGTCAGCACGTGGGAGGCGCGGGCCGCCTCAGGAAGGGCCGCCAGCTCGGCGCGCAGTGCGTTCGTGGTCTGGCCGGAGTCGTTCTGGTCGGCGTCGCGCAGGGCGGCGAGGGCCTCGGGCAGTTCGTCGAACAGTCGGCTGTCGCGCCCGGCCGTGTGGGCGGGGGCGAACCGATCCCACGCGACGTCGGCGATCGCCACCGACGGCCCGGTCGCGGCGGGCAACGCGGCCAGCGACAGGGTGGCGTCCATGGCGGGCAGGCCCGTCAGCCGCAGGTGGTTCTCGTGGTTGCCGGCCTCGGCGGGGGTGACGCCGGCCCACGCGCCCCACGACACGGCGAGCGCGGGCAGACCCTCGGCGTGTCGCATCGCGGCGTAGGCCTCCAGCGCGGCACCCGCGACGGCCGTGTGGGTCTGGCCGCGCAGCCCGCAGAACCCGGCGAGGGAACCGAACAACACGAACGCGTCCAGCTCATGGTCGGCGACGGCGGCGGCCACCGACCCGGCGGCGGCGAGCACCTCACGCACCAGCACTTCCAGCCCGGGGTCTCCGGTCACCTCGGCGTCGACCAGTACGACCGCGCTCGGCGCCCGGTCGGCGACCACCGAGGCGAGCCCGGCGGTGTCGTCGGCGGCACAGGTCACCACCGTGGTGTCGGGGCCCGCCTCGACGCCGTCGCGACGGGTGGTCAGCACGACGTGCTCGGCGCCGTTGTCCAGCAGCCACCGCGCGGTCGCCGCGCCCATGGCACCCGCCGCGCCGACGACCAGCACGGTGCCGCGGGGTTGCCACGCCTGGCCCGCTGTCGCGCGGACGACCCGGCGGGCGGCCACACCGTCGGCGCGCACCACCACCTGGTCCTCGGTGCCGTCGGTGAGGACGGCGACGAGGGCGTCGGGAACATCGCCGCCGGGCAGGTCGACGAGGCCACCCCAACGCCTCGGGTGCTCCAGCGCCGCGATCCGGCCGGCGGCCCACAACGCGGCCTGGCCGGGTGCGGTGACGCCGGTGTGCACGGCGCCGCGGGTCAGGCACCACAGCGGCGCGGACACTCCCGCCGCGATGAGCACGGTGACCAGTTCGGCCGGCCACGCGAGGCGGGGCGGGACCGAGGAGTCCAGTGCCAGCAACGAGATCACGCCGGTGACCTCGCGCGCGTCGCTGGTGGCGAGCACCAGGTCGACGACCAGCTCGGCGGCGTCGGCGGCCGGGTCGGCCACTGTCACCACCTCGGCGCCGAACGCGGCGGCCACCGCGTCGGCGTCGGCCGAGCCCGCCGCGGCGAGCACGAGCCAGCGACCACCGGGGTGCGCGGTCGGTGTGACCGGGACCCAGTCGGCCCGGTACCGCCAGCTGTCGGCGGTGGTGCGGCCGAGGTTCGCGCGCCACGTGGCGAGCGCGGCGGTGTCGCCGCGGTCGACGGCCGCCCAGAACTCGGCGTCCACGGGCAGGGCGGTCGCCGGGGTCCTGGGCCAGTAGCGGGTGCGCTGGAACGGGTAGGTGGGCAGGTCGACCCGGCGGGCACCGGTGCCGTCGAAGAGCACCGCCAGCTCGACCGGCACGCCGGTGGCGTGCAGCGCGGCGAGCGCGGTCACGAACGTGGTCTCCTCGTCGCGATCCTTGCGCAGCGACGGGATTCCGTCGACGAGCGCGGACAGTGTCGCGTCCGGCCCGATCTCCAGGAAGGTGGCGGCGTTCGCGGCGGTGACGTCGTCGGCGAAGCGGACGGTGTCGCGCACATGGTTGACCCAGTAGTCGACCGACCCGACGTCCTTGGTCAACGCGATCGTGGGTCGGGCGAACACGATCCCGGCGATGGCCGCACGGAAATCGTCCAGCATCGGGTCCATCAACGGTGAGTGGAACGCGTGCGACACCGCGAGCCGCTTGTGCTCACGGTCCCCCACCGCCGCCATGACCTCGGCCTCGACACCCGCGAGAACGACATTGTCCGGACCGTTGACCGCCGCGATCGACACGCCGTCGGTCAGCGTCACGTCGGCGCTCCGGATGGCGACCATCGCGCCGCCCTCGGGCAACGCCTGCATCAACCGGGCGCGCGCCTCCACCATCACACACGCGTCATCCAGCGAGAGAACACCGGCGACGTGCGCGGCGGCGATCTCACCGATCGAGTGGCCGACCACGACGTCGGGCCGCACCCCGAAGGACTCCACCAGCCGGTGGAGCGCCACCTCGAACGCGAACAACGCGGGCTGCGCCCACCCGGTCCGGTTCAACTCCACGGCGTCGATACCCCACATGACCTCACGCAACCCGGGGAACCGATCCACGATCTCGTCGAACACCGACGCGAACACCCGGAACCGCGCATGCAGGCCCCGGCCCATACCCGGACGCTGCGAACCCTGACCGGAGAACACGAACGCCAGCGGGCCGGGCTCGCCGGTGACCACGCCGGTCGCGACCTCACGCGTCCCCAACCCTGACGCCAACAGCACCGACCGGTACGGCAGGTCGGCCCGGGCGGTCGCCAGCGTGTAGCCGACGGCCAGGGTGTCGGCCTCCGCCTTCAGTCGTTCGACCTGCTCGGCCAGCGCCGCGCGGGAACGGCCCGACACCGGCCACGGCACGACCGTGGGGACGACCGTCGTCTCCGGCTCGGTCACGGCGATCGGCGGTGCCTGCTCGACGATCACGTGCGCGTTCGTCCCGCTCACGCCGAACGCCGAGACACCGGCGCGCATCGGCCGTCCGGTCGCGGGCCACGGGGCGGCCTCGGTCAGCAGGTCGATCGACCCGCCCGACCAGTCGACGTGCGGGGTCGGCTCGTCGACGTGCAGCGTGCGCGGCAGCAGCTCGTTGCGCATGGCCAGCACCATCTTGATCACCGCGGCCGCTCCGGCGGCGGCCTGGGTGTGGCCCAGGTTCGACTTCACCGACCCGACCAGCAGCGGAGTCTCGCGCTCACCGAACGTCGCGAGCAGCGCGTGCGCCTCGATCGGGTCGCCGAGCGTGGTCCCGGTGCCGTGCGCCTCCACCGCGTCGATGTCCGACGCTGACAGTCCGGCGTCGGCGAGCGCCGCGCGGATGACCCGCTGCTGTGACGGCCCGTTCGGCGCGGTCAGGCCGTTGGAGGCGCCGTCGGAGTTCACCGCGGAGCCGCGCAGCACCGCCAGCACCTCGTGTCCGTTCGCGACCGCGTCGGACAGCCGCTCCAGCACGAGGACACCGACGCCCTCGCCCCAGCTGGTGCCGTCGGCGGCGGCCGCGAACGCCTTGCAGCGGCCGTCCGGCGCGAGGCCGCCCTGGGTGGAGAACTCGACGAACGCGTCGGGTGAGGCCATCACCGACACGCCACCGGCGAGTACGAGCGAGGCGTCCCCCGACCGCAGCGCACGCAGGCCCCAGTGCATGGCCACCAGCGACGCCGAGCAGGCGGTGTCGACGGTGACCGCGGGGCCCTCCAGTCCGAGCGCGTAGGCGACCCGGCCGGACAGGACGCTCGCGGTGGTACCGGTCGCGATGTAACCGGCGACCTCGGCGCCCTCGCCGCGCACGACGTTGGCGTAGTCCTGGCCGTTGGTGCCCACGAACACGCCGGTTCGGCTGCCGCGCAACGTGGTCGCGTCGATCCCGGCCCGCTCCAACGCCTCCCACGCGGTCTCCAGCAGCAGCCGCTGCTGCGGGTCCATGGCCAGCGCCTCACGCGGCGAGATGCCGAAGAACTCGGCGTCGAAGTCCGCGATCCCGTCGAGGAAACCGCCCTCACGGGTGATCGACCCACCGGCGGCGAGCCCGGCCAGGTCCCAGCCCCGGTCGGCGGGGAACCCGGACACTCCGTCCTCGCCCTGGGCCAGCAGCCGCCAGAACTCCTCCGGCGAGGACACCCCGCCCGGGAACCGGCAGCCGATACCGACGATCGCGACCGGCTCGTCGGTCGCGACGGTGGTGGTTGTCTCGTCCGCGCCCGAGGTGCCGCTCAGTTCCGCCACCAGGTGCTCGGCGAGCGCGCGGGCGTTCGGATAGTCGTAGACCAGCGACGCCGGCAGGGTCAGCCCCGTGGCGGCGGCGAGCGCGTTGCGCAGTTCCAACGTGGTCAGCGAGTCGAACCCGAGGTCGCGGAACGCCTTGCCGGCGTCGACGGTCGAGCCGTCGGCGTGCCCGAGCACCGCGGCGATCTGGGCACGAACCAGGTCGAGCACGTCGCGGGCGGCCGGGGCGGGCCGTGCCGGATCGCCCGCCGGGCGGATGGCGGCGACCTCGGGCAGGTCGGCGAGCAGCGGCAGCGGGCGCAGCGCGCCGTGCACGCCGGCGTACCGCGCCCAGTCGACGTCGGCGACCGCGCTCACCGCGTCGTGACCGGCGATGGCGTCGGCGAGCGCGGCGAGCGCGCGGTCGGTGGCCATCGGGGTGAAGCCGCCGCGTCGCACGCGTGCCGCGACGTCCTCGGTGTCGGCCATGCCGCCCTTGGCCCACGGCCCCCACGCCACCGACGTCGCGGGTTCTCCCCTGGCGACGCGGTGTTCGGCGAGCGCGTCGAGGTAGGCGTTGGCGGCGGCGTAGTTGGCCTGGCCGGCGGCACCGAGGAACCCGGCGGTCGAGGAGAACAGGACGAACGCGTCGAGGTCACCGGTCAGCTCGTCCAGGTTCGCGGCGGCGGTCGCCTTCGCCCGCAGCACCGCGTCGAGGTCGGCCGAGGTCACGGTGTCGAGCACACCGTCGGCGATGACCCCGGCGGCGTGGAAGACCGCGGTGACCGGGGTCTCGGCGAGCAACGCGGCCAGCTGGTCGCGGTCGGCGACGTCGCAGGCGGCGACACTGACCTGCGTGCCGCCGGCCACCAGCTCGGCGGCGAGATCGGACGCGCCGGGTGCCTCCACACCCCGGCGCGACACCAGCAGAAGGTGCTCGGCGCCGAGCCCGGCGAGCCAGCGGGCGACGTGCCGGCCGAGTCCGCCCGTGCCGCCGGTGACGAGCACCGTGCCGCGGGGAACGTACGGGGTCGGGACGCCGGGCGTCGCGCCCCGCACGATCCGCCTGGCGAACACGCCGGTGGCGCGGACGGCGACCTGGTCCTCCTGCCCGCCCAGCACGGCGTGCACCCGGGACACGGCGACGTCATCCGGCTCGGGCGGGACGTCGACCAGCCCGCCCCACCGGTCCGGGTGTTCGAGCGCGGCGACCCGGCCAAGGCCCCACACCATCGCCCGCGCCGGCTCGGAGGGCGTGTTCTCGACGGCCACCGCCCCGGAGGTGAGGCACCACAACGGCGCCGCGACGCCCGCGTCGCCCAGTGCCTGGACAGCCGTGGTCGTGAGCGCCAACCCGTTGTCGGCGAAGGCGAGCAACGAGACCACGCCCGTGACGTCGGTCTGGTCACGCAGCCGCCGCGCCACACCGGCCCGGTCCGCGTCGGTCACCTCGACGACCGTCGCGTCGGGAGCGACCGCTGACCAGGCGTGCCCGCCGGGCGGGGTGAGCAGCAGCCAGTGGCCGGACAACCCGGCCGGCGCCGGCGAGATCGGCCGCCACACCGCGCGGTGGCGCCAGTTCCCGGCCGAGGCGGGCGGCGGCGCCGGCCAGAAACGCCGGCGCTGGAACGGATAGGTCGGCACGTCGACGGTGCGGGCGCCGGTGCCGGAGAAGAACGCGCGCCAGTCGACCGGCGTGCCGGCCACCGCCAGGCCCGCGACCGCGGCGGTCAGGGCCGCGACCTCGGGGCGGTCCGCGCGCAGCGCGGGAACCGGTGTCGCGTCGGTGAGCGACTCGGCCACCATGCCGCACAGCACGCCGTCCGGCCCCAGCTCCAGGTACCGGCGGGTGCCGAGCGAGGCCAGGGTCGTGACGCAGTCGGCGAAGCGGACGGTGCGCCGCACGTGCTCGGTCCAGTACTCGGGCGTGCACACCGTCTCGGTGGCGACCTCGCCGGTCAGTCCGGACACCAGGGCCAGGCGCGGTGGGTGGAACTCGACGGTCGCGGCGACGTCGGCGAACCCGGCGAGCATCGGGTCCATGAGCGGCGAGTGGAACGCGTGGGAGACCGGCAGCCGCCTGTGCTTGCGGTCGCCGACAGCGGCGAGCACCTCGGCCTCGACACCGGCCAGCACGACCGACGACGGCCCGTTGACCGCGGCGACCGACACACCGTCGGTGAGCGTCAGCTCCCGCTCGGCGGCCTGGACGGCGACCATGACACCGCCCTCGGGCAACGCTGCCATGAGCTGGGCACGGGCGGCGACCAGCCGGCACGCGTCGTCGAGGGAGAACACCCCGGCCACGTGCGCGGCGGCGAGCTCACCGATCGAGTGGCCAGCCACGTACTCGGGCACCACACCCCAGAACTCCACGAGCCGGTAGAGCGCGACCTCCAGCGCGAACAGCGCGGGCTGCGCCCACCCCGTCCCGTTCAGCTCCTCGGCGTCGCCGCCCCACACGACCTCGCGCAGGCCGTCGAAGCGGTCCACGATCTCGTCGAACGCGGCGGCGAAGACGGGGTGCCGGGCGTGCAGTTCGCGACCCATCCCGAGGCGCTGGGCGCCCTGCCCGGTGAACAGCACGGCGAGGCCACCGGTCAGGTCCGGCCCGCCCCGGTGCAGCCCCGAGGACGGCACGCCGTCACGCAGCGCGGTCAGCCCGCGCCGCAGCTCGTCGTGGCTGTCGGCGAGGACCGCGGCACGGTGGTCGAGGCCGGACCGGCCGAGCGCGCTCGAGTACGCCAGGTCCAGCAGGGACGTTCCGTCGTCCACGATGGACATCAGGTGTGCGGCGGCGGCACGCAGCGCCGGCTCGGACCTGGCCGACAGCATGACCGGCAGCACGGCAGGAACCGTCCCGGCGGGTCGCGCCGGCTCCGGCTCCTCGTCCGGTGCCTGTTCCAGGATCACGTGCGCGTTGGTGCCGCTGATGCCGAACGAGGACACTCCCGCCCGCAGGGGGCGACCGGCGGCGGACCATTCCCGCTGCTCGGTCAGCAGCTCGACCGACCCGGACGTCCAGTCCACATGCGAGGACGGGCGGTCAACGTGCAGGGTCTTCGGCAGGACGCCCTCGCGCAGCGCGAGCACCATCTTGATGATTCCGGCGACACCCGCCGCGGCCTGGGTGTGCCCCAGGTTCGACTTGACCGAGCCGACAGGAAGCGGGGTGTCCCGGTCCTGGCCGTAGGTGGCGAGCAGGGCCTGCGCCTCGATCGGGTCACCGAGCGGGGTCGCCGTGCCGTGCGCCTCAACGGCATCGACCTCCGACGTGGACAGCCCGGCCGACGCGAGCGCCGCGCGGATGACCCGCTGCTGCGACGGCCCGTTCGGCGCGGTCAGCCCGTTGGACGCGCCGTCGGAGTTGATGGCCGAGCCACGCACGACCGCGAGCACCGGGTGCCCGAGTTCACGGGCCCGCGACAGTCGCTCGACCAGCACGACGCCGGCACCCTCGGCGAGGGTCATGCCGTCGGCGGCCTCGGCGAACGCCTTCGTACGGCCGTCCGGCGCCAGCGCGCGCTGGCGACTGAACCCGACGAACGGGGCGAGGCTGCTCATCACGGCGACCCCGCCGGCCAGCGCCAGGTCGGTCTCACCGTCACGTACCGACTTCACGGCCAGGTGCAGCGCGACCAGCGACGACGAGCACGCGGTGTCCAGGGTGACCGCCGGTCCCTCCAGCCCGAGCAGGTAGGCGACCCGGCCGGACAGCACGCTCGACGACGAGCCGGTCATGAGGTACGCCTCGGCGCCGTCCATGCCACCCGTGTTGCCGTAGCCCTGGTCGCTCGCCCCGAGGAACGCGCCGGTTCGGCTGCCGCGCAACGACTCCGGGTCGATCCCGGCCCGCTCGATAGCCTCCCACGCGGTCTCCAGCAGGACCCGCTGCTGCGGGTCCATGGCCACGGCCTCGCGCGGGGAGATGCCGAAGAACTCGGCGTCGAAGTCGGCGGCGTCGCGCAGGAACCCGCCGCGCACGGCGTAGGTGCGTCCGGGTGCGTCCGGGTCAGGGTCGTAGGCCGTCTCGATGTCCCAGCCTCGGTCGGTGGGCAGCTCGGACGTGGCGTCGACCCCGTCGATCACCAGCCGCCACAGTGCCTCCGGCGAGCTGACCCCGCCCGGGTAGCGGCAGGCCATGCCGACGATCGCGATCGGCTCGCCGTCGGCGGCCGCCACGGTGGTCGTCACCGTCGGCGTGGTGGCGGTCGACGTGCCGAGCTCGTTGGCGAGGAACGTCGCCAGTGCCAGCGGGTTCGGGTGGTCGAAGACCATCGTGGCCGGCAGCCGCAGCCCGGTGGCGCGGGTGAGCCGGTTGCGCAGGTCCACCGCGGACACGGAGTCGAAACCGACCTCGCGGAACGCGCGCCGCTCGGGCAGCGCGTCGGCCGAGGCGTGGCCGAGGACAGCGGCTGCCTCGGCGCGGACCAGCTCCGAGAGCAGACGTTTCTGCTCCGCGGCCGGTTGCGCGCGCAGCCGGGCGGCGAACGCGTTGTCCGACACGGCTTCCGTGGGGACGGCCGCCCGCAGCTCGCGGACCTCCGGCACCTCGTCGAACAGGGTGGTCTCGCGGGCGGCGGTGAAGACCGGGTAGTAGCGCGCCCAGTCGACGTCGGTGACCGCGATCGCGGTGTCGTCGTCGGCAAGCGCGCGGCCGAGCCCGGTCATCGCCAGGGCCGGATCGAGGTAGACCAGTCCGCTGCGCAGCACGCCGTACGGGTCGCGCTCGCCGATCCGCTCGTCGTCGGGCCACTTGCCCCAGTGCAGCGACAGCGCGTGGCGTCCCCTGGCGCGGCGGGCGGCGGCCAACGCGGCGAGGTAGGCGTTGGCGGCGCCGTACGCGCCGTGGTCGCCGCTGCCCCACATGCCGGTGATGGACGAGTACATGACGAACGTGTCGAGCTGGTCGCCGAGCAGTTCGTCGAGGTTGCGGGCGCCCAGCACCTTCGCCGCGATCACATGGGAGAACTCGTCGAGCGAGGTCTGCGCGATCGAGCCGACACGGATGACCGCGGCGGCGTGCACGACGGTGCGCACCACCCGGCCCTGCCCGGCCAGATCGTCAAGCATCGCGGCGAGCGCGGCGCGGTCGGACACGTCGCAGCGGCGGACCTCGGCGCCGTCGACCTCGAGGTCACCGGAACGGCTGGTGAGTACCACGTCCCGCGCTCCGGCCTCGACCAGCCAGCGCACCAGGTCGGGGCCGATGGCGCCGGTGCCGCCGGTGACCAGCACGGTCCCGGTCGGTCGCCAGGTGTCCGCGGGGACCTCCGACGGGCGGGCGCGGACCACGCGGCGGGCGTACACGCCGGAGCCGCGCAGGGCCACCTGGTCCTCGACTCCGCCGGCCAGGACGGCCGCGAGGCGGCGGGCGGCGGTCTCGTCGAGGACGTCGGGCAGGTCGACGACACCGCCGACGGCCTTCGGGTGTTCCAGCGCGGCGGTCCAGGCCAGGCCGTGTACCTGGGCCTGGGCGGGGCTGGGGACCGGGTCGTCCGTGCCGGTGGTGACCGCGCCTCGGGTGGCGAACCACACCGGCGCGGAGGTACCGGACTTGATCAGCGACACGGTCAGCGCGAACCCGAGCGGCAGCGCCGGGTACCGCTCGCCGTGGTCCTGCGCGAACGCGAGCGCGGACAGGATGCCGTCGGCCTCGCCCGCGCGCGCCAGTCGTGCCGCGAGCACCTCGCTGTCCACACAGCTCTCATCGAGCTGGACGGGGACCGCGTCGGGCAGCGCGGCGAGCAGGTCGGCCGGCTCGTCACCGGCGTGCAGCAGCAGCCAGCGGCCCGTCGGGGCACCGGAAGTGGGAGTGGTCGGGCGCCAGGCGACGCGGTAGCGCCACCCGTTCACCGTCGCCCGCTCGGACCGGGAACGGCGCCAGCCGGCCAGTGCGGGCAGGACCGCGGCCAGCGACTCGGTGTCGACATGCAGGCTCGCGGTGAGCGCGGCGAGGTCGGCACGCTCCACCGCGGACCAGAACTCGGCGTCGGCGGGGTCGGCGTGCCTCGGGGCCGGGACGTCGAGCCAGTAGCGCTCGCGCTGGAAGGCGTAGGTGGGCAGCGGGACCGGGCGAACGTCACCGACGACGGCCCGCCAGTCCACCACCACGCCGCGCGTGAACACCTCGGCCAGCGAGGTCACGAACCGTGCCATCCCGCCGTCGTCGCGCCGCAGCGTGCCCGCCACGACCGTCGGGTCGGCGTGCTCGCCGATCGCGTCCTCGATGGCCGGGGTCAGGACCGGGTGCGAGCTCACCTCGACGAACGCCCGGTAGCCGCGTTCGGTGAGCGAGGTCACCGCACCGTGGAAGCCGACCGTGTCGCGCAGGTTCTCGTACCAGTAGGCGGCGTCGAACGCCGGGGTCTCGATCCACTCGCCGGTGACCGTGGAGAAGAACGGCACCTCGGGCGTGCGCGGCACCACCGGCGAGAGCACGTCGAGCAGAATCCCGTGCAGGGCCTCGACGTGCGCGGAGTGCGACGCGTAGTCCACGGCCACGGTCTTCACCCGAGCACCGGTCCGGGCGACCCTGGCGGACAGTTCGGTGAGCGCCTCCGGGTCGCCGGACACCACGACCGAACGCGGCCCGTTGACCGCGGCGAGCGAGATCCGATCGTCGGTGGTGAAGCCCGCCAGGTCGGCCGCGGAGATGCCGAGCGACACCATCCCGCCCCGGCCCGCCAGCTCCGCGTTGATGGCCTGACTGCGCCGCGCCACGACCAACGCCCCGTCCTCGACGGACAGCGCGCCCGCGACGACGGCGGCGGCGATCTCACCCTGCGAGTGGCCGACGACGGCGTCCGGGGTGACCCCGTGCGCCTGCCACACGGCGGCGAGCGAGACCATCACCGCCCACGACGCCGGCTGCACCACGTCGACCCGGTCGGCCGGTGCGTCGCCACGCAGCACGTCGACCAGCGACCAGTCGATGTGCGGGGCGAGCGCGGCCGCGCACTCGGCGACCCTGGCGGCGAACACCGGCGACTCGGCCAGCAGCGCGGCACCCATGCCGATCCACTGCGAGCCCTGGCCGGGGAAGACGAACACCGTGTCGCCGGTGACGTCGGCGACGCCCTCGACGACGCCGGGGTGCGGCAGGCCCTGGGCGAGCGCGGCGGCACCGGCCGCCGGGTCCTCGCCGAGCACGACGGCGCGGTGCTCGAAGGTCGAGCGACGGGCCAGCGCGGCGGAGATCCCCGCCCGGTCACCGATCCCGGCCAGGTTGGCCGCGTTCGCGGCGAGTGCCGCCGGGGTCCGGCCGGACAGCACCCACGGGGTGATCCCGTCGTGCGGACCGGCTTCCGACGCCGGACGCTGATCGGCCGACTCCAGCACGATGTGCGCGTTGGTGCCGCTGACGCCGAACGAGGACACGCCCGCGCGCAGCGGGCCGTCCCACGGGCGGTTCTCGGTGAGCAGTTCGACGCTGCCGGCCGTCCAGTCCACATGGGACGAGGGCGGGTCGGCGTGCAGCGTGCGTGGCAGCATCCCGGCCCGCATCGCCAGGACCATCTTGATCACCCCGGCGACACCGGCCGCGGCCTGGGTGTGACCGATGTTCGACTTGACCGAGCCGAGGTACAGCGGGGTGTCGCGGTCGCGGCCGTAGGTGGCCAGCAGTGCCTGCGCCTCGATCGGGTCACCGAGCGAGGTGCCCGTACCGTGCGCCTCGACCACGTCGATGTCCGTGGTGGACAGTCCGGCGGAGGCGAGCGCGGCGCGGATGACCCGTTGCTGCGACGGGCCGTTCGGCGCGGTCAGCCCGTTGGACGCACCGTCCTGGTTGACCGCGCCGCCACGGACGACGGCCAGCACGTCGTGTCCGGCGCGGCGCGCGTCGGACAGGCGGGTGACGACGAGAACACCGGCGCCCTCGCCCCAGTTGGTGCCGTCGGCGTTGTCGGAGAAGGCCTTGCAGCGGCCGTCGGGGGCCATGCCGCCCTGGCGGGAGAACTCGATGAAGTTGTTGGGGGTGGCCATGATCGTCACGCCGCCGACGAGAGCGAGGTCGCACTCGTCGGCCCGCAGTGCCTGCCCGGCGAGGTGCAGGGCGACCAGCGAGGAGGAGCACGCGGTGTCGACGGTCATCGCCGGGCCTTCGAGCCCGAGCACGTAGGACAGCCGCCCGGAGATGACGGACCCGGAGATGCCGGTGGCGGCGTGCCCGCCGAGGTCGGTGTTCGCCGTGGTGACCAGGTTCCCGTAGTCCTGGCCGTTGGTGCCCATGAACACCCCGGACCGGCTGCCGCGCAACGATCCCGGCGTGATCCCGGAGCGCTCGATCGCCTCCCACGCGGTCTCCAGCAGGATCCGCTGCTGCGGGTCCATGGCCAGTGCCTCGCGCGGGGAGATGCCGAAGAACCCGGCGTCGAACGACGCGGCACCGTCGAGGAACCCGCCCTCACGGGTGGCGCTGCGGGCCTGTCCGTCGCCGTGGAGGCCGTCGAGGTCCCAGCCCCGGTCGGTTGGGAAGCCCCGGATGCCGTCCTCGCCCTCGACGAGCAGCCGCCAGAACTCCTCGGGAGTGTCGGCGCCGGGGAACCGGCAGGCGAGACCGATGATCGCGAGCGGCTCGTCGGTGGCGGCCCGCACGTGGTCGACGGTGTCCTCGTCCGCCTCGCCGAGCACCGTGCCGAGGATGTGGTCGGCGAGCACCCGCGCGGTGGGGAAGTCGAACACGAGGCTGGCGGGCAGGGTCAGCCCGGTCGCCTCTCCGAGGAGGTTGCGCAGTTCCACGGCGGTGAGCGAGTCGAAACCCAGTTCGCGGAACGCGGTGTCGACGCCGATGGCCGCCGGGCCGGGGTGTCCGAGGACTCCGGCGGCGCCACCGCGGACGAGGTCGAGCACCAGCGCGGCACGGCGGTGCTCCGGTGCGTCGAGCAGCCGCTCGCGCAGCCCGCCGTCCGCGCGGGCGACCACCTCGGCCGCGCCGGGGAGGTCGGTGAGCAGCCGGTTGCGGCGGGCACCGAGCATGGCGGTGAGCCAGCGGTCGAGCGCGAGGTCGGCGACCATGACCGTGGCCGCGTCCTCCCCCACCGCCTGGGCCATGGCGGTGAGCGCGAGGGCCGGGGTGAGCAGTCCCATCCCGGACCGCCGGACGCGTTCGGCCGCCGCCCGCGACGCGGCCATGCCCTCGCCCGCCCAGGAGCCCCACGCGATGGTGGTCGCCGGGAGCCCGTCGGCGCGGCGACGGTGTGCGATCGCCTCCAGCGCCGCGTTGGCCGCCGCGTAGTTGGCCTGGCCGGGGTTGCCGACCGTGCCGGCGACCGAGCCGAACAACACGAACGCGTCGAGGTCGCCGGTCAGCTCGGCCAGGTTGCGCGCGCCGGTGACCTTCGCCGCGGACACCGCCGCGAACCGGGTCGGGTCGAGGTCGGCCAGCAGGCCGTCGTCGGTGACCCCGGCCGTGTGGATCACCGAGGTCACGGGGTGTTCGGCCAGCAGCACGGCCAGCGCGTCGCGGTCGGTGGCGTCGACGGCGGCCACGGTCACCTCGGCGCCGAGCCCGCGCAGTTCGTCGGCCAACGCGTCGGCACCTGGCGCGGCCGGGCCTCGCCGGCTCGCCAGCAGCACGTGGTCGGCGCCGTTCGCGGCCAGCCATCGGCCGACGTGTGCGCCCAGCGCACCGGTACCGCCGGTCACCAGCACGGTGCCCCGTGGCCGCCAGGTCTCGCCGGTGTGTGCGGAGGCCTGGACGATCCTGCGGCCCAGCGCGCGGGTGCCGCGCAGGGCGACCTGGTCCTCACCGGCGTCCGCGGTGAGCACTCCGGCGAGCAGTTCGGTGTCCACCTCGATGTCCACGGCGGGCGCCAGGTCGACGAGGCCGCCGATCGCACGGGGGGACTCGAGGGCGGCGACGCGTACCAGGCCCCAGACCGCGGCCTGGTCGGGTTCGGGGCGGTCGTCGGTGGACGTGGAGACGGCGCCCCAGGTGAGAGTCCACAGCGGCGTGTCCGCGGGGAGTGTCTGGATCAGGGCTGCGGTCGCGGTGACCGGGTCGGGGCCGCAGGTCAGCAGGTTCAGTACACCGGTGTGGCCGGTGCCGGTGAGGTCGTCGGCGAGGGTGGCCGTCTCGATCCCGGGGAGCGCGGCCACGAGTGCCGCCGCGTGGTTCGGCACCTCGTCGGGCAGCACCGCGAGCCAGCGGCCGGACAGTGCCGTCGGTCGCACCGCGAGTTCGGTCCAGGTTTCCCGGTACCGCAGCATGTTCGTGGCCGCGTTGGCGCGGGCCTTGGTTCGCCACGACGACAGCGCCGGGGCCATGGTGGCCACCGTCTCAGGGTCGAGGCCGAGAATGACGGCGAGGTGGTTGAGGTCGTGGGTCTCGACGGCTGACCAGAACGCCTGGTCGGCCGGGTCAGCGGCGATCGGGCGGCCGCCCTTGGGCCAGTAGCGTTCGCGTTGGAAGGCGTAGGTGGGGAGTTCGACCCGGTGCGCGCCGGCGAACAGCGACGTCCAGTCCACGGTGGACCCCGTGACGGTGAGCCTGGCGAGGCCGGTGATGAACGCCGTCGGCTCGTCGCGGTCCTTACGCAGCGACGGAATCCCGTTGACCAGGGCCGACAGTGTTCCGTCTGGGCCGATCTCCAGGAACCTGCTCGCCCCCGTCGCGGCGACGTCGTCGGCGAACCTGACCGTCTCCCGGACATGGTTGACCCAGTAGTCGACCGACGAGACGTCCTTCGCCAGCGGAATGACGGGCTCGGCGAAGGTCAGCCCGCCGATCGCGGTGCGGAACTCGTCGAGCATGGGGTCCATCAGCGGCGAGTGGAACGCGTGCGACACCGCCAGCCGCCTGTGCTCACGGTTCCCCACCACCGCCATGACCTCGGCCTCGACACCCGACACCACCACCGAATCCGGACCATTCACCGCAGCGACCGACACACCCCCGGTCAACACCAACTCGCCCTCGGAACACCGCACCGCCACCATCGCGCCACCCTCAGGCAACGCCTCCATCAACCGAGAACGAGCCTCAACCAACACGCACGCGTCATCCAACGAAAACACACCCGCCGCATGAGCCGCCGCGATCTCACCGATCGAATGGCCAGCCAGACAGTCCGGCACAACACCGAACGACTCAACCAACCGGAACAACGCCACCTGCAACGCGAACAACGCCGGCTGCGCCCACCCCGTCCGACTCAACTTGTCGACATCACTACCCCACACAACCTCACGCAGCCCCGGAAACCGGTCCACGACATCATCGAACACCGACGCGAACACCGGGAACCGCGCATGCAGCTCGCGACCCATGCCCAACCGCTGGGCACCCTGGCCGGAGAACAGGAACGCCAGTGAGCCGCCCTCCGCGACGCCACGCGCGATCTCCGTCCCGTCCAACACCACCGCCCGGTGGGCGAAGGAGGACCGGGACAACAGCGAGTGTCCGACGTCGAGTACCCGCGCGTCCACCGCGGACAGACTGGCCAACTGGTCGCCCAGTGCCGCCGCGGTCCTGGCGGTCACCACCCACGGCACCGACCGGTCCTCGGTGACCGGTACCGGCGCCTCGACGGGCTGTTCCAGGATCACGTGCGCGTTGGTTCCGCTGAACCCGAACGAGGACACGGCCGCCCGGCGCGGCCTGTCACTCTCCGGCCAGGCGAGGCCATCGGTCGTCAGCGTGACCGATCCCGCCTCCCAGTCCACATGGGATGACGGCTGGTCAACGTGCAGTGTCGGCGGTACGAATCCGTGCCGCATCGCCGCGATCATCTTGATCACGCCGGCCACACCCGCGGCGGCCTGCGTGTGTCCCAGGTTCGACTTGACCGAGCCGACCAGAAGTGGGGTCTCCCGGTCCTGCCCGTAGGTCGCGAGCAGCGCCTGCGCCTCGATCGGGTCACCCAACGTCGTGCCCGTACCGTGCGCCTCCACCACGTCGACGTCCGCCGCCGACAGACCGGCCGACGCGAGCGCCGCACGGATCACCCGCTGCTGCGACGGCCCGTTCGGCGCCGTGAGCCCGTTCGACGCCCCGTCGGAGTTCACCGCCGAACCCCGCACCACCGCGAGGATCGGATACCCCAGCCGCCGCGCGTCGGACTGCCGCGCCAGCGCGACCATGCCGACACCCTCGGACCAGCCGACCCCGTCGGCCGACTCGGCGAACGAACGGCACCGCCCGTCCGGCGAGAGCCCCCGCTGGCGGGAGAACTCGATGAACGAGTTCGGGGTGGACATGACGGTGACGCCACCGGCGAGCGCGAGGTCGCACTCACCGGCCCGCAGTGCCTGCATCGCCCAGTGCATCGCCACCAGCGACGACGAGCACGCGGTGTCGATCGTGACCGCCGGGCCCTCCAGCCCCAGCACGTAGGCGACCCGGCCGGACGCGACGCTCATCGACGTGCCGCTGCTCTGCAGACCCTCGAACTCGCGGCCACCGAGCAGTGAGGTGTAGTCGTTGTACATGACGCCGGCGAACACGCCGGTCCTGCTGCCCCGCAACGACACCGGGTCAACCCCGGTGCGTTCCAACGCCTCCCACGACACCTCGAGCAGCAGTCGTTGCTGCGCGTCGGTCGCGAGCGCCTCACGCGGACTCATGCCGAAGAACGCCGCGTCGAACGCGCCGGGGTCGGCCAGGAAGCCGCCGGAACGGGTGTAGGACGTGCCGGGGTGGTCGGGATCGGGGTGGTACAGCGTGTCCAGGTCCCAGCCACGGTCGGTGGGGAAACCGGTGATCGCGTCGGTGCCCTCCCGGACGAGCCGCCACAGCTGGTCCGGCGTGGTCACCCCGCCCGGGTAACGGCACGCCATGGACACCACGACGATCGGATCGTCCGACACCGCGCGACTCGCGACCGTCACGGGCCCGTCCGGTGTGCCGGTGGCGAACAGCTCGTCGTACAGGTATCCGGCGAGCACGGCGGGCGCCGGGTGGTCGAACACCGCGGTCGCCGGCAACCGCAGCCCGGTGGCCGCGCCGAGCCGGTTACGCAGCTCCACCGAGGTCATCGAGTCGAAGCCGAGGTCGGCGAACGACCGGCCTGCCTCGACCGAGGCGACCTCGTCGTGGGCGAGCACCGCCGCCACGGTGGTGCGCACGAGATCCAGGAGGGCGGCCCTGCGCCGGGGCTCCGGCAGCCGCGAGAGGCGCGAGAGGAGTCCGGTGGCGGCGGCCGACCGCGCGGCCCGCCTGGCCGGCATCCGGATCAGCCCGCGCAGCAGCGGCAGCACCGGCTGGGTACGCAGGATCGACAGGTCGAGTCGGACCGGCGTTACCACGGGGTCGGTGCCGGCGAGTGCCGCGTCGAACAACGCCACACCGTCCGCACGGGACAGGGCGGGCAGGCCGGCACGGGCCAGCCGGTCGAGGTCCGCGGTCATCCCGTCGGACTCCCACGCGCCCCACCCGAGCGACAGCGCCGGCAGCCCCAACTCCGCGCGGTGGTGCGCCAGTGCGTCGAGGAAGGCGTTGGCCGCGGCGTAGTTCGCCTGCCCGGGCGTCGGGAATGTCCCGGCCAGCGAGGAGAACAGCACGAACGCGGAGAGGTCTCGGTCCTGGGTCAGCTCGTGCAGGTACCAGGCCGCGTCGGCCTTCGGCGCGAGCACGGTGGCGAACGACTCGGGTGTCTGCGAGCCGAGCATGCCATCGGCCAGCACCCCCGCCGTGTGCACGACGGCGGCGACCGGGTGCTCGGCGAGCAGCCCGGCGAGGGCGGCCCGGTCGGCGACATCGCAGGCGAGCACCTTCACCGCCGCACCGAGCGCGGTCAGCTCGTCGACCAGGGCGGCCGCGCCCGGCGCGTCCGGGCCCCGCCTGCTGACCAGCAGCAGCCGGCCCGCACGGTGCTCGGTCACCAGGTGACGGGCCAGCACCGCGCCCAGCCCACCGGTGCCGCCGGTGATCAGCACGAGCCCATCGCCCGCGAACGGCGACGTCGGCTCGGGTTCCGCGGCGGGCACGCGGGCCAGGCGGGGCGCGAGTGTCCTCCCGTCCCGCAGCACCAGTTCGGGTTCTCCGGTGGCGAGGGCGACCCGCAGGAGATCCGCGTCGACCGGGTTGTCGACCGAGTCGTCGAGGTCGATCAGGCCGACGCCACCCCGCAGTTCGGCGCTGGCGGAGCGGGCCAGTCCCCACACCGCGGCCGCCGCGGGATCCACGCCGGTCGTGGCGCCCCTGGTGAGAAACACCAGCCGGGTGTCGTCGGGACGGGCGGAGAGCAGGGCCGTCGCGGCGGCGGTCAGTTCGCGGGCGGCCACGACCGGGCGGCCCGTGCCCATCAGCGAGACCAGCGTGACGGCTCCGCCCGGCAGTTCGGCCGGTGTGGCACCCACGGTGTCGGCGATCCCCCACGGGTCCGTGCCGACGACGGTGATCGAGCCGTCGAACGCGGCATCCGCCCGGACCGGCGTCCAGTCAACTCGGAACAGTGAGTCCAGGTCGCGGCCCGGCGCGGTACCGGAGGGGACCCGCACTGTCAGTGACTCGACCGACAGCACCGGCTCCCCCGCGCCGTCGGCCACGGTGATCGACACCGCGTCGTCGGCCAGTGGCGAGATCCGCACCCGGACGGCGGTCGCGCCGGTGGCGTGCAGCGACACACCCTCCCAGCCGAAGGGCAGCGCACCCGCCGCCGCGCCGGGCAGGTCGGCGAACCGCACCGCGTGCAGTACCGCGTCCAGCAGCGCCGGGTGCACGCCGAACGCGTCGGCGGCGACCCCGTTGGGCAGGGTGACCTCGGCCAGCACGTCCCGGCCGTCGCGCCAGACCGCTGACAGGCCACGGAAGGCCGGGCCGTACGCGAAGCCGTCGAGCGTGTCGTAGAACTCGCCCAACTCCACCGGGTCGGCGGCGGAGGGCGGCCACTGGTCGAGCCCGCTGGGGCCGTGCTCACCGACGCTCTCGACCAGCACGCCTGTGGCGTTCGCGGTCCACGGCCCTTCCTCGACGTCCTCGCCTCGGGTGTACACGGTGAGCGTGCGACGACCGTCATCGGGCGGGCCGACCCACAGCTGCACCCGCACGCCGCCGTCGGCGGGCAGTTCGAGCGGTGCGACGAGGGTCAGGTCGTCCACCCGGTCGCAGCCGACCTCGTCGCCGGCGCGGATCGCGAGTTCCAGGAACGCGGTGCCGGGCAACAGGATCCGACCGTCGACGACGTGGTCGGCGAGCCAGGGATGGGTCCGCACGGACAGGCGACCGGTCAGCAGCACCCCCTCGGCACCCGCGAGCGACACGGCCGCCGCGAGCAGCGGATGATGGGCGGCGCCGAGACCGGCCGCCGTGGGGTCCGACGCCGCGCCACCGACCGAGCGGGGCCAGAAACGCCTGTGCTGGAAGGCATACGTCGGCAGGTCGACCCGGCGGGCTCCGGTGGCCGCGAAGTACTCCGGCCAGTGGACCGCCAGCCCCCGCACGTGCAGCCCGGCCACCGCGGACGCGAACGCCTCGGTCTCGGCCTGCCCGGCACGCATCGCGGGCACGGTCGCGATCTCCGTACCGTCCACACAGGACAATGTCATGGCGGACAGGACGGCGTCCGGACCAAGTTCGAGGAACGTCGTCACGCCGTGGTCGGTGAGCCAGTCGACACCGTCGGCGAAGCGGACCGTCGCGCGCAGGTGCTCGACCCAGTAGTCCGGTGAGGTGACCTGTTCGACCGTCGCGAGCACCCCGGTCACGTTGGACACGAACGGGATCAGCGGCGCCCGCAACTCCAGTCCCTCGACCACCGCGCGGAACTCGGCGAGCACCGGGTCCATGAGCGGCGAGTGGAACGCGTGGGACACGGCGAGCCGTCGGGTCCTGCGGCCCAGTTCGCTGAAGTGTTCGGCCACCTCGGTGACCGGGCCGGCCGCACCGGACACGACGACCGCCGAGGGCCCGTTCACGGCGGCGATCGACACCGGCGCGCCGTCGGGCAGCACCGCGGCCACCTCGTCCTCGCTCGCCAGCAGAGCCACCATCTCGCCACCCGCCGGCAGGGCCTGCATGAGCCGGCCCCTGGCGGCGACCAGCGCGCAGGCGTCCGGCAGCGACAGCGCCCCGGACACGTGCGCGGCCACCAGCTCGCCGATGGAGTGCCCCGCCAGGAAATCGGGGGCGACACCGAGGGAGGTGACCAGGCGGTACAGCGCCACCTCGACGGCGAACAGCGCGGGCTGCGCGAACTCGGTGCGCGCCAGGGTTTCCTCACCGAGGGAGGTGTCGTCTCCCCACATGACCTCGAGCAGGGGGCGGGACAGGTGCGGGGCGAGTTCGGCGGCCACCGCGTCCAGTTCACGGGCGAACACCGGGAACCGGTCGTACAGCTCACGACCCATCGCGATCCGTTGACTGCCCTGACCGGTGAACAGCACGGCGAGCTTGCCCCGGCCGCGCACGGTGACGACCGTGGTGCCCGGCGCGGGCTCCCCGGCGGCGAGCGCGGCGAGGCCGGCCACGACGCCCTCGGTGTCCCTGGCGACGAACGCGGCGCGGTGTGACAGCGCCGCCCGCGAGGTCGCGAGCGAGAACGCGAAGTCCACCGCGGATACCTCGGGTGCGCGATCGAGCAGACGAGCCGCCTGGGCGGACAGCGCGTCGGCGGTCCGCGCGGACAGCACGACCGGCACTCCCGTCGCGGTGGTCACGGGCTCGGCCTGGCCGGTTGGCTCCGGCTCGGGGGCCTGCTCGATGACCGTGTGCGCGTTGGTGCCGCTGATCCCGAAGGACGACACGGCGGCGCGGCGCGGCTGCCCGGTCGTCGGCCACGGGGTGTTCTCCCGCAACAGTGCGACGCCACCCGCCGACCAGTCCACGTGGGACGACGGGGTCCTCAGGTGCAGGATCCTGGGCAGCATCCCGTGGCGCATGGCCATGACCATCTTGATCACACCGGCGACCCCGGCCGCGGCCTGGGTGTGGCTGAGGTTGGACTTGACGGCGCCGACGTGGAGGGGGCGGTCACGGTCGCGTCCGTAGGTGGCGATCAGCGCCTGGGCCTCGACCGGGTCGCCGAGCGCGGTGCCGGTGCCGTGCGCCTCCACCGCGTCGATCTGGTCCGCGGACAGCCTCGCGTTGATCAGCGCCTGCTCGATGACGCGCTGCTGAGAGGGCCCGTTGGGCGCGGTGAGCCCGTTCGACGCACCGTCCTGGTTGACCGCGCTGCCGCGGACGACCGCGAGGACCTCGTGGCCGTTGCGGCGCGCGTCCGACAGCAGCTCCAGCACGAGCAGCCCGGCACCCTCCGACCAGCCGGTGCCGTTGGCGCCGTCGTCGAAGGAGCGGCAGAACCCGTCGGCCGCGAGCCCGCCCTGGCGGCCGAGCTCGGAGAACGAGACCGGGCTGGACATGATCGTGATGCCGCCGGCCAACGCCAGCGTGCATTCCCTGTCCCGCAGGGACTTCGTCGCCAGGTGCAGCGCGACGAGCGACGACGAGCACGCGGTGTCGATGGTGACGGCCGGACCGTAGGTGCCGAACAGGTAGGACAGCCTGCCCGACAGCACCGAGTTCGCGGCGCCGGTGAGCTGGAAGCCCTCGACGTCCTCGTCGGGGCCGACCGCGTACTGGTGGCCCATGGAGCCGACGAACACGCCGGTCTGGCTACCCTTGACCGAGTGCGGGTCGATGCCGGCCCGTTCGAAGGCCTCCCACGCGACCTCGGCGAGGACCCGCTGCTGGGGTTCCATCGCCAGCGCCTCGCGGGGCGAGATGCCGAAGAAGTCGGCGTCGAAGTCGGCCGCGCCCGCCAGGAACCCGCCGGCCTCGGTGAGGTCCGGGTCGACGTCCCAGCCTCGGTCGGTGGGGAAGGGCCCCACCCCGTGGCGCCCGCCCGCCACGAGCTCCCACAGGTCCTCCGGCGAGGCGACCCCGCCGGGATACCGGCAGGCCATGCCGACGATCGCGATCGGCTCGGTCCCGGCCGCCTCCAGCTCACCGAGCTGTTGCTTGGTGCGCCGAAGATCGGCCGATGCCCGCTTGAGGTAGTCGCGAAGCTTCTGCTCGTTGTCCATCAGGTCCGCTCGTCTCGACAACCGGCAGGACGCACCGCACACCTCCTGTACCCGCGAGGAGCGGTACACACGGGGAGAAATCTGGCGTTGCCGAGTCTGGTTGCCCGCTCGCGCGGATTTCCCTAGATCAGAGCGGTGCCTACTTTCCGAAGTTGGTGTCCATGAACTCGAACAGGTCGTCGTCGGACGCCTCGTGGAGGCGGTCGGCGACGTCCTCGGACGAGTCGAGCGACGTGGCGGTGCCGGTGTAGCGGCGGGACAGGGCGGTGAGCCGGGCGCCGACGCCGGAGTCCGGTGGAAGCGCGGACAATGCCTCCTCCAGGCCGTCGAGTTGCTGGAGCAGCCGCGTCACAGGGTCGATGTCACTGTCGGGCACCAGCCGCGACCGCAGGAACTCGGCCAGCGCGTCGGCCGTCGGGTAGTCGAAGATGACCGTGGCCGGCAGCCGCAGTCCGACGGCCGACGCCAGCCGGTTGCGCAGCTCGATCGCGGTGACCGAGTCGAACCCCAGCTCCTTGAACGGGGCCTCGCCGGAGGGGTCGCCGTGCCCGAGTACCGCGGCCACGTGGTCGCGGACCAGCTCGGTCAGCAGCCGGTCGCCTTCCAGCTTCGGCAGCACGGCGAGCCGGTCGGTCCACGCGGCGCCGGCGGCGGCCGCCGCGACACCGCGACGCGCGGGGGTCGCCACCAGGTGCCGCAGCAACGCGGGCGCGGACGTCGCGGTCAGGCGGGCGCGGTCGATCCGCATGGTCACCAACGCCGGCTCGGGGCGACCGAGCGCCGCGTCGAACAGCGCCAACGCCTCATTCGGCGCCATGCCCGCCATCCCGTCGCGGGTCATCCGCTCCTCGTCGCCGTTGGCCAGGTGCCGCAGCATGCCGGCGCGTTCGTTCCACAGTCCCCAGGCCAGCGACTGGCCGGGCAGCCCGGCGCCACGCCGATGGGTCGCCAGCGCGTCGAGGTAGGCGTTCGCCGCGGCGTAGTTGCCCCGGCCCGCGCCCCCGAACGTGCCGGCGACCGACGAGAACAGGACGAACGCGGCGAGGTCCAGGTCGCGGGTCAGCTCGTGCAGGTGCCAGGCCGCGTCCGCCTTGGGGCCCATGACGGTGCGCAGGCGCTGCGGCGTCAGGGACTCGATCACGCCGTCGTCGACCACCCCGGCCGTGTGCACCACGCCGGTCAGTGGCACTCGTAGCCGCGCGAGCAGGCCGGCCACCGCTGCCCGGTCGGCCATGTCACAGGCGACCACGTCGACGGTCACGCCGAGCCCGGTCAGCTCGGCCACCAGGTCGGCCGCACCGGGGGCCTCGGGTCCCCGGCGGCTGGTGAGCACCAGGTTCCGGATCCCGTGTTCGGTCACCAGGTGGCGGGCGACCAGAGCGCCGAGCGCCCCGGTGCCGCCGGTCACCAGCACGGTGCCGGCCGGGTCGAGCGTCCGTTCCGGCTCGGGTGCGGGCCCGGCCGGCACGAGTCGGGGTGCGAACACCGCACCGTCGCGGACGGCGATCTGCTCCTGCCCGGCCGCGAGTGCGGCCAGCACACGCTCGACGGGCAGCTCTCCCACCAGGTCGAGGAGCGCGAACTGGTCCGGGTGCTCGATCTGCGCCGAGCGCACCAGCCCCCACACCGGGGCGGCGGCCAGGTCCAGGTCGTCCGAACCGGTCGCGTCCACGGCGCCCCTGGTGACGAGCACCAGCCGGGTCTCCGCGGCGACGAGCCAGTTCCGCACCAGGTCCAGTGCGTGGTCCGCGTCGGACACCGCGGCGAACACGGTGTCCGGGACGCCCCTGGCGACCAGGTCGGCGAGGCTGGTGTCGCGGTAGGTGTCGTCCAGCCGGAAACCGTCGGCGCCGAGCACCCGCCAGGTCCCGGTGGCGGGGGCGCTGGCCGCGGGCAGCCACCGGACCCGGTGCAGGCCGTCGGTGGCGGCGCGGCCGACCACCACCGGCTGGGTCGCCAGCGCGCCGACCACCAGCACCGGTGCGCCCGCCGGGTCGTGCGCGACGACCCGCACCCGCTCGCCGGTCTCGTCCGGGGTGACGCGCACCCGCAGCCGGGTGGCGCCGGTCGCGGCCAGCGACACGTCGGTCCACGAGAACGCCAACCGTGCCTCGTCGCCGGGCCCGGTCAGCAGAACGCTGTGCAGCGCGGCGTCGAACAGCGCCGGGTGGAGGCCGAACCCTTCCGTGGCAAGGCCTTCCGGCAGCTCGATGTCGGCGACGACCTCGTCACCGGCACGCCACGCCGCGCGCAGGCCCTGGAACGCCGGGCCGTAGGCGTAACCTCGGTCGGCGAGTTGTTCGTACCAGCCGGTCAGGTCGACGGGTTCGGCGTCGGTGGGCCACGCGAACTCCGGCACCGGCACGGTGTCGGGCGAGAGCACCCCGACCGCGTGCCGGACCCACGTGCCGTCGCCGCGTGCCTGCCTGGCGTGCACGGCGAACGCGCGTCGCCCGTCCTCGCCTGGTTCCTCGACGACCACCTGGACACTCAGTTCGCCGGTGAGCACCAGCGGCGCCAGGAGCGTCAGCTCCTCGATCGAGGCCGCGCCGACCTCGTCGCCCGCGCGCACCACCAGGTCCGCGAACGCCGCGCCGGGCAGCATCACCTCGTTGGTCACGACGTGGTCGGCGAGCCACGGCTGCGCTCGGGTCGAGAGCCTGCCGGTCATGACGAGCTGTTCACTGCCCGCCACGGGGACCACCGTGTCGAGAACGGCGTGCCCCGCCGTGTGGGGGCCCGCGCCGGGCGAGCCGACCGGCAGCCAGTACGACGTGTGCTCGAACGCGTAGGTGGGCAGCGGGACACCACGTCCTGTCGGGAACACCGTGTGCCAGTCGACCGCGACACCGGCGGTCCACGCCCGGGCGACCGACGCCACGAACCGGTCCAGCCCACCCTCGCCATCACGGAGCGTGTCCAACACCGGGACGTCGACCGTCTCGCTCAGACCCATCGTGAGCACCGGATGCGGACTCACCTCGACGAACACGTCGTGCCCGTCACCGGCGAGCACCTTGACCGTCTCCTCGAACCGCACCGTCTCGCGCAGGTTCCTCACCCAGTACCCGGCGTCCATGGCGGTGCCGTCGACGTGGGCCGCGTACACGGTGGAGTGGAGCGGGATCTCCCCTGTCCTCGGCCGGATCCCGGCCAGGACCTCGGTCAGCTCTTCGGCGATGGTGTCGACGTGCGCGCTGTGCGACGCGTAGTCGACCGCGATCCGCTTCGCGCGGACACCGTCGGCGTGGCACTGGGCCACCAGCTCGTCCAAGGCGTCCGGGTCGCCGGACACGACGACCGACGCCGGGCCGTTGACCGCGGCGACCGACACCCGCCCGTCGAACTTCTCCAGTCGTAGCGCCGCATCGGCGGCGGGCAGGGCGACCGACAGCATCCCACCTCGCCCAGCCAACTCACGACCAATGACCCGCGAACGGATCGCCACAACCCGAGCCGCGTCCTCAACAGACAACACACCAGCAACACACGCCGCCGCGATCTCACCCTGCGAATGCCCCACCACCGCCGCAGGAACAACCCCGTAACCCCGCCACACCGCAGCCAACGACACCATCACCGCCCACAACAACGGCTGCACCACATCCACCCGCTCCAACCCCGGCGGGTCGTACGGGTCCCAGTCCACGAACGACCTCAACGCGGCGGCGCACTCCGCGAAACGCTTGGCGAACACCGGGGACTCCGCGACCAGCCGATCCGCCATCCCCACCCACTGCGAACCCTGACCAGGGAACACGAACACCACTCGGCCAGTGGACGCGGTACCGACCACCACATCCGCCGACTCCCGACCAACGGCCAACGCCGCCAGCCCCGCCTCGTGGTTGCCCACGACGACCGCCCGATGCTCCAACGCGGCCCGCGTAAGAGCCAGCGAGAACCCCACATCACCAGGCGCCTGTTCCGGCAGACTCCCCAGCAACCGCCGCGCCTGCGCGGCCAGCGCGGCGGGGGTCCTCGCGGACAACACCCACGGCGCGGGTCCCGCGTGCTCTGGTTCCGAGTGGTCCGTGTTCCCCGGCGTGGGTTCGGGGCCCTGCTCGAGGATCACGTGCGCGTTCGTGCCGCTGAGCCCGAACGACGACACCGCCGAACGGCGCGGCCGGTCCCGTTCCGGCCAGGCCCGGCCCTCGGTGACCAGGTCGACCGCCCCCGCCGCCCAGTCCACCTTGGTCGACGGACGGCCGACGTGCAGTGACGCGGGCACCACGCCGTGGCTCATGGCCGCCACCATCTTGATCACGCCGCCGACCCCGGCCGCGGCCTGCGCGTGCCCGATGTTCGACTTGAGCGAGCCGAGCAGCAGCGGGGTGTCGCGGTCCTGGCCGTAGGTGGCCAGCAGGGCCTGTGCCTCGATCGGGTCGCCAAGAGTGGTTCCGGTGCCGTGCGCCTCGACCACGTCGACGTCCGTGGTGGACAGCCCGGCCGACGCGAGCGCCGCCATGATCACCCGCTGCTGCGACGGACCGTTGGGCGCGGACAGGCCGTTCGACGCGCCGTCGGAGTTGACCGCCGAACCCCGCACCACCGCCAGCACCGGATGCCCGTTGCGTCGCGCGTCAGACAACCGTTCCAGGGTGAGCATGCCGACGCCCTCGGACCACCCGACACCGTCCGCGTCGTCGGAGAACGGCTTCGAGCGGCCGTCCGGCGCGAGCCCGCGCTGGCGGGAGAACTCGACGAACACCTGTGGCGTCGACATGATCGCGACCCCGCCGGCGAGCGCCAGGTCACACTCCCCCGCCCGCAGGGCCTGCAGAGCCCAGTGCAGGGCGACCAGCGACGACGAGCACGCCGTGTCGACACTGACAGCGGGCCCTTCCAGCCCGAGCACGTAGGCGATCCGGCCGGACGCGACACTGCCCGCCCACGCCGTGCTCAGGTAGCCCTCCAGCTCCCGGGGAACCCGCTCGCGGTTGCCGCTGTAGTCGTTGTACATGACCCCGGCGAAGACACCGGTTCTGCTGCCCCGTAGCGACGTCGGGTCGATGCCGCCGGATTCCAGCGCCTCCCAGGCGGTTTCGAGCAACAGCCGCTGCTGGGGGTCCATCACCAGCGCCTCGCCGGGAGTGATCCCGAAGAACACCGGGTCGAAGTCACCCGGGCCGTCGAGGAAACCTCCCCTGCTGACGTAGGAGGTTCCCGACGCGTCCTCGTCGGCGCCGGCGAACAGGGCGTCGAGGTCCCAGCCTCGGTCGGCGGGGAAGTCGCCGACGGTCTCGCCGCCGGTGGCCACCAGGCGCCACAGGTCCTCCGGGGTTTCGACGCCGCCGGGGTAGCGGCAGCTCATCCCGACGATCACCACGGGGTCGTCGTCGGGCGAGGGCGCGACCCGGTCGGTGACCGTCACGCGCGTGGTCCTGCCGCCCAGCTCGCCGTCGAGGAACCGGGCGAGCGCGGCCGGGGTCGGGTAGTCGAAGACCAGCGTGGCGGGCAGCCGCACGCCGACGGCCGTGGCGAGCCGGTTGCGCAGTTCGATCGCGGTGAGCGAGTCGAAACCCAGTTCCCTGAAAGGAGTCGTGCCGTTCGGGGAGCCGTGGCCGAGCACGACCGTGACGTGGTCGCCGACCAGGCCGGTGAGCAGTCGTTCCCGTTCCGCCTCAGGCAGTCCGGCGAGCCGGTCGCGCCAGGTGGATCCGCCGTCCGAGGCGGTGCGCCGCGCCGGTCCGCGCACCAGGTGGCGCAGCAGCGCGGGAGCGTGGGCGAGCCTGGCGCGGTCGACCCGGACGGGCACGAGCACCGGCTCGGTACGGGCGATGGCGGCATCGAACAACGCCAGCCCCTCGGCCGCGGACAGCCCGACGATCCCGTCGCGACCGAGGCGGTGCACGTCACCGTCGTCGAGGTGTTCGGTCATTCCGCTGCGGTCGGCCCAGAAGCCCCAGGCGAGCGACAGTCCCGCCAGTCCGGACGCGCGGCGGTACGTGGCCAGCGCGTCGAGGTAGGCGTTGGCGGCGGCGTAGTTCGCCTGACCCGCGGAGCCGAAGGTGCCGGCCACCGACGAGAACAGCACGAACGCGGCCAGATCCATGCCCTCGGTCAGCTCGTGCAGGTGCCTGGCGGCGTCGGCCTTCGGCGCCATCACCGTGGCGAGGCGGTCGGGGGTCAGCGAGGTGACCACGCCGTCGTCGAGCACCCCGGCGGCGTGCACGACCGCGGTGAGCGGCGCCGGCAGCCGGGACAGCAGCGCGGCGACCGCCTCCCGGTCGGCCACGTCGCAGGCGACCACGTCGGTCCGCGCGCCCAGTTCACCCAACTCGGCGACCAACCCGGCCGCGCCGGGGGCCGCGAGGCCTTTCCTGCTGGTGAGCACGAGGTGCCGCACACCGTGCGTGGTCACCAGGTGCCTGGCCAGCAGCGCGCCGAGTGTCCCGGTGCCGCCGGTGATCAGCACGGTGCCGTCCGGGTCGAGGACCGGCTGTCCGGCGGGTTCCGGTCCCACCCTGGTGAGCCGGGCCGCGAGGACCCGGCCGTCGCGGATGGCGAGCTGGGTCTCGCCGGCGGCGAGCGCGGCGCGCACGTCCTCGGAGGGCAGGTCGCCGGCGATGTCGATGTCGCCGTCGATGTCGAGCAGTGCCAGCCGGTCCGGGTGTTCGAGCTGTGCGGACCGGACGAGGCCCCAGACAGGCGCGGCGGTCAGGTCGACCGGGTCGGTTCCGGTGGCGTCGACCGCCCCGCGGGTCACCACGACGAGCCGGGAGTCCCCGGTCGCGAGCCAGTCCCGCACCACCGTCAGCGCCGTGTGCACATCGGACACGTCGGTGAAGCGCGTGTCGTCGTCCGTGACGGCGGCGCTCAGCGCGGGCGACCACGTCACCCGGTACAGGTGATCGGAGCCGGTGGGCCGCTCGGTCACGGCCGCGGTCACCAGCTTCTCGACGGCCAGCACGGGTTGCCCGGCCGGATCGTGCGCGACGAGGCCGAACCCGTCGCCTCGTGGCGTGACGCGAACCCGCAGCCGGGTCGCGCCGGACGCGGCCAGCGACACGCCGGTCCACGCGAACGGCAGTCGCAGGTCGTCCTCGGGGTCGGCCAGCAGCTGTGCCGCGTGCAGCGCGGCGTCCAGCAGTGCCGGGTGCAGGCCATACCCGTCGGCGTCGCAGTCGTCGGGCAGCGCCACCTCGGCCAGCACGTCCTCGCCGGCCCGCCACGCGGACCGCAGACCCTGGAACGCCGGGCCGTAGGCGAAACCGTGGGCCGCGCGTCCGGCGTACCAGTCGGTCAGGTCGACGGGTTCGGCGTCCGATGGCCACTCCAGGGCGGGCAGTGCCGGCACACCGGGGGCGAGCACGCCCTCGGCGTGCCGGGTCCGGTCGCCGTCGGTGTCCGCGTGCACGGCGAACGTCCGCCGCCCGGTCTCGTCCGGCGGGTCGACCACCACCTGCACGGGCACGTCGCCGTTGAGCGTGAGCGGCGCCAGCAAGGTCAGTTCCTCGACGGTCCCGGCGCCGACCTCGTCGCCCGCACGCACCACCAGGTCGACGAACGCCGCCGCGGGCAACAGCGTCGCGCCAGCGACGACGTGGTCGGCCAGCCATGGCTGGGCGCGAGTCGAGAGCCGTCCGGTGAGTACCGTCTGCTCGCCGCCGCCGACCCGCAGTGCCGCGCCCAGCAGCGGATGTCCCGCGGCGGACAGTCCCGCGCCGCCGACGTCTCCGGTTCGGGTGCCGGCGGGCAGCCAGTAGCGCTGGCGTTGGAACGGATAGGTGGGTAGCTCGACGCGGCGCCCGGTCGGGAACACGGTGTGCCAGTCGACCGCGACACCGGCGGTCCACGCCCGAGTGACCGACGCCAGGAACTGGTCCAGCCCGCCTTCGTCGTGGCGGAGCGTGCCGAGCACCGGGACGTCGACCGTCTCGCTCAGACCCATCGTGAGCACCGGATGCGGACTCACCTCGACGAACACGTCGTGGCCGTCACCGGCGAGCACCTTGACCGTCTCCTCGAACCGCACCGTCTCGCGCAGGTTCGTCACCCAGTACCCGGCGTCCATGCGGGCCGGATTGATCCGTTCGGCCTGGACGGTGGAGTAGAGCGGGATCTCTCCTGGCCTCGGGCGGAGGTCGGCCAGTTCGGCCACGAGTTCGGCTCGGATGGTGTCGACGTGCGCGCTGTGCGAGGCGTAGTCGACCGCGACCTGCTTCGCGCGAACGCCTCTGGCCTCGCACTCGGCCCGCAGTTCGGCCAACGCGTCGGGGTCGCCGGACACGACCGCCGAGCCGGGGCCGTTGACCGCCGCCAACCAGAGCCTGCCGACGTAGGTTCCCAGGCGCGCGGTGACCTCACTGGCGGGCAGGGCGACCGACAGCATCCCACCTCGCCCAGCCAACTCACGACCAATGACCCGCGAACGCACAGCCACAACCCGAGCCGCGTCCTCAACAGACAACACACCAGCGACACACGCCGCCGCGATCTCACCCTGCGAATGACCCACCACCGCCGCAGGAACAACCCCATAGTGCCGCCACACCTCCGCCAACGACACCATCACCGCCCACAACAACGGCTGCACCACATCCACCCGCTCCAAACCCGGCGGGTCGTACGGGTCCCAATCCACGAAGGACCTCAACGCGGCGGCGCACTCCGCGAAACGCTTGGCGAACACCGGGGACTCCACCAACAACCGATCCGCCATCCCCACCCACTGCGAACCCTGACCAGGGAAAACGAACACCACTCGGCCAGTGGACGCGGTACCGACCACCACATCCGCCGACTCCCGACCGGCGGCCAACGCCGCCAGCCCCGCCTCGTGGTTGCCCACCACGACCGCCCGATGCTCCAACGCAGCCCGCGTGAGAGCCAAGGAGAACCCGACATCACCAGGCGCCTCCCCCGGCAGATACGCCAGCAACCGCTCCGCCTGCGCGGCCAGCGCGGCGGGGGTCCTCGCGGACAACACCAGTGGGCCGGCGGGCGCGTCGGGACGCTCCGGCACGGCCGGCTCCGGCGCGGCTTCCAGGATCACATGCGCGTTCGTGCCACTGATCCCGAAGGACGACACCGCCGCCCGCCTCGGTCGGTCGGCCGACCATTCCCGGTTCTCCGTGACCAGCTCGACCGAACCCGCCGACCAGTCCACATGCGACGACGGCCTCTCCGCGTACAGCGTCGCCGGCACGATCCCGTGCCGCATGGCCAGCACCATCTTGATCACACCGCCGACCCCGGCAGCGGCCTGGGTGTGACCGACGTTGGACTTCAACGATCCGAGCAGCAGCGGCGTGTCCCGGCCGTGGCCGTAGGTGGCGAGCAGGGCCTGCGCCTCGATCGGGTCACCGAGCGACGTGCCCGTGCCGTGTGCCTCGACCACGTCGACGTCGGCGGTGGACAGACCGGCCGACGCGAGCGCGGCGCGGATGACCCGCTGCTGCGACGGCCCGTTCGGCGCGGTCAGCCCGTTGGAGGCGCCGTCGGAGTTGACCGCGCTACCCCGCACCACCGCCAGGATCGGCAGCCCGTCACGGATGGCGTCGGACCGCCTGGCCAGTGCCAGCATGCCGACGCCCTCGGACCAGGCGACCCCGTCGGCGGTGTCGGAGAACGCCTTGCAGCGACCGTCCGGGGACAGCCCGCCCGCGCGGGAGAACTCGACGAACGCGGTCGGGGTGGCCATCACGGTCACACCGCCCGCCAGAGCGAGATCGCAGTCACCGGACCGCAGTGCCTGCATCGCCCAGTGCAGCGCCACCAGCGACGACGAGCACGCCGTGTCGACGGTGACCGCGGGCCCCTCCAAGCCGAGGACGTAGGCGATCCGACCGGAGACCACGCTGCCCGCCGAGCCGGTGCTCAGGTACCCGGCGAGCTCGTCGGGAACCCGCGCGTCGCGGGTGGCGTAGTCGTGGTGCATGACCCCGGCGAAGACACCTGTTCTGGTGCCACGTAACGACGTCGGGTCGACGCCGGCACGTTCGAGTGCCTCCCACGACGTCTCGAGCAGCAGCCGTTGCTGCGGGTCCATCACCAGCGCCTCACCCGGTGAGATCCCGAAGAACACCGGGTCGAAGTCTCCTGCCCCGTCGAGGAAACCGCCCCGCCCGACGGTGGACTCGTCCGCGGACAGCGCGTCGAGGTCCCAGCCCCGGTCGGTGGGGAACCCCGAGGTCCCGTCGGTGCCCGAGAACACCAGCCGCCACAGGTCCTCCGGCGACTCGACACCGCCGGGGTAGCGACAGCTCATGCCGACGATCACGACCGGATCGTCGCCTGGGTCGTGGCGCGTCACCCGGTCCGGCACGGCCACGTCGGTGTCGGCGCCGACCAGTTCGGCCACCAGGAACTTCGCGAGCGCGGCCGGGGTCGGGTGGTCGAAGACGACCGTGGAGGGCAGGCGCAGCCCCAGTTCCGCGGCGAGCCGGTTGCGCAGTTCGATCGCGGTGAGCGAGTCGAACCCGACCTCCTTGAACGGGGTGGCCACACCGGCGGCGGCGTCGACGCCGAGGACGGCGGCCGCGTGCTCACGCACCAGCGCGGTGACGAGAAGTTCTCGTTCACCGGCGGGCGTCGTGGACAACCGGGTCCGCCAGGACGACGTCGGCGCCGCGTCCCGCCGCGCGACCCCACGGATGAGTCCTCTCAGGACAGTGGGCGCGGTCGCCGGTGACAGCCGGGCCCGGTCGATCCTGGCGGGCACCAGCACCGGTTCGGTCCGGCGAAGCGCGGCGTCGAACAACGCCACACCCTCCTCCGAGGCCAGGGCGACCACACCGTCCCTGGCCAGCCGTGCCAGGTCGGTGTCGGCGAGGTTCTCGGTCAGCCCGCTCGCCCTGGCCCACAGGCCCCAGCCCAGCGCGTGCGCCGGCAACCCCTCGGCGTGGCGGTGGTGCGCCAGCGCCTCCAGGTAGGCGTTGGCCGCCGCGTAGTTGCCCTGGCCGGCGGCCCCCAGGGTCGCCGCGACCGACGAGAACAACACGAACGCGGCCAGGTCGATGCCCTCGGTGAGCTCGTGCAGCAGCCACGCCGCGTCCGCCTTCGGCGCCATGACAGCCCGCAGGCGTTGGGGCGTCAGCGATTCGATCACGCCGTCGTCGAGGACCCCGGCCGCGTGCACGACCGCGGTCAACCGGCGGTCGATCCCCGCGAGCAGCGCGGCCAGCGCTGCCCGGTCCGTCACGTCACAGGCCGCGACCGTGACGTTCGCGCCCGCCTCGGTCAGCTCGTCGCGCAGCCTCACGGCACCGGGCGCGGCGAGCCCCCGGCGGCTGGTCAGCACGAGGTGACGGACGCCGTGTTCGGTCACCAGGTGCCGGGCGAGGACCGCGCCGAGACCACCGGTCCCGCCGGTGACGAGCACGGTGCCGTCGGGGTCGAGCGGCCACCCGGCCGGCTCGGCCTGGCCCGCCGGGGTGAGTCGGGGCACGAGGAGACCGTCGCGGACCGCCAGTTGGGTCTCGCCCGCCGCGACGGCCCCTCGGATGGCGTCCGCCACACGTTCGACGGGCAGGCCCGCGGGGAGGTCGGCGAGCGCGAACCGGTCCGGGTGTTCCGTGATGGCCGAGCGCACGAGCCCCCACACGGGAGCGGCGGTCAGGTCGACGGTGTCCGAGCCGGTCGCGTCGACCGCGCCGGTGGTCACCACGACGAGTCGGGCGTTCCCGCTCGCCAGCCAGTTCCGCACCAGTTCCAGTGCGGAGTAGACGTCGGGTGCCCGCGCGAACTCGACGTCCTCGCGGTCACCGGCTCCGGCGGTCACCGGGACCCATCGCACGCGGTGCAGGTGCTCGTGACCACCCGTGCGGCCTGCCGGCACCGGGCGGGTCACCACGGCGTCGACGGACAGTACGGGGGCGCCGGCGGGGTCGTGGGCGACGAGGCGGACGTTCTCGCCGTCGGGGGTGATCCGCACGAGCAGGCGGGTGGCTCCGGTGGCGGCCAGCGACAACCCGGTCCAGGAGAACGGCAGTCGGGTCTCCCGGTCGTGGCCGGGCAACAGGTGCATGGCCTGCGACGCGGCGTCCAGCAGCGCCGGGTGGATGCCGAACCCCGTGTGGTCGAGTCCTTCCGGCAGTGCGACCTCGGTGATCACGTCGGAGCCGAGCCGCCGGGCGGCACGCACGCCCCGGAACGCCGGGCCGTACCCGTGGCCCCGGGTGTCCAGGTCGTCGTACCAGCCGGTGAGGTCGACCGGGTCGCCGGCCGTCGGCCGGTCGAAGCCGGGACGTGCCGGCGGGTTCTGGTCGAGCACACCCTCGGCGTAGCGGTCCCACGCGCCGTCGCGACCGGTGGCGTACACGCCGACCGCGCGGCGGCCGTCGGCGCCGGGCGCGTCGACGACGACCTGCATCGAGACGTCTCCGTCGAGGACCAGCGGGGCGAGCAGCGTCAGCTCCGCCACGGTGCCCGCTCCGACCTCGTCACCGGCGCGCACCACCAGGTCGGCGACGGCCGCGCCGGGCAGCAGGATCTGGCCGGACACCGTGTGGTCGGCCAGCCAGGGGTGGGTGTGGGTGGACACGGTGCCGGTGAGCACCACCTGGTCGCCGCCCGCGACCCGGATGGCCGTACCGAGCAGCGGATGCCCGGTGGCGGCGAGTCCGGTGGTGGCCTTCTGGTCGCCCGACGGCAGCCAGTACCGGTCGCGTTGGAAGGCGTAGGTGGGCAGGTCGACACGGTGCGCGCCGGCGAACAGCGGCGCCCAGTCCACCGCGCGGCCCGTGACATGAAGTCTGGCGAGACCGGTCAGGAACGCCGTCGGCTCGTCCCGGTCCTTGCGCAGCGAGGGAATCCCGTCCACCAACGCCGACAGCGTCCCATCGGGGCCGATCTCCAGGAACGTGTCCGCACCTGTCGCAGCGACATCGTCGGCGAAACGCACGGTGTCCCGAACATGCCGTACCCAGTACTCCAGGTCAGTCACGTCCTTCACCAACGGAATCACCGGCTCGTGGAACGCGATCCCGGCAATCGCCTCCCGGAAGTCATCCAGCATCGGATCCATCAACGGTGAATGGAACGCGTGCGACACCGCAAGACGCTTGTACTCACGGTCACCCACCGCCGCCAGAACCTCAGCCTCAACACCAGCCAACACAATGTTGTCCGGACCATTGACCGCCGCGACCGACACACCATCCGTCAACGTCACGTCCGCCGTACGGACCGCGACCATCAC
>NZ_MSIF01000003.1 GCF_001921215.1 Actinophytocola xinjiangensis
ACGCTACCCGTCCCGCGCTACGATGACCACAACACCCACCCCAGCACCACAGACCCCCCGCTAAGTAAGCGGCATTGATCCGGGTGCCGGTGGCGCGCACCGAGGAGCAGGTGGCGGCCGTCGCGGCGATGGTCGAGCACGACACCCGGGTACGCGAACGGATGGCCGAGCGGCTGCGCGACCAGCGGACCCTGTCGGTCCGCGAGGCCAAGCGGATCCTCACCGTCTGGCAGTTCTACCTGCGGGTCCTCGTCCGGTTCGACGACCGGCGGGCCGTCGTCGAGCAGGCCTGCCACCTCGTCGTCCTGGCCGAGATCATCGCGCGGTGGCCGGCCGCCCAGCGCGGGCTGCTCGGCCGGGTGCCGGCCGGCCACGGGCTGGAGGTCCTGGCCGGCGCGGCCGAGGACGACTGGGGATGGGCGCGGGCCGTGCGGGAGCTCGGCCTGCACGCCGCCGAGCACCGGGGGTGCGTGGGCGGCGTGCGGGAGCTGTTGCGGCGCTACGACGGCGACGGCATCGCCGCGCTGGCCGCGCGGCTGACGTGACTACTGCAGGCCGGCGCGCACCGACGTGATCCGCTGGGTGTTGAACCCCAGCCAGTGCATGCGGCCGACGTAGCGGGCGTGTTCGACCTTGATGCAGCGGTCCATCACCACCGGCACTCCCCCGTCCTCGGCGGCACGGGCGGCGTCCAGGTTGATCACGCCGAACTGGGCCCACAGCGACCCGGCGCCGATCCGCACCGCCTCCTCGGCGATGCCGGGCAACGCGTCGGGGGCGCGGAAGACGTTGACGATGTCGACCTTCTCCGGCACGTCGAGCAGGCTCGGGTAACTGGTCTCGCCGAGGATCTCCTTCGCGCGTGGGTTCACCGGGATCACCCGGTACCCGTGCCGGCGCAGGTAGTAGCCGACGAAGTAGCTCGCCCGCAGCTCGTTGTTGGACAGGCCGACCACCGCGATGGTCCTCGCGGTGTTGAGCACCCGCTGGATCCGCAGCGGGTCCTGGTAGCGCGTCAGATCGGTCATGCCGGCGCGGACTCCTTCTCCAGGGTGGCGGCCACGTTCGCGAAACCCCGCTCCAGGTCCCACAGCAGGTCGTCGACCGACTCGGTACCCACCGACAGCCGCACCGTGCCGGGGCCGACACCGGCCGCCGCCAGCTCCTCGTCGCCGAGCTGGCGGTGGGTGGTGCTGGCCGGGTGGATGATCAGGCTCTTGGCGTCGCCCACGTTCGCCAGGTGCGACCAGAGGTTCACGCCCCGGATGAGGGCCTGCCCCCCGGCGCGGCCACCGGCGACGTCGAAGGAGAACACCGCGCCCGGGCCGCCGGGCAGGTACTTGTCGACCAGCGGCCGGTAGCGGCTCGACGGCAACCCCGGGTAGCTGACCTTCGACGCCAGCTCGTGGCCCTGGAGGAACTCGGCGACCCGGCGCGCGTTGGTGACGTGCCGCTCCATGCGCAGCGACAACGTCTCCATCCCCTGCAGGAACAGGAAGGCGTTGAACGGCGACAGCGCGCCGCCGAGATCGCGCAGGGTCTCGGCGCGCAGCTTCATCAGGTAGCCGTACATGCCGAACGTCTCGTGGAACTGAAGGCCGTGGTAGGCCGGCGACGGGTCGGCCACCACCGGGAACCGGCCGTTGGACCAGTCGAACGTGCCGGCCTCGGCGACCACACCGCCGATGCTCGTACCGTGCCCGCCGAGGAACTTCGTCGCCGAGTGGATGACGATGTCGGCGCCCCACTCGATCGGCCGGCACAGGTAGGGCGTGGCGAAGGTGTTGTCCACCAGCAGCGGAACGCCGTGCTCGTGCGCGATCGCGGCCACCGGTTCGATGTCCAGCACGTTGCCGGCCGGGTTGCCGATGGTCTCGGCGAAGAAGGCCTTCGTCTCCGGCCGCACCGCGCCGCGCCACGCGTCGAGGTCGTCCGGGTCGACCCAGGTCAGTTCGACGTTCATCTTGCGCAGCAGGTGTTTGAGCTGGTTGACCGTGCCGCCGTAGAGCGCCGAGGAGGACACCACGTGGTCACCGGGCTCCAGCAGGGTGAACAGCGCGGCCGCCTGCGCGGCGATGCCGCTGGCGAAGGCCACCGCGCCGGCCGCGCCCTCCAGGTTCGCCACCCGCTCCTCGAACACCGCGACCGTCGGGTTCATGATCCGGGAGTAGGTGTTGCCGTACTCCTGGAGGTTGAAGTACGCGGCGGCGGACTCGGGATCCTCGAACACGTAGCTGGTGGTCTGGAAGATCGGCACCGCGCGGGCGCCGGTGTTCGGGTCCGGTCGCTGCCCGGCGTGCAGCTGCCGGGTCTCGAAGCCGAACTCGTGCTCCGGTTCGGCCCGGGGGGAGTCGTTGGTCACCTGTTCCTCTTCCTCGGACACCTCAGCCGCCGGCCAGGAAGCGGCGGACGATCGGCGTCTGTCGTTCTTCTTCCAGCAGGAAGCAGTCGTGCCCGTAGGGCGCGTCGATCACGTGCAGCTCGGTCGGTTTCCCGAGGACGCGCAGCGCCGCGTCGATCTCCTCGGAGGCCACCGGCGGGTAGAGCCAGTCGGAGGTGAACGTGACCAGCAGGGTGCGCGCGGTGACCGGCTCCAGCGCGCGGGCCAGCGACCCGTCGCCGTACTGGCGCGCCAGGTCGAAGTAGGTCAGCGCGCGCGACATCGTCAGGTAGGTGTTGGCGTCGAACCGCCGCACGAACGAGTCCGCCTGGTGGCGCAGGTAGCTCTCCACCTCGAACTCGGGTTCGCTGATGGTGTAACGGATGTCGTCGGCGAACTGCAGCCGGCGGCCGAACTTGTCGTGCAGCGCCGGGCCGGACAGGTAGGTGACGTGCCCGACCATCCGCGCGACGCCCATGCCGGCGTCAGGAGTACGGCCGGTGCCGTAGTAGTCGCCGCCGGCCCAGGCCGGGTCGCGCAGGATCGACTCGCGCGCGATCGCGTTCCACGCCATGCCCTGCGGGTGCAGCGCGTGCGTGCTGGCGATCACCACGATCGAGTCGACCTGGTCGGGGTGGCTGACCGCCCATTCCAGGGCCTGCATGCCGCCCAGCGAGCCGCCGGCGACCGCCGCGAGCCGCTCGATGCCCAGCTCGTCGAGGAACGCGCGCTGGGTGCGGACCAGGTCGGCGACCGTGAGCACCGGGAAGTCCGAGCCGTAGGGCCGGCCGGTGGCGGGGTCGGTCGACGACGGGCCGGTGGTGCCCCGGCAGCCGCCGAGCAGGTTGGTGGACACGACGAAGAACCGGTCGGTGTCGAACGCCTTGCCGGGGCCGATCATCCCGTCCCACCAGCCAAGTCCGGCGCCGGCGGCACCGTCGCGGTCCTCGGCGCCGAACCCGTCGCGGGTGCTCGCCCCGGCCGCCTCGGCGGCGAACCCGGCGGCGTGCGCGTCGCCGCTGAGGGCGTGACAGACGAGGATCACGTTGTCACGCGCGGGTGACAACGTGCCGTAGGTCTCGTAGGCGACGCGGACCGGGGACAGGTCACGCCCGCAGTCCAGCGGCACCGGCGCCGGCAGGTCCAGGTACCGCGTCACCACCGTGCCGACCGAGCCGGGCGTGATCGTCGACGGGGTCACCATGGCCGCATCATAGCCGTCCCGGCGGGCCGTTTCGGAATATGAGACGCAGGTCAGAGGGGGTGTAGGGTCGCCTTACCCGCAGGTCAACCACCAGCTCAGCAGCCGCGAAAGGACCGTCCCATGACGACGATCGGCAGCGTCGACAACGGGGTGAACGTGCAGGCACTGCTCGACGCCCGCGAGGCCCTCAAAGGCTCCCCGGAGGCGGCGCAGTTCACCTGGCGCGCCACCACCCGGTGGGAGAACGGCGTGCACACCACGACGACGGTCAAGGACTTCTTCGGCCTGGGCGCTGAGCAGACCCACAAGGCGCGGTCGACGTTCACCGCCGACCACCCGGACGTGTTCGCCGCGGAGGACAACGGCATCACCCCGATCGAGTACCTGCTCGTCGGCCTGACCAGCTGCCTGACCGCCGGGGTGGCGTCGGTGGCGCAGAACCGGGGCATCCAGCTGCGGTCGGTCGAGGCGACGGTCGAGGGCGCGCACGACATCCGGGGCATCCTGGGGGCCGACAGCGACGTGCGCAACGGCTACAACGGGATCACCGTGTCGTTCAGCATCGACGCCGACGCGTCCACTGAGGACATCGAGGCGCTGGTGGCCCAGTCGCAGAAGCGTTCGGCGGTGTTCGACGCGCTGACCAACCCGACCGACGTCACCGTCAAGGTCGTCTGAGGGCGAGAGTTTCCGAGGGCAGAGCCATCGAGCGCACCACCACCGTCGTCGTCGGCGCCGGCCACGCCGGGCTGGCCGCCAGCCACTTCCTCGCCGCGCGGTCGATCGACCACGTCGTCCTGGAACGCGGCACCGTCGCGAACTCCTGGCGCACCGAGCGCTGGGACTCGCTGCGGCTGCTCACACCCAACTGGCAGAGCCGGCTGCCCGGCCAGCACTACGACGGCCCGGACCCCGACGGGTACATGACGGCCGGCGAGGTCGCCGAGTTCATCGACCGCTTCGCCGAGTCCTCGCGCGCCCCGGTGCGCCCCCACACCACGGTGACGTCCCTGCGCCGCACCGACGACGGCTACCAGGTGGACACCGACCAGGGCGGGCTCCGGTGCGACACCGTGGTCATCGCCAGCGGCGCGTGCAACCTGCCCGTCGTCCCGGCGTGGAGCGGGGCCGTGCCGGACTCCGTCACCCAGCTCACCCCGTTCGACTACCGGGGTCCCGCCCAGCTGGCCGACGGACCGGTGCTGGTGGTCGGCGCGTCGGCGACCGGGGTGCAGCTGGCGGCCGAGATCCAGCGTTCGGGGCGGCAGGTCACGCTCGCCACCGGCGAGCACGTGCGGATGCCGCGCACCTACCGGGGCCGGGACGTGCTGTGGTGGATGGACGCCAGCGGCGTGTGGGACCAGCGCCACGACGAGGTGCCCGACCTGACCCGCGCCCGCCGGCTGGGCTCA
Organism: Actinophytocola xinjiangensis; assembly: GCF_001921215.1. Lineage (GTDB taxonomy): Bacteria > Actinomycetota > Actinomycetes > Mycobacteriales > Pseudonocardiaceae > Actinophytocola > Actinophytocola xinjiangensis. Next base: position 4,997 of record NZ_MSIF01000003.1, read on the forward strand.
CCGCAGCTGGTGGGGACCGACGAGCGGACGACCCTGGACCTCAACGCGCTCACCGACCTCGGTGTGGAGCTGGTCGGCCGGGCGTCGACCGTGCGCGACCACGAGCTGCTGTTCTCCGGCGGGCTGCGCAACGTCGTGGCGCTGGCCGACCTCAAGCAGGACCGGCTGCTCACCGGCTTCGACGAGTGGGCGACCAGGACCGGTGTGGACGGTGACGTCAAACCGGTGGAGCGGTTCGAGACCACGCGGGTGGCGGCCTCGCCCCGGCTGCGGCTGGACCTGCGCGGAATCCGGACGGTGTTGTGGGCGACCGGTTTCCGGGCCGACTACTCGTGGCTGGACACGCCGGTCGCGGGTCAGGTCGTGGACGGGAAGGGCCAGCTGCGCCACGACGGCGGCGTGGTCGACTCCCCCGGCCTGTACGCGCTCGGGCTGCCGGTGCTGCGCCGACGCCGCTCGACCTACATCCACGGAATCGAGGACGACGCCCGCGAGGTCGTCGGTCACCTCGCGGGCCACCTCGGAACGGGTCAGTAGTGCCACAGCAGGCGCCGTTCGGCGAGGCCGATGAGCGCGTCGGTGAGCTTGCCGAGCAGTGCCAGTAGGACGATCGCCAGCAGGATCCGGTCCACCCGGCCGTTCTGCTGGGAGTCGTTGAGCAGGAAGCCAAGGCCCATCGACGAGGCGATCAGCTCGGCGGCGACCAGGAACAGCCACGCCTGGGCCAGCGCCAGCCGCAGCCCGGCGACCACCGCCGGCAACGCCACCGGCAGTTGCACCGTGCCGAGCAGCCGCACGCCGCTGCGGCCGAAGGCCCGGCCGGCCTCCACCAGCTGCGGGTCGACGTGTCGCAGCGCGGCCGACACCGTGGTGTAGACGGGGAAGAACGCGCCGATGGCGATCAGCGTGACCTTGGAGTCCTCGCCGATCTTGAGCCACAGGATCAGCAGCGGCACCCAGGCCAGCGACGGCACGGCGCGGATCGCGCCCAGTGTCGGGGCCAGCAGCTGCTCGCTGAGCCGGGACAGGCCGACGGCCGCGCCGACGGCGAGCCCGACCGCCGCGCCCAGGACGAAGCCGACCAGCACGCGCTGGGTGGAGATCGCCAGGTGGACGCCGAGTTCGCCCCGGGTGAGCAGGTCGGTCGCCGCGCGCCACACCGCGTCCGGCGCCGGCAGCTGGTAGGCGGGTACCGCGCCGGAGGCGGTGACCGCGTACCAGACCGCCAGCAGCGCCACCGGGACCAGCAGGCCGAGCGCGACCCGCCGGACGGTTCCGGTCCTCTCAGCCATCGGTCGCCTTCGTCGCCAGACCCGGCTCGATCAGCTCGTCGAGCGCGAGGTCCACGTCGGACTGGGAGGCCACGTCGCCGGACTCGACGAAGATCGGGCCGACGACCGCGAGGACCTTGCGCTGCGCCTCGCCGGGGACCGGGTCGAGGTCAAGGACGGTACGTTCGTCCAGGACGGTCGCGGCGACCTCGGGGGAGATCCCGCCGACGTCGGCGAGCAGGGTGACCAGTTCCTCGGGGTGTTCCAGTGCCCACGCGCGGGCCCGCTCGTAGGCGTCGACGACGGCCTGGGCGAGGTCGGGGTGGTCGGTGAGGAACTCCTCGCGGGCGTTGAGGAACCCGTAGGTGTTGAAGTCGATGTTGCGGTAGATCAGCTTCGCGCCGGACTCGGCCTGGGCGGCGGCCATGATCGGGTCCAGGCCCGACCAGGCGTCGACCGAGCCGTTGTCCATGGCGGTGCGGCCGTCGGCGTGCTGGAGGTTCTGCACCTCGACCTCGTTGAGCGGCACACCGGCCTCGGCGAGGGTCTGCAACAGGAAGAAGTACGGGTCGGTGCCCTTGGTCGCGGCGATCGAGCGGCCCTTCAGGTCGGCGACCTCGTCGATGTCGGAGTCCCCTGGCACCACGATGGCCGACCATTCCGGCTGGCTGTAGATGTCGATGACCTTGATCGGTGTGCCGTTGGCCCTGGCCAGCAGGGCGGCCGAGCCGGCGGTGGAGCCGACGTCCAGCGCGGCCGAGCGCAGGCCCTCGTTGGCCTTGTTGGAGCCGGCGGACTGGGTCCAGGTGACCGTGACGCCGGTCAGCTCCTCCTCCAGCCAGCCCTGCTCCCTGATCACCAGGCTCAGCGGGTTGTAGGTGGCGAAGTCGATGTTGAGGGTGTCCCCGCTCCACTCGCCGGTGCCCGCGTCGTCGCCGCCCGCGTCCTCCCCGGCGACGCAGCTGGTCAGGGCGAGCGCCAGTAACGCCGTCGCGGCGGTGATGCGCAGGTGTCGCATGGGTGTCCTTCTCTCAGGCCGGCTGGGCCGGGGTGTGGTGGGCGGCAACACCGAGGCCCTCGAGCAGTTCGGCGCGCAGCTCGGTCAGCTCGTGGTCGGCGCGGTCGCGCGGCCGGTCACCGGGAACCTCGACGATCCTGGCGATGCTGGTGTCCTCGGGCGTGGAGTCACGCAGGTCACGCAGCAGCACGACCCGGTCGGCGAGGTAGAGCGCCTCCTCGACGTCGTGGGTGACCAACAGCACGGTCGTCGGGCGGGCGGCGTGCACGTTGAGCAGCAGGTCCTGCATCCGCAGGCGGGTCAGCGCGTCGAGCGCGCCGAACGGTTCGTCGAGCAGCAGGACGCCGGGGGCGCGGGCCAGCGCGCGGGCCAGCGAGGTTCGCTGCGCCATGCCGCCGGACACCTGGCGGGGGCGCAGGGTGGCGGAGTCCGCGAGGCCGACCAGCTCCAGCAGCTCGGCGACCCTGGCGGCGCCGAGCTGCTTGGGCGTGCCGCGCGGGAGTCCGAACGCGACGTTCGCGGTGAGCGTGCGCCAGGGCAGCAGCCGGGGCTCCTGGAAGGCGACCGCGGTCCGCAGGTCTCCCGGCCCGACCGGCACCCCGTCGACGACGACCGAGCCGGTCGTCGGGGCGTCCAGGGCGCTGATCTGGCGCAGCAGCGTGGACTTCCCGCACCCGGACGGCCCGACGAGCGCGATGACCTCGCCGGCGCGCACGTCCAGGTCGACCTCGCGCAGGACCTCGCGGGTGCCGCCGCCGGGTGTGGGGAACGTCCGGCCGACACCGGAGAGGGCAACGGACAGGGCCGGCTGTTGCCGCCCGCCGGTCGTCGAGCCGAGATCCACGTTCACGGGGCGTGAAGCTACAAAGCCGGACCATACTGTGGCAATCCCTTCCACAGTATGGGAACTTCCGGCGTCCACACGGGATCGTCGGTCAGCGCCGAAGGATCGTCCTGGCCAACCGGTTGCCGGCGAACTGGGCGACCTGGACGATCACCACGATGGCGATCACCGCCACCCAGGTGACGACCGGGTTGAACTGCCGGTAGCCGTAGACGATGGCGAAGTTGCCGAGCCCGCCGCCGCCGATCACACCGGCGATGGCCGACATGTCGACCAGCGCCACGAACACGAAGGTGTACCCGAGGACCAGGGGGCCGAGCGCCTCGGGGATGAGCACGGTCAGGATGATCCTCGGCCGGCCGGCGCCCATCGCCCTGGCCGCCTCGACGACCCCGGGATCGACGCCGACCAGGTTCTGCTCGACGATGCGGCTGATGCCGAACGCGGCCGCCAGCGACAGCGCGAAGATGATCGCCCTGTTGCCGATGCCGACACCGACCACCCACCGCGCCAGCGGCTGCACCGCACCGATGAAGATCACGAACGGGATGGGCCGGAAGAAGTTCACCACCAGGTTCAGCACGATCGACACCGGCGCGTTGGCCAGCAGCCCGTTCTTGCGGGTGACGTAGAGCGTCACCCCGATGACCAGGCCACCGACCCCACCGATCCCCAGCGTGACGGCGACGATGTAGAGGGTCTCGACCACCGACTCCCAGAACAGGCCCTCCAGTTCGAGCAGCCGGTCCATCACGCCACCTCGGTGACCGCCGCACGGTCGCGCAGGCGACCGATGGCGTGGTCGACGGCGGCGTCCGGACCGGACAGTGCCAGGGTCAGCGTGCCGAACGACCGGCCCCGCACGTCCGCCAGACCGCCGTGGACCAGCTCGAACCCGACCCCCGCCGAGATCAACTCGGCGAACACCTCCGACCCCGGTCGCGAGCCGTCGCGGTAGGACAGTGACACGATCCGCCCGGAATGGTTGGCCCGCAACGACTCCAGGGTCGCACCGGTCGGCACGTCATCCACCACCGTGCGCACGAACCGCTGGGTGGTCGGGTGGGCAGGTTGGGAGAACACGTCGAACGCTGGACCGTCCTCGACGACCCGGCCCCGCTCCATCACCACCACCCGGTCGGCGATGGACCGCACCACCGCCATCTCGTGGGTGATCACCACGATGGTGACCCCCAACTCCACGTTGACCTTCCTGAGCAGGGCCAACACGTCCCGGGTCGTCTCCGGGTCGAGCGCGCTGGTGGCCTCGTCGGCGAGCAGCACCTTCGGTGAGGTCGCCAGCGCCCGCGCGATGCCGACCCGCTGCTTCTGGCCGCCGGAGAGCTGGTCGGGGTAGCTGTGCGCCCGGTCGGCCAGGCCGACGAAGTGCAGCAGTTCGGAGATCCGCTCGCGGTGTCGCGCCGTCGGGACCTTCGCGACCCGCAGCGGGTAGGCGACGTTGCCCCACACCGTGCGCGAGGAGAACAGGTTGAACTGCTGGAAGATCATGCCGATGCCGAGCCGGACCGCACGCAGCCGCCGCTCCGGCAGGCCGGTGATCGTCGTGCCGTCGACGGTGACGGTCCCCGAACTCGGTTTCTCCAGCCCGTTCACCAGTCGGACCACGGTGGACTTCCCGGCGCCGGAGTGCCCGATGATGCCCGCGATCTGACCCGCCTCGACGCGCAGGGGCACGCCGTCCACGGCGGTCACCGGGCGCTCGCCCCGGCGGGTCGGCCCGAACACCTTGGACACGTCGCTGAGTTCGATGACGGCCATCGGATCACTTCCGCTCGGAGGTGATCTTCTCGACCTCGGCCAGCGACGCGCGCAGGTCGGCGACCGGGGTCCTGGCGAACACCGCCGTGCCGCCGGAGACCTCCTGCACGCCGTCGAGCACCGCCTGGGTGTTCTGGTAGATCTCGACCAGTCTGGTGTAGGTGGGGTTGTCCCGGTCCTGCTCGCGGGAGGCGAAGATGTTCACGTACGGCAGGGCCTTCTGGTCGCCGGGGTCGTCGGCGGCGATCGCCTCGTCGAAGGACAGCCCCGCCCGCTCGACGAAGTCGTTGTTGATGATCGCCGCCGCCAGGTCGTCCAGCGAGTCGGACATGGTCGCTGTCTCCTCCGCTGCCGAACGTGCGACGGCAACCGTAGGAGCACCGGCGGGACGGGCGCACCCCGTCCTGCGATCCGAGATTTCCCCACCGGAGAGGCGATCCGTGGTACCGGGGTCAGTCCGCGGGACTCTCCGCAGGCGGCGGGAACAGTGGCGGCAGCAGCGTCACCATCAGCGTGGACCAGACCAGGTGGGTGACCATCGACGCCCGCACCCCGCCGGTGACCTGACGTTGCAGTCCGAAAAGGACACCCATCACCACAGAGGCGGCGACCAGGGCCGGGTTGCGGGTGGCCGTGGTCGCGGCGGCGTAGACACCGGTCGAGGTGGCGAGCCGGTGCCGCCCGCCGAACACGACGTACACCGTGTCGCGGAAGAAGAGTTCCTCGGCGACGCCGTTGAGCAGGGTGGTGGCCAGCACGGCACGGGTACTCCCCCGGTGCGCGTAGGCCAGCACGGAGGTCAGCACCCGGCGCAGCGGCCGGATCCGCCGGCACACCAGCGCGGCCAGGTAGAACGGGACGAAGGCCGCGACACCGAGCGCCGCCGGCACGGCCAGTGTCGTGTGCCCCCACCGGATCCGGCCGGCGAGCGCGGCACCCCCGGCCCAGGTCGCGGCGGTGGCGGCCGTCAGCACGTAGAACCGGGCCGATCCCGGCCGCGCCGCCAGCGACGCGCCGAGCAGACCGGTCCCGGTGACCGCCGTCGCGGCGACCAGCCGGCGCCGGGTCGTCCGCCTCATCGGGAGCTGGTTTCCCTGGCGCGGTCGGCCAGTGCGGCGAGGACGGCGTCGTCGAAGGACAGCGGGGTGTGCGGCACGACGTCGTCGATGGCGTGGTCGGTGACGACCACCTCGGTGTCCATCGAGTCGATCAGGGCGCGGCTGGTGTGCGCGTCCACCCCGGCGAACAACGCGATCCACCGGGCCGACAGCCAGGTCACCGGCTCCACCATCGGCACCATCGCCGGCAGGATCGGCACCACCCGGCCCTCGATCACCGCCAGCCGGCGCATCATCTCCAGGTAGGAGAACACGTCCGGGCCGCCGATCTCGAACACCCGGCCGGCCGCGGCCGGCAGGTCCAGCACCGCCACCAGGTAGTGCACGACGTCGGCGATCGCGATCGGCTGGCAGCGGGTGTTCACCCACCGGGGCACCACCATCGCCGGCAGGCGTTCCACCAGCTTGCGGGTCATCTCCCAGGAGATGCCGCCGTGGCCGATGACGATCCCGGCGCGCAGCGTCGTGACCGGCACGCCACCGGTCCCCAGCAGCGACTCCACCTCCCGGCGGCTGCCCAGGTGCTCGGAGAGCTGGGCGTCGTCGGCGCCCAGGCCACTGAGGTACACGATCCGGTGTACGCCGGCCGCCGCGGCGGCCTCGCCGAACGCGGTCGCCGCGCTCGCGTCCCGTTCGGCGAAACGCCGGTCGTCCAGCGAGTGCACCAGGTAGTAGGCGACGTCGCGGCCGGCGAGCGCGCCGGTCAGCGTCGGTGGCTCGTGGACGTCGCCGTACACCGGGTCACCGGCGCCGTGGTACGCGCCGACCCGGCGGGTCATCGCCCGGACGTCGTGCCCCTCGTCCTCCAGGGCGGCGGCCAGCCGCCCGCCGACGAACCCGGACGCCCCGGTGACCAGTACCCGCATGGGCGTCAAGTCTCATCGATCAGGCCCGGGTTCGCCCGTTCAGCCACACCCCGGCCGCCGTCAGCAGCGCCTCCACCGCGCGGCGCAACGCCGGCTCGACGTCGTTGGGCACGAACTGGGACGAGTGGTTGCCCGGCGCCGCGCCGGCGGCCACCGCCAGCTGCGGCTGGGCGGGGTCGGCGTAGAGCTGGCCGTCGAAGGCGCCGAAGTTCCAGAACACCGACGGGACGCCGGCCGCCGAGCCGAACCCGCCGAAGTCCTCACTGGCCGGTTTGGTGCCCGACCGGTGGACCTGGTCCTGGCCGAACGCCGTGGTGAACGCCGCGATGATCCGCTCCGCCGCCACCTCGTCGTTGACCAGCAGCGGGAACTCGTTGAGCGGGGTGATCTCCGGTTCCCGGGGCGCGCCGGCCGCCGCGGCCTCCGCGCGCACGATCCGGTCCACCGCGGCCAGCACCCGCAGCCGCACGTCCGGGTCGAAGGTGCGGATGTTGAGCTTGAGCTCGGCCTCGGCGGGGATCACGTTCTCCTTCGACCCGGCGCGCAGCGAGCCGACGGTCACCACGGCGACGTCGGTGGCGGCGATCTCGCGGGACACGATGGTCTGCAACCGCAGCACGATCGCCGAGGCGATGACGATCGGGTCGACGGTCGTCTGCGGCGCCGAGCCGTGCCCGCCCCGGCCGAACACCGTGACCCGCAGGCTGTCGGCGGCGGCCATGAACACGCCGGGGCACACGTACAGGTGCCCGCCCGGCGCGGAGATGACGTGCTGGCCCAAGGCCACGTCGTAGCGCGGGAACCGGTCGAGGAACCCGTCGTCGAGCATGGCCCGCGCGCCGGCACCGATCTCCTCGGCCGGCTGGAACACCGCCAGCACCGTGCCCGACCAGTCCGCGCGGCGGGCGGCGAGCTGCTCGGCCGCGCCGATCAGCGCGGTGACGTGGGTGTCGTGCCCGCAGGCGTGCATCACCGGGACCACGTCGCCGTCGGGGCCGACGCCGGTGGCCCGGCTGCGGTAGGGCACCTGCTCGATCTCGCGCACCGGCAGGGCGTCCATGTCCGCCCGCAGCAGCACCGACGCGCCCTCGCCGTTGCGCAGCACACCGACGACACCCGTCCCGCCGACCCCGGTGGTCACCTCGAAGCCCGCCTCGGTCAGCCGCTTCGCCACGATCGTGGCGGTGCGCTTCTCCTGGAAGGACAGCTCGGGGTGTTCGTGCAGATCCTGGTACAGGGCGGCCAGGTCGGCGATCCGGTCGGCGACTCCGGTGGTCAGCGCGCTCATGTGCTCCTCTTCCTAGATCGGGGTGCCCGGGGGCAGGGTCGGCAGGTCGGCCGGGTGCTCGAACGCCGTCTTCTCCACCGCCGCCCAGCGGGCCCGCACCGACGGCCGCGACGAGTCCGCGAGCCGCCCGGCGACCGCCTCGACGGCCGCCATCCGCGTGTGCTGGTGCAGTACGTGGTCGGTCAGGGTGTGCTGGAAGCGGCGCAGCAGCGTCCACCCGACGGTCTCGGTGACCAGGTCCCGCGCGGTGGCGGTCAGCAGGTCCGAGGCGAGTCCGACCGTGCGCTCCAGCACCTCGTCCAGGCCGACGCCGGCGCCCTCGGCGAGGCGGTTGAGCCGGGCCGGGGCCAGCAGCGCACCGGCGACCAGGTCGGCGCCGGCGGCGACCGCGGCGGCGGTGTCGAACGCCCCACCGGTGCGGTGGTCGAACTGGCCCTGCCGGCGCGACCGCCCGCCGGCCGGCGGGACCAGCAGCGGCCGGACGTGCTCGGGGACGGCCAGGAACGCCGGGTCCAGCAGCGCGGCGAGCTGGTCGAGGGCCGCCCGCTGGCGGGTTGGCGGGACCGGCGTGGCCGCCCCGGTGAACGCGGTGCCGCCGGTGACCGCGTAGCGGCGGATGCTGCCGCCGACCAGCTTGGCCACGGCCAGCGCCTGGTGGCGGTGCAGCAGGTGCAGCAGCAGGAAGCGGCGCTCGATCTCGTTGGCGTCGCTGCCCGGCGGCACGACCGCCGGGCCGAACCGGCGCAGCGCGGCGGCCCGCACGGCCAGCAACCCGGCCAGCACCTCGATCGGGTCGCCGGGCGCGATCCAGGTGGCGCCGCACCCGTCGGCGGCGTCGTCGGCGCGCGCGTCGGCGTCGGTGACGTAGTCCAGGTCGGGGGCGGTCCCCGCCTGGCCGTAGAGCGCGGTGACCTGGTGGTGGTCCCACGGCCCGAGCCCGGTGGCGTAGGGCTCGGGGGCGGCCGGGCGGTCGCCGTCCAGGGCGAACACCGGGCCCGGGTAGTCCATCACCGACGGCACCGGGTGGTGGTGGGAGGCGAAGTTGTGCGCGAACCCGAGGCCGTGGCCGATCTCGTGGGCGGCGAGCTGACGCAGCCGCGCGGCCACCACCTCGGCCACCGCCGCCGGACCGGCCGCGTCGTCATAGGGTGCCAGGACGCTCTCGGTGATCGCGCGCAGCTGCTCGACCCGCTGGGAACCCAGGCGCACCACGGCACGCAGGATCTCGCCGGTGCGCGGATCGACCTGGGTCATGCCCATCGACCAGCCCCGGTCGGCCCGGTGCACCCACAGCACGACGTTGCGCCGCGGGTCGGTCAGGTCGGCGCCCTCGGGCAGCGGCTCGACCCGGTAGCCACCCGGCAGGCCGGCCGACGCGAACGCCTCCTGCCACCAGTTGCCCCCGGCGAGCACCGCGTCGCGCACGGCCGGCGGCATCGCCGGGTCGAGGTGGAACACGATCGGCTCGGTGGTGCGGAAGCGGGTGGCCAGCGGGGTCAGCGCGTCCCGGGTGTGGATCTCGTCGAACCGGTGCACGGCCAGGTTCGGCGTCGCCCCGGCGGTCGGGTCCAGGTCGACCGGCTCGTAGCCGGGCGGCGGCAGCGGGCGCAGCGCGACCTGCTGGCGCAGGCTGACGGTGTCGCCGGGCGCCGGGTAGCCGGCCGGCGGGGCCGAGAGCCTCGGCGGGTCGCCGGGCGCCACCGGGGTCCGGGGCACCGGTTGGGCCGCGCGGAAGGTGAGCACCGACTCGACGGCGAGCACGTCGCCGTACCAGGCGGCGCCGGTGACCCGGCTCAGCGCCGGGTCGAGCGCGTAGGGCGTCTGCGCCGCGTCGGTCAGGCTCCGCGCGGCGCCCACCAGGTCGACCAGGCCAAGCGGGGTCGGGTCGAACGAGCCGGGCGAGGTGACCGGGCAGCGGGCGATGGCCGACTCGGCGAAGGAGTGCTCGGCCGCGTCCCGCTCGGCGTCGGTGGCGCCGGAGTGGCCGAAGTGGGTGTTGCGGGCGGTGACGACCACGCCGTCGCCGTCCGGGTCGGCCCGGCACAGCAGCGACGGCCCGACCTCGCCCCGGTCCAGGCCGGTCGTCGACAGGCCGAGGCCGCCGGTGAGCATCGCGTGCAGCAGGAACTCGCGCTGCGCGAGGTGCGCCGGGGTCACCGCGCCGCCCCCTGGCCGGGGATGGCGGCCAGCAGGTCACGGGTGTAGTCGTCGGTCGGGCGGGAGAACACCTCGCCGACCGGGCCGGTCTCCACCACGTCGCCGTGGCGCAGCACCACGACCTCGTCGCTGACCTGGCTCACCACGGCCAGGTTGTGCGAGATGAACAGCATCGTCAGGGTCAGCTCGTGGCGCAGCCGGTCGAGCAGTGCCAGCACCTCGGCCTGTACCGACACGTCCAGCGCGGAGGTGATCTCGTCGGCGATCACCACCTCCGGGCGGGTGATCAGCGCGCGGGCGATGGCGACGCGCTGCCGCTGCCCGCCGGAGAACTCGTGCGGGTAGCGGTCGGCGGTGTCGGCCGGCAGCGCGACCTCGGCCAGCACCGCGTCGATGGCCTCGCGGTGCTGGCGGACCCGCGCGTGCACCGGGTCGAGCGCCTCGGCCAGGGTCTGGCCGACGGTGCGGCGCGGGTTGAGCGAGGAGTACGGGTCCTGCGGGATGAGCTGGACCCGGCGCAGGAACGCGCGCCGCTGCTGGCGGCCGAGGCCGCGCACGTCGGTCCCGTCCAGCAGCACCCGGCCGCCGGCGACCGGCACGATGCCCAGGATCGCCTTGGCCAGGGTCGACTTGCCGGAGCCGGACTCGCCGACCAGGCCGACGGTCCGCCCGGACGGCACGGCCACGCTCACCGCGTTCAGCGCGGTCACCGACCGGGCGCCCCGGCCGAACCGCACGGTCAGGTCCTCGACGGCGAGGGTGTTCACGAGGTCACCGCCAGCGTCGGCACGGCGTCCAGCAGCATCCTGGTGTACGGCTCGCTGACCTGTCCGGCGCGCAGCGCCTCACCGGTGAGCTCCTCCACGATCACTCCGTCCTTCATCACCAGCACGCGGTCGCACAGCTCGGTCACGACCCCGAGGTCGTGGGAGATGAACAGCATGGCGGTGTCGGTCTCGTCGCGGATCCTGGCCAGTTCGGTCAGGATCCCCGCTGCCACCGTGACATCAAGTGCGGTCGTCGGCTCGTCGGCGACCAGCAGCGCCGGCTCGGCGGCCAGCGCGGCGGCGATCATCGCCCGCTGCCGCATGCCGCCGGACAGCTCGTAGGGGTGCGAGCGCAGCAGCCGCGGCGGGTCGGTGATGTGCACGCCGGCGAGCAGCCCGGCGATGATCTCCCGGGCCTGCTTGGCGGACTTGCCCCGGTGGACCCGCAGCACCTCGGTGAGCTGGGTGCCCATCCGCAGCGCGGGGTTGAAGGTGGTGCCGGGGTCCTGGTAGATCATCGCGACCGCGTCCGCCAGCTCAGCCCTGGCGGGCCGGTCGAGCAGGTCGACGCTGCCGGCGCGCAGGGCGGTGGCCGACGCGGTGAGACCGTCGGGCAGCAGCCTGGCCAGCGACAGCGCGGTCAGCGACTTCCCGCTGCCGGACTCGCCGACCAGGCCGAGGATCTCGCCGCGGCCGATCTCGAAGGAGATCCCGTGCACCAGGTCGGTGCCGTCCGCGCGGGACACCACCAGGTCGCGGACCACGACCGGCGCCGCCGACCCGACGTCCTTGGACCGGGTCGGGACCGGGCGTGTGCTGGCCGGCCGGCGGGTGACCCGGGGGTCGGCCGCGGCGGCGAGGCCGTCGCCGACCAGCATGGCGCCGATCGACATGAGCAGGATCATCATCGTCGGGCCGACGACCTCGACCGGGCGGGAGTAGATCGCCGGCAGCGCGTCGGCCAGCAGCCGGCCGAGGTCGATGTCGGGGGTCTGCACGCCGAGGCCGACGAACGACAGCGCCGACATCGCCACCAGGCCGGTGGAGAAGCTCGCCGCGAGCTGGATGAGCAGCGGCTCGGCCATGTTGGGCATCAGGTGGCGGCTGATCAGGGCCCGGCGCGGCACGCCGACCAGCCGGGCGGTGGTCACGTAGTCCCGCTGGAAGATGGCGCCGCTGAGGTTGGCGGTGAGCCGGGCGGTCACCGGGATGTTGGCGACCGACACCGCCACCACGACCTGCCACGGCCCGGAACCCAGGATCGCCGCGAGCACCACCGCGACCAGCAGCTCCGGGTAGGACACGGAGATCTCCACGATCCGCAGGGCGAACTCGCGCAGCCGCCGGGGCGCGGTCCACACGGCGGCGCCGATCAGCACACCGAGGAACATCGAGATCCCGGTCGCGATCAGCGCCATGAACAGGCTGGCCCGCGCGCCGACCAGCGACCGCGCCAGCAGGTCCCGGCCGAGGTCGTCGGTGCCCAGCCAGTGCTCGCCCGACGGGCCCTGGCCGGCCTGCGCGCTCAGCGCGTGCGCGTCCTCGCCCAGCACGAACGACGCGACCAGCACGACCAGTGCCGTCGCCGACAGCAGGACGGTGCCGGCGACCAGCGCCGGGTTCCAGCGCAACCGCCGTGTCCTGGTCACGGTCCTAGCCACTGTTGTTCCCTCCGCGAACCCGGGGGTCGACGATGCCCAGCACGATGTCCACCGCCATGGTCATCAGCGCGGAGAGCACGGCGAGCACCAGCACGAGACCCTGCACGAGCGGGTAGTCCTTGGTGGTGACGGCGTTGACCACGCCCAGCCCCAGACCCGGCCAGCCGAACACCGTCTCGACGCTGATCGCGCCGCCGAGCATGCCGACCAGGATGATCCCGCTGAGGGTCAGTGTGCTGGTCAGCAGGTTGGGCAGGGCGTAGCGCAGGGCCGTGCGCATCGCGCCAAGGCGCCAGCCGCGCGCGGTGCGCAGGTAGTCCTGTTCGAGCACGACGGCCGTCTCGCGCCGCACCACCCGGGAGATCAGGCAGATCGACGGGATGCTCAGCGCCAGCGCGGGCAGCACGACCGACAGCCCCGGCGAGGACTTGGTGTACGCGGGCGGCAGCACGCCGAGGGTCACCGCGAACAGCAGCACCAGCAGGGTGGCCATCACGTACGGCGGGATGGCCGCGACGAACGCCGTGACGTAGCCGAAGGCCGAGTCGAGCCGGGGCCGCCGCCCACCCCGGGTGAGCGCGCCGACGGTCATCCCGAGCGGCACCGCCACCAGCAGCACCACCAGCAGCGCCAGGAACGACAGGCCGGCGGTGAACGGCAGCCAGCGGAACACCGCGTCGGCGACCGGGGCGTTGAGCGAGAACGAGTGTCCGAGGTCGCCCTGGAACAGGCCGCCGACGTAGTCGACGAACCGTTCGAGGATCGGCCGGTCGAGCCCGAGCTGGGCGCGGACCTGCTCGATCTGGGCGCGGGTGGCGTCCGGGCCGGCCGCGCTCACCGCCGGATCACCGGGGATGAGCGGGACGATGAAGAACGTCACCACGACCGCGGTCACCACCGTGCCGGCCAGGCCCCCGGCCCGGCGCAGCGCGAAGGACGTCCAGGACGACCCTCCCCGCTGGCGCCGGGGCCGGGCACCGACCGTCAGGTGAACATCGGTCACGAGGCACCGAACCGCAGCGTGGCCCAGTCCGCGTAGTCGTCGTAGACCGACATCGTCAGGTCCGCGCTGGTGACGTAGGTCAGCGGCCCGCCGACGAGCGGGACCACGTCGGTGCGCTCCAGCAGGCTCCGCTGGGCGCGTTCGAACGCCGCGCAGCGGGCGTCCTCGTCGGTCGCGGCCAGGCCCTCGGCGAACGCGGCCTCGCCCTCCGGGTTGACCGACGCGCTGTAGTTGCGGCCGCCGTCCTCGACGCTGGCGCCCATCACCCGGTCCAGCGACGCGCTGATCGAGCCGACGGAGTTCAGGTCGCCGAGGAAGACGATGTCCCAGTCCGAGCCGCCCTCGGCGATCGTGCTCCAGAACGTGGCGTTGTCCAGCTTCTGGATCTCCGCCTCGACACCGGCGTCGGTGAGCACCTGGTAGATGTAGTCGGCCCCGCCGCTGTACTGGCGGTTGGCGGTGTTGCCGAGGATCTTGACGCCGCCGGTGCCCTGTAGTGCCTTCTTCGCCGCCTCCGGGTCGTGGCCCGGCAGCAGCGAGCGGTCGTCGCTGACGCACGGGAAGCTGGCCGGCGCGATCGAGTTCAGCACCTCCGAGGTGCCCTTGCTGAAGACGGCGTTGAACGCCTCCTGGTCGATCGCCTGGGCCACGCCCTTGCGCAGTTCCGGTTTGTCGGCGAACGCCCTGCCTGGTCGTTGGTTGAACACAACGTAGGTACTGGCCTGGGTGATCGGGTACTGGTTCAGGTCGGGCTGGGCGTCGAAGCGCGCGACGACGTCCGGGTCGGCGAACTGGCCCAGCTCGACGTCACCCGCGAGGATCTGGTTGGCCACGGTCGACTGGTCGGTGGAGATGCTCAGCTCGATGGTGCTCGGCGGCTCTCCGGTCAGCGGGGTGGCGTAGTCGGGCCAGGAGTCGTAGCCCTCGCGGAAGGCGAAGGTGTAGCTCAGGCCCTGGCGGGCCTCCTTGACCACGTAGGGCCCGGAGTAGGCGCCGTCGACCGTGCCGGCGGCCAGGCCCTTGGGGTCCTTGACCCCGGCGGGGCAGACGATGCCGGCCTGGGCGATGGCCAGGCCTTGCGGCAGGGTGGTGAACGGCTCGGACAGCGTGACCCGCACGGTCGCGCCCTCGGCGGTCACCTCGACGTCGCCGGGGCCGAAGACCAGGTTGCGCCAGGTGGAGTTGGTGGCCGGGTCGGCGAGGCGGCGCAGCGAGTCACCGACGACCTCGGCGGTGATCGGGGTGTCGTCCGAGCAGGTCGCGTCGTCGCGGATGGTGAAGGTGTACTCGGTGGCCGACACGGCCTCCCAGTCGGTGGCCAGGCCGCCGACCAGCGAGGCGTTGGCGTCGCGGCGCAGGACGGTGTCGTAGAGCAGGTTCGCCACCTGGAAACTCTGCTGTCCCTGGGTGAGGGCGGGGTCGAAGCTGGAGGTGTCGCTGGGCAGCACGGTGCGCACCGTGCCGTCGGTCCGGGCGGGGCCTAGTTCCTCTGTGGAGCAGCCCGCGGTGGCCGTCAGGCAGACGACCGCGGTCAGGGTTGCGAGCTTCCGGTACCTCACCGGGAGTCCTCCTTCTGCGGGGTGGGGGCGTGTGGGGGCAGGGCGTGTGAGCCGGCGGTGGCACCGCCGTCGATCCGCAGCACCGAGCCGGTGACGAACGCGTTGTCGGCCGAGGCCAGCCAGACGACGGCGGCGGCGATCTCCTCGGGCGCGGCGGCGCGGCCGACGAGGTTCGCCGACACGGCGCGGGCGTACTCGGGGGTGACGGGGTTGACCGGGCTGGCGACCTCGACGTAGCCGGGGGCGACCGCGTTGACCCGGATTCCCTGCGTGGCCAACTCGACCGCGCAGGCCTTGGTGAGCATCTCCACGGCCGCCTTGGACGTGCAGTAGTGGGCGGCGCCCGGCCGGGCTCTGGTCGCCGCCGAGGAACTGATGTTGACCACCGCGCCGGGCCGGCCGGCCTCGGCGACCGCGCGGGTGAGCAGCATCGGGGCACGCACGTTCACGTTCTGCACGAGGTCCCAGGCGGCGGCGTCCATCGCGCTGAACGCGGTCGCCGGGTACAGGCCGGCCGCGTTGACCAGGACGTCCACCGGGCCGGAGGCGGCGACCGCGCGGCCGACGACCTCCGCGCACCCTGGCTCGGCGAGGTCGGCGACCAGTGCCCGGCCGCCGAGTGGGGTCATCGCGTCGGTCAGTTCGGCCTCGCGGGCGTCGACGC
This sequence comes from Actinophytocola xinjiangensis, assembly GCF_001921215.1. Taxonomy (GTDB): domain Bacteria; phylum Actinomycetota; class Actinomycetes; order Mycobacteriales; family Pseudonocardiaceae; genus Actinophytocola; species Actinophytocola xinjiangensis. The sequence continues at coordinate 20,992 of NZ_MSIF01000003.1, forward strand.
CGGTGACCTGGTCGCCGAGGGCGGCGAAGGCCCTGGCGGTGGCCAGGCCGATGCCGCCGGCCGCACCGGTGACCAGCACGTGCCTACTCACTGCTCACTCCTCACTGCGTTGGCGGCCCGCGCGACGGCCGCGTGGGTGGCGAACCAGACCCCTGGGTGTTCGCGGAGGTGGGTCAGCAGCTCGCGCAGCACCCCCAGGCGTGACCGGTGGCCGATCAGGTGCGGGTGCAGGGTGAGCTGGAACAGGCCGCCGTTGGCGGCCGCCGCGTCGAACTCGTCGCGCCAGATCTCCAGCAACGCGCGCGGCGGGGTGTAGGGCCGCTGCGCCGCGGCCCGGTTCATGGTCAGGTAGGGGGCGTCGTCGCGGATCCACTCGACGGGGATCTCCACGATCCCGGTCGGGCGGCCGTCGGCGAGCAGTTCGTACGGCTCGTCGTCGGCCATGAGCGACGAGTCGTACCGTAGTCCCAGTTGCGCAATAATGTCCACAGTGGACTGTGAGAAATCCCAACTGGGAGTACGGATCCCGACCGGGCGGGTGCCGGCGAGACGTTCGAGGGTGTCGCACGCGCGGCCGGTGAGGTCCAGTTCGGCCGCCGGCGTCAGTTCGGTGTTCAGCTCGTGGATCCAGCCGTGGACGGCGACCTCGTGCCCCCCGGCGACGTAGGCCTCGATCTCGGCCGGGTGCAGCAGCGCGGACACCGCCGGCACGAAGAAGCTCGCCGGAACGTCGAACTCGGCCAGCAGCGCGAGGATGCGCGGCACCGCGACCCGCGCGCCGTACTCGCCCTGGGCGAGCCGGCCGGGGCTGGTGTCGCCGTCGCGCAACGGGATGGTCTCGTGGTCGGCGTCGAAGGACAGCGCGACCGCGACCTGCCCGCCGCCCGGCCAGGCCGGCGGCACGAGCCGCCTGCCCGCCCGGACCCGGTCGACGTGCCCCCGCCAGGTCGGCTCGTCCCACTGCCAGGCCGGGATGCTCATGGCTCGCTCCGCCCGTCCCCGGCGATCCGGACCCAGGCGCGCTTGAGGGTGCGGGCCTGGAGGGTCATGTCGGCGGCGTGCACACCGGGCAGGCTGCCGACGACCTTGGTCAGGTAGTCGTAGAGCTCGCCGTAGCCGGGCAGCACGCCGTGCAGGCAGAGGTTGAACCGGCCGGTGGTGGCGCTGACGTAGCGGGTGGAGGGCTCCCTGGCCAGCATCGAGCCGACGTTCTCCAGCTCGGCCGGCGCGACCGACAGCCACTGCATGAAGTTGACGTCCAGCCCCAGGACCGGGGTCTCGAACAGCGTGCGGAACCGCAGGCAGCCCCGGCTGACCAGCGAGTCCACCCGCCGGGCCGCGGTGGACTCGCTGATACCGACGGTGGCGGCGATATGGGCGTAGGTGGCCCGGCCGTCGGTGGCCAGCACCCCGGCGATCGCGAACTCCTGCTCGCTGAGCTGTTCGGTGGCGTGCCAGGCGCGGTGGTCGGTGACCGGCGCCTCCGGGCGCAGCGCGGCGCTGGCGTCGGCGTCGAGCAGGCCGGTGTCCCACTCCTCGAAGGCCATGAACTTGCGCACGACCACCATCGACTCGGTCTCGACGATGTCGTCGGGCTGCGGGAGGTCCTCGACCAGCACCTGGGCGGCGTCCTGGTGGTGGCGTACGACGATCTCGGCGGCGACGTCGGCGCTGCCGGAGACCACGGTGACGAACCGGGCCGCCGGCAGCCGCGCCAACGCCTCGGCCACGGTGTTGGCCCGGCCGGGGCGGCAGCGCATCCGGGCGATCAGCGAGATGCCCAGGCCGCACCGGAGGTGGTCGAGCACCCCGGTCACGCCGACGACCCGGGACTCGATCAGCTGCTGGCCACGCCGCGCGACGGTCGACTCCCTGGCGTCGACCGCGGCGGCGACCTTCTTCCAGGAGGCACGGCCGTTGAGCTGGAGTGCCGCGACAATCCGCCGGTCCAGCTCATCAAGTCTGAGGACTTCACCCACCGGGACACCCTCTGGTGGGGAAATCCCTCAAGTCAAGAGCATGATCTGCGGGATACGGCGAATTAACCGCGTCGAGACCGTTCCGTTACCTCTCTCTCAGGTGAACGAGGGGTCGTCGATGACCCAGCGCCAGGTCCCGTCCGCCTGCCGCCGGGCGACCTCGGCGGTCGTCCCGGCCCCCTCCCCGCCGCCAGCCAGCCGCGCCCGCCAGGTCGCCGAAGTGATCGCGATGTCCCCGGCCACGATCACCTTGCGGGTCTCGCCGTCGATGTGCTCGATCGTCGCGAGCATGTCCTCGACCATCGCCCGCAGCTCCGCCTCGCCGCTGCGGCACGAACCGTCCAGGTGCACCGCCAGCCCCGACGGCTCGTAGAGGGCCACCAGGCCCTCGGCGTCGCGGCCGTTGATCGCCTCGGTGAACAGGGTGTGCAGCTGGGCGGGTTCCGTGGCTGTCATCGGCTCTCCTTCTCGTCGTTGGACGCCGACGATCCTCGCGGCGGCGCCCGGTGGCCCGCCATCCCGCGTTCGCGGGGGTTCCACCCGGGACCGCCGGCCGGCGATACTGGCCCGCGATGGGTACCCACGACACGGCCAGGACGGCGATCGAGCGCGCGTGCGGCACCGCCCGGTCACTGCCCGAGCTGTTCGCCGGGGTCGCCGAGGGCCTGGCCCGCGCGGTGCCCGCCGACGCCTTCTGCCTCAACAGCCTCGACCCGGCGACCCTGCGGGAGACCTTCGCCCACCACGATCTGCGACCGGACCCGGCGGTCATCTCCCGCTTCTTCGAGATCGAGGCCGGCGGCCAGGACGTCAACCCCGCGCGGGCGCTGGCCGCCGACCCGCTCGGCGCCGCCACCCTCTACCAGGCCACCGGCGGGAACCCCACCAGCAGCGCCCGGTACCGCGACGTGCTCCGGCCGCTCGGCCTCGACCACGAGCTACGGGTACTCGCCCGCGACCGGCGCGTCCCGTGGGGCATGCTGAACCTGTTCCGCGCCACCGGATCGCCGGACTTCTCGACCGGGGACATCGCCTTCGTCGCGTCGCTGGGCCGCACCGTCGCCGACGGCATCCGCCGCACCCTCGTCCTCGGCGCCGCCGACGCCCGCCCCGACGACGTCGGACCCGGGCTCCTGATCGCCGACGTGTCCGGGCGGATCCGTCACCGGTCTCCGACGGCCGGCCACTGGCTGGCCGACCTCGACGACGTCGACTGGCACGTGGCCCGGGTCGTGAGTCAGGCCGTCGAGGGCGCGGCGATGATCCATGTGTGTGGCCGGAACGGTCGCTGGGTCAGCCTGCACGCCGAACCGTACGGGGACTCGCTGGTGTCGGTGGTCGTCGAACCGGCCAGACCGGCGCGGGTCGCGGCGATGATCGTTGAGGCCTACGGGTTGTCGGTCAGGGAGCGGGAGGTCGTTCGGTTGCTGGCCGGTGGGTACACGAACACCGAGATGTCGCGGGTGCTGGGGTTGTCCCGTCACACGGTCGGCGACCACGTCAAGAGCGTGTTCGGCAAGCTCGCTGTTCACAGTCGTACGGAGTTGACGGCGCGGTTGTTCGCCACGGTCGATCGTTGAGCCTCGTCGGGGTCCTCCCGTGGAGCGGGGGGCGGGTCAGCAGTGTTCGGTCGGGGAGGGGCCGCCGGTGGACCAACCGGGTGGGATCGTTTCGGCCCGGCGGTCCGCGGTGATGTTCAGTACTGGCAGGGTGACGCCGATCGGGTTGCCGTGGTGGGCCGGGTCGGCGCTGAACTGGATGATGCCGCTCGCTCCCGGGAACACCGTTTGGCAGCGGGTCTGTTGCAGCGCACCGATCTGGGACATCGGGTTGCTGACGGCGCTCGGGCCGATCCGGCGGGCGGCGACCACCGCCAGGCCGGCGGCGTCGTGGGTCAGGATGGCCTGGCCGTTGTCCAGGTCCTCCAGTGGGTAGCTGAGCCGGGGGGTGCCGTCGGCGGCCGTGGTGTCGACGCCGCACGCCGGTTGGCCGGTGAACGCCGACTGGAACGCGTTGTAGTTCGCGCGCTCGCCATCCGTGTCCGGGTCTCCCCCACAACCGCCCCATTTGTCGGGGCTGGCGAGGCCGGTGTACTGGACTCGCACGAGGTTTCGGGGGTCGGACAGGGCCGCGGCGACGTCGTCGTCGCGGATCGCCTGGATGCCGTCGTCGCCGGTGAGGATGGTCACCGGGCCCGGGCCGCAGTCGGTGCCCGATTCGACGAGGGTTCGGGCGAACGTCCCCAGATCGGCGCCTCGGCCGGCGAAGTAGACCACTTCGGGTTCGGCGGCGCACAGGTTCACGGTGAGGTAGCCGAACTGACCGCGCAGCGAGTCCGCCCTTGCCTCGACGTCGTCGTCGATCTTCGGGGAGGTGAACGGGAAGCGGTGGGTGGTCGGGAGGCTCTCGTGCGCCGCGGCCACCAGGGTGGAGACGTAGTCGTCCGAGGTGACGGTGTCCTCAACGATCGCCACCCGGTCCATCGGCACGCCAAGGCCCTCGGTGATGTAGCGGGCCGCCGCGACCACCGAGTCGGAGTTCGTCGGGGCCACCCGGAAGAACCCGTCGAGCATCGAGCCGTCCTCGATGTCGAGGTTCATCGTGTCGGCGGTCACCGTCGCGCCGATCACCGGGATTCCGTGTTCGCGCACCAGTGTCCTCGCCGCCCGGCGGGTGTTGTCGGTGCTCTGCCCCAGACCGACGGCCATCGTGATGTGGTGGGCCGCCGCGTTGGCGTCGATCTGGTCGACCGCCTGTTCCCAGTCGGCGTTCTCACTGCCCATGTTGGCCAGGAACAGCTTGACCTTCGGCTCCCGCTCCTGACCGATGCTCCCGCTGAACGCCGTGGTGTGGTTCGCCCGCCACACCGCCGCGATCGCGCCCTCGACACTGCGGTACACACCGTCGTAGGCCGTCGTGTCGACGTTCTTCACCGGGGACAGGTTCAGCAACAACGCCAACGAGATGTAGTTGTCACCGGTGACCGCGGCGTTGTTCCGCTCGATGTCGGCCACCAACTCCGTCAGCCGGGCCGGCTGGTCGCGGCTGATCGGGCCGCCGGCCAGGTTCACCCCCACGCACGCCGTCTCCGCCGGGTTGACGGCCGTGCCCTCGCCGCACGCCAGCGCCGGGGCGCTCACCCACCGCACCACCGCCACCACGCCGACCACCAGGACGGCGACAACGCAGAAGGCCACCACCGACGCCCACGCCCGATGCCTTCTCGCCCACTTCGCCGGCTCGACGCCCACGTGTCCTCAGCTCCCCCCAGTGACAGTGATCAGGTCAGGGTCTCGAACTGGCTGGCGGCCTCCTCCAACGCGCTGACCTCCGAACGGGCCGAGACGTGCGCCAGCTTCTCGAAGCCGAGCCGAACCTGCTTGTGCCACGGCACCTTCGCCACGTCCCCGTGCAACGGGCCGGGCACCGACAACGGATCCCGGTACAGCCACAGCAACGCCGTGACGCTGGTGACCGCGGACTCGAGGGCCGTACGGCCCGGCACGTGGTCGGGCGCCAACCGCCGGTAGGACACCGCGAACGGCTCCGTGTGCGGCAGCCGGCACGGCGCGCTGGTCGCGTCGTCGAGCGCCCGTACCCAGGCGCGGTGGTCGACCGTGTCGAACAGGCCGGCCAGTTCCTTGACGACGTCACCGAACCGGCCCTGCGCCAGGTCGCGGAACAGCGTGCGGCTCGGATCCGGCTCGATCTCGTACACCCCGGCGAACAGGTCCACCCACGCGTCGGCGCCCTCGGCCGCCAGACCGGCGAGCAGGCTGCGGGACAGCCACGGATGCAGCGTGGCCGGGTGCTCCTCGTCGCCACGGCCGATCGGCCACAGCGGCGACGGTCGCGCCGCGAACGTGCTGACCCACAAGGCGCCCCGCAGTTCCCGCAGGGTCTGCACCGCGTCCGGGAAGCGGTGCGCCGGCAGGTCGTCGCCCGCGCGGCCCGGTTCGCTCAGCCGGGCGGCGACCACCACCGGGGGCGGCACGGTCGGCCACGGCCCGCCGTCGGGCAGCAGACCGGGAACGGCCCTGCGCCACAACGGGATCCCGGCGTCGTCCCGGGCGTCCAGCACGGTCGGGGCGGGCTGGTCGTCACCGGCGGCCGTGCGGGAGGCGTCGGTCTGGGTCAGGATGTCGCCGGCGGCGCCGGGGTGGCCCGAAGCCAGCCGGGACACCACGACACCGAGTTCGGTGCCGGCGTCGGAGCCGAGCAGCCGGTCGACCGGAACGGAGTCGAGCCACACCGGGTACCACGCCCGGGCCGGATTCGTCCGTGGCGCGACGGGCTGCCGCGCGTGCCGAAGCCACTGGGCGCGTTCGGCCGACGAGAACAGCGGGATCGGCTCCCGGTCGCCGGCCCCGGTGCGCCACGGCTCACGCCACCACTGTCCCCACGCCGGCCGCCACCGGCCGGCCGCCGCGACCACCAGCAGCGGGTCCGGCGCCGGGCCGTCCTCCTCGCCCGCCCGCCGCTGCCTGGCGGTGGCCAGCGCCTGGAGGACCTGGTCGCCCACCGCCGACTCGACGTGGTCGAGCATCAGCAGCCAGACGTGGTCGTGGTGGCCGGTGGCCGCGCCGGGCGGGATCAGGCAGTCGCAGCCAGAGCGCGCCGGCGGGTGGTTGCGGGTGAAGTCCTCGATGTCAGCCAGCAGTGCCCTGGTCACGTAGCTCAGCGCGTCGCCCCGGTGGACGGTGCTCAACGCGATCAGCGAGTCGACCGTGCTGGCGTCCTCGGCCTCGGGAAGCGCGTGGTGCCACCGCAACGCGCCGCGCAGCCGCCAGCGTTCGGCCCGCCGCACCAGCGCGGCGATCACCGGCTTGGCCCGGTCCCGCACGGCCGCGTTGGGCAGGGTGATGTTGGTGAAGGCGGAGGCGATCTCGGCGGCGGTGAACAGCGGCTCGACGACCCGGTCCCCCGCCCGGACCATCGGCTGACCGTCGACGTACTGGCCGATCAGGTCACGGATCTGGGCCTGGGCGGCGGCGCGGTCCCGTTCCAGTTGCTCGTTGAGCGCCAGCAGCGCCAGGCCGAGCCGGTGGAAGGTGGGCCGGCGGCGCAGATTGCGCCAGTCGCGCATCAGCAGAAAGGCGATGAACGCCACCGCGGAAACGGCGTCCAGTTCCTCGTGTTCGGCGAAGTCGAGACGGGCGTGGACGATGGTGCCGCCGCATTCGGTGGACAATGCGCGCAATGTGGTGCTTTTTCCCGATCCGGACGGCCCCAACAAGGCGACGACGGGTTCGGGATCGGTCGAGCCGGCCGGACGCCACTGCAGCCGGCGTAAGAACTGTCGCACAGGCACCATGAGCCAGGTTTCCCCCAGAGAATCGACTACCCACAGTGTAACCGCGATCACCACGTCACCAGGGTGGAATTTTCCTCCGGGTAGACTCCGCCCCGACGATGATCACCAACTTCCTGCTGGACAACTCCGCGCTGGTGCCGCTGGCGTTGGTGCTGGTCGCCGTCGTCTGTGTCACGGTCGGGTACCTGTTGGCACGCTCGCGATTCGGGCGGCGGGCGCTGGTGGCGATGATCGTGGCGTCGGCGGTCCCGGTAGTCGTGCTGACGCTCGTCCCGACGTCCACGCCCCGGTCGGAAATTCTCTGTGTCGTGCAGTTCGCCCTTCCCACGTTCGGCACCGTGGAACTGCTCGCCAACGTCGCGCTGCTGTTTCCGCTCACGTTCTTCGCCGCGCTCGCCACCCGCCGTCCGGTGGTGGTGTTCGCCGCCGGGGCCGGAATTTCCGCGGCGATCGAGGCGGTTCAGGCGCTCGTTCCCGGAATCGGCCGGGCCTGCGACACGAACGACTGGCTGATGAACACCATCGGCGCCGCCGCCGCCGTCGCGCTGGCCCGCGCGACCATCGCGCTCGTCGACCGGGTGCCGGCCCGCGCCCGCGACTGACCCACCGCTCCAACGGCGGTATGACCGGTGCCGCCGCGTTCCTAGTCTCAACGCTCGTGACCAGCACCGAACACAGCCGCCGCAAGTACGACCTGCTGGCCGACCGCTACGAGGACCTGTTCTTCTACGTCGCCGACCTCGGCCGGCGGCTGGTCGACCTGGCCGCGCCGGCCGCCGGCGACCGGGTGCTCGACGTGGGCGCCGGCCGGGGCGCGGTCGCCAGGGCGGCGCTGGCCGCCGGCTGCGCGGTGACCGCCGTCGACTCCTCCCCCGGCATGTGCCGGCGGCTGGCCGCCGACCACCCGACGCTGACCGTGCGCCAGTGCGACGCCGGCGCGCTGGACGTCCCCGACGGCTCGTTCGACCTGGTGACCGCCGGGTTCGTGGTGCAGGTCCTCGACGACCCGGCACGCGCGCTCGCCGAGTTCCACCGCGTGCTGGCACCCGGCGGCCGGGTCGCGGTGTCGCTGGAGCGCCAGACCGTCGGCCGTCTCGGCTGGCTTCACGAGCTGAACCGGCGCTACTTCGGCGGCGGGACCGGCGCCGAACCGATGACCGCCGACCAGCTCGACGGGCTGCTGACCGCCGCCGGGTTCACCGCCCCGGCCAGGACCGGGGCGCACGCGCCCAAGACGCTCGACGGACCGGACCGGCTGTGGACGTGGCTGGGTGACCAGGGCCTGGCCGACGCGGTCGCCGCGCTGCCGCCGGCCACCGCGCAACGGTTCCGCGCGGAGTTCCACGACGGCGCCCGGCGGATGCACGCCGAGGGCGGCATCGTGCTGGAGTTCGGCGCGACCCTGCACCTGGCGGCCACCCCCGGCTGACGGGTCAGCAGGCCTGGCACTCGGCGATGCGCCCGGCGAGGAACTCGCGCTCGGCCCGGTTGCCGGTGCGTCCGGCCGCCACGCGGTACGCCGCGACCGCCTCGGGGTAGCGGCCGAGGCGGCGCAGGAAGTCGGCCTTCACCGAGGGCAGGTAGTGCGAGCGGGCCAGGTTCGGGTCCCGCTCCAGCGCGGTCAGCGCGACCAGCGCGGCGGCAACGCCGTCGACCATGGCCACCACGACCGTGCGGTTGAGCGCCACCACCGGCGAGGGCCACACCACCAGCAGCTGGTCGTAGCGGTCGAGCAGCTGCTCCCAGTCGGTGTCGGCGTAGGTCGGCGCGGTGGCGTGCAGCGCGGCGATCGCGGCCTGCAACGCGAACCGCCCCGGCGGTCCGGCCCGCAGCGCGTGCACCACCAGCCGGTACCCCTGCGCGATCGTCGCCCGGTCCCAGCGCGACCGGTCCTGTTCGTCGAGCAGCAGCAGCCGCCCGTCGGCGTCGGTGCGGGTGGCCCGGCGGGCGTGGGTGAGCAGCAGCAGCGCCAGCAGGCCGCCGACCTCACGTTCGTCGGGCATCAGCGCATGCAGTGCGCGGGCCAGCCCGACCGCCTGGCCGGCGAGGTCCTCGCGGGTCAGGGTGTCCGACGATGGCGCGGTGTGCCCGGCGGTGAACAGCAGGTGGAGCACGGTGAGCACCGCGTCGACCCGGTCCGGCAGGGCGCTGGCCGGCGGCATCTCGAACGGGAGCCCGGTCGAGGCCTGCCGGGCCAGGGCGATCCGGGTGGCCATGGTGGTCTCCGGGACGAGGAACAGGGCCGCGATGTCGGCCGTGCGCATCCCGCAGACCATCCGTAACGTCAACGCGATCTGGCCGTCGCGGGGCAGCGCGGGGTGGCAGCACAGGAAGATCAGCCGGAGCCGGTCGTCGTCGACGACCGGGTCGGCCGGGAGGTACGCCTCGGACACGTCAGACCTCCGCGTTCAGGTGGCTTCACCTCTACGACGGACGAGAAACCCCGGAATCGACATCCCGTGCCGAAAATGTCCCGGCGACCGGTGTCAGGGCAGGGCCGCGCGCCCCTTTCGCACCGGCGTGCCCCGAACCTCGCACCTCGTGCCCGGTTCGGGGCATCCACCGGAAGCGGAAAGGGAACTCGCGACCCTGACGCCGATCGTGGAATGCCGGCCAGGCATTCTGATCAGGAATTCAGTGGACAGTCAGCGAACGGCGGCCGTGACGACGTCCGCCATTCCGGCCATTCCCCGGGCGTTCGGGTGCAGCGGCGCGGCGACGTTGCCGGGAATGAACGGCTCGGTCCAGCGCACCGACGACGACGCGCACACGTCCTTGCCGATGCCGGGGGTGCGGATGTCGACGTAGGTCGCGCCGTGGGCGGCGGCCGCGTCGGCCAGGACCTGGTTCAGCTGGTCGATCTTGGCCTGGATGTAGTTGGCGTCCCGCGCCCAGACCTGGACCTTCGGGTAGCAGCCGTCGGGCCGCAGGTAGGTGGTGTAGCCGACGACGAACACCCGCGCGGCCGGCGCCCGCTGGTGGATGCCGTCGAGCACGGCGGCGACCTTCGGGCCGACGGCGGCGACCCGCTCGCCGTAGACGTCCCCGCCGCCGGCGGTGTTGGTCTCCTCGCAGGAGGTGCCGATCGGGTCGGGCAGCAGGTTCAGGCACGACTCCGCCAGGCCGACCAGTCCGGCGTCGTTGCCACCGATGTGCAGGGTCACCAGGGTCGTGTCGGCGGACAGGGCGTCGAACTGCGGTGGCACGTCACCGAAGTCGGTGCCCTGGGAGTTGGTCATGTCGCGGGTGTCCGCGCCGGAGCAGGTCACGTCGGTGATCGGCGCGCCGATGTCCTCGGCCACCAGCTTCGGGTAGTTGATGTTCGACCGGTAGCAGCCGGGTTCGGACAGGTCGGGCGGCAGGATCAGCGGACCGGACGCCGCCGAGTCGCCGAGGGCGACGTAGGACGGGGCGGCGGCTGTGGCGGTGCCGGCCGGCAGTACGGCGGCGAGCAGGCCGACGAGCAGGGGTAGGACCAACCGGCGCACCGGTCGTGTGGTCTTCATCGACACACCTCCAGGAGCAGGGAACGTGAACGAGTGTCATATTCATCTGCCGGTGTGTCCATCACCCACAAGGAGGCTTCGCCGCGCTACATGGTGTTGACGATCAACCCGATGTGCGTGAAGTAGTTCATCGCGCCGAACAACAGGAACGCCAGACCCGCCAGGCCCCAGACGATCCGCAGCGCGCTCAGCACACCGCCGCCGGTGGGCCGCAGCGCGAACGGGAACAGCACGGCGCCGACGCCCACCAGCGCGTAGAGCCCGGAGATGAAGATCGCCTCGACCAGTGGGTAGTCGGCGAACGCCCCGGAGATCGGCTCCTGCGGCGGCGCGGCGAACAGCTCGTAGCCCACCCCGGCCGCCGCGATGCCGAACGACGCCAGCCCCAGACCGACCACGAACACCGACATCGGCGCCGCCAGCTGGGCCAGCGCCGCGCCGGGATCGGTCGACTCCAGCAGCTCGGCTCCGCGCTTCCACAGGTACAACGCCGCCGCGAGCATCAGCACGCCGAAGGCCAGGCTCGGCTCACCGAAGATGATGTTGTCGAACGGGAAGCCGCCGGCGGCCAGCGGCCAGGTCAGCGTCATGTGCAGGCCGGTGGTCGTGAGGATGAACCCCGGCACGGCGAACGCCAGCGCCCAGCCCTCCGGACGCCACGGCCGGCCGGCGATGATCAGGCCGGCGAGGCGCACGACCAGCAGCAGACCGGTACCGGCGGCCACCGACATGATCGTGTTGTAGGTGGGCATCGACGCCCAGTCGATCTTCAGATCCTGGGCGGCCAACAGGTTCGCACGCATGGTTCCGGAACGTAGCCACCGACATGCCGTGCGTCACCGTGAACACGACCGATCCGGCCCATGATGACCGGAACGGGTGGTTATGGCGCACCTGCGCCCTGGCTCAGGTGCGCCTCGCCGGTCCGACGAAAGTAGCTGGTCCGCCAGCCACGAACCCTGTCACCATCGCGTGGAGTAATCACGATACTCCGGAGCGTCGGAACCGATGGTCCGGAGCGTCGGGAGGAGGCACCATGTCCAGGACCAGACCCCTTGCCGCGGCGGCGATCGCCGTCGCGCTGGTCGTCCCGCCGCTCGTCCTCGCGCCGGTCAGCGTGGCCGAACCCAGACCGGCACCGGTGGCGCCGAGCGCCAAGCCGGCCACCGTCACGCCGGCCGGTGAACACGTCCTGCAAGTCGACTACCAGGTCCAGGAGACCGGCTACTGGTGCGGCCCGGCCGCCACCCGGATCGCGCTGTCCGCGCGCGGGGTCTACCGCAGCCAGGCGTCGCTGGCCGCCGAACTCGGCACGCACACCGGTGGCACCGACTGGATCGGCCAGGTCACCCGCGTCCTGGGTGGCTACGTCGGCTGGTACGAGACCAAGGAGATGCCCAACGACCCGCCGACGCAGGCGCAGAAGGACCTGCTGTGGCGCGACATCGTGCTGGACATCGACAACGGGTACCCGATCGTGGCCAACATCGTCGCGCCGCCGGGGAACCAGCCGCCCGGCTACCCGCCCGGCCAGACGATCTACCACTACTTCACCGTGATCGGCTACAACGACGTCAACCGCACCGTGCTGATCGCCGACCCGGCGTCGTTCAGCGGCAACCAGATCTACTGGTTGACCTTCGACCAGCTGGCTTCCCTGATCCCGCCCAAGGGCTACAGCGCCTGACCCGCCCGCAGGGACGCGAGGGTGTGCGTCCACCGGGCGGGGTCGATCGGGTCGGTGCTGGTGAGACCGACCCGATCGGCGATGTCGCCGTAGCGGGTGGTCAGCTGGTCGGCCACCTCGTCGGGCGTGCCGACCACGGCGAAGGTGTGCAGCACCTCGTCGTCGATCAGCGCGGTCATCTCGTCCCACCGGCCCAGCACCGACAGCTCGTAGAGGGTCTCGTGCAGGTCCGCCCAGCCGTGCAGGCGGAAGACCGGGCGGTAGGTCGCGGTCGACCCGAAGAACGCGACCCGCTGGCGGGCCGAGGTGATCGCGGCGTCGAGCTCGGCCGGGCTCGAGCCGACGGCCGACACCAGCGCGCAGCTGATCCCGAAGCCGGCCATCGTCGCGCCCGCCCTGGCGCGGCCGCGTTCCAGCGCCGGCATGGTGACCTCGCGCAGGTAGCGCTCGGTGGTGGCCGGGCTGGTCACCAGGCCCTCGGCGACCTCACCGGCGACCTCGGTCATCGTCGGGCCGACGGCGGCGAGGTAGATCTTCGGGTTGCCGTACGGGTTCGGGCCGGGGGCGAACATCGGCGTCATCAGGTTGTGCGTGTAGTGCTCGCCGGCGAAGTCGAGCCGCTCGCCGGTCTCCCAGGACCGCCAGATCGCCCGCACGGCCAGCACGAACTCCCGCAGCCGCGAGGCCGGGTCGGCCCACGGCATGCCGAACCGGCGGGTGATGTGCGCCTCGACCTGGGTGCCCAGGCCGAGCACGAACCGCCCGCCGCACAACTCGTGCAGGTCGTTGGCCTGCATGGCGACGGTCATCGGGTTGCGGGCGAAGGCGATGGCCACCGAGGTCATCAGCTCGACCCGGGAGGTCCGGCCGGCCGCGGCGGTCAGCAGCAGGAACGGGTCGAACCGGGTCTCGGCCACCAGCGCGCCGTCGAACCCCGCGCGTTCGGTCTCGACGATGGCCTCCACGGCCCGGTCGATGGTCTCGGCGTGCTCACCGAAGTCGATCCTCATGCCGCCACCTCGTTCCTTCCCTGGGCGGCGACCGTGATCGCCTCGCCCACCGGATCGTCCGCGATCGCCGTCACCAGCCCGTGCCGGACCGCCTCGGCCGCCCGGACCACGGGTTCGCCCGGCGCGCCGAACAGGGCGGTCGGGCCGGCGATCCGGTGGTCACAGGCGAGGGCGAGTTCCCGTCCCGCGCCCAGCGCCGGGCCGGTGACCGCGGCGACGGTCACCGCCCCGAGCCGGCGCAGCGCGGCGAGGGCCGGCGCCAGCAGCCCGGCCGGTTCACCGATGTCGGCGCCGACGCTGAAGCCCTGACCGGCGCCGGTCAGCACGACCGCCGACACGGTGTCGTCTGCGGCGAGCGCGGTGAGGGTCCCGGTCAGCTCGGCGGCCAGGGCGCGGTCGATCCCGTTGAGGGTGCCGGCGCGGTCCAGGGTCACCAGCGCGACCCCGGCGGCCGGGCGGTCGACCCGCACGAGCGGCGGCCGGCGCAACGCGGCGGCGATCTGTTCGCCGACCCGCCGCAGGTGCGGTTCGGTCATCATCGTGAAGTGGTCGCCGGGGACCTCGACGGTCCGGACCCGGCCGGTGGACAGTCGCGTCGCGGACGGCCGCAGCGCGCCGGCCAGGATCTCCGGCAGCGGCCCGGCGGCGTTGACCACGGCGACGTCGACCGGCACCGGACGTGGTTGGTACCCGGAACCGGCCGCCAGGGCGGCGGAGAACACACCGAACAGCCGGCGCACCAGGTTCAGCGACGCGCCGGCCGGCAGCACACCGGCCGCGACCGCCTGGTCCAGGACGAACCGCAGTCGACCCTCCTCGGTGTCCACATCGGACGGAATGGCGACCGGTGTGGCGTCCCACCGGTGCAGCAGCTCCCGGAGGAACCAGGTGTGCGCCAGGTCGGCCGTGGACTCCGAGGCCCGCACGTGCAGCGGGTCGACGAACACCAGCCGCTCGACCCGCTGGCCGGCGGCCACCAGCAGGTGGGTCATCTCGGCGGCGATCGTCGCACCGAGCGACCAGCCGCCGAGGTGGTAGGGCCCGTCGGGCTGGACCCGCCGGATCGCGTCGACGTAGTCGCGCGCCATGTCGGCGAACGACGTGCGCGGGCGGGTGCCGGGGTCGATCCCGGCGGCCTGCAACCCGTACAGCGGCCGGTCCGGCAGGTACCGGGCGAGCCCGACGTAGGGCAGCACGCTGCCGCCGATCGGGTGCACCAGGAACAACGGCGGCCCGGTGCCCTCGGTGCGCAGCGGCACCAGCGGGTCGGGTGCCGCGCGGACCTCGCCGAGCTGGGCGGCCAGGCCGGCGACGGTCGGCGCGGCGGTCAGCCCGGCGATCGACAGCTCGACACCGAACCGCTTCTCCACGGTCACCACCAGCCGCATGGCGCTCAGCGACGTTCCACCGACGGCGAAGAAGTCGTCGTGCACGCCGACCCGGTCGACGCCCAGGACCTCCGAGACGATGTCGGCGATCGCCCGCTCGGCCGGGTCGCGCGGCGCGACGTAGGGCGGCCGTCCGGTGTCGGCCGGCCGGCGGGCGGCCAGAACGGCGTCGGCCCGCTTGCCGCTGGGGGTCAGCGGCAGGGCGTCGAGCCACTCCAGGTACTTGGGGTTGAGGTGCTCGGGCAGCCGGGCACGCAGCGCGTCGCGCAACGCGGCCAGGTCGACGGCGTCGCGGTCGCCGACCAGGTACGCGGTCAGGTAGCCGTCGCCGTCGGCCGCGGTGGCGCCGCCGGCCGCCCGCACGACGACCGCCGCCTCACGGACCGCCGGGGCCAGATCGAGGATCGCCAGTTCCACCTCGGCCGGCTCCACCCGGAACCCGCGCACCTTGACCTGCCGGTCGATCCGGCCGTCACACACGACCGCGCCGCCGGGCAGGCGCCGACCGAGGTCACCGGTGCGGACCAGGCGGGCGCCGGGCGGGCCGTACGGGTCGCGGACGAACCGTTCGGCGGTGAGGTCGGGGCGACCCTCGTAGCCATCGGCCAGGCTGTTGCCGCCGAGGAAGATCTCGCCGGGGACGCCGTCGGGCACCGGCCGCAGCCGCTCGTCGAGCACCCGCACGACCGCGCCGTCGACCGGGTGGCCGATCGGTGGCAGCTCCGGGTAGCCGTCCGGGTCACCATCCATCGTGTACGCGGTGACCAGGTGGGTCTCGGTCAGGCCGTACTGGTTCTCCAGGATCGGGTCGGTCATTCCCTTGCACAGCGCGCGGATCTCGTCGGTCACCCGCAGCTGCTCACCGGCCGGGGCGATGATCCGCAGCGCGCGCGGGCGCAGCGACAGGCGTTGCGCGGTGACCGCGAGCTGTTGCAGTGCCACGTAGGGCAGGAACATCCGCTCCACCCCGGCCCGGTCGAGCATCCCGAGCAGCCGCACCGGGTCCCGACGGTCCTGTTCGGACACCAGGTGCAGCGTGCCGCCGCCGCAGAGGGTGGCGTAGACCTCCTGGAAGAACACGTCGAACGACGGCGGGGCGTACTGCACGGTGTGCGGCGCGCGGCCCTCGATCCGGCCGCTGGAGGCCGCCAGCTGCCAGGTCACCATGTTCGCCAGCGCGCGGTGGGGCAGCGCGACGCCCTTGGGCCGGCCGGTGGACCCGGAGGTGAACAGGACGTAGGCGGTGTCGGCCAGCGCGGGTGGTTCGGTGTCGGACGGCGCCGGGCCGGTCAGGGCGTCGGTGACCGGGAGGACGGTCGCCGGGTCGGTCACCAGGTGCGCGTGCCGCGGGGCGACGACCACGCGGAAGGGCCGGGCCTGGTCCTGCAGGTCGGCCAGCCGGCTCGCCGGGTAGGTGAGGTCCAGCGGGACGCAGGCCGCGCCGGCCAGCGCGATCCCGATGACCGTGGCGACCGCCTCCGGTGACCGTTCGAGCGCGACGCCGATCCGGCAACCCCGTGGGGCGCCCAGGGATCGCAGGGTGTGCGCGACCCGGCCGGCGGCCTCGTGCAGCGTGCGGTAGTCCCACCGGCGGTCGCCGTCGACCACGGCGACCGCGTCCGGGGTGCGGCCGGCCTGCCGGGCGAACAGGGTGACCACGTGCGGCGGGTCGGCCAGCGGTTCGGCGGCCGGCGGGGTCGCCAGTACGCCGAGGTCGACCTGGTCGTCCGGCTTGCGCACCACCAGCCCCAGGATGTCCACATAGGACTCGGCGATGAGGTCGGCCTGGCCGGGGGTGATCACCGCCGGGTCGCCGTCCACGCGCAGCGCCAACCCACCGGTACGCGGGTCGACGGCGGCGGTGACGGCCAGCAGGAAGTTGGTCTCCTCGTGGGCCTCGACACCCAGCAGCTCGATCCCGGCGGCCCGCAGCTGGTGGAAGTCGACGTAGTTGAACGAGGTCTCCAGCACCGGATCGCCGCCCAGATCGTCCTGGATCGCGCTCAACGGGTACTGGTGGTGCCGGGCCGAGGCGCGTTCCTGGGCGGCGACCCGCTCGGCGAGCCCGCCCCAGGTCACCGACTCCGTGCCGACCCGCAGCGGCATCGTGTTCAGGTACAGGCCCACCGCGCGGTCCGCACCCGCCCGGGCGGGGCGGGCGTGGCTCACCAGGCCGGTGGTCAGGTCGGTCTCGCCGGAGAACAGGCGCAGCGTGAGACAGTGCGCGGCCAGCAGCACCGACTTCACCGGCAGGCCGCGCCCGGCGGCGAACGCCGTCAGGTCGGCGTGCAGGGCGGGCGGCAGGTCCCGCCACACCGAGGTGCGGCCGGCGGCCGCGCGGGGCTCGTGGCGGCGGAACCCGGGCAGGGTGGTCGCCCGCGAACCGGCCAGCAGCTCCCGCCAGTACTCCCGGCTGGGTTCCGAGGCCAGCGCGGCCCGTTCGGCGGCGACGAACTCGGCGTAGCCGGGCGGCTCGACGGCCGGTTCGGCGGGGACGTCGTGGCCGAGGCGGCGGCGGTAGTCGGTGAGCAGGTCCGCGAGCAGCGTCGCCAGGCTCCAGCCGTCGAACAGGGCGTGGTGGAAGGCGATCACCAGGTCGACGGTGTCCCCGTGCGGCCGGACCCGCACGTGGAACAGCGGGGCGCGGTCGAGCCGGTAGTCCCGGCGCCGCCAGCGTTCGACGTGCGCGTCGACGGTGTCCGCGCCGTCGATCTCCAGCGGCGGCGCGACGTCGTGGTGCACGAGCTGCAACGGTTCGGTCAGGTCACCGAGCCGGAACGAGGTCCGCAGCGCGGGATGCCGGGCGACGAGCGCGGCGAACGCGGCGCGGAAGGTGTCCTCGTGCCAGTCCAGCCGCAGCCGGTAGCGGAACACGTCGCGGTAGCGGGTCGAGCCGTCGTGCTCGCGGCTGTGGAACAACATGCCCAGCTGGAGGCGGGTCACCGGGTAGGCGTCGGCCGCGTGCGCGACCTTGGGCCGGTCGACCCCGGCGACCAGCGCGAACGGGGCCAGGCCGGGCGCCGGGGACACCGGGGCGGACCGGCCGGCGAGGACCTCGGCGAGACCGTCGACCGTGGGGTGCTCGGCGACGTCGTGCGGTCGCAGGTCCAGCCCGTGGCGCTCGGCCAGCGCGCACACCCGCAGCACCAGGATCGAGTCGCCGCCCAGGGCGTAGTAGTTGTCGTGGAGCCCGACCTGGTCGACCTCCAGGACCTCGGCGAGGATCCCGGCCAGCGTCGCCCGCGTGCCGGTGGCCGGCGCCGGGGTCCGCCCCGGAGCCGCCGGCAGCGCCGCCCGGTCGACCTTTCCGTTGGGGGACAGCGGGATACGGTCGATCCGGTGGAACCGCGCGGGGATCATGTAGCCGGGCAACCGCTGCGCCAGGTGCGCCCGCAGGTCCTCGACCGGCAGGTCGTGGCCGGCGACGTAGTGCGCGACCAGGTGGGTGCCCCGCTCCGGTGAGCTGACGTCGACGACCACCACGTCGCGCAGGTCCGGCAGCGCCGCCAGGGCGTGCTCGACCTCGCCCAGCTCGACCCGGTTCCCTCGGATCTTGACCTGCCGGTCGAGACGCCCGAGGTACTCCAGCTCACCCGAGGCCAGCCAGCGCGCCAGGTCCCCGGTGCGGTACATCCGACCGGGGTGGAACGGATCGTCGACGAACCTCCGCGCCGTCAGCTCCGGCCGGTCGAGGTAGCCCCGCGCCACGCCCACGCCCGCCACGCACAGCTCCCCCGCGACGCCGACGGGCTGCGGCAGACCACCGGGATCCAGGACGTAGACCCGGGTGTTGTCGATCGGGCGGCCGATCGGCACGCGTTCACCGCCGGGCGCGCACTCGTGGTAGGTGACGTCGACGGTCGTCTCGGTCGGCCCGTACAGGTTCACCAGTCTCGGGCGGTGGCCCGCGGTGACCCGGTCGAACCGCTCGACCAGCCGCGCCGGCAACGCCTCGCCACTGCAGAACACCGCGCGCAGGGTGCGGATCCGGGCGAGGAGGTCGGGCCGGCGCTCCAGCAGGTCGAGCACCGGCTCCAGCATGGCCGGCACGAAGTGCACGACCGTCACGCCGTGCGCGGCGATCCGGTCCAGGATCGCCAGCGGGTCGTTCTCCGCGCCGGGCGGCAGCAACGCGACACCCGCACCCTCGACCGCCCACCAGAACAGCTCCCACACCGACACGTCGAACGAACTGGGGGTCTTGTGCAGGACCACGTCGTCCGGGCCCAGCGGGGTGAACCGCTGCATCCACGCCAGCCGGTTGACCACCGAGCGGTGCTCGACCAGCACGCCCTTGGGCCGGCCGGTGGAGCCGGAGGTGTAGATGACGTAGGCCAGGTCGCGCGCGGTCGCCGTCGGCTCCGGCGCGGTCGCCGGCTCGTCCCGGGGCGCGTCGACGTCGATCACGGTGGTGCCCGGCGGGACGGCGGCCGGCGGGTCGCCCCGGACCAGCAGCACGCCGGCCCGGCTGTCGGCCAGCAGGAACTCGATCCGCTCGGCCGGGTGACCGGGGTCGACGGGCACGTAGGCACCGCCGGCCGTCAGCGTCGCGAGCAGGGCCACCAGCAGCTCCGGACCGCGTTCGATCGCCACCGCGACCCGCTCCCCCGGCCGGATCCCGGTGGCGCGCAGGGCGTGCGCCAGCTGGTTGGCCCGCCGGCCCAGCTCGGCGTAGGTCAGGGCCCCGCCCTGCCAGGCCACGGCCACGCGCTCGGGATGGGCGGCGACCCGCTGGGCGAACAGGCCGTGCACGGTCTCGGTGTCCCGGTAGGCGACGGTGGTCCGGTTGCGCTCCACGACCAGGTCGTGGTGTTCGGCGGGGGTCAGCATCGGCAGCCGGGACAGCGGCTCGTCCGGGCGGTCGAGCCCGGCGAGCAGCAGCGCCATCAGGTGCCGGCCGACGGACTCGATCGGCAGGTCGTCGTCGAACACGGCCGGGTCGTGGTCCAGCTCGACGACGACGTCGTCGGCGCGGCCGTACTCCCGCACGGCGATCGCCAGCGGGTAGGGGGTGTGGCCGTGCGGCCAGCCCTGCCACTGGTCGACGGCGTCGAGCAGGCCGTCGAGCAGGCCGTCGAGCAGGCCGTCGGGCATCCGGGTGAACGTGACGGTGACGTCGAACAGCTGGCGGGTGCGCAGTGCACGCAGCAGGTCGCCCAGCGCGACCCGCTCGTGTTCCTTGGCGGCCAGGACCTGGTGCTGGGCCTGCCCCACGAGCTCGGCCATCGACGCGGCGGCCGAGGGCGCCAGCCGGACCGGCACGGTGTTGGCGAGGTTCCCGACGACCCGCGCGTCCCGGGGATCGGCGCGGTTGTCGAACGGAATGCCGACGACGACCTCCCCGGCGGAGTGCACCCGGCCGAGGTAGGTCGCGACCGCCGCGACCAGGTGGGCGTAGAACGTGTGCTCCCCGGCGGCGAACCGGTCCAACGTCGCCCGGTCGATGGTGAACGTGTGCCGCCCGGGCGGTTCTCCGTTCGCCCGCCGGGTGAACAGCGCCGGCACCACACCGTCCATCGCGGACTTCAGGGCCTCGGCCGAGCCGGCCCACTCCGGCGAGTTCCGCGACTCCCGCTCCCGCCCGACGTGATCGAGGAAGGACCCGTCCGGATCGGCCCCCGACAACAGCTCCGCGAGGGCGACGAACAGGGCCGTGCCGTCAACCTGAAGGTGGTGGGCCCGGAGGAACAGGTAGGTCACCGCCGCGTCCCGCACGACGACGGCCGCGCGGCAGATCTGCCCGGCGGTCAGGTCGACCGGCTCGAGGGCGCGCTCGTCCATCCAGGCGGTGCAGGCGGCCTCCGGGTCGGCCGCCCCCGACAGGTCCACCACCTCGACCGGCCCGGGCTCGGTGTCCACCCACTGGTAGGGGACGCCGTCGTCGACCCCGAACCGCAGGCGCAGCGCGTCGTGGCGGGCGAGCATCCGCCGGGCCGCGCCGGCCAGCGCGTCGGCGTCGACCGCCCCGGTGAAACGCAACCGGCCGGCGACGTTGTAGCTGGGCCGGCCGGGGAAGGCGGCGCAGGCGGTCCAGAGGTCGCGCTGGTAGGCGGTCAGCGGGGTGCGGGTCACCGGGCGCCTCCGTTGCCGGCCTGCTCGTGGAGACCGGAGGCGAGTTCGGTGACCGAGCGGCCACTGAGCATCCGGGTGATCGGTACCAGCAGGCCGGTCGCCTCCCGGACCCTGGAGCGAACCTGGCCGGCCATCAACGAGTCGAAGCCCATGGTGTTGAGCGGGGCGGTCACATCGAGGTCGTGGGTCGACATGCCCATGACCGAGGCCACCGCGTCAGCCAGCACGACGGACAGGTCCCGCGCCGGTGCGGTGGCAGGCGTCGCCTCCTCCGCGCGGACCGGTCGAGGCGACGCCGGTGGTGCCGCCACGGGCCGGGCCGGCGGCGCCGGCTTCGGGATCGTCCGAGGCGAACCCGCCGACCGCCTCGGCGGTGCGGGCGGTGGCACCGGCCTCGTGGTGGCGACCGCCGTGGGCAGGCTCTCCGAAGCCGCGGGCGACGGGGCCGTCCACGTCGGCGGGGCCGCGCGACGCACCGGCGTCGGAGCGGTGAGCAGGTCGCGGAGCAGCGGGTTGCGGGCGAGGTCGGGTTCGGCGGCGCAGCGGGGCCAGTCGGCGGCGACGACCGTGGCCTGGACGGCGCCGCGGGTCAGCAGGGTGTGCAGGGCGGGCATGGCCTCCTCGGGGCCGAAGGCTGACATGCCGGTGGGCACGACCGACTCGCCGCGCGCGGCCTCCAGGCGCACGACCATGCCGGCGCCCGACCAGTAGCCCCAGTTCACGCTGGTCGCGGGGAGGCCGGCGAGGCGCCGGTGGTGGGCCAGCCCGTCGAGATAGGCGTTGGCCGCCGCGTACGCGCTGGTGTGCGCCGACCCGAACACCGACGTGCCGGACGAGTACAGCACGAAGAAGTCCAGCGGC
The DNA here is from genome assembly GCF_001921215.1 of Actinophytocola xinjiangensis. Classification (GTDB taxonomy): domain Bacteria; phylum Actinomycetota; class Actinomycetes; order Mycobacteriales; family Pseudonocardiaceae; genus Actinophytocola; species Actinophytocola xinjiangensis. The sequence goes on from NZ_MSIF01000003.1 coordinate 42,809, forward strand.
TGCCCGAGCGTCGCCCGGTGCACGGCCCAGCCGCCGGCGACCTTCGGTGCCAGCATGGCGTCGAGGTGCCCGGGCGTGTACTCGTCGAACGCGGCGAAGTCGAGCACGCCCGCCGCGTGGATCACACCGCGGACCGGGGGCAGCCCGGACTCGGCCAGCAGCGACCGCAGCGCGTCCTCGTCGGTGACGTCGGCCCGCGCGTAGGTGATCCGCGGGTCGGGCGCGGTGGCCGCCGACCGCCCGACGGCGAGCACGTGCCCGGCGCCGTTGTCCAGCAACCACCGGCACGCGTACCCGCCGAGACCGCCGAGTCCGCCGGTGACCAGATAGGTCCCGTCGGGACGGATCGCGAACCGGGCGGCCGGGTCGCCGCCCCGGGTTTGGCCGGGGATCGCCCCGAGCAGTCCCGCGTCGAGCAGGGCCAGCACCCGCCGCAGGGCCGTGGCGGTCTCGTCCGGCCGGGCGTGGGCGAACGCCGCCAACTCCGGCGCGGTGACCCCGGTTCCGCCGGGGGCGAGCACCGCCGGAACCGGCTCCCCCGGCCGCGTGACGAGCACGACGTCGACCCCGCGCCCCCGGGTCTGCGCCAGGACATCGCCGGTGACCGTCGACTCGCCGCCGACCTGACGCAACCCCGCCATCCCCAGCAGGGCCCGCCGGTCCGGGTCGTCGTCCGTCGCGTACACCTCGGCATCGAGGTGCCGGGCGTACTGGACCGCCGCCAGCCCGACCGGCCCGGACGCCGGGTGGATCAGCACCCGCCCGCCGGCCCGCAACTCCCGCAGACCCAGGTACGCGACAAGGTGCGCCCCCAACGACACCACGGCCTCCGCCAGCCCCAGCCGCCCCGGTGCGGCGAACACCAGCCGGGCGTCGGCGACCGGGCCCTGCGCCACCGCCACCACGGTGTCCCCGACCGTCACCCCGGCCACTCCCGCTCCCAGCGCGACCACGGTGCCGCCACACACACCGGACGCGACGTGCGCGACGTCGACCGCCACCTGTCCCGGCCCCGGATCGCCCTGCCCGGTGTGCCGGGCAGCCGTCACGCCACGCACCAACCTGGCAACATGCCGCCCCGTGGCGCGCAGGGCGATCTGGTTCTCCCCGTCGTCGCGGGCGCCGACCTCCCTGGCCAACTGGGCGGCGGTCCGAGTCCCCGCGGCCAGATCGACCAGCACCGTACGGACATCGGCCCGCTCGGCGGCCAGCGACCGCCCCAGTCCCCAGAGCATCGTCTGCGCCGGCACCACGAGTGGGTCACCGTCGAGGCACTGCGCGCCCCGGGTGACCAGCCACAGATCAACCGGCTCCTCGAACGCCGCGACCAACGGCGGAACCGTCCGAACCGCCGAGGCATCGACCGGCCCGGCCGTGTCCAAACCCCACAGGTGCACCACCCCGCACCGCCGGTCGTCCCGCACCCCCAGCACCGCCCGATAATCGGCCGCCGACGCCGGATCGATCTCGTAGTGCCCGCCGCCGAGATCCCGAAACCCGTCCCCCCCGGCAACGGTCACCACGTCGCCCCCCAACCGGGCGGCGAGATCCCACCCGATCCCCCCGTCATCCAGAAACACCACCCACCGGGTGAGACGGGTATCAGGCGAGAGTTGCGGCGCCGACCGCCACCGAACCTCGTGCAACAGCTCGTCCACCGAACCGTCCCTCCCCAACTCCCCCGCGACCCGGCTCGACTCGACAGTCCAGTCCGACCCCTGACCCGATCCCCCGAGCCCGTTCGATTCCACCCACTGCCCCGCTTCCTCGGGCCGGCCCAGGTCATCGGCGCGGTTCGCTCCCGCGAACCCACCCGAATCCCCGGCCTGACCCAGCGGCTCCCCGGGTCGCGCGGTCGGCGTGTCGGTGAGGTCGCGGGACCACAGGCCGCTGATCTCGGCCACCACCACGCCCTCCCGGTCCGTCACCGTGAGGTCCCCGGCGACCGAACCCGGCCGCCCGCCGGGAACCCGCACCGCGCGGCAGCGCAGGCCGGTCGCCGGCACCTCCCGGTACACCCGCAACGAGTCGAAGCCGCCCAGCAGCAGCGAATCGGCGGTGTCGGCGGGCTCGATCACGCCGACCAGTACCTGGAAGCAGGCGTCGAGCAGGGCCGGGTGGAACGTGTGGCTGGGCAACGACTCCACGATCGCCGGTGGTGCGGCCAGGTGGGCGGTCGCCTCGTCGGTCCCACGCCACAGACGGACGATGCCCTGGAACGCGCCCCGCCACTCGTTGCCACCACCGGCGAAACGGCCGTAGAAGTCCGGGCCGGACCAGTGGTCGCGCACGACACCGCGTAGGTAGGCGGCGGCCGTCGCCGGAGCGGCCGGGGTGTGGCGCACGACGGTGCCGGTCGCGTTGGTCACCCAGGGCCGGGTGTCGTCGGGGCGGGAGCTGACGGTCGCCTGGTCGCCGGTGATCTCCACCAGCACGGTCGGGGCGGGGTCCAGGTAGATGGCGTTGTGGAGGACGACGTCGCGGAGTTCCACCGTTCCCCGGTCCCCGCCGAGGGCGGCGTGGAGGAGCTCGGCGTAGGCAGAACCCGGGAGGACAGCGGTTTCCTGGACCCGGTGGTCGCGCAGGTAGGCGTTCGCGGTGAGGTCGAGGCGGCCGGTCCAGCCGCCGGTCCGCGAGCGGGTGAGGCCGGTCAGCAGGGGGTGCGCCGTTGGCGTGTCGGCGAACCAGTGGCGGCTGCGCTGCCACGGGTAGGCGGGAAGGTCCGTGTGGCGACCGGGGTTGATCAGCGCCCAGTCCAGCCGGACACCGGCGAGGTGGGCCTGGCCGACGGCGTGCAGCAGGGTCTCCAGTTCTGGCTCGTCGCGGCGGAGGGAGCCGACGACCGTGCCCTGGCCGGCGTCCTCGACGGTCTCCTCCAGCGCCGGCACCAACACCGGGTGCGGGCTCATCTCCACGAACACCGTCGGCGCCCGGCCGGCCAGCTCCCGGGTCACCGCGCCGAACATGACCGGTTCGCGCAGGTTGCGCACCCAGTACCCGGCGGTCAGCGCGTCGCCGGACACCTCCCGCTGGTCCACAGTGGACATCAAGGGGACGGTGCCGGCGCGGGGGCGCACGCTCTCCAGAGCGGCGAGCAGGTCGGCGCGCAGCTCGTCCATCCTCGGGCTGTGGCTGGCGACGTCGACCTTCACCCGGCGGGCGAACACCTCCCGCCCGGCCAACCCGGCGATGATCTCGTCCAGCGCCCCAGGGTCGCCGGACAGCACGGTCGACCCGGCGCTGTTGCTGACGGCCACCGACACCCGGTCGGCATACGCGCCGATCTCGGCCTCCGCCTGCTCGACGGTCAGCTCCACCGACGCCATCGCGCCCCGGCCGGACACCCTGGTGAGCAGCGCGCTGCGCCGGCAGATCACCGCCGCCCCGTCGGCCAGCGACAACGCGCCGGCCACGCACGCGGCGGCCACCTCGCCCATGCTGTGGCCCACCACGGCATCCGGGCGGACACCCCAGGCCGACCACTGCGCGGCCAACGCCACCTCGACCGCCCACAGCACCGGCTGCACGACGTCCACAGAGGACAACTCGGCGTCCGAGGCCAGCCGTTCGATCGGTGACCAACCCGCCTCGGCGCGCACGGCCGCGTCACACTCGGCCAACGTCGCGGCGAACGCCGGGGCGGTGCGGATCAACTCGCGAGCCATGCCCACCCACTGGGAACCCTGGCCGGGGAAGACGAACACCACCCTCGGCGGGCTGCCCGGCGCGGTCGCGGCGGCCAGACCGCGCGCCGGGGAGCCGGCGAGATACGCGCGCAGCCGCTCGGCGAGTTCGTCGGCGGTGGCGCCGACGGCGGTCAACCGGTGCTCGTGGTGGTCCCGACGGGCGCCGGCGGTGTGACAGATGTCCGGCGCCGCACCGGAGTCCAGCAGACTCGCCGTGGACTCGGCCAGGTCCCGCAGTGCCCGGCGGTCGCGCGCGGAGAGGGTGAGCAGCCGGGCCTGGTCGGGGGCCGTGGCACGCGGCCGCGGCGGCGGCGCCTCGGCGACGACGACGTGCACGTTGGTGCCGGACAGGCCGGTGGAGCTGACGCCCGCGACGGCGCGCCCGTCGGTCGGCCACGGCCGGGCGGTGCGGGCCACCTCGACCGGCAGCGCGTCCCAGTCGAAGGCCGGGTTGAGGTCCTCGGCGTGCAGGCTGACCGGGATGTGCCGGTGCCGCACGCACAGGATGGCCTTGATCAGCCCGGCCATGCCGGCGGCGGCCTCCGCGTGACCGATGTTGGTCTTGACCGACCCCACGGCCAGCGGCCGGTCGCGGCCGGCGCCGATCACCTCGGCGATCGCCGCCAGCTCCACCGGATCCCCGACGGGGGTCCCGGTGCCGTGCGCCTCGACATAGCCGACCTCGGCGGGGTCGATACCGGCGTCGGCGTAGGCCGCGCGCAGCGCCGCCGCCTGACCGGCCTGCGACGGGGTCATCATCGACGCGCCGGTACCGTCGTTGAGCGCTGACGTGCCGAGGATCAGTGCGTGCACCCGGTCGCCGTCGGCCGCCGCGCGGGACAGCGGCTTGAGCACGACGGCGGCGATCCCGTCGCTGCGGACGAACCCGTTGGCCGACGCCGACCCGAACTTGCAGCGCCCGTCGGGGGCCAGCATGTTCGCCTGGGAGTAGGCGATCGAGTCGGCCGGGCCGAGGATCAGGCTGACCCCACCCGCGATGGCCACGTCGCACTCCCCCGCGCGCAGGCTGCGGCAGGCCGTGTGCACCGCCACCAGCGACGACGAGCACGCGGTGTCGACCGAGACGCTCGGGCCGCGCAGGTCGAAGGCGTGGGTGAGCCGACCGGACGCGCCGGAGCCCATGGTGCCCAGACTGGAGTAGACGTCGAGAATGCCCCGGGTGCTCAACAGTTCCCAGTAGGTCCGGGAGATCTGGCCGACGAACGCCCCCGTGCGGCCGAGCGCCTCGCGGGTCAGACCGGCGTCGCGCAGGGCGTCGGCGGTGGTCTCCAGCAGCAGCCGGTGCTGGGGGTCCAGCTGCGCGGCCTCACGCGGCGAGACACGGAAGTAGGCGGCGTCGAACTGGTCGATACCGTCCAGAAATCCCCCACACCGGGTGACGATCTTGCCGGGAGTTTGCGGAGTGGCGTCGTGGAACAGGTTGATGTCAAATCTTTCCGGCGGAACCTCACGAATTCGCTCACCGCCGTCGAGGAGCAGGTTCCATAATTCTCCGGCGTCGCGCGCCCCTGGGAAACGGCAGCCGATCCCGATCACCGCGATCGGCTCGTTGCTCACGGATTCCCTGGCAGCGCCCATGTTCGTCTCCTTCGCCGCGTGCCGGACCGGATGGAGTCAAGCAGCAGAAGGTTCGTCGACGTAAGCCTGACCGTCAACGCAATTAATGGGTTGGCAGAATTGTTGGGCCTCGCCCCGAAGAATTCCCCGGTCACCGCGCCCGACTGGCAGACACCGCAGATTCTGTCAACGACCGCCACGAGCCTGCCTCGACCGGCGCCCGAGCGTGTACAGGCACCGAAGGTCGCCCGCCGGCCCCCTGCCGGGCAGAACTACCATCTGCGCGTGATCGTCCCCCGGCCGACCGGCGGCACCGATGCCTGAGCAGGTCCGCCGCGCGCTGCTGCTCGCCGGCCTGGCCGCCACCGTCTGGTCGACCGTCCGCGTCGCGCTCCTGCTCACCGGCAACGAGAGCCTGGTCCTGGCCGACGACACCCACGGCTACCAGGCGGTCCTGTCCCTGCTGCTGATCCCGTTCCTGCTGGTCGCCGCGATCGCCCTGACCACCGAGTGGCGCGACCCGGCCGGACCGTGGCGCGTCACCCCCGGGGTGGCACTACTGCTGTCCGCCCCGCTCAGCGGCCAGATCGCCCTCGCCACCGCCGCCCTGGGCGTGACCATCGCCACCACGCCCCTGCTCCGCCGCCGCTGACTCACCACCCGAACGCCGCGGCCACCACCGCCACGACGATCGCCAACCCCACCAACCCGATCGAGATCCACGCCCGCTCCACCGCCCGCGACCCCGCCCCGGCCACCAACGCACCGACCGCGAACCCGCCGGCCGCGACCAACGGCACCCCCACCCCGACCCCGACCACCGTCGACCCCCGCGTGATCACGAACGCCGCCATCAGCGGCCCGAACACCACGGTGAACACGGCCACCCGACGACGCAACGGTCCCCACACATCCGTCGCCACGACACCTCCATTTGGGTGACTACCGGCATACGTCCCACGATCACACAGACAAGGACGATGTGACCGTGCGAAGCTACCATCGCTACGTCAACAGATGGGGGATCTGTGAGCTTCTCCGTTCACCCTGAAGCACTCGAGTTATACGCGAAACTCGTCGAGCGAAACGGCATCAATCTCTCCCTAACCAATGTCCATCTCGTGGATCAGTCACGACTTGATAATATCGATGGATTATGGATACAACATCTGATCGATGCGCACACACAGACCGTCGATCGCATGCGGGACAGCCTGGCTCGAGGCTTTCGCCAACTGGGAGAAAGCGCAGATGAATTGCTTCGCACGGCCGCACATTACCGTTCGTCCGACGAGTCCGCAGAAGCGGACATTGACGCAAGTTACCCTGGGGCCCCGCGTCCACCAATCGACGCCCCGTGGCCGGCCATCACACATCGACCGGGCGAGCAGGGTCCAGTTGAAGTGACGGCGGGCGAGGACATACACTATCCACTGACTCATCTTACCGAGCCGGGCGACCCACCCGACTTCAGTGACCCCATGGCCTTGTTCAACACCATGGGTGACTACCTTAGTCCGACCTGGTGGATCAATCAGGTACTGAACGACACCATCGGCCTGAACCCGATGGAATACGTCAACCAGCTCGTGGTCGGCGACTGGAAAGGATTCGCCCGATGCGGAACAATGTGGGCCCAACTCGCAGAATCCTCTGAAAACATCGGCGACAACATCAAGAATGGTCTCCGATGGCTTGCCGCCGAATGGCAGGGCAACGCCGGCGACGCCGCGACACACTATTTCGATTATGCCGAAAAGGCTTTACAGAGTCACGCGGATGTGTTTCGGGTACTACACGACCAGTATGTCGAGATGGCCCGAGATGTGTGGCTGTGCTCGAAAACCCTGGCCGATATCATCAAGGCCATAATGGATGCCGCCATAGTGGCCGGACTGGCAGTCCTCGCCGCAGCGACGTTCTCGTGGACCGGCATCGGCGCCGGAATATCGTGGAGCGTAGCCGCATGGGAATGCTCACAGATCGTGAAATTGTGGGCAGAGGCCAGCGCCGCGATCTCCACAACCCAGACCGCGATCACGGGATTCGTCGGAATTTTCACATCGCCAGACGAGGTCTCATTACGGGAGATCACACCGACGCCGATGCCGGCCGTAAGCTACGATCACCCGGGAGTGTCGCAAGGACCTCGCCAACCCCGAAAGCGTGGCGAGTTATGAAACATCGAGACTATGACCCCCTTGCCGACCTCACACTTTCCCCTGCGCACAGATTGGCGGCACAGAAACAGTTGACCATGCTCGCCAAGCAGACGAACATTCCCGAACTTCGCGATCTTGCTCGCGAGGTGTTGTCCGGTCGCGTAAACCTTCGCGGCGCATTGAACGATCCCCGCGCCACCACCGTTCTGCAGGAACAGTCCGAACGATTCTCAACCTGGTATCGCGAGCTTTCCGTTGATGAACGCACCGAACATGAAAACGAAGCAGAGCAGTTCGCGAAGGACGCCAGCTCCTTCGCGCCTGGGCCTGAACCCACTGGAATCCGCCGTCGGCCCCACACGGAGGAAGATGACGATGAAGAACCGTCCACCATCTTCCGGTAGAACGCAGAGGTGGCTCGTCGTTCTGGGACTTGTCGCGGTGGCGGCCCTGACGAGCTGCTCGGACGGGACACCCGCGGATCCGAAGGCGCCTCGGGCGGAAACAGTGAACGTTTCCGCACCCGAAGCTACGGAATGGATGGCGGACTTCTGCACCACCGCCAGCGAGCTACGCACCGGACTATGGTCCAGCGGGGCGGGGGATGGACCGTTGCGGGAACGGTTTCAGAATCAGTTGGACACCGCGGCGCAGAAGGTCGCCACGACTCTTGATCGCCTTCCCAGCCTGTCCGATTCACCCGTCGGGGGAGGTGATGCCGCGGTGGCGCAGTTCGGTGATGCACTGGGCGAACTTCACGAATCGCTGGTGCGTGGCCGTGCTGCCCTCGACGCACTGCCGGAGAACGCCACGGAAGACCAGAACGCGACGGTGGTCGCCCAGGTGTGGCCGCGTGTGGCCGCTCGGGCCGCGGATCCGTTCACCGGGGTAACCGTGTCCGCCGCGATGCGTACCGCGGCGGACACATCCGCATGTGCCCCCTTCTCTTTTTAGGAGCGTTTCGATCAGGCGCCGGGCCCACGAGAAAGATCGCCTAGTGGCCGTGCGCGTCGTTGTCGGCGAGGAGCCGGCTGCGGTGGTCTCAGCAGTCGAAGCGGGTGAGGGGCAGGTCGGTCACGGTTGGCTGGCCGGGGCGGAGGCGGACGTCGGCCGTGGCGGGGATGTGGCCGTCCGCGGCGGCGATCAGGGAGTACTGGCCGGACGGGAGCCAGCGGGCGTAGCCGCCGGTGGCGGTGGTGGTCAGGGCGGCCGCGTCGGATCGGCCGGTGACGGTGACGGTCGCGCCGGGCAGGGGGTTGGTCGCGCCGGCGCACGACAGGGCCGTGACGGTGCCGGTCAGCAGGCCCCAGTTCGCGGGCGGGGCGACCGTCATCGTGGCGGGGATCTCGACGGTGGGGTACGGGGTGTCGGTGCGCAGCAGCAGGTCCGCGGGGAAGGTGCCGGGCTGGTCGGCGGTGCGGGCGTCGAACCGCACGGTCAGCGCCACTCGTTCGCCGGGGCGAAGGGTCACCGCTCTCGGGGTGGCCGACAGCCAGTCGGCGTCCCGGTCGCTGGTGCAGGAACTGTTGCCGGGCAGCAGTTCCACGAACGGGGTGCCGCCGAGACCCGACGCGCCACCGCCGACCTTGTAGAAGCCGCAGGCACCGGCGCCCCGAAAAATACTGTTCACCGAGTTCGGCAGCGGGGACCAGGTGTCGGTGGCCGGGGAGTACGCGTGGCCCTGGTTGGTGATCGTGCTGGTGCCGTTGGTGACCCCGCCGGACAGCAGCAGCCGCCCGTTCGCGACGGTCGTGGCCGCCGCCCACGAGTCGGCCGGCAGGTCGGCGTGCCGGGTCCAGCGGTCCAGGCCGGGGTCGTAGGAGTAGGTCGAGCGGCTCGGGCGACGATCCACGGTGCCACCCGTGCAGTACAGGCGCGCCTCGATCGCGCCGCAGGACACCCACGCCAGCGCCTCGGGGTAGTCGGCGACGGTGTCCCAGGTGTTGGTCGCCGGGCGGTAGCGCTGCACGGTCGACGTGCCGCACTGCGACTCTCCGAGGCAGCCGCCGACCACGTACAGCGTGTCGTCGAGAACCGCCGAGCCGGCGGCGGCGACCGGCTTGGGCATGTCGGCCCCCGCCGACCACGCGCCGGTCGCCGGGTCGTAGACGTCCAGCTGTTCCACCATGTCCAGCGGGAACCCGGTCCCCCAGCCACCGGCGACGTACAGCCGGCCACCGGCGACACCGGCCACCGGCCGCTCCCGGCCGTGCGGCAGGTTCGCGATCCGCGACCACACCCCGGTGCGGGTGTCGAGGGCGTAGGCGTCCTGGATCGCGTCCCGCGATCCGGACCGGCCGGCGACCGTGTAGATCACGCCGTCGTGGGCGGCGGCGGCGTTGTCCGCGACCTGGTAGGGCATGTCGCCCTGGGCCTGCCACGCGCCACCACCGTCGGCCGTGGCCGACGGGGCCGGGGAGGCGTCGCCGGCCAGGCGGTAGGGGGAGAACTCGCCGTGCACCAGGGTCGGCGCCACCCGCCGGGCGGCGGAGAGCGGCTCGAACGCGCCCGGCCGTTCGGCGACCGTGACCGTCGCCGGGGCGGTGCCGGTGTTGCGCACCACCAGGCGGGCGTTGTCCCGCTCACCCAGCGCCGGGTCGCCGCGTACCGCGTCGACGGCGGCCTCGATCCGGCCGGCGGCCAGGTCGAAGTCCAGCCGGGTGGCCTGGTTCGGCGCCACCTGGGCCGGTGTCGTCGTGGTCGTGTACCGCAGGTCCCCGGCGGTGAACGACCGGTTCCCCGTCCTGGCCGAGAACAGCCAGTACAGGCCGTCCTCGGCGCTGGTCGCCGTGCCGCCCTCGCCACGCACGCTCGCGCCCGCCAGGGGGTCGCCGGTGTTGCGGTCCCGGACGGTGCCCACGACCAGACCGCCGGGCAGGGCGTCGCAGGAGCGGTTGCCGATGTACACGTCGTCCACGCCCCACCACTTGCCGGGCGTGATCGGGCCGTTGAGGTAGCGGAACCGCACCCGCACACCGGACTTGCCGGCGGCCTGCGGGATCGGCACGGTCACCCGCACCGGTCCCGGCGCGTGGGCGGTGTTGCGCCAGACGTTCTCCCAGCTGGCGCCGGAGTCCACCGACAGGTCCAGCTCGCCGATCCCGGCCCGGCCGAAGCCGAAGCCGGTGAAGTCGCTGGCGAACCCGATCTCCGGGGCGGCGACCGCGCGCAGGTCGGCCGGCGCGGACACCAGCGTGGTGTCGATCCGGTCCGGGTCGAGGTAGTAGGCGGCGTCGGCGACGGCGAACGAGCCGTGCCCGCCGGTCTTGTTGGTGCGCTCGGCCGGGTCGTCGAACCGCCACACGTGGCCGTCGCCGACCGCGTCACCGATCGACCAGCCGGCCGGTGTCCCGGTGCTGTCGAAGGATTCCACCAGCCCGTCGGAGCGGTGCCGGTAGCCGGGGGCGACGCACGTGTCGGTGTCGACCGGCACCGCGACGTCGGCGACCCGCGTGCCGGCCGGTACCTGTTCGGCGGTCTCCCGGTAGCCGGCGTAGCCGGAGGTCACCCGCACGGTGTGTGCCTGCCCGGCGGGCACGGTCACCCGGTAGCGCCCGGTCCACGGGTCGGTGGACGTGGTGGTGACCGCCGCGCCCGCAGGATCGGTCACCACCACGTCGGCCAGCAGCGGCCAGCCCTGACCGGAGCCGTCGGTGACGACACCGGTGAGCGACACCTCGACGTCGACGCCGGCCACCGCCGGGGTGGGTGCGGCGACCAGGCCGAACGCGGTCAGCGCGGCGAGCGCCGCCGCCGTGCTTCTGGCGGACAGGGTCATGACACCCTCCTCGGGGAGCAGCCGGCGCGGGTGAGCGCGAAGTCGGCGACGGTGGTCTGGCCGGCGCGCACGCGGACCGTCGCCGCCGTCGCCAGGTGGCCGTCCTTGGCGACCACCAGCTGCACGCCGTTGGCCCGTTCGAGCCACCGGTGGTAGCGGCCGTGCGCGTCGGTGCGCAGGGTCTCGCCGGTGCCGCCGGCGGTGATCCGCACGACCGCGCCGGGCAGCGGCGCGGACGTCGCGTCGCAGGCGGTGCCGGTGACCGTGCCGGTCAGCGTGCCCCAGCTCGACGGTGGGTCGACGGTCATCGACACCGGCACGGTGTCGGTGTCGTACGGGGTGTCGTTGCGGACCAGCAGCGCGGCGACGTACCGGCCGGGCTGGGTGACCGCCGCGCTCAGCGACGCGGTCACCGTGACGCTCTCGCCCGGCTGGAGGGTGGCGGCGCCGGGGCGGGCCGACAGCCAGGACACCGGGTCCCGGTCGTCGCACTGGGTGAAACCGGGCAGTACCTCGGCCAGGGCGGACGCCGCGCCACCGAGGTTCAGGCCGCCGACCCGGTGGAAGCCGCAGCCGCTGCCGCCCCGGTAGAGCGCGGTGGTGGCGTTGGGCAGCGCCGACCACGAGTCGGTCAGCGGGTCGTAGGCGAAGCCCTCGTTGGTGACCACCCGCCCCCGTTCGGTCACGCCGCCGGAGACCAGCAGGCGCCCGTCGGCGACCGCGTAGCTCATGCCCCACAGGTCCAGCGGCAGGTCGGCGACCCTGGTCCACCGGTCCCCCGCCACGTCGTAGCGGTAGGTGGCGCGGCTCGGGTCCTGCTCCTCGGCGGTGCCGCCGGCGCAGTACAGCGCCGTGCCGATGCCGCCGCAGGCCAGCCAGGAGGTGTCCTCGGGGTAGTCGGCGAGCCGGGTCCAGGTGCCGGCGGCCGGGTCGAACCGGTGGACCTCGTCGGTGCCGCAGGAACTGCCGCAGCCGCCGACGACGTAGAGCGCGCCGCCGAACACGGCGGTGCCCGACGCCGAGCGGGCGACCGGGACCGGCGGCCCCGGCGACCAGGTGTCGGTGTGCGGGTCGTAGACGTCCATGTCGGAGCGCAGCGCGCCGTCGACCCAGCCGCCGGCGACGTAGAACCGGTCGCCGATGAACCCGGCCGCCGGCCGCTGCCGGGGGCGGGGGGCGTCGGCGAGCCTGGTCCAGTCGCCGTCCTCGGGGTCGTAGACGAACGTGTCGCGCACGACGCCGGTCCAGCTCCGGCCGCCGGAGGAGTACACCTCGCCGTCGTGGTAGCCCAGCGCGTTGTCCATGATCGCGATCGGGTAGTCGGCGATCGAGGTCCACGGGGTGGAGGGCGAGGTGCCGGCGGCGACGGTCGCGGCGGCGACCGGGACGTCGTCCGGGGAGAACCGGCCGGGCACCCGTTGGACCGGGGCGCCGGCCGTCGTGGCGGTCAGCGCGGCGGAGGTGCGGTTCCCGTCGGCGGTGGCGACCTGCACGTCGCCGTGCCGTTCGGTCAGGTCCAGGCGCACCGGCGCGGTGCCGTCGTTGCGCAGGGTGACGGTGCCGGTGGTGCGTCCACCCAGCGCGGTCCGCGTGTCGACCGCGCCGCCGAGCACGGTGACCCGGCCGGCGGCCGGGGACAGCTCGACCGGGGTGACCGCGTCGGCGGCGACCTCGACCCGCCGGGTCTGGCGCTGGTAGCGCTCCCTGGTCGCGGTCAGCTCCCGCTCGCCCGCCCGGTCGAACAGCCAGTAGAAGCCGTCGTCGAGGTCGGGGTCGTCGGGGGTCGGCGCGGTGGTGACGGTGCCGCCGGCGTAGGTGACGGTGGCGCCGTTGAGCGGCGCGCCGGTGTTGCGGTCGCGCACGTGGCCGACGACCAGACCGCCGTCCTCGACCGCGCAGCCCCGGTCGCCGATCCGCACGTCGTCGACCTGCCACCACACGTCGAAGGACGCGGTGTAGTGGAACCGGATCCGCACGTTCGACTCGCCGGCGACCTGCGGAATCGGGACCATCACGGTCTGCTTGCGCGCGTCGGCGCCGTTGCGCCACGCGGTGGTCCAGGTGGCGCCGCCGTCGGCGGAGACGTCGACCGAGGCTGTCGAGCGGCCGGAGGTGTTGTGGTCGGTGGCGAACCAGACGGCCGGCGTCGTCGTGCCGGACAGGTCGACCACGGGCGAGACCAGCGCGGTGTCCTGCGAGGCGCCCTGGCCGAAGCCCGAGCTGTAGACCCACGCGTAGAGGCCGTCACCGCCGGTGCGGTTGCCGAAGTTGCGGTGGTCGTCGAACCTCCAGGTCTGGCCCTCGCCGAGGTTGTCGACGACTGTCCAGCCGGCCGGGGCGGCCGGCTCGTCGAAGGTCTGGGTGTGGACGATGTCCGGGTCGGTGGCGCGGTAGCCGGGCGCGGTGCACGCGTAGGGGTCGGCCGGCAGGGCGACGTCCCTGGTCAGGTCCCGTTCGCCGACGGTGACCCGCTCGGTCCGCGCGGTGTAGCCGGGGTGGACGCCCGCGACGGTCACCGTGTACTCGGCGCCGACCGGCAGCCGGAGGGTGTAGCGGCCGGTCGCCGGGTCGGTGTGGGTCAGGCCGCCCGGGACGTCCTGGGCCTGGATCGTCGCGTACAGCGGCCAGCCGTGGTCGGACCCCTCGCGGACGGTGCCGCTGACCGCGACGGTCGGCAACGCGGTCAACGCCAGGTCGGCGGCCACGGTGCCCTCGGCGGTGACGGTGACCTCGGCGTTCCCGGTGCGGTAGCCGAAACGCTGGGCCGCCACGGTGTAGGCGCCGGTGGGCAGCACCATCGAGTACGCGCCGTCGGCGCCGGTGTCGATGGTCCGCTCGACCGGCCCGGTGACCGTGACCCGCGCGCCGTCGACCGGGTCGCCGGTGGCGGCGTCGGTGACCGTGCCGGTGAGCCGGCCGGCGGCCACGTCCCTCGGCGCGGACTCGACCGCGCGGTACGCGTCGAGCCGGCCCTCGCCGTAGACGTTGTTCCGTTGCGCGGTACCGCCGCAGGTGGTGTCGTCGACGTCGACGGCGGTGGTGTCCAGCAGCCGCCGGGTCTCGGTGATGTCGCCGATGACCGACGGCGCGGCCGACCAGAGCAGCGCCACCGCGCCGGACACGTGCGGCGCGGCCATGGAGGTGCCGCTCATCGCCGCGTAGCGGTCGCCGGGGTAGGTGGAGCGGATGTTCACGCCCGGCGCGGAGATGTTCGGCTTGACCTCGCCGTTCGCACCGGGGCCCCGGCTGGAGCCGTCGTCGATGACCCCGTTCACGTCGTACATGCCGGCGGCGTAGGTGGCGACCGCGTCGCCGGGGGTGCCGGCGGTGTCGCAACTGGGCCCGGAGTTGCCGTTGGAGAAGGACGGGAACATGCCGGCGGCGAGCCAGGCGTCGATCACGTCGTCGTACCACGGGTCGGCGATCGAGCCGTTGCTCGCGCCCCACGAGTTGTTGACGATGTGCGGGCGCAGTCCCGGCCGGGGGTTGCGCCCGTCGGCGTCGGTCGGCGCCAGCACCCACTCCCCCGAGGCGAGCAGCGCGAACGACGAGCACGAGTCGCCCTCGCAGCCCTTGGCGGCGATCCAGGTCGCGCCGGGGGCGACGCCGATGCCGCCGGCCGGGCCGCCGCCGGTCATGGTGCCCATGGTGTGCGTGCCGTGCCCGGAGTTGTCGCACGGCGCGGGGGTGGAGGTCTGGCACACCGAGGCGGGGTCGTACCAGTTGTAGGCGTGGTCGAAGGTGCCGTCGCCCCGGTTGCCCCGGTACCGGTCGACCAGCGCGGGGTGGTCGAACTGCACGCCGGAGTCGATGTTGGCCACGACGATGCCGGTGCCGTCGGCCTGGAAGTCCCGCCAGACGTCGTCGGCGCGGATGTCGGCGACACCCCACTCGACGGCGGCCCGCGCGGCGGCGGTGGCGGCGGGTTCTGGCTCGGGCAGCGCGTAGGTGCGCGCCGGGTACAGGGTGGCGACCTCGGTCCTGGCGGCCAGGGTCCCGGCGAGGGTCTCGTCGCCGTCGAAGACGTAGATGGTGTTGGCGGCGCTGAAGGCGTGGTAGCGCACGCCGGCCGCGTCGAGCTGCTGGCGCACGGCCCGCTGGCTGTCGCGCGCGGTGCGGTCCAGCGCGGCGAGCACCGCCGCGCCACGTTCGGTCCAGCCGGCGGTCCGGGACGCCTCGGTGAGGTCGGCCCGCGCGGTGAACGACACCAGGAAGTCCTGCCGGCCGGTGTCCAGCGCGCCGCTCAGGTCACGGTCGATCTTGGCCTGCGCCGGGGACGCCGGCGGCGGCGCGGCGGGCAGCGCGGCGGGCAGCGCGGCGGGCGTGGCAGCGGTGGCCTGACCGCCCGTCGAGGCGAGCAGTCCGGCGGCGAGCGTGACGCCGAGCAGCCGTCTCAGTGTGCCGACCGTCATACGGGTCCTCCGTCCACAGCGGATCTCGGTTATAGAAACCACGTGGCGGGAGGTGCCATCATCCGTACGGGCTACTGAAAATTGACACTGAACGTTGACTACGTACGGGTTGGCATGGAGTTCGTTGGCCGGGTGTCGGAACTCGCCACGTTGCGCGCCGCCGTGGCGGCCGCTCCCGCGATGGTGCTGGTCGACGGCGAGGCGGGGGTCGGCAAGAGCAGGCTGGTGGACGAGGCGCTGACCGGGTTCGGTGACCGGGTGCTGCTGGTCGGGCAGTGTGAGCCGGTGCAGGAGCCGTTCCCGCTCGGGCCGGTGCTGGACGCGGCCGGTGGGGTCGCCGGGCGGCTGCGCCCGCCGGAGGAGCTGAACCCGGTGATCGGTGCGCTCGCGCCCTACCTGCCGGAACTGGCGGGCCGGCTGCCCCCGGCGCCGCCGGCCCTGCCCGACCAGCGCGCCGAACGGCACCGGCTGTTCCGGGCCGCCACCGCGCTGCTCGGCGAGCTCGGCCCGGCCGTGCTGGTCGTGGAGGACGTGCACTGGGCGGACGCGAGCACCGTGGAGTTCGTGGCGTTCCTGGCCTCGCGGCTGCCGCCCGAGCTGACCGTGGTGGTGACGCTGCGCAGCGAGGACCACCGGCGACTGCCGATCTGGGAGGCGCTGGCCGGCAGCGTCGGGCGGATCACGGTACGGCCGCTGGAACCGGCGGAGGTCAGGGTGCTCGCCGGGCAGGTCGTCGAGCAGGTGCCCGACCGGTTCGTCACGACGCTGGTCGACCTGACCGCCGGGATCCCGTTCATCGTCGAGGAGGTGCTGGGGGCGCTGTCCGGTGACCGCACCCGCCTCGGTGACCTCGCCGTGCCGACGGCGCTGCGTGACGTGCTGCTGCACCGCTGGAACTCCCTCGACGAGCGGTCCCAGGAGGTGCTCGGCGCCGCCGCGGTCCTCGGCCCGGCCCCGGACGACGACCTGCTCGTGCGGGTGGCCGGTGCGAGCCCGGCGGCGGTGGCCGCCGCGCTCGGTCAGGCGCTGGCCGTCGGCCTGATGTACGAGGACGGCGGCCGGACCAGGTTCCGGCACGCGCTGGCCAGGCAGGTCATCCACGAGGCGCTGCCGGCGCCGGTCCGGCGGCTGCTGCACCTGTCGGCGGCCGGGGCGCTGGCCGAGGGCCCCGAGCCGAGACCCGTCGCGCGGCTGGCCTACCACTACCGGGGGGCCGGCCGGGACGCCGAGGCGGTGCGCTACGCGGAGGCGGCGGCCGACCTGGCGCTGTCCCACGGCGACGACGCGACCGCCGCCCGGTTCCTGATGCGCGCGCTGGAGGTCCCCGACCTCGACGACCGGGTCCGTCTGGTCCGCAAGATGGCCCGGGCGGCGGTCGACGGCCTGGCCCACTCGGAGGCCACGCCGATCCTGCGCGGCCTGGTGGACGACGACCGGCTCCCCCGGCCGGCGCGGGGCGAGCTGCGGTTCCTGCTCGGCCGGCTGCTGCGCCAGCAGGGCGAGGCCACCCTGGGCTACGAGGAGATCGAACGTGCCGTGTCCGAGGTGGCCGACCGCCCCGACCTGCTGGGCCGGGCCCTGGCGATCCTGGCGGTGCCCGACGTCGTCACCGACCGCACGGTCGACGAGCACCTGGCGAGGTCCGCCGCCGCCGGCGAGGCCGCCGCCCGCAGTGACGACACGGCGGTGGGTCTGGCGCACCGCATCGCGATGGCGTCGCTGCGTGTCGCGGTCGGCGCGCCGGACGGCTGGCACCTGGTCGACGAGCTGTGCCGCGACCCGGTGCTGCTGGCCGAGCCGAGGGAGTTCGCCCGGGCGTGCCTGAACTGGGCGCAGAGCGCGCTCTACGTCGGCTACCTGGACCGCGCGGAGGCGCTCTACCGGCAGGGCCGCCGGGTGGCCGAGGACGCCGGCTACGTGCGGGTGGCCAGGGTGATCGAACTGGTGGCGGTGTCGATCGACCGCGAGGCCGGCCGCTGGGACGGGCTGGAGCAGCGGGCCCGTGCGCTGGTCCGCGAACCCGACGACTTCGCGGCGGCGGAGCTGGACGTGCGTTACCTGCTCAGCTCGGTCCTCGCGGCCCGGGGCGACACCGAGGAGGCCAGGGCGGGCCTGACCGAGGTGGCGGACACGGCCGAGCGGGTGGGGGCGGTCCGCCCGCTGATCCCCGCGCGGGCGGCGCTGGCCAGGCTCCTGCTCACCACCGGTGCCCCCGCCGAGGCCGTCCGGGAGGCGGAGAAGTGTCTGGAAGCGGTGCGCGCCAAGGGGAACTGGGTGTGGGGGGCCGAGCCGGTGCTGTGTCTGGTGGAGGCGTGGGCTGACCTGGGCGAGCCGCACCGCGCCCGGCCGGTGGTGGCGGAGTTGGCGGCCGGCCTGGTGACCGCCGACGCGCCCAAACCCCAGGCCATCCTGGCCTGGTGCCAGGCGCTGCTGGACCAGGACGGGACGGCGCTGACGGCGGTGTCGGAAACCCTTGGCGCGTTGGGGTTTCCGTACGACCAGGCGGCGGCGTGGGTGTGGCTGGGCCGGTGGACCCGGTCGGCGCGGCTCCTGGAGCAGGCGCTGCGCCGCTATGACGAGCTGGGGGCGGCCCGGGACGTGGCGCGGGTGTGTCAGGTGATGCGGGACGTGGGGGTGACGGTTCCGTATCCGTGGCGTGGTGGGCGCCGGTCCTACGGCGAGCTGTTGTCGCCGCGCGAGCGGGAGGTGGCGACGTTGGCGGCCCAGGGGTGGTCCAACCGGGAGATCGCCGCGCGGTTGTTCCTGTCACAGCGGACGGTGGAGAGTCATGTGGCGCGGGTGCTGCGGAAGCTGGGGGCCAGTTCCCGACGGGAGCTGGCTCCGTTGCTGACCACCGACCACGCCTGACCCGACACCGCTCACTCGGCGGAGACGATGTCCCCGGCCAGCGGCGCGACCGCCGCCATGATGTCCGGGACGGTCTCGCCGGGCACCCCGGCCGTCCGCAGTGACCCTTCCAGGTGGCCCGCCACCAGGTCGAACTGGTGGCGGGTGATGCCCAGTCCCCGGTGTACCTCCTTCATCGTCCGGCCGCCGTACTCGTCGGGGCCGCCCAGGGCGACGGCGAAGAACTCGACCTGCAGTCCCTTCAGGCGCGCGAGGTTGACGCCGGCGAAGGAACCGGTCAGCGCGGGATCGGCCAGGACCCGGTCGTAGAAGTCGTCGACCACGGCGGCCAGGGCTTCCTGGCCGCCGATGTCCTCGTAGATGGTCATTGGCATCCAATGATACAGAGGATCGTAACGCGTATCACCGTATCATTTGGTGTGCCGCAACGCTATGGCGTCCAGGCCGGGGCCACCGACCAGCTCACGTCGAGGTCGTAGGAACTCGGGGCGTCGTACGGGTGCGCGCCGCCGTTGGAGGCCACCCACACCTCCTCCGCGTAGTGGCGCACGTTCGTCCCCAACTCGTTGACCGACGACAGGCGCACCGTCGCCGACCCCGAGCCCGGGGACGCGCAGAACGTGGCGTCCCGCCGGTACAGGTCGGTGTTCTCGATGGCCGCCAACCGAACCCGGTAGGCCTGGTGCCGCAGGTAGCTGCCGGGGAAGTTGCGGGACTCGAACGAGTAGCACGACGGATCGGCCAGACCCCGCCGCACCACGAACGTCGCGTCGGACTTCAGCAGCGCGGGGCTCGCGGCGGTCACCACGTCGGTGCGGGCGACCCCCGCCTGGTGGCGCAGGTAGCGGTCGGTGAACCCCGGTGTCGTCACCCGCAGCGACCTCGTCTGGTCCACGGGCAGGTCGACCGTGCTGCGCCACAGGGGAATCACCGACGCCCACGTCGTGTCGGGGCCGAAGCTCGTCGCCGTGTCCCACGGGTTGGGGCCGCCCTGCCGGGCCAGGTACACCGACTCGCTGTAGTGCCGCACGAACGCGCCGGGGTTGTTGTACGACTCCAGTGCCGTCGCGCCCTGGCCCGACCGGGCACAGAACGTCGCGTCGGCGGTGAAACCGGCCGTGCCGTCCGGCGCGTCCAGCCGGACACGCCAGTTGACGTGGCGCAGGTACCGGCCCGGCTGGTTGCGCGACTCGAACGACAGGCACGACGCGTCCGCCAACCCGGGCCGCGCCAGGAACGTCGCGTCCCGGCGCAGCAGGTCCGTTCCGTTGTCCACGTCCGTGCGCGCGAGGCTGTCCTGGTGGCGCAGGTACCGGTTGGTGTACCCGGGGGTCGTCACCCGCAGCGACACCGCCTCGCCCCGGCCGACCTCGGTGCCGGCCGCCTGGGCGAGCACCCGGCGGTTGACCTCGGCGACCCGCGCCGCGGTCATCTTCATGATCCGGCGGTCGTAGGTGTAGAAGCCGTTGACCTCGTTCTCCAGGTCGTACGGTTCGGTGTACACCGAACCGGACAGGCCCCGGGTCTGCACGAACCGGCCGACCTCACGGGTGATCTCGACGTACCGGTTGGTCAGCGACGTCTCGTCGGGATACAGGTCACCGTAGGCGAACCCGGCACCCGGCTCCCACTCGTGACCGACCACCCGCCGGCCAAGGCCGCCGTACTCCCCCAGCACCGCGACCCGCGTCGCCGTCGGCAGGCGGGTGCCCGAGGACATCTGGTAGGCGTGGTCGTCGATGATGTCGCCGTTGGCCGGCTCGGGGTCGGACACGCAGCAGTTCGAGCCAGAGTTGTGGTTGATCAGGCGGCTGGAGTCCAGCGACCGCACCAGGTCGACGATCCGCCCGTTGTCGTACTCGCCCCAGCCCTCGTTGAACGGCACCCACTGCACGATCGACGTGATCCCCTTCAGGTTCTCCACCATCCGGGTCAGCTCGGACTCGAAGTTCGCGTGCGCCCGTGCCGGCACGTCGTCCACGGCGTCCAGGGCCGGCATGTCCTGCCACACCATCAGACCGAGGCGGTCGGCCCAGTAGTACCAGCGGGCCGGCTCCACCTTGATGTGTTTGCGGACCATGGTGAAGCCCAAGGCCTTCTGGCGTTCCAGGTCGAACCGCAGGGCCTCGTCGGTCGGCGCGGTGTAGATCCCGTCCGGCCAGTAGCCCTGGTCGAGCGTGCCGAGTTGGAAGACGAACTTGCCGTTGAGCAGCGGTCGCATCACCCCGCCGACGACCGCCTTGCCCAGCGACCGCATGCCGAAGTACCCGGTGACCACGTCGGCGCCCATGCTCACCCGCAGGTCGTAGAGGAACGGGTCGTCGGGCGACCACAGGCGCGCGTTGGGCACCGGCACCCGCAGGTGCGTCCCGGTGGTGCCGGTGGCCGAGCCGACGACCGTGCCACCGGTGAGCACCTCGGCGCGGACCTGCTGGCCGGCACTGCCCTGGACCACCAGGTCGAGCACCCCGGCCGGGACGTCCGGCACGGTGTCCAGGCGGGTGATGTGGTTGGCCAGCACCGGTTCCAGCCACACCGTCTGCCAGATCCCGGACGCCGCCGTGTACCAGATGCCGCTCGGGTCGCGCCGCTGCTTGCCGATCGGATACGTGCTGCCGTCGATCGTCGAGCGCGCGCCGACGATGATCTCGTTGCTCCCGGCGCGCAGGGCGTCGGTGATGTCGAAGGAGAACGGGTCGAACCCGCCGGTGTGCGTGCCGACCCGGGTGCCGTTCACCCACACCCTGGTCTCCCAGGTCACCGCGCCGAAGTTGAGCCTGACCCGCCGTCCGTCCCAGGTGGACGGAATGGTCACCGTGCGGCGGTAGTACATGTTGTCCTCGTGCCGCTGGATGCCTGACAGCGCCGACTCGATCGGGTAGGGCACCAGCACGCCCTCCGGGAGGGTCTGCCCCACCGGTGGCGAGTCGATGTTCGGCGCGCCGGTGAACTCCCACACGCCGTTGAGGTTGAGCCAGTCCGCCCGCACCAGCTGCGGGCGCGGGTAGTCGGGCAGGGCGTTGGTCGGCGACACCTGGCTCGTCCACGGCGTGGTCAGCGGCGGTGTCTTGGGTAGCCACTCGGCCGCCTGCGCGGCCGGGGCGAGCGCGACGACGGCGGTCGCCGCGATCAGCGACGCCGCGGTGGCGGCGAGGATCCGTCTCATGGGTTCTCCCTCATTCGGCGGTGAGCGCTTCGAGGCCGCTCGCCTGGGTACGCCAGTCGGTCGGGTTGGGGTCGCCGCCCGCCCACCGCTGGCCCAGCCGGTTGAGCGGGTCGCGGGCGGCTGACCAGACGGAGTCCGCCTGGGTGCGCAGGAACGCCCGGTGGGCCGGTGAACCGGTCACCGACGCCAGGTCGGCGAGGTAGCGGACGAAGATGCCCTTGAACTGCTTCTGGTTGTCGTCACAGGTGTTCTGGTCGCAGCGTTCGGTCAGCACGCCGCCGCTGACCAGCACCGGGCTGGTGGTGCCGGCGTCGGCCAGCCGGACGGCCGCGTCGCGGTAGCCGACGTCGCCGGTGGCCCGCCACGCCTCGGTGAGGCCTCCGATGGCCAGGCCCTGGTTGTAGGTCCAGACCGGCTGGCCGTTGTTGCGGCAGTCGCGGGTCAGGCCGTCGTTGACCAGGTTCGCCGCGTTGACCAGACCGCTGCCCAGGTACCAGTCGGCGGCCGTGCGGGCGCGGCCGAGCCAGCGGGTGTCGGCGGGGACCCGCCGGGCGAGCGACGCCGTGAGCCGCAGGTACTGGCCCGCGGTGACCGCGTTCTTGTAGGTGCGTTCGCGGTCCCACCACACGCCGCCGCCGCAGGTCGCCGGGTCCCAGAATCCGTGCACGTACTCGGCGATGGTGACGGCCATGTCGAGGTAGCGGGACTCGCCGGTGTGGTCGTAGGCCGCGACCCAGGCCAGCGCCCACCAGGCGCTGTCGTCGATCGAGCGGCTGACGAAGTCGCCCTCGATCGGGTCGGTGCCGCGCTCGCCGGCCGGGAAGCTGCCCCGGTTGCGGTCGAAGGTGCGGGCGATCACCCAGTCGTAGCGGCGGTCGCCGGTGCGGGCGGCGTAGGCGATGACGGCGGTGAGCGTGGCCGCCGAGTTCCACCAGCTGCCACGCCACCAACCCTGGTACGGGTCGTAGGAGTACAGCAGGGCGTCGGCCGACGCGGCGGCGCGGGCCGAGGCCGGGCGCGCCCACGCCGTGCAACTGCCCTGCTGGTAGGGCTCGGCGCGGCCACACGCGCGGACCGCCCCGCCGTAGTGGCGGCCACGCGGGTCGCGGGTGGCGAACATCGTGGTGGTCGCGCCGGTGCCGGTGGCCGAGGTCCGGCCCAGCGACGAGCCGCCCGGCCAGCTGACACCGGCGTCCCAGGAGCGGTCCAGCCAGATCTCGTCGCCCGGGCCGCCGGCCTCGATGGTGCCCCACGCCATCCCGCCCCGGTCGACGTGCAGCCGGATCGTGCGGCCGAACAGCGTCGTGGGCGGCACCGGTGCGAGGTCACCGTCGGCCAGGCCGGCGTCGGTGCGGTCGCAGCGGGTGTCGCACACCGTGGGGTGGACCCAGTCGGTGCAGGTCACCCCGGCCGCGTCACCGCACGCCCTGATCACGCCCCGGCGGTGGCCGCCGGGATCGGAGACGTTGTACATGAGGGTGCGGGTGCCGGTCCAGGACGGCGGGATGGCGGCCTTGCCGAGCAGGCCCTCCCAGGTGGCGCCGCCGTCCCAGGAACGGTCCAGCCACACCGCGTCGCCGGTGGTGCCCTCGTCGATGCTGCCCCACGCCATACCGTCCACATCGGACACGTGAAGGACCAGCCGGCGGCCGTTGAGGTCACGCTCGGGCACCGGGAAGGTCTCCTCCCCGGCCCGGGACGGGTCCAGGGTGTCGCAGTGCAGGAAGCACACGACGGCCTGGGGCGCCTGCGGAACCTGTGGGACCGGTGGGACCTCGGTCGCCGCCGGTACGTCGAGCAGGCCCACCACCAGGACCGTGGCGAGCAGTGACGCGGCCGTCACGACAGCTGCCAGAGGTGGTCGGGCGTCCCGGCGTCGGCGAACTGGACGACCTGCGCCGAGTCGGCGTGCGACATGCCGTCCACGGCCAGCACCTTGCCCGAGTTCGCGTTCTGCACCCGCCACAAGTCGTCGGTGCTCGGGCGCAGCCGCCACAGGTGGTCGCGGGTACCGTTGTCGGCGAACTGCACCACCCACGCGGAGTCGGCGCTCGACATCCGGTCCACCGCGAGCACCTTGCCGGAGTTGCGGTTGCGGATCCGGAAGTACCCGTCGGCGTCGGGCAGGAACTCCCAGTCGTGGTCGGCCGTCCCGTTGTCGGCGAACTGGACCACCCGCGCGGAGTCCTCGGTGGACATCCGGTCGACGCCAAGGACCTTGGTGGAGTTGAGGTTGCGGATCTGGACGAACCCGTCGGGCAGGATCCGCCACAGGTGGTCGGCGGTGCCGTTGTCGTCGAACTGCACGACCGGCGCGGAGTTCTGGGTCGACATCAGGTCCACGCCAAGGACCTTGCCGGAGTGCCGGTTGCGCAGCCGGAACCAGCCGTCGCCGTTGTCCAGCAGCTCCCACACGTGGTCGGTCGCGCCGTCGTCATCGAACTGCACCACCGGCGCCGAGTTCACCGGGGACGCACCGTCCACGGCCAGCACCCGACCGGAGTGCGCACTGGCGACCTTCACCCGGCCGTTGCCGCAGTCCACCAGCCGCCAGCGGTGGTCGGCGGTGCCGTTGTCGTCGAACTGCACGATCCGCGCGCCGTTGGCCGTCGACATGCCGTCGATGGCCAGGACCTTGCCGCTGTTGCGGTTCTGGATCCGGCAGCGCACCCCCGGCGCGCCCCAGCCGAGCGTCCCGCCGGCCTGGGGGAACGCGGTGATCCGCAGCCGCGCGGCACCCATCGGCACCAGGGTCACCGTGCGGGCCGGGGCCGTGGTGGCGACCGGGCCGCCGCGCAGGGTGGCGACGACGTTCTCGTCGTCGGCCGTCCAGTCCGGGACGTCCCTGGCCTGGGTGGTGATCCGGACCGGGGCGCCGTCGAGGGTGAACGGGTCGTCGAGGTCGCCGCCGGTGCCGACGGTCAGCGGCGCGCCGGGCACCAGGGCCACGTTCCACGCCGAGCCGGCGGTGACCTCGTACTCGGGCCACGCCTCGGTCCCCCCGTAGCGGCGCCACAGCTCGTCGATCCGCAGGGAGAAGGTCAGCGGACCCCGGTCCACCGACACCGCGTGGTTGTGCTGCCACACCCGGGTTCGCGGCGGCATCGGCAGGCGCAGGACCACCGTGTCGCCCTCGCTCCAGGTGCGGTGCACGGTGACGAACCGGGGGCCGCCGGCGGCCGGGACGGCGGTGCCGTTGACGGTCAGCGCCGGGTCGGGGCACCAGCCGGGCACGCGCACGGCGAACGGGAACGCGCGCGGCGACGGCAGCGAGAACCGGAAGGTGACGGTGTCGCCGAACGGGTAGTCGGTGCGTTCGACGACCGTGACCCCGCCAGCGCTCACCGTGCACGGCCCGTACAGCGCGGCCACCAGCCCACCGTCCGGAGTGGACAGCCACATCTCCTCGACGAAGTACGGCCAGCCCTGGCCGTAGTTGTGCGGACAGCAGCGGTACTGGTCGACGCCCGGCTGGTAGGCCTGCATGGCGAAACCGTTCTGGAACTGGCGGCGCCGCTTGGGCACGTCGTCGAGGTGCACGGAGTTGGCGCTGGTCACGTAGTGGCACACGCGCCCGAGCGGGTCCAGGCTGGGAGCGAGCGCGTTGAACGCCAGCTCCTCGGTGCGGTCGGCCCACAGCGGGTCGCCGGTGATCCTGGTGAGCAGCTCGTGGCTGGCCATCAGCTCGACCACACCGCAGGTCTCGAACCCCTGGCGCGGGTCGCCGTAGCCGGGGCGCAGGTTCTCGTCGCCGGCGAAACCGCCGCCGGGGAACTGGCCGTGGGCGGCCATGATCCGGTCGTACACCCGGTAGGGCGAGCCCCGGTGGGTGTCGTCGCCGGACAGGCGCCAGTACTGGGCCGGTTCGCGGAAACCCTGCGCGATGTTGACGTTGTGCGGGGTGGGCAGGTTGTCGACCCAGTTCGCCGAGCGGGCGTGGACGCGGTGCACGAGGTCGAGCAGCGCCGGGTCGCCGGTGCGTTCGTGCAGCCAGCACAGCACGTCGATGGTGTCGCCCCAGCGGGTGGTGCCCCAGCCGTCGGTGAACACCGCGTCGGGTTGGCCGGCCACGTAACGGAAGTAGCGGGTGAGCAGGTCGTCGACGCGCCGGTCGTCGTGGTACTCGGCCCACGAGCGCAGCGCGTGCAGCATCGGCATGTGCGGCCACAGGTCGGCGTGACCGGCCAGCGACGAGCGGTGCGCCGACGGGCCGAAGTAGCCGTCGGGGGCCTGGGTGGCGATGACCGACTCGATCCAGCGTTCGGTGTCGGCCAGCACCCTGGCGTCGCCGGTGACGTAGCCGAGGTCGCCGAAGCCGCGTAGCCAGTAGGGAAGTTCCTCCCAGCCGGGGCGGTCGGGGTGCACCCAGCCGCTGTCGTCGTGGCGCAGGAAGTGGGAGATCTCCTGGAACCGGCCGTTGAGGCCCTCGCGCTGACGGTCGAGCTGGGTGGCGAGCCAGCCCTGGGCGCGGACGGCTCCCGGAAGGAGACGTTGGAACGCCGGGGGCCTGAGGGTGTCGGCACGCCGGTCGGCGGCCGCGCCGGGGGTGAGGAGGGTGCCGACGGCGATGGCGCCGCCGGCCAGGAACGTACGTCGAGGTACGGGCATGTCTGCTCCAGGGGCAGGGGTTTCCTGGTGCCGGTATTCGGTTAGGGGGTCGTGCTCTCGCGGATCTGCAGGGTGAACGGGATCGGGATGTCCTCGGGCGGGAAGTCCGGGTCGGCGCGCCGGCGGTGGACCAGGTCGACCGCCGCCTCGGCGAGCGCGACCTTGTCCGGGGCGATGGTGGTCAGCGAGGGGACGCTGTAGGCGCTGTGGTCGGCGTTGTCGAAGCCGACGATGGCGACGTCGCCGGGCACGCGCAGGCCCCGGTCGACGACCGCGCGGACCGCGCCCTGGGCGAGCATGTCGTTGAAGCAGAACACCGCGTCCGGGGGCTCGGGCAGGTCCAGCAGCCGGTCCATGGCCAGCGCGCCGTCGCGGTGGTGGTAGCGCAGCGCCTCGGCGACCAGGTCGTCGCGACGGGGAAGGCCGGCTTCGGTGAGCGCGGCGTGGTAGCCGGTCAGCCGCTGGGCGGCGGTGCCCCGGGTGGGGTGCTGGCCGATGACCGCGATCCGGCGGCGGCCGATGTCGATCAGGTGCCGCACGGCGGTGTGCGCGGCCAGGACGTTGTCGATGCCGACGTGGTCGAAGGGCAGCGCGAGCGGGTGCTCGCCGAGCAGCACGACCGGCACGCCGAGACCGGTGAGGTCGTCGGCCTCGGCGGCTTGCGGGCTGACCAGCGCGCCGTCGACCAGGTGCGGGCCGAGGGCGGCGAGGGTGTCGCGTTCGCGTGCCCGGTCGCCCTGGGTCTGTTCGATGAGCACGTTCCAGTCGAGCCGGGCGGCGGCGGCGATGACCCCGCCGGCGAGCTCGCCGAAGTACGGGATGCTCAGCTCGGGCACCACGAGGGCGAGGAACCCGGTGCGGCCCCGCCGCAGGTTGCGGGCGCCGACGTTGGGCCGGTACCCGGTGGCGACGAGCGCGTCCTCGACCCGGCGCCGGTTCTCCGGCTTCACGAAGTCGTAGCCGTTGACCACGTTCGACACGGTCTTGACGGACACCCCGGCGAGCACCGCGACGTCCCTGAGCGTGGCCATGCTTGTGAGGGTAACCCGGTTACAACGATGTGCCAACGTTGGAAATCTGCCGCCCCCGACCGGTCGAGCCAGGGGGCGAACAGTCGTCGCCACCGGACCGTGATTGGCGTGACGACACGCCGACGAAAGCGCCAGCACGCTGCGGTTCCACCCCTATCGGGTCCCGGATACGTTTCCACAGGGCACCCTAAAAATAGGTAGACATATGCTCAGCAATCAAAGCGTGAAACATGTAGCCTGCCGCCAGCAATATGCCGGACGAATGGTCACCGAGCCTCGTCCACAGGGCGCGTCAGTCGATCTTCGATCGCCCCGACCTGGCTGATCTCACACAGAACCAACATGGTATAAGGGAAGTCTCAGCGCGGAGAATATTCATTTATTGCCGGCGAGCAATGTGTATGACGCGAGTTGATCACTGTTTGCCGTGTCAGCTGAGTCACCCCCAATCGGGCGATATTCCCGTGTCGATGCCCCAGATTCCGAACCCATCGGCTAGCTTTCTCAATGTTCGTTCTGGAATCCATGTGAAGGTGTGTGCAGCAATGTCCATGTCGGTTGCCCGTGATCTCCCCGTGACGGCTCTGTCGGCGAACGACGCCGTCCTCGCGCTCGTCCGCCCGGGCGGCGACACCCCGGTGGTGCTCGCCGTCCCCGGGCGGGACCAGTTGGCCCCCACCGCCTACCCGCGTCCCGAGCGGCGCCCGGTGTTCGACCAGACGCCGGCCACCGGCCTGCGCCGGGGCCGCACCTGCTTCGTCTTCGACGGCAACGGTTCCCAGTGGGCCGGCATGGGCTGCGAACTGCTGGAGTCCGACGCGGTGTTCCGCTCGGAGGTCACCACCGTCGACCGGATGCTGACCCCCATGCTGGGCTGGTCGGTCCTCGACGAGCTGACCAACCCGAACCTGTCCAGCTGGGACCTGGTGGACGTCTCCCAGCCGCTGCTGTTCGCGGTCCAGGCCGGCATGGTCGCCTCACTCGCCGCCCGCGGCGTCGTCCCGCAGGTCGTCACCGGCCACAGCGTCGGCGAGGTCGCGGCCGCCTACTGCGCCGGCATGCTCGACCTGCACACGGCGTGCTGGGTGGTCGTCGAACGCACCCGCGCCCAGGCCGCGACGGCCGGCACCGGGCGGATGGCCGTCCTCGGCCTCGGCGCCCCGGACGCGGAGAACCTGTTGCTGGGACTGGGAACCGACGTCGTCGTCGCGGCCGCCAACAGCCAGCGCGACGTGACCCTGTGCGGCTCGGCCGCCGGGCTGCTCGTCGTCGGCGAGCACGCCGAACGCCAGGGCCTGTTCTTCCGTGACATCGGACTGGACTACCCGTACCACGGCCCGGCGATGGACGCCGTGCGCGACATGCTCGTCGAGGGCCTGGCCGGGATGGCCGGCGAGACCAGCCGGATGCCGATGATCTCGGCGCTGACCGGAGAACGCGTCACCGGTCCCGAGCTGGACGGCCTGTACTGGTGGCGCAACCTGCGTTACCGGGTCAGCTTCACCGACGCCATCGACCGCGTCGTCGGCGACCAGGGCTGCGACGTGCTCGTCGAGGTCGGCCCGCACCCTGTCCTGGGCACCTACCTGCGCCGGATGACCGAGGACCTGCCCGACCCGGTGATCGTCGTGCCCACCATGTCACGCAAGAACCCCGGCGTCGACGCGCTCGACGCCGCCCAGCTGCGGCTGATGGAGGCCGGCGTGTGCCTCGACTGGACCGGGTTCCACCCCGAGCTGACCGATCAACTGGCCAGTGCCTAGCGCTGCCCGTCGGCGGGTCGGGGGTCCGAGAGGAAGAGGGCGGCTCTGGTGGTGCCGCCCTCTTCCTCGTACCCTGAACCACATCCCAGGCCGTAGGGGAGGACACCGATGTCCAAGCGCACGAGCAAGCGAGCCACCCGTAAGAAGCGGTCCGCCAACCACGGCAAGCGGCCCAACGGCTGACGGCTAGGGGTGGCGGCGTTCCAGCGCCGCCCCCTCCACGTCGACGTTGGGCAGCACCCGGTCCAGCCAGCGCGGCAGCCACCACGCCGAGCGCCCCAACAGGTGCATCAGCGCCGGCATCAGCAGCATCCGGATGACGAACGCGTCGATCAGCACGCCGACGGCCAGCCCGAAACCGACCGACCGGATGATGTTCGAGTCGGAGAACACGAACCCGCCGAAGACCGACACCATGATCAGCGCGGCCGCCGTCACCACCGCCCGGCCAGCGCGGAACCCTTGTGCCACGGCGAGTTTCGGTG
The DNA here is from genome assembly GCF_001921215.1 of Actinophytocola xinjiangensis. GTDB lineage: Bacteria > Actinomycetota > Actinomycetes > Mycobacteriales > Pseudonocardiaceae > Actinophytocola > Actinophytocola xinjiangensis. The sequence goes on from NZ_MSIF01000003.1 coordinate 72,346, forward strand.
CCGAGCCGTGGACGTAGGCCTCCCGCATCCCGGTGGCGAGGAACAGCTGGTAGTCCATCGCCAGGCCGAACAGGATGCCCACCAGGATCACCGGCAGGAAGCTGAGGATCGGCCCGGTCGTGGTCACGCCGAACACCGAACCCAGCCAGCCCCACTGGAACACCGCGACCGTCGCGCCGTAGGTCGCGAACAACGACAGCACGAAACCGCCGGTCGCCACCAGCGGCACCAGGATCGACCGGAACACCACGATCATGATCAGCAGCGACAGGCCCACCACGACCAGCAGGTACACCGGCAGCACGTCGGCGAGATTCCCGGAGATGTCGATGTTGATCGCCGCCTGGCCGGCGACACCGAGCGCCACACCGGCGTAGGACGTCCCGTCCAGCACACCGTCACCGCGCAGGTCACGGACCAGCTGCTCGGTCGACTCGCTGTTCGGGCCGTCGACCGGCACCACCCGGAACGCGGCCAGCTCACCGCTGTCGGACACCGCGATCGGCGCGATCGCCTCCACACCACCGACCTCGTCGATCGCCTGGGAGATCTCCAGCTGGGCGCCGGCCCGACCGGCCTCGTCGAGGCCGGCGGGCAGGTCGGCGGTCACCAGCAGGGTGGCGTTGGTGCCGGCGCCGAACGCGTCGGCGGTGAGCTCGTAGGCCTGGTTGGTGGTCGAGCCGGCGGGCTCTGACGACCCGTCCGGCAGGCCCAGCCGCATGGACAGCGCCGGGATCGCGATCACCAGCAGCGCCAGCACGCTGGCCACGATGGTCAGCACGGCACGCGGCGTGCGCATCGGCTTCGCGTCCGAGCCCGAGGACGGGGTGGCCGCCAGCCGGGCACGGGCCCGCTCGCCAAGGACCCGCTCCCCCACCAGCCCGAGGATCGCCGGGGTCAGGGTCACCGCGACGAACACCGCGACCGCGACACAGACCGCGCCGACGGTTCCCATGATGCCCAGGAACGAGACGCCGGTGATGTTCAGCGCCAGCAGCGCGACGATCACCGTCGAGCCGGCGAACAGCACGGCGTTGCCGGCGGTGCCGTTGGCCAGCGCCACCGACTCCCGCACCGACATCCCGTGGGCGAGCTGCCGGCGATGCCGGTTGACGATGAACAGTGAGTAGTCGATGCCGACCGCCAGGCCCAGCATGACGCCGAGCACCGGCGTGATCGACGCCATCTGCACCACGCTGGAGAACCCGAGCGAGGCCAGCACCCCGATCCCCACCCCGACGACCGCCGTGACGATCGGCAGCGCGGCGGCGACGACCGTGCCGAGCATGACCAGCAGGACCGTGCCGGCGATCACCAGACCGATGATCTCGGCGACGCCGAACACCTCCGGCACACCCTGGGCGATGTCGGTGGAGTAGTCGACCGCGACCCCGTCCACCCGGTTGCCGTCGAAGAAGTCGATGACCCCGTTGCGGGTCTCGTCGGACAGCTCCATCCTCGGCGTGCTGAACCCGACGTTGATCACGGCGACCGACCCGTCCGCCGAGACCAGGCGGATCCCGTCGGCCAGGTCGAGCATGCGCGAGGCCGCCTCCAGCTGCGCGCCCTGCTGCTCCAGTTCGGGGCTGGCCCCGCCGAACCGGGCGACCTGCTGCTCCAGCTGGGCCTTGCCGCCCTCGACCTCGGCGGCCTGCGCCGCCCGCTGCGCCTCGGCGGCGAACGGGTCGACCACCCCGGCGACGTCGGGCAGCTCCTGGCCGGCGCGCTCGATCAGGCCGGCGTAGGCGGTGCGTTGCTCGTCGGTGAACGCCGCGCCGTCCTCGGTGTGGATGACGACCATGCCCGAGGCGCCGCTGTACTCCGGTAACTCGCCCTCCAGCCGCTCGATGACCTCGGAGGACGCCGTGCCCGGGATGTCGAAGTTGTTGGCCAGGGTGCCGAACCCCAGCGCGAACCCACCCCCCGCGACCGCGAAGATCACGGCCCACACGGCGATGACCCGCCACCCGTGCCCGGCCGCGTTCCGACCGATTCGATACAAGAACTCCGCCACACGCCACTCCCGTCTCGACTACTCGGCACGATACGTTGTGTCTCGCATTAGCCGACAACTAGGATCGCGAACATGGCAGGACCAGGGCGTCGGGGCCCGAAACGCAGCGAGGAGGCCCGCGTCGCCATCCTGGAAGCCGCCGCCCGCCGCGTGATGACCGACGGTTACGACCACCTCACGATGGAGGGCGTCGCGACCGAGGCGAAGGTCGGCAAGCAGACGATCTACCGCTGGTGGCCCTCCCGCAGCGCGCTGGTGGCCGACTGCCTGGCCGAGCGCCTGCTGCTCCCGGAACTGTTCGTCCCGGACGACTCCGGTGACCTGCACGCTGACGTGACCCGCTGGCTGGACAACATCGTCGGCTTCCTCAACGCCCCCGGCAACGCCGGGCTGCTGCACTCACTGGTCGTCGCCGCCGCCGAGAACCCCGACGTCGCCGCGATCCTCAACGACCGCCTCGGCCTCTGGGAAATGCTCGACGAACGCTTCACCCAGGCCGTCACCGCCGGCCAACTCCCCCCCACCACCCCGGTCCCCGAACTGGGCGACGCCCTGATCGGCGCCATCGTCCTGCGCGGCCTGCGCAACGGCGACCTCGGCCCCACCTTCACCCAGGGCCTGGTCCAACTCCTGCTCCCTCCCCGGGAGACGTGACGCTCAGGGCGCCATCACGCGGATGACGGCGGACATGTCGTCCCCGGCGTGGCCGGCGGTGACGGCGGCCGCGAACTGGGCCCGCACGGCGGCCATCAGCCGGTCGTCGACGCCGGTCTCGCGGAGGGCGGTGAGGATCAGGCCGGCGTCCTTGGCCGCGCCGTCGACGGCGAACGCCGGGGCGAACTCGCCGGCGATCATGTTGCGGCCCTTGGCCTGGGCGTACCCGCTGTCGGTCGGGCCGCCGGAGATCACGTCGAGGAAGTGGTTGGGGTCCAGGCCAAGGCCCTCGGCCAGGGCGATGCTCTGCGCGGTGGCCGCGGTGATCGACAGGACCCACGCGTTGGCCACCAGCTTGAGCCGGTGACCGTCGCCGGGACGGGAGCTGACCCAGATGGTCCGTGCGGCGACGGCCGACAGGACCGTCGCCAGGCGCTCGCGCAGGGGCTCGGGGCCGGCCGCCAGGACGGTGAGCTTGCCCTGCTCCGCGGGCTGGCGGGTGCCGAGCACCGGCGCGTCGACGAACGACACGCCGAAACGGTCGGCCAACGACACCAGGTCGGCCGTCGCCTCCAGGCCGACGGTGCTGGACTGGAGCCAGATGGCCGACGGGTCGACGGCGGGCAGCGCGGCGGTCATCACCTCGGTCACCGCCGGGCCGTCGAACAGCATGGTCAGTACGACGTCCGCGCCGGCCACCGCCGACGGCGGGTCGGGGGCGACCAGGGCGCCGTCGGCCGCCAGCGGCTCGGCGCGCCGAGCGTCGCGGTTCCACACCGTCACGTCCACCCCGGCCCGCAGCAGGCTGCGCGCCATCCCCGCCCCCATGATCCCCGTGCCGAGCACGGCCACCTTCTCGCTCATGCCGCCGTTCTACCTACCGCACGCCGCCCCGCCCCGCCGGGCCGTGGCCAGGTGAGCAGGCCGCCGCGCCGGTCAGAACGGCGATTCGGGGTCGGCTGGACCGGGAGCCCTTCGCAAACGCGGCTTTATTGCATACAGTATTCAAGTCCTGCCCAGCACGGTGTCAGCGGAACGGAGGCTCACGCCCCCATGTACACACTCACCAACCCGGCGACAGGCGACCTGGTCGAGCGGATCCCCAACTCGACCGACGAGGAGGTCCAGGACGCGATCGAACGCGTGCACCGCGGGTTCTCCTCGTGGCGGGATCGCCCGGTCTCCGAGCGCGCGGCGATCGTCGCGCGGGCGGCCGAACTGTTCGCCGAACGCTCCGACGAGCTCGCCGAGACCATGACGCTGGAGATGGGCAAACGGATCAACGAGGGCCGGGGCGAGGTCGGCGTCGTCGTCGACATCTTCACCTACTACGCCGAGAACGCCGCCGCGCTGCTGGCCGACGAGCCACTGACGCTCAAGAGCGGCCCCGCGGTCATCGTCAAGCAGCCCATCGGCGCGCTGCTGGGCGTCATGCCGTGGAACTTCCCCTGCTACCAGGTCGCCCGCTTCGTCGCGCCGAACCTGGTCCTCGGCAACACGATCCTGCTCAAGCACGCCTCCATCTGCCCGCGCTCGGCGGCGGCCATCGAACGCGTGCTGCACGACGCCGGTGTGCCCACCGACGCCTACGTCAACATCTACGCCTCCAGCAGGCAGATCCCGGCGGTGCTGGCCGACCCGCGCATCCAGGGCGTGTCGCTGACCGGCAGCGAACCGGCCGGGATCTCGGTGGCCACCGAGGCCGGCAAGCACCTCAAGAAGACCGTCCTGGAACTCGGTGGGTCCGACCCGCTGATCGTCCTCGACAGCGCCGACCTGGACGAAACCGTGCGGAACGTCGCGACCGCGCGGATGCGCAACTGCGGCCAGTCGTGCAACGCGCCGAAGCGGATGATCGTGCTTGCCGACCTCTACGACGACTTCGTCGACAAGCTGTCCAAGCACGTCAGCGACTACTTCCAGCCGGGTGACCCGGCCGACCCGGCGACCAGGCTGCCCCCGCTCGCGTCGGTCGCCGCCGCCGACGAGGTGGCCGGGCAGATCGCCACGGCCGTGAGCCAGGGTGCGACCCTGCGGGCCGGCGGCCACCGCGTCGAGGGACCGGGCGCGTTCCTGGAGGCGACCGTGCTGACCGACGTCACGCCCGGGATGGACGCCTACCACGAGGAGATCTTCGGCCCGGTCGTGGTGGTGTTCCGCGCGGCCGACGAGGACGAGGCCGTCCGGATCGCCAACGACTCGCCGTTCGGGCTCGGGGCCAGCGTGTGGGGCACCGACCAGGCCAGGATGCGCCGGGTCGCCGAGCGGATCGAGTCCGGCATGGTCTACCTGAACCGGGCCGGCGGATCGGTCGCCGACCTGCCCTTCGGCGGCATCAAACGCTCGGGCATCGGGCGCGAACTCGGCGCCGCGGGCATCGAGGAGTTCATGAACAGGAAAGCCATCCGGCTCTGACACCCGGCGGGGACCCCGCGAGCGGCGGGGTCCCCGGTGTGTGGCGTGTCACGAGTGTCACCTGATTACTGTGTGCCACGATCTAGGGGTGGCCCTGGATGAGGTGGTGGACACCGAGCGTTATCCGCTGGCCGATCCGGGTGGATCGGCGTGGCGCGCCACGGTGGAGCGCACACGTGCCGAGCTGGCCGACGTCGGCTGCAGCGTGCTCGCGGACTTCGTCCGGCCCTCGTTCCAGGAGCGGCTGCGGGCCGAGTGCGCGCGGATAGCGCCGCTGGCCCACGGCGAGGTCGAGCGGGTCAACGCCTACAACATCGCCGTGGACACGCCGCTGCCGGCGGACCATCCCGGGCGGGTGGTCATGGAGCGCGGCAACGCGTTCGTGGCCCGCGACCACATCCCCGCCGGCTCGGCCCTGCAGGTGCTGTACACCAGCCCGGTGTTCCAGCGCTTCGTCGCCGACTGCTTCTCGCTGCCGGTGCTGCACGAGCTGGCCGACCCACTGTCCGGCCTGTGCCTGAACGTGATCGCCCCAGGTCGGGCGCACCCGTGGCACTTCGACACCAACGAGTTCACCGTCAGCATGCTGACCCAGGAGGCCGACGAGGGCGGGACCTTCGAGTACTGCCCGAACATCCGCTCCGCCGAGGCGGAGAACTTCGACGACGTCGCCGCCGTGCTCGACGGCCGAGGCGAGCGCCTCGTGCGGCGCCTGGAGCTGCGGCCGGGCGACCTGCAGCTGTTCCTCGGCCGGTTCGCGCTGCACCGGGTCAGCACCGTGGGCGGCGAGCGCGCCCGCCACACCGCGATCTTCGCCTACAGCCAGCGGCCCGGTGTCGTCGGCAGCCCCGAGCGGACCCGGCAACTGTTCGGCAGGGTGCTGCCCGAGCACGAGGCCGCGCACCTGGTCCGCGGCGACCAACTCCTCGACTGACCAGTGACATGACAACTTCAGGAGGCTCGCAGGTGACCCTCGACGAGACCGGAAAGTTCTCGTTCGACCATGTCTACACCGAGCCAGATCCACGACCGTTCTTCCGCGCGCTGGGCGAGGTCGGCTACCAACTCCCCCAGCTGGCCAAACCACACCTGACGTCCCTGGTCGACGAGTACCGCGCCGGCCGAGGCGTCGACCAGCCGACCGTCGCCGACCTCGGCTGCTCCTACGGGGTGAACGCCGCGCTGTTCCGCTGCGCGGCGACCATGGACGACCTGTACGAGCACTACACCGCCGACGAGGCCGCCGGGCTCGACCGCGACGGCCTGCTCGACCGCGACCGCGAGTTCCTGCGCACCCGCGACGACCGCGTGCCGCAGGCGCGGTTCGTCGGCCTGGACGTGTCGGCGCCGGCGCTGGCCTACGCCCACGACGCCGGGTTCCTCGACGAGACCGTGTCGGCCGACCTGGAGAACGAGGAGCCGACGCCCCGCCAGCGCGCCGTGCTCTCCGGCGCGGACCTGGTCGTGTCGACCGGGTGCGTCGGCTACGTCACCGAGCGGACGATCACCAGGATCGCGACGCTGCCCGAGCGCCGGCCGTGGATGGCGCACTTCGTGCTGCGGATGTTCTCCTACGAGCCGATCGCCGACGCCCTCACCGACCTCGGCTACCGGACCACCGAGGCCCCTGGCCTGTTCCGACAGCGCCGGTTCGCCTCGGCCGAGGAGCAGGAGCGGATCCTCGACACCCTGCGCGACAACGGTGTCGAACCCGACGACCAGGAGACCGGCGGCTGGCTGTGCGCGCGGCTCCACCATTCCCGACCGATCGACGAGTACAAGGACGACCTGACGTGAACCTGTCTTCCCGCACGTTCGGCAACGAGGAGCACCTGCCCCGGGTGCCGGTGCCGACGCTGGCCGACTCCTGCCGGCACTTCCTGGAGTGGTCCGCGCCGCTGCTCACCGCCGAGCAGCGCGCGGAGACCGAGGCGGCGGTCGAGTCGTTCCTCGCGCCGGAGGGCGGGGCCCACGAGTGGCAGGCGGCACTGGAGCGCTACGACGCGCGCCCGGACGTGCCGAGCTGGCTGGAGGACTTCTGGGACCACCGCTACCTCGGCCGCCGTGACCCGATCGCGATCAACGCCAACTACTTCTTCCTGTTCGGTGAGTCCGACGAGGACCAGGTGACCAGGGCCGCGCGGCTGGTGTCCGCCAGCGTCGACTACAAGCTGCGCCTCGACGAGGAGACGATCCCGCCGGCCGTCCAGCGTGGACGGCCGCTGTCGATGGCCCAGCAGCGGTTCCTGTTCGCCACCGCGCGGATCCCGGGTGCCGTGCAGGACACCGCGCGGGCACCCTACAGCGCCGAGCACCCCGGCCCGGCGACCGAACGCCACATCATCGTGTTCTACCGGGACACGCCGTTCCGCGTCGACGTGGTGGCCCCCGACGGTCGCCCGTACGACCGCGAGGACATCGGCGACGCGCTGCGCACGATCATGAAGACCGGCACGTTCACCGACGACCGGCGCTCGGCGCCCGGCCACCTCACCACGATGCGCCGCGCGGACTGGGCTGCGGCCAGGGAGTCGCTGCTGGCCGACGAGGCCAACGCGGCGGCGCTGACGGAGGTCGAGTCGGCGCTGTTCTGCCTGTGCCTGGAGGACCTCGCGCCGGAGGGCACCAAGCAGGCCTGTGACCAGCTGTTGCACGGTGACAGCGGCAACCGGTGGTTCGACAAGTCGTTCTCGCTGATCGTGTTCGCCGACGGCACGGCGGGGATCAACGTCGAGCACTGCGGGCTCGACGGGACGACGATCCTGAGCTTCCTGGACACGATCCTCGGCGAGGAGCCCGGTGAACGCGCGACGGCGTCCGGCCAGCCGCTGATCTCCCCCGTCGAGTTCACCCTGGACGAGGACCTGCGCCGGACGGCCGGCGAGGCGGCCGACGCCTTCGCGGCGTTCGCCGCCGCCACCGCGACCGAGACGGTGTCGTTCCGCGACTTCGGGGCGGACACGGCGAAGTCGCTGGGGATGTCCCCCGACGCGTTCGCCCAGCTGGCCTACCAGCTGGCGCACCGCAGGGCCAAGGGCCTCACCGGCGCCACCTACGAGTCGATCGCGACCCGCCAGTTCCGCCACGGCCGCACCGAGGCGATGCGCGTGGTCACCCCCGAGATCTTCACCTTCGTCTCCACGATGGACGACCCGACGTCGGACCAGGACACCCGCCGTGACGCCTTCCGCGCGGCGGCCGCGGCCCACGTGGCCCGCGCCAAGGAGTGCCAGGCGGGCGACGCCCCCGAGCAACACCTGTGGGAACTGGACCGGATCGCCCGCCGCGACGGCGCGACCGAGTCCCACCCCCTCTACCACTCCCCCGGCTGGCAGGTGATGCGCGACGACTACCTGTCCACCAGCTCGGCGCCGTCGGCCAACGTCGAGTTCTTCGGCTTCGGGTCGACCAGCCCGCAGTGCATCGGCGTCGCGTACGTCCTGCTGGCCGACAGGCTCAACATCTACCTGAGCACGCCGACGCACGTCGCCGACCAGATGCACACCTTCGCCGCGGAGCTGGGCCGCGCGCTGCGCGAGCTGGTGGACCTACTGGGCTGAGACCGGTTGCCGCAACACCGTCCGCAGCCGGGCGGGTTCGGTCCGCCGGGGATCACCGAGGTAGATCTCGTGGTGGTCCCCGGCCTCGCGCAGCCCGTTGGCCGGCAGGAACTCGTCGTGCAGGGTGGCCAGAACGGGGCCTTCGTCGTCATAGGACCCGACGTGCAACACCTGGGCACAGCGGCCCTCCCGCAGGCTCAACGACCGCACCTCGGCGATGGCGGGGTTCCGTTTCTTCGCCATCGCCGAGGTCCGTGCGTCGTCGAGCTGCTCGCCGGTGATCCAGTCCGGCCGGTGGAGCAGCATCGTCCAGTTCCACGAAGCCTTGTCCCGCGCGGTGAAGACCGTGGGGTCCGCGTGCCACCACAGCCCTTCCAACGGTCCCACGACGAAGTCCCGCCCGGTGTCCCGCCGGGTGGCGAACTTGAGGGTGTAGGCCACGGAGTACAGGGCCTCCACCGCCGCCGCGTAGTCCGGCGAGGTGTTGGGGTCCCCACGCCCGTCCACGGCGAGGTAGGTCAGCTCGGGCACGTCGACCAGCACCCAGCTGGTGTTCCGGGGCGCGTACAGCCCCTTGTGCTCACGCTTGACATCAAACTTCACCGGAACTCCTGGTGGTCGGACGGCCACACCCGCTACTCAGGCAGACCTCTCACGGCGACGGGCCAACTCGTCCCCCCGCCGAGGCTGTCCATAATCCCGGATCCCCTCCACCAACCGCCCCACATCCCCACTCGGCCGAACCACGAAGCGCAGGAACTGACTGCTCATCCCCAACTTGTTCCCACACTCACGAATGAACACCTGGTGCCGACCGATCAGGTGGTCACGTAGCTCGACCCCGTCCAACCCCACCGGCAACTTCACCAACAGGAAGTTCCCCTGCGAGGGGAACACGGTGAACTCGGGCAACTGCGACACCAACGCCCCCATGTTGTACCGGTCCCGCGCCAGCAACCGCAGGCTCTCCCGATACTCCGCCCCGTGGTCGCGCAGCATGAACACGACCATCTCCGCCAACGAGTTCAGGTTCCACTTCGGCAACGTCGCGCGCATCGTCGACGCCAGGCCGGGGTTGGCCACCAGGTACCCGAACCGGATGCCGTGCAGACCGAAGTTCTTGCCGAGGCTCTTGAGCACGACGACGTTCGGCCGGATCGCCGCCTCCGTCGCGACCGACGGATCACGTTCGGCGTCGACGAAGTCGATGAAGGACTCGTCGACGACCACCAGGTCCAGGTCCGCCAGCTCGTCCATGAACCGCAGGACCTCACGCCGGGGAAGGTAGCCGCCGTCGGGGTTGTTGGGGTTGACCAGGACCGCCACCCGCGAGCGCCGGGCCCGCACGAACCGCACGTACTCGTCGACGTTGAGCGCGAAGCGGTCCGCCTCGCGCAGCGGGAACATGTCGACCCGTTTGCCGGTCTCCATCGGCTGGTCGGTCCAGCGGCCGAACGTGGGGATCGGCACGGCCACGCTCTCCCGGAACCACAGGTGGTCCATCCAGGTGATCAACTCCGTGGACCCGTTGGCCATCGCCAGGGTCGCCGGGTTCAGACCGAGCAGGCGGCACAGCTCGGCGGCGATCGTGGCGGAGTCGCTCGGGTAGAACCGGAGCACGTGCTCCAGGTTGGCCGCCATCTCGGCGAACATCGCCGGAGTCGGGAAGTACGGGTTGCACGGGATGCAGAAGTCGACCAGCTGCTCCCCCGTCCTTCTCGTCAGCTCGAACACCGACGGACTGTGGGCGGTCTGCTGGAACAGACCCGTTGCCGCGTGGTGGTTTCCCAACTCGACTCCGTTTCGTCGCGCCCGCGTACAGGCGGATACGTAACGGAACTCGCGCCGGTTCACCCTGGGAAGGGCCGCCCGGTGGCGAGCAGGCCCAACGCCAGCTCGAACTTGTCCTTCGGGCGCGCCACCGTACGCCCGGTCAGCGACTCGATCTGCTTCATCCGGTAGATCACCGTGTTCCGGTGGCAGTACAGGGTCTGCGCGGCGTGCGTCGGTGACCCGTCGCTGGCCAGCAGCGCGGCCAGGGTGTCCAGCAGGGTCTGGGCCAGCGGCGCCGGCTGGGCCAGCAGCGCGCCGACGGTCTCGGTCACCAGCACCGGCACCACCTCCGGGCTGCCGGCCAGCAGCACCTCGGGCAGCCGGTCGGTCAGCGGCACCACCCGCTGGGTGCCTCTTGGCAGCGACTCGGCGGTGCGCGACGCCAGCTGGTAGGCGGTGGCGAACCCGGCGAGACCGTCGGCGCACGGCGCGAGCCCCACCCGACCGGCCACGCACGGTTCCAGCGCGCCCACCAGCTGTTCCATCGTCAGGCCGCCGCGCGGGACCAGGCCGAAGAAGCTGCCGCCGCGCACGTGCCAGTGGGAGGCCAGGCCCACCCGCTCCAGCCGGTCCTCCGGCGCGCGCAGCGGCTCGTCGAGCGGGTCGGTGAACGGGGCGACCACGCACACCACCTGCTCGTCCGGGCCGATGCCCAGTGCCTCGCGGGCCTCCCTGGCGAACTCGGGGTCCGCGCCGCGCCCCTCGACCAGGCCGTCGAGGAAGTTCTGCTGGCGTTGGAGGTTCTGGCGCTGCAACCGGTTCGCCTCGCGGCGGTAGGCCTCGACCAGCACCGCGTTCTGCACGTCCAGCGCGGCCCACAGCTTCTGCCCGGCCAGCACCAGCAGGTGCTCGTTGATCTGGACCTTCTCGTCCCAGCCCTGGCGCAGCAGCGCCTCCCACAGCGTGCGGGTGCCCTGGGTGTAGGCGCTGAGCACCCGGTCCATCGGCACGCCCTGGCGCGCCCGCAGCCGGCCGGTCTCGCGCCACACGTCGGTCGCGCGCTGGTCGGTGTCGCCGAGGCCGGCCATCGCGCGGATGCCGCTGCGTACGTGCTCGCGGCTGCTGGCCCGCAGGTCGGCCTGCCGGTCGGGGCGCTGCTCGGACCAGTACGGGTCGCGTTCGAGCAGCGTGAGGGTGATGTCGTCGGCGATCGCGTCGGCCTGGCCGAGCAGCGACGCCCAGGCGCGTTCGATCTTCTCCGCCATCTCCGGCGGCGGGCGGCGGGCCACGTCCATGGCCGTCAGAGTGGCACTCACTGCACAGAACAACCAAGCGCGGCGAGCGAATTGGGTCGGTTCGCACGACGGATTTTGGGCGCCGCGCCCATGTCGTCGATCGTGCTCCGCGCACCACAGTGGGCGCACACATCCCAGCGTAGGGAGTCCGTGCGTGCCACCAACTGGTTTCGAGATGTCCGGTGTGACGGTCACCTTCGGCGGGCTCGTCGCGCTCTCGGACGTCTCGCTCTCGGTCGCCCCCCACCAGGTCCTCGGCGTGATCGGGCCCAACGGCGCCGGCAAGACCACCCTGTTCAACGTCGCCTGCGGGTTCGTGGCGCCCGACGCGGGTGAGCTGCGCTGGCGCGGTGAGGTCCTGGCGGACCTGCGGCCCCACCGGCTCGCCGGGCTGGGCATCGCCCGCAGCCTGCAGGACCTGGGGCTGTTCGACCGGATGACCGTGCTGGACAACGTGCTGGTCGGGGCCGGGCGGCACGTGCGCACCGGGTTCTGGCCGGCGCTGCTGGCCCTGCCCCGCCACCACCGTGACGAGCGCGCGCTGACCGACCGGGCGCTGGCCGTGCTGGACGAACTGCACATCGCCGACGTCGCCGGCCGGTACGCCGCGAGCCTGCCCTATCCGGTGCGCAAGCGGGTGGCGCTGGCGCGGGCGCTGGTCGGCGAGCCGGACCTGCTGCTGCTCGACGAGCCGGCCGGTGGCCTGGCCGACGACGAGATGGCCGAGATCGGCGAGCTGATCCGGGGGCTGACCGCGCGCACGTCGGTGATGCTCGTCGAGCACCACATGGACCTGGTGATGAGCGTCTGCGACGACATCGTGGTGCTCGACTTCGGGCGGGTCATCGCGCGCGGCGGCCCGGACCACGTGCGCGAGCACCCGGCGGTGCTGGCCGCCTATCTCGGTGAGGACGTGGCGTGATGCTGGCCGTCGAGGACCTGACCGCCGGCTACGGGCCGGTGACCGCGCTGGACGGGGTGAGCTTCACGGCCGCGCGCGGCCAGATCACCGCGGTGCTCGGCGCGAACGGCGCCGGCAAGACCACGCTGCTGCGCACGATCTCCGGGCTGGTCCGGCCGAGCCGGGGCTCGGTGCGCCTGGGCGAGCACGACCTGACGACGGTCGCGGCCGAGCGGATGGCCCGGCTGGGGCTGGCGCACGTGCCGGAGGGCCGTGGGGTGATCACCGAGCTGACCGTCGAGGAGAACCTGCGCCTGGGCCGACTGGTGCGGCTGCGGCGGGTCGGCGCCGGTGACCTCGACCGGGCGTACGCGTTGTTCCCCGCGCTGGCCCAGCGGCGGCGGCAGTCCGCGCACGTGCTCTCCGGCGGCGAACGGCAGATGCTGGTGATCGCGCGGGCACTGATGGCCGAGCCGACCGTGCTGCTGCTCGACGAGCCGTCGCTGGGGCTCGCGCCGCGGATCGTCGTGCAGATCTTCGACCTGCTGGCGTCGCTGGTCGCCGACGACGGGCTGACCGTGGTGCTGGTCGAGCAGAACGCGCGCAGCGCGCTGTCGATCGCCGACCGGGGTGTCGTGCTCAACCTCGGCCGGCTGGTCGTGTCCGACACGGCGGCCGCGCTCGCCGGGGACGAGCAGCTCCGCCACGCCTACCTCGGATTCTGACCAGGGAGAACCCGTGCAGCAGCTGATCACGACCGTCCTCACCGGACTGACACTGGGCATGGTCTATGCCGCGTTCGCGCTCGCCCTGGTGCTGATCTGGCGGGCGACCCGGATCGTCAACTTCGCCCAGGCACCGATGGCGATGATCACCACCTACCTCGCGCTGGTGCTCATCGACGCCGGCCTGTCCTACTGGGTCGGCTTCGCCGTCGCGCTGGTGTCGGGCCTGCTGCTCGGCGCGCTGGTGGAGCGGCTGGTGGTCCGGCACCTGACCGGCAGTTCGGAGATCAACGCGGTGATCCTGACGCTCGGCCTGTTCATCGTGATCCACGCGCTGGCCGCGCTGGTCTTCGGTTCGCGCTACCGGTCGTTCCCGGCGCCGTTCGGGCTGCGCGGGTTCCAGGTCGGCGACACCACGATCGCGCTGACCGGGTTCGGGGTGTTCACGATCGTCTCGGTGATGGTGGTGATGGGGCTGCTGGTGCTGCTGTTCCGGGGCACCGACCTCGGGCTGAAGATGCGCGCGGCGGCGTTCGACCAGGAGATCTCCCGGCTGCTGGGGGTGCGGGTGGGCCGGATGCTGACGCTGGGCTGGGCGCTGGCCGCGCTGGTCGGGTCGCTGTCGGGGCTGCTGATCGCCGGCGGCGGGCTGGTCCACCCGTCCTACATGGACGGCGTGGTGGTGTACGGGTTCGTGGCGGCGGTGCTCGGCGGGTTGGAGAGCCCGCCCGGCGCGGTGGCCGGCGGGCTGATCCTGGGGCTGGCGCTGAGCCTGGTCAGCGGGTACGTCGGCTCGGAGCTGGTGCCGCTGGCCTGTCTGGTGATCCTGATGGCGGTCCTGCTGGTCCGCCCGGGCGGGCTGTTCTCCCACGTCCGCGCGCGGAGGGTGTGACATGGCGACTCTCGCCGACCGGGTCCTGGGCCGCACGCCGCTGCGCCGCCACCTCACGCTCGCCCTGCTGGGGCTGGTGGTGGTCGTGGTGGTGCTGGAGAGCACCGGCCAGTTCCGCAACGCGCAGTTCGCGGCCATGGCCTACTACGGCATCGCCGCCGGCGGGCTGACCATCCTGATCGGACTCAACGGGCAGATCTCGTTGGGGCACGGCGCGTTCATGGCGATCGGCGCGTACACGGCGGCGCTGCTGCTGCGCGGCGACGAGCCGTTCGCGCTGCCGCTGGTCCTGCTGGCGGCCGCCGGGGTGGCGCTGGCCGCCGGGGCGCTGGTCGGGGTCGCGGCGGCCCGGCTGCACGGGCCGTACCTGGCGGGCGCGACGCTGGCCCTGGCGGTCGCGGTCCCCGGCATCCCGGTGTACTTCGGGGAGGCGCTCGGCGGCGAGCAGGGGCTGACCGTGCGCGTGCCGCGGATCCCCGACTGGTTCGCCGACGCGGTGTTCTTCGTCACCGGGCAGGACATGAGCAGCAGCCGGTACCTGGCCTACGTGGGCTGGTTGTGCCTGATCGTCACGTTCGTCCTGTTGGCCAACCTGGCCAGGAGCCGGGTCGGGCGCACCTGGCGGGCGGTCCGCGACCACGAGGTCGCCGCCGAGCTGGCCGGTATCGATCTCGGCCGGGCACGGGTGTTGGCCTTCGTCGTCAGCGCGACCTGCGCGGGCCTGGCCGGTGGGCTGCTGGCGCTCTCGGCCAGGATCGCCGCGCCCAGCGGGTTCACCCTCACGCTGTCGCTGCTGCTGCTCTCCGCGATCGTCCTCGGTGGGCTGGGCAGCCTCACCGGGGCGCTGATCGGCGCGGCGCTGCTCACCTTCCTCCCCCAGCTGGTCACCGGCTGGGGCCAGGACCTTGGCCTGAGCGATGTGCGGGCCGCCGAGCTGGCGCCGCTGATCTACGGCCTGGTCACGGTGCTCGTCGTGCTGTTCGCCCCCGCCGGGATCGCCGGCGGTGTCCTGGCCGCCCGTCGGCGCCGCGCGGCGCACCACGGTTCCCCGTCAGCAAGAACGGATTCGGAGGCACGACCATGAGGCGTTGGACGAAACGCTGGACGAGGGTCACCGCACTGGTCTGCGCCGGCGCGCTGCTGGCCGCCTGCGGGGCCGGCGAGGAACGCGAGCGGGACCCGGCGGTGGAGGGGTCGACGGTCGGCATCACCGACGACACCATCACGATCGGCGGCCACTTCCCGCTGACCGGCGTCGCCGCGCCCGGTTACAGCGAGATCCCGAGCGGTCACCAGGCCTACTACGACTACGTCAACGCCAACGGCGGCATCAACGGCCGGAAGATCGAGTTCGTGGTCCGCGACGACGCCTACAACCCGACCACGACCAGCCAGGTCACCAACGAGCTGGTGCTCAACGAGGAGATCTTCGCGATGGTCGGCGGGCTCGGCACGCCGACCCACGGCGCCGTGGTCGACTTCCTCAACGGCGAGAAGGTGCCCGACCTGTTCGTGTCCTCCGGGTCGCTGCAGTGGGGCGACCAGCCGGACAAGAGCCCGTTCACCTTCGGCTGGCAGCCCGACTACGAGATCGAGGGCAAGATCATCGGCCAGTGGGTGGCGGAGAACCTGCCGGACGCGAAGGTCGCCCTGTTCCTCCAGGACGACGACTTCGGTCGCGACGGCGAGAAGGGCGTGCGCCAGTTCATCGACGGCCAGATCGTCGAGGTGCAGAAGTACCAGTCGGGCAACACCGACGTCGCGCCGCAGATGGCCGCGTTGCAGGCCTCCGGCGCCGACCTGGTCCTCGGGTTCACCACGCCGTCCTACACCGCGCTCAGCCAGCTGGTGTCGCTGCGGCTGGGGTACCAGCCCAAGTGGTTCTACAGCAACGTGGGCGCCGACCCGGCGCTGGTCGGCTCGCTGCTGGCCCGGTTCTCCGAGGGCGCGGTGACCGACGGTACCCAGCTGCTCGACGGTGTGGTCACCACCGAGTACATCCCGGGCACCGACGTGCCGGACGACCCGTGGATGACGCTGTGGCAGAAGGTGTGGGACGAGCACGGCGGCGAGGGCGAGCTGACCAACTACCGGGTGTTCGGCATGTCCCAGGCGTACACGTTCGTCCAGGCGATGCTGGCCGCCGGGGAGAACCCGACACGTGAGGGTGTGGTGGCCGCGATCGAGAAGTCCGGAGCGGACTTCCAGGGCCCGGCGCTGGCCCCGTTCCGCTTCTCCGGCGAGAGCCACCTCGGCATCTCGGGCATGCAGGTCGTGGAGATCAAGGGCGGGGTGGGTCAGGAGCTGACCCCGGTCCTGGTCACCGACATCGGCGACGCCCCGATCGAGGAGGACGACTCGGCCGCCGGTGACGCGCCGCCACCGAACGGGATCCCCGAGGGCTGAGCGGGTTCGTGCCCGGCCGGTACGGGGCCGGCCGGGCACCGGCTCAGAAGGACACCCGGTCGGTGCTGTCGGCCCGCAGCACCGACTGCTGCTCGAACTGGGCCTTGTAGTCCTCGCGGATCTCCTCCAGCTCGCCGTTGGCGTCCCGGTCGTGGAACGGGTACAGGATGATCAGCACGTAGGAGTCCTCCTTGCCGCCCATCCACTGGCCGTGGCCCTCCAGCCAGGTCAGCCCGTCCGGGAAGGCGGGGGTGACCTCCTTGTCCAGGAACAGCTCGAACTCGGCCGGGGTGATCTCGCTGCCGTCGGGCCGGTTGCCCCCGAAGTACAGCTCGGTGCGCTTGTAGGTCTCGCCCGGTCCCGCCCCGTGCCCGACTCCCTGCCTCACACCGTCGGAGGACGCCGAGGCGGCGGTCCCGGCGGAGGTCAGGCCGAGCAGCAGGGTCGCGGACAGGGCGGCGATCGCGGTACGTCGTGTCGTCATGAACGACATTCAACTAGCCGGGCACAAACCAGATCCCACTTCGTGGGCAGAGGCGGCGCGCCATAATCTCTTCTCTGGTGACCACGACGGAGAAACGGCGGTGTGCGTGCGCGAGGTGGACTACTACGAACTGCTCGGCGTGCGGCCCGGCGCCACGTCCGCCGAGATCAGGTCGGCCTACCGGTCGCTCGCGAAGGTCATGCACCCCGACGCGGGCGGTACGGCCGGCACCTTCCGGCTGCTGCGCGAGGCGTACGAGACGCTCAGCGACCCCCAGTCACGGGCCGACTACGACCGCGGTGAGGAGACCGGGGAGGACCAGGAGGTCCGCGTCCCCAAGCCGCCACCGCCGTGGCGGGAGGACACCACCCCGCCACTGCCGGTGATCGACCACCGGACGATCCCGTGGTGGGACATGGTGAGCCGGCGGGTCACGTTCGTCCCGACCGGCCGGCCGCCGGTCGGGCTGGTCGCGGGGGTGGTCGCCGGGTGGCTGGTGATCCTGTTCGTCCTGGTGACGGTGGGGGCACCGGTGGCGCTGATCGCGGGCTGGCTGGTGGTGCTGGCCGTCCTGGGGACGGTCGCGGCCCGGCAGTTGGCCGCCGCCGACCGGGCGGACCGGGCGTTCTTCGGGGAGTTCGGCACGCGGCGGGTGTTCGGCAGTCCGGGCACCGAGGAGGACGAGGCCGGGGAGCGGCTGACCGCCGATCTGCTGTCGCTGTACCTGGCGCGGATCCCGGCCGTGCGGGTCTGCCACGGGCTGGCCGGCGAGCCGGGGTCGGTGTTCGCCGACGTGGACCACGCGGTGCTGTGCGGGCGGCGGCTGGTGCTCGTCGAGTCCAAGGTGTGGCTGCCAGGTCACTACCGGATGGACGACGAGAACGTGGTGTGGCGCAACGGACATCTCTTCCGTGGTGGCACCTCGGGGCTGGCCTCGCGGCTGGCGGCCTACCGGGCGCTGCTGCCGTGGCTGGACGTGCGCGGCGTACTGCTGCTCCATCCGAGTCGGCCCGGCACGATCACCGTGGACGAGCAGGACGCGTTGGTCCAGCCGATGGAGCCGGAGGGGTTCGTCCGGGTGGTCGGCGCCTGGCTGGCCGGCGACCAGTCCACAGTGGACCGTACGGCGCTGGCGACCCTGGTGGGCCAGGTCCGGTCGTGATCCTGCCGCACGGCACCGTGCACACCGACGACCGCGTGTTGTCGGCCTACGCCACCGACTTCGGCGGTGTCGTCGCCCACCGGCCGGCGCTGGTGGCCCGCGCGGGATCGGTCGACGACGTCGTGGCGGCGACCCGCTGGGCCGGGGCCGCCGGACTTGACCTGGTCGCGCGGGGCGCCGGGCACGCGATGGGCGGCCAGGCCCAGACCGACGGCGGCGTGCTGCTCGACCTTGGCTCGCTGACGGGCGTGCACGCCGTCGGGCGCGACCGTGCGGTGGTGGCCGCCGGCACGCGCTGGAGCACGCTGCTGGCCGCGACCCTGCCGCTGGGGCTGACCCCGCCGGTGCTCACCGACTACCCGCACACCACCGTCGGCGGCACGCTGTCGACCGGCGGGCTTGGCGGCACCTCCCACCGGTACGGCGCGCAGACCGACACCGTGCGTGAGCTGGACGTGGTGACACCCGGCGGCGAGTTGGTGACCTGCTCGGCCACCCGCGAGCCGGCACTGTTCGACGCGGTGCGCGCCGGCCTGGGCCGGCACGGGGTGATCGTGCGCGCCACGGTCGCCCTGGTGCCCGCGCCGGCGACCGTCCGCCGCCACCGGCTCGGCTACGACGACCAGCACCGGTTCACCGCCGACCTGCGCCGACTGGTGGACGAGCGGCGTTTCGACCACGTACAGGGGTTCACCAAGCCGACGGCGACCGGGACGCGCTACGAGATCGAGGTGGTCGCCCACCTGCCCACGGAGTCCACTGTGGACGATCTGGGTACGGTCCGGGAGTCCGCGGAACTGGCCTACGGGCTCCACCTCGACCGGCTCGCCCCCACCGTCGCCGCCCGCCGCGCGGCCGGGGACTGGACGCGGCGCCACCCGTGGCCCAACGTGTTCCTGCCGGACTCGGCCGCTGACGACCTGCTGACGCGCACCCTGGCCGACCTGACGCCGGCCGACATCGGCGAGTTCGGGGTCGTGCTGACCTACCCGCTGCCCACCGCCGTCCTGACGACCCCGGGCCTGCGGGTGCCGGCCGAGCGGCTGACGTTCCTGCTGGCGCTGCTGCTCACCGCCACCACCGACGACGACCTGGCCAGGATCACCGACCGCAACGCGCGGCTGTACGCCCAGACGTTCCGGGCCGGCGGCACGTCCTACCCCGTCGGCCCGCCGCCCGGGGACTAGCGGCCGAGGACCCGGTAGGTCGCCTCGGTGCCTTCCTTCTGCGGCTTCCACCACCACTCGTTGTGGCGGTACCAGTCGATCGTCTGGGCCATGCCGGCGCGCAGGTCGGCGTAGGTCGGCACCCAGCCCAGCTCGGTGCGGATCTTGGTGGAGTCGTTGGCGTAGCGCAGGTCGTGGCCAGGGCGGTCGGGCACCCGGTCGTAGGCGTCCCGCTCCTGGTACATGAGCTCCAGGGTGGTCTCCAGGATGTCCTTGTTGCTGCGCTCGTCACCCGAGCCGATCAGGTACGTGTCCCCGATGCGGCCGTTCGAGACGATCAGGTGCACCGCCGCGTTGTGGTCGTCGACGTGAGTCCACTCGCGGATGTTCTCGCCCTCGCCGTAGAGCTTCGGGCGGTCGCCGACGAGCACGTTGGTGATCTGCCGGGGAATGAACTTCTCCACGTGCTGGAACGGCCCGTAGTTGTTGGCGCAGTTGGACAACGTCGCCTGGACGTCGAACGAGCGGACCCAGGCGCGCACCAGGGTGTCCGAGCTCGCCTTGCTCGCCGAGTACGGGCTCGACGGGTTGTACGGAGTCTCCTCGGTGAACTTCTCGTCCGAGTTCAGCGGGAGGTCGCCGAACACCTCGTCGGTGGACACGTGGTGGAAGCGGACCTCGTACTTGCGCGCCGCCTCCAGCAGGATGTACGTACCGGTGATGTTGGTGCGGATGAACGGCTCCGGGTCGTGCAACGACCGGTCCACGTGCGACTCGGCGGCGAAGTGCACCACCACGTCGGTACGGGACATCAGCCGGTCGACCAGCTCGACGTCGCAGATGTCGCCCTCGACGAACTCGATGTTGTTCGCCGCCGGCGCCAGGCTCTCCCGGTGCCCCGCGTAGGTCAGCGAGTCCAGCACGCAGATCTCGTACCCGGGGTGCTGCTTGAGCGTGTAGTGAACGAAGTTGGAGCCGATGAAGCCGGCTCCGCCGGTCACGAGCATGCGCGTCATGGCAACAGATCGTACTTGCCACGATTCGCAGCGGCTGCCGGAGCCCTCGGCGCCGGTCGTGGTCCGGGTGTCGCATTCCGTACCGGGCATGACACAGTCTGGATGATGAGGGGTGACTTACGGGAGGTGCTGCGCCGGCGGCTGGGCGCCGACGCCGGGTTGCTCGACAGCCTGTCCGAGCGCGACCTGACCGAGTTGCACGACGCCCTGCGCGCCGCGCGCCGACGCCAGTCGCGGGCGCTCGCGACGGCCACCGACGAGGCGATGCGGCAGATGCCGGCGCTGGTCCGGGCCAGTGTCGCCAGGTTCGTCGGGCGGTGAGCTGATGGTCACCGACCTGGCGACGAAGGCCGAGCTGGTCAAGCTGGCGCGCACGCTCGACCTCCCGACCGAGGACCTGCGCTTCGCCGCCACCCTCGACCAGCACCAGATCCGCCGGCTGCGCGAGCGGGTGGTCGCCGCCCTCTACGACGAGCACCGGACGGTCTTCCAGCGGGTCGCCACCATCACCACGCTGCTGCCGACCCCGGTGAACGTGCGGATCGCACTGCGCGCGTTCACCCCGTACCTCGCGGCCAGGATCGCCGGCGAGATGGCCCCGGACAAGGCCGCCGAGCTGGCCGACCGGATGCCGGTCGACTACCTCGCCGAGGCCAGCCCGCACCTGGACCCGCGCCGGGCCGTGGCGCTGGTGGCCAGGATGCGCCCCGACCGCGCGGTGGCCGTCGTGCTGGAGCTGGTGGTGCGCGGCGAGTACGTGACGCTCGGCCGGCTGCTCGACGCGGCCACGTCATGGCTGGTGCGCGAGGTCGTGACGGTGATCTCCGAGGACGCGCTGCTGCGGATCGCGTTCTACGCCGAGTCCGACGACCAGCTGACCAGGACGGTCGCCCTGCTGCCCGACGACCGGCTGCGCCGGGTCGTCGCGCACGCCCTCGACGAGCCGACCGACCTGCACGCGGTGGCGCTGTCGGTGATCGACCGGCTGACCGACGACGCGCTGCGCGGGCGCCTGGCCGGCTACGCGGCCGAGGCCGACGACCGGACGCTGACCACGCTGCTGCACTCCGCGGTCGCCGAGGGCGCGCTCGGCCAGCTCGGCCGGGCGGTCGCCGCGATGGACGCGCCCGCCAGGCGCCGCGTCCTCGCCCTGCCGGCGATCGGCGGGCGGCTCAGTGAGCTGCTCCGCCGAGGCTAGCTAGTCCTCCACCGGGCGCGACCGCCCTGGCACGGGAAGTGCCGGGTTGGTGGTCGCGCCGGTGCTCGCACTGCCGACCTGCGCCTCGTACTTGGCCAGCGCGCCGGTGCGGTACGGGTTGGGCGCCGGCCGCCAGGCCTTCGCCCGGCGCTCGATCTCCTCGGCCGGCAGGTCGACGTCGATACGCCGGGCGGTGACGTCGATGGTCACCTGGTCGCCGTCGGCCACCGCCGCGATCGGGCCGCCCCGCACCGCCTCCGGCGCCACGTGTCCGGCCATGAAACCCCTGGTGGCGCCGGAGAACCGGCCGTCGGTGATGAGCGCGACGTCCTGGCCGAGGCCGGCGCCGACCAGCGCGCCGGTCACCGAGAGCATCTCGCGCATGCCCGGCCCGCCGGCCGGTCCCTCGCCCCGGATCACCACCACGTCACCGGGCCTGATCCGGCCGCCGAGGACCTCGGCCATCGCCGCCTCCTCGCTGTCGAACACCCGCGCCGGGCCCCGGTGCCAGAGCCGTTCGTGGCCGGAGAGCTTGACCACCGAGCCGTCCGGGGCGAGGTTGCCGCGCAGGATCGCCAGGCCGCCGGTCGGCTTGAGCGGGCGGTCCAGTGGCCGGACGACCTGCTGACCGGGGGTCTCCGGCGCGTCCCGGGCGGCCTCACCGAGGGTGGCGCCGGTGACCGTGGGGACGTCCGGGTCGAGCAGGCCGCCCTCGATCAGCCGGCGGGCCAGCAGCGGCACGCCACCGGCGGCGTACAGGTCGGTGGCCACGAACCGGCCGCCGGGTTTGAGGTCGCACAGCAGCGGGGTCGCGGCGCTGACCTCGTCCAGGTCGTCGATGGTGATCGCCACGCCCATCTCGGCGGCCACCGCCAGCAGGTGCAGCACCGCGTTGGTCGACCCGCCGGCGGCGGCGACGGCGACCATGGCGTTGCGCAGCGAGGCCCGGGTGATCAGGTCACGCGGGCGCAGGTCCCGCTCCAGCACGGTCATCGCCAGCCGGCCGGCGGCCGCGGCGACGTCACCCCGGTGCTCGTCCTGGGCCGGCACCATCGCCGAGCCGAGCGGGCTCAGGCCCATCACCTCGAAGGCCATCGCCATCGTGTTGGCCGTGAACATGCCGCCGCAGGTGCCGAAGCCGGGCGAGGCGACCTCGGTCAGCTCCTCCAACTCCGCGTCGGTGATCTTCCCGACGGCGTGCGCGCCGACCGCCTCGATCACCTCCTGCACGGTGACCTCCTGGTCGCGCCAGCAGCCGGGGCGGATGGACCCGCTGTAGAGCAGCACGCTGGGCACGTCGACCCTGGCCATGGCCATCACCGCCGCCGGCAGCGTCTTGTCGCAGCCGGCGATGCCGACCAGCGCGTCGAAGCGGTGGCCGCGCGCGACCAGCTCGATGGAGTCGGCGATGACCTCCCGGGACACCAGCGAGGTCCGCATCCCCGGCGAGCCCATGGTGATCCCGTCGGAGATCGCGATCGTGTTGACCTCCATGGGGGTGCCGCCGGCCGCGCGCACACCGTCCTTCACGGACCCGGCGAGCGTGCGGTGGTTGAGGTTGCACGGCATGGTCTCGGTCCAGCAGTGCGCCACCCCGACGAACGGGCGTTCCAGCGCGTCACCGCCGTAGATCCCCATGCCCTTGAGGAAGGCCCTGGCGTGAGCCCTGGCCGGACCCTCCACAAGAGACCGTGAACGGTGTCGCGGGTCCATACCGACTCCCTCACCCAGGGACGTAATCCTTGAACGCCACCGTAATCCGGTGATCGGTCGAGGGCCAGCCCGGCACGTTGACCACCTCGGCGCGCTGTCCGCCCCGGTGGGTCAGCGCCAGCCGGACCGTCCCCCTCGCGGCCGGGTCGGCCGGCACGAAGACGTCGGCGGCGGCGAGGAAGGTGAGGTTGTCGAACGGGAACAGCTGGTTCTTCCCGAGGTCGGTGCGCTGGTCGGAGTCCGCGTAGCCGGTGGCGGTGCGGACGCCGACGTCGGTGAGGAACAGCGCGTTGACCTCGCCGGTGTTGCCGCCGGCACCGCCGGGACCGGTGCGCGGGGCGACGCCGGGGGTGAGCACGTTGATCGGCGGGGTGGTGTCGTGGCGGCGGTCGACGGTCAGCACGTCGCTCACCGGCTGGTCGCCCCACAGTTCCCGGCCGCGGACGACGGTCAGGTTGACGTGCCGGGGGTCGTGCTTGGTGTACGCCTCCAGCCCGGCGCCGGGGCGGCCGGTGTTGAGCCGCAGGAAGTGGTCGTCGCGGGTGAAGCGCTGCTGGTAGAAGTGGTGGACCGAGCCGTCCTCGCGGGTGACGGCGAACTCGTGGGTGCGCAGGCCGTGCACCCGCAGCGGGCCGAACTCGCCGGTCTCGCCGACCGGGAGGCTGGCGAGGGGACGGTGGCCCCGGCGCTGGCCGGTGTCCGCGTCGACCTCCCACACGTCCAGCCGGGTGCCGGCGTAGCCGGTGTTCTGCGGGAACAGCACGACGCGGCCGGAGACCTCGACCCGGCCGGGTGCGCCGGGCCGGACGTCGGTGGTCGCCGGCTCCCGGCCGAACCAGAAGCGGTGGATCTCGCGGAAGGTGCGCGCGGAGGACGCGGTCTCGGTGTGCGCGAGGTCCCGGAAGTAGACGTTACGGGCGCCGCCGATGGCGCCGACGACCCCGTGCACCGGGTCCGGTGGCGACTGCCACTCGCCCCACACGGCCAGTGTCGGCACGCCGCCGGGTTCAGTGGGCAGGCTCCGGCCGTCGAGGTTGACGTACCGCGCGACCTCGGCGGCGTTGGCCGGGTCGGCGAGCCAGGCGTGGCTGACGGCCGTCCCCCGCGAGTGCGCGGCGAGCAGGACCTGGTCGGCGCCGGTGTCGTCGAGCACGCCGTCGACGAAACGGTCGAGGCCGGCGACGGCGGCGGTGTTGTCCGGCACGCTGGAGTCGTACTCGTAGGCGTACAGCAGTGCCTGCGGGTACCCGTTGACGGCGAAGCGCTGGAACTGGGTGGCGAACTGGGCGGCCGACCCGGAGTTGCCGTGGACGAACACGATCGGCAGCGTGGCCGGTGGTTGCGCCACGGCGGGCGCACCGGTGAGCAGGACGGTGAGGACGACGGCGGCAGCGAGCGAAACCCGTGGCAGGCGCACGAGCCGGACGGTACACATCCGCGATGTGTTTCACCAGAGGCGTCAGAGCGGGATGTAGACCCCGAAGTCACGGTCGGCCGTGCGGAAGTCCTGGAAACCGATCCGGGCGCCGGCCACCCGGGTGACCGTGCCCTTGGCGATCACGCCGCCGC
This sequence comes from Actinophytocola xinjiangensis, assembly GCF_001921215.1. Taxonomy (GTDB): domain Bacteria; phylum Actinomycetota; class Actinomycetes; order Mycobacteriales; family Pseudonocardiaceae; genus Actinophytocola; species Actinophytocola xinjiangensis. The sequence continues at coordinate 97,289 of NZ_MSIF01000003.1, forward strand.
CGGCGGCGGGACCGTAGACCGGGCCGCCGCTGTCGCCAGGGCGGGCCGCCTGCTGGCCGTTCATCTGCTCGCCCTCGACCAGGTCCTCGCGGTCGGCGTAGAAGAACAGCACCTTGATGTTGCACACCGGGTTGCCGGTCTCCCGGGCACTGGTCACCCCGGACTGGCACAGGTACTCGCCGACGTAGACGTCGCCCCAGCCGCGCACGATCTCGGTGGTGTTGCTGTCCCCACCGCCGACGTACTGCCGGTTCACCACGTTGCCGGTCGGGATCAGCATGATGTCGTGGTCGGCGTGCTTGGCACCGGCGTTGCCGATGAACTCCCCCGTCGGGTCGGTCACCCGCACCCCGGGGTTGCCGCAGTGGCCGGCGGTCAGCAGGAAACGCTGGTTGGCGCCGTTGCGCACGGCGAAACCGGAGGTGCAGGCGGCGTTGCCGAGCACGATCGTCGCGCCGCCCTTCCACGGCGGGGCGTCGTTCTGCCGGGACACCGGGGCCAGCGGCTCCTCCACGACCGTGCGCACCGGGACGCCGGCCACCGAGGCGGCCGCGCTGGCGGCCACCGGCGCGGTGGTGCCCAGCACCAGGCCACTGCCGTCGGCGGGGAGCTTGATCGCGTGCACCGCCGGGTCACCGGCGGCCTCCAGCCGGGCGGCCGCCGCGCGCAGTTCGGCCTCGGAGTGGCGGGCCGGCTCGACCTGGACCTCGGCCACGTCACCGGCCCGTTCGACGGCGGCGGCGACCCTGGCCGGCAGGGCGCCCTTCCACCACAGCTCCACGTGGTCCTCGGCCAGGGAGATGCCGGCGAAACCGCCGGCCGGGCCCCGGCGCACCTCGGCGGAGACGACGTCGGCGGCCTCCACCAGCGGCAACTGGGCCCGCATCCGGTCCGGCTCCGAGGTCCCGGCGGCGGCCGAGGTGGTGGGCACGATCAGCAGACCGGCCGTGCCCACCAGGGCCGCCATGAGCGCGACTCCCTGACGTAGTGCACCCATGACGACCCCTCCGTGTTCGAACGACTACGGACCGCACATCAGTCTATGGTCCAGACCAAGTATTGGTCCAGACCGTCGACCGCTCACGGACCCTGGTTGATCACGAACTGCGACCCCGGTTCGACCACGACGTCGCCGTCGGCCGAGTTGGTGATGGTCACGTTCGTGAGCGTGGCGCTGCCCCGGGCACCACCCATCGCGAGGATCCCGGCCCCGTTGTTCGAGTCGTCGATCGTCACGTTGGTGATCCCGACGTTCGGCACGTTGCCGCCACCGGTCTTGAACTGGATCCCGTCGTAGGTCGAGTCATGGATCTCGGTGTCGCGCAGTGTCACACCGGGAATGTCCCTGCTCTGCGCGAAGAACGTGATCGCACCGAACTCCTGCTGCTCGCCCCAGAACACCCCGCCGCACCGGAACAGCGCGTTGTTGGCGATCAGCGTCTGCCCGGAGAACGGCAGCGGGTCGTGATCGGTCGCCAGCATGATCCCGGGGTAGTTCATCGTGTCGTACACCAGGTTGTTCTCGATCTTGTTCCCGTAGCCGCCGTAGATCGCGATCCCGTTGGCCCGCCAGGGAAGCTGGATCGTGTTGTTGACGAACTCGTTGTCGTGCGCGACGTCGACGCTGGTGTCCTTGACGTACTGGTTGGCCCACACCGCGAGCGAGTCGTCGCCGGTGGTGCGGAACGAGGAGTTGAACACCCGCGAGTTCCTGGTGCCGTTGGTGAAGTTGATGCCGTCGGCGTAGGTGTTGCGGATGCGCATGCCGGTGAACTCCAGGCCGTCGGCCGGACCCCACAGCGCCGGGATGTTGCTGTAGTCCCGGCCGACCCAGACCCCGACGTTCGCGTGCTCGATCCACACGTTGGAGATCCTGGTGCCGGTGCCGAAGCGGCCGTTGAGGCCGACCCCGCCCTCGGCCCCGCCACCGCCCCGGATCCGGCCGGAGCCGAAGATCGCGATGTCGGAGATCTGGGTGTTCTTGTCGATGTCGAACCCGAAGTTGCCCTCGTGCGGGTGGTTGATGCCGCCGGCGTCCTGCGGCTGGGTCAGCGTGTAGAACTGCGAGTGCCACATGCCGGCGCCCCGGATGGTGACGTTGCTGATCCCGATCTGGTTGTACTGCCCGTTGTTGTCCGGGTCGTCGGTCAGGATCTTCTGCTCCTGGCGCCACTGGCCGGCCGGGACCCAGACGCAGGAGATCACGCCGTTCTGGTCGTCGGTCACCGCGCGCTGGATCGCGGCGGTGTCGTCGTTGCCGTCGTCGGGCACCGCGCCGTACTCGGTGATCGACGTGCACTCCGCCGGCTTGGACAGCGGCGGCGCGACCTGCTCCAGGTCGACCAGGTCGATGATCTGGAACGCCGCGTCGTCCCCGGCGTCACGCTGGAGCCGGAACTTCGTGCCGGCCGGGTAGGAGCGCGAGAGCAGCGCGTGCGACTCGTCGAACAGCCGCCGGGCGTCGGCCTGCGGGGAGTTGGTCAGTCCCTCCGGGTCGTCGGTGTTGCCGTAGAGCCAACTGTGCCGCGAGGACAGGGTCAGCTTCCGGTCGAAGGTTCCGTTGACGTACAGGCTGATCGTGTGTTCGGCCCCACCGCCGCCCGCCGCGTCGGGGACCGAGTTGCGGACCACGATGGAGTTCGACGGGATGGTGGAGGTGAACTCGACGTACTGGCCGGTGGAGGTCAGCCGTACCGACTTGCGCCCGGAGGACTCGGTGGCGAAGTTGGTGTGCCCGAAGGTGCGCAGCGGATCGGTTTCCAGCAGCGTGCCGTCGTACTGGGCGTCCTCGGCCTCGTACTCGACGTAGGGCACCGACGCCCCGCGTCCGACGACGATCGAGTGCGACGCCACGTTGTTGCTCTCGTTGGTCTCGGCGACCGCGCCGGTCGCGTCGGCCTGGGCGGTGATCGTGGCGCCGCCGCTGGTCGCGGTCCAGGTGCCGTTGACCGCGACGTTCACCGTGGCACCGGCGGCGATCGATGAGGTGGCGGTGTCCAGCGTGGTGCCGGCGACGACCAGCCTGGTCACCGACGCGGCCGCCGCCGAGGTGCCCCGGTTCTCCACCGCGACGGCGAAGCTGACCCTGGTACCGACCGCCGGGTTGGGCGGGGTGGCGGTGATGCCGGTGATCCGCAGGTCCGGGCCGGGCGCCTGGCTGACGACCAGCCGGTCCGGCGAGGTGAAGGTGTTGTTGGTGTCGTCCTGCTCGACGACGGTGTTCGACGGGTCCACTGTGGACGACACGGTGTAGCTGCCCTCGGCGCGGCTGCCCGCGTCCAGCGACACCGTCGCCGACGCCCCGGCCGCCAGTGGCGCCACCGGGACGCTGCCGGCCACCGAGCCGCCGAGCGCGAAGTTGACGGTCGTGGCCGGGGCCGCGACCGGGCCGGTGTTGCGCACCGTCGCCGACAGCGAGATCTCGCTCGACTCGTCGGGCGCGGTCGGCGTCCAGGCCAGCGAGGCGACCGTCAGGTCGGGGTTGGGGGCCGAGGTGCCGATGACCTGGAACTCGGCGACCTGTCCGCCGGGTGCGCCGGAGTTGGCGTGGAACCGCAGTCGCACGTCGGCGGCGCGGCCGTTGACCGGCAGGGTCACCGTGTTCTGGTTGGTGGCCGGGTCGAAGACGTGGTCGGCGCGGGCGAGCAGCGTGGCGAACTCGCCGGAGTCCTGGTCGCGGCCGAGTACCTCGAAGCTCTGCGTGCGCCGGCCCCAGATCGGGTCGGGGTTGAGCTTGACCACCACCGAGGTGATGTCGGCGTTGGAGCCCAGCTTCACGGTGAGCGTGGACGGGTAGCCGGCGGCGGACTCCCAGTACGAGCCGGCGTTGTCGTCGTTGGCGTTGGTGGCGACGAAGTTGTGCACGGTCGAGGAGGCCTCGATCGGCCTGCCGACGGCCAGGTTCTCGCCTTCCTGGCCCTGCCCGACCCGGGTCACCCGGTTGCTGTCAGCCGACTCGTTGCCGGCGGCGTCCCGCGCGCGCACGAAGTACTCGACGGTCGCGGACGCCGGCTGGGTCTCGGTGTGGCTGAGCTGGTCGCCGGGCACGGTGGTGACCAGCGCGTTGTCGCGGTACACCGCGTAGGCGGTGACGCCGGTGTCGTCGGTGGCCGCGCTCCAGGCCAGGCGGATCTGCCCGGACGCCGGCTGGGTGTAGGTCAGGGTGCCGGGCGCGGTCGGCGCCTGGGTGTCCCCGGAGACCGGCCCGTGCACCTCGAACTCGGCGAGCTGCGCGGCCGGCCAGCCGGTGTTGGCGGTGACGGTCAGCCGCAGGTAGCGGGTGGTGATCGCGGTGAACTGGATGGCGACGGTGTTGGCCGAGGCCGGGTCGAACCGGTGGCCGGTGCTCGCGGCGACCGTGGTGAACGTGGTCCCGGTGGTGCTGGCCTGGACGGTCAGGGTCTGGGTCCGCTGGCCCCACGAGGCCGGCAGCTTGAGCACCACCCGGTCGACGCGGGCCGAGTCGCCGAGGTCGGCCTGGATCCACTGCGGGAAGGCGTTGTTGGCGGACTCCCAGTAGGTCGACTGGTTGCCGTCACGGGCGTTGCCGACGGGGTACTCGGGCAGCGAGCTGCTGGCCGAGAGGGTCGCGTCCAGCACCGCGCTGGCGGCCGGGGCGGACGTGGCCGCGGGGGACGCGGTGGGCGCGGTGGGGCCGGTGGCGGCCGAGGCGCTCGGCAGGAGGCCGACGACGAGCAGTAAGGCCGTGAGCAGGCCGGTGACCAGCCGCCATCGGGGCAGCGTGCGTTCCATGGGTGTCCTCTGTTCGGTGGTGACGAGCAGGCAGGGAAGGACACCGGTCCGAAGTTTCAGACCGTAGCCAAGCAATTTGCGTCGATCAGTCGACTTCTTGCGAACCGGGCCTCAAAGGTTGCACACGGGTGACCGGTTCGTCAACGGTGGGTCAACCGGACCTACGGCCGGAAACCGTCCAGGGCCAGCGTGAGGAGGCGATCGGTCTCGTCGGCGCGGCCGGGGAGATCCTCGGTCGCCCAGGCGATCGCGTTGACCAGCCGCAGCAGGTCCTCCGGCCGCGCGTCGGCGCGCACGGCGCCCCGGCGGCGCGCGCCGTCGAGCAGGTCGGCCCACGCCGCGCGCATGCCGTGACAGGCCGCCGACAGCGCCGAGGTCTCGTCGGTCAGCACGGCGCGCACCGGCTCCGCCAGGCCACGGAAGACGGTGACGTGGGCGGCGAAGGCACGCAGCCACGTGACCAGGGCCGCGTCCGGCGCGGGATCGTCGAGCAGGTCGCGCGCCTGGGCGGCGAGGGCGTCGTAGCAGTCGGCGAGCAGCGCCACCAGCAGCGCCTCGCGCGTCGGGAAGTGGCGGTAGAGCGTGGCCGGGCCGACCCCGGCCCGGCGGGCGATGTCGTTGAGCGAGGCGTCGACGCCGTGCCGGGCGAACACCTCACCGGCCGAGGCGAGCACCCGCTCGCGGTTGCGCCGCGCGTCGGCCCGGGGCGACGCCGGTGTGTCCATGTCCGCCCCTCCCGGAGGTTTGCCAAAACGGAGAACCGTTCCATATCGTAGCGGCAGCCAAACGGAGAACCGTTCCGTTTCAGTTGAGGAGGAGCGCGATGCGGGAACGACTGGGACGCACCGGGGTCTGGCTGGCGCCGCCGACCCTCGCCGTCACCCCGGCCGACGTCGAACGCCGGGCCGCCACCCGGATCGAGGAACTCGGCTACGGCTCGCTGTGGAGCGGCGAGACGATCGGCGGCAAGGAGGCCTTCGCCCACCACGGGATCCTGCTGGCCGCCACCCGCACGCTCGTCATCGGCACCGGCATCGCCAACCTGTGGGCCCGCCACGGCGCGGCCATGCACGGCGGCGGCGCCACCCTGGCGCAGGCCTACCCCGGCCGGTTCGTGCTCGGCCTCGGGATCAGCCACCGCCCACTGGTCGAGCACAGCGGCCAGAGCTACGACCGCCCACTGCGGCGGATGACCGCCTACCTCGACCAGATGGACGCCGCCGCCGACGGCGCACCACCCGCCCCGTTCCCCCGCGTCCTGGGCGCGCTGCGACCGCGCATGCTGGAACTGGCCAGGGAACGCACCGACGGCGTCCAGCCGTTCCTGGTCCCCGTCGAACACACCGCCCGCGCCCGGCGGATCCTCGGGCCGGACAAGCTGCTCATCCCCCACCAGGCCGTCGTGCTCGACACCGACCCGGTCAGCGCCCGCGCCACCGCCCGCGCCAACCTCGCCGCCCGGGGCCTGCCATCCCCCTACGCCAACAACCTGCGCGACCTCGGCTACGACGAGGACGACCTCGCCGGCAGCCTCAGCGACCGCCTCCTGGACGCCATCGCCGTGTGGGGCGACGAGACCACCATCGCCCGGCGCGTCCAGGAACACCTCGACGCCGGTGCCGACCACGTCCTGGTCCACCCCCTGGCCGGCGCCGGCACCGTGCCCGACCCACGCCCCGACGACGTCCCCGCCATGGTCGAGGTCCTCGAACGACTCGCCCCGGCACTGCCGCTGGGGCCCTCACCGGCCGGCTGAGGTCCGTGTCCGCCGCAGGTGCAGGTCGTGCACGCGGCCTATGTAGGCGTACCCGCAGGCCACCGCGCTCACCACGTACAGGATCACGTTCCACCAGGTCAGGTTGAGCGGGTCGCCGCCGTCGTTGGCCGACATCGCGACGATGCCGAACGCCGCCATCGCCGTGAATGTCACGCCCAGCACCGGGGTGAACGCGAACGCGGCGCTACCGACCGCGGCGAACAGGCCGACCAGTCCGACGACACCGTGCACGACGTTGGCCAGGGTGCTCACACCGAACACCCAGAACACGCGGTCCGGCTCCGACCAACCGAAGTCGTGCCACCCGACCTTGACCGTCCCGGCCACCGCGAGAACCACGTAGACCAGACCCACGGCCAGGATCACGCCGTCGGTGCGCGAGGGCCGGATCGACGGTCCGGTCTCGGACTCGGTCATGGGTGTTGCGTGCCCGTTCGGACAGCCGGCAAACCCCTGCCGGTCACCTTCCGCGAAGCCCGGGATTCGTGTTGACTGTGCGCTTATGGTCGTATCCGGTCGGATGACCCATCACTACGACGGTGAGCTCGTGGTCTTCCTGATCGGGATGACCATCAACAAGTTCTGGCGACCCGACCTGTGGCTGCCGGTCCTGCGTGCCATGCCCACGATGCTGCGGGAACTCGGCGAGGCCGAGGACTCCGGCCTGCTCGGCCACCGGCTCATGCTGGAGGGCCCGCACCCCACGGTCGTCCAGTACTGGAACAGCCTGGAGAAGCTCTACGAGTACGCCGCCGCGCCGCACGCCGGGCACTGGCCGGCGTGGAAGGCGTTCAACCGCCGCGCGGTCCGCGCCGCCGACGCGGTCGGCATCTGGCACGAGACCTACCTGTCCCGCTACGCCGAGACCGTCTACGTCAACACACCGCGACTGGGGCTGGGGCGCTGCACCGAACTGGTCCCGGTGGCCGACAAACCCCGGGCGTGACGAGTCAGGCCGTGACCATTCAGGCTCTGGGAAAGGGAATGGTCAGCTCACTGCCCGCCGGGTAGCCGATGGTCTCGGCCACGTCGTCGGGCAGGGCCTCACGACTCACCCCGACCTGCAACAGGATGTCGCGGAGCTGGTCGGGGCGGGTACGCGGCAACAGGTCGTGGATCCCCGCGCGAAGGCGGTGGTAGCGGCGCACCAACTGCGCCATGTCCACCTGCCGGCCGGTGCGCAGCGCCGACCAGGTCTCCTGGTAGGACCGGGCCCTGGTGGTCAGCTGGACGAGATCGAGCAGGCTGGTGCCCGGCCGTTCCCGCTGGATGTCGATGTACTCGCTGCCGTCCAGCGGCGGATGCGGCCAGCCCCGGTGGTAGTCGGCGCCACCGGCCGTGGAATACACCCAGACGAACACCGCCCGCTCACCGTCGGGGCGCATGGTGACCGCCCGCTCCGGCACGTCGTAGGCGGCGGCGACCGCGGCGACGATCGTCTTCGCGGCGGCCAGCACGCCCACGGCCCACCGGCCGTCGGCCGGCTCCACGTGCCCGCACCAGCCCTGCGGGGTCACCAGCGCGGTCAGCCCCGACCCGGGCAGCGGCCCGTCCTCGCCGGCGATCTCGCGCGCCCACACCGACTCGATCTCCGCGCACCCCGCGCGATAGTCGTCCACGGTCCCATTATGGGCGGGACGACGATCGCCGTCGCCCCGCCCACGGGGGATCTCAGACGACCTCGTCCTGCTCGGCGTCCTCACCGTCGTCATCGAGCTTCCACTTGAGCTGGAACTCGATCTCCTCCTCGTCGTCACCGCGCTCGTGCTCGATGGAGAACTGCGCGCGCGCCGGGACCCGGAACCGCTCCCCGGCGATCTGGATCCGGAAGGACGTCTCGGACTCCAGCGCGTCGGCCAGCCGCCGCAGCTTGGCCACGACGTCGGCGGTGGAGTAGATGCGCTCGACGTCCCGGGTTTCCTTCGCCATGTGTCCTCCGATCGCGGGCACCCACGGGGTCGGGCGCCGTGGCCCGTCATTCAACCCTGGATCCTTCCGCTTACCTTCACGGCCCCGTCTCCGGAGCATGGACCACACCGAACCGGAGAAAGGGGAAAACACCCATGACCGAGCCGAAACCGCCCGGTGTGCGGCGCACCACGGTGACCGCGCTGGCCGTGGTCGTCGCCGCGCTGGCCGCCGCGGCGGGCCTGTTCGTCGCCCTGTTCCTGGTCCAGCGATCCGACATCGGCGAACTCGAGACCGAGATCGCCGGCACCGAACGCGCGCTGGCCGACGACCGCGCCGAGCTGACCGCCAGCGAATCCACCCTGGACGAGCTGGACCGCGAACGGGCCGAGCTGGACGCCATCATCGCCGACCTGCGGCCGTGCGCCGACGCCGCCCGGTCGGCCATCGACATCAGCGGCACCGCCGACCAGGACGAGTTCGACGCCGCGTTCGACCAGATGCTCACCCACTGCGGAGACCAACCATGACGCACTACCCCGGCCCCCAGCCCACCGTGCCGATGACCTATCCGCCGACGCCCGGCCCGCCGACGCCGCGACCCGCGATCGGTCACCCACCGTCGGCCTATCGGCCGCTGCCGCCACCGCCCCGGCGGGCCAGCCGGCGCACCGCGCTCGCACTGGGGGTGAGCGCGGTGGCCCTGCTGCTCATCGCCGGCCTGTTCACCGCGCTGTACGTGATGGCCAGCGGGGAACACGACGACACCGCCGCCACCCTCGCCGACCGGCGCGCCGAGCTGAGCGGGGTGACCGAGCAGCTCACCAACGCCGACCGCCTCGTCGACGCCGGCACCGGGCGCAACGCCGACCTGGACGACACCCGCACCGAACTGGCCGCCTGCGTCGAGGCGGTGCGCTCCCTGCTGTGGGACGACCTCGACGACGCCGGCCAGGACGCGGCGCTGGACGAGATGTTCGCCCTGTGCCAGTAGGGCTTTCGCTGCCCGTAGGCTGGGCGCGATCTTACTGGGGGAGGCCACCGTGAGCGGCGACGTCGCGCCCGAGCTGTTCGGGCCGTACCGGATCGAGGAGTTGCTCGGGCGCGGCGGAATGGGTGAGGTCCACCGCGCCTACGACACCGTGAACCGGCGCTACGTCGCCCTCAAACGCCTGCCGGGCGCGGCCGGTGAGGAGTTCCGGGCCCGGTTCCGCCGCGAGGCCCGGATCGCCGCCGAACTGTCCGCGCCGCACATCGTGCCGATCCACGCCCACGGCGAGATCGACGGGCAGCTCTACCTGGACATGCGGCTGGTCGACGGCCAGGACCTCAAGCGCCTGCTGGCCAACGGGCCGCTGGATCCGGTGCGCGCCAACGAGATCCTCGTCCAGGTGGCCAGCGCGCTGGACGCCGCGCACGCCAGGGACGTGCTGCACCGCGACGTCAAACCGGCCAACATCCTGCTCGACGCCGACGGCACCGCCTACCTCGCCGACTTCGGCATCGCCCGGTCGGTCGCACCGGACGTCACCAAGCTCACCCAGACCGGCGAACAGATCGGGACCCTGGACTACATGGCGCCCGAGCGCCTGATGCGCGACGACGTGGACGCCACGTCGGACGTGTACTCGCTGGCGTGCGTGCTGTTCCAGTGCCTCACCGGCCGGGTGCCCTTCCCCGCCCCGGACACCGTCGGCAAGCTCGCCGCCCAGCTCAACGACCCGCCGCCGTCGCCGTCGCTGTTCGACCGGCGCATCCCGCCGGCCATGGACCTGGTCGTGCGGACCGGGATGGACAAGGACCCCCGGCGCCGCTACCCCACCGCCGGTGAACTGATGGCCGCCGCGAGTGCGGTCACCGCCGAGGCACCGACGGCGGCGGTGATCGACCTGCCGGCCGGCGCCGACCCCGGCCAGACCTACTTCGTGCGGCTGCTGGCGACCATGGGCGGCCAGCTCACCGCCGACCCCCCGACCAAGGTCGTGCACGACCGGTGCCCCTACCCCGGTCTGCAGAGCTTCGGCACCACCGACAGCGACTGGTTCTTCGGCCGTGAACAGGCGGTGCGCGACCTGCTGGCCAGGCTGGCCAGGCAGCACGCCGACGCCGGGCCACTGCTGGTGGTCGGCGCGTCCGGCGCCGGCAAGTCCTCGCTGCTGCACGCCGGGCTGCTGGCCGCGCACACCAGGAACGACCCCGGCGCGCCCCGGCTGGCGATGACCCCCGGCGAACACCCGATCGGCACCCTCGCCGCCCGTCTCGCCGCGCTCACCCACACCGACCCCCAACAGCTGGCCTGGCAGCTCTTCGAGCACCCGGAGCGGTTGGGCGCGCTGTGCCGGGGCGCGACCGCCGCCTCGGACGCGCCGCTGGTGATCGCGGTCGACCAGGTCGAGGAGCTGTTCACCCAGACCACCGACCCGCGCGAGCGGGAGGCGTTCGTCGTCGCGCTGGCCAACGCGTGGCCGGCCAGGGTGGTGCTGGCCGTGCGCGCGGACTTCGTCGAGCACTGCATCACCCTCGACCCGCTCAAGCCGGCACTGGCCGCCCCGTACGTGCTGGGTCCGCTGACCGCCGACGAGCTGGCCCAGGTCGTCACCCGGCCGGCCGAGGCGGCCGGGCTGCTGGTCGAACCGGGCCTGGTCGACCGGCTGATCACCGACGTCGGCGCCGGGCGCGACCCCGGCGCGCTCCCCCGCCTGGCGCACGCGCTGCGCGAGACGTGGCACAACCGGTCGGGCAACGTGCTGACCCTGACCGGCTACCAGCGCACCGGTGGTGTCGACCGCGCGGTCGCGCTCACCGCCGACGGCGTCTACTCGCGGCTCACCGAGCACGACCGGTACGCGCTGCGGGCCGCCATGCTACGGATGGTGACGCTGCTCGACGGCGGCGGCATCGCCCGGCGGCAGGCCAGCCGCGCCGACATTCCCGCGCCGGTACTGGAAAGTCTGGTCAGCGCCCGGCTGGTGACCGTCGACCAGGACAGCGTGACGCTGTCCCACGACGCGCTGCTGACCGCCTGGCCCCGACTGGGCGAGTGGGTCGCCGAGGACCGGGCCGGCCTGCTGGTGCGCCAACAGCTCGACGAGGCCGCAGCCGGGTGGCGGGCCGGCGGGCACGACCGGGGCGACCTGTACCGGGGTGCTCGGCTGGTGGCCGCGCTGGACTGGGCGGCCGGCCGCGCCGACCTCACCCGCGACGAGACGGCGTTCCTGCACGCCAGCGACCGGGACCGGCGGCGGCGGACCAGGCGGCTGCGCGGGGTGGTCGCGGGCCTGGCGACCCTGCTGGTGCTGGCGCTGGTCGCCGGGTTCGTCGCGGTGCTCGCCTACGACGAGGCCACCCGCGAACGCAACGTGGCCCTGTCGCGCCAGCTGGCGGCCCAGTCGCTGGCGGTCGGCGACGTCGACCCGGTCGACGCCATGCGCAAGGCAGTCCAGGGGTGGCGCACCAGCCAGACCCCGGAGGCGCGCGGCGCGCTGCTGTCGGCGCGGATGCTCAGCTATCCCACCGAGTTCGACGCCGGGCTGACCGGCGTACGGGCCGCGGACATCAACCAGGACAGCTCGCTGATCGCGATCGGCAACGGTGACGGCGAGATCGTGCTGTGGGACGTCGAGGCCGGGCGGCGGCGCGAGGTCCAGCTGACCAACACCGGGGCGGTGGCCGCCGTGCGCTTCTCGCCGGACGGCACGCTGCTCGCGACCTCCAGCCTGGACTCGGAGAACCAGGACTCCGGCGTGTACGTGTGGGACGTGGCCACCGGCCAGCAGGTGAGCCGGCTGCACGACGTGTACCCGGCGATCGGCGCGGTGGCCTGGCGGCCCGACGGCGAGGCCGTCGCGGCGGTGACCATCCGCGAGGACGGCACCGCCTGGGTTCCCGAGTGGAACCCGAGGACCGGCAAGGTGATCCGCTGGGTGGCCAGCGACGCGCAGGTCACCTTCGCGCTGGCCTACGGCGTGGACGGCGACCGGCTGGCGGTGGGGCGGGCCGACGGCGGCGTCGAGCTGTGGGAACCGGCGACCGGCCGGCGGATCAGCAGCCACTTCGACCACCAGCGGACCTCCTCCAACGCGGAGATGACCCCGGTCCTGGTGGCGATGTCCAAGGACCTGCTGGCCACCGCGAGCTCCTCGGACAACATGATCCGGTTCTGGCATCCCCGGACCGGCGTGCTGCTGCGCCAGACCCCGGACGTCACCCGGCACGTCACCGATCCCGGCCAGGGCCCGTCGGCGATGACGTTCAACACCGACGGTTCCATGCTCTACACCAACAGCGACACCGCCACGATCAGCCTGTGGAACCCGATCAGCGGCGCCTACCTCGGTGGGCTGCCGCAGGGTCGGCGTTCGGGGACCGCCGGCGGCGGCACGGTGCTCGCGGTCGCCGCGTCCGGCGACGGGCGGACCAGGATGGCGGCCAACAGCGACGGCACCGTGCTGCGCTGGTTCACCAACGACGGCTGGCACATCGAGCCGAGTGGTTCGATCACCGGGCTGGCGTTCCACCCCGACGGCCGGCGGGTCACCGCCGGCGAGGCCGACGGCACGCTGTACACCTGGGACACCCGCACCAACGAACAGGTCGGCCGGCCGGAGAAGTCCGACAGCGCGATCTTCGGCGTGCTGTACACACCGGACGGTACGCGGATCGTCGGCTCGGAGAAGGCGACGTTCAGCGTGGTCCCGCCGGGGCTGGGGATCACGCCGGAGCGCTCGGTCAGCATCGAGGGCCGGATGTTCCGGGGCGCCATGGCCGTCTCCCCCGACGGCCGCTGGCTGGCCGCCGCGCACGAGGCCCTCCAGGACACCGAGTCCGGCGAGGACCACCGGATCACCGTGTGGGACGTGGCGACGCTGACCGAACGCGCGGAGCTGGTGCTGGGCGACCAGTGGCCGGTCCGGCTGCTGTTCTCCCCCGGAGGCGACCAGCTGCGGGCGCTCACCAACACCCCGCTCGCGCCGACGACCGGGGCCGGCATCGGCGAGGACGCCGCGTCGAGCATGGTCACCTGGAAGGTCCCGTCGTTCACCGACGACCAGCGACGCCCGCTCGGCGAGGACACCGTCACCGCCATGGTGTTCACCCCCGACGGCGCGTCGCTGATCACCGGCGGCACGGGCGGGACGATCGAGCTGCGGGATCCGGTCACCGGGGAACGGCGCGAGACCTTCGGCGAGCACCCGTCCGCGATCCGCGCGCTCGCCGTGTCCCCCGACGGCCGGACCGTCGCGTCGGTGACCACCGAGGACGCCTACGTACGACTGTGGAACCTGGCCGACCGCCAGCTGCTCGCGGTCCTCGACGGCCACGGCGCGTCGGTCAACCGGCTGGAGTTCTCCCCGGACGGCTCGCGGCTGGCCACCGGCTCGACCGACACCGACGTCGGCCTGTGGGTGGTCGACCCGGACGAGGCGGCCGACCAGATCTGCGCGGACCTGCGCGCGGCGCACACGCCCGGTCTCGACGGGGTCTGCTGAGCGCGGAAACTTCCCCCTGTCACGGCGCCGCCGGTTGCCTAACGTCCTGGAACGTGACTACCGCAACGACATCCCGCCCCCGGCTGACCGTCGGCCTGACCGTCCTGTTGGTACTGGTCACGCTGGCCAACCTGGTGGGGCTCGCGCTGATCGTGATGACCTGGGTCGACGAGGTCAGCCACGGCGCCGACCTCGGCGACGGCGAGCTGAACGCCGTCCTGGCCGCCCTGGTGCTCACCGCCGGGGCACTGGCCGGCATCGCCGGTGCGTGGCTGCGCCACAAGTGGGGGCCCCGGCTCTACCTCGCCGCCCAGCTGATCGGGTTCGTGGTGCTGCTGGCCAACGAGGCCGTCGGCCCGCTGAACCTGGTTCCGCTGGTGCTCGCCGGAGTGCTGTGCTGGATCGCGGAGAGTGCCTGGTGAGTACGCTGATGGCCGGTCTCGGGGTGAGGAGCGGCATGCTGGCTGTCATGGTGCGCGGGGGTGACCTGCACCCGGTTCGGCTCCAGTCCGGGGAGCGTCTGGTGTTCGGCCGGGACCCGCACGGTGCGGTCAGCTCCGGCCAGGGCCGGGTGGCGGTGCGGCTGCCGCACTGCGCGCGGCACGTCTCGGGGGTGCTGGCCGAGCTGGTGGTCGGCGAGGAGGCGGTGACACTGCGCTGGCTGGGCGGCAACGAGGGCCGGCTGTCCAGCCTGCTCGACGCCCCCGGCGGCGCCCGGCGGGTGACGCTGGTGCGGGAGATGTCGGCGATGCTCGACCACGGCAAGAACGAGCTGGTGGTGCTGGCCGGCAAGCAGGTCGGCATCGAGCTGTTCACCGACCTGCTGCTGACCTTCACCGTCACCACCACGACCGGTGAGGACGGCACGCTGCTGGCCGCCCGCCGCCGCGACACCGACCTCAAGCCGCACGTGCGGCGCGGCCTGCTGACCCGGCACTCCAAGGAGTGGTTCGTGGCGCTGGCGCTGGCCGAGCCGTGGCTGATCGGCGACGACGACTCGCCGTTCCCGCCGACCAACCGGCGTATCTTCGAGCGGGTGCTGGAGTGGCGCGGCGGGCACGCGTGGAACCTGGACCGGCCGCAGCGGGTGGACGACGCGATCCGCGCGGTGTCCCAGATCGCTTTCGGTGAGCTGGCCGACCCGTACGCCGAAGCCCGCACCGGCCGCATCCAGAACCCCCGGTTCGCCGTCGGGAAACGCATCGCGGAGTACCGGCTGGTCACCGCCGAGGACCTCGAAGAGGTGGAACGCGCCGCGCGCACGTGACGGCCGGAACAATTCCGGTGCGAACCCGCGTTGTACGGCGTACGGTTGATCGTGCGCGCGCTCCCCGGAGCACCGCACGGTCCCTTTCTGTACCGCGACCATCGCGGTACGCAACCACCTGAACGAGGCTCGCCAGGATCACGCTTGCGCGGGCTCACCCCCACGCCGTGATGGGAGGCGGCTTACCGATGGACTTCTATGACGACTGGCGGCACGACGCCGCCTGCCGGGACGAGGATCCCGAACTGTTCTTCCCGGTGTCCGAAATGGGCCCCGGCGCGCGCCAGACCGCCGAGGCGAAGGCCGTCTGCGCCCGCTGCCCGGTCCGCGCGCGGTGCCTGGACCACGCCGTGGACAACGGCCTGGACTTCGGCATCTTCGGCGGCGCGACCGAACGCGAGCGCCGCGACCTGCTGCGCCGCACGCGCGCCGGCCGCTCGGCCGCCTGACACACCGCCCGACACAACGAGAACGGTGGCGGGTGACCACCCCCTGGTCGGCCACCCGCCACCGCCTCTCCCCCCTCAGTCGACGCTGGCCCAGGCCTTGGACAGCGCGACCTTCCCCCCGGTCCGCAGCAGCGAGCCCTCGAACAACCGGCTCGCCAGCAGCACCACCGCCACCACCGTGGCGGCCAGAAGTCCCAGTGACACCAACGCCTCCCAGGCCTGGGCGTCCCCGGCGAACATCCGCACCGGCATCGCGATGGCCGAGGTGAAGGGCACATAGGACAGCACGGCCAGCACCGGTTCGTTGTCGAACAGGAACGACACCGCGAAGTACGGGCCCATCACCAGCAGCATCACCACGCCCATGGTCGAACCGAGGTCCTCCTGGCGGCTCACCAGCGATCCGGCGACCGCCCACATCGCGGCCAGCAGCACGAAACCGACGCACAGGAACGGCACGAACCAGCCCAGTGCCGGCGCGATCAGCGACAGCAGCGCCTGCTGGTCACCGAGCCGCAGCGCGATCGGCGCGGCGATCGCCAGCACCACGACCTGGCCGAGGGTCAGCAACGCGTGGCCGATGATCTTGCCGGCCAGCAGCGCGCGGACCGGGACCGTCGCCACCAGGATCTCCACGATCCTGGTCTGTTTCTCGGTGACCGTGCTCTGTGCGATCGCCGTGCCGCCAAGACCGAACAGCAGGAACATCAACGAGAACACCATCACCACGAGCCGCTGGACGTCCTGGCTGACCGCCGCCTGGTCGAGCAGGTCCACCGGCGGCGCGGTGTTCAGTTGGGCGACCACGTCGTTGGGCACGTCCTTGAGGGCGACCACCCGCACGCCGGTCACCGAGTCCCCGGTGGTGTCCGGCACCACCGCCGCCTCGACCTCCTCCGTGCGGACGAGGTCCTCGGCGGCGGTCAGGTCGGCCACCTCGCGCACGTCCAGGTCCGCGCCGGCGAGCACCTCGACCGCCCTCGGGCCGACCGCGGCCACCTTGTCCGGGTCGCCGCCGAACACCGACGGCAGGATCGTCGCGGCGAACATACCGGCGATCAGCACCCCGAGCCCGATCCAGAACCCCTTGGAACGTAAGAAGGTCTGGATCTCGCGCTCCGCGACCAGCCGGGTGGCGGAGCCGAACGAACCAGCCATCAGATGACCTCCTTGAAGATCTCGTCCAGGGTGGGGACAACGGGGGTGAAGGCGCGGACCGGGCCCCGGTCCAGCGCCGCGCGCAGCACCCGCTGCTCGACCTCGCGGTCGTCGGGCTCGAACACCGCGCGGGGACCGTCCAGGTCGGCGATGCGCACGCCCGGCTGGTCACGCAGCCAGCCGGCGTCACCGTCGACCACCAGCTCGTAGCGGGTCGTGCCGTACTTGGCGCGCAGCTCGTCGCGGGCGCCCTGGGCGGCGATCGAGCCGCCGGAGATGATCACCAGGTCGTCGCAGAGCCGTTCGACGACCGCGAGCTGGTGGCTGGAGAACAACACCGGCACGCCGCCCGCCGCCCGCTCACGCAGCACGCCCAGCACGGTGTCGACCGCGATCGGGTCCAGGCCGGAGAACGGCTCGTCGAGGATCAGCAGCTCCGGGTCGTGCACCAGCGCCGCCGCGACCTGCACCCGCTGCTGGTTGCCCAGCGACAGCGCCTCCAGCTTGTCCTCGCCCCGCTGCGCCAGGTCCAGCTGTTCGAGCAGCCGCGCGGTGTTGGCCTTCGCCTTCACCGTGTCCAGGCCGTGCAGCCGGCCGAGCCACGTGACCTGCTCGGCCACCTTCATCTTCGGGTACAGCCCGCGTTCCTCCGGCATGTAGCCGAACCGCTGGCGCACCTGCTGGTTCACCGGCTGGTCACGCCACCGAACCGTGCCGCCGTGGGCGGCGAGCACCCCCAGAACGATCCGCATCGTGGTCGTCTTGCCGGACCCGTTGGCTCCGAGGAACCCGGTCATGCGCCCGGACCGCACGTCGAAGGACACCTCGTCGAGCACCCGTTTGTCCCCGAAGCTCCGGCTGACCGCCGTTACCGTCAACATGGCGACCAGCCTAGGAAGCCGGCGCGGACCGCCGCGTCCGGCGCGCGACCCACCCCGGGGGTCCTCCGCGCGGAGGACCCGCGCTACGCCGAACCCGGCGCCACGACCCCGTTCTCGTAGGCGTACACCACGGCGTGGGTCCGGTCACGCAGGTCCAGTTTGGTCAGTACCCGGGAGACGTGGGTCTTGACCGTGGTCTCGCCGAGGAACAGCTCGGCGGCGATCTCGGCGTTGCTCGCGCCCCTGGCCAGCGCCACCAGCACCTCGTACTCGCGGTCGGTGAGCTGCGGCGGGCGGCTGCTGGTGCGCGGCCCGCGCGGTTCGCTGAACCGCGCGATGACCCGGCGGGTGACCTCCGGTGAGAGCAGCGCGTCGCCGCGCGCCACGATCCGCACCGACTCGACCAGGTCCTCCGGCGAGGCGTTCTTCAGCAGGAACCCGCTGGCCCCCGACCGCAGCGCCTCGAACAGGTAGTCCTCGCGGTCGAAGGTGGTCAGGATCACCACCCTGACCTCGGGGTGCTCACCGAGGATCCGCCGGGTCGCCTCCAGCCCGTCGACGCCCGGCATCTGCACGTCCATCAGCACCACGTCCGGGAGCAGCCGCACCGCCAGCTCCACCGCGGCGAGCCCGTCGCCGGCCTCGCCGACGACCTCGATGTCCCGCTCCGTCCCGAGGATGACCCGGAACCCGGCCCGAACCAGGTCCTGGTCGTCCGCCAGGACGACCCGCAGCGCGGTCACGACCCCACCTCCGCCGTCGCGGCGGCCGGGAAGCTCGCCCGCACCCGGTAACCCGAGCCCTGCCGGGGCCCGGTCTCCAGCTCGCCGCCGTGCACCGAGATCCGCTCCCGCATGCCGAGCAGCCCGAACCCGCCGGAGGACCGTCCGGTCTCGGCCGCGCCCCGCCCGTCGTCGGTGACCTCGACCTCCAGCGTGCTGTCGAGATAGCGCACCCGGACCTCGGCCCGGCGCGCGCGGGCGTGCTTCACCACGTTCGTCAACGCCTCCTGCACCACCCGGTAGGCCGAGAGCGCGACCCCGTCGGGCACCGGTCTCGGCTGTCCGTACACGCCGTGCTCCACCTCCAGCCCGGCCGAGCGGGCGGCCGTCACCAGGTCCGGCAGCTGGTCGAGTCCGGCCAGGTTCTCCCGGCCCGACTCGGTGTCCCCGGCGCGCAGCACGCCCAGCAGCCCGTGCAGCTCGCCGATGGCGGTGCGCGCGGTGTCCTCGACCGTGCGCAGCGCGCTGCTGGCCAGCTCGGGGTCCGAGGCCAGCACCCGCCGGGCCGCGCCGGCCTGCACCCCCATCACCGACACGTGGTGGGCGACGACGTCGTGCAGGTCACGGGCGATCCGCACCCGCTCGGCGACGATCGCGCCCCGGGTGTTCTCCTCCTGCGAGTGGCGCAGTTCCTCGGCGCGGCGTTCCAGCTCGGCCTGCCGCCTGGCCGACACCCAGGCCAGCTCACCGAAGAAGTAGGCGGACAGGAAGTACACGACGTTGAACGCGATGCCGTGCAGCACCGAGGCGAGGACCGGGTCCAGCGGCCCCATCGCGCCGGGCAGCGGTTCGGGGGACGGCTGGGACAGGAAGACCACCAGGCTCAGCCCCAGCCAGCCGAACATCACCGCGATCACGCCGATCCGTGACCAGCGGGCCACCGTGCGGTTGCGTTCCCACGCGCCGCTGGTGTAGATGGCGAGGAACAGCGCCACCGACGGCACCAGGTTGTCCCCGGTCTGCCGCAGCTGCACCACGATCAGCAACGCCCCGACCACCAACAGTACGACCAGTGGGTAGCTGCGCCGCACGACCAGCGGCGCGGTGATCGCCGCCGCCCACATCAGCTGTTCGGCCAGCGCCGGGCCCGTGCCCCAGACCTGCATGCCCATGCTGTTGACCAGGACGGTCATCAGCAGCCCGCCGGCCAGCACACCGAGCCCGCTGAAGACGTCCCCGCGTCGCTGGGCAGCCGTCGGCCGGGGTCGCTGCCACTGGCTCCAGCTCTCGGTCCCACTGTCCATGAGCCTGTCCCTGGGCCTGTCCATGGCCGAGAACGGTAGCCGAGGCGTTCACCGACCCGAAGCATCCTCGGCCGGTACTGCCGCGTCCTTGGCTACGACGGCGAGTAGCGTGGATGCCGAACGAGCCGAGGTGGGCTGTGATGTCCGAACGACCGGGTCACGACGACGTTCCCGGAAGGCCCCAGCAGCTCATGGTGCGGCGGATCCCCTACCGCGCCGACCTGCTCGTGGTGACCGTGGCCGGCGAGGTCGACCTGCGCACCGCCCCCGTGCTGGCCGAGGCGTTCGACTCCGACACGATCCCGGTCACCGTCGTGGACCTGACCCGGGTCACGTTCCTGTCCGCCGCCGGCCTCGGGGTACTGGTCGAACAGGCCGAACGCGCCCAGACCGAGCACCGCCACCTCGGCCTGGTGGCCCAGGACCGGGTCGCCATCCGCGTCCTGCGCTCCAGCGGCGTCGCCGCCGCCATCCCGACCTTCGACTCCCTGTCCGACGCGATGCGGGAGCTGGGCGCGCGGGCCTCCGACCAGCCCTAGGCACCGCGTGCCGTGCCGCTCCCGCCCCGGCACGGCGGCCGAACACCGACCCGGCGGTCAGCCAGGACCCAGCCGGGGTAGGTGAAGCAGAACAGTCCGACTCCCGTCTCGCCGCAGGCGCAGAGGCCCGGGATCGGCTCGCCGGTCTCGTCGACGACCTGGTGGGTGGAGTACTGCTCGCGGGCGGTTTCGCTCCGCCCGGAGACGACGGTGCGGGTTTCCAGGTCCCTTTCTCCGTGAGGTTGTTCGGCATGCCCGACGCCCACATTGCCGGTATACGTTTCTACACAGCGGGATCCGAACGCTCGTCACCCTGATGGGTGGAGTTGGTTCACCGGCTCTGGGCAGCGAGTATCCTGCTGCATACCTGTGTTCGCCCCTGGTAGACAAGGAACGACGTGGACAGAGCATCACCCGAGTTCTCCGACTCGGGGCCCGCGGCCCGGCCCCTACCGGATCCTTACGAGCAGCTCAAGGAAGCCATCTACGTCGGCGACCTGAAGCCGGGCCAGCACATGGTGGAAACCGCTCTCGCCCAGTCGTTCCAGGTCAGCCGCACGCCCATCCGCGAGGCGCTCACCCGCCTGGAGCAGGACGGGCTCGTGGTGCGCACCGGCACCGGCCTGACCGTGCGGGAACGCAGCCCCGGCGAGGTGCTCGACATCTGCGAGGTCCGCATCCTGCTGGAGGGCGCGGCCGGCCGCACCGCCGCCGAACGCCGCACCAACAACGACATCTTCGAGCTGCGCAAGGCGCACCGGCGCTACGTCGCCGCCAGCGAGAAGGACCAGCGGGCCAGGGTCGCGGCGAACCGTGCTTTCCACAAGGCGGTGTGGAACGCCGCGCACCAGCCGGCGCTCGCGGACCTGTTGCAGCGCATCGAACTCCAGCTCGGCCGGTTCCCGATCACCACGCTGTCCTACCCGGGCCGCTGGGAGCAGAGCCTCGAACAGCACGAGGCACTGGTCGCCGCCATCGAGGCCCGCGACGGCGACCAGGCGGCCACCATCGCCAGCCAGCACTTCGCCGACGCCCGCGACATCCGCCTCACCCTGTGGGAGAACGAGGTCTAGCTCCAAGGCCGGGTAGTCCATCCTGACACGCACGACCGTCAGGGTCGAGGCTCCTTCACCGGCCGGAGCCGACGGGCCACCAGCACGCCCAGGTGGATCAGCAGGGCGACCACGGCCAGCAGCAGGTACTCGATCGCCGGAATGCGCACCACCTCGTCCAGGTCACCGAAGCCGCGCCAGGAGTAGACCCCCACCACCGCCGCGACGAACCCGGCGAACAGCCACCACCGGGTCCGCGCACCCAGGCCGAGACCGTGCATCTGGGTCAGCACGAACACGCCGAGGAAGCCGAACAGGAACATCGGCCACATCCCGTCCGGGCCGGAGTTCATCACCGCCACCAGCGTGCCGTGCACCGCGACCAGCAGCTCCAGGCTCAGCGTCCACCAACGGTTCGTGTGCGCGGTGGTGAACACCAGACCGCTCTGCAGCAACAACAGGAACACGTAGAAGAAGCCGATCAGGTGGCCGCTGGTGCCCTCCATCGGGTGGTACCAGAAGGTGTAGATGACCGCCCAGCTGAACAGGTAGCCGTGGTAGCGGCGCAGGACGTCGGTGACCGTCGCCGGGATCGGCGCCCGCCGGCCGGCGAACAGGCCGCGCCGGCGGTTCTCCATCAGCAGCACCACCACGAGCAGCAGTACCACCGAGCCCTGCGAGCTGAAGATCGACACGTCCTGGGCGAGGCCGTCGTAGAACAGCTGGGTCTGCGCCAGGTGCAGCAGGACGAACCCCAGGTTCGCGGCCAGCGAGATCAGGTTGTACCGCTTGAGGCCGCCGGTATAGCGGCGGATCCGCGTCTGCGCGTAGTGGATCAGGCCCCAGGAGACGAGTTGGTGGGCGGCGTAGCCGAGCCAGGCCGACAGCCGCGTCCACACCGTGGGCTCGGGCAGCTTCCAGTAGTACCAGGACGCCCCCTGGTCCGGCAGCAGCACCACGTCACGTAAGGCCTGGCCCTGCCACCAGACCACCCCGGTCAGCACCACGACGGCGAACACACCCAGCACCAGCGCGCGGTCCGCGCGGAACGACCCATCCTTCAGCATGCTGAGCATTATGTCCGTTCTTCAGTAGGCTGAACAATCACGCGGGCCGACACGGCGCGCCTGACGGAGGGCGATACGGTGGACCGGTATCGATTGCACGTCAACGGCCGGCAGCGGGAGGTACGGGTCCCCGGGGACACCCCGCTGCTGTGGGCACTGCGCGAGGAACTCGGCCTGACCGGGCCGAAGTACGGCTGCGGGGTCGGCGCCTGCGGGGCGTGCGTCTCCCTGGTCGACGGGCAGGCCGCGCGCCCGTGCGTACGGACGGTCGAGGAGTCCGAGCACACCAGGATCACCACCATCGAGGGCCTGTCCGCGCGCGGCGACCACGCCGTGCAGCGCGCGTGGCTCGAACTGGACGTCGCCCAGTGCGGCTACTGCCAGCCAGGACAGATCATGGCGGCCGTCGCCTTGCTCGCCAGGACACCCGACCCCGACGACGAGCAGATCGCCGAGGCGTTGCGGGACAACGTGTGCCGGTGCGGCACCTACCCCAGGATCCGGGCCGCCGTGCGCCGGGCCGCCGAACTCGCGCGAGGTGACCGATGATCACCCGACGCTCCTTCCTCGGCACCGCCGGCGCGCTGGTGGTCGCCGTGTCCGCGCCGGTCCCGGCCGGCGCCACCACCGGCGGCGGCGGACCGCTCGCGCCGACCGTGTTCGTCCGGGTCGACCGCCGGGGCACGATCGTGGCCACCGTGCCCAAGCCGGACACCGGCCAGGGCGTGCGGACCCTCGCGGCGGTGCTGGTGGCCGAGGAACTCGCGGTCGGCGTCGCCGACGTGACCCTGGAGCAGGCGCCGGGCGACACCGCGACCTACGGCCCCCAGGGCATCGCCAACTCCACCTCCGCCCGCCAGCTCGCGCAACCGCTGCGCACGGCCTCGGCCACCGCCCGCTGCCTGCTGGTCGCCGCCGCGGCCGCGCACTGGGACGTGCCGGCTGAGGAGTGCGCCGCCCGGGACGGGCGGGTCACCCACCCGCGCCACCGGCCACTGCCCTACCGCGACCTGGTCGCCGACGCCGCCGCGCTCGACCCGGCCACCGTCCCGGTCACCCTGACCCCGCCGCAGGACTGGCGGCTCATCGGGCGCACCCGCGCCGGGCGGGCCGACGCGCGCGACATCGTCACCGGCCGCGCCCACTACGGCATCGACACCCGGCCCGAGGGCGGCCTGGTCGCCGTCGTCGCGCGGCCGCCGTGGATCGGCGCGCTGGTCGAGTCGGTCGAGGACACCGGGGCGCTGGCGGTGCCCGGCGTGGTCGCGGTCGTCCGCCTGGACCCGCCGGGCGCCGGCCAGGGCGGGGTCGCGGTGGTCGCCGGGTCGACCGCCGCCGCGCTGCGCGGCCGGGAGACGCTGCGGGTCACCTGGCGGGGCGGCACCCCGGACGCGGACAGCCGCGAATGGCTCGCGGACCTGGCCGCCGCGCTGCCGGCGGCACCGCCCGGCGACCTCCAGCGGGTCTACCGGCTGCCGCTGCTCGCGCACGCGCCGATGGAGCCGATGAACGCGACCGCGCACGTCACGGCCGACGGTCTTCGGGTGTGGGCGCCGCACCAGGACCCCGGCGGGCTGGCCACCCAACTGGCCCGCCAGCTCGGCCTGCCGGAGGCGTCCGTGCTGGTGAACGCCACGCTCGCCGGCGGCGCGTTCGGCCGGCGCATCGAGCCGGACCCGGTGGCCGAGGCCATCGCCTGCTCGCGCGCGACCGGTCGGCCGGTGACCGTGCGCTGGACCCGCGTCGACGACACCCGCCACGACTCCTACCGCCCGATGTCGGTACACCGGCTCAGCGCCACGCTCGACGCCGAGGGCGTCCCGGTCGGCCGCCACCACGAGGTGGTGACCTGGCCGCTGACCGTGCTGCCGGTGTTCAACAACCCGGCGATCGTGCGCGCCAGCGGCGACCACTTCCCGTACACCGTGCCCGGCGAGGTGTCGGTACTGCTGCGGGAGTCGCCGCTGCGAACCGGGTTCTGGCGTTCGGTGTACGCCGGCCAGTTCGGCTACGCCGAGGAGTGTTTCCTGTCCGAGATCGCCGGCCGGGGCGGGCACGACCAGGTGGACCTGCGGCGGCGGCTGCTGCCGGCCGACTCCCGGCTGCGCCGGGTGCTCGACGTCGCCGCCGCGCGGGCCAACTGGACCCGTGGGGTCGACGCGCCGCTGACCAGGGGCGTGGCCTGCCACCTGGACTACGGCTCGGCGATCGCGGTCGTCGTGACCGCCGACCCGACGCGGCGTCGGGTGGTCGGCGTGCACGCCGCGGTCGACGTCGGGGTGGCCGTGCACCCCTCCGGTGTGCGGGCCCAGGTCGAGGGCGGGATCATGGACGCGGTGTCCACTGTGCTCGGAGCGCAGGTCACGGTGCGCGCCGGCGCGGTCGTCGAGTCCACGTTCGGTGACTACGCGTGGGCCAGGATCACCGACTGCCCGGACATCGACGTGGCGATCGTGCCGTCCACCGCGCCGATCGGCGGGCTCGGTGAGCTGGCCTACCCGCCGGCCGCCGCCGCGATCGCCTCGGCGCTGGCCGCCGGCGGCGACCCGGTCACCGGCATGCCGTACGGGACCCCCGTCGGCTGAGCCGGGGCGGTGAGAGGATGGCCGGGTGGCTGTTGACGCCGAGGACATGCGCTCCGATGTGGACACCTGGCCGACCGGGCGGCTGCTGTCGGTGGCCGCCCGGATGGTCGAGGCGCGGTTCGACCACTACCTCGCCGGGCTCGACCTGACCCACGCCGGGCTCATCGCGCTGCACCACCTGGCCGACGGCGAGCTGTCCCAACGACAGCTCGCCAAGCTGTGCCGGGTGACCGACCAGACCATGAGCCGCACGATCGAACGGCTCGGGCGCACCGGCCACGTCGTGCGCGAACTGGATCCCGACGACCGCCGGCGCACGATCGTCGGGATCACCGGACTGGGCGCGACGGCGCTGGCCGCCGCGCGCACGGCCGAACGCGAGTCCGAGCGGCTGCTCGGTTCGGTCGAGGACTACGACCATTTCCGCCACCAGCTGATCAGCCTGATCGCCATCGCCGACGGCCGGTGAGCGCGCTCAGTCCGGCAGGTCCGGCGGCTGTACCCAGCCGTGGAACGCGGCCCGCAACCCGGCCTGGAACCGGGTCCGCGCGCCGAGCCGGTCCATCATCTGCCGCACCCGCCGCTGCAACGTCCGGTACGACAGACCGGTCTGCCGGCTGATCGCCTCGTCACCGAGCCCGGCGGTGAGCAGGGCGACGAGCGTCGCCTCGAACGCGGTCGGCACCAGGTGGCCGGCCACCGTCGGCGGTGTGCCGTTGTCCGAGGAAATCGGCACGGCCTGGCGCCACAACGCCTCGAACAGCGAGCACAGCGCGTCGAGCAACTCCGAGGGGTGCACGATGACGCAGGCCTCGATGGTGTCCCCGTCGGCCTGCATCGCCACCAGCGCCAGCCTGCGGTCGGCGACGAACATCTTCACCGGCACGCCCGACATCACCCTGGCCTGTTCCCCGGCGGCCGCGACCGACTCGTAGTGGCCCGTCCACCAGCCGGGGATCTCGACCGTGGCCTGGTCGTAGATCACCCGGTAGGTCACCCCCCTGGCGAGAGTGACGAGTTCGGTCTGGTTGGTCCGGATCGGGTCGCCGACGTGCGGTGGCCGGTCGGTGCCGCACAACTCCGTCTGGACGCCGTGCATCAGCTGGACGGCCCGCTGCTCCACCGCCTCCCGCCCAGTGATGATCTCGACCAGTTCGGCTGGGTGGCGGGTTGACGCCGCACGGCGGTAGGTCTCGGAGATCTGCGCGGCGGCCACCCGCGCCCGCCGCAGTTCCGACTCCTTCTGCTCGATCAGGGTTTCCAGGGCGACCTCCGGCGGCGCCGGGGTGAACCGCGCCAGCAGTCCCGGCATCCGGCTGGCGAGACCCAGGGTTTCCAACGAATCGAGCGAATCCTGGATCTGTTGCGGACTGAGCCTGGTCATGGTCGCCAGCGACTCGACGGACGTGCCCGGCTGGCGGATGAGCGACTGGTAGACCAGCTGACCGGTGGGGTCGAGCCCGAGTACGTCCAACATGTACCGATCTTGCACCGGCGCACGCCGCCAGTCACGGCGTGTTCACGTCGGTGACGACAACGCGCCACAGCGAGATCTTCCGCTCCCTGACGTCATTGGACATCTTCGTCCGGTCATCTCCAGACGTCATGCCAGCGAAGGAGCACCCATGAGACGTCGACAATGGCGGTTACGCGGCGCGGTCGTGACAACGACCATCGCCGCGCTCGGCCTGTCGGGCGCGGTCGCGGGTTCAGCCGATCCACCCACCGATCCCCCGACGGTTCCAGCCCCCGCCGCACCCGCCTCCGGGGCGAGCACGACGGTCACCCTGCTCACCGGGGACGTCGTCGAGTACACAGTGGATCGAAACGGCCAGCGCCGGGTCGCGCTGTCACCGGTCTCGAACCCCGACCGCCTCGGCGTCGGCTTCATGTCGGTGCCCGAGGGCGACGCGTACTACGTCTACCCCACCGACGCCCTGCCCCTGATCAACTCGGGCCGGCTCGACCCGACCCTGTTCGACGTGGCCTACCTCGCGGAGAACGGCTTCGGTGACGACGCGACCGACGCCCTGCCGGTCATCGCCCAGTACGGCGCGTCCGTCCGCTCCGCCGGCGCCCTGTCGGCCAGGGCCGACGCCCTGCCGGCCAGCGACGACGTCATCCCGCTGGCCAGCGTGCGCGGCGCCGGCATCGACATCGCCAAGGACGAGGCCGGCGAGTTCTGGTCGGCGATCACCGGCTCCGCCAAGAACAGCCGGGCCGGCGCGACCACGCTCGACGCCGGGCTGAGCAAGGTGTGGATGGACCGCCGGGTCACCCCCACGCTCGACCGCAGCACCGCCCAGATCGGCGCACCGCAAGCCTGGAAGAGCGGCTACGACGGCACCGGCGTCAAGGTCGCCGTCCTGGACACCGGGCTCGACTTCGACCACCCCGACTTCGAGGGCCGGGTCATCGCCTCGGAGAACTTCACGGTCGACGCGTCGATCCACGACGGTTTCGGCCACGGCACCCACGTCGCGTCCATCGTCGCCGGCAGCGGCAAGGCCTCCGACGGCCGCTACCGTGGCGTCGCCCCCGGCGCCTCGCTGATGATCGGCAAGGTCCTCGGCGACCTCGGCACCGGCTCCAGCAGCGCCGTGATCGCGGGCATGGAGTGGGCGGCCGCCAACGGCGCCGACGTCGTCAACATGAGCCTGGGCGGCGGCCGAACCGACGGCACCGATCCGCAGAGCCAGGCGGTCAACAACCTCACCGCCCAGTACGGCTCACTGTTCGTCGTCGCCGCCGGCAACAGCGGCCCCGGGCCGCAGACGCTCGGTGCGCCGGGCGTCGCCGACGCGGCACTGAGTGTCGCCGCCGTCGACCGGAACGACTCGATGGCCTCGTTCTCCAGCAGGGGCCCGCGGATCGGCGACTTCGGCCTCAAGCCCGACATCGCGGCCCCCGGTGTGGGGATCACCGCGGCCCGGTCCGAACCCAGCATCATGGGCGGCGACCCGGGCGCCCGCTATATGAGCGCGAACGGCACGTCGATGGCCTCCCCGCACGTCGCCGGCGCGGCCGCGATCCTCGCCCAGAAGAACCCGGAGTGGACCGCCGGCAAGCTGAAGCCCGTGCTGGTCAGCACCGCCAAGGACGCCGGCCACCGCAGCTACGAGCAGGGCGCCGGGCGAGTCGACATCCCCCGCGCCCTCAGCCAGCAGGTGTACGCCACCGGCAACCTCGACTTCGGTCAGCTCGCCCACCCGCAGACCGAGAAGGTCGACCAGACCGTCGGCTTCGTCAACGACTCCGACGAGCCGGTGACCCTGGACCTGTCGGCGTCGCTGTCCACCGAGGCCGGCCCGGCGCCGGACGGCATGCTGGCGATTGATCAGGACCAGGTCACGGTCCCCGCCAACGGCTCCGCGAAGGTCACCGTCACCGTCGATCCCACCATCGGTGAGCCGACCTGGTACGAGGGTGCGCTGCGCGCCAGTGCCCAGGGCATCGAGGTCGGCGCGGCCATCGGCTTCTACAAGGAGCCGGAGTCCTTCGAGGTCACCGGAAAGGTGATCCTGCCGGACGGCGTGCCGGTGGACTCGGTCCAGGCCTTCTTCTTCACCCGCGACGACGGTCGGCTCGACCGGACCATGTCCGTGCGCGCCGCGCCGGCGGTCGAGACGACGGCCCGACTGCACGGCGGCAGGCACACCGCCTCCGTCCTGATCGGCTGGGTCGACGAGAACGGCTACAACAACGCCGTCGGCATGAAGCCGGAGTTCGACGTCACGGGCGACACCACGGTGACCATCGACCTGCGCCGGATACAGCGGATCGAGGTCGACACACCCAAGGACGCCGTGGACTACACGTCGATCTTCGGGATCCTGCGACTGGGTGCCGGCAATGTCGGTGGCGTGCAGGCCACCGCGAGTGCCGCCCCCGCCGAAGGCATGGAGGGCTGGATGCTGCCGACCGACACGGTCGACATCGGCATTCTGCAGTCGTTCAGCCAGCACGTGCTCGGCGCGCAGCCGATCGAGATGACGGTGGCCGGCAAGCGCGGGCCCCGGCTGCACGGGCGGTACACCAGCCCCGACTCGCCCAGCACACCGCGGCTGGACGGACGGCGCACCCTGCCGCTGGTCGACGGCGGCACCGGCACGGCGGCCGACCTGGCCGGGGTGAACGCACGCGGCGCGCTCGTACTGGTCGACCTGTCCGAGTTCTGCCAGCAGACACTCTGCGCACGCGAGACGGCCGACCGGGTCGCCGAGGTCGCGAAGACCGGGGCCGCGGCGGTGCTCGCCTACGGTCCTCGTGGTCATGTCATGCTCGGGACCGGAGGGTATCCGATCTTCAGCCTCCCGGCGATGAGCATCCCGACCGACGAGGCCCGGATGCTGCTCGACCGGCTGGCACAGGGTCAGGTGCGGATCGACACCCGTGGCACGGCGACCTCGCCGTACCGGTACCACCTCGCGTTCTCCGACCCCACCCGAGTTCCCGCAGACCTGCGGCACGAGGTGGCCGAACGTGACCTGTACCGGATCGACCACCGGTTCCACTCCGACGCTCCGTCGACGTACTCCCAGACCTACTCCGGGATGAACGTCCGGATGAGCGTGGCCGGGAACATCGGGACCGCACCGCGCAGGGCACAGAGCACCCTCACCGACTACGTCGGCCCGGTGTCGAAGGACCTGCTCTGGGCGCGGTCGGTGAGCTACACCTACGACGAGCTGGTCGGCGGTCTGAACTACGGCCCCGGCTACGGCAGCCTGGACGTGTTCGCCACGAAGGGCAGCAGGACCGAGACGTGGAACTCCCGTCCGCTGACCACCGCGCCGCCCTCCACGCCCCGGGAGCTGCTCGGCAACCCGTGGGTGACGAGCACCTGCTACACCTGCCGGGCGGGCGACATGTTCGTCTTCGGCCCCAACACGCTCGACCCCGCCGGCCACAGCGGTGGCAACACTCGCAAGGAGGAGTACCGGCTGACCATGGACGGTGAGGAGATCGAGCTGAAGGAGCGGGGCTTCCTGGTCAACGCCCTGTTCTTCCTCCTCCGTGTCAAGGTCGTCACGTTCGACGTTCCGGCGGAGCGCAACACCTACCAGCTCCATCACCGGACGATCGACAAGCCCTTCCCCCAGATGCGCTACAGCGGGACCGAGAACTCGACCTACACCTTCTCGTCCGAGCGGGCCAGCGAGTCGCGGTTCGCGTCCTGCATCGGGCAGACCGTGCTCGGCCGGGCGGAACCCTGTGTCGCGGACACGATGCTGCGACTGGGCTACGACACCCAGCTCGCCCTGGACAACACCGCCAGGGCCGGCTCGTCGCAGCGGATCACCGTTCGCGGCCTCTACGGAAACGGTCTGGCCGCGCCGAAGCTGCGTTCGCTCGAACTGTGGGCGAGCGCGGACGACGGCAGGACCTGGCAGAAGATCCGTACGCACCAACGCGACGGCGAGTTCACCGGCACCATCGAACACCCGTCGCTGCGCGATTCCACCGGCGCGATCACCTTGCGCGCCAAGGCGGTCGACGTCAACGGCAACACCGTTGACCAGACCATCGACCGGGCCTACGGCCTGAGGTAAGGGGTCCACCGGGAGGTGGGGCCGGGTCTCCCGGCCCCACCTCTCGCGGCTGATGCCGGTCGCACCGACCGCGGCCCTGGTGACGGCGTATTCACGTCGGTGACGACAACGCGCCACTGCGAGAGCTTCCGATCACTGACGTTCATTGGCCATGTTCGAACAGTCATGTCCAGACGTCCTGCCAGCAAAGGAGCTCTCATGAGACGTCGACAATGGCGGTTACGCGGCGCGGTCGTCACCACGACCATCGCCGCGCTCAGCCTGTCGGGAGCGGTCGCGGGTGCAGCCGATCCATCAGCCACGGTCCCGACAGTTCCGGTTCCCGCCGCACCCGCCGGTGGTGCGACGACGACGGTCACCCTGCTCACCGGCGACGTTGTCGAGTACACAGTGGACCGGGACGGGAAGACCCGGGTGGCGATGTCGCCGGCCGCCGGTCCCGACCGTCACGGCGTCGGGTTCCTGTCGGTGCCCGACGGCGACGCGTACTACGTCTACCCCTCCGACGCCCTGCCCCTGATCAATTCCGGCAAGCTCGACCGCACCCTGTTCGACGTGGCCTACCTGGCGGAGAACGGCTTCGGTGACGATGCCACCGACGCCCTGCCGGTCATCGCCCAGTACGGCGCGTCCGTCCGCTCCGCCGGCGCCCTGTCGGCCAGGGCCGACGCCCTGCCGGCCAGCAGCGACGTCACCCCGCTCGCGAGCGTGCGCGGCGCGGGCCTGGACATCGACAAGGACAGGGCCGGCGAGTTCTGGTCGGCGATCACCGGTCCGGCCACGGCCAACCGGGGCGCCACCACCCTGGACGCCGGGTTGGCCAAGGTCTGGATGGACCGGCGGGTCACCCCGACACTGGACCGCAGCACCGCCCAGATCGGCGCACCGGAGGCCTGGCGCGGCGGCTACGACGGCAAGGGCGTCAAGGTCGCTGTCCTGGACACCGGGCTCGACTTCGACCACCCCGACTTCGAGGGCCGGGTCATCGCCTCGGAGAACTTCACGGTCGACGCGTCGATCCACGACGGTTTCGGCCACGGCACCCACGTGGCGTCCATCGTCGCCGGCAGCGGCAAGGCCTCCGACGGCAGGTACCGTGGTGTCGCCCCCGGCGCCTCGCTGATGATCGGCAAGGTCCTGCGTGACGGCGGCACCGGCACCAGCCGCGACGTGCTCGCCGGCATGGAGTGGGCCGCCGCCAACGGCGCCGACGTGATCAACATGAGCCTGGGCAGCGGCCCCACCGACGGCACCGACCCGCAGAGCCAGGCGGTCAACAACCTCACCGCCCAGTACGGCTCACTGTTCGTCGTCGCCGCCGGCAACAGCGGCCCCGGCCCGCAGACGGTCGGCGCGCCCAGCGTCGCCGACGCGGCACTGAGCGTCGCCGCCGTCAACCGGGACGACTCGATGGCCTCGTTCTCCAGCAGGGGTCCGCGTCGCGGCGACTTCGGCCTCAAGCCGGACATCGCCGCGCCGGGCGTGGCGATCACGGCCGCTCGGTCCGAGCCCAGCATCCTGGGCGGCGACCCCGGCGCCCGCTACATGAGCGCCAGCGGAACGTCGATGGCCTCCCCGCACGTCGCCGGCGCGGCCGCGATCCTCGCCCAGAAGAACCCGGAGTGGACCGCCGCCGAGCTCAAGCCGGTGCTGGTCAGCACAGCC
Organism: Actinophytocola xinjiangensis; assembly: GCF_001921215.1. Lineage (GTDB taxonomy): Bacteria > Actinomycetota > Actinomycetes > Mycobacteriales > Pseudonocardiaceae > Actinophytocola > Actinophytocola xinjiangensis. Next base: position 129,456 of record NZ_MSIF01000003.1, read on the forward strand.
AAGGACGCCGGCCACCGCAGCTACGAGCAGGGCGCCGGGCGGGTGGACGTCCCCCGGGCGCTCACCCAGCAGGTGTACGCCACCGGCAACCTCGACTTCGGTCAGCTCGCCCACCCGCAGACCGGGCCGATCTCCAGGACCGTCGGCCTGGTCAACACCTCCGACGAGCCGGTGACGCTTTCCCTGTCGGCGTCGCTGTCCGCCGAGTCCGGCCCCGCGCCGGAAGGCATGGTCCGGCTCGGTCAGGACGAGATCACCATCCCGGCCAACGACTCGGCGAAGGTCGAGGTCACCGTCGACCCCACACTGGGCGACCCCACCTGGTACGAGGGCGCGCTGCGCGCCAGCGGCGACGGGGTCGAGGTCGGTGCGGCGATCGGCTTCTACACGGAGCCGGAGTCGTTCACGGTCACCGGCAAGATCCTGCTGCCCGAGGGCGCCCCGGCGAACGCGGTCCAGTTCGTCGCCTACACCCGTGACGACGGCCGGCGCGACCGCACCATGACGGTCCAGGCGGACGGCGCCATCGAGACGACGGCGCGACTGCACGCCGGCAAGCACACCATGTCGACCCTGATCGGCTGGTACGACGAGAACGGCTACAACACCGCCGCCGGTCTGCGGCCCGAGTTCGACGTCACAGGCGACACCACGGTGACCCTCGACCTGCGCGGGATCCAGCGGATCGAGGTCACGACCCCGAAGGCCAGCGAGGACTACGCGTCGATCTTCGGGATGCTCCGCCTTGGCGCCGGCAACGTCGGTGGTGTCCAGGTCACCGGCAACGCCAACCCGTCCGAGGGCAGCTACGGCTGGATGCTGCCGACCGACCGGGTCCGCCTCGGCTCGTTGCAGTCGTTCAGCCAGCACCTGCTCGGCGCGCCACCGATCCGTATGTCGGTGGCCGGCAAACGCGGGCCGGTCGTGCACGCCCGGTACCAGAGCGGCAACGCCACCAACGTGACCCGGCTCGACGGGCGGCGCACCCTGCCGCTGGTCGACGGCGGCACCGGCACGGCGGCCGACCTGGCCGGGGTGAACGCACACGGCGCGCTGGTCCTGGTCGACCTGTCGGAGTTCTGCCAGGAGACGCTGTGCGCGCCGGAGGCGGTCGACCGGGTCGCCGAGGTCGCGAAGACCGGGGCGGCCGGTGTGCTCGCCTACGGTCCGCGCGGGCACGTGATGGTCGGGTACGCCTACGCCAACACCCCCTTCGCCGTCCCGACGATGGGTATCCCGACCGTCGAGGCGCGGATGCTGCTCGACCGGTTGGGGCGCGGCGAGGTGCGGCTGGACACCGACGGTGTGGCGACATCGCCGTACCAGTACCAGCTCGCCTTCTCCGACACCGCCAGGGTTCCCCGGGACCTGCGCCACGAGGTCGGCGCGCGGGAGGTTTACCAGCGTGAGCACCGCTTCCACGCCGACGCGCCGGGAACCGTCTCCCAGCGCACCTCCGGCAAGAACGTCGACATGCTGGTCGCGGGGATCATCACCACCCCGGCCCAGCGGTCGCAGAGCACGCTCACCGAGTACGTCGGCCCGGTGTCGGAGGACCTGATCTGGGATCAGACGGTCACCTACACCTTCGACGAGTTGGCGCCCTACAACTACGGTCCGACCTACACACAACTGGAGGTGTTCGACAAGGCGGGCAGCCGCACCGAGACGTGGAACTCGCGGCCACTGTCCACCGGGCCGATCTCGCTGAAGCCGAACGTGTCCGACAACCCGTGGGTGTCCACGTCGTGCTACACGTGCCGCGCGGGCGACACGCTGGTCGTCGGCACCAACACGCCCGACCCCGCCGGCCACAACAGTGGGCAGCTCCGCACGGAGGAGTACCGGCTGACCAGCGGCGACCAGGAGTTCGTTCGCAAAACCCGAGGCTACCTGATCTCGGTGATCTTCTTCCTGCTGCGGATCCCGGTCGACACGTTCGACGTCCCGGCCGAGGTCGGTACCTACCGGCTGGAGCACCGGGCCGCCACCAAGCCGTTCCCGCAGGCGCGCTACAGCGCGACCACGAACTCGACCTACACGTTCCGCTCACAGCGGCCGAGTGAGTCGCAGTTCGCGTCCTGCACCGGACAGCTGGCGCTGGGCAGGGCCGAACCGTGTGGCGCCGACAAGATCCTGCGACTGCGCTACGACCTCGACCTCGACCTGGCCAACACGGTCAAGGCCGGTTCGTCGGAGCGGATCACGGTCGACGGGTTCTACGGAAACGGCCTGGCAGCGCCGAAACTGCGTTCGCTGGAGCTGTGGACCAGCGCGGACGACGGCAGGACCTGGCAGAAGATCCAGATGCGGCACCGGGGCGGCGCGTTCAGTGGCGTCATCGAGCACCCGGGGCTGAGTGACTCCACCGGCGCGATCACCCTGCGCGCCAAGGCGGTCGACGTCAACGGCAACACCGTTGACCAGACCATCGACCGGGCCTACGGCCTGAGCTAGGCACGACCGGGGGAGGTGGGGCCGGGCAACCCCCGGCCCCACCATCTCACGGCTGCGGCACCGCCGGCGCCACCGCCGCGTTCGCCACCGCCGCGCGGCGACGGCGCCACCAGCGCACCAGCGGCACCCCGGGAATCGCCAGCACCAGCACGAACGGCAGCACCGCGCCCAGCACCCGCAGCAACACGCCGCCGGCGCCGAGGAAGGCGTCCCAGCCGTCGGACAGGCCGGCGACGAACCCGCTCGACTCCTCCTCCGTCTCCACCGGCGGCGGTGCGGTGTCGTCCCGGCTCACCGCGATGGTGACGGTGGACATCGCGACCTGCCCACCCAGTGCCTGCCGGCGCTGGGTCAGCGACTCCAGTTCCGCCTCCCGCGCGGTCACCTCCTGCTCGATCCGCACGATCTCCTCGACCGTGCCCGCCCTGGCCAGCAGCGCCCGCACCCGGTCGACGCTGGCCCGCTGGGTGGCGACCCGGCTGTCCAGGTCGACGACCTGCTCGGTGACGTCCTCGGCCGTCTGGTCGCGGGACACCACCTCACCCAGCTCCGACAACTCCCCCAACGCCGCGTCGAAGCGGTCGGACGGGATGTGCAGGGTGAGCGTGGCGGACTCCTCCCTGACCTCCTCGCGACCGGCGTAGCCGCCCTCGGTGGCGGCGATGCCCCGCGCGCCGTCGACGACCTCGGCGACCGACGGCGCCGACAACGCGAGGTTGGCCGTGCGCACCAGTTTCCGGTCCACACCGGGCTGTTCGACCTTCTTCACCGGTGCCACCTCCCCCGACTGGTCAGCCTCCGCCCCCGGCTTCGCGGCCTCCGCCGGCGCCATCTGGGCCTCGCCCCCGCTGGCGGAGTCGCTGCTCATCGCCGGGCCGCCGCTGCTGCCGGTACAGGCCGCCAGCCCGGCGGCGACCCCCAGCACCAGCGCGACGCCCACCAGTCCGCGCTTCATGTGTCCTCCCAGTGTCATGCGGGATAGACGCAAGACCGTACGGATCGCGTTGCCAGCGACCGGTCACGAGTCGGAGTCGATCGGGCCACGCCACCGGCCGGCAAAGTCCACGCGCGGCGCGCGATTGTCCACCTCCTCGTCCTTAGCCTGATCACACGTGTGTCCACCCAGCCGAGGAGGCCTCAATGAGCCTGCGCAACCGTGGTCCATCCGTGCGGGCGGCGGTCATCGCCGGTGTGACCGCACTCGGGGCCGGCCTGCTCGGGGTGACCGGCGCGGCGCCGGCCGCGGCCGCCAGCGTCGACACCGGGGCCACCTACGTGTTCGTCTCCCGCCACAGCGGCAAGGCGATGGACGTGTACAACTGGGCGACCAACGACGGCGCGCCGATCGTCCAGTTCGCCCGCAACGACCTCGCCGTGCAGCAGTGGCGGTTCGTGGATGCGGGATCCGGGTACTACAAGATCAGATCCGTGCACAGCGGGAAACTGCTGGAGATGCCCAACGCCACCGACGGCACCGGTCTGGTCCAGGCCAGCGACAACGGCAGTACCCGCCAGCACTTCCGGCTCGCCGACTCCGACAGCGGGTACGTGCGGTTCATCAACCGGCACAGCAACAAGGCGCTGGACGTGTGGGAGTGGTCGACCGCCGACGGTGGCCCGATCGCCCAGTTCGCCGACCTGGACGGCTGGAACCAGCAGTGGCAGCTGGCGACGGTCGGCGGCGGGAACCCCCCACCGGGCACCTGGCCGACGCCGACCGGGCAGGTCGCGGTGAACGGCACGATCCAGGTGTCCGGCACGCTCGACGGCGGGCTGCGGCGCTACTGCTGCATCGGCGACGGCGGCCAGGAGGAGGACCAGGACCCGATGTTCCAGCTGGCCTCGGGGGCCACGCTGCAGAACGTCATCATCGGCGCGCCGGCCGGCGACGGCGTGCACTGCTCGGGTCCCTGCACGCTGCGCAACGTCTGGTGGGAGGACGTCGGCGAGGACGCGGCGACCTTCCGGGGCAGCGGCTCGCCGAACTTCCTGGTCGACGGCGGCGGCGCGCGGGCGGCGTCGGACAAGGTGTTCCAGCACAACGGTCCCGGCACGGTGACGATCCAGAACTTCCAGGCCAGCAACTTCGGCTCGTTCTACCGGTCGTGCGGCAACTGTTCGTCGCAGAGCCAGCGCAACGTGGTGCTGCGCAACGTCACCCTGACCCGGCCGGGTAACACCGTGGCCGGCATCAACACCAACTACGGTGACACGGCGCGGTTCTCGGGCATCACGGTGGTCAACGACCCCAACCGGTCGATGGTGATCTGCCGCAAGTACGTCGGCAACGACGACGGCGACGAGCCGGACCAGATCGGCACCGGTCCGGACGGGACCAACTGTCTCTACAGCGCCTCGGACATCACCTACCGCTGAGGTCCGTGTCGTGTGGATCCGGCCGCGCGTCCTCCTCCCCGCGCGCGGCCGGGTCCCGCCTCCGAGAAACGGGGCGTTGACGCACGGCGACGAATCGTTGACTATGGGCAGGCAGTTGTCTACTCATGAGTAGCTTTCAACTTCCCCCGGGAGAGGGTGCCATGTCCCGTCGCCTGCTCGTGGTCGCCAGCGCACTGCTCACCGCGCTCGCCACCGTCACCGTCCCCGCGTCGGCCGCCGAGCCGTTGGACTACGTCGCGCTCGGCGACTCCTACAGTGCCGCGTCCGGCGTACTGCCGACCGCACCGGGCTCACCGCTGCTGTGCCTGCGCTCGGCGCGCAACTACCCGAGCGTGATCGCCGCGACGACCGGGGCCAACCTCGTCGACGTGACCTGCGGCGCCGCCGAGACCAGGCACTTCACCAGCTCCCAGTACCCCGGCGTGCCGGCCCAGGTCGACGCCCTGAGCGAGGACACCGACCTGGTCACGCTGACCATCGGCGGCAACGACAGCGCGGTGTTCATCGGCGCCATCCTGGCCTGCGGCTCGGCCGGCATCGTCACCATCGGCCTGGGCAACCCCTGCCAGACGATCTACGGCTCGCTGTTCGAGGACACCATCCGCGACACCACCTACCCGTCGCTGGTCCAGGCGCTGCGCGCGGTCCGGGCCAACGCGCCCAACGCCGAGGTGGCCATCCTCGGCTACCCGTGGATCGTCCCGGAGTCCGGCGGCTGCTTCACCAGGATGCCGATCGCCCGGGGTGACGTGCCGTACGTGCGGTCGCTGCAGTCCACCCTGAACGACGCTGTGCGCCGCGCGGCCGAGGCCACCGGGGCGACCTATGTGGACCTGAACCAGGTCTCCCACGGCCGCGACGCCTGCCAACCCGTTGGTACGCGGTGGATCGAGCCGGTCCTGCACACCACCAACCCGGTCGTCGTGCACCCGAACGCGCTCGGCGAGGCCGGCATGGCCGCCCAGGCCATGCGGGTGCTCGGACTGGACTGACGGGACTCAGCGCCGGCCGCGCATGCTCTGCAGGTCCAGCCTCTGGAGCATCCGGTCGGCCACCGTCGGGTCGATACCCGGTTCGGCCCGGGCGTCGATGATCTCCTGCCGGGCGGCCGAGAGCAGCTGCGCGTCGAGCGCGAGCAGCTGCCCGGCCCGGTGCCTCCACTGCTCGGCGTTCTCCCGCTGCTCCTCGTCCCACATGTCCGGGTTCAGCATCGCCAGCAGGTTGACGTACTTCTCCCGCAGGCGTTCCACGGCGGCCTGCGGGAGGTCCTCGTCCTCGACCACCTCGTCGAGCCGGCGGATCGCGGCCTTGGCGGCGCGTCGGGCCAGCCGGCGCTCGGCCTTCTCCTCGGCCGCCCTGGTGCCGCCGACGCCCAGCATCCGCACCAGGAACGGCAGCGTCAGTCCCTGGAGCACCAGCGTCACCATCACCACGGCGAAGGCGATCAGCAGGATCTGCGCGCGCCCGGGGAAGTCCCCGCCGTCGCCGGCGGTCAGCGGGATCGCCAGCGCGAGCACGATCGTGGTCACCCCGCGCATCCCCGACCACCACATCACCAGCGTCTCGCGCACCCCGATCGGGCCCTCGACATCCACCCGCCGCTTCCCCCGGCTGATCACCGCGACCGGCAGCAGCCACAGCAGCCGCACGACCACGACGGTCCCGACCACCAGCAGCGTCGGCCCGACCAACGTGCGCCAGCCCTGGTCGAGAGTGCCGAGCACCGACCGCAACTCCAGGCCGATCACGCCGAAGGTGATGCCGGTGATGGCCACCTCGGCCACACCCCAGAACGTGGTGAACGTCAGCCGCCCCACCACGTCGTCGGGGTCGTGCCGGCCGGACAGGTACAGGCTGTAGACCAGCACGGCCAGCACCCCGGAACCCTGGAGGTGGTCGGCCAGCACGTAGACCCCGGCCGGCACCACCAGCGACAGGATGATCGCCGGGATCGGGTCGCCGCCGCCGATCACCGACACCAGCCGTGCCGACAGCCAGCCGGCCACGTACCCGATCACCACGGCGATCACCGCGGCCAGGGCGAACTCACCGACGGCCCGGGCAGGGTGGAAACTCCCGGTGACCACCGCCGCGATCGCCACGTGGTACATGACGATGGCCGTGACGTCGTTGAAAAGCCCTTCACCCTCCAACAGGGACAGCATCCGGCGCGGCAGGTGCAGCGGCGCGCCGACCGCGCTCGTGGCCACCGGGTCCGGCGGCGCGACCAGTGCGCCGAGTACCACCGCCGAGGCCAGCGGCAGTCCCGGCACGACCGCGCTGGCGACCGCGGCGACCGCCCCCGCGGTGACGAACACCAGCGCCACGGCCAGCAGCAGGATCGGCCGGGCGTTGACCGCGAACTGGTGCCAGGTGGTCCGCCGGGCGGCGATGTAGAGCAGCGGTGGCAGCAACAGCGGCAGGATCAGCTCGGGGTCCACGTCGATGCCGGGCAGGGTGGGCACCAACGCCAGCACCAGACCGAACACGGTCACCAGGACCGGGTAGGGCAGGCGGGTGCGGTCGGCGACCGGGATCAGCACGGCCGTCCCGCACAGCACGAGGGCCAGCAGGCCGAACTGGGTCATCGCCGCCCTCTCGCCGAGTCCACCTGGGACTGTCCAGTGTGGTCACTCGAACCGGAGGTTCGCGACCGGAGCACAGGAGATGCGCCATCGCCCGCGCCGCAATACGTTTGGCCGAGGTGAACAGGGCGGAGGAAGAACCGTGACGGACAACCAGTACCAGCCTTGGGTGGAACCGGCCGACGAGTCGGTGTCGGTCGAAGCGGGTCGTATGTGGACCGGCGGCCTGGCGACCGCCGTCGTCGCCGCGCTGGTCGCGGTGGTGGGCGTGCTGGTCATCCGCGGCGTGTTCGGCATCCCGGTGATCGCGCCGGGCAACACCCCCGGCGCGATCGACTACGTCGGCGCGGTGTGGGTGGCCGGGTTCTCGGTGCTCGGCGCACTGCTGGCCACGGCACTGGCCCACGTGCTGCTGCTGGTCGCACCCCGGCCGATGATCTTCTTCGGCTGGATCATCGCGCTGGCCACCGTGGCGATGACGGTGTGGCCGTTCAGCGTCGAGGTGGCCCCGGACGTGCGGGTGGCCAACGCGGCGCTCTACCTGCTGATCGGGATCTCGATCGGTTCACTGGTGGTCAACGCGGCCGGCGCCGCCGTCCGGTACAACCGCTCCCCCTATCACGACTGGCCGGGGCAGGGCCGCCCGGTGGGCTGGCGGGAGGACCCGCCAACCCACCGGATGAACTAGTCACATCACCTGGCCACGTAGGTCATGCAGTTCGCGTCGTGGCCGCCCGGACCGGGGGCGACCTTCACCGCCGAGGCACCGCACTCGAGGTTCTTGTTGTAGACGCAGTCGGCGCGCGAGCAGGCGCCGACCTGGGACATGACCCTCGGCAGGCCGCCCTTGGCGTCCAGCGGCACGAACGTGGCGCAGTCGGCCGCGCCGTTCACGCCACTGACCGTGATCGCGAAGGCGTGGCAGTCGTGGTCGGCGTTGTAGGAACAGGTGGTGACCGTGCATTCACTGATGGCCGGCATCTCGGTGGTGGTCATCAGCCGACCCCCTTCCGTCGGTGGCAGTTCGGAACGTCTCTCCACCATGACAGCGCTCCCCCGGTCCCGCAATTCGTCCATCGTGGACGGCCGGGAGCAGTCGGCTGGCGCATCCGGGCGTCACCCGTTCGGGCGATTCGGGTGCTCCGTGAATCATTTGAATCTCATGCAGCAAACGGAGCATGAGAAGCGGTGGATGGCCGCATGAGGAACGCATGGGTCGACCGTGACCCGGGCACTGGTTGGTGCTCTTCCAGAGGTCAAGACTTCCTGTCAAGACCACAGGGTCGTAAATCACTCAAGAACCGAGGGAGCCCACCATGTCCGCCGCCACCGCCACCACCGCCGCCTTCCGCACCGATGTCACCCCCGTGCTCGTGATCGAGGAGTTCGACCACTGGCACAACCAGCCCGACGCGATGCTCTCGCCGACGTCGATCACCTGGAACGACCCGGTGACGACGACCCGGCGCGCGGCGTGACCCGGTTGTTACAGGGCCTTCAGTTCCCTGGTGAGTTCGTTGACCGATGACTTGGCGTCGCCGAAGAGCATGCTGGTCTTCGGATGGTAGTAGAGCTCGTTGTCCACGCCGGCGAAGCCGGGGTTCATCGATCGTTTGAGGACGATCACCGACCGACTGTGGTCGACATCGAGGATCGGCATACCGTAGATCGGTGAGCCGGGATCCGTGCGGGCCGCCGGGTTGGTGACGTCGTTCGCGCCGATGACCAGGGTGACGTCGGTGTGGGTGAACTCGCCGTTGATGTCCGCCATCTCCTTGAGCTGGTCGTAGGGCACGTCCGCCTCCGCCAGCAACACGTTCATGTGGCCGGGCATGCGCCCGGCCACCGGATGGATCGCGTAGTAGACCGAGACGCCCTTCGACTCCAGTGCGGTGGCCATGTCCCGCACGGTGTGTTGGGCCTGGGCCACCGCCATCCCGTACCCGGGCACGATGATCACCTGGTGGGCGTAGGCCAGTTGGATGGCCGCGTCCGCCGCACTGGTCCGGCGAGCCGACCGCTGCCCCGCCGCGACGGCCGGCCCGCCGGAGGACCCGTTCCCGCCGAACCCGCCGGCCACGATCGACGGGATCGACCGGTTCATCGCCTTGGCCATCAGGTTGGTCAGGATCGAACCGGACGCGCCGACGATCATGCCGGCCACGATCAGCGCCGTGTTGTCCAGCGCCAGCCCCATCGCCGCCGCGCTGAGCCCGGTCGCCGCGTTCAGCAGCGAGATCACCACCGGCATGTCCGCGCCGCCGATCGGCAGGACCACCAGCACCCCGAGCGCCGCCGAGGTCACCAGCAGGCCGATCATCAGCAGTTCTGCCTGGCCGCCGACGGCGATCGACACCCCGCAGGCCAGCGACCCGAGCAGCAGCACGAGGTTGATCGGCTGCTGGAGTCGTCCGGCGGTCACCGGCCGGCCAGGGAGCACCTCCTGCAGCTTGCCGAACGCGATCGTCGAGCCCCAGAACGAGACCGAGCCGATCAGCGCGGCGAACAGCGAGGCGATCGACACGTAGGCCGCCGCGTGCTCGAACCCGTTGCTGTGCCGGAACTCCACCCACGCGATCAGCGCGATCGCGCCCCCGCCGACGCCGTTGAACAGCGCCACCATCTGCGGCATGGCGGTCATCCGGACCTTGCGGGCCGCCGGTACGCCCGCGGCCGTACCGATCGCCACGCCGAGCAGGATCAGCCACCAGTTGCCCAGTCCAGGGGTCAGCAGCGTCGCGCCGACCGCGACCGCCATGCCGGCGGCGGCGAGCAGGTTGCCGCGCACGGCGGTTCGCGGACCGGTCAGGCCCATCAACCCGAAGATGAACAGCGCGAAGGCGACGATGTACAGGCTCTGGATGACCGTCTCGTCCTGGAGCCAGCTCATGACCGCGCACCGTCCCTGTCCCCGGCCGGGCCGCCCGGCGTGTCCTCGGTGCGTTTGGTCTTGAACATCGCCAGCATCCGGTCGGTCACCAGGAAGCCGCCGACCACGTTCATCGTGCCGAAGGCGATCGCCACCACCAGCAGGATCTTGTTCAGCGTCCCGTCGGCGCCCGATCCCAGGACGATGAACCCGCCGAGCACGACGATCCCGTGGATGGCGTTGGTGCCCGACATCAACGGGGTGTGCAGCGTGTTCGGGACCTTCGAGATGACCGCGAAGCCGACGAAACCGGCCAACACGAGGATCGCGAGGTTCTGCATCAGCATCCGACGGCTCCTTTGGCGTCGACCGCTAGATCACCTTTCAGGTTTAGCACGCCGATCACCGTTGGCACAGGGTGCGTCCGCCGTTGTCCCCGTTGGTCCGTTCGGCGGCGGTCGGGCGGGTCCGGTGGCCACCCGACCGTCGGCCCGGCTCAGCCGTCCTGCAGAATCCCCAGGACGTTGCCGTCGGGGTCGGTGAACGTGGCGACCCGCCGGCCTCCGCCGACCTCGCGGGCCGGCTCGGTGACCGTGCCGCCGGCGGCGGTCACCTCGGCCAGCTTGGCGTCGAGGTCGGCGACCTCCCAGTAGGCGACCGGTGAGGTCATGCCCTGCGGGCCCCCTCCGGGGACCAGGCCGACGTGCTGGCCCTCCACGTCGTAGCCGACGTAGTAGGGCCCTTCGGTCTGCGGGTCGATGCCCAGCAGCGCGGTGTACAGCGCCTTGGCCGCCGCGAGGTCGGTCACGGGATGCAGAACGGTCTTGATTCCCTTGGTGGTACTCACTGTCTCTCCAGGTCGTCGGTCCAATCGGGACTGTCTGGCGACGACCGTAATCCGGTCTTCCGGCCCGGCGCTTCTCGAATCCTGATCGGTTCGGCGCACGAACGGGTGACCGTCGGCCCGCTGGGCCGGCTCCCGGCCGGTGGTCGGGGGTGACCACCGGCCGGGAGTGCGTTACCTCACTTCAGTGTGTAGGCCCGGATCACGGTCTGGGTGACCGTGTTCCCGTCCTGGTCGGTCGCCGAGGCACGCAGGGACACCGAACTCGCCCCCGCCGGGTGTTCGAGCACCGCCACCTGGCGCACGAGCACCGCGGCCTTGCGCCAGGTCTTCCCCTCGTCGTAGGAGACGTCGACGGTCAGTGCCTTCGGGTACTCCAGGGCACCCAGCTCGTTCTGCATGCGCACCGGAACCAACGCCGCCCTGCCGGCCGGGGCCGAACCGTCCGCATCGAGCTTGGGCTGGAATCGAACAACGTTGAGCGGCAACGGTTCCTCGCCGTCCACATGCGACGAACGGAACGTCCACTCGGCACCGACCGAGGTGCTCAGGCCGTAGTCGGCCGACCTGGTCGCCTCGGTGGTGAGCCGGTAGTCACCGGCCTGCGCCGGCACGGAGAAGAACCCGCGCCCGGCCAGCGGCGTCTCGCCGACCAGTTCGTCGCCGAGGTAGAGCTTCGTCGAGCCGGACTCGGTCGGGGTGAAGCCCGCGTTGCCGGCGCCGTCGGTGAACAGCGGGAGGTCGACGCTGATCTCGTCCGCCCCCCGGTAGGCCCACTGGTAGTCCCCCGCCGGCAGGCCGGGGCCGAACACCGGGTGGTTGATCCGCTGGTCGTAGGTGCGACCGCTGTCGTAGGGCAGCGGCGACCCGTCGTAGCTCGCCACGAGGTCGGTCTCCCCGAAGATCCACAGGCTGGTGGCCCATCGGATGTCCTCGGTGGTGACGTGGAGGGTGCTGACCCCGGGAAGGGACACGTCCTGACCGAGTGCCGCGGTCCACAGCGAGCCCGAGGCCGGCTGAGGCGAGCGGAACAGTGATCCGCTGGGCGCCTGCGCCGACGGACCGATGTCGACCCGCAGCGTCGCCACGTCGTCCGGTCCGACGACCTTGGTGAAGTCCGTCGGGTAGCGGTCGAGGAACCAGGCAAGGGAGTACAGCTCGTTCTGGGCGTCCTGCCAGCCGGTGTGCACCCAGGCGTCGAACGCCAGTTCCGGCAACGGGTCACCGAGCTGCCCGAAGCGCACCCCGTCCAGTTCGTCACCGAAGATCAGGAACCCGCTGCCGAACGCCTGGCCGTCGTTGTCGACCTGGTAGGCGATCTCGGCGATCCCCAGCTCGGCCCCGCCGGGCGGGGTGACGTCCACCGGGCTGGCCGAGGCCAGGTCGACCTCGAAGGCCTGGTTCCGGTCGAGCAGCAGACCCGGTTGGATCAGCTGTGTGCTGTTGGAGTTGTCGTTGGTGAACGACAGGTACTCCATCAGGTAGCGACCCTTCGGCAGGCGCATCGTCACCGTGCCGTCCTCGCTGAAGCCGTCGATGATGCTGAACTCGTCCAGCCCCATCGCGCTGACGACGTAGGCGTCGGCCGCCACGGCCGGATCGTCGCGGAAGGTCACCGTGAGGTCGTAGCTCTCCTCCTCGCGGGAGATGCCCACCGGGGTGCGGGTGACCGAGTCGCCGGCGGTGGCCACGATCGTGCCGGAGTAGGCGCCGTCGGCCGGACCGGTGCGCGGGTCTCCGGTGACCTCGACCGAGGCCGTGCCGCCGGCGGGAACGGTGAGCTGGTCGACGCTGAGCGAGAACGCGTCGGTCGGGTCGCCGTTGGGGTCGGTGGCCTCCAGCGTGAGGGCGAGCGTCACGTCGGCGTCACCGAGGTTGCGGTAGGTGACCGGCCTGGTCACCGGCTGGTCGTCCTCGCGGGGCCAGGTCTGGACGCCCAGGCTGACGCTGGAGGGCTCGGCGACCACCGACGCGGTCATCGCGCGCGGCACGTCGACCCGGCCGCTGCCCTGCTGGAAGGCGGTCAGGCCGTCGGTCGGCGTGGCCGAGCCGGCCAGGGCGGCCTTGAGCTGCTGGGCGGTCCAGTCCGGGTGCTGCTGGGCGATCATCGCGGCGACCCCGGCGACGTGCGGGGTGGCCATCGAGGTGCCCGACAGCGCGGTGTAGCCGTCCTCGACCGGCGGGGCGATGGTGCCGGCGGAGTGCAGTGCGGCCACGATCTCCACGCCCGGCGCGGTCAGGTCGGGCTTGACGGCGCCGTCGCCGACGGTCGGGCCGGTCAGCGAGAACGGGGCGAGCGAGTCGTCCCGGTCGACCGCGCCGACGGTGAGCGCCGAGGGGGCGCTGCCGGGCGAGGCGACGGGCTCGTCGTTCGAGAAACCGTTGCCGGCGGCGATCACGAACAGCACGTCGTGCTCGGCGGTGAGCGTCTCGACCGCCTGCTCCATCGGGTCGAGCCCGGGGGTGTCCGCGCCGCCGAGGCTCATGCTGATGATGTCGGCGTCCTGGGCGGCCGCCCACTCCATGCCGGCGATGATCTCCGAGTCCGAGCCGAACCCGTAGTCGTCGAGCACCTTGCCGTCGAGGATGTCCGCGCCGCTGGCGATCCCCCGGTACTTGCCGCCGGCCTTGGCGCCGGTGCCGGCCAGGATCGACGCGACGTGCGTGCCGTGGCCGTAGTTGTCGACCGCGTCCGGGGACGCGGAGAAGTTCTGCTCGGCGACCTCCTGGCCGGCGAGGTCGGGGTGGGTCTGGTCGACGCCGGTGTCGAGCACCGCGACCCGCACACCCTCACCGGTCAGGCCGGCCTCCCAGGCCGCCGGCGCGCCGATCTGCGCGGCGCTGCGGTCAAGGACCGCCTCGCGCTTGCCGTCGAGCCAGATCCGGTTCACCCCGCGCGTGGCCGTGCGTACCCCCACGCCGTCGGTCAACGCCTCCCAGGTGGCACCGTTCTTGGCCGCCGCGAGCGCGACGCCGTCGATGCTGGGTAACGGCCGCGAGTTACCGGCGAGCCGGGGTGCGCCGGCCCCGTCGGCACCGGTGACGATCAGCGGCACGCTGTCGGTGTGCGCGTCGTCGTAGCCGAACTCGACCAGCGTGGTGACGTCGAACAGCCGCCGGTCGAGGTGTCCGGTCGCGACGAGCTGGCGTGCGTCGCCGGGGATGACGTAGACGTGATCGCCGACCTTCGAACGGGAGAACGTCATGTCGTCGCGGTCGCTGCCCGGTGTGACCGAGATGCGCTGGTCGGCGTGCAGGGTGACCTGGTCACCGGTGACCAGGGTGACCGTGGTGCCGTTGGGTCTGGCCGCGTCATGGGAGTCGCTCTGCCGGGGTGCCGCGCTCGCCACGCCGACGGTGCCGAGCACCATCCCGACGATGGCGACGCCGGTCCCGAGCGTTCTGCCTATTCGCACCTGAACCTCCGCTTCTTCGATTGGCGGAGGAAAGATAACGGTCGTTGATATCGACTGACAATGAATCAGCGGGATTTCAGGCGAAAACTCGTGAAATCGATCTCGTTTTCATAACGAACACCATCGTGAGGCAACCTTTTCAGGCCGCGGGGCGTGTTAACCGGACGACCTCGGCGTCAGCATGGGGACGAGGAACTGGTGGGCCACCTCGGCCAGCCGCTCCTCGTCGTCGAGATCGATGACGAGGCTGGGAATCGCCAGAAACGAGGCGGAAACCCGCACCATCATCTCGGCTACGAGATCGGCGTCCAGCTCGCCGGACACCGTGCCGGCGCGCTGCTCGCGGCGCAGCTGGCCGGCGACGAACTGCCGGACGGTGGCCAGGGTCCGGCCACCATCGGTGATCATCGAGGGCACCAGCAGGTCCGGTTCGGCGGCGATGAGCCCACCGATCAACGGATTGTTCCGAATGGCACGCAACGAGCTGACAAAACCGAGAACCACTCGGTCCGCCGCCGTCGTGGCCCGTTCGATATCAATGAGGAACTGGTCGAAATAACGCCGGAACTCGCGGCGGACGACATGTTCGACCAGAGTGTCCTTCGTGGCGAACCGGCGGTAGACGGTGATCCGCGAAACCCCTGCCCGGCGGGCCACGTCTTCCATTGTGGACCGCTGGATACCCATCCGGCAGAACTGTTCGTAGGCCGCGTCGAGAATGCGGGAGCGCGCCTCGTCCACGTCGTCGACCTGTTCGACGGCGTCGGTGTAGGCACGCTCCAGCAACGACTCGGAGCCCCTCGGCGCCATGAATACGGACAGTGCGGGTTCCACGCTCACCTCCGGTGGCCGATTCTGCCTCATCGCCCTCCGCGGCGACTACAGGGCCTTGTGATGACCGATACGGTGTGTTATTGATGATACACAGAAGCATCTCTCGTTTCATCGTATCAGTACAGTGCTCGGGCCTCGACGAGGAGGAAGAGCTAGCCATGGACGGACTCAGCAGGCGCAACATGTTGAAGGCGGGCGGCGTGATGGGCGCGGCCGGCGCACTCGGCGTGGCGGTGCCGTGGACCTGGTCGGCCAGCGGTTCGGTGGCTGGCGCGGGTGCCGGCGCCGACCCCCGATGGGTGTGGGACCCGGAGGCCGACCCGCTGGTCGCCTCCCTGCTCGACCGGGGCGACGTGCCCCGGGTCAACCAGCTTCTCCGGACCTGGACCAAGAACGGCCAGCCGCTGCCCTCCGGACTCCCGGCCGACCTGCGCGACTTCATGGACAGCGCCCGGCAGCTGCCGTCCTGGACCGACCAGGGCAAGCTCGCCACCGCCTTCGACTTCAACGAGAAGCGCGGGCTCTACCTCGGCGTCCTGTACGGACTGGCCAGCGGCATGATGAGCACGGTCATCCCCAAGGAGGCTCGCGCGGTCTACTACTCGCAGGGCGGCGCGGACATGAAGGACCGCATCTCCAAGACCGCCAAACTCGGCTACGACATCGGCACCCGCAACGCCTACGCCGCCGACGGCGAGATGATCGTGACCTGCGTGAAGACCAGACTCGTGCACGCCGCCGTGCGCCACCTGCTGCCGCAGTCGCCGCACTGGCCGCCGGTCGCCGAGGAGGACATCCCGATCAGCCAGCGGGACATGATGGTCACCTGGCACAGCCTGCCGACGACCGTCATGCGGAAACTCGTCGACTGGAGGGTGCCGATCCCCGCCCACGAGTCCGAGGCGTTCCTGCACTCCTGGCAGGTGTGCGCGCACATGCTCGGCATCCACGACGAGTACATCCCGGCCACCTGGGACGAGGCCAACTCCCAGGCCGATCAGGTGCTCAACCCGGTCCTCGCGCCGACCAACGAGGGCATCGCGCTGGCCGACATCCTGCTCAACCTGGGCTCGATCATCGACGGCGGCATCCTGAGCAAGCCCATCCTCGGCGCGTTCACCCGGTTCATGCTCGGCGACCAGATCGCCAGCTGGCTGCGGATCTCGCGCTACCCGCTGTGGGACGGGCTGCTGCGCACCGCGTGGGGCCCGTTCATCGCCGTGCGCGAGGGCCTGCTGCCCTTCCCGGGAGCGCCGGACGCCTACTGGCTGTTCGACGAGTTCCTGCGCAAGGCAGCGCTGCTGTTCCTCTCCGAAGGACGGACGATCAGCATCGAGATCCCCGAGTCCAACCGTCCTTCCTGACCGATGTGCACGCGATGACGAGGAGTTCGTGGGAATGGCGGAGCTGAGCAGGCGCAGGATGTTGGTCTCGGGTGGTGCCGTCGGTGCGCTGGGTGCGCTCGGCGTGGCCACCCCGGCCCAGGCACGCACGACCGACTGGTCGTGGGCCCCCAGCGGATCGGTGGCCGGTGCCGGCGCCGGCACCGATCCGCGGTGGGTGTGGGACGAGGAGGCCGACCCGCTGGTCGCCTCGCTGCTGGACCGGGGCGCGGTGCCCGAGGTCAACCGGCTGCTGTGGAACTGGAATCGCAACGACCAGCCGCTGCCCGCCGGGCTGCCGGCCGACCTGGCGGACTTCATCGAGGGCGCCCGGCAGCTGCCGTCGTGGGCCGACCGGGGCAAACTGGAGACCGCGGCCGAGTTCAACAAGTCGCGGGGCCTGTACCTCAACCTGCTCAACGGTGTCGGCGGTGGCATGCTCAGCACCGCCATTCCCAAGGAGGCGCGCGCGGTCTACTACTCGGCGGGTGGCGCCGACATGGAGGACCGCGTCGCCAAGACCAGCATCCTCGGCTTCGCCGTCGGCGCGCTCAACGCCTACCGGCCCGACGGCAACTGCGTGGTCAACGCGGTGAAGACCAGGCTGGTGCACGCCGCCGTGCGCCACCTGCTCCAGCAGTCCCCGCACTGGGGCGGCGACATCCCGATCAGCCAGGAGGACATGCTGGTCACCTGGCACACGCTGCCGACCTTCGCGATGCGCGAGATGCTCAGGTGGAAGGTCCCGATGCCCACCGCCGACCGCGAGGCCTACCTGCACTCCTGGCAGGTGACCGCGCACCTGCTCGGCATCCGCGACGAGTACATCCCGGCCACGTGGGACGCGGCCAACGCCCAGTCCGACCAGGTCCTGCCGCGCAACATGGGGCCGACCGGCGAGGGCGTGGTGCTGACCGACATCCTGCTCGGCCAGCTCGCCGAGCAGACCAGCCCGGGCAGCATCAGCCGGCCGCTGTGCAACGCGCTGGCCCGGTTCCTGGTCGGTGAGCAGGTCGCCGACTGGGACGAGATCCCCCGGGAACCGTTCTGGGAGCGCACGATCGCCACCGTGTGGCCGATCCTGGTGCGTTTCCGCGAGGGCCTGGTGCCGCTGCCGCTGGTGCCGGAGATCGCCTGGACCATCGACGAGGCGCTGCGTCAGTACATACTGTTCTTCCTCACCAAGGGCCAGGAAACGAAGATCGAGATCCCGACGGCCAACCGGCCGGAGTGACGATGACCGAACCGGGTGGTGGTGGCGACGTGGCTGGGTCCATCGGGCGGCGGCGGTTCCTCGGCTACGTGCTGGCGGCGCCGACGCTGGTGACCGCGGCCGAGCTGGGAGTGGCGAGCGCGGCGGGGGCGCAGCCGGCGGCGGCCCCCCGCGTCGCCGACCTGCTCGACCTGACCGACCTGATGACGGTCGCGACGCTGCCCACCGCCGGGCTGATCGCGGTCGAGGTCCACGCGGACGGCACGGCGTCCTTCGCGCTGCCCCGGGCCGAGGTCGGCCAGGGCATCACCACCTCGACGGCCATGCTGATCGCCGAGGAGCTGTCCCTTCCGCTGGACCGGATCCGGGTCACCCTCGCCGACGCCCGGCCCGAGCTGGTGTTCAACCAGCTCACCGGCGGGTCGAACACCACCCACGCCACCTACCGCCCGATCCGGGTGGCCGCCGCGATCGCCCGACAGCGGCTGCTGGCGGCGGCGTCGGCCGAGCTGGGCTCGCCGGCCGGCGAGCTGACGTTGTCGGCCGGCGTGGTCACCGACCGCGCCGGCCGGGGCGTGGAGCTCGGGGTGCTGGCGGTCAGGGCGGCCAGCGACCGGTCCGAGCCGGTGACCGTCGAGCTGGCGGCCAGGGAGAGCTTCACGGTCATCGGGCGCCCGCACAACCGGGTGGACGCGCTCGACGCGGTGACCGGGCGCAAGAAGTTCGCCATGGACCTCGCCGTGCCGAACGCGTTGCCGACGATGGTCTGCCGGCCGCCGACCATCAACGGCACGGTCAACTCGGTGGCCAACCTGGCGGAGGTCGCCGCCATGCCGGGCGTGACCGACGTCGTGGTGATCGGCACCGGGGTGGCGGTCCGCGCGCGGACCTTCGGGCAGTGCGTCGACGGCGTGCGGGCGCTGCGGGTCAGCTGGAAGGCGGGCACCGCGGCCGGGAAGTCCGACGAGACGGTGCTGCGTGAGCTGGCCGCCGCCGAGCTGCCGCTGGGTCTGCTGCCGCCGCTGACGCCGACCGTGGAGGGCCGGTTCACCTTCCACTTCCGGGGCAACAGCGCGCTGGAGCCCAACTGCGCCATCGCCGACGTCCGGGCCGACCGGGCCGAGATCTGGTCGGCGCTCAAGTCGCCGATCGTGGCCAGGCAGTCGATCGCCGCGCGGATCGGGCTGCCGCTGAACCGGGTCACCGTGCACGTCACCGAGGGCGGCGGTTCCTTCGGCCGCAAGCTGTTCTTCGACGCCGCGCTGGAGGCGGCGGAGGTGTCCAAGAAGATCGGCAAGCCGGTGAAGCTGATGTGGCACCGCGCCGACGACACCCGGCAGGGACGCACCCACCCGATGGCGACCTCGCGGGTGCGGATGTCCTATCTCGGGGACGCGGTGCTGGGCTACCAGCAGCGGCACACCAGTGTGTCCACCGACCTCGGCCACGGGCTCGGCGAGATCATCACCGCGTTCGCCGCACAGCTGCCGGTCGGGGACATCGGGTTCGCCGAGACGTTCTTCCTGCTCAGCCAGGAGCAGTCCTACCGGTTCGGGGTCAGCAGCCAGTTGCTCAGTGAGACCGACAAGGGCTTCAACACCGGCAGCACGCGCAACGTCTACTCCCCCGACGTCACCACCGCCCGCGAGCTGATCGTCGACCAGCTCGCCGCCAGGATGGGCTCCGACCCCCACGACTTCCGCCGCCGGTTCCTGCGCGCCGACCGCGCGAAGGCCGTACTGGCCAAGGTCGCCGAGGTCGGACAGTGGGGCAGGGCGATGCCGGCCGGGACCGCGCAGGGCATCGCGTTCCACGCCGAGTACAAGTCGGTCAGCGCCGCGCTGGTGGAGATCGACTGCCGGCCGGAGACGGTGAACCGGCCCATCCGCGACGGCGTCGGCGGCCCCCGGGTCACCAAGGTCGTGTTCGCCGTGGACGTCGGGCTCGCGGTCAACCCGCGCGGGCTGGAGGCGCAGATGATGGGCGGTGTCATGGACGGCATCGCGCTGGCGCTGACCTCCAGCCTGCACCTGCGCGACGGGTACTTCCTGGAAGCCAGCTGGGACAACTACTTCTACACCCGCCAGTGGAACACCCCGCTCGACCTGCGGATCATCATCATGCCGGACACCTCGGAGGACCCCGGCGGGGCCGGTGAGCTGAGTGTGGCGGCGTCGATGGCGGCGGTGGCGTGCGCCTACGGGCGGGCGACCGGGACCATGCCGACCACCTTCCCGATCAACCACGGCACGCTGTCCTTCGAGCCCAAGCCGACCGTGCCGCCGGTGCCGGCCTCGCCGACCGACGGCCGCGACCACGCCAGCTGAACAAGGAGATCCGCGTGCCAGAGCACACCTTTCGCGTCAACGGCGAGCAGGTGACGGTCACCGTCGAGGACGACGTGCGGCTGCTGTGGGTGTTGCGCGACATCCTCGGCATCACCGGCCCGAAGTACGGCTGCGGCATCAACGTGTGCCGCGCGTGCACCAGCCACCTCAACGGGCGGGCCGTCAGCCCGTGCTCGATCCCGGTCGGCGACCTCGAACCGACCGACGAGGTGACCACCATCGAGGGCCTCGCGGCGACGGTCGACGAGGACCTGCACCCGATGCAGCGGGCCTGGCTCGACCACGACGTCGCCCAGTGCGGCTACTGCCAGCCCGGCCAGATCATGGCGGCCGTGGCGCTGGTCCGCCGGGTCACCGAGGAGGGCCGGTCGATCACCGACGCCGACCTCGACGGCCTGCGCAACATCTGCCGCTGCGGCACCTACCCGCGTATCCGCGACGCCATCCGGGACGGCGCGGCGAGGATGTGACCTCAGGCCCCGCCGACCGGCAGGCCGAGGCCGGCGAGCAGGTCCAGGACCTCCGGCGGGGCGCCGCCGCCGAACCGGACGGTCCCGTCGAGCCCGAGCCGGGCGCGCAGCGGGGCGAGGACGGTCTCGTCGGCCGGCACCGAACAGTCCACAGTGGACAGGACGTGTCGGATGAGGGTGGCGAGCCGCTCCCACGCCGGGGGCGCGCCGAGAAAAGCCTGTGGTGCCACCGTGGTCAGCGTTTCGGCGAGCCGGTCGGGGTCCTGGCAGACGGTGACGTGCCCGGCCGAGTAGACCGGCAGGTACAGGCCGAGCACGCGGTCCTCGACGTGGGTCAGCGGCAGGTGGGCGACGGTCCTGGGGTGCGGCGCGGTCGGCCGGGCCAGCTCCTGGGTGACGCACCGGTGCAGGACGTCGCGGTGGGAGACCACCACGCCCGCCGGGTCGGCGACGGTGTGCACCACCGCCACCGGGTCGTCCTGGCTGTCCTCGGTGAGCGGCGCGTCGTGCCCGGCGGTGAGCAGGTCGGCGTAGCGGGTGTGCCCGTCGCCGTCCAGCACGACCACCCCGCGCAGGGCCGGCATCGCGGCCAGCGCCGGCGCCCACCGGGTGAGTTCGGCCGGGCCCGTCAGGACGACGACGGTCGCCCCGCTGTCCCGGGCGATCCGGTGGAGCTGGTCGGGGCCCAGGGCCGCGTCGACCGTGCAGGGAATCGCGCCGAGCTGGACCGAGGCCAGGTCGACCACCCAGTGCTCGGGGCGGGTGGCCGGGCCAAGGAGCATCCGCTCACCCCGGCGCAGGCCCAGCGCGGACAGGCCACCGGCGACGGCGAGCACCTCCTCGCCGAGCTGGGACCAGGTGCGGGTGACGCCGTCGGCCCCGGTGAGGGCGGGCAGGTGCCCGTGGACGGTGACGTCGCGGCGGAGCAGGCGGGAGATCGTCCAGGCACCGACCGAGGACCGGACCTGCTCAGCGGTGACCATCGCCATGTCACCATCTTCCCGAATCACGACTTACTTGTCGACACACATCCCCAGGTGAAACGCGAAATCTTTGATAACAGCGCCCGATTTCCGATTCAGTGCGAGGTACTCTCCGGCCATGCCGGTCACCCAGCGACGTCGGCCTCGGGACCGGGGAGCGTGTATCGCCCTCGCCGCGGCGGAGTTGTTCTGCGTGCGCGGGTTTCACAACGTCGCGCTGGAGGACATCGCCGGGGTCGTGGGCATCACCGGCCCGGCGATCTACCGGCACTTCCCGACCAAACAGGCGATCCTGGCCGCCGCCGTCGAGGAGCTGGCGGGCGCGTTCGCGACCACCGTGGCGTCCGCCGCGCCGGGCGGGCTGCCCGACGTGGTCGGCGCCCTGGTGCGGTTCGCCCTCGACCGGCGACCGGTGGTCCGGCTCTACCAGTGGGAGAGCCGCCACCTGCCGGCCGGCGAGCGCGTCAGGCTGGCCGGGCGGTTCGCCGACACCGTGGCGGTACTGCGGGAACTGGTGGCCGGCAACCGACCCTCACTGTCCACGCGGGACGTCTCGGTGCTGGTGGCGGCCGCGCTGAGCGTCGTGGTCAGCCCGTCGACCCACCGCGCCACCCTGGCCAGGAGCACCGCCGAACGGACCGTCACCGACGGCGCGCTGGCCGTGCTCGCCACCGACCTGCCGCCCCCAGGACGCCGCCCGGCCGGCCCGGACCGGCGGCTCACCCTGCTCCCCCGCCGCGAACGCCTGCTGGCCGAGGCGGTGCGGCTGTTCCACGAACGCGGCTACCACGCGGTCAGCATCGCCGAGATCGGGGCGGCGGCCGGGATCACCGCCTCCAGCGTCTACGCCCACGTCACCGGTAAGGCCGACCTGCTCGCCGCCGCCTACCACCGGGCCACCAGCCGCCTCGAACTCGCCACGGCCGAGGCGCTCACCGGCACCACCAGCCCGGCCACCGCACTGCGCCGGCTGGCCGAGACCTACGTGCGGATCACCTTCGACCAGGCCGACCTGACCGCCGTCTACGTCTCCGAGAGCGAGAACCTGCGGCCGGCCGACCGCCACCGGCTGCGGGTCGCGCAGCGCCGCCACGTCGACACCTGGGTCGGGCTGCTCGGCGACCTGGAGCCGCAACGCCCGGCGGTACTGCGCTTCCGGGTGCACGCCGCGCTGAACGTGGTCACCGACCTCGCCCGCACCGGCGGCCGGTCGGTCACCGAACAACGCGCGGTCGCGCTGGTACTGGCGCTGCTCGATCAGCGGCGGAACTGGTCGTAGAACCCTGCCTTCACGTCCACCACGGCCTCCTCGGTGCGGCGGAACACCTTCTGCTCCTCCGGCGAGTCCAGCCGCTGCCACAACCGAAGACCCAGCTGGTCGGAGTGGGTGGAGGCCAGCGGGGACGCCTCGGCCAGCGGCCGGATCTTCGCGTCGTGCACCTTGTGCGGCAGGTAGAACGTCGACCGGTCGCCCAGCAGCGGGCCGATCCGCCGCCACAACTGTTCGTACTCCACCGACACCAGTACCTCGCCCCAGAACCGCAGGATCGTGATCAGCCCGGTGTCCGGGTACTCCCCCGCACCGGCCACCGCGATCAGCTCCAGCGTGCGGGTGATGGTCTCGACGGTGCACGGCGAGGGCCGCGAGCGCACCAGGTCCTCCCGACGCACCCCCAGCCGCAGGATGTCCTCGGTCATCTCCTCGCGGTGCGACGGCGTGCGGCCGTCCTCGTCGGGGTACTCCTCACGCAGGATCGCCCGCGCGACACGCAAGGTCTGCTGGTCGCTCAGCAGGTCGATCGCCAGGTCGTAGGCCGGGGTGAACGCCAGCGACAGGAACCGCCGCTGCAACACCACCTCGTGGAACTCGACGTCGGTCAGCCGGTCCACCCGGCGCAGCACCGGGTGGTCGCGGAACCGCGCGATCTGCTCGTCCTCGAACTCGTCCAGCTCGTGCACGGTGTCCCTCCTCTAGGGTCGAATGCGGTCCAGGTCCTGTTCCCAGGTCAGCGGGTTCACCGGGAAACCGATGCCCCACAGGGTGTCCAGCTCCCGCTGGAACTGCTTGGCCAGCACGCTGTCCGCGCCGTCGATCTCGAACTGCGGCGAGTCGATCGCCAACTGACCGTGCAGGAACACGCTGACCAGGTAGTGCTCGTCGGCCCGGTAGACCGCCACCGACGGAAGCGAGTTGTAGACCTTCACCTTCAGGTGCGTCGCCCGCCGCCTGCGCTCGGACACCAGCTCCTCGAGGATCCCCAGGCACTGCCGTACCCCGGCCCGCACACTGGTGTGCAGGTGGTTCACCCCGCGCGCCTTCAACGCGTCGTCGCGCAGCGGGGCGACCAGGGAGTTGGGGTAGAGCAACAGGATCCGCACCTCCGCGCGCCGGTCCAGCGCCTCGCCCAGCGGTTCGCGCAGCCGGTCGAGGTTGGGGATCCAGGTGTTGAGCACGGTGATCTCCCCGGCCTCCCGGACGTAGCGGTTGAACGCCTCGTCGGTCAGCCGGGGGTGCACGGCGACCAGCCCGGCGTGCCGGTCGTGCCGGAAACCCCGGTCGACCGCCGCGCTGAGGCTGGCCAGCCGGCTGTCCAGGCCGTCGAGCTTGCGGAACCCGTCGAGCTCCAGCAGCAGCACGACCGTCACGCTGCTGAGCACCAGCAGGGTGATCTTCGGGATGGCGCCGCCCGGGGCGATCGTGTCCAGCCAGCCGAGCAGGTCGGCCAGCACGACGAGCACCCCGAGACCCGCCATCCCGAACAGCCCGACCCGCTCGGAGCGGCGCCGCAGGCCGGCCGTGTGCTGGGCCATCATGTGACCAGACCCAGCACCTGGTCGTAGGCCAGGTAGACGAACAGCGCCAGGCACGCCCCGAGCATCGCGTTGGACACCCAGCCCGACCGGCCCAGCGCCGGCATCCGCCGGGAGTTCAGCATCACCAGCAGGGTCCCGGCCAGGAACGGCATGAACAGGGCGCCGAGCGCGCCGTAGGTGACGGTCAGCTGGAAGGGCTGGTCGAGGAACAGCAGCGCCATCGGCGGGAAGGTCAGCCACAGCACGTAGGCGCGGTAGGCGGGGGCGCGTTGCGGGGTGGTGTTCTCCGGCGCGGCGCGCACGGTGCGCCACCAGTCGGCGAACAGCAGGCTCACGCCGTTCCACACGCCGATCACCGAGGTGAACGACACCGAGAAGAACCCGATGAGGAAAGGGATCCGCGCCCACTGGCCGTAGTCGGCGGCGAGCGTGTCGCCCAGCGTCAGCAGACCCTTGTCGCCGGAGACGACCTCCTGGCCGGCGAGCAGCTCGGCGCCCACGACCAGCATGGCCACGACGAACACGCCGGTGGTGACGTAGCCCAGGGCGTTGTCGGTGCGCATCATCGGCAACCAGGACGGGCCGCGCCAGCCCTTGGCCGTGGTCCAGTACCCGTAGGCGGCCATCGTGATGGTGCCGCCGACCCCTCCGATCAGGCCAAGAGCGTAGACCAGGGAGCCGTCGGGCAGCCGGGGCAGCAGCCCCTCCCCCAGATCGGCCAGCCGCGGGGTGACCAGCACGGCGGTACCGACCACGGTCACGAACATGACCCCGATGAACGCGGTCATGACCTTCTCCAGCACGGCGTAGCGCCCGTACCAGACCAGCAGGAAGCCGGCCAGGCCGCAGAGCATCGCCCACCAGCGCACCGACAGCACGGGGAACAGGGCGTTGAGCGGCAGCCCGGAGGCCGACATGGCGGTCGCGCCGTAGACGAAACCCCACACCAGGGCGTAGGCACCGAAGTACCACAGCGCCCAGCGACCCAGCGTGCGCCAACCGGCGAGGATCGTCTGCCCGGAGGTCAGGTGCCAGCGGCCGACGGCCTCACCGAGGGCCAGTTTGAACGCGGTTCCGAGGATGACCGCCCACAGGAGCGTGTACCCGTACTTGGAGCCGGCGACCATCGTCGCCACCAGGTCACCCGCGCCGACACCGGTCGCGGCGGCCATGATCCCGGGGCCGACCTGGCGCAGCCGCAACCGCCACCCCAGGGGAACGGCCACATCGTTGTGGTCCACTTCACTCGACATGATGGGAAGGTAAGCCCGTGGCTCGGGGGGCCCGGTCAGACTTAACAGTCCCTT
Source organism: Actinophytocola xinjiangensis (assembly GCF_001921215.1). Classification (GTDB taxonomy): domain Bacteria; phylum Actinomycetota; class Actinomycetes; order Mycobacteriales; family Pseudonocardiaceae; genus Actinophytocola; species Actinophytocola xinjiangensis. Next base: position 155,375 of record NZ_MSIF01000003.1, read on the forward strand.
AGGAAAGAGGTCCTGGCATGCGCGTGCTGGTCGTCGAGGACGACGACGGGGTGGCCGCGTCGCTCGTCGGCGCGCTGAAGTCGAAGGGCCACCTGCCCGACCGGGTCGCCCGGGGCGCGGACGCGCTGCTGCGCCACCGCGACGCCGACATCATGCTGCTCGACCTGGAGCTGCCCGACATCCACGGCCTGGACGTGGTCCGCAAGCTGCGCAAGGTGTCGCCGCTGCCGCTGATCGTGATCACCGCCCACGGCGAGGAGCACCTCAAGGTGTCCGCGCTCAACCTCGGCGCCGACGACTACCTGGTCAAGCCGATCGGGCTGGGTGAGCTGGTGGCCAGGATCCGCGCGGTCACCCGGCGGGCGGCCACCGAGGCCGAGCCGGGCGCGGTGACCACCCGGGACCTGACGATCGACCTGCCGGCGCGCCGGGTGCTGGCCGGCGACGGCCGGGAGATCGAGCTGACGCCCAAGGAGTTCGACGTGCTGGCGGTGCTCGCCCGCCACTGCGGGGTGGCGGTCAGCCGCCAGCAGCTGCTGGACACGGTGTGGGGCGACGCCTACGTCACGGTGAACCGTTCGCTGGACGTGCACATGACCGCGCTGCGGACCAAGCTCGCGCGGCCGGGGATCATCACCACCATCCGCGGCTACGGCTACCGGCTGGAGGGCTGAGGTGCGGCGGCGGCTGATGCTGGTGCTGCTGGTGTTCGCGGTGGCCGCGGTGACCGCGTTCGCGGTGCCGCTGCTGCTGGCCACCGCCGCCAACCGGACCCAGCGCTTCGCGCAGTCCCGCACGGCCGACGTCGCCCGGTTCGCCACGCTCGCCGGGGAGGACCGGGCCCACCTGGTCTCCGAGGTCGACGCCCACGTCGGCCTGTACGGCGACGGGGTCGTGGTGGTGGACGCCCGGGGGCGCCCGCTGGTGGAGGCCGGGCTGCGCGCCGGTGACGAGCGGGTGGCGGCCGCGGTGGACGCCGCCCTGCGCAACCAGCCGCAACCAGCGCCGGAGGAGCTGCGGCCGTGGTCGGCGGGCACGGCGCTGTTCAGCCAACCGGTCGGGTCGGGGCCGAGCGTGTCCGGGGCGGTGGTGCTGCGTTCGGCGGTCGAGCCGGCGGTGGCCGACATCCGTGTCCAGTGGACGGTGATCGCGCTGGGGGCGTTGGCCGCGACCGGGGCGTGCGTGCTGCTGGTGCTGCGGCTGACCAGGTGGCTCGTGCGACCGGTGGAACAGCTGGGTGCGGGAGTGCACGCGGTCGCCGAGGGACGTGAGCGTACGCATGTCGACGTGGTGGCCGGCCCGCCGGAGCTGCGAGGGCTGGCCGAGGAGTTCAACCAGATGTCCGACGCGCTGGCCGAGTCGGCGAGCCGCCAGCGGCGGCTGGTGGCCGACGCGTCCCACCAACTGCGCAACCCGTTGGCGGCCCTGCGGTTGCGCATCGACACGCTGGCCGCTGGCGACCCGACGCACGACCCGATGGTCGCCGAGCTGGAACGGTTGGAGGCGCTGCTGGACGGCATGCTGGCGCTGGCGTCGGCCGACAGCACCGCCACCGACCTGGCCACGGCCTCCACCGGGGCCAGCTGCGACGCGGTGGCGGTCCTGGTGGAGCGGGCGGAGGCCTGGCACGAGGCGGCCGAGCGGGCCGGGGTGACCCTGGTGTGTGCCGGCGCCCCGCCGGACATGCCGGTGCGCCAGGCGGAGTCCGAACTGGCCCAGGTCGTCGACGTGGTGCTGGACAACGCGATCAAGTACGCCGGCCGGGGCGCGACCGTCCACTGGCGAGCCACCCGCGACGGCGACCTGGCCGAGCTGACCGTCGACGACGACGGCCCCGGCGTGCCCACCGAGGAGCTTCCCCTGCTGACCGAACGCTTCTGGCGCGGCCGGACCAACGACGCCCCCGGCTCCGGACTCGGCCTGGCGATCGCCGACCGCCTGACCACCGCCCACGGCGGCCGGTTCGCCGTGGGCCCCGGCGAGCGGGGCGGCCTGGCCGTCCGCATCACCCTGGCGGCGTCATGACCGGTTTTCCGTTGCGCCGCCGGAGTTTCCTGCTGCTCGCGGCCGCCGCCACCACCTCGTGCGCCACCGCGTGCGCCACCGCGTCCTACGGTGGTCCACAACGAACACTGACCATCGCCGCCGGCGAGAAGGGCGGCTTCTACAAGGAGTTCGCCGCGCTGCTGGCCCAGCGGCTGACCACCGCCCCCGGTGACCTGAACGCCACCGTCCGGGAGTCCACCGGTTCGGTGGCCAACCTGGAACTGCTCAGTGCCGGCGAGGTCGACCTGGCCCTGACCCTGGCCGACACCGCCGACTCGGCCGTCGCCGGCGCGGCCCCGTTCACCGCACCGGTCCCGCTGCGCGCCATCGGCCGGGTCTACGAGAACTACCTGCAGCTCGTCGTGCCCACCACCAGCCCGGTCAGGTCGGTCGCCGACCTGGCCGGTCGCCGCATCTCGCTGGGCGCCGAGGGCTCCGGCGCCGCCCTGTCCGGCGAGCGCCTGCTCGCCGTCAGCAAGGTACGGGCCGACGTGGACCACCTGCCGCTCACCGAGGCCGCCGACCTGCTCGCCGCCGGCGACATCGACGCCCTGCTGTGGTCCGGCGGCGTCCCCACCCCCGGGCTGGCCGAACTGGACGCCCGCCGGCCCATCCGGCTGGTCGACATCACCGCGCACGTCACGGCGCTGCGCGCCACCTACGACTTCGCCTACCAGCAGGTCGGCGTGCCCGACAGCGGCTACGGCCACCCCGGCGCGGTCACCACCATCGGCGTCCCGAACCTGCTGGTGGCCGCCCCGTCGCTGCCCGAGGACGTGGCCGAGGAGGTCGCCCGGCTCCTGGTCGAGGACGCGCCGGACCTGGTGCCGGAACAGGCCCTGGGTACCCAGTACCTGGACCGCCGCTCGCTGATCGCCACCGACCCGGTCCCGCTGCACCCCGGCGCGGCCAGGGCCTACCGGCAGCTGCGCGGCTAGCTCACCCCTGGACCTCGACCGTGCCGAGTCGGTCGAACTCGGCCAGGAACCGGTCGCCGGCCGACATCGGTACCGCCGCGTGCAACGCCCCGGTCATGATCAGCTGGCCCGGTTCGAGCGCGACCCCGTGTCCCCCCAGGGTGTTGGCCAGCCACGCGACGACCGCGACCGGGTCGCCCAGCGCCGCCGCCCCGGCCCCGGTCGCCACGACCTCCCCGTTGCGGCTGAACACCATGCCCACCAGCCGGGGATCGACCTCGGCCAGCGGCACCGCCCGGGTGCCCAGCACCACGGCACCGTTGGACGCGAGATCGGCGATCGTGTCCGCCAGCCGGATCCGCCAGTCCACGATCCGCGAGTCGACGATCTCCAGCCCGGCCATCACCTCGGCGACCGCCGCGCGGGCCTGGTCCAGCCCCACCCCCGGCCCGCGCAGTCCGCTGCCGAGCCGGAACACGATCTCCGCCTCGACCCGGGGCGCGATGAACCCCCCACGCGGCACCCGGTCCCCGTCGCCGTGCACGGTCGACGCGAGCACCGGCCCGTAGTCCGGGGTGTCGACGCCGAACTGGCGCTGCATCGGTACCGACGTCAGCCCGGCCTTGTAGCCGACCACCCGGTCGCCGTCGGCGAGCAGCAGCGACACCAGCTCACGCTGGACGGCGTACCCCTCGGCCATGCCCATCGACGGATCGTCATCGGTCAGCGGGGCGATCGGCACCCGGGTCGCCCGTGCCTCGTACAGCGCCCTGGCGCGGTGGCTGTCCACGCCCCGATCGTAGGGCGCTAGGCCGACCTGCGGTGCCCGGCGTGCTCACGTTCGCCGGCCACACCGTGCTCGATGGCGTAACGGATCAGCTCGGGGCGGCGACGCAGGCCGGTCTTGTCCCGCACCCGCTCCAGGTAGCTGCGCACCGTCCGGATGCTGATCGCCAGGGTCTGCGCGATGTCCTGGTCACGGTCCCCGGCGACCAGCCGCACCAGCACGTCCTTCTCCCGCGCGGTCAACTCGGCCGCCGACGCCGCCAGCCACGACGGCGACCGGGTCGACGCGACCGGGTCCGACGGACGCGCACGGTGCCCCGCGGCGATGCGGCGGATCGCCGCCAGGATCGCCGCGCCCTCGGCCCGCTTGCTCAGGCAACCGTGCGCCCCCGCCGCCAGCGTCGCGTGCACCCAGTCCACGTCGGTACGGTCCGAGAGCACGAGGACGCGGTGCCCCATCCTGGTCAGCGCGCGCACCGCGTCGGCGTTGCGCATCACCGGCAGGTTGGGGTCCATCACGACGATCGAGTTGGACCACCGTCGCCGCGCCGCGAAGCGGGCCACCGAATCGCCGACGGCGTCCACGACCACGTCCGGCGCGGCCTCCAGCAGCCGGAGGAGCGTCGCGCTGAACACCGCGTCGCCTTCCACCACTCCGACCGGAATCCCCTGCGCCGCCACCCCGGACCTCCCTGCTCGCCGTGTTCGCCCTACGGCGAACGCTAACGAGCATCCGAGCGCGGTGATGGTGGCTGTTCGTCCACCATTTCGGAGTCAACAGGTCACAGTTCGTCAGCGAGCACGAGTCCGTCCTGGATCGCGCGGGCCACCAGCGCCGCCTTCGTCGGGGCCTCACGGCCCACGTTGGCGTACTTCACCCGCACCCGCTCCAGGCACGCGTTCACCCGCCGGACGGTCAGGTTCAACCGCCGCGCGACCATGTCCTTGGACTCGCAGTGGAACCACTCCAGCAGCACCTCGCTCTCCCTCGGCGAGAGCCGGGGGCGGTGCGGCCGGTCGTCGGTGCCGAACGCGCCGGAGAGCACCGGCGGCGTGTACGGGGTGTTGGTCGCCGCGGCCTCGACGGCGGCGACGAGGTGGTCCTGGCCCTCGGACTTGGTCAGGTAGGTGAACGCGCCGATGTCCAGACAGGTCAGCACGGTCTCCCGGTCGGCGCGCATGCTGTACACGACGACCTGCCGGCCGGCGTCCACCAGCCGTTTGAGGTCGCCGTAGGCCGGGCCGGTGACGTCCAGTTGCAGGTCCAGGATCACCACCTGCGCCTGGTCGCCGGGAGTCAGCCAGGCGACGCCGACGTTCGCCCCCGAGTCGAGCACCTCGATCGGCGGGTCGGCGAGCATGCACCACGCCCGCACCCCGGCGACCACCGCGGGGTGATCGTCCACCACCACGACCGTGGTCATCCGCGCCCTCCCTGCCATGTCGCCTGTATCCACAACCGGTCACCGTCCAGCATGGTCGACGTCGCGATCTGGTCGGTGTTGGGCACCGGGACCGCCTGCGGCGGGCAGTCCGCGATGACGCTGACCGTCACCGTCCCGTCCGCGCCGGCCACGGTCAGCCGCACCCGGCCGCGCGCGGTGGCCAGCGCGGCGATCGCCGGCTCGGTCAGCACCCGCCGGACCTCGCGCGGGATCACCGGCCGCACCCCGGCCTCGGCGAAGGACACCGACACACCGTTGCGTTCGGCCAGCTCGATGCACGCGCGCAGCTCGTGCAGCAGCGGGTCGGGGGCGGTGGCGTCCTCGGCGAGCAGCCGGCGCATCTTGGCGGCCTCGACCGCGCACCGGCGGCGGGTGTCCTCCGCGCCGGGGTCGAGTGTGCCCGACGCCAGCCCGCGCAGCAGCGGAACGGTCGTGTCGGCCAGGCCGGCGTAGCGCTCGACGCGGTCGCGGTGCAGCTGTTCGGCGACCGCCTCCTCGGTGCGCACCTGTTCCTCGGCGCGCGCGGCCCTGGCCGAGGAGCTCGCGAGCCGGCGCAGCACCGCGGCGATCAGGCCGACGGCGAACTGGTAGCCGAGCACGATGACGGTGGCGCTGACCAGGCTGGTGACCGGCAGCGCGGAGTCCCCGCCGAGCGCGGCGTGGGCGAAGGTCATCACGTACTGGGCGACCAGCACGCCGACGAACACCGGCACCCGCACGTCGAGCAGCAGCAGCACCAGCGTCCAGCCGGCGTCGCCCTCCGACCAGTGCACGGTCCCGAGCCGGTGTTCGGGTGGGATGGCGGCGGTCGCCACGGCCGAGAGGGCGAACACCAGCGCGATCAGCGCCCAGCGCCACCGGCCGAGGTCGCCGCCCCGGTGGATCCGCAGCGCCACCCCGATGGTGACCGCGACGAATCCGCCCCAGGCCAGGAACTGCGGCCACACCTGCGGGTAGATGTCCAGGTTGGCGATCAGCTTGGGCAGGTCCAGGCAGGTCAGGATGACCAGGTTCATCACCACGACGGCCCAGCGCAGCCCGGTGAGGAACACCGAGCCGAAGACCTCGGTGTCGTCGCCGGCCAGTTCGGTCGGCCGGCGCGGGCAGCTCAGCCGCACGCGGGTGCCGTGGCCGGGGCGGCTGTGCACCTCGGCCTGGCCGCCGGCACGGTCCATCCGCTCCACCAGCGAGCGGGTCAGGCCGTAGCGGTGGCGCGGCAGGCGTTGCGGGTCGAACCCGACGCCGTGGTCGACCACCTCGACGGAGACCAGGTCGCCGTCGGGCCGCGCGGTCACGGTGGCCTCGCCGACCCCGGCGTGGCGCACGACGTTGGTCAGCGCCTCGCGGGTGCCGTGGCAGAGCAGTACGGCGGTGGTCGCCGGCATGCGCAGCGTCTCCGGCAGGTCCAGGTGCACGCGCAGCGGGGTCAACCGGCCGACGTCGCGCAGCATCGGGATCAGGTCCGCCTCCCGACTGGACACAATGGACGGTCCGCCGATCACCTCGAGGTCGCGGGCGGCCTGGTCGGCCAGCCACTGCTGGCGGCCACCGGCGATGCCGGCGCCGACCATCAGCAGGGTGGCCGAGGCGGTGTCGTGCAGGGCGGCGAGGTACTCACGTTCGTCGACCCGCCGGGACGCCGCGACCGCCGCCTGCCGGCGCACCAGCTCACCACGCTCGACCTGGCGGTCGGCCGCCCGCGCCGCGCGGCGCACGAACCGGTAGATGGCGAAGGAGAGCACGACCTCCATCACCAGCCACAGCTGCAGCGGCACCGAGGACAGCCAGTCGCCGGGCCTGGCGAGCGCGGAACCGGCGAGCAGCGCGGGCACCACGACCACGGTCGCCGCCGCCAGCCCGGCCGGGCCGATCTGCCACGAGTAGCTGACGATCGTGATGCCGACGGCCGCGAGGACCCAGTTCGTCCCGGCGGCACCGCCCTCCGCCGACGCGGTCCACAGCTGGGTGACGGCCAGGGCGCAGGTCACCGCGACGTCCACGGGAACCAGCCAGTAGCGGGCCCGGTCCGGCCCGCGCACCATCGTCGTGGCGTACAGGACGTTCCACACGTTGAGCAGCACGACGACGGAGATCGCGACCACCGGACGGGGTGCCGACTCGACGAACGACCCGAGGCTCGCGACGCCGACGACCGCCAGCCGCAGGGCCAGCGCGTACTTCAGGCCCTGCCGCCGTAGTCCTCGTTCAGCGGATCCGATCAACTCGACCCCGTGATCCGCGCGCCGACCGGCAGGTGCGGCCGTCCGGTGTCCCCCAACCCGAACCTGACCACGACCGGTGAGACTAGCAGTTCGTCGCGCGCGAACCCCCGCACACCGGACGAAGTGACTAGGCTGTTACAGATGGTTATCAGACAACCGTGGCCGCTCGACGAACTACCGTTGGTCGGCGGGCCGGACCTGCCACTGGGCATCTTCTGGCCGCCGCATCCCTACGAGATCACCCTGGAGCGCTACCAGGAGATCGCCGCCGCCGGCATGACGTTCCTGATCACCGGCAACTACATGTTCGACCAGTACATCAACCGGCGGGCGCTCGACCTGGCCGCGCAGGCCGGCCTCAAGGTACTGGTCAACGCGCCGGAACCCCGGCTCTCGGCGACCACCCACACCCTGTCGGTCACCGACGACCCGGCCGCGCCGCTGCGGATCAGCCCGGCCGACACCACGCGGCTGGTCCAGCAGATGGTCGACGACTACCGCCGCTACCCGGCCTTCGCCGGCTTCGACGTCTACGACGAGCCGCCGCAGGCCAAGTTCCCGACGGCCGCCGCGGTGACCGCGGCGGTGCGCTCGGTGGCGCCGGACCTGTTGGCCTACAGCAACCTGGTGCCCGGCAACGGAGCCACCTACGCGGCGATGGTGGCGCGCTACATCGACACCGTGGCGCCGCCGGTGCTCTCCTTCGACCGCTACCCGATCCTCACCGGCGGCGTCATCGACCTCAACTACTTCGACAACTGGGCGATCATCCGCCGCGCGGGGCTCGCGGCCGGGATCCCGACCTGGGTGTACCTGCAGTCGGTCAAGTACGCCCGCCACGAGCTGCCGACCGAGGCGCAGCTGCGCTGGCAGGCCAACATCAGCCTCGCCTACGGCGCCAAGGGCATCCTCTACTTCACCTACTGGACACCGGATCCGGCCAGGGGCGAGGCGTTCGAGTCGGCCATCATCACCCGCACGGGTGAGCGCACGCACCTCTACGAGGCGGCGGCGACGCTCAACACCCAGTGGCTGACGCCGGTCGGGCGCGAGCTCAAACCGCTGGTGTCGGTGTCGGTCACGCACGCCAACGAGAACCCGCTGCCGCCGGGCACCGAGCCGTTCGTCCCGGACGAGTACGTGCGGGCCGTGGAGGGCGGAGCGGTGGTGGTCGGCCAGTTCCGCTCGGCGACCGACGACGGCTCCCGGTGGGTACTGGTGGTCAACCGCTCCGACCGGGCGGAGACGACCGTACGGCTGACCTTCGGCTCGTCGACGCGCTCCGCCGGCCGGTTCCACGCCGGGCCGATGGGCTACAAACCGGCGCGCGGGTCGGCGTTCGTCCAGCTGGCCGCCGGCGGGGCCGCCCTGTTCCAACTCGACGGGGCGGCCCGGACCGGCTAGGTAGGGCCACGTCAGGGTGTCCGGCAGGCCACCGCCGGGGTCGCCCACTGGCCGTTGGTCATCACGGTGAAGCCGAAGGTGGTGCTGGCGCCCGGGGCGAGCGAGCCGTTTCCGTTGGGGCGCATGGTCATCACGTTGCCGTTCCAGCTCGGGGTGCCGTTCCAGGTGGTGGACACCCGCTGCGGCGCGGTGAGGGTGACCGTGGAGGTCCAGCTGGTGATGGCGCTCGCGCCGGCCCGGATGGTCACCTCGCCGTTGAACCGGTCGCCCCACTGCTGGGTGGTCCGGTAGGTGGCCGTGCAGGACGCGGAGCCGGGCGGCGGGGTGTCGCCCGGCGCGACCGCCCGGCCGGTCGTCGGCGAGATCATGCCGGCGCACAGGTTGCGGCTGGCCAGGTTCGCGGCGATCTGCGGGATGGCGTTGATGGTGGTCTGGTAGCCGTCGTGCATCAGGATCACGCCGCCGTCGCGCAGGTTCGCGGCGGCCGCGACGATCTGGCTGGTGCTCGCGCCGTTCCAGTCCTGGGAGTCGACGCTCCACAGCACCTCGGTCAGCCCGAGCTGGGCCTCGACGGCGCGCACGGTCGCGTTGGTCTCGCCGTAGGGCGGGCGGAACAGTCTCGGGGTCTGGCCGACGGCCTGCTGGAGCGCCTGCTGGGTCTGGGACAGCTCCGAGGTGATCTGGGCGGAGCCGAGCTGGGTGAGGTGCGGGTGGGACCAGCTGTGGTTGCCCACCCACATCCCGGCGTCGACCTGGCTCCTGGCCAGACCGGGGTTCTGCGCGACCTTGGAGCCGATGTTGAAGAACGTGGCGCGCAGCCCGGAGGAGCGCAGGGCGTTGAGCAGTGCGGTGGTGGTGGCGCCGTTGGGGCCGTCGTCGTAGGTGAGGCCGACGTAGCCGGCCGAGCAGTCGGCGAGGGCGTCGGCCTCGGCGTTCGCGGTGGTGGGCAGGGTCATGGCGGCGGCGCCGAGAAAGGCGGCGGCCAGCACGAGGGCGGAGCGAAACATCAGTCCTCCGAAAATTACGGAACCGATTGTTACCCGCCGTCGTTGAGCGTAAGTCGTTGTTGTTGACCGGTCAAGGCTGGGCCGCCACACGGAGTTCCGAAAGTTTCGGAACCCGTGGGCGGCCCAGCCCGGTGCTCAGCCGATGCCCTGGTGGACGGCGGTCATCAGCTCACCGTTGGCGGTGTCGCCGTCCATGGACCAGATCATCGCGCCGCCGAGGCCGTTGTCCTTGATCCAGGCGGCCTTGCGGGCGATCTCGGTCGGGTCGTCGAACGTCCAGAACGTCGAGCCGTTGAACAGCCACGCGTGGCCGGACTGGGTGTCGCGGTGCAGCGTGTAGCCACTGCCCAGCAACGGTTTGATCTCCTTGTAGTCGTTGATGCCGGCCTCGAACCGGCCGGGCGCGGGACCGGTGGCCGGCTGGTGCAGGCCGTTGTTGGCGTTGGTCACGCCCGTCCAGCCCCGGCTGTAGAACGGAAGCCCGAGGACCAGCTTGGCGGGCGGGGCACCGGCCCCGGTCCAGGCGTTGGCCGCGATCTCGATGCTGTAGGGCTTGGGGCCAGGGTCATTGGCCGGCAGGTGGATCGCCGACTGGTTGTTGGTGACCGGGTCCCAGCCGCCGTGCAGGTCGTAGCCCTGCAGGGTGCCGAAGTCGAGGTAGTCGAAGATCCGGTTGACCTCGAAGCCGGCGGTCACCTTGTCCGGGTCGGCCGGCAGGAACGCGCTCATCTCGTAGTCCCGGCCGGAGACCGCGCTGTACGCGTCGAGCTGGCGGCGCCACTCGGCCAGCAGCAGCGTGAAGTTCTGCTTGTCCTCGGGCCGCACGACGTTGCCGGTGTTGCCCTCGCTGCCCGGCCACTCCCAGTCGAGGTCGACGCCGTCGAACACGCCGGCCGCCGAACCGGGACCGCCCTGCGGCTCGCCGCCGAGCGGGGGCAGGTTGCCCTTGATCCACATGTCGAGGCAGGAGGAGACGTGCGCCTGCCGGGACGCGGCGGTCAACGCGGCGTTGGAGAAGTACTTCGACCAGGTCCAGCCGCCGAAGGAGATGTGCACCTTCAGGTGCGGGTACTTGGCCTTGAGCTGCTTGAGCTGGTTGAGGTTGCCGGCCAGCGGCTGGTTGTAGACGTCGGCCTGGCCGTTGACGGTCTGGTCGGCGGTGAAGCGGCGCTGGTAGTCGGCCCAGGCGTCACCCTGGCCGAGCTGGTTGGCCTGGAAGCAGCGCCCGGAGGAGTCGATGTTGCCGAAGGCGTAGTTGATGTGGGTCAGCTTCGCGGCGGACCCGGACGTGTCCAGGTTCTTGACGAGGTAGCCGCGGTCGTAGATGCCCCACTGGGTGAAGTAGCCGACCTTGCGGTTGCCGCCCGGGCCGGGGTCGCCCTGCTGCTTGGTGGTGGCCGAGACCGAGGTGCTGTGGCCGGAGGTGTTGCCGGCCTCGTCGCGCGCGCGGACACGGAAGCTGTAGGTGGTGGCCGGTTGCAGGCCGGTCACGGTGAACGAGGTCGACGCGGTGGTGCCGACCGGCGTGGTCGAGTTGCCCTGGAAGACCTCGTAGCCGGTGACGCCGACGTTGTCGGTGGCGGCCTGCCAGCTCAGCGGGACCGAGCGGCTGGTGGTCTCGCCGGCGCTCAGGCCGGACGGGGTGGACGGCGCCTCGGTGTCGGGCTCGCCGGAGGAACCGTCGCAGGGGAAGCCGTTGACCGTGCAGTTCAGCGGTGCACCGGGGCCGGTGCCGTTGAATCCGAAGGCGGTCGAGCCGTTGGCCGGCACGGAGCCGTTGTAACTCCGGTTGACGAAGCGGTAGTGGTCGCCGGTGCGGGTCATGCCCGCTTCCCAGGTCGATCCGATGGTGGTGCCGCTGGGCAGGTCGAGCTCGACCGTCCAGTTGGTGAGCGCACTGGAACCGGCCTGGACGACGATCTGGCCGGTGAAGCCGGTTCCCCAGTCCGAGACCTTGGCGAAGGTGGCGGTGGGGTTGGTCGCGGCCTGAGCGGTCGCGGGAAGGCCGGTGACGGCCAGGGCGAGGAGTAAGGCGGGTAGGAGGCGTCTTGGCGACGGTCTGGACATCGGGCTCCTCCGGTCTGTGGCAGGGGTTCGGGGGAATCTCCACCACTTTGTGGTCTAGACCATAGTGAATCAAGGTCTAGACCAGTGTTGTGTCCGGAATGGGGCTGACCGGCGCAGTGTTTTGTCGGCCGCTTGGGCGGTTGGTCGCGGGTTGTGGGGTCGTGCTGTGCCTCGGTGGTGTCCCACTCGGGTTTCGCCGGGAGCGGAAACGGGGTGGGTGGGGGTGGCGGGGGTGCGAGGATGGCGCCATGGCCGATGTGGTTCAGCTTCGTCCCGATCGGGAGCCGGAGCCTGAGCGGGAACCGGAACCCCTGTGGCGGGAGGCGCTCGGGGGGTACCTGCGGCGCGCCCGCGAGGAGCGCGGCGGACGCCTGGTCGACGTCGCCGAGCGGGCGGGGATCTCGCCCCAGTACCTCTCGGAGATCGAGCGTGGGCGCAAGGAGCCGTCGAGCGAGATGATCGCCGCCGTGGGTGGGGCCCTGGGTGTCCGGCTGGACGATCTGCTGATCGGGGTGGCTTCCGCCGTGCGGCGAGGTGCCCCGTCGGTCCGACGGCCCACGGGGCCGGTGTTGATGGCGGCCTAGTCACGGCGGTCGAGGACCCGGTCGGCCAGGCCGTACGCGACGGCGCCCGCCGCGTCGAACACCCTGTCCCGGTCGGTGTCGTGGCGCAGGTCCGCCACCGCTCGGCCGGTGTGGGTGGACAGGATCTCCTCCAGTTGGGTGCGGACGCGCACCACCTCGTCGGCGGCGAGGATCAGGTCGGGGATCGTTCCCCGGCCCTGGGCGGCGGGCTGGTGGAGGACCACCCTGGTGTGCGGGAGCACGGCCCGCCGGCCTTGCGCGCCCGCCGCCAGCAGCACGGCGCCGGCCGCCACGGCCTGGCCGACGCACGTGGTGGCCACCGGCGCCTTGATGTAGCGCATCGTGTCGTAGAGGGCGAGCATCGCCGACGGGTCGCCGCCCTCGGAGTTGATGTAGAGGTTGATCTCCTGGTCGGGGTTCTCGGCTTCCAGGTGGAGGAGTTGGGCGATCAGCGCGTTCGCCACGCCGGGGTCGATCGCCGTGCCCAGGTAGACGATCCTGGACGACAGCAGGTGCGAGTACACGTCCATGATGCGTTCCCCGCCCATGGTGCGGGTGACGACGTTGGGAATGGTGTAGGTGCTCATGCCGGAACCCCCAGTCCGAGTTCGTGGGTACGCACCGGCACGACCTGGCCGAGACTGTCTACGATGTGGTCGATGAAGCCGTAGTCCTTCGCCTGCCCCGCGGTGAACCAGCGGTCGTGCAGCGAATCGGTGAAGATCCGTTCCCGGTCCTGACCGGTGTCCTCGGCGATCAGGCCCAGGACCGTGTCCCGGGTGTGCCGCAGGTCGTCCGCCTGGACCTCGACCTCCACGGCGGAGCCGCCGATGCCGGCCGAACCCTGGTGCATCAGGACGCGAGCGTGCGGCAGCGCGTAGCGGCGGCCGGGGGTGCCGGCCGACAGCAGGAACTGGCCGGCACTGCACGCCAGGCCCAGCGCCAGCGTGACCACGTCGCACGGGACCAGGCGCATCACGTCACGGATGGCCAGCATCGCCGGGACCGAGCCGCCCGGTGAGTGGATCCACAGGGCGATGTCGCGGCGCGGATCGTCACCGGCCAGTGACAGCATCTGGGTGGCCAGGGCGGTGCCGTTGTCGTCGTCGAGGACGCCGTCGAGCACCAGGACTCGTTGGCTGAGGAAACGTTCCCGCTGCCGGTGGTCGAACAGCGGTGGCCTGTCGTTGGTCATGCCACGACCATGCCGGCAGCGGGACGCCCCGCGCTCGCCGTGCTGCTGTGGGCGGATCCGCCCACAGCGGAGTCACGGGACGATCGTCAGGTGCAGCGGACGCTCGCCGGGGACCTCACCGCCGAGAACGCGCAGCGCCTCGTCGAGATCCTCCAGGGCGAAGCGGTGGCTGTGCAGTTCGGCGAACGGGTAGCGGGCCTCGGTGAGCATCTGCACCGCGCGGCGCACACCGAACGTCGACGAGCCGAACACGCCGCGCACCACCAGCTCGCGCAGGGTGATCGCGTTGATGTCCAGGCCGTCCATCGCCCCCGACTTGATACCGGCGACCACCATCCGGCCGCCGCGCCTGAGACAGGCCAGGCCGTCACGGGTGGACGTCGCCGTGCCGGGAACCGTGTCCACGACCACGTCCACACCCGCACCGCCGGTCAGGTCCATGACCTGGGCGACCGTGTCGGCGGACTCGGCGTCGAGCAGGGTGTCGGCGCCGAACCTGGCCAGCAGCGGGGCCTTGACCTGGTCACGTTCCAGGCCGGTGACGATCACCCGCGCCGCTCCGGCGTTGTGGGCCACCGCCGAGCAGGCGAAGCCGCGTTGGCCGGCGCCCAGGATCAACACGCTGTCGCCCGGTCGCACGGCGGCCACGGTCACCAGCCAGTGGATCGCGTTGCCCAGCGGGTTGTACAGCGCGGCGTCCTCGTCGGACAGGGCGTCCGGCACCGGGACGACCAGGGTGCCGGGCAGCAACTCCATGTACTCGGCGTTGCCGCCCCACAGGCCCGAGCCCCGCGACAGCGGCATCGTCGAGTAGCGCAGCAGGTCGCGACAACGGTTGTCGGTCGTGCTCCGGCAGTCCAGGCACTGTCCACAGCGGACGGCAGGGTCGACCACCACCCGGTCCCCCGGCGACACCGCCCACTTCTCGGCCGCCTCGGGGTCGACCCGTTCCAGGACGCCGACCATCTCGTGGCCCGACACCAGCGGCAGCGGCACCAGCCCGGGTGAGGCTTCCCGCAGATGACCGGAGTAGAGGTCGTAGTCGCTGCCGCACAGGCCGTTCGCGGTCACCCGCAGCAGCGCGCCGCCGCGGGGCGGGCGGTCGGGCACCGCCACCGTGCGCAGTTCGATCTCGCGGTCGCCGACGGTGACCGCAGCGCGTGATTTCATCGTTGTCCCTTCCGGAAGCGGACCAGGTCGGGGTTCAGCTCGGCCACCGAGGTGACGCCGAGCAGTGTCATCGTGCGGACCACGTCCTCGCGCAGGATCCGGCCGGCGTGCTCGACCCCGGCCCGCCCGCCGGCCATCAGCCCGTACAGGTAGGCGCGGCCGACCAGCACGGCCCGCGCGCCCAACGCCACCGCCGCGACGACGTCCGCGCCGCCCAGGACACCGCCGTCGACGTAGATCTCGGTGCGGTCGCCGACCTCGGCCACCGCCTCGGGCAGCCACTCCAGCGGGGTCGGCGCGCGGTCGAGCTGACGACCGCCGTGGTTGGACAGCACGATCGCGTCCGCGCCGAGGTCGACCACCGCGCGGGCGTCCTCGACGGTCTGCACGCCCTTCACGACCAGCGGCCCGGTCCAGCTCCGCCGCAACGCCGCCAGGTCCTCGAAGGTCAGCGCCGGGTCGAGCAGGTCGCCGACCACGTCACCGAACGCGGCGCCGGTCGGGTCGACCGAGGCGAACCCGAGCGGCTCGGTGGTCAGCACGTTGAACCACCAGCCGGGGTGGGTGGCCATGTCCAGCAGGGTGCGCGGCGTCAGCGACGGCGGCACGGTCATCCCGTTGCGCACGTCGCGCAGCCGGGCGCCGGAGGTCGCGGTGTCCACGGTCAGCACCAGCGTCGAGAACCCGGACGCGGCCGCCCGGTCGACCAGCTTCGCCGCCGCCGGGCGGTCGCGGCCCAGGTAGAGCTGGAACCAGCGCTCGCCGCCGGGGACCGCCTCGGCGAGGGCCTCGGGGGTGGTGGTGCCCATGGTCGAGAGCGCGTACGGGATGCCGAGCCCGGCGGCCGCGCCGGCCACCGCCGGCTCCCCGGCGACGTGCATCATCCGGGTGAAGCCCGTGGGGGCGAACACGATCGGCAGCGCCGAGGGCCGGCCGAGCAGCGTCGTCGACGGGTCGACCGCCGACACGTCACGCAGCACCCGTGGCCGGAACTCGACGTCGGCGAACGCGGCCCGCGCGCGGGTCAGGCTGGTCTCGGTCTCCGCCGCGCCGTCGACGTAGTCGAACACCGCGCGCGGCACCCGGCGGCGGGCCAGCTCACGCAGGTCGGCGATGGAGGCGGCGCGGGCCAGCCGGCGGGGCCGGACAGTGGTGGCCGGTGGACGCAGGTAGGACCACAGCTCGGCGGGCCGGGGCAGGCGGCGGGCGACGCTCACTCGCCGCCGTCCCAACTCGCGACCTTGCCCACGGCCGAGTAGTCCCGGAAGAACCGGCTGGCCGACTCGGGGTGGATCGGCACGTGCACCAGCGCCGGGCCACCCGACCCGGAGGTCACCGTGCCGACCACCGCGAGGTCGTCGAGGGTGGCGACCGGGTGGTAGTCCAGGCCGAACGCGCGGGCCAGGTCACCGAGGTCGGGGTGGGGCACCCGCGCCAGGCGGGTCGGGATGCCCCGCCCGCCGGTGTACTGGACCTCGGCGCCGTAGCCCTCGTCGTCGAGCACCACGATCAGCAGTCTCGGGCGCTGCTCGGCGACGGTCGCCAGTTCCTGCAGGGCCATCATCAGCGACCCGTCGCCGGTGAAGTGCACGGTCCACTGGTCGGGGCTGGCCAGCGACGCGCCGATCGCGGTGCCCAGCCCGAGGCCGATGGAGCCGGCGTGGATGGGGTAGATGAACCGGTCCGGGCCGGCGATCTCCAGGTAGGTCACCATGTCGGCGGTGGCCTGGCCGGTGTCCGAGGCGAACACGGCGTCGGCCGGGAAGTGCTCGCGCAGCGCCAGCGCCACGTCGCTCACCTCGAACGGCGCGCCCCGGCCGCGCGCGGAGCTCCGGGACTCGGCGGCCGGATCGAACGGTGGCAGCGGCGCACGGGTCGCGGCGGCCACGCCGCGCTCGCGCAGGCCGGCCAGCAGCGCCTCGGCGGTGAGCTGGGCGTCGCCGACGACCGCGAGGTCGGGCCGGCGCCAGCGGCCGATCGCGCCGGGGTCGGCGTCGACGTGCACGATCGTCGAGCCGTCGAGCAGTTCGGTGGCCGTCCACGGGTTGAGCGAGGCGCCGACGGCCAGCACCAGGTCGGCCGCGCCGATCACGTCGGCCCCCCGGGCGGTGGCGAACCCGCCGCAGATGCCGACGTGGTTGTCGGCCTTGGCGAACAGGCCCTTGCCGAGCAGGGTGGTCGCCAGCGGCGCGTCCAGGTGGGCGGCCAGCGACTGGAGGGCCTCGGCCGCGCCGGGGCCGGCCGCGCCCCGCCCGGCCAGCACGACCGGGGTGCGGGCGGCGGCGAGCAGGTCGACGGCGGCGCGTACGGCGTCGTCGCCGGGCAGCACCGGGCGGGCGGCCAGGGTGTGTCGCGGGAGGGACTCGGGCAGTGTGCCGTCGAGCAGCAGGGCGTCGACGACGTCGTAGAGCAGGGCGGCGTCCAGGCCGAGGACGTAGGGCCGCGCTTCGGTGACCGCGCCGGCGAACGCCGCCCCGATGTCCTCGGCCAGCCACGGCAGGCCGCGGATCTCGCGCCAGCCGGCGCCGGTCAGCGCGGTGGCCTGCTCGTGCGGGAACCGCTGGGAGTTGTGCAGGGAGGAGCGGGCGGTCAGGCCGGTGAGCAGCACCAGCGGGGTGCGGTGGCGGGCGGCCTCGGTGAGCGAGGTGATGGCGTTGGTGAAGCCGGGGCCGTGGGTGACCGAGGCGAGGCCGACCGTGCCGGTCCGCCGGGACCAGC
This sequence comes from Actinophytocola xinjiangensis, assembly GCF_001921215.1. Classification (GTDB taxonomy): domain Bacteria; phylum Actinomycetota; class Actinomycetes; order Mycobacteriales; family Pseudonocardiaceae; genus Actinophytocola; species Actinophytocola xinjiangensis. Next base: position 172,936 of record NZ_MSIF01000003.1, read on the forward strand.
CGTCGGCCATGCCCAGCGCGGCGTCCTCGCGGCGGGCGCCGACGAACCGGACGCCGAGTTCGTCCAGGGCGGTCGCGACGGCGATGTTCCCCTCGCCGAGGAGTCCGAACTGGACGGTCACGCCCGCGTCCCGCAGGTACCGGGCGATCAGTTCACAGGCAAGCATGGTTGTTCCGTTTCATCGGCGGTGGGTGCGGTAGGGAGTCAGCGACGCCGAGCGGGTCAGCTCCCAGTAGTCGACGACGCGCCACGGCATGTTGGCGATGACCCGTCCTCGGGAGTTCGCGTACCAGGTGGTGAAACCCGGCTGGGTCCAGATCATCCGGTCGTGTGCCTCGTCGACGGCCCGGACGTACTCGGCGCACGCCTGCTCCCCGATCTCGACGGCGGCGACGTCCTCGTCGACCATGGCGCACAACAGCTCGGTGACGTACCGGGCGGCGCGTTCGGCGAGGAAGATGAAGCTGCCGCCGTGACCCAGCGAGCTGTTGGGGCCGTAGAGGATGAACAGGTTGGGAAAGCCGGGGGTGGCGACCCCGAGGTAGGCGCGGCCGTCGTCGTCGTTCCACGCCTCGCGCAGCGTCACTCCCCCGGTGCCCTGCAGGACCAGCGGGTAGGTGGGTCGCTGGGCCTCGAAACCCGTCGCCAGTACGACGATGTCGGCCTGGTGGACCTCGCCGGCGGCGGTGACGACGGCGTCCTCGGTCAGCTCGGCGACCGCGTCGGTCACCAGCGTGACGTGGTCACGGCGCAGCGCCCGGAACCAGCCGTTGTCCAGCAGCATCCGTTTGCCGAAGGGTGGGTAGTCCGGCAGGGCCTTGGCGATCAGGTCGGGGCGGCCGTCGAGTTCGGTGCGCAGGTAGCGTTCGAAGTGTCCCCGGTGGCCCTCGTTGGTCCGGTTGATCGACCGTGGCCGCAGCGGCCACTCGGGGTCGACCTGCAACGACGGGTGGACCTTGTCGTTGAAGATCCAGCCAAGGCGCAGGCGGTACCACTCGTAGTAGAACGGCACCTGGCGCATCAGCTGGTGCAGACCGGCCCCGATCGGCTCGAAGTAGTAGTCGCTGGGCGCGACCCACTGGGGTGAGCGCTGGAACACGGTCAGCTCGCCGGCCTGGTCGACGATCGCCGGCACGATCTGCATGGCGCTGGCGCCGGTGCCGACGACCGCGACCCGTTTCCCGGTCAGGTCGAGGCCCTCCGGCCACTGGGCGGAGTGGAAGACCTGGCCGCCGAAGGTGTCCATCCCTTTGATGTCGGGCAGTTTGGGTTTGCTCAGCTGACCGACGGCCGACACCAGCACCGGCACGGTGTGTCGTTCCAGCTCGCCGCCGGGGCCGCGCGCGGTGACCGTCCAGTGCCGGGCCTGCTCGTCCCAGGACGCCCCGAGCACCTCGACGCCGAAGCGCACGTTGCGCACCAGGTCGAGGTCGCGGGCCATGTCGGCGACGTAGGTCTCCAGCTCGGCGCGCTTGGCGAAGTGCTGGGACCAGTCGCGCTGGTAGAAGGAGAACGAGTACAGGTAGCTCGGGGTGTCGACACCGCAGCCGGGGTAGGGGTTGTTGACCCAGGTGCCGCCGACCCGGTCGTTGCGTTCCAGGATGGCGTGCGGGATGCCGGCGTGGGTGAGGTCGCGGGAGAGCACCAGCCCGGAGATGCCGGCGCCGATGATCAGCACCGACAGGCCGCTGGCGGCGGCGTCGGCCTCGGGGGTGGGCAGGGCCTCGGGGGCGAAGCCGAGGTCCTCGGCGGCCATCGGCTCGTACTCGGCGGGGATCTCCTCGCCCATGCAGGCACTCATCAGCTCCACGAGCTCCGCGCCCCGGGGCGCGGGGTGGGCGACGGGTTCGCCGGCGGCCCAGCGCAGGGTGGCGGCGGCGGTGGCCTGGCGCAGTTCCGCGCGGATCTCGGGGTCCAGGCCGCCGGTGGGGTTGTCGTCCAGGCCGCGCGCCCGGGTGGGGCGGTAGCGCTCGCCCAGCCACTTCCGGTCGCCGGTGAGCTGGTAGAGGACGGGGATCAGGGTGGGGACGTTGGCGCTGTCCAGGGCCTGTAACAGTTCCCGCTCGTCCAGCCGTGGCCCGGGGTCGGCGGAGACGTTCCTATACACGGTGTTCCTCCCGCACTGGCCGACTGCCCAGCTCGGCACGGACGACCTTGCCCGTCGTGCTGCGCGGCAGGGCGTCGCCGTCGATGAACTCGATCATTCGTGGCCGTTTGAAGCCGGCGAGCCGGCCCCGGCAGTACTCGTCGAGCGCGGCGCGGTCGGCGACGCCGCCGGGGCGCAGCACGACGAACGCCTTGACCGTCTCGCCCCAGCGGTCGTCGGGGACGCCGACGACGCAGACCTCCGCGACGTCCGGGTGGGCGCCGACCGCCAGCTCGACCTCCATCGGGTAGACGTTCTCGCCGCCGGTCTTGATCAGGTACTTCTTGCGGTCGACGAACCGCACCGCGCCGTCCTCGGTGCGCGCCAGCAGGTCGCCGGTGTGCAGCCAGCCGTCGCGGAAGACCTCCTCGGTGGCGTCGGGCTGGTTGAGGTAGCCGCTCATCACCGACGGGCCGCGCACCACGCACTCCCCCGGCTCGCCGACCCCGGCCTCGGTGCCGTCGGGGCGCACGATCCGCACATCCAGCAGCGGGGCCGGGTACTTGTCCCACTCGCGGGTGCCGGGCGTGTCGATCCGGTTGGCGGCGATCAGCAGGCTGGACTCGGTCTGGCCGAACAGGTCGACGAACGCCACGCCCCGGCCGAGGAGGTCGTCGAGCAGCCGGCCGGGCAGCAGGTTGCCGTAGCCGCCGGCGAACCGCAGCCCGTCCAGGTCCGCGCCCCGGGCGGCGGCCAGGTCGAGGAACTGGGCGGACATGCCGGGCAGCAGCCAGGTCCAGCTGCCGCCCCGGTGTTCGACCGCCTCGACCAGCGGGCCGGGTTCGGCGCGGCGGAAGGTGAGGTACCGGCCGCCGGAGAGGAAGGTGGCGTTGAGCGGTTCCTCGCCGCTGGTGTGGAACAGCGGCAGCCAGCCGAGGAACGCGTCGGCGCCGGTGAGGCCGAACGAAGACACCAACCGCAGCGCGCGGATCGCGGCGGCGGACTGGCTGATCATCGCGCCCTTGGGTTTTCCGGTGGTGCCGCTGGTGTAGATGATCGTGTGGATGTCCTCCGGCCGGCCGGTCTCGACCAGCCCGGTGGCGTCGGTGGCGGCCAGGGTGGGCAGTGTCAGCTCGACGGCGTCGGCGAAGCCGGTGACGCCGTCGAGGACGTCGCGGTGGGCGTCGTCGAAGAACAGGAGCTTCGCGTCGGCGTCGCGGACGCAGTAGTCGGCGTCGGCGGCGGTGTAGCGGGTGTTGATGCCGACGAGGGTCACGCCGAGCTTGGCGGCCGCCAGGTTGACCGCGACGTAGCCGGGGCAGGGGTCGGACATCACCGCGACCCGGTCGCCCCGGCGCACCCCGCGGCGCAGCATCAGGGCCGCGACGCCGGCGGCGAGCCGGTCCAGCTCGCGGTAGGTGAGGCGCACGCCGTCCTCGGACTCGACGGCGACCCGGTCGCCGAAGCGGGCCACGCTCTGCCGGAACACCGAGGCGATCCCGATCTGTCGGGCCGTGTGCCGGTTGGTCTGGTCGTTCACCGTGTCCTCCTCACCGTCCGGTCCAGCGAGGTTCGCGCTTGTCGACGAACGCCTGGGCACCCTCGACGGCGTCGGCGGAGTCGAAGACCGGGTCGGTCAGCTCGGCCTGCCTGGCGAACCGCTCACCGGCCGGCCAGTCCGCCGACGCGGCCATGACCTGCTTGGACACCCGGACCGCGAGCGGTGCGTTGCGCGCGATCCGCTCGGCCAGGGCGAGCGCGTGCTCCAGCGCGGTGCCGTCCTCGACCAGTTCGGTGACCAGGCCCCAGGTGTGGGCCTGGGCGGCGTCGACGGTGTCGCCGGTGAGCACCAACCGCATGGCGGCGGAGCGGGGGATCAGCTGGGGCAGGCGCATCAGGCCGCCGGCCCTGGCGACCAGGCCCCGGCGGACCTCGGGCAGCCCGAACTTCGCGCCCCGGGCGGCGACGACGAGGTCACAGGCCAGCACGGTCTCGAAGCCGCCGGCGACCGCGTGGCCCTCGACGGCGGCGATCAGCGGTTTGTCCGGCGGGCGCTGGGTGAGCCCGGCGAAGCCCCGGCCGGGGACCGAGGCCAGCTCGCCGGCGGCGAAGCGGCGCAGGTCCATGCCGGAGCAGAACGTGCCGCCGGCGCCGGTGAGCACGCCGACGCTGAGCGTGTCGTCGGCGTCGAGCTGGTCCAGGGCCTCGGCGATCAGCTCGCCGGCGGCGCGGGTCATGGCGTTGCGGCGCTCGGGGCGGTTGATGGTGATGACCAGTGTCCGGTCCCGGCGCTCGACCAGTACCTCGCTCATCGTGGGGGCATCCTGATCGCTCCGTCCAGCCGGATGGTTTCGCCGTTGAGGTAGTCGTTGCGCAGCACGCTGACCGCCAGGTCGCCGAACTCGTCGGCGCGGCCGAGCCGGCTGGGGTGCGGCACGGCGGCGGCCAGTTGCTCGCGCAGGTCCTCGCGCAGGCGGGCGAGCATGGGGGTGTCGAAGGTGCCGGGGGCGATGGTGTTGACCCGGATGCCGTGGCGGGCCAGGTCACGCGCGGCGACCAGGGTCATGCCGTGCACGCCGGCCTTGGACGCGGTGTAGGAGGTCTGGCCGATCTGGCCGTCGAAGGCGGCGACCGACGCGGTGAGCACGCACGCGCCCCGGCTCCCGTCGACGGGTTCGTTGCGGCTCATGGCCGAGGCGACCAGGCGCAGGACGTTGTAGGTGCCGACCAGGTTGGTGGTCACCACCTCGGTGAACGATTCCAGCGGACCCGGCCGGTGCTCGCGGTCGACGATCCGCAGCCGGTCGCTGCCCCGGCCGGCGCAGTGCACCAGCGCGCGGACCGGACCGTCCTGCCCGGCCTGCTCGATCGCACCCTCTACGTCGTCGGTCACCGTGACGTCACCGGGCACGAACCGGGCGTGGTCGCCCAGCTCGTCCAGTGTCCGGGAGTCACGGCTCCGTTCCAGGTCCACAATGGTCACCCACGCACCATGCCCCAGCAGGTGCCGTGCCGTCGACAGTCCGAGACCGGACATCCCGCCGGTCACGATGGCGGACACGCCGTCCAACCGCATCCCGTGTTCCCTTTCCCGTCACAGTCCGATGGACTTGCTGATGATCGACTTCATCACTTCGCTGGTGCCGCCGTAGATCCGCGTGACGCGCGCGTCGGCGTAGAGCCGGGCGATGGCGGACTCGGTGACGTAGCCGAACCCGCCGAACAGCTGGAGGCACCGGTCGACGACCCGGCCCTGGGTCTCGGTGCAGAACAGTTTCACCGCGGCGGCGTCGGCACCGGTCAGTTCGCCGTCGCCGAGGGCGGTGACGGCGGCGTCGAGCAGTGCCTGGGCGGCGGTCGCCTCGGCGGTCATCGCGGCCAGCTCGAACTTGGTGTTCTGGAAGGATCCCAGCGGCTGGCCGAAGATCGTCCGCTGGCGGACGTGGTCGACGGTCAGGTCGATGGCCGCGCGGGTCTGGGCGACCGCGCCGACCGCGATGGCCAGCCGTTCCTGCGGCAGGTTCGAGGTGAGGTGGCGGAAGGCCTCGCCGGCGGTGCCGAGCACGTTGGTGGCCGGGACGCGCACGCCGTCGAAGGTCAGCTCGACGGTGTCCTGCGCGCGCAGGCCGAGCTTGTCCAGCTTGCGTCCCTTGTGGAATCCCTCGGTGCCGTCCTCGACGACCAGCAGGGTCAGCCCGTCGCGGCGGTTCTGCCCGGTCGAGGTCCTGGCCAGCACGATCACCAGGTCGGCCAGGTGTCCGCCGGTGATGTAGGTCTTGGCGCCGTCCAGGACGTAGTGGTCGCCGTCGGGCACCGCGCGGGTGCGCACGGCGGCGAGGTCGGAGCCGGTGTCGGGTTCGGTGAGCGCGATGGCGGTCATGAGCTTGCCGGTGGCGAGCCCCGGGAACCACCGGCCGCGCTGCTCGTCGGTCGCGTAGCGCAGGAAGTAGGGCAGGATCACGTCCAGGTGGGTCCGCAGTGGACCGATGGTGACCCCGGCGCGCGCGGTCTCCTCCTGCAGCACGACGTTGAAACGGTAGTCGTCGTTGCCGCCGCCGCCCCACTCGACGCCCAGGTTCATTCCCATGACGCCGAGGTCGCCGAGCCGGTCGAACACCGCGCGCGGCACGCTGCCGGCGGCCTCCCAGTCCGAATAGGACGGGGTGACCTCCTTGTCGACGAAGTCCCTGACCATGACCCGGAACGCCTCGTGTTCCTCGGTGAACAGCGTTCTGCGCATGCCGCTACCCGACCAGCTCGACGAGCGTGGCGTTGGCGGTGCCGCCGCCCTCGCACATGGTCTGCAGGCCGTAGCGCAGGTCGTTGTCCCGCAGGTGGTGGACCAGGCGGGTCATCAGCGACGCGCCGGAGGCGCCGAGCGGGTGGCCGAGGGCGATCGCCCCGCCGAGCGGGTTGAGCCGTTCCGGCGCGGCGCCCAGTTCGTCCAACCAGGACAGCGGGACCGGGGCGAACGCCTCGTTGACCTCGAAGGCGCCGATGTCGCCGACGGCCAACCCGGTGCGGCCCAACAGCTTGCGGGTGGCGTCGATGGGGGCGGTGAGCATCAGGACCGGGTCGCCGCCGCACGCCGCGCCGGCCCGGTAGCGCACGATCGGCGTCAGACCGAGGGCCTTGGCCCGTTCGGGGGTGGTGACCAGCAGCGCGGCGGCGCCGTCGGAGATCTGGGAGGAGTTGCCGGCGTGGATGCGGCCGTCCTCGCGGAAGGAGGGGGTGAGCTGGGCGAGCTTGTCGACGCCGGTGTCGCGGCGTACGCCCTCGTCGACGGTGAACGTCCCGCCCTCGACGGGGATCGGCACGATCTGACCGGCGAAGGCGCCGGAGTCGATGGCGGCGGCGGCCTTGTGGTGGGAGTCGACGGCGAACTCGTCGAGCCGCCGGCGGCCGAGCGACCACTTCTCGGCGATCAGCTCGGCGGAGATGCCCTGGTTGAAGCCGAAGCCGTCGTAGCGGGCGAGCACGCGTGGTCCGTAGGGGACGCCGACCTCGCGGGCGGCGCCGAGCGGGACCCGGCTCATGCACTCGACGCCGCCGGCCACGACCAGGTCGGCCTGACCGGCCATCACGGCCTGCGCGGCGAAGTCGAGGGCCTGCTGGCTGCTGCCGCAGGCGCGGTTGACCGTCACGCCGGGGACGTGTTCGGGCCAGCCGGCGGCCAGCACGGCGAACCGGGCGACGTTGCTGGACTGGTCGCCCAGCTGCGTGACGCAGCCGAGGATGACGTCGTCCACCTCGCCGGGGTCGATCCCGGTCCGCGCGACGAGGGCGTTGAGCACCTCCGCCGCGAGGTCGACGGGGTGGACGGTGGACAGCGCGCCGTCACGCTTGCCCTGGGCCGTCCGGACGGCTTCGACGATCACCGCATCTCGCATGCACAACTCCTTGTACCGATCGGTCTGTACACCGTAAGCTCGCCGCCGTGCCCAATCAAGTGCTCTCCGGTGTCCGTGTCCTTGACCTCACCCGCCTGCTGCCGGGCGGGCTCTGCACGCTCGTCCTCGCCGACCTCGGCGCGGACGTGATCAAGATCGAGGCCCCGACCGGCGACCCGGCACGGACCAGGGGCCCGCACCTGCCCGACGCCGAACCGACCACGTCCTCGGCGAGTTTCCGGGCCGTCAACCGGAACAAGCGCTCGGTGGTGATCGACCTGAAGGCGCCGGGAGGCCCCGAGGCGCTGCTGGCCGTCGCGCGCACCGCCGACGTGCTGGTGGAGTCGTTCCGGCCCGGGGTGCTCGACCGGCTCGGCGTGGGCTACGACGCGCTGTGCGAGGTCAACCCCGGGATCGTGTTCTGCCAGATCTCGGGCTGGGGCCAGCACGGTCCGCACGCCCTCACGGCCGGGCACGACCTGAACTACCTGGCCGCCATGGGCCTGCTCTCGCACACCGGCCAGCCGGACGACCCGCCCTCGCTGGTACCGATGCAGGTCGCCGACTCGGCGTCGGGGCTCTACGCGGCGACCTCGATCCTGGCCGCGCTGCACGAACGCCGCGAGTCCGGCCGGGGCCAGCGCATCGACGTGTCGATCGCGCACGCCGCGCTGACCCTGGCCCCGATGACCGTCGCCGGAGTACTCGGCACCGGCCGGGCGCGGCCGACCAACGAGGGCATCTGGAGCGGCGGCGCGGTCTGCTACCAGGTGTACCGCTGCGCCGACGGCTGGGTGGCGCTGGGCGCGCTGGAGGAGAAGTTCTGGGCGACCTGGTGCCAGGGCGTCGGCCGGCCCGACCTGCTGGCCGGCCGTTACGACCCGTCCGGCTCGACCACCCACGAGGAGGTCACCCGGATCATGGCCGGACGCACCCGCGCCCAGTGGCGGGAGTTCGCCGAGGCCAACGACTGCTGCCTGACCGTCCTGTCGGGCCTGGACGAGGCACTGGACTCGGACCTGGTGCGCGAGCGGGGCACGGTCACCCGCCTGCCCCACCCCGGCACCGGCGGCCAGCAGGAGTACGACGCGCTGACCCTGCCGGTGGTGTTCTCCCGCGCCGGTCCCGACTTCCGGCGGCTGCCGGCACCGGCGCTAGGCTCGGACTCCGAGACTGTCCTCAAGGAATGTGGTGTCCCGCCCGAGGTCTCGCGACGTCTCTCAGCCGTGGATGGAGCCGATGACTAACGCCAACCGGAGCATGCGCGAGAAGATCCTTGAGACGGTCACGGAGTTGTTCATCCACAAGGGTTTCCACGGGACCGGCGTGCAGGAGATCTCCAAGGCGGTCAACCTCGGCCGGGGCGCGCTGTACTACCACATCGGCAGCAAGGAACAGATCCTGTTCGACATCAGCATGTCGCTGCTGCGCAGTGCGCTGGACACCACGCTGCCCTTCGTGGACACCGACGACCCGCCGGACGTGAAGCTGCACAACATCGCCCGCGCGCTGCTGCGCCACCACGCCACCCACGGCGAGGGCTGGCAGGTCGCGGTGCGCGAGGCCCGCTTCCTGTCCGAGGAGTACCAGCAGCAGGTGATCGACGCCCGGCGCGAGTTCGAACAGCTCTGGCACCGGGTTCTCCAGGAGGGCGCGCGGGCCGGACTGTGGCGCGCGGTCGACGCGGTCGACGTGCGCGGCGTGCTCGGCATGTTCAACTACACCGCCCGCTGGATGCGCGCCGACGGTCCGCTCTCACCGGAGCAGATCGCCGACCGCTACGTGGACCTGCTGCTGACCGGTCTCATCGAGCGATCCGAGCGATCCGAGCGATCCGACCGGCCCGATCAACCCGAACCACCGCCGGAGTGAGGTGGCGATGGACATCTCGGTTCGCGACGAGGGCCCGGTCCGGGTCGTCACGCTGTCCGGCCCGGGCGGGGTCAACGTGGTCACCGCGCGGGCACACGACCGGCTTGAGGAGGTCCTGACCGCCGCCAACCAGGACGACGGTGTCCGGGTCGTGGTCCTGACCGGCACCAACCGGACGTTCTCGGTCGGTGCGGACATCGGCGCGTTTCCGCCGGCGCCGTGCGACCCGACCGAGTTCGTCGCCCGGTTCCTCGCGGTGAACGCCCTGCCGGAGCGGCTGACCAAGCCGGTCCTGGCGGTGGTGCACGGCGCGGCGACCGCCGGCGGCTTCGAGCTGGCGCTGGCCTGCGACTGGATCCTGGCCGCGCCCACGGCGCGGTTCTCCCTGCCGGAGGCCCGTTTCGGGCTGGTCGCCGGCTATGCGGCGGCCCGTCTCGCGCAGTCGGTCGGCGCTCACCGCGCCCGCCGGCTGCTGCTGACCGGGGAGACGCTCACGGCCACCCAGGCCGTCGAGTTCGGCCTGCCCGTCACCGTCACCGACGACCCACTCGACGCGGCCATCGCGATGGCCGCCCAGATCTGCCGCAGCGCACCGCACGCGGTGCGGATCATCAAACAACGCAGTGTGGCCCAGGCAGGGGCCACCGATCCGGATCTCCAGGTCTCGCTCCAGGCCTACGCCGAGCTGTGGAACCTGCCGGAAACCCGGAGCGCGATCGCCGCCTGGCGAGACACGCGCGGCACCAACTAGAACCCGGTTCTCTCTCCCTCTTGATCGGCCCTTTCACCAGGCCTATCGTGTACAGACCGATCGGTACAGACGTCGGTCGACGGTCCGCCTGGCAAGCCCGACATCCGTGGAATCGAGGAGGCTTCCATGAGCGACACCGCAACGCGGACCGCGGGTCCGCACACCGATCAGCACGGCCGGCGACGAGTACTCGTCTCCGCCGCGCTCGGCCAGTTCGTCGAGTTCTACGACTTCGTCATCTACGCCTACACCGCCTCGGTCATCGCCACCCTGTTCTTCCCCGGCGACTCCCGGGTCGCCTCGATGCTCGCGACCTTCGCCGTCTACGCCGTCGGATTCGTGATGCGCCCGGTCGGCGGGCTGCTGTTCGGCCACCTCGGCGACCGCGCCGGCCGCAAGGGCGTCCTGGCGATCATCATCCTGCTGATGGGCGCCTCGACCGCGCTGGTCGGCGTGCTCCCCACCTACGAACAGATCGGCATCCTCGCGCCGATCCTGCTGGTCGTCGCCCGGCTGCTGCAGGGCCTGTCGGTCGGCGGCGAGGCCATCGGCTCCAACGCGCTGGTCGCCGAGCACTCCCCGCCCGCGCGCCGCGGCGGGTACGTGGCGCTGGCCTACGCCTTCGGCGTCATCCCCGCCGTGTTCGCCGCGCTGTTCGTGCTGGCGCTGAACTCCGTACTCGGCGAGGCGGCGTTCACCTCGTGGGGCTGGCGGATCCCGTTCCTGCTCGGCGGGGTGATCTCGCTGGTCGGCATCTACATCCGGCGCCGGGTCGCCGAGTCCCCCGCCTTCGAACAGACCAAGCGGGCCGAACGGGTCGCGAAGGCCCCGCTGCTGAGCGTGCTGCGCGAACACCGGCGGGCACTGGGCTTCGCGTTCGTCATGGCCTCGCTGTCCGGGCTGGGTTTCTACTCGCTCACCGGCTACTTCCCGTCCTACCTGAGCGAGGCGGTCAAACTCACCGAGTCGGAGTCACTGATCGCCAACAGCGTGGCGCTGACCATGGCGTTCATCGCGATGCCGTTGGCCGGACGGCTCTCCGACCGGGTCGGCCGCCGGCCGATGCTGGTCGCCGGGGCGCTGTCCAGCGCGCTGGCGGCGGTGCCCGCCTACTGGCTGGCCAGTTCCGGCTCGCTGGCCCCGGCGATCATCGGCGAGAGCCTGCTGGCGATCACCCTCGGGATCTTCTTCGGGACGGTCGGCATCGTCTGGCTGGAACTGTTCCCCACCAGGACCAGGTACAGCGGTGCCGCGATGAGCCTGAACGCCGCCTACGTGGTGTTCGGCGGCACCGCTCCCCTGTTCAGCACCTGGCTGGTCGACGCGACCGGCAGCCTGCTGGCCCCGGCGATCTACCTGGCGGTGCTCTCGTTCCTGGTGTTCGTGGTGGCCTGCCGGATTCCCGAGACCTACCAGGTCTCCCTCGTGCAGGGCGAGGACCGCACGGTCAGGTGACCAGCACGGTGCCCAGCGCCACCGCCTGGACCCCGCAGGACAGGGAGTCCCACTGGGCCAGCACGTCGAGCGTGTCGCCGGGGACGACGCCGGGCGAGACGTCCCACGGCCGCCCGAGGACCAGGCCGAGGGAGTCCGCCCGGTACCGGCCCTGGAAGACCGGCAGACCGCCGCGCTGGAAGGACACGACCTCGTTGCCCTGCGGCCGGATCGTCCCGCCGGCGGTGAGGTGGTGGTCCGGGCCGGACAGGGTCAGCCCGACCACCCGGCCCGGATCCCGGGAGTCCAGCACCGAGCCCGGGACCGGGTTCCCGGCGGCGTCGGTCACCGCGACCGTGACGAACGTCGTGTCACAGGCGGCCTCGGCCGTCGCGTGAGCGGGGGCCAGGCCCAGCACGGCGACCGTGAGCGCGACCAGCCGCAGGACCACGGAGTTGTTTCTGCGCATGGGAAAGCTCCTTGTCCGGCCGGTGTGCCGGCGGGTCAACGCCCGCCGGCACGCCGGTGCCGCTACACGAAGTTGATCCAGCCGAGGGTCGTGTCCAGCGAACGGGTCGGCGAGCAGAAGGCGTTGGTCTCCCAGTAGCCCTGCACCCGCAGCCGGTCACCCGGGTTGGCGAACGGATCGGTGCTCACGCCCGGCTCCTGGCGGATCACACCGTTGCTGCCGGCTCTCTTGGTGAACTGGGCGACCAGCACCGAACCGGTCGGCGTGTCGTTGTAGAACGAGTACACCGCCGTGCCGTTCGGCCGGATCGTGCCGGCCAGCGCCAGGTAGCCCAGCGGACCGCCGGCCGTCATGCCGAACTCGCCGCTGGGGTTGGGGTAGTTGCGGGTGTGGAGGGTCTCGTACGTCGGGTTCCCGTTGCTGCCCGAGTGCCCGACGATCAGGTACGTGCCGTCGCAGCTGTCCGCGAACGCCACGGCGGGGTTGGCCATGCCGACCATCGCCAGGGCCAGCGCGGTCACCAGCCCCGCGAGACCCGTCCGCCTGCTGAACTTGCGCAATGCGACCTCCAGGTGAGTACCGATACGCCGGCCGGTGCGGGCCGGCGCACCCGATCCTGTCGGCCACCGATGTGTGCGCCCTCAGTCAGCGCTGTGCCCGCGTTGAGCCGGGCCCGCACCCTGCTGGCGGGCCCTGGCCCGCTGCTCGGCCTGGTCGAGGTCGGCCGAGGTGACGATGCGGTACTCGGCCACCCGCTTGCCGACGGCGAACCTCGGGTTCTGGATCCGGCCGGCCCGCGCCTCGGTGTAGGGGTCCTCCAGCTCACCGAACGCGATCCGCGACACCACCCGGATCACGTCGTCCACCCGCTGGGACTTGACCAGGTTCCACGCGTCGCCGCGCCAGTACAGGATCCGCTCGTAGATCCGCCGGTTGGTCGGCGGGAACGGGAAGTCGTCCTGGCCGGCCAGCCACGGCTCGGCCAGCGCGAGGGCCACGAACCACTCCTTGCCCCCGGCCACCAGCTGGTTGTCCCGCACGTGCGGCTTGGGCGCGGTCAGCCCGCGCGGCACCACCGGCTCGGACCCGGTCACCGGCGCGATGCCGGACACCACGATGCTCAGCTCCAGGTCGGCGAACAGACCCTTGATCCGCCGCCCGGACAGCACCAGCAGCTCGTTCTTGCCCTCGTCGAGCATCGCCGTCAGGTCGCGGACCAGGGTGACCCGCCGGGCACCGCCGGGGGCGTGCAGCAGGCTGGAGAGCCGGCCCTCGTTGGTGCCCAGCCAGCGCAGCTGCGCCATCTCCGCGCCCACCACCAGCTCGGCCAGCACCGCCGAGACGTGCGGGGCGCAGTCAGGCAGGCGGATGGCGCTGCGGCCCGGCTGGTGTTCGCCGTGCGGGGCGCGGCCGAACAGCAGCCGCTCGCCGGTGCCGATCGAGACGGGGTGGATCTCCTTGCCCCGCACCACGACCTTCACCACGACGCCCTCCCCCTGTCGGCCTCACCGGCACCCGTCCCCGGTACCGCCCAGATCGTCGCAGACGCGGCGCAGGGCGTCCTCGGGGCGCACGGTCCACAGGCCGACGTCGCTGTCCTCGCCGGCGCTGGCCAGGGTCCGGCCGTCGGGCGAGAACACCAGGTCGTGGATGCCGGCGCCGTGTCCGGTGAGGGTGGCCAGCGGGGTCCCGGTGGTCAGGTCCCACAGCCGCACGACCGGCTCGGTGACCGTCCCGGTCGCCACCAGCCGCCCGTCCGGGGACACCGCGAGCGCCCGGATCTCACCGGCGTGCTCACCGAACTCCAGGCGCACCGCCCCGGTGTCCGGGTCGCGGACCTGGACGCGGGTGCCGCCGGAGGTGACCAGAACGCGGCCGTCGGGGGTGAACGTGGGGGTGCCGTGGTCGTTGGTGGCCAACGGTTCCCGCTCGGTGAAGTCCGAGGTGCGCCAGACCCGCAGCCGCCCGCCGGAGCCGCCGGGGTCCTCGGTGGTGGTGGCGTCGGTGACCGACAGCAGCAGCCGCTCCCCGTCCGGGGAGAACACCGGTTGACCGGTGACGTCGGCGCCGAAGTCCAGCACGGCACGGCGTTCCAGCGAGCGCGCCGCCCAGACGTACACGCTGGTGTCCTTGCCGCCGCCGGGTCCCGCGGTCACGACCTTCACCGCGACCAGTTCGCCGTCGCCGGAGACGGTCAGGTCGCCGTCGACGATCCGGTCGGTGGTCCCGATCCCGACCGAGCGTTCCTCGCCGTCGGGCGGCACCCAGGTGACGGCACCGTCGACACTGCCGACGACGCGGGTGCCGTCGGGCAGGAACCCGATGTCGAACGGCCCGCCGCCGGCGGTGTAGCCGGCGGGTACCGCGCGGCCGGTGCGCGGGTCCCAGTTGTGGAAACCGTCGCCGGCCACCGCCGACACCTGCTCGCCGTCCGGGCCGAACGCCACCCGGTACACCGGCTCGGCGGGCCCGAAGTACCAGCCGGGGTTGGCCGGCCACACCACCACGTCCCCGTCGACCTGGCCGGCGACCACCCCGGCGGCCGACGCGCCGACCGACACCAGCACCACCGCACCGACCCCGCCCTCGCCCGGGGCCTGGGCGTAGCCGCCGGCACGGCGCCGGGCCGGCACGTTCCACCGGGTCAGCCCGACGGCCGGTGCCGCGATGGTCAGCAGGTGGGCGCCGTCGACGGTGAGGTTCAACCCGATGCCCGGGTAGTCGGCCTCCAGGGCGCGGCCCCGGGGTCTGCCGGTGCGGGCGTCGGCGAACCGGACCCGGCCGTCGAGGTAGCTGGCCGACACCAGCAGGTCGTGGTTGAACGCGACCTCGGGCTCGCGGGTGGGCGGGTCGGTCGACCGCGCGGTGGTGGCGCCCTCGACGTGGCGGGTGTCGACGCGCAGCCGGGTGCCGGCGGCCGCGTCCCACAGCTCGACCGCGCCGTCGCCCCGGCCCACGGCGAACCGGGTGCCGTCCTGGCTGTAGGCGCCGCGCAGCGGGGCGGCGTCGGTGTACGGGCCGGCCAGCCACGCGGTCGCCGCGCCGGTCGCCGGATCCCAGGCGGACACGCCCAGCCGGGTGCCGTCGGAGGCAGGGGCGGCCAGCGCCTCACCGTCGGCGCGCCAGGCGACGAAGTTGCCGGCGTTGAGCGTGTGCAGCAGCCGCCCGCCGGGCATCGACCACAGCCGCACGCCCTGGTCGAGGTCGGCGCTCTCGCTCGCGGTGGCCAGCACGGTGCCGTTCGGGGAGAACTCGACGTCGGTGATGGTGGTGGTGTGCCCGTCGAACGCGGCGTCCACCGGCCGGCCGGTCGCGGTGTCGACCACGGTCAGCTCGCCGTCCGGTCCCCCGGCGGCGACCAGCCGCCCGTCGGGGCTCACGTCCACGGCGCTGGCCTGGTCCAGGCCGGTGGCGTAGGTGACCGGGTGGTCGCGGGTGGCGGCCGACAGCAGCGCGCCCCTGGCCTCGGCGGTGCGGCTGGTGTGCCAGGCGGCCAGCGCGCGGCGGGCCGCGCCGTTGGGGTCGGTGCCACTGTCGGCCAACGACTCGGCGGCCAGCAGCCGCGACCGCGCGGTGTCGGCCTCCCGGGTCGCCTCGCCCCACTTCACCGCCGCCACCGCACCGGCGACCAGCGCCACCACGAGGAACACCGCGAGCCCGGTGACCAGCCCGCGCAGCCGGCGGGTGGTGCGCTGCTGGACGCGGCGGCTCTCCCGCAGGAACCCGCGTTCGGTGTCGGTCAGGTCCTCGCGGCCCTGCGCCCACTCCAGGGTCGCCGCCAGCCGCGCGCCGCCGTACAGCTCGCCGTGGTCGCGGCCACTGGCCCGCCACGCCGCCGACGCCTGCCCCAGGTGCTGGCGCAGCACCAGGTCCTGCCGGTCCTGCTCGACCCACTCCCGCAGCCGGGGCCACGCGGTCAGCAGCGCGTCGTGGGCCAACTGCACGCCGTCGGCCTCGGCGGTCACCAGCCTGGCGGCGACCAGGTGGGTGAGCACCTGGTCGGGGATCTCGGCCAGCGGCGCCCGCCGCCGGGCCACGCCGCCGCCGTCGAGCACGGCGACCATCCGCAACAGCGCCGCCCGCAGCACCGCGCGGTCCCCTTCGGGGAGCCGGTTGTACACGCCGTCGGCGGTCAGCGCGACCGCCCGGTCGACGCCGCCGGTGTCCTGGTAGCCGCGCAGGGTCAGCATCGACCCGTCGCGGTTCTCCCAGGTCTGGCGCAGCGCGTGGGCCAGGCGGGGCAGCGCGCCAGGGTCGTAGCCGGCGGCGTCCCCGGCGCCGATGTCGGTGATCAGCCGGTCGACCAGACCTTCCTCCACGCCCAGGCCCGCCGACAACGCCGGCTCGACGATCACCCGTTCCAGGTCGTGGCGGGTGAGCGGGCCGAGCGGGTAGGGGCTGGCCATCGCCGGGCGCAGCGGCGCGAGCCGCAGGCACTGGTCGACGTGGTCGGCGCGCACCGCCACCACCACCAGCGCCGGCCACGCGTTGGCCAGCAGCGTCGCGAACGCCTCCCGCTCGGCCGGCGCCGCCACCGTGAACAGCTCCTCGAACTGGTCCACGACCAGCACCAGCCGCGCGCCCCGGTCCTCGGCCAGCCGCGCGGCCAGCGTGCCGAACTCGGCCGGGCTGGCCGACAGCCACGCGGCCAGCCCGTCGGCGTCCGCGTCGGCGATCGGAGCCAGCCGCGCGGCGAGCGTGCGCATCGGGTGCGGCCCCGGCGTGGTGACCAGCCGCGGCCACGGCTCCCGCGCGGTCGCCAGCGCCGGCAGCACCCCGGCCCGCAGCAGCGAGGACTTCCCCGACCCGGACGCGCCGACGACCAGCAGCGGCCCACTGGCGGCCGACTGGCGCGACAGACGCACCAGCACGTCGGTCACGGCGTGCTCGCGGCCGACGAACAGTTCGCTGTCGGCGGCGGAGAAGCTGCGCAGCCCCGGGTACGGGCACAGGTCCAGGCGGGCCCGCTCACCGGCCACCCGCCCGGCGGCGACCGCGACGATGGCGTCCATGATGCCGCCCTGCCCGGGTTCGCCGGCCAGGGCCGGCGCGGTCAGCGGCGCGGTCGCGGCCTGCTGGCGCAACGCCGTGGCCGCCGCGGCCATGAGCTCCCCCGCGCTCGGGTAGCGCCGGTCGGGCTCCTTGTCCATACCGGTCGCCACCACGAGGTCCACCGCGCGCGGCACCCGCCAGTCGAACAGCGACGGGGCCGGCGGCGCGTCGTTGAGCTGGGCGGCGAGCTTGCCGGCCGGATCGTCGGCGGGGAACGGTTTCTTGCCGGTGAGGCACTCGAACAGCACGCACGCCAACGCGTACACGTCGGCGCGGTGGTCGGCCGGGCGGTTCATCAGCCGCTCGGGCGCCATGTAGTCGAGGGTGCCGATCTCCCCGGAGCGGGTCACGCTGGTCGCCTCCGGAGCCAGCGACTTGGCGATCCCGAAGTCGGCCAGGTAGGCCGTACCGTCGGCGTCGAGCAGAATGTTGGACGGCTTGACGTCGCGGTGCACCACGCCGGCCGCGTGCGCGGTGTCCAACGCGACGGCGACCTGGGTGAGCACGGTCATCGCCCGCGGCGCCGGTAACGGGCCGTCGTCGAGCAGCCGCCGCAGGTCGGTGCCCTCGACCAGCCGCATCGCCAGGTACAGCTGCCCGTCGACCTCGCCGTAGTCGTGGACGGTGGTGATGTGCGGGCCGTCGAGCGAGGCCGCGATCCGCGACTCGCGACGGAACCGGGCGAGGGCCTCCGCCGCGCCCGAGGTCTCCCCGGTCAGCGACACGGTCAGCCGTTTGAGCGCGACGACGCGGTCGTGCTCGGTGTCGTGGGCGCGGTGCACCTCGCCCATGCCGCCCCTGCCGAGCAGTTCCTCGACGCGGTACCGTCCGAACATCACGCGGGCCACCGTAGGCGACGCCCCCACGGGCACGACCGGAACGTTCCGCTCGGCCCTTCCCGGCACCGTCGAGAGCATGGCGCCATGACGGGAAACTACGAGGTCGACCCCGGTCACATCGCCGGGTACGCGCGGCTGTGCGGCGAGTCGGCCATGGACACCTACGTCCTGGAGCGCTACCTGACCACCCGGGCCAGCGCGGCCACCGGGTTCGGCGGTGTCCTGATGGGACTGCTCGCGCCGGCCGTCGACGACTACGCCGAGGCCGCCGCCACCCGGATCCGCTCCCGGGGCCAGGCCCTGCACGACACCGACCGGGCCCTGCGCAACACCGCGTGGAGCTATCTCGGCGCCGACCGGCCCGACCGGTTCACCATGATCCAGGACGCCATCGGCCGTGGCTCCTACCGGTTCGAGGCCGACCACCCCGGGCTGGAGCCCTACGACCACACCCCGATCGACGACCTGGGCACCCCCGAACTGGCCGACCAGGGCGAGCGGTTCGAGAAGCTCGTCGAGGAGAACGCGAAGGACACCCTCGGCACCATCGACCTGATCGTGCGCACGGTCACCGGCCTGATCCCCGGCGTCGACGAGTTCAGCATCGTCGAGCAGATCACCGCACCGCTGACCGGGAACTGGCTGGTGCTCAACCAGAAGGCCGACGCGCTGGACCGCGCGGCCGACGCCACCGAGGCCCTCGCCTCCAGCCTCACCTCCTCACTGGGCCGGCTCGACGGGCACTGGGAGGGCGGCGCCGGCGCGTCGTTCGCCGGCTACCAGACGACCCTGGCCGGGGCGATCGCCTACGAGGCGCCGCTGCACCGGGTGACGGCCTTCGCCTACCGGATGGTGTCCGACCTGGTGGAGAAGCTCGCCGGGGTCGTCGTGAAACTGATCAGCGCCGGCGTCGAACTCCTCAAGAAGTACGCCGGCGGGATCGGCGGCAAGCTCCTCGACGCCGGCGGGGACCTGCTCGACGGGAAACCACCGTGGGAGTCGGCCAAGGAGGACTGGGAGGAGGCCAAGGGCTTCTTCGACAACGCCAAGCTCGTCGTCCAGGAGATCCACCAGCTGCCCGAGGACCTGCGCGCGCTGATCGACGCCACCCGCAGCCCCGGCGCCGCCGTCGACTACTCGCTGGACGTGGCGATCACCGAGCTCGGCGAACGGGAGGACCTGCCGGAGGGCACGGCCGAGAACCTGTCGCTGGGCATCGACGCCGCCACCGACCTCGCGCCCGAACTCGGCGACCTCGCCAGCGGCGCCGACGACTTCCAGACCGCACCCGACACCGGCTGGCGGCGGTGACCATGACCATCGAGAACCTTCCCCCCGAACTGGACGACGCGGTCCGCGGTTTCGTCGACCGGCTCGACGAGGTGCGCACCCGGCTGATCCGCCGCGAGTCCGAACTCGACGACGCGCTCGACGACTCCGCCCGGCGCGGCCCCGCTCCCCGGCCGCACGACCCGTTCGACCTCGACCACCCGATCAGTTCGAGCGTGGAGCCGTGATGAACCTCGACCCCGCCGCCGACCGGATCGGCACCGCCCACCGCGCCGCCGAGGCCGGCACCGTGCGCATCGACCTGGACAGCGCCTACCGGCTGCTCGACGAGCTGGCCGCCCTGCGCGAGCACACCGCCGAACTGGTCACCGCCGGCCCCCGCCTGGACCGGCCGCTGCGCTTCGGCGACAACTGGGTCGGCCACGCGCTGTCCCGGCGACTGCGCGGCGTGGCGGTGAACGACCGGGGACTCACCCCGGCCCTGGCCGCCTTCCACGCCCTGCTCGACGACGTGGCGGCCACCGTCCGGCTCGCCGCCGGCCTCTACGACACCACCGACCACGACGCGGCCGGCACGATCGGCAGGGCCGCGCCATGACCGACCTGGCCACCAGCTTCGACTGGCTGTCGGTGCCGCACGCCACGCTGCACCGGATGGTCACCGAGCGGCTCGACCCCGACGTCGGCCAGTCCGTCGCCGCCGAGTGGACCGTGCTCGGCGAGCGGCTGTCCGGGGTCGGCGACCAGCTGGCCAGGCTGGCCGCCGCCACCGCCGACGCCTGGCAGGGCGAGACCGCCACCCTGGCCACCGACGGGATCACCGCCCTGGCCCGCTGGGCCCGCGACGCCGGCGACACCGCCACCGACGTCGCCCACTGCGTCGCCCGGCAGGCCGACAACGCCGCCCGCGCACGGGAAACCATGCCACCGCCGTCCCCGCCCACGGTGCCCGCCGGCGAGTTCGACGCCGCCCGGGTCCTGCTCGACGACCAGGCGGCCGCCGCCGACGACCGGCGCACCCAGCACGCCCAGGCGGCCCGGGTGATGGACCAGTTCCAGGCCGCGTCCCGCGAGGTGTACCGCTCGGTCCCCCGCTTCGCCCCGCCCGACCCCCGCCACCGCCCCACCGAACCGGCGGCGGCGACCGTGACGGCCTCCACGGCCACGGGCATCGCGCCCGCTCCCGGTCCCGAGGCGTCCGCCGGTGGCGGAGGCGCCGGATCCGCTGGGGTGGCGGCGAAACCCGCGCCCCGGCCCGGGGTGCTCGCCGGGGCGATGACCGGCCAGCCGCCCGGCGGGGTCGGCGCGGGACAGCTGGCCGCGCGGCCGGGCGCCCAGCCCGGTGGACTGGGCGCGTTCCCGATGGGCGGCGTCGGCGCCGGCCGCGAGGAGGACCACGAACGACGCGGCCTGTTCCCCGTCGACGACCCCGGCCTGTGGACCGTCGGCGAGCCACCCGGCGGGCTGATGATCAGCGCCTCGGTGATCGGAGCCCTGCCCGATGCGTGAGGCCATCCCGCTCGACCCCGTCGAACTGTTCCTGCTGTGGCCGGCCCACACCGACCCGCCGGCGGTCCTCGACCTACCCCGCCCGGGACCCACGCCGGCCGAACGTGCCGGGCACGCCGCCGAGGCGTCGGCCGCGCTGGCGGCACGCGGACTCGGCGGCGTCGACCGGCCCGCCCCGGCGCTGGCCGCGCTGCTGCGCACCCTCACCGACGGGCACGTCACCCTCGAACTGCGCACGCCCGGCGCCGACGGGTTCGGCGCGGCCGGCGACCAGGACGCGGCGGTGGCGCTGCGCGACGGCGAGCGGATCCGGCTGGCCGCCAGCACTCCCGGCGCGCTGGCCGCCGCCCTGCTCGACCGGCTCCCGCCACTGCCAGCCGCGCCGGGACTGCCGGTGACCGTCACCGTCGGGGACTACGCCACGGCCTGCCGCGCCGGCGACACCGGCGGCGCCCCCGCGTTCACCCACGCCCTGCTCGCCGCCGGACTGCGGGAGGCCGACGCCACGACCCTCACCCGCGCCGTCACCACCCGCACCGGCGGCGGACAGATCGGCGCCACCGTCGGCCGCACCCGCGTCCCCGGGCCGGTGACCTGGATCGACACCCCAGCCGGGCGGTACGCGCTACGCCGCGACGGCGACTGGGTCAGCCTCACCCCCGCCACCGTCGCCCGCCTGACCGCGATGACCACCGCCCTGACAGGCAACCGACCCGGGGTGACGCCACGTCCTGGTAGACGTGCGAACCGCGTGGATACTGGTGACCCTGCTGGCGGCCGGCTGCTCCGCCCCGCCCGCACCGGCCGCCGGTGACGGACTGGTCCTGCTGGCACACCGGCACCCGGGGATGGCGATGAGCCCCGAGATGTTCGACCCGCCGGACTTCGTCCTCTACGGCGACGGCCTGGCGATCGCCCGCGACACCGACGATCGCGGCGTCGTGCGGCTGACCGAGTACCACCTGACGCCCCAACGGGTCAACGCCCTGTTCTCCGACGCCGACGACGCCGACCTGTTCGACGACGAGGACTACCGGCTCGACGAACAGATCGCCGACGGCGGCGTCCTGGTCGTCGAACTGCGCACCGCCGGAACCACCCACGTCGTCCAGGTCCCCGCCCCCAGCTCCGACGACTTCGGCGCCCGGGGCGAGGCCGCCGAGTACGCCGAGTCGCTCACCCCGCACACCTGGCCGGCCGGCGACTTCACCGAAGCGCCCGCGCCCTACCGCCCGGCCACGGTCGCCGTCACCTACTCGATCGACCCGACCCTCGACACGCCCACCAGCCCGTGGCCGCTGCCCGCCCCGACCGCCGACGGCTGTGTCCTGCTCACCGGACCCGCCGCCACCCTGGCCCAGGAGACCGGCGAGACCACCGGCCGGATGACCGCCTGGCGCCACGGCGACACCACGTTCCACGCCTGGGTCCGCCCGCTGCTGCCCGACGAGACCAACTGCGCGGACACCACCATCCGCCACACGCTCTGACCGCGAACCGTACGGTGTGGACCGTGACGACCCACTGCGTGGAGTGCGGGGCGGTGTCCTGCCCCGACCTGTTCGACACGGTGCTCGCGCTCGACCACTCGCGCCAACCGCCGTGGGGACCGCTGCACGGCGTGACCGTCGCCTGCTACCTGCTCCAGCACCCCAGCCGGCTGCCCGCCGCCCACCGCGCCCGCCCGCTGGCCGTCCTGCGCGCCTACACCACCGGCGGCCTCGACGCCGCCACCCGGCTCACCGAACAGGCCCGCCAGGCCAACAACCACCGCGCACGCCACGCCGCCGAGGAGCCCGAACCGCCACCGGTCCCGCCACCGGCGGCGTTCGAGGTCACCATCGCCGACGTCGCCGGCGACGGGACCTTTCCCGCCGCCGGCTTCGCCGACCGGGTCGACGCGTGGGCTCGCGCGACCCTCAGCGCCTGGCGCTGCAGCTGACCACACGCACCCCGTCGGCCGCGCCGGTCGCCACGAACCCGAACGTGGTGGCGGCGTTGGGGGACAGCGCGCCGTTGTGCGGGGCGTTGGTCACCGTCGACCCGCTCAGGGTGCCGTTCCACAGGCTGTCGATGGTCCGCCCGGCGGCCACCTCCAGCGCGACCGTCCACGCGCCGGTCGCCGAGGTCCCCGTGTTGGTCACCGTGACCTCTGCCTGGAAACCGCCGTTCCACGCGTTGACCGTGCGCGCCACCGCCGAGCAGCCGGCGTCACCGCCCTGCCCCGGCAGGGTCGTCGCGGTCGCCGACGCCGAGGACCCCGACACGTTGCCGGCCGCGTCCCTGGCGCGCACGGTGTAGGTGTAGTCGGTGGCGGCGGCCAGACCGGTGTCGGTGAACGACGTCGCCGCCGACGTGCCGACGATCGCCCCGTCCCGCAGGACCTGGTAGGCGCTGACCCCCACGTCGTCGGTCGACGCCGTCCAGGACAGCGACACCGTCGACGCGCTGGTCTGGCCGACGGTCAGTCCGGTCGGCACGGTCGGCGCGGTCACGTCCCCCGGGCCTTCGCCGCCGTAGCGTTCGGCGAGGCTGATGCCGGTGGTGCTGCCGGCACCGCCGAGCGGCACCTGGTGGTCGAGGCTGACGAACTTCCCGTTGTGCTGCCACAACGCGGGGCGCAGCAACGCGTACTTGGTCTCGTCCCAGGTCCGCCAGTCGTCGAGCAGCAGACCGCCGGTGTCCCCGGAGTTCGGGTTGATCGCCCAGAACGTCTGGTGCAGGCCCTCGTCGCGGATCAGGTCGCGCAGCGCGGTCATCCAGCGGTCCTGGCGCTCGTCCTGGCCCAGACGCCCGCCCCACTCGCCGATCAGCAGCGGCGCGGTGTTCTCCTCGTGCAGGTAGAGCCAGTTCGGCCGCCACACGTCGGTGGTCAGCGTCTCCCGGGTGAACGGCTTCTGGAACCAGGGTTGATCAAAAACCAGCGGGCCGTAGTCGTGCGGGGAGTAGACGAGTTGGTCGCCCAGGTCGATCGGGTGGTCGCGCACGCCGCGCAGGTTCCCGCCCCACCAGTTGTAGAAGTAGTTCGGCGACTGGTCGGGGTCGGTGTTGGGCGAGTCCCAGGTCTCGCCCGGTCGCGGGTAGACCTCGATGCCCTCGCACAGGATCAGCAGGTTCGGGTTGATCGCGAGGATCCGCCGGCCGGCGGTCTCGCACGCGTACCGGAAGTTCTCGGGGTCGGTGCTGTCGTCCCACTTGGCCCTGGCCGGCTGGTTCGGCGTGCCGTGCGGTTCGTTCTTGATGTCCATCGCGACGATCGTGTCGTTGTCGCGGTAGCGGGTCGTGATCCACTCCCAGCCATGGTAGAACAGCTCGGGGGTGACCGTTCCCTTGTACCACAGGGGATAGGTGTGACCGGAGTTGTCCGCCTCGGCGCTGTGCACGTCGATCATGACCTTGATCCCGAGCCGTTCGCACAGCGCGAGCCAGAAGTCGAAGATCTCCAGGTTGTCCATCCCGGCCAGTTCCGGGTTGGCGTATTCGTTGATGTTGGGGCGGGCCACGGTCTGGCCGGCACGCCACTCCAGCAGCAGCTGGGTGGAGACCGGGACCCGGACGATGTTGATGCCCCGCTCGGCCAGCGACTCGGTCAGCTCGGTGATGTTCGCCGACCACAGGCCGTGGAAGACCCGTTCGGAGGCGTTGTACCCGAACCAGTTCGCGCCGGTCAGCCAGACCCGGTTGCCGTCCTCGTCGACGATCTGGTTGCCGGACACGTGCAACCAGTCGTTGTCCGGGGCGGCCGCGGCCGGTGGCGCCGTGACGGCGCCGGTGGTGAGGGCGGCGGCCAGGGTGACCGCCGAGGTGATGATGGCGGCCCAGCGCCGCAGTGGTCTGTCCGAGTGTGGGTCAGTCATGTGCGTCACCTCTTCTGGGAGCGCTCCCAGAAGAGGAAGTGTAGACGCGACAACGCTTTTCGTACAGGTCTCATCCCGTCAGAGCCTCTTGTCCCGGCCAGGTCCCGCACCAGCCAGATTATCGGACATCAATATAGTTGTTAGTGGTTTTTATCTGTCCGTTGTCGCGATGGTCGCGCCACACCCCGGCCGCCGAGACCAGCACCACCAGCACCGCGAAGATCAGGTAGCCGTGCCCGGAGATCCAACGCCACGCCGTCCACGGGTCGTCGCGCTCCCACCACCAGTGCGGCGAGAGCACGAACAGCGCCACTCCCCCACCGGCCAACCAGAACGACGCCACCGTCGGCCGCCGCCAGAAACCGACACCGGCCACCAGCAGGACCACCACCGCCCACACCCAGTGGTGCGACCAGGACACCGGCGACACCACCAGCGCCCCGAGCGCGTTGAGCGACAACGCCCACGTGGGACGGCCGGCGGCGAACGCCCGCCACATCGCCACCATCGTCGCCACCATCACCAGGGCCGCCAGCGTCAGCCACAACACCGTCGACTCCACCCCGAACCGCGCCAGCAGCGCCGTGATCGACTGGTTCGACCGCGCGTGCGGCGCGCCGATCCGCCCGGAGTCGAACACCGTCGAGGTCCAGTACTGGACCGAGTTCTGCCAGGAGAGCAGGAAACCCACCGCCGTCACGACCCCGAACGAGACCACCGAGGTCAACGCCGCCCGCCGGTCGCCGCGCAGCAGGAAGAACAACACGAACACCGCCGGCGTCAGCTTGATCGCCGCCGCCAGGCCGATCAGC
Organism: Actinophytocola xinjiangensis; assembly: GCF_001921215.1. Classification (GTDB taxonomy): domain Bacteria; phylum Actinomycetota; class Actinomycetes; order Mycobacteriales; family Pseudonocardiaceae; genus Actinophytocola; species Actinophytocola xinjiangensis. The sequence goes on from NZ_MSIF01000003.1 coordinate 198,297, forward strand.
GCCCCCCGTGGCCAGCGCGGGGTACGCGTCAGCGTGTCCAGCACCACCAACGCCATCAGCACCGCGTTGACCTGACCGAACCCCAGCGTCTCGCGCACCGGCTCCAGCATCAGCACCACCGCCAGCACCGCCGCGGCCGCCGGCCACGGCGACACGTTCAGCGAGCGCAGCACCGTGACCACCACGACCGCCAGCGCGCCGACGGTCAGCACGACCATCGCCAGGCTCGCCACCTCGAACGGGACCACCGCGAACGGTGCCAACACAACCGCGGCGATCGGCGGGTAGGTGAACGGCAGGTCCCCGCCGATGCGCAGCGCCGGGAGCTCGCCGTAGAGCAGACCACCGTCCAGCCAGACCGACCCGCCGATCCGGTAGACGTCCAGGTCCAGGCGGTAGCCGGTGAGCCCGCGCAGCCCGAACCACCACTCCAGGCCCAACCACACCGCCACCACAAGACCGATCCCGGTCACCCCGACGACCCGTGTTCGCATGCGCCACAGGTGTACGGGCGAGGTCGTCGAGATCACCTAAACGCGGCCTTTATCCCGCGCTTATCCCGCAGCCGCTAGAAAAGCGCGCGGGGAGGGGGAACCAGATGCGGATACTCGTGGCCGAGGACGAGCGGTTGCTCGCCGACGCGGTCGCGACCGGCCTGCGACACTACGGCTTCGCCGTCGACGTCTGCTACGACGGCGACGCCGCCGCCGAGCGGGTCACCGTCCACGCCTACGACGTGGTCATCCTCGACCGGGACCTGCCCAAGATCCACGGCGACGAGGTCTGCCGACTGATCATCGCCAGGAACACCGAGACCCGGGTGCTGATGCTGACGGCCGCCGCGAGCATCCGCGACCGGGTCGACGGACTCGGCCTTGGCGCCGACGACTACCTGACCAAGCCGTTCGCCTTCGCCGAGCTGACGGCCAGGGTGCAGGCGCTGTACCGGCGCGCCCGCCCGGCCGTGCCGCCGGTGCTCGACGCGGCCGGGGTCGTGCTCGACCCGGCACGCCGGCACGTCACCCGCGACGGACGGCTGCTCGCCCTCTCGCCCAAGGAGTTCGCTGTTCTGGAGATCCTCATGCGAGGTACCGGTACGGTCATCGGCCCCGAGGAACTGCTGGAGAAGGCATGGGACGAGCACACGGACCCGTTCACGAACGCGGTGCGGATGGCGGTGATGACACTGCGCCGGAAGCTGGGCAACCCGCCGTTGATCCACACCGTCCCCGGCGCGGGCTATCGCTTCGGCACCTGATCGGGGCCCAGACGGTCGGCGGCCGGATCGTCCTGCTGTGTCTGGCCGTACTGGTGCTCGGCATGGTGATTGTCCAGCTCGTGGGGGATCACCTCCACCGGCTGTACCTGTCCCTGCTGAACATCCAGCAGTTGTGCTACGACGAGTTCGGCCAGGTCTCGGTGTGTGTTCACTACCTGCCCCGGGATCAGCTCATCGGCGTGGTCCTCGTGATCGTCGGCTTGGCGCTGATCGTGCTGATGCTGCGGCGGTTGGCCCGCTGGGTGCTGGCGCCGGTCACCACGATGACCACCGCGCTGCGCCACCTCGGGCCGCAGAACCTCGGCCAGCGGGTCCGCCTGGACGGGCCGAACGACCCGCTGCGCGAACTGGCCGACACCCTCGACGCCATGCTCGACCGGCTGGTGGTCGGCTTCGAGGGCCAGCGGCGGTTCGCCTCCAACGCCTCCCACGAGCTGCGCACCCCGCTGGCCGTGCAGCGCACGCTGGTCGAGGTGGCGATGGTGACCAGTCGCGACGACCCGGACCTCACACGGCTCGCCGAGCAACTGCTGGTGGTCAACGAGCGCAACGAGCGGCTCATCGAGGGCCTGCTGGTGCTCGCCGAGAGCGACCGGGGCCTGCCCGGCGTGATGCCGGTGCGCCTGGACGTGGTCGTCGCCGAGGTGCTCGACGCGCACGGCGAACTGGCGGCGCAGCACGAGGTGACGCTGCACCGGGGCCTGGTGTCACGGATGGTGCGCGCCGACCCGGTCCTGCTGGAACGGATGGTCACCAACCTCGTGCACAACGCGATCACGTACAACGTGCCGGGCGGGACGGTGGACGTCGTGGTCGCCGGGCTGCCGGCGCTGTCGGTGCACAACACCGGCCCGCACGTCCCGGCGGAGTCGGTGTCCGCGCTGTTCGAGCCGTTCCGCCGGCTCAGCGCCGAGCGCGTCCACCAGCGCGACGGCGCGGGCCTCGGCCTGTCGATCGTGCGGTCGATCTGCTCGGCGCACAACGGTGTCGTGCAGGCGCGGCCGGGAGACAAGGGCGGCCTGCGGATCGAGCTCTACCTGCCCTGATCAGGGCCGCGTGCACCCGGCCGTCGGCGCCGGGGGAGGATCGGGCCATGGCACTGATCCACCGGGCCACCCTGCGGCCGACGAAACTCGAACTGATCGCCGCCTGGCTGCCCGGCCGGCCCTGGTTCGCCGGCCCGGCCGGCGACCTCGAACGACTGGCCGCCTACCGGTTCGACGACCCGGCCGGCGAGGTCGGGATCGAGACCATCCTCGTCGGTACCGCGCGGGGAACCTTCCAGGTGGCCCTGACCTACCGGGGCGCGCCGCTGGCCGGCGGCGAGGACCTGCTGGTCGGCACCACCGAGCACTCGGTCCTTGGCCGCCGCTGGGTGTACGACGCGGTGGGCGACCCGGTGTACGCCGCCGCCCTGACCGCCGCCGTGCTGGCGGACGCCGGCCAGGCCACCGAGTTCCTCGAGGCCGGCGACCGGCTCGAACCCCGGGACCCGAGCATGACCATCGCCGGCACCACGGCAGGCGGGTCGGCCGCCCCCACCGCCGTCCGCCGGGTCGTCGACGGCGACCCGACGGTGATCGAGACCGACACGGTCGACCTGGCGCTGGCCCGCCGGCTCGACGCGCCCCGGCTCACCGGTGCCGTGCTGACCGGCACCTGGCCCGGCCGGGACACGCCGGTCGCGCTGGCCTCCGCCTCGCCGCGCTAGGCGACCGGTTCGGGGGTGGCGCGCCGGACCGGGGAGCGGTGGGTGGCGGTGTACTCGTTCACCCGCAGCAGCATGGCCACGATCATGGCCGGGGTCATCAGCACGTGCCCGAAGGTCATCACCGCGCCCTCGGACGCCCAGCCGGCGGCGTAGAGCGGGTACATCAGCAGGAACGGCACGTACATCGCCAGCGCCATCTCCCTGGTCGCCGGCCAGCCGCAGCCGCGCAGGCGCATCCAGGCGGCCATGCCGATGCTCATGTAGGTGGCCATCAGCAGGGTCGATGGCACCAGGTCGCCGGTGACCGGCGTCCAGCCCAGTGCCTCGAACAGCAGGTCGGCCGGCATGCCCAGCACGAACATCCCGACGAACATGGCGATCGTCATCTCCAGCAGGTGCTGGACGAAGTTCCGGACCGGACCCTTCACCACGATCTTCTCCGCGATCCGCACGACTGACCTCCGGTTCTCCCGCCCACCAGCGAGGTACATACCATCAGGGGGTATCCAAGCCGGCTCAAGGTACCATCGGGGGGTATGCGGGAGTCAAGGTCGGTGGCGGGCGTGTGGCTGGGCTGCCAACGCGATCAGATGCTCCAGCAGGTTGGCCAGTACACCCTTGCTGGACTCCCGCTCGCGCACGTCGCACAGCAGGATCGGGACCACCGGGTCCAGGTCGATCGCGTCCCGCACTTCGTCCACTGTGTACATCTGCTGCCCGTGGAAGTTGTTGACAGCCAAGATGAACGGAATCTGCCGGCGCTCGAAGAAGTCGACCGCGGCGAAGCAGCCGTCCAGCCGGCGGGTGTCGGCGATGACCACCGCGCCCAGCGCGCCCATCGCCAGCTCGTCCCACATGAACCAGAACCGCTCCTGTCCCGGCGTGCCGAACAGGTAGAGGATCAGCGATTCGTTGAGGGTGATCCGTCCGAAATCGAGGGCTACCGTCGTCGTGGTCTTGGCCTCCACCCCGACCAGGTCGTCCACTCCCCCGCTGACCGTGCTGAGCACCTCCTCGGTGCGCAGCGGCGGGATCTCACTCACCGAACCGACCAACGTGGTCTTGCCGACACCGAACCCGCCGGCCACCAACACCTTCAGCGCGGAGGTCCCCAGGGTCGCCTGGGGTGCGGGATCAAAGCCTACGGATGCCATCGAGTACCGCCTGCAGGATGTTCATGTCCGGGGTCTCCGTGTTCAGGGGCGACGGGGGAGAGCTGAAGTTCAGACAACCTTGCTCGATCAGGTCGGCGACCAGGATCTTGATCACGGTGATCGGCAGCCCGAGCTTGGCACTGATCTCCGCGATCGAGAGCGGGTAGTGGCACAGCCGCAGGATGTCGACGTACTCGGGATCCATCGAGGCACTCTCGGCGGCCGCGGTGACCACCAGCGTTATCAGGTTGAGGTCGAGACGCTCCGAGTGCGTACGACCGCGCGTCACGGTGTACGGACGGACCAACGGCCCGGCGTCGTCGTCGTACCAGGAATCCCGACCGTGCTTCATGTTCTCGTGGTTCACATGTTGGCGCCAGGAACGCGCGGCAGCGCGACGAGGTACTTGCCGACCTTCTTCACCATCACGTTCATCTCGTAGGCGATCATGCCGATGTCCGAGTCGGCGGAGGCCACCAGCGCCAGGCACGCACCGTTGCCCGCCGCCGTCACGATCAGGAACGCCTGGTCCAGCTCGACCACCGTCTGCCGCACGTGCCCGCCGTTGAAATGGCGGCCCACTCCCCTGGCGAGGCTCTGGAACGCCGAGGCCATCGCCGAGAGGTGTTCGCTGTCCTCCCGGTTCAGGCTGCGGGAACGGCCGACGCACAGGCCGTCGGTGGACAGCACCGCCGCGTGCTGGGCACCGACCGCGCGCATCACCAGATCGTCGAGCAACCAGTTCAGATCGCTCGGGTTGGACTCCTCCATGGCTCCCCTGTCTTGCTGCTGGACGAACTCGGGTGACCGGCGGCTCACGGGGCCGCACGTCCTTCACGGGTACCGCGCTGGAAGGCCGACAGCCGGTTGCGCGACTGCTCGGCGTCCGCCTCCGGATTCTCGGACTCGGCCGCCGGCGGGGTGAGGGCGTCGAACTCGCCGGTCAGCTGCGGGGCGAGGTTGGCCTGGCGGCGCCGGCGCGGCAGCGGCGGGCGCTTGTCGTCGCCGCGGTCGGCCGGTCCTGGCTGGGCCGAGCGGCCACGCTGGCGACCGATCCCGTTGCCCGGCGGCGGCGCACCGGCGGCCAGGTCCCTGGCCGACCACTGGACGGTCTGCTCGTTGATGTCCTCCGGCCCGGCCAGGTCGTTCGGGAACGGTGGCTGGGCCTGGGCCGGCACGGCCGGCGGCGGCACAGAGGGTGCCGCCGAGGGGGGTGTCGTGGGCGGTGCCGCCTGCACCGGGATCTCGGGCGGCGGGGCGGTGTCGAGCTGGCGCTGGCGGGGCAGGCGGGCGGGACCGTCGCCGTTGCGGGCCAGGCCGGCGCGCGGCAGGTCGTCCTCGGGGTCGCTGGCGATCAGCGCCGAACGCACCAGCACGATCGCCCGGATGCCGCCGTAGACGGAGTCGACCAGGGTCACGCTGACACCGTGACGCGCGGAGAGCTGGGAGACCACGAACAGGCCCAGCCGCGCCTCCTCGGTCAGCGCCATCACGTCGAAGTCCGGCGGGTTCTGCAGGAACGCGTTGATGTCGTCGCACTCGTCCGACGGGATGCCCACGCCCTGGTCCTCGACCTCGACGACCACTCCGTTGCCGACCCGGTTGCCGCGCACCTCCACCTTGGCGTCGGGCGGGGAGAACGCGGTGGCGTTGTCCACCAGCTCGGCCAGCAGGTGGATGAGGTCGGCGACCACCGAGCCGAGCATGTGGACCTCGGGCAGCCGGCCGGTGTGCACCCGCTTGTAGTGCTCGGTCTCGCCGATGGCCGACCGCACGATCTCCACCAGCGGCACGGGGTTGCGCCAGCGCCGGCCGGGCCGCTCACCGCCGAGGATCAGCAGGTTCTCGGCGTTGCGGCGGGCGCGGGTGGCGAGGTGGTCGAGCTGGAACAGCGACTCCAGCGCCTCGGGGTCCTCCTGCTCGCGCTCGGCCTTGTCCAGCACCTCCAGCTGGCGGCGCACCACGACCTGGCTGCGGTGGGCGATGTTCAGGAACACCGTGCGGAAGCCGTTCTGGATCTCGGCCTCGTGCGCGGCGGCGGCGACGGCGGTGCGCTGCGCCTTGTTGAACGCCTGGGCGACCTCGCCGAGCTCGTCGCGGCCGTAGTCCAGCGGCGGCATCTCGCGGGCGAGGTCGATCTGTTCGCCGCCGCGCAGCCGGCCGACGATCATCGGCAGCTTCGTGTCGGCCAGCTCCAGGGTCTCGGCCCGCAGGTTCTTCATCCGCCGGACCACCCGGTTGGACAGCCGGATGGCGACGAACGTGGCGATCAGCGTGATCAGCAGGACCGCGCCACCGCCGAGCAGCGAGTTGACGAACGTGGTCTCACCGGTCTCGGCGGCGAAGCCCTCGGCGTAGCGGTGGTGTTCGGAGTAGATGTCGAGCAGTTCGCCGCTGACCGCCGAGGCGGCCCGCTGCCACTGCTCCAGGTTCAGCGGCAGCGGCTCGCCGTTGCCCGGTGAATCCTCTGTGGACGGCCCGCGCAGGCGCAGCGCGCTCTCCTGCGCGGCCAGCTGCCGGAACTCCGGGGTCTCGGCGAGGGCGCCGAAACGCTGCTGCAACTCCGGGGTGAGGATCGGGATGACCGCCTGCATGTCGACCTGGTAGCGGCCGACCTGGCTGGAGAACTCCTGGTACTCCTCGACCGACAGCCCGCCCCGGACGACGCCGCCGATGGCCACGGCGTGCGCGCGTGACATCGAGTCGGCGACGGCGAACAGCGTCGTCGCGGTGGACTCCTCGACGGCGGTCTTGGAGTCCGGCGCGGTCTCCGCGATGCCCTGCAGACCCAGTTTGATCAGCTCGACCACGCCGCTGTAGTACGCGTTGACGTCCGCCCACGGCACGACACCGGCGTCGACGCCCTGGCGGATCTGCGGAAGCTGCTCCCCGATGAGCTTGGGGAAGATCTTGTTGGCCTCCTCGATGGCGCCGGGGTTGAGGTCGTTGAGGCCGCCCATCAGGCCCTGGATGTTGGCGACCGCGCGGTCGAAGTCAGCGCGGGCCCGCGTCAGCTCGGGAATGACCGAGCGGTCGCCGCCGAGCAGTTGCAGGCTGACCCGGCGTTCCTCCTGGGCGCCGGCCGCGAACGCGGTGCCAGGGGCGACGGTGTCCTGCATCGTGGTCGCCCATTCCTGGGCGTCGTAGCCGTCCTTCACCAGGTACCCGGAGGCACCGACACCGATGACGAGAAGCGCCGCACTGGGGATGAGCACGATGGCGAGCATCCGCAGCCGGATGCTCCGGCTCCTTCGTCCCCTGCTGCTGGCAAGCCTCACAACAACCCCGACTCCTCACAGGTGAATGCGGATCGGCGCACGCACCGGCTCCGGCGTCGATCATCGGGGCACCATAGTGGATTTGCCGGCCACCGTGAACCAGTCAATCGACATTTGCTCCAAAGAACCAGGTAGACCGTCCACAAGAGAGAGAAAATCAGGATTACCAATCCTTCCGGAGCTGGTCACACGACCGCCGATCACCGGCCTGTCCAATGCCGAACGGGGAGTACTAGTGTGCCGGCCTTAGTTCTTCCGGATATCGACCGCGCCAGTAACCCAGAACGGGAGTTTCCGTGACAGAGTTCGACTACGTCATCGTCGGCGCCGGACCGGCGGGGTGCGCGCTCGCCAACCGCCTCTCGGCGAATCCAGACGTCCGGGTGTTGTTGGTCGAGGCGGGTGACGAGGACACCAACCCGCTGATCGCGATGCCGAGAGGGTTCGGTGAACTGCTGGGTGACCCGACCACCGCGTGGCACCACCCCACCCGGCCCTTCGGTCCGGCGGGACAGGTCGAGCACTGGGTACGGGGCAGGACGCTCGGCGGATCGAGCGCGGTCAACGGCATGATCTACAACCGGGGTCAGGCGGCGGACTACGACGCGCTGGCCGCCCTGGGCAACCCCGGCTGGGGCTGGGACGACATGCTGCCGGTGTTCCGGACCATCGAGGACAACGCCCTCGGCGCCTCGGAGTCACGCGGAACCGGCGGCCCGCTCCAGGTCTCGACCGCCGCCGAGGGCGACCCGCTGCTCGACGACGTCCTGGCCGCCGGCGCCGAACTCGGCTGGCGACGCACCCGCGACCTCAACGAGACCGACGAGGACCGTGTCGGCTACGCCACCGCCACGATCCGCGACGGCCGGCGGTGCAGTGCGGCGAACGCCTTCCTGCACCCGGTGACCGACCGGCCCAACCTGACCGTCGCGGTGCGCACCACCGTCGACCGGGTCGTGCTCGACGGCGGCCGGGCGGTCGGCATCAGCGGCCGGCGCGACGGGCAGGCCGTGGAGTACACCGCCGCCCGCGAGGTGATCCTGTCCGCCGGCAGCATCGGCAGTCCGAAGATCCTCCAACTCTCCGGCATCGGCCCGGCCGACGTGCTGGCCAGGGCCGGTGTCGAGGTCGCCGTGGACAGCCCCAACGTCGGCGGCCGGTTGCGCGAGCACCGCGTGTTCACCCTGCAGTTCCGCCTGGCCGAGAACCTCGGCTACAACCGGCTGCTCAGCTCGCCCGAGGGCCAGCAGCAGGCGGCGCGGGAGTACCAGGAGACCGGCGGCGGGCCACTGGGCGCGCCGTCCTTCGACGTCGTCGGGTTCTTCCGGACCCGCCCGGACCTCGACCGGCCGGACGCGCAGTTCCAGATCGCGCCGTTCTCGATGCTGCCGCCGGACCCCAGCGGTGCGATCAGGATCGAGCCGGACCCCGGGATGCTGTGCATCGGCTACCTGCTGCGCCCCGACAGCGAGGGCTCGGTCGCCATCTCCTCGGCCGACCCGGACGCGCCGATGGACATCGTGCCGAACTACTTCGCCACCGAGCACGACCGGAGCACGGCCGTGGAGATCTTCCGCGTGCTGCGCCGGCTGTTCGCCACCGGCCCGCTGGCCAAGCGGATCGACCACGAGACGGCCCCCGGCCCGGCGGTGCGCACCGACGAGGAGATCATCGACGCCGGCCTGGTGATGGGTACCTGCGGGTTCCACGCCATCGGCACCTGCGCGATGGGACCGGCCGACGACGACGTGGTCGACGCGCGGCTGCGGGTGCGGGGCGTGGCCGGGCTGCGGGTCGTGGACGCCTCGGTGCTGCCGATCATGGTGTCGGGCAACCTCAACGGACCGGTCTCCGCGCTGGGTTGGCGGGCGGCCGACCTCATCCTCGACGAGGCGTGAGGCGGGGTGGTGGCCGCCGGGTGGCGGCCACCACCCGCTCAGCTCCGCCAGACCAGCGGCAGGTTCTCCAGCGAGCACACCGCGCCGCCGTCCATCGCCAACTCCGCGCCTGGCCCGACCGAATAGTCCACAATGGACGTGTGCCAGTCGCGCAGCGCGGCCGCCAGGCCCTGGGTGGCGATCCGCGCGCCAAGACAGCGGTGCGCGCCGAAACCGAAGGCGACGTGGCTCGCGCTGTTGGCCCGGTCGAAGTCCGCCGACGCCGGATCGGGGTAGTGGTGCGGGTCGCGCCCGGCCAGCGACAGGTTGAGCAGTACCCGGTCACCCGCCCGCAGCCGCACACCGGCGACCTCGGTGTCCCGGGTGGCGGTGCGGGCGATGCTGACCACCGAGTGCAGCCGCAGCAGCTCCTCGGCGGCCGAGGCGGCGATCCCCGGCTCGGCCGCCAGCCGGTGCTGGTGCTCGGGATGCGCCGCCAGGTAGCGGAAGGTGAAGCTGACCGAGTTCGTCAGGGTGTCCAGGCTCGCCATCCCCATCAGGAACGCCAGATCCAGCGCCTGCTCCCGGCTCAACGGCTCGCCGTCGACCTCCGCGCTGGCCAACACGTCCAGCAGCCCCGTGCCGTCCCCGCCGCGCACACCGGTCTCGTACTCGCCGATGGCCCGGCCGACGTAGGCCATGAACTCCGTCGTCGCGCGGGCACGGCGGCCGGGGTCAACGTCCTGGAGCAGGTCGTCGGCCCACCGCGAGCACGCCTGGGTCTCCTCCTCCGGCACGTCGAACAACGCCGCGAACAGGGCGTTCTGCAACGGCCGGGCGAAGTCGAGGACCAGGTCGCACTCGCCGGCCGGGGCCAGCCGCTCGACCAGCCGCGCCGACGCGGTTTCCAGCGCCCGGGTGATGGTCGAGCCCGCCGCGCCGTTCAGACAGCGCGCCAGCAGCGCGCGGTAGCGGTTGTGGTCGGGCGGGTCCAGTTCGACCGGCATCAGCGGACGCGGCCAGCCTGCCGGCGGGATCGAGGTGTGCCGGCTGGAGAACGCGTCGGTGTCCCGCAGCACCGCGCGGATGTCGGCGTGCCGGGTCAGCACCCAGAAGCCGTCCAGCTCCTCGGTCCAGAACACCCGCTCGTCGCGGAACCGGTCGAACGCGGTGAACGGGTCGACGCGGACCGCCGGGTCGCTGTGGTGGTTGAAGTCACGGACCGGTGCGTCCACGCCCGATGACGTCCCGGATGACGTCGTGCTCATGCTGGTGGTCCTCCGTTCGGTTCAGGCGACGCCGTGGACGAGGAACTCGGTGTCGATGTAGCTGCCGAGGTACTGGCTCACGCACCACTGCGCCAGCCGCAGCACGGCCACGGCGTCCCGGTCCCCCGTCGCCAGCAGCGGCGCGAGCCCGGACCGCACCGACGCCAGCCGGCGCTCCAGCAGGTCGCGCACCCACTCCGGCGACACCCCGTACATGAGGATGTTGTTGTGCCCGTGGCCCGGCTGGCTCAGCTCGCGCTCGATGGTGCCCAGGTCGTTGGCCAGCCGGCACACGTAGTGCGTGTCCTCCAGCGCCGGGACCAGCACCTCCAGGTTGTCCAGCAGCGTGTCGGTGCCGAAGGTCAGCCACCTCGGCACGTGCACCTGGCCGATGGCGCTGCTGCCGATGTGCGCCAGGTACTCGTCGACGTCCATCGCCAGCCCCGGCGGTGTCTCGCCCCGGTCACGGGCCCAGCCGGCGACCCAGTTGTACCGGTAGCCGTCCAGGGTCCTGGCGACGCCGCGTTCCCACAGCGGCGCCAGGTCCGGGTAGCGCGGCAGTGCGACGGCCTGCCGCTGCCAGTCGGACAGGCTGATCAGCAGCGGGTGCGCGTCGTCCGCCTGACCGGTGCGGACCACGGCGTTGCACCGGTCGACCAGCTCGTCGATCTCGGTGAGGTCGGTGGCCTCCTGTTCCAGGTAGTCGTCCAGGACGATCACCCACATGGCCATCAGCGTCGGCAGGCGCAGCTGCTCGCCGGTGGCCCACGGCGCGATGCCCGCCTCGCTGAAGGCGATCGCGGCCATCGTCCGGCTCTCGTAGCCGGGGTGGTGGACGGCCATCCACCGTTCCAGGTCACCGAGGGCGGCCAGTCCTCTGCTCATCACCGACACACACTGGTCGACGGGAGGAAAGTCAGTCATCGAGTCCCTTCCTGCTCAGTACGTAGGCCGACAGCACGGCCGCGCGCACGACCGCCGGCGGGGTGTAGAGGCCCTTGCCGATCCACAGCTGCGCGTGGTCGGTGGCGTCGAGGTGCTCACGCAGGTAGCCGGCCGCACGGCGCAGGACCTCGGCCGGCACCGGCCCGAGGTGCGGCGCGAGCGTGTCCAGGGCGAGCACGGCGTAGGCGGTCTCCTCCGGCAGACCGCCGGCCAGACCCCAGGATCCGTTGGCGTGCTGCCCCTCCAGCAGCCAGCGCCAGGTCCCGGCCAGGGTGTCGGCCGGCACCACACCGGCCAGCCCGAACACCGCCTGGGCGGTGGCGTAGTGCGCCGACAGGTGCCACTTGTCGTACCACCAGGCCGACTCGTGGCGGCTGTCGAGCAGGAAGTCCCTGGCCTTGGCCAGCTGCGGGCCGAAGCGGTGGGCCTGGTGACCCAACGCCTCCAGCACGCGCCCGTTCGCGCTCACCGGCGCGCCCCGCTCGTGGGCGAAGCCGACGAAGTGGTCGTCGGTCTCGAAGGACAGCAGCGAGTCCAGCAGCGCGGTGGGGTCGAACCCGAAGGTGTGCGTCAGGTTGGCGACCATGGCGGTGTCGTCGGAGTCGGGCACCGGGAACTCCTCGCTGACCCCGACGGGCTCCCCGGCGCCGCCGGCCAGCTTCGCCAGCCGCTCGACGTGGCGGCGCGCGGCCGGCGGCCACAGGCCGGCGCGGCCCAGCAGGTAGATGACCCACGACGGTTCGAACACGTTGATCGGGTAGATCTCCGGCATGCCGCCGTCACCGGTGGACCGCGCCGCCTCGGTGAGGTAGTCGAGGGCGGACGGGTCGTGGGTGGCCTCCCACAACGCACCGGTGGCCGGCGGGTTGTTGGCCATCGAGCCGTTCACCGAGGTGAACTTCGCCATCTGTGGCAGCGGCACCAGTTCGCCGAGGGCCTCCAGGGAGTAGAGCAGGCCGGTCGGCTGACCGGCGAGGGCGCCGGGCGGGACCCGGGAGAGTTTGTCGGCGCGCAGCCGCGCCAGTTCGTCCAGCGAGTCGGCGGTGCCGGCGGGTAACAGCCCGGCCAGCCGCGCCTGCTCGACCAGATGAGGGGCGACGACCTCGAAACCGATCGGCTCCCCGGTCGCCTGCCGCCAGTCCGACGCGTGCTCGCACAGGTAGGCCACGCCGGAGCGGACCGCGCCGGCCGCCCAGTCCTGGGGCACCTCCCGCAGGGCGAGCACGGCGGCGGCGGTGGACACCAGCCGGTCGTAGGCGTTGGGCACGCTGCCGCCCCACGACCCGTCCGGCCACTGGTGGGTGCGCAGCCATTCCCGCGCCAGGGGGAACTCCGGCTCGCCGGTGCCGGTGACCAGGCGGGCGGCCCACGCGGTGGCGTAGGCCATGGCCGCGACCGGGCGCTCGCCCAGACCGTCGACGAGGTGGTCGGCCTCTTCGATCGTGCTCAGCATCGAGAACTCTCCGTTCGGGGACAGACGTCAGCGACACGGCGGCCGCCGGAGGGCGAACGCCGTGACGTGGTCGCGGTCGGTGGTCGCGGTCAGTGGTCGCGGTCAGTGGTCGCGGTTGACGACGAGGGCGGCCAGGACGCCCAGGTCGGCGGTGGCTCCCGGGTCCAGTCCGGTGTCGCGCAGGCAGGCCAGTGCCTGGGCGTGGTGTTCGCGTGCCTGGTCCTGCGCCCAGGCGCGGGCGCCGGCGGCCTCGATCAGGTCGGCGGCGCGGGCGAGCTCGCCGGGTGAGAGGTGGGCGTCGCGGCGGTACAGCTCGGCCAGTTCCGCGCCGGCCGGGGTGCCGGCGGTGAGGGTGGCGACGACCGGGAGGGATTTCTTGCGGTTCACCAGATCCGAATGGACCGGCTTTCCGGTGGTCGCCGGATCTCCCCAGATTCCCAGCAGGTCGTCGACGTACTGGAAGGCCAGTCCGAGATGCCGGCCGAAACCCCGCAGTGCCTCGACCTGGTCGGAGTCACCGCCGCCGGAGATCGCGCCGAGACCGCACGCGCCGCCGAGCAGCGACCCGGTCTTCCCGGCCGCCATGTGCACGCATTCCAGCAGGGCGACGTCCGATCTCCGTTCGAAGGCCAGGTCGGCGCTCTGCCCGTCGACCAGTTCGTAGAGGACGGAGGTGAGCAGGCGCAGCTCGGCGGCCAGGTCCTCGCGGCCGGTGTCGGCGAGCACGTCGAAGGCCAGCGTCAGCAACGCGTCGCCGGCCAGGATCGCCGTGCTGGCACCGAAAACCGACCAGCTGGCGGCGCGGTGGCGGCGGGTGGGGTCGCGGTCCATGACGTCGTCGTGCAGCAGGGTGAAGTTGTGCACCAGCTCCGCCGCGCAGGCCGCCGGCACGGCGGCCCGCTCGCTGCCGCCGACGGCTCTCGCGGCCAGCAGGACCAGTGCCGGGCGGACGGATTTTCCTCCGGTGTCAACGGTTTCGGCCGTTCGGCCGTGTTCGTCGGACCATCCGAAGTGGTATTCGGCGACCCGGCGCATCGACACCGGAAGCCGGTCGAGGGCCGCGCGCAGGGCAGGACGGACCAGCCCCCGGCTCCATTCCAGAACGTCGGTCCCCGACCGATCCTCGACGATCTCGAGTGGCGCCATAGCGCATACACCTTCCCGCCGGAGTGTGATGTGCCGCTCGTCCGATCTTCAAGTGACCTTGGTACACCATGACCTGGCCGGTCCGAAACCAACAGTTTTCCCATTGGGACCGTCCCCTTCATATCCATTCCACTGTGGACACTCGTGGCCTGCGAACATCGGATCCGTGACCGGCGTCACGGGTGGGAAAACTTCCCACAAGGTCGCCGTCAGTGGTCCACCATGTGGTCACCCACAGTGAGAGATCACGGACCGTGATCGGTTCGGCACCGGACGCGTCGCTCTCGGGCCGCCGGAGAACTGACAGGTCCACCACTCGCGGTCCAGTGGATTTGGACGTTCTCCACAACCAGGGCCGCGTAGTCTGCGGTGATGGCGACATGGCGCGGCTCGCCGGCAGCCGGAAGTGTTGGGCGCACTGCCGGGGCAGCCCATGTCGCGGCTTGCGCAACCGTCGTCTAGCAGGAGGGGCTCGGTCGGGTGTTCGGTCGTGTCGCCATCGTCAACCGTGGTGAGGCCGCAGTGCGGCTCATCCACGCCGTCCGGGAGATCGCAGCGGAGACCGGGAGGCAAATCGAGACCGTCGCACTGCACACCGACGTCGACCGCACCGCCACGTTCGTCCGCGAGGCGGACGTGGCCTACGACCTCGGCCCCGCCTCCGCCCGCCCCTACCTCGACCTGAAGGTGCTGGAACGCGCCCTGGTCGAGACCGGGGCGGACGCCGCGTGGGTCGGCTGGGGCTTCGTCGCCGAGGACCCCGCCTTCGCCGAACTGTGCGAGAAGGTCGGTGTCACGTTCGTCGGCCCGTCGGCCACCGCCATGCGCAAGCTCGGCGACAAGATCGGCGCGAAGCTGATCGCCGAGGAGGTCGGCGTCCCCGTCGCGCCGTGGAGCCGGGGCGCGGTCGAGACGCTGGAGGAGGCCAAGACGGCCGCCGCCGGCATCGGCTACCCGCTCATGCTCAAGGCCACCGCGGGCGGTGGCGGGCGCGGTATCCGGGTGATCACCAGCGAGGACGAGTTGTCCGAGGCCTACGAACGCACCAGCCAGGAGGCCGCCCGCGCCTTCGGCAGCGGCGTGGTCTTCCTGGAGCGTCTGGTCACCGGCGCCCGGCACGTCGAGGTCCAGGTGATCGCCGACGGTGAGCGCGCGTGGGCGCTCGGTGTGCGCGACTGCTCGGTGCAGCGCCGCAACCAGAAGGTCATCGAGGAGTCCGCCTCCCCGGTGCTCAGCCCCGCGCAGACCGCCGAGCTCAAGGAATCGGCCGAGCGGCTGGCCGTCGCCGTCGGCTACCGGGGCGCGGCGACCGTCGAGTTCCTGTACCACCCCGGCGACAAGCTCTTCGCCTTCCTGGAGGTCAACACCCGCCTTCAGGTCGAGCACCCGATCACCGAGTCCACCACCGGGTTCGACCTGGTCAAGGCCCAGCTGATGGTCGCATCCGGCGGACGCCTGGAGGGCACGCCGCCGGTCGAGCGCGGGCACGCCATCGAGGCGCGGCTCAACGCCGAGGACCCCGACCGCGACTTCGCGCCCTCCCCCGGGCGCATCGTCCTGCTCGACCTGCCCGCCGGGCCGGGCATCCGGGTGGACACCGGTGTCAGCGAGGGCGACACCATCCCCGCCGACTTCGACTCGATGATCGCCAAGATCATCGCCTACGGCCGCGACCGGGACGAGGCCCTCGGCCGGCTGCGCCGCGCGATGGCCGAGACCAGGGTGATCATCGAGGGCGGCGCGACCAACAAGAGCTTCGTGCTCGACCTGCTCGACCAGCCCGAGGTCATCGACGCCAGCGCCGACACCGGCTGGATCGACCGGGTCCGCGGCGAGGGCCGGCTGGTCTCCCACAAGCACTCCGCCGTCGCGCTGGCCGCCGCCGCGATCGACGCCTACGAGGAGCAGGAGAGCGCCGAGCGGCAGCGACTGCTGTCCACCGCCTTCGGCGGGCGCCCCCAGGTGCAGCACGAGAGCGGCCAGCCGCTGGACCTCAAGCTGCGCGGCGCCGGCTACCGGGTGCGGGTCGCCAGGGTCGGCGCGCACCGCTTCCGGGTCGGCATCGAGGCCGGCGGCGAGGTCCGCACGGCCGACGTCGAACTGGACCGGGTCGACCGGCACACCGGGCAGATCATTGTCAACGGCGCCCGGTACCGGCTGCTCACCGGCACCCACGGCCCGATCCACCTGGTCGAGGTGGACGGCGTGACCCACCGGGTCAGCCGCGACGAGGGCGGCGTGGTCCGCTCGCCGGCCCCCGCCCTGGTCGTCGCCACGCCGCTGACCGTCGGCGACGAGGTGGACGCCGGCGCACCGGTACTGGTGCTGGAGAGCATGAAGATGGAGACCGTGCTGCGGGCGCCGTTCCGCGCGCGGCTCAAGGAATGCGTGGTGTCGGTCGGCAGCCAGGTGGAGACCGGGGCGCCGCTGCTGCGCCTGGAACCGCTCAGCGACGACACCGAGGACGAGGACACCGCCACCGAGACCGTCGAGCTGGACCTGCCGGCCGCGCCGACCGAGGTCCCCGCCCGGGTGCGGGCCGCACGCGGCCTGGAGGACCTGCGCAGCCTGCTGCTCGGCTTCGACGTCGACCCGCACGACGAGCGCCGCGTCCTCGACGACTACCTCACCGCGCGCGAGGCGGCCACCGAGAACGGTCACCGCCCGCTGGCCGACGAGCTCGGCCTGGTCGACGTGTTCGCCGACCTGACCGAACTGTCGCGCAACCGTCCCGCCGGCGGCGACTCCGGCGAGACCAGCACCAGCCACGTGCACAGCGACCGCGAGCACTTCCACACCTACCTGCAGAGCCTGGACGTCGAGCGGGCCGTGCTGCCCGAGGCGTTCCGCGCCAAGCTGGCCAACGCCCTGGGGCACTACGGGGTCGCCGAACTGGAACGCTGCGACGAGCTCGAGGGCGCGGTGTTCCGGATCTTCCTGGCCCAGCAGCGCGCCTCGGTCGACGCCGGGGTGGTGGCCACCCTGCTGCGCGCGTGGCTGCGCGAGCCGCCGCCGGACGAGACGCTGCGCGAGCCGATCGGTCTGGCGCTGGAGCGGCTGGTGGCCGCGACCCAGGTGCGGTTCCCGGTGGTCGCCGACCTCGCGCGCGGGGTGGTGTTCGCCTGGTTCGGCCAGCCGCTGCTGCGCCGCAACCGCGCCCGGGTCTACGCCAACGTGCGCAAGCACCTGCGCCACCTCGACGCGCACCCGCACTCGCCCGACCGCGCCGAGCGGATCGCCGAGATGGTGCGCAGCACCGAACCGCTGGTGCGGCTGCTCGGCCAGCGCCTTGGCCGCGGCTCGTTGGACAACGCGGTGATGCTGGAGGTGCTGACCCGCCGGTACTACGGCAACAAGGGCCTCACCGCCGTGCGCACCAACGACGTCGAGAACTGCACGTTCGTCGTCGCCGAGCGCGCCGGCTCGTCGCTGGTGTCGGCCGCGGTCGGCTTCGACGAGCTGGGCAACGCGCTGCGCGGGCTGGCCGAGCTGGCCAGGGGCCAGAACGTCGTCGACGCCGACATCTACCTGGCGTGGGAGAACCAGCCGGAGGACTCGGCGGCGATGGCCGCCGCGCTGCACGCGGTCGTCGGCGCGCAGTGGCTGCCCAACCAGGTCCGCCGGCTCACCACCACGGTCGCCGGCAGCGGCGGCGCGGTGATGCACCACCACTTCACCTTCCGCCCCACCACCGCCGGGATGACCGAGGAGCGGCTCATCCGCGGCCTGCACCCCTACATCGCGCAGCGGATGCAGCTGGAGCGGCTGAGCAAGTTCGACCTGACCCGGCTGCCCTCCTCCGACGAGGAGGTCTACCTGTTCCAGTGCGTGGCCAGGGAGAACCCGTCCGACGACCGGCTGGTGGCCTTCGCCCAGGTGCGGGACCTGACCGAGCTGCGGGAGCAGGACGGCCGGCTGGTCGCGCTGCCCACGGCCGAGGACACGCTGGCCACCTGCCTGGACTCCATCCGCCGCGCGCAGTCGAGCCGGCCGTCGAAGAAGCGGTTCACCACCAACCGGATCGTCATCTACGTCTGGCCGCCCAGCGACATCACCCGCGAGGAGCTGGCGATGATCGCCGACCGGGTGCTGCCCACGACCGCCGGCGCTGGCCTGGAGGAGATCCTGTTCATCGCCCGCCAGCGCGACCGGGAGACCGGTGAGCTGGTCAAGACCTCGGTACGGGTCACCTTCGACGCCACCGGCGAGATCGAGATGTCGGTCGGCGACCAGCCGGACGGCCCGGTCGAGCCGATCGACGACTACCGGCAGAAGGTGCTGCGGGCCAGCAGCCGCAACACCGTCTACCCCTACGAGCTGACCGGCCTGCTCGGCGAGTTCACCGAGTACGACCTCGACGACACGCACACGCTGGTGCCGGTGGACCGGCCCAAGGGGCGCAACACCGCGGCGATGGTCGCCGGTGTGGTGACCTCGGCGACCGAGCGTCACCCCGAGGGCGTCACCCGGGTGGTGCTGCTCGGCGATCCGACGATGGCGCTGGGCGCGCTGTCGGAACCGGAGTGCCGCCGGGTGATCGCCGCGCTGGACCTCGCCGAGAGCCTGCGGGTGCCGCTGGAGTGGTACTCGCTGTCGGCCGGCGCGCGGATCTCGATGGAGTCCGGCACGGAGAACATGGACTGGGTGGCGGCCGCGCTCAAGCGGATCGTCGAGTTCACCCAGGACGGCGGTGAGATCAACATCGTGGTCGCCGGGATCAACGTCGGCGCCCAGCCGTACTGGAACGCCGAGGCCACGATGCTCATGCACACCAAGGGCATCCTGGTGATGACACCGGACTCGGCGATGGTGCTCACCGGCAAGCAGGCGCTGGACTTCTCCGGCGGCGTGTCCGCCGAGGACAACTTCGGCATCGGCGGCTACGACCGGGTGATGGGCCCCAACGGGCAGGCGCAGTACTGGGCGCCGAACCTGACGGCCGCGCGCGACGTGCTGATGGCCCACTACGACCACACCTACGTCGTGCCCGGCGAGACCGCGCCCCGCCGCGCGGTCACCGACGACCCGGTCGACCGCGACATCTCCGGGTTCCCGCACGCGTTGGAGGGCAGCGACTTCACCACCGTCGGCCAGATCTTCTCGGCCGAGGCCAACCCCGACCGCAAGAAGCCCTTCGACATCCGGTCGGTGATGCACGCGCTGGCCGACCAGGACCACCCGGTGCTGGAGCGCTGGGCCGGCATGGCCGACGCCGAGACCGCGGTCGTGCAGGACGTGCACCTGGGCGGGATCCCGGTGTGCCTGCTGGGAATCGAGTCCCGCGCGGTGCCCCGGCCGGGGTTCCCGCCCACCGACGGCCCGGACACCTACACCGCCGGCACGCTGTTCCCCCGCTCGTCGAAGAAGGCGGCGCGGGCGATCAACGCGGCCAGCGGCAACCGGCCGCTGGTGGTGCTGGCGAACCTGTCGGGCTTCGACGGCTCACCGGAGTCGATGCGCCACCTGCAGCTGGAGTACGGCGCGGAGATCGGCCGGGCGATCGTGAACTTCCAGGGCCCCATCGTGTTCTGCGTGATCTCGCGCTACCACGGCGGCGCGTTCGTGGTGTTCTCCAAGGCGCTCAACCCGAACATGACCGTGCTCGCGCTGGAGGGCTCGTTCGCGTCGGTGCTCGGCGGCGCGCCGGCCGCCGCCGCCGTGTTCGCCGGTGACGTGAACGCCAGGACCGCGGCCGACCCGAGGGTGCGGGAGCTGGAGGCGAAGGCGCGGGCGGCGTCCGGCGCCGACCGGGCGGCGCTGACCGCCGAGGTCGACGAGCTGCGCTCGTCGGTGCGCACGGAGAAGCTGGGCGAGGTGGCGGCCGAGTTCGACCGGGTGCACGACATCCGGCGGGCGGTCGAGGTCGGCTCGGTGGACGCGGTGATCCGGGCCGCCGAACTGCGGCCGAAGGTCATCGAGGCGATCGAGACCCGGCTGGGCTGAGCGGAATCAGGTCGTGTCCGGGTCGAAGCGGGCGAAGCCGGGGAGCCGTGGGAGCTCCTCGGCCTGGTACAGCAGGCTGGCGTAGACCACGGCCAGCGACGCCAGCTCCGGCCCGGACAGCCGCAGCGGCTGGAGGTCGTGCAGCACCAGGGTGACCACGAAGTCGACCGGCTCGGGCAGGAACTCGGCGACCGACGGGTGCCGGTAGGACACCCACCGGCCGTGGTCGAGGACCAGCAGGCGCTGGTCGGTCAGCACGACGCGCCGCAGACCCTGTGGCCGCCAGGACGGTTCGACCTCGCCCCGGAGGAACCGCACGGCGTTGGGCGCCCCGAGCAGGCCGGCGGTGATCCGCTCCCCCAGCTCCAGGTAGTCGTAGCGGGCGACGTCGACGTGACCGTCGAAGTAGGCGATCTCCTCGACGTCTAGCCGCAGCGACGTCGGGACGCCCTCGGGATGCGCGCCGCCCACGAGGTGGTGGTAGCGGCGGGCGGCCTCGAACAGCAGGTCCTCGATCTCGTCGGGGTGCATGTCCCCCGGGCGCCAGCCTGGTCCCCGCACGGTGACCACCTCCTCCGGCCGGGACCATAGTGGAGGGTTGGTCAGCGGCCCACCGCGTACCCCTGCATGCCGCGCGGGTTGGCCCCGGCGGAGAGGATGCCGGTTTCCGGGTCCCGGGCCACCGCGCACAGCCGGCCCTCCGACCACGGTTCGCCGACGGTCACGTCGTGGCCCCGGCGGCGCAGCTCGGCGATGGTGTCCGCGCCGAGCCGGCTCTCCACGGTGAGCGAGCCGGGACGCATCGCCCGGGGGTAGAACGAGCCGGTGAAGCTGTCGTTGTGCCAGTTCGGCGCGTCGATGGCGCCCTGCAGGTCCAGCTGCCCGCGCACCGGCGCCCGGTGCAGGACGGCCAGGAAGAAGTGGAAGCTCCACTGGTCCTGCTGGTCGCCGCCCGGGGTGCCGAAGGCCATCACCGGTTCGCCGCCGCGCAGCGCCAGCGACGGGGTGAGCGTGGTCCGGGGCCGCCGGCCGGGGGTCAGCGAGTTCGGCAGACCGGGTTGCAGCCAGGCCATCTGCAGGCGGGTGCCGAGCGGGAAGCCGAGCGCGGGGATCACCGGGTTGGCGTGCAGCCACCCGCCGCTGGGGGTGGTGGCGACCAGGTTGCCGTGCCGGTCGACGACGTCGAGGTGGCAGGTGTCGCCCCGGCTGGCGCCGGTGTCCATGACGGTGGGTTCGCCGGCGCCGGCGGCCACCGGGATGTCGGCGGCCTCGCCCAGGGCGTAGTCGCTCAGTCGCGGGGCGCGTCCGCCGGGGCTGCCGGGGCGCAGTTCGGTCGACGCGCGGTCGCCGATCAGTGAGCGGCGCTGCGCGGTGTAGCCGGGGGACAACAACTCGGTCATCGGCACGCCGTCACCGGCGTCGCCGTACCAGGCCTCGCGGTCGGCCATCGCGAGCTTGGTGCCCTCGACGAGGGTGTGCACGTAGTCGGCGGTGCCCGCCTCGGGCAGGACGTCCGGGGCCAGCGCCAGCTGCTGGAGGAACGCCGGGCCCTGGGTCCACGGCCCGGCCTTGCACACCGTCCAGCCGTCGCGGTCGTAGGTCAGCGGCGGCTCGTAGGTGGCCTCGTAGGCGGCGAGGTCGTCACCGGTGAGGGTGCCGGCGTGCCGCTCGCCGGAGGTGTCGAGGACCTCGGTGGCGGCGAACGCGGCCAGTTCCTCGGCGATGAAACCCTCCCGCCACGCGCGCCGGGCGGCCTCGATCTGGGTCTCGCGGCCCGGTCCGGCCGCCTCGGCCTCGGCGACCAGCCGCCGCCAGGTGCCGGCCAGCGCCCGGTTGGCCAGCAGCTCACCCGGCGCGGGCGAGCGCCCGCCCGGCAGGTAGACCTCCGCCGAGGAGGGCCACTCGGTCTCGAACAGCTCGCGGACGGTCTCGATGGTCTCGCCGATGCGTTCCACCGCCGGGGCGCCGTGCTCGGCGTAGCCGATGGCGTAGGAGAGCACATCGGCCAGGCGGCGGGTGCCGTGGTCACGCAGCAGCAGCATCCAGGCGTCGAACGCGCCGGGGACCGCGGCGGCCAGCGACCCGGTCCCGGGCACCAGGTCCAGGCCAAGCGAGCGGTAGTGCCCGATGGTCGCACCGGCCGGGGCCGGGCCCTGACCACACAGGACGGTGGGCCGCCCGCCGGCCGGGGCCAGGATCATCGGCACCTCGCCGGCCGGGCCGTTGAGGTGCGGTTCGACGACGTGCAGCACGAACCCGGCGGCCACGGCCGCGTCGAAGGCGTTGCCGCCGTCCTCCAGCACGGCCATCGCGGTGCTGGAGGCCAGCCAGTGGGTCGAGGAGACCATGCCGAAAGTGCCCTGCAGAGTGGGTCTGGTGGTGAAGGACAACGGCACTCCTCAACTGGTCGGCGCGCTGGCCGCGCGGTCGGTGGCCCGGCGACGACGAGCCCGGTGAATCGGCACGAGCACGACGACGACCAGCATCGCAGCGTAGATGACCGGCGCTATCGGACCACTGACGAAGTAGGCGAGGTCACCCTGGGCCAGGAACAGTCCCTCGCGCAGGTGCTTCTCGATCAGCGGCCCGAGGATCAGCCCGAGGATCAGTGGCGTGAGGTTGAACTTCAGCTTGCGCAGGAAGTAGCCGGCGATGCCGGCGACCGCCAGCGTGTAGGCGCCGAGCATGCTGTTCGTGGCGCTGAAGGCACCGACCGTGGCCACCAGCAGGATGGCGACCGCCAGCACGTGCGCCGGGATCCGCAGCATGCTCACCCACACGCCGATCAGCGGGATGTTGAGCACCAGCAACATGATGTTGCCGATGTACATCGACGCGATCACGCCCCAGAAGATGTCCGGGTGCTGGTCGACCAGCAGCGGTCCTGGCTGGATGCCCTGGATCATCAGCGCGGACAGGATCAGCGCCAGCGTCGCCGAGAACGGCAGGCCAAGCGAGAGCACCGGCACCATGCCCGAGGTGGCCGCCGCGTTGTTCGCGGCCTCCGGCCCGGCGACGCCCTCGATGGCGCCGGTGCCCAGCTGCTTGCGGTACTTGGACAGTTTCTGCTCGGCGCGGTAGGAGGCGAAGCTGGACATGGCGGCCGAAGGTCCCGGCAGCAGTCCGAACAGGAACCCGATCACCGAGCCCCGGCCCCACGGCGCCCACGAGCGGCGCCACTCCTCCCGGGAGGGCACCATGTCCCGCACCCGCACCCGCGCCACCTTCGGCGTCCGGCCGCTGTCCTCCATCAGCGAGAAGACCTCGGCGATGCCGTACAGGCCGATGGCCACCGCGACCACCGGCAGGCCCGACGCGAGGTCCAGCGAGCCGAAGGTGAACCGGTAGACCGAGGTGACCTGCTCCTGGCCGACGGTACCCAGCGCGAGCCCCACCGCCAGCGGGAACATGCTGCTCATCAGGGTGCCGCCGGAGATCCGGGACAGCATGATCAGCCCGCACACCATGACGGCGAAGAACTCCGCCGGCCCGAAGTCCAGGCCCAGGTCGGCCAGCGACGGGGAGAACGCGGCGACCAGCGTGATCGACACGGTGGCCGCGATCAGCGAGCCGACCGCCATGATGAACAGCGTCGGCCCGGCCCGTCCCTTCTTGGTGAGCTGGTAGCCGTCGATGGTGGTGACCACCGACGCGGTCTCCCCCGGCACGTTGAGCAACACCGAGGTCGTCGACCCGCCGTACATCCCGCCGTAGTAGATGCCGGCGATCATGATCACGGCGGCGGCCGGGCTGAGCGTGTAGGTGAACGGCAGGATCAGCGCGGCGCCGGCCACCGGACCCAGCCCGGGGATGACGCCGATCGTCGTTCCGATGAGGACACCGATGAACGCCGCGAGCAGGTTCTCCGGTGTGACCGCGACGCCGAACCCGTAGGCGAGTCCTTCCAGCGCGTCCATTCGCTACACCCCCGTCAGGGACGGGAACGACACCTCGAGCAGGACCACGAACAGCAGGTGGACCGCGACACCCAGCCCGCACCCGTACAGCGCCGAGCGCAGCCAGGTTCCGGCCCCGAGCACCCGCAGCGCCACCACCGCGAAGGCCGACCCGCTGATCAGCAGGCCCAGCAGCGGCAGTGCGACGAGCAGTCCCACCAGCGCGCCGAGCACGGTCAGCATCCGTCGCCGCCGCAGCCCGCGCGGCAGGGTGTAGGTCGCGTCCTCGTCGCGTCCGCGCAGCGCCTCCAGCCCGGTCAGCACGCTGATCACGGCGAACGCCAGGCCGACGGCCACCGGGAACAGCCCGGCGCCCGGACGGTCCTCGGTGCCCAGCGGCAGCAGCAGCGCCTGCCACAGGTAGGCCAGCGACGCCACCAGCCCGGCGATCGCCGCCATCAGCCGGCCACGCCACAGCGGTAGGGCCGTGCTCTCGTCCCGTTCCACCGCCTGCTCGGTCATCGCCGCCTCACCCTTCGACGAGTTCGGCGAAGGCCTCGGTGTCGGCCTTGATCTTCGCGGCGAAGTCGGCGGCGTCCGAGGGGGCGTAGACGTAGCCGTTCTGGTCGAGGAACTCACGGAACTCGTCGCTGTCCACGACGGCCTGGTGCGCCTCGGTCAGCCGCTTGCGGGCGTCCTCGGGCAGGCCCTTGGGCGCGATGACGCCCGAGCGGTCGGGGGTCAGCCGCACGTCGAACCCGGCCTCGGTGATCGCCTCGGACGGCAGGAAGGTGTAGTCCCCGTCGGTGAACACCACCAGCAGCCGCAGATCCTCCGACTGCACCAGGCCGGCGAGCCCGGCGGGGTTGACCGCCACCGCGTCGACCCGCCCGCCGAGCACGGCGGTGATCGCCTCGGAACCACCGCCGGAGAACGGGACGGTGGTGAACTCGGCGCCGGAGACCCGCGCGAACTCCTGCAGTTGCAGGTCCTTGACGTTGCCGGCGCCGCCGACGGAGATGGTGCGCTTGCCCGGTTCGGCGCGCATCGCCTCGACGAAGGCGGCGAAGTCGTCCCACGGCGCGTCCGCCTTGACCGCGACCGCCGTCGGCTCGTCACCGAACCCGCCGATGCACTCGTAGTCGTCGGTGGTGGCGTAGGACAGGTCGTCGTTGCGGTGCACCTGCAGGGCCAGCGGGGAACTGTGGCCGTAGCCGATGGTGTAGCCGTCGGCCGGGGCGGTGACCACGGCGTTGGTGCCGATGGTGCCCGAGCCGCCCTCGCGGTTCTCCACCACGATCTGCGTCCCGAGTTCCTTGCCGAGCTGGCGGGCGTACTGCCGCGCGACGGGGTCGCCGGAACCGCCGGCGCTGTAGGGAACGATGAGTTTCACTGGTTTGGTGGGGTAGTTCCCGCTACCGCCCGCCGCGCCGCAGGCGCCGAGCACGAGGGACATACCGACGGCAGCGACCGCTGCCGCCCGGATCACGCGACTGTTCCTTCCCGTACGCACTGATGGGTCCGCCTTCCTTGTCAGTTCGGTGCGGGGCTACCACCCCAACGCGTAGGCGACCCGACGTGGATCGGCGGCACCGAAGTACCCGCGACCGTCCACCTCGGCCCGTATGGCGCCGACCGAGCCGGCGACCCCGGTCAGCTCCGGCCAGCTCTCGACCCGGTGTCCCTTCGCCACGAGGCCGGCGGCCACCTCCCGGCCGGCCCGGCCCTCCAGCCGGACCAGGCCGGCGTGGTACGGGTGCGGGTCGTGGGTGCCCGGGTAGCTGTAGGTGGCGGCCCTCGGGACCTCGACGGCGGCCTGCGGGTCGAGCCCGTGGTCCAGGTGCGCGACGAGGAACTGCACCATGGCCTGCGGCTGCACGTCCGCGCCCGGTGTGCCGTAGGGCATCACGAACTCGCCCGGCTTGACGACCAGGCCCGGGTTGGGCGTCAGGCGCGGGCGTTTGCCTGGCCGGATGCTGGCCGGATGCCGCTGGTCGATCCAGGACTGGACGCCCCGGCTGGAGATGATGAACCCGAGCCCCGGCACGATCGGGGTGCCGGTGACACCGTCGCTGGGCGTCGCGGAGAACGCGTTGCCGGCACTGTCCACGACACACAGGTAGCTGGTGTCCGGTTGCGACGGACCGCCGGCCGGTGTGGGGAACCGCCACTGGCTGGGCTCCGGCTCCGGGGTGCCGTTGAACGCCCAGGCGTCGCCCGGGGCCGGCATGCCGGGGCTCGCGGCGCCCAGGTCGATGCCGGCGCGGCGGGTGGCGGCGTACTCCGGGGACAGCAGGCCCTCGACCGGAACCGGCACGAAGCGCGGGTCGCCGTAGTACCGGTCGCGGTCGGCGAACGCGGCCTTCAGCGCCTCCAGGATGACGTGGTAGTAGTCGGTTCCGCCCAGGGGCAGGGCGGCGAGGTCGTAGCCGGCGAGGATGCCGAGCGTCTGGAGCACGACCGGGCCCTGGCACCACGGCCCGCAGCCGTAGACCCGCGCCCCCCGGTAGTCCACCGACAGCGCGTCCTCGACCTCCGGCTCGAACCCGGCGAGGTCCTGTTCGGACAGCCAGCCGCCGCCCTCGCGGCTGAACCGCACCAGTTCGGCGGCGATGTCGCCCCGGTAGAACCGGTCGCGGGCCGCGGCGATCCCCGCCTCGCGGGTGGTGCCGGTGGCGTCGGCGTCGCCGAGCCGGGTGAGGGTCGCGGCCAGGTCGGTCTGCACGCAGCGCGCGCCGACCGGCAGCGGATCACCGTGCGCGTCGAGGAACACCGAGGCGTTGCCCGGCCAGCGGCGCAGGTTGGCCACCGCCTTGGGCTCGGACATCGTGTCGTGCATGACCGCGTGCACCGGGAAGCCCTCGGCCGCCAGTTCGACGGCCGGCGCGGCGACCGCCCGCAACGACATCGTGCCGAAGCGTTCCAGCGCGGTCAGCCACGCGCCCATGGCCGCCGGCACCACCGAGCGCGGCAGCCCGACCGGGATGTGGCCGGTGCGGGTGAAGTAGTCGAGGTCGGTGCCGGCCGGCCAGTGCCCGAGCCCGCTGATCGTGGCGACCCGGCCGGTGTCGGCCTGGTACAGGCAGATCGGGGCGACGCCGCCGATGTTGGTCAGGTCGGGCTGGACCACGTTGAGGCACAGCCCGGCCGCCACCCCGGCGTCCACGGCGTTGCCGCCCGCGTCCAGGATCCTGGTCGCGGCGAGGGAGGCGAGGTAGTGGCCGGTGGAGACCATGTAGCGCGAGCCCATGATCACCGGTCGGCTGGTGCGCGGCACCCACTTGTCGCTCATTGCTGTCCCGGCTTCCGTGGGGTTCGGGGTGGGGTGATCTCGGCGGCGCCGGCGAAACGCTCCGGGCGGAACGCCGCGAACAGCTCCTCCTCGCCGCCGAGCACCTCACCGGCGACCGCCGGGCCGAGGAACGGGGCGAGCGTGACGCCGCTGTGCGTGGCGACGACGTAGAGCCACGGCGCGTCCGGGTGGCGCCCGGCGATCGTGCGGCCGTCGGCGGGCATGGCCCGCTGGCCGACGAGGACCCGGTTGATGACGGCGGCGTCCAGGTCGCGGATCAGCGCCCGCGCCCGGGTGAGCAGTTCGGCGCCGACGGCCGGGTCGGGCGGTACGCCGGGATCGGCGGTGGCGTCCAGGTCCAGTGCCTGGAGCTGGAGCCGGCCGCCGCCGGCCGGCCGCACGTTCAGCCAGGGGCTGGTGACCAGCCGGGACAGTTCGACGGGCACCGGGTCGGTCTCGGCGAGGTAGCCGACGGTGACGTCCCCCGGCTCACCGAAACCCAGGACCGGGACGTCCACACCGGCCAGCGCACCGAGTTCGGCGCTCCACCGGCCGGTGCAGGACACGACGGTGTCGGCGGTGAGCACCGAGCCGTCGTCGAGGGTGACCGCGCAGCCCGTTGCGGTGGCCCGCAGGCCGGTCACCCCGGTGCGGGTGCGGACCCGCGCGCCGGCCTCGCGGGCCAGCCGCAGCTGGTGGGCGAGGTAGGGCAGCGGGTAGCAGTGCGCCTCCTGGGTGAAGTGGGCGATGGTGTCGCAGTCGTCGGGTATGTTCACGCCCGGCAGCAGCGCGCGGGCGCGGTCCGGCGTGATCTGTTCGACCGGATAACCTCGGCCGGTCAACCGTTCCACGCGGGCGCGCAGGTCCCGCCGGTGGTTGTCGTCCATGGCGAACTCGACGTGCCCGTTGCCGTGGAACCAGTCCACGCCGCCGGCGGCCAGTTCGTGGTGGGCTCGCAGGCCGGCGAGGTTCAGGTCGTGGTAGGCGCGCGGCTCCTTGCCGTTGGCGTTGACCCAGGCGTAGGAGGTCGAGGACGTCCCCGTTCCCGGCACGTCACGTTCCACCAGCGTCACGGCTGCTCCCCGGCGGGCGAGCGCCGAGGCGACCGACACGCCCACCACTCCGGCTCCGATCACGACCACGTCCATGCGGCAGAGCGTAAGATTCACTACATGAAGGAGTCAATGACGTAGTGGAAACTTCAGATTACGTGGACGAGCCCCTTCACCAGCGCGTCACCGCGCTGGCGGGGAACCTGTCGGCCAGCGAACGCCGGGTCGCGGAGTTCATGGCCAACCACCCCGAGGTGGTCGTGTCCTGCTCGGCGGCCGAACTGGGGGCGCGCACCGGCACCAGCGACGCGACCGTCGTCCGCACCACGAAGGCGCTGGGCTACAGCGGTGTGCGCGAGCTGAAACGCAGCCTGCTGCGGGTGTTCACCCGCCAGCGCGACCTCGCCGCCACCCTGGACGGCCGGCTGGACCGCGCCGGCCGGACCGGCGACCAGTTCGCCGGCGTCCTCGACGACTCGATCGAACTGCTCGGCCACCTGCGCGACACCGTCGACCCCGACGCCTGGCGTCGGGCGATCGACGCCCTGCGCGGCGCGCGGTCGGTCATGGTCTACGGCATCGGCCCGGCCGCCTGCGTCGCCGCCTACCTGAGCCTGTCGCTGACCCGCATCGGCGTGGCGACGCGCGAGGTGACCACCACCGGCTTCCGCCTCGCCGACGAGCTGACCACGCTGCGCGCCGGTGACGTGGTGGTGGTCTTCGCGCCGCTGCGGGAGTTCCGGGAGATCTCGGTCCTCGTCGACTACGCCGGCGAGGTGGCGGCCCCGGTGGTGCTGGTGACCGAGAGCCTGGGCATGGCCCTGGAGTCACGGGTGCACGCGGTGCTGTCCACCCCGCAGTCCACCACCGGCGCCGCCAGCGAGATCACCGGCGCCCTGGTCCTGGCCCACGCCCTGACCATGACCCTGGCCGCCCACGCCCGCGACGACGCGGTCACCACCCTGCGGCTGGTCAACCAGCTGCGGGCGGCCATCGTCGGCACCGAACTGGACATGGCCACCCTGCCCCCGCCGGACTGACCTCAGCCGTCGGCCATCGCGGTCACGACGGTGACCAGCAGACCCATCACCTCGTCCACCGGCACGGCCTCCAGGTCGCTGTTGCGCACACGGTGGCCGGAGTACTCGATGTCCACATAGGTCTCACCACCGACCACGAACCCGGCCCACAGGATGTTGCCGCAGTACACCGCGTAGCCGGTCTCGGCGAAGGGCAACGAGTACAGCGGCGTGCACTCGCGTTTGGTGCTGCTCAGCCGGGACTGCACGTCCCGGGCGAGTTCCTCCGTGGCCAGTATGTTGCCGGTCGAGGGATAATGGTCGGTCCGCACGGCCAGGTTCATCTCGACGTAGCCCTCGGTGTGGTCACGCCAGTCGTCACTTCCCCGGGACAGGGTGCACCCGGCCCCGCCGCCGGTCGTCAGACCGGCCGGCTCGGTCGCCGCGGCGATGGCGGGACAGGCCTGCTGCGCGGTCGGCTTCTCGGGCATCCGGAGATCCGCCATGGCGTCGAACAACGGGTTCTTCTCCTGCTCCGGCGGGATGATCCGTGGCGGGCTCGGCTCCCCCTCACCGCTGAGCGTCATGAGGATGCCGGTGATCTCGCCGTAGGTCACCTCCGCCGGCAGGGTCGTGGAACTCACCGGGTCCAGCGACACCTTCTCGGTGCCCCACACCGAGATCAGCATCAGGTACTCGCCGGAACGGAAGTACGCCTCGGTGTCGGTGCGCACGCCCTCGCGGTGGAAGATGAACCCGGCGTCGCCGACCGGGAACCGCTCGACCGCGTTCGCCGTGTACTCGGGCTTCTGCCTGAGCTGCTCGCTCTGGCTGAGCGCCCCCTCCTGGAGTTCGGCGTAGCGCTGCTCGGCGTTGTCCTTCCAGACCGCGATGTCCGCCCGCAGGTCGATCGAGCCCTCCTTGAGCAGCGACAACCCCGGGGTGAGGAACCGGCAGTACAGCCCGGTGCCGTCGGTCCGCTTCCCGCTGACCTGCTCGTAACCCCGGGTGCGCATCTTCTCCTTCAGTGCCCCGCACATCGCCTCGGCTCCCTCGCCGTAGCCGAAGGAGTTCGGATCGGGGAACGCCATCTCCTGCAGCGACTCGTTCGCCGGCAGGTCCGCGCTCGGGTCACTGCCCGATCCCGTGCCACCTCCCCCTCCCTGCCACAGCCACACGCCCACACCACCACCGGCCAGCAGGACCACGACCAGCACCAGCGTCACGACCAGGCCCGTGCGCTTCTTCTTCGGCGTCGGCCACGGGTCCGGCGCGCCACCCTGCTGCTGGGGCGGATAGGGCTGGTGGTGCGGCTGCTGCGGGAACCGCGACTGGAACTGGGGCTGTTGCTGTGGGTACCCAGAGCCGGCCCGGTTCCAGCCTGGTTGCGGGTACTGGTTGGACACGACAGCTCCTCAAGGGCATGGGGGACGCGAGAGCCACCCTAGGAACCCGCCGTGCCGTGCGCTGTCAGGTCAACACCTGACAGCGCACGATCCCAGTCAGACCCGGTCGAACGTGAGGTGCAGTTCGACCGGACTGTTGAGACTGATGCCCGACCGCCTCGGCACCTCGGTGCCCGGCTTGAGCCGGAAGTTCGTTGCCCTGGCAAGTAATTCCTCGAACGCGATCGCCAGCTGGATACGGGCGAAGTTCAGGCCGAGGCAGCGGTGCACGCCGATCCCGAACGCCAGGTGCGGGTTGACCGGGCGATCGAAGACCAACTCGTCGGGGCGGTCGAACCGGGCGGCGTCACGGTTGGCCGAGTAGAAGTGCACGGCGATCCGGTCGCCCGCTTTCAACGCCGTACCACCGAGTTCGGTGTCCCGGGTGACCGTGCGGGCCATGTGGGACACCGTCGGTTCCAGCCGCAGGAACTCGTCCAGCTCGCCGCGCCACCAGTTCGGCGCGCGCAGGATCGGCTCGATGTCCTCGCGGGTCGCCAGGTGGTAGCCGATGGTGGCGATCATGCCCCGGGTGGTGTCCAGGCCGCCGAGCAGCAGGGTGGTGACGATGCCCAGCCGTTCCTCGACGGTCAGCGGCCGGCCCTCGACAGTCTCCCTGGTCAACGCGGCCAGCACGTCCTCACGGTCGGCCGGCGAGTTCTCCACCTCGGCCATGGCCTCCACGGCGAGCGCGGCCACCGCCTCGAACGCCGGCGGCGTGCCCTCCACCGCCACCCGGTTCACCGCCGCCACTCCCCTGGCGACCAGATCGGCGTTGTCGGTGGCGAACACGATCCTGGCCAGCGAACCGGCGGAGAAGGGAACGGAATACCCGTGCACCAACTCCACCTCGCCGTCGTCGATGAATCCGTCGATGGCCGCGCGGGCGAGTTCACGCAGCTGGTCCTCGTAACGCAGCAGAAAGGTGCGGGAGAAGTACTTGTTGAGGAACTGGCGGTAGTGCCGGTGGTTCGGCGGGTCGACGTCCAGCGGCACGAGCCGGACCGGCACCCCACGGATACCGGGCTGCGCCGAGCTGTAGATCTCCGGGTGCCCGCACACGGTCCGGACGTCCTCGTAGCGGGTGACGACGTAGTAGCCGCCGTCGGCGGTGGTGTGCGCGACAGGACATTCCTCGCGGGCGACACCGAGCGCGTCGACGAGGTGTTCTCGCTGGTCCTCGGCGTAGAGATCGATATTCTCCAGGATGTCCGCGACAGATTTGTCCATGGACGGATTGTCGTCGGGTCGTCCTGGGTAATTCAATGGTCCGCTCCGCTCCCGACGAACTCCAGCGCGGACCGGCCCTCGGCGACCGGACCGGAGGACCGCAACGCCAGGCCGACACCGGCCGCCAGCGCGGTCAGTTCCTCGACAGTCCGTTCCCGGCCGCCGAAACACATCAGCATGAACAGGTCCATCGCGGTCCGCGCCCACTGCCCGCGCACCGGCTCAACGACCACCACGGTGCCGTGCGGCGCGGCGGCCCGCCGGCAGTTGTCCAGGATCGCGCTCGCGTGCGCGTCGTCCCAGTCGTGCAGGATGTCGGAGAGCAGGTACACGTCGGCGCCGGCCGGCAGCGGGTCGAAGAAGCTGCCGGGGATCGCACTGGCCCGGTCGTCCAGCCCGGCGGCGACGAACCGCGCGGTGGCACCGGCGTTGGTCGGCCGCAGGTCGACGACGCGGCCCCGGACACCGGGATGGACCAGCAGGATCGCCTCCAGCAGCGTCCCGTCGCCCCCGCCGACGTCGAGGATCTCGGTGAACCGCCCCCAGTCGAACCGCTCGGCGATCTGCGGCGCCTGGACCTGGTAGCGCCAGTTCATCTGCGCGTCGAACGAGCGCCGCAGCCGGGGTTGCGCGTCGAGGTCGGCCCAGAAGTCCCGCCCGTAGCGACGCGGGTAGGCCGGCTCGCCGGTGGTGACGGTCCCGAGCAGGTCGACGAACGCGAGGTCGGCCCGCCCGGCGGCGGCGTTGATGTCGAGAAACCGTCGCAGCCCCTCGTCGACGAGTTCCCCGCCGAGGTCGGTCGCCCGGTACCGGCCGTCGTCGTCGACGGCGAAGACCCCGACGGTGACCAGGTGGTCGAGCAGGCAGGCCAGGGCCCGCGCGTCGGCCCCGGCGTCGGCGGCGAGCCGTTGGGCGGTCGCGCCGGTGGTCCCGGCACGCTCGGCCAGGCCCAACGTGGCGGCCACCCGGATGGCCATCGGGGTCGTCAGGTCCGCCATGTCCCGGAGCGACCGGGTAGTCGTGTGGTCCACCCGTTCCAGACTAGCCAGCGGCGTGGACTGTGCGGTGCGTGTGCGGAGCCTGTGCGCCGGCCGGCACAGACTGCTGACGTGGTCACCTTTCAGCAGTTGAAGGACGCCGAACCGGACACCTTCGCCGTCGCGGCGGACGACTGGCTCATGATCGCCAAGGAGGCGGACGCCGCCGCCGAGGACATCTACGACCGGGGCGGCGCGAAACTCCGGGAGAACTGGGCCGACGCCGTGGCCGACCTCGTGCAGGGCCACGTCCGCAAGCTGGGCCAGGACTACCAGGCGGCCGGCATGACCCTGCGCGGCGTGGTGACCACACTGGACGGTCTGGCGGACGCGTTGCGGCTGGCCAAACGCAACCTGACCGACGCCGTCCAGTTCGCCACGACCAACGGGCTTGAGGTCGACGACCAGGGTCGGGTGACCGTGCCGAAGGGGTCCGACGACCCGCAGGCCGCCGACCGCGCCCAACGCGCCGGCTGGCTGATCTGGGACGCCGTCAACGACGCGACGAAGATCGACGAGCAGGCCGCGGCCAGCCTGCGCGCCCTCATCGAGCCGGCGAACATCACCAAGAACCTGAACCAGCAGCAGCTCGCCGACCAGACCAACAACGCGTCGGTGAAGGACGCCGGCCGGGCCGCGCTGGACCTGATCAAGCAGACCATGCCGCTCAACGCCGACCCGGCGACCCAGGCCGCCTGGTGGAACTCGCTGACCGAGGCGCAGCGCGCCGAGTACCAGCGGGCCGCGCCGCTCACCCTGTACGACATGCCCGGCATCCCCGACCAGGTCAAGCGGGAGCTTGCCGGCACCGGCCCGCTCAACCGCATGGAGATGCTGCGCTGGGCGCAGGCCAACGGCGACACCGAGAACACCGACGTCAAGGGCATGAACAACTGCACCAACTTCGTCTCCCACGCCATGCGCGACGGCGGCGGCCTCGGTGAACAGGGCGGCTGGGAGGAGCACCGCACCGGCAAGGACCCCACTGGCTGGGCCGATGCCCGGCTGGCCGGCAAGGAGTGGCAACTGGCCAAGGCGCACCACCAGTTCATGCTCGACAACGGCGGCCAGTCCGTGCCGGTCGGCCAGGCCCGCCCGGGAGACATCGTCTACCTGCAGAACAAGGGCGACATCCACCACACGGCGATCGTCACGGCGGTCACGCCCGGCGGGGACGTCATGGTCACCCAGCACAACCCCGAACATTCGAACGTGAACGTGGTCGACCGGGTCGAGACCGGCCGGATCTACTCCGGCAACGACGACCAGATCCTCGTCGTCCGCCCCGGCTTCAACTGACCCGGTCCACCACCCGTTCCCCACCCCCACGGAGAACCCCATGCCACCACCCGAGATCGAGATGAACCCGCAGGGTGTGCGGGACGCCGCCGCGCAGCTGCGGGAAAGCGGCCAGACCGCCAAGGACCGCATGGGCTCGCTGTTCACCAGCGGCAACGAGGCCAGCGCCGCCCACCCCGGCTGGCAGGTGTCGGCCGCCCTGCGGGAATGTGGCCACACGTGGTGGAAGGAGATGACCACGCTCGTCGACCAGACGGCGTGGATCGCCTGGAAGATCGACCAGAGCGCCACCACCACCCACCAGGCCGACACCGCCACCCGCGACGACATGACCTCCGTCCTGGGCGGCCTCCACTCGTGACCCGACACCACCCGACGATCCGCCGGCGACAGTTCGTCGGCGATGGTCCACCGCGGGTAGTTCCGGCGGTGGTTCGTCGGCGGTGGTTCGTCGCGGGCTCCGGGTCCCTCAGTCCCAGTTTCGCAACCACCGGGGCACGGGCAGGCCGACCTCGGTCGCCAGTTCCCGGGCGTCCTGGCGCAGCCGGGCCAGTTCCTCCTTCGGATCGGCCGCGCCCATGACCGTCCGCACGATCTCGGACAGCGCGTAGGAGTCGTGCTCGGCGGCGGCGGTGCGGACCGGGCGGGGCACCGACTTGTCGAAGGACACGTCGAAGCGCCGCAGCCCCGCGCCCGCCGACGTGCACGCGGCACAGCCGCAGTCGGTGACCTCCGACCCGCGCAGGTCGATGCCCCGCTGCCAGTGCAGCAGCTTCGGCACGAACACCTGCGGGCTGCGCCGGGGCCGTGTCCCGTCCGCGCGCCTGGCGACCGGCCCGCCGAGGTTCCTGGTGGAGGTCGACAGCCCGATCGCCGCGAGCCGTGCCCCGGCGGCGATCGCCGGGATGCCCACCGGGCCGGTGCGCAGCAGTTCCAGCCGGCGCCCCGTGCGGTTGCTCCAGCGCAGCAACCGGCGCAGGCCCTGGACCTTGTAGGAGGAGTCGACGGGGTCGATCGGCGCGCCGAGCACCAGCGAGACGTCCCGGTCGGCGGCCCGTAGCTGTTCGGCGAGCACACCGCTGTGCCGGGAGCCCAACCAGCCGCCGTCGAGCACCAGCGTCACCGACACCGACACCGGGTACTCACGGTGCAGTTCGGACTTGAGTTCGTCGACCTGGCCGACCCGCAGCCGAACCCCGGGCGTGCGCACCACCGGCAGACCGAGTTCGGCTTGCGCCTCGATCCAGTCGAACTCCGGCAGGTCGAGGTCGAAGCCGAGTTGCCCGGCCACCACCGGTGGACGCGGCCGGCCACGCGCCAGATAGGCGGCCGGGTCGAGGTCGACCCCGGTCAGCTCGCCGGCCCGCGCCAGCGACCGGGCGATGCGCAACCCGTGCAGTCCCTGCAACGTGACCCCGCCGAACCGGTCCCGGTTGGCGACCGCCTCGGCGGCCGACACCTGGCCGAGGTAGGCCTGAACCCGCCCGAGTCCAGCCCGCGCCCGCCGATCGACCATGCCGTAACGGTAGGCGATCGGGGTCGGCGCTAGGGTGCGTCGGTGTTCCGTACCGCGTTCGCCACACTGTTAGTGCTGCTGGGTTGCCTGCTCGCCGGGCCGGCCGTAGCGGCGTTCGTCCTGGTCAACGAGGTGACCGACGAGGAGAACTATCTCGAGGCCGTCACCCCGCTCGCCGACGAACCCGCTGTTCAGAACGCCGTCGCCGCGGAGATCTCCGACGCGCTCGGCGAGAAGGTTCCCGAGGCGGCCCGACCGCTGGTCGACTCCAGCATCAACAACTTCGTCCAGAGCGACGAGTTCCGCACGTCCTGGGTCGAGGTCAACCGCGAGGTGCACCCCCAGGTCATCGCGATGCTCCGCGACGAGGGTGACGCGGTCGCGATCGAAGGCGACGCGATCGTGCTCGACCTCGGTGTGGTCGCCGCCGACCTGAAGGCCAGGTTCGTCGCCGACGAAGTGCCGCTGGCCGAACAGATTCCCGAGGTGGACGCGCGGGTGGAGGTGCTGTCGGGGCCGTCGATCCGGCAGGCGGTCCCCGCGTTCGACCTGTTGGAGAAGCTCAGCGTCTGGCTGCCGGTGGCGTCGATCGCACTGATCGTGTTCGGTCTGATGCTCTCCGCGCGGCGCGGCCAAACCCTGATCGTCACCGGTATCACACTGGTGGTGATGATGGTCCTGGTGATGATCGCCGAATGGCTCGGCGGCAGCCAGGTGGCGGCCAAGAGCCCCAACCAGGACATCACCGGCCCGTTCTATGACGCCCTCACCAGCACGATGTCGGTGTACCTGTGGGCGATCTGCGGGATCGGCGGCGTGTTCGTGATCCTCGGCGCGGTCCTGTCCCGTCGCGCGGCGACCCGCCCGACGGCACCGCCCCCGCCGCCTCCGCCCCAGCCGGTGCGCTGGGGCTAGCGCGTGGCGCGGAAGCGGTAGGAACGCCCGCCCAGGCTCGTTTTCGCGTCCCGGAAACCGGCCGCCCGCAACCGTTCCGGCAGCAGGTCCGGATCGACCGGGACCATCGTGTCCCCGATGTGCAACAACCGGAACCGAAGGCTGAGCCTGCTGTCCGACCCGGCGAACGTGCCGCCCGAGCCCAACACCCGGGCGGCCTCACCGAACAACCGGTCCTGCTGCGCGGGCGAGGGAACGTGATGCAGCATCGTGTAACACACGACGACGTCGAAGGACCCGTCGTCGAACGGTAGCTGCGCCCCGTCCCCCTCCCGGACGTCGATCCGCTCGCCGAACTGTTCTCGCAACGCCCTGGCCAGGTCCGGGTCCACCTCGACAGCCGTGAGCTGAGCGCCCTGTTCCAGCAGCCACGTCGAGGTGATCCCATACCCGGGTCCGAGTTCGAGAACGCGCCGTCCGTCGAGCGGAACGTCGCGCATCGCCCACGGCAGGACCTGCGCACGCATCCGCTGCGCCCAGGAGTCCGACCGGCAGAGCCTACGGTGCACCGCATTCATCGGCATACCACTGACGCTAGCGCGACACCCGTCAGTCGGACACCATCATGACGATCGCCGGCGGCGCCATGCCGTCGTCGTCGTCATCGTCGTCGTCGTCATCGTCGTCCCCACAGGCCGCCAACAGCGGCAACAACGCGAACGCGGCCAGCACGGCCAGCAACCGCGGATGCCGGCGCCCAGGATCAAGCGACATCTCGTGTCCCATCGTCGAGTAACTCGGTCCTCGCCCACAGTAGTCACATATCGGTCATAAGACCCGAACAGGTCCCGTCAGTCGAGGGCGCGACAGCACGGCGAGCGTCGAACGTTCCTTCGTTCTCATGCCCTGAAGACGCGCCGGAGCGATCGAACGTGAGATCGAAACTCGAATCTCACGTTCGCCCGCCCGCCATCGTCTTCTCAGCGTGCCCCCACCGGGCACACCACCGACGAGGAAGGACCCGAACCATGACCACCACTCCCCCACCCCACACCCGCCCCCACGTAGGCGCGGAGATTTGCGAAG
This sequence comes from Actinophytocola xinjiangensis, assembly GCF_001921215.1. GTDB lineage: Bacteria > Actinomycetota > Actinomycetes > Mycobacteriales > Pseudonocardiaceae > Actinophytocola > Actinophytocola xinjiangensis. The sequence goes on from NZ_MSIF01000003.1 coordinate 236,117, forward strand.
TTCGGCTAGGTTGGAGTCATGGAGTTCGTGTACCCGCCGGTGATCGCGGCCTGCAAGACCCTCTTCCGGGCGCTGGACATGCGGCTGGACCTGCGGGGCACCGAACACGTGCCGACGTCGGGCGGAGCGGTCTTCGCCTGCACGCACGTCAGCTACCTCGACTTCATCTTCTGCGGGCTCGCCGGGCTGCCGGCCGGCCGGCGCACCCGGTTCATGGCGAAGAAACAGGTCTTCGACAACCGGATCTCCGGACCGCTGATGCGTGGCATGCGACACATCCCGGTCGACCGCTCGGCCGGTCAGGGCGCCTACCAGCACGCCGTCACCGCACTGCGGTCCGGGGAACTGGTCGGTGTCTTTCCCGAGGCGACGATCAGCCAGTCGTTCACCGTGAAGTCGCTCAAGACCGGCGCCGTGCGGATGGCCACCGAGGCGAACGTCCCGATCGTCCCCGTGACCGTCTGGGGCAGCCAACGCCTGTGGACCAAAGGCCACCCCAAGAACCTCACCCAACGGCATCTGCCGATCCTGATCCGCGTCGGCGAGTCCTTCCAACCCACCCCCGAGGACGACCTGGAAGCCCAGACCGCCGATCTGCACACCCGCCTCAGCGCCCTGCTCGACGGCGCCCAGCGCGATTACCCCGATTCCCCCAAGCCCGGCGAGGACCCGTTCTGGCTTCCCGCCCACCTCGGCGGCACCGCACCCGCACCGGAGCCGATCACCGCGTGACCCCCCTCGGGTCTGGATCTGGCCCGAAAGCACGTTTCGGCCTGACCGTGCGTTGACGCCTCGCGAGCGACGCGGCAACGCGGTCAGCGAGGGCGGACCACGGCCAACCCACCCCGGCCGGGGGCGTTGGCGATACCTCGCGATCGCCAACGTTCGGCGGGTTCGGAGGTGGGGACCAGTGTTCGGTCGCGCAGGATCGTGCGGAGTACCACGTTCATCTCCATCGTGGCGAAGGCGGCGCCGATGCACCTGCGGTTCCCGCCACCGAACGGGATCCACCGGTAGAGGTCGGGGCGGGCGTTGACGAAGCGGCTCGGGTCGAAGGTGTGCGGGTTGGGGAAGATCGCCTCGTCGTCATGGATGAGGCTGATTCCCACGACGATCGAATAGCCCCGGGGCACCGACCAGCGGCCTATCTCGAATCGTTCGGCCTTGACCTGACGGCCCACGACGTCGATGGAGGGGCGGTTGCGCTGCACTTCCAGGACCGTGGCCTCGCGCAGGGTCTTGCCGCCGGCGTCCACCTCGTCGACCAGGTCGGCCAGGACCGTGGGGTGGCGGCGCAGGCGCTCGACCGCCCAGGCCAGGGTCGTCGCCGTGGTCTCGTGGCCGGCGGCGAGGAGGGTCAGCAACTGGTCGGCGATGTCGGTACGGCTCATCTGGTCGCCGTCCTCGTAGCGGCTCTGCACCAGCATGGCCAGGACATCACCGCGTTCGTCGAGATCGGACTTCTCGGCGATGTCGATCAGTCGGTCGATGATCACGTCGTAGGCGCGGCGCATCGACCAGAAACGGCCCCAGGGCGTCCATCCGCCCACGTCGATCTTGGGGACGGGGACCACCGAGAGGTGTGAGCCCAGGCTGATCAGCTTGGGCAGCAGCACCAACAGTTGGTCGTACTCGCGGCCCTGGGCACCGAACACGGTGCGCAGAATGACGTTGAGGGTGATACGCATCGTCGACGGCAGGACCGGGAACGGCTCGCCCGTTGGCCAGGACGCCAACTCGCGTACCGTTTCCTCCTCGACGATCCGTTCGTAGGCGGCCAGGCGTTTGCCGTTGAACGGTGGCACGAGCAGCCGGCGGCGGCGCTTGTGCTCCTCCCCGGCAAGGGCGAACAGCGACCCGGGGCCCAGCACCCGGCCGAGGTTCTGCTCCAGGTTGTCGACCTCGTCGGGGCCGGCGGTGAACAGCCGCTTGATGTCGACCGGGTCGCTGAGGACGACGGCCCGGCCGAAGACCGGGATGTTGACGGTGAAGGTGTCGCCGTAGCGGCGGCGCATCCGGTCCATTCCGCGTCGCGGCATGGACAGTGCGTACACACCCTGAATGAACCGGGAGGCCGACGGACCGGGTGGAAGCGTCACCACGCGAACGGTACGCCGACGTACCACCGGTGACAACAGCTAGCGTTGGGTAGTGCACCCAGTCTCGACCACTACCCCCGACGACGGGGGCGGTTTCCGCCAACGGCTGCTCGACGGGCTCGCCGCGTCGATCGCCGAGCACGGCTACCGCAACACCACGGTCGCCGGGATCGTGCGGCATGCCCGCACCTCGCGGCGGACCTTCTACGAGCATTTCGCCGACAAGGAGGCGGCGTTCGTCGCGCTGATCACCGAGACCAACGCGGAGCTCATCCGGTGGATCTCGGCCGCCGTCGACCCGCACGCCCCGTGGGAGCATCAGGTGCGTCAGGCGATCGAGACCTGGATCGAGCGCGCTGAGGCAGCCCCGGCGATCACCCTGAGCTGGATCCGGGACGTCCCGGCGCTCGGCGAGGCGTCCCGGGCTCTGCAACGGGACGTGCTGGAAGCGTTCGTCACGATGGTGCAGACCCTGTGCGACACCGAGGAATGGCGCGCGCTCGGCGTCGTGCCGGTGCCGCGCCCGCTGGTGATCATGCTGCTCGGCGGTCTGCGTGAGCTGATCGCGACCGTTGTCGAGGACGGCGGCCGGGCCAGCGACATGACCGAACTCGCGGTCCGCGCGTCGATCGCGTTGCTGGGCCTGCACCTGGCCGTGGCGACGCGCTAGCGCCCTGAGCGCGCACCGCTGGGTCCGCCGCTTCCGTCACGAGGGCACGGCCGGTTTGGCTGGTCACCAACATGAACGGCCAAATACAGCTAGGGTCGGACCCAGGACCGGGTCGGGGGATGACGTCCTGGGGGTTGTGTGCGCACCGGTCAGAAGCGACTGGTGGTGGCCGTGGGTTTCGTGCTGGTCGCGGCCATCACCACCGTCGGCGTGTTCCAGTTGCTGCCGAACGGGACCGACACGTCCGGGCCGGCGCCGACGACCACGGCGGAGCCGGCGCTCACGCCGTCCGGTCTGGCCGACCAGTTCCTCGACCGGTTCACCGCCGGCGACCCGCAGGCCGCCGGCGCCCTGACCGACGATCCCGCCGCCGCCACCACCGTCCTGTCCGACCTGTGGCGCACGCTGCTGCCGAAGTCGGTCACCGCCACCCGCGACGGCCTGGTCGAGGCACCGGCCGGGGCGAGCACCGTGGACCAGCCGTTCACCATCACCTGGGACTTCGGGCAGGAACGGACCTGGACCTATCCGAGCGTCCTGCGCGTGGTCCGGGACGAACGCGGCTGGCTGGTGGCCTGGCGTTCGGAACTGGTGCACCCCAAGCTGACCGCCGGCCGGGGCCTGGCCTTCCGTGACCTGACCGGCAAGCCCGCGGTGCTCGGCAGCGACGACGCGCCGCTGCTCACCTGGTCGCCGACCGGACCGGTCGCCGAGTGCCCGGCATCCCTGCTGACCCCCGCGCTGGGTCGGGTGGCCGCCGGCCGAGCCGGCACACCCGGTTGGTTCATCGCCCTCACCGACGGAGCCGGCCAGGACGTCAGCGCACTGCACGGCAGCGGAACCGCCCCGCTCAGGACCAGTCTCAGCGGCGCCGTCCAACGGGCCGCCCAGTCCGCTGTAGACAGTGACCGGTACGCGGCCGCGGTGGTGGCACTGCGCCCGTCGACCGGTGAGCTGCTGGCAGTGGCGCAGAACGCGTCAGCCGGCGACCAGCCGATAGCGCTGAGCGGCCTCTACCCACCCGGTTCGACGTTCAAGGTAGCGACCGCCGCGGCGATGATCAGCGCCGGCCGGGCCGATGTCGGCACCGTGCTCCCCTGCCCCGGTTCGGTGACCGTAGGCGAGCGAACCATCGACAACGCCAACTTCGCCCTGGGCGACGTGCCCCTGCGAACGGCCTTCGCCAGATCCTGCAACACCACTTTCGCCCTGGGCGCGGCAGATCTGTCGCCCGACGCCCTCCCCGCGGCCGCCACCCAACTCGGCCTGGGCGCCGACTTCGAGATCCCCGGCATCGTCACCGAACTGGGCACCGTGCGCCCGGCGGCGAACACCGCCGAACAGGTGGAGAACAGCATCGGCCAGGGCACGGTGAGAGCGAGCCCTCTCGGCCTGGCCCTCATGGCCGCAACCGTCGCCCACGGCGCCCCGGTAACCCCCACCCTGTGGGCCGCCCTGGACACGAAGACCGTAACGGCCTACACCGCCCCACCACCCGAGGTACTGACCTCCCTACGAACCCTGATGCGCGCCGTCGTCACCGACGGTCTGGGCGCCCCACTGGCCAGATTCGGTGAGGTGCACGGCAAAACCGGCACCGCCGAAGTGTCCGGCGGCGCACACGGCTGGTTCATCGGCTACCGGGACGACCTCGCCTTCGCGACACTGGTGATCGACGCCTCAACCTCATCAGCGGCAGTCGACCTCACCGCCAGATTCCTCGGCGCCCTGTAAAAACTTCTCCGCACGTCGACTGGCCGAGCACGTTGGGGTGCCGCACCGTCGGCGCGGCACGCTCTGTCGAAACGTTGCGACCGCGACGGCTCGTCCATGAGGCGCGCTGGTGACGTTGGCACACTGATCACATGACAGGTTTGACCGCTGAACTCGTGGTCGAAGGGTGCGTCCCGCAGACCCCTGCCCTCGCTCCGAACGGGCGTCTGCTCTGCTACGTCCTCGCTCCCACCAGCCGAATCGGCGACCACCTCGACACCGCACTCTGGCTGGCCGACATCGAAGGCGACGGTGTGTGGAGTCGGGTGACCACCGACACCGCGACGGAGTCCCGACCCCGCTGGTCGGCGGACTCGCGCTCGTTGTACTTCCTGTCCGACCGCGCCGAACGGGGCACTCCGCAGCTGCATCGCCTCGTTCCCGCCGACGGTGTGGTGATCGCGGTGACCAGTTGGCGCGCCGGCATCATCGACCATCTGCCGCTCGCCGATCCCGACCTGGTCGCTCTGCTCGCCGAGGACGAGCCCACCGAGCAGGACATGCGCCGCGCCCAGCACCGCGACGACGCCATTGTCGTCGGTGAGCACGAACCGCACGCCCGGTTGCGCCTGCTCGACCTGCGTACCGGTCAGGTCACCACGCCGAGCGTGTTCGGTGACCGGCACGTCGTGGAACTGCGGCAACGACCCGACGGTGGCCCTCGACTCCCTCATCAGCACTCCCGCGGGCACGATGATCGCGGCCCTGACCGGTACCCGCTACGAACCCACGAACGTTCACCTCGGGCCACCGACCGGGCCGCTGCGGAAGGTCACGAACATCCGCCCCGAACTGGACGGCATCGCCTTCGGCACCCAACGACCACTGGCTTACCGCGCCGCCGACGGACTCGCGCTGGACGGTCTGCTCGTCCTGCCCGTCGGAAGATCCGCTTCGGACGGCCCGTTCCCACTGGTCACACTTGTCCACGGCGGCCCATACGACCGGTACGCCGATCATCTTCAGCTGTTCTGGTTCCCCAGCGCGCAGTGGCTGGCCACCGTTGGCTACGCGGTGTTCCTTCCCAACCCGCGAGGCGGCCAAGGCCACGGTCACGAGTTCGCTGCCAGCGTCGCGGGCAGGGTCGGCCGGGAGGAGTGGACCGACGTCCTGACCGGGATCGACCTGCTCATCGCCGAGGGCATCGCAGATCCCGATCGGCTGGGCATTGCCGGTGGGAGCCACGGCGGGTTCATGGCCGCCTGGGCCATCGGGCAGACCGACCGGTTTCGCGCCGCGCTGGTCAGCGCCGGTGTCACCGACTGGGGAATGCTCGCCGCGACCGGGGAGAACGGCCAGTTCGAGGCCGCGCTCGGTGGCAGCACCGGTTGGGACGGAATCGGTCCACACCCACATGACGCGCTCAGCCCGGTCTCCTTCGCCGGCCGCGTCCGCACCCCGGTGCTCATCCTGCACGGTGCGGAGGACACCAACGTCCCCGTCGGCCAGGCCGTGTACTTCCACCGGGCGTTGCGCCACTTCGACGCCGAGCACGAGTTCGTGATCTATCCGAGGGAGGGCCACTTGATCCGGGAACGCAACCACCAACTCGACATGCTGCGCCGCACCCGTGCCTGGTTCGACCGCTGGCTCCGACCCTGACCGGGGAATTCCCAGGCTGACGACGACAAAGGATCGGAGGCCAGGGAGCCACTGCTGGGACTCGTGCTTCACACCGCCGACACGTTCGTCACCCGCGACGGCGGAGGCATTGCTCCGGCGTCAGGACGCGGCCGGGTTTGCTGTGGTCGCCGCTGCTCTCGCCGCCGCCGACCCCCACCACGCTGATGGGATCCATACTGCTGCGCTCGACGTATTCGGGATGATCGCCAGCGACCGGGACGCCGCCGTGCGGGAGTGCGAGGTATTGGGACGGGATGCTGATGAGCGGGCGCGCCACGACGCGGGCCCATTGACCGCCATGCTGTTCGTTGTGCTTCCCCTCAAACCGGGCGCTGGTGGGCATTCTGGATCTCGACCGGGGTGCGTGCCTCCGGGTTGCTGGGCGTACGGCAGTGCGACATCGACCCGGGACGACAGCTGATCACCGTGGTGCGCAAGGAATCCCGGGCAGTCCAGCAGGTTCCGACGTCGGGGCGGGGTGTCTCCGGCACTGGCGCGCTCCCACGCCTCGATACATTTGCCCGGTGTCGTCCGTTGAAGATCGCGTCGCCGCGGTGATGACTCGCCCGCTGGACGAGGTGCTCGCCGCGGGGCAGGCGGTGAGGCCGCCGGAGGACCTGGTCCGGCGGTGGGACCTCCCTGAACGCGACCGGCAGGCGCTGCTGCGGTGGGGACTGCCGGACGACGATCACCTGCGGCCGCTTTTCCAGCCGGGGACCGACCCGGAGCTGGTGCCCAACCTGGCCGGAGAACGGGAGCGGAAGGCGGCATCGCCGGGCGACCGGCTCTACACGCTGGTCCAGTGGGGCCAGCAGGAACTCCAGCTGCGGATCGGCGCCGTCGCCGGTACCGGACGCGTGTTGAAGATCCAGCCGAAGCCGACCACGGCCGACGACCTTCACCCCGCGCTGCGCGAAGCCAACGCTGGCCTCTACCACCCGTCCGTCGAGTTCTTCAGCTCATCCGTGGCCCAGTTCACCGAGACGTCCTGGCGCTGCCACGCGGCGCTACGGATCGCCTTCGAACTGTGGGAGCAGACGCCCGGCAACGACAGGCCCTGGGAAGAACACGGGGCATGGTTCAGCCGCCTCCACGACTGCGAGCGCATCATTCTCCAGCATGTCGAGCGGATCGACAGTCACGTCCGCGCCGACGACAGCGGCACCCTCTGGACGACAGTCGTCACAGAACTCACCCACGCGGGCAACTGAGAAGCACGCATTCTCGTGCTGGCAAGGGGTTCCGTGGTCGAGTCCACAGGTTCCGATGGCTCAGCAGCGGTACCCGCGCCTGGGCCCGGGTGCGGCGCGAATCACTGAGGGACACCCACACCTACGGACCAGTCAACCGCAGCCAACAGGACAGGAACCAGCCGGCGGACGCAACTCCCGGTTGACCTCGGTCAACTCGGCCACCACCGCCTGACAGTCCGCGCATTCGCCGACGTGTGACGTGATCGGCCCGGCTCTTCTCGGCTCCAGTCCGTTGCGCAGCCACGCCCCCATCCGGGTCCGCGCCGCACGGCACCCCGGCACCCCGGTCTCGGGCACCTGAACCTGCAGGTAGGCCTTGCGCAGCCCTTCCCGCGCGCGGACCGCCAGCGCGGACACGGCGTTCGGGGTCAGGTCCAGCAGCGGCGCCAACGCACTCGGCGACTCGCCGTTGACCTCCAGGTGCCACAGCACCAACCGCCACCGCGCGGGCAGCGCGCGAAAGGCCAACCGCACCAACTGATGGCGCCAGTGTCGCAGGGCGATCTCGTCGCTGCCCGCGTGTGCCGGGCCCGGCAGTGGTTCCAGCACTCGGGCGTCGAGCCGGCGTTGGTCGTTCCACCGGTTGGTGGCCAGGTTGCGGATGGCGACTTGCAGGTAGGGGCGCAGGTTGTCCCGGGGACCACCACCGCCCCGGATGGCCGTCAGCACCCGGACGAACGCCTCGGACACCAGGTCCTGCTGGTCGGCGTGGTCGGCGGCGCACTGGCGGGCCGTGCGCTGGGCCGGCTCGGCGTAGCGCTGGTAGAGCGCGGCATACGCCCCGAGGTCGCCCTGGCGCACGGCGTCGATCAGCTCCTCGTCCGAGCTTCCCGTGCCTGGTGCTGTCACTGGCCTCTCCCCGTACGCGCTGCCACGCAGATAACCGATACACGAATGTACCCGATACATGAGCGTATCCGGTACTCCTCTGTACCTCTAAGCCGTGCGCGTATAGGCTCGGCACGCGACCTCCTCAGCTCCCGGACAGCGCGTGGACGGACGGGCCGCCCGCTGGGCGGGCCAGCGGGAACGCCGGCGCCGCGAGTTCGTCGAGGCGGCGCTGCGGGCGATCGCCCAGCACGGCGCCGAGGTGACCACCGAGCAGATCGCCGAGGCGGCCGGTGTCGCGCGCACCCAGGTCTACAAGCACTTCACCGGGGCGGACGACCTGCGCCGGTCGATCTCGGACCAGGCGGTCGAGCTGATCAACGCGACCCTGGCTCCACTGTGGAACCTCCAGGGCACGCCGATGGAGATGATCCGCAGCGCGGTCGGCTCACACGTCGCGTTCCTGGCCGACCACTACAACCTCTACTGGTACCTGAGCGTGCGTGGCTCCCAGGGCGCCATCACCGACGTCAAGACCGCTGTCGCGCGGCATCTCACCTTGCTGTTCGAGTTCTACCTCTCCGCGTTCGGCATCGACAAACGAGTCGCCGAGCCGCTCGGGTTCGGCGTGGTCGGGCTGGTCGACCTCAGCACCATCCGGTGGCTGGAGAACGCGAACGAGATGGACCAGTCCGAACTCGCCGACCTGCTCTCGACGTGGGTGTGGCGGATCGTCGACGACGTCCTGCGCAGCCACCAGGTCGTGCTCTCACCGGACGTCCCGCTGACGGCGGCCGGTCTCACGTTCACCGGCGAGTCGGGCGAGAACTGAGACAGGGACGACCAACCGGGGGCATCGGCTGATCGTCCCTGTGCTCCGCCAGTGGTCCGGACCCCGCACCCATGAGCATCACCGGAGGCGACGTCGATGACGCGGCGGGACGAACCCCGTTCGGTAAATCCCCCACATGAGGGATGTGTGACCCCTCAGAGGGAGCCGACGGTCATCCGCCACGCACGCAGCCAACGATCCTTGGTCACGTCCGCGATCGTGTACGGGTCTCCGGCCAGCAGCGCCTCGGCGGCGGCCTGGTCCTGCGCCCGGTAGATGATCAGGCCGCCGGACAGGTCGTCGTAGGGGCCGGCGGCGGCCAGCGAACCCTGCTCGGCGAGCGTGTTCAGGTACGCCAGGTGCTCCTCGCGGCGCGCCGCGCGCTGGTCGGTCTCGTTGTAGCCATAGGTCAGGATGAACAGGGCCATGCTCGTGTTTCTCCTAGTGGGCGGTGGTTTCCGGCAGGTTGTAGACACGGCGCGCGGTGGCGGCGAACACCGAGACACGCTCGGCCTCCGACAGCGACGCCAGGGCGACGCGCCACGCCCCGACGAGGTCGGGCATGGTGGTCCAGAGCTTCTCGACCGGGAAGTTCGTGCCGAACATCGCCCGCTCAGCGCCGAACCAGCCCACCGTCTCGGTGGCCACGAACGCGATGAACTCCGGGTCGAGCCGGCGCACGAACGTGCCCTGCCCGGTCAGCTTCACCACCACGTTCGGCAGGGCCGCCAGCGCGGCCATCCCGGTCCGCCACGGGCCGACGTCGGCGTCGTCGAGGCTGGTCAGCATGCCGGCGTGGACCAGGACAAAAGTAATGTCCGGGAAGGCGGCCACCAACTCGGCCGCGTGGGCCATCTGGCCGGGGAACACCTGGAGCTCGAACAGCCAGCCGAGGTCGGCCAGCGCCGCCAGGTTCTCCCGGAACACCGGGTCGGTCATCCGGTCGGGCGCCGAGGCGAAGCGGAACTCCTCCCGCTCGTGCCAGTGCAGTTGCAGGCGGGTGCCGCGCAGCACCGGCAGCCGGGCCTGCTCGCGCATGACCTCGACCGCGCCGGGGCTGAACAGGTCGGCCGAGCCGATCACCGCGGTCGGCCAGCCGGTGCGCTCGTGCAGGTCGGCCAGCCAGCGGACCTCGGCGAGCACCTGGTGCAGCGGCCAGTTCGCCTGCACGTACACCGACTGGGTGATGCCGCCGGAGCGGGCGTCGTCGATGTACTCCTCGATCAGGTAGTCCCGTTTGATCGGCTCGTACGGGCCGAAGATGCGCGGCACCATCGGCCCGGACAGCCACGGCATGTCCCGTGTGCGCCAGACGTGGTGGTGCGCGTCCACTATCTCCATGACGCTCCTCTCGTGAGCTGGTCGTGGGCGGTCACGAGATCGGTGACGCCGGCCAGCGCGTGCACGTGCGGCACGACCGCCGCCATGCCCCGGGTCAGCGGCCGGTAGTCCGGGTCGGCGGCCAGCGGGGACCACCACACGAGCCGGTGCCCCAGCAGCGCGAGACGCCGCACGGCGGTGGCCAGCGCGGTCGGGTCGCCGCGTTCGAGACCGTCGGAGAGCACCAGGACCAGCGCGTCGCGGGCCAGGCCCAGGTGGCGGGCGTTGTCCAGCAGCGCCAGCAGCGACGGGCCGATCCGGGTGCCGCCGCCGGAGTCGCGCACCACCGCCGCCAGCGCCGCCAGCGCGGTGTCGACCTCGCGGGCGCGCAGCGCGGGAGTGACGTGGGTGAGGGTGGTGCCGAAGGTGAAGACCTCGGCGCGGGCGCAGGTGTGGACCACGGTGTGCGCCAGGCGCAGGTAGTCGGCGCTGTGCCGGCGCATCGACCCGGAGACGTCGATGAGCACCAGCACCGGGCGTTGCCGGCGTGGGGGCCGGCGCCAGCGCAGCCGGACCACCTCGCCGCCGGTGCGCCAGGCGTCGCGGTGTACCCGGCGCACGTCGAGCCGGTCGCCCCGGCGGGCCGGGCGGCGGCGCCGGGACCGGATCGTCGGCACGGCAGCCGGGACGGCGTGGCGCAGCCGGGCCAGTAGTTGGTGCTGGTCGGGGGTGGTGGCGGCGAACGCCGGCTTTCTGTCCACTTCGGACCAACTGGCCCGGTGGCCGGTGCCGGCGGTCGCGACCAGGTCCGGTGGGGCACCGCCGCCGGGCTCGGTTCCGGCGTCGGGCTCCCCCGCGTCGTCGGGCTCGGTGAGCCGGACCGGCGGGGGCGCGGACCCGAACCAGTGGGCGAACACCGGGTCGAACACGCGAGCGTCGGTGACCGTGCCGGTCAGCGTGGCGCGGGCGATCCAGTACAGGTGGCGGGGGTCGCGTGGCGGCACGGCGGCCAGCGCGCGCAGGAAGTCGCGCTGGCGGGTGACCGGGACGTCCAGGCCGTGCTCGCGCAGGGAACGGAGGAAGCCGCGCAGGTGTCCGGCGGCCGGCGCGCTCACGGCGCGATCAGCTCGTCGAAGCCGGCGTGCACGGTCGCCAGGTCCTCCTCGTCCTTGACCAGCAGGCCCAGCGCGCGGCGCAGCGCCACCGGCCACGGGTCGCCGCCGCCGGCCAGCACCGCCGCGCCCCGCGCCCACTCCACCGACTCGGCGATCCCCGGCAGTTTGAGCAGGCCCAGCCGGCGGGCGCCGGACACCGCGCGGACCAGGACGTCGGCCGCGTCGGCCTCGATCTCCGGGACGTGCGCGCACACGATCGCCCGCTCCCGCTCGGGGTCCGGGAACGGGATCCAGTGGTAGAGACAGCGGCGGCGCAGCGCGTCGTGCAGCTCGCGGGTCCGGTTGGAGGTGAGCACGACCACCGGCGGCACGTCGGCGCGGACGGTGCCCAACTCCGGCACGGTGATCTGGAAGTCGCCGAGGAACTCCAGCAGGAACGCCTCGAACTCGCTGTCGGCGCGGTCCACCTCGTCCACCAGCAGCACCGCGCCGCCCGGGTGGCGCAGCGACCGCAGCAGCGGCCGTCGCAGCAGGAACTCCTCGGCGTACACGTCGCCGACGGCGGCACCGCCGGCCTCGGCCGCGCGCAACGCGAGCAACTGCTTGGGGTAGTCCCACTCGTAGAGCGCCTGCCCGGCGTCGAGGCCCTCGTAGCACTGCAACCGGACCAGCTCGCGGTCCAGCACCCGGGCGAGCACCGCCGCGATCTCGGTCTTGCCGACCCCCGGCTGGCCCTCCAGCAGCAGCGGCCGGCCCAGCACCAGCGCGAGGTGGACGGCGGTCAGCAGCCCGTCGTCGGCGAAGTACCGGTTGGCCCGCAGGCCCTGGGAGAGCGCTGCCTCATCCAGCATGCAGCTCGTCGATTCCACGCAGGACGCGCTCGGGGGTGAACGGCATGTGTTCCAGGCGGACGCCGCAGGCGTCGAAGATCGCGTTGGCGATGGCCGGGATGGGTGAGTTGGCGGTCATCTCGCCGATGCCCTTGGCGCCGAACGGGCCGGTGGCCGCCGGGCGTTCCAGCAGGACGCTGTGCTGCACCGGGATGTCACCCGCGCCCGGCATGAGGTACTCGGTGAAGTCGCGCGGGCCGTGGTCGCGGACCGGGTAGTACGGCTCGGTGGTCTCGAACAGCGCGTGCGAGATGCCCATCCACGCGCCGCCCTCGACCTGCTGGGTGGCCATCGCCGGGTTCAGCGCGCGGCCGACCTCGTAGACGCTGTACATCGCCAGCACCTCGACGATCCCGGTCTCGTCGTCCACCTCGACCTCGGCGACCGTGCAGGCGTGCGCCTGGCAGGAGTCGGGGTCCATCTCGCCGGTCTCCGGCACGACCTCGCTCTTGTCCTTCATGTACACGCCGCGCCCGGAGATGGTGCGGCCGTGGGTGAAGTGCGCGGCCATCGCCAGGTCGGTGATGTGGATCTTCCGCTGCTCGGAGCCCTTGAGCTTGACGTAGCCGGTGCCGTCGGTCTCCAGGTCGGCCGCGTCCACCTCCAGTTCCTCGGCGGCGACGTCCAGCAGGACCGCCCGCGCCTCGGTGGCGGCCATGATCACCGCGTTGCCGATGCGGTGGGTGCCCCGGCTGGCGAAGGTGCCCATGCAGTGCGGGCCGGTGTCGGTGTCGGCGGTGTCCACCAGGATGTTCTCGATCGGCAGGCCCAGGGTCTCGGCCGCGCACTGGGCGACCACGGTCTTGAGGCCCTGGCCGAGGTCGACCGAGGACAGCGAGATGACGAACGTGCCGGTGGTGGTCGCGTGGATCAGCGCCTGCGACGGGTCACCGCCCAGGTTCATGCCCGTCGGGTAGTTCACCGCGGCGTAGCCCCGCCCGAACAGCCGTGCCATGGTCAGCGTCCCTTCCGGTCGGTCGACGACATCGAGCGGTACGGCTCCGGCAGGTCGTGGCCGACCAGGTCGGCCGCCTTCTGGATGACCTCCACCAGCGCCGTGCCCTCGGCGAGCTTGCGGTGGGCCTTCATGTCGCCGTCGCGGTAGGCGTTGATCAGCCGCAGCCGCAACGGGTCCAGGTCCAGCGCGCGGGCGATCCGGTCCATCTGGGACTCCAGGGCGAAGTCGCCGATGGTGACGCCGAAGCCGCGCATGGCGCTGGAGGGCGTGCGGTTGGTGAACACGCAGTGGCAGTCGATCGACACGTTCGGGATGGCGTACGGGCCGGGGAAGTGCGCGGCGGCCTTGGTCGTGCCGTACGGGGTGTGCCGGGAGTAGGCGCCGGCGTCGATGTAGGCGCGGACCTGGCGGGCGAGGATCCGGCCGTCGGCGCTCACCCCGTCCTTGAGGTAGATCCGTTCGGCGGCGCGCGGCGAGGACACCTGCATCTCCTCGTACCGCCCGTAGACGAACTTCACCGGGCGGTGGGTGACCATCGCGGCCACGCACGCCACCGGCTCGACCACCACGTCGACCTTGCCGCCGAAGCCGCCGCCGACCGTGCCGCCGACGATGCGCAGTTTGTTGAACTCCGACTCCAGGATCAGCGCGGTGTTGTCCAGGGTGAAGAAGCAGGCCTGGGTGTCGGAGTGGATCCGCAGCCTTCCGTCGGGCTGGGGCACCACCACGCACCCGGTGGTCTCCACCGGCGCCTGTTCGATCGGCGAGGACTGGTAGCGCCACTCGAAGACGTGGTCGGCGGCGGCGAACGCCTTGTCCACGTCGCCGAAGCGGACCCGGCGGCAGTGGTGTCCCTCGTAGGTGAAGTAGTTGTTGCCCTGGTACTCGTTGACCAGCGGCGCGCCCTCGGCCAGTGCCTCCTCGACGTCGAACACCGCCGGCAGGTCGTCGTAGTCGACGGTGACCGCCGCCGCGCCGGCCAGCGCGGCCGCCTCGGTCTCGGCGACGACCGCGACGATCGGCTCGCCGAGGTAGCGGACCTTGTCCACGGCCAGTACCGGTTCGTCGTCGGGGGTGACGCCGATGAGCTTGAGCGGGGTGTAGAGGTTGTTCGGGATGTCCTGGTGGGTGAGCACCGCGACCACGCCGGGCACGGCCCGCGCGGCGGCGGTGTCGACGGTGACCAGCCGCGCGTGGTGGCGGGCCGAGCGGTGCATCTTCAGGTGCAGCAGGCCGGCGGGGCGCACGTCCTCGAAGAACTCGGTCCGCCCGGTCACGTGGCCCCGGGCGTCGGAGCGGGCGACCGGGGAGCCGACCACGGTGAACGAGCCGGCGCGCTCGCCGGCGAAGTAGGTGTCGTCGATCGGGGTCTGCCGGTGGGCCATCAGGCCGTCCTCCCCGCGCGGCGCCGGGCCGCGTCGAGTACGGCCGCCACGATCGGCTCGTAGCCGGTGCAGCGGCAGACGTTGCCGGAGATCGCCTCGACGACGTCCTGCCGGCTCGGCGACGGGTTGTCGGCCAGCAGCGCCTCGGCGGCCATGATCATTCCGGAGGTGCAGAACCCGCACTGGGTGGCGAACCCGTCGAGGAACGCGCTCTGCACCTCGTCGAGTTCGCCGCCGGCCGCGACACCCTCCAGGGTGCGGACGGCGGCGCCGTCGACGGTCTCGACCGGGACCAGGCAGGCCGGCACGGCCCGCTCGTCGAGCAGCACGACGCACGATCCGCAGGTGCCCTGTGCGCAGCCGCGCTTGGCGGCGGTCAGCCCGAGGGCGTCGCGCAGCGCGGCCAGCAGGGTGAGGCCTGGTGTGGCGATCAGCTCGTGGTCGGCGTCGTTGACGGTCAGGGTGACGATCCGGGATGGCATGGTCGGTGGCCTCTCAGTCCTCGCCGAGCAACGCGCGGCGGACGTGCACGGGCAGGACGCGGTCGCGGTACCAGGCCGAGGCGTAGGCGTCGTCGAGCGGTGTGACGCCCTGCCGCGCGGCCGAGGCGGCGGCCTCGACGGTCGGCCGGTCGAAGGGCTGGCCGAGCAGGACCCGCTCGGCGGCCGGGGCGCGGACCGGCCTCGGGGCGAGGCCGCCGAGCGCGATCCTGGCCTGGCGCACGACCCCGTCTCCCACGGCGACCACGGCCGCCACGGTGACGATCGCCGCCGAGTTGTGCCGGCGGCGCATGGCCTTGCGGTAGAACCACGTCCCACTGTCGGGGACGTCGAGGTGGACGGCCGTGAGGACCTCGGCCCCGCCGACGGTCAGCTCGGCCACCCCCACCTCGCGGACGCCGTCCGCGCCGAGGACCTCGACCCGCGCGTCGAGCGCGAGGAGTGCGACGGCGAGGTCGCCGTAGGGCTGGCCGACGACGAGGTTGCCGCCGACCGTGGCGAGGTTGCGCACCGGCGGGGAGGCGATCGAGCGGATCACCGGGAGCAGGAACGCCAGCGCGTCGTGTTCGCCGACGTCGGCGAGCGTGGCCGCCGCGCCGATCGAGGCCCGGCGGCCGTCGACGGTGATGTCGTCCAGGCCGGCGCGGCGCAGCGACACCAGCGAGTCGACCGGCACCGCCCCGGTGTTCACCCGGGGCATGACCACGGTTCCGCCGCCGACGAGCCATCCGCCGTTCCGCAGCAGGTCCGCCGCCTCGGCCGCCGAACCCGGCAGGTGCACATGAGACAGCACGAGGCCTCCCCGTTGAGCCGGACTGGATCGATTATCGATAATTGATAACCTGACGGAGACGGTACGTTTGGCCCGTCGACACCGTCAACCCTGAAGTGCGAACCCGTGTGAGAGTGCATGACCGAGACCCAGCCACTCCCCCGGCTCACCCTGAGCCGACAGATCCGTGACGGGCTCGTCCGGCGCATCGTGTCCGGCGAGCTGGAACCGGGCGAACGCCTCGTCGAGACCCGGATCGCCGAGAGCTACGGCACCAGCCAGGCCCCCGTGCGCGAGGCCCTGCGCGAGCTGGAGGCGATCGGCATGGTCGAGACCCGCCCCCGGCGCGGCACGTTCGTCCGCCACTTCATCCAGCAGACCCTGCGCGAGAGCTACGTCGTGCGGGCAGCGCTGGAGGAGGCGGCGACCCGACTGGCCCTGCCGGCCGGCACCCTGCCCGCCGACGCGCTGCGCGCCGACGTCGCCGCCATGCGCGAGGCCGCCGGGCGCGGCGACGTCGGGGCCGTGGGGACCGCGAGCGTGTCCTTCCACCGGCACATCGTCGACGCCGGACACAACGAGCTGCTCAAGCACGCGTGGGAGGCCTTGCAGATCGAGGCACGCACCTCGGTCACCCTGCTCGCCGTCGAGCCCGACCTCGGTGACGTCGCCGACGAGCACGCGGAACTGCTCGACGCGCTGCTCTCCAGTGACCTGGCCAAGGCCTGCCAGCTCACCCGCGACCACCAGTGGCACTACGCCGACCTGCCGCACGACGCCCACGGCCGGGCCCGCTAGCCACCGGTCAGTGACCGACCAGGTGCTCGGCGACGGTCAGGTCGTGCGGAAAGGTGATCTTGAAGTTGCGCTGCTCGCCCGGCACCCAGCGCACCGGCAGCCCCGAGTAGCGCTCCATGCAGGACGCGGTGTCGGTGCCGTCGAAGCCGTCGCGGGCGGCCTGCTCGTAGGCCGCGAGCAACGGCGCGGCCCGGAAACCCTGCGGGGTCTGCGCCCGGATCGCGTGCGCCAGCGCGCCGGAGAGCCGCCCGTCGGCGCCGACGGTGGCCAGGTCGTCGGCCGGCAGGCCGGGCATCGCGCCGCCGTGGTCGCGGGCCTCGCGCAGCACGGCGGTGATCAGCTCGTGGCTGACCAGCGGGCGGGCGGCGTCGTGCAGCAGGACCGCGTCGACCGTGCCGTCGGCGATCCGGGGGGCGAGGTGGCGCAGCGCGGCCAGCTCGGACTCCTGACGGGTGCCGCCCCCGTCGGCCAGCTCGACCTCGACCCCGGGCAGTTCGGCGGCCAGCGTCGTGGTCACCAGCTCGTGGTCGGCCGGGCGGGTCACCAGCAGCAGCACCCCCACCTCGGCGACCTCGGCGAAGGCACGCAGCGACCAGGAGATCAGCCGGCGGCCGGCCAGCGGCAGGTAGGCCTTGTTCATCCCGGCGCCCATCCGCACCCCGGAGCCGCCGGCCAGCACCACCCCCGCCGCGCTCACCGGACCGGCACCAGCATCCCGTGCCGCACCAGGTCCCTGACCAGCGGCAGCGCGGCGTCCCGGTCCAGCTCGCCGTAGGCGAGTTCCAGCAGGGCCAGCAGGTCCTCCAGCGGCAGCGCGCCCCGGCAGCCGGCCAGCAGCCGCGCGGTCGGCTCGTCGATCTCGTGCTGCCAGCCGGGGCCGTCGGTGCGGTGCAGGCGGCGCACCAGCGGCGTCCAGCCCTCGTCGTCGGGACCGGACACCTCCTCCAGGACGACCGTCGACGGCACGGTGAACCTGTGGTGCGGCAACGTTTCCCCGTGGGCGCGCAGCCAGGCCACGTTGTCCAGCCAGCGCGCGGCCTCCGGGCCGAGCGGGTCGTCGTAGGCGTGCCGCAGGTCCTCACAGACGACCTCGCGGCCCGCGTCACCGGTACGCCGCAGCGTCACGTAGCCGAAGCCGATGCCCTCGACGTCGTGCTCGGCGAACCAGTCCAGCCACGCCCCGGCCTTGGCCCGGCCCTCCGGCGAGCGCGGGTCGACCCCGGCGTCGCGCAGCCAGGTGCCGACGTAGAGGACCGGGTCGGCGATGTCGCGCTGGACGAACCAGGCGTCAAGGCCCCCGGCGGGCAGCCACGAGGTGACCCGGTCGGCCCAGTCCTCACCCTTGCGGTGCAGCCAGGACGCGAGCAGCTGGCCGACGCCGCCGTCGGTGAGGTGCTCGGGCATCCGGCGCACCACCAGTTCGCTGGCCTCGTCGCCGGACAGGCCGGAGTCGCGGTAGACGTAGTCGACCCTCGGCGGCCCGACGACGAACGGCGGGTTGCACACCACCTGGTCGAAGCGGCGGCCGGCGACCGGGTCGAACCACTCCCCCGCCGCGAGCTCCACAGCGAGTTCGTTGAGCCGGAAGGTGCCGGCGGCCAGGGCGAGCGCGCGCGGGGACAGGTCGGTGGCGGTGATCCGGCGGGCGTGCGTGCTCGCGTGCAGGGCCTGGACCCCGCAGCCGGTCCCGAGGTCGAGCAGGGTGTCGACCTCGCGGCGCGCGGTGGCCCTGGCGAGGCTGACCGACGCGTGGCCGACGCCGAGCACGTGGTCGGCCGGCACGGCGCCGCCGCGCAGGTCGGCGTCGAGGTCGGCGATCACCCACCAGTTGTCCTCGTAGGGGCGTACGTCCAGGCCGGCCCGGCCGTCCGGGGTGACCAGCTGGTTGGCGACCGCCTCGTCGAGGTCGACCGAGCCGAGCGCCGCGCCGACGGCGGGCAGCGGTTCGGTGTCGCCGAGCAGGAACAGCCGCACCAGGGTGCCGAGCGGGCCGGCGTCGCGGCTGGCCCGGCGCGCCGCCTCCGGCTCGCCCCGGCCGAGCGCGGCGTGGGCCGGCGGGCCGAGGAGGTCGACGACGCCGTCGGCGGTGTAACCGGCGGTCAGGAAGGCCTCGCGCAGGCGCGCGCACAGGTCGGCGGAGAGTTCTGGCTGCACGAACGGACATGCTCTCTCACCGGGTGTCCGACGGTGCCAGCGGGCCACGACCGCACCGACCGTAACCGCATCCCCCTGATCACGTTGCCTCTATAGTGCGCTGAGGGCACTGGGGTGCAGGAGGCCTGCTACATGACGTCACGAACTGACCTGCTTGAGGTATCAGTCGGCGGTGATCAATGACGAATTCGATCGTCACCTTCCGCAGCGGCGGAACGGTGGTCGGCGTCGGTTTCCTGGTGAGCGACCGGCACATCGTGACCAGCGCGCACGTGATCAACGCGGTTCTCGGGCACAACCAGTACCGCCAGACCGAACCGGCCGACACGGTCGTGATCGAGGTCGAGTTCGCCCAGGTGCAACCGGGACTGACCCGGCAGGCGACCGTGACGTGGTGGTCGCGCCCGCCGGCGCTGGGCGCGACGATGACCCATGCCGGCGACCTCGCCGGGCTGACCCTGCTCCCCGCGGAGACCCCGCCGGTGGGCGCCACCCCCCTCAAGCTGATGACCGGCCCGAAACCGAACTCCGGGGTCAAGGTCTTCGGCCACCAGCCCGGCGGGCAGGCCGACTGGACCAACGGCACGTTGCTCGGCGACGCCGGCCAGGGCCTGGTGGAGCTCAACCAGACCCTCAACGACACGCTGCGCGCCCGGCCGACCCACAGCGGCAGCCCGGTGGTCGACACCCGCACCGGCCGCGCCGTCGGCGTGGTCACCGCGATCGACCAGAACAACGGTTACGCGGTCGCCGCGGCCCACCTGCGCGAGCGGTGGCCGGAACCGTTCCGCAACGCCCCGCTGCGCCGGGGCGTGCGCTGGACCGTCGGGGCGGCGCTGGTGGCGGTGCTGGCACTCGTGGCGGTGTGGGCGTTGCGCCAGTTCCCCGGCGAGGCGGGCACCGCGCGGTCGGACTGTGTCGACCTGGACGTGCTGGTGTCCACCGAGAAGGACGAACTGCTCGTCGACCTCGCCAGGAAGTACAACGAGAGCGAGCACGACGGGCCCTGCGCCAGGGTCCGCGCCACCGGCCTCACCTCCGGCGTGGCGATGGACCTGATCGGCAAGGGCTGGCCGGCGGGCCAGGTCGACCGACTGCCGGCGCCCCAGGTGTGGCTGCCCACCTCGTCGATGTGGACCGGCATGCTGCGCGAGGGCGGCCACGGCGACCTGGTGGCCCAGGAGTTGGGCCCGGTCACCACCAGCGTCCTCGCGGTGGCGATGCCCGAGCACCTGGCGAAGGTGGTGCGCGCCGACGGCGAGGAGTTCAGCTGGGAACGGCTGCGCGAACTGGCCGGCCCGAACGGTGACTGGCAGGCCCTCGGCCATCCCGAGCTGGGACCGTTCACCCTGGGCCGCGACAACCCGAACTACTCGACCTCGGGCCTGGCCGCCTCCGTGGCGACCTACTTCGCGGCCGCCGACCGGCCGGCCGGGCCCACCGCCGAGGACCTGACCGACGGCGACGTCGTCCAGTTCGTCCGGGACATCGAGACCTCGGTGGTGCGCTACGGCGACGAGGCCACCACCTTCATGCGCAGCATCTACGACGACGACCAGCAGGGCGCGCGCACGTCGATCAGCGCGGTGTTGGTGCAGGAGCAGCTCGTCCACCTCTACAACCGGGGCGCTCCGCTCGGCGACCTCGACGCGGCGCAGGACCGCCCGAACGAACCGATGGTGGCTCTCCAACCAGAGGAGGGCACGGTCCAGCTGGACCACCCGTTCGTCGTGCTCTCCTCGGCCTCGCAGGAGCAGCGGGAGGCGGCGGTGGACTTCCGCGACTTCCTGGTCCAGGACGAGCAGCAGCGGCAGTTCGTCGAGTTGGGTTTCCGCGACCTCGGCCGGCCCGACCGGCCGACCGACGTGCTCGTCCGGGAGTCCGGGGTGCCGGCGGACTCGACGCAGACGTTCTTCGAGATCCCGGAACCGGAACTGGTCACGGCCATGCGGCAGGCCTGGGACGGCACCCGCCGCGCCGCACGGGTCCTGCTGGTGCTCGACGTGTCGGAGTCGATGCTCGGCGACGCCAACCCCGACGACGCGGCGACCGACACGAAGCTGGACCTGCTGCGCCCGGCGGCCAAACGCGGCCTGGAGCTGCTGGGCGACCAGGACGAGGTCGGCATCTGGACCTTCGCCGGCCCCGTGACCCGGGTCCTGGAGCTGTCCCCGGTCGGTGAGGTCCGCGGCCAGCTCGACGGGATCATCGACGACCTGCCGACAGCGAAGAACACCTCCCTGTACCGGGCGATCCGCGAGGCCAACCAGACCATGCTCGCCACGATCGACCGCAAGAAGATCAACGCCATCGTGGTGCTCAGCGACGGCGCACAGGTCCCCGAGGACGCGGCCGGTCTCCAGGCCCTGAAACGCGAGATCGACGCGCAGAACCTGGAGACCTCCGTCCGGGTGTTCACCATCCCCTACGGCACCAGCGACGAGCACCGCACGTTGTTGTCCGAGATCTCCGGGTTGTCCAAGGCCGTGTCCTACGACGCGACCAATCCCGACGACATCGACGAGGTGATGGTCTCGGTGTTCAGCAACTTCGGCTCCTGACCGACGCGGCTCAGGCCGCGGCGCAGGCGGAGCCGTTGAGGGTGAACGCGGTGACCGCCGGGTTGGACCCGCTGTAGGTGCCGTTGAACCCGATGCTGGTCGAGCCGCCGGGGGCGAGGGTGGCGTTGTAGTCGACGTTGGTCGCGGTGACGTTCGCGCTGCCGGCCGCCTGGGTGTAGGTGGCGCCCCAGCCGGGTGGGGTCACCCGCTGGCCGCCGGGGAAGGCGAACGCGAGCGTCCAGCCGTTGATCGCGCTGGTGCCGGTGTTGGTGATGGTGACGTTGGCGGTGAAACCGCTGGAGCCGCCCCAGTTGGTGGTCTGGTAGGCGACCCGGCAGTCCCCGCCGACCGGACCGGCCTGGGTGGTCAGGGTGGCCGTGGCGGAGTTGCCGGAGACGTTGCCGGCCGCGTCCCTGGCCCGGACGTAGAACCGGTAGGTGGTCTCGGGGGTCAGGGCGCTGGCGGTGTAGGTGTTCGTGCCGGCCGTGCTGACCAGGGTGAAGGTGCCGCCGCTCGCGCCGGTGGCGCGGTAGACGTCGTAGCCGGTGACGCCGATGTCGTCGGTGGACGCGCCCCAGTTCAGGGTGGCCGAGGTGGCGGTCACCGAGGAGGCGGTCGGCGTGCCGGGGGTGGTCGGCGCCTGCTCGTCGGGGTCACCGCCGCCGCCGTAGATCGTGGCCTCGCGGGAGGTGGCGCGGATTCCGTTGGCACCGTTGAAGATCCGCTCGCCCCAGGAGGTGAGCCGGCTGGGGTCGAAGGCGGTGACCATGTCCAGGTACTCGACGCCGCCGCCGTTGCCGCTCCACGACCAGCCGATGTAGCCCAGTCCCCTGGACTGCGCCTGGGCCATGATCGTGTCCTCGTCGGGGTCGCCGTCGGAGTGGTTGTGCCCGAACTCGCCGACGACCAGCGGCAGACCGGCGGTGCGGAAGGCGTCGAAGTAGGCGTTGATCTCGGCGGCGGTGTCGTACACGCCGTACATGTGGATGGAGAAGACCGTGTTGCGGTCGGGATCGTTGGCGAACACCGTGGCGGCGTTGTCGCGCATGATGCCGCCCCAGTCCTGGCCCCACATCGGCGCGTCGGCCATGATCAGGTGGTTGAAACCGTTGGTGCGCAACCGTTGGATGGCGTTCGAGGTGGCGCTCGCCCAGGTCGCGCTGACCTGGGCGTTGTTGCCGAAGGGCTCGTTGCCGATGTTGAGCACGACGTAGTCCTCCTGGCCCACCAGCGCGCTCTTCTGGCTGATCCAGTAGGTGACGGCCTGGTCGAGGGTCGCCGCGGCGCCCTCCTCGCCGTAGCCGGTGGTGTCGTGCGCCTCCAGTACGCAGATCAGCCGGGACTGCTTGCACAGCGACACCACGTTGGCGACGTCGGTGGACGGGCCCCAGCGCTGCCCGCTGCCGAGCACGACCCGCACGGTGTTGGCGCCCAGGGCTTTGATGTCGGCGAAGGAGCCGGTCTCACCCTGGTACCAGACGTGCGCGTGGCTGGCTCCGCGCATGACGAACGCCGAGCCGTTGGCCTCGACGATCCGGGTGCCGCTGACCCGCAGACCGGTCGGCGCCGACTGCGCGGGGACCGGGAGGAACAGGATCGAGAACAGGACCGCGAGCACCGAGGCGACCGCGACCGTGCGCCGTGACTTCACGTCTTTCTCCCACCTATCGGCCCACGGCGGCTGCCACCGCGGGGTACCACCTGTCGGAGATCTTCTGGTCTCCGGACGCGTTGGGGTGGACGCCGTCGTAGGTGTCGGCGGCGGTGGAGAACCCGGTCCACTGGTCGACGACGGTGACCGGGGAGGCGGCGGTGTCCTGCGCGGCGGCCCAGCCGGGGATGGCGGCGTTGAGGTCGACCACCCGCGCCGCGCATTCCCCGCAGGAGGTGGGGTTCATCGGGATGATCCGCGCGACGATGATCCGCATGGCGGGGTTGTTGGCCCGCATCTGGGCGACCAGCGTGCTGTAGGCGTCGAGGATGACCGAGGTCGGCCGGTTGCTCCAGACGTCGTTGGTGCCGAAGTGCATGATGACGACGTCGGGGTTGGTCGCGGCGAGCCAGCCGACCAGGTGGTTCTGGGCGGCGACGGTGGTGACCAGCGCGCCGCCGTGGCCCTCGTTGTCGCCGTCGTAGGGCACGCCGCAGCCCTGCGGGCCGAGCGTGCCGACGAAGTCGATGTCGGTGAACCCGTTGTCCTGCAAGCGGTTCCACAGCAGTGACCGCCAGCAGCCGGGGGATCCGGTGATCGAGTCACCGAGCGGCATGACGCGCACCGGTGCTGGTTGCGCCGCGGCGGCGCCGGGGGCCGGGCCGGCGGTCAGCAGGACCAGTACGGCGCTGAGGAGTGCGCGGAGAACGGCTCTGTTCATGGGACGACTCCATCCCTGTCGCTCGCTACCCTGGGAGCGCTCCCAGACTAACGGCGCGCGAAAACCGCCGCAACAGAGCCATTCGGGTGGTCCGGAACCGGGAGCGCTCTCAGCTCGTGGCCAGACTGGAGCGGCGCACGACCAGCTCCGGGGTGAACAGGACCTTCTCGTGGTGGTGGTCGGGGTCGTTGGCCTCCGACAGCAGCAACCCGGCGGCGGTGCGGCCGAGCTGGCGCCGTGGCTGACGTACCGAGGTCAGCGGGATCGCCGACGCGGCGGCGAAGTCGATGTCGTCGTAGCCCACGATCGCCAGGTCCTCCGGCACCCGCAGGCGGATGCTCACACACTGCTGCAGCAGCCCGATCGCCAGCAGGTCGTTGGCGCAGAACACCGCCGTCGGGCGCACCCGCGCGGACAGTCCGGCCAGCCGCTCCCCCGCGCTGCGCCCCTCGGCGACGGTCAGGCCCGAGGTGTCCAGATGCGTCAGTCGGTCAGGCCCCAGGCCGGCGCGGGCGATCGCCGCGAGCGCACCGTCGTGCCGGTCACGGACCTGGCCGATCGACAGCGGGCCGCCGACGAACGCGATCCGCTCGTGGCCCAACTCCACCAGGTGGTCCACCGCCAGCTCACCGCCGAGCACGTCGTCGACGGCCACCGAGCAGTGGGTGTCGCCCGCGCGGGTGCGGTCCACGATCACCAGCGGAGTGCCTCGCCGGGGCAGCTCGTCGAGGATCGGGGCGTTCGCGTCGGCCGGGGTGATCAGCACGCCCTGCACCCGCTGCTGCTCGAGGCGGCTGAGGTAGGACAGCTCGCGCTCGACCCGGTTGTCGCTGTTGCACATGTACAGCGACAGGTCGTTGGCCTCGGCCTGCTCCTCGATCCCCTTGGCGACGTCGGTGAAGAACGGGTTGGAGCCGTCGAGCATCACGTAGGCCACGGTCCGGCTGCGGCCGGCACGCAGTTGGCGGGCCGGCTCGTTGCGCACGAACCCCAGCTGCGACATCGCCGAGCGCACCCGCGCGAGGGTGGCGGCGCTGACCGTCTCCGGCCGGTTCAGCACGTTGGAGACCGTGCCGAGGGAGACACCGGCCAGCGCCGCGACCTCCCGCACGCTCACCGGCCGCTGCGCGCCGGCTGACTCTGCGCCCACGGAACCCCCAGAGATTGAAACGTTACCTGGATGGCCGAAGTGTAGCCCGTTGTCAGGGGATGTCTTGACGCCCGGGAACACCGCCGATACGGTCCCCGACGACGGACCTTGAAACCTTTCATTCCGGGGAGGTGGCCGCGATGGAGCGGCAGGACAGCACGCCTTTGCTGGAGGTCCGCGACGTCACCAAGTCCTTCGGCAGCGTCGCCGCCGTGCGCGGGTGCTCGTTCGGGCTGCCGCCCGGCGAGGTGCACGCGCTGGTCGGCGAGAACGGTGCCGGCAAGTCGACGATCGTGAAGATGCTCGCCGGGGTGCACCGCCCGGACACCGGCACGCTGCTCGTGGACGGCGAACCGGTCGAGTTCGGCGGGCCGGCCGACGCCATGGACGCCGGCATCGCGGTCATCTACCAGGAGCCGACGCTGTTCGGGGACCTGTCGGTCGCCGAGAACATCGCCATGGGCCGCCAGCCGCGCGGTCGGTTCGGGATCATCGACCGCCGCCGGATGCGCCGCACGGCCACCGAGCTGTTCGCCCGCCTCGGCGTGCACCTCGACCCCGGACGGCCGGCGCGCGGACTGTCCATCGCCGACCAGCAGATCGTCGAGATCGCGAAGGCCATCGGCGGCCGGGCCAGGATCCTGGTGATGGACGAGCCGACGGCCGCCCTGTCCTCGGTGGAGGTCGAGCGGCTGTTCGCGGTGGTCCGCGCGCTGCGCGAGGAGGGCGCGGCGGTGCTGTTCATCTCCCACCGCTTCGAGGAGATCACCGCGCTGTGCGACCGGGTGACGATCATGCGCGACGGCGCCCACGTGTCCACCGACCCGCTCGCTGACCTGACCGTCGAGGAGATGGTGCGCCGGATGGTCGGCCGCGACCTCGACGCGCTGTTCCCCAAGCAGGACGTCGAACCCGGCGCGGTCGTGCTGGAGGTCGACGGCCTCGCCCGCGAGGGCGTGTTCCGCGACGTGACGTTCGAGGTGCGCGCCGGGGAGATCGTCGCGCTCGCCGGGCTGGTCGGCGCCGGCCGCTCCGAGGTCGTCCAGGCCGTGTTCGGAGTGGACGGCCGGGACGCGGGAACGGTGCGGGTCAACGGGAAGCGGGTCCGGCCGCACTCCTCGCGCGCGGCCATGGCGGCCGGGATGGCGCTGGTCCCGGAGGACCGCCGCCAGCAGGGCCTGGTGATGGACCTGTCCATCCAGCGCAACGTCACCCTGCCGCGCTCCGGCGCGCTGGCCCGGTTCGGTCTGCTCGGCGGCGGCGCCGAACGGCGGGAGGCAGCGCACTGGACCGAACGGCTGCGCACCCGCTACGGGCGGCTGGCCGACCCGGTCCGCACGCTCTCCGGCGGCAACCAGCAGAAGGTCGTGCTCGCCAAGTGGCTGGCGACCGCGCCGAGGGTGCTGATCGTCGACGAACCCACCCGGGGCATCGACGTCGGCACCAAGGCCGAGGTGCACCGGCTGATGTCCGCACTGGCCGCCGAGGGTGTCGCGGTGCTGATGGTGTCCTCCGAGTTGCCCGAGGTCCTGGGCATGGCCGACCGGGTGCTGGTCATGCGGGAGGGCCGGCTGGTCGCCGACCTTCCGCGCGCCGAGGCCACCGAGGAGTCGATCATGCTCGCCGCCATGGGCCAGGAGGTCGCGTGAGCACCGTGACGACGGCCGGGGCAACGGCCGCCGGCGGGCGGATCGGGGCGCTGCTGCGGGTACGCGAACTCGGGATCGTGCTGGCGCTGGCGGTCCTGGTCGGGTACACGGCGTTCGTCAACCCGAGGTTCCTGTCCGGCCAGAGCGTGCGGGACATCCTGCTCGGCACGGCGATCCTGGCGGTGCTCGCCGTCGGCCAGGCGATCGTGATCATCACCCGCAACATCGACCTGTCCGTCGGCTCGGTACTGGGCCTGAGCGCGTTCGCCGTCGGCACGGTCGTGCAGGACAACCCCGGAATGCCGGTGTTCGTGGCGCTGCTGCTGGGGATCGCGATCGGCGGGGTGTGCGGGCTGGTGAACGCGGTGCTCGTGCGCTACGGCCGGGTCCCCGCACTGGTGGTCACGCTCGGCACGCTCTACGTCTTCCGCGGCATCACCTACAGCTGGGCCGGCGGCCAGCAGATCACCGCCGACGAGCTCCCCAAGCGGTTCCTCGGTTTCGCCGGCGAGTCGGTGCTCGGGGTGCCGTGGCTGGTGGTGATCGCGCTGCTGGTGGTCGCGGTCGCCGGGGTGGTGCTGCGCAACTACCGGGTCGGCCGCGAGCTGTACGCGATGGGCTCCAACCCGGAGGCGGCCACGCTCGCCGGGATCCGGGTGGGGCGCAACACCCTCGGCGCGTTCGCGGTCAGCGGCGCGCTGGCCGGACTGGCCGGGGTGCTGTTCGCCGTGCGGTTCGGCACGATCGACGCCGCCGCCGGCACCGGCTACGAGCTGAACGTGGTCGCCGCGGCCGTGGTCGGCGGGGTCGCGGTGTTCGGCGGCAGCGGCACGGTGTGGGGGGCGGCGCTGGGCGCGCTGCTGCTCACCGTCATCGGCAACGCCCTGGCCGTGCTGGACATCAACCAGTTCTGGCAGCAGGCGATCGTCGGCGCCCTGATCCTGCTGGCGATCGGGGTCGACCGGCTGGTCGCGGCGCGCACCGCGCGCGCGTTGAAGAACAGGAACGGTCATGTCCGATAACCCGGTCGCACGCCGGCTGTCCCGCGTCGCCGGCTGGGACGCCGCGATCATCGTCGTGGCGATCCTGGCGCTGGTGGTGGCGGGCGGCGCGGTGGAGAACTTCGCCACCACCCGCAACGTCGGCTTCCTGGTGCTGGACCTGCTGCCGATCGCGCTGCTGGCGCTGCCGATGACGCTGGTCATCATCACCGGTGAGATCGACCTGTCGGTGGCCAGCACGCTCGGGCTCACCTCGGCGGTGCTCGGCTCGCTGTGGAACAGCGGAATGGCGATCGAGACGATCATCCCGCTGTGCGTGCTGCTGGGCGCGGTGCTCGGCGCGGTCAACGGCGTGTTCGTGACCGTGTTCCGGCTGCCGTCGCTGGCGGTCACGATCGGCACGATGGCGCTGTTCCGGGGCCTCGCGTTCGTCGTGCTCGGCGACTCCGCGGTGGCCGACTTCCCGGCCGCGTTCACCGGCTGGGCCACCGGCACGATCGGCGACGGCCCGGTGCCCAACGTGCTGGTCCCGCTGCTGGTGCTGGCCGCGGTGTTCGTGGTGGTGCTGCACGCGACGCCGGTCGGCCGGGCGGTGTTCGCCGCCGGCGCCAGCGAGCAGACCGCGCGGTTCTCCGGCGTGCGGGTCGACCGGCTGAAGTTCTGGCTGTTCGTGGCCAGCGGCGCGGTCGCCGGGCTCGCCGGGGTGCTGTGGACCCTGCGGTACTCCAGTGCCCGCGCCGACAACGGTTTCGGCCTGGAACTGGCCGTCGTCGCCGCCGTACTGCTGGGCGGCGTGTCCATCTTCGGCGGCAAGGGCGCCATGCCCGGTGTGCTCGCCGGGGTCCTGCTGCTGGCCACCGTGCAGAACGCGCTGCGGCTGGAGGACGTGAGCAACGAGGCGCTCAACATCGTCACCGGCGCGCTGCTGATCGTGTCGGTGCTCCTGCCCAACATCGGCCGCTCCGTGCGCGCCGCCACCCACCGCAGACGCCTGCGACAGTCCCCGACCGACCCGATCTCGTGAGAGAGGCGACATCGATGTCCCGATACCGCGTGTTACGAGTTCTCACCGCCGCGACCCTGGCTCTCACGCTGGCCGCGTGCGGCGGCACGACCAAGGACGACACCTCCGGCGAGCAGGGCGGTGGTCAGGCCACCGGCGTCGCCGACCCGGACGCGGAGCTGAAGGAGGGCGTCACGATGGCGTACCTGCCCAAGCAGCTCAACAACCCCTACTCCGACATCGAGGTCAGCGGCGGGGAGGAGGCACTCGGTGAGCTCAAGGGCGAGTACAAGCTCGTCGGCCCCAACGACGCCAGCGCCTCCTCGCAGGTCAGCTACATCAACACGCTGATCCAGCAGCAGCACGACGTCATCGGGATCGCCGCCAACGACCCGAACGCGGTGTGCCCGTCGCTCAACCAGGCCCGCGACTCGGGCATCAAGGTGGTGGCGTTCGACTCCGACGCGGCCAAGGAGTGCCGCGACGTGTTCATCAACCAGGCGTCCACGCAGGGCATCGGGGAGAAGCTGGTGGAGATGACCAGCAAGCTCGCCGGCGGCTCCGGGGAGATCGCGATCCTGTCCGCGACCCCCAACGCCACCAACCAGAACGCGTGGATCGAGGTGATGAAGACCGAGCTGGCCAAGCCGGAGAACAAGGGCCTCAAGCTGGTGAAGATCGCCTACGGCAACGACGAGGACCAGAAGTCCTTCCAGGAGGCGCAGGGCCTGTTGCAGTCCTACCCGAACCTGAAGGTGATCGTCTCGCCGACGACCGTGGGCATCGCCGCCGCCGCGCGCTACGTCAGCTCGTCGAACTACAAGGGCCAGGTGGCGATCACCGGGCTCGGCACGCCCAACCAGATGCGCGAGTACATCAAGAACGGCACGGTCACCGAGTTCGCGCTGTGGAACCCGGCCGACATCGGCTACCTGGCCGCCTACGCCGGGGTGGCGCTGGTGTCCGGGCAGATCACCGGCAAGGAGGGCGAGACGTTCACCGCCGGCAAGCTCGGCGACTACGAGATCGGCGCCGACGGCGAGATCGTGCTCGGCCCGCCGACCGTGTTCGACTCCGGCAACATCGACGACTTCGACTTCTGATGCGGTACTGCTTCCGCCTGCAGGTCCGGCCGGGCCGCCTCGCCGAGTACACCGAGCGGCACCGGGCGGTCTGGCCGGACATGCTGGCCGCGCTGCGCGAGGCCGGCTGGCGGAACTACTCGCTGTTCGTGGACACCGACGGCCTGCTGATCGGCTACGTCGAGGCCGACTCGCTGGCCGACGCGCAGGCGGCGATGGCGGCCACCGAGGTCAACGCGCGCTGGCAGGCCGAGATGGCGGAGTTCTTCACCGGCATCGACGGCCGGCCGGCCGACCAGGGCCTGCGGCTGCTGACCGAGGTGTTCCACCTCGACGACCAACTCGACCAGGAAACGTGATACCAGTGTCAGACCTGACCGCCGTGCGGCGCGCGCTAGCCAGCCACGAGATCGAGACCCCGTCCTGGGCGTTCGGCAACTCCGGCACCCGGTTCAAGGTCTTCGCCCAGCCGGGGGTGCCCCGCACGCCGGAGGAGAAGATCGCCGACGCCGCGACCGTGCACCGCTTCACCGGCGTCGCCCCCCAGGTCGCGCTGCACATCCCGTGGGACACGGTCGAGGACTACGGGGCGCTGGCCAGCTACGCGCGCGACCAGGGCGTGCGCCTGGGGGCCATCAACACCAACGTGTTCCAGGACGACGACTACAAGCTGGGCTCGGTCACCAACCCCGATCCCGGTATCCGGCGCAAGGCGACCGACCACCTGCTCGAGGCGATCTCGATCATGGACGCCACCGGGTCGCGGGACCTGAAGCTGTGGTTCTCCGACGGCATCAACTACCCCGGCCAGGACGACCTGCGCACCCGCCAGGACCGGTTGGCGCAGGCGCTGCGCGAAACCTACGACCGGCTCGGCGACGACCAGCGGATCGTGTTGGAGTACAAGCTGTTCGAGCCGGCGTTCTACGCCACCGACGTCCCCGACTGGGGCACCTCCTACGCGCACTGCGTGGAGCTGGGCGAGAAGGCGACGGTGTGCATCGACACCGGCCACCACGCGCCGGGCACGAACATCGAGTTCATCGTGGCGTTCCTGTTGCGGCAGAACAAGCTCGGCGCGTTCGACTTCAACTCCCGGTTCTACGCCGACGACGACCTGATGGTCGGCGCTGCCGACCCGTTCCAGCTGTTCCGGATCATGTACGAGATCGTGCGCGGCGACGCGCTGCACCCCGACCGGGGTATCGCGTTCATGCTCGACCAGTGCCACAACATCGAGCGCAAGATCCCGGCGGTGATCCGCTCGGTGATGAACGTGCAGGAGGCGACGGCCAAGGCCCTGCTGGTCGACCGGGACGCGCTGTCGGCGGCCCAGTCGGCCGGCGACGTGCTGGAGGCCAACGCGGTGGTGATGGACGCCTACAACACCGACGTGCGGCCGCTGCTGGCGCAGGTCCGTGAGGACGCCGGCCTGGACCCGGACCCGATGGCGGCGTTCAAGCGCAGCGGCTACCAGGAACGCGTCGACGCCGAGCGCGTCGGCGGTGAGCAGGCAGGATGGGGAGCATGACAGCCGATGAACTCCTCGCGCGCAGCAACGAGTTGGGGGCCGACCCGCGGAACACGAACTTCGCCGGGGGGAACACCTCGGCGAAGGGCACCGACACCGATCCGGTGACCGGGCGGCCGGTGGACCTGTTGTGGGTCAAGGGATCCGGCGGTGACCTCGGCACGCTGACCGAGGCCGGGCTGGCGGTGCTGCGGCTGGACCGGCTGCGGGCGCTGGTCGATGTCTACCCGGGGGTCGAGCGCGAGGACGAGATGGTCGCCGCGTTCGACTACTGCCTGCACGGGCGGGGTGGGGCGGCGCCGTCGATCGACACGGCGATGCACGGGCTGGTGGACGCCGCCCACGTCGACCACCTGCACCCGGACTCGGGGATCGCGCTGGCCACGGCCGCCGACGGGGCCGCGCTGACCAAGGAGTGCTTCGGCGACCGGGTCGCGTGGGTGGACTGGCGGCGCCCCGGTTTCCAGCTGGGGCTGGACATCGCGGCGGTCCGCCGGGCCAACCCGAAGGCCATCGGCGTGATCCTCGGCGGGCACGGCATCACCGCGTGGGGCGAGACCTCCCAGGAGTGCCGGGACCACTCGCTGGAGATCATCCGCACGGCGGAGACGTTCCTGGCCGAGCGGGGCCGCGCCGAACCGTTCGGCGCGGTCGTGCCCGGGTTCGAGGCGCTGCCCGCCGACCAGCGGCGGGCCAGGGCCGCCGCGCTCGCGCCGGTGATCCGTGGCCTGGCCTCCACCGACGCGCGGCAGGTCGGCCACTTCACCGACTCCGAGGTCGTGCTGGACTTCCTGGCCAGGGAGAAGCTCGGGCCGCTGGCCGCGCTCGGCACGTCCTGCCCGGACCACTTCCTGCGGACCAAGGTCCGCCCGCTGGTGGTGGACCTGCCGGCGACCGCGCCGCTGGCCGAGGTCGTCGCCCGGCTCCAGGCCCTGCACGAGACCTACCGCGAGGACTACCGCGCCTACTACGAGCGCCACGCCGAGCCCGACAGCCCGCCGCTGCGCGGCGCCGACCCGGCGATCGTGCTGGTGCCGGGGGTGGGCATGTTCTCCTTCGGCAAGGACAAGCAGACCGCGCGGGTGGCCGGCGAGTTCTACGTCAACGCCATCAACGTCATGCGCGGCGCCGAGTCGGTGTCGCGCTACGCGCCGATCGACGAGCGGGAGAAGTTCCGCATCGAGTACTGGGCGCTGGAGGAGGCCAAGCTGGCGCGGCTGCCCGCGCCCAAGCCGCTGGCCGGGCGGATCGCGCTGGTCACCGGCGCCGGGTCGGGCATCGGCCGGGCGATCGCCCACCGGCTGGGCGCCGAGGGCGCGTGCGTGGTGGTCGCCGACCTCGACGGCGAGGCGGCGCGGACCGTGGCGGCCGAGATCGGCCCGGCCGACCGGGCGGTCGCGGTCACCGCCGACGTGACCGACGAGGCCGCCGTGCGCGCGGCGGTCGAGGCGGCGGCGCTGGCCTTCGGCGGGGTCGACCTGGTGGTGAACAACGCCGGACTGTCGATCTCCAAGTCGCTGCTGGAGACCACCGAGCGGGACTGGGACCTGCAACACGACGTGATGGCCAAGGGCTCGTTCCTGGTCGCCAGGGCCGCCGCCGGGGTCATGGTCGACCAGGGTCTCGGCGGCGACCTGGTGTACATCTCGTCGAAGAACGCGGTGTTCGCCGGCCCGAACAACGTGGCCTACGGCGCCGCCAAGGCCGACCAGGCCCACCAGGTGCGGCTGCTGGCCGCCGAGCTCGGTGAGCACGGCATCCGCGTCAACGGCATCAACCCCGACGGGGTGGTGCGCGGCTCGGGGATCTTCGCCAAGGGCTGGGGCGCGCAGCGGGCCGCGGTCTACGGCGTGCCGGAGTCCGAGCTCGGCGCGTTCTACGCCAAGCGGACGCTGCTCGGGCGGGAGGTGCTGCCCGAGCACGTCGCCGCCGCCGTGTTCGCGATCACCGCCGGCGACCTGTCGCTGACCACCGGCCTGCACGTCCCGGTCGACGCCGGGGTCGCGGCCGCCTTCCTGCGCTGAAGGGAGACCGACATGACAACCACCATGCCGACCCGGATCATGCCCCGCCGCACCAGGATCGGGCTGGTGGCCGGGGGGCTCGGCGCGTACTGGCCGCAGTTCCCCGACCTGCTCCCCCAGCTGCGCCGCTCGGCCGAGCAGGTGTCGGCCAGGCTCGGCGGACTGGACTGCGAGGTGGTCGACGTCGGGTTCATCTCCGACGAGCGCGACGGCGCGGCCGCCGCGCAACGGCTGCGCGCGGCCGACTGCGACCTGATCGTCGGCTTCCTCACCACCTACATGACCGCCTCGATGCTCGCCCCGGTCGCGCAACGCACCGGCGCGCCGGTGCTGCTGATCAACCTCCAGCCGAGCGAGGCGATGGACCACGCCACGTTCGACACCGGCGCGTGGCTGGCCTACTGCGGCGCGTGCCCGCTGCCGGAGATGGCCAACGCGTTCCGCCGCTGCGGCGTGGAGTTCCGCTCGGTGTCGGGGTATCTGGGTGACGAGCGGGCGTGGGCGCGGATCGGGCGGTGGATCAGGGCGGCCGGGGTGCGGGCGGCGCTGCGCCACGGCCGGCACGGTCTGCTCGGCCACCTGTACCCGGGGATGATGGACGTCTCCAGCGACCCGACGCTGGTGACCGCGCAGTTCGGCGGGCACGTGGAGATCCTGGAGATCGACGACGTGCGGGTGCGGGTGGAGAAGGTCAGCGACGGCGAGACCGCCGAGCGGGTCGCGCTGGCCCGCTCGATGTTCACCCTGGACGAGTCGGTGGTCGAGGAGGACCTGGAGTGGGCGGCGCGGGTGTCGGTCGCGCTGGACCGGCTGGTCGAGGACTTCACGCTGGACTCGCTGGCCTACTACCACCGGGGCCTGGACGGCGAGACCCACGAGCGGGTGGGCGCCGGGCTGATCCTGGGCGCGTCGCTGCTGACCGCGCGGGGCGTGCCGGCCTGCGGGGAGTACGAGCTGCGGACCTCCCTGGCGATGCTGATCATGGACCGGCTGGGGGCCGGCGGGTCGTTCACCGAGTTCCAGGCGCTCAACTTCCGTGACAACGTGGTCGAGATGGGCCACGACGGGCCGGCGCACCTGGCGATCAGCGCGCGCAAACCGCTGCTGCGCGGGCTGGACGTGTTGCACGGCAAGCGCGGCTGGGGCGTGTCGGTGGAGTTCGACGTGGCGCACGGCCCGGTGACCGCGTTCGGTCTCGGCCAGGCGCGCGACGGCCGGTACACGATGGTGGCCGCCGAGGGCACGGTCGTGCCAGGGCCGCTGCTGGCGATCGGCAACACCACCTCGCGGGTGGACTTCGGCTGCGACCCCGGTGAGTGGACCGACGCGTGGTCGGCGTCGGGGGTGGCGCACCACTGGACGCTGGGCACCGGTCACCGGGTGGCCGAGCTGACCGCGGTCGCCGACCTGCTCGGCCTGGAGCTGACGGTCGTCGCGCCGTGACCGTGCGGCGGCTGGCCGCCGTCGACCTCGGCGCGTCCAGCGGCCGGGTGATGCTGGGCGAGGTCGGCCCGGACTCGGTGGCGCTGCGTGAGATCCACCGGTTCGGCAACGGCCCGGTGCGGGTGGGCGACACGCTGCACTGGGACGTGCTGGGCATTCACCGTGAGGTGCTGGCGGGGCTGCGCGCGGCCGGCCCGCTCGACGGGGTGGGCGTCGACTCGTGGGCGGTCGACTACGGCCTGCTGGACGAGCGCGGCGCGCTGCTGGGCAACCCGGTCTGCTACCGCGACGCCCGCACCGACGGGGTGGCGGCGGCGCTGCGCGCGACGGTGCCGCCGGCCGAGCAGTACGCGGTGACCGGCCTGCGGGAGCTGCCGTTCAACACGATCTACCAGCTGGTGTCCGAACGCGACGGTGCCCGGCTGCGGGCGGCGTCGACGATGCTGCTGGTCCCCGACCTGCTCGGCTACTGGCTGACCGGCCAGGTCGGCGCGGAACGCACGAACGCCTCGACCACCGGGCTCTACGACGCCACCCGGGGCGAGTGGGCGCTGGACCTGGCCCGCCGGGCCGGGATCCCGACCGGGCTGCTGCCCCGGCTGCGCGACGCGGGCGAGATCCTCGGGCCGACGACCCCGGCGGTGAGCGCCGAACTCGGCCACACCGCGCCGGTCGTCGCGGTCGGCTCGCACGACACCGCCTCGGCGGTCCTGGGGGTGCCGGCGACCGGGGACGTGCCGTTCGCGTTCATCTCCTCCGGCACCTGGTCGCTGGTCGGGATGGAGCTGTCCCGGCCGCTGCTGACCGAGCCGGCGCGGGCCGCCGGGTTCAGCAACGAGTCCGGGGTGGACGGCACGGTTCGGTTGCTGCGCAACGTGACCGGCCTGTGGGTGCTGACCGAGTCGGTGCGCGCCTGGGGCACGGTTTCGCTGGCCGACGCCCTGGCCGCCGCGCGCGACGCGCCCGCGTTCGGCCCGGTGGTCGACATCGACGACCCGGTGTTCCTGCCCCCGGGCGACATGCCGGCCCGGATCGCCGCGGCGTGCCGGGCCACCGGCCAGCGTCCGCCGGAGGGCGTCGCGGAGATCACCCGCTGTGTGCTGGAGAGTCTGGCGCTGGCCTACCGCCGCGCGGTGCGGCGCCTGGGTGAGGTCACCGGGCGGCCGGCGGAGGTGATCCACCTGATCGGCGGCGGCACCCACAACGAGTTCCTCTGCCAGCTCACCGCCGACGCGTGCGGTCTGCCGGTGGTCGCCGGGCCGGTGGAGGCCACGGCGTTGGGCAACGTGCTGGTCCAGGCCCGTGCCCTGGGTGCCGACCTGCCGGACCGCTGGGCGATGCGTGCCCTGGTCGCCCGCACGGTCCCGACCCGCACGCACACTCCCGGCCCCGGCGCGGACCGGTGGGACGGCGCGGAGGCGCGGTACGCGGCGCTGGGCGTCTAGGGCAGCGCCACTTCCAGGCGGCGCAGGCGCTCCGGCTCGGCGATGACGTCGATCCCGGTGATCAGGCCGTCGGTGACGGTGAAGGTCATGGC
The DNA here is from genome assembly GCF_001921215.1 of Actinophytocola xinjiangensis. Classification (GTDB taxonomy): domain Bacteria; phylum Actinomycetota; class Actinomycetes; order Mycobacteriales; family Pseudonocardiaceae; genus Actinophytocola; species Actinophytocola xinjiangensis. The sequence goes on from NZ_MSIF01000003.1 coordinate 272,440, forward strand.
GAGGGTGAACCGGCCGTTCGCGGCCATCACGATGCCGGTCAGGCCGTCCACCAACGCCGTCGCCGAGGCCACCGCGCGGGCACCGGACCGGGAGGCCATCCGGCCCACGGCACGCGGTCCGCGCAGGGTGAAGGGCCTGGGCGAGGGGCCGACCGCGGCGTCGGCGCGCAGCACGACGTCCGGGTCCAGCAGGGTGAGCAGGGCGTCGAAGTCGCCCCGGCGGGCGGCGGCCAGGTAGGCCTCGACGACCGGGCGCTGGCGGGCCAGGTCGGTCTCCGGTGCGCGGGTGGTGCCCGAGACCCGGCGGCGGGCCCGGCTGGCCAACTGGCGGGTGGCGGCCGGGGTGCGGTCGACGAGCGGGGCGATGTCGTCGAACGGGACGTCGAACAGGTCGTGCAGGACGAAGGCCAGCCGTTCGGCCGGGCCGAGGGTGTCGAGAACGACGAGCATCGCCAGGCCGACCGAGTCGGCCAGTTCGGCCTCGTGCTCCGGGTCGGCGGTCGAGGCCGGGTCGTGGGTGTCGAGCGGTTCCTCGCGGCGGGTCTCGCGGGCGCGCAGCAGGTTCAGGCAGACCCGGGCGACCACGGTGGTGAGCCAGGCGGCGGGGTTGCGCACGTCGGTGGTGTCGGCGCGGTCGGTCCGCAGCCAGGTCTCCTGGACGGCGTCGTCGGCCTCGCTGGCCGAGCCGAGCATGCGGTAGGCCACCGCGCGCAGGTGGGCGCGGTGCCGCTCGAACTCCTCGACCCTCACGCCGCCAGGCAACCACATGACGGTGGGGCGCCGGGGAGGACCCCGGCGCCCCACCCGGTGATCAGAGCGCGTTCTGCCCGGAGGACAGGCGGTCGATCCAGCCGCCCAGCGACGCCCAGCCGGACCAGCCGTTGTTCGGCGCGGTCTGCCAGATGTGCCACAGCGCGTTGTCGCCACCGGTGACGAACACCTCAAGGCGCCCGTCGTTGTTCCGGTTCACGTTGAGCTGGTCGATCCAGCCACCCAGCGACGCCCAGCCGGACCAGCCGTTGTTGGGCGCGGTCTGCCAGATGTGCCACAGGTCGCCGCCGCCGCCGCGGGCGAAGACCTCCAGCCGGCCGTCGGCGTTGTTGCCGACCGCGAGCCGGTCGATCCAGCCACCCAGCGACGCCCACCCGGACCAGCCGTTGTTCGGCGCGGTCTGCCAGACGTGCCAGAGCGCGCCGTCACCGCCACGGACGAAGACCTCGATGCGACCGTCCTGGTTGTTGCCGGCCTCGACCTCGTCGATCCAGCCGCCGAACGACGCCCAGCCGGACCAGCCGTTGTTCGGGGCGGTCTGCCAGATGTGCCACAGCGCGTTGTCGCTGCCGCTGACGAAGACCTCGATCCGGCCGTCCTCGTTGCGCACGGTGTCGATGTCGTCCACCCAGCCGCCCAGCGACGCCCAGCCGGACCAGCCGTTGTTCGGCGCGGTCTGCCAGATGTGCCACAGCGCGCCGTCACCGCCGCGGGCGAACACCTCCAGCCGGCCGTCCTCGTTGTTGGTCACCGACAGCCGGTCGACCCAGCCGCCGAAGGACTGCCAGCCCGACCACCCGTTGTTGGGCGCGGTCTGCCAGATGTGCCACAGCGCGTTGTCGGCCCCGATCACGAAGACCTCGAGCCGACCGTCCTCGTTGCGGCCGACCTCGACCTGCTCGATGGAGCCGCCGAGCGTGCCCCAGCCGGACCAGCCGTTGTTCGGCGCGGTCTGCCAGATGTGGTCGAGGCTGCCGCTGGCGCCCCGGCCGAACACCTCCAGCCGGCCGACCGAGGTGTCCTTCGCGACGGCCGGTTCCGGGGTGGGCGTCGGGTCGGCGGCGGCCGAGCCACCGGCGGTGGCCAGCGTGGTGGCCACGAAGGCGAACACGAGGGCCCCGGCGGCCATCCGTACGCGCCGGGCAATGGATCTGTATGCGGTCATTTATCCAATCCTGGTTCTGGTTGGTCTGAATCGGCCGAAGGAAATGTCCACCAACAACACGGGATTCTTGTTGATCATTGTTATTCCTGTTCATCGGCCTTGCCGCGCAAAGGAAGCGCGCGCTCCAACCTTGGGGGCACCCCGACGGCCGCACAATCCCCGTGACGGGTCGACGGAATCCCCTAACGAGTGATGAATCCGGTTACCGTTTTTCGCGGACGGACAGCGGCGCGGCCCGGTCGAGGACGACCGGGCCGCGCGGAGAGGAACGGATCAGGGGAACGTCAGCGGAACAGACGGGCCGGCACGGCGTCGGCGAGCGCCCGGTAGCCGGTGGGATTGAGGTGCAGGTGGTCCCCGTCGTCATAGGCCGGGTTCAGCCGCTCGGGGTCGGCCGGATCCCGGGACGCCCGGTCGAAATCGACCACCGCGTCGAACCGGCCGCTGGCGCGGATCCAGTCGTTGACCGTTCGCCGGGCGGCGGCCCGGTGACCGGCCGGGTCGTCGTAGCCCTCGTTGCCACCGAAGGGAAGCAGGGTCGCGCCGTAGACCGTGATCCCCTGGGCGTTGGCGCGGTCGATGATCTGCTCGTACCCGGCGATCAGGTCCTCGGCCATCGCCTTCTGCGCGGCCTCGGTCGCCGGCGCGACCCCCAGGTCGTTCACCCCGTGGAACACCAGCAGCCAGCGGACGCCGCTGCAGGCCAGCACGTCCCGGTCCAGCCGGGCCAGCGCGTTGGGACCGAGACCGTCGGCGAGCACCCGGTTCCCGCCGGCCGCCTGGTTGAGCACCGCGACCCCGGCGGTGCGCCGGTCGGCGTGCAGCCGGTCGAGGAGTTGGTCGGGCCAGCGGTTGTTCCCGTTGGTCGTCGAGCCCCGGCCGTCGGTGAGCGAGTCGCCGAGCATGACCAGCCCGGCGGTCCCCCGCCCGGACAGCACCTCGACGCCGCTGAGCAGGTACCAGTGGTCGGTGGGGGTCGCGCCGGGCAGCGCCGGGTCGGCGACGTGGTTGCCGGCCAGCAGGTGCGAGGTGGTGCGTGAGCCGGGGTGCGAGGTCAGGGCGGTGGAGGCCTGACCGTCGGCGAGGTACACGGTCACCGTCAGGTTGGTCCGGGGGGCGAGCCGGAAGGCCAGCGGGTCGGACACCATCTGCGCGCCGACCGGGACGTCCACGGCCGCGCGGCCGGCGAAGGTCACCGGCCGCGCGGTGCCCGGCCGGATCCCGGCGACGCCGGCCCGGCCGCCCTCGGGCAGTGCCACCGAGACGGCGGTGATCGGCAGGACTGCGCCGCCGAAGGCGTTGGAGAAGCGCAGCCGCACGCGCTCGCCGCCGACCGAGACCCGCACGGTCTGGCGCAGCGTGGCGTCGGCCAGCACGACGTCCTCACCGGTGAACGGCGGTGGCGGCATGTTGTGCGGCTCGGTGAGCTGCGGCATCGCCGTCCAGGTGTTGACCCAGTGACCGCGTTGCGCCGGCGCGGCCGGGTCGTGGTCGCCGGTGGCGGACCCGGTGGCGTGGGAGACCGTGCCGACGGCGGCGGTGAGCAGGACGACGGCGACCAGGATGAGGACTGACGATCTTCTGCGCACGGGCGCACCCTTTCCCCGGTCCGAAACTTTCGGAATATCGTCGGTAGTTTCATCAAATTAGAGGGTCGCCTACCCGGGGGTCAAGAAACTGTCGGTGGGGTGGGCGAGAATGCCCGGCGTGGGTGTCCAAGACCGCCAGTTCCTCCGCATGGTCAACCGGCTCGCCGAGGTCGAGCAGACCTCGGCCCGTGACTACACCTCGTTCAGCGTGCGTGGCCGCCGGTTCGGCTACCACTGGCCACGCACCAGAACCGTCGGTCTCAAACAGACGCTGTCCGAGCAGGCCGCACTGGTCCAGGAGCGGCCCGACGTGTTCGAGATCCAGTTCACCGCCGGCGGCTTCGGCTGGGTGGTGGTGCACCTTCCGGGAATCGACGCCGACGAGCTGACCGAACTGGTCTACGAGGCCTGGCGGCTGTCCGCCCCGGAGCAGCTCGCCGAGGAGCATCCGCTGCGGTAGCGCGCTTGACCCCCGTCGAAGCCCGATCGTATGGTCGGTGTTCCACTGTACGAATCCCGTTCCGTCTCACGGCACACGGATCACCGCACACGGACGCTCGGCGGGGGACGCGATGACGCACGCGCTGGAGCACCTGACGGTCATCGATCTCACCCAGGTGATGGCCGGACCCTTCTGCTGCCAACTGCTCGGCGACCTCGGCGCCGACGTGATCAAGGTCGAGCCGCCCGACCGGGGCGACGCCACCCGCGAGTCGACCGGCCACCGCCTGCCCGGCGGCGAGAGCGCCGCGTTCGTCGCGGTCAACCGCAACAAGCGGGGCATCGCGATCGACCTGCGCACCCCCGCCGGGCTGGCCGCCTTCCACCGGCTGGTCGCCTCGGCCGACGTCGTCGTGGAGAGCTTCCGGCCGGGGGTCGCCGCCCGGCTGGGGATCGACTACCCGACACTGCGCGGCCTCAACGACCGGCTCGTGTACGCGTCCATCTCCGGGTTCGGCCAGACCGGCCCGTACGCCACCCGCCCCGGCTACGACCTGATCGCCCAGGCCATGTCGGGGATCATGAGCGTGACCGGCGAACCGGGCGGGCCGCCGGTCAAGTCCGGGGTGCCGGTCGCCGACCTGTCGGCCGGGCTGCTGTGCGCGGTCGGCATCCTCAGCGCCTGCCTGGCCCGCACGGTCACCGGCCGGGGCCAGGCCGTGGACACCTCGCTGTACGACGCCGCCCTGGCGATGTCGGTCTGGGAGACCGCCGAGCTGTGGGCCACCGGCCGCGCGCCCGGCCCGCTGGGCTCCGCGCACCGGATCAGCGCGCCCTACCAGGCCTACCGCACCCGCGACGGCCACCTCACCGTCGGCGCCAACAACCCCCGCCTGTGGCAGCGGTTGTGCGCCGTACTCGACCGGGCCGACCTGCTGGCCGACCCGCGCTTCGCCACCAACGCCGACCGCAACGCCCACCGCGCGGAGCTGGCGGCGGAACTGGAGGACACCCTGTCCGAACGCGACACCGAGGACTGGTGCCGGATGCTGCTCGACGCCGGGGTGCCGGCCGGGCCGATCCGGGACCACGCCCAGGCCTGCGCCGACCCGCACACGCTGGCGCGGGAGATGGTGGTGGAGATGGACCACCCGGTGGCCGGCACCGTCCGGGCACTCGGGATCCCGGTCAAGCTCAGCGACACCGCCGGCACGGTCCGCCGGGTTCCGCCGGGCCTGGGCGAACACACCGACGAGGTCCTGGGCGCCCTGGGCTACTCCACCGCCGAGATCGCGTCCCTGCGCACCGAGGGAGCCGTGCGGTGACACCGGCCGACGTCCTCACCGAGTTCACCGGCGCCGTCGCCACGCTCACGGTGAACCGGCCCGCCGCGCGCAACGCGATGACCATGCCGATGTACGCGGCGCTGGCCGAGTTCTGCGAGCGGGTCGACGACCACCAAGACGTGCGGGTGGCGGTGCTGCGCGGCGCGGGCGGGACCTTCGTCGCCGGCACCGACATCAACCACTTCCGGGGATTCACCGCCGAGGACGGCCTGGCCTACGAGCGCACGGTCGAGGGCGTGCTCGACCGGCTGCAGCGGATCCGGGTGCCGACGGTCGCGGTCGTCGACGGCTACGCCACCGGCGGCGGGCTGAGCATCGCGGCGGCCTGCGACCTGCGGTTGTGCACGCCGCGCGCCCGGTTCGGCCTGCCGATCGCCAGGACACTGGGCAACTGCGTGTCGATGCCGACCTACGCCCGGCTGGCCGGGCTGATCGGCGCGGCCAACACGCTACGGCTGGTGCACCTGGCCGACTTCGTCGACGCCGAGCAGGCGCTGGCGTCGGGGCTGGCCACCGAGGTCGTCGCCGAGCAGGACCTCGAAGAGCGGCTGGCCGCGCTGTGCGAGCGGCTCGCCGGCCACGCCCCGCTGACCATGCTGGCCACCAGGACGGCGCTGCGCCGGCTGCGGGAACACGACCTGCCGCCGGACGAGGACCTGGTGGCGATGTGTTACGGCAGCGAGGACTTCGCCGAGGGGGTCACCGCGTTCCTGGACAAGCGCCCGCCGCGCTGGCACGGCAGGTGAGCGGCTCAGGGGCGGTGGCCCAGCGTCGCGCTGACCCGCCGCGCGGCCTCGGTCACCAGCACGCCGTAGGTCTCGCGCAGTTCGGCCGGCATCCGGCTGCCCGGCGCGGACACCGACAGGCTGGCCGACACCCGCCCCTGCGCGTCGAAGATCGGCGACGCGACGGCGGTGATGTCGGTGCGCCACTCCCCCACGTTCGTGGCGTAGCCGCGTCGGCGGACACGGTCGAGCTCGGTGTCGAACTCCGCCCAGTCCACGATGGTCCGCTCGGTGTGCCGCGCCAGCCGCCCGCCGAGGAGGTCCCGGACCTCCTGGGGCGAGCGGTGGGCGAGCATCGCCTTGCCGTTGGACGAGCCGTGCAGCGGGACCGTGCTGCCCAACGGGATGACCGCGCGGATCGGGTGCTCGGTCTCCACCCGCTCGATCAGGACCGCACGGTCGTCCTGGAGCACCATCAGGTGCGCGGTCTCGCCGGTCTCGCGGCGCAGTTCGCGCATCATCGGCAGCGCGGCGTCGCGGACCCCGAGGTCGGCGATGGCGCGCTGACCGATGTGCAGTGCCCTGGTGGTGAGCACCCAGCGGGTGGTCTCGGCGCCGTCCGGGCAGATCCAGCCGGCGGTCCACAGGGTCCGCAGCGCCCGCTGCACGGTGCTCTTGGGGAGCCTGAGCGTGCGGGACAGGTCACCGACACCGGCCGGCTGCGCGTAGGCGACCTCCTCCAGCACCCGGAAGGCGGTGAGCACGGTGCGCATTCCCTCACTCATCCCGGCAGTGTAAGGAGTACCGGCTCACAGCCAGCCCGGCAACACGAAGATCGTCCAGGCCAGTACCGGCGCGACGACGATCATGCTCAGGCCCCAGATCATCAGCCCGCGGAACACCCGGTCGCGCACGTCCTCGGGGCTGCTGGCCACGGTCAGCGCACCGCTGGTGGAGAACGGCGAGGAGTCGACCACCGACGACGAGATCGCCAGCGCCACGATCAGCCCGACCGCGCCGACCTGCCCGGTGAGCAGGAACGGCACCGCGAGCGGGATCAGCGCGCCGAGGATGCCGGTGGTGGACGCGAACGCCGACACCGCGCCGCCGATCAGGCAGATCACGAACGCGGCCAGCAGCGGGACCCCGATGTCGGCGACGCTGTCGCCGAGCATCTCGATGGTGCCCTGGCGTTCCATCAGCGCGACGTAGGTGACGACCCCGCAGATCAGCAGCACGGTCGGCCAGGCGACCGCCGACACCGCGACCTTGGTGTCACGCGGGAACAGCACACAGATCACCGTGGCGATGCTCAGCGACAGCAACCCGACGTCGATGTCGAACCCGAGCGCGACGACCACCAGGACCACCAGCCCGGTCAGCGTGACGACCCGCTGCGCGTTGAGCGTGGTGGCCCCGGCCAGGGTCGTGGTGCCACCGGAGCCACCCGGCTCGGTTTCCGGAATGTCCTCGGCTCGCCGGCGCAGCAGTTCCCGACCTCCGAAGAGCACGAACACGACAATGCTCAGCGCCAGGTTGAACGCGAACGATCCGAGCCACAGCAGAATGGGGTCACCGGGCAGTTCACTGCGTTCCACGACACCGTTGGTGATCACCCCGAACACGCCGATCGGCGAGAACCCGCCGGCGCTTCCGCCGTTGATGATCAGCAGGCCCATCAGCATCGGGTTGATGCGGTGGCGGACGGCGAAGGTCATCCCGACCGGCGCCATGATCGCGACCGCGCCGGGGACCACGGCACCGACCGTGGTGAGCAGTGCGGTGACCGCGAACATCACCCAGGGGATCAGTGCGATCCGGCCTCTGACAAGACGAACGCCCATGTGGATCAGCCAGTCGACCGTGCCGTTGGCCTTGGCGAGGCCGAACAGCAGGGTGACGCCGACCAGCACGACGAACAGGTCTCCCGGAAAACCGGAGAACAGTTCGTCCTCGCCTTCTGCGAAGACGATGGTGCCCACCAGGAACGCACCGAGGAACGCGACGGCTCCCATATTCACGGAGCGAACGGTGGCCAGCAGAACAATGAGAACCAGTACGACAATGGAAACAATTTGTCCGGTCACAGTGGATCTCCCCGAGGCGACGACGACTCGCGAGAACGAACGAAGTATGACCTGACTCACAATTGCTAGTCAATAGATTTCCAGAACCGACAGGAGTTGGCGATGCCATACCCGGCCGGACGGCATTACCTGCAAATTCCCGGTCCGACGAACGTTCCCGAGCGGGTGCTGCGCGCGATCGCCGCCCCCACCATCGACCACCGGGGCCCGGAGTTCGCGACCCTGGCCACCGAGGTGCTCGCGGCGCTGCGACCGGTGTTCGGCACCACCGGGCCGGTGGTGACCTACCCGTCCTCGGGCACCGGCGCGTGGGAGGCGGCGCTGGTCAACACCCTCTCCCCCGGCGACCGGGTCCTGGCCTACGAGACCGGCCACTTCGCCACCCTCTGGCGAGACCTCGCCGTCAGCCTGGGACTGCGGGTCGACCTGGTGCCCGGCGACTGGCGGCACGCCGCCGACCCGGCGGTGATCGCCGAACGGCTCGCCGCCGACACCGCGCACGAGATCCGCGCGTTGTGCGTGGTGCACAACGAGACCTCGACCGGTGTCACCAGCCCGGTGGCCGCGATCCGCCGGGCGATCGACGAGGCCGGGCACCCGGCACTGCTGCTCGTGGACACCGTGTCCTCACTGGGTTCGATCGACCACCGGCACGACGAGTGGGGTGTGGACGTCACGATCTCCTGTTCGCAGAAGGGGTTGATGCTCCCGCCAGGCCTGGGCTTCAACGCGGTCAGCGAGAAGGCGTTGCTGGCGGCCGAGAACGCTCGGCTACCCCGGTCCTACTGGGACTGGCGGCCGATCCTGGCGGCCAACGAGCGCGGCCACTTCCCCTACACCCCACCGACGAACCTGCTGTACGGCCTGCGGGAGAGCCTGGCCATGCTCGCCGAGGAAGGCCTGGACCAGGTGTTCGCCCGGCACCGCCGGCACGCCGAGGCGACCAGGTCGGCCGTACGCGGCTGGGGCCTGGAGGTGCTCTGCCTCGACGAGCACGCGCACTCCGCCACGCTGACCGCCGTACTGGTCCCCGAGGGCCACGACGCCGACAAGGTCCGTGCGCTGGTCCTCGACCGGTTCAACCTGTCGCTGGGCACGGGCCTCGGCCGGCTGGCCGGACGGGTGTTGCGCATCGGCCACCTCGGCGAACTGGGCGACGTGTCCCTGGCGGGCACCCTGTCCGGGGTGCAGCTCGGTCTGGAACTGGCCGGTGTCCCGGTCGACCCCGGTGGGATCACCGCCGCGCTGCGGGTGCTGGCGGCGGCGTGATGGACGAGCTGGAGCACCGGCTGCGGGCCGAGATGTCCGGCGAGGTCGCCTTCGACGACTACACCCGCCAGCTGTTCGCCCGCGACGCCAGTATGTACGCGATCACCCCGCGCGGCGTGGTGTTCCCGCGCGACGCCGACGACGTCGCGGCGGCCGTCGCGCTCGCCGGTGAGCACGGCGTGCCGGTCGTGCCGCGCGGCGCGGGAACGAGCCTCGCCGGGCAGACCGTGGGCCCCGGGCTGGTGCTCGACCTGTCCCGCCACCTCAACCGGATCACCGAGCTGGACCCGGAGGCGAAACAGGCCCGCGTCGAGCCGGGCGTGGTGCAGGACCAGCTCAACCGGGCGGCGGCCGGCCACGGGCTGATGTTCGGCCCGGACACCTCGACCAGCAACCGCGCCACCCTCGGCGGCATGATCGGCAACAACTCCGCCGGCAGCGGCTCGGTGCGCTACGGCATGACCATCGACCACGTCCACGAGCTGGACGTGGTGCTCGCCGACGCCTCCCGCGCCCGCCTCGACGACACCGAACAGTCCACTTCGGACAGTCTGGCTGGGCGGATCCACCGTGGCCTGCGGGAGATCCTGGCGACCGACCGGGACGCGATCGCCACCGGTTTCCCCGCGTACTGGCGCCGGGCAGGCGGCTACCGGCTCGACCGGCTGGCGGGCGAGTTCGACCTGGCGCGGTTCGTCGTCGGCTCGGCGGGCACGCTGGCGGTGACCACCAGCGCCCTGGTCGGGCTGGTCGAGCGCCCCCGGCACACGGTCATCGCCGTCGGCCACTTCACCTCCACGACCGCCGCCATCGAGGCCACCGGCGACGCGCTGGCCTGCGACCCGGCCGCCGTCGAACTGATGGACCGCACGATCCTGGACCTGTCCCGCCAGCGGCCCGACTACGCCGCCCTCGGCACGATCCTGGACGGCGACCCGGACGCGCTGCTGTTCGTCAGCTTCCGTGGCGACGACCGGCGGGCGCTGACCGGGCAGCTGGAGCGGCTGACCTCGTTGTGGCGCAAGCACCACCACGGCTACCACACGCTGGCGGCGGTCACCGACGACCAGCAGGCGGCGCTGCTCAAGGTCCGCAAGTCCGGTCTCGGGCTGCTGATGGCCGCCAGCACCGGCACCCGCCGGCCGCTGGCCTTCGTCGAGGACACCGCCGTCGACCCCGAGCACCTGCCCGAGTACACCGCCCGGTTCGCCGCCATCCTGGAGCGGCACGGGCTGCGCGCCGGCTTCTACGGCCACTGCTCGGTCGGCTGCCTGCACGTGCGCCCGTTCGTCGACCTGACCGAGCCGGGCGGGGTGGCGACCCTGCGCGCGGTCGCCGAGCAGGTCCGCGACCTGGTCCGCGAGTACGGCGGGGTCAACTCCAGCGAGCACGGCGACGGCCTGGCCCGCAGCGAGTTCAACCGCGAGCTGTTCGGCGACGCGCTGTACGAGGCGATGCGCCGGGTCAAGCGGCTGTTCGACCCGGACGGCACGCTCAACCCCGGCAAGATCGTCGACGCGCCGGCGATGACCGAGCACCTGCGCGACCCGGCGCTGCCGCCGGCCCGCCCGCTGCGCACCCGGCTCACCTTCGAGGTGACCGACCTGCGCGCGAACGCCGACCGGTGCATGAACATCGGCCTGTGCCGCAAGGAGGACACCGGCACGATGTGCCCGTCCTACCAGGCGACCCGCCGGGAGGAGGACTCCACCCGGGGCCGGGCCAACGCGCTGGTGCACGCGCTGTCCCAGCCTGATCCGAAGCGGGCGCTGGGCGAGGACCGGCTGCACGAGGTGCTCGACCTGTGCCTGATGTGCAAGGCCTGCCGCAGCGAGTGCCCGCTGGGGGTGGATCTGGCCAAGCTCAAGAGCGAGGCGCTGGCGCGGCGCCACGACCTGCACGGGGTGCCGTCGCGGTCGCGGATCTTCGCCGGGATCCGCACGCTCAACCGGCTCGGCTCGGCCACCGCGCCGCTGTCGAACCTGCCCGGCCGGCTGCGCCCGGTGCGGGCCCTGCTGGAACGCCGCCTGGGCATCACCGCGAGCCGGCCGCTGCCCCGGTTCCGGCGGCGCACGCTGACCTCCTGGTTCCGCCGGCACCGGCCGGCGCGCGCGGACGCGCCCCGGGGCCCGGTGACGATGCTCGCCGACTCGTTCACCACGTTCACCGAGCCGGGGGTCGGCCGGGCCACTGTCGAGCTGCTCGAACTGGCCGGCTACCGGGTGCGACTGGCGGCGAAGGGCTGCTGTGGCCGGGCGAGCCTGTCCAAGGGACTGCTCGACGACGCCCGGGACAAGGCCGCCGCGCTGGTCGCCGACCTGGCCGGCTCGCCGGGGCCGGTGGTCGGCTGTGAGCCGTCGTGCCTGCTGACGCTGCGCGACGAGACGCTCGCGCTGCTGCCGGCCGACCCGCGTGCCCGTGCGGTCGCCGGTCGGGTGCGGCAGGTCGAGGAGCTGCTGGCCGAGGCCATCGACGCCGGTGACCTGCCGCTGGCCGAGGAGTCGCCGGTCGCCGGCCGGCGGATCGTGTTCCACGGGCACTGTCACCAGAAGGCCGACGTTGGCACGGCGGCGACCGTCGGGCTGCTGCGCCGGATCCCGGGCGTGGAGGTCGTCGAGCTGGACGCCGGCTGCTGCGGGATGGCCGGCTCGTTCGGCTTCGAGGCCGAGCACTACGCGGTGTCGATGACCATCGGTGAGAACCGCCTGTTCCCGGCGGTGCGCGCCGAGCCGGGGTCGACCCTGCTGGCCGCGACCGGGGTGTCCTGTCGTCAGCAGATCGGGCACGGCACCGGGCGGCGCGCACGGCACCCGGTCGAGCTGGTCCTCGCCGCGACCGAACTGTCCACAGAGGACTTTCTGGATTAATCGGGCGCCACCCGGTCGGGTGATTGTCCACGGGTGATTCCGTTCCCACCAACGGGTTCCGGGCCGATCGTCGGATCGAACGGGCAACGTTTCACCCGTTCCGGACGACTGATTCCGCGGAGGCCGATGTGGAGGAATCATGACGCTGGCACTGTCCGACCTGGTCGAGGAGCTCAAGACGCTGCGCAAGGGCCGAGGGGTGTTCGTCCGCCGGATCGACGAGCGGGTGGGCGCCGTGCTGCGCCGGGTGTGCGCGGTGACCGAGGACGACAGCCCGGCCGAGATCCGGCGCAAGGTCTGCACCCGCCTGGAGAACCTCGCGCGGAGCCTGCCCGCCGACCTGCGGGTCGCGGTGATGGCCGCGTTCGCCATCTCGCCGGACGCGCGGCTGCCGCTCTACCAGGACCGGGTGAGCTGGGCGGCCAGGAAGCTCAACCGCAACCCGCGCACCGCCCGGCGGCGTATCGACGACGGCATCCACCACCTCGCGCAGCTGGCGGCGGTGAGCGACCCCGCGCCCGCCGCCCGCCCGCCGTCGTGGCGGATCGCCGAACTGCGGGCGGCGATGGCCCTGGACCGGGACCGCCCCGAGGTGATCCAGTACCGCCGGATCGTCGCCGGGACCGACGGGCAGACCGAGTTCGACCTCGCGGTCACCGCCCCGTCACCGTCGGGCGTCGAGGTGGACCTGTTCCACGGCGGCACACTGGTCGACCGGGGCCGGGCTGCCAGCGACCGGTTCGGCTTCACGCTGGTGCTGCCCCGGCCGCTGGCCAGGGGCGAGGCCCACGACTTCGCGCTGCGTCTGCGGCTGCCCGACGACACACCGATGCGCCCGCACCTGGCGTGCGTACTCACCTACCCGTGTGACCTGCTGGACCTGCGGGTGCGGTTCCACCGCGACCGGCTGCCGGGGACCGTGCGGCTGCTGCGCAAGGCGTTCCAGCGCGACATCGACGACGTGGTCCCGCCGGCCGAGGAGGTGTCGGTGGACCACGCCGGTGACTGTCAGGTGCGGTTCCGTGACGTCACCGCCGGGATGGCCTACGGCCTGCGCTGGGACCGGCACTGACCTGGCCGGGTGACCCCGCACAGGCTTCGCTCAGGTTCGGCGGGCACACTGAGGTGGATGTTCATGCCGCTGGTGCGGAACCGCCCCACCCTCCCGACCGTCACCAACAGGCCCGGCAGGCGCGTCCCCGCGACCGTCGCCGTGCTCACCCTGCTGGTGTCCGCGACCGTGCTGGTCAACCTGGTACTGCCCGGGTGGGCGTACCCGGTGTGCGGGCTGGTCGTCACCGGGGCGCTGGTGGCCGTGGCGCGCTGGTCGGGCCTGCGGGCCGGCTGCATCGGCCTCGATCCCCGGCACCTGCGGCGCGCGGCGTTCTTCGGCCTGGTCGGCCTGGCGGCGATCGCCGTGGCGTTCGGCGTGGCGGTCGCCGTGCCCGCGCTGCGGGACCTGTTCGGCAACGGGCGCCTGGACACCCTGGGCATCGGCACCTTGCTGTGGGTGACGCTCATCCGTATCCCGCTCGGCACCGTGCTGATGGAGGAGATCGCCTTCCGCGGCGTCCTGCCGGCGCTGCTCGGCGCCGGCGACCGCTGGCGCTGGCGCCCGGTGCTCGGCGCGGCGGCGCTGTTCGGCCTGTGGCACGCGCTGCCGTCGCTGGCGCTGGTGGAGAACGCGGCCATCGACTCGGCGTTCGGTGGGGTGCCGATCCTGGTCGTGTCGGTACTGGCGATGCTCGGGGCCGCGCTGGCCGGGGTGGCACTGCACTGGTGGCGCCACACCGGCCGGGGGCTGCTGGCGCCGATGCTGGTGCACCTGGCGACCAACTCGGGCGGGGTGCTCGTCGCGTGGTGGCTGCTCATCCAAGGGTGAGCGGTATCGCCTCGGCGATGGCGGCCATGCCGGCGTCGTTGGGGTGCAGGTGGTCCCCGCTGTCGTAGGCGGGCCGCAGCCGCAACGGGTCGGCCGGGTCACGCAACGCGACGTCGAGGTCGACGACCGTGTCGTAGGTGCCGCTGGTCCGCAGCCACCGGTTCACGGCCTGGCGCTTGGCCTCGTTCTCCGGGGTGTGGAAACCGAGCGTGTCTCCCTTGAACGGCAGGATCGTGGCGCCGTGGATCCGCAGCCCCGCCGCGTGCGCCCGGACCACGAGTTGGCGGTGCGCGCCGATGATCTCCTCGGCGGTGACCGTCTCGCTCTCCGGCGCCGTCGTGCCAGGGTGCCCGAGATCGTTCACCCCCAACAGCACGATCACATCGGAGACACCCGACTGGGCGAGCACGTCCCGATCGAACCGGCGCAACGCGCTGTCCCCGAAGAACGCCGCGAAACTCTCCGCGTCGCTGCCCGGCGGTGGGTTGGGATCGTGCAACAGCCGGTTGCCGGCCACCCCGAGGTTCAGCACCGCCGACCGGGACCGGTCGGCATAGAGGTCCGGCCACCGGTGGTTGGCGTTGAGATCGGTCTCGAACCCGTTGGTGATCGAGTCCCCGAGCGCGACGACCGCACCGCGATCGGCGGTCCGCACACTGACCGAGGACAGGAAGTACCACGCGGTGATGGTCCGGTCGGCCACCACCGCCCGCTCCCCCGCCACGTTCCCGGCGGCGACGACGTTCTCCTGGATCGCGAAGTTGTGCATGCTGGTGACCGGTGTCCGCTCGGGCAGGTACACGCTCACCACCAGGTCACCGTCCGCCGGCACCCGCAGCCGGACCGGATCACTGACGATGGGCGCCCCGGCCGGCACGCTCACCGACCGCCGCCCGCCGAACGTGATGCCCCGATCGGTGCTCGCGACGATGTCGGTCCCACTGGTGCCCGCCCGCCGGGCGAGACGCACCTCGCCGATGCGCAGGGCGGTCCTGCCGAACTCGTTGGTCAGCCGCAGCCGCACCGAGTCACCGCCGACGCTGACATGCACGACCTGCCGCACGGTCTCGTCGTCGACGACGGGCGTGGCGACCGCCGGGGTCGCGGTGGGCACACTCGCCCAGGTCCCCACCCAACCCACCGAGGCCGGTGGTGACGCGGCCGGCACGGAGGCGGCCCCCGACACCAGCCACCCGGCCACCAGCGCAACGACGAGAACCACCAGAACCGGACCACCGCGGGCGGTACGGGACATCGACGCCTCCGAAAGTTTCGCCGTAGTTCCGGAATCAAGGCTAGGCAGGCTCTCGGAACCACGTCAACGCCCAACCGGCGCAACAGCCGCCCTCACCCGGGAGTTGACCCGAAGGGTGTTTCGGGATGGCTCTACTGGCCGAAGGAGTGGCAGCCGCCGCACGGCGGCCGCACGTCAGCGAACGCCACCTGCGCAACGTCGTCGCCGACGGCGTCGGCCTGTCACCCCAACACGTCGCCCCGATCGACCGGGTCCGAACCGTGCTGGCCCACGCCAGGGCCCGCCTCGCGTCCGACGCCGGCTACTACGACCAGTTCCACCTGACCGTCGAGTTCCGCCGGCTCATGGGCGCCCCGCCCCGGCCGCGTTCCGGCCGCGACGAACTGCCCGCCGCCACCCTCTGGCACCGGCGACGGCTAGGCCTTCGGCTTCTTCAGGGCGTCGGCGATGGCGCCGGCCACCACGAGCACTCCGACGACCGGGATGAACAGCCACCACAGGCCGGCGAAGATCGTCAGCAGGACCGCTGCCGGTACGCCGACGATCAGCGCCAGTCCCGCCACGGCCTCCGCGGCGGCCTGGCCTCCTGTCGGCGCCAGTTCGTTCTTCGCGCGTTTTCCCGTCGGGTCCCGGACCAGCTGACCGGCTCGCCGCACCAGTTCGCCGGGCGAGGTGGCCGAGCTCAGGTCGGGGTGGGGCGCGGGAAGGTCGGTGAACAGCTCTTCCAGCTCCCCGCGCGTTCGCGCGTCGATCGCTCGGGTGCACCGCTGCTCGTACTCCGGCAGTTCGAGACGCCCGGTCGACAGGTGCTCACCCAACGTGGCAACGGCCTCGTCACGTTCAGCGTTGCTGATCCGGATCTCGGCGTCGGCAGCCTTCCCCATGCAGGAGATTGTAGAGCCCAGACCTCTTTTGTTGTTGATCATCAAAAGTATGTTCCAAAAGAGAGAAAGCATGCAATACTCCTGACCGAAGTCTCCCTCCTCCCCCACCCGCCCCCCAGGAGCGGGCCGTCGCGGCGTGGCCGCGCAGAAAGGTGCGGAAACCCATGGCAGACACCACCAACAGACCCTCCGGGATGACCAGGCGTGACGTCTTCCGGGCCTCGGCCGGCGCCGCCGCCGTACTCGGGGCCGCCGGCCTTCCGGTGCTGGCCACGGCCACCCCAGCTCTCGCCGACCGGGGTCAGGCCGGGCATGGTCACGGACGCGGGCTGCGGGTCGAACCGCTCGTTCCCGACCGCAACCGGGGGATCATCCTCTACAGCGTCCGGGACCGGATCACGGCCGCGCCCGACGACAGCGGCGTCCCCTACGGCTTCGAACGCGTCCTCGCCCGGCTCGCGGAGATCGGCTACCGGGAGATCGAATTCGCCGGCTACACCCAGCACACCTCCCTCCTCGGCCGGCAGATCACCCCGCGCGAGATCCGCAGGATCCTCGACGACAACGGTCTGGTCGCCAACGGCACGCACACCCAGATCAACCCGGACACCTTCACCCAGCAGATGGACATCGCCGAGGAACTGGGGATGCGCAACATCGGCACCGGGTCCGACCCCACCAACAGCTCCTACCGCACCGACTGGGACGCCGCCGCCGACACCTGGAACGAGCTCGGCCGCCGCGCCCGTGCCCGCGGCCTGCGCCTCTACACCCACAACCACGACGCCGCCTACAACTTCCTGCTCGACGCCGGCCCCACCGACGCCGACGGCCGGCCCACCCGCTCGAGCGGCACCCGGCGCCTGGAGTACTTCTTCGACAAGACCGACCCGCGCTACGTCTTCTTCGAGATGGACGTCTTCTGGGCCTACGTCGCCCGGTTCAAGCACCACACCTACACCGACCGGCACGGTCGCGCCCGCACCGACCTGTTCGACCCGATCCTCACCGTCGCCCCGCGCACCACGCGCTTCCCGCTGTTCCACGCCAAGGACGGCAACAAGAACCCGGCCGTACCCAACGGGCACGACATGGTGCCCCTCGGCGAGGGCGACATCAACTTCCAGCAGTTCTTCCAGACGATCGGCGAGCAGGACTTCCACCACGCCAACTGGGAGCAGGACAACGCCCCCGGCGGCACCGCCGTCCCCGGCCAGTCGCTCGACTTCGCCGCGCGGAGCTACACCAGCATGTCCGAGCTGACGATCTACCGCCGCTGAGCCGCTGGACGGCACAGCAGGCCAACGACGGCGACGGCCGGCCCCGATGTCAGCGGGGCCGGCTGTTTCCGTTACGTGACAACGACATTTCCGCAATGTTCAACGGACTCTTGACCTTCCGGGCGCGCAGACCCTAAGGTTCTGCCAGTCATAGGACGTCCCATGTCCTATCTCGTGGCACAGGAGGCGCGAGTGTCCAGAAATCGGTCCGGACTCGGTCAGGCCATCAACCGACGGGACATGCTGCGGCTCACCGGGATCGCCGGTGTCGCGGCCGCGTTCACCAGCAGCCTCGCCGCGTGCGGCGGGCCGGCCTCGACGAACGCCACCGGCGACTCCACCGAGTCGATCACCGCGGTCATCGGCTACGG
This sequence comes from Actinophytocola xinjiangensis, assembly GCF_001921215.1. GTDB lineage: Bacteria > Actinomycetota > Actinomycetes > Mycobacteriales > Pseudonocardiaceae > Actinophytocola > Actinophytocola xinjiangensis. Next base: position 290,372 of record NZ_MSIF01000003.1, read on the forward strand.
CAACAACCAGACGTGGGACCCGCTGCAGACGGCCTCCGCGTTCTCCATGGCCGCGATCCTGCACTGCTACGAGTCGCTTGTGGAGGGTGACCCGATCACCCGGGAGCCCTACGCCGGACTGGCCAAGGCACTGCCGGCCGACGTCAGCGGCACCAGCTTCACCTTCGAGTTACGCGACGGCGCCACCTGGCACGACGGCAAGCCGGTCACCGTCGACGACGTCGTGTTCACCTACACCAGGGCACTGGACCCGAAGGAGAACGTGCTGGTCCGCACGTTCTTCGACGGCTGGCTCCAGGAGGTGCGCGCGGCCGGCGAGAAGTCCGTCGAGTTCGTCCTGAGCAAGCCCTTCCCCTACGCGCTGCACCGCATCCAGACGGTCAAGATCGTTCCCAAGCACGTGTTCGACGGCAAGTGGGACGACGCCATCGCCGGCAAGGTCGTCGGCTCCGGACCGTACAAGGTGGTCGAGCAGGCACCGCTGTCCCACACCCGCTTCGAGCGCTTCGACGACTACAACGGGCCTAGGCCCGGCGTCTACAAGACGATGCTGTGGAACTCGATCGTCGACGCCGCGCCCCGGGTCGCCAAGATCTCCGGCGCCGAACCGGCCGCGCAGATCGTGGAGAACATCCCGCCGGCCAACGCCGCACAGCTGGAGGCCGACGGCCGCACGGTCGAGTTCGCCGACGGCGGCAACAACCTGTGGCTGATGTTCAACACCACCCACGCGCCCTACGACAACAAGCTGGTCCGCCAGGCGCTGCACCACGCGATCGACAAGGACAAGCTGATCGAGGTCGGCCTCAAGGGCAAGGGCACGGCCGGAGTCTCGTTCATCAACCCCAACCTGGACACCGCCCAACCCGCGGCCAACGACCTGGCCTACGACCCCGGGAAGGCCAAGGCGCTGCTCGCCCAGGCCGGGGTCACCGGACTGAAGGTCACCCTGTCCACCTCGAACACCACGCTGGTCGCCGACTGCGTGAACGTGATCAAGGAAGGCTGGGACGCCATCGGTGTTCCGACCACTGTGGACACCCAGGACACCAAGGCGCTGTTCTCCAAGCTGGACAGCGGGTTCGATTTCCAGGTCGTGGCCACCACGCAGAACGCCGAGCAGTTCGGCAACGACCCGGACCTGCTCATCCGCTACTACTACGCCGGTGCCGGTGTGGCCGCCAAGTACTCCCGGTGGACCGGCGGCGACGCCCAGGCGCTGCTGGCCCTGCTCGACGAGGCCGCCTCGGAGACCGACGACGACGCCCGCGCGCCGCTGACCAAGCAGATCCTCGACACGCTGGCCGACCAGGCGGTCGTGTACCCGATCGTGTTCACCCACAACGGAACCGCCTGGGACACCACGACGCTGTCCGGTGTGCGCGCCCAGGGCTACCCGGGCATCAACCTGAACCAGGCCGAGCCGGTCGCGTGACGGGGAGCGCCCGGTGATCGTCCTGCGGATGCTGCTCGGCCGCGTCCTGTCGCTGATCCCGTTGCTGCTCGGGGTGGCGCTGTTCGTGTTCGTGGTGATGCGCTTCGCGCCGACCGACCCGGCGCTGGCCGCGTTCGACGGCGCGAACGCCTCGCAGGAACAGCTCGACCAGTTCCGGCGGGAGAACGGGCTGCTCGACCCGTGGCCGGTGCAGTACTTCCGGTTCGTCGCCCAGCTGGCCCAGGGTGACTTCGGCACCAGCCTGATCGGCAAGCAGCCGGTGGCCGACATCATCGCCACCGCGCTGCCGCTGACCGTGCAGCTGACGCTGCTGGGCCTGCTGATCGCGATCGTGCTGTCGGTGGCGCTCGGCGTGGTGTCGGCGGTCTTCCGGGACCGCTGGCCCGACCAGCTCATCCGGGTGGTCACGCTGGCCGGGGTCGCGGCCCCGGCGTTCTGGATCGCGCTGCTGCTCGTGCAGTGGCTGGCCGTCGGCGAGGGCCTGTTCCCGACCAGCGGCTACGTCAGCATGAACGACTCGTTCTCCGGCTGGCTGAACTCGATGACGCTGCCGGCGGTGTCGCTGGCGATGCCGGTGGCCGCGCAACTGACCCGGGTCATCCGCACATCGATGGTCGAGGAGCTGGACAAGGACTACGTACGCACCGCGCGCGGCGGCGGGCTGCCGCCGGTGGTCGTGGTGGGGCGCAACGTCCTGCGCAACGCGCTGATCACCCCGCTGACCGTGCTCGGCCTGCGGCTGGGCTACCTGCTCGGCGGCGCGGTCGTCATCGAGACGATGTTCGCGCTGCCCGGAATGGGGCAGAACATGATCCAGGCCGTCCTCGACGGCGACAGCGCGAAGGTCCAGGGCTTCGTGATCACGATCGCCATCGGGTTCGTGCTGGTCAACCTGATCGTCGACGTGCTGTACCTGATCGCCAACCCGCGCCTGCGGAGCCACACGTGATGCGCCGGCGGCTCGTGGAGCGGCTGAGCCGACCGGGCGGGATCCGGTTCCGGCGGCTGGGCCTGACGTCCTGGGTGTCGCTGGCGGTGCTCGCGCTGCTGGCGCTGGCCGCGGTGTTCGCGCCGCTGATCAGCGAACACGACCCGTACCTGCTGGGCGCGGACGTCGCCGGGCCCGACGGGGACCACTGGTTCGGCACCGACGCGTCGGGCCGGGACATCTTCTCCCGGCTGATGCACGGAGCGCGCTGGTCGCTGGCGATCGGTCTCGGCGCGACCCTGCTGGCGCTGGTCTCCGGCGCGATCATCGGCGCGATCGCCGCGACGTCCGGGCGCCGGATCGGCGAGGCGATCATGCGGGTGCTCGACGTGGTGATGGCCTTCCCCGGGATCGCGCTGGCCGCGGTGCTGGTGGCGGTGTTCGGCCGGGGACTGCTGGTGCTGATCCTGGCGCTGGGGTTCCTGAACATGCCGTCGGTGGCCAGGGTCGTGCGGGCCAACGTGCTGGCCCAGTACAGCGAGGACTACGTCGCCGCTGAGCGGATCATCGGCGCGAAACGCGGCTACATCCTGCTGCGGCACATCGCGGTGAACTGCGCCGCGCCGGTGCTGGTGTTCTGCACGGTGATGGTGGCCGACGCGATCGTGTTCGAGGCGTCGCTGTCGTTCATCGGCGCCGGCATCCAGCAACCCGACCCGTCGTGGGGTTCGGTGCTGGCCAACGGCAAGGAGCTGGTGCTGACCGGCGGCTGGTGGGCGACGCTGTTCCCCGGCCTGATGATCCTGGTGACCGTACTGGCGCTCAACGTGCTGTCCGAGGGCATCTCCGACGCGTGGGCCAGGCCATCGGCGCGTCGGGCACGGGCCGGGAAGGCGGCCAAGGAGGCGGCCGAGGCACCGGCCGACACCGCGCGGCGGGTGGAGCCGGTACTGCCGATCGAGGGCCTGCGGGAGGCCGGGAGCCGGCTCGGCGCGCGGGCCAGGGACCTCACCGGCCGGGAGACCGTGCTCGACGTCGAGCACCTGGCGATCTCCTTCCGGGACCGGCACGAGGGCGTGCGGGTGGTCGACGACGTGTCGTTCTCCGTGCGCTCGGGCGAGGTGCTGGGTCTGATCGGCGAGTCGGGGTGCGGCAAGACGCTGACCTCGCTGGCGGTGATGGGCCTGCTGCCCGACAGCGCGCGGGTCAGCGGCCAGGTTCGTTTCGCCCAGCGCGACCTGCTGGCACTGAGCGCCCGCCAGCGGCGCCGCCACCTCGGCCACGACCTGGCGATGATCTACCAGGACGCGCTCAGCTCGCTGAACCCGGCGATGACGATCCACTCCCAGCTCAAGCAGTTCACCCGGCGCGGCGGCACCCGCACCCCGGTCGAGCTGATGGAGCTGGTGAACCTGGACCCGGAGCGGACGCTGCGCGCCTACCCGCACGAGCTGTCCGGCGGGCAGCGCCAGCGGGTGCTGATCGCGATGGCGCTGTCCCGCGACCCCCGGCTGATCGTCGCCGACGAGCCGACGACCGCGCTGGACGTGACCGTGCAGGCGCAGATCATGCAGCTGCTGCTCGGGTTGCAGGAACAGCTCGGGTTCGCGCTGGTGCTGGTGTCCCACGACCTGGCGCTGGTGTCGGAGATCGCCGACCGGGTCGTGGTGATGTACGGCGGACAGGTCGCCGAGACCGGCACGATCGCCCGGGTCGTCGGCGCGCCGCGCCACCACTACACCCGGGGCCTGCTCAGCGCGGTGCTCTCGCTGGAGGAGAACGCGGCGCGGTTGACCCAGATCAAGGGTGTGGTGCCCTCGCCGGCGGACTTCTCGCCGGGGTGCCGGTTCGCCGACCGGTGTCCGGCGGCGCGCTCGGTGTGCCACACGGATCCGCCGGTCCGGGACGGCGACACGGTGACCCATCTGGTCGCCTGCCACCACCCGGCGCGGGTGGACGCGGAGGTGGTCGCGCCGTGACCGCGTTGCTGGAACTGGACCAGGTGCACGTGGTGCACCGCACCCGTGGCGCCCGGCTGTTCGGCCACGACAGCGTGTACGCGCTGACCGCCGCCGACCTGGTGCTGCGCGAGGGTGAGACGGTCGGGGTCGTCGGAGAATCGGGCTGCGGGAAGTCGACGCTGGCGAAGGTGGTCGTCGGGTTGCAGCGGCCGACCGGCGGCACCGTGCGGTTCCGCGGCGATCCGCTGTGGGAGATGGACGCCGCCCAGCGGGCCGGGCGGTTCGGCCGGGACGTGGGGATGGTCTTCCAGGACCCGACGACCGCGCTCAACCGGCGGCTGTCGGTGGAGATGATCATCCGTGACCCGCTGGACGTGCACCGCGACGGCACGCCGGCCGAACGAGCCGACCGCGTGCGGGAGCTGATGTCGCTGGTCGGTCTGCCGGACAGCGTCGCCGACGCGGTCCCGGGCCAGCTCTCCGGCGGTCAGCGCCAGCGGGTGGCGATCGCCCGGGCGCTGGCGCTGCGCCCCGCGCTGCTGGTGGCCGACGAGCCGACCTCGGCGCTGGACGTGTCGGTCCGCGCACAGATCCTCAACCTGCTGATCGACCTGCGGGAGCGGCTGGGGCTGGCGATGCTGTTCGTCTCCCACGACATCCAGACCGTGCGGAAGATGAGCGACCGGATCGTCACGATGTACCTCGGGCGCATCGTGGAACAGGCGCCGGCCTCGGCCGTGCCGGACGGCACGCACCACCCGTACATGCGGGCGCTGTTCTCGGCCACACCGAGCCTGCGCCACGACGTCGAACCGATCATCCTCACCGGGCCGGTGCCCTCGGCGACCCGCCCGCCCAGCGGCTGCGGGTTCCGCACCCGCTGTTGGAAGGCCACCGACGAGTGCGCCGCCGACGTCCCGCCGCTGTCCACCCCCGCACCGGGACACACCTACCGCTGCATCCACCCCGAGTCGTAGAGGACGGTCACCCGTGAAGCTCCTGCTCGCCGGCGCCCTGTGCGCCGCGCTGCTCGCCCCACCGGCGGCGCTCGCCGAACGGGCGCCGGAACCGGTGCTGGACCAGCAGGTCCTGTTCCGGGCCGACCAGGAGTCGGGCTACGCCTGCTTCCGGATCCCGGCGGTCGTGCGGGGCGTCGAGGGGTCGCTGCTCGCGTTCGCCGAGGGGCGGGTGGACAACTGCGGGGACACCGGCGACATCGACGTCGTGCTCAGGCGGTCCACCGACGGCGGCCGGACCTGGTCACCGCTGTCGCTGGTCAACGAGGGCGGCGGGGACACCCACGGCAACCCGGTGCCGATCGTGGACCGGGTCACCGGCCGGATCTTCCTGTTCACCACCTACAACGCCGGCCGCGACGACGACGGCCCGTGCGACACCCCGTGCACGCGCACGCCGCACCTGCAGTACAGCGACGACGACGGGCGGAGCTGGTCGGACCCGGTCGACCTGAGCGACCAGGTGAAGCGCCCGGACTGGGACTGGTGGATCGCCACCGGCCCGGTGCACGGCATCCAGCTGACCAGGGGTCGCCACGCGGGCCGGCTGGTGTTCGGGATCAGCGGCGAGGCCAGCGACGGCACCCGCGCCCACGCCAACGACGGCGCCCTGGTGTACAGCGACGACCACGGCGAGACCTGGCGGATCGGGGCGCTTGGCCGCACCGAGTTCCCGCCGGGTGGGCGGTTCACCCAGAAACCGCAGGAGATCACGGTCACCGAGTTGGCCGACGGCTCGGTGTACGCCAGCGCCCGCGAGCAGGGCGGCACCTCGGTCGGCAACCGGACCTACGCGGTCAGCCGCGACGGCGGCGAGACCTTCAGCACCGGCTGGACGCCGATCCCCGACCTGGTGACCCCGACCGTGCAGGGCGCGGTACTGCGCCTGGAGCGGATCGGGCGCGGTGACCGGATCCTGTTCTCCGCGCCGTCGGACACCGACCGCCGCCGCTGGATGATGATCCGCTCCTCCTTCGACGGCGGCCGGACCTGGGAGTCCGCCGAGCAGGGGACCCGGATCACCGACGACTGGTCCGGCTACTCCGACCTGGTGCAGATCAGCGACCGGACGGTCCGCACGGCCGAGATCGGCCTGCTCTACGAGGCCGGCCCGGTGGACGCCCGCGACGAGATCCGCTTCGCGCGGTTCACCGAGGACCTCCTCGGGTGGCGCCGGCCCGCCGGACCGTCCACTCCGGACATGTCGAGGACCAGGACGGCGGCCGTCGTGCTCGGCGGCGCCCGGACCACCGGCGGCCGGTACGGCGACGCACTGCGCCTGGACGGCGTCGACGACTACCTGCGGGTGCCCTACCACCCGGCCCAGCTGCCGGGCGAGGGTGACCTGACGCTGAGCACCTGGTTCCGCTACGGCGAGAAGACCGGTGACCAGGCGCTGCTGTGGCTGGGTGGCATGGGTTCCACCGCGCCGCAGCTGTGGCTGCGGGCCGAGCCGGGCGCCAACCGGCTGCGGGCGTGGCTGACCACCGCCGAGGGCAGCTCCTCGGTCGCCACCACCGAGTCCTACGCCGACCGCCGCTGGCACCACCTGGCGCTGCAACGCTCGGCGGGGCTGCTGCTGCTGTGGGTGGACGGCGAGCTGGCGGCCGCCGGGGACGCGGTCGGCGGCGCGCTGGGTGAACGGGTCGCCTTCCAGCTGCATCTGGGGCAGCGCCAGGACTACCAGCAGCGGCTGGCCGGTGAGCTGGACGAGGTCCGCTTCCACACCCGCGCGCTGTCCCCGGCCGAACTCGACCGGCTCCGACTGTCCAACACCGACGTTCCGGCGGGCCAGGTGCTGCACCTGCCGCTCGACCGGGTCCACCCCACCCAAGGAGGCACAACCCCGTGAGAAAACCTCGTGTGGTGCTGGCCGCGCTGGCCGTCGCCATGCTGGGCGTTCCGCTCGCCCAGCCAGCGACCGCGGCACCGGCCCCGCCCAGCGGCTGTACGTCGGTGCCCTACACCTCGGGAACCGAGGGCTACCACACCTTCCGCATCCCGGCGGTGGTCCAGGGCCGGGGCGGCACGGTGCTGGCCTTCGCCGAGGGCCGGGTCGAGTCGGCCGGTGACACCGGAGCGATCCAGGTCGTGCTGCGTCGGTCCACCGACGGCGGCTGCACGTGGGGGCCGCTGGCGGTGGTGTCGACCAACGGTGACGCGACGGCCGGCAACCCCGCGCCGGTCGTGTTGCCCGGCGGCGAGATCGTCCTGCTGACCACGACCAACGGGCGGGTCACCGAGCGGGAGATCATGTCCGGCACGGTGTCGGCGGAGGACAGCCGGCGGGTGTTCGTCCAGCGCAGCAAGGACAACGGCCGCACCTGGAGTCCGCCCCGGGAGATCACCTCGGTGGCCAAGAAGGCCGACTGGCGCTGGTACGCCACCGGTCCCGGGCACGCGATCGTGCTGCGGCACGGCCGCCACGCCGGGCGGATCGTGGTGCCGGCCAACCACTCGCAGGCCCCGCCGGCCGGCTCGCCGGACGTCGGCACCGAGGCGAAGTACTACGGCGGCCACGACCTGATCAGCGACGACGGCGGCCGGACCTGGCGGATCGGGTTCACCGAGGACCTGGCCGACACGACCACCGCCTCCAACGAGACCACGGTGGCCGAGCTGCCCGACGGGCGGCTGTACTTCAACTCCCGCAACCAGGGCACCGGCACCAACCGGGTCGACGGGTACAGCCGCGACGGCGGCGCGTCGCTGGCCGCGCCCTACGCCCAGCAGCCCGGACTGACGATCCCGAAGGTGCAGGGCACCGTGTTGCAGACCGTGCGGCCGGACACCCTGCTGTTCTCCGGGCCGGCCAACGCGACCGCCCGCCGCCAGCTGACCATCCGGGCCAGCTCGGACGGCGGCCGGACCTGGCGGGACGCGAAGGTCGTGTCCGACGCGCCGGCCGCGTACTCGGACCTGGTGCAGTTGACCGGTTCCCGGATCGGTCTGCTGTACGAGACCGGCGTGAACGGCAGCTACGAGACGATCACGTTCACCCAGCTGTCGCTGCGGGAGCTGGCCGGGACCGGTTCGGCCGGCTGAGTCGTCCCCGGTCGGTGGGCGGGGCCACGGCCCGCCGACCGGGGTTCCACAGTGGACAGCCCAAGCAAGCGTAGGACATTGGACATAGGACGTAGGATGTCGAGGCAGGCACCCGGTCCCCGAGGGAGACACTCTTGACACAGCTCGACGGCGGCGTCGTCCCACCCGTGTGCACCCCGCTGACCCCGGAACGGGAGCTGGACGTGCCCTCGCTGGAACGCCTCGCCGCGTTCCTCATCGACGCCGGCATGCACGGCCTGTTCGTCACCGGGTCCACCGGCGAGGTCGCCTACCTCCCCGACGAGGTGCGCTACCGGACGCTGGAGGTGGTCGCCGGGGTCGCCGCCGGCCAGGTTCCCGTCCTGGCCGGGGTGATCGACACGACCACGCCCCGGGTGATCGCCCACGCGCGCGCCGCGCGGGCCGCCGGCGCCGACGCGCTCGTGGCCACCGCGCCGTTCTACGCCCCGACCCACCCGACGGAGTTCCCCGGCCACTTCCGGGCCATCCGCGCGGCGGTCGACCTGCCGCTGATCGCCTACGACATCCCCAGCTCCGTCGGCTCGAAGCTGCCGGCCGACGTCGTCGCCGAACTCGCCGCCGACGGCACCCTCGCCGCCCTCAAGGACTCCAGCGGTGACCTGGAAGGCCTGCGCGAGGTCCTGGCGGCCACCGACGCCACGGCGTTGCGTTGCTACTCCGGCTCCGAGACCCTGGCCGACCTCGGCCTGTTCCTCGGCGCACACGGCCTCGTGCCGGGCATCGGCAACGTCGACCCGCACGGGTACCTGCGCCTCTACGAGGCCGCGCGGCGCCAGGACTGGGACACCGCGCGCGCCGAGCAGACCCGGCTGGGGCGGCTGTTCGAACTGATCCGGGTCGGCGGCCCCAGAATGGGCCGGTACTCCTCGGCCATCGGCGCGTTCAAGGAAGGGCTGGTGGCCAGAGGGGTGATCACCAGCGCGACCACGAGCCTGCCGATGGTCCCCCTCGACGACGCGGAACGCGAAGCAGTACGGCGCCATCTCGCCGAAGCCGGTCTGCTCTAAGGTTCGACGCGGGAGGTTCTCGTGACGCAGCACACGCCGGCCAAGCTGGCCACCAGGATGAGTCGGGCGATCAGGGATGAGATCACCGGGCTCATTCTCAGCCGTGGCCTCAAATCGGGCGATCCGCTGCCCACCGAGACCGAGCTGGTGGAAACGCTCGGGGTGAGCCGCAACTCCATCCGCGAGGCGCTCAAAGCGTTGCAGGCGCTGGACATCGTGGAGATCCGGCACGGCTACGGCACCTATGTCGGCCGGCTGTCGCTCGACCCGCTCGCCGACGGCCTGACCTTCCGCGCGCTGCACGACATCGGCCGGGACCTGCGGTCGATGGAGGAGATCCTGGAGGTGCGGGAGGCGCTGGAGAACGCGCTGATCCGCCGGGTCGCCGCCTCGGTCCCCGAGGAGGACCTCGCCGCGCTCGACGAGGTCACCAAACGGATGAGCGAACGCGCGAAGTCCGGCGAGACGTTCGCCGAGGAGGACCGGGAGTTCCACGAGGTGCTGTACCGGTCGTTGAACAACGCGCTGGTGACCCAACTGCTGCGGGCGTTCTGGGACGTCTTCCACCGGGTCAACCACCGGCTGGGCGTCACCGACCCCAACCCCATGCAGACCGTGCGCCGCCACCGGGCGATCGTCACCGCGCTGCGCAAGCACGACGTGGCCCGCGCGGAGGTCGCGATGGACGAGCACTTCCGCAACCTCGACGCGCGGGTCTCCCAACTGCGTGCCACCTAGGTACCGGACAGCAGCAGCGCGATGCCGATCAGGACCGGCACCGAGCCGACCGTGCTGAGCAGCACGACGTCGCGGGCCAGTTCGGTGCCCTGGTCGTAGGTGGCGGCGTAGACGAACACGTTCTGCGCGGTCGGCAGCGCCGAGGTGAGGGTGACCGCGAGCAGCGCCACCCCGTCCAGGCCGGCGACCCAGCGGCCAAGGACGTAGGCCAGCACCGGGTGGACCACCACCTTGAGCACCACCGCGAGCCACACCTGGCCGGCGCCCTCGCCCGAGGCCGGGCGGGGCGCGCCGTGCAGGTTCAGGCCGTACGCCAGCAGCGCGGCCGGGACCGCGAGCGCGGCGATCAGCTCGATCGGCCGGGTCAGCGGTTCGGGCATCCGCCACCCGACCGCCGCGATCGCCAGGCCAGCCAGACAGCCCAGCACGATCGGCGTGCGCAGCGGCTGGGTCAGCAGCCGGCGCCGGGAGACTCCCTCGCGGGCTCCGGCGAGCACGCTCAACCCGACCGGCCCGAGCGCCAGCACCTGGAACAGCAGCACCGGCGCCACGTACGAGGCGTCGCCGAGCACGTAGGCCGTGAGCGGCACGCCGAGATTGCCGGAGTTCACGTACGAGGCGGCGAGCGCGCCGGTGGCCAGCCGGCCCGGCGGCGAACGCCACCGCCAGCGGGCCAGGGCCACGTACCCCGCCGCGCACAGCAGGGCACTGCCGGCGATGGCGACCAGCGCCGGCGAGGCGAGCACCCCGGGGTCGGCCTCGGCCAGGGTGAGCAGCAGCAGCGCGGGCGTCGCGACGTAGAACGACAGGCGCGACAGGACCCCGGCCGCCTCCTCCCCCAGCACCCGCACCCGGCCGGCGACCCAGCCGACGGCGATGACCGCGATCAGCGCGCCGAAACCGGCCAGAACCGAGGTCAGGGCAGCTCCAGCACGCCGTCGACGCGGCGCGGGATCTGCCGGTAGTCGTCGGCCAGCTCGGCCGGCAGCAGCTCGGCCGGGGCGTTCTGCCAGGTCACCGGGCGCAGGAAACGCCGGATGGCGGTCGTGCCGACCGAGGTGTGCTGGGAGTTGGTCGAGGGCCACGGGCCGCCGTGGTGCTGGGCCCAGGACACCGCGACACCCGTGGGGTAGCCGTCGTAGACCAGCCGGCCGGCGCGGGCGAGCAGCCGCTGGGAGAGCTCCCGGGGCAGGTCGGTCTCGGCCTCGCCGCGCAGCACGGTCGCGGTCAGCGAGGAGGGCAGCGTCGCGAGCACCGCGAACAGCTCGTCCTCGCCGGCGTAGCGCACGACGACGGTGACCGGGCCGAAGCACTCCTCGGTCACCTCGGCCGGCAGCGCGGCGGCGGTGGTGCCCAACAGCAGCGGGGCTGCGGTGAACCCGGCGGTGGCCGGACCGGCGCCCCGGGCGAGGACCTCCACACCCGGCAGTCCCGCGAGGGTCCCGGACAGCCGGTCGAACGAGCCGGCGATGCCCTCGTTGAGCAGGACCTGGGAGCCGGACTCCCCCACCGCGCCGGCCATCGCCGCGACCACGACGTCACCGTCGGCGCCGGCCGGAACCAGGACCAGGCCCGGTTTCGTGCAGAACTGGCCGGCGCCGAGGGTCGCCGAGCCGATCAGCTCGCCGCCGATCGCCGTGCCCCGCCCTGCGGCCGCGGCCGGGGTGACCACCACCGGGTTGAGGCTGCCGAGTTCGCCGAAGAACGGCACCGGGTCCGGCCGGCGTTCGATGATCTCCAGCAGCGCCCGGCCGCCGGCCACCGAGCCGGTGAAGCCGACAGCGCGGATCGCCGGGTGCGCCACCAGCTCCGCGCCCGCACGCACCCCGTGCACCAGGCCGAGGGTGCCCGCCGGGGCGACCTCGGCGAGAATGTCGTGGCAGAGCTGGGACGTCGCCGGGTGCGAGCCGTGCGCCTTGACCACCACCGGGCAGCCGGCGGCCAGCGCGGAGGCGGTGTCCCCGCCGGGGACCGAGAACGCCAGCGGGAAGTTGCTCGCGCCGAACACGGCGACCGGGCCCAGCGGCACCAGCATCCGCCGCAGGTCCGGGCGCGGCCCCATCGGGGTGTCGCCGGCGTGGTCGACGGCCGCTTCCAGGTAGCCGCCGTCGTCGAGGACGTCCGCGAAGACCCGCAGCTGGTAGGCGGTGCGGGTCAGCTCACCGCCCAGCCGGGTCCCGCCGAGCGCGGTCTCCCGGTCGGCGACGGCGACGACCTCGGCGCGGCGGGCCTCCAGTGCGTCGGCCATGGCGCGCAGCAGCGCGGCGCGACCGGCGCGGCCCAGTGCGTCCAGGGCCGGGGCGGCGTTCACGGCGGCCGAGCACAGCGCGGCGAGGTCGGCCGTGGACGTCTCGGCGGCGACGACCTCGGCGATCTCGCCGGTGCGCGGGTCGATGCTGAGTACGTCGGTCACGGTGTTCCTCCCGGTGGCTGGTCGATCGTGGCGGAGTCGACGGTCCACGCCCTGGCCCGTTCGCTGAGGGTGATGCCCAGGCCGGGCCGGTCGGGCAGCCACATCCGTCCGCCCTCGGTCACCAGCCGCTCCTCGAACAGCGGGTGCAGCCAGTCGAAGTGTTCCACCCACGGCTCGCGCGGGTAGGCGGCGGCCAGGTGCAGGTGGATCTCCATCGCGAAGTGCGGCGCCAGCTCCAGGTGGTGGTGGTCGGCGAGCGCGGCGAGGCGGAGGAACTCGGTGATGCCGCCGATGCGCGGCGCGTCGGGTTGCAGGACGTCGGCCGCGCCGTGGCGGATGAGCTCGTGGTGCTCGGCGACGCTCGTGAGCATCTCGCCGGTGGCCACGGCCGTGGTCAGCGCGGCGGCCAGCGCCGCGTGGCCGGCGGCGTCGTAGGCGTCGAGCGGCTCCTCGATCCAGACCAGGCCGAACTCCTCCAGCGCGGCGCCCATCCGGTGCGCGGTCGGCCGGTCCCACTGCTGGTTGGCGTCGACCATCAGTGGCACGTCGTCGCCGAGGTGTTCGCGGATGGCCGCGACCCGGCGCAGGTCGGCGCGGTGGTCCGGCTGGCCGACCTTGATCTTGATGCCGCCGACCCCGGACTCGAGCGTGGCGGTGCAGTTGTCCCGGATCCGCTCGACCGGCTCGTGCAGGAAGCCGCCGGAGGTGTTGTAGCAGCGCACCGAGTCGCGGTGGGCGCCGAGCAGCTTGGCCAGCGGCAGGTTCGCCCGCTTGGCCTTGAGGTCCCACAGCGCGATGTCGACCGCGGCCAGGGCCTGGGTCGCCGCGCCGCTGCGCCCGACCGAGGCGCCGGCCCAGACGAGCTTGGTCCACAGCCGGCCGATGTCGTTGGGGTCCTCGCCGATCAGCTCGGGCGCGACCTCGCGGGCGTGCGCGAACTGGGCCGGCCCACCGGCCCGCTTGGCGTAGCCGAAGCCGACACCGCGCAGCCCCGCCTCGGTGGCGATCTCGGCGAACAGGAACGCGACCTCGGTCATCGGCCGCTGCCGCCCGGTGAACACCTTGGCGTCGCTGATCCCCGTGGCCAACGGCAACCGCACCGACGACAGGGTCACCGACGTGATCCGGTCGATCATGAAACACCGGCCAGACAAGGACGTCGGGGGTCGAACACCCAGCCGGGGACGAGCTGGCGCATGGCGATCGCGTCGTCGCGGGCGCCCAGGCCGTGTTCGCGATACAGGTTGTGGGCGGCGGCCAGGGCGTCGCGGTCCAGTTCCAGGCCAAGGCCGGGACTGGTCGGGACGGTGACCTGACCGTTCTCGACCCGGGGTGGCCGGCGGGTCAGGGCCTGGCCGTCCTGCCAGATCCAGTGGGTGTCCAGGGCGGTGATCGGGCCGGGGGCGGCCGCGCCGGTGTGGGTGAGCATCGCCAGCGAGATGTCGAAGTGGTTGTTGGAGTGCGAACCCCAGGTCAGGCCGAAGTCGGTGCAGAGCTGGGCGACCCGGACCGCGCCGCGCACGGTCCAGAAGTGCGGGTCCGCCAACGGGATGTCCACGGCACCGGCACGCACGGCGTGCGCGAGCTGGCGCCCGTCGGTGGCGATCATGTTGGTGGCGGTCGGCAGTCCGGTGGCGCGGCGGAACTCGGCCATGGTCTCCCGCCCGGAGTAGCCGGCCTCCGCGCCGACCGGGTCCTCGGCGTAGGCGAGCACGCCGCGCAGGTCCCGGCACAGCGCGACCGCCTCGGCCAGCGGCCACGCGCCGTTGGGGTCGATGGTGATCCGCGCGTCGGGGAACCGTTCGGCCAGCGCCACCACGTCGGCGATCTCCCGCTCGGCCGGCAGGACCCCGCCCTTGAGCTTGAAATCGGCGAACCCGTAGCGGGCGCGCGCGGCCTCGGCCAGCGCGACGACGGCCTCGGTGGACAGCGCCGGCTCGCGGCGCAGCCGTTCCCAGTCGTCGGCCGGGTCGGGCTCGGCGAGGTAGGGCAGGTCGGTGGCGCGCCGGTCGCCGACGTAGAACAGGTAGCCCAGGACGGGCACCGCGTCGCGGCGGCGGCCATCGCCCAGCAGGTCGGCCACCGGCACACCGAGGAACTGGCCGAACAGGTCGAGCAGCGCGGACTCCAGGCCGGTGACCGCGTGCACGGTGGTGCGCAGGTCGAAGGTCTGCCTCCCGCGCCCGGCGGCGTCCCGGCCGGCGAAGGTGTCGGCCACCGCGCGCAGCGTCGCCGGGTAGGTGGCGACCGGGCGGCCGGTGACCAGGCCGGCGGCGTCGGCGACCGTGCGCCGGATGGCCTCGCCGCCCGGCACCTCGCCGAGGCCGACGCGGCCATCGTCGTCGGTCAGGATGACGATGTTGCGGGTGAAGTACGGGCCGTGCGCGCCGCTGAGGTTCAACAGCATGCTGTCGTACCCGGCGACCGGCACGACCTCGACGCGCTCGACGGTGGGGCTCATCCGACCTTCCTTACCAGGTCGGTCAACTCCGCCAGCTCGTCGGTGGACAGGTCGGACAGCGGGGGCCGGACCCGGCCGCCGTCCCGGCCGACGGCGGTCAGCCCGGCCTTCACGATCGACACCGCGTAACCCCGGCCTCGGTCGCGGATGTCCAGGTAGGGGATGACGAACTCCGACAGCAGGCGGTACACCGTCTCCCGGTCCTGGGCTCGGACCGCGGCGTAGAAGCGCAGCGCGAACTCGGGCAGGAAGTTGTACAGCGCCGAGGAGTACGTGCTGACGCCCAGTTGCAGCAGCGGCAGGGCGAAGGTCTCGGCCGTGGGCAGGCCGCCGACGTAGATCAGCCGGTCGCCGACCTTGGCGTAGGTGCGGGTGAGCCGTTCGATGTCGCCGACGCCGTCCTTGAGGCCGATGAGGTTCGGGTTGCGGTCGGCCAGTTCGGCCACCGAGGCGTCGGTGAACACCGCGTTGGCGCGGCTGTAGACGATCACCCCGAGGCGGGTGGCCCGGCACACCGTGCTGACGTGTTCCACCAGCCCGCGCTGGCCGGCCTCGGTGAGGTAGGGCGGGAACAGCAGCACGCCCGACGCGCCGGCGGCCTCCGCGGCCCGCGCCTGGGCGAGCGCGACGACGGTCGCGCCGGTGGCCGGGGCCAGGACCGGCACCCGCCCGCCGACCTCGTCGACGGCGGCCCGCACGACGCGGTCCACCTCGGCGGAGGTCAGCGAGAAGCCCTCGCCGGTGCCGCCGGCGGCGAACAGGCCGGCGACGTCGAACCCGGCCTGCCAGGCCAGGTGTTCGCGGTAGCGGGGCTCGTCGAACTGGAGGTCGGCGTCGAAGTGGGTCACCGGGAAGGACAGCAGACCGGAGCGCAGACGGTCGGCCAGGGCGTCCGGAGGCAGGATCGTCACGAATCCATCAAAAGGCTCCCCACGATGCCTGTCCAAGTGCTGTTTCGCATGACGCGATACCGTCAGGGCATCACGTGGTCGGGATGAAGCCGCTCCAGCTTCTGGATCTACCTGCTCAGCGGGGGCTGGGTCATCGTGAGCTTCGTCGCGGCACGACCGAAGTGCGGTTCGTCGGCGACGGCGACGCACCCACGCCCCTGCTCCAGCGCGTGCACCATGCCCGGAAGGTATCAATCCATGCCTCTCGGGATGCGGACAGGCATGAAGGAGGCTCATGACGCTCCGCCGCACGGGTGACCGTCTCGACGGGGACAACGCCATGATCAGCGACCACGGCCAACACCGTCTGGCGGCAACCGGTCCGGCGCCGGGCGTCGCGGGCACCAACCGACTCCTGGCAACGTTGGCACGTTGACAGTTCCGACCACTCGCGGCGTACCATTTGGGAGCGCTCCCAAACCGACGGAAAGGAGCCGGGGACACGCTCCGCGCGACCGAAACCGGCGACCCGGCCGCGCGGGCGCATCCCTATCGGGTGCTCGGCGCCCAGGACTCGCGGTAGGCCTGCGGCGGGATGCCGACGAGCTTGCGGAACATGCGGCTGAAGTAGGCGCGGTCGTGGAACCCGACCCGCCGCGCGACCACCTGGACGCTCTCGTCGCTCTCCCGCAGCCGCTCCTTGGCGCGCTGGATGCGCAGCCGGTTGAGGTACTCCCACGGTGAGACGCACAGCTCACGGTGGAACGTCCGGCTGAGATAGTCCTCGCTCATCCCCGCCGCCTGGGCGACCTGGCGCCGGGTGATCTGGTGGTGGTAGTGCTGATGCAGGAACGCCACCGCGTGTTTGACCAGCAGACTGCTGCGCTGCGGCGCCTGGTGGCGCGGCATCGACAACCGGGCGACCAGCGCACTGGTCTCCGCCTCGGACAGGATTCCCTTGCCCAGCAACACCGACCGGCCGTAGGGCTCGGCCCGCTGGATGTCCTCGACCGTGATCGTCCGTCCACTGAGGACGAGAACGGGGACGTTGGGCAACCGGCCCTCGCCGTGCAGCCGGTCCAGCACGTCGAAGCCGTCCATGTCCGGCAGGGTCTGGGACACGATCACCAGGCTGGGCACGTCCTCCTCCAGCGCCGCCAGCGCGGCCGCGCCGTCGGCGGCCACCAGCACGACGTGTCCCGGCCGCACCTGGGCGACCAGGCGGTGGTAGGTGGCCTGGGTGGCCGGATCGACGTCGGCGATCAGCACCGGGCCGGCCAGCTCCGCCGGGCGGCGCGCGGTGATCGCCTCGTCCAGGTCGGCTCCGCAGACCTCGCCGTAGACCAGGAACGGGGTGCGCCGCAGCATCGCGTGGTCATGCAGGTAGCGCACCAGCGACCAGTCCTCGGCCCGCCCGGACGCCGCGTCCCAGACCACCGCCGCCGGGCGGGTGCCGTCGAGCACGGCGGCCAGGTCGTCGCCGGTCCGCACGTGCCGCACCGGCAGGTCCGCCAACTGGCCCAGCGACCGGTCGGCGCCGACCAGCAGCACGTGGTCCCCAGCCGGGGCCGGCCGGCCCCTCGGGCAGGGCAGCGGCAGCGACACCTCGACGGTCACCCCCGCCGGCCCGGACCCGAACCGCAGCGAGCCGTTGTGCAGGGTGATCAGCCGGCGGGTGATCGGCAACGCCAGCCCGCCGTCCACCGCCTCGGCACCCCACAGCCCGGTGGGCCGCACACCCCGCCGGCCGAAGCGGATCCGCAGGTTCGGCGGCACCACCTCGACCTCCACCCGCACACCGCCCGCGCCGCCGGTGAGCCGCTCGACGCAGCCGTGCAGGCTCACCAGCGCCTGGCGCAGCCTTCTGCGGTCGGCCTGGATCAGCGGCAGCGGGCCGGGCGGGCGACGCCGGCCGACCTCGGCCAGCAACGCGGCCGGGTCGACCAGCTCAGGGGCCAGGTCGAGAGTGTCGATCTCCGCCTTGGACAGGTCCAGCAGGTCGCTGAGCACGCCTAGCTGGTGCTCGGCGCTGACCTGGATCTCCTTGAGCCCCACCACGAGTCGCGGCGGGGCGTCCGCGAGGGACTCCACCGTGCGCAGCGCGTCGTCCACCCGGCGGCGGATCTCCTGGACCGGGGCCCGCAGCTCGTCGTTCACGCTGCTCAACAGGGTCGTCTTGACCCGGTTGGCCTGCTCGGCGAGATCCCGGGCGGCGCGCACGTCGTCGAACAGGCCGATCTCCTTGATACTGGCGCTGATCTGGTCGCCGAGCGCCCGGTAGACCGCACCGGAACGCGGCCCCACCTCGAACAGGCCGAAGCCCAGCAGCTCGTCGCGGACGTAGAGCGGCTCGGCCACCATGCTGAACCGGCGGTCGGTCGGCAGCAGCCCCGCGAACGCCTGCTGACGCGCGGGTTCGGGCAGCAGCCGGCAGTGCGGCACGCCGATCACCGGCAGCTGACGGTCCAGCACGCCGGTCAGCGCGCCCATGTCCACCGCCGAGGACAGCGCGTTGCCCAGCTCCCGCAGCCGGCGGGAGGTCTGCTCGGCCTGCCACCGCTCGTACTCCAGCAGCCGGCGCCGCACGTCGGCCACGACCAGCCGCGCCCGGTCCAGCAGCCGTTCCACGCGCACCCTGACCGGGCCGGTGACGTGCCGCAGGGCCAGCGTCCGCACCTCGGTCAGCAGCGACTCCCACGGGTCGACCTCCCGGCCGGCGCCGGCCAGACCGGTCACCACCCGGTCGACCCCGGCGAGGAAGACGCCGTCGTCGCCACCGTCGAGCGCCGCCAGCAGCCCGGCGCACAGGGCCTGGCGGCCGGCCGGCGGCACGACGCCCCGCCCGGCCGCCAGCGCCGACAGCTCGGCGCGCAGCTCGGCCAGGCTCGTCCGGCCAGGGTCCTGCGCCGCGTCCTCGTCCAGGTGCGCCAACAGCGGGCCGGGGCAGCCGCAGGAGCGGCGCACGACCAGGGTGGAGGCCGGGGCCGGCACCGTGGCCACCGCACACCCGCGCAGCCTGGCCACCATCGTCTCCACCGCCAGCTCCCCCAACTCGGCGAAGGGCATGGACACCGACGTCAGCGGCGGGTCGACCAGAGTGGCCTCCGGCGAGTCGTTGACGCCGATGACCGCGACGTCCTCGGGCACCCGCACACCCCGCCCGGACAGCTCCCGCAACGCGTCGGCGGCCAGGAAGTCGCTACAGGCCACCACCGCGTCGAAGTCGCGGCCCGGACGCAGTGCCCTGGCGTCGAGCAGGACCCGCATGGCCGACGCGCCGGCCTCCAGGTGGAAGTCGACCGGCGCGGAGACCAGCGTGCGGTCCAGCGGGATCCGGTGGCGCGCCAGGGTGTCGGTGTAGGCGCGGTAGCGCTCGACGATCACCGGGTTGGCGACCGTGCCCCGGATGAACGCCAGCCGGCGGCGGCCGTGCACCTCGATCAGGTGGCTGATCGCCGTGCACATGCCCCGGTAGCTGTCCAGGGTCAGCGGCCGGTCCTCGCCCATCGCACCGCCGAGGGAGACCATCGGCAGCCGGCCGAAGCGGCGGCCGAGCCGGGCGGCGCGGGCGTGCGCGACCGGCAGGCCCAGCGTCGACGCCCAGCAGATCAGCCCGTCGAGCAGTTCGGGGCCGACCAGGTCGTAGACGCGGTTGCGCGGCCGGTCGGTGGCACCGACCTCACCGCCGGGGAAGCAGATCAGGTTGACGTCGTGGCGTCTGGCGGCGTCGAGCGCGCCCGACCAGAGCGTGGCCCCGACTCCGAGATGGATGTTGGCCGTCACCAGGCCGATGGTCAGCCGCGCAGCCGTCATGTTCGCCTCGCTCATCCACGTTGATGAACCGTGTGTGGTCCGGCGACACTCTCTGCAACATAACGGTCACCCGGCTGACAAGGCAAGGGGCGGACACCGCGACGGCTCCCGGCACACGCGTGCCGGGAGCCGGGTGGGTGTCACCGGGTGGGTGTCACCGACCGGTGTCGCTCAGGCCACCTTGCCCGTGCCCGCGCCGTTCTCGACGATCGACTTGACGTTGCTCGCCGGGTCGAGCGAGTAGGAGTACGGGATGCCGTTGACGCTGCCCTGGGTGGCACAGGCGCCCGAGTTCACGAAGTGGTTGTTCCTGGCGACCAGGTCACCGGCCGGCGAGGAACCCTGGCCCAACTCGCACGGCGAGTCGGTGTTCTCGAAGTAGTTGCCCTCGACCAGAACCCCGGCCTCCACAGTGGACGCGACACCGTAGTCGCCGACACCGTCGTAGTAGTTGTTGTAGACGTGCACCGGGTCGCCGAAACGCACCCGGGGGTGACGCTGGTTGGTGCCGTCGAACCAGTTGTGGTGGTAGCTGACCCGCAGGTGGCCGCGGTCCTGGCCGCCGTTGCCGTCGCTGTGCCCGAGCAGCATCGTCTTGTCGTGGCCGAAGAACCGGTTCCACGACACGGTGATGTAGTCCGAGCCGCGCTTGATGTCCACCGCGCCGTCGTAGCCGTCGGTGAAACTGTTGTGGTCGATCCAGATCTTCGTCGAACCGTCCTGGACGTTGATGGCGTCGTCGGACCAGCCACGGAAGTTCAGGTTCTGGATGATCACGTTGTCGGCGTCGTCGACGTCCAGGCCGCCGCCGGTGATACCCGAACCGGAGCCGACCCCGATCAGCGTCTTGTTGGACGCGACGTCCTGCATGCCGCTGATCGAGATCATGCCGCTGACCCGGATGACCGCCGAACCACTGCTCTGCATGGCGCTGATCAGGGCAGATGAGCTGGTGACGGTCACCGGCGAGGCGTTGCCGCCGCCGGTGGTGCCGGCGCCGAACCCGGTCGGGGTGCCGACGGCGGCCGCCTGCCCCGCCGCCACGACGGTCAGCGCGGAGGCGGCCGCGACCACGAGAGCACCTACCAGGCCCCGTTTCGCGATCGATTTACCCATGATGCTCTCCATTCCTTGGGAGACCCGTCGAAATCATTCGATAATCCGAATTTCTTCGATGGCGACCACAATTCACGTTACGGAGCACCGGGTGGACAATCGCGTACACTCTGTGGAGTTTTCTGTTTTCGCGATGGCTCAGTGTGAATCGGCTCCGGCGAACCGGTCGACCAGGGCGGGGACCGCCCTCGGCGCGTCGATCCTGGTGTGCCGGACCGGTTCCCAGCCGGCGTCGGTACCCAGGTCCGGGTCGTTGGCGGCGTTGTACTCGGCGACCAGGTCGACCGGGACGGCACGGTGACCGGTGCGCAGCAGGTTGTCCCGCGCGGTGAGCGCCGTGCCGCCCCAGTCGTACACCAGACGGCTGGGAGCCAGGTCGCGGCTCGCGGTGAACACGTTGGCCTGCGCGACGATGCCCGACTCCACACCGACCCCGAGCGCGTACACCAGGTCGTCCGACACGCGGTAGTGGTTGTTGTAGACGTGCACCTGTCCGAACCGGACCCTGGGCAGCCGTTGCAGGGTGGTGTCGAACAGGTTGTGGTGCACGGTCACGTTGAGCCGGCCCCGGTCGGTGGCCGGGTTGTTGGTCGAGCCGATGAGCATCGTCTTGTCGTGGCCGGTGAACGCGTTCCACGACACGGTGATCAGGTCCGAGCCGTTGGTGAGGTCGAGCTGGCCGTCGTGCACCTGGTAGGGCCGGCCGAAGTGGATCGGCTGCGCCGAGTCCGGGTTGTCCCCGTCGGTGAACGTGTTGCCCTCGACCCACACGTGCGTCGAGCCGGTGACCGACACGTTGTCGTACAGGGAGTTCCACTCGCCGCTGGCGCCGTCGGTCGGGTCCCACCGCGGGAAGCAGTCGGCCGCGTCGACGAACGTCAGGTTGCGGATGATCACGTTGTCCGCCCGGTCGACGTGCAGGTTCACCCCCTCCAGCACGGCGTGCCGGCCGAGACCGACGATCGTGGTGTCCGAGCCGACCTTCAGCTTCATCCGCGCGGTCTGGTTGGCCGCCGAGGCGACCCTGGCGTCCTCCAGCGGCCCGGACGGCTCGGTCTCCCGGCCCCACACGTCCGGGTCGTAGGCGTCGAGGTAGCCGTCGAGGGTGTAGCCGGGGGCGGCGTAGTCGTCGCAGTCCAGCGGGCGGCCGGCGTCGTCGGTGTCGCCGTCGATCCGGCCGCGAACGTACACGATCCTGGGTGCCGGCGCGGCCAACGCCGCCACCAGACCCGCCCGGTCGTCCACGACGTGCACGTTGGCGGCCGGGGCCGCTGAGCCGCCGGTGGTGCCGGCGCCCTCGGACGCCCAGCCGTCGTTGGGCGCGAGCACCTGCCGGCCGAGCGACACCTCGGCGGTCGCGCTCGCCGGCCAGCACAACGCGGCGGTGACCAGGGTGGCCGCCAGCGCGGGGAGTGTTCTCATCCGGCTCAGCCCCCGTTGCGCTCGTCGTAGGAGGCCTGGGCCTCGGTGAGCTTGCCGGCCATCTCGTCGAGGAAGTCCCTGGCCGACAGCTCACCGAGCAGGACCTTCTGGAACTGCGGCTCGGCGTCGGTCTTGGTGATGGAGTTGAACTCCGGCAGGTAGTAGGGCAGCTGGACGAGCGTGGTGCCCGGGTCGCTGAGCACCTGCGCCGCCCGGGTGATGTGCTCCAGGCCGGCGGCGTCGGCGACCTCGGTGTTGGCCGGCAGTACCCCGGTCTCGGTGGCCCAGTAGGTGTTCATCTCCTTGCCCGCCACGAACTCGGCGAACCGGAACGCCGCGTCGCGCTGCTCGCCGGCGGCGAACACGCCCAGGCCGGTGACCGGGTGCGAGGTGACCGTGCGGGTGCCGTCCTCGCCGGCCGGGACGAACATCGCGTCGACCTTGTCCTCGCCGAGGGTCTCCACGTGGTCGGTGTAGGAGCCCAGGTTGTGCTGCATGACGCCGATGTTGCCGCCGTCGAACTGGGCGACCATCTTCACGTAGTCGTTGGTGACGTCCGCCTCGGGCGTGACCTTCTTGTACAGCCCGGCGATCCGCTCCAGGGCCTCGACGTTGCCCGGGTCGTTGACCGTGGACTCGCCGGAGGAGTCGAAGACCTCGTCGATGCCCGACTGGCCGTAGAGCACCTCCAACAGCTGGGAGATCGAACCGGCGCCGCCGCGAATCGTGTAGCCGTAACGGTTGTTGGGCCTGTCGGTCAGCTTCTCGACCGCACTGTAGAACTCGTCCCAGTTCGCCGGCGGGGAGATCTTCGCCTCGGCGAACCAGTCGGCGCGGTACCAGAACACGCCCAGGTTCGTCGACAGCGGCACCATGTACAGCTTCTCGTCCGGCACGGTCGCCTTCACCGTGTCCACGACCTGCTCGTTGAGCTTGCCGTCCAGCGCGCTGCCGGAGAGGCGCTCGTCCATCGGTTCGAGGACCTCGCGGGCGGCCAGGTTGGCCAGCATCGCCGTGGTCACCCCGCCGACGTCGGGCAGCCCCCCACCCGCGATGGCCGTGTCGTACTTCTGCTGGACCTGGGCGATCGGGATCCCGACGTACTTGACCTTGATCGTCGGGTTCTCCTTCTCGAACTCGGCGATCATGTGCTCCCACACCGGGGTGCGCGCTGGCCCGCCGTTGTCGTCCCAGAAGGTGATCGTCGTGGTGCCGTCGGCGGCCGGGTCGTCCCCGCATCCGGCCAGGGCCAGACACGCTCCCACGGCGAGCGCCGTGGCCGTCCTCGACCATCGTCCTGGAGCCATGGCCTTCTACCTCTCTGTCGTGCTGGCGAAAAGCTGTGCCGAGGCGTCCCGATCGAGGCGGCCGTCGGCGACGATGGTGGTCACCCGCCTGGTCACCGAGCCGGTGACGACCAGCGGTCGTTCCCAGGCCAGGGCCGGTCCGAACCCGGGGTACTCGCGTACCCGGACGAACCACGGGTCGACGTGCCCGTGCTGGGCCATGACCAGCGTCCAGTCCCGCCCGTCGGGGTCGGTGCCGGTCATCGCGACCCACGGCGCGTGGCTGTGGTTGACCAGGTCCTCGCCCTCGACCCGCTCGGTGAACACCGTGCGTCCGGTCGCCGAACCGGGGGCGCGCCAGAAGAACCCGCCGTAGCCGGCGCCGGCCCGGCCCTTGGTGGCCGAGCTGCGCACGGCCAGCGGGGCGCCGGTCAGGTTGGTGAGGGTGAAGGTCACGTCCAGCAGCCAGGCGGCGCCCTCGACCCCGCGGGCCGCGACCGTGCGGCGCTCGCCGAGGATCGCCACGCCGTCGGGGCCGACCCACTCCAGGTGCTCGCCGAACCGGTCGGCCTCGCGGCGGCGGAACCGCAGGTGCCGCTGCCGGCCGTGGTCGTGGCGCCAGGTCGGGCCGGCGCCGGGTACGTAGGTCCGGCCGCCCCAGAAGTTCACCCCGCCGGCGTCGGCGACCGCGATCCCGACCCCCAGGTGGTGGACGTGGTCGGCCGGCGCCAGCTCGCTGACCGCCACCCCGCCCAGCGTGCGCACCGGGTGCAGGTGCGGGCGGGGCGAGGCGGTGACCGGCAGGTCGACCCGCCAGCGGTAGTGCGCGACGTCGCGCCCGGCGACCCGCAGTACCTGCTCGGCCGGCGCCCACGGCGCGTCCAGCTCGGAGTACAGCGCGAGCCGCTCGGCGCTGCGGGCGGTCAGCTCGGCGACGCCCGGCAGTACCCGGCCGGTGGGCTCACCGGTGTCGTCGCGGCGGATCTCCTGGAGGCGTTCGGGGATCTCCGCCGGCTCCGCCGCGCGCCGCACCGCCTCCAGGACCTGGATGAACGCGCCGGTCCTGGCCAGCGGGACCAGCAGCTGCGCGTCGGTGCGCACGTGGTCGACCAGGTTCTCCAGCAGGTCGGTCCTGGCGTGGGTGGTGCGGGCCGGCGCGCCGGTGGCCGGAACGACCTCCACCTCGTCGCGGGTGTAGACCAGGCTCGCCCGGCCGGCCTCGCCGTGCACCAGCAGCGACGGCTCGACGCGGCCCGGGGCACACAGGGTCACCGCGACGGTGATCACCAGCCCGCTGGGCAGCGTGAGCCGCACGCAGGAGGTGTCGTCGGCCTCGATCGGGTTGGCCCGGTACAGCTCGACGTCGATCTCGGCCACCGCGCCGAGTTGTTCGGCCTCGGCCACGGCCAGCGCGGTGGCGATGGCGTGCGCGAACGGGTTGGTCAGCGCGCCGTCGGTCACCGCGACCTCGCCCAGACGCCGCCGCCCGGCCCACGGCGCCCGGCCGAAGTAGGCGGCCGGCCGGTTCCAGGCGCCGGCGACGCCGATGCCGCTGACCCGGCCGAGGTGCCCGTCGGCGATCAGCTTGCGCAGGAAGGGGATCGCGTCCGAGCCGAGGGTCTGGAAGCCGACCTGGCAGGCCAGTCCGGTCTCCCGCACGGCCGCCGCGATCACCTCGTACTCGGCGAGGCTGGGCGCCGGCGGCTTCTCCAGCAGCAGGTGCGACCCGGCGCGCAGCGCGGCCACCGCCAGCTCAGCGTGCGTGTGGATCGGGGTGACCAGCACGGTGATCTCCGCGCCGGTGCGCCGGATCAGGCCCGGCAGGTCGGCGGAGTACTCGGGCGTGCCCAGCCCGGCGAGCGCCTCGGCGGGCACCGGCGCCACGTCGCACACCCCGACCAGCTCGACCAGTCCCGTGGCCGACAGCCGGCGCAGGTTGTCCAGGTGCCAGTGCCCGTGGCCGCCCGCGCCGGCGAGCACCACCCTGGCCGGTCGGCCCGTCATCCCTTCACCGCCCCGGCCGACAGTCCCTGCACCAGGTAGCGCTGCACGATCGCGAACACCAGCACCACCGGGACCGCGGCCACCACGCCGCCGGCCGCCAGCGCGCCGAAGTCGACGCTGAACTCGCCGAGGGTGAACGCGAGCCCCACCGGGATCGTGTACTTCTCCTGCTCGCTGACGAACATCAGCGCGAACAGGAAGTTGTTCCAGCTGTGGATGAACGCGAACGACCCGACCGCGACCAGCCCCGGCCGCAGCATCGGCAGCACCACCACCAGGAACCCGCGCAGCCGCGAGCAGCCGTCCACCCAGGCGGCCTCCTCCAGCTCGACCGGCACGTTGCGGATGAAGCCGCTGATCAGGATGAGCGAGAGCGGGAGCTGGAAGACGGTCTCGGCGATCACCAGGCTCCACAGGCTGTTCACCAGCTCCAGCGTGCGGAACACCTCGAACAGCGGGATCAGCATCATCGCGCCCGGGATGAACTGGGTGCACAGCATGGCCACCATGAACGCCGTGCGGCCGCGGAACCGGTAGCGGGCCAGGGCGTAGCCGCCGGCCAGCGCGATCACCGTGGTGGACACCAGCGCCGCCGCCCCGACCTTGAGACTGTTGGCGAAGAACACGCCGAACCCGAGCCCGTTCCACACGGTCTCGAAGTTCTCCAGCGACACCGGCCACGGCAGCAGCGAGGTCGACCCGCGCGGGCGGACCGCGAACACCAGCATCCAGTAGAAGGGCACCAGCGTGAACAGCAGGTACAGGCCCAGCGGCACGTAGATCTGCCACTTGCTGACCCGGATCGCCCGGTTGGGCCGGGCCGGTGGCGGGCGGTCCGGGGCCGGTCGGGCAGCCGGACGGGTGGGGGTCACGGTACTCACGACTTCGCTCCGAACTTGCCCAACCGCAGGTAGGCGACCGAGAAGAAGGTCAGGATCAGGAACCCGGCCGTGGTCAGCGCCGAGCCGTAGCCGAAGTCCTGGGACTGCACGGCCGTCGACGCCACGTACAGCGGCAGCGTCGTCGTCTGGTGCGCCGGCCCGCCGCCGGTGAGGGTGTACAGCAGGTCGACGTTGTTGAACTCCCACACCGCGCGCAGCAGCGTGGAGAGGATGATCGCGTCCTTCAGGTGCGGCAGCGTGACGTGGTAGAAGCGCCGCAACCGGCTGGCCCCGTCCACCGAGGCGGCCTCGTAGAGGTCACGCGGGATGGACTGGAGGTCGGCCAGCAGCAGGATCGCGAAGAACGGGACCCCGCGCCACAGTTCCGCGACCACCGCCGCGAGGAAGACGGTGTCCGGGTTGGCCAGCGGGGCGCCGCCGTAGTCCATCAGCCCGAGATCGGCGAGGTACTTGGACATTCCCGTCGTCGGGTTGTAGAGCAGCACCCAGATGCCGGTGGTCAGCACACCGGACACCGCCCACGGCGAGAACACCATCGCCCTGGCGAACGCCCGCCCGACGAACGTCTCGTTGACGATCAGGGCGAGGGCCAGGCCCAGCACCAGCTGCAGGGAGACCTCGACCACGACCCACCGGGCGGTGAACCCGAGGCTCTGCCAGAACAGCGGGTCCTCGGTGAGCATCCTGGCGAAGTTGTCCAGGCCGGCGAAGCCGTCCTCCCACGGCTTGCTCAGGTTGTAGTGCCGCAGGCTGTAGTAGACGACGCTGCCCATCGGGTAGACGAGGAACGCCAGCATCGCCAGGACCGCGGGGGCGATCAGCAGGTAGGGCGTTCTCGACCCGCGTCGCCGGGTGTGTTGGCGCACGTTCGTCTCGCCGACCGTCATGCCCATCGCCCCTTCTGCCCGGCGGGGTTTCACCCGCCAGAACAGGACGAATGGCCGGAAATCCCGCTCCGTCCGTCCTCATCGCATGAGCCACACGTTAGGTAGGAATCCGTGGACAATTGCGCAGACCGTGTGGACTATTCCGTCCGGTGTCGCGATGTGGGTTCGCCGGTGACCGGACTGGGCCGAAGATCTTCCATCGTGCGGTGTGTCGGCCGACGCGTTGTCCTGGTCTGTGGGGCTGGCTACCGTTTTCCCGTGGAGCCGTGGATCTCGCTCAGTACCGAGGTGGCCGCCGACCCCGACACCGTCTGGAAGTTGATCTCCGACCTGCCACGAATGGGCGAGTTCAGCCCGGAGAACGTGGGTGGTGAATGGGTCGCCCCCGCCACCGGACCCGCCGTCGGCGCACGGTTCCGGGGGAACAACCGCAACGGTGAACGGATGTGGTGGACCCGCGTACGGATCGTCGCCTGTGAGCCGGGCCGGGAGTTCACCTTCGACGTGCGCACGCCGTTCGGGGTGCGGGTCTCGCGCTGGTCCTACGTGATCACCCCGACGCCGGGGGGCTGCCGGCTCACCGAGAACTGGTACCGGGTCGGCAACTGGTTCATCCGCCGGATCATGGGACCCCGGGTGACCGGGCGCCAGGACCGGCCCGGCTACAACGTCAGCTCGATCGAACACACCCTGGCCGCCGTCAAGGCCCGCGCCGAACACCTGCGCGCCGCCCGCACCGAGCCGACCACCTCCCTGCCATGAGAACTGGGTAGCGTTGATCGGGTGGGTAGACGCGGGGCAGTCCTGGTCATCGTCGTGCTGCTGCTGTTCGGCGTGCCGTGGTGGCGGCTGGTCGCCAGCGGGCAGGACTGGCCGGCGGCCGTGTTCGTCACCGCGACGGCCGTGTTCGCCGCCGGCGCCCTGGCGCTGCCCTGGCTGATGGTGCTCGGCCACGCGCGTGGCGAGGACCGCGCCGCCCGGGTCGGCGACACCCTGCTCGGCGTGGTCTGGGTGCTGTTCTCCTGGTCGGTCATCGGGTCGCTGGTGGAGATCGCGCTGGGGCTGGCCGGACTCGACGACCCGGCGCGGTCGCGCGGCGTGGCCGCCGCGACGCTGGTGGTGGCGGCCGGACTGGTGGCCTGGGGCGCGGTCGAGGCGCTGCGGGTGCCCCGGGTCCGGCGGGTCGAGGTGGTGCTGCCGGGACTGGGCCCCGGGCTGGACGGCACCAGGGTCGTCCTGCTGGCCGACACGCACTTCGGGCCGATCGACCGGGTGCGGTGGTCGCGGCGCACCGCCGAGGCGGTCGACGCGCTGGAGCCGGACCTGGTCTGCCACGCGGGGGACATCGCCGACGGCACGGCCGAACAGCGCCGCGACCAGGCCGCCCCGCTCGGCACGATCCGGGCGCGGCTGGCCAAGGTCTACGTCACCGGCAACCACGAGTACTTCGGCCAGGCACAGGGCTGGCTCGACCACATGGCCGGGCTGGGCTGGCAGTCGCTGCACAACCGGCACGTGGTGGTCGAGTCCGGCGGTGACCGGCTGGTCGTGGCCGGCATCGACGACGCCACCGCGCGCGGCTCCGGGCTCGCCGGACACGGCGCCGACCTCGACACCGCACTGGCCGGCGCCGACCCCGACCTGCCGGTGCTGCTGCTCGCCCACCAGCCCCGCCAGGTCGCCCAGACCAGGGACCGGGTCGACCTCCAGGTCTCCGGGCACACCCACGGCGGGCAGATCTGGCCGTTCCACTACCTGGTGCGCGTCGACCAGCCGACCGTCCACGGGCTGAGCCGCCACGGCGAGCGCACCCAGCTCTACACCACCCGGGGCGCCGGTTTCTGGGGCCCGCCGCTGCGGATCTTCGCGCCGAGCGAGATCAGCCTGCTCATCCTGCGCCGAACTCTGCGATGATGCCGTGACCACTCCGGACGGTCGAGCCAGAGGAGACCACGATGCCGCTGCTGCGTGACCTGCTGGACGCCATCGGTGACCGCCGGGTCGAGATCGTCGACCTGACCGCGCCGCTGTCGGCCGACACGCCGATCCTGGCCCTGCCCGAGCCGTTCGCCAACACGATTCCCTTCCGGCTGGAGGAGATCAGCCGCTACGACGAGGCCGGGCCGGCCTGGTACTGGAACAACATCCACACCGGCGAGCACACCGGCACCCACGTCGACGCCCCGGTGCACTGGGTGTCCGGAAAGGACGGTGTGGACGTCTCCCGGCTGGCGTTGCCGCAGCTGATCGCCCCGGCCGTGGTCATCGACGTGTCCGACCGCGTCGCCGACGACCCGGACCACCTGGTCGGCATCGACGACGTCCGCGCCTGGGAGCGGGCCAACGGTCCGCTGCCCGTCGGCGGCTGGGTGCTGGTGCGCACCGGCTGGGACGAGCGCTCCGAGGACTCCGACCGGTTCCTCAACGCCGACGAGAACGGCCCGCACTCCCCCGGTCTGTCCGCCGAGTGCGCGCGCTGGCTCGCCCAGGAGACCCCGGTGATCGGCCTTGGCGTGGAGACCGTCGGCACCGACGCCGGGGCCGCGCACGGGTTCGACCCGCCGTTCCCGTGCCACAACTACTTCCTCGGCGCCGGCAAGCTCGGCCTCACCCAGCTGCGCAACCTCGCGACGCTGCCGCCGACCGGCTCGGTGATCGTGGTCTCGCCGCTGCCGATCGTCGGCGGATCGGGCAGCCCGGCCAGGGTCTACGCGCTCGTCGAGCGGTGAACGTCGCCGAACAGGTCGGCACCGCCCTGGCACGACTCGGCGTCGCCCACGCCTTCGGCGTGGTCGGCAGCGGCAACTTCGTGGTGACCAACGCGCTGCGCGCCGCCGGTGTGCCGTTCACCGCCGCCCGGCACGAGGGCGGCGCGGCGACGATGGCCGACGCGTACGCCAGGACCAGCGGGCGCCCGGCCGTGGTCACCACCCACCAGGGCTGCGGGCTGACCAACGCGCTCACCGGGATCGCCGAGGCCGCCAAGAGCCGCACCCCGCTGCTGGTGCTCACCGGCGACACCCCGGGCGCGGCGGTCACCTCGAACTTCCGGATCGACCAGGACGCCGCCGTCACGGCCGTCGGCGCGGTCGCCGAGCGGGTGCACACGCCGGCCAGCGCGATGGCCGACACCGTGCGCGCGTTCCGTCAGGCGACCCACGATCGTCGCACAGTGGTGCTGGGGCTTCCGCTGGACGTCCAGGCCGCCGACGCCGTCGGGTCGCTGCCCGACGTGCCGGAGCCGCCGCTGCCGGTGCGGCCGCACCCGGACGCCGTCGCCGCGCTCGCCGCGCTCGTCGAACGGGCGCGGCGGCCGGTGTTCGTCGCCGGGCGCGGTGCGCGGGCGGCCGGGCCGGAACTGGCGGAGCTGGCGGAGACGGCCGGGGCGCTGCTGGCGACCTCGGCGGTCGCCAACGGGCTGTTCGCCGGGAACCCGTTCGCGCTGGGCATCGCCGGCGGGTTCGCCACCCCGCTGGCGGCCGAGCTGATCGCCGGGGCGGACCTGGTCGTCGGCTGGGGCGCCGCGCTCAACCGGTGGACCACCGGGCACGGCCGGCTGCTCGGCCCCGACGCCACGGTGGTCCAGGTCGACCTCGACCCGGCGGCGCTGGGCGTCCACCGGCCGGTCGACCTGGGGGTGCTCGGCGACGTCGCGCTGACCGCCAGGGACCTCGCGGCCCTGCTGGGTCCGCGCACGGGCTACCGCACCGGCGAGGTGCGCGAGCGGATCGCCGCGCGCGGGCGCTGGCGCGACGTCCCGTTCACCGACGCCTCCACCGGTGACCGGATCGACCCGAGGGCGCTCAACGTGCGGCTGGACGAACTGCTGCCGGCCGATCGGGTCGTCGCGGTCGACTCCGGCAACTTCATGGGCTACCCCAGCGCCTACCTCGGGGTGCCCGACCAGTTCGGTTTCTGCTTCACCCAGGCGTTCCAGTCCATCGGCCTCGGGCTGGCGACGGCGATCGGCGCCGCGCTCGCCAGCCCAGGCCGGCTGCCGGTCGCCGCGCTCGGCGACGGCGGCGCGCTGATGAGCGTCGCCGAGCTGGACACCGTGGTACGGCTGGGGTTGCCGATGGTGATCGTGGTGCACAACGACGACGCCTACGGCGCCGAGGTGCACCACTTCACCGGCCAGGACCACGGCGCGGTCCGCTTCCCGGACACCGACCTCGCCGCGATCGGCGCCGGTTTCGGTGCCGCGTCGCTGACCGTGCGCACGCTCGCCGACCTCGACGGCGTCACCGCGTGGCTCAACGGTCCGCGTGACCGTCCGCTGGTGGTCGACGCCAAGGTCACCGACGACGGCGGGGCGTGGTGGCTGGCCGACGCGTTCCGCTGACGGGACGGTCCCTGGCGCGGCCCGCCGGCTCTGCCGCACCATCGGAGGATGACCCCCGACCAGGTGCGACGCACCGCGACCGGGCCGACCGCCGGGCTCGCGGCCGGCTACACGCAGGCCAACCTGATCGCCGTGCCCGCCGACCTGGCCTACGAGATGCTGCTGTTCGCCCAGCGCAACCCGAAGCCGTGCCCGGTGCTGGACGTGACCGACACCGGCAGCCCGCACACCGTGCTGGCACCCGGCGCCGACCTGCGCACCGCCCTGCCGCGCTACCGCGTCTGGCGCGACGGGGATCTCGTCGCCGAGCCGACCGACGTCACCGGGTACTGGCGCGCGGACCTGGTGGCGCTGCTGATCGGGTGCAGCTTCACCTTCGAGACCGCGCTGGCCGCCGCCGGGATCCCGCTGCGCCACCGTGACCAGGGCGTCAACGTGCCGATGTTCGTCACCGACCGCGAGTGCCGCCCGGCCGGGAGGCTGCACGGCCCGCTGGTGGTGTCGCTGCGGATGATCCCGGCCGGGCTGGTCGACCTCGCGGTGGCGATCAGCGCCAGGATGCCGGCCGTGCACGGCGCCCCGGTGCACGTCGGCGACCCCACCGCGCTGGGCATCGCCGACCTGGCGGCCCCGGACTTCGGCGACCCGGTGCGGGCCCACGACGGTGACGTGCCGGTGTTCTGGGCGTGCGGGGTGACGCCGCAGGCGGTGCTGACGGCCTCCCGGCCGCCGTTCGCGATCACCCACGCACCGGGGCACATGTTGGTCACCGACGTGCGGGACACCGAGTACCTCACCGTCCCGCTCTAGGGTGCGGGACATGACCAACCACCTCCTCCCCACGGCCACCGCCACCGAGGAACGGGACCGGGGCGCCGGCATCGCGCTGCTTCCGGTCGGCAGCTTCGAGCAGCACGGCACGTTCCTGCCGCTGGCCACCGACACCGTCATCGCGGTCACCGTGGCCAGGGCGATCGGCGAGGCCGTCGACGTGTTCGAGCTGCCGCCGGTGACCGTGTCCTGCTCGCACGAGCACGCCGCCTGGCACGGCACCGTCAGCATCTCGGCGGCGACGCTGTACGCGGTGGTCACCGACATCGCCGCGTCGCTGCGGGCCAGCGGGGTGTCGAAGCTGGTGCTGGTCAGCGGACACGGCGGCAACTACGTACTGGGCAACGTCGTGCAGGAGGCCGGTGCCGCCGGGCACGCGATGGCCCTGTTCCCCACCGAGGACGACTGGGCGCGGGCCCGCCGCGACGCCGGGGTCGAGCTGAGCGCGGTCCACGACATGCACGCCGGCGAGCTGGAGACCTCGATCATGCTGCACGCGCACCCCGAGCTGGTGCGCGCCGACCACGCCGAGCACGACCACCTCGCCGACGACCGGGGCCGGTTCCTCACCCTCGGACTGCGCGCCTACACCGAGTCCGGGGTGATCGGGCGGCCCTCGCTCGCCTCCGCCGGAAAGGGCCGCGACGCCGTGCGCAGCCTGGTCGACTCGTTCGCCGGGGTGGTCGACGCGTTGGACAGGTGCGGCAGGTAGTGGCCGAGGCGTTCGCGCTTGGTGGCCAGGTAGCTCAGGTTCTCCTCCCCCGGCTCGATCAGCAGGGGAACCCGTTCACTGATCCGGATCCCCTTCGCGCGTAACGCCGCCACCTTCTGCGGGTTGTTCGACAGCAGCCGGATGGAGGCCACGCCGAGCTCGTCGAGGATGTCGGCGGCGACGTCGAAGCTGCGCGCGTCGACCGGCAGGCCGAGCGCGACGTTCGCCTCGACGGTGTCCATGCCCTCCTCCTGCAGGCGCATCGCCCGCAGCTTGGCGACCAGCCCGATGCCCCGGCCCTCGTGACCGGTCAGGTAGATCACCACGCCCGCGCCGGCCGCGACGATCTCCCGCAGCGACGCGTCGAGCTGCTCACCGCACTCACAGCGGGTGGAGCCGAAGACGTCCCCGGTCAGGCATTCGGAGTGCACCCTGGTCAGCGGGCTGAACCCGGTGAGGTCACCGTGGACGGCCGCCAGGTGCTCGTGCCCGTGCCGGTCCAGGTATCCGACCGCGCGGAACTCCCCGTACCGGGTGGGCAGGCGGGTCTCGCCGACCCGAACGATGGTGCCGTGCCGCTCGATGTCGGCCAGATCAGTCATGCAAGCCTCTCCCGTCGAACCAACAGCATCAGCGCACCGGGCAGGCTCGCGACCAGACCGAGAAGTCCGTAGGCGACGGCGGCGGTGAGGCCCTGTGCGGCTCCGAGCCCGGCGGCGGCGAACATCAGCGCGGTCACCCCCTCCCTCGGCCCCCAGCCGCCGACGTTGACCGGCAGTCCCATGGCGAGCAACGCGACCACGACGATCGGCAGCAGCTGGCCGGCCGGCTGGTCGGCCCCCGCCGCGTGCATCGCGATCAGGAACAGCGTCACATGCCCGGCAAGCGCCAACGCCGACAACAGCGCGACCCCGGGCCACGCGTCGCGAGCCAGCAAGCCGGTGCGCACGTCCTCAAAAGTACGCCGCCAACGCGATCGTGCCCCGATCAATTTGCGCGCCATCATGTACACGAGTACCAGGACCGCAACTCCGGCGAGCACCGCGAAGCCCACCTCGCGGGCCGGTCCGGCGACCAGCACCACCACCCCGGCGGCGATCACCACGGCCTGGCCGGCCATCCGTTCGAGCACCACCGCGCGTACCCCGGCGCCCAGATCGCCCTCCTCGCGGCCGTGGCGCACCGCGCGCTGCACGTCGCCGAGCACCCCGGCCGGCAGGACCGCGTTCAGGAACAGCGCCCGGTAGTAGTCACCGACCGCGCGCCCCAGCGGCAGCCGCAGCCCGAGACGGCGGGCGACCAGACACCAGCGGCCGGCGCACAGCACGGTCGTCGCCAGCCCGATGCCCAGCGCGGCCGCCACCTCGGTCACCGAGATGACCCGCAGCCCCTCGACGAACCCGGCCGCGCCCAGCTTCCACACCAGCGCGCCCACGATGCCCGCGCCGACGAGCAGCTTCACCCACGCCCACAGCCGGGCGTTTCCCCGCCGTGGCGCGGGTTCCGGTGCGGGGGGCGGGACCGGCGGGGCGGCGACCGGCCGTTCGAGCATGGCGGTCATCGGGGCCCACCCAGGTCGTCGAGCAGGACCGCGAGCCGGTCGCCGGCGCCCGCCCAGTCGGTGAGCTCCCGCTTGCGCGCGGCGTCGCGCAGCCGTTCCCGCAGGCGGGGTTCGGTCAGCCAGCGGCGCAGGGCGGCGGTCAGCGCCGGCACGTCGTCCGGCGGCACCAGCAGGCCCGGCACGGCACCGGCGGCGGTGCGCCCGACAGTCTCCGGCAACGCGTCCACGTCCGAGGCCAGCACCGGCATCCCCCTGGCCAGCGCCTCGGTCACGACCATGCCGAAGGTCTCCTGCCGCGAGGGCAGCACCAGCAGGTCCGACTCCGCGAACAGCGCCGCCAGCTCCGTGCCGGGCAGGGGCGCCAGCGGACCGGGCAGCGTGACCCGCCCGGCGAGACCGTGGCGGCGGGCGAGGTCACGCACCCAGCCGACGAACTCCGGGTCGCGGTCCACCGAACCGACACAGGTACAGGTCCACGGCAGGTCGGCGAGCCCGGCCAGCGCCTCCACCAGCACGTCCTGGCCCTTGCGCGGCACGATCGCCGCCACGCACAGCAGCCGCGTGCCGTCACCGCCGTCGCCCGGCGGCGCCGGGTCGGTGCCCGGCTCGACGACGTGCACCCGCTCGGGGTCCAGCCGGTGCAGGCCGGTCAGCCGCCGCCACGCCCACCGGCTGGTGGCGACCACGGCGAACGCCGCGCGCAGCGTCTCGCGCTCCAGCGCGTCCAGCTCGGCGGCCCGCTCACCCGGCAGGGCGGTGTCGTCACCGAGGGGCATGTGCACCAGCACCACCAGCCGCAGCCGCCGCGCGTGCGGCACCACCACCGCCGGCACCCCGCACGCCACCAGCCCGTCGACCAGGGTCACCGTGCCGTCGGGGACCTCGGCCAGCGCCCGGTCGAGCGCCACCCGCGAGGCGGTGTCCGGCACCGGCCAGCGCCCGGCGACCGGCACCGGCGTCAGACCGGCGACCGCGCTCACCCGCCGGTCGTAGACGTTGCCGCCGCTGGCCAGCGCGACGTCGTCGACGTCGGACGGGACGACGAACGGGATCACAGCGCCCGCCGGTAGCTCGCCCACGCCACGTGGGACTCGCCCAGGGTCACGCTGATCTCGGACAGGCCGCGCGCGCCCTCGCCGAGCCCCCCGTCGTGGACCCGCTCGACGAGCTGGTCGGCGACGTACTTCGCCAGGAACTCGGTCGAGGTGTTCACCCCGGCGAACTGCGGCAGCTCGTCGAGGTTGCGGTAGTTCAGTTCGCCGAGCACCTCGCCCAGGCGGGTACTCGCCAGGCCGATGTCGACGACCAGGCCGTCGGCGTCGAGGTCCGCACGGTGGAAGGTGGCGTCCACGACGAACGTGGCGCCGTGCAACCGCTGCGCGGGCCCGAACACCTCGCCGTGGAAGCTGTGCGCGACCATCATGTGGTCCCGGACGGTGAGGCTGTACACCCGCGCCTCCTGCTGTGTCGATTACGTGTTGTCGTAGGTAACACGGACACAGAGCGCGGACAGTTCAATCCCGTTCAACCTGGGCAGCAGGTCCGGCAGCTCGGCGAACCGGCACTCGCCGGTGATCAGGGCGTCGAAACCGGGGTCGGCCAGCAGGTCCAGGGCCACCGCCAGCCGCTGCGGGTAGCCCCGGCGGCCACGTTGGGCCGGCGAAACGGTACCCACCTGGCTGGCGCGCAGGGTCAGCCGCCGCGAGTGGAACCACTCCCCCAGCGGCACGG
Organism: Actinophytocola xinjiangensis; assembly: GCF_001921215.1. Taxonomy (GTDB): domain Bacteria; phylum Actinomycetota; class Actinomycetes; order Mycobacteriales; family Pseudonocardiaceae; genus Actinophytocola; species Actinophytocola xinjiangensis. The sequence continues at coordinate 326,936 of NZ_MSIF01000003.1, forward strand.
TCACCGGCCGGTCGCCGTACCAGCTCAGCTCGACCACCACGCCCTCCGGCGCCAGCAGCTCCAGCGACCTGGCCAGGCCGGCCGAGGTCGCCGAGGCGTGCACCACCAGGTCACAACCCTCGCGCGCGGCGTCCGGGGTGGCGAACTCGACGCCCAGGGCGTCGGCCAGCGCGGCGCGGTCGGGGTTGGTGTCCACCAGCTGCACCCTGGCGGCCGGGACACCGGCGAGCACCTTGGCCACCGACGCGCCGACCATGCCGGCGCCGACGACCGCGATCCGGTCACCGACCAGCGGCGCGGCGTCCCAGGCGGCGTTCACCGCGGTCTCCACCGTGCCGGCCAGGATCGCCCGTGCGGGTGGCACCGAGTCCGGCACGGGCGTCACCGAGGCCGCCGGCACCACGTACCGGGTCTGGTGCGGGTACAGGCAGAACACCGTCCGCCCGGCCAGCTCCGCCGGCCCCCGCTCCACGACGCCCACGTTGAGGTAGCCGTACTTCACCGGTGCCGGGAACGCGCCGTCCTGGAACGGCGCCCGCATGGCGGCGTGCTGGCTGTCCGGCACGCCGCCACGGAACACGAGCGTCTCGGTGCCCCGGCTGACCCCCGAGTACAGGGTCCGCACGAGCACCTCGTCGGGGCCGGGGGCCGCGACCTCGACCGGTCGCAGCTCACCCCGGCCCGGTTCGGCGAGCCAGAACGCCTGGTCCATCAGCCCACTGTAGGCGGGTGATCAGAACTGGAGGTACCAGGAGTTGATCGTGCCGGTGTCGGCCGAGGCGGCGTCGCGCACGCGCAGCCGCCACTCGCCGTTGGCGGTCTCGCCGGGCGCGTTCACCGAGTAGGTGCCGACCAGGTCGTCGGCGCTGCCGCCGGTGCGGTTGTGCAGGGTGTAGGGCGTGCCGTCGGGGGCGAGCAGGTCGACCACCAGGTCACCCCGGTAGGTGTGCCGGATGTCGACGCCGACCGTCAGCGAAGCGGGCACGGTGGCCGGCACGCCGGAGACGGTGACCGGGCTGTACACCGTGGTGAGGTCGGGGATCGCCACGTCGGTGTCGTTGGTGAAGCGCGGGCCGGGGTCGGGGTCGGCGGTGGTGGACAGCGTCCAGACGGCGTAGGCGATGGCGTCGGCGTTGCGGTCCAGGGCGGTCACGTTGATGTTGGCCGTGGTGTCGCAGGAGCGGTGGTAGCACGGGTCGTAGGCCTGGCCGGCGGTGCCGCCCCACTTCTGGGCCTGGGCGCTGGTCTTGATGCCCTCAGCGCCGGTGAACAGGCCGCCGACCGCGATGCCGGCGTTGGCGAACGCGGCATGGTCGGAGCGCCCGCCGACCGACGTCAGCTCGGTCGGCACGCCCATCTGGGCGAACGGTGCCTCCAGGACCCGTTGCAGCTCAAGGGATCCGGACGGCTGGCCGCTGGCCGAGTAGACGAAGTAGCCGGGGTTGGGCGAGCCGACCATGTCGAAGTTGATGTAGGCGTCGATCTTCGCCCGTTCGGTGCTTGGCAGGTTGTTGACGTAGTAGGTCGAGCCGACCAGGCCGCGTTCCTCGGCGCCCCACCAGCCGAAGCGCAGCCGCTTGGCCGGCGCGAGGTTCTGGCTCGCCACGGTCAGCGCGACCTCCAGCAGTGCGGAGGACCCGGAGCCGTTGTCGTTGATGCCCGGCCCGGCGTTGACCCCGTCCAGGTGCCCGCCGGCCATGATCACGCTGTTGGCGTCGCCGTGCGGCCATTCGGCCAGCAGGTTCCACCCGGTGACCCCGCCGGAGGTGAACGGCTGCACGGTGGTGACGTAGCCGGCGGCGTCCAGGCGGGCCTGGAGGAAGTCGACCGACGCGCGGTAGCCGGGTTGGCCGTGGGCGCGGTTGCCGCCGTTGGCGGTGGCGATGGACTGGAGCTGGTTGAGGTGCGCCTGCACGTTGGCGACCGGGATGTCCGGTGCGGCGAGGGTGTCCGGCGCGGGGGCGGCGGTCGCGGTGGCGCCGCCGGCCAGCAGGACGCCGGCGGTCAGCGCGGCGAGCGGAACGCGGATTCTCATGGGTGGTGCCTCCGGCGATCAGCAGGGATGGAGCGCATCCCACCGAGCGTCCCCGAACCGGTCAGCGAAGACGTAGCTCCGTTCGTGGGCAGTTCTTCCCAGTTGCCGAAAACTGCCCTACCATGTGCCGTCGAAGCGATTCGACGATCCCGGGTGGCGCAGTGGCCAAGATCGAGGACGTCGCCCGGCACGCGGGCGTGGCTCCCAGCACGGTGTCCTACGTGCTCAGCGGAAAACGGTCCATCACCGAGCGGACCCGGCAGCGGGTCCTGCGCAGCATCGAGGAACTCGGGTACCAGCCGCACGCCGGCGCGCGGGCGCTGGCGAGCAACCGGTCCAACGTGGTCGCGCTGGTCGTACCGCTGCGTACCGGGATCCACGTACCGGTGATCATGCGTTTCGCCACCTCGGTGGTCACCGCCGCCCGCGAGCACGACCACGACGTGCTGCTGCTGACCCAGAACGAGGGCGTCGCGGGGCTGCGCCGGGTGGCCGGCACCTCGCTGGTGGACGCGATCATCGTGATGGACGTCGAACTCGACGACGAGCGGGTGCCGGTGCTGCGGGACCTGCGGCTGCCGGCCGTGCTGATCGGTTTCCCCGCCCAGGCCCAGGATCTGACCTGCATCGACCTCGACTTCACGGCCGCGGCCGTCGCGTGCGTGGACCACCTGGCCGAACTGGGGCACCGGCGGGTCGCGCTGATCGGCTCACCGCCGGAGGTCTACGAACGCGGCACCGGCTTCGCGACCAGGACCACCGCCGGGTTCACCGAGGCGACCGGGCGGCACGGGATCGCGGCCAGCGTGCACCCGTGCGAGTCGACCCCGGCGGCGGCCAGGGAGATGGTGACCCGCCTGCTGCACGAGCACCCCGACCTCACCGGAGTCGTGGTGCACAACGAACCGGTGATCGCGCCGGTCCTCGCGGCGATCCGCGAGGCCGGTCGCACCGTCCCCGACGACCTGTCCGTGGTGGCGATCTGCCCCGACGACCTCGCCGAGCACGCCATGCCCGCGCTGACCTCGGTGTCCATCCCCGCCGAGGAGGTCGGCCGCGAGGCGGTCGGCCTGCTCATGGCCAAGCTGGGCGGGCAACCCGTTCCGGACGCGACGCTGATCGAGGCCCGTCTGACCCCACGGGACAGCACCGGCGCCGCCAGGTAGTTCCCGACAACCGCACACCGACCTCCGACGCCCATCGTCGAAGCGATTCGACGACCGATCCCCACTGGTTGGAGAGACAACGATGTTCACCCCAGGAAGGCTCGTCGCGGTCATGATCGCGACGGCGACGGTCCTCACCGCCTGCGGCGACGACGGCGACGCAGCGGCCGGCACCGAACTCACCCTCTGGCACTACGAAAGTCCCGACAGCGCCATGGGAGTCGCCTGGAACAAGGCGATCGAGGAGTTCGAACGCACCCACGACGGCGTGACGGTGAAGTTCGAGGAGAAGGGTTTCGAGCAGATCCAGAAGAGCGCCCAGATGGTGCTCAACTCCGACGAGGCGCCGGACCTGTTGGAGTACAACAAGGGCAACGCGACCGCCGGACTGCTGTCCAAACAGGGCCTGCTGACCGACCTGTCCGACGTGGTCACCGAACGCGGCTGGGACGACAAGCTCTCCCCCAGCGTGCAGACCACCTGCAAGTACGACGAGCGCGGCGTGATGGGCGGCGACCGGTGGTTCGGCGTGCCGAACTACGCCGAGTACACGATGGTCTACTACAACAAGGACCTGTTCGACCAGCACGGCGTCGCGGTGCCGACCTCGCTGGACGAGCTGACCGCCGCCATGGACACGTTCGTGGACAAGGGTGTGACGCCGCTGTCGGTCGGCGCCAAGGAGTACCCGGCCCAGCAGATCCTCTACCAGCTCGCCCTGTCCAAGGCGGACTCCGACTGGGTGCGCGGCTTCCAGCAGTACGACGGCGAGGTCGACTTCCACGACCAGGCCTGGACCTACGGCGCGGAGACCTTCGCCGACTGGGTCGAGAAGGGCTACCTGTCCCAGGACTCCACCGGCATCGACGCCGAGAGCATGGGCGTGGCGTTCATGGAGGGCAAGTTCCCGATGATGATCTCCGGGAGCTGGTGGTACGGCCGGGTCCAGTCCACGGTCAAGGACTTCGCCTGGGACACGTTCCTGTTCCCCGGCAGCGACCTCGCGCTCGGCTCCAGCGGCAACCTGTGGGTGGTGCCGGAGAACTCCCCGAACAAGGAGCTGGCCTACGACTTCATCGACATCACGATGCAGCCGGACATCCAGGCGCTGCTGGGCAACTCCGGCGGCATCCCGGTCGCGGCCGACGTCAGCGCGATCACCGACGAGCCCAGCCGCAAGCTCGTGGAGAACTACCAGACGCTGGTCGAGCGGGACGGCCTTGGCTACTACCCGGACTGGCCGGTGCCCGGCTACTACGACGTGCTGGTCTCCGCGACCCAGAAGCTGATCAGCGGGTCCGCGTCACCGCACGAGGTCCTCGGCGAGCTGGCGGGGCCGTACGAGGAGAACCTCGCCACCATCGGCTCCTGAGATGGCGGTGCTGACCAGACCCCGCACGGGCAGGGCGGGGTACCTGCCCTACCTGCTGCCGGCGGCGGTGCTGTTCGTCGCGGTCATCGCGGTGCCGCTGGCGATGAACATCGGGATCAGCTTCACCCGCTGGCAGGGCGTCGGCTCACCGGACTGGGTGGGCCTGGACCAGTACCGCACGCTGTTCGCCGACGAGACGTTCTGGGTGTCCTTCGGCAACAACCTGGCGCTGGTCGTGGCGATGGCCGTGCTGCCGACGCTGTTCGGGCTGCTGCTGGCGACCGCGCTGTTCGACGTCGTCGGCAAGCGGTACGCCAGGACGACCACGGCGCTGCGGGCGGCGTTCTACCTGCCGCAGGTGCTGCCGGCGGTGGTCGCCGGGGTGGTGTGGGGCTGGATCCTGCATCCCGAGTACGGCTCGGCGAACGCGCTGCTGCGGTTCCTCGGCCTGGAGTCGTGGACGCAGAACTGGTTGGGCGACGAGCGGACGGCGCTGCTGTCGGTGATGGGCGTGCTGGTGTGGATCCAGCTCGGCTACCCGCTGGTGATCTTCCTGGCCGGTCTGCAACGCATCGACCCGCAGCTGCACGAGGCGGCGGCGCTGGACGGGGCGTCGTGGTGGCAGCGGCTGTGGGCGGTGACCGTGCCCCAGCTGCGGCCCGAGATCTTCGTGGTCCTGCTGACCTGCACGATCGCCTCGCTCAAGTCCTTCGACAAGATCTTCGTGCTGACCAGGGGCGGGCCGGGCGGCTCGACCAACACCCCGGCCTACTTCTCCTTCCAGAACTTCTTCGAGAAGACCAACGTCGGCTACGGCGCCGCGATCGCCACGGTCCTCACGGTGTTGATCCTGGGGCTCACGTTCCTGTTCCTGCGTGCGCAGAACAGGAGCGATGGATGAGTCTTCGACGGGGCTTGGTGCTGGGCGTTCTGGTGGTCCTGGCCGTGGTGATGTTGTTCCCGTTCCTGCTGGTGCTGCTCAACGCGCTCAAGTCACCGGCCGACTACACCGCCAACGGGCCGCTCGGACTACCGGAAAGCCTGTACCTGCAAGGGATCGTGGACTTCTGGGAACGGGTCGACTTCGGGCTCAAGCTGACCAACAGCACGGTCATCGCCGGGTCGGTGTCGGTGCTCGCGGTCCTGGTGTCGATCCTGACGGCCTACGCGCTGGGCATCGGACGCGTCCGGGGCAGGGTGTGGATCGTCGCGGTGTTCCTGCTCGCGAACCTGATGCCGCAGGAGGCGCTGGTCTACCCGCTGTACTTCCTGGCCAAGGAGGCCGACCTCTACGACACCAAGCTCGCGGTGATCATCATCTTCACCGCGGTGCAGAGCGCGTTCGGCACCTACCTGCTGTCCTCGGTGCTGTCCACGTTCCCGCGTGAACTCGTCGAGGCGGCCAGGATCGACGGCGCCGGGCGGTGGCAGATCCTGTGGCGGGTGGTGGTGCCGATCTGCTGGCCGACGCTGTCGGTCCTGTTGGTCTTCTTCTTCATCTGGACGTGGAACGAGTTCTTCATCCCGATGATCATGCTGGTCTCCAACGACAACCAGACCGTTCCGGTGGCACTCGGGGTGCTGCAGGGCCAACGGCTGATGGACGCCACCGCGCAGAGCGCCTCGGCGCTGCTGGGCATCCTCCCGGCGGTGGTGTTCTTCCTGATCTTCCAACGGACACTGACCCGCGGCATCGCGGTGGGGGCGATCAAATGAAGTTCACCGACGGCCACTGGCTGATGCGCGCCGGCGTCACCCCGGCCTACCCGGTCGAGGTGCTCGACGCCGCGCCGACGGCCGACGGCCTGCGGATCCTCGCGCCGACCTATCCGGTGCGCTCACGCCAGGACCTGCAGAGCGGCGCGGTGCTCACCGTCGACCTCAGCGCGCCGCTGCCCGGCGTGATCGGGGTGACGCTGACCCACCACGCGGGCGGCGCGGCGCGGTCACCGAGGTTCGAGCTGTTCGGCGACGGCCACCCCGCCGCGCACCAGGAGATCACCGACACCTCCGCCGCGCTGACCTCCGGCGAGCTGACCGTGCGGGTCAGCCGCGCCGCGCCCTGGCGGGTCGAGTTCAGCGCGGGCGGGCGGGTCCTGACCTCCAGCGGCGAGAACGACATGGCCATCCTGACCACCGGCGACGGCGGCCACCACCTGCGGGAACGGCTGATGCTCGGCGTCGGCGACGCGGTCTACGGCCTGGGCGAGCGGTTCGGTCCGCTGGTGCGCAACGGCCAGGTCGTCGACATCTGGAACGCCGACGGCGGCACCAGCAGCGAACAGGCCTACAAGAACATCCCGTTCTTCCTGACCAACGCCGGCTACGGCGTGTTCGTCGACCACCCCGGCCTGGTGTCCTTCGAGGTCGGCTCGGAGGACGTGTCGCGGGTGCAGTTCAGCGCCCAGACCCAGTCGCTGCGCTACTTCGTGATCCACGGGACGCCCAAGGAGATCCTCGCCCGGTACACCGCGCTGACCGGGCGCCCGGCGCTGCCGCCGGCGTGGTCGTTCGGGCTGTGGCTGTCGACCTCGTTCAACACCGACTACGACGAGGACACCGTCAACTCGTTCATCGACGGCATGGCCGAGCGTGACCTGCCGCTGTCGGTGTTCCACTTCGACTGCTTCTGGATGCGCGAGCTGTCCTGGTGCGACTTCCAGTGGGACGAGCGGATCTTCCCCGACCCGCGCGGCATGCTCGCCCGGCTCAAGGCCCGCGGCCTGCGGGTGTGCGTGTGGATCAACCCCTACATCGGCCAGCGGTCACCGCTGTTCGAGGAAGGGATGGCCCACGGCTACCTGCTCAAGCGCCCCAACGGTGACGTCTGGCAGTGGGACCTGTGGCAGCCGGGCCTGGCCATCGTGGACTTCACCAACCCGGAGGCCCGCGAGTGGTACGCCGCCAAGCTCGACGCGCTGCTCGACCTGGGCGTCGACTGCTTCAAGTCCGACTTCGGCGAGCGGATCCCCACCGACGTCGCCTACTTCGACGGCTCCGACCCGGAGCTGATGCACAACTACTACGCCTTCCTCTACAACCGCACGGTGTTCGACCTGCTGCGCAAGCGGCGCGGTGAGCGGGACGCGGTCGTCTTCGCGCGCACCGCCACCACCGGCACCCAGCGGTTCCCGGTGCACTGGGGCGGGGACAACCTGTCCACGCCGCAGTCGATGGCCGAGTCGCTGCGCGGCGGGCTGTCGCTGACGATGTCGGGCTTCGGGTTCTGGAGCCACGACATCGGCGGGTTCGAGGGCACCCCGCCGGCCTGGCTGTTCAAGCGGTGGATCCCGTTCGGGCTGCTGTCCTCGCACAGCCGGCTGCACGCCAACTACTCCTACCGCGTGCCGTGGGCGTTCGACGAGCAGGCCGTCGACGTGCTGCGCTCGTTCACCCGGCTCAAGGCGTCGCTGATGCCCTACCTGTACCAGGCGGCGCGGGTGGCGCACACCGACGGCGTGCCGGTGATGCGCGCGATGGTCCTGGAGTTCCCCGACGACCCCGCCTGCGTGTACCTCGACCGCCAGTACCTGCTCGGCGGCGACCTGCTGGTGGCCCCGGTGTTCACCGAGGACGGCACCGTCGACTACTACCTGCCGGCCGGCGAGTGGACCCACTTCGTCACCGGCGAACGGGTCTCGGGGCCGCGCTGGGTGCGCGAGCGGCACGGGTTCGACAGCGTGCCGCTGTTCGTGCGGCCGGGGGCGGTCGTGCCGGTCGGCGCGGTCGACGACCGGCCGGACTACGACTTCGCCGAGGGGGTCACGCTGGGGGTGTACGGGCTGGCCGACGGCGCGACCGTCACCACCACCGTGCCCACCGTGGACGGCGACGTCGCCGCCACCTTCACCACGACCCGGCGCGGCGACACGGTGCGCGTCGAGGTCGACCACCCGCCGGCCACCTGGCGGGTGCGGCTGGCCGGCGCCGAGCCCGTCGACGTCACCGGTTCGACCGTCACCGTTCACCTCTGACCGCACACTGGAGTGCTCATGTCGTTCAGCAGACGCATGTTCCTGACCGTGTCCGGCGTGGCCGCCGCCGCGTTCGCCGCGCCGGCCACCTCCGCCGCCGCCGGCCAGGCGGCCCTTCCGTTCCGCGATCCCCGGCTGCCGCTGGAGCGGCGGATCGCCGACCTGCTCGGCCGGCTGACCCTGCCGGAGAAGATCTCCTGGCTGCACCAGTACCAGCCGGCCGTCCCCCGTCTTGGCATCGCGCTGTTCAAGACCGGCACCGAGGCGCTGCACGGCCTGGCGTGGTCCACCGACATCACCTCGACCCCCGAACCCGGCGCGGTACGCACCGCCACCGCCACCGTGTTCCCGCAGGCCGTCGGGCTCGGCTCCACCTGGGACCCGGACCTCCTGCGACGCGTCGGCACGGTCGTGGGCGAGGAGTTACGCGGCCACCACAGCGCCAACCCGGTGGTGTGGGGGCTCAACGCGTGGGCGCCGGTGGTGAACCTGCTGCGCGACCCGCGCTGGGGCCGCAACGAGGAGGGCTACGCCGAGGACCCGTACCTGACCGGCGTGCTGTCCACCGCCTACGCGCGCGGGATGCGCGGCGACCACCCGCACCACCTGCGCACCGCGCCCACCCTCAAGCACTACCTGGCCAACAACAACGAGATCCGCCGCGACCGCACCTCGTCGAACCTGCGGCCCCGGGTCAAGCACGAGTACGACGAGCCGGCGTTCCGCCCGGCCATCGAGAACAACGCGGCCACCGGCGTGATGGCCGCCTACAACCTGGTCAACGGCCGCCCGATGACCGCGCACGCCGACCACGACGAGGTCGTCCGGTCGTGGACCGACCAGACGCTGCTCAACGTCACCGACGCCGGCGGCCCCAACAACCTCGTCGGCTCGCAGGCCTACTACGCCACCCGCGCGCAGGGCGACGCCGCCACCCTGCGCGCCGGGCTGGACAGCTTCACCGTCGACAACACCGACGCCGGCCCGACCGTCGAGGCGATCAACGCCGCGCTGGCCGCCGGCCTGCTCACCGAGTCCGACGTGGACACCGCCGTGGAGCACATCCTGAGCATCCGGTTCCGGCTCGGCGAGTTCGACCCCGACGGCGGCCCGTACGCCGGCATCACCATGGACGTCGTCGACCGGCCCGAGCACCGGGCGCTGGCCCGCGAGGTCGCCGGCAAAGCCGTGGTACTGCTCAAGAACGACGGCGCGCTGCCGCTGTCGGCCGGACTGGGCGAGGTCGCGGTCGTCGGTCCGCTGGCCGACACGCTCTACACCGACTGGTACTCCGGCCGGATGCCCTACCAGGTCACCCCGCGCGCCGGCATCGCCGCGCGGCTGGCCGGCGGGACGGTCACCGGCGGTGAGGCGGTCGACCGGATCGCGCTGCGCAGCGCCGACACCGGCGGCTACGTCACCGCCGGGGCCGGCGAACAGGGCGCCGAGCTGACCGCGACCGCGCCGGACGCCGGCGACGCCGAGCACTTCGACGTGTTCGGCTGGGGCCAGGGCGTGCTGACGCTGCGCGCGGTGGCCAACGGCCGCTACGTCGAGCGCGCGGACTTCGGGGCGACCAGCGCGTTCGTCAACCGCGCTCCCCAACCCCGGGACTGGTTCGTCCACCAGCAGTTCGCGTTCGAGGACGCCGGGGACGGGACGGTCGTGGTGCGCTACGCCGGCTACGAGACGGTCAACGACTGGGAGGGCCCGAACAACTACCTGACCGTCGAGGCCGGCGGCCGGATCGTGCTCGGCTCTCCCGACTCCGCCGGGGCCGCGCGGTTCACCCGCGAGGTCGTGACCAGCGGCACCGACCTGGCCGTCGCGGCGGCGGCCCGCGCGGACGCGGCGGTCGTCGTGGTCGGCAGCATGCCGTTCATCAACGGCCGCGAGGACCACGACCGGACCACGACCGCACTCGCCGAGACCCAGTCGGCGCTGGTCAGGGCGGTGCACGCGGCGAACCCGAACACTGTCGTGGTGGTCGAGAACAGCTACCCGACGACCCTGACCTGGGAGCAGGAGCACGTGCCGGCGATCGTGTGGACCTCGCACGCCGGCCAGGAGACCGGCAACGCCCTGGCCGACGTGCTGTTCGGCGCGGTCAACCCGGCCGGGCGGCTCACCCAGACCTGGTACCGCCGCGACGAGGACCTGCCCGACATCCTGGACTACGACATCATCAAGAACGCCCACACCTACCAGTACTTCACCGGCGAGGCGCTCTACCCGTTCGGCCACGGCCTGTCCTACACCGCCTTCCGCCACGCCCGGCTGCGGGCCGAGTCCACCGTCGGTCCCCAGGCGACGGTGCGGGTGAGCGTCGAGGTCACCAACACCGGTGACGTGGCCGGCGAGGAGGTCGTGCAGCTCTACAGTCACCAGCGGGTCTCCCGCGACCCGATGCCCCGGCTGACGCTGCGCGCGTTCGCGCGGGTCGCGCTGGAACCGGGCCGGCGGCGGACCGTGCGGCTGGAGTTCCCGGCCGCCGCCCTCGGCCACTGGGACGTGACCCGGCGCCGCTGGGTCGTCGAGGACGCCACCCACGACCTGCTGGTCGGCGCCTCCTCGACGGACCTGCGCCAGCGCACCACCCTGCGGGTGCGCGGCGAGACCATCCCGCCGCGCGACCTGTCCCGGTCCACCCGCGCGATCGACTTCGACGACTACGCCGGCGTCGACCTGGTGGACACGTCCAAGGAACGCGGCGAGGCCGTCGCCGCGTCGGCCGGCGCCTGGGTGAGCTTCGCCGACGCCGCGCTCGACGGCCCGCGCGCGTTCACCGCGCGGGTGGCCAGGGAACAGGCCGGCGAGGCCACCGTCGAGGTCCGGCTCGGCGGCCCGGACGGCCGGCTGGCCGGCACCGCGACCGTGCCCGCCACCGGCGACCGCTACACCTACGTCACGGTCACCGCCGGTCTGCGTGGCGCGCGCGGACGCCACGACGTGTACCTGGTGTTCACCGGCGACCTGCGCCTCGACACGTTCACCCTCCGATGAGGCGCCCGGCCGTCGGACTGGTCCTGGTCGCCCTGCTGGCCACCCTGCTGTCGGTGCCGGCACCGGCGGTCGCCACCCGGACCCACGAGGTCTCCTACGACCGGTACTCGCTGAGCGTGGACGGCGAACGGGTCCTGCTGTGGAGCGGCGAGTTCCACTACTTCCGGCTGCCCAGCCAGCGACTGTGGCGCGACGTGCTGGAGAAGATCCGGGCCGCCGGCTTCACCGGCGTGTCGCTCTACGTCAACTGGGGTTACCACTCCCCCGCGCCCGGCGAGTACGACTTCACCGGCGTGCGCGACGTCGACGCGCTGCTCGACCTGACCGAGGAACTCGGGCTGTACGCGGTCGTGCGGCCCGGCCCGTACATCAACGCCGAGGTCAGCGGCGGCGGCTTCCCCGCGTGGCTCAAGCAGGTCCCCGGCCGCGCCCGCTCCAGCGACCCCGGCTACACCCGGGCCTACCGGGAGTGGCTCGCGCGGATCAACCCGATCATCGCCCGCCACCAGGTCACCCGGGGCGGCTCGGTGATCGCCTACAACGTCGAGAACGAGTACGCCGCCAACACCGACGCCACCTACATGCGGGACCTGTACGACACCGCGCGGGCCGCCGGCATCGACGTGCCGATCACCCACAACCAGTGCTGCGACGCGTCCTGGACCCCGACCTGGGCCTCGGGGCCCGGCGCCGTCGACATCCCCGGCGTCGACGACTACCCGCAGTCCTTCGAGTGCCAGACCCCGGACGTGTGGGGGCCGTGGGGCCCTGGCCTCACCGAACGGCTCAGCGACCACGCCCCGGTGTACGCGGCCGAGTACCAGGCGGGGGCGATCGACCTCAACCGCGCCGGCTACGACCGCTGCCGCGAGCTGACCGGCCCGGCCTACCTGCGCTACTTCACCAAGTCGAACCTGATCGCCAGCGGCGCCACCATGTTCGGCTTCTACATGGCCTTCGGCGGCACCAACTGGGGCTGGCTCGGCCAACCCAACGACGTCTACACCTCCTACGACTACGGCGCGGCGATCACCGAGTCCCGCCAGCTCACCGACAAGTACGCCGAGTTCAAACGCCAGGGCTACTTCGTCCGCGCGGTCGAACCGCTGACCAGGACCGACCCGGTCGCGGCCCCGGCGTCGGACAACCCGGCGGTCGGCACGCTGGCCAGGGCCAACCCGGACACCGGCACCCAGTTCGTCCTGGTCCGGCACAGCGACCCGGCGTCCACGACCGACGACGTGTCCACCCTGGACTGGTCCACACCGGACGGGCGCTACCGGGTCCCGGTCCGGGTCGACGGCCGGGACGCCAAGATCCTGGTCGCCGGGTACGACCTCGGCGGGCAGCGGCTGGTGTGGTCCAGCTCGGAGATCATGACCCACGAGCGGATCGCCGGCCGGGACGTCGCCGTGCTGCACGGCCGCGCCGGCGAGTCCGGCTCGACCGTGCTGCGCTACGCCACCCGCCCGTCGGTGCGGGTGCTCGCCGGTGACGTCCGGACCTCGTGGCACGACGGCGACCTGCGGCTGGACTACACCCATTCCGGGCTGGCCAGGGTGCTGGTCAGCGGCGGCGGCCGGCCACCGCTGACGCTGCTGGTCGGCACCGAGCAGACCTCGGCGGAGTTCTGGCGGCTGGACACCGAGGCCGGGCCGGTGCTCGTGCGCGGCACCGCGCTGGCCCGCGACGCGCGCGTGTCCGGCCAGACCCTGCACCTGCGCGCCGACACCGCCGAACCCGGCGAGGTCGAGGTGTTCGCCCCCGCCCGGCGGCTGGTGGTCGGCGGCGAACCCGTGCGGGTGCGCAGCACCGCCAGCGGCTCGCTGTCCGGCCGGCTCGCCGGACCCGACCCGGTCGACCTGCCGCGGCTGACCGGCTGGCGCCACCGCGCCGGCTCCCCGGAGACCGCGCCGGACTTCGACGACAGCGCCTGGACCGTCGCCGACCACACCACCTCCACCAGCCCGGTCCCGCCGGTGACCCTGCCGGTGCTGTTCGCCGGCGACTACGGGTTCGACCACGGCCACGTCTGGTACCGGGGGCACTTCACCGCCACCGGCACCGAGACCGCCGTGAACCTCAACGCGATCACCGGCAAGAACGGCGTCTACCAGGTGTGGCTCGACGGCCGGTACCTCGGCCGGGCCGCCGGCGGCACCCAGGCCGACTCCGACGCGCCGGTCAACCCCGCCCCCGGACCGGGCACGTTCCCGCTGACCGGGCTGCGGGCCGGGCAACCGGCGGTGCTCTCGGTCCTGGTGGAGAACCTCGGCCACAACGACGACTGGACCGCCGAGGACATGCGGTTCAAGCAGCCGCGCGGGCTCGTCGGCGCCGCGCTCGCCGGCTCGGACGCCGCCCTCACCTGGCGGATCCAGGGCGCCGACCGGCACGCCACCGACCCGGTACGCGGGCCGCTGAACACCGGCGGCCTGTACGGCGAACGCGCCGGCTGGCACCTGCCCGGCGGCGGCGGACCGGGCTGGGGCGCGCCGCGCGACCCCGGCCCCGGCGTCTCCTGGTACCGCACCACGTTCCGGCTCGACCTGCCGCGCGACCAGGACGTGCCGGTCGCGCTGCGGTTCACCGGCACCGGCCCCTACCGCGCGCAGCTCTACCTCAACGGGTGGAACCTGGGCCGCTACACCGCCGACCTCGGGCCGCAACACGACTTCGTGCTGCCGGCCGGGCCACTGCGCGAACACGGGCCCAACACCCTCGCCATCGCCGTCGTCGCCCTCGACGAGTCCACGTGGGACGCCCCGGAACTGGCAGTACTGGCAAATCACCGGATTGTGCCGCCACCGATCGGCCGTCTACCAAAGTAGGGGCCATTCGGCCGAACGGATGCACCCAGGCGTCCCACTGGAGTGATCAAGAACACTGGGCGGCAACAGATCCTTAACCGGTGAAACGACTTAAGGTCCCCGATCGAACCACTGACGTACGGAACATGTACGAACCGCGACCGCAAGCGGACCAGTCTGCCTGCGGCGCATGGAACGGAAAGGGAATCAATTGCGACGTAGCCGATTAGCCTCGGCCGCGGCAGCGGTGCTGCTCGTTCCCCTGGTGCAGGTGCTTCCCGCATCGCCCGTCGCCGCCGAGCCGGTCACGGCTCCCGTCGACGACACCAGGGAGCTGACCCGCAAGGAGCTCACTCTGGACGGCAAGCCCGTCCAGACGCCGTCGAGTTACCAGCCCAAGGCAGCCAAGAACCGGACCGCCGCGGCGGACACACCGCCCGTCGGTACCGTCCGGGGCTGGCTCGGGATGGATGACTACGAGGGCGTCCTGTACCGCAAGGACTACACGCTGCGGGGCGTCGGCGACTACATCGAGGTCTGGGTCGCGAACGACATCGCGTTCCCGGAGGGAGACTGCCGCCGGCAGATCCCCAACTCGACGGAGATCACCGATGCCCAGGTCGCCGACCTGGTCAACGAGTTCGACACCAACATGTACCCGAAGGAGACGGCGGCGTTCTCGACCCCGCCCGACCGTGACGGTACGAACGCCACGATCGAGGGTGACTACACCGGGGGCGGCGAGAAGACCGTTGCCCTGATCGACAACGTCCGGGACGACAACTTCTACGACTTCCCGGCCGCGCCCACCTACATCGCTGGCTTCTTCTCCTCGCAGATCAACGAACTGCTCGACCGCAACGTCATGACCATTGACGCGTTCGACTGGGCACACCGTACGGGTGCCGAGCCGGTGGACGAGCCGACCGATGACCTGTGCACCAGCCGCCCGGCACGCTCGCGCCTCTACGAGGGCACGTTCGCGCACGAGTGGCAGCACCTGCTGATGTACTACACCGACCCGTTCGAGGGTAACTGGATCAACGAGGGTCTCTCCGACTTCGCCCAGACCCTGGTCGGCTACGTCGACACGACGGCCACGGTGTACGACAAGGGAGCGGACAGTCACCTGTACTGCTACCAGGGTTTCGGCACGGTGCAGACGCCCTACAACACCAACCCACGGGACTGCGGCGGGCCGGAGAACTCGCTCACCCTGTGGGGCGAGGGTGACCCGAACGCGGTACTCGCCGACTACGGTCACGCCTACTCGTTCATGCAGTTCGTCCACGACAGGTACGGCACGGACTTCATGTCCCGACTGCACAGCGACGGCGAACACCAGGGGCTCGCGAGCCTCGACGCCGCGCTGGAGGCCGAGGGCGTGTCGGACATGTACCAGGTCATCCACGACCACCAGTCGATGGTGCTGCTGGACAAGATCGTCGGAGAACGCCGGGGCATCACCGTCGGCGTGCCGAAGGGCAGGGTGACCTCCCCGAGCCTGCGCTCAACGGTCAACCTGGCCAACCCGCAGTCCAACGACGACCCGGGTGCCGCGCCGAACGGAGCGGACTACGTCCAGCTCCAGGACGCCAACGGCAAGCCGCTGCGCGGAGCCCAGCTGCGGTCGTTGAACTTCGCGGGAGCGACGGAACTTCCGTCGATCCCGCTGGAGTGGACCGTGGTGTCCGACGATCCGGACAGTGCCGGTGACCCGGTGCTGTTCTCGGGCAACCGCAACAACATCAACGCCACCGCGGTGGCCGAGGTGGCGGTGCCGGCGGCCGACGCCACGCTGACCTTCGACGCCAAGTACGGCGCCGAGGCCGGCTACGACTACGGCTACGTCGTCGTGTCGACCGACGGTGGGGCGACCTACACCCCGATCGCCGGCGACAAGACGGTCGCCGGACCGAACGGTCCGAGCCTCAACGGCACGACCAACGGGTTCGAACCGCACTCGTTCGACCTGTCGGCCTACGCCGGGCAGACCGTGCTGGTCGGTGTGCAGTACGTCAGCGACGGCGGCGTCAACGAGGGCGGGGTCATGGTCGACGACCTCGCCATCGGCGGCACCGTGATCAGCGACGGGTCGAGCCTCGACCCGTTCAGGTCGCCGACGGAGATCAACCCGGTCGAGGTGGCGAACTGGAACCTCAAGCTCATCGGTATCGACGAGCGGAACCAGATCGCCATGCAGGCCGAGTTCGACGGCCGCACCTCGGTCAAGCTGGGCAAGCTGCAGCTGCTGCTGTTCTCCCTGTTCCCGAAGGTCGTCGCGACGGTGTCGTACGACGAGCCGACGGAGACGGTCCAGCAGTACGCGCCGTACACCCTCACGGTGAACGGCGTGGCGCAGCCCGGCGGCGCGTGACCGGTTAGGACAGACCCTCCGGGCGGTGCCGATGGCGGTCGGCACCGCCCGGAGGTCGTTTCCGGGGTTTCTCAGACGAGGAACGTGAACAGCGGGCTGTCCGGCGGCACGCGCTCGATCCGGTGCGGCGCGCCGGCCATCCGCTTGAGGATCGGCTCCAGACCCTCGGGCGAGCCGAGTTCGATGCCGACCAGCGCGGGCCCGGTCTCCCGGTTGTTGCGCTTGACGTACTCGAACAGCGTGATGTCGTCGTCCGGCCCGAGGACGTCGTCGAGAAACCGCCGCAACGCGCCGGGCTCCTGGGGGAACTCGACGAGGAAGTAGTGCTTGCGGCCCTCGAACACCAGCGCCCGCTCCACGATCTCGGCGTAGCGGCTGACGTCGTTGTTCCCGCCGGACAGGACACACACGACGGTCGAGTCGGCCGGCAGGTCGAGCCCGTCGAGCGCGGCCGGGGCCAGCGCGCCGGCCGGCTCGCTGATGATCCCGTCCGACTGGTACAGGTCGAGCATCTCCACACAGATCCGGCCCTCCGGCACGGCGACGAGCCGGGGCCGGTACTCGGCGACCAGCGCGTGCGTGTGCCGGCCGACCGTGCGCACCGCCGCCCCGTCGACGAACGGGTCGACGTGGTCGAGCGGAACCGGCCCGCCGGCCGCGACGGCCGCCGCCATGCTGGTCGCGCCGAGGGGTTCGGCCCCGATGACCTGGATGTCCGAGTCACCGAGCCAGGCCAGCGTCCCGGCGAGCAGCCCGCCGCCGCCGACCGGGACCACGATCACCTCCGGCGGGCGCCCGAGCTGGGTGAGGATCTCCCTGGCCACCGTGCCCTGGCCGGCGATCGTGCGCGGGTCGTCGAAGGCCGGGATCAGCGTGCGGCCCATGACCTGCGCGTAGTCGCGGGCCGCGCCGGCGGCGTCGTCGTAGGTCTCCCCCTCGACGACGATCTCCACGTGCCGGCCGCCGAGGTGGGCGACCCGGTCCCGCTTCTGCCGGGGCGTGGTCCTCGGCAGGTACACCCTGGCCCGTACGCCCAACGCCGCACAGGCGAAGGCCACACCCTGACCGTGGTTGCCGGCGCTGGCGCACACGACCCCGCGCGCCCGCTGCTCGGCGGTCAGCGCGCTGACGAAGTTGAACGCCCCCCGCCCCTTGTAGGAGCGCACGGCGTTGAGGTCCTCGCGCTTGAGCCACACGTCCAGGCCGTACCGGGCGGAGAGGCGCTCGTTGCGCTGCACGGGGCTGGGCGGGATCACCTCGGTGAACCGTTCCGCCGCCGCCGTCACCTCTGCCGCAGTCACCATGCCGACACGCTAACGCCTCACCGAGTCCAGAAAGGACACCCACCCCCCGGGCGGCACCCCGATCACCGGCCGCGAGTCCCGCTCGTCCTTGCTGTCCCGAACGAACACCAGCCCGGCACCGAACCTGACCTCGACACAGCTCCCGACTCCCGAACTGCGAGTGCTCGTGAACCAACCACCCCGGTGTCCGCCGGACATCGGGGTATCTCTCTCGGTCAAGCCAGCTCCTCGGCACACCGACGGATCAGGGTCAGACTGGCGTCGCGGGTCAACGCGCGCTCCAGGGTGTCCACAAGTGACATGGACAGATCGCGGACAAGTGTAGGGTCCTCGATGACGCCCTTCGCCGAGACGGTCTCATGCCAGGCGATGGTCGGCAGCCCCACCTTCGCGAACGAGATCAGGTGCAGTGTGGACGCACCGAACAGCTCCGAGGTGGTGGCGGTGAAGGGGACGACCCGCACGTCGATCGTCTCCGGGTGTGACTCGATGTGCAGCGCCAGCCGGTCGAGCTGGTTTCGCAGGACCGCCGGTCCACCGATCTGCTGACGCAGCGACGCCTCCCCGATCACGGCCGTCAGCCGCAGCGGGTCATCGCCCTCCAGCCGTTCCTGCCTGCGCATCCGGATCTCGACGAGCTGGTCGATCTCGACCTGCCGAACCATGACACCGGCATTCATCAACGCACGGGCGTACTCCGGCGTCTGGAGCAGTCCCGGAATCAGGACGTTCTCGTAGGTGCGGATGATCTCGGCACCGCACTCCAGGCCGTAGAGACGCTGGAGGTCGGCGTCGATGAGCCCGGAGTAGCGGGTCCACCAGCCGCGTTGTTTGGCGCCGGTGCGCAGGTCGTGCAGTTCGCGTTGTTCGTCGTCGTCGAACTCGAACAGGTCGGCGAGCCGGGTGAGGCTGTCCTCGGACAGGATCTTGCGGTCGTTCTCGACGGCCGACCAGTAGTTGCGGGAGAAGCCGAGGGTCTGGGTGATCTCCTTGACCTCGATCCCGAGCTGCTGGCGGCGTTCACGCAGCCGCAGCACGAGTTCCCAGCTCGCGACGGTGGGCGACAGGGGCGGCACCGGGACCCCTCCTCATTGCTCCGGTTACGGTAACCAAGCTATAGTACGGGTGAGGTAATCGTGGAGGTGACCGCGCCATGACACCAACTCCCACCGCCCAGATCACCTGTCGGGTCAACTGCGGCGGCGACATCACCGTGTCGATCGGTCCGCTCCAGCTGAGAGTTCCGCCCGAGGCGTTCCGCGAGTTCCTCCGATCGGGTGCCCAGGCCCTCGACGAGGTCGAGGCCCGCTACACCGCCATTCGGGAACGGGCCGAACAGGCCGTGTGAGTCCCGAAGCCGCTGGTGGGGTTGCTAGCGTTGCGCGGGTGGAACCGGGTGAGGTGATCGGCGGCCGTTACCGGCTGCTCTCGCTGATCGGTCGGGGCGCCATGGGCATCGTGTGGTTGGCGCGCGACGAGCACCTCGATCGTCAGGTCGCGGTCAAGCAGTTGCTGGTCGACGGATCGGCGTGGGCCGACGAGGCGATCGCGCGGGCGATGCGGGAGGGCCGTATCGCCGGTCGCCTGCGCCATCCCAACGCCATCGCCGTCTACGACGTCACCGAGCACCAGGGCTGGCCGTGCCTGGTCATGGAGTACCTGCCGTCGCAGCCCCTGGGCAACCGGGACGGCCTGCGCCCGCGCGACGTCGCCGCGATCGGCGCGCAGCTGGCCTCGGCGCTGGCGGCGGCGCACGAGGCGGGCATCGTGCACCGCGACATCAAGCCGGACAACGTGCTGATCGCCGAGGACGGCACGGCGAAGATCACCGACTTCGGGGTGTCCCGGGCCAAGGGCGACACCTCGGTCACCGCGACCGGGATCCTCGCCGGCACGCCCGCCTACCTGGCGCCCGAGGTCGCCAAGGGCGCCGAGGCCGACGCCCGCTCCGACGTCTACTCCCTGGGCGCCACCCTCTACGCGGTCATCGAGGGTCAGCCGCCGTTCGGCGTGGACACCAACGCCATCGCGATGTTGCACCGGGTGGCCGGCGGCGTGATGGACCCGCCGCGCGGTGCCGGTGAGCTGACCGGCGCGCTGATGTGGCTGCTGCACCGCGATCCGGCCGCCCGCCCGACGATGCGCGAGGCGCAGGAGGTGCTGGCGGCCGCCGCGCAGGGCCGTTCGGTGCCGCCGCCGTCGTCGAAGACGCCGACGCTGATGCTGCCGGTGCGCCGGTTCTCCCGCCGCCGGATCGTCATCGGGGTGGGGGCGGCGGCGCTGCTCGCGGCCGGGGTCGTACTGGGTGTGTTGATCACCGGCGACGGCTCGAACGGTTCGGCCGGCGCGACGACCCCGACCGGAACCCCGCCGACCCCGTCCTCGGCCTGTGTCGCGCGGATGACCGTCGGCAGCACCTGGGAGGACGGCTACGTCGCGTCGGTGTCGGTGCGCAACGACGGCGACGAGAAGATCACCGGCTGGCAACTGACCTGGACGCTGCCGGCCAACCACCGCATCGCCGACCTGTGGGGCGGCACCCTGTCCCAGGAGGCCGGCGCGGTGACGGTCACCAACGCCGACTACAACGTGATCATCCCGGCCAGGGGCAGCGCCGAGGTCGGCCTGCGGGTGGAGGCCCCCGGCGGCGGCGACCCGCCCGAGATCCAGTGCCAGGAGCAGTGACCCCCTCGCTACGCTGAGCGCGAACGCGTGGGATGGGGGCGCAGATGGGGACCGAGGAGGCACGCGAGCGGATCGAGCGTGCCACGACCACGCTCGACCTCAGCGATCTCGGGCTCACCGAGGTGCCGCCGGCCGTCGCCGATCTCACCGGCCTGACCGAACTGCGCCTGGACGGCAACCGGCTCACCGCACTGCCGCGGCGGCTCGGCGAGCTGACCGGGCTCACCCGGCTCCACCTCGGCGACTGCCAGCTGGACACGGTCCCGGAGTGGCTGGCCGGTCTCACCTCGCTCACCGAGCTGCGCCTGGCCGACAACCGGCTCACCGGCCTGCCGGACTGGTTCGGTGACCTCGGCGCGCTGCGGATCCTCGACCTCGACGACAACCGGCTCACCAGCCTGCCGCCGGTGCTGGCCGGGCTCGACGCGCTCACCGAGCTGAACGTCGACGACAACCGGCTCACCGCGCTGCCCGAGTGGCTGCGCGAGCTGACCGCCCTGACCGACCTGCAACTCGACAACAACCGGCTGACCGGCCTGCCCGACTGGCTCGGCGACCTGACCGGCCTGACCGCCCTGGGCATCGGCTGGTGCCGGCTGGACACGGTGCCCGACTGGCTGGCCTCACTCACCGGCCTGCGCGAGCTGTGGTTGCAGGGCAACCAGCTCACCGAGGTCCCGGAGTGGCTCGGCGACCTCACCGCCCTGACCCACCTGCGCCTGCACCGCAACCGCCTCGACCGGCTCCCGGACACGCTGGCCCGGCTCACCGGCCTGTCCGAGCTGCGCCTGCACACCAACCGGTTCACCGACCTGCCCGACTGGCTCGCCGACCTCCCCGCCCTCACCTACCTGGACATCGGCGCCAACCACCTCACCGAACTGCCGCCGGTCGTGGGCCGGCTGACCGGCCTGACCCGCCTGGAGATCGACAACAACAAGCTCGACGGGCTGCCCGACTGGCTGGGCGGGCTCACCGGCCTGGAGGTCCTCGGCCTCGGCCTGTGCCGGCTGGACGCCGTCCCGGACTGGCTCGCCGGCCTCACCGGGCTGAACCGCCTGTGGCTGCACGGCAACCGGCTCACCGCGCTCCCCGACTGGCTCGGCGACCTCACCGCCCTCACCAGGCTCTACCTCTACGACAACCGGCTCACCGCACTGCCACCGGCACTGGCCGGGCTGACCGCGCTGGAGGAGCTGCACCTCGACCGCAACCACCTCACCGAGGTCCCCGCCTGGGTCGGCGGCCTACCGGCCCTGACCTACCTCGACGTCAGCGGCAACCGGCTCACCGGCCTACCCGGGAGTCTCGGTGGTTGCCGCACGCTGCGGACGCTTCGCCTGCACGACAACAGGTTCACCGGCCTGCCGGAGTCCATCGGCGAGCTGACCGGCCTGCGGGTACTGACCCTGCGCAACTGCCGGCTGGCCACCCTGCCGGACTGGATCGGCCGGCTGACCGGCCTGGACGAGCTGTGGATCAACAACAACCAGCTCACCGAACTGCCCGACTGGTTCCCCGGCCTCACCGGCCTGCGGGAGCTGTGGCTCAGCGGCAACCACCTCACCGCGCTGCCGGAGTTCCTCGGCACGCTGACCCGGCTCTCGGTGCTCGACCTCGGCTACTCGCGGCTGGAGACGGTCCCCGAGTGGCTCGCCTCGCTCACCCGGCTCGACGACCTGTGGCTCAACAGCAACCGGATCGCCGAGGTCCCCGACTGGCTCGGCCGGATCACCCTTTCCTCGGTGAACCTCAACGACAACCGGCTGACCGACGTGCCGCCGCTGGGCGGGATCGGTGAGCTGCGCCTGGAGGGCAACCGGCTGGCCGCCCTGCCCGGCTGGCTCGCCTCGGCCACCGAGCTGACCCGGCTCGACCTCGACCGCAACCGGATCGCCGGCCTGCCGGACTGGCTGGGCAACCTCACCGAGCTGCGGTACCTCGACATCGGTGGCTGCGAGCTGACCGAGGTCCCGCCGTGGCTGCGCCGGCTGACCAACCTCACCGAGCTGTGGCTCAACCGCAACGAGCTCACCGACGTCCCGGACTGGCTCGGCGACCTGACCAGCCTGACCAGCCTGGTGCTCAACAACAACGGCCTGCGCCGGCTGCCCGACCGGCTCGGCGACCTCACCGGCCTGACCAAGCTCGGCCTGCGCTCCTGCCACCTCGCGGAGGTCCCCGACTGGGTCGGGAACCTCACCGGGCTCACCGAGCTGCTCCTGGACGGCAACCGGCTCACCGGCCTGCCCGGCTGGATCACCGGCCTGCGCCGGCTCGGTTCGCTGGAACTGAGCGGCAACCGGTTCGACCACCTGCCGGCGCACCTCGCGGCGGCCACCGGGCTCACCGAGCTGGACCTGGACTCCAACCGGCTCGCCGACGTGCCGGCGTGGCTCGGTGACCTCACCGAGCTGACCTCGCTCGACCTGGGCCACAACGCCTTCACCGGACTGCCCGCCGAACTCGGGCAGCTCACCGGGCTCACCACACTCGGCCTCGGCAACGTCGGGCTCGACACGGTGCCGCCGTGGATCTCCCGGCTCACCGGGCTCACCCGGCTCCAGCTGGACGCCAACCGCCTCACCGAACTGCCCGACTGGCTCGGCGACCTGACCGGCCTCACCGGCCTCCAGGTGCAGACCAACCAGCTCACCGAGCTGCCCGCGAGCCTGGCCCGGCTGACCGGGCTGACCTCGCTGTGGCTGGACAACCTGCGGGAGACCGACACCCCGCTGCCCGACTGGCTCGGCGACCTGACCGGGCTGGAGACCCTGAGCCTGGGCAGCTGCCAGCTCACCGAGGTGCCCGACTGGGTCCGCCGGCTGACCGGCCTCACCCACCTCTACGTCGACAACAACACGCTCGACGCCCTGCCCGACTGGCTGCCCGAGCTGCGCGGTCTCGCCTCGCTGTGGCTCAACAGCAACCCGCTCGCCACCCTGCCCGAGCACCTGGCCGAGCTGCACGGCCTCCAGTCGCTCAACGCCCGCGACTGCGCGCTGACCGCGCTGCCGGCGTGGCTGGGCCGACTGACCGGCCTGAGCGTGCTCAACGTCAGCGACAACACGCTCACCGACCTGCCCGCCACCCTCGGCCGGTGCGCCGGGCTGACCAAGCTGATGATCGGCGGCTGCGGGCTCACCGAGGTGCCGCCGATGATCCGCGACCTCACCGGCCTCACCTCGCTGAGTCTGTCCGGCAACGACCTGGACACGCTCCCGCCGTGGATCGGCGAGTTGACCAAGCTCACCACCCTGTGGGTCAACCGCACCCGGCTCTCGGCCCTGCCGGACACCTTCGGGCAGCTGACCCGGCTCACCTTCCTGGTGCTGGCCCGGAGCCGGTTCACCGAACTGCCGGCCCCGGTGCGCCCGCTGGGCCAGCTGCGCTACCTGTACCTGGACCACAACGCACTCACCGCGCTGCCGGACTGGATCGCCGAGCTGACCGACCTGATCGCGCTGGAGGTCAACGACAACCGGCTCACCGCCCTGCCCGACGGTCTCACCGAACTGGCCGGCCTGACGTCGCTGCGGCTGGAGGACAACGAGCTGACCGCGCTGCCGGAGCGGTTCGGCGCGCTGACCGGGCTCACCGAGCTGCGGGTGGAGAACAACCGGCTCACCGCCCTGCCGGACAGCGTCGCGGAGATCACGGGGTTGCGGGAGCTGCACGTCAACAACAACCGGCTGCCGTCCCTGCCGGACTGGCTGACCGCGCTGCCCGCGCTCACCGAACTGTCGGTCAGCGCCAACCCGCTGGTCAGCCCGCCGCCGGAGATCGCGGCGGCCGGCTCGGAGTCGCTGATGGCGTTCATCCGGGCGCGTGAGCAGGGCAGCTCCCAGCAGTGGAAGTCCAAGCTGCTGGTGGTCGGCGAGGGCGGGGTCGGCAAGACCTCGCTGGTGCGCGCGCTGGCCGACGAGCCGCACGACCCGAGGGAGCGGTCCACCCACGGCCTGATGATCAGGGAGCTGGCCGTGCCGCACCCGACGGAGCCGGACGTGCGGATGGGCCTGAGCGCGTGGGACTTCGGCGGTCAGCAGATCTACCACGCCACCCACCAGTTCTTCCTCACCAACCGGTCGCTGTTCCTGCTGCTGTGGAACTCCCGCCTCGGCTGGGAGCAGGGCAAGCTGCGGTACTGGCTGGACATCATCATCGCCCGCGCCCCCGAGTCCCCGGTCGTGCTGGTCGCCACCCACCTCGACGACCGCCCGGTCGACCTGCCGCTCTACGAACTGCGCCAGGAGTACCCGAACATCGTCGACAGCGTGTCCATCGACAACGCCACCCGCCAGGGACTCGACGCGCTGCGCTCCCGGCTGGCCACCGAGGCCGCGCGGCTGCCGCTGATGGGCTCGGAGTGGCCGACGACGTGGCTGGGCGCCGCCGAGGCCGTGCGTCGCGCCACGGACAAGCACGTCACGCCGGCGCGGCTGTGGGAGCTGATGGCCGGGGCCGGGGTCACCGACGCCGACCAGCGCAAGTACATCGCCGTCGCGCTGCACGAGCTGGGCGACATCCTGTACTACAGCGACGATCCCGAGCTGTCACAGACCGTCGTGCTGCAACCGGGCTGGGTCAACGACTACATCAGCATGGTGCTCGACAGCGGCCAGGTCGACGCCGCCTACGGGCTGCTGACCCGCGAGCACCTCAACGAGCTGTGGGCCGACCTCGATCCGGGGCTGCGCAACCACTTCCTCGGCATGATGGACAAGTACGACCTGTCCTACCGCATCCAGGGCGGCCAGGCCGACGACATCAGCCTGGTCGTGGAGCGGTTGCAGTGGAACCCGCCGGACTTCGAGACCGAGTGGGACGACCTCGGGCAGCGGCCCAACACCCGCGAGATCCGCGTGCTGTACCGGCTCAACACGATGCCGCCCGGCATTCCGACCTGGTTCATCGCCCGCTCGCACCGGTTCAGCAAGCGGCTGCACTGGCGTACCGGCGCCCTGCTGGGCCACGGCGACGGCCAGCACCTGGCGCTGGTGCGGGCCAACCGCCACCACAACACCGT
Organism: Actinophytocola xinjiangensis; assembly: GCF_001921215.1. Taxonomy (GTDB): domain Bacteria; phylum Actinomycetota; class Actinomycetes; order Mycobacteriales; family Pseudonocardiaceae; genus Actinophytocola; species Actinophytocola xinjiangensis. The sequence goes on from NZ_MSIF01000003.1 coordinate 352,688, forward strand.
CGAGTTGGCGGTGCGCGGCCCGACACCGGCCAGCTTCTTCTCCGTCCTCGACGACGGCCTGAACCTGACCCTGGAACGGTTCCCCGGCCTGCGGATCAGCCGGCAGGTGCCGTGTCGCTGCACGCCGGCGGCCACGCCGTGCCACGAGATGTTCGACTACGAGGACCTGCGTTCGCGGCTGGCCGACACCCCACCGAAGGACACCATCGAGTGCCGCAAGTCGCGCCGGGACATCTCGGTGCCGGAGCTGCTGCTTGGCCTGGCGCCCTCGGAGCGGGACACCTCCCGGATGAGCATGGAGCAGATGTCGACGGTGCTCACCCAGGTCTACGAGCGGCTGGAGGAGCACGGCGACTACATCCAGCGCGCGTTCCTCAAGTTGCAGCGCCAGCTGCAGACCCAGCAGGAGGCGCGCTGCCCCAGCGTGTTCGCGATCGTCCCGGCCAGGCGGAAGCTGACCGGCAGCACCTACGAGCTGCGGCTGTACTGCGAGGAGCCGGGCGCCTGGCACCGGCTGCCCGAGCCGGCCGGCTGCTACCCGGTGTCCCGGCCGGCGGAGTGGTTGCGCAAGCTCGGGCCCTACCTGCAGCACCTGCTCAAGGGCCTCAAGCACGCCGCGCCGCTGGTCGGCCCGGTGCTCGGGGTGGCCGTCGACAAGCTCGACGAGCAGGTCAAGGCGGACCTCGACCTGATGAAGGAGCTGGTCGCCCAGCTGCCCGACGAGGTGGAGCACAAGCCGGAGCTGGACAGGCCCGACCGCACCGACGCGGCGCCGGCCGTGCGCGCCACCACCGAGGCGGACCACCGCTCGCTGGAGGTGATGATGGCCAAACTGGACCCGGTGCGGGCGTGGGGCGGCCTGTCCCGCACGACCACGCCCGAGGGCCTGACGCTGTACCTGTGCGCCGACCACGTGGCGGGCTACCGCCAGCCCGTCACCGGATGAACAGCACTCCGGCGGTGGGCCGACGGCCGCCGACGCGGGATCATCGAGATATGTACGTGCACGTGGGCGCGGGTGCGCCGACCGTCGAGGACGTAAAGAACCTGCGCCAGCTGCACGTGGAGCTGGACGGCGTGGACGAGGAGACCGGCGCGGCCGCGCTCGCCGAGTCCGGTCTGGGCACACTGGAGGGTGACCACGTCTGGCTGAGCATCGCCGGGCTGCGTGCGGCCGGTGAGCACACCGACGCGTGGCGCGGCGGCTTCGACGGCATGATCGGCTACGCCAGGTCGCAGGGCTGGGTGAACGGCGGGCGGGTGCGCGCACACATCGTGCGGCCCTGAGCTGTGATCTCGTCCCGCACGGGACGCACCGGGGCCCGCGCGGCGTTGTGCCAGATATGCGGTACACCGACGTCGTCGTGATCGGTGCTGGCCAGGCCGGTCTGTCCAGCGCCTACTTCCTGCGCAGGAGCGGGTTCGACCACGTGGTGCTGGACGCGAACCCGGGACCGGGCGGCGCGTGGCAGCACCGCTGGCCGACCCTGCGGATGGCCACGGTGCACGGGATCTTCGACCTGCCTGGCCTGCGGTTCGACCAGCCGACCCCGGACACGCCGGCGGCCACGGCGCTGCCGGAGTACTTCGGCGCGTTCGAACGCGAGTACGACCTGGACGTGCGACGCCCCGTCCAGGTCCGCGCCGTCCGGTACGGGCCGGACGGCCGGCTGCTCGTCGAACCGGCCGGGCAGGAACCCTACGCCGCCCGCGCGGTGATCAACGCGACCGGCACGTGGACCAGGCCGTTCCGGCCGTACTACCCGGGCCGGTTCCTCGGCCGCCAGCCGCACACCGCCGACTACCGGGGCCCGGCGGAGTTCGCCGGCCAGCGGGTGGTGGTCGTCGGCGGCGGAAGCTCCGGGGTGCAGCTGCTGATGGAGATCGCCGAGGTCGCCGCGGACACCGCCTGGGTCACCCGGCGCCCGCCGGTGTTCCGCGCCGGCCCGTTCACCGAGGACCACGGCCGCCAGGTCGTGGCCAGGGTCGACGAGCGGGTCCGCGCCGGCCTGCCGCCGGAGTCGGTGGTGGCGGTGACCGAGCTGCCGCTCACCCCCGAGATCGAGCACGCCCGCGCCACCGGCGTCCTGCACCGGCGCCCGATGTTCGACCGCCTCACCGAGCACGGCGTCGCCTGGGCGGACGGCACCACCTGGGAGGCCGACGTGATCCTGTGGGCCACCGGTTGGCGGGCGGCGCTGGACCACCTGGCACCACTGGAGCTGCGTTCCCCCGGCGGCGGGATCATGATGGACGGCACCAGGGTCGTCGCCGAACCGAGGCTGCACCTGGTCGGCTACGGGCCGTCGGCCAGCACGGTCGGCGCGAACCGGGCGGGCCGGGCCGCCGTCCGCGAGCTGCGCCAGCTGCTCGGCGACCCCCGCGACGCCCGCGACCCGGCAGCCTGAGGAGCACCGTGACGATCGAGGACCTGCTGAACCGCGCCCGGGACACCTTCACCGCCCGCCTGGTCTACGCCGAACCCCACGAGCGCGACGGCGTCACCGTCATCCCCGCCGCCCGCGTCTACGGCGGCGGCGGAGGCGGCACCGGCTCCGACCACACCGGCCGCCGGGGCGACGGCGGCGGCCTCGGCCTGGTCGCCAGGCCCGTGGGCGCCTTCGTCATCCGCGGCGAGGAGGTCAACTGGGTCCCGGCCGTCGACGTCAACCGCCTGATCCTGACGGCGGCGGCGACCGCCCTGGGCGCGGTGTTCCTGCACCGCCGCCAGCCCCGCTGAGCTGTGCCTGGACTTCGACGGCGCCACGGCGCCCCGATCAAGGTCACCAACGGCGAGGACCCTCTGACGAACACCGACGTGCGCGCCCCCCGCACCGTCACGACAGCCGGACGGTGCCGGAACGGCGTTTGGTCCAGATGTCGAAGGCGACGGCGACGAGCAGGATCAGGCCCTTCACCAGCATCACGTTCTCGCTGGGGGCACTGATGAGAGACATGCCGTTGTTGATGACACCCATGATCAGGCCGCCGGTGATGGCGCCGACGACCTTGCCGACGCCGCCCTGGACGGCGGCGCCGCCGATGAAGGCGGCCGCGATGGCGTCGAGTTCGAAGGCGTTGCCGGCGGTGGGACCGGCCTGGTTGAGGCGCCCGGCGAAGATCACGCCGGCCAGGGCCGCCAGGACGCCCATGTTGACGAAGACCCAGAACGTCACCGGTTTCACCCGGACCCCGGACAGGGTGGCGGCCTGGAGGTTGCCGCCCACGGCGTAGACGTGCCGGCCGAAGACCGTGCGGCTGGCCATCAGTGAGTAGCCCAGCGCCAGCACCGCCAGCAGGACCAGGACCCACGGCAGGTTGTGGAACCTGGCCAGCTGCACCACCACGAACAGCACCACCACCGCCGCGAAGAGGATCTTGGCGGCGAACAGCGGGACCGGGTCGACCGCCTGGCCGTAACCGCGCCGCGCCTGGCGGCTGCGCCACTGGGCCGTCGCGAAGCCGGCGACCACCAGGATGCCGGCCAGCAGGCTGACGACGTCCGCCCCGCCGAGCGGCCCCAGACCCACGTTGCCCAGGTAGCCGCCGGTGAAGCCGTTGGCCAGGGTGCCGATCTCGTTCGGGAACGGGCCGATGCCCTGGTTGCCGAGCACGGTCAGGGTCAGCGCGCGGAACACCAGCATGCCGCCGAGGGTCACGATGAACGCCGGGATGCCGAAGTAGGCGATCCAGTAGCCCTGCGCGGCGCCGATCAGGGCGCCGGCGCCCAGCGTGGCCAGGACGGCCAGCCACCAGGGCAGGCCGAGGTTCACCGTCAGGACCGCACAGATCGCGCCGGTCACCGCGACGACCGAGCCGACCGACAGGTCGATGTGGCCGCTGATGATCACCAGCATCATGCCGATCGCCAGGATCAGCACGTAGGAGTTCTGCACGACGATGTTGGAGATGTTGCCCGGTTGCAGCAACTTGCCGTTGGTCAGGATCGCGAACAGCACCACGATCAGCGCGAACGCCACGTAGATGCCGCTCTGCCGCAGGTTGATCCTGCTCCGGCGGGGCGTGCCAAGCGGGGCGTCCACACCGGACCTCGGTTCGACGTCGAGGCTCATGAACCGACCTCCTGGGTCATCAGGTGCATCAGGCGCTCCTGGGTCGCCTCCGCCCGGCTCAGCTCACCGGTGATCCGGCCGGCGGACAGCGCGTAGATCCGGTCGCACAGGCCCAGCAGCTCCGGCAGCTCCGAGCTGATCACCAGCACCGCCTTTCCCTGGGCCGCCAGGGAGTTGACGATCGTGTAGATCTCGTACTTCGCGCCGACGTCCACGCCTCTGGTCGGCTCGTCGAGGATCAGCACCTCCGGCTCGGTGAACATCCACTTGGCCAGCACGACCTTCTGCTGGTTGCCGCCGGACAGGGTGTGGGTGGGCGCCAGCACGTCCGGGGCCTTGATCCGCAGCCGGTCCCGGAACCGTTGCGCGACACGGAACTCCTCGTGCTCGTCGACCCAGCCGCCGCGCGCCAGCGACCCCAGGCCGGCGGCCGAGACGTTGCGTTTCACGTCGGCGACCAGGTTCAGGCCGTAGCGCTTGCGGTCCTCGCTGACGTAGGCGATGCCGTTGCGGATCGCCGAGCGCACGGTCCGTACGTCGATCTCCCGGCCGTGCTTGAGGACCCGGCCGGAGACGTTCACGCCGAACGAGCGGCCGAACACGCTCATCGCCAGTTCCGTGCGGCCCGCGCCCATCAGTCCGGCCAGGCCAACGACCTCCCCCTCGCGCAGCGAGAGCGTCGCGCGGTCGACGACCCGGCGGTCCGGGTTGGCCGGGCTGTGCACCGTCCAGTCCTCGATGCGCAGCACCTCCTCCCCCGGCGCGACCGGGTCCCTTGGCGGGAAGCGGTGTTCGAGGTCGCGGCCGACCATGCCGGCGATCAGCCGTTCCTCGGTGACCGCGTCAACCGCCACGTCCAGCGTCTCGACCGTGCGGCCGTCGCGCAGGATCGTGACGGTGTCGGCGATCGCGGTGATCTCGTTGAGTTTGTGCGAGATCACCACGCAGGTGATGCCGTCCTCACGCAGGCCGCGCAGCAGGCCCAGCAGGTGCGCGGAGTCGTCGTCGTTGAGCGCGGCGGTCGGCTCGTCCAGGATCAGCAGCCGGACCTGCTTGGACAGCGCCTTGGCGATCTCCACCAGCTGCTGTTTGCCGACACCGAGTTCACCGGCGGCGGTCGTCGGGTTCTCCCGCAGGCCCACGCGGCGCAGGTGCCGCTGCGCCGCGTGGTTGGTGCGGTTCCAGTCGATGACCCCCCGGCGCGCCTTCTCGTTGCCCAGGAACAGGTTCTCCGCGATCGACAGCTGCGGTACCAGCGCCAGCTCCTGGTGGATGATCACGATGCCGACCGCCTCGGAGTCGCGGATGCCGGTGAACGCGCGCGGCCGGCCGTCGAACTCGATCTCCCCGTCGTAGGACCCGTGCGGGTGCACCCCGGAGAGGATCTTCATCAACGTCGACTTGCCGGCGCCGTTCTCGCCGCACACGCCGTGGATCTCGCCCCGGCGCACCGACAGCTCCACCTCACGCAGCGCCGTGACGCCCGGGAAGGACTTGGTGATCCCACGCATGCGCAGGAGTTCCTCGGTCATCACCGGAGCTGGTCGGCGGTGTAGTACCCGGAGTCGACGAGCACCTCCTTGTAGTTGTCCTTGTTCACGATCACCGGCTCCAGCAGGAACGCGGGAACGGTCTTCTCGCCGTTCTCGTAGTCCTCGGTGTTGTTGACCTCGGGCTCCTCGCCCTTGAGCACCGCGTCGGCCATCCGCACCGACACCTCCGCCAGCTCCCGGGTGTCCTTGTGGATCGTGGAGTACTGCTCGCCGGCCACGATCGACTTGACCGACGCGACCTCGGCGTCCTGGCCGGTGACCACCGGGTAGGGCTGGTCGCCGGAGCCGTAGCCGCTGCTGCGCAGCGCCGAGAGGATGCCGATGGACAGCCCGTCGTAGGGCGAGAGCACGCCGTCGACCCGCGCGCCGCCGTAGGTGGAGGTCAGCAGGTCCTCCATCCGGCGCTGCGCGGTGGCCGGGTCCCAGCGCAGGATGGCGATCGTCCGGAAGTCCGTCTGTCCACTGCGGACCACGAGATGTCCGGCGTCGATGTGCTCGGAGAGGACCGACATGGCGCCGTCGAAGAAGAACGTGGCGTTGTTGTCGTCCGGCGAGCCGGCGAACAGCTCGATGTTGAACGGTCCCGTCGCCTCGCCGGGTGAGCCGTCGGGTTTGATCATGCCCAGGCCGGTGAGCAGTGAGGTCGCCTGCTGCACGCCCACCTCGAAGTTGTCGAACGAGGCGTAGTAGTCGACGTTGGGGCTGTCGCGGATGAGCCGGTCGTAGGAGATGACCGGGATGTCGTTGTCGGCGGCCCGCCGCAGCTGCGTGGTGAGCGCGGTGCCGTCGATGGACGCGACGATCAGCACCCGCGCGCCCTTGGTGATCTGGTTCTCGATCTGGTTGGCCTGGGTCGGGATGTCGTTCTCCGCGTACTGCAGGTCGACCTCGTAGCCCAGTTCCTCCAGGGCCTCGCGGATGTTGTCGCCGTCGTGGATCCAGCGTTCCGACGAGCGCGTCGGCATGGTCACGCCGACCAGTGCGCCGTCGGCCGACGCCGGCCGCTGGTCGATGGTCTTCTCCGACGAGCCGCAGCCGGTGAGCACCAGCGCGGCGGCGGTGACGGCCGTCGCGAGCCGTGGAAACCTCATTGTCTCTCCCGTCCTCTCCGTCTCGGATCCGTCCAGAAGCCGGCTCAGAGACCCTGGGCGAGCCGGTGGTAGGCCTGGTTCCAGCGCAGCCGGTCGGCGAACGCGTCGGTCGTGGTGTCCCGGTCGATCAGCACCAGCTCGGTGCCGGCCATGGCGGCGAAGTCGCGCAGCACCGCCGGGCCGACCGCCTGGGTGAGCACCGTGTGGTGCGGTCCGCCGGCGGTCAGCCAGCACTCGGCGGAGGTCGTCAGCGCCGGCTGCGGCTCCCACACCGCGCGGGCCACCGGCAGCGCGGGCAGCGGCTCGTCCGGCGGCACCACGCGGATCTCGTTGGCCACCAACCGGAACCGGTCACCGAGGTCGGCCAGGCCGACGACCACGGCCGCGCCGGGGGCGGCGTCGAACACCAACCGGACCGGGTCCTCGCGGTCGCCGATGCCCAGCGGGTGGATCTCGCAGGACGGTGTGGCGGCCGCGATCGTCGGGCACACCTCCAGCATGTGCGCGCCGAGGACCTTCGGCGTGCCGGGCCCGAAGTGGTAGGTGTAGTCCTCCATGAACGAGCTGCCCCGGCCGGTGTCCGCACCCATCGCCTTGACCGACGCGAGCAGCGCCGAGGTCTTCCAGTCGCCCTCGCCGCCGAAGCCGTAGCCGTCGGCCATCAGCCGCTGCACCGCCAGGCCCGGCAGCTGCCGCAGGCCGCCGAGGTCCTGGAAGTTCGTGGTGAACGCGCCGAACCCGCCGTCGGTGAGGAACTGCCGCAGCCCCGCCTCGATCCGCGCGGCGTAGCGCAGCGACTCGTGCCGCGCTCCCCCGCGCGCCAGGTCCTGGTCCAGCGTGTAGGTCTCGGCGTAGCCGGCGACCAGCAGGTCGACCTCCGCGTCGGTCACCGCGTCGACCACGGCCACCAGGTCGTTGACGCCGTAGGTGTTGACCGAGACGCCGAACCGCAGCTCCGCCTCGACCTTGTCGCCCTCGGTCACCGCGACGTCGCGCATGTTGTCGCCGAAGCGGGCCAGCCGCAGGGTGCGCAGGTGGTGGTGGCCGGTGGCCGCGCGCACCCACTCGCCGATCCGGCCGACCACGACCGGGTCGGACGCGTGCCCGGCGACGGTCTTGCGCGCCATCCCCAGCCTGGTCTGCACGTAGCCGAACTCGCGGTCGCCGTGCGCGGCCTGGTTCAGGTTCATGAAGTCCATGTCGATGGTGGCCCACGGCAGCGCCTCGTTGAGCTGGGTGTGCAGGTGCAGCAGCGGTTTGCGCAGCAGATCGAGGCCGGTGATCCACATCTTGGCCGGTGAGAACGTGTGCATCCAGGCGATCACGCCGACACAGGCCGGGTCGGCGTTGGCCTCGCCGAGCACCTGGCGGATCGCCGCCGAGTCGGTGAGCACCGGCCGCCACACCAGCTCGGCACCGATCCCCGGTTCGCCGTCGGCGAGCATCCGCTGGATCTGCTGTGACTGGCTCGCGACCTGCGCCAGCGTCTCGGCACCGTAGAGGTGCTGGCTCCCGGTGAGGAACCAGACCTGCGGCTTGGCGGCAGACGACACGTGCGACCTCCCCTTGCTGGGCTACTGCCCGTAGACGTTCTGGTAGCGCGCGTAGAGGTGGTCGATGTGGTGCGCCTCGATGCTGGCCGGCGTGCCGAGCTGGTGTGCGAAGTGGACGGTGCGGGCGACGTCCTCCAGCAGCACGGCGGCCTTCACCGCCGCCCTGGCGTCCTGGCCGACGGTGAACGGGCCGTGGTTGCGCATCAGCACGGCCGGCGACCGGCTGCCGCGCAGCGTCTCGACGATGCCCCGGCCGATCGAGTCGTCACCGATGAGCGCGAACGGCCCGACCGGGATGTCGCCGCCGAACTCGTCGGCGATCATCGTGAGCACGCACGGGATCGGCTCACCACGCGCGGCCCACGCGGTGGCGTAGGGCGAGTGGGTGTGTGCGACCCCGCCGACCTCGGGCAGGTGCCGGTAGACGTAGGCGTGCGCCGCGGTGTCCGAGGACGGCGCGAGGTCACCGTCGACCAGCCGGCCGTGCAGGTCGGTGACCACCATGGACTCCGGCCCGAGGTCGTCGTAGGACACGCCCGACGGCTTGATCACCATCAGGTCCTCGCCGGGAACCCGGGCCGACACGTTGCCCGCCGTCCAGCTGACCAGGCCGTACCGGGTCAGTTCCCGGTGCAGCGCCGCCACTCGCACCCTCAGCTCGGCGATCATCCCCCGACCGCCTCGCGGCGCAGGGCCCGCAGCCGGCGCATCACGTCGTTGGCGCCGCGCCCGAAGTGGTCGTGCAGCAGCGCGTACTCGGCGAACAGCCGCTCGTAGGCGTCGACGTTGGTCTCGACGGGGTGGTGGACCTCGCCGTCGGCGGCGCCCATCGCCTCGGCCGCCGCGCGGATGTCGGGGTAGGCGCCGGCGGCCAGCGCCGCGTGGATGGCCGCGCCCAGCGCCGGGCCCTGCGCGGACCCGATCGTGCGCAGCGGCAGGTTCGTGACGTCGGCGTAGATCCGCAACAGCAGCGGGTTGCGCACCAGTCCCCCGGCGACCACCAGTTCCTTGACCGGCACACCGGCGTCGGTGAACGCGTCGATGATCATCCGGGTGCCGAACGCGGTGGCCTCCAGCAGGGCGCGGTAGACGTCCTCGGCCCTGGTCGCCAGGGTCTGGCCGAGCACCAGCCCGGACAGCTCGTGGTCCACCAGCACCGACCGGTTCCCGCTGTGCCAGTCCAGCGCCACCAGCCCGTGCGCCCCGATCCGTTGCGCTGCGGCGAGCTCGCTGAGCAGCTCGTGCACCGAGACACCGCGCCGCCGGGCCCGCTCGTGGTAGGACGGCGGCACCTGGTGGTCGACGAACCAGGCGAAGATGTCGCCCACGCCGCTCTGCCCGGCCTCGTAGCCCCACAGCCCCGGCACGATCCCGCCGTCCACCACACCGCACATGCCGGGCACGTCCCGCAGGTCCGCGCCGTTCATGACGTGGCAGGTGGAGGTGCCCATGATCGCGACCATGCGGCCCGGCTCGACCGCGCGGGCGGCCGGCGCGGTGACGTGCGCGTCGACGTTGCCGACCGCCACCGCGATTCCCGCGGTCAGGCCGGTCCAGTAGGCGGCCAGCGCCGACAGGTCGCCGGCCCGGTCACCGAGTTGGCCGATGGGCTGGTTGAGCTTGTCCACGACGAACGTGCCGAAGTCCGGGTTGCACTCGCGCAGGAAGTCGGCTGAGGGGTAGGCGCCGTCCTGGCGCAGGCCCTTGTAGCCGGCGGTGCAGGCGTTGCGGACGTAGCGCCCGGTGAGCTGCCAGACGATCCAGTCGGCGGCCTCGACCCAGTGCGCCATCGCCGCGTAGACCTCGGGGGCCTCCTCCAGGACCTGGAGTCCCTTGGCGAACTCCCACTCCGAGGAGATCAGGCCGCCGTAGCGGGGCAGCCACTTCTCGGCCCTGGCCTCGGCGAGGGCGTTGATGCGGTCGGCCTGGGGCTGGGCGGCGTGGTGCTTCCAGAGCTTGACGTAGGCGTGCGGGTTGGCGGCGAACTCGGGGAGCTCGCACAGCGGCGTGCCGTCGGCGGTCGTCGGGATCATCGTGCAGGCGGTGAAGTCCGTGCCGATGCCGATGACGTCGGCTGGCGTGACGCCGGCCCGGTCGATGGCCTCCGGGACGGCCTTGCGCAGGACGTCGATGTAGTCGCCGGGGACCTGGAGGGCCCAGTCCGGGGGCAGCGGGGTGCCGTTGGGGAGGGTGTCGTCCAGGACGCCGTGGGTGTAGTCGTGGACGGCCGTGGCCAGTTCCTGGCCGTCGGACACGCGGACCACCACTGCTCGGCCGGACAGTGTGCCGAAGTCGACGCCAAGGACGACCGGATCGTTCATGTCTTGGAGTGTTATCGCTAACATGATCCTCGTCAAGGTGGTGCTCGAGGTTCTTGGTTAGCGTGCTCAGGTTGTGGCTGGTCGCGGGTTCGCTACTGGGGCGGGGGTGCGACGCTGGCCCTGGCGATCAGTTGTGGTCCCACGGTGCGCTGGGGGGTGTCCAGCGGGCCGCCATCCAGTTGGGCCAGCAGGAGGCTGAGGGTTTCCCTGGCCACGGCCTTGAAGTCGGGGCGGATCGTGGTGAGGGGCGGGATGAAGTACTCGGCCTCGGGGACGTCGTCGAAACCGACGATGCTGACGTCGGCGGGGACGTGTTTGCCGCGCTCACTCATGGCGCGCAGGATGCCAAGAGCCAGGTGGTCGTTGGCGGCGAAGACCGCCGTCACCTCCGGCATTCTGGCGAGCATCTGGCCGGCCCGGTAGCCGGCGGCGGCGCTCCAGTCGGCGGCCACCAGCGGTGGGATCTCGGCGCCGGCCTCCTCCAGAGCCTTCTGCCAGCCGGTGACCCTGCCCTGCGCGTCGAACCAGTCCGGGGGGCCGGAGACGTGCCAGACGGTCCGGTGCCCGGCGGCCAGCAGGTGGTGGGTGGCGTCGAACGCCCCGGCCTGCTGGTCGACCGTGACCATGGGGGTCGCCCGGCGGGGGTCACCGTCGACGGTGACCAGCGGGACACCGGCGGGGATGTCGGCGAGGGCCTCGTTGGCCGAGGCAGTGGGGGCGATCGCCACGATGCCGGCCACGCGTTGGTCACGGTGGTGTTCCACGGCTTCGGCGATCGAGGACCGGTCCAGGACCTTGACCCGCTTGAGGCTCACGGCGAAGCCGGCCTCGCCGGCCGCCGACTCGAACGCGGCCAGCAGCGACGCCGGACCGAACAGGGTGGAGTTGGCGGCCACCACACCGATGAGCTGGGTGCGACCGGTGACCAGCGCCCTGGCCGCCTTGTTGGGCCGGTAGCCCAGTTCGGCGATCGCGGCACGGACCCGAAGACGCGTCTGCTCGCGGACGTTGGGGTGCCCGTTGAGCACCCTGGACACCGTCTGGTGTGACACGCCGGCCAGGCGGGCGACATCGGTCATCGCCGGGTCCCGGGTGACCCTGCCACCGACTACCGGGTCGTCCACCTTCGCCACCCTCGCTTCAGTTCACGTCGTCACCTCGATGTCGTCCACCGCCCCGTGGACCCCCTCGCGGGGGCCATTGTCCCACCTCAGCGGAATCGGACCGCGACACGCTCACGTTCGGCGCGTCCCGATCCGCACGAACGTCACCGAGTTCGCGGGGAACGTGTGGGTGAACGTCTCCGCCACCACCAGCTCCGACTCGCGGGCGGCGATGGGGGTGGCGTGCTGGGTGTTCACGTCGTCGGGATCACCCTGGAGGGTCGTCAGCCTGGCCCGGGGCTCCACCGCGACCCCGGGCAGGTGGACGGTGGTGGACGCTGGCTCGTCCTGGGCGTTGACGACCTTCAGGATCAGCTCACCGGTCGCCTCGTCACGGGTGACGACCTGGCGGAACGGCTCGGCCACGGCGTCGTCGGTGAACTCGCCCCACAGGGTGCCGTCCAGGTACAGGGTCACGTGGCGGCCGCGGACCTCGACCCGCAGGTCGTAGGTCCGGCCGGTCTCGACCGTCGTCGTGTCGGACAGCAGGGTGGACTTGGCTCCGCCCTGGGCCTTCTCCACGGCCGACTGGGTGTTGTTCCAGCCGCCCAGGTTCCACCAGTAGAAGTTGCCGGTGTCGCGCACGCCGAACGCGACCAGGAACCCCTCGCGGCCGGAGAGCTTGGTGGCGCGGACGTCCAGGTCGTAGTCCCGCCAGGACGGGTCACCGGCCGAGACCAGGGTGTTCTCGGCGACGGCGTCGGACTGGACGTAGCGGCCGTCGACGACCGACCAGTCGCCCTGACCGGCGATCGGGGTCCAGCGCTCGGCCGTGCCGGAGAAGTCGTCGGCGAACAGTTCGTCGCCCCGCGCCGAGGTCACCCGGACGTCGTCGTAGGCGGCCGAGGTGGCCCAGGTGGACAGTCCGACGGCGCCGGTGATCGGTTCCAGCGTGGACGGTGTGCCGGTCGCCTCGCTGGGCACCACCCGGTCGCCGGTGTTGGTCATGAACAGCTTCTGCACCTCGTAGCTGGCCGAGCCCCAGGAGGCGTGGTTGTTGAACCAGATCAGGTCCGGGCGCCACTGCACGTGGTCCTCGTTGGCCAGCAGCGGCGCGTAGGACGCCAGCGACACGACGTCGGCGTTGCGTTCGATGCCGGTCAGGTACGCCGCCTCGGCCAGCGCGTTGCGGAAACGGTTGTCCTGCGAGGCGTACTCGCCGAGGAACACCTTCGGGCCGGCGCGGTCGTAGTCGTCGTAGCGCTCGTTGTTCTCCAGGAACCAGCCGGGGCTGTTGTAGTAGTGCTCGTCGACCATCGCCACCCCGGCGTCACGGTTGAGCTGCCAGAGGCGGTCGAACGTCGCCCCGGTGTCGTCCGGCCCGGAGTTGCCGACCACCGTGATCTCCGGGTAGCGCGCCTGGATCGCCGCGCGGAACTGGGTGAAGCGGGCGAAGTACTCGTCGGGCAGGTTCTCCTCGTTGCCGACCGCGAGGTGGGTCAGGCCGAAGGGCCTCGGGTGACCCATCGCGGCGCGGCGCGCGCCCCACGGGGAGTCGACCGGGCCGTTGGCGAACTCGATCAGGTCGAGGGTGTCCTGGATGTGGCGGCGCAGCAGGGCCGGGTCGTCGGTGGCGCGGTTCTGGCCGCAGCCGGTGACCAGGGCCGGCACCACCGGCAGCGGCATCGCGCCGATGTCCTCGGCGAACTGGAAGTACTCGTGGTAGCCCAGGCCGTAGGACTGGTTGTAGCCCCAGAAGTTCGCGTTGGTCGCGCGCTGCTCGACCGGGCCGATGGTGTCCTTCCACTGGTAGGAGCGGCGGCGCTCCCAGTCCGGCGCCTCGTAGCCGTAGTGGCTGCCGGTGTTGACCAGGCAGCCGCCGGGGAAGCGCACGAAACCCGGGCGCAGTGCGGCGATCTTCTCGGCGAGGTCCCGGCGCATCCCGTTGGGACGGCCGAGGAAGGTGTCCCGGGGGAACAGCGAGACCATGTCCAGCGCCAGCGTGCCGGTGCCCCCGGCGCTGACCCTCAGGCGGCCGGTGGTGGTCGCGGCGCGGGCGGTGAGCGTGCCGGTGTACTCCGCCCAGCCGGTACCGCGCACGGTGAGCCGCAGCGGGGCGGTGAGCGCGGCGCCGGCGGCGTCGGTCAGCGACACGGTGAGCGGGGTGGCCGCGCCGGTGGTGCGGGCGTGGACGGACAGGTCGTAGCGCTGGCCCCTGGCGAGCGGGATGCCCGTGTTGTAGCCGGCGTTGGCGACCCCGCCGGGCAGGTCCAGCAGCAGGTAGCGGCGGTTGCGCTCGTGGAGCCGGCCGGCGTCGTCGACGACCCGGGGGTTGCCGCCGAGCGCGGTCCAGCCGGTGAGCGGGGTGTAGGCGGCGTTGTCGGCGGTGTCGTACTCGAAGGAGCGGTTCACCACCAGCTCCGCGTAGAGCCCGCCGTCGGCGGCGCTGTTGATGTCCTCGAAGAAGACGCCGTACAGGTTGTCGGGGATCGCCGCGCCGGAGCCGGTGGCGTCGACGGTGACGGTGTAGTCGGTGTCGGCGCTCTGCCCGGTGGCGGGCCCGGCGGCGGGCAGACCGGTGATCAGACTCGCGGCGAGCGCGGCCGCCAGCAGAGGCCTGGTTCGGGACATCGCGTGCTCCTCGCCGCCAACCGAAGAAGTGAGCGTTAACATAGAACGCGTCAACGAAAGGTGTCAATCGCGCGACGGCTCAGAACTTCAGGCTTGACGGGAGAACTGTGAGCGTTCACTCTAGTGGCCCAGTGACATGGGTCACCCACCGTCAACACGGAGGAAGAGCAAAGGTGCTGAAGAAGATCACGGTCGCGGTCTCCTCGATCCTGCTACTGGCCGCGTGCGGTGCGGGCGGCGGTGACGACGCCGCCGGCGACGACGGCACGATCACCATGGGGTTCGCCCAGGTCGGCGCCGAGAGCGGCTGGCGGACGGCGAACACCAAGTCCGTCCAGGAGGCGGCGAAGGCGGCCGGCATCGACCTCAAGTTCTCCGACGCGCAACAGAAGCAGGAGAACCAGATCAAGGCGATCCGTTCCTACGTCCAGCAGAAGGTCGACGTGATCGCGTTCAGTCCGGTGGTGGAGACCGGCTGGGACACCGTTCTGCTGGAGGCCAAACGCGCCAACATCCCGGTCATCCTCACCGACCGCGCGATCGACTCCGAGGACACCTCGCTGTACGAGACGTTCCTCGGCTCGGACTTCGTCGAGGAGGGCAACAAGGCCGCCCAGTGGCTGCTGGACAACACGACCGGCGCGCAGAAGGTCGTCGAACTGCAGGGCACCACCGGCGCGGCACCGGCCATCGACCGCAAGAAGGGCTTCGAGGAGGTCATCGCCTCCCGGCCGGACATCGAGATCGTCGCCTCGCAGACCGGCGACTTCACCCGCTCCGGCGGCAAGCAGGTGATGGAGGCGTTCCTGCGGTCCACACCGGACATCGACGTCGTCTACGCGCACAACGACGACATGGGCCTTGGCGCCATCGAGGCGATCCGCGCGGCCGGCAAGGTGCCCGGCAAGGACATCACGATCATCACGGTGGACGCGGTGAAGGCCGGTATGGAGGCGCTGGCCGCCGGCGAGATCAACTTCATCGTCGAGTGCAACCCGCTGCTCGGCGAGCAGCTCATGGACCTGGCGAAGAAGGTCGTCGCCGGTGAGGAGGTGCCGGCCAGGGTGGTCACCGAGGAGGGCACCTTCACCCAGGAACAGGCCAAGGCCGCGCTGCCCGACCGGCAGTACTGAGCGCATGACCGAACCACTGACCGCGGCCCAGCCGCAACCGCTGGTCGACCTGCGGGGCATGAGCGTCGAGTTCCCCGGCGTGAAGGCGTTGCGGGAGGTGGACTTCCGGCTGTTCCCGGGCGAGGTGCACGCGCTGATGGGCGAGAACGGCGCCGGCAAGTCCACCCTCATCAAGGCGCTGACCGGGGTGCACGCGCCCTCCGCCGGGCGGATCACCCTCGACGGCGCGCCGGTGTCGTTCACCGGTCCCGCGCAGGCGCAGGCCGCCGGGATCAGCACGGTGTACCAGGAGGTCAACCTGTGCCCGAACCTGTCGGTCGCGGAGAACATCCTGCTCGGCCGGGAACCGCGGCGCCTCGGCGCGATCAACGGTCGGGCGATGCGCGCGCGGGCGGCCCGGCTGCTGGGGCGGATGGGTCTGACGATCGACCCCGCCTCGGCGCTGGGCAACCACCCGATCGCCATCCGGCAGCTGGTGGCGATCGCCCGCGCGGTCGCGGTCGACGCGCGGGTGCTGATCCTCGACGAGCCGACCTCCAGCCTCGACACCGACGAGGTCGACGAGCTGTTCCGGATCATCCGGGTACTGCGTGACGACGGGGTCGCGGTCCTGTTCGTCACGCACTTCCTGGAGCAGGTGTTCGCGATCTCCGACCGGGTCACCGTGCTGCGCAACGGATCCCGCGTCGGCGAGTACGACACCGCGCGACTGACCAGGATCGAGCTGGTGTCGGCGATGATCGGCCGGGAGCTGGGGGCGCTGGCGGAGGTGGAGCGGCGCACCGGTGACCGGCACGCCGCGCCCACCCCCCTGCTGCGCGCGCAGGGCCTTGGCCGCACCGGCGCGATCGCCCCGTTCGACCTGGACCTGCACGCCGGTGAGGTGGTGGGGCTGGCCGGGCTGCTCGGGTCGGGACGCACCGAGCTGGCCCGGCTGTTGTTCGGCGCGGACCGGGCCGACACCGGCCGGCTGCTGCTCGACGGCCGGCCGCTGCGGCTGCGCTCCCCGAGGGCGGCGATCGCCAGGGGTATCGCGTTCTCCTCGGAGGACCGCAAGGCCGAGGGGCTGGTCACCGACCTGACCGTGCGGGACAACATGATCCTCGCGTTGCAGGCGGCACGTGGCTGGGCCAGACAGGTCCCCCGGCGCACCGCCGACGAGCTGGTGGCGACCTACGTCGAGCGGCTGGACATCCGCCCGGCCGACCCGGACGCGGTCGTCGCCACCCTCTCCGGCGGCAACCAGCAGAAGGTGCTGCTGGCCCGCTGGCTGATCACCCGGCCCAGGCTGCTGATCCTCGACGAGCCGACCCGGGGCATCGACGTCGGCGCGAAGGCCCAGCTCCAGCGGGTGATCGCCGACCTCGCCGCCGAGGGCATGGCGGTGCTGTTCGTGTCGGCCGAGCTGGAGGAGGTCGTGCGGATCAGCGACCGGATCGTCGTGCTGCGCGACCGGCACAAGGTCGCGGAGCTGTCCGGCGCGGGGGCCGGGGTCGACGAGGTGCTGGAGCTGATCGCCAGCGGCCGCACGACGGCGGAGGTGGGTGGCCGGTGAACCGGCGGTTGCTGTGGCCGGCGCTGGCGCTGGTGGCGTTGCTGGTGCTCAACCTCGTGGTGACGCCGTCGTTCTTCGAGCTGCGGATCCGCGACGGGCACCTGTTCGGGAGCCTGGTCGACGTCCTGCGCAACGGCGCGCCGACCGTGCTGATCGCGCTGGGCATGACGCTGGTCATCGCCACCCGGGGGATCGACCTGTCGGTGGGGGCGGTGGCGGCGATCGCCGGCGCGGTGGCGTGCACGCACCTGGCCGGGGGCGGCGACGCGGTCACCGGGATGGTGCTGGCGCTGCTGGTGTGCGCGGTTCTGGGACTGTGGAACGGTTTCCTGGTCGCGGTGCTCGGCATCCAACCGATCATCGCGACGCTGGTGCTGATGATCGCCGGGCGGGGCGTGGCGATGCTGTTGACCGAGGGGCAGATCGTCACCGTCGACGACGACGTGTTCCGCCAGGTCGGCGCAGGCTTCGTGGTGCTGCCGGTGGCGATCCTGATCAGCCTGGCCGTGCTGGGCGGCGTCGCGCTGGTCACCCGGCGCACCGCGCTGGGCATGCTGATCGAGTCGGTCGGGGTGAACCCGGAGGCCAGCCGCCTGGCCGGGGTCCGGGCGCGCACGATCATCTGGACGGTCTACGTGTTCGCCGCGCTGTGCGCCGGGATCGCCGGGCTGATGATCAGCTCGAACGTCAACGCCGCCGACGCCAACAACGCCGGGCTGTGGATCGAGATGGACGCCATCCTGGCCGTGGTCATCGGCGGCACGCTGCTCACCGGCGGCCGGTACTCGCTGCTGGGGACCCTGCTGGGCGCGCTGACGATCCAGACCCTG
Source organism: Actinophytocola xinjiangensis (assembly GCF_001921215.1). Taxonomy (GTDB): domain Bacteria; phylum Actinomycetota; class Actinomycetes; order Mycobacteriales; family Pseudonocardiaceae; genus Actinophytocola; species Actinophytocola xinjiangensis. The sequence goes on from NZ_MSIF01000003.1 coordinate 370,531, forward strand.
ACGACCACCGTCTACACGATCGGGGTGCCGCCGACGGCGACGCTGGTGTTCAAGGCGGCCGTGGTGATCGTGGTGTGCCTGCTCCAGGCGCCACGCGGAGCACCCGTGCCGCGCCGGGAACCGGAGGTGGTCGGATCGTGACCGCGCTCGCCGTGCCGCGCGTGCCGTCCCGGTTCCTGCCGGTGATCGCCACGTTCGTGGTGTTCGTACTGACCTTCGGCGCCGGGTCGGTGCGCTACGAGGGGTTCGCCTCCGGGCAGATCGTGGCGAACCTGTTCATCGACAACGCCTTTCTCGTCGTGCTGGCGGTGGGCATGACCTTCGTCATCCTGACCGGCGGCATCGACCTGTCGGTCGGCGCGGTGGTCGCGCTGGCCACGATGATCGCGGCGGCGACGCTGCGGGCCGGCTGGCCGGCGTGGCTGACGATCCTGGCCGTACTGGGCACCGGTTCGGTGCTCGGGCTCGGCATGGGGCTGATGATCCACAAGCTGCGGGTGCAGCCGTTCATCGCGACCCTGGCCGGGATGTTCCTGGCCAGAGGACTGTGCTTCGTGATCAGCGAGGAGTCGCTGTCGATCAAGGACCCGGTGTTCCGCGCGGTGGCCACCGAAACGATCGAGCTGCCCGGCGAGGTGACGATCACCTACAGCGTGCTGATCGCGCTGGCGGTGGTGGGGATCGCCGCGTACGTGCTGCACCTGACCCGGTTCGGCCGGTCGGTGTACGCGGTGGGCGGCAGCGAGTCCTCGGCGACGCTGATGGGCCTGGCGACCGGTCGGGTGAAGGTCGGCGTGTACGTGATCAGCGGGTTCTGCTCGGCGCTTGGCGGGCTGCTGTTCAGCTTCTACATGCTCTCCGGCTACAGCCTGCACGCCGTCGGTCTTGAGCTGGACGCGATCGCCGCGGTCGTGGTCGGCGGCACGCTCCTGTCCGGCGGCGTCGGCTACGTGGTCGGCTCGGTGGTCGGGGTGCTGGTGCTGGGCACGGTGCAGACGATCATCTCGTTCGAGGGGACGCTCAGCTCGTGGTGGACGAAGATCGTGATCGGTGTGCTGCTGCTGGCCTTCATCGCCCTGCAGCGGCTGATCGTGCACCGGCAGCGGGACCTGTGAGCCCGCCGGTCTGGAAACGGAAGAACCGAATGAACAACTCCGGCTGGGTACCCTCGGGCCAGTCGGCGACGAAGTACAGGTCGTGCGTCGCGCCCGGGTCGGTCACCTCGGCCGTGAGCCACTCGTAGACCCGGTCGTTGAGCGAGGTCGAGCCGGTGTGCGGGACGTCGGGGAAGGACGCGACGACCGGTCCGGTCGGGGAGCCGGCGCGCACGGTCAGGTCGACGCCGGCCTGCCGGGTGGCGAACTCCATCGTCAGGTTGTCGACGCCGGCCAGGTTGATCCGGGGGAAGGAGAACCAGTTTCCCCGGTCGGGCACGAACAGCTGCCCGAAGTACAGGCCGACGCCGGCGCCGTCCTGGTAGTTGCGGCCCTGGTACTCGCGCGGGTGCAGCACGAGGTCGGTCGAGCCGGTGAGCGCCGGCGCGCCGGCCGCTCCCCCGCCGTCGGTGTAGGACGCGCCGACGACGTGGAAGACGTAGGCGTCCGAACCGTGCCCGGCGTCGGTCTCCGGGCTGAGCACGCCGGTGCAGTCCGGGCCGGGGCGGGCCTCGCCCTGCGGGTGACCGTGCTGGTTGTGGCCGAGCTGGTAGGTGACCAGGATCCGCGTGCAGTCGACCTGTCCGTCCTCGGGGTCGGTGGCGCGCACCCGGAACGGCAGGTCCTCGCCGAACTCGGCGAAGCCGCCGTCGGCCGGCGACTCGATCACCAGCTCCGGCCGGGTGTTGCCGGCCACGATCGTCAGGTTGCCGACCGAGACGGCACCGGCCGCGTCGGTCACGGTGACCCTCGGCGTGTGCTGGCCGGCGGTGTCGTAGGTCCAGGACGCGGTCGGGCCGGTCGCGTCCGGCACGCCGTCGCCGTCGAAGTCCCAGGAGTAGGCCAGGGCGTCGCCGTCGGGGTCGGTGGTGGCCGAGGCGTCGACGTCGACCGCCAGCGGCAGCGGTCCGGAGTCCACTGAGGACTCGACGGAGACCAGCGGCGCGCGGTTGCCCTCGACGTAGTCGATCCGGTAGAGCCCGGAGTCGTCGTTGCTGTCCCCCCAGCCGTTGCCGTACTCCAGCACGTAGAGCGACCCGTCCGGGCCGAACTCCAGGTCCATCGGCTTGCGGAACTCGGCGTCGGGCAGGAACTCGGTGAGCGTGCCGGGGGCGCCGGTGTGGTGGTTGACGGGCAGGGTCTGGATCCAGTCGGTGGTCCAGTCGTAGAGGAAACGCCGCTGGTCGAACCAGCGCGGGAACTTCGTCGGCGACGGGTTCGCCGGGTCGTAGGTGTAGCGCGGGCCGGCCATCGCGCCGCCGCCGAACAGCGTCGGGAAGTAGTCCTGGCTCTTCTCGTAGGTGTAGTAGATGTCCGCCGGGGTGATCGGCGGCAGGTTCACCAGGCCGGTGTTGTTCGGCGAGTCGTTCACCGGGGCGGCGCAGTCGAACCACGGGCCCGGCCGGTCCTCGACGTAGTTCCAGTCGTTGTAGGCGACGTTGTCCATCGTGCAGTAGGGCCAGCCGTAGTTGCCCGGTTCGCGGATCAGCATCGCCCGGACGTGGCCGGCGGGGCCACGCTCCGGGTTGGCCACCACCGCGTCGGGGCCGTAGTCGGCCATCCAGAGGGTCTTGGTCGCCGGATCCCAGTCGCCGAGGGTGAACGGGTTGCGGAAGCCCATCGCGTAGATCTCGGGGCGGGTCCGGTCGGTGCCCGGCGGGAACAGGTTGCCCGGCGGGATGTCGTAGCCGCCGGCCGGGCGCGGGGTGATCCGCAGGATCTTGCCGTTGAGGTCGTTGGTGTTGGCCGAGGTCCGCTGGGCGTCGCCGCCGGCCTGGCCGGGGCGCTCGTCGGTGGGCGGGAACCCGTCGGAGGCGCAGCACTCGGAGTTGTCGCCGGTGGCGATGAACAGGTGGCCGTCGGGGGTCATCAGCAGGTCGCCGGCGGAGTGCCAGCCGGGGACGCCGATGGGGTGCTGGATGTCGATGACCGGCGATTCGCTGGCCGGGTCCAGGACGTTGCCCGGGGTGAGGGTGAACCGGGAGACGCGGGAGACGAACCGCTGGTCCCAGTCCGGCGGCGAGTAGTGCAGGTAGAGGTGCCCGCTGGTGGCGAAGTCGGGGGCGAGCGCGAGGCCGACCAGACCCAGCTCACCGGTGACCCGCACCGCGACCGTGCCGGCGACGGTGGAGGACTGGGTGTCCGGGTCCCAGACCTTCACCCGGCCGTCGCGTTCGATGTACACCACGCGCGCGTCCGGGGTGACCGCGATCCGCATCGGCTGGGTCAGGTCGGAGTCGGCGAGCACGACCTTTCCGAACCGTTCGGCGACCGGCGGCGGGTGCCGCTCGTCGGTGTGCGCCGTGGCCGTTCCAGTGACCACAGTGGACAGAAGGAGGGCGGTGACGGCGAGCAGGGTGCGTCCGGAGCCGTTGCGCGACAAGGTGAACCTCCGCAGGGTGCCCTTGCCAAGCTAAGCAGCCGGTTCGCGAAAGTCAACGCGGCCGGTGGCCGGCCGGTGTCCGACCGGCCACCGTCGGCCTCAGGCGTCGAGCAGCGGGATGAGCTGTTCCTCCTCGTAGGTGAGGTGGGCCGCCAACTCGCCGATGAGCCGATCGACCTCCGCCAGACCACCCGATCCGGTGGTGACGACCTGTTTCAGGTCCTCGACGAGACCGGCGATCGTCACGTGCTCGGCACGCAGGCGCCCGATCACCGGCGACAGCTCCGGATACCGGTCGCCGAGCGGAACGAACACGTGGTCGTCCTCGCGCTCGTGGTGGAAGTTCAGGCCCTGGCACACCGACAGGCAGTTGATCCGCAGCTGGACACCGAGGCTGCCGCCCGAGGCGGCGAACTCCGTGCGAATGGTCGCCAGCTCACGCCGGAAGGCGTCGTGGATCTGGAGGAGCCCGTCGCCGGGCGAGGTGGCCCGCTGCGCCCGGCCGCCGGTCTCGGTCAACGCGACCACGGGCAGGGTCCGCGAGGACCTGGTCTCGTAGTCGGCCCAGGCCGGGTCGGCCTCGACGGCGCGGGCGAACAGTTCGTCGCGCTCCGCCCCGGCCAGGACCGTGGCCCGAGCCTGGTAGGTGAACACCCCGTCGTCGACGGTGACCTCAGGGTCGGCGACGAGGTTGTGGAACCACGCCGGGTGGCGTGGCGCGCCACCGGCCGAGCCGATGACGACGAGCCGGTCGCCGTCGGACAGGTAGCCGAGCGGGACGGTGTGCGGGGCGCCGCTGCGGGCGCCGGTGGTGGTGAGCAGGATCAGCCGGGAGTTCTCGAAGTAGCCGCCGACCCGGCCGTGGTTGGCCCGGAACTCGTCGATGACCTGCTGGTTGAAGTCGTGCGTCAATGGTTCTCCACATCATCATGGTCTGGCTTGAAGGACAGGTGATGGTGTGGAGAGGCGGCGGGCCGCGAGCCCGCCGGGCGATCACGCCGTGACCGGGAACCTCACTCGTGAATGGCCCATGGCCGACCCGGCAGTCACGAAGGTGACCATAGCGGCGTGATCGCCCCTGGTCAAACGACTATCCGACGCTGATCGAGCCGTCACCGCCCCGGGTGCAGGCCACCGCCCGTGCCGAGGTCGACGCCGCGCCGGTCAGGCACTGGCCGAGTACGCCGTAGCCGTTGGCGTTCGGGTGCCAGGACTCCTGACAGGTCTGGAAGTAGTCGACACAGGTCTTGGCGATCCGCTGGATGGCGATCTTGTCCTTGCCGGACAGGCTGGTGACGAACGTGCCACTCGGCCCGTCCTGCAGGCGGATCGGCGTGGCGAGCGCGTTGTCCGGGCTGCCGTCGGCCTCGCACAGCCGCGCGCCGTCGAAGGCCCGCTGCACGTTGAGGTACACCAGGTCCGCGCCGGGGAACTCGGCCGACAGCGACGAGTGCGCCGAGGAGACGATCCCCCCGAGGCCCTGGGAGAACAGGTGACCGGCGCCCAGGCTCGCCCGGTGCGCCGGGCAGCCGGCGGCGTAGCGCTCGGCGCCCAGGGCGCGGAACTTGTCGCGGTTGTCGGCCCGGCCGTCCTCCTCGTGGTAGCGCTGGGCGTAGTCGGTGGGCAGCGGGTTGGTGTAGTCCTGGAACACCACGCGGTGCTGCCCGTCGGCGTCGACCTCGGCGAGCGTGGTCAGCAGCGCGCGCAGGGCCGTGGTGGTCTCGGTGGTGGCCGCCGCGAACTCGGCGGCGGTGCCCAGGTCGTCGATGGTGCACGGCGCCTGCGGCGGGTCGCCGGCCCAGAACTCCCACCAGCCGGTCCACGCGTCGGCGATGAACCTGTTGGCGCAGACCGAGGCCGCGTCGCCGAAGGTGAACGAGCTGTTGTTGGAGCCGAGGCCGACCAGCACCAGGTCGATGTCGTGGGTGCCGGCGACCGCCCGCAGCTGGTCGAGCTGGGCGGCGACCTGACGGCCCTTGTCCCGGTTGGCCGACGCGGTGGCGATGTCGTGCGGCTGGCCGCCGGAGCAGGCGAGGTTGAACCTGGCCTGGATTCCCGGCAGCGACGCCCGGAACAGCGAGGCGTTGGGCGAGCGGTGGCAGAAGAACGCGTTGTTGTTGGGTGCCGACCACCCGGGGAAGCCCTGGGCGGTCCCGTTGATGTCGGTGACGGCGGTGTAGTCGCCGCCGCCCTCCCCACTGATGAAGCTGTCGCCGATGGCGATGGCGGCGGTGGGCAGTGCCGTGGGTAGCGCGGCTGGTTCGAACTCGTTGGCGGACGCCGGTAACGCGGCGGTGGTGGCGAGGGTGACCGCGGCTGCTGCGGTCACCAGTGATCGACGGAGCAGGGACATCTCACGGCCTCCCGACCTACCAGGACAGAACGTGAATAGATTTCACATCGATCTGACCACCTCGCCGGGTGTCCGTCAAGATCCGAACGTCGGTACCTGCCCGCGCACCGGCGCGTAATGGTCGAACACCGTCTCCAGCACGCCCTCGCCCCGGGTCAGCCCCGGCAGCCGTCGTTCGAGCGCGTGCACCAGCGCGACCGGCACGTCACCGGTGAGCACACAGCTGGCGCCACGCGGCTCGGTCGTGCGCGGCACCGCCCGCAGCCGGGAGAGCACCGGCAACACCCCGGCGAGGGTGTCGGCCGGGATCTCCAGCCAGAACCGGTGCACCGGCTCGTGCACCACCGTCCCCGCCGCGCGCAACGCCCGCAGCAGCACGACCCTGGTCAGTGCCCGGAAGTCACCGGCGGTACTGGACATGGACTTGTCGAACGTGCCGTGCGCGTGGCTCTGCCGCGCCCAGTACCCGGAGCGGGTCATGGTGACCGCGCAGTCGAGCACCGCCCAGCCGTGCGGGCCGTGGCGCAGCGTCTCGGTCACCGACTCCTCGACCGCCCGGAAGAACGCCGGCGGCATCGACCCCAGCTCCACCCCGAGCCGGAAGGTGTTCCCACCGGCCGACGGCTCGACCCGCAGGCCGACGGTGGCCAGCAACGGGTTCTCGTCGGTACCGATCAGCTCGACCGCCTCACCGGTGCCGGCCGGGCGTTCGATGTGGACGGTCGTGGTCTCGCGGAAGGTGACCTCGATGCCGAACTCCTCGGCGAGGGTGTCGCCGATGACCTCCTTCTGCACCTCGCCGTAGAGCGACACCGCGATCTCGCCGCGCTCGTCGTCCTGGCGCAGGTTGATCAGCGGGTCCTGCTCGGCGAGCTGGGCCAGCGCCGTGTGCAGCGCCGACCGGCCGGCCGGGTCCACCGGGACCACGACGGTCTCCAGGGCCGGCGGGGCGAACCGGGGCGGGGCGGTGATCGTGGCGGTCCCGATGGTGTCGCCGATCCGGACGGCCGACAGGCCCCACAGCAGGCCGATCCGGCCGGCGCCGACCTCGGTGGTCCGCACGACCTCGCCCTGGTCGAACACGCCGACACCGGTGACCCGGGCCTCGGTCGCGCCGACCGGCACCCGGTCGCGGACCCGCACGGTGCCGGAGAACATCCGCACGTAGGCGATCCGCTCCCCCGCCGGGCCGCGCTCGACCTTGAACACCGTGCCCGACGGCGGCCCGTGCGTCTCGCCGGCACCGGCCGGCAGCAGGTCCACCAGACCCGCCACCAGCTCGGCCACCCCGGCGCCGGTCATCGCCGAGCCGAAGTGGACCGGGTGCACCAGGCCGCACCGGCTCTGCCGGGCCAGCGAACCGGCGACCAGACCGGTTCCCCCGCCGTCGAGGTAGTCGGCCAGCAGGGCGTCGTCGTGCTCGGCGAGCACCTCGGCGGCGGCGACCTCGTCCACGCCCGGCACGAACCGGGCGGCCCGGGTGCCCAGACCCTCGACCGTGCCCATCGGCACGATCGACGCGGTCAGCCGCTTGGCGATGTCCGCGAGCAGCGCGGTGTCCCGCGCGCCGACACGGTCGATCTTGTTGACGAAGACCAGTGTCGGGATTCCCAGCCGCAGCAGGGTTCTCATCAATACGCGGGTACGCGCCTGCACGCCCTCGACGGCCGAGACGACCAGCACGGCGCCGTCGAGCACGCCCAGCACGCGCTCCACCTCGGCGACGAAGTCCGGGTGGCCGGGGGTGTCGATCAGGTTGACCGTCACGTCGCCGACCCGGAACGACACCACCGCAGACTTGATGGTGATGCCCCGGCGTCGTTCGAGCGCGAGCGTGTCGGTGCGGGTGGTGCCCTCGTCGACCCGGCCGACCTCGTCGATGACGCCCGCGTCGTGCAGCAGGCGTTCGGTCAGGCTGGTCTTACCGGCGTCGACATGGGCCAGGATCCCGAGATTGAGTGTGCGCAACCGTCATGTCCTTGGGTTGGGTGAACCTTTCTTCCTGGTCGGACATGAACGTGACTCGCACTCCGCACTCCTCGGGTCGGCCGCTGGGACCCGGCAACGAGACCAGAGCCGTCGTGGCGCGGCAACCGAATTAGCCGTCTCCGAGTCACTTTCGAGTGATCCTCGACGCCGCGACCCAAACCTTGGCCGAACCACGCGCACGGCAGGGGAGCCCAGATGGCGAAACGATCGCGGACACTGCTGCTCACCGACAACGAGCGCAACCACCGCCACGCGCGGTACCTGATCGACGCCGGTGCCCTACCGGTACGCGGCCCGTGGCTGCTCGGCCCGGCCGACCTCGACTCGCTGCCCGCGCGGCCCGACACCGTCGTCGCGCTCGGCGCGGCCGCCGTGCTGCCGGCCGCGCGGCTGCGGGAACAGCTGGGCCTGCCCGGGCCGACCCCGGCCGACGTGCACGAGATCGCCTCGGCCACCGACCTCCCCCTGGCCGGCGAGGTCGACCAGGACGAGTGGCTCGACGCCGAGGTGTGCCACGTCGACGGGGTGGCCCACGACGGCCGGGTGACGTTCGCGACCGCGTCCCGCTGCCTGGGCAACCGCTACGACCACACCGTCGGCACCGGCACCGGCGCGGTCACCATCGACGAGGCCGAGGCCGGCTCGCTGTTCGCGTCGGCGGAGGCCGCCGTGCGGCGGGTGCCGGTGCCCGACGGCGCGTTCCACGTCGAGCTGTTCGACCTGGCCACCGGGCCGGTGCTGCTCAGCGTCGCCGCCCACCCGCCCGGGCCGCTCGGCCAGGCGCTGTGCCGGGCCGCGACCGGCGTCGACCTGCTGGCCGAACACATCCGGGCCGGCATCGGCCGGCCGGGGGTCCCGCTGCCGGACGGGGCCGGCTTCGCCGGCTACTGGCACGTGCCGCCGCCGAAGACGCCGAGAACCCGGCTGGCCCCGGCGCTGCCGAACCTGCACGGCGAGGTCGTGCTGGCCACGCTCCCCCGCCCCGGCCGGATCCTGCCCACGGAGGTCGTCGTGCGGGCCGGCAACCCGGCGGCGGTGCTCACCGACCTGATCAGCCTGCGGGAACGGCTCGACGAGTCGGTCCGGACGACCTGAGCCTCAGTCGGTGACGGTCGAGGTGACCGGGGTGCCGAGCTCGACCGTACGGCTGACCGTGCACAGCCGGTCGTGGGACAGCTTGACCGTGCGGGCCAGCAGCGTGCGCGCCTGGTCACCCGCCGGCCCCTCCGGCAGCCGCACGTCGAACGTGACCGCCAGGTTGGTCATCCGGTTGCCGGTGTCGTCGGAGATCTTGTCGCCGCTGACGGTGACGGTGAACGACTCCGGCTCGGTGCGGCGGCTGATCACCACGTCCGCGTCCATGGCCGTGCAGCTGCCGATGGCCGCCAGCAGCAGCTCCACCGGGGTGAAGCCGTCGCCGCCGATGGGCAGGGTCGCGCCGGCCGCGTTGCGCGCGACGTAACGCATCGTCGAGACCCGCTCGACCTGTACCGACCTGTAGGTGTCCTCAGCCATGATTCCGACCCTAGCCCAGGGATCGCGCCAGCTCAGGCGTCCCGGCGGTGGACCGCGACGAAGCCGCCGGCCAGCGCGGCGAGCGCCCAGCCGAGCAGGATCAGCGTCGCGGCGCCCGGCCCGAAGTCGGTGTGCCCGAGCCCGTCGGCCGGCTGGGCGACGCCGCTCATCATCACCAGGCCCACCTGGTCGGGCAGGAACTGGGTGACCGCGCGGATGGCCGGCAGGTTGGCCAGGCCCTGGGAGTTGAGGAACAGCACCGGGATCAGGATGCCCAGGCACAGCGGCGTGCTGCGCAGGATCGCGGCCAGGCCCATGGCGAACACGCTCATCAGGGTGAGGAACGTGCACGCGCCGAGCACCGCGCGCAGCACCCCCGGTTCGCCCAGCGTGGTCCCGCGCTCGCCGAGCAGCGGCTGGGCCAGCAGGAACGCGCCGAACCCGATCACCACCGACACGACGAGCGCGATGGCCGTCCCGGCGAGTGCCTTGGCGCCCAGGAACACGCCGCGGCGCGGCACCGCCGCCAGCGAGGCGCTGATCGTGCCGGTGGTGAACTCGGTACTCACGAGCAGCACCCCGAACACCACCAGCACGATCAGCCCGATCGTCACGCCGAAGTACCCGAAACGCACCGGGTCCCAGACCGTGCCGGGGGCCAGCGGCGCGTCCCGCAGCGACAGCGACAGCAGACCCGACAGGCCGATCGAGAGCACCACCGCGATCCCCAGGCTCCACCACGTCGAGCGGACCGTCCTGGCCTTGGTCAGCTCGGCCAGCACGGCCGCGCGCAGCGCCCTCACCGCTCGCCTCCGCCGGTCAGCCGCATGAACGCCTCCTCAAGGGACGCCGTACGCATCCCGATCTCGTGCACCACGACCCCGTTGGCCGCGACCAGTTCGCCGATCCGCTCGGTTCCGACGCCGTGCGCCTCGACGGCGCCGTCGGCGGCGTCGGTGACCCGGACGCCGGCCGCGCCGAGGACCTGGCGCAGCCGCGCGGCGTCCGGGGTGGTGATCCGCACGTGCGAGCCGGCGTGCTCGGCGACGAACTCGGCGACCGTGGTGTCGGCCAGCAGCCGCCCACGGGAGATCACCACCAGGTGCTCGGCGGTCAGCGCCATCTCGGCCATCAGGTGGCTGGACACCAGCACCGTGCGGCCCTGCGCGGCCAGGTCCCTGACCAGCGACCGCAGCCACACGATGCCCTCCGGGTCGAGCCCGTTGACCGGCTCGTCGAGCAGCAGCACCGGCGGGTCGCCCAGCAGCGCGGCCGCCAGGCCCAACCGCTGGGCCATGCCGAGCGAGAAACCCCCGGCGCGGCGGCCGGCCGCCGCGGTGAGCCCGACCTGCTCCAGCACCTCGCCGACACGCGAGGCCGGCAGGCCGTTGGTCTGGGCCAGCCAGCGCAGGTGCGCCCGCGCGCCGCGCCCCGGATGCGTGGAGCGTGCCTCCAGCAGCGCGCCGACCCGCCGCAGCGGCCGGTCGAGGTCGCGGTAGTGGCGGCCGTCGATGCGCACCGATCCGCCGCTGGGCCGGTCGAGGCCGATCATCATCCGCATGGTCGTCGACTTGCCGGCGCCGTTGGGGCCGAGGAACCCGGTCACCCGCCCCGGCCGCACGGTGAACGACAGGCCGTCCACCGCGACCGTCGAGCCGTACCGTTTGCTGAGCCCGTCCACTTCGATCACCCGGCGAACGCTAGGCCGGCGCGGGTGGCCGGCGCCGTCCTCGAAAGTCGCGGATCCGGTCGACGAAAGTCGACCGGAAGGCCGACCCGTAACCTGCACCCATGGGCCGACAGCTCGCCGCGGCAGCCGTGCTGCTGGCCGACGTCATCCTCTTCGCCGCGACGCACCCACCCGTCGCCCTGCTCGGCTACGCGCCGGCCGCCGCGCTGCTGGCGTTCACCGGCCGGGGCAGGCCGGTGGCGTTCGCCGCGGCGCTGGGCCTGGCCGCGCTCACCGGCGGCTCCTACCCGCTGCTGATCTGGGTCGCCTACCGCACCGGGCTGGCGACGGCCACGCGCCGGGACACCGCGGTGGTGGCCGGCGCGGTCGCCGGCTGGGTCGCGGTGACCGTCGTCCTGCGGTCGGTGCCGGAGACCATCGGCGCGTGCCTGGTGTTCGTGGCGCTCCCGCTGCTGGTCGGGCGCTACCTGGCCCAGCAGCGGCGGCTGGTGGCGGCACTGGAGGCCCGCAACGACCAGCTGCGCCGGGAACGCGAGCTGCTGGCCGACCGGGAGCAGCTGCGCGAGCGGCTGCGGATCGCCAGGGACATGCACGACTCGCTCGGCCGGCGGCTGAGCCTGGTCTCCGTGCAGGCCGCCGCGCTGGAGGTGGGTGGGCTGCCGGCCGCCCAGCGCGCGGCCGTCGAGTCCCTGGCCGACGCCACCCGCGCGGCGGTGGGCGAGCTGTACGAGCTGATCGGCTCGCTGCGCGGCACCGTCGGCGAGCCGGGTCCTGGTCTGGCGTCGGCCGACGCGCTCGCCGGCGAGTTCCGCGCGGCCGGCGTCCCGGTGACCGTGTCCGCCGGTGGCCAGGCCCGCCCGTTGGCCCCGGCGGCCGACGCCGCCGCCTACCGGGTGATCGAGGAGGGCCTGACCAACGCCGCCAAACACGCCCCCGGCCGGCCGGTGACCGTGCGGCTGGACTGGGAACCCGACGCCCTGGTGCTCACCGTGACCAACCCGCTGGGCGAGCGTCCCGGCGCCGGCGCCGGGCACGGGCTGGCCGGGCTGCGGGAGCGGGTCGAGCCGGCCGGCGGGTTCCTCGACCACAGCGCCTCCGGCGGCCGGTTCCGGCTGGTGGCGTTGCTGCCCACGGCCCGGCCGCGCCCGGCGGAACCGGAGATCGGCCGGGTGCGGGCCACCGCGCTGGGCGTGGTCACCGGCGCCGCGCTGCTGGTGCTGCTGCCGGCGACCATGCTGACCGGGGTGAGCTGAGCTGATCCGCGTCCTGATCGCCGACGACGAGCCGCTGATCGCCACCGGCGTGCGGACCGTGCTGGAGTCCGCCGGTGACCTGGCGGTCGTGGCCACCGCCACCGACGGCTCGGCCGCCGTCCGGGCCGCACTGGAACACCGCCCGGACGTGGTGCTGCTGGACATCACGATGCCGGTGCTCGACGGTCTCGGCGCGCTCGGCGAGCTGCGCCGGGTCCTGCCCTCGGCCAGGGCGGTCATGCTCACCTCGTACGGCACCGAGCCGAACGTGCTGGCGGCGCTGGCCGGCGGCGCGGCCGGGTTCGTCCTCAAGCACTGCACGCCCGACGAGCTGATCACGGCCGTGCGCGCGGCCAACGCCGGTGACGCGTTCCTGTCCCCCGAGGTGACCCGGCTGGTGCTCGGCCTGGTCGGCCCGGCGGCCGGGCGGCGGGCCGAGGCGGGCGCCCGGCTGGCGGCGCTCTCGCCGAGGGAGGCCCAGATCGCCGCGCTGGTGGCCGAGGGGCTGTCCAACGCGGAGATCGGCCGGCGCGCCGGCATGAGCGAGACCACGATCAAGACCTATGTGAGCCGCCTGCTCACCAAGCTGGACTGCGCCAACCGTGTCGAGGTGGCGCTGCTGGCGCGCGACGCCGGGGCGTGAATTCGCCGCGCGCGTGAACCGTGCCGGCCCCGTACACGTGTCATGGTTGTGAGCCCGACCATGTCCAGTAGTCTCGTTCTCGATCCGCGCTGTGCCTGGCTCCCGCGCGCGGCCCCGCGACATCGCGAACACGTCTCTGAGCAGGTGATGGCAAGCGTGGCGATAACCGGCCGGCGAGCCCGCCGAGCCAGGCAGGTGCCCGGCGAGGAACTGGTTCGCTCGCTCTACTCCGAGCACGGCCGCAGTCTGCTGGCCTACGCCATCCGGCTCACCAACGACCGCGCCGCCGCCGAGGACGTCGTCCAGGAAACCCTGCTGCGGGCGTGGAAGCACGCCGACGACCTGCGCGACAACGTCGGCTCGGTGCGCGGCTGGCTGCTCACCGTGGCACGCAACATCATCACCGACCGGGCGCGGGCACGGGCCGTGCGCCCGACCGAGGTGAACCAGGAGATCGAGGCACCGGCCGCGCAGCGCGACCACGCCGACGACGTGGTCAACGCGATGACCGTGCTGGGCGCCATGGACCGCCTGTCCCCCGACCACCGCGCGGTGCTCGTGGAGCTGTACTACCGGGGCCGCACGGTCAACGAGACGGCGGCCGTGCTGGGGATCGCCCCGGGTACGGTGAAATCGAGGTCGTACCACGCTGTCCGGGCGCTGCGGGCGACACTGGGCCAACCCGGGGAGGTGCCGCGATGAGCTCGGTCGAACACGACCGCTCGGTTCTCGGCGCCTACGCGCTGGGCGCGCTCGACCCGGCGGAGGAACGCGCGGTCCACGCCCACGTCTCGACCTGCCAGGAGTGCCAGCGCGAGCTGGCGGAGTTCGTCGACCTGCGGGCCGCGCTCGACCAGGTGCCGCCGGAGGCGTTCCTGGACGGCCCGCCCGACGGCGGCGACCTGCTGCTGCGCAACACCCTTCGCCGGGTCCGCGCCGAGGAGACGCCCGCGCCGCGCCGCCGGGGTGGGCTGATCGCCGTCGCGGCGGCGGTGGTCGCCGCCGTGGCGCTGGGCGGTGGCATCGTGATCGGCCGGGCGACCGCGCCGGAGCCGGCGACCGCGCTGCCGGCCGGCACGATCAGCGCCGAGGCGACCGACCAGACGACCGGCGCGTCGATGCGGGTCCAGGTCGAGCCGAGGGCCGGCTGGGTGTGGGTGAACGCGTTCGTCGACGGCGTGCCGGCCGGCGAGAAGTGCGAGCTGGTGGTGGTTCCGCGCGAGGGCGACCCGCTGGTGGCCGGCAGTTGGGTGGTGTCGGACAAGGGCGCGGCCGAGGGCCTGCCGTTGGAGGGTACGGCGCTGATCCCGCCGGGCCAGGTCAAGGAGGTGCGGGTGGACACCCTGGACGGCCGCACGATGGTCCGCGTCCCCCTCTGATCCTTCTGCCCGGCCCTGTTCGGACAACTCGGCGGTGCCGGGGATTCACCACCGTGCCCTAGCGTTGGTCAAGGATTCCCCCGACGCGTTGGAGGTAGCCGTGCGGGCCCTGCCCCGATCCCTGTTCCTGTTGCTGACCCTGCTCGGCCTGGTGGCCGGCGCGCTGCCGGCCACCGCGTCCCCCGGGTCCGGCGACCGGGTGCGCCCACTGGCGAAGGCCCACGCGCACAACGACTACGAGCACGACCGGCCGCTGTTCGACGCGCTGGCCAACGGGTTCACCAGCGTGGAGGCCGACCTCTACCTGGTGGACGGTGAACTGCTGGTCGCCCACGACCCCGAGGACCTCGACCCGGCCAGGACGCTGCGCTCGCTGTACCTGGAACCGTTGCGGCGCCTGGTGTTGAGCGGTGGGATCTACCGGGGAAGGCCGGTCGACTTCCAGCTGCTGATCGACCTCAAGACCGAGGGCGAGTCGACCTACGCCGCGCTGGACGCCGAACTGCGCACCCCGAGGTACCGGTTCCTGTGGACGGCGTTCCGGTACGAGAGGGTGTGGCGCGGCCCGGTGACGGCCGTGGTGTCGGGCAACCGGCCGAGGGCGACGATGGCCGCCCAGCGCGACCGGCTCGCCTTCTACGACGGCCGGATCGCCAACCCCGACGACCTCGGCCCCGGCTCGTCGGCGACGCTGACCCCGCTGGTGTCGGACAACTGGACGACCCTGTTCTCCTGGAACGGGATCGGTGAGATGCCGGCGGCGGAGCGTGCCCGGCTGCGGGAGATCGTGGCGACCGCGCACGACGCCGGTCAGCGGGTGCGGTTCTGGGCCACGCCCGACCAGCCGGGCGCGGCGCGCTACGCGGTGTGGCGGGAGCTGGTGGCGGCCGACGTCGACCACCTCAACACCGACGACCTCGCCGGACTCGCGGAGTTCCTGCGCGCGAACGGGTCCTAGACGCAGACCCAGCAGTAGAGCTGGTCGCCCCGTTCGGTAGCCTCCCGGGCGAGGGTGGCCAGCTCCAGGAGGACCTCGGCGAGGTCGGAGGCGTCGGACCAGCCCTCCAGTTCCTCAGTGTGCGACCACGGCCCCGCGACCTCGCGCAGCCGTGCCTCGTCGGCGCCGGCGAGCGCGGCCTGGACGCCGGCGGTCAGGCTGATCACCAGACGCTCGCCGTCGTCGAGCATGGCCAGGTCCTTGCCCCAGCGCGGGTCGGTGGTCACGGTGTCGTAGTCGACGCCGGTGAGCAGTGACTCCAGCGTGCCAACGTTGATGATCGGGTCGATGCCCTTCGCCTGGAGGGCGGGCAGGGGCACGGCCACCGGACCGGCCTCGATGGCGGTCGCCGCCAGGTCGTCGGAGGCGGCGGCGAAGTAGTCGAACAGGACACCCATGGGGGCGCATCCTGTCAGACGGCTCAGGGGGTGGACTTCCTGGCACGGAAGGCGGCGGCCTTGACGCGGTTCTGGCAGGCGGTGGAGCAGAACCGGCGGGTGCCGTTGCGGGAGACGTCGATGTAGACCCGGTCGCAGGCCGGGGCGTTGCAGATCCCGAGCCGGTCGACCGCCGCGTTGCCGAGGACGACCGCGAGGGCGGTGGCCAGCGACGCCGCCCAGCTCACCGCCCAGGCCGCCTCGGCGCTGTGGAAGTGCAGGTGCCACGGCTCGCCGTCGTGCCGGGACAGGGTCGGCATGGCGGCGGTCTCGCGCATGATCGTGTTCAGCGCGGCGCAGCCCTGGTCCAGCTCACCGGCGTCGACCAGTTCGACCACCTGACGCAGCCTGGCCGCCCAGCCGGCGAGTTCGTCGGCCTCCGGCGCGGTCGGGTGGTCCGGGGTGCGTGCTGGGGGCAGGGCGTCACGGACGGCGGTGACGAGGTCGCCGGGCCGGTAGGCGCGGCCGCGCCGCTCCCCCGGGGTCACGTCGTTGACCAGGGTCACGACCGTGCCGACCACGTCGCTCATATGACTGTCGAATTCCACTTGACCAGTTACTCCCTGACGGTTAGCGTCACTGACGAATAGCATAACAACAGTTACGGAGGCTGCGATGCGCGCGACGACCGCCCAGCGGTGGGTCCAACGGTGGGACGCCCAGCAGGAGCGCTACGTCCCCGACCGCGAGGAGCGGTTCCGCGTGGTGATCGACGTGGTCCGGGCCGTCGTCGGCACCGAACCCGCCAGGGTCGTCGACCTCGGCTGCGGCCCCGGCTCGCTGTCCGCCCGGCTCTCCGATGCCCTGCCCGCCGCCGAGATCGTCGGCGTCGACGCCGACCCGCTGCTGCTGGGCCTGGGCACCGCCAACGCCGGCCCCCGGGTCCGCCTCGTCCAGACCGACCTCGCCGACCCCACCTGGCCCGAACGCACCGGCCTCGACGGGCCGTGGGACGCCGCCGTCTCCTCGACCGCGCTGCACTGGCTGACCCCCGACGCGCTCGCCGCCCTCTACCGCACGCTGGCCCAACGGCTGCGCCCCGGCGGCGTGTTCGTCAACGCCGACCACCTCGGCCTGGGCACCCCCGCCATCGACGCCATCGCCGACGCCGTGCGCGAACACCGCACCACCCGCGTCGGCACGCACACCAACGAGGACTGGGCCGGCTGGTGGCAGGCCCTCCAGCAGGACGAGGAACTCGCCCCGCTGCTCGAACGCCGCTCCGCCGACACCATCGCGCACAGCGGCGAGAACGGCCTCACCGTCGTCCAGCACGCCCAACTCCTGCGCGACGCCGGGTTCGCCGAAGCCGCCCCCGTGTGGCAGTTCGGCGACGACCACGTCCTCGTCGGCGTCCGCTAGATGGCGGGCGAACGGCCCTCGTAGGGCGTGGAGAGCACCACCGTCGTGCGGGTGGACACCTTGGCCGCCTCCCGGACCCGCCGCAGCAGGTCCTCCAACGCGGCCGGGGACGCCACCCGCACCAGCAGGATGTAGGACTCCTCCCCCGCCACCGAGTAGCACGACTCGATCTCGCGGATGTCCTGCAACCGCGACGGGTAGTCGTCCGGCGCGGCCGGGTCGATCGGGGTCAGCGAGATGAACGCCGTCAGCGGCAACCCGATCGACTCGCCGTCGAGCCGGGCGGCGTACCCGCGGATCACCCCGCGCTGCTCCAGCCGCCGCACCCGCTGGTGCACCGCCGACACCGACAACCCCACCCGCTCGGCGAGGTCGGTGAAGCTGCACCGCCCGTCGGAGGCCAGTTCCCGGGTGATCGCCTGGTCGATCTGCTCCAGTTCGGTCATGCCGGGAGCACGACCAGGTCGTGCGACTGGTTGTTCAGCGACTCCACACCGTCCTCGGTGACCACCACGATGTCCTCGATCCGCGCCCCCCAGCGGCCAGGCAGGTAGATCCCCGGTTCGACGCTGAACGCCATCCCCGGCTCCAGCACCAGCCGGTTGCCGCCGACGATGTACGGGTCCTCGTGCACGTCCAGGCCGATGCCGTGGCCGGTGCGGTGGATGAAGTACTCACCGAACCCGGCGTCGGTGATCACCGAGCGGGCGGCCGCGTCCACGTCCTGCGCGGCGATCCCCGGCCGCACGGCCGCCACCGCCGCCGCCTGCGCGTCCCGCAGCACCGCGTAGGTCGCCACGACGTCGGACTGCGACGGCTCGCCCATCACGTAGGTGCGGGTGCTGTCCGAGCAGTAGCCCTCGGCCGTCGGCCCCCCGATGTCGATCACGACCACGTCACCGGCCCGGACCACCCGGTCGGACAGGCTGTGGTGCGGGCTGGCGCCGTTGGGCCCCGACCCGACGATGACGAACTCGGCGACCGTGTGCCCCTCGGCCACGATCGCCTCGGCGATGTCCGCGCCGATCGCGGCCTCGGTCCGGCCGACCGTCAGGAACTCCGCCATCCTGGCGTGCACCCGGTCGATCGCCGCCCCCGCCCGGCGCAGCGCCGCGACCTCGGCGGCGTCCTTGCGCATCCGCAGCTCACGCAGCACCGGCCCGGCCAGCTCCTGGGCCGCGTCCGGCATCGCGCCGCGCAGCCCCAGCACGTGCAGCGCCGGCATCATGTCCCCGACCGCCACCCGCGACGGCCCGCCCAGCCGCGACGCGACCAGCGCGAACGGGTCCTCGCCGTCGACCCAGGTGGCCACCTCCACGCCCAGCGCGTCGGTCGGCACCCCGTCGTAGCCGGGCGCCTCCAGCTTGGGCACCACCAGCACCGGCGCACCGCCGGCCGGCACGACCAGGCAGGTCAGCCGCTCGAAGGAGGTTCCGGTGCCGCCGAGCAGGTAGGTGAGGTCCGAGCCGGGCGCCATCAGCAGCGCGTCCACCCCGGCGGCGCCGGCGGCGCGGGCGGCCCGCTCCAGCCTCGCGCGCAGCGCCGACGGGTCGACCGGGGAAACGGTGTTCGCCATGTCCCAAGCCTAGTCGCCGGTATCAGCCGGATCTCAGCGATCGGCCGGCGCGTGTCAGCCGGCTGTCACCGGCCACGCGCAAGGTCGTCGGGAGAACCTACTCACGAGGGGATCCACCATGCGAAACGCCGTGCTGGCCGAGGGACTGGCCATGCGGTTCGGGGAGACGGTCGCGCTCGACGGCGTCGACCTCGCGGTGCCGGCCGGCACCGTGCTGGGTCTGCTCGGCCCCAACGGGGCCGGGAAGACCACCGCCGTGCGCGTGCTGACCACGCTGCTGCGTCCGGACTCCGGACACGCGCAGGTCTGCGGCCACGACGTGGTCCGCGAGGCCCACCAGGTCCGCCAGCTCATCGGGCTCACCGGGCAGTACGCCTCGGTCGACGAGATGCTCACCGGCGCCGAGAACCTGCTGCTCATCGGCCGGCTGCTCGGCCTGTCCCGGGCCGACGCCCGGCAGCGGGCCAGGCACCTGCTGGAACGCTTCGACCTGGCCGACGCCGGTGGCCGCGCCGCCAAGACCTACTCCGGCGGCATGCGCCGGCGCCTGGACCTGGCGGCCAGCCTGGTCAGCGCGCCGCGCGTGCTGTTCCTCGACGAGCCGACCACCGGCCTGGACCCGCGCAGCCGCCTTCGCCTGTGGCAGATCGTCCGGGAGCTGGTCGCCGACGGGGTCAGCGTCCTGCTCACCACCCAGTACCTCGACGAGGCGGACCAGCTGGCCGACCGGATCGCCGTGGTCGACCACGGTCGGGTCATCGCCAGCGGCACGCCCGCCGAGCTCAAGGCCCGCACCGGGGCGCAGCCGCTGGTCGTGCGGCCGGCCGACCCCGCCGACCTGGCGGCCGTCACCGGCATCGTCACCGAACTGGCCGGCTCGGCGCCGGAGGTCGACAACGGCCGGATCATCGCGACCGTGACCGACCCGGCGGCGCTGCCCGCGCTGGTCCGCCGGCTCGACCACGCCGGGGTGCGGATCGCCGAGCTGGCCCTGCGGGACTCCAGCCTCGACGAGGTGTTCCTGGCGCTGACCGGTCACCGCGCCGAGGACGAGACCGTCACCGAAACCGAAGGAGTACCGGCATGACGACCGCCCTGGACACGCCCGTCCTGTCACCCCGGGTGCGCCCGGTCGAGGGTCTGCGGCAGAGCGCCTCGCTGTCCTGGCGCACGCTGGTCCAGATCAAGCACAACCCGATGGAGCTGATCGACTACAGCATCCAGCCCATCATGTTCCTGCTGCTGTTCACCTACGTGTTCGGCGGCGCGATCTCCGGCTCGCCCGGCGACTACCTGACCTTCGCCCTGCCGGGGATCATCGTGCAGAACGCGTTGTTCGGCACGCTCAACACCGGCATCGGCCTGAACACCGACGTGACCAAGGGCGTGTTCGACCGGCTGCGGACCCTGCCGATCGCCCGCTGGGCGCCGCTGTCCGGGCGGATCGCGGCCGACATGGTCAAGCAGCTCTGGTCGATGGGCCTGCTGCTGGGTCTCGGCGCGGTGATGGGCTTCCGGATCGGCACCTCGCCGGCCGGCGCGTTGGGCGCCGTCGTGCTGGTGCTCGTGCTGGCGATGGCGTTCTCCTGGCTGTCGGTGCTGGTCAGCATGCTGGTCAGCGAGCCGGAGAAGGTGATGATCTTCGGGATGGCGGTGATGTTCCCGCTGACGTTCGTGTCCAACGCGTTCGTCCCGGTCGACACCATGCCGAGCTGGCTGCGCGGGATCGTCGACGTCAACCCGGTCACGCTGGTCGCCGACGCGGTGCGCGGCCTGCTGGTCGGCGGCCCGGTGGCCGGCCCGGTCACCGGTTCGCTGCTGTGGGCGGCCGGCATCCTGGTCGTCGTCGCCCCGCTCGCGGTGCGCGCGTTCAGACGGCGGGTGTGAGACCCGCCAGCTCCCGGACGGACTCCATGGTGGCGGTCGCGCCCCGCGCCGCGCACTCGGCGAACACCTGCTCGCCCAGTGCCTCGCGGACCGCCGCCGCCACCCGCCGCCCGTCCACCAACGACCGGTCGGGGACCCCACGGACCGCGTCACTGGCGCCGAGCAGCGCGGCGGCGTGCCGGGGGTTCCCGCCGGCCAGGCTGGCGTCGGCCACACCGACCAGGACCTCGGCGACGACCGGGGCGTCGTGGGAGCGCAACGCCCAGTCCACGGCCAGCGCGTGGTATCCACCGGCGGCGTCGTGCGCCCCGGCGGCGGTGGCCAGGTAGCCCTGCGCCGTGTACACCAGCGCGCGGGCCTGCGGCGGGACGGTCGCGTGCTCGACCAGCGCCGCCGCCCGCCGCGCCTGGGCGAGGGCCACGTCCAGCTCACCGCGCCGGCGGGCGAGGTCGGCCCTGGTCGCCGCGACGGCGGCCAGACACTCCGGCAGCCCACCCTCGTCGGCGTCGCGCTGCGCCTCGGCGAGCGCCTCGGCCGACTCCTCGGTCCGGTCGAGCTGGACCAGCAGCGACGCCAGCTTGAGCCGGTAGCGCACCAGGTCCTCGTTGACGACGAGCTGGCCCAGCAGGCGGATCGCGTCCCGGTAGGAGTCGGCCGCCGCCGCCAGCTCACCGCGCCAGGCGAGCATGTCGGCCAGCGAGCACAGCGTGAACGACATCCCCCACCGCTCGCCGACCGACTCGAACGCGGCCAGCCCGCGCCGGAAGTCGGCCTCGGCCACGTCGTGCTCGCGGCCGGCGTTGAGCACCGCGTGGGCCCGCATGACCAGGGCCGTGCCGCGCACCCACGCGTTCTCGTCGCCGGCCAGCGCGTCGATCTTGGAGGTCCAGGTCGACCCGTCCGGCCAGCCGTCGTCCCGGAACAGCTCGTCGAGCGGGGTCATCAGCCGCAGCAGCGGGTGCCCCCGGTGGTCGGCCCGGCCGGCGTGCTCGACCGCGCCGGCGAACCACTCCCCGGCCCGGTCGTGGGCGTGCGGGCCGTCCAGCGCGATCAACGCGGCCAGCCCGTAGGCCTTGCCGAGCACCTCGTCGGACACCTCCGCCAGCGGCATCGCCAGCACCTCGGCGGCCAGCTCCGCGCCGTCGGTCTTGTTGCCGCGCAACCACCAGTACCAGCCGACGTCGGCGAAGATCCGGGCGGCGGATTCGGCGTCCCCCAGAGCGACCGCGCAGCGCAGCGCCGAGGTGAGGTTGTCGTCGTCGGACTCCAGCCGGTCCAGCCACTCCAGCTGCTCGGCGCGCAGCAGGTGGGGCTCGGCCAACTCGGCCAGCCACACGAAGTACGCCAGGTGCGCGCGCCGGGCCAGGTCCCGCTCCCCCGCCTCGGCCAGCCGCTCCCACCCGTAGGCCCGGATCGTCTCCAGCAGCCGGTACCGGTCGCCGACCACGGCCACCAGCGACTTGTCGACCAGCGCCGTCAGCACGTCGAGCACCCGCTCGGCGGCCAGCCCGTCACCGGCACAGACCCGCTCGGCGGCCTCCAGGGTGGCGCCGCCGGAGAACACCGCCAGCCGGCGCAGCAGGGTGCGTTCGGCGTCGTCGAGCAGGTCCCAGCTCCAGTCGACGACCGCGCGCAGCGTCTGGTGCCGGGGCAGCGCCATCCGGCTGCCACCGGTGAGCAGCCGGAACCGGTCGTCGAGGCGGGCGGCGACCTGCTCGGGCGACATCGTCCGCAGCCGCGCGGCGGCCAGCTCGATCGCCAGCGGCATGCCGTCCAGGGCACGGCAGATGTGGACCATCGTGGCGGCCGTGTCGTCCTCCACCCGCAGCGCCGGCCGGGCGGAGGCGGCGCGGTCGGCCAGCAGGCGCATCGCCGGGTAGGTCATCGCCTCCCGCGCGTCGGCCCCCACCGGCGGGAGCGGCAGCGGGTCGACCGGCCACAGCGCCTCCCCGGTGATGCCCAGCGGCTCCCGGCTGGTGGCCAGGACGTGCAGGTGCGGACACTCGCCGAGCAGCCGGTCGGCCAGCGCGGCGGCGGCCTCGACGACGTGCTCGCAGTTGTCCAGCACCAGCAGCAGCGGCCGGGTGGACAGCGCCGCCGCGAGCCGGTCGACCGGCTCGCCGACGACCGAACCGCCGTGACCGGGCAGGGTGTGCGCCCGCAGGCCGAGCGCGGTCAGCACGGTCTGCGCCAGGTCGGTGCCGTCGGCCGGCGCCAGCTCCACCAGCCACACGTCGCCCAGCCGACTCAGCTGCCCCCGGGCGACCTCGGTGGCCAGCCGGGTCTTGCCGGAACCGCCGGGGCCGGTCAACGTGACCAGCCGGGACTCCGCGACCATCGCCGACACCCGGTCCAGGTCGGTGTCCCGGCCGACGAAGCTGGTCAGCGCGGCCCGCAGGTTCGTGTGCCGGCGGCGCGGCTCGGAGTCGCCGCGCAGCACCTCCAGGTGCAGCGCCGAGAGCTCCGGGGACGGGTCGGTGCCCAGCTCGGCGGCCAGCGCCTCGCTCGTCCGCGCGTAGACGGCCAGCGCGTCACCGGAACGCCCCGCCAGGGTCAGCGCGCGCATCAGCAGCCCGGCGAACCGCTCGCGCAGCGGGTGCTCGGCGACCAGCGCCTCCAGCTCAGCGACCAGGTCGGGGGCGCCGGCGGCGAGGTCGGCCTCGATCCGGTCGCCCAGCGCGGCGAGCCGCAGTTCGTCCAGCCGGGCCCTCGGCGCCCTGGCGAACGGCGCGCCGTTCACGTCGGCCAGCGCCTCCCCGCGCCACAGGTCCAGCGCCTCCCGGACCCGGCCGGCGGCGGCCAGCGTCTCGAAGCGGTGCACGTCGGTGGCGGCCGGCTCGACCGCCAGCCGGTAGCCGGCGGGCCCGGACTCGACGACCGGCTCGGGCAGTGCCCGCCGCAGCCGAGAAACCAGCGCCTGCAACGCGTTGCCGGCCTCGGCCGGCGGACGCCGCGCCCACACGTCGTCGATCAGCCGCTCGGTGCTCACCGCCCGCCCGGGGTCCAGCGCCAGCGCGATCAGCAGCGCGCGCAGCCGGGCGCCGGTGACCTCCACCGGCGTCCCGTCGTCGGCCAGCACCTCCAGCGGGCCGAGCATCGCGATGCGCACGTGGTCAATTCTGCTCCTCCGGCCGGACGTGGCAGGCTGGCGCCCGTGAGTGGTCCCCTCGCGCTGCTGGACGCGGCCAGCCTGTACTTCCGTTCGTACTACGCCCTGCCGGACTCGTTGACCGCGCCGGACGGCACGGTGGTCAACGCGGTGCGCGGGTTCACCGACACCGTCGCGCGCATCCTCAACGACCGCCGGCCGTCGCGGCTGGTGGCGTGCCTGGACGCCGACTGGCGGCCGGCCTTCCGGGTCGAGGCGCTGCCCTCCTACAAGGCGCACCGCCTGGCCGACCCGGTGAACAACGTCGAGGAGGTGCCGGACAACCTGACCCCACAGGTGCCGATCATCCTCGACGTCATGGACGCGTTCGGCCTGGCCACCGCCGAAGCCGCCGGCTACGAGGCCGACGACGTGATCGGCACGCTGGTCGCCAGGGAGGCCACCGACCCGGTCGAGGTCGTCTCCGGTGACCGCGACCTGTTCCAGGTGGTCCGCGACGAACCGACCCCGGTCACCGTGCTCTACGTCGGCCGGGGCTGGGCGAAGGTGGAGGCGCTCGGCCCGCGCGAACTGGCCGCCCGCTACGACCTGCCGGCGGACAACAGCGGCCCCGCCTACGCCGACATGGCCCTGCTGCGGGGCGACCCGTCCGACGGCCTGCCCGGCGTCACCGGCGTCGGCGAGAAGACCGCCGCGAAGCTGATCACCCGCTTCGGCTCCCTGGACGGCCTGCTCGCCGCCGCGGCCGCCGACGACAAACTGGTGCCGCTACGGGTGAAGACCGCCCTGGCCGACGCCGCCGACTACGTCGCCGCCGCCCCGAGGGTCGTGCGGGTGGCCCTGGACGCCGACGTCACCGTCGACCGCGACGACACCGTGCCGTCGACGCCGCGCGACCTCGACCGGGTCCGGATGCTCCAGGAGAAGTGGGATCTCGGCGCGTCGATCGACCGCCTGCTGGCCGCCCTGCCCGGCTGACCGGCCGTCACGGGCCGCCGGGGACCGCGAACCGGGACAGGTCAGGGCCGGTGTCCTCCGCCGGGCCGCACGCGGTGAGCAGCAACGTCAACGCCGCCACCGTGACGACGGCCGTGGCGTTGGCCTTGGCGAGGATCCGCGCGAGCATCAGAACAAGCTACCGCACCAGGCGGGGCGGTCCGTGGCGAACAGGCGGTCGGCGCGTGGCAGCGCGTCCTGGTCGTGCACGGTGATCCGGCCGATCCCGGCCAGCGACGACGGGCGCCAGGTGCCGAGGTAGAGCATCCCCAGCTCCTCCACCCCGACCGTCAGGTCCGGCTTGGCCGTGGTCGGTTCGGCGCCGGCCCGGCCGATCAGGTAGTTGCCGGAGTTGCCGGCCAGCAACGGATCCACCACCTCGACCACCACCGCGTCGGCGTGACCGTAGGTGCGGGCGGCGAGGGCGGCCGGCACGTCGATCACCCGCAGCCACAGGTCGTCGTCCTGGTCGCTGCGGATGGCGTGGAAGTCGGTGAGGGCCGCGCCGATCGGATCGTCGGACGGGCGCGCGTAGACGGTGACCTCCTCGACGAGGTCGATGCCGAGCAGGAAGCCCCACAGGTCGTTCTCCACGGCCTGGTTCTCGCCGACGAAGTCCAGCACGGCGATCCCGGTGCCGATCCTCGGGTCGTCGGACTGGATCTCCACCGGGCGGTAGCCGACCATGCCGTCGATCCGGCCGTCGTGGTCGTGGTGCGCGGCGACCCGGAAGTAGCCGCGCTCCATGCGGCTCTCGTAGGAGATGGCCCACCACGCCGGCGGCCGGCCCATCATGCCGACCCGCTCCCCGCGCAACCGGGGATAGGCCTGCGGCAACAGGGTCAGCGCCTCGTCCCTGGTCAGGAAACGCACCGTGCCGGCCGTCGGCACCCCCGGACGCATCGTGGCCCGCGCGGACCGGACCCGGATGATGCGGGTGAGCGTGGCCAGGCCGTAGCCGTACCGGCCGTAGATCATCGGCTCGGACGCGTGCAGGGTGGCCAGCACGTCACCGGCGGCCGCGCACTCCTTCAGCTGACGACGCATCATGCCGGTCAGCGCCCCCCGGCGGCGGTGGTCCGCGCGCACCCCGACCCCGCTCACCGCGGCCATCGGCACCACCGCACCGCCCGGCACGGTCAGGTCACTGGCCAGCGACATCGCCGAGCCGACCACCGTGTCCCCGGCGAACGCGCCGACCGTGCGGCCGGGCTCGTAGCACCGGCTCACGGTCGGCCACTTCTCGTCGTTGGGCGGCTCGTTGTGCAGCGCCTCGTGGAACACGGCGTCCGCCGCACGCAACTCGTCGTCCTTGACGACCCGGTACTCGAAGCTCACCGGCCGATGATGGTCGACCCCGGCGTGCGCCGCGACTCAATTACCCCGCGTTGGGCGTGCTGACCTCGTACTTGCCCTCGTCGTCGACGATCTTGATGGTGACGCTCTGCTCCTCGCCGTCGATCGTCACCTTGCAGGAGAAGCTCTCGCCGGCGGCGACCTTCTGCTCGGCCGGGCAGTCGACGCCCTCGATCTTGTCCGCCGGCACGTCGTAGTCGTTGACCAGGATCTTCTTCACGCCCTCGTCGCCCTCAAGGGCGCTCTCGTCGAAGACCTTGGTGTTGAGGAAACCCGGGGCGACGAAGCCGAGCACACCGAACGCGCCGGCCGCGAGCACGACGACCACCACCACGATCCAGATCCACGCGCCGCCGCCCTTCTTCTGCGGCTGCTGGCCGTAGGGCTGCTGCTGGCCCGGGTACTGCCCCTGCTGCTGGCCGTACCCGCCGTAGGGCTGCTGCTGGGTGGGCTGCTGACCGTAGCCGCCCGGGTACTGCTGGGTCGGCTGCTGCTGGCCGTAGCCCCCGTAGGGCTGCTGCGGCTGCTGGCCGTACGGCTGCTGCTGCGGCTGGCCGTAACCGCCCTGACCAGGCCCCTGGGCAGGGAACCCGCCGGAGGGCGTGCCGGACGCGGGAGCACCGCCGTAGGGCTGCTGTCCCCACTGCTGCTGTGGGTCGTTCCCACCGGGAGGCCCGTAGGGACTGGTCATGGTTCGCCTCCGCGAAAAAATCGGGGTTTCTCATCGGCTCTGCGCTGCCGTTTGGCGCGATCAAACCATAGCGGCAGGTGTATTCACGGTGTGTTGGGCCACGTAATTCCGCCCGTCTGGCCCATCAGCTCACACCGAGAGCGACGACACCGCGACGCATCCCGCGTACCGCCTCGGCCGCCGAGGCGCCCACCGGGTGCCCGGTGCCGGTCACGTCGCGCAGTTGGTCGAGCAGATCGATCACCTGCCGGCACCACCGCACGAAGTCCCCGGCGGAGATCTCGGCGCCGGCCGACTCGGCCGCGGTCATCACGCGCTCCAGCGACTCCCCGCGCGCCCAGCGGTAGGCCGTCCACGCGAACCCGGCGTCGGGCTGGCGGGTCCGCTCCAGCTTGTGCCGCCGCTCGTCGTGCTCCAGCTCCGACCACAGCCGCATCGTCTCGGCCAGGACGTCGGTCACCGCGCCGGCCGGCACCCTCGGCTCGCTCGGCCCGTCGCGGCGCGACTCGTACACCAGCGCCGAGACCACCGCCGCCAGCTCCGGCGCGTCCAGGCCGTCCCAGACGCCGTTGCGCAGACACTCGGCGACCAGCAGGTCGGACTCGCTGTAAAGGCGGGCCAGCCAGCGGCCGTGCCCGGTGACGACGTCCTCGGGACCGTCCTCGCCCTGTTCGCGGGCCAGGTAGCCGCGTTCGGTGAGCAGCGCGCGGATCCGGTCGAACGCGCGGGCCAGCGAGTGCGTGGTGGCCGCGACCTTCTGCTCCAGCTGCCGGGTCTCGCCAGCCAGCCGGCGGTGCCGCTCGGCCCACCTGGCGTGCGTCTCGCGGTCGTCGCAGCCGTGGCAGGGATGCGCGCGCAGCGCCCGGCGCAACGCGTTCAGCTCGCCGTCCTCGTCGACGCCGCCGCGCCGCCGGTCCCGGCCCGGCACCTCGATGCCGGTGTTGCGCAGCGTCGCGGCCAGGTCGCGGCGCGAACGCGGCGAGCGCAGGTCGACCTGCTTGGGCAGCTTCACCCGGCCCAGCGCCTCGACCGGCGTCGGGAAGTCCGACACCGACAGCCGCCCGGCCCAGCGGTCCTCGGTCAGCACCAGCGGCCTCGGCTCGCCCATCGGATCGAGGCCGGGGTCGACCACGATCGCCAGGCCAGAGCGCCGCCCGGCCGGCACGGCGATCACGTCGCCCCGGCGCAGCGCCTCCAGGGACCGGGCCGCCTCCGCGCGCCTGGCCGAGGCGTTCTTGCGGGACAACGCCTTCTCCCGGTCGGACAGCTTCGCCCGCAGCTCGGCGTACTCGGCGAAGTCACCGAGGTGGCAGGTCATCGAACGCTCGTAGCCGGCGAGCGCCTCGCGGTTGCGTTCGATCCGCCGGGACAGGCCGACCACCGACCGGTCGGCCTGGAACTGGGCGAAGGACTGCTCCAGCAGGTCCCGGGCCGCGTCGGCGCCGAGCCGGTCGACGAGGTTGACCGCCATGTTGTAGGCCGGGCGGAACGACGAGCGCAGCGGATAGGTCCTGGTGGAGGCCAGGCCGGCGACGTGCTTGGCGTCGACCCCGGGCTGCCACACCACCACGGCGTGGCCCTCGACGTCGATCCCCCGGCGCCCCGCGCGCCCGGTGAGCTGGGTGTACTCCCCCGCCGTCAGGTCGACGTGCGCCTCGCCGTTGTACTTGACCAGCCGCTCCAGCACGACCGTGCGGGCCGGCATGTTGATGCCCAGCGCCAGGGTCTCGGTGGCGAACACGACCTTCACCAGGCCGCGCAGGAACAGCTCCTCGACGGTCTCCTTGAACGCCGGCAGCAGCCCCGCGTGGTGGCTGGCGAAACCGCGCTCCAGGGCCTCGCGCCACTCCCAGTACCCGAGCACCCGCAGGTCGGCGTCGTTGAGGTCCCTGGTGCGGTGCTCGACGATCCGGCGGATCTCGGCGACCTCGGAATCGGTGTTCATCCGCAGGCCCGACCGGGTGCACTGGGCGACCGCCGCGTCACAGCCCACCCGGCTGAACACGAACACGATCGCCGGCAGCAGCCCCGCGCCGTCCAGACGGGTCACCACGTCCACCCGCGACGGTGGCCGGAACCTCGGCCCGCGCGGCGGCGCGCCGCGCCGGCCCCGGTTGCGCGGCCCGGCCCACGCCTGGGCGCCGGCGTCCTCGGTGCGGCGCAACAGGTTCGGGTTGATCCGCGGCGCGCCGTCGGCGTCGCTGCCGGTGAACAGGTCCAGCAGGCGCCCGGTGACCATCATGTGCTGCCACAGCGGCACCGGCCGGTGCTCGTCGACCACGACGGTCGTGTCGCCCCGCACCTCGACCAGCCAGTCGCCGAACTCCTCGGCATTGCTCACGGTCGCGGACAGGCTGATCAGCCGCACCGACTCCGGCAGGTGCAGGATCACCTCCTCCCACACCGCGCCCCGGAACTGGTCGGCGAGGTAGTGCACCTCGTCCATCACCACGTAGCCCAGGCCGTCGAGGGTCGCCGAGCCGGCGTAGAGCATGTTGCGCAGGACCTCGGTGGTCATCACCACGACCGGCGCGTTGCCGTTGACCGACGAGTCCCCGGTGAGCAGGCCGACGTTGTCCTGGCCGTGGCGTTCGACGAGGTCGGCGTACTTCTGGTTCGACAGCGCCTTGATCGGCGTGGTGTAGAAGCACTTGAGGCCCTCGGTCAGGGCCAGGTGCACGGCGAACTCACCGACGACGGTCTTGCCGGCCCCGGTCGGCGCGCACACGAGGACCCCGTGCCCGTCCTCCAGCGCGGCACACGCCTGGTCCTGGAAGGGGTCGAGCTCGAAGGGCAGTCCCCCGGCGAACTCGGTCAGCTGGGGGTGGCTGGACCGGCGGCGGGACGCCGCGTAGGCCTCGGCCGGTGACGGAGAAGGGCTGCTGGCCACCCCCCAAGACTTTCACATGATGCCGACATCGGGTCGCGGGGCGCCCTCGTCCGAGGTCAGCCGGGCCGCCCGGTCGGTGAGGTAGCGCCGTTGGGGCAGGCTCAACGCCCGGTCGGCCGCCGCCAGGTAGGCCTCGCGGGCGGCGGCCGGCTCG
Organism: Actinophytocola xinjiangensis; assembly: GCF_001921215.1. Lineage (GTDB taxonomy): Bacteria > Actinomycetota > Actinomycetes > Mycobacteriales > Pseudonocardiaceae > Actinophytocola > Actinophytocola xinjiangensis. The sequence continues at coordinate 400,345 of NZ_MSIF01000003.1, forward strand.
CCGGACAGTTCCAGCAGGTGGGCACGCACGGCCAGCGGCCGGTGGTCGCCGGCCAGCCGCTCGTCGGCGGCCACCCGGTCCAGCCTGGCCAGGCCGGTGGCCGGGCCGTGGGCCATGGCGATCGCGACCACCTGGTTGAGCGCCACGACCGGGTTGTCCGACACCTGGCGCAGCAGCTCGTAGAGGGCGGCGATCTGGAGCCAGTCGGTCTCCTCGGAGCTGGGCGCCTCGGCGTGCACGGCGGCGATCGCGGCCTGGAGCTGGTAGGGCCCGGTCACGCCGCGCGGCAGGGCGTCGGTGATCAGCGCCACGCCCTCGGTGATCGAGGCGGCCAACCAGCGGGAACGGTCCTGCTCGGCCAGCGGCACCAGCTCGCCGTGGCGCCCTGTCCTGCCCGGTCGGCGGGCGTCGGTGAGCAGCATCAGCGCCAGCAGCCCGGTGACCTCGGGGTTCTCGGGCAGCAGGCGGTGCAGGATCCTGGCCAGCCGGATCGCCTCGGCGGACAGCTCGACACGGTGCAGGTCGGGGCCCGAGGTGGCGGCGTAACCCTCGGTGAACACCAGGTACAGCACGTGCAGCACCGAGGTCAGCCGCTCGTCCCGGTCGGGCGGCGGGGCGAACGGGGCGCCGAGCGTGCCGAGGGTGCGCTTGGCCCGGGTGATCCGCTGGCTCATCGTCGGCTCGGGCACCAGGAACGCGCGGGCGATCTCCGCGGTGGTCAGGCCGCCGACCGCCCGCAGCGTGAGCGCGATCCGCGACGCCGGGGTCAGCGCCGGGTGGCAGCACAGGAACAGCAGGATCAGCGTGTCGTCCGCGTCAGGCACCAGCGAGCCGTCGGGCAGTGCCCGGCCGGCCACGGTGTCCTCGCGCCGTCGGCGGGCCTGCTCGTTGCGCAGCAGGTCGGTGAGCCGGCGGGCGGCGACGGTCACCAGCCAGGCGCGCGGGTTGTCCGGAACGCCCTCGCGCGGCCACTGGGTCACCGCCGCCAGCAGCGCCTCCTGGGTGGCGTCCTCGGCGGTGTCGAAGTGGCCGTAGCGGCGGACGACCGCGCCGAGGACCTGCGGCGCCAGCTCACGCAGCAGGTCCTCGATGCGCTCGGTCACGGCCGGCTCAGCCCAGGTCGTCGATCGAGTCCACGATGGGCCGCACGTCGATGTACTCGCCCAGCCGGGTCCCCGGGCAGCGGGTCAGCTTCGCGGCGAGCTCGGTGGCGCGGTCGTAGCTCGCGCAGTCAACGACCCAGAAGCCGGCCATGACCTCCTGGGTCTCGGCGTAGGGACCGTCGGTGACCACCGGCGCGCCGTCGACCAGCTGGACGCGGCGGGTGTGCACCGGCGCGGGCAGGCCCCGGGTCTCCACCAGCTCGCCGGTCTCCTCCAGGTCCTTGGTGAACTCGGTCATGAACTGGTGCAGCGCGGCGACGTCCTCCTGGGACCAGGGCGTGGCCGACCGCCCGGCCAGGTCGTCGAAGTCACGCTGCGAGCCGTAGGTCAGGATCAGGTACTTCACGGTGGTCTCCTCCCGGCGCGGGCACCCCCATGGTGCCCGTCCGCCCGAGACGTCGAGACCACGAGACCTAATCCGACACGACCCGCCCGACAACGTTCAACGCCTTCGGGACGCAGGTGACCTCGACCGGCAGCGGGCCGATCCGCTCCCCGTCGGCGTAGGCGACCCAGCCGTTGGCCTCCCCCAGCCGCACCCGCCCGGCGCGCGAGGTGGTCACCGCCGGGTGTTCGACGTGGCGACCGGTACGCAGACCGGGCAGCATCCGCACCAGGTCCAGCCGGCTGGCCGGGCCGACCAGGGTGAGGTCGAACAGGCCGTCGGTGGGGTCGGCGGCCGGGCAGATCGGGATGCCGCCGCCGTAGTGGCGGATGTTGCCCACGGCGATCTGGGTGGCCTCGCCCTCGGTGCGGACGCCGTCCTGCTCGACGGTGAGCCGCCCGGGGCGCAGCCGCGCCATCTCGGCGACGATCGCCAGGTCGTAGCGGCGTGGGCCGGACGGCCAGCGCATCCGGTTGGCCCGCTCGTTGACCGCGGAGTCGAACCCGGCGCACAGCACGCCGGCGAACCACCGGGACCCCGCCGGCTCGCCCTCGATCCGACCGAGGTCGATCCGGGTGAACCGGTCGGCCAACAGGTCCTCGACCAGGGCGTCGGCCGCCGCGACCGGGTCGGCCGGGGCGCCGAGGGTGCGGGCGAGGTCGTTGCCGGTGCCGGCCGGGATCACGGCCAGCGCCACGTCCCGCTCGGCGCAGAACTGGACGCCCTGGTGGGCCGAGCCGTCGCCGCCGACCACCACGACGAGGTCCAGCCCGGCGTCATGGGCGCGGCCCATCAGCCGCCGGGACTCCTCGACCGTGTTCACCCGGACGGTGACCAGGTCGGTGATCAGGTCACCGACCTGGTCCTGTAATCGGGTGGCCACGATGTCGGCGACCCGACCGGCCCGGCCTCGGCCGGACGCCGGGTGCACGACCACCGCGGCCCTGATCCCTGCCACGCGCCCGTCAGGTGACGTCGTCGAGGCCGGACGGGGCGGAGTCGGCCTTCTTCTTGCCCGGCTTGTCCTCCAGGTCCTCCGGCTTGAGGTCGTAGTCCTCGGCGTCGCCCCAGCCTTCGGCGACCGCCTGGCGCGCCGCCTTCCGGTCGTGGATCCGCGCGAGCTGGGTGGCCAGCTCGAACAGCAGGGTCATGGACACCGCGAGGGCTAGCATGCCGATCGGGTCGGTGCCCGGGGTGGCGACCGCGGCGAACACGAACAACGCGAAGATGATCCCCCGACGCCAGTTCTTGAGGTTGCGGTAGGGCAGCACGCCGATCCGGTTCAGCATGGTGATCAACAGCGGCAGCTCGAAGCTCACACCGAAGATCATCAGCATCACCAGCACGAACGAGATGTAGTCGTTCGCGGCCAAGGCGGTAACGAAAGCCTCACCACCAAAGCTGACCAGCACCGACAGGCCCTTGGGCACGACGTAGTAGGCCAGCACCGCGCCCGTGACGAACAGGAACGACGCGAGGAACACGAAGATGCGGGTGAACTTGCGCTCGTTGTCGTACAGCCCCGGGGTGATGAACGCCCAGATCTGGTAGAGCCAGAACGGGCTGGTCAGCACGGCACCCGCCGCCAGACCGACCTTGAACCGGATCAGGAAGGCCTCGAACGGCTTGGTCTGCAGCAGCTGGCACTTGCCGGCGTTGGGCTCGAACCGTTCCGTGCCGGCCTGCAACGCGCAGTACGGGTCCATCAACAGATTGCTGAGTGACGGGATCGGGCCGACTCTCCACTCGAACCACAGGAAGCCGAGGATCGCGCCGACGACCAGGGCCAGCAACGCCAGCCCCAGCCGGTGCTTCAGCTCGTACAGGTGGTCCCGAAGGGTCATGGTGCCGTCGGGATTGTGCCGACGGCTCCGCAGACGCTTCTTGTCGCGTCGACTTCCGTCCCGGCGGAGCGGTTTGGGCGCCACCGTGAACCTGTCTCTCAGCCGGCGTTCTTGTTCTGCTGTGACTGCTCAGCCGGATGCGTGCCGTTGACCTGCTGGGAGGTGTTGGGCACCGGCGGCTGGGACTGCGGCAGCTGCGCCTGAGGCTGAACGGTCGCCTGTGCCGTCGGCGTCTGGGTGGTGGTCTCGGCGGTGTCGCCGTCGTCACCGCCCCGCATGCCCTTGGTCTCCTCCTTGAACGCCTTGGCCGACTTGCCGATCGAACGCGCCATCTCCGGCAGCTTCCTGGCCCCGAAGAGCAGGACGATCACGCCAGCGATGATCAAGAGCTCGGGCACACCCAAACTACCCACGGTATTCCTCCTGTCTCCCCCGGCGCACCGATGGTACGTCAACCGGGGTGTGCTTCACCCGTGCGCGGGTCTCCTTGATCGCAACCCGCAGCGCGGCTGACCGCGCCTTGAGGTGGCCGGTCCGGTCGCTGAGCCGGGCGTTGGACGCCGACGCGACGGTCCCGAACCGGCGGACGTGCCGCAGGCCCCGGATGACCAGCGCACCGAGCAGCGCCAACCCCACGACGACCACGACGATGGCCGGCAGGTACGACATCACAGTTCACACCGTAGTGGCCAGGTGCCCTCCGTGGGGACGACGCCACCCTGCTTTTGTCCGATCACGGGGTAACGGCCAGCTGTCCGGCGCGTTCCAGGGCCCGTCTGGCCCGCTCGCGCAGGCCGGCGGCCAGCGAGCGCGGCTGTTCGACGACCACGTCCCCGCCCAGGCCCAGCAGCAGGCGCACCATCCACGAGTGGTCGGCGTAACGCATCCGGATCCGCAGCCGGCCGTCGTCGAGCTCGGTGACCCGTTCGACCGGGTAGTACTCGGAGATCCAGCGCGCGTCCGGGGCCAGCACCAGCTGGGCGACCTCGTGGTCGGGCCGCTCGCGGAACAGGCCGGCGGTGGTGTCGGTCTGCTCGGCGTAGGGCGGCGGCGCGGCCGGTTCGGCCAGTTCGGTGACGTCGTCGATCCGGTCCAGCCGGAACAACCGCACCGCCTCGGCCCGCCGGCACCAGGCCTCCAGGTAGCTGCGGCCCTCGACGATCAGCAGTCGCATCGGGTCGACCGTGCGCTCGGTGACCTGGTCCTTGGACGCGGTGTAGTAGGTCATCCGCAGCGCGCGACCGTCGGTCAGCGCGCCCTGCACGACCCGCCGTGACCGGGCCGTGGTCTCGCCCTCGCGCACCCCGAGGCCGACGGCGACGCCGGCCGGCCGGGCCTGCCCGGCGGCCGCCTCGATCTTGGCGACGGCGCGGCGCACCGCGTCGGCGTCGGCCGCGCCTGGACCGTCGGCCACGCCGGGGGCGTCCAGCAGCGCGCGCAGGGCGACCAGCAGGGCCGAGGCCTCGGTGCCGGTCAGCCGCAGCGGGCGGCTCATGCCGGCGTCGAAGCTGACCGAGACGGTGTCGCCCTCGAAGGACAGGTCGATCAGGTCGCCGGGGCCGTAGCCGGGCAGCCCGCACATCCACAGCAGTTCGAGGTCCTTGCGCAGCTGACGGGCCGGCACGCCGAAATCGGCGGCGGCCTCGTCGACCCGGATCCCCGGCCGGGCGATCAGGTAGGGCACCAACGCCAACAGGCGCGGCAACCGGTCCTGCGACGAACTCACGTCCCCTCCCCACTCCCTCCGGCGGCCGCAGCCAGCAGCCGCTCGTGCACGGTCTTGCGCAGGATCTCCGGCTCGATGACCAGGGCGTCCTCCCCGTAGCCGGCGATCCAGCCGGCCGCCGAATCGGGGTGGTCGAGGTCCAGTTCGAGCAGGTCACCCTCGGTGTCGTCGATGGTCTGCTCGCCGACGACGGTGGCGTGGCGGCGCAGGCCGGCGGCGCGCCGCTTGGCCACCCACAGCCGCACGGTCGTGGTGTCCGGCGGGCTGTCGCCGCTGTGTGAGACGAAGTCGAGCAGGTCGACGTCGGTCGGCCGTTCGACCACGCCGTTCGGGCCGAACGCGGTGACCTCGCCGACGATGCGGGTCAGCCGGAAGCAGCGCGGCGCGTCCCGGTCGCGGTCGTGGCCCACGACGTACCAGCGGCCGCGCCAGGACACCACGCCCCAGGGTTCGAGGGTGCGGGTGCGCAGCTCGGCCGGCGAGGGCCGGCGGTAGTCGAAGCGGACCGCCCGGCCGGACTGGACGGCGGCCAGCAGCGGCCCGAACGCCGGCTCGGTGGTGCGGACCTTCGGCTCGACGACCGAGGGCACGCCCTGGTCGACGTCGACACCGGCGGCCCGCAGCTTGAGCAGCGCGCCGGCGGCGGCGCCGGTCAGCTCCGGGGAGTCCCACAGCCGCACGGCCAGGGCCACGGCGGCGGCCTCGTCGGGCCGCAGGTCGATGTCGCCGAGCTCGTAGTCGCGGCGGGCGATGCGGTAGCCGTCGTCGGCGTCCACGGCCCGGTTGCGGCCGAACTCCAGCGGAATGCCCAGGTCACGCAGCTCGGTCTTGTCGCGCTCGAACATCCGGAAGAACGCCTCGTCGGACGGCGCGTCGGCGTAGCCGGCCACGATCGCGCGAATGCGCTCGGCCGGCAGGTACTGCCGGGTGGACAGCAGGCACAGCACGAGGTTCACCAGTCGTTCGGCGCGCGCGACGGACACGTTTCGAACTCTAGCCCGACTGGTTCCCGGCGTTGCCGGCAACTCGCCCACGGGTCGCGACTCCTACCGGGTGAGGGTGCGCATCTCGTCGGTGAGCAGGTTCTCCTGGGCCGGGGTCAGGCCGCTGGCGGACAGCCCGTGGGCGAAGGTGACCATCGACTGGACGAGGGCCTCGTCGCGGATCTCGGTGGGCAGGTCGCGCAGCGGGCCGTCGAAGAGCACGGCGAGCCCGTGGACCATGGCCCAGGCGGTGTACTCGGCCATGCGGCGCCGCTCCTGGCTCAGGTAGCCGACGGCGACCAGTTCGTCCAGCGAGCTGAGCAGCAGCTGGAACGGGTTGTTGGGCGGGCGGTCCTCCTCCTCCAGGAACTCGCTGGTGGAGCCCTCCCAGAAGAAGACCGTGCGGAACAGGCCGGGCCGGGAGCGGGCGAAGCTCACGTAGCCCCTGCCCAGCGCGGCCAGGCTGCCCAGGGCGTAGCGGACCGGGTCGGAGGACTTCGGGCGCGCGGCGAGTTCCTTGGTCATCGCGTCGGTCAGCTCGGCCAGCGCGCGGTCCTTGGCGGCGCCCAGCAGTTCGTCCTGGCCGGCGAAGTGCCGGTAGGCGGCGGTGGGCGTGACCCCGACCATGCGGGCGGCCGCGCGGATCGACACCGAGTCCGGGCCGCCTTCGGCCGCGAGCGTCGCGGCGGCGGTGACCAGGGCGTTCCGCAGGTCGCCGTGGTGGTACGGGCGCTTGCGCGCCGTCGCCGACCCTGAGGATTCCATGAGACCGATGTTGACACCAGTCAACATGCGTGACAAGTTAACAGGCGACAAGTTTACGGCTGTACACATCAAGGGGAGTCCTCATGTTCAGTCGGTTGGGGCGCTTCGCCGCCCGCCGGGCGCGCACGATCCTCGTGCTGTCAGCGCTGGTGGTCGTGGCCGCGGGCGCCCTCGGCTTCACCGCGTTCGGCAAGCTCCAGACCGACGGGGGCTTCGCCGACCCCGCCTCGGAGTCCAGCCAGGCCCAAGAACTGGTCGACCAGGAGTTCGGCGGCGGCACCGACGTCGTGTTCCTGATGAGCGCCGGTGACGACAACGGTGACGACACCGGTGACGGCGGTGTCGACGACCCGGCCGCACGCTCGGCCGGCGCCGCGCTCAGCGAGCGGCTGGCGGCCGACCCCGCGCTCACCGACGTCGCGTCCTACTTCACGACCGACGCGCCGGCGATGCGCTCCGAGGACGGCCGGCACGCCATCGCGGTCGCCGCCCTCACCGGCGACGCCGGCGACGAGGCCGTGCTCGACCTGCGCGAGCGCTACGGGACCAGCGAGGGCGACCTGACGGTCACCGTCGGCGGACCCCAGGCCATCGGCACCGACATCGGCGACCAGGTCGGCGGCGACCTGGCGGTGGCCGAGACCATCGCCGTGCCGATCATCATGGTGCTGCTGGTGATCGTGTTCGGCAGTCTCGTGGCCGCGCTGCTGCCGCTGGTCGTCGGCCTGATCGCGGTGGTCGGCACGTTCGCGGTGCTGTCGGTCATCGGCTCGGCCACCGACGTGTCGATCTACGCGGTCAACCTGACCACCGCGCTGGGCCTCGGCCTGGGCATCGACTACGCGCTGCTGATGGTCAACCGCTTCCGCGAGGAGCTGGCCAGGGGCTCGGACACGGCCACCGCCACCGCCCGCACCGTCGAGACCGCCGGCCGCACCATCATGTTCGGTGCGGTGACCGTCGCCGCCGCGCTGGCCACCCTGCTGGTCTTCCCGCTCTACTTCCTGCGCTCGTTCGCCTACGCCGGCATCGGCGTGGTGCTGATCGCGATGATCAGCGCGCTGGTGGTGCTGCCGGCCGTGCTGGCCGTCCTGGGCCACCGGGTGAACTCGCTGCGCCTGCCGTCGGCACGGCGCTCCCCCAGCTCGGTCTCGCAACGCTGGGCCAGGATCGCCGGCAAGGCGATGAGCCGCCCGGTGCTCACCGGCGCGCCGGTGGTCATCCTGCTGCTGCTCGCCGCGATCCCGCTGCTGCGCGTCGAGTTCGGCACCCCCGACGAGCGGGTCCTGCCGGAGACGACCGACGTGCGCGTCGTCGGCGACACCCTGCGGGCCGAGTTCGCCGGCGACGAGTCCCGGACCATGCGGCTGGTCACCCGCGACCGGGCCGGCGAGACGGAACTGGCCGACTACGCCCAACGCCTGTCCGAGGTCCCCGGCGTCGAGTCGGTCACCACCAGCACCGGCACGTTCGCCGCCGGAACGGCCGTCGCGCCGGGCAACCCCGCGCTGACCTCGGAGTCCGGCCGCCACCAGCTGACCGTCCTGACCACCCACGACGGGCACTCGGCGCAGGGCCAGGACCTGGTCGGCACGGTCCGCGCCCTGCCCGGCCCGGACACGCTGGTCGCCGGGCCGGCCGCGCAGCTGGTGGACAGCAAGGACGCCATCGCCAGCCGCCTCGGCCTGGCGGCCGGCCTGATCGTACTGACGACGTTCGTGCTGCTGTTCCTGTTCACCGGCAGCGTGTTGCAGCCACTGCGGGCGCTGCTGTTCAACGTGCTGGGCCTGTCGGCGATCCTGGGCCTGATGGTGCTGGTGTTCCAGGAGGGCTGGCTGTCGGGCTGGCTCGGCTTCACCCCGCTGCCACTGGACACCAGCATGCTGGTGCTGCTGTTCTGCCTGGTCTTCGGCCTGTCGATGGACTACGAGGTGTTCGTCCTCGGCCGGATCAAGGAGATGCACGACCTGGGCGCCGACCAGCGCACCGCCGTCACCCAGGGCCTGTCGCGGACCGGCCGGCTGATCACCATGGCCGCCGTGCTGCTGGCGGTGAACCTGCTGGCCTTCGGCACCAGCGGCGTCAGCTTCATCCAGCTGCTGGGCATCGGGTCGGGCCTCGCGATCCTCATCGACGCCACGGTCATCCGGGGGATCCTCGTCCCGGTGGGGATGCGCCTGCTCGGCCGGGCCGCTTGGTGGTCGCCGCCGTTCCTGCGCCGCCTGCACGACCGCGTCGGCCTGCGGGAAAGCCACGACCCGGCGCCCGACCGCGAGCTGACCAGGGTCTGACCGTTCCCGGGGCGGAAAGGAAGGTGGCACCATGCGCCGATGGGGTGGAGTTCGGGTGAGGGTGCGGGTGTCTGCGGGATTGTGGCCTAGCTTGGCCGCATGCAGATGCGTCACTCGTCTGCCGCGTACCGGGATCTGGGCCGGTTGCTGCGGGAGACACGGAAGAAGTCGGGGCTCTCGTCCGAGCGTCTGGCGAAGAAGATGGGCTGGCCGTTGACCACGATCTCGCGGATGGAGAACGGTGGGCGGGTCTCGTCCACCACCGACGTGATCCAGTTCGCGGTCTCCTGCGGCCTGAAGGCCGGAGCGGAGCTGGATCGGCTGATCGAGTTCACCAGAATGGCCGAACTGGACCGGGGTTACTACCTGTCGGACGCCCGGATCGGCGGCTCACTCCAGTCCCTGATCCTCTACGAGTCCTCGGCCGAGTCCTCGACCATCTACGAACCACAGGTGATTCACGGACTGTTGCAGACACCCGCCTATGCTCGCGCGCTCATAGCCGCCCTGAACGCCAACATCTCCGAGGATCGTGTGTCAGCCGCGATCCTTACCCGGATGCAGCGGCGGCGGATCCTGTCGGTGCCCGATTCCGCACGGTTCACCTTCTACTTCCACGAGAACGCACTGCGGCTGCAGGTTGGCACCGACAAGATCATGCACGAGCAACTACTGCACATTGTGCTCACGGCTGCATTGGACCGTGTCACGGTGCGGATCGTGCCCAGTTCGACCGGCGAGCGATGCGCGTTCGGTGGCCCGTTCCAGTTGATGGAGTTCGACCGACACCGCCCGATCGTGTACCTGGACAATTTCCGCGTTGGTGGTCTGATCCTCGACGACTCCGACCACGTGTGCAGCTATGGCGAACTGGTGCCCACGCTCGATGATCTAGCACTGGATGAGGGACAATCTCGGGAGTTCGTGGCCAGTCTGGCCGACGAGTTCGACCGAGGGAGTCAACGGAGTGGCGCAGTCGGCTTGGCGCAAGAGCAGCTACAGCGGCGGCGAGGGAACGAGCTGCGTGGAGGTCTCCTGGCACAGGAGCAGCCACAGCGGCGCCTCGGGGTCTAGCTGCGTGGAGGTTGCGTGGCACAAGAGCAGCTACAGCAACGACGTGGGATCGGCCTGTGTGGAGGTGGCGTGGAGTGACGGGGTGCTGGTTCGCGACTCCAAGCACCCCGCCGGGCCGGTGCTGAGCGTTCCTGTGAACGCCTGGCACCGGCTCCTCACGTCCCGCTGACCGCTACAGCGACGCGATCAGGCGTTCCACCCGCTCGTCCACCGCGCGGAACGGGTCCTTGCACAGCACGGTGCGCTGCGCCTGGTCGTTGAGCTTGAGGTGCACCCAGTCGACCGTGAAGTCCCGGCCGGCCTGCTGCGCGGCGGCGATGAAGTCACCGCGCAGCTTCGCGCGGGTGGTCTGGGGCGGGGTGTCCTTGGCGGCCTCGATCTCGCCGTCCTCGGTCACCCTGGCCACCAGGTCCTTGCGCTGGAGCAGGTCGAAGATGCCCCGGCCCCGGCGGATGTCGTGGTAGGCCAGATCCAGCTGGGCGATCCGGGGACTCGACAGCTCCAGGCCGTGCTTGGCCCGGTAGCGCTCCACCAGCCGGTGCTTGATCGCCCAGTCGATCTCCCGGTCGATCCGCGACAGGTCCTGCGCCTCCACGGCGTCCAGGGTGCGGCCCCACAGCTCGATCACCCGCTCGGCCACCGGGTCCGGGGAGCGCTTCGCGACGTGCTCCACCGCGCGGGAGAAGTACTCGCGCTGGATGTCCAGCGCCGAGGCCTCCCGGCCGCCGGCCAGGCGGACCAGGCGCCGGCCGGTCAGGTCGTGGCTGATCTCGCGGATCGCGCGGATCGGGTTGTCCAGGCTGAAGTCCCGGAACTGGACGCCGTCCTCGATCATCTCCAGGACGAGGTTGGCGCTGCCGACCTTGAGCAGCGTCGTCGCCTCGGCCATGTTCGAGTCGCCGACGATCACGTGCAGGCGCCGGTAGCGCTCGGCGTCGGCGTGCGGCTCGTCGCGGGTGTTGATGATCGGCCGCGACCGGGTCGTCGCCGACGACACGCCCTCCCAGATGTGCTCCGCCCGCTGCGACAGGCAGTACACCGCCCCGCGCGGGGTCTGCAGCACCTTGCCGGCACCGCAGATCAGCTGACGGGTCACCAGGAACGGCAGCAGCACGTCCGCGATCCGCGAGAACTCACCCGCCCGGGTGACCAGGTAGTTCTCGTGGCACCCGTACGAATTGCCCGCCGAGTCCGTGTTGTTCTTGAACAGGAAGATGTCGCCGCCGATGCCCTCGTCGGCCAGCCGCCGCTCGGCGTCGACGAGCAGGTCCTCCAGGATCCGCTCGCCCGCCTTGTCGTGCGTCACCAACTGCACCAGGTCGTCGCACTCCGCCGTCGCGTACTCGGGGTGCGAGCCGACATCCAGGTAGAGGCGCGAGCCGTTGCGCAGGAAGACGTTCGAGGAACGACCCCAGGACACCACTCGCCGAAACAGGTACCGCGCGACCTCGTCCGGGCTCAGCCTGCGCTGGCCGTGAAACGTACAGGTCACGCCGAACTCGGTTTCGATGCCGAAGATCCGCCGCTGCATTTCCTTAGCCTAGGCCTTCCTTGCCGCAAGATGCCGTGACCGCTCCGAGGTGAGATGAACGCGTCATGCACCTGTCAGCGGGACAATATCCATCTTCCAGCAGATCAGGACTCCTCAGAACCCTTTTCGGGCTTCGGATCCACCGGCTCGCCCTCGGTCGCCTCGTCCGACTGGTCGGCCTCGGCCGGCAACAGGGCCGCCAGCGCGGCGCCCTCGATCCGCCGGAACGCGCGCCGCGGCCGCGACCGCTCCAGCACCGCGACCTCCAGCTTCCCGACGCCCTGACCGTTGTCGCCGTTGCCGCTGGTGCCCGAGGACAGCGCCTTGACCGCGAAAAGCACCGCCTCCCGCAGCGACATGCCCTCCTGGTAGGTCTCCTTCATCGTGCTGGAGATCGGCTCGACCTGGCCGCCCATCGCCAGGAACTGCGGCTCGTCGACGATCGAACCGTCGTAGGTCAGCCGGTAGAGCTGGTCGCCCTCGGGCGTCGCGCCGACCTCGGCGACACAGATCTCCACCTCGAACGGCTTGAGCTGGTCGGTGAACATCGACGCCAGCGTCTGCGCGTAGACGATGGCGAGCTGCCTGGCCGAGACGTCCCGAGGGTCGTTGGCGTAACCCCACAGGTCGACGTGCCGGATACCGCCCCGGCGCAGGCTCTCGTACTCGCTGTGCCGCCCGGCGGCCGCGAACCCGATCCTGGCGTAGATCTCCGACACCTTGTGCAGCGCCGTCGACGGGTTCTCGGCCACGAACAGCACGCCACCGCTGTACTTGAGCGCGACGACGCTGCGACCCCGAGCGATGCCCTTGCGGGCGTATTCCGAGCGGTCGCGCATCAACTGCTCGGGCGAGGCGTACAGCGGCATGGTCACGGTGGTGGCTCCTCGGTTCGCTCGGGTGGGTGGGGAATCGGATCAGCCGCGCGGCTGGCTGGACCGCGCGGTGACGACGGACTCGGCCACCTCGGCGGCCTCCTCCTCGGGCAGCTGCACGGCGCCGTCGGCGGCGGTGATCGTGACGACGCTCGGGTAGATCTTGCGGGCCAGGTCCGGCCCACCGGTCGCCGAATCGTCGTCGGCGGCGTCGTAGAGCGCCTCCACCGCGTGCCGGATGGCGGTCGCCGCGTCGCTGCCCGGGTCGTAGAGCTTCTTGAGTGCCGACCGGGCGAACAGCGAACCGGAACCCACCGAGTGGAACCCGGCGCGCTCCTCGTAACGCCCGCCGACCACGTCGTAGGACACGATCCGACCGGCCTTCGCCGGGTCCTGCGCGTGCAGGTCGAAACCGACGAACAGCGGCAGCACCGCCAAGCCGGCCATCGCCACGTCGAGGTTGCCGCGCACCATCGTGGCCAGCTTGTTGGTCTTGCCGTCCAGCGACAGCGAGACACCCTCGATCTTCTCGTAGTGCGACAGCTCGAGGGTGAACAGCTTGACCAACTCCACGGCCAGGCCCGCGGTGCCCGCGATGCCCACCGCCGAGTAGTCGTCGGTGACGAACACCTTCTCCATGTCCCGCTGCGCGATCAGGTTGCCCGAGGTGGCCCGCCGGTCACCGGCGATGAGCACACCCCCGTCGAAGGTGACCGCCACGATCGTGGTGCCGTGCGGCGGCTGCGGATTCAGTTCCGAGGCGTGCCGCGCCCGGACCGGCTCGCCCACCCCACCGAGGTTGCCCGGCAGTAGGTGTGGCGCCTGCGCGCGGAGGAAGTCGGTGAAGGAGGACGTCTCGGCCGTCAGGTAGGCAGCCGGAAGTGTTGCGCCTGGCATGGCGCGTGACGGGGTGTGTTCCATGCCTGCTTTCGTTCCTGGATCTACGGATGTCGCGGGGTGGTGCTGGGTGCGGCGGGCCTGCCTGCCGCGGACCTACTGACCGCCCTTCTGGACGTAGGCACGGACGAAGTCCTCGGCGTTCTCCTCGAGAACGTCGTCGATCTCGTCGAGGATCGTGTCGACGTCCTCGCCGAGCTTCTCCCTGCGTTCCTGACCAGCCGGGGCGGCACCGTCGACATCGTCGTCGCCGTCACCGCCACCTTGGCGCTGGGTCTGCTCCTGGGCCATGTCGCCTCCCGGATCGGGATTGTCTGTCTCAAGATTACCGGCGGGGACCGACAGTGTCGCTAACGTCGGGGATTGCCGGTCAGGGCGTCTACCAGTTCCTCAGCGGTGGCCGAGACCTCCAACAGCTCTCCGACATGCGACTTCGTCCCCCGGAGGGGCTCCAGGGTCGGGATCCGGACCAGCGACTCCCGGCCCAGGTCGAAGATCACCGAGTCCCACGAGGCGGCGGCGATCGCCGTCGGGTACTTCTCCAGGCAACGACCACGGAAGTAGGCCCTGGTGTCCAGCGGCGGGGTGGTGATCGCCGCGGTCACCTCCTCCTCGGTGACCAGGCGTTTCATCGAGCCACGGGTGACCAGCCGGTTGTACAGGCCCTTGTCCAGCCGCACGTCCGAGTACTGCAGGTCGACCAGGTGCAGCCGGGGCGAGGACCAGCCGAGGCCGTCGCGGGCACGGAAGCCCTCCAGCAGGCGCAGCTTGGCCGGCCAGTCGAGCCGGTCGGCGCACTCCATGGGGTCCCTGGCCAGGGCGTCGAGGATCTCGCCCCAGGTGGCCAGCACGTTCAGCGAGACCTCGTCCTGCTCGGTGCGGTCGAGGTTCTCGGCGATCAGCTCGCGGTAGGCGTTCTGCAGGTCCAGGCCGGTGTACTTGCGGCCGTTGGTCAGCTCGGCGGTCGCCTTGAGCGTCGGGTCGTGGGAGAACGCGTGCACCGCGCGGACCGGGTCGGCCAGCTTGAGGTGGTCGAACCGCAGGCCGCTCTCGATCATGTCCAGGACCAGGGCGGTCGTGCCGACCTTCAGGTACGTCGACGTCTCGGCCAGGTTCGCGTCGCCGATGATGACGTGCAGCCGGCGGTACTTGTCGGCGTCGGCGTGCGGCTCGTCGCGGGTGTTGATGATGCCGCGCTTGAGCGTGGTCTCCAGGCCGACCTCGACCTCGATGTAGTCGGCGCGCTGGGACAGCTGGAAGCCCGCCTCCTCGCCGGCCACCCCCAGCCCGACCCGCCCGGACCCGCACACGACCTGGCGGGACGCGAAGAACGGGGTCAGCCCGGCGATCACCGAGGTGAACGGCGTGCTGCGGGCCATCAGGTAGTTCTCGTGGGTGCCGTAGCTGGCGCCCTTGCCGTCGACGTTGTTCTTGTACATCTGAAGGCGCGGCTGGCCGGGGACGGTGGCCGCGCGCATCGCGGCCTCCTCCATGACCCGCTCCCCCGCCTTGTCCCAGATCACCGCGTCCCGGGCGTTGGTGACCTCGGGGGCGGAGTACTCGGGGTGGGCGTGGTCGACGTAGAGGCGCGCGCCGTTGGTGAGGATGACGTTGGCCGCGCCGAGGTCCTCGACCTCGGGATCCGACGGCGGCACGCCCGGCGCCCCGAGGTCGAAACCGCGCGCGTCGCGCAACGGCGACTCGACCTCGTAGTCCCACCGCGCCCGGCGTGCCCTCGGGATGTCCGCGGCGGCGGCGTAGGCCAGTACCACCTGGGTGGATGTCAGTACCGGGTTGGCGGTGGCATCTCCGGGGACGGCGATGCCGTACTCGACCTCGGTGCCCATGATCCGACGCATGTGACCCAGCCTACGGGGGTCCGGTCATGCCCAGGCGAGGGCGGCTCGATCGCTCCAGTAGGACTCCGGGTCCATCACCAGCCCGGTCAGGGCGGTGGCCTCGGCGACGACCTCCGGCGGCACCGTCAGGGCCGCCAGATTGCTCCGCAGCTGCCCCGTGCCGGCGGGGCCGAACAGCACGGTGTCGACCCACGGTTGGCCCAACGCGACCGCCAGCGCGAGCGCGTCCGGACGAATCTGGTTACTCTCCGCAATCGCCGCGAGGGGGCCGGGAGGGGCCACCGCGAGGCGTCCGTTGGCCAGAACTTCCTTCACCATGACTCCAGCCCCGCTCCAGTGCGCCTCCATCAGGGCCGGTCCGGCGGACCTTTCGAGCACGTTCCAGGTGGACTGCACGGACGTGAACACCCGCTCCCCGTGACGCTCCAGCGCCAACGCCCGGCGCACGGTCTGTGCCTGCCGAGGGCCGGAGGTGGAGAAGCCGACCCGCACCGGCAGCGCCGCCAGGGCGTCCTGCAGGGCCAGGTCGTCGAACAGCGGGCTGTCCTCGGTCAACGAGTGCACCTGGTAGAGGGTCAGCCGATCGCCCAGCAGGCCGTGACTCTGCGTCCACTGCGTGCGGAAACGGGTGAGGGAGTGCTCCTTGACCTCGTGCACCGGCGCGTCGAGCCGCCAGTCGCCCACGTAGGCGTAGCCCCACTTGCTGGAGACGGTGACGTCGGCCGGCGCGCGGTCGGCCAGCCAGCCGGCCAGGAACTCCTCGGCCAGGCCGTAGGAGCGGGCCGCGTCGACCTGGCGCACGCCGGCCGCGTACGCCTCGTCCAGGACAGCCCAGGTCGCCGCGCGCATCGCCTCGACGGACCGGTCGGCCGGCAGCTCGCCCCGGCCGACGTTGATGTAGGCGGGACGGCCGAGGGCGGCGAGCCCGAGCGCGATGCGCCCGATGCCCGCCGCCCTCGCGTGCGCCATCGGTCTACAGGTACTGACCGGTGTTGGTCGCCGTGTCGATCGCCCGCCCGGACTCCTGGTTCTTGCCGGTGACCAGCGTGCGGATGTACACGATCCGCTCGCCCTTCTTGCCGGAGATCCGCGCCCAGTCGTCGGGGTTGGTGGTGTTGGGCAGGTCCTCGTTCTCCGCGAACTCGTCGACGATCGCGTCCAGCAGGTGCTGCACGCGCAGGCCGGGCTGCTTGGTCTCCAGCACCGACTTGATCGCCGCCTTCTTCGCCCGGTCCACGATGTTCTGGATCATGGCGCCGGAGTTGAAGTCACGGAAGTAGAGCACCTCCTTGTCCCCGTTGGCGTAGGTGACCTCCAGGAACCGGTTGTCCTCCGTCTCCTCGTACATCCGCTCGACCGTGTGCTGGATCATCGCGTCGATCGTGGCCCTCGGGTCGCCCCGGAACTCGGCGAGATCCTCGGCGTGGATGGGGAGGTTCTGAGTGAGGTACTTGGAGAAGATGTCCCTGGCCGCCTCCGCGTCCGGCCGCTCGATCTTGATCTTGACGTCCAGCCGGCCGGGTCGCAGGATCGCCGGGTCGATCATGTCCTCCCGGTTGGAGGCACCGATCACGATCACGTTCTCCAGGCCCTCGACACCGTCGATCTCGCTGAGCAGCTGGGGAACGATCGTCGTCTCCACGTCCGAGGACACACCGCTTCCTCGGGTGCGGAAGATCGAGTCCATCTCGTCGAAGAACACGATGACCGGCGTACCCTCCGAGGCCTTCTCCCGCGCCCGCTGGAAGATCAGCCTGATGTGCCGCTCGGTCTCGCCGACGAACTTGTTCAGCAGCTCGGGACCCTTGATGTTGAGGAAGTACGACTTCGCCTCGGAGGCGTTGCCGTCACCCCGGCTGGCCGCGACCTGCTTGGCCAGCGAGTTCGCCACCGCCTTGGCGATGAGCGTCTTCCCACAGCCGGGCGGACCGTAGAGCAGCACACCCTTGGGGGGCCGCAGCTCGTACTCCCGGAACAGCTCGGCGTGCAGGAACGGCAGCTCGACCGCGTCGCGGATCTGCTCGATCTGCCGGAACAGGCCACCGATGTCCTCGTACCGGACGTCGGGCACCTCCTCCAGCACCAGGTCCTCGACCTCGGCCTTGGGCACCCGCTCGTAGGCGTAGCCCGACTTGGAGTCGACCAGCAGCGAGTCGCCCGGTTTGAGCGTCGCCTCCCGCAGCGGGTCGGCCAGCCACACCACACGCTCCTCGTCGGCGTGCCCGACGACCAGCGCCCGCATCGGCCGGACGTCGTTGTCCGCCTCGGCCAGCAGTTCACGCAGCGTCGACACCTCGCCGATCCGCTCGAACTCACCGGCCTCCACGATCGTCAGTGCCTCGTTCAGACGCACCGACTGCCCGCGGCGAAGCTCGCCGACCTCGACCGCGGGGGATGCCGCGACCCGCATCTTGCGGCCCGCGGTGAACACGTCCACCGTGCCGTCCTCGTGACCGGCAAGGAACACGCCGTACCCACTGGGTGGTTGGGCGAGGCGGTCCACCTCCTCGCGCAGGGCCAACAGCTGGCTCCGCGCCTCACGCAACGTCTCGACCAGCTTGGCGTTACGCTCTGTCAGCTGGCTGACCCGCTCGGACGCCTCTGCCAGGCGCTGCTCGAGCAGCCGTGCGTGCCGTGGCGAGTCCGTCAGCTTCCGGCGTAGCAGCGCTACTTCCTCTTCGAGGAACCGGATCTGGGCGGTCTCCGACGGTTCGTGCCCAGAAGCCGGCTCCGGTCCAGCGCCGTGCTCGTCGGCCTCCTCTGGCCGACCACCGGGACGATCGTGCTGCATGTCGGCACCTCCTCCCGTCAACTGTCTTACCACCACGGTACCGGTGAAGACCGACAAGAGAAGAGCATCCACGTCTCGGAACGGTCGTGTCATCTGGCCGAAACAGCGTTCGCCGGCCGTCCGGCGGCGGTAGATTGCGCCATCTCAGCGAGGGGTGGAACCACTCACCCGCTACGGTGCGTCAGAACCGGGCGACCACCGTGCCAGTTCGCCGGCACATGTCGTCCACACCAGACTCGGCGATCGACTCGCCGTAATTAAGGAGAAGTATCCGATGTCGCAACCGCCGCAGCAGCCAGGCCAGTGGGGAGGGCAGCCGGGCTACGGTCAGCAGCCGGGCCCGCAGTCTGGCGGCTTCCCGCAGCAGGGCGGTTTCCCACAGCAGGGCGGCTACCCGCAACAGGGCGGCTACCCCCAGCAGGGCGGCTACCCGCAACAGCAGCAGCCGGGTGGCTTCCCGCA
The DNA here is from genome assembly GCF_001921215.1 of Actinophytocola xinjiangensis. GTDB lineage: Bacteria > Actinomycetota > Actinomycetes > Mycobacteriales > Pseudonocardiaceae > Actinophytocola > Actinophytocola xinjiangensis. Next base: position 418,991 of record NZ_MSIF01000003.1, read on the forward strand.
GACCGGTCCGCAGCCCCAGCAGTCGGGTGGCTACGGGCAGCCTGGCCAGTTCGGCCAGCAGCCGGGTGGCTACGGCCAGCCGCAGGACCCCTACGGCTACGGTCCCCAGGGCCCGCAGCCCAAGAACAAGATGCCGTGGATCCTCGCCGGCGGCGGCGTGGTGGTCATCGCGGTCGCGATCGTGCTGATCTTCACGCTCGGCGGCGGTGGTGGCGGCGGCGACACCGGCAGTGCCCAGGGCCTCGCCGAGTCCGCGGTCACCGCGTTCAACGACAAGGACACCCAGGCTCTCACCGACATGGCCTGCAACGCGAGCCAGAGCGACGTCGAGGGCACCATCGACCCGGAGTCGATGGGTGTGCCCGAGGGCATCGAGGTCAGCGCCGAGCTCGGCAAGGTCGAGGAGAGCGGTGACAAGGCCACCGCCGAGATCACGATGAAGCTGTCCGGCGACCTGCCTGAGGGCGTCCCGGAGGAGGCGGCCCAGGTCAAGATGACGCTCAAGATGGCCAAGAAGGACAGCGACTGGTGCGTCGAAACGATCTCCTGATCGCCGTGTGACCCGCGTGTTCGCCGCCGGGACCGATCGTGGTCCCGGCGGCGAACGCCTGTTCGGGGGCCGGCGCCGGGGACTGACATACGATGGCCGCCGTGGGAACGGGTCGGTCGCCGGCTCCGTCCAGTTCAGGAAGGCACCACCGATGAAGGAGTTCGGGGCGAGATGACCTATCCACCACAGCAGCCCGGCCCCGCCGGGCAGGATCCCTACGGTCGCCCGCCCCAGCAGCCCCACCAACCCCAGCAGCCCTACGGCCAGCAGCCGCCCCCGTACGGCGGGCAACCCCAGCAGCCCTACGGCGGTGGGAGTTCCTACCAGGGCCTTGGCAGCTTCGGCCCCGCCGGGCCGCCGCAGGGACCGCCGGCCAGGGGCAACAACCGCCTGGTCATCACCATCGTGCTGATCGCCGTGCTGGTGCTCGGCGGCGGCGGTGCCACGTTCTTCATCCTGAACAAGGACGACACGGCGAGCGCGACCAACAAGCCAGAGGACGTCCGCGACGCCTACATGACCGCCTACGAGACCAAGAGCTTCGACGACGTCGTGGGCAACGCCTGCTCCGGGTACAAGTCCGAGTACGGGACCGACACCAGCACGCTGGAGAACGAGCTCTCCCCGTTCACGATCGAGGCGAAGGCCGACGGCGAGCCGGAGGTCTCCGGGAACCGGGCACGGGCCAACATCAACCTCGAGCTGTCCGGCAACGGCAAGGAACAGACCGCGCGGATCTACATCGACATCGTCCAGGAGGGCAGCGAGTGGAAGTTCTGCGGCGAGGGTGAAGTCAAGGGAGGGTAATTGATCTTCGACCGGCCGCTCGTCCGGCGGGCCGGGATGATCGCCGTTCTGCTGCTCACCGCGGCGCTGATCCTCGGCGGGCTGGGGTTCGGCGTCTACCTGCTGGTCAGACCCTCCTCACCCGAGGACAAGGCCGCGCCGCCGCCGGCCACCTCCACCCCCTCCCCCACGACACCGCGGACCGAGCCGGAACCGGGACCTGACACCGGCTCCGGCTCGACGCCTGTCCGGCGCCCCGACCGCGCCGACCCGCGCGCGGTCGTCGGGGACTACCTCGCCGCCGTGAACGACCGTGACGAGGACACCGCGAGGTCGTTGACGTGTCAGGAAACCGACCCGGGCACACTGTTCGAGGTCATCGAGGGCCGCCAGGCGCTGCTCGGCGAGGTCGAGGTGATCGGCGAGACCGCGGCCAACGCCGCGGTGCGGGTCGGGGACGACGAGACCGCGTTGCTGCTGGAGAACCGGAAGGACGGCTGGTGCGTTGCGATCTGAAGAGTCAGCTGACGAGCCAACAGAGGACAAGCCCGAGCAGGTGAGCGGGGACACCCCGACGACCGGCCGCAGACGGGTCGTGCTGGTGACCGCCGCCGCGGTGGCGCTGCTCGTGGTCGCCGGCCTGACCGTGTTCCTGCTGACCAGGCCCGCCGACGAGGCCCCGGAGGACACCGCGCAGGACCCACCGGTGCCGACGATCTCCGAGCCGCCGGAGTCGACGCCGGTCTCCGTGCCGGCACCGCCCACCGGCGGGGTCGCCACCGGCGGCGGCGCGACCGCCGTACCGGGGCCGCCGCCCCCCACCGACGAGCAGGTCGCCTCGGCCAGGGAGGTCATCGACCAGGCCATCGCCGCCATCAACTCCCAGGACGTCGCCGCGATGGCCGCGCTGGCCTGCGACCCGGCGGCGGTCGGCCAGCCGGAGGACGTGCAGCCGGGGGTCACCGCCGAACTGGCCGAGAACCCGAAGATCGAGGGCGACAAGGCCACCGCGCAGGTCAAGCTGACCATCGAGGGCGCCCCCGAGCCGACCGTGGTGCCGCTGCCGCTGCAGAAGCGGGACGACGGTTCCTGGTGCGTGCCCTGACCGGGCGGTCAGCCGCGCTGCGCCCGGCGCTGCAACCTCGGCGGGGTCACGCCCTCGGCGAGGCGCCGGGTGGTCAGCACGAACGCCGTGTGCGCCACCATCCGGTGCTCCGGGCGCACCGCGAGGCCCACGACGTGCCACGGGCGCATCAGGGTCTCCCAGGCCTGCGGCTCGGTCCAGCACTGCTGCTCGCGCAGCGCCTCGGTGACCTTGGACAGCTGGGTCGTGGTGGCCACGTACACCACGAGCACGCCACCGGGAATGACGCTGGCGGCCATCACCGGCAGCATCTCCCACGGCGAGAGCATGTCCAGCACCGCCCGGTCGACCTCGCCGTCGACCGCCGGGTCGTAGGCGGCCAGGTCGGCCAGGCGCAGGTCCCAGTTGGCCGGGCGCTCGCCGAAGAACGTGGTCACGTTGCGTTCGGCGTGCTCGGCGTGGTCGGCGCGGACCTCGTAGGAGGTGACCGTGCCCTCGGGGCCGACCGCGCGCAGCAGCGAGCAGGTCAACGCGCCGGACCCGGCGCCGGCCTCCAGCACGCGGGCGCCGGGGAAGATGTCGCCCCACATGATGATCTGCCCGGTGTCCTTCGGGTAGATCACCTGGGCGCCCCGGGGCATGGACAGCACGTAGTCGGCCAGCAGCGGGCGCAGCACGAGGTAGGAGGTGCCGCCGACCGAGGTCACCAGCGAGCCCTCCGGCTGGCCGATGACGTCGTCGTGGGCGACGGCGCCCCGGTGGGTGTGGTACTGCGCTCCCGGGGTCAGCACGAGCGTGTAGTGCCTGCCCTTGGGATCGGTGAGTTGTACCCGGTCACCCACCCGGAACGGGCCACTGGCCCTGACCTCGCCCACACTGCTCCTCATCATCGCGTCCGGTATCCGCGCTGCCGCGTTCGGGTGATCGTCGCAGACACCCGGCCGGGGCTGAATGGGGGTACCGGCACTACTCTGTCGGCGCCGAAGCCGCGACATTGCGCGCACCAGGGGAGATCATGACGTATCCGCCACAACAACCAGGTCCCTACGGTCAGCAGAACCCGTGGGGCCAGCAGCCCCAGGGCCAGTTCCCGCCCCAGCAGCAGCCGCCGTCCCAGGCTCCGCCGTGGCTGTCCGGTGACCCGGGTGGGTTTCCCTCGTTCGAGCCCGACCCGAAGAAGTCACGCGGCGGCCTGATCGCCGTGATCATCGTCGTGGTGCTGCTGGTGCTCGGCGGTGGCGGGGTGGCCGTGTGGCTGCTGATGGACAAGGACAAGAAGGACGACACCGGCGGCGGTGGCGGCGGCAACACCGGTGACGACGCCCGCACGGTCGCCGAGAACTACGTCGGCGAGTTGCAGGTGACGCTCAACACCAAGCTCGCCGACATCGACCTGTCCACGATGGAAGGCCTGACCTGCGCCGAGGACTTCGAGCGGATGGAGAAGGAGATCGGCGACTTCCAGGACAGCGGCGAGGCGGACGGGGCGCCGGGCGACATCAAGCTCGTCATGAAGGACTTCGAGTCCACCGAGGAAAAGGGCTCGTTCACCATGGCGCTGACCATCGGCGGCAGCGACGGTCCCGACCAGAAGATGACCATGGGCAAGGAGGACGGCGCCTGGAAGGTCTGCGGGCTCTACTCCTCCGGCTCGTCCGAGGAGCCGTCCTCGACCGAGGAGCCGTCGGAACCGTCGGAGCCGTCCGGGGAGGCACCCAACACGGGCGCGCCGCCGAACCCGATCCCCACCAGCTGAGCGGGATCTCCTAGCCGGAGTGGCCGGCCAGGCCGGCGCGCAGGTCCTCGCGACGCAGCACCCCGGCCGGCCGGCCCTCCTGGTCGACCACCAGGAACTGCCAGGCCGGGGTCTCCTGGACCCGCTCGACGATGTCCTCGCCGGCCTCGGTGTCCAGCAGGACCGACTCCGGGCGGATCGGTTCGGCGGCCAGTTCGGCCGGGGCCATCGGCGAGCGCTGCGCCAGCCGCTCGGCGGCGAACGGGTCCAGCAGGCCGGCGGCCACCCCGTCGGCCCTGACCAGCACGACTCCCCGGCCGGCGGCGGCGCCCAGCGCGTCGGCCACCGGGCTCTCCGCCGGCAGTTGCAGGATCGGCCGGGTCAGGTCGGCGAGGGTGAGGCCCTCGGGCCACATCCGCCGCTGGTCGGCCGCCAGCTCACCGCGCGCCCCGGAGGCCACGAACCACGCGGTCAGCGCGCACACACCCAGCCGCAGCCACCGGTCGGGGCTGTCGGTGGCCAGGCCCCACATGGCCCACAGCATCAGCAGCCCGGCGACCAGCCAGCCGCCGACCACCGCCACCCTGGTGGCGACGCCGCGGTCGCCGACGACCGCCCACACCCCGGCCCGCAGCATCCGGCCGCCGTCCAGCGGCAGGCCGGGCAGCAGGTTGAACACGGCGACGGCGACGTTGGCCACCGCGCACTCCAGCACCAGCAGCCACACCGCGCCGTCGGCCGGCATGAGCAGCAGCACGATCCCGCAGGCCCCGGCCAGCACCGCCGAGACCGCCGGACCGGCGGCGGCGATGACACCCTCGTGGGCCGGGCGGCGGGGGGTGCGGCTGATCTCGGCCAGGCCGCCGAGCAGGAACAGCCGCAGCCGCCGGACCGGGATCCCCAGGTGCAGCGCGACCACGCAGTGCCCGAGCTCGTGGGCCAGGACCGACGCGCCGAGCAGGACGGCGAACGCGGCCGCGAGCAGGATGGAGACCACCGCGTCGGCCTGCGGCAGGAACCGTTCGACCAGCGGCGCGTAGAGCACGATCACCGCGACCGAGCCGAGCCACCAGGACGGCGAGAGCAGCACCGGTACCCCGCGGAACCGGAACAGCAGCAGGCCGCCGTCACGGTCGGCGTTCCAGCTGGGGTCGGTCATCCCACGAAGCCTAAGTGCCCTGATGTTGGACCGCCGTGATGGGCCTACCGCTCGATCGTGCGGTTCCCGCCGGGAGTGTCGGTGCCCTCGCCTAGGGTTTGACCATGACCGACACCGCCGCCCCCGCTGCCGAAGCCGAGCAGGACGCGGCCGTCCCCCGACCCCGCCGCCCGGCGCTGTCCCCCTCCCGTGCGGGTGACTTCAAGCAGTGCCCGCTGCTCTACCGGTTCCGCGCGGTGGACCGCCTGCCGGAGACGCCGTCGCACGCGCAGGTACGCGGGATCGTGGTGCACGCGGTGCTGGAGGAGCTGTTCGGCCTGCCCGCCGCCGAGCGGGTGCCCGAGCGGGCGCACGCGCTGCTCGCGCCGGTGTGGGCGCGGCTGCGCGAGGAGCGCGCCGAGCTGGCGGACCTGTTCGCCGACGGGGCCGGCGAGGACTCCTGGCTGGAGTCGGCCGACCAGCTGATCGAGGGCTACTTCACCCTGGAGGACCCGCGCCGGCTCGACCCCGAGGCCCGGGAGCTGCTGGTGGAGACCGAGCTGAGTTCCGGGGTGCTGCTGCGCGGCTACGTCGACCGCCTGGACGTGGCGCCCACCGGCGAGATCCGGGTGGTCGACTACAAGACCGGCACGGCGCCGCGTGAGATCGGCGAGGCCAAGGCACTGTTCCAGATGAAGTTCTACGCGCTGGTGCTGTGGCGGCTGCGCGGCACGGTCCCCCGCCAGCTGCGCCTGATGTACCTGGCCGACCGCCAGTCGCTGACCTACACCCCCGACGAGGCCGAGCTGACCCGGTTCGAGCGCACGCTGGACGCGGTGTGGGACGCCATCCTGCGCGCCGGCCGCACCGGCGACTTCCGGCCCAACAAGAGCCGGCTGTGTGACTGGTGTGCCCACCAGTCACGGTGTCCCGCGTTCGGCGGCACCCCGCCGGAGTACCCGGGCTGGCCGGAGCCGGACGCGGGTGAGGAGACCCCGCTGGACCGGGCGGACTAGATGACCGACGCGTTCTACGAGCCGCTCGGCGACGGCCGGTACGTCTCGACCAAGCACAGCACCGGCCCGTGGTCGCCGCACACCCAGCACCTCGGGCCACCGAGCGCGCTGCTGACCAGGGCGGTGGAGGCACTGCCGGCCGCCGCGCCGATGGCCGTCGCCCGGCTGACCGTGGAGATCCTCGGCCCGGTGCCGGTCGCCGAGCTGGAGGTCGGTGCCGGGGTCGAGCGGCCCGGCCGGTCGGTGGAGCTGCTCGGCGCCGAGCTGCGGGCCGGCGGGCGCACGGTCGCCCGCTGCCGGGCGTGGCGCCACCTGCTGTCGGACACCTCGGCGGTGGCCGCCGGGGCCGGTGAGCCGCTGGCGCCGCCGTCGGCCGGCCGGCCCGAGCACCGCCCGGACGACTGGGGTGCCGGCTACCTGGACGTGATGGAGTGGCGCACGCTGGCCGGCGGGTTCTCCACGCCCGGCCCGGCCACGGTGTGGGCACGCCAGCGGGTCGACCTGGTGGCGGGCGAGTCACCGACGAGCCTGCAGCGGCTGATGGTCCTCGCCGACTCCGGCAACGGCGTGTCGGGCTGGCTCAACCCCCGGCGGTGGCTGTTCATCAACTCGGAGCTGACCGTGCACCTGTTCCGGGCGCCGGCCGGCGAGTGGATGGCGCTGGACGCGGTGACCGCCATCGGACCGACCGGGCTCGGCACGGCCAGCACGGTGCTGCACGACGAGTCCGGCCCGGTGGGCCGGGGCGCGCAGGCCCTGCTGGTCCGTCCCCAGAGCTGACCGGGACTCAGAGCCGGCAGGAGCGGATGTCGGAGGCCAGCACGGCCTTCGCACCCAGGGCGGCCAACCGGTCCATGATCAGGTTGACCTCCTTGCGCGGCACCATCGCCCGCACCGCGACCCAGTCCGCGTCGGCCAGCGGCGCCACGGTCGGTGACTCCAGGCCGGGGGTGACTGTGATGGCGTCGTCGAGGATGGTCTTGGGGCAGTCGTAGTCGAGCATCATGTACTGCTGCGCGAACACGACACCCTGCAGGCGCGCGGCGAGCTGGTCCTTGGCCGAGGAGCCGTCCACGTTGGTGCCCTGCAACAACACCGCCTCGGACTCGCAGATCGAGTCGCCGAAGGCCACCAGGTTGTGCTGGCGCAGCGTCCGCCCCGAGCCCACGACGTCGGCGACCGCGTCGGCCACGCCCAGCGCCACCGAGATCTCCACCGCGCCGTCGAGCTGGATGACCTCGGCGGTGATCCCCCGCTTGGCCAGGTCGTCGGCGACCAGGCGCGGGTAGGAGGTGGCCAGCCGGCGGCCGTCGAGGTCGGTGACCGACCAGTCCCGGCCGGCCGGGGCGGCGTAGCGGAAGGTCGACGAGCCGAAGCCGAGGGCCAGCCGCTCGGCCACCGGCGCGCCGGAGTCCAGCGCGAGGTCCCGCCCGGTGATCCCCAGGTCCAGCTCGCCGGAGCCGACGTAGATCGGGATGTCCTTGGGCCGCAGGTAGAAGAACTCGACGTCGTTGGTGGGGTCGAGCACGGTCAGGTCCCGCGACTCGTGCCGCCCCCGGTAGCCGGCCTCCCCGAGCATGTCGGCGGACGGACCGGCCAGCGCGCCCTTGTTGGGCACCGCAACCCGCAGCATCTGGTGGCTCCCGAAATCTCAGAGGTGGCGATAGACGTCGTCGAGGGTCAGCCCGCGCCCGAGCATGAGGACCTGGACGCGGTAGAGCAGCTGCGAGACCTCCTCGGCGAGCCGCTCGTCGGACTCGTGCTCGGCGGCGATCCACACCTCGCCGGCCTCCTCGAGGACTTTCTTGCCCTGCGCGTGCACCCCCGCGTCGAGGGCGGCCACGGTGCCGGAGCCCTCCGGTCGCCGGTCGGCCCGCTCACGCAGTTCGGCGAACAGCTCGTCGAACGTCTTCACGGTCCACGATCCTTCCATCCCCGCCCGGCGACGTCGCAGGTGGATCGGGCCCTGCCGGTCACCCGGGCAGCAACGCGGCCAGGTCGGCCACCGACAGGCCGGTGAGCGAGTCGCGGAAGGTGCGGCGGGGGCCGGGCTCGACCGGGACGTCGCAGGGCACGACCAGGACCTGGCAGCCGGCGTTGGCCGCGGACGCGACCCCGGTCGGCGAGTCCTCGACGGCCACGCAGGCCGGCGGGGTGACGCCCAGCAGACGGCAGGCCTTCAGGTAGGGCTCGGGGTGCGGTTTGTTCAGGCCGTCGACCTCGTCGCCGCAGACGGTGGCGGCGAACAGGTCGCGGCCGATCTTGTCGAGGGTGATCTCGGCGAGGTCGCGGCGGGTGGAGGTCACCAGGGCCATCGGGATGCCCGAGGCGCGCACGGTGGCCAGCGCGTCCCGCGAGCCCGGCCGGAAGGGCAGGTCCTGGCGGTACAGCTCGGCCATCCGGCGGTCGATCCAGGTGGCGGCGTCGTCGATCTGCTCCTGGCTCGGGTCGTCCAGGCCGACCTCCGCGTACAGCAGCGGCACGGTCACCGACATGTTGGTGCCGACCATCGCCCGGCGGGTCGCCGGGGACAGCTGGCCGCCCAGCTTCTCGGTCAGTTCGTAGAGCGGAATGTCCCAGAGTCGCTCGGAGTCGAGCAGGGTGCCGTCCAGGTCCCACAGAACGGCCGAGGGCAGTGAGTGGCTCATGTGCTTCCGGGTCGTGCTCGGGATGGAGCGGAACTCCTCGGACGGTGTCACACCGATCCGCGCCGGACCGGGAAGTGTGACGATCTTCTCGCCGGCCCGGCCGCCTGCCCGGTCCCGGTCGCCCGGCGCGCTGAGCAGCCCGGAAGGAGGACCCGCCGACATGCGATCCAGCCTACGATCCCCGCCGGACCGGGGCGGGTCGTAGGCTTGCCCGGTGACCGATCCGGACCCGCACGCAACCGACCAGTCTCCGGCCGAGGAGGTGCGCCCACTCGTCGAGCCCGTTCTCGTCGCGGCCTTCGAGGGCTGGAACGACGCCGGCGACGCCGCCAGCGCCGCGATAGAGCATCTCCAGCTCACCTGGGAGGCCACCGCGCTGACCGAGGTCGACCCGGACGACTACTACGACTTCCAGGTCACCCGCCCGACCGTACGCATGGTGGACGGGGTGACCAGGCGGGTCGAGTGGCCCACCACGAGACTGTCGGTGTGCCGCCCGCCCGGGGCGTCACGCGACGTGGTGCTGATGCACGGCATCGAGCCGAACATGCGGTGGCGCAAGTTCTGCGCCGAGCTGATCGACCACGTCAACGAACTGGGAGTGACCACCGTCGTCACTCTCGGTGCCCTGCTGGCCGACACCCCGCACACCCGCCCGGTGCCGGTGACAGGCACCGCCTACGACGCCGCCTCGGCCGCCCAGTTCGGCCTGGAGCGCTCCCGCTACGAGGGCCCGACCGGGATCGTCGGCGTGCTCCAGGACGCCTGCGTGCGGGCCGGGGTGCCGGCGATCTCCATCTGGGCGGCGGTGCCGCACTACGTGTCCCAGCCGCCCTCACCGAAGGCGACGCTGGCGCTGCTGCACCGGGTCGAGGAGGTCCTCGACATGGAGGTGCCGCTGGGTGAGCTGCCCGAGCAGGCCGAGGAGTGGGAGCGGACGGTCACCGAGATGGCCGCCGAGGACGAGGACGTGCGCGACTACGTGCGCGCGCTGGAGGAACGCGGCGACTCGGAGACCACGCTCAACGAGACCAGCGGCGACGCGATCGCCGCCGAGTTCGAGCGTTACCTGCGCCGGCGCAGGCCGGGCGGACCGGGCCGCGGCTCGGCCGGCCCGTCCTAGCCACCGGCCTTGTCAGGCCGCCGCCGGCTCGCGACCGCGGGTGTGCACGCCGGGGCCTTCCTCGGGCCCTTCGGCGGCGGGGTCACCGTGGCCATGCTGCCCGAGCTGGGCGCGGACTTCGGGGTGTCGGCGTCGGACGCGTCGGCCACGATCCCCGCCTACCTGGTGCCGTTCGCGGTGCTGATGCTGTTCTCCGGGACGCTGGGCGCGCGCTGGGGGCTGCGGCGCAGCGTGCTGGGCGCCTACGGGGTGTCGGTCGTCGGCTCCGTGGTGTGCGTGCTGGCCGACTCGTTCCCGCTGCTGCTGGCCGGGCGCGGGATCCAGGGCGTCGCCAACGCCTTCACCACGCCGCTGCTGCTGGCCACGCTGGCCACGACCACCCCGGCGGGCCGGTTGGGGCGGGCGTTGGGGCTGTTCGCTGCGATGCAGGCCGCCGGGCAGACCAGCGGGCCGCTGGTCGGCGGGCTCGCGGCGGAGGCGACCTGGCGGCTGGCGTTCGTCGGGGTCGCGCTGACCGCCGCGGTGCTGGTGGTGATCGGCCTGCCGGCCGACGGGCGGGCGGGGGACGCCGCGGTGGCCGGGCCGGTGCGGCTGCGGGAGGCGTGGCGGCCGGCGACGCTGCGGGCGTCGGTGGTGGCGCTGGTCGGGTGGGGGTGCCTGGGCGGGTTGACGTTCCTGGTGGCGTTCCGGGCCGAGGACCGGTTCGGGCTGGGGGCCAGCGAGCGGGGTGTGCTGCTGACGGTGTTCGGCGTGGTCGGGATCCTGACGGCCGGGCTGGTGGGGCGGCTGCTCGACCGGATCGGGGCACGGGCCGGGGTGCTGGTCGGCGCGGTGGCCGGTGCGGTGCCGGTGGCGTTGATGGGGGTGGTGCCGTGGCTGGCCGGGGTCGCCGTGCTGTGGGCGCTGGCCGGGCTGCTGGCGCAGTTCCTGCAGGTCGGGGTGAACGCGCTGGTGCTCACCGGCGAGGTGAACCAGGCCGGTGCGGTGTCGGTGGTGCAGGCGTTCCGGTTCGTGGGCGCGTCGGCGGCGCCCCTGGTGCTCACGCCCGTGTACCACGGGTCGGCGGCGGTCGCGTTCCTGCTGCCGGCGGCGCTGCTGGCCGTGGTGCCCGCGCTGGTCCTGGTCCGGCGCGGGTGAGGGTTACAGGGCGATGCCGAGCAGCGCGTCCACGGCGGCCCTGATCTGGGCCGGGGCGTCCTGGTCGGCGCCGGCGCCGGAGAGCGTGGCCTCCGCCCAGGCGTCGACCGCCTGGATCGCGCCGGGGGTGTCCAGGTCGTCGGACAGGTGGTCGCGCAGGCGGGCGATGGTGTCGGCGGCGGCCTGGCCCTGACCGGCGGTGGTGGCCGCGCGCCAGCGGGCCAGCCGGGCCTGCGCACCGGCCAGCACGGCGTCGGTCCACGAGCGGTCGGCGCGGTAGTGGCCGGAGAGCAGGCCAAGGCGCACGGCCATCATGTCGACCTGGTCGGCGCGCAGGCGCGAGACGAACACCAGGTTGCCGCGCGACTTGGACATCTTCTCGCCGTCGAGGCCGATCATGCCGGCGTGCGCGTAGTGCCGGGCGAACGGGTGCTCGGCGGTCAGCGCCTCGGCGTGCGCGGCGCTGAACTCGTGGTGCGGGAAGATCAGGTCCGAGCCGCCACCCTGCACGTCGAACCGCATGCCGAGGCGGTTGAGGGCGATCACCGAGCACTCGACGTGCCAGCCGGGCCGGCCCGGGCCCAGCTCGCTGCCCCAGCTCGGCTCGCCGGGACGGGCCGCGCGCCACAGCAGCGCGTCCAGCGGGTGGCGCTTGCCGGGGCGGTCGGGGTCGCCGCCGCGCTCGGCGAACAGCCGCGCCATCGTGTCCTGGTCGTAGCCGGACACCTCGCCGAAGGTGCCGGAGGCGTTGCGGTCGAAGTAGATGTCCGGGTACCGCTCGTCGTCCACACGGTAGGCGGCGCCGGCGGCCAGCAGCTTCGCGACCGCCTCGACGATCTCGGGGATGGACTCGACGGCGCCGAGGTAGTCCTGCGGGGGCAGCACCCGCAGGGCGGTCATGTCCTCGCGGAACAGGGCGGTCTCCCGCATGCCCAGCACGACCCAGTCGTCGTGGTCGCGTTCGGCGCGCTCCAGCAGCGGGTCGTCGACGTCGGTGACGTTCTGCACGTAGTGGACGTCGTGTCCGTTGTCCAGCCAGATCCGGTGCACCAGGTCGAAGGCCAGGTAGGTCGCCGCGTGCCCGAGGTGGGTGGCGTCGTACGGGGTGATCCCGCAGACGTACATCGACGCGGTCGTGCCCGGGGTGGTCGGACGGACCTCACCGGCGGCCGTGTCGTGGAGGCGCAGCGGACGCGGCGTGCCGGGGACGCGCGGCACCGGGAGGGAGGACCAGCTCTGCATGGTTCCGAGATTAGACGCCGCCCGTTCGGGGGAACTTGGACACTGACGTGTGACGCCCGTTACATCGCCTGGTCGGGCGCCGATCCCCTGGACGTCGTACAAGCCGAATGACGTGAGGACGTGGCGAACATGACCAGCGCAGGAGACGGGACGACGGGGCGCTACCTCGTCCTGTTGGAGGACGACTGGAGCCAGGCGACGCGGGAGCTGAGCCGGGTGGCCGGTATCCGGGCGGTCGACTCCGCCGAGGCCGGTCTGGCCGACCCGTTGTGGGAGGCCGACGGCCTGGTGCTGCGCGAGCTCGGGGTCGCGCTGGTGAGCGCGGACGCCGACCAGGTGACGGCGCTGACGACCGCGGCCGGCGAGCCGGGGCCGATCTCGCTGGTGGAGCCGGAGCGGTACGTGCGCGCGCTGACCGCGTCGGCCCCGCAGGCCACCACCGAGGTGGACGAGTCGACGTTCACCTGGGGGCTGCAGGCCGTCGGCGCGCCGAACAGCACGGCGACCGGCGCCGGGATCCGGGTGGCGGTGCTGGACACCGGGCTGGACCTGGCGCACCCGGAGTTCAGCGGGCGCACCATCGAGTCGAAGTCGTTCGTGCAGGGCCAGGAGGTCCAGGACGGGCACGGGCACGGCACGCACTGCGTCGGCACCTCGTGCGGGCCACGGGAACCGGGTGACGGCCCCGGCTACGGGGTGGCCTACGAGGCGGACATCGTCGCCGGGAAGGTGTTGAGCAACGAGGGTTCAGGCGCGGACGGCGGGATCCTGTCGGGGATCTCGTGGGCGATGAACAGCGGCTGCCAGGTGATCTCCATGTCGCTGGGGGCCGCGGCCCAACCGGGGCAGGCGTACTCGCGCACGTTCGAACGGGTGGCGGCGCGGGCGCTGGAGCAGGGCACGCTGATCGTGGCCGCCGCCGGCAACGAGAGTGAGCGGCCGGGTGTCATCGCCCCGGTCGGCCACCCGGCGAACTGCCCGTCGATCCTCGCGGTCGCCGCGGTCGACGCGGCGGGGCGGGTCGCCCCGTTCTCCTGCGGCACGGTCGACGACATCGGCGCCGTGGACCTCGCCGGCCCGGGGGTCGACGTGTACTCCAGCTGGCCGATGCCGTTGCGGCACAAGCGGATCAGCGGTACGAGCATGGCGACACCGCACGTGGCGGGGGTGGCCGCGCTGATCAGCCAGGCGACCGGCGCGACCGGACACGAGCTGTGGGCTCGCCTCGCGCGGACCGCGCGGCGGCTACCGTTGCTCTCGACCGACATCGGTGCGGGCCTGGTTCAGGCTCCCTAGACCGTCAGGAGGGCGCGTGGCACGCGTGATCGTCTCGGTGGCCGCCGACCGGATCGCTGATCTGCCGACGGTGGTCGACGCGCTGCGCCGCGCCGGCCTGACCGTCGCCGAGGTGCTCGACGGCGCCGGGGTGGTGACCGGGGAGGCCTCCGGCGAGGTGATCGCCGCCCTGGCGAAGGTTCCCGGTGTCGCCGACGTCGAGACCGAGCGCGACGTGCGGCTGCCGCCGCCGGACTCGCCGGTGCAGTGATCCCGGTTTCCTAGACTGGACCGGTGTCGGAGAGCCGCTGGGCGACGGTCTCGGCGGTGCGGACCGTGCTCGTCGTCGTGCGTTCGCCGGTGTCGCTCAACCGGTTGCTCGACATCCTGCCGGTGTTCGGCGGTGACCCGCGGGTCCAGCTGGTCTTCGCCGTGGACGGCGGTTCGGAGTTCACCGGCGGTCTGCGGTCCCGGCTCGCCGGGCACGGCGCGCGGCTGATCTCCTGGAAGGACGCGACGTCCCGGTCGTTCGACCTCGCGCTGGCCGCCAGCGACAACAGCGACCTGCACCGGATCCGGGCGCCGCTGGTGCTGTTCCCGCACGGGGTCGGCTACCAGCGGTTCTCCGCGCACGAGCCGGGCGCGGTGTCCGGGCTGCGGCGCTCGCGGCTGGTGCGCCACGGACGGGTGGTGCCGGCCAGGATCGTGGTCAGCCATCCGAGCCAGCGCGACGTGGTGGGCGCGGTCGACCACCGGCTGCTGTCCCGGGTGGTGGTGGCCGGCGACCCGTGCTTCGACCGGATCCGGTGCAGTGTGGCCGGGCGGCACCGCTACTCCCCCGCGTTCGGCGCCGACGGCCGGCGGCTGGTGGTGCTGTGTTCGACCTGGGGTCCGCACTCGCTGTACGGGCGGCGGCCGGGCCTGCCGGCGCGGGTGGTGGCCGAGTTGGACGCGGACGGCTACCGCACCGCGCTGGTGCTGCACCCGAACGTGTGGGCCCAGCACGGCGAGTTCCAGCTGCGGACGTGGTTGCGGCCGGCGCTGGACGCCGGCCTGGTGCTGGTGCCGCCGGAGGAGGGCTGGCGGGCGGCGCTGGTGGCGGCGCGGCTGGTGGTGTCCGACCACGGTTCGCTGACGACCTACGCGGTCAGCGCCGGGGCGGCGGTGCTGCTGGCCGAGGACGGCGGCCCGGAGGTCGTTCCCGGCTCGCCGATCGACCTGCTGCGGCGGCGGCTGCCGCGCCTGCGCGACGACGTCGCGCTCGACGAGCAGATCGCCCCCGCCGATGCCGTGGCGGCCGACGTCGCCGGGACGGTGTTCGCCGAGGTGGGCCGGTCGGCGCAGGTGCTGCGTGCGGTGCTCTACGAGCAGCTGCGGCTGGCGCCACCCGCGTCGCCGGTGCGGGTGCGCCCGGTGCCGGTGCCCGATCTCGCGGTGCCCGCCCCGACCGTGTACGCGGTGGCGGCCGAGCTGGGGGCGGCGCGGGAGGAGCGGGTGTCGGTGACCCTGCGGCGGGTCCCGGCGACCGGCCACGATGAACCAGACGGGTCGCGGCCGCGTCACCTGGCGGTCAGTGACGCCGAGCTGGACCCCGGCTGGGCGCGGGGTCGGCGGTGGTGTGGCGCGCCGGGCCGCCGGTCCCGGCCGAGGTGGCGCGGGCGTGGGCCAAGGACCTGACAGAACGGCTGCCGGCGGTTCGGGTGGCGGTGGCGGCGGTCCGCGAGGACGAGGTGCTGGTGGTGGCGCGGGAGCGCCGGGAGCTGCTGGCCAGCGGGACGGCCGACGCCGCGCTGGTGGGCTCGGCCGTGCGGTGCTGCCTGGTCGGCGGGGTGCGGCTGGACCTGGTGCGCACGCTGGACATCACCGCCGGCGGGACGACCGTCGCGGTGCGCCTGGGTTAGACGACCAGCGCGTCGGCGATGGCGGCCGGGTGCGCCGGGATCCGGTGCGCACGCCCAACAGCACCACCAACGGGACCACCCTCGCGGCGCACCTCGGCCAGACAACCAGCGCGTCGGCAACGACGGCCGGGTGCGCCCGGATCCAGCGCACACACCCGACAACACCACCAACGGGACCACCCTCACGGCGCACCTCGGCCAGACAACCAGCCCACCGGCAACGACGACCCG
This sequence comes from Actinophytocola xinjiangensis, assembly GCF_001921215.1. GTDB lineage: Bacteria > Actinomycetota > Actinomycetes > Mycobacteriales > Pseudonocardiaceae > Actinophytocola > Actinophytocola xinjiangensis. Next base: position 434,857 of record NZ_MSIF01000003.1, read on the forward strand.
GTACGCCCAGATCCGGTGCGCACACCCGACGGCACCACCGGCGGGACCACCATCGCGGTGTGCCTGGCTAGGCGCCGCCGACGATCACCCGCGCCGCGCGGGGGCTGCCCATCCGTTCGAGCAGCGACACCGCACGGTCCCGGTACTCCGCCGCCCCGGCGCCGCCGAGACGAGCCAGGACGATCAGCGCGTCGGCGGCGTCGGCGGTGTTGCCGTCGCCGAGGGCGAGGTCCACGGCCGTGCTCAGGGTGTGCTCGGCGTCCTCGACCCGGCCGGCCCGTTCGAGCACCGCGCCGGTCGAGGTGAGGATCTTGGGCAGCAGCACGGCCGCCGGGCCGCCGGTGACCGCGTCGCGGGCGGCGGCGCACATGTCCAGTGCCTCGTCGATGCGGCCGAGGCGGCCCAGTGCCCGGCCGACGAGCATGCTCTGCAGCGCGGTGCCACGTACCAGGCCGAGGTCTCGGTTGATCGCCAGTGCCTGGCCGAACCAGTCCAGCGCCGCCTCGTCGTCGCCCCGGCGCAGGCACAGGTTGCCGGTGAAGTCGTAGGTGGAGGCGGTGAACCTCGGCGGGCCGCCGGCCACCAGACCCCGGGCGGCGATCAGCTGCTCGTCGGCCTCGTCGTAGCGTTCGAGTTCCTGGTAGGCCTTGGCCAGCAGGCAGCGGCAGCGCGCCTCGGTCTCGGCGACACCGGTCAGCACGGCCGAGTCCACGGCGAGCCGACCGGCCCGCACCCAGGCCGACAGCGGCTTGCGGGTCTTGTACAGCGCGAACAGCGCCTCGAACAGCCGGCACACCTCGGCGTGCCAGCCCTCCTCGGCGGCGGCCTCCATCGCCGCCAGCAGGTTGGCGTGCTCACGGTCGAGCCAGTCCAGCCCGGCGGCGGCCGACACGTCGGGCGCCCGCTCGCCGCGCACCGACTCGGGATCGGCCACCCGCAGCCGGTCCGGGTCGGCGGCGAGGTCGGCGGCCATCGCGCCGAACAGCCACCAGCGCACCGCCCGCCGGCGCCACGTGCGGCGGGTGTCGAGGTCGTCCTCCTCGGCCGAGCGGTGCAGCGCGTGCTCGCGGACCATCCGGTGCAGGCGGAAGGAGTCGAACCCGTCCTCCTCGACCAGCCCGACCCGCACCAGCTCCGCCAGGTTCGCCCGCGCGGCGCCGGTCGTCCCGGCGCTCACCGCGGCCAGTACCTCGATCCCGAACCGGACGCCGGCCATCGCGCCCAGCGTGCGGTAGAGCAGCTTCGGCTGGTCGGCGAGACCGGCGTAGGCGTGGTCGAACGCGGCGAACACCGTCGCCCGCACCGTGCCGTCGCCGCCGCGCAGGTCCGCCAGCAGGCGCGCGACCGGCAGGTCCCGGTGCCGGGCCAGCAGCCCGCCGGCCACCCGGATGGCCAGCGGCAGGCCGTCGAGGGCCGCGACCAGGTCCCTGGCGCCCGCCGGGTCCCGCTCGACCCGCCCACCGCCGCACAGCTCGCCCAGCAGCCGCACGCCGCTGTCGACCGACAGCGCGCCGAGCGGCAGGTCGAGCGCGCCGTCGGCGTAGAGGCCCTCGAACGCCCGGTTGCCGGCGGCGAGAACCATGCTGCCCGGCGAGTTCGGCAGCAGCGCGGTCACCTGCTCGTCGTCGGTCACGTCGTCGAGCAGCACCAGCAGCCGCAGGTCCGCGCTCAACGACCGGTAGAGCGCGACCCGGCGGGCGAACGTCGACGGGATGTGCCGTTCCGCCACCCCGAGGCCCAGCAGCAGCGACGCCGCCGCCTCGCCCGGCGCGCGTTCCTGCGGGCCGAAGGTCACCGACAGCACGCCGTCGGGGAACAGGTCCCGCGACGTGGCCGCGAACTGGCGCAGCAGCGCGGTCTTCCCGACGCCCTGCATGCCCCGCACGGCGATCACCTCGGGGTGGGCCGGGCGCGCCGAGGCGGCACGTTCCCGCAGCACCGCCAGCTGCTGTTCGCGGTTCACGAACGCCGAGGGCGGCGGGCCGGCCTCGGCGGGCACCACCGGCCGGGGCCCCGGATCGGTGAAGGTGACCGACCCGATGTGTGCCGCCTGGACGACGTTGCCCGCCGCTCCCGACATCGTGTTGTGCCCAGCGACCTCATCCACCGCGGCCGACCCCCAGATGGCGTGTTGTGGCCCACCACACTACGGGAATCGGCGGCGGCGACCCTCACGCGGCGGCGAGCACCCCGGCGATCTCGGTCAGCTGCTCGGGACGCAGCGGGCCCAGGGCCAGGGCACCGGCGTTCTCCCGCGCCTGGGCGACGGTGCGGAAGCCGGGGATCGGGATCGTGGCGTCGCTGCGGGCCCACAGCCAGCCGAGGGCGCCCTGGGCGAGGGTGCGGCCGTCGCTGGTGAGGATGTCGCGCAGGGCCGCGACCCTGGCCGCCCACTCCGGGGTCGGCACGCCGTCGGCGAAGAAACGCAGCCACTCCGGGGCCCGCGTGCGGATGTCGGCGCCGGCCGCCGGGCTGGCCGCGGTGCGGCGGCCGAGCAGACCCATCGCCAGCGGGGTGCGGTTGACCGACGCGATGCCCCGGCGCTCACACAGGTCGAGGATCTCCGGCGCGTCGTGCAGGACGCTCAGCTCGTGCTGGACGGCCGTGCAGTGCTCGCCGTCGGCGAAGGCCGCGGCGCTCGCCGGGTCGTCGGTGCTCCAGGCGTAGCCCCGGATCAGGCCCTGCGCGACCAGGTCCTCGCAGGCCTCGCGCAGCGGCAGGGCCTGCTCGACCGGCACGCCGAGGTGCAGCTGGTACAGGTCGAGGTGGTCGGTGCCCAGCCTGCGCAGGGTGGCCTCCAGTGCCCGCCGGACGTGGCCGGGCGAGGCGTCCTGGCCGGTCAGCACGCGGCGGTCGGTGTCGATCACGTTGCCCCACTTGGAGGCGATGACCACCTGGTCGCGGCGCCCGCGCAGCGCCCGGCCGAGCACCGTCTCGCTGTGCCCGGCGCCGTAGACGTCGGCGGTGTCGAAGAAGGTCACGCCGAGGTCGAGCCCGGCGTGCACGGCGCGGATGGACTCGTCGTCGTCCACCTCTCCCCAGCCCAGCGGCCTGCCGTCGCGGTCGGCGAACGGCCCGCCGATCGCCCAGCAGCCGAAGCCGAGCGCACTGACCTCGGTCGCGCCGAGCGTGCGTCGTCCGGTCCACGTGTTCGTCATGTCCACCGATGGTGGTACCTGGAGCGCGCTCCGGGTCCAGTGGTTTTCCGGGTAGTTTCGATCCCATGCGGCAGGAGACGAGCCAGAAACGTGTTCGGGCCTACGCCGGTGGCCGGCTGGTCGCCGACTCGGCGCGACCGGTCCTGGTCTGGGAGATCCCGTACTACCCGACCTACTTCCTGCCGGCGGCCGACGTGCTGGCGACCCTGGAGCCCACCGACGACCCGGTGGTGTTCGACGTGGTCGCCGACGGGATCCGGGTGCCGGGGGCGGCGAGCCGGCTGCCCGGCCTGGAGGACCTGGTGCGGCTGCGGTTCGACGCCATGGACGAGTGGCTGGAGGAGGACGAGCCGATCTACGTCCACCCCCGCGACCCGTACAAGCGGGTCGACGTCCTGGCCAGTTCGCGGCACGTGGTGGTGTCGGTCGACGGGGTCACCGTCGCCGAGTCGCGCCAGCCGAGGATCCTGTTCGAGACCAGCCTGCCGCAGCGCTACTACCTGCCGCTGACCGACGTGCGGCTGGACCTGCTGACGCCGTCGACGACCCGATCCCACTGCCCGTACAAGGGAACGGCGAGCTACTGGTCGGTCGACACCGGGCGGTCGGTGCACGAGGACGTGGTGTGGATGTACCGCGCGCCGCTGCCGGAGAGCCAGAAGGTCGCCGGGCTGGTGTGCTTCTACAACGAGAAGGTCGACCTCGTCGTCGACGGCGTCGCCCAGGCGCGACCGGACTCACCGTTCAGCTGATGTCGTCGATCGCCCGGTACACGCGTTTCTCCGAGATCGGGTAGGCGGTGCCCAGGGTCTGGGCGAAGAAGCTGATCCGCAGCTCCTCGATCATCCAGCGCACCCGGCCGTCGTCGCCCGGCCGGCCGCGTACCTCCGCGTAGGCCTGGGCGGCGTCCTGCACGACGTAGGTCCACTCCCGGTCCCGGTCCGGGCGTTCGGGCAGTTTCTCCAGGCGCCGCAACACACCCCGCAGGTAGCGCTCCACATCGGAGAGCCGGGCGACGCCGGTCGCGGTGACGAACCCGTCGAACACCAGCGCCGCGACCTGGGCGCGCATGTCGGCCACCGACTCGGCGAAGACCTTCCCGTTCATCCGCCCCAACGCGGCGTCCACCTCGGCGTGTGTGGTCAGCACCGCGCGCACCCGGTCCAGGGTGCGCCACAGCCCGTCGGCCAGGCCGCCGCGTACCGAGGTGGCCAGCGCGGCGAACGCGTCGGCGTCCCACACCGGGCCGCCGTGCGCGCCGACCAGTTCGTCGGCCGCGGCGTTGAGGCAGTCCTCCAGCAGGCCGGAGACGCTGCCGTGCGGGTTGGCCGACAGCGCGAGCTTCGCCGCGTTCGGCAGCCGGCGCACCACCTGCTTGACCGGCGAGGGCACCGTCAGCAGCAGCAGGCGCCGGGTGCCGCGCCACATCGCCCGCGCCTGCTCGGCCTCGCTGTCGAACAGCCGGATCGCCACCGACGTGCCGGTATCCACCAGCGCCGGGTAGGCGGTCACCTGCTGGCCGGCGCGGCGCAGCGACACACTGCGCGCGAGCGTGCCGAACGACCACTCGGTCAGGCCCTCGCGGGTGATGCCCTCCTCGCCGGAGGCCAGCGACGCGCGCACCCGCGAGGCCAATTCCCGTTTCAGGGCACCGAGATCCTTGCCGGACAGCACCGGCCGGCCCTCGTCGACCACCTGGAACGTGGTGCGCAGGTACTGCGGAACCTGGTCGAGCTGCCAGGCGTCGGGCGGGACGACCACCCCGGTCAGCTCCCGCAACAGCCCGGCGACCTGGTCCAACGACGGCTCGGGCACCGCCGCCAGCCGCGCGCGCAGCGCCGCGGCGTAGTCGGGCACCGGCACGAAGTTGCGGCGCAGCGGCTTGGGCAGCGAACGGATCAGCGCGGTCAGCAGGTCCTCGCGCAGGCCGGGGACCTGCCAGGGCAGGCCGTCGGCGCTGACCCGGTTCAGCAGGGCCAGCGGCACCTCGACGGTGACCCCGTCGGTCGCCTCGCCCGGTTCGAAGCGGTAGCTCAGACCCAGGCGCAGGTCGTTGTGCGACATGGCATCCGGGTAGGAGTCCCGGCTGACGTCCCCCGCGTCCGGGTTGACCAGCATCGACGGGTCGAAGGTGAGCAGGTCGGGGGTGGCCCGTTTCGTCTTCTTCCACCACGTGTCGAAGTGCCGGCCGGACACCACCTCCTTGCCGACCCGCTCGTCGTAGAACTCGTAGAGCGTCTGCTCGTCGACCACGATGTCGCGGCGGCGGGCCTTGTGCTCCAGTTCCTCGGCCTCGGCGAGCATCTCGGCGTTGCGCCGCAGGAACGGGTGGTTGCTGGCCCACTCCCCCTGCACCAGCGCGTGCCGGATGAACATCGCGCGGGACACCTCGGGGTCGATCCGGCCGTAGTTCACCGGCCGGTCCACCACGATCGGCAGGCCGAACAGGGTGACCCGCTCGGAGGCCATCACCGCCGCGCGTTTCTTCTCCCACCTCGGCTCGCTGTGGTTGCGGCGGACCAGGTGCCCGGCGGCCGGCTCGATCCAGTCCGGGTCGACGCGGGCCACGATCCGGCCCCACAGCCGTGAGGTCTCGACCAGCTCGGCGGCCATCACCCAGCGGGGCTGTTTGCGGAACAGCGCCGAGCCGGGGAAGATCGCGAACTTCGCGTTGCGCGCGCCGAGGTACTCCTTGCCGGCCGGGTCCTTGAGCCCCAGGTGGGACAGCAGGCCCGACAGCAGCGCCTGGTGCACGGCGGCCGGCTCGGCGGGGGTGTCGTTGGCGGTGACGTCCAGGCTCTTGGCCATCTGCCGCAGCTGACCGGCGACGTCCTGCCACTCCCGCACCCGCAGGTAGTTGAGGAACTCCGCGCGGCACAGCCGGCGGAACCGGTTGGCCGACAGGTCCCGCTTCTGCTCGGTGAGGTAGCGCCACAGGTTGAGGTAGCTCATGAAGTCGGAGTCGGGGTCGCGGAACCGCGCGTGCTGCTGGTCGGCCTGCGCCTGCTTGTCCACCGGCCGCTCGCGCGGGTCCTGGATGGACAGCGCGGCGGCGATCACCATCACCTCGCTGACGCACCCGTTGTCGGCCGCGGCCAGCACCATCCTGGCCAACCTCGGGTCGACCGGGAGCCGGGCGAGCTTGCGGCCCAGCGGGGTCAGCCGGGGGTCCGAGGAGCGGGTCGAGGACTCCAGCGCGCCCAGCTCGTGGAGCAGGTTCATGCCGTCGGTGATGTGCCGGCGGTCCGGCGGCTCGACGAACGGGAACGCCGCGATGTCGCCGAGGTCGGCGGCGGCCATCTGCAGGATGACCGAGGCGAGGTTGGTGCGCAGGATCTCCGGGTCGGTGAACTCCGGGCGGGCGTCGAAGTCGTCCTCGGCGTAGAGGCGCACGCAGATGCCGTCGGAGGTGCGCCCGCAGCGGCCCTTGCGCTGGTTGGCCGAGGCCTGCGAGACCGGCTCGATCGGCAGCCGCTGGACCTTCAACCGGTTGCTGTACCGGGAGATCCGGGCGAAGCCGGGGTCGATGACGTACTTGATGCCCGGCACGGTCAGCGAGGTCTCGGCGACGTTGGTCGCCAGCACCACCCGCCGGCCCCGGTGCGGCTGGAAGACCCGCCGCTGCTCGCCGGAGGACAGTCGGGCGTAGAGCGGCACGATCTCGGTGTCCGGCCGCTTCTGGGCCTCCAGCGCGTCGGCGGTGTCGCGGATCTCCCGCTCGCCGGACAGGAACACCAGGACGTCGCCGGGGCCTTCGGCGGACAGCTCGTCGACGGCGTCGAGGATCGCCTGGGTCTGGTCGCGGTCGGGGTCGGCGTCCGGGTCGTCGGGGTCGACGACCGGGCGGTAGCGGACCTCGACGGGGTAGGTGCGGCCGGAGACCTCGATGATCGGCGCGTCGTCGAAGTGGCGGGAGAAGCGCTCGGGGTCGATGGTCGCCGAGGTGATGACGACCTTGAGGTCGGGGCGGCGCGGCAGGAGCTGTTTGAGGTAGCCGAGGATGAAGTCGACGTTGAGGCTGCGCTCGTGCGCCTCGTCGATGATCAGCGTGTCGTACTGGCGGAGGTGGCGGTCGGACTGGAGCTCGGCGAGCAGGATGCCGTCGGTCATCAGCTTGAGCAGCGTGCCGTCGCCGGCCTGGTCGGTGAACCGGATCTTCCAGCCGACGGCCTCGCCCAGGCGCACGCCGAGTTCGTCGGCGATGCGTTCGGCGACCGTGCGGGCGGCGATCCGGCGGGGCTGGGTGTGGCCGATCAGCCCGCGTACGCCCCGGCCCAGCTCCAGGCAGATCTTGGGCAGCTGGGTGGTCTTGCCCGAGCCGGTCTCCCCGGCCACGATCACGACCTGGTTCTCGGCGATCGCCTTCTTGACCTCCTCGCGCCGCTGGCTGATCGGCAGCTCGTCGGGGTAGGTGACCGTCGGGACCGCGGCGCGGCGGCGGTCGACGCGCTGGGCGGCGCGGTCGACCTCGGCGGCGATCTCGTCGAGGCGGGCGCGGCGGGCGGTCTCGTCGCGAACCTTGCGCAGACCGTCGAGCCGACGGCCCAGGCGTTGTTCGTCGCGCAGCGTCACCTCGGACAGGCGTGCGCGGAGGTCACCGGGGCTCAGGGAAGGCACAGTCATCGCGTCACGAGCCTAACGACCGGCGCGAGTCGGTTTTCAGCCGCGGCGCAGTGGCTCCCCGAAACGGGCCAGGTCGCCGGCGCCCTCGCGGATCACCTCGGGCTGGTCGTCGGAGAAGTCGATCACCGTGGTCGGCTCGACGCCGCAGTCGCCGGAGTCGATGACCGCGTCCACGACGTGGTCGAGCTCCTCCTTGATCTCCCAACCCTGGGTGAGCGGCTCCTCGTGGTCGGGCAGCAGCAGCGTGCTGGACAGCAGCGGCTCCCCCAGCTCGGCGAGCAGGGCCTGGGTGACCACGTGGTCGGGGATGCGCACGCCGACGGTCTTCTTCTTCGCGTTCTGCAGCCGGCGCGGGACCTCCTTGGTGGCCGGCAGGATGAACGTGTAGCTGCCGGGGGTGGCCGCCTTGATCGCGCGGAAGACCGTGTTCGGCAGGTAGACGAGCTGGCCGAGCTGGGCGAAGTCGTGGCAGACCAGGGTGAAGTGGTGCCGGTCGTCGAGGTGGCGGATCGCGCGGATGCGGTCGACGCCCTCCTTGTTGTCGGTCAGGCAGCCCAGCGCGTAGCAGGAGTCGGTCGGGTAGGCGACCAGCCCACCGTCACGCAGGATCGCGACCACCTGGTTGATCGCGCGCCGCTGCGGGTTCTCCGGGTGCACGTCGAAGTACTTCGCCACAGCGAAAGCCTAGGGTGCTGGCTCGACCAGGACATGGGTACCCATCAGCCGGTCGAGTTCGGCGTCCGGGTCGTCGGTGAGGCCGGTGTGCGCCGGCGAGGTCCGCACGATGGTGCTGCGCGGGGCGGTGAGCCAGCGGAACCGCTGGCCGGGGGTGCTCTCGGCGGTCGCGCCGGCCTCGCAGGAGCGGCTCCACGAGCCCAGCGCGTCGGCCAGCACGTCGAGGTCGATGGCCGGGTCGAGCGCGCGCAGCCGGGCGGGGTCGAGGTGGGTGCGGCAGCGCAGGTAGCGCAGCGGTGCGCAGTAGACGATGGCGCCGACGTTCATGAACTCCCCGCGCTCGGCCCGGGGCACCGCGCGCACCAGCGCGTACTCAAACACGTGCGGCACGGGTCTCCTCCAGGGCCGGCACCCAGGTCGCGGCCTGGTCGAGGCGGCGGGCGAAGTAGGCGAGGTAGGCGGCGCGCACCTGGTCGGCCGAGGCGAACGCCGGGTCGGCGGCCAGCCACTCGTCGGGCACCAGGGCGAGCACCTCGCGCAGCAGGTCCTCGGTGACCAGCGGGCGCAGGGCGGCGTCGGCGTCGGCGATCGAGCCGGCGGCCGGGAGCATCACGTGGTCGCTGATGTCGTAGCGGTACTCGGCGGCCGGCACCCAGTCGGGACCCCACCGATGGTGGAAGTACAGCGACGCTCCGTGGTCGATCAGCCAGACTTCGCGGTGCCAGAGCAGCAGGTTCGGGTTGCGCCAGGTGCGGTCGACGTTGAGCACCAGCGCGTCGAGCCAGAGCAGGCGGGCGGCCAGGTCGGCGCCCGGGTCGCGCACCCTGGGGTTGAAGTCGAACGAACCGGGCAGGTAGTCGAAGCCGAGGTTGAGGCCGCCGCTGGCGTCGAGCAGGTCCTGGATCTCCTCGTCCGGCTCGGCCTTGGACAGCCGGGGGTCGAGGTCGGCGAGCACGATCTCGGGGACGCGCAGGCCGAGCCGGCGGGCCAGTTCCCCCACGATCACCTCGGCGACCAGCGCCTTGACGCCCTGGCCGGCGCCCCGGAACTTCAGCACGTACATGCCGAGGTCGTCCGCCTCGACCAGGCCGGGCAGTGAGCCGCCCTCGCGCAGCGGCGCGACGTACCGGGTGGCCGTGACCGTGCGCAGGGACTCGCCGTGATCCACGGGAGGCATCATGCCGCACGAGCCGGGGCTGACCGCCGCTGGAGTCGCGCTCGCGAGCAACGTCATATCTGATTGACCCCATCGGGTGAACAACTGTTTACTCCAGGGGTGAACACTGGTTCACCGCCCCAGGCGGATCGCTCCCGCCGGCTCATGGTCGTGCTCTGTGGCTGCGGCATCACCGTGTCCCTGATGCACACGCTCGTGGTGCCGCTGCTGCCGGAGATGTCGCGCCAGCTGCGCCTGTCCCAGGACTCCGCGTCCTGGCTGCTGACCGTGACCATGCTGGCCGGCGCGGTCTGCGCACCGGTCGCCGGGCGCCTGGCCGACATGGTCGGCAAGCGGCGGATGCTGGTCTGCTCACTCGGCCTGATGACCGTCGGCTCGCTGCTCGGCGCGCTGAGCTGGTCGTTCGGGTCGCTGCTGGTCGGGCGACTGTTGCAGGGGGCCTCCTTCGGCGTGCTGCCGCTGGGCATCAGCATCCTCAAGGACATGCTGCCGCCGAGCCGGGTGATGGCCGGCACCGCCACCATGAGCTCCACCCTGGGGGTCGGCGGCGCGATCGGCATGCCGCTGTCGGGCGTGATCGCCGCGCTGATGGACTGGCACGCGGTGTTCTGGGCGGCGACCGTCGTGTCACTGGCGGTGCTCGTGCTGGTGCTGGTGTTCGTGCCGGAATCACCGATGCGGGCCTCCGGCCGATTCGACTTCGTCGGCGCCGCTGGCCTGGCCACCGGCCTGGTGTGCCTGCTGCTGGCGATCTCCCAGGGCTCGCGCTGGGGCTGGGGCAGCGCCGCGACGATCGGCCTGTTCTGCGGCTCGGCCGGGGTGCTCGCCCTGTGGTCGGTCCACCAGCTGTGGGTGCGCTCGCCGCTGGTCGACCTGCGCACCTCCAGCCGCCCGGTGGTGCTGCTGACCAACCTGGCCACGCCGCTGATCGGGCTGGCCATGTTCGCCTCGTTCATGCTCACCCCGCTCCAGTTGCAGGCCCCGCTGGAGACCGGCTACGGCCACGGCGCGTCGGTGCTGGTCGGCGGGGTGTGCATGGTGCCGATGGGCCTGGGCATCCTGGTGTTCTCGCCGCTGTCGGCCAAGCTGTCGGCCCGGCGGGGCGCGCACGTCACGCTGCTGTGCGGCGCGCTGCTGATGCTCGTCGGCAACGTGGCGATGACGACCCTGCCCGGCCACCTGGCGCTGCTGATGCCGTTGCTGCTGGTGCTGTCCACCGGCTCGGCGCTGTGCTTCTCCGCGATGCCGACGCTGATCATGAACTGGGTGCCCAACACCGAGACCGCGTCGGCCAACAGCCTCAACGCCCTGCTGCGCACCATCGGCACCAGCACCTGCGCGGCCCTGGGCGGCACGTTCCTGGCGATCTTCACCATGGACGTCGACGGCACCGAGGTCGCCTCGGCCACCGGCTTCGAGCTGACCTACTGGATCGGCGCCGCCGGGGCGCTGGCCGCCGCCGTGCTCGCCGGGTCGGTCGCGTTCGCGATCCGCCGCGCCGGGCGCGACGTCACCGACGAGGCCCGCCTCGACGGTGACCAGGACGCCGACCTCGCGAGTCGGTAGGCTCACCCGCCATGAGCACGGCCGAAGTGCCTGGCCAGACCAGGGACGCGATCCTGCGCGCGGCCCGGCGCCGCTTCGGCCAGCGGACCTTCGCCGAGGTCGGCCTGCGGGACATCGCCCTGGACTGCGGGGTGAGCGCGGCGCTGGTGGTGAAGTACTTCGGCACCAAGGAGAACCTGTTCGCCGAGGCGGTCTCGTTCGAGACCGAGGCCACCGCGCTGCTGGACTGCGAGCTGGACCGGCTGGGCGAACACCTGGTCCGCACGCTGTGCGACCTGCACGACCGCGCCCAGTCCGACCCGTTCCTGAGGGCCGTGCTCACCGCCTTCCGGCCCAACGGCGAGGACTTCGCCGCCTCCTTCCAGCAGCACGTCGTCGCGCCGCTGGCCACCCGCCTGTCCGGCGGCGACGCCCAACTGCGCGCCGACCTGATCTGCGCCCAGCTCATCGGCCTCGGCGCCGTGCGGGTGGCGCTGCGCCTGCCGGGCCTGACCGCGCTGACCGTCGACGAGCTGGTCGAGCACTACGCCCCGCGGCTCCAGACCCTGATCGACGCCTGAGGGCGCGGCCCCGCGACGCGCCCTCCGGCGCCGGCGAACCGTGCTTCGCCGGACCGGGCGGAACGCGCCGCGGGTCCCCCGACTCCCACCGGTGGGTCCAGGGGAACAGCCTCCTGCCGGGGACGTTCGGCAGGAGGCTGTTCGGTCAGTGCCGGTTCACAGCGCTGGACTACAGCGGCGGGTAGGCGTTCTGGACCAGCTCACTGAACTGGGCCTGGAACCAGTGACCGGACAACGGGGCATCCGCCAACGCACCCGACATGTTGTTGCCGTTGCGCGGGTTGCCCTCGTAGGTGGGGTCACACATCCGGTCGAAGCCCTTGCCCTCGTCGTTGGGGATCTCCTCGCTGGAACCGTCCGACTCCCCCGGCGGCTTGACCCACACGAACGCGTCGATGCCCTCCTCCGGCGAGGCGGTCGGCCGCTCACCGATGCCGGCACCGGACTGGTTGCACCAGTTGCCGGTGTGGATCCGGCCGTCGATGCGCGACTCCTCGACGAAGGTGTTCGGGTCGGTCGACGAGCTCGGGCCGCTCGGGCGGTCGGCGCCGCCCCAGCCGTTGCGCGAGGTGTCGATCAGCATGCTGATCCGCCGGCCGAACCGCTGCGAGAACAGCTCGCCGTAGGCCTTGGCGTAGGAGACCTCGTCGACGTAGCGGTTCCAGTCGACCCAGTCCGACGCCTCGCGCACCGGCCGGCCGCCGATCACCGTGTTGGCGTCGAAGTGCTCCTCGTGCAGCACGCCGTAGTTGGCCACGTTGGACACGAAGCCGTGCACGTCCTCGGGCGAGGCGCCGTTGTTGGTCACGGTCTCGTTCATCACCAGGTCGGCGAAGGGCTCGAAGTTGTCGTCCCAGCCGAGCCAGCCGTGGTGGCCGATGTCGATGTAGTTGTAGACGTTGGGCAGCGCGCCGAGCGCGCCCAGCGCGTAGCCGACACCCTTCTGGTAGTTGCCGTTGGCCTTCATCGTGTTGCAGTTCTCGGTCTGCGTCTCACGCGGCGCCACGTTGGTGATCAGGTTCGGCAGCGAGTCGATCTCGACCACCGTGACGATCCGCAGGTTGGCGTAGGCCGGGTCGCCCAGGATCTCGGCGATCGGGTCGATGTACTCGGTCTGGTACCGGTCGATGGCGTCGGCCGGCAGTTCGCCGTTGGACGCCAGCGCGGAGCAGTCGCGGCCCGGCAGGTTGTAGATCACGACCTGGAACAGGTCAGCGCCCTGGTCCAGGGCCGTGTCCAGGTGCGCGCGCAGGCCGCGGGCGCCCTCGGTGCCGTTGATCGCGGCGGTGCGGTCCATCCACACGAACGTCGGCTCGTCGGCGATCGCCGAGCCGCCGCCCTGGCTGGCCCGCCCCGACCAGTCCGGGTTCACGTAGACCTGGGCGCCCTCGTACGGGTTGTCGACCCGTGCGGTGGTCACGTCATCGGTTTTTTCGGCTGTGGCCTCTGCGCCGAAGGTCAGAAGTCCGGCGACCACCGACATCGCCGCGGCCGCAGCCAGCGCCCCACGCGGGCGCGATCGAGTTCGTCCGTTGTGGACCTTACGGTTCATTCTCTCCTCCATTGGTGGGGGTTCATGGCAGGTCCGGGGCCTGGCCCCAGACCTGGGTGGTGCCGTCGCGCAACGTCATCGACTCGACGGTCACCGGCGTGGCACCGGGCTGCTGGGCGACGTCCTGATAGGACCAGTCGTCGGCCGGGTTCCAGGTGCCGGAGCTCGTGATGCGGAACTGGATCTCCCGGCGGTGCTCGGACTGTCCCGCCGGTGAGATGACCTGGCCGGCGCAGTCGACCTCGACGTAGTACACCCGCCCGGCGTGCTGGACCGGACCGGTCGGCGGCGAGCACTGGTTGTAGTGCGCGGTCAGCGTGAGCTGGTCGGGGGTGGTGTCGCCGTCGAGGGTGAAGTAGTAGCGGAACGAGCCGTCGTCGAGGACCCTCGCCGGCCAGGCCGACCGGTTCACCACGTAGGTCTTGATCTCGGTGTAGTTCGCGCCGGCCGAGTTGACGGCGGCCTGCAGGTACAGCTCGGGCCCGTCGGGCTGCTCGGCCGGCGGGAAGTTCGCCAGCGGCGCGCCGCCGTACTCCTGGTACAGCCGGGCCAGCGCGCCGGTGAACCCGGCGTTGTAGTCGGTGGCGACCTCGTTCATCACGTAGTCGTTGCGGTCGTCGACGTACTGGTCGTTGGGCTGCGGCGGCCCGCCGACCAGCGCGCCGTAGAGCACGTGCCGGGTCTGGGCCGGCGACTGGATGCTGTTGGACCACGAGCCGTGGGCCGTGCGGTGGTGCGGGTTGCGCGGCGGGTCGTCACCGAAACCGACGAGGAACGAGCCACCGCGCGGGTTGTCGCCCAGCGCGTAGTCGATCTGGCCGACGGCGAAGTCGTGGTAGCGCGCCTTGCGGGTCGCGTCGGTGGTCCAGTCGCTGTAGACCAGCGCGGCGAAGGCGGTGTTGGCGGCGTAACGCAGCGAACCCCAGCGGTCGAGCACCGCCTGGCCGCCCGGCGAGTACGGCACCCGCTGGCCGTCGACACCGACGGTCCAGTAGTCCAGCCAGCGGTTGGCGTCGGCGACGTAACGCTCGTCGCCGGTGAGCATCGCGAGCAGGACGTAGGCGCCGTAGGACTTGTCGTCCCAGGCGATCGTCCACTTGTAGGAGCGGTGGCCGGTGGCCGGGTCGGTGCTCAACCGGTCGTACTCGGCCTCGGCCTTGGCCAGGTAGGCGGCCTCGCCGGTCGCGCGGTGCAGCCAGGCCGCCGCCCACACCAGCTCGTCCTGGTAGCCGCTCCACGAGTTGTAGTAGTTGGCGGCGTCGCGGATGCAGTCGGAGTACTTGCCGCGCACGGTGTCGGCGAAGGTGTAGAGCTGGCGGGCGTGGGTGACCAGGGTGTCGGCGCGGCCGGGGTCGGTCGGGCGCAGCACCATCGAGGTCGCGGCCAGCGCGGCGGCGGTCTCCCCGGCCAGGTCCGAGCCGCCGCAGGTGGCGTCGATCCGGTAGGACGGGCGGGCCATGGCCATCGCCTCGGCCGGGCCCCACCAGGCGTGGTCGGTGCCGCCGTTGCCGACCTGGCCGTACAGCACGGTGGGCGCCGGGTGCGCGCGGACCAGATAGTCGCTGACCCAGCGCAGGTTGTTGGTCAGCTCGTCGAGCTGACCGGCGGCGGCGTAGGCGTCGCGGTACTCGACCGCGCCCCAGGCGAGCATCGTGGCCGACGCGGCCATCGGGAAGCCGAACTTGACGTGGTCGCCGGCGTCGTACCAGCCGCCGGTCAGGTCGAGGTCCACATCGGACCCGTCGGCGGTCGCCGAGTCCCCGCGCCAGCCGACCCGGTTCCACGAGGGAAGCTCACCGGACTGCTGCGCCTCGTAGAACCAGAGCGACTTCTGCAGCGCCTCCCCGTAGTTGAAGCCCGCTGACCGCGCGCCCGAGGTGGCCGGCGCGGCGACCAGGGCACCGGCCACGAGCGACACCGTGGCGACGATCGTCCGAACACGCATGCCAGCGGTCCTTTCTCGACGGTGAGAACGGGACGTGCGAGGTGGAGACCGGGCGGGGCCGGCGGCGAGGAAGATCCCGGCCCCGCCCGGGGTATCAGTCGAACAGCAGCCCGAAGTCGGCCATCGCCATCGCGATGTCGGCCTGTGCCCAGAACCGGTGGTACCGGAACGTCGGCGCGGGTCCTTCGCCGTTCACGTACGCCTCGACCTGCGGATAGTCCGGGTCATCGGCGTACCAGGAGCGCAGCGAGGTGAACGTCGCGCCGTTCTCGATCTGGTCACCGTTGGGCATGGTGCCCGTCCAGCCCTGCGGCACGTACACCTCGTCGCCGAAGCGGCTGTAGTCCGCGCGCTGCTCCTCGACGGAGATGCCCAGGTCGTCCTGGTTGGCCCACATGGCCTCCAGCAGGTCGCCGGCCATCTGCTGGGCGTCGGTGTCACCGGACTCCGCCGCGTAGTACATGAGGGTCCTGGCCAGCGCGGCCGTGACACCCAGGTCCTGGTTGCGGGAGGTGACCTCGACGTGCAGACCGGCGTTGCCGCCGGGGTTGGCCGGGTCCCAGGTGTCGGGCTGGCCGCTCCAGCCGAGCTCGGCCGGCACCTGCCAGGTCCCGGCGGCCGGGTCGACGGTGGTGTTGGCCATCGCCCAGTCGACCCACTTGTCGAGCAGGGCGCCGGCGTCGGCGTTGCTGGTCGCGTAGTACAGCTCCGCCATCCGCTGCATGGACCACGTCTGCATGCCGAACCACCGGTTGCTCGGCGGGTCGTGGTAGACCGGCTGCCAGTCGTAGTACAGGCCGTAGAAGGTGGAGTGCCCGGTCGGCGGCTGGTCGTAGCGGCCGTTCCAGCTGTTGGTGGCGCCACCGGCGATGCCGCCCTCGGCGGACTGCAACCACCGGTAGAACTCCAGCTGCCGGTCGAGGCTGGTGTCCCAGTCACCGGCGGCGCTGGGCGACCTCGGCTTCAACTGGTCCACACTGGACAGTGCCCAGGCGGCCATCGGGTTCTGGTAGCCGAAGTGCGACGGGCTGGAGCCGATCCGCCACGCCCAGCCGCCGTCGGCGCCGCCGCCCCAGGCGTAGTACCAGGACATCAGGTAGTGCGCGCTGTTCTTGCCGGTACCGCCGGGGCAGGTGTCCGGCCCGACGCAGTTGCCGACGCGCTTGAAGTACTTGTCGTACATCGAGTAGCGCAGGTAGTCGCCCATCTTCGCGGCCTTGGCGACCGTGTCGGAGATCTGGCCCTGGTTGCCCTGGGCGGTGGCCCAGGTCAGCGCCCAGTAGGCGGCCTGGACCGCGCGGGCGTCGGCGTCCGGGGCGTTGGTGTAGCGCCACTGCCGCGCGTACTGCTGGTCGCCGACGAACAGGTCGATGTAGCCGTTGGGCCCGCCGTGGGCGAAGGTGTCGCACGAGGGGTGCGGCACGGTCTCCCAGGTGGACTCCTCGGGGCCGCGCTGGAAGGTGTTGATGTAGGCGGGGCTGCTGGTGCCGTCGCCGCAGTTGCCGTAGCCGTAACGGTTGTCGACGTCGAGCAGCCAGTGCATGCCGTAGATGTCGTCGTTGCCGTAGGTGCCGCTCAGCTCGTCGGCGATCGGGTCCTGACCGACCGGGACGTCGAAGTCGAGCTGGGCGGGGTACTCCTGCGGGGTGTCGTGCTCGGGGGCGTAGGTCGCCGGGTCGTTCGGGTTGTAGCCGGAGTTGCCCGGCTGTTCGTTGGCCTCGGGAATGATGTGCTTCTCCATGGAGGCCCAGGCCTCGTTGAAGCGGTCCCATTCGCCGGTGACCCGGCCGTACTGGGCCTCGAGCCAGACCCAGTAGCTGAAGGCCTCCGAGGTGGTGACGTGCCCGTAGTCGGGTGCCTCGACGATGAGGGTCTCGACGGAGTGGTAGGGCACGGGCGGGTCGTGGTCGCTGAAGTACCCGTTGGCCGGGTCCTTGATCTTCTCGTACAGCTCCAGGAACCGGTCGACGGACTGGGCGTCCATGCCAGGAACGTCCAGCACGGCCGGCGCGGCGGCGTCCGCATCGGACCGCAGCGGAACGGCGACGACCGGAGTGGCCAGCGTGAGCGCCCCGACGGCGGCGATGACTGGGAGCGCTCCCATACCAAGTCTTCTACGTCTCATCTCAAGCTCCTCGGCCAGCATCAACGAGCGTGTGCAGGGTCGTGGGAATCTGGGAGCGCTCCCACATTTGGTAAACAAATTGTTAGCAGTTGATCACGAGCGGTGTCAACGCCTCGACACAGGCGTAGTGCGCCCGGTTGACAGCAACAGGTACCCTGGGTATTTGGGAGCGCTCCCACATTGAACTCCAACGAAGGAGGGCGATGTGTTGACCAGACGCAAGGCCGCCGTGCTGGGCGCGGTCGCGAGCCTCGCGGCCACGCTGCTGGTGGTGATACCGGGGCCGACGGCCTCGGCCCACGGCGGCCTGACCTTCCCCGCGACCAGGACCTATGCGTGCTACGTCAATGGCCTGGAAGGCGGGAACGGGGACCTGAACCCCAGCAATCCCGCCTGCCAGGCGGCGATCGCGCAGGGCGGCAAACAGCCGCTGTGGGACTGGTTCGGGAACCTGCTGCCGAACATCGGCACAGGGTGGCCCAACCTGGCCGACGGGACCCTCTGCGGCCCGTCGGACAAGTACGCCGCCTACCGCCTGGCCCGAACCGACTGGCCCACGACCAACGTCCAGGCCGGCGCGAACGTGACCATCCGGTACAACGCCTGGGCCCGCCACCCCGGAACCTGGTACCAGTACGTGACGAAGGACGGTTGGGATCCCGGGCAGCCACTGAGCTGGGACGACCTCGAGTTCTGGCACCAGGTGACGAATCCGCCGGTGAACGGGAACGGGCCGCACGGGCCGGAGTACACGTGGCCGGCGACCATGCCCAACAAGAGTGGGCGGCACATCATCTATTCCGTGTGGGAGCGGTCGGACAGTCCCGAAGGGTTCTTCAACTGTTCTGACGTGAATTTCCAGTAGGTTGGTGAGCCGGTCGCCCTTCGGGGCGGCCGGTTTCTTTTTCTCGGGTTTCGGGCGCTTCGGGCCGGGGTCGCGAGTGCCCACACCACCAGGGAACCCACGACCCCGACCCGGAGCCAACTCAGGAAACAGCTAGCGAATAGGCCCGATCAGGAACAAACTCCCCAGCCGGCGCGATACACCCGTCAGCCTCCCCCGGCAACTTCACCCACAGATAAGCAGCGATCCGCGAATCCCCGGTCTCCGTCGTACTGGACACCCCCACGGCACGCCCGGGCGGATCACACCACTCACTCCCGTCAGGCCCGTTCCCGTTCCGGCTGGTGTCAATCACGGCCCGCAACCGGGAATCCCCCAACGCCTCGAGTACGGCACCGGCGAACGCCGTCTCATCGGCTGTCGTCCGGTAGTTGGAGACGTTGGTCGAGATGCCGTCGGCGCTTCCCGAGACGTCGGCCGCCCGCAGGCGGTCAGCCGCCTCCCCGGGTGCCAACCACGCGGAGTGACCGATGTCGAAGAACACCCGCGCCTGGCCGGAGCCGGCCTTCAGCCGCTTCCCCGCGTACGCCATCGACGCCGAGGTCTCGGCCTGTTCCGCCGGCGACTGGCAGTTCGTCATCAACGGCAGCACGTCCGGCTCCAGCACGATGTACGCGGCGCGCCCGGCCAGACCGGCCGCGACCTCGTCGACCCAGGCGCGGTACGCCGTGTGGGACGGGGCACCGCCACCGGAGGCACCGCCGCAGTCGCGGTTGGGGATGTTGTACACGACGAGAATCGGGATTTTCCCCGCCGCCGCCGCGCCACCGACCAATGAGTCCACCTGGGACCTGACGGTGCCGGTGTTCGTGGTGGTGAACCAGCGGGCCTGCGGTTGGGTCGCTATCCTGTCCCGGATCACGGGCATCCGGGAATCGTTCGGGTTGGCGGCCACCCAGCGGGCGGCGTTGGTTTCCGGGTCCACATAGAACACCGAGTCCTCCGGGGCCGCGGCAACGGGACCGGGCGACGCCAGTGCGCTCGCGCAGAGCGCCGCGGCCGCGACGGCGAACCACTTCCTGAGCTCCATCCAGACCTCCCAGACGAGGGCGAAAGGTGGATGGGAGCGTTCCCAAATCGCTGCCCCAGTGTGGGGCATTCATCACATTGAGTCAAGAAACGGACCCGTGGGAAGGCTCCCAGTATTATTGGGCAGGCGTCGGGGCACGGCGGAGCGCGGGAGAAGAGCATGGCGGGCAAGGGTCGGACCCGGACAAGCGGGCGCCCCACGCTGGAACAGGTGGCGGTCGAGGCGAACGTCTCGCGAGGCACGGCCTCGCGTGTGGTCAACGGATCGCTGGAGGTGAGCCCCTACGCCCTCAAGGCGGTCCGGGACGCCATCCGCAAACTCGGCTACGTCCCCAACCACGCCGCCCGCAGCCTGGTCACCCAGCGCAGCGACACCGTCCTGCTGGTGGTGTCCGAGTCGGAGGACCGGGTCTTCAACGAGCCGTTCTTCGCCAGCATCGTGCGCGGCATCAGCCAGGAACTGTCCACCACGGCACTGCAGCTCAACCTGGTCATGGCCAGCACGGCCCGCCAGCACGACCGCGTGGAACAGTTGGTACGAAACGGACACGTCGACGGCGTCATGCTGATCTCCCTGCACGGCGACGATCCGTTGCCGCAGAACCTGGTCGCCGCCGGCGCGCCGGTCGCGCTCATCGGCCGGCCGGTCACCGACACCGGCGACATCCCCTACGTCGACGCCGACAACGAGGCCGGGGCGCGCACCGCCACCGAGTACCTCTACCGGCAGGGCCGGCGCCGGATCGCGACCATCACCGGACCCCGCGACATGGCTGCCGGGCTCGACCGGCTCAGTGGCTACCGCGCCGCCCTGCGCGGCAAGCGCGGGGTCACCAAGCTCGTTGCCCAGGGTGACTTCGGGCAGGCCAGCGGCGAGGCGGCGATGCGCGAACTGCTCGCCCGCGACCCCGACCTGGACGCCGTGTTCGCCGCCAGCGACCCGATGGCCGCCGGGGCGCTGCGCGCGCTGTGGACGGCAGGGCGCCGGGTCCCCGAGGACGTCTCGGTCATCGGCTTCGACGACTCCGAGCTCGCCCGCAACACCAATCCGCTGCTCACCAGCGTGAGCCAGCCGGCCCAGCAGATGGGCCGCAAGGTGGCCGAACTGCTCATCACGCAACTGCGCGACCAGGACGCCCAGCTCAAACCGGTCATCCTGCCGACGGAGCTGATCTGCCGCGAATCGGCCTGACGGCCGCTGCCCCGTTCGGTCTTCCGTGAGGACGCCGAACGCGCTATCGTCGCCTCTGGGAGCGCTCCCAAATCGCCGAGACTCCCTCGTGTGTCTACTGTGGACCTGTCACTGACCGATCGTCGGGTGACACCGCGATTACCCAGAGCCCGACCGGGTACCTGTCCCTCATGACCGCTACCGACACGAGCCGGCAGATCTGCGAGGTCTGCGGCAACGAGTACGACATGGCGTTCGAGGTACATGCCCAGGGAGACGTTCACGTGTTCGACAGCTTCGAGTGCGCCATCCACCTCATGGCCCCGGTCTGCGAACACTGCAAGTGCAAGGTCATCGGCCACGGCGTCCAGGCCGGTGGCCAGTTCTTCTGCTGCGCGCACTGCGCCCGCCAGGCCGGAGCGACCGAGGTTCGCGACCGGGTCTGACCCGCGCCGCACCGGCACCCGAGGAGGGACCCGACATGGCCACCGACCAAGGCCTCCCCCAGCCTCCCGACGATCCACCACCCACCCAGGACATCCGCTCCGCCTTCGCCGTCTGGTGCCGCACCACCAGGCTCGGCGACGACGACACCGACCAGCTGGACAACGCCGCCGTCCTGCGCGGCATCGACTGACCACACGGCGGTCACTCCAGGAGGGGGATCCGGCGATCGCCGGATCCCCCTCCTGGAGTGCGCCGACCGGAACGGCCTCAGCCCGTCGGGGCCAGCACGGTCGTGTCGAAGCGCAGCTCGTCGCCGTCGGTGTCCACCAGCACGCGGGTCCCCGGCTCCAGGGTGCCGTCGAGCATCATCCGGGACAGGCGGTTGTCGACCTCCCGCTGGATGGTGCGGCGCATGGGCCGGGCGCCGAACTCTGGCTGGTGACCGCGCCGGCTCAGCCACGCCACCGCGGCGTCGGTGAACTCCAGAGCGATGTCCTGCGCGTGGGCGCGGCGGGTCGTCTGCTCCAGCATCAGCCTGGTGATCTGGGACAGCTGCTCCTGCTCCAGCCGGCGGAACACGATGATCTCGTCGATCCGGTTGAGGAACTCCGGGCGGAACGAGTCCCGCAGCACGCGCATCAGCCGGTCCCGCAGCTGGCGGTCGGTGTCGCCCTCGTCGGCCGGGGTGAAGCCCAGCGCGCCGCGCGTACCGGCGGTGATCAGCTCCGAGCCCAGGTTGCTGGTCATCACCAGGACGGTGTTGGTGAAGTCCACCGTGCGGCCCCGGCCGTCGGTGAGCCGGCCGTCGTCGAGGACCTGCAACAGGATGTTGAACACCTCGGCGTGCGCCTTCTCGATCTCGTCCAGCAGGACCACCGAGTACGGCCTGCGCCGCACCGCCTCGGTCAGCTGGCCGGCCTCCTCGTACCCGACGTACCCGGGCGGCGCGCCGATCAGCCGGCTGACCGTGTGCCGCTCGCCGTACTCGCTCATGTCCAGCCGGATCAGGTGGCTCTCGTCGCCGAAGAGTGCCTCGGCGAGGGTGCGGGCCAGCTCGGTCTTGCCGACACCGGTCGGACCGAGGAACAGGAAGCTGCCCGATGGCCGGTTGGGCTCGGCCATCCCGGTCCGCGACCGGCGCACGGCCTCGGCGACCGCGGCCACCGCCTCGTCCTGGCCGACGACCCGGCGGTGCAGGTACTCGTCCAGCTCCAGCAGCCGTTCCCGCTCCTGCTGGGTGAGCTGGCGGACCGGGATGCCGGTGAGACCGGAGACGACGTCGGCGATGTCCTCGGTGCCGACCTCGGGCACGTCCTGCGGGTGGTCGTCCACGCGGGCGCGGTCCAGGTCCGAGCGCACGGCCGAGATCTCGTCGCGCAGGGCCGTTGCGCGCTCGTAGTCCTCGTCGGCGACCGCGTAGTCCTTCTCCCGGTACAGCCGCTCCAGCCGTTCCTGGAGGTCGCGGGCCTTGTTCGTGCCCCGGCGCAGCCGCAGCCTGACCCTGGCCCCCGCCTGGTCCATCAGGTCGATGGCCTTGTCCGGCAGGAACCGGTCGGTGACGTAGCGGTCGGCGAGGTTGGCGGCCGCGTCCAGCGCGTCGTCGGTGAACCGGACCTGGTGGTGGGCCTCGTACCGGTCGCGCAGGCCGCGCAGGATCCGGACGGTGTCCTCGACCGACGGCTCGGGCACCAGGATCGGCTGGAACCGGCGCTCCAGCGCGGGATCCTTCTCGATGTTGGTGCGGTACTCGTCGAGCGTGGTGGCGCCGACGATGTGCAGCTCGCCCTTGGCCAGCGCCGGTTTGAGGATGTTGCCGGCACCCATCGCGCCCTCGGCGGCGCCGGCGCCCACGACCGTGTGCAGCTCGTCGATGAACACGATCAACTCGCTGCTGTGCGCCCGGATCTCCTCCAGCAGCGTGTTCATCCGCTCCTCGAAGTCACCCCGGTAGCGGGTTCCGGCGACCATCGCCGTCAGGTCCAGCTGCACGACCCGGCGGCCGGTCAGCGTGTCCGGCACGTCGTCGTCGGCGATCCGCTGGGCGAGGCCCTCGACGATCGCCGTCTTGCCGACCCCGGCCTCACCGATCAGCACCGGGTTGTTCTTGCGCCGCCGGGACAGCACCTCGACGGTCTGCTCGATCTCGGTGTCGCGGCCCACAACCGGGTCCAGGCCGCCGGCCCGCGCCTGCTCGGTGAGGTCGCGGCCGAACTGGTCGAGGGTCTCGGTGCCCGACGGGCGGGCACCGGCGCCGTCGCGGCCCTGGCCGGCGATCGTCTCCGGGGTGACCTTCGCGTCGGCCAGCATCCGGCCGGCGACCGAGTCGGGGTTGGCGGCCAGCGCCAGCAGCAGGTGCTCGGGGCCGATGTAGGAGGCGCCGAGACCGCGGGAGATCTGGTGGGCGTCGAGCAGGGTGCGTTTGCTGGCCGGGGTCAGTCGGACGGTGCCCTCCCGGGGGTCGCCGGCCCGTGACTGCTCCTCGATCCGGCGGGACAGCTCGTCGGGGTCGGCGCCGGTGTCGGCGACCAGGTCGTGGATCCCCGGGTGGCGCAGCGCCGCCCACAGCAGTTCCTCGGTGTCCAAGTCGGTGCGGCCCCACCGGGCGGTCTGGGTCGCCGCCTCGGCGACCACGCTCCTGGCCTGTTCGCTGAGGAACCTGGTGATGTCGATCGGTTGGGGTCGCCCGCCGGAGCGCCCGCCGAAGAACTGGGCCAGGAAGTCGTCGAACGGGCTGGCGCCGGAGCCGCCGGGCCCATGGAAACCAGTCATCGTCACCTCGCCGGTTCGCCGCGTTGGTTCACCGGGTGGGCTTTCCAGCGCCGCGCGACCACAAACCCGCTGAGCGTGATTCACCTCTGTGGATCGTCCCCAGGGGTGACATCCCCCGAACGTGTACCCGGCCGGGTGGAACGGTGACTGTCGGGATTGGACAGGAGGGATCAGGGCACTCGATTCCCATGGCAACGGGGAAAAGGATGGCGCTGACGTTGCTCGGCGTGATGATCGTCGCGGGCTGCGGCACCGGCTGCGGCACCGGCGAGCAGGACGCGAAGGCGAGCGCCGCCGCCGCGGCGAACGAGTTCCTGCTGGCGCTGGAGCACCCCGACGAGGCGTGCCGGCTGCTCGCCCCCGAGGCGCTGGCCGTGGTCGAACAGGACGGTCGCCGGTGCGCCGACGCCCTGCCGGAGCTGCGGCTGTCCTACGGCGAGGCCCGGGAGATCACCGTCTGGTCGGTGCGCGCCCTGGTCCGCACGAACAGCGACACCCTGTTCCTGATCGAGCGGGAGACCGGCTGGCAGATCACCGCCGCCGGCTGTGTCCCGGCCGAGGACGTCACCTACCAGTGCGTCCTGGCGTCCTGACCAGGGTTTCAGCCGACGGCGGCCAGGAACCGGCGCAGTCGTCGCGGGGTGAGGTTGGGCCGCCCGCCGGGATGCTCGACCGTGGCCGCCGCGGCGGCCACGGCCAGGTCGACGGCCTCCTCCGCGTCCCCGCCCCGGCACAGGACGCTGGTCAGCGCCGCGCACAGGGCGTCGGCGGCGCCGGTCGTGTCGACCACGCGGGTCGCCAGGTGGGGCACGACGCGGGACCCCGTCGCCCAGGCGAACGCGTCGGCACCGGGCACCCCGAGAGCCACCAGGGCGATCCCGTGCCGGTCCATCAGCGCGTGGGCCGCGCCCAGCGCCAGATCGGCGTCCAGGTCGGCGTCCAGGTCCGAGGCGTCGGTCCCGGTCAGCCGGCAGGCCTGGCGGGTGCCGGTGCGCAGCACGTCGGCGGCGGCGAGCAGGGCGTCGCGGTGCTCACCCTCGGGCGGGGCGCCGTCGAGCACGACCAGACCGCCGGTCTCCCGGACGAGGGTGGCCGCGGCCAGGGCGGCGGCCGTCGGCTGCCGGAGCTGGATGACCGCGCACCGCGCGGCACGCAGGGTCGGCGCGGCCGAGGCGACGTCGTCCTCGGTGAGCTGGACCTCGGGGGGCAGGTGTTCGAGGTAGTGCCAGTCGCCGTGTGCGTCGGGGACGTCGACGGTCAGGCCGGTGGTGGCGCCCTCGCGGCGCACGACCGGCTCGACGTCCACGCCGTCGCGCCGGGCCCGGTTGAGCAGCGTGGCCGCGACGTGGTCGTCGCCGACGACCCCGAGCAGCGAGACCGGCAGGCCGAGCTGGGCCAGCGCCACGGCGATGTTGGCGCCCTTGCCGCCGAGCACCTCGCGGCGTCGCAACACGCGCGCGGTCTCGCGGGCGCCGGGTAACGCGTCGACCGACAGCACCAGGTCCCTGGAGATCTGCCCGACCACGACGGTGCTCGACATGGACCGGGGAGTACCCCCGATCGGGGGACTCACACCTCGCGCAGCTCCAGACAGTGCACGGGCTGGTCGCGCGGGGTCGGCAGGTCCACCACGACCGTGTCACCCCGGCTCGCCCAGTGCAGCGGTCGGCCGTGGCCGAGCAGCCGGACCCGGTGATCCCGCCGCAGCGGCGGCAGGTCGGCGGCCGGCAGCGTGACCGTCGTGCCGGGACGACCGAGCAGGAACACGTACACCCGTTCGCCGGAGTCCCTGGTGGTGTACCGGGTCTCCAGGCCATCGGCCGTCCGGCCGCGCTGGACCCGCCACGCCCGGGTGCCGTGGATCCCCTCGCCGTTGACCGACAGCCAGCGGCCCAGGCCGCGCAGCAGGGCGGTCTGGGTGTCGTCGATGGTGCCGTCGGCGCGCGGGCCGACGTTGAGCAGCAGGTTGCCCCAGTGCGCGACGGTGTCGACGAACAGGGTGACCAGCTCGTCGAGGGTCAGGTAGTCCTCGGCCGGCTCGTTGGTGTTGTAGCCGAAGGACAGGCCGCAGCCCCGGGTGTTCTCCCACTTGTGGTCCGGGCCCTGGCCGGTGTCGTGGTCGTACTCCTGGGTGTAGAAGTCGCCGTGCTGGCTCCTGACCTGGCCGAGACGGTCGTTGACCAGCACCCCGTCGCCGCGCGCGGCGGCCCGGTTGTAGTACCAGGCGACGAGTTCCCGGGTCCCGAAGTCCTCGGCGGTGGCCATCCAGTCGCCGTCGAGCCAGAGCATCTCGGTGCCGATGTCCTCCACCAGCTCACGCACCTGCGGCCGCAGCCACTCGCGCAGGTACTTCTCGCTCAGGTAGCCCGGGTGCGGGGCGTCGTACTCGGGCGCGTAGTAGTTGAGCAGCTGGTGGTAGGAGGGCGCGTAGTGCAGGCCCCTGGCGCGTACCGCGTCGCCGAGTTCGCGCAGGATGTCGCGCCGGGGGCCCATCGTGGCGCTGTTCCAGGTGGTGGTTGCGGTGTCCCACAACGGGAAGCCGTCGTGGTGGACGCCGACGGGGACGACGTAGCCGGCACCGGCGGCGGCGAACAGGTCGGTCCACTGCGCCGGGTCCCAGCGCTGGGCACGGAACATCGGGATGAAGTCGCGGTAGGCGAAGCCGGCGCCGTAGGTCTGCCGGTGGTAGGCGTGGGTGGGGTTGTTCGGGTCACGCATCCGGCTCGGGTACCACTCGGCGTACTCGCCGCGCGGGGCCCAGGCCGGCACGGAGAAGATCCCCCAGTGGACGAAGATCCCGAGCTTCGCGTCGTCGAACCAGGACGGCGGCCGATGGCCCCCCAGCGACTCCCAGGTCGGCTCGTACGGTCCACTGTGGACTAATGCCTGGGCTCTGAGCGGGGACGACGTACCCAGTCCGGCCGCGGCCAGCGGCGCGGCCGCCGATCCGGCGAGCAGACTCCGACGGGTGATCCGCTGGCTTCCGAGCACGAGGCACTCCCATCGCCGAGCCGATGTTCGCCTGATCCACCCATGCTAACGCCCAGCACTTGATCCGTTACCAAATATCGGTCAGACTACGCCGGGTCGGGCAGCCTCTACGGGAGAGAAACGTGGGATTAGCCGCCCGACTCGCGGGTTTCGTGCTGGCCGTCTGCCTGATCACCTCCACCGCCGCCACCGTGTCCTCGGCCAGCACCATCGGCGGTGACCTGTCGGTGCGCGCGCTGTCCACCCGCGCGAACCTGGTCAGCGGCGGCGACGTCCTGCTCCGCGTGCAGGTCCCCCGGCTGGTCGAACCGGTGCAGGTCACCGTGACCGCCGGCGGCCGCGACGTCACCAGCGCCTTCACCCGCAGCGGCAACGCCATGACCGGTCTGGTCACCGATCTGCCCGTCGGCACCACGATGGTCACCGCCAAGGCCGACCGGGGGCGGCTGACCGCCAACCTCGCGGTCACCAACCACCCGATCACCGGACCGGTCCTGTCCGGGCCGCACCAGCGCCCGTTCCTGTGCTCCACCACCGAGTTCCGCGTGCCGGTGGTCGGCGCGCCGCTGATCGGCCCGCTCGACGAGGACTG
The DNA here is from genome assembly GCF_001921215.1 of Actinophytocola xinjiangensis. Classification (GTDB taxonomy): domain Bacteria; phylum Actinomycetota; class Actinomycetes; order Mycobacteriales; family Pseudonocardiaceae; genus Actinophytocola; species Actinophytocola xinjiangensis. The sequence goes on from NZ_MSIF01000003.1 coordinate 462,141, forward strand.
CTCGGCGGCGACCCGCGTGGACTACGTGTACCGCTCCACCGCCGGGCACTACCGGGCGCTGCCCGACCCGACCGCACGGCCGGCGGACCTGGCACGCACCACCAACAGCGAGGGCCGCACGGTCAACTACGTGGTGCGGATCGAGACCGGCACGGTCAACCGGGGCGTCTACGAACTGGCCCTGCTGCACGACCCGGTCGTCGACCCCGCCCCCGGCCCGCTGGCCCGCCCGGCCGGCTGGAACGAGCGGCTGATCTTCAGCTACGGCGGCGGCTGCCGCGCCGGCTACCACCAGGGCGCCGGGACGGTCACGTTCCCGCCGCCCGGCGGCCAACTGCCCGCGGTGCCCAGCCCGCTGACCGACGCGTGGCTCTCCCGGGGCTACGCCGTCGCGGTGTCCAGCCTGGCGGTGCTCAACACCACCTGCAACGACGTGATCGCCACCGAGACGACGATGATGCTCAAGGAGCGGTTCGCCGAGCGCTACGGCGTGCCCCGGCACACCATCGGCTACGGCCCGTCCGGCGGTTCGATGATCCAGCAGCTGACCGCGCAGAACTATCCCGGCGTGCTCGACGGCCTGCTGCCCAGCGAGAGCTTCCCGGACACCCTCGTCCAGCTGACGTCCACATCGGACTGTGCGCTGCTGCTGCGGGCGTTCGCGGCGGCCACCGAACCGTGGACCACCGCGCAACGCACCGCCGTCGCCGGCTGGGGCTCGCCCGACCACTGCGCCGACCCGTTCAGCGGCGACTGGGGGCGGGCGTTCCTGGCGACCACGGTCACCGAGCCGACCTGGAGCGGGTGCGCGGTCGACGTCCCGGTGTCGCTGGTCTACGACCCGGTCACCAACCCCGACGGCGCGCGCTGCACCTACCAGGACAACGCGGTCAACATCTACGGCCGTGACCCGGCGACCGGCTTCGCGCGCCGGCCGCTGGACAACACCGGTGTGCAGTACGGGCTCGACGCGTTCAACGCCGGCACGATCAGCGCCGAGCAGTTCGTCGAGCTCAACGAGCGCGCCGGCGGCTACGACCAGGACGGCAACCTGATGGCGGCCAGGACCGCCGGCAGCGTGGAGGCGGTCACCACCGCGTACCGCACCGGCCGGGTCAACAGCGGCGCGAACCTCGACAGCGTCCCGATCGTCGACTTCCGCACCTACCTCGACGACCGCCCCGACCCGCACGACATCGTGCGCGGCGACACCATGCGCGCGCGGCTGCTGGCCACCAACGGCTCGGCCGCCAACCACGTCATGCTCACCACGTCACCGTCGACCGCCGGGGCCGGCCGGCCCAGCGCCGTGGGCATCGAGGCGCTGCTCCTGCTCGACCAGTGGCTCAGCGCCGTGTCCGCCGACCAGAGCGCCGACCCGCTCGCGGTGAAGGTGGCCCGCAACCGCCCGGCCGCCGCCGTCGACGCCTGCTACACCACCGCCGGCACCCGGGTCACCGACCAGGCCCAGTGCCGCCAGCTCTACCCCCGCCACGAGAACCCGCGCCTGGCCGCCGGCGAGCCGCTGACCAACGACGTGCTGATGTGCGCCCGCAAGCCGCTCGCCGCCGCCGACTACGTCCAGCCGCTGACCGCCGACCAGCTCCAGCGGCTGGAGACCGTGTTCCCGGGCGGGGTCTGCGACTACGACCAGCCGGGCGTCGGACAGCAGCCGCTGGCCGGGACCTGGCTGAGGTACTGACGCCGGTACTGACGCCGGCACGGCGGTCGACCGGCTAGCGTGCTCACCGTGATCTCCTCTCAGGACGTGCCGATGGGCGACGGGCGGGTGGTCCGCGCCTACGCCAGCGGACCGGCGGGCGACGGGCCGGTCGTGGTGTGGCACCACGGGTCGCCGCAGACCGGGGTGTTGCTGGCGCCGCTGCTGGACGCGGCGGCCGGGCGCGGGATACGGCTGGTGTCGTTCGCGCGGCCCGGGTACGGCGGCTCCACCCGGCGCGCAGGTCGCACCGTGGCGGCGGTGGCCGGCGACGTGTCCCGCGTGGCGGACGCGTTCGGCGTCGGCCGGTACGCGGTGATGGGGGCGTCCGGCGGTGGGCCACACGCGCTCGGCTGCGCCGCCGCCGACCACGAACGGGTGACGGCAGCGGTGTCCCTGGCCGGGCTGGCGCCGTTCACCGACGAGTTCGACTGGTTCGGCGGCATGGTCGGCCACGGCGGCCTGCTGGCCGCGACCAAGGGCGCCGAGGCCAGGTTCCGCCACGCCGACTCCGCCGAGTTCGACGAGAACAGCTTCACCGACGCCGACCGCTCGGCCCTCGCCGGCGAGTGGGCGGCGCTGGGCACCGACGCGCAACTGGCCGGTGACGACGTCGAGGGCCACGTCGACGACGACCTGGCGTTCGTGACACCGTGGGGTTTCGACATCTCGGCGGTCACCGCCCCGACCCTGGTGGTGCAGGGCGGCCAGGACCGCGTCGTCCCGCCGGCCCACGCCACCTGGCTGACCGAGCACCTCCCCCGGGCCACGCTGTGGCGACGGCCGCCGGACGGCCACGTCTCGGTCCTGCGCGCGGTCGGCGAGGCGCTCGACTGGCTGCCCCGCTGAGTTCCTACTGGGCCACCGCCCCCACGATGCAGCCGAACGCGGCGAGGCCGAGGATCGTACGACCGTAGTGGAACCGTCGCCACACGACCCGAAGCCGCGCGGCGCCCTCGGGCGTGTCCCCCTCCGCCCGGCGCCGGAACCGCGCGTTGATCGGCTCGGCGACGACCAGCGAACTCACGATGATCACCCCGAGCAGCACCACCGCGACCCAGGTCAGCGTGGCCGGGCGACCCACGCTGTTGAGCGCGTACAACAACGCCCCGACGCAGGTCAACGCGCCCAGGATCGGCAACATCGGATCAACCCTGGCCAACGAACGACGAAAGTCGACGGCGTACTGGTCGACCGGCATCCGCCGCCACAGACTCGTCCGCTCAACGGCCACCACGAGGATGCCCCCCGCGAACAGACCACCGGCGGCGAGCATCAGCCAGGAACCGAGCAGGACCAGCGTCATAGGTCCATCGAACGGGGCATCTCGGGCGCCGGCAACGATCCTCGGCCAGGGTTCCAGACCTTCTCGACCAGGCCACGGGCCCACCCCGTAGCTATCCTGGCCCGATGGTGGACAGCCCGTTCGCTTGGCCCGAGGTGACCTCGGCGGCGGTGATCGCGGTACCGGTGTTGTTGGTCGCACTGTTGGTGGTCGCTGTCGGCAGCCGAAAACGCCTGCTGGCGGCACAGCGAGAACAACGCGACGAACTGACCCGCCTCCGCCAGGACCTGGCACGGCTGTCTCCTGGCCCGTCGCGGGTACCCCGAATCGGGGCCGAGGACCCGGTGTTCCAGATCGGCGAACGCGTCGCGATCGTGGACGGGCCGCACAGCGGGGACCAGGGGACGGTGGTGGACACGCCGGAGTGGGTCCGGCAGGGGTTCGTCTGTGTGGAGCTGGTTCGGGAGCGGGGGCGCAGGTTCATGCCGGTCGCCAAACTGTCTCGTTTGGACGAACCGGTCGGCTGATCCGCTAACGCATGTGCAGGCCGCCGTTGGCGTCCCAGCAGACACCGGTGATGGTGGCGGCGTGGGGGGAGGCCAGCAGGGCGACCATGTGGGCGATGAGGGTGGGGTCGCCCAGTGTGCCAAGCGGGATTCGGCTGGTGAAGGAATCCAGGTTGTCCTCGCCGATGATGGCGCGGACCATGGGGGTGTCCTGGGGGCCCGGGGAGATGGCGTTGACCGTGACGCCGTACGGGGCCAGTTCCCTGGCGAAGACCTTGGTGGCGGCCAGCACCGCTCCCTTGGACGCGGCGTAGTGACCGCCGGTCGCGGTGCCGCCGTTCTGGCCGGCGAGCGACGCGAGGTTGATGATGCGGCCACCGCCCTGGGCGGCCAGGTGGGCGCCGAAGATCTGGGAGGCGTAGAAGGTTCCGGACAGGTTCACGGCCATCACGTCGTCCAGGTCCTCCTGGGTGATGTCCATCAACGGTTTCGCCTGGGTGCGGGCGGCGTTGTTGACCAGCACGTGAACGGCGCCGAAGTCGGTGAGGACGGCCGACAGGAGGGCCTTGAGGGCCTCGCGGTCGCGGACGTCCACGGGGTACCCGCGGGCGTTCGGGCCCAGCTCGGCGGCCAGGGTCGCCGCTCTGGCACTGTCCACATCGGCCACCGCCACCCGGTGGCCCTCGGTGTGGAGGTGGCGGACGATGACCTCGCCCAGGCCGTTGGCGCCGCCGGTGACCACGGCCACTCGGGGGGTCACAGGAGGAATCCCGCCGCCGGGACGGGGGCGTCGCTGTTGATCAGCTGGATCACCTTCCTGGTGATGCGGTCCGCGTCCGGGCCCTCGGGGGACAGCCGGATGTGGTGGGTGACGTCGGCGGCCCACAGGTCGTGGCGGGATCGCTTGTAGGCCACCAGGATCTGGGCCGAGCGCAGCACGACCCCGGTGTCGGACACCGACTCCGGGACGAAGCGGGACACCGTTCGCACCGTGCGTGCGGCGTCGACCGCCGCTATCGCGTAGCCCTCGGTCAGCCGGCTCACCCTCAGGCGGCGCATCCGCGCGTCGTCGTAGACCATGTTGAGGGTGTTGGCGTGGTCGGTGGTGTCCGGGTCGATCGGGATGACGTAGAGGGCCTCCTCGGTGTAGAGGGCGTTCCAGCTCTCGTACTCGCGGCGGTCCAGCAACTCGGCCTCGCGCCAGGTCAGGGCGATCGCCCTCGACACCCTGGGGTCCTCACTCATCGGACATCAGCTGCTTCCACATGCGGTACGACGCGCGCATCCCCGTCTCGTCGGTGACGTGGGACGTTGGCCAGCCCTCGCCGTCGCGGGACTCGCGGGACAGGCCACGGTTGACCATGATCGGCAGGTCCGGAACGGCCTGGGCGCCGCGCTGGACGCGGTCCCAGCCCTCGGCGTCGTCGGGGGTGCCGAACCCGAAGGGGCCCTGGAAGTGTTCGTGGATGCGCAGGCGTTCGCGGTTGAGGGCGTCCAGCTCCGGCGGGCCGTCCGGGCCGATCGCGATGTGCTCCACCACCGTCTCGTCGACGGCGACCGGGCGCAGGACACGGAAGAACGAGCCGGACATCGCCACGTTGGGGAACAGGTTGAGGTTGAAACCCGTGCCGTGCACGGAACGGACCAGCCGGCGGACCTCGTCGTCGGGGAAGGTCCGCGACAGGTCCTCGACGAGCGGCGCGAACCGGGCGGGCAGCGGCTCGGTGCCGTCGTCGACCGCCAGGTCGGAGCGGTCGGGCACCATGCGCATGACGCTGTGGCCGTTGCCGAGGTCGTGGGTGACCGCGTCCTGATCAGTCATGAACGACATCATGTTCGCCGTCTCGGCGTCCACCGACGCCATCCACGATCGGTGCACGATCGGGAAATGGTAACCGTCGGTGGTGTTCTCCAGCTGGATCTTCCAGTTCCCCCGGTAGGTGAACCGGTGACGGCCGAGGACCTTGATCGGGAACCCACCGCCCTGGAGCATGAACCGGTCGATCCACCCGGCCGCGTCGCCGAGGAACTCGCGCAGCGGCACGGCACCGGGGTCGAAGGTCGCGAAGATCATCCCGCCGTGGGACTCGGTGCGCAGCGTCACCAGCGGCAGGTCGGCCTTCTCCAGCACACCCTCGTAGCCCGTCGGGTACGGCACGCCGCGCAATGTTCCGTCCAGGCCGTAGGACCAGGCGTGGTACGGACAGGTGAAGCCGTTGGCCCGACCGTTCTGCCGCTCGCACAGGCTCGCGCCCCGGTGCCGGCAGCGGTTCACCAGCGTGTGCAGGTCCCCGGCCCGGTCCCGGGTGACGATCACCGGCTGGGTGCCGACGTGGGTCGAGCGGAACGTACCGGGGCCGGGCAGCTCGCTCTCGTGCGCCACCCAGACCCAGGTCCGTTCGAAGATCCTGGTCAGCTCCCCGGCGAAGATCGCCGGGTCGGTGTAGAGGCTCCCGGCGACCCGGTCGCCGGACACCAGCTCACCCGGCCAGGTCATGGCGCGGTCCCGGGCAGGGTGACGTCCTCACGGACGGTGAGAGCACGGCCGATGCGGGCCTCGATCTTGGCGAAGCGCCACAGCTTCACCTCGGTGTCACCAACCTGGGTGGTGCGGAACAGGTTGCAGGCGGCCTTGACGGTCTCCTGGGTGTCGACGTCGGCCAGCAGGTAGCAGGTCCACGGCCAGCCGTCGGACGGGCCGACCATGTGCGAGTCGTCGTCCATGTCACCGATGAACTCCACCCCGGGCAGCGCCTTGAGCTGGTCCATCATCGAGACGAACGCCTGCCACACGTGACCGGTGGTGATGCCGCCGGCGGGCAGGTCGAAGAAGTTCTGGTTGATGCCGATGCAGAACAGCACCCGGAGCATGCGGTCTCCTCACGAAAGAGCGGGTCAGCGGAAACCGGGCGAGGTGGGCGGCAGGCCCATCAGCACCGCGCCGGCCGAGTCGTACATCTGCGGGCCGAGGAACGCGTGCTGCTTGGGCACCAGCGCGTCACCCAGCAGCCGCTGCAACGGGTGCTGGGTGAAGATCGGCGCGGTACCCGAGATCTCGACCAGCCGGCCGACCACGTCCGATGACGTCCTCGCCAGGTGCGCCGAGGCCAGCCGCAGGTGGGCGTTGCTCTCGTCGCTGACCGGGTCGCCGGCCAGCACGGTCTCCCACGCCTGCCCGGTGACCTCGTAGAACCAGGCGCGCGCCGAGCGCAGCGACGCCTCCGCGGCGGCGATCTCGGCGCGGTAGTAGGGCCGGTCGGCCAGCTTGGGCGCGCCGGTGACCCCGGCGTAGCCGGCCCCGACCTCCTCGGCGTGGTCCAGCGCCGCCCGCGCGACCCCGGCGCCGACGACCGCCAGCACCTGGGAGGCGTAGGCCAGCGCCGGGTAGCGGTAGAGCGGCTCGTCGATCGTCGGCTCGCCGCCACGGATGAACGTCCACTCGCGGGCCACCTCGACGTCCCGCACGACCAGGTCGAACGAGCCGGTGCCGCGCATGCCGACGACGTCCCAGTCGCGAACGATCTCGACCTGGTCGGGCGGCAGCACCGCGGTCCTCGGCTTGCCGGCGCTGGACTCGTCGCCGCCGATGCCCACACCGAGCAGGTCCGCCGCGACACAGCCGCTGGCGAACTTCCAGTGGCCGTTGACCAGGTACCCGCGCTCGGTCGGCGTGGCCGGCTGGACCGGGAACAGGCCGCCGGCGAACACCACGTCCGGCCCGTCGCGGTACATCGTCGCCTGGGTCTCCCGCGGCAGGGCAGCCAGGTAGACCAGCGAGGAGCCGAAGCTGGCGACCCAGCCGGTCGAGCCGTCGACCACCGAGATCCGCTCGATCATGTCCAGGAAGGTGGCGGGTGGCAGCGGGTCGCCGCCGAACTTCGCGGGCGTCGACGCCCGGTAGATCCCGAGTTCCTTCAGCCGGTCGACGAAGTCCCTCGGCACGTGTCGCTGCTCGTTGAACTCCCCCCGTCGCTGCTTGAGCTCGGCCAGCACGTCGTCGAACATCTCTGCTCCTCGTCGGTCCCGGGGCGGCCCCCGACGCTACGAAGACCTTACGGAAAAGCGAATCGGTACTGTCCGCCCGCCGCGTAGTGGATTTCTTCAGTACGCGCCACCCCCACCCCGCCCCTACCCTGACGAGGTGCAGGTCGACCCGCGCGCGCCGGAACTCACCACGGACGACTTCGTGGCGATGATGAACGCCACCCGCCTGTGCGTGCTGCTGCACGACGCGGTCACCAAGAAGATCCTGTGGGCCAACCCGGCGGCCTGCGAGATGCTCGGCTGGAGCGTCACCGAGCTGCGCCCACTCAAGGCCAACGACATGAGCAGCTCCGCCCAGCAGTACAGCCGGGTCATCGGGCGGGCGTGGCTGCAGGAGGCCGTGGAGAAGGGCGCCAGCCGCATCGAGTGGCACTACCGCAGCAAGGCCGGCCGGGTCATCCCGACCGACGCGCTGGCCGTGCGGGTCGAGCTGGCCCACGGCCCGGCGGTGATGGTCCAGTTCCGTGACATCGAGCGGGAACAGGAGATCGAGCACGAGCTGGCGATGACCACCTCCTACGTCGACGCGCTCGCCAGGCACACCTCGACCGTGGCGCTGATGCTCGACGCGGCCGGCGAGCTGCGGTTCGCGACCGACACCGCCGTCGAGCTGATCGGCGCGACGCTCAACGAGCCGCTGGGGCGGCTGACCGACCTCGGCCGGCTGCGGTTGGCCGGCCGGCCCGCGACCTGGCCACAGGTGCTCGCGCTGGCGGCGCCGGTGACCGCCGTGCAGTTGGAGATCCCGCGCGCCGACGGTGACCCGGTGTGGCTGGAGGGCAGTCTGGAACGGCTCACCGAACCGGACGGCGACGCGCTGCTGATGATCCTGCACGACGTGTCCGACCGGGTGCAGGACTCCGTGCGCCGCGAACGCGAGCTGCACCAGGAGAACTACCTGGCCCGCTACACGGCGATGGGCGACATGGCGATGGCGATCGCCCACGAGCTCGGCCAGCCGCTGTCGGCCGCCGGGAACTACCTGGCCGGGGTGCGCACCCGGGCCGGGGCGCTGGCGGGAGCGGACGACCTGGCCCACGGTCTGGACAGCGCGGTCCGCCAGATCGAGCGGGCCAGCACGATCGTCGACTCGGTGCGCGCGTTCGTCGGGCACCTGGAGCACGTGCGGCAGGTCGTCGACCTCAACGAGGTGGTCGAGGAGTGCCTGTACTTCGTGCGGCTGCGGGCGGCTCCGCTGCGGGTCAGGGTGGTGGCGCGGCTGCACCCGGGGGCGGTGGCGGTGCGCTGCGAGCGGGTGCTCACCGGCCAGGTGGTGCTCAACCTGTGCTTCAACGCGATCGACGAGCTGGCGGTGTGCGACCCGCGGCGCCGGGAGCTGACCATCACCACCTCGCGTGAGCCCGACGCCGGGGTGCTCACGGTCGACGACCGGGGGCGGGGCCTGTCGCACGACCCGTTCGCCGAGTCGTTCACCGCCAAGGAACACGGCAGCGGCATCGGGCTGGCGTTGAGCTACCGGATCATCACCCGCCAGCACGGCCGGATCTGGGCCGGGCGGCGCGAGGAGGGCGGCTCGCGGTTCGGCTTCGCGCTGCCGCTCGCGGAGGGACCGTGAGAACCATCCTGACCTGCTACAACGACACCCACGGGTACGGGTGGCGGCACGTGGACCTGTTCGTCTACGACGCGGCCGGGCACGAGGTGGACTGGGTCCACTGGGAGGTCGGCGCGGACGGACCGGAGGCGGCGGACGCGGTCACCGCCGAGGTGGAGCCGCTGCTGCGGCGGACCTCTCCGTGGCGGCACGGGGTCAGCGCCAGCGGCATGGACTACTGGGAGGCGGACGCGGAGTGGGTGGCGGCATGACCGACCTGTGGCGGCCGTGGCCGTTACGCGAAACCGAGAACGCGCTGGTCAGGTCGCGGACGCGGATCGCGGGGACCGAGGCGCGGCTGCGGGCGTGGGTGGAGCACGCGCCGGCCGCCGGGATCGCGCGGGGCGTTCCGCTTGGCGTCAAGGACATCGTCGACGTCGCCGGGCTGGCGACGCGCTGCGGCACGCCGCTGCGGGCCGATGCCGCGCCGGCCGAGGCCGACGCGGCGATCGTGGCGGCGTGGCGGCGGGCGGGGGCGGTGCCCGTCGGCAAGACCGTGACCACCGAGTTCGCGTACTTCTCCCCCGGCCCGACCCGCAACCCGGCCGCGCCAGGGCACACCCCCGGCGGGTCCTCCAGCGGCTCGGCGGCCGCGGTGGCGTCCGGGCAGGTGCCGCTGGCGACCGGGTCGCAGACCGCCGGGTCGGTCACCCGGCCGGCGGCGTTCTGCGGTGTGGCGTCGCTGGTGCTCAGCCACGGCCGGTTCCCGATGGACGGGGTCGTCGGCCTGAGCCCGAGCCTGGACAGCCACGGGGTGTTCGCCGCCGGGGTGGACGACCTGGCGCTGGCCTGGTCGATGCTGTCCGGCGAGCCCCCTCCGGCGCAGGGCCCGCCCCGGCTGCTGGTGTGGACGGCCGGGCCGCTGGGGGTCGTGCACCCGGCGATGGCCGGGGCGCTGGCCGCCGCGCGGACCCGGCTGGCCGAGGCCGGTGCCGTGGTCGACGACTTCGGCGAGGAGGACCTGGTCGCCGCGCTGGCGACGGCGCACCCGGTGGTGATGGCCTACGAGGCCGCCCGGGAACGGGCCGCCGAACTCGCGGTCGCCGACCGGCTCAGCGAGCAGCTCGCCGGGCTGCTGCGCACCGGCGCCGCGACCACCGACGACGAGTACCGGGCGGCGCGGACGGTGATCGCCGACGCCGCGCCGAGGATCGCCGGGCTGCTGGCCGGCTACGACGCCGTGCTGGGACCGGCCGCGCCCGGCCCGGCGCCGGCGGGGCTGACCGCCACCGGGGACCCGGTGCTGAGCCGGCCGTGGCAGGCGCTCGGGTTGCCGGCGGTCGGGGTTCCCGGCGCGCGCGACGCGGCCGGGCTGCCGCTGGGGTTGCAGCTCGTCGGGCCGGCGCGCGGGGAGGCCGGCCTGCTGGCCACCGGGTGCTGGGTGGCGGAGGCCCTCAGACCGTGATGCGGTGCAGCAGGATGTCGCGCACCAGCGTGCCGAGGCTCTCGGCGTCGGTCTTGGCCTTGATCCGGGCGCGGTGCACGTCGATGGTGCGCACGCTCGCGCCGAGCCGGCGGGCGATGAGCTGGCTGGGCTGACCGTCCACCACCAGCGCCAGCACCTCGCGTTCGCGCTGGGTCAGTGACTCGACGCGCAGCAGGACCTCGCGGCGGCGGGCGTGGTCGGCGAAGCGGCGGCGGGCCCGCTCCAGCTGGGCCTGGACGACGTCGATCATCCGCTGCGGCTGGTAGGGCTTCTCCAGGAAGTCGACCGCGCCGTGGGTCATCGCCCGCACCGACATGGGGATGTCGCCGTGCGCCGAGCAGAACACCACCGGCGCCGGGTAGTCCAGCTCGATCAGCCGCTCCTGGAGCTGGAAACCGCTGACCCCCGGCATGCGCACGTCGACGATCACCACGGCCGGCTCGGCGGGGTCGAACTCGGCGAGGAAGGTCGGCGCGTCCGGGTAGGTGAGGGCGGCCACGCCGACACTGTCCAACAGGAACACCAGCGACTGCCGCAGGTCCTCGTCGTCGTCGACGATGTGCACCACCGGGTCGGTCATGGCCCCATCAACACCGAGGTGGACGGGACGTGGCTGGGCCACCTCGGCGGCAGCGGCGCGACGAGCACGTTCTCCGTGCGGGTACGGGTGATCCGCCAGGTGTCGCCGACCGCGCGGAAGGTGTTGCACAGGCGGCTCGACCGCAGCACCCCGGTGCCGTCGGCGAACAGCCACGGTTGCATGTGGACCCACTGCCCGGTCGCCCGGTCGCCGTCGACGTGGATCTGCTCGGCGGTGAGGTAGTGGACGTTGAGCACCAGCGCGGGGTCCCGCTCGGTGCTCCAGAACGCCGCGAAGTGCTCACGGATCGCCGCCGCGCCCTCGGCCCGGCCGAACTGCCCGTCGTAGTACTCCCCCACGCCCTCCCAGACGGCGTCCTCGGTGTACAGCTCCATGATCAGGTCGACGCGGTGCTCGTCGTCCCGGACACCGAACTCGGGGCACGGTGTGTCGCACAGGAACATGTAGCGGGCCTGCACGCGGCGGATCTCGGCCTCCGCCTCCAGGACCGCGATCCGGCTGGCCAGCGCGGCGAACTCCCTGGTCCGGCGCGGCGAACGGAACCTCATGGGCAGACCCTACGCCCCGCCAACTTCCTCCTATCGGGTGTAACCGGGCCAGTCGATCACGCGCTACTGTCGCGGAGGGGAACAGGAATTCAGGGGAGTACGACCCTGCGGTATCTCCCGGGAACGCGATGACCGGGATGTGATCGGGTTGGTTCGTCCGGGAACGGCCTCGGCCGGGGTCGCGTCGTGAACATCGCGACGCTGGAGACACGCGTACGGTTCGACCGGTCGCTCGCGCCCGGCTCCGACCACGAGCACCGCACCCTCGACCAGGTGCAGGACGTCATCGGACGGCTGGCCCCGGCCTGGTCGGTCGGCGCCCGGGTCTGTGGGACCGCCGACCACACCCCGGTCCGTCTGGAGGACCCGGGCAGTCTCGCGGCGATCGTCGAGTCCAGGACGCGAGCGGACTTCGGGTTCCACGACGGCGCGGTGGAGCTGCGCGGCGCGACCCGCGAGATCGTCGTGCATGTCCGGGTCCACGACCACCCGGTGCGCGCCGTCGACGGCCGGCTGCCCATGCCCAACGGCGTCACCATCCAGTTCCCCCGCCGGTGCGTGGAAGGCCGGCGGGCCACCGAGTTCGCGCTGGACCTGCTGCACGGGCTGACCGCGACCCGGCCGCTGTGGGGGGCGGTGCACACCGACGAGGAGTACACCGCCCGGGGCGGTGAGCCGGACTTCGGCCGCTGCCTGCCCGGCCTGTTCGCGGTGAACTACCTCGACGAACGCTACGTCGACCTGGTCGGCGCCGACCGGTTCGGGGGGCTGGAGGGTCTGCGGTGGACCGAGTCCGGGCTGGTCCTGCCGGTCGCCGACCCGATCCGCTGGGAGACGTGCGCCGGCAGCTACGAGTCGGTGTTCGACGCACTGGGCCGGTCGTTGTTCTTCGACCCCGCCCGGCCCGACGCCCCGACGATCGCTCCTGTGTGGAAACGGCCCAACTCGCGGTCCGGGCGGCACTAGGCTGCGCGGAATGGACGACAGGACCATTCTCGACGTCATCGACGAGGAGCGGCTGGACGCGTTCGTCGACGCGGTGAACGAGGGCCTCGGCCAGTTCGGCGCCGACAACCAGGACGTGTTCGACGCCGTCGACCTGGCCGCCGGCTCGCCGTACGTCGAAGTGCTGACCTTCCCCACCCTGCCGCTGGCGCTGGCCTGCGTCGACCGGCCGGAGTCGGAGTGGGAGGACATCTGCCGCCAGCTCGTCCACGCCTGGGTCGACGGCACCGACCAGCGCGCGTGGATGACCGCCCAGCCCTTCGCCGAGGTCGCCGGCCTGCTGCGGCCGTGGCTGTCCCACAAACGCAAGGTCACCTTCCAGGGCGACCCCGACGGGCCAGAGCAGCCCTGGAGCGAGGAGCTGCTTCCCGGCTGCTGGCTGAGCCTGTTCCTGGACGCGCCGAGCGCGTCGCCGGAGTTCCCGGAGTACCCGGAGTTCGTACCCAACAAGGCGGTCGCGGCCTGGGGCGTGTCCTACGAGCAACTGCTGGACGCCACCCGCGACCGGCTGCGCACCCAGCCGCGTCCGCAGTGGCGCTCCGCGCGCTACCCGCACCCCGAGCAGGGCTACGAGATCGAGATGTACTCCCTGACGGAGCCGGAGGAGGCCGACCCGGTCGCGGCCGCCTGGCAGCTGGTGCTGGCCGAGGTCGCGCCGAAACCGCTGGTGCCGGACACGCTCATCGCCTCCCCTGTCCGGGACGTGCTGATGCTGTCCTACCCGGACCCCGAGCTGACCATCGAGCAACGGCGCGCGGTGTTCGACGGCTGGGCCGACCGCCTGTGGGGCGAGGAGGACCACACCGGCCGCCGCGTCCAGGGCTGGACGCTGCGGGTCGACCCCGACGACCACTGGCGCGTCATGGACGACGCTCACCAGCCGCCGGCGTGACCGCCGAACGGTGGTCCGAGACGCCCGCATCCTGACACAGACCCGCCACCATGTGGCAAGTGCTCCCACATCGCGGATCTCGTTGACAGCGTTCGGGGATCCCGGTGCGATGGAACCGTGCGCCCGACCACCCTCCTGCCAGGCACCACCCTGGTCGTCCAGCTGAGCATCGACCTGCCGGCCACCCCGGACGGGTTGAGCGCACTGGCCGACGTGCTGCACACCGTCAGCGCGTTACCCGGCGCGGCGGTCTCCCCCGCGCCACCGCACCTCCCCCCGCAGTCCACACAGGACATACCGGCGTCCAGGGACGGGTGGCTGCATATCCGGCCCAGCTCCCGGACGGTCCTGCGCGACGGCGAACCGCTGGACCTGACCCGCCTCGAGTACGACCTGCTGGAGTTCCTGGCCGCCCGACCCAACCAGGTGCACCGCCGGGGCGCGCTGATGACGCAGGTGTGGGGCGTGGCCGAGGTACGCGGCAGCCGCACGGTCGACGTGCACGTCCGGCGGCTGCGCGACAAGCTCGGGCCGTACCGGTCGGTCATCGCGACCGTCCGGGGCGTCGGCTACCGGTTCGACGAGACCCATCCGGTCATCCTGGATCCCGGACCCTCCACAGTGGAGCGCCGGCGGACGGGTCACTGACGGTCCCGACCGGCCGGTCGCCGTGTGTGCGAGGATTCCGGCGTGACCGACGCGCCCTCACCGCCGCCGCGCTCCGGCGCCCAGAGTGTCGAACGCGCCCTGAGCGTGCTGCGCTGCGTCGAGGGCGAGGACGACGGGGTGGGGGTCACCGAACTCGCCCAGCGGACCGGGCTCACCCCGAGCACCGCGCACCGGCTGGCCCGCGCGCTCACCGAGGCCGGCGTGCTCTCCCAGGACCCGAGGACCGAGCGCTACCAGCTGGGTCCGGCGCTGGTCGTACTGGGCCGCAAGGCCGAGCAGCGCCTGGGCTACCGGCAGGCGCTGCCGCTGCTGGAGGAGCTGGCGGAGGCCACCGGCGAGTCGATCAACCTCGGTATCCGGGCGGGCGACGAGGTCCGGGTGGTGCTCGACGTGGCGTCGCGCCAGCCGCTGCGGTTCTCCCAGGAGGCCGGCAGCCGGGTGCCGATGCACGTGTCGGCCATGGGCAAGTGCCTGCTCGCCAACAGCGGCGACATCGACGGGCAGATCACCGAGCTCGGCGACCTCGTCCGGGCGACCCACCGCACGATCACCGACCGGGACCAGCTGCGCGCGGAACTGGAGCTGGTGCGCGAACGCGGCTGGGCGCTCAACGACGAGGAACGCAACCCCGGGGTCCGGGCGATCGCCGCCCCCGTGCTGCGGCCGGGCGGCGGCGTGATCGGCGCGGTCGCGATCCAGGGCCCGACCGTGCGGGTCACCGACGACCGGCTGCCGGAGCTGGCCGAGCTGCTGGACAAGGCCACCCACCGGATCGCGGCGCTGCTCGACGCCCGGTGATCAGGTGATCGCCAGTGATCCGCCCCTGATCACCGGCAGGCCGGCCTGCTTCCACGCGCGGAACCCGCCGATCAGGTCGGTCGCCAGCGGCAGGCCGAGCGAGCGCAGGTCGCGGGCGGCGAGGCTGGAGGCGTAGCCCTCGTTGCAGAACACGATCACCTGGTCGTCGGCCGACACCTCGGGGACGCGGTCCGGGCCGTCCGGGTCAAGGCGCCACTCCAGCACGATCCGCTCGATCACCAGCGCGCCCGGGATCTCGCCCTCGGCCAGCCGGTTGTGGTAAGGGCGGATGTCCACCAGCAGCGCGCCCCGGCGCTGGAGCGTCACCGCGTCGTGCACGTAGACCCGGTCCAGCTCGGCGCGGGCGGTGGCGAGCAGTCCCTGGACGTTCACGTCGTCGCTCCGTTCAGGTCGGCCAGGCTCCGGTACTCGCGGGTGGGGACCAGCGGCGGCGAGTACGCGTGCACGCTCAGCGCCGCCTCGATCCCGGTGTTGGCCACGACGTGCGCGCGGCCGGCGCCGAACGCGACCGTCTCCCCGGTCCGCCGCTCCCCGCGCTGGACGGTGCCGCGCGGGTAGCGGAAGGTCTCGGTCAGGGTTCCGCGCAGCACGGTGAACGAGCCGGAGGCCCCGCCGTGGTCGTGCGGGCGGGTGGCCTGGCCGGGCAGCCACGACAGCAGCCACAGTTCGACGCCGCCGGTCAGTGCGAGCCTGGCCCACCAGCGCTGGTCGGAGCGGTAGCGGGCGGTGACCAGCAGGGCGGTGGTCAGCTCGCCGGCGACCTGGCCGGTGAGCGAGCGCAGCTGTCCGGCCGACCAGAGCTCACGCTCGGGGTGCAGCAGGGCACGCAGTTCTGGCAGGTCCACCTCGGCGAGGACCTCGGGCACATCGACGAGCGACGACGTCACGGTTTGCTCCTGGTTCCACGAATCGACACGACCGGCACGGCCCCTCAGCGGGGCGGGCGGCGGCGACAGGTGGACGAGGAGACCAGCAGCAGGTCGACCGTGCGGTCTCGCCAGGTGTGGACGGATCGGGACACGCCCAGATCGTGGCACCGGCCGGACCACGACCGCATCCGCGTTCACAATGTGGGAAGATCTACCACATTGCGACGACGGAGCGGTAGTGGTCCGGCGCGGTGATCAGCGGGCCGGACGTCGGCGGGTGCGCCGGGCGACCGCGAACAGGACACCGCCCACGACCGTCAGACCGGCGCCACCGACGACCAGCAACCCGGCCGGGAACCCGGTCTGGGCGAGCCCGGGGCCGGGCGGCGGCGCGGTACTCGTGGTGGTCACGGGCCCGGTTGTGGTGGGCTCAGTTGTCGTGGGCTCGCTTGTGGTGGGTTCAGTTGTGGTGGGTTCAGTTGTGGTGGGCTCGGTTGTCGTGGTCGGCCCGGTCGTCGTTGTGGTCGTGGTCGTCGTGGGGGGCGTGCCGCAGGGGGTGACGGTGCCCTCGAAGGGGGCGTCGTGGATCTCGCCGCCGTCGACGTCCGGGCCACCGGCGACCACGCTGCCGCCGTGCTGGAGTTCGCGGACGACGACGTTGCCCTCGATGTTGCCGACGGACAGGTCGACGAGCCGGGCGTCGGGCGCGTAGACGGTGCCCCACACGGTGTCGGACTCGGTCACCGGCAGGGTGACCGTGCCGGCGGAGGCGAGGTTCCACAGGATGTACCGAGCGTTGGCGTTGCCCTGGAAGCCGAGCTGGGGCATCTGCCAGTCGTAGCTGCCCTGGTCGGGGACGTTGACCACCAGGGTGGCCTCGCCGAGCGGCGCGCTGCCGGCGGCGAGGTTGAGGTTGGGCACGCTCGCCAGTTGGGCGGCGGTGGCGTTGACGACGTTCTGCCCGGGCCGCAGGCGGATCGTGGCGTTGCCGGCGCCGGGCCATGGCCCGTCGCCGTTCTGGTCGAGCAGTTCGATCGTGTTCGCGCACTGGGCGATCTCGCCGGCGAGCTCGCGGTAGAGCGCGAACAGGCCCGGCACGTCGAACCCGGCGTCGCGGGCCATCGACTCCGCTGACTGCGCCCGCTCGACCTCGATCGCCGGCCGGGCGTTCTGGTCGCCACCCGGCGGGACGACGTAGGTGATCCCACCACCTTCCACGACGGTCGCCCCGGCGAGCCCGGCGAAGTACCCGTTGGTGTTCTGGGTCACCTCCAGGGTCTGCTGACCGCCGGTCGAGCCGGCGAAGTCGATCGCGCCGAGCACCACCAGGCCGGCCGGGGCGTCCTCGCCCGGGACGGTGTACGGGGTCGACTTGGGCGCCACGTTGTAGCCGTCCCAGCTGACGTCGCCGCCGACGAGCACGGTGCCCTCCGCCTCGTGGCGGTAGAGCTGGCCGTCACCCTCGACGAGGACCAGGAAGTGGTGGCTCGGGTCGACGTCGGCGTCGGTCGGTGAGACGGGGCGGACCGGGTTCACCGGTACGCCGGGCGTCGCCTGGGCCGACATGACCAGTCCTACGCAGATCGCGAGCAGCCCCGACAGGGCTGTCGCCGCGCCGCTCGCCGCCAGTGTCCGACCTGTCCGCACGCTCCGGTGGTTCGCCATGTTCTCGAAACCTAGAAGCGGTGCCGCGACGCCACGGGAGGCCACGCCGTCGTTCACTCGATCGAGGCGCCGACCGTCCCAACAGGACACCGGCGAGGACCAGGGCCAGCCCGGAGAGCTGGCGTCCGGTGAGCGCCTCGGCGGCGATGGCGGTGCCCAGCAGCACCCCGGTGACCGGGTTGAGCAGGCCGACCAGCCCGACGGTTCCGGTCTGGAGGTGGCGCAGGCCGGCGAACCAGGCAACGAAGGCGAGCGCGGTGGCGATCACGGCGACGTAGGCGAACGCGGCGACGGCCGGGGCGTCCAGCGCCGGCGGCGCACCCTCGACGAGCACGGCGAAGGGCACCAGCACGAGCCCGCCCGCGACCAGCTGCCAGGACGTGGAGGCGAGCACGCCGACGCCGCCGCCATCGCCGCCGCCATCGCCGCCGCGCTCGCGGCCCCAGCGTTCGGCCAGCAGGTAGCCGAAGGAGGACATGACCATCGCGCCGGCCGAGGCCAGCACGCCGCCGAGGTCGACGGTGCCGGTGCCGGCCAGCAGCATCAGCGCCACCCCGGCGATGCCCAGGCCGGCGCCGGCCAGGTGGCGCACCGGCGGTGGGTCGCCGAGCAGCAGCCAGGCGAACAGCATCATCACCACCGGCGAGGTCGCCATCACCGTCGAGGCGACACTGCTGGGAAGTTGTTGCGCGGCAACGTAGACGAGGACGAAGAAGGCGCCGACGTTGAGCGTGCCGAGCACCAGCGAGCGCCACCACCACACGCCCCGGGGCAGCCGCCGGCACACGGCGAGCAGCAGCAGGCCGGCCGGCAGGGCGCGGATCAGCGCGCCCCACAGCGGGTGGCCGGCCGGCAGGAACGCGTGGGTCACGTAGTAGGTGGAGCCCCAGGCGACGGGCGCGATCGCGGTGACCAGCACCCAGCGCGGGTTGGCTTCCATGGAAGACATTATACCTTCCTGGGAAGCTATAATCGAGGGCATGCCGGAACACCCCGATCACGTCGCCCGCATCCAGGCCGAGTGGGCGCGCGAACGCCCCGACCTCGACGTCTCCCCCCAGGGCGTGATCGGCCGCCTGCACCGGCTCGCCGGCCACCTCACCGAACAGCTGTGCGTGGTGTACCGCCGCTACGGCCTCGGCGAGGGCGAGTTCGACGTGCTCGCCACCCTGCGCCGCGCCGGGCCACCGTTCGAACGCGCCCCCGGCGAACTCGCACGGTTCACCATGGTCACCACCGGCGCGATGACCAAACGCCTGGACCGCCTCGAACGCGACGGCCTGGTCACCCGCCGACCCAGCACGGCCGACGGCCGGGGCCGGGTGGTCGCGCTGACCACCGCCGGCCGCGAACTGATCGACCGCGCGTTCACCGACCACATGGCCAACGAGCACCGCCTGCTGGCCGCGCTCGACGCCGACCAGGCGAGCCAGCTCGAAGGACTGCTCCGGACCTGGCTCGCCGACGTCGAGGAGCCCGATCCGTCCTGACGCGCTCACCCCGTGTGGGACCATCGACACATGGGGTTCCGATCTCCGGTCAGGGTCGAGCTGCCCGATCACGGCGCGGCCGACTTCGTCGCCGCCGCCGAGGCCTACGCCCTGCGGCTGCGCCAGGTCTACGACCTGCGCGCCACCTGGCACCGCCGGCTCTACCGGCTCAGCGGGATCCTGGTGATCATCGCCGGCGCCGGCCTGCCGCTGCTGGTCAGCGTCGACTACCAGGCCAAGGACATCGTCATCGCGATCACCGGGGTACTCGTCGCGGCGATCACCTCACTGCGCGCGTTCTACCGCTGGGACCAGTCCTGGATCCTGCTGCGCAAGACGGAGATGGCCATCACCTCGGCACTGTGGGCGTGGCGCTGCCGGGAACCGGGCACCGACCACGAGGCCGTCGTGGAACTCATGAAACGGGTGCACGAGATCCGCGAGTTCGAGGCGGAGTCGTTCTTCAAGGACCTCGCGTTCCCGGTGCAGCGCGGCGAGGCCACCCCTCAGCGGTAGACCTCGGGCAGGTACCCGGAGAAGAAGAACCCGTCGGCCAGCCGGCGGGCGGTGGCCTCCTCGGCGGGCGAGTGCGCGGTGTAGGCGATCACCGGACGTTTCCCGTTGCGCCAGAAGGAAACGAACCGGTCGGGTAACTCGGTCAGCTCGTAGGTCAGGAAGTCCGGGCGGGTGAACGCGTTGGTCACCATCGTCCGGCCGACCGCCCGGACCACCGGCGACACCGAGCGCAGCGACCCGGACGCCTGACCGACGCCCAGCCCCGGCAGCAGCCGGCGCAACCGGCGCAGCGCGAACGGATCGAACGACTGCACGACCGCCTCACCCCGGTAGCCGCGCAGCCGGTCGGCCACCGCCCGCTCCAGGCCCGGCGAGTGCCGCAGGCCCCAGCGGCGCACGTCGACCACCATCGGCACCCGGCCGTCCACCAGTTCCAGGACCTGGTCGAGCGTGGGCACCGGCTGGTCACCCGGCAGGCGCAGCGCGCCCACCGCGCGCGCGTCCAACTCGTGCACCCCGGTGGCGGTGCCGGTGATCGCGGCCACGTCGGCGTCGTGCAGCACCACCGGCTGGCCGTCGCTGGTGAGCTGGACGTCGAACTCGAACGGCACGCCACGCGACGCCGCGTGCTCGAAGGCCGGCAGCGAGTTCTCCGGGCGGCCCTGCTCGTCGTCGTAGAGCCCACGGTGCGCGACAGGGCGGCTGGTCAGCCATGCGAGTTCCGGCACGTCGGAGAACATACCCGGATCCGCCGCCGGTATGGGCTACAGTGGACGACGGCGGCGCACTCCCGCACCGCACCGGACGAGCGTGTCGTACCCGGCCAGGCAAAGACGACACGTCCTCCATCATGCACTGGATCGTTCTCGTCGTTTCCGGCCTGCTCGAGACCGTCTGGGCGATCGCCCTCGGCAGGAGCGCCAACTTCACCCGCCTCGTTCCCACGCTCGTGTTCGGCGTCGCGCTGGTGGCCAGCATGGGCGGGCTCGGTTTCGCCATGCGCAGCATCCCGATCGGCACCGCCTACGCGATCTGGGTCGGGATCGGTGCCGTGGGCACCGCCGCGTACGGCATGGTCTTCCTCGCCGAACCCGCCACGGTCCTGCGGCTGCTGTGCCTGCTGCTGATCGTCGCCGGGGTCGTGGGACTCAAGTTCGCCCACTGAGTCGCGGCCCTTTCTGTTGATGTGAACCACCGAACGGAGGTGCCCTCCGCCGTCACCGTCTCCTTACGTTGGCATTACCCGGGTCGAGGGCCCCGGGCCGACAACAGGAGACGCAACCATGAGAGCACGATCCCTGCTCGTGACCCTGGTCGCCACGACCGCCGCGGTGATCGGCGGGCTGATGACGCCCGCCGCCGCGGCGGCCGAGACGCCCCAGGACGTCACCCCGTTCATCGTGGGTGGCGGCAACGCGACCGAGACCTACTCGTTCATGGCCTCACTGCAGAACAGCGCCGGCGGCCACTCCTGCGGTGGGTCGCTGATCACGTCGAGCTGGGTGGTCACCGCCGCCCACTGCGGTACCCCGTACCAGGTGCGGGTCGGCACGACCAACCGGACCAGCGGCGGCACGGTGGCCAGGGTCACCCGGCGTGTCGGCCACCCGAGCGCCGACCTGGCCCTGCTCCAGCTGGCGACCCCCGTCGGCCAGGCGCCGATCACGCTCGCCTCGACCTCCGGCGCGGTGGGCACCCAGACACGCATCATCGGCTGGGGCCAGACCTGCCCGACCCGGGGTTGTGGCTCGGCGCCGGTCATCCTGCAGGAGCTGAACACCTCGATCGTCAGCGACGGCGAATGCCTCGGCGGTGGTATCAGCGGGCCGAGTGAGATCTGCACCGACAATCCGAACAACTCGCGGGGCGCCTGCTACGGCGACTCCGGCGGCCCGGAGGTCAAGCGGGTCAACGGGGTCTGGCAGCTGGTGGGGGCCACCAGCCGCTCCGGTGGCAGTGCCACCTGTGCCCGGGAACCCTCGATCTACGTGGACGTCCCGTACTTCCGCTCCTGGATCAGCCAGTACGCCGGAGCCGTTTAACCCGACAGAGTGATATTTCTGCCCGTTCCGGTTTCTTGTCACTGATAATTCCTACGCACGGCAAGTAATTCGGCCTAACCCATACTTCGGTCGGGTATTCGCTATTCGATCCGTACTCTCTGCCTGCGGTGTGCGAAAGCCGTTGTGGCGGCGAGGTTTCCAGGGGGTTGGGTCGAAGTGCCGGGTTACGTCGAACTCGCGGTGTCCGTCGCGGCCTATGCCGCGGGCATCGTCGCGCAGTCCGTCGCCGCCCGGCGTGCGCTGCGCACCGGGGCGCGCGGCAACCTCGGGCTGCTCGGCCGCCTGGCCGGCGATCCCCTGTACCTGCTGGGGTTCGCCGGACAGGTGACCGGGTTCGCGTTCGCCTTCCTCGCCAGGGCACAGCTGCCGCTGTTCCTGGTGCAGGCGGCGGCCTGCGGCGCCGTCGGACTGGCCACCGTCTTCGGTGCGCTGGTCCTGCGCTGGCGCGTGCGGGCCGTCGAGGTGGCGATGCTGGTCGTGCTGGCGACCGGGATCTCGCTGCTCGCCTCGGCCGCCTCCCCGGCGGTGGCCAGGGACATCCCGACCACCGCCGGTCTGCTCCTGCTGGGGCTGCCGCTGCTGGCCGGCCTCGCGCTCACCCGCGGCGGCCGGACCAGTTCGACCACCGCACTCGCGACCCTTGCCGGCACGGCGTTCGCCGTGCTGGCGATCAGCAGCCGGTCGCTGGCCGACGAGCCACTGTCGGGCCTGCCGCTCAACCCACTGGCGTGGTTGGTGCTGCTGGCCGCGGTGCTCGGTCAGGCCTGCCTGGCCAGTGCGCTGGCCAGGGGCTCGGCGACCGCCACGGTCGCGATCATGGACTCCGTCACCATGGTCGCGACCTCCGTGGTCGGTCTCGCCGTGCTGGGCGACCGGACAGTGCCGGGGCGGGAATGGGCGGTCGGGGTCGGGCTCACGCTGGCGGTCGCCGGCGTGCTCGTCCTCGGCCTGTCCGCCCGCCCCGGCACGACCTCCACCCCCGCCACCAGCGCCACCCGCGAGCCGGTATGAGCGCACGCCCGACCGCCAGCGTGTCGGTCGACCTGGACAACCTGTGGGCCTACCTCAAGACCCACGGCGACCCCGGCTGGGAACGGCTGCCCAGCTTCCTGCCGGCGGCCGTGCCCCGCCTGCTCGACGTCCTCGGCGAACACGGCGTGACGGCGACGGCGTTCGCCGTCGGCACCGACGCCGAGCGCGCGGACGGGGCGGCCGCCGTGGCCGCGTTCGCCGGTGACGGCCACGAGATCGGCAACCACTCCCACCGCCACGAGCCGTGGCTGCACCGGTACTCCCGCGCCGAACTCGTCGAGGAGGTCGCCAGGACCGAGGCCGCGATCGTCGCGGCCGGCGCGCCCGCGCCGACCGGGTTCCGTGGCCCCGGCTACAGCGTCTCCCCCACGTTGCTCTCGGTCCTCGCCGAGCGCGGCTACGTCTACGACGCGTCCACGCTGCCCACCTGGATCGGGCCGGTCGCGCGCGCCGTGCACAACCGCACCGCGCCGGTGGTGGACGAGCGGCTGGCCGGGCTCTACGGCGGGTTCTCCCGGGTGTTCGCGCCGAACACCGCGCACCGCTGGCTGGTGGGCGATGGCCCCGGCCTGGTGGAACTTCCGGTGACCACGATGCCGCTGCTGCGGGTGCCGATCCACGGCGCCTACGTGCTGACCCTGTACCGGATCTCGCCGCGTCTGGCCCGGCGCTACGTCGCCACCGCGCTCGGGCTGTGCCGGCGGCTGGGGGTCGGTCCGTCGCTGCTGGTGCACCCGACCGACGTGCTCGGCGCGGGCGAGGCGCCGGGGCTGGAGTTCTTCCCCGGGATGGACGTTCCGGCCGCCGAGAAGGTCGCCCTGCTGGGCTGGACGCTGGCGGCGGCCACCGCCCGGTTCGACGTCGTGGGCACCGGCGAGCACGTCGCCCGTACCGGACTCCCCCGCCGGGCGAGGACGGCCGCGCGGTGACTCGTGTGCTGCCCGCGTTGGCCTGTCTGACGGTCGCGCTCGCGCCGCTGGAGGGCTACCTGGCCGCCGTGCACCGCGACCTGGGCAAGGTGCCGGCCGCGCTGCTCGTGGTGGTGTGGGCGGTGACCCGGCTGCGGGAGCGCCGGCCGCCGGCCTGGCACCCGGTGCACCTGCTGCTGGCCGGGCTGACCCTGGTCGCGTTGCTGTCCTCGGCGGTGCACGCCGGGGAGCCGTTCACCGCCGAGTACCTGGGGCGGTGGCTGCCGTTCCTCGCGCTGACCGTGGTGCTGGCCGACGTCGCGGCGCGGGAGGCCGCCGTGGTGGCGCTGCTGGCCTCGGCGGTCGCCGGGGCGTCGGTGGCCGGGGCGGGCGCGCTGGTCAGCGTGGCCGCCGGGGCGGCGCGGGCCACCGGTCCGCTGCCCGACCCGAACGACCTGGCCTTCGTCCTGGTGGCGGCGCTGCCGCTGGTGGCCGCGGTGCTGCCCGGCCGGCCCTCGCCGGTGGAGCGGGTGTTGGCGGCCGGCGCGGTGGGGCTGTTGGTGGCCGGGACGCTGGCGACCTTCTCCCGGGGCGGGTTGTTGGCGCTGGCGGCGGCCGTGGTGTGGCTGGTGTGGCGGCGGGTGCTGCCGGTGCGGGTGCTCGCCGTGTCGGTGGCCGGGCTGGCGGTGGCCGGCGTGGCGGCGATGGCGGCTCTCGGGCCGGCGCTGACGAGGGCGTTGCGGGAGAAGAGTTTCATCGCGGAGTCCAATGTAGACACACGGGAGCTGCGGTGGCGGGCGGCGGCCCGCATGCTCGGCGAGAACCCGGTCCTGGGCGTCGGGCCGGGCGGGTTCCGCAGCGAGTACGTGACGGCCTCGCGCAACGCGGAACTGGCCGAGCCGACGCCGGTGGCGCACAACATGTACCTGGAGGTGGCCGCCGAGTTCGGGCTTCCCGCGCTGGTGCTGTTCCTCGGGTTGGCCGCCGCCGCGCTGGTGGCGACCGAACGCGCGGTGCGCCACGGCCCCGACCGGCGCACGGCTCTCGCCGTGCAGGCGAGCCTGGTGGCCGTGCTGGTCGCCGCGACGTTCCTGTCCGAGCAGTACTACCTGCCGCTGTGGCTGCTGGTCGCCGTCGCCCTGTCGATCGAGAAGGAAGGAGCGGCCCGTGCGGGTACTGCACGTGATCACTGAGATGGGCACCGGCGGCGCGGAGACGCTCGTCGCCGGGATGGCGCTGGCCGGCGACCAGGCCGACTGGACCTCGGCCGTGGCCAGCGCCGGCGGCCACCGCGCCGACGCGCTGCGGGCACGCGGGGTGGCGACCTTCGCCGTGCCGGCCCCGCACCGCCGGGCGACCGGGGTGCTGCGCGCGGCGCACGCCACCCGCTGGGCGGTACGCGAGTTCGCGCCCGACGTCGTGCTGGCGCACAACATCTCGGCCAGCGTGGTGTCCCGGCTGGCGGTCACCGGCCGCCGGATCCCCGTGGTGACGGTGTTCCACGGCGTCGCGCACGTCGACTACCCGGCCGCCGCGCGGATCCTGCGACGCACCTCGCGCACGGTGGTCGCCGTCGCCGACTCGGCCGCCGCCGGGCTGCGCGCCGCCGGCCTGCCCGAACCCGTGGTGGTGCCCAACGCCGTGTTCGACCAGCCGCCGGCCCGCGACCGCGCGACCGTGCGCGCCGACCTCGGACTCGACCCGACGGTGCCGGTGGCGCTGTGCGTGGCCCGGCTGGAACCCCAGAAACGCCACGACGTGCTGCTCGCCGCGTGGGCTCTGCTCGACGACGCCGTCCTGCTGCTGGCCGGTGACGGCAGCCGCCGCGCGGCACTGGGCGCGCGCTGCGCCGAACTGGGACTCACCGGCCGCGTCCGGTTCCTGGGCACCCGCCGGGACGTGCCCGACCTGTTGGCCGCCGCCGACCTGACCGTGCTCACCAGCGACTGGGAGGGCATGCCGGTCGCCGTGCTGGAGTCGCTGGCCGCCGGCCGCCCGGTCGTGGCCTCCGATGTGGACGGTGTGCGGGAGGTGCTCGCCGGCGGCGGCGGGCTGCTGGTGCCGCCCGGCGACGCGGTCGCCACCGCGGAGGCGTTGTGCGCCTTGCTGTTCGACCCGGCCGCGCGCGCCACGGCGGCCGCCGCCGGCTCCCTGTACGTCCACACCAGACACAATCCCGAGACGCTGATGAAGACCTACAACGAGATCCTGGCGACCGCCGTGGCCGGAGGAACCAGATGAGTACCGCGACCGCCCCCGCCCCCGTCGAGTCGGCCCGCGTGCCGGTGGATCCCGGCCGGACCCCCGCCCTGCGGCGGATCGCCGGGCGGCTGGGCCGCCCGGTGGTGGCCGGCACGCTGGCCGCCGTGCTCACCGGCGGCGGCGTACTGGCCACCACCGAACTGGCCGGCGAGCAGTACGAGGGCCGGGTCAGCCTGGTCGCCGGTCCGGTCGCCGGCGGCGGCGCGGCCCAGTACGGCGAGGTCGTCTCGTTCACCCTGCCCGCGCTCGCCGAACTGGCCCGCAGCCCGTCGGTGCTGCGCACCGCCGCCGCCGACACCGGCGGCGACGCCGAGGTCCTGGCCAACGGGGTGTCGGTCGAGCTGGTGCCGGCCTCCGGGCTGGCCAGGCTGACCGTGCGGGTGCCGTCCCGCGAACTCGCCGGCGACGCCGCCAGCGCGATCGCCCGCGCGATGATCAAGGCCGACCTGCTGGCCCCCGCCGCCGCGCTACGCGTGCTCGACCAGCGCCCGGACGTCATCCAGGTCTCCCCCGACCGCCCGTTCGGCCTCGGTCTCGCGCTGACGGTCGCGGCGGCGGCCGGGGTCGCCGTCGGGTCGCTGCGCCACCTGCGCCGCACGTCCGCCCTGGCCGCCGTGCGCACCGCCCTGCCGGACCGGCCGCCGGTGGTGATCCTGCGCGCCGACACCGACGACCTGACCGAACGGCTCGCCCGGCTGTGTGTCGTCGCCGCGCGCCCACCCCGGGTGCTGGCGGTCGCCGCCGACGTCGAATCGACGGCGCGGGCACTGGACAACCGGCTGTCCAGGCGGCTGGGCGGTGAGCTGACCGCCCCGGACGGCCGGCACACCCCCGACCCCGACCCGGTTCTCGGGGAGGCGGTGGTCGCGGTGACCCGGGGCGCGCGGCGCCAGGACCAGCTCGCGACCGTCGCGGCGCTGCTGCCGGAGCCGTCGGTACTGATCGCGGTGGTGCTGGCGTGACCGCCCGACGGGCCGGGCTGGTCGCGGCGGCCGTGGCCGGGGTGCTCGGGGCGTGGTGGGCGCTGCGGGCGTCCTGGCAGGTGCCGTTGCCGACCGCCGGCAACGAGGCCGAAGTGCGGATGCAGGACTTCCGCGACGCGCTCTACTTCCCCGTGCGGGAGTTCCTGGCCGGCGGCAACCCGTACGACCCGGCGACCATGTTCGCGCACTGGCCGGTGCGCCAGAACTTCAACCTGTACCAGCCCTACCACCTGGTGGCGCACCTGCCGTTCGCGCTGCCCGGCTACCGGACCGGCGCCGTGCTGTTCGCGCTGACCTCGTTGGTACTGCTGGTGGTCCTGGCCGCGATGGCCGCCAGCCGGGTCCGTACCCGGGTGCCGGTGCCGATCGTCACCGGCACGGTGGTGATCGCCGCGCTGCTGGTGCTCAGCCAGGTCGGCAAGGCACAGCTCTACCTCGGGCAGGTCAACCCGCTGGTGGCCGTCGGCGCGGCCGGGGCTCTGCTGACACGGTCCAGCAACCCCCGGCTGGCGGTGCTGGCGCTCGCGGTGGCCTGGCTCAAGCCGCAGTTCGGGCTGCCGCTGGCGGTGGTGCTGTTCGCCAGGGGTTCGCGCGGGGTGGCGCTGGGCGGGACGGCGGTCGCGGCGGTGGCGAGCCTGCCGGTGCTGGCGGTGCTGACCGTGCGCGGCGGCGGGCCAGGGTCGGTGCTGGACACGCTGGCCGCCAACCTCGCGCACGCGTCGAACACCGGCTACGGCGCGGTCGACTCGCTGACCGCCCAACGCGTCGACCTGCCGGCCGTGCTGTTCCGGCTCACCGGGTGGCTGCCGCCGCTGGTCGAGCCGCTCACGCTGGTCGCGGTACTGGCGGTGAGCGCGGTGCTGGCGCGCCGGCTCGACCGGCTGCCCGACCCGGACGCCCCGGCGGTCGCCGACCTGCTCACGTGCCTGGCCGTGGTGGTGGCGCTGGTGCACCAGCCGGGTGACGTGCTGTTCGCGGTGCCGGCCGCCGCGCTGGTGGCGGCCGTGTGGTGGCGCCGGCGCGCCGAACGCGGCTGGCAGTGGCTGGTGGTGGCGCTCGCCGCGACGGCCGTGCCGTTCGCGCACCTGTACGCGGCGGACTCGGTGATCCGGTCGGTGCTCGGCGAACGGGCCTCGGTCACGGTCGACGGCGTGGCGCTGGTCGCGGCGTGGGCGCTGCTGGTGACCTTCGCGCTGCGGCGCACGGCGGTGCGACGACCGGACGTCGTGGGCGTTCCGTGAGTGTTCTGGGGGCGCGGGCCGTCCGGGGGACGTTGTGGCTCGGGCTGGTGAACCTGGTGAGCAAGGGCAGCCAGGTGGCGGTGACGGTGGCGCTCGCGGCGTTCCTCACCGAGGACGGGCTTGGCGCGGTGGCGCTCGCGGTGGCGCTGGTGAACATCGGCCAGGTCGTGCAGGCGATGGGGGTCTACGACGTCGTCGGGCGCACCACCGGTGACCCGCGGCGGCTCGCCGCGACCGTGCTGACGCTCAGTGTCGGCACCGGGATCGTGCTCGCCGCCGTGCTGGCCGTGGCCGCCGGGCCGCTCGCCGCGCTGCTGGGCAGTCCGCAGGCGGCACCGCTGCTGCGGCTGGCGGCGGTGAGTCTGCCGTTCTCGGCCGCCGGTGGGGTGCAGTTGGCGTTGATGCACCGGCGGCTGGACTTCCGTCGCCGGCTGCTGCCCGACGCGGGCAGCGCGGTGCTCGGCGCGGCGCTCACCGTCGCGCTGGCCGCCGCCGGGATCGGGCCGTTGTCGCTGGTCGCCGGGTTGCTGTGCACCTCGGTCACGCTGCCGGTGCTGGCCTGGGCCGTCGGGGTGCCGCCCCGGCCGGGATGGGACCGCGCCGCCGCGGCCGAGGCACTGCGCTGGATCGCGGTGGTCGGCCCGGCGGCCGTGGTCGCGATCCTGCTGACCACCGTGGACTACCTGGCGATCGGGCACGTGCTCGGCCCGGCGGCGGTCGGGGTGTACTCGCTGGCGTTCCGGATCGCGTGGATGCCCTACGTGCTGGTGGCGGTGGTGCTGGCCGCGGTGGCCTTCCCGGTCTACACCCGGCTGGTCCGCGACGGCGAGGGTCTCGCGGCGGCGACCGCCCGGTTCACCCGGGCCACCTCGGTCGTCTGCGGCGGGCTGTACCTGGTGGCCGCGCTGCTGGCCGACCACGTGACGGTGCTCGGCCAGCGGTGGGCCCCAGCAGGACCGGTGCTGGTGCTGCTGTGCGGCTACGGCCTGGCCATGAGCCTGCTGCAGACCTGGTACCAGACGATCAAGGCCGCCGGTCCGGCGCGGCGCTACCTGCTGCTGGAGCTGACGCACCTGGCGGTGCTGGCGGCCGCGCTGGCGGCGGGCACGCGCCACGGGCTGGCGGTCGTCGCCGGCGCGCAGGCCGTCGTCGCGTGGCTGCTGGTCGTGCTGACCTGGCGGACGCTGGTCCGCGCCGGACTCGCGTTCCCGGCGGCCGACCTGGCCGACATCGCCGTCGGGGTCGTGGCGGCGGCCGTGCCGTGCGTGGCCGTCGCGCTGCTGTCCGACTGGTGGCTCGGACCCCCGGCGTCGGTGCCGGCCGCGCTGGCCGAGGCGCTGGTGCTGGCCGCCGTCTACACCGGGGCGTCGCTGCTCACCCACCGGGGCGCGGTGCGGGAACTGCGGGCGAGAGGCGGGGTGCGGTGAGGATCGTGCACGTGAGCCAGCCGGTGACCGCCGGCGTGGCCGAGGTGGTCCGCCAGTTGGCGACCGCGCAACGCGACCGGGGCTGGGCGGTCACCGTGGTGTGCCCGCCGGCCGGGTGGCTGCCCGACCACTGCCGCGCGGCCGGCGTCGACGTGGGTGCCTGGCCGGCCAGCCGCACGCCCACGCTCGCGGACCTGGTGCGCCTGCGCCGCACCCTGCGCCGGCTCGACCCCGACGTCGTGCACCTGCACAGCTCGTCGGCCGGTCTCGCCGGGCGGCTGGCGCTGCGCGGCCGGTGCCCGACGCTGTTCCAGCCACACCTGTGGTCCTTCCAGTCCGCGCCGCGCCCGCTGCGCGGCCCGGCCGTCGTCTGGGAGCGGTGGGCCGCCCGCTGGACCCGGCACCTGGTCTGTGTCAGCGACGACGAGCTGGCCGCCGGCCGGGACGCCGGGATCGACGCCCCGGCCGAGGTGGTGTGCAACGGCGTGGACACCGACCGGCTGCGCCCCGCCGACCGCCGGGCCGCCCGCCGCCTGCTGGGCCTGCCGCCGGACGTGCCGATCGCCGTGTGCGTCGGCCGGCTGGCGCCGCTCAAGGGCCAGGACCAGCTGCTGGCCGCGTGGCCGGCGGTCCACGCGCGGGTGCCCGACGCCCGGCTGGTCCTGGTCGGCGACGGTGCCCTGGGCGCCCGCTGGCGCGCGACGATCCCCGCCGCCACCCACGACTCGGTCCTGTGGTGGGGCCACAGCGACGAGGTGGCCGCCCACTACGCGGCGGCGGACGTGGTGGTGGTGCCGTCCCGGGCCGAGGGCATGGCCCTGGTCCCGCTGGAGGCGATGGCCTGCGGCCGGTCGGTGGTGGCCTTCGACGTCGGCGGCGTCCGGCAGAGCGTCGCCGGGGCGGGCGCGGTGCTCCCGGCCGGTGACCTCCCGGCCCTGGCCGACGCCGTCGCGTCGCGGCTTCGCCACCCCGAGGTGGCCGACCGTGAGGGCCGCGCGGGCCGGGGCCGCGCGGCGGACCTGTTCGCCGCCGCCCAGGCCACCGACCGCCTCTGCGTGCTGGCCGAGAAGGCCCACACCGGAGCGCCCGGGTGAGGGTCGCGTTCGTCCTCACCCAGGACAGCGGTGGGCCGGTGGACGTGACCGTCGCGTTGGCGGTGGCGTTGGCGCGCGACGCGGAGGTCCGGGTGTTCGGGCCGACGCCCCGGCGTGGGGCCGAGCGGATCGACGGGCGGCACGAGCTGGTGACGGTGTCCCGCAAGGGAGATCTGCGCG
This sequence comes from Actinophytocola xinjiangensis, assembly GCF_001921215.1. Lineage (GTDB taxonomy): Bacteria > Actinomycetota > Actinomycetes > Mycobacteriales > Pseudonocardiaceae > Actinophytocola > Actinophytocola xinjiangensis. The sequence continues at coordinate 493,001 of NZ_MSIF01000003.1, forward strand.
GTGCGCGACGGCTGCGGGCCGCCGTCGTGGCGTGGCGCCCGCACGTGGTGCACGCCCAGGACCGCCGGGCCGGGCTGGTGACCGCCGCGCTGCGCCGGGTCGTGCCGGTCGTGCACACCTACCACGGGGTGCCCGACGACGTGGCCGAGCCGTGGCTGCGGGGACTCCCGCGCGCGCCCGCGCCCCGCGGGTACACCCGGGGCGTTCTCGCGGGGGACGCGGTGGTGGCGCGGTTGATGAGCCGCACGGTGGTGCCCGCGCCGGCGATGGCCACCTTCCTGCGGACCCGCCTGCGGGTGCCGGCGCACCGGCTCGCGCACATCGACAACTGCGTCGACCTGCCCGAGCCGTCACCTCCGGCCGGGCCGGTGCGGCGGCTGGTGTTCGCCGGGTTGTTGGTGGAGCGCAAGGGGCTGCTCGACCTGCTGGACGCGCTGGCCATCCCCGGGACGATGCCGGCGGACGCCACGCTGACGGTCATCGGCGACGGGCCGCAGCGGCCGGTGGCCGAGCGGGCCGCGCGCCGCGACGCGCTGGCCGGGCGGGTGCGGTTCCTCGGCTTCCGCGGTGACGTCCCCCGGTTGCTGCGCGAGCACGACGCGTTGGTGCTGCCCTCGGTCATGGAGCAGCAGCCGCTGGTCGTCGCCGAGGCGATGGCCGCCGGGAAACCGGTGGTGGCGACCGACACCGGCGGGGTGGCCGACATGCTGACCGTGCCGGGGACGGCCCCGTTGCTGGCCGTCCCCGGCGACGTCGCCGGGCTCGCGGTGGCGCTGCGTGCCCTGTTCGCCGACCAGGACCCCGGCGGCACCGGCCGGCTGCTCGCCGACGGCGCGCGGCGGCGGTTCGCCCCGGACGTCAGCGCCCGGCGCCACCTCGCGCTCTACGACGGTCTCAGCGGGGCGGCGGGGCCGCCTGCTCCTGGGGCTTGACCAGGACCACCCCGTCGGCCGCCGCCAGGTCGACCTGGGTGACCGGGTTGCCCTCCAGGTCGACCAGACCCGCCGGCGGGGTGACGGCCGCGGCCGCGCCGGTCGGGTTGACCGCCACCCAGCCGTGGGTGAACGTGCGGGTCCACACCCCGCTCGGTTCGCGGCCGGCCCAGTCGACGGCCTCGCCAAGGCCGGCGTCCTGCAGCGTCGACCACTCGGGATCCAGGTAGTTGGGGGTCGAGGACTTCGTCCAGCAGCTGTACGGGCCGGCCAGCAGCGCCGCGCTCGCGTACCCCGCCCGTTCCTGGCGGGCGTCCTTGGTGTGGGTGACCAGCAGCAGCCACGACTCGCCGAGCGCGGCCTGCGCGCGCAGCTCCTGCCACTGGTTGCCCTGGAAGGTCAGCAGTCCGCCGCCGCCCCCGTCGTCGCGGAAGCCGAAATTCTCCTCCATGGCCCCGCTGTAGCGGCTGTGCGCGGTCCATCTGCCCGGCCGCAGGAACGTCTCGGAGACGTTGGGGACGAACATCTTTCCCTTGTCCCGCAACGTGTCGCCGACCTTGCCGAGGAACACGTCGAGGCCGTCGCGCAGCTTCTGGTCGGTCTCCTCCCGGCTGGCGGTGCCCTGCAGCAGGACCGGTGAGTAGTGGGACAGCGTGTTGAAGTCGTTGTCCGCCAACACCCCGTCCCAGCCTTCGCGGACGACCTCCTCGGTGACCGCGTCGGTCCACGCCTGCTGGTAGTTGGTGTCCCACACGGTCATCTGCCAGTGCTGCGGGAAGCCCTCCCAGCCGATCCGGGAGCCGGCGGAGTCCAGCGCGAACCACTCCGGGTTGCCGCGCTCGGCGGCGTAGTAGCCGATGCCGGTGGGCAGCAGCGGCGCGTCCTGGTCGCCGATGACCGCGCCCTCGTAGTTGCGGGTGCTGGAAAGGTCCTTGTACACCAGCACCTTCACGTCCGGGTTGAGCTCGCGGAGCTTGTGCAGGGCGTCCAGCTCCCACGCGTTGAGCACCACCACCTGGTACCGCCGCGCGGCCAGTTCGATGTCCGCGTCGGTCGGCTTGTCGCCGATGCCGTACCACCAGGCGCACGGGGCCAGCGGCGTGGGCGGCGGGGCGGCGTTGGTCGCCCAGCCCGGTCCGCAGGCCGCCGTGACCGCCCCGGCCGCTCCCAGCGCGGCGACCAGGCGCCGCCACCGGGCGGTCACCGGCCCCACCTGAACAGCAGCTCGCCGACGGTCATGACGACGATCTTCAGGTCCAGCCACAGTGACCAGTTGGCGATGTAGTAGTTGTCGTACCGGGACCGCTCGGCGATCGAGGTGTCCCCGCGCAGGCCGTGCACCTGGGCGAGCCCGGTCAGCCCGGTCGGCACCCGGTGCCGCGCCCAGTACAGCTCGTGGATGCTGGAGAACTGGCGGACGAACCCCGGCCGCTCCGGCCGGGGGCCGACGACCGACATGTCGCCGCGCAGGATGTTCCACAGCTGGGGCAGTTCGTCGATCGAGGTCCTGCGCAGGAAGCGGCCGACCGGGCCGACCCGCGCGTCGCCGTCGACCGACCAGGTGCTCTGCGAGTCGTCCACCTCGCCCTGGCGGACGCTGCGCAGCTTGTACAGCTGGAAGGTGCGGTCGTCCATGCCGACCCGCACCTGGCGGAAGATCACCGGCCGGCCGCTCTCCACGAGTACGGCCAGCGCGCACAGCCCGATCAGCGGGGCCAGCACGACCAGGGCGGAGGCGGCCGCCAGCACGTCCAGTGCGCGCTTGACCCACCAGCTGGGCCGGGTGGTCGGCGCGGTGCTCAGCCGGATCAGCGGGTAGCTGCACACCCGCTCGATGTCCGGCCCGTCCTGGTACAGCTCGTACATCCGTGGCACGACCAGGACCGTGCAGCCGAGGCGGTGCGCGGTGATCGCCGCGTCGACCACCGGCGACTCGAGGGCGTGCGAGAACGCCAGGACCACGGTGCCGACCCGCAGCCGGGCGATCGCCTCGGACAGGTCCTCGGCGAGCAGTTCCACCGGCAGGTCGGCGTGGTCGGGGCTGGGTTCGGCGTCGACGAAGCCCACCGGCGCGAGGCCGTACTCGGGGTGGCGGGCCATGGTCGCGGCGAGGTCGGCGCCCACCTTGCCGGCGCCGACGACGATGGTGCGGTCACAGCGGCCAAGGCGGCGCCGGCACCAGCGGCCGAAGGCGAACACCGCCAGGCGCACCGGTTCGCTGAGCGCGGCGGCGGCCACCACGGTCCACTGCACCGACCGGGTGGTCTGTTCGTCCAGCCCGGCGACCAGGGCGATCCCGGTGAGCAGGGCGAAGGCGACCAGGGTCGCGCCGGCCGAGCGGGGCAGGTCGTGCAGCCACGACAGCCACAGGCGGCGCCGGTAGAGCCGGGCGCACGCGCGGGCGCCGAGGACGGTGACCGAGACGGCCACCGCCCAGCCGGCCGGTGGGGTGGTGGGGACGGCGGCCAGCGCGGCGGCCAGCGCGCCGACGTCGACGGCCAGCAGCAGCACGGCGACGGCGTTCACCCGGCTGAGCCACTCGTGGCCGGGATCGGGTTTGAGACGTACGCCCGGCATCCAGGTGGGCCGGCGACGCGTGTGCGGCGGCGCGGGTCGGGTCGCCAGCACGCGCGACCTCGCGCTCGACGATGTGTCGGTCAGCATCGCTCACCTTCCTTGACCGGCCACTCAGGACCGGTCGCACAACGTTCACCCATTCAAATTCACCCGAAATAGCTCAAAGTCATCTCTGCGTATATGCCCCTTCGGTTTCTCGCCGATTTTTCACACTTTCGAGAGTTCACCGCGCTCACCTCTCCAGGACTCGATCAGCAGTCCGCGCCAGCCTGTTCTTCGCCCGTCACTCGATTTTCGCGGAACCTGCCGGAATTCGCCGGGGGGACTCGCCAGCAAACGGACGGGCCAGGTCGATAATTCTCCTGTTTCCCGAAGTCGATCATTGGTGAGGGGTCTGCCGTGGCAGTCGAAGAGGTCCAGGTGATCTACACACCGGAACCGGTCGTCCAGCCGACCGCGCGCACCGTCGAGCCCCGGCTGCGCGGCCACGCCCACGTCGTCCTGCCCGCCTACAACGAGGAGGCCGCGCTCCCCGCGCTCCTCAAACGACTCGCCGTCCTGGCCCGCACCGAGGAGCTGACCGTCTGGGTCGTCGACGACGGCTCCACCGACCGCACCGCCGACATCGCCGCCATCGGCCTGTCCGGCCTGGCCGTGCGGCTGATCCGCCACGAGACCAACCTCGGCCTCGGCCAGGCCGTCCGCTCCGGACTACAGGCCGTGCTGGCAGCCGCCGGGCCGGAGGACGTCGTGGTCGTCATGGACGCCGACGACACCCACGACCCCACGCTGATCCCCCCGTTGCAGGACCAGATCCAGGCCGGCGCGGACATCGCCATCTGCTCGCGGTTCGTACGCGGCGGCGACGACAGCAGCGCGCCCGGACTGCGCCGGCTGCTGTCCAGGACCGCCGCGCTGGTCCTGCGCCGGCTGCTGGGCCTGGCCGACGTGCGCGACTTCACCAGCGGCTTCCGCGCCTACCGGGTGGCCGTCCTGGAGCGCGCGACCCACCACTGGGGCGAGCGGCTGATCGAGGAACGCGGGTTCGCCTGCATGGTCGAGCTGCTGATCAAGCTGCGGCACTGCGAGCCGGTGGTCACCGAGGTCCCGCTGCTGCTGCGCTACGACCGCAAGCCGGGCGGCAGCAAGCTCGCCCTGGGCACCACCCTGGTCCAGTACCTGCTGCTGCTGGTACGCACCCGCCTGGCTCCGCCGCCCTACCGGGACCTGTGATGGCGCCACCGGAGTCCGTCGTGGTCGTCGGCGGCGGCATCTGCGGGCTGGCCGCCGCCTACCGGCTCGCCGGCACCGGCCGCCGGGTCACGCTGCTGGAGGGCAGCGACCAGCTCGGCGGGCTCGGCACGTTCTTCCCGTCCCGCCAGGGCTGGGTCGAGCGGTTCTACCACTGCGTCATGCCGACCGACGACGACCTGCTGGCGCTGCTCGGCGAACTCGGCCTGCGGGAGACGATCCGCTGGCGGCCCACCACCATGGGCATGGTCGTCGACGGCCGCCACCACCCGTTCAACAGCGCGGCCGACCTGCTGCGGTTCAGCCCGCTGCGCCCACTGGACCGGGTCCGCTTCGGCGCGGTCTCGGTCCTGCTGCGCCGCCTCGGCCGCCACCGCGACCTCGACAACACCCGCACCGAGGACTGGCTGCGCGGCCTCTACGGCGACGCCGCCTGGGACACGCTGCTCGCCCCGCTGTTCGGCGCGAAGTTCGGCCACGCGTTCCCGGACGTGCCGGCGCTGTACGTGTGGCAACGCCTGGGCCGCGAACGCAACGTCGCCACCCGGGGCTACCCGGCCGGCGGCTACAAGTCGATCATCGACGGGTTGCTGGCCGCGCTCGTCGCCGCCGGCGTCACCGTCCGGACCTCGACCCCGGTCACCGCGCTGTCGGTCGCCGCCGACCGGGTGCGGGTCGAGTTGCCCGGCGGGGAACGGATCGAGGCCGACCGCGCGGTCAGCACGCTGCCCCTGCCGCAGCTGCGCCGGCTGGCCGACGCCCCGCTGCTCGCCCGGCTGCCCAGCGCGCTGGTCGCCTACCAGGGTGTGGTGAACGCGCTGTTCTTCCTGCGCCGCCCGCTCGCCGGACACTACTGGACCCCGGTCGTGCGCTCGGGCACCGACTTCGACGGCGTCGTCGAGATGTCGGCGCTGGCCGGTGTCGAACCCTACGGCGGGCGGCACCTCGCCTACGCGATGCGCTACGCCGACCGCGACTCGCCACTGTTCACCGAGGACGACGCGACCGTCGCGGCCCGCTGGACCGACCAGCTGTGCACCCTCTACTCAGGACTGGGCCTGTCCGCGACGGACGTCGACGAGGTACGCGTCTTCCGCGCGCCGTTCGTGGAACCGGTGTACCCGTTGGGATATCTGGACCAGCGCCCGCCGGTCACGGTCGCCGGGACACCGCTGCTGCTGGCGACCACCGCGCACGTCTACCCGGAGGTCACCAGTTGGAACTCCAGCGTGCGCCTGGCCAATCACGTCGCCGCGACCATCGGCGCGGACATCACCGGCGGGGCCACCAGCCGGCGCACGGCCGCCGCGATCCGCGCCGACGGCGAACCGTCACCGTAGGGCGAGGGGATCGCCGCGAGCTGCGCGCGGCGGGCGGGGACGTCGTCGAGCCAGCGCAGGACCTCCTGGTGGATCCGCGGCCCCGGCGGCACCAGCGTGCCGAAGGTGCCCTCGATCTCCGGCCGTTCGGTGCTGCGCCGCACCACCACGACCGGGCGTTTGAGCACGCTCACCTCCTCCTGGATGCCACCCGAGTCCGACACCACCACGGCCGCCCCGCTCACCAGCGCCAGGAACGCCGGGTAGGCCAGCGGCTCGACCACGCGCAGCCCGTCCAGCAGAGCCGCCAGACCGAACTCCGCCACCCGCCTGACCATCCTGGGGTGCGCCGGGACGACCACCGGCAGCGGCAGCGCCGCCAGCTCACGCAGGATCAGCTCCAGGTTGTGCCGGTCGTCCACGTTCTCCGGGCGGTGGATCGTCGCGACGACGTAGCCGTCGGCCGCCAGACCCAGCCGCGAGAGCATCCCGTCACGGGCGGCGGAGTCCGGGGCGGCGGTGCGCAGCGCCTCGACGACCGTGTTGCCGGTGACCACGATCCGCTGCGCCGGCACCTTCTCCACGAGCAGGTTCCTGCGGTTGAGCTCGGTCGGCGCGCAGCACAGGTCGGACAGGTGGTCGATCGCCACCCGGTTGTGTTCCTCGGGCATCGCGCGGTCGTAGCTGCGCAGCCCGGCCTCCACGTGCACCAGCGGCAGGTTGTTGGCGTTCGCGGCGAGCGCCCCGGCCAGCGCGGAGGTCGTGTCGCCCTGGACCAGCACGGCCGCCGGTGGCGCGCCGCCGAGGATCTCGTCGACCGCGGCGATGGCCGCGCCGAGCTGCCGGCCGCGGCGGGTCCCACCGAGTGCGAGCTCGTGGAACCGGCCGGGTCTGGCGATGTCGCGCAGGATCTGGTCGTACATCGAGGAGTCGTAGTGCTGTCCGGTGTAGATCACCGACACCCGCTCGCCGAAGTACCGGATCAGCGGGCCACACTTGATCAGTTCCGGGCGGGTGCCGCAGACCAGGGTGACCGGGTCGCAGGCCGCGCCGGTGCCCAGCCGCAGCTCGACCGGGCGGCGGCGGCCCGAGCCGAGATAACCCTCGTAGTGCTCCTTGAACGCGGTGAACGGGACCCAGAACCGGGTGCCGGGACAGGCGACGAGATCGGCCGAGCCCTGGAAGTCGGCCGGGATGACCTGGCGGGGCACGGGCGGGGCGCTCTGGCCGGCCGTGCCCCGGTCGTTGACCAGGGTCAGTCTCGACCCCTCGGCGTAGACCACCCCGACCCGCCGGCCGCACCGGCCGCTGTCGCACCCGCAGCGGACCACGATGACCACCTCGAGCCCGTTGTCCGGCGCATTGTCCGCCCCGTTGTCCGGCGCGTTGTCCGGCCCGTTGTCCGGCCCGTTGTCCGCTGCCGCGACGTCCACCCTGGAGTTCATCTCCGGTGACCTTCTTCCTCCGCCGTGCACACCGCCCGACCGGGGCAGCTGTCGAGCAGCCGAACCACCGGCGGCGCCGTGATGACCGCCGGCGCCTGTCGCGCACCGTCAGGCCACTGGACCGAGACCGAGATCGAGGACGAGTTGTTCGTGTAGTCCTTCTCCAGCAACGTGCGGTCGGCGTTCACGGTGTTCACCACGTCGTACACCCCGGAGGGCACGGTGGTCAGGTCGAGCCACTGGAAGTCGACGGTGTGGCGGTAGTCATCCCCCTTGCCGACCGAAACTCCCATGGTGACGTCCAGGGCGTCCGTTCGGTGGTGACCGCACATGTTGCCGCGCAACTGTTGCGAAAGGGCGACCGCGCCGCCCTTGTACGGCCGGCCGGACAGGTCCGCCCAGTCGCGGGTGTTGAACCGGTCACCGAGGCAGAAACCGTTCTTGCGGTCCACGAGCAGGGTTTCGCCGGCGGGCGTGCGCAGTTGGTAACGCTCGAAACCCATGAGGTGCCAGTGTTCGTGACTGGCCGCCGGTTCGTAGTAGGTGTAGGTCGCCGTGGCACGCTGGGCGGCGTCGAAGGTCGCCGGAACGGAATTGTCCGCGCTGCTCTGGAAGGCCTGCCGAACGGTCATCCTCGGCTGTTCGGTGCTCTCACGGTGGGCGTGGAACAGCAGCGGCCCGTCACCGACGTTGTCCTCCGAGGAGGTGAACCGCAGACGGACGGCGGCGATCGTTCCACTCGTCACACAGGGGCCGCCGGACGCGCTGGCGTCGGCGACCGGACAGACGTCCCAGTCGGTGCACTCGACCGGATCGCCCCGGAATCCACCGGGACAACCGACCGGCGCCTGACGCATGTCCGGCAACAGCCACGACGTGTCGGCGGGCGCACTCGGCCCGGAAACAAAGGTCATCGCGGCCAGCGCGGCGGACACGCCGACGCCGTACTTCCTGAACATCGCACCCCACATGTGGCATCCCGGCGGCACCGTCGCACCGGGTCGGTCATGAACAGCGACAACCTAGCGATCGGGAACCATGGCGCCGACGCGCCGCTCCACCTCGATCGGGTGACCTGCCTCGATTTTAGCGACGTTATCCGGTAGGCACCAGCATCGTGACTGTTCGGTTGATCCGATACGCCCAGGCGGAGGGTTCTGTTCGCGTTTCCGAGTCGCCTGTGTGAATGTTTCCCGTCACCCACGGAATCCACTGTGGGCAGAAGGGGTGTAACTGGTCCACTTTGGCGTGACGCAGGGACCACTGGTGGTAATTCGCGGTAATTTACAAGCGTCCGGGACGACGGACGATAGTCCGCTAGACCACTTCGTAAGGAGACAGCAATGTCCAAGTTGGCTGGCCGCAGTGTGCTCTTCGCGGCCCTCGCCGTACCGATCGCCATCCTGGCCGGTCCGCTGACCGCGTCCGCCGAGACCGCGGACGTACCTCCGGCCGACCAGGTGACGGTAGGCGCGGACGCCACGACTTCCCGGGGATCCGAAGGTTGCTGTGCCGGTGACGACACCGACGTCAACGTCGACACCACCATCAACGGCATCCACCACAACAACACCGACACCGACCTGAACGTCGACGTCCACGACCACGGGTACGACGGCTACAGCACCTTCGCCGACTACCAGCCGCTCAAGCCGGCTCCGGCCGTGGTCGCCGACACCCAGGACCAGGGCGCCACCGAGGCCGTCACCGACGTGCCCCAGGTCGCCCCCGAGGTCGCGCCTGAGGCCGCCGCGGTTCCGGAGGTCGCTGGTCTGGTCGGGCCTCGCGACGGTGGGCCCAGCCTGGACATCGAGTGGTACGACGCCCAGGGTGCGGTCGCCGGTGCCGTCGTGGACGGTGCCGCCGGCGGCTCGGCCGAGGGCGGCTCGGTCTCGGTCGGCCGTGACGACCACCCGGACCAGCACGGCCAGCAGCAGGACCAGCAGCAGGACCAGCAGCACGGCCAGCAGCAGGGTCAGCCGCAGGACCAGCAGTTCGGCCAGCAGCAGGGCGAGCAGCACGGTCAGGGCGAGCAGCACGGTCAGCAGGGCCAGCAGTTCGGCAACGGCCACGGCCAGCAGAACGCGTTCGGTGGCGGCCACGGCGGCGACCTGGAGGCCTCCTGGTTCGACGGCTGGGGTGCCTACGCCGGCATCGGTGGCGCCTGGGGCGGGGGCGGCGAAGGCGGCATGATCAGCGTCGGCTGACCAGCTTGGCCTTCCCGGCACGACGGAGTCACCAGCACGCCGTCACCCGCACGACACAGAGTCACCGGCACGACAGGGCGCCGGCTCCCACCACGTGGGAGCCGGCGCTTTCTCGTCCGGTCAGTTGTTTCGTCTGGGGGGTCGTACGCGTTCGAGGTCCCGCTGGTCGAACGTGTCGAACTGGGTCAGGCTCGGCGCGAGCTTCACCAGGCAGCGGATGACGATCTGCGAGACGTTCGAGGACGAGGTGTTCATCCTGGTGGCGATCTCGCCGACGCTCAGTCCCTCGAACAGCCGCAGCCGGGTGATCTGCCGCTGCCGCTCGGTCATGTACCCCATGACGCGCAGGATCCGCTGCCGCACCTCGCCGGCGGCGACCCGGCGCAGGGCGACGGCGGCGGTGTCCTCGACCGGCTCGTCGTCGACCACCGGCTCGGTGTGACCCACGCAGAACTCGGCCATCCGGGTGGTGAGCAGGTGCGGCCAGTCGGGATCGCCGGCCGGCGGGTCGGCGAGCACGGCGACGAACGCCTCGTGCACGAGGTCGGCGGCGTCCACGTCCGACCGGTCACCCGTGCGTCGCGACGCCACCTCGATCATGGCCGGCCCGTGTTCGGTGTAGATCTGCTCCCAGTTCACCGGGGCGCGGTCCTCCCAGCTCCTCCGCGCTGGCACGTCCGGTTCAGGAAGCGTTCTCCGGAGACTGGGGGGCGACGACCTTGGGCCCCATCTCACCGGCGTTGTGCACCACCGGAAGTTGCGGCAGCAGACCGCCGATGGGCCCGGTGTGCGGGTCGTCGTCATGCGGGTCGATGCGCTGTGGGTCGATGCGCTGTGGGTCGAACCGGTGCGGAACCGGCGAGGGCACGACCCGGTCGTCGATCGGGCCGCGGGGCGGGGGCATGTGGGCCAGCGCGCCGCTGTCGAACAGCCGGCGCAGCGCGGCCTCGCTCTCGCGCAGACCACCGAGCAGGGTCTCGGCCTTGTCCAGGGCGTCGCGGACCAGGTCGCGGGCCTCCTCGGCGGCCTTGGCCCGGCACGCGTCGGCCTCGCGCTGGGCCTGGTCGATCAGCTCAACCCGGTGGCGCAGCAGTTCCTCGGCGCGACCGGTGCACTCGCTGGCCGACTGCGCGGCCTCCTCACGGATGCGGCGGGCGTCCTCCTCGGCGGTCTCGATCAGCCACTGCACGGTGGCGGACGCCGGCACGCCGGTCCGGTCGCTGCCCTCGACGGCCAGCGCCCGCGCGACGGCGCGGTCCCGCTCGGCCTGCGCGTAGTCGAGCGCGACGCGCAGCTCGTGCAGCTCCCACTCGACCGCGTTCCGGTCGTAACCACGGAAACGGATGGGGAAGGCGAGAGCGTCCTCAGACAATGTGTGCCCCTTGTTCGATTCAGTGTGTGGAGAGACGGAGAGGCAGGACCGGCGGACCGGCCCTGCCTCCTACCCACCAAGGTGACGGACTCAGTAGTCCTGAACCGTGCCGCCATTCGTCAGGCTGCGGGACGCGCAGTTCTCCGGCGTAGCGCCGATCGCGTCACTGCTACCGGGGGAAACGACCGACACGTTCGCGCCGTTCGTGACATCCTCGACCGGTACCTGAACGCCAACCGCGTTGACGTTGAGGTCACACGCCCCGACGGCCACGTCGTTCCCTCGTCCGGTCGCCGCCGAAGCGGTACCGCCAGGGGGTGACGTGCCGACGAGGAGCTGATGAAACACCTGAAAGCTAACCTCTCAATGGTGGGCGACGACGGGAAGCCCCGTCGTCGAGGGGGAGATCAGGCGCGTCAGTTGTTGCCCTGGATCGAGCCGCCGTCCTCAAGGCTGGCGGACGCGCAGTTCTCCGGGTTGGCGCTCTGGCCGGCGTCGCTGGCCGGGGACAGGATCGGCACGCCGATGCCGTTGGCGACGTCCTCGATCGGCACCTGGATGCCCAGAACGTTGATGTTGTTGTCGCAGACGCCCACAGCAGCATTGACGTTGTGCAGGATGTCAGTGTTGTTGAGGTTCAGCAGACCGTTCTGGTTCTGGATGCTGCCGCCGTCACCGGGGCCGCCACCGGCCTCGGCCGAGGCGAACCCGCTCATCATCGCCATGCCGGCGGCTACGCCCGCCGTGACAAAGCCAATCTTCTTCAACATTTGGATATTCCCTCGTTTCATAACGCGATCAACTTGGTCCGATCTTGCTGCGACCGGACGCGACATTAGCGCGCGCACGTTCCTCCGATCCACCTGCGGAATCCTTTCGAGTGCTGTAATCCTTCGTTGTTGTTAATCTCGCTGTTTTCGACCACGATCCGTGCATAATTCCCCGTGCCAATGTCACCTGTTGGAGCGAAGAAATACCCGAACGTGGTCGTGTCGCGGCCGTGTCGTGCGGAACCCGGTACGCACCGGGGTCGCCGGAGGGCCTCCGAGGGGACGCCGGGGACCACTCCGGGGTGACCGAATTCCTGGCGCCACGTGCCCGACCGTCCCGCTGGGACGGTGGTGAGTTGCCGTCGTGTTGCTGGCGAAATCCGGGCAACATAGCCTTGAACAGTGCGTTCGTCGGGTTTGGTTCGTGACGCGCGGGGACTGGGACCCCACGACCACCTCTGCTGGCGCTACGACGGCCCGGCGGAGCTGAGGCCACGGGTGCGGGAGTTCCTGACCGAGGGTCTGGCCATCGGGGAGCGGGTCGGGTGGGCCGGTTTCGGCCCGGTCACCCGGCTCGTCGACCAGCTGCTCGCCGTCGAGGGCATGGCCGAGGCACTGGACCGGGGAGCCGCCCAGGTCGTCCCGCTGAGCGCGACCGGCGCGGTGATCGAACCCTCCGCCCAGGTCCGCGTCTACGCCGACGCCACGGCGGCGGCCCTGGCCGCCGGGTTCACCGGGCTACGCGTGGTGGCCGAGTCGACCCCGCTGGTCCGCACCGCCACCCAGCTCGACGCGTTCGCCCGGTACGAGCACCTGGTCGACCAGTACCTGGCCGGCCACCCGTTCTCCTCCATGTGCGTCTACGACGGAGCCGAACTGGCCCAAGGCGTGATCGAGCAGCTGGCCTGCCTGCACCCCACGTCCAACCAGGACTCCGTCGGCTTCCACCTGCACGCCTCGACCGCCGAGTTCTTCAGCGGCACGCTCAGCGGGGAACTCGACCTGTCGACGGCGGACCTGTTCACCACGGCGCTGGACCGCACCGCGCTCCCGCTGCGCGGCATGGAACTGGTCGTCGACGCGAGAGGACTGGACTTCATCGACCACCGCAGCCTGCTCCGCCTGTTCGACCACGCGCGACGCCGGTCGGCACCCCTGGTGCTGCACGTGTCCCGCACCGGCCCGGCACGCATCGTGAACGTGCTCGACGTCGCCGACGTCCGAGTGGAACTCCATCAGGAACGCGTCGCATGAACCCCACCACGTCAGCTGACCATGACGAGTTCGTCCACCCCGCCCTGCTCTACCGCACCGACGCCGAGTACCTGGACCTGCTGGTGCCGTTCATCAGCGACGGCCTCGCGGCCGGGGACCCGGTCGCGGTGATCGTGCCCGGCCCCCGGCTGCGGCAGCTGGACGCCGCCCTTGGCGTCTCGGCCGAGCGGGTGCACCGGATCGACATGACCGTCGCCGGACGCAACCCGGGCCGGATCATCCCCAGCGTGCTGCACTTCGCCGACACCCACCCCGGCCGGCACGTGCGGATCGTCGGCGAACCGGTGTGGCCGGGGCGCTCGGCCACCGAGTACCCGGCGTGCGCGCAGCACGAGGCGCTGGTGAACACGTCGTTCGCCGGGCGGGACATCACCATCGCCTGCCCGTACGACGCCGCCGGCCTCGACCCGGGAACCATCGCCGACGCGCGGGCGACCCACCCGCTGGTCTGGGAGGCCGACCAGCGGTACTCCAGCGCCGAGTACGCGCCCGACCGCGTGGTCGCCCGGTACAACGAGCCACTGCACCACTCCCCCGCCGACGCCCACCGCCACCTGATCGCCGCGCCGACCGACCTGCGCCCCGCCCGCCGGGCGATCGCCGACCGGGCCAGTGCCCTTGGCCTGCCGGCCCACCGGGTGGCCGACCTGGAGCTGATCGCCACCGAACTGGCCACCAACAGCCTCGTGCACGCCGACGGCCCCTGCGAACTGCGCGTCTGGAGCGACGGCCGGGACATCGTGTGCGAGGGCCGCGACACCGGGCGGCTCACCGACCCGCTCGCCGGCCGCCGCCCGGCCAAACCGAGCGACAACTCCGGCCGCGGCCTGCTGATGATCAACGACCTGGCCGACCTGGTCCGCACGTACACCAGCCCGCAGGGCACCACCATCCGCGCCTACCTGCGGGTCAGGTGACGATCACGCCCAGCGCGCGCCGTAGGCCAGGCCCGGGGTCAGCTGGTAGAAGCGCAGGTGCAGCTCGCCGGTGGGGTCGACCGGGTGCCGGTTGCCGTAGGGCGCCGGGCCGGACACCGCGGTCGGGGCCGCGCCGGACAGCGTCCACACGCGCGGCGCCCGGCCGCCGAACCGCACCCGCAGGTCGAACAGCTCGCACGGCAGCGACGGCACGCACACCAGGTGGGGCCGCACCGCCTGCACGGCCGGCAGGCGGAACCGCACCTCGAACTCGTGGGTCTCGCCACGGGCCAGCGGCCGGGGCAGCACCAGGGCGAACCGGCCGTCACGCTCGACCAGGGTGCCGCCGTAGAACACGCACACGTCCAGGTCACGGCGCGAGGCCGGCAGCAGCGGGGTGAGGTCCACCTCGCGCAGGCCGTCCTCGTCGACGACGATCCGCCGCTGCTCCAGCGCCTCCGGCTGGGCGCGGTCCAGCGCGGCGACCACCCGCAGCCGGGTGGTGTGCCAGCCGTGGGTCCGGTCGGCGGTGCGGCCGCCGGCCGCGCCGGTCGCCAGGTCGGCGATCTGGGCGATGGCCTCGTCGACCCGCCGGCGCACCGTGCGCGGGTCGCGGTCGGCCCTGAGCGCGGCCCAGTGCACCCGGTCCTGGTAGAGCGGCAGCCGGGCGTCCGGGGCGACGGCGAACGCGGCGAGCGTGGCGTCACGCAGGTCCTCGGACAGCAGATCGGCCAGCTCCCTCAGGCGCGCGGCCACCTTGTCCCTGGTCGTCACCGGGCCGTCGGTCTCGGCGACCCGGCAGGCGGCGCGCAGGGCGGGCCCGATGCGCTGCTCGATCCCCCCTGCCAGCAGGCCACGGCCCTTGCGCAGGGACTTCAGCTCGCGCACCAGCTCCGCCCGGCCGCTAGACATGGTCGCTCCTCGGTCCGAGGGTGATCGAGACGGTCAGCGCCGTGCCCAGCCGGATGCCGTCGCGGCCCAGGAACAGGCGCCGGGTGCCGATCCGGTCCAGGGTGCTCCGGTCCGCGTCGCCGAGTCCGAAGGCGACCATGTGCGGGCGGGTCGTCCAGGCGGGGTCGGTGAGCGCGGCGAACGCGGCCGGCCACGTCACCGGGTCGGTGGGCTGGCCGTCGGAGGTGAAGAAGACGATCGGACGACGCACGGCCAGCCGGTCTCGTTTGAGCAGGCGCACGTCCCGGTCGATGGCCTCGCGCAGGAAGGCGAACGCCGGCCCGAAGTTGGTGCCGGTGCTGGTGACCGGGTCGGCCACGTCGGACAGTTCGGTCGCCGGGCGCAGCGGTTGCAGCATCGTCGGTTGTTCGGCGAACCCGACCACGCACACCCGCACCCGCGCGGCGGCGGCCGGGTCGGCGTGCACGGCGCCGCGGAACTCCCGCAGGCCGGCGTTGAGCTCGTCGAGGTGGTCGGTCATCGAGAACGACACGTCGCAGACCACGTAACAGGGCAGCACGTCGGATTCCATGCGGCGGAGAGTGACCGGTCGGTGTCGATCAGACGTGGACGAAACGCTGATTCGCCCTCCTCCGACCTTTCAGGCGCGAGTTCATTTTCGCGGACACCGACGTCTGGGAGGCAATGTGGATTTTCGGATGCTGGGACCGCTGGAGGCATGGCACGACGGGAACCAGGTGCCTCTCGGGGAACAGCAGCAGCGTTTCGTGCTGGTGGTACTTCTGTTGAACGTCAACAAGCCCGTGTCCAACGACAAGCTCACCGACATCGTCTGGGACGGCAACATCGAGCGGCGCACACTTATCCGGGGCTACATCAACAGGCTGCGCAACGCCTTCCGTGAGGCAACCGGGGATCCGCTGATCGAGCGGACCCCGACCGGCTACCGGCTGGGCATCGACGAGGCGTGGGTCGACGTCAAGCGGTTCGACCGGCTGCGCGACCAGGCCCGGGCGGCCGGCGACCCGCACCGGTCGGTCGAGCTGCTGCGGGCGGCCGTGGACCTGTGGCGCGGAGAGTTCCTGGAGGACATCGACATCGACCGGATCGGCGGCACCGACGTCGTCCGGCCGGACGTCGACCTCCTCGACACGGTCGGTGACCTGGCCGAACTGGAACTGGCGATCGGCGAGCACCGCGCGGCCAGGGACCGGCTGCGGCGGGTGGTGCCCACCGACCCGTCCCAGCAGCGGCACGCCGAACTGCTCATGCGCGCGCTGCTGGCCAGCGGCGACCGGGTCGCGGCCATCCGGATCTTCCGGGGGACGGCGGCCGCGCTCGCCGAGCAGGGCATCGAGCCGGGGACCGTGCTGCGCAACCTGGCGGCGCGGGCCGAACGCGGTGAGCCGGCCAGTTCGCTGCCGGCCGTGCCCGGCCCGTTCCTGGGCCGCACCACCGAGTTGGCGGCGATCGAGGCGGCCGCCGCCGCGCCGGGCGAGCGGCGCACGGTGTGGTTGAGCGGCGCCCCGGGCGTCGGCAAGACCGGGCTGGCGGTGGCCGCCGCGCATCGGCTGCGCGACCGGTTCCCGGACGGGCAGCTGATGGTGCGGCTCGACGCGCCGGTGACCGTCGGCGACGCGCTGACCCAGCTGCTGGGCGAGCTGGGCGTGCCGCCCGAACAGATCCCGGCCACCGACGGGCGCAAGACCACGCTGTTCCAGACCGAGCTGTACGGCACCAGAACGCTGGTCCTGCTGGACAACGCGGCGTCGCTGGAGCAGGTGCGGCCGCTGCTGCCGGAGGCGGAGGGCTGTCTGACGATCGTCACCAGCCGGCGGATGGGTGAGCCGGGAACCGGCACCCACCTGCGGCTGGCCCCGCTCGCGCGGCAGGACGCGGTCGCGCTGTTCACCGCGCTGAGCGACCCGGTGCGGGTGCGGGGCCGCGCGACGGAGGTCGCCGAGATCGTCGGCCGCTGCGCCCACCTGCCGATCGAGATCTGGGTGGCGGCGGCGCTGCTGCGCCGGCACACCACCTGGTCGCTGGACAAGCTGCTGACGCTGCTCGGCACCGGCAGCTTCGCGGCGGTGTCGGTGTCCTACCGCCAGCTCACCGGCGCGCAGCGGGACCTGTTCCGGCTGCTCGGGCACCTGCCCGGCCGGGACCTGGACGTGGCGGGCGCGGCGGCGCTGGCCGGGCTCACCGTCGACGACGCCCGGGTGGTCCTCGACGACCTGCACGAGGTGTGCCTGCTGGAGGAGGTGGCGATCGAGCGCTACCGGATGCTCGACCCGATCAGGGAGTTCGCCGCCACCGAGGCCGGGGCGCCGCCGGGGCTCGACGAGGCCCTGGTCCGGCTGCTCGACCACTACCTGGTGACGCTGGCCCGCGCGGTCGCCACCGGCTACCCGTTCGACCGCGACCAGCAGCCCTCGGTCGACCGGCCGGCCCCGGTCGCGCCGGAGTTCGACGGACCGAGGGAGGCGCTGGCGTGGATCGAGACCGAGCGGGACAACCTGGTGGCCGCCATCCGCCACGCCGCCGGCAACGACCTGTCCGACCACGCGTGGCGGCTGGCGGTGCTGCTGTGGCGGTACTTCCACACCACCAGCCAGCTCGAGGACTGGCTGTCCACGATGAACCTGGCGCTGGAGATCGTCTCGGGGCCCGGTTCCGGTGACGTCTACGGCCAGGCGCACGTGCTGCTGCGCCTGGCGACCGCGCACGACCGGCTCGGCCGGCTGGCCGAGGCGACGGACCTGGCGCACCGGGCGCTGTCGCGGTGGACCGACCTCGGCGACGTGCGGGGCGAGGCGGCGACGCTGTGCGCGCTGGCCGTGTCGGCCAGCCAGCTCGGCCGCCACGACGAGGCCGTCACCCGGCTCCAGGCCGCGCTCGCCGGGTACCAGCGGTGCGCCGACCGGCGCGGGCAGGGACACGCGCTGAGCATGCTCGGCTACGTCAACGGTCTGCGCGGGAACCTGACGCAGGCGCTGCGCCAGCAGCAGGAGGCGGTACCGATGCTGCGGGAGGTCGGGCACACGCAGGGCCTGGCGCACGTGCTGAACAACCTCGGCACGGTGCAGCACCGGCTCGGGCTGCTCGACGACGCGCTGGCCAGCCACCAGCAGGCCCACGAGCTGGCGACCTCGGTCGGTGACCTGTGCGTGGTGGCCTACGCGCTGAGCAACCTCGGCAACGTGCACCGCGCGGCCGGGCGCCTCGCCGAGGCCACCCGGCACCAGTCGCGGGCGATGGAGGTGGCCGCCGCCCTGTCCGACGCGGACCTGCGCACCCAGCTGTACCGGGACCGGGGCGCCACCGCCCAGGCCAGGGGTGACCGGGCGGAGGCGCTGAAATCGTTCCTGTCGGCGGTGGACCTGGCGACCGGGACCGGCAACCGCACCCACCGGGCGCACGCCCACCGGGGCGCGGCCAGAACCCTGCACGCGGCCGACCTCCACGACGACGCCGTCGATCACTGGCGGGCGGCCGAGGACGAGTTCGCCGCGCTGGGGCTGCCGGAGGCGGTGGAGGTGCGCACCGAACGGGCGAAGCTGCGGTGCGCCTGCGGCTAGCTGTACTGCCAGTGCCGTTGCAGGACGCGGTTCAGGTCGGGGTAGAGGTCGCGCACGCCCGGGTGCCCGCGCCAGCGGTTGAGGGTGCGGGCGAGGTCACGCAGGTCCAGGCGGACGGTGGCGGAGTCGACGTGGGCGGCGTCGTCGAGGGTCCCCGGCAGGGACGCGCAGCACTGGTCGAGGTCGCCGGCCAGGGCGTGGGCCAGGGCGGCCCTGGCGCCGAAGCGGGCCCTGGTGCGCCGCGAGGTCGCCGGGACGGCCACCAGCGCGCGGTCGAGGACCTCGGCGGCCTCGGCTGACCGGCCGAGGTCGAACAGCGACCAGCCCCTGGCCAGGCCGATCGGGTCGGGGGCGGTCGAGCCGAGGACCGGGTAGGCGGAGTCGGCCGCCGGGGCGTCGGCCACCAGCTCCGCGGCCCGGTCGAAGGCGCGGGCGCAGGCGTCGCGGTCGCCGGCCAGGGCGTGCCCCTGGGCCTCCCGGCGCAGCGCCAGGCCCAGGGTGCGGGCGCCGGACAGGGGCATCCGCTGGGCCTGCCTGGCCAGGCCGATCGTGGCGGCGGCGTCGTGGCGGTAGAAGGCGAGGCCGGCCTCGCGGACCAGCGAGTAGCCGGCGATCTCGCGGTCGCCGCCGGCGCGGGCGAGGTCGGCGGCGTCGCGGGTCCAGCGCAGGGCCTGCTCGTCGTCGCCGGCCTCCTGGTACATCCAGCCGGTGTGCTCGGCGATCCTGGCGGCCAGCAGCAACAGCCGGGTACGCACCGGCTCCGGGTTCTCCCTGGCCAGCGCGTGCACCGTGCGCACCTGGGCGACCAGCGGTTCGATCACCACGGCGGGACTGGTGTGGGTGGCGAGCTGGCGCAGGTGTTCGAAGGTGGTCCGCAGGCCGGTGACCACGCGTTCGTCGGGCACCGGGCGCGGGCCGCCGGTGAACGCCATGCCGAGCACGGCGCCGGCGGTCAGCACCTGGCGGCGGTCCAGCTTCCCGGAGCGCTCGCCGGAGCACTCGCGGGCCGACTCGATCAGCGCGCCGCCCGCGTCCAGCGCGGCGTCGCACAGCCGGGCGACGGTGGCGTTGGGCGGTTTGAGGTCGTTCTCCAGCTTGGACAGGTAGCTCTTGGAGTAGTTGACCCGCACGGCCAGCGCGGACATGGAGATGCCGGCGGCCGACCGGCACCGGCGCAAGAGGTCACCAAATGTCTCGACCACCGGAAGCCTCCCTTTCCTTTATTCATCTCTGTCAGATTGCCGGGTCGCCCGGGAAATGTCCACGGGCGACCCGGCGGAATTGTCGGGAGAGCTCAGCCGTGCCACGGGTTGTCGTTCGGCGCGGGCGTGGTCGTGGTGGCCGGCGGCGGCGTGGTGACACCGTCGTCGGACAGCGCGACGGAGGACATTCCCGAGGCGGCGGCGGTGATGCAGAGCGCGGCGACCGACGTACCGGCCACGGCCAGGAAACGGGACACGGACATGACGAAACCTCCATTGTGGAATGGTATTTGTGAGGGCCGGAAGAATTCCTTGCCCACCACCAGGATTCGTCGTCGACACCATCCCCGACAAGGTGTTGACCGTTGACCGGATCGACGGTCAACAGGACACCCGCGGGTTTCCACTCCGTATCCACGTCCGGTCCACACCCGGTGTGGATGCTGCGCCGGTCAACCACGCCGGCCACGGGGCCGGCATCGAGCAAGGAGTAGCCCATGGACGAAACCGCCACCTACGACATCGCCGTGTCGTTCACCGAGGAGCAGCGCGCCGCCGCAGGTGAGGTGGTCGAGGCGTGCCGGCAGCGCGGGCTGACCGTGCTGTACGGGCCCGACCACACCCACGAGTGGTGGGCCCGCAAGACCGACGGCGACCTGCCGGACGCGCGGGTGCTGTTCTTCCTTCCGTTCGTGTCCACCACCGACGAGTTCACCTCGGCGATGCTGCGGGCGGTGCGAGCCGGCGACGAGCACGTGCTGCCGGTCCTGGTCGACGGCGTCGCCGTGCCGGCCGGGCTGCTGCACCCGCACATCACCTACCTGCGGTCGGTCGAGTACCGGGCCGACCAGCTCGCCGAGGCGCTCGGCGAGCGCGTCGAGGCCGCCGAGTGGGAGCGCGCGGCGGTGGGCGACGTGGTCGCCCGGGTGCTGGCGTCGGCGTCACCGGCCGAGGAGAAGCCGGCGGAGGTCGCCGTGCCGGCGACGTTCAGTCGGTACACCGAGCAGGACAGGACGCTGCGCTACCTGGGTGAGCAGTTCGCGGCGGCCATGCCGAAGCTGACCCGCGACGGCCTGGTCGGCACGGTCAACTCGGGCCACTCGCGGATCGCGGTGCGGGTCGAACGCGCCGGCGACATCGTGTACGCGCTGGACATCCAGCGCGGCGGCATCGGCGGCGACGAGACGGTGAACTTCGTCGTCGGCCGGCACGACGCGGGCAGCGTGTGCAGCAACGGGTGGGCGCGCCCGGTGTACGACACGGCCGCCGGGCGGACCGCGCTGGAGCTGCACGACCTGTCGGTGCTCGGCGGCGGGTCGACCCAGCCGCGCAACTACACCGGCGAGGACCTGTTCGCCGCGCTCTGGCAGCGGATCGAGGCGGCCGCCGCGACCGTGGTCTGAGTCGCCGGCACTGGTCGCCGGCACTGATCGCCGGCACGACGAAGGA
Source organism: Actinophytocola xinjiangensis (assembly GCF_001921215.1). GTDB lineage: Bacteria > Actinomycetota > Actinomycetes > Mycobacteriales > Pseudonocardiaceae > Actinophytocola > Actinophytocola xinjiangensis. The sequence goes on from NZ_MSIF01000003.1 coordinate 514,207, forward strand.
CGCGCCCCGGGCCAGCGGGGCGCGTCCTTCGTCTGTCCTGGTGGGCCTGGTCAGTCCTGCCGGGCGCGGTCGAGGACCTCCTCCAGGCGCAGGGCGCTCGGCGGGTGGTGGCTCAGGCACATCGGCGCCCGCATCCTGGTGAACCCGTGGCCGTCGCCGGTGACGTAGAACCGGCCGCGTTCCAGCCGCGCGATGTCACCGACCGACGCGCTCTTGGCCCTGGCCAGCTCGGTGGCCGCGGCGATCTGCGCCGGGCTGTTGAGCCGGCCGAAGAACTGGGTGGTGGCGTTCCCGCTGACCTGGTTGTGCACGCCCTTGGGCGCCTGGGTGGCGAACACCAGGCCAAGGCCGTACTTGCGGGCCTGGGAGGCGAGCAGGATCGTGCTCTGGGTGCTGGCCGTCCAGGTGCCGGAGGGGGCGACGGTCTGCGCCTCGTCGAGGACGAACAGCCCGCCCAGCGGCCGGTCGGTGGCCGGGTGGCGTTTGATCCAGGCGAAGACCTCCAGCTGGAGCTGGCTGGTGAACGCCTGCCGCTGCTCGTCGTTGGGCAGACCGACGAAGCTGATCACCGAGATCCGCGCCCGCCGCCCCGGGGTCGGGGTGAGCAGCAGACCGGGGTCGACCGGTGCGCCGGTGCCGCCGAGCAGCGGGTCGTTGACCATGGCGGCGCGCAGGGTCTCGGCCAGGTCGGCGGCCGTGGCGGTCGCGGTGGCCAGACGGCTCACGCCCTCGGGCAGCGCGGCCAGCACGTCGACGAACCCGGCCAGGTCACGCCGGCCGGTGCGGGCGTAGTGGGTCAGCGCCTCGCGCAGCACCGCCCGCCCGCGCACGGCGGACTTGGTGGTCCCGCCGGTGCTGGTCCTCGGCACGAGCGCGGCGACCGCCGCGTCGACCGCGGCACCGAACTCCTCCTCGTCGGCGAGCACCCCGGCGAAGTCGGGCAGCGGGTGGAAACTCAGCGCGCGCCCACTGGCCCGCCCCGGCGTCCACACCACGACCTCGGTGCCGGCGTGGTACTCGGCCGCCCGCTGGTCATCCCCCGGCCGCCAGTCGGCGGGCGGTTCGGGCCACGGGTCCCCGAGCCGCGCCAGGTCGTTGTTCGGGTCGAGCACGATCGCCGAGACCCCCCGCACGGCGCACTCCTCGACGATCCGCCGCAACAGCACGGTCTTCCCCGACCCCGACCCGGCGAAGATCATCACATGCTTGCGCAACGACTCCAGGTCGATGCCGATCTCACCGTCCATACCGAGTTCGAGCCGGGCCGGCGGCGGGCGGGTCTCCTGGTGGCCGGCGGTGCCCCGGCCGGGATCGGGCAGGATCTCGCGGAGGAAGGTCGTGCGGGAGGCGGGTTTGCGGGCCACCAACCACTCCAACAACCGGTGGGACTGGGTGCCCGGCATGTCCTTGAGGGCACGGAAGGTCCGCAGGTCGTCGTCGGAGATCAGGACGCGCTGCCCACCGGTGCGCTCCAGCTCGGCGACCTCCTTGCGGGTCTTGGTCCCGCCCCAGCCCCCCTCGCCGTTGGCCAGCAGCACCAGTCGGCGGTCGCCGGCGCCCGGGCGGATGCCGGCCGCGTCCCCGGCGTAGCGCATCTGGCGCAGCACGTAGTTGCCGTGGCCGCTGGCGATGAACCGGAATCCCCACCGCTCGGCGATGTCACGCTCCTCGTCGACCGTGCGGCGCAGGATCGCGTGCAGGTGGTTGCGCCCGTTGGCCAGCTGCTCGACCTCCCACGCCATGTCGTCGTTGCCGACCTCGTTGATCCACGCCTTCAGGGCCGCGAGCAGCAGCTCCGGCATGGCCGGCTCGTCGTTCTTGGTGAGCGCGGCACTGGAGATGTCGGCCTTGTTCCGCAGCTCGTCGAACCGCTTGTCGTACTCGCCGAGGTAGTCGGGCTCGGGACCGGTCCTGGCCGGGACGGGGGCGGGTTGGTCGTCCTTCTTCTCGTCGAAGGACGCCAGTTCCCGGACCTCCCCCAGCAGGCACGCCTCGGCGTGGGCGTTGATCCGGCGCAGCAGCTCCCGTGGAGTGTGGGCGGTCCACTCGCCGGTGAACGCGGTCTGGGCGACCGGCCAGGTGGGATGCGGCGGCACGAACCCGATCCGCCCGTAGACCACACCGAGCCACTTCTCGACCAGTGCCCGGCCGAGCTCCGGCTCCACGATCGACCCCAGGAACGGTGTCTCGGTGAACCGGTCCATCACGGTGTCCGCCGCCACCAGGTACAGCTTCTTCCAGGTGTCGGGCAGACACGCCACCACCGACAGGGTTCGCCGGGTGCGGTCCCGCAGCTGCATCAACCCGTCGGCGATCAGCGCCAGGTCACGTGCCAGCGCGGGGTCGACGGCCTGGTCGTCGAAACCGGTGGAGGCCTTGCTGACCAAGGTGTCCAGCTGGTCGACGGCGACCACGCTCGGTCCGGTGAGCGCCAGCAGCTTGGAGATCTCCGCGACCACGGCGTGGCTGGACTTCGCCTCGGAGCTGAGGTTCCAGACGTGCCGCTGGTCCTTGTCGTCCTGTTGTCCCGCCAGGAAGTCGCGGCCGAGGTCGGACCGCTTCTCGTCGGCCGCCCCGTAGAGCACGAGCGCGCGGAGGGTGTCGGCGCACTCGCGGCCGACCCGCGCGTCGAGCCGGCGCACCGCGCCGACGAACAGATCCAGGCCGTCCGTGGTGAGGGGTCCCCCGCCGAGGACGGCCCGCGCGACCGCCTCCGGCACACGGGCCCGCTCACACAGCCGGCGCAGGAGGGCGGTGAGCTGGAGTTCACCGGCGTCGTCGGCGCGCAGCAGTTCGCCGCGCATCGCCAGCGACGCGTCCTCCCAGAACGCCTCCCCGGTGGAGATCTCGATCAGGAAGAAGTAGCCGGACTCCTGCTGCACCACCCGCCTGGCCCAGCCGAGGAGGTGGGTCTTGCCCACGCCGCGCTGGCCCTGGAGGGCCAACCCGATCGGGCTGGGTCCAGCGCTGTCCAGGGCGTCCCGCACACCGGCCCGGATACGGTGTTCGGCCCTGGTGTGCAGCCCTTCCACGTGTGAGGGCGAGGTGTGCCACACGTCGTCGGGGTGCTCGGCGGCGTTGATCCGCAGGGCGGCGAGGGCCTGGTGTTGCTCGGTGGTCATGATTCCTCGATCGCCAGGAGGTGTTTGTCCTGCGAGCCGACCCGGATCGCGGCCGCGTGGTCCTCGTCGGTCAGCGCCTTGCGGTCGGACTGGGGTGCCAGGTGGACGGTGCCCGTCTTGATCATCGTCAGCAGGGTCTCGTCGACCTCGGTGTGGTCGGCGCCGTTGAGTTCCGGGCGAATCCTGGCCAGGCGGACCCAGTCCTGGGGTTTGATCGACAGCTCGCGGTAGACCTCACGGATCAGCTTCTCCAGGTCGGGGGTCAGCTCGGGAGCGTCCTGTCGGAACTTGGCGAAGACCGCGCGGACCAGGGCACCGGATCTCGGCGGCGGTTCGATCGTGAGCGACTGCCGCAAGCACCAGTCCACACCCTCGGGGGTGATCCGGTGGACGATGGGGCGGCCCTTGGTGGACTCGATCAGACCGGCCTTGTTGAGGCGGTCGCGGGCGGCGGGGCGCAGGTCGACGCCCAAGGTCTTGGTGAGTTCGGGGTTGGGGATGTCGCGATTCTGGACCCAGAGCGTGAACAGGGCGGAGCGTTCGGACAAGTCGTAGGAGGCCAATTCAGGTCACCTTTCCGTTGGTTCGCCGGTCGAGGCGGGTGAGGAGGGTCTGGATCTCGGTGTGGAGGGGGTGGGTGGGGACCGGGTGGTCGCCGTTGGTGCGGGTCTGGCTGAGCAGTTCCAGGTCGACCGTCAGGTCGCCGATCAGGGCCAGGTCGCCGTTGTCGAGGGCGGTGGCCATGGCGTGCACGGTCTGGACGAGCAGGTCCAGGCGCAGCGGGTACGGAACCTGCGCCGGGACCCGGCGCAGGGCGGTGGCGGCGTCGCGCAGGGTGGTGTGATCGGTGTCGGCCGGTGGGGCGTCGGAGATCAGCTCGTGCAGGCGGTGGGCCACGTGGTCGGGGCGCATCGTGCGCAGTTCAAGGGGGCGGAGATTGCGCAGGAACGACGGGAGGCGCGCCGGGTCGGTGCCCCGGGTGAGCACGCAGAACAGCTGGCGGCCGTCGGCCTCCAGGGAGCGGCGCAGGAAACGCTCGGCCTCGGAGATCTGCCAGCGGGTCACCTCGCCGTCCACCACCAGGCACAGGTGCTGGGCCAGCACGGGGCGGTCGAGGCGTTCGGGGTCGCCGGACAGGGAGCGGTCGGCGCGGACGTCGAGCGCGTGCAGGCCCTCGATCAGCTCGGTCGCCACGTGCGAGGCCGACCAGGGGCAGGAGACCAGCACGTCCAGGTCGAACCGCTGGCGGTGGGTGCGGGCCGCGGCCACGTAGGCGTCGCGGTTGTCGGCCAGCAGGTCGGTGCGGTCGAAACGCTGGGCGATCACCGAGGCGACCGTCTCCAGGGAGAAGGAGATCTGGTCGGCCGACGGCGACTGTTCGGCCAGCACCGCCAGTTCCTCGCCGAAACTCCAGTACGACACGTACGGCACCGACAGGTGCCGCAGCATCAGCTCCTCCGGCACGTTCTTGGACAGCCAGTTGCGCCACAGCGGCGCCACGATCTCGACGCACCGCTCCTTCCACCGCTCCGCCCGCTGGTACTCGACCCGGCCGTCCAGGCGCGAGAGCAGCGGCAGCACCAGGTGGGCCGGCCGGTCGTAGGGCAGGGCGTCGCGTGCCCGGTCGGCGCTGCGGACCACGTCCACGGCGTTGGTGACGCTCTGGTCGTTGGCGGTGAACACCATGACCAGGCGGTCCGGCAGGTGGGCGGTGCAGATCCCGGCGGTGTCGGCGATGCCGGTGCGGCTGTCGATCAGCACGAAGTCGTGGTCGCGGGTCCACTCCGCGCGGCAGGTCTCCAGGAACGCGGCGAACCCCCGCTGGTAGAGGTCGTCCCAGTCGATGGACTGGACGCGGGTCCTGTACCCGCCGTCCTGGCGGCCGGCGGCCAGCAGCGTCAGCTCGCCGTCGACGTCGAGGCGCACGCCGTGCGCGCGCGGCCGGGCGGCGCCGGCGAGGAACGCGCTGGCCAGGTCGACGACCCCGCCCTTCGGCTCGGTGGGCATCACCCCGGCGAAGTAGTAGTGCAGGCCGGGGGCCTCCAGGTCCCAGTCGATGGCCAGCACCCGGTAGCCCCACCTGGCCAGCAGGACCGCGACGTTGGCCAGGGTGAAGCTGCGCCCGACCCCGCCCTTGTAGGAGTAGAAGGTGATCACCGTGCCGGTCATTCGTCGAACCTCGGCATCCGGGGCGGCGGGATGAGGTAGGGCTCGGTCAGGTCGACGACCGGCCACTCCGGCCGCCACTCGGGCACCTGGGCCAGCAGCTCGGCCAGGTCCTCCGCGAACGCCACGACCCGCTTGTGGAAGGGCAGGTACTCCACGGTGTCCTGGAAACTCGGGTGCGGGTGGGCGTGTTCCTTGAAATCCTGCCAGCTCAGCTCGCGGCTCTCCGGAGGGAAATTCACCGAGTCGGCGAAAAGAATCGGGTAGAGCAGCGTCTGCGGCTTCTCGACACTGCGTAGTCCGAGCATCCGCTCCCGCTCCCGCATGCTGCGCATCTCGGCCATGCACCACCGCGACTCGAAGTACGGCGGGTTGAACACCGGAACCATGATCTTCGTGTGTCGCACCGCTTTCTTCAGCTCCGACGGCCAGTGCACGCCGCGCGGCATCGCCCAGTCGACATACACCGTCGGCGCGGCCGCGAGCTGGTCGGACAGGCAGTCGACCAGCGTCTGGTAGAAGTGGTTCTCCAGCCATTTCCGCACGTTTCCGCGACGGCAGTAGCTGATGAAGACATCGAACTTGTATCCGGACACGCGGGGAATGATAAACAGCTCCCGATGGCCCCCAAAAGCCGAAAATGTGGGCATTTTCCGGGGTATTGACACGGACTGGACAACGGACCGGGTGACCCCGGTCGCTACCGCGAAACCGCTGTGGATCACTAGGGTGGGTCCGGATGCACACAGCGGAGCACAGCGGGGAGGTGAGTCTGTGGGCTTCGGCGACTACCTCGCCCGGCGCTGGGAGGACATCGTCCTGCTGGGGATCGGGCACCTACAGGTGGTGCTGATCGCGGTCGGGATCGCCGCCGTGATCGCCATCGTCCTCGGGTCGCTGGTCGCCGGGCACCCGGCCGCCAGCCGGCCGGTCCTCGCGATCACCGGGACCATGCTCACGATCCCCTCGTTCGCGCTGTTCGGCCTGCTCATCCCGCTGTTCGGGCTCGGCGTGACACCCTCGGTCGTCGCCCTGGTGCTGTACGCGATCTTCCCGATCGTGCGGAACACGGTCACCGGGCTGGAGGCGGTGCCGCCCGAGGTGCTCGACGCGGCGCGCGGCATGGGGCTCGGGTCGGTGCGCCGGCTGGTGGTGGTGCGGCTGCCGCTGGCCTGGCCGGTGATCCTCACCGGCATCCGGCTGGCGACGCTGATGAACGTGGGGATCGCCGCCATCGCCGCCGCGGTCAACGGGCCCGGCCTCGGCAAGCTGATCTTCGACGGGCTGGCCAGGATCGGCGGTGCGAACGCGCTCAACGACACGCTCGCCGGTGTGCTCGGGGTCGCCGTCCTCGCGCTGGTGCTCGACCTCCTCTTCCTGGGGCTGGTGCGGATGACGACGTCCAGGGGACTGCGATGACCGAACCGATGATCCGACTCGACCACGTGAGCAAGCGCTATCCCGGTGCGCGGACGTTCGCCGTCGAGGACCTGTCGCTGGACATCGAGGCCGGCGAGACGGTGATCTTCGTCGGCCCGTCCGGCTGCGGCAAGACGACCACCATGCGGCTGGTCAACCGGCTGATCGAACCGACCGACGGGAAGATCTTCGTCAACGGTGAGGACGTCGGCACGGTCGACGCCGACGAGCTGCGCCGCCACATCGGCTACGTCATCCAGCAGATCGGCCTGTTCCCGCACCTGAGTGTCGCGGCCAACATCGGCGTGGTGCCACGCGCGCTCGGCTGGCCCAAACAGCGCATCGCCGAGCGGGTCGAGGAGCTGCTCACCCTGGTCGGACTGGACCCGGACACCTTCCGGCGGCGCTACCCCAAGCAGCTCTCCGGCGGCCAGCAGCAACGCGTCGGGGTCGCCCGCGCGCTGGCCGCCGACCCGCCGGTGCTGCTGATGGACGAGCCGTTCGGCGCCATCGACCCGATCACCCGCGACCGGCTGCACGACGAGTTCGTCGCGCTGCAGGCCAACATCCGCAAGACGGTCGTGATCGTCACCCACGACATCACCGAGGCGGTCAAGCTCGGCGACCGGATCGCGATCTTCGCCGAGGGCGGGCGGCTGGCCCAGTTCGACACCCCGGCCAGGATCCTGGCCGAACCGGCCGACGAGTTCGTCGCGTCGTTCGTCGGGTCGGGCGCGGCGGTGCGCGGGCTGAGCCTGCGGCTGGTCGGCGAGCTGCCGCTGGCACCGGACTCGGGCGCGCCGGGCCGGGCGAGCGTGCGGGTCGACCAGAGCCTGCTCGACGCGCTGGACACGATGCTGCACGCGCACACCGAGGTCGCGGTCGTGCGCGACGGGGATCGGGTGGTCGGCGAGCTGGACTGGGCGACGGTGCTGCGCACCCCGCCGGGCGGCCAGTCGTGACCACTCCCACCCAGCCGCTGCCCAGGCGGATCACCCCGGCGAACGTGCTGGTCACGCCGCTGGTGCTGCTCGCGGCGCTCGGCGCGCTGTTCTGGTACCTGAGCGGGCTGGAACTCGACGACATCGAACGGCGCTCGATCAACGCCGACACGATCCTGACCCACCTGTGGGAGCACGTGGAGCTGGTGGCGGTCTCCAGCGTGCTGGTGATCGTGATCGCCGTGCCACTCGGGGTGCTGCTCACCCGGCCGGCGCTGCGGCTGGTCACCCCTCCCCTGCTGGGGCTGGCCAACATCGGCCAGGCCATCCCGTCGATCGGCATCCTGGTGCTGCTGGCGGTCACGGTCGGCATCGGCTTCGACAAGGCCGTGCTGGCACTGGTGGCGCTGGCGATGCTGCCGGTGCTGCGCAACACCATGATCGGCGTGTCCACAGTGGACAAGTCGTTGATCGACGCGGCGCGCGGGATGGGACTGACCCGCACCACCGTGCTGCTGCGCGTCGAACTGCCGCTGGCGGTCCCGGTGATCCTGGCCGGTGTGCGGATCGCGCTGATCCTCAACGTCAGCAGCGCCACCCTGGCCACCTACACCAACGCCGGCGGCCTCGGCACGCTGATCGCCACCGGCGTGACGCTCAACCGGCTACCCGTGCTGATCACCGGCAGCGTGCTCACCGCCGTCCTGGCCCTCACCGTCGACTGGCTCGCCGGGCTCGCCGAGGCGGCGCTGCGCCCGCGCGGGATCTGACCCTGCCCCCTCCCGGAAGGAACACCATGCGTGCGCTGGCCCGAACCCTGACCGCGGTACTCGTGGCGGCAGCCGGTGTCACCGGTTGCTCCATCGCCGAACCGTCCTCCGACGTGGCCGCCGGCAGCCTCGCCGACATCGCCTCGCTGGACGGCCGGTCGATCACCGTGGGCAGCAAGGAGTTCACCGAACAGCTGATCCTCTGCGAGATCACCATCCAGGCGCTGCGCTCGGTCGGCGCCGAGGTCAGCGAGAACTGCGGGCTGGTCGGCAGCGACACCACCCGAGCCGCGCTGACCTCCGGCGACATCGACGTGTACTGGGAGTACACCGGCACCGCGTGGATCAGCTTCCTCAAGAACACCGACCCGATCGACGGCGCCGAACAGCAGTACCAGGCCGTGGCCGACGCGGACCTGGACAACGACATCGTGTGGCTGGAACCCGCGCCCTACAACAGCACCTACACGATCGTCGCCAAGACCGACGTGGCCACCGAACACGACGTGAAGTCCATCTCGGACTACGCCGCGCTGGTGAAGTCCACACCGGACGCGGCGACCATGTGCGCGGCCACCGAGTTCCTCGCCCGCAACGACGGCTGGCCGGGGTTGCAGGAGACCTACGGGTTCACCCTGCCCGCCGACAAGCTCGCCACCGTCGCCGAGGGCACGCTCTACGACAACGCCGCCAAGGGCAGCCCGTGCAACTTCGCCGAGGGCGTGACCACCGACGGCCGCATCCAGGCGCTCAAGCTCACCGTGCTGGAGGACGACAAGGCGTTCTTCCCCGTCTACAACCCGGCGCCGACCGTGCGCAAGCCGGTCGCCGACGAGAACCCCGAGCTGCGGGAGCTGCTCAAGCCGATCGCCGACGCCCTGGACCTGGAGACCATCCAGAAGCTCAGCACCCACGTCGACATCGACGGCGAGCAGCCGGGCGACGTGGCCGAGAACTGGCTCAAGGAGCAGGGGTTCATCGGCTGAGGCCGCGCGGCCCGCTCAACCGCCGGCCATGGCGCCGACGACCAGGAACGGCTCGGAGCCGTCGGCCACCCTGGCCGGCAGCGGGCTGTCCGGCTCCTCATGCGAGAGGTCCTGCTCGCAGGCGAAGTAGCGGACGTAGGCCCGCCGCCGGCCGGTGGCGGCGTCGCGGATGGTTCCGCGCAGCACCGGGTAGCGCCGCTCCAGCGCGCCCAGGACCGCGTCGGTGGTGACCTCCCCCGGCACCTCCACCGTCACCTCGCCGTCCACCCGCGCCAACCGCCGCAGGTGGACCGGCAACCGCACCCGCACCGTCACAGGGTCTGCACCTCCACCGACAGCACCGCCGGCAGGTTGCTCACGATCGGGGACCAGGTGTCGCCGGAGTCGGGTGAGAGGTAGACCTGGCCACCGGTGGTACCGAAGTAGACACCGCAGTCGTCGAGGGTGTCGATGGCCATCGCGTCCCGCAGGACGTTGACGTAGCAGTGTTCCTGCGGCAGGCCGGCGGTCAGCGGCTCCCACTCGTCGCCGCCGGTGCGCGAGCGGTACACGCGCAGCCGGCCCTGCGGCGGGTAGTGCTCGGAGTCGCTGGTGATCGGCACGACGAACACCGTCTCCGGCTCGTGGGCGTGCACCGCGATCGGGAACCCGAAGTCGGACGGCAGGTTGCCGCTGATCTCCCGCCAGTTGTCGCCGCCGTCGTCGGAACGCATGACGTCCCAGTGCTTCTGCATGAACAGCGTGTCCGGGCGCGCCGGGTGCATGGCCAGGCGGTGCACGCAGTGGCCGACCTCGGCGTCCGGGTCGGGGATGCCGTCGGAGACCAGACCCCGGTTGATCGCCTTCCAGGTCTTCGCGCCGTCGTCGGTGCGGAACGCGCCCGCCGCCGAGATCGCGATGTAGAGGCGTTGCGGGTCGGTCGGATGCTGCATGATCGTGTGCAGGCACAGGCCGCCCGCGCCCGGCTGCCAGGTGTCGCCGGTGCTGTGCTCGCGCAGGCCGGGCAGCTCCTGCCAACTCCCGCCGCCGTCGGCACTGCGGTACAGGCCGGCGTCCTCGATCCCCGCGTAGACCAGGTCGGGGTCGGTCAGCGACGGTTCGAGGTGCCACACCCGCTTGAACTCCCACGGCACCGGCGTCCCGTCGTAGTACTGGTGGGTACCGGGGTCGCCCTCGTAGGTGAAGTCCTTGCCGACCGCGTTCCACGTCCGGCCGCCGTCGTCGGAACGCTGGATCAGCTGGCCGAACCAGGACGTGGACTGGGACGCGTAGAGCCGGTCGGGGTCGGCCGGCGAGCCGGCGACGTGGTAGACCTCCCAGCCGCCGAAGTGCGGGCCGCTCACCTCCCAGTTGTCGCGGGTGCCGTCCGCGGTCAGTACGAAAGCACCCTTTCGGGTGCCGACGAGAACCCGTACGCCGGTCATGCCTGCCTCCTTCTGGACGAACCGGACCTGTCGTCGCAAGCATGGCACCGACCACCGACAATCACCGGACGGCCGGGTGCCCCCGCACCCGGCCGTCGGCCATCAGCCTGGTGGGAACTTCCCGTTCTTGGCCACCGGCACGGCCAGGGTCTCCCGCGCGAGCAGCGTCGCCGACTCCGGCGGCAGCTCGACCAGCAGCGGGTTGATGTGCCGCAGCCGCAGCTGGATCTGCCGCAGGTCAGGCGCGGCGATGGCGTAGGTCTCCAGGTCCACCCAGCGCACGATCTCCAGCACCCGCTCGGGGATCTGCTGGTCGTTCTTGCGCACCGGGACGCACAGCTGGCGGTTCTCCTGGACGAGGACCGTCGTCGGCGGGATCACCGCGAGCTCCGGGTTGAGCTGGGTCAACAGCAGCTTGCGCCCCATCGGGACCTGCGGGGTCTCGCTGTAGCAGACCAGGTCGAGGTAGCGCACCAGCTCCAGCACCTCGGCCGGCGGCTGCGCGCTGTTCTTGAGCACCGGCAGGCACAGCGTCTCCGGCGCCATCATCACCACCTCGCGGCGCGGCAGGTCGGCGAGCACCGGGTTGAGGTGGCTCAGGACCAGCGGCACCTGGAGGCGGGGACCGTCGACGCGGTAGCAGGACAGGTCGACGTAGCGGACGAACTCCAGCACGTCCTTCGGCGGGATCACCTCGTTCTTGGCCACCGGCGAGCACAGCTGGGTCCGCGGGCCGAGGCGGCCGATCTCCCAGCGCGGCTGGTCGGCCAGCACCGGGTTGAGGTGGCTGAGCACGATCGGCGCCGGCAGCGGTGGTGGGGTGTACTCGCTGGTGCGGAAGCACTCCAGGTCCAGGTTGGCGACGAAGCGCGCCGGGGTCGGCGGGTCGAGCGCGGCGGGCCGCTGGTCGGCGGCGGCCGGGGCCGCCAGGCCGACGACCAGGGTCACGACGGCGATGGCGACGCGGGATCTTCGGAACATGCGGTGGCCTTTCTCGATGGGCCGGGGAAAAATCGTGGCCCACTCATGAAAACCACTCGCGTTAAAACGGTCTTAAACCGCGCGAGCGCGCGAAGGTCCGCCCGAACGGCCATTGCGGGCCACCCGCGAAGCGGGTGACAGTGGTGCCGTGACCGGCGCCGGACCCGAGCTGGTGATCCGCACGCTCGGCGGGTTCCGGGTGGTGCGCGACGGCGCGCCGGTCCCGGTCACCGCGTGGCCGTCGCGCAAGGCGCGGGACCTGGTCGCGTTCCTGGTCACCCGGCGCGGCCGGCCGGTCAGCCGGGAGACGATCGGGGCGGTGCTCTGGCCCGGCGAGGCCGCCGGGCCGGTGCGCAACCGGCTGTCGGTGGCGCTGTCCACGGCCCGCTCGGTGCTCGGCGGCACACTGGTCACCGAGGGCCAGACCGTGCGGCTGGACCTGGCCGCCGCCGAGGTCGACGTGCTGGCCTTCCTCGGCGACGCCCGGCGCGGGCTCCGGGCCTGGCGGCTGGGGCGGCCGGAGGCCTGGGCGCTGCTGCACGTCGCCGAGAGCGCCTACACCGGCGACTTCCTGGCCGACAACCCGTACGCCGACTGGGCGCAGGAGCTGCGGGACGAGGCGCGGCTGATCTACGAGCAGGCCGCGCTGCTGCTCGCCGCGTACGCCGGCGACCGCGGCCAGCACGTCACCGCCAGCCGGTACTGCCTGCGCGTGCTCGAACACGACCGGTACAACGAGCCGGCGCACCTGTCGCTGGTGGCGGCGCTGTCGGCCACCGGCTGTCACGGCGAGGCCCGCCGCCGCTACCGGACCTACGTCGCACGGATGGCGGAGGTCGACGTCGAACCGAGGGCCTTCCCCGGACAACGGGGACGCCCGGACCGGTGACCCGGCCCGGGCGTCCCGGAACAACTCTGAACTCAGACCAGGTCGAACCGGTCGAGGTCCATCACCTTGCTCCACGCGGCGGCGAAGTCACGGACGAACTTCTCCCGCGCGTCGTCGCTGGCGTAGACCTCGGCCACCGCCCGCAGCTCCGAGTTCGAACCGAAGACCAGGTCGACCCGGCTGCCCGTCCAGCGGACCTCGCCGCTGTCGCGGTCCCGCGCCTCGAAGGTCTGCGAGTCCTCGTCGACCGGCTTCCACTCCACGGCCATGTCGAGCAGGTTGACGAAGAAGTCGTTGGTCAACGACCCCGGCGTCGCGGTCAGCACACCCAGCTCCGACCCCTGGTGGTTCGCGCCGAGCACCCGCAGGCCACCGACCAGCACGGTCAGCTCCGGCGCGCTCAGGTCCAGCAGGTTGGCCCGGTCCACCAGCAGGTACTCCGCCGGCAGACCGTTGGTGCCCTTGCCACGGTAGTTGCGGAACCCGTCGGCGACCGGCTCCAGCGGGGCGAAGGACTCCACGTCGGTCTGGTCCTGCGCGGCGTCGGTACGGCCCGGGGTGAAGGCCACCTCCACCTCCTGGCCGGCGGCGCGAGCGGCCTGCTCGACCGCGGCACAGCCACCGAGCACGATCAGGTCGGCCAGCGACACGCGCTTGCCGCCGGTCTGGGCGCTGTTGAACTTCTTCTGGACGTCCTCCAGCGTGCCCAGCACGGTCGTCAGGCTCTCCGGCTCGTTGACCTCCCAGTCACGCTGGGGCTGCAGACGCAGGCGGGCACCGTTGGCGCCGCCGCGCTTGTCGCTCGCGCGGAAGGTCGAGGCCGAGGCCCACGCGGTCGACACCAGCTGCGCGACCGTCAGGCCCGACGCGAGGATCTGCGCCTTGAGCGCGGCGACGTCCTCCGCCCCGACCAGTTCGTGGTCCACGGCCGGCACCGGGTCCTGCCAGATCAGCGTCTCCTGCGGCACCAGCGGGCCCAGGTAGCGCTGGACCGGGCCCATGTCGCGGTGGGTCAGCTTGAACCACGCGCGGGCGAACGCGTCGGCGAACGCCTCCGGGTTCTCCAGGAACCGCCGCGAGATCGGCTCGTAGATCGGGTCGACGCGCAGCGCCAGGTCCGTGGTCAGCATCGTCGGCTGGTGGGACTTGGCCGGGTCGTGCGCGTCGGGCACGGTGCCGGCGCCGGCCCCGTCCTTGGGCTTCCACTGGTTGGCGCCCGCCGGGCTCTGCTCCAGCTCCCACTCGTAGCCGAACAGGATCTCGAAGAAGCTGTTGTCCCAGGCCGTCGGGGTGTTGGTCCAGATGCCCTCCAGACCGCTGGTGATCGCGTCACCGCCCTTGCCGGTGCCGAAACCGTTGCGCCAGCCCAGGCCCTGCTCCTCGATGCCGGCGCCCTCCGGCTCCGCCCCGACGTTCTCGGCCGGGCCGGCGCCGTGGGTCTTGCCGAACGTGTGGCCGCCGGCGACCAGCGCGACGGTCTCCTCGTCGTTCATCGCCATCCGGCCGAACGTCTCGCGGATGTCACGGGCGGCGGCCAGCGGGTCCGGGTTGCCGTTGGGGCCCTCCGGGTTGACGTAGATCAGGCCCATCTGCACGGCCGCGAGCGGGCTCTCCAGCTGGCGGTCGCCGGTGTAGCGCGAGTCGCCGAGCCAGGTGCGCTCCGGACCCCAGTAGACGTCCTCGTCCGGCTCCCACACGTCGGCGCGACCGCCGGCGAAACCGAAGGTCGTGAAGCCCATGGTCTCCAACGCGCGGTTGCCGGCGAAGATCATCAGGTCGGCCCAGGAGATCGAGCGGCCGTACTTCTTCTTGACCGGCCACAGCAGCCGGCGCGCCTTGTCGAGGTTGCCGTTGTCCGGCCAGCTGTTCAGCGGCGCGAACCGCTGCTGACCGGCGCCGGCGCCGCCCCGGCCGTCGTGGATCCGGTAGGTGCCGGCGCTGTGCCAGGCCATCCGGATGATCAGCGGGCCGTAGTTGCCGAAGTCGGCCGGCCACCAGTCCTGGGAGGTGGTCAGGACCTCGTCGACGTCACGGGCCAGCGCGTCCAGGTCCACGGTCGCGAACGCGGCCGCATAGTCGAAGTCCCCGCCCATCGGGTCGGCGACGGCGTTGTGCTTGCGCAGGATCCGCAAGTTCAGCTGGTTAGGCCACCAGTCACTGTTGCTCCCACCCTCGGTCGGGTGGTGGAAGCGCCCCGCCGAGACCGGGCACCCGCCCGCGCCCTCCTCGTTCATCTCTCCGACAACTGCGTCTGGTGTGTCAGCCACAGGATTCCTTCCGGATGTGCTCTGGTTCAACTGCGTGCGTTGGTGTAGCAGTCGGGGCACAGGCCCCGATAGATGACCTCCGCCTCGTCGATGACGAAGCCGAGATCGTCGGCCGCGGTCAGACAGGGCGCGGCGCCGACGGCGCAGTCGACGTCGGCGATCACCCCGCAGGACCGGCACACCACGTGGTGGTGGTTGTCCCCCACCCTGGCCTCGTACCGCGCCACCGACCCCGGCGGCTCGATCCGCCGGACCAGACCGGCATCGGTCAGTGCGCGAAGCACGTCGTAGACGGCCTGGTGGGAGACCGTACCGAGGTTCGCGCGGACGACGCCGGTGATCGAATCGGTGTCCGCGTGGGGATGCTCGTGCACGGCGGACAGCACGGCCAGGCGGGGCCGCGTCACACGTAACGCGGCACCGCGCAGCAGGTGCTCGAAGTCGGCGGTGGGCACAGGCGCAGTCTCGCCCATTTTCTGGAATGAATCAAGTCTAGCGCGGCGCGTGATTGCGCCTGATGGCTCATCGTGACGACCCAGCCACTGTCCGATGACCACAGGTATGACAGACATTTCGGTCGACACACCGCCGGGAACCCGCACCGGCCGCACGGTGATCATCAGTGTGGCAGCGGGGATCCTGCTCGCCGTGCTGTGGTCCTACGAGTTCGTCGACAGCGTCATCGGCGACAATGTCGCGAACACACTGCTGGGCCACGAGGCCAGGGCCACACCGATCGCCGGCACCGGCGCCGGCCTGCTGTTCGCGTTCGTCTCCGGCTTCGCCGGGACCTTCACCGCGTGCAACATCGCGATGGTGGCGTCGATCGGGCCGATGAGCCAGGCCGGCGGCGACCGGAGCACCGGCGTCGTCCGCGCCCTGTTGCGGCCACTCGGCGCGTTCACCGCCGGCATGGTCACGGTCTCGGCGGTGTACGGCTTCGTCGGGGTCCTGGTCGGCGAGCGACTCCCCCAACTGTCCACCGACACCGTCGGCACGGTGCCGGTGCGCCTGATCCAGTCGTCGGTCGTGTTCGGGATCGTCGGGCTGGGGCTGATCTACCTGGGGCTGGCCGCGTTGGGGGTGGTGCGCGACGTGTTCGCCGACCGGCCGACCGCCCGGGTCGTGGTGCTCGGCGCGCTGGTCGGCGCCTTCCTCATCGGGCGGCCCTACGCGATGTTCGTGATGCTGTTCCGGTCGGCCGTCGAGTCCGGCAACCCGCTCTACGGGGCGGCGACGTTCACCCTGCAGTCGATCGGCAACATCCTGGTGGTCTCGCTGCTGTTCGCGCTGCTGGTCCTGGGTACCCGGGGGCGGTTCCCCCGATGGCTGGCCGCCAACCCCCGGCGCACCACGGTGGTGAGCGCGACGATGCTGCTCGCGCTCGGGGTTTTCACCGTCGTGTACTGGGACCTGCGCGTTCCGGCGCTGTTCGGGTTCGGCTGGTTCCCGACCATGCCCTACAACTGAGCCGCTCCCCCTGCGCCGATACGCTTTCGGGTACTCGGGGTATTCGCGAAGTTCGGGAAGGGATGTCCGTTGTTCAAACGAATGTTGTCCGCCTTCGGTGTTGGAGGTCCGTCGGTGGACACCGTGCTCGACACGGCGTCGGCGCGGGCCGGGGAGGTGTTGGGCGGCCGGGTCAGTATTCAGGGCGGGTCGGCCGATGTCGTCATCGATCAGGTGATGCTGTCGCTGGTCACGCGGGTCGAGGTGGAGCGGGCCGGGGGCGGCGAGTCCGGCGCCGTCGGCGAGTTCCACCGGATGGTCGTCGGGCGGGAGGTTCGGGTGGCCGCCGGGCAGAACCTGGACATTCCGTTCCAGTTGGCGCTGCCGTGGGAAACGCCGGTGACCGCCGTTGGTGAGGTCGCGCTGCCGGGGATGACCGTCGGCGTTCGTACCGAGCTGGTGATCAAGGGCGCCCCGGACAAGGGAGACCTCGACCCCGTCGCGGTCGAGCCGTTGCCGTCGCAGAACAGCGTTCTGGAGGCGTTCGGCGAGCTGGGGGCCACGTTCCGCTCGGCCGACGTGGAGGCCGGGGTGTTGCACGGCGTACCGCAGCAGCTCGGGTTCTACCAGGAGATCGAGTTCTTCCCACCGGCTCGCTTCGCCGGGCGGCTGGCCCAGATCGAGCTGACGTTCGTGGCCACCGAGTACGACCTGTGGGTGGTGGTGGAGGCCGACAAGCGCGGCGGGTTGTTCCGCCAGGGCGGCGACACCTTCGGTCGCTTCCACCTGTCGCACGAGGACGCCGAACGCGCCGACTGGACGTCGATGATCGGCGAGTGGCTGGAGCAGGCCGCCAACCGCGCGCCCATGGCCGGCCACGGCTTCGCCGGCAAGCAGGGACACCACGGCCACCACGGCCATCACGGGCGCGGCGGCCCTGGCATGGGCGGGGTCGTCGGCGGGGTCGCGGCCGGCCTGGTCGGCGGCATGATTCTCGGCGACATGATGGACGGTGGACTGTTCGACGGTGACGAGGGCGGCGACGACGGCGGCGAGGAGTAGCCGTCACGCCAGGTATCGGGTCCGTAACGGTGACCCACTCGTGTATGCCGTCGCGCACGTCGCCCGGGATACAGTCCCGGCTCCAGATCAGCCGCACTGCGGGGAACGCGCTGGAGGAGTGGTCGCATGAGTGTCCGCCCGGGGAACGCCCTTACCGCGGTCGTTGCCGCCGCCGCCCTGGTCCTCACCGCGTGCGGCGGTGAGGAACCCGGCGCCGGCGGCGGCAACGACGCCGAGGTCCCCGCCGAGGCCTTCAAGCTCGGCTCGCTGCTCGCCGAAACCGGCGCCCAGGCCTCGGCCGCCGCGCCGCTGGTCACCGCCGCGAAGCTCGCCATCGACGACATCAACGCCGCCGGCGGCGTGTTCGGCAAGGACGTCGAGTACCGCCAGCAGGACTCCACATCGGACAACGACACCGCTCTGTCCGCCGCCCAGTCGCTGATCAGCTGGGGTGCCGACGCCGTCGTCGGCACCTACGGGTCCGGCATGGCCGCGGCCGTCGTCGAACCGATCACCCAGGCCGGGGCACTGATGGTGTCCGGGTCCAACACCTCCTCCGAACTGACCGGGATCAGCCCGCTCTACTTCCGCACCGCCCCCACCGACGCGCTGGAGTCCGCGCAGCTGGCCGACCTGCTGGTCGCCGACGGCAAGACCTCCGCCGCGGTCATCTGGCAGAACGACACCTGGGGCGAGGCGTTCAAGGTGTCCATGGAGGACAACCTCGAACAGGCCGGCGTCACCGTCGCCACCAGCCAGCCGTTCAACGTCGACGACACCGACTTCACCGCCCAGGTCAACGCGGTCGTCTCGGCCAAACCGGACGCCGTGGTGTTCCTGTCCTACACCGTCTACACCGGCGCGATGGTCGAACAGCTCATCGGCACGCACAAGTTCGCCTCGGCCAACGTGTACTTCTCCAGCTCCACCATCGGCGACTACACCGGCAGCCTGAGCAACCCCGCCTACCTGAAGGGCATCCAGGCCTTCCAGCCCGGCGCCGAACCCGACACCCAGGCCGAGTTCGACGCCCGCGCCAAGGAGGCCAACCCCGAGCTGAGCGCGTTCGCCTACGCCGCGTCGACCTACGACGCGACGATCATCGCCGCGCTCGGCGCCATCGCCGCCAACTCCGCCGACGGCCAGACCATCGCCACGACGATGCGGGAGATCTCCGGCGGCAGCGGCGACGGCGAGAAGTGCACCAGCTTCGCCGACTGCAAGAAGCTGCTGGAGGACGGCAAGTCCATCGACTACGACGGCCTGACCGGCGGCATCGCGTTCGACGAGAACAACGACGAGACCGAGACCAACTACATCCCCTACGTGTACCAGGCCGACGGGACCTACCAGCTCAAGCAGTGAGGCCACCTTCCGTGCCACGACGGGCGCTCCTGCTGGCCACGGCCCTGCTGGCCACGGCCCTGCTGGGCCTGCTGCTCGGGCCGCTCACCGGCACCGCCACCGCCCAGGACGACTACGGGTTCATCCCCCGGGTCGTCGACGCCGCCGGCACGCCGGTCGCCGGGGTGGTGGTGACCGTCCGCGACGGCGACGAGGAACTGGGCACGACCACCACCGACGCGCGCGGCAACGGCACCGCCGTCCAGGTCCCCGACAAGGGCCGGTACACGCTGGTCTTCGACACCTCCGGCGTGCCGGCGGGCTTCGCCGGCGGCGAGCTGTACGCGGTGGACAAGGAGGTCGGCGAGGCGCACACGCTCAACACCCAGCGGGTCCTGGTCAGCCTGAAGGAGAAGGCCAACGGCGGGGTGGTGCCGAGCGCACCGGTCGAACGGGAGTCCGCCGGGCCGACGGTGAGCCTGCCGATCCTCGTGCAGCGGCTGGTGTCCGGACTGAACCTGGGGCTGCTGCTGGCGATCGCCACCATCGGCCTGTCGCTGATCCACGGCACCACCCGGCTGACGAACTTTGCCCACGGCGAGAACGTCACCTTCGGCGCGCTGATCGCGTTCCTGTTCTGTGTGGTGCTCGGGCTGCCGCTGGTGGTCGCCGGGCTGATCTCGGTGGCCGCCGGCGCGGCGTTCGGCTGGCTGCAGAACGCCGGGCTGTGGCAGCCGCTGCGCCGCCGGGGCGTCGGGCTGATCCCGGTGATGATCGCCAGCATCGGCGTCGGGCTCGCCGTGCGGTACCTGTACTTCGCGATCTTCGGCAGCGGCACCCGGCGGGTCACGCCGGAGAGCATCCCGTCGGTGCGGCTGGGTTCGGTGGTGATGCCGGTCAGCGCCTACTACAGCATGGCGATCAGCCTGGCGGTGCTGGTCGCGGTCGGCTGCTGGATCCGGTACTCGCACCTGGGCCGGGCGACCCGCGCGGTGTCGGCGAACCTGCCGCTGGCGGCGGCCAGCGGGATCGACGTCGACCGGGTGATCCGGGTCGTGTGGATCCTCGCCGGAGCGCTGAGCGCGCTGGCCGGCGTGCTGCTGGCGCTGCTCAACGACGTCTCCTACGACATGGGTTTCAAGTCGCTGCTGCTGATGTTCGCCGCGATGATCCTCGGCGGGCTGGGCACCGCGTTCGGGGCGCTGGTCGGGGCGCTGGTGGTCGGGGTGTTCACCGAGGTCCTGGTGGTGTGGCTGCCGCCGGACATGAAGTACGTCGGCGCGCTGATCGTGCTCATCCTGGTGCTGCTGGTGCGCCCGCAGGGGATCTTCGGCCGCGCGGAACGGATCGGGTGAGACATGGACATCCTGCTCACCTCGCTCCAACAGATCATGTCGCCGGTGACCGCCGCGTACGCGCTGGCCGCGATCGGGCTGAACCTGCACTTCGGCTTCACCGGGCTGCTGAACTTCGGCCATGCCGGGTTCCTGGCGATCGGCGCCTACGGGTTCGCGATCTCGGTGGCGGTGCTCGACCTGCCGGTGGTGGTGGCGCTGCTGGTCGCGGTGGCGCTCGCGGTGCTGTTCGCGCTGCTGATCGGCATCCCGACGCTGCGGCTGCGCGCGGACTACCTGGCCATCGTGACGATCGCCGCGTCGGAGATCATCCGGTTCACGGTGAACTCGTCGGTGCTGGCCGGGCTGACCGGCGGCGCGCAGGGCATCAACAACAACGAGGCCATGGGCAACAGCTACTCGCAGGCCTTCAAGGACGCCAACCCGTTCGACGCGGGGCGGGTGGAGATCGGCCCGTGGGTGTTCACCGCGACCCAGCTGTGGGCGGCGATCCTGACCTGGGTCGTGGTGGCGGTGGTGGCGGCGCTGGTGTGGGCGCTGATGCGCAGCCCGTGGGGCCTGGTGCTCAAGGGCATCCGCGAGGACGAGCACGCGCTGACCAGCCTCGGCAAGAACGTGCGGCTGTACAAGACCCAGTCGCTGATCATCGGCGGGGTGATCGGCGCGCTCGCCGGGATCATGCTGGTGCTGCCCTCGACCGTCGCGCCGGGCGACTTCAACTCGCGGCTCACGTTCAACCTGTTCACCGTGCTGCTGCTGGGCGGGGCGGCGACGATCCTCGGGCCGGTGCTCGGCGCGATCGTGTTCTGGGTGCTGCTCCAGGCCTCCGACGGGCTCATCCAGCTCGGTGAGCGCGGCGGCTGGCTCGGCGGGTTCGCCGACGCCAGCCAGCTGCGGTTCACCCTGGTCGGGATCGTGCTGGTGGTGCTGATCGTGTTCCGTCCACAGGGGATGCTCGGCGACCGGAAGGAGCTTGCCTTCGATGACAAGTGATCCGGTCCTCGTCGCCGAACGGGTCGTGCGCGGGTTCGGCGGCGTGCGCGCGGTCGACGTCGAGCACCTGACGGTCGAACGCGGCACGATCACCGCGCTGATCGGCCCGAACGGGGCGGGCAAGACCACGCTGTTCAACGTGCTCACCGGGTTCGACCGGGCCGACGGCGGGCGGTGGTCGTTCGACGGCACGGACGTCACCGGCCTGCCGGCGCACCGGATCGCCCGGCTGGGCATGGTGCGCACCTTCCAGCTGACCAGGGTCCTCGGCCGGCTGACCGTGCTGGAGAACATGCTCGTCGGCGCCCGCCACCAACCGGGGGAAACCCTGCGCAGGGCGCTGGTTCCCGCGCTGTGGAAGGGAAAGCGAGCGGCCGATGTGGACCGGGCGCGGGAACTGCTCGACCGGTTCGCGTTGGGCGCCAAGGCCGGGGACCACGCGGCGAGCCTGTCCGGCGGGCAGCGCAAGCTGCTGGAGATGGCCCGCGCGCTGATGAACGAGCCGACGCTGGTGATGCTGGACGAGCCGATGGCCGGGGTGAACCCGGCGCTGGCGCGGTCGCTGCTCGACCACATCACCGCCCTGCGGGACGAAGGCCGGACCGTGCTGTTCGTCGAGCACGACCTGCACCTGGTCAAGTCGGTGTCCGACCGGGTGGTGGTGATGGCGCAGGGCGCGGTGGTCACCGAGGGCGCGCCGGACACGGTACTGCGCGACCCGGCGGTCGTGGACGCCTACCTCGGTGCCCACCACGACACCGACCTGCGGGAGATCATCGCCAGGGAGACGGCCAGGGAGACGGCCGGGGAGACGGCGGAGGAGACAGGGTGAGGCCGGCGCTGGAGATCACCGACCTGGTCGCCGGGTACCTGCCGGGGATCAACATCCTCGACGGCTGTTCGGTCACCGCCGGCCGGGACGAGCTGGTCGGCATCATCGGACCCAACGGCGCCGGCAAGTCGACCCTGCTCAAGGCGGTCCTCGGGCTGGTGACCGTCCACTCGGGAACGGTGCGCCTCGACGGTGAGGAGATCACCGGGTGCAGGGCCGACGAGCTGGTCGCGCGGGGCGTCGGGTTCGTCCCGCAGAACGCCAACGTGTTCGCGCCGATGACCGTCGAGGAGAACCTGCGGATGGGGCTCTACCTGCGTCCCCGGCAGTACGGGCGGCGGGTCGAGGTCATCCTGGAGATGTTCCCGGAGATCGCCGGGCTGCGCCGGCGCAAGGCCGGGTCGCTGTCCGGCGGGGAACGCCAGCTGGTGGCGATGGCCAGGGCGCTGATGACCGAGCCGACGGTGCTGCTGCTCGACGAGCCGTCGGCCGGCCTGTCCCCCCTCCGCCAGGACGAGACGTTCCTGCGCATCCACCGGATCAAACGCTCCGGGGTGTGCGTGTTGATGGTCGAGCAGAACGCGCGGCGCTGCCTGCAGATCTGCGACCGGGCCTACGTGCTCGACCAGGGCCGCGACGCCTACACCGGCACCGGCGACGAGCTGGTGCACGACCCCCAGGTCGTCCGCCTCTATCTCGGCGACCTGGGGGACGGCTGAGCGGCTACTCCACCGCGAACGCCACCGTGTCGGCCTTGTCCTGGGAGTCGGTGCGGTGCGTGATCGAGAACATGATGAACAGACCGTCCCGGTAGATGGCCTGGTGGTTGTCGCCGCCGAAGTAGAACGCGCGGCGGTGGCTCATCAGGCTGTCCTGCTCGTGGACCCTCGGCCCGAGTGCCATCACCGGCTCGACCGTGCCGTCGGCCGGGTTCACGGACAGCACCATCGCCTTGCCGCCGTTGGCGTTCTCCGGTTGGAACACGACCACGCCCTCGGCCCGCACCATGCTGATCATCCGGCCGGAGACCTTCCCGGTGCGCCAGGCCTCCTCGCCGGTCGCCGGGTCGAAGGCCACCAGTTCGTTGCGGAACTCGGTGGCCTGGTTGGAGCCGGCCTCCGGGTCACCGGGGTTGATCTGGTCCACCCTGGTGGTCAGGATCAGTTTGCCGTCGACGACGGTGCCGTTGTGGCAGGTGCCGAGCGCGTAGTCGTCGCAGGCGTTCATGAACTCGCCCTCGTGCTTGCCGGCGTCGTAGGCCTCGATCGGCTTGCCGTCACCGGTCGCCGGGTCGGCCACCACGATCTGGCTCTCATGGCCCAGGTGGCCGAGCTCGATGATCAGCGGCTCGACGGACAGTACCCCCATTACCGGGATCGGCTCGCCCTTCTCGTCGACGGGGGTGGTCCACTCCCACTGGGCCGCGAGGTTCGCGTCGAAGCTCTTGAGCCGGCGGAGGGTCTTGCCGTCCCCGGCGTCACAGACCATCTCGGCGAGCAGTGCCTCGCCCATGACGGCGAGGTCGTCCGGGGCGCACGCGGAGTACGACTCGGGAACCGTGGTCGGCTGCCCGTTGGTGAGGTCGAACGCGCGCGGCTTCTTGCCGCCGAAGAGCACCTTGCCGGCGAAGATCGCCGGGACGTCGCCGTTGCTCGCCGGCACGTTGTCGGGGTCCGCCCGCCTGGCGGTCTTGTCGTTCGGGTCGGGGTTCTCCTCACCGAACTCGGCGGTCCACACCTCCTCGCCGGAGGTGAGGTCGAGCACGACGAGCCGGCCGCAGTTGTCCGAGGTGTCGTCGTTGGTGGCGATGAGCAGTGCCACCTTGTTGTCCGACGGCGTCATGGACGAGCGGCAGTGGTCCTTGGGCTGGCCGTTGATGTCGTAGGTCCAGGCCTCGTCGCCGGACTTGAGGTCGTAGCCGACGACGCGGTCGGGCAGTCGCCGGACCAGGAGTTCGTCGGTGGTCCAGAAGTCCTCGACGCCGATCGCCCCGGGGGCGGGGCCCTGGCCCACCCGCCAGGACACCTCGGCGGCGCCCAGCTTCTCCACGGCGGCGTCGTACTCCTTGCCGCCGGAGGCGTCCGCGCCGCCGGAGTCCCTGGTGAACAACCAGAACCCGCCGCCGCCCAGCACCAGCACCGCCACCACGACGAGCGCGATGACCAGCGTGCGGCGCGAGCCCTTCTCCGCCGGAGGCGGCGGACCGGGCTGCTGCTGCCACTGGGGTTGGCCCGGCGGCTGGCCGGGCGGCTGGTTCGGCGGCCACTGCTGGGGCGGCTGTTGCTGGGGCGGGTACGGCTGTCCCTGTCCCTGCCAGGCGTTGCCCGGGGGGCGCTGGTACTGGTGGGGCGGCTGACCGGGGCCGGGATAGCGGTTGCCGTGGGGAGGCTGGCTCATCGTGTCCATTCGGGAGCGGTGTAGGCGCTGGGTTGCGGTGGGTAGGGACCCGACTGCCGCTGTGCGCTCACCGCGCCCTTGATCCGGCCAAGGCCGAACAGCAGGTAGCCGAGGATGATCACGCCGCCGAGAAGCCCGACGACCATCATGGCGAACTCGTCGTTGTCGGGGTTGAGGAAGTCGTAGAGGATCTCGTACACCCCGGCGGTCAGGAAGTACACGAAGTAGGCCAGCGGGAAGGCGATCCAGGTCAGCGGGTGCCACCACTTCGCCGCGGCCTGGTTGCGGCCGACGAACAGCCAGTCGACGAACACGATCGCCGGCGTGACGATGTGTTCGAAGGGCTGGTCCTCCAGACCGCCGCCCATGATGCCGAAGAACGTGCCGGCCACCAGCAGCAGCATCACCGTTGTCGCGCCACGTAACCAGGGCGACGCCGGCTCGTGGCGGCGACCGCCGGTGAACACCGGGTAGATCAGCAGGACGAGGTAGACGATGGCGGTGGCGAGGCTGGCCTGCTGGCTGAGGCCCTCGAAGTTCGCCTCCCAGCCGGTCGCGTCGCTGAACCCGTACAGGGCGCAGGCGATGATCGCGATCCGCCACAGGCTCACGCCGACGAGCACCGCCGGGTTCACCCGGCCCGGCGGCTGCCCGGGCGGCCCGGGTTGTCCCGGATACTGCTGACCGGGGTACCGGTACTGCTGCTGGTTCTGCTGGCCCGGGTACTGGGGTTGTCCCGGGTACTGGTTCGGTTGGCCGGGTCCGGCTCCGTAGGCGGTCATGGGCTAATCCTGCCCGCCGACAGCCTCCACAATGGCCCGAACGAACTCAACGTCCTCGGGCCGGGCCTCGGTGATACCGCTCACATCGTTGCCGTAGGCGGCGGTGACCCGCACGATGTTGTCGCCGACGGCGACCCAGGCGTTCAGGTTGCCCTGGGTCGACCCGCCGCCGGCCTGGTCGACCCGGATCAGCGCGCCGTCGCCGACGTCGCCGTGGGTCAGGTTCTGCGGGGCTTTGCCCGGCTTGGCGAGGCTGACCTCCAGGCGTCCCGACTCGCCGCCGAACACGCAGTTGAACGCGCCGTCGTCGCGCTGGACGGTCCTGGCCGTGGTCAGCTCGGACTGGAGCGTCTCGTCCGCCTGGTCGAGATCGATGTCCGCGCAGGGACCTTCCGGCTCGCCGTCCTGGATGTCCAGTTCCTCCGGCAGACGCTCGAACACGGCGTTGAGCAGGGTGGTGAACTTCTTCGCACCCTCCTCCACGACCGGCATCCCGTTCTCCTCCTTGCCGGAGGAGTCGAAGCTGTAGAACAGGTCGACGCCGACCGTGCCCTTGATCGCGTGCACCAGGTAGATCTTGAGGTCGATCTCCGGGTTGGCCAGGCCGATCGTCTCGGCCCGGTCACCGACCTCCAGCGGGATCCGGTTGTCGTAGTTCTTCTCCCACTGGTCGAAGTAGGTCTCCGGGTCGACGCCGGGGGCGTAGGTGAGCTTCACCCCGGTCGCGCCGGGATGGTCGGCCGGGTAGTACGTGCAGGTGGCCTGCCGGATCCCGTAGGAGTTGACCATCACCTCGGCCGAGGTGACGTACATGGAGTCGACCTCGAGCCATTCCGCGAGCTCCGCCAGGTCGACCACACCGCACTCGTCGAAACCCGGCGCGGAGTCCGCCGAGCCGGTGTCA
Organism: Actinophytocola xinjiangensis; assembly: GCF_001921215.1. GTDB lineage: Bacteria > Actinomycetota > Actinomycetes > Mycobacteriales > Pseudonocardiaceae > Actinophytocola > Actinophytocola xinjiangensis. Next base: position 540,290 of record NZ_MSIF01000003.1, read on the forward strand.
CCCGTCCCACCGCCGGCCGCCGGCGAACCGGCGACGGCGGTGGAACAGGCGGTGAGCGTCAACATCGCCACGACCCCCATCACGGCGCACAGTCGACGAATCATGGATCCCCTCCCGCTCACGCCCCGACTCAGGGTGCCCCGGTCGTCATCTCCGGGGCGGTCATCTCCGGAGCGTCGATCTTCAGCGACGGCTCCGGCAGCGGCTTGAGCGTCGGCTTGAACGTCGGCGGGCTCGGCGGCGGGACCTCGTCGTCGCCACATCCGGCGACGGTCATGACGGCGGCCGCGACCCCCACCGCGACCACGCCCCGGCGAACCCATCCGCTCGGTGCACTCATGTGTCAGTTCTCCCTCTGTGAAACCCACCCGTAAGACACGCATCTCCCCGGGACGACGACCGACGACGGCCACACGTCCACACAGCTATCCGGGGATCGCTGACGACCGTATTGCGGCGCCCACCCCACCGGTGTCGGGCGAACACCCGACAGGCGTTGTCACAGGTCGTTACCGGCGTAGGACAGGTTGAAACTCTTGTTGGTGAGCGGGAAGTCCGGGACGATCGTGTCCGCGAGCGCCACCGGTAGGGCCGGCCAGTTGAAGAAGCTCGGATCGACGATCTTGACCCTGGTCAGCACACCGTCCGATGTGGTCTCGACGCGGTGGGTGACGGTGCCCCGCCAGCCCTCCACGATCCCCACGCCGGAGCCCGCCGCGGCCCGGTCCCGCTCGGGTTCCTGGGCGCCGCCGCCGGTCAGGGCGGCGATCCTGGTGACCGAGTCGGCGAACTCCTCGACCCGGACCACGAACCGGGACAGCACGTCGCCCTCGGTGTGCGTGTGGCGCACGTGGTCGGTGGGCGTCGGCAGGAACGGGTGGTCGTGGCGGGCGTCGACGAGCAGCCCGCTGGCCCGGGCGACGTAGCCCAGGGTGCCCAGGTCGGCGGCCTGGTCGCGGGTGAGCACCGACGTGCCGGCGAACCGGTCGCGCACGACGCTGTGCTCCAGCGCCAGGTGCGCCAGCTCGGCGACCTCGGTGGCCAGGACGGCCAGCCGGTCCGGGTCGGGCAGGGTGGCGACGGTGGCACCGCCGGGGTGGATCGCGCCGCGCAGCAGGCGGCTGCCGGTGACCGCGTCGTTGATCCGCAGCAGTTCCTCGCGCAGCCGTCCGGCGTGGACGTTGAGGATGCCGTGGCCGACGTCGTTGGCCAGCGCACCGAGGTCGGCGACGTGGTTGTACAGCCGTTCCAGTTCCAGCAGGACCGCGCGGACCCGGGTGGCGGCGGCCGGGACGGTCAGCCCGGTGGCCTGCTCGACGGCCAGGCAGTAGGCCAGCGTGTGGCCGACGGTGGTGTCGCCGCTGACCCGCTCGGCCAGCTCCACCCCGGACTCGGGGGTCCGGCCGGTGAACAGCCGTTCCAGTCCCCTGTGGACGAACCAGAGCCGGGCCTTGAGGTTGAGGATGGTCTCGCCGACGACGGAGAACCGGAAGTGGCCGGGGCCGATCATGCCGGCGTGCACCGGGCCGACCGGGATCTCGTACACGCCGGGGCCCTCCACCGCGCGGAACGGGTAGGGGCCGTCGGTGTCGCCGAAGTCCGGCGGGTCACCGGCGTCGGCGAGCATCGGGTGCCAGCCGCGCGGCCAGTGGAAGTGGCGGACCAGACGGCGGGGCAGCGGGTGGTCGTCGGGCACGATGCCGAACAGGTCGTGCAGCTCGCGTTCGAACCGGCCGGCGGGGAAGGACAGCCCGGCCAGGCTCGGCAGGTGCGGGCGCGCCCGGTCCAACTCGACGTGCAGCTCGACCCGGCGGTCGGGGTCGGGCGCGGTGAACAGGTACACCGCGCGCAGGGCGTCGCGGCCGATCACGGTGTCGTCGTGGCCGGCGACCAGCGCGAGGCGGAAACCCTGGTCCAGCAACGACCTCGCGTGCGCTGGCAGCTCGTCGGGGCGCAGCGTGTGCCTCATCGCGCACCCGCCACGACCTCGGCGGCCTGACCGATCAGCGAGCCCAGTGGCCCGGCGGTGACGCCGAGCACCGCGCACGCGGCCAGCCCGCCGAACACCGCCACGGCCGTGGGCACCGGCAGCCGGACCGCCGCGCGCGCCGCACCCGGCCCGTCCGGCGGGTCGCCGAGCATCATCCGTCCGCTGTGGACGAACAACGCGCCGGCGATCACCACGACCAGCACGACGGCGGCGGCCGTGACCCAGCCAAGACCCTCGCCGAACCCGGCCCGGAAGATCCCCAGCTCGCTGGCGAACAGGCTGAACGGCGGCAGCCCGACCAGGGCCAGCACACCGAGCCCGACGCCGCCGGCCAGCGCCGGGTGCGCCGAGGCGAGCCCCCGTACGCCGGCCACCGCGCTGGTGCCGGTGACCTGGAGGATGCGCCCGGCGCCGACGAACAACGCGCCCTTGGCCAGTCCGTGGCCGAGCACGTGCAGCAGCGCGGCGGCCACCGCGAACTGGCTGCCGATGGCCGAGGCGAGCGCGACCAGCCCCAGGTGCTCGATGCTGGAGTAGGCGAGCATCCGCTTGTAGTCGCGCTGGCCCAGCAGCAGGGTCGCGGCCAGCACCAGCGAGGCCAGCGCCATCACCACCAGCACGGTCCTGGCGAACCCGGCACCGAGCGCGGCGTCGGCGATCACCTTGACCCGCAGGATCGCGTAGGCGGCGACCGAGAGCAGCACACCGGACATCAGCGCGGAGACCGGCGCCGGGGCCTGGGAGTGCGCGTCGGGCAGCCACGCGTGCAGCGGCGCCAGCCCCGCCTTCGCGCCCAGGCCGATGATCAGCAGCGCCACGGCGATCCGGGTGACCCCGGGATCCAGGCCGGGCGCGGCGGCCGACAGGTCCACCAGGTCCAGCCCGACCGGACCGCCGGTGGCGTGCCGCGCGGCGTGGTTGAGCACGATCACCCCGAGCAGCGCCAGGGCGATCCCGGTCGAGCAGATCACCACGTACTTCCACGCGGCCTCCACACTGGCCCTGGTCCGCCGCTGGCCGACCAGGAACGCGGTGACGATCGTGGTCGCCTCGATCGCCACCCACAGCACGCCGAGGTCGGCGGCCAGCACGGCCAGCGCCATCGTGGCCAGGAACAGCTGCACCAGCAGGCAGTGCCGGCCGGCGGTGCGGGTGCCGGCGCGGCCGGCGGCGATCTCCGCACGCAGGTACGCCGGGGTGGCGACGGTGGCCAGCAGGCCCACGGCGCCGATCACCACCAGCATGAACGACGAGAGCGCGTCCAGGCGCAGCAGCCACGCGGTGCGCGGCCCGTCCTGGGCCACCGCCACCGCCAGCACGATCGCCACGGCCAGCACGCCCGCCGCGCTCGCCGGGGCCAGCCAGGTGCTCGCCCGCCGCCAGCCGAACACGGCGTAGAGCGCCGCGGCGAGCACGGGAACCAGGATCGGCAGCCAGATCATCAGTCGCGCAGCTCCCGCAACTCGTCGAGATCGGTGTCCCCGAACGTCTCCCGCATCCGGGTGGCGAGCAACTGGAGCACCAGCACGGCCAGCAGCACGTCGAGCGAGACGCCCACCTCGACCACCAGCCCCACCCCGGCCGTGGTGAGGAACCCGACGGCGGTGATCCCGTTGTCCAGCAACAGGAACCCGACCAGCTGGGACAGTGCCCGGCGGCGGGTCACCAGCACCAGGAACCCGATCAGGACCACGGTCACGCCGACCGGGACCGCCTGGGTGGCCGGCGAGGGCGCCAGCGCCACCAGCGGCTGGGACACCGCGAAGCCCAGCAGCGTCAGCCCGGCGGCGGCCAACAGCGAGGACGCGACGTTGACCGACGGCGCGCTCTCCCGGCGCGCGGCCTCGGCGCCGGTCAGCGCGCGGCGCACCAGGTGGGGCAGTACGCCCACGCGCAGCACGGCGATCCCGCCGGCCACCGCCCACAGCTCGACCGAACCCTCGCGCGCGGCCAGTACCGCCACCATCACGGCCAGCGCCAGCCCCTGCAGGGCCAGGATCCGCACGATCACCGCCAGCTCGCGGCGCCACAGGATCAGCACGGCGGTCAGCAGGAACGCGCCGGCCGCGAGGTAGAGCAGTTGGGTGTAGAGCGACTCGCTCACCGCCACCCTCCTTTCACGCCAGGAAGAACGCGGCCGTGGCGGCCAGCAGGGAGAGCAGGAACGAGCCGGCCAGCAGCTCCGGGACGCGGAACAGGCGCAGCTTGGCGAGGAACACCTCGGCGGCGGCCAGCAGCGCGCCGAGCACCCCGACCTTGACCACCAGGGCGAGCACCCCGACGGCCAGCGCCACCGGGTCGGTGCCGGTCGCCAGGCCCCACGGCAGGAACAGGTTGCCCAGCAGACCGAGGAACACCGCCAGCCGCATCGCCGAGGCCAGTTCGACCAGCGCGAGGTCGGGCCCGGCGTACTCCAGGACCATCGCCTCGTGCACCATCGTGAGTTCGAGGTGGGTGGACGGGTTGTCCACCGGCAGCCGGCCGTTCTCCGCGACGGTCACCACCACCAGCGCGACCGCTGCCAGCAGGCTCACCGGGGAGATCACCCGCGCCGGGTCCTCGACGGTGGCCGTCATGATGGCGCCGAGGTTGGTCGAGCCGACCCGCACCGACAGCGCGAAGATCGCCACCAGCAGCGTGGGCTCGACCAGCGCGAGGATGGTGACCTCGCGGCTGGCGCCCATGCCGCCGAACGCGGTGCCGGTGTCCAGTCCGGCGAGCGCCAGCACGACCGTGCCCAGGGCCAGCAGCGCGACCACGGCGAACAGGTCGGCCGCCGGGCCGACGGTCGGCACGGTGGTGACGAACGGCGCGACCACGGCCACCACCAGCACGGTGGCCAGCGACACCAGCGGGGCGAGGCGGAACAGCTCGGTGGTGCCGCGCGGGGTGATCGGCTCCTTGCCCAGCAGTTTGCGCAGGTCCCGCCAGGGTTGGCCGATCCCGGGCCCGGCCCGGCCCTCCAGCCGGGCACGCACCTGGCGCATCACCCCGACCAGCAGCGGCGCCCCGCCGACGACCACCACCGCCTGCACGACCCCGCCGGCGACGTTCACGAGATCACCGCCAGGACCAGCAGGACCCCGCACAGGGTGTAGAAGCCGTAGCCGAGGTAGCGGTGCACGCTGCCGGTGGCCAGCCGCCGGCCGGCCTCACCCCACGCGCGTAACGCGGCGATCACCGGCGGGTAGAGGCGGCGCTCGACCCGGTCGGGCACCGCGCGCCGGTACTCCACGGCGCGGACGAGGTAGCGGGACTCCTCGACGTGGTCCACGGTGACGTCCTGTTCCGGTTCGAGCACGTCGTCGAACACCCGCTGCAACGGTTCGGCGAACGAGGTCGCGGTGTACTCCATCCGCGCCGACAGCGGCCCGCCGCCGCAGTCCCACAGCCGCGCGGCGCGCCGGGCCCGCCGGGTCGCGGTCGCCCGCAGCCCCCCCAGGACCAGGACCACGGCCGCCAGCAGGGCCACCGCGTACACCAGGGGCGAGAGTTCACCGGCGACGCCGGTCAGCCGGACGGTCAGCACGCCGGAGGTCGCCGGGCCGCCGCCGACCGCGACCGCCGCCGCGGCCCCGACGGCCGGCAGCACGAGCGTGGGCAGCACCGCGAGCACGGCGGCCACGGCCGCCGCCAGCACCATCCCGGCCAGCATCGACGGCGGGCTCTCGTGCGCCTCGCCGGCCTGCCGGGACCGTGGCCTGGCCAGGAAACCCACGCCGAACGCCTTGACGAACGTGGCCACCGCGAGCCCGGCGGTCAGCGCCACGACCGCCACCGCGACCGGCATGACGACCGCCTCCGCTCCCCCGCCCTCGGGCACGCCGTGCACCAGGGCCTGGAGCAGCAGCCACTCGGACACGAACGCCGTGCCCGGCGGCAGCGCGGACGCGGCCAGCGCGCCCCAGCCGAAGACCGCGGTGGTCACCGGCATGCCCCGACGCAGCCCGCCCAGCTGGTCGAGGTCGCGCACGCCGGTGGCGTGCAGGACCGACCCGGCGGCGAGGAACAACGTGGTCTTGAACGCCGCGTGGTTCACCACGTGCAGCAGCGCCGCCGCCAGCGCGAGGCCCGCGAGCACCCGCTGCCCGCCGGCGGCCAGCAGCCCGGCCGCGCCGACCCCGACCAGCACCAGTCCCAGGTTCTCGGTGGTGGAGAACCCGAGCAGCCGCTTGAGGTCGGTGCTCATCGCGGCCTGCAGGATCCCGTACACCGCCGACACCGCGCCCAGGCCGAGCACCACCAGCCACCACCACCTCGGCCCGCCGCCGAGCAGGTCGAGGCCGACGCGGACCACCCCGTACACGCCGAGGTTGACCATCGCCGCGGACATCAGCGCCGAGACGTGGCTGGGGGCCTCGGGGTGGGCGCGCGGCAGCCACGCGTGCAGCGGCAGGATGCCGGCCTTGGAGGTGAACCCGACCAGCGTCAGGACGAACACCAGCCCGGCGACCCCGCCGGGCAGCGGCGCGGCGCGCAGGTCGGCGAAGGAGTCCCCCGGCGCGTGCGCGACCAGGATCAGGAGTCCACACAGGATCGTGGCGAAGCCGAGGTGGGTGAGTACCGCGTACCAGCGGCCGGCCACCGCGACCTCGGGCCGCTGGCGGTGCTCGGCGAGCACCAGCAGCAGCGAGGTGAGCGCCATCAGCTCCCAGCACACGAGCAGCGTGCCGACGCTGGTGGCCGCCGGCACCAGCAGCATGGCCACCACGAACAGCGGCAGCGTCGCCTGGGCCGCGCGCCCGTGCCGGGAGTAGGAAACGCCGTACACGCCGGCGATCAGCGCCACCCCGCCGGTGACCGCCAGGAACAGCCCGGCCAGCTGGTCCATCCCGAACGCGACGCCGGTCAGCGGCAGGACCGCCGGCCACGACACGGAGAACGTCACCCCGGCGAGGCCGGCGGCGCCGGCCGCGACCCCGGCGGCGCCGGTGAGCACCAGCCCGGCGCCGGTGACCACCGGCCGGGCCCGCACCGGTACGAGCACCGCCACGAGCGCGGTCACCACGCCGGCCGTGACCGCGCCGGCCAGGCCGAGGGACGCGAGGTTCATCGCCCGGTCAGCTTCCGCAGCCCTTCGACGATGGCTTCCGGCCGGGGCGGGCAGCCGGGGATCTCCAGGTCCACCGGGACCACGTCGGACACCGGGCCGACCACCCCGTAGGCCCGCGCGAACACCCCACAGTTGCGCGCGCAGTCGCCGACCGCGACGACCACCTTCGGTTCGGGGACGGCCTGGTGGGTGCGCCGCAGCGGCTCGGCCATGTTGCGGGTGACGGCGCCGGTGACGATCAGCGCGTCGGCGTGCCGGGGTGAGGCGACCAGCCGGGCGCCGTAGCGCTCGCCGTCGTACACCGGGCCGAACGCGGCGCCGATCTCGATCTCACAGCCGTTGCACGACCCGGCGTCCACGTGCCGCAGCTGCACCGATCCGCGCAGTGCCGTCGCCACCGCCGGCCGGTCCCCGGCCACGCGCGGCGGCGCCGGCTCCGCGATCCGTCCGGCTCGGCGGATCATGCGCCACAATCCCAGCACCGCGTTCTCCCGCGATCGTCGACACGGGACGGCCTACCCGTCCCGTTTCCCGCCCGGTGGGCTGACCGGTGCCCGCAGGTCATCGAGCAGCTCGGCCTGCCCGGTGATCACGCCGGTGAGGATCTGGCGTGCCACCGCGAGCAGGTCGGCCACGTGCGGGCTGGTCAGCGAGTAGTAGACGGTCGAGCCCTCCTTGCGGGTGGTCACCAGCCCGGCCCGCCGCAGCACCGCCAGCTGCTGGGACAGGTTCGACGGCTCGATCCCGACCTCGGGCAACATCTCCGAGACGGCGTGCTCGCGCTCGCTGAGCAGCTCCAGCACGCGGATCCGGATCGGGTGGCCCAGCGTCTTGAAGAACTCCGCCTTCAGTTGGTAGAGGGGCCGGCTCACGCGACACCCGCCGCACGGCACGGGGTGGTCCTGGTCGTCATACCCGGATCCTTCCCGGCCGCACCGGTCACCCGGCGACACCACCCCTGCATCCGCAGGCTTCAACAGTTGCAGACCTTAGCAAGTCCAAATATTGGCGGGTCCCGAGGCGGGGTACACCGGGCGCAACACAGCCGTCACAGCGGCGTTATCGCTGGTACGGGCGATATTTGCGACAATCCCCAGCTATGAGTCGCCCAGGTGATCAGGTGCCAGGTGAGATCGGCGCGGTGCGCACCCTGCGGGTGCTGACCTACCTGTCCAAGCGGTCCAGGCCCGTCTCGGCCGGCACCATCGCGCGCGACTGCGACATCCCCCGCTCCTCGCTCTACCGGATCCTGCGGGTGATGGAACGGATGTACTTCGTGGTGCACCTGCCAGAGGACGAGCTGTGGGGCATCGGCATCGGCGCGTTCGAGATCGGCTCCGGCTACCTGCGCTCCGGCGTGCTCGAACGCTCCGGCCGGCCGCTGCTGGTGCGCCTGACCCGGCGCACCGGAATGGTCTCGCACCTGGGCGTGCTGCACGGCAGCGACGTGCTCTACCTGCTCAAACAGACCACCGACGAGCCGGCGCGCCCGTTCGTCACCGCCGTCGGCGTCCGGCTGCCGGCCCACCTGACCGCCATGGGCCGGGCGATGCTGGCCCAGCTGCCGGCCCACCAGGTGCGGGCGATCCTATGGCGGCCGGGCGAGCTGGTGACCCGCACCGGCCGCGGCCCCCGGCACCTGTCGGAGCTGCGCGAGATCCTGCGGGCCGACCGCTCACGCGGGTACAGCGTCGAGAGCAGCTCCACCACCGAGGAGGTCTCCTGCGTGGCCGCCGCGGTCTTCGACCACGAGGGCCTGCCGATCGCCGCGGTCGGCGTGTCCTACTACGACCTGCCCTCGGCCGCCGAGGTCGAACGGATCGCCTCGGCCGTGCGGGAGACCGCCGACGGGCTGACCACCCGGCTCAGCGGCACCCCGGTACGCCGCCGCGCGTGATCAGGTCAGGTCGTGCACGACCCGGCCGGCCACGACCGTCAGCACCGAGCCGAGGTCACGCAGGCCCTGCTCACCGACGGCCAGCGGGTCGTCGCTGAGCACCGCGAGATCCCCGGCGAAGCCCACCGCCAGCCGACCCCGCCAGTCCTGCTCGAACGTCAGCCACGCACCGCCGACCGTGGCCAGCCGCAGCGCCTCCAGCCGGCTCAACCGCTGCTCGGGGCTGACGACCTCGCCGTCGCGGGTGCGCCGCGCGGTGACGTGCCACAGCGGGTGGAACAGCGAGATCGGCACGTTGTCGGTGCCCAGGCTGACCGGCACCCCGGCGTCGACCAGGCCGCGCAGCGGCACCGCGCGGCCCTCCTTGTAGATATAGCGGTTGGTGTGGGTGGTGACCACCAGCCCCAGCCGACGGACCCGCTCGACGTCGGCCGGGGTGAGGTCGGTGATGTGGCCGAACACCCAGCGCAGGTCGCGGATCGGCACGATCCGGTCGACCCGCTCGTAGACGTCGAGCATGTCCGGGGTCATCGCCGCGACCTGCACCCCCGCCCGCGCGCAGGCCACCAGCTCGTCCACCAGGTCGGCCCCGGTGAGCGCAGCCTCGTAGTCGAAGCCGGCCCAGCCGGTGTACGGGCGGGCGGCGGCGCGCTGGTCACGGCCGGTGGACCCGTGCGTCGAGCCGAGGCTCAGGCCGGCGAAGCGCAGCAGCTCGTCGCCCTCGCCACGCCCCGCGACCCGCCGCACCGGGCCGGTACGCAGCCGCTCGCGCCCGGCCGGACCGGCCGAGAGCCACGGCAGGCTCAGCGGCAGCCGCGCCCGGGTCGCCAGCGGTCCGCGCGCGGCCAGCGCGCGGTAGGCGTCGGCGACCTCGTCGGCCACACCGTGGCCCTCGTAGACGCCGGTCGTGCCGACGGCGGCGTAGGCCCGCATCGACGCCGCCAGCGCGTCCACCCGGGTGGCCGGGTCGAACCGGGCGACCTCGCCGGGCAGCATCAGCTCCAGCGTCGGCTCGAACACCCGCTCGTGGACCCGGCCGGTCGGCTCGCCGGAGGCCGGGTCCCGTTCGACGTCGGCGAACTCCGCGCAGCGGGCCAGGAACTCCGGGCCGAGGATCCGCAGCGCGGCCGAGTTGAACACCGAGGTGATCGGCAGCCGGTGGCGCCAGTAGCCCCAGATCGGCCGGACGAACACCGGGGTCGCGCCGGCCACGGCGTCGAGCTGCCAGCGATCCGGGACGCCGGGCGGGTCCTCGTAGTAGGGCGGGTCGCCCAGCGGCATGGTCACCAGCCAGGCGCCCGGCGGGCGGCGCGCGGCCAACGCGCCGATCCTGGCCAGCACCTCGTCCAGGGTGGACAGTCCGGCCAGCGACGGGAACACCGCGCGCAGGCCCTCCCGGTCGAGGTGGGCGTGCCCGTCGATCAGTCCCGGCACGACGGTGGCGCCGGCCGCGCGCACGACCCGGGTGTCGTCGCCGGCCAGCGCCAGCACCTCGGCGGTGTCGCCGAGGACCGCGACCCGGCCGGCGCGCAGCCCCACCGCCCGGACGCGGGGCGCCCGCTCGTCCATCGTCAGCACGTCGGCGTCGACGACCGCGAGGTCGAGCGGGCGGCTCGCGCCGGTCATCCGGAGATCAGCTCCACGGCGACACGGTAGGCACCCCAGCCAACGACGGCCAGCCCCACCACGCCGATCACCGTCTGCCACCAGCGGTTGGTCAGGTCACCCATCACCCGCCGCCGGGTCGCCAGGTACAGGATGGACCCGGCGAGCAGCGGGAACAGGATCAGCGTGCCGGCGTTGGCGACCAGGATCAGCTGGATCGGCGCGCCGCCGAAGATCAGCACCAGCCCCAGCGAGGCGGCGATGGCGACCGTGGCCATGATCCGCACCCGCCGGTGGTCGATGCTGTCGCCGAACCCGAGGGCGTCGGAGAGCACGTGCCCGCCGGGGACACCGGTCATCACCGAGGAGAAGCCGGCGCTGAACAGTCCCAGGGCGAACACGAACACCGCCGCCGAGCCCAGCGCCGGGCGCAGGATGTCGACCATGTCGTTGCCGGACTCGATGGTGGCGCCGGGGATGACGGTGGCCGCCGAGGCGATGATGGCGACGGTCAGGATGCCGGGCAGCAGCGCGCCGGGGATGGTGTCGTAGCGGGTCGTTGTCCGGTAGTCCGCGCGCGTGGTTCCCTTGTCACGCAACGTGTAGGCCATGTAGAAGGCGGAGTAGAGGGACAGGTTGGTGCCCAGCAGGGCGAACGCGGCGACCAGTCCACCCGGGACGTCGGAGGGCACCAGCCCGGCGGCCATGTCCCCGAGGTCGGGCCCGACCTTGACGGCGGTGGCGAGGAAGGCGACGGCCATCACCGCCATCGCGATGATCATCACCTGTTCGATCCGCTTGTAGGCGCCGCCGGTCCACAGCAGCGCCACCGCCGCCACCGCGCAGATCGCCGACAGCGGCTTGATGTCGACGCCGGTGATGACCTGCAGTCCCAGTGACGCACCGATCATGCTCCCTGAGCCGAAGGTGACGGCCAGGATGAAGAAGCAGATGCCGGCGATCACGCCGGCCGGTTTGGCGATGTGGTCCTTGATCGCCTGGATGATCGACGTCGGGTAGGTGATCGCGATGCGCGCCGACATGTCGGTGAACGCGAGCATGAGCACACTGGAGATGACCAGCAGCCACAGGACCTTGTAGCCGGACTCGGCACCGAGCGTCGCCGAGGAGACGGCGTTGCCCGGTCCGAAGGTCAACGCGCCGACGATGAACGCGGGACCGATGTAGCGCAACTTGCTGACGAACGAGCGTTTCTGTCCTGGTTCCCCCGAGGTCGACGAGACGTTCACAGAACCCTCCTGCGGACGGGGCGGCGCGGTGCGCTGCTGAAGATGCCGGCAAGACTCGCACCGGGACGCGAGCCACGTCACCTGCCGTGAGCGCAGTCGTGTGCCACATGTGGCACACGAGGGTGGTTCCACGTGGTCACCGTGACCGGGGGTCACTGCCAGCATGAACGGCATGCCCGCTCCCCAACCGCGCCCCTGGCTCGCCGCCGCCCCCGGCTACCGCTCCGGCTCGACGACCGCGACGCCCGAGGGCCGGCTCGCCTCCAACGAGTCCCCGGCCGCCCCCGCCTGGGTCGCGCGCGCGGCCCCCGACCTGGCCGACCTGGACGTCCACCGCTACCCCGACGCCCGCGTCGAGGACCTGCGCTCGGCGATCGCCGGGGCCGCCGGCGTCGACCCGGCCGAGGTCGTCGTCGGCAACGGGTCCGACGAGCTGATCCACCTGCTGGTCCAGGCCTACGCGGCCTACACCGGCGGCATCGTCACCGCGACCCCCGGCTACGCGCTGTACCCGCTGTGCGCCCGCCGTCTCGGCGCGACGGTCACCGAGGTCCCGCTGACCGGCTGGCGCCACGACCTGGACGCGATGGCCGAGGTGCCGGCCGACCTGGCGTTCGTCGCCAACCCGCACAACCCGACGGGCACGGTCGTCGACCCGGACGCGCTCGCCCGGTTCGCCGCGCGGGCGGCCGCCCGGGCCGTCGTGGTCGACGAGGCCTATGTGGACTTCACCACCGGCCCCCGGCTGGACACCGTGGCCCTGGCGGTGCGCGAGCCGAGGGTGGTCGTGGTGCGGACGTTCTCCAAGGCGCACGCGCTGGCCGGGCTGCGGGTCGGGTACCTGATCGCGCACCGCGACATCGCCGCCCAGATCGAACGGCTGCGGCTGCCGTTCTCGGTCAGCGCGCCGGCCCAGCGGCTCGGGGTGCTGGCCCTGGCCCACGCGGCGGAGACGGCCGAGCGGGTGCGCGAGATCGTCACCACCCGCGAGCGCCTGGTGACGGTGCTGCGGTCGGCCGGTCTGGAGGTCGTCGACTCGCAGAGCAACTTCGTCCTGGTGCTGACCCCGGACAGCGAGCGCCTGCTGACCCGGCTGGCCGAGGCCGGCATCGCCGCCAGACCCGGCCGCGACCTGGGTGTGCCGGACGCCGTGCGGATCACCGTCCCGTCCCCGGTGGGCCTGGAGCGGCTGGCGGCGGCGCTGTGACCCCCGAGGAGCGCCTGGCCGCCGCCGGTCTGTCCCTGCCGGCCGCCCCGACCAGGCTCGGCGACTACCGCCCCGCCGTGCGCGTCGGCGACCTGCTGTTCGTCTCCGGCCAGACCGGCACCCGCGACGGCCATCCGGTGTGGACCGGCCGCTGCGGGGAGGGACTGTCCATCGAGGACGCCTGCCGCAGCGCGGAGCTGGCGGGGCTCAACGCGCTGCTGGCGATGCGCACGGTCCTCGGGGAGCTGGACCGCGTCCGCGCCGTCGCGCGGGTCACCGTCTACGTCCGGTCGACCGACACGTTCACCGCCCACCCCACGGTCGCCGACGCCGTGACCGCCGTCTTCCACACCGCCTTCGGTCCACCCGGGCGGGGCGCCCGCTCGGCCATCGGTGTGGCGTCGCTCCCCCAGGGCGCCCCGGTCGAGATCGACGTCATCGCCGTGGTGTGAGGCCGGAGTCGGCGAGCAGGGCGCCGATCTGGGTGTCGTCGAGCTTGGAGTTGAAGACCTCCGGGACGCCCCGGTCGACGTTGAGCAGCGTGTACACCGCCTCCATCGGGGTGCGTACGGAGTACTCGGTGGTGAAGATGCAGTCGCGGCTGGTTTCGGCGAACTGGCCGATGAAGGCGAAGTTCACGGCGCCGGGTGGGACGACGTCGGGGCGGTCACCGGCCTTGCGGGGCATGAAGAACGAGGTCACGTAGGGCATCATCACCGGGACGGTCTTCGCGCCGGTGGCGGCGAGTTCGGGGATGTCCTCGACCGGGACACCCAGGTGGTAAAGCCATTCCTGGGTGATCTCCTCGCCGGTGCAGTCCCGCATCGCCTTGGGGACGTGATTTCCCGGGCGGTCGACGAACAGCGAGTACAGCCAGACCACGATCTCGGTCGGCTTCTGCTGCTTGAAGTGCGGCTGGCGGTTGACCGTCCAGCTCATCAGCCAGTTCGAGTCGGTCACGGTGACGATGCCGGGCACGCCGTCGCGGGTCCAGGTGAACCTGGTCGCCTGCTTGCGTCGCGGGGAGAGGTCGAAGTCCACATCGGTCACGGTGGTGCTGAAGTGGAAGACCACACCCTGTTCGAGCAGCCAGGTGTAGAGCGGCAACACCAGCGACTCGTACTGGTTGTACTTGGTGAACTTCAGCGCCGAGAAGTCCGGCAGGCCGCCGATGTGGTGGATGAAGCGCATTCGAAATGGTTCTCCATCTCCCGGCCACCCCGGATCACGAAACCCTTCCGGGGTTCCTTGATCCCGTCGAGCGCCCCACCGGGCAGGTCGAGTCGCTCCAGGACGGTGATCCGGTCGCCCGGCACCTGCCCGTCCCGGATCAGGAAAGCCGCCCCCGCCAGGGAAGCCAGGCCCGCCCCGACGAACCACGCCGACGTGCGGTCGGCGCGCACCGGTTTCCTCGGGCGGGCGAAGGCCTCGTAGTTCCCACTGCTGTAGTACATGGAACACGTTCTTTCGCCGTAGGGCGCAGGTGTCCCGAACGTACCTCGAACCCACCCGGCCGCAACCCGTCAGAGACTTTCCTGGGCGGCCAGCAGTTCGTCACCGTGAGTGGTGATCCAGTCGGCCAGTGCCCGCATCGGACCGTCGACCAGGCTCGCGCCCAGCGGGGTCAGCGAGTACTCGACGTGCGGCGGGGCGGCGGGCCGGCGGCGGCGTTCGACCAGGCCGTTGGCCAGCAGGCGGCGCAGGGTGTCGGTGAGGACCTTGTCGCGCAGGCCGCCGGTGGTGGTCAGCAGGTCGACGCGACGGCGCGGGCCGGCCCGCAGCCCCGCCAGGATGACCGGGTCCCACATGTGGGTGAACAGGTCGGTCGCCGCGCGCAGCCGGCAGTCGACGAGGAGGGACTCGCAGTGGTCGGTCATCCGTTTCCTACCGGTTGGTGTGTGTCGGAGTTTCTACGGTAGCCGGCGTTGGACAGTCGAATGGGAGTTGGCATGCGAATCGGAATTCTGGGGACCGGCACCCTCGGTACGGCACTGGGCGCGGTCTGGGTACGCGCCGGGCACGAGGTGCTGATCGGGGGACGTTCGGCGGAGAAGGCCACCGCCGCGGCGCTGGCCTCGGGCGCGACGGCGGCGACACCGGCGGAGGTGGTACGCGGGCGAGACGCGGTGCTCGTGGCCGTCCTGTGGGACGGGATGCGCGACGTGCTGGCGCTGGCCGGCGCGGCGGACGGCTCACTGGCCGGGACACCGCTGATCGACCCCAGCAACGCCGTCGAGCACGGGGTCGGGGATCTGCTCACCCCGCCGGGTCGCTCGGCGGCCGAGCAGATCGCGGACTGGGCGCCGGGCGCCGCCGTCGTCAAGGCGTTCCACCTGTTCCCGGCCGCCCAGTGGGGCTCCGGGGCGGCCGCGGTGACCGTGCCGATCGCCGGTGACGACGAGGCCGCGCTGGCGCGGACCTCGGAGCTGGTGCGCGACGCCGGTGGGCTGCCGGCCGTGCTGGGGCCGCTGCGGCGGGCGCGGCAGTTGGAGGAGGTCGCCGGGTTCGTCATCGGGCTGGCGTTCGCCGGGGTCGACCCCAACTCGGCCATCCCCAGCACCGGCTCAGCGTAGCCAGCGCCCGTCGCGCATGAGGTCCCGGCCGGCTATCTCGTTGGACTCGCGCCAGGCCTGGATCCGGACCGGCCGGACACGGAAGTACTGGTAGCCGGTGAGGGTGCGCGGGTCGAAGCCGGTCGCGGCGGCGAACCGGTCGCCGGTCTCCTGGTCGAGATCGGTGACCGGGGTGGCCGTGCCGTGGACCATGACGACGTCGCGGGTCGGGCCGAGACCGATCCGGACCTCGCCGGTGGCCACCAGGTTGCGGGCGGTGGGGCTGCTCGCCGGGGTCGCCATCAGCAGCGTCGAACCGTCCCACAGGTAGGACAACGGGACCAGGTACGGCAGGCCGTCGCCGCTGGTCGCCACCCAGGCGTCGACGTCGCCGTCCAGGCGGGCCAGGGTGTTCCGCTCGCGGTCGGCGCGGGAGCGGGGCGGCGGCCTCACAGCCGCACCGCCGGCCGCGTCGGGCGCAGGTGGCGGAACGCCTCGACGCGGGCGGCCGGTCGTTCGTCCGGCGGGACCTCGGCGGCCCGGCCGCTCAGGGCGGTCACGAGCGGACGTAGGTGAGGTCGAAGTCCTTGCGCCAGGTGGCACCCTGGTCCTCGGACGCGTCGGGCCGCACGCGGATCACGTCGGCCTCGATGTCGACGACGAAACGCTGGTGGAAGTCCGGGTCCTCGCGCAGCATCTCCAGGTGGTCGCCGTCGAGCCTGCCGGTGAACTCGCGGCACACGCCCCGGTCGTCGTGGTAGAGCACCACGAACGTGTCGTTGGCGTCGCTGCGGCCCATGACCCAGGTCGTGGTGGAGTGCGCGTGCTGGTCACTGGCCAACTCCGTGCGCCAGACCAGGAACGACTCGCCGAGCCAGGAGATGGTGGCCGTGCCGTGGATCTCGGTGCCGGGCGGTTCGAGGAACCACGCGTCCGACAGCGTCACGGTCCACTCCCCCACCAGACGGTCGAGTGTGTCCAGTTCGGTGTTGCGCACGGTCGCCTCCCCCGTCACCTGCCCACTGTGGTCACGGGAGCGTACAACGGGCGATCAGCTCGCGCGGGACCAGCGGTCGCGGTGATCGCGCCGCAGGTGGTCGGCCTCGGCGCGGGCGGCGGGATCGGTGGGTTCCGCCGACCAGTCGGCCAGTGTGCCGGCCAGTCCGGCGACGAACGCGTGGCCGTGCGCGGTCAACTCGGGGCGGGTGGCCAGGACCTCGACGGTCTCGCGGGTCGCCGGCAGCCACCTGGCGAACTCGACCTCCGCGTCGTGGGCGTCGGCCGGGTCGGTGTCCAGCAGCCGCTGCTGGCGCCAGAAGCCCACCACACCAACGTAGGCGTACGCGCCGTGCAGCAAACCGAGCAGCGGCCGGGGATCCCGGCGCCACGGCGCGTAGAACCGTTCCCGCGCACCGGTTTCCAGCAGCGGGAACAGGTCGTGCAACACGGTCAGCTTCGCGTGCTGGACCTCGTGCACCAGGGTCAGCGCCGCCTGCCGTGGCCCGCGCGGCAACGACAGCAGCACCGCGCCGAACGCCTCGGACAGCGTCGCGCTCGACGGGTCGGCGCCGGCGTCGCGCAGCGGGGTCACCGTACGCACCGCCTCCAGGACGGGGCCGGCGACGCCCTGGGCGTCGAGCACGTCGACCGCGCCGGTCAGCACCGCGCGCCACGCCGGCAGGTCCGGCGCGCGGGACAGCGCCGCGGCGAACGGCCCCGGCAGGGCGACCAGCCGCCACTGGTCGAGGGTCACCGTCCGGTCGCCGAGGCGCAGAGCCGACAGCGGGGACCAGCCGGGGGTCGCGCCGCCAGGCACGATCCGCACCCCGGTGTGCGTCAGCGCGCCGTCGCCGTCCTGGCGCAGCCGCAGCCGGGTGCCGACACCGCCCAGGGTTCCCAGTGACGGCAACGGAAACGGCCCGGCGGCGGTGACCAGGTCGGCGGGGGTTCCTGCGCGGACGGCGGCGGCCGCGGCGACGTTCGCGAGCGCGCCGGGGCGGCAGCGGTCACCGCCGTGCACCAGGTCGCGTGCCGCGCCCACCGCCCACAGCGCCACCTCCGGCTGGTCGAGTACCCGCCACACCGCCTCGGGGCGGGCGGCGCGGGCGTCGGTCAGGACCTGGTAGGCGCGGGCCACCGCCCCGGCGTCGGGGTGGCCGGCCCGGCGGGTCCGCGCGGCGAGGAAGGCGACGGCCAGCAGGGTCCGGCTGCGGTTGGCCCGGCGTAGCCGCGCGACCACCGCCGCGTCTCCCCCACCGGCGGCCAGCGCGGCGAACTCCTCGCTGCCCAGCCGGAACGGCCGCGGTGTGTCGGTCACGGCGCGCCCACCGCGCGCAGGGCGGCGACCTCGCGGGTCAGCACGTCGCGGATGTGGCGGATCAACGCCAGCAGATCCGCGCAGTACACCGACGGGCGGTCGAACCCGGCGCCGGCGCGGTAGCGGTGGGCGCGCAGGCCGCCACCGCACACGCGGCGCACGCCGCATGGCCGGCACGCGGCGGGAAGGCCCTGTTCGCCGAGGTGCTGGGCGCGCAGCTCCGGCAGGGCGAGGACCTCGTCGAAGGTGTGGCGGCGCACGTCGAGGCCGGTACCGGCGGCGCCGGGATAGGTGGAGCGCAGGGTGTCGGACAGCAGGATCGCGCCGTCGGTCTCCACCACGGCCATCGCGGGGGCGGCCAGGCCGAGGCCCTCGACCGCCGGGGTGCCGCCGAACAGGCCGTGGATGATCTCCTCGAACATCCGCACCGACGTCTCGCGCGCCGGGGCGCCGTACCAGCGGTCGAACACCGCGATCAGCCAGTCGCCGTAGGGGGTGGCCGGGTCGCCGGGGACGCGTCCCGGCGGCGGCGCGCTCCAGTTCCCGTGGGGCAGCAGGAAGTCCACGGTCGGTGGGGCCTGGGCGAGCAGGGCCTCGTAGGTGCCGACCGGGTCGGCGGCGAGGTCGATCGTGGCCAGCAGGCCGGCGAAGCTGTCGGGCCGGCCCGCCGCGCGCAGGTGGCGCAGGCCGGCGAGGACGCGGTCGTGGCTGCCGCGGCCCCGGTGGTCGACCCGCCGGTCCTGGCCGCCGGGGCCGCCGGGGCCGCCGTCGAGGCTGACGCCGACCCGCACGTCGAGGTCGGCCAGGTCGCGCACCCGCTGCTCGGTGAGCAGGGTTCCGTTGGTCTGTACGGAGATCAGCGCGTGGACGCCGGGGTCGAGCGCGGCGCGCACGGAGCGTACGCAGTCGGCGAGCGCGGCGGTGCCGGCCAGCAGCGGCTCGCCGCCGTGCAGCACGACCCGCACCTCGGTCAGGCCGTGGCCGTTGGCGTGTTCGGCGATCCGTTCGGCCGCGCGTTCGCGCAGTTCCGGGGAAAGCACGCGCGGGCGGGTTCGCCAACCCTGGTCGGCCATTGTGTAGACATAACAGTAGGCACAGGCCAGATTGCACCTGCTGTGGATCTTCAGGACGAACTGCCGGAAAGCCCGCTCGCGGGCTGTTTTCATGATCGTACCTCGTCGACTTGACAGATTGAGGACAAGAAAGGCCCAGCGCGGCACCGACGGGAGTCCCGGGTGCGTCCACGTTGATATGATAGCTACTGCTTCGCCACGTGGAGTGACGATTATCTGCCCCGGAGGCGGCCAGGTGGACCATTCTCGGGAAATCGAGTCCGATCTCGTCGACGTCCTCGACCTCTCGCTGGATCAGCTGGCAACGTTGCCGGACAACGTGTTGCGCGCGGCGCTACGTCGCGCGTTGCTCGCCCCCGATTCCGACTCGCAGCTGTTCGCCATGTTCCAGGACGCGGTCTGAACAGCGCCCCACGTAATCTTTCACCGGCCACCGACGACCTGAAGTAGTGATGACCAGTCAACGAACCGCTCCGGCAATCCTGGTGGCGGTCGTGTCCGCGGACGATGCGGTCGACCGCGCCGGCGCGATCGCCAACCTGGCGTGCCTGCTGGCCAGCAACGACCGGACCGTGCTGGTCCTCGACCTGCCGGAAGCGGTGTACCGGGTCGCCGAGTACCTCGCCCCGTTCGCCGTCGAACGCGCCGAACTGCGCGAACTCGGTGGCGCGAAACTGGAACGCGAGTACGCCACCACGTTCAGCGCGACCTCACCGGCCGACTCCACCCTCGACCGGTTCGAACTGCCCGGCGAGCACCGCGTCATCGACGTGCACACGATGTCCCGCGCCGACCGCGAACCCCGCCCGTGGCTGGCCGCCGCGCGCCGGGGCGGCGCCGACCGGCTGCGCGACTCGCTGATCCACTCGCCCTACGACTACGTGCTGGTCAACGCGCCGTCGCTGGTCGAACAGTCCGACGAGGAGTCCAGGGCCATCTCCAACGCGGTCGCCAAGATGTGCGACGTCGCCGTGGTCTGCTTCTCCCACCGGGTGGCGACCGTGCGCGAGGCCGACCGGATCGGCCGGGCGCTGCACCGACGCGCGCCGGGCGGCATCCAGGTCGTGCCGGTGCGGCTGGGCGGCGACAAGCCGGACGAGGACCTCGACGAGCGGTTCACCGAGCTGCTGGCCGGCAACCCCCGGCCGACCGCCGCCCTGTCGCTGCCCGAGGTTCCCTCGCCGACCCCGGTCCTCGGCCTGTTCCTCGACCGCCCGGACGTGGCCGACGCGTACGCCGCGCTCGCCGGCGCAGTCACCTTCGACGCGGTCACCCGCCTGGGTGATCTGCCGGCGGCGGTGCTCACCCGCTACCGCCGCGCGACCGGGTTCGCCGAGCCCGGCTCGCCCCGGTTCCTGGTCCTCGCCACCCCCGACACCCGGCTGTGGGCCGACTGGATCACCGCGCACCTGCTGGCCGCCGGCGCCGAGGTCGGCTCCCCGCGCACCACACCCGACTGGCTGACCGCCGCACCGCCGCCGGAGCTGGTGGTGGTCGGCGGCGACGCACCGGCCGGTGGACTGCCGGCCACCGCGTCGGTCACCCAGGTCGTGGTGCACGACGGGACGGCGTCACTGCCCGGGACGGATTCGCTGGTGCTCGCCGGCCTGGACGCCCCGGTGGCCACCGCGCGGCTGCACGCCTACTTCGGGCTCAAGCCGGCGACCGACGCGGCGCCGCCGGTGGTGCGCCACCCCGACGAACCGCCGGACCTGGTGGCGGTGCCGCCGATCCAGCACGCCACCATCGGCCGCGTCGAGGAACTGGAGCGGCTGCGCGACCAGCTGGTGCACGGCGACGGCTCGCCGGTGCGCCTGGGCGGCGAGCCGGGGGTCGGCAAGACCGCGCTGGCCCGCGAGTACGCCTGCCGCTACGCCAACGCGTACTCGGTGGTGTGGTGGATCTCGGCGCACGACCGGGAGTCGGTGCTGGCCGCGATCGTCGCGCTCGGCCGGGCGCTGCGCGGGGTCACCGACGGGGACGTGCCAGGGCCGCTGGCGCTGCTCCGCTCGGAGCTGGCCGGTCCGCGCTGGCTGCTGGTGTTCGACGACGGCGACGACCCCGAGGTCTACGGCGACCTGCTGCCCGCGCCCGGCCGCTGCCACGTGATCATCACCTCGGCCGGTGACGGCGACTTCGTCGTGCCGCCGCTGTCGGCCGCCGACAACGCCGAGCTGCTCGCCGGACGGCTCCCCCAGTTGGCCGACAGCGGCAAGCTGGACGAGATCGCCGCCGCCGTCGGGTACGGCCCGCTGGCGATGGAGCTGTCCTCGGCGTGGCTGACCGAGGTCCTGCGCACCGGCGAGGTCCACCCGGAAAGCACCACCTCCCGGACCCACACGGTGGTCGACGACTACGTCGCCGCGCTCGGCGAGGTCGAGCACCCCGCCAACGCGGTCGCCTCGGTTCTCGCGGTGATGTCCGAGAGCCTCGCGACCACCGGCCCCGGGCGGATGACCCTGCTGCTGGCCCGGTTCTGCGCGTTGCTGTCCCCCGAGGGCGTGAGCCTGGCGTTGTTGCGCTCCAAGGAGGTCCGCCGCGAGCTGGTGGCGGCCGGCGGCCAGGACGCGGCGCCGCTGGCGATGGACTCCGCCGAGATCGACATCCTGCTCGCCCGGGGCGCCCGGATCGGCCTGTTCCGGGTCGACTGGGGACGCACCAGGGCGCTGACCGTGCACCGGGTGGTCCGCCGCGCGCTGCGGGCCGCGCTGACCGAGTGGGAGGAGCGGACGCTGCGGGAGCGGGTGCTGGCCGCGCTCGCCGGCTACGCGCCGACCGAGCAGGAGGACGACCAGCCGACCGCCATGCGGCGCTACGCCGAGCTGAACCGGCACGTCATGTCGACCGGCGCGCAGGACAGCGACGACCCCGACGTCCGGCAGTGGCTGGTCAACCAGACCGGTTACCTGTTCCGCACCAACGAGGCCGACGTCTGGCAGGTGGCGCTCGACCCGGCCCAGCGGCTCTACGACCGGTGGCTGGCGGCCTACTCCGAGCGGGACCCGTACGTGTCGATGCTGGCCGGCCAGCTCGCCAGGCTCTACCGCGCGCTCGGCCGGTACCAGGAGGCGCTGGAGCTCAACACCAGCGCGCTCAACACCCAGCGCCGGTACCAGGGCCGCGTCCACCACCGGGCGCTGCTGACCGCGCGCGGCCTCGGCGGCGACCTGCGCGGCCTCGGCCGGCTGGAGGACGCGGTGGACGAGGACATCGCCACCCTCGACGGTCTGCGCGCCGCGTTCGGCGAGGACCACCCGCACACCCTGGCCGCCGAGAACAACCTGGCCGTGGCGCGGTTCCACGCCGGGGACATCGCCACCGCGCACGACGAGGGCGAGCGGCACTGCGCGCGCCGCGACCGCCTGTTCGGCCGGGACGACCCGCGCAACTGGCACTCGCTGGCCAACCTCGGCCTGTACCAGCGTGCGATGGGGCTGTTCGACGACTCGGTCGCCACCCTGGGCCGGGCCCACGAGCTGGCGTCGGCGAACAAGCCGCCACCGCCGCTGGCCGGGCCGATCGTGAGCTGGCTGCGGTCGGTCAGCGAGCGTCTGGCCCCCGGCCGGGACACCACGATGGCCAAGGGCCGCAACGGGGAGGCGTTGGTGGCGCTGCGCGACGAGCTCGGCGAGGACCACCTGCAGGTGGTGGCCTGCAAGCTCAGCTACGCCAACGCCCACCGCGCGGTCGGCGAGGCCGGCTACGCGGTCACCGCCACCACCGAGTGCCTGGAAACCCTGGACCGGTTGCCCGGCATCGGCGAGGACCACCCGTACTCGGCGATCTGCCAGGTGATGCTGGCGGCGGCGCTGACGGCGTCCGGCCGCGCCGCCGAGGCCGTCGACGCGGTCGAACGCGGCGCGCTGCTGCTCGACGAGCACCTCGGCCCGGCCCACCCGCTGACCCTGGCCGCCCAGGTCGACCAGGCCGTGGTGCTCTCGGCCGCCGGCCGGCACTCCGACGCGCGGACCGCCGCCCGCACGGCGGCCACGGCGTGCGCCGACTACCTGCCCGGCCGGCACTACTACCGCGACATCGCGGCGGCGAACACGCGCCGGCTCGGCGCCGACCAGACCACCGACCCGGTCCGGGTCATCGACCTCGACATCTCGATGCCATGAACGCCGAAGGGGGGCGCCGATGACCGGCGGAGCGGGACCGGAGGTTACGGCGCACGTCGCCGGACATCTCACCGACCAACCGGGCGGCGAGCGGGAACAGGCGCTGCTGCGCATCTGTGAGCAGGCGGTGACCAGCACGGTCGGCCTGCACCACCTCGCCTACTACACCGACCGGGTGCTCGACTTCGCGCTCGACGTGCTGGCCGACCGGGGCTCGGCCCGGCCGGGGCTGCGCCGGCTGGGCCGGCAGCTGTGCGGGGAGTTCGAGCTGCTCGACGACCGGTTGCGCCACGCGCACACCGGCGCGCTGGTGCGCACGGTGCTGCGCACCGACGACGTCGAGGTGGTGTGCGACCCGGTGGTGCGCGCCCAGTACGTCGTCGGCGTCACCTACACCGACGAGCACGACTACATCGACGAGTCCAACCAGGTCGACCGCTCGCTCGCCGGGCTGGTCGGTCGGCTGCGCGACCAGGTCGGCCTGGCCAGCCGGAACCCGGGCGGCTACGAGACCGACGACCGGGCGGCGCCGAGCACCGACGACCGGCGGATCGCACCGCACGTGGACAGGCGCGGCGACGCGCTGCCGGCGACGGTCGAACAGGCCTGTCTGGCCGCGCTCAACCCGCACGGCCTGCACCTGGTGGGCTGTCTGGTCGACGACGAGGTCGTGTTCCTGGCCGACATCCTGGAGCACAGCGCGCTGGCACTGTACTTCGGCGGTCCGGTCACGCCCGCCTACCGGCGGGAGTTCTACCGGGAGCTGAGTGGGCAGCTCGCGGACATCCGCACCCGGTTGGCCAGGGTCGGCGCCAGCACGCTGCGCGGACAGCTCAAGCGTGTGGTGCTCGACGTGGAGCAGGGCGCGGTGTACTACCTGCGGGTCGACAGCCGGCTGCACCTGGTCGGCATGACCCTGCACCAGCCCCGGGTACGGCAGGTGGACCTGCGCCTGGCGGAACTCGCCACGGAGTGCGGGAAACTCCGTCCCACCGAGTGATCACCGGGCGGGCGCTGGGAACGAACGGGGGCTGCTCTCCGGTTCACGCGGCCATAGACTGACAGCCACGGACACCGGACCTGGGGGCACGGATGGGCCTCGGCAGGGGCGTACTACTGCTGGCGGTGCTCGGCGCCAGCTGGGCCACGGGCGCCGCACTGCGGGTCGGCGACGTCCACCTGAGCCAGGCCTACCACCTGGTCATCCTGTCGCTGCTGGCGATCGGGCTCTACGGCAGCACCCGGGACATCGACTTCGCGCAGCTGTGGCGCAACCGCACGACCGTGTTCCTCGCGCTGACCGTCGGTGTGCTGGCCAAGGTCGCGTTCATCGCGGCGGTCATGTGGGTGCTGTACCCGGAGCCGGCGAGCCTGGTGCTCGGAGTCGCGGTCGCGCAGATCGACCCGCTGGCGGTCGCCGCCGCCCAGCGGCGCCGGCGGCTGTCGGAGTCGGCGAAGGCGGTGCTCAACGCCTGGGCGGCGTTCGACGACCCGGTCACCGTGCTGCTCACCGTCTACCTGTCGACCTTCGCGCTGAGCCTGGGCGGCGACACGGCCGGCGCGCCGGAGTCGACGTTGCTGACCGACCTGCTGCTCAACATCGCCTTCGCCGTCGTGGCGTTCGCCGCGTGGTGGCTGTCGCGGCGCGGTGGGCTGTCGGCGTGGCTGGCCCGCGGCGGGGTCGCCGCCGGGGCGGGACAGGTCGCGGTGGCGGTCGTCGTGCTGGGCTACGCGGCGCTGGGCGTGAGCCAGTCGCTGCTGCTGGGCATCGCGCTGATCGGGCTGTTCTTCCGGCCCTACCTCGCCTGGCAGCGCACGGCGGCCGGGATCGTCACCGGCGCGCTGCTGGTGGCCACGGCCGCGCTCGGGCTGGTGCTGGCCGCCACCAGCGAGCTGATCACGCCGTGGCTCGTCGGCAAGGGCGTGGTGTTGGGGATCGCGGCCTACCTGGCGCAGATCCTGGCCGGGACGGTGCTGTCCCGGGGACGCGGCCGGTTCGACCGGCTGTACCTGGCGCTGAGCCAGCAGAACGGGCTGACCGCGATCGTGCTCGCGCTCGTGCTCGAACCCGACTTCCCCGGCGCGGTCGCGGTCATCGCGCTGGCGATCGTGGTGACCAACGTGCTCTACGGCGCCGGCGGCGCGGTCATCGGCCGGCTGGAGCGGCGGGCGGAACCGGACCCGGAACCGGTCACGGTGGTGACAGCTCGGCCAGGACCGTTCCCCGAACTCGCGCCCCCAGAGCCCGAAACTGGTCGGTGAACTCGGTGACCCGTTCCTGGACGGCGCGGTCGGCCAGCCGTCTGCTGTCGGTCTCGCCCTCGGCGACCAGCCGGACCAGCGGCGCGATCCGGCCCAGCGGCATGGTCTCGGCGACCCGCTCGTAGGTGCGGCACAGCGCGTCGAACCGGCTGCGCGCCGGGCCCGGCTCACGCGCCTCCCAGCCCTCGGCGACGTACCAGGACGCGGTGGCGGTGGAGAACGACACGATCCACCGGCGCAGCAACGACATCGTGCCGGCCGCCTCGTACACGCCGGGCGTGGCGACCCGGTTGAGCAGTTGGGTGACCCGGCGGTAGTGGTCGCTGGAGTCCTCGGTGCGCCCGAAGACGTCGTCGAACAACGCGTCCGGGTGGGCCAGCCGGTCGAGGGTCTCCAGCGCCTCCTGGAACAGCTCCGCCGCCGGGGCGGGGAAGCGGCGCTCGGTGTGCTCGGCGTCCCGGTCGGTCACCGAGGACGCCAGGTTGACGATGTTCACCCGCTCGCGCAGGGTCGTCAGCTGCGCGGCGGTGTCCTCGTCGCGGCGGTCCATCTCCCGGCCGAGACGCTCGACCATCTGGTGGGTGGTCGCGTTGTCCATGTCGATGCGGACCATCCACTCGCGGATCGCGGCCAGCGAGTCGGTGCCGCCGAGCCCGGCGAAGCGGGTGGCCAGCGAGCGCAGGGTGGGTTGCAGGGTCCTGGTGAACGAGCGGCGGTCGTAGCGCACCGGCGGGTCGACGAGGTGGGTGCTCAGTTCGGCGGCGGCGTCCGGGTCGAGGATGTTGGCCACCACCAGCACCACCTCGACGGTCGCCCGCGCCTCACGGACGGCGGTCAGCCGGGTGACCAGTTCGTCGACGGTGCCGGTGAACACCGAGTCGACGACCAGGATCGCGAAGCCGGAGTCGGGGCCGGTCTCGATCCAGAAGTCGGCGCGGGAGTCGCGGGTGCCGAAGTAGTGGCCGTGGGCGTAGGGGACGTTCGCGCGGTCGAGCAGGTCGCGGACCGCGGCGCCCACCTCGTCGGCGGTCGCGTTGTCCGACTGGCCCTCGACCTCCTCCTCGACCATGACGGTGTCCACCGCCCGGTCCTGTTCGACGGCCGTGCGGTACAGCGCGTGACAGAGCTTGATGATCTGCCGGGGGTTCCCGTTGACCAGCCGCACCATCCGCTCCACCGCCGGGAACTGGAACTCGACGGTCGGCAGGTCGGCCTCGTTGCGCTGGGCCTGGTCGATGAACGCGGCGACGTCCTCGGGGGTCAGCCGGGGCATCTGGATGGTCACGCCGACCCGTTCGGTGACGTCGTCGTCGAGCGCGCGGCGGAACTCCGGCAGACCGGACAGGACCAGGAACGCTCCGGTCTGCTGGAACACCTGGAGCAGCCGCTGCAGGGCCTTGCTGACCGACGCCTCGATCGTGCGCCCGGTGAGGATCTTGTCGATCTCGTCGACGACCAGCACGAAGCGCCGGCCCTTGCGCCCGTGCAGCAGGGCGAACACGCCCATCGCGTCCAGCGCGGAGACCTCGTCGTCGATCCGGTTGGTGATGCCGCGTTCGACCAGCGCGGCGTGCGGCGCGCTGCCGTTGAGCCAGTCCCAGACGGCGTCGTCGTAGCCGGGGCGCAGCAGCAGGGTGAGCGCGGTGCCGTAGATCTGGTTGTCGGTGATGCTGCGCAACTCCTCGACCAGGCGCTCGGTGACCTGGCGCAGCAGCGCGCTCTCCATCATCTGGTAGCCGCCGACGACCTTGTTCGGATCGATCTTGCGTTCGCGGACGAGCGCGGCGATGTCCACGGTCGGGCCGGAGGCCAGCGAGTCGGCGACCACGTCGGCGTAGAAGTCGTTGACCCGCGCGCGCACCCCCTCGCGGCCGAGCCGTTTGATGAACCGGCTGTACAGACCGGTGAAGTGGTCGGAGGCCACGTCGAGGTACATGGCGTTGGCCGGTGGGTCGGCGGCGCGGGCGACCCGGACCAGGCGCATGCCGAGGTGGGTCTTGCCGGTGCCGTGCTCGCCGGACACGGCCAGCACGTTGCCGGCGCCGGCCAGCGTCGGCGCGGCCAGGTACTCCCCCAGCAGGTCCTGCGCCGTGCTGACGGCGGCCGTCGGGATCGTCGGGTCCTCCGACACCGCGTCCGTCGTGATCGCCACGGCGAGCGGCGAGAACGGGTTGCCAGCGTACCGGCCGCTATTTCCGGTCATTGCGCCATCCCATCACGGCGTGAACCTCTGGAGGATATATTTGAAGAGTCTCTTCTCGCCGATTGTCGCCTCGTTCGAGTATTCGTCCGGGCCCCATCGGAGTTCGTTGTACAAACCGGTCAACAGGGCCTGCAACATGGCGATCGACATGGTGTCGGTCATCAGCGCCTCGACGGCCGCGTCATCCAGTCGGGGGAACACGCCGTCCTTGGCACGCTGCTCGTAGCGCCGGTCGATGAACGTCCGGATGTCCGCCGCGCTCAGCGTGCCGACGGTCATCGTCGCCGGGGGCACCTCGACATCGTTGCCGCGGCCGATGGAATCCAGGTCGGGAACCCGTACGGTGGCCGACTCGGCGAAGAACACCACCCTCGGCCCGCGCATCGCGAGATACTGCTTGACCTCGGCGAGCAGGTCGACCGAGGGCAGCAGCACGATCAGCACGACGTCGGCCTGTTCCTTGGCGTCCAGCGCGGCCGCGAGTTCGGCGTAGACGTGCGCCGAGGTCTCGGCCCGGCCGAACCTCTCCTTGGCGTTGCCGTCGATGAGGTCGAGGCCGGCGAGCTGGTGAACCAGCTCGCCGCAGACGTGCGAGATGCGTTTGTTGATGTCGATGATCGGGTTCTCGCGGTCGGTGAGGTCGATCGCCCGGGACAGGTCGAGGATCTCGCCGCGCAGCCCGACCTCGCCGAGCCGCTCGCGCAGCCAGTGCGCGCAGTGGTTGCGCAGCGCGGACTTCCCGCACCCGGAGTCGCCGGCGACGAGCGCGAGCCGGGAGCTCTCCCGCAGCAGCGAGGGGGTGGTGAACCTGGCCTGGAACTCGCGCAGCGCCGGCCGGTAGTTGTCCACCTCGACGTAGAGGTCGACGTCGGTGTGCCGGTTCTCCCGCCACGGGCACAGCGTGGACATCGGCGCGTCCTCGCGCCCCGGGATGAGGAACGGGTTGATCCGCCCGGTCGCCGGGGCGCTCACGTCAGGCCGCCGTTCGGCCTGGTCAGCCGGCGATGGACGCTGCCGTGCTCGGCGATCGCGTCGGCGACGAGGTAGCCGGTGTCCGAGACCTGGGCGACCCTGGCCCGCAGGTCGCCGATGGCGCGCAGCCGGGTGGTGGCGTCGCGGTGGGCGCGCAGGCCGGCGTCGAGGGAGGTGCCGAGGTCGCCGTCGCGCAGCAGGGTCACCACGTCGCGCACGGCGATCCAGTCCGGGCGGCGCGCGGCGATCCCGTTGAGCCGGCCGACCAGGGCGTCGCGCGCGGCGTCCATGGCGGCGGGCGGCAGGTCGGCGGGGAAGCTGACCCGGCTGTCGAGGAACTCGGTGGCCGCCCTGGTGTAGTCGTCCACCGCCCCGCGCAGCGCGACGGCGTCGTTCTCACCCTGGTCGCTGCGACGCTGGCGGCGGGTGGTGGCGTAGGTCAGGGCGGAGGTGAGGACGAGGGTCACCACCGGCAGTACGACGCCGCCGAGTCCGCCGCCGGACGGGGTCGCCTTGCCGCGCACCGAGGACAGCGCGTCGCAGGCCCGCACGAAGTCGGCGTTGTGGTCGCGCCGCCAGTCATGGACGGTGACGGCGTCACCTGCCGTGTCACCGGCCGTGTCACCGGCCAGCAGCAGGTTGTCCGGGGTGCTGCCCGGTTGGGCCAGGCCGAGCGCGACGGCGGCGTCGGCGAGCGCGTCCTGCTCACCGGCCTGTAGGCAGAAGACGTCCCTGGTGTCGCGGGCGGCGTCGGAGGTCACGAGTTCCGGCACGACCAGCGAGCCTACGGCCAGCAGCCAACCGGCCGCGAGCACGGTCACCACGGTCCGCCGGCGCACGTCGGCGGACCAGAACCGGCGCCAGGCCGGGATTCCGCCAGCTTCCGCCACGACGCCCTCCGCCAGTCCCGTTCGGTCGACAGGTCGCACCCGGTACCCACATCGTTACGCGTCCGGTCAATCGTATCGGCCAGTGGTGTGCCGCAGAATTTGCTTCTGTTCGGATTTTCCCGGTTTTCCGATGGAGCCCGGAGAAAAGTTCCAGGTCAGAACCCGCGCACGGGCACGGCTATTGATCGTTCAGCCAGACACTCACTAGTATGCCCGATATTAGGTAAACTTTCGACCAAGGGGTCCGCCATGTCAGTACGCCGCCGCCTCGTCGCCGGTGCGCTCGCGACCGGGGCACTCGTCGCGGGTCTGCTGTTCGCGCCAGCCTCCGCGCCCGTCGCGCTCGCCGCGGCCGGCCCGACCAACCTGCCGACCAGCGAGTACAAGCTCACCGCCACCTACAACCAGTTCGACGCGATCAACAACGCGCTGGTCTCCACGCTCGGCGTCGCGTCGGTGCACACCGTGATGCAGAACGCCAACCACACCCGCAAGGGCCTGCCGTCCTCGTTCTCCATCGGCGGGCTGGTCGGCGGATTCCGGTTCGACGACGCCGACAACTCCGACTGCCGCAACTACCCGCAGGGAATCACCACCAGCCGCGACGCCGTCGGCACCGCCAACAGCGGCAACTACGACGGCCACCAGCTGGTCGTGGTCAGCTGGTACACCAAGGACGCTTGCGGCGGCAGCCAGGAACGCAGCCGGATCACCCTGGTCGACTGGGACGCCACCTACCCCAACGAGTACCGCAAGGTCCTGCTCGTCGAGCCGACCGGCTCGGCCACCACACCCAACTTCAAGGACATCCCCATCCACGCCGGCGGGGTGTCCTGGTACGGCCACTACCTCTACGTCGCCGACACCGGCAAAGGCATGCGGGTCTTCGACATGCGCAAGATCCTCAAGACCAACACCGGCGGCACCGCCGACCAGATCGGCCGCCAGCCCAACGGCACGTACTACGCCCACAACTACGCCTACGTCCTGCCGCAGATCGGCACCGTCACCTCGAACACCACCTCGGGCACCGCGCTCAAGTGGTCCACGATCTCGCTGGACCGGACCAACAAGTCGATGGTGATGACCGAGTACACCTGCCAGTCCGGCTGCACCGGCTACCCCAACCGCGCGCCGAGGGCCATCCGCTACCCGTTCGCCGCCGGGCAGAACACCTTCGCCGCCTCGACGACCGCGACCCAGGCCCTGCAACTGCCCTGGTACAAGCTCAACGGCGTCGGCTCGCACAACGGGCGCTGGTGGTACTACTCCTCGGGCGCCAAGCAGCTCTACTACTGGACCCCGACCGCCGGCTCCACCACCTACTCGTGGGTCAGTCTCGGCGAGAGCATCTCCTACTGGGAGGACGAGACCGAGCCGGACATGCTGTGGACCCTCCAGGAGGGTGCCGGCAACCGCAACGTCTTCGCCGTCAAACAGGCCAACTACGACGGCTGAGCCGCTGACGCGAGTGGGGGTGTCCCGGCCGGGACACCCCCACTCGTCGTCTCAGCGTCGTCTCAGCGTCGTCTCACCGTCGTCTCACCGGCTCACAGCACCGGTGGGGCGAAGTACCCGGCGAGGTCGAGGATCACGTGGACCCGCCCGGAGTTGTTGTACACGTTGAACCCGTAGTAGTTGCCCAGCTCGTACTCCCAGCCCAGGGCGACGGTCGCCTGGTTGGAGGCGGTCTGCCTGGCGTTGAGGTTGAGCGTCGAGGCGTTGGGCACGGGCGAACCGCTGGGGAACAGCGACAGGTACGTGGCGGCGGTGCCGCCGGTGCCGGTCGCGTTGAACACCAGCGCGGAGATCTGCGCCTCCGGGTCGCTCGGCGACTCGGCCATCGCCCACCCGTAGTAGTAGCCACCCAGCAGCGGACCGTCGGGGTCGTCGCGGGTGTCGATCAGGCGGGTCGGGACGGTCGGGTAGAACGCGTGACCGAAGCCGGTGTCGTAGTCGCCGACCAGGTCGACGATCACGTGCGCGCTGCCGCTGTTGTTGTACAGCCGGATGTCACGGTCCGGGCCGACGGCCACGGTCACCTGGTTGGCGGTGACGGTGTTGCGGGCGACGTTGATGCTGGAGGCGTTCGGCCGGGTGGTGCCGGTCGGGTACGCGGTCAGGTACGTGCTGGCCGTCGGGTTCACCACCGTCAGGTTGACGGTGACCGCCTTCGCGTTGGACGAGCCGAGCGCCGCGCTGGTGTCGACGGTGATCGTGCCGCCGGCGGGGATCGCGCCCCGGCCGGAGCGGGTGTCGAGCAGGCGCTGCGGTGACCGGGTGTTGTAGAACGCCTGGCCGTCGGGCGCGTAGTGCCCGGCGAGGTCGGCGACGAGGTTGATCGCCCCGTTGTGGTTGTACAGGTTCACCTGCCGGCTCGGGCCGAGCGCGACGGTCACCGCGTTGGACCGGATCTCGTTGGCCGCCAGGTTGAGGCTGGACGCGGTCGGGCGGCCCTCCTCGGCCGGCCACACCGTCACGTAGGACGAGCTGGTCGGCGCCACACCGGTCAGGTTGAGCGCCACCGCCCAGGTCCCGACCGGCACCGCGCCGGACAGGTCCAGGGTGATCGTGCCGCGTGGCTGGACCGGCCCCGCCTGCGGCAGACCGATGCCGGAGCGGGTGTCCAGCACCCGCACCGGCCGCACGCCGGTGAACAGCGAACCATCGGCGACCGCCTTCGCGGCCAGCCCGCTGGCGGCCGGCATCTCGACGGCCCGCTCGCCACCGAAACGGGGATCCGCCGGCTTCGCGGGCGCCGCCGCCGCGTCGGTGGCCATGGTCATGGCCGCCGCGGACGCGGCCAGCAGCACCAGCGTTCTTCGTAATCTCATGAAAGGAAACCTCCGGGAAAGCCCATTGACTGACACCGGCGTGGCGCCTGCGAAAAGCGCAGAGAAAACGGCAAAGATCCGTTCACGGAACAATTCCCCCCAGGCCAGCGGGGCTATCCTAGTCAGCGGCGGGAATCGGCCGTACCGCCGTTCGGCGGCAGACGATCCCGCTTTCCGCCGAGTCCGGCCTCGTAGGCCAGGACGACGAGCTGGGCGCGGTCCCTGGCGTGCAGCTTGACCATCGCCCGGTTCACGTGGGTCTTGGCGGTCAGCGGGCTGATCACCATCCGAGAGGCGATCTGGTCGTTGGACAGTCCCTGGGCCACCAGCACGACCGCCTCGCGTTCCCGGTTGGTCAGCTCGTCGAGGCCGGCGCCGGTGTGCAGCGGCTGGGTGACGAACCGGTCGATGAGACGCCGGGTGATCGACGGCGCCAGCAGGGCGTCGCCCCGGGCGGCGACCCGCACCGAGTGCAGGAAGTCCTCCGGCTGGATGTCCTTGACCAGGAACCCGGCCGCACCCGCGCGCAACGCGTCGAACACGTACTCGTCGAGCCCGTAGTTGGTCAGGATCACCACGTGCACCCCGGCCAGCGCGGGGTCCCCGGCGATCCGCCTGGTCAACTCGATCCCGTCGAGCACCGGCATCTGGACGTCGACCAGCGCGATGTCGGGCAGGTGCTCGCGGGCCAGGGCGAGCCCGGCCCGGCCGTCGGCGGCCTCGGCGACCACCTCGATGTCGTCCTCGATGTCGAGCAGCGCGCGGAACCCGCTGCGGATCAGCGGCTGGTCGTCCACCAGCAGCACCCGGATCACGGCACCCGCTCCACCGGGAGCTCGGCCTGCACGGCGAACCCGCCCTCGTCGCGCGGCGCGGCCCGCAGCCGCCCACCCAGGGCGGCGACCCGCTCGCGCATGCCGGCGAGCCCGACCCCGGGCTCCGGCGCGGTGTCCACCGTGGCGCGCCCGTCGTCGACCACCCGGATCACCAGGGCGTCGGGGCGGTAGCCGATGCTCACCGACGCGCTCGCCGCGTCCGCGTGCCGGGCGACGTTGGTCAGCGACTCCTGGACGATCCGGTAGGCGGTGCGGTCCACCGAGGCCGGCACGTCCTCCCGGTCGCCCTCGATGGTGAGGGTGGCGTCCAGGCCACCGGTCCTGGCCCGCGCCACCAGATCCGGCACGTGCTCCAGGCCGTGGCGCGGGGTGGGGTCGTCGTCACGCAGGGCCTCCAGGGTGGCCCGCAGCTCCCGGGCGGCCTCCCGGCCCGCCTCGCGGATGGCCAGCAGCGCCTCGGGGACCGGTTCGCCGCGCCGGGTCGCCAGGTGCACGGCGACCTCGGCCTGGATCTTCACCACCGAGATCTGGTGGGTCAGCGAGTCGTGCAGTTCACGGGCGATGTGCAGGCGCTGCTCGTCGGCGCGGCGCCGCGCGGTCTCCTCCCGGGTGCGCTCGGCCTCGTCGGCGCGCCGCTCCGCCTGCCGCAGCGCCTCCCCCGCCGCCGCGGCGGCCACCAGCCAGGCGATCTCCAGTACGTCGCGGGACTGGGTGAACAGCTCGGCGCCGGCCCAGTCGTGCGGCGAGACTAGGATCGCCAGCGGCAGCGCGGCCAACATCGCCACCGAGCACGCGGCGGTCAGGATCCGGTGCCCGGCGCGCATCGCGGCGTACACCGCGAACAGGTAGGCCACGACCGGCACGTCGAACCCGACGGCCTGGTAGCCCAACGCGCACGCCCCGGTGGCGACGAGCACCACCACCGGTGTCCGGCGGCGGGCCACCAGCGCGAGACCGCCGGCGACCAACAGCACGTGACCCAGCGGTGCCAGCGCAGTGTCGGGACGGGCCGACAGCCCGGCGACCAGCAGGGACCCCGCCACCCCGACGGCGATCGCCCAGTCCAGTGCCCTCCGCATACGCGCACCCTAACGGCCTGACCGGGGGTGGCGACTCCCACGAGCGTCGCACCTTCCGGCTACCACGAACGCGGTAGCCGACCGCGTCCTACCGCGTGCGCCGCAGCCGGAAGTGCCGACGCCGGCACAACGACCGCCGGGCCGCGACGGGACATGCTCCGGGGGACCGCTTTTCCCGCCCGAACAAGGAGTTCCCCGATGTTCGCCACCCAGTTGATGGCCCTGCAGTCCGACGTCGGGCCGTACCTGACCAAGGGCCGGCTCGCCGGCACCGCGGCCGCCCTGCTGGCCCTGGCGGGTGTGGTCATCGCTGTCGTGGCCAGGCGCCGGGCCACTCGCGGTGTCGGCCACGGCGGGCGTCGCGGGGCGCTGGTCGCCGCGCTGGCGGCGGCCGCCGGGATCGTGCTCGCCGTGATCGTGCTGGCGGTCGCCGACGGCGGGCTCAACACCGGCAACGGCGTGGCCGGCGGGTACGTCGCGCTGATCCTGGGGCCGGTCGCCCTGGTGTTCGCCTGGCTGGTGCTCAGGCGCTCACGCGCCACCACCTGAACGGGTGATCACGTTCCTCTCCGCCGGCTCGGCGGGCCCGTCGTCCACCGGGTCCGGTTCGGACGGCCGATCCCACCCATGTGCTCGCCTTCTCGGTCCCTCGGTGACTGATCACCTCGAGCCTCGGCGAGGGCGGATCCGTTGCGATCGGTGGGAATGCCCGAACAACACCGCGAACCGGCGCGGGGCCGCCGAACGGGCTAGTCCGGCTCGGGCAACCGGACCTCGTGCCGGGCGACGGCGACCGCGAGCGCCGTGCGCGAGGAGACACCCAGCTTGCGCATGGCCGAGTTCAGCTGGGTCGCCACGGTCCTGGGCGAGCGGGACAGCGCGTCGGCGACCTGCCGGTTGGTGTGCCCGGCCGCGACCAGTCGCACCACCTCCAGCTCACGCGGCGAGAGCTGGTCGCCGTAGCCCCGACGCCCGCCGCGCCACGGCCTTGGCACGTCCACCCCGCTGCCACGCAGCAGCAGCGCGATCCGGTCGGCGT
Source organism: Actinophytocola xinjiangensis (assembly GCF_001921215.1). GTDB lineage: Bacteria > Actinomycetota > Actinomycetes > Mycobacteriales > Pseudonocardiaceae > Actinophytocola > Actinophytocola xinjiangensis. The sequence continues at coordinate 575,470 of NZ_MSIF01000003.1, forward strand.
CCGCGCGCGCCCCCATCGCCGCGAGACCCTGGTACGCCTCGGACAGCAGCGCGAGGCCCCGCTCACGGTCGCCGGCCGCCAACACGCAGCTCCCCCGCCGCTGCCTGGCCAGCCACGCCTCGTACGGGCGCGGCAGCCGGTCCCACGCGTCGGCCGCCCGGCCGAACTCGGCGGCGGCGCGGGCATGGTCCCCGCGCGCGGCGACGACCATCGCGCGGCAGGTCAGCGCGGCCGCCCTCGGGGCCGGCGCGCGCAGCGACCCCAGACCGGCGGCGAACGCCGCCGACAACGCGGCCGCGCCCTCGACGTCACCCGCACCGCACAGCGCCGCCACCCGCACCGGCACGATGTCCGCGCCCCAGATCCACACGCCCTTGGCCTCGAACCAGCGCATCGGCCGGTCGGTGACCGCCAGGACCCCGGCGTGGTCGTCCCTGGCCGCCAGCACCCTGGCCAGCGCCGCCGACACCTGCACCGCCACCACGAACTGGCCGCCGGACAGCGCCCGGTCCAGCTCGCGTGCCAGGTGCTCGGCCGCCCGGTCCGGCTCGCCGCGCACCGCCAGCAGCGCGCCCTGGACCAGCAGCGCGCTCCACCTGACCGGGTTCTCCTCGTCCACGGACGCCACCAGCGCGGTCACCTCGGCCAGCAGCCCGTCCCACTCGCCGGTCAGCCAGCGCAGCTCCACCGCGTTGCCGGTGATCGTGTCCAGCAGCCGGCCGTACTCGGCCTCGGCGGCCCGGCGCGCCAGGCCCAGCCACGCCTTCGCGTCGCCGTAACGGCCCCACACGATGGCCGCGCCGCCGAAGTTCGACCAGCCACGGGAGACCTTCTGCCTGGTCCACAGGGTCGGGGCCGTGGTGGGGAACCGGGCCACGATGTCCCAGCCGCGCTCGTCGCCCAGGAACAGCCACGCCGAGGCCTGCAACGCGAGCAGTTCCAGGTCCTCGCCGGTGGCCGCACGGGCCCGGGGCAGGGTCGCCACCGCCCGGCGCAGCCAGTACCGGTGCCTGGCCGCCGGCCACGGGGTGGTCAGCGGCCAGGCGAGGTAGGTCATCACCGACACCGCGGTCGCCGGGTCGTGCGCCAGGCCGTGCGCGGCCCGCTCCAACTCGGCGCTGCCGGCCTCGTAGTCGTGCTGCTGCACCAGCAGCCGACCCAGGCCGTAGTGGATCTCGGCGCGCTGCCGGCGGTCGGCGCCCTCACCGGCGACCACCTCGCGCAGCACGGCGACCACGGCGCGGTGCAGGTCGTCGACGGCCTCGGTGCGCCACACCGCCAGCACGGCCAGCCGCGCCGCGAACCCGGCGCGCGCCACCGGGTCCAGCGCCGGCGCGGCGACCAGGTCCAGCAGCAGGGTCACCGCCGCGGTGTGGTCGTTGGACCCGACGGCCCGCTCGGCCGCGAGCCCGGTGTACCGCGCCCACTCGGCCACCGCGCCGGCCTCGCGGAAATGCCGGGTCAGGCGGGTCAGCGGCGGCGGGTCCCCGGTGCGCAGCGCGTCGCCGGCGCGGGCGTGCAGCTGGCGGCGGCGGGTCACCGGGATCGCGTCGTAGACCGCGCGGCTGGCCAGCATGTGCCGGTAGCCCAACCGGTTGCGTTCGCGTTCGGCGAGCAGACCGGTGTCGATCACCTCGGTCACCGCCGCCGGGTCGTCCACACCGGACACCTCGGCCAGCAGCTCGTCACCGGCCGGCTCACCCAGCACCGCGGCGGCCTCCAGCACCAGCCGCGCCGGCCCGCCGACCCGGTCGACGCGTTCGAGCACCGCGTCGCGGATCATCGGCGGCACCCGCAGTTCCTCGACGCTGCGCCGCGACCACTCGCCCTCGTCGCGGATCACGTCGCCCCGGTCGCGCAGCAGCCGCACCGACTCCTCCAGCGCCAGCGGCACGCCCTCGGTGTGCCGGTGCAGGAACCGGGCGAAGGCCTCGGACACCGACTCGTCGCCGAACATCGACGACACCAGCGCGGCGGTGTCGTCGACGTCCAACGGGGACAGTTCCAGGCGCAGCCGGGGGCCGGCGGTCGACCGGGAGGTCAGCAGCCGGGGCAGCAGCGACCCCGCCGGGACGTCCTCCGGCCGGTAGGTCAGCACGACGCCCGGCGGGTTGCGCACCGCGCGGGAGGTGAGGAACAGCAGGAACTCCAGCGTCGCGTCGTCGGCCCAGTGGACGTCCTCGACGATCAGCGTGTCCACGTGCAGCGCGCCGACCAGCTCCAGCAGCGCGCGGAACATCCGGTGCCGGGCGGCGGTGGCGTCCGGCACCGCCTCCGGCGCCGGCGGCAGGTCACCGGTCCACTCCGGGAACAGCGGCCGCAGCGCGCCGGCCAGCTCGGTCAGCACCAGCCCGCCGACCCCGACGGTGCCCTGGCGGACCGCGTCCACCAACGGGCCGAGGGTGTAGGGCTCGCGGAAGGGCAGACACGCGGCGACCAGCACCCGGCGGGGGCGACCCGGCTCCGCCAGCAGCCACTCGTCTACCAGCCTGGTCTTGCCGATCCCCGTCTCCCCGGCGACGTCCACCAGGGCCGCCGGCCTGGCCAGCGCGTCGCGCAGCGCCGCCAACGCCCCGTCCCGGCCGACGAACCGGGGCGCGGACAGCGTCGCGTCGCGGTCGGGGGACGGTCCCATGTGGCCACCCTTCGCCGAGGGCGGACAGGATCAGGACGACGATACCGGCACGAACGGCGTGGTGAGGTGGGCCGTGGCCAACCAGGTCGGCCGGCCGGCGGCGTCGGCCAGCAGATCCTGCCTGGTGCGGCGGGCGAGGTCGGGGTCGTCCTCGAACCGGTAGCCGACCGCCGGGTCGACCAGCTGCACCGCGTGCACCAGCACGTCGCCGGTGATCACCACCTGCCGGCGCGCGCCGCGCACGACCACCGACTGGTGGCCCGGGGTGTGGCCGGGGGTCGGCAGGGTGCTGACCGTCCCGCCGGGACCGCCGGCGATCCTGGTCGGACCGTCCACGGTGTCCAGTTGGCCGGTCGCGCGCAGCGGGTCGACCACATAGGACAGCACGAGCTCGTCACCGGCCTGCTCCAGCGCGACGATCTCGGCCCGGCTCACCAGGTACCTGGCGTTCGGGAAGTACGGCACGCCCCGCGGCGAGACCGACCAGCCGAAGTGGTCCTCGTGCAGGTGGGTCAGCACGACCAGCCGGACCTCGGCGCGGTCGATACCGGCCGCCGCGAGCCGCTCCAGCAGGTGGCCGGGCACCGGCGCCCAGGACTGGGCCGGGCTGCCGGCCGGACCGACGCCCGAGTCGACCAGCGCGACGCCGCCGCCGGGCAGGTGGATGGCGAAGCAGCGGAAGTCCAGCCACCAGGTGTCGTCGGGGCCGAACGCGCCGGGGTCCAGGCGCCGCGCCGCCGCCCAGTCCTGGTCGGTGGCGCCGGTGAACGCCTCGCCGGCCGGCAGGAAGAACGGGCCGTTGGCGTCGAGCAGCGCGGTCACCCGGAACGGTCCGGCGGTCAGGCTCACCGCCCCGCACGCGGCGGCGGCCGGCACGTCCAGGCCGGCGACCGTCAGCCCGGCGGTGACACCGGCGGTGAGACCGGCGAGCAGGAAGGTCCTTCTGGTGGTGGAGGTTCGTCCGGTCATGGCGGGGTCCTCTCGGTGGGATACTCGGGCCCGGGAAGTCGAGCAGGGAGGTCCGGCCCGGTGCGAGCGATTCGAACAACGTCGAATCCCGGCGGGGACCGGCCGTGCTGACCGTGCGGGTCGCCGCCGAGCAGTTGGTGCGGTCCCGGTTCGCGCTCTCGCGGCTGGCGGAGCTGTCCTGCGCGCTGGAGGTCCTGACCCACCCCGAGCGCGCGCCGTTCGCCGCGTCCTGGGTGGCCGCCACCCGCCCGCGCCTGGACCTCGACGCCGTCGCGCTGGTGCACGCCCTGGTGGGGCACGACTCCCCGTACGTGCCGGACTTCCTGGTGCCGCTGCCCGCCGGGTACGAACCGGACCTGGACACCGAACTGGCCGGGGTGGCCGCCGCCCCGGCCAGGACCGTACGCCGCCAGCTCGCCAGGACCTTCCCCGGGCGGTTGCCGGACGCGGTGACCAAGGTGCTGGACCGGGGCGGTGAGCGGGCGGTGGCCGTGACCGCGGCGGCGCAGCTGCGGGAGTGCTGGCGGGTCGCGCTGGCCGACTCGTGGCCGGCGCTGCGCCGGGTGCTCGACGAGGACGTGCGGCACCGCGCGACCGACGCCGCCCGGACCGGGCTGGCCGGGATCCTCGCCGGCCTGCACCCGACCCTGCGCTGGGACGGCACCCGGCTGACCAAGGACACCGCGCTGGACGCCGACGTCACCGCCGACCCCGGCCTGGTGCTGACCCCGTCGGTGTTCCTGCCGTTCGGCGCGGTGTGGAACGGCGCCCCCGGCGAGGTGCTGGTCGGCTATCCGGCGCGGGGCCGGGGCACGGTGTGGTCAGCGCCCTCGCCGGTGCTCGCCGCGCCGGCCCTGGGGGCCCGCCGGGTCGCGCTGCTGGCCGACCTGGACACCTCCCGGTCCACCTCGGAACTGGCCCGGCGCCACCGGCTCAGCCCGGCCACCGTGTCCTACCACCTCAACCGGCTGTGTGCCGACGGGCTGGTCACCCGACGCCAGGACGGCCACAGCGTCCTGTACTCCGTCACGGAGGCCGCGCGGTCGCTGCTCGCGGCGCTCAGTCCCGGGTGAGCTGCCCGCGCGCCTCGTCGAGCACCGCGTTGACGACCTGGCCGAGCACCACCAGCCGGGCGATCAGCGCGAGCCAGACCAGCATGGTGGCCGCGATCCCGAGCGTGCCGTACAGCTGGGAGGCGCGGGCGAGCGAACGCGGCAGGTAGAGCACCGCCACCAGGTTCAGCACCAGCGCGCCGACCGCCAGCAGCACCGCCCCCGGCAGGTCGCGCCGCCACCGGGGCGGCCAGTCCCCGCCCAGGAGCACCACCGCCAGCGCGACGTGCAGGACCAGCGAGGCGACGACGGTCACCGGGGCCGGCAGCGCGGTGGCCGGCGCGGTCACGTTGACCGCCACGAACACCAGCAGCACCCCGGTGTAGCGCAGGCCGCGGACGATGGTCGGCCAGAACCTCGGGTTGGGCGCGCGACCCCGGGTCCGGCCGTGCACCCGGTCCAGCGCGCGCCCCAGCGACAGGCCGGCGACCAGCAGCAGCCCCAGTCCGAGCGCGCCGGTGACGTAGCGCCCGCGCTCGGCCTGGCTGGCGACCTGGTCCAGCGCGCTGACCGTGAACGGCCCCAGCCCCCGGTCCCTGGCGACCTCGGCGATCGGGTAGCCGCCGGAGGCGGTGAACCCGAGGATCGCGGTCATCAGCAGACAGCACGGCAGCAGCCAGACGAACAACCGGAACGCCAGCGCCGCGGCCAGCAGTGAGCCGCCGGCCGCCAGGTCCCTGCGCAGCACCGCCACCACCGGGCCGACCCGCCGGTGCCGGGCCGCGGCCGCCGCCCACGACCTGACCCGCGTCGCGCCGCCGGTCATCCCGCCTCATCCACAGCGGATGAGGTACCGCCAGCCCGGCCGGCTGATCCTGTGTGGACGGTCGGGGTGGGAGGTCGAGGGTGGCTGGCGGTCACGGCACGGGGAGGGCCCGGTCGGCCGGCGCGGTGGTGCTGGGCGTGCTGGGGTGTCTGCTGGCGCCGGTCGCGCTGGTCGCGGTGTGGCTGCACACCCAGGTCGCCGACACCGACCGGTTCGTCGAGACCATGGGCCCGCTGGCCGACGATCCGGCCGTGCGGGCGGTGCTCACCGACCGGGTCACCGACGCGGTCCTCGCCGATCTCGACGTACGCGACCTGGCCGACCGGACCGTCGACGCGCTCGCCGACCGGGGACTGCCGCCGGGCCTGGCCTCCGCCCTGCACGGGCTGGCCGGGCCGCTGGAGTCCGGGGTGCGGGACTTCGCGCACGCCAGGATCGCCGGGGTGCTCGCCGGCGACCGGTTCGCCGCCACCTGGGACGGCGTGCTGCGCGTGGCGCACCGGCAGGCGGTCACCGTGCTCACCGGCACCGGGCCGGCCAGGGACGTGGTGCTCGATCTCGCGCCGCTGGCCGGCGCCGCCCGGCAGCGGCTGGCCGACGCCGGCCTGGAGACCACTGGCCGGCAGCCCACGATCACCGTCGCGGCCGGTGACGTCCTGGCGCGGGCGCGCACGGCGTACAGCCTGCTGGAGGCGCTGGCCGGGTGGCTGCCGTGGGTGACGCTCGGCCTGCTGGCCGGCGGGGTCGCGCTGGCACACCGCCACCGGCGGGCCGTCGTGGCGAGCGCGCTCGGTGTGGCGGCCGGCCTGGTCGTGCTGGCGGCGGGGCTGGCCGTCGGCCGCGGGGCGCTTGCCGGGTCGGTGGCGCCCGACGCCCACGACGCGCCGCCAGAGGCGGCGC
>NZ_MSIF01000030.1 GCF_001921215.1 Actinophytocola xinjiangensis
TTTTTTTGTTTTTCCCTACCCCTCGCCCTTCCGCTCTTCCTCCTCTTTTTTTTTTTTTCAGCGCGACCCCCGGTGACCCCGGGGGTCGCGCTGGCCGGGAGGGCCGGCGCGTCCCAGCCGACGCCGTCGGCGCGACGCGGCTGGGACAGCGAGAACGACTCACTGCGGGTGCTCGACGAGCACCTGTGGCAGGTGAACCCCTCGGAGGAGGAGACCCATGAACAAGATCGAAGGCGACCCGGCCGCGATGGCCATGACCGCCCAGCAGCTCACCGCGCCCCCGATGCCGGGCTCGTTGGGCCGGGTGGGACTGCCCATCAATCCCCCCGGCCTCGTTGAGGGCTTCGCGATGTCCATCGTGGACAAGATGGCCTCGGTGGCGGCGGCGGACTACCTGACGAAGGTGACGAACACGATCGTCAGCCACGCGTCGACCGTGCAGAAGATCTCCCTGGAGTACAGCTGGGCGGACCTGGCGACCGCCGCGGAGCTGACCGGCGCCGGCGCGAAGGTCGCCAACCAGGGCCTGAGCCTGGTCAAGACGGTCACCGGCGCGGGGTCCTCGTCCTCGTCCTCGTCCGCGACCGCCCAGACCGTCACCCCGTCCCCTTCCGCTTCAGCCGAAACCGCCTGACCCCGCGACGATCCCGAAACAGGAGTGACGGCCATGGCCATCCCGTACAACATGTTGCCGATGGAGATGCTCGTCGCGATGAGCACGGCCGAGGTCGCCAACGCCCCCGGTTACCTCGACGCGGCCCGCATGTGGACCGAGGTCCGCACGTGGATCGACGGCGCCCGCACCGAGCTGCGCACCCGCTCGGAGTCGCTGCTGCCGCACTGGCAGGACGAGGCCGCCCAGCAGTGGGCCACCAAGGTCCAGGCCGACGACGCCGACCTCGCGTCGTGGGGCGCGCGGATCGACGCCTCCCAGGTGTCGGCCACCCTGACCACCCTGTCCGGCGCGATCACCAGGACCCACGCCGAGGTCCTCGCCCTGCACGGCCAGTACATGGCGGCGCTGTCGAACCCGCTGACCGCGTGGGCCGCCCTGGGCTTCCAGCAGGCCGCCGGCGCCGTGATGACCGCCCTCGGCGGCCAGTTCGACGTGGCGATCATGAAAACGGCGGCGGCCGCCGGGGTCAAACCCCCCGAGATCCCCCAGGTCGAGATCAAGCCGGCGGCCGACGGCAACACCCCAGAGGACGCGGTGAAGGCACTCACGGCCACCTCCGACGCCATGTCCGAACTGGAGACGCTGGCCACCGGCCTCGGCTTCGGCCAGTCCACCGGCGGGCTGTCCGGTGCCGGTGCCGGCACCGGCGGCGGACTGCCGTCACTGGCCGGCCTCGACACCACCCTCCCGGCCACCGCGAACCTGACCTCGGCCGCGCCGAGCGCCGGCTCCGCCCCCACCCTGTCCGGCGCGGGCCTGCCCTACGGCACCCTCGGCGGCGCCGGCCTCCCGGTCACCGCCAAACCCCTGGCCGCCAAACGCGCCCCCGTCGCCGCCGCCGACATCGCCCCCGGCGTCCAGACCCCGGCAGCCTCGGCCACCACCAAGCCCGGCGCCATGCCCCCGCCGATGATGCCCCCCATGGCCGGCGCCGCCGGCGCGGCCGTCCGCCCCACGACGAGCACCGCCCCCACCGGCCGCTCCCGCACCACCCGCCGCACCACCGACGGCACCGACGCCGTCCCCACCGGCCTCCTCGGCCGCTCCGCCACCTAGAACCCCGGCCGGGGTTCGCCGACCACCCGAACCCCGGCCGGTTTCACCTCCGCGGTCGGGCGCCTCGGGTCGTCGAGCAGGAATCACCCCGATCGAACTCGGAAACGACTTCGATGTCATCAGTGACCTCGTCCAGATCATGAAGCGTCGCGATGTAGTCGCGGACGACCTGTTCCGCCGAGGCGAGAGTGCGTGCCTGAGTGACACCTTCACCGTTGATGTGCAGCTCCCAGCCACCCTTCCAACGCTTCGCCCTGACGATGTAGCTCACCGCAACCGCCCCTCCGGTAGGCATTCCAGCTTCTTGATCGTGTCGCGGATGGCGCCCTGGGCGCCGACCTCGACGCCGTGTTTCTCGGCGTGGTGAGTTGCCGAGAACCCTGCCGGTTTCACCCGGGAAGGCGCCGGCGTGTCCGTGGAGCAAATCTCGCGACCCCGTTGTCGGTAATGCGCCAGACGTCTGGATTTCGCTCCGTCGCGTACATGACGATGTCGTGCAGGTTCGTTTCCACGAGATACCTGAGATGATCTCGGGTCGCCACCCCGGGCAGATAGAACATGTGCACCCTGGCCGCACGATAGGCGGCCAACTCGTCCAGACGTTCCATGATCTTCGCGTCACGGTTGAGGACCAGCCAGCCACTGCGCGCGATTTTTCCGAGCCATTCGGTGTCGGCGGCGCCCAACGATTCAGCGCGTGTACCAAAAACCTCTGGCGGCGTGTGACACACGTAGCCCAACTCTCGGAGCAGTCGCCGAACAGTACGGGTGACGGCGTTCTCGTCCAGGTAGAACTCAGGCGGCGCGGCCCAGGAGGACGCGTGCGGCGGCCCGGACGGCCTCGGCTCCGATCCCGTGTTCCTCGGCAACGACGGCAGGGTCTTCACCAGCCTTCAGCATCGCGGCGACGTTCGCGACCTTCGCCCCGGTTCCCTCGAAGACGGGCTGCCCAGATGACCGGTACGGGTCGATGATGACCTTTGTTGGCTCAAAGGTTTTCAGCGCGAGCAGATTGGGATACCTGTCGGCGCCGAATCCCACATATGTCAGATATTCCAGCACGATCTCCCGCATGACCGCCTGGCCCGTCGTGCCTTCTATCAGACCGGCACCAGCCTCCGTGCGGGAGAAGTCCCACAGTACCGAGATACCGTCCGTCGCCAGTTCGGGGGACACCAGCACGTAATCGCGCCCGAACTCCTCCTGGAGCTTGGCCAGCGCCGGCCTGATCCGCTGTGGACGAACCCCGGCGCGCCGGAGTCCGGCGAGCACCCAGGCCTCGGCCAGCGCCATGAACGGCACGCTGGCCTTGCGCACACTGGCAGGGTCGATCACATGCAGCAGCGGACCGCCCCGCTCGTACCCGCGCGCCCAACGGTGGAACGTCTGCTGCGGGATACCGAGGTGACGACCGGCGTCGGCCAGGGTCATCAGCGGTCGGGTGAACCGCACGTCCGTCTCCGTCACGGGTCCCACCTCCTGTCGACCCCGGCCGCTCCATGGTACGCACGTCGGCCGGTGTGGACGGTTCAGGCGAGGCCGGCGGCGATGAGCTGTTGCCAGATGACGCTCTGGTCGACGACCTCGACGCCGTGTTTCTCGGCCTTGGTGAGTTTGCTGGCACCGACGTCGGCGCCGGTGATCAGCAGGTCGGTGCTGGCCGAGACGGAGGACGCGGTGGTGGCGCCGGCCTTCTCGCACAGGCGTTGGAACGTCGGCCGGGGGATCTTCTCGCCGGAGCGGGGGTCGTTGATCGAGCCGGTGACCACGACGGTCTTGCCGGCCAGCGGGGCGTCGGCGGCGACGACCGGGGGCAGGTCCTCCTCGCGGACGTCGAGGGACACGCCCCGGGCGCGGAGGCGTTCCATCTCCGGGCGCAGCCGGGTGAGGTGCTCGATCAGGGACGCGGCGACCTTCGGGCCGATGTCCTCGACGGCCACCAGCCGCTCCTCGCCGGCGTCGGCGACCTCCTCCAGGGAGCCGAAACCCGCACGGCACAGGCGCGTCGCGGTGCCCTCGGACGCCATCGGGATCGCCAGGCCGATCAGGGCGCGGCGCAGGCCGACGCCCCGGGCGGCGTCGATGGACTCGACCATCCTGGTCGCCGACACCTCGCCGATGCGGTCGAACTCCAGCAGCCGTTCCTTGGTCAGGGTGTAGATGTCCGACGGGTTCTCCAGAATCCCGGCCTCCGCCAGGCGCTCGATCCACACCGGACCGACGGCCTCGATGTCGGCCGCCGCCCGCGACGCCCAGTGGATCAGCCGGCGCACCGTCTGGGCGGGGCAGGAAACGTTGGTACAGAACAGTTCCCGACTGTTGCCCTGTTCGGTCAGCGGCTGACCGCACGATGGGCACGCCGAGGGCGGCACGATCTCGCGCTCCGCGCCGGTGCGCTTGGACTCGTCGAGCACCCCGGCGACGAACGGGATCACGTCGCCCGCCCGGCGCACCAGCACCGTGTCACCGATGCGGATGCCGCGCGCGCGAATGACCTCCTGGTTGGCCAGCGTCGCCCTGGTGACCGTGGTGCCGCCGACGAACACCGGCTCCAGGTGGGCCACCGGCGCGATCTTGCCGGTCTTGCCGACGTCCCACACCACGTCGGCCAGCACCGTGGTCTTCTCCTCGGCGGCGAACTTGTAGGCCAGCGCCCCGCGCGGCGAGCTGGAGCGGGTGCCGGCCGCGGCGTAGGCGTCCCGGTCCGACAGCCGCAGCACGGCGCCGTCGAGGTCGTAGTCGAGGTCGTTGCGGCGCTGCTCGATCTCGGTGATGGCCGCCAGCGCCGCGTCGGGGTCGGCGCAGTGACGCATCTCGGCGGCGGTGAACCCCAGCGAGCGCAGGGCGTCGGCCAGGTCGGCGGCGGTCTCGGCGGCGATCTCGGTGTCCAGGTCGAACGCGAAGAACACCAGCCGGCGCTCGGCGACCGTCGCCGGGTCCTTGGCGCGCAACGTGCCGGCCGCCGCGCCCCTCGGGTTGATCAGCGGCTTGTCCGGGTGGGCGACGTTGTAGGCGGTGAACGTGGAACGCAGCATCACCGCCTCGCCGCGCACCTCGACCCGCCCGGTGGCGCCGACCCGGTCAGGAATCCCGTCGGTCAGCGCCCTGACCAGCACGGTCACGTCGTCGCCGGTGGTGCCGTCGCCGCGGGTGATGGCGCGCACGAGGCGGCCCTGCTCGTAGACCAGGGCCAGCGACAGCCCGTCCAGCTTGGGCATGACGACCACCGGCTGGCCGGGGAACCGGTCGAAGAACGCCGCGACCTGCTCGGGTTTGGTGGCCTTCTCCAGCGACAGCATCGGCCGCGAGTGCCGGATCGGGGCGTGCAGCACCGACGGCGCCCCGACCTGGTCCAGCGGGTTCGGGTCCGGCGCGAGTTCCGGGTGCGCGGCGATCAACGCCCGCAGCTCGTCCTCCACCGCGTCGTACTCGGCGTCGGCCACCAGCGGCGACCCCTGGTAGTACGCGTCACGCAGCGCGACGACCCTGTCGGCGAGTTCCTGGATCCGTTCCCGTGTGTCCACGCGGACACGCTACCGACGACCCCCGACAGAAGGGTTCTTCCAACGCGCGCAACCGCCGGCGTGCGCGGTCGGGTCGGCGCGGTCAGGCCCGTGTGATCGGCACAGTCGACCTGCTCGCGCTCAATCCGCACATGCTCAGCCTGCACATGCCAGGCCTGCTCGGGGTCGGGCTCGCACGTGCTCGGCCGCGCGGGGCGGGCCGGGCCGCGCGGGGTGGGCCGGGCCATGCGGGGTGGGCCGGGCCGTCCGAGGTGGGCCGGGCCGGGCGGGGTGAGCCGGGCCGGGCGGGGTGAGCCGGGCCGGGCGGGGTGGTGAGCCGGGGCCCCGCGCCGGGCCCCGGCTCACAGCGGGACGTCAGCAGGTGCCGTTGACGGCGCCGGAGATCCCGGTCCACATGAAGGCGTCGGTGACCCAGGTGCCGTCGGTGAGGCGGTTCCACAGGCTGGTGGTGCCCCAGCGGCCGGAGTGCGAGGTGCCGTTGCGGGAGCAGGACACGCTCACCGTGGCGCCGTCGGCGACCGTGCCGGCGACGGCGTAGCCGGTGCCGGGGCCGGTGCGCTTGTTGACGACGCCGCCGCCGTTGGTGTCGATGATGCCCTGGGTGAAGCCGAGCGCGCCGTAGTTGTACAGCGAGCCGCCGGCGGCCACGCGGGTGCTGCCGTGCAGGGCCGAGCCCTGGTAGGCGGCGCCGCCGTTCTGCGGCACCCACTTGCCGACGTTGTGGTCGCCGATGCCGACGTAGGCGCTGTTCTGCCGCAACGCGAAGTGCACGTGCCGCCCGTTGGCCGACCCGCCGCAGGTGACGTCGGTGCCGGTGTAGCCCAGGTAGGCGCCCTGGCCGACGGCCGCGCCGTTGACGTTGACGTTGTCCCACAGGTGGTAGTAGTCGGTGCTGTAGCCACGATCGTGGATCACCCGGACCCAGCCCTTGCACATCGTGTACGCGGTGCCGGCGCGCGCGGCGCGCACGACCTGGTCGCCGCCGGACAGGTCGAGCGAGCTCCACGGCGGGGCCGCGCCGCCCCAGCCGTGCGGGCCGCCCCACATTCCCCAGGTCTGGCCGACCGCGTAGGGCAGGGCCATGCCGGTGCGCCAGTCCCCGCCGGCCAGCGCGTCCACCGAGCCGTCCTGGGCGGCCAGCAGCGCGCGTTCACCGTCGCCGACCAGCGGTGACCGTTGCGAGAGCTCGCCGAACGCCGACTCGCCCTCCAGCGCGACCCGCCACCCGTCGGCGGCCCGCTCGGCGATGAACAGCCAGCCCTCCGGCATGACGTCGGTGCCCCCGGCGGTGGCGAGAACAGCGGTACCGAACGCCCACTTCCCCTCCTGCCGGGTGACCCCCACCCGGGGGGTCGTGGCCTGCGCGGACACCTCCGCGTTGTCCTGCAACCGGGCGGTGACCTCGGCGACCAGGTTCGGCGCCGTCGCCGGCTCCGCCGTGGCGCCGGTGGTGAATCCCACCGGGGCGAGCACCACCCCGATGGCCAGCAGTCCGGTCAGTAAGCGTGTTTTCATCACGGTCTCTCCCGTCGATCAGCGTCGGAGGCAGGGCAGCCGGCCGAGGACCAACCGATTGCACCAGCCTCCCGACCCGCCGCGCCCCGTTGTTGCCCACCAGCCCACCGACGCGCAATTACTCCCGGGTCAGCCACCAGCGCGCCGCCGAACGGACCTCGGACGGGACGTCGAGCCGTTGTGCCGCCTGGAGGACCGGGTGCGCGTTCTGCATGCCGGCCGCGTAGACCAGGCCACGCAGGACCTCCGGCTCGCCGCGCCGGGTGAGGGCGTCGAGCAGCACGCCGTGGGCCGTGCGGCCCGGCACGTTGCCCAGCGCGAACGCCGCCTGGGTTGCCACGGGCGGGGGGACGCGGCGCGCCAGCAGGGCCTCCAGCGCCGGGCGGTGGCGGGCGGCGCCGACCATGCCCAGCGCGTCGGCGATCTCGCCGCGGTGGCTGCCGCCGGTCAGCGCGGCGGCCAGGGCGTCCGCGAGGGCGTCGCCGAACGGGCTGGCGGCCAGCACGACGGCCGCGCCCAGACGGACGTCGATCTCCTGACGGAAGAGCAGCTCGCCGACCAGGCGGGTGAGCAGGCGGTTCTCCCCCACCGACGTGCCCCGCCCGTCCAACGCCCCCTCGGCGGCGGCGGCGAACGCGACAACGGTCGCGGTCTGCGCGACGTCGAACCCGGCGACGGCCGGCGCGTCCACCCGGCCCGGCCGCAGCGCCACCACCAGGTCGGCGGCGGCGCGCCTGGCCGGTTCCGACACGCCGTCGTCGACGAAGTGGGCGCGGGCCAGCGCCGAGAGCGTGGCCGCCTCGGCCGGGGCGAACCGCCCGGCCCCGGCGGCGAGTTCGCACACCACCAGCGCCGCGCGCAGCGTGCGTTCACTGGTGGGGGCGGCGACCTCGTCGACCAGCAGCTGGGTCGCCTGCCGGTCGTGGACCAGCAGCATCAGCGGGTCGACGACGATCTGACTGGCCGGGTCGGCGACCATCTCGGCCACCGCGCCGGCGATCGCCTCGCGGGCGACCGGGTGGCCCTGCAGGCGGCGCAGCGCCTCCCACCGGCGCTGGTAGCCACGGCCCCGCGACACCGCCATCTCGCCCAGCAGCCGGGCCGCGAGCGAGTGCCAGAGCCGGCGCGGCAGGTAGACGTGCGGCATCGCCAGAACGCGGGCACTCATCCCGTCCCAGTCCCGCCCGGTGACCGGGGCGTCGCCCGTGCAGCGGTCGAGCAGCTCGTCGAGTTCGGTGGCCAGCCGCGCGCCGCCGTCGAAGTCGCGGTCCAGGCGCGGCGCCCCGGCCCGCACCGACCGCACCTGATGCACCGCGTCGACGGCGACCGTCAGCTGCCCCTCCGGGAGTCCGAGCACGTCCTCGTAGGCGCGGATGATCCGGTAGGGCACCGGCAGCACCCCGTTCTCCCACCGCGAGATCTGACTCGGCGTCACCTGCCCGTACCGCGCGGGGAACGCCGCCGCGCACCGGCGCGCCACCGCCAGCTCCGGATCCCTGCCGTAGATCCGACTCATCCGCAACAACCACGCGATCCGCGTCCGGCTGCTGCACCGCCCGACACCGTCATCGGCGATCTTGTTGGGCCGCCCGGTGGTGACACGAACAGTCGAAGTCGACACCCTCAGCAGTATCGGCCGCCGCCACCCGCACCCCCCAAGATCCGTTGCGGATGCCAACGTCAGCGCAACGCGCCCGCCTTCACCACCGCCAGCAGGGCGCCAGCACCCGGAAGCGTTGGCCCACCCGGATTCTTGCTGTCCCGAATCGCCCCCAGATTCGACACCTCGACACAGTTAGTGGTGTTCTGACTCCTGGTGGACTTCCGCCACCTCACACACACATCCATCACGTCTCCATTTCATGAGCAAGGGCAGCGATGAGTCCCACCGATTCCTTGGCTCCCAACGCCTCATCCATCAACACCCGGGCTGCCTCGCGATAGCTCTCGATGTCCTCGGGTTCGTGGAGCCACAGCCCGGACCGCCTGTTCTCCAAGTGAACCGCAGACGGCACCTGCGACGAGTCGATCAAGGTGAACGGACCTTCCAACGCAGGATGCCAGCCGACGCCGAACGGGATGACGCGAAGATCGACGTTCGGCAGTTCCGCCACGTCCACGAGATGACGGAGCTGATCCGCCATCACCTCCGCGCCACCGACCTGCTGCCGCAGTGCCGCCTCACCAAGAACCGCCATCAGCTTGATCGACATGTCGCGCAGGACCTCTCGTCGACCAACGCGGGTCGCCACTCGGAGTTCGATCTCGGTGGGCGACACTCCACCGCCGGACATGATCGCCCGGATGTAGGGAGTGGTCTGCAGGAGGCCGTTCACCAGCAGCGGCGACACGTCGATGATGGTCGAAGCCGTGCGTTCCAACTCCAACAGCGCGGCCAGCTGCTGCCGCTGATCGGGTAGCGAAACGGCGAGCCAGCGCGGCGAGTCGGCTCCGCGCGCAAGATCGAGGATGTCGTCCCGCTGGTCGGCGTTGACCTGCAGGACCCCGAGGATGTGCGCGACTTCCTCCAGCTTGGGTATGCGCTGCCCGGATTCGTAGCGGGAGATCGTGCTGTGGTCCTTGCCCAGCTTCTCAGCCAGCTGACGCAGACCGACGCCGCGCTCGACGCGAGCCTCTTTCAGCGCCGCTCCGAGCCGACGCGCCTTGGGAGTGGTGACAGCCATGCACCACACCGTACCTCCACCAGAAGAGGTCGCCACCGTTCACCCATCGGGTGATTGCGCGACATTGTGCCAATCGGTGACACTGGTGACGCACCACTCGTCGAGAAGTTGGGAATGCAATATGAGCACACGTTGTACACGGGCCGGAGGGCCCGAGGCGGAGGTGGCCCGATGAACGTCGCCTCGTTGAGTTTCACTCTGGATGGGCAGGACGCGGTGCGGCTCTGGGTCAGCCGAACGGCTCCGTGGATGTGCCTTGTGGTCGATGCCGACGGCGCGTACACCGAAATCCGGATGGACCGGGAGCACGCGCGGGCCCTGTGCGAACAGATCCCGAGTGCCCTGGCCGGGCTGGACAAGTGGTTCGTCGAAGACGTAAGGCGGGAAGACGTTGAGGCCGCTGGGCGGCGGGCCGTCGACCTGACGGCTCAGGCGTTGGATCTCGCGGCGACGGCCGAGCGGGTCGGGGCCCATGAGCAGGCCAGTGCCCTGCGTACGGCCGCCGCCGCGACGGCCGCCACGGTGACGGCCGTCGACGACGTGGTGCGTGGGTTCGAGGACGCCACGGCGGGGGCCGATCGTGCTTCGGAAAGTCTTCTCTTCGTGATGAGTGAGGCCGGTGCGGCTCTGCGTTGCCGTCAGCCGGCAACGTAGGTCGCGAGGTGTCCGCCGGCCAAGGGGATGTGGCTGCCAGGTCGGCGGCCCTGGAACCGCAGGACTGCGCTCCGCCATGTCGCGCGCCAGTTCGTGTCACCCAGTACTGGACGCGAACCGCCAATCACCCGAGCGGCGGCTGGTGGCTTGCCGTTGGCCTGGGCACGGTTGGCTGAGGGCTTCAGCGTTTCGCCAGCGGAGGCGGGGTGTGCAATGAACTCACCATTGACATTTCTGTGGTTGGAGATCACCGGGAAATGTCCGCTGACCTGTGTTCACTGCTATGCGGATTCAGGGCCACGGGGTTCACACGGCGCCATGACCACCCGCGACTGGTGTCGGGTGATCGATGAGTCCGCGAAGTTGGGGATTGGCATGGCGCAGTTCATCGGTGGTGAGCCAACAGTGCATCCAGATCTGGCGCGGCTGGTCAATCAGGCGCTGGGGCACGGAATCGAGGTGGAGGTGTACAGCAACCTTGTTCACGTCCGGTCCGAACTGTGGGACGTCTTCACCCGTCCCGGTGTCCGACTGGCGACGAGCTACTACGCCGACGACGCGACGCAGCACGAGGCGATCACCGGGCGCCAAGGTAGTCATGCTCGAACCAGGAACAACATCATCGAGGCCCTGCGGCGGTCCATACCGCTCAGGGTCGGAATCGTGGACATTGACGACGGTCAACGAGTCGATGAGGCGCGCGACGAGTTGGTCGCGTTGGGCGTGCACGAGATCGGGTACGACCGGCTACGACAGGTCGGGCGTGGCATCCGCACCGGTACGACCGGCGCCACCCAACTCTGCGGGAACTGCGCATCTGGGGTTCTCGCCGTCTCGCCGGACGGGACCGTGTGGCCGTGTGTGTTCGCCCGCTGGTTGCCTGTCGGCAATGTGCGCGAGCAGTCGTTGGCGGAGATCGTGGCCGGACAACGACTCCAGGGTGTCCGAGCCGGGCTGACCAAGTACTTCGCGCTGGCACCAGCCACCACGTGCGATCCGCGCTGTGAGCCATACACCGCTGGGTGTCACCCGGAGTGTGGTCCGGCCTGCAGTCCGCGCTGCGATCCGGTTTCGTGCCGGCCGAACTGTCTTCCGCCTAGGCGATGACGAGGCCTGCTTCAGTGGCGAGTTGACTGGACAGTGACACGGCCTGTTCCTCGGTGATCGTCGCGCCCGCGAGAGTGAGGACTCCGGTCGCTCCGGTCAGGCGTGAACTGGTCAGGTCACAGGTTGCGGCGCGGCGTGCTCGGAACTCCGCGCCCTGGAACTCGCATTCCGAGAAGACGACACCGGACAGATCACCGTCAAGCACCGCCTCGGTGAACGTGCAGCGATGGAACGCGATCACGCCTCGTCGCTGGGCCACGTCAAGGTGGGAGTAGTCCAGCTTGCATTCCTCGAAATAGAGGTCGTCAGCTTTCACCAACCCGAGTCGAAATCCGACGGCCTGGCAGTTCCTCATTTCGACACGCCGAACGGTGACCTTCTTCCAGGCCGCGTTGGCCACGACGACGTTGTTCATCGCGACATCGATCAGTTCAAGCTCGGCGAACCGGGAACCGGTCAGGTTCGACCGGGTCACGACGACGTTGCGCAAGGAGCCCTGTCCCGCCACGTCCGCCAGGTCGAGGTCCTCCGCCTGACCGTCGTGATGGGAGAACAGCCCGGTCAACGAGAGTTCCACGGCCGGAAGGTTCTCGTTGTCGATCGGACGCCTCACCGTCGTTCCGACAACCGTGCGGTTCTCCATGAGGGCACGTTAACGGGCTGACACGTAGGTCGCGAGGTGTTCGCCGGTGAGGGTGGCCCTGCTGGACACGAGGTCGGCGGGGGTGCCTTCGAAGATGACCTGGCCGCCGTCGTGGCCGGCGCCGGGGCCGAGGTCGATGATCCAGTCGGCGTGGGCCATGACGGCCTGGTGGTGTTCGATGACGATCACGGACTTGCCGGAGTCGACCAGGCGGTCCAGCAACGACAGCAGGTGCTCCACGTCGGCCAGGTGCAGGCCCGTGGTGGGCTCGTCGAGGACGTAGACGCCGCCCTTGTCGGCCATGTGGGTGGCGAGCTTGAGGCGCTGGCGCTCACCGCCGGACAGTGTGGTCAGCGGCTGGCCGAGGGTCAGGTAGCCCAGGCCGACGCCGTCGAGGCGGTCGAGGATGGCGTGGGCCGCCGGGAGCACCGGCTCGAAGAAACGCACGGCCTCGCTGACCGGCATGGCCAGGACCTCGGCGATGTTGCGGCCCTCGAACTCGTACTCCAGCACCGCCGACTGGAACCGCTGGCCCTCGCACTCCTCGCACGTCGTGGCGACCGTGGCCATCACGGCGAGGTCGGTGTAGATCACGCCGGCGCCGTTGCAGTTGGGGCACGCGCCCTCGGAGTTCGCGCTGAACAGCGCCGGCTTCACGCCGTTGGCCTTGGCGAACGCCTTGCGGATCGGCTCCAGCAAACCCGTGTACGTCGCCGGGTTGCTGCGCCGCGAACCCCGGATCGGGGTCTGGTCGACCGACACCACGCCCTGCGCCGCCGGGATGGAGCCGTGGATCAGGGAGCTCTTGCCCGAGCCCGCCACGCCGGTCACCACGCACAGCACGCCCAGCGGCACGTCGACGTCCACGTCCCGCAGGTTGTGCCGGGACGCCCCCCGGATCTCCAGCGCGCCGGCCGGCGTGCGGACCTCGGGTTTGAGCGCGGCCCGGTCGTCGAAGTGGCGGCCGGTGAGGGTCCTGCTGGTGCGCAGATCCTCCACCGTGCCTTCGAAGCACACCGTGCCGCCGGCCGAACCCGCGCCGGGGCCCAGGTCCACGACATGGTCGGCGATGACGATCGTCTCCGGCTTGTGCTCCACCACGAGCACCGTGTTTCCCTTGTCCCGCAGGCGAAGCAGCAGGTTGTTCATCCGCTGGATGTCGTGCGGGTGCAACCCGATCGTCGGCTCGTCGAAGACGTAGGTGACGTCGGTCAGGCTCGAACCGAGGTGGCGGATCATCTTCACCCGCTGCGCCTCGCCGCCGGACAGCGTGCCGGACGGGCGCTCCAGCGACAGGTACCCGAGGCCGATCTCGACGAACGACTCCAGCGTGTGCCGCAGCGACGTCAGCAGCGGCGCCACCGACGGCCGGTCCAGGCCGCGCACCCACTCCGCCAGGTCGCTGATCTGCATGGCGCACGCGTCGGCGATGGTGATCCCGTCGATCTTCGACGAGCGGGCCAGCTCGCTGATCCGACTCCCGTCGCACTCGGGGCACGTCGTGAACGTCACCGCACGGTCGACGAACGCCCGGATGTGCGGCTGCATCGACTCGCGGTCCTTGGACAGGAACGACTTCTGGATCTTGGGGATCAGGCCCTCGTAGGTGAGGTTCGTGCCGCCGACCTTGACCTTGACCGGCTCGTGGTACAGGAAGTTGTGCAGTTCCTTCTTCGTGTACTTGCGGATCGGCTTGTTCGGGTCGATCAGGCCGGACTCGACGTAGACCTGCACGGTCCAGAAACTGTCGGACTTCCAACCAGGGATGGTGAACGCGCCCTCGGCGACCGACTTGCTGTCGTCGTAGAGCTGGGTCAGGTCCAGGTCGGACACCTGGCCCTTGCCCTCGCAGCGCGGGCACATGCCGCCGGTGATGCTGAAGCTGCGGCGCTCCTTGGTGGTCTGCCCGTTGCGCTCCACCTTCACCGCGCCGGCCCCGCTGATCGACGCCACGTTGAACGAGAACGCCTGCGGGGACCCGATGTGCGGCTCGCCCAGCCGGCTGAACAGGATCCGCAGCATCGCGTTGGCGTCGGTCGCCGTGCCGACCGTGGACCGCACGTCCGAGCCCATCCGCTGCTGGTCGACGAGGATCGCGGTGGTCAGCCCGTCGAGCACGTCGACCTCGGGGCGGGCCATCGTCGGCATGAAACCCTGCACGAAGCTGCTGTAGGTCTCGTTGATCATCCGCTGGGACTCGGCGGCGATCGTGTCGAACACCAGCGAGCTCTTGCCCGAGCCGGACACCCCGGTGAACACCGTGAGCCGGCGCTTGGGGATCTCGATGCTGACGTCCTTGAGGTTGTTCACCCTGGCGCCGTGCACGCGGATCAGGTCGTGGCTGTCAGCGGCGTGCGGCCGCGGCGCCGGGGTGCGTTTGCGGGCGGCGGTCCTCGTTGCCATCGGTACTCCGGTCAGGTCAGCTGCTGGATGCGGATCAGGTTGCCGGCCGGGTCGCGGAACGCCGCGTCACGCACGCCGTAGGGCTGGTCGGTCGGCTCCTGCACCACCTC
The DNA here is from genome assembly GCF_001921215.1 of Actinophytocola xinjiangensis. Classification (GTDB taxonomy): domain Bacteria; phylum Actinomycetota; class Actinomycetes; order Mycobacteriales; family Pseudonocardiaceae; genus Actinophytocola; species Actinophytocola xinjiangensis. The sequence continues at coordinate 14,373 of NZ_MSIF01000030.1, forward strand.
GGCGCCGCTGGCCTGCACCTTCTCGAAGGCGGCCGCGAGGTCGTCGGTCGCCAGGTTGATGCCGCCGTAGGTGCCCTTGGCCATCATCTCGGCGATCGTGCGGCGCTCGTCCTCGGTGATGCCGGGGTCGGCGGCCGGCGGATGCAGGACGATCGAGGTCCGCGGCTGGCCGGGCGGGCCGACGGTCAGCCAGCGCATCCCGTCGTAGCCGACGTCCTGGCGCAGCTCGAAGCCCAGGGCGTCGCGGTAGAACGCGAGCGCGGCCTCCGGGTCGTCCTGCGGCAGGTACGCCGAATGAATGATGATGTCCATGAAGGTCAGACTAGGTGCGGGCGCGGAACCCGGGCTTCTCGATTCCTGATCGGTCGGGTCACCTGTTTGGCCACGCACGGCGGCATCCCGGCGGCCGCGTCGGCGGCCTCGCGCCGGTAGGTGCTGGGCGGCATGCCGACCAGCTCGGTGAACCGGGTGCTGAAGGTGCCCAGTGAGGAACACCCGACCTCGAAACACACCTCGGTGACGCTGCGGTCACCTCGGCGCAGCAGAGCCATGGCCCGCTCTATCCGGCGGGTCATCAGATACCCGTACGGTGACTCACCGTAGGCGCGGCGGAACTGTCGGCTGAGGTGTCCGGCCGACATGTTCACGCCCCGCGCGAGCGCCTCGACGTCCAGTGGCTGCGCGTAGTCCCGGTCGATCCGGTCACGGACGCGGCGCAGCCGGGCGAGGTCGCCCAACCGCTCCGACTCGACGGGCTTGCTGGTCACGTCCGTGATGGTGCCACACGTTCGGACCAGCGCGGACCCTCGCCCGGTGACGGCCGCCGGAAAGCTCGCCCGACCAGCCGATCCGGTCCATCGGCACGGAAACCCTGGTCACGGTCTGTTCGCAGGGGTCACCCGGTGCGGGACCGTTGCCCGCGCGACACCGGCGCGCGCGCCTCACGGGCAGTGAGCGCGGTGTTCTCCAGGTGGTGCTCGGCGTCGTCGAGGAAGGTCAGGTCGGCGTTGACGTGGTGGGCGGCGGCGCTGACCAGCAGGGCGGCGACCGCGTCGGTGTCCGGGCTGCGGCGCAGGGTTTCCAGGTTGCGCAGCTCGCGCAGCAGGTAGCCGCGCTGGGTGGTGATCACCGAGGTGAGGGTGTCGGCGTCGCCGGTGCGGGCGGCGGCCATCACCTTGAGGAAGAAGTCGTCGCGGAAGCCGGAGGTGCGGGGGGTGGGGGCGGCGAGCCAGTCGGCGAGTTCGGCGCGGCCGGCGTCGGTGATCTCGTAGACGACGCGGTCGGGCTTGACCGACTGGGCCACCTGCTCGGAGGCGACCAGCTCGTCGCGGGAGAGCCGGTTGAGGACCTGGTAGAGGTGGCCGATGTTGAGCGGCCCCCACTGCGGTCCGACGGCGGCCTCGAACGCGCCCTTGAGCGAGTACCCGTAGGACGGTCCGTTCGCCAGGAGCGCCAGCACGGCGTGCTGAATCGGCATGGGCCTGAGGTTACGGCTCCGTCTCGGCCGGCCACCACCCCTTGCATTGTCACAATGTATGACGGCAGGGTTGCCGGGTGCTGCGGTTCGTGCTGGCCCAAACCCGCGGTCGGCCACGGCGCACGCTCGCCCTGCTCGCCGGCGTGCTCGTCGCCACCACCGGGTTCACCGTGCTCAGCGCCGGTGCGGCGGTCCAACGCCTCCGGGTCGAGGGCACGGTCGCCGCGCACGCCCGCACCGCCTACGACATCCTCGTCCGCCCGGCCGGCAGCCGCACCGACCTGGAACGCGACCGCGGACTGATCGCCCCCAACCAGCTCTCCGCCCTGCACGACGGCATCACGCCCGCACAGCTGGACCGGATCCGCCAGATCGGCAACGTCGAGGTCGCCGCGCCGGTCGCCATGCTCGGCCACGTCAAGGTCGGGCTGCGGCAGACCTTCGACCTCACCGACCAGGTCGACCCCGACGCCGAACGCCAACTGTTCCGGCTCACCCCCACGATCGTCGCCGACCGGGGCCTGACCGTCCTGGACGACGCCCCGCACTACGTCTACCTCAGCCGTCACCGGCTGGTGTCCGAGGTCAACGGCCTCGGCCAGTGGCGCGACCGCACCCAGTGGATCGGCTCGCTGGCCGGCTGCGTGACGGTCAAGGAGATCGTCTCGGCGCAGAACCTGCGGCAGGTGTGCGTCGACCCCGACCCCGACTTCACCGCCGACGACGGCACCACCGCGCGGGAACGCACCACGATCAGCACCCACTGGATCGACGCGGACGGCCGCTACGTCACCAACACCGCCGGCCCCGACCAGGCCCCCACCGACCGGTTCACCGTGACCGTCGGCTGGGACGTGCTGGTGCTGGCCGCCGCCATCGACCCGGACGCCGAGGCCGCGCTGGTCGGGCTGGACGACGCGGTGGTCACCGGCCGCTACCTGACCGCCGCCGACCGGCCGGCGCTGACCGCCGACACCAGCGGCCTGGACCCGTCACGGCCCGACGTCACCGGCATCCCGGTGATCACGGCCAACGCCACCTACCTCGACCAGCGGGTGCGGATGTCGGTCGAGCGGCTCGACGACCGGCGCGCCGATTCGGTCGTGGATCGGCGGTGGAACGACTGGGTGGCCGAGTTGGCCGACGCGCCGGGAACGCCCGTGGGCACGCCGGTCCGCGCCGGCGGCACGCCCTGGCTCGACGGCGACGTGCGCTACGCCAAGGCCACCCCGCTGTTCCGGGTCGCCCCGCTGACCTACCGCGTCGGCGCCGACGGCACCCTGCACCCCCGCGTCGTCGAGCCGAACACCGCGCTGTGGGGCTACCGGGACGTCACCACCTGGTACGACCGGCCGCCGAGAACCGCGATGGAGCCCGGTTTCCGGCCGATGACCCGCCTGGGCGGCGGGGTGCTGCGCTGGCCGGCGCAGTGGAGCCCGGTCGGCGCGTTCGACCCCGGCCGGCTGGCCGACCACTCCCGGCTGACCCAGGTGCCGCTGGAGACCTACCAGGCCCCGCAGGTCACCGGCGCCGACGACCGCTCGCGCCGGCTGCTCGGCGGACAACCGTTGCGCCCCAACGGGAATCCCGCCGACTATCTGGCCACCCCGCCGCTGGTCCTGACCAACCTGGCCTCGTTGTCGGGGGTCTCGGTCCTCGAAGGCGTCGACGACCCGATCAGCGCCGTGCGGGTCCGGGTGGCCGGCGTGACCGGGGTCGACGACCGCTCCCAGGAACTGCTGCGCACCACCGCCGAACGGATCGCCACCGCCACCGGCCTGGACGTCGACGTCACCATCGGCTCCTCCCCCTCACCGCAGACCGTCGCCCTGCCGGCCGGTCCGGGCGGGCGGCCGGCGCTGACGGTCACCGAGCACTGGTCACGCAAGGGCGCCGCCGTGGAGATCGTCCAGGCCGCCGACCGCAAGAGCGTCGCCCTGTTCGGCCTGATCCTGGTGGTCTGCACGCTGTTCCTGGGCAACGCCGTGGCCGCCGCCGTGCGGGAGCGCCGCCGCGAACTCGCCCTGCTCAGCCATCTGGGCTGGCCGGCGTCGCGGATCGCCTCGGTCGTGTTCGCCGAGGTCCTCGGCGTCGGCCTGGTCGCCGGGATCCTGGCCGGCGCGCTCGCCCTCGGTCTGGCCGAGGGTGCCGGTGCCCCGATCACCGTCGGGCACGCGCTGCTGGCGTTGCCGGTCGCGCTCGGGGTGACCGCGCTGGCCGCCGCCGCCCCGGCGATCCTCGCCGCCCGCTCCCGGCCACCGGCCGCGCCGAGGTCGCCGGCCCGCGCCCGCCGCCGCACGACCGTGCTCGGGGTGGCGCTGGCCAACCTGTGGCGTTCGCGGGCGCGCACCGCGCTGGGTGTCACCGCGCTGGCCGTCGGCGTCGGCGCGCTGACCGTCCTGCTGGTCCTCGAACTCGCCTTCCGCGACGACGTCGTCGGCAGTCTGCTCGGCGACGCCGTCGCCCTGCGGGTGCGCACCGTCGACGTCGTCGCCGCCGGCACCACCGTGTGCCTGGGTGTGCTGATGGTCGCCGACGTGCTCCACCTCAACGTCCGCGAGCGCGCCGCCGAACTCGCCGTCCTGGTGGCCACCGGCTGGTCCGACCGCGCGCTGCTGCGCCTGGTCGGCTACGAGGGCCTGGCGATCGGGGTGCTCGGCGCCGGCCTGGGCTGCGGGCTCGGGCTGCTCGGCGTCGGCGTGTTCACCGGCGAACTGCGCGCCGGCATGGTCGCACTCACCGCCGCGGTCGCCGCCGCGGCGGTCGCCGTCGCCGGGCTCGCCGCGGTCGTGGCCGCGCTGGTGCCGCGGCGGCTCCCCCTGTCCACCGTGCTCGCCGAGGAATGAGGAACGCCATGTCTGGGGCCACCATCGAACTGCGCGGGGTCCGCAAGACCTTCCGCGCCGGTGACACCGAGATCACCGCCGTCGACGACGTGTCGCTGTCGATCCCCGCCGGGGCGGTCGTCGCGCTGACCGGGCCCAGCGGCTCGGGCAAGTCGACGCTGCTGCATCTCGTCGGCGCCATCGACACCCCCGACGCCGGTGAGGTCGAGGTCGACGGCCGGGCGGTGCACCAGTTGCGCCGCAAGGACCTGATCGCCTACCGGCGCACCGTCGGCTTCGTCTTCCAGCGCTACCACCTGCTGCCGGCACTGACCGCCGCCGACAACGTCGTCGCGCCGCTGCTGCCCTACCGGACCAGCTTCGACAAGACCGAGCGTGCGCGGGAACTGCTCGCCGCCGTCGGCCTGGAACACCGGGCCGACGCGCTGCCCGCGCGGATGTCGGGCGGCGAGCAGCAGCGGGTGGCGATCGCCCGCGCGCTGGTCGCCCGGCCGACGCTGCTGCTGGCCGACGAGCCGACCGGCAACCTCGACTCGCGCACCGGCGCGGACGTCCTGGACCTGTTGCTCGGCCTGCGCGACGAGCACGACATGACGATCGTCATCGCCACCCACGAACGGCAGGTCGCCGCCAGCTGCGACCGGATGCTGCGGCTGCGCGACGGCGGTGTCATCGACGACCTCGACCTCACCGCCGGGCACTCCCCGGAGTCCACGCTCGCGCGGATCAACTCCCTGGGCGCGTGATCAGCAGCGCCGCCCGCACCCCCGCCTGGAACCGGGTGTGCGCACCGAGTTCGGCCATCAGCGTCGCCACCCGCCGCTGCACGGTCCGGTGCGACAGGCCAAGCTGGTGGGCGATCGACTCGTCGGTCAACCCGGACAGCAGCAGCGTCACCAGCCGCGTCCGGTCGACCGCCGGGCGCACCCCCTCCGGCTCGGCGTGGGCCGACGGGTGCAGCGGCAGCGCCCGGCGCCACAGGCCCTCGAACAGCGTGCCCAACGCGTCGAGCAGCGCCGACGGGTGCACCACCATGATCGCGTCCGGGGCGCCCGGGTCGCGGCGCAGCGGCAGCACGGCCAGCCGGCCGTCGGCCACGACCAGGCTCACCGGCAGGTCCGGCAGGACCCTGGCCAGCTCGCCCTCCTCGATCCGGCGCGCCACCCCGGCCAGCGCGCCGGGGTGCTCGATGGCCGCCTGGTCGTAGACGGTGCGGCACACCAGCCCCGCGCGGGTCCCGGTGCCCTCGACCAGCGCCGGCGGTTTGGCCAGGCAGTCGACCCGTTCCCGCGCGCCGGCCAGGATCCGCGCCAGCCGCTGGCGGACCACCCGCTGCCCGGTCACGAGCTCAACGACACTGCTGTCCGGGGCGGCGGGACGCGCCTGGTAGGCGGTTTCCAGCACGGCGACGTGCCGGCGGGCGTGTTCGAGGGCCTCCTCGTACTCGGCCAGCACGCCGTCGAAGGCCACCCTCGGCGACTGCGCGCGCAACCTCGGCGGTGTCCCGGCGACCGTGCTGGCCAGCGACCGTTCCTCCAACCGGGCCAACACCTCCGTCAGCGACTCGGGCCTGGTCCAGCCCCGCTCCAGCTCCTCGACCGTGGCCGGGGACCGTTCGACCAGCAGCTCGTAGGCGACGCGTTCGGCCTCGGCCAGTCCGAGCACCGACGCGCCGGGGCGTTCAGCCGCCATCGGCCGGCCCCGCCGTGGTCAGCCAGCCGCGCAGCACCGCCTGGTAGCCCGCCTGGAAGCGGGTCGTCGCGTCCAACCGGTCCATCATGGCGCGCACCCGGCTGCGGACCGTCCGGTCGCTGATTCCCAGCTGTGCGGCGATGTCCTGGTCGGTCAGCCCGGCCACCAGCAGCAGCATCAGCTGCCGCTCACCCGGCGGCGGCTCGTCCCCGGCACCGGACAGCTCCGCGCGGCCCTGGTCGACGTGCAGCGGAAGCGCCTGGTCCCAGTACATCTCGAACAGCGCCGACAACGCGTCCAGCAGCACCGGGTTGTAGACCAGCAGGCGGGACTCGACGTCCGGCGGCTGGCGCAGCGGCAGGATCGCCGCGCTGTCGTCGAACAGGGTCATCTTCAGCGGGATGTCGGCCACCCGCGCCTGTTCCCCGGCGGCGATCCCGGCCTCCAGGTCGGCCAGGCGGCCGGGGATGTCCAGGGCGGTGCGGTCGTAGAGGATGCGGAACCGCAGGCCGGCGTGCAGCTGGTCGAACTCCAGGGTGTTGGGCTGGGCGGCGTCGTTGGCCGGGTAGGGCGGGGCGTCGCAGGCACGGAACTGGTGGCGCGCGGCGAGTTGCAACGCGAGGAAACGTCGGATGATCTCCTCGCGGCCGTAGATCACCTCCACCATCGCCGGCAGATCCCGGTCGGTGCCGGCGAGGCTGAACCGGCTCACCAACTCGGCGACGTAGCGCCGCGCCTCGGCCAGCTCGCGGCCCCGGTCGCTGACCAACAGTTGCAGCGCGGTGTTCGGCGAGATCGCCGCCCAGACAGGCGGATCGCCGTCGTCCCTGGTCACCAGGCCGAGTTCGTGCAACCGGGGTAACGCGGCGGCAGACCGACCGTCCAGTTCGTCCGCGGTCAACGGCCCGGAACCCACCAGTTGCTCGTAGAGCTCCTGTTCGGCCTGGGACAGCCCGAGTACGCCCAGCATGGCGTGATCGTCGCACGGCCGGAGCGCCGCTTCACGCCACTGTCGTGAACCGGAAGGCATGACGTCTTCCGGAATGCGCCGTGACCATGTCACTGTCGGATCGTCCCTTTTCCCTCACTTGACGCCGGTCACGGCGCGCACCGTCGCGCGACCGGCCGGGTTCGGCTCTGCCCAGTTCCCCGTCCTGCCAAGGAGGAGCACGATGACGAGACGGTCCAGAAGAACCGTCAGATCGTTAGGACTGACCCTGTCCGCGGCGATGGCCGCGACCCTCGCCGTCACCCCCAGCACCGCCGCCCAACCCACCGCGACCGCGCCGGACGGGCGCGCGCCGCAGGTCGTGTCCCAGCACGCCATCACCCTGATCACCAGCGACGTCGTCGACCTGCGGATCATGTCCAACGGCGACGCCACCGCCACCGTCCGCCCGGCGCAGGGCCGTGAGCACATCGGCTACGCCAACCGCCGCGCCGGCGAGGACCTCTACGTCGTCCCGACCGACGCCATGGCCATGATCTCCGCCGGCACCCTGGACGAGGAGCTGTTCAACGTCAGCGCCCTGGCCGACGCCGGCTACGACGACGCGCACAGCGACGCGATCCCGCTGATCGTCGAGTACGCGCCCAGCCGCGCCCGCGCGGCCACCGCCGCCGTTCCCCCCGGCGCCACCGCCGAACACACCCTGGAAAGCATCAACGCCCGGTCCCTGCGCGAGGCGAAGGACAGCGCCCGCGAGTTCTGGACCGCCGTCTCCGGCTCCGGTGCCGACAGAGATGCCGCCACCGGTATGGCGACCGCCGCCGCCGCGTCGGTCGAGAAGATCTGGCTCAACCGCAAGGCGCGGGTCAGCCTGACCGAGAGCGTGCCGCAGGTCGGCGCGCCGGACGCCTGGGCCGCCGGCTACGACGGCACCGGCACCACCGTCGCCGTGCTGGACACCGGCATCGACGACACCCACCCCGACCTGGACGGCGGCAAGGTCGTCGCCGCCCAGAACTTCACCGCCGACCCGGACGCCGTTGACCGACACGGCCACGGCACGCACGTCGCCTCGATCGTCGCCGGCTCCGGCGAGGGCAACCCCGCCAACCGCCGGGGTGTCGCGCCCGGCGCGAAACTCATCAGCGCCAAGGTCCTGGACGCCGGCGGTTCCGGTGACTTCGCCGGGATCATCGAGGGCCTGGAGTGGGCCGCCGCGCAGGGCGCCGACGTGGCCAACATGAGCCTGGGCACCAACGCGCCCTCGGACGGCAACGACCCGCTGGTGCAGGCGGTCGACGCGATCAGCGCGTCGAGCGACATGCTGGTGGTCGTCGCGGCCGGCAACCTGGGCAGCGGCGCGTCGACGATCGCCAGCCCCGGCTGGGCGGACTCGGCGCTGACCGTCGGCGCGGTCAGCAAGCAGGACGCGCTGGCCTCGTTCTCCAGCCGAGGCCCGCGCCTGGGTGACTACGCCATCAAGCCCGACATGACCGGTCCCGGCGTCGACATCGTCGCCGCCCGCGCCAACGGCAGCTCACTGGGCGAGATCGTGGACGGCAACTACCAGAAGCTGTCCGGCACCTCGATGGCCGCGCCGCACGTGGCCGGCGCGGCGGCGATCCTCGCCCAGCGTTTCCCCGGGCGCGGCAACGCCGAACTGAAGGACACCCTGGTCTCCTCGTCGACCGCCGTCGACGGCCAGACCGTCTACCAGCAGGGCTCCGGCCGGCTGGACGTCGCGCGGGCCAGCGAGCAGCAGGCCTACGCCAGCCCCGGCACCCTCAACCTCGGCTACTTCACCTACGACGGCGCCAAGGACCCGGTCACCGAAACCGTGACCTACCGCAACGAGGGCACCGCCGAGCTGACCCTCGACCTGTCGCTGTCGGTCACCGACGGCGAGGGCGCGCCGGCCCCGGCCGGCATGTTCGCGGTCAGCGCCTCGTCGGTGACCGTGCCGGCCGGCGGCACCGCCGACGTGACGGTCACCGTCGACCCTGGCACCGCGCCGATCGGCCTCTACGGCGGTCGCCTGAGCGCCACCGGCGGCGGCGTCGCCCTGCACACCTCCGTCGGCGCCTACCTCGAACCGCAGATGCACAACGTCACGGTCACCGGCATCGCCCGCGACGGCCGCCCGGCCGCGGTGGTCAGCTTCACCGAGCTGTGGAGCCTCGCCACCGGCCGCTTCGAGTCGAAGGGCTTCTCCAAGGACAGCAACGAGGTGACCTTCCGGGTGCCGCCGGGCACCTACAACCTCGCCGGCTACCTGGGCACCGCCGACGCCGCCAACACCTACGCGCTGGAGGTCACGGCGGTCACCCGACCGGAGCTGCAGGTCGACCGGGACATGTCGATCACCCTCGACGCCCGCTCGGCCAGCCCGATCACGCTCACCACGGACCGGCCGACCGCGCCGACCACGTTCACGCTGTCCTACCACCGCGACTTCGAGGACAAGAACTTCCACAGCTCGTTCACCCTCAGCCCGCCGATCAGCCGCGGCTACGCCACCGCCACGGACACGGTCACCCAGGGCAACTTCGAGTTCTACAGCCGCTGGGACCTGATCGCGCCGCCGCTGGAAGCCAGCGTGGTGGCACCCCAGCGGACGCCGCTCACGCCGTACCCGATGTCGGCGGCGGCGCCGGTCGACGGCTCGCACGACAAGCCGGTCACCTACGTCGGCCTCGGCAGGCCGCAGGACTACGCCGGCAAGGACGTGCGCGGCAGAATCGCGCTGATCTCCCGTGGGGAGACCACCTTCGCCGAGAAGGTGGCGGCCGCGAGCGCGGCCGGCGCGTGGGGCGCGGTGGTGTTCAACGACCGGCCGGGCCTGGTGATCACCGCCGGCGGCACCCCCGGCCAGGTGTCCATCCACGGCTTCACCCTCGAACAGGAACCGGGCCTGGCGCTGGTCGAGATGCTCAAGCAGGGTCCGCTGACCCTGCGGGTGTCCGGCACAGCGGTGTCGCCGTACTTCTACGACCTGCTCCTGCCGGAGAAGCAGCGGGTGCCCACGACGCTGAACTACGACATCAACCGGCGCACCACCGCCAGCATCGACACCACGTTCAGCGCCGACACCCCCACCACCGCCGGCGACGTGCGGCACATCTCCCGCCCGTGGCCGACGTTCTCGGTGGGTTTCCTGCGGGAGTTCCCGCGCCCGCTGGAACGCACCTACCTGGTGTCGGCCAACGACACCTACTGGCGCCAGTCGGTGTGGTCGAACGCGCCGTTCGACGGCGAGTTCGGCGACGAGTACGTCCAGTACCGGCCGGGCGCGCGGCTCAACGCCGACTGGCTGGGCCGGGTGTCGCGCCCGGGCGCGAGCGCCAAGCTCGACACCCAGGTGACCCGCACCGCCGACGGGTTCGAGATGGCGCTGCTGCCGTTCTCCGACTCCGGCGGCCACCACGGCTACGGCTGGTCGGGCGACGAGCTGACCACGAAGCTCTACGCCGGTGACACGCTGCTGGCCGAGCGGCCCGGCGCGCCGACCGGTGACTTCCCGGCGGTGGCCGACCCGGCCACCTACCGGCTGGAGTTCACCGGCAAGCGCGCCACGCCGTGGTCGCTGTACGGGACACAGACCGCCACGACCTGGCAGTTCGCGTCCCGGCCCGGCGAGGAACGACCGCTGGTGCCCCAGGTCGACTTCCGGCTCGACCTCGACCGCGACAACCAGGCGCGGTCCGGATCGGTCTACACCTTCCTGGTCAACGCCGGTCACGTGCCGGGCGTCGACGGCCCGTCGATGCGCCAGGTGCGGAGCTGGGCGTCGTTCGACGACGGCAAGACCTGGAAGGAGATCCCGTTGCTGCGCATGGGCAACGGATCGCACCTGGCGATCGTCGGCCACCCGAAGGTGAGCGGCGGCAACCCCGCCGTGTCGCTGCGGGTGCAGGCGACCGACGCCGCGGGCAACTCGGTCGACCAGACCCTCGTCCGCGCCTACGGGCTGCGGGCCGGTCGCTGAGTTCCCTCGGATGAGCTGTGGGGCGGGACGATGCAGGGCTCCCGCCCCACAGCCCCCTGTTCAGGGCATGATGGGCGAATGGATCTCTGGCTGCGCCGCTACCACGAGCGACCCGACGCCGACCACGTCGTGGTCTGCTTCCCCCACGCGGGCGGCTCGGCGAACCACTACCGGCCGATGTCGGAGACGTTGCCGACGTCGGTGGAGCTGATCGCCGTGCAGTACCCCGGCCGTCAGGACCGCTTACGGGAACCGGTGATCCCCGACGTCGTGGCCGTCGCCGACCTGGTCGCACCGCTGGTCGCGGCGCTGGCGGACCGTCCGCTGGCGCTGTTCGGCCACAGCATGGGCGCGAGCGTGGCGTTCGAGGTGGCCCGCCGCCTGGAACGCGACGGCCGCAGCCCCGCGACACTGTTCGTGTCCGCCCGCCGCCCGCCATCGCACACCACGACCCGCCGCAACCACCTGCTGTCGGAGGCGGAGCTGATCACCGCCGTCAAGGCCCTCGGCGGCCCCGGCTCGGCCCTGCTCGACGACCCCGAACTCGCCGGCCTCGCGCTCCCCGCCATCCGAGGCGACTTCCGCGCCGCCGAAACCTACCTGGCGTCCCCGGACGCCGTCCTCACCTGCCCGATCCACGCCCTGACCGGCGACACCGACACCGAGGCCGACCTCGACGAGGCCCGGGGCTGGGCCGTGCACACGACCGGCGAGTTCACCGCCCAGGAGTTCACCGGCGGCCACTTCTACCTGGACCAGCACATCCCGGCGATCGCCGAACTGATCACCGGCCGTCTGGTCACGGCCTGATGTTCGGGACCGTGACACCAGACCACGAACGCATGTAAAATGCATGCATGGTTGCTCTGCAGATCCGCGACGTTCCGGAGGCGGTACGTGACGTGCTCGCCGCGAAGGCCAGTGAGCGCGGGCAGTCCCTGACCGCGTTCCTGCGCGATCTCGTACTGCGCGAAGCCTCATTCGAGAACAACCGCGTGTTGCTCGACGAGATCCGCGAGTGGCGACGGAGCGCGACGTCGACCGCCGCCGGCGACGATCCCCTGGATGCACTGTCGGCCGCCCGAGCCGCCCAGGATGCGAAGAACATCGGCTCGTGATCGTCCCTGACGCGTCTGCGGCACTACTGCTGTTCATCCCCAGCGATCCTCGCGCCGAGCGTGCCGACGCGGAGCTTTCGGCCGACCCCAAGTGGGTGGTGCCCGAACACTGGCGCACAGAGGTTCTGTCAGGTCTCCGCGGACTGGTCCTCGGGGGCAAACTCGCTGCCACCGATGCCGAACTGGCCGTGGGCTGGCTCAGCCGGGCCACGGTCGCGGTGGCTTCGACCGGACCACACCTTGAACGCATGTGGCAGCTGCGGTCCAATCTCAGCATGTACGACGCCGGTTACGTGGCCGTGGCCGAGCAGCACGACGCCACCCTGGTGACCGCTGACGCCCGAATCGAGAAGGCGGGTGTCGCGCACTGTCCGGTCCGCGTCATCACCTGACCGTCGCCTGATGGGAACAGGTGTTCGAATTGTCCACAGGTGTGGACGCACCTGTGGACAACTTCCCTCACGGCGTCATGACCAGCACCTCCGCGTGCCGGCCGGACAGGCTCACCGGGTGGCGGGACAGCACGGTGAGGCCCGGTTTCGTCCCCGCCGGCAGGAGCAGGACCGCCCGGCCGTGGGGGTCCAGCACCCGGCGTAGTTCCGACCAGAACCTGTCGGGGCTGTGGCCGAGGACGCCGGTGGCGCGGACCTGACGGTCCCACGGCGGGTTGCTCACCACGACGTCCACCGCCCCCCTGCCCAGCGGTAGGCGACCGGCGTCGGCGACGGCGACCGGGGTGAGGCCGTTGGCGCGGGCGGCCGCCACCGCGGCCGGGGCGTGGTCGGTGGCCACAATGGACACGTTGCCGGCCTCCAGGGGGATGGTGCCCACGCCACAGCACGGGTCCAGCAGGCGACGGCCGGCCAACGGGCCGGCCAGCCGGAGCATCGCGGCGGCCAGCGGCGGGTGCAGGCTCCCCGGCCGGGTCACCCGCCGCCACGGTCGCCGGTGCAGGGGCCGGGACGCCAGCCGCAGCGCGAGCAGGGCCCGGTCGTCGGTCACCGTGAGGCGCCAGGACAGGCCCGGGGGCGGCACGGCGCCACCCCGGCGGGAGACGTAGCGCAGGCCGGTCCGCGCGGCCAGGGGTTGGCCGACGGCGTCCTCCAGGTCGTAGCGGTTGTAGGTCCGCCGGCCGAGGAACGACGCCGACACGTCCATTGTGGACACGTCACGGCCGGCCAGGAGCGGCGCGAGGTCGACCGATCTGACCGCTCGGGTCAGGACGTCGAGGGCGGCCCTGGTGTGGCCGACGCCCTCGATCTCGGCGGCCACGGCGAAGACGTCGTCGGCGCAGCGCAGATCCAGACCGGAAACATCGGCGTGGAACAGGACTTCGCGGTGGCCGATGCGTTCGACCCGCCCCAGCGCGCGGATCTCCGCCGCCGCCACTTCTTCGATCCCCCGTACGGTCCGCGCCACCAGGCGCGCGGTCCTCACGGTGCGCCGGCGGCGCCAGGACGTACCACGGCGCGCGCACGCGCCGGAATGGATGAGATCACGTGATCTTCTCCCACGTCGCGACCGGGGCGGTGTCGTGTACCCGCCCCGCATCACCGGCGAGGGGATACCGCACCCGCCAGCGGTCGCGTCAGCGTCGGAAGAAGAAACTCATGGCGGCGATCTTACATAATGGCTGACATGAACGGGCTCGCACTCGTCACCGGCGCCGGCCGGGGTCTCGGCGCCGGTATCGCCCGCCACCTGGCCGCGACCGGGTGGGCGGTGGCCGTCAACGACCTCGCCGGCACCCACACGGTGGTCGGCGAGATCCTGCGCGCCGGCGGGCGGGCCATCACCGTCGAGGGGGACGTGACCGACGAGGACCAGGTGCGTGCGATGGTCGCCCAGATCGGCCCGGTCGACCTGCTGGTGGTCAACGCCACCGGCCCCCAGCCGGTCATCGGCGTCGAGGACCTGACCTGGCGCCACCACCTCGACCAGTTGGAGTTCTTCGTCAAGAGCCCGACCCTGCTGGTGAACGCCGTGCTGCCCGGGATGCGCGCCGCCGGACGCGGCCGGATCGTCCACATAGGATCGGACATGGTGGACCGGGCACTGCCCGGCTGGTCGGCCTACGCCGCCGCCAAGTCCGCCCTGCACACGCTGACCCGCTGCTGGGCACGCGAGCTCGGCCCGCACGGCATCACCGTCAACACCGTCGCCCCCGGCTGGATCCCGGTCGAACGCCACGACGGCGAGCCGACCGACGACTACCTGGCCGACGTGCCGCTGGGCCGCCTCGGCACCCCGCACGACGTCGCCGCCACGGTCGCCTACCTGGCCTCCGACGCGGCGGCGTTCGTCACCGGCCAGTGCCTGCGGGTCAACGGCGGCCACAGCGAGGCGCTGTGAAGGTCGCGCCCGACCTGGACCCCCGGCCCGCGCTGCGCGCCTGGGGCCTGACGCCGGCCGACGTCGAGTACCTGCCGGTGGGCTTCGGCGACCACCACTGGCGGGTCACCGACGAGACCGGCCGCCGCTGGTTCGCCACCGTCGCCGACCTGGCGGCCAAGCCCCACAACGGCATCGGGGTCGCCGCCGCCCGCGACGGTCTGCGCCGCGCGATGGACACCGCCGCCGCCCTGGCCCACCTGGACTTCGTCCTCGCACCGGCCGGTGACCCGCTGGTACCGCTGGGAGATCGCCACGCCCTGTCCGTGTTCCCCTACGTGGACGGCGTTTCCGGCGATTTCGGCGACCCGCCCGGCGACGTCGGCGACCTGCTGGCGACCCTGCACCGCCAGCCCCCGCCGCCCTCGACCCCCCTGGCCGGCCCCGCACTCCCCGGCCGCGCCACCCTCGACCGCGCTCTCGTCGAGACGGACCGCCCGTGGACCGGCGGCCCGTTCGCCGAGCCGGCCCGCGACCTGCTGGCCCGCCACCGCCCCGGCCTGCGCCGCCGCCTCGACGAGTTCGACCGCCTGCTCGCCGCCCTGCCCGCCGACCTGGTCGTCACCCACGGCGAACCGCACCCCGGCAACGTCCTGCGCACCGGACACGGTCGCCTGCTGGTCGACTGGGACACCGTCGGCCTGGCCGTGCCGGAACGTGACCTGTGGTGGCTGGGCGAGGGCCGCCCGCCCGCCGTCGAGTTCTACCGGCTGCGCTGGGACCTCGACGACCTGTCGGTGTTCGTCGAGCAGTTCCGCGCCCCGCACACCCGCACCGCCGACACCGAGCAGGCGTGGGACGGCTACGCGGACCTGGTGGCGCGGTGACCGGCCGGTTCGTCGTGCAGCGCCACCGGGCCCGGCGCCTGCACTACGACCTGCGCCTGGAGTTGGGTGGTGTGCTGGTGAGCTGGGCGGTGCCCAAGGGTCCGACGCTGGACCCGAAGGTTCGCTGCCTGGCCGTGCACGTCGATGACCACTCCCTGGACCACGTCGACTTCGAGGGCCGCATCGCGAAGGGCCGGCCGGGCGGCGGCGACGTGATCGTCTGGGACTGGGGCACCTGGACCCACGCCCGCGACACCGACCCGGCCGACGCCCTGGCCGCCGGTGAACTCCACTTCGACCTCGACGGCGAGAAGCTCGCCGGCCGGTTCGCCCTGATCAGGACGAAACTCGACTGGCTGCTGGTCCACAAGAACGACGAGTTCGCCCGGCCCGGCTGGAATCCCGAGGACCACCCGCGCTCGGTGAAGTCGGGTCTGACCAACGACGAGGTCTAGCCTTCGCCCAGGTGCGCGATGAGTTTGCGGGTCACCCGCTCCAGGTCGGCGCGGTCCCGGCGGCTCAGCGGCGCGACCATCTCCCGCTGGCCGGCGCCGTGCCTGGTCACCGCCTCGTCGACCTGCCCTCGTCCGTCCTCGGTCAGTTCGATGTCCAGACTCCGCCGGTCGTCCGGATTGGGCACCCGCACGATGAACCCGCGCTTCTCCAACCGGTCGAGCCGGTTGGTCATCGTGCCGGTGGTCACCAGCAGGGCCTTGGCCAGCCGCGTCGGCGACAGCCGGTAGGGCGCGCCGGCGCGGCGCAGCGCGAACAGCACGTCCCCCTCGCCGCGGTGTAGTCCGTAGGCCCCGGCCAGCGCGCTCACCCGGCCGTCCACCAGCTGGGCGGCCCTGGTCAGCCGGGCAAGCAGGGCCATGGTGTCCAGGTCCAGGTCGGGCCGCTGCGACGCCCACTGGCCGACCAGCGCGTCGATCCGCTCGTTCTCGTCCACGTCCGCAGTTTAGCTTGACATCGAACTACCCCCTTGAGTACAACTTACTCGACATCAAACTACTTGAGGACGAGCAATGACTGACACCATCCAGCTGACCGACGCCGTCACCCTCCGCGTCCGCGACACCACCCCCGACCGCGTCGACGTCGACGCCACCTACGCCCCCCACGGCTCCCGCCCACCCCGCCACAGCCACCCCCACCACGACGAACACTTCGAGGTCCTCGAAGGAACCCTCCGCGTGGTGGTCGACGGCCGGCAACAGGACCTCACCCCCGGCGACACCCTCGACATCCCCCGCGGCGCCGTCCACCACATGTGGAACCCCACCGCCGCCCCGACCAGGGTCCGCTGGCTCAGCACCCCCGCCGGGCGCGTCGAGGCCTACTTCCGCGCCATGGACGCCCGCCCCGGGCCCCTGGCCCTCGCCGGCCTCCTCCACGAGTACCGCGACGTCATGACCCCCGCCGGCCCACTCGCCCGCGCGTTCGTCACCCTCGTCGGCCCGCTGACCCGCCGGTCCACCCGGTCCGGCCGGGCGTTCACAGCCAGGTGAACTGGACGGCCCAGTCGCCGGTGGTGCGTTCCGGAACCACCGTGATCGTGGCGGTTTCCCCGACGGCGAGGTCGGGACCGTCGGGACCGCCGACCGTCGTCACGCCGATCGTTCCGAGGTAGGTCCAGGAGTCGCCGACGTAGACGGATTCGCCGTCGATCAGCACTTCGAGCCGCCCCGGGGTGTTGAGGGAGGCAGTCAGTTCGACCTGCCCACGCCAGGTCACGTCCAGCTCCTGGGGGGCGTCGGGGTCATCGGGGTCGGATCGCAGGTCGAAGTCCGCCGGGGCGAGGAGTGAGTCCAGCGGCTCCAGCGTTTCCGGGCGCGGCGGGAACGAGTACTCCGTGAGCGGCACCCGTTCCCCGAGTCCGACGGCGTACTCGGCGCTCGTCGCACTCTCCGGCGGCCGAACGTCGGCGACCGTCTCCGGGAACTCGCCCGCGACGCGGTTGACGCCGACGACCATCCTGACGACGAGCGGTTCACCGACCGAGCCGCCGTAGGCGGACAGGTCGATGCGCACGGTCGTCTGACCGGTGCACCCACCCGCCGGGCCGTCCCGCCCGTTGATCGAGACCATCGTGACCAGGTTCTGCCCGGAGTCCTCGTCGACGCAGTGGGCGATGAGCACCAGGTCGTCGGCGCTCGGTGTGTGGGTGAGGGTGATCGAGGTGGCCGGCAGGTCTCCCCAGGCCTGCGCGACCAGCCGGGCACCGGACTGGTACTCCGCGAGGCTTCTGGTCGGCTCCGCCGGGTCGACCCGCTGGCCGGGCAGGGCCACGTACACGACGCCGACCAGCGCGAGCACCACACCGACGACACCGGTGAGCGCGAGCCGGCGGCGCCGGGCGAGCACCCGGCCACGGATACCGGCCATCCGGGCGTCGTGGGTGGTGGCGTCGAGGTCGGCGCGGTCGCGGAGCACCTCGGTGAGGTCGGTCAGGTTCATCGCCGGGTTCCTTCCTCGGTGCGGATCGTCTCGTCCACCCGGAGTTTGGCCAGCGCCTTGCTCGACTGGCTCTTGACGGTGCCCACCGAGCACCCGAGCAGGTCGGCGACCTGCGCCTCGGCCAGGTCGTCGAAGAACCGCAGGACCAGCACGGCACGCTGCCGGGGCGGCAGCCGGCCCAGCGCCTGCCACAGCCATTCCCGCTCGTCCACCGCCAGCTGCTCCGGCTCGCCGGACAGTTCGGGTAGCTCACCAGTGGGCGCCTCGCCTCGCCACCGGCGCCGCCACCAGGTCGCGTGGGTGTTGACCAGGATCCGCCGCACGTACGGCTCGGGGTCGCCGGTGATCCGGCGCCACGACCGCCACGCCCTGGCCAACGCGGTCTGCACCAGGTCCTCCGCGTGCCCGGGGTCGCGGGTCAGCAGGTAGGCCGTGCGCAGCAGCCTGGGCGACGCCCGCGCCACGAACTCCTCGAACCCCTCAGGTGCTCTCACCACGCCCAGCCCTCCGCCTCGCCCGGTCTACGGTGGAATACCACCCGGGAGCCGGCGAAGGTTGCCTCACCGTTGGGTCGTGGCCGAGGTCACCCGGTGGGCCAGCTCCACCCGCGAACGGACCCCCAGTGTGGTGAAGATGTTGCGCAGGTGGTGGTCGACGGTCCTCGGGCTGATCACCAACCGGCGGGCGATCTCCTTGTTGGTCTCCCCGACGGCCACCAGCCGGGAGATCGCGGCCTGCTGCGGGGTCAGCCCGGCCAGCGTGACCCCGCCCGTGCCGACGGTCTCGCCGCACGCCCGCAGCCCGGCCTTCGCCCGCGTCGCCCAGTGGTCGGCGCCGGCGGCCCGGAACCCGCGCAGCGCGTCCCGGAACAGCACCCGCGCGTCACGGGTGCGCCGGTGGCGGCGCAACCGGTTGCCGTAGAACAACTGCGTCCGCGCCAGCTCCATCGCCGCCCCCGCCCGGTGGTGCAGCGCGATCGCCGTCCGGTAGTGCTCCTCGGCCTCCCCGAGATCGTCGGCCAGCAGCGCGTGGCAGCGGCTGGACATCGCCAGCCACGCCGCGCTGCCGCCCGAGCGCACCCACTCGTCGAACCGCCCCAGCAGCTCCCCCGCCCGCTCCGGCTGCTCGGCCAGCACCGCCGCCTCCACCCACTGCGGGGTGGCCAGTACCTGGATCGCCCGCTGCGCCCCGCTGACCCCGGCGCCCAGGGTCGCCAGCCGGCCCAGCGCGTCCGCCGGTCGGTCCTCGGCCAGGTCCAGGCACGCGCCCGCCCACGACGAGATGGCGCACGGCCGGCCGAGCGAGCGCTCCGCGATCCCCGGCGCCGCCAGGTCCAATGTGGACCTCGCGGTGGCCAGGTCACCCAGCAGCGCCGCCGACAACCCCTGCAACGACAGGTGTTCGGCCCACGTGTTGCGCTGGGCCACCGACGCCGCCAGGCCTTCCTCGGTCGCGGCGCGGGCGGCGCGGTGGCGATCAAGGCCGATGGCGGTGAGCGCCAGGTGCACCAGCGCCCACGGCAGCGCCGCGCCCCGCGTGCCCAACCGCGCCCGGGACACCGCGGCCGACGCGCACTCGTAGGCGCCTTCGACGTCCCCGAGGGCGAACGCCGCCTCGGCCGCCCACACCGCGGACGCCACGTCGCCGGCCGCCAGACCCAGGTCGACGGCACGGCGCAGCGGTTCGGCGGCCTCGCCGTGACGGCCGGCGTAGGTCGCGGCGCCGCCGGCGAACAGGGCGCCCACCCCGCTGCCCGACGGTACCGACGCGGTGACCCGGTGGGCGAGGGTGCGGTAGCCGGACAGGTCGCCGCCGATGCGCCGAGCCTCGCCGGCGAGCATCAGGGCCAGCGACGCCTCGTCGGGGTCGGTGAGGTGTTCGGCGGCGAAGGCCAGCTCGTGGGTGGCGACGGCGGGTTCGCCGTCGCGCAGTTCGATCTCGCCGAGCAGCAGCGCGCACCGGGCACGATCGGCGCCGGCGGCCCTGGCGCGGGCCAGCAGGGTCCGCGCCCAGCCGGGCCGGCCGGACTGCCAGGCGTGCCCGGCGGCGGCCAGCAGCCGCTCACCGCGCAGTCCTGTGTGGACTGTCAGGGTGGCGGCCCGGTCCAGCAGGCTCGCGGCGCTCGGGTGGTCGGCGTGGTCGGCGGCGCGGGCCAGCTCGTCGCCGAGTTCGGGGCTGGGCCGCGACGTCGTCAGGGCACTGTGCCAGGTCGCGCGGGGGCCGGTGAGCGCGGCGGCGAGCCGGGCGTGTGCCTGCTGGCGCCACGCCGGGCTCGCCAACCGGTACAGGGTGTCGCGCACCAGGGTGCTGGGCAGCCGCAGCGACGTGCCGGCGATCCGCAGCAGGCCGGCGGCCAGCAGCTCGTCGAGCTCCTCGGGGCCCCCGCACCGCGACAGCGTGTCCAGCTCCACGGTGGACTCGGCGGCCACGCAGGTCAGCAGGACCCGCGCCGCCGGGGACAGCGCGGCCAGCCGGGTCCGGTAGTCGGCGCACCGGCCGCCGCCGAGGACCTCGGGCAGCGGCGCGCGACCGGCCAGCTGGTCGGGGGTCAGCTCGGCCGCCAGCGACACCAGGTCGGCCGGGTTGCCGCCGGCGATCTCGGTCAGGACGGCCCTTGGCCCGGCCGGCACCCGCCACCGGCGCAGCAGCCGCTCGCACGCCTCGTCGGGCAGCGCCGAGAGCCACAGCCGCGGGATCTCGGCCAGTGGGTCGTGGCCGGGCCGCGCCAGTTCGGGGCGCGCGGCGAACACCATCGCCACCCGGTGCCCGGCCAGCCGGCGCGCCGCGAAGGCCAGCACCTCCAGCGACTCGACGTCCAGCCACTGCGCGTCGTCCACCACACAGCTGACCGGGCCGTCGGCGGCCAGGCCGACCAGCAGCCGGTGCACCGCGCAGCGCAGCCCGAACGCGTCGGGCCGGCCACCGAGTCCGGCGACCCCGCGCAGCTCGCCGGCCTGGTCGGCCGGCAGGCTGTCGAACCGGTCGGCCAGCGGCGCCAGCAGCCGGTTCAGCGCGCCGAACGCCAGCCCGCGTTCGGCGTCGATGCCCCGCACCGACACCGTGGCGTCCACAGTGGACAGAACGGCGGTCTTGCCCATGCCGGCCTCACCGAGCAGCAGCAGCGCGCCGCCGGTGCCGCTCAGCGCGGCCAGCCGGCGCAGCTCCGCCGCCCGGCCGTACAGCCCGGTACTCACGACGTGCTGGCGAGCCGGTCACGCAGTTCGCGCTTGAGCACCTTTCCGGCCGCGGAGATCGGGATCTGGTCGGTGAGGTACACCGCGCGCAGCCGCTTGTAGGCCACGACGCGTTCGTTGACCGCCGCCATCAGGTCCTCGCCGGTGACCGACGGGTCGGCCGGCACCACGAACGCCACCGGCAGTTCGCCGACCGCGTCGTCCGGCTTGCCGACCACGGCCGCCGCGAGCACCGCCGGGTGCTCGGCGAGGATCTCCTCCAGCTCCCTCGGGTACACGTTGTACCCCTTGTACAGCAACATGTCCTTCATCCGGTCCACGATGGACAGATAGCCGTCCTCGTCCAGGATGCCGACGTCGCCGGTGTGCAGCCAGCCCTCGCGCAGCACCTCGTCGGTCGCGTCCTGGCGGTGGTGGTAGCCGGTCATCACCTGCGGGCCCCGGATGCACACCTCGCCGCGTTCGCCGGTCGGCACCGCCGCCCCGTCGGGGTCGAGGATCGCCACCTCGGTGTCGAAGACCGGCACGCCGACCGTGCCCGCCTTGCGGGTGCCCGACCGGTGCACCGGGCCCAGCGTGGCGGCCATGGTGACCTCGGTCAGCCCGTAGCCCTCACTGACCACGGCCTCGGGCGCCAGCTCACGCAGCCGCCGGATCATCTCCACCGGCATCGGCGCCGCGCCCGAGGAGATCGCCCGGACCGAGGACAGGTCGGTGGTGGCGATGTCCGGGCAGGCCAGCAGCGCGGCGAACAGCGCGGGCGCGCCGCCGATCGCGGTGATCCGCAGCCGTTGCGCGTCGGCCAGGTAGGCGGCCGGGTCGAGGCGGTCGTGCAGCACGGTCGTGTAGCCCATGAGCACCAACGCGTTCAGTCCGGCGATGGTGCCCATGGCGTGGAACCACGGGGTCAGGTTGATCGCCACCGCCGTGCCGAGCCGGGTCGGCCACTCGGCTTCGTCGCCGACCTGGTCGAGCACCAGCCCGCCGTGCTCGTCGAGCGCGGGCAGCGAGCCCGACCCCCAGCACGCGTACTGCAGGGTGTTCACCACGACGTTGCGGTGCGGGATCCGCACGCCCTTGGACTCCCCGGTGGTGCCGCCGGTGTACGCGAGGTGCGCGAGTTCGCCGACCTCGACGTCGGGTGCCTCGGTCGGCTGGCCGTCGGCGATGCCGGCCACGTCCGGTGCGGTGACCGTGAGCACCGCGCCGGCGTCGGCGATCTGGCGGGCCGCGACGGGTGGCGGCAACAGCGGGTTGACCGGGACGAACGTCGCCCCGGCGAGCATGGTGCCGTAGTAGGCGACCGGGTACTCCAGGCAGTTGGGCATCCGCAGCGCCACCCGGTCACCGGGCGCGACGCCCCGGGCGATCAGCCCGCCCGCGAAGGCGGCGGCGCGCTCGCCGAGCGCGGTGTAGGTCAGTTCCTCGTCGCCCCGGGCGAAGGCGACCCGGTCGCCGTAGCGGCGTACCGAGCCGGCGAGGATCGCGCCGACGGGGACGTCCGGATACGCCAGCGATCCGGGCAGTCCAGGTGGCCAGCTCTCGTGGGTCCGGACGGGCATCGGATCTCCCTGTTGTTCAACGGTGAACGCCGGCACTCCGATGAAACACCAGACCGATGTGTTTCACAAGACCGTGGGTTCCTTCGCCTCCACGAGCGCGGCGATCAACGTCGAGGCCGCGTCCAGATCGGGAGCCCGACCGACCAGCACGTCGGAGTACAGGAACGCCTCGCCGAGCCGGACGATGGCGTAACACAGGCTTTCCAGGCTCACCGCCGGCGTGAACCCGCCGGCCGCCACGTCCAGCCCCAACAGCTCGACGTGCGCGGCCATCACCCGGGGCTGCACCCGCCCGGCCGGGTCGGTCAGCACCCGGATGCCGACCGTCGGCTCGTCGTTGAGCAGCTTGCGGAACCCCTGGTTGCCGGCGATGTCCACCCGGTACCGGCGCATCACGACCAGACAACGCAGCTCACCGGCCTCGTCGCGGACCCGTTCACCGTTGGCCGCCCGCCACTGGCGCAGCGCGCCGGCCATCGTGCGGTCGGCCATGTACCAGAGGGCCTCGCCCATCAGGTCCTCGCGGTTGCCGACCCGGCGGAACAGCGTGCTGCGCGAGATGCCGAGATCACCGGCGAACGTGCGGGTGTCCAACCGGGCGCCACGCCCTATCCAGCGTGCGGCGGCACGCACGATCTGTTCGGCACTGGGGGTCACGACCCGCAGCGTACGGCCGGGGCCGGCGGGTCACCGCCGGTGCCGGGCAGGACTGGCGATTCCACCGATGCGCCCACCGGCCACCGCTTGCCACAGTCGGTTACCGATCGCGACCGCTGCGTAGCTCGACGACGAGCTGATGGGAGAAGGTGCGAGAGATGCGAAAGACCCTGCGAAAAGGCGTACGAATCCTCGGTGGTGTCGCCCTGGCGGCGACGGTCCTGGTGGGCACGGCCACCGCCGCGACCGCCCAGGACAACCCCTACGAGCGCGGCCCGGACCCGACCGAGAGCCTCATCGAGGCCTCCCGCGGTCCGTTCTCGGTGTCCCAGACGTCGGTGTCCAGCCTGGTCAGCGGCTTCGGCGGCGGCACGATCTACTACCCGACGAGCACCTCGGAGGGCACCTTCGGTGCGGTGGCCATCTCGCCGGGCTTCACCGCGACCGAGTCCAGCATCGCCTGGATGGGGCCGAGGCTGGCCTCACACGGCTTCGTGGTGATCACCATCGACACCAACACCATCTACGACCAGCCCAGCAGCCGGGGTGACCAGCTGCTGGCGGCCCTGGACTACATGACCGAGGACAACCTGACCGTGCGCGGCCGGATCGACTCCTCGCGGCTGGCCGTGGCCGGCCACTCGATGGGCGGCGGCGGGTCGCTGGAGGCGGCCTCGTCGCGGCCGGCGTTGCAGGCCGCGGTGCCGCTGGCGCCGTGGAACACCGACAAGTCCTGGTCGGAGCTGCGCACGCCGACGCTGATCATCGGCGGCGAGTCCGACTCGATCGCGCCGGTGGCCACCCACTCGATCCCGTTCTACAACTCCATCCCGGCGTCGGCGGAGAAGGCGTACCTGGAGCTGGACAACGCCAGCCACTTCTTCCCGCAGACCCCGAACACCACCCAGGCGAAGTACATGCTGTCCTGGCTGAAGCGGTTCGTCGACAACGACACCCGGTACGAGCAGTTCCTCTGCCCGGCGCCGGACGACCGCGACATCTCCGACTACCGGGACACCTGCCCGCACGCGTAGAAAAATTTGCGCGGCCCGCGATGTCGAGCCACGGTGGGCACCTCCGACTCCCCGTCGACGGTGCCCACCGTTTCCATCGTGAGGAGCAGGACATGCGCAAGGTCATCTACTGGGTGAACACCTCGGTCGACGGGTTCGTCGAGGGACCCCACGGCGAGTTCGACTGGGCACTGGTGGGCCCCGAGCTCGACCAGTACAGCCGTGACGTGCACGAACACGTCGACACGTTGCTCTACGGCCGGCGGGTCTTCGAGATGATGGCCGGCTACTGGCCGACCGCCGGGGCCGCCTCCGACGACCCGCACGACCAGTGGTTCCTGCCGGTCTGGAACTCGACACCCAAGATCGTGTTCTCCCGGAGCCAGCGGTCGATCGAGTGGGCCGACGAGGTCGTCGGCGGCGACCTGGCCGCCGCGATCGAGCGGCTGCGCTCGGCGCCGGGGCGGGACCTGCTGCTCACCGGCGGCGCGGAGCTGGCGGCCCGGCTGTCCGAGCTGGACCTGATCGACGAGTACCGCATCGCGGTGCACCCGGTCGTGCTCGCCGGCGGGCGGCAGGTCCTGCCGCTCACCGAGCGGCGCACGCTGACCCTCGTCGATGCCACCGTGCTCGACGAGCGCGTCACGGTGATGCGGTACGCGCGGTGAGTCACGGCGGCATCCGCCAGTCAGGTGTCGTTTCCTTTCCAGACATCTCGCGGTCTGGTGAAGAACCGACGAACCGGTCAGACTCGTTCCGTGCACCGAAAGCTGCTCGCGATCGTCGCGATGACCGCCTCCCTGGTCGTGCTGGGCCCGCTGCCGGCGGCGCTCGCCGACGAACCCGACCGCACCTGGGCCACCTCCGACTCCGCCGACCACCCCACCGAGTCGGCGCCGGCCCGCACCGCCGCCGCACCCGCCCCGAGGATCGAGACCGACGAGCGGGAACGGCCGGTCGCCCCGGGCGTCACGCTCCGCTCGTTCGACCGCTACGGCCCCGACGGCTACACCGGCACTCCCACCTGGCTCCAGGCCGACAGCCTCGACATCGACCTGACCAAGGGCACCACCGTCGACTACCTGTTCCCCGGCCAGGTCGCCAAGGGTGAACCACTGGCCACCCAGGCGCAGCGCACCGGCGCGGTCGCCGCCGTCAACGGGGACTTCTTCGACATCAACAACTCCACCGCCCCGCTGGGCGTCGGCGTGCGGTCCGGCGAACTCGTCCAGTCGCCGGACAGCTCCCCCACCTGGCACCAGTCGGCGGCCATCATCACCCCCGACGGCCTCGGCACGATCGGCGAGGTGCTCTTCGAGGGCACCGTCGACCTGCCGGGCACCGACGACCCGCCGCTGGCCGGGGTGAACAAGCCGACCCTCGCGGCCGGCGGCATCGAGGCGTTCACGCCGCTGTGGGGCAGCTACTGCCGCTGCCGCGCCACCCAGGGCGCCGCCGGGGTGACCGAGGTCGAGGTCGTCGACAACGTCGTCACCGCCGTGCGGGACCAGGCCGGCGAAGGCGCCATCCCCGACGGCACGCTGATGCTCGTCGGCCGCGAGCAGGGCGCGGCCACCCTCGCCGGCCTCGCCGTCGGCGACCGGGTCGCCGTCGACTACCAGGCCCGCACCGAGCAGGGCCAACGCATCCACGCGGCGGTCAACGGCCGCCAGCTGCTGGTGGTGAACGGCGTCGCGCAGAAGGCCAGCGCCGGCAACAACGTCCCGGCCGCGCCACGCACCGCCGTCGGCTTCTCCCGCGACAGCCGGCAGATGTTCCTGCTGACCGCCGACGGCCGCCAGTCGGCCTTCGCCGAGGGCCTCGGCCTGGACGAGCTGGCCACGATGATGGTCGAACTGGGCGCCTACCACGCCGTCAACCTCGACGGCGGCGGCTCGACGACCATGGTCGCCCGCGAGCCGGGATCGGCGACCGGGCAGGTGGAGAACCGACCCTCCGACGGCGCGCAACGCAACGTCCCCAACGGCCTGGCCCTGTACGCGCCGCGCGGCAGCGGCCGGGCCACGGGGTTCTGGGTGGAGCCGGTGCTCGACCCCGACCGCGCGTCCGGCTCGTCGACGGTCGCGCCCGGCAACCCCGAGCGGGTGTTCTCCGGCCTGACCCGGCGGCTGCGCGCCGCCGCCTACGACGAGACGTTCGGCCCGGCGACGGCCACCCCGCGCTGGCACGCCGAGCCGGTGCACGGCGCACTCGACCGCGACGCCGTGTTCCACGCCCGCCGCCCTGGCCGGACCGAGGTCACCGTCGCCGACCGGAACGTGCGCGGCGGCGTGGAGCTGACCGTCCTGCCCCGGGTGTCCACCGTCTCGGCGACCGCCGAACAGGTGGCCCTGGCCGGCGAGGGCCAGCGCACCAGCTTCGGTGTCGTCGGCGCGGACGCCGACGGCTGGCGCGCGCCGATCGAACCGGCCGACGTGCGCCTGACCTACGACCAGGACCTGCTGTCGATCACCGCCGGTGAGGACGGCCGGTTCACCGCGACCGCGCTGCGCCCCAGCGGTTCCACCCTGGTCACCCTGGAGGTCGACGGCGTCCGCTCGGTGCTCCCGGTGACCGTCGGCCTGGAGGAGCAGGTCGTCGCCGACTTCGCCGACCCGGCGTCGTGGCGCTTCTTCGGCGAGCGGGCGACCGGCGCGCTCGCCCCCGCCGAGGGCCGCGACGGTCCCGGCCTGCGCCTGACCTACGACTTCACCCAGAGCACCGGCACCCGCACCGGCGGCGCCCTGGCCCCCGAGGGCCTGACGATTCCCGGCCAGCCCAAGGAGTTGCGCCTGTGGGTGAACTCCACCGGCAACGGCGAGTGGGCGTCACTGCAGGCGTGGGACGGGACCGGTCAGCTGTTGCCGGCGTTCCGCGCCGGCTACCTCACCGGGACGGGCTGGCAACAGCTCACGTTCACCGTGCCGGCCGGCACGGCGTACCCGTTGACGCTGCGCAGGTTCTACGCCGCCGAGACCGACCCGACCAGGAGCTACCGGGGCGACCTCGTGATCGACCAGCTCACCGCCATGGTGCCGCCGGCGCTGGAGGTCCCGGACGCGCAGCGGCCGATCGACCCGCTGATCGTGCGCGACGGTTCGGTCGCCGGCGCCCCCTGGCGCTTCGCGGTGATGTCCGACGCGCAGTTCGTCGCCCGCGACCCGGACAGCGACATCGTCGCCAACGCCCGCCGCACCCTCCGCGAGATCCGCGCCGCCCGCCCGGACTTCCTGGTGATCAACGGCGACCTGGTCGACGAGGCGTCTCCCGCTGACTTCGCCCTGGCCAGAAAGATCCTCGACGAGGAACTGGAAGGCGAACTGCCGTTCCACTACGTCCCCGGCAACCACGAACGCGCCGACGGCGGCCTGGCGAACTTCACCGCCGAGTTCGGCGAAACGCAGCGGACGTTCGACCACAAGGGCACCCGTTTCGTCACCTTCGACACCTCCGCCCTGTCCTACCGGTCCGGTGACTGGACCCAGCTCAACCGCCTGCGCGACACCCTGGCCGACGCGGCCACCGACCGTGCCGTTCGCTCGGTGGTGGTTGTCCAACACGTGCCGCCACGCGACCCGACACCCGCGCGGGCCAGCGAACTGTCCGACCGCAAGGAGGCCGCGACGCTCCAACGCTGGCTGTCGGAGTTCCAGTCCCGCTCGGGCAAGCGGACGGCGTTCATCGGCGCTCACGTGGGAACGTTCCACGCGTCGCATGTGGACGGTGTGCCGTACTTCATCAACGGCAACTCGGGCAAGAACCCCGCCACCGGGGCGGCTGACGGTGGTTTCACCGGCTGGTCCCTGTGGGGCGTGCGCGGCCAGGGCTTCGCCGTGGAGGTCCGCCCCCACGTCGACGACCTGACGGTCACCGCCCCGGAGAGCCTGCCGACCGGAACGTCCACAGTGGTCACCGCAGCGGTGGCCCAGGGGCAGCGCACGGTCCCCGTGGCCTACCCGGTGACGGCGCGGTGGTCGGCGTCCCCGTCGGTCAGCCTGACCGGCGACCCGAAACCCTGGCACAAAGCCACCTTCGATCCGCTGACCGGTCGCCTGACGGCCCTGCGCCCAGGAGTGATCACGCTGGAGGTGACGGTCAACGGCACGCAACGCCGCACCACCATCACGCTGACCTGACTTCTTCCCGATGACCACCCGATCGTGGTGGGCACCAGAAGGCTGTCGGCGACGTCTCACCGGCCCACACGGAGGGAGACGTGGTGATCACGGACAGCGACCTCACGCTGCGACTGGCGGCGGGCGACCTTCGGATGTGGCCGGAGTTCGTTCGCCGTCACACCGCACTGCTGTGGGCGGTCGCCCGGTCCTACCGCCTCAACCACTCCGACGCGGCTGACGTCGTACAGACCACGTGGGTGCGGCTGGCGGAGAACCTTCCCCATCTCACCAACCCCGACCGCCTGCAGGCGTGGCTGGTGACGACCACCCGGCGGGAGAGCCAGCGCCAGCGGGTCCGGCGCGCCAGGGAGGACCCCGTCGGCTCTGTCGACGTCGTGTCGCTGGAACCTCGCAATGCCCGCGACCAGGCATTTCAGGCGGCTTTCGAGGCTCTGCCGGTGCGGTGCCGGGCGATGTTGGCGCTCCAGGTGAACGCGCCGGAGTTGACCTACGCCCAACTGGCGGCGGCGTTGGAGATGCAGGCCGGGAGCGTGGGAAGGACGAAGTCCCGGTGCCTGGAGCACCTGCGGTCCCTTGTCGAGAAGCAGGCAGAGCTGGCCGAGTCCGCCTAGCCACCACACAGCCCCCGACCAGACGGAACCCCCACCCTCCGGTCACGACCAGCGCCCAACGGACAGACACAGGCCAAACCAGAACCCCACACACACAACACCACTCCCGCCCACCCGGGTCTGGCGGTGGACACCGCCAGGGGCAGGGCGCAACCCTGCCCCAAAAGGCCCTGCCTCCGCCGGACCCGGGCAAGACAGGCAAAACCCCCCACCACCCACACCACCAGGGAAACCCACAACCCACACCCCAGGGACACCCACAACCCACACCCACCACGAACCCACGAACAACAGAACCCACAACCCCTCCACCAGGTAGAACTAGCCGGATGAACGGCACGATCGCCCCCAGCTGGCCCCTGGCCGCGACTCTCGTCCTGCTCACCGCCGCCGGCGCTCTCACGGTCTACCTGGGCCGCATCTCCTCCTGGCGGCCCATCGCCACCGCCGCCGCCCGGGCGACCGCGCAACTCGCCGCCGTGTCCTTCCTGATCACCGCGATTCTCACGTCCGGCTGGCTGACCAGTGCCTTCGTTCTCCTGATGTTCAGCATCGCCGCGTTCACGTCCGCGCGCCGGATCTTCGGGCGGTTCTCGATCCTCCCGGCGATCGCCATCGCGACGGGGGTGGCGCCGGTGCTGGCGTTGTTGTTCGCCAGTGGGGCGATTCCCTGGGAGCCGGTCGCGGTGGTGCCCATCGCGGGGATTCTCATCGGGGGCGCGATGACCGCGACCTCGCTGGCCGGGCGGCGGGCTCGTGACGAGCTCACGAACCGGCGCGGTGAGTACGAGGCCGGTCTCGCTCTCGGGCTGGTCAACCGTGACGCGGCGCTGTTGCTGCTGCGCCCGACGGCCCATCAGGCCCTGGTTCCCGCGCTTGACCAGACCCGCACGGTCGGCCTGGTGACCCTTCCCGGCGCCTATGTCGGTGTCCTGCTGGGCGGTGGCGATCCGTTGCAGGCCGGCGCCGCCCAGTTGCTGGTGCTGGTCGCGTTGTTGGCGATCGAGTCGGCGGCGGTGCTGGTGACCGTGGAGCTCATCGCCCGCCGGGCTTGATTGGTCCAGACCTTGTGGGAACAGCTGGTCTAGACCAAAATCATCGCAAGAGGGGGACCCTGCCCACGCGAGGAGACCCGAGATGCGAAGACGTCTCACCGTCCTACTGGCCACGTTCGCCACCCTGATCCTCGGCCTCACCCCGGCCGCCGCCGCGCCCGGACTGACCGCCACCTACACCACGGTGTCGGACTGGGGCACCGGCTTCGAAGGCAAGATCACCATCGCCAACACCTCCGGCACCACCCTCAACGGCTGGACCGTCGAGTTCGACCTCCCGGCCGGCGCGACGATCACCTCGTCCTGGGACGCGCAGCGCACCAGCAGCGGCCAGCACCACACCTTCCGCAACCCCACCTGGGCCCCGACCCTGCCCTCCGGCGCCACCGCGTCGTTCGGGTTCAACGGCTCCCCCGGCAACGTCACCACCATCCAGAACTGCCGACTCAACGGCGAGGGCTGCGACGGCGGCTCCGGCAACCCCGGCGCACCGACCACCCCGGCCAACCCGCGCGTCACCGGCACGACCAACTCCTCGATCTCGTTGGCGTGGAACGGGTCCAGCGGCACGGTCACCGGCTACCGGGTGTACGAGGGCACCGCCGTGCGGGCCACCGTGACCGGCACGTCGGCCACCATCGGCAACCTGGGCACCTGCACCGGACACACCTACACGGTCGCCGCCTACAACGCCGCCGGCGAGTCGGCCAAGAGCGCGGCGGTGTCGGCCACCACCGCCGGCTGCACCCAGCCCACCGGCGGCCGGGGCGCGCCCTACCTGTACCTGGGCTGGGGCAACCCACCCGCCCCCGCCACCGTCATGTCGGCCACCGGCATCCGCTGGTTCACCATGGCCTTCGTCCTGTCCGGCGGCGGCTGCACACCCTCCTGGGACTCCCAGCGCCCGCTGCTCGGCGGCGTCGACCAGCAGACCATCAACGCCATCCGCGCGGCCGGCGGCGACATCGTCCCGTCCTTCGGCGGCTGGAGCGGCAACAAGCTCGGCCCCAACTGCGCCACCCCGCAGGCCCTGGCCGGCGCCTACCAACAGGTGATCGACGCCTACGACCTCAAGGCCATCGACATCGACATCGAGAACACCGACGAGTTCGAGAACACCGTCGTCCAGGACCGCATCCTCGGCGCGCTGAAGATCGTCAAGCAGAACAACCCCGGCATCCAGACGATCGTCACCTTCGGCACCACGACCAGCGGCCCGAACTACTACGGCAACCGCCTGATCGACCAGGCCGCGGCACTGGGCGCGAACATCGACGTGTTCACGATCATGCCGTTCGACTTCGGCAGCGCGAACATCGGCCAGGACACCATCAACGCGTCCGAGGCACTGAAGAACAAGCTGCGTTCCGCGTTCGGCTGGTCCGACGCCCAGGCCTACCAGCACATGGGCATCTCCGGCATGAACGGCCTGTCCGACCAGCAGGAGATGACCAGCCTGGCGACCTGGACCCAGATCCGTGACTGGGCCAAGACCCGGGGCCTGGCCCGCCTCGCCTACTGGGCGGTCAACCGCGACCGCCCCTGCCCGGGCGGCGGCGTCGTCTCGAACTGCAGCGGCATCGCCCAACCCGACTGGGAGTTCACCCGCATCACCGCCGGCTTCTGACCCGACACCCGGTGAGGGTCCCCGACCACGGGACCCTCACCAGGGCCAGCGAATGGTAAACAGAAGGAATGCGAGCCGACGACGACCAGACACCGGAGACCACCGAGCCTCCCGGCGACGACACGCACGGTGCGGCCGCTGCCGACCTGCCGGTGCTGACCGCCGACCTCGTTCGCGAAACCCTGGAACGGACGCGGCGCTGACAGCGGCTGACCAGGCCGGCGGCCATCGCCACGTCCTGGCCGATCGGGGAGTCCAGCCAGGTCAACGGGGTCACGCCGCAACGCGCGGCTGCCCGGCGTTCAGGCGGCCGAGGTGACGGTCGCGCCCACCACCGCGTTCGCCCGGTCGAGGTCGCCGGCGAAGTCCACCTCCACGACGAAGAACTCGGAGATGTCCAGCGCCAGCACCCGCATCCCGCCCACCGCGATCGCGGTCTCGATGCCGCGCTCGAAGTAGTCGGCGTCCGCGCAGCCCGCCAACTGCTCGACCAGCGTCGCCCGGTCGGCCGACGCCACGTAGTTGATCCCGACGGCCTCACCGAGGCCGTCGGCCACCGATTTCGACAGCCGCACCACGAATCCGTCGACCGACGAGGTGTACTTCACCTCCTCCTCACCGACTGTTTCGGTGTTGACGCACACGAAACTGCGGTCGTCGGCGATCGCCGGGGCGATCCGGTTCAGCAGCCCGGGGTCGAACACGACGTCGCCGTTGAGCCACAGCACCCCGCCCGGCCGGGCCAGCCGCAGCGCGCGGAGCAGGCTCGCGGCCGTGTTCGTGTGCTCGTAGCGCTCGTTGTAGGCGAACAGCACGCCGGGCGCGGCGGCCATCACCTCCTCGGCGCGGAACCCGACGACGACCGTCACCCCGACGGTCTCGCCGAACGCGCGGCGCAGGCACCGCAGCTGCCGGCCGAGGATGCTGGCGCCGTCGACCAGCGGGGTGAGCGGTTTGGGGTGCGGGCGGCCGAGCCGGGTTCCCATGCCGGCGGCCAGGATCACGACGTTCGGTGGCTCGGTCATGCTGGTTCTCCCGCCTCCCGGAGCTGCTGTGTGGTCGGGCCGGTGTCCAGTGCGGCGAGGCCGCGGTCGCGGGTGCGCACCGCGTCGTCGACGGCGGCGAGGAACCGGGCGGTGCTCTCGCCGGGGGCGAGGTCACCGAAGTAGTCGGTGCGGGCGGCGTACCGGGCCGCGCGGTGCGGGTCGTCGGTGAGGCGGTGTTCGAGGGTGTCCGCGAGCGCGGACACCGTGTCGGAGTCGACGATGTCGGCGCAGTGGCTGACGGGGGCGTCGGCGTGCAGCCGGGCGCGGTCGTCGTACCGGTCGGCGATCAGCAGCGGGGCGTCGGCGCGCAGGTAGAGGAAGTCCAGGCCGACCGAGGAGACGTCGGTGACCATGAGGTCGGCGACCGGGAACAGCGCGAGGATGTCCCCGGTGAGCGCGATCTCGTTGCCCGGGCGGCGTTCCAGGAGCCGGACGATCTCGCGGTGGGCGGCGGCGACCGCCGGCCGGGTGCTCGGCGGGACCCTCGGGTGTGGCTTGTAGACCACGCGGGTGTTCGGCACCGACAGTGCGGCGGCGACGATCCTGGCGCCGAGGACGTCGACGGAGGTGTAGTTGTTGGACGCGTTCTCGCCTTCCCAGGTGGGGGCGTAGAGGATGGTGCGCCGGCCGTCGCGGGCCAGTCGCGGTTCGGGGCGCAGGTCGAGTTGCGGCCGGCCGACGCGGACGAGGGCGGCGTCGTCGAACTCGATCAGCGCGGCGCGGTGTCGACGGACGGCGGCCGCGCCGGCGACGAACACCCGGTCGTAGGCCTTCACCTGGTTGGACACCATGCAGACCTTGTCGCTCTCGCCGTGGTTGACGTGCACGTGCAGCATCCGGCGTTGCATGAGTGAGGGGAAGTTGTGCTGGGAGTTGTTGACGTAGACGCCTACTTTGAAGTCGCTGCGCTCGTAGAGGTCTACAAGGTGGTGGAACAGAGGTGGGTACACACAGCGCAGCCGTGTCATGCCGGACAGTGCGGCGTACGTACGCGGATGTCGCGCGATGACGACGACGGGGTGCTGGTCGTCGAGCAGTTCGAGGACCGGGAGCCACTGGGCGAGTTGGTAGAGCCGGCGCGGATCGTCGGCGAAGTAGACCGCGACGGTGCCCGGCACGGGGTCGCCGGGGAGGTAACCGGCCGGTTCCGGCGACTGATCTTTCCTGCGCCTGCCGAAGGAGAGCACGCGGCGGCTCCGAATGTGGGGAGGGCGGGGTAAACCACCTGATCGGTTGGGATAGCGGCGGCCGAGGACGGCGGACACGCACTCCCAGTGTGCGTGCTGGACACGTCCAGGCCAAGTGGTGGATACCGCAGAGAAACCGGAACTTTACGCAGGCGTCGTCCATTGTGGACAGGTAGGCGGACGGGCTATCCTTCCACTCGACAAGTTATTCGTCAATCCGCCAAGTCAGTTGGCAATTTGCCATAGGTCCGAACCCACCGAAAGTCGGTGCCGCGGGCCGAGGAATCCTCCCTAGCGTCCGAAGCGCCGAATTTCATTCGTGTTGGCGAGGAGGAATCATGATCAGGAAGACATTCCTGAGCGCCGCCGTCGGGGCCGCGATGATCATGGCACCGATGGCGACCGGTCAGGCAGCCGCCACCACCGCCCCCGAGAACCCGACGACCGCCGCCACAACCGTCTACTACGACGACTCCGGGGCGCCGAGCTACCAGTCGCAAATCGCCCAGGGAGTGGCGAACTGGAACAACTCGGTGTCGAACGTGCAGCTGGTGGAGAACGCCTCCGCGGCGACCCTCGACTTCTACGAGGGCAACGACCCCAACGGCTCCTACGCCTACACCGATGGCCACGGCAACGGCTACATCTTCCTCGACCACACCCAGATGGGCGTGTACGCACCGGTACGCATCACCGCCCACGAAACCGGCCACGTCCTGGGCCTGCCCGACAACTACAACGGCCCCTGCTCGGAACTCATGTCCGGCGGTGGCCCCGGCCCGTCCTGCACCAACGCCAACCCCAACGCCGACGAGATCGGCCGCGTCAACTCCCTGTGGGCGAACGGCAGGCAGGGCCCGGGCGTGTTCACCAGGATCGCCGAACCCGCCGTGACCGCCGCCTTCTGATCCCCTGACCGAGGCCCCGGCCTCACCGAACGGCGACCGCCCCCTCCCCGGCGGTCGCCGTTCTCATGCCCGGGCCCGTCTACGATCGGGTCGTCCGCCCAGACAAATCCGCCCAGACAAAGGAGTGTGGTGAGCCCCGACGTCGCCTGGCTGGACCGTCAGCTCACCGCCGCCGGCCGTACCAGGACCGGTCCGGTGACCGAGGTCCGCCGCCGCCCCTGGAGCAGCGTGTACTCCGCGCCGACCGACCACGGCACCGTGTGGCTCAAGGCAACCGGCGCCGGGTCGGCGTTCGAGGCCGGCTTGCACGCGTTGATCGCCCGGGTCTGCCCCGGTGACGTCCCGGTGCCGATCGCCGTCGACGCGGCGCGGGGGTGGCTGCTGCTACCCGACGGCGGGCCGACCATCACCGGCTCGGTCCTCACCGGACTCGTCGAGATCCTGCCGAAGTACGCTCTGCTGCAACGGAAACTCACGTCCCATGTGGACGAGATGCTCACCCTCGGGCTGACCGACATGCGCCCGGCCGCGATGCCGGCCCGGCTCGACGAGGCCATCGACGCCGCACGACGCCGCGGCGGCGGGGACGGGCTGGCGGAGATCCGCGCGCTGCGCCCCCGGTTCACGCGGTGGTGCGCGCGGCTGGCCGAATCGCCCGTGCCGGCCAGCGTCGACCACAACGACCTGCACCCCAACAGCGTCTTCGCCGCCGGGCCTCGGTTGTTCGACTGGGGCGACGCCGTTGTCGCCCATCCGTTCGCCAGTGCGCTGGTCGCGTTGCAGGCCGCCGAAGGCCCTGATCTGGTCCGGCTGCGCGACGCCTATCTGGAACCGTTCACCGATCTCGCGCCGCACGCCGACCTCGTCGGTGATCTCGAACTGGCCTGCCGGGTCGCCAAACCCGCGCGGGCGCTCGTGTGGGACCGCGCCCTTCCCCGCGACGAATCCGGTCCGCTGGCGCAGGCCCCGCGCCGCACGCTGCTCGCCCTGCTCGACCGGAATTGGCTTGCGCTGAGCCACTGACCCCGTGCGACCATTCCGGGCGTGACCGAGTTCGATCTCGCGGGCACGTTCGGCGAGGACTATCTCCATTTTCTGGCCGAGCGGCTGAACGACGAGCACAGCGAATCCGAAACCGACGTCATCGCCCGGTTGACCGGGCTCGAACCGGGCGAGCGGGTACTCGACCTCGCCTGCGGCCACGGCCGGATCGCCAACCGGCTCGCCGCGCGCGGCGCCACGGTCACCGGTCTGGACGCGACGCCGATGTTCCTCGACCTGGCCCGCGCGGACGCCGCCGGACGCGGTGTCGAGGTCGACTACCGGCTCGGCGACATGCGCGAACTGCCGTGGACCGGCGAGTTCGACGTGGTGATCAACTGGTTCACCGCCTTCGGCTACCTCGGCGACGACGGCGACCGCGAGGTGCTCGCCGGGGTCGTCCGCGCGCTGCGCCCCGGCGGCCGGTTCCTCATCGAGATCAACAACTATCCGTGGCTGCTGCGCAACCTGCTCACGTCGATCATCGACGAACGCGACGGCGACCTGCTCGTCGACCGCAACGCGTTCGACCCGCTGACCAACCGGATCACCACGCACCGCACCACGATCCGCGACGGCCGCCGCCGCGACACCCGGTTCTTCGTGCGTCTCTACCCGTACACCGAACTGCGCACGCTGCTGTTGGGCGCCGGTTTCGCGGAGGTCACCGCGTTCGGCCGCGACGGCGACCCGCTGACCCTCGACAGCCGGCGACTGATCGTGGTGGCCAGCACATGACCATCCGCCCCGCCCGCCCGGACGACCTGCCCGCGTTGCGCGACCTGGAGGTCGCCGCCGCCGAGCCGTTCCGCGACATCGGCATGCCCGAGATCGCCGGCGACGAGCCCGAGCCGCTGCCCGTCCTGGCGGAGTACCAGCAGGACGGCCGCGCCTGGGTGTACGTCACGCCTGACGACCAGCCGGTGGCGTACCTGCTGGTCAGCGAGGTGGACGGGCACGCGCACATCGCCCAGGTGTCGGTCCGGCCGGATCACGCCCGGCGCGGCCTCGGCGCCGCCCTGATCGAGCGGGCGGCCGGCTGGGCCCGGTCCGCCGGGATGACGACGATGTCACTGACGACGTTCACCGAGGTCCCGTGGAACGGCCCGTACTACGCCCGCCTCGGTTTCACGGTGTTACCGCGGGACCGGTGGACCCCGGGCCTTCGCGCCATCCGCGCCGAGGAGGACGCGCGCGGACTGGATCGCTGGCCCAGGGCGGTGATGACCCGCCGTCATCACCCGATCGCCTGACGTTGATGGCGTTTCGACCCGATCACGATCGGCTACCCAAGAGGACGCACGAGTCGAACGAGGCCGGTTTGAACGGGTCCGTCCGGGGGTAGGGCTTGCCTTATGTGGGTAAACACAGGCGCGGGGCAGGTGACGCGATGAGCTTCGTCGGCGCGGACAGTTCGGAGAACGGGGTGTTCTCGGTGAAGGTCGAGGACCTCCATCTGGACGCCTTGGGGGAGACCGTGGTGTTGGCCGTGATCGGCGAGGTTGACCTGGCCACCGCACCGGTGCTTGAGGAGTCGATTTCCACCGCGTTCGCCCGGGAGCCGGATATGGTGATCGTCGACCTGAGCGAGGTGAGTTTCCTGGCGTCGGTGGGGATGAGCATCCTGATCGGCTACAACGAGCGGGCCGGCGACACCCGGTTCCGTCTGGTCGCCTCGGGCGCGGCGACCTACCGACCATTGCAGCTGACCGGGGTCGCGGACACCATTTCGATCTTTCCCACCCGGGACCAGGCGCTGGCGGAGGGCTAGAAGGTGGGTACTCCGGAGTGAACGCGGGGCAACAACAGCTCGACGACGTCCAGGACGGCGACCTTCATTTCCGGGTACCGGCCTCGGCCGCCCGACTCACGGCACTGCGCCACGCACTGACCGAATGGGCCCAGGAGTGCGGCCTGGCGGCGGAGGACCGCGAAGCCCTGACGCTCGCCAGTTACGAGGCCATGGCGAACAGTGTTGAGCACGCGTATGCGGATCACGTGGAAGGCGTTCTCGATCTGCGCGCGGTTCGTGATGACGCCCGGGGGCAGGTAACGGTCACGGTGACGGATTATGGGACCTGGAAACCACCGCCGATTAATCCGGGATCTCGGGGTCGCGGATTGCCGTTAATACGCGGCCTGACGAAAACAGCCGTCATCACCCCCACGGAACACGGGACAACGGTCACCATGACCTGGCCCGCCGCCCTTGATTAATCGCTTCGATGGTCAGACGCGCCGAATGGGCACGGGATTTCCGGACAGGGCGCTGAGTCGCGCGGTGGCGCGCAGCCGCAGCATCGTCGAGAGCCGCTGGGGATCGTTGACCGTCGAAACCAACTCGGTGGTCACCTCGTAGACGACGCGGGTGATGTCGGCCGGGACCTCGTCCGGCAGGCGGTCGGTCAGGACGCGGACGGCGTCGTCCATGATTGTGGTGAGCTGGGGTCCGGTGATTCGTGGCGTCTCCCTCGGCATCCTGAACCACCTTCCTTATCGATTCAGAGCAGGGTCGAACCGGGTCGGAACCCGCCCTTGACCAGCTCTTTTGCGCACACGGTGACGATCAGCGCGGACCAGGCCCCGGCGCCGCCCGCGAACCACCAACCGGATCGTTCCAGTGTGCCAGGACGAGGGGGCGTTGCCGACCGCCGTACTGGTGAACGCAGAATCGGATCGTGCGCGCCGAACGTCTGGTCACCCTCCTGTTCCTGCTGCAACAACGCCGCCGGGCGACGGCCGCCGAACTCGCCGACGCCCTGGCCGTGTCCGAACGAACCGTCTACCGCGACATCGCCTCCCTGGAACAAGCCGGCGTACCACTGTGGACAGAACAGGGACGCGCCGGCGGCATCCGCCTGATGGACGGCTGGCGCACCCGACTCGACGGCCTCACCAGCCACGAAGCAGCCGCGATCTTCGCCCTCGACGTCCCCGAGGTCCTCGCCGAGCTGGGCCTGGGATCGGCGTTGACCGGCGCCAGGGCCAAGGTCCTCGCCACGCTGCCCGCGTCACTGCGCGACTACGCCCAACAGATCGGCGACCGCTTCCACCTCGACGCACCCGGCTGGTTCCACCGCCCCGAGGAAACCGGCCACCTGGCAACGATCGCCTCCGCCGTCGCCGAGACCCGGCAGGTGCACGTCCGCTACGGCCGCCCCGACCGGTCAGTGGACCGGACGTTGGAGCCCCTTGGCCTGGTGGTCAAGGCGGGCGTCTGGTACCTCATCGCCCTGCCCGCCCCCGCCGCGGAAACCCCGCGCACCTACCGGGTAACCCGAATCCTGTCCGCCGACCTGGGCGATCCCTTCACCCGCCCGCCGTTCGACCTGGTCACCTGGTGGAACGAAACCTCAACCCGCTTCGAACAATCGCTGCTCCGCGAACGAGTTCGTCTCCGCATCAGCCCCCGAGGCCGCCGAATCCTCCCCGGCGTGACCGACCACGAAGCCGCCACCCGGGCAACGGCCGGCACGGAGAACAACCCCGACTGGTGCGAGATCGAACTGGCGGTGGAATCCGAACACGTGGCCCTGTCCCAACTGATCGGACTGGGAGCCGAGGTGGAAGTCATCGCCCCCCGCTCCCTCCGGGAGGCTTTGGCACGAACAGGAAAGGCCGTCGCCGCCGCCAACAGCACCCACGCCGAGGACACCACCGCGCCGGAAACGGAACACCTCACCGATAACCAGTAGCGTCCGCGGGCCGACCGACGGACTCCACCTCAGCGATGTACCGCCAGGCATCCGGCCGGCTGCCATCAACATCGGTGAACCCGTAAACCCCGGCCAACTCCCCCGAGGACACCGACTTCCCCGAGAACCTCGCCACCTCCGGGTCCGCCGCCAACGCCGCCGCCGCCCGCCCCACGAACACCGGCGACTCCGAGATCACGAAATGT
This sequence comes from Actinophytocola xinjiangensis, assembly GCF_001921215.1. Taxonomy (GTDB): domain Bacteria; phylum Actinomycetota; class Actinomycetes; order Mycobacteriales; family Pseudonocardiaceae; genus Actinophytocola; species Actinophytocola xinjiangensis. The sequence continues at coordinate 54,056 of NZ_MSIF01000030.1, forward strand.
GGATGCTCGGCGGTGGCATCCCGCCAGTTCTCCTCCGTCACCCCGAATCCCTCCAGCATCGCCTCCGAGCGCAGCCAGCCGGGAGTCAACGCCACCGCCACGCCACCGAACTCCCGCAGTTCCTCCGACTGGGCCAACGCCATCCGCTGCACCGACACCTTGACCAGGTCGTAGAACAACCCCGCGTCCGCCCGGTACCGCGCGTTCGACTCGCTGGTCCCGTCGGTCATCTCGATCACCAAGCCTCCTGGCCGCCGGATCAGCAGCGGCAACGCGTGGTAACTGGTGACCGCGTGGGTCTCGACCCCGAGCCGCAGCATCCGCAGCCCGCCTTCGAGCGACTGTTCCCACAGCGGCCGCTTGCCCAGATCCAGGTACACGTCGCCGCCCCACACGTCGTTGACGAGCACGTCGAGCCGGCCGTGTTCGCGGTCGATCCGTTCGACGAGGGTCCGCACCTGGTCGGGTTCGAGGTGGTCGACGCGGACCGCGATGCCGGTGCCGCCGGCGGCGGTGACCAGTTCGCCGGTCTCCTCGATGGTTTCGGGGCGGTTCATCTCGGAGCGTTGGTCGCGGGTGGTTCGGCCGGTCACGTACACGGTCATCCCGAGGCGGCCGAGTTCCACGGCGATCGCCCGGCCCGCCGCCCTGGTGGCGCCCGCGACCAGTGCGACCTTGTCGTTCATCGTCATGAGGGTCACCCTGCCGGGGAAACCTGACAGCCGCTGGCCAGATTTATCGCGCATCTCCCACTACCCTTCGTCACCCGGATGGGCCATTCGGGTAGACAACCGGCATGACCGTGATCCAGGGCTGACGTGGCCTTAATGTCAGGATCACAGGCCGCGCGGAGTGCGGCCTGTTGGCGTCAGGAGCGAGGCGAACGGATGGGTGGGGCTGGGTTTCGCGACGTGCTCGCGGTCCCCGAGTTCCGCGCGCTCTGGTCGGCGGAGGTCCTGTCGGTCGCCGGGGACCAGCTGGCCAGGGTCGGTTTGGCCGTCCTGGTCTTCTCCCAGACCGACTCCGCCGGGCTGACCGCGCTGACCTACGCGCTGACGTTCCTTCCCGCTCTGCTCGGCGGGGTACTGCTCGGCGGACTGGCCGACCGGTTCCCCCGCCGCGAACTGATGGTCACCGTCGACCTGGCGCGCGCCGGCTGCGCCGGACTGATGGCGGTTCCCACCCTGCCCCTACCGGTGCTGATGGCGCTGGTGTTCCTGCTGACGCTCGGCGGGGCGCCGTTCAAGGCCGCGCAGCAGGCACTGCTGCCGACGATCCTGTCCGGCCCTCGGTTCGTCGCCGGGCTCGCGCTGCGCACGGTCACCAACCAGTCGGCGCAGGTCGCCGGCTTCCTCGGCGGCGGCGCCCTGGTGGCGATGATGGAGCCGCAGCTCGCGCTCGGGCTCAACGCGGTGACGTTCCTTGTCGCGGCGCTCGTGCTGACGACCGGCGTGGCACACCGGCCGGCCGCACGCGGCAACGGTACCGAACGGTCGGTCGGCGCGGCGAGGTTGATCTGGCACGACCCGCGACTGCGCGCGCTGACCGCACTGTCCTGGCTGGCCGGGCTGTTCATCGTCCCGGAGGCGCTGGCCGCGCCCTACGCCAGGGACCTCGGCGCCCCGGTCGCGGCCGTCGGCCTGCTGATGGCGGCGATCCCGATCGGCAGCATCGCCGGCGGCTGGCTGGTCGCCCGCGTCCGCGAGCACCGGCGCGACCAGGCGATCGGCCCCTTCGCACTCGCCGCCGGGGTACCGCTGGCGCTGTGCCTGTTCGGACCGCCGTTGCCGCTGGTCACCGCACTGTGGGCGGTGTCCGGCGTGTTCGCGACGGCGTACCTGGTGTTGGCCCAGGCCGCGTTCGTGCTCGCCGTGCCGGACCGGCACCGGGGGGCCGCGTCCGGGTTGGCCGGCGCCGGGGTGCTGTCCTCCCAGGGAGTCGCGGTCCTCGGTGCCGGCATACTCGCTGACATGACCAGTCCGGTACTCGCCGTCACCGTCGGTGGCGTGGCGGGTATCGCGCTGAGCGCGCTGATCGGCGCGCCGTGGCTTCGCGCCCGCACCCGGGTCGACGACCCGGACGGGCGCGAGACCGACGGCGCTGATCACGGCGCTGATCACGATGCTGATGTCACTGTCACCAGTCCCAGCTACGCGACATCTCGCACACCACCTCTCCACGAACAAACCCCCAACCCACGTACGGACCCCACCGAGGTCACCAGTCCCAACTCCGCAACCCGAACACCTCCTCAACCAGCGACGACTTCCGAACCACGCACGCTCACCAGTCCCAACTCCGCACCGGACACACCTCCCTCACCAGCCACAACCACCGGACAACCCGCGCTCACCAGTCCCAGCTACGCATCGAGCGCACCTCCCTCCACGTCGACCAACTCCGACGAACCAGCACTCACCAGTCCCAACTCCGCACCGCGCACACCTCCCCACGCCAGAAAAGACACCGACAACCACGGACTCACCAGTCCCAGCTACGCACCACGAACACCTCCCTCACCAGCGACAACCTCCGACGAACCACCGCTCACCAATCCCAGCTACGCGACATCACGCACACCGCCCTTCCGTGGGATCACCGCACGACTTCGGCCACGCACCGCGCTCACCAGTCCCAACTCGCCACCGCGAACACCTCCTCTCCCCACACCGGTCGCACACGCCAGGGACGACAATCAACAGTCCGAAGTCACCAGTCCCAGCTACGCACCACGAACACCTCCCTCACCAGCGAGAACCACCGAGAAACCACCGCTCACCAATCCCAGCTCGCCACCGCGCACACCTCCTACCGCCGAGTACGGCAACGGACAGATGAGTCAACACACAGAGGTCACCAGTCCCAACTCGCCACCACGAACACCTCCTCCCACGGAGCTTTCCGCCGGGCTACCACCGGGAGGGACCGACCAGTCGCAGGCCCCCCGATCGCGCACCCCAGCATCCCTTTCCACTGATCAGCGGTCCAGGTTGCCGACCCGCTGGTCAATGTGGCGGGAACCGGCGAGGGTGATCGTCCTCCTGCTGTTCGTGGAAGCCGCCGCTGTGGGGCTGACGGTGTTCCAGGCCCTGCGCGCGTCGATCGACGTCGCCGATCTGACCACGCTCGCGGTGATCGTCTGCCTCGGCCTCGCCATGGGCGAGATGACCAGGCACGTCGAGCGGGTACGCCGGCGCTTCAACGACACGCCGCACGTGAACCTGACCTCGGTGTGGACCTTCTCCGCGATCCTGATGCTGCCGGCGGTGCTGGTGCCGATGGTGACCTGCGCGCTCTACCTGCACCTGTTCTGGCGCAGCTGGTACCGGGTGCGCAGCGTGCGCGCCTACCGCCTGGTCTTCACCGCCTCGACGGTGGTGCTCGCCGCCTACAGCGCCTCGGCCATCCGCGACCTGACCACCCCGGCGGACAAGGCACTGTGGGGAAATCCGGCCGTGGTCGCCGCCGTCGCGCTCGCGATCGTGGCGTACTCGCTGGTCAACCTGGGTCTGGTGGCCACCGCGATCACCCTGCACGAGCGGAAGTTCATGCTGCGGCGGGCGTTGGGCACCGGCAAGGAAGCGGCGCTGGAGTACGGCACCATCTGCCTGGGCGCGATCACCGCGCTGCTGATCGACATCCACCCCGCGTGGGCGCTGCTGATCATCCCGGTGCTGCTGGTGCTGCACCGGTCGGTGCTGATGCGCCAACTGGAGGAGGCGGCCTCCACCGACCAGAAGACCGGCCTGGCCAACGCCACCGCCTGGACGAACATGGCCTCGGCCGAGGTCCGGCGCGCGGAACGCGACGACACCCAGGTCGGCGTGCTGATGGTCGACCTCGACCACTTCAAGTCGGTCAACGACACCCACGGCCACCTGGTCGGCGACCGGGTCCTGCAGGCGGTGGCGGACACGCTGACCGGCTGCGCGCGGCGCTACGACGTGGTCGGCCGCTGGGGCGGCGAGGAGTTCGTGGTGCTCTGCCCGGAGGTCACACCGGACACGCTGCGCGGGATCGGCGAGCGCATCTGCGAGCGGGTCCGTGAGCTGCGGGTTCCGGTCGCCGAGCCGGGCGGTGAGGTGGTGTGCGGGCTGACCGTGTCGATCGGGCTCGCGGTCTACCCGAAGTTCGGGCCGGACCTGCAGGACGTGCTGCTGGCCGCCGACGACGCGCTGTTCGTCGCCAAGGACTCGGGGCGCGACCAGGTGCAGATGATCGTGGCGGCGGTCGGGGACCTCAACGGCTATCGGGGCTGACGCCGTCGGCCGGTTTGCCGGCGGCGTGGGCGGCGCGGGCCCGGCTCAGCTCGCCGCGATGGTCCTCGGCCCACTTGGCCAGCGGCAGCAGGGCACGCAGCAGGGAGCGACCCATCGGGGTCAGCTGGTACCAGGTCGAGCCGAAGGTGCTCGGCCGGTCGATCTTCACGACCAGGCCGTCACGCTGCATGCGGTGCAGGGTGTCGGTCAGCACCTTCTGCCGCAGCGGCCGCTCGTGGGTGACCCAGCCGAGGCGTTCCTCGGTCCGGTTGATGTGTTCGAGCAGCTTCGAGTACGTCATCGGCCGCGCGGTCAGCGAGGCCAGTACGGCGGTCACCCACTGGCCGGACAGGGCACCCATCGCCTCGTGGATGCCGTGTCGGTACGGAAGGCTTTCGTCGCTCAAGGTCACCCCCACCGCCCAAGGTCGAGCACCAGTCTGCCGGACCGACTTCGTTCCGTGTTCGTCCGGCCACCATGACGTACATTACGCCGAACGAGTGAATCCCTGCGCCCAAGGCCTGGTCAGGGGTCACATACCCCCCAGTTGGCCGGTTACGCACCTTGCAGTGCGCCGAGGGTCGAGGTGTACGAATCGTTCGGCCGCGGTGGTTCTGACTGCGGATCGGGGAGCCGGGGCGGCGGTGATGCCGACGAATCCGAGCCGCGGGTAACCATCCTTGCCCGCGTTGTCGGTGTCACCGTCAACCTGCTTCCCGACGAGCGGTCCGAGCCACCGTGGCCTCGTGCCGCCGGTGATCGCGGGAGAGGGGGATCACCGGCGGTTCGGTTACCGCCCGGCCAGGCCGGCGGCGACCTTCTCCGCGATCAGCTCGAACGACCGGATCCGGTCGTGCACGTCGTAGACCATCGTGGTCAGCATCAGCTCGTCGGCACCGGTCCGGTCCAGCAGCCCGCGCAGCTGGGTGCGGACGGTCTCCGGCGACCCGACGGCCTGGTCGGCGAACCGGTCCTCGGCGAACGCGCGCTCCTGGTCGGTGTACGGGTAGGCGGCGGCCTCCTCCGGGCTCACCAGCGCCTCCGGTTTGCCGGTGCGCAGCTTGAGGAACGCCAGCGACGCCGGACCGGACAGGTACCGGGCCTGCTCGTCGGTGTCCGCGCAGATGGCGTTGACCGCGATCGTCGCGTAGGGCCGCCCCAGCCAGCGTGACGGCCGGAAGTTCGACCGGTACAGCTCCAGCGCCGGCACGGTGTTCGCCGAGCTGAAGTGGTGGGCGAAGGAGAACGGAAGGCCCAGCAGCCCGGCGAGCTGCGCGGAGAACCCGGACGAGCCCAGCAGCCAGATCGCCGGCTCGTTGCCCCGGCCGGGGACCGCGACGATCTGACCGTCGCCGCCCTCGAAGTAGCCGATCAGGTCGGCCAGTTCCTGGGGGAAGCCCTCGGCGGACAGCCCGGCCATCGTGCGCCGAAGGGCCAGCGCGGTGCGCTGGTCGGTGCCGGGCGCGCGGCCGATGCCCAGGTCGATCCGTCCCGGGTGCAGCGCCTCCAGTGTGCCGAACTGCTCGGCGACCACCAGCGGCGCGTGGTTGGGCAGCATCACCCCGCCGGACCCGACCCGGATCGTCGAGGTCGCCGCGGCCAGGTGCGCGATCAGGACGGCCGGCGACGAGCTGGCGATGGAGGGCATGTTGTGGTGCTCGGCCACCCAGATCCGGCGATAGCCCAGTTCCTCGACGCGCCGGGCGAGCGCGGTGGTCGCCGCCAGCGCCTCGGTGGCGGTCGCGTTCTTCGCCAGCGGGGCCAGCTCCAGCACGGAAAGAGGTACGTCGCTCACGTTCCTGGGCAACCGCCGCCCGCCCCGGTTTCTTCCCCGCATACTCGACGTCATGACCGTGGTACTGCGCGCCATGACCGACGACGAGTTCGGTGACTGGTTCACCGCCACCGCCGATGACTACCTCGCCCAGCGGATCCGCGCTGGTGAGACCGCCGACGTGGCGCGGGCCAAGGCCGAGGAGCACCTGGCCGCCGCCTTCCCCGACGGTCGGCCCGGGCCCGGCCACCGGCTGTGGATCGCCGAGGCGGACGGCGTCACGGTCGGCTCGGTCTGGGTCGGCCCGCACCCCGACCGGCCCGGCGACCCGGCCACGGCCTGGCTGTTCGCCATCGAGGTCGACCAGGCCCACCGGGGCCGGGGCCTCGGCCGGGCGACACTCACCGCGCTGGAGGCGGCGCTGGCCGCCGACGGGGTCACCGAGCTGGGCCTGAACGTCTTCGCCGGCAACGACACCGCCCGCCGGCTCTACGCCACCGCCGGCTACCACGAGCGGGCGGTGTCGATGTCCAAAAAGCTCACCTGACCTCCCGGGGTTGCGCTGGTTGGCCGTCGCAGAGGCGGCGCGTGAGCCGTTAGGGTTCCGCTTCCGGCCGCACCCCTGGAGGCAGCATGTCCGTCCGCCGCGCCGCAGCCGCGCTGCTGGTCCCGCTGGTCGTCGCCGGCCTGACGACGACCGCGACCACCGCGACCGCCGGCGACGGCCCCCGGGCACTGCACTCGCTACGCGGGCCGGTCACCGACGAGAACTTCTACTTCGTCATGGCCGACCGGTTCGCCAACGGCGACCCCGGCAACGACCGAGGTGGCCTGGCCGACGACCCGCTGGTCTCCGGCTTCGACCCCACGAAGAAGGGCTTCTACAACGGCGGTGACCTCGCCGGCCTGCGCGAGCGGCTCGACTACATCCAGGGCCTGGGCACCACGTCGATCTGGCTGACGCCCAGCTTCACCAACAAGCCGGTGCAGCCGGAGGACGGCCCGTCGGCCGGCTACCACGGCTACTGGATCACCGACTTCACCCGGATCGACCCGCACCTGGGCAGCAACGCCGAGCTCGCCGCGCTGGTCGACGACGCGCACGAGCGCGGCATGAAGGTCTACTTCGACATCATCACCAACCACACCGCCGACGTCATCGGCTACGCCCAGGGCGCGCGCAGGCCCTACACCAGCAAGGACGTCTCGCCGTACCGGACGGCCAGCGGTGAGGTGTTCGACGACCGCGACGTCGAGGGCGCGTTCCCGGCGCTCGACCCGGCGACCTCGTTCCCGTACACGCCGGTGCTCGACCCCGATGAGCGGGACCTGAAGGTGCCGGCCTGGCTCAACGACGTGACGCTGTACCACAACCGGGGCGACACGACCTTCACCGGCGAGGACTCCCAGTACGGCGACTTCTTCGGCCTGGACGACCTGTTCACCGAGAACCCGCGCGTGGTCGACGGGATGGCCGAGATCTACGAGCGGTGGATCGCCGACTTCGGCATCGACGGTTTCCGGATCGACACGATGAAGCACGTCGACGACGCGTTCTGGACCGAGTTCGGGCCCCGGGTGCTGCGGTTCGCCCGTGAGCAGGGCAAACGCGAGTTCTTCATGTTCGGCGAGGTGTTCGACACGACGAAGGACTACACCTCGCACTTCACCACGGCCGGCCGGATGCAGGCCGTGCTGGACTTCCCGTTCCAGGACGCCGCCCGGACCTTCGCGTCCCGTGGCGGACCGACCGACGCGCTCGGCGAGTTCTTCACCGGCGACGACTGGTACACCGACGCCGACTCGAACGTCTACAGCCTGCCGACCTTCCTCGGCAACCACGACATGGGCCGCTTCGGCGGGTTCGTGGTCGCCGACAACCCTGGTCAGGGCGACGCCGAGTGGGTGTCGCGGGACCGTCTCGGGCACGAGCTGATGTACTTCGCGCGCGGCAACCCGGTGATCTACTACGGCGACGAGCAGGGCTTCACCGGCCCCGGCGGCGACCAGGACGCCCGGCAGACCCTGTTCGCCTCGCGGGTCCCCGAGTACCTCGACGACGACCTGCTCGGCACGGACGCCACCCACGCCGGCGACAACTACGACCGGCGGCACCCGCTGTACCGGTCGATCAGCCGCCTGGCCGAGGTGACCGCCGCGCATCCCGCGCTGCGTGACGGCGTCCAGCAGCACCGGCTGTCCTCGGCGGAGTCGGGCGTCTACGCGTTCTCCCGTACCGACCGGGCGCGCGGCCGCGAGTACGTGGTGGCGCTGAACAACAGCGAGGCCCCGAAGACCGTCGCGATCCCCACCTACACCGCCGGCAAGTCCTACAAGCTCGTGTACGGCACCGGTTCCGGCCGCCTGTCGACCAGCCGTGACGGCACGCTGACGGTGACCGTTCCGGCGCTGTCGACCGTGGTCTACGGCCTCAACGGCCGGATCCCGCGCTCGGCCGGCGCGCCCCGGATCTCGCTGGCCCCGCCCGTTCCGGCCGCCGAGTCCCGCGGGCGGCTGGAGGTCACGGCCGACGTGCGCGGCTCGTCGCTGTACGAGGTGAGCTTCGAGGCCAGGGTCGGCGGCGGCCGCTGGCAGCCGGTCGGCACCGACGACAACGCGCCGTACCGGGTGTTCCACGACGTGTCCGGTGCGGCGCCGGGGACGCCGGTCGAGTACCGCGCGGTCGTGCTGGACAACGCCGGGCACACCCGGGCCGCCGCACCGGTCCGGGCCACCGTGCCCGCCCCGGCGCTGACGATCGAGGCGCCGGCCGAGGGCGGCGGTGTGCGGGGCACGGTCGAGGTCCGGGCGGTGGCCGATCCCGAGCGCGGCACCCACGTCGTGCGGTTCGAGCGCAGTGTGGCCGGCGGGGCGTGGACGGCCGTGGGCAGCGACGACACCTCGCCCGCGTACACCGTGTTCGACGACCTGTCGGCGCTGGACCTGGCTCCCGGCACGCCGGTGGCCTACCGCGCGCTGCTGGCCGGCGGGGTGTCCTCGGCGGTCCGCACGGTCCGCTACGCCGGTCCCCCGGCGGCGACGGCGACCGTGCGCTACCACCGCCCGGCCGGCGACTACGGCGAGTGGGGCCTGCACCTGTGGGGCGACGCGCTGGACCAGTCGGTGATCGACCAGGTGACCTGGGACGATCCGTGGCCCGTGACCCGGATCGAGGACGGCTGGGCGGTGTACGAGATCCCGCTGGCCGACGACACCACACCGGTGAACTTCATCATGCACCTGCCGGGCGGGGACGCCGTCCCGGACACCCGGGAACCGGGCGGCGACCGGTCGTTCCTGCCGATCGACACGCCGCAGGTGTGGCTGCGGCAGGGCGATCCGGCCGTGTACCCGCAGCCGCCGGGCAGCTAGGTTCACCTCCGTGGCAGGTAGGGGAACTCCGGCGATCGTGCTGCTGACCAGGCAGCGTGTCCCGCACCAGGTGCACGAGTACGCGCACGACCCGAGGGCGGCCTCGTTCGGCACGGAGGCCAGCGAGGTCCTCGGGCTGCCGGCGGAGCGGGTGTTCAAGACGCTGGTCGCCGAGGTCGACGGCGTGTTGACGATCGGTGTCGTCCCGGTCTCCGGCCAGCTCGACCTCAAGGCCCTGGCGGCGGCGGCCGGGGGCAAGCGGGCGAAGATGGCCGAGGTCGCGGCGGCCGAGCGGGCGACCGGGTACGTGGCCGGCGGCATCGCCCCGCTGGGTCATCGCAAGCGCCTGCCGGTCGTCATCGACTCGTCGGCGACGGCGTTCGAGACGATCTTCTGCAGTGCCGGGCGCCGTGGCCTGGAGATCGAACTGTCGCCGACCGACCTGGCGACGCTGGCCGACGCGACGATCGCCCCGATCGCCGGCTAGGGGTCCTCAGGTCATTCCGGCCAGCCGATCGAGGAAGTCGCGCTGGCCCTTGACGATCTTCTCGGTGGCCTCGGCCAGCGGGAACCACGCCACCCGGTCCAGTTCGGGGAACTCCTGGGTGCGGCCGGAGCGCGGCGGCCACTCCATCTCGAAGGTCCCGGGTACGACGGTGTCCGGGTCGAGGTCGCCGGCCAGCGCCCAGGCGGTGACCGTCTTGCCGGACTGGCGCACCTCGCCCAGCGGCACCCAGTCGCCGGGCGGCACCGGCAGGCCGAGTTCCTCGGTGAACTCCCGGCGGGCGGCGGTTTCCGGCGGCTCCTCCGGCGGGTACTCGCCCTTGGGCATGGTCCAGGCGGCGGCGTCCTTGCGCGCCCAGAAGGGCCCGCCCATGTGGCCGAGCAGGACCTCGATCCCGTCCTCGGCCCGGCGGTACAGCAGGATCCCGGCACTGCGCTTCACTGGCACGGCGACAGTCTGACACCGACGACTATTTTTGTCTTGACAATTTCTCCTGTCGGCGAGAAGCTGGTCCCATGTTCGACGTGGCAGTGATCGAAGACCCGGCAACGGCCGAGGTCTCCCTGGACCCGACCCGCGCCAGGCTCCTCGCGGAGCTGGCCGAGCCCAACTCGGCCACCACCCTGGCCAACCGCGTCGGTCTCCCCCGGCAGAAGGTGAACTACCACCTGCGCACCCTTGAGCAGCACGGCCTGGTCGAGCTGGTCGAGGAGCGCCGCAAGGGCAACGTCACCGAGCGGGTCTTACGCGCCACGGCGTTCTCCTACGTCATCTCGCCGTCGGCACTGTCGGCGGTCGCGCCCAACCCGGACCGTGCTCCCGACCGGCTTTCCGCCCGTTGGCTGCTCGCGCTCGGTGCCCGGCTCGTGCGTGACGTCGGCATGCTCATCTCCGGCGCGACCAAGGCCCAGAAACGGGTGGCGACCTTCGCGCTCGACGGTGAGGTCCGGTTCGCCAACGCCGCCGACCGGGCGGCCTTCGCCGAGGAACTCGGCCAGGCCGTGACCACCCTGGTCGCCAAGTACCACGACGAGTCCACGGTCGGCGGCCGTGCGCACCGGCTGCTCGTCGCCGTCCACCCCAAGATCGACACCGAGAGCTGAACGATGGGACACGAGTTCAACCAGACAGACCGGATCGAGGTTCCGGCCGACCCCGAGCAGGTGTGGCAGGCCATCGCCACCGGACCCGGCATCGACTCCTGGTTCATGGGCCGCAACGACGTCGACGAGGCGACCGCCACCGTGCGCCAGTCCTTCGGCGACTTCCGGCCCACGTACCGGATCAGCGAGTGGGAGCCGATGCGCCGGCTGGCCTACGCCAACGAACCGGGGCCGGACGGCCGGTTCGTCGCCTACGAGTTCCTGATCGAGGGCCGCGACCGGTCAAGCACCGTACTGCGCATGGCCACCAGCGGTTTCCTGCCCGGCGACGACTGGAACGACGAGTTCGAGGCGATGCGCCTGGGTTTCGAGATGTTCTTCTCCACGCTGCTCCAGTGCCTGCTGCACTTCCCCGGTCGCACCGCGCTGCCGCTGACCGTGTTCGGCCCGTCGATCACCGACTGGCCGGCCACCTGGCACGCCCTGCGCGACAGGCTTGGCCTGTCCGAGCAGGTGCGGGCCGGCGACCCGCTCGTGCTGACCGGCCCGACCGGGCCGACCGAGACCGGCGAGGTGTACTTCGTCAACGAGCAGACCCTCGGCCTGCGCACCCCGGAGGCCATCTACCGGTTCATGCAGGGCTTCGGTGGCTCGATCATCGCCTGCCACAGCATGTTCTCCGCCGACTACACCGAGGACGAGCGCAGGGTCGCCGAGAAGGTGTGGCGCGCGTGGTTCGACAACCTCCTGTCCGGAAAGGAAAACTCCCGATGACCAGCTACCTCACCTCCGCCGACGGCACCCGCATCGCCTACGAGAGCACCGGTTCCGGCCCCGCGCTGATCCTGGTCGACGGCGCCATGTGCTACCGCGACAGCGGCCCGGCCCGTCCGCTGGCCGCCGAGCTCGCCGACAGCTTCACGGTCTACCTCTACGACCGTCGCGGCCGGGGCGAGAGCGACGCCGGCTCGGAGATCTCCATCGAGCGCGAGGTCGAGGACCTCGCCGCGCTCGCCAAGGAGGCCGGCGGTTCCCCGTACCTGTACGGAATCTCCTCCGGCGCGGTGTTGGCCGCCGACGCCGCCGCCCGGGGCATCGGCACTCCGCGTCTCGCGATCTACGAGCCGCCGCTGATCGTCGACGACCGGGACCGCGAACCGCTGCCCGCCGACAGCCTGGAACGCATCACCTCGCTGGTCGACTCCGGTCGCAACGGCGACGCGGTGAAGTCGTTCATGCGCGCGGTCCAGGTCCCCGGCTTCGCGATCGCCATGATGCGCCTCATGCCGGCGTGGTCGCGCCTGAAGGCCGTGGCCCCCACCCTGCGCTACGACTTCACCCTGATGCGCGGCCTGCAACAGGGCAACCGCCCGCCGGCCGACCGCTGGTCCACGGCCACCATGCCCACCCTGGTGATCGACGGCGGCAAGAGCTCAGGATGGATGCGCACCGGTGTCGAGGCCATGGCCAAGGCCATGCCCAACGCCACCTACCGCACCCTGCCGGGCCAGAACCACATGGTGAAGCCGGCGGCGCTGGCCCCCGTCCTCAAGGAGTTCTACACCGCATGACCCCAGACCTGCGCGTCCAGCCGCTACCCCCGGCCCAGGCCACCGACCTCGACACCCTGACCCCGCTCTGCGCGATGGTCAACAAGGTGTACGCCCAGGCCGAGGCCGGCCTCTGGCAGGACGGCGCAGCGAGAACCACCGTCGACGAACTCTCCGCCCTGACCCGTGCCGGTGAGCTGGTGGTCGCCACCCTCGACAGCGAGGTCGTGGCGTGTCTGCGCCTCCAACACCTGACCGAGGACGTCAGCTCGTTCAGCCTGCTCGCCACCGCCCCCGAACACCAGGGCAAAGGCATCGCCACAGCCCTGATCGACCACGCGGAGGCCCAGGCCGAAGCCGCCGGCCGCCACCACATGCGCCTGGAACTCCTGGTCCCCCAAACCTGGACCCACCCCGCCAAGGAAGCCCTCGCCCACTGGTACACCCGCACCGGCTACCACCTGACCCACACCACCAGGTTCGACGAGGACTACCCCCACCTGGCCCCTCTCCTGGCCACCCCCTGCGACTACCGCATCTACCACAAACGTCTCCTGTAGCGGGTTTGTTCAGGGTTCAGGGCCGGGGGGCCGGGGGGCCGGGGGGCCGGGGGGCCGGGGGGCCGGGGGGCCGGGGGGCCGGGGGGCCGGGAAGACATTGACATCTCGCCTCACTGCGGCTCTGTCCGGTCGGGGCTCTGTCGCAACCTCCCGCGCACCACCGCACAACCACCCACACCGGTTCCCGCCACAGCCACCCACTCCACCTTCCGCGCAACCTCCCATCACAACCACCTCCACCCGCGACACTCCCGCCGCAACCCCCTGCACAACCTCCCGACCACCGCTCCCCACCACAACCTCGCGCCACAGCCACCCACAACAACCTCCGCCGCGACCTCCCGCCGCGTCTCCTGCGCAACCTCCCGGGCACCGCTCCCGCCGCCGCCACCCCGCCACAACCACCCACTACAGCCACCCGCGCGGCCTCCCGCCGTACCTCCGCGTGGCTTCCTGGCGCGACCTCCGCCGCAACGTCCGTCGTGGCTTCCGGCGCAACGTCCGTCGTGGCTTCCGGCTGATGGATCTCCGCGATGGCTTGAGCAGCCGCTGTCTCTTGCCGCGACCGTGCCCGGGTGCCTGTGCCTCAACCCCATCGGCGTCGGGCCGCTGTGTGGGCACGCGGGCTTGATCAGCCGGGGCGGATGAGTTTGATTCCTTGGGTCTTCGATGAGGTGGCTCAGTGCCGAAGGTGGTCGCCGGGGACGGGGGTGGCGGGAAGTCTGGCGGAGGGCACGCGGATCGTGCGGCCGGCGAGCCTGGTGCGGTCCCGACCGGCATCTTTCGCCTCGTAGAGGGCGGCGTCGGCGGTCAGCAGCAGGGAGTTGCGGTCGGTGCCGTGGTCGGGGAACACCGCCGCTCCGACCGACGCGGTCAGGCCGGCGATGACCCGCTCGACACCGTTCAGGTCGGTGACAGCGACCCGTACCTGCGCGATCGCGTCGCGGATGCGTTCGGCGGCGGGGAGGACACCGTTGGTGGTGACGCCGGGCAGGACCACGGCGAACTCCTCACCTCCGTAGCGGCCGACGATGTCGTGGGTGCGCACCGACTTCTTGATCGCCTCGGCGACGGCGCGGAGCACGAGGTCGCCGGCGAGGTGCCCGTTCCGGTCGTTGACCCGTTTGAAGTGGTCGAGGTCGACGACCAGGATCGCCATGGTGCCGTCGAGGCGGCGGGCGTGGTCCATCTCGTCGGACACCTGTTTCGACCAGAACGACGCGTTGAACAAACCGGTTTTCTGATCGTTGCGGCTGGCTTCGCGGAACTGTGGCACCAGCAATCCCATGTGCAGCCCGAGCACGGTCAACATCAGGATCGGCATCAGCCACGGTTCGATGGTCATCACCATCGCCACCCCGCACCCCAACGCGACGCCGCCACTGAGCATCAGGTGATCACTCGCGTTACCGAGCGCCGCCCGCGCCGGCCGGTCCAGGTTCGTGACCAGGATGACCGTGAGCACCAACCCGTAGTTCACCAGCCGATACACGACCGCCGCCGCTACCAGCGCCGCCAACCCGACCGGGCCTTCCAGGGCCTCCACGTACGAATGTCCCTGCCCGGGATACATCACCGCGAGCAACACATGCGCACCAACGCTCGCGATCAACACAGTCGCCGCCGAGAACACCTTGCGGTAGAACAACACCCGCCGCCAGTAAATGCGCAGATAAGCGTGCAGATAGCCGAAAACGACCAACACAGCCGTCAACACCGGCGGTAACAGCAACACACTCGCGAACACCCACACCGACAACAAATGCGTGTACGACGATCCCGCCACCGCAACGTCACGCACCCGATCAATGGACCGGATGGCCTCCTGATAAACCAACGCCGCCACCATCAGAACGGCCAGCCACACCACGTCCCGCCGCGTGACGTCCCCCGCGTTCGCCGCGGCGACGACCGCGACAACAGCCACGATCTCCACAGCTAGCACATAGAACAGAATCGGACGAGAGAGCGACCACACCTGCCACCGCCGTGGCACGAGCCGCCCCCACCCCTGCCCCAGGCCAGGATGATCAGCTTCGTGCACCACCGTGTCCCCTTCACGAAGGTGGCCAACTCTAACGCGCCGCCCCTACGACTGTCGTGCGCCAAAAGGGTGAGACACACCCCCAAAAAGCCCAACGACTCCCACCGCGAACACACCCCTCCCCCACGACCCACCCGGCTCCAACGACCCACCAGCTACCGAACATCCGTGGCTGGCGGCGGCAATCCGCCAACCGCGACAGCGCGGTCGGGCAGTCGGACAGCGGCGACCCAGCCAGCGACAATCGGGCCCGCAGCAAACGGCCGCCGGTGGTCGAGCAGTCGAACGGTCGCGACCCAGCCGGCCAGCGGCCAGCGGCGGTCGGGGGTCGGGGGTCGGGCCAGGTGTCAGGGGTCAGGCGATGCCCAGGGGCAGTCTGGCCAGGGGTTCGACCAGGGAGCGTTCCTCATAGGACAGGTGGGATAGCAGTGTGTCGGTGAGCAGGTCCACCGCCGCGATCAGCTCGTCGATGCGGGCCGGCTCGGCCACCATCGCGACCAGGGCCGTGTCGACCTGGTTGAGGACGTCGTGGATCACTCGGTGTTCCTCGGCCAGGCGGTCGACGACCGGGCCCAGTCGCGGGTCGGCGTGGCGTAGCTGGGGGAACAGGGACTGGTCCTCGATCGAGTGGTGCACGGTGACCACCCGGCAGTAGCTCTCGCAGTACGCGCCCAGTGTCCAGTTGTTCTGGCGCATGGTCATCTCGTTGATCTCCGACCGGGCCGACCCGACGTCCAGCCGGCCGTCGACCACCTGGGACACCAGGGACCTGACCCGGTCCAGCTCGTCGCGCAGGTGGTCGTGGACCTGGATCAGGTGCTGGCCGCTGGCCCGACCACTGTCGGTGTACACGGCGTTCTCGTCGGCCGCCGGGCCCGCCGGGCGGGTCGTCTCGTCCCACGGCTGGGTCGGGGACAGCCGAACACCGGGGTCGGGCGTGGGGGTGACGCCGACCCTGGCCGGCACGCTCGTGCCCACCTCGACCACCGAGGCCGGCGAGGACGGCGAGGACGGTGCGATCGACGAAGGCGACGGTGGGGGCGCTGTGGCCAGGGCGCGTTCCTGGGCGACCAGTTCGCGCACCCCGGGAGCCACCTCCTCGGCGAAGCGGCGCAGGTCGTCGTCGCTGTCGGGTTCGACCATGAGGATGAAGCTGGAAACCCCGTCCGCCAGGGTCAGCTCGGCCAGCTGTTCGATCCAGACCTTCGCCGGGCCGCGCAGGAAGTCGTTGCCCCGGCCGGTGAACGTGCCGGTGATGTTGTACAGCCGCCGAATGTCCGATGTGGACCGACCGGCGGCCAGGGCGGCGTCGTCGATGATCTGGTTCATGCCGGCCAGTTGCTCGGGTGGGGCGTAGGGCGCGCTGGGCAGCCAGCCGTCGGCCAGGCGGCCGGTCATCGACAGCATGCGTTTCTTGTAGGCGCCCAGCCAGATGCCGATGTCGTGCGCCGGGGCCGGCCCGGGGTGCGCGCCGGCCAGCCGGTAGTGCTCGCCGTCCAGGCGCACGCCCCGGCGGCCGGGCGCCCACAGCGCGCGGATGACGGCGATGGCCTCCTCGAGCGCGGCGACCGACTCGGCCGGCGAGCGCCGGGGGCCACCCATACCCTCGATCGCGTCCCAGAACGAGCCGGCGCCCAGGCCGAGTTCGACGCGGCCGCCGGACAGGATGTCCAGGCTGGCGGCCGAGCGGGCGAGCACGGCCGGCGGGCGCAACGGCAGGTTGACCACGTTCGGGAACACCCGCACCGAGTCGGTGCCGGCGGCGATGACCGACAGCAGGGTCCAGGCGTCCAGGAAACTCGCCTGGTACGGGTGGTCCTGCACGCTGACCAGGTCGAGACCGAGCCGGTCGGCGAGGCGGGCGAGGGTGAGCGCGTCGCCGGCGGTCTGCGCCGCGGGCGGCAGGAAGACACCGAACTCCAGGGAGTGGCCGTAGTCGGACATGAGATCAGTATGCCACGAGATGTTCTGTTGCACAGACGTTCTTGTGTGCCGCGTACCATAGTCGCCATGGCGGCACTCGACGGCGATCTCGGCTGGACCCTCGGCGTGGTCTTCCGCGCCTACCTCAAGGCAACCGACGCGGTGATGACCGGCATGCCCGGCGGCCACCGCGGCTACCAGGTCCTCACCGCGGCCGTGAGCGACGAGGCCCCCAGCCAGTCGGCACTGTGCGAGCGGCTGGGCATCGACCGCACCGTCATGACCTACCTGCTCGACGACCTCGAACGCGCCGGCCTCGTCGTGCGCCGCCCCGCCCCCACCGACCGGCGCACCCGCACCATCGTCGCCACCGGCCAGGGCCGTGAGTTGCTGGCCCGCCTGACCGAACGCCTTGGCCACGCCGAACACCACATCCTCGCCGCCCTCCCCGACGAGGACCGCGCGACGCTCAAGGCACTGCTCACCCGTCTCGCCACCCAGGCCAACGCCACCGACCCGCTACCGGACACCTGCGCGGTAGTCGAGGACATCCGGTCACGCTGACCCGCCGGGGCGCGACGCGACCGGGGTGAACGGCTGTCAACCTTCGATTGGTGGTTGTGGGGAATGGTCTAGACCCCGTGTACTGAGCGTGGACGAAGGGAGACTCATCGTGATGCGTCGGGTTGGGGTTCTGGTGGCGGGGGTCCTGGTGGCGGGGGTGCTCAGTTCGCCGGTCACCTCCGCGGTGTCGCAGCCGGCGCAGGTGCGCGCCGAGGGACAGCTTCGGGTGTGTGGGGTCAAACTGTGTGACTCCTCCGGCTCGCCCGTTCAGTTGCGTGGGATGAGCACGCACGGCCTCCAGTGGTACTCGCAGTGCGTCAACGACGCCTCGTTGGACGCGCTGTCGGGCGACTGGGGGGCCGACGTCCTGCGGATCTCCATGTACGTCCAGGAGGACGGGTACGAGACCGATCCCGCCGGGTTCACCGACCGGGTCAGCGGGATCATCGACGAGGCCACGGCCCGTGGGATGTACGCGATCGTCGACTGGCACATGCTCGACCCCGGCGATCCGTACTACAACCTGGAGCGGGCCAAGACGTTCTTCACCGAGATCGCCCGGCGGCACAACGGGAACACGAACCTGCTCTACGAGATCGCCAACGAGCCCAACGGGGTGCCGTGGTCGCGGATCAAGTCCTACGCCGAGGAGTTGATCCCGGTGATTCGGGCCGTCGACCCGGAGACGCCGATTCTTGTCGGTACGCGCGCCTGGTCGTCGCTGGGGGTTTCCGACGGGGCCGACGAGTCGGAGGTCGTCAACAACCCGGTGAACGCCTCGAACATCATGTACACGTTCCACTTCTACGCCGCGTCGCATCGGGACGAGTACCTGGGGGCGTTGTCCCGCGCGGCTGATCGTCTGCCGATGTTCGTCACCGAGTTCGGGACGCAGACCTACTCCGGGGACGGGGCCAACGACTTCGCCATGGCGCAGCGGTTCCTCGACCTGATGGCCGACAAGCAGATCAGCTGGACCAACTGGAACTTCTCCGACGACTTCCGCTCCGGCGCCGTCTTCGAGACCGGGACCTGCCCGGGCGGGCCCTATACCACGCCGGAGCGACTCAAGCCAGCCGGTGAGTGGATCCGTGACCGCATCCGGTGACGGCATGCTCGCCCGGGGGACTTGGTGTTGACTACAGGTATGCCATTGGAAGGTGAATACGCGCCAGGCGCGTCGAGCTGGGCGAACGACCAGGTGGAACAGTACGAGAGCTCGGGGGGTACCTCGGGCACGACGCTGCGGGACATGCCCGTCGTGATCCTCACCATGCTGGGAGCCAAGTCCGGCAAGGTGCGCAAGGTCCCGGTGATGAAGGTGGAGCACGATGGCGTGTACGCCGCCGTGGCATCGCTGGGCGGGGCACCCAAGAATCCCGTGTGGTACAACAACCTTGTCGCCAATCCCGATATCGAGGTGCGGGACGGGGTCGACACGATGGAGATGCGGGCCAGGGAGGTCTCCGGGGACGAGCGGGCCCTCTGGTGGGACCGGTCGGTCGCGGCCTATCCCGACTACGCCGACTACCAGAAGAAGACCGACCGGCAGATTCCGGTGTTCGTTCTCGAACCTCGGGGTTGATCGAGGTCTGGGCGGCCGCACCCCTGTGGTGCGGCCGCTTTTTCTTTCCGCGGAACAGATCCACAGTGGATCGGGGTAGGATCCCGCCGGAGACACGCGAACGGGTAGGAAGACTGGCTATGGCAACGGACGGCCTGACCCTCAAGGACGCGGTGCGCACGGTGCTGCTCCTGCTGCCCCGCCTGGTCGGGCGGGCCAAACGCACCGCCCCGCCGGCCGAGCTCGCCGGGGTCGCCCTCGCACCGCGCCACCTGTCGTTGTTCTCCTACCTGCTTCTCGACGGCCCGATGCCGGTCAACGAGCTGGCCAAACGCCTGGAGGTCGCGCCGGCGACGGTCAGCCTGATGGTCGGCGAACTCAGCCGCCAGGACATGCTCGAACGCACCGAGGACCCGGACGACCGCCGCCGGACCATCGTGAGCATTCCGGCACGGCGCACGGCCGCCGTCGAGGCGTGGTTGGCGTTCACCGCGCGGGCGTGGACCACCGCCCTCGAACCGCTCACCCCCGAACAGCGGCGGCTGTTCGTTGACACGCTCGCCACGTTCGAACGCGAACTGGACCGCGAGGGGTAGAACGGGGTCATGACGGAGGAACTCTGGACCGCGGTCGACGGCTATCTCACCAATCTGGTCGTCGGCGACGACCCCGTACTCGACGCCGCCCTGGCCGACAGCGACGCCGCCGGGCTGCCGTCGGTGGCTGTTTCGCCGACCGAGGGCAAGTTGCTGCACCTGCTCGCCCGAATCCGGGGCGCGCGCACGATCCTGGAGATCGGCACCCTCGGTGGCTACAGCACGATCTGGCTGGCAAGGGCTCTGCAGGACGACGGGCGGTTGATCTCCCTGGAGTACGAGGGCCGGCATGCCGAGATCGCCCGCGCGAACGTCGACCGCGCGGGACTCGGTGACCGGGTGGACATTCGGGTCGGCGCCGCGCTGGACGGGCTCGCCGAACTCGAGAACGACGGCGCCGGGCCGTTCGACCTGGTCTTCGTCGACGCCGACAAGGCGAACATCCCCGCCTACGTCACCTCGGCGCTGCGGCTGACCCGGCCGGGCAGCATCATCGTGGTGGACAACGTGGTGCGCGGGGGTCGCGTGATGCACGACGATGACGACAACCCGGGCATCGCCGGGATCCGGGAGTTCGGCCGGATGCTGGCCGACGAACCGCGGGTCAGCGCCACGATGGTGCAAACCGTCGGGGCCAAGGGCCACGACGGTTTCGCACTTCTTCTGGTGAACTAGCCTGAAGCCGGCTCAGCGGTCGGTGCCGCCGCCGCTGAGCCGGCCGCGGAAGTGCTGGAGCATCGCGAACGCCGGCACCGGCGAGCTCGCCATACAGGGCTCGCACGGCATTCCGGCTGGCGTTGCCAGCACTTCCCCGGACCCAGGTACGATGCGCAGGCCGCAGTACGCGGTCAGGAACCGCGGCATCGCGTCGGCTTCCGGCAGCGGCACGAGATGGCACGTCCGCCGGCTCTCACCGATCATCGACCCGTCCGGCTGCCGGGGTTTCAGTCGAACCAGGATCAATGCCCGGGTCATGCTTGAACAGTAGGGCGCGACACGCCGAGAAGAGAAGAAAATTTCTCCACGTTTCTTCAGATCGCGAAAAACGTGTCCGTCATGATAATCAGTCGCCATCGGTGCCCGCCTCGGCCGATAGGTCGTCGATCACTCTTTTGATCACGGAGCGTGCCGACCGGCCGTACACCGCGGCCGTCGCCATCGACTCGAAGATCGACCGGTACAGCTCGATCTCCTGCGGCTGAGCCAAGTTCAGCTCGGCCGAGAAGGTCTCCACCATGACTCGGTCGTCGTCGAGCAGCCAGAACCCGTGGGTGGGGGCCACGACATACGGTGTCTCGAAGCCGATTATTCCAAATTTCATGTTCGGCAACGCTGACAACGCGATCAGTCGGTCCAGTTGACCCAACATCACCTCAGGCGTGCACAACCGATAGCGCAGTGCCGCTTCGGTCAGTACGAAATGGAATCTTTTGTCCGCTCGGTACAGAATCTCCTGTCGACGAATGCGCGCCTGGACAGCTTCGTCGACGTCACCGGCGACTCGTAACACCTTGAGACTCTGCCGGAACCTGGCCCTCGCGTACTCCGCCGTCTGGAGCAGTCCCGGAACGAAGGTGCACTCCAGCGCACGGAAAAGCCTGGTCTTGGCATCGAGGGCGGCCAGTTCGGTCTGGTGGGTCTTGAGCCCACCCCGCAACTGCCGCTGCCACTCGATGTGTTGCACGGTGAGCATGTGCAACGAGGCGAGCAGCCCCTCGGTGTCGTCCAGACTGTCCGTCGCCTTGGTCCACGCCCTGATGTCCGCTTCGGTCGGCGACTGCCGGCCGTTCTCCAACTTGGACACCTTGGACGGGGGCCAGGCGAGCGCCTCCGCGAGCTGACGCCCGCTCAGTTCCGCGTGTCTGCGCAGCTCACGGAGGCGTTTGCCGAGTACGAGACGAGCCTCGTGGAGGCTCGACACCCCGCTCATCCTGTTCTGTGGCACGGCGCACGTCCCGTCGAACGGCGCGTTGCACAGCTACAGCGCGCCCCTGCTGGTACCCGACCAGGCTACCGGCCGGAGCGCCGCTCACCGAGAAATTTCTCGGAATATCTTCAGTTCAACTCCCCGACGAGATCGTGGCTGTACATCCGCAGCACGTCCTCGGGGATCTCGATGATCGCCTCGCCCTGGGGTACCGGCCCCACGTCGGCGAGCGCCTGGGCGTCCGTCACCACCCACCCCTGGGCGATGTACGTGCGCCGATCGGCCCGGTCGGTGGCGAACAACGTCGGTGACTGGCCCTCCTGGGAACAAGGGTCCTTCCCGATGAATCGCGCGCGCAAGCTCTACTCCGTTTCTAGAAATAGTTGGGAAATTGTGTTGATCCTGGGCGTGCGCGCGGGCCCACGTCAAACCAGGATCAAGATCATGAGCTGAGTGGTCCCAACACGACAGTCGACCGTCCATATGCCGTGAGTAGAAGACCGCTCAACGAAAGAACCCTGGCGCGCGAGGACCGCTTAGCGTGAAACGTGCCGGACTCCTGGGTTCGGCACTGAGAGGCGAGGCGAGGCGAAACAGTCATGGACCACTGGAGTGACCCGACCTGGCGAGACCGTGCCGGAAGATTCACGCTCCGTGCCGTCTCGGGTCACGCGGTGCGTGTCCTCCCCCGTCCCGACGCGACCCCACACAACCACCCGGCGAACGACCACCGCCACCCCGATCCGCCGTGCGAGGAGGACACCGACGGCATCCGGGTTCTGGTCGTCGGCGACGACGTGCTCGCCCGGCGCGGGGTGCTCGCGGCGCTGGACGGCGAGCCCGGCATGGTCGTGGTCGGTGAGCACCGGACCGGACCCGCTGTGGTCACCACGGTGACCCAACTGCGGCCGGACGTCCTGCTGCTGCACGGACTCCACGTCGCGGACGCGGCGCCGATGCTGGCCACCGTGCGGGACTCGGTGCGCCGCACCGGCCGGGTCGTGCGGGTGCTCGGGATCGGGGTGCGCGACGGCGAGCCACAGGTCGTGCCCGACGGCCGGCCCGGTCTGGCCTGCGGCTGGCTGCCGGCGTGGGCGACCCCGGAGGAGGTCGTCGCGGCCGTGCGGATCGCCGCGGCCGGGTTCACGCTCGTGCGGGCCGAGGACCCCGGGCGGACCGAGACGGTCCCGGGGCGCCACATGGCGCTGCGCGACGGGCTCAGCGAGCGCGAGTGCGACGTGCTGGCGCTGGTGGCCCGTGGTCTGTCCAACGCCGAGATCGCCGAGGCGCTGACCGTCTCCGAGCACACGGTGAAGTCCCACATGCAGAACCTGCTGGGCAAACTGGGCCTGCGCAACCGGATCCACGCGGTGATCTACGCCTTCGACACCGGCCTGGTCACCGCCGACCACGCGGCGAAACGCTGATGCGGCTGAACCTCCTGGGCCCGCTGGAACTGCGGGACGGGCACGGCGAACGGGTCGAGGTGCCCGGTCTCAAGCAGCGGGTGCTGCTGGCCACCCTGGCGGTGCGGTCGGGACACGTGGTGTCGGCCGAACGGCTGGTCGCCGCGCTGTGGGGAGAGCACCCGCCGGCCGGGGTCGCCAACGCGTTGCAGGCGCACGTCCGCCGGCTGCGCAAACTGCTGGAGGCCGCCGGCGGGGACCGGATCCGCACCCGGCCGCCCGGTTACCAGCTGGACCTGCTGCCCGGCGAGACCGACACCGACGAGTTCACCGACCTGGTCGCCTCGGCCAAGGCGGTCACCGGCGACCGGCCGCTGGTGGCGATCCCCCGGCTGCGCGCGGCGCTGGAGCTGTGGCGCGGCCCGGCGCTGGACGGCTGTGTGACCGGTGACGTGTGCGCGGCGGAGGCCGTCGTCCTGGAGGAGCACCGGCTGGCCGCCTACGAGGCGCTCTACGACGCGAGCCTGCGCGCCGGTCAGCACGCCGAGGTGATCGGCGAGCTGGAGGAGACGACCGCGACGTTCCCGATGCGGGAACGGTTCTACGACCAGCTGATGGTGGCCCTGCACCGTGACGGCCGCCAGTCCGACGCGATCGGGGTGTACGACCGGGCGCGGCGGCGGCTGCTGCGGGAGCTGGGGGTGGAACCGGGGCCGGCGCTGCGGGCGCGGATGCGGTCGCTGCTGTCGGACCTGCCGGCGGAGGCGGCGGTCGGCGACGTCACCCGCGACCTCACCGAGAGCGTCGACCTGAGCCGGGAGCTGGCCGAGTTGCAGCAGCGGCTCGACACGCTGACCGAGCGGCAGGAGGCGTTGATGCGGTCGCTGCACACGATCGCCGACCGGGCCGGCGAGTGACGTACCGGTACGGGGACAGGCGGGCGGCCACCCGTCGCGCTGGCGACGGGTGGCCGCAGGGGCGGGTGACGCCCGAAGAGGGTGGGGGCAGGGTGCGGTGCGCTCAGGGCGTGCACAGGTCGAGCGAGCCGTCGGCCATCCTGACGCCGCTCTGGTCGAAGGCGAGGCGGACGGTGGTGGTGCCGGGAACCGCTTTGGCGGTCACCGTGCACGGCTGGTCGAACTCGATGTAGCGGTGGAAGTCCAGCTCGCCGCCCGACGGGATGGCGTCGGGGGTGGCGGCGGTGAGCAGGGCGGCCTGGCGGCCGGCCTCGATGATGGCGTTGCCGGGGACGTGGTCCATCGGGTGGTCGTAGACCACGCGGTGCTCGGGGTCGACGCGCAGCAGCCAGGTGTTCTCCCCGCTGGTCCTGGCCAGCATGACGTCGATGGGGGCGCAGCGGCCGACCAGTTCGTGGTTGACCGGGTCGGCGCCGGCCGGGACCTCGGGCACGGCGTCGCGGTAGCGGCCGCGCAGGCGGGTGTAGCCGGCGGCGGTGACGCAGCTCCACCGGTAGGCCGCGGTCCCGATCCGCACGCCGTCGCGGAAGCACTCGACCTCGAACAGCATGCCGGCGTAGTTCTTGGCGCGGCGCTGGATGTCCTTGGCGGTGACCACGAGGGTGACGTCGACCGGGTCGGATCCGTTGGTCCGCAGGCCTTCCAGGCTTTCCACGCGGAAGCGCTTGTCCCGGGTGAGGAACTTGTACTCGAACGGGATCTCGTAGCCGGCGTGCGCGATGAGCACTCCCGCCTCCCGCACGCTTTCCAGGAAGAGCAACGGGTCGTGCAGGTTGGACGCGGCCGGGCGGTAGAAGCTGTGGGTGCCGGGCCAGCGGACGCCGACCTGGTACCGGTTCTCCTCGATCTGGGCGAGCTGGGTCACGAACACGTCAGAGCTGTTGATGCGACGCACCAGCCTGGGCGGAACGGACTGCTGGATCAGCAGGGGCTCCGTGGTTCGTAAGCCCTCGGCCGACGACACTTCCTGGCTGTTGATCATGGTGGTCATGCCGAACCTCTCATAAAGGTCGTTGGCGTCACTGCCCTTGTGTGGACTCTCGAGCGCGTGGCCCGGGTCGGCTGGTGCCCCTCGGCGCCGAGTCGGCCAGCCCGAGTTCCGCTCGAAGATCGGTATCTTCGGGCGTGGCCTGGACCACACAAGAGGAACCATACCTACCACCCGGTTTTTTCTCGAGGCCCGATGGTGTCACCCTTGAGTTACCCTGGAGCGAGGGTCGACCGGGACTCATCCAGGATCGAGGCGCGACCTGGCCCGCCCGCGGGCGGTGGCATGCTGAAGGTGCTGGATCAACTGGGGCCTGATGAAGGAGGTGCGCTTTGGCACGGCAGGACCGGGCGGAACGCACACGCAACGCCATCCTCGACGCGGCCGCCGAGGTCTTCGACGAGCGGGGCTTCGACGGCGCGAGCCTGTCGGACATCCTGGCCAGGGCCGGAGTCACCAAGGGCGCCCTCTACTTCCACTTCTCCTCCAAGGAGGAGCTGGCCCGCGCGTTGGCCTCCGAGCCGTGGGGAGCGGCCGTCACCGTCCCGGACAACGAGGACGGCGGCCTGCAGACAGTCATCGACATGAGCCACGCACTGGCCCACAGCATGTGGACCAACGTCCGGGTCCGCGCGGGAAACCGCCTGGTCATGGAGGCCAACTTCGCCTCGCCCGACGCCGCGGTCTACGAGGGATGGATCAAGCTGGTCGGCGACCTGCTGTCCAGGGCCAAGGACCGGGGCGACGTGCGCCAGGAGTGGGACACCCAGGAGGTGGCCAACTGGATCTCGGCCGCGTTCATGGGGGTGCAGACCCAGTCGGCCGTGCTCACCAACCGCCAGGACGTCCACGAGCGGCTGACCGTGATGTGGAAGATCGCCCTCCCCGGCCTGGTCCCGCCCCGCCGCGTCGCCCGCTTCAACCCCGCCGGCACCACCGACTGGTCGGCGCAGCGCTCGCAGGCCGCGGCCACCGCCTGAGCCGCCGGGGTCCCGACCGGCAGGTCTGGTCGTCGATCTTTCCGGTCACCGCTGTTCCGCCATTCACCCCGCCAAGATGGGCTGGCCGGCGCATCTGGTAACAGCCGTTCGCGACGCAGGTCCTCAGCCGAGCGTCAGACCACCTGCCACCGAACGCCGTAACGCTCGCGATAGACGATCTCGGCCAGGTGGCGGCGTCCGACCGGCAGAGTCCCCAGCGGCAACCGGGTGTCCACACCCCGCTCCGCGCTCACCAACCCGGCCCGTTCGCCCGCCGGGTAGCCGGCGATCACCACCCGGGTCATCAGCCGCCGCGCCGGCACCCCGAGGATCTCCTTCGCCCTGGCCTCGGCGTCCCCGGAGAAGCCGACCAGGCTCGCGCCCAGCCCGTGCGCGGAGGCCGCCAGCAGCAGCCGCTCGCACACCCGGCCGCCGTCGAAGGCCGCCCTCGGCGCGTCGAGCACGACGGCGATCGCCAGCGGGGCGTCGGCCAGCGGCGCGTGGCCCGGCGTCCCGCCGGCCGACTCGAGGGCCACTCGAGTTCCACTGGTGAGCACGACCACGAACTCCCACGGCTGCCGGTTGACCGAGCTTCCGGTCCAACGAGCGACTTCCAGCAGATCCGCTATCACCTCCGGCGGCACCGGCCGGTCCTGGAAGCGGCGCACCGAGCGCAGCTCGCGGAGGAACCGAATGCGATCACGGGCCAGGTCCATCGGTTGCCCCCAAGTGGTGCTGCTGCCGGGCCTCGGGCGGGATTACCATGCCGACCGGTATGTCAGCGCGTCAAGGGAGTCGAGGTGACCGATTTCCACCGTCCGCTCGGCGGGTCCGGCCTGCGGGTCTCGCGGGCCTGCCTGGGCACCGCGAACTTCGGAACCGCCTGGGGGCTCGGGGTTCCCGAGGAGCAGGCCCGCCCGGTCATCGACGCGTTCCTCGACGCCGGGCACACCCTGCTCGACACCGCCGACAACTACAACGCCGGCGAGTCCGAGCGGATCGTCGGCGCGGCGGTGCGCGGACGGCGCGACCAGGTCGTCATCGCCACCAAGGCCTTCCAGCCGCACGGGCCGGGCCCCAACGAGCGCGGCCTGTCCCGGGTCCACCTGACCCGGGCGTTGGAGGCGAGCCTGCGCCGGCTGGGCACCGACCACGTCGACCTCTACCAGTGCCACCAGTGGGACGAGGGCACCCCGATCGAGGAGACGATGGCGACCCTCGACGGGTTCGTCCGCGACGGGAAGGTCCGCTACCTCGGGGCGTCCAACTTCACCGCCGCCCAGATCGTCGAGGCCCAGTGGGCGGCCCAGCGGGTCGCCGGGACGCCGCTGGTCGGGTTGCAGGCGCAGTACTCGTTGCTGCGCCGGGACATCGAGGCGGAGATCCTGCCGGCGGCGCGCCGTCACCGGCTGGGCGTGCTGGCCTACGGCGTGCTCGGCGGCGGGGTGCTCGCCGGGCGCTACCGGTCCGGCGCGCGGCCGGACCCGGCCTCGCGGATGGGCCGGGTGCTCGCGCGGGAGACCGACCGGGCGCGGCGGTGGGTCGACGACCAACTCAGCGAACGCAACCTGGCGATCGCCAGGGAGGTGGCGCGGCTGGCCGGTGAGCTTGGCACGACGCCGACGGCGGTGGCGGTGGCCTGGGTGGCCGCCCGGCCGGGGGTCGCGTCGGTGGTGCTCGGGCCCCGGACGCACGAGCAGTACGAGCAGGCGCTGCCCGGGTTCGCCCTTGACCTGCCGGCGGGCGCGCTGGAGCGGCTGGCGGAGGTCTCCGGTCCGGCACCGGTTCCGGTCACCGGGCGGCTGAGCCTGCCCTGGTCCGCCGGGTCCTCCCGGTCGTGATCAGTCGAACGACTCGGGGCCGCAGGGGTCGAGCTTGTCGGTGTTGGTCCGCGCCGAGATGCCGGGTAACGCCAGGGTCCACATGTCCCGCAGGCTGTCCCGCACGCTGCCCTGGCGGATCCCCGACCACCACAGCATCTCGACGCCGGCACACAGGGTCAGTACCAGCGTGCTCACCTGCTCGATGGGCACCGAGTCGGCGAGCTCGCCGGCCTGCTCCGCGCTGAAGAGCATGGTCTCCACCGCGGAGAGCAGGTCGACGTAGAAGTCGAGGAAGGGAGCTCCCCGGTGGCCGCACTCGCGTGCGGTGCGCATGCTCGCGCGGACCACCGCCTCGTTCTCCAGCCAGTGCGCGATCTCGTGGGTCAGGTCGACCAGTGACTGCAACACCCCGGTGCCGTCACCGAGCGCCCGGTAGACCGCGCCGCGCAGCAGCGCGCACGCCTCGGCCTGGATCGCGCCGGCCAGCTCGTCCTTGGACGAGAAGTGGAAGTAGAAGGCCCCCTTGGTGACCCCGGCGGCCCGGCTGACGTCCTCCAACGTCGCTCCCGAGAACCCGTTGCGGTCGAACAGCTCGGCCGCGGATCGCACCAAGTGCAACCGCGTGTTCTCAGATCTCGTCTGTTTCGTCACGACACGTCCCGGGCCACAGTTCCGCTCCAGCCGTTGAGCGGATCGTCCATGTGAGGATATTGCCTCGGCTCCTACGCCGAAGTAGGGCGCGTCTCCGCAGCCCTACTCTCGGTTTCCCGCATGGCGCCAACGACTCATCCCGCCCGGTCGAGCGCCGCCGCCTCGGTGCCCACCTCGGCCAGCCGACGGTCCGACATCAGGATGGCGTGCTGGAGCCGGCGCAGGCTGGGGGACGGTTCGAGCCCCAGCTCGTTGACCAGACCGGTACGCATCCTGCGGTAGACGTCGATGGCCTCGCCGCGCCGGCCGGACCGGTACAGCGCAAGCATGAGATGGGCGTGCAGTCCCTCGTGCGTGCGGTAGCGCCCGACCAACCCGGCCAACTCACCGAGCAGCTCGTGGTGACGACCCAGCCGCAGGTCCGCGTCGATCCGACGATCGAGGACGTTGAGCCGCGCCTCTTCCAGGCGGTGCGACTCGACCTCCAGCAGCGGACCGGTCTGCACGTCCACGAGCGCCCGGCCGCGCCAGATCGCGAGTGCTCCCCCGAAATGACGCGACGCGGCCTCGTAGTCCCCCATCTCACGCGCCCGGTGTCCGAGCGCGGCGAGCCGGTCGAACTCACGCACGTCCACACTCCCACCCATGGTGTCCAGCAGGTAGCCGCCAGGGTAGGTGACCAGAACTCGTTTGGCGTCCTTCGGTCCGTCGGCGTCCGACTGGTCGAGTGCGGTGCCGATCAGGTTGCGCAGGTGCAGGATGTAGGTCTGCACCGTGGTGTTGGCGCTGCGCGGGATGTCCTCGCCCCACAGCTCCTCGAACAACGACGCCATCGGCACCACCTGGTCGGCGTGCACGGTCAACATCGCTAACACCTTACGGGGCTTCGCGGCGGTCGGGACCACCGACGTGCCAGCCTGGCGGGCAACTAACGGCCCTAGTACGTCAATGTCCACTTCGGTCTCCTGTGGCAGGTGGCGATCGACTGCCAACCGGTTTGATCGGCATCGGCTCGGTCGCTCCTCAAGACTACAAAACCGACCGCTCGGTTTGTCAATAGATACCGACCGATTGGTTTCTTTTATACCCGAGCGGTTTTCGCATCTCAGAGGGCTGTCACGCTCTGGAGTTGTCCACCTGGGAGCATCTCCGCAGGAGGTGACTGTGCGCAGTCTAGTTTCCGGAACAACCATTATCCGGTAGCACGTCGCCGTGGAGGCTCCGGAACCAGGTCCAGTGACGGGTCCTGGTTGAGGATCGCCTGCATCCTGTCCTGGAGCATCGCGGAGGGCTCCATGCCCAGTTCGTCGACCAGCCGGCGGCGCACCACGTTGTACTCGCGCAGCGCGTCGGCCTGCCGCCCCGACCGGTACAGAGCCACCATCAGCATCTCCGCCAGACGCTCCCGCCAGGGGTAGAGCATGGCCATCTTCTTCAGCTCGCTGATCACCCCGCCCTGGATACCGGCCACGATGCACGCCTGGAACCGGTCCTCGATCGCCGCCAGCCGGCTCTCCTCGTAGTGCAGCACCGAGCTGTGGCACATCGGCCCGCCCGACACCCCCTCCAGCACCGGCCCGTCCCACAGGTCCAGCGCCTCACCGAGCAGGTCCCGCGCCCGCAGCGGGTCGGTGGCCAGCTCGTTGTGCGCGACCGCCACCAGCCGCTCGAACAACTTCGCGTCGATCTCGTCCGGCTCGGCGTGCAGCACGTACCCGGTCGGCAGCGTCACCAGGCGTTGCGCGGCGAACTCGTCACCGAACGTGGTGCGCAGCAGTTTTCTCAGCCGGGTCACCAACGCCTGGAGGGCGTTGTTCGCCTTCACCAGACCCCGGCCCTCCCACAGTTCCTCGAAGAACTGTTCCTTCGTCACCACCTTGCCGGAATTGATCAACAATGTCGCGAGCAGCGTTCGTTGTCGCCCGCCCTGAATTGCCAGCAGTCGCCCGTCCGAGACCAACCCGACCGAGCCGAACAACTTGAAGATCACCGAGTGCCCCCGCACCGGGATCAACCGTCGGTCCACCATTTCCCCCGCCTCCCTCACGTTCGGTACACCCTGGCCGATCGTTGGCCAGTGGCCTGACGCGGCGGTGACACTCACCTGACCGCGCGAGTGATCCACGAGCGGTCGCCGATCGCCGGCGGTCACAGCGCGTTGGCCGCGCGGAAGACCTGGAGGAACCCGCTCAGGCTGGCCCTCCCGGAGAACGCCACGTACTCGGGCGCCACCACGTGCGGCGCCCACTTGCGCTTGTAGGCCAGCTGGGTGGCCGCCGGGTAGACGGCCGCACCCCTGGTCGCGAGCTGGCCGGCGAGCCACCGGAACCAGCGGCTGGCCGACGGGTCCTCCAGGGCCGGGTCCAACCCGGTGAACGGGGTGAAGCCGAAGTGCAGCCAGGGCGCGCCCTCGGCGGCGAAGGTGGCCAGCGCGGCGGTGTTGACCGCCTCCATCACGCCCGGCGGGGCGTCCGGGCGGCGGCGGGACAGGTCGTGCAGCCAGCCGGGCCGCGCGCCGTAGGCGGGCGAGTAGGAGATGTAGCCGGCCAGGTCGCCGCCGATGGTCGCGATGAACAGGCGGCGGTGGTCCTGGGCAGGACCGCCGAGCTGCCCGACGAGGAACTCCAACGGCTTGCCCTTGTCCCGTAACCAGACCCGGTCCAGGTCGGCGATCGCACCGGCGTGCTCGGCGAAGGACACCTCGGTGACCCGGACGCCGGCGCGGTGGGCGCGGGAGACCTTGTTGCGCAGCCGGACGAACCGCGAGCCGCGCAGGGTGAACCGGCTCAGGTCCACCGCGTAGGAGGCGCCGACCTGGTTGACCGTGTAGCCGGCGCCGGTGTAGGTGTCCACGTCGCCGGCCTGGGCCTGGATGGCGACCACCCGGGCGCCCCGGGCGGCGGCGTGGTCGGTGAACCGGCGCAGCAGCGCGGCCGGGTCCGGGCCGAACGGGGCGCCGAACACCACCAGGTGCCGCCCGGACTCCCGGTACACCACCACGCCCGGCACCTCCCGGCAGCCGAAGCGGCGATTTCCCGTATTCAGCGCGAGAAAGGCGCTGGGATTGTCCGAGTACTCCTTCAGGAATTCGAGTGTCGCACTCGGCGACCGCGTTTCCACCACGTTCGGACCCATCCTCGATCGACCACCCTCACTCGCCTGGTACGGTGACCTCACAACCCCGCCACCTGCGCGGATGCCACTCCCAGTATCAATCATCCAGGCCGGCGCGGACAATCTTCCGCGACTTGCCGGTCAGACTTCTGTCAGCGGCGAAATCACCTGCGAGTGCGCTGTCAGCGCATTATCAGGACTCTTTGTCAGACTCGAATTCGAGCACTTTACGATACGGCAAAGGAATGTCCTCGGTGACGCTGATCTCGACGCCCGGCCCCCGGCCCCCGGCCGCGATCCCGGCGTACCTGTCGCACGTCGGCGGACGGGACCTCGACTCGACCCGCCACCTCTACCCGGTCAACGCCTCGGCCGTGCTGGACGACGTGTTCACCGCGCTGACCCGTCGGCGCCGCCTCGAACGCGGCGAGGACCTGCCGCCGACCGACGTGCTCGGCCGCTGCGCGGTCGCCGACGAGCAGACCGTCGCCGCCGCCACCGCCGCCGCGGCCGCCGCCGCACCGGAGTGGGCGGCGACCCCGCTGGCGACCAGGATGGCGCTGGGCGGGCTGATCCGCGACCGGCTGGCGCAGCGCGCCGGGGACCTGGTCGACCTGCTGGTCGCCGAGGGCTGCCCGAGGACCGTCGCCCGCTGGCAGCTCGACGGGCTGGCCACGGTGTTCAGCCGCCAGACCCTCGACCACTGCGCCGGCCAACTGCACCAGGAGTTCCGCCACGGCGACCGGACGCTGATCCTGCGCCGGGTGGCCGACGGCGTGGTGTGCGTGAACCCGCCGCGCAACGCGCCGGCCGCCAGCGCCCTTTTCGGCGCGTCCGCGCTGCTGGCCGGCAACGCGGTCGTCGTGCGGGCCCCGCGCAGCGCCCCGCTGGGGGTCCTGTTCGCGCTGCGCGAGCTGGTCCTGCCGGCGCTGGCCGAACTCGGCGCCCCGCCCGGCACGCTCAACTTCTTCTGCGCACGCCCCGGCCCGGTGCTGCGGGCGTGGCTGGACAGCGACCAGGTCGACGACATCTTCTACACCGGCGACGTCGAGCGGGGCCTGGAACTGGAAC
Source organism: Actinophytocola xinjiangensis (assembly GCF_001921215.1). Classification (GTDB taxonomy): domain Bacteria; phylum Actinomycetota; class Actinomycetes; order Mycobacteriales; family Pseudonocardiaceae; genus Actinophytocola; species Actinophytocola xinjiangensis. The sequence continues at coordinate 86,807 of NZ_MSIF01000030.1, forward strand.
GCGAGTGCGTGGCCGCCGGCAAGAAGCCCGTCCTGGAGCTGGCCGGCAACGACTGCGTCGTGGTGTGGCGCGACGCCGACCTCGACGGCGCCGTGGCCGCGCTGACCGAGAGCTTCCACGGCTCCGGCCAGCTCTGCATGGCCCCCAACCAGGTCGTGGCCCACCCCGACATCGCCGAGGCGCTGCTGGCGCGCCTGGCGCAGGCCGCCGCCGCCATCCGCCCCGGTCACCCCGGCGACGAGGACGTGCTGCTGTCCCCCGTGCTGGGCGCCGAGCGGTTCTTCGGCTACCTGCGTGACGCGCTGGACCGGGGCGCGCGGCTGGTGTGCGGCGGGCGCCGGCTGGAGGTCGACGGCGAACCGTCGGACACCGGGCCGTTCCTGGAGCCGACCGTGCTGGCCGTCGACGGGCTCGCCGGCTGCCGGGAGTACCCGGCCGTGGCGCGCGAGACGTTCTTCCCGCTGCTGCCGGTGATCGTCGCCGAACCGGGACCCGACCTGCTCGACCGGGTCCTCACGCACGTCAACACCAACCGCTACGGTCTGCGGAACTCGCTGTGGGCCGGCGACGACGCGGTGATCGACCGGTTCGTCGCGCGCACCGCCAACGGCGGTCTGCTCAAGGTCAACGAATCCCACCTCGGCTGGGTCCCGTACCTGCCGACCCACGGCGGCACCGGCCTCACCGGCGGGGTGTTCGGCGAGGCGAACTACCCGATGCTGCGCACCTCGCACCTGCAGGGCATCTCCCGGCCGCGCGCGGCGGCCACCGACGCACACCGATTGGGGAGCTGAGATGCAGTTCATGGAGGCGGACCGGCAGGTCTGCGACAAGCTCTTACCGGGGCTGCGCCAGCAGCTCACCGAGATCCCGCTCGCCGACCTGGAGACCGAGGACAGCCCGGCGATCGAGATCTTCCGCTCCCACGGCGGCACGAACCTGCTGGTCCCCGAGTCCTACGGCGGCCTGGACGCCTCCGCGCTGGAGGCCGCGCGGGTGGTGCGCGCGCTGGCCGCCACCGCCCCGTCGATGACCGTGGCCACGATGATGCACCACTTCTCGCTGGGCACCCTGTTCGCGGTGTCCGAGCTGGTCGCCGACGAATCCGATGTGGACAACCTGTTGCTGCGCCGGGTGGTCGGCGAGCGGCTGCTGGTCGCCTCCGGGTTCGCCGAGGGCCGCACCGGGCAGGGCATCCTCGCGCCGACGATGTCGGCGACCACCGAGGAGGGCGGCTACCTGGTCAACGGCTCGAAGAAGCCGTGCAGCCTGGCGCGGTCGATGGACCTGCTGACCGCCAGCGTCGCCGTCGAACAGCCCGACGGCTCCACGTCGTTCGGTCTGCTGCTGCTGCCCGCCGACACCCCCGGCATCTCGGTGCACCCGTACTGGTCGACCTTCGCGCTGGCCGGCGCGGAGAGCGACGAGGTGCGGCTGACCGACGTGCTGGTCCACCCCGACCAGGTCATCGCGCCCGACCCGTCGCTGGCCGACGCGGTCGACGGGCTCACCACGGTCGGGCTGATCTGGTTCCAGCTCACCGTGTGCGCCACCTACACCGGCATCGCCAGCCTGCTGGTGGAGAAGGTGCTGCACGGCGCACGCGGCAGCGCCGGGGACCGGGCGGCGCTGGCCGTTCGGGTCGAGTCGGCCGCCGCGCTGACCGAGGGCCTGGCCAGGCGGGTGGACGCCGGCGAGACCGACAACGACACCCTGGCCGCCGCCCTGGTCACCCGCTACGCGGTGCAGGACGCGGTCACCGCGACGGTCAACCAGGCGGTGGAACTGTTGGGCGGCATGGCGTTCATCGGGTCCAGCGACGTCGCCTACCTGGCTGCGGCCGCGCAGGCGATCGCCTTCCACCCGCCGTCGCGGACCAGTGTCGCCGGTGGGCTGCTGGACTACTACGCCGGCTACCGGATGGTCGTGGCCTGATGACCGTGGTCACCGACACGTCTACTGTGGACGGTGTGCTGGCCGGCTACCGGCGGCACCTGTCCAGCGGGCGGGCGGCGTTGGGCGCGATGTTCGGCGGGGACGTCGAGGTCGGCTCGGCCGGCGCGTGGGTGCGCACCAGCTCGGGCCGGCGGCTGCTCAACTGCGGCGGCTACGGGGTGTTCCTGACCGGCGCCCGGCACCGGCGGGTGCTGGCCGCGGTGCGCGAACAGCTGGAGACCAACCCGGTGGCCACCCGGCTGCTGCTCGAACCCCAGGCCGCGCTGGCCGCGCGGGACCTGGTCGCCACCATGCCACCCGGCCTGGACCGGGTGCACTTCGCCTGCGGCGGCTCGGAGGCGGTCGAGGCCGCGATCAAACTGGCGCGGGCCAACGGGAAACGCCACCTGGTGTCCATGGTGGACGGTTACCACGGCAAGACCCTCGGCGCGCTGTCGGTGACCGCCAAACCGGTGTTCCAGCAGCCGTTCCAGCCGCTGCTGCCGGACGTGACGCACGTGCCGTTCGGCGACGCCGCCGCGCTCGGCGACACCCTCGCCTCGCTCGGGGGCGAGGCGTGTGTGATCGTCGAGCCGGTGCAGGGCGAGGCCGGCGTGATCGTCCCGCCGCCCGGCTACCTGCGCGAGGTCGCGCGGGTGTGCCGGGAGCACGGCGCACTGCTGGTGCTCGACGAGATCCAGACCGGACTCGGGCGCCTTGGCCACTGGTGGGGCGCCGACCGCGACGGCATCGCGCCGGACGTGCTGCTGGTCGGCAAGGCGCTGGGCGGCGGCGTGCTGCCGGTCTCGGCGATGGTGGCCACCGAGGAGGCGTTCGCGCCGTTCGACCGGGACCCGTTCATCCACACCTCGACGTTCTCCGGCGCGCCGCTGGGTATGGCGGCGGCCAGGGGGGCGATCGCCGCGATCCGCGAGGACGACCTGGTGACCAGGGCCGGCATGCTCGGCCACCGGCTGCTGGCCGACCTGCGTGGGCTGCTCGGCGACGTGCTCGGCGAGCGGGTCGCCGAGGTTCGCGGGGTCGGGCTGTTGATCGGCATCGAGTGCGCGGTCGAGGGCCTGGCGGGGGAACTGCTGCTGGAGCTGATGGCGGCCGGGGTGATCGCGAACCACTCGCTGAACTCCGACCGGGTGCTGCGGCTGACCCCACCCGCGCTGCTGGACGACCGCGACCTGCGGTTCCTGCTCGACGCGTTCGAGCGGGCCGCTCGCGCGGTGCTCAACTGAGGAGGGAAAGGCATGCGGAGCGTCGCACTGACCGTACGGATCCCCACCGACGACGCGCGGAACGCCCTGGCGCGGATCGCCGACTTCGAGCGCTACCCCGCGCTGGCCGCCGACGTGCGCCAGGTCGAGTCCCATGTGGACGGAAGCGACTGGGTGGTCAACTTCCGGCGCGGCCTGTTGCGCTGGACCGAGCTGGAGACCGTCGACTTCGGACGGTCGCGGATCGACTTCCGGCAGCTGTCCGGCGACTTCGCCGAGTTCACCGGCCACTGGCGGATCATGCGCGGCATCGGCGGCTGCCTGGTGCACTTCGCCGCCAGCTGGGACTTCGGCATCGACAGCCTCGCCGGCCTGATGGACCCGATCGCCGAACGGGTCATCAAGCGCGTGGTGTGCGACGTGCTGTCCGGCCTGTTCGGCCCGACGACGGTGCTCGAGGGCGGCGAGGCGCTCACCGACCTGCGCCGGGCCGCCTGATGGACGCCACGGTCGGGCTCGGCGGCGCCACCACCACCAGGGCCGTCCTGCGCGTGGAGTACGGCATCGCGCTCGGCGTGTGCGTCGCGCTGATGGCGCTGCACCTGGGCGAGGTGCGCTGGCTGCCGGCGGTACTGCTGTTCGCCGGCATCGACGTCGTCGGCTACCTGCCCGGTCTGCTCGCCCACCAGCGGCGGCGCACCGACCTGATCCACCGCGCCTACTACGTGCTCTACAACCTCACCCACAGCTTCGCCACGCACGCCGCGCTGATCGGGCTGTGGGTGCTGGTCGCCGGCTGGGAGTGGGCGCTGCTGGCGATCCCGATCCACCTGCTGGGCGACCGGGCGCTGTTCGGCACGTCGCTCAAACCGTTCGCGGAGCCGTTCGAGGCCGACAAATGATCACCGACTGGGACGGCTCGCCCGGCCTGCTGGAGGGCGCCGCACGGGTGGAACTCACCGCGCGCGAGGCCGGCCTGCGCTACTGGCTGACCAACGTCGCCCAGGGCACCCTCGCCGGCCGGCCCGACGGGTACGACCCGGCGCTGGAGATCCCCGCCTACATGCGGGAGCCGGGGCCGCTGCGGGAGGCGATCGCCCAGGAGTACGCGTTCCGCTCGGCCGCCGAGGACCGGGCCGCCCGCGCGCTGGCGTACCTGGTGGCCGCCGCCCCGGACACCGCGACCATGGAGTTCTACGCCACCCAGGTGCTCGACGAGACCCGGCACGCCATGGTCTTCCGCAACCACCTGCACGCCCTGGGCGTCACCGACCCCGACGTCGCCCGCGCCGACATCACCGCGATCCTCGACCCGCTGGAGGACTACGGGCTGTCGGTGATCCGCGAGGACTTCGTCGGCGGCGTGGTGATGATGGCGATCATCATCGAGGGCGCGCTGGCGCCGGCCGCCGAGCTGTCCGAGCGCAAGTGGGCGCCGCTGGACCCGGTGGCCGCCGAGATCGACCGGGGCGCGGGCATCGACGAGATCCGCCACCTGAGCGTCGGCGTGTCGATCGCGGCCGAACACCTGGCCGCCCACCCCGGCGACCGGGCGCGGATCGCCGAGCTGATCGACGCCGGGATGCGCATGTGGACGGTGCTGCCGGTGCACGAGATGGTGCTGCGCCGCGAGATCCTGTTCCAGCAGGGACTCGACCAGCACGCCGACGTCGTCGGGGACCACCAGATCTGGCCGGGCCGGCGCCTGATCGACACCACACCGGACGAGCGGCTGGCCGCCGCCGACCGGTGGAGCGCCGAGCTCAAGGCCTCACGCCTGCGCCAGCTCGGCCTTACCGTCCCCGAGGAGCGCTGATGCCCGCCACCGCCAGGATCCTGCCCTTCCCCCAGGCCGGCGGCACCTCCGCCGTCGTCTGCGGGCTCGGCACCTGGGTGCCGCCCAGGGTCGTGCCCAACGCCGAGATCGCCGCCCGGCTGGACACCTCCGACGAATGGATCCACGCCCGCACCGGCATCCGCGAGCGGCACGTCGTCGACCCCGGGATGGCCACCTCGGACCTCGCGGTGGAGGCCGGGCAGCGGGCCCTCAAGTCCGCCGACACCGACCGGGTGGACGCGCTGGTGCTGGCCACCACCACCCCCGACCGGCCGTGCCCGGCCACCGCCCCGGACGTCGCCCACCGGCTGGGCCTTGACCGGTGCGCGGCCTTCGACGTCAACGCCGTGTGCACCGGGTTCCTCTACGGCCTGGCCTCCGGCGCCGGGCTGATCGCCGCCGGGGTCGCCGAGCAGGTGCTGGTCATCGGCGCGGACACGTTCACCACGATCATCGACCCGGACTGCCGGGCCACCGCCGCGATCTTCGGCGACGGCGCCGGCGCCGTCGTGCTGCGCGCCGGGTCGGCGAGCGAACCGGGCGCGCTGGGCCCGTTCGACCTGGGCAGCGACGGCCAGGACGCCGACCTGATCACGGTGGCGGCCGGCGGCTCCCGCCAGCGGTCCACGAGAAGGCCGGCCGAGCCGGGCGCGGAGTTCTTCACCATGGCCGGCAAGGCCGTGTTCCGCAAGGCGATCTTCCAGATGGCCGGCTCGGCGCAGACGGTGCTGCGCAAGGCCGGGCTCGGGCTGCGCGACATCGACCGGTTCGTCATCCACCAGGCCAACGCGCGCATCCTCAACGGCGTCGCGGACATGCTCGGCCAGCCGGTCGACAAGTTCGTGCGCAACATCGACCAGGTCGGCAACACGGCGGCGGCCTCGGTGCCGCTCGCGCTCGACGCCGCCTGCGCCAGCGGAGAGCTGCGCCCGGGGCAGCGGGTGCTGCTCGGGGCGTTCGGCGGCGGCCTCACCTGGGGTTCGACCGTGCTGCGCTGGCCCGAACTCGAAGCCGTGTGAGTGGAGGAGCCGACATGTCGACAACCGTTCTCCAGCGCCTGCGCGAGCTGCTGGTGGACCACTTCGGCGTCGAGGAGCACGAGGTCGTCCCCGAGGCGACCTTCGCCCAGCTCGACCTGGACTCGCTGGGCATCGTGGAGTTCGCGCTGGTCGCGGAGAAGGAGTTCGGCGTCGTCCTCGCCGAGGACGAGGTGAGCCCGAAGGCCAGAGTGGCCGAGGCCGTCGACCTGCTGACCGCGAAAGGGTGTCGGTGATGGCCGGCTTCCACGCCGCCGTCACCGGACTGGGCCTGGTCACGCCCGGCGGCGTCGGGGTGGCGGCCAGCTGGCGGGCGATCCTCGACGGCCGCCCCACCGCCACCACCGACCCGGCGCTGGCCGGCCTGCCGGTCGACTTCACCTGCCGGGTCCCGGACTTCGACGCCGACACGCTGCTCGGCCGGCGCACCGCCTGGCGGCTGGACCGCTACGTGCACCTCGCGCTGGTCGCCGCCCGCGAGGCCATCGCCGACGCCGGCCTCGACCCGCGCGGGTGGGACGGCGCGCGGGTCGGCGTGGTCATGGGCAACGCGCTGGGCGGCGTCGGCACGTTCACCACCCAGCACCACACGATGATCACCGAGGGCGCCGGCAAGGTCTCCCCGCTGCTGATCCCGATGATGGGCGTGAACATGGTCGCCGGCTACCTGGCGATCGACGCCGCCGCGCACGGCCCGAACCTGGTCACCTCCACGGCCTGCGCGTCGGCCACCACCGCCATCGGCACCGCCCGCGACCTGCTGGCGGCCGGGCGCTGCGACATCGTGCTGGCCGGCGGCGCCGAGGCCGGCCTGACCCGCCCGATCGTCGCCGGCTTCACCAGGATGGGCGCGCTGTCCGGGCGGGTGGACGACCCGGCCACGGCGTCGCGGCCCTTCGCCGCCGACCGCGACGGGTTCGTCGCCGCCGAGGGCGCCGGCGTGCTCGTGCTGGAACGCCTGGCCGACGCCCGCGCGCGGGG
>NZ_MSIF01000031.1 GCF_001921215.1 Actinophytocola xinjiangensis
AGGGTCAAGACAGCGCGGACCCGCCACAGGACCAGTCGGAGCAACGACACCAGGCAGCCCGGAGGTTAAAACTCAAGCTCACGCCTCAAGAGGCCCTGACATGGGCTGGGGTGGGGGCTGGGTTCGTGTTCACCTGTGGGCCTCTTGACCCGTGAGCCTCCGCCGCCCTGACGCAGGGCTCAGGGGCAGGGCTGGCGCCCTGCCCCACCATGGCCACCGACAACCCCAAAGCCCTCAACGCTCCCAGCACGCCAGGCCACGGCCACACCGAGGATGTTGCCGTCGGGATCAACGGTTGCGGTTCGCCACGCTGTGGCCGCGCCGAGGTTGGTGCTGTCGTGATCAGCGGTCTTGGCTCGCCAAGCCACAGCCGCGCCGAGGCTCGTTGCCGTCGCGACCAACGGCCCCGGTTCGCCAGCTGTGGCCGCGCCGACGAGTTCTGGGCGGGCGACGATCCGGACGCGCCGGGCGCCCGGCTGTTCGGAACGCCCTAGACCCCACAAAGCAGACCCCACGAAGCAGACCCCACGAACCTGGCAACGTGGAGGAAGCGGACGAGCCCACCCACGGCGGACACTGTTGGCCTCACCAGTGACGAAGGGCCACTCGCCATGGGACCGATCCTCACCGTCGCGCTGCCCGTTACGCTGGCGGTCGTCATGTTGGGCCTTGGGCTCGCGTTGACGACCGCCGACTTCACCCGCGTGCTCACCGCACCCAAGGCCGTGCTGCTGTCACTGGCCTGCCAACTCGTCGTCCTTCCCCTGCTGTGCTTCGGGATGGTCAAGCTCGTCGGTCTGTCGCCGGTGTTCGCGGTGGGGATGATGATCCTGGTCGCCTCCCCCGGCGGGACCACCGCCAACCTGTTCAGTCACCTCGCCAAGGGCGACGTCGCCCTGAACGTCACGTTGACGGCCATCAACTCCGTGGTCGCCGTGGTGACGTTGCCGTTGATCGTCGGGTTGTCGATGAGTCACTTCCTCGCCGACGACGCGAACATCGGACTGCAACCCGACAAGCTGGTTCAGGTGTTCGGCTACGTCCTCGTGCCGGTGGCCATCGGGATGTGGCTCAACCGCGCCTATCCGCGGTTCGCCGAGCGGATGCGGGGGCCGGTGAAGAAGACCTCCGTCATCGTGCTGGTGTTCATGTTGATCGGCACGGTGGTGCAGAACCGGGAGACGATCTTCTCCAACATCGACACCATCGGTGGGGTGGCGCTGGCGCTCACGATACTGAGCTTCACCATCGGGTACTGGGTGCCCAAGCTCGCCGGGGTGAACCGGCAGCAGGCGATCGCCTCGGCCATGGAGATCGGGGTGCACAACGCCGTGCTGGCCATGGCGGTCGCCGCCTCGGTGTTCGACAGCCTGGACATGGTCATCCCGTCGGCGGTGTACGGGACGCTGATGTTCGTGCCGGCGGGACTCGCGGCGTTGTACTTCGCCCGGCGTGAGGCGCGGATCGCCGCCGCCGAGCGGGAGCGGCCGGCCGAGGTCATACCGGGGTAGCACGCCGGGACTGGCTCCGTGGCGGGACGTGCGCGGCCCGCCACGGGCCTACCGTTGACCCGTGCTGGAAACCATGCGGGACAACGGCGTGACCGCGCGCGGCCTGGGGTACGGGGCGACCCTGGTCGCCCTGCTGGTGCTCGGGGTCGTCGACCTCGTGCAGGACCACCACACCGTCCCGGCGACCGCGATGGCGTTGAGCCTCGCCAGGGTGGTGCCGCTGCTGGGCTACCGGCGGGTGCCGCTCCTGGCGGCCCTGGGTGAGCTGTCGGCGGTCCTGGTCACCGCGGTGGTCACCGCCCCGAGCCCGGTGTTCGAGTTCCCGGGCTCCGTGTACATCCCGTGGCCGTGGATCATGACCAACACCTGCGCGGTGGCCATCCTGGCCGGGCTGATCGCCTCCCGGGGCGGCCAGCGGCTCTCGCTCATGATGGCCACCGCCTACGTCACGGTGGGACTGCTGCTGACCGTGTGGGCGGGACACGGCGCGTGGACCTCGATGACCTCCGCGGCGGTCGTCGTCGGGGTGGCGGTGTTCGTCGGCAACTACGTGCACGGCCGGGGCGCCATCGCGGTGGAGCTGGTGCGGGAACGCAAGGTCAGCGCCCAGGAGCGGGAGCTGCGTTCGGTCGTCGAGGAGCGGGGGCGGATCGCCAGGGAGCTGCACGACGTGGTCGCCCACCACCTGTCCATGATCACCGTGCAGGCCGAGACCGTCCGCTACCGGCACAGCGGGGTCCCCGACACCCTCGCCACCGAGTTCAGCGGGATCGCCGACCTCGCCCGCTCCTCGCTGGCCGAGCTGCGCGGGCTGCTCTCCGCCCTGCGCGACGACGGCGCCGACCCCCACCGCGCGCCCCAGCCGACCCTGGCCGACCTACCGGCGCTCGCCGACCGGGTCACCGCCGCCGGCACCCCGGTCGCCCTGAGCGTGCCGCCCGACGTCAGCGGCCTGCCCCAGGTCGTCGGCCTGGCCGCCTACCGGATCGTGCAGGAGGCGTTGAGCAACGTCGTGCGGCACGCCGGCGGCGCGAACACCCGGGCGGTGGTCACCCGCACGGCTGACGCGCTGGAGGTCGAGGTGACCAACGACCGCCCGCCCCGGCCCGCCGCCGGCGCCGAGGGCACCGGGCACGGCCTGGTCGGCCTGCGGGAACGCGCCATCCTGTTGGGCGGCACCTTCGCCACCGACCAGCCCGACGGCGGCTGGCGGGTCCGGGCGACCCTCCCGTTACGGTGACTCCGGTGGACGAGCCGATCAGCGTGGTCGTGGTCGACGACCAGGACATGGTGCGGGCCGGGTTCGCCGCGCTGCTGGACGCGCAGGACGACCTGACCGTCGTCGGTCAGGCCGCCGACGGGCAGGCCGCGCTGGAGGTGTGCGCGCGGACCGCGCCGGACGTGGTGCTGATGGACGTGCGGATGCCGGTCCTCGACGGTGTCGAGGCGACCAGACGGCTGGCCGGCGGACCCAGCCGGGTCCTCATGTTGACCACCTTCGACATCGACGAATACGTGTACACCGCGCTGCGGGCCGGCGCGTCCGGGTTCCTGCTCAAGGACGCCACCCCGGACGAACTGGTCAGCGCGGTCCGGGTGGTCGCGGCCGGCCAGTCGCTGCTGGCGCCGACGGTCACCCGCCGGCTGATCGAACACTTCACCCGCCAGCCCGCCCTGGCCGCCACCCCGCCGACGCTCGACGCGCTCACCCCGCGTGAACGCGAGGTGCTCGGCTGGGTGGCGCGGGGTGAGTCGAACACCGAGATCGCCGCCCGGCTCGTGCTGGCCGAGCAGACCGTCAAGACGCACGTCGGGCGGATCTTCCTCAAGCTCGGCATCCGCGACCGGGCGCAGGCCGTGATGGTCGCCTACGAGACCGGGCTGGTCTCGCCCGGCCGGTGAGCCTGCGCCATCGCCACGGCGATCCGGCGCGGACCGGTGAACGGCTCCCGGCCGTGCGCGGTCAGCATGTTGTCGATCACCAGGACGTCGTCGGTCTCGTAGTCGAACCGGGTGGTGGCGCCGCGGTAGCAGGACCGCAGGTGCGCCATGACCTCGGCGTCGATCTCGCCGCCGTCGCCGTAGAAGGTGTTGGTGGGCAACGAGTCCGCCGAGAACAGGCCGAGCAGGCCGTCGCGCAGCTCGGCGGCCAGCGTGGTCACGTGGAAGAACGTGACGTGGTTGAACCACACCCGCTCCCCGGAGTCCGGGTGGGTGTGCACGGCCGGGCGCACCGCCCGGGTGCGCAGCCCGCCGGGCAGCCACTCGACGGTGATGTCCTTGCCCTGGCAGTACTTCTCCACCTCGGCGCGGTCCTCGGTGCCGAACACGTGCTGCCAGCTCTGGCCGAAGTCGTCGTGGAAGTTGCGGACCACCATCCACCCCCGGCGCTCGAACTCGGCGCGCACGTCCGGGTCGACCAGCCGGTACACCTCGCGCACGTCGGCCAGCGGGGTGGCGCCGGCGGTCTCCGGGGGGCGCACGCAGTGGAAGTACAGCGTCCTGGGCCAGCTGGCCTGGTAGGAGTTCTCGTTGTGCAGGAAGATCTCCTCGTCGGGCGGGTAGTCCGTCGAGGTGTACACCTGCCCCTTGATGACACTGCGCGGCGAGGACTTCTCCGCGTAGGTCAGCGGCGGCCCGGACAGCGCCCGCACGACGCCCTCGAACCCGTCAACGCCACCGATGTCGAACCCGCGCAGCAGCAGCGCGCCCCGGGTGCCCAGGACCTTGCGCAGCTCGTCGCGCTCGGCCGCGATCCGGGCCAGCGGGTCGCCTTCTCCGTCGACCAGATAGGGAAACACGTCGTCGCTCCTCAGCCGGACATGGCGACCAGCACGCGGCGGTCACCGGTGTAGGGCCGGCGCCCGTGGGCGACCAGCACGTTGTCGATGACCAGTACGTCCCCGGGACGCCAGGCGACGTCCACGGCGGTGGACAGGCCCCGGTCGCGGATCTGGGTGATGTACTCCGGCGGGATCGGTGAGCCGTCGGCGAAGGTCACGTACTGGGGCAGCTCCTCGGGCTTCATCACCTCCGACATCACCCGCGCCACCTCGTCCTCCAGCCCGGCCGGATGCCACTGGTCGACCTGGTTGAACCACACCTCGGTGCCGGTGACCGGGTGGCGGGTGGTCGCCGGGCGGGTGTGGCTGACCCGCAGCCCGTCGGCCGTCCACTCGACAGTGGCGTCGCTGTCGGCGAGGAACCGCTCGACCTGCGCGCGGTCGTCGGTCTCGAACGTCTCCCGCCAGCTCTTGCCCAGCCCGGTGCCGTCGTGCAGCAGTTGCAGGTACCGCACGCCGCCGGCGAACGCGTCGCGCACCTCGGGGTCGAGGACCTCCAGCCATCGCTGGGCGTCCAGGACCGGGGTGGCGCCGCCGGTCTCGGCCGCGACCTGGCAGTAGAACATCAGCCGCGATGGCCAGGACGCGGCGTAGGACAGCTCGCCGTGCATGGAGATCGTGTAGCGCGACGGGTACTCGGTGGAGGTGTAGACGTTGTCGCCGACCTTGGTCCGGGGCGAGTTGCCGTGCACGTAGGACAGCCGGTTGGGCAGCAGCAGGTCCATCACCGTGTCCAGCTCGTCGGGGGTGACGGCGAAACCGCGCAGCAGCAACGCCTTCTCCCGGGCGAGCAGCGCGCCGAGGTCGGGCACCGAGTCGAGGTGGGCGACGAGTCCGGCGACGGTCGGCGCGTGGCCGGTGCTGTCCGGGCTGACCTCCAGCGGCTTCCAGGTGTCGTTCACGACGGGTCCTTTCTCTCCAGGTCGAAGGCCGCGCGTTCGGTGCGTTCGGCCTCGGCGGCCGCGCGGCCGGCGAAGCCGACGACGGCCAGCAGGGCGATGACGGCCATCGCGGCGCCGACGACGGCCATGGCGGCGGTGGTGCTCAACGCGTCCAGCAGCAGGCCGGCGGCCAGCGCGCCCAGCGAGTTGGCGCCGGAGGTGATCACGGTGGCGATGGACGCCGCCCGGGCCTGCATGTTCTCCGGGGTGGTCCTGACCTGGTAGACCATGCCGGCGACGTTGCCGACACCGGCCAGGAAGATGATCAGCGCGTAGACCAGCCCCAGCAACCAGGCGTTGGTGGTCAGGGCGATCAGCGGCATCAGCAGCGCCCAGCTGACGTTCACCGTCATGATCACCCGGCGGATGCCCAGCCAGCGCAGCGCGACGTTGCCGCACAGCGAGCCGAGCAGCCCGGCGACCGCGTTCGCACCCAGCAGCAGCCCCACCAGCTCGGGCGAGCCGCCGTTGTCCTTGACGATGACGATCAGGCCCAGGATCAGCACCTGGAACAGCACGTTGCTGGCGGTCAGCAGCGACAGCGCGCGCCGCAGGTACTTCTGTCCCCAGACGAACCGGAAGCCCTCGCCGATGCGCGAGCGCAGCGTCTCCCGCCCGGGTTTGCGTTCCCCGGCGGTCAGGTCACCGCGCACGAACAGCGAGCTGAGCAGGGCGACCAGGTGGGCGAGCGCCGCGAACCCGAACGGCGACCAGCGCAGGAACCCGAACAGTACGGTGCCCAGCGGCTGGCCGGCCAGGCTCGCCGCGCGGCCCCGGGACTCGTTGGCGGCGATCGCGGTCCCCAGTTGGGAGCGCGGCACCACGCGGAACACCGCCACCCGCTCGGCCAGCACGTAGATCGCGCCGAGGCTGGTGTCGACGAACGCGACGACCATCAGGTGCGGGATGGACACCACGCCCAGGGCGGCGGTGACCGCGACGCTGCCGATGCTGACCACCCGGCCGAGGTTGGCCCAGACCATGGTGCGGCGCCGGTCCCACCGGTCGACCCATGCGCCGGCCGGCAGCTGCACGACCAGCGCGGGCAGCAGCGCGGCGAACCCGACCAGGCCGGCGGCGGTGGCCGAGCCGGTCGACCAGTACACCAGCAGTGTGTAGCCGATGCCCGAGGCGCGGGAGCCGAGCGCGGACAGGCCGGATCCCAGCCACAGCAACAGGAAGTCCCGGTTGCGCCGCAGCGGCGTCTCGACCGGGGCCGGGGGTTGGTCGGCGGCGGTCCGGTCGGTCGCGGTCTGGTCGGTCGCGGTCTGGTCGGTCGCGGTCTGGTCGGTCGCGGTCTGGTCGGCGGCGGTCACCTCGGGCCGCCGTTGGCCCAGTCGAGCACCGCCATCGCGCTGTAGAGCTTGTTCTCCGCCTGGAAGAACGCGATGCTGGCCGGCCCGTCGAGCACCTCGGCGGCGACCTCCTCGCCCCGGTGGGCCGGCAGGTCGTGCATGAACACCGCGTTCGGGCTGCCCGCCCACAGCGACAGGTCCACCCGGAACGGGGTGAACACCGCGCGCCAGTCCTGGTCGGGCTTGACCGTGCCGGTGGTCTGCCAGCGGGTCGTGTAGACCACGTCGACGCCGGTGGGCAGATCGACCATGTCATGGCGTTCCTCGACGACCGCGCCGTACTTCTTGGCCCGGGCCATGGTCCGCTCGGCGATCTCGGCCGGCAGGCCGTAGCCGGGCGGGGTGCGCAGGAACAGCTCCACCCCGGTGAACCGGCTCAGGGCCAACGCCAGCGCGGTCGCGGTGTTGTTGCCCTCACCGACGTAGAGCACGCGCAGCGACTCGATCCGGCCGAAGTGGCGCAGCAGGGTGGTCAGGTCGGCCAGCGCCTGGGTCGGGTGTTCCTCGGTGCTCATGGCGTTCACCACGGCCATCGCCGACTGGCCGGCCCAGCCGCGCAGCAGCTCCGGTTCGCCCGGTGCCCGCGCGACCAGCAGGTCCAACATGGACGACAGCACCCGGCCGGTGTCGGCGACGGACTCACCGGTGTTGGTCTGCAGGTCCTCGGCGCCGTAGCTGACGACCGACGCGCCGAGGCGCTGGGCGCCGACGGAGAACGCGGTGCGGGTGCGGGTGGAGGTCTTGGTGAAGTAGATGCCGGCGACCCGGCCGGCCAGCGGCCGGCCGTGGCCCCCGTCGGCGAACAGCGCTCCCCGGCAGACCACGGAGAACAGCTCCTCGTCGGTGAGGTCGTCGATCGAGATGAGATGTCGTACCACGAGTGCTCTCCTGGATCAGCGCAGGTCAGCGCAGGTTGGTGGACAGGAAGTCGAAGACGGCCTTGCCGGCGTGGCCGTTGGTCAGCACGACGAGCCCGCGCCCGGAGACCGCCGCGCCCGAGGTCAGGCCCCGGTAGCCGGGGGTGGTGCCCCGGTGCTCGAACTCGACGTCCCCGTCGACCCGTTCCGCGTTGGCCCCGAGCGCGACGACGTGGCCGGGGTGCGGGGTGAGCATCAGCCGCACGTGCCGCTGGTCGAGCACCGACGACGGCCGGCCGAGGTAGCCGCGGTGGAGTTCGCGCAGCGCCAGGGCGAGGTCGCCGGCGGTGGTCCACAGCCCGGAGGCGGCCAGGTCGGGCCGCACCCGCCAGCCGCCGGGCACCGGCACACCGTCGGTGTCGTGGCCCAGGGCGACCGGGCCGCCGGCCAGCGCCGGGAAGTTCAGCTCGAACCCGCTGCGGGTCATGTCCAGCGGGGCGAGCACGAGTTCCCGCAGCACGTCCGGGAACGTGCTGCCGGTCAGGTCGGTGACCAGCTGCTGGAGCACGGCGTAGTTGGTGTTGGACTGGTGCACGACGGTGCCGGGTTCGTCGGTGGCCACGATCGCCGGGTCGGTCGAGGGCGGTCGCCCGTGGAGCGTGTCGGACAGGGTGGGCAGCGGGGCGTCGCGGTCGTAGCCGTGGCGGCCGATGTCGCTGAGCCCGGAGACGTGCCCGAGCAGGTGGCGCACGGTGATCACGCCGGGCGCCTTCCAGGTCCGCAGGTAGCGGTTGACGTCGTCGTCCAGGTCGAGGTCGCCGACCTGGGCCAGGGCCAGCACGCCGATCGCGGTCAGGTGCTTGCTGACCGACCCGACCTGGAACAGCGTGTCCGGGGTGACCGGGTCGCCGCCGGGGGTGAGCACGCCGTAGGCGCGTTCGTCGACGATCTCGCCGCCGTCGAGGACGGCCGCGACGACGCCGGGCACCCGGTGGTCGGCCATGGTCCGCTCCGGCGACGGGATCGCCGTGCCGAAGGTGGCCGGGCGCAGGGTGGCGGCGAGGTCGGCGAGGGTGCGGTCGCGCATCACCGAGGCGACGGTGAGGTCCAGCCCGGCCTGCCGGGCCTCGGTGACCACTCTGGGCACCAGCAGCGAGTGCCCGCCCAGGTCGATGAACCGGTCGTGCCGGTCGACGTGCTCCAGGTCGAGCAGCCGCGCCCAGATCTCGGCGATGGTCTGCTCGGTGCCGGGCCGCGGCGGGTCGGCGCGGCGGACCTGGCGGCCGGTGTCGGGCAGCGCTCCCCGGTCGACCTTTCCGTTGGCGTTCAACGGGATCCGGTCGATCTCCAGGAACGCCGCCGGCATCAGGTAGCTGGGCAGCCGGGCGGCGCAGTGCGCGGCGAGGTCGGGCGCGGCGCCGACGTGGTAGGCCACGATCCGGTCGCCCCGCACGAGCACGAGCGCCTCGGTCACCGCCGGGTGTTCGGCGACCACGGCCTGGATCTCGCCCAGTTCGATGCGGTGGCCGCGGATCTTGACCTGGTCGTCGACCCGGCCGAGCAGGTCGACGGTCCCGTCGGCGAGCACCCGGGCGAGGTCGCCGGTGCGGTAGAGCCGCGCGCCGGCGGGGCCGTGCGGGTCGGGCAGGAACCGGTCGGCGGTGAGCGCCGGTCTCCCGGCGTAGCCGCGGGCCAGGGCGACGCCGCCGACGTACAGCTCGCCGACCACCCCGGTGGGCACCGGGCGCAGGTCGGGGTCGAGGACCTGGGCGCGGACGCCGGTGATCGGGGTGCCGATGGGTGCGGTGTCGGCGTCCGGGGTGCCGGTGACGGGGTGGCGGATGACCGCGACGGTCGCCTCGGTCGGGCCGTACTCGTTGACCAGCACGGTGTTCGGGGCCAGCGCCCGCCAGCGTTCGACGGTGCGCCGGGTCAGCGCCTCGCCGCCGACGACCAGGGTGGCGGTGAGGCCGGCGGCCTGCTCGGCGGTGAGCTGGTCGGCCAGCAGGTCGAGGTGGCCGGGGGTGAGCTTGACGAACCCGAACGGACCGGCGGCGGCCAGCCGCTCGCCGAGGTCGGCCAGGGTGTCGTGCCCGGGCAGCAGCCACAGCCGCTGGCCGAGCACCAGCGGCACCCAGATCGTGGTGACCACCAGGTCGAAGGCCACCGAGCTGAACAGCGGCGCGCCGCCGTCGCCGGTGACCAGTTCGCCGGCCGCCCAGTCGACGTAGTTGGCCAGGGCGCGGTGGGTGACCTGTACGCCGTTGGGCCGCCCGGTCGACCCGGAGGTGAAGATGACGTAGGCCAGGGCGTCCGGGTCGATCGTCCGGCGCGGCAGCGGGTCGCCGCCGAGGAGGTCGCGGTCGAGCAGGACCTGGTGCACACCCTCGCCGAACCGGTCGCTGTACGCCGAGGTGGTGACGGCGACCTCGGCGCCGGCGTCGGCCAGCATCGAGGCGACGCGCGCGGCCGGGCAGTCCGGGTCGATCGGCACGTACGCGCCGCCGGCCCGCCAGATCGCCAGCAGCGTCACCACCAGATCGGGTCCACGGTCGAGCAGCACGCCGACGGTCCGCTCCGGCCCGACGCCCAGCCCGGCGAGGTGCCCGGCGAGCCGGTCGGCGCGGTCGCCCAGCGCGGCGTGGGTCAGCTCGCCGACGGCCATCGCCGGGGAGCCGGCGATCCGGTCGGGGACCAGGGCCACGACCGGGGCGGGCGCGCCGAGCAGCGGGGCGCCGTCGCCGTCGGGCAGCGGCACGGCGCGCGGGTCGCTGTCGGGGTCGGCGGCCATCGCCTCGGCGACGCACCGGTAGAGCCGGCCCAGGCGCTCGGCGTCGGCGCGGCTCATCACGTCGGTCGAGGTGCGCAGCCGGATCACGCCGGGACCGGTGGCCACCGACAGCGGGAACTCGGTGGTGCTCGCGCCGACCACCGACTCCAGCTCGACGGACTCGCCGACGACCTGGTCGAAGTCGAGGTGGCTGAAGCACACGTCGATCAGCCGGGTGCCGCGCACCGGCGGGGTGATGGCCGGGGCCGGGTAGCGGCGGTGGGGCCACAGCTGCGATTCCCGCGCGTGCACCTGGCGCACCAGGTCCCGCCAGGTGCCGGCGGTGCGGTCGTGGGCGAAGGGCAGGGTGTTGAGCGACATGCTCCACACCCGTTCCGCGCCCGGCCGGTCGGGCCGGATGTTGCTGACCAGACCACCGAAGAACGCGCGCTCGCCGGTGAGCCGGCTCATCGCCGTCAGGTGCACGGCGTGCAGCACGGCCTTGTAGGACGTGGCGGTGGCCGAGGCCAGTGCGCGCAGGGCCGGTTCGAGGTCGGGCAGGAACACCCTGGTGGTGAAGGTCTCCCGCTCCCCCGCACCGCGCCAGGCGGCCGGCAGGCGCAGCGGCGCGTGCTCGGTGACCGTGCGCGTCCAGTAGGCGCGCTGGTCCTCGTCGCGCAGTGCCGCCAGTTCCCCGGCGACGAGGTCGGCGAAGCGGATCGGCGGCGGCTCGTAGGCGCCGAGCGCGCCGCCGAAACGCAGCTCGCGGTAGGCGGCGAGGATCTCCATCACGACCGCGTGCAGGCTCCAGCCCTCCACCGCGACGTGGCAGAAGGTCAGGCCCAGCCACCAGGTGGTGTCCGACTCCAGGTGCACGGAGACCCGCAGCATCGGCGCGTCCGTCGGGTCGATCACGTCGGCGTGCTCGGCGGCCACGTGGTCGGCCAGCGCGGCGCGCCGGGCGGTGTCGTCGAGGTGGCGCAGGTCGGCCATGGTGACCGGGACGGTGACCCGCTCGTGCACCAGCTGCATCGGCACGGAGAACGTGCGCAGGTCGACCGAGGTGCGGGCCAGGTCGTGCCGGGCGGTGACGGCGGCGACCGCGCCGCGCAGTGCCGCCGGGTCGAACCGGTCGTCGTCGCGGATCCGCAGCGCGGACACGTTGTGGTAGTTGCGTCGCTGGTCGTCGGCCAGCAGCTCCACCAGCATGCCCAGCTGGACCTGGGTGAGCGGGTAGGCGTCGACGATCCCGCCGGGTACCAGGGCGCGGTCGGCCGGGGAGATCAGCGCGAACGGTTCGACGGCCGGGGCCTCGGGTTCCGGGGCGCCCCGGCCGGCCAGCGCGCCGGCCATTCCGGCGACGGTGCCGAGGTCGAACACGTCGCGGACGGTGGCGTCCAGGCCTTCCTCGCGCAGCGCGCCGACGAGGGTCAGCGCGCGGATGGAGTGGCCGCCGATGTCGAAGAAGCCGTCGTCGACCCCGACCTCCGGCAGGTTCAGCACCCGCGCCCACACCCGTGCGATCCGCTGTTCCAGCGGGGTGCGCGGCGCGACGACGGTCCGGGCGGTGGCCTGGGGGGCCGGCAGTGCGCGGCGGTCGAGCTTGCCGCTGTTGGACAGCGGCAACGCGTCGAGCCTGACCACGACCTGCGGCACCATGTACTCCGGCAGCGTGGTCCGCAGCGCGGCCCGGACCACGTCGGGGTCGATGGTGACGCCGTGGTCGCCGACGACGTAGCCGACGAGGACGTCGCCGCGTACGGCCGCCGCGCTGGCCGTCACGCCGGGCTGGGCACCGAGTACGGCCTCGATCTCGCCGAGTTCCACGCGGTAACCCCGGATCTTGACCTGGTCGTCGATCCGGCCGAGGAACTCGACGCTGCCGTCGGCGTTGCGCCGGCCCAGGTCGCCGGTGCGGTAGCGGCGCGCGCCGGGCGGGCCGGCCGGGTCGGGCACGAACCGTTGCGCGGTGAGGTCGGGGCGGCCGAGGTAGCCCCGGCCGACGCCGTGCCCGGCGAGGTGGATCTCGCCGATGACCCCGGCCGGGACGGGGTTGCCGTGCTCGTCGAGGATCGCCAGCGCCAGCCCGGGCAGCGGGCGGCCGATGGTGGACCCGGCGCCGGGTTCCAGGTCGGCGCGGGTGAGCCGGTGGTAGGTCGAGTACACGGTGGTCTCGGTGATCCCGTACATGTTGACCAGCGCCGTGCGGGCCAGGCCCAGGCGCGTCACCCAGGGCGCGACCTCGGCGGGTTCGAGCCGTTCGCCGGCCAGCACGACCGCGCGCAGCGCCAGCCGGCGCACTCGCGGGTCGCCCTGCTCGGCCAGCCGGACCAGGCCCCGGAAGGCCGACGGGGTGTGGCTGAGCAGGGTGACCTCGCGCTCCACCAACAGGTCCAGCAGCTCGTGCGGGGCGCGCGCGACCTGCGGCGGGACCACCACCAGGGTCGAGCCGTGCAGCAGCGCGCCCCACATCTCCCAGACCGACACGTCGAAGGCGTAGGAGTGGAACAGCGCCCACACGTCGGTCTGGTCGAAGGCGTAGTGCTCGCGCGCGCTGTCGAACAGCCGCACGACGTTGGCGTGGGTCAGGCACACGCCCTTGGGCCGGCCGGTCGACCCGGAGGTGTAGATGACGTACACCAGGTTGTCCGGCGTACCAACGAGTTCCGGCGATGCACTGTCCTCTGTGGACAGATCGTCCTGGTCGAGGACGACGACCGGGCCGGTGTAGGAGTCGAGCAGCGGCAGCCGGTCGGCCGTGGTGACCACGACCGACGCGGCGGCGTCGCCGAGCATGTAGCCGATCCGCTCGGCCGGCTGCGACGGGTCCAGCGGCAGGTAGGCCGCGCCGGAGCGCAGCACCCCCAGCAGCGCGGGCATCAGCTCGGGCCCCCGGTCCAGGCACACCCCGACCACGGTCTCCGGGCGGGCGCCGAGGGAACGCAGCCGGCGGGCGAGCCGGTTGGCCTCGGCGTCCAGCTCGGCATAGGTGTGCTCGGTGTCCCCGGCGACGACGGCGAGCGCGTCCGGGGTCTCGCGCGCCCACCGGCCGACCAGCTCGGGGATCGTGGCGGTGACCGGGGCGTCCGGCTCGGCGGCACCGGCCGGTTCGAGCTCGGCCGGCGGCAGGCAGGCGGCCCGCGCGTCGCCGTCGGGGTCGGCGGCCATCGCGTCGAGCACCGCCCGGTACAGCCCGGCCAGGCGCTCCAGGTTGGCGGGGGCGAGCCGGCCGGTGTCGGTGGACAGCGTCAGCCGGCCGGACTCGGCCAGCACCAGCAGACCGAACTCGGTGGCGCCCTCACCGTGCCCACCGGCGAACCGCTCGGCGCTCCGGTCGCCGGCGCCGGTGAAGTCGCGGTAGTTGAACACGACCTCGATCAGGTTGCGCCCGGCGTGTTCCTGCACGGCGGCCAGCGGGTACCGGCGGTGCGGCCAGAGCGCGACCTCGGCGTCGAACACCGACGCCACCAGCTCGCGCCAGGTCCGCGCGTCCCGGTTGTGCCCGAAGGGCAGCGTGTTGAGGAACATGCCGTGCGCGCGGTCGGCACCGGGCAGCTCCGGCCGGGCGTCGACGACCAGCCCCGTGTGGAACCGGGTCTCGTTGGTCAGCTGGCTGAGGACCTTGAGGTGCGCGGCCAGCAGCACCGACTTGACCGACGCGCCGGCCGAGGTGGCCAGGGCCCGCAGCTTCTCGTCCAGGCCGGTGTACTCGACGACCGCCCGGCGCGGGCTGGGCGGCGCCGACGGGTCGCCCCAGCGCGGCAGCTCGAACCGCTGGTGGGTGTCGACCAGCTCGGTCCAGTAGGCGCGGTCCGCCGGGGAGGCCAGGGATTCCCGCTCGCCGGCGACGAAGTCGGCGTAGCGGACCGGGACCCGCTCGGCGTCCGGCACGGGCGTGCCGGCGGCCAGCGCACGGTAGAGCGCGAGCAGCTCGCCCAGCAGCAGGTTCGTGCTCCAGCCCTCGGTGACCGCGTGCGAGATGGTCACCACCAGCCACCACGAGCCTGGCTCGGTGGCGGTGGCCCGCACCCGCAGCAACGGCGCGCTGCCGCTGTCCAGCGGCAGCGCGCGTTCGGCGGCCACCACGTCCTCGACCGGTTCGGTGCCGGTGCGCACGTCGGGCTCGACGCCGCCGTGCACCAGTTGCAGCGGCTCGGAGAACCCGGTGAGCCGGAACGAGGTGCGCAGCACGTCGTTCCGGTCCACCAGGATCGCCACCGCCTCGCGCAGCGCGTGGGCGGCCGGCGGCTGGTCGTCGAGGACCTGCCGGGCCAGCACGCTGTGGTAGGCGGCCCGGTCGTCGTCGGCGAACTGCTCGACCAGCATGCCCAGCTGGGTGCGGGCGGCCGGGTAGGCGTCGTCCAGGCCGGGCGGCAGCGCCGCGCGGTCGGCCGCGCCGAGCAGCGCGAACGGCGCGACGGTGCTCACCGCGTCGGTGTCGGGTTCCAGCGCGGGCGCCAGTGCCCGCACGGTCCGCAGCGCGAACACGTCACGCACGGAGGTGCGGTGCCCGGCCGAGCGCAGCGCGCCGACCAGCGCGATGGCCCGCATGGAGTCGCCGCCCAGGTCGAAGAAGCTGTCGGTGGCGCCGACCCGGTCCACGCCGAGCACCGTGCGCCAGATCGCCGCGACCTCGGTCTCCAGCGGGCCGTCGGGTTCGACGTAGCCGCCGGTGGCGAGGTCGGCGGAGGTCGGCTCGGGCAGCGCGGCGCGGTCGACCTTGCCGTGCGGGTCCAGCGGCACGGCCGGGATCGGCACGTAGGCCGATGGCACGAGCCGTTCGGGCAGGGTGGCGGCGAGCCGGTCGCGCAGCGCCACCGGGTCCACCGGGCCTCCGGCGACGACGTAGCCGACCAGGCGGGCGTCGCGCACCCGCACGACCGCGTCGGTCACGCCGTCGCAGGCACGCAGCGCTGCCTCGATCTCGCCGGGCTCGATCCGCACGCCGTGCAGCTTGATCTGGGCGTCGCGCCGGCCGAGGTAGTCCAGGGTGCCGTCGGCGCGCCAGGCGGCGAGGTCGCCGGTGCGGTAGAGGCGGGTGCCCTCGCCGGTCGGGTCGGGCACGAACCGGTCGGCGGTCAGTGCCGGGTTGGCGTGGTAGCCGGTGGCCAGGGCGATCCCGCCGACGAACAGCTCACCGGGGACCCCGGCGGGAACCTCGGCCAAGTCCGCGTCGAGCACCCGCAGGGTCACGTTCGGGAACGCGGCGCCGATCGGCACCCGGGTCAGCTCGTCGAGGCCGGTACACACCCAGCCGCTGACATCGATGGCGGTCTCGGTCGGCCCGTACAGGTTGGCCAGCGTCGCGCCGGGCAGCCGGTCACGGAACCGCCGGGCCAGGTCGATCGGCAGTTCCTCGCCGCCGGCGACGACCGCGCGCAGGGTCGGCGGCAGGTCGGTGTCCAGCATCGCGGCCAGCATCGTGGGCACCAGGTTCACCGCCGTGACCGCGTGGCCGGCGATCAGCGACCGCAGGTACTCGGGGTCGCGGTGCCCGCCGGGGCGGGCGATCACCAGGCGGGCGCCGGCCGACAGCGCGGCCAGCACCTCGCCGACGGCGACGTCGAACCCGACCTCCGCGCGGTGCAGCAGCGCGGTGTCCTGGCCGGCGAGGCGGTAGTGGGTGGGGGCGACGTGCGCGGTGCGGTTGGCCACCGCGCGGTGGGGCACCAGCACGCCCTTGGGGGAGCCGGTCGACCCGGAGGTGTAGGTGACGTAGGCGATGTCCGCACCGGTGAGGGCCGGGGCCGGGCCGGCGGGTGACCGGCCGGGCCACACGGCGTCGACCAGCACGGTCTTCCCGCCGGCCGGGTCGCCGGCGATCACCAGGACCGGGTCGGCGTCGGCCAGTTGGCGCTCCAGCCGGCCCGGCGGGTAGCCGGGGTCCAGCGGCACGTGGGCGGCGCCGGACTTGAGGACCGCGAGCATCGCCACGACCTGCGCGGCCGACCGCTCCAGGCACACCGCCACCCGCTCGCCCGGCCGGGCACCGCGCCCGGCGAGGTGGTGGGCGAGGTCGTTGGCGGCGGCGTCCAGCTCGCCGTAGGTCAGCCGGACCTCGCCGTCGAGCGCGACGGCGTCCGGGGTGGCGGCCGCGTGCCGCTCGAACGCGGTGTGCGCCAACGGTTCCGTGGCGCGGGCGGCGGCCGGGTCACGGTCGGGCAGCGGGATGGCGACCGGGCCGTCCGGGTCGGCGGCCATCGCGGTCAGCGCCGAGCGGTACATCCGCGCCAGCACGTCCAGGTTGGCCTGGGTGATCACCGGCGCGGAGCCGGTGAGCCGGACGAACCCGCCGCGTGCCACGGCCGTGAGGCCGAACTCGGTGGCGCCCTGGCTGGCGGTGGACGCCACGTCCACCCGGTCCCGGTCGACCTGGCGGAAGTCGGTGTAGTCGAACACCACCGACAGCGGGTTCTCGCCCAGCCCGCCCAGGCGCGCGACGGCGGCCAGCGGGTAGCGCCGGTGGGGCCACAGCTCCACCTCGGCGTCGAACACCGCACGGACGAGGTCGCGCCAGGTCCGCGCGCCCCGCGCGTGGGCGAAGGGCAGGGTGTTGATGTGCATGCCGTGCACCAGATGCGCGTCAGGCAGCTCGGGGCGGGCGTCGCAGACCAGGCCGGTGTAGAACCGGTCGGCGGGCGTCAGCCGGCTCAGCACGGCGAGGAACGCGGCGTGCAGCACGGCCTTGGGTGAGGCCTGGCAGGCGGTGGCCAGCGCACGCAGATCGGTGTCCAGGTCGTGGACGGGCACGGCGGCGCGTGACGGTTCGGCGGCCGGGTCGCCCCACGCCTCGGGCAGGGTGAACGGCTGGTGGGTCGCGACGGTGCGCCGCCAGTACTCCCGATCCTGCTCCGAGTCCAGCGCGGCCAGTTCGGCGGCGACGTGGTCGGCGTAGCGGGCCGTCACCCGCTCAGCGGGTTCCCGCCCGGCGTAGCGGTCGAGGATCTCGGCGAGCAGGGTGTTGAGGTCCCAGCCGCCGGTGACCAGGTGGCTCATGGTCAGCGTCAGCCACCACACCTCGGTGTCCTCGCGGTGGACGGCCACCCGCAGCAGCGGCACGGTCGCCTCGACGGCGAAGGGCCGGGCGCGTTCGGCGGCGACCACCGCGCGGGTGTGCGTGCCCGGCGGGTGCTCGGTCACCGTCACCTCGGCGGTGGTGTGCACCAGTTGCAACGGCACCGAGTAGCGCGACAGGTCGAACGAGGTGCGCAGGGTGTCGTGCCGGGCGGTGACGGCCGCGACGGCGGCGCGCAGCGCGGGCAGGTCCAGCGGCCCGGCGGTGATCCGGAACGAGCGCACGATGTGGTACGGCGCGTCGTCGGGCCGCAGCTGGATCCGCACGGCCATGCCGAGCTGTGCGGCGGTCGCCGGGTAGGCGTCGTCCAGGCCGGCGGGCAGCGCCGCCCGGTCCGCGTCGGACACCAGCGCGAACGGCGCGACCAGCTGGGTGAGGTCCTGGGGCTCCTCGGTGCCGACGAGGGCGGCGAGGCCGGCGATGGTCTGGTGGGTGAGCACGTCGCGGACCGCGACGGTGAACCCGGCGGCGCGCAGCCGGCCGACGAGCACCACGGCGCGCAGCGAGTCGCCGCCGACGTCGAAGAACCGGTCGGTCACGCCGATCGTGTCCCGCTCCAGGGTCACCCGCCACACCTGGGCGATGGCCTCCTCGGTGGCGGTGCGCGGCGCCACCTGCTCGTTGCGCTGGGGCTGGTGCCCGGCGAGTGCCTGCCGGTCGACCTTTCCGTTGGCGTTCAACGGGATCTCGGCCAGCTCGACGTAGCCGGCCGGGAGCATGTAGTCGGGCAGGTGCCGGGCGCAGTGCTCGGCGAGGTCGGGCGCGGTGCCGGTGTGGTAGGCGACGAGCTGGCCGTCGGCGGCCAGCACCACGGCCTCGCCGACCCCGGGCGCGGCGGCCACCACGGCCGCCACCTCCCCCAGCTCGACCCGGTAGCCGCGGATCTTGACCTGGTCGTCGGCCCGCCCGACGAACTCCACGACGCCGTCGGCCCGCAGCCGGACCTGGTCCCCGGTGCGGTACAGCCGGGTGCCGGGCGGGCCGTACGGGTCGGGCACGAACCGTTCGGCGGTCAGGTCGGGGCGCCTGGCGTACCCGCGCGCCACCCCGATCCCGCCGACGTACAGCTCGCCGACCACGCCGACCGGCACCGGCCGCGCGGCCGCGTCCAAGACCCGCACGGTCAGGCCGGGCAGCGGCCGGCCGATCGGCACCACCGCGGTCCCCGGCGGTTCGTCGACCGGCAGGACGGTGGTGCCGACGGAGGCCTCGGTGGGGCCGTACTCGTTGATCAGCCGGCCGGGCCCGAGCAGGCGCAGCCAGCGCTGCGCCAGCTCACCGGTCAGGGCCTCGCCGGCGACCACGACCACCCCGGCCAGGGACGCGGCGGTCCGGTCGTCGAGCTGGTGGCCCAGCAGCTCCAGGTGGGCGGGGGTGAGCTTGAGGAAGCTGAACGGGCCGGCGGCGGCGAGCGTGGCGCCCAGGTCGGCGAGGTCGAGGCCGGCCGGGGCGAGGAACACCCGCTGGCCGGTGACCAGCGGCGCCCACAGGGTGGGCACCACCAGGTCGAAGGCCACCGACGAGAACAACGCCGACCCACCGGACCCGCTGCCCGCCAACGCCTCCGCCGCCCACGCCACATGATTGGCCAGGCCGGCGTGGGTCACCTGAACACCCTTGGGGCGCCCGGTCGAACCCGACGTGAAGATCACGTACGCCAGCTCGTCGGGGGTGGTGGTGCGCGGCGGCGCGGTCCGGGGGCCGTCGACGTCGGCGACCAGGACGACGGTCGCGGCGGCTCGGGTGGCGAGGTCCTTCTCGGTGAGCAGGATCGTGGCGCCCGCGTCGGCCAGGACGGTCTCGATCCGCGCGCCGGGGGTCGCCGGGTCGATCGGCAGGTAGGCGGCACCGGCCTTCCACACGCCCAGCAGCGCGGCGAACAGGTCGGGGCCCCGGTCGAGCAGCACGCCCACGACCGAGCCGGCGCCGACCCCCCGCTCGCGCAGCGCGTGCGCGACCTGGTTGGCGTGGGCGTCGAGCCGGCCGTAGGTGGTGCCGGTGACGGCCTCGGCGTCCGGGTGCGCGGCGGCGCGGCGCTCGACGGCGTCCAGCACGGTGCCCGACAGCGCGGCGGCGGGCGGCTCGGAGCGGGTCAGGACCAGCGCGGTGTGCCCGGCGCCCAGCCGCACGGCCCGCGCGTCACCGTCCACATCGGACGCGATGGCCTCCAGGACGTCCCGGTAGGCGGCGGCCAGCCGGGCGAGGTGGTCCGGGGCGAGGTGGCGGGGGTTGGCGGTCAGGGTGAGGAAACCGAGCCTGGCCGAGACGCCGAGCGGGAACTCGGTGGGGCTGTCGTCGATGGTCTCGTCGTAGTCGATGACGTCGGTGTCGACCTGGTGGAAGTTGTGGTAGCTGAACCGCACGTCCAGCAGCCGCGACCCGTCGCCCAGCTCGCGCTGGATGACCGGCAGCGGGAACCGCCGGTGCGGCCACAGCGCGATCTCCCGGTCGAACGTGCCGGTGATCAGCGCGCGCCAGGTGGCGGCGGTGGCGTCGTGGCCGATCGGCACGGTGTTGAGGTGCATGCCGTACACGCGGTCGGCGCCGGGCGCCTCGACCCGGCCGTTGGCCACCAGCCCGGTGGTGAACCGGTCCTGGTCGGTGAGCTGGCTGAGGACCTTGAGGTGCGCGGCCAGCAGCACCGACTTCAGCGGCACGGCCAGCCGGGTCGCGACCTCCCGCAGCCGGGGCTCCAGGTCGTGCAGCGACAGCCAGTGCACCACGGGTTCCGGCGCGGCCGACGGGTCGGCCCAGGCCGGCGGCAGGCCGAACCGGGAGTGAGTGTCGAGCACCCCGCGCCAGAACTCGCGGTCGTCGCCGTCGTCCACGGAGGACAGCTCGGCGGCCACGAAGTCGGCGAAGCGCACCGGCGGCAGGTCGGCGACGGGCTCGTCCCCGTCGAGAAGCGTGCGGTAGTGGCCGAGCAGTTCCATCAGCAGCGAGTGGTGGCTCCAGCCGTCGAGGATGGCGTGGCACTCGGTGACCGTCAGCCACCAGCCGTCGTCGGTGGTGTGCGCGGTCAGGCGCAGCAGCGGCGGCGCGGTGAGGTCGAACGGGCGGGCGCGTTCGGTGTCCATGAACGCCCGCAGCGCCGTCCGCACCGCCGCACCGTCCCTGCCGGACAGGTCACGCACGTCCACCGGCAGGCTCGCCGAGGCGTGCACCAACTGCAGCGGGCGCGAGTACTCGGTCAGCGCGAACGAGGTGCGCAGCACGTCGTGCCGGGTCACCAGCTGCGCCGCCCGGCGAAGCGCGGCCGGGTCCAGTGGCGCGCCGCCGGCGATCCGGAACGAGGTGCTGTTGTGGTAGTGGTTACGGGTCTCGTCGGCCAGCATCTCGGCGACCATGCCCCGCTGCAACCCGGACACCGGGTAGGCGTCCACGACCCCGTCGGGCAGCGCCGCCCGGTCGGCGGCGGTGATCAGCGCGAACGGCTCGACCGGGGTGTACCCGGCGGCCGGGGCCGGACGGCCGTCGAGCCGGCCGGCGAGCGCGGCGACCGTGCGGTACTCGAACAGGTCGCGGACCGCGACGTCGAACCCGTTGGCGCGCAACGCCCCGGCCAGCCCCACGGCCAGGATCGAGTCGCCGCCCAGGTCGAAGAACCCGTCCTCGACGCCCACCCGCGCCAGGCCAAGGGTGCTGGCCCACAGCGCGGCCACCCGCTCCTCGGTGACCGTGCGCGGCGCGACGTGCTCGCGGGTCGCGGCCAGCGCGCCCCGCTCCGGGGAGGGCAGCGCCCGCCGGTCGAGCTTTCCGTTGGTGGTCAACGGGATCCTCGTCAGCGGGACGAACGCCGAGGGGATCATGTACGCCGGCAGCGTCCTGGCCAGCGCGGTCCGCAGCTCGCCTGGCCGCTGTGGCCCGTCGGACACCGCGTAGGCCACCAGCCGCTCCTCGCGGACGACGACGACGGCCTCGCGGATGCCGGGCAGGGCGCTCAACGCGGCCTCGATCTCGCCGGGTTCCACGCGGTAGCCCCGGATCTTGACCTGCTGGTCGGCGCGGCCGACGAACTCCAGGGTGCCGTCGGGCAGCCGGCGGGCCAGGTCACCGCTGCGGTAGAGCCGGGAGCCGGGCGGGCCGAACGGGTCGGGCACGAACCGTTGCGCGGTCAGCTCCGGCCGGCCGAGGTAGCCCCGGGTGACGCCGGGGCCGCCGACGTGGATCTCGCCGGGGGTCCCGGTGGGCGCCGGGCGGCCGTGGCGGTCGAGCAGATACACCCGCAGGTCGGCCAGCGGCCGGCCGATGGGGTTGCCGGCCGGGTTCGCCACGTCCCCGGCGGACACCTCGTGGAAGGTGGTGTGCACGGTGGTCTCGGTGATCCCGTACATGTTGCCCAGCCGGGCGTCGCTGCGCGCGAGCCACGGTGCCAGTTCACCGAACTCCAGGCGCTCGCCGGCGAAGACCACCACCCGCACCGCGAGGTCGGTGATGCGGGGGTCGCCGTCGGCGGCCAGGCGCACCAGGCCACGGAACGCCGTGGGGGTCTGGTTGAGCACGGTCACCCGCTGCTCGACCAGCAGGTCCAGGAAGTCCTCCGGTGAGCGCGCGGTCTCGGCCGGCACGACGACCAGCCGGCCGCCGTGGCACAGCGCGCCCCACAGTTCCCACACCGACACGTCGAAGGCGAACGAGTGGAACAGCGGCCACACGTCGGCCGGGCCGAACCCGTAGTGCCGCTGGGCGACGGCCAGCAGCCGGGCCACGTTGGCGTGGGTCACGCACACGCCCTTGGGGGTGCCGGTGGACCCCGAGGTGTAGATGACGTAGGCCAGGTTCTCCGGCGAGAGCGGCACCGGGGCCACGGCGGGCCCGGTGGTGAGGTCGCGGACGTCGCGGATCTCGGCGGAAACACCGTCGAGCAGCGGCCGTTGTCCGGGGGCGGTGAGCACGATCCCGGCACCGGCGTCGGCGATCATGAACGCGATCCGCCCGGCCGGCGCCGACGGGTCCAGCGGCAGGTAGCCGGCGCCCGATCTGAGCACGCCGAGCAGGGCCGGCACCAGGTCGGGGCCCCGGTCCAGGCACACGCCGACCAGCGTGTCCGGTCCGGCGCCGAGCGCGACGAGGTGGCCGGCGATGGCCGAGGACCGCGCGTCCAGCTCGGCGTAGGTCAGGGTGTGGTCACCGGAGACGACCGCGACCGCGTCCGGCGTGGCGGCGGCGACGCGGGCGAACTCCTCGTGCAGGCACCGGGTCACCGGTTCGGTGGCGGCGGCCGGGGCGACCAGTCGGGCCAGTTCGGCGGCGTCGAACAGCGGCCAGTCGTGGATCCGGGCGTCGGGGTCGGTGGTGGCGGCGGCGACCGCGCGGACCAGGTAGCCGGCCAGGCGGGCGGCGGTGGCCTCGTCGAACAGCGCGGTGGCGTACTCCAGCCGGCCGCGCAGCACCCCGTCGGGCGACTCCACCACATGCAACGTCAGGTCCACTTTGGACACCACGGTGTCGCCGACGACCGGCTCGACGGTCAGGTCACCGGGCCAGGTCACCGGCGGGCGGTCCTCGTGCCAGAGCAGGCACACCTGGTACAGCGGGGTGCGCGACGGGTCGCGTTCGGGCGCCAGCTCGTCGACCAGCCGGGCGAAGGGCACGTCCTGGTGCTCGAACGCGTCGAGCGTGGCGGTACGGGTGGCGGCCAGCAGGGCGCTGAACCTCGGGTCGCCGTCGAGATCACCGCGCAGCACCAGGTTGTTGATCCCGTAGCCGATCATGTCCCGCAGCTCCGGGCGGGTGCGGGCGGAGACCACCGTGCCGACGGGGACGTCCACGGTGCCGGTGAACCGCGCCAGCACCGCCTGGAACACCGCCAGCATCGTGACGAACCCGGTGGTGCGGGCGGCGGTGGCCAGTCGGCGCACCCCGGCGGAGTACTCGGCGCCCAGGTCGAACGGGACCGACGCGCCGCGCCAGTCCCTGGCGCCCGCGCGCGGCCGGTCGGTCGGCGGCTCCAGCGGCTCGATCCCGGCCAGCCGCTCCCGCCAGTAGGCCAGCGCCCCCGCCAGCTCGTCGTCGCGGCCGCGCTGCCAGGCCGCGTAGTCGGCGTACTGCACCGGCGCCGGCAGCGTCGCGCCCGCGTACAGCGCCCCCAGCTCCGACACCAGCACCCCGGCCGACCAGGCGTCGAACGCCACGTGGTGCACCACGACCACCAACAGGTGGTCCTCGGGCGCCAGGCGCAGCAGCCGGGTCCGCCACGGCGGTGCGGTGGCCAGGTCGATCCCGGTCATCGACTCCTCGGTGACGGCCGCCGCGACCGCCGCCGCCCGCGCGTCCCCGGTGAGCGCGGACAGGTCGGTCAGTGGCACGCCGGCCGGGCCCGGCGGGTCGATGACCTGCACGGGCGTGACGCCGTCGAGGGTGTAGCGGGTGCGCAGGATCTCGTGGCGGGCCACCAGCGCGTCCCAGGCCGCGCCCAGCGCCTCGGCATCGAGCCGACCGCGCAGCCGCAGCGGCACCGGCACCAGGTACTCGCCGCTGGCCGGGTCGAGCCGGTTGAGGAACCACATCTGCCGCTGGCCGTGGGACAGCGGCAGCGGCTGGTCGCGGTCGGCGGCCGGCAGCCCCCGGCGGCGTCCCCCGGCCGCGCCGGAGAGCCGGCGGCGCAGCAGTTCCGCGCGCAGCGCCTGGTCCTGAGTCGCGGTCATGCTGGCAGCTCCCCGGAGATGAGGTCGGACAGTTCGGCCGGGCTCAGGCCGGCGACCTCGTCGGCGATCAGCCGGCGCAGCTCACCGGCCAGGCCCTCGACCGTCGGCCGGTCGAAGATCAGCCGGATCGGCAGGTCGAGGTCGAACTCCTGCTGGAGGCGGCCGAGCAGGCGCACGGCGAGGATGGAGTGGCCACCGGCGGCGAAGAAGTCCTCCCGGACGCCGACGGTCACGCCGAGCAGGTCGGTCCACAGCGCGCTGATCCGCTCCTCGACCGGGTCACGCGGCGCCAGCACCTCCCGGGCCGGGGCGTCGGCGGCCAGCGCGGCGATCCGCGCCCGGTCGAGCTTTCCGTTGAGGGTCAACGGGATCTCCGGCACCGCGACGATCACCGGCAGCAGGTAGTCGGGCAGCCGGGCGGCGCAGTGCGCGGCCAGTTCCGAGACCTCACCGACGACGGCCGCCACCAGCCGCTGCCCGTCGCTGACCACCGCGCAGGCCGCCACGGCGGGGTGCTCGTCGAGCACGGCCCGGACCT
Source organism: Actinophytocola xinjiangensis (assembly GCF_001921215.1). Lineage (GTDB taxonomy): Bacteria > Actinomycetota > Actinomycetes > Mycobacteriales > Pseudonocardiaceae > Actinophytocola > Actinophytocola xinjiangensis. The sequence goes on from NZ_MSIF01000031.1 coordinate 24,538, forward strand.
CGCCCGGCTCGATCCGGTAGCCACGGATCTTGACCTGGTCGTCGGCCCGCCCGACGAACTCCACGGCCCCGTCGGCGCGGCGGCGCACCAGGTCGCCGGTGCGGTAGCGGCGGGAGCCGTCGGGTCCCGGCACGAACCGTTCGGCGGTCAGGTCGGGGCGCCCGGCGTACCCGCGCGCGACGCCGGTGCCGCCGACGTACAGCTCGCCGACCACACCGATGGGCACCGGGCGCATCCGCTCGTCCAGGACGTGCATCGTCAGGTTCGGCAGCGGCCAGCCGATCGGGACGGTCGACCGGCCGTGCTCGATGTCCACCGGGTACACGCAGGTGCCGACCGAGGCCTCGGTCGGGCCGTACTCGTTGATCAGCCGACCGGGTCCGAGCAGCCGCAGCCAGTGGTCGGCCAGCTCGCCGGGCAGCGCCTCCCCGGCGACCACGACCACCTCGGCCAGCGACGCGGCCGTCTCGTCGTCGAGCTGGTGGCCCAGCAGTTCCAGGTGTCCGGGAGTGAGCTTGAGGAAGCTGTAGGGCCCGCCCTCGGCGACGGCCGCGCCAAGACCGGCCGGGTCGCCGTCGACGATCGTCACCGGCTGGCCGGTGACCAGCGGCGCCCACAGGTTGGGCACCACCAGGTCGAAGGCCACCGACGAGAACAGCGCCGAACCACCGGAGCCGCTGCCCGCCAACGCCTCCGCCGCCCACGCCACATGATTGGCCAACCCGGCATGGGTCACCTGAACACCCTTGGGGCGCCCGGTCGAACCCGACGTGAAGATCACGTACGCCAGCTCGCCGGGGTCGGCCGGGCGGGGCCGGGTGGCCAGCGTGCCGCCGGCGACCAGCAGCCGGTGGGTGTCGACCAGCAGCAGGGTCTCGGTGTCGAACCAGTCGGCGTAGCGCGCGCCGGTGACGACCGTGCGCACACCGGCCGTGGCGCACATGTCACGCAGCCGCCCCGCCGGGTGCGCCGGGTCGAGCGGCACGTACGCCGCGCCGGCCTTCCACACCCCCAGCAGCGCCGCGACCAGCTCGACCGACCGGTCCAGCAGCACGGCGACGGTGTCGCCGGGACGGACCCCGGCCGACGCCAGCTGGCCGGCGATCCTGGCGGCGTAGTCGTCGAGTTCGGCGTAGCTGCGCCGGTCGTCACCCCGGCGCACGGCCAGCGCGTCGGGCGTGGCGGCGCGTTGGGTCTCGAACGCGTCCAGCACGGTCGCGGTGGCCGGCGGCGCGACCGGGTCATTCCACCGGTCGTCGGCCGGCTCGTCGCCGAGCAGGTCCAGCTCGGCCAGCGGGGCGTCCGGGGTGGCGGCGATCGCGGCCAGCAGCCGCCCGAAGCAGGCGGCCATCCGCTCGACCGACGCGTGCTCGAACAGCGTGGTGGCGTACTCGAGGGCGCCGGTCACCCGGCCGTCCTCACCGGCCCAGGCGAACAACGTCAGGTCGGTCTTGGTGATCGCGCTCGCCCGCTGGAACGCGGCCAGCGCCACGGCGTCCGGAGTGGACTCCTGGAGGTTGAACTCCGCCTGGAACAACGGGGTCCGGGACTGGTCGCGTTCGGCCACCAGTTCCTCGACGACCCGGTCGAAGGGCAGGTCCTGGTGGGCCAGCGCGGCCAGCACGACCTCGCGCACCCGGCGCAGCGCCTCGTCGAACGTGACGTCCGGGTCGAGCACGCAGCGCAGCACGACCGGGTTGAGGAACGCCCCGACCATGTTCTCGGTCCCGGGCAGGGTGCGGCCCATCGCCGGGGCGCCTACCGGCACGTCCCAGCCGCCGGTGTAGCGGGCCAGCAGCACGGCGTAGGCGGTCAGCAGCGTCACGAACGGGGTGGCGCCCTGCTCGCGACCCCTGGCCAGCACGGCCGAGGTGGCCTCGGCGGGCAGGGTGAGCGGCACGCCGCTGCCGTGCGGGTCGCGCACGGCCGGGCGCGGCCGGTCGGTCGGCAGCGCCAACGGAACCAGACCATCCAGTGTGGACCTCCAGTGGGCGAGGTCGGCCTCCTCGGTGGCCCGCGCCCGCTGCCAGGCCGCGAAGTCGGCGTACTGCACGGTCAGCTCGGCCAGGGCCGGCGGGCGGCCGGCGGCGAACGCCGCGCAGAACTCGCGCAGGTCCGACTCCAGCAGCTCGGCGGTCCGCGCGTCGGAGGCGATGTGGTGCACGGTGATCAGCACCAGCAGGTCCGGCCCGCCGGTCACCGCCAGCGCCCGCCACAGCGGCCCGCCGGCCAGGTCGAACCCGCGCGCCAACTGCTCGGCGAACGGCCCGGTCGGGTCCTCGGCGGCCACCACCCGCAGGTCGACCTCGGCCGGCGGGAACACCGTCTGGTGCGGCTCGCCGGTCCGCGCGTCGACGCCGTAGCGGGTGCGCAGCGGCTCGTGGCGCGACTCCACCGCGCGCAGCGCGTCCGCCAGCACCTCCACCCCGACCGAGGGCAGCCGGACGAACACCGGTGTCACCCACTCGGCGCTGGCCGGACGCAGCCGGTCGAGGAACCAGTGGCGCCGCTGGGCGAACGACAGCGGCAGCGGCCCCGGCCGGGGCGCGACCGGGATCCCGCCGGTGGCACCGGCCGGTTCGACCAGCGCGGCCTGCGCGGCCAGGGTCGTGGCGTCCAGCAGGGTGCGCAGCGGGACCGGGGCCCCGCGCAGCGTGCCGAGCCGGTTGGCCAGCCGCGCCAGGCCCAGCGACGAGCCGCCGAGCTGGAAGAAGTCGTCGGCCGTGCCGACCTCGGCGACCCCGAGCAGGTCCCGCCAGATCTCGGCGACCGCGCGCTGCGCCGGCGTGGCCGGGGCGATCCGCCGCGACACCGTGGTCTCGACCGGCGGCAGCGCGCCACGGTCGATCTTTCCGTTGGAGGTCAACGGGAACTCGTCGAGCACGACGAACGCGGCCGGCACCAGCGGCTGCGGCAGCCGCTGGGCCAGGAAGGCCCGCAGCGACTCCGGCGTCGGCGCCGCGCCGGAGGTGACGTAGCCGGCCAGCTGCCGCCCACCGGCCGCGTCGGCCACCGGCACCACGGCCGCGCCGCGCACCTGCGGGTGGGTGACCAGCACGGCCTCGATCTCCGCCGGCTCGATCCGCACCCCGTTGATCTTGAGCTGGTCGTCGGCCCGCCCGGCGAACTCCAGGGTCCGGTCCGCGCGCCAGCGCACCAGGTCGCCGGTGCGGTAGAGCCGCCCGCCCGGCGGCCCGTACGGGTCGGGCACGAACCGCTCGGCGGTCAGGTCCGGGCGCCCCAGGTAGCCGCGCCCGACACCCTCGCCGCCCACGTACAGCTCCCCCAGCACCCCCGGCGGGACCGGCAGGCCCCGCGCGTCCAGCACCAGGACCCGCAGCCCGGACAGCGGCCGGCCGATCGGCACCGCGTCCACCGCCAGGTCGGTGACCTCGTGCGCGGTGACGTCGATCGAGCACTCGGTCGGGCCGTAGGTGTTCCACACGGTCACCGACCCGGCCGCGGCCAGCTTCCGGCACAGCGCGCCGTGCAGCGGCTCGCCGGCCGAGAACACCAGCCGCAGCGTCGAGCACGACGGCCAGTCGGCCTCCTCGGCGACCAGACCCAGCACCGAGGGCACGCCCTGCAACACGGTCACGCCGTGCTCGATGACCGACGCCACGACCAGCGCCGGGTCGTGTTCGGCACCCGGCGGGGCGAGCACCACCGCGCCCCCGGACACCAGCGGCGCGAAGATCTCCCAGCCGGCGGCGTCGAAGCCGATGGTGGTCTTCTGCAACACCCGGTCGGCCGGGCCGAGACCGTGCGTGCGCACCGTCCAGTCGACCCGGTTGCCGATGCCCCGGTGGGTGATCACCACGCCCTTGGGCTGCCCGGTCGAACCGGACGTGTGGATGACGTAGGCCGCCGAGTCGGGGTCGAGGTCGACCTCCGGCGCGGTCGCCGGGCAGGCCATGATCGCCGGCAGGTCGGAGTCCACGCACACCGGCGTCACCTCCGGCGGCAGGTCGGTGGCGAGCCGTTCGGCGGTGACCACCAGCCGGGCGCGGGTGTCGCCGAGGATCCAGGCGCGGCGCCGCGACGGGTGGGCGGGGTCGAGCGGCACGTAGGCCGCGCCCGTCCGCCACACCGCCAACAGCGCGACCACCAGGTCGAAGCCCCTGGCCAGGCACACCCCGACCAGCGACTCCGGCCCCGCGCCGAGCGTGCGCAGGTGGTGGGCGAGCCGGTTGGCCCGGTCCTCGAGGTCGGCGTAGCGGAGCCGCTCGTTGCCGACCAGCAGGGCCGGCGCGTGCGGGGTGGCGGCTGCCTGCCGGGCGATCGACGCGGGCAGTGGGACGGACGCGTTCATGGTGGTCTCCCGCTCAGGCCTCGGTGGCGGCCATGCGCTCGCGCAGCGAACGCGGACGCAGGTCGGTCCACACCTCGGCGATGTGCGCGAGGCACTGCTCGCGGCTGCCCTCGGTGCCCTCGGCGTGCCAGCCGGCCGGCAGGTCCCGGTCGGCCCACCAGATCGAGTACTGCTCCTCGTCGTTGTGCACCACGCGGTAGGTGGTCTGTTCGGTGCTCACTTGTCGCTCCTCGGGTTGTGGGTTGCGAGGTCCTTCCACAGATGGGCGACCTCGCCGAAGTGCCGGGTCACCCAGCGGTCGGAGTAGATGGTGTCCAGGTAGCGGTCCCCGCCGTCGGGGAGAACCGCCACCCGCACGGCGTCGGCCGGCAGCCGGTCGAGGGTGCGGTCCAGCGCGGTCACCACCGCGCCGGAGGACCCGCCGGCGAGGATCGCCTCCCGGGCCACCAGCCGCCGGCAGCCGACCACACAGTCCAGATCGGACACGTGCACGACCTCGTCGGCCAGCCCGTCGCCGTGCAGCGGCGGCACGATCGACGCGCCGTGCCCCGGGATCAGCCGGCGGGCCGGGGCGTCGCCGAAGATGGCGCTGCCCCGGGCGTCCACCGCGACGAACCGGGTCGGCAGGCCCTGGTCGGCGGCGTACTCGGCGCAGCCACGCAGCGTGCCGCAGGTACTGGTGGCGCAGAAGACGTGGTCGACCGGGCCGAGCTCGTCGGTGATCTCGGCGAGCACCCGCGCCATCGACGCCGGGTTGCGCGGGTTGCGGTACTGGTCGGGGTTGACCGCGTCCGGGTCGGACTCGACAAGTTCCCGGACGCGGCGCAGCCGCATCGGCAGGTACTCGCCGGTGGCCGGGTCGCGGGCGGTCACCACCTCGATCTCCGCGCCCAGCGCCCGCAGCACCGCCCGGTTCTGCTGGGTGGTCTTGGCGTCCACCACGCACACGAACCGCACGCCGAAATAGGCGCACACCTGCGCGATGCCCACCGCCAGGTTCCCGGAGCTGGACTCCACCACGACCGAGCGGCCCGGCACGATCCGGCCCGACTCGATCAGCTCGACCAGCATGCCCACGGCCGAGCGGTCCTTGACGCTGCCGCCGGGGTTGAACCGCTCGACCTTCGCGTACACGGGATGGTCGGGGTAGAGCCGGTGCAGCCGGACCAGCGGCGTGTTGCCGACGGTCGACAGGATGCCCAGCGGTGTCGGAGCCAGCGTGCGCACGGCCGTCACATCCCGTAGGCCAGCAGGGCGTCCAGCTCGGCGGACGTGGTCAGCGCGGCCCGCGCGACCGGGGTGTCGGGGCTGGTGCAGGCGGTGTCGAGCAGCAGCAGGAAGTGCTCGGCCAGCCGGTCGACGGTGGCGGCGTCGAACAGGTCGACGTCGTAGCGCAGGGTCAGCTCCAGCGCGCCGCCGGGCGCCGGCATGACCTGTGCGTTGAGGTCGCACTGCCCGGCCAGGTGCGGCACCGGGACCGGCCGGACCCGGTGGTGCAGAAAGGTCTGCTCGGTCCTCGGCGCGGCGCCGACCATGGTGATCGCCACCCGGTACAGCGGCTCGCCACCGGGCCGGCGGTCGTTGTACAGCGCGAACGGGTAGGCGGCGTGCGGCAGGGACGCGGTCAGTGAGCGCTGCGCGGCGCGCATCGCGTCGGCGAAGGTCGTGTCCTGGGTGAACCGGGCGCGCAGCAGGGTCGTGTTGACCAGGAAGCCGACCACCTCGCGCAGCGCGCGGGTGCGCCGCACGCTCACCGGGCAGCCGATGAGGAAGTCCGGCTCGCCGGTGTAGCGGTGCAGCAGCGCCTGGAAGGTGCCGGTCAGCACGGCGAACGGGGTGACGCCGGCCGCTGCCGCGGCGACGCGCACCGGCTCGCCGGGGACGGTCCGGTGACGGGCGGCGCCACGCAGTCCCTGGCTGGCGGGGCGCGGGCGGTCGGTGGGCAGCGCGAGTGTGGCCGCCCCGTCGGCGATCCCCCGCCAGTACGCGGCGTGCGCGTCGGCGCCGGGGCCGGTGACCAGCGCGGTCTCCCGGGCGAGGTAGTCGTCGTAGGTGGCGCTCAGCGGCGGCCAGTCGGGCTCGGTGCCGGTGAGTGCGGCGGTGTAGGCGGCCATCAGGTCGCGCCACACGATGCCCTGGGAGATGGCGTCGGAGGCCAGGTGGTGGTTGACCAGCAGCAGCACGCCGTCGTTCTCGCGGCGGAACAGCGTGAACCGGCAGGGGCCCTCGGTCTCCAGCGCCAGCGGCTCGACCGCCGCCCGCCGCACCAGCTCGTGCAGGGCGTCGTCGCCGGTGCCCGGCACCTCGCGGACCACCAGCGGCGGGCGGGCCGGCGGGCCGGGGACCCGCCACGGGCGGCCGTCGCGGTCGACGAACGTCGAGCCGAGTTGGCCGTGCCGGGCGACGAGCGCGGACACCGCGTCGCGCAGCGCGGCGGGGTCCAGTCCCGGTGCGACGAGGACGGCGTCGGCGTCGTTGTAGGCGGCGCTGTCCGGGGCGAACCGGTAGAGCCACCACAGCGTCTGCTGGCCGAGGGACAGGTCGGGCATGTCAGGCCACGCGCAGGTCGGCCAGCAGGCCGGTCAGGTCGCCGACCTGCCGCAGCTCGACCAGCTGCTGGTCGGTGATCGTCACGTCGAAGTCCGCCTCCACCGAGCCGACCAGGTCCACCACCAACAGGGACGTCAGGCCCAGCGCCTCGAAGGTGACGGCCGGCGCGATCTCCGCGTCCTGGCCCAGGTCGGGGACGAGCTCCCGGATCAGCGCACCGACCCGCGTCAGCACCGCGTCCGGTTCCACGTCGTGGTTCATGCCGCGGAGTTTCTGCCGGTCACCTATGGGTTTCCTATACCGCCGCTGGACCGGTGACTGTAGAAAACCTGTAGCCGCGCCGCGCACGATTCGCGCCGAGTCCCGCTGTTGTCCCCCGATGCCTGGAGTCGTGTGTGCGCCCGCTCGATGACTGCGCCGAGATCACCTCGCGACTGTGTGCCGACCTCGCCGCCGAGTTCGGCACGCCGCTGTTCGCCTACGACGCGACCAGCCTGACCGGCGCACTGACCGAGCTGCGCACCGCGCTGCCGCCCGCCCTGGAGGTCTTCTACTCCCTCAAGGCCAACCCGAACCTCGGGGTGGTGGCGACACTGGCCGGGGCCGGGGCGCGGGCCGAGGTGTCCTCGCTGGTGGAGCTGCGGACCGCGCTGCTGGCCGGGGTGTCCCCGGCGGACGTGATCTTCCTGGGCCCCGGCAAGTCGGCCGAGGAACTGGCGGCCTGTCTGGACGCCGGCATCTACGCGGTGGTCGTCGAGTCGTTCGCCGAACTGGCCGACCTGAACCGGATGGCCGCCCACCGGGGCCGCCGCCAGCGGGTGCTGCTGCGGATCAACCCGGCGACGGCCGCGCGCGGCTCCCGGCTCACCATGGGCGGCAAGCCCCGCCAGTTCGGCATCGACGAGCACGAGGTGCTGGCCGCCGGCGACCTGCCGGCCCGCCACCCGGCGCTGGACCTGGCCGGCGTGCACGCCTACCTGGGCACCCGGATCCTGGACGCCGCCGACGTGGTCGCCAACACCCGCCAGGTCCTGGACCTGGCGCGCCGGGTCGCCGCCGCCACCGGGATCGCCCTGGACGCGGTCGACGTCGGCGGCGGGCTGGGCGTGGCGTACTTCCCCGGCGAGCACGACCCGGACCTCGACGTGCTGCGCGCCGGCCTGGCCGACGCGATCGCGGAGTTCCGCCGCGACCACCCGGCGACCCGGCTGCTGCTGGAGTCCGGCCGCTACCTCACCGCCCGCGCCGGCCTGTACCTGGTGGGCGTGCGGTACGTGAAAACGTCGATGGGGCAACGGTTCGCGGTCACCGACGGCGGCACCCACCACCACATGGCGGCGGTCGGCATCGGCTCGTTCGTCAAGCGCTCGTTCCCCACCCAACTGGTCGGCCGGGACGCCACCGGGCCGACCGGGCCGTGGCAGCTCACCGGTCCACTGTGTACCCCCAACGACACCGTCGCCAAGGACGCCGAGCTGCCGGAGCTGGCCAGGGGCGACCTGCTGGCGATCGGCCGCTCCGGCGCCTACGGCCCGACGGCCTCCCCCGGCCTGTTCCTCAGCCACGGCTTCCCCGCCGAGGTGCTCGTCCGCGACGGCGTCGCGCACCTGGTACGCGAACGCGACGCGCCCGAGGAACTCCTTGGCAAGCAACGACTTCCCACCCACCTTCAGGAGAGGATCTGATGGACCGCACCGAGGCACTCGACCAGTTACGGATCGTCGTCGGGAAGGTCACCGGCCACGAGGTGCCGGCGTTGGACGCCGACACCCGGCTGCTGGAGGACCTGGCCCTGGACTCCACCGGGATCATGGAGACGCTGATCGAGCTGGAGGACACGTTCGGCTTCCGCGTCGACGTCGACACCCTCGACCCGGCCGTGTTCCGGACCGCGGGCAGCCTCGCCGACTACGTCGGCGAGATGACCGCCGCCGCCGACGTCGCGGGCTGAGGCGTGTCGCTGGTCGACCGGGCCCGCTCGGCCACCACCCTGGCCGGCGGGCTCGGCACGATCCTGGACTCCGGGCTGCCCGCGCCCGCGCCGGCCGGGCACACCCTGGTCCCGGCCGGGCATCCCGGCCAGCCGCTGGCCCACCCGCTGGCCGGCTGGGAGGGTCTGGCGCTGGTCAGGGCGGAGCGTGTCAGCTGCCCCGAGGCCGTGCGGCTGCTGGCGGCCGTGCGGATCGGGCTGACCGAACGGATGCTGCGCGCCGCCGTCGAGCACCTGACCGGCCGCGTCGCCGACGGCCGCCCGCTGGTGGACCACCCGGTGCTGCGCGGCGAGCTGGCCGACCTCACCGCCACGCTCGCCCTGTGCTGGCAGGGACTGGGCACCGGCACGTCCACCGCCGCCCTGCACGCGACGCTGGACCGCGCCGGCTGGGCGACCAGCGTGCTGTTCGGCGCGTCCGGCTACCTGCGCGACCACCCGGTGCGCTGCCTCTACCTCGCCGAGCTGGTGCACGACACCTGGAGTGACCATGTCGGACTGGCGTGAGATCGGCCGGGCGCTGCGGGCCGGCGCGCTGGCGCTGGACGCCGCCCCCCACGACACCGAGGCGATCGCCGCCGACGAGGCCCTGCGCGCGGTCGCCGAGCTGGACCCCATCATGTTGTCCGGCAAGGATTCCGCCGCCGCGTTGATCGAGCTGGCCCGCGGCGACGCCGGCATGGTGCTGGCCGCGCCCGGCCCGGCGCTGGCCGGGCGGGTGCTGGCCCAGCTCGGCGACGACGAGCAGCGCGAACGCCTGCGCGCGGCCGTCGCCGGCGGACGCACCTGGGCGTACCTGGCGATCACCGAACCGGACGTCGGTTCGGACGCCACCCGGCTGCGCACCGAGCTGCGCCGCGACACCGACGGCCGGTACCGCCTGTACGGCACCAAGCGCTACATCGGCAACGGCCACCGGGGCACCGTCGGCGTGGTGCTGGCCAGGACCGGCCCGAGCCCGCTGGCGCTGCGCGCGGTCCTGCTCGACACCGCCCGCGCGCGCACCCGCCCGCTGGACATGCTGGGCCTGCGCGGCGCGCAGATCAGCGAGCTGGAGTTCGACGGCGTGCCCGTCGAGGAGCGGGACCTGCTCGGCGCGCACCTGAGCCCGCTGCGCCGGGGGATGTGGAGCATCGCGCAGGTGTTCACCGCCGTGCGGGTGCAGGTGGCGGCGCTGGCCGTGGGCACCGCGTTCGCCATCCACGACCTCGTCGCCGACCACCACCCCAGTAGCCCGACCCTCGACGACGCCCACGCCAACATCCGCGCCGCCGAAGCCCTCGTCCTGCGCGCCGCCGCCGAAGCCGATCACGACCGCGAGTCAGCCGCCCCGGCCGCGTCCCTCGCGAAACTCACCGCGACCGGGGTCGCGCTGGACGTCGCCCGCACCCTGCCCCGACTGCTCGGGCCGGCCGCGCTGGTCACCCACCCGTTGCTGGAGAAGTGGTGCCGCGACGTGCGTGCCTTCGAGTTCATGGAAGGCACCAGCCAGATCCAACGACTTCACGCCGCCCAGGGCATCGTCCGAGGAAGCGTCTGGCATGCCACCTAGGAGGACACCAGCCAGGTCCGGCGGCGGCGCGTCGCGCGGGAGATCGTCCGAGGGAGCGTGGGTATGTCGGTGAGGACTCGACCTGGGCCGGGTGAGCCGGTGGCCAGTCTGGTGGAGGTCGCGGCGTACGTGCCGGACACCAGTGTCACCGTCGAGGAGGCGGCGGTGCCGCTGGGGTTGAGTCCCCAGGAGCAGCGCCGCTACCGCCGGTTCCTGGGGTTGGACCGGGTGCGCTGGGACCCGGCCGCCCACCAGGTGGATCTGCTGTGCGCGGCCGCCGGAGCGCTGGAATCCTTGCGCGGCAACGAACATCGTGTCCGGTTCGTGCTGCACGCGAGGACGATCGAGCCGACCGGGCCGTACTCGGTCAACCCGTTGCACCAGGCGGTCGGCAAGCTCGGGCTCGGGCACGCCACGGCGTTCGGCGTCAGCCAGCACGCGTGCGCGTCGGGGCTGCTGGCGGTGGACCTCGCCGCGCGGCTGCTGGCCGCGCAGGGCGACCCGTCCGCGCTGGCGCTGGTCCTGACCGGCGAGAAGACCTACCGGCACGTCGCCAGGTTCATGCTGGCCGCGACGATCATGGGCGAGTCGTCGGCGGCGTGCCTGGTCGGTCTGGACGGCCCGCGTGACCGCCTGGTCGCCTACGCCTCGCGCACCGACGGCCGGTTCCACGAGCTGACAGCCGTCAGCGGCGAGGTGGCCACCGCGTTCGGCGAGCAGTACCCGGCGGGCCTGGCGGCCATCATCACCGAGGCGGTCGACGCGGCCGGACTCACCCTCGACGACCTGGCCCTGATCCTGCCGCACAACGTGAACCGGGTGTCCTGGACGAGGCTGTGCAACCAGCTGGGTCTGCCGTTCGACCGGGTGTGGCTGGACAACATCCCGAGGACCGGCCACTGCTTCTGCGCCGACACGTTCGTCAACCACACCGACGCGACCGCGGCCGGCCGCCTGCGCCCCGGCGACCACTACCTGATGGTCAGCGTCGGGCTGGGCGCGACGTTCTCGGCCATGGTCCTCCAGCACTGACCGACAGGAGAAGTACGTGCTCCGCCTGGACACGATCCGCCACCGCACGTTCGGCCCGTCGTCGGCGACCGAACCGTTCGCCGGCTTCCTGGACCTGTTCGTCGAACGCTGCGCCCCGCACGGGGTGGCCGTGGTGGACGGCCCCGTGCCCGGCAACCACAACGGCTACGCGTCGATGTGCCTGCGGCTGCTCACCGACCTGTGCGCCGGCCAGGACCCGGACGCGGTGGTGATCGCGCACGCCCTGCCCGACTACGACATGACCGTGTCGATCTCCGGGTACCTGGAGCAGCGGCTGCCCGGCGAGCCGTTGATCTTCGCGGTGAGCGAGCAGGGCCGCACCACCCCGTTCGCCGCCCTGCGGGTGGCGGCCACTCTCGCCGCCCAGTACGAGCGGATCGCGGTCCTGGTCGTCGACCAGGGCACCATCCCCTACCCCGACCCGGCGCTGTCCACCGTGGACTCCACCACCGACCACGCCGTCGGTCTCCTGTTCACCCGCGACGGCCGCACACCTCCGCCACTGGTACGCCAACTGACCGGCGTCGGCCGCGAACGGCTCACCCAGACCCTCACCACCGAACTGGCCCACACCCCTGACGCCACCGTCATCCTCGGCCCCGGTGTCGAACAGGCCCTGACCTCCCCCGCACCCTTCACCGGCGCGACAGCCGTCGTGGGCGCTGGGCGGGCCGTCGGGCCGGCTCTCGCCGAGCCCACACGGAACTCTCCGCCGGGTGGCCAGTGGTGTACGGCGGTGTGGTCGCGGCTGGCCGGTGTGTTGGCCGATCCGCCGCCCGGCCCGGTGGTGGCCGTCGAGTACGACCCCGAGTTGGGCTACCTGTGCCTGTCGATTTTCGAGGCGATCAAATGAACCCCCGTCTGCTGCACCATCTGCTGGACGACGCCGAGCGTCGGACCCCGCACGCGCCGGCGGTCACCGCCGCCGGGCACACCCTGAGCTACACCGAGCTGGCTGACGCGAGCCGGTCGGCCGCGTCGGCGTTGGTGGCGTCGGGGGTGCGTCGGGGTGATCGGGTGGTCGCGCTGCTGCCGTCGTCGCTGCCGTTGGTGGCGCTGGTGTACGGGTGTTCCCGCGCCGGCGCCGCGTTCGTCGTGCTGCACGAGCAGGTGCGGGGCGCGGCGCTGCGCCACGTCCTCACCGACGCCGAGCCGGCCCTGCTGGTGACCGCCGACGAGGACGCCGCCGACCTCGCCGCGACGCTCGGTGTCCCGGTGCGTTCCCCCGAGGACCTGGCGTGCCCGTTCCCCGCCGCGCCGCCGGACCGGGCGATCGCCGTGGACCCGGTGTGTCTGATCTACACGTCGGGCAGCACCGGCCTGCCCAAGGCGGTGGTGTCGACCCACGCGCAGCTGCTGTTCGCCACCCACGCGATCGCCGAGGTCCTGGGTTATCGCGCCGACGACGTCGTGTGGCTGCAGCTGCCCCTGTCGTTCGACTACGGCCTGTACCAGTTGTTCCTGGCGGCGGTGGCCGGCGCGCACGTGTCCGTCGGTTCGCCCGGCGACCTGGGCCCGATCCTGCTGGCGAACCTCCGCCGCTCCCGCGCGACGGTGCTGCCGGCGGTCCCGTCCCTGGCCGACAACCTGGCGACGATGCTCGAACGGTACGGAGCCGACCTCCCGCTGCGGCTGGTCACCAACACCGGCGCGGCGATGCACCAGGACACTCTCGCCCGGCTCCGCGCCCAGCTGCCATCGCTGCGGGTGCGCCTCATGTTCGGCCTCACCGAATGCAAACGAGCCACGATCATGCCGGCCGACGAGGACCTCCGCCGCCCCGGTGCGTGCGGCGTCGCCCTCCCCGGCACCGAGATCCTCATCCTCGACGACCACGGCGCTCCTCTCCCCCCAGGCGAGATCGGCGAGATCGTCGTCCGCGGCCCGCATGTGATGGCCGGCTACTGGCGCCGCCCCGACCTGACCGCCCACCGCTTCCGCCTCGCGGACAACCTGTTCCCCCAACTACACACCGGCGACTACGGCTGGCTCGACCCCGACGGCTACCTCTACTTCGACGGCCGCCGCGACGACCTGTACAAGTCGGCCGGCTACCGCGTGAGCGCCACCGAGGTCGAGGCCGCCGCCCGCCGCATCGACGGCGTCACCGCGGCCGCCGTCGTCCCACCAGGCCCCGACCGCCGCCACCCCGTCCTGTTCGTCGTCACCGACCTGCCCCCGGAAACGGTCCTGACCCGCATGGCCGAGGAGATCGAGCCCTACAAGATCCCCCCGACCTGCCGCTCCATCCCCTCTCTTCCCTTGACCACCAACGGAAAAATAGACCGAGAAGCACTGGCCACCTCCCTCCTCACCAGCTGACCGTCCGCCCCTGGAAGGAGTATCCACCCTCACCTGCTCGACCGCCCTCCCGATGGTTGATCTTGGCAGGTCAGAAACGGTCAATGAATCCTCGGTTCTGAACTATGTTGTCCACCATCTCCAGCACACCCACACCCAATGATCCAAACTCATCGTCAAATCCACCATAAAATGCTCCGTTCTCATCGATCAATATCGTGAGATATTCTCGATATGCGGCACCGACCGGCAACATGGCCACCCCCACTCGTTGCGAGTAATCTTCTGCCCATGCCAGTGAAACTGATTCACAAGCTCGATCGGCCGCGAACCACAGTTCATCCGGACTTCCATACCGCATAAAGCCGATAGTTAACCCTGAAAACTCTCGGAGGAATTCCGTGACTTGATCAAAAGTCTCACATTCTTCATCTCGGAATGCCTTCAAATCACGATCTATCTCGACGCGTCTACCCGGAAACCATCCCGACCTCTCAAGGTACTGAGTCGCAGACAACTTGTTCATTACCGACCTCCTTGACCCCATTTTTGCGGTTTTCGCGTGGCGGCTTACTGTGACCATTCTTGGAGCGTGTCTCATGTGGTGAGTTTGCGGAGCTTCCTGTGACAGGTGAGGGCTGCCATCTGTCAAGACCAACCATGATCGCCTCCTGATTTCCCCTTCCTGACCCCTGTCGATCGTCATTCAGACCACAACAGACAGTCCAACGAGATCAACACCCAGGCAGCAAAAGACTCACTGACCTGGACAAACATCGGGCAGAACCAGCGGACCCTTCACAACCGTCGGGCTGACAGGATCTGAACCTGCGACCCCTTGACCCCAGCGCCGTTACCACAATAGCTGACCAGCAAGAACGCAGGACCACTGCGCAAAGCAGGACAGTTCAGACCGGTTGAACGCAGTTCACGTCATCAACAGCATAGTGAACTCTCCCGATTTTCTCCTTCTCCTTCATCGAACATTGATCGTCCACAGCCGGAGTGTTCCCGTACCGCTGCCGGCCCAACGTGACCGCGTGGCCCCTATGTGCCAACTCCTCCGGTGTCACCCTGTCCGTGGTACGACTTGGCGTATGGCTACCTACCGCACCAAGGATGGTCACGCCGTGGGCCTGGGCGCCACCGTGTGGGGTATCAACGGACAGGGTCCCTTCATTCTCGCCGCGCCCGACTCAGCTCCGCCCCACTGGGTCTGCGTGGTCAGCGTCGACGGCGAGGACTATCGCCTGCACGCTCCCGAAGACATCACGCTGTACTACAACGTGAACCGACGGGTCGAGATCTGACTGCGCCTGAGCCCTTCCCCGGCCAGGGTGCCGCCCACGCGCCGTACACCTGCGCGGCGGAGGTCTCCGAGCTGGCCGACGTCGATCCACTGTTCCGCCGCCTCACCACGATCCCCGAGGCCACCGTCACTCGGCAACGCCGCCGCGCCGAGGAAGACGGCCGTCTGACCGCCGTGCGCCTGCCCCGGTGTCCGGTGCCTACGTGTCGATGAGCAGCAAACCTCATCAAGGCAATCCAAACTGGCGAACCGCCAAACGATCACCGGCCGGCGAGTCATGGTGCAGCGCGGCCTGGCGACCCAGCGAGTCGTACCAGTACGCAAGCGCGTTGCTGTGGACATCGGTCGACGCGGTGAGCGGTTGGCATAGTTGCTATGACCTATAGGTCGATTTTCAGAGCCAACCGCACCGCAATAGGAATCTTTCCCGGCGACCAAAGGATGAATTTGTTCTTAGCTTCATCAAAGAGCGCCAATCGACAGTTAACACGCTCTCCTACCTCGTACTTGTCCCCATCATCGATATACAAGGCGTCGATCAGGCCAACGCGGGACAGTCCCAAATCCACGATTACACCCCAACGAAACACGGCCTCAACCCGCCCTTCGACCGTCTTGCCAATGAGGCTTTGCTCATACCCAGTCAGCTGACCGTCCATCAGTTGTCTTCCAAACTTCGCGGGTACATGGTCAAACGTGAACACCGATTTCGGGGCCGCCAATTCAGCATTACCGACACCGTCATAGTTTTGTACGTGCTCGCCGAAGTAATTTTCCAGATCAGCTTTAGGAATCCTGACCACCCCCACCGGCCACCTCATCACCCCGAGGACGTGCTTCCCGTCGTCCGCATGCTCCTACTCCACAACACCAACATCAACGGCCAGGTCCTCGTCGTCGACGGCGCCGCCTCCACCTGAGGCATGGAGTTCGGCCAGGCATCACAAGAAGAGCGGGATCCTCGATGGATTCGGTGTGGTCAGGCGGGGGTGTTGGCGAGGGCGGCTGCGGCGCGGTCGCTGGGGTCGGTGAGTTCGCGGGCGAAGACCCGCACGAGGCTGTGGAGCTGGTACCGGTCCGGCGCCACCTGGACGACCCGGGCGTCCACCAGCTGCTCGGTGATCTCTTCGCCGGTGGTTCGGGAGAGGCCGAGCAGGGCGGCGGGGGCCCAGCCGGGGAAGCCGGCTGGTTCGAGCAGGGACAGTCTGCGCAGGGCTGTCTGGCCGCGTTCGGTGAGGTCGCGGTAGCTGTGGTCGATGCTGCGGCGCACGTCGAGCCCGCCGATGCGTAGTTCGTCAAGGCAGCAGTTCTCGGCGCGGAGGCGGGCGGCGAAGCGGCTGAGGGACCAGTGGGGTCTGGCGGCGAGGCGGGCGCCGGCGACCCGCAGGCCCAGGGCCAGCCGGCCGCAGAGGCGGATGATCTGGCCGGCGGCCACCGATTCGGCCGCTACCCGGTCGGGGCCGACGACTTCGGCGAACAGGGCCAGCGCCTCGTGTTCGCCGAGTTGGCCCAGGCCGACGGTTCTGGCCATCTCCACCGCCACCGGGCGTCGGGACGTGACGATGACGCGGCAGCCGGCCTCGCCGGGGAGCAGGGGGCGGACCTGGTTGTCGTCGGCGACGTTGTCGAGCATCACCAGCATGCGGCGGCCGGCGAGTTGGCTGCGGTACAGGTGCATCCGCTCGACGGTGCCGCGCGGGATCGTGGGCTCGGGGTTGCCCAGTCCTCTGAGGAACCAGCCGAGCACGTCGCCGGGGTCGACCGGCCGGTCGCTGGTCCCGCCGAGGTCGACGTAGAGCTGGCCGTCGGGGAAGGCGGGGCGGGCGGCGTGGGCGGCGCGCAGACCCAGCGCGGTCTTGCCGGCGCCGGCCATGCCGGTCAGCGACACCAGTCGGGGGCCGTCGCCGGAGCCGAGGACCTCGCTGATGCGGCGTAGTTCGTCGGCGCGGCCGTGGAACGCGGTCACCTCGGGCGGGAGCATCGCCGGCTGGACACCGCTCCAGCCGCCGGTGACCGGGGTCGGGCGCTCGTCGAGGACCTGGTGGAACACCGCCCGCAGCGCCGGGCCAGGGTCGATGCCCAGTTCGTCGGCGAGCAGCCGGCGGCCCTGGTGGTAGACCTCCAGCGCGTCGGCCCGGCGGTCGCAGGCGACCAGGGCGTGCATCAGCCTGGCCCGCAGGCCCTCGTGCAGCGGGTTGTCGGCCACCAGCGGCACCAGCTCGCCGACCAGGGACGCGTGACGGCCCAACCGCAGGTCGGCGGCGATCCTGTCCTCCAGCACCGCCAGGCGCACGGTGTGCAGGCGGTCGGCCTCGGCGTCGGCCAGGCTGTCCAGCACGCCGCCGAGGGCCTGGCCGTGCCACAGGGCCAGCGCCGAGCGCAGCGTCTCGGCGGCCTCCTCGTCGCGGCCGGCGCGCAGGGCGTGCCGGCCGACCTGGGCCAGCCGCTCGAACTCCTCGCAGTCGACCAGGGCGGTGCCGGCGCGCAGCGCGTAGCCGCCGGCCCGCCGCTCGATCACCGCGCCGCCGGCCAGAAGTTTGCGCAGCCGCGACACGTAGTTGCACAGCTGCGCGCCGACAGTCGCCGGCGGGTTGTCGCCCCACAGCAACGCGCACAGCCGGTCGTCGGTCACCGGATGTCCTCTGGACAGCACCAGCGCGGCCAGCAGGGTCCGCTGCTTGGGGCCGTCCAACCGTAATCGCTGGCCAGCACCGCACACCTCGACCGGCCCCAGTACCCGCAACTCCACGAGATTTCACCTTCCCCGCCCCAGAACGCCCCGCAGTCAACCCCGGCGCGCTGACCTGCGGCATCAGGTGCGGGTACCCGACTTTGCGCCGGGGCGGCGAACCGGCGCGGGCCGGGCAGGGGGTGGCATGGGTGATTCACCCCCATAGAACGGTCGCGGGCCGACGCGGAACCGGGGGTGAACGGGCGGTTCCGGGCTGTGGCGGCGCGGGTGGCGCCACCGCCGGCACAGGGGCGAACGGCGTAAATGGTGGTGATCGTTACCCATGCCAGCCCGCCGGCCGTGTGTGAGCATTCCTCGCATGCCGGTCCCCGACGTCGTCCCGCGCGCCGGCCAGGTCCCCGCGTCCCCGGCGCACTGGTGGGCGCCCGCGCTCACCGACGCCGAACGCGGCCTGGCGCGGGCGCCCGCGTGGGCGCTGACGGTGACCGACGCGTTCACCGGCGCCGCGTTCGGCCCGGCCCCGCCCGGCGCGTGGACCGACGACCTCGCCCGGATCCTGGCGCCGCTGACCGCGCACGCCACCGGCCGGCTCGACGACGCGCTGCGCGGCGTGGCCGGCGCGGTCGCCGACCGTGCCGGGCTGCTGGCCGCGTTCTCCGCCGACCTGTCGCGCCGGCTGGTCACCGCCGCCACACCCGCCCTCGTCCGTGAGCTGGGACAGGCCGAACTCGACGGGCCGGACCCGCGCGCCCGGTTCCTCGACTTCGTCGACCGGCTGGCGCGGCCGGCGGCCGCGCTGGACCTGATGGCCGCCTACCCGGTGCTCGCCCGGCGGCTGGCCCGGCGCGCCACCGCCGCCACCGACACCACCGCCGAACTGCTCACCCACTTCGCCGCCGACCGGGACCGGCTGGCCGGCGCGCTGCTCGGCGGCCAACGGCCCGGCGTGGTCGCGGTGCGGCCCGGGCTCGGGGACCGGCACCGGGGCGGCCGGTCGACCAGCCTGGTCGAGCTGGCCGACGGGTCGCGGGTCGTGTACCAGCCGCGCGGGGTCGCCGCGCACCTGTGGTTCACCCGGCTCGTCGGGTTCGTCAACGAGATCGTGCCCGGTCTCGACCTGGCCACCGTCGAGGCCGTGTCCGGCGGCGAGCACGGCTGGACGGCGTTCGTGGAACCCGCGCCGCTGTCGGGGGCGGCGCGGGCCACCGTCTACCACCGCCGCCTCGGTGGCCTGGTCGCGCTGACCCACCTGCTGCGCGCCACCGACCTGCACTACCAGAACCTGATCGCCCGGGGCGACCAGCCGCTGCTGGTGGACGTGGAAACCTTGTGCCACCCCAGGTTCGGGCCCGCGCACCCCGACCCGGCGGTCGTCGCGCTGGGGAACTCGGTGGCCCGCACGGGTCTGCTGCCCGCGCTCGCCGGCCGGCACGGCCTCACCGACGTCTCCGGGGTCGGCGGCGACCCCGGCCAGCCGACGTCGGCGGCGGTCACCGAGTGGGCCGACGCCGGCACCGACCGGATGCGCCCGGTGGCGCGCGAGGGCCGGGTCCTGGGTGGCGCGAACCGGCCGGAGTGGGCCGGCCGGCCGGTCGAGGCCGCCGACCACGCCGACGCGGTGCTCGCCGGCTTCGGCGCCGTGCACGACGCGATTCGCCGCCACCGCACCGAGTTCACCGCGCTGCTGCACGCCGGGGCGGACGTCCCGGTGCGCGTGGTGCCCCGCCCGACCCGGCACTACGCGGCGCTGCTGGCCGACGCCACCCGCCCGGAACACGCCATGGCCGACGTGGAACGCGTGCTGCGCGCGGGCACCGACGGGCCGCTGGCCGGCCACGAGGTCGACGACCTGCTCGCCGGCGACATCCCACTGTTCACCACCACCCCGGGCGGGCGCGACGTGCTGACCAGCACCGGCGTGCGCGTGCCGGACGTGGTGGAACGGTCGGGGCTCGACGACGTGCTGGCCGCGCTGGCCGAGGTGGACGACCTCGACCGGCGCGACCAGCAGTGGGTGGTCGCCGCGTCGCTGGCCAGCCGCCGCACAGCCGTGGCCGGGCCGGAGCCGGTCGCCGCGCCGGCCCCCGGCACGGTCGCCGGCACCGACGAGCTGCTCTCCGCCGCGTGCACCATCGGCGACCTGGTGACCTCCACCGCGCTGGGCACCGACCGGGTCAACTGGCTGGGCCTGGAACCGGTGACCGACGACCGGTTCCTGGTGCTGCCCCTGGGAGTCGGCCTGGCCCACGGGTACTCGGGGGTCGCGCTGTTCCTCGCCCAGCTGGCCCGCACCAGCGGGGTGCGGCGCTACGCCGACGTCGCCCGGCGCGCCCTCACGCCCGTCCCGGCGGTGCTGGGCGCGCTGCGTGGCCAGCACGAGCAGATCGCGGCCGTCGGTGCCGGCCTCCACGGGTTCGGCGGCATCGCCTACGCGCTGGCTCGGCTCGCCACGCTCACCGGCGACCCCGAGGTCGCCGGCTGGGCCAGGTTGGCGGTCCCGCTCGCCGGGGAGGCCGCGACCCTGGACCCCGACCCTGGCTGGGCCTACGGCCTCGCCGGGTGCGCGGCCGCCCTGCACGCCGTCGACACCGAGATCGACTGCCAGCGGGCCGGTGACCTCGCCCGCCGCTGCGCCGCCCGGCTCACCGGCGGCGACGACGCCCAGGCGCACGCGATCGCCGTGGTCACCGGGACGGCCACGACCCGCCCCGGCGGGCCGTCGTGGTGGTGCCCGGACCCGCCGGCGACGCCCGACCTGTCGCTGTGCCACGGCGAGCTCGGCCGCCTCGACGGCCGGGTCACGCCGTTCCCGCACCGCGACGCCGGCGCCGTCCTGGCCCGGGTGCGCCGCGACGGCCCGCGCTGCGCCACCCCCGACGGCGTGCCGACCCCGGGGCTGCTGACCGGGCTCGCCGGCATCGGCTACGGCCTGCTGCGGCTGGGTTTCCCGCACCAGGTCCCGTCGGTGCTGATGCTGGAGCCGACGCCGGCCGGCCACTGATTTCCACAGGTAACGACGAAAGGACAACCATGGAGGACAACCAGGGCACCGCCCGTCGCGGCACCCGGGCGGCGAGCCTGCGCATCGCGGCGCTGGCCGGGGTCGCGCTCTCGGCGGGGGCGATCGCCGTCGGGGGGCAGGACGTGCTGCGCACCGAGGCGCCCGACCAGCGGGTCGACACGGTGGTGACCGGGGGCTGGCCGATGGGCTCAACCTGCTGCCCGGAGGGGAACCCGTCCTGACGTAGGGTCCAGCGGGCGTGGGAGTGCGCGCACCGGTCGTCGTCGGACGTGACCACGAGATCGGGATCATCGAGCGGGCCCTCGGCGAGGTCGCCAAGGGCCGGGGCCAGGTCGTGCTGCTGACCGGCGAGGCCGGGATCGGCAAGTCCAGGCTGGCCGCGCACGCCACCGATCTGGCCTACGGCGCCGAGCTGAGCATCATGCGCGGCCGGGGCAGCGCCGTGGGCCGCACGGTCCCGTTCCGCGCGCTGAGCGAGGCGCTGCTGTCGCTGCAACGCCTCGGCACGCACGTGGACGTCGAGCAGTTGGGCGCCTACCGCCCCGAGCTGGCCAGGCTCAACCCCGACTGGGGCACGCCGTCCGAGGTCGCCGCCAGCGGTTCGCTGATGGTGCTCGCGGAGGGCGTGCTCCGGCTGACCGAGCTGGTCGGCCGGCACGCCGGCTGCGCGGTGGTGCTCGACGACCTGCAGTACGTCGACCCGGACACGCTCGCGGTGCTGGAGTACGTCATCGACAACATCGAGCACCAGCCGACGTTGCTGCTGTGCACGATCCGCGACGACGACGCGGACACCGTCGAGTTCGCCCGCACGGCGGGCCGGCGGTCTGCGGCCACCGTGGTCCCGCTGCGGCGGCTGACCCCCGGTGACGTCAGCGCGCTGGGCGCGGTGTGCCTGGGCGGCGCGGGCCAGTCGCTGCCCTCGGCGGCGACCGATCTGCTGTGGACGGGCAGCATGGGTCTGCCGTTCCTGGTGGAGGAACTGCTCGACGAGATCGTCACCGAGGGCCGGCTGGTGCGCGACGAGGACGGCTGGCGGATGGTCGACTCGTTCCCGGATCCGCCCTCGGCGTTCGTGGAGGGCATCGACGCGCGGCTGGGGCGGCTCTCGGCGCAGGCGCGGGAGTTCGTGTCGGTGGCCGCGGTGCTGGGCCAGCGGTTCCCGCTGGTGATCGTCCAGGAGGTCACCGGGTTCGAGTACCGCACGCTGCTGCGCCACCTGCACGGCGACGTGGTGGCGAACATGGTCGCGCCGGACGACCACACCCCGGACTGGTACCTGTTCACCCACGCGCTGGTCGTGGACGCGGTGCTGGCGCTGCTCGCCGAGGAGACCAGGGTCGACCTGGCGCGGCGGGCGGCCGACGCGGTGGAGAAGCTCAACAGCGACGTGCCGGGCGACTGGTGTCACCTGTGCGCGCGGCTGCGGGAGGCCGCCGGCCAGTTCACCGAGGCCGGCCAGCTCTACGCCAGGGCGGGGCGGCGGGCGCTGGCGCAGGGCGCCGCCCAGTCGGCGGTGACCCTGCTGGACCGGTCGCTGGACCTGCTGGTGCACGACCCGGCCAACCGGGCCTCGGCGCTGGAGAGCCAGCTGCTGGCGTTGACCGAGGCCGGTCAGGTGGACCGCGCGCTGGCGGTCGGCGCGCGGTTCGACGAGTTCGGCTCTGGCCTGGACCGGATCCACCGGGTGCGTCTGCACACCCAGCTGGCGTGGGCGGCGAACCTGGCCGGGCGCACCGAGGGCGGCCTGGACCAGGTGCGGATCGCCCGCGCGCTGCTCGGCCCGGACCCCGACGACGAGCACGTCGCGCCGATCGACGTGGTGGCCGCGCACCTGGAGCTGGACCGGGCGACGCCAGGGCGGCTGGAGGTGGCCGAGGCGATGGCGTTGCGCGCGGCGACCGTCGCCGAGCGGATCCCGCTGCCGATCATCGCGTGCCAGGCGTGGCAGTTGCTGGGGGCGCTGGCCCGCCGGCACGACCCGGCGCGGGCGACCGCGTACCTGGAGAAGAGCCGGGTCTTCGCGATCGCCCACGACCTGCCGATCTGGGAGATCCACGCCCTGGTGCGCCTGGGCCTGGACGACGCGCTGCGCGCGGGCGACATCGACCGGCTGGAGCAGGCCCGCGAGCTGGCGTCGCGGATCGGCGCGGTGATCGCCCGCTACCAGTCCGAGGTCAACATCTCGTTGCAGCTGATCCTGCGGGGCGAGTTCACCGCCGCCAGGAACCTGATCGACAACGTCTCGGCGGCGGCGGCGCGCCTGGGGCTGCTGGAGATCCGCCAGTTCATGCTGGTCGCGCGGGCGGTGCTGGCCGGCCACCAGTGCGACCGGGCCGAGCTGGAGTCGGCCCAGCGGGAACTGGCCGGGCAGGGCGGCGACCAGACCCAGTACGTGCCCCGGCTGCACGGCCTGGGGGCCGCGTTCTGCTCGCTGCTCCAGGAGGACCGCGAGCAGGCCAACGCCGACCTGGCGACCGCGCTGGCCACCGAGGAGGCCAACCCGACGACGTTCCACCTGTCCGGCCGGCACGGCCTGGCGTTGTTGTTGCGCGCGCTCGACGGCACCCTCGACTGGGCGGAGTACGTCGAGGTGAGCGCCAGCCCGGCGGCGGGAATGCGCTGGGACCGGCACTTCGCGCTGCTGGCGGCGGCGGTGCTCACCGGCCGGCGCGGCGACCCGGAGCAGGCGCTGGCGTGGCTGGAACGCGGTCAGGAGGCGGGGGAGCTGTACCCGGTGGCCCGCCATCTGGGTCTGCGGCTGGTGGGCGAGGCCGCCGCCCAGGACGGGTGGGGCGAGCCGGACCGGTGGCTGCGCACTGCCGAGCAGTACTTCCACGACGCGGGGATCCGTGCGGTGCCCGGGGCGTGCCGGGCGTTGCTGCGCCGGATGGGGGTGCGGGTCACCCAGCGCCGGTCGGGCACCAAGGACGTGCCGGACGACCTGCGCGCGGTGGGCGTCACCGGCCGGGAGTACGAGGTGTTGCTGCTGCTCGGGGCGCGCCTGGCCAACAACGAGATCGCCGTGCGGCTGCACCTGTCGCGGCGGACGGTGGAGAAGCACGTGTCCAGCCTGATGGCCAAGACCGGGGCCACCAACCGGGTCCAGCTGGGCAAGCTCACCGCCGGGGACGCTCGCTGAGCGCCACGCGGTCAGCCCCGGCCGGTGCGGCGTGGTCGCCTGGTGGTCGCGTTCGCGCCGGTGGCCCGCCGGCCGGCGCCCGCGTTCTCGGCGAGGGTTCCCAGGATCTCGGGCAGTGACGCCACGGTCTCCTCTCCCAGCCCCACGACGGTCTCCTCGGCCAGCGTGCGCCACGCCCGCCTGACCTGGTCGGCCAGCTCCCGCCCGCTGTCGGTCAGCTCGACCAGCGTGGCCCGCCGGTCGGTGGGCGCCGGCGAGCGCCGGATGTGCCCGGAGGCTTCGAGCTTGCTGGCCATGAGCGTGACGCTCGGCGGTTCGCAGCCCAGCGCGCCGCTGAGCTGGGCCTGGATCATCGGGCCGCTTCTGGCCAGTTCCAGCAGGAGGACCTCCTGGCCGGGGTGCAGTCCCAGTGGTGTGAGCAGGGCGGCGGCCCTGGCGCGGTGCCGCAGGCTCAACAGTCGAATGGCCTGGTTGAGGGCGTCGGCCCGCGCGAAGTCCATGACCGCTCCTTGACAACATAGTTAAGCGCATAACATTATGCGCTTAACCAAATTGTACGACGAGGGGGATCGCCCATGGCCCGGCAGGATGCGATGAGTCTCGATCACGTCGCGGTGTTCCGCGCCGCCTGGGACAGCCAGGAAGTCACGCGTTGCGCACTGGCCCCGCTGGCCGTGAACGAGGTGCTGGCGGCCCGCTACACCGTGGACCCGGCGGTGACCTTCACCCGGACGATGCTGTGGGACCTGGAGGTCCGCAAGGCCCGGCGGCCGGACCTGTTCATCCCGTGGGTGGTGGCCGCCGGCAGCGCGCGGGTCTGGGGTGGCGACGACGTGTTCGTCCGGGCGTCCCGCCAGCGGTTGTGGTTGGAGCCCGAGCGGTACGGGCTGGTCCTGGAGCGGACCCACCTGGACCACGAGCGTCAGGCCGTCACGTTCATCGGCACCGGCGAGATCCCGGGGCCCGACGGGGAGATCCTGCGGGGCACCGGGCAGGCCCTCTTCCACGTCGAGCATTCGGTGGGCGGCACCGAGAACGCGCCCACCAACCGGTGGCGGATCGCCCATCTCACCGGTGGGGTCGACGAGCGGCTGGTTCGGGTGTTCGCCGCGATCGACGCCGATCCCTGGCTGCCCGAGTACGTGGAGATCTACGTCCGGGACGTTCTCGGGGCGAGGCTGGAACGGCGCTCCTGACGGGCAGGGTCTCGACCCTGCCCGTCGGGGCGAGACTCAGTACGGCGGCGGAACGACCCCCGGCCGCGTGTGGAACTCCAGAATCATCGACGAGAGCCACTCGTGGCGGTCCAGCATTCCCACGCCCACCGGCATGTGGTGGCTGGTCCCCGGCGGAACGGCGAGCCGGCCCCCGGGGATGCCCACGATGTCGCCCCAGCCGCCACCGCCGATGAGGCGCAGCATCTCGGCGGCGTGCTCGATGGGCACGATGTCCGCGTCGCTGACCACGATCATCGTGGGCATGGCCAGCGCGCTGACCCCGTCGGTCCAGTCGAAGTCCCGGGCGTCGATTCCGTTGATCTTGTCGACCAGGACGGGGAAGTCCTCGGGCCGGGGGGCGACCCGCTCGTAGACCTCCAGGATCTGGGTCCCGACGAAGTCCTCGGGGGACACCGGCCCGCCTTCGAGGAACTCCGGCTGGAACGCCGAACGCCGGCACGGCGCCGACATCGACACCAGCGTCCGCACCCGGTCCGGATGCCGGATGGCCACCTGGAACACCACCCCGCCACCCAGGCTGTGCCCCACCACGTCGGCCTGGGCGATCCCCAGGTGACCCAGCAGCGCCGCGGCGTCGTCGGCCATGGTCTCGAACACCAGTGGACGGTCCACATCGGCCGTCCGCCCGTGGGCCTGCTGGTCGAACACGATCACCTGGCGCGTCCTGGCGAGCGTCGCGAGCAGCGGACCCCACTGCTCGGTCGACATGAACGACCCGTGCACCAACAACAACGGCGCCGCCGACGTGTCCCGGCCGTGGATCTCGTAGTACATGTGGAGCCCGTTGACCGGCGCGTAGCCCCGACGTACCGGGATCTCGGTGGCGCCGGCCAGGCCGGGTAGGCCCAGTCCGGCGGCGGTCACCCCGGCCCCGAGTCCGCCGGCACGCAGCAGTGCGCGCCGGGACAGCCCTTTCCCCGTCACCTCATCACGAGTCGTCATGCCTCCAGCATCCCGAAAACCCAACGGACCGGGCAAGCAGGACATTTCACAATCCTATGTGGACAGACGACCGAGGCCGGGGACGAACCGGCCGACCCGGGTGGCGTAGTCGCGGTAGCGCTGGCCGTGCGTGCGCAACAGGTAGGGCTCCTCGACCACCCTGACCTGGATCTCGATCGCCGCGACCAGACCGGCCACCCCCACCAGTGCGACGACGTTGGGGGCCAGCAGCGCGAGCCCCAGCCCGGCGGTGGTCATCGTGGTGAAGATCGGATTGCGCACGACGGTGAACGTGCCACTGGTGACCAGATCGGTGGTCTCCCGCTGGTCGACGCCGATGCGCCACGACGCGCCCATGCCCTGCTGGGCGGCCAGCGTGCCACCGATCCCGGCCAGCGCGAGCACCAGCCCGACCACCGCCACCGGCGTGGCGTCGAGGAACCCGACGGCGTCGACCACCCCGGTGACCTGGAGCAACGGTGCGGCCACCCCCAGCAGGACGGCCAGGACGAACAGCGCGCCACCCCACCACCGCACCGACCCCACCCGGCCGCCGACGCCGTGGAAGCCCGACGAGCCGGTGCGCCGGTACTGCGTCAGGGTGCGCAGACCGAAGGCCAGCGCGAGAAAGACCAGGTAGAGGACCAACGCCACGGTGGGCATGCGAGCTCCTGTCAGCATGGAGAGAACAGTTCAGCCACCGCTGTATATCAGCTTCTGCTGTACTGTTCCAGTCATGCTGACCTGCGAGACCCGGGAATCGGCGCTGGCCCGCCTCGGGCGCGCCCTGGCCGACCCCACCCGGTGCCGAATCCTGGTCGCCCTGCTCGACGGGGTCCACTACCCCGCCCAGCTGGCCAGCCACCTCGACCTGACCCGGTCCAACGTGTCCAACCACCTGGCCTGCCTACGCGGCTGCGGCCTGGTCGTCGCCACCTACGAGGGCCGGCAGGTCCGTTACGCCCTGGCCGACCAGCACCTCGCGCACGCGTTGCGCGAACTGGTGCAGGTCGTGCTGGCGGTCGACCCCGAGCAGCCGTGCGTCGACGAGGCCGCCACCACCCGGTGACCGCTCAGTGACAGGAGTGGCCGGACGCCCCGTCGTAGCGGTCGTGGTGGCGGAACTGGCTGACGTGACGCTGGCGGCCCAGCGGCGTGAGGTCCAGGTAGTGGTAGGTGATCAGCAGCGGCTCCAGGCCCCGGCCGTAGCTGGAGTAGGTGTGGAACACCTGGTCACCCTCGCGGAGGAAGACGCTGGCGCCGTGGCCCTCGTTGCTGACGAAGTGCTCCTGGCCCAGTTCGCGCAGCGTCGCCTCGTCCATGTAGTTGTACTCGACCGGGGCGAGCGCGGCGTCGTTGGAGACGTGGAAGTCGTAGTTGAAGTCGCTGCCGTGGGAGGAGTACCACGGCACGCTCCAGCCCATCCGCTCGCGGAACGCGGTGAGCGTGGCCAGCGGCGCGCGGGACACCAGCGCCAGCGTGGTCTCCTGGTCGTGCAGGTGCTCCAGGCGGCCCATCGAGTCGGTCACCGCCGAGCAGCTGACACAGCCCTCGTCCCACGCCGGGTCGAACATGAAGTGGTAGATCACCAGCTGGCGCCGGCCTTCGAACAGGTCGGCCAACCCGACCGGTCCGTCCGGCCCCGCCAGCGTGTAGTCCTTGTCCACCAACACCATCGGCAGTGCGCGGCGTTGCGCGTCGACCGCCGTCTTGGCGTGGGTCAGCTTCTTCTCCTCGGCCAGCAGTGCCAGCCGGGCCTCCCGCCACTCGTCCCGCGTCACGACCTCAGGCAGCTCCATGGAGCCATTCTCCTCGACCGCGACACCACCCTGCCAGCACCTGCGCACGTTCGGAGAAGGCTGGGGACAAGGCCGTAGTCTTCCCGCATGGCACCCCTTCGGTACTCCATCAACATCACCCTGGACGGGTGCGTCGACCACCGCGCTGTCGAGGCGGACGAGGCACTGCACCGCCACCACGCCGCCAACCTCGAGCGGGCCGACGCGCTGCTGTTCGGCCGGGTGACCTACGAGATGATGGAGTCGGCCTGGCGCCTGCCGCCCGGGTCGCCGCCGGAGTCGGCCGACCCGTTCGCGCGCACCATCGACGCGGCCCGCAAGTACGTCGTGTCAAGCACCCTGGACACGGTCGACTGGAACGCCGAACTCGTCCGGGGTGACCTGGGCGAGGCCGTGCGCGCGCTCAAGGCGGAGTCCGGGCGGGGGGTGTTCGTCGGCGGTGTGCGCCTGCCGCTGGCCCTGGCGGAACTGGGCCTGATCGACGAGTACGAGTTCGTGGTGCACCCGCGCATCGTCGGCCACGGGCCGACGCTGTTCGCGGGTCTGGCCCACCACGTCGACCTGACGCTGGTGGAGCGGCACGAGTTCGGCAGGGGCGTGGTGGTGCTGCGCTACGAGGCGGCCCGCCACTCCAGGACCTGACCGGGCCAGCCGCGCACCGTGAACTCCTGGGCCCGGGTGAACCCCTGGCGTTCGTAGTAGCCGATCAGCGACCCGTCGCCGCCGGCGAAGCAGTCGAGCCGGACCAGCCCGATGCCGCGTTCGGCGGCCAGGGATCGGGCGTGGGACAACAGGTCCGCGCCGATCCCCCGCCCGGCGTGGCGGCGCGAGGTCAGCAGCAGCATCACGTACAGCTCCGGCTCGTCGACCGGGTCGACGCCCTCGGGCGGCTCGCCGCCGGTGATCAGCGCACCGGCGGTGTCGCCGTCGATCTCCGCCAGGCGCAGTTCTCCCTGGCGGACCTCCTCGGTGATCATCGCCACCCGTCGTGGCTCGGTCGACCACGGCACGGCGCCCCACTGCTCGGTGTTGCCCCTGGCCACCAGCCAGGCCACCGCCTCGTCGAACAAGCCCATGACGACCGGCACGTCGGCCACGCCCCCGGTTCGGATCAGCACCCGTCCCGTTCTACAGGATCGAGCGCACCGCGTCCTGCGAGCGGCCGATGACCGTGGTGCCGTCGTCGGCGGTGATGATCGGGCGTTGGATCAGCTTGGGGTTGGCGGCCAGGGCGTCGATCCAGCGCTGGCGCTCGGCGGGGGTACGCGGCCAGTCACGCACGCCGAGTTCCTTGGCGACGGGCTCCTCGCGGCGGGTGATGTCCCACGGTTCGAGGCCGAGCCGGTCGAGCACGGCGACGAGTTCCTCGGCGGTGGGCGGGTCGTCGAGGTAGCGGCGCACGGTGTACTCGACACCGGCGTCGTCCAGCATGGACACCGCAGAGCGACACTTCGAACACGCGGGGTTCACCCAGATTTCCATCCGCCGATCTTACTCCGGACTGCGCAATCCCGATCGCGCAATACAGAAGATGTCCGCCGGCCGACCCTGGTCTTGGATTCTGACAAATCCATGGTCCGTGAAGGAGAGCGCCGATGGTCGCCGAATTAGTAGGCCCACCTCCGGGTGGGCTGGCCGAGCCGCCCAAGGTGGCGGAAAAGCCCCGCCGCCCCAGGGTTCCCGTGCTGGACGGGATCCGAGGTTGGATCGCGGTCGGTGTCGCTTTCGCGCACACCGCCTATTTCGCCGGAGTCATGGACGTCGGACCACTCAAGGGTGTTCCGGTCCTCAACTGGCTCACGGTCGGCCTCACCATCATCCTGACGCCGTTCTTCCTGCTTTCCGGCATGCTCCTGTACAAGGGGTTCGCGAAGGCGACGTTCACCGGCGGCTCGGCGCCGAACGTGAAAACGTTCCTGGTGCGCCGGCTGCTGCGGATCGTGCCCATGTACTGGGTCATGATCGTGGCCTGTCTGCTGCTGCTGAACCTGTCGGCCATCGACGGTCTCTGGTACGTGATCTCGCCGCTGCTGGGCCTGCACTACTTCAAGAACACCGACTACACCGGACTGATCCCCGGCCTGGAGATCACCTGGAGCGTGGTCACCGAGCTGATGTTCTACCTGCTGCTGCCGATCGCGGCGGCGCTGATCAACCGGTACGCGCGCAAGGTCGCCGGCGACCCGAAGCGCCAGCTGCGCCGGATGCTGTGGTCGATGGCGCCGTTCGTGCTGCTGGGCCCGGCGTGGGAGATCTACACCCACCTGCCGTCGATGGGCCTCTACCCGATCGAGATCTTCTGGCCGCCGATGTTCCTCGGCGTGATGGCGATCGGCATGATGCTCGGCGCGCTCAACGCCTACCAGGACGTGACCGGTGAGGTGCCCTGGCTGTACCGGGCGGCGGGGCGCTCGCCGCTGTCGTGGTGGGTCGCGGCCTTCGGGCTCTACATCCTCAACTGTGTGCGGCCCTTCGACAAGGCGGGCAGCGGTGACTACCCGCCGATGAGCCAGGCGCTGCTCGACCACGTGTCGACGGTGATCTGGGGTGTGCTGGTGCTGGTGCCGCTGGTCTCGCCGGTGGCCCGGTCGCGGTTGATGGACGCGGTGCTGGGCAACCGGGTCAGCGTGTTCCTCGGCCGGATCTCCTACGGCATCTACCTGTGGCACTTCCCGATGGTCTACCTCTGGCTGGGTGCGGGCAGCGTGTTCGGCACGGCCGCGATGGCGATGCCGGGGATGGCCAACGGGTGGCTGCTGGCCCAGGTGCTCGCCAGCTCGATCGTGATGGCCACGGTGAGCTTCTACGTGGTCGAGCGGCCGTTGGGCCGGCTCGGTGGCCGGTTGTTCCGGACGGGCACGCCGACGGCCGCCCTCTAGATCCGACCCCGCCTCCACCGGGGTCTGGCGCTCCCGGCACAGTTTTTGAGAGTATCCTCAAAAACTGTGCCGGGAGATCATCCATGACCGAGTTCCACCCCACCCTGGAGCTGGCCAACTCCGTGTTGGCGGCGCAACCGTTCACCGGGCAGGTCGGCGCCCGCTGCACGGTGTTCGACCGGGGCGCCGCCACGCTGGAGATCGACATCCGCGACCAGCACCGCCAGCAGTACGGCGTGGTGCACGGCGGCGTGCTGGCCTACGCGGCCGACAACGTGCTCACCTTCGCCGGCGGCAGCGTGCTGGGCCCCAGCGTGATCACCGCCGGGTTCACCATCAACTACCTGCGCGCCGCCCGCGACGGGGTGCTGCGCGCCGAGGGTGTCGTGGTGCACGCCAACGCGCGTCAGGCGGTCTGCACGGCGCAGATCCGGGTCATCCCGCCCGACGGCGGCGAGCCGACACTGTGCGCGGTGGCCCAGGGCACGATCGTCGCCACCGGCGTCAGCCAGCCATGATCAGCGCGGCGATCCGCCGGGTCAACCCGGTCGCCGAAGGCGCGGGCGGCTCCCCGCGGCCCAGGTAGCGGCCGACCACCGAGATCGGCAGGTCGATCAGCGCCAGCAGGATCTCCTCGGCGCCCCGGCCGGTCTCCGCGCGCAACGCGCGCACCACGCGCGCCAGCTCCCGCTCCCGCGCGGCGGCGTTGTCCGCCAGGCTGGCCCTGGCCGCCTCCGGCCAGGTGTGCGGCGAGAACGCCCGCACCCCGGCGTGCAGCACGGCCGCCCGCTCCGCGTTGTCCCGGCACCAGTCGACCGTCCACCCGCTCGCGTGCACCACGCCGTCCGCGCCGGGGTGCGCGTCGAGCACCGCCACCAGCTCCCGGTGGAACCGCCGCTCGGTGCCCAGCCAGACCTCGGCGAGCAGCCCCGGGCGGCCGGCGAAGCGGTGGTAGACCGACCCGGTCCGCGCCCCGACCGCCTCGGCCACGGCGGTCACCGTGACCGCGCGGGCGCCACCGGCGGCGAAGCACCGCACCGCCGCGTCGACGAACTCGTCGACGGAGTGTTCCGGGGGACGGCCCATCACACGGCCCCACACCGGCGCGCAGCCGTCATACCCGCAGCGTAGCGGGCAGCAGCCGGTGCGCGTTGGCGGTGGTGAGCGCCCGCCAGGTGGTGCCGGCCGGCTGGGCGGCGGTGTCCAGGGCGCCCGCGTGGGCCAGCGCCGCCGGTACCGGCGTCCAGCAGTAGTCGCTGCCGTAGAGGATCCGGGAGTCGCCGAACGCGCCGGTCAGCGCGGGCGCCGCGGTCGGGAACGGTGTCCCGGCCAGGTCGTACCAGAGCCCGGCGAGCTGCTCGGCGACCGGCGTGGCCGGCGGTGTCCCCAGGAACACGTCGGCGAACAGCTGGACCCGGTCGGCCAGCACCGGGAGCGCGCCGCCGCTGTGGGTGAAGATCCACTCGATGCGCGGGTAGCGGGCCAGCACGCCGCCCAGCACGAGGTCGGCGGCCGCACGGGTGGACTCGAAGACGAACTCCACCATCGGGCACGGCCGCCCGCTGGCCACCGCCGCCGCGTTCGGCGGCGCCGTGGGGTGGACGAACACGGTGGCAGCACGGCGATCCAGCTCCGCGTACACCTCGGCGTAGCGCCCGTCGCCCGGGTACACGCCGTGCGCGTTGGTCAGGATCGCGACGCCGGCGCTGCCCAGCACGTCCAGCGCGTGGGTCAGCTCGGCCAGCGACCCGGCGACGTCCGGGAAGGGCAGCGACGCGAAGTGCGCGAACCGTTCGGGGCGCGCGGCGGCCACCCCGGCCCCGTACTCGTTCACCGCGCGCGCGAGCGCGCGGGCGGCACCGTCGTCGCCGAAGTGGACGCCGGGCGAGGACACCGACAACACGGAGGTGGCGATGCCCGCGGTGTCCATCAGGGACAGATGGTCCGCCAGGCTCCACACCGCCCAGCCGGGCATCCCGTCCGGACGGACGTGTCCGGCCGCGACGGCGGCGGCGACGTAGTCGTCGGTGAGGAAGTGGGCGTGTACGTCGATCAGGCCGGTCATACCCGGCATCCTGGCGGCACCGGCGCCGGCCCGCCCACTTCGGCACTGCGCAACCTGGGAGACACCGCGCATTCGCGGAGATGCGGCCGGGGTGCGGATCGCGAAACCTGTGACGAATCGATGCCGCCGAGTCCACGGGAGAGCACGCATGGCGCCAGATGGCAACTTAGTCCCGCCGGTACCCATCGCGATCGTCGGCATGGGTTGCCGGTTCCCAGGAGGGGTCCAGTCCCCGTCGGCGCTGTGGAACGTGTTGGTGGACAACCAGGACGTGATCGGCTCGGTGCCACCGCAGCGCTGGGCCGACTACGCCGCGCGCGGCCCCGACTTCGCCGGCGCGGTCCGCCGGGCGATCGGCGCCGGCGGCTACCTGGAGGACATCGCCGGGTTCGACGCGGACGTGTTCGGCATCTCCCCGCGCGAGGCCGAGCTGATGGACCCGCAGCAGCGGGTCACGCTGGAGGTGGCGTGGGAGTCGCTGGAGCACGCGGGAATCGCGCCGAGCGCGCTGGCCGGCAGCGACACCGCCGTGTTCATGGGCGTGTGCACCGACGACTACGGCCGCCGCGTGCTGGAGGACCTGCCGCGGCTGGAGGCGTGGAGCGGCATCGGCGCGTCGATGTGCGCGGTGGCCAACCGGGTCTCGCACGCGTTGGACCTGCGCGGCCCCAGTGTCGTGGTGGACACCGCCTGCTCGGCGTCGCTGGTCGCCGTGCACCAGGCGTGCCAGAGCCTGCGGGCCGGGGAGACGTCGGTGGCGTTGGCCGGCGGCGTGATGCTGGTCGCCAGCCCCGCCTACGCGCTGGCGCTGGACGCGGCCGGCGCGCTGTCCCCCGACGGCACGTCCAAGGCGTTCGACGCGGCCGCCAACGGCTACGTGCGCAGCGAGGGCTGCGCGGTGCTGACCCTCAAACGGCTCGACGACGCGCTGCGCGACGGCGACCGGGTGCACGCCGTGCTGCGCGGCAGCGCCGTGTGCCAGGACGGCCGCACGAACGGGATCATGGCGCCCAGCGGGGCCGCGCAGGCCAGGCTGGTCGGGCTGGCGTGCGCGAACGCCGGCGTGGCACCGGGTTCGGTGGACTACGTCGAGGCGCACGGCACCGGCACCGGGGTGGGTGACCCGATCGAGGTGTCCGCGCTGGCGGCGACCGTCGGGCAGGACCGCCTGGACGGGCAGCCGTGCCTGATCGGCTCGGTCAAGACCAACATCGGGCACCTGGAGGCCGCGTCCGGCGTGGCCGGGATCATCAAGGTGGTGCTGGCGCTGGGGCACGAACAGCTGCCGGCGACGCTGGCCCGCGACGGCCTCAACCCCGCCATCCCGTGGGCGGAGTCGGGGCTCGCGGTGGTCACCGAGAACACCGCGTGGCCCCGGCGCGCCGACCGGCCCCGGCGCGCGGGCGTGGGGAACTACGGCTACGGCGGCACCCTGGCCCACGTCGTGGTGGAGGAGGCGCCGGCCCCCGCCGGTGACCGCACCCCCGACGGCACCGGTCCCCGACTGTTCCCGCTGTCCGGGACGACCACCGAGGCGTTGCGCGCCAACGCCTCCCGGCTCGCCGCGTGGCTGTCCGACGCGGCCGCCCCACTGGACGCGGTCGGCGCGACACTGGCGTTCGGGCGGGCCGGGCTGGACGTGCGGGCGTGCGTGGTGGCCGCCGACCGGGACGAGTTGGCCGAACGGCTCGGGTCGGTGGCGCGGGGCCGGGGTGGCGCGGGGATCGTCACCGGCCAGGTGCTGCGCGGCGCGGTGTCGCCCCACCCGGTGTGGGTGTTCTCCGGGCACGGCGCGCAGTGGGCCGGGATGGGCGCCGACCTGCTGGCGACCGAGCCGGTGCTCGGCGAGACCCTCGACGAGCTGGCGGAGATCTTCGCCAAGGAGCTGGGTTTCACGCCCCGCCAGGCCCTGGCGGACGGCGAACTCGGGGACGTGGGACAGATCCAGGCGCTGATCTTCGCGCTCCAGGTCGGGCTGTCCCGGGTGTGGCGGGCGCACGGGGTGACCCCGGCGGCGATCATCGGGCACTCGGTCGGTGAGGTCGCCGCCGCGGTGGCCGCCGGCATGCTGGACCTGCCCGACGCGGCCCGGCTGATCTGCCGGCGCTCGGCGCTGCTGCGACGGGTTGCCGGGCGCGGTGGCATGGTGCTGGTGAACCTGCCCTTCGCCGAGGTCGACCGGCGGGTGCGCGGCGCGGCCGGCGCCGCGATCGCCGCCGCCCCACGGTCCACAGTGGTCAGCGGGGACGTGGCGGTGGTCGAGGACCTCGCGCGGCGGTGGCGGGCCGAGGGTCTGACGGTGCGCCGCGTCGACTCGGACGTCGCCTTCCACAGCCCCCACATGGACGAACTGGTCGGGGACCTGCGCACCGCGCTCGACGGCCTCACCGCACGCCCGGCGCGGGTCCCGGTGTACTCGACCGCCCTGGCCGACCCCCGCTCGGCCGCGCCCCGCGACGCCGCCTACTGGGCGACGAACCTGCGCGCGCCAGTGCGCTTCGCCGACGCCGTCGCCGCCGCCGTGGCGGACGGGCACCGGCTGTTCGTCGAGGTGTCGGCGCACCCGGTGGTGGCCCACTCGGTGATGGAGACCCTGGCGGAGGTGGGCGTGGACGGTGTCGTCGTGCCGACGCTGCGGCGCGGCCAGGGCGACCGGGAGACACTGCTCGATCGTCTGGGGACGCTGCACTGCCTTGGTGTGCCGGTGGATCTGGGGCACCGGGCACACGAGCGGGCCGAACTGCCCGCCACGGCCTGGCAGCACCGGCGCTACTGGGTCAGCTCCCGCCCCACGTCCGCCGGCGGCGGCCACGACGTCGAGGGACACACGGTGCTGGGCCGGCACGTGGCCGTGCAGGGCGCCTCGCCGGTGTCGCTGTGGCAGACCAGGGTGGACACCGCCAGCCGCCCCTACCCCGGCGGGCACCAGGTACTGGGCAGCGAGGTGCTGCCGGCGGCGGTGGTGCTCACGACGTTCCTGGCCGCCGGCGGCGACGCGCTCACCGACGTGGTGCTGCGCTCCCCCGTCGCGGTGACCCTGCCGCGCGAGGTCCAGGTCGTGCTCCAGGACGGCGAACTGCGCCTGAGCTCACGGCTGGCCGACCAGCCGAGCGACCACTCGTGGCTGGTCAACTCCTCGGCCAGGGTGGCGCCGCCCGGCGCCCGTCCCGCGCCGCTCACGCCGCTGCTGGCCGAGGTCCTCGACCCCGGCTGTGTCCTGGAGCGGCTTACCGACATCGGGGTCGTCGGCATCGGTTTCCCCTGGCGCGTCACCGAGGTCCACCGCGCCGCCGAGCACCTGCGCGCCAGGATCGCCGCCGACCCCGACGACGCGATGCCGGTCACCACCTGGGGTTCGCTGTTCGACGCCGCCCTGTCGGCCGCGCCGGTCCTGTTCCCCGGCGAGCCGCGGCTGCGCATGCCGGGCGCGCTGCGCGAGGTCCGGGTGTACGGCGCCCCGCCGGCCGAGGCGCTGGCCGGCATCGACCTGCGCGCGGTCACCGCCGCCGGGGACGCCGAGGTCGACGTGACGATCGCCGGCCCGGACGGGGAGGTCCTGGCCAGCCTCACCGGTGTGCGGTTCGCCGTGGTCCACCACGCCAGGACCCCCGCCACGACCGAACCGTCCACAGCGGACCTGTCGTGGCGCGCGCTGCCACCGTCCGAACTGGCCGCGCACGTGGAAACCCTGGTCCGCCAGGCCATCGCCGTCGAGCTGCGCACCGACCCGGACGCGCTCAACCCCTACCGTCCGCTCACCGAGCTGGGTGTGGACTCCCTGCTGGGCGAGTCGATCCGCCAGCGGCTGGTGCGCGGGGTCGGCACGCCGCTGCCCAGCGGCCTGCTGTGGGACCGGCCCAACGTGGCCTCCCTGCGTGACCACCTGACCAGCCTGGTGACCGACGACCAGAACCGCGCCGCCTGAGAAAGCCCCGGGCGTGTCCTCCAGTTTCTGGAGGACACGCCCGGGGCTCGCGGCCGGACGGTCAGGACACGCCCGGTGACACCACGCTCGTGATCCACCGGGCCGCGCCCTGCCCCGGGGTGAACCGGGACCGCTGCGTCTTCCCCGACCACACCGTCTCCGGGCGGCACTGCAGCAGGACCGGAACCCCGTCCTCCACCGCGAACTCGACGTCCTGGGGGCCGCCGAGACGGCGTTCCAGACGCTTGCCCAGCCGCGCCAGGTCGAGGACCTGGTCGTCGGTCAGGCAGGGCGCGACGCGGCGGGCGGGGTCGACGACCGCCGGCGTGCCGTCCTCGCGGTACTCCAGGCGTTTGTCGCCGGGGTCGTGGTCCAGGACCGACAGGGCGATCTTGTCCACCACCCAGCGTTCGGGGGTCACCTCGCCGCCGACGACCGTCAGGCCAAGACCCCAGCTGGCCTCGACCACGATCCGCGAGCGGTCGCCGGTGACCGGGCTGATGGTGAACATCACGCCGGCCGTGGTGGCCCGCACCATGCGCTGCACGACCACGCCCATCGACAGCGTGGCCGGGTTGATGCCGTTGACCCGCGCGTAGTCCACCGCCCGCTCACCGGACACGCCGGCCCAGCACCGGCGCACGGCCTCGACGACCTGGTCGGCGCCCCGGACGCCGACCACGGTGTCGAAGCCGCCGGCGAAGCTGGTGGCCGCGGAGTCCTCGGCGGTGGCGCTGGAGCGCACGGCGACCGGGACGTCGCTGTGCGGGCTGAGCCGGTGGTAGGCCTCGCGGACGGCGTCGTCGACACCGATCCGCCGCCGCGCGCGGGCGTCGACGGCGAACCCGTTGGCCACCGGCATTCCCTCGGCCGCCAGCCGCGCGAGCCCCGCGGCCTTGCCACCGAAGCGCCGCACGTCCAGACAGACCGGGTCGTCGAGCCGGGCGGTGAAGCTCATGCCGCCACCCCCGTCCCCACGTCCGAGAGCAGCACGACCTCGCCGGTCGTGCCGTCCAGGCGCACCCGGTCCCCGGTGCGCAGCCGCACCGTGGCGAACCCGGTCCCGACCACCGCCGGCAGCCCGTACTCGCGGCACACGATCGCCGCGTGGCACATCATGCCGCCGATGTCGGTGATCACCCCGGCCACCACCGAGAACGCCGGGCCCCACGAGGGCGCCGAGATCGGGCACACCAGCACCTCGCCGGGCAGCAGCGACCCCAGCTCGTGCTCGGAGCGCAGCACCCGCACGGTGCCCTCGACGATCCCCGGCGACCCGCCGACCCCGGCCAGGCGGTCGCCGCCGCCGGACTCCTGGCCCAGCCACTGTTCGACCCGCTCGGTGGTCACCCCGAAGTTCATCACGGCGAACGGGTCGGTGATCCGCTCCGGCGGGGTGCCGTAGGCCGGGCGCGGGGTGGCCGCGCGCAGCGCCGCCACGATCCCCCGGCGCCGCTCGATCTCGGCCGCCCAGCGCCGCACGCCGCGCTGGGGCACACCGATCGCCCACGACTGGACGACGTCAGCCAGCACCTCCTCCAGCTCGAACCGGTTGAGGTGGAACACGTCGTCGCGCGCACGGGCGAACCCGGCGTCGACCAGGAAGTCGCCCAGCTGCCACATCTTCTGCCAGAACACCGCGTGTGCCCAGTGCTCGACGTAGATGTTGTGCTCCTCGATGTAGGGGAACACCCGCCGCGCGAGCGCCAGCAGCTCGTCGAACTGCGCGGTCTCCGCGTCGGTGAGCAGCGAGCGGTACTCGGCGACGATCTCGTCGCGTTCGGCGCGCAGCCGTGCCACCGGCCGGGCGATCTCCTCCCCCGCGCGCAGCCGGACCGCGTAGCGGGCGATGCCGGTCAGCGGGATGGCCGGGTTGCCCAGCCAGGTGTCCTGGTCGTGGGTGAACCCGTACTCGGCGAAGTAGTTGAACCACGGGTCCTTGGCCCGTTCGTAGGCCATCAGCCAGCGCCGCCCGGCCTCGCTGCCCAGCAGCGCCCCGAACGTCGCGTCCGGGTCGTCACCGGCGATGAGGTGGTCGACGTCCAGCTCGCAGGCCAGCGCGGCCAGCGAGCGCAGCTCGTCGTCGGGGCGGAAGGCGATCACGTCGATGCCGGCGACCATCCGGGCGATGGTCTGTTCGGCGATCTCCGGGAACGCCTCACGGCAGAACTCGAAGAACACGATGTAGCCGCCGTAGCCGAGGTTGAGGAACTCGAAGTGGTGCTGCCACACCACGAACAGGTCGTCGACCAGCCGGCGGAACCCGGCGATCGCCTCCCACGCGGTGGACCGGCCGCGCGCCTCGGTGACCACCTCGATCGGCTCCAGCTCACGCAGCGGCGGGAAGGTCACCGCGCGCATGTCGGCCACCACGGCGGCGACCTTGGTCTTCCACCGCCCGTACAGCTCGTCCCAGTTGTCGTAGTAGTAGCCGGCGCGGGCCTGGAAGTGCTCGGCGCGGCGGGCGATCTCGGCCGGGTCGGTGACCGGGACCGGCGCGATGTACACGTAGCCCTGGTGGACGCGGATGTCCTGGCCGAGCGAGGCCGGCAGCGCGAAGATCCGGGTGCTGTTCTGCCCGGCGCCCAGGTAGGCGGCCTCGGCGATGACGCTGTCCAGCGGGTGGCAGCCGCGCGACCAGTGCATGGTGTCGGCGAACCAGAGCCGTGCGCCCTCCTCGTCGCGGGTCTCCTCGTCGGAGACCAGGTAGTACGGGTACATCGACTCCCAGCCCTGCGCACCGGGCGGGGCCGGCGTCTCGTGGAAGTACGGGAAACGTCGTTGTTCGGCCATGGCCTGGTTCCTCTCCGGGAGTCGTTGGCTCAGTCCCGGCCCCGCCACAGCGTGCCGGCGGCCAACTCCTCGTCCACCTTCTCCAGCAGCGTCGCGTCGATCTCGCGGATGTCGTCGACCGCGTAGCGCACCCCGGTCTCGGCCATCTCGGCGCGCTGGAAGTTGTGCGGCAGGCTCGCCGGCACGCCGACGAACCCCGCGCCCAACGCCTTGGTGACCTCGGCGACCCGGTTGATGTCGTCGACGAACAGCACCTCGTCGTACTCGTAGCCGAAGATGTCGCGCACGATCTCCTTGGTGCCGGGGCGGAAGTCGTTGACGTCGACGTAGGGGATGTCGTCGTCGAAGTAGCCGGCGAGGTGCCCCAGGTGGGTGTCGAACGTGTAGGAGCGGTTGCGCCCGCCGTAGCAGGTGACCCTCGGGCCGAACTCGGCGATCGTGGCCAGCAGCTGCTCGGCGCCGGGCATGACCTCGACCGGGTGGTCGGCCAGGTAGGCGTCGCGCTCGCGGAAGAACGCGGCGATGGTCTCCTTCGCCGACCACGGCAGCTTGCAGGCCAGCGCCATGTTCTGCCCGGCGGCCAGCTGCGGGGAGCCCCACACGCCGCGTTCCACGGCCGCGGTGTACTCGCCGCCGTGCTTCGTGACGAACCGTTCGATCACCGGGCTGTAGGTGTCGTTGAGCAGCACCCCGTCACTGTCCAGGGCGACCAGGCGGATCTTGTTCAGTGTGCTCATCTTCTTGTCTCCCTAGGGTTTCAGGCTGCTGTCAGTACCAGGGCGGCGTTGTGCCCGCCGAAGCCCATCGACGTCGACACCGCCACGCGCAACGCCGCCGGGCGGGCGGTGCCGTGCACGACGTCGAGGTCGATCCCGGGTTCCAGGCGGGTCAGGTTGGCGGTCGGCGGGACCGAGCCGTGTTCGATGGCCAGGGCGGTGTAGGCGGCCTCGACCGCACCGGCGGCGGCCAGCGGGTGCCCGGTGACGCCCTTGGTGGAGGTCACCAGCGCGCGGTCGCCGAGGACCCGGCGCAGCACCCGGCCCTCGATGACGTCACCGATCGGGGTGGAGGTGCCGTGCGCGTTGACGTGGTCGACCGCCGCGCCGTCGAGACCGGCGTCGGCCAGCGCCGCGCGCAGGGCCTGTTCGAGGCCCTCGCCGCCGGGCGCGGGGGCGGTGGGGTGGTGGGCGTCGGTGGCCGCGCCGTACCCGTCGACCATGGCGTGCGCCCGCGCGCCCCTGGCCAGCGCGTCGGCCGGGCGTTCGAGCACCAGCACCCCGGCGCCCTCGCCCGGCACGAACCCGTCGCGGTCGACGTCGAACGGGCGGGAGGCGCCGGCCGGGTCACCGGCCCGGGACAGCGCGCCCATCCTGGCCAGCCCGCTGATCGCCAGCGGGGTCAGCGCGGCCTCCGCGCCGCCGGCGATGACGACGTCACACACGTCGTGGCGCAACAGGTCACGGGCCACGCCGATGGCGGTGGCGCCGGAGGCGCACGCGGTGGCGGTGACCTGGCTGGGCCCCTTGGCGCCGAGGTCCAGCGCGACCTGGGCGGCGACCATGTTGGCCATGTACCGGGGCACCAGCAGCGGGGACACCTTGCGCGGCCCGCCGTCGAGCAGCGCGCTGTGGCTGGCCTCGATGGACGCGACGCCGCCCAGCGAGTTGCCCAGCACCACCCCGACCCTCGGGCCGTCCCAGTGGGCGGGGTCCAGGCCGGCGTCAGCCACCGCCTGTCGGGCGGCGACCACCGCCAGCTGGGTGAACCGGTCGAGGCCCCGGGCGGCGAACCCGCCGATCAGGACGTCGGCGTCGAAGCCGGGGACCCGGCAGCTGAACTCGACCGGGCAGCCGCGCAGCGACTCGTCGGGCGTCGCACAGGACTCGCCGGACCAGACCCGGTCACGGTTGGCGTCCAGGCCGATGCCGGCCGGAGTCACCAGGCCGAGCCCGGTGATCGCGACCCGGTACATCAGGGCGACACGCCCTTGGCCAGCAGTAACTCGGCGGCCTCGGCGACCGACATGGCGTCGGTCAGCTCCCCGTCGCCGAGCTCCACGCCGAACTCGTTGTCCAGCGACAGCGACAGCTCGACGATCACCAGGGAGTCGAAACCGAGGTCGCGCAGCGTCGCGCCGGCACCGAGGTCCTCCGCCCGGACCTTGAAGTCCTCCACCAGGATCTTGGTGATCCGGTCCTCGACAGCGGTCATGTCCGTCCTCCTTGGTCAGGCGTGTCGTAGCTGGGTAACGGGAGGTCCGGCCAGACCAGCGCGGCCGACCCCCAGGTGAGCCCACCGCCGAACCCGGCGAGGACCACCCGGTCGCCGGGGCGCAGCCGCCCGGTGGCCGCCCCGGCGGCCATCGCCAGCGGCACCGACGCGGCGACCGTGTTGCCGACCTCGGCGATGTTGCTGAC
The DNA here is from genome assembly GCF_001921215.1 of Actinophytocola xinjiangensis. GTDB lineage: Bacteria > Actinomycetota > Actinomycetes > Mycobacteriales > Pseudonocardiaceae > Actinophytocola > Actinophytocola xinjiangensis. The sequence goes on from NZ_MSIF01000031.1 coordinate 66,519, forward strand.
GAACCGGTCGGCCGGCACCCGCAGTCCCCGGGCGACGGCCGCGAGGATGCGCGCGTTGGCCTGGTGGAGCACGAACCGGTCGACCCCGGCGACGCCCCAGCCGAGGTCCTCGGCGGTGTGCCGCACCGCCCCCGACATCCGGGTGACCGCGCGGGCGAACACCGGCCGGCCGCGCATCCGGAAGTAGGTGTCCTCCTCCTTGACCGGCAGGCCGGTGGAACGCTGGCGGGACCCGCCACCGGGGATCTCGATCAGTTCGCGGTCGGCGCCGTCGCTGCCGAGCAGGAACCCGCCCAGCGCACCCGGTTCGCCGGCCGTCCCGGCGCGCAGCAGGACCGCGCCGGCGCCGTCGCCGAACACGGCGCGGGTGGTCAGGTCGTCCGGGTCGAGCACGGTGGTGAACGCGTCGGCGCCGATGACCAGGACGCTGTCGGTGATCCGCGCGGCGATCAGCCCGGCGGCCGTGGCCAGCGCGTAGACGAACCCGGTGCACACCGCGCCGACGTCGAACGCGCCGACCGGGCCGAGGTCCAGCCGGGCGGCGACGTCCGGGGCGGTCGCCGGGCTGAGCCGGTCGGGCGTGTTGGTGGCCAGCACGACGGTGCCGGCGGCCCGCACCCCGGCCGAGTCCAGCGCGCGCCGCCCGGCGGTCACCGCCAGGTCGCTGGTGGCCTCGCCCGGCGCGACGACGTGCCGGGAGCGGATGCCGGTGCGGCTGCTGATCCACCCGGCGTCCACCGAGGTGGTCCCCGGCCGGTCGGCCCACCAGGACACCAGTTCCTCGTTGGGCACGGCGGTCGCCGGCAGGCAGGCGCCGATCCCGGCCAGGACCGCCGCGGTCACCGGGAGTCCCCTCTCCGGCCCATGACCAGGGTGGCGTGCGCGAGTTCCCGGCCCTGCTGGCGGAACGCGACGTCGACGGCGGTACCGGCAGGGGTGGCGACCAGCTCGACCGGCGCGGTCAGCTCGGCGTAGGTGTCGAACGTGGACTCCTGGGCGACCAGTTCGGTGTGCTCGGGGGCCCGCCCGGACCACTCGGCGGTGGCCAGCGCCGCGAGCTGGCGGGCGCCTTCGAGCAGCACCATGGCCGGCACGTGGTCCTGCGGGTGGTCGAACAGGCTGCGGTTCTCGGTGGCCACCCGCAGCCGCGCGGTGACCTCGTCGCGGGCAGCGGCGACGTCGAGCAGCAGCACGTCGGTGGCCCGGCGCCGGCCGACGGCGCCCGGCCGGACCGGTGTCCCGGCGGTGGGCGGCAGGTCCTGCGTGGACACCGGGGGGCCGTCGTTGGCGCGGGCGCGCACCACCCGGAACGCGGCGGCGCTGAGGTAGCCCACCGACATCGCCACGTGGCCCACGCGCTGGCCATCGGACCACAGCTCCACGTCCAGGTCCAGGCCGCGCAGCCGGTCGCGCACGGCCCGGCGGTTGGCGGTGGTCGCGGTCAGCAGCAGCTCGGCCTCGCCGTAGCCGTGCGGGAACCGGCCGAACTCCGCGTTCCAGTGCCGCAGCACGAAGTGCGCGTCCGACTCGGCGCCGAACATGGTGTGTGCGGCGAACGTCTCGGCCTGGCGGACGCACTCCAGCAGCAGCAGCGGGTCGCGGTGGCGGCTGGGCCCGGTGTGCGCGCCGTAGTGCTGGTGCCAGGCCGGCAGCAGCGCGGCGGCGACGAAGGTGGCCGGGCCGGTGCGCACGGCGTCGGTCAGGAACGCCTCGCTGGTGTGCCGCCGGTGGATCAGGGCGTGGTCGACGGTCGCGGTGTAGGTCAGCTCCGGCAGGCCGTGGGCCATCGTGGACATGCGATCACCTCACGCGGCGGTGTCGAGCGACACGCGTCCGGTCGGGCCGGCCAGCACGTCGAGCAGGGTGGCCAGCAGGTCGGGGTCGGTGTCCCGGCCGAGCACGGTGGCCGCCAGCCGGAACGGGTCCACATAGGACGATCGGCCGGCCAGCGGGGCCAGCGACACCCGCTCGCCGGGACGGGCCTGGTCGAGGAGCCCGGCCGCGCGGCGCACCCACCGCCGGAACCGGTCATGGGTGAACGACGCGCCGGCCGTCCGCCCCAGTCCGGCCAGCAGGTAGAGCCGGTAGCCCAGCGCGAACGCCGCCTCGCCGTACTCGTCGGCGAATCCGTGCGCGAGCGCGCCGACCGTGTAGCCGCGCCAGTCGCCGTGGCGCGCCGAGCGGACGCTGCCATTGAGCGGCACCCGCGCGAACTCCAGCCGCGACACCCCCACGCCGAACGCGCCGAGCACGTGCGCCACCGTGCGGTAGTCGGCCCGCAGCTCCGGGTCGTGCGCCAGCACCACGTGGTCGTGGCCGGCCAGCAGCGGCACCAGCTCGCACAGCGTGGTCACCAGGTAGTTGGCGTGCCCGTCGGCGCCCACGACCATCCGCAGCGGCAGGCCGGCCGAGGTGGCGTCCAGGTACACCGGCGCGCCGAAGGACCGGCCGTCGATCGCCAGGTGCCGCACCGCCAGCTCGTCGACCAGGTCGTCGACCGCCATCGGCGCCGGACCGGTGCGACCGAAGGACGGGTCACGCATCCCCAGCGTGCGGTAGTGGCGGGCCCACAGGTCCAGCAGCCGGACGCTGACCGGGTGCGCCCAGCCCTCCGCCGCCCGCGCCACCACCGGGGCCAGCGCCGCGTTGGACACCGGCTCGCCCCGCTGGAACTCGGTGTACAGCTCGCCGATCCGCTCCTCCGAGCACGCCGGGGCGTCCAGGCCGGGGTGGACCCGGTCGAGGTACTCCCAGAACCCGGCGACCTGGCGGCTGCCGGCGTGCGCCAGCGGCGTGTACACGTGGGTGACCTCGGCGAAGGTCGCGGTCGCCCGGTGCAGCATGTCCATCGGCAGCAGCACCTTCAGGTGCGAGGGGGTCAGTGGTTTGGTCGGGCTGACGGTCACCGGGGCCAGCAGCACCCTCGGCCGGCTCACCGCCCCTCCTCCGCCAGCTCCAGCGCCGCCCGGATCTTCGCGACGACCGACTCCGCCTCGGAAACACTGCAATAGCCCGGATTCCCGATGAACGTCCGTCCACTCGGGACCTCACCGATCCTGGGCACCAGCCAGACGTGGAAGTGCGGCGCGCCCTCCATGCAGGAGAACACGTGCACCCTCGGCGCGCCGGTCGCCTCGCGCACCGGCCCGACGAACCGGCGGATCAGCCGGCCGATCGAGCGCGACTCCTCGTCGTCGAGGTCGGACCAGTCCAGGAAGTGCCGGTGCGACTCGATGAGCAGCGTCCCCGCCGGCCAGAACGGCGTCGGCCCGTGGCCCACCCGCCACACGCCGTCGTCGAGCAGGTGCCCGCCGGGCGGGGTGGGGTAGCCGGCGTGTGCGGGCAGCGTCGTGCCCTCGTACTTGACGCAGATGTGGCAGTGCGGCTCGCTGGGCGTGAACGCCTCCAGCAGGCGGCTGAACGGGTCCCGGAACGCGGTCAGCGGCTCCAGGCCGGCGTGGCGGGTGTACCACTCGTCGAGCGCGGCGGCCGAGGCCACCGGGTCGGGCGTGCGCGCCGGCTCCACCGCGCCGAACCGCTCGCGGGCGTCGTCGGCTCCCAGACCGGTGACCGCGCCGACCTCGTCCCACGAACCGCCGCGTTCCCGCACGTGCGCGACGATCGACTCCCGCACCGCCGGGATCTCGGTGTTCAGCAGCGCCCACAGGCGCCGCGCCAACCCCTCGTCCTCGGCGGCGACCGCCACCCGCAACGCCTCGGACAGGTCGCGCAGACGCTCCGACATGGACAGTCGGGCCAGGTCGGCGCCGGAGAAGCTCGTCGGGTCCACGTGCTGGTCCTTCCTCGATCAGGCGGCGGTCAGCCAGGTGTAGGGGTAGGGGTCGGCATCGGCGCCGGGGCCGGGGCCGGGCAGGACCCTGGCGTGCACGGGCTGGCGCACCGAGGCGATGGTCGGCTCGTGGCGCACCCGCACCCTGGCGTAGGGCGGCAGCCGGCCCAGCAGCACGGCCTCGGCCAGCGTGTGGTGCACGTGCACCAGGTAGTCGGCCAGCGTCAGCCCCGCGACCGCGACCCGCAGCAGGTACGGGGCGCCGGTGCCCGGCACGTCCCGCTCGGCCGGCAGGTCGCCGGTGACCGGCTTGAGCAGCCGGCTCAACCCCGGCAGCCGCCCGGACGGATAGGGCCCCAGCCACGCGGTGCTCCCCCCTGGCGCGACGAACCGGGGCCGGTTGCGTTCCGGCAGGTTGGCCGGATCGCCGAACAGGAACCGGGTCCTGGTCCACGACCGCCGCCAGGCCCCGGCCTCCTGCTCGTCCAGGGAGGCGGCGAACGCGCACGCCCCGCGCACCAGCCCGGCGACGTCGGGCGAGCGCAGCAGCACCAGCACCGTGCTCTCCACCGCGTCACGGTCGGGTTCGGCGTCCGGGCGGCCGGTCACCCACTCGGCGCGCTCGGCCAGCAGCCCGGTCAGCAGCGCCCTGGTCACGACACCGCTCCCACCGCGGCGACGACCTTCGCCAGCACCGCCTCCGGCGGCTCGGTGCCGTCCACGACGGTCACCGGGAGGTCACCGATCTCGGCGAACATCCGTTCCCGGAGATCGTGCTGGAAGCGGGTGAACGACTCCTCGGTGGCCTCGGCGCCGTAGTGCTCGAACACGCTGGCCAGCGCGCCGTCGCCGGCCCGCGCCCAGGTCACCGCCGGCGGCACGTCCAGGTACACCACGCCCTCCGGGCGGGGGAACGAGCGCCAGTGGTCGAAGGTCGGCTCGTGGGTCACGCCCCGCAGCGCACACGCGGCCATCGGCTTGTAGTAGTAGGAGTCGATGACGACCGGCCCTGGGCCGGCCTGCCTGGCCAGCGCGTCACGCTGGTGCAGGATCACCGGGTGCATCACCGAGAGCACCAGCTCGTGGGTGTAGCGGGTGCCGGCGAAGGGCAGCGCGTCGGGAATCCACAGGCCGCGCACCTTCGACACCAGCGCGCGTTCGCCGAGGAACTCGTCGTCGTGGGACACCACCGTCACCCCGGCGGCGCGCAACCCGGCCAGCGCCGAGGACTTGCCGGCGAAGTCCGGCCCGAGCAACGTCCAGAACGGGGTCATCCGAACGCTCCCTTCGTGAGCAGGCCGACGGCGAGGAAACTCGTGTACATGGCGGGGATGTAGGCCAGCGTCGGCATCAGCGGCCAGCGGATCGCGCCCCGGGCGAACCGGGCGACCGACACCGCCGGCAGCACCAGCGGCACCAGCACCAGCCAGCCCCAGCCCAGGCCCGGCCGCCACGGCTCGATCACCACCAGCACGACGGTCGTGGCGGCGACCGCGGCGGCCAGCGCGGCCAGCGACGTGCCGGACGGTCCGAGCACGGTGACGTAGGTCCGCTCCCCCGGCTTCGGGCGGCGGGTCGCCTTGCGGCCGAACTCCAGGCACATCGCGCCGACGGTCACCGCCAGCACCGCGACGATGCCGGGGGCGCTGGGCCCGAGGCCCTCCGCGCGCAGGAAACCCGAATACACGTAGAGGCTCAGCAGGGTCTGGATCGGCAGGTTCACCGCCACCTGAAGTCCGAGGCGGTCGGGGTGCGGCCAGCCGGCGAACCGGTCGATGGCGATCACCGCGCCGGTGTAGGCCATCTGCACGGCCAGCATCACCAGCGCGGTCCCGCGCCAGGAGTTGAGCGCCAGCAGCGCCACGCTGCCCAGGACGACCATGGTCAGCAGGTCACGTTCGCTGACCAGGCCGGCCGGCAGCGGGCGGCCCGGGTTGTGCTCGCGGTCGTAGTCCAGGTCGCGGATGTCGTCGAGGCCGCGCATCAGCAGCATCGCCAGCACCACGGTGACGACCGTGATCACCAGTTCGGTGTCCGGGCGCCACGCGGTCACCGTGCCGGTGACGCTGGCGAACAGCGCGGTCAGGCCCAACGCCCAGGAGATCGTGTACGGCAGCTGGATCGCCGGCCGGTAGGCGAGGCGCACGTAGCCGGCCCATCTGCGGATCATGAGTCACCATCCAGGATGCGGACGGTGCCGGCGGCACCGTCGACCTCGACCACGGCCCCGTCGGGGATGCGGGTGGTCGCCTCCGGCAGCGCGACGACCGTCGGGATGCCGAGCAGCCGGCCGGTGATCGCGGTGTGGGAGAGCAACGTTCCCCGCTCGACCACGAGCGCCTTGGCCGACATCATCAGGAACAGCCAGCCCGGGTCGGTGGCGCGGGCGACCAGGATCCTGTCCCTGGTCTCGTCGGCGGTGACCGTCGGTTCGAGCACGACCATCGCCCGCCCGCGCACGGTCCCCGCGCACGAGGCCAACCCGACCAGTTCGGCCGGCCCCTGCCCGCCGCCGGCCGTGGCCGGCTCGGGGACCGCGGTCTCCAGTGCCACGGTCAGCGGCTGGTCGCCGCCGGTGGCGATGCGCGGCGGGAACGTGCGGTCGGCCTCGATCCAGCCGGCCCGCTCCGCGCCCCGCACGGCCGCCAGCGACCGCAGGTCCGCGCCGGCGACGGTGCCGTCGAACGCGCCGAGGACCTCCTCGACGGTCAGGTCGAGCACGTCCCTCGGGTGGTCCAGCCGCCCGGCGGCGACCAGGTGCTCGCCCAGGCGCAGCAGCATGGCCCGCAGGTCGCCGAACAGCTGGCTGCGGCAGAAGCGGGTGTCCTCCCGCACCCGCAGCAGGGTGCGCATCGCGGTGAACAGCACCCGCAGCACCGCGCGGCGCGGCGGCTGGCGCACGTGGCGGCGCAGTTCGCGCCGGGCGTCGCGGTTGACCCGGTCGCCGGTGGCGGTGATGTCGGCGACGGTCTGGCCCTGGCGCAGGTAGGCGCGCACGGCGTGCAGGACCGTCCACGGTTCCTCGCGCGGGGTGAGCGCCTCCAGCTTGAGGTCGGCCAGGCCCCGGTCGCCGTAGCGGCGCAGGTGTTCGCGCAGCGCGTCGGCGAACGCGGTGCCGTGCCGGCCGGCGGTCAGCTCGGCCCACAGCAGACGCGGGTCGGTGTCGGACAGGATGGCCGCGCGCAGCGCCGGGGACCGGCCGGCGAGCGTGGCGAGGTCGACCGCCGAGTGCAGGGCCAGCGCCGAACGGTTGGGGCGTCCGCCGCTGAGCATCCCGTTGAGCACGCTGCGGTCGGCGCCGGGCGCCCAGCGGCGCAGCAGCGCGCCGACCGCCCAGGTCGCGGTGAACAGGAACACGCCGTTGGCGAGGGTGAGCCCCCAGCGGCGGCCGACTTCAGTCCACAGTGCACGGTAGGTGGCGACCACCTCGGCCGGGCCGGCGGCGCTGACGTCGGTGGTGGCGTGGAACTCGTCCCACCAGCGCAGGAAGTCACGCACGCGGCGGGGGTGGGCCAGCGCCCGGCCGGCGATCTCGGTGAGGTGCACGACCCGGGCGAGCCGGCCGACGGGCTTGCGTTCACGGCCGGCGACGCCCAGCGCCTCCTCCCACGTCGACCACAGTGGACGGAAGCAGCGCATCAGGCCGTGCAGGTGGTACCAGTTGTCGATGGCGTAGTAGATGTGGCCGTCGAGGTAGCCGACCATGCGGCGCAAACGTTCGCGGTTGCGCCGGATCTGGCTGGCCGGTACACCCATCCGGCGGTAGAGGTCGGTGAAGCCGACCTCGAACAGCTCCCGACCGAGCGAGTAGGTCAGCGCACAGCTCACCCCGGGGAAGCTCTCGGTGATGTTGTTGTTGTCCCACAGGTGAACCGGCGCCTCGGGCGGGGCGGCGACGATCGGCCGCGCCTGTACCAGGTGGACGGTGCCGTCGGGGTCGATGGCGCCCTCGATGTCCTGCGGGCCGCCGAAGTGGTCCTCGACGCGGGCGGTGAGCGCGGCGATCTCGCGGACCTCCCGGTCGGACAGCGCCGGCCGGTCGGCGAGCGCCGGGTCGACCGGGACACGGACCGGTCCGGCCGCCGGGCGGTCCGGATCACGACCCAGCGCACGGGTCTTGACCTCGACGCGGGCCTCGATCGCGCCGGTGGCGTGGTCGACGAAGAAGTGGTCGATGTCGGCCTTCTCGGCCACGATGCCCTCGCCGATGCCGTAGGCGGCGGCGATCACGCAGCGGTCCGACCCGTCGCGCGGGTCCCGGGTGAACGCCACGAAGGACCTGGTGGCGGGCACCATCCGCTGCACGCCGACGGCCACCCGCGCGGCGAACGGGTCCAGGCCCCGGTGTTCGCGGTAGAGCACGGCCTCGGCGTTGAAGCCCGACGCCCAGCAGTCGGCGACCCGGTCGGCGACCTCCTCGCGGCGGACGTAGAGGAAACTGTCGCTCAGGCCGGCGAACGGGTCCTGCGCGGAGTCCTCTCCGGACTCGCCGGAACCGTTGGGCACCACACAGGCGCGGACGGCGACCAGCCCCGACGGGCCGGCGATCTCGTCGAACCGTTCGGCGAGGGTTCGGCGCAGCGAGTCGGGCACGCCGGCTTCGCGGATCCGGTCCCGCAGCAGCTGCGCGCGCTGCGGCGCCGGGCCGTTCTCGGTGGTGTCATCGGATACCAGCGGGGCCACTACCTGGTCGAACAGTGACACCGGGACGCAGACCAGCCGGGGAATCGGAAAACCGGCTGAGGCGAGCGCCGCCTGGCGCGCGAACTTGTGACCAGAAACCGACGGGTCGGCAATTGACCAACCGTCGGTTAAGAGCGGGTCGGAGTCGGTGTTCGGCATTGCTGAGCCCCCGGAATCTCCTGCGGCTGCGTTGGTTCGGGACAGTCTGGCACGCAGTGTCGGAGGGACCGTTCTCTCAACGTGCTGCCTCCCCAGGTCGGGGCTCCACCCTGGACGGTTCTTTCTGCGTGCGGTCTCCCGCATTCCTTATTGAACGGACCGAATTCCTGCAGCAGGGTCTCAGCAGGCGAAATGACCCTCGGTAAAAGGATTGGACTGCGACGTGACGAACACCGAGACGGCATTACCGGTGACCACACTCGGCGCGACCGGCCCGCTGGTCGGCACGCAGGGCCTGGGCTGCATGGGGATGAGCGAGTTCTACGGCCCGAGCGACGAGGCCGACTGCCGGGCCACCCTGGACCGGGCGGCGGAGCTGGGGGTGACCCTGTTCGACACGGCGGACAACTACGGCCACGGCCACAACGAGCGGCTGCTGGGCCCGTTCGCGCGGGCCAACCGGGACCGGGTGCTGGTGTCCACGAAGTTCGGCCTGGTGCGACGGGAGGACGACCCGCACTACCGGGGGATCGACAACTCGGTGGCGCACCTGCGCGCGTCGGTCGAGGGCAGCCTGCGCCGCCTGGGAACCGAGGCGGTCGACGTCCACTTCGCGCACCGGATCGACCCCGGGGTGCCCATCGAGGACACCGTCGGCGCGATGGCCGGGCTGGTGACCGAGGGGAAGGTCCGCCACCTGGGACTGTGCGAGGTGTCCGGTGAGCAGCTGCGGGCGGCACACGCGGTGCACCCGATCGCGGCCGTGCAGTCGGAGTGGTCCCTGTTCTCCCGCGAGGTGGAGGCCGACGTGGTGGGGGTCGCCGCCGAGCTGGGGGTGGCGCTGATGCCGTTCTGCCCGCTGGGGCGCGGTTTCCTGACCGGCGCGTTCACCACCGCCGACGAGCTGTCGGCCGATGACTTCCGTCGCCACATGCCCCGCTTCACGGGGAGCAACGCCACGCACAACGCGCACCTGCTCCAACCACTGCACCAGATCGCCGCCACGCGCGGGATCACGCCAGGTCAGGTGGCCCTGGCCTGGGTTCACGGCCGCGCGGCCGCGCACGGCCTACCGGTGGTCCCGATCCCCGGTACCCGCCGCCGGTCCCGCCTGGCCGAGAACGTGGCGGCGGCGTCGCTCACCCTCACCGCGCCCGAACAGACCGCCCTCGACGGCCTGGCCGCGCAGGTGGCCGGCCACCGTCTGGCCGGCCTGTCCTTCGCCCCGGACAGGATCTGAGATGGCGAGCTCACCGGCGGCGGTGGCGACCGCGTTCCTGGCCGCCTTCGCGAGGCGGGACGTGGACGGCGCCGTGGCGCTGGTGGCCGAGGACGCGGTGTGGCAGGTGGACGGCGCGGCGGCGGTGCCGAGCACCGGTCTGCTGTGCGGTCCCGACCGGATCCGGGAGTGGATCAACTGTTTCCCCTCCGCTTTCCGCTCCCAGGGCTTCCGCTCGGAGCCTCCCGTGGAGCACGGCCCCGAGGCACTGATCCACGGCTGGTTCGCCTACACGATCCTGACGACCGGTCGCCAGGTGGAAAGCGACTTCACCATGCGCTTCACAGTCCACAACGGACTGATCCACCGCTACCAGATCTACGAGGACTCCCTGGCGCTGGCCCTGGCCTTCGAGGCGGACCTGTCGGTGTCCCGCATCCGCCTCAACGGCACCGTCTACACCTACGACGAGACCTCCGACGGCCCGTTGGTCCTGGAACTCCCCCAGGGCCGCACCCTGTCGTTCGCCATCCCGCCGCTGCCCGCGGACACGGTGGCGCACGACCTGGCGCTCCTGATCCGGGAACGCGGCTGGGCCCCCGTCCGCCTCAGGTCCCACGGCGCGGGCACAGCCGTGACCTCGGCGCTACGAACCCATCACCCCGCCCTGTGTTCCCCGCCCGAGCTGGACGCCGTGCTCCGCCCCAAGATCATGGGCTTCATCGTCTCCCAGGCCATCTTCGCCGTCACGAAACTGGGTGTGGTGGAAGCGCTGCGCGCCGCCCCGGCCACCGCCCATTCCCTGGCCGCCCGCACCGGCACCGACGCCGACGCCCTGGCCCGCTTCCTGCGCCTACTGGCCACCGAAGGGCTGCTCACCGAGGACCGGGACGGAGTGTTCGCCCTGACCGACCTGGGCACCCTCCTGGCCTCCGACGGCTCCCTGCACCACCTGGCGACCAACCTCTCGGACGAGGTCTACCGGGCCTGGTCGGCCGCCAGCCACTCCCTGAGAACAGGAAAACCCGCCTTCGACGAGGTCTTCGGCGACTCGTGGTTCGGCTGGCTGGCCAACCGCCCGGCCGAGTCCGAAGCGTTCAACACCACCCAGGCCGCCCTGGTCACGCAACGCGCCCACGCTCTGCTGTCCCGCGACTGGTCCGACGTCAACACGGTGGTGGACATCGGCGGTGGCAACGGCACCCTGATCACCGCCCTGCTCAGGGCCAACCCCCACCTCCAGGGCACCCTGTTCGACCAACCCCAGGTAGTGGCGCAAGCCGCGTTCCCTCCCGACACGGCCCCCCGCTGCACAGCGGTACCCGGCGACTTCTTCACCTCGCCCCTCCCCCCGGCCCAGGACCGCTACCTGATCTCCCAGATCCTCCACGACTGGCCGGACGAGGCCGCGGGGCGAATCCTGTCCAACATCCGAGAAGCCATGCGCCCCAACGCCCGCCTCCTGATCCTCGACCAGGTACTGCCCGACACCACCACCCAGCCCCACCCGGGCAGACTCCTGGACCTGAACATGCTGATTCTGCTGGGCGGCCGCGAACGCTCCACATCAGACTGGACGTCCCTGCTGACGACGTCGGGCTTCACCCTCACCCACATCACCCCCGGCCCACGCTCGTCCCTGATCGAGGCAGCTCCCACCCTCTGACGCGACAACCTCAACGAACCCGAGCGGCCCGAATCATCCCCACGAGCTCCTCGTCGCTCACCGACATCCGGTCAGCACGCTCCACCAGCTCCCGGATCAACACCGCCAACCCCGCCCGATCGGCCGACACGTCCCCCCGCACCACCGCCCCCCGACTCCGCCGCAGATCGATCAACCCCTCGTCCCGCAACTGCTGGTACCCGGCCAACACCGTATGGATACTCACCCCCAACGACCCCGCCAGCTCCCGCGCCGGCGGCAACCGATCACCCGCCCCGACCTCCGACTCCGCCACGGCGCGCCGCACGCACGCCGCGATCTGCCCACTCAACGGAACGTCCTTCGACGGATCCACCCGGAACAGCACGGTTCACCGCGCTCGAAGTCCGTTGACCACCGAAGCGGCGGTCTGGGCGTCGTCCACGGTCACCACGAACCGTCGCCCTGATGGCCGGGTCAGTACCAGCGCCGCCCCGCGTCGCAGCACGAGTCCGCTGGCTCCGGGAACGATCCGGTAGCCCCAGCCGCCGAACTCGCTCGGCGCCACCGTTTCGGCCGAGGCCGTCTCGATCTCCGCGAGTCCGATGACCTTCCGGGGCCACCGCAACGCGGTGAACGTCACCGTCACGCCTCGCCGGTCGACGATCACCGACGCCCTGGACAGCAACGCCACCGCGACCCCGGCGAGGATCACCGACCCACCGGCGACCCAGCCGAACCCCCAGCCGACCAGCGGCCCGGCGACCAGCAACACCAGCCCCAGCCCGGTCATCCACGGCGCACTGACCGGCCGTGACCAGCTCACCTGCTCGCCGGCCGCGATCGGCATCACCGGTCCCTGTTCGGCCGGTGGCGCCGTCGCGCTCGCGCGGACAAGCAGTGCCGCCAGGCCGCCGAGCACGACGGCGGCCCCCACGGCGGACAGCAGGTAGGTCAGGGAGATCGACGTCGCCTGCCCGTCGAGGTTGCTGGCGACCACTCCGAACAGGATGACTCCCAGGAAACCCGCCAGGGCGAGGGAGAACGCCACATGAACACGTGGCATGTCCCATGTGGACACTCGAACTCCCCACAGTGGGCTGTTGAGTATCCCCAGGGCGAGGGCGAGCACGAGCCCCAGTCCGAGCATGGCGACCAGCATCACCGGGCGGCTCATCCGGTCGCTGACCGACCCGTCGAACGCGAACCGGGTCGCCAGTTCCTCGGGCAGCCGGTCCCACGCCGCCACCATCAACACCGAGGCCGGCACCACCGCCAGCACCTGCGCACCACCGACCAGCAAAGCTCTACGCATCGCAACCTCCCCACTTGTTATGGAACAACTATAACAAGTGGGAGTAAGGCCTAGTCAACGGCCTCCGTCACCACCCGCTGCACCGCCCGCACCACCAGCTCGGGCTGGTCCTTGTAGATGTGGTGAGCACTGTCCGTAGCGATACTCAGGTTCCCGCGCGTCGACACCGCCACCCACGCCCGCTGCCCCGCCGCCCACGCCCGCTCCAGTTCCGGCCCGTACTCGGGAACCTCCGCCAGGTACTGCTGCCCGTGCTGGATGACCTCCACCGGAATGTCCCCCGCCGGCCGCACCGGGCCGTCGGCGATCACCAGCCGCTCGGGGTTCTCACCGCCGTACACGCCGATCGTCTCCGCGCGGATCTGCGCCCCGACCCCGGTCGCCGACTCGGGGATGGTGCTCGTCGCGTCCGCGACGGTCGTGGGTGTGGTGGCGTCCAACAGCACCAGACCGGCCACCCGGTCCTGGTGGTCGGGCGCGTACCGGGCGGCGATCAGCCCGCCGAGCGAGTGACCGGCCAGCACCACCGGACCGTCGCCGGCGACCTCGTCGATCACCGAGGTCAGCACGGTGCCGGCGTCCTCCATGGTCTGCTTGTCCGACGGCTGGTCGCTCGCCCCCTGCCCGAGACGGTCGTAGGAGCACGCCCGCCCGGACTCGCCGAGCGTGCCCTGGAGGTCGGCCAGCATCGTCAGGTCGTCGCCGAGCCCGGACAGCAGCAGCACGACCGGCCGCCCGTCGACCGGCTCACCGGAACACGACACGGCCACCGACTGCCCGTCCACCTCGACCGTCGACGGGGCCGCGGCGGCGGCCGAACTCGACGCGGCGGCGGCCGAACTCGACGGGGCGGCGGTGGAGCCGGGCGGTGCGGCGGCCTCCGGCGCCTCGTCACAGGCGGTCAGCAGGAAGCCGGCGATGACGCAGCTCACGACGGTGGTGCGGTACGGCACGAGGTTCTCCCCCAACATCGAACGAACAGGCGCCGGGAACGCTAGGGACCCGATCGGGGCCACGTCGTCACCATTCAGTGGACAGCTTCGTGTAGCTCGCTCGGGGGACACTCCGTCGACGACACCAGTCGCCGCTACGCTCTGTCCGTGTTCGATCTCCGACGGGTCACGAACGTGTGGCGGCGGTTGGACGTCACGGCCCGGGACACCCCGTTCGCTCTGGTGTTCGCCGCCGTGTCGCTGGGGGCGGACCTCGACACCTACGGAACCCAGGTCGGCGGGCTGCCGCACCGGCCGATGGACGCCGTCGCGGTCGTCGCGATCCTGCTCCAGTGCCTGCCGCTGGCCGTGCGACGACGCTGGCCTGCCGCGGGCCTGCCGCTGGTGGCGGCCGGTTTCGCCGTCGACCAGCTGTGCGGGTACCACACGCTCGCCGGCACCGCCCTGGCGATCGCGGTGCTCAGCGCGGGCGCGCACCTGGAACGACTGCGGCGCACCACCCTGGTCGCGGGCACCGTCGGCTACCTGCTGCTGGCGGTCGGCCTTGACCTGCGCGGCGGCACCGAGGGCATCGCCGGATACGTCACCTTCTACCTCGGGCTGTGCCTCGCGTGGGGCATCGGGTCGTGGCTGCGGCTGTCCCGGGCGGCCGAACAGGTCCGCCGCCGCCAGCTCGCCGAGACGACCAGGACCGCCGAACGCACCCGCATCGCCCGCGAGCTGCACGACGTGGTGACCCACCACGTGACGGCGATGGTGTTGCAGGCCGAGGCCGCGCGCTATCTGGACGCCGACCGTCTGGACCAGACCCTGACCTCGGTCGCCGAGACCGGCCGGCTGGCGATCACCGACCTGCGCCAGCTGCTGGACCTGCTCGACCCGGGGCCGGCGCCGGCGCTGGACGCGCTGCCCACCCTGGTCGACCGGACCCGGCTCGCCGGGCAGCCGGTGCGGTTCACCGAGGTCGGCGCGCCGACCGACACCGGCGAGGCGGCCGGGGTCACCGCCTACCGGGTCGTGCAGGAGGCACTGACCAACGCGTTGAAGTACGCCCACGGCAACAGCACCACCGTCCACGTGCGACACGGCGAGCGGGACATCACCGTCGAGGTCGGCACCGACGGCCCGCCGACCGCCGCCTCGGTGCCGGGCGGCAGCGGCCGTGGCCTGTCCGGCCTGCGCGAACGGGTCGACGTGCTGGGTGGGGAGTTCAGCTCCGAGCACCGCGACGGCGGCGGCTTCGTCGTCCGGGCCCGCATCCCGGCGGGAGGGCGTCGGTGAGCACGCCGCTGCGGGTGCTGGTCTGCGACGACCAGGCGCTGATCCGCACGGGCTTCGTGACGATCATCAACGCCCAACCGGACCTGACGGTCGTCGGCGAGTGCGCCGACGGGCGCGCGGGCGTCGACCACGCCACCCGGCTACGGCCCGACGTGGTGGTGATGGACGTCCGCATGCCGGTCCTCGACGGCATCGAGGCGACCCGGCGGTTGGCCGGTGCCGGCGTCGAACACCCGACACGGGTGCTGGTGGTGACCACGTTCAACCTGGACGAGTACGTCTACGAGGCGCTCCGTGCCGGGGCAAGCGGTTTCCTGCTCAAGGACACCCCGCCGGCCCAACTCCTGGCCGGCATCCGGACCGTGGCGTCCGGGGCGGCGCTGCTGGCCCCGGAGGTGACCCGTCAGCTCATCGGCCGCTACGCCGCCCGCATCCGCCCCAGCGACCGCCCGCCCGGCGAGATCCCCCTGGCGCCGCGCGAGCTGGAGGTGCTGCGACTGATCGCCGACGGCCTGTCCAACAGCGAGATCGCCGAGACCCTGGTGCTGAGCCACGAGACGGTGAAGACCTACGTGTCACGCATCCTCACCAAGCTGGGTCTGCGCGACCGTGTCCAGGCCGTCGTGCACGCCTACCGCCACGGACTGGCGAGCTGACTCAGACCGGCCAGGCGTCCTCGTCCGGGAACACCCGCCCGAACCAGTGCGGTTGCAGGTCACGCAGGCGCAGGGTCCGCCAGGTGCGCGGATCGGCGAGGTTCGGCACACCCACCTCGACCTCGGGTCCGTAGGCGAACAGCCGTTCCTGGCACACGCCGCAGGGGGCCAGGACCCAGTGCCCGTCCGGGGCGTTGATCACACACACCGAGGCCACGACGGGGACACCGAGCTTGTAGGCCTCACAGATCGCCCCGACCTCGTGGCACAGCTCGACAGCGGAGTTCGGCGCGGTGGGCCCGACACTGGTCAGCACCGTCCCGTCGGCCAACCGCATCGCGGCCGCGCCCGCCCCGTCCTCCGAGCCGAACCTGTTGCGCACCAGGGAGATCGCGGCGTCCACCAGTTCCACATCGACTGCCATGGACGGTGAGTGTAGGTGGTGCCCCCGCCAGGATTCGAACCTGGACTGAACGCGTTCTGAGCGCGTTGCCTCTCCCGTTGGGCTACGAGGGCGTGCGCGCCACCGCGGTGGCGCGCGTGACGTGCGCGGGGGTGGAACCCGCGCACGCCGTAGGACCGAACCGCACCCCCGCCAGGGTTCGAACCTGGTACCTCCGCGTTCGAAGCGCGGCGCTCTGTCCCGATGAGCTACGAGGGCCCGCACACCATCACCGGTGGTGCACGTAGCGCGTACGGGGATCGAACCCGCGTCACCGACTTGAGAGGCCGGTATCCGTTCCACTGGACCAACGCGCTGAAACAATGACCTCCGCACCCCCGCCAGGAATCGAACCTGGTACCTCCGCGTTCGTAGCGCGGCGCTCTGTCCTGATGAGCTACGGGGGCGGAACAGCCGATCCGGGTATCGATCCCGGTCCTTCGCCTTGAAAGGGCGACGACCTAGCCAGCAGTCGCATCGGCCCCGATTGTTTTTGGACGCAAGAAAAAGCCGCCCGGACCGAATTCGGCGGGCGGCTCCTGGTGACGGCTCACGTCACCAGGGCGCCCAGCGGGGAAGTTCTTCCAGGCAGGACCGGAGTCGCCGGCCTTCGCGCTCTCGCCTGGTGGTCATGACTTCCTCCGTGGTTGGCGTGTGTGCGTTCATCATTACCCAGGCGGGTGGCCGGCGTCAATCGAATTCGGGAAATTGCGTGCCGGGATTTCTTGGGCAACAACTCGCTTCGGTCGACGGGAGTCGTCGTAGTTTCGGGTGGACGGAGGTGACGGCATGGGCAGGATGACCCGATATCTGGCCGCGTTCGCGATCGTGGTGGCCGGCTCGACGACACCGGCGGCGACCGCCGAACCCACGACCCTGGTCGACCAGGTGACCCAGGTCGCCCGGGAGCGGGTGGCGGGACAGCCCGCCAGCCGCTGGCCGGACGCCGAGGTGCGGGTGCTGGACTCGACCGACCGGCAGGCGTACGGGACCGTCGTGCTGGTCGCGCCCCGGGAGGCCGGCGCGCTGCCCCGGGACTGGCTGTTCGTCGCCGAACGCACCCCGGGCGGGGGCTGGTCGGTGCGGCTCGACGGGCAACCGGGCTTCGCGGAGGCCGCGGGGCGGTCGGGAGTGCTCTCGGGGGCGGAGCGGACGGTCCTCGCGGCGCACGGGGGCGGCGCTGGGGCGGCGGTGGACGGTGACTACCGCACGGGAATGCGCTTGCCCTGGGCGGTCGGCCAGTCGTGGTCGGTGCTCGGTGGGCCGCACGCCTACGACGCCGGCAGCGGACCGTGGAGTTCGGTCGACCTCGCCGGTGGGGACCAGCGGGTGCTGGCCGTGCGCGACGGGCTGGCCTACACGCCGTGCGTCGGCATGGTCCGCGTGCTGCACCCCGACGGGTACGCCAGCCGCTACTACCACCTGTGGAACCACCTGTGGGCCGACGGGCAACCGGTGTCGGCCGGCACCCACCTCGGCGACACCGGGACCGAGACCGGCTGCGGCGGCGCGGCCAGCGCCCGGCACGTGCACTTCTCCCTGATGCACGACGGGAACTTCGTCGGCATCGCCCACCACATCATCGGCAAGTGGCTGTTCCGCAACGGTTCCGCGCAGTACGGCGGATCCGCGCTGCACGGCAGCCGTTCGGTTCCGGTCGGCGGCCAGCTGTACAACTACGGCGCGCTCGGCCGCACCCAGGGCATCGTGGACGCCTTCGGCGACGCCTCGGTGAACCGGCGGTCCGGTCCGGGGACCGGCTACCCGGTGGTCGGCACGGTGAGTGACGGCGGGACCGTCGACGTCGCCTGTTCGGCCGGCGGCACCAGTCACACCGGCCGGTGGGGCGCGACGAGCCTGTGGAACCGGCTCGCCGACGGCACCTGGGTCAGCGACGCCTACGTCTACACCGGCCTGTCCGGCCCGGTGAACGGCATGTGTCCAGGTCGTTGACAGGTCGTTGACGTAGTCAAACGACGAACGGGTTCCCGTCTGCGAAGCGTTGTTGACTGCTCCATTCGGGCGCTTCTTGGTGGAAAATTTCATGCGACTCTGAGCCTCAAAGTTCGGGGAAAAGGAGTCACTCGTGCGCACATCCCGCATGAGGCGATGGCCGTTGCTCGCGTCCGTGGTGGGCGTGGGACTGGTTGTCGCCAGCGCGTTGTCACCGTCCGCGACCGCGGCCGAGCCGTTGACCGTCGCGCAGGCCGTGAGCCAGCAGAGCGGCGCGTCCCAGACCGTCCGGGGCTACGTCGTCGGCCAGCCGGTCGCCACCAACACCGTTGTCACAACAGGGTTTCCGAACGACTACGCGATCGCCCTCGCGGACTCGCCGAGCACGACCAGCACCTCGGACATGATCTACGTCCAGGTGCCGTCGGCGTTCCGCGCGGACTACGGTCTCGCGTCGAACCCGGGCCTGATGGGCGACCGGCTCGACGTCACCGGCTCGCTCCAGGCGTACTTCAGCCACGCCGGGATCAAGTCGCCGACCGCGTTCGCCCCGGCCGACGGCACCCCGCCGGAGGAACCGGAAGAACCGGAGGAGCCGGGCGAACCGGACGACGACTACGACAGCACGTACTACAAGACCGCGATCGGCCTGACCGGTCCCGCGCTCAAGGACGAGCTGCACAAGATCATCAGCACCAACGACACGGTGTCCTACGACGAGGTCTGGGACGCCCTCCAGCTCACCGACGAGGACCCGGCCAACGCCAACAACGTGATCCTGCTGTACTCCGGCCGGTCACAGGCCAAGAGCGCCCACGGCGGGGACGCCAACGACTGGAACCGCGAGCACGTCTGGGCCAAGTCCCACGGTGACTTCGGCACCCGGGTCGGGCCGGGCACCGACGTCCACCACCTGCGCCCGACCGACACCACGGTCAACAGCACCCGGGGCAACAAGGACTTCGACAACGGCGGCGAGCCCGTCGACGAGGCTCCCGACTGCCGCACCGACAGCGACTCGTGGGAGCCTCGCGACGCGGTCAAGGGCGACGTGGCCCGGATGATCTTCTACATGGCCGTCCGCTACGAG
The DNA here is from genome assembly GCF_001921215.1 of Actinophytocola xinjiangensis. Taxonomy (GTDB): domain Bacteria; phylum Actinomycetota; class Actinomycetes; order Mycobacteriales; family Pseudonocardiaceae; genus Actinophytocola; species Actinophytocola xinjiangensis. Next base: position 85,705 of record NZ_MSIF01000031.1, read on the forward strand.
GGCGGCGACGGCTTCGCGGATCTGGAACTCAACGATTCGGTCAACAACGGCTCCGCCCCGAACATGGGCCGGATGTCGGTGCTGCTCCAGTGGAACGACGCCGACCCGCCGGACGCCTTCGAGGAGCGTCGCAACCAGGTTATCTACGACCAGATCCAGCACAACCGCAACCCCTTCGTCGACCACCCGGAGTGGGCGAAGTCGATCTGGAACTGACCTACTAAGACAAATAGTAGACACGCCGGTCGCCGTTACCCTACGGTGACCGGCGTGTCCCGTCCTCGAACCACCGCCAGCGGCGCGCTGCTCGCCGTGACCCTGTTCGTCGCCGTGCCGCAGGCGACGGTGTCCGCCCAGCCGGGCGACGACCCGACCGACCCGATGGAGCGCTACGAGCGGCTCGGCGCCAGGGCCGCCCGGACCGAGGAGGACTTCTCCGAGGCCGAACGCGACCTCGCCGCCAGACGCACCGCGCGCGAACGGGCGACGGCCGCCCACCTCACCGCCCAGCAAGCGCTTTCCCGCGCCCAGCAGGCCCAGCGGCGTTTCCAGGGCGAGATCGACGAGTTCGCCTCGGCGTCGCTGCGCAACGGCCGCGTGGTCAGGTGGTCGGCGGTGTTCACCAGCGGCTCGGCCAGCGACTTCCTCGACCGGATGTCCGCGCTCGACCTGGTCGCCGCCGGCCAGGCCGACACCCTCGACCGGCTGAGCACCGTCACCACCGACGCCGACCGGGCACTCGCCGCCGCCAGCACCGCCCGCCGCGACGCCCACCGGGCCACCACCGCCGCCGAACGCGCGGTCGCCACCCTGCGCGAGCGCCGCGCGGACCTCGACGACCAGATCGCCGAGGTCCGCGCCGCGTTGGGCGCGCTCAGCGACGACGACCGCACCGCGCTGGGCACCGTGCGGGACGACGGGGTCTATCTCGGCCCGCCCGGCGCGGCCAACGACGCCATGCAGGCGGCGCTGGCCAAACGCGGCACGCCCTACCAGTGGGGCGCCACCGGCCCGGACGAGTTCGACTGCTCCGGCCTGACGTCGTGGGCCTACGCCCGCGCCGGCATCACCATCCCGCGCACCAGCCGCCAGCAGTTCACCGCCGTCCGCGCCGTCTCCCTCGACGCCCTCCAACCCGGCGACCTGCTGTTCTACGACGACGGCACCGGCGACCCGGCCACCATCCACCACGTCGCCCTGTACGTCGGCGACGGCCGCATGGTCGACGCGCCGACCGAGGGCCAGGTCGTCGACGTCAGAGACATCGAGGGCGACGGCCACCTGATGGGCGCCCGACGGATCGCTGGCTAGAGCAGAGTCATCCAGTAGGTCCAGAACGCCTCCAGCACCAGCAACGCGACCACCAGATACCAGACCGTCACGACCACCCCGTGGTAGCGGGAGAGCAGCGCGACCGCGCCGGCCGGCAGCGGCAGCCGGCGCTGCTGGAGGTTGTGCAGGGTCGTGTACCAGAAGACGGGGATCATCACCGCCCACACGACCATGCAGTACGGGCAGAGCGCGCCGATCTCGTAGAGGCTCTGCACCATGAGCCAGTGGGTGAACAGCACCCCGAGCGTCGTCCCCGCCTGCAGGCCGAGCCAGAACCAGCCCGGCAGCGACACGCCCGCCAGCAACACCACGCCGACCGTGGTGACCACGGCGAACCCGGCGATGCCCAGCAGCGGGTTGGGGAAGCCGAACACCTCGGCCTGCGGGGTGCGCATGATCGAGCCGCAGCTCAGTACCGGATTGAGGCTGCACGTCGGAACGTAGTCGGTGTCCCGCAGCAGAGCGATCTTCTCGACCGTCAGAACGAACGCGGCCAGCAGCCCGACAACCCCACCGGCCGCCAACACCCAGGCGGTGGCCCGCATCACCAACCCCCCGAGATTCGCGAACGCGAATCCCACCGCCGACCCGCATCGCGCCGGCCCTGGGGGACCCCTCTTTTCAGGTTACCGATCGCCACCGACAGTTCCGGGCGCGTGGAGATCGGGGGCTCCAAGGACGCGAAGGGCGCGGGCCTCACCTCCGCCGCCGACGGTTCCCGAGGCACGAAGACCAAGGGCCTAACCCCCACCGCCCACAGATCCCGAGACACCACGACCGAGAACTTCGCGGACGAGAAGGGCGCGGGGCCCACCACACCACCACCGGTACGTTCGGGTGGTGCGGAGGTCGGGGGCCTCACTGTGCCAGCTCCTTGTCGATGGCCGAGCGCAGGCCGTCATAGGTGGCCGGTTGGTTGAACTTGATGCCGTTGACGAAGAAGGTCGGTGTGCCGAGGACACCGAGGTCGAGGCCGTCCTGACGGTCCCGTAGTACCCGTTCGGCGGTGGCCGGGTCGTCGAGCGCGGCCTCGAACGCCGGGAGGTCGAGGCCGAGGTCGCGGGCGAAGCCGACGAAGGTCTCACGGTGGGACACCTGTTGGTCGCCCCACCGGGGTTGGGTGTCGAACATCGTGCGGTACATGGCCTCCAGTTGTCCCTGCTGGCCGGCGGCCTCGACGGCGCGGGCGGCGAGTTCGGCGTTCTGGTGGCTGGGCACCGGGAAGTAGCGCAGGACGAACGTCACCCGGTCGCCGTACTCGGCTCGCAGTCGCTCGACGTCGGGGTGGGCGGCGCCGCAGGCCTCGCATTCCAGGTCGAGGAACTCCACGACGGTCACCTTTCCCCCCGCCGGGGACAGCAGGTGGCTGTCGGGGCGGACCAGGATCTCGGCGGGAGCGGCGACCGGTGCGCCGTCAGCGACCTCGGCCGGGGCGTCCGGCTGGCCGATCTGGTTGAACAGGACGATCGCCCCGACCACGGCGAGCACCACGCCGACGATCACCAACGACACCTTCGTGTTGGAAGACAACGATTTCACCTCGTGAAGAAACGCGCGGTGGGGTCACCCAGTCCACAGTGGACACGACATGGGCCCGCGCGACACCCGCGCGTGTGCTGTGGAGGGAAGATCAGTTGAGGGAACCCTGAACTGTCACAGTCTGAGCACGCGGGGGCGGCCGGCACGCCTGGGCGCGACGGACGGCGACCAGGGCACGGCGACCGGCGCCGCGCCGACCGAACCCCCCGGCCGGCGCGCCACGACCACACCCACGAGGACCGCGATCAGCACGGTCAGGCACAGCTCGATGAGGCCCTGGTGATCAGCCGGAACCGGTGCGGGGGCGTCGGTGTGCGGCGCGGCGGCCAGGACCCGCTCGCAGGACTCGACACACGGCGCCGCGTCGGCGACCGGACCGTCGCACAGCGTGGTCTGCAGCAGGAGGATGCCGACGAGCAGCGCCAGGAACCCGACGAGGCGCGCTCGCCCGGTGCGTGTGCTTCCCCGGCCGGACACGGCGCCAGCGTAACCGCCGGTCCCATCACCTACGATCCGCCCTGGGAGTTCGGGAGGTGTGGTCCGTGCACGGTCTGGGAGACCTCGAAGCCGCGGTGATGGACGTCCTGTGGCGCGCCGAGGAGCCGGTGCGCGTCCGGGAGGTTCTCGACCGGCTGGACACCGGCCGGAAACTGGCCTACACCACCGTGATGACCGTGCTCGACAACCTGCACCGCAAGCGCTGGGTCGACCGCGAGCTCCAGGGCAAGGCCTACGTGTACCGGCCGGCGCTGCGCCGCGAGGAGGCGGCGGCGCGGGCACTGCGCGAGGTGCTGGACGCCTCCGGCGACCCGCGGGCCGTGCTGCTGCACTTCGTCGAGAACGTCTCCGACGAGGAGACCGACCTGATGCGCGCGGCGCTGCGCCGCAAGCGGATCCGGCGCCGATGACCTTCGCCGTCGCGCTGCTGCTCGGCGCGGCCGCCGCGAGCTGGCTGGTCCCCCGCCGCATGGAGCGCCTTGACCTGCGCCGGCGCGACCCGCTGCCGGTGATCGCCACCTGGCTGATGTCCTCGGTCGGGGTCCTGCTGGCGGCGGCGACCAGCGTCGCGCTGCTGCTCAACCCCGGTCACGAGCCGGGCGCGAGCCTGCTGACCGCCCTGCACCGCTGCTGGTCGGCGCTGCGGCACGGCTCCCCGCCCGGCGTCGAGGAGGTCGCCGGGCTGCTCGGCCTGGCGGCGCTGGCCGCGTTCACCGTCCGGCTGGCGGTGCTCGCCGCCCGGGGTCTGCGCCGGCGGGCGCGGGCCAGCGGCGAGCGGCGG
>NZ_MSIF01000032.1 GCF_001921215.1 Actinophytocola xinjiangensis
TGTGGGGCGTCATCCACACGCTGCGCGCCTTCCTGCCGGCGATGGTCGAGCGCGGCGAGGGTGGGCACGTGGTGGTGGCGCTCGTGGCGTTCCTGACCGGGCCGGCGCCCGCCGCCGTGCGGCTGCGCCGGGCGATCGGGCGGCCCGGTCCGGTCGGGCGCTGGGTGCACGCCAACCGGGGACCGCTGCGCTGGCTGGTGGTCGGGGCGGCGGCGGTGGTGTTCGTGTTCCTCGACCGGCCGGGCGCGGTCGCGGTGGCGCTGCTCGCGCTGGCGGTGGCGCTGTGCCTGGCGGTCATCCGGGTCCTCGACCGGCCGCCGGCGCGCTGACCGGTTCACAGCACGCCGTCAGCCGGCCGGCGGGCCGGTCTGGTCGGCCAGGGCGAGACACCGCGCCCGGCCGCCCGGTGTCCGCCGCGGCTCGGCCGGTACCGCACCGGGGTGCACACGCACGACCTTCATACCGGCGCGCGGGCCGCGTCCAGACAGATCAGCACGCCGATCACCACCAGCGCGATGCCGACGGTCACCGCCAGCGTCCGCAGGGACATGCCGGGCTGGAGCAGCACCACCAGCCCGGCGACCAGGGCCACCGCGCCGCCGAACGCCGACCAGCCGCGCCGGCCGCCGTCGTTGGCCAGGGCGCCGACCAGGGTCAGGACACCGGTGACGATCCACCACGAGCCGATCAGCACGGCCAGCAGCGCCAGGGTCTGCAGCGGCGCGCGCAGGCACAGCGCACCGGCCAGCAGCGACAGCGCGCCGAGCACACCGCCGAGCAGGCGCCGGCCGCCGGTCGCGTCGTGACCGGTGACCGCGACCAGGATCTGCACGATGCCGTTGACGGCCAGGGTGATCGCGATCAGCACGGCGACCACCACCAGCGAGGCGTTGGGCCAGACCAGCATCGCGATCCCGACGAGCACCGACAGCACGCCGTTGACCATCTTCGGCGTGCGGTGGGCGGCCTGGGTGCGGTTCCACCTCGCGGCCGCGCCCGCCGACGACCTCGGCAGCGCGCCGGCGGAAAAGCCCGGGGACTCGGTCATGGGACCTCCTTCACGAGGCGACCGCCGCACCGTCACATCCCACCGGCCGGCCGCCATCACCCTCCCGGGGTGAGGTGGCCGCCCCGACAGGCCGTTTCACCCGCAGCGGATGAGGAGTTCGGCGGCCGGGAGGTCCACGTTGTCCCGCAGGAGCGCCGGCCGGAGGGAGCACGACATGAACGGTCCTGACACCAGGGACAAGCGCGGTTTCGTCGGCTGGCTGCGATCGGTCCCGGCGAACATCTGGGTGGCGCTGGTGATCGCCGCCATCGCCCTGATCTTCGTACTGCAGAACCGGCAGAAGGCGACCATCGAGCTGTTCAACATCTCGATGTCCGCGCCGCTGTGGATGACGTTGCTGGTCACCCTGCTCATCGGGCTGGTGATCGGGTTGCTGATCCGGCGCAACCGGCGCACCGGCCAACGGCCACGATGATGACCGGCTTCCGGCAGCAGACGCCCCGCCGGGAACGCGTCGCCAGGGTCGCGCCCGGCTTCCAGAACCGGCGGCGGAACCGGCGGCAGGACGCGCTGGCGGGGTTGACCGGCGCGGTGCGCGCCGTCCCGGACGGGATGGCCGCCGCCGCCCTGGCCGGGGTCAACCCGCTGCACGGTGTGTACGCCGCGATCGTGGGTCCGGTCGCCGGTGGGCTGGGCTCCAGCACCCGGCTGATGATCGTCAGCACCACCGGTGCGGCGGCGCTGGCCGCCGGGTCGGTGGTCGCCCCGCTCGCCCCGGCGCAGCGGCCGGCGGCGCTGGTGCTGCTGACGCTGGTCGCCGGGGTGGCGGCGCTCGTCGTGGGACTCGCCCGGCTGGGGCGGTACCTGCGGTTCGTGTCCCAGTCGGTGGTGCTCGGCTTCCTCGGCGGCGTCGCGGTCTCCATCGTCGCCGGCCAGTTGCCCGGGTTGCTCGGTGCGCCGGCCGAGGGCGCCGTCCCGCTGGTCAGAGGGTTCGACGTGCTGCTCGCCCCGGCGAGGATCGACGGGGCGACGGCGGTGGTCGGGCTGGGCGCGCTGGTGATCATGGTGGCGGTGGCCCGCACGCGGTTCGCGGTCGTCGGGGCGCTGGTCGCGCTGGCGGTGCCGAGCGCGGTGGTGCTGCTCGCCGGACTCGACGGGGTGGCCACGATCGGCGACGCCGGCCCGCTGCCGCTGCTGCCCGACCTCGGCCTGTTCTCGCCGGACCTGGTGGCCGGCGGGATCGCGGTGGCGGTGATCGTGCTGGTGCGCGGCGCCGCGATCGGTGAGACCACGCCGAACCCCGACGGGTCGCGGGTCCACGCCGACCGCGACTTCCTGGCCCAGGGCGCGGCGAACGTGGCCGCCGGGCTGGTCGGTGGCCTGCCGGTCGGCGGGTCGGCCGGGGGCACCGCTCTCAACCGGGCCGCCGGCGCGCGGACCCGGTGGGCGGCGGTCTGGTCGGGTGTGGGGGTGCTGGCGATCCTCGTGCTGTTCTCCGGGGTGATCGGGCACGTCGCCCTGCCGGCGCTGGCGGCGGTGCTGGTCGTCGCGGCGGCGCGGTCGTCCCGGCCGGGTGAGCTGGCGACGGTCCTGCGCACCGGAGGGCTGTCGCGGCTCGCGGCGGTGACGGTGTTCCTGGCGGCGCTGCTGCTGCCGGTCGCGGCGGCGGTGTTCGTCGGGGTCGCGCTGTCGCTGCTGCTCCAGCTCAACCGGGACGGTGTCGACCTGCGGGTGGTCGAGGTGGTGCCGCGCGCCGACGGCCGGTGCACCGAGGTGCCGGTGCCGGCGACGCTGACCAGCCACGAGATCACCGTGCTCGACGTGTACGGCAGCCTGTTGTTCGCCGGCGCGGGCAACCTGCGTGCCCGGCTGCCCGACCCGGCGGGGACGGTGGGCGCGGTGCTGGTGCTGCGGCTGCGCGGCCGCACCTCGCTCGGCGCGACGTTCCTCGCCCTGGCGGCCGACTACGCCCGCGCGCTGGGCGCGGCCGGGGGCCGGCTGTACCTGTCGGGCGTCGACCGTGGGGTCGCCGAGTCGTTCCGCCGCGCCGGGACGGTGTCGCTCACCGGCCCGGTGCGGATGTTCGGCGCCACCGACGTGTTGTGGGAGTCGGCGGCGGCCCCCTACCGCGAGGCCGACACCTGGGTGGTGCGCCACCGCGGCGGGGGCTGAGCCGCCGGTCATCCCCGTCGGGCTGACCGGCGCTGGCGCAGCAGCAGCCACGCGCCGCCGATGGCCAGTGCCAGGCCGACCGCGCCCGGGATCACCAGCGGCAGACCGGTGTTCGCGAGCGGACGACCGCCTCCGGGGGTGACCACGCCCGAGGAGGTGGGCGCACCGGTGGAGGTGCCGGAGGTCGGCGGGGTCCCGGTCGTCGTCCCGGTCGTGGTGGTGGGGACGGCGGTGGTCGTCGTCGGGGGCGTCGGTGGGGAGGTGGTCGTGGTGGTGACCGGGACGTCGGCCGTGCACTGGACGGTGACCTCGCCGATGGTGGCGTCCAGCAGCGAGCCGGCGTAGATCACCCGGCCGTCGGTGTCCTCCAGGACGGCGGTCACGTGGATCTCGATGGCGGCGTGCGCGGAGCCCGGCGCGGTCCGCTCGATGTGGTCGATGGTCACGATCAGCGTGGCGGAGCCGACGGCGGGCAGGCCGAGTTCGGCGCCGTCGGTGCGTACCGTCTGCGCTCCGTCGGTCAGCGGGCGGGTGACGTCGTCGAACAGGTAGGCCTGGTTGGAGTCGGTGGCGGCGTAGGCCTGTTCGGTCTCCTGCGCGGGTGCGTGGGTGCACTGGGCCCAGGTGTGGACCGAGCCGAAGCTGATCAGGTTGTTGGCGTCGGGGGTGAGCCGGAGGCCGACGCCGCTGCCGGTGGCCTCCGCGCGGTGGGTGCCGCTCGGCTCGTCGACCTGAGCGGTCGAGTTGGCGGTACCGGGGGTGCCGCCGTACCACCCGTTCAGGAACGGCAGGACGCCGTCCGGGTCGCTCTTGTCCCAGGAGACGACCTCGCTCGGGTCCGCCCGCACGTGGCCGAGGGTTCCGCCGAAGCCGGTCACGCCGGCGGCCGGCGCGTCGTCGATGGACAGTTCGACGAGGGTGGAGCTGGCGGTGTGGCCCGGCTGGGCACCCGCGGTGCCGGCGGCGAAGGCGGTGACGGTGGCCGCCACGAACGCGGTGGTCAGGGAACGTCGCATCCGTTGAACCGTACCGAGTCCGTTGTGGACGGAACGGATTCACTCGTTGGTGGGCGGGTCCACCCGGGTGCGACAACACGGGCCGTTGACGCCACGGTCTTGTTGGCGCCGTACTAGTATACTAGTCTACAAGCACAGTTCGGACAGGTCACACGACGAAGTGGGAGGCCTTCCATGCGACGGGCCCGACGAACCTCGCGGTTACGAATCAGAGCGGGGTTCGCCGCCCTCGCCACCGTGCTGATCACCACCATCACCCCGCCGGGCATCGCCTCGGCCGCCGACGCCGTGTTCACCGTCGGCACCGTCGACACCTCGGCCGCCGAGTTCGCCCTCGGGCCCGACGGCTGGCAGGGCTACGCGGCCGCGTTCCCCGACGGCGCCGACGTCACCGTCGGCGACGGCGCGGCCGGCCAACTCCCCTACGTCCACCCCGGGCCCATCGACGGCTGGGCCGGCAACAGGACGCACACCTTCACCCTGCGCGCGACACTGACCGCCGCGCAGATCACGTCGGCGTACCTGACGATGCACTACCTGGACACCCAGCAGGCCTCGCCGCCCCGGCTGGACGTCACCGTCAACGGCCAGGCCATCGGCTCGCGCCAGCTGCCGCGCGGCGGCGGAACCGGACACCTCGGCGACAGCGGCGTCAAGCCGTCCACCGCGAGGATCTTCGTCCCGGCCGCCAGCCTGCGCGCCGGCGAGAACGTGTTCACCCTGACCAACGCCACCGGCTCGTGGTCGGTCTACGACCAGATCGAGCTGGTGGCGGCCGACGGCGTCCCGCCCGGCATCACCCTCGACTCACTCGCCCCCACCGTCCTGTTCGTCGACCGCGACGGCGCCGAACGCCAACTCGTCGACGTGTCGGTCACCAACGACGGCCCGGCCGTGGAGACCACCTTCACCGCCACCCTCGGCGGACAGGACACCGCCACCACGCTGACCGTCCCGTCGGGGACCTCCACCCAGCGGATCGCCGTGGCGCCCAACCCCGGCGGCGACCCGGTACCGGTGACCGTCTCGGCCGGCTCCGGCGTCACCGAGCTGACCGCGCGGTTGCCCTACCAGCGCCGCTGGGAGTTCCACATCGACCACGGCAGCCACCTCGACATCGGCTACACCGGCCTGCAGTCGGTGGTGCAGCGCCAGCAGAACGAGTTCCTCGACCAGGCCGTCACCGGCTGCGAGAACACCAAGGACTACCCGGACGCGGCGAAGTTCCGGTGGGGCATCGAGAGCATGTGGACGCTGGACAACTACGTGCGCGAGCGGCCGCAGAGCCAGCTCGACCGGCTGGCCGCCTGCATCCGCGACGAGCAGATCGAGATCACCGCCTCCTACGACAACAACCTGCACGACCTGCAGACCGGCGAGCAGCTGGTGCGGATGGTCTACGCCGGGGCCAAGAAGTTCGAGCAGCGGTTCGACACCGACGTGGTGACCGCGTTCGAGAACGACTCCCCCGCCGTCACCTGGCAGTACGTGCAGGCCCTGCACAAGGCCGGCGTCAAGTACCTGGTGGTGGGGCACAACCCGACCAGGGCACCGCACTCGCCGCAGTCGAACAAACCGGGCCTGTTCTGGTGGGAGGCACCCAACGGCGACCGGGTGCTGACCTGGTACACCAGCCCGGACACCAGCTACGTCGAGGCCTACGGCCTGTTCCCCGGCGGCAACCCGCTGGGCGACTTCGGCCAGTCGGTGGACAACATCGCCGAGCGGCTGGCGACCGTGCAGGAGACCGGGTTCGACCAGGACCTGTACCTGGCCATGTTCCGGCTGGACAACATCCCCGCCCAGCTGGGCCTGTCGGACTTCGCCAAGCGGTTCAACGAGACCTACACCTCGCCCAAGGTCGTCGTGTCGACGCCGAGCCGGTTCTTCGGTGAGCTGGAGAAGCGGGACCGGGTCGAGGACCTGCCGGTCAACCGGGGCGACTGGTCGGACTGGTGGGTGGACGGTGCCGGGTCCTCGGCGCGCGAGACCGCGCTGACCCGCGACGCGCAGGACCGCACGGCCGACGCCGAGACGCTTGGCGCGCTGGCCGGCCTGACCACCCCGACCGCGCCGACCCGCCAGCCGACGCTGGACGAGGCCTACCGCCAGGCCGAGCTGTACACCGAGCACACCTGGGGCGCGTCCGGCCCGACCTGGGACGACCCGCAGTGGCCGGTGAAGCGAGCCTTCGCCGAGGACGCCGACGCGCTCTCGCGCCGGGCGCTGGGTGACTCGCTGGCCGACCTGTCGGGCCAGGTGTCCAACGCCGGGCCGTGGCCGTCGGTCGCGGTGTTCAACTCCCAGTCCTGGCAACGCGACGGGCTGGTGACCACGACCGTGGACGTCGGCCGGCTGGGCGAACGGCCGTTCCGGTTGGTCGACGGTGACCGGGAGGTGGCCTACGAGACGGTGTCGCGCACCGGCGGGAAGGTGACGATCCGGTTCCTGGCCAAGGACGTACCGGCCGTCGGCTACCGCACCTACGGGCTGCGCCCGGCCAGAGCCGACGACCGGGGCGGCTCCGGCACCAGCCTGCGGGTCGACGAACACGGGATGGAGAACCAGTACTACCGGCTGCGCCTTGACGAGCGGACCGGCGCCATCGCGTCCATCGTGGACAAACGGACCGGCCGGGAGCTGATCGACCAGGGCTCGCAGTTCAAGGCCAACCAGTTCCTGTACCGGCCCAACGACGCCGGGGCGAACAAGTGGAACGACAAGCCGTCCTCGGACAGCCGGCAGTGGACTCCCCAGGACGCGAAGGTCCGGGTGGTCTCGCGCGGGCCGGTGACCGCGACCCTGGAGGTCACCCACGACCCGGGGCCGGGCGGCGCGGTCAGCGGCGTGGCGGCGCTCACCGAGCGGATCACCCTGACCGACGGCGTGCCGCGTGTCGACATCGCCAACACCGTCGACAAGACCAGGGTGGAGACCGCCGAGGAGGCGTACTACGCGTTCCCGTTCGAGGTCGACGACCCGGACGTGACCTACGAGATCCCGGCCGCCTCGGTCCGGTTCTTCGACGACCAGATGCCCGGCGCGGCCATGGACTGGCAGGCCATCGGCCGCTACGCCAACCTGTCCAACGACAAGGGCGGGGTGCTGTTCTCCGCGCCGAGCGCGCCGATGGTCGAGTTCGACCGGATCCGCACCCAGGAGTGGGTCGCCCGGCCGGGCCGGCTCGACGGCGTCGAGGTCGACCTGGACGCCGACCGGTACCGGCCCGAGAGCGGCTCGGTGTTCTCCTACACGCACAACAACCTGTGGGGCACCAACTACCGCATCGCCCAGGAAGGTCCGGTGACCTTCCGGTACGCGATCGGCAGCCACGGCCCGGACGACCGGGACGCCGCCGTGCGGGCCACCCGGTTCGGCGCCGAGGTGCACTCGACGCTGCGCGGTGTCGGCGTGCCTGGCCGCCAGCAGGGCGCCTACCAGCCGGGTGCCCGGTCGCTGGTGTCGGTCGACCGGCCCGGGGTGACCGTGCAGACGGTCAAGCGGGCCGACGACGGCGCGCCGGGGATCACCGTGCGGCTGCTGGAGGTCGCCGGTGAGGACGGTACGACCAGCGTCACGCTGCCGTTCAAGGTCGGTGCGGCGCAGCTGGCCGACGCCACCGAACGGCCGCTGGAACCGTTGCCGGTCAACGGAAGGACCGTGCGGGTGCCGGTCGAGGCGAGCGGCATCGTCACCGTGCTCGTGCAGCCGGAGCTGTCGTTGACCACGCGGGCGGCCAACCCGGTCGTCGCCCGGGGCGAGTCGACGGTGGTCACCGCTCAGCTGCGCAACGACGGCAACCGCACGGTGCGCGGGTCGGTGGCGCTGACCGGGCCGTTCCCGGTGTCACCGTCACGGGTCCAGGTCCCGGACCTGCGCCCGGGTGCCACGTTCGACGCCCGGTTCACGGTGGCCGTGCCGGCCGGCGCGACCCCGGGCGAGACGGTGCTGACCGCCTCCGCCGACCTGGGCCAGGTGTCGACGCTGCCCTCGAAGCTGGCGCTCACGGTGGTCAACCCGGTCGACGTGGTGGCCACGCCCGACGAGCTGGACCTGGTCGAGGGCACCCGGCAGCGGGTCCAGGTGACGGTGACCAACAACCTGCCCCGGCCGGTGACGCCGACGGTGGGCCTGGACGTGCCCGACGGCTGGACGGTGGGCGGTGGCGGCGAGGTGGCGCTGGAGCCCGGCCAGTCCAGGACGGTGCCGGTGGACCTCACGCCGCCGGCCGGCTCGTTCGGCGAGCACCGCCTGGAGCTGCGGATCGCCGGTGGGGCACCGGGAACGACGGCGCCGCTGCCGGCGTCGGTGAGCCGGCCGGTGGTGCTGGTCGGTGCGCCGGACGAGAGCACGGCGGAGTTCGCGCTCTCCCCCGCCGGCTACGAGCGGTTCGCCGCGACGTTCCCGGACGGGGTGGACCTGACCGCCGGCGAGGATCCGGCGACCGGGTGGAGCTACGTCCAGCCGGGGCCGCAGGACTCGTGGGCGGACAGCCGCGACCATCCGGCGACGTTCCGGTTCACCCTGCCGGACAAGCCGACCGCCGACCTGACGTTCACCGCGTGGTTGTTGGACACCAACAACTTCCACCCGCCGGCGATCCGGGTCGGGCTCAACGGGGCCGACGGTGAGGCGCGGATCCTGCCGCCGGGCGGCGGGGACGGGTTCCACTGGGGCGACGGCGAGCCCAACGAGTACGGCGGGATCCGGCCGGTGACGGTGAACGTGACGCTGCCGGCGGTGGACCTGCGTGCCGGGGAGAACGTGGTGACGATCTCCCGGCCGTCCGGCTCGTGGCTGGTGTACGACGCGATCGGGGTGCGGCAGCTGCCATGAGGCGGGTGCTGACCGTGCTGGTCTCGGCGCTGCTCCTGGCCGGCGGGCTGCCCGCCGGCCAGGCGGGCGGGCACCCGCACGGCAACTGGGGCAGCGCCTACCGCAGCGTGGACGGCGGGCGGATCTGGTTCGACCTCAACCGGCGGCACCCGGTGGGCACGGTGTTCGACGTGTCGGCGCCGAGCCCGCCGAGGGTGTGGGAGGCCACCGACCGTGGCCTGCTGCGCAGCGAGGACCTCGGCAACACCTGGACCAGGGTCGGGCCGGCGGCGATCGGCGAGCGGGTGCGGGTGGTCAGCGAGGACCCGGCCGGCGGCTCGGTGCTGGCCGGCGGCTCGGGTGGGCTGTTCCGGGCGCCGGCGGACCTGTCGCGTTGGGACCGGGTCCTGCCGGCCGAGCCGCTGGCGTTGACCAGGGACGGGGACACGGTGCTGGTCCGCGCCGAACGCGGCTGGCACCACTCGCTCGACGGCGGCGCGACCTTCGCCGACGGCGACCACGGGCTGGCGCCGGTGGCCGAGGTCGCCGGGCACCCGGTGGTGGCCTCGGTGCGCCACGGCGACCTGGAGGTCGCCTGCACCGGCGACGGCGCGTACGCCAGGACCGGCGGCGGGGCCTACGCGGTGGTGCCGGGCACCGAGGGGCTGGCCGTGCTGGTCGCGTTGTCCACATCGGACGGTGTGTTGCTCGGGACCAGCCGGGGGTTGTTGCGTTACCGGCCGGGGACGGCCGATCCGCTGGTGCCCGAGGAGGACATCCCGCCGTTCCTGGCGATCGGGGCGATGGAGGTCCCGGCGCGGCGGCCGGAGGAACTGTTCATCGCGACCTCGATCACCCCCTACCCGGTGCCCGGCGCGCTGCCGGACCCGGTGGCGGCGCCGGAGTCCGGTGGGGTGGCGGGGGTGCTGTGGATCGGTGGGATCGGCGCGCTGGTGCTGTTCGCCGGGGTGGCCGGCGCGCTGGCCAGGCGGCGACGCGGTGGGCGGCGATGAGGGTCGCGGCGCTCGTCGGGGCGGTGTGGGTGTTCCTGCTGTTGTTCGCCGGGCAGGCGGCCGCGCACCCGCTGGGTGAGTTGAGCGTCAACCACGCCTCGGCGTTGCGGGTGTCGCCGGACGCGGTGCGGGTGTTGTTCGTCGCGGACCTGGCGGAGGTCCCGTCGGTGCCGGCACTGGCCACGATCGACGGCCGGGGCCGGCCGGCCTACGGCGCCGAGCACTGCGCGACCTACGCGGCGGCGCTGGAGCTGTCGCTGGACGGCGAGCGGGTGCCGCTGGCGGTGACCGGGTCGACGGTGTTCGTCCTGCCGGGCAACGAGGGCCTGCGGACCGTCCGACTGGAGTGCCGCCTGTCCACTTCGGACACACTGGCGGTGGCCGGGCACCGGCTGGACTACGCCGACCACGCCGAGCGGGACCGGGTCGGCTGGCGGGAGGTGACCGCGGTCGGCGACCGCACCCGGCTCACCGGATCGACCGTGCCACGGCGCAGCGCCACCGACCTGCTCGCCCGCTACCCCGACGGCGACCCGGAACGGGTGGACACCGCGTCGTTCGGCGTGGAGGCCGGCGGTGGCGCGGCGGCCGAGCAGGTGCCGGCGGCCCCGACGGCGGGCGACGCCGGGTACGCCGGGCTGCCGGCGGTGCTCGGGGTGTTGCTGGCGGCGGCGCTGGGGGCCGGGCACGCGCTGACCCCGGGGCACGGCAAGACGTTGATGGCGCTGTACCTGACCGGGACCCGGGGTTCGCTGCGGGACGCGGTGGTGGTCGGCGCGTCGGTGACCGCGACGCACACCATCGGGGTGTTCGTGCTCGCGGCGCTGGTGTCGGTCTCGGCGCTCACCGCGCCGGACGCGGTCTACCCGTGGCTGGGTCTCGGGCACGGCACGCTGATCGCGCTCCTCGGGGTGGCGCTGCTGATCCGCGCCCGCCGCCGACACGGCCACGGTCACGGGCATGGCCACGGCCACGGACATGCGCACGGGCACGGGAACCGGCGGTTCGGCGGACTGGTGGGGTTCGGGATCGCCGGTGGGCTGGTGCCCAGCCCGTCGGCGCTGCTGGTGCTGCTGGGCGCGCAGGCGACCGGGCGGTCGGCCTACGGGGTGGTGTTCGTCCTGGCCTACGGGGTCGGGATGGCGGTGTGCCTGTCGGCCGTGGGGTGGCTGCTGGCGCGCGGCGGTGACCGGCTCGCCGGCGCCGACGGGAGACTGGGCTGGGTGGGCCGCAACCTGCCGGTGCTGGCACCGGTCGTGATCGTGGGCAGCGGCGTGTTCCTCGCCGTGCGCAGCATCCCGGCGCTGTCGGGGTGAGGCCGCCATACTTGTGCCCCACTGGTGGAGAGGGGACACATGGCGCGGCGGTCACGGATCGAGGTGGCACGCGGGGGCAGCGTGCGCGACCAGGTCTACGCGTTGATCCGGCAGGCGATCGTCTCGCTGGACCTGGTGCCGGGGCAGGCGCTGTCGGAGAACGAGTTGGCCGGCGAGTACGGCGTGAGCCGCACCCCGGTCCGCGAGGCGCTGATCCGGCTCGCCGACGACGGTCTGGTCGAGGTGGTGCCGCAGCTGCGGACCTTCGTGTCGCGGATCAACCCCCGGGACGTGCGTGAGGCCCAGTTCATCCGGGAGACCCTGGAACTGGCGTCGCTGCCCGACTTCGCCAAGCACGCCACCGACTCCGACGCGCTGGCGCTGCGCGGCCTGCTCGACGCCCAGCGGGCCGCGGCCGCCGACGGTGACCAGCACCGCTGGTTCGCCCTGGACGAGGACCTGCACCTGTCGCTGCTGGAGATCGCCGGCCACCACGGGGTGTGGCCGGTGGTGCAGTCGGCCAAGGCACACCTGGACCGGGTGCGGATGCTGAGCCTGCCCGAGCCCACGTTGCGCGCCGAGCTGACCGGCCAGCACGCCGACATCGTCGAGCACCTGTTCGCCGGTCGGCCCGAGCGGGCGCGCGCGGTCATGGCCGAGCACCTGCGGTTGGTGCTGGATCACCTGGTCGCCTTCGAACAGCGCCACCCGGACTACTTCGTGCCCGACGACGGGCACCAGCCGGGACACTAGCGCCGGCGGTCGATCAGCGCGACGATCTCGTCCAGGCCGCGGTCGGCGGCGAGCTGGCGCGGCAGGCGGCCCTCGCGGTCGGCGATGCCGGGGTCGGCGCCGGCCGCCAGGAGCTGGTCGACGACCGCGACGTGGTCGGGGCCGCCCTCGCCCAGGACGATCGCCTCCAGCAGGGCGGTCCAGCCGAGGTCGTTGACGTGGTTCACCGGCACCCCGGCGGCGATCAGGATCCGGACGGTCGTGACGTGGCCGTGCTCGCTGGCCGGGATGAGCGCGGTGCCGCCGAACCGGTTGGTGGCGCGTACGTCCGCGCCGTGGTCGAGGGTCAGCCGCAGGATCTCGTCGCGGCCCTCGGCGCCCGCGTACAGGAACGCCGAGTCCTGGATCCCGTCGGTGGCGTTCGGGTCGGCGCCGGCCGCCAGCAGTGCCCGGGCGATCTCCACGTGGTTGGCCCTGGTCGCGGTGACCAGGACGGGGCGTCCGTCGCCGTCGCGGGCCCCGGGGTCGGCACCGGCGTCGATGGCCGCCCGCACGGCCGCCAGGTCCCCGGCGGCGACAGCGTCCAGCAGCCGGGGCGTCGCCCGGGGATCGGGCGCGGCCTCGGTCGTGGTGCCCGGTGGCGGGGTGGTCGTGGACGGAGCCGGGGACGGGGACGGGGACGGGGACGGGGACGGCTCGGGCGGACCCGCGCAGGCGCCGAGCAGCAGGACACCGAGCAGAAACAGGCCGACACGTCTCATGCCCTCAATTGGTATACCAAATTGGCCTGGTGTGCACGGGATGATGGCCCACACCACACCAGGCGGTATACCGGTGCGGCCGCCCCGTGGAGACGGCCGCACCGGTGGTCACTACTTCAGGGTGACCGCGCGGGTCGTGGTCTGGTCCAGCCGGTTGCCGGCGGTGTCCCAGGCCTCGACCTTCAGGCTGACCGCACCGCTGGTCCGCTTGAGCGCGGGCAGGTCGAGCGTCGCCCGGTAGGTGCCGGGTTCCTTCGCACCGCGCAGCTTGGCCACCTTCCAGGTCCGGCCGTCGTCGGTGCTGTACCAGAGCCTCACCCCGCCGATCGCGGGCATCCGCCCCGTCGACACCGAGTGGTAGGCGCGGACCAGCAGGTCACGCTTGCCCCCGGCGGCGACCCGGTTGGTCAGGTCCTGGCTGTCGCCGAAGTCGTAGCCGGCGAACACCAGCGGCTGCGGCGCGCACGGGGTCTCGACCTCGCCGTTGTCGAACAGCGCCGGCGGGCAGTACTGGCCCGAGGGCACCGTGTGCTCGCTGACCCGCCCGGACCGGAACGTCCACGCCGAACTCGTGTTGTCGTGGGTCTGGGTCAGCCGGTAGGTGGCCGGCTCCGCCGGCAGCGTGTACACCGGCCAGTCCGGCGGCAGACCCGGCAGCTGGGTCTTCGGCAGCTCCTTTCCGTCGCGGTACAGCCGCGAGCTCAGGTTGAGGTAGCCGCCGTAGTTCCCGGAGATGTCATCGCTCTGCATGTGCTGGTACAGCGCCACGAACACGTCGTCCAGCCGGCACATCGAACACGAGTCGTGCCACGGCAGACCGGCGATGCGCGGGAACGCCGCCGCGCCGGGCGTCAGCGGGGCGGCACCCCAGCGCGCGGTGGACGTGGTCGGCTCCCTGAAGCTGCTGTACTTCACCGGAGCCGCCCCGCCGGGCAGTTCCACCGCCCCGCTCCACAGCGTCTCCGGGTCCATCCCACCGAAGTAGACGGTCCGCTTCGACGGCGCCGCGAACAGGTCGAAGGAGGACGCGCTGAAGTTCTCCTCCGGCCGCCAGGTGTGCCAGGTCTCCTTCGCCCGGCCGAGGTTGTCGGCCGTGTGGAACGACGACTCGACCGTGGCGAGGTCCCGCCGGCCGTACTCGAAGGTCATCGACCTCGGCACGCGCTGGGTCACGAACTCGCTGAGCTGGTAGGTGTAGTCGGTCTCCGGGTGGCCGGTGATCTCGACGGTCACCGGACCGTCCGCCAGCCGCGCGGCCAGCCGCTCCCCCGACGCCTGCGACAACCGGGCCAGCGGGAGCGCGACGACCGAGTCCTCGTCGTCGAAGAAGTACCCCACACAGCCCGGATCCGGGGTGTCGACGTAGAACAGCACCCCGACCGCGCCGGCGTCGCGCAGCCACTGGGTCCGTTCGTCGGTGATCACGCACCCGGACGAGTGGCCCTCCCACAACGGCTCGTTCGGGTCCATCCGCTGGACGGCGACCTTGCCGCGCAGGTCCACCTTCGCGATGTCGTCCGGCCGCGCCAGGTTCACCGGGACCAGCTCCCGGCGCTGTTTGCCATCGGGGAAGATCGGCATCCCGACGTCCGGGGAGGTCACGCCCTCGTCGGCGCGGGCGAACTGGGTCACGTCCAGGTCGAACCCGCCCCTGCCGATGGTGCGCATCGACACCTGCGGGTTGGTCAGCGTGACGTGCGCGTTGAACAGGTACTTGCCGGTGGTCACCCGCTGGGTGGGGGTCACCCAGGTGCGGCCGCTCCACCGGCCGGTGAGGTGGTTGCCGGCCATCAGGCCGTTCCAGGCGCTGTGCGAGCTGACCACGTTGCGCAGGATGTGCAGCGAGTCGGTGGGGCGTGGGGTGCGGAACTCGACCGGCACCGCGTCGCGGGCGTCCAGGGTGATCTCGGTGTCCCCGGTGACCTTCACCTCCGGGTTGACCAGGTACACCATGTCGGTCACGAGCTCGCGGGTCGTGGTGATCAGGTTGTGGGTGACGCTGTAGGTGCCCGGCTCGACGAGGTAGCGCCGGATGCCGGGGGCGACGAACGTGCCCTCCACGAAGTACACGTCCTCGACGTCCGCGGCCGACACCGTGGGAATCAGCTCGCCCCAGGACCGGCCGTCCTGGATCGGGGGCGGGGCCGGCTTGCCGTCGAAGCCGAGGGTGTTGACCGTCAGCACGACCTTCTTGGCGCCCCGGCCGAGACCGACCGGGGTGCTGACCCGCGTGTCACCGGCGGTGGCGACCAGCGCGCCGCTGTAGTTGCCCTTGCCAAGGCCCGCCGGGTCGAGGGTCACACTGACGGTGGCGCTGTCGCCGGCCGGGACGGTCACCGAGGCGGGCGCGGACAGCGAGCCGCTCGCGTCGTCGCCGCCGACCCGGCGCAGGGCCGGTGCCAGGTCCAGGGTCACGTCGGTGTCACCGGCGTTGGCGTAGGTGACGTCCCGGGAGGCCGTGTCGTTCACGTCCTCGGGGATCACGCCGAAGTCCACGTTCACCGTGGTGGCGGTGACCTGCTGGGCGGTGGCGCGGGCGAGGTCGACCCGGCCGGCGCCGGTCTCGTACACGGTGTGGCCGGTGTCCTTGGCGGTGCTCATCAGCGCGGCCTTGATCCGCTGGCCCGACCAGTCCGGGTGGGCCTGCGCCAGGATCGCGGCCGCCCCGGCGACGTGCGGGGTGGCCATCGAGGTCCCGGAGGCGCTGGTGTAGCGGTCGTCGACCGGGGTGCCCAGGGCCGTGCCGGCGGCGCGGGCCGCGACGACGTCCACGCCGGGTGCGGCGAGGTCGGGCTTGAGCGCGCCGTCGCCGGTCCTCGGGCCGCGGGAGGAGAAGTCGGCCAGGGTGTCGGTCTTGCTGGTGGCCGCGACGGTCAGCGCCGAGTCGGCGGTGCCGGGCGTGGACACCGTTTCCTTGCCGGGGCCGGTGTTGCCGGCGGCGATGACGAACAGCGCGCCGCTGCTGGCCGACAGGGACTCCACGGCCATCGCCAGCGGGTCGGTGCCGTCGGTCGGGTCGGCGCCCAGGCTCATCGACACGACGTCGGCGTCCATCTCGGTGGCCGCCCACTCCATGCCGGCGATGACGCTGGAGTCGGCGCCCTCCCCGGCGTTGCTGAGCACCTTGCCGATGACCAGCGACGCGCCGGGCGCGACGCCCTTGGCCGCGCCGATGCCGGCGACGGTCGACGCGACGTGCGTGCCGTGGCCGTGCCCGTCGGCGACCTCCTCGCCGGGGATGAAGCTGGCGCTGGCGGCGATCTTGCCGGCCAGGTCGGGGTGGGCGGCGTCGACGCCGGTGTCCAGCACGGCGACCGTGGCACCGGTGCCGTCCAGGCCGGCCGCCCAGGCCTGCGGGGCGCCGATCAGCGGCACGGTGTCGGCCAGGGTGGCGGTGACCTTGCGGTCGAGCCAGACCTGGCTGATCCCGCCGGACAGCGACCTGGCCGCCGGGGCGGTGGTGGTGTCGGAGTCGATCGCGGCCCAGAACTCGCCGGCGGCGGTCTTGTCGACGGTGAGGGCGGCGCCGCGCACACTGGGCAGCGGCAGGGTCGCGTCGCTGGCCGGCAGGGCCTGGGCGGTGGCGAAGGCCCGCGCGGCGCGGTCGTAGCGCACGATCACCGGCACGTCGCCGGTGCTGTCGTCGGCGTAGCCGTTGCGCGCCAGGTAGGTCACGTCGAACAGCGACCGGTCGAGGACGCCGGCGTCGACCGCGGCCCGCGCGTCGTCGGGGACGACAAGGATCCGCTCGGGGCTGGAGCGGATGTCGAACACCGGCTGGTGCCCGTTGGGCCGGCGCGCCGGCTCGGCGGTCGCGGTGTACCGCCCGCCGGACTCGGTCAGCCGGACCCGGTCGCCGGTGATCAGCGTGACCGTCCAGGTGCGGTCCGGCCCGGCGGTCTGGGCGGCCTGCGGCGCGGCGGCCGGCGGTTCCGGTGGTTGGGCGGCGGCGACCGGCGGCACCGCCAGGGCGCCCCACGCCAGCGCGGTGACCGCGACGGCGGCCAGTGCGTGTTTGCTCAGCAACGTGTTTCCTTCCGTACGGGACGACAGCGGGTCAGGCGCGCTCGAACCCCTCCGGCGGTTCGGCGGCCGCCTGGGGTTCGGTCACCGGCTCGTCCGGTGACGGGGGTTCCGGCTGGTCACGCTGGCCGGTGTCGGGGATCTCGGTCATGTGGTCAGCGTCGGTTCCCGACGGGGGTGGGGCTATGGGTAACTCCCCCCAATCGCCGGGCCGGCTCCGGGCGGGGCACTACGGGTCGGGGGTGAGCCGGGTCCCCAGTTCCACGCGCGAGCGCAGGCCGAGCTTGCGCAGCGCGGCGCCCAGGTGCTTCTCCACGGTGCGCGGCGACAGGAACAGCTCCCGGCCGATCCGCTGGTTGGTCAGCCCGGACGCGGCCAGCTCGGCGACCTCGCGTTCCCGGGGCGAGAGCGCGGCGCCGTAGCCGTGCGGGCCGCCCCGGTGGCGCCCGGCGACCGTGACCCCGTTCCCCCTGGCCAGCTGGGCGGCCCGGTCGAGGTCCCAGCGCGCGCCGAGGCGGGCGAACGCGTCGATCGCCGCGCGCAGCGGCGCCACCGCTCGGGCGGCGTCCACGGTGACCAGCCGCGCGGCGGCCAGCTCTCGTGCCTGGGCGGCCTCGTAGGGCGCGGCCAGCCGGTCGTAGGCGGAGGCGGCGGCGAGGAAGTCGGTCGCCGCGCCGGCCGGGTCGGTCCCCAGATGGCCGCGCGCGTGCGGCAGGGCGGCGGCGGCCAGCGGGGCGTCCAGTCCGTCGAGCGCCGAGCCGACCCCGGCGACCAGGTCCACGGCCGCCGCGCGCCGCCCGGCCAGCACCATCGCCTCGGTCAGCGCCGGCAGTGCCCGGACCGCCAGCGGCCACAGGCCCTTGGTCTCCCACACGGCGACCACGCCGGCGGTGTCGGTCAACGCCTCGGCCGGGTCGCCGTGCGCGCTGGCCAGCCGCAGCAGCGCGGTCACCGGCAGCGGCAGCAGGTCGTGCAGACCCAGGGTCTCGGCGCGGCGCACGACCTGCGGCAGGTCGCGACGGGCCGTGTCCACCTCGCCGGCGGCCAGCGCCAGGCAGGCGGCGACCAGCTCCGGGGTGACCCGGTCGGACGGGCGGCCCCGGTACTCGTCGAGCAGGGCCGCCGCCTCCCGGTCCAGGTCCGACCACCGGCCGGCGCACCAGGACGGCAGCAGCGCCACCAGCCGGCACCGGTGCAGCGGCTCGGGCGAGGGGTCGTCCTCACCGGCGGCGGCCAACGCGGCGGCCAACAGCCGGTCGGTGACCGCCAGGTGCCCGGCGACGCACGCCTCCTCGGCGATCGACCGGTAGGCGTGCACCTCCTGGCGGTGGCGGGGCCGACCGGCGGTCCTGGCGACGATGGTGTCGGTGAGGCCGGCCCAGCGGGGGTCGCCGTAGGCGCACAGCGACATGGCGATCTTGCCGAGCACGAACACCTCGGCCACCGGGTCGCCGATCGCCGGGACGACCGCCAGTGCGCGGTCCAGCCAGGCGGCGTGCTCGGCCAGCGGGACCTCGGGGTCGACCGCGCGGCCCAGCGAGGCCATCGCCCACGCCGCGAGCTGCGGGGCCTCGCCGAGATCGGTGACGGCGGCCACGAACGAGCGGCGCTGCGCGGTGGTGTCGTGGCGTCCCAACCGTTCCCACATCAGGCCGACCAAGAAGTGCAGCTGCCCGCGCGCCAGCCCGGAGGGTTCGGCGGCCAGCGCGTCGGACAGCAGGTCGGTGACATCGGGCGGGCGCAGCACCTGGCCGGCGGCCCAGCCCAGCCGCACCGCCAGGGTGGCCCGGCGGTCCGGGGGCAGCGGCGCGGTGCGCAGCACGTCCTCCAGGATCCGCGCGGCCTCGGCGTCGTCGCCCAGTTCCGAGGCCCGGTCGGCGACCCGCTCGGCCACCGCCGCCCACTCGGTCAGCAGGCCGGCCTGGCGCAGGTGGTGGGCCTCCTGGCCCAGCGGCACCGGATCCAGCGCGCGCACCGCGACCACCGCCCTGGCGTGCAGCTCCTGCCGGCGGCCGAACGGGATCCCGCCGTAGACCGCCTGCGCGGCCAGCAGGTGCCGGAAGCCGACCTGGCCGTCGGTCTCGGACAGCAGGCCGGCGACGAGCAGCTCGTCCAGGCCGACGACGGCGTCCTCCCGGGCCAGCCCGCTCACCTCGGCCAGGACCGCGACCGGCACCGGCGCGGCCAGCACGGCCGTCGCCTCGGCGACGGTCCGCGCGACGGCCGGCAGCCGGCCGACCCGCTCGCGCACCGGGTCCCGCACGCCCGGCGGCACGTCCAGCTCGGCCAGCGCGCGGCGCGCCCACCCACCGCCGCGCAGCGGGATCAGCGAGCCCCGGTCGCGCAGCAGCGCCAGCAGTTCCTGCACGGCCAGCGGCAGCCCGGAGGACCGCTCGAACAGGTGCGCCTCGAACTCGGCGGTGAGGTCCTCGGTGTCCAGGATGGTCGCGGCCAGCACCCCGGTCTGGGCGGCGTCCAGCAGCGGCAGCACCAGGTGGTCGTGGCGCACGGCGTCGGCGACCCTGGCGGTCACCTCGCGGACCTCGGCGCCGGTCTCCTCGCCCCGGTAGGTGAGCACCACGGCGGTGCCCGGCGGCGGGGCGGCCAGCAGGTAGGACAGGAACACCAGGGTCTGCTCGTCGGCCCAGTGCAGGTCCTCCAGCACCAGCACGACCTCGCCGAGCGCGCGCAGCACCTCGGTGAGCCCGCGCAGCACCCGGTGCCGCTGCGCCGCGCGGTCCTCCAGCGGCTCGGGCGAGGGCGGCAGCACGCCGGCCAGTTCGGGCAGCAGCCCGCGCAGCGACCCGGTCACCGGCGACAGCTCACCGGTCAGCCGGTCACCGACCCCGCGCAGCGCCTCCACGACCGGCCCCAGCGGGAACGGCTCGCGGATGCGCCGGCACGAGCCGGTCAGCACCGGGCGGCCGGCCAGGTCGGGGTGCGCGGCCAGTTCGGCGACCAGGCGGGTCTTGCCGATCCCCGCCTCCCCCTCGACGACGACCACCGCCGGCGGCCCGACGACCGCGCTCGTCAGCCGGCGCAGCTGGTCGTCCCGGCCGACCAGAACCGGCGCCACGACCCGGCCGGTGCCCGTGCGGGTGTCCACCGTCATCCGTCGCGTCCGCTCCCCGGGTCCGGCGACAACCCCTGGTCAGGCCGTGCGCACCGGCGACCATTCAAACCCGGGGAGCCCGTCGGACGGAAGTCCCGGTCAGGCCTCGCTCATCTCCCACGGCGGGTTGACACCGCGGTTGGTGCGGTGGCTGGAGTCGGACAGGTCGCTGGTCAGCTTGGGCCAGTCGTTCTCGCCGCCGGCACCGACGGGGAACGCGGCGTTCTTGCCGAGCTGCTGGCTCAGGTCCTTGAACGCCGGCAGCACCGAGGACAGCACGAACCCCTCGATCACGCCGAACACCGCGGCGACCGCGGCGGCCACCTTCGCGACCGAGACTCCGGCGGCGGGGACGGTCGCCGGGGCGGCCGCGCCCTCGGAGGCGACCGTGGCACCGGCCGCGGCGACGAGTTCGGCGACGAACGCGACGAACGCCGCGCCCAGCGCCGTGCAGATCGCGATGGCCAGTTTCCCGAGCGCGCTGTCGATGGCGTCGGTCATCGGCTTCACGGCGGCGAGCGCGGTGTGCTGCGGGCCGAGGGTGGCCTTGTAGGCGTCGGCCGAGGCGCCCTTCCACCGGTTGTCGGTGGCCATGGCGCCGCGCGGCGTCGTCGAGGTTGCGGTAGGCGTCGGCGAACGCGGCCCGCAGTTCGGCGGCGATCACCAGCTGGTTGGCGGTGGCGATCCAGGACGCCGTGGTGTCGATCTCCACCTGGGCGACCTGTTCGCCGTCGAGCCGGACCACGGCGTGGCCGTCGGTGCTGGTGCCCCTGGTGAGCCGGCGTGGCTGGGCGGCGCTGGCCCGCGCCTGGCGCACCTCGGCGGCGGTCTCCGCGCTGGCGCGCTGGATCAGCGTGACGACCTGGTCGATCATCGCCCTCGGCGGGTTGATGTCGAACGGCCCGTCCACCGGCCGCCGGGCGGTCATCTCCTCGGCGGGCGGCAGGGTCGCGTCGGCCTCGGTGACCCGCTCGGTCCAGTTCGCGGGCCGGGCAAGTTCAGAACTTGTAACACAAGTTTGCCAACGCGATTCCCCGCGCTCAGCGGGGGCGCAGCCGTACGGCGTCGGCCACCACGTACCCGTCGGCGTCGTCGGTGAGCAGAACGTTGCCGCCCGGCCCGAGGGTGAACGTGCCGAGGCGGTGCCAGGCGCCGCCGCCGGTGCGCTGGTCGACGCGCACGGTGGTCGTGCCGCGGGTGTGCTCGACGGTGTAGGGCGCGTCGGAGGCCTGCGAGTCCGAGGAGATCCACCACGCGTACACGTCGTAGGTCCTGGTCGCGGTGAGCCGGGGGGTGAACCGCACGGACGCCTCGCCGGTGCCGGCGGCCTTGTACCGCACCCCCGTGCCGAACACCTGCGGCCCGTTGACCGCCGGGCTCCCGACCGTCCACCGCCCGGTCACGGCCACGCCCCGGTCGGTGTTGCACACGACGATCTGGTCGGCGGCGTTGGTGGTGCGCAGCGCACCGTGGTGGGCCAGCCAGTGGGTCAGCCAGGTCTCCGCCGCGCGCGCGGCCACCCACTCCTCACGCCCGGAGTACGTGTCCTCCTCGGGCGAGCGGTAGGTGCTGCCGTCGCTGGCCTGCCCGCCGGGCAGCGGGCGGCGCTGCATGTCCAGCACCCGCTTGGCGTGCCGCCGTTCCCACGCGCCGGCACCCCGGTGGGCGCGGAACACACCGGCCATCGCGTCCAGTTCGGCGAAGTGGGCGCGGCGCATGGTGCCCCAGTCGTTGCCCTGCGGGTAGTACACGTCGTCGGAGCCGGGGACGTACATCGTGCCGGTCGGGTTCGCGGCGGTCGGCGGCAGGAAGCCGGGGCTGTTGGGGCACGGGCGGTCCGGCGAGGGCCACCACGGCTTGTCCACCAGGCTCTCGTAGAGCACCGGCAGGCCGTGCAGGGCGTTGACCGGGATCCGCCGCCCGGCCAGCCCGTACACCAGGCCACCGCTGACCATCTCGCTGATCGTGGTGACGTAGTCGGGGTGGTAGATGTTGTGGTTGACCAGCGAGCCGTCCTCGTTGATGTTGGTGCCCTCCAGCCAGTCGCCGACCGGACGCCCACGCACCACCCGCTGGTTGTCCACATCGGACGGTCGGGCGAACGCGCCGATGCTCAGCTCGGCGGCCTTGTACGCCCAGCCGGCGCGGCGACTGTGCCAGGGCATCATCACCCCCGCCAGGAACAACAGCCGCGAGTTCCACGCGTTCTCCTCGGCCTTGGTGTCCCCGCACGCCCCGGTGTACCGGCCGGCGCGGTTGCGCCAGTAGGGCAGCGGCCAGCCGAGGAACCGGTTCGCCTCGAACTCGACCATCCGCCACACGTGGTGCTGGTCGGTCTCGGACAGGTCGTGCCAGACCAGCCAGCCGGCGTTGCCGGCCAGCGCCGCCCACAGCGCGGTCTGCCAGTCGTAGCCCCAGCCGCCCTCGGTGTTGACCCGGTGGTGGAAAGCCAGTGAGCGCACCAGTTTCGCGGTCATCTCGCGGGCGGTCCGTTCGCTCACCCCGGTCGACCTCGCGCTGTAGGCGCCGGTCGCCAGGGCCACGGCCAGCGCGTACGCCTCGCTCGCCGGCGGGCGGATGTTCGGCTCGGCGATGCCGCCGAGGTCGAGGTGGTCACCGGTCTGCGCGTCGTAGTCGCGCACCGTGTGCCACCAGGTGGTCAGCGCGTACCGGTTGGCGTTGGCCAGGATCCGCCGGATCCTGGCCGCGTCGCCGTCGGTCGGCTGGCTCCTGGTGAACCGGCTCCGGTCGAACGGTCGTACCCGCATGGTGTTCTCCGTTCCGTGGGCGACATCTCTCAGTAGGCGAGCTGGCGGTGGGCCTGGTCGACGATCCGGTCGACGGTGGGCAGCCAGGCGTCCTCCAGCGGCCCCGCGTAGGGCACCGGCGTGTCGTCGGAGGCCACGAGCACCGGCGGGGCGTCGAGCAGGTCGAAGTGGTCCTGGGCGATCCGCGCCACCAGCGACGCTCCCCAACTGCCGCCGGCCGGACCCTCCTGCACGACCAGCAGCCGCGAGGTTTCCGTCAGGCTGGCCACGACCGTCTCGTCGTCGAAGGGCACCAGCGTGCGGGGGTCGATGACCGTCGCCTCGACACCGTCGGCGGCCAGCCGCCCGGCCGCCTCGACCGCGCGGTGGCGCATCTGCTGGGTGGCGACGACCGTGAGGTCCCCACCCCGGCGGACCACGTCGGCCACGCCGAGCGGGACCAGCGCCGCGTCCGGCCCGACCTCACCCTTCACCGCGAACAGGTTCTTGTGCTCGAACACCACCACCGGGTTGTCGTCACGGATCGCGGTGCGCAGCAGGCCGTAGAGGTCGGCGACGGTCGCCGGCACGGCGATCTTCAGACCCGGCACGTTGAGCAGCCAGTTCTCCGCCGGCTGGGAGTGCTGGGCGGCGAACCCGGCGCCGGCGCCGTTGGCCATCCGGATGGTGACCGGCACCCGGAACTGGCCGCCGCTCATGTACCGGTACTTGGCGAGTTGGTTGGCCAGTTGGTCGAAGCAGACACCGGCGAAGTCGGCGAACATGATCTCGGCGACCGGGCGCAGTCCCATCAGCGCCGCGCCCAGCGCCGCCCCGACGATGGCCTGCTCGGAGATCGGGGTGTCGCGCACCCGCTGCGGGCCGAAGCGCTCCAGCAGCCCGACGGTCGTCTTGAACGCGCCACCGGCCGCCGCCACGTCCTCACCGAGGAGGATCACGCGGTCGTCGGCGGCCATCTCGTCACCGATGGCCCTGGCGATCACCTGGCGGTAGTTCATGCGTACACGCCCTCCAGCCGGGTGTCGGGATGCGGCATCGGCCACGACAGGGCCCGTTCCAACGCCTGCGAGACCTCGGCGCGGGCCCGCTCACGCACCGCGTCCAGCTCGGCGGGGGTGGCGGCGCCCTGCTCGGTGAGCCGGTCGGCGAGCAGGGTCACCGGGTCGCGGGCCAGCCAGCGTTCCAGCTCGCCCGGCGGCCGGTAGGTGGCCGGGTCGGACCGGGAGTGGCCCTGCTGGCGGTAGGTGTCGGCCTCGACGAGGGTCGGCCCGTCGCCGGCCCGCGCGCGGGCCACGGCGGTGGCGGCGACCGCGCGGACCGCGCCGACGTCGTTGCCGTCCACGAACACGCCGGGGATCCCGTAGCTGGCGGCGCGGTCGGCGAGCCGGGCGACCGGGGTGGTCGTCGCCAGCGGGCTGTACTCGCCGTACTGGTTGTTCTCGATGACGAACACCACCGGCAGCCGCCAGATCGCCGCCAGGTTCACCGACTCGTGGAAGGCGCCGATGTTGGTGGCGCCGTCACCGAGGAAGGTCACGGTGACCGCGCCGGTCCCCAGGTGCTGGGCGGCCAGCGCCGCGCCGACCGCGATCGGCAGCTGGGCGCCGACGACCGCGTTGGAGCCCAGCGCGCCGACCGACGCGTCGGTCAGGTGCATGGACCCGCCCCGGCCGCCGCACACCCCGCCCGCGCGGCCGAGGATCTCGCCGAAGCAGCGGTCCAGCGGGCTGCCCATCGCCAGCACCGCGCCGTGGCCCCGGTAGGTGCAGGTCATCGTGTCGCCCGGCGCCAGCTCGCCGCACACCCCGACCGGCACCGCCTCCTGGCCCTGGCACAGGTGGGTACTGCCCCGCACGAGGTCGCGGGTGAACAGGTCCCGCACGGCGTCCTCGAAGTGGCGGATGCGCAGCATCGCGCTCAGGTCGGCCAGCGAACCGGACATGGCGGCCCTCCCTAGGTCGGACGTTTCGGTGGTGGCGCACAGCTGTGGTCGGCGCGGAAACCGGTCGGCAGCGTGACCCGGCGCCGCGCCCGCCCGGACAGCCGTTCCAGCAGCAGCGCGGCGGCGACCTCGCCCAGGTCGCCCAGGTCGCGGGTCACCGTGGCCAGCGGCGGGCGCAGGAACTCCACCAGCGCCACCTGGTCGCAGGTCACCAGCGACAGGTCGGTGGGCACGGTGAGCCCGGCGGCGCGCACGGCCGCCAGCACGCCGGGCAGGATCTGGTTGCCGCCGGCGATCACCGCGGTCGGCCGCCCCGCTCCGCCGGCCAGCAGTGCCGCCGTGGCGTCGCGGCCGTGCGCGGCGGTGAACCCGCCGGGGCGCACGGTGACCTCCAGGTCCGGCACGCCCCGCGCGAACCGGCGCAGCACGGCGGCGCGTTCGCGGGCCGGCAGCACCCGGGGGTCGCCGTTGACCAGTGCGATGTGCCGGTGCCCCAACCGGTACAGGTGCTCGACGGCCGCGCTCAGGCCGGCGCGGTGGTCGCTGTGCACACCGCTGGCGCGCGGCAGCTTCGCGCACACCCGGTCGACCAGCACACACGGCCCCGGGTAGCGCTCCAGCTCGGCGATGGTGGCGGCGTGTCTCTCGTCGGCCATGGCCAGCAGCAGCCCGTCGGTGCGCCGTTGGCGCAGCAGCCGGATGTGCTGGGCGTCCAGGTCGGGGTCGCTGGTGGAGTTGACCAGCAGCAACGAGTACCCGGCGCGGCGCAGCGCGGTCTCGGCGCCGAGGGCGATCTGCGCGGTCAGCGGGTTGGAGATGTCGCCGACGACGTAGCCGACGGTCATGCTGGCGCCCCGGCGCAGGCTCTGCGCGAGGTGGTCCGGTTCGTAGCCGAGCGCGGCGACCGCGTCCAGCACGCGGTGGCGCATCAGCTCGCTGACGTCGGGGTGGCCGGAGAGCACGCGGGACACCGAGGACAGCGCGACCCCGGCCCGCTCGGCGACCTGGCGCACGCCGGCGCGGCGGGTGGGATCGGTGCGGGGCTCGTCGGTCGTCATGGCGCCATCCTCCCGAGCGCGGCGGGTTCGGGCCGGCTAACCGGCCCACACCCAGCCACCGTCGGCGCACACCGTCTGGCCGGTCACGAACCGGGCCCCGGCGGAGAGCAGGAACTCGACCACCCCGCTGACGTCCTCGACCCCGGCGAGCCCACCCAGCGGCGGGCGCCCGGCCAGCTCGTCGAGGTCGACGTCACCGCGGTCGGCGGCGGCCCGCAGGAACGGGGTGTCCACCCAGCCGGGCGCGACCGCGTTGACCCGGATCCCGCGTCCGGCCCACTCCACGGCCAGGCAGCGGGTCAGCGCGACGACCCCGGCCTTGGCCGCGCAGTAGGCGGCCCGGCGCGCCAGGCCCCGGAACGCGGCGATCGAGGCGACGGTGACCACGGCGCCACCGTCGGGCAGGTGCGGGTAGGCGGCCTGGCAGGCGTAGAACGTGCCGCTGAGGTCGACGTCGAGCACGGCCCGCCAGTCGGCCGGCGACTGGTCGGCCGAGGCGCCGACGCGGGTGATGCCGGCCGAGGTGACCAGGGCGTCGATCGGTCCGTGCCGCGCGGCGGCACCGGCGAACGCGGCGCCCAGCGCGTCCGGGTCGGTGACGTCGGCCGGGGTGTGGTCCACACCCAGCGCCGACGCGGTCGCCCGCGCGGCGGCGGCGTCCCGGTCGACGATCACCACCTGCCAGCCCTGGGCGGCCAGCCGTCCGGCGACCCCCCGGCCGATGCCGTTCGCGCCACCGGTCACCACCGCGGTACTCATGGGTCTCCCGTCCGGTAGGTCGTCGGTGGGGTGGCCGCGAGCGTCTCGACGACCGTCCAGTCCAGCCGGTAGCCGAAGCCCGGTTCGTCGGGCACCGTGACGCCACCGCCGGTCAGCCGGGCGAGGCCGTCGACGAACCGTTCCAGGCCGAACCCGCCGGCGCCCGGGGCGACGCACTCGAGGACCGCCGCGCCGGGGAAGCCGGCGACGAGGTGGCGGTGGACCTCCGGCCAGAAGTGCGGCACCAGGCCGGGGCCGGCGGTGGCCGCCAGGACGCGGGCGAAGGGTTCCGGGCCGCCGAGCACGGTGGCGTCCGGGCGCAGGTGCTCGACGAGGCCGGTGGCGGCCAGCGCCTCCAGTTCGATCACCGACGCGCAGACCTCGCCCAGTGCCAGCGGCGGTCGCCGCACACCGGCCAGGGCGCGGACGGTGTCCAGGCCAAGCTCGTAGGGCACCGGCTCCTCGACGAAGGCCAGTCCCTCGTCGGCCAGCCGGGGCAACCACTGTCTGGCCAGCGGCACCGGCCAGGCGCCGTTGACGTCCAGCGCCACGCCGACGCCCTCGCCGACCACGGCCCGCACCCGGCGCAGCCGGGCCAGGTCGACCTCGGGGTCGGGGCCGCCCATGAGCTTCACCCAGGCCGCGCCGCCCTCGGCCGCGAGCGCCGCCTCCCCGGTCTCGGTCGCGCTCGCGTCGTTCTCGACCGGCGCGTACCCGATGGCCACGCCGGCCGGGACCACGGCCGGCACCGGGACGTCCGGGGCCAGCAGCCGCCACACCGGTTCGCCGGCGGACCGCGCGCCGGCGTCGAGCAGCGCGAGGGTGACCGCCGCGGCCGCCCGGCTGATCGCGCCGTCCCAGCCGAGGTTGCGCAGCCCCACCCGCAGACCGTCCACATGCGACAATCGGGGCAGTACGACGGTCGCCAGGGACGCGGCCACGTCCAGCCCCCTGGTCAGGACGAAGGCCGCGCCCTCGGCGCCGTCGGCCAACCGCGCCCGCACACAGCAGTACTGGCGGGCGTCGATCACCAACCGGCCGGCCCGCACCGGCCGCTCCAGCGGCACGTCGACGGTCGCGCAGGTCAGCTCCACGAGCGGGGCGGTCGTCACGGCCAGCCCCCCGCCGCGGCCGGCCGGGAGCGCCGCCCACCCCGGTACTCCTGGATCATCACCGCGACCACCAGCAGCGTTCCCTGCGCCACGAACTGGTAGAACCGCGGCACGTCCAGCAGCACCAACCCGTTCTGCAACACCCCGAGCAACAGCACCCCCAGCACCGTGCCGGCCACCGTCCCCCGCCCGCCGGCCAGCGCGCACCCGCCGAGCAGCACCGCGGCGATCGACTGCAACGACAGGTTCGGCGCGCCCGAGTCGGCGACACCGGCGCCGCTGCGCGCGGTCAGCAACACCCCGGCGATCCCGGCGACGACCCCGGCCACCAGGTAGATCCCGGTCGTGTACCGGTTGACCCGCACCCCGGCCAGCCACGCGGCGGAGGTGTTGCCGCCGATGGCGTACACGTTGCGACCGAGATCGGTGTAGCGGAGCACGACGTGGAACACCACGACGGCGACGACCAGCACGGCGAGCGGCACCGGGACCCCCAGAACCCGGCCCGCCCCGAGAGCGAGGAACCCCGGCGTGCGCACGCCGATCGCCTCGCCACCCGCCAGGATGAACGTCACGCCCTGGAACGCGGAGAACGTCGCGAGCGTGGTGATGACGGCGTTCACCCTGCCGAACCTGATGAGCGCGCCGTTGATCAGGCCGGCGGCCGCGCCGGCCGCCACCCCCAGCGCCACTCCGGCCACCGTGCCGGCCGCCGCACCGATCGCCGCGGCCACCGAGGCCACCCCGACGACCGCACCGACGGAGATGTCCAACCCGCCGGAGATCACCGTGACCGTCTGCGCGAGCGCGACCAGCCCGAGCAGCGACACCGCCACACCGATGTTGACCAGGTTGATCGGGAGGAAGAAGGCGGGCCGCTGGCTGCCGACGACCACCACCAGCAGCCCGAGCGCCAGCAGCAGGCTCAGGTTCTGCCCGCCGACCGCCCGCACGACCCTGGCCGTCACGGTTCTGACCGTCACCGTCCTGGCCGTCATGACGACCCCGGCAGGGCCAGCGCGAGCAGCTTCTCCTCCGTCGCCTCGGCGCGGGTCAGCTCACCGGTCACCCGCCCACCGGCGAGCACCAGGATCCGGTCGGCCACCGCCAGCAGCTCCGGCAGCTCGGAGGAGATCAGCACCACGGCCATACCCCGGTCGGCGCGCTCGCGCACGATCCGGTGGAGCTCGGCCTTGGCGCCGACGTCGACCCCCCGGGTCGGGTCGTCGAGCACCAGCACCCTCGGGTCGGTCGACAGCGCGCGGCCGACCACGACCTTCTGCTGGTTGCCGCCGGAGAGCGTGTTCACCGGCGCGTCCAGGGACCCGGCCCTGATCCGCAGCGAGGTGGCCAGCCCACTGGCGACCCGGCGCTGCTCACCGACCCGCACGAACCGCGCGACGGTGAGCCGGCGCAGCACCGACAGCGTCAGGTTCTCCCGCACGCCCCGGTCCAGGACCAGCCCGTCGGCCAGCCGGTCCTCCGGGGTCAGCGCTATCCCGGCGTCCAGCGCGGCCCTCGGCCCGGCCGGGCGCACCGGCTCGCCGTCGACGGTGATCCGCCCGGCGGTGATCGGGGCCGCGCCGAACAGCGCCCTGGCCAGCGCCGAGCGGCCGGCGCCGACCAGCCCGGCGACACCGAGGATCTCACCGCGCCGCACCGACAGCGACACGTCCCGCAGCCGCCGCGTGCACAGCCCCTCGACCCGCAGCCGCTCGGGGCCGGGCCGCGTCCAGGCGGGCGCGGCGGCGAGCGCGCGACCGACCATCCGGCGGACGAGGTCGGCGTCGGACACCGCGTCCGCCGGCTCGTCGGCGACCAGCACGCCGTCGCGCAGCACGGCGATCCGGTCGGCCACCCGCCGGACCTCCCGCAGCCGGTGGGAGACGTACACGATCGCCACCCCGCCGGCCGCCAGCCGCTCCACGACCGCCAGCAGCCGGTCGGTGTCGTCCTCGGCGAGCGCGGCGGTCGGCTCGTCGAGCGCCAGCACCGCCGGACGCTCACGCAGCGCCTTCACGACCTCCACGAGCTGGCGCCGCGCCGGGCTCAGCCGCTCGACCGGCGTGCGCGGATCCAGCTCGGCGCCCAGCCCGTGGCGGGCGAACTCCCGGGCCGCCGCCGCGTACAGCCCGGACCAGCGCACGACCCGGCGCCCGGTCGACGCCGCGCCGACCGCCCCGAGGAACAGGTTCTCGGCGACGGTCAGCGACCCCACCAGCTCCGGTTCCTGGTGCACGACCCGCACCCCGGCGGCCCGCGCGGCCCGGGGCCCACCGAAGCCGGCGCGCTGGACGCCCCCGATCACCAGCGTGCCGGCGTCCGGCGGGACCTCCCCGGCCAGCACCCGCAGCAGGGTCGACTTCCCCGCCCCGTTCTCCCCGACCAGCCCGACCACCTCACCCGCCGCCACGGCCAGGCCAACGTCGTCGAGCGCCACCACGCCGCCGTAGCGTTTGCCGACCCCGCGCAGCTCCAGCGCCGGCACACCGCCGCCCCGCACGCCGCTCACCCGCACGGCAGCTCCCCGGCGGCGGTGTCCGGCCCGACCAGCTCGCCGGTGAACAGCGTCACCGCCGGCAGTGGTTCGCCCCCGGTGAGGTGGCGGTGCAGGGTGGCGACCGCGATCCGGCCGTTGTCCCTCGGGTCGAGCGCGACCGCCGACCGGTAGGCCGACGCGCCGCCGGCCGCCCACTGGTCGCACGCCAGGTTGGCGCCCAGGCCGACGCCGATGACCCGGTCGGCGCCCATCCCGGCGTTGGCCAGCGCCGTGATCGCGCCGACCACGCCCTCGTCGTTGCACGACCAGACGATCCAGTGGCGCACGTCGCGGTGGTTGTTGAGCGCGGCGCTCACGGTGTCGTTGGCGGAGTTGAGGGTGCCGTCGTACTCGACGCGCAGCACGGACTCCGCCAGGCCCGGCTCCGCGTCGGCGAACGCCGCCAGCGCGCCGTCGGTGCGGTCCATGCAGGTCGACACGCCAGGCAGCTCGACCGACACGACCCGCACGCCGGCCGGGTCCCAGCCGCTGCCCTGGTGGAGCCGGGCCGCCTCCGCGCCGACGTCGGCGCCGACCTGCTCGCCGTCGAGCGCGACGACCGGCACCGGGTCGCCGGCGGCGTCGTCGAACGAGTCCGGGGAGGCGAGCAGCGGGATGCCGGCGGCCGAGGCCTTGGCGGCGATCGCCGGGCCGATCGCCGGGTCCTGGATGGTGACGATCAGACCGTCGGCGCCGGCCGCGATCGCCGTGTCGGCGGCGGAGAGCTGCTGGTCGGAGCTGTCGGTGAACTGCACGGCCAGGTCGAGGCCCAGCCGCTGCGCCTCGGCCCGCGCGCCGCCGGCGACCTGCTGGAAGTAGGTCGTGCCGCCCTGGGAGCGCAGCAGGAACGTCACCGAGGTCGCCGAACCGGTGTCGGTGCCGCAGGCGACGACCGGCAACAGCAGCAGGGCGCCGAGTGCACGGCGGTACCGGGCCATGATGACGCTCCTCGTCAGGTTCGCACGCCGCCGTCGGCGTCCACAGCGGACACCGGGCGCTCGTCGGCGGCGAACAGGGTCACGGTCAGCCGGGTGGACAGCGCGCCGTGCGGTCCCAGCCGGTGCCCCTGCCCCCGGGCGATGGCCGCCGCCAGCCCGTCGTTGGGCCAGGCCGACGCCGGTTCCAGCGCGACGATCCGCGACCGGCCGTACCAGGGGAAGTCCCGGCCGCCGATCTCGGTCCACAGCCAGGCGTGCGGGAACACGGCGGTGTCCCAGCCGAGCGCGACGCCGGTGCCGCGCTCGACGTCGCGCAACGCCGCCCAGCCGCGCGCCAGGCCGGTCAGGTAGACCACGCGTTCGGTCGGCGTGTCCGGCACGGCCCGCAGGTCGACGTCGGCGCCGTCCTTGCCGGGGGCGAACGGCCAGCGCGCCGAGCCGGCGCGCAGGTCGTTGAACTCGGGGTCGTGGTCGGCCGGCACGTGGGTGGCCGCGTCCGGCAGGTCGAGGCGGGCGCCGGGTCGCGCCTCGAACGCCGGGTGGTGGCCCCACAGGAAGTCCACCGGGAAGCCGGCCACGTTGGTCACCGTCTCCTCGATGACCAGGACCGGCCGCCGGTCCTCCAGCGTCATCCGGCGCCGCAGCACCAGCGGCAGCCGGGCGGCACAGTCCAGCACGGCGAACCCGCGTCCACTGTCCACAACGGACCATTCGGCGGCGGACACCTCGCCGTGGAAGGCCAGCGGCACGCCGGCCACCTCGCAGGCCGCACCGGCGTTGGGGAACAGCTCCTGCCAGCCACCCCGGTAGGCCGACAGCCAGTCGAGGTCGTCGCGCCCGTAGCTCACCGACCGCCCGGCCGGCAGCGGCACGTCGGAGGGCTCGTAGTACAGGACGTTGTCCCCGCCCGGGCGGCCGAGGAACCGGATCTCCGCGCCGCGCCCCGGCGCCACCTCGACGGCGATCGCGCCGTTGTCCAGGCGGATCACGGCTCGCCGAGCCAGGTGTACCGGACCCGCCCGTCGTCCCCGGCGCCGACCCGCACCTGCCCGGTGGCGGCCAGCCGTTCCAGGTGCCCGGACAGCGGGAAGTGCAGCGCCGGGTCCGCCTCCCGGGGCCAGTGGCCCAGCGACGCGCCGAGCGCCCCGACCAGCCCGGCCATCGACACCGGTTCCCCTGCCTCGCGCAGGTGGCGCCGGACCGCGCGGTCCACCCGGTCGGTGAACGCGCGCGAGCCGTGCAGGAACTCGGCGACCTGGTCGTCGCGGTACACCGGGTAGTGGCCGGTCAGCAGGACGCGGGGGGCGAGTTGGGTGAGCAGGCCGATGGTGGCCAGGTAGGTGTCGAGGTAGCGGTAGGTCGGCGGGAAGGCCGGCGCGCCGGCGGCGGTCGGGACGGCGTCGCCGAGCACCGCGTCCCCGACGATCACGGCGTTGGCGCGCGGGTCGAACACGCTGACGCTGCCCCAGGAGTGCCCGGGGGTGTGCAGAACGGTGACCCGCCAGCCGTCACCCAGGTCGATCGTCTCACCACCGGTGAGTCCGATGTGGACCGATGTGGTGGCGGTGGCGGCGCGGACGGCGTCCTTGGCCTCGGCGGTCTCGTCGTGGCCGTGCGGGCCGGCGAACTCGCCGTAGCGCCGGGCGATCAGCGCCTCGACGTCCTCGATCATCGGCCGGTCCAGCTCGTGGGCCAGCAGCGACGCGTCCGGGAACGCCTCGGCGACCACCCCGTTGCCGGCGGTGTGGTCCCAGTCGGAGTGGGTGTTGAGCACGTAGCGCAGCGGGGCCGCCTGCCGCACGCGGTCGAGGTAGTGCCCGGCGGTGTCCCTGGTCGCCGTGTCGACCAGCAGCGAGGCCCGCGTGCCGGCCAGCAGGTACACGGCGTTGACCCGCTCGCCGAAGGGCGTCTCCAGGCGGTGGATGCCTTGCGCGACTTCCATGCACGGACTCCGTTGGTCGGTCGGTGGGATCGGTCGGTCTAGGTGGCGAACCTCGCGCTGAGGCCGCCGTCGACGACGACGTCGGCGCCGGTCAGCCCGGACGCCTGCGCCGAGCCGAGGAAGGCCACCACCGAGGCGACCTCGGCCGGGGACACGATGCGGCCCAGCGGATGCACGTCGAGCACGGCGCGTTCGGCGGCGGCCGGGTCGGGCTGGCGGTCGAGGTAGTCCTGGACGAGCCGGGTCCTGGTGTAGCCGGGGGACACGGCGTTGACCCGGATGCCGCGTGGGCCCTCGTCCAGCGCCAGGCTCCTGGTCAGCCCGAGCACCCCGGCCTTGGCCGCGGCGTAGGGGAAGGCGCCGGCCTCGGTCATCCGCGCGTGGATGGAGGAGATGTTGACGATGCTGCCGGCGCCGGCGGCCCGCATCGCCGGCAGCACGGCCCGCGCGCACAGCCACACCGCCTTCAGGTCGACGACGAAGACCTGGTCCCACTGCCGCTCGGTCATCGTGGCCGCGTCGAAATAGGCGGCGACACCGGCGTTGTTGACCAGAATGTCGATCTTCCCGAGCCGGGTCAGTGTTTCCCCGACAGCGGCGGTGACCTGCCCGGAGTCGGTGACGTCGCATTCCAGGAAGCGGCTGCCGGAAAGGCGGCGTTCGGTGTGCCGACCGGTCACCGCGTCCCGGTCGAGGAACACGACCTCGGCCCCCTCGGCGAGGAACGTCTCGACGATCGCCTCACCGATGCCTTGTGCCCCACCGGTCACGATCGCGGACCGGCCGGCCAGCCGTCCTGACGCAGGCATCCGCCTCACCGTCCGCCGGGGATCCTGGAAACCTTACCAATGCCAATCTGGCAGGCGGATATCTGACAAGTCAAGGACAGTTGACCCGTGGCCTTTTCCCATGTGACCATTTACCGGAAACGATTCCAGTAGCGGGAGAGCGGCGTGTCCGACGAACTCGTTGATCAATTCTCTGATCAGTTCACCGGCGCCGGCCCGTTGACCATTCGCGCCATCGAGACGGTCCCGGTGGTGGCGGCGCTGCCACGCACCTACCGGGGCAGCAACTACGCCATGACCCACCGGGCGACGCTGATCACCCGGGTGATCACCGAGCAGGGCGTCACCGGCGAGGCCTACGTCGGCGACGAGGACAAGGTCCTGCCGGCGCTGGCCGACATCGTGCACCGCGAACTGGCCCCCCGCCTTGTCGGAGCCGACGCCTTCGCCGTGGAGAGATGTTGGGAAAGCGCGTTCCCCGCCACCTTCGACATCCTGCGTGACCGCCGCCTCGGCCTGGTGGCCCTGGCCGGTGTCGACTCGGCCATCTGGGACGCCGTCGGCAAGGCGCTGCGCCAGCCGCTGTGGCGCCTGTGGGGCGGCTACCGCTCAGCCCTGCCCATGATCGTCATCGGCGGCTACTACGGCGGTCCGTCGGGGATCGCCGAGGAGATCGCCGAGTACCGCGCCATGGGCCTGGCGGGCGTGAAGTTCAAGGTCGGCGGCCTGCCCCCCGAACAGGACGCCGCCCGCGTCACCGAGGCCCGCACCGCCGCCGGCGACGACTTCGTGATCGCCGTCGACGCCAACCAGGGCTACACGGTGACCGAGGCCCTCGACCTGGCCCGCCGGATCGCCGACCTGGACATTCGCTGGTTCGAGGAACCCGTGCGCTGGCCCAACGACCGCCGCTCCCTGCGCGACGTGCGGCACGGCGCCACGATCCCGGTGTGCGCCGGCCAGAGCGAACACTCCCCCGCCGGCTGCCGGGACCTGATGGAGGCCGGTGCCATCGACGTGTGCAACTTCGACGCGTCCTGGTCCGGCGGCCCCACGGCGTGGCGCCGCACCGCCGCCGTCGCCCACACCTACGACGTGCAGGTCGCCCACCACGAGGAACCCCACATCGCCGGCCACCTCCTGGCCAGCCAACCCCACGGAACCTACGTCGAATGCTTCCACCCCGACCGCGACCCGTTCTGGTGGAACCTCGTCGCCAACCGCCACCCCCTCCGCGACGGCACCCTGCGCCTACCGGACGGCCCAGGCCTGGGCTGGACCCTCGACCCGGACTACATCGCCCACCACCGCACAGACCAGTGAACGGCGACCGAACCCGCCCCCGAACCCGACACCAAGACCCGACACCCGACACCCGCCGCCCGAAGTACGGCACCCGATGTAGGGCCTCCGGCACACCCGACACGCCCGGCACCCGGCACACCGGCACGCCGACGCCCAGCACGGACGCACGACATCCGGCACCTCACCCGAAACCCCGCACTCCGCACTCCGCACCCCGCACCCCGCACCCCGCACCCCGCACCCCGCACCCCGCACCCCGCACCCCGCACCCGAAACCCAGCATCCGCCATCCGGCACCCAGCTTCCGGCACCCCGGCATCCGGAACCCGGCACCCAGCATCCGCCGCCCGAAACCCGAAACCTCGGCATCCGGGCATCCGGGCATCAGACGCTGACCAGACCCACCCCGTCGCCGTGCCAAACTGATCCCCACACCCGCCGCGCCCCCGTGCTCTCCCCTCGGGCCCGCGGGGGCCCCCCGCTTTCCAGCGTAGCGAGAGACACCGACAGTTCTGGCGCGGTCGAGGCCGGGGTGTGGACAAGTCACCGTGAGCGAGCCGTGGCCCGGACCGATGACGCCACGTCGCGACAGCCCGGTGTGGCCCCTGCCGATCATGCCGCCGTCACCAGGGCATGGCCGGCGCCAGGAGTCGGGTCGGGTCGGGTCGGGACCAGAGCCGTCACCCTGGCCTGTGGCCGACCCCGGATCACCCGGTCCGGTCGCGCTGCCGAAACCCGCGGCCAGGCGGGAACTCAACCGAGAGCGTCCAGACGGGCCCTCAGTCGATGGGCGTCGTCCGGGCGTTGTTGGGTTTGGTAGAGGTCCAGGGCTTCCTGCCACGCCGCGCGGGCCTCAGCGGCTTCGCCCAGTGCCAGGTGGGACTCGCCGAGGCCGTTGAGGGTGTTGGCGATTTCGTAGGTGTAGCCGAGGTCGCGTAGCAGGGCCAGGGCCTGGCGGTAGTGGTCGACGGCCTGGCTGTGCTCGCCGGTGTGGTGGGCGACGTAGCCGAGGCTGTCGAGGGCGTAGGACTCGCCGTCGGGGTTGTCGTGGTGGCGGTGCAGGGTCAGGGCGGCGGTGCAGTGTTCACGTGCCCGCTGGTACTCGCCCAGTCGCGCGGCGTGCCAGCCCATCTCGTTGAGTGCTTCGGCCTCCCACACGGCGTTGTCCAGCTCGCCGTAGAGGGCGAAGGCGTCGGTGGCGTGGTCGAGGGCCTGGCGGTGGTCGCCGCGCTGGCCCCAGGCTCGGGCGAGCATGCGGTGGGTGTGGGCCTGGTTCGTCCGGTCCCGCTGGGTCTCGGCCAGGGTCAGGGACCTTCCCAGGTGCTCGATCGAACGGTCGTGTTGGCCGACCTCGGCGTGGGCGTAGCCGAGGACCCGGTGGGCGCGGATCTGGGCGGCGGGGTCGGCGAGGGCGTCGGCGGCGGCCAGGCCGGCGCGCCAGACCGCCAGGCGGTCGTGGGCCCTGCCCCGGCGGTCGTGGTAGGTGCCGAGTGTCCAGGCCAGTTGCCACACCTGCTGGTGCCAGCCGCGCACGGCGGCGGTGTGTTGGGCGGCCAGTACGGTGGCGTGTTCGGCGTCGAGCCACTCCAGGGCGGTGGCGTGGTCGGGCAACGGGAGCGGGTGGCAGCCCGCCACCGGCGGGTCCAGGGGGACGGGCGGACGGTGGGGGTCCAGCAGGCGGTCGGCGGCGTACGCGGTGTGCAGGTAGAAGTCGACGATGCGGCGCTGGGCCGCGGCCAGCGCCTCCGGTGACTGGCGGCGGGCGGCGGTGTCGGTCGCGTAGCGGCGGATCAGATCGTGCATGGCGTAGCGGCCCCGCCCGTCTCGGCTCACCAGCGACACCAGTTCCAGTTCGGCCAGTGACGCCTTGGCCTGCGGCAGACCAACGAGGCCAGCGGCGGCGACCTCCGGCGGGGCGGCGAGGCCAGTCCCAGCGGCCTCCGGCGGGGCGGCGACGGCAGCCTCCGGCGAGGCAGCGGCAGTGCCAGGCGGACGGCCGTTGAGGCTGGTTCCCGCCGTAGGCGGTAGGTCGGTGGGGCTGGTTCCCGCCGCAGGCGGTAGGTCGGTGAGACCGGTTCCCGCCGCAGGCGGCAGGCCGGTGAGACCGGTCCCCGCCGCAGGCGGCAGGCCGGTGAGACCGGTCCCCGCCGCAGGCGGCAGGCCGGTGAGGTCGGTCCCAGCCGGTGGCAGACCAGCGGTGGCGGCCGGCCGCGAACCAGCCCCGTCGGCCCCCGACATACCAGCGAGGCTGGCGGCGGCGGCCGGTGTGATGTCGGCGCCGGGGGCGATCGCCAGTAGTTCGAACAGGGTCTGCTGGTCGGGCGGCAGCGCGCGGTGTGACCAGGACAGCGCGGCCGGCAGGCTCGCCGCCGGGTCCTCGTCGGACAGCGCGGCCAGGCCGGCCTCGCGCAGTTCGGCGGCCAGTTCGGCCAGCGGCACGCCGGGGTTGATGCTGGCGCGGCCGGCGAGGATCCCCAGCGCCAGCGGCAGGCCGCCGCACAGCTCCACCAGCTGGGCCACGGCGGCGGGCTCGGCGGCCACCCGGTCACCGCCCACGCGTCCGGCGAGCAGGGTGTGGGCCTCGCCGGTGTCGAGCAGGTCCAGCGGCAGGTGGTGGGCGCTGTGCCGGGTGACCAGCCCGGTCAGCGCCCGGCGGCTGGTGACCAGGACCGTGCAGGAGTCGCCGCCGGGCAGCAGGGGGACGACCTGGTCGGCGCTGGCCGCGTTGTCCAGCACGATCAGCATCCGCCGGCCGGCGACCAGACTGCGGTACAGCGCGGTCTGGGCCGGCAGGTCGGCCGGGACCCTCGCCGCCGGCACGCCGAGACCGTCGAGGAACCCGCGCACGGCCACGTCGGTGGGCAGCGGCTCGCTGTCCGGGCTGAAGCCGCGCAGGTCGGCGAACAGCTGCCCGTCCGGGTAGTCGGCGAGGTGCCGGTGCGCCCAGTGCAACGCCAGCCAGGTCTTGCCCACTCCCCCGCCACCGCCGACGACCACGGTCCCGGCCGACGACGACAGCGCCGCCAGCTGCCGCTCGCGGCCGACGAACGCGGCCGGCTGGGCAGGCAGCTGACGCGGGACCGGGCCGGTGGGCGCGGACGACCCGCCGGCCCCTGGCCGCATGGCGGTGGCGAGCAGCTCGTCGCGCTGGTCGGGGCGCAGGCCAAGGGAGTCGGCCAGCAGGCGCATGGTGGCCAGCCGGGGGTCGGTCCGTTCACCGGTCTCGAAGCCACGGATCGTGCGCACACCGACACCGGAACGCTCGGCGAGCTGCTCCTGGGTCATCCCCGCCTGGCGCCGAAGCCGCCGCAGCAGCGTGCTGAACTGACCGGTCACCGCCCCTACGCTAGCGGGCCTTGTGCACCGCGTGTGCGGACCGTGTGCGGCCCCGGGAGCAGGCTGGTCGTGACCGGTTCAACACCGACACAGGGGGTTCGTGGTGCCAGAGGGGTCGGCGGGGATCGAGGTGGACCCGGCGGTGCTGAACAAGGCCGCCGGGGCGGCCGGCGAGGTGCTCGGGATGCTCAACCGGGACGGGCGCCTGGCCGACGACACCACCAACGCCGCCTCGGCGGCACTGAGCCAGGAGAGTTTCCAGCTCGGCCGGTCACTCAAGATCACCGGCGATCTGTGGTACTCGCAGATGACCACGCTCATCCAGGCCTGCCACCGGATCGAGCAGAGCCTCACGGCCAGCGCGGACGGTCACCGGCTCAACGAGAACGACAACGAGATGCGCATGGCCGACATCTCGAAGTACTTCCAGTAGGGAACACCGTGCTGAGCTACGACAGCCTCTACAACGCCCCGGTCGACAAGCTCCAGGCCAATGTGGACGAGTGGACCGACATGATCGCCAAGGTCGGGCCGCTGGGCGAGGAACTCCGGGACACCGTCGCCGGTCCGCTGAAGTCCTGGTCGGGCACCGACGCCACGGCGGCGACGGCGTTCATCGCCGAGACCGGCAAGGAGTTCGGGGACGCGGTCAAGGAGGCGACCGGCATCCGCGACATCCTCCGCGAGGCACACGGCCGGTTCGTCACGCAACGCGACGAACTGCGCCGCATCGCCGGGCAGGACGCGCCGGCGCTGGGCCTGACCGTGGACGCCAAGGGCGAGGTCTCCGGGCCGCTGCCGGTGGAGAACGACATGAACACCTGGCGCGGCAAGCAGTCCTGGGACGAGGCCTGCCGCGACTACCGGGCCAGGATCCAGGAGATCCAGAAGCGTATCGAGCGTGCCCGCGCCAACGCGACCGAGGCCGACGACACCGCGGCGTGGGCGCTGCACGTGAACCTCGGCGGGCAGAAGCACAACTTCACCGCCCCCGCGCACACCACGCTCGCCGGGGCGTGGGAGGCCGGCAGCGCCGGCAACTTCACCGGCGCGCAGGGCTACATCTTCGACGAGATGATGCGCAACTCCGACTCCGCCACGGTCGCGCGGATCCGGGAGCTGATGGACTCGA
This sequence comes from Actinophytocola xinjiangensis, assembly GCF_001921215.1. GTDB lineage: Bacteria > Actinomycetota > Actinomycetes > Mycobacteriales > Pseudonocardiaceae > Actinophytocola > Actinophytocola xinjiangensis. The sequence continues at coordinate 39,589 of NZ_MSIF01000032.1, forward strand.
AGAATCCGCTCGACCGGGCGAAGGGCCTGGCGATGTGGGCGGCGATGGTGGCGCCGAACCGCCCGTGGGACCACAAGCCGCTGCTGGCCGACCGTTACGGCCTGGAGACGCTGAACGAGACCTATCTGAAGGACCCCAACGGGAAACGTGCCGTGTCCTACGACATCTGGTCCAACATCCACTACGGCTACGTCGGCCGCGCGGCCGGTATCTCCCGGTGGGAGCTGGAGAACGGCGCGCAGGTCCCGGTCCTGGCCGGCAACACCGACGAGGGCGACAAGATCACGGTCAAGGTCGGGATGGACATCTACGAGAAGTACGGCCCCAACCTGACCCCGGCGCAGTTCCAGCAGGAGGTCACCAAGGCGATCAACGAGCTGGAGGGGGCGGGGGCGCCGCAGGTCAGGAAGTGGGGCTGAGACCCGGTCGGCTTGGATGGCCGGGTGACGAGACGGGGGTTGGGACGGCGGTTCGGGTGGTTGTGGGCGGCGTACGCGGTCAGCGCCTACGGTTCGGGGTTCGGGTTCGGGGCGTTCGCCATGGTGGCGGTGCTGGTGCTGCACGCCGGGCCGGTGGAGATGTCGCTGCTGTCGGCGTCCGGGCTGCTGGTGGGGGCGGCGCTGGCGGTGCCGCTCGGGCCGTGGGTGGAGTTCCGGCGCAAGCGGCCGGTGATGGTGGCCACCGACCTGACGCGGTTCGCGGCGCTGGCCAGCGTGCCGGTGGCCTACGCGTTCGGCTGGTTGACCTTCGCCCAGCTGGTGGTGGTGTCGGTGGTCGTGGCGGCGGCGAAGATCGCCTTCACCTCGGCCAGCGGCGCCTACCTCAAGACCCTGGTGCGCCGGGAGGACCTGCTGGTCGCCAACGGCCGGTTCGAGTCGACGACCTGGAGCGCGACCATGCTCGGCCCGCCGCTGGGTGGGGCGGCGATCGGGCTGTTCGGCCCGGTCGTCACGGTGGTCGCGGACGCGGTCAGCTACCTGCTGTCCGCGCTGGGGATCGGGGCGATCGGCGGGCGGGAGACGCGGCCCGCCCGCCGTGGGCCGGCGCGCCGCCACCCGGGTGAGCTGGTCGCCGGGTGGCGGTTCATCCTCGGCCACCGGCCGCTGCGCCGGCTGTTCGCCAACGCGCTGCTGGTCAACGCGCTGATCATGGCGACCGAGCCGCTGATGGCGATCCTCCTGCTCGACGAGCTGGGGTTCGCGCCGTGGCAGTACGGGCTCGCGTTCGCCGCGCCGTGCCTGGGTGGGCTGGTCGGCTCGCGCCTGGCCCGGCCGCTGGTCGCGCGGTACGGGCGGCACGCGGTGCTGCGCACCGCGGGGGTGGCGCGGGTGTGCTGGCCGCTGGGCCTGGCGTTCGTGACGCCGGGCGCGGCGGGGATCGTGCTGGTCATCGTGGTGCAGTTCGGGCTGATCGCCAGTGTGAGCGTGTTCGCGCCGGTGCTGGCGACCTACCGGCTGGAGCAGCTGCCCGACGACCGGATCGCCCGCACGCTGTCGGCGTGGTCGATCTCCAGCAGCGTCACCATCGCGACGCTGACCGCGCTGTGGGGGCTGGTCGCCGAGCTCACCAGCCCGAGGGTGGCCGTCGCGATCGCCGGGGTGCTCATCCTGGCGACCCCGCTGCTGCTCCCTCGCCGTCTCGATCATGACGGACCCGCAGCGGAGCCGGCCACGCGATCCGGAAGCACATCGGTTTCCCGGTGAGGTGGGCGGGGTTCCCGCCCGGCGGTGGTACGTCCAGGTGCTGGACGCGGGCGCCGCCCCTGGCCGAGTAGAAGCCCTGGGCGGCGGTGTTCTGTTCGAGCACCAGCAGGTACATGCCCGACAGCGGCGACCAGCGGCGCACGGCCAGCGCGGTCAGTTCGAGCAGCCGGGTGCCGATGCGTTGACCGGTGAACCCCTGCCGCACATGGAGGTTGTCGACCAGCGCGCCCCAGTCGGGGTCCTCGTCGAGCAGCGTGTGCGCGAGCCCGACGAGCTGGTCGTCACACTCGGCGAGGATGGTTCTGGCGTGGGCGGGTGGTTGGGCGAGCCGTCCGGTCCACCAGGGTTCGAGGAAGCCGGTGGGCTCGCCGTCGAGGAACGTGTCGGCGTAGGCGCCCCGGTAGTGGCGCTGCCAGCTGTCCGCGTGCAGGCCGGCGACCGCGGCGGCGTCGTCCGTGCCGGCCGCGCGGTACCGCACCTCCCGATCCGCCATGCCTTCCAGGATTCCCTACGGACATGCCGCGACGGCAGTGGTTCGCTCGATCGTGGCTGTGCCGTCGGCGGGCAGGGCACCGGCCCGGCCCGCCGGCGGGTACGGTGAGGACGTGCATCCGACGGGCCTCCGCTTGCGGCTGCTGGCAGCGTTCCTGCTCCCGGCGCTGCTGCTCGCGCTGCCCGCCACGGCCCACGGCCCGCTGGCCCTGGCCACCGCGCTGACCGCCGGGCTGGCCACCGCCATCGGTGTCGCGGCCGTCGTGGTCGTGCGGCTGGCACCCACCGTCACCCCGGCCAGCGTCCGCACCGTCTCCCTGCGCGAACGTGCCCGTCTCACCAGCACCGTCCGGCTGCGGGACCCCGACGCGCCCGGCCGTACCCGTCCCCGTGCTCCGTCAGTCAGGCCCGCTGCCTGACCTGACCCCGCGGATCAGGCAGTGACCCCGGCCTGCCCTGATCCCCCGGTCACCGACGGAGTACCGCCATGTTCGACATCCTGCTCTTTCCTGTCTCAGCCGTGTTCTGGTTCTGGCACTGGTCGGTGGGCGCCCTCACCGACCCCGACGGCGGCCTCGCCTGGGTGGTGGCCATCGTCCTGCTCGTCTGCACGGTCCGCGCCCTGCTCGTCGGTCTGGCCCTGCGGCAGGTCCGCGCGGCCAGGGTGGCCCGCCTGCTCGCCCCCAGGATCCGCCGCCTGCGGGAAAGTCACCGCGACGACCGCGCCCGCCTGGCCGCCGAGATCCAGAAGCTGCACGCCTCCACCGGCACCGGTCCCCTCGCCGGCTGTCTGCCCGCCCTGGTCCAGATCCCGGTCTTCCTCAGCCTGTACTGGGTCCTGCGCGGGTTCGCCCCCGGCGCGGAGTCCAACCAGGTCTTCGACCAGAACGGGATCTGGTCGTTCCTGCACGCCGACGTCCTCGGCGCCCGGCTGGGCGTGTGGCTCGGCCAGTCGGCCGGCGACCTGGCCGCCGCCGGCACCGGCCACGCCCAGCTCGCGCTCGTCGCGGTGCCGGTGGCGGTCCTCGCCGGGCTGGCCACGTTCCTGTCGATCCGCCTTGGCCTGCGGCGCCAGGACCCCGCCGACGCCGACCCGCGACTGGCCGCGGTGACCCGGGCCATGATGTACCTCGCGCCGGTGGGGCTGGTGGCGTCGGCCTGGCTGTTCCCGGTGCCGCTGGGGGTGTTGGTGTACCTGGCGGCCAGCAACGTGTGGACGCTGGTCCAGCAGCAGGTCCTGCACACGGTCGTCGACCGGGAGCCGGCACCACGGCTCAAGCCCTGACCAGCGGCGTCCGTACCCTGGCCGGGTGAACACAGCTCGCCTCGCGGTGGTGTCGGCGCTGGTGGTGGCCCTGGTGGCGGCGTGCACCGGGGAACGACCCCGGGAACACCCGGCCCCCACCAGCGAGCCGGCGCCACCGGCGACCCAACCGGCCGGTGAGCAGGTGTACGTGTCGGTCGGCGACTCCTACGCCACCGGGTACCGGCCGGCCGCCGGCGGTGTCCCCGCCGGCACCAGCCGGGACGGGTTCGCCTACCTGGTGGCCCGCCGGACCGGGCTGCGGCTGGTCAACGTGGCGTGCAGCGGCGCGACGTCCACGTCGGTGCGGGAACGGCCGGGGTGTTCGCCGGGCAACCGGGGGCCGGGAGCGCCGGACCCCGCCGGGCGCACGCAGATCGACGAGGCGATCGAGGTGCTGCGGGCCCACGAGGGGCGGGTCGGGCTGGTGACCGTCGTCATCGGCGGCAACGACCTTGCCCCGTGCGTCGAGGCCGGTGACGTGGTGGGCTGTGCCGCCGGGGCGGTGGGCGAGGTACGCACGAACCTGGCCGAGACGCTGCCCGCGCTGCGGGAGGCCGCCGGGGACGCGCCGATCGTCGGACTGACCTATCCGGACGTGTTCCTCGGTGCCTGGGGCTCGCCCGACTTCCCCGACGGACAGGCGTTGGCGCGGCAGTCGGTGGTGTTGTTCCGGGACTTCTTCAACCCGGTGCTGGCCGCCGAGTACGCGAAGATCGACGCGACGTTCGTCGACGTCACCGAGGCCACCGGCGGGTACGGGGCGTTGACCGGCGCGGGGGTCCCGGCACCGGTGACGTCGGTGTGCGAGCTGACCTACTTCTGCTCGCACACCGACGTCCACCCGACGCCCGAGGGCCACCGCCGGATCGCGGCGGCCGTCAGCGGGGCGTACTGACCTCAGCTGTTCTGCGAGACGAGCACGGCCGGCATGTCCGTGGCGTCGTAGAGGTACCAGCGGTCGAACTCGGTCTTGCGCTCCTCGAACACCCGGCGGTTCGCACTGGAGTACTCGCGGTCGATCTGGGCCTTGATGATCCGCTCCGGGACGTGCCGGCCCTCGCAGGTGTCACCGTTGCGGAACTTCTCGTAGCCCTCGCGGTGACGCTGGTCGACCCGCTCCAGGCTGACCTCGATCGGCACGTCCAGGAACAGCGCCGAGTACTGCTGGTAGCCGGCGTCCTTGAGCGTGGCCAGCTTGCCGTCCACCGACGCGACAGACCCCATCGTGGTGTCCCAGATGACGTTCTTGCGCTCGGCGGCGGCGCGCTCGGCGACCATCTCGGCGATCCGCGAGGACTCCCGCTGGATCAGGTCGGCGGCCTCCATCGGCGCGATCCCCTCGACCTCGGGGATCATGCCGGCCTCACACAGCTTCTCCTTGGCGTCGTCGGAGTTGAGCACCAGGTACTGCGACGCGTCGATGTCCTGGTTCTGGTTCAACGCGGTCGTCTTGCCCGCGCCCGGCAGACCGCCGGTGAACAGGGCCTCGCCCTCCTCCGGGACCTGCTCGCCGCGACGGTACAACTCGTCGGCGATCTTCTCCTGCTGCGCGACCCGGTCCGGCAACCAGGTCTGCCCGTCACCGTTGACGGTGTAGGTGACATCGGTGGCCAGGCCCTCGTCCATGGCCTCGGCGACCCTCTCGTCGACCAGCTTGACGTGGGCGGCCCATTCCTCGTCGGTCAGCGGTTCCACGAGCGAATCGGCCGCGCTCGGCGCGGCGGCCAGGGCACCCACGGTCGCCGCCGACAGCGCGGTGACCAACATCCGGGACCACAGACCGGTTACGTTCGACATCAGGTTCCTTTCGTAACAAGGATTCCTACGGTCGAACGAAGCCTGACGGCGGTTGCCGGAGCACGGCCACCGGAGTCACCCGGCCGAGCGTCACTCGTCGTCAGTGAAGGGGACGGTGACGCAGGCCAGGCGGGCACCGGCCTGTCCGGCGTGCTCCGGCCCGGTTGCGGTGTGCTCGTCGTGCAGGACCACCGAGCGGGCCTCGCCGGCCCGGAACCGCCAGTTCTGGGTGGCGAACGACGAGCCAGCGCCCCGCGCGTCGGTGGTGAGGTCCAGCCACACCTCGTTGTCCGGGTTGGCATAGGCCGGGTCGGCCGAGGGTTGGACCGGGTCGGGCCGGTCCTGGTAGTGCGGGCCGGCGTCCTCGGGCAGCGACCCGCACCGTCCGGTGTGGACGTGCGCGCCGTACTCGCGGTCGGGCCGCAGGCCGGACACCGACAGCCGCACGGCCGTGCGGTCGCCGTCGACGTACTCCTCGACGCTGATCCCGCCGCCGGTGGGTACCGCGTCCAGGTCGTAGGTCGTGGCGGTCCACGAGATCGGCCCGGGCGGGGCGAAGGCGGCGGTGTGGGTCAACCAGTACGGTTCGGCGGCGACGGCGACGGCGGGGGCGGCCGAGACGGTCACGGCCAGCGCGGGGCCGAGGACGGCGGTCAGGACACGACGGACAACGGGCTTCATGACCCCGAATACTGTCGGTAGTGACCGGTTCCGTCAGCGATCGCCGCCCGCGTCCCCTCGATCGTGTGACACGCGCCGCCGCACACGGTTCTCAGCCGGTCGTGTCGCGCGTGGCGCCGCGCCGGCCGAAGCGGGCCAGCAGGGCCCGCTCGATCTGCTCGGGGTCCCGGTCGCGGGTCTCGGGCAGGTAGCGGCTGACGAACACCAGGGCCACCGCGCAGATCACCGCGAAGATCCAGAACGTCTGGCCCTGGCCGAGGGAGGTCGCCAGCGGCAGGAACGCGAGGCTGACGACGAAGTTGGCGATCCAGTTGACGGCGGTGGAGACGCTGGAGCCCTTGGCGCGCACGCCCGGCGGGAAGATCTCGCCGATCAGCGTCCAGAACACCGGCCCGAGGCCGCCGGCGAACGCGGCGATGTAGATGACCATGAACAGCAGGGTCAGGACCGAGGTCATCCCGACCATGAAGGACAGTCCCAGCAGGAACACCGACACCGCCATCACGCCCAGCGACATCAGGATGAGCGGGCGGCGGCCCAGCCGGTCGACCAGCTTGATCGCGACGACGGTCATCAGCAGGTTGATCACGCCGATGGCCACCGAGTAGAAGATGGCGTTCGAGGCGTTCAGGCCGGTCTGCTCGATGATCGTGGGCGCGTAGTAGATGATCGTGTTGATGCCGCCGCACTGTTGGACGGCGGCGAGGGTGAGCCCGACGATCAGCGCGGGGCGGACGTCGGGGGCCAGCAGGCTGGTGCCGTCGCCGCTGGGTTCCAGCTTGGCGGTGGCGATGCGTTGCCTGGCCTGGGTGACCAGGCGGTCGGCGGCGTCCTTGCCGGCGACCTCGGTGATGCCCCGGTGGGCGACGTCGGCGTGGCCGTGGGCGATCAGCCATTGTGGTGATTCCGGCAGATACCAGAGTGAGGCGACGAGGAGAACCAGGGCGGGAATGGCACCGACAGCGAACATTTCCCGCCAGCCGCCACTTCTGGAGAACAGGAGATTCACCAGATAGGCCACGAGAATACCGACCGTGATCATGAGTTGGTTCAGGGTCAGCAGCCGGCCACGGATCCTGGTCGGCGAGATCTCCGAGAGGTACACCGGGACCAGTGCCGACGCGCCGCCCACCGACAGGCCCAGGACGATCCGGCCGGCGAGGATCGTCCAGTAGCCGTTGGCCAGGCACACCATGGCCGTGCCGATCAGGAAGACACCGCCGATGACGCCCAGGCTACGGCGGCGGCCGAGGTGGTCGGCCATCCTGCCGGTGGCGGTGGCGCCGATGACCGCGCCGATGAGCAGGACGCTGACCACGCTGCCCTGTTCGAAGGCGTTGAGGGAGAACTCGTCGCGGAGGTAGAGCAGCGCGCCGGAGACGACACCGGTGTCGAAACCGAACAGGAAACCGCCCACGGCGATGGTGAGGGCCCAGCGGATGATCCGGCGCATGCCGGCGGCGGGGATTTCCGGGACCTCGGTGTAGGGGCCGTGCGTGCCGGGTTCGCGTGAGAATCCCTGGACCATTTGATCACTTTAAGCGGGGATTCTTCTTCCTGCTCGTTGTTGTCCGGTCCGGGGCCGACGGCGGTTTCCCACCGCCGGCCCGGACCGGCTCAGCGGCGAGGAGCGGTGAACTCGTAGCGGCCCGAGCCGACGGTCAGCGTCAGGGTTCCGTTCTCGTAGGTGGATTCGTGGACGCCGGGGGTGTCGGTCGCCCTGGCCCGGCCCTCGGTGACGTCCTGGGGGGACGGCGTGGGGATCACGACCTGGGCGGTGGTGTTGGGTGGGACGGTCGCGGTGAGGGTGAGGGTCGAGTCGGTCAGTTCCCAGGTCGAGGTGATGGGGCCGTAGGCGGACCGGAAGGTGCCGGTGGCGCTGGTGAGATCACCGCCGGGCGTCGGGGCCAGCCGGAAGGCCCGGTAGCCGGGTTCCAGCGGGGTGATGCCGGTGACGTTCTCGTACATCCAGGTGCCGACGGCGCCGTAGGCGTAGTGGTTGAAGGAGTTCATCCCCGGGTCGTTGAACGAGCCGTCCGGGTTGATGGAGTTCCAGCGTTCCCACATGGTCGTGGCACCCATCGCGACCTCGTAGCCCCACGACGGGTACTCCTCGCGGAGCAGCAACTCGTAGGCCTTGTCCAGGTGGTCGCTGCCGCTCAGGGCGGGCAGCAGCCACGGGGTGCCGAGGAAGCCCGTGGTCAGGGCGTTGCCGCTGGCCTCGATCTTGGCCACGAACCGGTCGGCCACCGCCGCGCGGCGCTCGGCCGGGACGAGGTCCATGCCCAGGGTCAGGGCGTAGGCGGTCTGGCTGTTGCCCGACACCGTGCCGTCGGCGGCCACGTGGGCGGCGGTGAACGCGGCCCGCACGTCGCGGGAGAGCGCCTCGTAGGTCTGGGCGTCGGCGGTTTCGCCGATCGCCGCCGCCATCTCGGCGAGCATGCGGGTGTCCTGGGCGAAGTACGCCGTCCCCAGGACGCCGGCGGGCGTGGGATCGTTGAGGTTGAGCCAGTCCTCGAACCGGCCCCGGCGGTCGTCGATCAGGTCCGCGCCGGCTCCCGCGCGGACGAACTCGACGAAGGCGCGCATCGACTGGTAGTGGTCCCGCACGATTCCGGTGTCGCCGAACGCCTTCCACACGGCGTGCGGGACGGTCACGCCGGCGTCGGCCCAGCCCACCCCGCCGGGGCCGTTGTCGGTGGGTTCGGGGGCGAAGGGCGGGTAGTCGCCGTTGGGGCGCTGGGTGGTGCGCAGGTCGGCCAGCCACTTCGCGAGGAAGGCCCGGGTGTCCTGGTTGTAGGACGCGGTGGGGGCGAACACGTTGATGTCGCCGGTCCACCCGAGACGTTCGTCGCGGGCGGGGGTGTCGGTGGGGATGGACAGGAAGTTGCCGCGCTGGCCCCAGGTGATGTTGCTCTGCAACTGGTTGAGCATGGGGTTGGAGGTGTGGAACGAACCCGTGGTCGGCAGGTCCGAGCCCCAGACGACACCGTGGACGTCACCGGCCGGCGGGGCGGTGACGCCGGTGATCTCGACGTAGCGGAAGCCGTGTTGGGTGAAGGTCGGCTCGTAGGTGACGGTGCCGTCGGCGGCGAAGGTGTAGTGGTCGGTGGCCTTGGCGGCGCGGAGGTTCTCGGTGTAGAGGGTGCCGTCGGGGTTGAGGACCTCGCCGTGGCGGATGGTGGCCGTCCGCCCCTCGGTCCCGCTCAGGCGCAGCCGGGTGACGCCGACCATGTTCTGGCCAAGGTCGTAGACGAACGTGCCGGGCGTGGGCTCGGTGCGTTCGACGGCGGTCAGGACCTCGGTCGTGCGGATCGGCTCGTCCGGTTGGGGCACCAACAGATCCGTGGCGGAACTCGCGGTCTCGGCGGGGCTCCAGGTGCCGTCGAAGTCCGGGGTGGACCAGCCGGGGTGCTCCAGCCTGGCGTCGTAGTGCTCGCCCGCCTGGAGGTCACCGGTGACGTACGGGCCGCCGGCCGTGGTCCACGCGTCGTCGGTGCGGATCCACTGGTGGGTGCCGTCGGTGAAGTCCACCCGCAGCTGGGCCACGGCCGACGGGGTGGCGCCGTAGACGCCGGGGCTCGGGTAGTAGCCGACCCGTCCGGCGTACCAGCCGGGGGCCAGGGCCAGGCCGAACGCGTTGGCACCACGGCGAACCTGACGCGTGACGTCGTAGGTCTGGTGCTGGATGGTGGTGCGGTAGTCGGTCCAGCCGGGCGCCAGTTCGTGGTCGCCGACCTTCTCGCCGTTGAGTGACAGCTCGTAGACGCCTCTGGCCGCGCCGTAGGCCCGGGCGGCGACGACCTCCTTGCCGTGGGGGACGGTGAACTCCGTGCGGAACAAGGGAAGGCTGGTGTTGGCCGAGTAGTACGCCTCGGTGGAGCTGAGCAGGGCCAGGCCGTCGTCGCCGACCGTGCCGCCGCTGAACGGGTTGTGCCCGTCGGCGAAGTCCACGTCGGCGAGGGTGGCGCCGTCGGGGGCGGTCACCGTCGCGCGGTGCACGATCGCCTGCTCCGGCGCGTTGTTGGACACGTTGACCCGGTAGCCGAAGGTGCCGGCGGCGACGTCGGTCATCGCGCGGCTGTCGGCCTCGGTGCCGTCGATGGCGGTGGTGACGGTGTTCCCGGTGACCGAGATCGTCAGGTGGTGGCGGCCGGTGAGCAGGTCCTGTTCGGAGATGACCGCGGAGACGTCGACGACCTCGACGAGTTCGTAGGCGCCGTCGGTGAGCCGGTGCACGCGCAGCTTGGGTTTGCCGGTGCCGTCGGCGACGTTGATCTGCCACATGTACGCGTCGCGGTCGGCCGCGCGCAGGAACACGCCCAGGGCCAGCGCGGTGAGGGTGAACTCGGTGTCCACCGTGTAGTCCGTCCAGCGCAGCGACTCGTCGGTGTCGGTCAGCCACTGGGCCCCGGTCCAGTCCGCCGGTGCCAGCAGGCCGGTCTCGAACCACGCCGGGGCGCTCCACGGGCTGACCTGGCCGTCGCCGTCCCACACCCGGACCTGCCAGTGGTAGCGGGTCGCCGAGCGCAGGGCGGCGCCGGCGTAGGGGACGTCGACCTGGCTGGCCGAGGCGACCCGGCCGGAGTTCCAGACGTCGGCGCGGCCCGGCCGGGTGCCGACCCGTACCTGGTAGGCGCCCTGGACGACGTCCCGGCGGTCCGAGGTGGACATCCAGCCGAACTGGGGTGCGCCGCCGCCGGTGCCCAGCGGGTCGACGCGGCCGTTGGTGGTCAGGCCACCGACGCGCAGGGAGCCGGCCGCCGAGGCGGGCGCGGCGAGCAGGCTGGCGCACAGGGCCAGGACGGCGGCGAGCACCAGGGTGGAGCGGAAACGGTTGACACGAAAGGGGAACAGACCCGGCAGGGAACGGGCTGGGAGCATGCGAGCCTCCGGCGCTGGCGGTCTCGGCAGGTTGATTGAAACGATTCAATCGCCCCTTCAAGGCTAGGTGACGTGGCTCACCGGCGTCAACCCGCTCCTGGGCGCCCACCGATCAGGAATCGAGAAGCACCGACCGGCCGCCCGCGCCTAGCGTTGCCCCCATGACCGCCATCGACGCCGTCACCCTTGAGGTGACCGATCCCGTGGGAGCCACCCGCTTCTACGCCGACGCCTTCGGGCTCGACAGCCAACTGAACCTGCGGGCCGCCACCGGACCGAGCGAGGGGTTCCGCGGCTTCACCCTCTCCCTCACCGTCGCCCAGCCGGCCGACGTGAACCTGCTCACCGACGCCGCCGCCGAGGCCGGAGCGACCGTGCTCAAGGCCGCCGAGAAGTCGATGTGGGGCTACGGCGCGGTTCTGCGCGCCCCGGACGGGACGATCTGGAAGGTGGCGACCTCGGCGAAGAAGGACTCCGGACCGGCCACCCGCGACGTCGAGTCGATCGTGCTGCTGCTGGGCTGCGCGGATGTCGGTGCGGCCAAACGGTTCTACGTCGAGCACGGCCTGCCGGTGGCCAGGAGCTTCGGCCGGATGTACGTCGAGTTCGAGACCGGCTCCGGGGCGATCACGCTGGGCCTGTACCGGCGGCGCGCCCTGGCCAAGGTCGCCGGCGTCGACCAGGAGGGATCCGGCTCGCACCGGATCGCCATCGCCGGCACCGGGGCGCCGTTCACCGACCTCGACGGGTTCGCCTGGGAGACCTCGACGCTGGCGGCCCGGCCCTGATGTGCCGCTACGGTCCGGTATGGACGGACACCGAAACCACTGAGCGGCAAGCGAACGACCAACCGGAGATCGTCGAGACGTCTGCTGTGGACCGTGAGCCGGTCGGTCAGCCGTAGCGCTCGCGCCAGCCGGTGTCCGGCCCGTGATCGCCGTGCAGCCGCTGCGACGCGGTGAACTCCAGGACGAGGTCGTCGGCCAGCTCGGCGATGGTGGCCCGGCCCTCCACCCGGAACAGCAGCTGCGGCGGCAGCGCGTCCTCGCCGTGCCAGGCGCCCAGGATGTTGCCGCAGATCGCGCCGGTGGAGTCGCTGTCACCACCGTGGGTGACCGCCACCGACAGCGCGTCGAGCATCGAGTCCGGGTGGCACAGTGCCGCGTAGACGGCGATCGCCAGGGCCTCCTCGGCGACCCAGCCGCCGCCCAGCGACTCGACCGCCGCCACCGTCGGCTCGCCCCGCGCGGCGAGCCGGCGGGCGGCCAGCAGCGCCTCGGTGGTCTCCTCGTGGGACTCGTGGGTGGCCAGCGTCACCATCGCCGCGTCCAGGGCGGCGTCGAGGTCCTCACCGGCGACCAGGTGGTGCACGACCTGCGCCAGCACCCCGGCGGGGAGCTTGCCAGTGGGGTGGCCGTGGGTGTAGCCGGCGGCGGTGGCACCCGCGTCGAAACACCAGTCGGCGGTGACGATCGACGGCGGCAGCAGCCCGATCGGAGCGACCCGCATCACCCCGCCACAGCCCTTGGAGTTGTTGGTCGCCTGACCGCCGTACTGGCGGATCCGCTCGCCACCGCCCCGAGCCGTGCCCAGCGCGCCGAGACAGGTGGTGCCCGGCGCACGTTGCGCGTAGAGCCAGCCGGCGCGGCCAAGCGGGCCGACCGCGCCGGGCGGCGGCTGGGACAACCGCTGGGTGTCCAGCCAGTGGTCGTAGGCCTCGTGCACGACCCCGAGCGTGAGACCCAGCCCCCGGTCACGGCGGATGCCCGCCCGGATCAGGCCCTGCACCGTGAACAACGTCATCTGGGTGTCGTCGGTGATCAGGCCGGGGGCCGGCGAGCCACCGCCCTGGAAGTCACGCACACCCGGCTGGCCGTACTCGCGCAGGATCACGTCGGCCGACCAGAACTCCACGGGGTGGCCAAGAGCGTCGCCGATGGCGCCGCCGAGCAGGCAACCACGGACCCGGGACCGGTACTCTGCGCCAGACACGCGGTCACAGTACCGGCGCACGTAGGCTCCCGGCCATGACCGATCTGGAACGGGCGCGGGCCGACGTCGAGCGGGTTCTCGGGCCGAAGGTCGCCGCGCGTGTCGAGGTGTTCACCGACGGCGGCCTGTACGTGCGGCCCGGTGAGATCCGCCGGCTGCTGGCCTGGTTCCTCGACTTCGTCGTGTTCCTGCTCCTGGCGGTGATCGGGGTGGTGGCCCTGGCACTGGCCGACCGGTCGGCCGGGTTCGGCGGCGGCACGATCGCCATGGCCTTCCTGGGGATCCTGCTGCTCGCGCCCGCGCTGTACGGGCTGGCCTGCTACCGGGGTGGGCGGGCCTTCGGCGGGGTGAGCACCGGCACCCGGCTGGTGCGGATGGCCGACGGCGGACGGGTCGGGACGCGGGCGCCGTGGGCGATGCTGGTGCGCACGGTGCTGATGCCGCTGCTGCTGGCGGCCGTCGTGACCGGCGGCACCTCCCCTGGCGGGACACTGGCCAGGACCAGTGTGGACGTCGCCGGGACCGGGCGGCTGCACGCGGCGGGGTTCCACCGGCTGGTCAGGTGAACAACAACACCCCCAGCGCGGCGGCGACCGCCGAGCCGGCGACGAGCTTGATCGTCCGCAGGTGGGTGTGCAGGCGCCCGTCCCAGGTCTCGCCGTCACCGCTGGCGAAACGGGCGGTCGGGGTCAGGGCGCGGCCCAGCCCGAAGCCCACGCCGGCGGCGACCGAGGTGAGCAGGCCGGGCCCGGCCAGCACCAGGGCGACCACCAGCACGTAGGGCACCGTGGACGAGACGTAGGTACGCACCCCGGTGCCCATCTCGAAACCGAACCGCAGCGACCCGCGCGCCACGTTCTCGGTCAGCACGTTTCGCGGGACCTGGCGGGCGTTCTGCGGCAGCGGGAACCGGACCAGCCCGGCGTCACGGGCCACCCCGGCCACCGCCACGGCGACCACGACCGACGCGAGAACGGTGTCCGGGACCGGCGGGACCAGGCCGCTGACCACCCACAGCACCAGCGCGCTGAGCACCGCGCCGAGCACCAGCCCGACGTCGAACAGCGCCAGCGCGGCGCCCTGTCTGGTCCCTCCCCGCCACCCGGGCGAGGTCAGCGCGAAGGCGCTGTTCCTGGTTCAAACCGAGCCGGACAGGGTGTAGCCGGCCAGCCCGCCGAGCACCGCCCACGCGGCGACCGCCCACCCGGCCACGGCCAGCGCGACCGCCGCCGGGGCCAGGAGCAGCGCCGTGACCGGATGGGTGAGGAACCGGGTCACGCGGCCCCGCCGGTCAGGGTCCGCCAGGTCGTCGGGCCGACGACCCCGTCGGCGGTGATCCTGTTCTGCCGCTGGAAGTCCGTCGTGGCCGCCAGGCTCGCCGCGCCGAACGCGCCGTCCACGACGAGTTGGTAGCCGTAGCGGTTCAGCTCCACCTGGGCGGCCTGGACGGGGCCGCCGTTGTCGCCCTGGCGCGCGTTCACGACCAGCGCCGGCCAGGTCCGCGAGGTGACCGAGCCGGTGGCCGACAGTCCCTGCGAGGTCTGGAAGTCACGCACCGCCTGGGCGGTCAGCGGGCCGTAGGCGCCGTCGACGTCGAGGACGAAACCGTGGTGGCCCAACAGGTACTGGATCGCGCGGACGGTCGCGCCGGACGCGCCGGAGGACACCGACGGCCAGGTCACGCTGGACGGGCAGCCGCACTCGGTGGTCCACCGGCAGATCGAGTTGACCCAGCCGGAGCCGGTCCGGCGGTAGCCGTCGTGGCAGCGGCGTTCGATGTGGCACGAGCACGCGCCGCAGGCCTGGTCGTAGCGCCACAGCCAGCCGTCGTAGCTGCCGGACAGGCAGGCGTTGGGCCGCAGCTTCCAGGTGACCTGGTCGTTCTTGTGGAAGCCGGTGTTGGCTCCTGAGGTGACGCACGAGTCGGCGAAGATCGTGCTGGGGCCGCAACCGGGTGAGCAGTCGTGGTCGGCGGCGTAGGACGGGCAGGTGGGGTAGATGTCGTAGCCGTCGGCGACCGCGCGGCGCACCGACGGGAACAGGCCGCCGAGCGCGGTGAGCCCGGCGACGCCACCCACGCGCAGTACCGCGCGGCGGGTCGGTGCCCAGCCGGCCCAGCGCGGCCGGCGCGCGCGGGTCCTGGCCTCGACGGGCATCCCGGGGTCGGTGCCGCGCAGCGGCGGCACCCCGACAACCTGATCGCTGTTCACCGAACCTCCATCGCGGGGGCGAGCAACTGGCGTACGGCCGCGCGCGACCCGACCGGCGCGGCGGCGGTGATCCGGCCGTCCTCGCCGACCAGGACCGCGAACGGGGTGGCGAGCGCGCCGTAGGGGGCGAACAGGTGCCCCTGGTCGGCGCGGGCGAGGACGCCGGGCGGGACCTCGGCGGCCGAGGACTCGTAGAGCGCGACCACCGTCAGCCGCTCCCCCACCGCGTCGACGGTCTCGGCGACCGCCTCGGTGCAGGTGTGGCAGGTCGAGCGCAGGAACAGCAGCACGGCCGGGGCGCTGACGCCCAACGGCGCGAGGTCGGCGCGGTCGCCGGGGCGCGAGCCGGCCGGCACCGGCCGGGTGCCGCCCGACAGCGCGTGCACCTGGCGGACCAGGCCGGCGACCACGAACGCCAGCAGCAGCAACGCCGCCCAGGTCACGATGAGCGCGCTGGTCTGGAAACTCATCTCGCCACCTCCGGGGATCGGGTCGCCGCCGGCAGGTGCCAGAGCAGGGTGGCGAACGTGCCGGCGGCCAGCAGCACGATCACGAGCCGTTCGTCGACGTGGGACAGCGGGATCAGCGGGATCACCGTGTCGGCGGCCACGGCGGTGCCGGCGGCCAGGGCGGCGAGGACCAGCGCGCGGACGGTCACCCACGGGCCCATCGGGACCTCGGTTCCGCCGCAGCCGCAGGGTCCGCCCCGGCCGGTCCTGGTGACGTGCCAGGAGTAGGCGCCGTAGCCGGCGAACAGCAGCGCGGCGGCTGCCGGGACCAGCGGCGCCGGCCCGAACACCAGCCCGGCGATCATGGCGACGCCCAGCGCGGCCTCGGCGACGGTCACCGCGAGGGCGGTCACGCGGATCGCGGCGGCCGGCAGGACGCGGTGCGCGGCGAGGGCGGCGGGCAGCGCGCCGGGGGCGCGGACCCGTTCGGCCACGGCGGTCACCAGGATCGCGGCGACGACGTAGGCCGCGACGCTCACCGGGAACATCGGCGGCTCACCGGTCGTCGAGCAGACGCGCGCCGAGGCGGTCCACCAAGGCCGGGAGCGCCGCCAGGTCGGTGTCGGCGAGCGGGAGCACGGTGGTCCAGACGTCGGCGCCGGCGAGCACGAAGTACGGGTCGCCGTTGGAGAGCCGGTCGGTGAACAGCTCGCCGGAGCGGGTCTGGACGCCTTTCCAGGCTGGCAGGCGGGTGGCCTGCGGGGCGTTGGACACGGTCAGTTCCAGCAGGCCCAGCGTCGGGACCTCCTTGACCAGGGTCGCGGGGGCGAGCACGGCGGCGCCGGTGCCCGGGGCCAGCGCCAGGCCGTCGTCGTGTTCGGTGATGCCCAGGGTGTCGAGGGTGTCCACGGCGGTGGCGGTCGAGGCGCCGTAGAAGTGGCTGACGAGGCAGTGCCGCCGGCCGCGCCACACGGCCAGCAGGATGTCCTCGGTGATCCGCGATCCCGGCTCAACGCGGCGGGTCCGGCCGATGAGCAGGGTGCCGCCGGCGAAGCGCAGTTCCTCGTCGAAGCCGGCGACGCCGAGCGCTGCTGCGACCTCTCCGGCCAGGCCGCTGACCCCGGCGACCAGTTCGTGGGTGCGGCCGCGCACGGCGACCCGCAGCGAGGAGGTGGAGGGTTGGGCGAGGTCGAGCGGGCCGGTCAGTTCGTATCGCCGGCCGTCCAGTGCCCGGTGCACGACGGTGGTCGTCTCTCCGGTCGCGAGCGCCACGGGGTCCTCCCGGAGAGGTATGGTAGTCACTGACGAGAATCAGCTATGCATTGCAAATATATTACGTGTTCCCGTGATCGGAAATACGCCGTTTCCCGCACAGCACTGGTTCGCTCAGGCCACGACGATCGTCTGACCGTCCACTCGCGAGACCAGTTCGCCGATCACCGTCGCCCCCGGGATCTCCCCCGCCAGCAGCAGCCCGCCCGAGGTCTGGGCGTCGGCCAGCAGCAGCGCGGTCTCCTCGTCGACGGCGTCCAGGCCGACGTGCGGACGCACCCAGTCCAGGTTGCGCCGCGACCCGCCCGGCACGAACCCGGCGCGCAGCGACTCCCGCGCCCCGTCGACCAACGGCACCGCCGAGGAGTCCACGACGGCCGTGACCCCGCTGGCCCGCGCGAGCTTGTGCAGGTGCCCCAGCAGACCGAACCCGGTCACGTCGGTGGCGCAGGTGAGGCCGGCGGCCAGGGCCGCGGCACTGGCCGTGTCGTTGAGCGTGGTCATCACCTCGACCGCCTGGGGAAACCGCTCGCCGGTCGCCTTGTGCCGGTTGTTCAGCACGCCGAGGCCCAGCGGCTTGGTCAGCGACAGCGGCTGACCGGGACGGCCGGAGTCGTTGCGCAGCAACCGGTCCGGATGCGCCAGGCCGGTGACCGCGAGGCCGTACTTCGGCTCGGGGTCATCGACGCTGTGCCCACCGGCGAGATGGCAGCCGGCCTGGGCGCAGACCTCGGCACCGCCGCGCAACACCTCGGCGGCCAGCGCGAAGTCCAGCACCTCCCTCGGCCAGCCAAGCAGGTTCAGCGCCACCACCGGACGCCCGCCCATCGCGTAGACGTCCGACAACGCATTGGCCGCGGCGATCCGCCCCCAGTCGTAGGGGTCGTCGACGACCGGGGTGAAGAAGTCGGTGGTGGCGACCAGCGCACGCTCGGCGTCCAGGCGCACCACCGCCGCGTCGTCGCCGTCGTCCAGACCGACCAGCAGGTCACCGCGGGCCTGGCCGCGCAGGCCCCGGACCACCTCCTCCAACTCGCCCGGCGGGATCTTGCAGGCACAGCCGCCACCGTGGGCGTACTGGGTCAGGCGCGGCGCGTCAGTCATGGCTGTCACGATGTACCCATGCCCTGGTCCGCCGATGACTGACCCCCGCCGGCGCATCCCGCGTACCGACGTCCTGCTCGCCGACCCCCGGCTGGCCGACGCCGCGCGGCGGATCGGCACACCGCTGGTGAAGGCCGCCGTGACCGCCGCGCAGGCCGGGGCCAGGGCCGGCGAGGTCGACGTCGAGCGGATCGCCGACCACGCGCTGGCCGCGCTGCCGGCCACCGCCTCTGGCCTGCGGCCGGTGCTCAACGCCACCGGCGTGCTGGTGCACACCAACCTGGGCCGCGCGCCGCTGTCGGCCGCCGCGCTCGACGCGGTGCACGCTGCCGGCGGCACCACCGACGTCGAGTTCGACCTGGACACCGGCCGGCGGGCCCGCCGGGGACGCGGCGCGCTCGGCGCGCTGGCCGAGGCGGTGCCCGACGCGCAGGCCGTGCACGTGGTCAACAACAACGCCGCCGCGCTGCTGCTGTGCGCCACCGCGTTGGCCGGCGGCAAGGAGATCGTGCTCAGCCGGGGCGAGCTGGTGGAGATCGGCGACGGGTTCCGGCTCCCCGAACTGCTGGCCGCGACCGGCGCCCGGCTGCGCGAGGTCGGCACGACCAACCGCACGACGGTCGCCGACTACGCCGCCGCGCTCGGCCAGGACACCGGGTTCGTGCTCAAGGTGCACCCGTCGAACTTCCTGGTCACCGGCTTCACCTCCGGTGCCGAGGTCGCCGACCTGGCCGCACTCGGCGTGCCGGTGGTCGCCGACATCGGCTCGGGTCTGCTGGCCCCCGACCCGGTCCTGCCCGCCGAGCCGGACGCGGCGACCCTGCTGCGCGCGGGCGCGGCGCTGGTCACCGCCAGCGGCGACAAGCTGCTCGGCGGCCCGCAGGCCGGGCTGCTGCTCGGCCGGCGTGACCTGGTGGAGGCGCTGCGCCGGCACCCGGTCGCCCGCGCCCTGCGGGTCGACAAGCTCACCCTGGCCGCGCTGGAGGCGACCCTGCGCGGGCCGGCGCCGCCGGTGCGCGCGGCACTGCGGGCCGAGCCGACCGGGCTGCGGGACCGCGCGGCGCGGCTGGCCGGCGAGCTGGCGGACCGAGGCGTCGACGCGCGGGCCGTGGACTCGGTCGCCGTGGTCGGCGGCGGCGGGGCACCGGGCGTCGAACTGCCGAGCGCGGCGGTGAGCCTGCCCGCCGGGTACGCGTCCCGGCTGCGGGCCGGGGACCCACCGGTGGTCGGCCGGGTCGAACGGGACCGCTGCCTGCTGGACCTGCGCACGGTCGAACCGGCGGAGGACGGACGGTTACGGGACGCGGTACTCGTAGCCACACCCTGATCCGGTTGTCACTCGATAGAGGGAAAATCCGGCAACATCAGGTGTGCCTCGGCGTCGATGGTGGCGAGTCCCGCCGGACGTGGCCTAGGCAGTAAAGGGTGCGCACCGGACCTCTTCTCCAGCCGGCTCACCCTCGTTGCCGGAACGTGACCGGGCGCCGCACCACGACGGTGCGGCGCCCGGCCACGGCGTGACGTGTCAGGACAGGGAAGGCCGCAGCGGCGGGGTCAGTTCGACCTCCGCGTCGGCGATCCGCGCGCCCAGCTGGGTCAGCGTGGCGTGCACCTCGACCACCCCGTCCGGGGACGTCCCGACGACCGACACCTCGCACTCGGTCAGCGCGTCCAGCTCGGCGAACTCCAGGAACCGCAGCCGGCAGGCGGTCACGGCGGCGACCGGCACCGGCAGCGCACCGGCCTGGTGCGCCGCGCTGATCGTGGCCTGCCGGTACATCTCCAGCAGCAGCGACCCGGTGACGTGGTCGTGCGGGTGGTCGAAGTACGCCGGATGGGTCTCGTCGACGATCAGCGCGAAACGCCGTGGTCCGGCCGGGTGGATCACCATGTTGCGGGTATCCGCCCGGCCGACCTCGGACGGCGCCGCCGGCCTCGGCTCCGGCAGCGGGTTCCCCGTGCCGTCGAGCCGTTTGCGGGCGCGTCCCTGGGCGCGCAGGATCTCGTACTCCGCGCGCCGCAGCATCTGGATCCGGCCGCTGACCTCCATCGCCAGCCGGCCGCCGAGTTCCAGCTCGCCGCGGAACTCCATGACCGTCAGGAACCCCTCGCGCTCCTGGCGGTCGAGCAGCTCCGCGCGCACCACACCCTCCGGTGGCGAGAGCCGGTTGTCGGCGAACGCGGACAGGTCGTGCACCCGGAAGTCCAGACGTTCCAGGAACATCTTCGTGCCGACCGGGACCTCGCAGTACCGGTGGGCGATCAGGAACGCCGCCTGGCGGCCGACCTCCACCGACACCAGCGGGTCGTGGTCGGCCAGCAGCCGGTCCGACCACATGCTGTGCGCCCGGGGCAGCTGCGCCCCGAGCACGAACTGGTCCGGTCCGGTCCGGACCGAGTCGGTGATGAACACCTCGGACAGTGCCCGGACGTGGACGAGCCCTCGGGGCACCGTCTGCTCGTAGGACAGCTCCGGGGTGTCCGACTCCACGGTCGGCGCCTCGCTCATCGTTGGCAGGCCGTCCACGACGCGGTCACCTCTTCCGTTCTCAGCTGGTGGCGCGCGCGGCGGCGGCCGTGGTGGGGGCGAGCTGCTCCTCGGCGATGTTCACCAGCACCGCGGTGACCAGGTCGGGGCGCTCCAGGTGGGCGAAGTGGTTGGTGGGGATGTCCACCACGCGCCCGCAGCGCTCGGCGTGGGCGCGCTGGCGGTCGATCTGGATGTCCTCGTCCTGGGTGCAGACGACGAACGTCGACGGGACGTCGGCCCAGGCGCGGCCGTTGGACACCTCGGTGAACGGCAGGATGGCCTGGCGGGTCAGCCGCTTGAGGGCGCCCTCGGCCAGTTCCTTGTCCGGCAGCGCGGTGATCACCCCGGTCTTGGTGCCGCCCTCGCTGGCGGTGCCGTCCGGGCGGATGTCGAACTTGGGGACGTCGTTGGGGTTGGTGAAGTCGGCCTCCAGCACCGAGGTGCCGTCCGGCACGACCGCGCTCATGTAGACGAGGTGGTCGACCTTCGGGTTGTCGGCGGCGGCCTCGGTGATGACGATGCCGCCGTAGGAGTGGCCGACCAGGATCACCGGGCCGTCGGCGCGCTCGATCGCCGCACGCACCGCGTTGACGTCGTCGGCGAGCGTGCACTGGGCGGCGTTGTCGCCACAGCTGGGCAGGTCGACCGGAATGCTCTCGATTCCGCGCATCTTCAGCAGGTTCCCGACCTTGTGCCACCACCACGCGCTGTCGGCGATGAATGCACCGTGAACGAATACCACCGTAGTAGCCATGATGCTCCTTAGAATTGATTTCGCGGGTCCCCTGTGCCACCACCGGTTCTCGGGCCCTGCGGGCTTGAGCATCCACCGGTTCGCGGATTCGGGCCAGGCTTCTCGTCGTCGTTTGTAGCGGCCTTCGAGAGCGTCATGCCGCGCGCAGGACGAACACCGGGTGGTCGGCCGGGTCGGGCAGTGCCCGGAAGAACCGGGACACCTGCGAGGCCCAGCGCCGGCGGTAGGCCTCGACGATCGGCGCGCGTTCGCCGGCCGGCACCTCGTGTACCGACAACGTGCGTGTCGCGCCGCGTCGTCGCAGCTCACAGGTGCCGGCGGCGCGCAGGTTGCGCACCCACTGGGACTCCCCGCGCACGGACACGAGGTACTCGCGGCCGTCGTGGTCGAAGACGTTGACCGGCAGGGTCTGGGTGCGGCCGGTGCGCCGCGTGCGGACCGCGAGCGTGCTCGCCATCCCGAGTGAGGTTGCCAGTGGGTTGAGCAGGTTGCGGTCAACCCAGTTCGGTGCCAGATAGGACGACATGGTCTCGGATGGTAACCACGCCCCGGGTCGCCACCGGCCGTTCTCGAGCGGCCGTCGAGCCACTCACCACGACGAGGCGCTAGGCCGCCATTAGCATATCGTGATGCCGCCGCCACGGCTTTCTTCCGACCTGCCTTGAACGATTCTTTGACCCGTCTTGACGAAATGAGGACTGACACATGAAGACACTTCGGGGCGGGCCCGTCAACCTGCCCGCCTTAACGGGCTACCGGTTCATCCTGGCATTCATGGTGATCGCCGCGCACGGTTTCTACTCGGCGCGGCTGTTCGAACCGGGCGCGACCGCCGACGCGCTGGCGATCATGGCACCGCTGGCGATCATCGCCGTGTCGTCGTTCTTCATCCTCAGCGGGTTCATCCTCACCTGGTCGGCGCCGGAGCGGGACACCACGGCCCGGTTCTACCGCCGCCGGTTCTGGAAGATCTTCCCCAACCACGTCGTCACCTTCGGCCTGATGCTGCTGGTGTTCGCGTTCGTCGCGACCGGCGGCCCGTCACCGGTGTACGGGTTCCAGGACAACCTGGTGAACCTGCCCGAGACGCTGACCAACCTGTTCCTGGTGCAGAACTGGTTCTACGACGCCAGCCACGTCACCGGGGTGAACTCGCCGGCCTGGTCGATCTCCGCCGAGATGTTCTTCTACCTGCTGTTCCCGGTGATCCTGGTGCTGGTGAAGAAGATCCGGGACAACCGGCTGTGGCTGTGGACCGGGCTGGTCGCCGCGCTGGTGCTGCTCGCCCCGCTGCCGACCTACGCCTTCACCGGCCCGGACTACGCCGCATGGGCGCCGCTGCCGGAGGCGCAGATGTGGCTGGTGTACGCGTTCCCGCCGGTGCGGCTGCTGGAGTTCGTGCTGGGCATCCTGCTGGCGCGGCTGGTCCAGTCCAACCAGTGGTTCACCATCAAGGTCCGGTACGCGGCGATCCCGCTGGTGGTGATGGTGTTCGCCTCGCCGCAGATCCCGCCGGCCTACCTGTTCGCCGCGGCCTTCGCACTGCCCTGCGCCCTGCTGATCCCGACGATCGCCATGGTCGACATCCAGGGCCGGCGCAGCTGGTTGGCGAAACCGGCGATGGTGGCGTTGGGTAACGCGTCGTTCGCGCTGTACCTGGTGCACGGCCCGATCCTGTACGCGCTGCGTGAGCTGCTCGGCAAGACGGCGACGTTCGACCCGGGGACCGCCACCGCGATCGTGCTGGCGTTCATGCTGGTGTCCCAGGCGGCGGCGTTCGCGCTGTACCGGTACTGGGAGATGCCGCTGATGCGCCGCTTCTCCCGCCCGCGCGGTGCCCAACGGACGGTGCCGGCCGCGCCGGCCGGCGCGCTGGCCACCTGAGTTCCCGCAGACGAAAGGCGGGGCGTACGCGCCCCGCCTTTCGTGTGCGCTCAACGCCTCGGGACGACCCTGGTGCGGACCTCACCGGCGGGCCGCAGCGAGATGCCGGCGCTGAGCGCCAGGCGCTCCTGGGTCGGGGCGAAGTCGTAGCGGCGGACCAGGGCGACCAGCATCAGTGTCGCCTCCAGCATCGCCAGGTGCCGGCCGATGCACGAGCGCGGCCCGCCGCCGAAGGGGAACCACGCGTGCCGGTGGCGCGCGGCCTCGGCCTCCGGGGTGAACCGCTCGGGGTCGAACACCTCGGGGCGGTCCCAGAACTCCGGGTGCCGGTGGGTGACCCACGGCGAGGTCCACACGTCCGAACCCGGCGGGATCTCGTGGCCCCCGATGACGTCGCCGGTGGAGGTGCGCCGGGACAGGAACGGGATCGACGGGTAGAGCCGCATCGACTCCTTGAGCACCATCGTCGTGTACGGCAGGCGCGGCAGGTCGGTCGACTCGGCCGGCCGGTCGCCGAGCACCGTGGCGACCTCCTCCTGGACGCGGCGCAGGTGCTCGGGGTGGCGGGCCAGCAGGTCGAGGGTGAAGGTGAGGGTCGCGCCGGTCGTCTCGTGCCCGGACAGCACGAAGATCAGCACCTGGTCGCGGACCTCCTCGTCGGTCAGCGGCACCCCGCCGTCGCTGGCCGCCAGCAGCAGCCCGAGCAGGTCGTTGCCGGTGCGCCCGGCGGCGCGGCGGCGACCGATGATCCGGTCACACATGTCGAACAGGTCGCGCTGGGCGCGGGCGGCCCGCCGGTTGGCCGGCGTCGGCCAGGTCCGGGGCGTGCGCACCGGCGCGAAACCGCGGGTGAGGATGTACTGGCTGGCGATCGGCAGGCAGCGCGCCACCGGCTCGACGGCGTCGGTGAGGTCGTCGCCGAACAGGACGCGGCCGATCACCTGCAACACCAGGGCGGTCAGGTCGCGGTGCAGGTCGACGACGGCGCCGCCCGACCACGAACGGACGGTGTAGGCCACCTCCTCGTTGACCAGGTCGGCGTAGTTGTCGACCGCGCGCGGGGTGAACAGCGGCTGGACCATCCGCCGGTGCCGCAACCACTTCTCGTCCTGGCTGGTGACCAGGCCGTCGCCGAGGATCTGGCGCATCTCCTGCCAGGGCAGGTTGTCCTTGCGGTAGCCCGAGTTCGCGCTCAGCACGTGGTGGGCGGCGTCGGGGTGGAACACGGCGTGGAAGGCCATCCGCAGGCCGGGCGGGCCGGCGACGACGTGCACCACGTCGCCGTGGTCGCGGCGGGCGCGTTCCAGCGCGGCGAGCGGGTCGCGGCGCAGTTCCACGACCGGGCCGAGCAGCGGTGTGCCGGACATTCTCGGGATCGCCGAGCGGGTCGTGGGTTCCAGGGTCGAGGTCACGTCGCTGCTCCATGGTCGCGGGTGGCGGGCCGGCCGGCGGCCGGGGACCGGTCGGGGTCGCCGAGCACGGCGCGCAGGTGGGCGCGCAGCGCGGCGGTGTCGGTCAGGGCACCGAGGTGGCCGACGTGCCCGTCCGGGCGGACCACGCAGACCCGGGGGCTGCCGGTGCCGAGGTGGGCGTGCAGGGCTCCGCCGCCGTCGACGACGTCGTGGCCGTTGGTGCGCCACACCGGTTCCACGGTCACGGCGTCGCCGAAGCCCTCGCGCAGGGTGTCGGCCAGGTCGGTCAGCGCGCCGGGGGCCGCGCGGTGCGGGTCGAGGACCAGGACGGTGAGCGCGTCGGGGCGCACGAGCCCGTGGATCGTGCCGCCGGCGACCGGGGTGTCGGGCAGCCGTTTGCCCGCGCCCTTGGTGACGACCGCGCTGCCGGCGTAGTCGAGGTCGAGCTGGGTGATGGTGGGGGCCATCTTGCGGTCGAGCAGGCCGGTGGCGGTGAGCAGGCGGACGGCCGCGTCGCGGACCGCGCGCACCGGCGCGGGCCGCACGGTGCCGAGCTTGGCCTGGGTGGCGGCGTGGTGCAGGGCGTTGTGCGCTGCCGGGCGGCGTTCGGTGTCGTAGGTGGCGAGCAGGCCGGGGCCGGCGCGGCCGGCGGCGGCGAACGCGAGTTTCCAGCCGAGGTTGTGCGCGTCCTGGATGCCGCCGTTCATGCCCTGGCCGCCGACCGGGCCGTAGGTGTGCGCGGCGTCGCCGGCCAGCAGCACGCGGCCCCGGTGGAAGGTGTCGGCGACGTGGGTGCTGATGCGGACCTTCGCGATGCCCCAGCCGGGGTTGCGCAGCCCGGTGATCCGCATGCCCCGCCCGGTCCGCGCGGCGACGAGGGTGTCGACCTCCTCGACGGTGAGCGCGCCGGTGCCCTGGCCGGGGTCGACCATGGCGGTGACCCGGTGCAGCCCGCCGGCCAGCGGGACGATGACGGTCATGGCGCCCGGGGAGAAGTGGTAGTGGCCGGCGCCGCTGCCCGGGCCGTTCTCGACGTAGGCGTCGACGTTGACGTACATCTCGTCGGTGCGCCCGCCGGTGACGGTGATGCCGGCGAGGTCGCGGACGGTGCTGTGCGACCCGTCGGCGCCGACGACCCAGCCGGCGCGGCGGGTGCTGGTGCCGCCCGGCCCGTCGACGGTGAGCGTGACCCCGTCGGGGTCCTGGTCCAGGCCGGTGACCCGGTGGCCGCGTTCGACGGTGCCACCGAGGTCGCGCAGCGTCTGTTCGAGCACGACCTCGGTGGCCGACTGCGGGACGGCCAGCATGAACGGGAAGCGGGTGTGCCGGGCGGCGGCCGGCGTGACCTGCCCGATGACGCGGCCGGCGGAGTAGAACACCGCCGCCGTGCACCGCACACCTCGTTCGACCAGGGTGGTGGCGGCGCCGAGTTCGTCGAGGACCTCCAGGGAGCGGGCGGACACGCCGATGGCGCGGGAACGGTCGCTCGGCGCGTCGGCGGCGTCGAGGACGGTGCACGGCACGCCCCGGCGCAGCAGTTGGCAGGCGAGGGTGAGCCCGGTGGGGCCGGCGCCCACGATGACGATGTCGGCGGGGGTGTCGGCGGTGGTCATCGCATTCCCTTCGAGAGCCAGCTCTCCACGGCGCGGGCGGTGTGCTCGGCGTGGCTGTCCATGACCTGGAAGTGGTCGCAGTCGAGCGCGACCGTGCGGTCGGCGATCCCCCAGCCCGGGTGGGTGCCGTGGGTGGCGCGGACCAGCAGCGTCGGGGTGTCGGTGGTGCCGGGCCGCCAGTTCTCGAAGGCCCCCAGGTAGGCCCCCATGGCGAGGACGGCGTCCTCCTCGACGTCGACGAGCCCGAGGATCGTGCCCATGGCCCAGGCGAAGATCTGGTCGCGGGTGGCGCTGTCGGGTTCGAGGGTGTCGACCAGCACCAGGCCGGCCGGGTTGGTCCGCTCGGCGACCGCGTGGGCGAGCACGCCGCCGATGGAGTACCCGACGAGCACGTGCGGCCGCCCGGCGGCGGCGCTGGCGGTGGCGGCGGCGAGCTGGTCGACGATGTCGTCCCAGGTGGCGGGCAGCGGTTCGCCGGTGCCGAAGCCGGGCAGGGTCAGTGCGGCGGTGCGCCGCCGCCGCTGGAACCCGGCGGCGAACCGCACGAACTGGTGCGGCCCGGACCCGGCGAGGAACGACGGCACGCAGACGAGGGTGGGTTCCGGGGTGCCGGTGGAGACCAGCAGCGGGGCGCTGATCGCCCGGCCGAGCGGCGCGTAGCGCGCGTGCTCGGCGAGTTCCGGGATGACCTCGGCGAGCCGCCCGTCGGCGTGGGCGGTGCGCAGGAGCCGGGTGAGGGGCTGTTCGAGGGCGGCGATGGCCTGGGAGATCCCGGCCGGGGTCGGGTGGTCGACCAGCAGGGTCGGCGGCAGCTCGACCCCGGTCGCCTCCGCCAGCCGCTTGTGCAGTTCGACGGCCCCCATCGAGTCGATCCCCAACTCCGCCAACGACATCTGGGAGTCCACCTCGGACACGTCGGCGTGACCGAGGACCGCCGCGACCTGGGCGCGCACCACATCCGGAGGCTCCGCGAACGCACGAATCGCAGCAGAAATACCAGCGGGAGTCGGATGATCAACCAACAACGTCGGCGGCAACTCCACCCCCGTCACCTCAACCAACCGCTTGTGCAACTCAACGGCCCCCATCGAATCAATCCCCAACTCCGCCAACGACATCCCAGCATCCACCTCGGACACGTCGGCGTGACCGAGGACCGCCGCGACCTGGGCGCGCACCACGTCGGGGGCGGTGGGGGCGACGCGCGGTGCCGGAACGTGGACGGCGTCGACCCAGTGGCGGCGGCGGGCGAAGGCGTAGCCGGGAAGACCGGCGGGAGCACGTGGCACGGACAGCACCCGGTGCCAGTCGAGGTCGGTGCCGTTGACGTGGAGGTCGGCCAGGGCGGTGAGCAGCGCCGTCGGCTCGTCGACGTCGGCGCGTTGGGCGGCGACCAGGGTCGGGGAGGCGGCGGGCCCGTCCGGCAGGCACTCGCGGGCCATCGCCGTCAGCGCGGGGGTCGGGCCGATCTCCAGGTAGCTGGTCACGCCCTCGGCCGCCAGGGTGCGGATCCCGGACAGGAACCGCACCGGCTCGCGGACGTGGCGAACCCAGTGGGCGGGCGTCGTGAGGTCGCCCTCGTGCAGGGAGACCACCGGGATCGTGGGCGCCGCGTAGGTCAGGCGTTGCGCCACCTCGGTGAACGCGGGCAGCATCGGGTCCAGCAGCGGCGAGTGGAACGCGTGGCTCACCCGCAGCGCCTTGGTGCGCCGCCCCAGCGCCGACCACCTCCGCGTGCACTCCTCGACGTCGGCCGCCACGCCGGACAGGACCACCGACCGGGGGCCGTTCACGGCGGCCACGGCGACCGTCGGCGGCAGGTCGGCGGCGGCCTCCTCCTCGGTCGCCTGGATCGCCACCATGGCGCCGCCCGAGGGCAGCTCGTCCATCAGGGCACCCCTTGCGCACACCAGCGCGGCCGCGTCGGGCAGCGACAGCACCCCCGCCACGTGGGCGGCGGCCAGCTCGCCGATCGAGTGTCCCATCAGGACGTCCGGGGTCAGGCCCCACGCCGACAGCAGCCGGAACAGCGCCACCTCGAACGCGAACAGCGCCGGCTGGGTGTACCGCGTCCGGTCCACCTCGGCCGTCGCCGTCACCGTCCGCAGGGGCACGTCCAGGTGCTCGTCGAGCGCCTCGCACACCTCGGCGAACGCGTCGGCGAACACCGGGTGGGTGGCCGCCAGCTCCTCCCCCATGCCGGGCCGCTGCGCGCCCTGGCCGGTGAACAGGTACGCCAGCTTCCCCGGCCGCCCGGCCAGGCCGCGGACCGCGTTGTCCGGCAGCTCCCCCGCGGCCAGCGCCGCCAGGCCGGACTCCAGCCGTGCCGGTGTCGTGCCGACGACCACCGCGCGGTGGGCGAACCGGGCCCGGCCGGCCAGCGCCGCCGCGACGGCCCCCGCGCCGAGGCCGGCGACCGCCGGGGCCAGCGAGCTCGCCTGGTCCCGCACGCCCTCCCGGGACTTGGCCGACACCACCCACGCCGCCGGCCACCGGTCGGGCACCGGCTCGGCGGGCGGCGCGTCCTCCAGGATGACGTGCGCGTTGGTGCCGCTGATCCCGAACGACGACACCCCGGCGCGCCGGGGCGTGGCGGCGCGCGGCCACGGCCTGGCCGACGTCAGCAGCGACACCTGGCCGGCCGACCAGTCGACCTTCGGCGACGGCTCGTCGACGTGCAGGGTCGCCGGCAGCCGGTCGTGCCGCATCGCCTGCACCATCTTGATCACGCCGGCGACCCCGGCCGCGGCCTGGGTGTGGCCCAGGTTGGACTTCACCGAACCGAGCCACAGTGGACGGTCGCGGTGCCGGCCGTAGGCGGCCAGCAGCGCCTCGGCCTCCAGCGGGTCGCCCAGCGCCGTGCCGGTGCCGTGCGCCTCCACCACGTCCACGTCCGCCGCCACCAGGCCGGCGTCGGCCAGCGCGGCGCGGATCACCCGCTGCTGGGCCGTCCCGTTCGGCGCGGTGAGCCCGTTGGACGCGCCGTCGGAGTTGACCGCCGAGCCGCGCAGCACGGCCAGCACCGGGTGCCCGGCCGCGCGCGCGTCCGACAGCCGCTCCAGCAGCAGCAGGCCGACGCCCTCCGCCCAGCCGGTGCCGTCGGCCGACGCGGCGAAGGACTTGCACCGCCCGTCGGGGGACAGCCCGCGCTGGCGGGAGAACTCGACGAACACGCTCGGGGTGGCCAGCACCGTCACGCCGCCGGCCAGCGCCAGCGAGCACTCGCCCCGGCGCAGCGCGCGGCTGGCCAGGTGCATCGCCACCAGCGACGACGAGCACGCCGTGTCGACGGTCAGCGCCGGGCCCTCGAACCCGAACGTGTAGGCCACCCGGCCGGAGGCGACCGACCCGGCGGTGCCGATCCCCCAGTGCCCGCCGAGTTCCGGCGGGCCGGAGCGGGTCAGCCACGAGTAGTCGGAGTACATCAGCCCGGCGAACACGCCGGTGTCCGAGCCGCGCAGGTCGGCCGGGTCAAGGCCGGCGGACTCCACCGCGTGCCAGGCGGTCTGCAACAGCAGCCGCTGCTGGGGGTCCATGGCCTGCGCCTCACGCGGCCCGATGCCGAAGAACGCCTGGTCGAACTCCGCCGCGCCGTCGAGGAAACCGCCCTCGCGGGTGTAGCAGGTGCCGGGGGTGTCCGGGTCGGGGTCGTAGAGGGTGTCCAGGTCCCAGCCTCGGTCGGTGGGGAACGGGCTGACCGCGTCCCGGCCCTCGGCGACCAGCCGCCACAGGTCCTCCGGGCTGGACACGCCGCCCGGGTAGCGGCAGGCCATGCCGATGATGGCGATCGGCTCGTCGCGCCTGGCCTCCAGGTCCGCGAGCCTCGCGCGGGTCTCCTGGAGCTCGGCGGTCACCCGCTTCAGGTAGCCGAGAATCTTGTCGGATTCGGCCGACATGTCAGCGCACCCCCAGGTCACGGTCGATGAGGTCGAACATCTCCTGCGCCCCGGCCGACTCGAGATCGACGTCGCCGGGGGCGCGGTCGGAGTCCAGAGCGTCGAGCAGCGCCCGCAGCCGGCCGGCCACCGCCGGCCGCTCGTCGTCCACGATGGACGGCAGGAGGGCGGCGAGGCGGTCCAGCTCGGCGGCCACGCGCGCGGCCGCCGGTGGCGCCTGGGCGTGTTCGGCGAGCCGTTCGGTCAGGTGGGCGGCGAGCGCAGCCGGGTTGGGCTGGTCGAACACCAGCGTGGTGGTCAGCCGCAGCCCGGTGACGGCGCCGAGCCGGTTGCGCAGCCGCACCGCGCCGAGCGAGTCGAAACCCAGTTCCTTGAACGCGCGCGCCGGGTTGACCGCGTCGGCCGAGGCGTGCCCGAGGACCGCGGCGACCTCGGCGAGGACGGTGTCGAGCACCAGCGCGGCGCGTTCGTGTTCCTCGGTCGCGGCGAACCGGGTCCGCAGGCTGGCCTCCGGCGCCCGGGAGGCCGGCACGAGCGCGGACAGCAGCGGCGGCACGGCGTCCCCGGCGCGCAGCGCGGCCGGGTCGAGGCGGGCGGTGACCACCACCGGGTCACCGAGGGCCAGCGCGGCGTCGAACAGCGCCAGACCGTCCTGTGTGGACATCGGGGCGAGACCGCCGCCGGTGAGCCGGCCGAGGTCGGTGCCGGTCAGGTGGGCGGTCATGTCGCCGGCCTCGCCCCACAGGCCCCACACCAGCGAGGTGGCCGGCAGGCCGTGGTCGCGGCGGTGGCGGGCGAGCGCGTCGAGGTAGGCGTTGCCGGCGGCGTAGTTCCCCTGGCCCGGGCCGCCGATCGTGCCGGCGACCGAGGAGAACAGCACGAACGCGTCGAGGTCACCGGTCAGCTCGTGCAGGTTCCACGCGGCGGTGATCTTGGGGGCGAGGACGCGGTCGACGGCCTCGGGTGTGAGGGTGTCGATGGTGGCGTCGTCGAGGACCCCGGCGGAGTGGATCACCGAGGTGACCCGGTGATCGGCGAGCAGCGCGGCGAGCGCGTCGCGGTCGGCGGCGTCGCAGGCGGCGACGGTGACCTCGGCCCCGGCGGCGGTGAGCTCCTCGGTCAGCTCGTCGACCCCGTCGGTGTCCGGGCCCCGGCGGCTGACCAGCAGCAGCCGGCGGACACCGTGCCGCTCGGCGAGGTGGCGGGCGACGTGCGCGCCGATACCGGCCGTGCCGCCGGTGATCAGCACGGTGCCGTCGGGGTCCCAGGCGGCGGTGCTCGCGGCGGGGCGGGCGCGGACCAGGCGGGCCGCGTGCGGCCGGCCCTCGCGCAGGGACAATTGGGGTTCGCCGGTGCCGACCAAACTTGCCAGCAGGTCGGCGTCGATCTCGCTGTCGGTGTCGATCAGCACGAACCGGCCGGGGTGTTCGGACTGGGCCGAGCGCACCAGGCCCCACACCGGCGCGGTGGCCAGGTCGCCGCCGGTGAGCAGGACCAGCGGGTGGTCGTGGTCGCCGGCGAGCCGGTCACGCAGCCGGGCCAGCGTGTCGTGCACGACGGCACGCGGGTCGGTGCCAGTGACCGTGACGGCGGTGAACCTGGCCGGTGGACCGGGCTCCACGGGTGTCCACTCCAGACGGAACAGGGCGTCGGCGGTGGCCGGGCGCAGCGCGGTGAGCTGGGCCTCGGTCACCGGGCGGACGGCGACCTCACGTACCGACACGACAGGGCCGCCGGACTCGTCGGTGGCGGTCAGCGACGCCGTGTCGCCGGCGCTGGTCAGCCGCACGCGCAGGGCCGACGCGGCGCCGGTGACCCGAACCCCGGTCCAGGTGAACGGCAGGAACACGCCGTCGCCGGCCGTGGCGACCGAGGCGTGGAAGGCGGCGTCGAGCAACGCGGGGTGCACGGCGAAACCCGTGCCGTCGGTGCTGACCTCGGCGTAGACGTCCTCGCCCGACCGCCACGCGGCCCGCAGGCCCTGGAACGCCGGACCGTAGTCGAAGCCGCGCCGCGCCAACCGCGCGTACAGGTCCTCGACCGGGACCGGGGTCGCGCCGGGCGGCGGCCAGGCCAGCGGCGGGTCGTCCGGGTCGCCGGTGGCCGGACCGAGGGTGCCGGCGGCGTGGCGCCGCCAGCCGTCCCCGTGTTCGCTGTGGACCGACACCGGGCGGCGGCCCTCGGCGTCCGGATCGCCGACGCGGACCTGGAGGGCGACCGGGGCGTCGTCGGGCAGCACCAGCGGCGCCTCGATGGTCAACTCGGCGACCTCGTCGCAGCCGACGTGCCGGGCGGCGGTGGCCGCGAGGTCGACGAACACCGTGCCGGCCACCAGCACCGTGCCGAACACGGCGTGGTCCTCGGTCCACGGGTGGGTGCCCCGGCCGATCCGGCCGGTGAGCAGCCAGCCCGGTTCGCCGGCGGTCGGCACGGCGGCGGCGAGCAGCGGGTGGCCGACGGGACGCAGGCCGGCGGCGCCGAGGTCACCGGCCCCGCCGCGCGGCGTGACCCAGTGGCGGGTGTGCCGGAACGGGTAGCCGGGCAGGTCGATCCGGTCGCGCGTGCCGTGCAGGGCCGACCAGTCGACCGGCACCCCGGTGGCGTGCACGGCGGCGACCGAGCGGGCGAACGCGGCCAGCCCGCCCTCGTCGCGGCGCAGCGACCCGGCGACCGTGACCTCCGGGGAGCCGGCGGCCTCGACGGTCTGCTCGACGGCCACGGTGAGGATGGGGTGCGGGCTGATCTCGACGAAGGTCGTGACGCCGCGCGCGATCAGCCCGCCGACGACCTGGTCGAACCGCACGGTCCGGCGCAGGTTGCGAAACCAGTAGGCGGCGTCGAGGGCGGTCGTGGGCAGGGTGTCGCCGGTGACCGTCGAGGCGAACTCGACCGTGCCGGGCCGGGGTTCGACCGGGGCGAGGACCTCGGCCAGTCGCTCCTCCACGGCGTCGACGTGCGCGGAGTGCGAGGCGTAGTCGACCGGCACGCGGCGGGCCCACACGCCGTCGGCGGCGCACTCGGCCAGCAGGTCGTCGAGGGCGGCCGGCTCACCGGACACCACCACCGACGCCGGCCCGTTGATCGCGGCGACCGAGATCCGCTCGCCGAACCGCGCCAGGCGCGGTTCGAGGTCGGCGACCGGCAGGGTCACCGACGCCATCCCGCCCCGGCCGGCCAGTTCGGCGGCGATGGCCTGGCTGCGCAGCGCGACGATCCGCACGGCGTCGTCGAGGCACAGGCCGCCGGCGACGTAGGCGGCGGCGATCTCGCCCTGGGAGTGCCCGACGACCACGTCCGGCTCGACCCCGAACGAGCGCCACAGCGCGGCCAGCGACACCATCACCGAGAACAGCACCGGCTGCACCACGTCGACCCGGTCCAGCGACGGCGCGCCGGGCAGCTCGCCCAGCACGTCGTCCAACGACCAGTCCACATAGGACCGCAGGGCGCGCCGGCAGGCCCGCAGCTCCGCGGCGAACACCGGTGCGGCGGCGCGCAGTTCGCGGGCCATACCGGCCCACTGGGCGCCCTGGCCGGGGAACACGAACGCGACCGTGCCCGGCCGCCCGGCACTGCCCCGCACGACGGTCTCCCGGTCCCCGGCGCGGACCGCGTCGAGCCCGGCGAGCAGGTCCTCGGCGGTGCTGCCGACGACCACGGCCCGGTGCTCGTGGCGGGCCCGGGCGGCGAGCGCGGCGGCGACGTCGGCCGGCGGGGCGGTGGCCGCGACGGGGCGAAGGCCGGCGGCGGTGGCGGCCAGCGCGTCCTCGCCGGCGGCCGAGAGCACCCAGGCGAGCGGGCCGTCGTGGTCCGGGGCCGGGGTGGCGGGCACCGGTTCTGGCTCCTCGATGATGACGTGGGCGTTGGTGCCGCCGACCCCGAACGCGGAGACGGCGGCCCGGCGGGGTCGGTCGCCGGCCGGCCAGTCGACCGGCTCGGTGAGCAGCGACACCGCCCCGGTCGACCAGTCGACCTTGGTGGTCGGGTCGTCGGCGTGCAGGGTGGCCGGGAGGCGGCCGTGGCGCAGGGCGCCGACCATCTTGATGATGCCGCCGACCCCGGCGGCAGCCTGGGCGTGGCCCAGGTTGGACTTCAGGGAGCCCAGCCACAGCGGCCGGTCGCGGTCGCGGCCGTAGGTGGCGAGGACGGCCTGCGCCTCGATCGGGTCGCCGAGGACGGTGCCGGTGCCGTGCGCCTCCAGTGCGTCCACATCGGACGGTTCGAGGCCGGCGTCGGCGAGCGCGGCGCGGATCACCCGCTGCTGGGAGGGCCCGTTGGGCGCGGTCAGGCCGTTGGACGCGCCGTCCTGGTTGACCGCCGAGCCCCGGACGACGGCGAGCACGCGGTGGCCGTTGCGGCGGGCGTCGGCCAGCCGCTCGACGACGAGCAGCCCGACGCCCTCGGCCCAGCCGGTGCCGTCGGCGGCGGCGGAGAACGAGCGGCACCGGCCGTCGGGCGACAGGCCGCCCTGGCGGGAGAACTCGACGAACATCGCCGGGGTCGCGAGGACCGCGACGCCGCCGACCAGCGCCAGCGAGCACTCGCCGCGCCGCAGCGACTGGCCGGCCAGGTGCAGCGCGACCAGCGACGACGAGCACGCGGTGTCGACGGTCAGCGCCGGGCCCTCCAGGCCGAAGGTGTAGGACAGCCGGCCCGAGGCCACCGAGCCGGCGGTGCCGATCCCCCAGTAGCCGGCCAGCGATTCCGGCCCGGAGCGGGCGAGCCACGCGTAGTCCTGTGTGGACACACCGACGAAGACGCCGGTGGCCGAGCCGCGCAGGGCGGCCGGGTCGAGGCCGGCGTCCTCGACGGCGTGCCAGGCGGTTTCCAGCAGCAGCCGGTGTTGCGGGTCCATCGCCTCGGCCTCGCGGGGCGAGATGCCGAAGAAGCCGGCGTCGAACCCGGCGACGTCGTCGAGGAACCCGCCGCCCCGGGCGACCGATGACCCGGCGCCGTCCGGCCCGAACAGCGTGTCGAGGTCCCAGCCCCGGTCGGTCGGGAACGGCGACACGGCGTCGCGGCCCTGGTCGACCAGTGTCCACAGGTCCTCGGGTGAGGTGACGCCGCCGGGGTAGCGGCAGGCCATCCCGACGATGGCGATCGGCTCGTCGGCGGTGGCGCCGGTGGTCGGGCCGGTGGTCGCTGCGGCGGTGGCGGCCGCGTCGCCGTAACCCAGTTCGGTGAGCAGGAACCGGGTGACGGCGGCGGGGGTCGGGCAGTCGAACAGCAGGGTCAGCGGCAGTTCGAGGCCGGATGCGGCGGACAGGAGCCTGGTCAGCTCGACGGCCGCCATGGAGTTGTAGCCGTAGTCCTGGAAGGGTCGGGCGGGGTCGACCGCCGTCGCCTCCCAGCCGAGGAGTTCGGCGGTGGTGGCGCACACCAGCTCGGTCACGCGGCGTTCGCGTTCCCGGTCGGACAGGTCGGCCAGGCCCGCAGGGAGTTGTTGTGCGCTCATCACCATTCCGTCCGCGAGAGGTGGGTGTAGTTACTCGACGTCGACGATGCCGACGGTGGCGGTGCGGGCGCGGTGGGCCAACGGTTTGTCCGGTGTGGACCGGGCGTGCCGGCCGCCGCCGAGTTTCTCCCAGGCCACGGCTTTCTGTTCCTGGCGGTCGCGGTCGATCCGGATCACGTTCGTGGCCAGGCCCAGCTTCTCCAGCAGGCCGATCACCATCGCGCTGATGTCGATCTCCCACCACCGCATACCGTGACTCGCCGACCTCGGGAACGCGTGATGATTGTTGTGCCACGCCTCACCGAACGAGAACAGCGCCAACCAGCCCACATTCCGTGACTCATCCGGCGTCGCGAACCGCCGCCGACCGAAATAATGACCGATCGA
>NZ_MSIF01000033.1 GCF_001921215.1 Actinophytocola xinjiangensis
CCAGCCCGCCAGCCCGCCAGCCCGCCAGCCCGCCAGCCCGGCGGCCCGGCGGCGCCGGTCACTGCGCGCCCGTGCCGGTTCACCCCGACCGGCGGCCGGTCGGGCACACCGGGCACAGGCCGGGCGGCTACGACCGTGGCGCGGCCGTTCCGGGCAGTGCGGAGTCATCGCGGTAGCGGAACTCGTAGACGCGTTCGGTGAACTTCCAGCCGTCGGGGGTTCGGCGGAACTTGTCGTGGTAAATGGCGTAGTTGGCGTGTGAGCTCCCGTCGGTGAAGCGGCCCAACTCCTCGGTGTAGACCCGACCTGTCGCGGTGTCGCCGTCGATGCTGATCCAGCCGGGGTGCACCTGCTGGACGAAGAACTCCCAGTTGCCCTGGAGGCGCTCCATGCCGGCGCGGATGGCCTCGCGGCCGGTGAACTCGAGTGCGCCGGGGGCGATCTGCCAGCGCGCGTCCGCGGTGAACAGCGACGCCCACCGGTCGTAGTCGCGCATCATGCCCGCGTCGGTGAACTCGCCCACCAGCGCGTTGATCTCGACGTGGTCGGTGAGGGTCTGCAGGTCGAACATCGTGGTTGTCCCCTGTGGGTCAGTTGGTGAACGGTTCGAGGCCGAAACGGCCGACGGCGACGAACGCGACAAGGACGAGAAGGGTCAGCGGCACCGCGATCGCGTTGGCCTCCTTGCGGCGCAGGTGGGTCACGATCGCGCCGCCCATCAGCAGCACGAGCCCGGTGGCGGCGACCGGCACCAGGACGGGGGCGATGTCCAGCAGCGCGGGTAAGACCAGGCCGATCGCGCCCAGTACCTCCAGCAGGCCGATCGCCCGGACCGAGCCGTCGCTGAGGTCCTCCGCCCAGCCGTAGCCGCCGTCGATCAGCTTCTTCCTGGACTGGACCATCTTCTGCACGCCACTGGCGAGGAAGGTCGCCGCCATCAGGCCGGCGACGATCCACAGCGCGATGTTCATGTTCGTCCCAGTTCGTTCGAAGGGTGTGTGGTTGCTCGCCATGTAGACGACGCAGGGTTGTGAAACGTGAGATGTGAGGATCGACCTCACGTTTGACCGCGCTGAGTCGTCTACTCGGTGACGATGGACGAGACCGAGGGGAAGACCATGAACACCCGACCAGAGCCGGCGCAGGGACCGAGCCTGGACGCGATCATGAGCGAACGCCGGCAGCTGATCAACGTCGCCTACCGGCTGCTCGGGTCGCTGTCCGAGGCCGAGGACGTCGTCCAGGAGACCTATGCCCGCTGGTACACGCTCACCCCTGACCAGCGGCGGGACATCGAGTTACCCGGCGCCTGGCTGACGACCGTGGCCAGTCGCATCTGCCTGGACCTGCTCGGGTCGGCGCGGGCGCGGCGGGAACGCTACGTGGGCGAGTGGATCCCCGAGCCGTTACCGGAGGGCACCGAGTGGACCAGCGGGCGCGCCGGCTCGGTCACCACCGACCCCGCCGACCGGGTCACGCTGGACGAGTCGGTCAACATGGCGTTCCTGGTGGTGCTGGAGTCGATGACCCCGGCCGAGCGGGTGGCGTTCGTGTTGCACGACGTGTTCCGGTTCTCGTTCAACGAGGTCGCCGAGATCGTGGGTCGGACCCCGGCCGCCTGCCGTCAGCTGGCTTCCTCGGCGCGTCGGCGGGTGCGGGACAACCGCGCCATGGTCACGCCGACCGCGGAGCAGGCCGGCATCGTTCGGGACTTCAAGCAGGCCTGGCAGGCCAAGGACATCGAGGCACTGATCGGCCTGCTGGACCCGGGGGTGACCGCGATCAGCGACGGCGGTGGCCTGGTCACGGCCAAGATCACTCCGGTGGTCGGTGGCGTGGAGGTCGCCAGGGCGCTGGTCGAGATCGCCAGCCGGGGCGACCACCTGACGGTCCTGGAGCGCACGGTCAACGGCCAGCCGGGGTTGATCGGCCAGCTGGACGGCGTGACCGGTGTGGTGATGGCCTTCGACATCGTCGACGGCCGGATCCGGCACCTGTGGGCGGTGCTCAACCCGGAGAAGCTGCGCCCCTGGACCGACGGCTGACCTGGCCGGCCCCGCGAACGGCCAGGTACTGTCGGTAGGCCGGCTCGCCACTCGCGGTGACGCGGGTCGGTCGACCGGGGGAGCCAGCCGGCGTCCAGGACCGTCAGAGGCGGGTGGAGCGGATGAGGTACCGCCTGCTTGGCCCTCTCGAGGTGCGCGGCGGCGGGCGGACCATCGATCTCGGCGGGCCTCGCCAGCATGCCGTGCTGGCGACCCTGCTGATCGGCGCGAACGACACGGTCAGCCTGGCACACCTGTGCGAGGCGGTCTGGGACGTTCCGCCGGTGGCCGCGGAGTCGAACGTGCGGACCTACGTGGCCAAGATCCGTCGTCAGCTCGCCGAGGTCGATCCCGACGCCGAGCGGCTGGTCACGCGCCGGCGTGGCTACCAGCTCACCGTGCACCCGGGCGAGCTGGACCTGGCCGAGTTCGAGGAGCACGTCGAACACGGGCGGGACGCGTCGGGCGGCGGCGACTGGTTCGGGGCGGCGGCTGCGTTCGCGGCCGCGCTGGATCTGTGGCACGGCCGGCCGTTCGAGAACCTGGAGCCTGGTCCGGTGCTGCGGGCCGAGCGCACCCGGCTGGAGGAACGGCACCTCACGGCGGCGGAGGGCTTGGCGAGGGCGCGTATCGAGCTGGGTCGGCACGATTCGGCGGTCGCTGAGCTGCGGCAACTGGTCGACGAGCACCCGACCAGGGAAGAGCTGGCGGCTCTGCTGATGCTGGCGCTGCACGGGACCGGGCGGCAGGCCGAGGCGTTGGACGTGTTCGCCCAGGCGCGTGCGCGGCTGGTCGGGGAGCTGGGCATCGAGCCTGGTGAGCGGTTGCGGGCTGCTCAGCAGACGGTGCTCGCTGGCGGTCAGGCCGAGGTGGCGGCCGAACCGGCGCCGGTGGTCACCGTCAGTGCCCACCACCAGTTACCGATGGACATCGCCGACTTCACGGGAAGGGAGGCAACTCTGGAGACGCTGTACAGGCAGGTTGATCGCGCGGACGTCGAGTCGGTGGCGATCTGTGTGATCGAGGGCATGGCGGGCGTCGGCAAGACCCGTTTCGCGGTGCACGCCGCGCACGAGCTGGTGCGGCGCGGGCGCTACGGCGACGTGCAGCTGTGGGCGGACCTGCGCGGGTTCGACCCGGAGTCGCCGCCGGTGGAGCCGGCTGGGCTGTTGGAGCGTTTCCTGAAGCTCCTCGGTGTGCCGCGCGACCAGATTCCCGACGGCGTGGAGGAGCGGGCGGCGCTCTACCGCGACCGGCTCGCTGGGCGCAAGGCGTTGGTGCTGCTGGACAACGCTGTCGACGAGGCGCAGGTGCGGCCGCTGTTACCGGGGACGGCCGGGTGCCTGGTGCTGGTCACGTCGCGCCGGACCCTGCCGGACCTGGACGGGGCGGGGTTGGTGCGTCTGGACCTGTTCAGCACCACCGAGGCGGTGGCGTTGTTCGCCAGGATCGCCGGCGAGTCGCGGGTGGCGGCCGAGCCGGCGGTGGCGGCCAGGGTCGTGAGCCTGTGCGGGCATCTGCCGCTGGCGGTGACCATCGCCGCGCAACGGTTGCACAACCGTTCCACATGGACGGTCGGTGACCTGGGCGGGAGACTGGAGGCCAGCACGGGGCGGCTTGACCAGCTGCACGGCCGTTCGCGGGCGGTCCGGGCGGTGTTCGACCTGTCGTACCGGGCGTTGGAGCCGGC
Organism: Actinophytocola xinjiangensis; assembly: GCF_001921215.1. Classification (GTDB taxonomy): domain Bacteria; phylum Actinomycetota; class Actinomycetes; order Mycobacteriales; family Pseudonocardiaceae; genus Actinophytocola; species Actinophytocola xinjiangensis. Next base: position 3,736 of record NZ_MSIF01000033.1, read on the forward strand.
GACGCGCTGGGTGTTCCGGTTGCTCGGGCTGCACCCGGCCGACGACTTCACCGCCGACTCGGTCGCCGCGCTCGCCGACCTGTCGCCGGTGGCGGCCGACGCGATCCTGGAGATGCTGTGCGAGGAGCACCTGCTGCACGAGGTGGCGCCGGGGCGTTATCGGCTGCACGACCTGGTCCGGCTCTACGCGAGGAGCCGAACGCACACCGAAGAGTCCGATGTGGACAGGCAGGCCGCGGTGCGCCGGCTGCTCGACTGGTACCTGCACGCGGCGGCGGCCGCGAGCCGCCGGCTCAACCCCGACGGCCGGCCGGTGCCGCTCGACCCGGGGCGGGCGCCCGCGCACCTGCCGGACCTCGGCTCGTACGCCGAGGCCCTGACCTGGTGTGAGGCCGAGCGCGGCAACCTGGTCGCGGTGGTGCGGGTCGCGGCGGAGCGGGGTGAGCACACCATCGCCTGGAAGCTGCCGTGCGCGATGCTGAGCTTCCTGTACCTGCGTAAACACTGGGACGACTGGGTCGCGACCCATCTGGTGGCGCTGGCGTCCGCCGACCGGGCGGGCGACACCGCCGGCATGGCGCGGGTGCTCAACGGGCTGGGCGTGGTCTACAGCGACCTCGGCCGGCTGACTGACGCGATCGGCTGCCACCGTGCCGGGGTGTCCCTGTTCGGCGAGATCGGTGACATCGTCGGCGCGGCGTGGAACTTCAACAACCTCGGCGTCGCCTACGACAACGACCAGGACTACGAGGCGGCGGCGGACTGCTACCGCAACGCCGTGCCGCTGTTCCGCGAGGCCGGCAACCGGCACGGTGAGAGCATCGCGCTGAGCAACCTCGGTGACGCCTACCGGGAACTCGGCCGCTACGACGCCGCGTTGGAACGGATGAGCGCGGCGCTGGACATCCAGCACGACACCGGCGACCGGCCCGCCCAACGGTTCACCCTGTGCAGCCTCGGCGACCTGTACCGGGACACCGCCCGACCGCAGCGTGCCCGCGACAGCTACCAGCAGGCCCTGGCCATCAGCCGCGAACTCGGCGACCGCCGGGGCGTGGCGAAACTCCTCGGCCGGCTCGGCGACCTGTGGGTGGTCCTCGGCCGCCCGGAGGTCGGCCGGGAGCTTCTGGCCGAGGCTCGGGAGATCCTCGTCGACCTGGACGCCCCGGAGGCTGACCTGTCCCAGCGTCTGCCGACCGACGAGCCGACGGCCCTTCCTGGCTGACGGGTCGCCTCCGGGCGTTCTGGTCGAGCCACGGATCTTGTCCCACCTGGGCGCCGAAACACCAGGTCAGCGGGAGGCGCCGCTGACAACGGCTCACTGGCCCACGCGCGGGACCTGGTCAAGCGCTTCGGTGACGTCGCCGGCGGGGGATCGGTGTCGACGTCCCGGCGCGGGGAGGCCGGGGCGTGCGGACTTCTCAGAGACGACGGGTTATGTCCGTTACGGGTGGTTGGTGGGTCGGCTTTGTGTCGCTTCGCGGGCGGTGCGAAGGGTGGTGGGCGACGAGCGGACAGCCGGGCGGGCCGGTGGGGGAGCGGGGCGTCGCGGTGGGGCGCAGGGGGTGGGTTCGGCTGCCTGTTGGGCAGGGACTGAGCCAGTCGGAGTACGGGACGTGGGCGTTGGTTGCGGTGGTGGGGTCTATTGAGAGGCGGCGGGGTTCGGTAAGAGTTTCTTGAACAGCACGTGGGGAGATGTGACTGGCGGTTCACGTGTGGTACTCGGGGGTGGGGCGGCCAGTTACTGACCAGGTTCTGGCAATCAGAAGGGCTTGCGAGCTGAATATTCAACGGGTCAGCATATTCTGGTCAATTGTCGGCAGGAAAGAGCGTGAGTATGAGAACCCAGGAGATGAGAACCAGCTCGACCGGTCGCACCAGCGATGGTTGGCGGCGCTCCAGCGTCTCTGTACCGGAAGACGAGTGTGTCGAGATCTGGAGTCGACCGGACGGCGTCCGGCTTCGGGACTCCAAGGACCGCAAGGGCACCGAACTGCGCTTCTGCCGGGACAGTTGGACATTGCTGCTTGACGGGCTCCACCACCGAGAGTGATCTTGTCGCCTGATCGACTCTGTCCGAATCGAGTGAGCATGGCTCCCCTGGGCGAGTCGAAGGAGACAAAACAGCAGGCTTGTCATAGTCTCAGCCGGACAAAGACCACCCTAACGAGTGAGCAATAGGAGCCGGCTCGTGGCGTTCCAGCCTACTCAGCGTGACCTCGATCTCGGTGTCGCACTCAAGGCGGCGCGCACCGCCGCCGGGCTCAACCAGGAGGAGGTCGCCGATCGGCTCGGGATCAGTCAGGCGAAGGTGTCGCGGTTCGAGACCGCGCGGCAGGAGATTCCCCGGGACCGGCTGGAGGAACTGCTCGACCTCTACCAGCCGGAACCGGAGCTTCGCGGCCACCTCGACTCGATGGCCACCCCACCCGATGTCGACGACGCCGACGACCATGCCTCGCCCAACCGCGACTTCATGGCGATGAAGCAGGCCGAGAAGGACGCCCTCGAGATCCGCTCCGCCTACGGCGAGGGCATCCCCCGCCAACTCCAGGCCGACCAGTACATGCTCGTGCAGAGCGCCAAGGCCGGCATCGTCACCAGCGAGGCCCGCCTGCTCGCCGAGAAGCGCCAGCGCGAGCGGCTGCTCAGTCGCGAACGCCCGCCGCGCTACTTCCAGCTGCTCAGCGAGTCCTCCCTCTACCGGATCCCGGGCGGCACGCTCGAACTGCGCCAGGAGCAGGCCCGCCACCTGCTGACCCTGGTCGAGAAATACCCGCAGCTGTCGGTCCAGGTCGTCACCTTCGACGCCGACCTCGCCCACTTCAACAACATGACAGTCCTCAAGTTCGCCGACGCCCGCAAGAACGTTGTGTACCTGCCCAACGACCGGTACGGAAAACTCCACCGGCAACCGACGGCGGACACATTCGAAACGCAGTGGGAGAAGATGCGCCGCGTCGCCCTCGACGAGGAGGACAGCAAGAAATTCATTCATGACATCGCACGGTTCGGGCAGGCTCGCTGAATTTTCGTCCCAGCGCCGAACCGAAATTGAGGTAGCATTCGGCGTTGTCACTCTCGGCAGCTCGGGGAGGCGCAACATCGTGTCGCATCGACCGGCTGGTTTACTGCCTCCAGTCGACGTTCGGCTGGAGACGCCCAGCGTCGCGCGGGTCTACGACTACTACCTGGGTGGCACCACCAACTGGGAGGTCGACCGGTCCTTCGGTGACCGGGTGCTCGACCGCTTCCCCCTCATGCGGCGCATCGCGTTCGTGCACCGGCTGTTCCTCAACCGCGCGGTCGGGTACCTGCTGCGCCACGGGGTGACCCAGTTCCTCGACGTCGGCTCCGGGGTGCCCAGCGCCGGCGCCACCCACGAGATCGCCGACGACTGGGCGGTGCACTGCGGGGTCCGGCCGGACGCGCGGGTCGTCTATGTCGACAATGATCCGGTGGCCGCCGCGTACGGGCAGTTGATCCTCGCCGAGGGTGGGGACCGGCGGCGGCACGCCATGGTCCAGGCCGACCTGCGGGATCCGGAGGATCTGTGGGCGCAGGCGCTGGAGACTGATCTGCTGGACAGAAGCAGACCGATCGGTTTGCTTCTGGTGGGGTTTCTTCATCTTGAACAGCGGGACGCCAAGGGCAACGACGTCGGGGCCGACTCGGTGGCCAAACTGCGGGAGCTTCTGCCACTGGGGTCGTGCGTGGCCATCTCGCATGTGACCGGGGACGGGGTTCCCCGGGCCGTTCGACGGACCTTGGACGGGTTGAAGGTGGTGTACGACCAGTCGGGCGGCGGGGCCGTGAGTTGGCGTTCACGCGCCGGGATTCAGGCGTTGCGGGGGGATTGGCGGGATGTCTCGCCGGGGTGGACCTCGGCTGTGGATTGGCGGCCGGAGGATACCGGGCCCACCGCGCCGTTGATTGGGTTGCCGGAAGGGGCCAAGGCTGTCATCTGGGCTGGTGTGGCGCGTAAGGGGTGACTTTTTTGCGTCCGCTGGTGAGGCCGGGATTCGCTGATTGTGGTCAGAGTGGACCGTGGGGTTTGTGTTTGTTTTCCTGGGCCTGGTCGAACCGGGTGCGGTTGTCCTCCATTTCTGAGCTGTGGGTTTCGGCCCAGGTGGTGAGGGTGTTGAGGGGGATGAGGAGGGTGTGGCCCAGCGGGGTCAGGTCGTACTCGACGCGTGGCGGGACTTCCGGGTAGGAGGTTCGGGAGACCAGGCCGTCCCTGTTCAGGGTCCGGAGGGTCTTGGCGAGCATGCGGTGGGAGATGTCCGGGAGGGCGCGCATCAGCTCTGTGAAGCGGCGGGGGCCGTCCACCAGTTGGGACACGACTACCAGTGACCACGTGTCGCCCACCCGGCGGAGGAGGTCTCGGGTGTGTTGGCGCGAATCCTCGGTGACGCAGAGGGGCTGGTGGGGCAATTCTTCCCCTGAGGTGCGTAACGCACTGTGAAGTGCGGGTGGCGGATTCGGCATGGAGTGCCTCGCGGCGGTGTTGGGAGTCGTGAATCCGTTGTTCTCATGCTTGGGAGGAACCACATGACCAGTATCGCCATTGTCGTGGGAAGTACGCGGCCGGGCCGATACAGCCGCGCCGTCGCGGACTGGGTGTTCGAGCACGCCTCGCGTCGTGGCGACGCGAAGTTCGAGGTCGTCGACCTCGCCGATCACGTGTTGCCGCACCTGGACGAGCCGGTGCCGGCCTCCGGGGGCCAGTACGCCCACGAGCACACCCGGCGGTGGGCCGCCGTCGTCGACCGGTTTGACGGGTTTGTCTTCGTCACGCCGGAGTACAACCACTCGGTGCCGGGGGTGCTCGAGAACTCCATCGACTACCTGTACGCCGAGTGGAACAACAAGGCCGCCGGGTTCGTCAGCTACGGAGTCACCGGCGGCGTGCGGGCGGTGGAGCACCTGCGCCTGGTCGCGGCCGAGGTCCAGCTGGCCACCGTCCGCTCCCAGGTGGCCCTGTCGCTGTACACCGACTACGAGAACTTCCAGGTCCTGGCGCCGCAGGCGCACCACCGTCCACTGCTCGACGACCTGTTCGACCAGGTCGTGAGCTGGTCGGCCGCACTGTCGACCGTCCGGGCCGCCTGAGAGTGGTGACCCACGCCGGGAGGCGCGCCTACCAGGCGTCGACCTCCCGGCGCGGGGCGCACAGGGTGGCGACGGTCCCGACCACGGCCACCAGACCGATGCACAGCACCAGCACCCACGGGCTGCCGTCGTTCGCGGTGATCAGGGCGCTGGCCACCAGCGGCAGCGGGCCGCCGAACACCGCGCCGGAGAGCTGGAAGCCGAACGTCATCCCGGTGTACCGGACGCTGGCCGGGAACAGGACACCGAAGAACGACGCCTGGGCGCCGAAGCCGATGCCGGCGGTCAGTCCGAACAGGACGCCCAGCCCGAGCAGCAGCAACGCCACGTTGCCCGAGTCGACCAGCGGGAAGATCACCGCGAAGATCGGGATCGAGATCACGCAGGACACCAGGAAACCGTTGCGGTACCCGAAACTGTCGGCCCACCGGCCCACCGTCGGGATCGTCACGATCATCACGGCGGCGGCCAGGATCACCGCCAGCAGCGCCTCGGTCTGGCTGAACCCGGCCTGCTTCGTCGCGTAGCTGAGCATGTACGTCGCGCCGACGAAGAACACCACGGTCAGGCTGCCCTGGGCGAAGAACACGATCAGTGACTGCTTCCAGTACTTGCGCAGCACCTCGCCCAGCGGGAACTGGCGCACCTGCTTGTCCGAGCGGACCTGGGTGAAGTCCTCGGTCTCGGCCAGCCCACGCCGGATGTACACGCCGACGAACACGAACACGAAGCTGATCAGGAACGGCACCCGCCACCCCCACGACAGCAACTGCTCCTCCGGCAACGCGTAGAAGATCAGCGACACCACCGACGAGAGCAACAACCCGATCGGCACACCGACGTTGGGCAGGCTGCCGTACCACGCCCGCTTCTTGTTCGACGCGCTCTCCAACGCGATCAGCGCCGCCCCGGCCCACTCGCCGCTGGCCCCGATGCCCTGCACGAACCGGCACACGATCAGCAGGATCGGCGCCAGCACACCAATACTCGAATAGCTTGGGATCAGCCCGATCGCCACCGTGGCCGTACCCATCATGATCAACGTGGCGAGCAGGACGTTCTTGCGGCCGATGCGGTCACCCAGGTGACCCAGCACGATCCCGCCGAACGGGCGCGCGATGAACGCGACCCCGAACGTCGCGAACGACAGCATGATGCCCTGCGCGTCGGACGCCGACGGGAAGAACACCTTGCTGAACACCAGCGCCGCGGCCGTGCCGAACACGTAGAAGTCGTACCACTCGATCGCGCTGCCCACCATGATCGCGGCGAGCGGGGCGCGTTTGATGTTGCGGCTGGGGCCGCCGGCCTTCGACGAGACAGCGTCCACCGTCATGTCGGGTCCTCTCGGGAGAATCTCATCGCTGAGGAGGGGGTTCGTCAGCCGCGCAGCATCGCCGCGGCGGCCGCGGTCGCCGGGTCGCCCACCTTGACACCGAGCGCTGCGGCCGGCCGGTTGACGAACGACACGACGCCGTCGTGATAGGTGCTCGCGCCGTCCCCGATGCGGGCGCTGGCCACCGACACGCAGGCTCCGGGAATGCCTGCCCGCTCGAGGATCTCGAGCCCTGCCACCCCGCTGTGCTCCCGGCCGACCCCGCCGTCCGAGCTGATGAAGCCGGCCGGCGCGGCCTCCAGGGCGTAGGCCGCCGCCGTGCGCCCGCCGTGCGAGCCGACACAGACGACGTTGCCCCGGTCCTGGGGGAGTGCGAAGCGGATGCTGTCCATCGCGGCGACCGTCCGTCCGTCTACTTCGTACACGACGGTACGCCGTTCGCGTGGCTGGTCGTCCGTCCACGGGGATCCGTCCCAGGCGAACAACTTGGTCACGGCGTCGGGCACGGTGTCACCGGGCAGCACGCCGAGCACGTCGGCCCAGTGGTTGGTGACCGAGATGACGCCACGCTCCCACATGTCGACGCCGTCGGCGATCCGGGCGCTGCGGGTGTCGATCGCGGCGGCCGGGATGCCGGCGCCGTCGAGGAACCACAGCCCGGTGACACCGGCGCCGTCGCGGCCGATGCCGCAGTCGTGGGCGATCACGGCCTTGGGCCGGTAGCGCGCGGCGAACTGGACCGCGACGATGCCGGCGAAGCTGGCGCCGATGAGGACGTCGCCCGGTCCGAAGTGGTCGTTCGCGTGGGTGATCGAGTCCATCGCGATCGCGCGGTCGGGGGGAGTCTGGCTGACCACGACATGTCGTTCCTCGGTCACGCCACACCTCCTCGTCGACGGTGACCTCAGTGCCGGAGTGATCCTCCTGACAACTGCTGGGGCTACGGTATACCGTATTTGTAGCGATGCGCAATACTACGTCGACGAGCCCGCGACCTCGGAGGACACCATGCCCACCATCGGGATCGACTCGGTCAGCGCGTACCTGCCGGGCTATCGGCTCAACCAGGGACTCGCCGCCGAACTGGCCGTCCCGCCAGAACTGCCGCTGGCCGCACCGGACGAGGACGGGCTGACCATGGCCTGGGAGGCCCTGCGCCACCTGGACGTCACCGAGGCGCCGCTGGTGCTGCGCGTCCCCGGCGGCGACCTGGAACCCCGCGCCGTCGCCGCCCACCTCGCCACCTCCGGTCCACTGCGGACACCCAGCGCGGTCCTGCCGCTCTCGGCGCGCACCGGCGCCACCGCCGCGCTGACCGCCGCGCCCGGCGGCGTCGCCGTCCTCGCCGACCACGGCCGGCCCGCCGACCCGGCCGACCCGCCCAGCCCCGACGGCGCCCTGGCCCTGCGCCTGGGCACCGGCCGCGCCGCCGAGATCCTGGCCGTCGAAACCCTGCCGGTGCTGGCCTACGACCGGTGGCGCGACACCGAACCGACCGGCCCGCCCGACCCGCGGTTCGTCGAGGAGACGCTGCTCGCCACCGACGGCGGCGAACTCCTCGACCGCCTGGTCAAACGCGCCGGCCGCACCCGCGACGACCTCGCCGGGGTCGTGCTCTCCGCGTGCGTCCCGGTCCGCGCCCCGCGCTGGGCGGCCCGCTGGCAGGTGCCGGCCGTGTGGACCGCCGGCCCCGAGTACGCCGCCGGGCGCCTGGCCGCCGCCACCCTGCGCACCGCGTTCGAACGGCTGGTGGCCGCCGGCCCCGGCTCGCTGGTCGCGGTGCTCGAACTCGGCTGGGGTGGCGACGCGCTGCTGCTGCGCGCCGGCCCGGACATCGCCGAGACCGTCCGCATCGAGGCCCGCGCCTCGCTCGACGAGTACGGCTACCGCCTGTGGACCCGCACGCTGTCCACCTCCGACAGTGCGATGTGGACCTCCCCGGCCAAGCTGCGCCGCGAGGCCCCCGCGCTGGTCGGGCTGACCGGCACCCGCTGCGCCACCTGCGCCGACGTCGCGTTCCCACCCCGGCACACCTGCGACCTGTGCGGCGGCACCGACCTGGCGCCCACCGAACTGGCCCGCACCGGCACGGTCGTCAGCCACAACCTCGACCGCCTGTTCGCCGCCCCCGACCGCGACGTGCAGATGGTGGTCGTCGACCTCGACGGCGGCGGCCGGTTCTTCGGCCAGCTCGCCGCCGGCTCGTCGCGCTGGGCCGAGGTCGACGACCGCGTCACCCTCGCCCTGCGCCGCCTCCACGACGGCGGCGACCTCCCGCACTACTTCTGGAAGGCGGTACTCCCATGACCGACGACGTGGTGGTGCTCGGCGCGGCCAGTACCCCGTTCGGCGAGTTCTTCGACCTCGGCTTCGCCGACCTGGCCAGGGACGCGACCACCTCGGCCCTGGCCGACGCCGGCCTGACCCTCGACGACGTCGACGCCGCGTGGCTGGGCACCGCGTTCGCCTACACCTACTCCGACGAGGGCAACGCCGGCACGTCCCTGGCCGAGCCGCTGGCCATGCACAACCGGCCGGTCAGCCGGGTCGCCGCGTACTGCGCGTCCGGTCTGGACGCCCTCCGCCAGGCGGTCGCCGCGCTGCGCGGACGCACCTGCGACGTGGCGTTGGTCGTCGGCGCGGAGAAGATGCGTGATGTCGGCCCGCGCGGCAGCCTGGTCATGCAGCACGTCGACCGGGGACACCCGGTCCTGAGCAAGGGCCGCACCGCGCCGGGGATCTTCGGCATCGTCGCCGAGCGTTACCGCGCGGTGTACGGGGAGGTGCGTCCGGCGATGACCGCGGTGGCCACGAAGAACCACGCCTTCGGCGCCGCGAACCCCCGCGCACACTTCCGTTCGGCGGTGACCGGCGCCCAGGTGGAGGCCGCGCCCCGCCTCGCCGGCCCGATCGGCCTGTTCGACGCCTGCCCGACCACCGACGGTGCGGCCGCGCTGGTCCTGGTGCGCGCCGAGGACGCGCGCGGCCGGCGGCGGGCCACGATCAGCGGCATCGCGATGTCCAACGACCTGGGCTACTTCACCGCGAACCTGTCCGCGCGTTTCGACATGCTCGGTTTCGAGTCGACCCGCAACGCCGCGCGCGCCGCCTACGCCGCCGCCGGGGTGAGCGCGCCGATCGACCAGCTGGACGTGGTCGAACTGCACGACTGCTTCACCATCACCGAGATCGTCAACTACGAGGACCTCGGCCTGTGCGGCGCCGGTGAGGGCCGTGACCTGGTGCTGTCCGGCGCCACCGGTCCTGGCGGGGTGCTGCCGGTGAACACGTCCGGTGGCCTGAAGGCGTGCGGGCATCCGATCGGCGCGACCGGCGTGCGGATGGTGGTGGACGTGTGCGACCAGCTGTGGGGCAGGGCGGGCGAACGTCAGGTGCCCGGCGCGCGACGCGGCCTGGCGCACGCTCTGGGCGGGCCGGGTTCGCTGGCGTGCGTGGCGGTCGTGTCCGATCCGGTGCTGGAGGACGCGGCGTGAACTGGGTCGAGCTGTTCCGCGCGAGGACCGAGGAGCACGCGGACGCGGTGTACGCGGCGGCGGGGGAGCGCGAGCTGACCTATGGTCAGCTGCGCCGCGAGGTCGACGAGCTGGCCAGCGCGCTGCTGGCGCGCGGGGTGCGGCCCGGCCAGACGCTGGCCGTGTGGATGACCAACGGTCTGGACTTCCTGCTGGCCCAGTGGGCGACCTACCGCGTTGGCTGTGCGCTGCTGCCGCTGTACTCCTACTACCGTGAGGTGGAGCTGCGGCACGCGCTGGTCGAGTCGCGGGCGACCGTGCTGTTCACCTCCACCGACTTCGCCGGCAAGACCGACCCGCTGCCGATCCTGCACCGGCTGCTCGACGGCGACGGCCTGCCCGACCTGCGCCTGGTGGTGTCGGTCGAGCCACTGGACCTGCCCGGCGTGGTGACGCTGGCCGACCTGTCCGGCGGCCCGGTCGAACGCGACGGCCTGGACCGGATCGCCGCCCGGATCGCACCGACCGACGTCATGAACATCATGTACACCTCGGGCACGACCGGCCTGCCCAAGGCCGGACTTTCCCTGCACAGCAACAACCTCGCGACGATCACCCACTGGAGCGAGCTGGCCGGACTCGGCAGCGGGGACGTGATCCTCGGACACGTGCCGATGTTCACCAACTTCGGCTGCCTGTACACCAACGGTCTGGCCCTGTACAACGGCTGTCGCCTGGAGGTCACCAGGACCTTCGACGCCGCCGCCAGCCTCGCGCTCATCGCCGGCCGGGGCGTGACCTACGTCCCCGGCGCGCCGGAGATGTTCCGAATGCTGTTGTCCCACAAGGACTTCACGAACACCGACACGTCGACCGTGCGGTCCGCGCACGTCGCCGGCTCGGCGGTCGACCCGGACCTGATGCGCCGGGTCGTCGACGAACTGGCACCCAACGCCATGCAGGCCTACGGCATGAGCGAATGCGGCGGTCTGTCCACTGTGTCCAGCGCGCGGGATCCGCTGGAGCGCCGGCTGGACTCCGTCGGCAGGCCGCTGCCCAGCGCGGACGTGCGGGTCGTCGACCCGGAGACCGGGCACACGCAGCCGGCCGGGGTGGTCGGCGAGATCTGGTTCGGCGACGTGACACCCGGTTCGTGCGTCGGCAAGGGATACCTGGCGAGTCCGGAGGCCACGTCGGCGGCGATCACCCCGTCGGGCTGGTTCCGTTCCGGCGACCTGGGCCGCTTCGACGAGGACGGCTACCTGTACTTCGTCGGTCGACGCAAGAACATGATCACCGTGGGCGGGTTCAACGTGTACCCGGCGGAGGTCGAGCGGCACCTCCAGGAATGCCCCGGGGTGGCGGCCGCGTTCGTCGTCGGTGTGCCGGACACGCGGCTGGGCAACGTGCCGGTCGCGTTCGTCGTGCCGGACGGGGACCTGACGGCCGACACGGTGCTGACGTTCATGCGCGAACGGGTGTCCAGCCAGAAACAGCCGAGACAGGTGTGGCTGGTCGCGGCCGACGACCTGCCCCGCACCCCGTCCGGCAAGATCCGCACCGGCGAACTCGCCGACCTGGCTCGGGACCGACTGGGAGAATCGCCAGCCTGACGCGCCGGGCTGGGCGGGGGCCGAGCCCGGACCGTGCCCACGACCCGATTCGGGCTGGTCGCGAGCCCTCGGCCTGGCTTGAGCCCTCGTGCTGGCTTGAGCACTTGGTCTGGCCGCTGGGCCTTCTGTCGGGCTGGTTCTTCGGTCCGGCCGAGCCTTCGGTCTGCTGGGTCTTCGGTCTGGCCGTTCGGTCTGGCCGTCGAGTCTTTGGTCTGGTGGGCGAGCCTCGGTCTGGCTGGGTCTTTGGTCTGGCTGAGCCGTCGGTTCGGCGAGCGAGCCTCGGTCTGGCTGGGTCTTTGGTCTGGCTGAGCCGTCGGTTCGGCGAGCGAGCCTCGGTCTGGCTGGGTCTTTGGGCCGGCTGAGCCGTCGGTTCGGCGGGCGAGCCTCGGTCTGGCTGGGTCTTTGGTCTGGCTGAGCCGTCGGTTCGGCGAGCGAGCCTCGGTCTGGCTGGGTCTTTGGTCTGGCTGAGCCGTCGGTTCGGCGAGCGAGCCTCGGTCTGGCTGGGTCTTTGGGCCGGCCGAGCCGTCGATCCGGCGAGCGAGCCCAGTCTGGCTTGAGCCCTCGTCCTGGCTGATGAGCCAACGCGCGGTAACAAACCCCACCCGCTCCGGGGGCACCCCCTCAGGCCATTCTATTCGATGTTGGGGGGTGGTTGGGGGTTTGGTGGTGGGGCTGTGGACAAGTCGTGGTGTGGTTGGAGCTGGGGGACGGTTCAGTCCAGGTCGACGCCGGAGGATTCCAGGAAGCGGATCAGGTCCTCGCCGGCGGCCAGCACGTGGTCCCGCATCAACGACTCCGCCTTGGGGCCCCGGCGACGCCGGACGGCGTCCAGGATCTCGGCGTGTTCGGTGTTCGCGCGGGTTGCCCATTCGGGGAACTCGACGAGGTAGTCGCGGGGGATCTGGAGGGCGAGGGCGCGTAGGGCGGCGATCAGTTTCTGGGAGTCGGCCAGTTGGTTGATTCGGCGGTGGAACCGCCAGTTGAGGTCGGCCATGACGGCCAGTTGGTCGGGGGCGACCAGCATCCGTTCGTGGAAGTCGCGCAGTTCTGCCTGTTGGGCGGGGGTGGCGTTCGTGGCGACGCGGCGGGTGGCCAGGCCGTGCAGCATGCCTTCGATCTCGTAGGTGTCGCGGATGTCCTCGCGGCGCATCCGCAGGACCACCAGGTGTCTTCCGCCGTCGGAGGCGACGAAGCCTTCGTACATGAGTTGGCGCAGGGCGTCGCGGACGGGCATGCGGCTGGTGCCGAAGCGTTCGCACAGGTCCCGCTGGCCGAGGCGTTCGCCTGGTTTGAGCCGGCCGAAGATGATCTCTCGGCGGATCACGTCGGCGATCTGGGAGCCCAGTGTCGCCCGTTCCAGCCGGACCGAGCCGGCGCCGTCGTCGATCGAGGTGGTCGCGTCCATCATCCCCACGTTCCGCGCCTGGTGTACGGATCCACGGTATACCGGCGACCGTTCGGGCGGCAACGGACGGCGATCATGCCTGGTCCAGCTCGGCGAGGACCGCCATCCCCTCGATGAGGCAGGTGAACCCGCCGGACAGGCCGGCCAGCTGCAACGCCTGGACCAGCTCCTCCCGGGTCGCGCCGGATTCGAGGGCCTTGGCGCCGTGGGAGCGCATGCTCGGGGCGAACCGCAGGCCGGCAGACACCGCGAACAGGATCAGCTCCCGGTACCGCTGCGGGATCTCGTCGCGGCCGGTCACGTGCCCGATGTAGGCGACCATCGCGTCGTGGCCGGCCGGGTCGCGCCGCGCCACCTCGTCACGCCAGTTCATCACAACCTCCACTCCGTCATTTCGGGAAACGTCATTTCAGGAAACGTCGGGCCGGGTCGAAGGCCCGCAGCGTCCCCAGCTCCTCACCGGTCGGCGCCGGTTCCCTGACCAACCCGCGCGCCACGTCGAACTCCCAGTCGCACTCCGCGCGCGCCGCCCTGACCAGGTCCGACTCGGCGCCCTCGCCCAGCACGGAGGTCAGCACGTACCGGTCGCGGTCGCGTTCGAACACCGCCGCCGACGTCACCACGGTGCGCACCGCCCGCCCGGGACACGTCACGAACGGGACCTGCCGCACCAGACGTGACCGCTTGTGGTCGACGGTCACCAGCACCTCGTCGGCGGTGGCGACGTCGTTGGCGCCGCCGGAGCCGACCAGGAACCGGCCGTCGTCGCCCCAGGTGGAGTTGGTGTTGCCGTCCTGGTCGATCTGCGCGGCGCCGATCGCCCCGAACGAGCGGGTCCTCGGGCCGGCGACCAGCGCGCCGAGCACCGTCATCACGTCGGTCAGCAGCTTGCAGGTCGGCAGGTTGCGTTTGGCGAAGATGAACGGTTCCCCGGCGCGCGGGCGGTAGCCGAACATGCCGATCTCGGCCATCAGCTCCACCTCGACGCCGGCGGCCTTCAGGTCGGTGACGGCCAGCCACGACGCCAGGTTCGCCTGCCCGACCCCGGCCAGCACGGCGTGGTGCCCGCCCTCACGCACCCGCCCGGCGATCCGGCGCGCGGCCGTGACGACCATGGCCTCGGTCGCGGTGTGCCCGTCGGGGGCGGGCACCGGGCTGTCCAGCCAGGACGACGGGTCGGCCGCCTCCCGTAACGCCGCGAGCCGCCGGTCGCCGAGTTTGGCCAGGTAGGCGTCGTGGTCGGCGGTGCCAAGCAGCCACTCGTCGATCCACGTCCGGAACCCCTCTGGGGTGCGCGACGCGGTGAACACGTCCCGCACGAACTCCTCGTCCTCCACGTAGTCCTCGACGCCGGGGAACCCCGGGTTGTACGAGCCGTAGGGGTGCGAGCCGAACGGCACCTCGCAGACGGCGAGCACCGCGTGCGCCGGGATGCGGGTGAGCGAGGCGTGTTCGCGGATCATCGCGGTCGGCACCACCCGTTCCGCGCACACGATCACGCCGCGTTTCGCCGCGAGCGCGCCCCACAGGCCCTCGCCGTAGGGCGCGGAGAGCACGACGTTGCCGGCCGCGTCGGCCGCCAGTGCCTGGAGCACCACGACGTCCGGGCGCAGCGCGGTGACCGTGCCGGTGCCGTCGGGCAGTTCGGTGTAGGGGCCGCCGCGCAGTTCGTCGGCCATGCCGCTGCCGGCCAGCGAGCGGATCGGGAAGTGCGGCACGCCCAGCGCCCCGGCGACCAGCCGCGCGGTGAGGCTCCACAGTGACCAGTTCTCCAGCTCGACCCGGCCCTCGGCGACCGCTCGCTGGAAGGCGCGGTTGGGGCGCGGGGTCGGCAGGTTCTCCCCGGCGAACGAGGCGATCACCTTGCGCACGACACCGGTTTCCAGCAGCGCGTGCTGGCTGCTGACCAGCCCGGCGGTGACGATCGTCAGGCCGGGGTCGGTGCCGGCGAAGCGCCGCACGATCTGGTGCAGCGCGGCGTTGGGCCGGGCGTCGGCGTAGGCGACGTGCACGGTGTCGTGCGGGCGGACGTGCGTGGCGACCGCGTCGGCCAGGGTCGTGCGCCGGTCGTGGCCCTCGTTGGCGGGGATGGCCAGCCGTGCCGTGAGTTCCTCGGGGGTCATCAGCGGAAGCGGGAGAAGTCGGCCGGGCGCTTCTCCAGGAACGCGGAGGTGCCCTCGTGGAACTCCTCGGTGCCGTGGATGAAGGAGATCATCTGGTAGCCGTGCAGGACCGAGGGCCACAGCTGGTCGGACTCGAAGTTGAGCGAGAGTTTCGCGACGCGCAGGGCCTGCGGGCTCATCCCGAGCAGCGTGTCGCACCACTCGGCGACGGCGTCGTCGAGCTGGTCGGCGGGCACGACCCGGTTGATCCAGTCCATGTCCAGGGCTTCCTGGGCGGTGTACTGCTTGCAGAGCATGACGACCTCGCGGGCGCGTTTCTCGCCGACGAGCCGGGGGAGCAGCTGGGTGCCCCACCAGATCGGGACGCTGCCCATCTTCGGCCCGGACTGGCCGAACTTCGAGTCCTCGGTGGCGACGGTGAGGTCGCACAGCAGCTGGAGTTCGTTGCCGCCGCCGACGGCGAACCCGTGCACGCGGGCGATCACCGGTTTGCCGCAACCCCGGATGATCATCGCGAGCATGGTGGTGCGTCGGGCGAGCTGGTGGGCGCCGGCGGGGGTGGAGGCGTGCTCCCAGGCGATGTCGCCGCCGGAGCAGAAGGCCTTGTCCCCGGCGCCGGTGAGCACGATGACGCCGATGGCGGAGTCGGCCTCGGCCTCGCGGAACGCCTCGATCAGCTCGTCGAGCGTCTCCTCGCGGAAGGCGTTGCGCTTCTCCGGTCGGTTGATGGTGATCGTCGCGACGTGGTTCGCGGTCACGTAGGTGATGTCCTGGTAGCTCACCGCACCGTCCTTTCCGTACTCGGTCGAGCGTAACATTCGCGGTATCCCGTATACCATCGTTGGGGATACCGAAGCCCGAAGGAGTGGCGTGGCATGGCGTTGAGTGACGGCAGTGCGCCCCACACGGTCGTGTGGGAGCGGGACGGTTCGCGGATCGTGTGCATGGACTCGATGGGGCACGTCGACCATCGGCTGACGCCGCTGGACGTGGTGGTGGCCGGCTCCCACAGCGCGGCGTGTGCCGTGGAGTTGGTGCTGCACCTGCGGTTGCGTGGCGTGATCGGTCACGCCGCCGGGCCAGGGCTGGACGACGGCGGGATCTCGGGGCTGCCGGTGCTGGACCGGGCCGGGGTGCCCGCCGCCGCCGTCGACGGCCGCACGGCGCCCATCGCGGACGGGATGGCGATGTACTCGCAGGGGTTGATCCTGGCCACGAACGAGGCCGCGTCGTCACTGGGAGTCGTCGCGGGCATGCCCGCCCGGCAGGCGGCCGAACTGCTGGCCACCGGGGTGCTGGGACCGTTCCAGGTCAAGCGGGTGCAGCACGTGATGCACGAGGGTTCCGGCGGGCGGGTCATCGCGTTGGACACGATCGCCCACGGCGACGAGCGGATCAACGGCGCGGTGATCTGTATGGGGTCGCATTCCGGCGTGGCCATGGCGGACTATCTGGAGGGATACGCGGTACGCGGGACCATCACCAACGACGCCGGTCAGCCACTGGAGCGGTCAGCCGTCCGGGGGATGGACCGCCTGGCCGAACGAGGAATCCCCTCGGCCGTCGTGGACGGATCCACCGCCGCCGTCGGGGACGGCCGGAGCACCTACCGAACCGGCGTGATCGGCGAGGTGAACCCCGTCGCCGAGAAGCTGGGCATCATCGCCGGAATGACCGCGGCGGAGGCCGCCACCCGCATGCTTTCCGCAGCCCCGGACACGCACTGAACGCGACGCCGTCACCGCCGGGGCCGGGGGCGGGCGGCAGCCCCTCCGCCGGTCAGAGCCGCAAAGCCACCGCAAAATCCGACACCCCACATCCCCCACCCGCTCCGGGGGCACCCCTCAGCGCCATTCTATCCGGCTGGCAGGTGGGGGAGGGCCTGCGCAGGCTGGCCTGTGGACAACTCGGGGTGCGGTTGGAGGCGAGGGGGTGCGGTCGTCGTGGGGCCGCTGGAGCGGTCGGCCGGTCGGCGGCGGGACCGGCTGGCCCGGTGGTGCACGGTTCGGCCGCGCCGCGACCGAGGCGCGGTGCCACCGAGGCGAACGGTTACTCAGCCTCCACCAAGGCCCCGCACCGTTCGCACGTGGCCGGCAGAGGTCCCTCGATCAGCAGCCCGCACTCCGGGCACACCCGGGACAGCCAGCACGCGGGGTCGCCGCCGGCTTCGTCGTCCATGGCCCGATTCTAGGCTCCCCGGTGGTGGCTGAACGGCACCGCGTCGACCAGTGTGACCTCGACGGTCGCACCGCTCGGGATCTGGTAGGAACGCCGTTCGCCCCGGCGGGCGCCGGTCAGTGCGGTGCCGAGCGGGGAGCTGGGGGAGTAGACCTCGATGTCCAGATGTCCGAGGTCGGCGTCCTCCGCGCCGCGCACCCCCAACAGGAACGTCTCGGTGTCCGAGTCGTCGTCGTAACGCACGGTCAGCACCATGCCGGGTTCGGCGACGCCGTCGTCGGGCGGGTCCTGGCCGACGACGGCGTTCGCCACCAGCTCCTGGATCTCGCGGATGCGTGCGTCCCGCTCCAGGTCGCCGGGGGTGCGGGTGGAGCGCAGCGCGGCCAGTTCGGCCCGCAGCCGCTGGTGGGCCTGGGGTGTCAACCAGACACGGGTACGGGTCATCGTCGGTCCTCCGTCACGGGTAACTAGCGCGTCAGCGCAGGGGGTCGAGGTCGCGCAGGGCGTCCGGCTGCTTGCCGGTGGTGATCCGCTCGGCCAGCAGCCGGCCGGTGACCGGGCCCTGCGCCAGGCCCCACATGCCGTGCCCGCCGGCGACGAACACCCCGGGCGCACCGGCCGCGCCGACCAGTGGACGCCCGTCCGGCGTCACCGGCCGCGGGCCGACCCACACGTCACGCCGCTCCGACCAGCGCACGCCGTCCAACAGCGGCCGCACCGATTCGATGACCGCCGCCAGCCGCGCCGGAACCGCCGGGCTGTCCGGGTCACGGAACTCCATCGTCCCGGCGACCCGCAGGCCGCCGTGATAGGGCGTGCACGCCACCCGCACGTCCGGCAGGTAGATCGGACCGGGCACCGGGCGGTCGACCGGCACCGTGAACGAGTAGCCCCGCCCGGCGCGCACCGGTGTCCGCACACCGAACCGCCGCGCCAGCCCAGTCAGCCACGCCCCCGTCGCCAACACCGCGACATCGGCGGAAAGAACCTGGTCACGCGGGCCGTGCACGGTCACCCCGCGCTGGCCGGCGCGAACGTCATCGACCTCGAAGGTGTGCACCGTGGCGCCCCGCTCGACGACCGCCTGACCCAACGCGCGCACGAACGAGCCGGGGTCGACGTAACGCTGCCCGTCGACCCGGACACCGGCGGTCAACGTCGAGGACGCCAACGGCACCAGCGCACGCAACTCGTCGCCGGTGACCGTCTGGTGGACGACCGGCTGGCCCTGTTCGGCCATCCGCTGCAACTCGCGCAGCAGACCCTGGGCGCGGTGTGTGTTCTCGAACGCCGCCGTGATCGGGGCGTCGACGGTGACGGCCTGCACGCCGTTGCCGGTCAGGACGTCGTAGGCCTCGACACTCTCGTCGTTGAGCGGAAGGTTCGCGCGCACCGCCCGCGCCCACGCCGGCCACCGGCAGTGCGCGGCGAACCGGGTCAGGAACGCGATCAGCTTCGGATCTGGCCGCAGCGGAATGTGCAGCGGCGCCGACGGGCTGAACATCGACTTCAACCCGTAGCGCAGCACGGACGGCTCGTTGAGCGGAATGGCCAGTCCCGGGGCGATCCAGCCGGCGTTGCCCCAGGAGGCACCCGCCGCCACGCCCGAACGGTCCACCACGGACACCTCGACGCCGCGTTCCTGCAGGAACCAGGCTGTCGACAGCCCCACGATGCCCGCACCGACCACGACCGCCGACTGAGGCACGTCTCCACCGCGCCCGATGCCGACCATCTCTCCGCCACCTCCAGGAAGCCGCACCTTGAAGGCCAGGATGGCGTGGGAACCGAGGCGGAGGGTTGTTCGGAAGCCACAATTGGGGGTGGGTGAGGTGTGGGCTTCCTACAGTGGGCGATCTCGGACCGTGACCATGGGTGTGGGGCTGGTGGTCGTTGCTCCTGTGCCTCGCCCCGGCCCGGGGTCGTGGCTGGTGGGGTGGAGGCGTGGGGCGTGGGAGGGCCTGCGCTCGGCCCCGTGGCCGGACACAGGGGTGTGGTCACCGGGGGTTCAGGCCTTCGGTGGCGGCCAGGTCGATGGCGGTGGCGAAACGCTTGTCGGGGTCGGACAGGTCGATGGCGGTGAGTTCGGACATGCGGCGCAGGCGGTTGCGGATCGTGTTCTGGTGAACGCCCAGGCGTTCGCCGGCGGCGGTGAGGTCGCCCTGGGCCGCGAGCCAGGCGCTCAGGGTGTCGATGTAGACGGTGCCGTGTTCGCGGTCGTGGCGGCGGAGTTCGGCGACCGGGCCTCGGGCGGGGACGCGGCCGGCCCTGGCGGCGGCGCGGAGGCGTTGCAGGAGGATGTCGTGCCAGGACTCGTCGTAGGTGGGGGGCGGGCCGGGGCGGGTTTCGTGGAGGGCGAGGCACTCGTCGGACTCCTGGCGGGCCGCGGGGAGTTCGCCGGGGGTCGCGGCGGCGGCGATGCCGGCGTGGACGGTCGCCGTGGGGGGCAGCGCCGCCTGGAGTGCGTACACCCAGCGGCGGGCGGTGTCGGCGTTCTCGCCGGGGAGCAGGGTGTAGAGGGTGACGCCGAGCAGGGCGCTGCGGCCCGGCCGTGACCAGCCGAAACCGGTGGTGGCCAGTTCGAACGCCAGCAGCAGTGCGGCGTGCGGCTCGTCGCCGAGGTGTGGTCGCACGGCGATGAGGCGCATCGGCCCGGGCGGCATGCCCAGGCGGCTGACGACCGTGGTGGCGTCGGGGGTGCCCTCCAGCAGGCGGATCACCAGATCCGACTCGACCTGGCGTTCGAGGTCGGCGCTCGCCCGGGACCGCAGCAGGTGCAGCGCCACCGTCCGGGCGCCGTCGACCAGCGCGGCGCGTGGCGCCCCGGTCAGCGGCTCGGCGCAACTCACCCACACCGACCCCAACGGCTCCCGCCCCGCCCGCACGGCGACGACCATCCGCGCGCTCAGCCCGTGCTCGGGCACCGCCGGCACGAACAACGGCTCGTCGGAGGTCATCAGGTGCGCGGCGACCCCCCGCGCGGCCAGCAGTTCCCGCAGGTCCTGGGGGATGCGCCGGCCCAGGATCGTCGCCACCCTCGCGGGGTCGGCCTCGTGGTCGCGCAGGCTGGAGTAGGCCATCAGCCGGGCCGACCGGTCCTCGATCACCACCGCCCCGCCGATGGCCGACGCGAGACTGTCGGCCAGGGCGAACAGGTCGGTCGGTCCCCGCCCGGAGTCGGTTTCGCGGCCCTCCAGCACCAGGCCGTAGACCACGCCGCCCAACTCGCTCCACGCCACCCTCGGGTCCACCACCAACACGGCGATCCCCTCGGCGTCCCCGAGTTCGTCGGCCTCGGCCGCGAGGCGGTCGTCGCCCCGAACCAGGACGACGCTGGCGCGGGCGGCGACCGCCCAGCCCACCGCCTCGGCGGCCGTGCCGGCACCCACCGCCAGGTAGACCTCGCCCGACACCTCCCGGTCGTCGGCGGCGTCGTGCACCACCACGCCCCGCAACTCGGTCGAGCGCGGCACCCGGCACCCGCACAGCCGAACGCCATAGCCGCCGAGCACGTTCACCAACCGGTCCAACGTCACCATCAGCGCATGATCCCCGCTGCGCCCCCACCCCGCCCCCGCAGACCCCACCCCGCCCGCGTGTGCGACTGCGAACGCCGAACCTCGCACACTCCCGCCGCCGCGAAGGGGGACCCCTTGCTTCAAGGATAGGGCTCGACACCGACAGTGTCGGGTGGCTGCGGCCGGCCAGGGCCGACCTGTGGACAACTCGGTCGTGAGTGGTGGGTCCTGGTCCGCCGGCCGGTGTCGGGATCGGCGGTGAGTACGGCCCCCACCGCCCTCACTCCACCACGTTGAGCGCCTCCAGTGAACCCTGTGCGTCCACAAGGAACGGATAGCGGGTGTTCGTCGACGCCACTCCGGTCACCAGTTCCGCCAGTGCGTCACGTTCCGCCGCCGTCACCTCCGTGCGCCATTTGATCAGTCCCGCGCACAGCAGGTTCAGCAGGTACAGCGGCTCCCCGACATCGTGCAGGGACAGGAAAGTCTCCACGTCCGCCTCGGGCAGGCGGTCGGCCAGACGCTCGACCAGCTCCTTCGACCCGTCGTAGAGACGCTGTCGGTCGATGTTCATCGGGTGCTCCTCAGCGGGGCTTGGGGTGGGGGTTTCCCTGGCTGTCATTCTTGACCACACCATCGCCGCCGGTGGGGTGCGCGGTCTCGATCGAGCCGTTCTGGTCGACGATCACGCGGATGTCGACACCATCCCGCTCCCCGCGGACCTCCCATTTGCCGTCGGGCAGCTGGCGCGGTGGCGAGTCGGGGTTGCGGGTGACGTCCTCCACGTTCTCGATGATGTCGTCGTCGTCCCAGTGCTCGGGGAACTCGGTCTTGTTGGGGCGGCCGGTCCCGTAGCGGTGCCCGCCGCTTTCCTCGTCGTTCGGGTCGCCGTCGAGGATGTGGTCCTGGCGTTCGGGGGTCGTGTAGACGTGTTCCGGGTTGGGGGGCAGGTCGTCGCTGTCGCCCTCGGCGTTGTCCCACTCGGTGCCGGTCTGGCGTTTGGGGTGGTCCTCGTCTCCGCCGTCGTGCTGGTCGGGATCGTCGTCGTCGGGGTCCTCGCCCTCGTAGACCTCGCCGTCCTCGTCGTTGGACGGGTCCTCGGGGACGCCGTCGTCGTCCTCGTCGGGGTCGACGGCGTCCCCGGCGTTGTCCAGGCCGTCCTCGACGGCGTCGCCCGCGTCGTCGGTCGCGCCGGCCACCGCGTCGCCCGCGTCGTCGAGGGCGTCGTCGACGGCGTCGCCCGCGTCGTCGAGGGCCTCGTCGACGACCCGACCGGCATCGGAGATCTCCTCGATGCCGGTTCGGTCGCCGATGTCCTCCAGCACGTCGCCGACGGCGTCGCCCACGCCGTCGAGCACGCTGTCGACCGCCCCGCCGATGTCTTCGAGGACCTCGTCGACGGCCTCGCCGACGTCGCGGACGGCCGCGCCGATGCCCTCGCCGAGGGCGCGTAGGCCGTCGCCGATGGCGTCGGTGACGCCGCCGAACGCGCTCTCCAGCCAGCCGGGTTCCTCGGGGGCGGCCTGCTGGGCGCGTTCCACGGTGTCGGCGGCCTCGTCGCCGGCCGTGCGGACCTGCTCGCGGGCCCGGTCGAGCTTGTCCCGCGCCTGCTGGCGCAACTCCTCGCCGGGGTCGGTGAACGGCTTGTCCGGCGGCGGGGGTTCACCGGCGGCTGACGCCTCGCGTTGCGCCTTGTCCCGCGCCTGGTCGTGGGCGGCGCGGGCGTTCGCGGTCGCCTGCTCGCCCTGCTCCCACAGGTCGATCGCGACGGCCGCCTCGCCCTGCGCCCACTCCAGGGTCTCGGCGTGGGCCTCGACGGCGTTGCGCGCGTCCCGAAAGCACTCACCGCAGGTGATCCAGCGGCTGGGTTCGCCGCCGAACGCGGCGCGGAACGCGTCGCCGGCCGGACCCTGCCAGCCGCCGTCGTCGATCGTGCGCAGGCCCTCGCCGACCTGGATGAGCAGGTCGCCGTACTCGCCGAGGGAACGCGCGGTGTCGCGCAGCGCCGACGGGGTGCCGGGGACCAGCGCCTTCGGGTCGGTGGTCTCGCCGAGCTCAGCCACCGCCGCCACCGCCCATCGCGGCGGCGGCCTCGTCGTCGCGGCGGCTGTACTCGGAGGCCGAGTCGAGCAGCCGCTGGGCGATCTGCGCGCCGTCGGACAGCAGGTTCTCCACGCCGATCTGCCAGCGGTCGCAGAAGTTCTCCAGCGAACCGGCCAGCCGGTCGTGGCCGACGGCGCCCGAGTCGCAGTCGATGTCCTGGACCTTCTTCTGGTCCAGTTTCCCCATCAGGTCGGTGATTCCCTGGCCGGCGGCGGTCAGTGCCTCGACGTCGACGGTGAACCCGTCCATGGCAACCTCCCCAAGTTGCGCGACATCCTGGACTCAGACGTCACACCGGGTTCGCCGGTTCCACACCCCCTCCGTTGGTCATAATCGAGCTATGAAGCTATAGTGCTAGTTAGCTAGATAAATGGAGGTAGTCGTGATCGAGTTCCATCTGGACGGCGGGTCCGGGCTCTCGCCGTACCAGCAGCTGGTCCGCCAGGTCCGGCACGCGCTGCGGCTGGGCATGCTGCGCGAGGGCGACCAACTGCCCAAGGTGAAGGACGTGGTCGCCGAGCTGGCGATCAACCCGAACACCGTGCTCAAGGCCTACCGCGAACTGGAGCACGACGGGCTGGTCGCCGCCCGCCCCGGCGTCGGCACCTTCGTCACCGGCACGCTCGACGGCGGCTCACTCGCCGCCCTCGGGCCACTGCGCCAGGACCTGCGCCGCTGGCTGTCCAAGGCCCGCCGCGCCGGCCTCGACGAGGAGAGCATCGAGGCGTTGTTCCTCACCACGTTTCGCGCCGCCGCCCGGGAGGACATAGCGTGACCGTCTTACGTGCCACCAATCTCGGCCTGCGGTACACCAAGCGGCGGTGGGCGCTGGCGGGCTGTGAACTGGACGTCCCCGCCGGCCACGTCGCCGGCCTGGTCGGGCCCAACGGCGCCGGCAAGTCCACCCTGCTCAACCTGGCCGCCGGCATGCTCAGGCCCACCGAGGGCACGATCGAGGTCTGCGGCGGCATCCCCGGCAGCGGCACCGACCAACTCGCCAAGGTCGGCTACGTCGCCCAGAACACCCCGCTCTACGCCGGCCTGACCGTCGCCGAGCACCTGCGTCTTGGCGCCAGCCTCAACCCCCGCTGGGACGCCGACCTCGCGCGGCGGCGCATCGAACGGATCGGCCTGGACCCCAACCAGGCCGCCGGGCGGCTCTCCGGCGGCCAGCGGGCCCAGCTCGCGCTCACCATCGGCATCGCCAAACGGCCGGAGCTGCTGCTGCTCGACGAACCGGTCGCCGCGCTGGACCCGTTGGCGCGCAGGGACTTCCTGCGTGACCTGATGGAGGCCGTCGCCGAGCAGGGGCTGTCGGTGCTGATGTCCTCGCACCTGATCGCCGACCTGGAACGGGTCTGCGACTACCTGGTCGTGCTGGTCGACTCGCGGGTGCGGCTCACCGGCGAGGTCGAGAACCTGCTCGCCGTGCACCACCGGCTCTCCGGCCCGCGCCGCGACGTCGACGACCTGCCCGATGGCCAGCGGATCGTCTCCGCCCGGCACACCGACCGGCAGACGACCCTGTGCGTGCGCAGCGAGAACGCCCTGTTCGATCCGCTGTGGACGGTCGGCGAGCTGACCCTGGAGGACCTGGTCCTGGAGTACCTGAGCACGCCCGAGGCCACCCGCCCCGCACTGGAGGTCCTGCGATGACCTGGTTGGCCCTGCGCCAGTTCCGCGCCGCCGGTGCCGCGATGGCCGCCGTCGTGCTGGTCCTGGTCGCCGTCCTGCTGGCCACCGGCCTCGGCACCACCGACTACACCCAACTCGACGTCGTGTACACGGTGACGCTCATCGGGGTGACCGCCCTGCCGGTGCTGATCGCGATCTTCGTCGCCGTGCCGATGGTGACCCGCGAACTGGAGACCGGCACCCACAGTCTGGTGTGGAACCAGACGGTGACCCGCAAGCGGTGGTTGGCGACCAAGTTCGCGGTCGGCCTGCCGGCGGCCGTGGTCGCGGCCGGCGCGTTGAGCCTGGCGGCGACCTGGTGGGCCGGGCCGCTGGACGCCCAGGACGCCTGGAACGCCGACGCCGTGCCGCCGAGGATCTCGCCGGCGGTGTTCATGGCGCGCGGGCTCGCCCCGTTCGGCTACGCCGCGTTCGCGTACGCCCTGGGGATCGCGGTGGCGGTGCTGGTGCGCCGCACCGTGGCGGCGATGGCGCTGACGCTGGTGCTGTTCGTCGCCGTGCAACTCGCCGTGCCGTTCCTGGTTCGGCCCTACCTGCTGGCGCCGGTCGAGGAGACGGTCGCGATCACCGAGGCGAACGTCGGCGAGATCCGCGGCACCCCCGACGGGCTCGAGTCGGTGGGGGTGATCGAACCCGACCGTGCCTGGACGCTGACCAACGAGACCGTCGACGCCCAGGGCGCGGCCGTGGGCTCGCTGCGGGAGGTGGCCGGCCTGGGGTGTCTGACCGGACCGCAGCCCGTCCCGCCGGCGCACGAGTCGCTCGTGGGGTGCCTGGTGAGACTGGACGAACTCGGCTACCAGCAACGCCTCGTGTACCACCCGGACAGCCACTTCTGGGCGCTGCACGGGATCGAGGCCGGGTTCTTCCTCGCGCTGTCGGCCCTGCTGGCCTGGTTCTCCTTCCGTCGTATCAACCACCTGTCCTGACAACGAAACGGAGTTCGCCCATGCGTGTTCTCGCGGTCGCCACCGCGGTCGCCGCCGCCCTGACCGTCGCCCCCGCGACGTCCTCGGCGCAGGCGCCGACGCCCTACTTACCCGACCCGACGGGCACCCACCCCGTCGGCGTGACCTCCCTGTACCTCAAGGACACCGCGCGCGCCGACACGTGGGTGCCGACGGTGCCCTACCGGGAGCTGATGGTGTCGCTGTTCTACCCGTCGACCGGCACCGACGGGCCGACCAGGCAGTACATGACGCCCACCGAGTCGGCGGCCTACCTGGCCGAGCAGGACATCTCCGACCTGCCCCTGGAGGTACTGAGCACCGTCGAGACCAACGCCGTGGTCGACGCGCGTCCCGCCGGCCGCGCGCGCAGCCGGCCGCTGGTGCTGCTCTCGCCCGGCTACACCAACTCCCGCGCCACGCTCAGCACCCTGGCCGAGGACCTGGCCAGCCACGGCTACGTCGTCGCGGTCATCGACCACACCTACGAGAACCGGGCGATGACCTTCCCCGACGGCCGGGTCGCCGGCTGCGTGTCCTGCGAGATCGACCACCTGCCGGGGTTCTGGGCGACCCTGGCCGCCGGCCGCGCGGCCGACTCCTCGTTCGTGCTCGACGCGCTGACCGCGCGGCGGACCGGCCCCGCCGCGCTGATCGACCCCCGGCGGGTCGGGATGGCCGGCCACTCGGCCGGCGGCGCGGCCACCATCCAGGCGATGCTCGGAGACCGGCGGATCCGCGCCGGTATCGACATCGACGGCTCCACCCACGTGCCGATCCCCGACACCGGTCTGTCCCGGCCGTTCATGTTCGTCGGCAGCCTGGACGAGTACACGCCCGGCCAGCCCAACCCCTACGACGACTGGGAGCAGGACTGGACGCGGCTGACCGGCTGGAAGCGCTGGCTGATGGTCAGCGGGACCGTGCACGCGTCGTTCACCGACCTCGGGGTGCTCGCCGGCCAGTGGGGCATCGACCTCGGCGAGTCGATCGACCCCGAGCGGGCGCTGGAGATCACCAGGACCTATGTGCTGGCGTTCTTCGACCGGCACCTGCGCTGCCAGCACCCGCCGCTGATCGACCGCCCGTCGCCGGCCTATCCGGAGGTCAGCTTCCTGGGGTGAGCGGGGGTGGGCCGGGCTGTCGGGCGTTCGCCGGACAGCCCGGCCCGGCGCCGGTTCCTACGATCGCGGAGATCCCCGAACTCGTGAGGTACCGCGTGTCCTACCCTTCCGCCGGCCCGGCCGCGCGACGCCCATCGACCGCGATGCTCACGACGACCAGCGTGATCTGTGCGATCGCCGGCCTGGCCTACGTCGGGCTGTTCGTGATGATGGCGCTGGGCGCGGCGAGCGAGATCACCACGATCGAGCGCCTGCTGTCCATGAAGGACGGTGGCGCGCAGGTCACCAACACCGTCGAGGATCTCCAGGACTCCATCTCGGAGAACGAGATGGCGATCGTCGTGTTCTGGATCGGCGCGGCGCTGACCGTGCCGCTGGTGGTGGCGAGCTTGCTGGCGATCGGTGGCCGTGGCTGGGCGAGGGGGCTGGCCACGGCGTTCCTGCTGCCGCCGACCGTGGTGATCGCGTTCGGCGTCATCCACGACATCAACGACGGCCACGAGGAGAACGTCTTCGCGCTGGTGTTCACCGTGCCGGCGATCGTGCTGGCCGTGCTGTGGTGGCTGCCGGCGACCACCCGGGCGCTGCGCACCAGGCGCCCGGTGGCTCCGCCGCCGCAGCAGCAGGGCTGGTACGGCCAGCCGCCCTACCAGCACCAGCCCCACCGCTAGGCACTACGGGAACAGCGTCATCCCCGGCGCGGTGCCGATGGCGGTCAGCTGGTCCAGGGTCAGCGGCAGCGCGGAGGCCGTCGGTGACCCACCGGGCTTGATGCCGCCGGTGCTGTCCTCGACGGTGACCATCACCGCCGTGCCGTCCGCCCGGTCGATGTCGACCCGGTTCTGCCGGACACCGCCCGGCATCCGCGCCGTCGTGCGCAGCACGGTGTCGCCGTCGGGGGTGGTGACCAGTTCGCAGGAGGTCTGCTCGGGGGTCACCGTCGTCGACTCGCAGTCCCCGGGGGGCAGGTCGGCGTAGAAGTCCGGCTGCACGATGACAGTCAGCGTGCCCTCACCCTCGACCGGCACCGACGTCGTCGACATGGTCATGAAGTAGCCGTCACCGGAGCAGATCGGCTCTGCGACCTGGACGTCCCCGGTGACCTGGTAGAACTCCAGCGCCTCGTGCCGCACCCCGGTCGGGTACTCGGCCTTGGGGTGCGGGGAGACGCCCAGGCTCGGCCGCTGCGCGATCAGTGCCTGCTGGACCGCGCCGCGCAGCCGGGGCATCAGCTGCGCCGGCGTCTCCAGGTTCGGTCGCGAGCACAGCGCCGGGGGAGCGGGGGTCGGGTTGCTCGGCTGGCTCGGCCGGCTGGACTGGCTCGGACCGGTGGTGATCTTCGGCGGCGCGGAGCCGACGCCGGTGGCCGGGCCCCCGTCGTTGCCGGTCAGGGTGAGCGCGACGACGCCGGTCACCACCACCACGGCCGCGCCGGTCGCGGTCGCCGGGCTGGTCAGCCGGCGCAACCGCACCGCGCGGCGACCCCGGGTGACCAACCCGTCCACGTCGAACGTGGCCGGGGGCACGTCCCCCATCGCCTCGTCGAACAGTCGCTTGTCCATGTTCCTCTCCTCAGTCGGTACCGGCCGCCATGGCGCGCAACGTGTCGAGCCCCCGCGCGGTCTGGCTCTTCACGGTGCCCACCGAGCAGCCGAGGATCTCCGCGGTCTCCTCCAGTGAGAGACCGAGGTAGCCGCGCAACACCACCGCCGCGCGGCGCCGTGGCGGCAGCGAGGAGAGCAGGTCGAGCAGCTGCGCACGGCTGACCACGGCGAACTCCACCGGGTCGGGCGTGTCGGGCAGCGTCTCGGCGAGTTCCTCGTGCCGGCGCCAGGGGCGGCGTTTCTCGTCCAGCCAGGTCCGCAGCAGCGTCCTGCGGGTGTAGGCGTCCAGGCTGGACTCCGTGCCGATCCGCGACCAGTGCCGGTAGAGCTTGACCATGGTGATCGCCACCAGGTCGTCGGCGGTGTGCCAGTCACGGCACAGGAGGTAGGCGGTGCGCCGCATGACGTCCGTTCGGGCGACCACGTAGTCGCGGTACGACTCTTCCTCGGACCTCTTCACACCCGTTCCTCCCGCGCCGGTTCGCTGACACGGCTGGAACGCGCGGCGGGCCCGCCCGGGTTGCCCTGGCGCCTCAGATGGTCAGGTTCTCGACCGAGCCGGCGCGGCCGAGGTCGTAGCCACCGAGGGCGGTGATGGCGGCGTGCACCCCGGGGTCGTGCACCGCCTCGACGAGTGGGGCGGCGGCGTCGAGGGCGTCGGCGGCCAGGACGAGGTCGTAGTCCTCCCAGGCCAGCGGGAGGAAACCCAGGTCGAGGTCGGCGGCGGCGGAGCGCACTGCCAGGCCGGTGTCCACGGCGCCGGCCGCCACGGCCAGCGCCACCTCCAGGTGGGTGCCGAACTCGGGGCCGGTGACGCCGTCGGGTTCCAGGCCGGCGGCGCTCAGGGCGTGGTCGAGCAGGACCCGGGTTCCGGTGCCGGGACTGCGTTTCGCGACCCGCAGGCCGCGCAGGTCGGCCGGTCCGCTGATGCCGCGCGGGTTGCCGGCCGGCAGCAGCAGGCCCTGCTCGCGGCGCCACAGGTGCAGCAGGATCGGGTGCCGCCCGCGCAGCACGGCCCGCGCGAACGGCGCGTTGTAGACGCCGCTGTGGTGGCGCAGGTGCGCGGTCGCGCCGTCGGCGACGTTGGACGCGACGGCGGCCAGGCCGTGCAGGCTGCCGTGCGCCGGCACCACCGACACCCGGTCGCCGAGGTGGCGCAGCAGCAGGCTCATCGCCGGGTCGTCGCTGCCGGCCAGGCGGAACACCGACGCGCCGGCCAGCAGCCGCCTGGCCGAGGTGGCGCCGTCCTGGCTGACCCGCGCGCGGCGGCGCGGCTCCAGCCGGATCACGCCGTGCTCGGCGAGGTGGCGGTAGGCGCGGCTGGCGGTGGCGGCGGTGGTGGACCGCGCGGCGGCCAGGTCACGCACGCTGGGCAGCTCAGCCCCGGCCGCGAGTTCGCCCGCGACGACGGCCCTGGCCAGTTCGGCACCGAGATCCAGATAACGAGTCACGTGTTCCTCGACGTTCCTGGGCCGGGTTAGTGTGTTGGCGCCCTGTGATACTACAGATGCGATCAGGAAAGGTCGGTGACACCGTGCTCCTCGGTCGGGTACTGGCGGCGGTGGCGGTGCTGGTCACGGCGGTGGCCTGCGGTGGGGAGGAGGCCGGGTCACCTCCGGAGGACAGGACGCTGATCCTCGCGACCACCACCAGCACCCAGGACTCCGGACTGCTGGACGAGCTGTTACCGGTGTTCACCGAACAGACCGGTTGGCACGTCAAGCCGCTGGCCGTGGGCAGCGGGCAGGCCATCGAGCTGGGCCGGCGCGGCGAGGCCGACGTGCTGCTGGTGCACTCGCCGGAGGCCGAGGAGAAGTTCGTCGCCGAGGGCACCGCCGGTGACCGCAGACTGGTCATGCACAACGACTTCGTGCTCGTCGGCCCGGAGCGGGACCCGGCCGGCATCCGGGGCGCGACCGCCGCCGACGCCATGAGCAGGATCGCCGAGAGCGGCGCGGGTTTCGTCTCCCGGGGTGACGAGTCGGGCACCCACGCCCGGGAGCAGCAGCTCTGGGAGGCCAACGGGATCACCCCGGCCGGCGACTGGTACCGCTCCACCGGGCAGGGCATGGGCGCCACGCTGCGGGTGGCCGGGGAGACCGCCGCCTACACGCTGACCGACCGCGCCACCTACCTGACCCAGCGCGACAGCCTCGCCCTCGACGTGCTCGCCGAGGGCGACCGGGCGCTGCTGAACATCTACCACGTCATCGAGATGACCACCCGCGCCGGCGACCGCGTCCAGACCGACGGCGCGGCGGCGTTCGCCGACTGGATCGTCGGCGAGCGGGCGCAGACGATCATCGGCGAGTTCGCCTCCGACGGCGAGACGCTGTTCGTGCCGGACGCGGGCAAGGACGAAGCGACCCTGGGGAACTGAGCGGTCGTGGACGTGCTCGGCGAGGGCCTGCTGGAGGCCGTGCGGCTGCTGCTGACCGGCGCCGAGGACACCTGGGCGATCACCGGGCTCACCCTGCGGGTGTCGCTGGCCGCCACGCTGATCGCGTTCCTGCTCGGGGTCCCGGCCGGCGCGGCGCTGGCGCTGGGCCGGTTCCGGGGGCGGCGGGTCCTGTTGGCGGTGGCCAACACCGGCATGGGGATGCCGCCGGTGGTGGTCGGCCTGTTCGTCACCGTGCTGCTGTGGCGCGGCGGCCCGCTCGGCGCGCTGGGCCTGCTGTACACGCCGACGGCGATGGTCGTGGCGCAGGCGGCGATCGCCACGCCGGTCGTGGTGGCGCTGACCGCGACCGCGCTCCAGCAGGTCGACCCGGACTTCCTGCCGCAGATGCGCGGGCTGGGCGCGACCAGGGCGCGGGCGTTGGGCGCGTTGCTGCGTGAGGCACGGCTGCCGTTGCTGGCCGCCGGGATGGCCGGGTTCGGCGCGGTGGTCAGCGAGGTCGGGGCGGCGCAGATGGTCGGCGGGAACCTGGCGGGGGAGACCAGGGTGCTGACCACGGCCGCCGTGCTGGCCACCAGCCGCGGGCAGTTCGCGCTGGCGATCGCGTTCGGGTTGGTGCTGCTGGCGATCGCGTTCACCGTCAACCTGGTGGTCACCCTCGCCCAGCAGCGGCACGCGGTGCGCCGGTGAACATCGGCTGCCGCGACCTGACGGTGACGGTCGGCGGACGGGTCCTGGTGCGGGTGCCGGAGCTGGACGTCGCGGCCGGCGAGACGCTGGCGGTGTTGGGGCCCAACGGTTCCGGCAAGTCGACGTTGCTGCGGGCCATCGCGCACCTCGGTTCCGCGCGGCGCACCGGCACGGTCCTGCTCGACGGCCGGCCGGCCGGCACGACCGACCTGCGCCGGGCGGTGGCGGCCGTGCTGCAACGCCCGGTGCTCCAACGCGCCAGCGTGTTCGACAACGCCGCCGCCGGTCTGCGGCTGCGGGGAGTGTCGCGCGCCGAGGCCCGCCGGCGGGCGTGGCCGTGGCTGGCGGCGCTGGGCGTGGAGCACCTGGCGGGGCGGGACGCGCGCGGCCTGTCCGGCGGCGAGGCCCAGCGGGTGGCGATCGCGCGGGCGCTGGCGGTCGCGCCGGGGGTGTTGTTGCTCGACGAGCCGTTCACCGGCCTGGACGCCACCACCCGCGCCGACCTGCTGGCCGACCTGCGGGCGGCGCTGGACGGTCAGCCGGCGGCGGTCCTGCTGGTCACCCACGACCGGGAGGAGGCCCGTGCGTTGGCGCGTCGCACGGCGCTGCTGGTCGGCGGGGAGTTGCGGCAGCTGGGCACGACCGACGAGGTGCTCGACGCCCCGGCCGACCTGGAGTGCGCGTCGCTGCTGGGATTCACCACCCAGCTGCCGCCGGCGGTCACCGGCCGGGAGGCCACGTTGATCGCCCGCCCGCAGCACTGCCGTCCGCTCGCGGCCGGGGAACCGGCGCCGGCGGAGGCGGTCGTGGTCGACGGTGTGCTGCGCCGGGTGGTGCCGCTGGGTGGGGCGATCCGGCTGGACGTGGAGGTGCCGGGGGCGTCGGTCACCTCGGTCACGACCGTCGAGGTCGACGCCGCGCCGGGCGACGTCGTCCGGATCGCGATCAACGCCGGAGACCTCCGGAGCGCAAACGGCGAGAGATTACGGTGAATTTTTAGACCTGTCAACGAACACACAGTAATGTGTCATGCACGTAATCGAAATGTTGTGATTCAGGTCAAGTCGGGTGGATTCGCGCGGAATCAGCGGCGCATAGTCGCCAAGCCCTGATCCCGGGCGTGTCGGTGTTCCCCCGCACCGGGCGCCCCAAACCTCTGGAGCCGCCATGGGTGCGCGTGGACCAACGCGAGCCACCTTCGCGATCCTGCTGTCCTCCCTCACGGCTGGTGCACTGCTGGCCAGCCCCTCGGCGACCGGGCAGCCGCCCGGCACGATCGAGGAACAGATCGCCGCCGCCGACGCCCAGTTACGCACAGCGCAGACAGCGCTGGCCGCGAAACTGGAGGCGGTCACCGCCGCCGAGCAACGGCACGCCAAGGCCGACCGCGCCGCCAAGGAGGCGTCGGCCAAGGCCGCCACCGCCCGCGCGGAGGCGGCGGCAGCGGCGAGGCAGGAGCAGAAGAACCGTCAGGAGTTCGACCGGTTCGCGTCGGTCAGCTTCGACCACAACACGAACTTCGGCGCGGTCAGCGTGTCCGCGTTCCTCGGTTCGGACAGCCCGGCCAACCTGCTGGACCGCACGGCGATGCTCGACGTGGTCGCCGGCGAGTACAACAAGGTCACCAAGGCGACCCGCAAGGCCGTGGACCACAAGAACGCCGCCGAACGCACGGCGCGCAAGGCCCGTGACGCGTCGGTCCACAACCGCGACGCCGCCGCCAAGGCCCGCGCCGACGCCCACCGGGCCTACCGCTCGGCGGCCGACGTGCAGAAGTCGGCGCAGGCCGAGACCAACACCCTCGCCAAGCGCCGTGCCGAGCTCGTCGCCCGGCGGGCGGCGGCCTCCGGTTCGGCGCGGACCGAGGCGCCGGCGGCCTCCACTCGGACCGAACGGGACGTCGCCAACCCACCCGCCACCTCCGGCGGTTCCTCCTCCGGCAGCACCTCGGGTGGCTCCTCCGGCGGAACGTCCAGCGGTAGTTCCTCCAGCGGAGGTTCGTCCGGTGGTTCCTCGGGAGGGTCCTCGGGCGGCGGCGCCGTGTCGTCCTCCGGTGTGGTCAAGCCCGCCCAGGGCACGCTGACCTCCACCTACGGCGCCCGCTGGGGCACGGTGCACTACGGCATCGACATCGCCAACAGCATCGGCACCCCCATCCTGTCGGCCATGTCCGGCACGGTGATCAGCTCGGGGCCGGCCAGCGGGTTCGGCATGTGGGTGCGGGTGCAGCACGCCAACGGTGTGATCACGGTGTACGGCCACATCAACGAGTCGCTGGTGAGCGTGGGCCAGCAGGTGAGTGCCGGTCAGCAGATCGCCACCATCGGCAACCGGGGCCAGTCCACCGGTCCGCACCTGCACTTCGAGGTGCACGAGAACGGCAGCAAGATCGACCCGCTGCCGTGGCTGCGCAGTCGAGGCGTCAGCATCTAGCGGACGGGCGTGCGGGGTCCCCCTCTCGACGGGGGGACCCCGCACACCGTTGTCAGGACTGTCCGGCCAGGACGGTGGCGTGCGCCAGGCGGTCCGCCGCGCGATCGGCGGACAACGTCGCCTCCACGAACGTCCGCACGGCCCGGTCCACGGCGTCGGCGGTCTCGGTGGTCTCGGCCGCCGCGGTGCGCAGGGACGTCGCCACCTCGTGGGCTCCCGTGTTCTCGGCCAGCCGGGCCTTCTCGAGTGCCCTGGTCACGGCGTCGGTGGCGCGCAGCACCGCGTCGTCGGCGCGTTGGCGGGCGTCGTCCTCGTCGCCGACCCGCGCCAGGTCAGCCAGTACGCCCGGAAGTTGGTCGCGCAGCGTTTCCACATGGGACTGTGCGAGTTGGATCTCGCACTGTGACCCATCGACGTCGAGCACGATCCAGGCCGTCGGCTCGGACCGGCTGGCATGGAACTCGATCGTGTCTTGACCTTCCATCTCGATGCCCAGCGAGCGGATACTCATCCGGCCGCCCCCGCCTGGCTCCTCGTGTCCATAGCAGCCCCTTCATGTTGCGTGGTGTGTCCCGAGAAATCTATAGCGGAATTTCTGGTTGACATTGGTTGGCGCGAGATTTGCATCCGATCGGGTTACTTTGGGGTCTGGCGGAGGTCGGGACGGGCAGAATGCCCCGCATGACGCACCCGAACCCCGGCCCGGTCGTCCAGCGGATCCTGCTCGGCGCACAGCTGAGCGCCGCCCGCGAGTTGCGTGGCCTGTCGACCACCGAGGCCACCAAGGCACTCGGCTGGTACGCCGGCAAACTCTCCAAGATCGAGGCGGGAGACGTCCCGACCAGCGACAAGGATCTCCTGAAGGCCATCCGCGTCTTCGAGATCCCGGCCGAGGAGGCGGAACCGCTCCAACGCCTCGCCGCCGAGGCCCGCCGCAAACTACCACCCAGCCGGGTGCCGGAGTGGGCCGCCAAGTACGTCCACCTCATTGCCGCCGCGAAGGAACTGAAGCTGTGGAACAGCGACACCTTCCCGGCCACCGTGCAGACCGCCGACTATGCCCGGGCCGCGCTAACCCAACTGGTGACCGTGTCGGCGGCGGACGTCGAACGCATGGCCGAGGAGCGCGTCAAGCGAGTCACCATCCTGAAGTCCGCCAACGCTCCCAGGCTGTGGCTGGTGGTGGGTGAAGAGGCGCTTCACCGCGAGGTCGGTGGGCCGGAGACGCTTCGCGGTCAGCTGGAACACGTGCGCGAACTGGCGAAGCTGCCGAACGTGAACGTGCAGGTCATCCCGTTCGACGGCGGGGCGCACGCGTCGCCCGGCGTGTCGTTCTCGATCGTCGAACTGATCGAGGGACGGCCGGGGATCGTGTTCGTGGAAGGTCTGACCGGGTCGGACTATCTCGGTCGCGAGCACGTCCGGGCCTACAACCTGGCGTTCGACAACCTGAGGATGGCGGGGTTGAGCCGGCAGCGGACAATAACCATGCTCAACCGTCGAATCGCGGAGCTGTGAGGAGATACGTTCATGGAGACTCGGATCCTGGGCACTGGCTGGCGGAAATCGTCGCTGAGCGGCGGCGAGAACTGTGTTGAGTTGGCCTGTGGCGCGGGGTGGGTGATGGCTCGGGACAGCAAGAACGAGGGCCGGTCGCTGTCACTGAGCCCGACAGCGTTCGCCGCGTTCCGCAGCGCGGCGAAGGTCGGCAAGCTCGACCGCTGAGCACAGAAACACGAAGGAGATGCCATGCGGAACGCCGGATGGCGGAAGTCGTCGCTGAGCGGCGGCGGGGAGAACTGTGTTGAATTGGCGCGCGCGGAGGGGTGCGCGGCGGCTCGGGACAGCAAGAACAAGGGCCGGTCGTTGCCGTTGAGTCTGGGTGCGTTCGGTGCGTTCCGCGACGCGGCGAAAGCCGGGCGGCTTGACCGCTGACACGACGGTGGCGCGTCCCGAAGTCGGGACGCGCCACCGGTCGTGATCACATCACGTGCTTGAAGCTGCCCCAGCCATGGCCGAGTTGCTTGGCGGTGGACGAGGAGATCGAGCCGCCGCTGTTCGGGTAGTACCAGAGTTCGCCCAGTGAGTTGACGCCGAGGATGTCGGCTCGGCCGTCGCCGGTGAAGTCGGAGGCGAAGACCTGGCTGTACGAGCCCCAGCCCTGGCCGATCTTCCTGGCGGTGGTCGAGGAGATCGCGTTGCCGTTGTTGGGGTAGTACCAGAGTTCGCCGGCCGCGTTGACGCCGAGGACGTCGGCGTGGCCGTCGCCGCTGAAGTCGGCTGCCATGACGTGTTTGAAGGAGCCCCAGCCCGGGCCCAGTTTCCTGGCCGTGTCCGAGGAGAGGGCGTTGCCGTTGTTCGGGTAGTACCACAGTTCGCCCAGCGAGTTGACGCCCAGGATGTCGGCGTTGCCGTCACCGCTGAAGTCCGCCGCCATCACGTCGGTGTAGCTGCCCCAGCCCTGGCCGATCTTCTTCGCCGTCGACGTGGAGATCGTGCCGCCGCTGTTCGGGTAGTACCAGAGTTCGCCGGCCGAGTTGACGCCGAAGATGTCGGCTCGGCCGTCGTCGGTGAAGTCCGCCGACACGACCTGCGAGTACGAGCCCCAGCCCTGGCCGATCTTCTTCGCGGTGTCGCTCGACAGCGTCAGGCCGTTGTTCGGGTAGTACCACAGTTCGCCGGCCGAGTTCACGCCGAGCACGTCGCTGTGGCCGTCGCCGCTGAAGTCCGAGACGCGCTCGCCGTCAGGTCCCTCGCCGCAGTTGCCGCTGGCGACGTTGCGCCACGTCTTGCCGGCGCCGGTGTAGCTCGTCGAGCCGAACTTCGCGGCCACCCGCTCCGCGCCGGCGAAACCCCACGTCACGCTGCCGTCGCCGTTGGCGTCGTAGCCCTGCTCGTAGTGCAGGTGCGGGTGCCCGTTGGACGTCTCGCCGTCCTTGCCGACCTTGCCGATCAGCTGGCCCTGCGTGACCCGCGCCCCCACGCTGACCGACCGCGACTGCAGGTGGATGTAGGTGGTGAAGTGCCCGCCGCCGTGGTCGATCTGGATCATGTTGCCGGCGTTGCCGTGCCGGTAGGACTGGTTCACCCGCCCGGCCGCCGGCGCCAGCAGACGCGCGCCCTCGGTGCCGACCTGGTCCGGCTCGCGGACCATGTCCAGCGCCGGGTTGTGCCCCCAGGTGTCCAGGCGCCACTTCTGCCCGCAGTCGAACGGCAGCTGGAACGTCGGAGCTGCCTGCGCCGACGGCGCCACCAGGAACGCCGCGACGCCGGCGGTGGCGACGAGCCCGGCGCTGGCGATCGCACGGAGTCGTGCCGATCTGCCTCGGAACATTCGGAGTCTCCTCATCTGTGTAACAGGGTTATCTCAGAAGGGACACGCCACGGTAAGAACGCGCAGACTCCGTCGCTGTCGGGTGAACACCCTACACGATGCGCAGGTGAAAAATTACCGACAGTGAAATATTTGGTGAACCGTTGACCAACCGTGCAGGTGAGCGGGTCAGAACTCCTCACCGACCGCGACGGCGGTCGCCGGCACGGTGTGCGGGTCGCGCCGGCGCAGTCCGCCCAGCGCGAGCGTTCCGGCCGCCAGCACACACAGCACCGCCCCCACCGCGAACGGCGCGTGCGGCGAGCCGAACCACTCGGCGACGTGCCCGACCAGAGCCGCCGCCAGCGCCCCGCCCATCCAGCGCAGGAAGTTGTAGCCGGCGCTGGCCGTGGGCCGGGGCGCGTCGCTCACGCTCATCGCCGTCCCGGTGAACAGCGTGTTCAGCAGGCCCGACCCGATGCCGCTGAGCATCACCGCGACCACCACCACCGGCTTGGAGTCGATCACCATCGCCGCCAGCAGCACCGCGAACCCGAGCACCGCGACGACCGTCGCCCGTCGCTCGCCCAGGCGTGCGGCCAGCCGGGGCGCGAGGAACACGCCGGAGACCGCGACCGCCAGCCCCCAGCCGAAGAACACCAGCCCGACCCCGGTCGCGCTGAACAGCAGGACGAACGGCGCCCACGCCAGCACCGTGAAGAACGCGGCGGTGTAGAGCGCCGAGCCGATCGAGGTCAGCAGCAAACCCTTGTGCCGCAAGGCGCGCAGCGGATCCAGCAGGCGCACCTTCGGCCGCTCCTGGTGGGCGTCGGCCGGCAGTTTGACCGCCGAGAGCACCAGGGCGACGCCCATCAGCACGGCCGTGCCGGCGAACGGCCCGCGCCAGGAGATCTCGCCGAGCACCGCGCCCAGCAGCGGGCCGGTGGCGATGCCGATGCCCAGCGCGGCCTCGTAGAGCAGGATCGCGCTCTGCTGCCCGCCGGTCGCCGCGCCGACGATGACCGACAGTGCGGTCGCGATAAACAGCGCGTTGCCCATGCCCCACACCGCGCGTAACGCCACCAGCTGCGTGATCGAGTCGGCCAGCGCGCAGGCCAGGGTGGCGACCACGATCAGCACCAGCCCGCCCAGCAGGGTGCGTTTGGCGCCGAAGCGCGCGGTCAGCGCGCCGGTGAGCAGCATCGCGACGACCTGGACGCCCAGGTAGGAGGTGAACAGCAGGGTCACCTCGGTCGGTGACGCGTTCAGCGACTCGGCGATGGACAGCAGGATCGGGTCGACCAACCCGATCCCCATGAACGCGATGACGGCGGCGAACGCGGTGACCCACACCGTGCGGGGCTGGTTGCTGATCGATAGCACTTAGCCATGCTAACAACTTTGCTTAGCATGGCTAAGCACTATCTCCGAACTCACACCGTCAGCCGGTCTCGCCCACCTCGTCGACCACCACCGGCAGGTCCACCGACGTGTAGCTGATGACCGTGCCCTCGGGAACACCGGTGACGCCGTCCAGGTCGACCTGCCGCTCGCCGATGTACTGGCCGGTCGCCGGGTCGATGATCACGTCGTGGCGCTGACCGGACCGGGTGATGCCGTAGGCGGTGCCCCGGTGGCCGTCCAGGTTGGCGAACTCCTCGGTGATCTCCAGGTCCGGGACCAGGGCCAGCGCCCGGTAGAGCGCGGCACGCAGGTCCGGGGGCACCTGGCTGGTGCGCAACGCGTCGGCGGCGTAGACCAGCACCTCCAGGTCGGGGTCGGAGCCGTGGCCCTCGGTGTCGGTGACCAGCCGGTCGTAGAGCGCCTGCGGGTCGCGCGGCAGGGAGGCCAGGAAGTCGGTGCTCGGCTGCTGCCACGAGCCGTCGGCGAAGTCACCGCAGGGGAGCTGGTCCTGGTCGCTCGTCGGCGTCGTCGGGTCGATGCCCAGCTCCTCGGCCTGCTCGTCGCTGCCGACCAGCCACTGGTACTCCTCGCCCCGGGTGCTGTGCTGGGTGCAGTCCTGGCTCGGGTCAGCCGGGATCCAGACCTCGTTCTTGGCCGCCATCAGCCGGTGCAGGGCCGTGCTGCGCAGCACGATGGTGTCCAGGCTCCAGTAGTGGGACACGACGTAGCGGTACTGCTCTGGCCCGACCGGGGCGTCGGTCGTGGTGACCCGGTCGGCGGCGGAGTTGAGCCGCTCGGCGGCCGCGTTCGGCGTCAGGTCGCCGTCCACGGCCGTCCACACGACCGCGCCCGCCGCCAGGGCGACCACCGCGGCCGCCGACACCGCCAGCCGGCGCGGCGGGCTGCGCCACTTCTGGGAACGTCGTTGGGGCGCAACGGGTTCGCCGGAGTCCTGGGTGTCGGCCGGGGTCGGCGGGTCGATCACCATCACCAGGTGTGTGCGGGTGCTCGCGAACGAGCGTTCGGTCATCTCCGGGACGTCCTCGCGCAGGCCGGCGAGCAGATCGTCGATGGGGTCGTGGTCGTGGTCGTTCACGGTTGTCCTTCCCTGCCGAGCGCCGTGCGCAGCTTCGTGCGCGCGCGGTGCAGTCGCGTGCGGACGGTCCGCACGTCGAGGTCCAGTGCGGTGGCGATCTCCACCGGGCGCAGCGACGCCCAGGCCACCAGCAGCAGCACGTCGCGTTCCTCCGGGCGTAACGCGGCGAGCCCGGCGGTCAGCGACCGGGCGGTGCGCCCGGCGTCCACCCTGGCGACGCTGGCCGTGTCCTCCTGTTCGGACACCTCGGCGCGGCCGGCCTGCTCGGCCATCGCCCGCAGGGCCCGCGCCTCCAGCCGGGAGTTGCGCCGAAGCAGGGTGGTCGCGATGCCGAACAGCCACGCGCGGGCCGCGCCCCGGGTCGGGTCGTAGTGGGCGCGGCGCTCCCAGGCGACCAGGAACGTCTCGGCGACGAGGTCGTCGGCGCTCACCGGATCGAGGCGTCTGGTCAGGTAGCGGTGCAGATCCCGGGCATGCGCGTCGTAGAGCCGGGTCAGCGCGTCACCACCCGAGCGACCGGTCAGATCGGGGCGGTCGGCATCCACGTTCGACATCGTCACACCCGTACTTGTCGAGAACCCACTACACCGTTCCCGAATCGAACGGGTGACAAGTGGACTGTCGGCGCATCCGCCGCGCCAGGATTGGGGGTGACCCCTCTGCTCCTGCGAGAACGGGGAAGGACGCGGGAAGGACATGGACGACACGGACCAGGTGGGTTCGCCCACGGACGCGGCGCTGCTCGACGCCGTGCGCGCCGGTGACCTCGGCGCGTACGGGGAGCTGTTCCGCCGACATTGCGCGTCCGTGTGCGTGGCCGCCCGGCAGGTGACCTCGCAGCCCAGCGAGCAGCAGGACCTGGTGGCCGACGCGTTCGCCCGCACGCTCAACGCGATCCGCAACGGCAACGGCCCCCGGGAGAGCCTGCTGGCCTACCTGCTGACGACCGTGCGCCGGCTGGGGATCGTCTCCGCGCGCCAGCGCAGCCGGGTCGCCCTGTACGGCACCGAGCCCCGGCTGGGTGACGAGGTGACCGCCGCGGTCGACGAGGGGGCGTTGCGCCGCTGGCACCTGGACCTGGCGCGGGAGGCGTTCCAGTCGCTGCCGGAGCGCTGGCAGGTGGTGCTCTGGCACACCGAGGTGGAGAACCGGCCGCCCGGTGAGCTGTCCGACCGGCTCGGTCTGTCACCCAATGGGGTGGCGGCGTTGGCGATGCGGGCGCGGGAGGGTTTGCGGCAGGCGTACCTGCAGGCCCAGGTCCCGAGTGCGTCGGCGACGGGGTGCGCGTCGGTGCGCGAGCACCTGGGGATGTGGACCCGGCGTGCCGGGTCGCCTCGGCGTGGCCGGGCGATCGCGGCCCATCTGGGGGACTGCGGGGACTGTCGGGAGGCGGCGGCCGCGCTGGCCGAGTCCAACGACGAGCTGCGGGCGGGTCGCCGCGCCTCGTAGGCGTTCGCCTACTGGTGGTTGCCATGCGGTGAGACTTGGGTCACTATTGTGTCTGCTCCTGGGAGCGCTCCCAGAACGGATCCGTCTCCGCCCCGCAGGTACTCGACGAGGAGTTGCGATGAGACGTCTCATCCACGCCGTGCTGACCATCGGTCTGCTGGCCGCCGCGGTGACCGTGGCCACCGCCCAGCCGGCGCTCGCGGCCCAGATCTGCGAGAAGTACGGCTCGCAACCCGTCCAGAACGGGCGCTACATCGTGCAGAACAACGTGTGGGGCGCCAGCACCACGCAGTGCATCGACACCACGTCCAACGGCTTCAGCATCACCCAGGCCAACCACAACAACCCGACCAACGGCGCGCCGGCGTCCTACCCGTCGATCTTCTTCGGCTGCCACTACGGCAACTGCACCAGCGGCAGCGGCCTGCCCGTCCAGGCCAGTACCAGCGCGTTCACCGGCCTGCGGACCAGCGTCGGGATGACCTACCCCGGCTCGGGCACCTACAACGCCTCCTACGACCTGTGGTTCGACCCCACCCCGCGCACCGACGGCCAGAACACCGGCGCGGAGATCATGGTCTGGCTCAACCACCAGGGCTCCATCCAGCCGATCGGCTCCCGGGTCGGCTCGGCCAGCATCGCCGGCGCCACCTGGGACGTGTGGTTCGGCAACATCGGCTGGAACGTCGTGTCCTACGTGCGCACCTCGGCGACCTCCTCGCTGAGCTACGCGGTCAACGACTTCTACAGCGACGCCATCAACCGGGGCCACGCCCAGCGCTCCTGGTACCTGACCAGCATCCAGGCCGGCTTCGAGCCCTGGATCGGCGGCACGGGCCTGGCGGTCAACTCGTTCTCGGTCACCAGCGGCGGCGGCAACCCCGACCCCGACCCCGACCCGACCGGCGCCTGCCGGGTCAACTACCGCCCGACGTCCTGGCAGAACGGTTTCACCGCCGAGGTCACCGTCGCCAACACCGGCACCGCGCAGGTCAACGGCTGGGCGCTGAACTGGACGTTCGCCAGCGGCCAGCAGGTCACCAGCGAGTGGAACGCCGACATCACCCAGAACGGTACTGCCGTCACCGCGCGTAACCTGGGTCACAACGCGGCGATCCCGCCCGGCGGGAGCCAGAGCTTCGGCTTCCAGGGCACCCACTCGGGCTCCAACACCACGCCGTCGACCTTCTCGCTCAACGGAACCGCCTGCACGACAGGCTGACCAGGACGGAGAAGCGCACCCGTGAAACGGACCCCTGCGGCCCTTCTCGCCATCACCCTCACCGCCACCCTGACCCCGTCCGCCACCGCGACATCCACCGCGACATCCACCGCGACATCCACCGCGACATCCACCGCTGTGCTCGCCGTGCCGCCGACCCCGCAGGTCGCCGGCACGGTGACCACCGGCCTCGCCTCCCCGTGGGGCCTGGCGTTCCTGCCCGACGGCTCGGCGCTGGTCTCCGAACGCGGCACCGCGCAGGTCAAGCGGATCGCGAACGGCACAACGACCACCGTGGGCACCGTGCCGGGCGTGGTGCCCGGCGGCGAGGGCGGCCTGCACGGCCTGGCCGTCTCGCCGACCTTCGCCACCGACAACCTCGTCTACGCCTACCTCACCGCCGCCGGCGACAACCGCGTCGTGCGGATGACCTACACCGGCGGTCTCGGCCAGCCGCAGGTGATCGTCTCGGGGATCCCCAAGGCCAGCATCCACAACGGCGGCCGGCTGGCCTTCGGCCCGGACGGCCTGCTGTACGTGTCCACAGGGGACGCCGGCCAGTCCGGCAACGCGCAGAACCCGTCGTCGCTGGGCGGCAAGATCCTGCGCGTCACCCCGACCGGCGACCCGGCCCCCGGCAACCCGACGGCCGGCAGCCGGGTGTGGAGCCTGGGGCACCGCAACGTCCAGGGCCTGGCCTTCGACGGCGCGGGGCGGCTGTGGGCCAGCGAGTTCGGCCAGAACACCTGGGACGAGCTGAACCTGATCCGGGCCGGCGGCAACTACGGCTGGCCGACCGTCGAGGGCGACGGTGGCGTGCCGGGGTTCGTCGACCCGATCGCCCAGTGGCCGACCTCCCAGGCCTCGCCGTCGGGCATCGCGTTCAGCCGCGACACGGTGTGGCTGGCGTCGCTGCGCGGGCAACGGCTGTGGGCGGTGCCGGTGCTCGACGGCGCGCCCGACGGCACCCCGGTCAGCTTCTTCACCACCACCTACGGCCGGCTGCGGACGGTCACCACCGCCCCGGACGGCTCGCTGTGGCTGATGACCAACAACACCGACGGCCGGGGAACGCCACGCCCCGGCGACGACCGGATCCTGCGCCTGACCCTCAGTGGATGAGCCGGTCGACGAAGGTCCAGGTGCCGGCGAAGGAGGCGAAGCCGGTGAGCACGGCCAGCGGGACCGAGTCCGTGCCGGAGAAGAACAGGAAGCCGGCCGCGACGGCGGCCAGCAACGCGGTCAGCAGGACCACGCTGGTGCGGACACTGAAGTGCTTGGGGTCGTTGGCGCTCATGGGGGCTCCCTGTCGCTGGGCGTGGTCGCGCAGGTTCTAGGCGCTGCGGCTCGGCTTCCCCCACGAGCGATGGCACGGCGTGGTGGCGGGCGGTCGGCGGCACCGGCCGCCCGCCACCCACGCGTTCCGTCCCCGGTCCTGGCCGCGCGTCCGGCTCAGGAGCCGTGGATCCAGTGCCAGAGGTTGTGGCACGCCGACCCCGAGTGCAGGGGGGCCACGCCGGTACCGGTGCCGGTGCCGGTGCCGCTGCCCGCGTCGAGGCCGCCGAGGGCGACCAGTTCGCGGAGACGGTCCAGACCGGGCAGGGCGCGCACCGAGCCCGGCTCCTGCTCCTCCAACCACTTCAGGCCCAGCACGAGCCGCTCCAGGTCGACCGGCCGCGCCGAGTGCGGGCCGTGGAAGTGGCCGTCGTCCGGGGCGGCGACGGCCGCGTAGGCCTCGAACGCCTGGTACCAGAGTTCGAGGTCACCCAGCACGGGGTGCGGGACCGGGGTCAGGTCCTCGGTGGGAAGGGACATGGCGATCATCTCCTGACGGGATTCACTGGGGAGGTGCGAGGTTTCTCGCTGCCCGGAGTCTGTTGATCCCGGAATCCCGGGAACAAGGGGGTTCGGATCATCACGAACGTGCGCGCGGCGGGAACTTTTCGGGCCGAGCAGACCGTTGAGCAGATGTTCGCCGGTCGAGTACTCGGCGGACGTGCCGCGCAGGTTGTGGGTGATCCACTGCGAC
Organism: Actinophytocola xinjiangensis; assembly: GCF_001921215.1. Taxonomy (GTDB): domain Bacteria; phylum Actinomycetota; class Actinomycetes; order Mycobacteriales; family Pseudonocardiaceae; genus Actinophytocola; species Actinophytocola xinjiangensis. The sequence goes on from NZ_MSIF01000033.1 coordinate 48,001, forward strand.
AGGTCCCGCGTCTGTTCCTCGTCGAAATCAAGAAACACGGACAGGGTGCGTAGTTTCTCGTACTGTTGCGGGGTGAACGGGGTGGTGCGCAGCAGCCGCAGCACCACCGCTCCGCGAATTCCTCCTGGCTTCACCAGCAGCCAGTTCCGGAATTCCCGCTGCCCGTCGCCGGTCAGCCGGAAACGGGTGTGCGAGCTGTTCGCGCGCACCCTGGTGGCCGGCCGGACGAGCCCCTTGCGGTACAGGTCACGCAGTTCCTCACGCAGGCCGGCCCGGGTGACGTGCGGCAGTCCCAGCGGTCCGTTGACGAACGGGAGCACGATGCGCGGGCTCAGGGGGCCGCTGTGCAGCAGGCCGAGCAGCGATCCGGACACCGCGTCGATCGCCGGGACGTCCGGCACGGCCCGCCGGTACCGCACCAGAAAGGCGAATCTCCTGCTGTACCAGCGGATCGCGAACCGGATGACGGTGTGCACCAGCGCGTCGCGCGGGTCCGTGCCGGTCTCGGTGGCCGGCGGGTCCCACCAGCGCACCGGGCTCGCCCCCGTGGCCGACATCCGCCGGCTGAGCTCGGAGAGGTCGCGCTGGACCTGACCGCGCAGGTCCTGGGCGTCGGCGCACCGGAGCTGGATCCTGTCCACGGGGCGTTGCGGGTGACCGCGCAGGTGCTCGGCGACCTCCTCGGCCAGTCCGCTCCGGGGCGCCGCGCTGTGCGCGAGGTGATACATGAGCGGCTGACCGCGGCCCGCGCCACCGAACGCGATGTCGACGATCGAGCGCGCGACGTCCCGGCGCACGTAGCCGAACACGTTGGCCTCGGCCAGTTCCCGCACGATCGCGATGACCGTCGCGGTCCGGGCGCTGCCGCAGGCATGCCAGATCAGGCCGCCGGTCAGGGGTCGCCACGGTGGCCCGTCCCGCTCCACGGCGCCGGTCTGACCCGACCCGGGCGGGTGGGCCGCCCACCGCACCAGGTCGAGCAACACGTCGTCGATGTCCCGGCCGCGTTCGCCGGCCGGCGCCCGGCCGCCGAAGGGGACCCGGTCCTGAACGCGGTCGACGACCTCCTCGGGCGTCATCGCCTGGATCGCCACGGCGTTGGCGGCGCCGACGCTGGACCGCTCCAACAGCCGGTCGAACTCGTCGCCGTGCACCCCGCCGTCGCCGAGGTGCACCGGCGGGACCTGGTGGTGGATCTCGTTGCCGAACGTCATCACGACCTCCCCTCGTCCTCGGACGCGGTGTCCGGTGGACGTAGCTTCGTGCGTTGTCGGTGCAGCCGCCGTTCGAAGGCCTTGGGGCTCAGGCCGACCTCGGCGGCGGCCGCCGCCTGGGTGCCGCCGGTCCTCAGGTGCCACGCCAGGCCCTCGCGCAGTTTCTCGTCGGAGATCCGCGACCACAGCCCGGCGGCGTGGTCACGGGTGGCGACGAGGTCGGCGGGGTCGGCGTCGGGGGAGGGGATCCGCTCGACCGGGTCGTCGAGGTCTCCGCCGTCGTCCTCGGTCCTCGGTGCCGACCGGATGAAGGCCTCCTCGAGCTGCTGGTGCTTCCACCTGGCGTTGCACACCTTGATGAAGCAGCACACGCAGGAGCCGACGAAGTAGGTGGTGAGGGTCGCGCCCCGGCGGTGGTCCCACTTTCCCTTGCGCAACGCGTAGTCGAGGAAGAAGTCCACCGCGTCGATGATCGAGTCGATCACCACCTCGGCGCGGTCCGCGGCGCTCCAGGCCGCGGCGGCGGCCGCGGCGGGGGTGTCCACGCGACCTCGGTACCGCGCGCACTCACCGAAGATCGTGCCGTCGCGGACCCACAGCGTCATGATCGGGAACGCGTAGCTGAACAGCCGTCGCGCCAGCTTGCTGAAGGCCACCTCGAAGCGTTGCCCGGCGAAGCCGGTGGCGGCCAGGTACTCCACCAGCCGCCGGTCGGCGTCGAGCCGGTCGATCCGCTCGGTGTCGGCGACCGCGGTCACGTCGTCGAGCAGGGTCTCCTCGGCACGGCTGACGACCTCGCTGGTGAGGGCCTCGGCGACCACCTCGGCTAATTCCTCGTCCGACATCACTGACCACGCGCTGCCTTCGTCGCCGTCCCGGGGGTCCTCGGGTTGCGATGTCAGGGTCATGCTGTTCTCCCTCGTGCGAGGATGCGGCGCCTCCGGTGCGGGCGTTCTAGGCGACGCGGCGGCGTCACCCCCCGACCGGGGCGCTGGCATCGGAATCAGGTCAGGTCAGGACGTCGCCGAGATCGAGGGCGTGGCGGGTGGCCGGCGTCGGCACGTGCCACCAGCCGCGTGCCGTCGCCGGCCGCTGGCCGGGGAAGGCGATGAAGGACACCGGGTCGATGCCCTCGTAGCGGTGCCGCACGACCGACTGGTAGATGTCGTCGGAGACCACGAGCAGCAGCGGGGCGGTCGTGCGCCGGAGCGCGAGCTTGGTCTCCGGCGCGTCCAGCAGCCGGAAGGCGAGGTCGAGTGCCTCGCCGAACGGTGCCCGGCGGTCGTGGTGCACCTCGCCCGCGTGCAGCACCGCGCGCATGCGGAACCCGTCGGCCGGGGAGCACAGGTTGTGCAGGGTCATCAGCTGGCTGAGCGCCGGCACCACCGTGTGCAGCAACACGGTCTTGGGGACGTGGTCGTTCGGGTGGACGAGGGCGAGAATTCCGTCACCGCGATCTATGAACGGGTCGTGATCGTGTTCGGATATTCCGCTCGCGGCGAATGCCTCGATCACGAGGTCGTAGAGCGCGGCGCGCATGTGCGCCTTCGCGGAGTTGTTCCTGGTGGCGGAGTCTTCGACGTCGACGGCGAGGATGGACCGGTAGTACGGTCTGTTGTCACTGATCACGATCGATATCGTGGAGATCCCGGAATCCCGGGTGGTAGGGGAGTTCACCCCGGTTGACCGGGATCCTCCGGCTGTCCGAGCCCGATCTCGCGCGCCCGCGCGCCCGCGTCCTTTCTGGTCGGCACTCCCAGTCTCGCGACGATCTCGGACAGCCGGTTGTCCACGGTCCGCCGCGCGATGTTGAAATAGCTGGCTATCTCCGGGACGGTCTTTCCCGCCGCGTACTGAGCCAGGATGTCGTTCTCCCGCTGGGTCAGTTCGGCGAACGTGGCGCCGCCGTTGGTCGGGGCGGCGATGAGGTGCGTGAGCAGCGCGGCCACCGCCGGCGACAGGAAGGCCGCTCCCGCCGCCGTCTGGTGCACGGCCTTGAGCAGATCCTCGGCCGGGTCCTCCTTCATCACGTAGGCGAGCGCCCCCGCGTGCAGGGCTTCACGCACGCGCTCCTTCTCCGGGAACGCGGTGACCACCGCGATCCCCACGCCCGGGCAGCACCGGAGGATCTGCCGGATCGCCTCCGCCCCGCAGTACCTCGGTTTCTCGTGGGGACGCCAGGGCAGGCGCAGATCGATGAGGACGACCGAGGGTCTCAGCTCGGGAACGGCCCGCACGGCCTCCAGCGCCGTGCCGAACTCGGCGACGACCTCGATCGCGGGGTCGGTGTCGAACTGGGCGCGCAGCCCTCGCCGGAAGATCTCCTGGTCCTCGACGATCACGACGCGGACCTGCGCCTCTTTCACGTGCGGCTCCCTGGTGGTGTCAAGCGGAGTTGATGGACATGACCGGCTCGTGGAAGGGGAGAAAGGCGACGACCAGGGTTCCCGGTGCGAGCGGCTCGACCCGGAACCGTCCGCCACGGCTGACACAGCGGCGGCGCATGGAGTCCAGGCCGGTGCCGATCCCCGCCTCGGGGGCGATCCCGTGGCCGTCGTCGGTCACCGCCACCTCCAGGCCGTCGGCGCTGCCGGTGAGCTGGATCCGGCAGTTCGCGGCCCCGGCGTGCCGGTCGACGTTGGTCAACGCCTCGCCCACGATCCGGTAGGCCGCGCGCTCCACGTCGTCGGGCAGCCCGTCGAGCCCGTCGGTCGTGCTCACCTCGACGGTGAACCCGGGGCGGGCGAACTGCTCGGCCCTGGCGCGCACCGCGTGCAGCAGGCCCTCGCGCAGCGCGCCGGGGCGCACGGTGCGCGACAGCTCGCGTACCTCGACCGACACCGTCGTGAGGTCCCGGACGATCTGGTCGAGTTTGTCGAGCGTCTCGGTCTGGGCGGTGTCGATCGACCGGCGCAGCGCGTCGGCCTGGTGGCGGATCCCGGTCACGCTGGGCCCGACCGCGTCGTGCAACTCGTTGGTGAGGCGGACCAGGTCCTCCTCGCGTTCCTCGTTGGACCGCCGCAGGTCCTCGGCCAGCCGGGCGGAACGGATCGCGAGCGCGACCTGTCTGGCCAGCGCTCGCAGGAGTTCGCGTTCGCGCCGGCCGAGGTGTTCGTCGGGTGCCCTGACCTCCACCACCAGCGTGCCGACCGTGCGGCCGTGGTGCTGGAGCGGTACCGGCAGCTGTGGCCAGCCCCGGCTGTGGCCGTGGGTGGCCAGCAGACGCGGCTCGTCGGCCGGGCCCTCCTGGATCGCGACGTAGGGCAGTTTCAGTGCCGCGCTGACGGTGTGCGCGATCTCGGCCAGGGCCTCTTCCGGCGGCAGCGGGTTGGCCAGCCGCTCGCCGAGGTCGGTGAGCGCGCGGTACGGGTCGGACCGCTCGCCGTAGAGCCAGCGGTCGACCAGGCCGCGCAGCCACCGGTGCAGCGGGGCGATGGCCAGGACGACGGCGACCGTGCCCACGACGTCGGCCTGTGAGGGCAGCGCGGTGGTGAGGGCCAGGACGATGGCCAGGTAGGCGGCCGCGAGGACCACGGTGAGCAGCCCGTAGAGCAGGAAGCGGTGGACCAGCAGGTCGATGTCGTAGAGGTCGTAGCAGAGGATGCCGACGACGACCACGATCGGGAACGCCGCCGCGAAGATCCACAGCCCCCAGGCCGCGCCGAGGAAGTCGAAGAACCAGGCCGGGACGAGGACGGCCGCGCACCCGGCCGTCAGCAGCCGCAGCCGGCGCTGGGTCGGGTCGGCGCGACGGCCGCGCAGCAACAGTGACACCACCGAGCCGATGAGCCCGGCGAACGCGCAGCACACCCCGACGATCGTGACGACCAGCGGCGCTCCCCGGGTCGCCGTCGTGCCGACCTGGGTCCAGAACGTGCCGGGCGCGCCCCAGGACGCCCAGCCGATCCCGGCGCAGGGCAGTACGACGCCCAGCACGCACAGGACCAGGACCGCCCGCCAGCGCGTCGAGATCAGCCGGCCGTCGGGGAACAGCAGGGTCGCCAGTGGCAGCAGTGCGTGGCTCGGCCACCAGATCCAGGTCCCGAGCCAGTCCAGTACCGGTGTCGACCAGAGTTCTGTGCCGACGGCCAGCGCGGCGCACAGGCCCATGACCAGCACGATCCAGCCGATGGCGTTGTGCCGGGAGTGCGCGACGATGCGCACCCCCAGCAGGCTGTACACCACGGCGACCACCCAGTCACGCGGGTTGGTCGCCGCCGGACCGAGATCGAGCGCCCACGCGACCACGACGGCCAGCAGACAGGCCGCCGCGGTCGTGGCGAGCACCCTTGAGGTGAGAATCTCCTTGCCTGGTAGGGATGTTGTCCGAACGGTCTGCTCGTGCGACACGGTGAGCCCCCTCGAAGATGTGCCGTCAGCCGCCGTTGGCGCGGTGTCCGGTGTGGCGGGGCATCGTGCTGTCGTGCATTCCCGTGCGACCCGGCACGGGGATTCGGAGCGGTTCTGGCATGACGTGTCCTCCCTCGGTCGATGCTGCGGCCTGCCCGAAGGCATCGGTGTGGGTGCAGCATCGACGTCCCGGACTCCCGGGAGGCAGAGAGCCGACGTCCCGGTTCGCCAGGAGGGGCGGCGGGTCGCCGGGTGTGTCCGGAGCTTGTCCGGGGGCGGCGGGAATTCTGGAAACGTCGGCCGGGAACGGTCGCCAGGAGAATGCCGCCGGGCGGGTGTTGGTCCGGCCGCGCCGCGCGGTCGTGATCACGGCGGGGGTATTCATGATCGTGTTCCGGGTGGACCGGGACCGCGGCCGGTCGGGCGGGCCGGGGAATTCCGGGGCGGACTCGCCGGGGAAGGTGCCCAGGGGTGGCCTCGGTGCGGTCGCCGGCCGGCTCCACGGCACGTTCTCCCTGCGTGGGGGCCCTGCGTGCGGGGCGGCTGCCGGCCGGGCGAGCGCCGGCCCGGCCTCGTCGGTGAGCGTCGGTGCGCACAGCGAGGACAGGCCGTGAATTGCGAGGGGCGGAGCTGCGCGAGCGCGCTGGCGTGCCACTCGAGAAAGTTTACTCAGCGTGCCCGAGTGATTAGCCGGAGGGTGCGCAAGTGGGTGAATGATGATCGTCATGCACACAGGGTGCGACATATTCACCGTGATTGATCTTGTGGCCGGTGGGAAATCTCCGAGAAATGATCGAAACGGCCCAGCCGGCCAGGCCGGTCCGCACCGGCCCGCACCAGTCCGGACCGGTTCGGACCGGGCATGTCGAGAACCGGGGGCCGGCTCCGTCCCCGGGACGGCTGTGGCCACAATGGCCGCACGGTGACGAGGAGAAGACGATGGCCAAGTACCTGTTGCTCAAGCACTACCGAGGCGCCCCGAACCCGGTCAACGACGTGCCGATGGACCAGTGGACCCCCGAGGAGATCTCGGCCCACCTGCGGTACATGCGCGACTACGCCGCCCGGCTGGAGGCCACCGGCGAGTACGTCGGCGGCGACGCGCTGGCCCCGGAGGGCACCTGGGTCCGCTACGACGGCGAGGGCCGGCCGCCGGTCACCGACGGGCCGTTCGCCGAGACCAAGGACCTGATCGCCGGCTGGATGATCATCGACGTGGACAGCTACGACCGGGCGCTGGAGCTGGCCGCCGAGCTGTCGGCCGCGCCCGCCGCCGGTGGCAAGCCGCTGCAGGAGTGGCTGGAGCTGCGTCCGCTGATGTCCGCCCCGCCCACCGTCAGCGAATGACATGAACGGATGACACTGAGCGAAACGACACTGAACGGATGACTCTGGACGCGACGCTGCTGCGCGGCCTCACACCGGGTGTGCTCGGGATCCTCGTCCGCCGAGGAGCCGACTTCGCGGCGGCCGAGGACGCCGTGCAGGACGCGCTGGTGGAGGCGGTGCGCGTGTGGCCGGCCAACCCTCCTCGGGACCCGAAGGGCTGGCTGGTCACCGCCGCCTGGCGCAAGTTCCTCGACGCCACCCGCTCCGAGGCCGCGCGGCGGCGACGCGAGGACCACGTGGAGGACCAGCCCCCGCCGGGCGAGGCCAGCTCCACCGACGACACCCTCCAGCTGTACTTCCTGTGCGCGCACCCGTCGCTGACCCCGTCCTCGGCGGTGGCGCTGACCCTGCGCGCGGTCGGCGGCCTGACCACCCGCCAGATCGCCGAGGCCTACCTGGTCCCCGAACCGACGATGGCCCAGCGGATCAGCCGCGCCAAGCGGACGGTCTCGGGCGTGCGGTTCGACCAGCCGGGCGACGTCGCGACCGTGCTGCGGGTGCTGTACCTGGTGTTCAACGAGGGCTACTCGGGTGACGTCGACCTGGCCGCCGAGGCCATCCGGCTGACCCGCCAGCTGGCCACGGCCATCGACCACCCCGAGGTGTCCGGGCTGCTGGCGCTGATGCTGCTCCACCACGCCCGCCGGGCGTCCCGCACCACCCCCGACGGTGCCCTGGTGCCGCTGGCCGAGCAGGACCGCACCCGGTGGGACACCGCCGCGATCACCGAGGGCGTCGCGATCCTGCGGGCCGCGCTGGCCCGTGACCGGCTCGGCGAGTTCCAGGCGCAGGCGGCGATCGCGGCCCTGCACGCCGACGCGCCGACCGCCGGGGAGACCGACTGGCCCCAGATCGTCGAGTGGTACGACGAGCTGGTGGCGCTGACCGACAGCCCGGTCGTGCGCCTCAACCGCGCCGTGGCGCTCGGCGAGGCCGACGGCGCGCGGGCCGGCCTGGCCGCCCTGGCCCCGTTGGACGACACCCTGCCCCGGTACACGGCGGCGTCGGCCTACCTCACCGAACGTGCCGGCGACCTGACGGCGGCGGCCGCCCTGTACACCGAGGCCGCCGGCCGGGCCACCTCCACGGCCGAACGCGACCACCTGACCAGGCAGGCCGCCCGGCTCAACACCCGTTCTGGTTAGGCTCGGCCGGTGACCATCGAGCTGGTGCTGCTGCCGACGGTCGCCTACCGAGGCCACGAGATCACCCGCCCCCGCGTGCGCGACCTGCTCGCGCTGCTGGCCGGCGAGCCGCGCGCCGGACTGGGCCAGGCCGCGCTCGCGCGGCGGCTCTGGACCGACCGCCGCCCCGAGGACGAGACCCGGGCGCTGTGTGCCCAGCTCGACGGACTGCCGCTGGCGATCGAGTTGGCGGCGTCGCGGGGGCGGGTGCGGTCGGTGGCCGAGATCGCCGCCGGGCTCCGGGACCGGTTCGGGTTGCTGCGGGGCGGGCCGAGGGACGCGCCGCGCCGCGCCGCCACCGCACCCTGGTATCGGTGGTGAGCAGGATGGTGACGCCGCCGGCCGGGAGCTCACGGATCAGCTGCCACATGGTGTGCCGGCTGCGACGTTGTTGGTAATCACGGGCGCAGCCTGCGCGCCGGTGGCTTCAGCGAGGTTTCACCGGATTTCACGCTCGAAGTGCTGGTAGTCGATCGGGCTGGTCCAGTAGCCGCCCCAGTCCCAGCCGTGGCGGGCGAAGGCGCGGACGGTCGGGTCGCCGGCGTGGATGAGACCGGGGTCGGTGCGGGTGCGGTCGGCGTAGGGGGCGCCGTTGGGCGGCAGGACCTCGCCGGAGGCGGAGATGTAGGGGTTGAGCTGGGGGTTGAGGTCGATCGCGCGGCCGTAGGAGTGGTTGGACCAGGCGGTGCCGCCGGTGATCGGGCGGCAGTTGAACGCGGAGGTGTTGTTGTCCGCCATGGACAGGTCATCGTCGGCGTCGTAGTGGTCCACCGTCCGCATTCGCTCGATCGGGTAACGCTCGCGGTAGAGCGTCCGGAAAATGTTCACCACATCGGGTGTCACGCCGGTCGCGACGACGAGCTGCCCCCGGTGGGTCCGCCCGTCCAGCCCGACGTGGGTGAGCGTGACCAGCCGCAGGTCCTCCGGCGGTACCGGACACCCGTCCCGCCAACTGGCCCCCAGGTCGTCGGCGGTCACCCGGTGGACGGTCGCGACGAACGCGTCGGCCGTGGCGGGGGCGGTGGTGGTGAGGGCCAGCAGAAGGCCCAGGATCAGGTAACGGATTGTCATTCACCTGGCCGGGTCGAAAAGTGGGCACTGTCCAAAAGCTGCTGGTGATCGTAATCTTGGTAGATGGGTAACGTGGGAAAGCTCTACGCAGACCATGTGACCGACAGTGACCTTCGACTGCTGTCCTCGGCCCTGGGAGTACCCCCGACCGAGGTGCGCCGTGACCCGGAGTGCCTACCAACCCTGCTCGCTGACCCGAGGGTCTTCGAGGCCGTCCTCGGCGAGCGGGCGTTGGCGAAGGGCCGGATGGCGGAGGTGTCGCCGTTCCTGCTGTTCGCCGTGATGGTGCGCCGGGCCGAGCAGGAACTCGCGTTCATGACCCATGTCGACGAGCGGACCGGCCTGCGCCAGCGGGTTCCGGTGTTCGACACGCCCCAACTGGTCGAGTTCCTGGCCGACCCGGTGCGCGTGCTGTTCCTGGTCGAGCTGCTGGCGTCGTTCACCCGGGTGGCCAGCGGCCGCTACCGCGTCCAGACCGGACGGGGGCCGCGCTGGCGCCGCTTCAGCGAACTGGACCCGGTGCGCCTGGCCGGGTTGGTCGACGCGGTCAGCGAAGCCGAACGCCCCGGCATCTACCGCCGCCTCGGCGACGTGGCCCTGTTCCTCACCGGCGTCTACCCCGACTACACCGCCGGCGAACGCGCCCTGTCCACCGTGGACGCGACCAGACTGGTCCGGGCGGCCGGCGTCGACCAGTCCCTCGCCAGTGCCCCGTCACTGGAACTGTTCGAGTACCTGGGCGCCCGCTGGTACCAGACAGCCTGGCAGCTCACCCAGATCCGCACCGAACGCCTCGCGGTGATCACGGAGGTGGCGCAACGCTTCCGCTCGGCCCGCCGAGTCCTCAACCACCTGGCCGACCGCTACCTGTTCCCCACCGGCCCGGCCGGCGTCTAGCCGATCACGTGGCGCAGCAACGCGGTGAAGCTGTCGCGGGGCAACGTCAGCGTGGCCGCGTTCTTGCTGTCCCGTAAGGCGAACCGGCCGGTGGTCAGGCGGGCGGCTTCGACACAGTTGCCGCCGCCGGTGCCTCCGCTGCCGGAGTAACTGCTTCTGCGCCAAGCGGGGTTCATGGGAATCCCTTCGGTTGCCTCACCCACAAGTGTCCCCGGCTGCCTTGATGGCGTCCAGCGAGTCAGCGGGGGACAGGGCACAGCCTGTGAGAACGCCCCATTTCTCGACCAGCGCCCGGACGTGTTCGCGGTCTTCGATGTACATCGAGCCACCCTGGCCCTCGGCGTAGCCGAAGTCGGGAATCGGATCCGGGAGGGTGAGGACCGAGAAAGAGCCATCCAGGGCGGGAGTCGCGCCGGCGGAGCGTGGAAGTACCTGGATGGTGATGTGGTCGGCCTCGGCGGCGTCGACCAGTCGGGCCAGTTGCCCACGCATCACCGAGGGGGTGCCGACCGGTGTCGTCAACACGGTCTCGGTGAGGATCACCTGGTACCGCAACGGCTTGGGGCGGTTGAGGACGCGTTGGCGCGCCATTCTGGCGAGGACGCGCCGTTCGGTGGTCTCGAAGTCCAGGCCTGGGTTCGCCCCGACGACCAGTGCCCGCGTGTAGTCCGGTGTCTGGAGCAGGCCCGGCACGACCAGCGTTTCCAGCTGTCGGGCGGCGAGCAGGGTTGCCTCGACGTGGAGGAGTTGCTGGAAGTCCTCCGGGAGGTCCTTGCGGATCGCCAGCCAGTAGCCGCGTTCGCCGGCCCGCGCGGACAGGCCCAGGACCCACTCGCGGGTGTTCGCGTCGGTCACCTCGTAGGCGTCGAGCAGGCGCTCCACGTCGAACGACTTGACGCCCTGCTGCCGGGTCTCGATCCGGCTGATCTTCGACGTCGACCACTTGCCGCCGATGGGCGCCAGCCGCTCGCACACCTCCTCCATCGTCCAGCCGCGCTGTTCCCGCAGTTGGCGCAGCGTTTCGGTGAGCTGCCAGCGGCGCACGGTCGCTGTCACGACCCATTCGTTCTCGTCGACCATCCCGGCCCCCGTTCGGGTGAAAAATGGGATTCCCACTTTTCATCTCAGTTCCTGATGGGCAACTGTAGCTCACGTCAGGTGATCGAACGGACACGGCATGTGGATATGAGCGAGTCGATGACGGTGTACGGCGAGGACGAGTTCGATGCGCTGGTGAAGGACATGGTCGCGGTGGAGGCGCCCCGCCTGTTCGCCGTGGTGCAGGAGCGCGGGGAGCGGGTCGACGGGCGGATCGCCGCGTGGGGCATGGCCTTCGCCGACCGCGTCGAGGTGGTGGCGACCGGTGGCTCGCGGCTGAGCCTGCGGACACCCGAACGCGCCTGCCAACTCCTGACCCACGGCCCGGACATCACCGCACGACTGGTCTGGGTCGGTGGACAGGACGCGGCGTGACCAGCCCGTGTGGGCGCCCGGCTACTTCACCGGGCTCCTGCACGCCGTGCCCCCGGACACCGAGTGGATCCTCTTCCACGGCGTGCGGATCGGCTGGTCGCTGTGTGGGCGCCCGACCGCGCTCGAACCGCCCCGGTACCAGCAGCCGCGTTGTGCGCTGTGTGTGCGGGAACTACGCGCCGAGGCGGGCGGTTTCGCGGACCGCCGGCGGGATGTTCTTGGCCAGGCCGAACAGGTTGTTCGGGTCGTACCGGTGCTTGAGGTCGCGCAGCCGGGCGTAGTTCCGCGTCGTGTACGCGGTGTGGGTTCGGGTGGGGTCGGGCAGCCAGTTGAGGAACGAGCCGCCGGTGCCGTGGAACGTGATCGGCTCGGCGATCTCCGGGGAGCCGACGACGGCGGCCGAGAACGGGACGTCGCGGTGGCCGGCGGGGCCGTGGTGGGCGTCGGGGCGGGCGATGGCGCCGGACCAGAGGCGGATCTCCACGGCGTCGGCGCCCTCGCCGACGGCGTCGACGGCGCCGGTGATGACCGGGTCGGGCAGGTCGGCGAGGAGGGTGAAGTTGCGGGGCGCGGTGCCGCCGACCGTCACGCTCTCGGTGTACGACATGCTGCGCCACGTGTCGGTCACCGGCGTGCCGGCGGCGCCCAGCAGCGGCGCCAGCGCCCGGCGGGCGTCCACCGCACCGCCGGCGTACATGCCGCGCACGGCCACCGAGTCCGGGGTGAGCACCAGGTTCGCGGTCAGCTCGTCGGGCAGGGCGGTCGCGTTGTCGCGGTACCAGGTGAGCAGGTCGCCCGCCCGCTCCAGCGGGAACGTCGCGCTGCCGGCGTACACCGAGGGCACCGGGTGCAGGCGGAACTCCAGGCTGGTGACCACGCCGAAGTTGGCGCCGCCGCCCCGGATCGCCCAGAACAGGTCCGGGTCCTGGTCGGCCGACACCGTGCGGGTCTGGCCGTCGGCCGTGACGACCTCGGCGCGCACCACACTGTCGGCGGCGTAGCCGAACGCGCGGGACAGCCACCCCATGCCGCCGCCGAGCGTGTAGCCGATGACCCCGACCGTCGCGTTCGTGCCGGCCAGCGGGGCCAGGCCGAACGGGGCCGCCGCCTCGATGACCTCGGACCACCGCGCGCCGGGGCCGACCCGCGCGATCCGGCGCCGCGGGTCGACGATCACCGTGCTCATGGCCGACGTGGTGACGACCACGGTCCGCTCCGGGTCGGGCATCTCGCCGCCGTGGCCCGTGGCGTAGACGGCCAGCGGCAGGTTCTGCTCGTTGGCGGTGTGGATCGCGGTCCTGACCTGGGCGGTAGTGGTGGCATCGATGATCATTGCTGGTGCTCCTTCAGCGGGTTCCTGGCAGTGCGTCGGAGGAGCCCGCCGCGGATCGACACCCCGGCGAAAGTTTTTTTTGAGAGCCGTCGCCGTCCTTGCGCCTGGATGGCGGGTTCACCCATGATCGATGGACTGTGAGCAAATCACCCACTCACTGAGGAGTGTCGTGAACCCACGTATCCGCCGGTTCGTTCCCGTGCTCGTCACCGTCGTCCTGCTGCCCGTCGTGGCGCCGACCGCCGACGCCGCCGTCCGCCCGGACCTCACCAACGTCGCCCACCGGGGCGCGTCGGCCCACGCGCCCGAGAACACCCTCGCCGCCGTCCGCGAGGGCGTGGCGATGAACGCCGACATGGTGGAGATCGACGTCCAGCGCAGCGCCGACGGCGCCCTGGTCGTCATGCACGACACCACCCTGACCCGCACCACCGACGTCGAACAGGTCTTCCCCGACCGCGACTCCTACGCGATCGCCGACTTCACCCTCGCCGAGATCCGCCAGCTGGACGCCGGGTCGTGGTTCGACGCGGAGTTCGCCGGCGAACGCGTCCCCACCCTCACCGAGACCCTGGCCGTTCTGCGCGGCGGTGACGTCGGGTTGCTGTTGGAGGTCAAGGAACCCGCGCTCTACCCCGGCATCGAGGCCGAGATCGCGACCGAACTGGGCCGTGACCGCTGGTGGCTGCTGCCCGCGCCGTCGCACCTGGCCCACCGGCTGGTGGTGCAGAGCTTCGACTGGGCGTCGATGGAGCGTTCCCAGACGTTGTTGCCGCGCATTCCGCACGGCTTGCTCGGCCGGGTGCCCGAGGCCCGGATCGCCGAGTTCGCCGCGTGGGCCGACCAGATCAACCCCGGGTACACCACCGTCGACGGGACCTACGTCGACGAGGTCCAGAACGCCGGCCTGGAGATCTACGTCTACACGGTGAACAGCGCCGCCGACATGCGCGCCCAGATCGCGAAGGGTGTGGACGGCATCATCACCAACTACCCGGACGTCCTGGTGGATGTGATAGCCGAACGTCCGGCGGCGTGAACCCTTCGCGCACCGGGTGCGTAGTTCCGTTGACCAGCAACGCAGATCGTCAACGGAAGGAACGACATGGCACGTGTGACACGGACGTTGGCCCTGGCCGTCACCGCGTTCGGCCTGGCGATGGGACTGTCGCTGGCCACCACGGCCACCGCCCAGGCCGACGACTCCTTCGCGCGGTGGGTCCAGTTGGCCGACAGTGCGGAGGAGATCCAGCAGATCGCCGACGACTACGAGATCGAATGGGACGTTGACTGCTCCATCAGCGACCTCACCTACGTGGTCGTCCCGCCGCTCCCGGAGTGGGGCGCGCCGGGCTACGACTACTGGAGCGCGATGATCACCTGCTATCAGTAGAAGACCATCGAGGCCACCACCGGCATGACGTACAGGACCGGAAAGGGAAGGTGGCTGTACCAGCGGGCGCGGACGACGGTGACGACCGCGCCCGCGAAGTACAGCACCAGCCCGATCCCGGCGGCCACCCCGACGAACGGAACGACCAGTCCGGCCAGCAACCCCACGGCCCCGGCGGCCTTGGCGTGCGCGAGCCAGGGCCACCAGGACCGAGGAACCCCGTAGTCGGTCAACGACCGGGTGACCCAGCCGGCCCTGACATACGTCGCGCCGGCGGAGAACGCGACGAATCCAGCGGCGACGAGGGTGAGAATGAGGTGGGTCATCGATAGCTCCTTCGTTGTGGCTGTCACTGGCTCGACCCGCCGCCCGGCGGGTGTGTGACAACCGGGAAGGAGACCCGCGTCACCATGACCGCTGCCTATGACGAGATCGCCGACTGGTATGAGGAACGGTTCGGCGGCGGGGAGGATCCGCTCGGCCTGCACGCCGCGTTGGGAGAACTGTTGGGGACGGGGTCGGGCCCGTGCCTGGAGATCGGCTGCGGAACCGGGCACAACGCCGGTACGGTCGCCGACCTGGGCTGGACCCCGGTGGGAGTGGACATTTCCGCACGCATGCTCGGCCACGCCCGGGGGCGGTTGCCGGTCGCCAGGGGAGATGCCGCGTTGGTGCCGGTGCGTTCCGGTGCCGTGTCAGCCGTGGTGACGGTCATGGCGCACACCGACATGTCGGACTTCTTCGCGGTGCTGCGCCAGATCGAACGGGTCCTGGCCCCGGGCGGGGTGTATGCGCATGTCGGGGTGCACCCGTGTTTCGTCGGCGGATTCGCCGACCACTCCGACCCGGCGGCGGTGGTCGTTCGGGGCGGCTACCGGGAGACACACTGGACGAAGGAATCGTGGACCGATCAGGGGCTGCGGGACAAGGTGGGGGCGGTGCACGTGCCGTTGGCCGGCCTGCTCAACGGTGTCGTGGCGGTGGGGATGGGGCTTGAGCGGTTCGTTGAGGGTGGGGAACCGGTGCCCGGCATGCTCGGCATCCTCGCCAGGAAACCGGGTTGATCTCCCGATCGCGTCCCGGCGGCACCCCCACGGCCCGAAACCCGCCTCGGCGGTTCCCGAAGGCACTCCAGAACACCCTCGACCCCATCCCGCTCTGGGAGCGCTCCCTGAAATCAGCCACCGCCGCTTGAGTCTCGCTCAACTTCCGGAGGATCGTCGGCCCGGTTGCGGGCCGGCCGGACATCCTTTGGGCGTAACAGGATTCGGCCGGTGAGCCTAGTGCTGATCGTTGAGTTCGGTTACTGAACTGTTCATCGAGAGTGAGTGTCTGTACACGCGCTGTGAGCCCGAGTTATGCTCCATTCCTGGGAGCGCTCCCAGAAGACGCTCACCGGCGAGCGGAGGAACCCGCGATGAGATTCAGATCCGATCCGTCCAACAAGAAAGTGCCCCGTCGGTTGACGGCGATGGCGACGGCGTTGGTCGTGGCGACGACAACGTTGTCCATGGCCCTGACCACCACCCCGGCGAGTGCGGCCGTCGCCTGCCGGGTCGACTACAGCGTCACCGACTGGGGCGGCGGCTTCACCGCCCGGGTCAGGATCGAGAACCTGGGCGACGCCGTCTCCGGCTGGTCGCTCGGCTTCGCCTTCCCCGGCAACCAGCGGGTCACCCTGCCCGGCTGGTCAGCCAACTGGTCCCAGTCCGGGGCCAACGTCACCGCCACCAACCTCGCCTGGAACGGCAGCCTCGGCACCGGCGCCACCACCGAGATCGGCTTCAACGCCACCTACTCCGGCAGCAACACCGCGCCGACCTCCTTCTCCCTCAACGGAACCGCCTGCACCGGTGAGGACCCCGGTCCCGGACCCGGCCCCGGCCCGGACCCGAACAAGGCCAACAACCCCTACGAGGGCGCCCGCGTCTACGTCAACCCGGACTGGCAGGCCAGGGCCAACGCCGAGCCCGGTGGCAGCCGGATCGCCAACCAGCCGACGGGTGTCTGGATGGACCGTCGGGCCGCGATCACCGGTACGCCGGGGGCGCGGGGGCTGGTCGCGCACCTGGACGAGGCGGTGCGCCAGGCCGCCGGGAACCCGCTGGTGTTCCAGGTGGTCATCTACAACCTGCCCGGCCGCGACTGCGCCGCGCTCGCGTCCAACGGTGAGCTGGAAGCCGACGACATCGACACCTACAAGACCGGCTACATCGACCCGATCGCCGAGATCCTGGCCCGGCCCGCCTACGCCAACCTGCGGATCGTGACGGTCATCGAGATCGACTCGCTGCCCAACCTGATCACCAACGTGGCCCCGCGTGAGACGCAGACCGAGAACTGCAACACGATGAAGGCCAACGGCAACTACGTCAAGGGCGTGGGCTACGCGCTGAACAAGCTCGGCGACATCCCCAACGTCTACAACTACGTCGACGCCGGGCACCACGGCTGGATCGGCTGGGACGACAACTTCAACCCGACCGTGCAGATCATGTGCCAGGCCGCCAACGCCGAGGGCGCCACCCCGTCCGACGTGTGGGGCTTCATCGCCAACACCGCCAACTACAGCGCGTTGCGCGAGGAGTTCTTCACCGCCAACACCGTCGTCGGTGGCCGCCCGGTCAGGGAACACACCGACTGGGTCGACTGGAACCGCTACGTCGACGAGCTGACCTTCGCCCAGGCGTTCCGCACCCAGGCCGACTCGCAGTGCTTCGACGCGAACATCGGCATGCTGATCGACACCTCGCGCAACGGCTGGGGCGGCGCCGACCGGCCCACCTCGGCGAGCACGTCGACCGACGCGAACACCTTCGTCAACGAGTCGCGCATCGACCGCCGGTTCAACACCGGCAACTGGTGCAACCAGTCCGGTGCCGGTCTCGGCGAGCGGCCGAGGGCCAACCCGGCCACCGGTGTCGACGCCTTCGTCTGGATCAAGCCGCCGGGTGAGTCCGACGGCGCCAGCGAGGAGATCCCCAACGACGAGGGCAAGGGCTTCGACCGGATGTGCGACCCCACCTACGAGGGCAACCCGCGCAACAACGACAACATGTCCGGAGCGCTGGGCGACGCCCCGCTGTCCGGTCACTGGTTCTCGGCCCAGTTCCAGGAGCTCATGGCCAACGCCTACCCGGCGCTGTGACCAGCTGATCCGCTGACGGAACGGCCGGCCCGCACCTCGTGTGCGGGGCGGCGTTCGGGGCGCCGTAGTCGGGGCGGCGTCCCCTCGCGCTGGACTCGTTACCCTCGCAAGTTCGGAGAACACATGAGACCCCGACGTTTGGGAGCGCTCTCAGGCATCCTCGCCTCACTGGCACTCGTCGCCACGACCGTCCCCGCCAGCTCGGAGATCGGCGCGCGGGCGGTCGCGTGCTCCGTCGACTACAACGTCACCGACTGGGGCGGCGGCTTCACCGCCCGGGTCACGATCAACAACCTCGGCGACGCCGTCTCCGGCTGGTCGCTTGGCTTCGCCTTCCCCGGCAACCAGCGGGTCACCCTGCCCGGCTGGTCAGCCAACTGGTCCCAGTCCGGGGCCAACGTCACCGCCACCAACCTCGACTGGAACCGCACCCTCGCCAGCGGCGGCTCCACCGAGATCGGGTTCAACGCCACCTACTCCGGCGCCAACTCCCCGCCAACCTCCTTCACCCTCAACGGAACCGCCTGCACCGGCCGCAACGCCGGCCCGACGGTGACGATGACCCAGCCGGCCACCGGCTCGACCTACCCGGCCGGCACGGCCATCCCGCTCGCCGCGACCGCCGCCGACGCCGACGGCTCGGTCGACCGCGTCGAGTTCTACGCCGGCTCCACCCTCATCAGCACCGACACCTCCAGCCCGTACACCGGTTCGTGGACCAACGCCCCCGCCGGCAACCACGTACTGGTCGCCAGGGCCTACGACAACCAGAGCGCGTTCACCAACTCCACCCCGGTCGACGTCACCGTCACGCCCAACACCGGGCCGTCGGTGATCGCCGAGCCCAGCGCGGTGAACGTCCCCGAGGGCGGCACGGCCACCGTCGCGGTGCGCCTGTCGGCCCAGCCGTCGGCCAGCGTCACCGTGAGCACCGCGCGCACCACCGGCGACACCGACCTGACCGTCCAGTCCGGCGCGTCCCGCACGTTCACCACCAGCAACTGGAACACGCCGCAGACGGTGACCCTGGCCGCCGCCGAGGACGCCGACAGCGCCAACGGCACGGCGACGTTCACCGCGAGCGCCACCGGCCAGACCTCGGCCACGATCAACGCGACCGAGGCCGACAACGACCAGTCCGACTACGTCGAACGGTTCATGGCGCTCTACGACAAGATCAAGGACCCGGCCAACGGCTACTTCTCCAGCCACAACCCGCCGATCCCGTACCACTCGGTGGAGACGCTGATCGTCGAGGCGCCCGACTACGGGCACGTCACGACCTCGGAGGCGTTCAGCTACTGGATCTGGCTGGAAGCCCAGTACGGCCAGGTCACCGAGGACTGGTCGCGATTCAACACGGCGTGGACCTCGATGGAGACCCACATCATCCCCACCGCCGCCGACCAGCCCAGCAACGCCGGCTACAACCCGGCCGACCCGGCGACCTACGCCCCCGAGGAGGACCTGCCCAACGACTACCCGGTCGCGCTGGACGCCAACGTGACCCCGGGCAACGACCCGCTGGCCTCGGAACTCCAGAGCACCTACGGCACCCGCGACATCTACGGCATGCACTGGCTGCTCGACGTCGACAACCGCTACGGCTACGGCCGGCGCGGCGACGGCACCGGCAGCCCGTCCTACATCAACACCTTCCAGCGCGGGCCGCAGGAGTCGGTGTGGGAGACCGTGCCGCACCCGTCGTGGGAGAGCTTCAACGACGGCAGCACCAACGGTTTCCTGCCGCTGTTCGTCGACGACGCGCAGTACGCGCGGCAGTGGCGCTACACCAACGCGCCCGACGCCGACGCGCGGGCCGTGCAGGCGGCGTACTGGGCGTTGCAGTGGTCGACCTCGCAGGGCAACCAGTCGCAGATCTCCGGCACCCTCACCAAGGCCGCGAAGATGGGCGACTACCTGCGGTACTCCATGTACGACAAGTACTTCAAGAAGATCGGCAACTGTGTCGGCCCGTCGACCTGCCCCGCCGGCAACGGCAAGGACAGCGCGCACTACCTGCTGTCCTGGTACTACGCCTGGGGCGGCGCGACCGACGGCGGCTGGGCGTGGCGGATCGGGTCGAGCCCCGCGCACTTCGGCTACCAGAACCCGCTGGCGGCCTACGCCCTGGCCAACGTGCCGGCGCTGCGCCCGCAGTCGCCCAGCGCGGTGACCGACTGGAACACCAGCCTGGACCGGCAGTTGGAGTTCTACCGGTGGTTGCAGTCCTCGGAGGGCGGCATCGCCGGTGGCGCGACCAACAGCTGGAACGGCCGCTACGACACGCCACCGTCGGGCACGCCGACCTTCTACGGCATGTTCTACGACTGGCAGCCGGTGTACCACGACCCGCCGAGCAACCGGTGGTTCGGTATGCAGGCGTGGTCGATGGAACGCATCGCCGAGCTGTACAACCAGACCGGTAACGCCGAGGCGAAGGCGCTGCTGGACAAGTGGGTCCCGTGGGCGATGGACAACACGACGGTGAACCCGGCGCAGGGCACGTGGTCCATTCCGGACAACCTGACCTGGACCGGCCAACCGGACACCTGGAACCCGCAGACCCCCGGTGCCAACAACGGCCTGCACGTCACGGTGTCCACCCACGGACAGGACGTCGGGATCACGGCGGCGCTGGCCAAGACGCTGATGCACTACGCGTCCGAGTCCGGTGACACCGAGGCCCGCGACATGTCCAAGGACCTGCTCGACGCGATGTGGGCGGCGCCCAACCAGGACGACAAGGGCATCTCGGTGACCGAGTCCCGGGGCGACTACGACCGCTTCGACGACCAGGTCTACGTGCCGAGCGGCTTCACCGGCACGATGGCGAACGGCGACACGATCAACAGCCAGTCGACGTTCATCGGCCTGCGTTCCTGGTACCGCCAGGACGAGGCGTGGCCGAAGGTGGAGAGCTATCTCAACGACGGCGACGCGCCCACGTTCCGGTACCACCGGTTCTGGGCCCAGGCCGACCTGGCGATGGCACTGGCCGAGTACGGCCGGCTCTTCGGTTGATCCCGGTCCGGGGTGGCCCGCACCGCGGGCCACCCCGGCCGTTCCACATGACAGCGGCGGGAACAGTCCACAAAGGAATGAGATGTGATGTTGTTGAGAAAGGTGCTCACCGCCGCGAGCTGTCTCGCGATCGGTGTGCTGTCGACAGTGGTCACGGCCGGCCCGGCGCAGGCGTCGGGCCCGTTGCAGTCGCACGCGGCGGCCAGGGGCAAGTTCGTCGGCACGGCGGTCGACACGAACGAACTGAACGACGCCCCGTACCTGGCCGCCGTGGACAGTGAGTTCGGCCAGCTGACCCCCGCCAACGCGATGAAGTGGGACGCGATCGAGCCGAGCCAGAACAGCTTCAGCTTCGGCCGCGCCGACCAGATCATGGCCCTGGCACAGAACAACGGCCAGAGCGTGCGCGGCCACACCCTCGTCTGGCACAGCCAAACACCCGGTTGGGTACAGAACCTGGACGCCACCGCGATGCGCGCGGCGATGCGCAACCACATCAGCACCGTGATGGACAAGTACGAGGGCGACATCTACGCCTGGGACGTGGTCAACGAACCGTTGAACGAGGACGGTTCGCTGCGGAACTCGTTCTGGTTGCAGCGGTTGGGCGAGAGCTACATCGCCGACGCGTTCCGTGCCGCCCGGGCCGCCGACCCGACCGCGAAGCTGTACATCAACGACTACAACACCGACGGCCTCGGCGCCAAGAGCGACGGGATGTACCGGCTGGTCAGCGGTCTGCTGGAGGACGGCGTCCCGATCGACGGCGTGGGCTTCCAGGGTCACCTGGCCGTCCAGTACGGCTTCCCCAACCAGATGCAGCAGAACCTGCAACGCTTCGCCGACCTGGGGCTGGACGTCGCGATCACCGAGTTGGACGTGCGGATGCAGCTGCCGTCGGACTCCAGCAAGATCGCGACCCAGAACACCTACTACCGCAACGCCGTGAACGCCTGTCTGGGTGTCACCCGGTGCGTCGGTGTCACGTTCTGGGGCTACAGCGACAAGTACTCGTGGATCCCCAGCGCGTTCCCCGGTGAGGGATCGGCGCACCTGGCCGACGAGAACATGCAGCGCAAGCAGGCCTACACGACGGTGCACGACACGCTGGCCGGCGGCAGCAGCGGCGACACGACTCCGCCGACGGCTCCCGGCACACCGGGCGCCTCCGGCGTGACCGCGACGACGGCGTCGCTGACCTGGTCGGCGTCGACCGACACCGGCGGCAGCGGCCTGGCCGGGTACAACGTCTACCGCGAGCAGGGGACCACCGACTCGCTGCTGGCCCAACCGTCGGGGAACTCGACGACGCTGACCGGGCTGACACCCGGTACCCAGTACCAGGTGTACGTGCGGGCCCGCGACGGTGCCGGCAACCTGTCCACGCCGTCGGCGACGGCCACGTTCACCACGGAACAGGGCAGCGGGGGCGGGGCCTGCCGGGTCGCCTACAGCGCCACCGACTGGGGTGGTGGCGGCGGGTTCACCGCCGGGGTGACCGTCACGAACACGGGCACGGCGGCGGTCAACGGGTGGACCCTGTCGTTCGCGTTCACCGGGGGACAGCGGCTCACGCCGCCTGGCTGGTCGGCGACGTGGTCCCAGTCGGGAGCCGTCGTCACCGCGACGAACCTGACGTGGAACGCGAGTATTCCGGTGAACGGTTCGGTGAGCGTCGGGTTCAACGGGACCTACTCCGGGTCCAACCCGGCGCCCGGGAACTTCACGCTCAACGGGTCTGCCTGTACGGCTTAGGGTTTCTGGCCCGTGCTCGGGGCTGGCGGTGGATCCTACTGGTGGTCCACCGCCAGCCCCGAGTGGGTTGCGGCCCAGGGTTGCCGTGGTCACCGAGGGCAGATCTGGGCGGCCGATCCGGCAACCGTCGCGCGTGTCCACCTGCTCGTCGCTCCTGACATGACAAGACTGTGCGGTCCACGCGCGCACAGCAAGGAGCACCCCACGTGAGCGACGCCCCCCAGGAGCACCAGGCTCTCGCCAAAATGGCCACCGCCGTGTCCGCCGTGCGCCGTTCGGTCAGTGCCGGGCACCTCCGCCTGGATCCCGACGCGGCGGAACGTCTGATCAGCGTCCTGCGCGCGCAGCAGGACGCGGTCGACCTCGCGGTGCGCCGGCTCGGGGCGCTGGCCCGGCCCGTCCCGCTGGGAGCGAACCCGGTCGGCAGTGCGATGGAGGGCAAGTTCTGGAGCCGGGCGGCCACCGACGGCGACCCGGCCCGCACCGCGCCCGACGGGCCGTCGACCGACCGGTCGCTGACCAACATGCTCACCCGCTACCGCCGCACGCTGGACGAGGCCGAGCAGGCCGTCACCACCGCGATGCGCCAGTACCGCACCGACGAGGACGACAACGTCACCCGGTTCCGGCGGGTGACGTCATGAGCGACGGGCCCACCATCGACCAGCGGGCCATGATCGCCGACCTGGTCGGGCTGACCGGCGCGGACCCGGTGCTCACCGAGTCGCACAACTGGGCGGGGTACACGCATCGCGCGCTCTACGAGGGCGTGCACGCCAACAACGATCCCGGGGCGGTCACCCAGGCTGCCGCCGAGTGGGCGGACACCAGCAACGGCATGCTCGACTCGTCGCTGTCGATGATCGACGTCGTCAAGGGCAGTGAGGACAGCTGGGAGGGCGAGGCCGCCGACGCGACCCGCAAGGCGCTGGGCACCCTCGCCGAGTGGGGCGCGAACACCGCCGCGATCTCGCTGCGGGTGTCCCGCCAGCTCGACGAGCAGGCCGAGATCATGGCCGAGGCGAAGGCCGCGATGCCCGAGCCGGTCGACTTCGACGTGGCCACCGAGGTCGCGCGGGTCAACAGCCAGCCGACGATGGTCGGTTTCGTCCAGTCCCTCGCCGACTTCCACGTCGGCTACGCGCGGATGAACCAGGCCCGCGACGAGGCGGTCGCGGTGATGTCCAGGATGGAGGAACGCTCCCGCTCGGTCGACCAGGCCATGCCGGTGTTCGCCGCCCCACCGGACCCGATCTCCCGCACCAGGTCCCGGTTGCTCGCCCGTCGGCTGGAGCCCGAGCAGGCGCTGACCCGCAACGCCGCCGAAACCCCCTCGGTGCCCGGCGAACCGTTGAGCCGCACCCTGCAGCAGCAGGGGACCGCGCCGTCAGGGTTCGAACCACTCGCGGCCTCCGCGCCGGCCGGCACCCTCCCGGGTGGACCCGGTGGCGTCCCGGGAGCGCCCGGTGGCGTCCCCGGTGGACCCGGTGGTTCGGTGCCGGCGGGGACCGTCCCGTCGGGGATGATGCCGCCACCGGGATCGGTGGACCCGAACTCCTTCCGCGCCCCGGGTTCGGTCCCGCTGGCCTCCGTTCCGTCGAGCACGCCGACCCTGCCGCCGAACGTGTCGCTGCCCCTGTCGAGCGACCCGCCGACGGTCCGGATGCCCGCCCCGGGCAGCACCTCCCCGGCCAACTACGGCCCGACGATCCCCACCGGACGCGGCCCCGGCGGCCTGGACCTGCCGCGACCGCAGAACCCCGGGATCCGCCTGCCCGAGAGCACCGTCCCGCCGGCGATGCCGTTCGGCCCGAACAACCCCGGTGGCCGGCCGAACCCGAACGGTCCCACTCCACCCCGGCCGATGAACGGGCCGAACGTCGTGCCCTTCAAGGGATCCGCCCCCAACCTGCCAGGCGGCGGACCGGGCGGCGGACCGGGTGGCGTGCCCGGCGGCCCCCCGGCGAGCGGAACGGCCGGCGCCCCGCGCGCCCTGCCCGGTGCCGGCGCGGCGGCCGGCGCCGTGCCCTCCGCGACCCGGCTTCCCGGCGAGCTGCCGCCCGGTGCCCGCTACGGCGCGCCCGGGGGCCAGGCCGGCCAGTCCGGGATGTCGCCCGGGATGGGCGGGATGGGCGGCGGCCGAGGTCAGGGCGCCGAGGACAAGGAACGCAACACCGCCTACCGCATCGACGACGACCTGTTCGAGGTTCCCGGCACCGACCTGCCGCCCTCGGTCATCGGCGGCAAGAAGCCCCGCCCGAGGGAGGACTCGTGACCGAGCCCGACCTGGTCCTGTCGGTGCGGGACCTCGACCTGCTGCTCGACGTGCTCGACCTGCCCCGCCCGCCCTACCCGCTGACCGTGCCCAGCGTCGGCCTGACCGCCGGCGAACGCGCCGACCTGACCGCCGAGATGTTCGTCGGGCTCGCCGAGCGGGGGTTGGCCACCGGCACCACCCCCGGCCCGCGCGTCGTGTACGCACTGGACACCCTGTGCCGGCACCGGATCGCGCTGGACGTCGTGGGATTCGTCGACGGGGAGCCGGCGTTGGCCGTCGCCGCCGTCAGCGACTCCGGCGGGGTGGTCGCCGTGCAGTACGGGGACGTGGTGCGGATGAGCGGGATCCGGCCGACCGCCCAGGCATCGGCCCTGGTGGGGCTGCTGCCACCCGGCCGGCCGGGCACCGCGTCGGCGGTCACCGTGTCCTACCGGGCCGTCGAGCACGCCGCCGGGCAGGGGGCATCGTTCGCCGACGACCCGTTCGAGGACGACGACGAGCGGGTCACCCTGACCAGGGCCGGGGTGTCCACGAAGGACGCCCAGGTGCTGACGACGCTGGTCGCCGAGCGGACCGGCGGCGGACAGTTCGGGGTCACCGTCCCCGGCCCGCGCCCCTACCGGTCGCCGCGCCCGGTGTGCTGGTCGGACACCCGGGGCGGCCGCTACCTGGTCGTGCGCGAGGACGACTGGCTGAGCATCTCGCCGGCCGACAACGACCGCATCGAGGGCCGGGTCACCCGGCTGATCACCCAGACCATGGCCGACGCCGGCCGCTAGCGGAAGGCACCACGTGCGACCAGACCACCTCGCCGGCGCGGGCCATCCCACCGGCGACCTCGACCACGACCGCATGCTCGCCGACATCGCCGAGCGCGCCGAGAAGCTGCGGCACACCGCCGCCGGGGTCGCCGCCACCCTGGCCGAGACGACCGGCACCGGCCGCTCGCCCGACGGCGTGGTCACCGCGACCGTGTCGCCGACCGGGGCACTGCAGGACGTGCAGCTCTCCGCCCGCGCGTCGAGCCTCAACCCCACCCAGCTGTCCCGCTCGATCATGGCGGCGGTGCGCGCGGCGCAGTCCCAGGCGTCCCAGGCGATGGTGTCGGCGTTCGCGCCGCTGGGCGAGGGCACCGACACGCTGAACATGATCCTCGAGCACATCCCGAAGGCCGACGAGCCCGACGACCAGCCAGAACGCGACCTGGCCGCCGTCGAGGAAACCGTCGAGGAGCCCGTCGGTGAGACCCCGGAGGGCGCCGCGCCACGACACCAGCCACCGCCGCCCCCGGCGCCGGCGAACCCGCCGCCCCGCCGCCGCCCCGCGCCGGCCGACGACGAGGACGACAACGCGCCCTGGTGAGGGCAGGAAAGGACAGGGCACATGGACGGCTTCACCGTCGACCCGGCCGAGCTCGACGAGTTCGCCAAGCACGTTGACGGTCTGGTCACCGACCTCGGCGAGACCCAGACCAAGCTCGCCGACACGCGCACCGACCCGCTGGTGTTCGGGCTCGTCGGCCAGTTCTTCGCGATCGCGGTCGCTCTGGAGCTGTCGAAGGCCAAGGACTCCATCGGCCAGTACCAGGAGGCGCTGAGCTCGCTGTACGAGAGCGTCAAGCAGGAGGCCCGCAACTACGAGTTCTCCGACGAGGACAACGCCAAGATCCTGTCGAGGCAGATGTGAGCCCACTGACCGACGAACAGCGCCAGCAGGCACAGGAGGAGGACGAGGGGCTGGCCGGCACCGCCGACGGCTTCAGCTTCACCCCCGGGTTCGACAGCGGCTCCGAGCTCACCGACAAGTTCTCCGGCGCCGGCATCGCCGACACCATCGTGCTGCTGAACAAGGGCATCCAGGAGGACAACGACGCGGTGATGGCCGCGGCGGGCGTCGCGTTGGGCCTGGACACCGTGGCCCTGGTGCTCAACCCGTTCGGCAGTCTGATCGCCGCCGGGGTCGGCTGGCTGATCGACCACGTGTTCTTCCTGCGTGAGCCGCTGGACCTGCTCATGGGCGACAACATGGCGATCGCCGCCCAGACCAAGCGGATCAAGGCCGAGGGCGAGGAGTACACCACCCGTATCTCGGTCGACCACAAGACCGCCGTCGACAAGATCCAGAACTGGAAGGGCAAGGCGGCCGACGCGTTCCGCGCGGACATGGAGATGGTCCGCGACGAGCTGAACGCGGTCGGCGAGGCGCTCAAGGGCCTGGCCGACATCATGAGCAAGATGGGCGCCTGCGTGACCGGTTTCCGGTCGGTGGTGCGCGACATCATCGCCAACGTGCTCGGCGGGCTGATCGGCGGCGCGATCGCCGCGGCCGCGATGATGCCGTTCACCTTCGGCGCGTCGATCGCCGTGTTCGTCACCTCGGCGATCGGGGTGGCGGTCTCCGCCCTGGCCAAGATCATGGGCCTGGTCAGCAAGCTCACCTCGATCCTGGGCCGCAACGTCGGCAACGCCGGCAAGGTCGGTGGCAAGCTGGGTGGCGTCGCCTCCGGTGCCGGCCGCCAGCACGCCCCGGTGCCCAAGCCGGCGCCGAGGTCGGGCCCGCCGCCGGCCGGCAAGCAGGACCCGCCGCCCAGCCCGACCGGCGCCCCGCCCAAGGACTCCGCGTCGACCTCGCCGTCGGGTTCGCCCGGCGGCCCCAAGCCTCCGCCGACCACCACACCGCCGCCGCCGAAGGACCCCGCGCCGACGACCCCGTCCGGCGCCCCGGGGGCCGGCCCGAAACCCCCGACGACCCCGCCACCACCCCCGGCGCCCACGCGCCCGCCGCCACCGCCGCCCGCGCCGACCCGGCCACCCCTGGAGTGGTCCGACGGCGCCGCGGTCACCGTCGTCATCGCCGCCGAGGGCTACCCCGGCCGCCCCCGAG
>NZ_MSIF01000034.1 GCF_001921215.1 Actinophytocola xinjiangensis
GCGGCGAAGAAGGAAGCACTGGAAGCGGCGGGGGTGAAGGTCGGCAAGACCCCGTCCGAGACCGCCGAACTCGCCCGTCAGCTTGTTGCCAAAGGCTGAGTCCAGCCACGGTGGGGCCGGGTGCTCGTGTAGCGTCCGGCCCCAACAGTGGTCCGATTGGGCCGGCATTCGGGGGAACCATCCCGGGCCGGACTTCGTCGGAGGTCGAGGAGGGCTGGCTGTGCCGCCGGCTCGACCTTTCCGCACCAATCGCGTCAAGTGAGCTGAGGAGAGCAACGCGATGACGTTCCCAGGCGGCCAACCGGGTGGAGCCTACCCCGGTCAAGGCCCGCAGCAGCCGCTTCAAGGGCCGGGCGGCTACGGCCCCCCGGTGGGGAGCGGCCTCAAGCTCGGCTTGCCGGAGATCGCGCACCTCGTCGTCGCCGGTCTCGGTGTGCTGATCCTGTTCCTGTCCTTCGCCAGCGTCTCCGACGGTTCCGGTATCTCCCTCTACGAGGCTGGATTCGGCTGGGTCCCGGCGTTGCTGCTGATCGGTGGCCTGCTCAGCGCCAAGGTCATCCTGCCGGGCGAGGACAAGAAGCCCGGCATGATTCCGCCGGTCATCATCGTCGCCGGCGTGTGGACCTACCTGTTCACCGTGTTCACCTCCAACGGTGACCTCGGTGCCGGCGGCATCATGGTGATGATCTTCGGGATCATCCAGATGCTCGCCGCCGTCGCCGGCCTGCTGTTCGACCTCGGTGTCATCAAGCCGCCGGCGCCCAACCCGTACGGCCAGCAGCCGGGCGGCATGTACCCGCCGTCGGGTGCCTTCCAGCAGCAGGCGCCCCAGCAGCCGCAGCAGCCCCAGTACGGTCAGCCGCCGGCGCAGCCGGGCCAGCAGACCACGTTCGCGCCGCAGCAGGGCCAGTTCGGCCAGCAGCAGCAGCCGGGCACCCCGCCCGGGGGCTACCCACAGCAGTAGGAATTCACCCGATGGGGGTGGCACCGGACACCGGTGCCACCCCCATTGACGTGCGGTGACTCCTCACGTCACCTGATGCGGTGACCCGGCGGCGTGGCACGGCGGACCGGTCGGGGACGGATGTGACAGTGGCCGTATGGCCCCTCCCCAGCCAGCCCCGACGTCCCAGCTGACCAGGGCCAAGGCGTTCGTCCTGGCCGCCGCCGTCCCGCCGGTCGCCGGGTACGCGGTCGTCGCCGCGGTGCTGGCGTTGGTCACCGGCATCGCGCCGCACGCGACGTTCTCCGTCTCGGGCGTGCTCGCCGCGGCGCTGCCGGCCTGGCTGGCCGCCCACCAGGTCCCGGTCACCATCGCCGGGGCCGAGTTCGGCGCGCTGCCGCTGCTGGCGACGCTGCTGGTGATGCTGCTCGCCGGCCGCTGCGCCGCGCGCGCGCTCACCCGGCTCGACTCGTGCTCGCCGGTCGACGCCGGGGTGCTGGTCGGCTCGATCGCCGCCGCGCACGGCGTGTGCGGGCTGGTCGCCGCGCTGGCCCAGACCGGTCCGGTGGTCACCGTCGACCCGCTCGCGGCGCTGTACTACCCGGCGCTGATCGCCGCCGTGGCCGCGACCGTCGGGGTACTGCGGCGCGGCGGACTCGCCGGTGACCTGGCCGAACGCGTCGACGACGTCGCCAGGCACGGGCTGGTCGCCGGGGCCTTCTCTGTGGGGTCGCTGCTGGCCGCCGGTGCGGCCGTGCTGACCTTCGGTTTCGCCACCTCGGCCTCGACCATGCGGGAGCTGTTCGCCGGGTTCGCGCCGGGGGTCGGCGCCGGGCTCGGGATGTTGTTGCTGTGCCTGGGCTACCTGCCCAACGCGGTGGTCGCCGGGACGGCGTTCGTCGCCGGCCCTGGGTTCGCGATCGGCGACCTGGACGTGTCGCCGATGGTGTTCACCGACGGCGGCCGGGTGCCGGGGCTGCCGCTGCTGGCGGCGCTGCCGGAGCAGCAGGCCGGCTGGTGGCCGGTGCTGTGCCTGGTGCCGGTGGGCGTCGGGATCCTGGTCGGCCGGCGGCTACGGGGGGTCGCCGAGCGGCCGCTGACCCGGCTGCGCGCGGTGGCGGTGGCCGTGGGGGTGCTGGCGGTGGTGACCGTGGTGGCGGCGGGCAGCGCCGGCGGCCGGCTCGGCGGCGGTGCCTTCGACCCGCTGACCCTGCACGCGCCGGCCGTCTCGCTGATCCTGGTCGTCGCGGTCGGTGCGCCGGCGGCGGCCGTGGCGTGGTTCGGCGTGCCGGCCCCCGGCGAGCCGGAGGAGACCACCGAGGCCTGGGACTACTGGTCCGACACCTGGTACGACGACGGCCACGACGACGGCCCCGCCGCCGAACCCGACGACCAGACCGACGCCGAGCCGGACGACCGGGCCGGGACCGGGCCCGACGACAGGACCGACGACAAGGCCGACGACAGGGCCGGCGACAGGGCCGACGACAGGACCGGCGACAGGGCCGGCGACAGGGCCGGCGAGACCGAGAGCGCGGGCCCGGAGCCGGAGGAGGACACCGAAGAGACCGAGCGGACCGAGCCCACCGAGCCGGCCGAGGCCGGCGGCCGGTGAGGCTGTCGCGCTCGTTAAGCTGCGGGTATGCGCGTTTCGGGAGCTTCCACTGAGTGAGTCGGTCTCGGTGCGGCCCGGCGTTCCCGCGCGGGTCGTCGTACTGGTCTCCGGATCGGGAACCCTGTTGCAGGCCCTGCTCGACGCGAGCGCCGCGCCGGACTTCCCGGTCCGCGTGGTCGCCGTCGGCGCCGACCGCGCGGGGATCGAGGGACTGGCCAGGGCCGAGCGGGCCGGGGTGCCCAGCTTCGTGGTCCGGCTCAGGGACCACGGCGACCGGACGGCCTGGGACGCCGCGCTGGCCGAGGCGGTGGCCGAGCACCGGCCGGACCTGGTGGTCTCCGCCGGGTTCATGAAGATCCTCGGGCCGGCGGTGCTGGCGCGGTTCGCCGGGCGGGTGGTCAACACCCATCCCGCGCTGCTGCCGGCGTTCCCGGGGGCGCACGCGGTCGCCGACGCGCTCGCGCACGGCGTCGCGGTCACCGGGTGCACGGTGCACCTGGTCGACGCGGGGGTGGACACCGGGCCGATCGTGGCCCAGCAGGCGGTGGCGGTGGCGCCGGCGGACGACGTCGACGCGCTGCACGAACGGATCAAGGTCGTGGAACGTCGGCTGCTGGTCGACGTGGTCGCGCGACTGGCCCGGGAGGGCTACACGATGCACGGACGAAAGGTGAGCGTCGGAGTGACTGACCAGCGGCGCCCGGTTCGCCGGGCCCTCATCGGGGTGTCGGACAAGGCCGGGCTGCTCGAGCTCGCGACGGGACTGCACGCCAACGGCGTGGAGATCGTGTCGACCGGCGGGACCGCCCGCACGATCGCCGACGCCGGGGTACCGGTGACGCCGGTCGAGCAGGTCACCGGGTTCCCCGAGTCGCTGGACGGGCGGGTCAAGACGCTGCACCCGAGGGTGCACGCCGGCCTGCTGGCCGACCTGCGCAAGCCGGCGCACGTCGAGCAGCTGGCGGGGCTGGGGATCGAGCCGTTCGACCTGCTGGTGGTGAACCTGTACCCGTTCGAGCGGACCGTGGCCTCCGGCGCGGCGCCCGAGGAGTGTGTCGAGCAGATCGACATCGGTGGGCCGGCGATGGTGCGCGCGGCGGCCAAGAACCACGCCTCGGTGGCCGTGGTGGTGGACCCGACGCGGTACGACTGGCTGCTGGAGCAGGTCCGCGACGGCGGTTTCACGCTGGCCGACCGGCGCCGGCTGGCCGTGGAGGCCTACCGGCACACGGCTTCCTACGACATCGCGGTCGCCACCTGGATGGGTGAGACGCTGGCGCCCGAGGAGGACGGCGGGTTCCCGTCGTGGGTCGGGGCGAGCTGGCAGCGGCGGAACACGTTGCGCTACGGCGAGAACCCGCACCAGCGGGCCGCGCTCTACGTGGCCGGTGATGTCGCCGGTGGTGACCAGGGGCTGGCGACGGCGGAACAGTTGCACGGCAAGGAGATGTCGTACAACAACTACACCGACGCGGACGCCGCGGTGCGCGCGGCCTACGACCACGAGCAGCCGTGTGTGGCGATCATCAAGCACGCCAACCCGTGCGGCATCGCCGTGTCCGGTGTGGACGGTTCGATCGCGGACGCGCACCGCCGGGCGCACGCGTGCGACCCGTTGAGTGCCTTCGGCGGGGTGATCGCGGCCAACCGCGAGGTCACCGTGGACATGGCCGAGCAGGTCGCCGAGGTGTTCACCGAGGTCATCGTCGCCCCGTCCTACGCCGACGGTGCGGTGGAGGTGTTGTCCCGCAAGAAGAACGTGCGCATCCTGGTGGCCGCCCCGCCCCGGCGCGGCGGTGCGGAGCGGCGCGCGGTGTCGGGTGGGCTGCTGGTGCAGTCGATGGACCTGATCGACGCCGCCGGCGACGACCCGGCCTCCTGGACGCTGGCGACCGGCAAGCCGGTCGACGAGGACGTGTTGGCCGACCTGGCGTTCGCCTGGCGGACCTGCCGGGCGGTCAAGTCCAACGCGATCGTGCTCGCGGCCGGCGGGGCGACGGTCGGCGTGGGCATGGGCCAGGTGAACCGGGTGGACGCGGCGCGGCTGGCGGTCGAGCGGGCGGGTGACCGGGCGGCGGGTTCGGTGGCCGCGTCGGACGCGTTCTTCCCGTTCCCGGACGGCCCCCAGTTGCTGTTCGACGCCGGGGTGCTGGCGATCGTGCAGCCGGGTGGTTCGGTGCGTGACGCGGAGGTCGTGGCCGCCGCCGAGGCGGCCGGAGCGTCGCTCTACCTGACCGGAACCCGCCACTTCGCGCACTGACGTTCTTGCGCACTTCCTGACAAAACAGGTGTGCGGAACTATCACCAGCGGCCAAGAATTCGGGGGTTCACCCCGGGTTCTTGCCACCGAGAATGGCCCGAACTAACCTACTCCCCGGTAATAAACGCCGACGTTTAATACGAGGATGCGGGCTTTTGCCGGCCGCCTCGAACAACGCCTGCGTTGTCCCCGGCGGAGGTGTGGATGGGCGTCGAGGTGGCCGTCGAGGGGCTGGGAAAGTCCTTCGGGCGCCAGCGAATCTGGCAGGACGTCACGCTGACGCTGCCGGTCGGAGAGATCAGCGTGCTGCTCGGGCCGTCCGGCACCGGGAAGTCCGTGTTCCTGAAATGTCTGGTTGGGTTGCTGAAACCCAACTCGGGGTCGATCACCATCAACGGCACCGATCTCGTCCGCTGTTCGGAGCACAAACTCTACGACATTCGGAAGCTGTTCGGCGTCCTTTTCCAGGACGGTGCGCTGTTCGGCTCCATGAACCTGTACGACAACGTCGCGTTCCCGCTGCGTGAGCACACCCGCAAGTCCGAGACCGAGATCCGGCGCATCGTCACCGAGAAGATGGACATGGTCGGCCTGGCCGGCGAGGGGACCAAGCTCCCCGGCGAGATCTCCGGCGGCATGCGCAAACGCGCCGGCCTGGCCCGCGCGCTGGTCCTCGACCCGGGCATCATCCTGGTCGACGAGCCCGACTCGGGCCTGGACCCGGTGCGCACCGCCTACATCTCCCAGCTGCTGGTCGACCTGAACGCGCAGATCGACGCGACGATCCTGATCGTCACGCACAACATCAACGTCGCCAGGACCGTCCCGGACAACATCGGCATGCTGTTCCGCCGCGAGCTGGTCATGTTCGGGCCCCGCGAGGTGCTGCTGACCAGCGAGGAACCGGCCGTCAAGCAGTTCATCAACGGCAGCCGGATCGGCCCCATCGGGATGAGCGAGGAGAAGGACGAGGCCACCATGGCCGCCGAGCTCGCCGCCGGCTTCGACCTGGGCGCCGACGAGATCACCGGCGTCCCGCCCCAGCTCGAACCCACCCCCGGCCTGCCGGAACGCCAGGCGGTGCGCCGCCGCAAGGACCGGGTGATGCGGATCCTGCACACCCTGCCGCCGGCGGCCAGGACCACCATCCTGTCCAGCCTCGACCCGACGGACCGGTTCGGGCGATGAGCCAGCCACCGAACCAGCCACCGACCAGGGTCCTTCCGCCACCGGCCAGGAAGCCCTTCCCCGGGATGGCGGCGCTGCGCGAGACCGGCCGGCTCTACGCGCTGGCGCTGGAGGTCGTGCGCTGCACGTTCAAGCGCCCGTTCCAGTTCCGGGAGTTCATCGGCCAGTTCTGGTTCATCGCGAGCGTCTCGCTGCTGCCGGCCGCGCTGGTCGCGATCCCGTTCGGCGCGGTCATCGCGCTGCACCTCGGCTCGCTGACCACCCAGATCGGCGCCCAGTCGTTCACCGGCGCGGCCAGCGTCCTGGCGATCATCCAGCAGGCCAGCCCGGTGGTGACCGCGCTGCTGATCGCCGGTGCCGGCGGCTCGGCGATGTGCGCGGACCTCGGCTCGCGGACCATCCGCGAGGAGATCGACGCGATGGAGGTGCTGGGGGTCAACCCGGTGCAGCGCCTGGTCGTCCCCCGGGTGCTGGCCGCGATGGGCGTCGCCGCCTTCCTCAACGGCCTGGTGTCGGTGGTCGGCGTGCTCGGCGGCTACTTCTTCAACGTGATCATGCAGGGCGGCACGCCCGGCGCGTACCTGGCGAGCTTCTCCGCGCTCGCCCAGCTGCCGGACCTGTGGATCAGCGAGATCAAGGCGGTCATCTTCGGCTTCGTCGCCGGCGTGGTCGCCGCCTACCGGGGCCTGAACCCCGGCCGCGGCCCCAAGGGCGTCGGGGACGCGGTCAACCAGTCGGTGGTGATCACCTTCCTGCTGCTGTTCCTGCTCAACCTGATCCTCACCACCCTGTACCTGCAGGTCGTGCCGCCGAAGGGGGCATGACGTGGCGATCATCGAAAGACCGGACAAGACCCGCCCGCGCGTGCAGCAGCGGGTGATCGAGTCGGTCGACCGGCGGTTCACCTTCCTGGACGTCCTGGGCGACCAGATCTTCTTCTTCGTCAAGGCCCTGCTGTGGATCCCGCGCGCGATCCGCCGCTACGGCCGGGAGATCACCCGGCTGCTGGCCGAGGTCAGCTTCGGCTCCGGGGCGTTGGCGGTCATCGGCGGCACCATCGGCGTGATGGTCGGGATGACCGCGTTCACCGGCTCGGTCGTGGGCATCCAGGGGTACTCGGCGCTCAACCAGGTCGGCACGTCGGCGCTGGCGGGCTTCATCTCCGCGTACTTCAACACCCGCGAGATCGCGCCGCTGGTCGCCGGGATCGCGCTGTCGGCCACGGTCGGCTGCGGGTTCACCGCGCAGCTGGGCGCGATGCGGATCTCCGAGGAGATCGACGCGCTCGAGGTGATGGGCGTGCCCAGCGTGCCCTACCTGGTGACCACCCGGATCATCGCCGGCTTCCTGGCGATCATCCCGCTGTACGCGATCGGCCTGCTCACCTCCTACATCGCCTCCCGGCAGGTCACCGTCTGGTTCTTCGGACAGTCGGCCGGGACCTACGACCACTACTTCCACCTGTTCCTGCCGCCGATCGACGTCCTGTACTCCTTCGGCAAGGTGCTGGTGTTCAGCGTGGTCGTGGTGCTCACCCACTGCTACTACGGCTATCGCGCCACCGGCGGCCCGGCCGGGGTCGGGGTGGCGGTCGGCCGGTCGGTGCGCACCTCGCTGGTCGCGATCAACGTCATTGACCTGTTCCTCAGCCTGGCGATCTGGGGAGCCACGACGACGGTGCAGGTGGCCGGATGATCGGATCCAAACTGCTGCGGCGCTCGGCCGGCGTGGCCTTCATCATCGTGATGGTCCTGCTGGCGACCTTCGCCGTGCAGATCTACCAGGAGAAGTACACCGAAGTGGTGCTGGTGACGCTGCGCACCGACCGGGTCGGCAACCAGCTCAACGACTCCTCGGAGGTCAAGGCGCGGGGCGTGGTGGTCGGCAACGTGCGGTCGATCGAGCGCTCCACCGAGGGCGCCGCGTCGATCACGCTGGCGCTGGAGCCGGACAAGGTCCACCGGATCCCCCGGGACGTCACCGCGCTGCTGATCCCCAAGACCCTGTTCGGTGAGCGTTACGTGCAGCTGTCGCTGCCCGAGGGCACCGGGTTCGAGCCGATCGCGCAGGGCGACGTCATCCGCCAGGACCGCTCGGCGAACGCGATCGAGCTGGAGCGGGTGTTCGACGACCTGTTGCCGGTGCTCAAGGCCGTGCAGCCGCAGAAGCTGTCGGTGACCCTCTCGGCCATCTCCACCGCCCTGGACGGCCGGGGTGAGCGGCTGGGCGAGGCGATGGTCACCACGGCCGCCTACCTGGAGGAGTTCAACCCCAACCTGCCGACGCTGACCGACGACCTGCGGGACCTGGCGACGGTCAGCGAGCTGTACGGGGACATCGCGCCGGACCTGCTGGACGCGCTGACCGAGTCGACGACCACGCTGAACACCGTCGCCGACAAGCGCGTCGAGCTGACCGACCTGTACGCGCAGGTCACCTCCTCGGCCCAGGACGTCACCATCTTCCTGCGCAACAACAAGGAGAACCTCATCCAACTGGCCGCCGCCAGCCGCGCGCCGCTGGAGGTCGCGGCCCGCTACTCGCCGAGCTTCCCGTGCACCCTCAAGGCGATGACCGACCTCAAGCCGTCGATGGACCGGGTGCTGGGCAAGGGCACGAACAAGCCGGGTCTGCACATCAACGCCTCCATCACCCATGACCGGGGCGCCTACTTACCCGGTCGGGACGCGCCGGTCTACGACCAGTCCACCGGTCCGCGCTGTTATCCGAGCGGGGTGTCGCCGACCGCCGGCGTGGTCGCGGCTCCCACCGGCGGCAGCGGCCACCCGCTGCTGTCCGGCTCCGGCGGTGACCTGGGGTTGGCGAACTCGCCGCAGGAGCGGGAGCTGATCGCGACGCTGCTCGGGGACCAGACGCCGGCCTGGGGCAGTGTGCTGGTCGGCCCGCTCTACCGGGGCACGGAGGTGACGCTGCGGTGAGGAAGCTGGCCGCGCCGCTGATCAAGGCGCTGATCTTCGTGGTGGTCACCGGCCTGGCGACGGCCGTGCTCGCGGTGTCCATCAGCAACACCGGTCTGGGCAACACGATGTCCTACGCCGCCCGGTTCACCGACGTCACCTCGCTCAACCCCGGTGACGACGTGCGGATCTCCGGGGTGCGCGTCGGCCAGGTCGACGAGCTGTCCATCGTGGACGGTCACCTGGCCAGGGTGACGTTCTCGGTCGACCGTTCGATGCGGCTGCCGACCGACGTGCGGGCGACCATCAAGTACCGCAACATGGTCGGCCAGCGTTACATCGCGCTGGAGCGCGGCGGGTCGGCGAACTCCGAGCGGCTGGCCGAGGGCGCGGAGATCCCGCTGGAGCGCACCACCCCGGCGCTGGACCTGACCGACCTGTTCAACGGGTTCAAGCCACTGTTCCAGGCGCTCTCGCCCGAGGAGGTCAACTCGCTGTCCGGCGAGATCGTCCAGGTGCTGCAGGGCGAGGGCGGCACGGTCGAGAGCCTGCTCGCGCACACCGGTTCGCTGACCAAGACGCTGGCCAACCGGGACGAGGTCATCGGCCGGGTCATCGAGAACCTGAACTCGGTGCTGCGCACCATCAACGGCCAGGGCGACGCACTGTCCACACTGGTCTCCACGTTGCAGCGGCTGGTCAGCGGGCTGGCCGGGGACCGGGCGGCGATCGGCGAGGCCATCGAGGGCATCGGCGACCTGACGGTGGCCACCGCCGGGCTGCTGGACCAGTCGCGGGAACCGCTCAAGGACAGCATCTCCGGGCTGGGCCGGCTCTCGTCGAACCTGGCCGCCGGGCAGGACGAGCTGGCCAGCCTGCTGACCCTGATGCCGGTGAAGTTCCGGGCGATCGGCACCACCGCGACCTACGGCTCGTGGTTCAACTTCTACCTGTGCGAGGCGGTCCTCACGTCGGATCCGCCGGAGACGGTCGTCATCGACTCCCCGAGGTGCAAGCGATGAAGTCCTTCCGGGAACGCAACCCGGTGACCATCGGTGTGATCGGGTCGCTGGCGCTGGTCGCGGCCACCCTCGGCGTGTTCTTCTACCAGGACCTGCCGGTGATCGGCGGTGGCACCAAGTACACCGCCGAGTTCAGCGAGGCCGCCGGCCTGCGCCCGGACGACGAGGTGCGGGTGGCCGGCATCAAGGTCGGCGAGGTCACCGACGTGGAGCTGGTGGTCGACAAGGTCGAGGTCACCTTCCGGGTCCAGGACGCCTGGGTCGGCGACGCGACGACCGCCGAGATCAAGCTGAAGACGTTGCTGGGCCGCAAGTTCCTGGCCCTGCACCCCAGCGGGCGGACCGCGCTGGACCCGGACGTGGCGATCCCGCTGGACCGCACGGTCACCCCCTACGACGTGACCGAGGCGTTCGAGGGCCTGGCCAACACCGCCGGCGCCATCGACACCGACCAGCTCGCCGAGAGCTTCCGCACGATCTCCGACACCTTCGCCGACTCGCCCCAGCACGTGCGCAGCGCGCTGGACGGGCTGACCGCGCTGTCCAGGACGATCTCCTCGCGTGACGCGCAGCTGGCCGAGCTGCTGGACAACACCCGCCAGGTCACCGAGACGCTGGCCGGCTCCAACGACGAGTTCGACCGGCTCATCGAGGACGGCAACCTGCTGCTGACCGAGCTCGCGAACCGCCGCGACGCCATCCACGACCTGCTGGTCGGCACCACCGACCTGGCCCAGCAGCTGTCCGGGCTGGTCGCCGACAACCAGCGTCAGCTCAAGCCGGCGCTGGCCAAGCTGGACGTGGTCACCGGCGTGCTGACCCGCTACGCCGACGAGCTCGACGCCAGCCTCAAGGCGGCCGGACCGTACTTCCGGCTGGTGAACAACCCGGTCGGCAGCGGCCGGTGGATCGACAGCTACGTGTGTGGGCTGGTGGAGCAGAACCGCAGCCCCTGTATTCCGAGGCGTCCTTCAGGAGGTGGCCGATGAGACGGGTGGTCGCGATCGTCGCGGTGCTCGGCGTGGTCACCGCCGGCGCCCTGTGGTGGATCTTCTCCCGTGGCGACGCCCTGCGGGTGACCGCGTACTTCGACCGCGCGGTCGGCGTGTACTCGGGCTCGGACGTGCAGGTGCTGGGCGTGCGGGTGGGCGCGGTGGAGTCGGTGACCCCGCGCGGCCAGCAGGTCGAGGTGGTGTTCAGCGTCGATCGGGACGTGGCGATCGCGCACGACACGGCGGCGGTCGTGGTGGCGCCGAGTGTGGTCTCCGACCGCTACGTGCAGCTCACCGACCTGGCCAGGTCCGGGCCGCTGCTGGCCGACGGCGCGGTCATCCCGAGGACGCGGACGGCGACCCCGGTCGAGCTGGACGAGCTGTACGCGAGCCTGGACACGCTGGTCTCGGCGCTGGGCCCGGACGGCGCGAACTCCGACGGGGCGCTCTCGGAGCTGTTGGACACCGGTGCGGAGAACCTGCGCGGCAACGGCGCGGCGTTCAACGAGAGCGTGCGCAACTTCGCCCAGGCGGCGCGCACGTTGTCGGGGTCGGCCGACGACCTGTTCGCCACGGTCGACGAGCTGCAGAAGTTCACCACGATGCTGGCCGGCAACGACCGGCAGATTCTGAGCGTCAACACCCAGCTCGACCAGGTGTGGCGCACGCTGTCGGCCGACCGGGAGGAGCTGTCGACCGCGCTGAACACGTTGGGGACCGCGCTGGCCGACATCCAGGCGTTCATCCGGGACAACCGGGCGGCCATCAAGTCCAATGTGGACAAGCTGGCGCGGACGACCCAGCAGCTGGTGGACAACCGGGCCTCGATCGCCGAGGCACTGGACACGATCCCGCTGGCGGTGACCAACTTCTACGGCGCCTACGACCCGGCCTCGGAGAGCCTGCAGGGCCGCACCGTGATGCTGGACTACTTCCCGGTACCCCTGGTGGGAGGTGGCCGATGATCCGCCGAGCCGCCGTCGCCCTGGCCGCCGCGATCACCCTCTCGGGCTGCTCGGCGGTGGGCACCGACGGCATCTACGACCTGCCGCTGCCCGGCGGCGCCGACCTGGGCGACCACCCCTACCGGGTGACCGTGCAGTTCGCCGACGTGCTCGACCTGGTGCCGCAGGCCGCGGTGAAGGTCAACGACGTGGTCGTCGGCCGGGTCGAGTCGATCGCCCTGGGCGGCGAGGACGGCTGGACCGCCGAGGTCGTGCTGGCCGTCAACGGCGACGTGGCGCTGCCGGCGGACGCGGTGGCGAGCCTGCGCCAGTCGAGCCTGCTGGGCGAGAAGTTCGTCGAGCTGGCCGAGCCCTACCGTGAACAGTCCGAACTGGACACCGGGGGCAGGCTGGCCGACGGGGCGATGATCACCGCCGACCGCACCAACCGGCACACCGAGGTCGAGGAGGTCTTCGGCGCGCTGTCGATGCTGCTCAACGGTGGCGGCATCGGGCAGCTGCAGACGATCAACCGTGAGCTGTCGGACGTGATGACCGGCAACGAGACCGAGATCAAGGCCTTCCTGGCCAATGTGGACGAACTGGTGACCGAGCTGGACGGTCACCGGGGCGACATCACCGCCGCGCTGGACGGGCTCAACCACCTGACCACCACGCTCGCCGCCCGCGACGAGCAGATCAAGGGCGCGTTGACCGATCTGACACCGGGGCTGCGGGCGCTCACCGAGCAGCGCGCCGCGCTGGTCACCATGCTCCAGTCGCTGGACTCGCTGTCCGACGTGGCGGTGGACACCATCGACCGGGCCCGTGAGGACATGGTCGCCGACCTGACCGCGATCGCCCCGGTGCTCGACCGGCTCGCCGACGCCGGCCAGGACCTGCCCCGGGCGCTGGAGATCCTGCCGACCTTCCCGTACACCGACGAGGTGCTGGAGGGCCTGAAGGGCGACTACCTCAACATCTTCGTCACGCTGCCCCCGTCCGACGACTACGAGACGCCGCTGCCGCCGCTGCTGCCGCTGCCGCCGGCCGGGACCACGTCGACGGGAGGCCGCTGATGCTCACCAGGGTGGTTCGGCTGCAGGTCGTGGCGTTCGTGGTGATCGCGCTGGCCGCGGTCGCGTTCGTCGGCGCGAACTACGCCGGCCTGGACCGGCTGTTCTCCGGCGGCGGGTACACGGTGCGCCTCCAGCTGGACGAGGGCGGCGGCGTGTTCACCAACAGCGAGGTGACCTACCGGGGGGTGGCCGTCGGCCGGGTCGGTGAGCTGCGGCTGACCGACGACGGCATGGAGGCCGACCTGCACATCAACGACGACGCGGAACCGATCCCGGTGGACTCCCGGGCGGTGGTGGCCAACCGGTCGGCGATCGGCGAGCAGTACGTCGACCTGCGGCCACGCACCGACGACGGCCCGTTCCTCGACGGCGACTCGGTGATCCCGAAGTCGGCGACCGCCGTGCCGCCGCCGGTGACCGACCTGCTGTCGAACATGTCGGAGTTCTCCGCGTCGGTGCCGACGGACTCGCTGCGCACGGTCGTCGACGAGCTGTACACGGCGATGCGCGACACCGGCCCGCACCTGCAGGTGCTGCTGGACTCGTCGATCGACTTCGCCGAGACGGCCGCCGACCACCTGCCGCAGACGGTGACGCTGATCGACGACGGTGCCACGGTGCTGCGTACCCAGCTGGACTCCTCGACCCAGTGGCGGTCGTTCTCCCGCAACGCCAAGCTGTTCGCCACGGAGCTGGCCAACGCCGACGGTGACCTGCGTGAGCTGATCGGCGCGGCGCCGCAGGCCGCGACCCAGCTCTCCGAGCTGTTGTCGGACAACAACCCCGGCCTGTCGGTGCTGGCGGCGAACCTGCTGACCACCGCGGAGATCTTCGACGCGCGGGTGGCCGGCATGGAGCAGCTGTTCGTGATGACGCCCAAGGCGGTGGCGGCGACCTCGACGGCGATCAACCCGGAGACCGACAGCATGTCGCTGATCCTGCGCTTCTTCGAGCCGGACCCGTGTGTCGCCGGCTACGAGGCCACGGTGTACCGCCAGGGCGAGGACGTGCGGCCCCGGCCGATGAACACGAACGCCCGCTGCACGCTGGGCCCCGGCGACGACTCGGTGGTGCGCGGCTCGCAGCACGCCCCGAAGGGTGGCGTGCCGGACCCGGCGGTGCCCGGCGGCGGCGCGCGGCTGCCCGGCCCGTTGGGGGCGCCGGACCTGACCGTGTCGGCCAACCTGGAGGAACTGCTGTGGCTGACGACGAAGTGACCCCGGCGCGGCGCCGCTGGCCGCTGGTCGCGGCCGTCGCGGTGCTGGTGGCGGCACTGGGTTTCGCCGGCTGGGCGGGCTACGGCTGGTGGCGGGCGAGCCAGGACGGCTCGGTGTCCTACGCCAAGACCCGTGACGAGGTCCTGGAGACCGGCCGGTCCCACGTGCGGCTGCTCACCACCCTGGACGCGTCCGATGTGGACGGTGGGATCAGGGACTGGCTGACGGTGACCACCGGCGGGCTGCGCGACGAGCTGTCGGCCACCGACGAGGAGACCAGGAAGACGCTGCGCGACGGGGGCACGGTCGCCACCGGCCGGATCCTCGACGCGGCGGTGAGCGAACTGGACACCCGGACCGGCACGGCGACGATGCTGGTGTCGGTGGAGATCGAGACCAGCAAGGACGGCCAGCCGGTGAACGCCAAGCGCAACCGTTTCGTGGCCGGTCTGGAGCGCACGGAGGACGGGTGGCTGCTCTCCGCCCTCGACCAGGTGCCGCTGGGTACCAGCTGAAGGAGTGGTCCCCATGTCAACCAGCACCACCGAGCCGGACGCCGACACCGACACCGAGCCGGACGCCGACACGGACGCCGACACGGACACCGACGTGGCCGACCCGGCGCCACCCCGACGCTCCCGCCTGGTCGTCGCCCTCCTCGTGGTGGCCGCCGTCCTGGTGGGGGCGGGTGTCTGGTTCCTCACCGAGTCCAGCCAACTGCGCGACACGACGACGTCCAATTCGGCGCTCGTCGACACCGCGCGGACGGCGGAGGTCAGCGCCGCCGTCACCACCGCCCTGAACCGAATTCTGTCCTATTCCTACGACCGGACCGAGGACACCGAAGCGGCGGCCGACGCGGTTCTGCGCGGAGAAGCCAGACAAGCGTACGACAAGCTGTTCGAGGAGGTCGTGGCAAAAGCCCCGGAACAGAAACTCGTCCTCACCAGCCGGGTGGTCACCTCGGCCGTCCAGGAACTGTCCGAGAACGAGGCAACGGTGTTGGTCTTCGTCGACCAGTCGGCCACCCGGGCCGACGCCGGCACCTCGAACGCGTCCGCCGCACAACTGTCGATCAAGGTCAGACGGGATGGCGACACCTGGGTGATCACCGGGTTGGAGCCGCGATGAGCATGCTGTCCGATCGTGACAAACCAGGTGGTACAAATTGTCACCGAGGTAATAAACATCGCGCATTGTCGCTGGTCCAGAGGATTTTTTCGCTTCGCTTGTTGTGGAATCTGTTACCGGTAGGTAACGTGCTTATCGAGGGTGCACGCGGTCGACATTCCGAAAAAGATTCCGGAATTGTCCAGCCCTCATCGCGGTCCTGTACGAACCTTCGTAGGGGAAAGGAAAGATCGCACATGCGAAAGCGTTTTCTTGGAGTGGCGACAGTGGTCGCCGCAGTCACGTCGGTCGTCCTCGGGGTCTCGCCAGCCTCGGCCTCGGCCGGCTGGACCGTGACGCCAGGAGGTGCCGCGACCGGCACCGCCGGCGAGACGGTGCTGACGGTGCGGCCGGTCTCCGGCGGCGACGACATGATCATGACGTGTGCCTCGTCGGTCGCGCAGATCAACGCGTTCTCCTCGACCGACAACCACGTCGCCGACATCACCGACATCGCGTTCAACCAGTGCCTGCTCGGCGGGCTGATCTCCTTCGAGGTGGACGCGCACACTCCGTGGCCGCTGCACGCGATGAGCTACAGCGCCCCGGTGGTCAGCGGTGAGATCCAGGGCATCAGCGCCACGATCATCGGTGCCGGATGTCTGGCGGAGGTCGCCGGAACGGTGAACGGCTCGTACCACAACACCAACGACACGCTGACGGTGGCCAACGACTTCACGTTGACGGTCACGAACGTCGACCCGGTCGACAACTGCCTCGGTCTGATCAACACCGGTGACGCGGCCGCGTTCACCGGCGTCTACGCGG
The DNA here is from genome assembly GCF_001921215.1 of Actinophytocola xinjiangensis. Lineage (GTDB taxonomy): Bacteria > Actinomycetota > Actinomycetes > Mycobacteriales > Pseudonocardiaceae > Actinophytocola > Actinophytocola xinjiangensis. The sequence goes on from NZ_MSIF01000034.1 coordinate 16,117, forward strand.
TCGATCCCGGCCAGGACATCGTCCCTGCCTGATCGTCCACACACGACGCGGTGCCCGCTCGATCGCTGTCCTGGTCGAGCGGGCCACCGCGGATTCACCACCTGACGGCTCGGGAGAAGAGGGAGGGACGCACATGCGGAGACGTTTTCTGGGGATGGTGACCGTTGTCGCCGCGCTCGTCTCGATGGTGATGGGCACCGCGCCGGCCGCCGCCACCGCCGGGTGGACCGTCACGCCAGGGGGGTCCGCCACCGCCAGTTCCGGTGAGGCCATCCTGACCTTCCGGTCCGGCGCCGGGGGCGACGACCTCGCCATGCCCTGTGCCTCGACGACCATCGAACTGAACTTCTTCTCGTCGTCGGACAGTCATATCGCCGACATCACCGGTATCGGGTTCAACCAGTGTGTGGCGTCCGGACTGCTTACTTTCGAGTTCGATGCCCACACGCCCTGGGCGATGCATGCCCTGAGCTACAGCCCTCCAATGGTCTACGGAGAAGTTCGTGATGTCGCGTTCACCATCATCGGCCCGGGCTGTCTCGCGACGGTTCAGGGCACGCTGAATTTCACCTACAACAATGTCACCGGCGAGCTGATCTTCCTTCCCGATTTCACGCTGTCGGTCACGAATGTCGACCCGATCGACAACTGTCTCGGTCTGATCAACACCGGGGACTCGATGTCCATCGAGGCAGCCTTTTCCGTGTCACCCGTTCAGCACATTGTTCCGGCCTGACCCCGAGAGATTCTGAGAGCGGTGGAGTTGACGATGAGTGGTCGGCGGTGGTGGGCGATACCGGGGATGGCCGGGGTCGCCGTGCTGGCGGCCGGGCTGGTCGGCCCGCTGCCCATGGCCGCCGCGCAGGACGAGACCGTGCGGGTCGACGCCCGCCTGACCTACCTGTGCCCGTTCGTCTCCGGGGAGCAGCCGGTGGAGGTGCGCCTGGCCGCCGACCTCCCGGCCGGCGCGACGGCCGGAGAGCCCGTGCGCCCGGCGGGCCTGGCCATCTCCCTCACCGTCCCCCAGGCCGGCGTCGCCGAACTCACCGCCCTGGGGGCCGCCTCGGTCACCGCACTCGCGCGGGTTGGCGTGGCGATCACCCACGGTGGGTCCACGGCCGAGACGAACTGGTCGGGAACGAAGACCTCCCGGGTCGTCCTGCCGACCGAGGGTGACCTCACCCTCCCGCTGGAGCCCTCGCGCGTGACGCCGGCCGTTCTCGGCCAGCCGGGGGCGATGACCTTCGCCGCCGCCGACACCTCCCTGGAACTGACCGGCTACCAGTCCGACGGCGCGGTCACCGACCCGCCGAGCCTGGCGCTGTCCTGCGCGCTGGCCCCCGACCAGGACGCGACCCTCGCGACCGTCCAGGTGTCGGCCGCCGACACGCCGGTCCCCGTGGAGCCACCGCCCGGCGCGGTTCGCGTCGACAAACCCAAGGGCAGCGCCGCCGCCCCGGAGGTCTCACCCACGGCGGTCGAGATCCCCGAGGACTGCGAACAGATCGAGTCGCCGAACATTCCGTGGCCGCCGCCGCCGGAGACACCGACGAACCCACCGAAGTACTGCGCCTACATCACCGCGTTCACGAACCTGGCCAAGCTGGACGCCTCGGTGCTGCAGCCGCCCAGCCTGGTCAACATCGGCCCCACGGCGCCCGGGTCCAACAAGGACAGCCCGCGCCCGGCGCCCAACCCGCCACGCCCCGGCCTGAAGTGCGTTCCGGAGGACCTCCAGTCCAACATCCTGTGTCAGAAGGCGAACATCCTCCCCAACCTGGGCGGACGGCCCGTACTGACACCGGCGGAGAACCAGTGGGTGCTGCCGTTCGGCTTCGTGCCGACGAAGGCCACGATGCAGCTCACCCAGCTGGGCGTGTCCCAGGCCGACATCCGCCTGCATCTCGCCCAGAACCCGGTGCACGCCAAGGCGGTGGTCACCGCCCGGTACACCGTTCGGGTCTACGACGCGGCCATCAACGGCGTTCCCTTCGACCTGGGGCCCCACTGCCGTACCGCCGAGCCGCTGGAGATCGTCGTCGACGCGATCGCCGGCTTCGGGGCCGGCAAGTACCTGCTCGACCAGGGTGGCGTGCTGAACGGCGAGGTGGTGATTCCGCCGTTCACCGGCTGTGGCGTGACCGAGGACGTCTCCCCGTTGCTCACCGGCCTCATCTCCGGTCCGGGCAACCTGGTGAGACTCACCCAGGGAAAGGTGTGCACCATCACCGGAACCAATGTCGGATGCAATCCCATTGATATTCCGGAACCGGTGCGCTGACACGAGTACGTCGGGGAATGCCGTACCCACACTAAGTCAGGAGAGGTGTCGATGACCGCTGTACCTCGAACTCGAAACCGGCTGGGTAGAGGGCTTCTCGTCTCCGCGATGAGCCTCGTACTCGGTGCGGGAGTGGCCCTGACAGCGCCCGCCACGGCAAGCGCCGAGACCCTTCCCGGGGAATGGGCCCCGTTCGGCGACTGTCCGGTGGACGCACCGGCGATGCTCGCCGCCGACGGCAGCACGGTGGTCGCCACCTGCATGTCGGGCGCGATTCCGAACGGCACGATCACCCTCGGCACGGGAACCATGCCGGTCGGCGCCGTGAACTTCTCCTTCGGCGTGCTCAACCAGAGCGGCGTGTACTCGGCCGTGGCGCCGGCCAACGGCGGCCTGACCGGTGACTCGGTCACGGTGCCCGGCGGCATGCTCGGGCTGATGTGTCCCAGTGACATCCCGGTCATCTCCGACATCTGCGACGCGGTCGTCGACAGCAACCTGAACACCGTGACCGCGACGATGGAGGCGGCCGGCCCGCCGAGGGACTTCGACTTCTCGGCGGCGGCCACCGTCGGCCGGCCGATCATGACGATGCCGGTGAAGATCCGGTTGAAGAACCCGTTCCTGCGGTCCAGCTGCTACATCGGCTCCAACAGCAACCCGATCCTGCTGAAGGTGGCCAACACGGTGCAGCCCCGCCCGGCGTTCAGCAGGTTCAACGCGGACGGCACGCCGAACGCGACGGGTGAGATGAACATGCTCACCCTCAGCGGCGGCATCCTCAACGACAGCACGTTCGCGGTCCCCGCCGCGAAGGGCTGTGACTTCGTCGGCCTGATCGACATGGTGCTCAACGCGCGTCAGGGCCTGCCGGCCTCGTCCGGGACCAACAGCCTCACCCTGAACAACGCCACGTTCAAGCTCGCCGGGTTCCAGAATCCGCGGGCGCACGTGCCCAACCAGGGCCGGGTGCTCTCCGAGCGCTGGCACGCGGCGGCCGGCTGACCCCGTCCTCTGATTCGGGCACCGACCCGCACCGAGGCGTCTTCGGTGCGGGTCGGTCGCTCGATGGAAGGAGTGAGATGCGCGAGCTGTTCCTGCGGGTCATGACCGTCGTCGTGCTCGCCTCGGTCGTGCTCGGTACCGGATCCGCTGCCGCGGCCGGCGCGGGCTGGACGGTGTCTCCCGGCGGCTCCACCAGTGGCGACGCGTCGCAGGTCATCCTGACCATACGGCCGGCCGACGGCAGTGCCGATCCGGTCTTCGACTGTGTTCCGTCCCAGGTGGACATCGCCATGTTCAGCTCCCCGGACAGCCATGTCGGTGACGTCACCGACGTCGTCCTGAGCGACTGTCTGTTGGCCGGGTTGTACAACCTCGAGATCACCGTGGGCACACCCCTGTCGTTCCACGCGTTGGACTACGCCAGCCCGGTCGTGTCCGGCGAGCTGCGCGACTTCTTCGCCTCTGTGGTGTTCCCCGGCTGCTGGGCCGTGGTGGAGGGGTTCGTGCCGGTCACCTACGACAACAGCACTCACGAGTTGCGCCTGATCCCCGAGTTCACGCTGGAGTTCACCCACGTGGACCCGGTGGACAACTGTCTGGGGATCTTCAACGAGGGCGACAAGATGGCTCTCGAAGCCGTCTACGACCTCGCGCCCGGCCAGGCGATCGTGCCTGCCTGAGGGGCGAGGACACCGGGCACCGACCCGCACCGAGGCGTCTTCGGTGCGGGTCGGTCACGCCGGACGGGGGCTCGCGACCGCACCCGAGCCCGCCGCCCGGCGCTTGACCGGCGGCGCCCGTCGGCGCTACCGGCGTTCCCGGTTCCTGGGGGCCGGCACCACCGGCGCTGCCCTGGGCTTGGGCGCCGCGCGCAGGACCAGTTCCAGCTCGAACCGTTGGGTGGGGTCGTGCAGCAGGTCGCCGAAGGAGACCTCCAGCTGGCGCATCCGGTAGCGGACGGTCTGCGGGTGCACGCCCAGCTGGGTGGCCATGTCGGGGACGCTGCCCCGGGTGTCCAGCCACGCCCGCAGCGTCTCCAGGGTGCGTTCGCGCTGTTTGACCGTCAGGCTGGCCAGCGGGGTCATCAGCTTGTCCCGCAACGTGTCCAGCAGCAGCTCGTCGGAGTGCACGAGCACGGTCGACAGGTGCTGTTCGCAGCGGATGACCAGGCCGTCGGTGATCGAGCCCTGTTGGGCCAGCGACAGCGCCTTGCGGGCCCAGCGCAGCGCGAAGACCGCGGTGTCCAGCCGCACGCACGGGCCGACCGACAGCCGGCACCCTGGCAGCGCGGCGCGGATGGCGGCCAGCCGCGTGTCGGTGACCGTGCCGGGGACCAGGAGCTTGGGCTCGATGCCGTCCAGGTCGGCCAGGACGTCGTTGTCCAGGGTGGGTTTGCGCTGGTTGTGGCCGGTGCCGGGCAGCGAGTGCACGGCGATCGGGGTGGCCTGCTTTGGCACCGGCCAGCCGATCAGCTGGGCCAGCTCGGCGATCGCGGCCGGCGGCGCGGCGGGGGTTTGCAGGATCATCCCGAGCAGGCGGCGCCGCCAGGTCTCCAGGGCGCCGGCGGAGGTGGCCTTGGCCTCCAGGTAGCCGTCGAGCGCGACCGAGGCGAGCGTGTCCATGTAGGCGAACACCGCGTCGGCCAGCTGCGACATGACCGACGACGACAGCCCGTTGCGCTTGCCGACGCGCATCATCCGCCGCCACGACACCCGGGCGCCGACGCGGTAGGCGGCCTGCAGGTCGTCGAGCGAGCGGCCCTCACGCATCTCGTTCTGGCCCAGCTTGTGGTGCACGTCGTGGCACTTCTGGGCTGAGGTGTCGGGGTTGGCGATCTGTTCGATGAACAGGCTGGTCGCGTGCTGCACCCCGGCGCGGATGGACTTGCCGTACGGGCCGTCGAGTGGGCGTGCGTAGGCGGGGATCTTGGCCCGGATCTCGTCCACGATCTCGGTGGCGAGGCTCGCCAGCTCCGGCCGGAGGATGTCGGCGAGCCTCCTGGGTAAGGCACCGCCGTCGAGTCGGTACTCAACCGTCATGCACAACTCCTCGTCACCACCACGCGCCGTCGAGGGTGGCAATCTGCGTATCGGTTCCGTGACCCGAAATGTGACACCTGGGCGCAAGAAACTGACGGAATCGTTGTCTCGTTGCTAGTTGTCGAACGAAGTTGTCCCCCGGTGACAACGGTCCGAGGCCATGATAGTATCGAACAGGCGTTCGAGATTGGTGCTGCCTTCCCCGCGGCGCGTGCGGAGCGGTAGGGGAGGGCGTTGTGCGAATGCCGGCGTTGGGTGCATCGCTGGCCACTTCCGGTGCGGTGGGAGTGGCCAGCGACCTGACCTCCACGCCGTCGGGGCTGCCCGTTCGCCCCGACCTGGCTGGACTGTTCCCCTTCGGGGTGTTGCGTCGCGGTGGCACCGTGTCGGTGCGCGGGTCGACGTCGCTGCTGCTGTCCCTGCTCGCCGAACCAACCGCTCAGGACTCGTGGGCGGCTGTCGTCGGCCTGCCCGACCTGGGAGTGGTGGCCGCCGCCGAACTGGGAGTGGCGGTGGACCGGGTGGCGCTGGTGCGAGACCCCGGGGCGTCGGTGGCCTCGGTCGTCGCGGCGCTGCTCGACGGGATGGACCTCGTCGTCGTGGCGCGGGGGCGGCTGCCGGACGCGCAGGCCCGGCGGTTGTCGGCGCGGGCCCGCCATCGGGGGGCCGTGCTGTTGACACCTGACGAATGGCCCGGGGTGGATGTCGAGTTGCGTTGCGTGGGAAGCGAATGGGCCGGGGTGGGGGCGGGAGAGGGGTATCTGGCGGGGCGGGAGGTGGACGTTCGGTCCCGGGGGCGGGGGGTTGCCGCCCGGGGCGGGCGGGTGGTGGTTCGGGTTCCTGGCGGGAGGGGGCCGGTGGCTCGCGCGCGGGCTCCCGGACGGTTTGTCGTGGGTTCTCGCCACCAGCGATTTCCACGCGGGGTGATGGCGAGGAGGCTCGCATTGACACCGCTCGAAATCGAACGTAAGTTCGAAACATGGATGGCGCCGCGCAGCGCATGCTTGTCGTGTGGTGTCCCGACTGGCCGGTGACCGCCGCGAGTTCCCACCACTCCCCGGGGGATCCGCTCGCGGTGGTCACCGCCACCCTTGTCGTCGCCGCCAACGCTGTTGCCCGGGCGGAAGGTGTTCGGCGCGGGATGCGGCGGCGGGAGGCCCAGGGCCGCTGTCCCACGCTCGTCGCCCTTCCCGACGATCCTGACCGGGACGCCCGGCTGTTCGAACCGGTCGCCGCCGCCGTCGAGGAGCTGGCGGTGGGGGTCGAGATCATTCGGCCGGGGATCGTGGCCGTGCCGGCGCGGGGGCCGGCGGGGTACTTCGGGACCGAGGAGAGCGCCGCCGAGAGGATCATCGACCGGGTCGCGGAACGCACCGGCGCCGAGTGCCAGGTCGGCATCGCCGACACCCTGTTCGCGGCGGTGCTGGCGGCGAAGAAGGGGCTGCTGGTCGGGGAGACCACGGAGTTCCTGGCGCCGTTGAGCGTTCGGGAGCTGCACCGGCCCGCCGAGGGGCAGGACCGGGCCGAGCTCGTCGATCTGTTGCGACGGCTGGGGCTGCGCACGTTGGGGGCGTTCGCCGCGCTCCCCGAACGGGACGTCGCCGGGCGGTTCGGGGCGGACGCCGTCCTGGCCCATCGGCTGGCTTCCGGGCGGCAGGAGCGGCCGTTGGCCCGCCGCCGGCCACCGCCCGATCTGACGATCTCCGACACGTTCGACCCGCCGGTCGACCGGGTCGACACGGCCGCGTTCGTGGCCAGGACGCTCGCCGAACGCCTGCACAACGCGCTCGCCGCCCACGGGCTGGCCTGTACCCGGCTCGGGATCCACGCCGCGACCGCCGCCGGGCAGGAGCGGGAACGCGTGTGGCGGTGCGCCGAACCGCTGACCCCCGCCGGGCTCGCGGACCGGGTCCGCTGGCAGCTCGACGGGTGGCTGCGCGACGCCCGCCTGTCCGCCGGCGTCGCCACCCTCGCCCTCACCCCGGTCGAGGTCATCGACGGGACCACCCTCCAGCTCGACCTGTGGCGCGGCGAGGGCCGGGCCGAGGCCGACGAGCGGGCCGCCCGCGCCATGGTCCACGTCCAGGGGCTGCTGGGGCCCGACGCCGTCGTCACCCCGGTGCTGGGCGGCGGTCGGGGGCCGGGCGAACGGGTCCGGTACGTGCCGTGGGGGGACGAGCGCACGCCGGCCGCCGATCCGGACGCGCCGTGGCCGGGGGCCCTGCCGGCGCCGTCGCCGGCCACGATTCCGCGGACACCCCTGCCGGCCCGGTTGACCGACGACGACGGGCGGCCGGTCGCGGTCACCGGGCGCGACGAGCTGACCGGGCGGCCGGCGATGCTCGCCCTCCCCGGGCGCGCCGCCCGGCCCGTTCTCGGGTGGGCCGGGCCGTGGACGGCCGACGAACGGTGGTGGGTCCACTCCCGCCGCCGCAGCCGGCTCCAGGTCGTCCTCGAAGAGTCCGAAAAGGACACCCAGACCGCGCTTCTCCTCGTTCTGGCCGACGAGAAGTGGACCGTAGAAGGGATCTACGACTGATGCCCCGCGACCAGTGGCCCTGCCGCGAATGCCGCCCCCGTGACGGCGGCTGTCGCCAGTGCCTCGCACCGCTCATCCCCGCGCCGCGCCGGTCACCGGAGAACGCCCGGACCCGCTGATGGGCTGGAACAACCCACCGGTCAGCTGGACCGAGCTGGAACGCGTCCTGTCCGGGCGCCCGCCCGGCACCACCCGGGGCGACGGCGGCGACGCCCCGGCCTGGACCGCCCGCCGCGAGCGCTACACCGCCCCGGCCGGCGGCGGCACCCCCGAGTCGACCGACCTCGCCGGCGCCGACACCCGCACCCCCTACGCCGAACTGCACTGCCACTCCAACTTCAGCTTCCTCGACGGCGCCAGCCACCCCGAGGAACTCGTCGAGGCCGCCTCGCTGCTCGACCTCGACGCGCTCGCCATCACCGACCACGACGGCATGTACGGGGTCGTCCGCTTCGCCGAGGCCGCCCGCGAACTCGGCGTGCGCACCGTCTTCGGCGCCGAACTGTCCCTCGGCCTGACCCGCCCGCAGAACGGGGTCGCCGACCCGGAGGGCGAACACCTGCTGCTGCTGGCCAGAGGCACCGACGGCTACGCCGACCTGTGCCGCGCCATCACCACCGGCCAGCTCGCCGACACCGGCGAGAAGGGCCGCCCGGTCCACGACCTCGCCGCCGTCGCCGAGCAGACCCGCGACGAGTGCGTCGTGCTCACCGGCTGCCGCAAGGGCGCGGTCCGGGCGGCGTTGCTGCGCGACGGGCCGGCCGCGGCCGGCGAACAACTGCGCCGCCTGGTCGAGCTGTTCGGCCGCGACAGTGTCCACGTCGAGCTGATCGACCACGGCCGCCCGCTGGACACCACGCACAACGACCTGCTGGCCGCCATGGCCGCCGAACTGGCGCTGCCGGTCGTGGCGACCAACGCCGTGCACTACGCCCAACCCAACCGGGGCGACCTGGCCGCCGCCATCGCCGCCGTCCGGGCCCGGCGTTCGCTCGACGAGCTCGACGGGTGGCTGCCGCCCGCGCCGACCGCGCACCTGCGCTCCGGCGCCGAGATGGCCCGCCGTTTCGCCCGCTACCCCGGCGCCGTGCACCGGGCCGCGATGCTCGGGCTGGAGCTGGCGTTCGACCTGCGGTGGGTGGCGCCCGAGCTGCCGCGTTTCGACCTGCCCGGCCACACCGAGATCAGCTACCTGCGGGAGAAAACCCTGGCCGGCGCCCGCACCCGCTACGGCACCCGCGCCGACAACCCGAAGGCCTACGCCCAGCTCGACCACGAACTGACCGTCATCGGCGAACTGAACTTCCCCGGCTACTTCCTGATCGTCTCCGACATCGTCGACTTCTGCCGCCGCAACGGGATCTACTGCCAGGGCAGGGGATCGGCGGCCAACTCGGCGGTCTGCTACGCGCTGGGCATCACCCGGGTGGACGCCGTGAAGTGGGAGCTGCTGTTCGAGCGGTTCCTCGCCCCGGCGCGGGACGGCCCGCCGGACATCGACCTGGACATCGAGTCCGACCGCCGCGAGGAGGTCATCCAGTACGTCTACCGGCGCTACGACCGCCGGCACGCCGCGCAGGTCGCCAACGTCGTGTCCTACCGGGCCCGCTCGGCCGTGCGGGACATGGCCCGCGCGCTGGGTTACTCGCCAGGCCAGCAGGACGCGTGGAGCAAGCAGATCGACCGCTGGGGCCCCGTGAAGTCCACAGTGGACGAACACGATCACGAGATTCCGGTGCAGGTGCTCGAACTCGCCGGCCAGCTGGAGGAGTTCCCGCGCCACCTCGGCATCCACTCCGGCGGCATGGTGATCTGCGACCGCCCGGTCAGCGAGGTCTGCCCGGTCGAGCGGGCCAGGATGGCCGACCGCACCGTGTTGCAGTGGGACAAGGACGACTGCGCCGCCGCCGGGCTGGTGAAGTTCGACCTGCTGGGCCTTGGCATGCTCTCCGCCCTGCGGTACATGGTCGAGCTGGTCGCCGAACACCAGGGCGTCGAGGTGAACATCGACGACCTCGACCTGGCCGACGAGAAGGTCTACGCGATGCTCCAGCGCGCCGACTCGGTCGGGGTGTTCCAGGTGGAGAGCCGCGCGCAGATGGCGACCCTGCCCCGGCTGCGCCCGGAGACGTTCTACGACCTGGTCGTCGAGGTCGCACTGATCCGCCCCGGCCCCATCCAGGGCGGCTCGGTGCACCCCTACATCCGCCGCGCCAGGGGCCGCGAGCAGGTCACCTACGACCATCCGCTGCTGGAGAAGGCACTGCGCAAGACCAAGGGCGTGCCGCTGTTCCAGGAACAGCTCATGCAGATGGCCGTCGACGTCGCCGACTTCACCCCCGCCGAGGCCGACGAACTGCGCCGCGCCATGGGCGCCAAACGCTCGACCCGCCGGATGGAACGCCTGCGCGAACGCTTCTACGCCGGCGCCGCCGGCCACGGCATCGACGGCGAACTGGCCAGCCGCATCTACGACAAGCTCATGGCCTTCGCCAACTTCGGCTTCCCGGAGAGCCACGCGCTCAGCTTCGCCTACCTGGTCTTCGCCAGCGCCTGGTTCAAGCTCTACCACCCGGCCGCGTTCTGCGCGGCCCTGCTGCGCGCCCAGCCCATGGGCTTCTACTCCCCGCAGTCCCTGGTGGCCGACGCCCGCCGCCACGGCGTCACCGTCCTGGGCCCCGACCTCAACGCCAGCCTCCCGTACGCCACCCTCGAACCGCTCCCGGACGGCGAGTTCGCCGTGCGGCTGGGCCTGGCGGCGGTCCGGTCGATCGGCGACGGGGTGGCCGAGCGGGTGGTCGCCGAGCGGGCGGCCGGGCCGTACCGGGACATGGCGGACCTGGCCAGGCGGGTGGGGCTCACCCGCGCGCAGCTGGAGGCGCTGTCGACGGCCGGGGCGTTCGGCTGCTTCGGGCTGGCGCGGCGGGCGGCGCTGTGGGCGTCGGGCGCGGTGGCCGGCGAGCGGCCCGACCGGCTGCCCGGCACGACCGTCGGCGCGAACGCCCCCGCCCTGCCGGGGATGAGCACGCTGGAGCTGGCGGTCGCCGACGTGTGGGCGACGGGTCTGTCCCCGGACACCTTCCCCACCGAGTTCGTCCGGGCCCGGCTGGACGAACTCGGCGCGCTGCCGGCCGCCCAACTGTCCACAGTGGAGGGCGGAACGCGGGTACTGGTCGGCGGCGCGGTGACCCACCGGCAGCGCCCGGCGACCGCCGGCGGGGTGACGTTCCTGAACCTGGAGGACGAGACCGGCATGATCAACGTGGTGTGTTCGCGCGGGCTGTGGTCGCGCTACAGCCGGATCGCGCGCAACTCCTCGGCGCTGCTGGTGCGGGGCATGCTCGAACGCGCGGACGGCGTGACCAGCCTGCTCGCCGACCACCTCGAACAACTCGACCTGAGCATTCCCGCGAAGTCCCGCGACTTCCGCTGATCGGCGGGATAACGGGTTGGTCGAGAGTCCCGTCGTCGCCCGGTAACGGTTCTAAGATGCGGTAATGCCCGGGTTCGAGATCGGCAAGGATGGCCTTGCCGTCATCGTGGTCGGGATCGACGGCGGCGACCGCGCCCAACACGCCGCCGCCTGGGCCACCGGCCTGGCCCGCCGCGAACGCGCCCGCCTGGTCCTGGTCTACGTCGAACCGCTGACCAGCCCCGCCTACTGGTCGCCCTTCGGCATGGCCACCGCCGCCGAGGCGTCCGCCGAACTCGTCCAGGAGTTGCGGCACAACGCCGAGCAGTACCTCGACACCGCCGGCATCCGCTGGGAACTCGTCCACTACCGGGGCGACCCCGCGCAGGGCCTGGAGACCGTCGCCGAGGACCGGCGGGCCGACTGCATCGTCGTCGGCCGGGGCGCCGACGTGCCGAAGGTGCTGGTGAGCGAGGCCAGGCGACCGGTCGTGGTCGTTCCCTAGAGTGCGGGTATGGAACGTGACACCGACCAGAACGAGGACTACCGAGACGCCGTCCTGCCCCACCAGCACTGGACCGACCGGCGGTTCGTCCACTGCGCGTTCACCGACGCCGACCTGCGCGGGCTGACCACCAACGGCTGCGTCTTCGAGGACTGCGACTTCAGCAAGGCCGACCTCGGCGAGTCCCGGCACACCGCCACCGCGTTCCGCAACTGCCTGTTCCGCGCCACGACCCTCACCGAGACCGAGTTCAGCGCGTGCAGCCTGGTCGGCTCGACGTTCGTCGACTGCCGGTTCCGGCCGTGGAAGATCACCGACACCGACCTGACGCTGGCCAGCCTCAGCGAGGCCAACCTGCGCAAGACCACGCTCGCCGGGCTGCGGCTGCGGGAGGCGAACCTGATCGGCGCCGACCTGCGCGACGCCGACCTCACCGGCACCGACCTGCGCGGCGCCAGGCTCGCCGACACCCGGCTCGCCGGCGCCGACCTGCGCGGCGCGCGGCTGGACGCCAGCGGCCTGACCCAGGCCAAGCTCGCCGGCGCCGTCGTCGACCTGGACACGGCGGTCGCGTTCGCCGCCGCGCACGGCCTGCGGATCGGCTGAGCGGCCCCCGTCCGGGAGCCGCCCAGCCGCCACACTCAGGCCGGTGGCCGTTCCCGGCCGTTGACCTCCACGATCCGCCCGGTCGCCAGCAGGTCGTCGATGGCGTCCGGCAGCAGGTAGGCGGTGCCGCCACCCGGCTGGTCGAACCACGGGATGGCGGTGCCGGTCAGCACCCGCACCGGCTCGCGCACCCGGTAGGCGTGGTACGGCCGGTCCACCCATTCGGGCACCAGCGACCGCTCGTGGAACGGGGTGCCGACCGCGTAGGCCAGGTTCCCGTCGTTCTCACCGAACCGGTCCAGCTCGGTGCCCGGCTCCAGCTCGACGAGCCGCTTGCCGCGGAACAGGGTCAGCGGCGGCTCACCGGGCAGTGGGCTGATCGGCCACTCCTGGTTCCCGCCACCCGATGATCCACCCGACGAACCGCCTGACGATCCGCCGCTCGGCGAGCCGCCGACGGCCGGGCGGGACGCCGGTGCGGCGATCGTGGTCGGCGGCTCGGCCACCGGCTCACGCCGGGCCGGCTCGGACCGGAACGTCGTGCCGACGGCCGCCGTGTCCACGCGGGTCGGCTCCAGGCCGGCGTTGTTCAGCCCGTGGTCGAGCCCGCTGTCCAGGCCGCTGTCCAGTCCGCTGTCCAGCCCGGTGCCCAGGCCGGAGTCCAGCCCGGACTCCGACCGGCTCCGGCGCGACACCGGCTCGGCCGGCTCGGCGCGCCGGCCGTCGAACCCGTGCTCGGACCGCGAGTCCACCAGCGGCTCGGCGTGCCGGGGGTCCACCGCCGGCTCGACCCTGGTCGGCTCGAACGCGGCCTCCGCGCGCCGCCCCCGGTCGAAACCGTTCTCCTGGTGGCGGGACTCGAAGGACCGCTCGGCGTGGTCGAACCCGTTCTCGCGCGGCGACTCGAACGACGTGTCGGCCGGCTCGAACCCGTTGTCGGTGTGCCGGGGCTCCTCGGAACGCGGCGGCGTGAACGACGACTCGAACGACGGCTCGAACGAGGGCTCGAATTTGGGTTCGAAACTCGACTCGGCCGGCTCGAACGTCGGCTCGAAACTCGACTCCGACCGTTCGAAGCCTCGGTCGAACCCGTTCTCCGCACTCCGGTCCGCGTGCCGGGACTCCGAGTTCCGGTCCGGGCTCCGGTCCGCGTGGCGGTCCGAATGGCGGGGCTCGAACGACTGCTCCGCGTGGTCGAACCCGTTCTCCCGCCGCGGCTCGAACGACTGGGCCGGCTCGAACGACTGGGCCGGCTCGAACGACTGCGCCGGTTCGAACGACTGGGCCGGTTCGAAGGGCTGGCGGGGCTGGTCGACGTGCGGCGTCTCGAACTCGTCGGTCTGCCGGGGGTCGAAGTCGACCAGGTCCGACCGGCGGGGCTCCTGGCGGGGCGGCTCGAACTCGTCCAGGCCGCCCAGCCCGTCCCGGGCCTCGCGGCGCTCGAAGGCCGGGTCCGGCTCGAACGGGATCTCCGCGTGCCGTGACTCGGCGGCCGGCTCCGGCTCGGAGCGACGCGGCTCGAAGACCGAGTCCGGCCGGGAGAAGTCCTGGCGTCGGGGCGGTTGCGCCGGCGGGTGCGACCGGGTCGTCGCGTCCGCGCCGTCGAAGTCGAACGGCGGGCGGGGCGAGTCCGGGCGGAACGCCGGGGCCGAACCGTTGGCCAGGGCGAAGTCACCCGGGTCCTCGGCCGGCGGCGCGACCGGTGCCGGGGCGACCGGCGCCCCGGCGCCCGCCTGCCAGCGGTCGGCGTCGAGCAGCAGCTTGCCCAGCAGGAACGCCGACGCGTCGGCGACGTCCTCGAACATGGCCGGGGCGACGAACTCGCGGTCGAACCAGCCGACCCGCCAGCCGTCCTCGGTCTGGTCCATCGTCCACGCCCGGCCGGCGGGCGGGCCGATCCGGAACGCGGTCGGCGGGATGCCCAGGTCGTCCAGGCGGGTCCGCAGCGCGTCGACCGTCCGCCCGGGCGGGCCCTGCGAGGGCAGCGCGGCCGGCGGCGGACCACCGGCGGGCTGCGACACCGGCTGCGACACCGGCGGTGCCACGGGTGGCGACACGGGCTGCGGCGGTGCCGAGGGCGGGGGCACCGGCAACGCCCGGGTGGGCGCTGGTGCACCGGGCGCCTGCCCGGCCGGTGCACCGGACTGGTTCGGCGTGCCAGGAGGCGGGCCGGGTGGTGTGCCCGGTGGCCTCGGCGGGCCGCCGGGTCCGGCGCCCTGGCCGAGGAACGCCGCCGCGGCCGAGCGGGTCTGGTCGTCCACCAGCGGCGGACGGAAACCCGCCCGCACGACGTGTTCCACCAGATCTGTTTCCGGTGGGACGTCGTGCTCACGCAGGTAGTAGTTGACCGCCGCCGGCCAGATCCAGGTGCCATCGGTGTGGAAGGCGACCGGCACGGCCGGACGCGCGTCCGGGTCGAACCGGTCGAGGTCGAAACCCCGGCCCGGGCCGACGACCGGCGCGTTGTCCAGGTACTTCAACAGGTCCGCGACGTCGTCGGCGTCCACCGGCGGGCGGTTGACCGCCGGCCGGCCGCCGTCGACCGGCGGGCCGTCGAAGATCCGCGCCACGCGGAAGCGTGGCGGCGGGGGCGGCGCGGAGGACAGCCGGCGGCGCAGCCAGTCCGGCACGTTGTCCTCGGTTCTCGGGAACAGCCGCATGTCGTCCGGGTAGGCCTGCGGGGGAGGCGGGGAGTCCCACCTCGGCTCCTCGCGGTCGTACTCCAGGTTGTAGCTGGACGGGTGGTCGAGGCGGTACCTGGCGTTGAACCAGGTGCCCCGCCCCTCCCGGTACATCCCGCCACGCAGTCGTGCGAACAGCCCCTGCAGATCGGTCGGCATCGTCCACGTCTCCGACGTCGCGTCGGAGAAGACGACCTGGGCGGTCGCCTCCGAGTAACGGCCTACCGCCCGGTAGTCGACGGTCAACTGCTCCCAGTCGTCGGGCGCCACCCGCAGCATCGCCAGCCCGATCTGCTTGACCAGGGCGTCCTGCTCGGTCGGGGTTAGCTGGGTCGGTTGTGCCACGCTCACATCTTCCCTCGTAGATTCCGCGGCGGCTGGGCAAGCTCCCTTACCCGGCCCCCAAAAACCACGGCAAACCCGTGGGCGAGGATGTACTCACGTGATCTCCTCACCACATCATCCCCCTGCACGGGTACGGGTGGCGGGCGCTGCCCTCGCCGCTTGTGGCGGGGTCGCGCTCGCCGTCCAGGGCCGCGTCAACGGCCAGCTCGGTCACCTCATGAACGACGGTGTTGTCGCCGCTCTGTTCTCCTTCGGCGTCGGCGCCGTCCTGCTGGTCGTGGCCGTCGCCGTGACGCCGTCCGCGCGGGCCGGCCTGCGCCGGCTCCGATCCAGCGTACGTGGTGGCCGGCTTCGCGGCTGGCAGTGCCTTGGCGGCGCCTGCGGTGCCTGGCTGGTCACAACACAGGGCCTTACCGTGTCAATTCTTGGCGTCGCGGTGTTCACCGTGGCGGCCGTGGCCGGCCAGGTGGTCGCCAGCCTGTGGATCGACCGGCGGGGGATCGGCCCGGCGCCGGCCCAGCCGATCACCCCGCCCCGGGCGGCCGGGGCCGGGTTGGCCGTGGTCGCGGTGGTCGTCGCGGTCTCCGGGCACACCACCGCCACGACGTCGGGCGGGCTGTGGTGGGCGCTGCTGCCGGCCGTCGCCGGACTGGGTCTGGCCTGGCAGTTGGCGGTCAACGGCCTGGTGCGGGTCGAGTCGGCCAACGTGGTCGTGCCGACCATGGTCAACTTCACCGTCGGCGCGCTCGTCCTGCTCGTCGCCACCGCCGTTGACCTGGCCTTTCGCGGTCTGCCACAGCCCCCGCCGGGTGACTGGTGGCTCTACACCGGCGGCCCGCTTGGCATCGTCGCGGTGCTCACCGCGGTGACCGCCGTGCGGTTCACCGGCGTGCTGGTGCTGGGCCTTGGCTCGGTCGCCGGCCAACTCGTCGGCGCGGTGGTGCTGGACGCGGTCGTCCCGGCGGCCGGCGGACTGTCTCCGACCAGCGTGATCGGCGCCGGGCTGACGATGGTCGCGGTGGTGGTCGCGGCCCTCCACCGGTGAATCCCGGGGGTGAGAGGATGTCGCCCGTGACCGCGACGATCCTGGACGGCAAGGCCACCCGTACCGCCATCTTCGACGACCTCCGCCAGCGCGTCGCCGCGCTCGCCGCCAGGGGCGTCGTGCCTGGTCTGGGCACCGTGCTGGTCGGTGACGACCCCGGCTCCCGGTCCTACGTGCGCGGCAAGCACCGCGCCTGCGAGCAGGTCGGCATCACCTCGATCCGCCGTGACCTGCCGGCCGACATCACCCAGGCCCAGCTGCACGAGGTCGTCGACGAGCTCAACGCCGACCCGGCCTGTACCGGCTACCTGATCCAGCTGCCGCTGCCCGGCCACCTCGACGCCGGGGCCGCGCTGGAGCGGGTCGACCCGGCCAAGGACGCCGACGGCCTGCACCCCACCAACCTGGGCCGACTGGTGCTGGGCGAGGCCGGCCCGCTGCCCTGCACCCCCCACGGCATCGTGGAGCTGCTGCGGCGCTACGACGTGCCGATCGCCGGGGCGCACGCCACGGTCGTCGGCCGCGGCGTGACCGTCGGCCGGCCGCTGGGCCTGCTGCTGACCAGGCGCAGCGAGAACGCCACGGTGACCCTGTGCCACACGGGGACCAAGGACCTGGCGGCCGAGGTCCGCCGGGCCGACATCGTGGTGGCCGCCGCCGGGAACCCGGCACTGATCACCCCGGACATGGTCAAACCGGGCGCCGCCGTCCTCGATGTGGGAATCACCCGAACTGATGAAGGTCTGGTCGGAGATGTTCACCCGGACGTGCGACAGGTGGCGGGTTTCCTCGCGCCGATCCCGGGCGGGGTGGGGCCGATGACCGTCGCCATGCTGCTGACCAACACCGTGCTCGCCGCGGAGCGGAGCCTCGGATGACCACGCCGCACCGCCGGCGCCACCCCGTCCTGGCGCACCTGCCGTTCGGGCTGGTGATGGCGGTGGTGGCGCTCGGGCTGCTGCGGATCGTGCTCTACCACTGGCGTGAGGGCACTGTGCTGATGGGCGCCGCGCTGGTGCTGGCGGCCGGACTGCGGGTGCTGCTGTCCGACGAGCAGGCCGGGCTGATCGTGATCCGGAGCCGGGGCATCGACGTGCTCACCTACACCGCGTTCGGCGTCTGCATGATGGCCGTGGCCCTCACCATCGACAACTGACCAGCTGATCCGGGCTGTGTGACGCCGCGCTCCCGGCGGGGCCAGCGGGACCGGGTGCTTGCTAGCCTCCGGGCACCGCATTCACGTCCGTTCGGGAAGGATCGCTGTGGCAAGCAAGGCTGCCGTCAAGGTCACCGTCACCGGTGCCGCCGGCCAGATCGGTTACGCACTGCTGTTCCGCATCGCCTCCGGGCAGCTCCTCGGGCCGGACACGCCCGTGCGGCTGTCCCTGCTGGAGATCCCGCCGGCCCTCAAGGCCGCCGAGGGAACCGCGATGGAGCTCGACGACTGCGCCTTCCCGCTGCTCGCCGGCATCGACATCACCGACGACGCCAAGCACGCCTTCGACGGCGTCAACGTGGCCCTGCTGGTCGGCGCCCGCCCCCGTACCAAGGGTATGGAGCGCGGTGACCTGCTGGAGGCCAACGGCGGCATCTTCAAGCCCCAGGGCGAGGCGATCAACGCCGGTGCCGCCGACGACGTGCGGGTGCTGGTGGTCGGCAACCCGGCCAACACCAACGCGCTGATCGCCCGCTCGCACGCCCCGGACGTGCCTGCCGAGCGGTTCACCGCGATGACCCGCCTGGACCACAACCGCGCGCTCTCCCAGGTCGCGACCAAGCTGGGCGTGTCGGTGTCGGAGATCTCGCGGATGACGATCTGGGGCAACCACTCGGCCACCCAGTACCCGGACCTGTTCCGCGCCCAGGTCGGTGGCCGGTCGGCCGCCGAGGCCGTCGGTGACGACGCGTGGCTGCGGGACACGTTCATCCCGACGGTCGCCAAGCGCGGCGCCGCGATCATCGAGGCCCGGGGCGCGTCCTCGGCCGCGTCGGCGGCCAACGCGGCCATCGACCACGTGTACGACTGGGTGCACGGCAGCGACTGGACGTCCATGGCGGTCGTTTCCGACGGTTCCTACGGGGTCCCCGAGGGCCTGATCTCGTCGTTCCCGGTGCGCTGCGTCGACGGCCAGTGGCAGATCATCCAGGGTCTGGAGATCGACGAGTTCTCCCGCGAGCGGATCGACGCCTCGGTCGGCGAGCTGGCCGAGGAGCGCGACGCGGTGCGTGAACTGGGCCTGATCTAGCGGTCCGGAGTCGCCCGAAGCCGGTGTGTGGCGAAACAGACCACCGATCGCGTGAATCTTCGCCAACCACGCATCACGAGGCTTCTGGCTGGTCATCTCCCCTGTGACCGACCCGCGACGGCGGATCGAAGGAGGAGGGCCAGAGATGACTACCGACGCAGTCCACGCAGAGCTCGTGTCGCTGTATGCCGGTTCCACGCCTGTTCGGTCGCGCTGGTCCTACCGAGCTGACCAGCCGTTCACCGTGGTCGCGGCGTTCCAGACCGACCGCAACCGCTGGGTGGAGTGGGTGTTCGCCCGTGACCTGCTGGCCGAGGGCCTGATGACCTCGGCCGGAATGGGTGACGTCCGGTTGCACCCGGTGACCGACCGGGGTCTGGAGATGCTGGTCGTCGAGATCGAGTCGCCGGAGGGCTACGCCATGCTGGAACTCGACCTGGGCGGCGTCGCGGACTTCCTGGACGCGACCGAGGAGGTCGTCCCGCCGGGTGAGGAGTCGGAGTACTTCGACGTCGACGGGCTGATCGACGAGATCACCAAGGTCTGACCCACGTGTGACGGCGCGGCGTCTCCCTTCGGGGAGGCGCCGCGCCGCTGTCCGGCTCAGTTGCGTTCGACGACGCAGTCCGGGCCGGGGAAGACCAGCGTCTCGCGGCCGTCCGGGAAGCGGACGACGTAGGGCGGGGATCCCTCGGTGCCGCGCACCTCGACGATCTCGGCCAGCTGGTCCGGGTTACCGACGTTGCGACCGTGGACGTGGAGTCGGTCGCCTACTTGGGCTTGCATGTGGACCACCTCCGTGGCCCCAGGGTAACGCTGCCTAGGCTCGACGGATGACGAGCGAAGCGGCTCCGGTGGTGGTAAAGCGGGTCGCCGGCGAGTGCGGGGAGCTGGTTCTTCGCCGGGTGGGGGAGCATTTCGAGATCATCGCCAATGGCGTCTTCCTGATGGACACCCGCAACGGCGAGTCCGAGCGGCTGTTGGTGGAGGCGGCGGCGCGGCGGATGCCGGCGGGCGGCGCGCTGCTGGTGGGCGGTCTGGGGGTGGGGTTCTCGCTGCGTACCGCGCTGGACCACCCGAGGGTCGGCGAGGTGGTCGTGGTCGAGCGGGAGCGCTCGGTCATCGCCTGGAACCGGGGGCCGTTGGCCGCGCGGCACGGCGACGCGCTGGCCGACCCGCGTGCCCGCTGTGTCCCGGCCGATCTGGTGGGGTGGTTGTCCGGGACGAGCGAGCGGTTCGGCGCGATCTGCGTCGACATCGACAACGGTCCTGAGTGGACAGTCACTGACGGGAACGCCGTGCTGTACGGGGAGTCCGGGGTGGACCTGCTGGCGAACGCCCTGGTGCCTGGCGGAGTGCTGGCGGTGTGGAGCGCCGGGCGCAGTCCGGCGTTCGTCGAGCGGCTGGCGGCCAGGTTCGCGTCGGTGACGACGCTGGAGGTCCCGGTGCCGCGCGGCGAGCCGGACCTGATCTTCCTCGGCGAGCGTGGGTGATCGGATCGATATCCGGCGGCGGTAACCCGGCTCCGGCGTGGCGAGACACCTACCTCGTGGCCAGGAGGGAGGTGCGGTCGAGTGCTGCGACAACGATCGCGCCTGTGGGACCGGCTGCGCCACCGGCGGGCTGCCGGGTGGCTCGCGCTGGCGCTGCTCTACGTCGTGGCGGCGGTGCTCAACGTGCTGCTGGCGCTGGACATCGGCCGGTGGTGGCCGATGCCGCTGGTTGTCGCGCTGGCCGGTGCGGCCGGCGCGTGCGTGGTCGCGGCGCTGCGCCGGCCTTGATTGTCCATAGTGGACTCTAGGCTGAACGGGTGACATTCCTGGGTGAATTTTCCGGGGCGATTCTCGCCTTTCTCCCAGTGCAGGTGCATCTGCACGCGCATTCGAGTGGGTTCGGCGCCGAACGGGTGCGTTTACCCGGGTTCGGAGCCTCGCTAGGCTGGCCGCGTCCCCCACCGAGAGCACGAGGTCAGTTCCGATGTCCAAGACGTACGCCGCCCCGAGCTCGATCCCCGTGGGGGTCGACCCGAGCCGGGCCAGCATCGCCCGTGTCTACGACGCGGCGTTGGGGGGCAAGGACAACTACGAGATCGACCGCGAGGTGCTGGCCCAGGTCAGGACGGTCGCCCCGGAGGTCAACGACCTGGCGTGGTCCAACCGCAACTTCCTCACCAGGGCCGTGCGGTTCCTCACCGACCAGGGCGCGGTGCGCCAGTTCATCGACTGCGGCTCCGGCCTGCCGACCGCCGAGAACACCCACCAGATCGCCCAGCGCGTCGCCAAGGACGCCCGCGTCATCTACGTCGACAACGACCCGGTGGTCATCGCCCACGGCGAGGCGCTGCTGACCGAGAACGACTACACCCACTTCGTCTCGGCCGACATCTTCCGCCCCCAGGAGGTCCTCGGCAGCGACCTGGTCCGCCGGCACATCGACTTCAGCAAGCCCGTCGGCCTGTTACAGGTCGGCACGCTGCACCACTACACCGCCGACGACGGCCGCGACCTGATGCGCGAGTACGTGGAAGCGTTGCCAGCAGGCAGTTTCGTGGCGATCTCGCACTTCTTCGACCCGGAAACCCCCGAACACAGCGCGCTGGCCAGGAAGATGGAAGAGGTCTTCGTGCACAGCCCCATGGGCTCGGGCATGTTCCGCACCCGCGAGCAGCTGGCCGAGTTCATGCCCGGCCTGGACCTCGTGCCGCCCGGCCCCGGCAAGACCCCCGACTGGGAACTGAGCGACCTGTGGTGGCCCGACGGCCCGAAACTCCGTCCCCTCAACCAGGTCGAGCGGTGCAGCGCCGCGGCCGTCGGCCGCAAACCCTGACCGGGCGGGGCGGGTCAGCGAGCTGACGCCAGCCTGGTCCGGGCCAGGACGTACTGCATCAACGTGATCAGCACGTCCTTGGTGGACTGGCGGGCGCGGGCGTCGCAGAGCACCACCGGGACGTGCGGGTCCAGGTCGAGCGCCGCACGGACCTCCTCGACGGTGTAGCGGTGGGCGTCGTCGAAGCAGTTCACGCCGACGATGAACGGCACACCCCGGCCCTCGAAGAAGTCCACCGCCGGGAAACAGCTGTCCAGGCGCCGGGTGTCGGCCAGCACGACCGCGCCCAGCGCGCCCCGCGCCAACTCGTCCCACATGAACCAGAAGCGGTTCTGGCCGGGCGTGCCGAACAGGTACAGGATCAGCTTCGGGTTGATGGTGATCCGGCCGAAGTCCAGCGCGACCGTGGTGGTGTTCTTGCGCTCCACCCCGGACAGGTCATCCACCCCGGCCGACGCCTCGGTGATCAGCTCCTCGGTGCGCAGCGGCGGGATCTCGCTGACCGAGCCCACCAGGGTGGTCTTGCCGACCCCGAACCCGCCGGCGACGACGATCTTGACCGCCGTCGCGGTCACGTCGCGCTCAGAGTTTCCGGATGCCATCGAGAACCGCCTGGAGTATCTGGGGGCTGGGGGCCTCGGCCGACGGACCGGCCGAGCGGTAGATCATCAGGTTCTGCGTGATCAGGTCGCTGAGCAGCACCTTGACCACCTGGAGGGGCAGGTTGACGTGCGCGGCCACCTCGACCACCGACATCGGCGCCTGGCAGACCCGCAGGATCCGCAGCGACTCCGGCTCCAGGTCGCCCGCCGGCTCGCGGACCGCCACCACCAGGGTGATCAGGTCCAGGCCGTGGGTGTCGGCCCTGGTCCGCCCGCCGGTCACGGCGTAGGGCCGGACCAGCGGCCCGGCCGCGTCGTCGAACCACGCGTCCTGGTCCACGATCATGGCGCCGGCCGGCCGAGCGCGGCCCTCGGCTTGGCGGTGAGCACCGCACCGACCCGTTTGACCATCAGGTTCATCTCGTAGGCGATCATCCCGACGTCGACCGACTCGTCGGCCAGCAGCGCCAGGCACGCGCCCTGCCCGGCGGCGGTGACGAACAGGAACGCCCGGTCCATCTCGACCAGGGTCTGGCGCACCTCCCCGCCGCCGAAGTGCCGGCCGGTGCCCCTGGCGAGGCTCTGGAACGCCGACGCGACCGCGGCGAGGTGCTCGGCGTCGGCCTCGTCGAGGCTGGCCGACCGGCCGATGAGCAGCCCGTCGGAGGAGAGCACCACCGCCTTCTGGGCGCCGGCGACCCGCTTGACCAGCTCGTTGAGCAACCAGTCCAGTTCATTCAGCGCGGTGCTGGCCATTGCGCACTCCGTTCCCGTTCGTCTCGTCGTGGCCGGGACCCGGTTCCTCGCGTCCCCGCCGCGTGCCGAGCACGAACGCCGACAGGCGGCTGCGGGCCGCGTCCGGGGTGTCCTCGACGGTCTGCTCGATGCCCTCCGCGTTCTCCGCCTCGGGCCAGGTCGGCTCCGGTTCCGCGCGCAGCTGGGGCGCCAGGTTCTGCTGGCGCCGGCGCTGCGGCAGGGCCGGCCGGCCACCCGGGAGCGGTTCAGCCGCCGGTGGCTGCTCCGGTGACGGTTCCAGTCGCGGTGGCTCGGGTCTGGGTGGCAGCTGCCTGGGCGGCAGGTGCGAACCCGGCGCCGGGGAGTCCTCGACCGGGCGCTGCGGGCGGAACAGGTCCTCGCCCGGCTGCGGCTCGACCACCGGGAACGACGGCAGCGGCTGCAGGAACGCCGTCAGGTCCGGCGCGCCGTTGGACACCGTGACCGGCGCGGACATCGGCTCGGACACCGGCTCGGACATCGGCTCGGGCATCGGCTCGGGCGGCCGCGCCGCTTCCGAGGCCGCTTCTGTGACCGCTTCCGAGGCCGCGGCGGCGGCCGGCAGCTGGTGCGGCTCCTCGTCCGGCGGCACGTCGGTCAGCAGGTCGGTGCGGACCAGCACGATCGCCCGGGTGCCGCCGTAGGGCGACTCCCGCAGGGTGACCGCGATGCCGTGCCGCGCGGCCAGCCTGGCCACCACGAACAGGCCAAGGCGCGGCTCGTCGGACAGCGCCATGATCCCGAAGTCCGGCGGATTGCGGAGCATGTCGTTGAACGCCTCGGTGCGCGCCGGCTCGATGCCCACCCCCTGGTCCTCGACCTCCAGCACCACGCCCTTGCCGACGACGTTGCCGCGCACGTCCACCCGCGAGTCCGGCGGGGAGAACGAGGCCGCGTTGTCGACCAGCTCGGCCAGCAGGTGCACCAGGTCACCGACGACCGGCCCGTTCACCGCGACCGGCGGCAACTTGGCGATCTTGACCCGGGCGAAGTCCTCGGTCTCGGCGGCCGCGCCCCTGGCCAGCTCGGTCAGGCTGACCGGGTTGCGCCACCGCCGGCCGGGCTGGCCACCGCCGAGGATGATCAGGTTCTCGGCGTTGCGGCGGGCCCGGGTCGACAGGTGGTCGAGCTGGAAGAGCATCTCCAGCAGCTCGGGGTCCTCCTGGCGGCGCTCGGCCTCGTCGAGCACCTTGAGCTGGCGGTGCACGATGACCTGGCTGCGGCGGGCGATGTTCAGGAAGACGGTGTTGGTGCCCTCCCGGGTCTTCGCCTCCTGCACGGCCGCGTTGACGGCGGTGCGCTGCGCCTTGTTGAACGCCTCGGCGACCTGGCCGATCTCGTCGCGGCCGTGGTCGTGCAGACGCACCGCGTCCTCGGGGACGTCCGCGCCGGTACGGACCCGCTCCACCAGCTCGGGCAGGCCGGTCTCGGCCAGGTCGAGGGTCTCGGTCCGCAGCCGGGTCAGCCGCTCGATGAGCCGGCGCGACAGGCGCAGCGCGAACACGAACACCGCCACGGCCAGCGCCAGCACCACCGCGCCCGCGATGATCGACTGGGTCAGGGTGGTGTCCAGCCGGTCGACCGCGGCGGCCATGGTCGCCCGGGACTGGGTGGTGAGCATGGCCATCAGCCCGTCACCGACGTCCTTGGCGGCCGCGCGCCACAGGTCCTCGCTGATCGGGATCCGGTCGCCGCCGCCGAGCAGCGCGTTCTCCACCGAGACCAGCCGCTGCCAGCTGGGGCTCTCCTTGAGCTGGGCGTAGCCGGCCTGGACGTCCGGGATGGTCAGGGCCATCGCCTTGTCCAGCCCGAGGTGGTAGGCGCTGACCAGGCCCTGGTAGCTGCGGAAGTCGGCCTGGCTCAGGCCCCCGCCGGCCAGGTTGGCCGAGGCGAGCGCGTCGGCGCGCAGCATCTGGTCGGCGGCGGTGAGCAGCGGGCCGGTGGTGACACCGATCTGGTGCACCGACTCGGCGTCCGGGCCGAACTGGGCCACGCCCTGGGCGCCGGCGATGAAGTGGTCGACGACCGTGTTGTAGAAGAGGAAGGCGTCGTTCACGGTGATCTGGTTGTTGTCGACCGCGGCGCGCACCCGGGGCAGCTCGGTGGCCATCAGCTCGGTGACCTGGTCGGCGGCCGCGCGCACCGAGTCGGGGGCGACCGGGTTCAGCTCGGCCAGCGTCGAGCGGACCGGCTCGACCAGCTGGTTGGTCTGCTCGCGCTGGCGGATCAGCTCGGTCTCGAACGTGCCGAGGCTCGCCAGGTTGCGCAGCGTGAGCCGGCGCTCCTCCTCGACCGACATGATCAACGGCAGGGCGGCGCGCTGGGCCTGGCTGGCGAGGTCGAAATAGTTCCTGGTCTTGACCGCGTCGTAGATCAGATAACCGGCGCCGCCGGCCCCGGCGAGCAGGAAAACGAAGCACGGCACGAGTGCGATCGTGAGCACCCGCGCGCGAATGGACGGAGTCCGGCCACGCCGGATGGAGGTCTTCTTCACCTATTTCCTATCTGGCGTTCATCTCAGGGTTGCGCACCGAGTCGCCCTCCGGACCCGCCGAAACGCTAAACACAACGCGCTCGCGGAGTCAAACAAGAGTGGTCTTCGTTACCTGGAGGTAACGCGGTGTCACCGGAAAAGAACTGATCGGACAGGAATTGTTCAGTAACTGACCAAATACGGAATGTTCAGTTCTTCGCGGCCTTCGCCGCGGCCTTCATTTCCTTCTTGTACGCCCGAACCTGGTGCAGCGACGCCTGGTCGACGATGTCGGCCACCGACCGGTGGCCCTTCCTGGCGTAGTCGCCGGCGGCCTTGCGCCAGCCGGTGGCGGTCAGGCCGCGCTGCTTGCCCAGCAGCGCCAGGAAGATCTTGGCCTTCGCCTCGCCGAAGCCGGGCAGCGCGCGCAGCCGCCTGAGCACCTCGGCGCCGTTGGGCTTGCCGGCGGTCCAGACCGCCTCGGCGTCACCGTCGTAGGCGTCCACCAGGTCCGCGCACAGCGCCTGGACCCGCTTGGCCATCGCGCCGGGGAAGCGGTGGATGGCCGGCGGCGTCGAGCACAGCGCCGCGAACTTCTCCGGGTCGTACTCGGCGATGGTCGCCGCGTCCAGCGAACCGATCCGGTCGCGGATCTTCCTCGGCCCGGCGAACGCGGCCTCCACCGTGACCTGCTGGTCGAGCAGCATGCCGATCAGCAGTGCCAGCGGCTCGCGGTCGAGCAGCTCGTTGGCCTCGGTGTCGGTGGTGAGCCAGGTCGCCATGGGGGTCATCATGGCACGCCGCCGCACCACGCCGTCCCACCACGCCGTCCCACCACGCCGTCGCGGCTACGCCGGGAAGAGTAGGTGTCCGCGTGCGACTACCTCTGCCGGCGCATCGCCGGTGTCGCGCCGACGCTGACGACTTTTCCAGCTCCGGCCACCATCCTGACAGGTATGAAGCTCCTGACCTTCCTGCTGGTCGGTGTGCTGTCGGTCCGGGCGACCCGGAACGTCCTGCTGCACAACCGCCGCCGGCGTCGCCTCCAGTACCTGCCCCGCTGATCCCCCCGCCCGACATAGGTTGTCCGGTGTGCTGCGACCTGACTACCCGATCGAGACCGCCCGCCTGACCCTGCGTCCCTTCGCCGCCCACGACCTCGACGCCCTGTACGCCTACCAGCGGCTGCCCGAGGTCGCCCGCTACCTCTACAACGACCCGCGCGACCGCGCGGCGACCGCCGACGTGCTGGCCCGCCGCCGCGCGGTCACCACGCTGGAACGGGCCGGCGACATCCTCGTGCTGGCCGTCGTGGTGCGCGAGAGCGGCGCGCTGGCCGGCGAGGTCAACCTGGGCTGGATCTCCGAGCAGCACCGCCAGGGCGAGTTCGGGTTCGTGTTCGATCCCGCCCACCACGGCCGGGGCTACGCCCGCGAGGCGGCGGTGGAGATGCTGGCGCTGGGCTTCGACGGGCTGGGCCTGCACCGGATCGTCGGCCGCTGCGACGGCCGCAACACCGCCTCGGCCCGGCTGATGGCCGGCCTCGGCCTGCGCCGCGAGGCGCACTTCGTGCGCAACGAGCTGGTCAAGGGTGAGTGGACCGACGAGGTCGTGTTCGCCATGCTCGCCGAGGAATGGGCCGCCCGACCCCGGGTCTGACCAGGGTCGGTTCCAGGGCGGTGTCGGGGTCGTTCCGGATGGCCCGCGCGCGCGGCGCTGCTTGAGTTGCTGATCATGAGAACCTGGCAGAAACTCACCACCCTGGGCGTGGCCGCCCTGATGACGGTCACCGCGACCGCGGGCACCTCGTCGGCGGCCGCGTCGGCGGCCTCGCCGCAGCTTCCACCCGTCGACCGCGCGGCCGTGCGCGCCGCGATCGCCGGCCTGCCCGACGCGGAGGCCAGCGGCGCGATCGTCGTCCTGCACGGCGAGTTCGGCACCTGGCGGGAGACCTCCGGCGTGGCGAACGTCCACACCGGCGCGAAGGTCCCCTGGCAGGGCCGGTTCCGCGTCGGCAGCATCACCAAGACGTTCACCGCCACGGCCGCGCTGCGCCTGGTCGCCGACGGTCGCCTGGACCTCGACCGGACCGTGCAGAGCTACCTGCCCGGCCGGCTGCCGGCGCACTACCCGCCGATCACCGTGCGCCAGCTGATGAACTACACCTCGGGCCTGCCCGGCATCGACATCGACCACAAGGACCCCACCTGGTTCCTGGCCAACCGCTTCCGCACCTGGACCCCCGACGAGCTGCTCGACCTGGCGTTCACCGGCCGCGACCCGCTGTTCGCGCCGGGGACCCGCCAGCACTACGGCAACATCGACTACCTGGTGCTCGGCGCGGTCATCGAGCGGGTCACCGGCCGCCCGTACGGCGAGGCGGTGCGCTCGGCGGTGATCCGTCCGCTGCGGCTGTCGGCGACCACCGTCCCGGGCACCGACCCGCACCTGCACGGGCCGCACGCGCGCGGCTACGAGCAGGTCGGCGACCGGTTCGTCGACATCACCGACGCCAACCCGTCGTTCCAGTGGGCCGCCGCCGAGATCGTCTCCAACGCCCCCGACCTGGACCGGGTGCTGACCGCGCTGATGTCGGGCCGGCTGCTGCCGCCGGCGCAGACCGCGCTGCTGTTCGACGTGCCGGACGTGCCGACCTACGACGGCGACGAGGACCCGGCCAACGACCAGCCGGCGACCTACGGCCTCGGCCTCGGCCGTTATGTGGTCGGCCCGTACGAGTACTGGGGCAAGACCGGTGACCGGCCCGGCTACAACAACGGTGTGGCCGCCACCCGCGACCTGTCCCGGCGGGTCGTGTTCTCGGTCAACACGCTGCACATGGGCGGCGCGGAACAGCCGAAGATCACCCAGCGGATCATCGCGGCGGTCACGGGGCTGACCTGACCCCAATAGCAGTACGCGTGTACCGTTTGAGGGGGCTACGCAGGTAACAGGCGCGCGAGGAAGACGCGAGAGGAGCATCCCGGCACATGGCCAAGATCAAGGTCCAGGGGACGGTCGTCGAGCTTGACGGCGACGAGATGACCCGCATCATCTGGCAGTTCATCAAGGACAAGCTGATCCACCCGTACCTGGACGTCAACCTGGACTACTACGACCTGGGCATCGAGCACCGGGACGCCACCGACGACCAGGTCACCGTGGACGCGGCGAACGCCATCGCCAAGCACGGGGTCGGCGTCAAGTGCGCCACCATCACCCCGGACGAGGCGCGGGTCGAGGAGTTCGGCCTGAAGAAGATGTGGCGCAGCCCCAACGGCACCATCCGCAACATCCTCGGTGGCGTGATCTTCCGCGAGCCGATCGTGATCTCCAACATCCCGCGTCTGGTCCCCGGCTGGACCAAGCCGATCATCATCGGCCGCCACGCGCACGGGGACCAGTACAAGGCCACCGACTTCAAGGTGCCCGGCCCAGGAACCCTGACCATGAGCTACACGCCGGCCGACGGCGGTGAGCCGATGGAGTTCGAGGTCGCCAACTTCCCGGAGGGCGGCGGCGTCGCCGTCGGCATGTACAACTACCGCAAGTCGATCGAGGACTTCGCGCGCGCGTCGCTGCGCTACGGCCTCGACCGCCAGTACCCGGTGTACATGTCGACCAAGAACACGATCCTCAAGGCCTACGACGGCATGTTCAAGGACGTGTTCCAGGAGATCTTCGACGCCGAGTTCAAGGCCGACTTCGACGCCAAGGGCATCACCTACGAGCACCGGCTGATCGACGACATGGTCGCCGCCGCGCTCAAGTGGGAGGGCGGCTACGTCTGGGCCTGCAAGAACTACGACGGTGACGTGCAGTCGGACACCGTCGCGCAGGGCTTCGGCTCGCTGGGTCTGATGACCTCGGTGCTGATGACCCCGGACGGCAAGGTCGAGGCCGAGGCCGCGCACGGCACGGTGACCAGGCACTACCGCCAGCACCAGGCCGGCAAGCCGACCTCGACCAACCCGATCGCGTCGATCTTCGCCTGGACCCGTGGCCTGGACGCGCGCGGCAAGCAGGACGGCACGCCCGAGGTCTCCGGCTTCGCGCACACGCTGGAGAACGTGATCATCGAGACCGTCGAGAGCGGGAAGATGACCAAGGACCTGGCGTTGCTGGTCGGCAAGGACCAGCCGTTCCAGACCACCGAGGAGTTCCTGGCCACGCTCGACGAGAACCTGAGCAAGAAGATGGCCGGCTGAGCGTTTCGGCCTGTCGCACCAGGCGGCGTCCACCACTCGGTGGGCGCCGTTTCGTGCGTCTGCACGTGCACCGACTCGACCAGCCGAGTGGTTCCCAGCACGGCTCGTTCCCAACCTGAGCGGCCTGGGTTATATCTGGGGAACAGGCGCTGACGACCTCATGTGTTGGGAGCGGGTCCATGAAGTTCCTGAAGGTGAAGTGGAGCCTCAAGCGCACGCTGATCGCGTTGGCGATCGGCATCGGCCTGTGGATCGTCTACGTGCAGGGTTCCGAGCAACGTGCCGCCGACGCCGGCGAGTCCGGTGGCGCGCAGCCGGCGTCGAGTGCCGCGCAGTGCCGCGTGGAGTCCACTGTGGATGGACTGAACGTCCGGGCGGAACCCCGGGCAGGAGCCAACGTCGTCGACCAGCTCGCCCAGGGCGAGGAGGCCGACGCGGACAAGGTCGTGGAGAACGGCTTCCGCAAACTCACCGACGACCGCTGGGTCTCGGTCGAATTCCTCAAGACCGTCGAGGGCCGCGACTGCGGCTGAATTCTCGTCACCGTTCGTCCATTAGTGATCACCCTTTGAGGTGACGCGAGCGGGTGATCACCGTGGATACGGTGACGCATGCCCATTCCCACCGAACCCATCGGCAGCCTTCCCCGCCCGCCAGAACTGCTGAACGGCCTGGCGGAACTGGCCGCTGGCCGCATCAGCCAGGCTGATCTGGACGTGCTCACCGATCGCGCGACGGCCGACACGATCCAGCGTCTGGAGGCGGCCGGCTCACCGGTGGTCACCGACGGCGAACAACGCAAGCCGAGCTTCGTGACCTACCCGCTCGACGGCGTCCCGCTCGCCGCCGACGGCGTGGTCATCCCGTTCGCCGACGGCCACACCCGCCAGCTGCCCCGGCTCACCGGCGGCCCGTTCCGCTACGGCACGTTCGCCGTGTCGTACCTGACCAAGGCCCGCGAGCTGGCCACCGTGCCGGTGAAGCAGGCGGTCATCGCGCCCTCGGCGCTGAGCCTGCTCTACCCGGCCGACGGCATCGACGGCTACCCGCGCGAGGCGTTCCTCGCCGACCTGATCGACCAGGCCGAGCAGGACATCCGGCAGTGCCTGGACGCCGGGGCCGACTCGGTGCAACTGGACTTCACCGAGGGCCGGCTCTCCCTCAAGCTCGACCCCTCCGGCGGCGTGCTGCGCGAGTTCGTCCAGCTCAACAACACCGTCCTGGACCGCTTCTCCGCCGACGAGCGGGCCAGGATCGGCGTGCACACCTGCCCCGGCGGCGACCAGGACTCCGCGCACAGCCTCGACGTCGACTACACCGGGCTGCTGCCCGAGCTGTTCACCCTCAACGTCGGCCGCGTCTACCTCCAGCTCGCCAGCGAACCCGACCCGGAGAAGGTCCTGGCCGTCGTCGCCGAGCACTCCCGGCCCGACCAACAGATCTTCGTCGGCGTGATCGACCCGATCGACCCGGTCGTCGAGACCGCAGAGCAGGTGCGCGACCGCGTCCTGGTCGCGGCGCGCCACCTGCCGGTCGACCGCCTCGGCACCTGCGACGACTGCGGGTTCTCGCCCTTCGCCGACGACACGTCGACCTCGCGGGACCTCGCCTTCGCCAAGATCCAGGCCAGGGTGGCCGGCACCGAGCTGGCCGGCCAGGAACTCGGGGCCTGAGCGTGCGCGTCGGGCGGGGCTACCGGGCCAGGTAGCCCTGCTCGATGATGCGCTGCGCGGCTTGCGCGTAGACGTTCGGGTTGTCCGGCGCCAGCGTGCCCAGCCCGTCGACGTAGCGGTTGTACATGCAGAACGCGGCGGCGATCAGCACCGTGTCGTGGATCTCCAGGTCGGTCGCGCCGGTCTCGCGGGCGGCGTCGACCAGCGCCGTGGTGACCTTGCGGCCGTCCTGCTGGACCGCGCCGGCGATCGCCAGCAACGCGCGCAGCTTGTCCGACACCGGCGCGGTGTCCGGGTTCGCGCGCACCTGGTCGACCAGCGACCTGCCCTCGTCGAGCTGCGCGGCGGCGAACGCCGAGTGCGACGTGGCACAGAACGTGCACTCGTTGAGACCGGAGACGTAGGCCGCGATCAGCTCGCGCTCACCGGCGCTGAGCGTGTGCGGCCCGCGCAGCAGGACCTCGGCCAGCTCGGACAGGGGCTTGCCGGTCTCCGGGCGGTAGGCCATCGGCCCGTTGATCCCGGGGAACCGGTTCTCGTCCACGCCCAGCTCGATGTGCGCCATCGGGTTACTCCGCTCGTCGGTTTTCGCTGTGCTCCCAGCATTCGCGGCCGGCGGCCGGCGGTTCAACTCATCCGGTGCCCAGTGCCGAGTTCCACCGTCAGGCCCTCCTCGGCGGCGATGACCTCCCCGGCGAAGGTCTCGCGGGCCTGCTCGACCGCCGCCGCGCGGTCGCTGCCCGGCCAGAAGTGGGTCAGCATCAGTCGCCGCGCCCCGGCCGCACTCGCCCACCGGCCGGCCTGGCGCGCGGAGAGCAGGTGCTCGTCGGTCCGCCCGCCGGCCAGCGTCGCCTCGACGACGAACAGGTCCGCGCGCAGGCCGAGTTCGACCAGGTTCTCGTGCGGGCCGGTGTCGCCGGAGTAGGCCACCACCAGGTCGCCGGCCACCAGCCGCACACCGCAGGCCGGCACGTGGTGGGGCAGCGGCAGCCCGGTGACCTGGAACGGCCCGACCCGGTGGGTGCCGGGCAGCGCCCGCACGTCGAACAGCTCGGCCAGCCTCGGCCGGTGCTCCAGCCCGTCGACCAGCGCGGCGACCGGCGGCGGGCACAGCAGCGGGATCCGGTCGGACGCGCGCCCGCCGTGGTGGCGCACCCGCAGCAGCCCGTTGAGGTCGACGCAGTGGTCGCTGTGCGCGTGGGTGATCACGACCCCGTCGACGTCACCGTCCGGGCAGTGCGCCAGCAGCCGGGGCAGGGTGGCGAACCCCAGGTCGAGCACGAGCCGGACCCCGTCGTACTCGACCAGCAGGCCGCTGCACGCACGGCCGGGCTCCGGCCAGGCCGCGCAGCTGCCGAGCACCGTGAGCTGTCCGTGCGGCATGGGCCGACTCTAATCACGTTGCCCGCCGGTCGGCGGGGTTGAGAGGGTCCGGGCGTGGACGACGCGCTGCTCACCGAGACCAACCCGCTGCCCGCCGCGTTCGACGAGCGGCTCGCCGCCCAACTGGGCTTCCTGATCGAGGTCGACCGGCTCAAGACCGTGCTGCGGCAGTCGCCGCTGGCCGCCGCGCGGCGCCGGGAGAACGACGCCGAGCACTCCTGGCACCTCGCGCTGATGGTGATCCTGCTCGCCGAGTACGCCGACGAGCCGATCGACGTCGGGCGGACCATGCGGCTGGTGGTGGTGCACGACCTGGTCGAGATCTACGCCGGCGACACCCCGCTCTACGACCAGGAGGGCGCGCTGACCCAGGCCGCCCGTGAGCAGGAGGCGGCCGGGCGCCTGTTCGGGCTGCTGCCCGACGACCAGGCCGGGCTGCTGCGCGAGCTGTGGGACGAGTTCGAGGCCCGGCGCACGCCCGAGGCGCGGTTCGCCAAGGCGATGGACCGGCTCCAGCCGATGCTGCTGAACTGGATGGCCCGGGGCGGGACGTGGCGGACGCCGGGCGTCACCGCGCTGGACGTCCGGACCCGCACGTCCAGCGTCGGGGAGGCCTCGGCGACCCTCGGCGAGGTGGCGAAGTCGATCATCGACGAGGGCGAGCGGCAGGGCTGGATCCGCCCGGCGCCCTGACCAGCGGCGCCGGTTTCGGCCACCGGCGAAAGTCGGGTGAACCTCGGCCCCACGCGTGACGTCTCTCTCCAGAGGGGCTACAGTCCCTCGCGCAGTACCGATCGGGCTAACGCACCCCGCACAAGGTGCGACGGTCCGTAGGTATCAGCCCCCAAGCACCCCCTATCGGGGGTACTACGACGGTGATGAGCGCAGGAGGCGCACCAGTGCGCAACCGAGTTGGTTCGGTCGCTGCCCGCACGGCGGCGACGACGAGCAAGCTGGTTCTTGTCCTGGTCCTGGTCCCCACCGCGCTGGTCGTCGCGGCGCAGGGCGCCGCCGCGGCCCCGGTCGCCGAGGACGACGTCGCCGCGACCAGTGTCTCCTTCGGGCTGCTCGGCCCGGTCGGCATCGGCGCGGTCGTCCTCGGGTTCGGCGGCCTGGTCATCGGCCTGCTGCGGCACCGCCGCCGCGTGGTCACCGCCGCCGCCACCGGCGCCGTCACCACAGCAACCGTCACCCTTCCGGTTGACGCCACCGGCACGCTGCCCGTGCTGGACACCGCCGCCGCACCCCAGCGGGCCGCCGGCGAGCGCGTGGGCTGACGCCGGGCGGCGGTCGCGGCTCTGGGAGAATTCCGGACGTGTCGACCCAAGCAGAACAGCGTCCCCGGGTCCTGTCCGGGATCCAGCCGACCGCAGACTCGTTCCACCTGGGGAACTACCTGGGCGCGCTGCGCCAGTGGGTCACCATGCAGGACGACCACGACGCCTTCTACTGCGTCGTCGACCTGCACGCGATCACCGTCGAGCACGACCCCAAGCTGCTGCGCAAGCGCACCCGGGTGTCGGCCGCGCAGCTGCTCGCGCTGGGCATCGACCCCGACCGGTCCACGCTGTTCGTGCAGAGCCACGTCCCCGAGCACGCCCAGCTCGGCTGGGTCATGCAGTGCCTGACCGGGTTCGGCGAGGCCAGCCGGATGACCCAGTTCAAGGACAAGTCGGCCAAGCAGCAGGCCGAGCGGATCAGCCTGGGCCTGTTCGGCTACCCGGCGTTGCAGGCCGCCGACATCCTGGCCTACCAGGCGGCGTTCGTGCCGGTCGGCGAGGACCAGCGCCAGCACCTGGAGCTGACCCGCGACCTGGCGCAGCGGTTCAACTCCCGCTACGGGCGCACCTTCCGCCTGCCGGAGCCCTACATCCTCAAGGACGCCGCCAAGATCTACGACCTGCAGGACCCGGGGTCGAAGATGAGCAAGTCCTCCTCCTCGCCTGGCGGGATCATCGAGCTGCTCGACGACCCCAGGGTGTCGATGAAGAAGATCCGCTCGGCGGTCACCGACACCGGCCGGGAGATCGTCTACGACCCGGAGAACAAGCCGGGCGTGTCCAACCTGCTGGTGATCTACTCGGCACTGGCCGACCGCCCGCTGGCCGCGCTGGCCGACGAGTTCGCCGGCAAGGGCTACGGCGACCTGAAGAAGGCCGTCGGCGAGGTGCTGGTCGAGTTCGTGACGCCCATCCAGGAGCGGGTGCGCGGCTACCTCGACGACACCGCCGAGCTGGACAAGATCCTCGCCAGGGGCGCCGAGCGGGCCCGCGCGGTCACCTCGGTGACGCTGGCCAGGACCTACGACAAGCTGGGGTTCGTCGCGCCGGTCGGCGGCTGAGCCGCGCCGGTGGATCCGCCGTTTGCTCTGCGGGGCACGGGACCCCGGGATAGCGTTTGCCCGTGGGAGACCCCGAGGCAGACAACGACTCGTTCCTGACCCGCCAGCGGGCGCGCCGGTCGTGGCTGGACCACCTGGTCCGGGCCGGCGGCGCGTACGGCGAACGCAACGGCAACCACTACGCGGCGGCCATCACGTACTTCAGCGTGCTGTCGATCTTCCCGCTGCTGATGATCGCGTTCGCCGTCGCCGGGTTCGTGCTCGCCGGCAACGCCCAGCAGCTCACCGAACTCAAGGAGAGCATCACCGAGGCCGTGCCCAGCGGCCTGAGCCCGACGATCAACGAGGTCATCGACGCCTCGATCAAGCAGCGCAACACCGTCGGGATCATCGGCCTGCTGGCCGCCGTGTACTCCGGCCTGGGCTGGATGAGCAACCTGCGGGACGCGCTGACCGCGCAGTGGGGCCAGGAGCACCGGCAGCGGCCGTTCCTGCGGACGGCGGCCTCGGACCTGTTGTCGTTGCTGGGCCTTGGCCTGGCGCTGGTCGTGTCGTTCGGGCTCACCGCCGCCGGCGGCGGTCTCGGCTCGTGGCTGCTGGGCCTGGTCGGTCTGGACGAGGACCCGTGGGCGTCGTTCCTGCTCGCCGTCGGGTCGGTCGTGCTCGGATTGTTCGCGAACTGGGTGGTCTTTCTGTGGGTGCTTTCCCGGCTGCCGAGGGAGAAGGTCGGCGTGCGCTCGGCGGTGAAGGGCGCGGTGGCCGCCGCCGTGGGTTTCGAGGTGCTGAAACAGGTCTTCACCGTCTATCTGGGAATCGTGCTGGAAACACCGGCGGGGTCGGTGTTCGGCCCGATCATCGGTCTGTTGTTGTTCGCGAACCTGGTGTCCCGGTTCCTGTTGTTCATCACCGCGTGGACGGCCACGGCCCGCGAGAACGCCCGCGTCGAGGTGCCGCAACCGCCGCCACCGGCGGTGATCCGCCCGTCGGTGCGGGTGCGCCGCCTGCCCGGCCTGCGCGACGCCCTGCCGTTGGTCGGCGCCGGTGCCCTGCTCGGCTACCTCTGGCGGCGCGGCAACGCCCGGTCGTAAGGTCGCGGGATGGCACCGCACGGTGAGTACTGGCGGATCGCGCTCGTCATCCTGCCGGGGCTGGCGATCCTGCTCACCTACCGCCGTCTGCCACGCTGGGTGATCGGCGCCTGGGCGCTGCTGACCGGCGCCGTCGCCCTGGCCTGGGTGTTCGGCCTGTCGTGGCCGGGGACGCTGGTGCTCTTCGCCGGGTTCACCGCCGTCGCCTCGGCGCTGTGGTTGCGGGCCGAGGAGCGGGCGGTCAGCCCGAGTCGCGGTTCGCGCGGGCCAGCCGGGCGCGGCGGCGACGCAGCCACATCGCCATCGTGACCAGGACCGCGACGGCGGCCAGCCCCGCGAGCGGGAGACCGACGTTGCCGAACGCGGAGCGCTCGGTGTCGGCCTGCGCCTGCTGGGACCCCGGCTCCTGTGCCGGGTTGCGGATGGCGTTGCCGGTGCCGTCGTTGCCGTCACCCTCGTCGCCGGCGTCGGCGTCGGGCTTGGGCTGGACCTCCGGCGCCTTGTCCACGAGCTGACCGACGGGCTTGGTCCCGGCCGAGGCGAGGCCGAAGCCGTAGTCGAGGAGCTTGCGGCCCTGCTCGGACATCGGGTCGGGGTTGCGCTCGCCGCGCAGCAGCACGACCGCGAGCGTGCGGCCGTCGCGCTCGGCGCCGCCGACGTAGGTGTGCCGGGCGTCGTCGGTGAAGCCGGTCTTGCCGCCGAGGAAGCCGTCGTAGGTGCCCAGCAGGCGGTTGTCGTTCCAGATCTCGAAGCCGGCCTTGCCGCTGTGGCCGGGGAAGGTCATCGACTTGGTCCGGGCGGCCTCGGCGAACTCCTCGTAGTCCATGGCCGCGCGGAAGATGAGGCTCTGGTCGTAGGCCGAGGTCATCATGCCGGGGCCGTCGAGCCCGGAGGGGGTGGCGGCCCGGGTGTCCAGCGCGCCGAGTTCGTGGGCGACCGAGTTCATCTTCTCCAGCGCGACGTCCACGCCGCCCAGGGTGCGGGCCAGCGCGTACGCGGCGTCGTTGCCCGAGCGCATGATCAGCGCCTTGAGGAGTTGGTCGACGGTGTACTTGCCGCCGGGGCCGATGCCGACCCGGGTGCCCTCCTGGTTGGCGTCCTCCTGCGTGCCGGTGACCGTGGTCTCCGGGCTCAGTTCGCGGATCACCACGATGGCCAGCAGGCTCTTGATCAGCGAGGCCGGGCGCTCGCGCGCGTGCGGGTCCTTGGCGGCCAGCACGTCGCCGGTGTCCAGGTCGGAGATGACCCACGTGGCCGCGTTGATCCCGTCGGGCGGCGCGGGGCCATCATCCGGTCGGACGATGCCGCAATCCCCCATTCGAGCGCCACCGACCGGGTCATCCGGGATCGGCAGGGGCTCGGGGCTGGGACTGCCCGGCAGCGGCTCCTCCGACGTGTCGATGGGCGGCGGCGGCAGCTGGCGGGCGTGGCACGCGCCTTGCTGCGTGTCGGTCTCCGGCTGGGCCTCGCGCGCCTGACCCGGTCGGGCCGAGGCCACCGTTGGGGTGACCAGTGCGGCGATGACCAGGGCGAGCAGCGACACGACGAAGGCGGGAACGAACCTGACGGTTGCGTGGCGCACGGGGGTCAGCCTAAGGCCAGCGGCCGCTGCGCCTCGCGCCGGACCCTCCACCGATGGGCGGGGGCAACACGAAGGGGGCCTGACCGGCGCGCATGGTGTTTCCGCCCGCCGATAGGCCCCCTTCGGGTGAACTCTTTCGAGTTACTAGGCGTTGGCCTTGTCACCGGTCTTGTCGTCGATCTGCGCGTCGGCGGCGGCCCGCTTCACCGCGTCGACACCCTTGAGCACGCCGTCCTTGCTCTTGTAGCCCTCACCGGTCGCGACGATCTCGCCGTTGCCGGCCTTGAGCCGAAAACGGAACTCACCACGGGCGTCGGTGTAGATCTCGAACTTCGCCGCCATGCTCAACTCCATCGGATAGAAGTGACACTGCACACCGCGGCCAAGGGGGGACCGGGGACGCGGGGAGGCTGAAGTTTACGTCGGCGATTGCCCCGCTAGGGATAAATTGGACGAGAAACAGTTCCGCAGGGAGACGGCCATGAATGCGCAAGGTGCCGGACAGCAGCCAGGGGCCCGATCCCGCCAGCAGTCGCGACTGCTGGCGCTGCTCCGCGACGAGGGTCCGATGTCGAGGGTCGCCCTCGGCGAACGGCTGGAACTGCCGCGCGCGAAACTCGCCGGCGAGTTGTCGCGCCTGGTGGACACGGGTCTGGTCGAGATCGGCGGCCCGGCCGCGAGCCGGGGCGGCCGCCGCTCGACCCTCGTCCACCTGGCCGACGACCTCCGGTTCGTGGCGGCGGACGTCGGTGCCACCTCGGTCAACGTCGCCATCACCGACGGCAGATGCGAGGTGCTGGCCAGCCAGAGCGAGGACTGCGAGGTCCGCATGGGCCCGGCACCGGTCCTCGGTCTCGTCGTCGAACTGGCCGGCAGGGTGTTGGACAAGGCCCCCGGCCGCCTCGTCGGCGCCGGCATCGGCCTGCCCGGCCCGGTCAGCTTCCGCGACGGCATGCCCGTGGCGCCGCCGATCATGCCCGGCTGGGACCGCTACCCCGTGCGCGACGAACTGGCCGGCATCTGGGGCTGCCCCGTCACGGTCGACAACGACGTGAACGTGATGGCCCTGGGCGAGCGCCACGCCGGCGTCGCCCGTTCCCTCGACGACCTGATCTTCGTCAAGGTGGGCACCGGCATCGGCTGCGGCATCGTCCTGGGCGGCCGCGTCTACCGAGGCGTCGCCGGAACCGCCGGCGACATCGGCCACATCCGCCTCGACGACTACGGCCCGGCCTGCGCCTGCGGCGAGGTCGGCTGCCTGGAGGCCTACTTCGGCGGCGGCGCCCTCGCCCGCGACGCCCTGACCCTCGCCCGCTCCGGCCGATCGGCCATGCTCGCCGAAGCACTGGAGAACGGCGGCCGACTGACCGCCCAGGACGTGGGCGAAGCGGCCGTCGCCGGCGACTTCGCCGCCGCGAACCTCGTCCGCGAAGGCGGGCGACGGCTGGGACACGTGGTGGCGTCGCTGGTCAGCTTCCTGAACCCGGGGATGGTCGTGATCGGGGGCGGGGTGTCGCGACTGGGGCATCCGCTGCTGGCTGAGGTGCGCAGCTCGGTGTACCGGCGGTCGTTGCCGCTGGCCACCGGGAACCTGCCGATCGTCCTGTCCGAGCTGGGCGAGTTGGCGGGGGTGACCGGGGCGGCGTGGTCGGCTACCGATCGGGCTTTCGCCACCAACTGAGTGGTGTGGGGTGTCCTGCGGGGGTTGTGGGTTCGTGGGGTGTGGGTTGTGGGTTTCCCTGGTGGTGTGGGTGGTGGGGTTTGCCTGTCTTGCCCGGGTCTGGCGGTGGATTTTACGGGCGGCCACTCACGCTTCAAGAGGCCCTGAACTGGGCTTTGTCTGGGTTCGTGTTCACCTGTGGGCCTCTTGACCCGTGAGCCTCCGCCGCCCTGAGGCAGGGCCTTGAGGGGCAGGGCTGCGCCCTGCCCCTGGCGGTGTCCACCGCCAGACCCGGGTGGGCGAGGGCTCTGTTGTGGGGGGTTTGGCCTGTGTTGGTCCGTTGGGGGCTGTGGCCGTGGCCGGGAGGCGCTGGGTCCGCCGCGCCCCGCGACTCGCGCCCCGCGACCCGCGACTCGACCCGCCCGCAAGCACCCCACGGTCCCGCCCCGCCGACGAACCCGCGACCGACCGACACCGTGGCGACCACGGCGTGCCCTCAAAGCCCAGGACGTGCGGGTATGTCCGGTCTGCGCTACCGGCTCCCAACCAGCCCACTTCACCACCGAACCAGCACAACTTTTGCCGATAAGGTTCAAAAGATCGATCCAGATGTTGCGCCAATCGGGGTATTGCGTCCCCCGATGGCCCTAGGAGACGCTTCCCTGTGAGTTGAAGCACCGACTTTCGATCGGGCACTCAACGAAGTGGAGCGCCGGTGGGCCACAGCCGCCCTGCGGACCAGGCTGGTCTGCGTCGAGGGAACCTCGCGCTGCTCGTGCGTACCCTCCGGGAGCACGGCGCGCTCTCCCGAGCACAGCTCGCGGTGCGTTCCGGGCTGTCCAAGGCCACGGTCTCCAGCCTGGTCAGCGACCTCGAACTGCGGGGGCTCGTGCACTCGGCCGGCATCTCCGCCGGGGGGCAGGGGCGACCGGGGCAACTCGTGGCCCTGCGGCCCACGAGCGTGTCGGGGGTGGGGCTCGACGTTCACGTGGGGCACGTGGGGGCCGCCGTCACCGATCTCGCCGGCGACATCGTCTTTCGGCGGCGGTTCGTCTGTGACGTGCCCGCCCTGGGGCCGGAGCGGACCATCGACCATCTGGCCGAGCTGGCCACGGCGGCGTTGGCCGAGGTGGACGGGCTCGTCGGCCCACCGGTCGGGGTCACGGTCTCGGTCCCGGGCCTGGTCGACACCAGCGCGGGGACCGTGACGCTCGCGCCTCGGCTGCGCTGGCGCGACGTCGCGGTGGCCGATGAGCTCGCGGCCCGCACCGGCCTGCCGTTGGACCTCATCTCGGTGGACAACGACGCCAACCTCGGCGCCATGGCCGAGCAGGCCGCGATGAACGGGGAGAGCGGCGACCCGGTCACCGACCTCGTCTACCTGACCGGCGACTTCGGGATCGGCGGCGGTGTCATCTCCGGCGGCCGGCTGGTCCGGGGCTCGATCGGGTTCGCCGGCGAGATCGGGCACATGGGGATGGACCCGCTCGGCCCCTACTGCTCCTGCGGGCGCCGGGGCTGCTGGGAGACGCGGGTCGGGCTCGGCGCCCTGCTGCACGCGTGCGCGGATCCGGACGACCCGGTGCGCGACCCCACCCTCGACCTCGACCAGCGGATGCGGATGGTGCGCGCCCGCGCCGCCCAACGCGACCAGCGCACGCTCGACGCCCTCCACCAGATCGGGTCGGCGCTCGGGGTGGGCGTGTCGATCCTGGTGAACCTGCTCAACCCGGCCGTGGTCGTGCTCGGCGGGTACTTCGCCGCGCTGCCCGAGTGGCTGGTCGAACCGATCCGCAACCAGGTCGTCGCCGGGGTGCTGGCCCCGGGAGCCGGTGGGGCGCGGGTGGTCGGCTCCCGCCTCGGGTTCACCGCCTCGACGACCGGTGGGGCGCTGGCCGCGTTGCGCCGGGTGCTCGACGACCCGACCGTTGTACCGCTGAACCAGCCAGAGGACGAGGAGGCGCCGGCTTGAAGGAACCCGTGAACGAACCCGGCGAGGTTCTGCTCACCATGTCCGGGATCGTCAAGACCTTCCCGGGTGTGCGGGCACTGGACGGTGTGGACCTGGAGGTCCGCGCCGGTGAGGTGCACTGCCTGCTCGGCCAGAACGGCGCCGGCAAGTCCACCCTGATCAAGGTCCTCTCCGGCGCCCACCAGCCCGACGAGGGCGAGATCCGCTGGCTGGACCGGCCGGCGAGGTTCAGCTCGCCCGACGCCGCGCTGCGCATCGGTGTCGCCACCATGTACCAGGAACTGGACCTGGTCGAAGGGCTGTCGGTCGCCGAGAACATCTTCCTCGGGCACGAGCCGCACACCCTGGGTTTCGCCCGGCGGGGGTTGATGCGCGCCCGGGCCAGGGAGCTGATGCGCCGGCTGGGACACCCGGAGATCCCGCCCGGCCGG
This sequence comes from Actinophytocola xinjiangensis, assembly GCF_001921215.1. Taxonomy (GTDB): domain Bacteria; phylum Actinomycetota; class Actinomycetes; order Mycobacteriales; family Pseudonocardiaceae; genus Actinophytocola; species Actinophytocola xinjiangensis. The sequence goes on from NZ_MSIF01000034.1 coordinate 57,834, forward strand.
GAGGTCGGGCTGCTCTCGGCCGCCGGCCAGCAGCTCGTGTCGATGGCCAGGGCGCTGGCCCACGACGCCCGGCTGATCATCATGGACGAGCCGACCGCCGCGCTGGCCGCCGACGAGGTCGACAACCTGTTCCGGGTGGTCGCCGACCTCACCGCCGAGGGCGTCGCCGTCGTCTACATCTCCCACCGGCTGGAGGAGATCCGCCGCATCGGGCACCGGGTCACGGTGCTCAAGGACGGGCGGACGGTGGGGACCAACCTCGCCGCCGACACCCCGACCTCCGAGCTGGTCAACCTGATGTCCGGCCGGCAGGTCGAGACCGTGTTCCCGCACCGCGAGGCCAACACCACCGACGTCACCGACGAGGTGCTCGCGGTCGAGGGCCTGACCAGGGCCGGCGAGTTCTCCGACGTGAGCTTCACCGTGCGCGCCGGCGAGATCGTCGGCATCGCCGGGCTGGTGGGCGCCGGGCGCAGCGAGGTGCTGGAGACCGTGTTCGGCGCGCGCCGGGCCGACGCCGGGACGGTCACCGTCAACGGGCGCCGGCTGCGCAACGGCAGCGTCACCGCCGCGGTGGCCGCCGGGGTGGGCCTGGCCCCTGAGGAACGCAAGAGCCAGGCGCTGCTGCTGGACCAGGCGGTGGCCAGCAACGTGATCCTGGCGAGCCTGCCGGCATTCAGCCGCGGCGGGTTCAGCGACCTGGCCCGCGAGTACCGCGTCTCCCGGGAGATGCTCGAACGCCTCGACCTGCGCCCGCCGGACCCGCGCCGCGAGGTCCGCACGTTCTCCGGCGGCAACCAGCAGAAGGTCGTCGTCGCGCGCTGGCTGGTGCGCGAGTGCACGCTGCTGCTGCTCGACGAGCCGACCCGGGGCGTGGACGTCGGCGCGCGCGCCGAGCTGTACGGGCTGATCCACGAGCTGGCGGCGAGCGGGGTCGCCGTGGTGCTGGTGTCCAGCGAGGTCCCCGAGGTGCTCGGTCTGTCCGACCGGGTGCTGGTCATGCGGGAAGGTCGGCTGCTCACCGAGGCGCCGGCGAACGAGCTCACCGAGGCGGCGGTGCTCGACATGGTCATGGAAGGCAGCGAGGTGGTCCTGTGAGCGCCGCGAGCGGAGCGTCGCGAGGCGAACAGGAACATCGCGTGTTAGGGACTTCGCGCAGCGAACAGGAGACACATGAGTGACGTAGGCGAGAAGGCCTCGCCGGCGGAGGAGACCGAGCGGGAGGCCGCGCCGGCCCAGCCGATGGCGGCGTCGGGGCGGTTCCGGGTGGACATCCGGCTGGCGAGCCTGCTCGGGGTGCTGGTCGTGCTCTGCGCGGTCGGCTACTTCCTCAAGCCGGACAGTTTCCTCTCCGAGAGCAACGTGTCCTCGATGCTGCGGTTGGCCGCGGCGATCGGTGTGGTCAGCGTCGGCATGACGTTCGTGATCATCGCCGCGGGGATCGACCTGTCGGTCGGGTCGATGGTGGCGTTGGCCAGCGTGTGGATGACGACCTACGCGACCCAGGAAATGGGCATGTTCGTCATGGTGCTCTGCGCGTTGGCCGTCGGCCTCGGCGCGGGGTTGGTCAACGGAGTGCTGATCGCCTACGGGCGGGTGGTGCCGTTCATCGCGACGCTGGCGATGTACGCGTCGGCGCGCGGGTTGGCCGAGCGGCTGTCCAACCGGGAGACCCAGACGGTCTCGGTCACCTCCTACAACGAGTTCTTCCGCGGCGACATCCTCGGCATCCCGGTGCTGATCTGGATGCTGGCGGTGGTGTTCGCGATCGGGTGGGTCGTGCTCAACCGCACGACCTTCGGTCGGCGGACGTTCGCGATCGGCGGCAACGCCGAGGCCGCGCGGCTGGCCGGGATCAACGTCAAGCTGCACACGGCGCTGGTGTACGGCATCGCCGGGCTGTGCTGCGGTATCGCCGCCATCATGGTCGTCGCCCGCACGACATCGGGTTCCTCGACCAACGGCATGTTCTACGAGCTGGACGCGATCGCCGCGGTCGTCATCGGCGGCACGTTGCTCTCCGGCGGCCGGGGCACGCTGATCGGCACGCTCATCGGCGTGCTGATCTTCACCGTGGTGAACAGCATCTTCACCCAGAACAACCTGCAGACCGACGTCCAGAACATCGCCAAGGGCGTGATCATCATCGTCGCGGTGCTGTTGCAGTACGGCACCACCCGCAACCGAAAAACCTGACGCCGACCAACCCCCGAACCCCGTTTTTCCGGACAGTACAAGGGAGTACCCCACCATGACCGACCCGTCCCTGGCCCGTCGCCGATTCCTTCTCGGCGCCTCCGCGCTCGGCGCGGGCGCACTGGTCGTCGGCTGCACGTCCAACGAGCCGGCCGAGGCCAACAACGGAAACCAGGTCGCCCAAGGCGGCGAGGACAACGCCAAGCCGGGCAAGGAAGTCACCATCGGCTTCTCCGCCCCGGCCGCCGACCACGGCTGGATCGCCGCGATCACCAAGAACGCGCAGGCCCAGGCGGAGGCGTTCGAGGACGTCACGCTGGAGGCCACCGAGGGCACCAACGACGTCAACCAGCAGATCGCGCACGTGGAGAGCCTGGTCAGCAGCGGTGTCGACGTGCTGGTGATCCTGCCGCACGACGGCACCGCGCTCACCGCCACGGCCCTGGAGGTCATGGACGCGGGCATCCCGGTGATCAACCTGGACCGGATCTTCAGCACCCCGCTGGCCTACCGCTGCTGGGTCGGTGGCGACAACTACCGGATGGGCGTCAACGCCGGCAACTACATCGCCGAGCAGATGAAGGCGAAGAACGTCGCGAACCCGATCATCGGCGAGGTGGCCGGGCTCGACAACCTTCCGCTGACCCAGGAACGCAGCAAGGGCTTCAAGGACGCGCTGGAGCGCGCCGGGCTCAAGCTCGGCCCCCGGGTGGCCGCCGAGTTCACGGTGGAGACCGGCGAGCGGCAGACGACCAACCTGTTGCAGGGCAACCCGAAGCTGGACGCGCTGTGGAACCACGACGACGACCAGGGCATCGGTGTGATGGCCGCGATCGAGAACGCCGGCCGTGACGAGTTCATCATGGTCGGCGGCGCCGGCTCGAAGAACATGATGGACCTGATCAAGGCGGACAGCTCGGTCATCAAGGCGACCGTGCTCTACAACCCGTCGATGGCCTCCACCGCGATCTCGCTCGCCCGGCTGCTCGGCCAGAACAAGGGTGTGGCCGACTTCGCCGAGCACGAGATCCCCGCGTTCCTGACCGCGTACTCGGCCGTGGTGACCAAGGAGAACGTCGACGACTACGCCGACGTCGGTTTCGACTCCTGACCCAGGTCCGACCAGGGCGGGGTCCCAAGGCGAGTGCAGTGCGAACGACAACGGAGGGTGTGCGATGACAGAGGGCAGCGGGGGCACGATCGGGGTCGGGATGGTCGGCCACGCGTTCATGGGTGCGGTGCACTCACACGCGTGGCGTTCGGCGCATCGGTTCTTCGACCTGCCGGTGGTTCCCCATCTTGCCGTCCTCGGCGGCCGTGATCTCGGCCGAACGAAGGCAGCCGCGGCCAAGTTCGGCTGGGCCAGCGTGCAGACCGACTGGCGCGAGCTGGTCAACTCGCCCGACGTGCAGGTGGTGGACATCTGCACGCCGGGCGACTCGCACGCCGAGATCGCCATCGCGGCCCTCGCCGCCGGCAAGCACGTGCTGTGTGAGAAGCCGCTGGCGAACACCGTCGAGGAGGCCGAGCGGATGGCCGAGGCCGCCGCCGACGCCTCGGCCAAAGGCGTGCGGTCGATGGTGGCGTTCAACTACCGGCGGGTGCCGGCGATCGCCTACGCGCGCAAGCTGATCACCGACGGCCGGATCGGCACCGTGCGGCACGTGCGCGCGGTGTACCTGCAGGACTGGCTGTCCGACGAGCAGGCGCCGATGACCTGGCGGCTGCGCAAGGACACGGCCGGTTCGGGAGCGCTCGGCGACCTCGGCGCGCACCTGGTGGACGCCACCCAGTACCTGGTCGGCGAGCCGCTGACCGGGGTGTCGGCGGTCACCAACACGTTCGTGCACCGGCGGCCGACCGAGGACGGGGGTGGGCTCGACGACGTCACCGTCGACGACGCCGCGCTGTTCCTCGGCCGGTTCGCCGGCGGGGCGGTCGCCAGCTACGAGGCGACCCGCTTCGCGTTGGGGCGCAAGAACGGCATGCGGGTGGAGGTCAACGGGTCCAAGGGCAGCCTGGCGTTCGACTTCGAGTCGATGAACGAGCTGTCGTTCTACGACGGCGCCGAGGGCGACGCGGCGGGCTTCCGCCGGATCCTGGTGACCGAGCCGACCCACCCCTACGTCGGCGCGTGGTGGCCGCCGGGCCACATCCTCGGCTACGAGCACACCTTCACCCACGAGGTCGTGGACTTCGTGCGGGCCATCGCCGAGGGCGTCGACCCGTCCCCGTCGTTCGCCGACGGCCTGCGGGTGCAGCGAGTACTGGCCGCCGTCGAACAGAGCGCGAACGACCGTTCCACCTGGACCGACATCCCGGGAGGTGCGTCCTGATGCCCAATTCGCGTGGCAGCCAACCGCACCTTAGGGGAACGGGACGTGAGCCAGCCACCGGTGCGTGCGGAACAGGAGTGTGTGAACCCAAGGTGACCACACGGGTTAATTCCGGGGAGGCGGAACGATGAACGACTACCGGCCGACGAAGGCCGATCGGTTCAGCTTCGGGCTGTGGACGGTGGGCTGGCAGGGGGTCGACCCGTTCGGGGTGGCCACCCGCGAACCGATGGACCCGGCCTACGCCGTGGACAAGCTCGCCGAGCTCGGCGCCTACGGCGTCACCTTCCACGACGACGACCTGATCCCGTTCGGCGCCGACGACACGCTGCGGGCCAACCGGATCACCAGTTTCCGCAAGGCGCTGGACAACACCGGGCTGGTGGTGCCGATGGCCACCACCAACCTGTTCGCCCACCCGGTGTTCAAGGAAGGCGCGCTGACCGCCAACGACCGCGACGTGCGCCGGTTCGCGCTGCGCAAGATCCTGCGCAACCTCGACCTGGCCGCCGAGCTCGGCGCGACGACGTATGTCCTGTGGGGTGGCCGGGAAGGCTCGGAGTCCGCCGCCGCCAAGGACGTCGCCGCCGCGCTCGACCGGTACAAGGAGGCGCTGGACCTGCTGTGCGCCTACGTCCGCGAGCAGGGCTACGACATCCGGTTCGCGCTGGAGCCCAAGCCCAACGAGCCGCGCGGCGACATCTTCCTGCCGACCATCGGGCACGCCATCGCGTTCATCAACGAGCTCGACGAGCCCGACCGGGTCGGCCTGAACCCGGAGGTCGGCCACGAGCAGATGGCCGGCATGTCGGTGGTGCACGGCTACGCGCAGGCGCTGTGGCACGGCAAGCTGTTCCACATCGACCTCAACGGGCAGAACGGCCCGCGCTACGACCAGGACTTCCGGTTCGGCAACGGGGACGTCAAGAGCGCGTTCCTGCTGGTGGACCTGTTGGAGCGCGGCGGCTACGACGGCCCGAGGCACTTCGACTTCAAACCGGCGCGCACCGAGGGCGAGGACGGCGTGTGGTCCTCGGCGCGGGCGTGCATGCGCAACTACCTGATCCTCGCGGAGAAGGCGCGGGCCTTCCGCGCCGACCCCGAGGTGACCGAGGCGCTGGCGGCCGCCCGGGTCGACCAGCTCGCGGTCCCCACCCTCGGCGAGGGCGAGTCGCTGGCCGACCTGCGCGCCGAGGAGTTCGACCTGGCCGAGGCGTCCGCGCGGGGCGCGGGCGTGGAACACCTCGACCAGCTGGCGCTGGAACACCTGTACGGCATCCGCTGAACAGTTTGTGGCGGCGTCGCCTGACCGGCACGTCGGGCGACGCCGCGTCACGGAAAGGAGTTCGTCCCTTACGCGGTTCCCATTTCGGTGAGAACGAGGAGAAAAGTACCAGTGTTAGGGATCAGCCCGAGTAAGCCTTCGTCAAAACCACGTTTCCTGTCCCGGGTCGCCACCGTCGGCCTGGCCATGACCACCGCACTGGGTGTCACCGCGATGCCGGCCAGTGCCCAGGAGGACCCGAAGGTCCTGGTCTTCTCCAAGACCGCGGGTTTCCGCCACGACTCCATCCCGACCGGGATCGCCGCCATCCAGGCACTGGGCGCCGACAACGGCTTCGCCGTGGACGCCACCGAGGACGCGGGCGCGTTCACCGCCGACAACCTGGCCAACTACGCCGCCGTCGTGTGGCTCTCGACCACCGGCGACGTGCTCAACGCCGACCAGCAGACCGCCTTCGAGAACTACGTCGACAACGGCGGCGGCTACGCGGGCGTGCACGCCGCGTCGGACACCGAGTACGACTGGCCGTGGTACGGCGAGCTGGTCGGCGCGTACTTCAAGTCCCACCCGCAGATCCAGCAGGCCAGTGTGGACGTGGAGAGCCACGACCACCCGTCCACCGCCGAACTTCCTGACCGCTGGACCCGCACCGACGAGTGGTACAACTACCGCACCAACCCGCGCGCGGACGTCAAGGTCCTGGCCACCCTGGACGAGACCAGCTACGACGCGGGCGGCGACGCCATGGGTGACCACCCGATCATGTGGTGCCACCCGCAGTCGCAGGGCCGCTCCTGGTACACCGGCGGCGGACACACCAACGAGTCCTACAGCGAGCCGGAGTTCCTCACCCACCTCGCCGGCGGCATCCGCTACGCGGCGGGCCTGGCCGAGGCCGACTGCACGCCCGACGACGGCGGCGACCCCGGCACCCCGGTCGACGAGGACTTCGACCAGATCACCCTGGCCAAGGGCGAGCCGAGCACCGGCGAGCCGATCGCGATGGCCGTGCTGCCCGACCGCTCGGTCGTGCACACCTCGCGCGACGGCCGGGTGTTCCTCACCACCCCGGACGCCACCACCAAGCTCGCCGGCACCATCCCCGTCTACAACCACGACGAGGACGGTCTGCAGGGCGTGGCGATCGACCCGAACTTCGAGCAGAACCGCTGGCTGTACCTGTACTACGCGCCGCCGCTGGACACCCCGACCGGTGACGCGCCGGAGAACGGCACGGCCGCCGACTTCGCGCCCTTCGACGGCCACAACCAGCTGTCCCGCTTCACGCTGACCGCCGAGGGCACCGTCGACCTGGGCAGCGAACAGAAGATCATGCAGGTCGAGGCCGACCGGGGCATCTGCTGCCACGCCGGCGGTGAGATCGACTTCGACGGCGACGGGAACCTGCTGCTGTCCACCGGCGACGACTCCAACCCGTTCGCCTCCGACGGCTTCAGCCCGATCGACGAGCGCGACACCCGCAACCCGGCGTTCGACGCCCGCCGCACCTCGGCCAACACCAACGACCTGCGCGGCAAGCTGCTGCGGATCACGGTCGCGCAGGACGGCAGCTACACCGTGCCCGAGGGCAACCTGTTCGCCCCGGGCACCGACAGGACCCGCCCGGAGATCTACGCCATGGGCTTCCGCAACCCGTTCCGGTTCGCGGTGGACCGGGAGACCGGCTGGGTGTACCTCGGCGACTACGGCCCCGACGCGGGCGCGGCCAACCCCGCGCGCGGGCCGGGCGGCACCGTCGAGTTCAACCTGATCAGGAGCGCCGGCAACTTCGGCTGGCCGCTGTGCGTCGGCGACAACCAGCCGTTCGTCGACTACGACTTCGCCACCGGCACCTCCGGCGAGCCGTTCGACTGCGCCGCGCCGAAGAACGAGAGCCCGCACAACACCGGTCTGGTCGACCTGCCGCCCGCGCAGCCGGCCTGGATCCCCTACGACGGCGGATCGGTGCCCGAGTTCGGCAGCGGCAGCGAGTCGCCCATGGGCGGCCCGGTGTACCGCTTCGACCCCGACCTGGACTCGGTCACGAAGTTCCCGGAGTTCTACGACGGCAAGAACTTCGCCTACGAGTGGGGCCGGGGCTGGATCAAGACGATCGACGTCGGCGCGGACGGCGAGCGGGGCGAGATCAACCCGTTCTTCGACTCGATGGAGCTGTCCTGGCCGATGAACGTCGAGTTCGGCCCGGAGGGCTCGCTCTACGTCCTGGACTACGGCGACACCTGGTTCGGCGGCTCGGACGCCTCGGCGCTCTACCGGATCGACTACACCAAGGGCAACCGCACGCCCCGGGTGGAGGTGAGCGCCGACCGCACGTCGGGCCCGGCGCCGCTGACGGTGAACTTCGACCCGGAGGGGACCTCGGACCCCGACGGCGGTGAGCTGACCTACGCCTGGGACTTCGACGGCGACGGCACGGTCGACTCCACCGAGACCGGCCCGGTCACCCACACCTACGAGGCGGCCGGCCAGTTCACCGCGTCGCTGTCGGTGACCGACCCGACCGGGCTGACCGGCGTGCGCAGCGTCGTGGTCACCTCCGGCAACACGGCCCCGGCCGTCGACCTGAAACTCCCGGTCAACGGCGGCTTCTTCGGCTACGGCGACACCGTGCCGTTCGAGGTCGAGGTGACCGACCCGGAGGACGGGACGATCGACTGCTCGAAGGTCATCGTCGAGTACATCCTGGGCCACGACGCCCACGGTCACCCGCTGTCGCGCACCACCGGCTGCTCGGGTGAGATCGCCACGCCGGCCGACGAGGGCCACGGCCTGGACGCCAACGTGTTCGGGATCATCAACGCCCGCTACACCGACGGCGGCGCCGGCGACGTGCCCGCGCTGACCGGCGACGACGAGTCGGTGCTCCAGCCCAAGCTCAAGCAGGCCGAGTTCTGGACCGAGAACAACGGCACCGAGATCGTCAACCACGGTGAGGCCAGCGGCGGCAAGCGCGTCGGCCACATCGAGAACGGCGACTGGATCAAGTTCGACCCGGTGAACCTGACCGGGGTGGACGCGATCGGCTACCGGCTCACCTCCGGCGGCTCCGGCGGCACCATCACCGTGCGCCGGGACGCGCCGGACGGCCCGGTCGTGCAGACCGTCGAGGTCACCAACACCGGCGGCTGGGACACCTACGCCGACATCGCGCCGGCGCCGATCACCGACCCCGGTGGCACCGGCCCGCTGTACCTGGTGTTCTCCGGTGGTGGCGGCGGCCTGATGGACCTCGACACCATCAACGTCGTCGGCGACGGCGTGGCCACCCCCGGCCCGGCCCAGTGCCAGCCGTGGACGCCCGACGACGGCTACCGCGCGCTGTTCGACGGCACCCAGGCCACCCTGGACGGCTGGACGCAGGCCGGCCCCGGCAGCTTCTCCCTGGAGCAGGACTGCACGATCCGGTCGGTCGGCGGCATGGGCCTGCTGTCCTTCGGTGAGGAGTTCAACTCCTACAGCCTGAAGCTGGACTGGAAGATGGCCGGCGACGACAACTCGGGCATCTTCGTCGGCTACCCGGACCCGGGCGACGACCCGTGGGTGGCGGTCAACCAGGGCTACGAGATCCAGATCGACGCGACCGACGCGCCGGACCGGACCACCGGCTCGGTCTACACCTTCCAGGCCGCCGACATCGAGGCCCGCGACGAGGCGCTCAACCCGCCCGGCGAGTGGAACAGCTACGAGATCATCGTCGTCGGGCAGACCATCCAGGTCTACCTCAACGGGGTGCTGATCAACGACTTCACCAGCACCGACCCGGCCCGTGACCTGACCCAGGGCTACCTCGGGATCCAGAACCACGGCGCCAGCGACGACGTGTCGTTCCGCAACATCCAGGTCAAGGAGATCGTCGACGAGACCGCCCCGGTCTCCACCGCGGCCTTCGCCGACCCCGGTCCGGAGGGCTGGCACCCGGGCAGCGTCCCGGTCGAGCTGTCCGCGACCGACGACGGCCAGGGTGTCGCCGGCATCGAGTACCGCCTCGACGGCGGCGCGTGGACCCCGTACACCGGCACCATCGAGGTGACCGGCGACGGCGACCACACGCTGCTCTACCGGGCGCGGGACCGGGCCGGCAACGTCGAGACCGACAAGGCCGCCACGATCAGGATCGACGCCACCAAACCGACGCTGATGGTGGCCGGGGTCGCCGAGGGCCGGGTCTACGGCGACGCCACCGACCTGGTGCTCACCTGGCACGCCGAGGACGCCACCTCGGGGCTGCGCACGGTGGGCGCCACGCTCGACGGCGAGACCGTGCTCAACGGGCGGCCGACCGCGCTGTACCAGCTGCCGCTGGGGCAGCACGCGTTCACCGTGTCGGCCACCGACGTCGCGGGTAACGTCCAGTCGCAGACGGTGTCGTTCACCACGACGACGTCCCTGCGGGACATGAGCCAGCTGCTCGACCGGTTCCGGGCGACCAACCGGCTCACGCTGTCCCAGTACCGCCAGCTCGACTCGCTGATGACCAAGATCCGCCGGGCGGAGGCCAACGGCAACGACACCAGGACGGTGCGCTTCCTCGGCACGTTCGTCCTGTTGGTCACCGATGAGACGTTCCTCGGCGACGCCGACATCAGCACGGTGCTGGAACGTGACGCGCACGCGGTCATCGATTCCATCGAAGGGCGATGACAAGGTGATATGAGCACCGGTGAGGGCAGTCGGCGACTGTCCTCACCGGTGTCACCGACGTCCTCGTGAAAGGGGTCCGCAATGTCAGCGAACGTACCGACAGGCCTGTGGTTGGTCGGGGCACGCGGGTCGGTGAGCACGACGGCGGTGACCGGTCTGCTGGCGCTGCGCGCCGGCCTGACCGCGCCGACCGGCTGCGTCACCGAGACCGAGCCGTTCACCGGAGTCGACCTGCCCAGCTGGGAGAACCTGGTGGTCGGCGGCCACGACGTGGTGGGCACGCCGCTGGACAAACGGGCCGAGCAGCTGGCCGAGTCGGGCCTCATCCCGCCCAGGGTGCTGGCCGCGACCACCGCCGCCCTGCGCACCGCCGACACCGAGATCCGCGACGGCTACCACCCGGCCACCCACACCGGCTCCCAGGCCGACGCCGCCGCCAGGCTCAGTGCCGACATCGTCGACTTCCGTGAACGCCACGGCCTGGCCAGGGTGATCGTGGTCAACGTGTCGTCCACCGAACCCCCCGTCCCGCACGTCCCCGAACACGACACGCTGGCCGCCCTGGAACAGGCTCTGGCCGACCCGGCCAGGACCGTCCTGCCGCCCAGCTCCCTGACGGCCTACGCCGCGCTGCGCGCGGGCTGCCCCTACGTCGACTTCACCCCGTCACCCGGGATCCGCCTGCCCGCGCTGCACGAGTTGGCGATGACCGCCGGCCTGCCCTACGCCGGCTCCGACGGCAAGACCGGCGAGACCCTGCTCAGGACCGTGCTGGCCCCCATGTTCACCGCCCGCGCCCTGCGGGTGCGCTCCTGGTCGGGCACCAACCTGCTCGGCGGCGGCGACGGCGCCAACCTGGCCGATCCCACCCAGGCCAGGGGCAAGCTGGAGTCCAAGGCCCGAGGCCTGGCCGCGTTACTCGGCGAGGGCGTCACCGCACCCCTGCACATCGACAACGTTCCCGACCTTGGCGAACAGAAGACCGCCTGGGACCACGTGTCGTTCGAGGGCTTCCTCGGCGCCAGGATGAGCCTGCAACTCACCTGGACCGGCCTGGACTCCGCCCTGGCGGCCCCCCTGGTCCTCGACCTTGCCAGACTGACCGCGGCAGCGCACGCGGCGGGAGCGAAGGGCCCGCTGGGTGCGCTGGCCTTCTTCTTCAAGGACCCGGTCGGCAGCACCGAGCACCGCTTCGCCGAGCAGACCACCACCCTCACCCGGTGGGCGGCCACCCTCCCGCACCATTCACCCGCCCAGTTGTCCACAACCCCACCCACACCCCCCGAAAACCCCTCCACCACCGATAGAATGGCCCTGAGGGGTGCCCCCGGAGAGGGTGGGGGCCGTGACCAGGTTGGCGCGCCAACGACAGTGAGTTCGGGCGAGGTCGCGGAGGCCGGTCCCGGGGCTGGTGGGCAGTCCTCTCGCGAGGGTTCTTCCGGGGGCGACGAGGGCGGGCCGGCGTGCTGAAGCCCTACCTTCGGCTCGTGCGGGCGCCGGCCGCGTTGACGGTGGTCGGGGACACCGTCGCCGGCGCGGCCGCCGCGGGGAGACCGTTACGGGGGCGGCGGTTGCTGCTCCCGCTGTCATCGGCCGCGTTCTACTGGTCGGGGATGGCGCTCAACGACTGGGCCGACCGGCACCTGGACGCCAGCGAACGCCCCGAGCGGCCCATCCCCGCCGGGGACCTCAGCCCGGAGCGCGCGCTCACCGTCGCCGGTGGCCTGACCGCCGCCGGGCTGGGGCTGGCCGCCGCCGGCGGGGGCCGGGACGCGGTGCGGATCGCCGTGCCGCTGGCCGCCGCGGTCTGGGCCTACGACACCGTGCTCAAGTCCACGCCGGCCGGCCCGGTCGGGATGGCCGTGTGCCGGGCGCTGGACGTGCTGCTGGGTGCCGGCGCCGCCGGGGCCCGCCGCGCCCTGCCGGCCGCCGCCGCG
>NZ_MSIF01000035.1 GCF_001921215.1 Actinophytocola xinjiangensis
GCCTCGCCGTCCGCTCCCGCCGCCGCCCCGGCTGCCGGTGCCCAGGACCCCGACGGCCACCCCGGCCGGCGGACCGCCGGTCCCGCCGCCGGTCCCGCCAGCAGCGCCGCCGCCGCGCCGGGACAACCGGATGCTGCTGTTCGGTGCCGGCGGGGCGGTGGCCGTGGTGGTCGCGGTCGTGCTGGTGGTGGTGCTGAACGGCAGTGGCTCGGGCAGTGGCTCGGGCAGTGGCTCGGGCAGTGGCTCGGGGGACGGGCCGCCGTCGTCGTCGGCGGCGACCGGCCAGCCGCCGCCGACCAGGATCATCGCCCAGTACGAGTACCAGTTCGCGCTGCCGGAGGGCTGGTCGCAGTCCGGCGCCGACGAGAACCTGCTGCGCACCGAGCTCAAGCCGCAGGGCGCGGAGAGCGGCCGCGACCGGTTGCTGGTGGAGGAGATCCGGCTGGCGTTCGACAGCTCCACCGACCGCACCCGCGCGGTGACCAAGCTGCGCGACGACTTCGAGCGCGCCGGGGCCACCTACGCCGACTTCGACGAGCGGGCCTCCTTCGGCGGCCGCGAGGTCGTCAGCTACTCCGAGCGGCTCGCGGACGCCACAGTGGACTGGTACGTCGTGTTCGACGGACGCACCCAGATCAACATCGGCTGTCAGTACGCCGACGACAGTCCGGCGGCGCGGGACGTGCGCACCGCCTGCGAAACAGTTGTCGCAACGTTGACCGTCACCGGCTAAGCAGTCGCTACGCTCCACCCGGAGGTACCTATGACCGGGCAGGATGGCGGTTTCCGGGCTGCGTCGGCACGCTTCTCGGCCGAGGTCGCGGCCGCGTTGACCCGCGCCCGCCGGGCCGCGAGCGAGGCGAAGGCCCAGTCGGCCGAGTTCCGCAAGAAGACCAGCGAGCTGGCCGAGCAGGCGAAAACGGGGCGGTTGCGCGGAGTTCACCGCGACCAGGTGGAGCCGACCGGTGAGGCCGCCCGCACGGACGCGGCGAAGTTCAGGAACGACAACGGGTTGCCCGTCGAGGACCTGCCGGCCGCCGACGCGCTGATCGGCCGGCTGCCCGAACCCGAGCCGGTTCCCGACGACGATGATCTCGACGAGGACTTCTCCCAGCACGCGGTCATGGTCGACGTGGACGAGCGCGCCGTGCCGGCCGAACCCGTCCAGCCGGTCCAGGATCCCCCCGACGATCGCCCCGACGATGGTTCCCGCGACGTTTCCCGAACCCGCGAAACCGTCGGATCCGACTCCACTGTGCCGCCGAACACGCCGCCGAACGTGGGGACCGTTCCCGACGACGAGGACTTTTCGCAACAGCGAATCCTGTTCGACGTGAGCGGTGAAACCTACCGCCCGAGCGCGTTTCCGGACTCCGTTCTCGGCCTCTCCGACGAACAAAACCCCAGCTAGAGCGCACTTTTGCGGGATTGCCAGAGCAAACGTCCTTGTGCTGCGGGAAATCTGTTGACCCAGCCTGTCCAAACGCAACTGACCAGCGGTTCCCCACCGGGGCGTTCACTGACGCAACGACCTCGGAACAGGTGGCGACAACGTGGAACCGAACGTGGCAGGGTCTACGTCGCAGAAGGCGTACGAACCAAGAAGCGTACGACCACCACAGACCCGAACGAAGGGGGCTAAGTCCCGATGGGTGACTTCAAGACAGGGACAGAGCAGCTCGCGACCGCGGCCGACCAGATGGTCGACACCAACGAGCTGCTCCAGGACAACGGCCGCAAGCTGGCCCAGGGTGTCGACTCGGTGCAGGGCGCCTGGTCCGGTGCCGCCGCCACGGCGTTCACCAACCTGATGACGCAGTACCAGGCCGACTTCAAGACGCTGAACGACTCGCTCTTCCAGATCGCCGAGCAGGTCACCGGTTCGTCCCGTGACTACGCCCAGCAGGAAGAGACCGCGGCGTCCGACGTCTCCGCCATCATGGCGACGCTGGAAGACGGCTGATCGTTCCTCATCCCCAGTCAGACACTCGTCATCACATCTAGGAGTTAGGTTCAATGGGCGACATTAGGGTTACATTCGGCTCCCTGGAGGAGCTGGCGGGCACCATCAAGTCCCAGGTTGCGGCCATCGAGGGCAACCTGGACACCCTCGGCAACCAGATCCGCAACCTGGAGCAGGACTGGGAGGGTGGCGCGTCGGCCGGCTTCCAGACCACCAAGACCCAGTGGTTCACCTCCGCCGACCACCTCCGCGCGGTGCTGGCCAAGATCGAGATGGCCGTCGTGCAGAGCACCGACGGTTACCGCGACACCGAGCAGCGGAACACCGCTCGCTGGGAGTGAGTCGGTAGCTCCACACCGAACATCACGCGAGAGGGGCCCGGGAGATCTCCCGGGCCCCTCTCGCGTGCTGGGTGTCAGTTGCTGTTCTGGCGGGCGTTGAAACCCGCCCAGAACTCGTCGGCCTTGGCCTTGTCGGTGATGACCGTCACGTCCTTGGGGCCGGGCGCCTCGGGGAAGTCGTCCTCGGTGGCCTTGCCCAGCACCTCGTAGCCGATCTGGATCTCCAGCGGGACCGCGTCGCCGTCGGTGATCTTGCCCCGGATGTCGAACCCGGTGAACCGCATCTTCTCGTTCAGCGAGAACGTCACCGGCACCATCGACTCGCGCATCGGGTCGGTGATCTCGTCACGCTGGTCGTCGGGGACGGTGATGAAGCCCTCGTCGAGCATCAGGCCCAGCAGCGCGCCGGTGGTCACCTCGTAGCCGTCGTCGGTGCGCACGACCTCCCGCGGCAGCCGGTCCGGGGCCTCCAGCTTGGTCTGGGCCAGCGCGTTGTCCAGGTGGCAGGCCACCCACGCGGTCAGCAGGAAACAGGTCTGGAACCCGCCCTGGTAGAGCGTGGGCACCGACACCCAGGGGGTCGGCGCGAGGTTCTTGTGCCGCTCGTCGAGACGCACCAGGTCGACCGGCGCGTCCGGCTGGTGCAGGATCGCCGACTGGTCGCCGTCCTCGTTCTGCCGGCGCAGCAGCAGCGTCACCGGCGGCTGGCCGAGCTTGTACGACTCGTGCTCGGTGGTGATCTTGGTGTCGCCGTGGTTGAGGTAGTTGTAGACCCGCGCGTGCTCGTCGCCCAGACCGCCGAAGTGCTCCTGGAACGCCTTGAGCGCCTTGTCGACGATGACCAGGTCGGCCGCGGCCTGGTTCGGTACCGGCGCGCCGGCCGTCGGTTGCGCGCACCCGGCCAGTACCACCAGCGTGGCCAGCCCCGCGACGAGTCGTCGGATCACCATGACACCCCTCCTGATCACCCGGCTGCACGGTAGTCGAGGGCCGGCGTGAGGGCACAGGTCCCGGCTCAGAAGGGGGGCGCTTTGACCCTGCTCACGGACGACGGGTATCTTCCTGTGTTGTTGCGCGGCGCGGGCTCGTGCCCGTTGACGCCCGCGCAGGCACCCAGACGAATGACGACGAGGTAGATCCGTGCGCACGTACAGCCCGAAGCCTGGCGAGGTGGACCGCACCTGGCATGTCATCGATGCCGAGGACGTGGTGCTCGGCCGGCTTGCCTCGAATGTCGCCACGCTGCTGCGCGGCAAGCACAAGCCGACGTTCGCGCCGCATGTCGACACCGGTGACTTCGTCGTCATCGTCAATGCCGACAAGGTCGTGTTGACCGGCAACAAGCGTGACCAGGCCTTCGCCTACCGGCACAGCGGCTACCCCGGCGGTCTGCGCAAGCAGTCCTTCGGTGAGCTGCTGGACTCCAGGCCGGAGCGGCTGCTGGAGAAGGTCGTCAAGGGCATGCTGCCGAAGAACAAGCTCGGCCGCGCCCAGGGCAAGAAACTGAAGGTCTACGCGGGCCCCGACCACCCGCACGCCGCCCAGAAGCCGACGCCGTTCGAGATCGCCAAGGTCAGCCGGTAATTCCGGCTGCCAGCACGAATTGAGGACCATTGACTACCCCTGAGACCGACGCCGCCGAGCCGGTGGCCGAGCCCGCCACGCCGCGCGTGACCGGGGAGACCGCCCAGACCGTCGGCCGGCGCAAGGAGGCGGTCGTCCGCGTCCGCCTGGTGTCCGGCACCGGCCAGTTCGTGCTGAACGGCAAGTCCCTCGAGGAGTACTTCCCGAACAAGGTGCACCAGCAGCTCATCCGTGAGCCGCTGGTCATCCTGGACAAGCCCGAGGCCTTCGACATCCGCGCGAACCTCAAGGGCGGCGGCATCACCGGCCAGGCCGGTGCGCTGCGCCTGGCGATCGCCCGCGCGCTGATCGAGATCGACAGCGAGGACCGTCCGGCGCTGAAGAAGGCTGGCTTCCTCACCCGTGACCCCCGGGTCAAGGAGCGCAAGAAGTACGGCCTGAAGAAGGCCCGCAAGGCGCCTCAGTACAGCAAGCGCTGATCACCCGGCACGAGCTGGTGTGGATCACGCCGTAGCTTCACCGAACGCCACGGCCGGTGCGACAACGCATCGGCCGTGGCGTTCGCCGTTTTCGCCCTCTGGAGGTTCCCCCAACGATGGCGCGCCTGTTCGGTACCGACGGTGTCCGTGGACTGGCCAACGGCGATCTCGGCCCTGAGCTGGCCCTGTCCGTCGCGGCGGCGGCCGCCAGGGTGCTGGCCGCGCACGACAGCTCCCACCGGCCGGTCGCGGTCGTCGGCCGGGACCCGAGGGCCAGCGGGGAGATGCTGCAGGCGGCCGTCGCCGCCGGGCTGACCTCGGCCGGCGCGGACGTCATGCAGGTCGGCGTGCTGCCCACTCCCGGCGTCGCCCACCTGGTCGGCGAGCTGAACGCCGACCTGGGCGTGATGATCTCCGCCTCGCACAACCCGATGCCGGACAACGGGATCAAGCTGTTCGCGGACGGCGGGCACAAGCTGGCCGACACCATCGAGGACGAGATCGAGGCCACCATCGCCGGCGGGGCCGGGTTCACCCGCCCGACCGGCGCCGGCGTCGGCCGGATCTACGACATCTCCGACGCCCTGGACCGCTACCTGGCGCACCTGCTCAAGGCCCTGCCCAACCGGCTGGAGGGCCTGCGCGTGGTGGTCGACTGCGCCAACGGCGCCGCCTGGGCCGCCGCCCCGCAGGTCTACCGGGAGGCCGGCGCCGAGGTCATCGCCATCCACGCCCTGCCCGACGGCGAGAACATCAACGACGGCTGCGGGTCGACCCACCTGGAGGACCTGCGCGAGACGGTCCTCGCCGAGCGGGCCGACCTGGGCATCGCCCACGACGGCGACGCCGACCGCTGTCTGGCCGTCGACGCGGCCGGCAACGAGATCGACGGCGACCAGATCATGGCGGTGCTCGCGCTGGCGATGAAGGAGGCCGGCGAGCTGACCGACGACACGCTGGTCGCCACCGTGATGAGCAACCTCGGCCTGCACCTGGCGATGCGCGAGCACGGGGTCACGCTGCGTACCACCGCCGTCGGCGACCGGTACGTGCTGGAGGAGCTGCGCGCCGGTGGCCTGTCGCTGGGCGGTGAGCAGTCCGGGCACCTGGTGCTGCCGGCCTACGCCACCACCGGCGACGGTCTGCTGACCGCGATGCGGCTGATGGCCAGGATCGCCGACACGGGGCGGCCGCTGGCCGACCTGGCCGGGGTGATGACCCGGTTGCCGCAGGTGCTGGTGAACGTGAAGGTCGCCGACAAGGCCGCGGTCGCCACGTCGGCGACGGTCAACGAGGCGGTCGCCGAGGTCGAGGCGAGCCTCGGCGAGACCGGCCGGGTGTTGTTGCGACCGTCGGGCACCGAACAACTCGTCCGGGTGATGGTGGAGGCACCGTCACACGAGGAGGCCGAGGCGGCCGCCCAGCGGCTGGTCGGCGTAGTCTCCGCGGCGGGCTGACCACTGCGTCACTGAGGGAGCTCCAAGCATGCCGCAGGGCTTCGAGTACGACCCGACGATCGTTCGCGCCCGCGCCATGACACTCCGAACTCCCCGCACGTCGGCGGCCGACTTCGGTGCCGCGTGGTCCTGTCGCGGGGCGGCTTTCCGGGTGTCGCTGGCGGTTCTGGCCGAGGACCTCACCCACCTGCCGTCGACGCTCACCGCCGCCGACCTGGCCCCGCTGCGCACCTTCCCGCTTCGGGCGGCCGAGGCGAACGACGAGCCAGACGCCGCTGCCGCCGCGAAGCCCGCCTCCAGCGCCGGAGCCGCCTCCTCGGCCGAGGCCGGCGCGGAGACGACCGGGTCAGCCCCGGAGGCGGACGGGAAGGCCGACACCTCCGCCGGGGAAGCTGGAGCGGCCGCGAAGGCCGGTGCCGCTGCCGAGAAGGCCGAGGCCGGTGCCGTCGGGGAGGCCGAAGCCATCGCGCCCGAGGCGGCGGAGTTCTCCGGGGATTCGTGGGAGATCGTCGGCGGGGCGTTGGGCGGGGTGTCGGCGCAGCGGCGGGGGGAGCTGCGCGGGCTGCACTTCGGTCGGGTCCGGGAGGACCTGCGGCGGCTGGACGCGGTGGCGGACGCCCTCGACGGGCAGGCCCCGCTCACCGACTACGCCCGGGCGTTGCGCGGCGCCGTCGCGGGGTTGCGTTCGGCGTTGGGGGCGGCGCACCGGCGGCTGGTCGCCTACCGCGCGACGCTGGAGGCCGGCTCCGCCCCGGCGAACGCCACCGCGGACGTCACGTCCGATGTGGACGATCTGCTCGGGTCGGCGCTGGCCGGGCTGCGGGCCGTGGTCGCGGTGCGGCCGTTCAGCGCGGGGCGGCAACTGCTGGCGCTTGGCCGCCAGGTCACGGTCGTCGACGGCGGGATCGACCACGTGACCGTCACCATCGCCGACGGGGCCGGCGACCCGACCACCTACGACCTGGACTTCGACGCGGCCAGCGGGCAGGCGCTCACCCCCGCCCGGACCCGCCCCAGTGCCCGGCGGATCCCGGCCGGTACCAACGGAAAGTGCGTCTTCGACCACCCTGGGGTGACGGTCACCGTCGAACGGGACCTGTTCGACGCCGCCACCGTCATCCTGACTCTCGACGACGGCCGCGCCGAGCCCAGCACGCACACCGTCGCGGTGTCGCCGGCGCCCGTGCTGCCCCGGGTGCCCGAGCAGGCCGCCGGGTCCGACGAGATCGCCGCCGGCGGCGCTGCCGGCAGCACCGCCGGCAGCACCGCCGGCAGCGCAGTCGGCACCGCAGCCGGCACCGGGTGGAGCGTGCACGGCGACCTGTTCGACACCCGCGACCCGGTGCACAGCGTGCACGGCGTCCTGTCCCTCGACGACCGACCGGGGAACTGAACCAGGTTTGGGTATGCAAATACCTGGTGTTGGCATGTCCTGGACCTGCTGATAGGTACATTCTGGGAGCGGATGGAACGGCACCGGCGGCCGATTCGTCACGTCGAACGTTGCGTCGCGCACGCACCGTGCCTTGATTCTGAGGGGGAACCGGTATGACCAGCCACTCGACCTCCGGCGGCGTCGCAGCCCCGGAGGGGTACACCACCGACACCGACCAGATGGGTTCGTCGGGCCGCACCATCAACAACGCGGCCGAGGACGCGCAGGACGAGGTCGAGGACCTGAGTCAGACCGAGCTCAGCGCGCAGGAGTTCGGCACCGCCCACTCCGAGAAGCACGGCGACTACTCGGCGGCGATCCAGCTGCTCGGCGAGGGCGCCACCGCCATGTGCACCAACCTGATCTCCTTCGCCGGCCAGCTCGGCGGCGCCGGCCAGTCCTACGCGTCCGAGGAGGCCTCCGCGACCAGCACGGTCACCGCTTCGGGGAGTGACCTTTGAGCCACTCCTGGGAGGACGTCAGAGCCTTACTCGACGACCCGTTCGTCGACGCCGACACCAAGGAACACCTGCTCGGCGCCTACATGCAGGAAAACGGGATGGCGTACGGCTCCATGGTCCTGTCGGACAACATGCCGCCGGAGGTCCGCCAGTACTACGACCAGTACCCGATCCGGGGCGGCGACTTCGACCAGGGCTCGCTGGACGAGGTCTACGACCGGGCGCAGGGCCAGTCCGACGAGGCCGGCTACGCCTCGCGTCTCGTGCAGGAGGACCTCGCCGAGAACACGTCCACTTTGGACGGTATGACGGCGCCGACGTCCTCGTCCTCCGGGGTCGCGACCTCCGACGAGCTGTTCGACCTCGCCCGGCCGGCGCTGCGGGTGTTCGAGGACTTCATCCCGGTCAACGACAAGGTCCCCGGCGACTCCGTCGGCCCGGCCGGCCGGTTCACGATGGAGGACGTCAACACCAAGTTCGACGAGCAGCTGGGCATCTCCTTCAAGAAGTTCCTGGAGGATGCCGAGCGGATCCGGGCCGCGCACGAGGCCATCACCAACCTGGACACGACCACCCAGACCGAGCTGAACACCGTCTACCAGTCGTGGACCGGCCCGGCGGCCAACGCCTCCTACCAGTACTACTCCGAGCAGATCGAGCCCAACTCCGCCGAGCTGATCGAGTTCCTGGCCGCCACCCCGGACACCATCACCACCACGGTGGAGAACGTGTTCGCCGAGTGCAAGGCCAAGGCCGACTACGTGATGGGCATCTACACGCCCACGATCGGCAACGCCACCCCGGACATGGCCGGCAAGGTCGTGGCCCTGGCCAACGGTGACGGGCTGGACAGCGAGGACAAGATCCTCGAGGTCGCGGCCTGGGTCGACTCGGTGTGCGGCACCGACATCGAGAACCGCATCCGCGACGACGACTGCGAGCTCAACGACGAGAACAAGGCCTACGTGCAGAGCGAGTGCAAGGCCTGGATCCGGGACTCGTTCAACCCGCACCTGCACGAGAGCCTGTACGAGACGTTCGTCCAGACGTGTGAGGACACCCTGGACGCGATCAACGCCTACTACGACGAGCTGAACAGCTACCTCGGCGACTACGAGAACGACTTCGGTGAGGCGCCCCCGCCGTTCGCCGGCGACCAGGGTCCCGGCGATCCCGGTGGTCCGGGTGACGGCGGCGGCTCGGGTGGCGGTTCCGGTGGGGGTTCGGGCGGTGGCTCGGGCGGCGGCTCCGGCGGTGGTTCCGGTGGTGGTTCCGGGGGCGGGAACCCGGAGATCCCCGAGATGCCGTCGCCGACGGGGCCCGGTGGCGGTCCCGGGGAGGCCCCGGAGGTGGAGACCCCCGAACTGCCCGGCGACCCGTCAGACCCGGCGGACCCGTCCGATCCGGACGCGTTCGCGCCGACGACACCGACGGCTCCCGGCGAGCAGGAGACCGTCACGATCGACGACGGGGAGCGTTCGATCGAGGTGACCAGCCCGGACGGCCAGGGCCAGGTGACGGTGACCGTCGATGACGGCTCCGGCGAGCCGAAGACCTACACCCTGGACTTCGGCGACGGCACCGAAACCCCGGGCACGCCAGGCACTCCGGGTACGCCAGGCACTCCCGGGGCTCCGGGCGGCCCGGTGACCACCCAGCCCGGTTCGGCGTTCGGCCCGGAGGGCAGCCAGCCGCCGACGGTCGACGAACCGATCCAGCCCGGCGCCGACGGCAAGTGCGTCATCCAGGACGGCGACCTCACGATCACCGCCGAGCGTCCCGAGGGCTCCACCGACACCGTGATCGTCACCGTCGACGACGGCTCGGGTGAACCGGTGACCTACAACCTCGACTACTCGGGCGAGGAGGGTGAGGCCACCGCGCGTCCGCTGCCGGCCATGCCCGCCGCCCCCGGCGGCGGTGGCGGCGGGGAGGACGTCCGGATCATGCCGGCCCCGCTCGACCCCGACGGGCCCGGCGACCCCGAGGCCCAGTTCGGCCTGCCCGACCCGCGCGGCCAGTTCGCCGACACCGGCGCCCCGCTGCCCCAGGGCCAGTTCGTCGACGGTGGGCCCGGTGGCGGCCCGGGCGGTCTGCCGGATCCGCGCGGCCAGTTCGCCGACGGTGGCTTCGGCGGTCCGGGCGGCCCGGACCCCCAGGGCCAGTTCGGCGGCGGCCCCGGCGGTGGCTCCGGTGGCGGCCCCGGTGGGCTGCCCGATCCGCGGGGGCAGTTCGCCGACGGCGGGTTCGGTGCTCCCGACCGGCAGGGGCCCTTCGGTGGCCTGCCGGACCCGCAGGGCCAGTTCGGCGGCGGTCAGGGTGGTGGTCCGGGCGGTGGTCCGGGTGGTCTGCCGGACCCGCGTGGGCAGTTCGCCGACGGCGGGTTCGGCGGCGAGCCGGGGCGGTTCGGCCCGATGCCCGCCGAGTTCGACGTGCGGGACCCGGGGGCCCAGTTCGGGGTGACGTCCGCGCAGTCGGCCGTCGGCGGGTTCGGCGAGGGGCTGTTCGACGAGGACGGCGGCGGCTCCGGCGAGGCCGGGTCCTTCGGCGTGCCGCGCGAGGGCGACTACACCGGGACGCCCGGTGACGGGCCGGGTGAGGCTGGACTCGCCAGCGCGGCGGAGGATGATGGAGCCCAGCAGCACGACCAGCGGGACGGGTCCTCGGGCGGCGGTTCGGACGGCAGCGCGTCCGGCATGGCCGGCGGGATGGGCGGCGGCATGCCGATGATGGGCGGCGGTGGCGGTGGTGGTGGCGGCGGTGAGCAGGAACGGGCCGGCAGCCAGTGGCGCACCACCGGCGACCTGTTCGACGACGTCACCGATGTCCAGGTCCGTGGTGCCTTCGGCGAGGGCAGCCGGTAGCAGGGGAGGGTGAGATGGGCGCGCACGACAGGGCGGCCAAGGCCCGGGAACGCATGGACCAGGTCCGCCGGGAGATGTCCGAGCGGCGGGCGCTGCGTGCCCGCAAGGCCCGCGAGGCCAAGGACCGCTCGGCGGACAACCTGCGCAAGCAGGGAGCGGTCTCCGCGCAGATGACCAAGCACCTCAAGGAGATCGGCCGGCGGCGCGCGCAGGCCGGCGGCTGGGCCACCGAGAAGACCGAGCGTGACCGCGACTACGTCATGGGGTTCGGCAGCGAGGACGAGGACGGCAAGCAGCGGTTCACCTTCCGGCCGCCGCCGCCCCGGGCGCGGACCCAGCCGGGCGGCATCGGGTCCCTTGAGGACGATCCGCCGGCGCCCGAGCCGGCCCTGCCGCCGCCCCCACCGCCCCCGCCGCCGCCGCCCGCGCCCAGGGCGGTGCCGCCGCGCCGGCCGGCCGCCCGGCGCGACGAGATCGACGACGACGACGACTTCTCCAACCAGTCCTGGATGCGGCGCAAGTGAACGCGCGGGTCGCCGAGCGGGCCGGGGAGATCAAGGCGGTGGTGTGCCGGGTGCTGGAGGTCGACGAGGCCGCCGTGTCCCCGTCGGACAACTTCGTCCAGGTCCACGGCGCCGACTCGATGAAGCTGATCGAACTGCTGGCGAACCTGGAGATCGAGTTCGACGTCGACGTCGACTCCGCCGAGTTCGACCGGATGGTCGACCTGAACGGCGTCTACGACGTGTTGAGCACCGCGCTGGAGGGGTGAGGCGGCGTGCGTCGGGTGGTGGTCACCGGCCTCGGCGTGGTGTCGAGCATCGGGACCGGGGCGGTCGAGTACGCCGCCGGGCTGCGGGCCGGGCGCAGCGGTGCCCGGCCGATCGGCGCGTTCGACACCACCGGGTTCGCGCACGCGGTGGGCTGCGAGGTCGTCGGGTTCGAGCCTCGGCGGTGGCTGGCCGCGCCCGCGACGCTGCCCAGGGCCGCCCAGTTCGCCGCGTCGGCGGCCACGATGGCGGTGCGTGACGCCGGCCTCGACGGGCTGGCCGACGCGCGCACGATGATCTCCGTCGGCACCACCGACGGCAGCGGTGACCGGGGCGAGCGGATCGCCGGGGCGGTCGTGCGGGGTGCGGACGTCACCGCCGCGCAGGTGGCCCAGGTGCCGGCGTCGTGGCTGTCGGTCGGTGTCGCCCGCGAACTCGGGCTGTCCACTGTGGACGTCTCGACGGTGGCGACGGCGTGCGCCGCCGGCAACTACGCCATCGGCGACGGCTACGACGCGGTCGCCACCGGCGACGTCGACGTCGCGCTGTGCGGCGGCGCGGACGCCATGTGCCGCATGACCTTCACCGGGTTCTACCGCCTCGGCGCGGTCGACCCGGTGCACTGCCGGCCGTTCGACACCGACCGCAAGGGCATCCTCACCGGCGAGGGCGCCGCCGTGCTGGTGCTCGAACCGCTCGACGCCGCGCTCGCGCGCGGCGCCCGGATCTACGCCGAGGTCCTCGGCCACGGCCTCAACTGCGACGCCGGCCACCCGGTGGCCCCCGACCGCGAGTCGGTGGCCCGCTGCATGCGCCTGGCCATCGAGGACGCCGGGCTGGTACCCGGCCAGGTCGACCTGATCTCCGCGCACGGCACCGGCACCCGGGCCAACGACGTCACCGAGTGCGGCGCCATCCGTGACGTGTTCGGCGACACACCGCCGCGCACGGTGGCGGTCAAGTCGATGCTCGGGCACACCATGGGCGCGGCCAGCGCGCTGTCGGCCGCCGCGTGCGTGCTGGCCCTGGCGCACGGGTTCGTCCCGCCGACGATCAACCACGTCCGCACCGACCCGGAGTGCGCGGTGGACTGCGTGCCGAACACCTCGGTCGAGGCTGACCTGCGGGTGGTGCAGAACAACGCGTTGGCCTTCGGCGGCAACAACTCCGTCGTGCTGTTCGGCAGGAAACCCTGATGGCGCTCGAGATCGCCGCCTGGTCGGCCACCTCCCCGTTCGGCCACGGCCACGACGCGTTCGCCGCCGGGGTGGCCACCGGCGCGCCGGCCCCGGCCGCCCAGGTGTCCGACGAGTGGTTCCCCGGCCCGGACACCGCCCACCTGGTGCCCGACTTCGACATCCAGGACCTGTTGGGGCGCAAGGGAACCGGCGTGATGGACCGGACCACGGCGCTGGCCGTGCACACCATCGGCCTGCTCGGCGAGCAGGACCAGCGGGTGCGGATCGACGCCAGGACCGGGGTCGTACTGGGCACCACCAGCGGCAGCACGCTCACCCAGTTCACCTTCACCGCGCACTCGCTGACCCGCCGCAAGCCCTACCTGGTCGACCCGGCGCAGATGCCCTTCGCCCTGATGAACAGTGCCGCCGCGCGCGGCGCCAGCTGGCACGGGCTGACCGGGCCGAACACCACGCTGGCCGCCGGGCGGCTCTCGGCGGTCGCCGTGCTGCGCTACGCCGACCGGCTGCTGCGCACCGGCCGGGCCAGCGGCCTGTTCGCCGGCGCCGCCGAGGAGTACAGCGGGCCGCGCGCACTGCTGGAGCGCCGCGCCGGCAACCGGGCGCGCCTGGGCGAGGGCTGCGCGGTGCTGTTCGTCCGGGCGGTACCGGAAGGGAACCGATCGGCGGCCGCGACGGTCGTAGCGTTGGACACCCGCCTCGCCGGGGACGGCGAGCAGCGGGCCGCCCTCACCGCGAGCCTGCGGCACGCCCTCACCGGGGTGGCGCCGGAGGAGGTGTGGGGTCTGGCCGTGTCCGGAGTGGACGGCGTGGAGAGCGAAGCGGTACGCGAGGTGTTGGGGATGCCGGTCGAGCGGGTCGTCGAGCCGAGCCGGCTCGTCGGCGACACCGGTGCGGCGTCGGGCGTGTTCGGCCTGGCGGCGTTGCTGGCGTTGGCCGAACGTGCCGGCGCCGCTCGGGGCCGGGTCGCGGTCGCCACGGCCGTCGAACGGGACGGGATGGTCGGCTGCGTGGTGGTCCGCCTGCCCGGCGGACCGGTGGGTGAGGGGAGCGGGACATGAGCGTGCGGGACCGGGCGGCACTGGCGATCGCGCGGATGGACCAGACCCGGCGGGAGATGGCCGAACGCCGGTCGCTGCGCGAACGCAACTCCCGTGAGCTGCTCGCCAGGACGGCCAAGGCCATGCGTGAGCAGGTGCCGGGGATGATCGAGGCGGCCAAGCAGGCCGCGGCCGTGGCCCAGCACCGGGAGAAGGCCGGCGGCTGGGCGACCACGAGCACCGACCGCGACCGCAGCCACGTCATGGGTTTCGGTATCGACGAGGAGAACGCGGGCGGCTACCGGCCGCCGGCCGCCCAGCCGGGCAGGACCGCGTTCGTGCCCGGCCAGGACGACGAGCGGCCGGCCGGACAGGCGCCCAGCGCCCCGCCGGCCCCGCCGGCCCCGGCCGCCCCGGCTCCGGCCGCGCCGCCGGTGAGAGCGGCGCGCGCCCGGCCCCCGGACGAACTCGACCTCGACGACGAAGACGACTTTTCCAACCAGTCCTCGTGGCTGCGCAACCGGTAGGGGTAGTTGATGAGCAGGTCGTGGACCGAGGTCAAGGCGCTACTCGACGACCCCTACGTCGACGGGGACACCAAGGAGCATCTGCTCGCCTCGTACATGAACGAGAACGGTTATCCGTTCAACATGGACGAGCTCGACCCCGAGGTGCTGGAGTACGCCGAGAGCTACTCCCTGGAGGGCGGTGACTTCGACCAGGGTTCGCTGGACGAGGTCTACGACCGGGCGCAGGGCGAGTCCGACGAGAACGGGTACCAGAACCGGCTGACCACCGAGGCGCTGGACGAGGCGCGGACCACCATGGACGACCTGGGGTCGCCGACGCTCACCAGCGGCCCGGAGACCTCCGACGAGATCCTCGAACCGGCGCGCGAGGGCCTGGACGTGTTCGAGACGTGGTTACCGATCAACGACCAGGTGCCGGCCGGCATGCTCGGCCGCCACGGCCGGATCGCCCTGGGCGACCTGCAGACCCGCTACGACGAGCAGCTGGGCATCAACTTCCGCAAGTTCCTCACCGACGCCGACCGGATCCGCACGGCCAACACCGCGCTCACCGAGCTGAACACCACGACCGAGGGCGAGCTGAACAGGACCTACGAGTCGTGGACCGGCCCGGCGGCCAACGCCTCCTACCAGCACTGGTCCGAGCAGATCACGCCGAACATCGCCGAGCTGCTTGAGGCGACCGCCGCGGCGCCGGGGCTCATCGAGACGACCGTGGAGAACCTCTACGCCGAGGTCCGCTACAAGGCCGAGCAGGTCATCGACCTGTACCAGCCGCTGATCGGCCTGGCCACCCCGGACATCGCCGACTCGCTGGTGAAGATGGCCGCCGGTGAGGACATCGGCAAGGACCGGCAGATCCAGGTGGCGTCCTGGCTGGACCGGACCTACGGCACCGAGTACGAGGACTTCTCCAACAGCATGGACCTCGTCTGGGAGATGGTCGTCATGCAGATGGTCGAGTTCTCCGGCAACTGGGTGCGCAACGCCTTCAACCCGGAGCTGCACGACTACCTGTACGAGAACTTCATCAGCCTGTGCGACGACACGAAGGAAGCGGTCGACGGCTACTACGAGGAGCTGAACTCCGCCCTCGGCGAGTACGACAACGACTTCAGCGAGGCCGGCGCCATGCCGCCCGGCCCGGAGGGCCCCGGCGGCCCGGGAGACCCCGCCGGCCCCGGCGGTCCCGGCGGCACGGGCCCCGGACCCGGCGGCATGGGTCCCGGTGGCGGTCCTGGCGGCGGTGGCCCCGGCGGCGGTGGTCCTGGCGGTGGTGGTCCCGGTGGTGGCGGTCCCGGTGGCGGCTCGCCGGCCATGCCGGAGATCCCCGAGATGCCGATGCCGACCGCGCCGTCGGGCCTGACCGACCCCTCGGGCGCGGGCGGCGGTCCCGGCGGCGGTCCCGGTGGTGGCCTCGGCGGCGGCCCGGGCGGCATCCCCGGGATGCCCTCGCCCGGTGACCCCACCGGTCCCGGCGGGATGCCGCTGGTGCCGGGCATGCCCGGGATGCCGGGCGGCGGCCCGGGAACCCCCGGCGCCCCCAAGCAGGTCACGATCCGCGACGGCGACCGCACGATCACCGTCGGCCAGCCCGACGAGCAGGGCCGCAGCACGGTGACCGTGGACAACGGCACCGGCGAGCCGTCGGAGTACGTCGTGGACTGGACCGACGACCCCGGCGAGACCGCCGAGGACGGCGTGATCCGCGCGGTCGACGGCAAGGCCGTGATCAAGGACGGCGACGCCGAGATCACCCTGGAGCAGCTGCCCGGCCCGACCGACCGGCTGAAGATGACCGTCGACGACGGCACCCCGGAGACCTACGACGTCGACTTCGGCCCGGACACCGAGGTGCCCGGCCTGCCCGACCCGGCGGCCCCGTCCCTGCCCGGCGCGTCCAGCTTCGGCCCGGACGGCGGCGGCGCGGGTGGCGGCGCGGGTGGCGGCGGCCTCGGTGGCGGCGGCGGAGGTGGGCTCGGCGGTGGTGGCGGCGGTGCGTTCAGCGGCG
This sequence comes from Actinophytocola xinjiangensis, assembly GCF_001921215.1. GTDB lineage: Bacteria > Actinomycetota > Actinomycetes > Mycobacteriales > Pseudonocardiaceae > Actinophytocola > Actinophytocola xinjiangensis. The sequence continues at coordinate 16,135 of NZ_MSIF01000035.1, forward strand.
GCGAGACACCCGGTGTCGGTGCCGGCGCCGGTGGTGGCACGGCCGGCGGCGCGATGGTCGGCGCGGCCGCGCCCGACGGCGGCGACCAGCGGGCGGCGGCGGCCGGTGGCGCGGCGGCCGGCGGTGCCGGTGGCGGCGCCCCGATGGGCGGCATGCCGATGGGCGGCATGGGTGGCGGCAGTGGCCAGGGCGGAGACCAGACCCGGCAGAGCAAGTGGCGCACCACCGGCTCGCTGTTCGACGACCCCGACCCGGCGGCCAACTTCAGCGGTGTCGTCGGCCGCGACCCGGCGGAGAAGCCCGCCAAGCCCAAACGCTAGGCGGGGCGGTCGGTGCCCTTGAGATCGGCGTCCAGGACCGCCTGGAAGCGGGTCTCGCCGGCCAGGTGGACCAGGAAGAACGCGGTCAGCATGATCCGCGCGACCCGCTGGGTGGTCGACTCGGCCTTGCCGGGCAGCAGCAGCGTCGACCAGTGGCGGCCCTCGGTGAACCCCAGGTGGGACGCCTTGGTGACCGTCCGCAGCTGCGCCGGGCCGGCCCAGTTCGCGGCGATCGCGCCCACGTTGCCCGCCGTCGGCGCGACCAGGTCCTGGCCGGCGGCCAGGTGCAGCGAGGGCATGGCACAGCGGCTGGCGGCGTCGGAGGCGTAGGGCCGGGTCTGGGTGGCGGCCAGGGTCGCGACCGCGCGCACCCGGGAGTCGTCGGCCGCCGCCAGCACCGCGCAGCCGCCGCCGACCGAGTGCCCGGCCAGCCCCAGCTTCTCCGGGTCGACGCTGATGTCGCCCTCGCCCAGCCGCACCCCGACACACACGTCCAGCGCGGTCCGCAGGTCGGCGGCGAACAGCCGGTGCGAGGCCAGCGGCCCGAGCTGGGTGCCCGGCGCGGCCACCACGAACCCCCAGGACGCGAGGTGGCGCAGCAGACCCCGGTAACGCGCGGGCGGCTGCAACCAGCCGTGTCCGAAGGACACCGCCGGTAGACCGAGTCCGCTCGTTGGCGTGTACACCACGCCCGGAAGGCCGACCAGGGCCAGGTCGCCGCGTAGCACCCGGTGGGGCCCTCGGTGGGTCAGCTCCTCGATCAGGTGTTTCGGCTTGGTCACCAGCTTGGGTGGCATGGTCGATGACCCTAGCGACAGTTCCGTCGTTACGCTCTCAAGGAGTCCGGAACGGCCCGCGGGTGGAGTGGCGCGTGTATGGCGTGTGGACGGTTGACCAGGTCAGGGCCGCGGAGGACGTGGCGCTCGCGAAGGCCCCCGACGGGGCGCTGATGCGCCGGGCCGCCTTCGCGGTCGCGGTGCGCGCGGCGGCGATGCTGCGCGCGGCCACCGGCGGGGTCGCCGGCCGGCACGTCGTGCTGCTCGTCGGCTCCGGCAACAACGGCGGCGACGCGCTGTGGGCGGGGGCCTTCCTGCGCCGCCGCGCCGTCGCGGTCACCGCCGTGCTGTTCGCCCCCGACCGCACCCACCCGCCCGGCCTGGCCGCGTTGCGCCGCGCCGGCGGCCGGGTCGTCGACGCCGGCGACCAGGTCGCCGCGGGCCGCCGTGACCTGGTCACCGGCGCCGACCTGGTGGTCGACGGGATCGTCGGGCTGTCCGCGCGTGGCCCGCTGCGCCCGGCCGCCGCCGCGTGGGTCGCCGCCGTCACCTCGCCGGTGCTGGCCGTGGACCTGCCCAGCGGCGTCGACCCGGACACCGGCCACGCCGAGCCGTCGGCGGTGCGCGCCGACGTGACGGTGACCTTCGGTGCCCACAAACCCGCGCACGTGCTGGCCGCCCCGCGCTGCGGCCTGGTCCAGCTGGTCGACCTGGGCCTGGACCTGCCGGCGCCGGACCTGGAGGTGCTCGGCCCGGCCGACGTCGGGCGGGCGTGGCGGCTGCCCGGACCGGCCGACGACAAGTTCACCCAGGGCGTGACCGGGGTGGCGGCCGGCTCGGCGACCTACCCCGGCGCGGCCGTGCTGGCCGTCGGGTCGGCCGTGCGGGCGACGTCCGGGATGGTCCGCTACGCCGGCTGGGCGGCCGACGAGGTGCGTTCCCGCTGGCCGGAGGTGGTGGCCACCGGCTCGGTCGCCGACGCCGGCCGGGTGCAGGCGTGGGCGGTCGGGCCGGGGCTGGGCACCGGGCAGGCCGGCCGGGACGTGCTGGCCGCCGTCCTCGACGCGGGCGTTCCGACCTGCGTGGACGCCGACGGCATCACGCTGCTGGCCCGCTACCCCGACCTGTGGGACCACCGCGAGCCGGACCGGACCGTGGTGCTGACCCCGCACGACCGCGAGTTCGCCCGGATCGCCGAGCCGCTGGGCATCGAGTTGGGCACCGACCGGGTGGCCGCGACCCGCGAGCTGGCCCGCCGGCTGAACACGGTCGTGCTGCTCAAGGGCCACGCGACGGTGATCGCCTCGCCGGGCGGGCGCACGCTGGTCAACGCGGCCCGCTCGGCGTGGCTGGCCACCCCCGGCTCCGGTGACGTGCTGACCGGGCTGGTCGGCGCCGCGCTGGCCGCCGGCGGCGACCCGCTGGTGGCGGCCGGGGCGGCGAGCTGGCTGCACGTGCGGGCCGGTGAGCTGGCCGCCGGTGGCGCGCCGACCTCGGCGTCGGCGGTGGTCGCCGCGGTGCCAGGGGCGGTCCGCGCGGCGCTGGTGTCGGCCGGCCGGGCGCCGGGGGAGACGGGGGAGCTGTGCGACCATGAACGGCGTTATGGCTGATCGAAATCTGCCGAGGGCCGAGGTCGTGGTCGACCTGGAGGCCCTGGCCCACAACGTCGCCCTGCTGGCCGGGCGGGCCGCCGCGAGCGGGGCCGCCACGATGGCGGTGGTCAAGGCCGACGGCTACGGGCACGGCGCGGTCCCGGTGGCCCGCGCCGCGCTGGGCGCCGGCGCCAGCTGGATCGGGGTCGCCTCGCAGGCCGAGGCGCTCGCGCTGCGCACGGCCGGCATCGACGCGCCCGTGCTGAGCTGGCTGGACACCATCGACACCGACTTCGCGCCCGGCATCGCCGCCGGGATCGACGTCTCGGCGTCGAGCACCCGCGAGCTGGGCGCGATCATCGAGGGCGCGCGGGCCGCCGGTGCCACCGCCAGGGTGCACCTGAAGATCGACACCGGGCTGTCCAGGAACGGTTGCCCCGCAACGGAATGGCCCGAACTGGTGGCCGCCGCGAACGCCGCGCCCGAGGTGGAGACGGTGGCCGTCTGGTCGCACCTGGCGTGCGCCGACGAGCCGGGGCACCCGTCGATCGACCGGCAGGCCGACCGCTTCGCGCGGGCCTGCGCGGCCGTCGACGGGCGCCCGCTGCGCCACTTGGCGAACTCCGCCGCCACCCTCACCCGGCCCGACCTGCACCTGGACCTGGTGCGCGTCGGGATCGCCATGTACGGGCTGAACCCGGTGGCCCAGCCGGAGGATCTGCGTCCGGTGATGAGCTTCCGCTCGTCGGTCGTGCTCACCAAACGGATCGCCGCCGGCGAGTCCGTCTCCTATGGACAGACGTGGACCGCCGCCACCGACACCAACCTGGCGCTGGTCCCGGCCGGCTACGCCGACGGTGTGCCGCGCGCGCTGTCCGGCCGGCTGCACGTGTGGCTGGCCGGCCGGCGCCGCCCGGTCGTCGGGCGGGTGTGCATGGACCAGCTGGTCGTCGACTGCGGCGACGACCGGGTGCCGGTCGGCGAACAGGTCGTGCTGTTCGGCGACGGGTCGGCCGGCGAACCGACCGCCACCGAGTGGGCCGACACCCTGGGCACCATCGACTACGAGATCGTCACCGGCCTGTACCGGCCGAGGGTCACCCGCACCTACCGGGGCGCCGAGTGACGGTCTCCCGCAGGGTCGGCGCGCTCGTCGGCGCCGCGGTCGGGCTGGCCGCCGCCGGCACCGCGATCGCCATCGGCGTCGCCCGCCGCCGAGACGAGCCCCCGGAGGGCGTGCGCACGCTGCCCGCCGACCGCACCGTGAGCGTGCGCACCGACGACGGCCTGGAACTGGTGGTCGAGGAGGTCGACCCGGCCGACGGCGGCGCCCCCGAGCTGACCGTGGTCTACGTGCACGGGTTCGCGCTGTCCCGGCGGTCGTGGCACTTCCAGCGGCGCGCGCTGGCCAGGCTGACCGAGCCGAGGGTGCGCCAGGTGCTCTACGACCACCGCAGCCACGGCGGGTCCGCCCGCGCCACCGAGTCCTCCAGCACCATCGACCAGCTGGGCCGCGACCTCGGCACGGTGCTGGACGCGGTGGTGCCGCACGGCCGCGTCGTGCTGGCCGGGCACTCGATGGGCGGGATGACGATCATGGCGCTGGCCGAGCAGCGCCCGGAGCTGTTCGCCGACCGGGTGTGCGGGGTCGCGCTGATCGGCACGTCGGCCGGCGAGGTCGGCAAGAGCGGGCTGCCGCGCCCGCTGCTGTCCCGCTACAACCCGCTGACCCGCAACCTCGGCCGGCTCGCCGACTGGCAGCCCGGCCTGGTCGAACTGGCCAGGGCGGCCGGCGGGCAGCTGACCCGCCGGGCCGTGCGCTCACTCGCGTTCGGCTCCCGCGACGTGGCCCCCGAGCGGGTGGACTTCCTGCTGGAGCTGCTCAACGCGACACCGGTGCGGGTGCTGGCCGACTTCATCGACACCCTCGGCACGCACAACCGCTACGCCGCGCTCGCCGGCCTGCGCCACACCCACGTCCTGGTGCTCAGCGGCGACGCCGACCGGCTGACCGCGTTCAGCCACGCCGAGCGGATGGCCGCCGAACTGCCCGACGCCGACCTGGTGCGGGTGCGCGGCGCCGGGCACATGGTGATGTTCGAGCAGCCCCAACTGGTCGACGACCACCTGGTGCGGCTGGCACAACGCTGCGTGCGCGGCGAGGGAGAGGGATGACCACCGTGGAACTGCCCACCGAGGCGGACACCGTCGACCTCGGCCGCCGGATCGGTGCCCTGCTGGTGCCCGGCGACGTGGTGCTGCTGGCCGGCCCGCTCGGCGCGGGAAAGACCGTGCTGGCCAAGGGAATCGCGCAGGGCCTGGGGGTGCTCGGCCGGGTCAGCTCGCCGACGTTCATCATCGCCCGCGAGCACCGCCCGGCCCCCGGCGGCCGGGGCATCCCGCTGGTGCACGTCGACGCCTACCGCCTCGGCGGCCTGGACGAACTCGACGACCTCGACCTGGACACCACCCTGGTCGAGGCCGCCGTGGTCGTCGAATGGGGCGAGGGCGCCGGCGAACGCCTCTCGGCCGACCACCTGCTGATCCGCCTCCACCGCCGCGACGACGACTCCCGCCTGGCGAGCCTGGAGCCGCACGGCACCTGGACCGAGCGGCTCAGCCCAGCGCACTGATTCCGGCGCGCGGGGTTCCGTCTGGTGCTGTGTGGTGTCTGGGTCGGGTGGTTTGGCTCGGTTCGCTGTTTTCGGCGTGCTGGCTCTGCCTGGGGCTGTGCGGTGCCGGGTCGAGTGGGTTCGGCTCGGTTCGCTGATTCCGGTGCCCTTGGCTCCTGGCGCCGTCGTGCACCGCGTTGCCAGGAGCCGATGTTGTCCACAGGCGCCCCGATCGCGGACCAGAACTGTCGGTCCCGCGCAGTAGGCTGGAAAGCGGGGGCCCCCGCCGGCCCCGGGGTCAGTACGGGTGGTCGTGGGCGGGGGTGGTGGTCAGGTTCTCGCGGTGCAGCCGGTGCCGGCCCCATTCGCCGAGGGGGCGCAGTGCCTCGTTGAGGGCGGCGCCGTCCTCGGTGAGGGAGTACTCGACCTTCGGCGGCACCTGCGCGTGGACCTCGCGGTGGACCAGGCCGTCCTCCTCCATCTGGCGCAGGTGTTGGGTGAGCATCTTCTCGCTGACGCCCGGCAGTCCGCGCCGGAGCTCGCTGAAGCGCCGGACGCCGTGGGCGTGCAGCTCCCACAGGACCAGGCCCTTCCACTTGCCGCTGACGACGTCCAGCGCGGCGTCGATGCCACAGACGTACGGTCCCGACCTCGGTCCCTTCGCCACGGTCCCCGCCTTCCGCTAACCAATTGGTAAGTACCGAAGAATATAGTGGGTACTTACCAAATCCGGCGTCACTGTCCAGCATGGACGTATGACTTCAGCCACCACCCCGGACACCGTCGCGGTTGTCGGGCTCGGCGCGATGGGCAGGGCGCTGGCCGCCCGGCTGCTCGACACCGGCCACGGCGTGACCGCGTGGAACCGAACCCCCGGCCGGGACGCGGACCTGGGAGTACGCGCCAGCGCCACCGTGGCCGAGGCGGTCGCCGCGTCGCCGCTGGTCGTCGCCTGCCTGCTGCGGCACTCCTCGGTGCACGAGACCCTCGACCCGGTCGCCGGCCGGTTGCGCGGCAAGGCGTTGGTCAACCTCACCACGACCACGCCGAACGAGGCCCGCGAACTGGCCGGGTGGGCCGCCGGGCACGGGATCGACTACCTGGACGGCGCGATCCTGGCCGTTCCCGACATGATCGGCTCGCCCGGCGCGCAGGTCTACTACAGCGGCTCGCGGGCCGTCTTCGACCGGTTCCGCACGGTGCTCGACGCGTGGGCGACCAGCACCTTCGACGGTTCGGACGCGGGCCGGGCGTCGCTGATCGACCTGGCCATGCTGTCGGGGATGTACCAGATGTTCGCCGGTTTCCTGCACGGCGCGGCCATGGTGGGCTCGGAGGGCATGTCCGCCACCGACTTCGCCGCCCGCGCGACCCCGTTCATCAGCGCCATGACCGACGGTTTCGCCGGCTTCGCGCAGGTCGTCGACGGCGGTGACTACACGGTCGCCGGCCAGCAGAGCCTGGACTTCTCCGACCTGTCCGACATCGTGCGCGCCAGTGAGGAGCAGGGCGTGAACTCGGCGACGCTCGCGGTGGTGCAGGCCCTCGTGAGCCGCCAGATCGCCACGGGCCACGGCTCGGAGGGGTTCGCGCGCCTGTACGAGAGCTTCCGCGCGCGGGCGGTCCGGTGACGGTTGCCCGGCCGGCGGGCGTGCTACTCGGCCGGCACGTACACGCCCCGTTCGGCCGCGACGGCCGCCGCCGTGGCCGCGCGGTCGGCGACGGTGTGGTCCGGCGGTGTGGCGGTGGTCAGCAGCCGGTAGTACAGCGGGGCCGAGACCGCGCGGATCACCTCCCCGGGGTCGGTGCCGGCCGGCACCTCGCCCCGGGCGATCGCCTGCTCGACGCACGGCGCCCACTCGGCGACCCGGGTCTCGTAGAACTGGTGCAGGGCCTGCGCGGTCCGCTCGTCGCAGGTCGCCGAGGCGATGAGCGCGGCGAACAGGGGGCCCTGGCGGGGGTCGGTGAGGGTGTCGGCGACCAGGCGGGCGTTGGCCGTGAGGTCGCCGAGCAGGGTGCCGGTGTCGGTGCGCGGCAGGGACTCCTCGGCCATCTCGTCGAGCAGGTCGGCGACGAGCGCGGCGACCGTGCCCCACCGCCGGTAGACGGTGGTCTTGCCGACGACAGCGCGGCGGCCGATCTCGGCCAGGTCCAGGTGTCCGAAGCCCTGCTCGGCCAGCATGTCCCCGGCCGCGCGCAGCACGGCCGAGCGCACGCGCGCGGACCGGCCACCGGGACGTGTGGTCGTCATAACGGGACTCCGGTTCCTTTAGTGGCTCACGTGGTGCTAGCTTAATGGAACTATAGTTCCGTTAAGGGAGGGTGTCATGGAGTACCGACAGTTGGGGGCCTCCGGGCTGCGGGTCCCGGCGCTGGCCTTCGGCGCCGGCACGTTCGGCGGTCGCGGCGACCTGTTCGGCGCCTGGGGCAACACCGACCTCGCCCAGGCCAGACGCATCGTCGACCTGTCGCTCGACGCCGGCGTGACCCTGTTCGACACCGCCGACGTCTACTCCGACGGCGCGTCCGAGGAGGTGCTCGGCGCGGCCCTGCGCGGGCGCCGCGACCGCGCCCTGATCTCCACCAAGCTCGGTCTGCCCACCGGCGACGGCCCCAACGACGCCGGCTCCTCACGCGCCCGGCTGATCACCGCCACCGACGCCGCCCTGCGCCGGCTGGACACCACCCACCTCGACCTGTTGCAACTGCACGCCTTCGACGCCTACACCCCGATCCCCGAAGTGCTGTCCACATTGGACGACCTGGTGCGCGCGGGGAAGGTCCGCTACGTCGGCGTCTCCAACTTCGCCGGCTGGCAGCTGATGAAGTCCCTGGACGTCGCCGACCGGCACGGCTACCCGCGCTACGTCGCCCACCAGGTCTACTACTCGCTGGTCGGCCGCGACTACGAGTGGGACCTGATGCCGCTGGGCAGCGACCAGGGCGTCGGCGCGGTGGTGTGGAGCCCGCTGGGCTGGGGCCGGCTGACCGGAAAGATCCGCCGCGACCGCCCACTGCCCGAGGTCAGCCGGCTGCACCGCACCGCCGCCCTCGGCCCGCACGTGCCGGAGGCGCTGCTCCACGACGTGGTCGACGTCCTGCTGGAGCTGTCGGCGGAAACCGGCCACACCGTGCCGCAGATCGCGCTGAACTGGTTGCTGGGCCGGCCGACCGTGGCCTCGGTGCTCATCGGCGCGCGCACCGAGGAGCAATTGCTGGACAACCTGGGCGCCGTCGGCTGGTCGCTCGACGCCACCCAGATCGCCCGCCTGGACGCGGTGAGCGCCGTGCCAGCGCCGTACCCGCACCACCCGTACCGCGTCCAGGAGGGGTTCGCCCGCCGCAACCCGCCGGCCGCCTGAGCGCCGCCCCGTAGGCTGGAACCCATGCGCGCGGTGATTTTCGACTGGGGTGGCACGCTCACCCCGTGGCTGTCGGTCGACTACCGGGCGGCGTGGCGCAGCTACGCCGACGCCCTGCACCCCGGCGACGTCGACCAGGCCACCCGGGTGACCTCGGCGATCCTGGCGGCCGAGGCCGACGCGTGGCGGGTCGCCCGCGACGAGCACCGGGCGTTCACCCTCGGCCAGGTGCTCGCCACCGCGCAGGCCGCCGAGCACCCCGGCGGGTTCACCGCCTACCGCGCCTACTGGGAGCACGCCACCTACACCGACCCGGAGGTCGCGCCGCTGCTCACCGGGCTGCGCGCGCAGGGGCTGAGGGTCGGCGTGCTGTCCTCGACACCGTGGCCGGCCGCCTGGCACGAGGAGGTGCTGCGCCGCGACGGTGTCCTTGACCTGTTCCACGCCACCGTGTGGAGCAGCGACCTGGAGTACACCAAGCCGCACCCGTCGGCGTTCCGCGCGGCCATGGCCGCCGTCGGCGTCGACGACCCGGCCGACTGCGTCTACGTCGGCGACCGGCCCTACGACGACATCAGCGGCGCGAAGGGCGTCGGGATGCGCGCGGTGCTGGTGCCGCACACCGAGATCCCGGTCGAGCAGCAGGTGCCGGTGGACGTGGAGCCGGACGCGGTGCTCCAGCGCCTGTCCGAGCTGCCGGCGGTCCTCGACCGGTGGCGCTGAGGGTCCGACTGGCCTGCGGCTACGCTTGAGCGTCGTGCTGGTTCTCGCAGTCGACACGGCGACGCCCTCGGTCACGGCCGGGGTGGTCGCCGTCGACGGATCGTCCCCCGAGGTGCTCGCCACCCTGGTCACCGTGGACGCCCGCGCCCACGGTGAGCTGCTCACCCCGCACATCCTGGGTGCGCTCGACGACGCCGGCCACGCCTTACCGGACCTCGACGCGATCGTCTGCGGGGTGGGTCCCGGCCCGTTCACCGGCCTGCGGGCCGGCATGGCCACCGCCGGTGCGCTCGGTCACGCGTTGGGCGTGCCGGTGCACCCGGTCCGCACCCTGGACGCCATCGCCGCCGGCACCACCGGCCACCTGCTGGTGACCACCGACGCCCGCCGCCGGGAGCTGTACTGGGCGACCTACGCCGACGGGGTGGCGCTGACCAACCCGGCCGTGGACCGCCCGGCCGACGTGCCGGCCGACGCGCCCCGCCGCGCCGGCACGACCCTCTACGGGGACGTGCTGACGATGCCGCACACCGGCGAGGAGTACCCGACCCCGCTGGGTCTGGTGACCGCCGCTCTGGGGCAGCTGGACCGTCCGGCCCGGCCGTTGGTGCCGCTGTACCTGCGCCGCCCGGACGCCACCGTGCCCGGCACCCGCAAGCGGGTGACGGCGCCGTGAGCGTGCGGCTGGCCCCGCTGGAGTACGAGGAGCTGCCCCGGGTCGCCGAGCTGGAACGCCAGCTGTTCGCCGGTGACGATCCGTGGAGCGAGTCGATGCTGCGCGCGGAGTTGGACCACGGCAACCACTACGTTGGCGCGCACGTCGACGATTCCCTGGTCGGCTACGCCGGTCTGGCCGTGGTCGGCACCCGCCGCGACGCCGAGGCGAGCGTGCACACGATCGGCGTGGACCCCGCGTGGCAGCGCCACGGTGTCGGCCGCGCGCTGCTCGGTGCCCTGCTGGCGGTGGCCGACGAGTTCCGCGCGCCGGTGTACCTGGAGGTGCGCACCGACAACGCCGCCGCCATCGGCCTGTACCGGGCGCACGGCTTCACCACGATCGGCCTGCGACGCGGCTACTACCAGCCCTCCGGCGCCGACGCGTTCACCATGGCCCGCCCGGCTCGGGTCGGCGAGGAGGCACAGTGAGTCTCGTTCTGGGTATCGAGAGTTCGTGCGACGAGACCGGGGTCGGCATCGCCAGACTGCACACCGACGGCCGGATCGAGCTGCTCGCCGACGAGGTGGCCTCCAGCGTCGACCAGCACGCCCGGTTCGGCGGCGTGGTGCCGGAGGTCGCGAGCCGAGCCCACCTGGAGGCCATGGTGCCCACCATGCGCCGCGCCCTGGCGGCGGCCGAGGTCGACCTGGCCGACATCGACGCGGTGGCCGTGACCTGCGGCCCCGGCCTGGCCGGCGCCCTGCTCGTCGGCGTCTCGGCGGCGAAGGCCTACTCGGCCGCGTTGCGGGTGCCGCTCTACGGCGTCAACCACCTGCCCGGTCATGTCGCGGCCGACACCCTGCAACACGGTGCCCTCCCGTCACCGGCGTTGGCGCTGCTCGTCTCGGGCGGCCACACCCAGCTCCTGCGCGTCGACGACCTGGCCACCAAGATCACCGAGGTGGGCTCGACCATCGACGACGCCGCGGGCGAGGCGTACGACAAGGTGGCGAGGATCCTCGGCCTGCCCTACCCCGGCGGTCCGCCGATCGACAAGGCGGCCGCCAAGGGCGACCCGGAGGCGATCCGTTTCCCCCGGGGCCTCACGGGTCCCCGGGACGCCAGGTTCGACTTCTCGTTCTCCGGCCTGAAGACGGCGGTGGCCCGCTGGGTGGAGAACCGCGAACGCGACGGCCTGCCCGTCCCGGTGGAGGACGTGGCGGCCTCGTTCCAGGAGGCCGTGGCCGACGTGCTGACGATGAAGGCCGTCCGCGCCGCGCACGAGCTGGGCATCGGCACGATGGTCCTGTCCGGCGGGGTGGCCGCGAACTCGCGCCTGTCGTCGCTGGCCAGGCAGCGGTGTGCCGAGGCCGGTATCGAGTTGCGCGTGCCGCGCCCCCGGCTGTGCACGGACAACGGCGCCATGATCGCCGCGTTGGGCGCGCACCTGGTGGCGGCCGAGGTCCACCCGTCCCCCCTGGACCTGAGTGCCGACCCCGCGCTTCCCGTGACCACGGTCTCCGTCTGAAAACCTATTACCAGCGGTAACATGTACCGATGGACGCCCCCCATGACGACGACGGCTACGAGGGCCCCGCGACCCTGCGCGTCGACGACACCGACCTCCCGGTGACGGTGACCCTCGCCGGCCACTTCGAACCGATCGACGGCAAGTACCACTGGTACGGCCGCATCCAACCCAACGAGTCCCTGACGGCGTTGCTGGGCACCCGCCGCGCCACGGCCAACCTGACCACGCCGACCGGCCAGGCGCAGGGTGACCTGACCGACCCCGACCCGTGGGGCCGCTACCGCATCACCGGCACCACCCCGCCGCCCTTCCCCACGGATCTGCACTGAGCACAGGCGTGCGGGGCCGACCACCTGGCCGACCCCGCCCGTCTCACGCCGTCCTCACCGCGAGAACGACGGCCGAATGTCCACCTCCGCCGCGTTCACGTAGGCGATCCGATGCCCGAACTGGACCTGCACGTAGGTCATCGCCCCACGAACGACCCGGTGATTGGCCGAGTCGAACGTCACCGCGTAGTAGTACTCCGACCCGGTGACCAGTCCCACCGCGTACTTCTGCCCGGCCGGCAGGGAGTACTGCAGGGGAACGACGGCCTGCGCCGGCACCCCTTCCGGGTAGGCCGCCGCCTCCGGATAGGCCCGCCCGTAGACCGGAACGGAATCCAGCCCACGCTTCGGCGTGACCACCAACCCGCCGGACCACACCGCCGTCGGCGCCGAGCGTGGGTTGTGGAACCACCCCTTCTGCCCCAGGTACCACACGGCGGTCCACTCGCCCTGCCGGTCAGCCACGGCGAACCGCTGCCCGGTCTCCACCCGCGACGAGTGGTCCGAGATGTGCATCGTCCCTGGCGAACCGTCCGGTCGCAGCCCGATGTCCTTGAGCAGCGGCGAGTCGAACGACGGTTCCGAGTGGAGGATCACCGAGGTCGATCCCCGGGAGGGGCAGGGCTCGCCGGTGGCGTCGCAACCGGTGAAGGCCGGTCGGTTCCGGTCGAAGTCCGGTTTGATCGTCACCAGGCCGGCGCGCTCGTTCCCGACGCCACGCAACGGTGCGCCCAACAGGTCGAAGTAGTGGCCCCAGTCCCAGTACGGGCCCGGGTCCCAGTGCATTCCCCGCACGGTCGAGGGAATGGTCCCCGGAACGTTGTCGTGACCGATGATGTGTGCCCGGTCCAGCGGAATGCGGTGCTTCGCCGCGAGGTAGCGCACCAGTTTCGCGGAGCTGCGGTACATGGCCTCGGTGTACCAGGTGCCCTGGGCCGCGAATCCCTCGTGCTCCAACCCGATCGACTTGGAGTTGACGTACCAGTTCCCGGCCTGCCACGCGACGTCCTTGGCCTTGACGTGCTGCGCGATGTGCCCGTCGGCCGACCGCAGGCTGTACTGCCAGCTCACGTACGTCGGGTCGGCGACCAGGTCCAGCGTCGTCTGCCAGCTGGCCTCGGTGTCGTGGATGACGATGTAGTCGATCTTCTGCGACTGCGGACGGTTGGCCTTGTCGTGGTTGCCGTAGTCGCCGTCGCCGAACTGTTCGTAGGGCGCCGGGAGCCACTCGCAGCCCAGCCCGCGCGGGCACTCGGCCTCCGACCGTCGGGTCTCGCGCAGCCCGAGCGCGTCGAGCTGACCGGTGTCGGGCGTGAGGTCGGTGGCCGCGAGCCGCACCCGCTGGCCGTCGTCGGTGACCCGGTCGGCGCCCTGGCCGATCGTGGCGAACACCTCGTCGGCGAACGCGGCGGCCGTGTCGGTGTCGGTGGCGCCGGAGTACCGGGCGACCGCGCCGTACCAGTCCGCCGGGTCGTCGCTGTCGATGCCGAGCGTGCGCTGGTGGTGGGCCAGCAGCGCGGCCCCACCGCGGATGTTCTGCGTGACGTCGGTCCGCAGGGTGGCCCGGTCGACCCCGGTCAGGTCCTCGGCCCGCTCGATGGTGCGCAGTGTCGGCGACGACAGGTCCACCGCGCGGGGCTCGGGCAGCAGCGTCGGCCGCGCGGTGTCGCCCCGGGGGTCCTCGGTCCCGCCGTCATGATGGCTTCCGCCGGCGTTGGCGGCGGCGACGTCGGTCAGGTGCATCGGCCCGTAACCCGCGCTGGTACTGGGAGTTCCGCTGTTGACGTTCCACCGGGACTCCAAATAGGACACTCCGAGTAGGACGCTGTCCGGAACTCCGAACTCGGCGGCCGCGGCGGCGTAGACCTCCTGGCGCCCCGGCACTTCGGCGGCCGCGTCGACCACCCCCACGCCGAGAGCCGCGGTGGCCACCGCGACGAGGAACACAGACGACCGGCGCATGGCGGCCTCCCCGGGAAGGGCGAATTCCGGACAGGATCACTCTGGTGTCCGCCACCGGGGCCGTCAACGTTTTACGTCCAAACGGCTTAGTTGGTAACAGACTGTCAGCCGGGGTGGCCCGCTCCGGCACGTCCCGGCGTGCGGTCATGGCCCCGCGCGAACGGGTCCCCCATGACAGTCACCACCCTCGTTGCACGGTTAGCAGTCGCATGGGTAGAGTGCCAGCGAACGGCCGACACCGCCCCGGCACCCGCGACGGCGGGGTGGCAGGAGCCGCAGCTACAAGGTAACTGCCAACGCAATCGAGTCGACCCGTGGAGGTCACAGCGGTGAGCGTGAACATCAAGCCGCTCGAGGACAAGATCGTTGTCCAGGCGAGCGAGGCCGAGGCCGTGACGGCTTCCGGTCTCGTCATCCCGGACACTGCCAAGGAGAAGCCCCAGGAGGGCAAGGTCATGGCCGTCGGGCCGGGCCGGATCGACGACAACGGCAACCGCGTCCCGCTGGACGTGGCCGTCGGTGATGTCGTCATCTACTCCAAGTACGGCGGCACCGAGGTGAAGTACAACGGCGAGGAGTACCTCATCCTCTCCGCCCGCGACGTGCTGGCCGTCATCAACTGACGCCTGGCGAAGTCAACCGCACGCCCCGGTGGCCCAGTGGGGCTGCCGGGGCGTGGTGCGTCTGAGAAAGGTAGGACATGCCCAAGCAGATCAGCTTCGACGAGGACGCTCGTCGGGCGCTCGAGCGCGGGGTGAACAAGCTCGCCGACGCCGTCAAGGTGTCGCTCGGCCCGCGCGGCCGCCACGTCGTCCTCGCCAAGAAGTTCGGTGGCCCGACGGTCACCAACGACGGTGTCACCATCGCCCGCGAGATCGAGCTGGACGACGCGTTCGAGAACCTCGGCGCCCAGTTCGCCAAGAACGTCGCCACCAAGACCAACGACATCGCCGGTGACGGCACCACCACGGCCACCGTGCTCGCCCAGGCGATGGTCCGGGTCGGCATGCGCAACGTCGCCGCCGGCGCCAACCCCACGGCCCTCGGCCAGGGCATCCAGCTGGCCGCCGACGCGGTCGTCGACGCGCTCAAGAGCAAGGCGACGCCGGTCAAGGGCCGCGAGAGCATCGCCCAGGTCGGCACCGTCGCCTCGCGTGACGCCTCGATCGGCGCGCTGCTCGGCGAGGCCATCGAGAAGGTCGGCGAGGACGGCGTGATCACCGTGGAGGAGTCCTCCACGATGGCCACCGAACTCGTCATCACCGAGGGCGTCCAGTTCGACAAGGGCTACGTCTCCGCCCACTTCGCCACCGACCCGGAGGCGCAGGAGGCCGTGCTGGAGGACACCTACGTCCTGCTGCACCGGGAGAAGATCTCCTCGCTCAACGACCTGCTGCCGATCCTCGAGAAGATCGCCCAGGCCGGCAAGCCGGTACTGATCATCGCCGAGGACGTCGACGGTGAGGCGCTGTCCACCCTCGTGGTCAACTCCGTGCGCAAGACGATCCGCGCGGTCGCGGTCAAGGCCCCGTTCTTCGGTGACCGGCGCAAGGCGTTCCTCGACGACCTCGCCGTCGTCACCGGCGCCACCGTCGTGTCCGCCGAGGTCGGCATCAAGCTCTCCGAGGTCGACCTGGACGTGCTGGGCAGCGCCCGGCGCGTGGTGGTCACCAAGGACGAGACGACGCTGGTCGACGGCGGCGGCGCCAAGGCCGACGTGACGGCCCGCGCCGAGCAGATCCGCAAGGAGATCGAGAACACCGACTCCGACTGGGACCGGGAGAAGCTCTCCGAGCGGCTGGCCAAGCTGGCCGGCGGCGTCGCGGTCATCCGCGTCGGCGCGGCCACCGAGACCGAGCTGTCCGAGCGCAAGCACCGCATCGAGGACGCGGTGGCGGCGACCCGGGCCGCGGTCGAGGAGGGCGTCGTGCCCGGCGGCGGGTCCGCGCTCGTGCACGTCGCCGCCGAGCTGGACGAGCTGGCCGCGTCGCTGGCCGGCGACCAGGCCGTCGGTGTGCGCCTGGTGCAGAAGGCCCTCGCCGCGCCGCTGGTGTGGATCGCGGCCAACGCCGGGGTCGAGGGGCCGGTCGTCGTCTCCAAGGTCGCCGGCCAGGAGTGGGGCCACGGGTTCAACGCCGCCAAGCTGACCTACGGCGACCTGGTCGCCGACGGCGTCGTCGACCCGGTCAAGGTCACCCGCTCCGCGGTCACCAACGCCGCGTCCATCGCCCGGATGGTGCTCACCACCGAGGCGTCGGTCGTGGAGAAGAAGGAAGAGGAGCCGGAGGGCGCCGGCCAGGGCCACGGCCACGGTCACGGCCACGGCCCGGGTTTCTGACCCGGCCACCAGCAAACAGCGGAACGCCGCGTCCGAATTTCGGACGCGGCGTTTTCGTTGTCCCCACGTTGGTCGGGTCGTGTCTTTTTCGTGACCTCACGTTCCGCGCGATCTCGAAACGGCATTCGGAATGGCGAACGCCGCGCAACCGGGGGTGGCGCGGCGTTCGGCTGTGACGACTGTCGAGGACTGTCGGCGGCTCAGGTGGCGACGGCGAGGGCCCGTTTCTCCAACTTGATGATCGCCTCGCGCTCGCCCTCGGACAGCCCGCCCCAGATGCCGTAGGGCTCGTGGACGGCGAGCGCGTGCTTGCGGCACAACGTCAGCACCGGGCACGCCTGACAGATGGCCTTCGCTCTCGCCTCGCGGCGGGCCCGCGCTGGGCCCCGTTCGCCGTCGGGGTGGAAGAAGAACGCACTGTCCATGCCGCGGCAGGAACCCTCGAGCTGCCAGTCCCACACATCTGCGTTGGGCCCGGGGAGCCTCCGAGTGTCTGCCATGGTGACCGCCTCCCTCGCCGGAAAATGGACGTACCGACTACTCCATTCGGTGCAGCGGGACCAACGCTAGAACCGCGCCAATGCTTGTTCAAGGGTGATCGACTCTTTGGCCAGGCATTTCAGCCGATCGGTGAAACAGATAGACAGAGCGTGTTCGTTGATCCTGTTGCCGGACGCTGTCGATCACCCGACGATGGGAGGGTGGCGACGTGAGGAGGCGTCCGTGGGCGATCATCGCGACCCCGTGTCGGGTGGGGTCTCACTCCTGCGACCGGCCGTCGCGGGGGACCCGGCCGAACCGACCCTGTCGGTGGCCGCCGTCGCGCGCCGGCTGGGCGTCGCGCCCGCGACCCTGCGCACCTGGGACCGCCGCTACGGCATCGGCCCGCGCGGCCACACCACCGGCCGCCACCGCCGCTACGCCCCGGCCGACGTCGCCCGCCTCGAACTGATGCAGCAGGCGCTGCTGCGCGGGGTCACCCCGGCCGAGGCCGCCGGCTACGCGCTGAGCTCGCGACGGCCCGCCGAGGGCGTGCGGATCATCGCCCAGCGGGACCGCCCGCCCGACATCCTCGACCGGTCGGCGTCGGTGGTCGGCATCAACCGCGCCGCCACGGCCATGGACGCCGTCGTCACCCAGCAGCTGGTGGAGGCCGCCGTGCGCGACCTCGGCGTCCTGGCCTGCTGGGACGGTGTGCTGGCGCCGGTGCTGGGCGCGCTGGGCGGGCACGGCGGGTGTGTCGAGGTCGCCAGGATGGTCGAGGAGTGCGTCCTGGCCGCGATGATCGGCGCGACGCCGCTGGTCACCGTCGCGCGCAACCCGCACCCGGTGCTGCTGTGCGGCGTGCCGGGCGAGCGGCGTGCCCTGCCCGTCTATGTACTGCGCGCGGCGCTGGCCCAGGCGGGCATCGGCACCCAGCTGCTCGGGCCGGACCTGCCGCCGGCCGCGCTGGCCGCCGCCGTGCGCCGCACCGGGCCGGCCGCGGTCGCCGTCTGGTCGGCGCGCGCCCGCCGGGGCGGGGCGGAGGTGTTCGGCGGGGTGCCGCGCACCCGCCAGCGGGTGCGGCTGTTCGCCTGCGGCCCCGGCTGGCTGGCCGACGACCTGCCCGGCCGGGTGGAGCGGCTCGACGGCCTGGCCGGCGCCGTCCGCCGGATCGAGGCCCTGGTCGGTGCGCCCCGGTGAGCTCCCCGGTCGGTTCACCGCACGACGTGCCGCACGAATTGCCACACGGCGTGCTGCACGATGCCGCGTTCGGAGCCAGGCCGGACCTGGAGGTCAGCGCCGTGCCGCCCGACCCGCGCGAACGCTGGCTGGCGGCGGTCGTCCTCGGCGCCCAGGGCTGGTACGCGCGTGCCGCGACTCTGCTCGACGAGCTGATGCTCGGCGCGGACCCGGTGCTGGCCGCCCTGGCCGCCGCGACGTTCGCCTCGCACCGCCGCCAGCTCGGCGGCCACGCCGACGCCCGCCGCCTCGACGCGGCCGGTCTGGGCCGGTTGGCCGGCGTGACCGTGGGTCGAACGGGTGAACACGACCCGGCGTTCGCCGGGCTGGTCGCCCTCGCCCGGTCGGACCTCCTGGTGGGGTTGGCGGCCGACGCGGTGGGCCTCGGGCGGCTGGCCGAGGCGCGGCGGCTGGTCGCGGCGGCGGACGCCTCGGTGCCGGCGGCCGGCTGGCGGGCCGGGGTGCGGGCGGGCTGGGTGCGGGCCGAGATCGAGCTGGCCGCCGGGCGGGCGGCCGACGCGGTCCGGCACGCCGAACCGGCGGCCGAGGAGGCCCTGGCCGGGCCGTCGTCGCGCCACCAGGTCAAGTCGTCGCTGGTCCTGGGGGCCGCCCTGGCGGCGAGCGGTCACGGGGCGCGGGCGGCGCGGCTGGTGTCCCCGGCGCTGGACCAGGCCGCCGACCTGGGACTCGTCACACTCGAGTGGCCCGCGGCGATGATTATGGCGGAGTTGGCACCCACCCGAGCGGACCAATTCTGTCGGTGTGCCGCAGTAGCCTTACACAGCGTGTTACGTCGGGCCGACCCGGTCGGCCGCCAGCTCGCGGAGCGCTCAGTCTGGGTGCCTCGCTTCGCTGGCCCAACCGGGTGACGGGGTGGGTACGGACATCTGGGCGAACTGGTCGGAAGAATTACCACCAGATCGTGTCAAGGTTCGCCCCGAAGCGTCCGATAGGGAGGAGTACGTCACTCGGCTGCAGGAAGGAGTCCCCGTGACGACGGTCTTGATTTGCGACGACCGCCGCGGCGTGCGGGAAGGCTTGACCCGTGTCATGTCCGCGGTTCCAGGGGTTAGTCGCATCGACTGTGTAGCACACGGTGACGAGCTGCTCGCCAGATTCTCCCGGGCTCCGGTCGACGTCGTCCTCGTCGGCACCCAGCGTGCTGTGCCGACCGGGGTCGAGGCGACCAGGCGTCTGGTCTCGGCGAACCCGCAGGCGAACGTGATCGTGTTCGGTGCGCCCGACGACGCCGGCAGCATCGCCGCCGCGATCGCCGGTGGGGCCAGGGGTTACCTGCGCTGGGACGCCTCGCGCCCGGAGCTGGTGGCCGCGCTCGCGCACACCCTGGCGAGCACCTCGGTGCCCGCCCCGCGCCAGCCCTCCGATCCCGGTGTCCAGCTCACCGATCGCGAGTTGCAGGTGCTGCGCGGCATGGCGATGGGCAAGAGCAACGGTCAGATCGGCCGCGAGCTCTACCTCTCGGAGGACACCGTGAAGACCCACGCCCGGCGGCTGTTCCGCAAGCTGGGCGTCCGGGACCGCGCGCAGGCCGTCGCTCACGGCTTCCGCCGCGGTCTCGTTTCCTGAATCACACTCGGCGAACCGGACGACGCCACCCGCACGCCATGCGGGGCAGGCGTCGTTCAGCGCGTTCCGGACAAGTTCGCTGGTCAGGCCGTCGCCGATCCACGCGTACGCGCGCGGATCGGACTCCGTTGCTCTGCGCGGTACGGTGGATGGGACCCGCTGGCGGGACGGGCCGCTCCCGGGTAAGTGATGGCTGACTGACTGTACCCGCACGTAACACTGAGGCTGCTCGCTGCGATGACCACATTGGGGGACGGACTGGATGCTTCCGTTGGGGCCGCCGTCGACGGTGACCCACGCGCCATCGACCGGGTGCTGGCGTCCATCCGGCCCCTAGTCGTGCGGTACTGCCGCGCGCGGGTTGGGAGGCAGGAGCGTTCGTTCGCTTCGGCAGACGACGTCGCACAGGAGGTGTGTCTCGCGGTGCTCACGGCATTGCCCAGCTACCGCGACCAGGGACGCCCTTTTCTGGCGTTCGTCTACGGCATCGCCGCGCACAAGGTCGCCGACGCGCATCGCGCCGCCGGGCGTAACCGTTCCGAGCCGGTGGCCGACGTTCCTGATGAACCGGAGACCGAGGCCGGTCCTGAGCAGCGCGCGATGCAGCAGGATCTGAGCCGCCGGATGAAGGAACTGCTCGAGGTACTACCCGACAAGCAGCGGGACATCGTC
Organism: Actinophytocola xinjiangensis; assembly: GCF_001921215.1. Taxonomy (GTDB): domain Bacteria; phylum Actinomycetota; class Actinomycetes; order Mycobacteriales; family Pseudonocardiaceae; genus Actinophytocola; species Actinophytocola xinjiangensis. Next base: position 36,319 of record NZ_MSIF01000035.1, read on the forward strand.
CTGCTGCGCGTCGTGGTGGGGCTCTCGGCCGAGGAGACCGCCGAGGCGGTCGGCTCGACACCGGGGGCGGTCCGGGTGGCGCAGCACCGCGCGCTCGCCCGGTTACGCAAGACGTTGTCCGCGGAGGAGGTGGTCTGAATGAACGATCGAGACGATCACGACTCGCCCGAGGAAGGCCGTCCTTTCGGCACCGCCGCGGATCTGGAACTCGACCTGTCGATGGTGCACGCCGACGACGAGTACCTCGACCTGCTGGCCGGCGCCGACCTGGACGACCCCGACGGTGTGCCCGACGACCAGCTCAGCGCGCTGCTGATGTCCTGGAGACGTGACGTCGAGGCCGAACCCGCCGGAGAACTCGTCGACCCGAAGCTCGCCACCGTCACCGTGCAGGCCGCGCGGCTGCGCCGCAAGCGCCGGCCCCGCCTGCTGGTCCCCGTCGCCGCCGCTGCCGCGGTACTCGCCATCGCCTTCGCCGGGATCGGCCTTGCCGCCCGCGACGCCCAGCCGGGCGACACGCTCTGGGCACTGGCCAAGGTGCTCTACTCCGACCACACCCGCTCGGTCGAGGCCGCCGAGGCGGTCCGCGCCGACCTGCGCGAGGCCAGGGCCGCGCTGACCGAGGGCCGGGTCGCCGAGGCGAAGTCCAAGCTGGAGGACGCGCACGCCGCGCTGCCGACCGTGTCGGTCGAGGACGGCCAGAAGGACCTGGAGAAACAGCACGCGTCGCTGGTCGAGCAGCTGCCGGGCAACCCGTCCGGCGAGGCCTCCAACCCGCCCAAGCCCAACCCGACCACCGCGCCCGACTCCGACACGCGACCGGGCGGGTCCGACTCGGGCACCAGCCCGACCTCGCCGTCCTCGCCGCCGGTGGACACCACCCAGCCGCAGGCCCCGGTCACCACGACCCCGCCGTCGGACACCACGACGCCCAGCGAGTCCTCCCGCAGCGAGACCACGCCCGGCTCCGGTGACACCGGCGGGGGCGGCGGCGGGACCGGTGGCGTCGGCGAGCCGGCCGGCGGCAGCGACAGTGGCAGTGGCAACACGATCAACGTCGAGCCCAACAGCGCGTTGGCGCCGCGCGAATGACGGAACTGGCGCCGGGGACCGTGTACAGCCAGGCACCGAGGTGCGCCGAGTGCGCCGGCCGGGCCCTGCTCGTCGAGCAGGCGGCGACCGCGCTGGTCGAGGAGTCACTCGGGCGGCTGACCGCGCGCCGCTGCCCGCACGGCGACGGCTGGCACGTTCACGACCCGGTGACCGAGACGGCGAGCCAGTAGCTGGTCGGTACCGCGGTCAGCGCTGGGTCAGCGCTGCGGTCAGTGCTTCTGCTCGGTCAGGGCCTGCTTGGCGGTGGCCGTGACGCCGTCGGTGAAACCCCGGCAGTACTCCCAGGACACGTAGGCCGCCGGGTTCGGGTCGAACGCCGGCTCGTGCGGGCGCATCCGGCCGTCGTTGAGCAGCTGTTCCAGCGACGCCCGCAGCAGCGCCCAGTCGTGGTAGTGCGGTTCCTGGCACTCGGCGCAGTCCACGACCACCCCGCGCACCTCCCGCTGTTCGAGCAGCGCCTGGTAGACGGCCAGGTCCCGCAGGTCGGCCAACAGTTCGGCCCGCTCCTGGGCGGAGACGGGCTCGTCGGTGACCGAGGCGGCCTCGTCGTCCAGCGCCCGCGCGGGGTCGTTGGGGTCTCCGGCGAACGGGTCAGGCGGTAGTGCGTCGTCCCTCACGACCACGCACGGTACCGGGCGGAGGCGTCGGTGGGTCCGGATACCATGGTTCAACGCGCCGCCGCCTGCGGAAATCGGCAAGAAGAAGGGCCACGATGACCACCGCTGAGGGAATCCCGGCCAAGTTCGCCATGCTCGGGCTGACCTTTGACGACGTGCTGCTCCAGCCGTCGCAGTCCGATGTCGTGCCGAGCGAGGTCGACACCAGCACCCGCCTGTCGCGCAACGTCACGTTGCGTGTTCCGCTGGTGTCCGCGGCGATGGACACCGTCACCGAGGCCAGGATGGCGATCGCCATGGCCCGGCAGGGCGGCATCGGGATCCTGCAACGCAACCTGCCCATCGAGGAGCACGCGCGGCAGGCCGAGACGGTCAAGCGGTCCGAGGCCGGCATGGTCACCGACCCGGTCACCTGCCTGCCCACCGCGACGCTGGCCGAGGTCGACGCGCTGTGTGCGCGCTACCGCATCTCCGGGGTGCCGGTCACCGACGCCGAGGGCATGCTCGTCGGCATCATCACCAACCGCGACATGCGGTTCGAGGTCGACCACACCCGCCCGGTCAGCGAGGTGATGACCACGGTCCCGCTGGTCACCGCCCAGGTCGGGGTGTCGGCCGACGCGGCGCTGGGGCTGCTGCGCCGGCACAAGGTCGAGAAGCTGCCGATCATCGACGGCGCCGGCAAGCTGCGCGGGCTGATCACCGTCAAGGACTTCGTCAAGACCGAGCAGTTCCCCAACGCCACCAAGGACCCGGACGGCCGGCTGCTGTGCGGGGCGGCCGTCGGCGTCGGCGAGGACTCCCGCAAGCGGGCGATGACCCTGGTCGAGGCCGGGGTCGACGTGCTCATGGTGGACACCGCGCACGGCCACTCGCGGGGCGTGCTGGAGATGGTGGCCCTACTGAAGAAGGAACTCGGTGACGCGGTGGACGTGGTCGGCGGCAACGTCGCCACCCGGGCCGGCGCGCAGGCGCTGGTCGAGGCCGGGGCCGACGGCGTGAAGGTCGGTGTCGGGCCGGGGTCGATCTGCACCACGCGGGTGGTGGCCGGGGTCGGCGTCCCGCAGATCACCGCGATCTACCAGGCCGATCTGGCCTGTCGGCCGGCCGGGATCCCGGTCATCGGCGACGGCGGCATCCAGTACTCCGGCGACATCGCCAAGGCCATCGCGGCCGGCGCGTCGGCGGTCATGCTGGGCAGCCTGCTGGCCGGCACGGCCGAGGCGCCCGGCGACGTGGTCCTGGTCAACGGCAAGCAGTTCAAGACCTACCGGGGCATGGGGTCGCTGGCGGTCATGCAGTCCAAGGGCGAGGCCAGGTCCTACTCCAAGGACCGCTACTTCCAGGACGACGTGCTCAACGAGGACAAGCTGGTCCCGGAGGGCGTCGAGGGGCGGATCCCGTTCCGCGGGCCGCTGTCCCAGGTCGTGCACCAGCTCGTCGGCGGGCTGCGGGCGGGCATGGGCTACACCGGTTCGGCCACGGTCGCCGAGCTGCAGAACGCCCAGCTGGTCCGGATCACCGCGGCGGGGCTCAAGGAGAGCCACCCGCACGACGTGACCATGACCGTCGAGGCGCCCAACTACACCACGCGCTGAGGCGCGCTCGCTCGGAGGTAGGACAGTGCGGGATCTTGTCGAGATCGGCATGGGCCGGACGGCGCGGCGCGCGTTCGGTCTGGAGGACGTGGAGATCGTGCCGTCGCGGCGCACGCGCTCGTCCAAGGACGTGTCCACCGCGTGGCAGATCGACGCCTACCGGTTCGACATCCCGCTGATCACCCACCCGACCGACGCGGTGGTCTCGCCGTCGACGGCGGTGGAGGTCGGGCGGCTGGGCGGGCTGGGGGTGCTCAACGCCGAGGGCCTGTGGGCCCGGCACGCCAACGTCGAGGAGGCGCTGGGGCGGGTGCAGGCGGCCGTCGACGACGCCGACCTGACGGCGCTGACCCGGGTCCTGCAGGAGCTGCACGCGGCCCCGATCCGCACCGAGCTGATCGCCGAGGCGGTCAAGAAGGTCACCGAGTCGGGGGTGACGGCCGCGGCGCGGGTCAGCCCGCAGCGGGCGGCCGAGCTGACCCCGGAGCTGCTGGCGGCCGGGGTGGAGATCCTGGTCGTGCAGGGCACGATCGTGTCGGCCGAGCACGTCTCGCGCGGCGGCGAGCCGCTGAACCTGAAGAACTTCATCGCCGACCTCGACGTGCCGGTGATCGCCGGCGGCGTGCACGACTACCGCACGGCCATGCACCTGATGCGCACCGGCGCGGCCGGCGTGATCGTGGGCTACGGCTCGGGTGAGGCCACCACCACCGAGCACGTGCTGGGCATCGGCGTGCCGATGGCCACCGCGATCGTGGACGCGGCCGCCGCCCGCCGCGACTACCTCGACGAGACCGGCGGCCGGTACGTGCACGTGATCGCCGACGGCGGTGTGCACGTCTCGGGCGACATCGCCAAGTCCGTGGCCTGCGGCGCGGACGCGGTGATGCTCGGCGCGCCGCTCGCCCTGGCCAGCGAGTCCCCTGGCGGCGGGCTGTACTGGACGGCCGCCGCCGCGCACCCGTCGCTGCCGCGCAGCCGGGTCGAGCCGGTCGCCGGCCCGGACGAGGTCGTCGACCTGCGCACGCTGCTGTTCGGCCCGTCGGCCGACGCCGACGGCCTGATCAACCTGTTCGGCGCGCTGCGCCGCGCCATGGCCAAGACCGGCTACTCGGATCTCAAGGAGTTCCAGAAGGTCGGCCTGACGGTTCGCGCCGGATGAGCGGCAGCGACAGAGCGTGCGCCGTCTGGACTGAGGGGCGCGCGCAGGCGCGTCAGCGCCGGGCACGCGACGAGGGAAGACGGCGTGTTGGCGGCGGAGCGGGAGCGGAGCGACCATGAGCACCTCCACCCGCAGGAAGGTCGTGGTCTCGGGCGAAGGGGTCGCGCTCGGGGAGGTGCTCGACGGGGACCGGGAGTGGCTCGGTTCGCGCGACGACGGGGCTTTCGACGTCGACGACGACGGGCGGCGCCCGGAGCACCATGTCCAGGTGCACCGGCTGGCGGTGGTGGACCTGTCCGACGGGGAGCTGGTGGGCCAGGTCAACTGGCACCCGGTCGGGCACGGGCGGACCAGGGCGTGCGGGGCGTGGAACATCGGCATGTCGCTGCTGCCGAACGCGCGGGGGCGCGGGGTCGGTGCGCGGACGCTGCGGCTGCTGGCCGAGTACCTGCTCGACACCACCGACCTCGACCGGATCGAGGCCAGTACCGACGTGACGAACGTGGCCGCGCAGCGTGTCCTGGCCAAGGGCGGGTTCCGCGCCGAGGGTGTGCTGCGGGGCGCGCAGCTGCGTGACGGGGTGCGCCACGACCTGGTCCAGTACGCCCTGCTGCGGAGCGATCTGGAGCCGCCGGCGGCGGGGTCGCCGCGTGCGGTGGTGGCGTCCGGGGACGGGGTGGCGCTGGCGGTGCCGGTGGCCGGTGAGCGGGAACGCTACGTGCGGGCCTCGGTCGGCGAGTTCACCGTGGACCGGGACGACCGGCCGCAGGTGATGGGGCCGTCGCACAGCACGCTGCTCAGCGTGCTGGACGAGCGGGAGCACACGCTGCTCGGCGGGGTCAGCTACCACGCGGTCGACTACGGCGGCACGGTCGGCTGCGCGGCGTGGAACATCGGCATCGCGCTGCTGGCCGGCGAACGCGGCCGGGGGGTCGGGTCGACGGCGCAGCGGCTGCTGGCCGAGTACCTGTTCGCCACGACCGAGGTGGACCGGGTGGAGGCCAGTACCGACGTCGACAACGTCGCCGAGCAGAAGGCGCTGGCCAGGGCGGGGTTCACCCGGGAGGGTGTGCTGCGCGGGGCGCAGCTGCGTGGCGGGGTCCGGCGGGATCTGGTGCATTTCGGGAAGTTACGTACTGACCAGTAGATAACGCGCCGGCCGCTGGCTAGCCTCAGTGCGTATGGACTACGACGTGGTGGTGGTCGGCTCGGGTTTCGGCGGCAGTGTCGCCGCGCTGCGGCTGACCGAGAAGGGCTACCGGGTGGCGGTGGTCGAGGCCGGTCGCCGCTTCGCCGACGACGAGTTCGCCGAGACCTCCTGGGACTTCCGCCGGTACCTGTGGGCGCCCGCGCTGGGCTGTTTCGGCATCCAGCGCATCCACCTGCTGCGGGACGTGATGATCCTGGCCGGCTCCGGCGTCGGCGGCGGCTCGCTGGTGTACGCGAACACCCTCTACCGCCCGCTGGCGCCGTTCTTCACCGACCGGCAGTGGGCCCACCTCACCGACTGGGAGGCCGAGCTCTCCCCGCACTACGACCAGGCCTCGCGGATGCTCGGCGTGGTCACCAACCCGTCGACCACCCCGGCCGACGAGGTGATGCGCAAGGTCGCCGCCGACCTCGGCGTCGCCGAGTCCTACCACCCGACGCCGGTCGGCGTGTACTTCGGCCGGCCCGGCGAGAACGCGGCCGACCCGTACTTCGGCGGCGCCGGCCCGGCGCGCACCGGCTGCACCGAATGCGGCTCGTGCATGACCGGCTGCCGCGTCGGCGCGAAGAACACCCTGGTGAAGAACTACCTGTACCTGGCGGAGCGGGCCGGGGCGAAGGTCCTGCCGCTGACCACGGTGACCGCCGTGCGTCCGCGCGCCGACGGCGGGTTCGCTGTCGACCTGCGGCGCACCGGCCACCGCACCCGGGCCAGCGTGACGGCCCAGCGGGTCGTGCTGGCGGCCGGCACCTGGGGCACCCAGCGGCTGCTGCACGCCATGCGCGACCAGGGCGTCCTGCCGGACCTCTCGCCGCGCCTCGGCGAGCTGACCCGCACCAACTCCGAGGCCATCATCGGCGCCGGGCGCACCTCGGTGGACCCAGACCGGGACTTCTCCCGGGGCGTGGCGATCACCTCGTCGATCCACCCGGACGAGACAACGCACATCGAGCCGGTGCGCTACGGCCGGGGCAGCAACGCCATGGGCCTGTTGCAGACCATCGCCACCGACGGCGCGTCGGCCACCCCGCGCTGGCTCCAGGTCCTGCGCTACCTGGTCCGTCACCCGGCGCGCAGCGCCGCGCTGCTGCGGGTGCGCCGGTGGAGCGAGCGGACGGTGATCCTGCTGGTGATGCAGAGCCTGGACAACTCGATCACCACGTTCACCCGCAAGGGCCTGTTCGGCCGCCGCCGCTACACCTCGCGGCAGGGCCACGGCGAGCCGAACCCGACGTTCATCAGGGCCGGCTACGAGGCCAACCAGCTGGCCGCCAAACACATCGACGGGATCGCCGGCGGGACCTGGGGCGAGGTGTTCAACATCCCGCTGACCGCGCACTTCATCGGCGGCTGCCCGATCGGCGCGACCGCCGACGACGGGGTGATCGACCCCTACCACCGGGTGCACCACTACCCGGGCCTGTCGGTGGTCGACGGGTCGGCGATCTCGGCGAACCTGGGCGTCAACCCGTCGTTGACGATCGCCGCGCAGGCCGAGCGGGCGTTCTCGTTGTGGCCCAACAAGGGTGAGCCCGATCCCCGGCCGGAGCCCGGCGCGGACTACGCGCGGATCGAGCCGGTCGCGCCGAAGGCCCCCGCGGTGCCGGCGAGCGCGCCGGGGGCGCTGTCCGTGGCAGGCTGGGACCGTGGCTAAGTCGTTCGCGTCCAGCGGAGATCTCGAGGCGAAGTCGGAGACGTTCACCGAGCTGGCGGACGGGGTGTACGCGCTGACCGCGGAAGGCGACCCGAACGTCGCCGCCGTGGAGGGCGAGGACTTCCTGGTCTGCTTCGAGGCGCGGGCCACCCCGGTGGCCGCCCGGCGGTGGCTCGACCTGCTGCGGGAGCGGACCGACAAACCCGTGCGGTACCTGGTGCTCAGCCACTACCACGCGGTGCGGGTGCTGGGCGCGAGCGCGTTCGGGGCGGGCGAGATCATCACCCACGAGCGGACCCGCGCGCTGATCGCCGAACGCGGGCAGGCCGACTGGGCCTCGGAACTGGCGCGGATGCCCCGGCTGTTCGAGGACCCGTCGTCGATCCCCGGCCTGACCTGGCCGACGCTCACCTTCGCCGACCGGCTGACGATCCCGCTGGGCGGAGACCGGGAGCTGGTGCTGGCGTACTGCGGGCGCGGGCACACGGCCGGTGACATCGTGGCGTGGCTGCCGGCCGAGCGGATCCTGTTCGCCGGGGACCTGGTCGAGGCGCGGGCCGCGCTCTACACCGGCGACGCGTTCCACCGCGACTGGGCGACGTCCACCTTGGACACCGTGGCGGAGTTCCCGGCGGTGGCGCTGGTCGGCGGGCGCGGGCCGGTGGTGCACGGCGAGGACGAGGTCCGCGCGGCGATCGCGCAGAGCCGCCACTTCCTCGACGAACTGTGCCGCACGGTCGGGCAGGTGCACGCGCGGGCCGGCACCCTGGCCGAGGCGTTCGCGGCGGCACACGCGGCACTGGTCGACGAGTACGGCGGCTGGCCGATCTTCGAGCACTGCCTGCCCTTCAACGTCGCGCGCCACTGGGACGAACTGGACGGGATCGACTGGCCGAGGGTGTGGACCGCCGAACGCGACCAGCGGGTGTGGGCGGAGTTGCAGTCCTGAGCGCGCGGGACACGCGGCCGGTGGTGATCGCGGGAGCCGGGCCGGTCGGCATGGTGGCGGCGCTGCTGCTGGCCCGCTGCGGGGTGCCCACCGTCGTGCTGGAGGAGCAGCCGCGGCGGATCGCGGTCGGCAGCCGGTCGATCTGCGTACAGCGCGACTCGCTGGACATCCTGGAACGGGCCGGGGTGGGGGCGGCGGTCGCCGAGTCCGGGGTGACCTGGACGCGCGGCCGCACCTACTACCGCGAGCACCAGGTCGCCGAGATCACCTTCCCGGTGCTCGGCGACAGCGCGTTCCCGCCGTTCGTCAACACCCCGCAGTCGGTCGTGGAACTGTTGCTGGAGGACCGGATCGCGGCCGAGCCGCTGGTCGAGGTGCGGCGCGGGCAGCGGGTGGTGGGCGTCGAGCAGGACGCCGACGGCGTCACCGTGTCCACGTCGGACTCAGAGGTCCTCGGCTCACACCTCGTCGGCGCCGACGGCGGGCACTCGGCGGTCCGCGAGTCACTCGGCCTGCCGTTCCCCGGAACGTCCTACTCGGACAAGTTCCTGATCGCCGACCTGCGCGCCGACCTCGGCCTCACCGTGCCGGAACGCCGGTTCTACTTCGACCCGCCGTGGAACCCCGGCCGCCAGGTCCTGCTGCACCCCCAACCCGGCGGCGTGTGGCGCATCGACTGGCAGGTACCGCACGACTTCGACCTGGACGCCGAACGCGCCGGCGACGGCCTCGACCGGCGGATCAGGGCCGTCGTCGGACACGGCGACTACGAGATCATCTGGCTGTCGGTCTACCGGTTCCACCAGCGGCGGGTACCGGCCATGCGCGTCGGGCGGGTCCTGCTGGCCGGCGACGCGGCGCACGTGATGAGCCCGTTCGGCGCGCGCGGCCTCAACTCCGGGATCTGCGACGCCGACAACGCCGCCTGGAAGATCGCCCTGGACCGCGCCGGGCGTGCCGGCCCCGGCCTGCTCGCCTCCTACGACACCGAGCGCGGCGCCGCCGCCGAGGAGAACCTGCGGGTCACCGGCGAGACCATGCGCTTCCTCGTCCCGGGCACCGACGCCGACCGCGCCCACCGCACCGACGTCCTGACCCGCGCGGTCACCGACGAACACGCCCGCGACCAGATCGACTCCGGCCGCCTCGCCGAACCCCACCACTACCCCGACTCGCCGCTCACCACCCCGGTTCACCCCGGTGCCGTACCTGGCGCCGAACCTGCTGCGGCCCGGCGCGCCCTGCCCGGACGCCCGGCTGGAGTGGGGCATGCGGCTGCGTGAACTCGTCGGCCCGCGCTTCGCCGTGCTCACCCACTGGTGCCCGTGGCGCCCGGCCGACGACTGGGAACGCGAACTCACCGGCCGGCCCGTGCCGCTGGACCAGTCCGCCGACGACACCCTCGCCCGGGCCATCGGGCTGGCGCCCCGCTCGCTCGCCGTCGTGCGCCCCGACGGGTACCTGGCCGCCAGGATCACCGAGCCGCAGGTGCCCGCCCAGCTCGCGCCGCTGGTCAGCGCGGCCCTGCGGCGCGCGACCGGGTGGTCGCCGGCAACCTGACCAACGCCAGGACGTCTACCAGGCGTGCTCACCCGCCGAACGTTCCTCGGTGCCGCCGCCGCGCTGACCGCCGGCGCGGCCACCGCCTGCTCGGGCACCACCGGCGACCCGCGTCCCACCCCGACCAGGTCCTCCACCGCCCTGCCGCCACCGACGACCACCGCCACGACCGAGCCGGGACCGCCCGACTGGGCCGGCCTGGCCGCCCGCCTGCCCGGCGGCCTCCACCTGCCCGGCCAGCCCGGCTACGACGCCGCCCGCCGGGTGTACAACCCGCTGTTCGACGGCCGCCGCCCGGCCGCCGTGGCCCGCTGCACGCGCGACGAGGACGTCCAGGCCTGCGTCGAGGTCGCCGCCGGGTCACGGATCCCGATCGCCGCCCGCTCCGGCGGGCACAGCTACGCCGGCTACAGCAACCCCGACGGCGCGCTGGTCGTCGACCTCAACCCGCTCTCGGGGGTGGAGGTCGCGCCGGACGGCACCGCCGTTGTCGGCGCCGGCACCCGGCTGATCGACGTCTACGCCGGCCTGGCCGCCGCCGGCCGCGCCCTGCCGGCCGGGTCCTGCCCGACCGTCGGCGTCGCCGGCCTGACCCTGGGCGGCGGCATCGGCGTGCTGGCCCGCAAGTACGGCCTGACCTGCGACCGGCTGGTGTCGGCGCGGATCGTCACCGCCGGCGGCGAGGTCGCCACGGTGTCCCAGGCCCAGGACCCCGACCTGTTCTGGGCGCTGCGCGGCGGCGGTGGCGGCAACGTCGGCATCGTCACCTCGTTCACCTTCGCCACCGAGCCGGCGCCCGAGCTGACCGTGTTCTCGCTGCGCTTCGGCGTCGGCGCCGACCAGGTGCTCGGCGCCTGGCAGAACTGGGTCGCCGACCTGCCCGACGAGCTGTGGACCAACTGCGTGCTCTCCGCCGGGTCCCCACCCGGCGTGCGGATCGGCGGCTGCTTCGTCGGCGACGAGACCGGCTGCCGGCGCCAGCTCGACCGGATCGGGCTCACCGCGACCTCGGTGCTGCTGTCCACCAGGAGCTACCTGGACGCCATGCGCTACTTCGGCGGCTGCTCCACCCGCGACCTCGCCCAGTGCCACCCGGAGACCGAGGGCGGACAACTGGGCCGCGAGTCGTTCGTCGCCTCGTCCCGCATCCTCGACGGGCCGGTCGACCCGGCGGCGGTGACCGGCCTGCTCGCCGGCCGAACCGGCCTTGACCTGCTGCTGGACTCCCTCGGCGGCGCTGTGTCAGCGGTCGCGCCGGGCGACACCGCGTTCCCGCACCGGGGCGCGCTGGCCAGCGCCCAGATCTACGCCAACACCGCCGCCGGTGCCCGGGCCGCCACCGACCAGGTCGGCGAGGTCCGCGACGGCCTCGGCGCACTGGCCGGCGCGAAGGGCTACGTCAACTACATCGACCCGGCCATGCCCGACTGGGCCGACGCCTACTACGGCCAGAACCTCCCGCGCCTGCGGGAGGTCGCCAGCCGCTACGACCCCGACGGCGTGTTCGCCTTCCGGCAGGGCCTCACAGCTCCAGACCGGTGAGCACCATGATCCGCTCCTCGGTGAAGTCGTTCATCGCGCTGCGGATGCCCTCGCGGCCGACCCCGGAGCCCTTCACCCCGCCGTAGGGCATCTGGTCGGCGCGGAAGGACGGCACGTCGCCCACGATCACGCCACCCACGTCCAGCTCGGCGCGGGCCCGGAACGCCACCTGGACGTCGCGGGTGAACACCCCGGCCTGCAGGCCGTACTGGGAGTCGTTGACCTGCGCGAACGCGTCGTCGATGCCGTCGGTGACCGACACCGCCAGCAGCGGGCCGAACACCTCCTCCGACCAGGCCTTGGCGTCGCGGGGGACCTCGGAGAGCACGGTCGGCTCCAGGCTCGCGCCGTCGCGCTTGCCACCGGCCAGCAGCTTCGCGCCCCCGTCGACGGCCTCCTGGACCCAGGTCTCCAGCCGCCGCGCGGCCGCCTCGTCGACCAGCGGGCCGACCTCGACGTCCGGGTCGTGCGGGTCGCCGGTGCGCAGCCGGCCCACCGCGCCCAGCAGCATCGGCAGGAACTTGTCGGCGACCTTGCGGTCCACCAGCACCCGCTGCACCGCGATGCACGACTGCCCGGCCTGGTAGTTGCCGAAGGTCGCGATCCGCTGCGCGGCGAAGTCCAGGTCCGGCCAGTCGGCGCAGACCACGGCCGCGCCGTTGCCGCCGAGTTCGAGCACCACCTGCTTGCGCGGGGCGGCGTCCATCAGCGACCAGCCGACCGGACCCGATCCGGTGAACGACACCACCGGCAGCCGAGGGTCGGTGACCAGCGCGGAGGTCTCCTCGTTGCCCAGCGCCAGCACCGAGAACGCGCCCTCGGGCAGGTTGGTCTCGGCGAGCAGCTCACCGAGCAGCAGCGCCGAGAGCGGGGTGCGCGGCGCCGGCTTGACGATGATCGGCGCGCCGACGGCGATCGCCGGGGCGATCTTGTGCGCGACCAGGTTCAGCGGGAAGTTGAACGGGGCGATGCCCAGCACCGGGCCGCGCGGCACCCGCCGCACGATCGCCAGCCGGCCCTCCGCGGTCGGATCGGTGTCCAGCCGCTGGACCTCGCCGGAGAACCGGCGGGCCTCCTCGGCGGCGAACCGGAACGTCGACACGGCCCGGTTGACCTCGACGTTGGCCCACTTGAGCGGCTTGCCGTTCTCGGCGGTGATCATCTCCGCGACCTCGTCGGCGCGTTCGCGCAGCGAACGGGACACGTGGTCGAGGGCGGCGGCCCGCAGGTGCGCCGGCGTCGTGCGGAACTCCTTGGCCACCGCCACCGCGGCGCTGACCGCGCGCTCGACCTGCTCGGCGGTGGGCACACACACGGTGGCGATCTCGTCACCGTCGTAGGGGTGGTGCACCGCCAGCGTCTGGTCGCTCTGCTCGGCCTGGCCGGCGATCCAGGCCGGCCGGGGGGTCGGCAGGTGCGGCTCTGTCGCGTTCATGCCCCCACCGTAGTTCCTTCCGGCCCGTGACATGCTTCCGTGGTGACGCAGAATCTCCACCGGCCGGTCATCGTCGTCGACTACGGAGCGCAGTACGCCCAGCTCATCGCTCGGCGGGTACGCGAGGCGCAGGTCTACTCCGAGGTCGTACCGCACACCGAGGACGTGGCGTCGCTGCTGGCGCGCGACCCGGCGGCGATCGTGCTCTCCGGCGGCCCGTCGAGCGTCTACGCCCAGGACGCCCCCGAGGTCGACCCGGCGCTGTTCGACGCTGGCGTGCCGGTGTTCGGCATCTGCTACGGCTTCCAGGCCATGGCCAAGGCGCTGGGCGGCACCGTCGAGCACACCGGCTCCCGCGAGTTCGGCCGCACCGAGCTGTCCACCGAGCTGTCCACCGAGCTGTCCACCGAGCCGGCCGCGCGGGGCGGCGTGCTGCACGCCGACCTGCCGCCCCGGCACCCGGTGTGGATGAGCCACGGCGACAGCGTCACCAAGGCCCCGGCCGGGTTCACCGTCACCGCCGGCTCCGACGGCGCGCCGGTCGCGGCGTTCGAGGACCTGACGCGGCGGTTCGCGGGCGTGCAGTACCACCCGGAGGTGGCGCACAGCCCGCACGGCCAGCAGGTGCTGCGCCGGTTCCTGCACGACGTCGCCGGCCTGCGCCCGTCGTGGACCATCGCCTCCATCGTCGACGACCAGATCGCCAGGATCGCCGCCCAGATCGGGCAGGGTCGGGCGATCTGCGCCCTGTCCGGCGGGGTCGACTCCGCGGTGGCCGCCGCGCTGGTCCAGCGGGCCATCGGTGACCGGCTGACCTGCGTGTTCGTCGACCACGGGCTGTTGCGCTCCGGTGAGCGCGGGCAGGTCGAGCGGGACTTCGTCGCCGCCACCGGGGTCAACCTGGTGACCGTCGACGCGGCCGACCGGTTCCTCGACGCGCTCGCCGGGGTCACCGACCCCGAGCAGAAGCGCAAGATCATCGGCCGGGAGTTCATCCGGGTCTTCGAGCAGGCCGAGCGCGACCTCAAGGCCGAGGGCGACTACCGGTTCCTGGTGCAGGGCACGCTCTACCCGGACGTCGTCGAGTCCGGCGGCGGCACCGGCGCGGCCAACATCAAGAGCCACCACAACGTCGGCGGACTGCCGGACGACCTGGCCTTCGAGCTGGTCGAGCCGCTGCGTGACCTGTTCAAGGACGAGGTCCGCCGGGTCGGCCTTGAGCTGGGTCTGCCGGAGATGATCGTGGCCCGCCAGCCCTTCCCCGGGCCGGGCCTGGGCATCCGGATCATCGGCGAGGTCACCGCCGAGCGGCTGGCGACCCTGCGCGCGGCCGACGCGATCGCCCGCGAGGAGCTGACCTCCGCCGGCCTGGACAACGACATCTGGCAGTGCCCGGTGGTGCTGCTGGCCGACGTGCGCAGCGTCGGCGTGCAGGGCGACTTCCGCACCTACGGCCACCCGGTGGTGCTGCGCCCGGTGTCCAGCGAGGACGCGATGACCGCCGACTGGACCCGGCTGCCCTACGACGTGCTGGAGCGGATCTCCACCCGGATCACCAACGAGGTCGCCGAGGTCAACCGGGTCGTGCTGGACGTGACGTCCAAGCCGCCGGGCACCATCGAGTGGGAATGAGCGAACGGGTGGCCTCCGGTCGGAGACCACCCGTTCGTGGTGTGAGGGGCGGGGACGCGCTCAGCGTTTGCGGCGGCCGCCGCGCAGCGAGGAGGCCAGCATCAGCAGGCCGACCAGGCCGGCGCCGCCGGCCAGCACCCACCTCGGGTCCATCGTGGGCACCCAGACCTGGCCGTCGGTGAGCACGTAGGCCGAGGCGAACAGCGTCGCCAGGCCGACGAGCAGGGTGAACAGGTCCGGCCAGCGCCGGGCCTCGGTACGGTCGTCGTCGCGCTCAGCCACGGTCCACATCCAGACTTCCGACGCCCACGTCGATGGTCATGTACACCTGGAGTCCGCCCGGCCCGTCGACGCCGTGGTCGACGATCTCGGACAGCTCGTCGTTGTCGATGCCGTCGCGCTTGTGGTCAAGGCAGTTGGTCGTGCCGACGTTGGTCCGGCAGGTCAGCCACACGTCCGCGTTCGGCGGCAGGTCCACCTTCACGTCCCCGACACCGAGGTCGATCCGGGTGTCCACGGTGCCCGTGTCGGGCAGTTCGGTCAGGTCGAGCTTGACCGAGCCGAGCGAGCGGTTGTACTCCGGTGTCACGTGCGCCACCTCGGTGGGCCGCGCGTCGATGTCCCCGACGCCGTGCCAGCCGTCCGGCGTGATCGCCGTCAGGCCGATCCCGATCACCGACAGCGGCACCGCCAGGCCGATCAGGCCCCGGCCGCCCCGCACGAACGACCCGGCGACCAGGCCAAGGCCCAGGACGGCCATCGCCACGCCGATGATGTGCTGCGCGTCGAGCCAGCTGTTGTCGGCGATCGACATGCCGGCCACCGTGATCAGCGCGACACCCACGGTC
The DNA here is from genome assembly GCF_001921215.1 of Actinophytocola xinjiangensis. Taxonomy (GTDB): domain Bacteria; phylum Actinomycetota; class Actinomycetes; order Mycobacteriales; family Pseudonocardiaceae; genus Actinophytocola; species Actinophytocola xinjiangensis. The sequence goes on from NZ_MSIF01000035.1 coordinate 51,639, forward strand.
ACCAGGCCGATGCGGGACCTGCGCCGGCGCACCGGCGGTGGCGGCGGCTCCTGCTCGTCCAGCGGCGGGTTCGGGTCTGGCAGGTCCCAGGCGAAGGGCGCGGCACCGAGCGGGTCCCACGAGGGCGGCGTGTTCCTCGGCTCGGGCTCCGCCACGCGCTCCTCGGCGGCCGGGGTCTCCTCCGGCAGCGGCACGGTCGTCCCACCGGCGGCCGGCGTCGACATCGGTGTCGACACAGGGGGCGGCACCGGGCTCGACATCGGCATGGTCGGCATGGTCGGCGGCACGGGGGGCATCGGCGGCATCGGGGGCATCGGGGCCTCCGCCGCCGGCCGAGGTGACGCGCTGGCCTGGTCGCGGCGCAGGTGGCCGCGTCCCCGGTGCAGCAGGTACAGCGCCCCGGCGCAGATCAGCAGGCCGAGGAAACCCGGGTAGAACCCGTTGAAGAACCAGCTGAACAGCGGGATGAACGACAGGCACAGCAGCACCGTGAACATCGACGACGTGGAGCTGCGCCCGCGCCCGATCAGCGACTCGAACGGCGACACCTCGTCGTCCTGCTCGGGCAGGAACAGCCAGCCCATCAGGTACACGACCAGCCCGGCGCCCCCGTAGACGGCCGCCACGACGAACCCGATCCTGACCAGCGTCGGGTCGATGCCGTAACGGTTGGCGATCCCGGCGGCCACGCCGGCGATCTTGCGGCCACGCCGCGGCCGTCTCGGCCGCGTCGCCCAGAAATCCTGTGCAAGCTCCTCCACGTCGGCCAGGCCGCCGCGGTTCGATCCCGTTGTCCCACTCACGGTAACGAGCATTCCCGCTGGTCGCGTTCGGCACATCCGGGACGACCCCTGAGTTTGACCCGGAGTCAGGGTTGGCGCGCTGTTCGGGGTATTTCCCCGATGATCCGGCATCCTGGACGTGTGACCATGGAGCGGTGGTCGTACAGCAGGTGGTGGTGAACTCGGACATCGAGCGCGTGCCGGCGAAAGCCCCGGAACCGGTCGACGACGTGCGGAAGATGCGTCGGCGGCGGTCCGGGCGTGCCGTGGCGGGGGTCGCCGGGGGGATCGCCGACCACCTCGACATCAAGGTCCTGTGGGTGCGGCTGGCGTTCGCCCTGCTGGCCGCGCTCGGCGGCGCCGGGGTCCTCGCCTACGGCCTGCTGTGGATGTTCGTGCCGCAGAGCAAGCGCGAGGAGCAGGTCAAGGAGGTCACCCGCAAGGAACGCCAGCAGGCGCGCGGGCTGCTCGCCCTGGGCTTCGGCCTGGCGCTGGGCCTGGGGACCCTGTCCGGCACGCTCAACGGCTGGGTGGCCGGCGGTGTCGGCGTCACCCTGGTCGGTATCGCGCTGGTCTGGCGGGAGGCCGACGAGTCCACCCGCAAACGCACCCGGGCCGGCGTCTCGTCGGTGCTGCTCGGCGACGGCGGACGCAGCGCCCTGGTCAGGGTGCTGTCCGGGGCCGCGCTGGTGATCACCGGGATCACCCTGTTCCTGGTCCGCAACGTCAACATCGACCAGATGCAGTTCGCGCTGCTGTCGGTGCTGGCCGCGCTGATCGGGGTGGCCGTGCTGACCGTGCCGTTCTGGCTGCGCCTGGTCCGCGACCTGGGCGAGGAGCGCCGCGAACGCATCCGTTCCGAGGAGCGCGCCGAGATCGCCGCGCACCTGCACGACTCGGTGCTCCAGACCCTCGCGCTGATCCAGAAGCAGTCCGAGGCCCCGCGCGAGGTGCTGCGCCTGGCCAGGGGCCAGGAACGGCAGCTGCGTGGCTGGCTGTACGGGCCGTCGGGCTACGGCAAGGGCGGTGACCCGTCGGACGCGATGAAGTTCGCCGAGGCCGTCGCGCAGGCCTGCGGCGAGGTCGAGGACACCTTCGCCATCCAGGTCCAGCAGGTCGTCGTCGGCGACTGCGAGCTGGACGAGAAGCTCACCGGCCTGGTGTTCGCCGCCCGCGAGGCCGTGGTCAACGCCGCCAAGCACGCCGGGGTGTCCGAGGTCAGCGTGTACGCCGAGGTCGAGTCCGACCAGGTGACGATCTTCATCCGGGACCGGGGCACGGGCTTCGACCCGTCGGCCGTGCCGACCGACCGCCATGGCCTGGCCGACTCGATCCGGGGCAGGATGGAACGCAACGGCGGCGAACTGCGCCTGCGGACCGCGCCCGGTGAGGGCACCGAGGTCCAGCTGCACATGCCACGCGCTACCGTCGGAGCCAGGTCGGCGTGAGCGCCGACAGGACAGAGAGGGAGGCGTGATGGCCGTCCGGGTGTTCCTTGTTGACGATCACGGGTTGTTCCGGGCGGGGGTCCGCGCCGAGCTGGACTCGATCACCGACGACATCGAGGTGGTCGGCGAGGCCGGCACCGTCGGTGAGGCGGTGGCCGGCATCGGGCACCTCAAGCCGGACGTGGTGCTGCTGGACGTGCACATGCCCGACGGCGGTGGCGCCGAGGTGCTGCGCCGGGCGCGGCCGGAGAACCCGGAGGTCGTGTTCCTGGCGCTGTCGGTGTCCGACGCCGCCGAGGACGTGATCGCGGTGATCCGCGCCGGCGCCAGGGGCTACGTCACCAAGACGATCTCCAGCCACGAGCTGGTGCGGGCGGTCGTGCGGGTCTCCGAGGGCGACGCGGTGTTCTCACCGAGGCTGGCCGGGTTCGTGCTGGACGCGTTCGCCGACCGGCCGGGTGCGGCCCCCATCTCCGACCCGGAGCTCGACCTGCTGACCCCGCGCGAACGCGACGTGCTGCGCCTGCTGGCCAGGGGTTACGCGTACAAGGAGATCGCCGCGGAGCTGTTCATCTCGGTGAAGACCGTGGAGACGCACGTGTCGAGCGTGCTGCGCAAGACCCAGCTGTCCAACCGCTACGAGCTGTCCCGCTGGGCGTCGGACCGGCGGCTGGTCTGAGACGTCAGCCGGTGGATCAGCCGGTGGATCAGCCGCTGCCCCGGCCGGTGCGCACGAAGTTGTCGATCATCAGCTCGCCGTCCTGCTCGATCAGGGCGAACGAGTAGGCCTCGGTCGACTTGCCGCCCTTCTTGCGGTCGAACAACAGGGTGGCGGCGACCCGGTTGCCGTTCGCGTAGGGCTCGCGGACCTTCACCGACTTGACCGTGCCCCAGAAGTTCGCGTAGCCCTCGAAACCGTCGGAGATGCCCTGCGCCCGCTCGGTCAGGTGCTCCCACGCGGCCTCCGGGTCGTCGGGTAACAGCGCGTAGTAGTCCTTGACGGCCTCGATGTAGTCCTCGTCGGTCGGCTCGTCGCCCTCGTCCTCGTCGTCCTCGGTGGTGGTCTCCTCGTCCGAGGTGGCGGTGTCCGGCGACGGCTGGGGCTGGGGCTGCTCCTGGGTGGTCGTCGGGCCGGCGCCGCCGGCGCCGTTGGTGCCCTCGGAGGTGAACAGGCTGGCCACGAGGATCCCGACGAGCGCGGCGGCCACGATCGCCAGCAGCGTCAGCACCACCGAGCGGACCTTGTTCGGCTGGGCCGGCGGGCGCGGCGGGCGGGAACGGGGGAGCGGGCCGGAGGGCATCGGCTCGCGGTGCGCGATCGGGCCGGGTCCGCTCGGCGCCGGCTCGGCGAACGGGTGGACGTCCAGGCGGGTGGAGTCCTTGGGTGGCTGCGGCCACTGCTGCTGGGGTGGGGTGGCGACCGGCGGGGGCAACCGGTTCCCGGCGATCCGGTCGGTCGGCCCGAGCGCGGCGGCGCTGGGGGCGGCGGGCAGTCCGGGCACCGGCCGGCCCTCGGCGACCGCGGCGAGGCCGTCCCGCGCGGTGATCAGCGACGGCCGTTCCTCCGGGTCCACCCGCAGTAACTGCATCAGCAGCGCGGTCAGCGGCCCGGCCTGTCTCGGCGGGGTGATCTTGCCGGCGGCCACCGCGTACAGCAGGGCCAGCGTGTTCTCGCTCAGGCCGAACGGCGAGTGCCCCTCGACGGCCGTGTACAGCGTCGAGCCGAGGCTGAACACGTCGGCGGCCGGCGTCGGGTTCTCGCCCTTGGCCACCTCGGGCGCCAGGTAGGCGGGGGTGCCGGCGAGCATCCCGGTGGCGGTGACGGTGACGTCGCCGGTGGCCCGGGAGATGCCGAAGTCGGTGATCTTGACCGTGCCGTCCTCGGCGAGCAGCACGTTGGCCGGCTTGATGTCCCGGTGGACGATGCCGGCCGCGTGCGCCGCGACCAGCGCGGACGCGACCTGCGTCCCGATCCCGGCGGCCTCGGCCGGCGGCAGCGTCCCGCGTTCGGTGAGCACGGCGGCCAGGCTCTTGGACGCCAGGTACTCCATGATCAGCCACGGGTCGTCGTCGTGTTCGGCGACGTCGTAGACCGTGATGGCGTTGGGGTGAGCCAGCCGCGCGGCGATGCGGCCCTCACGCATACATCTTCGCCGCGACTCCTCGGCCTGTGCCTCCGACAGCCCCGGCTGCAGCAGCATCTGCTTGACCGCGACCGTGCGGTGCAGCCGCTCGTCGTGCGCCTGCCACACGATGCCCATCGCCCCGGAGCCCAGCTGCCGGCCCAGCCGGTAGCGCCCGGCTACGAGATCGCCCTCACCCGTCACCGACAACCCCCAGCACGCCCTCGACGACGTCCGCGCGGGTCACCGGACCACCCCCGCCGGGGGCTCGTCCGGAGGCGTCGTCGTGGTCGTCGTCGTGGTCGTCGGTTCCTCCGGCGGCGTGGTGGTGGTCGTCGTCGTGGTCGTCGTGGTGGTGGTCGTCGTGGTCGTGGTGGTCGGCTCCGGCTCCTCCTCGACCGGCTCCTCCTCGACCGGCGGCGGTGTCGTCGTGGTCGTGGTGGTGGTCGAGGTGGTGGTCGGCACGACCGACGTGGTGGTCGTCCCGCCCGGGGTGCTGGGCGGCGGCGTCTCGTCCCGGCCGGACAGCAGCACGGCGGCGGTCGCGACCAGGGCGACCAGCAGCACACCGGCGAACACCAGCGGCTTGCGTGACTTGGCCGTGGGCGGCGGCGCGGTCGGCCGTTGCCGGGGCACCGAGCGGGTGCGGTCACCGGCGCCGACCAGCTGGGTCGTGCCGCCGTACCCGTCGTCGTAGTTGTCCCGGTAGTCGTACTCGTCCCGGTCGCCGTAGCCGCTGTTGGGCATGACCATGCGGGTCGCCGAGTCGGTCGCCGGGAACGCCCTGGGCAGCGACGGGGTCTCTCCGGCGGCCACGGCCGAGAGCAGGTCCCTGGCCCGCGCGGTCGCCGGCCGCTGCTCCGGCTCGGCGGCCAGCAGCCAGTTCAGCACGCCGGTCATCGGGCCGGAGCGCTGCGGCGGGTTGATCCGCCCGGCGGCCACCGCGTGCAGCAGTTGCAGGGTGTTGTCGGTCAGGCCGAACGGCGGCTCGCCCTCGATCGCGGCGTAGAGCGTCGAGCCGAGGGAGAACACGTCCGAGGCGGGCGATGGCTCCTGGCCGACGGCCGACTCCGGCGCGAGGTAGGCGGGGGTGCCGGCGATCATGCCGGTCTTGGTGACCGTGACGTCGTCGGTGGCCCGGGAGATCCCGAAGTCGGTGATCTTCACCGTGCCGTCGTCGGCGATCAGGATGTTGCCCGGCTTGACGTCGCGGTGGACGATGCCGGCCGCGTGCGCGGCGGCCAGCGCGGCCGCCGACTGGGCGCCGATCCAGGCCACCTCACGCGGCGAGAGCGGGCCCCGCTCGGCCATCACCATGGCCAGGCTCTTGGACGGCAGGTACTCCATCACCAGGCACGGCACGCCGTCCTCGTCCACCACGTCGAACACCGCGATGGCGTTCGGGTGCTGGAGCTTGGCGGCGATCCGGCCCTCGCGCATGCACCGCGCGACCGCCTCGGCCGCCTCGTCGGGCGGGAGGCCGGGCTGGAGCAGGAGTCTCTTGACAGCGACCGTTCGGTTCAACCGCTCGTCGTGCGCCTGCCACACAACGCCCATCGCACCCGTACCGATGCGGTGGACGAGGCGGTAGCGCCCGGCTACCAGGCGACCCTCATCGGTCATCGCGACGAGTCCTCCCTGCCTGCAGGCGTTCGGTTGTCATGCCGGCTCCGAGAGTGCGGGAATACTGGACCGCAGGGCACAGAACACCTCCCGGGCTGGCGCGGGCGTTTCCAATGATCGCCAGTCCGAACGGCGGGTCCACGTACGCCGACCCGCACCAGGCTAGGCGTTCACTCTGTGCACACGAATGCGGACCACACCGTGCACGGTGTCTGTAAACGTTACTCGATCAGTTGCGCTGGGCCGACAGCAGTTGGGCGCCGGTGATCCACCTCGGCGAGTCGGCCACGGTGAGCAACTGTTCGACCCGCATGGCGCCGCCGTCGGCGAGCGCCAGCCGGACCACGGCGATGACGCCCTCCGCGTGCTCGCGCACCTCCAGGACGTCGATCCGGCGGACGGTCGACCAGGAGTCGAGGAACTCACCGAGGGTGCTGCTGAGCAGATCGGGGGCGAGCAGGTCGAAGGCGCTGTCCGGGTTGGCGGGCAGCAGCTCGTAGAACTTCCTGACCAGCGCGACGTCCGACATCGGGGCGGCCACCGGCGGCGCGACGGCACGGGGCGCCTCGGCGGTGACCGTCGCGGCCGGTGGCACCGGCGCGCTGGCGGTGGGGGACGGGGTGGTCGTCTCGACTGGCTCGGGGGCCGGCGTCGCGGCGGGGGCCGGCGGTCGGGCCGCGCCGGAGGTCGGCAGGCTGCGTTCGAGCTGGTCGGGCAGCATGGCCTGGTCGCCGGTGATGCGCAGGGCGGGGCGGTCGGCGGCGGTCTCGCCGGAGCGCTGGTGGCTGATGGCGGCGCCGGTGGCGATCGCGGCGCAGAGCACCAGGGTGGCGGCGCCGAGGCTGGTCAGCTTGGCGAGCTGGGCGCCGCGCGAGGGTGGCCGCCGGTGGGACCCCGGTTCGACGACCATCACCCGTTCGAGGGGTTCGGTCGGTTCGGCGGCCGCCGGTCGGGGACGGGTGGGCCTGGGGCGGGCGTGGTCGGGGGTCCGGGTGGGTGGCGCGGCGAGCGGTGCCGGCGCGCCGGGGCGGAGCGCCTGTCTGTTGATCAGTTCGGTGACGTGAACCGACCCGGCGCGGACATGCCGTCGCCCGGTCGTCAGACGATCCACTTTGTGACGGCCTCCGTGCGTAGCGTTAGGTCCCCAAGGGGTACTCCCGTGGGGCGGGGGAACGCTAGCTAATTGAAGTGGATCACCCGATCGGGCTGATCACTGACCGGGGATGTCACTCGTTCGGCCTATCAGTCAGTGACGATCTCGTCGCTGATCATCGGATCACCACCCCAGGTGAACGTCAAACGGTGTCGCTCGGTCGTGACCTGACCGTCGGCGTGGTGCAGCCGCAGCGTGCTGGTCGTCACCGCACGGCCCCGGTCGATGACGATGTCCACGACCTCGATCCGGTCCACGCCCGCGTAGCGCGCCTCGATGGCCTCCGGACCGCCCTTGGCCATGCTCCCGGTGCACAGCGCGTAGGCCGCCTCCGGGTCGCTGGTGACCAGCGCGAAGTACTGCTCGGTGCGGTCGCCCATGATCTGCGGCGCGGTCGGCGTCACCGGCTCGGGCCCGACCGTGGTCCGCCGGGGCGGGACCGCCGCGGCCATCACCGCCGCCGGCTCCCCTGCCTCCTCCGGTGCGTCGGTGCTGGTCGTGGTGGGGGTGTCGGTGGTGTCCCCGGCCGTGGCCGTGCGCCGGACGGTGGACTCGCGCGGTGCGGGCGCCTTGCCGGCCTCCGGGCGCGGCGAGGACACCGGGCTCCGCGAGGAACTGGGCGCCGGCGCGGCGGAGGTCTCCTCCGCCGGCAGCCGCTCGATCTCCAGCGGGCTGGTGGGATAGGCGGGCAGCGCGTCGATCGTCTGGCCGGGCCACTGCGGCCCGACCAGCCACACGGCCGACAGCGTCAGCCCGCAGACCACCGCCACCGACGTCCCGACGGCGAACCAGGCGGCCGTCCGCCAGGTCCTCGGCGGGGTCACCGACGCCGGCACGGTGCCGAGGTCGAACTTGCGCAGGCCGCTCGGCGGGGTCGTCAGCGGTCCGACCACTGGTTCGGCGTCGCGCGGGAACGGAACCAGCGCCAACGGAATCGTGTCCGCCGCGGGGTCGTCGTTCCTGGCGCTGCCCCGGGCGCGCCGGTGCCGCCGCGTCCGACGCGGCGCCGGGTCGGCGCACAGCGCGGCCACCACCGACGGCGGCGCGGGCGGCGGCAGGTCGAGCGGGTCATCGGCGAGCTCCGCCGGCCCGGTCGGCCACGGGTCGTCCACACCGGCGAGCTGGTCGCGCCACGGTCCGAGCAGCGGATCGTCCAGCACGTCGCCGTCCTCGCGCGTGACCGGCTGGTCCCGGTGCGCGGACGGGGGCAGTAAGGGGAGCGGGACGTCCCCCGGCCGGGCGTGGGTCGGCCCCTGGCTCGCCCCGTCCGGGCGAACGGCCGGTGTCCATGCCGCTGTCCCCGCCGGTGTCCCTGTGGCTGTCCATGCCGCGTCCACCGACCGACGCCGGTGCCTGCCATGACGTGACCCTGCGGGCCATCCCCCGCTACTCATGGCTGTTGAGACCTCGCTCCCGCCTGATCGTGATGTCAGGTGATGGCTTCGTCACCCGATCAGCTGGTGTCAACCACCTGGAAGTCCTCGGCCAGCAATCCGTTCGCCAGCCCGTGACGAGTGGCGATCCCCGACAGGTAGGTCCGGATCCCCACATCGAGTCCGTCGCCGTCACCGACCTGCGAGACGTGCGAGCGCAGCGCGGCGAGCTTGCGGTCGAACGTCGCGGTCACGTCGACCGCGTGGTTGCGCCGCTCCACCGGGCCGTCGACCAGCCACAACTCCCGCACGGTCCACGGCTCCAGGCCCTCGTCGGCCAGCAGCTCGGGGAAGACGTGCGGGTTGCGCGCGTCGGGATAGACAGCGGCGAACGTGGCCGTCCCGACCGCCCGGTGATCCGGATGGGTGGTCGCCACAAACGCCCAGTTGATCTCGGGAGACCAGGTCATCACCCGTTCCGGGCGCACCGTGCGGATCACCCGGGTGATGTCCCGACGCAACGCGAGCGACGGCTCGACGGCCCCGTCCGGGTACCGCAGGAACCGCACGTCCCGGACCCCGACCACCTCGGCCGCCGCCCGCTGCTCGGCCTCCCGGCGCGCCGCCAGCGCGGCGGCGTCCCGGCCGACCTCCCCGCCGGCCTCGCCCGAGGTGACCACGCAGTAGCTGACCTCGACCCCCGCGTCCGTCCACCCCGCCACCGTCGCGGCCGCGCCGAAGTCGACGTCATCCGGATGCGCGGTGACCACCAGCGCCGAGCGCGCTTCTATGGGCGTAACGGGGCTCACCCGCGTCAGAGTAAGCGGTCGCACACGGTTCGCCCGCCCGGGTGCGCGCGCGACCGTCGCCTCACTCGACCGGGTGAGGCGACGGTGTCAGGCGCTACTGACCCGAGCGGTAGCGGTCCTTCGTCGACTGGAGCGCCTTGGCCGCCACGCCGCCCGAACCCGCCGCGAGCACGATCGCCAGCACGTCCGCGAAGCCGGTACCGGCGGTCAGCGCCCACCCCAGCAGTGCCCCGGCCGTCGTGACACCCGCGACCGGCCAGCGCGACCGCACGTACTGGGCGATCGGCGTCCCGCCGGCCCGCTTGGTCGCGGCCGAGTTCAGCAGCGCGAGATAGCCGACGTGAGCCAGCGTGGCCACCACCGCGGCGATGGCGATGATGACGGCGATCAGGTTCAGCATGACTCCAGTGTGCCCGCCGCCGCGAGCTCCGGGATCGGTGACATCCCTGAGATTTCCTGGTGCTAACGGCCCAGCGGCCCGCGACCCAGGTTGAGCAGGGCCATCGCGAGCTTGCGGCCCTCCGCGCCGAGCTCGCGGTAGCGGGCGAGCACGTCCATCTCGCGGTTGTAGACGATCCTCGGCCCGCCGGCCGCCATCCGCGCCGCGCCGATCGTGCGCGACACCTCCACGCGCCGCTTCACCAGGCGCAGGATCTCGGCGTCGAGCCAGTCGATCTCCTCGCGGAGCTTGCCGATCTCGGTGTCGGCCGGCTGGTCGCTCGCCTGTTCACTCATTGCCGCGTTCTGGGGCATGTCCTCATCCTTGTCCGGTGTCATGGAGTTCGCCGCCCCAGCGCGATGAAGCCCCGGGGTCCGAGGACTCCGGGGCTTCGTTGTGGTCTGAGCGTGCTACGCCACGACGGGAGCCGGAGTCCGGTTCCCGTAAAAAAAGTTGACGTGGCTGGTTCGCACTCGATCGATTCTGCCCCAGCCGCCCGGACCTGTCCACCAGGTGTCCACAGTGTGGTCAGGCGGCGTGGTCGGGCGGCGTGGTCGGGTGGCGCGGTCGGGCCGTGCCGGGCTTGCCGCGCGTTCGCTGTCGGTGGGGGCCGGTAACGTTGGCGCACGATGGACACTCTGTTCGAATTGCCCTCACCGACCCCAGCGTCACCCCGGCCTCGCAAGGGGGTCGCCGACCTGCTCGCGGGCCTCAACGACCAGCAGCGACGCGCCGTCCAGCACGCCGGCACGCCGCTGCTCGTGGTGGCCGGCGCCGGCTCGGGCAAGACCAGGGTGCTCACCAGACGCATCGCCTACCTGCTGGCCGCGCGGGACGTGCACCCCGGCCAGATCATGGCGATCACGTTCACCAACAAGGCCGCCGCCGAGATGCGCGAGCGGGTGGTCGAGCTGGTCGGCCGCCGCGCCAACGCGATGTGGGTGTCCACGTTCCACTCGATGTGCGTGCGGGTGCTGCGCCGCGAGGCCACCACGCTGGGCATGAAGTCGAGCTTCTCGGTCTACGACGCCGACGACACCCGCCGGCTGATCACCCTGGTCTCCCGCGACCTGGACCTCGACCCGAAGCGCTACACCGCCCGTGGCCTCGCCGGACACATCTCGAACCTGAAGAACGAGCTGATCGTCCCCGAGGACGCCAAGGAGGCCGCGGCCAACGACTTCGAGCGCCGCGCCGCCGAGGTCTACGTCGAGTACCAGCGGCGACTCGAACAGGCCAACGCGTTCGACTTCGACGACCTGATCATGCGCACGGTCGAGCTGCTGCAACGCCACCCCGACGTCGCCGAGTACTACCGCCGTCGCTTCCGGCACGTGCTGGTCGACGAGTACCAGGACACCAACCACGCCCAGTACACGCTGGTCCGCGAGCTGGTCGGCACCGGGGACACCGGTGTCGAGCCGGGTGAGCTGTGCGTGGTCGGCGACGCCGACCAGTCGATCTACGCCTTCCGCGGCGCGACCATCCGCAACATCGTGGAGTTCGAGCGGGACTACCCGCAGGCCACCACGATCCTGCTGGAGCAGAACTACCGCTCGACCCAGACGATCCTGTCGGCGGCCAACGCGGTCATCTCCCGCAACCCCAACCGGCGCGACAAGCGCCTGTGGACGGCCCTGGGCGACGGCGAGAAGATCGTCGGCTACGTCGGCGACAACGACCACGACGAGGCCGCGTTCGTGGCCGGCGAGATCGACCGGCTGATGGACTCCGGTGGCTCGGACGACGAGGAGACCCCGCACTACGGCGACGTCGCGGTCTTCTACCGCACGAACAACCAGTCCCGGGTGTTCGAGGAGATCTTCGTCCGGCTCGGCCTGCCCTACCGGGTGGTCGGCGGCGTCCGGTTCTACGAGCGCCGCGAGGTCCGCGACGCCCTTGCCTACCTGCGGGTTCTCGCCAACCCGGAGGACGCGGTCAGCCTGCGGCGGATCATCAACGTGCCCAAGCGCGGCATCGGTGACCGCGCCGAGGCCTGCGTGTCGACCCACGCCGACAAGGAGCGGATCTCGTTCTGGGCCGCCCTGCGGGACGCGGTCGACGGCCGGGTCGCGCTGCTCAACCCGCGCTCCCGCAACGCGATCGCCGGGTTCGTGGAGCTGGTCGACGGTCTGCGGGAGATGGTCGAGGAGGGCTACGAGGTGGCCGAGGTGCTGGAGGCGGTGCTGGAGCGCACCGGCTACCGCGCCGAGCTGGAGGCCAGCGACGACCCGCAGGACGCCACCCGGGTGGAGAACCTGACCGAGCTGGTGACCGTGGCCAGGGAGTTCGCCCACGCCATGGACGGCGTGGAGGAGGTCGTCGAGGCCCCGGAGCAGGAGCCGCCGCCGGTCGAGGCCGGGTCGCTGGCCGCGTTCCTGGAGCGGGTGTCGCTGGTGGCCGACGCCGACCAGATCCCCGACGGCGACGAGGACGGCGAGTCGGCCGGCTCCGGGGTGGTCACGCTGATGACGTTGCACACCGCCAAGGGCCTGGAGTACCCGGTGGTGTTCTGCACCGGCTGGGAGGACGGCGTGTTCCCGCACATGCGGGCGCTGGGCGACCCGGTCGAGCTGGCCGAGGAGCGCCGGCTGGCCTACGTGGGGATCACCCGCGCGCAGCGGCGGCTGTACCTGTCGCGCGCGATCGTGCGTTCGGCGTGGGGTCAGCCGATGACCAACCCGCCGTCGCGGTTCCTCGACGAGATCCCGGCGGAGCTGATCGAGTGGCGGCGGGTGCAGCCGGAGCGTTCGGCCCCCAGTGCGCCGACGTGGGGCTCACGGCGCTCGGAGGCGGTCCGGGCCCGGGGTGGCGGTTCCCAGGGCGGGTTCGGCCCGGCACGGGGCTGGAAGGACATGCCAGCGCTGTCGCTGGCGGTCGGTGACCGGGTGAACCACGACAAGTACGGCCTGGGCACGGTGGTGGGCACCGACGGCGCCGGGCCACGGGCGACCGCCACGATCGACTTCGGCACCGCCGGCACGATTCGCCTCATGCTGATCGGCAGCGTTCCCCTGGTGAAACTCTAGAACTTCGCCCGTTCGACTGGCCCCCTTCGAACACCTGTGCGAAAATGATCTCGCACCGTTGATCAAGGGGGCCGTTGGATGTGGACGAGAGGCTGTACCGACTCCTCGCCGAGGGCGTCGGCCGTTACCTGGAGTCGGTCGACCGACTGGCTGGCGCGCGGCCGGAGGGCGCGCTCGGCGTCGAGACGCGCCGTCTGGTGGCCGCCTGGCGGGCGCTGCTCGAACTGCACCGTCAGGTCGACGGCCGCTGCGTCGCGGGGTGTCCGAGCCGCCGGCTGTGCGCGGCGTGGCGGGTCGCCGGTGCCTACTTCGTGCGGCGGGTCAGTAGTAGACGCCGTGCTCGTTGAGCCACGGCAGGGGGTTGAGCTTGAGGCCGTCGGCGTCCCACACCTCGAAGTGCAGGTGCGGGCCGGTGGAGTAGCCGCGGCTGCCCATGGTGGCGATCTGGTCGCCGGCCTGGACGGTCTCACCCTCGTTGACGGTGATGGTGTCCATGTGGCCGTAGACGGTGACCGTGCCGTCGGCGTGCTCGATGCGGACCCAGAGTCCGAAACCGCTGGCCGGGCCGGCCTCGATGACGACCCCGTCGGCCGCCGAGACCAGCGGCGTGCCCATGCGGTTGGCGATGTCCAGGCCGTAGTGGGTGGTGCCCCAGCGGGCGCCGTAGCCCGAGGTCAGCCGCCCTTCGGCGGGCCGGACGAACTTGGGCCGCTTCTTCTCCGCCTCGATGGCGGCCAGCCGGGCGGCGCGTGCCTGCACGATCTGGTCGGTGGCGGCGATCTTCTGCGCCTCGAGCGGCGCGGCGGTGGTCTTGGCGACGGTGAGCAGTTCGGGCGCGGCGGAGGAGATCGAGTTCGTCTTCCCGCCACCGACGCCGATGGCGGCCGAGGCGTCCGTCGTGCCAGCCAGCGGCGTCACCTCGGGCGACTCGCCCTGGTCGTTGCCACCGGTGAGCGTCTGTCCAGCGGTGGCGGCGGCGAACGCGCCGAGCGCGACCGCCGCGACGACCACGCGACCCCGGAGTGCCGACGAGGGAGGTGAGACGCGGTGGGTGCCGCGAACCCGGTTGGTCGGGACGCGGTCGGCCATGGCCTGATCGAGCGCCGCGCACTCCCTGGTATCGCCGGGGGAGCGATGTCGAGACAATTCCTGCCCTTCCGCCTTCGGGGAGCCCGGACGCGAACACCCAACTCGGCGGGGACCGAGCTGGCCGTGGACACCGGGCGGGGGATCCCGGCTGGTCGGCATTCGGGTACCGACCCTGTCCAATTCGTGACCGGACCGTGACAACGGACCGGGGGACAGTAACGAAGGGAAAGCGTCGAGGGCAACCGCTCCGGTCCAACTCGGCCAACCGGGTGGCCCCTGACAGACCGCCTATGCAGCGGGAATAACCCAAAGTTACCCACCCCCTCATCCCCCGGTGTGATCCACGTTACGAACTTTCCAAGCAACCCAAGCCTGGGTTACGTCTCCCCCAACACCACGAAACGGCCGCTGTTCACCGCTCCTCGACCCCGTTCCGGCCGCCCCCTCCGTCACGCACCGAAGATCCATGTCTCACTCCCGGAAGCAACCGCGCAGCCCCGCGACAGCGCCCGCCGCCACCGGGCCTGGCGGCCGTGACAGCCATGCGCAGAATGGGGTCCGCCCAGCCCGCCGCCGTCGCGGCGCCGACGTCGCGAACCGGTGCCGTTGATCACGGCCGGGCGGTGGTGGCGACAGGCCACGTCCAACAGAGGAAAGGTGGGCGCGGCCACGGCCTCGCGACTCACAACCGCCGATCACGGCAGGGGCAGCCGTTGCGGGTACGACCCCGGCCAGTTGTCGGCGCGGCTGGGGTCTGGCGAACCGCGACCGTTGGTCACGGCAAGGCAGGCGTCTGTCGGAGCGACGGTGGCCTGGTGTGCTGGGACCGTTGATCGCGGCAGGGCGGCCGGTTTGTCGGAGCGGCCATGACCTGGCGTGCTGGGACCGTTGAGGGCTTTGGGGTTGTCGGCGGCACGGTGGGGCAGGGCGCCAGCCCTGCCCCTGAGCCCTGCGTCAGGGCGGCGGAGGCTCACGGGTCAAGAGGCCCACAGGTGAACACGAACCCAGACCCCACCCCAGTTCAGGGCCTCTTGAGGCGTGAGTGGCCGCCCGGACAATCCGCCGGCGACCCCAACCCCACCCCGCGCAACACCCACCACCCCCACCCCGCAAACACCCCAACCGAACCCACAAACCTCCAGACCCGAGAAATCACCGACAACAACCCAGCACCGAAGCACCCACAACCCGAAGCACCCACGGCCCTGTCACGCCGAAGCGCCCGCAACCCCGGCCACGAAGCACCACCGACCATCAAGCGCCGAAGATGCCCCATCGGAACACCCCACGGCCCGGCAAAAGAAACAGCCAAACCCGGCGTGGCCACAGGCGCCCAGCCCGATGCCGCCGGAGTGTGACCTGGTCGTGACCTCGTCGCAGCCTCGAAGTGGTTGCCCGTGATCGGGCGGCGCGCTGCGCGGCCTGGCAACTTGCTAGCGTCTCCGCGATGACTTCGCGGAGACGATCACCGCACGGCCAGCCCGAGGGACCGCGGCACGTGCCGGTCGGTGCCCGTCCGGGGCCTGTTCGTCTCGGCTGGGCCGACGCGCCGGTTCGGCTTCGCGGTGCCCTGGGTGCCTCGGTCGTCGGGGCCGGTTTGCTCGGTGCCGGGGCGGTCGTGGGGTTGGCGCCCAGCGAGTTGGCTCCCGGGTACGGGGCGACCCCCCTGCTGGTGCTGCTCGCGGTGGCGGCGCCGGTGCTGGCCGGCGCGCTGGTGCTGGCCGGGCGCGCGTTGACCGGGGCGGCGGTGCTGGTCGGGGCCGCGTTGCTCGCACCGGGCCGGGCGGTCGCCGACCTGCTGCTGCTCCAGGACCCGCTGGCGGCCTCGCGGCCCGAGTTCTTCGTGCCGACCAGCCTCGCCGAGTTCGACACCCGCGGTGGGATCTGGCTGCTGGTCGCCGGGCACCTGGCCACGGTCGTGGCGGGGGTGCTCGCGGCCGGCCGGGCGGGGGCCGCGAGGAGCTCCGCCTACGGCATCGAGGTCGACGCCGACGCGGCCGTCTCCGTCGCGGCGCGGCGGCGGGCGTTGGGGTGGGCGCTGGCGCTGGGCACCGTGTCGGTCGTCGGGTTGTTCATGCCGCCGTTCCACTCGGCCAACGCGTTCATGCTCGGCAACGACCTCATCGGCTCGCCGGCCCTCAACCGCGTCGGGCTGCTGCTCGTCGCGGCGGCGGTGCTCGGCGGCTGTGTCTTCGCCGCCTCCGCCACCCGCCCGACGACCGCTGTCGGGGTCGTCGCCGGGGTGGCCGTTGCCGCCGGGGCGGTCACCGTGCCGTCGATCGTCGCCGGCCTGGTCGTCGACCACCTGCGGCCCGCGCCGGGGCCCTACCTGGCGCTGCTGCCGTTGCTGCTGCTCGCCGTGGTGATCCCCCGAATCGGTGAGAACCACGAACGCGCCGAGGCCGACGTGACACTCGAGTCGGCCCGGGTGCACCTCGTGACCGGTGTCCTCGGGGTCCTCGCCGGGATCGCCGCGCTGATCGGCGCGTTCGCCCCGCAGCTCGTCGTCGAGGGCATGACTGCCCCGGTGACCTACGCCAACCGCCAGTTGATCCCGGCCGGCGCGCTGGTCGGGGCGCTGGGAGCCGCGCTGCTGTACCACCGGTGGGCGGCGGCCGTGCGGCCCGCGTTCGTGGTGTCACTGTCGGCGATCATGCTGGTCGCGGCCGCGACCCTGGACGCCGCGTTCACCGGATCGAGCACCCTCGACACGATCAGTGTCGGACCCGGGGTGTGGTTCACGTGCCTGGCCGTCGCGCTCGCCGCCGTCGCGGCCCTCAGCGCCGCCATCGCCGGCGGAGCCGAACGTGACGACGTCGATCTCACCGAGAGCGCCGTGCACCTGCCGGTGCTCGCGCCGGTCGCGGCGGGGATGCTGTTCAGCATCGGGGCGTTCGGCTTCCCGATGATCACCGCGCCGGGGTTGGTCGCACCGGGGATCTGGAGCGGGTTCCGGCTGGCGTCGTGGGGACTGGTCCTGGCGCTGGTCGTGGTGATCGGGGCCGGGGTGCTGGCGGTCAGGTCACGGCCGGCCCGGGCCGCGGCGCTGCTGCTGGGGGCGGCGGGAGTCGTCGGGGTGCATGCGCTGGAGTTCCCGTTGACGAGTGCGCGGGTGGTGGACGCCGGGGTGGGGTCGGGAACCTGGCTGTCGTTGGCTTGTTGTCTGGCTTTGCTGGTGGGGGCGGGGATCGCGTCGGCTGGGCCTGGGCCCACTTCTCGCTGATTCGTTCCGCGGGCGGAGGGTCGGCTGTCGTGGTGCTGGCGGTGATGGACCTCACCGGGTGCCGTGCCCCTGGCTCCGGTGCTGGTCGATAGGGTCTGCAGTCGTGCTGAACCGGGTCGTCGAGCCGTAGAGCAGGAGAGCGTCGTAGTGGATCTGTACGAGTACCAGGCGAAGGACCTCTTTGGGGCCCACGGGGTTCCGGTGCTGCCGGGCTCCGTCGCCGACACGCCGGACCAAGCCCGCACGATCGCCGAGGAACTCGGTCAGACCGTGGTGGTCAAGGCCCAGGTCAAGACCGGTGGCCGTGGCAAGGCGGGGGGCGTGAAGCTCGCCGACGACCCGGCCGACGCGCAGGTCAAGGCCGAGGGCATCCTCGGGCTGGACATCAAGGGGCACATCGTCCGTCGGGTGTTGGTGACCCCGGCGTCGGATATTGCCGAGGAGTACTACTTCTCGTTCCTTCTGGATCGTACG
>NZ_MSIF01000036.1 GCF_001921215.1 Actinophytocola xinjiangensis
GGCGACCGTGGTCGAGGCCGCCACCGCTGTCGCCGCCTCCGCCACCGCAGCCGCCGCTGCCGCCTCCGCTGCCGCCGCCGCCGCTGTCGCTGTCGTTGTCGCCACCGTTGTCGCCGCCGCCGCTGCCGCTGCCGCTGCCGCTGCCTCCGCTGCCGCCGCTGTCGCCGCCGTTGTCGCCGTTGTCGCCGTCGTCGCCGCCGCCGCTGTCGTCGCCGTCGGCACCGCCGCCGCAACTGTCGCAGCCGCAGCCGCAGCCGCAGCCGCCGTGGTCGTGGGATGTGGGTGGGGTTGTTTCGGGTGTGGCGTCGTTGTGCGGTGGGGGCGGGGTCATCTCGGGTGTGGTGTCGTCGTGGTTGCGGGTTGGGGTTGGTCAGGCGTCGCGGTGGATGTGGGGTGGGGATGGGGTTGTTTCGGGTTCGGTGTCGTCGGGGGTGAGGGGCTCGGTAGGGCTCGGTTCGAGTCCGGCATCGTCGCGGGGTTTGGTCGGGGTTGGGCCCGGTTCGGTGCCGGCGGGGGCGCGAGGTGGGGAGGGGGCGCCGACGGAGCTGACGGCGACGGTCGTGGCGCCGGACGAGGTCCGGTTCGAGTGGACGGACAACTCGGTGGGGGAGGAGGGCTTCCTGGTGGAGTCCCGGCCGGCGGGGGAGCGGGAGTTCCGGGTGGTGGCCATGGTCGACCCGGACGTGACTTCGCACGGGCTGGTGCTGTTGCCGGGGGAGCGGGTGGCCGAGTTCCGGGTGCGGTCCTACCGGTTCGGCCCGGCGTCAACCGTGGTGCGGCGCACGACGGGGATCTCGTAGCCTGGGGGGGTGACACGAGTCGTCGTACTGGACTATGGGTCGGGCAACCTTCGCTCGGCGGAGCGGGCGCTGCGCCGGGTCGGGGCGGACGTCGAGGTCACGGCCGATCCCCGGGCGGCGCTGGAGTGCGACGGGCTGGTCGTGCCGGGGGTCGGGGCGTTCGCGGCGTGCATGGCCGGGCTGGGATCGGTGAACGGGGAGCGGATCATCGGCCAGCGGCTGGCCGGGGGGCGCCCGGTGCTCGGCGTGTGCGTCGGCATGCAGATCCTGTTCGACCGCGGCATCGAGCACGGCGTGGAGACAGCCGGTTGCGGACAGTGGCCGGGCACGGTCGCGCGCCTGAAGGCGGACGTCGTGCCGCACATGGGCTGGAACACCGTGCGCGCGCCGTCCGGCTCGGTGCTGTTCGACGGGATGGACGCCGACACGCGCTTCTACTTCGTCCACTCCTACGCCGCGCTCACCTGGGAGCTCGACACCGAGCCGCCCATGCCCACCCCCCTCGTGACCTGGTCACACCACGGCGACGACTTCGTCGCCGCCGCGGAGAACGGCCCACTGTCAGCAACCCAGTTCCACCCGGAGAAGTCCGGCGACGCCGGGGCGCAACTGCTGACCAACTGGCTCAAGAGCCTCCAGTAGCCAGCCCCGCGGCCAGCCCGGTGCGCTCGATCAGGCTGACGTAGACGGCCCACCGCCGTCACCTCCGCCACCGTGGCCGTCGCCTCCGCTACTTCCGTCACCGCCGCCGCAATCCGTCACCTCCGCCACACCACCACCGCCACCGCCACACCGCCACACCGCCGTCGTCGTCGCCGTCGCCGCTGCCACCGCTGCCACCGTCGCTGTCGCCGTCGTCGTTCGCTGTCGTCGCCACCGCCACCGCCACCGCCGCCTCCGCCACCACCGCCGCCACCACTGCCGCTACTTCCGTCACCGCCGCCACCGCCACCGCAGCCGCCGCACCGCCGTCGTCGTGGCGGCAGCCGGCGCTGCCGTCGCCGTCGTCGTTGCTGCGGTGCGCCGGCGATCGTGCGGTTGGCCAGGACCAGCAGGGGGCCTCGCCCATCGGGTTCTCGCCGACCCGGCGGAGCAGCGGTGCGTGAAGCCCTGTCGGCGCAAGCGTTTGGTGGGCTGCTGGGAGCGGTGGGCGGTCGGCTCCGTGCCGGGCGCGGCGCATCCTGTCCAGGTAGAAGGAATGGTGCCGAAGTGGCTGGCAATGTGGACTGGAATTGCCTGGGAGGTGGTTGGTTATACACCGTCCGTCCTGTTCAGGCGGTTCGTCGACACATCGGTCACGCCGCGCAGTTCTACTCTCCGTAGATTTGCCGCGTGAGAAAACCGGAAGTCGGGGCAGGGAAGACCCGTTCGTGTGGTTCGGCCTGTGCTTGGAGTGAAGGGCCTGCAGGCCAGGCCAGTCTTCCGGCTGGCCAGAGAAAGGGGAGATGAATTCTTTATCGAATTGCGATCGAACTGATGGGATAGCCGATGGTGTGATTGGTGCACGAATTGTTGAGCGGTCCGCCGGGCGAATGGGGCGGCGCGAGTAAAAAATGAGTTGATCTGATGTGCATGGGTGTGATCTGGTGCGAGGGGATGGCCTCCGCCCCCCGGTAACCAGCTTACCTGGAGGGTCCGACAGCGTCGGGTGACGGCGGATCGGCCCAGTCGGCGCGGTACAGCGCGACCGATCAGATATCTGCCGTTCGGCGACATTTCGTGGCCGGTTGGGGAATTCGCTCGATGTGGGAGCACGGGTGTTGTGCCGGCCTGGCAAACGAATAGCGTCCGTTGCCATGGAGGATCGAGAACCAACGGTACGTAGTCGGGAGCTTGGTGAGGGGCTTCGCCGGGCCATGGAGTGTGGCGGGTTCCATGCGAGCGGTGTCGCGCGGGAGTTGGGCTGGAGTCCCAGTCGCGTGTCGCGGATTCTGTCGGGGAAGCGGGGTGGGTCGAGCCACGACGTGGCGGCCTTCATCGCCATCTGTGGGGTTCGGGGCGACGAGCGGGAGCGGCTGATGGCCCTGAGCCTCGACCACGGCCCCGGCTGGCACGTCCATCACAACCCCGCCCTTCCCCGGCGGGTGCGCACGCTCGCCAACCACGAGCGGCACGCGAACGGCATCGAGTGCTTCAGCGGCGGCGTCGTCCCCGAACTGCTGCAGACCCGCCACTACGCCGCCGCCGTGCTGGAGGCCAACCCGAACGTGCCCAAGTGGGACATCGCCGAGCGGGTCGGGGTCGTGCAGGCGCGGCAGCGGCACTTCGAGGGGGAGGACGCGCCGGGCAGCGTCTTCTACCTGCACGAATTCGTCCTGCACACCCCCGTCGGCGGGGCCGCGCTCATGTCCGAACAGCTGCACTCGCTGCTGCGCCGGTCGGTCCGGCCGACCGTCTCCGTGCGGGTCGTGCCGAGGACGGCGGGTGCCCACGCGGGCATGACCGGCGCGTTCTCCCTGGTCAACGTGCGTGACTTCAAGCGGATCGTGTTCGTCGACGGGGAGACGGTCAGCCACTTCATCGAGTCGCCGGCCGAGGTCGGGGCCTACCGCGCCGTGCTGCGGGAGCTGGGGCGGGTCGCGCTGGACGAGGTGCGCTCGCGGGAGCTGATCGCCAAGCTGGCGACCAAGCTCTACGGGGTGCTCGATACCCTGCCACGGTGACGTTCACGCTCCTTCCCGCAGTCGATGTTCGCGACGGCCTCGCCGTGCGGCTCCACCAGGGCCGCTCCGGCACCGAGACCGGCTACGGCGACCCCTGGGAGGCCGCCGAGGCCTGGCAGCGGGACGGCGCCGAGTGGATCCATCTGGTCGACCTCGACGCCGCCTTCGGCACCGGCGACAACCGGGCCCAGCTCGCCGAGATCGTCGGGCGGCTGGACGTCAAGGTCGAACTGTCCGGCGGCATCCGCGACGACGACTCGCTCGCGGCCGCGCTCGGCACCGGCTGCGCCAGGGTGAACCTCGGCACCGCCGCCCTGGAGAACCCCGAGTGGTGCGGTCGGGTCATCGGCGAGTTCGGTGACCGGGTCGCCGTCGGGCTCGACGTCCGCATCGGCGACACCGGAGAGCACCGGCTGGCCGCACGCGGCTGGACCGAGGACGGCGGCCTGCTCTGGGACGTCCTCGAACGGCTCGAACGCGACGGGTGCTCGCGCTACGTCGTCACCGACGTCACCAAGGACGGCACGCTCGACGGGCCCAACCTCGCGCTGCTGCGCGACGTGTGCGCGCGGTCGACCGCCCCGGTCATCGCCTCCGGAGGGGTGTCCAGTGTGGACGACCTGCGGGCGCTGGCCGGGCTGGTGGCCGACGGCGTGGAAGGGTCGATCATCGGGAAAGCCTTGTACACCAGGGCGTTCACCCTGCCTGAGGCGCTTGCTTCCGTGCGGTGACGGTGATCGCCAGGCACAACGAGCCGTGCGCGCCACGGAAACGTTTGCTGGAACCGATCACGATCCGGCCGGTCAGGCCGTACTTGCGCGTGAGCACGCGGCGGCCGCGTTCGGTGCCCTCGGCGTCGAGGATGCGCGCGGTGCCGGTCACGGGTTCGCCCCGTGGCCGGCCGCGCGCGTCGCACTCGGACAGTTCGACGCGCGGACTGCGGCGGATCCGCTTGACCTTGCCGGCCTCGGACCTGGTCCAGATGATCAGCTCGTCGCCGTCGCGCGCGGCCCACACCGGAGTCGGCACCGGCGTGCCGTCGCGCCGGAACGTGGTGATCAGGACATAGTTGCTGCGGTGCAGCCGCTCGACGTCGGAGATCATGGCACCGACGGTAGAGCAGGGTCGCTGTGAGTGTTCTCAGGGCGTTCGGCGGCGCAGCGTCGCCGAACCGAGGACCAGGGCGAGCACCACACACCCGGCCACGATCAACAGGTTGCGCACGAGCGTGCCGTCGATTTCAGCCGAACGGGTGACGGAGTCGAGGGCGTCGACGGCGTACGACAGCGGCATGACGTTCGACAGCCACTCCAGGGCCGGGGTCATCGAGTCGCGCGGGGCGAACAGGCCGCACAGCAGGACCTGCGGCATGACGATCGCCGGCATGAACTGGACGGCCTGGAACTCCGTCCTGGCGAACGCGCTGGCCAACAGCCCCAGCGCGGTACCGAGCAACGCGTCCAGCACAGCGATCACCAACAGCATCCAGACCGAGCCGGTGATCTCCAGGCCGAGCCAGGTCAGCGAGATCGCTGCCGCCACCAGCACCTGCACGATCGCCACCAGGCCGAACGCGATCATGTAGCCGACCAGCAGGTCCAACTTGCCGATCGGCAACGTCATCAGCCGTTCGAGCGTGGCCGTCGTGCGTTCCCGCAGCGTGGTGATCGACGTGACGATGAACATGATCGCGAACGGGAAGACCGCCAGCAGCGCCGGTGCCGCCGCGCTGAACGCCTGTTCGGAGTTGAAAACGTAACGAAGAAGTATCAGCAGCAGGGACGGGACCAGGATCATCATCGCCACGGTCCGGCGGTCGTGCCGCAGCTGGGTGACGATGCGCCGCGCCGTCGCCGACGCGAACCGGACGTTCATGCCGCCTCCTCGTGGGCTCGGTCGCGCCGCTCTTGGTCGCCCTGCGCTGAATGGTTCGCTCCGCAAGCTCCGCTCACGACGCCTCCTCCTCCCGGACCAGGCGCAGGAAGGCCTGTTCGAGGTCGTCGGTGCCGGTGCGGGCACGCAGCGCGTCGGGGGTGTCGTCGGCGAGGATCCGGCCCTCGCGCATCAGCAGCAGCCGCCCGCAGCGGGCGGCCTCGTCCATGACATGACTGGAGATCAGCAAGGTGACGCCCTGGCCGGCGAGCCGGCCGAACAGGTCCCACAGCTCCTCGCGCAGCACCGGGTCCAGACCGACGGTCGGCTCGTCGAGCACCAGTAGGCGGGGGCGCCCGAGCAGGGCGACGGCCAGGCTCGCGCGACTGAGCTGACCACCGGACAACTCGCCGACCAGGTGGTCGGCGTGGGTGCCGAGCCCGACCTCGCCGATGACCCGATCGACATCGCCCCTGGGCGCCCGAACAATCGCGGCGAAGTAACGAAGACTCTCGCGCACGGTGAGATCCGCGTAGACGGACGGGTTCTGCGTGGCGTACCCGATCCGGTCACGCAACCGGGGACTGCCGGCGGGTTCACCGAGCACGGTGACCTCCCCGCCCGCCACGATCTGAACACCGACGACCGACCGCATCAGGGTCGTCTTGCCGCAGCCCGACGGCCCGAGCAGGCCGGTGACCGACCCGACCGGCACGGAGAAGCTCACGTCACGCAGGACCTCCCGGGGCCCACGCCGGACCCGGAGCCCGGAGACGGAGATGGCGTAATTGGTCACGCGTTTAATTCTGCGCCCGCCGCGTTCACCAGTCAAGACCGGCCCCCGGGAGGGGAGGCGCGGCCGTGTCCGGGGGCGCGCTGGGTGGGACTGGGTGCGGCTCGTGGCCGGACCGGCCTGGCGGAGCGCCGGCCCGCGACACCGGGTCAGGCAGGCGTGAAGTAGTGCTGGAGTACCGGCGCGACCAGGGCCACGACCTCGTCCTCGGTCGCCGAGGCGAGGGGTTCGGCGCCGATGACGTAGCGCACCATGACCAGGCCGACCATCTGGGACACGGCGCCGGTCAGGCGCAGCGGCGGCAGGTCGAGCGCGTCCGCCACCTTCGCCAGTACCGCGTTCTCCATGAACTGGCGCAGCTGGGCGGCGACCTCCTCGTTGCTGGACACCGAGCGCACCAGGGCGAAGAACGGGGTCCTGGTCGCCGGGTCGCCCCACAACCTCAGGAACAGGCGCACGATGCGTTCGCCGATGCGCTCGCGGGGGCCGTCGAGGACGGTCGTCACCAGGGTCGCGGGATTGAACGGGAGGTTCAGCGCGGCCACGAAGATCTGGTCCTTCGACCCGAAGAAGTGGTGTACCAGGGCGGGGTTCACGCCGGCCTCGGCCGCGATGCCACGGATGGTCGTGGCCGTGTAGCCGCGGGCGGCGAACTGGTTGCGCGCGGCCGTCAGGATCTCCTCGCGGGTCTGGGTTCGACCCGGGCGTCTGCCCGTACGCGCCACCGTGGCTCCTCTCGTCCCTACCGCCAGTATCCTCGACGGCATGTCGGTAGCGGTGCGCGTGATCCCCTGTCTGGACGTGGACGCCGGGCGGGTCGTCAAAGGCGTCAACTTCACCAACCTCGTCGACGCCGGGGACCCGGTCGCCCTGGCCGCCGCCTACGACGCCGAGGGCGCCGACGAGCTCACCTTCCTCGACGTCACGGCGTCCTCTTCGGACCGGGAGACCACCTTCGACGTCGTGCGGCGCACCGCCGAGCAGGTGTTCATCCCGCTGACCGTCGGCGGCGGCGTCCGTGCCGTGTCCGATGTGGACAAGCTGTTGCGGGCCGGCGCGGACAAGGTCTCGGTGAACACCGCGGCCATCCTGCGGCCAGAACTGCTGCGTGAGTGCTCCCAGCGGTTCGGCGCGCAGTGCGTGGTGCTCTCCGTCGACGCCCGGCGCGCCGCCACACCCTCCGGGTTCGAGGTGACCACCCACGGCGGGCGCGAGGGCACCGGCATCGACGCCGTCGAGTGGGCCGCCCGGGGCCAGGAACTCGGCGTCGGCGAGATCCTGCTCAACTCCATGGACGCCGACGGCACCCGCGCCGGCTTCGACCTCGAACTGATCAAGCTCGTGCGCGCCGCCGTCGACGTCCCGCTGATCGCCAGCGGCGGCGCCGGGACGGTCGACCACTTCCCGCCGGCGGTCGCCGCCGGCGCCGACGCCGTGCTCGCCGCCAGCGTGTTCCACTTCGGACAGCTGCGCATCGGCGAGGTCAAGGACGGCCTGCGCGCCGCCGGGGTCGTCGTCCGATGACCGCCCGCGAACCAGACGCGACCGGCGGCGAACCAGACGCGACCGGCGGCGAACCGGGCGCCACCGCCGGCGAACCGGGCGCCACCGGACTGGATCCGGCGGTCGCGGCGCGGCTCAAGCGCAACGCCGCCGGGCTGGTCTGCGCGGTGGCCCAACGTCACGGCACCGGCGAGGTCCTCATGGTCGCCTGGATGGACGACGAGGCCCTCCACCGCACGCTCACCACCCGCCGGGCCACCTACTTCTCCCGCAGCCGTCAGCGCCTGTGGGTCAAGGGCGAGACCTCCGGCCACACCCAGTACGTGCACGAGGTCCGCCTCGACTGCGACGGCGACACCGTGCTGCTCGTCGTCGACCAGGAAGGGGCCGCCTGTCACACCGGCGCGGCGACCTGTTTCGACGAGGACGTGCTGCTCAGCTGATGGTGCCGGTGATGTAGCGCTGCAACGTCGGCGCCACGGCCGCCACCATCGTGTCCGCGTCGGCCGAGGCCAGCGGCTCGAACCGGGCGACGTAGCGGACCATGCCCATCCCCACCAGTTGCGAGGCCACCAGTGTCGCGCGGAACTCGTGCCGGTCGGGGGCCACCTTGGCGATGATCCGCGCCATGATGTGCTTGATCAGGAAGTCCCGCAGCGCGTTCGACGCCTGCTCGTGGCCGGCGATGCTGCGTACCAGCGCCGTGAACATCCCGCCGGCCGAGTTGTCCCAGATGGTGACGAACGTGCGGACGATCCGCTCGCCCAACTGGTCGACGTCGCCGACGAGCACCCGTTCCACCACGTCCTGGGGGTTGAACGGCAGCTTGAGCACCGCCTCGGCGAACAGGCCCTCCTTGCCGCCGAACCAGTGGTTCACCATCGCCGCGTCGACCTGCGCGCGGGCGGCGATCGCCCGGACGGTGGCGCCGTCGTAGCCCTGTTCGACGAAGATCTCGCGGGCCGCGGCCAGCAGCGCGGCGCGGGTGTCGGTCCCGCCGGGGCGTCGGCCACGCCGGCGGGGGGCGTCTTGCTTCGCACCCTTGGTCACCGCATCATCATGGGGCACCGTGTCAAGTTATTCAACACGGCATGAATTCTGTGCGGTCCGGATACCCAGCGTGTCGCCGTCTCGGCCACGGCTGGAGAATGGCTCGCATGCCCAGTGTGACCGAGTCACGATCCACGCCGCGCGGGCTCGGGGTGGTCAGCCCCACTCGCGAGGAGTTCCACCGGCTGGCGGCCGATCACCGCGTCATCCCGGTCGTCCGGCGACTGCTCGCCGACGCCGAGACCCCGGTCGGCGTGTACCGAAAACTCGCCCAGGGGCGCCCCAACACCTACATCCTCGAATCCGCCGAGAACGGGCGGTCGTGGTCGCGCTGGTCGTTCATCGGCGTCCGCAGTGCCGCTGTGCTCACCGAGCGTGACGGACAGGCGCACTGGGCGGGCGCCCGGCCGGTGGGCCTGCCCGAGGGCGGCGACCCGCTGACCGCCCTGCGCGAGACCGTCGAGATCCTGCGCACCGAGGCCCTGCCCGGCCTGCCCCCGCTCACCGGCGGCATGGTCGGCTACATCGGCTACGACGCCGTCCGCCGCCTCGAACGCCTGCCCGACCTCACCGAGGACGACCTGCACGTCCCCGAGCTCGCCATGCTGCTGGCCACCGACCTGGCCGCCCTGGACCACCACGAGGGCACCATCACCCTCATCTCCAACGCGGTGAACTGGGACAACAGCCCCGAGCGGGTCGACGCCGCCTACGACGAGGCGGTCGCGCGCCTGGCCGGGATGACCGAGCAGCTCCAGCAGCCGGCCCCGCCGACCGTGGCCACCTTCGACCGGCCGCCGCCCGACTTCCTGCGCCGGCGCACCACCGAGGACTACACCGCCGCCGTGCGCACCGCCAAGGAGGCCATCCGCGCCGGCGAGTGCTTCCAGGTCGTGCTCTCCCAGCGTTTCGAGACGCCGACCGGCGGCGCCGACCCGCTGGACATCTACCGCGTCCTGCGCACCACCAACCCCAGCCCGTACATGTACCTGCTGCGCCTGGACGGCTTCGACATCGTCGGGTCGAGCCCGGAGTCGCTGGTCACCGTGCGCGACGGGGTGGCGACCACGCACCCGATCGCGGGCACCCGGTGGCGCGGCGTCGATCCCGACGAGGACGCCATCCTCGAGAAGGACATGCTCAACGACGACAAGGAACGCGCCGAGCACGTCATGCTGGTCGACCTCGGGCGCAACGACCTCGGCCGGGTCTGCCGCCCCGGCAGCGTGCACGTCGTCGACTTCTTCCGGGTCGAGCGCTACAGCCACGTCATGCACATCGTGTCCACCGTGACCGGCACCCTGCTCGACGGGCGCACCGCCTTCGACGCGGTCACCGCCTGTTTCCCCGCCGGCACGCTCTCCGGCGCGCCCAAACCCCGGGCCATGGAGCTGATCGAGGAGCTCGAACCGACCCGCCGGGGCCTCTACGGTGGCGTCGTCGGCTACCTCGACTTCGCCGGGGACGCCGACACCGCCATCGCCATCCGCACCGCGCTCGTCCGCGACGGCGTCGCCTACGTGCAGGCCGGGGCGGGCATCGTGGCCGACTCCAACCCCGCCGCCGAGGACGCCGAGTGCGTCAACAAGGCGCTGGCCGTGCTGGCCGCGATCGCCACCGCCCGGACCATGCGCCCGGCCGACGGACCAGCCGATGGCTGATCGCCGTCCACTGTGGATCGTCGGGCCGACGCTGCTGGCCGCGGCCGGCGCGTTCTGGGGCTCGACCGCGCTCGACGACGCCCCTGGTTCGGGCGCCGGTCTCGCGCTGGTCGCCCTGGCCGGGGCCGGCGGCACGCTGGCCACGGGCGGCTGGGCGCGGCGCGTGGTCGGCGGTCTGGTCGTGCTCGCGGGGCTGCTCGGCGCCTGGCAGGCGCTGGCCGCCGGCGGTGCCGGACTCGGCCGGTGGACCGCGCTGCTCGGCGCGCTGCTGCTGGTGGCGGCCGGTGTGCTGGTGATCCGGTTCGCGCGGCGGCTGCCGACGCTGGGGGCGAGGTATCGGTCGGCTAACGCGCGTACCGCCCCGAACGATCCGGACAAGGACATGTGGGACGGTTTGAGCGAAGGCCGGGACCCGACGGTCGGCAAGGCGGAAGATGAACGGTGAGCGCGGACCCGGTAACGAGTCGCCGCTCGGTCCGGGGTTAGCATCCCTTTGGCGGGAAGGGGCAAGGCCGGTGACTGACAGCACCTGTGGCACAGCGGAAGTGGCGTTCGCGCCACGGCCGACCGACGCCGGTGAGCGTGGCCAGTGGTGAGCGTTCTCGAGTCGATCATCGAGGGCGTGCGCGCCGATCTCGCGGTGCGAGAGGCAGCGCTCCCGTTCGAGACGGTGAAGGAGCGGGCCGCGAAGGCGGCGCCGCCCCGGGACGCCATCGCCGCCCTGCGGGGCTCGGGCATCGGCGTCATCGCCGAGGTCAAGCGGCGCAGCCCGTCCAAGGGGGACCTCGCCTCGATCTCCGATCCGGCGGCCCTGGCCAAGGACTACGCCGACGCCGGTGCGCGCGTGATCAGCGTGCTCACCGAGCAGCGGCGCTTCGGCGGATCGCTGGCCGACTTCGACGCGGTGCGTGCGGTCGTGGACGTTCCGTTGCTGCGCAAGGACTTCGTGGTCGGCCCCTACCAGGTGCACGAGGCGCGGATGCACGGCGCCGACCTGGTGCTGCTGATCGTCGCCGCCCTGGAGCAGAACGCGCTGGTCGCGCTGCTGGACCGGGTCGAGTCGCTTGGCATGACCGCGCTGGTCGAGGTGCACACGGCCGAGGAGGCCGACCGGGCGCTGGAGGCGGGTGCGTCGGTCATCGGCATCAACGCCCGTGACCTGCACACCCTGGAGGTCGACCGGGAGGTCTTCGGCCGGCTCGCCCCCGGGCTGCCGTTCGAGGTGCTCAAGATCGCCGAGTCCGGCATCCGGGGCCCCGGCGACCTGATGACCCACGCCGGTGCCGGCGCGGACGCCGTGCTGGTCGGCGAGAGCCTGGTCGCGAGCCCGGACCCGAAGGCCGCGCTCGTGCAGTTGGTCACCGCCGGTTCGCACCCGGCCTGTCCGAGGCCGAGCCGGTGACCTCCGAGACCCACACCGACCCCGGGCGCGACCAGCACCAGCACAGCGAGCACGACCCGGAGCACGGCCACTTCGGACCCTACGGCGGGCGTTACCTGCCCGAGGCGCTGATCGGTGCCATGGACGAGCTGGCGGCCGTGTACGAGAAGGCCAGGCTGGACCCGGAGTTCATCGCCGAGTTCACCGGGTTGCTGCGCGACTACGCCGGGCGGCCCTCGCTGCTCACCGAGGCGCCGCGCTTCGCCGAGCACGCGGGCGGCGCGCGGATCTTCCTCAAGCGCGAGGACCTCAACCACACCGGCTCGCACAAGATCAACAATGTGCTCGGTCAGGCGCTGCTCACCAAGCGGATGGGCAAGACCCGGGTCATCGCCGAGACCGGCGCCGGCCAGCACGGCGTGGCCACCGCGACCGCGTGCGCCCTGATGGGCCTGGAGTGCGTCGTCTACATGGGCGAGGTCGACACCCAGCGCCAGGCGCTCAACGTCGCCCGGATGCGACTGCTCGGCGCCGAGGTCATCCCGGTCACCACCGGTTCCCGCACCCTCAAGGACGCCATCAACGAGGCGCTGCGCGACTGGGTGGCCAACGTCGACACCACCCACTACCTGCTGGGGACCGCCGCCGGCGCCCACCCGTTCCCGATGATGGTGCGCAACTTCCACAAGGTCATCGGCCAGGAGGCGCGCGCGCAGATCGTGGACCAGGCCGGTCGGCTGCCCGACGCGGTCACCGCGTGCGTGGGCGGCGGGTCCAACGCCATCGGCATGTTCCACGGCTTCATCGACGACCCGTCGGTGCGCCTGGTCGGTTTCGAGCCGGGCGGGCGGGGCAGCGAACCGGGTGAGCACGGAGCCACGCTCAGCGAGGGCAGCCCCGGCATGCTGCACGGCGCACTGTCCTACTTACTCCAGGACGAGGACGGCCAGACCATCGAGGCGTACTCGATCTCGGCCGGCCTCGACTACCCCGGGGTGGGTCCCGAGCACGCGTGGCTCAAGGACACCGGTCGCGCCGAGTACCGGCCGGTCACCGACGCCGAGGCCATGGACGCCTTCCAACTGCTGTCGCGGACCGAGGGCATCATCCCGGCGATCGAGTCCGCGCACGCACTGGCCGGCACATTACGGCTGGGTAGGGAGCTGGGGCCGGACGGGCTGATCGTGGTGTGCCTGTCCGGACGCGGGGACAAGGACATGGACACCGCGGCCAAGTACTTCGGTTTCATGGAGAGTTGATGTCCCGCCTCGACCCGGTGTTCGCCCGTTCCCGCGCCGAGGGCCGCGCGGCCCTGATCGGCTACC
Source organism: Actinophytocola xinjiangensis (assembly GCF_001921215.1). Classification (GTDB taxonomy): domain Bacteria; phylum Actinomycetota; class Actinomycetes; order Mycobacteriales; family Pseudonocardiaceae; genus Actinophytocola; species Actinophytocola xinjiangensis. The sequence goes on from NZ_MSIF01000036.1 coordinate 13,049, forward strand.
TGCCGGCCGGGTACCCGACCGTCGACGGCTCGGCCGAACGCCTCACCGCAATGATCGACTCCGGCTGCGACATCGTCGAGGTCGGCGTTCCCTACTCCGACCCGGTGATGGACGGCCCGACCGTCCAGGCCGCCGCCGACCTCGCCCTGCGCGGCGGATTCCGGCTGCGGGACCTGTTCCGGGTCGTCGAACAGGTGTCCTCGGCCGGCGGTCACGCCGTCGTGATGACCTACTGGAACCCCGTGCACCGCTACGGCGTGGACCGCTTCGCGCGTGACCTCGCCGCCGCCGGCGGGCTGGGCGTCATCACCCCCGACCTCATCCCGGACGAGGGCGCGGACTGGATCGCCGCCGCCGCCGAGCACGACCTCGACCGGATCTTCCTGGTAGCGCCGTCCTCCAGCACCGAGCGGATCGCCACCACCACCGCCGCGACCACCGGGTTCCTCTACGCGGCCGCCGTCATGGGCGTGACCGGCGCGCGGGACCGGGTCGGCGTGGCCGCCTCCGGGCTGGTGGCCCGCGCCCGCGAGTGCACCGACCTGCCGATCGCCGTCGGTCTCGGGGTCCGCTCCGGTGACCAGGCCGCCGAGATCGCCGGTTTCGCCGACGCGGTCGTCGTCGGGTCGGCGTTCGTGTCCCGCGCCGGCGAGGTCGCCAAGCTCCGCGAGCTGGCCGAGGAACTGGCCGACGGTGTGCGGCGCCCCATGGTCCCCAGCCGGTAGCAGGTACTACCGCCCGTAGGGCGACCCATTGTGTACAGCGTTGTGGTCGCCCGTTACGGTGACGCGCGTGAACCTGGCGTCCAGCGTCTTCCTGGCGAACATCCCGAGCCCTGACCGTGGCGTGTGGGAGCTCGGCCCCATCCCGCTGCGGGCCTACGCCCTGTGCATCATCGCCGGCATCATCGTGGCGATCTGGTGGGGCGAGCGGCGTTGGGTCGCGCGCGGCGGAACCTCCGGCACGATCGTCGACATCGCGGTGTTCGCGGTGCCGTTCGGCCTGGTCGGCGGCCGTCTCTACCACGTGGCGACCGACTACCACCGGTACTTCGGGGAGGGCCGCAACCCGCTCGACGCGCTGCGGATCTGGGACGGTGGTCTCGGCATCTGGGGGGCGATCGCGCTGGGCGCGGTCGGTGCGTGGATCGGGTGCCGGGTCAAGAAGGTGCCGCTGCCGGCGTTCGCCGACGCGGTCGCGCCGGGCATCGTCACCGCGCAGGCCATCGGGCGACTGGGCAACTACTTCAACCAGGAGCTCTACGGCGGGCCGACCGACCTGCCGTGGGGTCTGGAGATCTACCGCCGGATGAACGGCGCCGTCGAGGACAACCTCAACGGTGTGGCCGTCGACCACATCCCGGTCGAGGTCGTGCACCCGACGTTCCTCTACGAGCTGCTGTGGAACCTGGCCGTCGCCGCCCTCGTGGTGTGGGCCGACCGCCGCTTCCGCCTCGGGCACGGTCGCGCGTTCGCCGTCTACGTCGCCGGTTACACGCTGGGCCGGGGCTGGATCGAGCTGATGCGCACCGACGAGGCCACCATGGTCGCCGGCCTGCGGATCAACGTCTGGGTGTCGATCCTCGTGTTCGTCGGCGCGATCGTGTACCTGATCATGGCCAAGGGCCGAGGTCCACGCGAGGACCTGGCCGCCATCCAGGGTACCGACCCGGACACCAACGAGCCCCCGTCCGTCAAGCCCGACTCCGACAGCGACGACGCCGACGAGGACGCCGACGAGGACGCCGCTGACAAGGACACCGCCGACAAGGACGCCGACAAGGACGCCGACAAGGACGCCGACTCGGCGGACGATGCGGACGAGCCCAAGGAAGCCGACGACACCAAGGAGTCCCAGGACTCCGACGAGGTCAAGGACGAGGACTCCGCCGAGAAGGCGAAGGAGTCCAGTTCGACCACCGGCAAGGAGTCCTGAGCCCGGTCACCACGGCGGCGGCCGCGACCAGCGCGGCCGCCAGCAGGGCGAAGGCGGCCCGGTCCGTGCCGGCGGTGGCCACGGCGCTGCCGGCGGCCAGGCCGACCGCGCCGCCGAACTGCTTGGCGGTGTTCATCAGCCCGGAGGCCGCGCCGCCGTGCTCGGGTCGGACGCCGGTGGTGACCAGCGTGGCCAGCGGTGTGTTCAGCAGTCCGCCGCCGGCACCGACCAGGACGCTGGGCACACCGACCGCGAGCACGAACGAGCCGTGGTCCACGACCGTGAGCCACAGCAGCCCGGGCACCGCGACCACCACCCCGGCCATCACCAGCGTGCGGGGCGTGTGCCGGGCCAGCAGGCGGGGCGTGAGCCACAGGTTCACGGCCAGCATGGCGACGGTCAGCGGCAGGAACGCCACCCCGGCCTCGATCGGTGAGTACCCCAGCCGGGTCTGCATCCGGTAGGTGAGGAAGTACCAGAGGGCGACCTGGAAGCAGGCTCCGGTGAGCGCGACCGCGATGTTGCCGAGCACGATGGTCCGGTTCCGCAGGAGCCGGCTCGGCACCAGCCGGTGCCGGGTGCGCCGCTGCTGGATGACGAGCAGCACGAACAATGCGCCGGTGACCAGGCTCGGAGTGACCGGCAGGCCGGTCGACAGCGCGTAGGTGGCCCCGGTGAACGCCCCGGTGGCCAGCCCGGCGCCGACCAGGTCGATCCGTCCGGGGCGGTGCCGCTCGCCGCTGCGCCGGTGGAGCGCCCACGCCGCGCCGGCGACCATCGCCCCGATCGGCAGGTTGACCAGCAGGGTGGCGCGCCAGGAGACCAGGTCGGTGAGCAGGCCGCCGGCGACGGTGCCGATCCCGCCGCCGGCCAGGCTCACCGCCGTCCAGACGGTGATGGCCCTGGTCCGGTCGGGGCCTTCGGCGTGGGTCGCGGTGAGCAGGGTGAACGTCGCGGGGGAGACCACCGCCGCCGACAGTCCCTGGGCGGCGCGGGCGGCGATCAGCACCCAGCCCTGGGTCGCGAGCCCTCCGGCGACGCTGGCCAGCGTGAACGCCGCGACGCCCCAGGCCAGCAGCCGCGCGGTGCCCACGACGTCGGCGAGCCGAGCGCCGACCAGCAGGACCCCGGCGAAGCCCAGCGTGTAGGCCATGGCCACCCACGACGCGGCCACCCGGTCGAGCCCGAGGTCGGTCTGCAGGGACGGCAGGGCGACGTTCACCACCGAGACGTCCAGCACCACGATGAGCTGGGCCAGGCAGGAGGCCCACAGGGCGAGCCGGCGCACGATCCTCCTTTGATACAGCTGTATCAAAATTTGATACGACTGTATCATCGGCCCGAGCGAAGGGAGCCCGCCGATGTCCGAGGCCGGTCGACGGACCGAGATCATGGAGGCCGTGGAACGCCTCCTGGCCAGGGGCGGGGTCAACGCCGTGACCATGCGTGCGGTCGCCACCGAGGCCGACGTCTCGCTGCGGCTGGTCCAGTACTACGGCTCCACCAAGGACGAACTCCTCGGCGCCACCCTCGACCGCCTGGCCGACAAGAGCATCCGGCGCTGGCAGGCCCGCGCCGACCGGCAAGGCCCGGCCCTCGGGGTGATCGGCGCGTTCCTCGACGAGGCGCTGCCCACCGACCGGGCCAGCCGCGACCTCCACCGCGTCGGCGTCTCCCTGGAAGGCCTGGCGATCACCCACCCCGACGTCGCCGGCCGGGCCTACCGCACCCACCTGCGCGGCCTGGCCGACCACCTCGCCGACGTGCTCGACGCCCAAGGCGTGCCCGCCGCGCGCCGGCTCGCGTGCGAGGTGATGGCCATCGCCCACGGCGTCGGGACGCTGCTGATGGCCGACCAGCTCACCGAACCCGAGGCGCGGTCACTGCTCGCCGACTACCTCGACCGACTCCGCCCGCGACTGTCCACCGAGGACCGTGCGGACTAGGGCACCAGGCCGCGCCCGGTCACCAGCGGCAGGTCCAGCGCGGTCAGCAGGCCGGGTTCGGCGGCCACCACCGCCGGGATCGCGTTGACCAGCCGCATCGCCGTCGCCTTGAGGCCGGCGGTGTTGTGGTCGCCGTTGGTGGCGCGCAGGCGCAGGTCCAGCACACAGTTGGGCTCGCCGGTCACCTCGACCCGGTAGCCGCCCTGGCCGGGGGGCTGGGGCCACTCCACACCGATGTCGGCGCGCAGCCGGGTGACGTGTTCGAGCACGCAGACCGGCCGGCCGCCGGCGATGCCGCGCACCTCGAAGCGCAGCGCCGCGGCCGTGCCGGCCTCGATCCGACCGGCGGCGACGTGGAAGGTCTCCGGGGCGGGCAGCCGGGTGGCCTCCTGCTCGACCTCGTCGAGGGTGATGCCCAGGCCGGCGGCCAGTTGTTGCACGACGCTGCCCCAGCCGATGGTCAGCACGCCGGGCTGGAGCAGGATCGGCGTGTCGTCCATCGGCCGGCCGAAGCCCATGATGTCGAACAACACGGTGGGGTTGTTGTACGTCGAATAGTCCAGGATCTCCATGCAGCGCACCTGGTCGACGCGCTGGCACACCGACGTCAGCATCAGTGGCAGCCAGTCGTTGGCGAACCCCGGGTCGATCCCGTTGACCCACAACGAAGATCGGCCGTCGAGGGCCGCCCGGCGCACCGGCTCGACCACCTCCGGCGGCAGCACGCCGTCGGGGAACTGGAGGAACACCGGGCTGCTGGACACCACGTTGATACCGGCCGCCAGCAGCCGGGCCAGGTCCTCCATGGCCTCGCCGAGCCGGTCGTCGGCCATCGCCGTGTACACCACACAGTCCGGACGGGTGGCGATCAGCGCGTCGGCGTCGCCGGTCGCGGTCACCCCCAGCTCACGGCCAAGGCCCGCCAGGTCACCGGCGTCCCGACCCACCTTGTCCACTGAGGACACCCAGACGCCGGTCAGGTCCAGGTCGGGGCGGGCGTCGATCCCGGCGATGGCGTGCCGGCCGACGTTGCCGGTGCTCCACTGCACCACGCGAAAGGTCACGTCTCAGGTTAGCCCCGAGGTGCCCTGGTCGGCGTGACGACGAGATTCCCGTTGTCGGTCTTGAGGATCTCCACCTCGGCCGCGTAGTGCCGCGCCACGGTCTCGCGGGTGAGCACCTCCTCGGGCGTGCCGTAGCCGACGACCTCGCCGCCGTGCAGCAGCAGCACACGGTCGGCGTACTGGGCGGAGAGCGTCAGGTCGTGCAGGGTGCTGACGACCGTCGCGCCGTCCTCGGCGCGCAGCCGGTCCACCAGCTCCAGCAGGGCCTGCGCGTGCCCGATGTCCAGGCCCGTGGTCGGCTCGTCGAGTAGCAGCAGCCCGGCCTGCTGGGCCAGCACCCTGGCCAGCACCGCCCGCTGCCGCTCACCACCCGACAGGGTGTGCAGTGCCCGCCCGGCCAGCCCCGTCAGGTCCAGCCGGTGCAGCGACTGCTCGACGACCGCCAGGTCGGCGCGCCGCTCGCGGGCCAGCGGCGCCAGGTGCGGGGTGCGGCCCAGCAGCACGTAGTCGGTCACCGTCAGCCGGTCGGGCAGTTGCGGGTTCTGCGGCGCGTAGGCGATCGCGCGGGCCCGAGCCCGGGCGCTCAGCGCCGAGGCCGGCCGCTCGTCGAGCAGGATCTCCCCGTCGTGCTCGACCGCGCCCAGGATCGCCTTGAGCAGCGAGGACTTCCCGGCCCCGTTCGGCCCGATGATCGCCAGCCAGCTGCCGGCCGGCAGGTCGACGTCCACGCCCGAGGCCACCACCCTGGACCCGTAGCGGGCCGACACGTCGTGCAGCGACAGCGCGGTCATCGCACCTCCTGCCGGTTCATCCGCAGCACCAGCAGGAAGAACGGCGCGCCGGTGAACGCCGTGATCACGCCGATCGGCAGCTCGGCCGGGGCGAACGCGGTGCGCGCGATGTGGTCGGCGACGATCAGGAACACCGCCCCGCCGGCCAGCGACAGCGGGATCACCACCCGGTAGCTCGCGCCGGCCAGCAGCCGCACCACGTGCGGCACCACGATCCCGACGAACCCGATCAGCCCGCTCACCGACACCGCCGCCGCCGTCGCCAGCGAGGCCGCCAGCAGCACCACCACCCGCACCCGCCCGGGGCGCACGCCCAGCGACGCCGCCTCGTCGTCGCCGACCGCCAGCACGTCCAGCAGCCGCCCGCACAGGCACAGCACCACGCCGGCCAGCGCGATGTAGGGCACGGTCACCAGGATCTCGCGCCAGCCGGTGGTGTTCAGCCCGCCGAGCATCCAGCTGTAGACCTGTTTGATCGTGTCGGTGTTGAGCTGCTGGACGAACGTCTGGATCGCGGTCAGGAACGACGCCACCGCCACCCCGGCCAGCAGCAGCACCGCCGTGCCGCCGCCGGCCGAGCGGCCGAGCAGCCAGGTCAGGCCGACCCCACCGATCGCGCCGGCGAACGCCGCCAGCGGCAGCGGCCCGATCACCCAGCCGGTGACCTGCGGCGCGGCGACCACCACGATGGTGGCCGCCATGCCGGCACCGGCCGCCGCGCCCAGCAGGAACGGGTCGGCCAGCGGGTTGCGGAACACGCCCTGGAACGCCGCGCCGGCCATCGCCAGCGCGGCGCCGACCAGGCCGGCCAGCACGATCCTGGGCAGCCGCACGTCCCACACGATCGCCGCCTCGGTGGCCGACAGCGGCGAGCGGCCGCCGGTCAGCTGGGCCCACACCTCCTGCGCGACCCTGGTCCAGCCCAGGTTCGCCGCGCCGAGCAGCATCGACACCGAGACCACGGCGACCAGCCCGACGAGCGCCACGGCGATCGCCAGCGGAGCGAGCCTGGTCGGGCGGATCCCCCGGTCCTGGCGCGCGCGCATCAGCTGCCCTGGCTCGCCTTCTCGACGGCCTCGGCGATGTCGGCGGCCAGGTCGACCACCCGGGGCCCCCAGCGGGACGCCAGGTCGTCGTCCAGCGCGACGACGTTGCCGTCGCGGACCGCGCCCAGGGTGTTCCAGCCGGGGCGGGCGGCGACCGTCTCGGCGTTCTGGCCGCAGCACTTCACGTCCGCCAGGAAGATCAGGTCCGGGTCGGACTCGAGGATGTGCTCGACGGTCAGCTGCGGGTAGCCGCCCTGGTCGGTGTCGGCCGGGTCGGCGATGTTGGTCAGCCCGAACAGGCCGTACACCTGGCCGATGAACGTCTTCGACGTCGCGCTGAAGTACGTGGTGTCCAGCTCGTGGTAATAGGTCAGCGGCTCGCTGGGCTTCGGGGTGTCGGCGACGATCTTGTCCAGGTCGGCGCGCATCCGCCCGGCCAGGTCGGCGGCCTCCTGCGCGTGCCCGGTGGCCTTTCCGAGCAGCTCGACGCTGGCGTACAGGTCGTCCAGGGTCGCGGCGGCCGGCACGATCAGCACCTTGCGGTCGACCTTGGTGAGCGCGGCGGCGATGCCGTCGGTGTCGTCGGAGAGCACCACCAGGTCCGGGTCGTAGCCGACGATCGCCTCCACGTTGGGCGTGAGGCCCGACAGGTCGGTGCGCGGCGCGTCGGCCGGGAAGTTGGACTGGTCGTCGACCGCGACGACCTGGTCCCCGGCGCCGACGGCGTAGATCGTCTCGGTGTTGCTTGCCGACAGCGACACGATCTTGTCGGGCCGCTTGTCCAGGGTCAGCGGCTCGCCCTGCGCGGGCGTGAGCGTGACCGGGAAGTCGGCCTGGTCCTGCGCTGCGGGCGGCTGGTCGTCCTCGGCGCGTTCGGCGCAGCCGGCCAGCGCCAGCGCGCCGGTGAGGGCGAGGACCGTCAGGCGTCGCACGCGCCTGCGGGGAAGGGACATGGGGACCACCTCGGGAGGTTCGGCCGGCGTCGGGCCGGCGCGCGCCTTGAGGTGGCGGGACGCCGCATCCCTGCACCGGGGGCGGTTGGCGTCGACGCGGGGAGCGGTAGGCGACCTGGCTCGGGCGCCGCGTACGCGGGGCCTCCACAGTTGCGGGACAGCGCCGGGTTCACACCGGACTTCGCTACCACCTGCCGCGACCCCGGTTGGGCCGCGGACTGTTCGCGTCACCGGTCAAGCACGTGACCAGCAGCAGGACGCTACCACCCCGGCGACTGCCACCGCGGCTGGCCGGATACGAGGGTTGTTTGTCATTGCGGACACGCCGCCCGCTCCCACAGGATGGACGGCATGGCCCCCCGTTCCGTCGTGCTCGTCGCGTACTCCGGTGTGCAGCTGCTCGATGTCGCGGGTCCGCTGGAGGTCTTCCGGGCCGCCGCGGACGTCGTCGCGGACTCGTACACCGTCGAGCTGGTCGCCAACGAGCCGGTGATGACCTCCGGCGGACTCCCGCTGACCATGGACGGCCCGCTGCCCGACCGGGCCGACATCGACACCCTGGTCGTCGCCGGCGGTCCCGGGGTGCGGCAGGCGCTGTTCGACGAGCGGCTGGTCGCCTGGATCAGAACCAACGCCCAGCGTTCCCGGCGGGTCACCTCGGTGTGCACCGGGTCGCTGCTGCTGGGTCGGGCCGGGCTGCTCGACGGCCGCCGGGCCACCACGCACTGGGTGGCGACCGGCACGATGTCCGAGCTGTTCCCGAAGGTCAGCGTCGAGTCCGACCAGGTCTTCGTGCGCGACGGCAACGTGTGGACCTCGGCCGGGGTCACCACCGGCATGGACCTCGCGCTGGCGCTGGTCGAGGAGGACCTCGGCCGAGACGTCGCGCTGGAGGTCGCCCGGTGGCTGGTCTGGTTCGTGCACCGCCCTGGCGGGCAGACGCAGTTCAGCGGGCCGCTGGTCGACGAGCCAAGCGGGCTGCTGCGCGAGGTCCAGGAGTGGGTCCTGGCCAACCTCGGCGCCGACCTGCGGGTCGACGTGCTGGCCGAGCACGCGCACATGAGCCCCCGCAACTTCGCCCGGATCTTCCGCCGGGAGGTCGGGCTGACCCCGGGGGCCTACGTGGAGCGGGCGCGGGTCGAGGCGGCCAGGCGCGCGCTGCTCGACCGGTCCGACGGGGTGGAGACGGTGGCGGCCCGCTGCGGGTTCGGCACCGCCGAGACGATGCGCCGCGCGTTCCACCGACAGCTGGGGGTGGGGCCGGCGGAGTACCGGCAGCGGTTCCGGCGCACCGCGCACCCGGTCGGTGCGGCCAACACCTGAGGGAGAACAGTGGACAAAGCGTTGGACAGAACGTTGGACATCGCGTTCGTGCTCTACGACAACCTGACCGCGCTCGACCTGGTCGGGCCCTACGAGACGCTGAGCTGGCACCCGGCGGCGACCCCGCACTTCGTCGCCGAGCAGACCGGCCCGGTGTACACCGACAACGGCCTGGTCATGCACGCCACCACCACCTTCGCGGATCTGGCGGCCCCGGACGTGATCGTCGTGCCGGGCAGCTCCCGGTTCGTCGACGCGCTGGAGGACACCGTGCTGCTGGACTGGCTGCGGGCCGCGCACCCGCACGCCACCTGGACCGCGTCGGTGTGCACCGGCTCGACCCTGCTCGCCAAGGCGGGGATCCTCACCGGCCGGCCGGCCACCACGCACTGGGGGGCGCGCGAGCTGTTGGGCTCGCTCGGTGCGGTGGTCAGCCACGAGCGGGTGGTGATCGACGGTTCGGTGATCACCGGCGCGGGGGTGTCGGCGGGGATCGACCTCGGGTTGACCCTGTCGGCGGAGATCTGGGGGGAGGAGGCGGCCCGGGCCGTACAGCTCATGCTCGAGTACGACCCGCGGCCGCCATTCGACAGCGGCTCGCCGGACAAGGCCGGGCCGGAGCTGATGGCCAAGGTCGGCCAGCTGCTCTCGCCCCGGTCCGGCTAGGCCGACTCGCGGGCGACCAGTTCGGTCGGCAGCACCACCGGGTCGGCCACCGGGTCGCCGCCGATCTGGGTCAGCAGCAGCTCGGTCATCGTCCGCGCCTGGTCGATGATCGGCTGGTGGATCGTGGTCAGCGGCGGCTCGGTGTGCCGGGCCAGCTCGATGTCGTCGTAGCCCACGACCGCCACGTCGGTGGGGACCGCGCGGCCGGCCGCGCGCAGCGCCCGCAGCGCACCGACGGCCATCAGGTCGTTGGCGGCGAACACGCCGTCCAGGTCCGGGTGGCGGGCGAGCAGCGCGGCCATCGCCTGCTCGCCCGACTCCCGGGTGAAGTCGCCGTACACCACGCGGTCGGCCTTGCGCCCGGCCGAGGCCAGCGCCCGCCGGTAGCCGCCGAGCCGGTCGGAGCCGGCGGTCATGTCCTGCGGGCCGGCGATCGTGGCGATCCGCCGCCGGCCGCCGGCCAGCAGGTGCTCGGCCGCCAGCTGCGCGCCGCCGACGTTGTCGACGTCGACGTAGGTCAGGCCGGGCAGGTGCCGCTGCGGCCGGCCGCCGACGACGGTCGGGATGCCTGCGTCGAGCAGCAGCCCGGGCAGCGGGTCGTCGCCGTGCATGGACGCCAGCAGCACGCCGTCGACGTGGCCGCTGCGCACGTAGTCGGCCAGCCGGGCGTGCTCGGCGTCGTTGCGCGCGTTCACCAGCACCAGCTGCACGCCGGTGCCGACCAGGGTCTGGCTGGTGGCGATGATGATGTTGCCCAGGTACGGGTCGGCGAGCACGGTGGCGTCCGGCTCCCGCATCACCAGGGCGATCGAGTCGGTCCGGCGCATCACCAGGCTGCGGGCCGCGCGGTTGGGGACGTAGCCGAGGCGGTCGATCGCGGACGACACCGCGTCCTTGACCTCGGGGGACACCCGGGGGGAACCGTTGATCACCCGGGACACCGTGGCCCGGGAGACCCCCGCCTCCGCGGCCACCGTGTCCAGGGTCGGCTTGCGCCGTTGTGGGAACGCCGCGCTCATTCAGGAACTCATTCGGGGTCGAAGCCGTTCGTCGTGATCACCTCGCGGTACCAGTGTGCGCTGTCCTTCCACACCCGGCGCTGGGTCGGGTAGTCCACGTGGACGATGCCGAAGCGCTTCGAGTAGCCGTGTGCCCACTCGAAGTTGTCCAGCAGCGACCACACGAAGTATCCCCGAAGGTCGATGCCGGCCTCGATCGCCTCGTGCACCACCCGCAGATGGTCCCGCAGGTAGGCGATCCGCTCGTGATCATGGACGTGGTCACCGGCGCCGTCGGCGGCCAGCTCGTCGTCGAACGCCGCGCCGTTCTCGGTGATCATCAGCGGCATCGGAGCGTAGTCCTCGTGCACCCGCCGCAGCACCGCCCGCAGCCCGCGCGAGTCGATCGCCCAACCCATCGCGGTCGCCGGCCCCGGCTGGTCGACGAACCGGACGTCCTCGCACGCCGGCCACGGCGATGGCCCCGGCCGGCGCTCGCCGGTGTCGACCAGCGTGGGGGAGTAGTAGTTGACGCCCAGCACGTCGATCGGCGACGAGATGACCTTCAGGTCGCCGCTCACCACGAACGACCAGTCGGTCACCGCCGCGGTGTCGCGCAGCACGTCGGTGGGGTAGCTGGCGCGCAGCAGCGGGTCCAGGAACATCCGGTTGGCCAGCCCGTCGACCCGCCGGGCCGCGTCGGCCGCCGCCGGGGTGTCGCCGGCGGGCAGCACGGCCGCCAGGTTCAGCGTGATCGACACCCGCGCGTCGGCCGGCAGCGCGCTGCGCAGCGCCCGGGTGCCGTAGCCGTGGGCCAGCAGCAGGTGGTGGGCGACCCGCAGCGCGGTCTCCTGGTCGGGCAGTCCCGGCGCGTGCTCGCCGGAGCCGTAGCCGAGGAACGCCGAGCACCACGGCTCGTTGAGCGTGGTCCACAGCGGCACCCGGTCACCGAGCCGTTCCCCGACCAGCATCGCGTAGTCGGCGAAGCGGGCGGCGGTGTCGCGCACCACCCAGCCGCCGTAGTCCTGCAGCTCCTGGGGCAGGTCCCAGTGGTAGAGCGTCAGCACCGGGGTGATGCCCTTGGCCACCAGTTCGTCCACCAGCCGGTCGTAGTGGTCAAGGCCGGCGGCGTTGGCCGGGCCCTTGCCGGAGGGCTGGACCCTGGGCCAGGACACCGAGAACCGGTAGGCCGGGAGGCCGAGGTCGGCCATCATCGCCACGTCCTGCCGGTAGCGGCGGTAGTGGTCGGCCGCCACGTCACCGGTGTCGCCGCCGGTGACCCGCCCCGGCGTGCGCGCGAACGTGTCCCAGATGGACGGTCCGCGCCCGTCGGCGGTCGCCGAGCCCTCGACCTGGTAGGCCGCGGTGGCCGCACCCCACACGAAGTCCTCGGGGAACGTCAGTCTGGTCATCCCTTCACCGCCCCTTGCATGATTCCTCCGATGATCTGTCGGCCGAGCAGCAGGAACACGATCAGCATCGGGAAGGTCGCGATCACCGTGCCGGCCAGCACCAGCGAGTAGTCGACCTCGATGCCGCTCGCGGTGTTCGCGATCGCCACCTGGACCGTCGGGTTCTGGGTGTTGAGCAGGATCAGCGGCCAGAACAGGTCGTTCCAGTAGGTGATGAACGTGAGCAGCCCCAGTACCGCCGCCCCCGGCCGCGCGATCGGCAGCACCACGCTCCAGTAGATCCGCAACGTGGTGGCGCCGTCCACCCTTCCGGCCTCCAACAGTTCGGTGGGCATGGCGGAGGTCAGGTACTGGCGCATGAAGAACACACCGAACGCGCTCATCAGCGCCGGCACGATCACCCCGCGCAGGTCGTTGGCCCAGCCGAACCACTGGGTCACCATGATGTACAGCGGGATGATCGCCAGCTGGGTGGGCACCAGCATGGTCGCCACCACCGAGGTGAACAGCGCGCCGCTGCCCCGGAAGGTCAGCTTGGCGAAGGCGAAGCCGGCCAGCGTCGAGGTGAACACCACCGACGCGGTGATCGTGCCGGCCACGATCACCGAGTTCGTCAGTGCCAGCCCGAAGTTGCCCTGGTCGAAGGCGGCGGCCAGGTTGTCGAACAGGTTGCCGCCGGGCACCAGCGGCGGCGGGTAGTGCCCGACGGCCGACTGGTCCCGGGAGGAGACCACGATCGACCAGTACAGCGGGAAGATCGAGACCACCACGATCCCGAACAGGATCGCGTAGGTGCCCCAGCGGGGCTGGTCGGGTGCGCGGCGGGTCGCCATGTCAGTCCTCCGACCTGATCCGGCGCGCCAGCAGGAAGTTCACCAGCGCGATCACCACCGTCACTCCGAACAGCGTCCAGGCGATGGCGGCCGCGTAGCCGTAGCGGCCGTTGGTCCAGAACTGCTGGTACAGGTAGAGGACCACGGTCTGGAACTGCCGGTCCGAGCCGCCGTTGTTGTTGCGCGTGGTGTCGAACAGGAACGGTTCGGCGAACAGTTGCAGCGCGCCGATGGTGGACACCACGACGGTGAAGATGATCGTCGGCCGCAAAGCGGGGATGGTGATGTAGCGGAACTGCTGCCAGCGGCTGGCGCCGTCGATGGACGCGGACTCGTAGCGCTCGTAGGGGATGGTCTGCATGGCCGCCAGGTAGATCAGCGCGTTGTAGCCGGTCCAGTGCCAGGTGACCATGGCCGAGACCGCGAGCCACGACGCCCACTTCTCGGCCCGCCAGTCGATCGGGTTCTCGGTGAACGGCGCGAGGAACCAGTTCAGCAGCCCGAAGTCGCGGGCGAAGATCTGGTTGAAGATCAGCGCCACCGCCGCGACCGAGGTGATGTAGGGGACCAGCACACCCATCCGCAGCAGCAGCCGCCCGCGCAGCCGGTAGTTGAGCAGGTGGGCGATCCCCAGCGCCAGCAGCAGCTGCGGCACGGTCGACACCAGGCCGATGCCGAACGTGTTGATCAGCGCGTTGTGGAAGTTCTCGTCGCCGAACAGGTTCTGGTAGTTCTCCAGGCCGACCGACTCGTCCTCGCTGCCCGCCCGCCGGGGGCTCCACGCCGTGGTCGAGATGAACGCGGTGTAGGCCATGGGGAACAGGCCGAACACCGCGAACAGCCCGAAGAACGGCAGCACGTAGAGGTAGGGCGAGCCCTTGAGGTCGAACCGGTACAGCCTGGAGCGGAGCTTCTCCACGCGTTCGTCATCCCTCGCCGGCGGCGGCCTGGATGTCCTTCATCGCCGACTCCCAGGCCTGGTCGGGGTCGGTGCCCTGTTCGACGCTGTTGAGCGCGCCGGCGAAGGTGTTGCCGATGACGCCGCTCTGCGGGCCGTAGACCTGCACCGGCGCGTTCTCCAGCGACGCGGGGAAGATCGTGCCGGCGGGCGCGCCGGAGAAGAACTCCGAGGTGTAGTCGGCGATCTCGGGATCGGTCCAGGTGCTGGTCTGGCTGGGGAAGTTGCCGATCATCTTGTACAGCTCGATGTTCTGCTCGGGGGAGGTCAGCCACTTCGCGAGCTCGGCGGCGGCGTCGGTGTTGGCGCCCTGCGCCGGCACGGTCACGTACGAGCCGCCCCAGTTGCCAGAGCCGCCGGGGATGGTGGCGATGTCCCACTTGCCGGAGGTGTCGGCGGCGTTGGCCTGGATGTAGCCCATCATCCAGGCGGGGCAGGTGATCGTGGCGAACTGGCCCTGCTGGAAGCCGGTGTTCCACTCGGGGGAGAACTCGGCGAGCGCGGCCGACTGGCCCTTCTCGATGGCGTCCACGGTCAGGTCCCAGGCGTCGCGCACGACCGGGTTCTTCTCGACGATCAGGGTGCCCTCGGCATCGTAGTAGGTCTGCGCCTCGTTGCCGAGCACGCCGGTGAACACGTGCCCGCCGGCGTCGAACCACTTGACCTTCGGCGAGTTCGCCAGGAACCGGTCGCCGGTGGCGACGTAGTCCTCCCAGGTCGGCCAGAGCGCGGAGACCTGTTCGCGGTCGGTGGGCAGGCCGGCGGCGGCGAACAGGTCGGTGCGGTAGCACATGGCCAGCCCGCCGATGTCGGTCGGCAGGCCGATCAGCGTGCCACCGTCCGGGGTGGACGCGCGCGCCACGGTGGACTCGGTCCACTGGGAGCTGTCGACGCCGTGGTCGTTGAAGTTCACGAACTTGTCCGGCTGGCCGATGTAGCCCGAGACCTGTCCGACCTCGATGACTTCGAGGTCGGCGGTGCCGGAGCCGGCGGTGAGCCGGGCCTGGAGGTTCTGGTGGTGGGTGCCGAAGTCGCTGCGGTTCTCGACGATGGTGACGTTGTCGTGGGCGGCCTCGTAGGCGTCGTAGAGGGAGCGGTTGTCGGGTAAGGAGAAGTTGTCGCCGTAGACGTTGATCGTCAGGGTGATCTCGGCGTTGGGGTCGGCGGCCTCCTCGCCGCCGCACGCGGTGAGCACGATGGCGCTCACCGCCGCGAGCGCGAGAGCGCTGCCGGGTCGTCGTGACGTACGCATGGTGTCCTCCGTGAGAGCGCTCTCATCGATGGGTCGAAAACTGTCCGGCTCCCCGCACCCGAGACGACGGGTGCGGGGAGCCGGCGCATCGCGCCGCTGTTTCCCTGGTCAGCGGGCGAAGGTGAACCAGTTCACGTTGACGAAGTCGGCCGGTTGACCACTGGTGAAGGTCAGGTACACGTCGTGCACCCCGGTCGTGGCGGCGATGTTGGCCGGCACGGTGCGCCAGCTCTCCCAGCCGCCGGTGTTGCCCACGGCGAAGCTGCCGATCGGCGCGGCGGTCCGCGAGTCCAGCCGGACCTCCACCAGGCCGCTCACCCCGCCGCCCGCCCCGGAGGCCACCCTGGCCTGGAACTGCCTGGCCGGGGTGGAACCGAAGTCGATGTCGTCGTAGCGGGCCCAGTCACCGTTGGCCGCCCAGCCGACGTAGCTGCCGCCGCCGGCGTCGGTCGTGCCGCCGGTCTGCAACCCGCTCTGCTGCTGGAAGTTCTCGGCCTGCAACCGGTCGTAGGCGCTGCCGCCGTCACCCGGCGGCGGCTCCTCGGGGTCGGTGCCCCCGCCGCCCCGGCTCCACACCGCGACGTAGTCGACCAGCATCGGCCGGCCGGGCACGGTCTCGGCCACCGGCGTGGCCCGCCCGGCGACCCCGTCGGGGAACGCGCCGCCGATGGCCAGGTTGAGCAGGATGAAGTACCCGGCGTGGGTGGTCATCTGGTTCCACGTGTCCGCCGGTAGCTGGCTCTGGCTGATCGAGTGGAACTGCTGGCCGTCGACGTACCAGCGCAGCTGGTTGGGCGAGACGCTCTGGTCCCACTCGAAGCGGTAGGTGTGGAACGCCGACTGGCAGCTCGACCCCGGGCACGCGCGGCTGGCGCCAAGGCCGTTGTTCTCGTTGCACGGGCCGCCCGGTGCGACTCCACAGTGGAGCACCGCCCACACGGAGTTGATCCCGTTGACGTTCTCCATGATGTCGAACTCGCCGATGCCCGGCCAGTTCCAGTAGTTGCCCCGGTACGGCGAGCCAAGCGCCCAGAACGCCGGCCAGTAGCCGAGGGCGGAGTTGCCGGTGACGTTGGGCATCTGCACCCGGCCCTCGATGCGCAGCACGCCGCCGGCCGGTGGGCGGAAGTCCCCGCGCCGGGTCTCGATGCGGGCCGAGGTCCAGTTGCCGTTGCCGTCGCGCAGCGGCGTGATCCGCAGGTTGCCCGACCCGTCGACGCTCACGTTGGCCGGGTTGTCGGTGTGGTAGGCGATTTCGCCGGTGCCCCAGTTGGCCGGGCCGCCGGGGTAGCCGTGGCCGATGTCGAAGATCCAGTTCGACGAGGACGGCAGGCTGCCGGCCGAGCCGGTGAAGTCGTCGGCCCAGACCTGGGTCCAGCCGCTGTCCGGCGGCGGGACCGACGCGACCGCCGGGGCGATCGGTTGGGCGAGGGCGAGCACGGCGGCCGCTGCCGCGCCGGCGGCGAGCAGCCGGGCCGACCGGCGTACCGGCCGGCCGGGGGGAGCGGGGGAACGGGTTGTGGCCATGGGCGGTGACCTCCTCGTCACGCTCGGGCAGGGTTCCGAGTGCCTGAACTCAGGCCGCAGATATTGCCGTGGCCAATGGAAGCGCTCTCACGTCTGGTTGTCAACAGGTGGTGACACACTGTCGCTTCTCGATTTCGCCCCGCCTCGGTTACCCTGAAGTAGGTTGAGGCAGGGTGCCGGGAGGTCCTCACCAGGGACTGCGGCACCCATCGCGTGGATCACGCAAATCGTTACACCCGACGCCGAGAATCCACGATCGATGCGTAGCTCAGGGGTTTCGGGACTGTTAAGCTCACGTCAACACGCGGGCCACCGCCGTCCCGCGCCCAGGTACCAACACTGAGCGCGAGGACGACGAGGGAGGTCGACGCGTGATTTTTTCTGCCATTCCCACCGCGCGGGGTCTGTACGATCCCACCGCCGAGCATGACGCGTGTGGCGTGGCCATGGTCGCCGACATACAGGGGCGACGCTCGCATCAGATCGTCACCGACGCACTGGTGGCGCTGGCCAACCTCGAACACCGAGGCGCCGCGGGAGCCGAGCCGACCAGCGGTGACGGGGCGGGAATCCTGCTCCAACTGCCCGACGCCCTGCTCCGCGACGAGGTCGACTTCGACCTGCCGGCCCCCGACGAGCACGGCGCGCACACCTACGCCACGGGCCTGGCCTTCCTGCCCGCCGACCACGACGGTCGCGCGCGGGCGGTCGCCCTGGTCGAACGCATCGCCGGCGAGGAGGGCCTGGAGGTCCTGGGCTGGCGGGAGGTCCCGGTCACCCCGGACGCGGCCGACGTCGGCCCGACCGCGCGCTCGGTGATGCCGCACTTCGCCATGCCCTTCCTGGCCGCCCAGCCCGACGCGGCCGGCGACCGGGCAGCCGGCATCGCCCTGGACCGCCTCACCTTCTGTCTGCGCAAGCGCGCCGAGCACGAGAGCGTGGCCGCCGGCTGCGGGGTGTACTTCCCGTCGCTGTCCGCGCGCACGATGGTCTACAAGGGAATGTTGACCACCGCGCAGCTGCCGGTGTTCTTCTCCGACCTGACCGACGAGCGGCTCGCCAGCGCCATCGCCCTGGTGCACTCCCGCTTCTCCACCAACACGTTCCCGTCCTGGCCGCTGGCCCACCCGTTCCGGTTCGTCGCGCACAACGGTGAGATCAACACGATCCGTGGCAACCGCAACCGGATGCGTGCCCGCGAGGCCCTGCTGGCCTCCGAGCTGATCCCCGGCGACCTGACCCGGCTCTACCCGATCTGCGACCCGGACGGGTCGGACTCGGCGTCGTTCGACGAGGTGCTCGAACTGCTGCACCTGGGCGGGCGCACCCTGCCGCACTCGGTGTTGATGATGATCCCGGAGGCCTGGGAGAACAACACCACGATGGACCCGAGGCGCAAGGCCTTCTACAAGTTCCACGCCAGCCTGATGGAACCGTGGGACGGCCCGGCCAGCGTCACCTTCTCCGACGGGACACTCGTCGGCGCGGTCCTCGACCGCAACGGACTGCGTCCGGCACGCTGGTGGCGCACCACCGACGACCGCGTCGTGCTGGCCAGCGAGACCGGTGTGCTGGACGTGCCGCCGGAGAAGGTCGTGGCCAAGGGGCGGCTCCAGCCGGGCCGGATGTTCCTCGTGGACACCGCCGCCGGCACCATCGTCGACGACGACGAGATCAAGAGCGCCCTGGCCGCCGAACTGCCCTACGAGGAGTGGCTGCACGCCGGACTGCTCAAGATCGCGCACCTGCCCGACCGCGAGCACGTCGTGCAGACCAACGAGTCCGTGCTGCGCCGCCAGCTGTCCTTCGGCTACACCGAGGAGGAGCTGAAGATCCTGCTCTCGCCGATGGCGCTCAAGGGCGCCGAGCCGATCGGCTCGATGGGCTCGGACACCCCGACCGCCGCGCTGTCGAAGCGTTCCCGGCTGCTCTACGACTACTTCAAGCAGAACTTCGCCCAGGTCACCAACCCGCCGCTGGACGCGATCCGCGAGGAGATCGTCACCTCCGTGCAGCGCATCATGGGCCCCGAGCAGAACCTGCTCGAACCCAGCCCGGCGTCCTGCCGGCACATCCAGCTGCCCTACCCGGTGATCGACAACGACGAGCTGGCCAAGCTGATCCACGTCAACGACGACGGCGACATGCCGGGCTACGCCTGCACCGTCATCCCCGGGCTGTACGAAGTGGACGGTGGGGGTGAGGCGCTGGTCGAGGCGATCGCCAGGGTGCGCCGCGAGGCCAGCGAGGCGATCGCCGCCGGCGCGCGGACCCTGGTGCTGTCCGACCGCGACTCCGACCACCGGATGGCGCCGATCCCGTCGCTGCTGCTCGCCGCCTCGGTGCACCACCACCTGGTGCGCACCAAGGAGCGGCTGCGGGTCGCGCTGGTCGTGGAGACCGGCGACGCCCGCGAGGTGCACCACGTGGCGCTGCTGCTGGGTTACGGCGCCGCCGCGGTCAACCCGTACCTGGCGTTCGAGTCGATCGAGAACGAGATCCGCCGGGGCACCATCACCGGCATCGAGCCGGCCCAGGCGATCCGCAACTACGTCAACGCGCTGGTCAAGGGCGTCCTCAAGATCATGTCCAAGATGGGCATCTCGACCGTCGGCGCCTACACCGCCGCGCAGGTCTTCGAGGCGTTCGGCCTGTCCGGCGAGGTGCTCGACGAGTACTTCACCGGCACGGTGTCCAAACTCGGCGGCGTCGGCCTCGACGTGATCGCCGAGGAGGTCGCCACCCGGCACCGCCGCGCCCACCCGGAGAACCCGACCGACCGGGTGCACCGGCGTCTGGAGTCCGGCGGCGAGTACGCCTACCGCCGCGACGGCGAGCTGCACCTGTTCACCCCGGAGACGGTCTTCCTGTTGCAGCACGCGACGAAGACCCGCCAGGAGGGCGTCTACCGCGACTACGTCGCGGAGGTGGAGCGGCTCAACCGTGAGGGCGGCGCGCTGCGCGGGCTGTTCCGGTTCCGCGCCGAGGGCCGCGAGCCGATCCCGCTCGACGAGGTCGAGCCGGCCGAGGCGATCCTGCGGCGGTTCAACACCGGCGCCATGTCCTACGGCTCGATCAGCGCCGAGGCGCACGAGACGCTCGCGATCGCGATGAACCGGATCGGCGGGCGGTCCAACACCGGCGAGGGCGGCGAGGACACCGACCGGCTCTACGACCCGCAACGCCGCTCGGCGATCAAGCAGATCGCCAGCGGGCGGTTCGGCGTGACCAGCGAGTACCTGGTGAACGCGACCGACCTGCAGATCAAGATGGCGCAGGGCGCGAAGCCGGGGGAGGGCGGCCAGCTGCCGCCGAACAAGGTGTGGCCGTGGATCGCGCGCACCCGGCACTCCACCGCCGGGGTGGGCCTGATCTCCCCGCCGCCGCACCACGACATCTACTCCATCGAGGACCTCGCCCAGCTCATCCACGACCTGAAGAACGCCAACGAGCACGCCCGCGTGCACGTGAAGCTGGTCAGTGAGCTGGGGGTCGGCACGGTCGCCGCCGGGGTGTCCAAGGCACACGCGGACGTCGTGCTGATCTCCGGACACGACGGCGGCACGGGCGCTTCCCCGCTGAACTCGCTCAAGCACGCGGGGACGCCGTGGGAGGTGGGTCTGGCCGAGACCCAGCAGACGTTGATGCTCAACGGTCTGCGCGACCGGATCACCGTCCAGGTCGACGGTGCGATGAAGACCGGCCGGGACGTGGTGGTCGCGGCGCTGCTCGGTGCCGAGGAGTACGGTTTCGCGACCGCGCCGCTGATCGTGGCCGGCTGCGTGATGATGCGGGTGTGTCACCTGGACACCTGCCCGGTGGGGGTGGCGACGCAGAACCCGACGTTGCGGCAGCGGTACACCGGCCAGGCCGAGCACGTGGTCAACTACTTCCGGTTCGTCGCCGACGAGGTGCGGGAGTTGTTGGCGGAGCTGGGTTTCCGGACTCTCGACGAGGCCATCGGGCACGCGGAGCTGCTGGACACCGACGACGCGGTCGAGCACTGGAAGGCACGCGGCCTGGACCTGACGCCGATCTTCGCGGTGCCCGAGACCACCTACGCCGGTTCGCGCCGGCGGGTGCGGGGCCAGGACCACGGCCTGGAGCAGGCGCTGGACCGCACGTTGATCCAGCTGGCCGAGGCGGCGCTGGAGGACGCGCACCCGATGCGCCTGGAGCTGCCGGTACGCAACGTGAACCGCACGGTCGGCACGCTGCTGGGTTCGGAGGTCACCCGCCGTTACGGCGGCGACGGTCTGCCGGACGACACGATCCACATCGAACTGGACGGTTCGGCCGGCCAGTCGCTCGGCGCGTTCCTGCCGGCCGGTATCACCCTGGACCTGGTGGGCGACGCCAACGACTACGTCGGCAAGGGCCTGTCCGGCGGGCGGATCGTGGTGCGCCCGCACCCGGACTCGGCGTTCGCCGCCGAGCAGCAGGTGATCGCCGGCAACGTCATCGGCTACGGCGCGACCGGCGGGGAGATCTTCCTGCGCGGCCGGGTCGGCGAGCGTTTCTGTGTCCGCAACTCGGGGGCGGTGGCCGTCGCCGAGGGTGTCGGCGACCACGCCTTCGAGTACATGACCGGCGGCCGGGCGGTGGTGCTTGGCCCGACGGGCCGCAACCTGGCGGCCGGCATGTCCGGCGGCATAGCGTATGTCCTGGACCTGGACGAGAAGCTGGTCAACACGGCGATGGTCGACCTGCAACGTCCCGGCGGCGATGACCTGCGCTGGCTGCGCGAGACCGTGACGGCCCACCACCGCGCGACCGGTTCGGCGGTGGCCGCGTCGCTGCTCGGCGACTGGACCCGCCGCGCGGCGTCGTTCACGAAGGTCATGCCCCGCGACTACCAACGCGTGCTGGACGCGATGCGGCTTGCCGCCGCCGAGGGCCGCGACATCGACGAGGCGGTCATGGAGGCGTCACGTGGCTGACCCGAGCGGTTTTCTCAAGCACGGTAGGAAGGACGCGCCGAAGCGCCCGGTCGAGGACCGGTTGGCGGACTGGCGTGAGGTGTACCGGGACCAGGAGCCGGCGCAGCGGGCGCAGGAGGTCCGTGACCAGGCGCACCGCTGCATGGACTGCGGTATCCCGTTCTGTCATTCCGGTTCGGCCGGGTGCCCCCTGGGCAACCTGATTCCGGAGTGGAACGACCTGGTCCGGGTGGGTGACTGGGCGTCGGCGAGCGAGCGTCTGCACGCCACGAACAACTTCCCGGAGTTCACCGGTCGTCTCTGCCCCGCCCCGTGCGAGGCGGCGTGTGTGCTGTCGATCTCTCCGCTGTCCGGTGGCCCGGTGGCCATCAAACGCGTGGAGGAGGCCATCGCCGACGTGTCGTGGGAACGGGACCTGGTGTGGCCGAGGCAGGCGGCGGTGTCGTCGGGCAAACGCGTCGCGGTCGTCGGCTCGGGCCCGGCGGGTCTGGCCGCCGCGCAACAGCTGACCAGAGCAGGCCACGAGGTCACGGTCTATGAGCGTGACGACCGCCTGGGGGGCCTGCTGCGCTACGGCATCCCCGAGTTCAAGCTGGAGAAGAAGTCCCTCGACCGCCGCCTGGCGCAACTGCGCCAGGAAGGCACCAGGTTCGTCACCGGCTGCGAGGTGGGCGGCACCCAACCAGGCGACCTGTCGGTGGAGTCGCTGCGCGCCAACTACGACGCCGTGATCCTCGCGGTGGGCGCGCTGCGCGGCCGGGACGCCCCCGACCTGCCAGGAAGAAACCTCGATGGTGTCCACCTGGCCATGGACCACCTGGTGGCCGCCAACCGAGAATGCGAAGGCGACGGCCCGACCACCATTTCCGCCAAGGGAAAGCACGTCCTGATCATCGGCGGCGGCGACACCGCCGCGGACTGCTACGGAACCGCCACCCGCCAGGGCGCGCTCTCGGTGACCCAACTGGACCAGTACCCCAGCCCTCCCACGACCCGGGACGACGACCTCTCCCCGTGGCCGGTCTGGCCCTGGATCCTGCGCAACTACCCCGTCCACGAGGAGGCGGGCGAACGCCGTTTCGCCGTGGCCGTGGAACGCGTGACCGGTGAGGACCGGGTGGAATCGGTGGACTTGCGCGAGGTCGTGGTCCGCAAGGACCCGGAAACCGGCGCCCGCGAGGTGGTGCCCGTGGCGGACCAGGTGGAACGAGTCCCGGCCGACCTGGTCCTCCTGGCCATCGGCTTCGAGGGCGTGGAACACCTGCCCCTGCTCGACGGCCTGGGCGTCAGCCTGACCCGCCGAGGAACGATCCCCTGCGGCCCCGACTGGCAGACCCCCACAGAGGGAGTCTTCACCTGCGGAGACGCCCACCGCGGAGCCTCCCTGGTGGTGTGGGCGATCGCCGAGGGCAGGTCGGTGGCGTCCTCGGTGGACGCCTACCTGACCGGTGCGTCGGACCTGCCGTCACCGGTACACCCGACAGCCCTGCCGCTGGCCGTCTGAGGACAGGGACCTGCTGATCACGGCCGCACCGGCCTCGGTGCGGCCGTGGCGACCCAACCCAGCACCACATCACACAGAGGACAACCGCCCCAACAACCCACCGGCAACGGCGAGGTCCCCGGACAATGCCCGATCAGCCAACCCGGGGTCCAGCACGGCGTCCGCGATCTCGAACCCCAGCCGAACCGGTAGATCCATCAGATCGGCCGGCCGCATCCGCAACGCCCGAACCGCCGCCACCAGCTCACAGGCGAGTACCTGCCGATAGGCGACCCCGACCGCAACAGCCTGCCGAGCGGCCTGCGTGGCGAAGCTCGCGTGGTCCTCCACTCCCCGGGACACCACGGCGGTTCCCAACGTCACCGGCAACGCCGCCTGCCGCAGCGCCGCGAGCGCGTCATGTGCCACGTACTCGAGGATCATCACCCCGGAGCTTCCCGGCGGTCCCACGGCCAGGAACGCGGGCAGGTCGGTGAACGACGGCTCGACCAGGTCCCCGAGCCGGGTGGCCGACAGTTCCGCGACGTGGTGAATGGTCGCCCGGGCCCGGTCCAACGCCACCGCCACGTAAGCGGTGTGGAAATGCGCATGGTGGAAAACGTTCCGCGCCGACAGCGACACCATCGGGTTCTCGGTCGCCGAGTTGATCTCCACCCCCAGTACTTCCCACAGGTAGGCCAACGCGTCCAACGCCGGCCCCTGGACCTGCGGGAAGGCCCGTAACCCGTAGGGGTCCTGGATCCGCCGCCCGGGCCGTGGCTCCCCGGTCATCCCGAGCAGCCGGCGCATTTCCGCCGCGCACCGCACTTGGCCCGGGTGCGGTCGCGCCTCGTGCACGGCGGTCGCGTACGCCTCGGCCGACCCGCCGAGCACCACGTACGACAGCGCCGCGACGACGTGGCTCGCCCGCAGCAACCGGTCCAGTTCGAGTGACGCCAGCACGGCTTCGGCCAGGGTCGCGGCGTTGCTGGACATGAACGCGAGCGCGTCGGACGTGTCGAGCGACACCGGCGCGACGCCGCCGGCCAGCCACGGGACCTCACCGGACAGTGCGAGCGCGGTCTCGGCCAGCGCCGTCAGGTCGCCGGTGCCGATGGCGCCGGTGCGGTGGATCCTCGGCACGGATCCGGTGTTCAGCGCCTGGGCGAGGGTGTCGAGCAGGCGGGGGTGGGCGCCGGACCCGCCGGCGGCGAGCTGGTTGAGCCGGATGAGCAGCATCGCCCGCAGTGTTCTGGCCGGCACGAGGTCGCCGGTGCCGCCGGCGTGGCTGCGCAGCAGCCGGCGGCCGTGTTCCGGCCCGGCGTCCTCGTCGACGGTGAGGTCGCGGTTGGCGCCGACGCCGGTCGTGCGGCCGTAGATCTCGCGTTCGGCCGACAGGTCGGTGACCAGTCGCCACGCGGCTTCGGCGCGGTGGGCCGCGTCGGGGGAGACCCGCACGGTCACCTTGTGGTCGGCCACCAGCTCCACGTCGGTACAGGTGAGGGTCCGGCCGTCCACCACCAGTTCTGCCACGTCATTCACCACCACTCGGTCACGTTCACGCCATTGTGGACTCAACACCCGTTCGAGTGACCTGTGATGTCCACCCTGTGTGGCGCCGCACCGGACGCCACTCTCCGCAATCCACCAGGTCTGTTCCAGTAACCATCAGGCAGAACGCTCGTTGACAGTGGTGTCCACCTATCCCCTGCACGGATGACCCCTGAGTGGGTGATCCGGAAGGTAGGTATCCATGCGTAGTAACTGGCGGTCCGCCGTAGCCGTGGTGGCGAGCGGGCTTGCGGTGACGGTGTTCGTGGCCCCCGCCGCCCCGGCGGCGGCCCAGGCACCGTCCGTCGGGGTCCACCACCTGTCCGGCGAGCAGAGCGTCGCCGCGCGATGGACACCCGAGGCCATGCGGGCGGCGATCCCGCTCGACCGGCTGCTGCCCAGGGCCGACACCTCCGCGCTGACCCAGGACGTCCGGCGCGGCGTCTCCCAGGTCGTGCAACCGACGAACTCCCTGCTCAATGACCTGCTGCCGATGGTCTTCCCCGAAGGCGGCGGCGAGTGGCCGGGCGGCGGCGCCGTCGAGGCCACCGCCGGCCGGGTCTTCTTCACCTACGGCGGCCGGCAGGCCTCGTGCAGTGGCAACGCGGTGACCAGCGGAAACAAGAGCGTCGTGATGACCGCCGGGCACTGCGTCAAGCTCGACGGCGCCTGGCACACCGACTGGGTCTTCGTCCCCGGCTACGACAACGGCAGCGCCCCGCACGGCACCTGGACCGCGCGCGCCACCTTCGCCACCCCGCAGTGGACGGCGACCGAGGACATCAACTACGACGTCGGCGCCGCCGTGGTCAACCCGCTCGACGGCCGGAGCCTCACCGACGTCGTCGGTGGCCAGGGGATCGCGTTCAACCAGGACCGTGGCCAGGACATGTACGCCTTCGGCTGGCCGGCGGCCGACCCGTACGACGGCTCGACGATGATCTACTGCAGCGGCGGCACGTTCGACGCGATCATCAGCGACGGCATCGGCATGACCTGTGACATGACCGGCGGGTCCAGCGGCGGCCCGTGGTTCCTCGACTTCGACGAGGGCGCCGGCACCGGGATCCAGAACTCGGTGAACAGCTACAAGATCAACCTCATCACGCTGTGGATGTTCGGCCCGTACTTCGGCGCCGACGCCCAGGGCGTGTACAACGCCGCGCAGGCGGCCTGAGGCAACGGTCCGTGGCGGCCCGCTCGCCCGGGCCGCCACGGGCCTATCCTCGGTGCCGATGAGCACGCCACCCAGCACCAGCATGCGGTTCACCGGCTTCGGTGAGCACGCGATCGACTTCTACGACGGCTTGGTCGCGGACAACTCCAAGTCCTACTGGACCGACAACAAGCACGTCTACCTGGCCGACGTGCGGGCGCCGATGGAGGCGCTGCTGGCCGAGCTGGCCGGCGAGTTCGCCGCCGACGACTCCCGGGTGACGGTGTTCCGCCCCTACCGTGACGTCCGGTTCGCCAGGGACAAGACCCCGTACAAGGACCACTGCGGCGGCGTGATCGAGGCCGGCCGGGGCGCGGGCGCCTACTACGTGGAGGTCGGCCCGGACGGTGTGCGGGTCGGCGGCGGCTGCTTCCACCTGGAGTCCGACCAGCTCGCCCGGTACCGCACGGCGGTCGGCGAGCGGATCCACGGCAGCGCCCTGGCCTCGGTGCTGGCGAAGCTGGAGCGGTCCGGCTTCGAGATCCTGGGGGACCGGCTGCGCACCCGCCCGCGTGGCGTCGACCCCGACCACCCGCGCCTCGACCTGCTGCGTTACCGCTCGGTCTACGCCGCGCGGGTCTGGGAACCCGATGACGTGCTGCACGAACGGGCGTTGCTCGACCGGGTACGCCGGTCCTTCCGTGCGCTGCGGCCGTTCAACGAGTGGGCACGGGACCACGTCGGGGTCACCGAGAAGCGAACGAGTCGATAACTTCTGGATCGATCCGCTCATTACTGCCGAGTATTTCGGGATCGTTCCAGCGTTGCGCGCTAGGCTGCGTACCTGTGAGTCGACGAGCGAAGATTGTATGCACTCTGGGGCCGGCGACGGCGACACCGGAGAAGGTGCGTGACCTGGTCGCGGCCGGCATGGACGTCGCCAGGATGAACTTCAGCCACGGCAGCCAGAGCGACCACAAGCAGGTCTACGACCTGGTGCGGGCCGCCTCGGACGAGTCGGGCCGGGCCGTGGGCATCATGGGTGACCTGCAGGGTCCCAAGATCCGTCTCGGCACGTTCGCCAGCGGCAAGGCCGAGTGGCGCGTCGGTGACGTCGTCCGGATCACCGTCGAGGACGTCGCCGGCACCCATGACCGGGTGTCCACCACCTACAAGGGCCTGGCCCGGGACGCCACGCCCGGCGACCGGCTGCTGGTGGACGACGGCAACGTCGGGCTGACGGTGGTCGAGGTGGACGGGCCGGACGTGGTCTGCGAGGTCACCGAGGGCGGCAAGGTCAGCAACAACAAGGGCATCTCGCTGCCGGGGATGGACGTGTCGGTCCCCGCGATGTCGGACAAGGACATCGAGGACCTGGAGTTCGCGCTGCAGCTCGGGGTGGACTTCGTCGCCCTGTCCTTCGTGCGGTCCCCGGCCGACATCGACCTGGTGCACCAGGTGATGGACCGGGTGGGCCGGGGCCGGGTGCCGGTGATCGCCAAGCTGGAGAAGCCGGAGGCGGTGTCGAACCTGGAGGCGATCGTGCTCGCCTTCGACGGTGTCATGGTCGCCCGGGGTGACCTGGGAGTGGAGCTGCCGCTGGAGCAGGTTCCGCTGGTGCAGAAGCGCACCATCCAGATCGCGCGGGAGAACGCCAAGCCGGTGATCGTGGCGACCCAGATGCTGGAATCCATGATCAACAACTCCCGGCCGACCCGCGCCGAGGCCTCCGACGTGGCCAACGCGGTGCTCGACGGCGCCGACGCGGTCATGCTCTCCGGCGAGACGAGCGTGGGCCGGTACCCGATCGAGACCGTCGAGACCATGAGCCGGATCGTCGAGGCCGTGGAGAGCGAGTCGACGGTCGTGCCGCCGCTGACGCACGTGCCGCGCACCAAGCGGGGCGTGCTGTCCTACGCCGCCCGCGACATCGGCGAGCGGCTCAACGCCAAGGCGCTGGTCGCCTTCACCCAGTCCGGGGACACGGTCCGCCGGCTGGCCAGGCTGCACACGCACCTGCCGCTGCTGGCGTTCACCCCGGAACCGGCGGTGCGCAGTCAGCTCGCGCTGACCTGGGGCGTGGAGACGTTCATGGTGCCGGAGGTCGACTCGACCGACCTGATGGTCCGCCAGGTGGACACGTCGATGCTCTCGATCGGCCGCTACCAGCCGGGTGACCTTGTGGTCGTGGTCGCAGGCTCGCCGCCGGGGACGGTCGGCTCCACTAACCTGATCCGGGTGCACCGGCTCGGCGAGGAGGACCACGCCTGAGGGTGCCGAGGCCCCGGGGAGCGGCGACATGACCGAAGCGGCGCGACAGGCGGCGGCTGACCTGGAGCGACTGGGTGGCACGCCGGAGGTCGCCACCGGCCAGCCGGTGGTGGACCACCTGGTCGCGCTGCTGGACCTGGAGCGGATCGAGGAGAACATCTTCCGTGGCGTGAGCCCGGCGGAGTCCCCGGTGCGGGTCTTCGGCGGGCAGGTCGCCGGCCAGGCCCTGGTGGCGGCCGGCCGGACCGTGCCGCCGGAGCGGAAGGTGCACTCGCTGCACGCGTACTTCATCCGCCCCGGGGATCCGAGCATCCCGATCGTCTACGAGGTGGACCGGATCCGCGACGGTCGTTCGTTCACCACCCGCCGGGTCGTGGCGGTCCAGCGCGGCAAGGCGATCTTCTCGTTGTCGGCGTCGTTCCACGTGCCGGAGGCGGGTCTGGACCACGCCGACGGGATGCCGGACGTGCCCGATCCGGAGTCGTTGCCCAACCGCGCGTGGAGCATGGCGGAGCTGGTGGACAAGCTGGGCGCGATGGCGACCCTGCCGCGTCCCATCGACATCCGGTACGTGACCGAGCCTCCGTGGAAGGCCAGGGAGCGCGGTGACCTGGAGGGCGGTAACCAGGTCTGGATGCGCGCCGACGGCACACTGCCCGACGACGAGCTGTTGCACGTGTGCGTGCTGACGTATGCGTCGGACATGACCCTGTTGGACTCGATCCTGGCCCGGCACGGGATCTACTGGGGTTATGACAACGTGGTCGGTGCGAGCCTGGACCATGCGCTGTGGTTCCACCGACCGTTCCGCGCGGACGAGTGGTTCCTGTACGATAGCGTGTCGCCGAGCGCGTCGGACGCGCGAGGGCTGGCGACCGGCCGGTTCTTCGCCAGGGACGGTTCGCTGATCGCGACGGTGGTGCAGGAGGGGCTGTTGAGGGTCTACGACTAACCCTTGTTGGTGATTGTCAGGGACTGTCCAGAGTAGGAGGATCTTCCACCTCGACGTTCCCTGATCACCTCAGGAGACCCTTGTGCGTAGATCTCTTCGCCTGACCGCCCTGACAGCTGGCCTGATCGTCCTGGTGGCCGGTGCCCCGGTCCAGGCCCAGGACCGCGACTCGCTGGGCGCCGACCTGGACACCATCCTCGCCGACCCGGGCCTGGCCGGCGCCGACGTGGGCCTGGTGGTCACAACACCGGACGGCGACGTCGTCTACCAGCGGGCCCCCGAGCGTCGTCGCCAGCCGGCGTCCAACGCGAAACTGGCGACCTCGGCCGCGGCCCTGGAGGTTCTGGGCCCCGACCACACGTTCACCACGACGGTGGCCACCCCCGCCCGCCGAACCGGCGCGGTCCTCAACGGAAACCTGTACCTCAAGGGCACCGGTGACCCCACGATGCTGGCCGCCGACTACGACGCCCTGGCCGCGACGGTGGCCGCCACCGGCACCCGGGTGGTCACCGGCAACCTGACCGCCGACGACACCTGGTTCGACGACATCCGCCTCGGCCTGTCCTGGGCCTGGGACGACGAGCCCTACTACTACAACGCCCAGGTCTCGGCCCTGACCGTGTCCCCGGACGAGGACTTCGACGCCGGCTCGATCATCGTCCGCGTGGCGCCAGGGGCGGCCGGCCAGCGCCCCACGGTCACCACCGATCCCCCCACCAACTACGTCCGGGTGGTGAACAACGCGACCACCGGCCCGGCGGGTTCGTCCAACACCACGACGGTTGATCGGGTCCACGGCACCAACACCTTCACCATCACCGGCTCCATTCCCGCCGGCGCCTCCGCCCAGTCGGAGTGGATGGCCGTCTGGGAGCCCACCGGCTACGCGGCGGCCCTGTTCCGGGCGTCCCTCCAACGCCACGGTGTCACGGTCCTTGGCCCCACGGTCCGCGCCGCGACACCGTCCGACGCGCGGGTCCTGGCGACCCGCGAGTCCATCCCGCTGAGTGAGTTGCAGGTCCCGTTCCTGAAGCTGAGCAACAACCTGCACGCCGAGATCCTCGTCAAGTCCATGGGCCGCAAGGTCTCCGGCGAGGGCAGCTGGGACGCCGGCCGTCCGGTTCTGGTGGACGCCCTCACCACCCTGGGCGTCACGGGCGCACTGTCCATGGCGGATGGGTCGGGTCTGTCCAGAATGGACCAGATCTCGCCGGCCCAACTGGCGCAGCTGTTGTCCGGGGCCACCACCCGCCCCTGGTTCCCGGCCTGGTTCGACGCCCTCCCCGTGGCCGGCAACCCCGACCGCCTCACCGGCGGCACCCTGCGCAGCCGCATGGCCGGGACCGCGGCCGAAGGCAACGTCCACGCCAAGACCGGCAGCCTCACCGGCGTCACCGGCCTGTCCGGCTATGTGGACACGGCTGGTGGTGAGCGCCTGGTGTTCTCGATGCTGACCAACAACACGATCGGCATCAACGCCAAGACCATTGAAGACAGGGTCGCCGTCCGCCTGGCCGAGGAAGGCGGCGACACCACCGCGGCGACCACGGCCCCCCGCACCACCACCTACCCCCAGGACCTGGAATGCAGCTGGGTCAAGGCCTGCTGACACGACACCCAGGAATGAAGGCGGGCGGACAGGTGGTCCAGCCACACCACGACCACAGGGGGCGAGCCCGAAAGAACCGGGCTCGCCCCCGTCGGCACGGTGACCCGGGGGGAGAAAGGGAGAGCGGGTCACCACACGAGCGTCGGTTCGGGCAAAACCGACACTCGCACACCATCAACCAGAAGCTCGCAACACCTCACGAACCACCACCGGTCGCCGCATGGGCACGGTCGCGTCAGAGGGAGCGGTCGAGGACGTCTCCTCCACGGCCACCAGGCACAGATGGGCCGTGAGGTAGGCCCGACAGGGTGAGGGCACCCGCCCGAACCGTCGCCGACGACACCGTGAACACCGTCCCCCGCTGTCCGGGCTGTGCTCGTCGAGCACGGCCCGCAGCGCCACCACCAGCCGAGGCAGCTCCGCCCGGGCGAGAGCGGCCACCGAACGGTCATCACCCAACCGGGTCCGTTTGGTGACGTCGGTCAGGTACCCGGCCAGCGACGACTCCAGCTCGCCAAAGACTGGACTACTCACCGTGACTCCCGTTGAACCGACGATTACGGAGGGCCTAACCTGTGCGTCGACCTTGCGTGTTCGTTGAACAAACAGCTCGTCGCATTAGCAGCTTGCGGGTAGCGACCCGCATTCTGCAAGTTGCAATACACGATCGGGTGACACCGCAAGGGCTAGGTTGGAAATCTCTACTGTGCGCAGGCAACCTGTTCCGAGTTTCTCGGTTTCCCCACCCAGTTGCTAGAAACTTGAGCAACCGACAACGATGAGGTGATCGTGTTGGCGCGAGGTCCCAGCCCGACGGTTCGGCGCCGTCGCCTCGCCAGCGAGCTACGGCGGCTCCGCGAGGCCGCCGAACTGACCATCGACGAGGTCGGCGAGAAGTTGGAGTGCTCCGCCTCCAAGATTAGTCGCATCGAGACCGGCCACGTCGGGGTCACCCCCCGCGACGTCCGGGACATGCTGGAGGTCTACGGCATCGAGAACGACGAACGCGAGGCCCTCGTCCAACTCGCCCGCGAGGCCCGCAAGAAGGGCTGGTGGCACGCCTACAACGAGGTCTTCACCGGCTCCTTCGTCGGCCTCGAGTCCGACGCGGCCTCGCTGCGCACCCACCAGGCCCTGCTCATCCCCGGCCTGCTGCAGACCGAGGGCTACACCAGGGCCGTGCACCGCGCCATCCGTCCCGACGCGACCGAGGCCGACGTCGAACGCCGGGTCAAGGCCCGGGTGACCAGGCAGAAGCTGCTCACCGACCCGACTCCGCCGGAGTACTGGGCGATACTGGACGAAGCCGTCCTGCACCGGACCGTCGGCGGCGTCGACATCATGCGCGAACAGCTCCACCGGCTCGTCGAACTCGCCGCCCTGCCGCACGTCACCCTCCAGGTCCTGCCCTTCGCCTCCGGCGCGCACGCCGGCATGGAGGGCCCGTTCCTCATCCTCGGCTTCCCCGAGCAGGCCGACCCGGATGTCGTCTATGTCGAGAACACGACAACTGGCGTCTACTTGGAACAGCCATCGGACGTCCACCGGTATACGTTGATGTTCGACCATTTGCGTGCGGCGGCATTGAAGCCGGACGACACCGCCGCAATGGTCACTCAGGCAGCCGACCGGCTGACCTAGAGACGATTTCGAGAGGAGCAGAGTGTTGACCTTTTCTGACCTGACAGGTGCGGACTGGCGCAAGAGCAGCCGTAGCGGTGCGGGCAACGACTGTGTCGAGCTTGTCGTGGCCAGAATCGGCGCAGCGGTGCGGGATTCCAAGCGCCCGGACGCCGGTCACGTCGAGTTCGCCAACGCCGGATGGACCGTGTTCCTCGGCGCCCTCAAGGAGGGACGGCTCGACGCCTGAGCGTCGCGCCGGTGAGCCGCGCCGGCCCGTCCGGCCCGGTTCCCGTAGGGAAATCACCAGTGGCATCGCTTGAGTGAACGGCGGCCCCAGTGCTCTCCAGACCCTGGAGCACCGGCTCCTTACCCCGCCTCAGGCCCCTTACCCGCACCCCTTACGCCCTCCCCCGTCCGGGTAAGGCATCGCCCCGCGCAGGCCTGCGCGAACGTCCGATGCCCGGCCCCCGGCCTCAGGACGACTCTGACTCTCGTCACCGCAGGACGTGAACGAGGAGTCGAGATGATAGTCACCCCCGAACAGATCAGGTTCGAGATGGCGTACCGCCTGGAGCGCGCGCTGGCCGAGGATGCCCTGGCCCACGCCCGCGAGGCCCGCCGGACCTCCGCCCCGTGGTGGCGGCGGACCCTACGGCGGCGGAAGGGGAGGTCCCGGTCACCGGTTAATCAGATGCGGCCGGCCACCTGAGGTGTGCGAGCATGCAGAACGTGGCTCGCCTCGGATCCGGAATCGCGCTGGTGGCACGTGACCGGGAGCTGGACCGGCTACGTGTGACCTTCGAACAGGCCGCCGCGGGTACCGCGGCGGCCCTGCTCATCTCCGGCGACGCCGGGGTCGGCAAGACCAGGCTGACCGAGGAACTGGCCGCGCTGGCCAGGGACAAGGACGCCCTGGTGCTCACCGGCCGCTGTCTGGACGCCGGCGAGACCGGCCTGCCCTACCTGCCCTTCGTCGAGGCGATGGCCCAGCTGCCCGACCCCGAGCAGGCCCTGCGCACCCGCCCCGCCCTGGCCAGGCTCCTGCCCGACGCGGTGCTGCCGGCCGGCGAGGCCGACCAGTCCGGCGGCGTGGGCACCCGCGACGGCGTGCGCCGCTCCGAGCAGGACATCGGCCAGCTCCAGCTGTTCGACGCCGTCCACGGCCTGCTCACCGACCTGGCCGCCGACCGGTGCGTGGTGCTCGTGCTGGAGGACCTGCACTGGGCAGACGGCTCCACCCGCTGGCTGCTGGCCTTCCTGGTCTCCCGGCTGCGTGACCAGCGGCTGCTGGTCGCCGGCACCTACCGGGGTGACGACCTGCACCGCCGCCACCCGCTGCGCCAGCTGCTGGCCGAGCTGGTCCGCCAGCCCGCCACCGAACGCCTGGAGCTGACCCCCTTCGGCGACGCCGACTCCCGCACGTTCGTCGCCGCGCTGGCCGACGAGGTGCTGCCCGAGGACACCGTCCGCGAGGTCGCCGAACGGTCGGAGGGCAACGCGTTCTTCGCCGAGGAGCTGGTCGCCGCCTACACCGAGTCCGGCCACCCCTCCGGCCTGCCGGCGACCCTGGTCGACGTGCTGCTCTCCCGCGTGGAACGGCTGTCGGCCCCGGCCCAGCAGGTGATCCGGGTGGCGTCGGTCGGCGGTCGCCGGATCGGCCACCACGTGCTGCTCGACGTCGTCGAGCTGTCCGAGACCGAGCTGGAGGAGGCCCTGCGCGAGGCGGTGCAGCACCACGTGCTGCTGCCCCAGCAGCAGGACAACCGCGAGATCTACTCCTTCCGGCACGCGCTGCTGCGCGAGGCCGTCTACGGCGACCTGCTGCCCGGCGAACGGGTCCGGCTGCACAGCGCCTACGCCAAGCGGCTGCTCGGCAAGCACGTCCGCCGGGGCATGGCAGCGGCACTGGCCCACCACAGCATGGAGAGCCACCAGCTGCCCCAGGCACTGGCCGCGTCGGTGACCGCCGGCATCGAGGCCAAGCAGTCCGGCGCGCCGACCGAGTCGCTGCGTCACTTCGAGCGGGCACTCAAACTGTGGGACGCGGTGCCCGAGGCCGACCGCCCGCCGGACGTCGACGAGGGCGCGTTGCTGCGCAAGGCGTCGCACGCCGCCGGCAGCGCCGGTGAGCCCGAGCGGGCGGTGGCGTTCCTGCGCTCGGCGGCCACACTGCTCGACCCGGACGGCGACCCGGAGCTGGCCGGGATGACGCTGCGCCGGTTCGCCTCGGCGCTGTTCGCCGTCGAGGGCCGGGACGAGGAGGCCCGCCAGGTCATCGAACGCGCCTGGGAGCACGTCCGCGACCTGCCGCCCAGCTGCGAGAAGGCCTGGGTACTGGCGGTGTACGCGGCGATCCTGCGCGGCATCGGCGATCCGGCCGAGGCGCGCGTGTTCGCCGAGATGGCCGTGGCCGACGCCCGCGCGGCGGACGAGCCGGCGGTGGAGGCCGACGCGCTGAGCACCCTGGCCGTGCTGGACGAGGCCGACGACCTGCTGGAGCAGAGCCGCGAGCGGCTGCGGCAGGCCCAGCGCCTGGCGCAGCTGGCCGACGCACCCAGCGTCGAGCTGCGCACCTGGCACTACCTGGGCCTCAACCACTACGAGCACGGCGAGATCGACCAGGCCATCGCGGTCATCGACGAGGGCCTGGCCAGGGCCAGGAGCACCGGTCTGGCCTGGGGTTCCTACGGTTTCGAGCTGCGCGCGCTGAAGGTGATCACCAGCTACGCGCGTGGCGACTGGGACGCCAGCGAGTCGGCGGCCGAGCCGCCGGGGCGGCGGGTGTCGAACACGGTCTCGGCCAGGATCGCCGCTCTCGGCAGTGCGGTCGTGGTCGCCAGGGGCCGGCTGGAGGAGGGCGCCCGGCTGGTCGCCGAGCTGCGCCCGGAGTGGAACCGCGACTTCCAGATCGGCGCGACGATGGGCGCGGTCGGCGCCGAGCTGGCGTTCTGGCAGGGCCGCCACCAGGACGGTGTGCGCGGCGTGCGGGAGACGGTGGAGTGGGCCGAGCGGGTCGCCGGGAAGTGGCCGCTGGTGAACATCCGGATCGCCGCGCTGGGCCTCGCGTTGTGTGCCGAGCGGGCCGGCGACGCCGCCCGGCGGCGGGCCGAGGACGAGCGCCTGGCCGCCGTCGAGGAGGGACAGCGGCTGCTCACCCTGGCCCGCGACACCGCGCGCCTCGGCCGGGCGCGCACCGGCCGGCTGGGTCCGGAGGGCCGGGGCTGGCTGGCCAGGGCCGAGGCCGAGGCCAGCCGGTTGTCCGGCGAGGACGACCCGGCGCTGTGGCGCACGGTGATCGAGAACTTCGGCTACGGCGCGGTCTACGAGCAGGCGGTGGCCCGGTGGCGGCTGGCCGAGGCGCTGCTGGGAGCCGAGGACCGCCAGGGCGCGGAGACCGAACTGCGGGCGGCCGAGAAGGTGGCCTGCCGGCTGGGGGCGCTGCCGCTGCGCGACGCGGTGCGCTCGCTGGCCCGCCGGGCGCGGCTGACGCTGGGCGATGGCCCGGTGCCGCGCACCTCGCTCGACCCGTTCACCCCCCGGGAGCGCAGCGTGTTGCGGCTGGTGGCGTTGGGCCGGACCAACCGGCAGGTCGGCGAGGAGCTGTACATCAGTGAGAAGACGGTGAGCGTGCACCTGTCGCGGATCATGGCGAAGCTGGGGGCGGCCCGGCGGACCGACGCGGTGGCCATCGCCTACGAGCGGGGCCTGCTCGACGACGCGCCCGGTGGCCGGTGACCGATCTGGTGGCGCGGCTGCGGGCCGCGGGATGCGTGTTCGCCGAGGAGGAGGCGCGGCTGCTCACCGAGGCGGCGTCCTCGCCGGCGGAGCTGGCGGGGCTGACCGAGCGGCGGGTGGCCGGCGAGCCGTTGGAGTACGTGCTGGGCTGGGCGGAGTTCCACGGGCTGCGGCTGCACATCGGGCCGGGCGTGTTCGTCCCGCGCCACCGCACGGAGTTCCTGGTCGACCAGGCGGTGGCGCTGGCCCGCCCCGGCGCGGTGGTCGTCGACCTGTGCTGCGGTTGTGGCGCTGTCGGCGCGGCGATCGCGGCGGCGGTCCCGGTCGAGCTGCACGCGGCGGACGTGTCGCCGGCCGCGGTGGCGGCCGCGCGGCGCAACGTGCCGAGGGTGTACCAGGGTGACCTGTTCGCGGCCCTGCCCGGTGAGCTGCGCGGACGGGTCGAGGTCCTGGTGGCGAACGTGCCGTACGTGCCGACCGGTGAGATCGGGCTGATGCCGCCCGAGGCGCGTGACCACGAGCCGAGGCAGGCCCTCGACGGCGGCGCCGACGGGCTGGCCGTGCTGCGTCGGGTCGCGGCGTCGGCGGCGCGGTGGCTGGCGCCGGGCGGGCACCTGCTGTCCGAGTCGGGGCGGCGGCAGGCCGGGCCGGCGGTGGCGGTGCTGGCCGGGGCGGGGCTGGAGGCGTGGTCGGTGAGCGCCGAGGGGGAGGAGGCCACGGCGGTGATCGGCCGCGTTAGGGTCGCCGGGTGACTGAGGCGGACTGCCGTTGCTGGTTGTGCGCCGGCGGCGAGTTACCGGCAGGGCTCGGCCCGCGTGAGCTGAACATGGTGTGGCACATCGAGGAGCACGGCTGGAGTGTCGTGGTCGTGGCCGAGGAGCGGGAGGTGCCCGGCTGGGCCTACTCGGTGGGCCTGTGGCACACGATGCGGTCGCCGGAGGTCTGCATGTTCGGGCTGCGCGGGCGGGACATGCACGCCTGGGTCAACGCCGTCGGCCAGCAGGTCCGCGCGGGGCAGACGTTGCGGCCGGGGGAGCAGCGGTGGGGCGTGCTGGACGGGTTCCCGGTGGTGGTGCGCCCGGTGGACCCGAGCTGGCAGGAGGAGATGCTCACCCTCGCGGGGGATTTCTACCGGTCGGCGGTGCCGGCGGTGCAGCTGGTCTGGCCCGACCGCGACGGCCGGTTCCCGTGGGACGCGGCGGCCGGTGAGCGGTGCCGCGCCAACCAGCCCCTGTTGTGGCTCCCGCGCGACGACCATCCGCCGGGCCAGTGGACCAGGCTCGCCGACCTCGCGACCTCCCCGTTCCCGGACACCGACGGCGACGAACTGGTCGTCGGTTCGACCGGGGTGATCCGGGGCGAGGCGCCGATCGTCGGCATCGTGCACACCCGGTCCGGGGGGTGGGAGTTCCGCGACAGCCGTTCCCCCGGCGGGGAGACGGGCCTGGTGCACCTGCGGCACCTGGTGACGGGCCATCCGCACATCCGTGACTTCGCTGACCTGCCGCGCGGCCACGCCGCCTGGCAGGAACCGGACGGCAACTGGTCGCGGACCACGCACGAGGGCTGACAGTCCATAGTGGACTTGTAGGTTCTCCACTACGCTCTGCTGATGCCGTCGACCGTCGAGTTGAACCGCCGCACCACCGGAACCCCCGGCGCCGAGCCGCCGGTGGTCCTCCTGCACGCCCTCGGTGAGGACGCCGCCACCTGGACGGACTTCGCGGCCAGACTCGATGGCCGGCACACCATCGCCCTCGACCTGCGCGGCCACGGCCGGAGTCCGCGCCCCGACACCTACACGTTCGACCTGATGGTGGCGGACGTGATCCTGGCGCTGCCCGACGTGTCCGAGATGGACCTCGTCGGCCACTCGATGGGTGCCCTGGTCGCG
Source organism: Actinophytocola xinjiangensis (assembly GCF_001921215.1). Classification (GTDB taxonomy): domain Bacteria; phylum Actinomycetota; class Actinomycetes; order Mycobacteriales; family Pseudonocardiaceae; genus Actinophytocola; species Actinophytocola xinjiangensis. Next base: position 50,970 of record NZ_MSIF01000036.1, read on the forward strand.
TCGCTGCTGGCCGGGCGGCACCCGGAGCTGGTGCGCCACCTGGTCCTGGAGGACAGTCCCGTGCCGCCCGAGCACGGCCCGCCGCTGCCCGACCCGAACCCGCCCGCCGAGCCCGACACCCCGCCCCCGTTCGACTGGCGGGCCGTGGTCCCGCTGCGCGGGGACGGCCGCCGCGCCAACCCCGCGTGGTGGACGAACATCCGCCGGTTCCCGTCGCCGACCCTGTGGGTCAGCGGAGGCCCGTCGAGCCACCTCGACCAGACCCGCCACGTCGAGGCCGCCACCCAGATGCCCTCGGCCACGGTCGAGACGATCCCGGTCGGACACGAGATCCACGCCCGGGCGCCGGAGCGGTTCGCCGCGGTGGTGGCGCCGTTCCTGTCCCGCTGAACCGGCCGGCCCCGGCCACGGGGCCGGCCGGTTCGGTCAGCTCCGGCCGTCGATCTCCGGTGCGGGCGGCGCTGGCGGGAAACTGAGCGGGGACAGGGGTTTCGGCTGACCCGGCGCGGGGTCGGTCGGCTCGGGGGCTGCCGTCGACTGGACGTGTCCGGTGGCCGCCGGGTTGTCACCGGCGGTTGGCGCCGACTCGCCCGCGTCGGTGGACCGCTCCGGTGACACCGGACTGTCGTCGGCCGGCGACCTTTCCGGCGCGGGCTGGTTCTCCTGACCGCCCGGGGCCGTCGGTTCCGAGGGAGGGCCGGCGGCGGGGGTTGGTTCGCTCGCGCCGGTGTCCGTCGCGGGGTCGTCGCCGGCTGGTGGTTCGCCCGCGCCGGTGTTCGCCGTTGCGGTCGCCGCGCCCGGGGCTGGGTCGGCGGATGTCGTGTCGGCGGGTTCCGTTGGCTCGCTGGGGGTGTCGGCGAGCGGGGTCGGTGGTTCGGCGGGAGTGCTCGCCGCGGTGTCGCCGGGTTCCGCCGGCTGGGCGGGTGCCGGGTCCGTCGGTCGGGCTGGCTCGCTGGGCGGGGACTCGGTCGAGGTGGTCGCCGCGGGCGTGTCGACGGGTTGCGCCGGTTCGGCCGTGACCGTCTCGGTTGTCGCGCCGGACTCCGGTGTCGTGGCGTGGGGCTGTGTTTCCGCCGTGGACGTTTCCTCGGTCGGTTGGACCTGGCCGATTGTCGTCGCCGGGGAGGCCGGTGGGGTTTCAGCGGCGGGCAGGGCGTCGGCCACCGTCGCGGACGGGGTGATCGTCGCCGTGATGCCGTCGGGTTGGGGGCCGTCCGACGGAGCGGCGGTGTCGACGTGGACGGTCTGGGTGATCTCCGCGTCGTCCTCCGGGGTCGCCGGTGTGTCCGAAGTGGAGCCGGCGGCGGCGAACGGCGCGGGCGGCTGGGCGACGGGCGTGAACCGGCCACTGGACTGTCCTGGCCCGGGAACCGCCGGTTGCTGACCGGTCATCGGCCCGGGGTACGGGGGACGGCGGATACCCATCGGCGGCGTCATGGGTTCGCGGCGGGCCGGGCGGGTGCGGTGCGCCAGCACGATCGCGACCACGCCGAGAATCACCGCGCCCAGCGGCAGGTACAGGCCGATGTCGACCATGAAGTCGACGCCCTCGCCGGGGTCGAGCGGGCTTTCGTTCCACGTGCGCATGTCCAGCAGGCTGCTGATCAGCTGGAACGTCGCCACCCCGGCCAACATGCCGACGCCGGCCGACACCAGTGACCGGCCGGCCGTGCGTACCCCCGGGCGCAGCGACCGCCCGGCCAGGTACATGAACACCGCCGCCACCAACAACAACGCCGCCGCGACCGACGGCAGGATCCCGGTGACCGCGGTGGTGGACTGGGCCAGGGGGGAGTCGATGCCGTCGCTGGTGGCCGTCAGACCCCACCACGTGACGTCGTAGCCGAACGTCCCCTCGCCGGGGCCCCACGAGTTGGTGACCGAGTGCACCGGGAGGAACAGCCCGGCGATCGTGAGCCCGGCGGCCAGGACCGCCGCCACCGCGCCGATCGCCGGCACGGCCCCGACCCCGGTCCGCCGCCGGGGCGGCTTCGGCGGCTTCGGCGGCGGTGGCGGGGGAGGAGGCGGTGGTGGTGTGGGCGGCCGCATGCCCATCGGCGGTGGCTGGAACGGTCGCTGCGGTGGCGGCTGAGTCACGGCCTGCATGATGCCAGTGATCCCGGACACCCATGTCCGGAAGGGCGCCAATCGTTGCCCCGGCGTGCCCTGCCCACCGCGCACCGCGCCCTCACCTGCCACAACCCCGCGCCGGCCGGGTCAGGAGGGCCTGCCTGCGACGGGGGGCGACCCGCTGGGAGCGGCGGTCACTGTCGGCTACTGAGTGACTTTCGCATTTCGGTGAGTGATGTTGAAAACGATCGCTACCAGACTCGTTGCGTTAGCGAACGTCACGTTCCGCGCTTGCCCCCCTCTTTCTCCGTAGCGGCGGTTGGCTCGTGCGAGGGCCGGGCCAACCGCCGCCTACCAGGAACGGGGCGGGAGGCGGCGCGGCTCGGGCGCCACTCACGGACGCGACTGTTGGGGCACCGGCACCGCGCGAGCGGTGTCGCGACAGCACGTCCGGCGGCGCCCGAGTCGCCCGGACGCGGGCGACTTCGTGGCGGCGGTTGGCGCGAGCGAGGGCCGGGCCAACCGCCGCCAACCGGAGCGGATCAGCGGGGGAGGACCCGGGACTTCCAGTCGGCGATCAGGGCCGTACGCCGGCCGGGGTCACCGCCGATCATGGCGTCCAGGGCCAGACCGCGGAACAGGTGCACGGTCAGCAGCAGCACGGTCTCCAGTTCGGTCGGGTCGGCGGGAACGTCGGGGGCGCCGACGAGCCGCCGGTAGAACTCGAGGGTCGTGTGGCCCAGCGCCCGGTCGACGGGCAGCAGGCTCGCCCGCAGTTCCTCGTCGGTGCGGGCGGCGACCCACAGTTCGACCGCGGCGGTCGACAGGGCGCCGGAGTACGCCTCCCACAGCAGGTCGATGCCCTTCTCCAGGCGGTCCGGGCCGGTGGGCAGGTCGCCGTCGAGGATCTTGGCGGCCAGGCGGGTGAACAGGTGCTCCAGCGCGCTGGTCATCAGGTCGGCCTTGGTGGTGAAGTGGTGCTGCTGCGCGCCCCGGGACACGCCGGCCCGCTGACAGATCTCGATCACCGTGGTGTGCGCGTAGCCCAGTTCCACCAGACAGTCGATGGTCGCGTCGAGCAGCAGGGCGCGGGTGCGCGTACTGCGTTCCTGCTGGGTCCGGTGCGCGGTCACGTGTCGACTCCTCCGCTTTACGTGCAGGTCCGCACGCATGTACATTCAGGCCAGACTTTACATGCCGCCCGGATTGTTTCTTGGGGAGATCTCATGCCGCTGACCCAGCGCTCGTCCTGGCTGACCGAGGATCTCGACACCTTCCGCGACCTCGCCCGTTCCTTCTGCCAGAAGGAACTCGCACCGCACCAGGAACGCTGGGCGCAGGCCAAGCAGGTGGACCGCGAGCTGTGGAACAAGGCCGGCGAGGTCGGCCTGCTGTGCCTGAGCGTCCCCGAGGAGTACGGCGGTGGCGGCGGCACGTTCGCCCACGAGGCGGTCCTGCTGGAGGAACAGGCCAAGGCCGGCGACGACGCGTGGGGCAACGCCGTGCACAGCGGCATCGTCGCCCACTACCTGCTGGCGTGCGGCACCGAGGACCAGAAGCGCCGCTACCTGCCGCGCCTGGCCTCCGGCGAGCTCGTCGGCGCGATCGCGATGACCGAACCGGGCACCGGCTCGGACCTGCAGAACGTGCGCTCCAAAGCCATCCGGGACGGCGACCACTACGTCCTCAACGGCGCCAAGACGTTCATCACCAACGGCGCCCAGGCCAACCTGGTGGTCGTGGTCGCCAAGACCGACCCGGCGGAGAAGGCACAGGGCGTGTCGCTGCTGCTGCTGGAGACCGAGGGCGCCGAGGGCTTCCGCCGGGGGCGGGTCCTGGACAAGGTCGGCCTCAAGGGCCAGGACACCGCCGAGCTGTTCTTCGACGACGTCCGGATCCCGGCCGAGAACCTCCTGGGCGGCACCGAGGGTCTCGGATTCGTGCACCTGATGCAGCAGCTGCCGCAGGAACGGCTGATCATCGCGGTGTCGGCGGTGGCCGCGATGGAGTCGGCGGTCGAGATGACCGTGGCCTACACCAAGGAACGCACCGCGTTCGGCCGGGAGATCTTCAAGTTCCAGAACACCAAGTTCACCCTCGCCGAGGCCGCCACCGAGGTCGCGGTCTCCAAGGCCTACCTCGACCAGTGCATCGAACGCCACCTGCGCGGCGAACTGGACGTGACCGGCGCGGCGATGGCCAAGTGGTGGACCACCGACCGGCTCTCCCGGGTCGCCGACGAGTGCCTGCAGCTGTTCGGCGGTTACGGTTACATGACCGAGTACCCGATCTCGAGGGCCTGGACCGCGGCGCGCGTGCAGCGGATCTTCGGCGGCACGAACGAGATCATGAAGGAAATCATCTCCCGTTCCCTGTAGTCACAACCGAAGGGGAGGCTGATGGGCGCCGGACCGCTCGTTGGGCTCAAGGTCGTCGAACTGGCGGGTCTCGCCCCGGCGCCGTTCGCCACCACCGTCCTGGCCGACCTCGGCGCCGACGTCGTGCGCGTCGACCGCGCCAAGCCCGGCTTCGACGTGCTGGTGTTCCCGAACGACCCGCTGTCGCGCTCGCGGCGGTGGATCGGCGTGGACACCAAGCAGCCGGCGGGCCGCGACGTGGTCCTGCGCCTGATCGACGGCGCCGACGTGCTCATCGAGGGCTTCCGCCCCGGCGTGACCGAGCGCCTCGGCCTTGGCCCGGAGGTGTGTCTGCAACGCAACCCCGGCCTGGTCTACGGCCGGGTCACGGGGTGGGGGCAGGACGGTCCGCTGGCCCAGACCGCCGGCCACGACATCAACTACATCGGCCTGGCCGGCGCCCTGGAGCCGATCGGCCGCGCTGGCGAACGGCCCGTTCCCCCGCTGAACCTGCTCGGCGACTTCGGCGGCGGCGGAATGCTGCTGGCGATGGGTGTCCTGGCGGCACTGGTGGAGCGGGCGGCGTCGGGCAGGGGCCAGGTCGTCGACGCGTCGATGGTCGACGGCGCCGCGCTGCTGACGACGGGCCTGCACGGCCTGCGCAACATCGGCCTGTGGAACAAGGGCCGGGGCAACAACATGCTCGACGGCGGCGCCCCGTTCTACGACACCTACGAGACCTCCGACGGCCGGTACGTCGCCGTGGGCGCCATCGAGGAACGCTTCTGGCAGGCACTGGTGACGGTGTTGGGCGTGGACCCGGCCGACGTGGCCGGACGCCTTGACCAGGCGCGATGGCCCGAGGTTCGTGCCACGCTGGCGGCCGTGATCCGCACCCGCACCCGTGACGAGTGGGCGGCGCTGGCCGAGGGCACCGACGCGTGCCTCACCCCCGTCCTGACGCCGGAGGAGGCCGCCGAACACCCGCACAACACCGCCCGCGGAACCTTCGTGGCGCCCGACGGCCATCGCCAGCCGGCCCCCGCCCCCAGGTTCGACAGGACTCCCGCCGGCACGCCCGCAGCACCTCACGAGCCGAGGTCGGACACCGTGGAGGTGCTGTCCGACCTGGGTTACTCGCCGGAGGACGTGGAGAAGCTGCGGGCTGATGGCGTGATCGGCTGAGCGGATAGTCTCTGCGCCATGAGCGCACGGATGTCGCTGGTCACGGTGTCGGTGAACCCCGGCGCCGGGGTGAGCGTGGCGGGGCGGCTGGACGCTGCCGGGATCGTCGAGGTCAACCAGGTGGTGACGGACTTTCTCGGCGGTGCCGAGCTTGACCTGCTCACCCTCGACCTGAGCGCGGTCTCCATGTGCGACCTCAGCGCGGTGGAGGTCGTTCGGCACGCGCAGGCCGGGTGCGCGAAGGCTGGGTGCGCGCTGCGGGTGGTTCCCTCGGATGCCGTTCGGTTCGCCATGCATCCCCGGTGAGGTCAGGTCCAATCCATGACCCCAGGGCACGAGTCAGAACTCCCCGTGCCTGCCGGCCCCGTCGACGAACTTCCCGGCGCCTTCCACGCCAGCCTCCAGAACCCCGACCCCCAACGCGAACTCGGCCCCCAGCGCCGCCCTCTCCGGCAGCCCCCACTGCCCCAGCACCGAGGCTCGATCCGACCGCAGACACTCCTGGGGGAACTCCGCCAACCGCCGCCCCAGGTCCTCCGCCGCCTCGCGGGCCTGCCCGGCCGGAACGACCGCGCTGGCCAACCCCATGGCCAGCGCCTCGTCGGCCAGCACCGGCCGGCCGGTGAGGATCATGTCCATCGCCCGGCCGTGGCCGATCACCCGAGGCAGCCGGACCGTTCCACCGTCGATCAGCGGCACGCCCCACCGACGGCAGAACACCCCGAACACAGCGGTCTCGTCGACCACTCGAAGGTCGCACCACAGTGCCAGTTCCAGCCCTCCGGCCACGGCGTGGCCGGACACGGCCGCGATCACCGGCTTGCCGAGCGACATCCGTGTCGGACCCATAGGTCCATCACCCTCTGTGTCCACACGGTTACCCCGATCGGTTCCGACGGCTTTCAGGTCGGCGCCGGCGCAGAACGTCGAGCCGACGCCGGTGAGGACGGCGACGCTCGCGCAGGGATCGTCGTCGAACGCGCGGAACGCCTCGGCGAGCGCGGCGGCTGTCCGTCCGTCGACGGCATTGCGCTGGTCAGGGCGGTTGATCAGGACTGTCATGATCGGTCCGGACTGCTCGACGAGCACGGTCTCGCTCAACGGTCCACCTCTCGGTGATCGAACACGGATGTCGAAGGTGCTGTGCGGGGAGGTGTACGCACCGTAAGCTGTATGCATCCATTTGTGTGAACAGGCGCGCGGGGAGCGGTGGATGGAGCGAAAGCGGTGAACGCGAAGAAGGTCCTGATGTTGGTCGGGGTGGCTCTCGTGCTGTTCTACGTGATCACCCAGCCATCACAGGCCGCGGAGGCGGTGCAGGGGATTCTCGGTTGGCTGGAGGACGGCGCCGAGGCGATCATCACCTTCGTGCGCAACCTCTTCTCCTGACGGGGGATCACAGGGCACTCACAGAACTACCGGTCGAGGGACGTCACCACGGCACCGCCGAGGTGGCGTCCCTGCTCGTGCGCGACCCAAAGATCACCGACGGTTACGAAGCGTGGCCGGATCTAGCACCACATTGGACCGTACGGGTGGATTCTGGCCCTGTAAGCCCTGATCGCACGCTTTCCTCGAGATCAGGTCTGGCGGACTGTCGGTGCCGGCCTTTACGGTTCCCGCATCGACTTTCGCGGGCTGGTCCGCAGTTCTCTCGAGGAGGCAGGATGCTCGACGATCCCGGTGTGGATGACCTGGTACGGCAGTGGACAGAGGATCACTCCAAGGCCGCCGAGTCGGACGAGATCAACCGCATCGCGTCGGAGTGGCTGGCGGACGTGCCCGTCCAGCCCCGGACCGGGATCCCCGGGCAGCGTTCCCGCGGTGGCAACGGCCCGTGGGCGACCGTGGAGGCCACCGACCCGCGCTTCTTCGAGGCCATGCGCGAACGCCTCCCGGAGGTCCCCGCCGAGCTGATCTCCTCCGCCGCCGGCTGGTGGCAGATGGTCGGCGGCCTCGCCGAGGCCAAGGAGTGGTGGGACGCGGGCATCAGCCCGCTCGACCAGCGCGCCCTCGACTACCGCGCGGCCGGCCTCGCCCCGTCCGACCTCGGCCGACGGCTCGGGCCGCTGACCGTGCTCCAGCACCTGCGCAAGGGCAGCGCCCCCGCCTGGTGCGTCGCCCGCCTTCAGCGGCAGAACGAGCGCCGCTCCGCCTGAGCGGCGTAACGGGACCGGTGATGTCTCGTTGAGCGGGTGTGATCGAACCTGAGACGGACGACGACCGGCCCCGGCTGGGTGTCCTGCTCCGTCTCGGCGTCGTCCTGCTCATCCTGGCCCTCGGTGCCGGCGGCGTGCTGCTCGTCCGGATCGCCACCGCGCCGGACCCGGCCCGCGCCAGCGTCCACGCGGACCTCACCGGCGGTATCCCGGTCGCCGACGTGCGCCCTGGCTCGCTCACCCCGGTCGATGCCGCCGTCGACGCCGCCGCCCAGCCCCAGCCCAGGGCGGCCGCCGGGCCGGACCCGCTGCGCACCTGGGCGCAACGGCTGGCCGTGCCGGCCGAGGTCCCGGCCAGGGCGCTGATGGCCTACGGCAACGCCGAACTCGCGCTGCGCACCGAGAACCCCGGCTGCCACCTGTCCTGGACGACGCTGGCCGCGATCGGCCGCGTCGAGTCCGACCACGGACGCTACGGCGGCGCCACCCTGGGCGAGGACGGCCGGCCGTCGCGGCCGATCATCGGGGTGCCGCTGGACGGGTCGCCGGGGGTGCGGGCGATCGGCGACACCGACGGCGGGCGGTTCGACGGTGACCCGGACGTCGACCGGGCGGTCGGGCCGATGCAGTTCATCCCGTCGACCTGGAGCCGGTGGGCCGCCGACGCCGATCTGGACGGTGTCGGCGACCCGCACCAGATCGACGACGCCGCCCTCGCCGCCGGCCGCTACCTGTGTGCCAACGGCCGTGACCTGGCGATTCCCGCCGACTGGTGGGCGGCTGTCCTGTCGTACAACAACTCGGTGACCTACGGCCAGAAGGTCTTCGGCCTGGCGGACGGATACGGACGAACCGCGCGCTGAGGGTGGTGTTAGCGTCGACCCCGTGAAGGGCGGACTGCTGGCTCGCCGGCTGGGCATCGTGGCCGTGTGTGTGCTGTCACTGGCCGGCTGCGTCGGGTTGGCGTGGTGGCAGTGGGCGCGGTTCGAGTCGGCCACCGGGAACTGGCAGAACCTCGGCTACGTCCTGCAGTGGCCGCTGTTCGGGCTGTTCCCGGCGTTCATGTTCTGGCGGTTGAGCAAGCTGCGGGCCCCCACACCGGCACCGGCCAAGCCCACCGCGCGGGTGCCCGAACCGGAGATCGAGGCGTGGGAGCCCACCCGGCGGCCCGTGCCCGCCGGCCACCACGACGACGACCCGGAGCTGGCCGAGTACAACCGCTACCTGGCCCAGCTCAACCAGACAGCCGATCAGCAGGAGTCCCGATGACCTCACCCGAGCCCTCGGTCACCGACGAGAACCCGACCGCCGCCGAGGAGTCCGGCGCGGCCGACGTGGTGCCCAGCGCGCTGGCCCGCTACCGGGTCATGGCCTACATCGTCGGTGTCGGCCTGCTGGCGCTGTGCGCGTCGATGCTGCTCAAGTACGTGTTCGACAGCGACGGCTCCATGGCGATCATCGGCCCGGCGCACGGCTTCCTGTACGTGGTCTACCTGGTCGCCACGGTCGACCTGGCGATCAAGGCCGGCTGGTCGATGAAGGGGACCGTGCTGGTGATGCTCGCCGGGATGGTGCCGTTCGTCTCGTTCGTCGCCGAGCGGCGGGTCGTGCGCAAGGTCGGCGCGGGGACCGCGCTGTAGGACGACTCAGGCGCCGAGACCGGTCAGCGAGCGGACCTCCATCTCCGCCTGCTTGACCCGGTCGGTCCGCTCGCGGCTGAGCACCGTGCCGAGGAAGCCGGCGAGGAACGAGATCGGGATCGACACCAGCCCGGGGTTGCTCAGCGGGAACAGCTGGAAGTCCGCGCCGGGGAAGATCGAGGTCGGCGCGCCGGACACGACCGGCGAGACCATCACCAGCAGCAGGCACGAGCCGAGCCCGCCGTACATGCCCCACAGCGTGCCCCGGGTGTTGAACCGGCGCCAGAACAGCGAGTACAGCAGCGTCGAGAGGTTCGCCGAGGCGGCGAACGCGAACGCCAGCGACACCAGGAACGCCACGTTCTGCCCGTTGGCGAGGATGCCGCCGACGATCGCCAGGATGCCGACGACCACCGCCGTCAGCCGCGCGACCCGGACCTCCGACGCCGGGTCGGCACGGCCCCGGCGGAAGATGTTGGCGTACACGTCGTGGGCGAACGACGCCGACGCGGTGATCGTGAGGCCGGCGACCACGGCGAGGATGGTGGCGAAGGCCACCGCCGAGACGATGCCCAGCAGGAACGTGCCGCCGATCTCGAAGGCCAGCAGCGGCGCGGCGGAGTTCTCCTTGCCGGTGGAGGCCAGGATCTTGTCCGAGCCGACCAGCGCGGACGCGCCGTAGCCGATCACCAGCGTGGCCAGGTAGAACACGGCCATCATGCCGACCGCCCAGACCACCGAGCGGCGCGCCTGGTTGGCGTTGGGCACGGTGTAGAAGCGCATCAGCACGTGCGGCAGGCCGGCGGCGCCCAGGATCAGGGCCAGCGACAGCGAGATGAAGTCGAGCTTGCTGATGGCCGTCGAGTACTGGGCGCCGGGTTCGAGGATCTGCCGGCCGTTGGCGTTGTTGGCGGCGGCGTCGTCGAGCAGCGCGGTGATGCTGAAGCCGAACTTGCCGAGCAGGAACACGGTCATCAGGACCACGCACAGCACGAGCATGGTGGCCTTGATGATCTGCACCCAGGTGGTGCCCTTCATGCCGCCGACCAGCACGTAGAAGATCATGATCAGGCCGACGACGCAGATCACGACGGCCTGCCCGGCCTTGTCGTGCACGTTGAGCAGCAACGCGATCAGCCCGCCGGCCCCGGCCATCTGGGCGAGCATGTAGAAGAACGAGATGACCAGCGTCGAGGTGGCCGCGGCCGCGCGGACCGGGCGTTGGCGCATCCGGTAGGCGAGCACGTCGCCCATGGTGAACCGGCCGGTGTTGCGCACCAGCTCCGCGACCAGCAGCAACGCCACCAGCCAGGCGACCAGGAAGCCGATGGAGTAGAGGAACCCGTCGTAGCCGTGGACGGCGATGGCGCCGGCGATGCCGAGGAACGAGGCGGCCGACAGGTAGTCGCCGGTGATGGCGACGCCGTTCTGCGAGCCGGTGAACGCGCTGCCGGCGGCGTAGTAGTCGGAGGTGGTGGTGTTGCGGTGACTGACCCGGTACACGACGAACAGCGTGATCGCGATGAAGCCGGCGAACACGGTGATGTTGAGGACCGGGCTGCCCAGGCCCTCGCTCACCGGCCGGCCTCCGCCCGGATCGCGGCGGCGCTCGGGTCGAGCCGGCGTCGCGCGTAGCGCACGTAACCGAACGTGATCGCCACGGTGGTGACGAACTGCAGCACGCCCAGCGCGAGGCCGACGTTGATCGAGCCGAACAGCTGGTGGCTCATGAAATCGCGGGCGAACGCGGCGAGCAGGACGTAGGTCAGGTACCACAGGAAGAACAGCGCACTCACCGGAAACACGAACAAACGGAAACGGCGACGCAGTGCGGCGAACTCGGCGCTTTCCTGGATGGCCACGAAATCGGGCGCGCCGTGCCGGTTCGGCGGTCCGCCCGATCCGTGCGCCGGCTGCCGGGTGATTCCACCGAAGTCGTTTCCGGGAGTCGTTGACCGGGACGCGATCGGCGGCTGAACCACCTGAGTCATGTGTGTTTCCTCCGGTGAGGACGGGTGAGAGTTCCCAATTCCGATGTGGAGACGGCGCGCGGACTATACGTCAGCCCGCCGGGGCCGCGTCAAACCTCCGGAGTAACGGCGGTCCGGGGGTCGGGTGAGTGGGGGACCACGGCCTTCACACGTAGCGGTGAATTGCCGGGTAACGGTGTGTCGTATCCGCTGTGGGCGGCCGGTCGGGGCGCGCCGATCGTGGCCGGTGGTCGGTTCGATGATCAGGTGTGGCGATCTGTGCGACCCGGTTTGACCAGGTCAGACGACGATTCTGGTTGTTGGTCGGGTCGTGGCCGGGTGGGTCCGCTGTGGACTCGCCGCATGATGACCCTTTCGGGGTATCAAGTCGTCCGGCTTGAAACTCAAAGTAGAACCAGCAAGATCATTTATCGGGAAGATCGGGTCAGGGCGCCCTAATTTGATCCCCGGGCCACCCGTTGTCGCAGGTCAACCCGCTTGCGTTGAGGCACTTTCCAGGGTGGGTGATTGATGTACGATCATTACTCGGTTCTCGCTGTGATTCGGTACGTCGGGGCATCCCGTGGCGGCCGTGTCTCGTAAGGAAGGAGCGAGCGCTGCCGTCGAATTAGTGCGCGCACTCTGTCCGCCCGTCGGGTGGCGTCGGTATTTGCTGCGCTCTTTTTCGAGTACACCCTTCCTCATTCTGAAATGAAATGAGGCGTCGTCTTGAAGGACAACCCGACCCGGACCGACTCGCGCCTGGCGAACCTGGGCAGCGTGCTCGCCAACTGGCGCGACTGGAACCTGCCGGTCAAGCTCGCGGCGGTCACCCTGGTACCGGTGATCTTCGCGATCGTGCTCGGCGCGATGCAGATCGCCGACCAGGTCGACCGCGCGAGTTCCTACCGGCAGGTCGACCGGTTGGTCCTGGCCAACGAGGAACTGCGCACGCTGGTCACGGCGTTGCAGCGGGAACGCACCGCCAGCGCCATGCTGCTGGCCGAACGCTTCACCGAGATGGCGACCGAGCTGAGCGACGAGCGTCGCGCGGTGGACGGCGCGCTCGACGAGTTCACCCGCGCCGCCGACCGCGTCCGCTTCGGCGAGGACGTCACCGCCGACCGCTACCGCGACGTGGAGGCCTGGCTCGGCGAACTGCGTGGCCTGCGCGAACAGGTCAGCGGCTCGCTGATCGACGCGTCCACCGTGCTCAGCCGCTACACCAGCGTCATCGAGGCGCTGCTGAGGTTCGACCGCGCGCTGGCCGCCGAGATGATCGACCCCCACCTGGTGTCCACCTCGGCCGCCCAGCACGAGCTGGAGACGATCGCCGAGCAGGTCCAGTTCCAGCACGCCCTGGTCGGCGTCGGCATCGTGCGCGGCGGGCTCGTCGGCCCGGACCTGGAGTCGCTGCGCTCGTCGCTGGCCAGCTTCGAGGACTCGGTCGCCAGCTTCCGCGCGGTCGCCGACGCCCAGTACACCAAGGACTTCGACCGGGCCATCACCGAGCCGGTCTCCGCCGGACGTACCAATCTCGCCGGCGCGGTCGCCGCCAGCCAGCCCGGCGCGGGGATCCCCACCACCGTCGTCGACTGGTACGCCTCCTCCGACGCGGCGCAGCGCGGCATCACCGCGGTCGCCGACCAGCTCGGCCAGAAGGTGCGCGAACGGTCGACGGCCCTGCAGGACGAGGCCAGCGACGGCGCCGGGCTCGCCTCGGTGATCCTGCTGGTCGCCCTGGTGGTCGCCATCGCCGTGATGATCGTCGTCGGCCGCCACCTGGTCAGCTCGCTCGGCGTGCTGCGCCGCAGCGCCCTGGAGGTCGCCGAGCAGCGCCTGCCGGAGGCGGTCGCGCTGATCCGCGAGCACGGCGGCGACGGTGCCGCCATCGAGCTCGAACCGGTCCCGGTCACCTCGATGGACGAGGTCGGCCAGGTGGCGCGGGCGTTCGACGCCGTGCAGTCCCAGGCCCTGCGGCTGGCGACCGAGCAGGCCGGCCTGCGGGCGCGCTACTCCAGCGTGTTCGTCAACCTGTCGCGGCGCAGCCAGGGGCTCGTCCAGCGCCAGCTGCACCTGCTGGAACGGCTGGAGCGCGACGAGGAGGACGCCGACCAGCTGGCGACGCTGTTCCAGCTCGACCACCTGGCGACCCGCATGCGCCGCAACAACGAGAACCTGATGGTGCTCTCGGGCAGCGACGTCAGCCGGCGCAACCAGCGCCCGGCGACGCTGGCCGACCTGCTGCGCGCGGCGGTCTCGGAGATCGAGCAGTACCAGCGGGTGGTGATGCTGCCGCCGCCGGACGCGCTGGTCGTCGGCTACGCCGTGGGTGACCTGGTGCGCCTGACCGCCGAGCTGCTGGACAACGCGACGTCGTTCTCCGCACCGGACACGAACGTCACGATCGCCAGCCACTCCTTCGACGACGGCTCGGTGGGCGTCTCGGTGCACGACGAGGGCATCGGGATGAACCAGGAGGAGCTGGACGAGGCCAACGGGAAGCTGGCCGACACCACGTCGATCGACGTGTCGACCTCTCGGCGGATGGGCCTGTTCGTGATCGGCCGGCTCGCCGGGCGGCACGGGATCGAGGTGCGCCTCAACGGGGGTCCGGACGCCACCGGGGTCCGGGCGATGGTGACGGTTCCGGCGGAACTCATCGCCCAGGCCTCGGAAACACCTCGTTCGGCACCGGCGACGCCCGCCGCGTTGCCGGCCGCGTTGCCCTCCGGTGGCCTGGTCCCGTTCTCGCCGTCGGTCAACGGCCACGGCACGGCGGTCAACGGTTCGAACGGTGGGTCGCACAGCGGTACCAACGGCGGCACCAACGGCGGCACCAACGGCGGCACCAACGGCGGCAGCAACGGAGGTGCACCGGGTTCGGCCGGTCGCCGGGCCTCCGGTTCGACCAACGGCGGCCTGCACCGGTCCACCAACGGTGGGCATCGCGGTGGGACGAACGGGGCACAGGGCACGACCAACGGTGGCAAGCTGCCCCGGCGCCGTTCCCGCCCGGTCAACGGCTCCGGCAACCACGACTCCGGCAACGGTTCCGCCAGCAACGGCGCTTCTGGCAACGGGCCCGCCGGTGGCGCCCCGGACGGCGACGGCAGTCAGGACCCGGACCTGTCGCCCACCGTCAACCTCCCGGTCCTCACCGACCTCCCGCCCACCCCCGAGCCGACGTCCACCGGCGTGGGGGAGAACGGCGTGGGGGGGAACGGAACCCGCCGCCGCCGCTCCGCCGTCCGGCGTCCCGTCGGCGACGGACCGGACCCGGTACCCGACCCGACCGCCGGCCCGGTCCGACCGCCGGCCACCCGGACCGACGACCACACCCCCGCCCTCCCGGCCACCACCTCCGACGGTCCGGACGTCACCGACGAGTGGCCGGAGACCGACGAGCCGAACGCCGCCCCCGACGACGGCCGGGTCAACGGCACCCGTCCGGGCACCCGACTTCCGGTCAGGAACAACGGAAACACCCACGACGGGGTGCCCCGGGCCGCCACCGGATCCACCTGGGACGGTCCGGCCCGCAACGGCGCCGACGGACCCGGCCCGGCCACCCGCGCCGGCGCGGCCGAGCGCAACGGAAACGGTGGCGCCACCGGAGCCGGGAACGGAGCCGGGTACGGCGGCGCCACGGGAGCCGGGAACGGCAGCGCCATGGGAGCCGGGAACGGAGCCGGGAACGGAGCCGGGAACGGTGGCGCCACCGGAGCCGGGAACCGGAATCCCGCCACCCGCAACGGTGTCGCCGACCGTCCGGGGCACGGGAACCCCCACCGCAACGCCACCCCCGCGAACGCCCGCCGGACCGCGCCCGGCGCCGACCCCACCCGCCCCGACGGGGAACGCGCCGCGCTTCCCCGGCGCTCCCCGGGTCGCGGCGGTCGCAACCGCCCGGACGTGACCCGCCCGCACACCCCGTTCACCCCCGCCGGCGGACACGTCTCGCCGGCGGACGGACTGTTCTTCTCGCCCGGCGGTCGAGGCGCCGGCGAGCACCCGCCGCCGGCCGGCG
>NZ_MSIF01000037.1 GCF_001921215.1 Actinophytocola xinjiangensis
GTGCTGCGCCTGGCCGGACGCTGGGAGCCGCCGGACACCCTGTGGCTGGCCCACGACCGGCCGCTGGCGTTCAGCCTCGCCGGGCGGCGGCGCATCGTCGTCGCCACCGACGGCCTGACCCGGCATCTTGGCGCGCCGGCGGCGGCGGCCGTGCTGGCCCACGAGCGGGCCCACCTGCGCGGCCGCCACCACCTGCTGGTCGCCACGGCCGAGGCGCTGCGGGCGGCACTGCCGTTCGTCCCGCTGTTCGGCCGCGCCCCGGCCGCGATCCGTGCCCTGGTCGAACTCGCCGCCGACGCGGCCGCCGTGCGCCACCACGGCACCTCGGCGGTCCGCTCGGCGTTGCTGTGCGTGTCCCACCACGACACCCCCCGTTCGGCGCTGGCCATGACCGGCGACGCCGTCGACCTGCGGCTGGCCCGGCTACGGCACGGCACGACGACTCCCGGCCGGCTGCGCCGCGCGGTGACCTGCGCGGTGGCCGGGCTGACCGTCACGGCCCTCCCGTTCGCCGTCGGCACGGTCGGGCTGCTCGGCCTGTCGCTGGTCACCTGCCCCGGCTAGGTCACCAGGTGACGGGCAGGGCGTGCAGGCCGTAGACGACGCTGAACCGGCGGTAGTCCAGTGTGTCGTAGGGCTGGGCGAGCGCCAGGGTGGGGAAGCGGCGGAGCAGCGCGCCGAACGCGATCCGCATCTCGGTGCGGGCCAGCGGGGCGCCGAGGCAGTGGTGCACGCCGTGCCCGAGGGCGACGTGCCGGGTCGGCGGGCGGGCCAGGTCGAGTCGGTCGGGATCCTCGACCAGGGACGTGTCGCGGTTGGCGGACACCAGCGACGTCATCACCAGCGCCCCTTCGGGGATGGTGTGGCCGGCGATCTCGACGTCGGTCTTCGCCCGGCGTGGGGGCATCCAGTTCACCACCGACAGCCAGCGCAGCAGCTCCTCGACGGCGGAGTCGATCAGCTCCGGGTCGTCGCGCAACGCCGCGAACTGGTCGGGGTGGCGCAGCAGCGCCAGGGTGCCAAGGCCGAGCATGTTCGAGGTCGTCTCGTGGCCGGCCATCAGCAGCAGCTCGGCGCTGCCGATCAGCTCCTCGGTCGACAGGTCGTCGCCGTGGTCGCGGATCAGCATGCCGAGCAGGTCGTCGCCGGGGTTGGCCTGCGCCTGGGCGACCAGGTCGGCCATGTAGGCGCGCCCCTCCCGCTGGGCGACCATCCGCTCCTCCAGCGACAACGACGTGTCCAGCAACCGCATCGAGCGGTCCTGGAACCCGTCGCGGTCGGCGTACGGCACGCCGAGGAGTTCGCAGATCACCAGCGACGGCACCGGCAACGCGAAGTGCGCCACCAGATCGGCCGGTTTCCCGGCAGCCTCCAGCTCGTCCAGCGCGGCGTCGACGATCTCGGTGATCCTCGGCTCCAGCCGGCGCATCCGCCGCACCGTGAACTCGCCGGTCAGCATCCGCCGCAGCCGGGTGTGCTCCGGCGGGTCGAAACTGATCAGCTGCCCGGCCCGCAGCCGCTCGGCCTCCTCCTTGTCCAGCATCTCCGCACCCGGGATCTGACTCGCCGCGCTGCTGAACCGGTCGGTGTCGGCCAGCACCTCGCGGACGTCCGCGTGCCGGCACACCACGTACGCCGGCCGGCCGGCCGGGGTCGTGATGGACACCACGCCTTCCTCCTCGCGCGCCCTGGCCAGCTCGTCGGTCGGGTACAGGCCGTCACGGCGCATCGGTAGCGGCAGGTTCGGGGCTTGCGTCATCAGATCCATCCATTTCTGTTGCGGGACAACTACTTCACTGCGGTGGCCGGAGTCCACGCCCGGAGCTTGTCGGGGTTGCGGACCGCCCAGATGTGCCGGATGCGGCCGCGTACGACGTGGAACGCGGCCACCGTGACGGTGACGCCGTCGCGCTGGACGACCAGGCCCGGCTGGCCGTTGACCGTGCTTTCCAGCAGCGTCATCGGGCCGAGGCGGCGGAACAGGGCGTGCAGCGAGCGCACGATCGACTCGGCGCCCTGGATCGGGTGGCGGCTGGTGCGGGCCCGGCCGCCGCCGTCACCGGTCGCGGTGGCGTCCGGGTCGAGCAGGCCGATCAGCGCGGTGATGTCACCGGCCTCCCAGGCCGCCTTGAACTCGCGGACGACCCCGGCCTGGTCGGGCAGCGGCGCCGGGGTGTGCGCGGTGCGCAGCCGCCGGCGCGCCGAGGACGCCAGCTGGCGGCAGGCGACGTCGCTGCGGCCGACGATCCGGCCCACCTCCGCGAACGGGTAGCCGAACACGTCGTGCAGGATGAACGAGACCCGCTCGGCGGGCGTCATCGCGTCCAGCACGACCAGGAACGCCATGTTCACCGACTCGTCGAGGGTGACCTGGTCGGCCGGGTCCGTGACCGCCCACTCCCCCGGTTCGGGCAGCGGCTCGGGAATCCACTCGCCGACGTAGGTTTCCCGGCGGGCGCGGGCCGAGGTCAGGATGTTGAGGCACAGCCGGCTGGCGACCGTGGTCAGCCAGGCGCCCGGCCGGCGGATGTCCAGCCGCGCCCGCACGGGCATCGCGTACCAGCGGGCGTAGGTCTCCTGGACGACGTCCTCCGCGTCGGCCAACGTCCCCAGCAGGCGATACGCCAGGTTGATCAGCTGGCGGCGCTCGCCCATGATCACGCTCAGGGCTGGTTCTGGCGGGTTGGTCATCGTCGTCGGCTCCGTCGGTGTCTGCGATCGCTCACCCCTTCGACGGGACAGCCGGCCGTTTCGTGACGTCTCACGTTTCGCGGCGGCGCCTTGTCGGAGGCGGTGAGAACCCGAACAGCGAAGGGACATCGCATGTCAACACCAGCTCACCAGGTCGTCGTGGTCGGCGGCGGCTACGCCGGAACGATCGCGGCCAACCGGCTGCGCTCCCGCGACGACGTCGCCGTCACCATCGTCAACCCGAGGCCGGTTTTCGTCGACCGCATCCGCCTGCACCAGTTCACCGCCGGCACCGGCCAGGCCCAAGTCGACTACGACACGCTGCTCGGCGAGGGCGTGCGGCTGGTGGTCGACGACGTCACCCGCATCGACCCGGCCACCCGCACCCTCCACCTGGCCTCGGGCGGCACGCTGCCCTACGACCACGTCGTCTACGCCGTCGGCAGCACCGGCGCGATCCCGCTGTCGGTGCCCGGTGCGGCCGTGCACGCCCTGTCGGTCGCCGAACTGGAGTCCGCGCGGCGGCTGCGTACGCGGCTGGGTGAGCTGGCGCCGTCGGACCGGGTCACCGTCGTCGGCGGCGGCCTGACCGGCGTCGAGGTGGCCGCCGAACTGGCCGAACAGGGCCGGCCGGTCACGTTGATCGGCGACCTGGCGCCCTCGCTGAGCGTCGGAGCGCGCCGATCGGCGACGAGATGGCTCGCCCGCCACGGAGTCGTGCTGGTCGACGGTCAGGTGGCCGAGGTCCTGCCCGACGCGGTGGTTCTCGCCGACCGTTCGACCCACCGCGGCGCGCTGACCATCTGGGCGGCGGGTTTCGGCGTGCCCGGCCTCGCGGCGGCCAGCGGCCTGCGCACCGACGACCTGGGACGCCTGCTCACCGACGAAACCCTGACCAGTGTCGACGACGAGCGGATCGTCGCCGCCGGGGACGCGGCGGCGCCGTCCGGTCAGCCATTGCGGATGAGCTGCCAGGCGGCCGGACCGCTGGGGGCGCAGGCGGCCGACACCGTGCTCAGCCGGATCGCCGGCGAGGAACCGGCGGTGATCAACCAGGCGTTCGTCGGGTCGTGCGTGAGCCTGGGGCGCGGCGGCGGTGTGCGGCAGTTCGCCACCAAGGACGACCGGGCGAGGGAGCTGTACTTCGGCGGGCGGGTGGCGGCGGTGTACAAGGAGTTCACCTGCAAAGTGGCGCTGGCCAAGATTCGTCTGGAGGCACGCAGGCCCGGATCGCTGCCGTGGATCAAGGGCGGGACGAGGGCGACAGCGGCGCAGCGAGTGTGAGACGGTCGGAGTAGGGGAAACGGTCGCCTTCGTCGGCGGGGAGATCGCGGACGAAACACCGGTACAGCAGTAGTTCCCGGCGTTGTTCCGTTGCCGGGTCGGTGGATTCGGTGGTCAGGTCGTGCTCACCGTCGTGGTTGAAGTGGAGGCCTTGGTCGTCCTGGTAGAAGCGGGGGAAGGCGGTGGCCCATTGGGAGTGTGATCCCCAGCCGTGGGAGAGGTCGTCGGTTCGGCGGGTTGGACGGCGGTGGGTGAAGTACAGGGTTGACGTGGTGGCGGTTTCTGGGTTGATCAGTGTGCGCGGGGCTCGGATGTGCACTTCCGCTCGACTGAACAGCAGGTTGCCGAAGGTGAATCCTGGACTTGTTACTTCTTCCAGGGTTATCTCGTCGGTGGTTTCGTCCGGTGTCACCATGGTGATTTCGTGATGGAAGGGGGAGAAGTTCGTGGTGTGTTCGAAGGGGGTGAGACCTATGTTTGTCAGGAAGCCCGCACGCAGCTGAGGTTGGGGTAGCAGGTAATCGCTGATCCGGTTCAGGGCATACAGTTCGTACAAGTGGGATGGGGTGGCTGGTTGGCGTTGTTTCAAGCCGGCCAGTTCGGCCAGGCACTTGGCCGCTTGGGGTTGTTGGTCCAGCAGGGTGTCTTCTTGATTTGCGAGGAGGCGGTACAGGGTTTGGAAGTAGCCTGGGTGTTGGATAGCGTTTCCTCTTGAGTCAGAGACGGTTGATGGTCCAACCGCCAGCGGTCGTCAGCGTGCGGGGACGAAGTCCGCGGCGAACTGGCCCAGGGCGATTCTGTTGGGGAGGCCGGTTTTGGTCATCAGGTTGCAGACGTGTCGTTCCACCGTTCTCGGCGACACGTGCAGTTTGGCGGCGATCTCCTGGTTGCCCAACCGGCCCACCAGCAGGCCCAGTACCTCGTACTCT
Organism: Actinophytocola xinjiangensis; assembly: GCF_001921215.1. Lineage (GTDB taxonomy): Bacteria > Actinomycetota > Actinomycetes > Mycobacteriales > Pseudonocardiaceae > Actinophytocola > Actinophytocola xinjiangensis. The sequence goes on from NZ_MSIF01000037.1 coordinate 4,905, forward strand.
CGCACGGTGACCCCGGCCGACCGCAGCTCTGGTGGGATTCCGTCCACTCCTGAGCGTCGTTGGGGGACCTTCGCTCCTGCTTTGCGCAGCAAGGCTCGGCAGGCGTCGGCCACCGGGCGGATGCCTCGGCCGTGGAAGTAGCTTTCGGCCGCGCGTAGCCACGCGGCGGGCTCGCCCCAGCCGTCCTCCAGCGCCGCCTGGCCCACCAGTCGTAGTCCGAGGTGGCGGGTCATGGTGAACGGTTCGGCCACGGCCAGCGCCTGCGTCACCGCTTCGGTGGCCGCTGGGCCGTTGCCCTCGCGGCCGGACAGGACCGCGTCGGCGAACAGGACGAACTGGCGGTCCCAGCGCAGTGCGCTGGCCGGGTCAGCGGCCACTGCCGCGTGTTCGGTGCGGTCGGCCTCGCCGGACAGGACGGTGAGGAGCAGGGCCAGACCGTGTCTGCCGCTGAGGTAGTAGACGCCGTCCAGAGTGGACACCGAGGCGACCAGCGACGACGCCAGGGAACGGTTTTCGGCCAGCAGGGCGCGGAAGGCCCCGGCCAGTCCGTGGATCCGGGGGGCGTGCAGGGTGGGGTTTCCGCCCCAGCGTTCGAACTCGGCCAGGGCGACGGTCATCGCTGACTCGTCGCCCTCGTGCGCGGCGCACACCACGCGCAGCAGCAGCAGGTACCGGGTGGTTTCCATCAGTCTCAGGCGGACCGTGGAGCCCAGGACGCGGTCGATCACCGCGCGCGCACCGGCGCAGTCGCCGCGCAGGATCAGCTGGAGGGCGATGCTGGATTCCGCCTGGTACCCGGCGGTGACGGCGCCGACCTGGCCCGCTTTGTCCCGCGCCTGTTCCAGGCGGCGGATGTCACCGGTGCGCAGCGCGTCGTCGTTGCCCAGGCGGATCAGGGCGTGGATCTCCCAGATCGGGAGGCCGTACTGGATCGCCAGCGAGTTCGCCCGCTCCAGGCAGCGGGTCGCCTCCGCCGGGTCCCGGTGGCGCACGATCGCGCCCAGCAGCTGCCAGGCCTGGCACGCCACCGCCGGCAGCGGCACGGATTCCGCCACGGCCGCCGCCTGGCGGGCGGTTCGTTCGGCGTGGTCGAACTGGCCGACCCCCGCCTGGTCCAACGCCAGGTGGGCGGCGACCACGTCGACCTGTGCCAGGTCGGCGGCGTCGGGAGACGGGCCGAGCAGGCCTCGGGCGGCGGCGACCTGGCTCAGGGCCTCCTCACCGCGACCGGCGACGGCCGCCGCCCACGCCACCTGGGTGTGCAGGTTCGCCCTGCGTTTCGCGCTCAGGTCGCCGACCTGGTCGAGGATGCGCATCGACGTCAGGGCGCGTTCCACCTGGCCGGCCTCGACCAGGGCCAGCAACAGCTGTTCGAGCACGGACGCCCTGGTCTGCTGGTCGCCGGCCAGGAGTTCGAACGCCCGGTCCAGCAGGGACACCGCTGAGGTGGCGCCGCCGGCGGTGAGGGCGCGGCGACCGGCCTCGGCGAACAGGCGGCCGGCCGTTTCGCGGTCGCCGGCGTCCAGGCGCAGTCTGGCCACCACCTCGCACCATTCGCCGGGGTGGCCGGGGTGAACCGTGTCGACCGCGTCGGCCACGCGGCCGGCCAGGCGCGCCTGCTCCTCGCGATCCAGTTGGGCCAGAACCGCGTCCCGGCTGAGCTGGTGGTGGAACGTGTACCAGTCGGCGGTCTGCTCGTCGGGCGCCACCAGCTGGCCGGCGAGGTCGTCCTGCAGGAGGCTGAGCAGGACATGGTCCGACAGGCCCGTCGCCAGTCGCACGACCGCCAGCGGGAAGCGGGAGCCGAACGTGGCCGCCACGGCCAGCACGTCCCTGGTGCGCTGACCGAGGTTGGCCACCCGCCTGGCCAGCGGGCGGGCCAGGCCCGCCGACGTCGCCGTCGGGTCGCCGGTGAAGGTCCAGGTGCCGCCGGTGCGGGTGAGGGTGCCGTCGTCCACCATGACCTTGAGCATTTCCTCGGCCATGAAAGGGTTTCCGGCGCTGCCCGCCCACAGCAGGCGCAGTGCCTCGGCCGGCAGCTCGCTGTCCAAACAGGACATGGCGAGGCGTCGGAGGTCGTCGTGGGGCAGGCGGTCCAGTTCGATGACCGTGCACCGTCCGCGCTGTGCGGCGGTTCTGGCCAGGGTCGCCGCGGTGCTCTCGTGGTCGCGGATCCCGCCGATCAACAGGGTCGGCCACAGATCCAGGTTGTCGACCAGATACTCCAGCACCGCCAGGGTTTCCGCGTCGGCGTCATGCAGATCGTCCAACGCCAGCAGGCAACCGTCGTCCCGGCCGGCGAGACCGGTCAGCCGCAGGATCCCCTCGGCCAGCACGACCAGCGAGTCACCGTCGCCGCCCCACGTGGCCGCGTTCCCCCAGCCCGGCACGACCCGCCCGAGAATCGGGCCGAAGGGCCCGAGTTCCGCCTGGTCGATGGTGTTCACCCGCAGCAGGTACAGGATCGCCTCGGTGAGCGGGCGGAACGGCGTCGCCGGGCCGATGACGCTGGCCCGCCCCCGCATCAGGGCCATTCCGGCCGCGTAGGCCGACTCGGTGGCCGCCGCGGCCAGCCGGGACTTCCCGATGCCCGGCTCGCCGATGAGGAACACCGCGCCGCCACGGCCGATCCTGGCGTCGGCGAGCGCGTCCTCCAGGACCCGCAGCTCGCGTTCGCGACCGGTCAGGGCGGCTGAACCATGCCGCATAAACGCGACATTACCTGACGTTTTGTCCGTTCGGCTGCGCCGATCCGACCAACCGCGCCCAGCCCGCCGGAGGCTGTTCGCCGGTATCCAACAGCGGAAACGGCCTCCGGCGCGCCGTCAGGTCACGCCTGCGGCGGGCAGCAGGTGGTGTCCAGGACGACGAGGCTCTCCGCCCCGGCGGCCGGGCCGCCGGCCAGCAGACCGGCGGCCACCATCGCCACCGGCAGCGCCGCGCGGGTCAGCACGGCCGTGTTCAGACCGAAGGTCACCGACGGCAGCAGGCGCAGCCGGCCAACGGCGTTCGTGGTCGGGTCGTCGGTCGGGATGTGCTCGGACATGGTGGGTTTCCCTTCTGGTGGAACAGGTCCCGTGGGTGTGCGGAACCGGGGTCAGGAACGGGTGGTTCCTGGTCGTAGCAACAGGATCGACGGCACCTGGTGGGGTGCCGCCAGCCGCAGCAGGCCGTGGCCGATGCCGGCGAGCCCGGTGAGCAGCCCCGGGGTGGGGACCGCGCCGGGCACCCCGCACAGCGGCCCGTGCCGGTGCAGCACGTCCAGCGCCTGCCCGGCGTGGCGGGGCAGTGCGACCGACGCCGGGGTCACCGGCCCACCGGTCCCGGCGATCGCCGCCAGGACCTCGGTGACCCCCAACTGGCCGTGGCACAGGCTCAGGTCTCCGCCCACCGCACCGTCGGCCATCGCCGCGACGTCGGCCGGCGAGATCTGACCCGGCACACACGAACTGGCCAGGGCCAGGCCGGCGCCGCCGTCGCACCAGCCGCCGGTCGGCTCGCGGGTGGTGGCCAGCGCCGCGACCTGGGCCGCCGCCCGCCGGCCGGCCTCGCGGTGGGCCGGGGCCGGACCGTCGTTGGCCAACGCCCAGGCGATCCCCGCGAGGCCCGCGGCGAAGGTCAGCGGCAGGCCACCGACGTCCTCGTCGGCGATGCCGGTCAGCCGGTCGGCGCAGTCGGTGGCCACGGCGGCGGCCTCGGCCAGCCCGAGGTCGACGTGTACGGCGCTCATCGCCGCCAGACAGCCGGCCAGGCCCCCGGTCCAGCCGGGGTCGGGGCCCAGCGGGCCGGCGGTCGCGGCCAGCAGCACCACGTCGGCGGCGCACTCGCACAGCACCGGGTCGTCGAGCAGCAGACCGAGCCGGGTCAGGCCGTAGGCCAGGCCGCCGAGCCCGGACAGCCCGCCCCAGCCGACCGCCGTGGCCAGTGCCGGGTTCGCGGTCAGCGACCGCACCAGGGACGGCACGTCGTCGACGGCCCGGGCGGCGACCTCGGCGTAGCGGTCGATGCCGGTGACCCCGGCCAGCTGCGCCAGGAACAGCGCGACCCCGAGATAGCCGCTGCCCAGGCCGGCGCCCATCGGCAGCACCAGCCACTGCCGCTCGTCGACGGCCTCCAGGCCCAGCCAGTTGACCCGCTCCCCCTCGGCGCCGGCGGCGTGCGCGACGATCCGGTCGGCGACCGCGCGGGCCGCGGCCACCAGGGCGTCCGGATGCACCACGGCGTTGCCCAGCGCGCCGGCGACCGTCGTGGCGACCGGGTGGGCCGGCGCGCCGCGCCGGGTCGCCAGGGCCGCCGCGATGATCCACTCCTGTTCCCGGCGGTCGACCTCGTCGAGGCCGGCGAGCACGGCCAGCGCGGCGCCGACCCCGGGGCGGGGCAACCGTCGCGGCAGCCGCACGCCCTCGGGGGTGCGCAGGTCGCCGGCGCCGGCGCCGGCCAGGAACATCGGCACGTCACCGTTCCACAGCGCGGCGATCTCGTGGCGCAGCAGCTGGCCGAACAGCGGGTGGCCGGCGCGCCCGGCGTAGAGCACCGACAGCGCCTCGTCGCGGTCCAGCGCGTCGCGCAGCACGTCGGGGTGGGTGGTCTCGTCGAGCAGCGTCGCGTACAGCCAGGTCGGCCGGGTGATCACCCGGACCTCCAGGCCCGTGCACGCGCCGAGCAGCTCGGCGAACTCGTCGCGGTGGGCGACGATCGTGTCGTAGGCCTGGCGGAACCCGGCGACCATCGCGTCCTCGTGGTCGCCGGGGTCGAGGTCGGCGCCGTCCAGACGCGGGCGGTTGGCCGAGCCGGTGAGCGTGGTGGCGCGCCGGGTCAGGCGCATCCGGTCGGTGCCGGCGTCGAGCCAGTCCACGACGCTGGCCGGGCTGGCCGCGCCGCTGTCGCCCCCGAGACCGGACAGGTCGGCGATGCCCTGCTCGCCGACGACCAGCCTCGGCAGCAGCGACGTGCGGTACACCGAGGAGGCGAGCAGGTCGCTGGCCGGGTCGCCGCTGCCGGCCACGTCCAGTTCGGCGTTGAACAGTGTCTCGGTGTCGATCAGGACCGGGGTGTCGCCGTGCGCGACGACGTTCTCGAAGTGCACGTCGGTGGTGCGCAGCACGTGCAGGGCGGCCAGCAGCGCCCCCTGGCCACGGTAGAAACGTTCTGCCCCCGCGCGGTCGGCCAGCTCACGCCGGGGCACGTACTCCGACCAGCCGTACCCCGCCGCGGCGACGGTCCGCGCGGTGCGCGGGCCGGTCGACGGCTGGTGGGCGGCCAGCCGGTCGAGGAACTCCCCCGCCCGCAGCCCGGTGGTGACCTCGCGCGGCTTGTGGACCACCCGCCGCCCGTCGGCGAAGTCGACGAACGCGACCGCGCGCCCGCCGTGGTGGCGCTCGCCGCGTCCGGTCACCACGGCGGTCACCGGCCCGGGATCGGTGCCGTCGAGCAGTGTGGCCACCACCAGCGCCCGGTCGGCGACCAGCCGGTCGAGCAGTTCGCCGGTGGTGGTCACGGTGGCGTCGGTGGCGGTGGCGAGGAGCCGGGCGAGCACGGGGTAGCGGGTGAACAGCTCGGCGAGCCCGTCGCGGGAGGCCACGGCGGCGGCGAAGCCGACGAAGCGGGCGCGGGAGTCGGGGCCGGTCAGCCGGCCCTCGGCGCCCCACTCGTGCAGCAGGGTCACCAGCGCCCTGGCGGCCAGCCGGACCAGCTCGGCCAGCAGGGTGTCGCGGATCCCGGCGGTGATCCCGGCCAGGTCGAGCAGCGCGGGGTCCACGGTGCCGGCGGCCGAGGTGATCCGGCGGACGGCGTCGTCGGCGAAGGGCGCCAGTACCCGGCCGAACGCCGCCCGCCACGGGCCGTCGACCTCGCCGGCGGTGGCGGGCCGGGCGGCGGAGACCACCCGCTCGGTGGTGTCCACCCAGCCGGGTCTGGCGACGCGGGCGGCGAGCGTGGCCGGCGGTTCGGCCCGCAGCGCGCGGACGGCGTCGGCGTCGAGTCCGAGGTCGGCGGCCAGCAGGGCGGCGGTGTCGGTGGGGTCGGCCGGCTCCACGGGCTGGCGGGTCTGATCGGCGGGGAGACGTTCGTGGGTGGCGAGCGCGCGGGCCCACCAGGCCTGACCCGCCAGCGGCTCGGTGTGCCCGGCGATCGTGACGTTCCCGCCGCTGGAGGTCATGGCGGCGACACTGCCAGCCGGACCGGTCCCCGTCATGGGGGTCCGACCCCGACATTCCGCTGTCACCGACCCCCACGTTCTGCCCCGCCGGGCCCGCCGGCACCCCGAAACAGCAGCTGGCGGCGCTGATGACCAGCAGGTCGGGGCCGGGGAACAAATGTAGGTACCGGGACCCGATGTGCGGGCGGGCCCGCGCGCACATGCTGGGACCAGCTCGTTCGACTCGCCGAGGAGGGCATCGTGGGTGAACCGGTTCCGGTCGGCGTGGTGGCGCTCGACCCCGTGCTGGAGGCCGGTGCGACGGTGGCGCTCAGCGCGTCGCCGGACGTGACGGTCGTGCTGCCGGGGGAGGCGCCGGCGGTCACGGTCGTCGTGGTGGACGAGGTCGGGGAGCGGGAGCTGGACCTGGTGCGCGGCACGCGCGACACCGCCGCCCGGCCCGAGGTGGTGCTGGTGGCCACCGACCTGGCGGCGACGGCGGCGCTGCACGCGCTGGCCGCCGGGGCGCGTGGGCTGCTGCGCCGCCGGGAGACGGCCGGCGGCCGGCTGGCGCGCGCGACGCTGGCCGCCGCCAGCGGTGACTCGACGGTGCCGCCGGACCTGCTGGACCACCTGCTGGCCAGAGCGTCGACGGTGCCGCCGCCGGGTGGGCCGTCCTCGTCGCTGAGCGAGCGTGAGCGGGCGGTGCTGACGCTGGTGGCGCAGGGGTGCGACACCGCCGAGATCGCCCGCCAGCTGTGCTACTCGGCGCGCACGGTGGTGAGCGTCATCCACGACATCACCAACCGGTTCCGGCTGCGCAACCGCGCCCACGCGGTGGCCTACGCGCTACGGACGGGGTTGCTGTGAGTGAGGTTGGCGAGCGAACGATGGGCACAGGCGAGCGAGCTGGTGGGGGACGGTCGTGAGTGTCCCGGTTCTGGTTCGGCCGGCGGCCGCTGTCGCGCCGTTGCGGGTGTGTGCGCGGGTGTGTCCGGCGAGCCGGGAGCAGGTGGATCGGCTGTTGCGTCACCGGGACGTGGTCGTCACCGCCGACCTGGAGTCCGATGTGGACGTTCTGTTGGTGGCCGGGACGACCGTCGAGGAGGCGTTCGCGCTGCGGCCGGCCGGGTGGCCGGGTGCGCGGGTGGTGGTGCTGGCCGACACGTTCTCCCGTGAGGGTGTCCGCGAGGCCGTGCGCGCCGGGGCGACGACGCTGCTCCGGTTCGCCACCACCAGCCCCGGGCACCTGGCCGCCGGTCTGCTGACCGCGCGCGAGGGCGGCGGGCAGATGCCGCACGACGTGCTGGTCCGGCTGCTGGGCGGGTCCGGGGCGGCGGGGCGCGCACCGCGCCTGACCCGGCGGCACCTGTCGGTGTTGTGGCTGCTGGCCGAGGGGTTCGACAACGCGGCCGTCGCCCGGTCGCTGACCTGCTCGGTGCACACGGTGAAGAACGTGGTCCGCGAGCTGCTGGTGCTGCTGAACGCGCGCAACCGGGCGCACGCGGTCGCCGAGGCCGTCCGGCTCGGCCTGGTCTGACCGGAGGGACGACGTGGAGTCCGAGAACCCGCTGACGGTCGGGCGGTGGCGGCTGTGGCCCCGGTTCGCGGTGTGTGGCCCGGGTTTTCCCGCCTCGGGGGTGCTGTCGCTGGCCCCGGACGGCCTGGCGGGCGCGGCCGACGCGCTGCCCGCCGAGGCGCCGCTGGCGGGCGGCCCGCGCTGGGACGCGTTCGTGGCGTCGTTCGACACCGCCTCGGTGACGACCGCGCTGACGGTGCGGGAGATCGCCGACCGGCCGGCCTTCCGCACGGCGGTGGCCTGGTCGGATCCGGCGCTCACGCCGCCGGTGGAGGACTGCGAGGACCTGGCCGCCCACCACTGGCAGCGCCTCGCCACGCGTTCGGCGGGTGGACCGATCGGGTGGGGCGGTTGGGATCCGTCGATCAAGGGGGTCGAGGTCGACCACGGCGTGGGGCTGGTGGCGTCCTCGGAGGTGTCCGTGGCGGGCTGGGTGGTCGACGTGCTCGCCCGGGCCGTGGACTCCGATCCGGCGCTGCGCGCGTGGATCCCGCCACGGCGGGTGCCGTTCGTCCGGGTCAGTGGGAGCACGGTGTCGGTCGCGGGCCGGCCGACGCGGCTGGTGCCGCCGGCGACGCGGGAGCTGCTCGCCCTGTGCGACGGGACACGCACGGTCGCCGACCTGGCCGAGGCGCTGTCCGCGCGCCGGGACCGGCCGGTCGGTTCGCCGGCGGTGGTGACGACGCTGGCGGAGATGGTGGCCCGGCGGTGGATCGTGTGGCGGCTGGAGGTGCCGGCCGGCCCGGACGCGTACCGGTCGCTGCGGGCCGCGCTGGACGCGGTCGGCGATCCGGCGACCCGCGCCACCGCACTGTCCACTGTGGACGTCGTGGAGCGCGGGCTGGACCGGGTGGTCGCCGCCGGCCGGGACGCCGGGGCACTGCCCGTCGCGGTCGCGGCGCTGCGGACCGACCTCGAAGGGCTCACCAGCGGTACCCGGGGGCTGCCCGACCGGCCGCTGGTGCACCTGGACCGCCGCCGCTCGGCCACGGCCAGGGTCGGCACGGCGGTCCTGGGTGAGCTGGCGCCGCTCGCGCTGTGCCTGGACGCGGCGCGCTGGCTGGCCGGCCGGTTCGCCTCGGCCATCGCCGGGCACGTCCGGCACGCCTACCGGCGGCTGCTGGCCCGTGACGGCTCGGTGGACCTCGGGTCGCTGTGGTTCGAGTGTCTGCCAGCGCCGCACCGCGAGGCGGTCACCGAGGTCGAACGCCTCCAGGGCGAGCTGCGCGAACGCTGGGCCGGGATCGTCGCCGCGCCACCGGGCGCCAGCCACGTTCAACTGTCCAGTATGGACATAGCGGTGAAGCTCGGCGCCGCGTTCGCCGAACCGGGTCCCGGCTGGCCGGGCGCGCGCTACGCCAGCCCCCGGCTGCGGGTGGCGGCCACCAGCGTCGAGGCGGTCGAGCGGGGCGAGTTCAGCCTGGTGCTCGACGCCCTGCCGGTCGCGACCAACACCGCCGGCACGGCCCTGTTCCTCCGCCAGCACACCGACCCGGCCGAACTGCTCGACCAGACCACAGTGGACTTCCCGGGCCCGCGACTGCTGCCGATGCCGGCCAGACCGTACGACCGCGACCAGCCGGCACTGGTGCGGCCGTGCGACTACCAGGTCGCGCTCGCCGACCACACCGTCGACCCGCGCCGGCCGCGTACCGTCCTCGGCGCCGACGTCACGGTGTCCGAACAGGACGGACGGCTGTCGGCGGTCCTGCCCGACGGCACGGTGTTCGACCTGCTGGACGTGTTCGGCGAGGCCATGAGCGCCCGGGTGGCCGACCGGTTCGGCGTGACCGGCGACGACGACCACACGCCGAGGGTCACCATCGACCGGCTGACCGTCGCCCGCGAGACCTGGCGGATCGCCCCCACCCGACTGACCTTCGCCGAGGAGCCATCGCAGGCCCGGCGGTTCGTGCTGGCCCGGCGGTGGCGCGCGCGAACCGGCCTGCCCCGGTTCGTGGTCGTCGACTCCCCCGCCGAGCCGGTGTTCACCGTGGACTTCGACAGCCCGGTGTCGGTGAACATCCTGGCCGGTTGCGCCCGCCGGCTCGCCGCCGAGGTCCCGCACGGGCGACTGACCATCACCGAGATGCTGCCCACCCCCGACCAGGCGTGGCTCACCGACGACGCGGGCAACGCGTATCTGTCCGAACTGCGGCTCATCGCCGTCGACCAGCAGGGAGCCGGGACATGACGGTGCTCGACGCGATCGCCGCCCACGCCGCACGCACACCGCACCAGCCGGCGGTCGTCGGCAACGACGCCGAGCTGACCTACGGCGAGCTGCTCGCCAGGATCGACCGGCTCGCCGGGTCACTGGTCGCGGCCGGCGTCGGACCGGAACGGATCTGCGGGGTGGCCCTGGACAGCGGGGTCGACGCGGTCGTCGGCCTGGCCGCCGTGCTGCGCGCCGGCGGCGCGTTCCGCACCTGGGACGTGGACCGCACGGCGTGCGTACTGACCACCGGCGCGCTGGCCGCGACCGTCCCGGCCGGGGTCCCGGTGGTGCTGGCCGACGACCCGGCGCCGGCCGCGGCGTTCATCCCGCGCTCGCCGGGGCCGCGGTCGCTGGCCTACGTCAGCCCCGACGCCGTGCTGGTCGAGCACCTCGGGCTGGTCAGCTCGCTGGTGGCGCTGGTCGAGGACTGCGACCTGGGCCCGAACACGGTGACCGTGCGGCTGGCCCCGCTGGGCACCGACGCCTCGGTGCGGGAGATCTTCGGCACGCTGGTCGCCGGCGGCCGGCTGGTCGTGCTGCCCCGGGCGACGCTGGCGCGCCCGGCCGGGCTCGGCCGCGCGGCGGAGGTCTTCGGGGTGAACACGATCCTCGGCGTCACCCCGTCGTGCCTGGGGTACCTGACCGAGGACCGGTCGGCGTCGCGGTGGCTGCGGGCCGTGCGGTTGGTGGTGACCGGCGGCGAGTCGCTGCGCCCGTTCCTGGCCTCGGGCGGGCGCAACCTGCTGGGCGGGCGGCTGCTGAACCAGTACGGCCCACCGGAGGTCACCCTGCCCTCGACCCGCCAGGACGTGCCGACCCACCCGGAGACCGAGGTCGACCTGATCGGCACCCCGCACGACGGCGTCACCGTCCACCTGCTGTCCGAGCGCCTGGAGCCGGTCCCCGACGGCACTCCCGGCGAGGTGTACCTGGGTGGGCCGGGGGTGGCACGCGGCTATCTCGGCCGGCCGGCCGACACCGCCACCCGGTTCCTCCCCGACCCGTTCGGCCCGCCCGGCGCGCGGATGTTCCGCACCGGCGACCTGGCCCGGCGGCTGCCCGACGGCACCCTGGTCCACCTCGGCGACCTGGTCACCCGGCCCCGGGAGCCCCAGGAGCGCCCGCTGGCCGCCCTGCGGTAGCGGTCAGCGGCGGCGCGCCCGGTAGGCCGCCGCGTGGGTGCGGTTGCCGCAGGAGCGGGAGCTGCAGAAACGCCGGGAACCGTTGCGGGACAGGTCGACGAACACGTCCTGGCAGCCGTCGGCCGCGCACACCCGCAGCCGGTCGGCGCCGCCGTCGGCGATGACGGTCAGCAGGGCGGCGGCGGTGGTCGCGGCGACGCGGTCGGCGACACCGGCGCCGTCCGGGGCGTAGTGCCAGTGCCAGGCGCCGTCGTGGTCGGTGAGCTGGGGCAGCGCGTGGCGGTCGGCGAGCACGGCGTTGAGCGCGGCGACCACCGCGCGTTCGTCGCCGGCGCCGAACACCGCGCGCAGGGTGGTGCGCAGGCGTTCCAGCTCGGCCGGGGGCGGTGGCTCGGTCAGCGCCCAGCCCCGGTTGGTCAGCAGGGCCGCGGCCGTGGCCTCGTCCAGGTCCGGGCTGTTGACCAGGTCGACGGCCGTCAGCACCGCCCGGTTCGCGTAAGCACCAAAGTTCATTTGACTCCTGAGCCGTGATCACCCTAACGTCAGGAGCATAACCAATTTCACTACTGACGCCGAGGTGACCCAGGTGCGGTGCGACTGCGAGATCCTGCCTCCCCCGACCCTGGTCCGCGAGACCGTCGCGGTCAGCGCCGTGCGCCGGGGCGCGACGACCGCCTGGCGGGACGGCACGCTCACCGTCGCCACCGACCTCGCCGACGGCATCGCCGTCCCCCTGGTGACCTCGGTGTCCGTCGACGTCATCCCCCCGGACGGGCGCGCCGTGCCGACCGACACGATCCTCGACGTCGCCCCTCTGGCCGCCAAGGTCGAGGGCGGCCTCGGCCACGGGACCACGCGGCTGGCCACCGGACTCGCGCTGGTCGTGACCGGCGTCGACGCCCAAGGCACCCAGCTGGGCGAGGCCGGCAACTCCGCCGGCGTCCTGGCCGACCGGCTCGCCGACGCCGCCGCCGGCACCCCCGACCCCGGCGACTGGATCATCCGGGTCGCCGTCACCATCGAGGCCGGCCGGCGGATGGAACGCCCCGGCCCCGCCGCCGCCCACCGCGCCGCCGACCTGGTCGCCGACCGGCTGCGGGCCGCACTGCTGGCCGCGCCGGTCACCGGCCGGGAAACGCTCACCGAACCCGGTGGCAGCGGGCCGCGCGTCGCGCTGGTGAAACTGGTCATGGGCCAGGGAGCCATGCACGAGAACCTGGTCTTCCCCACCGAACCGGCCGGCGTGCGCGGCGCGGCCTCGCTCATCGACCTCGGCAACCTGCCCCAACAACTGCGGGTCAACGAGATCCGTGACGGCGCCGTGCACTCGCTGTGCTGCGTCGGCCCGTCCAGCAAGGAAACGACACTGCACTACTACCGCGACCCGCTGGTCACGGCGCTCGCCGGGAACCCCCGGCTGCGCCTGACCGGGGTCATCGTCGTCGGCAGCCCCGCGCAGGAGGCCGACAAGCACTTCGTCGCCCGGCGGGTCGGCGCCCTGGTCGCGGCGTCCGGTGTGGACGGTGTGGTGGTGGCGACCGAGGGCTTCGGCAACAACCACATCGACTTCGCCGCCGCCATCGCCGAGATCGCCAAGTACGGCACGCCGACCGTCGGCGTGTGCTGGTCGGCCGCCCGGGGTCTGGTCGCCGGCAACGAGTACCTCTACGCCCTGGTCGAGGTGAACAAGGCGGCCAGCGGCCAGGAGACCGACGTCCTTGGCGAGAACACCGCCGACGCCGCCGACGCCGGCCGCGCGGTCACCATGCTCGAAACGATGCTGCTCGGCACCGACATCGCCCCGCCGCCCCCGGTGTGGGAGCCCGGCGCGACGCCCGGCGACGGCCTGCGCAGCGAGGTCCCGGTCGCCGCGACCACGCCGCCGGAGCTCGCGGTCCTGGCCGGACCGCTGGCCGCGACCAGGGTCGCGCTGGTGTCCTCGGCCGGCGCCCACACCGCCGGCGACACCCCGTTCCGCCCCTACGCCGACTACACCCTGCGCGAGATTCCCGCGCCGACGCCCGACGAGCGGCTGACCTTCGCCTCGGGCAGCTACGACAACAGCGACGTCAACGCCGACCCCAACTGCCTGTTCCCACTGGCCCGGCTGCGGGAGCTGGCCGAGGCCGGGGTGATCGGCGGCGTCACCGGCACGCACTTCGCCATGCAGGGCGGCGGCGCCGAGATCGAACGGGTCCGCACCATCACCGGCCCCGACCTCGTCCGGCGGCTGCGGGAGTGCGGCGCCGAGGCGGTCGTGCTGGTCGGCGCGTGCGGCAGCTGTCACCGGTCGGCGGTCGTGCTGCAACGGCTGGTCGAGCGCGCCGGCATCCCCACGGTGATCATCGCGTCGCTGCCGACGGTCGCCGCGCAGCTCGGCGCGCCCCGGATCGCCACCGCCGACACCCCGATGGGCGCGGCCCTTGGCGCACCGCACGACACCGCCCAGCAGCGCCGGGTGCTCACCGGCGCGCTGGAGCTGCTGACCACCGCCACCACGCCCGGCCAGACGGTCCGGCTCGCCGAGTCCTACCGGGGGTGACCGGGCCTCGGAGTTGCGGGCGCCCCGGAGTACGTCTGTGATGGAGCTCCGACGGTGGAAGGAGTTCCTCGTGCGTGGCGTCGTGTTGCACGCTCCCGGTGACGTCCGGGTGGACCACCGCGAGGACCCGACGATCATCGAGCCGACCGACGCGCTGCTGCACGTGTCCGCGACCTGCGTGTGCGGGTCGGACCTGTGGCCCTACCGGGGGATCGAGACCGTCGACGGCCCGTCGCCGATGGGCCACGAGTACGTGGGAGTCGTCGAGGCGGTCGGGGACGAGGTGACCACGATCAGCCCCGGCCAGTTCGTCGTCGGGTCGTTCTTCGCCTCGGACAACTGCTGCGCGAACTGCCGGGCCGGCTACCAGAGCGCCTGCCGGCACCGGGTGCCGATGGGCTCGCTGGGCACGCAGGCCGAGTGGGTGCGGGTCCCGCTGGCCGACGGCACGCTGGTGCCGACGCCGCGCGTGCCGCCCGACGACCTGGTCCCGAGCCTGCTGGCGGCCTCCGACGTGCTGGGCACCGGCTGGTTCGGCGCGCTCGCCGCGCACGCCGGGCCAGGCCGCACGGTCGTGGTCGTCGGCGACGGGGCGGTCGGGCTGCTGGCCGTGCTGGCCGCCCGGCAGCTGGGCGCGGAACGGATCGTCGCGATGAGCCGCCACGAGCCCCGCCAGCGGCTGGCCACCGAGTTCGGCGCCACCGACATCGTCACCGAACGCGGCGACGAGGGCGTGGCGCGGATCAGGGAGTTGACCGACGGGCTGGGCGCGCACTCGGTCGTCGAGGCGGTCGGCACCCAGGAGTCGATGATGCAGGCCATCCGCTCCACCCGCCCCGGCGGGCACGTCGGGTACGTCGGCGTGGCCCACGGCGTGACGTTGCCGGGTGAGGAGCTGTTCTACTCCCACGTGCACCTGCACGGCGGCCCCGCGCCGGTCCGCCGGTTCCTGCCCCAGCTGATCGACCTGATCCTGGACCGGGTGATCGACCCCGGCCGGGTCTTCGACCTGACCCTGCCGCTGGACGAGGCGGCGGAGGGTTACCGGGCGATGGACGAACGCCGCGCGATCAAGGCGCTGTTGGTTCCCTGACCGGCAGGTCCAGTGCCCGCGCGATGGCCGAGACGACCGGGTCGGCGTGCTCGGGCAGGTGCCGGGCGGCCCACGCGGTCACGAGCCCGAGAAACGCGGTGAGGTCACGTTCGGCGCCGGCCAGCAGCTCCCGCAGCGTGGCGGCCGGCAGCTCGATCACCGGGCTGTCGCGCAGGTCGGTGTCGACGGTCAGCCGGACCGTGTCGCCGTGACGTTCGGCCGACGGGCTGGGTTCGTGGCCGAAGAAGCCGTAGCCGCCGTCCAGGACGCCGTACCAGTCGCGCCGGTCCTCCAGACCGGTGCAGCAGCCGGGAACCAGCGTGACACCCGCCGTGGCGTCGGTGACCCGCAGGCCACCGGCGGCGAGCGGCTCGTCGACGGTGATCAGCCCGTGCAGGAAGGCACCGAGCGGGTCGGTCGGCGGGTGCGGGTCGCCGGCGTCGTGGTTGTACGCGGCGATGCCCAGGACGGCCGTGCCGATCTCGTCCTCGGTGAGCCCGCCACCGAGGGCGAGCAGGCCGAACCGCTCGATCCCGGCGACCGGCCACAGCGCGAACCCCTCCGGCGGGACGACCTCCAGCACCGGTTCCAGCACGATCATCCGCCCAGTGTGGCCGGCCGGAAATTCGGTGTTCAACCGGATTTCCCGGCCAGCACACTGCGGTCGTGGCCATGACAGCGACCATGACCGGAACCGGACTGGGCCTGGTGTCCTGGGTGCTGTTCGCGACCTCCGGGCCGCTGGCCAAGGCCGTGATGGCCGCCGGCTGGCCGGCGGCGGCGGTCACCTCGGTGCGGGTCGCGCTGGCGGCGGTGCCGCTGGTGGCGCTGGTCGCGCTGGCGCGGCCGGGGGCGTTGCGGTGGCGGGCCGGTGACGTCTGGCCGCTGCTGGGTTACGGCGTGCTCGGGGTCGCCGGGGTGCAGTTGCTGTTCTTCGTGGCCGTGGCGCGGATCCCGGTCGGGGTGGCGATGGTGCTGGTGAACCTGGCGCCCGCGCTGGTCGCGCTGTGGGTGCGGGTGGTGCGCGGCGTGCGGCTGCCCCGGCTGGTGTGGCTGGGCATCGGGCTGGCGGTCGCCGGGCTGGCGGTGGTCGCGCGGATCTGGGACGGTGGCGGGCTGGACGCGCTGGGTGTGGCGGCCGGGTTGGGGTCGGCGGTGTGCTCGGCCGGGTACTTCCTGCTCGGGGAGCGCGCCGCGCACCGCCGCGACGCCCTCGGCACGACCGCCGCCGGGCTGGTCGTCGGCGCGGTCGTGCTGGCCGTGCTCTGTCCACCGTGGACACTGCCGGTGGACCGGCTGGGCGCGGCGACGCCGCTGGGGCCGGTGTGGCTGGTGTTGCTCACGCTGGCCGTGGCCGGCACCGCGCTGCCCTACCTGGCCGGACTGCGGGCCCTGCGTGAGCTGGCCCCGGCGCGGGCCAGCGTGCTGTCGGTGGTGGAACCGCTGGTCGCCGCCGCGCTGGCGTGGGTGCTGCTCGGCCAGGCGCTGGGCCCCGCCCAGCTGGCCGGGGCGGCGGTGATGCTCGCCGGCGCGGTCCTGGTCCAGCTGGCCGGAGTGGTCGAGGCCACCGGCGTGTAGTCCCGCGCCGGTTCGGCGGTTAGCGTGACCGATGTGCGCATCAGCCTCGGTCACATCGACACCTACGACGACCGGACCGCCGCGTTCGCCCACCAGCTCGGGCTCGGCTCCGTGCAGCTGCACACGCCGAGCAACCTGCCGTGCGAGAACGGCTACTGGAGCCTGGCCGAGCTGCGCGAGCTGCGGGACCGCTGCGACCGCGACGGGCTGGTGATCGAGGGCCTGGAGAACGTCCCCGCCCAGCACTTCGTCAAGGTCCAACGTGGACTGCCCGGCCGCGACGAGCAGATCGAGAACTACCAGCGCACGATCCGCAACCTCGCCAAGGTCGGCATCACGCTGCTCGGCTACAACTTCCTCACCACCTACGTGTGGCGCACCGACATGGGCGGTCTCGGCCGGGGCGGCGCCGCGGTCACCGGGTTCGACCTCGACGTCGCCGACCGGGGCAACGCGCTCGCCGCCTACAAGCTCACCCCCACCGAGCCGATCGACGAGCCGATCACCGCCGACCAGATGTGGGCCAACCACCAGTACTTCCTCGACGCCGTCCTGCCGGTCGCCGAGCAGGAGGGCGTGCGGCTGGCGCTGCACCCCGACGACCCGCCGGTCGACACCCCGCTCGGCGGCGCCACCCGCATCTTCACCTCGCCGGCCGCCCTGGTCGAGGCGTCGCGCCGGGCCGGGGACAGCCCGGCGTGGGGCCTGAACTTCTGTGTCGGCACGGTCTCGGAGATGAACGGCGAGGAGTCGGTCAACGAGGTCATCGACACCCTCGGCGCGGCCGGGCGCATCTGCTACGTCCACTTCCGCGACGTGCGCGGCACCGTGCCGCGCTTCACCGAGTCCTTCCTCGGCGAGGGCAACCTCAACCCGGCCAGGGTCATCCGCCGGCTGCACGAGACCGGCTTCGACGGCTTCCTCATCGACGACCACGTCCCGGCCATGGTCGGCGACGCCGGCACGTGGGGCGACACGTCGTCGGAGGCGTACTGCTCGCGCGGCCGGGCGCACGCCATCGGCTACCTGCAGGGCGTGTTCAACGCTTTGGGCATCGACTGAGACGTCCCGTCGCTAGGCTGCCGGCCCATGGGGAGACGGCGGACCTGGCGTGTGGTCGACGGTGAACGCGTCGAGGGGACCTGGCGGCCCGCGTTCATCCACAACATCGACACCTACTACCTGACCGACCTGGTCGTCTACGCCGACGGCCTGGTCGACTGCTGGGGTCTGGTGACCGTCGACGAGCTGGCCGAGAAGCTGGCCGAGGGCTGGGTCGCCACCGACCTGCCCGAGGGCGCCCTGGCCTCGGCCGACGGGATCGGCGCGTGGCGGTTCGACCGGTCGTGGTCGACGCTGACCGCGCGGCGGCTGCTCGGCGAGGTCCGCGACGAGATCGACCAGCTCAACGACCGCCCCGACTCCACCGCCCGCTGTCTGGCCGTGCTCGACGTGTTCCGCGCCGACCCGACCGAGGCCAACCGCGCGGCGCTGCGCCGGGCGTTCGAGGCCATCCCCGAGCACCGGCGCCGCTATGCCCTGGGCGACATGGACCTGCGCGACCGGCCGCTGCGGATCCTCGCGGCCGGCCCCGGCAACCCCGTGCTCCCCGACGCCGATGGCAGCGAGGAACCCGAGACCGTCACCGAGGAACTGCACGCCGAGGCCCTCGCCGACATCGCCGACCTCACCGCCGATCTGGACCGCCGGGAGCGCCCACCCGCCGAACCGGCCGAGACCAGCGTCCTGATCAGCGAGACGCACTTCCCGCGCGGCTGGCCGGCCGACGCCGGCGTCCTGGTGCTGCGCAACGAGTTCCCCGCCCCGGTCACCGCCGGCGACCGGACCTACCCGACCGTCGCCCACGCCTACTGGGCGCTGGCCGTCGCCGGCGAGCCGGCCCGCCAGGAGGTCCTGGCCGCCGCCAACGGCTACGCCGCCGCGCACGCCGGCGAGCGGGCACCGGCCCACCCCGGCTGGAACCAGCGGCGCACGGCCGTCATGGCCGACCTGCTGCGCCACAAGTTCGCCCAGCACCCCGACCTCGCCACCGCCCTGCTGGCCACCGGAACGAGCCGCCTGATCTACGCGACCGGCGACCCGTTCTGGGGCCAGCTCGGCGACCGGGGCCACAACTGGCTGGGCCGGCTGCTGGAACTGGTCCGCGCCGAACTGGCGGTCAGCGCAACCTGATCATGTTCCAGGACAACGCCGGCAGCTCGACGCTCACCCGCCCGTCGGCCACCCGCACCCGCGGCAGGGTCCGTGGCGTGACCCGGTCGGGCCGCTCGGCGTTGTTCGTCGCCTCCGGGTCCTCGTCGAACAGCGCGGTGTGCTCGCCGGCCACCAGGTCCGGCACCGCCCGCAGGTCCAGGTCCAGCACCAGCGGCGCGTGCTGGTCACGGTTGACCGCGAACACCGTCACCGCCCCGGACTCCTCGTCGTGAACGGCCGTGGCGTCCAGCAGCGGCACGTCGCCGAAGGCCTCGGTGTCCCCGACCGGGCCGGTCGGTTCGATCCGCAGCACCTGACCCCGGCCGTGGCGCGACATCAGCGCGTACGGGTGGAAGATCGTCTGCCGCCACGCCGGGCCGCCCGGCTCGGAACGGATCGGCCCGATCACGTTCACCAGCTGCGCCATGCACGCGATCCGCACCCGGTCGGCGTGGCGCAGCAACGAGATCAGCAGGCTGCCGACCACGACCGCGTCGACCACCGAGTACTCGTCCTCGATCAGGCGCGGGTGCTCGGCCCAGTCCAGGCTCGCCTCGCCGCCGAACCTGCTCTGGTACCAGACGTTCCACTCGTCGAACGACAGGTTGATCCGCTTGCGGTGCCGCCCGACCGCGCGCACGTGGTCGGCGGTCGCCACGACCGCCTCGACCATCCGCTCCAGGTTGACCCCGCTGGCCAGGAAGCTCGCCCTGTCCTCGGGCAGCGGGTCGTAGTAGCTGTGCAGCGAGATGTGGTCGACCAGGTCGTAGGTCTCGGTCAGCACGGTCGCCTCCCAGGTGCCGAAGGTCGGCATCTTCTGGTGGGAGCTGCCGCAGGCGACCAGCTCGATCGTCGGGTCGACCCGGCGCATCGCCTTGGCCGTCTCGGCCGCCAGCCGCCCGTACTCCAGCGCCGTCTTGTGCCCGATCTGCCACGGCCCGTCCAGCTCGTTGCCCAGGCACCACAGCTTGATGTCGTGCGGCTTCGGCGTTCCGTTGGCGCGCCGCAGGTCCGACCAGTACGTCCCGCCGGGGTGGTTGGTGTACTCCAGCAGGTTGCGCGCGGCGTCGATGCCCCTGGTCCCCAGGTTCACGGCCATCATCGGCTCGCTGCCGGTGCGCCGCGCCCACTTCGTGAACTCGTCCACGCCGACCTGGTTGGTCTCCAGCGACCGCCAGGCCAGGTCAAGGCGCGTCGGCCGGTTCTCCCTCGGCCCGATGCCGTCCTCCCACCGGTAGCCCGACACGAAGTTCCCGCCCGGGTAACGCAGCACCGGCGGCGCGATCTCGGTGACCAGCTCGGAGACGTCGCCCCGGAATCCCTCGCCGTCGGCGCTGGGGTGGCCTGGCTCGTAGATGCCGGTGTAGACGCACCGGCCCATGTGTTCCACAAAGGACCCGTAGAGCCGTGGGTCCACCTCCCCGATGCGGAACGCGGGGTCGACTGTCAGTGCGGCGTGCTGCATGGACTATCCCTTCAACCCGGTGCCTGCGATACCTTCCACTATGCGCCGTTGGAACAACAGGAACACCATCACCAGCGGCAGCGCGCCGAGAACCGCCGAGGCCATGGTGTCGGCGTACCGGATACCGTAGGTGCCCTGGACCGTGGCCAGACCCACCGGGATGGTCATGATCTCCGGGTTGCTCAACGCCAGCAACGGCCACAGCAGGTCGTTCCAGGTCCACACGAAGGCGAAGATCGCCACCGCCGACACCGCGGGCCTGGCCAGCGGCATCACGATCTGGGCGTAGGTGCGCAGGAACCCGGCGCCGTCGATGCGCGCCGCCTCGTCGAGATCCTTCGGGATGCCGTCGAAGAACTGCTTGAACACGAACACCGCGATGGCGATCGGGATCTGCGGCAGGATCACCGCCCAGTACGTGTTCAGCAGGTTCACCGCGCCCAACTCCCGGAACCGGGGCACGACCAGCACCTGGCTGGGGATCATGATCCCCACCAGGATGAACCAGAACGCCAGCCAACGGAACCGGAACCGCAGCCGGGACAACGCGTACGCGGCCAGGCTCGCGGTCACCACCGTGCCGGCGCAGGCCAGCGCCGAGGTGATGAACGAGGCGGCGTACCAGTTGAGGATGTCGCCCTGCGCGAGCAGCGCGCCGAACGAGGCCAGCGTCGGGTTGTCGATGGCCCAGGTCGGGTTGGTGGTCTCGCTGTTGGGTTTGAGCGCGGTGTCCACCGCCCACGCCAGCGGCACCAGCCACAGGATCGCGAACGCGATGAGCACCCCGACACAGGTCCGGTTGAACAGGCGGGTGCGGCGGTCGACCGAGGCGTTCATCTCACAGCTCCGGTTCCTGGCGGCGGGTCATCACGAGCCACACCGCCGACACCGCGAGCACCACGACGAAGAACAACGTGGACGCGGCGGCGGCGTAACCACTGCGGAAGTCGGTGAACCCGACGTCGAACACGTACTGCAGCGCCGAGCGGGTGGCGAAGTTCGGGCCGCCCTGGGTCATCACGTACATCTGGTCGAACACCTTCAGCGACGCGATCACCTGCAGCACCACCACCAGCGACGTCGTGCGCGACAGCAGCGGCACGGTGACCAGCCGGATCTGTTGCCACGGACCGGCACCGTCGATCGCCGACGCCTCGTGGAGCTCACGCGGGATCTCGGCCAGCCCGGCGAGGTAGAGCACGAAGTTGAAGCCCAGCGTCCACCACACGGTGGTGATCGCCAGCGACACCATGGCGAAGTCCGGGTCGCCCAGCCAGTTCGGCTCCCCCAGGCCGATCGCGCTCACCGCCCGGCTGAGCAACCCCAACTCCGGCGTGTACATCCAGATCCAGATCAGCGCGACGACCGCCGAGGGCAGGACGTAGGGCAGGAAGAACGCGAGCCGGAAGAACCAGCGGCCCCGGGTGGTCCGCTCGGCCAGCAGCGCGAACAGCAGCGCCAGCGCGATCAGCGGCGGCGTGGTGAGGATGGTGAACCAGACGGTGTGCCACAGCGCCGACCAGAAGTCGGCGCTGCTCAGGGCCTCGGCGTAGTTGCTCAGCCCGGCGAACTCGCCGAGACCGGTGCTGACCATGCTGGTGTGGAAGAAACTCATCACCAGCCCGTAGATCGCCGGGCCGACGATGAACAGCACGTACAGCACGAGGAACGGGGCGAGGAACCACAGCGCTGGCCGGCCCTGCCGGCCGGTGTCGGTGCTGGCCACGGCCAACCTCCTCGTCGAGGGTCACACCGGGGGTGGGGTCGCCGCGAGTTCGCCGAGCTTCGCGCGCAACTGCGCGACCGCGGCCGTGGGGGTCAGGTCGCCGGCCTCCACCGCGCCGACGGCGGCGCCCATCACGATCTCGAAGTTCGACCCGGACCCGGAGTACCAGCCGGGCGGGTCGTAGACGGCGGCGTCGGCGGCCGAGGCGTAGTGCGACTGCGGGGTGAGGGCGGCGTAGCGGTCGCTGGTGGCGACCGGCTGCCAGGTCGGCACGTGGCCGCCTTCGGCCCAGGTGAGGCTCTGGTCGAGCATCGACCGGACGAACCCGAGCGCGCGGTCCAGACCGGCGCGGTCGCGGTCGGCGCGCACCGGCAGGACCAGGGTGTGCGAGTCGGCCTGCACCGCGTACTCGTCGCCGAACACGTGGGGGACCAGCGCCATGCTGAACGGCAGGCCCGCGGTCTGGAGGGTGGAGATCTCCCACTCGCCGTTGAGGTGGAACCCGGCCGCGCCGCTGGCGAACAGGGCGATGGCGCCCTGGTAGTCGACGCTGCCCGGCATCAGTCCTTTCTCGACGGTCAGGGTGCGCAGGTAGTCGAGCACCTGGACCGCTTTGGTGTCGTCGAGCACGACCCGGGTGCCGTCCTCGGCCAGCACCTCGCCGCCGAGTTGGGCGTAGAGGGTCTGGAACAGCCGCCACGGGGAGGCGGTGTCGGAGTTGATGCCGTGGGTGGCGCCGTAGCGGCCGGTGACCTGCCGCGCTCTGGTCAGCGCGTCCTGGAACTGGTCGGGGCCGGTGATCGGTGCGAGCGTGCCGTCGGCGGCGAGCAGGCCGGCCTCGTCGCAGATCTCGGTGTTGTAGAACAGGACGAACGGGTGGGTGTCGATCGGGATGGCGTAGACCCGGCCGTCGACCAGGCCAGCGTCCCAGGCGCGCCGGTTGAACCGGTCGGCGGTCAGGCCGTGGCGTTCGAGGTCCTCGGGGAGCAGTTCCTCCAGGAGGTCGCCCTGGACCAGGGTTTTCATCCTGGTCAAGTGGGCGGCGGCGACGTCGGGCGGCAGGTCGCCGACGGTGGCCAGCGCCAGCTTGGTGTAGTAGGGGTTTCCCCAGGCCAGGGTCACGGCCTGGAGGTCGAGGTGCGGATTGGCCGCGCGGTAGGCGTCCTCCATCTGCCGCATGCGGACGCCGTCGCCGCCGCCGAACAGGTTCCAGTAGGAGACGACCGCCGGGTCGGGCGGTGTGCTGAGCAGGCCGGCGCGGACCGAGGAGCAGCCGGTGAGGGCCGCGCCGGAGAGCAGGCTCGCGCGAAGCAGGGTGCGTCGGGTGATCGCGGACGGGCGCATGGTCCGGCTCCTTGGGAGTGCACCGGAGTGAGCGCTAACAACTATGCCTGGTTCCGCGAGCCCCTGGCAATCACCTGTGTCGTGTGAGCGTAAACATGGCTAGCGCGCCGGGGTGAACCACCGGACCAGCGCGGCCGTGAGCCCGTCGGGGTCGGTGCCCGACCAGGCGACGTAGCCGTCGGGGCGCACCAGCAGCGCGTCGGTCCGACCGTCGGCGCCGGCCCGCGCGTGCCGGACCCGTCCGGCCAGCGGGGCCACGGTGTCGGCCAGGGCGTCGGTACCGGTCAGGTCGACCAGCACGGGCTGGGCCTCGCGCAGCAGTTCGGGCAGCCGGCGGGCGGCGCCCTCGACCGTCAGGTCGAGGGAG
This sequence comes from Actinophytocola xinjiangensis, assembly GCF_001921215.1. GTDB lineage: Bacteria > Actinomycetota > Actinomycetes > Mycobacteriales > Pseudonocardiaceae > Actinophytocola > Actinophytocola xinjiangensis. The sequence goes on from NZ_MSIF01000037.1 coordinate 28,309, forward strand.
GGCGCGAAGGCGCCGGCGAGCGGGCCGGGGTCCTCGCCCATGTCGTAGCGGATGTCGGCGCCGGCCATCAGCGCGGCCAGCCGGCGCACGTTCTCGCGGTCGGTGAGCAGTTCGCCGAACAGCTGGCGCAGCGCGGTGACCGCCGGACCGGGGGCCAGCAGCGCGGTCCGGTCGGCCTGGGTCGCCATCGACACCCGCTCGCCACAGGGGCGGCGCTCGGACTCGTAGGTGTCGAGCAGGCCGTCGGGGGCGTGGCCGCGCACGGTCGCGCCGAGCTTCCAGGCCAGGTTGGCCGCGTCCTGGAGTCCGAGGTTGAGCGTGGGGCCGTTGCCGACGTGCGCGGCGTCGCCGGCCAGGAACACCCGGCGGTCGCGGTAGCGCTCGGCGAGTCGGGTGTTGCGCCCGGCGGTGCGGCGCAACAGGGTCGGCGCGCCCTCGGGCGGCGGGGTGAGCGGCACGCGGACGCCGAGGACCCGTTCGACGCTGTGTTCCATCTCGGCCAGGGTCAGCGGGGGGCCGCCGGGGTCGGGCGTCCACTCGACGGTGTTCACCAGTGGTCGCGCGGGATCGTGGGCGAGGATGGTGAACACGCCCCGGTCGGTGCGGTGGAAGTGCGCGGGGATCTCGCCCAGGCCGTCGATCTCGACCCGTCCCATCGGCCCGAACCGCACGGCGTCGCTGGCCCCGACCAGCGCCCAGCGTTCGACGACGTCGTCCTCGGTGACCCCGGGAAAGCCGATCCCGGCGGACTTACGTACCAGGCTGGCGGCACCGTCACACCCGACGAGGTACCGCGCGGCCTCCGTTCCATCCACTGTGGACACTTCGACCCGGTCGTCGTGCTGGACGAAGGACCGCACGTCGGTTCCACGCCGGACCTCGACACCCAGTTCGGCGGCGCGCGCGGCGAGCACCCCTTCGAGTGCCCGCTGCGGGACCGGCAGCAGGTACATCGGGTTGTCCTCGCCGAGGGTGTGCAGCGGCAGCGGCAGCCCGCCGAAGAAGAAGCCGGGGGCCGGCTGCGGCGCACCTCGCCCGCCGCAGCGTTCCACCAGGCCACGGTGGTCGAACAGCCGCACGACCTGGCCGGCCAGACCGTGGGCCTTGTCGGCCGGGTCAGGCTCCGGCCGCCGCTCCAGCACCAGCGGCCGGGCGCCCGCGAGCCGCAGCTCGCAGGCGAGGAACAGGCCGACCGGCCCACCACCGACGACGATGACGTCGAACATCAGGATGCCGCCTCAAGATACGTGAATGTTTCTTAGGGCGGTCAACGTAGCGAGCCGGGATAAGATACGCAAGTGAATCCTCAGCGGACGCGGCGCCGAGGCCCCGCCCTGGAGAACGCGATCCTCGACGCCGCCTGGGACGTCCTGGTCGAGCACGGCTACCACGGCCTCACCTACGAGGCCGTCGCCGCCCGCGCGCACACCAGCCGCCCGGTCCTCTACCGCCGCTGGCCCACCCGCGACGACCTGCTGCTGGCGACCATCACGCGGTACCGCGCCGCCCAACCCGTGGAGATCCCGGACACCGGCGACCTGCGCGCGGACGCCATCGGCTTCCTGCGCAACGCCGACGCCGGCCTCACCGGCATGATCACGCTGATCAGCGTCCAACTGATGGACTACTTCCGCGACACCGGCACCAACTTCACCACCCTGCGCGACGCGCTCGGCTCCCCCACCCCGACCCCGTGCGAGATCATCGTCGCCCGCGCCGTGGCCCGTGGCGACCTGCCCGACGTCCCCCGCTCACGCCGCCTGCTCAACCTCCCGTTCGACCTGTTCCGCCACGACGTGCTGATGACCCTGCGCCCCCTCCCGGCGCACTCGCTCACCGAGATCGTCGACGAGATCTGGCTGCCCCTACTGCGCCGGTGAGGCCACCAGGTGCTCGCGGGCCCAGTCCTCGAAGCGGGTGAGCGGCAGGCCGAGGTCGCGCGCGTACTCCGGGCGGCCGGGCTGACTGGCGACGTTGAACCACTCGTGGCCCACGCCCATCGCCGGCAGACCCGCCGCGAGCGCCTCGTCCACGGTCATGTCCGGGGCGGGGACGGGCCGGCCGAGGACGCGGGTGAGCACCTCGGCGATCTCGGTCATCGACAGGTACTCGCCGGCCAGTTCCAGTTCCACGCCGTGGAAACGGCCCGGGTCGGTGATCGCGGCGGCGGCGGCCGTGCCGATGTCGGCCGCCGCGACCAGGGACAGGCGGGTGTCCGGGCGCACCACGCTGACGAGCCCGCCGTCGACACCCCGGGGGAACAGGAACGCCATGGAGGGCAGGAAGTTCTCCATGAAGAAGCCCGGCTTGATCAGGGTCCAGCTGGGGAAACCGGCGGCCCGGACCCGGTCCTGGATCGCGGTCTTGGCCTCCATCGCGGGCGCCAACATCGACCACCGGCCCTCCGCCCAGCCTGGCACCGACCGGTGCTGACCGACGCCGGTGGCCGACGTGTACACGAACCGCGTCACCCCGGCCGCCAGCGCGCCCTCGACGAGGTTCACGCCCTGGACGACCTCGCCGGCGAAGTCGAACCCGTCGGCCGTCGCTGCCGGCATCTGGACCGAGAACACGGCACCGGCGCCGGTCGCCGCCGCCACGATCGAGTCGCGGTCGCGCAGGTCCCCGGTGACCAGTTCGGCGCCCAGCGCCGCGACCGCCCTGGCCCGCGCGGTCGACGGGTCACGCACGAGCGCGCGGACGGGAACGCCGTCGGCGAGCAGGGCGCGGGCGGTCGCCCCACCCTGCCGGCCGGTGGCACCGGTCACGAGTACGGGATCCATGGGCACTCCTCACATCATAAACGGCGGGGTCCGCCGTTTTGTCTCCGCTACGATACGGCGGACCCCGCCGTTTAGGAAGTGCCATGCCAGATCAGCGACGCGCCGACGCCCGCCGCAACCACGCCCGCATCCTCGCCGTGGCCGAACGCGAGGTCGCCGCCCACGGCAGCGAGGCGTCCCTGGAACAGATCGCCCGCACCGCCGGCGTTGGCTCGGCGACCGTGCGCCGCCACTTCCCCACCCGCCACGCCCTGCTGACCGCCGTCTCCCACGAACGCGTCGAGGCCCTGCGCCGCCGCGCCCTCGACCTGACCACCCACACCGACCCCCGCCAAGCGCTGCTGGACTGGCTCGACGAGGTCGTCGCCTACTGCGTCACCGCCCGGGGCCTGGCCACCGCCCTGTCCTACGACGAGGCCCTGGTCCCCGAGAACTCCTGCTCGGCGACCCTGGAGGAGGCGGCCGGCCCGCTGCTGGACCGGGCGGCCGCCGACGGCGCGGTCGCCGACGGCGTCACCGTCCGCGACCTGATCACCCTGGCCGTCGGCATCGCCCTGGCCGTCGAGCACCACCCGGACCCGCCCGCCACCGCCCAACGCCTGTTCGGCCTGGCCGTGACGGGACTGAGCCCGGTCAGGCGGTAGCCGCGCCCCGCCACCGCCCCGGCGGCACACCGTGGTGCCGCTTGAACGCCGCCGCGAACGAGAACTCCGAGGCATAGCCCAGAGATCGGGCCACCACGGCGAGCCCCGCGTCCCCCGAGCGCAACTGCTCGCGAGCCAGGGCCATCCGCCAGTCGGTCAGGTACGCCAGCGGCGCCACGCCGAGCAGGGCGGTGAACCGGCGCGCCAGCGTCGCCCGCGACAGGGACGCGGCGGCGGCCAGGTCGGCGACCGTCCACGCCCGCGCCGGGTCGGCGTGCACCGCCCGCAGCGCGACACCGACCGCCGGGTCGGCCATCGCGCGGAACCAGGCCGGGGCGGCACGCAGGTCGGCGGACAGCTGCTCGCGCAGGGCCTGGACGAGGATCACGTCGAGAAGGCTGTCGAGCAGGGCCTGCTGGCCGGGGCCCTCGTGCAGGAGCTCACCGGCGAAGACGTCGACGGTGGCCCGCAGGCTCGACCCGGCGCCCGGGCGCACCACCGTCAGCTCCGGCAGGGCGGCGAGAAGCCCGGCGCACAGGTCGCCGTCGAAGGAGTAGGCGCCGCAGAAGAACGTCGTGGCGTCGCCGGTGCCGGCGCCGAACTCGCGGCGCAGCGTTCCGCAGGACTGGGCGACGGGCGGCTGACCGTCGAACGGCACCGACGCCGCCCCGGGCGCGTGCGCCATGAACTGGGTGGACGTCGAGCGCACCAGCAGCAGGTCGCCGCCAAGGACGTGCCGGGAACCGCCCGGGTCACCGACCCAGGCGTAGGCCTCGCCGCCGAGGATGCCGTGGATCGCGAGGCGGGCGCCGACCGGGAACCGCACACCCCACTCACCTCGGGCACTCGAATGCGAGAACGCGGCACCACGCGCCCGCGATCGCTGCAACAGATCCGTCAGAACGTCCACAGCCTGAGACGCTCGCATATTTCCCCGCTCGTTTCCAGCATGGAAAGTGTCGCCGGACCCGGGTTGGGTAGTCGGCAGGAACACCGAACCCGAAGGAGGGGCCGAATGCCCAAGGCAGTGCGGTTCGACGAGTACGGCGACGTCGACGTCCTGGACGTTCGCGAGGTGCCCGTGCCGCGACCGGCGGCCGGCGAGGTACTGGTGCGGGTGCGCGCCGCCGGGATCAACCCGGGCGAGAACTCGATCCGGCTCGGGCTGCTGCACGAGCGGTGGCCGGCCACGTTCCCCTCCGGCCAGGGCAGCGACCTGGCCGGCGTGGTGGAACGGTCCGGCGCCGGCTGGTCGGCCGGCGACGAGGTGGCCGGCTGGGTGGACACCCGCTCCAGCCACGCCGAGCTGGTGGCCGTGCCGGCCGAACACCTGGTGGCCAGGGACCCGGCCGTGCCGTGGGAGGCGGCCGGCGCGGTGTTCGTCGCCGGCACCACCGCGCACGCGAACGTCCGGGCCGTCGCCGCCGCGCCGGGCGACACGATCGTCGTGGCCGGAGCCGCCGGTGGCGTCGGATCCCTGACCGTGCAACTGCTCCGCCACGCCGGCGCGACGGTCATCGGCCTGGCCAGCGAAACCCACCACGACTGGCTGCGCGCCCACGACGTCACCCCGGTGCCCTACGGCGACGGTGTCCTCGACCGGATCCGCGCCGCCGCGCCGCAGGGCGTCCAGGCGTTCGTCGACACGTTCGGCAGCGGTTACGTCGACCTGGCCCTGGAGTTGGGTGTGCCCCAGGACCGGGTGAACACGATCATCGACTTCGCCGGGGCCGCCAGGACCGGCGTGCGCAACGAGGGCATGGCCGGCTCCGCGAACGCCGAGGTCCTGGCCGAGTTGCTCAAGCTGATCGCGTCCGGCGACCTCGAGGTGCCGATCGCGGCGACCTACCCGCTCACCGAGGTCCGCGCCGCCTTCCACGAGCTGATGCGCCGCCACACCAGGGGAAAAATCGTCCTCCTGCCACGATAATCGACTGTATGACGGCACACTTCTGGGACGCCCAGGCCGACCGTTTCGACGAGGCCCCCGACCACGGCCTGCGCGACGCCGAGGTCCGCGCGGCGTGGCGCGACCTGCTGCTCCCGGTCCTCCCCCCACCCCCGTCGACGATCGCCGATCTGGGGTGCGGGACCGGAAGCATCAGCGTCCTGCTCGCGGCCGAGGGCCACACCGTGACCGGCGTCGACCTGTCCGCCGCCATGGTCGCCGCCGCCACCGCCAAGGCCTTGTCCGCCTCGTTTGCCCCGCCCGCCGCGTCCGCCGCACCCGCCGCGTCCGACGAGGCGGCCGTGTCCGGCGTGGCCGGCGTCCGGCCGACCTTTCACCAGGGCGACGCGGCGACCCCGCCCCTGGAACCGGGCACGTTCGACGTCGTGTTCGCCCGGCATGTGCTGTGGGCACTGCCCGATCCGCTGGCCGTCCTCGGCCGGTGGATCGGGCTCCTGCGTCCCCAGGGTCGCCTGGTCCTGGTCGAGGGCCACTGGTCGTCCGGCGCCGGCCTCACCGCCGCCCACACCACCGACCTGATCGCCGCCCACGGCCGGCAGGCCCACCTCGACCCCCTCACCGACCCCGTCTACTGGGGCGGCCCCATCACCGACGAGCGGTATCTCATCGTCAGCCCGTGAGGCACCGGACGCAGTCCTCATTTCTGCATTCCACCGAGAGTGACCTCACCACGGACTGGGTCAAACTACCAGCCAGTAATCGCTCGATCTGATGTTCAGGGTTCTACTCTGGCCATGCCTTGGCCTCACGTGGGCAAGCGCATGCCTGACGGAATTACATGCCCGATCAAACAAAAGCCCTGGCCAAGACCACAGAGGACTGCCAGAACCGATCCTTTTGCGACCTACGACGACGGCTTGCACAACGGGGGGTGTCAAGAGCTGTGCCCAGACCGCAACGCGGTATAACTTGCCCGGTACATGATCGTCGATCAGAAAGTGAGGAAATTCGTGGCAAGTTGGGCCGGGAGGACCGTGGTCCTGACATTGACTCTGGTGTTGTTGGCGGCTGGCAGCACCATCGCCTCGGCCGCACCGCCGCTGCACCTTCCCTACAATTCACCGCGAGCCCAACTCGTGGCGGCACACAACGACTCGGCTCTCTCCACAGAGACCGGACAGACCGGGGAGGACGGTGCACCGCGATCGGCCCACGAGGCCGGTACCCCGCGACCGGGAAGCGGAACTCACGGGAGGATCTCGTCCGCTGACCCGGGCGTCAGCCCGTCGCTACTGAGCCGAGTGGTGTGGCACATACTCAACGCCGCTGCCCTTCGCTAGTCGGTCACACCTGAGCCGCATGGCCGATTCGGACAGTGCTACCCACCGGTAATCCGTCCCCACGCGCGCATCACGGTCTCCGGAAGACTGGGGGTGGTCGAGGAACAGACTCCTCGACCACCCCCGGCGTCTCTCACCGACGAGTGGTACCTCCTCGATGAGACCCTGAGGCCCTCGCGCCACGGCCCTTGGTCCCGCCAGCACGGGACGTCCTCCCGCTGCGGGAGCCCGCGAATCCTGGTGCCATGGAGTCTGCGGACTCGGGAGCAGGTGACAGGCCATGGACAGTGACGACCCTCGTGAGGCGATCGACCACGCCCTGCACGCGGCGGTCAGGGCGCCGTCGGTGCACAACACCCAGCCGTGGCGGTTCGTGGTGCGGGGGCCGGTGGTGGAGGTGTGCCTGGACGGGGACCGGGTGCTGACCGTCGCCGATCCGGACGGGCGGGAGGCGCGGTTGTCCTGTGGGGCGGCCCTGTTGAACCTGCGGGTCGCGTTGCGGGCGGCCGGCCGGGCCGTGGTGGTCGACCCGTTGCCCGACCCCGCCCACCCCGAGCTTCTCGCCACCGTCCGGGTGGCGGGGCGCCGGCCGGCCACGCCGGCCGAGCGCGATCTCGCCGACGCCGTCGGCAACCGGACGACCAACCGGCGGCCGTTCGTCGACCGGATCGTGCCGGGGTCGGAACGGAGCGCGCTGGTCGCGGCGGCGGACGCCGAGGGCGCGCATCTCCTCCTGTTGGACACGCCGCGCGCGTTGGAGACGTTCGCGACGTTGCTGCGCCGGGCCGACCAGCGCCAGGAGGACGACCCGGACTACCAGGCCGAGCTCCGGGCCTGGACGACCGGCGACCCGGCCCGGCACGACGGTGTGCCCAGCGCCGCCGGCGGGCCACGGCCGGCCGGCACGCCACTGCTCAAGCTGCGTGACTACCCGGGCCGGCGCACCGCCGAGCGGGAGTTCGAGCAGGACCCGCTGGTGGCGATGGTGACCACCGCCGGCGACACCGCGCTCGACCATCTCCGTGCGGGGCAGGCGATGCAGCGCGCGTTGCTGGTCGCCACCTCCGCCGGGCTCGGGGCGTCGTTCTTCTCCCAGCCGATCGAGCAGCCCGACCTCCGGGCGGCGCTGCGCACCGGCCTCACCGCCGGGGCGCACCCGCAGGCGGTGCTGCGGATCGGCTACGGCCACCGGGGGGCGCCCACTCCGCGCCGCCCGGTGGCCGAGGTGACCAGCTACCGCACCGAGTAGGCGTCGACGAGTGTCTGGGTGACGGTCCTGCCTTCCTGGCCGGTGGCGCTGGCCCGCACCGACACCGTCTCGCCCGCCCTGGGCAGCGACAGCGACACCACGCCGAACGTGCCGTCGGGCAGCGGGACCACCACCGACGGCACCCAGCGTTCGCCGTGGTCGGTGGAGGTCCAGAAGCGCAACGTGCCGCGCTCAGCGACGATCGGGCCGGACTGTCCGACCGTTGTGGACAGTCGCACCTGGATGGTGACGGGGTGGCGGGCGCGCAGCTGGCCGGTCTGGTCGGTGTTCGGTTCGTAGCCGACGTTGAGCAGCTGCGTCGGGTTGTTGAACGGGCCCGACTCCGGCGGCGCCTCCGAGGTGAACGTCCACGACGTGTCCGCCCGGGTCGCGAAGGGCAGCGTGTCCTGGTCGGGCGTGATGCTGTGCTCCAGCCGGTAGTTCGCCCGTTCCGTCGGCACGTCGAAGTACCGCGTCGCCCTCGGCGCCACCTCGACGCCCTCGCGGAACAGGCGCAGCGTGATCGGCCCCAACGAGTCGAGTGCCTGGCCGGTGTGCTGGCCGTCGCTCAGGTCGATGGGCACGTTGAGCGAGCGGCGGCTCTGCTGCACGCCGATCGCCGCCGGCGCCACGCCGGAGAACCACGAGCGCGTGATCCGCTCACCGGGGCGGAAGCTGTTGCGGTAGGTCCCGAGGTCGACCGGGCCGCGAACCCGTTGGCTCCACAGCACGTCCTCGCGCGCGGTCAGCTTCTCCACCACCTTCGCCGGGGCGCTCCGCTCGCGCCAGAACCCGAGCGGGGCGCTGACCAGCGGTGTCGCGGCGTAGCGCAGTTCGAGCAGGTCGGCCTGGTCCTGGCGCACCGTGCGGTAGTCGTGGACCTCGGTGGCCAGCTGCCGCACCTGCCTGGCGTCGAGGTGGAACCGCGGCGGGTCGGGGATGGTCGGCGAGTCCAGCAGCAGCTCGTAGGCGTCGGCCTGGCCGGGGCGCGGGTGGTCACCGGCGACCAGGCGCCAGTGGGTCTGGAACAGCGACCGGCCGGTGCGCACCGGGTCGGTCGGCTCGACGAACACACCGCCGTTCTCGACGTCGGCGCCCGGCGCGTAGATGATGCTGCCGACCGTGCCGTCGTCGACGGCGTCGCGGTGGACGTAGTGCAGGGCAAGGCGTTGCGTGGTGGTCGACGCACCGGCGACGGTCGCCGGCCGCACCGGCAGCGCGCGGCGCGCGTCGATGGTGAGCGTGACGTCGGAGTCCACCCGCACCTCGGACTCACCGGCGAGCGAGATCGACGCCGGCTCGTCGCCGTCGGCGGGGGTCTCCACCCGGGCGACGATGCTGAACGCCCCGGGTGCGACCCGCGCGGTCACCTGGCCGTTCTCGTCGAGCTGGGTGGTGATCAGGCCGCCGCCGTAACGCTGGGTCAGGTCGTCGACGTTGCCCAGCCAGACGGTGCCGCCGGCCCACGGCTGGCCCCGGCGGTCCAGCACCGTCAGGTGCACGTCGCGGCGCGGCGCCTCGACGGCGGCGTTGAGCGGCAGCGTGGTGTTCTCCTTGCCGGGCCTGGCGATCGTGACCAGACCGGCGTAGAGGCCGGGGTTGCCCAGCGTCGGGTCGACGGTGACGGTGACGGTCCCGGTGGCGCCCGGTTCGAGGGTCAACACGCTCGGCTCGACGACGAACATGTCGTCCGGGGCCTGCTCGTTCCAGTGGTTCTTGGCCGAGTCGGTGAAGGTGAGCGACTCGGTCCCCTCGCCGGTGTTGGTGATCGTCACCGGGATGCTCGACGACTGCTGGCCCTCCGGCCAGCGGCGGAACCGGAAGTCGACGGACGCGCGGTCGTAGCTCAGGGTCTCGCCGACGGCGTCGGTCAGGTCGAGGACGCCGGCGCCCTCGGCGTTGGGCGCGGGGAAGGCGACCTGCGCGTCGGCCGTGGTCATCAGGGTGTTCTTGACCTCGCGCCAGGTCCAGTCCGGGTGGCGCTGGAGCAGCAGGGCGGCGGCGCCGGCGACGTGCGGGGTGGCCATCGAGGTGCCGGTCATCGCGACGTACGGGTCGCCGCCGCCGGCGCGGGCGCCGAGGATGTCGACGCCGGGCGCGGTCAGGTCGGGCTTGGCGCGGTAGGTGCCCCGGGTGGGGCCGTTGCCGGAGCCGTACATCGGCAGCAGGTTGCGCCCGGCGTTGCCGACGGTCAGCGCGCTTTCCGCGACGCCGGGCGAGTCGACGGTGCCCGGCCCCGGCCCGAAGTTGCCGGCCGCGACGACGAACAGCGCGCCGGTGCTCTCGGTGAGGTTCTCCAGGGCCTCGACGACCGGGTCGTCGCCCTCGCCGGCGGTGGCGCCGAGGCTGAGGTTGACCACGTCCGCGCCCTGCGCGGCGGCCCACTCCATGCCGCTGATCACCCACGACTGCTGGCCCCGGCCCTCGTCGTCGAGCACCTTGGCCGACATCAGCCGCGAGTCGAACGCGACGCCCCGGCGGGCCCCGTCCGCGGCGGCCCCGCTGCCGCCGACGATCGAGGCGACGTGCGTGCCGTGCCCGTGGCCGTCGCCGGCGGTGGCCTCGTCGGTGAAGTTGACCTCCTCGGCGACCCGGCCGGCGAGGTCCGGGTGGTCGGTGTCCACGCCGGTGTCGAGCACGGCGACGTCGACGCCCGCACCGGTGAGCCCGCCGTCCCACGCGCCGGGCGCGCCGACCGCGTCGAGGTTCCAGTCCAGCGCGGCGGTGGTGACCGGGCGGTCGAGCCACACCCGGCTCACCCCGGCGGAGCGGGTACCGAGCGTGCGGGCGAAGCTGGTGGCGCCGCGCTTGGGCAGCTCCACGGCCGTCGCACCGATGCTGGGCAGTTCCTTCGCCGCCCGCAACGTGCCGACGCCGGGGGCACCGCGCACGATCAGCGGCAGGGCGTCGGTGTGCGCGTCGCCGTAGCCCATCTCCACCAGCGCGGTGACGTTGAACAGGTCCATCTCCAGCACGTCCGGCACGAGATGAGCCACCCCGTCCGGGATGACGTAGGCGTCCTCGCCCCGGGTGAACGTGGTGAACGAGGCCGCCGAGTCCTCTCCCCCGGCCGGCTCGACGACCGTCACCGGACGCCCGCCGGAGGTGTCCACCGTGACCCGGTCCCCGGTGATCAGCGTGACCGCCTCACCGGCGGCGGCCGGCGCGGCGGCTGGCGGCGGATCCGCCGACGCCGGGCCGAGAGGCACCGCCATCGTCACCGCGGTCGCGAGCACGACGAGAAGGACGGACCGGGGGCGCGGACATCTGCGGGACGACATGCCACCAACGTCTACCGGCGACATGGTGGTCAGGGGAACGCCCGCGCGGTGGCAACATCTCGCCATGTCCGAAGTACGACACCGGCGGGTGTCACTCGTCGACGGTCACCTGGCTGCCGGCGGGGCGACTCACCGGGATGGCGACGTCACCGGTCGGCAGGTGACGGACCCGGTCGTGGACGGCCGCCGCGCGGGTGATGTTGCCCATCCTGAGGTAGAGGTCGGCTGCCCGCTTCCAGGCCGAGATGGCGTCCTCGATCTCGCCATCGGCGTGGCACACGGTGCCGAGCGCGACCAGCGCGGGTGCCTCGACCACCTGATCACGGGTCTGCTCGCAGATGTCGAGCGCGACCCGGATGGTTCCGCGGGCATTAGCGGTGCGGCCCTGGGCGATGTCGAGTTCGGCGAGGGCGAGACACGCGCGCGCCGTTTCCCTCTGGTCCGGGATTCCTTCCGCGACACCGCGCGCCCGGGCCAGGTGCGACGCGGCCAGTGCGTGGTCGCCGCGCACGGTGTGCAGGATCCCGAACTCGATCAGAATCGCGGCATGCGCCGACTGCTCCCGGATGCGCAGGGCGATTCTCCTGGCCTCGTCCAGCCGGACGAACGCCTCGTCGTGCTGATCGTTGGCCGCGAGCACCGTGGCGATTCTGTAGTGGTACCAACACCTTCCCTCATCGTCGTTATTCTCCTCCACGAGAGCCATTCCCTGGCGCCACCAGTTCATCGCGGCCGCGGTGTCTCCCCGCACCATCTCCAGTTTGCCGAGATGGATGAGCGCGGCGGACCGTCCACGTGGGACATCGTGTTCGATGGCCAGCCGCAGGGCTTCCTCCAGTGTCCGTCGGGCGTCGACCACCTCACCCAGGGTCAGCTTGGTCATGGCGGAGCCGAGCAACGACGAGGTCAGATCCTCGTGATCCCCGGTCAGCGTCGTGACCCGCACGGTCAGGTCCCTGATCCGAAGACTGTCCTCGTGGGCGCCGAACCGGTCGCAGAACGTCGCCACCGGGTCGCCGAGCCGGTAGGTGTACCGGCGGAGGTCGACGTCGGACGCGGAGAAGACGATGGCCGCGAGGAGGTTGTTCCGCTCGCGCAGGAACCACTCCCGGGCGTGCACGTTGTCCACGAACGCCACCGGGTGCTGATCGATCTCCGCCGAGCCCGGCGGCCGCAGATAGGTCGAGTAGGCGAGGCACGCGGCGTCGGTCACCGCCGCCAGGTAGAAGCGCAGCATGCGTTCGACCGTCGCGTGCCGGTCGGCCGGCTCGTCGGTCTCGGCGCAGTAGACGGCGAACTCCGCCAGCAGGTCGTGCAGCCGGTAGCGACCAACCACCGGCTGTTCGACGAGGTGCGCCTCGATCAGTTTCGCCAGGCTTCGGTTGGTGTCCAGCATGGTCCGACCGTCACCGGCGGCGGCCGCCTCGATACTGATGTCGGGACCCGGATGCAGTCCGATCACCCGGAACAGGCGGCGTTCCGGCTCGTCGAGCGAGTCGTAGGACTGGGCGAACAGCGCGCCGACGTTGACGGTGCCGTCCTGGTCACCGAGGTCGACGACCAGCCGCCGTCGCGTGAGCTGATCGGCGACCTCGGCGATCGGCCCGTCAGGACAGGTCGCCGCGAAGGCGGTGGCGACACTGATCGCCACCGGCAGGCCGCTACAGCGCTCGACCAGACCGGCACGGTCGGCCGCGTCGAGTTCCCGGTGGGGGCCAAGCTGGGTGATGAGCAGTTCGTCCGCGTCGGACGGTGTCATCGCGCGGACGGTGATCCGGCGCGCGCCCACGGTGGTTCCCAGTGAGGTCAACCGCCGGCGGCTCGTGATGACGACCAGAGCACCCGCCAGTCTCGGCAGGAGATCGCGGACATGGTCGTTGTCGCGCACATTGTCCAAAATCACCAGAGTATCTCGTTCACCCAGCAGCCGGGACAACAGAAACGTCCGCTCCTGAGGACTCCCGTCCGGCCGGTGTCCACATGCGATGATGAAATCATCCACGACCTGAGCGGGATCGACAATTGTCCTGTCCGAGTAACCACTGAGATTCGCCACGAGGACACCACCAGGGAACCGGTCGCGGACCCGGTGTCCCCAATGGACCACCAGTGCGGTCTTGCCGATACCGGCCGGCCCGGCGACGATCACCACTCCCCTGGCCGGTTCGCCCGTGCGTGGTGTGGTCAGTGAGTGCAGCCGTTCGAGCGGTTCGGCTTGGCCGACGAAGTCGACGTCCTGTGGAAGCAGGTCGGGCGCCACCCGTTCCGGCGGTCGGGAACCGTTGTGGCGCACCACGATCGGCGAGGTCGGGAGGGTGCTCCCGCGCAGCAGGTCGTGCTGGCGCAGCAGTTCGTCGGCGGCGTCGATCTCGTCGTTGTCGAGCAGTGCGCGCCGCACGGCCTGCACGTAGCCCATGGCGTCGCGCTGCCGGCCGACGACGTAGAGCGCCTTGATGCGGTGCACCGCGAGCCGGTAGTGCCGGTGGTGGTCGAACGGGAGATCGTCCAGCCGGCGCAGGACGTCCTGACTCCTGCCCAGACCGTCGAGCGCGCGCAGCAGCACGTCGTAGGCCGGTGCCCACAGGTCGGCGTCGGCGATCGATCTGCGGTGTTCGGCCGGGTGTCCCAGCAGGTCCGCGAACGGACGGCTCGTCCACAACCGCACGGCGCGCTCCAGCAGTTCGCCGGCCTGCTCGTACTCCCCGGCCTGGACCAGTTCCTCACCGCGCCTGACGGCGTCCTGCAGCCACCAGTAGTCGACCTCGTCGCGTTCGACGTCCAGTCGCAGCATGCCGTTGCGCCAGCGCAGGTCGGGAACCGGATCCAGCTGGTCCAGGCCTTCCCTGGCGAGTTGGGCATACCGCTGGACGGTGTCCGGGTTCACCCGCCCGATGCCGGGCCACACCCACCGGATGACCGTCTCCAACGACACCTCCTGCCCCGGGTGCAGCAGCAGGACCGCGAGGAGCCCTCGTGGTTTGGGTCGTTGCCAATCAAGGTTGAAATTGTCTCGAACGCGTAACGACGTCGGACCGAGAATGCAGAATCTGTATCCCACCAGCGTGCCCTTCGCTGGAGACCATCCCCGACAAGATGAGAGTGTGCGGGCATTTCGGTCGACCGATCCAGCGCACTCATCTTTCGAAATCGTTCCGTTATCGTTGACGAGAAAGCGATCTTCTCAATGCGCGTGCAGATGCTCGTGCGATGTCCAGGAAGTGTCCTGTTCATGTCCACCCACCGCCGCCGCCCGCCGGACACACTGTCGGGATTCTGTCGGGATATCCGCCGGATTTCGTCCGGCTCGGTGGGAGACGCTGGACACCGTCGGCCAGCGGGGGCCGGCGAAACGGGAGGGGGTGACCGGTAATGATCCACTTCGATGACTCCGACCAGCGGATGATGTTCTGCTCCGACAAGGAACAGAGCTCGTAACCCGATGAGTGCGTGACGAGGTGCGGGGAGGTTTCCATGTTTCGCCCGAGGATCAAGTGGGAGCACCGGCCGGTGAGGCTGGGCGAGGACCAGGTTCAGATCGGCGGCAACGTGCCCGGGATCAGGGCCCGGATCGAGGACCCGACCGGATGGGTGTGGGCGTTGGTGGAAACCCTCGACGGTAGGAGGACGGTGGACCAGGTCGTCGCCGAGCTGGTCCACCGTTTCCCCGACAGGTCCGAGACCGAGGTCCGCTCCGAGGTCGTCCGGGACCTCGGACTGTTGGCGGGAGCGGGCTACGTCGAGGACGCGGCCGAGCCCGTTCCCCGGACACTGTCCGGCCGGGAGCGGGAACGGTACAGCCGCGCCCACGCGATGTGGCGATGGATGACCCGCGATTCCCGGCGATCGAGCTGGGACACTCAGCTGTCGTTGCGGCAGGCACGGATCGCCGTGGTCGGGATCGGCGGCACCGGCAGCACCGCCGCGCTGGGCCTGGTCCTGTCCGGTGTCGGTCACGTGCACTGCGTCGAGCCCGACGTGGTGGAACTGTCGAACCTGAGCCGGCAGGTGCTCTACACCGAGCGGGATCTCGGCCAGCGGAAGGTCGACGTGGCGCTGCATCGGCTGCGCGAACACAACTCCGACGTCGTCGTCACCGGTGAGGCGGTAACCGTGCGGGGGCCAGGTGATCTGGCGACGCTCGCGGCCCGCTTCGACGTGGTGGTGCTCGCGGCCGACCAGCCACCCGAGATCCGGTCCTGGACGAACCAGGCCTGCCTGGGGACCGGCACCGCGTGGGTGCACGGCGGCTACCACGGTCCCCAGATCAACGTCGGCCTGTACCGTCCGGGCGGGGGCGCCTGCTACGACTGCGCGTGCGCCGCGGAGCGCGAGCGCCTGGCCACACTGCCACCGCGCACGCCGGCCACCGCCACGACCGGACCGCTGACCCAGGCGGGCAATGCCGTGTCCGCCGGAATCTCCGGTCACCTCACCGCGCACGCCGCCATGAGCCTGATCACCGGAAGTCCCCGGCTTCCGGCCAACCGCGAGTACGCGCTGAACCTGGTCACGCTCGACGCCGGCACCGTGCTGGCCCTTGACGTGCCGCGGCCCGACTGCCCGGCCTGCGGCGGGTCAACGACCATCGGCCACCAACTCTGAGAGTCTTCGCCGTACCTGGTCCAGGCGCGGATCCTCCAGGTCGACGAGGAGGACCTCCGCCGCACGCAACGCCGCCAACTCCGACGACCGGTCCTGTTGGTGTTCCAGTGAGACCGCCAGTGCCAGCACCGCCTGCACCCGATCGGCGCCCGTGTACCCGATGGTCTCGTAGGATTCGATCGCCTGCCGGAGAAGGGAAATCGCGGCCTCGTGTTGGCCAAGCCCTTGCCGGGCAAGGGCGATGTCACACAGCGCGCCGGCCTCACCGATCTGGTCTCCGGCCTGGCTCCGCAGGTCCAGTTCCCGTACGGCATGGCCCAACGCGATCTCGTACTCGCCGAGTTCCACGGAGATGGCACTGAGATGACACAGGGCCACCGCCTCCGCCCGTAGCTGTCCCACGCCTCGGGCGATCTCCGCCACCCGTTGGTACACCGTCCTGGCGTCCTCCGGTCTGCGCTGGCCGCGCCGAACCCAGCCCAGGCCCGACAGTCCGGAGATCCGGCGTGCGGTGTCGTCCAGTTGTTCGGCGAGGGCGATGGTCCGCGTGGCGGTCGCCTCGGCGTCGTCCCAGCTGCCCAGGCGGCACAGGGTGTCTGTCCGCATGCTCAGCACAAGCGCTTCCACCGCCTGGTCGTCGAGTGCCCGCGCCGACCGCGCACCCAACTCGGTGGCCGTCAGGTGAAGCGCGGACCACGCCCTACCGCCGGTGGTCAGGAACCGGCACGACACGGCGAGCGCCGTCACCAGTTCGTGCAGCCCGGCCGTGGCCGCCGCCCGCGTCACGGCCACCAGGTTGGCGCGTTCGGTCCGCAGCCAGGCCTGAGCCTGGTCGCGATCGGCGAAGGAGGTCTCCACTCCCACCGGTGGTACGGCGGCCGGGGAGACGCCGGCCAACGGGGGGAAGAGCATGCCGTCCGCGCGCTGGGCGGCACCGGCGTACCAGGCGAGCGTCCGTTCGGTCGCGGCCCGGCGAACGTCCGGGGTGTCGTCGATCTCCACCCGGTGGGCCGCATAGTTCCGGATGACGTCGTGCATCTGGTACCGCCGCCTGGTGCCGGGTTGGACCAGGCGCAGGTCCGCCAGTACCTCCAGACAGCGGTAGGCCTCGGACGGGGTCAGGCCGGCGAGCGTGGCGGCGGCGTCGACGTCGAGTTCGCCACCGGGGTGCAGCCCGAAGCGTCGGAACACCGTCGCCTGCTGGTCGGTCAGCTGCCGATAGGTCCAGTCGAACACCGACCGCACCGCGAAGGTCACCCCGTCGTCCTCCTCCAGTCGATCCCCGTCGTCGCTGATCTCGGCGACCACGTCCCCGATTCCCACGTGTGGCCGGGCGGCGGCCCGGGTCGCCGCGACCCGCACGGCCAGCGGGAGTCCGCCGCAGAGGGCGAGCAGTTCGGCCACGGCGTGCAGTTCGTCGTCGATCCGCTCCGTTCCGACGATTCCGCGCAGCAGGTCCTCGGACTCCTCGGTGGTGAACACGTCCAGGCTCACCCGACGGGCCGCCTCCGTGATCACCAGACTGGTCAGGCCACCGCGACCGGTGACCACGGCCATGCATCCCGGCGCACTGGGCAGCAGCGGCCGAACCTGCTCGGCGTTCGCGGCGTTGTCCAGGACCACCAGCACCCGGCGTTGCGCGAGCAGCGACCGGTACAGCCCGATCCGGGCCTCGAACTCGATCGGCACCTGTGCCTCGGTCGTGCCCAGGGCCGGTAAGAACAGCGCGAGCACCACGGCGGGGTCCAGGGGCTCGCTCGGCCCGGAGCCACGCAGGTTGACGAACAGCGTTCCGCCCTGGAACCGGTGCTGCGCGCGGTGCGCCCACTGCACGGCGAGAGTGGTCTTGCCTGCTCCGCCGACACCGTGCACCACGGCGACCATCACCTTGGCCGGAGGGTCTCCGACCTCGGACAACAGGCCGTCCAGCACCGTCATTTCGCGCTGGCGCCCGGTGAAGTCCGGGAGCGGCGGTGGCAGTTGCCGGGGTACCGGCACGTCCGGCCCCGCGTGCGCGGGGAGGACGACCTGCTGGATCGTCCCGGCCTGGATCACATTTCCCGTGACCCGGCCACTGATCGCATTCCTGCTCTGCTCCCGCTCCATCGATCCAGTCTGTTGCCGTACGATGAAGGTCGCAACATTCAAACGGCGGAACATCCGGAATCCCCCGACCGTGGTGAGTCTTCCACCACAGGCAAAGATCTACAGCCCGGCGGTCACCGACTTCTCCCGATGACGGATCCATTGCCGATCGTCCAAGGAACGATCTTGACCGACCCGCCTTCCGGTGCCCGTTTCACCGCCCCACCACGGTTGATCGTCGACAGGTCACCGCCGCGTCGCCGTCGTCGTGACCGCCCGTCGAGGCGTTTCGGGAAGCTCTGAATGCCCACAGGGACGTCATTGCCCGATATTCTGGAACCATTTATCGAGAGGTCATGGCAAACGTTTCCAAAATAGCGGGTCAGGACCACGTCCGCCATTCGGGACCATCACTGATCGTATGATCACTTTCGACGATTGCTCTCATTTCTTCAATTCGGCTCCGAATTGCCGGCAGCGCGGACCCGGGGCCGCCGTCGACACCAGGACCTGCCCCGACGCCGCCGCGGGGACGCCGAACCGGTCACCGCTCCGTAAGTTTGTCACTGACAAACACGGGCGGTTATGCGTTAATGGTTCATCTTGCTTGCCGGATCGGATGAACGGAGAGCTTGGCGATGGTTCAGTCACCGGACATACCCGCGGCCTACTCGAGGCGCCGGTTGCTCGTTCGTGGGGTTGCCGCCGGTGCGGCACTGGCGGGAACGGCCCTGGTCGGACTGCCGGCCGCCGCGGCGCCGGGGGACGAGGTCGGCGCGCTGGCCACGGTGGACATGGAGATGGTCCTGCTGGCCTGCCAGGTGGACCCGCCCAAGTCGGGAACGGGGACCACACCCGGGGCCCAGGCGCACGTTCTCGCGGTCGAGGAAGCGTTGCGCGCCAAGGGACTGCTGGCCGCCGCGCAGACCGACGGGCACTACGGGACCTCGACGCTGACGGCCTACGCGACCTACCAGCGCAGTCTCGGGTTCAGCGGGCTGGACGCCAACGGGGTGCCGGGGCGCACCTCGCTGACCCAGTTGGGCTCCGGGCGGTTCGACGTGAGCCGGCCGGTGACGGCGGGGTCGCGGACGGACTCCTACGGCGGCAAGCGGGTCAACACCCGCACCGCCGCGATGCTGCGCGCGGCCGACGGCATGCTGTCCTGGAGCCTGACGCTGACCCAGGGCTCCTACACCTCCGCCAACCCGGGCTCGGCCGGTACGCACGACGGCGGCGGCGTGGTCGACATCAGCGTCAGCTCGCTGAGCACCACCCAGCGGTGGCAGACGATCAAGGCCCTGCGAACGGTCGGTTTCGCCGCGTGGTTGCGGACCCCGTCCGACGGGTTCGCCTACCACATCCACGCCAACGGGATCTCCGACCCGGACATGTCCCGTTCGGCCCGCGACCAGGTCAACGACTACTACTTCGGGCGCAACGGGCTGGCCAACAACGCCGCGGACAACACCCCGGAGGCCTACCGGATGCCGCTCACCTGGTGGGAGAAGTACCAGTGCGGCTGAGCCTCCCATTGCCCTCGCAGGCAAGGCTAACCTAAGTTAGCGGTGCTGGGGCGAGGGTGAAGGGACGTGGTGATGGCGCGCGGGTTCCAGGGTGCGGTCCTGCGGGGCTTCGGCGCACGAGATCACGACGCGACCGTGGTGGAGACACTGCGGCTCGCGCCGAACCTGGTACGGGTACGGCTGCACTCGGCGACCCTGTTCTCCGAGATCGTCGTGGAGCCGACCGCCTGGCTGCGGTTCTGGTTCCCCGACCCCGGCGGCACCGACACCGAGTTCCAGCGCGCCTACACCATCAGCGAGCACGACGCGCCCACCAGGCGCTTCGCCATCGACGTCGTGCTGCACGAGCCCGCCGGCCCGGCGTCGCAGTGGGCGGTCGAGGTCCAGTCGGGGGCCACGGTCAGCGTGACCTCCCTCGGCTCGGACCGCTTCGCCCTGCCCGAGGAGCTGCCCGCCGGCTACCTGCTGGTCGGCGACTCGGCGTCGACGCCGGCGATCAACGCGATCCTCGACGTCGTCCCCGCCGACCTGCCCGTCGAGCTGTACCTGGAACTGCACGAGGAGGCCGACCGCCAGCTCCCGCTCACCCCACACCCCCGGCTGCGCGTGCACTGGGTGCCGCGCGGTGACGGGCGGGAGCTCGCGGCGGCCATCGAGACCCGCGACTGGTCGGACTGGCACGCCTGGGCCGCCCCCGAGTCGACCACGCTCAAACACGTGCGCGCCCGCCTGCGCGACGAGTTCGGCTTCCCCAAGACCGAGGTGCACGCCCGCGCCTACTGGATCCAGGGCCGGTCCATGGGCAAACTGCGCGACGACACCAACGACCCCGCCGGGAAACCGGCGGCCGTGCCCAAACCCGTCAAGCCCAAGGAGAAGGCGGCCGGGGCGTGGCGCTCGCAGGCCGCCGGGCGGCTGCTGGCCCCGCTCAGGCGCACGCTGGTCGCCGCCGGGGTGGGTCAGGCGCTGGTCACCCTGCTCCAGCTCGCGCCGTTCGTGCTGCTGGTCGAGCTGGCCCGGCTGCTGGTGGCCGGCGCGCAACCCGCCCGGCTGTGGACGGTCGGCGGGTGGGCGCTGGGCCTGCTCGGCGCGGGCGCGGTGCTCGGCTCGGCGCTGCTGCTGTGGCTGCACGTGGTCGACGCGCGGTTCGAACGCGACCTGCGGGTGCGGCTGCTGGACAAGCTCGCCCGCGTCCCGCTCGGCTGGTTCACCGGCCGGGGCTCCGGCTCGGTCACCAAGCTCGTGCGCGACGACACCCTGTCGCTGCACTACCTGGTCACCCACGCGGTACCGGACGCGGTCGGCGCGGTCGTCGCGCCGGTGGCGGTGCTGGTGTACCTGTTCGCCGTGGACTGGCGGCTGGCGCTGGTGCTGTTCGTGCCGGTGCTGGTCCACCTGGTGACCATGGCGGTCATGGTCGTGCGGTCCGGGCAGAAGATCGGTCAGGCGCACCGCTGGGCGGAGCGGATGAGCGGCGAGGCCGCCGCCTACCTGGAGGGCCAGCCGGTGATCCGCGTGTTCGGCGGCGCGGCGGCCTCGACGTTCCGGCGCGACCTCGACGAGTACGTCGGCTTCCTCGCCGCCTGGCAACGGCCGTTCACCGGCATGAAGACCGTCATGGACCTCGTCACCCGGCCGATGACCTTCCTGTGGCTGATCGCCGCCGCCGGCACGCCACTGGTCGTCTCGGGCGCCATGCCGGCCCTGGACCTGCTGCCGTTCCTGCTGCTGGGCACCACGTTCGGCGCGCGGCTGCTGGGCATCGGCTATGGCATGGGCGGCATCCGCGACGGCGTCCAGGCCGCCCGCCACCTCAGCGTCGCGCTCGGCGAACGGGAGCTCGCGGTACGCGAGTCGCCGCCCGAGGACAGCCCGCCGGGGCGGGTCGAGTTCGCCGGCGTGACCTTCGGGTACCGGCCGAACACGCCGGTCGTGCGGGACATCGACCTGACGCTCGAACCGGGCACGGTGACCGCGCTGGTCGGGCCGTCCGGGTCGGGCAAGTCAACGCTGGCCGCACTGCTCGCCCGCTTCCACGACGTCGACGCCGGCACCATCCGCGTCGGCGGGCACGACGTCGCCTCGCTGACCGCCGACGAGCTGTACGCGCTGGTCGGGTTCGTCTTCCAGGACGCGCAGGTCGTGCACGGCACGGTCCGGGACAACATCGCGCTGGCCGTGCCGGACGCGACCCTGCCCGAGGTGATGGCCGCCGCGCAGGCCGCCCAGCTGCACCAGCGGATCCTGCGGATGCCGGCCGGCTACGACACCGTGCTCGACGGCGGCACCGGCCTGTCCGGCGGCGAGCGGCAACGCCTCACGATCGCCAGGGCGATCCTGGCCGACGCGCCGGTGCTGATCCTCGACGAGGCCACCGCCTTCGCCGACCCCGAGTCGGAGTACCAGGTGCAGCGGGCGCTGAGCACGCTGGCCAGGGACCGCACGGTGCTGGTCGTGGCGCACCGGCTGACCACGATCACCGGCGCCGACCGGATCGTGGTGCTCGACGACGGGCGGATCGCCGAGACCGGCACGCACGAACAACTGCTCGCCGCCAACGGGCGCTACCACCGGCTGTGGGAGTCCCGGGCCGCCGCCCCCACGGAAGGGGCCCTGCGATGATCCGCACCTACCTGCGGCTGATCCCCGCCGACCGGCGCGGCCGGGTCGTCGCGTACACCGTGCTCACGGTGGTCTCGGTGCTGCTGCGGGCGGCCGGGGCGGTGCTGCTGGTCCCGTTGGTGGGCGCCCTGTTCGGGGCGACACCGGGCGACGCGTTCGGCTGGCTGGGCGCGCTCACCGGGGTCACCGTCGCCGGCTGGGCGGTCGACGCGGTCACCGCCAGGATCGGGTTCGACCTCGGGTTCGCCGTGCTGGACACCGTGCAGCGCGACCTCGCGGCACGCCTGACCCGCGTCCGGCTGACCTGGTTCACCTCGGACAACACCGCGACCGCGCGGCAGGCGGTGGCCGCGACCGGCCCGGACCTGGTCGGTCTGGTGGTCAACCTGCTCACCCCGCTGTTCGGCGCGGTGCTGGCGCCGGCGGCGATCGCGGTGGCGCTGCTGTTCGTGTCGCCGGTGCTGGGGCTGGCGGCGCTGGCCGGGGTGCCGCTGCTGCTGGGCGC
This sequence comes from Actinophytocola xinjiangensis, assembly GCF_001921215.1. GTDB lineage: Bacteria > Actinomycetota > Actinomycetes > Mycobacteriales > Pseudonocardiaceae > Actinophytocola > Actinophytocola xinjiangensis. The sequence goes on from NZ_MSIF01000037.1 coordinate 50,855, forward strand.
GCTGTGGGCGGCCGGGCGGGTCGCGCGCACCGCCGACGAGGCGGCGGCCAGGGCCAACAACGCGCTGACCGAACGGATCGTGGAGTTCGCCAGGACCCAGCAGGCGTTGCGGGCCGCGCGCCGGGTGGCGGCCACCCGCAGCAGCGCCGGGGCGGCGCTGGCCGTGCAGCACAGCGCGACGCTGCGCCTGGTGCTCATGCAGATCCCGGGGCAGCTGCTGTTCAGCGTGGTCAGCCAGGTCGCGCTGATCGGCCTGGCCGGCACGACCGCGCTGCTGGCCGTCGACGGGACGCTGCCGGCGGCCGAGGCGGTCGCGCTGATCGTGGTGATCGCCCGGTACCTGGAGCCGATCACCACGCTCGGCGAGCTCGCGCCCGCGCTCGGCTCGATCCGCGCGACCGTCGAGAACATCCGCGCGGTGCTCGACGCGCCGGTCGTCGGCTCGGGCACCACGCCCAGGGCCGCCGCCACGGCGCCACGCATCGAGTTGGACGGGGTGAGCTTCGCCCACGGCGAGGACGACCCGGTGCTGGAGAACCTCACGCTGCGGCTGGAACCCGGCACGACGACCGCGATCGTCGGCCCGTCGGGCGCCGGCAAGAGCACGGTCCTCGCGCTGATCGCCGGCCTGCACCAGCCGGTGCGCGGGCGGGTGCTGGTCGACGGGGTGGACGCGGCGACGCTCGACGCCGGTGCCCGCCAGGCACTGACCAGCGTCGTGTTCCAGCACCCGTACCTGTTCGACGGGACGGTGCGGGACAACGTGCTCGCCGGCCACCCGTCGGCCGGCGAGCACGAGTACGCCACGGCGCTGCGCCTGGCGCGGGTCGACGAGATCACCGCCCGCCTGCCCGAGGGCGACCGCACGGTCACCGGTGAGGCCGGCACGGCGCTGTCCGGCGGCGAGCGGCAGCGGGTGAGCATCGCCCGTGCGCTGCTCAAACCCGCACCGGTGCTGCTCATCGACGAGGCGACCAGCGCGCTGGACACGGAGAACGAGACCGCCGTCGTCCAGGCCATCGCCGACGATCCGGTGGCGCGGACCAGGGTGATCGTGGCCCACCGGCTGACCAGCATCGCCCACGCCGACCGGGTGCTGTTCCTCGACGGCGGCCGCGTCGTGGAGGACGGCACCCCGGCGCGGCTGCGCGACGCGGGCGGCCGCTTCGCCGAGTTCTGGCGTCAGCAACAGGAAGCGGCCACCTGGCACGTCACCGCCTGAAGTCCCACCGGGTCGCGCCGTGCGGCTCGGCCGCGCCGACGCCCACGGCCGAGTGCAGCGTCAGGCGGTAGAGCTGCCACGGCGGCGGGCCGGCGCTCGGCGCGCTGAACGGCGCGGTGAGCGCGTCGCCGTCCGCCCGCGCCGGCCAGCCGCCGGTGCGGAACACCTCGGCCACTCGCTCCACTGTGGACCGGTCGGTGACCCGGTGGGCCTCGCCGTCCAGCACCACGTCGGTGCCGCGCAGGCGGACCGCCACGGTGCACACCGGGTTGGCCGCCAGGTTGCGGGAGCGGCGGGTGCCCGCGCCGCCGGTGAAGTAGAGGGCACCGTCCACCCACACCGCCCCGACGCCGGCGGTGTGTGGCCGGCCGTCGGGGCGGATGGTGGAGACGAAGAACGTCAGGTCCTCGGTGGGCGAGTCGGCCACCAGGACGTCGAGCACCCTGCTCCAGGGCAGCTCCGGGGAGCCGTACTGGGACAGGTTGCGCGTGGACACCGGGGTCGTCGAGTTCTCGTTCATACCTGTGCGTCGAACTCGACGACCCCGGATCGACACGTCAGGCGCGCGGAGCGAAATATCCCGCCACGTCCACCACGATGTGGGTGTGGTCGCTGGCGTTGTACACGTCCACCGCGCGCCTGGTGCCCAGGTCGACCACGGCGTGGTTCGCGGCGGTCTGCGAGCCGTTGATGTTCACCGACGACACGTTCGGCCGGGGCTGGCCGGCCGGCCAGGCGGTCAGGCTGGTGCCGTAGAAGTAGCCGATACCGGTCAGGTTGAACAGCACCGTCTCGGCCTCCGCCGGCACCACACCACCCAGCGGCACGTTGCGCTGCGCGTTCGGCCACACCCACTCGGTCGTGCGGGAGTCGTAGCCGCGCACCGGGGTGATCGGGTGGAAGCCGGCGCCCTCGTCGGGCGAGTAGTAGCCGAACAGGTCGAGCAGCACGTCGACCTCACCGGAGTTGTTCCACACCGCGATGTTCAGCTCGTCGCTCACCGGCACGGTCACCAGGTTGGGGGTGATCCGGTACGGGTAGGCGTTGAGGCTGGACGTGGTCGGGCGTCCGGTGATGGTGCGCGACACGGTCAGGAAGGTGTGCTTGGTCGGGTCGACGGCAGTCACGTTGAGCACGACCGACGTCGTCGACGGCGGCACCAGACCGGCGAGGCTGACCGTGCGGGCGGAACCGCCGTGGAACGGTTCACCGCCCCGGGTGTCCAGGAACCGTTGCTGGGTAACGGAGTTGTACCAGGACGTGCCGCCCTGACCGTAGTGCCCGACGAAGTCGGCGATCAGGTGGGTGTTGCCGTTGTGGTTGTACAGGCTCACCCGCCGGTCCGAGCCGACCGGCACGGTGACGGTGGTGGACCGTGTCTCGCCGACCACCAGGTTCAGGCTCGACACCCCGGGTCTTGGCTCGCCGGCCTGCCAGGCGCTGACGTAGGTCGGTTGGGTCAACGCCACCCCCGTGACGTTCAGCACGACGGCCGTGGCACCCAACGGAACCCGGTCCGCCACGTCGACGGTGACCGAACTCCGTGTCCAGACCGGCACGCCGTCACCGGTGCGGGTGTCGAGCACCCGCACCGACGACTCCGCCGCGACGAACGCCGAACCCGGCTCCGGTTGGGCGTTCGCGGTGGTCGCGGTGACCGTCGGCAGGGTGACGGCGACCAGCCCGGCCAGCAACGCACCCATGAGTCGACAACGCATGAATTCCCCTCAGTTCTGAACTCGGGAAGCCGGCCCCTCCGGCCTCCCACGTTCACAGGACGCCTGGAGTTTCCCCGGGTTGCCAACGGTTTTGTCGAACCCGCACGCCGATGCGCGCCCGGACCGTGCGGCCCGGCACGGCCCCTGTTTCCGTGCCGGGTCCCGCCGGTCAGCTCACCTCGGGCAGGTCAGGGCAGGTTCCAGACCTGGTTGCTGCCCGCGAAGCAGTCCCAGATCTGCAGCCGGGTGCCGTCGGCGGAGCTGGGACCGGTGGCGTCCAGGCAGCGGCCGGACGCCGGGTTGCGCAGGGTGCCGTTGGACTGGGCCTGCCAGACCTGGGCGCCGGTGCCGTTGCAGTCCCACAGCTGGATCGGGGTGCCGTTGGCGGTGCCGGCGCTGGTGACGTCCATGCACTTGCCCAGCGCGCGCAGCGTGCCGTCGGAGCCGGCCGTCCAGCTCTGGGCGGTGGTGCCGTTGCACGTCCACAGTTGCACGGCGGTCCCGTTGGCGCTGCTGGCGCTGGCCACGTCGACGCACTTGCCGCCGATGCCGGTGATCTGACCACCGTCGCCGGGCGGGTTGCCGCCGCCACCGGTGGCGACCTCGTAGATGGCGCTCACCAGCGAGGTCGCGCCGCTGGTGTCCTGGGACAGCTCCCAGTTCATGATGCCGCCGGCGTTGGCCATCGCCCACTGGGTCTTGCGCTTGATGGTGGGGATGCCGTTGTAGCACTGCTGGGCGCCGCCGACGCTGACACAGTCCCGGTTGGCGTTGGCCGGGTCCATCGAGACCAGCTGGGAGTAGGTGTAGTAGTTGGGGCGGCTGTAGAACGGCACGCCGAGCACGGTCTTGGACGCGGGCAGCCCCCGGGACTTCCAGTAGTTGGCCGAGGCGATCGACCAGTCGTAGTTGGCGTGGGGGCTGCCGCCGTCGTAGGCCATGATGTTGAGGAAGTCGACGTGGCCGAACACCGCCGGCTGCACGCCCTCGGCGGTTCCGCCGCCGGAGACCACGGCCGCCGTGAGCAGTTTGCCCCGGCTGTGCATGGCGTCGCTGAGCTGCCCCATCAACGCGGTGAAGTTGTTGCCGGAGGCGCCGGGGTCGGGGTACTCCCAGTCGATGTCCACGCCGTCGAGGCCGTACTGGTTGACCACGCTGACCACGCTGTTGACGAAGGTGGTCCGACCAGCGGAGCTGGCGGCGAGTGCCTCGAACGCCGAGTCGTTGCCGTCGTTCCAGCCGCCGATGGCCAGCAGGACCTTGACGCCGTTGGCGTGTCCCTGGCTGACCAGCGAGGAGAGCTTGCCGGGGTCGGGGATGGCCTGCAGGGTGCCGTTGGAGTTGGGCAGGGCGAACGCGTAGTTGATGTGGGTGAGCTTGCCGTACTGCACGGCGTTGACGCTGCCCGACCAGGAGGGCAGGTAGCCGACGCTGCGGAAGCCGTTGGGCAGCGCGGCGGCGGCCGGGGCCGCCGCGAGCGCCACGAGCCCGGCGACCATGGCGAACACGGTCGTGAGCACGGCCAGGAGACGGGTCCTTCTCATGGATCACCTTCCGTAGCAGGGGGGAGCAGTGATCGGACCTCTGACAATATTTGTCTAGACCTATTCGCGCCAGAGGCGGCCGGCCACGAATGGCCGGTGCGTGGCCTGTTCCCCCGCGCGGCACTCCCCCAGCATGTGCAGCCGCAGGTGTCGGGGTGAAGGGGATCGAGGAACGTGAGTGTCAGTGGGCCGGGTGCCACTCCCGGCTCGGATCGGAACCAGCCGGGGTCCAGGGTGTTGTCCGTCGACCTCGGGACGTCCACCACGGTGGCTGCGTTCGCCGCGCCCGACCACCCGCCACGGGTGATCGAGATCGACGGCGCGTCGGCCATGCCCTCGGGCGTGTTCGCCGCCGAGGACGGCCGGCTGGTCGTCGGCCGGGAGGCGCTGCGGCTGGCCCGCACCGCGCCGGACCGGTTCGAGCCGCACCCGCTGAGCCGGGTCGGTGAGCCGAACCTGCTGCTCGGCGAGGCCACGACACCGACGGCGACACCGGTGGCGGTGCCGGTGGCGGCGGCGCTGGCCGCGGTCCTGGGCACGGTCCTCACCGAGGCCGGCCGCCAGCTCGGCGGTGCTCCGCCCGACCAGGTCCGGCTGACCCACCCCGCCCGGTGGGACACCGCGCGGTGCGCGGTACTGCTGGAGGCGGCCCGGCTGGCCGGTGTCAGCGGGACCATCCAGCTGGTGGCCGCGCCGGCGGCGGTGGTGGCGCACGTCGCGCCGGGGACCGGTCAGCCGCTGGCGGTCGTCGACCTGGGGGCGGGCCGGGTGGAGATCGCCGTGGCCGGCCCCGGGCCCGTGCTGGCCGAACCGGGCCCGCCCGGCCTGGGCGGTCTGGAGATCGACCAGGCCCTGCTCGACCACCTCGGCCGGCAGGTCGGGGACCGGGACCAGCCGGCGTGGGAGCGGCTGGTCACCCCCGGGTCGTCGGAGGACCGGCGGGCCGCGCTGGCGGTACGGGACGAGGTCCGGGCCGCCAAGGAGGCGCTGTCCGAGCACCCGAGCACGGTGGTGGCGCTGCCCGAGCCGTTCGGTCCGGTGCCGGTGACCCGCGCCGAGCTGGAGACACTGCTCCAGCCGGAGGTGGCCAGGGTCGTCGAACTGCTCGGGTCGGTCACCGGCGCCGCCGGGGTGTGCCTGGTCGGCGGGTCGAGCCGCATCCCGCTGGTGGCCGCGACGATCGCCGAGCGGCTGCGGGTGACACCGGTCGTGCCGAGCCAGCCGGAGACGGCCGCCGCGCTCGGTGCGTGCGCCGGCCCGGCCCCCGTCCAGCCGCCCCGAGGAGCGCCTGTGCCGCCGGCCCCTGGTTCGCTGCCGCCCGCACCCCCGGTCCCGCCCGGTCCCCTGCCGTACGCGGCGCCCGGGCCGGCCCGTCCCGGGGCGCGCCGGGCCGCGTTGATCGGCGCGGCGGCGGTGGCGCTGGTCGCGGCGATCGTGGCGGTCGTGGTGCTGGCCCCGTGGCGGTCCACGACCGCGTCGCCGTCCCCGTCGGGCGGCGACGAGCCGGCCGGGCCCAACGGCCAGAACGGGTACCACTGGTCGATGACCATGGACCAGGTCGGCGTGTTCGAGGGCATGTGGGCCGCGCCGGACTCGGTGGTGCTGGGCCACTGGCAGGGTTTCATCGCCTTCGACGCGGCCACCGGCGAGCAGCTGTGGTCCTTCGACCTGCCCGACAACAACTTCCTGTGCAACATGACCCCCACCGTCACGCCGGCCGGCGTCGGCGCGTTCGCCTACGGCGAGATGGGCGAGGAGGGCGGCGAGAACTGCCACCACCTCCAGACCATCTCGGTCGAGACCGGTGAGGCGCAGTGGTCCGAGCCGGTCTCCCTGGTCGACGAGGACTACACCGGCTGGCTGGGCAAGATCGGCGGCACGTCGCTGTCGATCAACGGCGACCTGGTGACCGCCGCCTACGGCGCCAGCAACTCCCAGGACGAGCACCCGACCGACCTGACCTGGGTGGACACCAGAACCGGTGAACGGCTGGGGACGACCGAGTCGGGCGCCGAGCCGCTGCTGCACCTCTGCCGGCTCACCGGCCACGCCCAGGTGCAGCGCGACACCATCCTCGCCCTGTCCCAGTGCGACCACGTCGCCACGCCGAGGATCCTGTCGTGGAGCATCGACCACCCGACGTGGGAGCTGGGCGCCGAGCTGGACGGGTGCCCGGAGCTGTCCAACACCATCGACAACGTGTTCATGCGCCAGACCGGCAAGGACGAGCTGGTGATCGGCTGCTACACCGGCCTGTCGCTCCAGCGGCTGTACGCGGTGACCGACTCGTTCGACACCGGCGCGGTCAGCCTGGACGGCGTGGCGATGGAGGGCACCGGCACCGGCGGGGGCGCGGCCCGCCCGCCGGAGAACCTGGTGCTGGACGGCAAGAACCTCTACCTCCCGCGCGGTGAGGACTCCACCAGCAACGGTGTCATCGCGGAGCGCGACGACCGCCGGCAGTGGCAGTACGCGCTGCGCGACACGACCGAGGTGAAGCTGATGGCCGCCGAGAGCGAGGAGGTCGCGGTGCTGGTGGTCACGCCCGGACCGTCCACCCTGTACACCGTGGCCGGGGCGAACGAGATGACCGAGGCGCCCGAGCTGGACCCACGGGTGGCCGAGGAACTCCCCGACGCCGAACAGTCCGTGCGCGTCGGCGACTACCTGATCTGTGGTTTCGGTTCCCTCAACGGGGACGGGACGGTCATCGGCGCCGTTGCCCTGACGGACTGACTGCGGTCAGGGCCACCAGCTCGGTGTCGGGCACCAGGAACGGCTCGCGCTGGGGCACCCAGCGCACGGCCGTGCCCGGCGCGTAGCTGACGAGCTGCTCGGGCAGGTAGTAGCCGTGGGCGCGCACGCCGCCCCGGTCCGGGGTGCCGGTGAGGTAGGCCGGTTCGGAGCGGGGGTCGAGCACGAACTCCACCCGGGTGTGGTCGGCGCGGACGTACTCGGGGTCCGGGTGGATCTCGCGGACGGTGGCCTCGACGGCCTTGCCGAGGTTCCCGGTTCCCGGCAGCAGCCCGCGCCGCCGCTTCTCGCGCACCAGCCCGGCCAGCTGCGCGCGGCGCGGCACGCCGACCACCCGCACCGCCCGGTTCGGCTGCGCGGGATCCACCCGGACGGCGACGTAACGCCCGGGCAGCAGCCTGGCCAGTTCCTCGGCCGACACCTCGGCCTCCACCAGGAACAGGCCCTCGGGCAGTTCGACGGACAGCTGGGCGGCGATCCGCCGCAGGGAGTTCGACTGGTCGGCGTCGGTGCCCCGGACCATGGCGTAGCGCACCGGACCCGGGGCGGTGTGGCTCACCACGGGAACGGCCCGAGTGTCCCGGTGGAACCGCCGGCGCCGAGCGTGACCGGCGCCCGGCGGGACAGGCGCATCCCGGCCGCGTCCTCGGGCCGCACGAACCCGGTGCAGGGCACCACCTGGTCGCCGACGGTCGCGCGGACGGTCACCTCCACCTGGCCGTCGCGGATCCGGCCGGTGGGCCACGGGCGGGTCACCGGCGCGACGGTGGTGACGCCGTCGACGACCAGGGCGTGCTGGGTGGTGTCGTAGAGCCCCCGGCGCAGCCGTTCGTCGGCGATGGCGCGGGCGATCCGTACGGGGGTCGCCGTGACCGCCGCCCGTGCCTGAGTGTCCCGGGTGGCGGGGTGGAACGGGATCATGGTGCCCGGCCGCAGCTTCCCCGGTTCGCTCGTCAGCACCTCCACGCTCACCTGGCCCTCCGGTCCGTCGAGAGCCAGCCGCACCGCCGGCACGCCCTCCCACTCGCCGCCGGCGAACCACCACAGCCGCAGCGACCCGACGTGCGGCGGTGCGGCGGGCGCGGCGGAGGAGTCGGCGTAGTAGGTGGGCTCCAGGAAGTCGCCGAGGCCCGGCTGGGGCCGGCCCCACTCCCCCCGCCGGCCCCGGCCGATGGTCCGCGCGATCAGCCGTAGGTCCGGCGGCGACGGCCGCCCGACCGCGCGCTTGTCGAGGACGAAGGACAGCATCAGCCCCCCGGCGACGTAGGCCACGCCCATCCCGATGACCAGCCATTGGATCCCTGTCACGGGCGCAGCCTCCCGTGGGCGGCGGGCCTACCGGTCACAGAAACTATGCTCGGGCCGGTGAGCGTCCTTCCCGGTGAGCGCACGGTGCCGCGCGCGGCGCTGCTGGCCAGGGCGTGGTCGCTGCTCGGTGACGGGGTCGCCCCGCTCACCAACGCCGCCGGCCGCCCACTGGCCCGCACGGTGAAGCTGATCCTGGACCCGCTGGTGCTGCGCCCGGTGCTCAACCCGGGGTTCGCCGCCGGTGCGGTGTCCGGCGCGCACGCCGACGACCTGGTCGCCACGATCACCGCCGCCGGCCCGGCGCTGAGGGCGACCGCCGAGTGGTATCTGCTGGTGAAGCGGGCGCGGCGGCGCGCGGGCATCACCGAGGGCCACCCGCAGGACCTGTACTTCCAGCGCTGCTTCGAGCTGGCGACCACCCACGGCCGTCCCGGCGCGGACGCCGAGCGGGTCGCCGCCGACGTCGTCGAGGAGGTCCACGCGGGCGCGTCCCGGCTCACCGCCGAGGACCTGCGCCGCTACCTGACCGACCCGGCCAACGCCGGGGAACTCGACCGGCTGCTGCGCGCCGCGCGACACCCCGTCCCGGACCCGGCGCGGGATCCCGGGCCGGATCCCGGGGTCGCGGCGTTCCTGGTCTCCGGTGACACCGCCGGGTTCCCGGCGCTGGTGGCCGCGAACGCCGGCAGTCGCGGCGCGGCGGAACTGGCCGGGCCGGGCGTGGCGCGCGGCTACGGCCTGTCCGACCGGACGGTGCCGGTGCCGCCAGAACTCGGTGACCGGGCGTCCAAACGGGACCTGCCAAGGCCACTGGACCGGTCGGTCCTGGAACGACTGTTCACCACGGTCACCGGGAGCGACCCGGCCGGACTGCCCGCGTTGGTGCGCCGGGAGATCGACCGCACCGGCCGGGCCTGGCAGCTGGGCGAGGAGGCCAGCCGGGTCACCATGGTCCTCGGCCGGGACGCCAGCGCCGGCCTGGAGCACGAGCCGACGTCCGGCGCGCAACGCCGGCTGCGGTCGCGCTGGGACCGGGAGGCCTACGTCCACCGCGTGCTGCGCCTGCCGGATCCGGCGGCGGCCGGTGTCCCCGAAGCGCTGCGGGCCGACATCCTCGGCGTGCGCCGCGCGTACCTGCGGCGGCTGTGGGTGCGTCTGCACGGCCGGGAGGTGCGCGGCGGCGAGGTCACCGCCGACGCGCTGTGGGACCTGCTCGACGGCGTGCTGCGCTCGGTCATCCTCGACCAGCGCGACCGCCTGCGCGCCGCCCTCGAACGGCTGGTGGCCGCCCGATGACCCACCCCGAGCGCACCGCGCTGCTGCTGGCCAGGGGCGCCACCCTGCACTGGGACGTGTTGTCGGACAGCGCCTCCCCCACCACGACGGTCCACGACCCGGCGCTGGCCGCCGACTGGCTCGACGACGACCCCGACGTGCTGGCCGCCGCGCGGACGGTGGCCTACGTGGAGTGGGCGCTGGCGTGGTGGCCGGCCTCGACGGTCGCCGGGGTGCCGCAGCTGGACCGGCGGCTGCTGCGGGCCGAGGCGGCGGTCGCGGCCGCCGGCATCGACCACGTCCTCGACGAGGACACCGTGACCGGCACGCTGTGGGCCGCCCGGGACGCGGTGCCGGCGCTGGCCGCGGTCCCGGGCGCCCGCGCCGCC
>NZ_MSIF01000038.1 GCF_001921215.1 Actinophytocola xinjiangensis
CCCGGAAGCTAAGCCCTCCAGCGCCGATGGTACTGCACTCGACAGGGTGTGGGAGAGTAGGACACCGCCGAGCATTCATTCCCGAAGAGCCCTCCGACACCTTGGAGGGCTCTTCGGCGTTTCGGCATGTTGAATGATGTTCGGACGACGTCTCAGTCGGTGGAGGATTCAAGTGGCAGAGCACAGGCGACGGGACGAACGCGCCGACGGCACCCCCCGGGACGACCGTGATCGCTCCCACACCGACCGTAAACCTCACGGCAAATCACGTCGTTACGACAACGACCGCCGCTCCACCGGCGGCGGCTCTGCCGGCTCGTCGAGCGGCGCCCGTCGTAACCAGGACCGTTCCCGAGGTGACCAGTCGGGTTACCGAGGCGGCTCGGGCGCAGATCGTGGCTCCTACCGCCCCCGCCCCGACCGGTCCTCCTCGGACCGAGGCGCCCCCAGCCACCGCAACTCCCGCGACGGCGACCGCCGTGACTCCAGCTACCGCCCCCGCGACTCGAGTTCCCGTGACTTCGACCGCCGCGACTCCGGCTCTCGGGGCTCCGGTTCCCGCGATTTCGTCCGCCGGGACTCGCCTCGCCGCGACTCCAACTCCCGTGACGGCGGCTTCCGCGAGTCGAACCGTCGAGACTCCACCTCGCGCGACTCGAACCGCCGCGATTTCGGCCGCTCCGGCTCCGACCGCCGCGACTTCGACCGCCGCGACGGTGGCCGAGGCGACGGTGGCCGCCGGGACTTCAACCGGGGGGACTCCGGCAACCGCGACTCAGGCGGCCGCGATTACGGCAATCGGAACTCCGGCCGCCGCGACACCGACCGGCGCGACTTCGGCAGCGGAGATTCCGGCCGCCGCCCCTTCGGTCGGGGCGATTCGGACCGCAAGGACTTCAACCGAGGCGACTCCGGCCGCCGCGACTACGGTCGCGGCTCCTCCGGTGCCCCCAGGCGTGAAGGCTCCGGCGGCCGTGACTTCGGCCGAGGTGACTCGGACCGCCGCGATTCGGGTCGCGGATCGTCCGACCGTCGCGACTTCGGCCGCCGGGACTCAGGCAACCGCGACTTCAGCCGCGGCGACTCCGGCCGCAGGGACTTCGGCCGCGGGGGTTCAGACCGCCGCGACTTCGGGCGAGGCGATTCCGGCCGCGATTCCGGCCGTGGTGGCTCTGACCGGCGGGACTTCGCTCGCGGAGCTTCCGGTGGTCGCGACTCCGCGCGCGGAGACTCCGATCGCCGTGACTTCGGTCGTCGCGACTTCGACCGGGGGAACTCGGACCGCCGCGACAGCCGCGGCGACTCCAACCGCCGTGACTTCAGCCGGGGTGACTCCGATCGACGCGGCTTCGACCGGGGTGACTCCGGCCGCCGAAGCTTCGATCGTGACGACTCCGTCCGGCGAGATTCCGATCGTGGAGACTCCGGTCGGCGGGACTTCGACCGCGGGGACTCAGGTCGGCGCGATTTCGGCCGGGGCGATTCCGATCGTCGGGGTTTCGGGCGGCAGGATTCCGACCGCCAGGGTTCGGACCGGCGGGAGTACCGCCCCCGCACCGATTCCGGTTACCAGCGGCGGGATTCCGGCAGTGACTCCCGTCCCGGGCGTGACAACCGTGACCGTTCCGGGTACGGCCCCGACTCGGGCGACCGTGGCTACGGCGACCGCCCGAAGCGGTCCGACAACCGGAGCGACTTCCGCTCCTCGGACCGTGGCGACCACCGCGACCGCACCGGCGGCTCCTCGCGCGGACGGTTCGACAGCGACCGGAGTTCCCGCCGTGGCCCCGGCGGCGACCACACCGACTCCCGCGACGAGCGCACGGCCTCCCGCAGCGGCTTCGGCCGCTCAACCCCCCCGGAGAAGTCGGACCACCGCCGGGACGAGCGCCCCCGCCGCGACCACCAGTCCACCTGGTCCGACCGCCGCCCCCCACGGGACCGGGACGAGCGCCCCGCAACGGCCTACGACGACGACACGTTCGACACCACCCCGGACACTCTCGCCGCCCCGACCGAACCCACGGCGACCAGTACCTCCGACGCTCCTGACCACGGCACACCCGACACCGAAGCCGAGCGCGCAGCCTCCGAGGCGCCCGACGCCAGCTCGACCGAGCCCGGCGCCGACACACCGGAGACCGGGTCACCCGAGGCAGCGTCCGACCCTGCCGAGAGGTTGTCGGAGCGAGACCTGAGCACGGCGAGTCCTGCGGACGCCGGGTCCCCCGGTCCCGCCGACGCTGACTCGTCCGAGAGCCGGTCCACCTCTCCCGGTTCGTCCGAGACTGACTCGCCCGACGTCAGCTCGCCCGGAAGGAGTGCCGGTTCCGAAACCGACTCGGTTGAGGCCGGCGCGTCCGAGAGCAACCTGACCGACGCCGACTCGAACGGGGCCGGCCCGACCGACAGCAGCACGCCCGGTGCCAGCTCTACTGGCGCAACCTCTGCCGGTGCCACCTCCACGGGTGCCGCCTCCGCCGGGGCGGGCGACACCGGGAGCGGTTCTTCCGCTGCGCATGCGGCCGAGCCCGGCTCTGTCGCACGCGACAGCGGGTTGGCCAGGGCGGGCGCCGCTGAAGCCGGCCCGACCGAGCCCCGTTCCACACGTGGCGGCTCCACCGGCGATGACGGCCCCGCCGAAGCACCCACCGATGGTGGCGCCGGTGGCGATTCGGACACCCTCGCAGGCACCCAGGCCTCTGCCGATGGCGCCGCTGGATCCGCCGGCGCCGATTCCCACAACGTCTCCGCCGATCGGGGCGCCGGATCCGCCGGGTCCGGCTCGGACCACGGCGATCGCAGGGACGCCGCCGAGCGCGGGGACGACCGTGCCCCGGGCGGTGGCGCCGGGCCGGAAGGCACCCGGTCCGGAAACACCGGGCGACCGTCCAGGTCCGACTTCGCTGAGCAGGACCTGCACCGGGGCGTGCCCACGCGGGGCAGCCGGCCGCGTAACGACACCGACGGCCCGGAACTCCCGGACGAGATCCAGTTCAGCGACCTCGACCCCGAGGCCCGCCGTGAGCTTCGCAGTCTCGCCAAGTCCGTGGCCGAGATGGTCGGCCGGCATCTGGTCGCCGCCGGGCAGCTGATCGACGACGACCCGGAGCGTGCGCTCGAGCACGCCAGGTTCGCGCGTTCCCGCGCCGCGCGGGTCGCGATCGTGCGGGAGGCCGCCGGGATCACCGCCTACCACGCGGGGGAGTGGGCCGAGGCCCTCGGCGAGCTCCGCGCCGTGCGGCGGATGACCGGGGACTCCGCGCACCTGCCGGTCATGGCCGACTGTGAACGTGCGCTCGGCCGGCCGGAACGTGCTCTCGACCTGGCCGCGGAGGCCGGGCCGGAGCTGCCCAAGGACGTCTCGGTCGAGTTGCGGATCGTGGCGGCGGGGGCGCGGCGGGACATGGGGCAGGTCGACGCCGCGGTGGTCGCGTTGCAGGGTCCCGACCTGGACCCCGCGAAGCGCGACCCGTGGAGCGCTCGCCTCTTCTACGCCTACGCCGACAACCTTGAGGCCGCCGGGCGCACCGAGGAGGCCGTCCGCTGGTTCCTCAACGCCGCCGAGGCCGACCTCGACGAGGAGACCGACGCCGCCGAACGCGCCATCGAACTGGGGTCCCGGTGAGCCTGCTCGAACGCTACGACGCGCTCCTGTTCGACCTCGACGGCACCGTCTACCGGGGCGAGCAGGCCATCGACTCGGCGCCGGACGCGGTGGCGGCCGCGCACCGCGCCGGGGTGACCGTTCGGTTCGTCACCAACAACGCCTCGCGCGGGCCGGACGAGGTCGCGCGGCACCTCACCGACATCGGCATCCCGGCCGAGCCCGCCGAGGTCAGTACCAGCGCGCAGGCGGCGGCCAAGGTACTGGCCGACAACCTCGCCGACAACGACAACGGCAACGGCAACGGCACGGTTCTCGTTCTCGGGTCGCCGGCGCTGGAGCGGGAGGTCGAGCTCGTCGGGCTCCGGCACACCCGCACCGCCGGCGACGACGTGGTCGCCGTCGTGCAGGGGTTGTCCAAGGACCTGGGCTGGCGCGATCTCGCCGAGGCGTGTGTCGCGCTCAACGCCGGGGCGTTCTGGGTCGCCTGCAACGTCGACCCGTCGCTGCCGACCGAGCGCGGTCTCTTACCCGGCAACGGATCCCTCGTCGCCGCGCTGCGCACGGCCACCGGCCGGGAGCCGGTCGTCGCCGGGAAACCGGCCATTCCGTTGATGGCCGAGGCGCTGCGGTCGGCCGGGACGGACCGGGCGCTGGCCATCGGCGACCGGCTGGACACCGACATCGACGGGGCCGTCGCCGCCGGGCTGGACTCGCTGCTGGTCCTGTCCGGGGTCACCACGGCCGCCGGCTTGCTCGCCGCGCGGACCAGGCCCACCTACCTCGCCGCTGACGTCGCGGCGATCGGTGAGCCGGCGCGGCGGTTGGCCGTCGGCGCCCAGCCCGACTGGGACCTCGACGGTGACACGATCGTCCACCGGGGCACCGGCGAGCCCGACGCGCTGTCGTTGCTGCGTGTGCTGGCCGCCGGGGAACCGGGCCGGCGCGCGGTCCCCGGCGACGACGCTGCCAGGGCGGCACTCGCGCACCTCGGCCTGCCCGATGGGCTAGCGTGACACCGTGCACCCACAAGCGCCGACCGCCGGCGACGAGGCCCTGACCGACGCCCTGGCCGACGCGCTCGCCGGCACCGAGTCACTCGACCACGTCCCGCTGGCCGACCACGTGGCCCGGTTCGACACGGTGCACACCGCCCTCAACGACGCGCTCTCGCGCATCGACACGGACTGACCCGTGCCCCGCCGGACCCGGCTGGACGCGGAACTGGTTCGCCGAGGCCTCGCCCGATCCCGCGAGCACGCCTCGCAGCTCATCGCCGACGGTCGGGTGACCGTGCGCGGAACAGTCGCCGGGAAACCGGCGACAGCCGTCGAGACCGACGCGCCCGTCGTCGTCCGCGAGCAGCAGGGCGAGGACTGGGCGTCGCGGGGTGCGCACAAGCTGATCGGCGCGCTGGACGCGTTCGACGTGCGGGTCGAGGGCCGGCGCGCGCTTGACGCGGGCGCTTCGACCGGCGGGTTCACCGACGTGCTGCTGCGCCGCGGTGTCCGCGAGGTGGTCGCCGCCGACGTCGGCCGGGGGCTGCTGGTGTGGCGGCTGCGCACCGACGAGCGGGTCGTCGTGCTGGACCGGACCAACGCGCGTTCCCTGACGCCCGAACAGCTCGGCGGGCCGGTGGACCTGGTCGTGGCCGACCTGTCGTTCATCTCGCTGCGCCTCGTGCTGCCGGCGTTGCTGGCCTGCGCGACCGAGGACGCCGACCTGCTGCCGATGGTCAAACCCCAGTTCGAGGTCGGCAAGGAGCGGCTCGGTTCCGGCGGAGTCGTGCGCGACCCTGAACTGCGCGCCGACGCCGTACGTACTGTTGTCGGGGAGGCCGAGACGCTGGGGCTGCGCGTGCACGGTGTCACGGCCAGCCCTCTTCCCGGGCCGTCCGGGAATGTCGAGTACTTCGTGTGGCTTCGACGCGGCGAGCCGAATCCCGAGGCGGCGGCGCTGGTCGAGGCCGCGGTGCGGAAAGGACCTCAATGACCGGACGTGAGGTGCTGCTCGTCGTGCACACCGGCCGGGCCGACACGCTGCACACGGCGGAGAAGGTCGCCGGCTGGTTCGGCGAGGCCGGCATCCGGCTGCGGGTGCTCGCCGACGAGGCCCCGCAGCTGGACAGCGCCTGCTACCAGTCGGTGGTGCACACCGGGCCCGAGGCCGCCGCCGGCACCGAGTTGGTGTTCGTGCTCGGTGGCGACGGCACGTTGTTGCGCGCCGCCGAACTGGCGCGTGCGGCCGGGGTCCCGGTGATCGCGGTGAACATGGGCCGGGTCGGGTTCCTCGCCGAGGCCGACTCGAACGTGCTCGAACAGGCCGTTCGCCAGGTCATCGCGCAGAACTACGAGGTCGACGACCGGATGACCGTCGACGTGAGCGCGTCGCTGGCCGGTCGCCGGCTCGCCTCGACGTGGGCGCTGAACGAGGCCAGCGTGGAGAAGAGCAGCCGCGAACGGATCCTCGACGTGCGGATCGAGGTCGACGAGCGCCCGGTGTCCTCGTTCGGCTGCGACGGCGTGCTGTGTGCGACGCCGACCGGGTCGACGGCCTACGCGTTCTCCGCCGGTGGGCCGGTGGTGTGGCCGGACGTGCAGGCGTTGCTGGTGGTGCCGTCGAACGCGCACGCCATGTTCTCCCGGCCGCTGGTGGTCTCGCCCGGGTCGGTGGTGGCGGTCGAGGTCGACCCGGACGGCCATCCCGCCGTGTTGTGTTGCGACGGCCGGCGCACGTTCGTGCTGCCGCCCGGCGCGCGGGTCGAGGTGGTCGGCGGCGCGAAGCCGGTGCGGCTGGTGCGGCTGCGGAAGGGCCCGTTCACCGACCGGCTGGTGCACAAGTTCGAGCTGCCGGTGCAGGGCTGGCGCAACCGGTGAGCGGTTTCGGCCGGCGAATCGAACACACATGTGGATGGATACGAGCTTTCGGCGGCCGTAGCGGATAAAGTGCGCGCTGTGTTGGCCGAAATGCGCATCGAGGGCCTCGGCGTGATCGACGAGGCCACGCTCGAACTTGACCCGGGACTCACCGTCGTCACCGGTGAGACCGGCGCGGGCAAGACCATGGTCGTCACCGGGCTGCACCTGCTGTCCGGCGGCCGGGCCGAGGCGTCCAGAGTCCGCAGCGGCGCCTCGAAAGCCGTTGTCGAGGGCCGGTTCGACGCCCCGCCGGGCAGCTCGGCGGCCAAGGTCGCCGGCGACGCCGGTGCGGAGCCCGATGCCGACGGAGCCCTCATCGCGTTACGGACCGTCACCACCGACGGGCGTTCCCGGGCGCATCTGGGGGGCCGGTCGGTGCCGGTCGGGGTGCTGTCGGAGCTGTCGGAGCAGCTGATCGCCGTGCACGGCCAGAACGACCAGCTGCGGTTGTTGCGGCCGGCCGAGCAGCGCGGTGTGCTGGATCGTTTCGCCGGTGAGGAGCTGCTCAACGCGCTGGCCGACTACCGTCGGGTGCGTGAGCAGTGGCACGCGGTCGCCACCGAGCTCGCCGAACGCGCCGCGCGCTCCCGGGAGCTGGCCCGCGAGGCGGACCTGCTGCGCCACGGCTTGGCCGAGATCCAGGCCGTCGACCCCCAACCCGGCGAGGACGACGACCTGGTGGCCAGGGCACGGCGCCTGGCCGACGCCGACCAGCTGCGGGAGTCGGCCACCGCGTCGTCCTACGCGGTGAGCGGTTCCCCGGAGGGCGACCCCGACGCGCCAGGAGCCCTGGGCATGATCGCCGACGCCCGGCACCGCCTGTCCGCGTCGGAGGACCCGCGCCTGCGCGACCTGGGTCCCCGCCTGGCCGAGGCGGAGGCGCTGCTGGCCGACGTGGGCAGCGAACTGACCAGCTACCTGGAATCCCTGGACGCCGACCCGGCGGCCCTGGAGCAGGTCCTGGCCAGGCAGGCCGAGCTGAAGGGCCTGACCAGGAAGTACGCCGCCGACGTCGACGGTGTGCTCGCCTGGGCCCAGGACGCCGAGCGGCGCCTGTCCGGCCTGGACACCTCCGAGGAGGCCCTGGCGGCGCTGGCCACCCGCCGTGACGAGCTCGCGGTGGAGCTGGCGGCCAAGGCCCACGCGCTGACGGAACTGCGCGTGGCGGCGGCCGACCGGTTCGCCAAGGAGGTGACCGTCGAGCTGAGCGGTTTGGCGATGGGTCAGGCCAGCATCGACGTCGTGATCAGTACCAGGTGGGCCGAACCCAACGAAACCCACGCCCTGCGCGTGGCGGGCGGCGACGGCGGCGACGCCCTGGTCCATGCGGGGCCTGACGGCATCGACGAGGTGGAGCTGCGCCTGGTCGCCCACGACGGCGCCACCCCGCTCCCGGTCCACAAGGCGGCCTCCGGCGGCGAACTGTCCCGGGTGATGCTGGCGATCGAGGTCGTCCTGGCCCATTCCGACCCGGTGCCGACACTGGTGTTCGACGAGGTCGACGCCGGCGTCGGTGGCCGCGCGGCGGTCGAGATCGGGCGCCGGCTGGCTCGGTTGGCGGCCAGCCACCAGGTCATCGTCGTGACGCACCTACCGCAGGTGGCGGCCTTCGCCGACCGGCACCTGGTCGTGGACAAGAGCGCCAAGGGTGGCGTGAGCCGAAGCGA
Source organism: Actinophytocola xinjiangensis (assembly GCF_001921215.1). Lineage (GTDB taxonomy): Bacteria > Actinomycetota > Actinomycetes > Mycobacteriales > Pseudonocardiaceae > Actinophytocola > Actinophytocola xinjiangensis. The sequence continues at coordinate 8,193 of NZ_MSIF01000038.1, forward strand.
CGTCCGAGTGGTGGCGGACAAGGACCGCGTCGTCGAACTGGCCCGAATGCTGGCAGGCATGGATTCGACGGAGACCGGACGGGCGCATGCCGAGGAACTACTGACCGCTGCGGAGAAGGACAAGAAGGCTTCTCGTAAGCGTCGTCGTCGGTAAGAAGCACGGAAATCAAGAAGAAACCCATGCACCCCAAGAAAACCCATCACCCGAAAAGGTAATCCCCAGTCACCCGCCGGCGTGGCGGGACCAGCGGCAGATCAGTCCACGTCACCATCCGCCCATGAAGCTCAGTGGGCTGCTCACGCGATCAGGCCAGAACCGCCCCGGTATCGCCGGCACTGCCAGGGTCGACAAGCGCACCGGTGAGCTTCTGCGGCGCATCGATCGTCACGAGATCGTCGTTCTGGACCAGGTTGATCTCGACCGGAGCACGGCTGATGCCCTGGTCGAGGCGGGGGTCGTCGGGGTGGTGAACGCGTCACCGTCCATTTCGGGGCGGTTCCCGAATTTGGGGCCGGAGATCATTGTGGGTGCCGGGATCATCCTGATCGACGGCGTGGGTCCGGAGATTCTGCGGGTCGTCCGGGACGGGAGCAAGATCCGGCTTTTCGACGGGGGGATCTTTCTCGGGGATCGGGAAGTCGGGCGGGGGACCGAGCAGTCCGTCGAGACCGTCGCGGATCTGATGATCGGTGCGAAGGCCGGTATGTCGGCCCAGCTCGAGGCGTTCTCGGCCAACACGATCGAGTTCCTGCGCCGTGAGCGCACGCTCATTCTGGACGGGGTGGGGGTTCCGCAACTCCATCTCCCGCTGCACGGGCGGCAGGTGCTGATCGTCGCCCCGGGGCACGGGTACGACGAGGATCTGAACGCCCTGCGCCGCTACATCGGGGAGCACCGGCCGGTGATCATCGGCGTCGACTCGGCGGCGGACACGCTTCACCAGCGCGGGTATCAGCTGCACGTGATCGTCGGTGATCCGGATCGGGTGAACAACGACACCCTGCGTAGCGGTGCGGAGGTTGTGGTGCCGGCGCATGTCGACGGGCACGCGCCGGGGCTGGGGCGGATCCAGGACCTGGGGATCGGTGCGGTCACCTTTCCCGCCTCGGGGAATCCCGAAGATCTCGCGCTGCTGCTGGCCGACGTGCACGGGGCGAGCCTGGTGGTCACCGTCGGGTTCCAGGCCACGCTGAGTGAGTTTCTCGACCGGGGGCGCTCCGGGTCGAACCCGTCGACCTTCCTCACCCGGCTCAAGCTCGGCAGCAAGATCGTCGACGGGCGGGCCGTGGCCACCCTGCACCGCAGTCGCGTGTCATTCGGGGCGGTGCTGCTGCTCGTGATCGCCGCGCTGGTCGCGGTGCTCGTCGCGCTGGCCGTGTCCGGGGTCGGCGGCGTCTACCTCGACTGGGCCGGTGACAGCTGGAACAGCCTGCTCACCTGGATCAAGGGACTACTGCCGTGATCTCTCTGCGTTACCACATCGTCTCCATCGCCGCCGTGTTCCTCGCGCTCGCCGTCGGCGTCGTGCTCGGGTCGACCACCCTGTCCCGCACGCTGCTCTCCGGGCTGACCGACGACAACGACCAGCTCGTCGACCAGGTCAACGACCTGCAGGCCGGGCGCAACGCCCAGGACGCCCGGCTCGCCGACTCCGACGAGTTCATCGGCGCGGTGTCGCCGCTGGTCGTGCGGGGTGAGCTGGAGCGACGCACGGTCGTGATCGTCACCACCGCCGACGCCGACCCGCTGGACCGCGACGCGCTCAAGACCCAGCTCGGCAACGCCGGCGCCCGGGTCACCGGCGAACTCCAGCTCACCGAGGCGTTCACCGACCCGGGCAAGGGCGACCAGCTCAAGGACATCGTCATCCGGCTGCTGCCGGCCGGCGTGCGGCTGCCGACGGCGTCGGACCCGGGCACCCTGGCGGGCGGGCTGCTCGGCCCGCTGCTGCTCATCGGCAAGGACGACAACCGGCCGCAGGCCTCGCCCGAGGAGACCGCCGCGGCGCTCGCCGGGCTCACCGAGGGCGGGTTCGTCAAAGCCAGCTCCGGGCTCCAGCCCGCCCAGCTCGCGGTCGTGCTCACCGGCGGGGCCGTCGAGGGCGACGGCGCGGGCGACCGGGCGGCGACCGTCGCCCGGGTCGCCATCCAGCTCGACCGGGCCGGCGCCGGCACGGTGCTGGCCGGTGCCGACGGCTCGGCCAGCGGCACCGGGCCGGTCGGGGTGATCCGCGCCGACACCTCCGCCACCGACATTCTGTCCACAGTGGACAACGTACGGACCCCGGCCGGCCGGTTGGTCACCGTGTTGGCGCTGCGTGAGCAGCTCGAAGGCGGGTCAGGGCGCTACGGCAGCGCCGGCAACGCGGCGGCGGCGGTGCCCGGCGCACCCGTGGAATGACGCCGCCCGAGAGCGTGTCGTGAGAGGAACCTCGGGGCAGGTGATACGGTGAAACCCCGTGGAGAGTCAGGCGGGTCGTCCCGCTGAGAACGGTAACGCCAGTAACGGATTCGGACCGAAGGTAACCCCACGGGGGGCGTCCCTGGTGCAGCACTCACGCACGACGAAGTACGTGTTCGTGACCGGTGGGGTCGCCTCGTCGCTCGGTAAGGGGCTGACCGCGTCGAGTCTTGGGCAACTGCTCACCGCCCGTGGTCTGTGGGTGACGATGCAGAAGCTCGATCCGTACCTCAACGTGGACCCTGGGACGATGAATCCGTTCCAGCACGGTGAGGTCTTCATCACCGAGGACGGCGCGGAGACCGACCTCGACGTCGGGCACTACGAGCGCTTCCTCGACCGGGACCTCGCCGGGCGCGCGAACGTCACCACCGGGCAGGTGTACTCGAGCGTCATCGCCAAGGAGCGCCGGGGCGAGTACCTCGGCGACACCGTGCAGGTCATCCCGCACATCACCGACGAGATCAAGGCCAGGATCCGCGGCATGGCCGAGCCGGGGGAGGACGGCAACGCCCCCGACGTGGTGATCACCGAGGTCGGCGGCACGGTCGGTGACATCGAGTCGCTGCCGTTCCTGGAGGCCGCCCGGCAGGTCCGCCACGACGTCGGCCGGGACAACTGCTTCTTCCTGCACGTCTCGCTCGTCCCCTACCTCGCGCCGTCGGGGGAGCTCAAGACCAAGCCGACGCAGCACTCGGTGGCGGCGCTGCGCAACATCGGTATCCAGCCCGACGCCGTGGTGTGCCGGGCCGACCGCGAGGTGCCCAGCGGGCTCAAGCGCAAGATCGCGCTGATGTGCGACGTGGACATCGACGCGGTGGTCGCCGCGCCGGACGCGCCGTCCATCTACGACATCCCGAAGGTGCTGCACAGCGAGGGGCTCGACGCGTACGTGGTGCGCCGGCTCGGGCTGCCGTTCCGCGACGTGGACTGGACGGTGTGGGGCGACCTGCTGTCCCGGGTGCACAATCCGAAGGAGACGGTGCGGATCGCGGTCGTCGGCAAGTACGTCGACCTGCCGGACGCGTACCTGTCGGTGACCGAGGCGTTGCGCGCCGGTGGGTTCGCCCACCGGGCCAAGGTCGAGGTGGTGTGGGTCGAGTCGGACACCTGCGAGACACCGGCCGGCGCGGCCGCCCAACTGTCTGGTTTGGACGGTGTGCTGATCCCCGGTGGCTTCGGCGTGCGCGGTATCGAGGGCAAGATCGGTGCGATCCACTTCGCGCGGGTCAACAAGATCCCGCTGCTCGGGCTGTGCCTCGGCCTGCAGTGCATGGTGATCGAGACCGCCCGCGACCTGGCCGGCATCAAGGACGCGAACTCCGTGGAGTTCGACGAGACCACCAGCAATCCGGTGATCAGCACGATGGCCGACCAGCAGGACGTGATCGCCGGCGAGCGGGACATGGGCGGCACGATGCGCCTGGGCGCGTACCCGGCGAAGCTGGTCGGCGGGTCGGTGGTCGCCGCGGCCTACGGGGCGCGGGAGGTGTCCGAGCGGCACCGGCACCGGTACGAGGTGAACAACGCCTACCGTGACCGGCTGGCCAAGGCCGGCGTGGTGTTCTCCGGCCTGTCGCCCGACGAGCACCTGGTCGAGTTCGTCGAGCTGCCGGCGGACGTGCACCCGTTCTTCGTCGGCACCCAGGCCCACCCGGAGCTCAAGAGCCGGCCGACGCGCCCGCACCCGCTGTTCGCCGGGTTCGTGAAGGCGGCGCTGAGCCGCCGGGCCGCCGAGCGGCTGCCGGTCGAGCTGCCGGAGACGTCGGGGTCGAGAACATGACCGAGCCCGGGAAGCACGTCTTCGAGGTTCTGTCCACACAGGACGTCTACGTGGGACGGATCATCGCCCTGCGGATCGATCAGGTGTCGATGCCCGGCGGCGGTCAGGCGCCGCGCGAGGTCGTCGAGCACCACGGCGCGGTCGCGATCGCGGCGCTCGACGAGGACGACCAGGTGACGCTGGTCCACCAGTACCGCCACCCGATCGGCCGGCGGAACTGGGAACTGCCGGCCGGCCTGATCGACCACGCCCGCGAGGACCCGGTGACCACCGCCCAGCGCGAACTGGTCGAGGAGGCCGGCCTGGTCGCCGGCGAGTGGTCGGTGCTGGTCGACGTCGCGGTCTCCCCGGGCTTCACCGACGAGGCCGTGCGGGTCTTCCTGGCCACCGACCTGGCCACCGTCGACCGCGTGATGGAGGGCGAGGAGGAGGCCGACCTGGTGATCCGCCGGTTCCCCCTGGCCGAGGCCGTCCGCATGGTCCTGGCCGGCGAGATCATCAACGCCGCCACGGTCAGCGGCCTGCTCGCCGCCCACGCCGTCCGCACGGCCGCCACCCCCAACCGCCCGGCCGACGCCCCGTGGGACGGCCTGCCGACCCGGTTCCCGGACCGGCGGGGCCACCCGGGCCGGGCCTAGTCGGCCAGTTCGGACTCGGCGCGGCGGATGGCGGCGAACTCCTCCTCGGGGACGTTGGCGACCAGGTGGTGGCGGCTGTAGAAGTAGAAGTACGCCAGTGCGATCAGCAGGATCCCGGCGGTGATGGCGGCGGCCAGTTCGTCGACGAAGAAGGTGGCGATGACCGCGCCGACGGCGAGGACGGCGGCGATGCTGGTGGTCACCACGCCGCCGGGGGTGCGGTACGGGCGTTCCAGGTTCGGTTCGCGGACCCGGAGCACGATGTGCGACACGTTGAGCAGCACGTAGGACACCGTCGCGCCGAACACCGCGATGTTGATCAGCAGGGCGCCGTCCATGGTGGCCGTGGCCAGGATGAAGCCGATGGTGCCGGGGACGATCAGCGCGAGGTACGGGGTCTTGCGCCGGCCGGTCACCGACATCCACCGGGGCAGGTAGCCGGCGCGGGACAGGGCGAACAGCTGTCGTGAGTAGGCGTAGATGATCGAGAAGAAGCTGGCCACCAACCCGGCGAGGCCGACGTAGTTGACGAACTGCGCCAGGAAGTTGTCCCCGCCGTAGGCGGCGCGGATCGCGTCCGGCAGCGGGTTGTCCGACTCGGCGATGGTCGACGAGCCGGCCGCGCCGGGCGCCACGACCAGCATCAGCGCGGCGAACACCAGCAGCGCGGCCATCGCGGCGATGATGCCGCGGGGCAGGTCCCGCCGGGGGTTGGAGGCCTCCTCGGCGGCCAGCGGCACGCCCTCGACGGCGAGGAAGAACCAGATCCCGTACACGAACGCGGCCAGCACGCCGGCGATGCCGTAGGGCAGGAACGTGCTGGCGCCGGCGGCGTCGGTCGCGGCGATGTCGAACAGGTTGTCCGGGTCGAACTTGCCGATCATGCCGACCACGAACACCACCAGCGCCACCACCGCGATCCCGGTGATCACGAACATCACCCGCAGCGCCTCGCCCACACCCCACAGGTGCACGCCGATGAAGATCAGGTAGCAGGCCAGGAACACCGGCCAGCCGCTGGTGATCCCGAACAGCCCAAGCGACTCGACGTAGCCGCCGATGAACACCGAGATCGCCGCCGGGGCGATGGCGTACTCGATCAGGATCGCCGTGCCGGTGGCGAACCCGCCGGTCGGGCCGAGCGCGCGCCGCGCGAAGCCGTAGCCGGCGCCGGCCACCGGCATCGCCGAGGCCATCTCCGCCAGACCGAAAACCATGCACGTGTACATGACGGCCATCAGTGCGGTGGCGATGAGCAGGCCGCCCCACCCGCCTTCGGCGAGGCCGAAGTTCCAGCCGGCGAAGTCGCCGGAGATCACGTAGGCGACGCCGAGGCCGGCCAGCAGGACCCAGCCCGCCGCGCCTCTGCGCAGCTGGCGCTGCTCCAGGTAGCTCGCCGGGGCGGTCTGGTACTCAACATTCTCGCGGTGATGCGGAGTAGACACGGCAGCTCCCTAATGGGCCAGCAGCAGTCCTTTGAGCCTTCTGAGAGTGATCCTCAGGCTGGGGCAGTGTCAAGACTCCATCTGTTGACACATCCCGGTAACCCAGGTGGAATGGGTCAGGTCTGATCCATTGGAGGAACTCTTATGGGACACCGGGACGGCATGCTCACCGTCGACCGACTACGCGTTCTGGCCGACGAGGGCGTGATCGACACCGTGCTGGTGGCCATCACCGACATGCAGGGCCGGTTGCAGGGCAAGCGGTGCTCGGCCGAGTACTTCGTCAACGAGGTACTCACCCACGCCACCGAGGCGTGCAATTACTTGTTGGCCGTGGACGTCGACATGAACACCGTCGACGGGTACGCCATGTCCTCCTGGGAGCGCGGCTACGGCGACTTCGTCATGCGCCCTGACCTCGACACGCTGCGCCTGATCCCGTGGCACCCGGGCACCGCGCTGGTACTGGCCGACGTCGAGTGGGTCGGCGGCGGACCGGTCGCCGCGTCGCCCCGGCAGGTACTGCGGCGCCAGCTCGACCGGCTGGCCGAACGCGGCCTGACCGCCCACGTCGGCACCGAGCTGGAGTTCATCGTCTTCGACGACACCTACGAACAGGCCTGGGACAGGGGATACCGCGACCTCACTCCGGCCAACCAGTACAACGTGGACTACTCGATGCTGGGCACCGGCCGGCTGGAGCCGCTGCTGCGCGACATCCGCAACGGCATGTCCGGCGCCGGGCTGTACGTGGAGTCGGCCAAGGGCGAGTGCAACCCCGGCCAGCACGAGATCGCCTTCCGGTACACCACCGCGCTGTCCACGTGCGACAACCACAGCATCTACAAGACCGGCGCCAAGGAGATCGCCGCGCGGCACGGCAAGAGCCTGACGTTCATGGCCAAGTACAACGAACGCGAGGGCAACTCCTGCCACGTGCACCTCTCGCTGCGCGGCACCGACGACGCACCCGTGCTCGCCGGCGACGGTGAGCACGGCTTCTCCCCGCTGATGACCCACTTCCTCGCCGGCCAGCTGGCGATGCTGCGCGAGCTGACCTTCTTCTTCGCGCCGAACATCAACTCCTACAAGCGTTTCCAGCCCGGCAGCTTCGCCCCGACGTCGGTGGCCTGGGGGGTGGACAACCGCACCTGCGCGCTGCGCGTGGTCGGCCACGACGAGTCGCTGCGGGTGGAGAACCGGGTCCCCGGCGGCGACATGAACCCCTATCTCGGGGTCGCCGCCCTGATCGCCGCCGGCCTGCACGGCATCGAGAACGAGCTGGCCCTGGAGCCCGAGTTCACCGGAAACGCCTACGCCGCCGACAAACCCCGCGTCCCGGCCACGCTGCGCGAGGCGACCGACCTGCTCGCCGCGAGCACGCTCGCCCGCACCGCGTTCGGCGACGAGGTCGTCGACCACTACCTGAACAACGCCCGCGTGGAACTCGCCGCCTACGACGCGGCGGTCACCGACTGGGAGCGGATCCGTGGCTTCGAACGCCTCTAGCCCGCTGATCGGCCTCACCACCTACGTCGAGCAGGCCAGCTTCGGGTTCTGGGACCTGCCCTCGGCCGTCCTGCCCGGGGTCTACCTCGACGGGGTCACCGCCGTCGGTGGCACCCCGATCCTGCTGCCGCCCGCCACCACCTGGGAGGCCGCCCACCTGTCCGGTCTGGACGGTCTGATCGTGGTCGGCGGCGCCGACATCGACCCGGCCCGCTACGGCGCGGCCAGGGACCCGGCGACCGGCCCGGCCCGCGCCGACCGCGACGCCGCCGAGTCCGACCTGGTGGCGCTCGCGCTGAAGACCGGCCTGCCGCTGCTCGGCGTGTGCCGGGGGTTGCAGATGCTCAACGTCGTGCTCGGCGGAACCCTGCACCAGCACCTGCCCGACGTCGTGGGCACCACCGACCACGTGCCCCGGCTGGGAACCTTCGGCGAGGTCGGCGTGCGGATCGCCGAGGGCAGTCGGCTCGCCGGCATCCTCGGCGAGCAGGTCGACGTGCGCTGCCACCACCACCAGGCGATCGACCGCCTCGGCGAGGGGCTCGTCCCGGTCGCGTGGGCCGCCGACGGCACGGTGGAGGCCGTCGAACTGCCGGGGGAGACCTTCTGCCTCGGCGTGCAGTGGCACCCGGAGATGGACGTTGACCGGCGGCTGTTCGCGGCGCTGGTCGAGGAGGCACGACGATGAACACCGAGGTGGTCAACCCGGCGACCGAGCAGGTGGTGGCGACCGTGCCGTCGACCTCGGCCGCCGACGCCGACGCGGCGATCGAGCGGGCGCACCGCGCGCTGCCGGCCTGGCGGGCCGTCGCGCCCGGTGACCGCGCCCGGCTGCTGCGGCGCTTCGCCGAGGCCGTCGACTCCGATGTGGACAACCTGGCCTCGTTGGAGGTCGCCAACTCCGGGCACACGATCGGCAACGCGCGGTGGGAGGCCGGCAACGTCCGCGACGTGCTGCACTACTACGCCGCCGCGCCGGAACGGCTGTTCGGCCGGCAGATCCCGGTGCCCGGCGGGGTGAACGTCACCTTCGCCGAGCCGCTGGGCGTGGTCGGCGTGATCGTGCCGTGGAACTTCCCGATGCCCATCGCCGGCTGGGGTTTCGCGCCCGCGCTGGCCGCCGGCAACACCGTGGTGCTCAAACCGGCGGAGCTGACCCCGCTGACCGCGATCCGCCTCGGTGAGCTGGCCCGCGAGGCCGGGATCGGCGAGGACGTGTTCCAGGTGCTGCCCGGCCGTGGCTCGGTCGTCGGCCAGCGGTTCGTCGACCATCCGTTGGTGCGCAAGGTGGTGTTCACCGGGTCGACCGAGGTCGGCCGGGGCATCATGGCGGGCTGCGCTGCCCAGGTGAAACGGGTGACGCTGGAACTCGGCGGCAAGAACGCCAACATCGTGTTCGCCGACGCCGACCTGGAGCGCGCGGCGGCGACCGCGCCCTACGGGGTGTTCGACAACGCCGGCCAGGACTGCTGTGCCCGGTCGCGGATCCTGGTGCAGCGCAGCGCGTTCGACCGGTTCCTAGGACTGCTCGAACCGGCCGTGCGCGGGGTGGTCGTCGGCGACCCGGCCAGCGAGCGGACCGAGATGGGCCCGCTGATCTCCGCCGGCCACCTGGCCTCCGTGTCGTCCTATGTGGACGACGAGGTGGAGGTGGCGTTCCGGGGCAGCGCGCCGGAGGGCCCCGGCTACTGGTTCCCGCCGACGGTCGTCCTGCCGCGAACCCCGACCGACCGGACGGTCGTCGACGAGGTGTTCGGGCCGGTGGTCACCGTGCAGGCCTTCGACGACGAGGCCGACGCGCTGAGGATGGCCAACGACACCGACTACGGCCTGTCCGGCTCGATCTGGACCCGGGACGTCGGCCGCGCGCTGCGGGTAGCGCGCGGGGTGGAGGCCGGCAACCTGTCGGTCAACTCGCACTCGTCGGTGCGGTACTGGACGCCCTTCGGGGGCATGAAGCAGTCCGGGCTCGGCCGCGAGCTCGGACCGGACGCGCTGGACGCGTTCACCGAGACCAAGAACGTGTTCATCGCCACCGAGGGGGAGTCATGAATCGCTTGCGGGACAAGGTCGCCGTCATCACCGGAGCGGCCAGCGGGATCGGCCTGGCCACCGCGCGCCGCTTCGCCGAGGAAGGTGCGCTGGTCGTCGGCGTCGACCTGAACACCGAGGCGATCACCGCCCTGGCCGGCGAGATCGGCGGCGACGCGATCACCTGCGACGTGACCGACGAGCCGGCCGTCGAGGCGCTGTACGCGCAGGTCGTGGAGCGGCACGGCAGCGTGGACATCGCGTTCAACAACGCCGGCATCTCGCCACCGGAGGACGCCTCGATCCTGGAGACCGGCATCGAGGCGTGGGAGCACGTGCAGCGGGTCAACCTCACGTCGGTGTACCTGTGCTGCAAGTACGTGTTGCCGCACATGCGCCGCCAGGGCCGGGGTTCGATCATCAACACCGCGTCGTTCGTGGCCGTGCTGGGCGCGGCGACCTCGCAGATCTCCTACACCGCGTCCAAGGGCGGGGTGCTGGCGATGAGCCGGGAGCTGGGGGTGGAGTTCGCGCGCGAGGGCATCCGGGTCAACGCGCTGTGCCCGGGTCCGGTGAACACGCCGCTGCTCAAGGAGTTGTTCGCCGCAGACGCCGAACGGGCGCAGCGGCGGCTGGTGCACGTGCCGATGGGCCGGTTCGCCGAGCCGGAGGAGATCGCCGCCGCGACCGCGTTCCTGGCCAGCGACGACGCGTCGTTCGTCACCGCGTCGACGTTCCTCGTGGACGGCGGGATCTCCGGCGCCTACGTCACCCCGCTCTAGTGTCAGTCCACAGAGGACCGCACGCGGCCGAGGCGGTGTTCCGGCCGGTGCGCCCCCGCAACGCCTTCGAGGAGACCGTCGAACGGCTGCTCCAGGCGATCCGGCTGGGCGTCGTGGCCCCCGGCGAACGCCTGCCCGCCGAACGCGACCTCGCCGCCCGCCTCGCGGTGAGCCGGGTGACCCTGCGCGACGCGATCCGCGCGGTGGCCGACGCCGGCTACGTCGAGTCCCGCCGGGGCCGCTACGGCGGCACGTTCGTCGCCGACGACCTGCCGGCGAGCCCGCGTCCCCGGCGCCGCGCGCCCCTGCCCGGCGCCGACATCGAGGACGTGCTGACCCTGCGCCGGGTCCTGGAAACCGGTGCGGCGCAGGCGGCCGCGGCCCGGTCGTTGAGCCCGTCGGACCGCCAGCACCTGCGGGTGCGGCTGACCGACGTGGCCGGGGTGGCGGCGGGGGAGGAGGCGGAGTACCGCCGGCTGGACTCCCGTCTGCACCTGGCGATCGCCGAGGTCACCGCGTCGCCGTCGCTGACCAGCGCCGTGGCTGACGTCCGCACGAAGGTCAACGAGCTGCTGGACGCGATCCCGTTGCTGGCCGTCAACATCGGCCACTCGAACGACCAGCACCACACCGTCGTCGAGGCGATCCTGTCCGGCGACGCCCAGACCGCCAGGGTGGCGATGGCCGAACACCTGGAGGGCACGGAAGCGCTGCTCAGAGGCTTTCTCTAGTCGCGCAGCCGGCGTCCTTCGCCGTCCACGCCGCCGTTGACGATCAGCAGGATGCCGTCGATGACGCTCCAGACGATCCCGACGAACATGAACGAGGTCAACAGCTGCGCGAGGCCGACGCCGGTGTGTCCGGTGTAGAACCGCCCGATGCCGAAGGGCAACAGGATCTGCAACACGCCCGCCGCGAGCTTGCTCTTGTCGGACATGACCGCGGGTTCGGACCTGGCGCGATGTGCCGGCAGCGGTGGTTGTCGCTGCACCGGCGGCACCATGAACGCGGGATAGGGCGGTGGCAGGTCGCGGAACAACGGCCGCAGATCGCCTCGGGTGGTGGCCTCCAGCGCGGCGCCCACCCGCTGCTCGTACTCCTCCATCGCCAGCCGGCCCTCGGAGAAGTGGTCACCGAGAATGTTCACCGCGGCCTCACGCTCGGACGTGCCGACGCGGAGGTCGTCACTGCCGATCGACACGGTTACCTTCCCTTCCCGGTGTACGAATTCCACGATACGTCAGCGCGCCACCTCCCCGGCGCCGGATGACGACGAATAGGCTGACCCGACTCCGGTGCTACGCCGCTCTGCGGGAGGTGTCATGGTCGAGGTCGCGCCGGCACTGGCCGACGCCGTGGCCGCCTACCTCGACCACCTGGCCGTCGAGCGCGGCACGGCCCGCAACACCCTCGACAGCTACACCCGTGACCTGCGCCGTTACGCCGAACACCTCACCAGTTCCGGCCTGCCGGACCTGGTGGCCGTCTCCGAGCCGCACGTGTCGGCGTTCCTCGCCGTCCTCCGGGAGGGCGACGCCACCCACCCCCCGCTGGCGGCGTCCTCGGCGGCCAGGGCGCTGGTGGCGGTGCGCGGCCTGCACCGCTTCGCCGTCCGCGAAGGCATGGTCGACCTGGATCCGGCGCGCGAGGTCCGCCCCCCGGCCGCCCCCCGCCGACTCCCCAAGGCGCTGCCCGTGGACGACGTCCTGCGCCTGCTCGACACCCCCGCGCTGGAAGGCCCGGGCCCGCTGCGTGACCGGGCCCTGCTGGAGGTCCTGTACTCCACCGGCGCCCGAATCTCCGAGGCCGTTGGCCTCGACCTGGACGACATCGACAAGACGGAGCGAACAGTCCGCCTGGACGGCAAGGGCGGCAAGCAACGCCTGGTCCCGATCGGCCGTCCCGCCCTCAACGCCCTGGACGCGTACCTGGTCAGGGCCCGCCCCGGCCTGGCCACCCGAGGTCGGGGCACCCCGGCGGTCTTCCTCAACGTCCGGGGCGGGCGGCTGTCCAGGCAGAGCGCCTGGCAGGTGCTGAAGGTGGCGGCCGAACGGGCGGGGATCGCGGCCTCGGTGTCCCCGCACACCCTGCGGCACTCGTTCGCCACCCATCTCCTGGAGGGCGGCGCGGATGTCCGGGTCGTCCAGGAACTCCTGGGCCACGCCTCGGTGACCACCACCCAGATCTACACGCTGGTCACCGTCAACACCCTCCGAGAGGTCTACGCCACCGCCCACCCGAGAGCCAGGGGCTGATCCGCGACAACACGCTCCCTCACCACCCGCGACAACTGGAACACCGAGAAACGGCGAGCCTCTTTGCCGCTTCCGCGGCCTGATCTCTAAGCTGCGGCGGACAGCGCGGACGACAAGGAGCTAGGTCGATATGTCGACAATGCATCCCTCGGAACGGGAGCTCAGCCTCGCCCCACGAGCGGCTTCCGACGAGGACGAGGCGCTCGACGACAGCCCGAACGGCTCACTGGGCCCGACCGGCCGACCCAAGCGGCACATTCCCGAACCACCGCTGCTCAACGGGCACGGCCCGGCGAAGGTCCTCGCCCTGTGCAACCAGAAGGGTGGGGTCGGCAAGACGACGTCGACCATAAACCTCGGCGCCGCGCTGACGGAGTTCGGCCGGCGCGTGCTGATCGTCGACTTCGACCCGCAGGGAGCGCTCTCCGTCGGTCTCGGTATCCCCGCTCACCAGCTCGAACGCACCATCTACAACGTGATCATCGACCGTTCGGTGACCGCGTCGGACGCCGTGATCCGTACCGGTGTCGAGAACATGGACCTGCTGCCGAGCAACATCGACCTGTCCGCCGCCGAGGTGCAGCTGGTGGCCGAGGTGGGTCGCGAGCACACGCTGGTCCGCGCGCTGCGCCCGGTCATCGACTACTACGACTACATCCTCATCGACTGCCAGCCCTCGCTCGGCCTGCTCACGGTCAACGCGCTGGCCGCGGCGGACGGCGTGCTGATCCCGCTGGAGTGCGAGTTCTTCAGCCTGCGCGGGGTCGCCCTGCTGATCGACACGATCGAGAAGGTGCGCGAGCGGCTCAACCCGAAGCTGGAGATCACCGGCATCCTCGCCACCATGTTCGACCCGCGCACGCTGCACTCCCGCGAGGTGATCGCGCGCGTCGTCGAACGGTTCGAGGACATCGTGTTCGACAGCGTGATCAACCGGACCGTCCGGTTCCCGGAGACGACCGTCGCCGGCGCGCCGATCACGGTGTGGGCGCCGCGCTCGGCCGGGGCGAAGGCCTACCGGCAGCTGGCCCGCGAGGTCATTGCCCGGGAAGTGGCGATGGCCCGGTGAGTCGTCGTGCCTCGTTGCCGGGTGCGGCAGAGTTGTTCAGGGAGACGGGAGAGCGGGCGGAGGAGAACTGGCCGGTGACGCAGCCGCCGCCGGTCTCGTCCCGGCGCGGGTCACCGCGCCAGAAGCACACGTCCAAGATCACGGTGTACGTGTCGGACGAGGAGCTGCTGGCGCTGGAACACGCGCGCCTGGGGCTGCGGGCGACCCACGGCCTGGCGGTCGACCGGGGCCGGGTGGTGCGCGAGGCGATCGCCGTGGTCCTCGCCGACCTGGACGAACGCGGTGAGGACTCGGTGCTGGTGCGACGACTGCGCCATGACACAGCCGGGAAGTAGCGTTCGTTGACCGATCCCGGACCCGATCCCTCCTCACCACGGTTCACGGTGCGCCTGTCGAACTTCGAGGGCCCGTTCGACCTGCTGTTGCAGCTGATCTCCCAGCACGAGCTGGACGTCACCGAGGTCGCCCTGCACCGGGTCACCGACGACTTCATCGCCCACCTGCGCCAGGCCGGCGACGACTGGAACCTCGACGAGACCACCGAGTTCCTGGTGATCGCCGCGACGCTGCTCGACCTGAAGGCGGCCCGGCTGCTGCCGACCGGCGACGTGGAGAACGAGGACGACCTGGCGTTGCTCGAGGCCCGCGACCTGCTGTTCGCGCGGCTGTTGCAGTACCGGGCGTACAAGCAGGTGGCGGCGCTGTTCGCGGAGCTGGAGGCGGGGGCGCTGCGCCGCTACCCGAGGTCGGTGGCGCTGGAGGACCGGTTCACGTCGCTGCTGCCCGAGGTCATGCTGGGGGTCAACCCGCAACGCTTCGCCGAGGTCGCGGCGGCGGTGTTCCGGCCGAAGCCGCCGCCGACGGTGTCGATCGACCACCTGCACATGGGGAAGGTGTCGGTCCGCGAACACGTCGCGATCCTGCGCGTGCGGCTGGCGACGGCCGGTCGGGCCACGTTCACCGAACTGGTGGCCGACTGCGAGCACAGCATCGAGGTCGTCGCCCGGTTCCTGGCGCTGCTCGATCTGTACAAGGAGGACGTGATCGCCTTCGACCAGGAGGAGGCGCTGGCCGAACTCCTGGTCCGCTGGACGGGCGGGACCGTCGACGAGGCCAAGGCCGCCGCGGGCATCATGTCCGCCGGTGACGAGGAGGAGTACGGGTGAGCGCCCAGGACCACGACCCAGCGACCCTCGGTGACCTGGCGCCCACCCCCGAGCCGGACAGTGGGATCGTCAGTCCCGAGCCCGAGCCCGAGCCCGAGCCCGAGCCCGAGCCCGAGCCCGAGCCCGAGCCCGAGCCCGAGCCCGAGCCCGAGCCCGAGCCCGAGCCCGAGCCCGAGGCGGCTGGCGGAGACGGGGCGGCGGACCTGACCGACACCGAAACCACTGGTGAGTCCGTGGCCCCGGAAGCCCCGGAAGCCCCGGAAGCCCCAGCGGCCCCAGCCGAACCAGCCGAACCAGCCGTCTCCGACGAACCCGCCGAGCCGGTCGAGCTGACCGACGAGGAGCTTGAGTCGGCGCTGGAGTCGTTGCTGCTCGTTGTCGACTCGCCCGTGGACGACGAGTCGCTGGCCGCCGCCACCGACACCTCCGTCGCCAGGGTCCGCACGACGTTGGTACGTCTGGCCGCCGAGTACACCGAGCGTGCCCGGGGCTTCGACCTGCGGCATTCCGGCGGCGGCTGGCGTTTCTACACCCGGGACCGGCACGCCCCCTACGTCGAGAAACTTCTGCTCGGTGGGCAGCGGGCGAAGCTGACCCGCGCCGCGTTGGAGACCCTGGCGGTCATCGCCTACCGTCAGCCGGTGACCCGGGCGCGGGTCGCCGCCGTGCGTGGGGTCAACTGTGACGGTGTGATCCGCACGTTGCTCGCTCGCGGGCTCGTCGAGGAGACCGGCACGGACCAGGAGACCGGCGGCTTCCTCTATCGCACGACCGAACTGTTCCTCGAGCGCCTCGGCCTGTCCTCCCTGGAGGACCTGCCGCCGATCGCGCCCCTGCTACCGGAGGTTGACTCCATCGATGACGTCTGACGAAGGGGTCCGCCTGCAGAAGGTCCTCGCCCAGGCCGGGATCGCCTCGCGGCGGGCCTCCGAGGAGCTCATCGCCGAGGGGCGGGTCAGTGTGGACGGCAAGGTCGTCACCGAGTTCGGCCGCCGGGTCGACCCGGACAACGCGGTGATCCACGTCGACGGCGTCCGGGTGATCGTGCGCGCCGACCTGGTCTACCTGGCGTTCAACAAGCCGCGCGGCGTGCACACCACGATGTCCGACGACCGGGGCCGCCCGTGTGTCGGCGACTACGTGCGCGACCGCCGGGAGCGGCTGTTCCACGTCGGCCGGCTCGACGCCGACACCGAGGGCCTGCTGCTGTTCACCAACGACGGCGATCTCGCGCACCGGTTGACGCACCCGTCGTTCGAGGTGCTCAAGACCTATCTCGCCGAGGTGTCCGGTCCGGTCGGGCGTACGGTCGGCCGCCAGCTGCGCGACGGCGTGGTGTTGGAGGACGGCCCGGCGCGGGTCGACGAGTTCCGCGTGGTCGACACGCACGCGGGGCGAGCGATGGTCGAGGTCGTGCTGCACGAGGGGCGCAACCACATCGTGCGCCGGCTGCTGGCCGAGGTCGGGCACCCGGTGCGCAAGCTGGTCCGCACCCAGATCGCCGGGGTGCGGCTGGGCAGCCAGCGGCCCGGTTCGCTGCGGGCCCTCACCCATCCCGAACTCGGTTCACTGTTCGCGGCCGTCGAGCTCTGATGCCCGACTGGGTCCGGCCGGTCGAGCGCGGCTGGGTGGTCCGCGACGAGGTTCCTGGCCCGGACGTCGACGAGTTCGCCGAGCCGGAACGGGTGATCGAGGCGTTGCGCCGGCGTTCCACCGGCACGCTGCTGGCCGTCCAGCATCCACATCGGACACCGCGGGCGATCGCGGCCGGACTGGGGCTGCACGACGCGCTGCCGGCGGCCAGGGCGACGCTGGCGACGTTGCGGCGCACCGCGTACCGGCCGGTGACCGACGTCGTCGCCCCGTACGAAGTGGACGGTCCGGACGGGACGGCGTGCGGTCTGCTGTGTCTGGTCGACCCGGCCGCGGTGGACGCCGCCGGGCACGACCGGGTCCGGCACAGCGAGCAGGTCTACCCGGAGATCGTCGCCGACCGGGGTGAGATGCTCACCGGCCTGGGTCACGCCACCAGCGCCGCCATGCTCGTCCCGGTCAGCGGGACGAACACGCTGACTGAGACGCTGCGTGCCGCCGTCGCCGGCACGCTCCCGGAGATCACCACGGTGGACTCCGGGGGGCGCCGGCACCGCCTGTGGCTGCTGGGCCCCGGCCGGTGCCAGGACACCGTGCTCGCCCGCGCCGCCGAGCACCCGCTGATGGTCGCCGACGGCAACCACCGGGTCGCCGCCGCGACCGCCGCCGGCCTGGGCGGGCTGCTGGCCCTGATCACCGCGGGCCCGGCCCTGCGCATCGGCGCCTTCCACCGTGTCATCACCGGCACCGGCCTGACCCGCGACGACCTGGTCGGGGCGTGGCGGGCCGCCGGTCTCACCGTCGAGGAGTCGGACGCGCCGCCCGAGCCGGGCACGGTGCTGGTCCGCTGTGGCGACGGGATGGTCCGGGTGCGGCTGCCGGGAACCGGCCTGGACCACGCCGCCGTCGAGGAGGTCCTGCTGCGTGACGCGCTGGGCCTGGCGCCCGACGGCCCGCACGTCCGGCCGCTGCCCGACGGCCGCGAGCCCCCGACCGACGCCGACGCGGTCGTGCTGGTGGCGCCCGTTCCGCTGTCGACGGTCCAGGCCGTGCACGCCGCCGGCCGGCGGATGCCGCGCAAGAGCACCTACTTCACGCCCAAGCCCCGCAGCGGCCTGCTGCTCGCCGAACTGACCCGCCGCCAGGGCGGTAACTAGGCGGTGGCCGTGCGGCGGAACCGGGTCGCGGCCAGGCGCATCACGGGTTCGGCGCCCCGCGCGGCCAGCGGCCCGAACACGGCCATGATCAGCACGTAGGCCGCCGCCAGCGCCGCGAGCTGGGCGTCCACCACGTTGGCCGACACCGCCAGCCCGGCGATGACGATCGAGAACTCACCTCTGGCCACCAGCGCGGCGCCGGTGCGGGCCCGGCCCATCCTGCCGATGCCCTGCCACTTCGCCGCCCACCAGCCGGTGATCAGCTTGGTGACCGTGGTGACCAGCGCCAGCAGCAGCGCCACCCCCAGCACCGGCGGGATCTCGGCCGGGTTGGTGTTCAGTCCGAACACGACGAAGAAGATCGCGGCGAACAGGTCACGCAGCGGTTCGAGCATCCGGGTCGCGTTCTCGGCGGTGGAGCCGGAGATCGCGATGCCGAGCAGGAACGCGCCGACCGCCGCCGACACCTGCAACTGCTGGGCGACACCGGCCACCAGCAGCGCCGCGCCCAGCACGCGCAGCAGGAACACCTCGGGGCTCTTGCTGTCGACGATCGCCGAGACGTACCGGCCGAAACGCAGCGCGAGCAC
Organism: Actinophytocola xinjiangensis; assembly: GCF_001921215.1. Lineage (GTDB taxonomy): Bacteria > Actinomycetota > Actinomycetes > Mycobacteriales > Pseudonocardiaceae > Actinophytocola > Actinophytocola xinjiangensis. Next base: position 26,672 of record NZ_MSIF01000038.1, read on the forward strand.
CAGGACCAGGGTCACCACGGCCAGCGAGATGCCGATGGTCGTCAACCCGCCGAGCAGGGTCGCGCCGGCCAGTACGCCGGTGAGGATCGGCAGGTAGACGGCCATCGCCAGGTCCTCGAACACCAGGATCGAGAGGATGACGGGGGTTTCCCGGTTGCCGAGCTGACCGAGGTCGGACAGTACTTTCGCGACGATGCCCGACGAGGAGATGTAGGTGACGCCGGCCATCGCCAGCGCGCCGATCACGCCCCACCCCAGCATCAGCGCCACGATCGCGCCCGGGGCGGCGTTGAGCACCAGGTCGAGCAGACCGGCCAGCCAGGACCGTCTCAGTCCGGTGACCAGTTCGGCCGCCGAGTACTCCAGGCCGAGCAACAGCAGCAGCAGGATCACGCCGATCTCGCTGGCCAGCGAGGCGAAACCCTCGATGCCCTCGAGTGGCAGGATCCCGCCGCTGCCGAACGCCAACCCGCCGAGCAGGTAGAAGGGAATGGGCGAGATGCCGATCTTCCAGGCCATGCGTCCCAGGACGCCGAGGCCGAAGAAGATCGCGCCCAGCTCGATCAGCGCGATCGCGGAGTTGTGCACCGGCCGCTACCCGCGGTCGAGGACGTCGGCCGCTTTGGCGAGCCCTTCACTCGTGCCGATGGTCACCAGCAGGTCGCCGCCGCCCATGACGAAGTCCGGGCGGGGGGAGGGGTGCACGGTGCCCGCGCGGACCACGGCCACCACCGACACCGCGGTGCGGCTCCGCAGCTGCGTGTCACCAAGCGTGCGCCCGTCGTACGGGGATCCGGGCACCAGGGGAAGTTGCTTGGTGTTCACGCCGCTGAGGCCGTCGTGCTCCTTGGACAGTTCGGCGACCAGCTGCGGTGCGCCGAGCAGGCCCGCCAGGGCGGCCGCCTCGTCCGGGGACAACGGTATCGAGGCCGTGCAGGTGTCCGGATCATCCCGTTTTGATACGATCAGCTCCGAACGGCCGTCCCGATACGTGATGACGCCGATGCGTCGACCGGTGCGTAACACGAAATCCTGGCGCGTGCCGATGCCCGGCAGTGGAGTCACCTCGACGTTCACCACGTCACGGTATAACCACCCGACTGCCTTCTTTCTTCCCGGCCCGCACACTCCTACCGTGGGCTGCGTCTCGCTGGCCGATCAAGGAGCCACCATGGCTGGACGAACCACGTTCCGACTCGACGAGTCCGACCTGCCGACACGGTGGTACAACATCGTGCCTGACCTGCCGAAACCCCCTCCGCCACCGTTACATCCGGGCACCCGCGAGCCGATCACCCCCGACGATCTGGCCCCGTTGTTCCCGAGGGCGCTGATCGAGCAGGAGGCGACCCAGGATCGTTATGTGCCCATTCCCGACGAGGTCGCCGAGGTCTACCGGCTGTGGCGTCCGTCGCCGCTGATCCGGGCGCGCCGGCTGGAGCGTGAGCTGGGCACCCCGGCCCGGATCTACTACAAGTACGAGGGCGTCAGCCCGGTCGGTTCGCACAAGACCAACACCGCCGTGCCGCAGGCGTACTACAACGCCGCCGAGGGCGTGGGGCTGCTGACCACCGAGACCGGCGCCGGGCAGTGGGGCAGCGCCCTGGCGTTCGCCAGCGCACAGTTCGGTCTGGACTGTGAGGTGTGGCAGGTCCGGGCGTCCTACGACCAGAAGCCCTACCGCAAGATCATGATGGAGACGTTCGGCGCGACCGTCCACGCGAGCCCGTCGGAGCTGACCGAGTCCGGCCGCGCCGTGCTGGCGCGGACCCCGGACTCCACCGGCAGCCTGGGCATCGCGATCAGCGAGGCCGTCGAGATGGCGGCGGGAAACCCGAACGCGCGCTACGCGCTGGGCAGCGTCCTCAACCACGTGCTGATGCACCAGACGGTGATCGGTGAGGAGGCGCTGGCGCAGATGGCGATGGCCGGCGACACCCCGGACCTGATCGTCGGCTGCACCGGCGGCGGCTCCAACTTCGGCGGCCTGGTCTTCCCGTTCCTGCGGGAGAAACTGGCCGGTGGTCCACAACCGGAGATCCGTGCGGTCGAGCCGGCGGCCTGCCCGTCGCTGACCAGGGGCGTGTACACCTACGACTTCGGCGACACCGCCGGCCTGACCCCGCTGCTCAAGATGCACACCCTGGGCCACGCGTTCATCCCGGACCCGATCCACGCCGGCGGCCTGCGGTACCACGGGATGTCGCCGCTGCTGTCGCACATCGTCGACCTGGGCCTGGTGGAGGCGGTGTCCGTGCCGCAGAACGAGTGCTTCGCCGCCGGGATCCGGTTCGCCAGGGCCGAGGGTGTCATCCCCGCCCCCGAACCGAGCCACGCCCTGGCCGAGTGCGTCCGGGAGGCGTTGCGCTGCCGCGACTCCGGCGAGGAGAAGGTCATCCTGACCGCGTTGTGCGGCCACGCCCTGCTCGACCTGCCGGCCTACGCCACCTACCTGTCCGGCGACATGACCGACCGCCTCCTGTCCGACGACGAGATCCGGCTGGCCATGGCGTCGGTTCCGGAAGCGGCCGGCTAGGCCCTCAGCGGTAGAGGTGGCGGGCGATGATCTCGCGTTGGATCTCGCTGGCGCCCTCGTAGATCCGGGGTGCGCGGACCTCGCGGTAGAGGTGTTCGAGCAGGTGTCCCTGTTCGAGCGCGCGGGCTCCGTGCACCTGGATCGCCACGTCGACGGCCTGTTGGGCGGTTTCGGTGGCGAAGAGTTTGGCCATGGCCGACAGGTGGCCGGTGCGGCCACCGGCGTCGAAGGCGGTGGCCGCGTCGTGGACCAGCAGCCGGGCGGCGTGCAGGCGGGTGGCGACCTCGGCGAGCTGGTGGGAGACCGCCTGGAACTCGCGGAGGGGGCGGCCGAAGGCCTGGCGGTCGGCGGTGTGGGCGACGGCCGCGTCCAGCGCGGCCTGGCCCATGCCGACGGCGAACGCGCCGACGCTCGGGCGGAACATGTCCAGGGTGCGCATCGCGACGGTCCAGCCGGCGTCGATCTCGCCGAGGACGGCGCTTGCCGGCACCCGCACACCGGCGAAGGTGAGCCGGCCGATCGGGTGGGGGGAGACCATGGACTGGCGGGTGCCGGTCAGGCCGGGGGCGTCGGCGGGGACGGCGAACGCGGTGATCCCCCGGGCGCCGCGGTCGCTGGTCCTGGCGAACACCGAGTACACGCCGGCGTCCGGGGCGTTGGAGATGAACGCCTTCTCGCCGGTCAGCAGGTAGTCGTCGCCGTCCGGTTCCGCCAGCAGGGCGAGGGAGGCGACGTCGGAGCCGGCACCGGGCTCGGACAGGGCGAAGCCGACGGCGATCTCGCCGGCGGCGATCGCGGGAATCCATTGGTCCACAGTGGACTGAGTGCCGGCCAGCAGGATCGGGTACGCGCCCAGACCCTGCAGGGCGAACGCCGTCTCCGCCTCGGTGCTGTGCCGGGCCAGACCCTCGCGGATCCGGCACAGGGCCATCGCCGAGGTCGGCGCGTACCGGTCGCCCTCGCGCCGGAAGATCTCGCCGAGCAGACCGTGCCTGGCCAGCCCCGCCAGCAGCGGGTGGTTGACCCGGCCCGGTTCCCCGGCGGCGGCCACCGGGCGCAGCGCGGCGCCGGCGGACTCGGCGCGCTCGGCCAGGGTCATGCCGGGATCACCGCCGTCCCCACCAACTCCACCACGGCTTCCTCGTCGAACAGCGCGGCCACGCCCAGCAGCGCGACGGCCGGGTAATGGCGGCCGAAGTGCTCACGCCACACCGAACCCAGCTCCGGCAGCGCCGCCTTGTACCCGGGCACGTCGGTCGTGTAGATCACCAGCGACACCAGCTGGTCGGGCGTCGCGCCAGCCGCCGCCAGCGCGGTGACGACGTTGCCGGCCGCCACCCCGAACTGCTCGGCCATCGTCGTGCCGATGATCACGCCGTCGGGGCCCTGGGCGGTCTGCCCGCCCAGGTACACCGTGCGGCCGGGGGCGGCGACCACCGCGTGCGCGAAGCCGACGGGCGCGGCGAGGCCCGGGGCGTTGACGATCTCGTTCACCGGCCGCTCCACCTCGGCTTCCTCCCGGCCGTCCACGCGGCGTAGAACTCCGCGTGGTCGTCGCTTTTCATCAGCAGGGCCTGGGTCATCGCCTCCAGCTCGATCGAGCTGCCGAGGTCCATGTCCAGCTCCCTGGTCAGCAGGACCTTCGTCGACGAGTAGGCGAGCGCGGGGCCGTCGGCCAGCCGCCTGGCCAGCTCGGCGGTGTGCTCACCCAACTCGGCGTCGGGGACGACCCTGGTCGCCAGGCCGATCCGCTCGGCGTGCGCGGAGTCGACCTTGTCGCCCAGGATCAGCAGCTCGGTGGCCCGGCCAAGGCCCACGAGCCGGGGCAGCAGGTACGCCGAACCCATGTCGGCGCCGGCCAGCCCGACCCTGGTGAACAGGAACGCGAACGACGCCGACTCGGCCAGCAGCCGGAAGTCGCTGGCCAGCGCGATCACCGAACCGGCCCCGGCGGCGATCCCGTTGACCGACGCGATCACCGGCAGCGGGCACTCGCGCAGCGCCTTGACCACCGCGCCGGTCATTCTGGTGAACTCCAGCAACTCGGCCGGTGCCATCCGTCGCAGCTCGCCGATGATCTCCTCGACGTCGCCGCCCGAGCAGAACCCCCGGCCCTCGCCGGTGATCACCACGACCCGCGCGTCACCCCGGTGGGGGAGTTCGGCGAGCAGGTCGCGCAGGTCGGCGTAGACGTCGAAGGTCAGCGCGTTGAGCTTGTCCGGCCGGTTCAGCGTGACCGTGGCGACGCCGTCGGCCACCACCAGGTCGAAGTGCTTCCAGTCACCGGTGAACCCCGGCGACGCCCTGAAGGGACTCACGTCTGTACTCCTCCTCCGTCCAGGACGATCGTCTGGCCGTTGATCGCGCCGGCATCCGGGGAGGCCAGGAACGCCACCGCGAACGCGACCTCCTCCGGTTCGAGCAGCCGGCCCAGCGGGGACAGCGCGGCCAGCGACGCCACACTGTCCTGTTCGGACTTCCCGGTCACCTCGGCGACCTTCGCCGCGCTGCGGGCGGTCATGTCGGTGCGCACGAACGTCGGGCACACCGCGTTGGCGGTCACGCCGGTCCCGGCGACCTCGGCGGCGACCGAGCGCATCAGGCCCAGCGCCGCGTGCTTGGAGGCCGTGTAGCCGGCGGTGTAGGCGGTGCCGACCAGGCCGACGGTCGAGGCGACGGTGACGATCCGGCCGCTGTCGCGTTCCCGCATGCCGGGCAGCACCGCGCGGGTGCACAGGAACGCGCCGGTCGCGTTCACCTCCAGCTGCGCGCGCCACTGCTCGACCGAGGTCCGGTGCACCGGCGCGCTGGCCGAGATACCGGCGTTGTTGACCAGCACGTCCACCCGTATCCCGTCGAGCACCGACCGCACGGCGTCCTCGTCGGTGACGTCCAGGTCGGTGTGGTTGAGCGCCACCACCCGGTCGCCGGCGTCGGTGAAGCGCCGCGCGACGGCCGCGCCGATTCCCTTGGTGCCGCCCGTGACGACGACTGTCCTCACGAGAGCGTCCGCAGGGCACGCCGGTCGAGCTTGCCGTTGGTGGTGCGTGGCAACCAATCGGTGAACACGATCTCCTGTGGACGTTTGTGTCCGGACAGTCGCTCGCCGACGTAGTCGCGCAGCGCCTGGCCCAGCTCCGGGGTACCGGTGACGCCCTCGCGGGCCACCACGTAGGCCCTGGTGCGGACCAGGCCGTCGGTCTCCTGCCCGGTGACCGCGCACTCGACGACGTCCGGGTGGCCGATCAGGCAGTGTTCGATCTCGCTGGGCGCCACCCAGATCCCGCCGACCTTCAACAGGTCGTCGGCGCGGCCGTGGTAGGTGAAGTACCCGTCGGCGTCCCGACTGAACAGGTCTCCCGTGTGGACGGTCCGGCCGCGGAACGTCGCCGCCGACTTCTCCGCGTCCCCGTGGTACTCCAGGGCGACCGTGCCGCCGGTGACCTCCAGGGTGCCGACCTGCCCGTCCGGCGCCTCGGCTCCCTCGTCGTCCACCACCCGCGCCAGGTAGCCGGGGACGGCCTGCCCGCAGGTGCCCCGGCGGGCCGCGTCCGGCCGGTTGGAGATGTAGATGTGGTACGCCTCCGACGATCCGATGCCGTCGACCACCGGCACGCCGAACGTCTCGTCCCACTTGCGGTGCAGCTCCGCCGGCAGCGCCTCGCCGGCCGAGGTGGTCAGCCGCAGACAGCTCAGGTCCTGGCTGGACGCGTCGGGATGGGCGACCATCGCGCTCATCATCGTCGGCACGTTCACCAGGATCGTCGGCCGGTGCCGGGCGATCAACTCGAAGATCCGGTCGGCCGTGGAGCGTTCCGGGAAAGCGATCCCCGCGCCGCCGACCCCGAACGGGTAGAGCGCCGCGAGGTCACGCGCGTAGCCGAAGAACAGCTTCGGCACCGGCAGCACCACGTCCCGAGGGCCGAGGTCGAGCACCCCGCGCGCGTAGGACAGGTGGGAGATCACCGGGGTCGCCACGGTGTGCACACACGCCTTGGGCGCCCCGGTACTGCCGGTGGTGAACTTCCAGATGGCCACGTCGTCCCTGGTGGTCGGCGCCGCCTCGACCGTCTCCGGCGCGCCGGCCGCCAGCTCGGCCAGGGTGAACTCGCCGTCGCGCGGCTCGACGTCCCCGGCGACCAGCAACCGGTGCCGGCCGCCGGCCGCCTCGCGCATCCGGTCGACGGTCACCGCGTCGACGACCACGACCCGGGGGCGCACGTAGTCCAGGTAGTACTCGTAGTCCTTGGCCGGCAGGAACGTGTACACCTCGGCGGTGACCGCGCCGATGCGCTGCGCGGCGTACCAGGTGGCGACGAACTCGACGCCGTCGGACAGCGCCAGCAGCACCCGGCCGCCGGCCGACACCCCCACCGAGCGCAGCGCGTGGGCGACCCCGCGCACCCGGTCGGCCAGTTCGGCGTAGGTCAGCGTGCCGCCCGGGGTGATCAGCGCCGTGCGGTCACCCAGACCGGCGTCGAGGTTGCGGTCGATGAAGTACGTGGCGACATTGAGGTCCTCGGGCAGGTCGTCGTACCCGTGCATCAGCCGCGCCCCACTTCCCGGATCAGTTCGACCAGCATGTCGGTCAGGGTGTCGAAACTGGACTGTCCTTCCTCGACGGTCGCGCCGGCGGGCGAGCCGCAGTAGGCGCGGTCCATGCCGAGTTCGGCGAAACTCCCGTGGCCGGCGGCCATCATCGCCGGCAGGTCGACCGGCACGTCGGGCAGCGCGCCGGCCACCGGCCGGTCGACCAGGTCGGGCCGGTCGGCGAGCACCAGCGAGGTCTCGTACTGGCCGGCGTGGCATGACCCCGAGCGGAACTCCTCGGTCAGCCGCGCGGCGTTGCGCCGGCGCACCAGGTCCAGGTAGGCGACCCCCGCCGCGGCGGTCGCCTCGCGCAGCGCGGTCACGTGCGCCGGCTCGAAGTGGTTGTTCACCACCACGATCCGGTGCAGGCCCTGGGCGGTGAGCGCCCGGCAGACGTCGGTCACCAGCGCCCGCAGCGTGTCCGCGCCGATCGACACGCACCCGGCGAACGCGGCGGCCAGGTCGGTCACGCCGTAGCCGATGGCCGGCAGGACCAGCACCCGCAGCGTCGGGTCGTCGGCCAGCCGCCCGGCGGCACGCTCACACATGCCGGTGGAGATCAGCCCGTCGGTGCCCAGCGGGGCGTGTGGGCCGTGCGGCTCGACCGCGCCGACCGGCAGCAGCAGCACCGGCACCCTCGGCCCGGTCAGCAGGCCGGCGACCTGGGTGGTGGTCAGTTCGGCGAACGCGCTCACGGCACCGCCTCCAGCGGCGTGGGCGGCGGCTCGAACAGACACAGGTCCGCGCGACCGGCGGCCACCACGGTGTTCACCTCGTCCGGCGTGGTCAGGTAGCCGCCGACCAGGGTCGGCACGCCGGCCTCGTTGCGGATCCGGTCCGACAGTGTCGTCAGGTAGCCCCGCCGGTACTCCGGGCGGGAGGTGCCGCTGCTGTGACCGGCGCGCACGTGCACCAGGTCGACGCCGTGCTCGGCCAGCGCGCGGGCGTGCTCGATGCCCTCCGCCACACCCAGGCCGCCCCGGGCCCAGTCGGTGGCGGTGAGCCGCGCGGCGAGCACCCCTGGCCACACCGCCCGCACGTCGTCCACGACCGACAGCGGGAAACGCAGCCGGTCGGTGCCGTGGACGTCGGTACGCCGGTTGGCCAGCGGCGACAGGAAACTCGCCAGCAGGTAGCCGTCGGCCAGGTCCAGTTCCAGCACGTCGAACCCGGCGGCGGCGGCCCGCCGCGCGGCAGTGACGAACTCGGCGCGCACCCGTTCCATGCCCTGCTCGGTCAGCTCCGCCGGCACCGCGCCGAACGGCGCGTAGCGCAGCGGGGACGCCGAGACCAGCGGCCAGCCCGCGCGCAGCGCGACGTCCACACCGGACGACCGGACCGCGCCGCGCCGCCCGGCGTGCCCCAGGCGCAGCCCGGCCAGCGCCCCGGCGGCGTGCACCCCGGCGACGTGCGGGGCCCACGAGTCGTCCATCACCGGGCAGTCCTCGGTGGTGCGGCCCTCGGCACTGACCGCGACCAGCCCGGTCAGCACCAGCCCGGCGCCGCCCGCCGGCCCGCCGACGCGCACGATCCGGTTCCGCACGGTCTTCTCGCCCAGCCGCAGCGGCGCGAACATCGGCGGCGGCGCCACCGAGCCGGGCAGGGCCGTCTGTCCGGTGGCGGTCGCCGTGAACCAGGCGTCCAGCACCCGGATCAGCTGCGGGTCGCGCTGGGTGAGGTTGGCGTGGCTGATCCGGCCGCTGCGGGTCAGCAGGTTGAACGCGAACTGGATCGGCGCCAGCGACTGGTAGTGGCGCACCCGGCCGAAGTAGGCGGCGCTGTCCCCGGCGGCCTGCTGGAAACGGTCCACCACCGGCTGGCGTTCCAGTTCGTAGTCCACCAGCGCCTGCTCGACGCTGCCAGGGTGGCGCACGAAGCCGTTCGCCAGGCCGATCGCGTCCTCCATGGCGAGCTTGGTGCCCGAGCCGATCGAGAAGTGCGCGGTGTGCGCGGCGTCGCCGACCAGGACGACGTTGCCGTCGTGCCAGCTCCTGTTGCGCACCAACGGGAAGTCCAACCAGACCGACCGGTTGGACATCAGCCGGTGACCATCCAGGTGGGACGCGAACAGCTCCGAGCAGAACGCGATGCTGTCCTGTTCGGACATCGTGTCCAGCCCGGCGCGCCGCCAGGTCTGTTCGGTGGTCTCCACGATGAACGTGCTGGTGTGCTCGTCGAACGGGTAGGCGTGCACCTGGAACAGCCCGAACTCGGTCTGCTCGAAGATGAACGTGAACGCGTCGAACACCAGGTCGGTGCCGAACCAGACGTACTTGCAGCCCTGCGGCCGGGACGTGGTGCCGAACGACCCGGCCCGGCGCAGCGCGCTGTTGGCCCCGTCGGCCGCCACCACCAGGTCGACGTCCTCAGCGGACTCCTCGGCCGCGACCTCGGTGTCGAACCGCAGTGCCACACCGAGTTCGCGTGCCCGGCGTTGCAGGATGTCCAGCAGGTGGGTGCGCCGGATCGCGGAGAACGTGTGCCCGGTCGAGCGCAGCACCTGGCCCTGGTAACGGATGTCGATCGCCGACCAGCGGGCGAACGAGTCGGTGATCTCCAGATGGGTCGGGTAGTCCGCGTCCCGCAGCGCGCCCAGCGTCTCCTCGGAGAACACCACACCCCAGCCGAACGTGGCGTCCGGGGCGTTGCGCTCCAGCACGGTGATCTCGTGCGCCGGGTCGGCCTTCTTCAGCAGGATCGCCAGGTACAGCCCCGACGGTCCCGCGCCGACCACCCGTACGCGCACTACGCCAGCACCTCCACCAGCCGGGCGAGGTCGTCGAGGTCGGCGACCGTCGGGTACAGGATCAGCTCGTCACAGCCCTGCGCCTCGTAGCCGCGCACGAAGTCCTTCACCGCGCGCGCCGAGGTCAGGTTCCCGGCCGCGATCTTCTCCGCGAACGGCCCGGTGAACGCGTAGTAGTCACGCAGGTACGCACTGCCCCGGTCGGGGTCGCCGAGGGCGAAGTAGCCCTGGCCCCACAAGATCGGCTCGCCTGGCCGCTCCAGGTCGCGCCAGGCCGCCCGCGCCCTGGCCGCCGCCGAGCCGAACGCGCGCGGTGGCCCGCCGCCGTGCGCGTAGCCGTCGGCGTAGCGGGCCACCCGCGCGAACGCCGCCCCGCTCGCCCCGCCGACCAGCAGTTCGACCGGCGGCCGGGCCGGCCCGACCCCGGACTCGTCGAGTTGTCCGCGCAGGTAGGCCAGCTGTTCGGAGAGCACCGCGCCTCTGGTGCGCCGGTCGACCCCGGCCGCGGCGTAGTCGTCGCGGCGCGCGCCGACCCCGAGGCCCAGGGTGAGTCGCCCGTCGGACAGGGCGTCGACCGACAGCGCCTGCTTGGCCAGCATCGCCGGTGAGCGCAGCGGGCCGATGGCGATGTTGGTGGCCAGCCGCACCCGCTCGGTGACCGCCGAGGCGGCGCTGAGCGCGGCGAACGGGTCGACGCTGTCGTAGACCAGCCGGTCGAGCACGGCGACGGTCGAGAACGGCCCCGTGTCGGCCCGTCTCGCCCACTCGACGAGCAGTGCCCCGGGGGTCCCGGGAATGGTGTTCGGAAGTCCGATGCCCACCCTCACGTGCGACACATTACGGTTGACCAGGCTGAGGCGTCAACTATGCTCACACCATGTCCGACCTGCTGCGCGGCTTCGAGCCGGCCCCGCAGGGCCTGGTCCTGACGCTGCTCGGCGCCTACCTCGAACCGCGCGAGAGCGCCGAGGTCTGGTCCGGCGGTCTGGTCCGACTGCTCGGCGAGTTCGGCTTCTCGCCGGGCGCCGCCCGGGTCGCGCTCAACCGGCTGGTCGGCCGCGACCTGCTCGCCCGCACCCGCGACGGCCGGCACGTGCACTACGCCCTCACCCCCCGCACGATCACTGTCCTCGCCGAGGGCGACCGGCGCATCTTCAGCCTTGGCAGATCAGCGCGCGCCGAGACCACCTGGACCGTGCTCTGGCACGCCATCCCCGAGGAACGCCGCCTGGCCCGCACCCGCCTGGTCCGCCGCCTGCGGTTCCTGGGCTTCGGCCCCGTCCAGGACGGCACCTGGCTCGCCCCGCACGACCGCGAGCACGAGGTCGCCACCCTGCTCGCCGAGCACGACGTCACCGAGTACGCCGGCGTGCTGCTCGGCCGCCCGGCCACCGCCGTGGACTTCGCCGTGTTCGTCACCAGGGTCTGGGACCTGGCCGAACTGGCCGCGCACTACGAGTCCTTCGTGGACCGGTTCCGCCGGCACACCGCCACCGACGACCGGGAGGCGCTGCTGCTGCGCACCCGCCTGGTGCACACCTTCCGCGAGTTCCCGTTCCTCGACCCCGAACTGCCGGCCGACCTGGTCCCGCCGCCACGCCACCGCGCCGAGGCGCTCGCCCTGTTCCACGACCTGTACCCGGCGCTCGCCGAGCCCGCCCGGCGCTACTTCGACCACGCGACATCGATGAGGTGACCCATGACCGACCCCGTGAACGACCCGCTGGCCGACGAGACCGCCGCCCTCACCTACACCTCCTACCTCGCGCTGGACGAGGTCCTCGCCGCCCAGCGGCCGCGCTCCGACGAGCACGACGAGATGCTGTTCATCATCATCCACCAGGTCTACGAGCTGTGGTTCAAACAGCTCCTGCACGAGCTCAAGCACCTGCAGAACAAGCTGGAGGAGCCGGACACCCCGCACTCGGTGCGCGCGCTGCGCCGCACGCTGACCATCCTCAAGGTCGTCGTTGCCCAGATCGACGTGCTGGAAACCATGACGCCGCGTCAGTTCACCAGCTTCCGCGCGCTGCTCGACGCCTCCAGCGGATTCCAGTCAGGACAGTTCCGTGAACTGGAGGCCGTTCTCGGCCGCCGCGACCGGCGCGCGTTCGGCCACTATCCACAGGGGAGCGTCGCGCGCGAGCGGATCACCTCGGCGATGTCGCGGCGCTCGGTGTTCGACTCGTTCCTGCACTACCTGGCCGGCAACGGCTATCCCGTCCCCACCGAGCACCTCGAACGCGACGTGCGGGAGACCTGGAAGCCCTCCGAGGAGGTCCAGCGGATCCTCGTCATGGTCTACCAGGACGACGCCGGACCGTCCACAGTGGCCGATCTGCTGGTCGACCTGGACGAGGGACTCCAGGAATGGCGCTACCGGCACGTGAAGATGGTCGAGCGGACCATCGGCGGCAAACCAGGAACCGGCGGCTCCGCCGGCGCCGCCTACCTGCGCTCCACCCTGTTCCAGTCGGTGTTCCCCGACCTGTGGGCCGTGCGGAGCGAACTGTGACGACCACACTGGACTCGCTGCGCCGCACCCCCAACGCGCTTTCCCCGCACTACAGCCGTTTCCGGGTCGCCGACCGGCTGCTGCTCACCGGCCACTCCCACCAGGCCTGGCCGGACGTCGCTCTCGCGGGCCAGGTCGACGCGTTCACCGACGCCGCGCAGGCCGTCGACGCCAAGTGGGACCTGGCCTTCGCCAAGGCGCAACGCCTGCGCGCCGGCTTCCGCGCCCTGCTCGGCGACCCCACCGCCGACCTCGCCCTCGGCGGCTCCACCCACGAACTCGTCGTCCGGTTCCTGTCCGCGCTGGACCTGCGCGCCCGCCCGAAACTGCTGACCTCCGACGGCGAGTTCCACACCCTGCGCCGCCAGCTCGCCCGGCTCGCCGAGGCCGGCGTCGAAGTCGTCCGCCTGCCGGCCGCCCCGGCCGACACCCTCGCCGAACGCCTGGCCGCCGAGGTCGACGACCGGACGGCGGCCGTGCTGGTCTCCTCGGTGCTGTTCGCCACCTCGCGGATCGTGCCGAACCTGGGGGCACTCGCCGGCGCCTGCGCCAGGACCGGCACCGAACTGCTCGTCGACGCCTACCACGCCCTGGGCGTCGTCCCGTTCTCGCTGCCCGACGATGGCCTCGCCGACGCCTGGGTCACCGGCGGCGGCTACAAGTACCTGCAACTGGGGGAGGGCAACTGCTTCCTGCGCCTGCCCCCGCACGCCGCCACCCTGCGCCCGGTGGTCACCGGCTGGTACGCCGAGTTCGGCGACCTGTCCACCGCCCCCGCCGGCCAGGTCGGCTACGCGCCGGGCGGCGACCGGTTCGCCGGCTCCACCTACGACCCCACCAGCCACTACCGCGCCGCGCGGGTCCTGGACTTCTTCGCCGAACACGGGCTCGTCCAGCCGCTGCTGCGCGCGGTGTCCCTGCACCAGACCACCCGCCTCGCCGACCGGTTCGACGCGCTCGACGCGCCGCCGTCGGTGATCACCCGGGACCGGGACGCGCCCCGCGAGGCGCACGGCGGGTTCCTGGCGCTGCGCTCACCCCGGGCGGGGGAGCTGGCGCTGGCGCTCGCCGAGCGTGGCGTGCTGACCGACAGCCGGGGCGAGTACCTGCGGTTCGGTCCCGCGCCCTACCTGGCCGACGACCAGCTGGACCAGGCCATGGCCACGCTCGGCGAGCTGGTGAACGTGCCGCGTTAGTCGACGACGACCGTGCCGGTGTCGGCCAGCGTGCCGAGGAAACCGCTGCGGTACAGGCTCTGCACCCGGCTGGCCTCGGTGCTGTTCGGGTACGGGTTGGTGCAGGCCACGCCCGCCGAACTGCCCGACATCAGGCTCGTGCACGGGCCGGGCTTCATGTCCGGCAGCCCGAGGGTGTGCCCGAACTCGTGCGCGGCGATCCGCACCACGGAGTACCCCTGGTTGACGGCCTGGCGGCCCATCCAGACCGTGCCGCTGCCACCGGGACGCACCGGCCCGAGGGTCGCGCGCGGCCAGCCGTCGTCGGCGATCACCCGGACGTCGGCGCGCGTGCCCGGAGCGGCCCGCACGATCCGCACGTTGGTCACCGTCTCGTTCCAGATCGCCACGCCCTGGGCGACCGCGTCGACGAACTCCCCGGCCTGGCTGTCGTTGTAGGTGATGGTGACGGCAGCCACGCCGACGTCCGCCGCGGCCTTCGGCGCCGCGACGGCCGGCTGGGCCACCACGGCGACGAGAGCCAACGCGAACGCGAGCAGGGAGATGACTGTGCGTCTGATCATCGTTACCTCCTGTTATTGCCCTCGTTCCGGATGCTAGGCCGCAGGTCAGGGCCTTGAGATCCGCTGATAGTGGGGTGTGTCGGGTTCACCAGTTGCCAGCTACCGGTCCCTGACGACCACCTCGGTGCCGCACCAGGCACAATGGATGAGGGGCTGGCGGGACGGAGGAGAACCGTGGTGGTTGAGGGCGAGCTGCGTGGCGTGATCGCGCTGGACGGCCCGTCGGGAACCGGGAAGTCCACGGTGGCGCGCCGGTTGGCGACCGCGCTCGGCGCCGGCTACCTGGACACGGGTGCGATGTACCGCACGGTCACGCTGGCCGTGCTGCGCGCCGAGGTCGACCCCGGCGACGCCGCGGCCGTCGGCCAGGTCGCCGAGGACGTCGACCTGCGGATCAGCACCGACCCCGTCGACCAGGACGTCCGGCTCGGCGACGAGTCGGTCAGCGCGGAGATCCGCGGCCAGGCCGTGACGATGGCCGTGTCGGCCGTGTCTGCCGTGCCGAAGGTGCGTGAGGTCCTGCGGCTGCGCCAGTGGCGGATCATCGAGGACGTGTGCGCGGTCCAGGGCGGGATCGTCGTGGAGGGCCGCGACATCGGCACCGCCATCGCCCCGGACGCGCCGCTGAAGGTCTTCCTGACCGCGTCGGCCGACGCCCGGGCGCTGCGCCGGGCCAACCAGGACGCCGCCGAGGGCCGCCGCTCCACCCTGGAGGCGACCCGCGCCGACGTCGAGCGCCGCGACGGCCTCGACTCCTCGCGCGCCGCGTCCCCACTGCAACCGGCCGACGACGCGGTGTGGCTGGACTCGACGGACCTGGACATCGAGGGCGTGCTGGGCCGCATCCTCGACCTGGTCGACGAGCGCGGCCTGCGCGGGGTGGCGGCCGGCCCCGGTCGGTGGTGACCGGGCAGCTGCCTGAGGGCACCGTCCCGTGGCTGCACGACGTCGGCCGGTGGATCGGCCGGTGGGTGCAGCGCCCGTGGTACCGGATCACGGTGACCGGTGTGGAGCGCGTGCCGCTGACCGGCCCGGTGGTGTTGGTGGCCAACCACAGTTCGCTGGTGGACCCGCAGGTGATCTTCGGAATGCTGCCGAGGCGCGCGGTGTTCCTGGTGAAGAGCGAGCTGTTCGTCGGCCCGCTCGGCAGGGCACTGCGCGCGATCGGCCAGGTGCCGGTGACCAGGGGGAGCCCTGACCGCACCGCGCTGGGCACGACCGTGCGGGTGCTGGGCGCGGGTGGGTTGGTCGGCGTGTTCCCCGAGGGCACCAGGGGAGCGGGTGACGTCGACCGGGCCGAGCAGGGCGCGGCCTGGCTGGTGCGGATGTCCGGCGCGGTGGTGTTACCGGTGGCGACCAGGGGGACCAGGCGACCGCCGGGGAGCCGGCGGCGGTTGCGCCCTAAGCTGGACGTGCTGGTCGGTGAACCGTTCGAGCTGGCTGTCGGCCGTGGACGGACCGGGCTCGCCGAGGCGACCGAGGTGATCCGCCGCGGCCTGGCCGACCTGGTGCGGGAGTTGGACGAGCAGCGCACCGACGCTGTGTGATGAGAAATGACGGACATGACTGAGCTGGATGGCACCTGGGCCGAGGAGTCCGACTGGACCGCCGTCGACGAGGAGTTCGGCCACCCCGACGAGGACGGCGGGCAGCCGCCCCAGCCCGTGCTCGCGGTGGTCGGACGGCCCAACGTCGGCAAGTCGACCCTGGTGAACCGCATCATCGGCCGCCGCGAGGCAGTCGTACAGGACAAACCCGGCGTCACCCGTGACCGTGTGGCCTACGACGCGCTCTGGTCCGGCCGGCGTTTCACCGTCGTCGACACCGGTGGCTGGGACCCCAAGGCCGAGGGTTTGCAGGCGTCGGTCACCCAACAGGCCGAACTGGCCATGATGACCGCCGACGCGGTGCTGCTGGTGGTCGACGCGGCCGTGGGCGCCACCGCCACCGACGAGGCGGCCGCGAGGGTGCTGCGTCGGGCCAAGCAACCGGTTCTCCTGGCCGCCAACAAGGTCGACGACGAGCGCCTGCTGGCCGACACGGCGTCCCTGTGGTCGTTGGGCCTGGGGGAGCCGCACCCCGTCAGCGCTCTCCACGGCCGCAACAGCGGCGACCTGCTGGATGCCGTGTTGCACGCGCTTCCCGCCACCCCCCGAGAATCCCTCGGCGAGTCAAGGGGCCCCCGCCGGGTGGCCCTGGTAGGCAAGCCGAACGTGGGTAAGAGCAGCCTCCTCAACCGCCTGACCGGCGAAAACCGGGCCGTGGTCGATGCCGTGGCAGGCACCACGGTCGACCCCGTCGACTCCCTGGTGGACCTCGACGGCGAGATGTGGCGCTTCGTCGACACAGCCGGCCTCCGCAAACGCGTCAAGACGGCCAGCGGCATGGAGTACTACGCGTCGCTGCGCACCCGAGCCGCCATCGAAGCCGCCGAAGTGGCCATCGTCCTGCTCGACGCGTCAGAACCCATCTCCGAACAGGACCTCAGAGTCCTGACGATGGTCGTGGACGCCGGCCGGGCGTGCGTCCTGGCCATGAACAAATGGGACCTGGTCGACGAGGACCGCCGCCACCAACTCACCAAGGAACTCGAACGGGGCCTCGTCAGACTCCCGTGGGCCGAACGGATCAACGTGTCCGCGCTGACCGGCCGCTCGGTCCGCAAACTGGCCCCCGCGCTACGCACCGCGCTGACGTCCTGGGACCAGCGAGTGCCCACGGGCCAGCTGAACTCCTGGCTCTCCGAGCTGATCGCCGCGACCCCCCCGCCCGTACGTTCAGGCAAACAGCCCAAGGTCCTGTTCGCCACCCAGGCCCAGACCAGACCCCCCACCCTGGTCCTGTTCACCAGCGGTTTCCTCGAGGCCGGATACCGCCGCTTCATCGAACGCCGGTTCCGGGAGCGGTTCGGCTTCGTCGGCAGCCCGGTCCGCATCTCGGTCCGAGTCCGCGAGAAGCGCCCCCGCAAGAGCTGAGGATCGACCTACGCTAAGCTGATCCCGCACCCCGACAGGACGTGGGGTGCGGCCGGGCTGTGGCGCAGTTTGGTAGCGCACTTGACTGGGGGTCAAGGGGTCGCAGGTTCAAATCCTGTCAGCCCGACCGGTGTGGGCCGTTGACTTGGTGGTTGTTTCGCCAGGTCAGCGGCCCTTTCTTGTTGGTGTGGTTGATCTTTGGTGATCGTGGTCAGGTGTGTGCTTGATCGGGTTTGGGGTGGTTGTGGGGCGTGGCTGCTCCATGTCTGATCTTTCCTCGTCCGGTTGTTGGGGTGTTCGTGCTGGTCGGGGCCCTTGGGTTGGGTATGTGGGTGGAGGAGCCCGTGATGGTGCTTGCGGGGTGCGTGCCGGTGTCGTGGTCGGGTAGGTGTCGGCGGACGAAGCCGGTGCGGGGTGTGACCGGTGGTGGTGTGGGGTGTGCGGCGATGGTGTGGCGGGCGTCGAGCCAAGCCTGTTTGAGGGCGGTTTGGATGCGGGCTTCGACTCCGTTTGCGATGTGGCTGTAGACCTCGACGACGCGTTTGTCCAGGCGATGGCCGAGGCGTCGGGCTTGGGCGATTTCGGGGATGCCGGCGGTGATGAGTCAGGTTTTGTGGCTGTGTCGTAGCTCGTGGAAGGTAAGGCCTGGCCGGATGGGATGGAGCCGTGTGTGTGGGTTGGGCAGGTGGTGGTTGCCGTCGAATGCGGGGTTGAAGGTTCGGGTGCGCCAGGTGGAGCGCCAGAGGAACCCGCCGTCGGTGTTGGGGAAGACGGGGGAGTGGTCGTGTGTCTCGAGATGGTGTTTGAGTAGGACGGCGAGGAAGGCGGGCAGGGTGATGGTGCGGGCGCTGGCGGCGGTTTTGGGTGGGCCGAGCCATTGGCGTCGGGAGCTTTCCTTGAGTGTGCCGGTGTCGGGGTCGATGACGATGGTGCGGTCGTCGGGGTGGGTATTGTGGCGTTGGAGTGCGGCGAGTTCGCCCCAGCGGCAGCCGGTCCAGGCGGCGGTGACGATGAGTAGAGCGCTGCTCTGGTGGTGTAGTTGTGCTGCTTGCAGGGCGCCGCGGAGGACTTCTTCGGGTGTGGCCCAGAGCATTTCGCGGATGATGTGGTGGGCGCGTTTGCCGCGGTTGCGGTGGTGACGGACGGGGTTGGCGGGGATGAGTTCGTCGTCGACCGCGTCGCCGAGGATTCGGCCGAGAAGGCTGAGTAGGCCGTGGACGGTGGTGTGTTGGTAGCCGCAGGCGTAGAGGTCGGCGGCCCAGCGCTGGATGTCGCTGCTGCGGATGTCGCCCAGCGTGGTGTGGCCGAACCGAGGACGGATGTGTTTGCCGATGAGGTAGGCGTAGTTCTCGACCGTGAGGTCGTCCACGGACAGGGTGTGCCACCAACGGGTGAGCCAGTCATCGAGAGTCGTCCGTGCCGGCGCCGGGTCGCGAAAGGCTCGGTGCCGGAGGCCGACTTCGATCTCGCGGGCGCGGTGCTGGGCGGCTGTCACGCTGGTGAACCCGCCTTCCGACGTGACCGATCCGTTGCTGCGGTAACGGACTCGCCAGTGCTCACCACTAGTCCGCTCGATCCACGCCACGACACCCACCTCCACGCAAGACCAGCCACTATCTCTGTGATCCTCCGACGACGACGAGAACGCAAGCACCCAAGCGGCTGACCGTGATGACACCCGAAAGAGTGACATGGGGCCGGTCTGTTAGCGGAGCTGTGGTTGGAATGGCGCAGAGGGGATGGTTTTCCTGTGTGCGACAACGGCTGCCTGTCGCCGTGGAAATTCTCATAAATGTAGATCAAGTAGCGTGCTGACCTGCAGGATCGTGACTCCGGCAGGTCGGTGTACGTTTGTTCAGGCCGGATGAGCGCATCGGCGGCGGCAAGGACCATGGTGGACCCAGGGGCGGCGATGTCGTCGAGGGTGTCGTACTGAGCTTCAGGCATCAATTGCGCGGGTCGTCGAGTAGTAATCAGGTCGAGGTGTGGGTGTCGTCGTGGGGGTGGAGAAACGGGGGGAGCAGTAGCATGGCGGGCCCCGGCGGTACAGGGCCGCCGGGCGGCCGGTGGTGGCCACCCGGAAGTCCCCGGTGGGTTCGAGGAATCCGTCCGTGCGTGTCAGTTTCCGCCGGAAGTTGCTGGGTCGAGGCCGAAATCCCAGATCACCTCGTAGACCCGGCGAACGGCCCACTCCTCCCTTCCGTCCGCACCGCCATTGCCTACAACCTCACCGTCGACGACATCCACACGTACTATGTACTGGCCGGTAGCGCGCCGATCCTTGTTCACAACAGTGGATGTTCGCCGTTTACTGATGGAGGAATCTGGGATGGTTCGTTTGACGTCGGTGGTCAGAATATTGAAACCATGGCGACGGTCAGGATGGTGGGGGATACTGTGCATCTTGACGGGCTGATAGTATTTGCGAAAGGGGCGCAAGGGCTTAATCAAGAACCAGTCGGATCTGATGCGATTCGGCAAATCAAGCGTCCGATTCCGGAGCAGGCAAGAAATCAAGGATTTAAGACTGTCGTGCTAATTATGAGCACCATATTCCGAAGGTGAATGGCACCGGCTACACGCGTTATCCCGGGTAGATGACGCTCGATGTTTCCAAATTCTGGGAGAGTGGAAGTATGGATCGGATTCGCTTGGATAGATTGATATCAAGCATGGCGGATCGTCCGAAAAATGAACCGGAGATAGTGTTTCGAGAGCTGCGTGAACTAGGTTTGTCGCCAATTGAAACAATATATGCTGCCGCAGGTGTTCTTGATATGACGTTGCCTGAGGCTAAAAGCGCGATCTACGAGAGTTCTGCATGGCGCGATCACCGGGAAGATTGGTATCGATTTCAGTCCGGGTTTAATGAGTGAGGCAGTGTCATTCGATGGTGGGATCTCAGCGGGTCAGACCTCATCTTTCGTTTAGCGATCTACCAACGGGTCTACGCCCAGCTGGGCGCCAAGTTGCGCCGTGAACTGGTCGCGCCACGGTCCGGCCGCGCGGTGTGGCACGGACCCAGGCCAGCGCTCGCTCCGCATAGGCGGGACCTCGCGATCGTCCGTCGTCAACACCTCGACCTGAGTTGCGGCCGTTGGTGGTGCTCGCCGGTTTCCAGCAGCGGGACGTGCGACCGCGCCGCCCGAGCCCGCTGCTGATCGCCTGTGCGTCGAGCCAGGGCAGCCGGCCGACGGTGGACGGCTCGGGCGTCGGGGCGCAGCGACCCGTCCGCCTGCGCCGCGCGCCATACGCGCGGATGAGGTCGGTGACCCGCGTTCGTCGCCGGGGACGGTCACGATGCGTTGGGGTGCGGGTGGTCGTGCCGCAAGCTCGCGACGGCGTTGCCGAGGTGATCGCGGCTAGGCAGGGCTCCAACGAGTGCACGAACACCTCAGGCGACGAGCCACGAGCACTCACTACCTCCGCTGGCACCTTCCCTAGCTGTGCTGCTGTTGTTGGTCGTTGACAGGTTGGGTGTGGGGTTGGGTCTTCTGTAGCAGCCTCTCATAAGGTGTCTGACCGGCGAGGCTGCCGTGGGGGCGGTGGTAGTTGTAGTAGTCCTCCCATTCCTTGAGTTTGTCGTTGAAGACGGCGAGGTCGCCTTGGACGACGCCGTCGAGGAGGCGGTAGAACTCTTCGGAGTCGATCTGGTGGGAGCGTTCTACTTTGCCGTTGAGCCGCGGTGTGGCGGGCCGGATGTAGACGTGGCCGATGCCCTGGTCCAGGACGTGCCAGTGGAAGGTGGACTGGAACTCCGCACCGTTGTCGGTCTGGATCTTCTCGACCACTCCAAGCGAGGGCTACCTTGGTTCGGTGGCAGGCGACTGAATGTTAAAGTCAGGCATTGGGACCTTTGGTCTGGGAAGTAGATGTATGGAACAGAATGCAGGCGAGCTTTATCGCAGCCTTGTTGAAATCCTGGAGAGGTGCGCTTCGGCGAAAGAGATGGAGGTATCGACTTTTCAAGTCGAAGGCGATGCTGCACTGTCCGCGAAATCCGCCGCTGCTTACGGCGATGTGGTCAACATCCGACTGAATGAGGCCACCATTCTGTTGGACATAAATGACTCTGATGCCGTCGAGTTTGATGCCGATGATCCGGATGACGAAACAATGATCCTCGAGACAGTAAAGGGGTTCTGCGAGAAAACCCTAGAGTTGCACGTTGGTCATGACGATCACGCATGTTTCGGCTGGCGGAACTCTGGAAGAGAAGTACGCGTCTCGGAGCCCATGTTTCGCAAGCGGTCCTCGAGAATCTGGAGGAGGGTGCGATAATACCCGCCACGATGCCGCTCCGTAACGCGCCGCTAGAGGTCACAGTGTTCGGTGCCGGGCTTACCCTCATCGACAACGCGCCGACGACGTTACGGCCGCTGGGTCTTGGCGGCGGCTCTCATGGTGATCATCAAGCCATCTCACCTTCGGCGCCGTCCAAGTCGAACAGGCGGTCAGTTGCGTGTGCTCGACGGTGGTGTCAACCTTCGGGGCCGCGGCCAGCGGTCCAGGCGTTTCGGGACAACCTGAGTGAGAGGTTCCCCAAGCTGAGGATGTCTCAGACGTTCGCCGTTCAGCAGGCCGTCCGTATGGCGGGCCCGGAAGAAGGCCTGGGTCTCGGTTTTCTCGGGCTGTCGCTTCTGGATGGTCTGGAGCTGGATTGCATGAGGTTGCCGAGTCATAAGATGATCGTCCTGTCGTCGCGCTCGGCTGAGGCGCGGGCAGTGTGCTGGTCGAGCTCCGGCACGAAGGAACACCTGGCAGCGGGGGAGAAGTGTTCGCCGCAGGGGGAGAACGATGGCCAACGATCCTCTGAATCTCGACGAGTCGGGCGAGTGGGCTGGCCTGTGGTGGCTGCCGGACAACACTGACGAGCAGGTCCCGGGAGTGCTCCGGTACGACCTTGAGGGTGGCCTCTCGCTCTCTCTGATCGGCGCCTTCGAGGACCGCATCACGTCGACCCCTGCTCGGGGGGTGACGATGTATCACGAGGGCACCAGGACGTGGGACGTCATTCACGGCGTAGCCGAGCAGCGCGAGATCACCCTTCTAGGCTGTGCTCCCAAGAGCGTGAAGCGGACGATGTTCGCGCGGGTGAAGAGCCCTGACAAGCAGACCGTGGCGTCCATCACCGCGATCATCGGTGCGCACGTGAGCGGCGACGACCGCGCGATCAGCGCAGCGCCGGCCTTCAGCGTCCTCGACGGCGGCCAACTGCGCGCCCGTGAGTGGCTGGGCGTAGGCGCCCGGCTCGGCCGGCGCCTTCGGCGGGATGCCCGGCGAGGCCCTGCGAAGTGTCGGTCACGGTGCACCGTAGGTCAGGTGTCCACACCTGCCAGGTCGGCCACCACGAATGCCCTCTGCTTGTGAGGGTGAGGGGTGTGGGCTAAACGCGTCGGCGACCAGTCGCCGAGCAGGGCGGATAGTTTGGCGGGCGGCAGCTTGTCCGTGCACTGCCGTAACTCGTCGGCTGGCCACCAGCGGCGTTCGAAGCTAACGGTGTTAGCCCGTCAGAGGTTGTGGTTACGCGTCATCTGACACAGAGTCCGACGGCCGGGCGGGCCATCATGGCCTGAGTTCCACGGTGCTTGGGCGTTCTCCCGACGGAGGATCGATATGGCTGACGCTGGTCACTTCGCGGTTCACCACACCATGGTTCTGGTCGACGTCGAGGGGTTTGGGGCCTCGTCGCGCACCCTGCCCCACCAGGTGCGCACGCGGGCGGGGCTGTATGCGATGGTGGCCGAGGCGTTGGCCGCCGCCGGGGTGCCCTGGGACGAGTGCTACCACGAGGACCGGGGCGACAGCGTGTTCGTGCTCGTGCCGCCGAGGTTTCCGAAGGCTCCGATGGTGGAGGAGTTGCCTGGGGCGCTGGCACGTGCGGCGCGTGGGCATAACGCCACCAGTCACAGCGCGGCCGCGACCCGACTGCGCCTGGCGATCCACGCCGGCGAGGTCGCCTTCGACGATCACGGTGTCACGTCCACCGCGCTGACAACGGCCTTCCGGCTGCTCGACGCCGAGCCGTTGAAGCAGGCGCTGGTTCGATCGCCTGGCGTCGTGGGAATGATCGTGTCCCGACTGATTTTCGACGATGTCGTGCGGCACAGCGCAAGGGTGGATCTGGCCACGTTCCGGCCGGTTGACGTGACCGTGAAGGAGGTCCACGACCGTGCGTGGATCGCCCTGCCCGACTGCCCGTACCCACCCGATTCTGACAGCCTCGACATTGCGGAATCGGGCGACCCGGCTGTGCTTTCGGAGCCGCTGACCGCCCCCATCCCTCTCCCTGTGGGCATGCCGGCCGTCCATCAGGGCAATGTCGGACAGGCGGGGCGCTACCACCCCGTGAATGTCAGTGGCGGCAGCGGGCGCCTGTCGATTCGCGGAGCCGATTTCGCCGGGGGAAACATCGATAAGCGCCGCAACATCCGCATCGGCACCGGCGGCCTGGTCTGGTTGGTCATAGCCGCCGTGGTCCTGTTGGGTGGCGCGACCGGGGCGGTGGTCGCCGCCAGCAGCGGCCCTCCGGATCCGACCACGATCGGCACGGAGCGCGGTGCGGCTGGTGCTCAGGAAACCGCCGAAGCGGTACTGGATGCGTTCGCGGACCGGGACGTCGAACAGCTGTGTGGCCTGATGTCCGACGAGAGCAAAATGGAATTCGAGGATGCCATCCCCTCGGGGACATGGACATTTGGTAAATGTGATCAAGGAATGGATCGATGGCTCGATGAGTTGTATGGGGAAAATCCGGATCTGGAAGAATGGATCCAGAGTCTGGCAGTGGAGGATATCGAGCTAAGCGACCTTGTGGGCGAGGAGTCAGGCGAGGTCAGGGAGGACAGTGCCGCAGAGATCAAGATAGTCAGCGCCATCCCCGGCGTCATCAACGAACAATGTCGGATCGAGGAACTCGACCTGAATCGAGAGAACGGTCGCTGGGTGGCGGATATCATGAGTTTCTCATCTGTCGGATGCTCCGGGCTCGAGCGATGACCAGCGGCGATCCGTGCGAGAAAGTGGGTATGGGTGCGCCGGAGGACCTCGGTGATGTCGACGGTCCACTGGTTGACGTAGTCGTACACGGTCGGCCCGCCGTGTAGCTCTGATATAGGGTGATCGTGTCGTCGTTTGTCAGGTCGTTCTCGCGGGCACCGGATGGTGGCGGGTTCGCAGCGTCCGGTCGCGCAGGACCACAAGCGTGGCGGCGGCCAGCGCGGCGGCTACGGCGATCGTGATGCGAAGGTGGCTCGTCCGTCTTCGGGCGGCAGGCCGGTGCGACTGGCGAGCAACACGTGGGTCCAGGTCTGCCCGCTCTTGGGCTGCTCGTACAGCTGTTCAGCACGGCCTGCAACGGCGTGCGTCAGGTCGTCTGCTGCCGCCAACACCGGGCCTCCGGATCGGCGCTGGTTGAAGTTCGATTCGTGCATGTTGGTTTGTGGTCACCTCGGCGCACTTTTGACAAAATGACCGGGTGGTTGGAAGCGTGACGGAACCTGGTCGGTTTCGGGATCGGCGGGAGCGTAAGTACGGGTATGATTTCGTCGACGAGGTGCTGGTGGTCTGCCCTCACTGCGATGGCTGTGCGGTTGTCGCGCCGTGCCCCGAGAGGTCGAGCGTCCGACGGCGCCTGCGCTGCGCGGCGTGTGGTTACGCCAAGGACAAGACGGTCAACTCCGTCGTTGTTGGCGGCCCGGTCGATCCCTGGTTCCGACGGCCGGTCTGGTTACGGGCGACATGTCGAGGACATGTGTTGTGGGCGTACAACGGCCGCCACCTCGACCTGCTGAAGTCGTACGTGGCGGCCCGGTTGCGTGAGCGCGGCAGGATGGAACCCGGAGCGCCGCAGAGCTTGGTCGAACGACTACCTACCTGGCTCAAGACTGCGAAGAACCGCGACGAGATCCTGCGAACGATCAGACGCCTGCGGTGCGCCATCCCGTCGTCACCGCCGCCACCGACGTGACATCGGCTGGTCTGTACCGGTCAGCGTCGGACGCGGCGTTCGTGGAAATCTTCTGCGGTGTCGAGGATGTGGTCGATGGTGGCGGCGACACGGGCATCCGTGTTGGTCAGGTGGCGCACGATCGCCGCGCCGGCGTTGGACAGTGCGGCGGGTGGCGGCTGGAAAGTCCGGAAGAGCGGTGGGAACCCGTAGATCTCGCGCAGGATTTCCTCGATCACGAACTCGTTGACCGGCCGTCGCTCACGGCGGTGCGCGGTCGCGACCTGTTTGCTGAACCTGGCGATGTCGTTGATGTCGCTGGGGTTGGCCAGTCGTGGTCCGACGAGCACTGCGGTCACGGAGACGAGGAATCCGTTGAAGGCGATTCTGTCTTCCGGTGAGAGGGCGTCGTTGAGTGCCTTCGTCCGGCGGTCCTTGAGGACGAGGCATCTGATCTGGTCACGAAACCGCGGTTCCACTGGCACGGTGGCCTCCTATTCGAGGTGGGTGAAACTCATCAGGACGTCGAGCACCGCATCCTCGAACGATTCGTGGCGGCGGCCGACCTCGTCCACACGGAGAAGTCCGGTGTTTCGGACGACGGCGAAGGCCGACCACAGGCCGAGGTGGTGTTCCGCCCAGCCGGCGTGGAAGGTCTCCGCGTTCTCCTCGCAGACCACGTCCACCTTGTCCTCGCCGAGCCTTGGTCGTAGCGAGAACCGATGACGTTCGAGGGATTGGCGGAGTTCCGGGCTGACGTCGGGGGTCGTCATGGTGCTCTCCTGGGGTGTGGTTGGGTCACCTCGTTGCTCGGTGTCGTGCGGGGGAGTCCGGCTGCGTGGTCGCGGAGCTTCCCCGGGCCGGCGGCGTTGTAGTAGTCGCGCGCCGCGCGCGCCAGAGTGGCCTTGGGGGGCCGTTGGGCGAGGAAGTCGATGAGGACGCGCTCCTGCTCTGGGGTGGTGAGGGTGGACCACTCGCCGTGCGGACCGCCGCAGGCGTCGAGGAGGACGTCGAGGCACTGAGCGGTTGCCAGCGCTGTACTGCCATCCCAGTCGGCCAGCCAGCCTTGGCGTGACGTCTCGGCGGTGGGGCGGGGGCGTGTGGGCGCCGACTCTTTCTCGTGGCGCACGGTCTCGGGGTCCGTGGAGGCGATCCCGAGGCGGATGCGTTGCCGTAGTCCTGCCAGTAGTTCCTTGGCGGCGCCGTTGCCTCGGCGCGCGGCGAGGTCATACCAGAACACGGCCTGGCGCGGATCCTTGTATCGCTGCTCGTAGAGCTGTCCGAGGTGTAGCGGACCGACGGGGTCGCCGGCCTCCGAGGCCTTCGTGTACCAGTGCGTGGCTTCCAGGAGGGCTTTCCCGGTAATCGGCCCTGGCTCGACACCCTGCATCCTGGCCTGGATTCGGCCCTCGGCGATCTGCCCGAGCCGGTTCATCGAAGGAGCGTGACCGGCTTCGGCTGCCGCGCGGTACGTCGCGGTGATCATCGGCAGTCTCTCGATTCCGTCTCTGGTCTCCTGGCGGTAGGCCTCCTGGAAGACGGTGTTCAGGTCGGTGGCGGGCCCGGTCGGGAGGTCGGGGGAGTTGTTGTTGGCGAACACCCAGTTGGCCGCGTGATCCTCGATGCGTCGGCCAGGCTCGGGTCTGCCGTCCTCGATCAGTCGGTCGGCGACCACGGTGAAGATGTGGTCGAAGGTGAGTTGGGTGGGTGCGCCGGGGATGCCCTCGCGCACCGTTTGGACAAGGGCCTTGGTGAAGCAGGTCTGTGCGTCAGCGACCGTCTCCGGCTCGTGCCAGGAGGTCTCGAACGCGCTGCTGCTCATCAACACGTAGGCACCGGACACCGGGGGCAGACGGCTGGCGGACAGACGGCCGTACTCCTCGGTGGCGAGTCCCGCGTAGCAACAGTCGAGCACCGCGATCTTGACGGTGGCCTTGCTGGCACGGAACGCGTCCCGCACGGCCTCGAACGGCAGGCCCGTGGCAGCGACGTAGTTCGTATCGGTCCGGGTGTCGCCCACGGTGAGGTGCAACCGTTCGCGGTGATCGTAGATCCCGTGTCCGACGTAGTAGAAGAACAGGACGTCGGTGGCTTCGAGGAACGTGTCGATGAGTTCGACGCGGATCTTGTCGAGGGTGGGACGGTTGGCGAACAGCCTGATGGCGGAGTCGTCGTTCGGCCATGGGCCGCACACGGGGTCATGGAGCAGGTCCAGCATCCGGTGGAAGCTGCGGTTGACCGCGGGAACCTGGTCGAAGTCCTGGTATTCCCATGTGCCCATGAGGACCGCACGTGACCGGGAAAAGTCCCGGTGCGCCAGGTCAGTCATCGCCGATCAGACGCTGGGTGATCTCCAGGACTTCCTCGGGGTCAGGGAGGTTGGTGCCGTCGACGGTCACCGACCGGTCGCCTCGGGTGATCGTCACGGTGACCGACGAGCGCCGGGACCGGATGAATGCCGGCAGAGTCCGGATGACGAGGCTGAGCACCGCTGCGGACGGCACGAGCAGTTGTAGGACCTCGGCGCCGCCGAGTTCGTCGTCTTCGGGGCGGGCGTGTTGCCTGGTGACGGTGGCCTCGGGGATGGTGGTGAGGCGGCGGAACAGCGGACCGACGTCGGCCAGCTCGGAGACCGTCACCGTGCAGGCGTACGGCACGCGGGCGGCACCCTGGTCGGGAAGCGGTTCAGGCATGGTCAGATCTCCACCCGTCGGTTCACGTTGTAGTAGAGCGTGATGTCTTCGGGAGCGTGCAGGCGATAGTCCTCGCCGTCGACGCTGACCACGCAGACCCAGTGGGGCGGAGCTGAGTCGGGCGCGGCGAGAATGAAGGGACCCTGTCCGTTGATACCCCACACGGTGGCGCCCAGGCCCACGGTGTGACCGTCCTTGGTGCGGTAGGTAGCCATACGACAAGTCGTACCACGGGCTTGGGGGCACGGGGGTGGTTGGCACATGGAGGCCATGCGGTCACGATGGTTCGGCCGGGGAGAAACACGGAAAATATTCGGCTGTGGGCGATCAAGTGTGGATGAAGGAGAAGGAGAAAATCGGGAGAGTTCACTATGCTGTTGGTGACGTGAACTGCATTCAACAGACTTGAACTACCCTCCTTTACGCAGGGGATTCTCTATTTCCGCAGGTCAGGGGATTGTGATAACGACGCTGGGGGTCAAGGGGTCGCAGGTTCAAATCCTGTCAGCCCGACGGTCGTTTACGCAGGTCAGGCCCTGTTCGCAGTTCAGCGGACAGGGCCTGACGCGTCTCCGAGTGACTAACTGAGTGACTATGCGATGCCAGTTGGGTCCGGCCTAGTAGAGGCGGGGAGCCTGCCCCTTGAAGGGCTGTGGTTGTATCTGGCGGGGCTCATCGACACACCATTGATGCCCGGCGGCATCGCTCCAGCGCAGCCGCCATGCCGTCAGTGCCAGAGGCGGAGGTGTCGGGGTGCTCACCTTCATCATGAAGTAGCGCTTTGGCTCTGCTGGTTCTCCGGGTTGAACGATCTCAGATTGGACCGCCCAGCTTGGTTGCTTGTCCACTGCTGTGCCCGACGGCCACACCTCCGCGTGGACGTCGAAGATGGGTTGTTCGCTGTAGTTCGTGAAGTAGATCATCAGTTCGTATTGGTATCCATTTTCATCATGTCCAACCTCTCTGACGCCAGTGCCGCCGACTCGAACCATGCGGGCTTCGCGCCACGACTTCTCCGAGTCCGCTCGCGTCTGTCGTCGACGATCCGAAAGCGCGATCCATAGGGCAACAGCGACCGCTGCTGCGGTGAACACTGCGCCGACTGCTTGCCCGATGGCCGCAATCCAGTCGGCTGCCGTAGCTTCGTCGGCAAGGCTGATTAGCATGGTGAACAGTGTCGACTCTCGGGCATGGTGGCGGTGAACGACGCGCGCTGTGGCTGGCAACATTCTTGCAACGCGAGGTAACGGAGTGTCGTTCAGTTTCGATGGAACGTCCATGAGTGACCCGTGGGCTATAGTGAAGCACTTTGTGCGCTGTTACTACTGCAAAAAGGCGGTAAACGCGACTGAGGCAGGTGTTGTGCATGATGACGGTCCACGTACCTTCATTCCGGAAAGGACCACCCTGGTATCATGTGACGAATGCGGGGGTCCGCTTGTCTTTAGGCAATATCAAGCTGATGGAGATGCCTGGGATGACATGGACAGGGTTTGGCCAGGAGCGCCTAGGAGGCTTAGCTGGTCGATACCTAAAGAGTTGAGGCAAGAGCACGCGGAGGCCACTAAATGCTTGGAGGCGAATGCCTTCACGGCGGTCGTGGTTATGGTTCGTAGAACCTTGGAAGGCGTGGCGGCTCTTCATGGAATAGCGGAGCGAAATCTAATGAAATCGCTCGCGATGATGCAGGATAGTGGAGCGCTTGATCCGCGCCTCGTTGAGTGGTCGAAAGCGCTTCGTGTTCTTGGGAATGAGGGAGCTCGAGAATATCAAGAGGAACTGGGATCCGGGTGATCTCGATGACGATGGCTATCATGCGTCGCGAGGAAATCAGGCAGAGAACAAGGAATTCAGGGGATGCGCTGCACGAGGTCGAACGAAGCATTGGTCGGGAGATAACGCCCGCAGAGCGTCGATCCCTGCATGATAGAGTCACTAGGCAGGGGTACGACTATCACCGAATCGTGGAAGAGGGAAAGGGGTTGTTCGGTGGCTGTTGACGATCAGATGGCTGAGACCCGAGGACTCCTCCAGGGTGCGAAAGTTCACTCTGTCGGCAGGGCTGCAGGCATGGGTGTGGTTGAGTTTGCTGGGCTTCGTGGTGACGTGATCGGTTTACACATGCAGTGTCCTTTTCGGATCTTGCAGGAAGGGCAGGTGATTCTGGGGTCTCGCGACATGAGGTATCCGCAACGGGGAGCGGGTTCGGAAGCATTTGAACAGTTCGGGACCGTATATGATTCGCGGGCTGCGAAGTTGAATGGGATCTTCGAGCGGCTTCGGCCGGTCGTGTCGGAGGTGACCTTCGGTGACTCCGGACATCTCGCTGTGGGTTGGGAACCTCGTTTTCGGATTGAGGTCTTTCCTGACTGTTCCGGCAGCATGGAAGCTTGGAGAGTTTTTCGGCGGGGAGGTCCTCACTGCGGGTTTCCTCAGGGCGTCATCTGAGCTGAGGGCTGGAGGATTCATTCGAGCTGAATTCTCCAGTCTGGATACTGTCTCGAGCAGGGATTCATCCGGTTGTGTCCCCGGCCGGCGACTCGGAATGGCTGGCGGAAATCTCGTAGCCCATCGCCACCAAAGACGGCCGATTCGGAAGACTGCCCGAGACGGGAGGGTCCATGACAAACTCAGTGACCGCTACGGGGTTCCGATTGATGAATACAAAAACACATTCGATTATCGTCAAGATCTAGATTTTCGGATTCTGAGAAGGCAGAGATGGATTATCCAGAATATTTCAGTGTAGCGCACAGGTCACCTGCGGCTCTCGGTTTGGATGGATCATTTGTGACTGCTGCCGCGTTCGTTTCAGGTTGCGATGTGGGTAGTTCATGGCGGCTTTTGGATGGTTCTCGAGAGTGGCTTGTGCTTGAACTCGGCAGGGGTCTGAACTTGGGATGGCAGCCTCTTGTGCTTCTCAATGTAATGCCTAGTGGATTCCGAAAATCTTCGACCGCCAAACTTGATAGCGAGGAGAATGCGATAGCCATCGATGGACTCTTTCGTTTGCTGAGGACGTTCTGGGAGGTTCGAAATGTGCATGGCCTGGAGTGGATTCAGGTTCGCTATGCGGCTCTGAGTGAGGAGCTCAGCCGGTAAGCGTTCTCCATGGTTGTTCGTTGTGGCAGGTGCGTTTCTCGGTAACGGAACGGTCGCGGTGAGGCGGTCGAGAGTGGCCTTAGAGCGTGTTTGAGATCTTGGTCGGTGTGGCCGGTTGATCTTGGTGGCGGGTTCGGCCAGGTGTGGTGGATGGCGCGTGAGCAGCGGTACCCGTCGGATCTGACTGATGCGGGGTGGGCGGTGGTGGAGCCGTTGCCGCCTGCTCCGGCCAGTCAAGGAATCAGACGATGGGTAAGGCACTGAGCGGTGACCGGTTGCGGGCGAAGTGGGACAAGTACGCGCCGCGGTATGGCCGCGACATTGGGTTCTTCGAGCGGGTGCAGTTCGGCGGCGGCCGGGAGTCGGTTTGTTCGCAGGCACACAGGGACAGCGGCAGCGGGCGGCGGGTTTGGTAGTCGCCGAGCATCGCCTCGCGCAAGTCGATCTCGCGACCCAGTTCGGCCGCCCGAGGCCGGGCGTGCTCCAGCACGGCCGGACTGAAGTCGGTCCCGGTCAACCGCACGCCGTCCGGGTAGAACGCCAGGTTGCGGCCGTGCCCACCGCCACCTCGAGAACGTAGTTGTCGAGAATGCGTTGCCGCAGAAGGGCTTGCTCGGCCGTCCTGGGCGGGACGACCGCAAGGTTCTGCGCGGCACGGGCAGGCTGTGCCGCGACACAACAACGGCACCGTGGCTGACGCGGCACGAGCCATGCAGGGACTTGACTGTCCAGCTCCGTTAGTGAACTCTAACCGTTAGTGGATACTGACCGAGTAGGAGACGGTTGGAGCGCGCTGGCGGATGGCACCAGGCGTGCCATCGTCAGCCGCCTGGCCGAGGGACCGCAGGCGGTGGGACAACTCGCCGCGCAACTGCCCGTCACCAGGTCCGCGGTCTCCCAGCACCTGAAGATCCTCAAGGACGCCGGCCTCGTCAGCGAGCACCCGGCCGGCACGCGACGGATCTACCGGCTCAACCCCACGGCGGTGGCCGCGTTGCGCGATCAGCTCGACACCTACTGGCAGCGGGCGCTGACCAGCTACGTGGATGTCACCGAACACGCTGCCGACGAAATGACGGAGGAGGGTTCATGACCCGAACCGAGGCCATGGCGGTCCGCAAACAGGTCGTGGTCAACGCCGCGGTCACGCAGGCTTTCACGACGTTCACCGAACGATTCGGCGACTTCAAGCCACCGGAACACAACCTGCTCCAAACGCCCATCACCGAGACGGTGTTCGAGCCGCGCGTCGGTGGGCACATCGTCGACCGCGCGGCCGACGGCAGCGAATGCCGCTGGGCACGTATCCTGGCCTACGAACCACCACATCGCGTGGTGTTCAGTTGGGACATCGGCCCGCAGTGGCAGATCGAGACCGACCCGGAACTGACCAGCGAGGTCGAGGTCCGATTCGTCTCCGAAGGCCCGACCCGAACCCGGGTCGAACTGGAACACCGCCACCTCGACTGTCATGGCCCCGGATGGCAGTCGGTCGGCGAGGGCGTCGACGGCGACCAGGGCTGGCCGCTGTACCTGGCTCGCTACGCCGCCCTGTTCGAGCAGGAGAGCTGACATGTCGCCGGTCATCGCCACGGTGGACGTGGACCGGCCCGCTGCCGAGGTCTTCGCCTATGCCACCGACCCGACTCGATTTCCGGAATGGCAGGCAGGCGTCGTTGACGGTCACATGGACCATGCCGGTGCCCTGCGGTCGGGCACCAAGTGCGTGACCACCCGCCGTATCGGCGGAGCCGAACGGCCGGTGACTTCAGAACTGACTCACATCGACCCACCGACGACGTGGGGAGTGCACGGTCTCGACGGACCCATCGGCGCCACCGTCGACCTCGCGGTGGCACCGCTGACCGAGACCAGGTCCAGACTGACCATCGCGGTCGGCTTCGAGAGGCACGGCATCGGCAAGGTGCTGGTCCCGCTGCTCTTGCGCCGTCAAGGACAGAAGGAAATGCCGACCAACGTCGCGAACCTGAAGCGACACCTCGAATCCCAGCAACAGCGATCCGGGGCGTAGGACGGCGTGTCCCAAGGGAGCCCTTACAGGTCGTGGGCCGCATCGCCCAGAAGATGAACACCGGTATGCCCGGTCCGACACCGCCTCGAAGAAGATGCGAAGAAGTTGAGTCAGGTGGCTACCGGCAGGTCGGCCAGGCGCCATTCGAGCATGCCGTCGGCCAGCCGGCGGGGCACGCCGGTCGTGGGTGGTGAGCAGGAAGACCGCGTCGTGGGCGAGCACGCAGTAGGCGCTGCGGCAGTAGGCGACGATCTCCCGGTCTGAGGGCAGATCGGCGAGCCGGTCGACCAGTTCCTCGACCGGGATGGAGATCGCGCCGGGGATGTGGCCGGCCTCGTATTCCTCGCGCGGTCGTACGTCGAGCACGGTCACCGTGCCCGACTCGGCGCGGCGCAGCAGCTCGGTCCGGGTGACCTGCTCGGTGTCCGGGCCGAGGTAGGCGGCGCGGGCAGCTTCGACATCGGCAGATGCTCGTTCGCGACCGCGCGGACCAGCGTGTAGAGCGCGGCGACGTCGGTACCGGCGAGCCGGTAGTAGATCTTGGTGCCCTCGCGGCGGATCGCGACCAGGTTTGGCCTGTATGAGGGTCTGCAGATCTCCCTGGACTCGGCGACGCCGGAGTTGCGCGACCGGCACCGGTCCGCAGGATCCTTCGCCCGCGCCCGAGCCGGCATCACCCTGGCCCGGTCGCTGGCGCGGGCGGCCGGGCTGGGGTGACCACGGCCTCGGCGCACCTACAGCCCGCCGACCGGCCCCTCCTGTTCTCCCATCTCGCACACAGCAACGCCGCCGTGTCCTCCAAGACCAGCCCTGCCAGGCGCAAAGCACCGGCACCACCAACGCCCAGCTCGGCGAGCTCGTCCGCTGGATCAACGACAACTGCACCCGGCACGGCCGCACCGACCGAATCCCGTTGGTCAACAGCCACGATCGCGACCTTCTGCCGGTTTCCCTTGGAGTAGGTGCGGCCCTTCTTGGTCGGGTCGAGGTCGAACCGCTC
>NZ_MSIF01000039.1 GCF_001921215.1 Actinophytocola xinjiangensis
GGCCTCGGGGCCGCCAGGGCGGCGCTGGGGGCCGCCGGGGAACTCGTCGGGGCGGCGCGGTGGCGGGCCGGCGTCGGGCCGGCGGTGCGGTCCGGTCTGCGGTCCCGGTTGGGGTCCGGACGGGAAGTCGTCGACGGACGGGCGGCGCGGGCCGCCGGTGTACCCGCCGGGGCGGCGCGGGAGGTCGCCGGTGTTCTGGCGGGGCGGCGGTCCGGCGGCGAAGTCGGCGGCGAAGTCACCGCGCTGGGCGGCGTCGGCCGGGGCTCGGCGGGGGGCGTCGGGGCGACGTTGGGCCCCGGTCTGTGATCCGGGTTGGGGTCCGGACGGGAAGTCGTCGACGGACGGGCGGCGCGGCGGCTCGGCCGGGCCGGGGTGGCGCTGGGGCGGGCTCTGGCGCAGCGGCGGCGCGGACGGGAAGTCCCCGTCGTCCCGCCGGCCGGGAACGGGCTGGGCGCCGGTGTGGCGCTGGCCGGGGGACGGGCGGTGCTGGGGGGCGCCGGGCGAGCCGGCGGGGTCGGTCGGCAGTTGGCCGGAGGACTGCCGTTGGCGGCGGCTGGCCGGTGGCGGGGAGGCAGGCTCTCGGCCACCCGGCGGCGGGCCAGCCTGTGGTCTGCCCGACGGTCGTTCGGTGGGCAGCGGTCCGGAGGGCTGGCGGCCGGGGCGGGGCGGGGCGGGCTGTTCGGCCCACGACTGCGGGCCGCCGGTCGCCTCGCCGGGGTGGCGGTTGCGGCCGCGGGGGGCGTCACCGGGCGCGCCGTCGGCCGACCGGCCACGGTGCGGCTGAAGTTGCGGCGGGGGCGGGGGCGGGGGTGGCGCGGGGGACGGGCTCGGCGGCATCGCGCGCCGGCCGCCGCTGGGCGGCGGTGGTGGCGGGACGGGGAGGTTCGCGCGGGAACCCGTGTGTCGCTGGACCAGATCAGCTACGGACAGCCCACCCTGGTTGTCCTCCATGGAGCGGCGTCGACGCCGGGGCTGCTCGTCCGGCTCGTCGCGCCGGTGCCTGCGGCCGTGTCCGTGAGGGTCACCGGGGCGGGCGCCACCAAGGTGGTCGTCGTCGGGCACCCGGGCTCCCTTCACCTCGCGCCAACATCGCGCTGCGACACGCGGTGTTGTGCCGCTTTCTTAACCAAGACGTTGTAGACCATAGGCCAGATCCGACTCATAGTGTCGTTCCGAGCGGAGATAGTACGGATGGATGGCATCCGTGACGACCATGGATCTCGTTCTGGCCACTTTCTGTGCGCAATAGGGCTCATCGTGCTGGTCCGAATGGACCAGTGCCGGTGGCGATCCAACCGTTATCGAACTGCCGCCGCGTGTTTCTCCTCAGCGTTGCCGACGGCGACCCGGTGCCCCGGAGAGCCGAACCTCGCTCCCGACACGGTATGCGACGGCGTTGCGGCCCGACTGCTTGGCCGTGTACAGAAGCCCGTCCGCCCGGCGTAGTTGCTGCTCCGGCTCGATGATGGCCCGTCCGCCGCCCGAGTTCTGGTGGGTGACACCGATGCTGACGGTCACCCGCAGGCCGCGCACGATCGTCGACCACGGGAACCGCTCGATGCGTGCCCTGGCCGCCTCCGCCACGGTGATCGCGGTGGCCAGGTCGACCCCGGGCAGCATCAGCACGAACTCCTCGCCGCCGTAGCGCGCGCAGAACCCGCCGTCGGGCAGGGCGACCTGCAGCAACTCCACGACCTGTTGCAGCACCCGGTCGCCGACGACGTGCCCGAAGGTGTCGTTGACCTGTTTGAACCAGTCGAGGTCGACCAGCGCGACCGCGAGCCCGCCGTCGTCGTCGACCGTCTCCAGCATCTTCTGGTCGAGGTAGCGGCGGTTGTAGCTGGCGGTCAGCGCGTCGCGGATGCTCTGCTCGCGCGCCTCGGCGTGTTCGCGGCGCAGCCGGGCGACCTCCAGCCGGTACTGCTCGGGCACCCGGGGCGTGCGCTCGGCGGTGGCGAGGTTCAGCGCGTGCCGCAGGTGCTCGTAGGCCTGACGCCACTGGCCACGGGAGGCGAGCAGATCGGCGATCGACTGGTGCAGCTCGACCAGGCGCGACTCGTCGACGTCCGGTGCGCCGACGTGCCGAGCGGGGTGCTGCATCGGTACAGTGGGCTCGCCGGTCTGCCGGTTGCGCCTGGAAGGCCCTGGCTGTGCCAGGCCCTGGTCCAGTACGGCCACCGCTTTCACCTCCCTACCTAGGACTCTTCGTCTTGGTGGAGAGCTGTCTTGAGGCGTTGGGACGGCTGGATTCCGTTTTCCCTCGTCCGGTGGAACCGTTACTGCTCCAACCCAGTGATGGCCTCCCGGTCCCCGACGCACCGGTCCCCCGCCCGCCCCGAACCCGGCGGATCTGCTCATTCTCCGAACAGGCAGGGCGAGAAACCGTAGGCCCGGCCGTCGAGGACCACCACGCGCTGTGAGCCGATCTGCTCACCCAGAAGGGTGCCGTCGTCACGGATGCTGATCGACACGCCGAGCACGTACACCGCGCCGCGTGGTTGCTCGCGCTCCTGCGGGGGCGTCCATTCCGGGTCGGCGCGCAGGGTCGACAGGGCCGGCAGCACGTGCAGGGTCAGACCGCTGAGGTCGCACAGACGGTCCAGGTAGTCCGGGTGTTGGGTGTGCCGCAGGAAGTCGTCGAGGGTGCCCTCGTCGGCCGCGGCGTTGAGCTCGTCGTAGTAGTCCTCGACGAGCGCGCGGTCCCCGGCCGGTGACCCGGACCCGGCCGGCACGGCCTGCCCGGCGACGGGGGTGCTGCACCCGGTGGCGAGCGACGTGGCGAGCACAACGGTCGCGATCGCGGCGTGGCGGACGACCCGGAGAACGTTGCTCGGCACGAGAAAAGGCTAGCCGCGCACGGGCGTGCGCGGGGCCGGTTCCGGCTCAGCCGCCGGAGTGCATCACGTCCGCGGCGAACGGCACGCTGGGGTCGTCCGGGTCGTCGAGCCAGCCGTAGGGCAGCGTGACCTTCCCCGGGGAGCCCTGGCGCCCGCGTGGGCCCTCGCCGGCGGTGGGGAACGGCGCGTCCTGGTCGAGCTGGGCGAGCAGCGCGTCGAGTTCGGGCAGCGTGCTGATCATGGACAGCTGGCGGCGCAGCGGGGAGCCGACGGGGAAGCCCATGAAGTACCAGGCCATGTGTTTGCGCAGGTCGCGCAGGCCCTTGTCGGGGCCGTCGTGCTCGACGAGCAGTTCGGCGTGGCGGCGCAGGACCCGGGCGACCTCGCCGAGGTTGGGCCCGGCCGGCACCGGCTCGCCCCGGAACGCGGCCTGGAGCTCGCCGAACAGCCATGGCCGGCCAAGACAGCCGCGCCCGACGACGACGCCGTCACAACCGGTTTTGGCCATCATCGCCAGCGCGTCGGCGGAGGTGAAGATGTCGCCGTTGCCCAGTACGGGGATGGTGGTGACGGTCTCCTTGAGCCGGGTGACGTGGTCCCAGTCGGCCTGGCCTGAGTAGCGCTGGGCCGCGGTGCGGGCGTGCAGCGCGACCGCCGCGGCCCCCTCGGCCTCGGCGATCCGCCCGGCGTCGAGGTAGGTGTGGTGCTCGTCGTCGATGCCGACCCGGAACTTCGCGGTGACCGGGACGCCGTGCGGCTGCGCGGCGGCCACGGTCGCGGCGATGATGTTGGCGAACAGCTTGCGCTTGTAGGGCAGTGCCGCGCCGCCGCCCCGGCGGCACACCTTGGCCACCGGGCAGCCCCAGTTGGTGTCCACGTGGTCGGCCAGGCCCTCACCGATGATGATCTTCACGGCCTCGGCCATGGTCGCCGGGTCGACCCCGTAGAGCTGCATCGACCTCGGCGACTCGTCCTCGTCGAAGGTCATCATGTGCCGGGTCTTGGGGTCGCGCTCGACCACGGCCCGCGCGGTGATCATCTCGCAGACGTACAGGCCGGCGCCGTACTCGCGGCACAGCCGGCGGAACGCCACGTTGGTGATCCCCGCCATCGGCGCCAGCACGACCGGTGGGTCGATGGTGTATGGGCCGATGGTGACCGGTGGGACTGGGGAGACCATTGACCAAGGCTAACCGCCGCCGCGCTCACCGGTCGCCGGTGTGGTGGCCGTGCGTGGTGCGCTGGTCCTGTTGGTTGGACGTATGTACAGTCAACGCGTGTCCCCCCGGTCGGTCCAGGCGAACGAACAGCTCCGGGAGCAGTCCCGCGAGCGGATCCTCGGCGCCGCCCTGGAGGTCTTCGCCGAGAAGGGCTTCCACAACGCCACGATCTCCGACATCACCGAGCGGGCCGGCGTCTCCCGGGGCCTGATCACCTACTACTTCCCCGGCAAGAACGACCTGGCCGCCGAACTCCTCGGCCGCTACCTCGACGGCGTCGCCGGTGTGCTCGACATCACCGGCAGCCCCGACCAGCGCCTGGCCGCGATGATCGACGGGGTCGTCGCCGCCGCCGCGGCCACCCTGCCCGTGCAGCGCCTGGCACTGAGCCTGATGACCCACCCCTCCACGCACCCGATCTTCGCCGCCACCGAGCAGCGCAAGGACGAGGACGTCATCCGGCTCGAGGACAACCTGCGCGACCTGTTCGCCCAGCGCGGTGCCGCCGACCCGGCGCTGGAGGAGGTCATGTTCCGCAGCGTCCTGGAAGGCGTGATCGTCAAGGCGACCATCTACGGCGCGAGCTACCCGCTGGAGCGGGTCCGGGTGCGCCTGCACGAGCTGTACCGCCTGCCGCCACCGGTCACACCGCTGCTCGACCCCGACCCGCCGCCGGTCGGGCGGCTGCGCGCCGACGGCTGACCGGTCGGCACCATGTCACGAGAAGGCATGTCACGAGAAGGACGGCCATGGACGCACCCGCGCTCGCCCAACGACTCGCGCACCGCCTCGGTGAGCCGAGCGGCTGGCGGCCGCTCATGCGCGGGATGTTCGGCCAGGGGCGGGCCAGGCACGCGCACGAGGTGTACTCCGCGGCCCGCAGCCGGGGCGTGTACGTCAACCACGAGCTGCGGTTCGTCGCCAACGAGACCCTCGGCTACGCGATCATGGCATTCGCGGTCACCGGCCAGCTCGCCGCGTCCGACCAGGAAACCCTTGCCGCACAAGCGGATTGCTTCGCCCTGGGGGCGGTGCGACACGCCGGGTCGGCGTACAACACACTGCTTCCGCTCACCAGGACACACCCGATCCACGCCATCGCCGACCCCTACCCGGGGGTGCACGTCTACGTCGCCACGACCTCGCCCAAGGGCGCGGACCGGCCGCTGGTCGTGCACGCCGACCGCGACGGCACCGACCACATCTTCCCCGTTCCGGGCGAGCGGCTGCGCTGAGAGGGCGACGAGAGATGGGCGCTGAGATGAGCGACACCCCGCCGGCCCGCCGGCCCGACCGGGCCGAGGTCGCGTTCGCGCTCGCCTGCGGGGCCCAGGCCGGCCCCGGGCTGGCGGCGCCCGACCCGCGCGCCCGGCTCGCCGAACGCTTCGGCGCCCGCGACGCCGCCGGCTGGCAGCGGCTGATGGACGGTCTGCTCGTCGAACGCGGCGCCCGGCGCGGCGACCTGGCGATGGAACTGCGCTGGCAGGCGACCGTGGTGCGGACCGTGCCACCGGACCTGGCCGGCTGGCAGCGGATCGTGCGTCAGGCCGGCGAGCACGGGCAGGTGCGCGCGCACTGGGTGCCGGTGCTGCTGGCCGCCGCCGACCGGATCTCCCGCTACGAGGACCGTTTCCGCGCCGACGGCCTGATTCCCCAGCACGGCGTCGTGCACAGCCTGCGCGGCTACGACTGGGCGCGCGCGGTGGGCGTCGCCGGGCTCGGCGAACGCGCCGGCTACGGCGACCAACGAACGACCGAGGGGATGGTGGTGCGAGCGGGCAGGCTCTGCGCACGGCATTACATGTCGTGGGCAGACCTGTCCGCCGCGTACGCCCTCGGTTCGCTGTTGTCCTTCGCCGGCAAGGACTTCGAGGGTTACTACCGGGAGGTCGTCACCACCCGCCAGCGGCTGCTGACCGAGCTGGAGAGCCCGTGGCGGGCGCTGCGCTGGCCTCAGCCGACCGGGGTCGGCTGAGCGGGTTTCCCCAGGCCGGGCAAGGGTATTCCCGGGTATGCCCGAGGACAACGGCCACCCTGGGTCCGCCAGCGAGTCCGACAACGAGCGGCTCAAACGCAACCTCAACGAGCTGCTCCAGGAGCTGCGGGTGGCGCAGGCGGGCGTGCAGTTCCTGTTCGGGTTCCTGCTGGCGGTCGCGTTCACCGAGCCGTACCTGCGGGGCACGGACTTCCAGCACGCGGTGCACCTGGTGGCGGTGGTGTTCGCGACGGCGGCGGTGGCGTTGCTCTCGGCGCCGGCGGCCTGGCACCGGGTGCTGTTCCGCCGGGGTCAGCGGTCGATGATCGTCGAGCTGGCCAACCGGTTCGCGGTGGCCGGGATGGCGTGCCTGGCGGTGTCGATGACGGCGACGGTGTTGTTGTTGACCGACGCCGTGCTCGGCAACTGGGTGGCGGTGGCGCTCTCGACGCTGACGGCGTTGATGTTCGCGTTGTTGTGGTTCGTGTTCCCGCTGGTGCGGCGGTGGCGGATCGGCGGGCGTTGAGGTCAGGCCAGGTCGATGTCGAGCCAGCCGCCGATCTCGTCGGCGTCGAGGTCCGCGGTGTCGGCGGTGTCGTCGTCGAAGGTGAGGCCGTCGGTGTCGTCGGCATCGTCGTTGGGCCGGGGTTCGTACTCGGTGTCCTCGTCGGGGTCGGTGCCGCCGCCCATGCCGGGTAAGCCCGCCGGGGTGCCCTCCGGCTCGTCGGCCGGTTCCTCCGCCGGTTCCTCGGCTGGTTCCTCGGCGGCTGGTTCGTCGTCGCGGGGTTCGTAGTCACCGGGGTCCGGTTCGGGATCCTCGGACGGCCCCGGCGAGGGCTGGGGCGCGGGGTCGGTCTGGTGGGTGGCGGCCGCGGTGCCCCGGCCGTCCTCGTTCCAGGTGCCCAGGCCGGTCGGGTCGGAGTACTCGGCTTCCGCCACGCCGTCGTCGTCGAGGTCCAGCACGGCGGTGTCGACCACGCCGTCGCCGTCGGAGTCCCACATCAGGTCGTCGACCCGACCGTCCCCATCGAAGTCGAGGGCGACGGCGTCGGCGGTGCCGTCGCCGTCGACGTCCACGTCGGCCGCGGAGGTGTGCACGGTCGGGTCGCCTTCGCCGGTGCCGAAGCGGTACTCGATGTCGGGCATGTCTCTCCCCGTTCCACGATGGATCAGCTGAGAGTAGATGCCCGCGAGCGGTCACCGGTTCCCGATTGTTCGGGTGAGCGGACCGGAACGATCCCCTTACGCTCCGATTCGCTGGCCGAGGTCGTGGTGGCGCCGGGCCGTGATCCGACGGGTCACCGCGATGACCGGATAGGCCGGCGGCAGCGCGGCGCCGGGCGTGGGCGGATCGACCCATTGCCAGGTCCGGATGGCCGGCAACCCCACCGGCGACCGCGGAAGGGCGACGTGCCCGCCGGGCGGCGTGAACACGACTCCGGCGAGGGCCAGTTCGTCGGCGACCCCGGTCCGCAACCGTAACTCCGGTGGTCGGGTCAGGAACGTCCATGTGCGACTGTCCGGCGTGGACACGATGGGCGCGTGCTGCATGGCGACCCCGAGTTCCTTGCGCACCAACGCGCCGAGGCCGGTCGGCATGGTCATCGCCGAGACGTCGGGGCCGGCGACCAGCGCCAGTTCCCGCCGGGAGACCTGGACGGTGACCGGCCAGCCGAGCAGTTCCTCGTAGGCGGCCCGCCCGGTGGCGAGTTCGCGCAGCCGGTGTGGAGCCGGGTGGTTCGTGATCATCGCTGTACCCCGTGTTCGGTCGAGTGGATGTCGAACCGGGGGCGCCCGCTAGTTATTCAAGAACCAACCGACCGGTATGTCAAGCCTGCCTTCGAGTGGATCTTCCCAGGTCAACCCGTCCGCGAGCCTCCCGTCACCATGGCCGATTTCCGCCAGCCGCACACGCTGCCGGGCGAGCACAGTGGACACATGCACGCAGTGATGGACAGCCCCGTTGGCCGGTTGACCCTGGTTGGTGAGGGTGGAACCCTGGCCGGTCTGTACCTGACCGAACAGCGTTACCGCCCGCCCGAGGACCACTTCGGCCCTCGGGACGACCAGCTGTTCTCGGCGGCGGCGGAGCAGTTGAGGGAGTACTTCGCGGGTACCCGGACCGAGTTCACGGTGCCGTTGGCGCCCCGGGGGACTCCGTTCCAGCACCAGGTCTGGGCGGCCCTGCGCGAAGTCCGGTTCGGTGACACCGTGACCTACGGCGAGCTGGCCGAACGCATCGGACGGCCGAACGCCGCACGGGCCGTCGGGCACGCCAACGGGCACAACCCGATCAGCATCATCGTGCCGTGTCACCGGGTGGTGGGCAGTGGCGGTTCGCTGACCGGCTACGGCGGAGGACTACCTCGCAAGCGGTTCCTGCTCGAGCACGAACGGCGTTGACGGCCTCGGCGACCGGGTCAGAGATACTGCCCGGTCCCCCGCAGATGCGGCCCTTCCTGGCCTTCACCGGCCGCCCCGGGCGGCAAGCCCCGGCGCATCTGCTCCAACTGGACCCGCGCCGCCATCTGCTGGGCGAACAACGCCGTCTGGATCCCGTGGAACAGCCCTTCCAGCCATCCCACCAGCTGGGCCTGCGCGATCCGCAGCTCGGCGTCCGACGGCGTGTTCTCCTCGGTGAACGGCAGCGACAACCGCTCCAGTTCGTCACGCAGTTCGGGCGCGAGGCCATCCTCCAGCTCGGCGATGGACCGCTTGTGGATCTCCCGCAAACGATTGCGGGACGCGTCGTCCAGCGGCGCCGCGCGGACCTCCTCCAACAGCTGCTTGATCATCGTGCCGATGCGCATGACCTTCGCCGGCTGTTCGACCATGTCACCGACGGCCTCGGCGGCGTCACCCTCGGGGATCCTCGCCGTGCCCAGGGGTGAGCCGTCGGGGCCCATGACCATCACGTGCTGGGGCTGCTCGGACCGGCCGGACTCGCCGTCCGGGCGCTGGACGTTCTCGCCTGCCTGGTTCATCTGCTCCATCCCGGGCCATCTCGACAGAAGTGTGTGCACCGAGGGTAACCGTCGCCGGCAGTGGTGAAACGGGGGGATGCCCCCGGGAGCAGGGCGAAGACCACCCTCCGTACGGTGTGGTCATGGCGTTCGACGTCGCTGCGATACGGGGACAGTTCCCTGCGTTGGGTGATGGCTGGATTCATCTGGACGCCCCGGCCGGCATGCAGGTCCCCGAGCAGGTCGCCACCGCGGTGTCGACGGCCATGCGCGCGCCCGTCTCCGGCCCGGGCGGCGTGTTCCCCGCCTCCCAACGCGCGGAGGCGATCGTCGACGCCGCCCGCCGCGCGGTCGCCGATCTGGTCGGCTGCGACCCGGCCGGCGTGGTCCTCGGCCCCAACCCGGCGGTCCTGCTCCAGCGCCTGGCCGACGCGATGGGCAGCGCCTGGGTGATCGGCGACGAGATC
Source organism: Actinophytocola xinjiangensis (assembly GCF_001921215.1). GTDB lineage: Bacteria > Actinomycetota > Actinomycetes > Mycobacteriales > Pseudonocardiaceae > Actinophytocola > Actinophytocola xinjiangensis. Next base: position 9,463 of record NZ_MSIF01000039.1, read on the forward strand.
GTCGTCTCGCGGTTGGACCACCAGCAGAACATCGCGCCCTGGCTCGGGGTCGCGCAGCGCAGCGGGGCCACGGCGCGCTGGGCGGAGATCGACATCGAGACGTGCGAGCTGCCGGCCTGGCAGTACGAGAGCCTGATCTCCCGCCGCACGAAGCTGGTGGCGGTGACCGCCGCGTCCGGTGTCGTCGGCACCCGCCCCGACCTGGCGAAGATCACCGGTCTGGCCCGCCAGTCGAACGCCCTGGTCGTGGTGGACGCCTCGTCGTCGGCCCCGTTCGTGCCGATGGACATCAAGGCCATGGGCGCGGACGTCGTCGCGGTGTCCGCGTCCGCGTGGGGCGGCCCGACGGTCGGCGCGCTGGCCTTCGCCGATCCGACGTTGCTGGACCGGCTCCCGTCGTGCGCGCTGGGCCCGAACCTGAGCGGCCCGGGCCGCCTGGAACTCGGCCAGCACGCGTATCCGCTGCTCGCCGGCCTGGTCGCGTCGATCGAGTACCTGGCCAACCTGGACGACACGGCCACCGGCAGCCGCCGCGAACGTCTCCAGACGTCCATCGGCTCGGCGAAGTCCTACCAGGCCGGGATGCTGGGCAAACTGATCTCCGAGCTGCGCGGCCTGCTCCACGTCACGGTCATCGGCGATGCCATGCGCCGCATCCCGGCGCTGTCGTTCACCGTCACCGACGTCAAGGCGTCCGAGGCCATCGTCCACCTGGCCGACCGGGGCATCTGCGCCTTCGCCGACGACGTGCCCAGCGGCGTGTTCGCGGCGCTGGGCGTCGCCGAGGTCGGCGGCGCCGTCCGCGTCGGCCTGGCCCACTACACGACCGCCGCCGAAGTGGACGCCCTCGTCTCGGCCGCCGCCTCCCTGACCTCCCCCTGACCAGCACCCGCAGCCCGCGCCGTCACTCGTGAACCGACCCGCCGGCCCCTCCCACCTTCACCCGATCGGCTACTCATCTCCCCACACCCCCACCCATCCCACGACCCGCCCCCAAGTTGTCCACACCCCACCCGACAACCCCTTCCCCACCCACTTTCCCGAAGTAGAATGGCCTTGAGGGGTGCCCCCGGAGCGGGTGGGGATGTCTGGGTAAGGCGACGGAGAAGCCGCGGGCAGTCGGCTCGGGGACGGCTCCGGGCCGCGAGCTTCCCTCAGGGCGTCTTCAGGATGATCTTCCCGAACAGCCCGCCCTGTTCCATGGCACGGTGCGCCTGCGCCGCCCGCTCCATCGCGACGACCTCGTGGATCACCGGCTGAACCGTCCCGGCCTCGACCAGTGGCCACAGCTGTGTCACCACCTCGCCCACGATCGCCGCCTTCTCGTCGGCGGGCCGGCTACGCAGCGTCGTGGCCGTGATCGTGGCGCACTTGGCCAGCAGCGAACCGATGTTGAGCTCGCCGGTGACCCCACCCTGCATCCCGATGATCACCAGCCGCCCGTTGCGGGCCAGCGCGGAAACGTTGCGCGGCAGGTACTTGGCGCCCATGTTGTCCAGGATGACGTCGGCGCCCCGCCCGTCCGTCGCCGCCCGCACCTGGTCGACGAAGTCCTCGTCGCGGTAGTTGATCAGGACGTCGGCGCCGAGCGCGGCGCACTGCTCCAGCCGCTGTGCGGAGCCGGCGGTGACGGCGACGCGGGCCCCGAGAGCCTTGCCGACCTGGATGGCGTGCGTCCCGATCCCCCCGGCCCCGCCGTGGATCAGCAGGAGCTCGCCGGCGAGCAGCCCGGCGGTGAGCACGACGTTGGACCACACGGTGCAGGCGACCTCGGGCAGCCCGGCCGCGGTGACCAGGTCGACGCCGGCGGGCACCGGGAGCAGTTGGCCGGCGGGCACGACGACCCGCTGGGCGTAGCCGCCGCCGGAGAGCAACGCGCACACCTCGTCGCCGACACGGAACTCGTCGACGTCGTCACCCAGAACGATGACGGTGCCCGAACATTCGAGTCCGGGGATCTCGCTGGCGCCGGGCGGCGGCGGATACACGCCCTTGCGCTGGAGCAGATCGGCACGGTTCACCGCGCTCGCCGCGACCTCTAGGAGTACCTCGCCTGGGCCGGGTTGCGGATCGGGTTGCTCCGTCCAGGTCAGTACGTCCGGATCGCCGGGTTCTGTGATCACGATGGCGCGCATGCCACGACGGTAAACGGGGGCGCATAACAGTCCGCGTACGGGTCTTGACCAGCGGCGGTCGGTCCGACAAGGGTGTCCACGCCGGATGCCGTGATCACCACTTCGGGGGACGATCCTTCTTACGCGTGCGCCGGTGCCCGTCCGTCATGGAGAGGAAGCCACATGCCGTCCCGCAAGACGACGATCAGAGCCGCGGCCGCCGCGCTGGCGGCCGCGACCGGACTCGGCCTCACCGCCGCGCCGGCCGTGGCCGCGCAGCAGACCCTGCCGGACGGTCCGGCCCTGGCCCGCCAGTTGGTGAAGAAGGTCGGTATCACCAACCTGAACCGTCACCTCATCGCGTTCCAGCGCATCGCCGACCGCAACGGCGGCAACCGCGCCGCCGGCTCCGCCGGCCACGTCGAGTCGGCCGAGTACATCGCGACGAAGCTGGAGAACGCCGGGTTCGTCGTCACCCGCCAGGAGTTCCCGTTCATCTACGACGAGACCGAGGGGCAGTCGGCGACCGTCGACGGCACCGAGGTGCCCATCATCCGAATGAGCTACAGCCAGGACACCCCGGAGGGTGGTGCCACCGGTCCGCTGGTGGTCGTGCCGGTCGACGCCACGCCGGGCTGTGAGGCCTCGGACTACGACGGGCTCGCCGCGGCGGGCGCGGTCGTGCTGGTCAGCCGGGGCAGCTGCACGTTCGGCCAGAAGGCGCTGGTCGCCGGCGAGGTCGACGCGGCGGCGGTGATCGTCTACAACAACGGCCCGGGTGAGCTGAACGGCACTCTCGGTGACGTCGACCCGGCCAGTGCCCCCGCCGCGGGTGTCACCCAGGAGCAGGGCGCTGCCCTGGCCGCGCAGGCTGGCGCGTCGGTGACGATCGACCTGCAGGGCTTCATGGAGGACCGCACGACCTACAACGTGCTCGCCGAGACGCAGACCGGCCGCAAGAACAACGTCGTGGTCGCGGGCGCGCACCTCGACGGTGTGGGCTCCGGCCCGGGCATCAACGACAACGGCACCGGCAGCGCGGCCCTGCTCGAGACGGCCTTACAGCTCGGCGGCTCGCCGAAGGTCAACAACACGGTGCGGTTCGCGTGGTGGAGTGCCGAGGAGCACGGGCTGGTCGGCTCGAACTACTACGTGCAGAACCTCGACTTCGAGGAGCAGTTGAACATCGCGCTGTACCTGAACTTCGACATGATCGGTTCGCCGAACGCCGGCTACTTCATCTACGACGGCGACGACTCCGACGGTGAGGGCGCTGGCGCCGGCCCGTACGGTTCGGCGCAGATCGAGGCGGCGTTCGAGAACTACTTCGACGCGACGGGTCAGCCGACCGAGGGCACGGACTTCAACGGCCGCTCGGACTACAGCGAGTTCATCCTCAACGGCATCCCCGCGGGTGGTCTGTTCACCGGCGGTGACGGCGTGAAGTCCGAGGAGCAGGTGGCGAAGTGGGGCGGCGTCGCCGGCATCACGTTCGACCCGTGCTACCACACGGCGTGCGACAACCTGGGCAACGTGGACCGGGTGGCGTTCGACCGGATGGCTGACGGGGTGGCGTGGGTGCTGGGCTCGTACGCCATCTCGACCGAGGACGTCAACGGCGTCCCGCCGAGGGCCAAGCGCGCCGCGACCCGGGCCGCGGCGGCTCGCGCCGCGGTCGCCGAGGTGCAGGTGGATGCGGACCACGCGCTGAGGTAAACGGACAAAGGCCACGAACGGCGTCTTCGCGACCTCCCCGGTCGGGAAGACGCCGTTCGTGGCGATCCGGGGTCGCTGCCGTCCAGGCCGGCGTGGATCCCAGCCAGGCGTGATCTGGGAGCCCTGATGCGGGGATCAACATCGTCGAAGTGATGAGTTCACCCGAAGCCTGGCGCTGCTCCGCAATGCACGACCGGGTCGAGTTCTCCTCAGCTCAGCCGCGGGGTCACAGCGAACAACGGCCCATCTGGTCGATTCCGCACTGTCACGGCACCACCTGACCTCTCTGAGCTGGCCGCGACCTGGCTTTCGCGTTCAGCCAGCCGTAACTCCAGCATGCACCCGTAACAGCATGGTCACAACCCCTGGCACCCGATCTGACCTGGTGAAACCGCTGGACCAGGTCCAATGCGGACACTCGGGGAGTCCACCAGGGACGAGCAACGGGCCCAGGCGAGGTCCACACCAGGTCCACGATCGAACTACCCTGGTCGGGTGACCGAAGCGCAGGAACAGACACGGTGGCTGAGCCAGCGCGAGATGCGGGCCTGGCGCGCCTACGTGATCGGCAGCGAGCTGCTCCGCAAACAGCTGAACCGAGAGCTGCAGGACGCCCACGCGACCGCCTTGTCGGACTATGAGGTTCTCGTCCGCCTCTCCGAGCACGAGGGCCGCCGCATGCGCATGGCGCAGCTGGCCACCGAGGTCGCCAGCTCCAAAAGCCGCCTCTCCCACCAGATCTCCCGCCTGGAAGCCGCCGGCCTGGTCCGCCGAACCGAATGCGGCGACGACGCCCGAGGCGTCTACGCCGAACTGACCGAACCCGGCATGGCCCGCCTACGCACCATGGCCCCCACCCACGTGGACGGCGTCCGTAGCCACCTCATCGACCTCCTCACCCCCGAGGACCAGGAAGCCCTCGCCAACATCTTCGAACGCGTACTCACCCACCTGGATGACCTCGCCCCCTGACCCCGACTACCCTGCACCCGAGGGAGGCGTGGCAGAGCGGCCGAATGCACCTGTCTTGAAAACAGGAGTCCTTCACGGGACCGGGGGTTCAAATCCCTCCGCCTCCGCTCTCTGACATGCGAAAACAGGTCATTCGCCCTTCACCCGCACGAGCGCCGAGAGGCACTGTGTTCACGGTGTGACAACTCGCGTACCTGAACACGTGTTCACGCGCCCTTCTTGGGCTTGTGCGGCACCATCGCGGCGGTCGCCTCGGCTGCTGCGGTCGCGACGTCCGGATAGACCGACGTGTACGTGTTCGCGGTCGTCGCCAGCGTCGCGTGGCCTAGCGTCTCCTGGACGATCTTGATGTCCACGCCACCTGCGAGCATCAGCGACGCCGCGCCGTGTCGTAGGTCGTGCAGACGGATGGGCGGAAGGTCGCACTTCTCGATCAGGCGCGCGAACTCGTCCGAGACCCACTCCGGGTTCAGCGGCTCGCCGTTCGCCTGGGTGAAGACCTTTCCCGAGTCGACCCACGCCTCACCCCACGCCAGGCGCTCCTCGATCTGGCGCTTGCGGTGCGCGGCGAATGCGTCCACGGTGCCCTCGTCCAGGGCGATCACTCGTCCGCCCGCCTCGGACTTGGGCGTGTCCTCGATGATCACGCCGTCCACGTTCACGCGCTGGCGCTCGATCGTGGCGGTCCTCGCCTTCTTGTTGAAGTCGTGCCACTCCAGCCCGCACGCCTCGCCACGCCGGGTGCCCCGATGCGACAGGAACCGCCACAGCGCGTACATCCGGTCATCCGCGAAGTGGTCGAGAAAGACCGCGAGATGGTCAGGTCGCCACACCATCACCGGGCACGGTGCGGGCGTGAGATCGCGGGCACGCGCGTACGACGTGCCCTCAGCGACCAGCGCGGCGACCTTCTCGCGCCAGCGCTCCTCGCGCTCGACCGTCCACACCAGCGGCTTCGGTGACTTCCCGCTGGGCAGCTTCACGAGGGAGGCGACGTTCACCGACACGAGGCCCTCCCGCACGGCGTCTGAGAGCGCCGTGCGGAGCGTCGCGCGTATGCGTTGCATGGACGACGCGCCGACGATGCGGACGCGCCTGGTTCGCTTCAGGCGCCCCTTTCGCACCTGCTCGTTGCGCTCGCTGATCGCGTCGAACACAGCGGCGACGTGCGCCACCCGCAGATCGCCCAGGCGACGGTGCCCCAGGTGTGGTTCCCAGTACCGATCAATGTGCCCGGTGTAGAGAGCGACGGTCTTGGGCTTGACGTCGGTCTTGCCGTTGATCCACTCCCGGAGATAATCGCCCACGGTGAGGCGGTCGTTGACGATGATTCCCTTGGCTGCCTTCGCCTTGACCGCGTCCATGGCGTTCTGCGCCTCGGTCGACGAGGTGAACCCGCCCCTGATCATCCGGTTCTTCTTGCCGCCCACCCCCTCCACGTCGAGCCCGAAGTACCACGTGCCGTGGCGCGGGTTCCACGCACCGTCCGGCCGCTTGAGCTTCGGACATGACCGCCCGAGTTGACGACGCTTGCCGTCCACGACATGGGTACACCCGCACCGCTTGAACACTGAGCCTTTCACAGTGAGTTCCTTTCTCCAGATACGACGATGGCCCCGTTTCCGGGGCCGATCGGTAAGACTTGAGCGGGCTTCTTAGCGTTGTTTCTTGCTGAGACTCATCGCCTGACCAACTTGGATTCCCAGCGTGGCGGCGCGGTCGGTCGCGGCGCTGAGGTTGTCCGCGAGATCGGCTAGTGCCTCCTGCATGTCGCGGAACACCTCGCGCGCGGGCTGGCTCGGCAACGTTGCCTCGGCCAGCGCGGAGCGGGGAAGCTTCGCCGTGCTCGGCATCTCGACCTCGCGCACCTCGACGGGCGGCGTCAGCAGGTGCTCGACCGGCACGTCCAGCACGTGCGCGAAGGCCACCAGCTCGGCCGCAGTGAAGGCGCGCTTTCCCTGCTCGGCGGACCACACCGCCTGCCGGGACCACTCGCCCTTCAGCCACTCGCCGAGACGTTTGCCCAGCTCAGCTTGCGATAGGCCGCGCTGCTCCCTCGCTGCGGCAACGCGAGACCCGATCACTTCCTCAAGCTTCATCCCGCCTCCGTTGTCATTGTCATTCTTACTTGTCTCCTTCTACATTGACACCACTCGCGCCGCGTGTCAACGTGTGACACGTCAACGTCAAACATGACGGTTGGCTTCTGGGAGTACAGGAGAACGACGTGACCAGCACACAGCGAAAGATCAATCTGAGCCGGGAGGAGTTGCTAGCCCTACCCACGGCCGTGGACCTAGTGACTGCGGCGAACGCGCTCGGCATCTCGCGTACCAAGGCGTACAGGATGGCCAGGTTCGAGGAGTTCCCCGTCCCGGTGCTCAGGCTCGGCAACAGTTACCGCGTTCCTACGGCCCCACTGCTGCGGTTCCTCGGCATAGATCCCGACGAGTCTGCACACGACGCGAACACACCACACCCGACCACGGACGGAGAGGCGGACAACTCACCGAACATCAGGCGCGTGCTGGACTTCTCGGAGCCGGTCTACCTGAAGGCCAAGAGCGGAAAGCACGTCAGGATCGACCCCGACAAGTCCTACACGTACAAGGGTCGTCGCGGCGTGTCCGGTGCCGAGATCATCGAGGAGCGGAGGCGGGCGCGGTGACTCCCCGCACGCTCAAGATCCTCGCGTACCTGCACCGCGCGGGTCCGTCGCGTCTGATCGACGTGAGCCGGGAGGTCGGTCCCGCTCGCTCTAGCGCGCACGCCGCGCTCAGTCGGCTAGAGCGTCGCGGCCTCGTAGTGCACTCAGGACGCGGAGGCGTGTGGTCCCTCGCGTTCCCGGACATCGACCCGCTCGCCGAGTACGACGCGAGGGTTCCGGGCTACGTGCTCATGGGGTACGCGATCAACGATCGAACGGGCGCGATTGCGGCGTCTGAGATCGCCCGTACGCGTCTGCGACACGCGCGCTCGTGTGACGACGCGCGGAGGTCACCGTGACGCGCTCAGACAACGGCGTGACCACACCCCGCCGGCCGAACACGATCGATGACCTTTTTGCGGGCACGACGTCGCCCCCACCTACACCCGAACAGCTCGAAGAACTCAGGCGAAAGGCAAAGGCCAAGCCGCCCGACCCTGATCAAGAACTGGTGGACGAGATCGTGCGGCGCGGTGAGGTCTTCGACGGAGCCAGGGCCAACATGTCCGATGCGGAGTACGACGACGCCGTGGCCAACCTGCGACGTGGGTGGGATACCTACCGCGCCAACAAGCAGTTCCGCCGCGCTGTCGAAGATCATGTCATCGAGGTCTTTGACCAGTTAGTCGAGTCGAACCACGGGCGGAATCCCGCACGCGTCGTGCTCGCCCGAGAGGCGTTCGACGGGAGCGTCTGGGACGACAGCCTGTTGGACATGCCCAGCGTTGACGAACCTCTCTGGGGCAGGGGCGACCACCAGCTGTGGACGCCGGGCGACCCTGGGCACTTCTGGGGTCCGTCTGGGGCCTACAAGACCGGTGCGTTCGGCATCCCGCTCGCGGCCTTCCGCAGTGGAGCGGCGCAAGACATGCTCGGCCACTCGAATCTGTGGGGGTTCCCGGTGAAGCCCACACAGGGCGGCGTGGCGTACCTGGCGTGGGACCGCGAGAGGCAGATTATGAAGATCGCTTCTCGCTACTCGCGCTTCCTGGGCGCGGACCTGAAGGACTACGTCGACTTCATCGGATTGACTCCCGAGCGGCGAGAGGCGATTCTCGGCAATCCAGCCAGCTTCATCGACTGGCTCCTAGACCACGAGATCGACACTCTCTTTGTGGACTCGTTGCAGAACGTGGTGGGCATCGAGTACGGCACGGGGCCGCTTCAGCAATACCTAAATTTCCTCAAGCTGTGCTCCCGCGCGGGCATCGAGACGCAGACAATCAACCACGCCATCAAGCCGGGTTACTCGAATGGCCAGCAGAATCCCTCGGCCTACCGCGGCTCCCAGGTTATCCAGGACCAGATCGGAACCTCCCTCACCGTCAAGCGGAAGTCGAACGAGACCGACGAGTACGCCTACCTCACGGTGACCATGGACAAGGCATCCGTCGAGAGCGTCGGCTCCATCTCGCTCAGGTTCGACAAGGCGCTCGGACACCCCGAGGTCGACGAGGACGCCGAGCCCGAACAGGCGGCCACACCTAACCGCCCTGGACGCAGAAGGCGGCCGTCTCGCGTCCGCGAGGTGGCAGAGCACATCGAGAACGCGACCGCGCCCGTCCCCACTCGCGGCCTCGGGGCAGTTCTCGGCATGAGCAACGGCACGGCAGGAAAGCTGGTGGATGAACTTCGAGAGGGCGGGTACATCGTCCGCTCCGACGACGACAAGGGATGGATTTCCGCCCGACCCTACGGGGACGGCCTGTGATGCGGCGTTATCCTAATTGCGAGCGTTACGGTAACGCGTTATCGATAACGGTAACGCATCACCCGAGGGGCGTTATCGCGTTATCCGTTATCGCCTCTCATTTATGAGGGCGTAACGATAACGAGTAACGCTCGATGCGTCGGTCATCCCTCAAGATCAGCGGATGAATCTCTCAGGATAACGCTGTCGCGTGCGCTTCCCGCTTGAAAGATGATTCGCTCACGCCGTCGAATGTAGAATGACGTGCACGCCGCAAGGAGGAACCCCTAAATGGAAGACTACGTCGAGTTCGAATCTGACAGCGGTCGAACGGTTCGCCTACCTGAGTCGGATATGTGCCCCGACTGCACCACGCCGAGGGTTCAGGTAGATATCAGGACCGGTCAGGTGTGGAGCCTGATACATGATTCCTCGTGCCCGAACAGGCACGCGGCTCTCTACGCGGAGGAGCGATGACCCCCGACTACGACCCGGACGAGATCGTCGTCAGGTCTACTGAGGACCGCAGGCCCCGCAGCGAGTACGACCCGGCCCCGCCCACGCCAGCGGGCCGGATTCAGCCGCGCGAGGCGAGCGACCAGTACCGCACCCTGCGCGACGTCTACTCCGTGGACCGCGACGAGGGTGTGGGAGAACCGAATCGTCCGCGCCGACCCTCGCGACGATCTCGCATTGAGAATGGGTGACCCGCGACGTAGAATGGCGTTGCGTTCTCAGCGGGACCGCATGGTGAAGTTCATCCTTCCTGTTTGGACGGCAAGGCCCTGAACCTGATCTCTGGTCGTCGGGTTCGGGGCTTTGTCATGGACGCCTGATTACTGGTCAGATGTGCCGCCCGTTTCCGCACCTCGGATTACCCATGATCAGAGTGTGTCGACCCGCGTTCGCGCCCGTGTCGCCGACGTTCACCGATCGTGCGACGACCAAGCGCCGTTGGAGAGTCCTCATTTCATCTGTGAGCGTCCGTCATGCGCGCCGACGAGTGATTATGCCATCGCGACACCCAGAGACCGCACGGGCGATCCAGGGACGTCGCTCGATCCCGCAATTCCCCGTCTGCGTAGCGGGGAAATGCTCGGCAAAACCCTTATGGATTGCGAACTTTCGCGCGTCGGTGCAATTATCGCTGGTCAGGAGAAATGAAGCAGGGATGAGGCGATGGGCGCGAGAGGCAAGATCACTCAGTACGGCAGCCGCGTTGTCGTCCGCTTCCCGCGGGGTGTGGAGGCACAGTTGCGCATTCTCGCGTCCACGGAAGGGCTATCGATAGCCGGACTGATTCGGCAGATGGTGGTCGAAGGTCTCGCCGCGAGGCAGAGCCGGCCAGCCGGAGCTGAAAGGGATGGGTGATGGAGTACAGCACGAACGCTAAGGCTGCGCGGTCCCGGCTTCGCAGGGCCAGCCGAGCCGTAGACCGAGACCTCAACATCGTCTACGACAAGCCAGTCAGCGAGTGGGACTTTGACGAGTTGCAGCGCGGTAGGCCGAGAGGCCCCGACGGGAAGTTCCGCACCGGCCCGCGCCCGAAGTGGATTACCGACGCGGTAATGGCCGAGGCGCGAAAGCGGCTCAAGACCTTGGCGCGTGATCGCCTTGGCATGTACGCAGGGGCGGCCATCGACTTCCTGAAAGACCTGATGGAAGACGACCGCGTAGACGAGAACGGCAGGCCGATCACGCCGAACAGCGTCAAGTTGCAGGCGGCTACGTATCTGCTTGACCAGATCGTCGGCAAGTCGATCACCCACGTCGAACTCGAAGGGTCGGTGAACCTCCGTCACCTGATGGCGACAGTGATGGTCAATCCGGACGGCGAGGAATCTCACCCGGTGGTCGGACCAACGACTGAAGAAGAGGAGATGACCGATGACGCATAAGCCCGCTAACGCCGAGACGCGGCAGTACCAGCTCGACAAGGCGTACCAGGCACTCAGCACCTTGGAGGGTGTGGTCACCGAGGCCGAGGTACGCGAGCGGCGCATGGACGCCGCGCCCAGGATCGACGCGAGCCGCTTTCCTGCGGCGGAGGGTAGGTAGAGATGACTCACCCCGGATTCTCGTCGGGCCGACTGTCGGCCATGCGCGAGGTGCTGGACGAGGTGCCCATGGGCGACCGTGACCGGCAGATCGTCGCGTCCGCCATCGGCGAGATCGAGGCGCACTGGCAGACCCAGCACCGCGAGCGGTACGACCAGGCCGTAGCCACCCGCGACGAGCAGCACCAGCAGGTGATGAGCAGCGCGCAGGAGTTCCGCTCCCGCGTGGATGACGTGGCCGACGCCGTGCGTAGCGGTCGGATGCCCGCTGCCGAGGCGCGCGCCTGGGTTCGCGACGCCATGGGCGAGCTGAAGCGCTACGCCGAGCAGCACGACGGGATCACGCAGGCCGACGAGCACCTGACCGCGTTCGAGGCCCTGACGCCCGAGGCGTACCAGGAACAGCTCTACGCCCGCATGCCCACGCTGGAGCAGGCCGCGCCCACGCTGGCGGCGAAGGTGGACGAGTACCTGACTGCTCACCCGCGCGGGACCCGTGGACCGCAGCCCGAGGGACCGATGGCGCTCAACCGGCACCCAGGGAGGCGCTGAACCCCCACACCTGCCTTCGCGTGCTGGTGCACCCGTTCGTGTAGTGGGACAGCGTGTCCTACCTTCTCAAGATCAAGTTTTCTTAGCGTCATGGGTGAACGCAAGGAGCGCACCCGCATGAACACGGAACTCGACTACTGGCTCGAAAAGCTGCGCCACGAGCGGTGGACGTTGCACGGAGGCCCCGACCTGAAGCGGCCGGAATGGCTCGCCGCGCACTACGCGTGGCAGGACTGCGCGGACGTGGTGATCATCCGCAGCGAGACGTCGGCCGTGGCGTTCCGCACGCCCACCGACGAGAACACCGACGTGCTCAACCCGGAGTACGTGACGTGGGTCTACGGCGACGACAAGTCAGCGGTGTGGGTGCTCCGCGCGGCTCTGTCGCTTCCCCGGCCCGGCTCGCAGCACGAGTCCATTCAGTGGATGAAGGCCCCGCCCATGTGCCGCATCTCGCCTGAGGGCCGAGTGCCCGTGACCATGCGTCCGCTCCGGTAAGACCCGGCAGGGTCGACGTCCCCCGACCGTCGATTCTGTCGCGTGCCCCGGCTGTTCCCCTCGAATGGCCGGGGCACATCCATGAGGTAACCTGTGTCGATCACAGCCATGCGACCTGCGTGGCCCCACACAGAGAGACACCGGATGCGCCGTCTAGATAGCTGATCCACGAGCTCCCGCTCGGGACGGCTTCTGCCTGTTGTTGGTACTTGCAGCAGGTGAGGTGTGTCTGGAGGTCGGGTCGTGGGCAGTTGGGTGCAGGTCGGCAGTACCGTCGGTATCGGCCTCTGTGCCGTGTTGCTGCTGCAGTGGGCCCTGTTCATCGGCCTGTCTATCTGGTCGATGGCCACGAAGTGCGCCGATCGTCGAAAGCACGCGCTGGCGCTGATCGGCCTGCTTAGACGGGTTGGTCCGCCGCTCCCCAGGCTGCCTAAACAGTCCGGCCCGGCGTCTGAAGGTGGTGAATCACCCGATGACGCATCAGACGACGCCTGATCCACACCACGTCAGACGACGTGTGTTCAGGGTGTGTCGTCAGGCCGTGCGCGTGACGCCGATCCGCTCGGCAAGCTCGCGAAGACGGGTGGACTTCCGTGCTTCGCGGGCCAACAGCTCACGGGTGACGTACTTGACCAGCGTCTGGTGCTGCATCCAGTCGGGCGCCATGCCCTCTGTCGCGAGCAGCAGGTTCAACGCCTTGTCGTCCTCGCCGAGTCGGGTGTGGGCGAACGCGCGGTCGGTCATGTGCCGGGCCCGTGCGGCGAGGGGTAGACCTGGTTCGCTTGGCATCGCCCCGGCGTCCCGCAGCGCGGCGGCGTAGTCCTCAGTCACGACACCGACGTCCACCGTCTGCATGACGACCTGAGACGGTCCAAACGGCGTCTCGTAGTCGTTGCGATCCACACCCACCCGCGCGGCGACCTCGCGTGACTCGTTCAGCAGGTCACGGGCTCGACTGGCGTTGTTGCCTCGCGCGTTGGCGGTGGCCGCGCTGATGATCAGTGAGCCGAACACCGACAGATGATCTGCACCCGCGTCCCCGGTGGGTTCGATGGACTGGGCGGTGCGCGTGGCTACTCGCTCGGCCTCGTCGAACCGACCTTGGACCAGCAGCTGCCACGACACCGATCCGCGCAGGGCCGCGCTCAGCAGCTCGTCGTCCGCCGTGTTGGCCAGCTCGACCGCGCGACGCACGGCCATGAACGCGGCGTCTTGCTGCCTCATGTGCGCGAGCGTGCAGCCCGCCACCCAGTACACGCGGGACAGCGCGTCGGCGGCCATCGGACGGTCGCTCAGATTCGCCTCGTGGAGAGTCGCGCGGGTGCCTGCGAGCGCGGGCGGGATCAGGCCGGCTAGCGAGTCGAACTTGCCTGACCAGTACGTTCCCCACAGATAGGTGACGGTTCGTCGCGCCTCGTCGAGTGGCAGGGGGTCCGCGTCAAGGCCGCCGAGCAGGTCATCCACGTCAGAGACTGCGCGGCGGAGGGCGACCACACCCGCGTCAGGGCCAGCGTCGGGCAATGCCTCGCGGCCGAACAGCTCGCCCAGGTCCACGTCCAACGCGCGAGCGATGCGGTGCAGGCTGGCAACGCTGGCGGTGTGGCGCTGCCCCTGCTCCAGCTTGCGGATCAGGCTCACGTCCACGCCAGCCGCGGTGGCAAGTTCCTGCTGGGTCATCCACCCGTTGCGCAGCTCGCGGATGCGTTCGCCGATGGTGTTCGCGCGAGTCGTCATCGCGGGCAACCCTTCGTAGGCGGGTGTACGTGTTCAACGTTACCTGCCGCGTCGCCGACGCGACACATGCGCGTTGACCAGCACGTTTGCGGGTGTCTGGGCGCGTCCGTGGCGCGTCCGCATGTGTGCGCTGGTGTCATCACTACGGCGCGAATGTGCGGACGCCATACGGGCGTGCTGAGTTGTAGCGCGCTGCTCTTCCCCGACGACACGCTTAACGTGACCCGACTGCGGCCTGCCGATCACCCCGACATGTCAGACTGGCTGACGCACTTCACCGGCCGTGCGCGACCAGCCTCTAACAACGTGGACGCGCGCATCCGCGAGATGAAGCCCGACCAGCGACTGGACGCCATCCTCGCTGAGGGCGAGTTCCGCCCCGCTGTCACCTACTCGGGCGGACTTCCTGCGGTGTGCTTCACAGAGAGCAGTGTCGCGGGCGTGGAGTATCTGATTCGAGACTGCGGCTTCCCCCCGTGGGGAATCGTGTTTGATCGCCAATGGGTATTTGAGCAGGGAGGCGCGCCAGTCTGGTACTACCGGTCCGAAGTTCGTGAGGAGCTATTCCAGTTGTCCGACAGAGTTCGGACCTGGGGCGTTCGGCTGGACGGCAGCGACGAGATGAAGTCTGACTGGCTGCACGAGCGGGAGTGGCGGATACCGGTCGAGACCGGCACGTTGAAGATCGACCCGGACGCAGTCGTCGCGACCATCATTGGCGCGCCGGACTGGAAACCGTCGCCGATTGACGTTGTGACAGTTGGATCGGGTCACTACGTCGACATGCTTTCGGGGGAACCTTCGACAGACTTGTCAAACCCATACGTCCAAGAGTGGCTTGGTGAGGCTCCCGTCTACCCCGCGTGCTGGGAGGGGAAGGAGCACTGGACCTGGGTCGACGGTGAGTTGTGCGTAGTTCCCTGACGAAAGCCCGCCTCGGCGGGCGGGCCTCGTCGTAGCAGATCAGGCGGCGGCGGTCTTGCGCGTCGTCGCGCGGCGTGCCTGCGGCTTGGGCGCTTCCTCCGCCTCGGTGATCTCCTCGACCTCGTCGTCATCGGCGGGCGCGGGCTCCTCGACCTTCGCGGCGGCCTCCTTGGCAGCGGCCTTGGCCTCGTCGCGCTCCTTGCGCCAGGTCTCGAAGCGGGTCTTCATCGGCCCGACGTCCTTGGTCTCGAACGCGTAGCGCTTGCCCGACCCGACGCCCTGGTAGTCGCTGGACGCGCGCAGGAACACGCGTAGCTCGCGGGGTGTGGTGCCCAGCGCCTCGGCGATCTGCTTGGTGGTCAGAGTCTCGGTCTTCTTCGCGGCCATTCTGATCTTCCTCCTTCAGTCGTTGAACAGGTCGTAGTCGTCGGCGAGCGATTCCTCGGTCACGCGGTGAAGGACCTCGCCCGGCGCGTCCCACTGCTCGATGGTCGATCCGACGCCGAGCACGTCAGCCTCGAAGCGGCAGATGTCGAGTCGCGTGTGGTCGCTGTAGATGTCGCCTTCGGGCGTGCGGACGATGTATCGCATCGGGGCCTCCTTCGCCTGGTGCGACAGCAACGTAAGACGCGCTGACCAGCGAAGTCAGGCGACGACGACGGACTCCGTGGGAAGCCGTGACCTTCGCAGCGGGCGGTTCGACCGCTACCGATCATCGGTGTGTGCGCGCGTGTGACAACGCACGTCCCGACACGGTGCGGCACGGCGCGATACGCGGCGGGCGGGAGAGTCGCTCCTACCTGCGTCAGGGGGATACTGTCCGATACGCGGACGCACGGCGCGGATTACCGCACACCGACTTGAAAACAGGAGACCTTCACGGGTCCGGGGGTTCAAATCCCTCCGCCTCCGCATAGCCTGACCAGCAATAACGCCCTCGGTGGGCGTTCGTGTCAGCGCAGGTGTCGTTGGCGGGGTCTCATTCAGGGTCTCATTTGAGTGGCCATGTCCGGTCGTCGAGCGTCATCGGGCTCGGTCTTCGATGAGGTGGCGACTCGGCGAAACCCGGGTGCCCGTTCGCATCCTGTGGGCCGTTGGTCGGCCGTCGCTGGTTCTCCGGGTGCGGTGCTAAAGATGATCTAGGAACCCCAAGTGGTCACGCGACACGCCATAGGTTCTCAACCGCGACACGCCGTTGTTGACGTAAGCACCAGGGCTTTCCATGCGATACAAAACCAAACAGGCATGCGACAGACTGTGATAGTCGCAGTTCAAGAACCGCTGCGCCGGCCCTCCGGGACCGGCGAGGATCGCAACCTCGGACTGCGGACGCTGCTGGTCGACGCCGACAAGGGCTGCGCCGGCCCTCCGGGACCGGCGAGGATCGCAACATCGGGCCGTTCACCGCCATGACCGTCATCTCGCTGTTGCTGCGCCGGCCCTCCGGGACCGGCGAGGATCGCAACCTCGGACTGCGGACGCTGCTGGTCGACGCCGACAAGGGCTGCGCCGGCCCTCCGGGACCGGCGAGGATCGCAACATCGGGCCGTTCACCGCCATGACCGTCATCTCGCTGTTGCTGCGCCGGCCCTCCGGGACCGGCGAGGATCGCAACCTCGGACTGCGGACGCTGCTGGTCGACGCCGACAAGGGCTGCGCCGGCCCTCCGGGACCGGCGAGGATCGCAACGAAGAAGATTTCGTCCTCTTCGGACCAGTCCTCATCGTCGCTGCGCCGGCCCTCCGGGACCGGCGAGGATCGCAACACATCACGCGGATGGACCGCATATAGCATCTGACCTGGCTGCGCCGGTCCTCCGGGACCGGCGAGGATCGCAACAAGCGCGTGGCGGCCTCCGGGAAGGTGGCGGAGCTTCGCTGCGCCGGTCCTCCGGGACCGGCGAGGATCGCAACACCAGGCTGACCCCCGCAGCCAACGGGGAGTACCGCTGCGCCGGCCTCCGGGACCGGCGAGGATCGCAACCGCAAGGACAACAGCCTCAAGTGCAACATGGACGATCACCGCTGCGCCGGCCCTCCGGGACCAGCGAGGATCGCAACATCGCCTTGGCCGCAGCCGCTGACGGTGAAGCCAGGGGCTGCGCCGGCCCTCCGGGACCGGCGAGGATCGCAACACACGCGAGAGCAAGGGCGGGGGCGGCAGCATCGCGACGCTGCGCCGGCCCAGCAGGACCGGCGCAGCTTTCCATTAGACGAGCCAAATACGGGTGTCGCGACTTCGAGGGCGCCTTAGCCGCCGGAGTTGTTCAGTGGCCCCATAAAAG
The DNA here is from genome assembly GCF_001921215.1 of Actinophytocola xinjiangensis. GTDB lineage: Bacteria > Actinomycetota > Actinomycetes > Mycobacteriales > Pseudonocardiaceae > Actinophytocola > Actinophytocola xinjiangensis. The sequence continues at coordinate 26,711 of NZ_MSIF01000039.1, forward strand.
GGTGTTGAGTTGTGCGGCGACGTTCACCTGGATTGTGCTGATGACGTGTAGGTAGCGCTTGGCGACCTTCGCGTTGGACCAGCCCATGATTTCCATGACGACGGGGAGTGGTACGCCGAGGATGAGGAGGACGGTCGCGGCTGTGTGGCGGGCGTCGTGGAGGCGGGCGTCTCGGACGCCGGCGGCGGTGAGGAGTGCTTTCCATTCGTTGTGGTCGGAGCGTGGGTCGATGGGTTTGCCGTTCGGCTGGGTGAACATGAAGTCGTTCTCTATCCACGCGTCTCCGGCGAGTTCGCGTTCGGCGGCTTGGGTTTTCTCGTGGTCCATGAGGAGGTCGAAGAGTTGGTCGGGGAGTCGGACGCCGCGTCGGCCGGCTTGGGACTTCACGTCGACGTCGACCATGCCGCCGATGCGCTCCGGGCAGTGCATGGCGTGCTTGACGCAGCCGGGCCGGCACGGCGGTGGGCACTTCCTCTTGTGGGACCGGCACGGCTGGCGGCAGGGCTTGATCTTGTGTCGCGTGGACACGCAGGCGGCCGGGTCGGCGCAACCGTGTTCGTAGGTGTGGCGTTGCCGCTGCCTGCGCACTCGCAGCACCTTCGTCTTCTTGTTCAGCCACGACCAGCGGAACGCGATCGACTCTCCCTTGCGGGTGCCGATGGCCAGCGCCAGCACGAACCGCGCCCCGTTGCGCCGCTGGAGGGCGGCTTCGAGGATGTCCCGGACCTCCTCGACCTCGTAGGGATCCACTTCTTCTTCCTCGACCCTGGGCGCTTTCACGATCTCGAACGGGTTCTCGGTGATGACCTTCCGCTTCTTGGCCTCGCGGAACGCGGCGCGTGCGGTGATGTGGACGTGGTTGCGCGTGTACTGGCCCAGTCCCGCTTTCGCGAGCTGGGAGTAGATCTTCTCGAACCGTTCGGGTTCGTGCTGGATTCGCGCCATCTTGTGTGCGCCGATGTGCGGGACGAGGTGTTTTCGGATGTCGTTCTCGTAGCCCTCGTACGTCTTGTAGCGGATGTGTGGTCGGGCGATTTCTTCGAGCCAGTACGTCAGCCATTCCGCAACGGTTTGGGACTTGTCGCGGGGAGTGGGCTGGACGCCTTCCTTGCGTTGGTTCTCCAGTTGTTGGACGGCTTCCACCACGGCGTCGTAGGCGCCGTCGCCCTTGCGTTTGATGTGGCGGCGGTCGGGCTTGCCGTTGTCCTTGATGCCCATGGTGACGCGGCCGTGCCAGCAGCCGTCCGCGCCGAGGTAGATCGTGGAGCGGCCGTTCGCGGTTCTCGTCCTCTTCCGGCGTGCCATGTCAGTTGCCCCTCATCAGCTGGTCGGCGTAGGACTGCACCTCGGCGGCCGGGACGCGGCGAAGTCGGCCGATCGACACCGAGCGGAGTTCGCCGGACTTCACGAGGTTCCAGGCCGTGGTCCGTCCGATGCGGAGTCGTTCGGCGGCTTCCTCGACGGTCAACATGACGCTGGCGGGCGTCGGCTCGCGGGGTTGCGGGACGGTGGCCGGCTCGTGCGAGTGCGAGGCGAGCAACTGCACGACCTGGGCGAGCAGTGCGGCGACGTCCGGGTGTGCGGCGGTCATGCGTCCCCCTCGGCGGCCGACAGGTAGCGGTCCCAGGCGTCGGCCAGTCCGACCTGGGCTTTCTGGGACTTGGTCTGGGTGGTGGCGTAGGTGACGTAGCCCTTCACGGTGGTGTCGGTGTCGTCCTTGAAGGCGATGGGCGCGATGCCGTAGCGGGCCAGTTCGGCGGCCAGGCGGCGGCCGTCGAGCTGCTTGCCTCGGCCGTCGAGGTCGGCCCACGGGGCGTCGTCCAGTTCGGTCAGGTCGGCGAGCAGCGCCTTGGTGGGCAGGCGGGTGGCGTGGTGGCGGTCGTAGATGGTGCGCAGGTCGGCGAGCAGACGGACTCCGTTGGTGACCGGCTGGGCGGACCTGAGCACGAAGTGGGCGCAGGCCTGACGCGCCCGTTCCGGCCAGCCGCCGCCCGCCGCGTCGGCGATGGCCACCAGCGGTTCCCAGATCTCGGCCGGCCGGTCGACCACGCCTGCGGGCAGGCCTGGCGCGGCCTCGGCGACCTGGTCGGCGACTGACGCCATCCAGGTGGACAGCGCCTGTCGGATCGGGCGGGCGTCGCGTTCGGCGCGTCGCTGGCGGAACTGTTCGACGGTCTGGTCCGAGCGTCGGCGTCGCATGTGGATGGTGATGGCGCGGGTGGTGATCGTGGCGGGCATGTTGCCGGCGATGCCGCCGAGGGCGACCGGGGCGAACACGGGGAAGCGTTCGACCTTCATCGACCTTGATGGTCATTTCCTCGGCGAACCCGTGTCGCACGAGTGACCAGTCACCGCCGAACGCGCGGACGCCGGTGTCGGCGCGCGCTCCGATGCGGCCAGACACGGCGCGGCTGTAGGGGTGGGGGGACCGAGGGACGTGGTCCATCCGGTCTGCCAGGTTGGTGGCGGTCTGGAGTAGTGGGCGACCGTTCTTGTCGGCGGCGCCTATCAGTTGGGGGCGGAGGTGGGAGTCGGCGGCGAAGCCGGTGAACTCATCGCTGGTGTCGTCGTTGACGACCAGTTCGTAGCCGGCGTGAACGATTCTTCGGACGAGGTAGTACCGGAGAATATTATGTTCTCGAACCAGGCATCCCTGATGGATGTAGCGTTGTTAAATCTGGTATCGATGGTGAATTCAGTCATAGTTCGGATGCATCCGGCTGTGAAAAGGAAAGGCCTCGGCGACGTTCGACTACCACAGGGCGACGAGAATGTCGGCCCAACACTCGGATGTGAACGAACGGCCTGCGTCATAGGCTTGTCCCGCCAACGTTCGTCAGGCTGCGGTAAGCGGTTCGACGTGCGGATGCGTTCCAGTTCCCGTCAAGACGACGATGTGTAAGGGACTTTGCGGGTCCGAGGGTTCAAACCCTTCGGCCTCCGCATGGCCTGACCAGTGGAGATGTTGGCTGGGCGTGGTGGTTGCGTGGTTTCGATATCTGGTCACTGTGACGTTGCACGCGTACCCAAACATGCAACCTTCTTGGCTCCGAGGCGTGTTTATAGGTGTGGCGAACCCGCACGGTGCGGGAACCACGGTGCCGTTACTGGGGGATCTGCAATGGACTGGGTGGACGCTTCACCGATCGCGCTTGTCGCTGTGGTCTGGCTGTTTGGGCCGGGGCTTGCGTTGGGTTATCTGTTGGGTCTGCGGGGTCTGGCGGCGTGGGGTTTGGCGCCGGTGATCGGTGTCGGGCTGGTTGGGGCGACCGCTGTCGGTGCCGAGATGTTCGGCGTCGGCTGGTCGGTGACCGTTGTGCTTGTTGTGTGGGGTGTGGCGGTGTTGGTGGTGGGGCTTGCGGCGTACCGGTGGCGAGAACGGGCGTTCTTCGCCGCTGGCGCTGATCCGCGTGGGGTGACTGTCGCGGCGTTCGCCGGGCTTGTTCCGGTCGCCGGGCTCGGCGCGTTGACGATCATGGCGGCGATGGGTAGCCCGGACATGCTCTCGCACCGTTTCGACACGCCGTTCCACTACAACGCGCTCGCCTACATCCGGGACACGCACCAGGCGTCGTCGCTGACCCTGAGCTCGCTCGGCAACCCGGACCTGCCCGCCGCGTTCTACCCGGCGGCCTGGCACGACCTCGGATCACTCGTGATGCGCACGACCGGCGCCGACATCCCGGTCACGGCGAACATGCTGGTCGCGGTCATCGCCGTCGTGGTCTGGCCGGTGTCGTGCCTGCTGCTGGTCCGCCAGATCTTCGGTCGCAACCGTGCGGCGCTGGTGGTCGCCGGGGTGGTCAGCGTCGCCTTTCCCGCGTTTCCCTGGGATCTGCTCGGGTGGGGTGTCCTCTGGCCGAACCTGCTCGGCCTGGCCATCGCGCCGGCCGCGCTCGCCGTGGTTGTCACGCTGACCGGTTGGGCCCGCGACGACGCGATCGGCGTGCCCCGCGCGTGGCTGCTGCTGTTCGTGGCGATCGGCGCGGCCGGACTCGCCCACCCGAACGTGCTGTTCTCGCTGGTCGTGCTGGCGGTGTTCTTCGTCGCCGCCGCCCTGGTTCGTCGTGGCGTCCGGCTGCGTGGGCAGGGCCGGACCTGGCGCGGGGTCGCCGAGATCGCCGGGTTCCTGGCCGTGCTGCTCCTGGCCTGGTGGTGGGCGGCCACCACCCCGGCGCTGGAAACCGCCCGCACCTGGGGCTGGAAGGCGTTCCAGACCCCGGCGAACGCGACCGGCGAGGTGCTGCTCAACGCCACCAACCAGCACGAGGCCCTGTGGGTGCTCTCGGCCGTGGTCATCCTTGGCGCCGTCGCCGCCCACCGTCGCTACCCGACGCTGCGGCTGATCGTTCTCGGCCACCTCGCCACCGGGTTCCTGTACGTGCTCGCCGCCGGGATCGCCCGGCCGGACACCCAGAAGTTCATCGGCTACTGGTACAACGACTCGCACCGCCTGGCCGCCATGCTGCCGATCACCGGCGTCCCGCTGGCCGTCGGCGGCCTCCTGGTGCTCGCCACGTTCCTCGCCGACAAGGCCGCCGCGCTGCCCCGGCCACGCGCCCTGTCCACCACCACGGCCTCGGTCGGGCTCGTCCTGGTCCTCCTCGGCGCCACCGGCCAGCTCTACGCGCAGGACCGCACCGACCGGGTGGGGGTGACCTACCCGCGTTTCCCGCAGGACCAGCTGGTGACCGACCAGATGCGGGCCTTCTTCGACCGGGTCGCCGAGCGCGTCCCGCCGGACGCGGTGGTCGCCGGCAACCCGTTCGACGGCAGCGTGCTGCTGTGGGCGCTGGCCGACCGCACGGTCCTCTACCCGCACTTCCTGAACTCCCTCAGCGACGACCAGGCCTACCTCGCCGCGCACCTGGACCGCGTGGCCACCGACCCGAGGGTGTGCGGCGCGGCCCGCGAGCTCGGCGTGGACTACCTGCTGATCGGCAAGCCGACTGACCGCTCGGGCCCGCGCACCTACTCCGGTATCGACGCCGTCGCCGACGCGGAACTCACCCCCGGACTCGAGCTGGTGGACTCGGCCGGCCAGAGCCGGCTCTACCGGCTCGCCGCCTGCGACAGCGCGAGCCCGTCGGCGAGCTACGCCCTCCCACCACGCCCGTGACCGACCGACCGTCGAGGTGCGCGCCGGGCCCGACGAGGCAAAAGGAGGTCGGTTGTCGGCTGCGGCGAGAGCGGGGGCGGGACTCGGATTCCGTTACCGTTGACGACGTGAATCGCCAGACGTCGTTCGGTGCGGGCGAACGGGAAGGCCGGTGATCCGCCTGGCCGTCACCGGCCACCGGGGCCTCGGCGAGAACACCGCCGCCCTGGTGGACGCCGCCCTCCGGCACGAGATCGCCGAACGGGCAGAGAACGGTCCCGTGGTCGGGGTGAGCTGCCTCGCCGACGGCGCCGACGCTCTTTTCGCACGGGCCGTCCTCGATCAAGGCGGTGAGTTGCAGGTGATCGTGCCCGCTCACCGGTACCGCGACGACCTTCCCGCCGATCACCACGCCACCTATGACGCGTTGATCGACGCCGCGGCGGAGGTCACCCGACTTGACCATGTCGAGTCGGACTCGGAAGCGCACATGGAGGCCAGTCTCCGCATGCTCGCCGGCGTGGACGAACTGCTTGCCGTGTGGGACGGGCAGCCGGCCCGTGGCTATGGCGGAACCGCCGATGTCGTGGCCGCCGCTCGTGGTCGGGCTGTTCGGGTGACGGTGGTCTGGCCCCCGGGCGCGGTACGCGACTGAGCGCTGTCTCAAGCGGGCGGTTCGTCGAACCCTGACTTCGTCGAGGCCGGCCTGGCGTCCTGGTTCTCGAAGAACGCCTCGGTTTCCTCGTTGCGGGCGTGGCCCGCGGCCTCCAGCAACACCGACGTGGCCGCGATGGCCTCCGCCCGACCCTCGTCCCCCGGAACCATCTGGGTGCGGGCCATGGCGAACTCCCATTTCGCCAGCTGCGTCTCCAACTGTGCCTGCGCGACGGTGAAAGCCGCCAGCGCCGGTACCAGTCACAAGACACGGCAAGGCTGGTCACCGTGGTGATGATCACGCCTACCGCTCCGACGAACACCCGCGCCGGTGTCGACGCCGACCATGCCGACGCGATCGGGATCAACGTTCCCAGAACGATCACGACACTGGTCGCCGACTTGTGCAGACGGCGAGGCCAGCGCTTCTTCCGCTGATACCAGTCGATCAGCGGCAGTACCTGCCGTTCGACGAGTTCACGCAGAAGGCGCAGATGGTCGTCCGGCGAAGGCACGGCCGCACAGCATGGACCGTCGCGGCGCTCGTGAGTGGGTGTGAGGACCGCAGCGATCAGGTTCTCGGGCCGCGCCCGTCCGTACAGGTCAGATCCACGCACAGGAGGCTGGCATGAAGCGGAAACTGATCTTCGGCATGAACGCGACCCTGGACGGCTACATCGCCGCGACCGGGGTCGACATCGGGTGGAGTGGGCCGCCGAGCGGTGAGCTGTTCGGGCGGTGGCTGGACCAGGAACTGGCCAGTGAACTGACGCTGTACGGGCGCCGCCTGTGGGAGACGATGAGTGCCTTCTGGCCGACCGGCGACCAGCAGCCGGGCGCCACCCCGGCCGAGATGGAGTTCGCGCGGAACTGGCGGGACACACCCAAAGTGGTGTTCTCCTCGACGGTCGACAAGGTCGACTGGAACACCCGGCTGGTCACCGGCGACGCGGTCACCGAGATCGCCCGGCTCAAGGCGCGGGGCGGCGGGCCGATGACCATCGGCGGCGCCACGCTCGCCGGGGCCGCCGCGCGGGCGGGCCTGATCGACGAGTACGTGCTGGTCACCCACCCGGTCCTGGTGGGCGGCGGCACACCGTTCTTCACGGCGCTGGACAGCTGGGTGAACCTGAACCTCGTGGAGACGCGGACGTACCCCGGTGGCGTGGTCCTGACCCGGTACGAGACGAGGCGGTGAGCCCCGCCGGCACCAGCGGGCCGGTCACAGCGTGGCGGGCAGGCCCAGCCATGGTGTGTCGGTGGCGTCGAAGCCGGTGAGCTCGGCGATCTTCCCGTCGACGACGTGCAGGGCCGCGATGGCGAAGCGCCGGTACCCGGGGTCGCCGGCGGTGCGCAGGTACAGCGCGGCGGCGGGCATGCGGTTGACCGTCGTGGCGATGCCGCGCCAGTCGTCGCGGCCGGGGCGGAAGAGCCCGCCGGAGCGCCAGCCGTCCACCGCGTCGGTGGCCGTCGTGATCACGGTGCCCGGGTCGGGCAGCATCGCGAAGCGCAGGTCGTCGCGTAGGAGGGACGTCAGTGTGGTGAGGTCGTTGCGTTCGTGGGCGTCGAGGTACGACCTCACCACGTCGCGTTCGTCGGTCGACAGTTCGTGGGTGGTGGGGGTGCGCCAGTCGAGGCGGGGGGCGGGCAGTTGGGCGCGCATCGTCACGCGCGCCCGCTGCAGGGCGCTGGTCACCGACGCGACGGTCAGCTCCAGGGTGTCCGCGGCCTTGGACGCCGGCCAGCCGAGGACGTCGCGCAGAACGAACACCGCCCGCTGCCTCGGCGGCAGATGCTGCACGGCGACGATGAACGCCAACTCGATCGTCTCCCGCGCCACCACCGACTCCTGCGGATCCTCGGGGAGCATCGAATCGGGGTAGGGCTGCAGGTAGGGCACCTCGAAGCCGGACGGCAACGGCGTGCGGTCCCGGCGCCGGTCCAGGAAGTCGAGGCACACGTTCGTCGCGATCCGGTACAGCCACGTCCGCAGCGCGGCATGGCCCCGGAACGACTCGCGCTTGTTCCACGCCCGCAGGAACGTCTCCTGCGTCATGTCCTGGGCGTCCTCGACGTTGGCGAGCATCCGGTAGCAGTGCACCTGCAGCTCACGCCGGTGACGCTCGGTCAGGAGCGCGAACCGTGCCGTGTCGCCCGAGCGGACCGCCGCGATGAAGTCGTCGGTCATGTCATCAGTCCTTCCACCGGTGTGCATGGGTCACCGGAACTGACGACGTGGCCGAGCGTTTCTGATCGGCGCCCGTCAGGCGTCGGGGATCCAGTTGCCGTGGAAGCCGAGGGGGACCGGGTTGGGCAGGTGGATTCTGGCGAGGGGTTCGGTGGTGAAGTCCTGGGTGGAGAGGATGACCAGGTCGGAGGCGCCGCGGTGGGGGTTGTGGACGTAGGTGATCGCGTAGCCGTCGTCCTCGGTGGTGGGGTGGGCGGTGGGGACGAAGACGGGTTCGCTGGCCGCGGCCTCGCGGGGGAAGTGGTGGGTTTCCGACGTTCCCCGGCGCAGGTCGTGCTTGATGAGGGCGTTGGTGAAGGTGCGGTCGGGGGGAACTCCGTTGATGGACTCGTAGGCCAGGAACATGTCGGCGGCCGCCGCCGAATAGCCGTAGCGGTGGCGTCGGGTGACGAAGGATTCGTTGAGGCGCGGGTATTCCTGGGGGCGGTCGTCCAGGCGGCTGGTGTGGAGTCGGGCCTGGGTGAGGTCGATGGTCCAGCGGTCAAGGGACGGGGAGCCGGTGGCGCCGGGGCCGCCCGAGCCGCGGCCGCCCGGATGGAACGGGGCGGGGAACGTGGTCAGGTCCACGATGATCGACGTGCCGTGGTCGTAGGCGTTGAGGGTGTGGGAGTACATGATCCGGGGGGCCTCGAACCAGCGGACCGGACCACCGGCGCGGGGCAGGACGCCGATCTTCGGCAAGACCGCGACCACCAGCCGGGTTCAGCTGGCCCTGGTCGTGCGGGCGGCGGGGCGCTAGTGCCAGTCGAGGGGGAGCAGGTCGGTGATCTCCTTGGCGCGCCGGCGGGCGGTGGCCGTCGCGGCGGGGCCGTAGGGCAGGGTGTCGTCGCCGTAGTGCTCCAGGAGTTCGTGCAGCAGCACCGCCTCCCGGGTGAGGGTGGCGGCCTCCTGTTCGAACGAGGCGCCCTGGCAGGACTCGGCCTGGCATTCCCACACGAAGCTCTCGCTGGTGCGGAAGAACCCGCCCCGGGACCGGAAGAACGCGTCGAGGCCGCGGGGCGTGGCCGGTGAGGTGAGCGGCCGGGGCTGGAACGAGGCCAGCCGGTGGGCGAGCGCCAGACGGGCGTCCGCGGCGGCCACGAACCGGGACGGCCAGGTCAGCAGGCCGACGGTGCCCTCCTGGGAGGTGAACTCGGTCTCCACCGGCGGCTGCTCCACCAGCGGTTCGAGGCGGTCCACGAGTTCGCCGAACACCGTGTAGGACGACAGCCCTGGCCGGAGGAACTGGTGGAGCACGGGGTGGTCGTAGGCCCACAGCGCGCCCCGGGCCGCCCCGATCGACCCCATCGCCATCAGCCGGTTGGCGACCGCCGCGAGGGCCGCCGAGCGGAGCCCGCTGACGTAGCCGTAGGCGAGCCGGGGGCGGGGGTCGTCCAGGTCGTCGAGGGCGACGCGCAGCAACGCGGTCTCGGCCCGGTTGGCGGCCCGCACGAACCGGATCGCCTGGGTCCGGCCGGTGAAGCCGGTCGCCTCGTGGTCGGCCCAGGCGGTGGACGCCTTCCGCGCGAGGACCACGGCCTTGCGTCGCTGCGGTGTGTCGTCCTGGGACATTCGGCCACGGTAGCGGCGGGTGCCGGGGACTGGTCCCCGCCATTTGACACGGGGTGGATAATAAAAAATCGGCGTGTTCCTCGAAGAAATGAGAAACGCGCCGAACCTGGAACCAGATTAAACGTTGTGAGGGGCTTGTGTCAAGTCAGGGGTATGACCAGGAACTGCGGTCCGAGCAGGCCCACGTGGCCGGGCTCTACGAGCGCCTCGACGCCGAGCGGGTCCTGGCGAAGGGCCGGTTCAGGAGTGCTCTGCGGTTCGAGGGGACGCCGCTGGAGCGCGACGACCTGGTGCGCGCCACGGCCAGGGAGGTGCGGCGCCTGGACGTCGCCGACCACGGGTTGTGTTTCGGGCGCCTGGACGCCGTGTCGGGGGAACGGTTCTACGTCGGCCGGATCGGCCTTTTCGACGAGGACGACGATTACCAACCGGTTCTGCTCGACTGGCGGGCGCCGGCCGCCCGCGCTTTCTACACGGCCACCGGCGCCAATTCCGAGGGAATGCGCCAGCGGCGTCAGTTCATCACCCGGGGACGGCGCATTGTCGAATTCACCGACGAGGTGTTCGGGCGGCCGGGCGAGGCCGGGCGGGGCGACGAGGACGCCGCGTTGCTGGCCGCCGTGAACGCGCCGCGCGGCGAGGGGATGCGCGACATCGTCGCCACCATCCAGGCCGAGCAGGACGAGATCATCCGGCTCGAACACCGGGGTGTGGTGGTCATCGAGGGCGGGCCGGGGACCGGGAAGACCGTGGTCGCGCTGCACCGGGTGGCGTATCTGCTGTACACGCAGCGGGAGCGGATGGAACGGCACGGGGTGCTCGTCGTCGGGCCCAACCCGGCTTTCATCAACCACATCAGCCGGGTGCTGCCGTCGCTGGGCGAGTCGGACGTCGTGTTCGTGACGCCGGGGGAACTGGTTCCGGGGCTGCGGGTCACCGCCGAGGACCCGCAGGACGTGGCGCGGCTCAAGGGATCGCGCGACATCCTGGAACTGCTGGCGGCGGCGGTCGCGCAGCGGCAGCGGGTGCCGGAGACACCGGTGGAGATCGGGCTGCGGGAGGCGCCGTCGCGGATCGACGCGGCGACCGTGGAGTGGGCGCGGGAGGAGGCGCGGGCCACCGGGCTGCCGCACAACGAGGCGCGGGCGACGTTCGTCGAGATCATCACCTACGTGCTGACCGAGCGGGCACTGGGCCGGATCGGGCGCGGCTGGCTGACCAGGGACGACAAACCGGCGTGGGAGCGGGTGCGGGGCGAGCTGGTCAAGGAGCTGCACGAGGACGACGTGTTCCGCGCGACGATCGACGAGCTGTGGCCGTTGCTCACCCCCGAGACGCTGCTCGGCTCGCTGTTCGCGTCGGCCGAGCGGCTCGCGGCGGCCGGCGGTGACCCGAGGCTCGCGCGGGCCGACGGGACCGCCTGGACGGTGTCCGACGTTCCGCTGCTCGACGAGCTGGTGGACCTGCTCGGGCCGGTCAGCGCGCTCGACGGTGCCGCCGAGCGGGAGCGGCGGGCGCGGGCCGAGTACGCCTCCCGCGTGCTGGAGGGCATGACCGGCCGCGCCGACTCCATGGACGACGAGGACCACCTGTACGCCACCGACCTGCTCGCCGCCGAGGACCTGGCCGAGCGGTTCGACGAGGTCGACACCCGGGACCTGGCCGAGCGGGCCGCCGCCGACCGGGACTGGACCTACCGGCACGTGGTGGTCGACGAGGCCCAGGAACTGTCCGACATGGACTGGCGGGTGCTGATGCGCCGCTGCCCCGGCCGTTCGTTCACCGTCGTCGGGGATCTCGCGCAGCGCCGTGCGCCGGCCGGGGCGCGCTCGTGGGAGACGGTGCTCGCGCCGTACGTGCCGGGGCGGTGGGTGTACCGGCCGCTGACCGTCAACTACCGCACGCCGGCCGAGATCATGGCGGTCGCCGCCTCGGTGCTGGCCGACTTCGCGCCCGGGGTGCGGCCGCCGGAGTCGGTGCGGGCCTCGGGGGTGGCGCCGTGGGCCAGGCAGGTGGACGACCTGGCCGGCGCCATCGAGGAGTTCGTCCTGGCCGAGGCCGGGCGGGAGGGCACGAGCGTGGTCATCGGGCCGCCCGGTGTGCCGGGCACGGTGTCCGCCGCGGAGACCAAGGGCCTGGAGTTCGACGCCGTGCTGGTCGTCGAACCGGACCGGATCCTCGCCGACGGGCCGCGCGGGGCGGCCGAGCTGTACGTGGCGCTCACCCGGGCGACCCAGCGGCTGGGCGTGCTGCACCGGGGGCCGCTGCCGGCGGTACTGGCCGGACTGGTCGACACCGCCGGCTGAAGGGGTCGCGTTCTTCCACAGCTGGGGACAAGGCTGTGGACAATTCAAACACCTGTTCGAGATCTGGCTGTGGCGGACGGGCTACCCGTGGCTGGTCCAACCGGGTATCCCGCCGCGGCGGATGGGTGCAGTGGCGTGAACACGGTGATCGCTCACCGTTTCCTTGGGTTGACTGGGTGTCGGAGATCGTTGGCCTGATGTTGTGTCTGGGGAGCCGCCGTGTGAACGGGCACCGACCGATCGCCACCTGGCCGATTCCGCGCCAGCTTCCTGGAGACGTCGACACCTTCGTCGGCCGGGCCGGGCTGCTGGCACGGTTGGACACGATGCTGACCGGGCCGCAGGCGCGGGCGACGGCGGTCATCTCGGCGGTGGCCGGGACGGCCGGGGTCGGCAAGACCGCCCTCGCGCTGCGGTGGGCGCACCGGGTTCGGGCGCGGTTCCCCGACGGGGGACCTGTTCGCCAACCTGCACGGTTACGACTCCGGTTCGCGGGTCACGCCGACGGAGGTGCTGGACGGTTTCCTGCGTGCCATGGATGTCCCGACCTCGCGGATCCCGACCACTCTTGACGCTCAGGCCGGGCTGTACCGTTCGATCCTGAGGGAGCGGCGCGTCCTGATCGTGCTGGACAACGTCGCCAGCACCGAGGACGTCCGTCCGCTGCTCCCCGGCTCGTCGACCTGCCTGGTGTTGGTCACCAGCCGCAGCAGGTTGTCGGGGCTCGTCGCGAGGGAGGGGGCCAGCCGCGTGACCCTGGACATGTTGTCTCGGGACGAGGCCGTCGAGTTGCTGCGCGAGGTTGTCGGTGCCGAGCGGGTGGACGCTGAGCCCGCCGCGCTCGCCGAACTGGCCGCGCTGTGCGGTTACCTGCCGTTGGCGCTGCGGATCGCGGCCGAACGGATCCTCAACCATCCACAGTGGACACTCGCGGACCTGCTCGTCGACCTCGCCGACGAACGGGACCGACTGGACGCCCTGTCCACCGCCGACGACGACGAGACCACGGCCGTCCGTGCCGTCTTCTCCTGGTCCTACCGCGCGCTGCCACCGGACACGGCCAGGATGTTCCGCCTTCTCGGCCTGCACCAGGGCACCGAGATCAGCGCCGATGTCGCCGCGTCGCTGGCCGGCAGTCGGCTCACCGTCGCCAGGCGACAGCTCGACACCCTCGCCGGGCTGCACCTGGTCGAGGAGGTGTCCCGGGACCGCTACCGGTTCCACGACCTGCTGCGCGTCTACGCCGCCGACTGCGCGGAGCGGGACGAGCCGCAGGACGAGCGCCGCGATGCCACCCGACGAATGCTCAGCTGGTACCTGCACGCCGCCGAGGCGGCCGACAAGGCGCTGTCGCCCTATCGCGAGCGGGTCCCGCTCGAACGGCCGACCCGCCTGCCGCCGTCGTTCGTCGACTACGACCAGGCCTGGGAGTGGTGCGAGGCCGAGCGGTCCAACCTGGTCGCCGCGATCCGGCAGGCCGACGAGATCGGCGAGAGTGACCTCGCCTGGCGGATGCCGGGCGCCTTGCTCACGTACTTCACCCACCGCAAGCCCCGGGTCGACTGGCTGGTCAGCCACCAGGTCGGGCTGCGCGCCAGCCGCCGGGCCGGCGACCGCTTCGGCGAGGCGTGGATGTTGACCAGCCTGTCCCTCGCCCACCGGGAGCTGCGCCAGTTCGACGAGGCGATGGACTGCCTGACCGCGGCGCTGCCGTTGTGGCGCGAGGTCGGTGTGCGGTGGGCCGAGGGGTGGGCGCTGTTCGACATCGGCTTCCTGCACCACGAGCGGCAGGACCACATCGCGGCGCTGTCCTTCCTCCAGCAGGCGCTCGAGGTTCGCCGCGAGGCCGGGGACCAGTGGGGCGAAGGCTCGACACTCGGTCTGCTCGGCGAGGTCCTGTACCGGCTCGGTCGGCTGGACGAGGCCGCCGACCACGCTGAGCGGTCGCTGGACCTGCAGCGCGCGACCGGCAACCAGCGCGGCATGGCGTCGGCCATGCACACCCTGGGGCTGGTCCACCACGACCGGGGGCAGGTTGAGGCCGGCCTCGAACGCCTCCGCGAGGCGTTGGCGCTGCGCCAGGAGACGCACAACCACCTCGGTGAGGCCAAGACGCTGCGGGCCATGGGTGAGCTGGAGCGGCGGCGGGGCGACCTGGACGCCGCGCGGGAGCACTGGCGTCAGGCGCTGGAGATCCTGGAACGCCTCGACGACCCCGAGGCCGCGCAGGTGCGGGCCGCGCTGGCCTAGTCGGTGCTGGCGAACGACACCGTGTACGGGCCGCCGTCGGATTCCTGGGCGGTGCTCGTCGCGGTGATCTGGCGGCGTTCGCCGGTGGGCAGTTCGATGGCGGTCAGCTCGGGCAGGCGGTCGAGGTCCTCCTGGCCGACGACGATCGTGCCCTCCCACAGGCGCTTGCTGGTGCGGATCGTCGCCTGGCCCTCGATGGTCGTCCGGTCGGTGAGGACGAGTGTGGCCTGGCCCTGGTAGCTACCCATGCCGGCATCATGACACGGCTCCGATGTATGTGACCTGGATCACTTCCGCTGCCTGATCGGTGTTGAACGCCGGGCTGCCGGCCCCCGTATATAGGGGCGTCGAAGCGGAAGGAGTCGCGGCATGAGATCCCTGGGACTGGCGCTGGTCGCCGCGGTGATGGTCGCCCTGCTCGGTGCCTGCGACCTGCGTGAGGGCGACGGCAGCGAGTACGGCTCGCTGCCCCGCGTCGACAGCAGTGTCGACAGAACTGTCGGGCAGAACTGACACCGAATTGAGAACAACGATGCGGCGCTCGGTCATTCGCTCGGTGCTTGTCGGGCTGGTCGCGGTCCTGCTGTCGGCGTTCCCCGCCGCCTGGATCGCCCTCGCCGAGCAGCCACAGGCACAGGCACAGCAACAGGCACAGCAAGCGGGATCCACCGAACTCGATGCTCGTGACCGGGAGTTCCTGTTCACCATCCGATTCGCCAATCTGTGGGAGATCCCGATGGGTGACCTCGCCGCGGAGCGTGGGAACTCGGACAAGGTGAAGGAGGTCGGCCGGGTCATCTCGGCCGACCACACCAAGCTCAACGTCGACATCGAGGAGATGGCCCAGCGGTTCGGCGTCGACCTGCCGAGCTCACCGACGTCCAAACAGAAACAGTGGATGGAGGAGATCACCGCGGCCTCCGGCGACGAGTTCGACCGGGTCTTCGCCAACCGCCTGCGGGCCGCGCACGGCAGTGTCTTCGGCCTGGTCGCCGAGGTCCGCGCCGGCACCCGCAACGACGAGATCCGCACCTTCGCCCAGGCGGCCAACGACATCGTCATGAGGCACATGACGATCCTGGAGGGCACCGGGCACGTCATGCCGACCGGACTGTTCTCCGAGGCCTCCGCCCGAACCCTGGACAACCCCGAGAACCAGCTCGGCGGCGGCGACCTCGCGCTCACCGGCATCATCGGCGTCCTCGCGCTCGGCGCCACGCTCGGCCTGGTCCGCACGTTCAGCTCGCACGGGGCGGCGGAACGGTGACGACCTTCATCGCCCTGCCGGGCCACGACGTCGGCGTCCGTGAGGTCGCCGCCCTGTCCGCCCGCGCCGCCTACGTGCTGATGTGCTTCACGCTCTGCTGGGGCATCTTCACCGCCACCGGCTGGATCCGCCGGCTCACCGGCTACCAGGCCATCCGGTCCGGCCACATGATCCTGGCGTCGTTCACGATCGCCGCCGGGCTGACTCACGCGATCGTGTTCCTCCTGTTGCGTGAACAGGGGCTGTCGTTCGTCGGCATCGCGATGCCGTTCAGCGGGCTGTTCCGGCACACGCTGGGCATCCTCGGCCTGGAGCTGATGATCGCCATCGCCATCGGCGTCGGCCTGAAACGGTTCGTGAACTACCGGCGCTGGCTGCGGTTCCACCAACTCGCCTACCCGGCCGTGGTCATGCTCGTCGCCCACTCGTGGTTCGGGGCGATCGCGAACGGTCACCTGTCCACGGTGTGGCTGGGCGGGTTCACCGCACTGGTGCCGGTCGTCACGCTGACGGTGTTGCGGGTCCTGCCGCCTCGGCTGCTGATCCGCGCCGGCCTGCTCGGCGCGGCACCGGTGGCGGCGTCACCGGTCCAGGAGCCGACCGGGTCGCAGAACGGCGTCGCCAGGACGGTCCGCGTGGCCGTCGACAACCAGCGCTGCAAGCGCTACGGGTTCTGCCAGATGGAGTCACCCGAACTGTTCACCCTCCTGGAGGACGGACGGTTGCGCTACGTCCGCGATCCGGACGACGAGAGCCGGGCCGGCGCGCAGGCGGCCGCCCGGGCGTGTCCCATGCGGGCCATCCAGCTGCAGGAAGTGGGTAGCAAGTGAGTGCCAAGGAGGCGTTGTCGTGAGTCGGCCGGAACGAGTGGTCGTGGTCGGTGCCGGACTGGCCGGCCTTCGCGCGGCCGAACGCCTGCGCGAACTCGGGTTCACCGGTGAACTCACCATCATCGGCGCCGAGGCGACCCCGCCCTACCACCGCCCGGCGCTGTCCAAGCAGCTGCTCACCGGCGCGATGAAACCGGTCGACCTGATGCTGCCCGCCTACCGCGAGATCGGTGCCCGGTGGCGGCTGAACACGCAGGTCCAGTACGTCGTGCCGCAGAAACGCACCGTGCGGCTGCCCGGCGGCGAGGACCTGGAGTACGACGGCCTGATCATCGCCACCGGCATGGAGGCGCGGCGCATCGCCGGCGTGCCGTACCACGACCCGCGCGTGCTCGGCCTGCGCACGATGCAGGACGCCATCGACATCGAACGCGCGGTGTCGGCCAGCCGGGGCCCGGTCGCCATCGTCGGCGGCGGGTTCACCGGCTGCGAGATCGCCTGCAGCATGCGCCACCTCAACCGTGAGGTGACGATCATCGGCCGGAGCCCGAACCTGCTGGGCAACGTGCTCGGCCCGCAGCTGGGCGAGTGGATGACGAACCTGCACCGCGACCACCACGTCGACCTGGCGCTGGAGACGTCGGTCCGCCAGTGGGTTCCGCGCCAGGACGGGATCGAGATGCACCTGTCCGACGGCACGTTCCTGCTGGCCTCGTGCGCGATCGTGGTCGCCGGCACCGTCCCGGCCACGTCCTGGCTGCGCGGCTCGGGCCTGCCGCTGGACGACGGCGTGGTGTGCGAACCGACCTGCCACGTCGTCGGCGCGGAGGACGTGGTCGCGGCCGGCGACGTCGCCCAGTGGCCCAACCTGCGTTTCTCCGACAAGCCCCGCCGGCTCGAACACTGGCTCAACGCCGTGGAGATGGGCCGCGCGGCGGCCGAGAACCTGCTGGCCGGGCGGGCCGCGGCGACCCCGTTCACCCCGATGCCGAGGTTCTGGACCGAGCAGTTCGGCATCCGGATCATGGCCTCGGGCGTGCCCAAGATGGGGACCGAGACGATCTCGCTCGGCACGCCGGAGCGCGGCAACGGCACGGTCGTGGGCTACGTCGACGACGGCCGGCTGATGGGCGTGATCGGCATCGACAGCCCGGGCGCGGTCGTGACCTGGACCGACACCGTGCTGCGGCACAACCCCGCGCCCGGCGACCGGCCGACGCGGGTCGCCCCCGAGCCCATCCCGGCGCAGGCGTTGGCCAGCCGCGCGCCGAACCGGGCCAGGGCCAACGGCCGCCACTCGCTGCCGACCCGGCGTGACCTGCAACGGGTGGTCCGCCCACCGGCCTTCGCTCCCGCGTACTGATCATCGGCGCGTAGCATCCCTCGCGATCACGCGGACGAGTGAACGAAGGAGCGTGGCGCGATGTCCTCCAGGGTGGGCCGGCGGGCGTTTCTCACCGGCACGGCGGCGGCCGCGGTGGTGGCGTTCGACCCGCTGGGCGCCGGCTGGGTCACCGAGGCGTCGGCCGAGGCGTCGGCCGACGTGCCGCGCGTGCCGAACCTGGACGGCGAACTGGTCGTCGACGAGGAGTCGGTGACCGAGGCCGCCGACGACTACGGCCACCTGGTGCACCGCCGGCCGGTCGCGGTGCTGCGCCCCGGCTCGGTGCGTGACGTGGTGACGATCGTGCGCTACGCCAACGCCGTCGATGTGCGGGTCGCGATGCGCGGCCAGGGCCACTCGACGTTCGGCCAGGCCCAGGCCGGCGGCGGCGTCGTGATCGACTCCCGCACCCTGGCGACGATCCACGAGATCGGCGCCGACCGTGCCGTCGTGGACGCGGGCGTCCAGTGGCTGGACCTGGTCCAGGCGACCATCGCCCAGGGCCTCACCCCGCCGGTGAACACCGACTACCTTGGCCTGTCGGTGGGCGGGACCCTGTCGGTCGGCGGCATCGGCGGCGCCAGCTCCCACCACGGCATGCAGGTCGACAACGCCCTGGAACTGGAGGTCGTGACGGGGGACGGCACGCTGCTGCGCTGCTCGTCGACCGTCCGCCCGACCCTGTTCCGCTCGGTCCTGGGTGGCCTCGGCCAGTACGCGATCATCGTCCGCGCCACGGTCCGGCTGACCCCCGCCGAGACCACGGCGCGGGTCTACAACCTGTTCTACCCGGACCTGCCGTCCCTGACCGCCGCCCAACGCACGGCGCTGGCCGACGGCCGCTTCAGCTACCTCGAAGGCCAGCTCATCCCGGGTGCGGACGGCTGGCAGTACATGCTCGAAGGCGTCGTCTACCACACACCCCCGACGGTTCCCGATGACGCGGCGATGACCGCCGGCCTGAACCCGGTCGCCACCGAGATCTCCGACCTGCCGTACTTCGCGTGGCTCAACCGCATCTACGACCTGGTGGAGCAGCTGAAGGGTCTGCGCCTGCCCGGCCCGTGGATCAACGTGTTCGTCCCCGACCGGGCGGCGGACGCCTACGTCCAGGACGTGCTGGCGGACCTGTCCCCGGCCGACGCCGGCGGCGTGGTGCTGCTGTACCCCGTCCTCCGCGCGCGCTTCACCCGCCCCCTGGTCACCCTGCCCGACGACGACGTGATCTTCCTGCTGGCGATCCTCCGCGCCGTCAACCCCCCGAACGAGCAGGACGTCACCCGCCTGCTGGCCACCAACCGCGCCCTCTACGACAAGGCCCGAGCCGCCGGCGGCACCCACTACCCCGTCGGCGCCATCCCCCTCACCCCCGCCGACTGGAAAACCCACTACGGCCCGCGATACCCCCAGGTCATCCTGGCCAAGGCGACCTACGACCCGCGTCACGTGCTGGCCCCGGGCCAGGGCATCTTCCGCCGCCCGTGACGGGCAGAACATGCCCATACCGGACAGAGCCGCCGACCCCTCGGTAGCATGTCGCCAAGCACGGGCCGTTAGCTCAATTGGTAGAGCTGCGGACTTTTAATCCGTAGGTTCTGGGTTCGAGCCCCAGGCGGCCCACCACACGATCAATCCCGCGTTCACTCCGCGCGTTCGCCAGGGCGGCGGTCGCCCGCCACCCCGACATGTGTGTATGTTGTGTGTATGGCCAGGCTGAACGTGTACGTGCCGGACGAACTCGCCGAGCGGGCCAAAGCCGCGGACCTGAACGTCTCCGCGCTCGCCCAGGCCGCGATCGCTGACGAGTTGCAACGTCGGGCTACGGACTCGTGGTTGGCGGCACTGCCGGTCCCACGCGGCGCGGTCTCCCATCGCGCCGCTCTGGAGGCGTTGGATGGTGCCCGTGAGGAGCTGGCCGACGGATGACCGCGTCGCCGGCCGAGTTGGTCGTCCTGGACGCCTCGGTTCTCGTTGATCTCCTGGCGGGCACCGACCATGCCGCCCCGGCGAGGAAGCGGCTTGTCGGTACCGTTCTGCATGCGCCGGCGCACCTGGACGCCGAGGTGCTGTCAGCTCTCGGCCGGCTCCAGCGCGCCGGGGAGCTGACCACCGCCGATGTCGACACTGCCCTGTCCGCGCTGAGCGCGATCCCCCTGACTCGCCACCCTGTCGCCGAGTTGGCGGCTGGTGCCTGGGCGCGCCGCGCGGATCTCCGCCTGACCGACGCGCTCTACATCGAACTCGCCGATCGTCTACGGGTGAAGGTTCTCACCACTGACCAACGTCTCGCCCGGGCAAGTTCGCTCGCTGAGAGCATCGACGTCCACGAGATGGCGGGCGACGGGCACCCACCGGACGAACCGTGATGTCAGGCCCTTCTGCCAGACCGTGTCGACACCTGAGGGCCGCGGCCGTCCTGCCTACGCCGAGGGGGTTCGGATGCCGTCGATGATGCGGGTCCAGTTGTCCTTGCCGTGGCCGTCGGCGATGGCGCGGTGGTAGTGCGCCTGGATGGCGTGCGGGAGGGCGAGGTCGATCCCGGCGGCACGGCTGGTGCCGACGATGTGGTCGGCGGTCGCGCCCATCATGGTGACCGTGCTCAGGTGGCCGGGGTGTTCGTCGGCGTCGATCTGGGTGCCGATGTTCAGGTCGGCGGTCTGGAGCATCGCCGGGATCTCGGTCAACGTCGGCATCAGCTCCGGGATCGCGTCCGCCGCGGTGATGCCGGCCGAGCCGAGGAGCGCGGTGGCGTGCATCAGCGCTGAGAGGCTGGTCAGGAAGACGTCGAGGTGGGCCTGGTACATCAACTGGGCCAGCCCGGCGTCCTCACCGAGATGGCGCGGCGCCCCGATCCTGGTCAGGACCGGGCGGTGCGTCTCGAGGACCTCGGCCGGCCCGCTGTAGTAGACGTAGGCCGCCTCGGTGCCGACCATCGGCGCGGGGACCATCACGCCGCCGGTCACGAAGCGCGCCCCATGCCCGGCCGCCCACGCGGCGGCCTCGCGGGCACGGTCGGGGGTGTCCGAGCTCAGGTTGACGATGGTGCGACCGGCCAGCGTCGGGGTCGCGTCGCGGAGCACGTCGTACATCGCCTGGTAGTCGGTGAGGCTGAGGATCACCAGCTCACTCGCGGCGACCGCGTCGGTGGGCGAGGCGGCCAGGGTGGCACCGTCGGCCACGACACCGCCGGCCCGGCCGGCGGTGCGGTTCCAGACGGTGACCGGATGGCCGGCGGCCAGCAGCGTCCGGACCATGGCCTGACCCATCGGGCCGAGGCCGATGAGCGTGACCGGCGTGACGCTCATGCGGCACCTCGGTCCTCGGAGCGAGCGGTGGAGCAGCGGGTGAGCACGCGGGTTTCGGTCGACAGAGCGGTGTTTCGAGTGGATTCAGACACGTCGACCATGCTGCATGCGTTGTGTCGTCGCGGGAAGTACGCACTATTTACTGCGGTACTTACCTTGTGGTTGGTGGTCAGCGTTGTCGCCGGAGGGTCCAGTAGAGCCAGTTCTCCACGCCCGCGCAGGTGGCCACGTCCCAGCCCTGCTCGCCCAGACCGGACAGGACCGTGACGACGTCGTTGTAGCTGCCGGGCATGGTTCGTTCCTCGCCGCCGGGCAGGTTGACTCGGATGGACGACATCGACCAGATCCATTCCACGGTGGCGAACTCGTAGGACATGGAGGCCTCCCACAGTCGGTTGATCGGCAGGGCAATCTAGCGCGTGCCCGCCATGGTCGACACCGCTCTGGGGCCGTCCGGGAACGGGAGTGGGTGGCTTCACCAGGCCCACGTCGGAGAACCGGTGGCGTGTTGGGAGAGGTCCCACAGACGTTGGCGGGCCTGTGCGTCGTAGGCGAACGCCGGCGCGGTGACGGGCCGTTCGTGCTCGTCGAGGTAGATGCCGCGGAGTTCGCCGCGCGCACCGCCGGTCGACGTCGCGTGCGCGGTCCAGGTCGTCTGCCGCGTGGCAAGGGAGCGGTAGGTGTCGGCGAGCCGCTCGGGCGGTGCCGCCATCCGGTTCTTCGGGACGTACATCAGGCGGAGCAGCGGGGGCAGCGCGGCGATGCGGTCGGCGTCCAGTCGGACGGCCGGCACCCGGACGCAGGCCACGTCGAGTTCTCCGACGGTGCGCAGCGCGAGTTGGTGGCTCACCATGATCTGGGCCAGTTTCGCGTGGTAATAGGCCCTGGTCGGGCTGTACCAGCTCAGGTCGTCGAGCTCGTCGAAACGGATCTTGATCCGCGGCATGGTGAGCAGTCCCTTGCTGGCCACCGAGATGAGTCTGGGGCGCGGGGCGTTCACCAGCAGGTGGCTGAGTCCGGCCGTGAGCCGAAACGGGCCAAGATGGTTGGTGGACCAGAACAGTTCATGTCCGGCGGCGGTGACCTGGGGTGTGCGGATCGTCTGGTCGAACACCGCCGCGTTGTTGATCAGGACGTCGAGGTGGTCCACCTCGCCCTGGAGGTGGTTCACGGCGGAGTCGATCGAAGCGGGCTCGGCCAGGTCGGCGAGTACGAGTCGCGCCGGTGTCCGGGCACGGCTGTTGATGCGGGCCAGGGCGGCCTGACCCCGCTCCGGCGTCCGGCAGATCGCATAGACCCGGTGTCCGTCGACGGCAAGTCGTTCGGCCGCGCGCAGACCGATCCCGGAGTTGGCTCCGGTGATCGCGACGACCAGCGGTGTGGTGACCATGGCGCCCTTCCGGGGAGTCGACGGGTTCGGTTCGCGACGGGTGACGGGAGTGGCCTGTCCAGTGTGACCGGGGAAGGTGCGGCGCGGAAAGGGGTGGCGCCGTGGCGAACGGCGTGTCAGGGTCGGCGACTGTGACATCGCGCATCATGAACATCTCAGTGGACTGTGCCGACCCCTATCGGCTCGCCCAGTTCTGGAGTCAGGTGCTGGACCTGCCGGTCGGCGCGGAGGACACGCCGGAGTCCGACGAGGTCGGCATCGGGGTCGCCGAGGGGCAGGAACTGCTGTTCCTGCGGGTTCCGGAGGCCAAGACGGTGAAGAACCGGCTGCATCTGTGCCTGAGCCCACTGTCCACACGCGACGCCGAGGTCGAGCGGCTGCTCGCGCTCGGCGCGACCGTCGTCGACGACCGGCGGCAACCGGACGGCAAGGGCTGGGTCGTCATGGGTGACCTGGAGAACAACGAGTTCTGCGTGCTGCGCAGCGCTGCGGAACGGGCCGCCACCGGCGACTGACACTGGTCGTCACCCGGTGGACGTGGGGCATCACGGCCTCGACTTTCGCTCGCGGCGCACGCGCAGGACCAACAGGACGGCGACCGTGAGGCACACCACGATCAGCGCCACCCCGCCGGCGATCTTGGGGACCGGACTGTAGTCGGTGCTGTAGGCGACGGGCGGGTCGCCGTCGTGCAGGCGGACGTCGGGGATCTTCGCCGGTGTCGGGTCGGAGCGGCGGACGGTCTGGTCGTCGCGGAGTTCGACGTCGCGGCGGGTGGTCTTGCGGTCGTCGCTGGTGAAGGTGCCGATCCAGGAGCAGCTTTCCTTGCCGCACTGGCGGCCGGTGGGGGTGAGGGTGCCGGCGGGGCCGTCGGCGACGGCGGTCCGGCCGTCGACGCCCTCGGTGATCAGGGCCACGCCGCCGCCGACTCCGAGGACGGCGATGAACACGATCAGCAACCCGATGAGAACTCTGCCGGCCATGCCCAGCACCCTGCCACGCGACGGGCTACTCGTCCCAGGCGGTGGCGTTCCACTCGACGGTCGAGCCGTCGACGGTGACGACCTCAAGCAGCACGATCCGGTCGATGTCGGACAGGTACTGGCAGTAGAAGCTGCCGGCGCGCAGGTCGGGCAGGGGGATCTCGGGGCTGTGGTCCGACGAGCCGGTGGCCGCATCCCGGCACGCCGACCGGTCGAGCGCGCCGTCGACGGGGACGGTGTGGTTGCTGAAGCGGATCTTGCCGTCGCCGAACCGGCAGGCGGGGAAGTAGTCGACGTCGCCGCCGGACATGCTCGGTTTCGTACCGGTGTGGTACTGGACGGTGGGGACGTCACCGCCCAGGGACACCCAGCCTCGGGCGCATGCGCTGTCGTCGAAGGTGAACGGCTCGTCGGTGTAGCGGGCGTCGCCTGGTTCGGGGGTGGGGGCCGGGTCGACGGCCCAGGCGGTGAACTCCCAGTCGATGTGCAGCGGGTCCTCGGCGGACACGTCGGTGACGGTCATCCGGATGACGCGGGCGGAGTACCGGGCGTACTCGCAGAACACGTCGCCGGCCGCCAGGTCCTCGACGGCGACGGCGCGCACGGCGCTGCCGTCGCCTCGGGACTGTTCGGCGGCGTGCTGGCAGGCCGCCGCGTCCGGGGATCCGGTGGTCCGCGCGACCGGGTTGCCGTCGAAGTCGATCTGCTGGTTGAGCCCGTGGCACGGCGGGTTCCAGCTGATCAGCATCGGCCGCTCGGCGTCCTCGTCCGGTCCGACGGTGGTGAGTTCCGGGCCGTCGTCGGAGAAGCGGATCATGACGGTGGTGGGGCAGTCGTTCTGGACCGCCCAGGACGCGCTGAACGACTCCGTTTCGCCGGTGTAGAGCGGATCCTCCTGGCCGGCGGAGGTCGTTGGGTCTGCCGGACCAGCCGGTTCGGTGGGGTTCGCGCGTTCGGAGCAGGCGGTGACGAGGGTGAGGAGCACGGCGACGACGGCGGGGACGCGTGTTCGGGAGGACACGTAACGTCACCCTACGCGCGGGGGCAAGGGGTCAGCGGTGGGCGCGCGCCCAGAGCGCCGGCCAGCCGCCCCGGCCCAGCAGCGCGGCCGGCGCCAGCAGGCCCTTCTCGGCGACCCGCTGCTCGAAAACCTCAACGGGCGCACCGAGTTCGGCGGCGGCGGGCAGCGCGTGGCGCCACGGGCCGTCGGTGAACAGGTCGGTCGCCGGGAAGCCGGGGACCGCCGTGGCGCCGGGCTCGGTCACCCGCACCACGTCCACTGTGGACTCGGTGCAGGTCGCGGCGATCACGGTGGCGCACACCAGTTCCGGCGTCGGATCGCGGGCAACGGCGCTGGCAACGGCGCGGGCGAGATCGGCCGTGCCGATGGCCCGGCGGATCGCCAGGGCGACCACGTCCATGGCGTACGCGGGCGCGATCGCCGGCCGCCGCACCAGGGTGCGCGACGAGCGGGGCAGCGGGCCGCTGAGCGCGCCGAGCCGCTCGCGCCCCGGTACGGACGCGACGGCGGCGGCCAGTGGCCGGACCCCGCTGGCCCGCCACAGCGGGCCGACGCCGCGTTCGAGCGCGGCGGCGACCAGTTCGGCCAGCCGCTGCGGCCGGGTGCGTTTCAGCGCGACGACGGCCGCCTGCTCGTCGAAGTCGCCATCGCCGTCGAGCAGCGTCGCGTAGACCCGGCGCGCGGCGCCGACCCGGGGCCGGGCCAGTTCGTGCTCGACGGCCGTGGTGAGTGCGCGGACCAACTCGGCCGGCAGGCCGGTCGGGCGCCGGGTGCCGCCGGTGGCGCGCACCGGCGGTGGCTCGGGGACCACCGTCACCTCGGGGACCACGGCGGTCAGGCCGGCGACCCAGGTGGTGACGGCGCGTTCCAGGTCCGGCTCGACCGGGTCGTTGAACCGGGCGCGCAGTTCCTCGACGTGCCAGCCGGTGCCCCGGCGGCGCAGGTCGACGTTGGCCACGAGGCGGCCGCCGTCGCGCAGGGCCAGCAGGACGCAGCGGCCGGCGCGGGCGTCATCGGCGTACCAGTGGTCGCCGATGCAGTTGCCCATGTAGCCCGACCACGCGGCGAGCTGGCGGGGATCGCGGCCGAGTTCGACCACCAGTGACGTGCCGGGCAGCGTCATCCTGTCCACAGTGGACAGCTCGGGCGGGACGGGGAACGCGCCGACGCTGGCCTCGGCCACCGCCGTGTCCGCCGACACCGCCTCGACCAGCGCGTCCCAGCTGGCGCAGCGCGGCGGCGGGGTGGCGCCGAACGCGACCAGCTGCGCCACCCCGGCCGCCGCCAGCGGCACCGAGTCCGCGCTCGGGTCGGCCGGCGCCGGGGCCACCAGCGGGTCGTGGCTCAGGCCCGGCACCAGACGGCGGTGGGTCACCTCGGCCGTTCGGTGGCCGAAGCACGGGGCGAGGGCGTCAGCGAGGTCGGCCAGCCAGAGCAGGTCGTGCGGGCGTTCGGCGGCCACCGGGTCCGTGCCGGGCGTGAGCCGCTCGGCCAGTGTCCCTTTCGGACCGTCGGGGTGCGCGTCGGGCAGCGGGGGCTGCTCCCACTCCCACGGTGACCTGGTGAAACCGGCGGCCGCGCGCCACTGGGCCAGCCGCTCGCCGCGCCACGGCCGGCAGGCGTCCCAGCATTCGTACAGCCGATCGTTCTCGTCGAGGCCGTAGAGGACCCCGACGACGGCGTCCTGCACGACCACGCCGTAGTCACGGGCCAGCGCCACCCGCTGCCGCACGTGGCGCTCGGTCCGGTCGGTGAACGTCCGGCCCGGCCGCAGCGGACCCAGCAGGTCGTGCAGGTAGCGGCCGGGGCGCGCCGGGTGGGCGGCGGAGCGGTCCGACGCCTCGGACCGCTCCCGGTCGGTCAGGCACGCGTCGGCGGCGACCAGTTCGGCGCGGTGGCGCCGCGCGGCGACGACCAGACCCTCGGCGGCCAGGGTCCTGGCGAAACGCAGCAGCGCGGTCGCGGCGATCGCGTCGTGCAGCAGCCGGCCCAGCTCGGCGGCGGTCCACCAGCGCGGCGGGCGCCAGCGGGCGGCCTGCGCCAGGGTCGTGCCGGTACCCAACTGGCGCAGCAGCGGCTCGTCGAGATGCTCGCGATGGCGGGCGCGCAGCCCGTCGAGCTGGTCGGTGGCCTGCGAGTCGGCCAGCGCGGCCAGGTCCCGGCGGTGGGCCAGCTCGTCGCACACGTGCCGCCACAGGCTTTCCACCAGCGCGAGCCGCCGTGGTTTCGGGTAGCGGTCCAGGACCAGCGCCAGGTGCCGGGCCAGGGTGGAGGCGTCGCCGCGCGGGAACGGGTCGGTGCCCTCGGGGGCGCGCAGCGCCAGCACCCGCTCCAGCTGCTCGGGCCCGAGCAGGTCGGAGGCGGCCGACGCCAGGCGCAGCGCCGCCCAGCGGCCCTCGCTGATCGCGGTGTGCGCGGCCGCGCCGACCCGTTTGGTCGCCGACAGGCCGAACAGCGCCACCAGCACCGAGGACCGGTCGCCCAGACGTTCGCCGTCGACGACCCGCAGCGCGGCGAGCACCGCGTCGCGCCGGTCGCCGGGGGCGTCGGCCAGCCGCGCGGAGGTGAACCCGCCGCCGAGGTCGACGCCCGCGCCGGCGGCCTGGACCCCGCCGTCGGCGACCAGGCCGGCGAGCGCGGCCAGCGCGGTGGCCGCGTCGGTCGGGTCGGCGCCGGCGGGGCCGACGGCGACCGGGCAGGCGGGATCGCCCGGGGTGAGCGGCCAGCACCGCGACCCCGGCCCGGTCGTCACCCCGAAGGCCAGTCGTTCGGACACGTTCCCATGGTCGCGCACCACACCAACCCATTTGCGGTCTTGACCATTTTCGCTCCAGGGTCCAGGCTTCCTCAGCTGACGACCAGTTTCCGGAGGAAACGATGACGCCCGCCATTCCCGCGTTCCCGGACGGGTTCCTCTGGGGGGTGTCGTCCTCGGCCTACCAGATCGAGGGCGCCGTCGACGCCGACGGACGCGGACAGTCCACATGGGACACGTTCTGCGCGCGGCCGAACACCGTGCTCGGCGGGGACACCGGCGCCGTCGCCACCGACCACTACCACCGCTACCGCGAGGACGTCGCGCTGATGGCCGAGCTCGGCGTCGGCGCCTACCGGTTCTCGGTGTCCTGGCCGCGCGTGCTGCCCACCGGCTGGGGCGAGGTCAACGGCGCCGGCCTCGACTTCTACGACCGGCTGGTCGACGAGCTGTGCGCGGCCGGGATCGCCCCCGCCGTCACCCTGTTCCACTGGGACACCCCGCAGGTCGTCGAGGACGCCGGCGGCTGGCTGGCCCGCGACACCGCCCACCGCTTCGCCGACTACGCCGCGATCGTCGGCGACCGGCTCGCCGACCGGGTGCGGCTGTGGATGCCGCTCAACGAGCCGATGGTGCTCACCCTGTTCGGCTACGCCGTCGGCGCCCACGCCCCCGGCTGGCAGCTGATGTTCGAGGCGCTGCCCGTGGCCCACCACCAACTCCTCGGCCACGGCCTGGCCGTGCAGGCCCTGCGCGCGGCCGGCGCCCGCGACATCGGCATCGCCAACCACCACGTCCCCGTCTGGCCGGCGTCGGGCTCCGACGCCGACCGGGGCGCCGCCCAGGCCTACGACACGCTGGTCAACGACCTGTTCGCCACGCCGGTGCTGCGCGGCGAGTACCCGGAGGGGTTCGCCGCCGCGATGCCCGGCCCGGTCGAGGAGGACCTGGCGACCATCGCCACCCCGCTGGACTGGTACGGCGTGAACTACTACCAGCCCAGCGTCGTCGGCGCGCCCCGCCCGGCCACGCCCGCCACGGTGATCGACGGCGTCGCGATGCCCGACGGGCTGCCCTTCGACTTCCCCGCCGTCGACGGCTACCCGGTCACCGACTTCGGCTGGCCGGTCGTGCCGGACGGCCTGCGTGAGGTCCTCAGCACGCTGCGCGCCCGCCACGGCGACGCGCTGCCGCCGGTGTACGTCACCGAGAGCGGCTGCGCCTACGACGACGGACCCGACGAGCACGGCCGGGTCGCCGACACCCGCCGCGTCGACTACCTCGACGGCCACGTCCGCGCCGCCCGCGCGGCCATCGACGATGGCGTGGACCTGCGCGGCTACTTCGTCTGGTCCATCATGGACAACTTCGAGTGGGCCGTCGGCTACTCCCAGCGCTTCGGGCTGGTGCACGTCGACTACGACACCCTGGCCCGCACCCGCAAGGACTCCTTCCACTGGTACCGCGAGCTGATCCGGGCCCAGCGGTGACCTCGGGGCTGACCACCCCGGTCCCCAGACGCTGGACGGCGCTACTGACCGTCGCCAGCCTCGGCCTGTTCACCGCGTTCTTCGGGCCCTTGCAGGTGCTGCTCGGCCGCCAGGCCCAGGAGCTGGCGCCCCAGGACAAGGAACTGGCGCTGGGGCTGGTCGTCGGCCTGGGCGCCGGGGTGTCGATGGTGGCCAACCCGCTGTTCGGCGCGCTGTCGGACCGCACCCGGTGGGCGGCCGGGCGGCGGCTGCCGTGGACCGCGATCGGGTCGCTGGGCGGGGCGGCCAGCCTGGTGGTGCTCGCTGTCGCGCCGAACCTGGTCGTGATGGCCCTGGGCTGGTGCCTGGCGCAGCTCACGCTCAACGCGATGCTCGCCGCGCTGATGGCCGCCATCCCCGACCAGGTCCCGCACCGCCAGCGCGGCACCGTCGGCGGCTGGTTCGGCGTCGGCCAGACCATGGGCATCGTCGCCGGCTCGGGCATCGCGGCGGCCGTCGGCGGGCTGGCCGCCGGGTACCTGGTGTGCGCGGGGTTCCTGCTGTGCGCGACCGTGCCGTACCTGGCGCTGCGCCGCGACACCGTGCTCACCGAGACACCGCCGAGACTGCGCTGGCGGGACTTCTGGATCAGCCCGCGCCGCCACCCCGACTTCGGCTGGGCGTGGCTGACCCGGTTCCTGATCAACACCGGCAACAGCATCGCGATCGTGTACCTGCTGTTCTTCCTGCAGGACGCCGTCGGCCACCCGGACCCGGACGACGGCGTGTTCGTGCTGACCGCTGTGTACGCCGTGACCCTTTTGTCCACTGTGGTCGTCGCCGGTATCTGGTCGGACCGGGTCGGCCGACGCCGGGTGTTCGTCAGCGGATCGGGCGTGGTGATGGCCGTGGCCGCCGCCCTGCTCGCCGCCTGGCCGGCCTGGCCCGGCGCGCTGCTGGCCGCCGCGGTCCTCGGTCTGGGCTTCGGCGCGTACACGTCGGTGGACATCGCGCTGATGACCGAGGTCCTGCCGGCCGCCGCCGACCGGGGCAAGGACCTGGGGGTGATCAACGTGGCCAGCGCCCTGCCGCAGGTCCTCGCACCCGTCCTGGCCGCCCCGATCGTCACCCACCTGGGTGGGTACCCGGTGCTCTACGCGGTGGCCGCCGCGTTCGTCCTGACGGGTGCCGTTCTCGTTCGCCGCATCCGGTCGGTGGAATGACGTTCACGAGAATTCCACCGTGGTTTCACTCACTGTTAGAGTGCGCGAATCATGCGTGAAACCGACAGACGCCTCCCCGACGCGGGGAGTGCTACCGCTGTGCCCCCTGGTGTCGCGAGCGTCGATCGGGACGGTGTCCTGGTGGCCGCCGACCAGCGGGCCGTCATCGACGTGCTCGTCGAGGGGCAGTGGGTGTGGTCCTTCGACGCCGGGCGCGACGCCCGCCCCGAGGGAACCCGCCGACGGGTCAAGTGGCCGGCGAGCCTGCGGCCGTTCCTGCGCGGCACCGGCCAGATCACCGTGCGCGAACGCTTCGGCGAACGGGTGCTGTTCGACGGCGAGTACGCCTTCGACGACTCCGAGGGCCGGGTCAGCATCGTGGACGCCCAGGGCCGGCCGCTGATCGTCGACAAGGCCGGTGACCTGCAGTGCGGCTTCTCCGAACGCGGTGACGCGACGGTCAACGCACTGCTCGACGCGGTCGAGGACGTCCTCGGGCGGCTGCGCGACGAGGGCGGCGTTGACGCGTTCCTGGCGTTCGGTGCGCTGCTCGGCGCGGTCCGTGACGGGACGTTCATCCCGCACGACTCCGACGCCGACGTCGCCTACCTCAGCCGGCACACCAGTCCCGTGGACGTCGCGCGCGAGTCCTACGCGCTGGAACGGGTCATGATCCGCGCCGGCTACTGGACGTGGCGCTTCTCCTCGGCCGACTTCAAGGTCATCGTGCCCGACCCGGAAGGCGGCCGGGCGATCGACGTGTTCGCCGGTTTCGTCGTCGACGGCACGTTCTACCTGATGCCCGAGGTGCACGCCCCCGACTTCGACACCGCGACGATCCTGCCGCTGGGCGAGGTCGTGCTGCACGGTCGCCGGATCACCGCGCCCGCCAAGCCCGAGGCGCTGCTGGAGATCACCTACGGCCCGCACTGGCGCATTCCCGACCCGTCGTTCAAGTTCACCACCCCGCGCGGGGTCCGCCGCCGCCTCGACGGCTGGACCAGGGGCAACAACACCGCGCGCGGCCACTGGTGGCCGTTCTACTTCGGACGGTCGAGCTCCACGGTCGCCGAGGCCCCGTCGCCGTTCGCCCAGTGGGTGCACGAGCGTGAGGACGCCGAGTCGTCCATTGTGGATATCGGATCGGGCACCGGCCGGGACTCGCTGTGGTTCGCCAGGCAGGGCAGGACCGTGCTCGGCATGGACTACATCCCGGCCGCCACCGAACGCGCCGGCAAGACCGCCGCCAAGGAGAACATCCCGGCGACCTTCAAGACCTTCAACCTCTACGACGTGCGTCAGGTGCTGGGCATGGGCGCCGAGTTCGCCCACCGCGACCAGCCGCCGGTGCTCTACGGCCGGTTCCTGGTGCACGCGCTGGAGGACTTCGGCCGGCACAACCTGTGGCGCGTGGCCAGCATGTGCCTGCGCCGAGGCGGCCGGTTCTACCTGGAGTTCCGCACCGGCCTGGACGCGAAGGCGGAGAAGGTGTTCGGGGAGCACTTCCGCAAGTACCTCGACCCGGACGTGGTGGTCGCGGAGATCGAGGAACGCGGCGGACAGATCGAACACCGGGAGGCCGGCTACGGCCTCGCGGTTTACAAGAACGAGGATCCTCACGTATGCAGGCTGGTGGCCACATGGAAACGCTGAAGACGAAGCTGCGGGTTGTTGTCGGTCAGCAGGCCAAGCGGCTGGCCGGAATGACCGGCCTGCTGGACGAACTGAACCGCCTGCGGGCCCGGGTCGCCGAACTTGAGGTGGAGGTCCAGGAAACCCGGCGGCTGCACCAACGCCTGGCCGAACTGACCGACGTGGTGACCGAGGTCCTCGTCCCCGCCGCCGACCGCGAGGACGAAAAGATCAAGAAGATCCTGGCGTCGTACAACCGGGAATCTTTCTAGGCCGTTGTCCGCCGGGCATGGCCGTTGTGGCCATGCCCGGTTTTTCATGCCCCGGTTCCACTGGTGACCCTTTCGCCCCCTGAGTTGTCCACAGCCCTCGTCGAGATGGCCTTCCGCGGAGCTTGACCGGATAGAATGGCGCTGAGGGGTGCCCCCGGTGAGGGTCAGGGGGTCGGCAAAGTCGTTGGTTTGTTAGGTGGGGATGCCGAGGAGGGTGAGTGGTCGGGTGGGGTTGCGTGCCA
>NZ_MSIF01000004.1 GCF_001921215.1 Actinophytocola xinjiangensis
GGCGGCGGGAGCACGGCGACCGGCCGGGGCGGGGTCGGCGGCGCCGCGCCGGCCGGCGCGGACGTGGCCGCCGACAGCGCGCTGACCGCCTCCAGCATGCTCGGTCGGCCGGTCGGCTCGGCGCGCATCAGCATCGTCAGCACCCCGGCCAGCGGGCCGGCGTTGCGCGCGGGCGCCACGTTGCCCGAGGCCACCGCGTGCAGCAGGGCCAGCGGGTTGGAGTTCGTGCCGAACGGCGGCCGGCCCTCGACGGCGTGGTAGAGCGTCGAGCCGAGGGAGAACACGTCCGAGGCCCTGGTCGGGTCCTCGCCGCGGGCGATCTCCGGCGCCAGGTACGCGGGCGTGCCGGCGATCCCGGTCTGGGTGGTCACCGTGCCGTCGTCGAGGGCCTTGGAGATGCCGAAGTCGGTGATCTTCACCGTGCCGTTGTCGGCCAGCAGGATGTTGCCCGGCTTGATGTCGCGGTGCACGATGCCGACCGCGTGCGCGGCGGCCAGCGCGGAGGCCACCTGGGCCCCGATCTCGGCGACCTCGGCCGGCGGCAGCGTGCCGCGTTCGGCCAGCACCGCGGAGAGGCTGCGCGAGGGCAGGAACTCCATCACCAGGCACGGGTCGCCCTGGTGTTCGGTGACGTCGAACATGGCGATGGCGTTGCGGTGTTGCAGGCGCGCGGCGATCCGCGCCTCGCGCATGGCGCGCCGGCGGGTCTCCTCGGAGTTGGAGTCGGACAGCGCGTACCGGACGACCAGGTGTTTGATGGCCACGACTCGGCCGAGGCGCTGGTCCTCGGCCTTCCAGACCACGCCCATCGCGCCGCTGCCGACCTGTTCCTGCAACCGATAACGGCCGGCGACCACTGAACCCTTCTCGATCAGGAACTCCTCGTGTTCGTCTGCGCCCGACCCCGAACCCGGTGGAGAGGATATCGAACTCACCTGATCGTGCGGCGTCCTAGGCTGCCCAAGCAACTGTTTGGTTGGATGAGGGGTATGCGGTTGACCGACGACCAGCTGACCCTGCGGCACACCGTCCGCCGCCTGCTCGCCGCGTCCCCGCCCGACCTGTGGCAACGCCTGGTCGACCTCGGCGCGCCGGCCCTGCTGGTGCCCGAGGACCACGGCGGCCTCGGTGCCGGCCTCGCCGAGGTGTACACCGTGCAGTACGAGCTGGGCGCCACCCTGGCCGGCACGCCGCTGCTGTCCTCGGTGCTCGCCGCCACCGCCCTGCCGCCCGGCCAGACCCTGACGGCCGTGGCCGGCGGCACCGTCGCCGCCCTGGCCTGGTCGGCACCCGACCAGGCCACCGGCCGTGTCACCGGCCAGGTCACCGGCCGTGTCACCGAGCAGGCCGGACGCCTGACCGGCCGGGTCACCCACGTCCTGGACGGCGACACCGCCGAGATCCTGCTGGTCGCCGCCGGGGACACCCTCCACCGGGTCGACCCGGCCCACGCCAGCGTGACCCACACCCCCGCCCTGGACCCGACCCGCCCGCTGGCCACCGTCGACCTCGACCACACGCCCGCCGAGCCGCTCGGCCCGTTCGACGCCGACCGGGTCCGTGACGTGGCGTGCACCGCGCTGGCCGCCGAACAGGCCGGGACCGCCGCCCGCTGCCTGGAGCTGACCGTCGCCCACACCCTGCTCCGCCGCCAGTTCGGCCGGCCGATCGGCTCGTTCCAGGCGCTCAAGCACCGGATGGCCGACCTGCACGTGCTGGTCACCACCGCCGAGTCGGCCGCCATGGCCGCCGCCCTGGCCGACCCGGCCGACCTGCCGGTCCGGGCCGCGGCCGCCGCCGCGCACTGCGCCGAGGCGCTGCGCACCGTCGCCGGCGAGATGATCCAGCTGCACGGCGGGATCGCCATCACCTGGGACCACGACGCGCACCGCTACCTGCGCCGCGCCCACGGCGGCGGCCAGCTGTTCGGGACCCCGGCCGCGCACGTCGACCGGCTGGCCCGGCTAGTCGGTTTCTAGCTCGCGCAGCACGCTCCTTGGCGCGCGCAGCCGCCAGGAGTCGGTCAGCAGCTCGGTCAGCTCCGCCACGTCCACCGCCCCCAGCCGAACCAGCACGCTCGGGTGGCCGTCGTAATGCGGCGTGGTGAAGAACTTCGCCGGCTCGGAGCTGACCAGGCCCTGCTTGTCCGCCTCGCCCGCCACGAACACGACCAGCACGTCGCCCTCCTCGCGGATCCTGGCGAACAGCGTGTCCCTGACCCGGAACCCCGGCGTGCCGTACGACGGGCGTTCGGTCGTGTGCGGTAGCGAAAGGGCTACCCTCCGTACGTCGTCCTCGGTCACCATGGAGTCATGGTGCCAGCTCAGGGCGGCGGCGAACCGGATGTCTACCAGCTGGGGTACCTGCTCGGCGGTGACCGCGAGCGGGCCGCGCGGCTGGTCGCCGCCGTCGACCCGCCGACCGTCGAGTCCCTGGTCAGGGCCTGGCTGGCCGAGCCGGACGCGGACTACGGGCCCGGCGGGCTGCCCGCGCTGGGCGCCCTGGCGCCCCGACGCCGCGCGGCCGTGGTGCTGCGGCACTGGGCCGGGCTGCCGGCCGTCGAGGTCGCCCGGATCCTGGACCGCACGCCCGAGGAGGTCGACGAGCCGGGCGAGTGGTCGGCCCAGGAACTGGGGGCCGCCGCCGCTGCCGGCACCCACCGGCGACGCGGGCTGCGGGCGGCCGTCGCCGCGGTCGGTGTGCTGGCCGTCGCCGCCGTGCTCGCCACCGTCCTGGGCGTCGGCTCGCCCGACCAGACCCCCGAGGCCGAGGCGACCGCCCCACCCAGCTGGGTCCCCGGGGTCGACCAGGGCCTGGCCGCGCCCACACCCGGCGTCGGCGCGGTGGTCATCGACGCCAGGGCCCGCCGGCTGACCGACCAGCTCGCCCAGGCCGTCGAACACGAACTGCCCGAGCTGGCCCGGGCCCGCACCGGACCGTCCGGGCCGCTGACCGGCTACACCGAACGGCCGCCGCTGGAGTTCTACACCCGCGCCGAGACCACCCCGCCCGGCACGTACTTCGCCCAGGCCGTGCTTGACGCGCGGGGCGAGGCCGCCCTGCTGCTGCTGGAGGTGTGGCGGGCCGAGCGGGCCCATTGGGTGCCGCGCTGCCACGGCTTCGAACGCGACTGCGCCTACCGCGAGTTCCCCGACCGCACCAGGGCCGAGGTCGAGGAGTTCGTCGAGCCGACCTCCGGCGGGCACGGCCGGCGGGTGACCGCGCTGCGCCCGGACGGGACGTTCACGCGGGTCACCGCCTACGGCCCGGTGCTCGGCCTGGCCGAGATGTTCCGGTTCGCCTCGATCTTCAGCTGGTGAACCAGTCGAGCAGCAGCCGGGCGACCTCGTCGGGCCGCTCCAGGTGCAGGAAGTGCCCTGCGCCCTCGACGAGCTCCACCCGCGACCCCGGCGCCAGCCCGTCGTGGGTGAACCACCTCGGGTCGACACAGCCGTCGTCGGCGCCGGCCAGCAGCAGCAACGGATCCGGCGCCGGCGCCTCGCTGCGCGCCGCCAGCGCGGCCAGCCGGGGGTCGTGCAGGCTGGTGTCGAAGTTGCCCCGGTAGATGCGCAGCGCGTTGCCCGACAGCACCGGGTCGCCGTAGAGCGCGTGCACCCGCTCGCGGTGCTCGCCGGGATCCAGATTCGGCGACCAGGTCGCCCACAGGTGGTCGACCAGCCGGCGGTCGGTGGCCAGCAGCGCCTCCGGCAGGCCGGGCAGCTGGAACAGGAACAGGTAGAACAGCCGCTGCAACTGCGCCGGGTCGGTGAGCATCGCGCCCACCGCCGCCGGGGCCGGCACCGCGCCGGCCGCCCCCCGGCGCACCAGCTCCGGCCACGCCGCCGCGACCCGCTGGACGATCCCCGCGCCGATGTCGTGGCCGAACATGTCCACCGGCGGATCCAGCGCCCTGGCCACCGCGGCGCCGTCGGCGGCCAGGGTCAGGCCGTCGGCGTAGGTCATGTCGTGCGCGGTGGCCCGGTGGTGGCCGCGCAGGAACGGCGCGACGACCCGGCGGCCGGCGGCCACCAGGTGCTGGGCCAGCGGGCCGAACGTCGCCGGATGATCGGGAAAACCGTGCCAGCAAACGACGACCGGCCCGTCTCCCGCCGCGAGCGCGGGGAAGACGAGCCGGTCGGTCTCGACGAGGATCTCCTCGAAGTCCATGGGGTGGCAGGGTAGTCCCGCGACGCCGCCACGCCGCGGGACCCACACCTACCGCACGCCCGCCGGTTCCCCGACGCGCAGCGTGTCGGCGTTGTCCACCGAGATGCCCGCACCGCTGAACGTGTCGGTCACCGAGTAGTCACCGGCGACCCGCAGCAGCAACGACATCCGCCACGTCGCCGACTGCCCGGCGGCGAGCGCCGCGTCCGCGACGACCGTGCCGGTCAGCGCGCCGCTGCCGTCACGGGTGAGCGCCACCCGCTGCCAGGTGTCACCGACCCGCAGCCGCAGCACGACGTCCCTTGGCGCCAGCGCCGCACCGGCACCGACCCGCACCGTCCAGGTCAGCTGACCGGAGTCGGCGGTGCCGGTGTTGGTGGCCGTCACGTCGTACTGGGTGTGCTCGCCGACCGGGAAGCTCTCCCGGGTGTCGGTCACCGCCACCTCGGCCACGGCCGGCGGACCGACCTGGAGCGTGGCGTCGGCGGTGATGTCACCGGAGTAGCCGCCGGTGTCCAGGTCCAGCGCCAGCCGGTACGCGCCGTCCGGGGTCGCCGGGTCGACGGTGAACGTGTACGGCTGGGCGTTCCAGTTGACCGAACCCGCCCGCACCGGCGTCCCGTTCGGGTCGAACAGGCGCAGGATCGGCTTGAGCTCGTTGGGGGCGGCCGCCCGGACCAGGCCCTCGACGTCCTCCAGCGCGGCCCGCTCGGGCAGCGTCAGGAACGGCCGCACGTCGGTGGCCATCACCGTCGCGAACGGCAGGCCGTGCGCGTCGGACACCGACCAGTCCACAGTGGCCTTCCCGTCCTCGCCGACCGTCACGTCGCCCAGCGACACCGTGGCGTCGCCGCCGAAGGTGAAGCTGGTGTCGAACGGGTCGATCCAGTTCAGGCCGCCGACCACCCGGCTGGGCAGGAACCAGTCCTGCTCCAGGTGCCGCACCTCGTGCACGGTGACCGCCTCGTACCGGTCCAGGCTCGCGATCAGCGTGCCCGGCTGGTAGCGGAACCCGTGCGGCGCGGTGCCGGACGGACGCAGGAACACCGATCCGGTGTGCCGCGCGTCGTCGGAGTCCAGCGAGATCTCCGTGCGTACCGCGAAGTCGTCGCCGACACCGTTGGCCGCCGCCGAACCCGAGGCCAGGACCCGGGGCGCGAAGGTGACCGTGTCGTCGTCGATCACGGTGATCTGCCGGTGCAGCAGGTAGGCGTCGCCGCCGTCGGCCGGGGTCGGTTTGCGCACCACCAGGGTGTAGCGGCCGACCGTGTCCGGGATCTCGAAGGACAGCTTGCCCTGCGCGTCGGTCCGGCCGAGGGCCTTCACCGTGGCGCCCGAGATCAGCTCCACGGTCGCGTCGGCCAGCGCGCCGACCGCCGCCGCGCCCGGCGCGTCGGCCGTCACCGCGGTCAGGTCGACCCTCGGCGGGCGCACCCGGAACGAGCCCGTCAGGTGGCCGACCTGCACGGCGAACGTGCCGAGCCGGTCGGGGTCGACCGTCCAGGTCACGGTCTTGGACACACCGGAGTTGAGCTGCACCGGGGTGGTCGCCTCGACCGCGCCGCCGACCAGCAGCGTGGCGTTGTAGGTGCCGGCGGTGTTGCCGACGTTCTTCACCTGCGCGGTGACCGTGACGTTCTCACTGGCCTTCACCACGCCCGGCGACACGCGCAGGTCGTGCAGCGCGTAGTAGGGCTGGTCGGGGTTGGGCGCGGGGGAGGCCCAGGTGACGGCGTTGAGGAACAGGTCGGTGGCCGCCTCGCTCCAGTCGGCCGGGCCACGGCCGGCGGTGTTGCCGTGCGCGGAGAGCAGCACGTGCCGGTTGTTGGCCCGCTGGTCGACACCGACACCGCCGCCCATCGCGCCGTCGACGGTGCGGCCGAGGCTGCCGATGGTCTGGCGGCCCTCACCCTCGTAGCCGTCGAACCACGCGACCCACTTGGCCTGCGTGCTGCCGTCGATCACGATCTTGTCGCCGACCGCGTAGCCGTCGAAGATCGGGTGCTCGGCGGTGACCTCGTAGTACGACTCGGCCGACCCGCTGGTCGTGCTCTCGTCGGTGGTCACCGGCTGGCCGGTGTGCGCGGACAGCTGCTTGATGCCGTTACCGGTGCCGAACGCGTGGTCGGTGAAGATCACACCGGTGCCGTTGGCGTCGGTGGCGTCCAGGAACGCCTGGAACTCGGCCTGGTCGTAGTTCGTCGACATGGTGCCGTAGGCCAGCACGACGGTCTTGTGCTTGGCGGCCTCGGCCAGCTGGTCCCAGTTGTAGATCGCCGTGCCGATGCCCCTCGGCTCGAACACGATGTCGCGGAAGCGCTGGGCGCGGGTGGCCGAGCTGTCCACCACCGCCACCGTCTCGGCCGGGCGGCCGAAGGTGAAGTCGGCGGTCACCGACTGGCCGGCGGTCACCGTGACCGCGACCGGCTCCGGCGCGCGGAAGGTGACGTGCGAGGCCTCGATCCGGTAGTCACCGGCCGGGATCCCGCTGATCGTGTACGTGCCGTCGGCCGCGGTCACGGCCGACAGGTCGCTGGGCACGTCGAGGACCTTCACCGTGACACCGGGGATGCCGGCGCCGGAGACGTCCAGGGTGACCTTGCCGGTGACCGCGCCGTTGGGCAGCGGGGTCAACGCGACATCGGCCGTGGCGAACGAGTTCTCGACGACCTCGACGCCGGTGGTGGTGCCGTCCTCGTAGCCGAAGGACGTCGCGCTGACCGAGTAGGTACCCGGTTCCAGCCGCGCGCTGAACGTGCCGTCGGCGGCGGTGACCGCCGTGCGGCTGCCCGGCTCGATGGTGACCGTGGCGCCGGGGACCGGGTCGCCGGTCGCGGCGTCGGTGATCGTGCCCTCCAGGCCGGAGTTCAGCGCGACGAACCGGACGGCCTCGTAGGCGTCGATCCTGGCCACGCCGAAGCGGGTGTCCGGCGGCTGCTGGGCGTAGCGGTCGTCCCAGAAACCGGTGTCGCCCAACACGTCCTGCGCCTCGTCGACCGACAGTTCGCCGGCCCTGGCCGAGAGCATCAGCGCGACGGTGCCGGCGGTGTGCGGGGTGGCCATCGAGGTGCCGTCCAGCGTGCGGTAGCCGCCGCCGGGCGAGGCCGAGTAGACGTCGTCACCGGGCGCGGAGATGTTGGGCTTGACCCAGCTCTCCGGCCACTCGGCCGGCGGGTCGACCCACTGGTTCTTGCGCACCACGGCGCCGCAGGAGAACGAGGCCACGTTGTCGTTGACGTCGGTCGCGCCGACGCCGACGGCCTCGAACACG
Source organism: Actinophytocola xinjiangensis (assembly GCF_001921215.1). Classification (GTDB taxonomy): domain Bacteria; phylum Actinomycetota; class Actinomycetes; order Mycobacteriales; family Pseudonocardiaceae; genus Actinophytocola; species Actinophytocola xinjiangensis. Next base: position 7,439 of record NZ_MSIF01000004.1, read on the forward strand.
TTGCCCGGGCTGCCGGTGCCGATGGACCCGCAGTTGTTGCCGATGGCGAAGGCGGGGAACGTGCCCAGGGCGCGGATGGCCCTGGTCGGGGCGATCATCTCCTCGTAGAACCCGTTGGCGCCCAACGACATGTTGATCACGTCGGCCGGGCGGCCGGCCGGGTTGCCGGCGGAGTCGACCGGGGCGATGGCCCACTCCATACCGGCCGCCACCTGGGCGAACGAGCCGCTGCCGCCGGGGATGACGAGGCCGTGCATCAGCTCGGCGCCGGTGGCCACGCCAATCGCGGTGCCGGAGGTGGCGCCGCCGTGGATCGTGCCGGACACGTGCGTGCCGTGGTAGGCCGAGTCGTGCGGGTTGGTGGCCATCCGGCCGCCGCTGGCGTCGAACTCCATCCAGCCGCCGGGGTACTTCGGGTCGGCGGGGTCGTCGGTGACCATCTTGCCGACCAGGTCGGGGTGGGTGATGTCGACGCCGGTGTCCAGGGTCGCCACCCGCACGCCGGACCCGGTCACGCCCAGCTCGTCCCAGACGCGGTCGGCCTGGATCTTGTCCAGGCCCCAGGTCAGGTCGGCCGTCGGCGCGACGTCGTTGGTCGACGGCGTCGGTTCCGGTGCGGTGAGCTCGAAGTTCGGGATGACGCGCTGCACGCCGGGTGCCTCGGCGAGCGCGTTCACGGCGTTGGTGCTGGCGGGAATCTCGACCAGCAGCATGTTGGTGATCCAGAACCGGTTGACGACCGTGGCGGTCTCGCCGATGGCCTCCTGCGCCTCCGCCTGGGTCTGGGCCGCGTGGTCGCGCAGACTGGCGAGGATCTGCTCCCGGTCGCCGTCGAGGTCGGCGGTGTTGGGCAGCATCATGAGGGCCTGGACGGACTCATCCTCCCCGGCGGCCGCGATCTGGGCGATCAGCTCCGGTGCGATCGGGGCGGCGGAGGATACGTCGGGTTGGAAGGCTGGGGCAAGGGTGACGAACAGTCCTGCTGCGGCTGCGATCGCCACCCAGGGTCTGGCCGCGCTACGCGGCCAAGGTCTGCGCAAGGACGGACGGGGCATGCGTGCCTCCTCAAGAGCGAGATTTTCGCTCCCTTGAGGATGATTGAAATTTCCCCACCGTCAATGCGCTGCATGGTCTATCACAGCAGGTCCGTCTGCTGTCGACCCAGCGTGACCGCTTTGCGTCATGTCATGATCCGGAAGAGCGGGCCCCGATCGAGAAGTCATGACCCCACAACGAAACCGCCGTGCTCTCCCGGGCGATCCAGGACTCGTCGGCCACCTGCCGGCCCTCACAGCCGACCTCGACGTCGAACCCGCCGGGCGTGCGCATGTAGAACGAGAGCATCAGGTCGTTCACGTGCCGGCCCAGCGTCGCCGACATCGGCACCTTCCGGCGCAACGCCCGGTCGTGACACAGGCCGACGTCGTCGGTGCTCGCCAGCTCGATCATCAGGTGCACGATGCCCGAAGGCGTTGGCATCGGCAGGAAAGCGAGGCTGTGGTGGCGCGGGTTGCAGCCGAAGAACCGCAGCCACGCCGGCTCGCCGTCACCCGGCCGGCCCACCAGTCGCGGCGGCAGACGCATCGAGTCCCGCAACCGGAAACCCAGGACGTCCCGGTAGAAACGCAACGCCTCCACATCGTCGCGAGTGGACAGTACGACGTGCCCGAGACCCTGCTCGCCGGTGACAAACACGTGCCCGTAAGGGGAAACGACCCGGCGGTGCTGGAGCGCGACACCGTGGAAGACCTCCAGCGTGTTGCCGGACGGATCCTCGAAGGTGATCATCCGATCCACCCGGCGGTCCGCGTGCTGCTCGGCGGTGCCCTCCTTGAACGGCACCCCGGCGGCCTCCAGCCGGCCGCAGACCTCACCCAGCCCGGCGACGTCGGCCACCTCCCACCCGGAGGCGACCAGCCGGTCGGTGTCACCGGGCAGGACCACCAGGCGGGCCGGGAAGTCGTCCATCCGCAGGTACAGTGCGTCGGGATTCGGCCCCGTGCCCTCGACCATCCCGAGTACCTTCAGCGCGAACTCCCGCCACGCCCCGACGTCGGTCGCCTCGATCCGCAGGTAGCCCAGCGAACGGATGCCCATGGCTCCACCTCCGTGCCTCAGTCCCCGAGGAAGTCCAGGACCAGCCGGTTGAACTCGGCGAACCGCTCCAGCTGCGCCCAGTGTCCACACCGGCCGAACACGTGCAGCCGCGCGCGCGGGATGACCTTGAGGGCCACCAGGGCGCCGTCCAGCGGGTTCACCCGGTCCTCCCGGCCCCACACCAGCAGCACCCGCTGGCGCAGCCGGTGCGCCTCGCGCCACAACATGCCCCGCTCCGGATACGCCGCGAACGACGCGCCCAACGACGCCATCGCGGCCAGCGCCCCCGGGTCGGCGGCGTTGGCGTAACGCTGCTCGACCAGCTCGTCGGTGATCAGCGCCGGGTCGTACACCAGGGTGCGCAGGAAGGCGGCGAGCTTGTCCCGGCTCGGCCCCGGCGGCGCGGCGAACTGGTAGAGCCGCTTCACACCCTCGGTCGGGTCCGGCGCGAACACCGACAGGTTCAGCCCGCCGGGAGCCATCAGCACCAGCCGGCCCGCCCGGTCGGGGTGGTCCAACGCCAGGCGCACCGCCGTGCCGCCACCCAGCGAGTTCCCCACGACGTGCGCGCGCTCGATGCCGCGCTCGTCGAGCAGCCGGACCAGCGCGGCGGCGGAGAAGGCGAAGTACTGGTCGGTGATCTCCGGGCGGTCCGAGCCGCCGAAACCGGGCTGGTCGACCACCAGCGTGCGGAACCGCTGCGCGAACACCGGCAGGTTGGGCCCGAAGTTGCTCCAGCCGGAGGCACCAGGGCCGCCGCCGTGCAGCAGCACGAGCGCCTCGCCGGTGCCCTGTTCGTGGTAGTGCAGGCGGAAACCGCCCACGTCGGCGGTGCCCTCGCTCAGATCCACGCGTCCTGCACCTTCAGTCCGAGCTGGGCCTGACCGTACAGGGCAAGCGCTTTCTCCGGGTCGTTGATGGCGTGCACCCGGCCGGCGTGCGCGTCACGCCAGAACCGCTGGATCGGCGTACCGACCTTCAGCGCCCGGCCACCGGCGCTCTCGAAGAGCCGGTCGACGGCGGCGATCGCCGCGCTGGTCGCGTTGACCTGGTCGCGCCGGGTCCGCACACGGAGGTGGAAGGGGATCTTCTCGCCGGCGCTCGCCAGCTCCCACTGCTGGTCGAGGGCGCGCTCGACCCCCAGCATCGCGGCGTCGATCCCGCTGGCGGCCTGCGCCACCCGCACCTGGTTGAAGGTGTCCTCGGCCGCGCGCCCACCGGTCGAGGCCCGCACCCGCGCCCGGGTGTGCTCGACATAGGCGTCGTAGGCCCCGCGCGCCATCCCCACCACCGGCACGGCGATCGAACACGAGAACACCGAGGCGAACGGCAACCGGTACAGCGGCGCGGTGTTCACCGCCTGGCCCGGCCCCTGACAGCGCCCGGTGTCGGCGAAGGACAACGTCCGATGGCCCGGCACGAAGGCGTTCTCGACGATGATGTCGTTGCTGCCGGTGCCCCGCAGGCCGATCGTGTCCCAGACGTCGTCGATGACGTAGTCGTCGCGGGGGAGCAGGAAGGTGCGGAAGTCGACCGGCTGCCCGGCGTCGTCGAGCACGAAACCGCCCAGCAGCACCCATCCCGCGTGATCACACCCGGAGGAGAACGACCAGCGCCCGGAGAAGGTGAACCCGTCCCCGGTGGCGGTGGCGCGACCCATCGGCGCGTAGGAGGAGGAGACCAGGGTGTCCTCGTCGCCGCCCCAGACCTCGTGCTGGGCCCGGTCGTCGAACAGCCCCAGCTGCCACGGGTGACACCCCAGCACGGCCGCGACCCAGCCGGTCGAGCCACAGGCGCTGGCCACGTCGTGGACGGCGCGGTAGAAGAGGTTCGGGTGTGCCTCCAGGCCGCCGTGGCGCCGGGGTTGGAGGAGGCGGAAGAACCCGCTCTGGCGCAGGGCCTTGATCGACTCGTCGGAAACGCGCCGGGCGTCCTCGGTGTCCTGGGCGCGTTCGCGGAAGGCGGGGAGCAGTTCCCGGACGTTGGCGAGCACCTGGTCGGTCACCCGTCCGAGAGTAGAACACGTTCTTGTTTCTGTCGACTGATGGCCCTGTGGACAACTCTTTGGCGTGTCGCCGGCGTTCCGGCAGGCTGGCCATCAACACCGAAAGGGGGGCTCACATGAGCGAGTCTTGGGAGCACGAACTGGCCGAGGTCCGACACCTCGCCGTGGCCACCGACAGGGAGGTCTCCGACTTCCGCGGCGTCCTGCGGGGCCACACGTCCGTCATCAACGCCGTCCGGACGACCCAACTCGACCAGGGCATGGACCTGGCACGGCACGGCGCGACGCTCGACGTGCTGGCGACCGTCCAGGCACGGCACGGCGAGATGCTCGACGTGCTGGCGACCGTCCAGGCACGGCACGGCGAGGTGCTCCACCGCCAGGGCCTGATGCTCGAATCACAGGGCCAGAGGCTCGAATCACACGGCCGGCTCCTCGAATCACACGGCCGACTTCTCGAATCACACGGTATGCACCTGGCCGCCCTGGGACAGCGGGTCAGCATGGGCTTCGCGTCGGTGGACGCCCGATTCGAGCAGGTCGACGCGAGGCTCGACACCGTCACCGGGAAGGTCGGTGCCCTGGAGGCCGGCCAGGAGCGGCTGACGAAGAGCGTCGGCGTTCTGGAGGCGGGCCAGGAACGTCTGGCGGAGAAGGTCGGCCAGCTGGCGAAGAGCGTCGGCGTTCTGGAGGCGGGTCAGGAGCGTCTGGCGGAGAAGGTCGGCCAGCTGGCGGAGGGACTGGCGGGCCTGGCGGCCGGGCAGGACCGGATCGTCGGGTTGCTCGTCGGGCGTGGCGAGGAGGTGGGGTGAGTTCACCATGAGTCGCCGGTGGCGGCGTGGTGGCCGGCCCGGCGGCCGGAGAACACGCAGTCGGCCAGGGACAGGCCGCTGACGTAGGAGTGCGAGCAGATCCCGACGGCGTTGCGGCCGGCCGCGTACAGGCCGGTCACCGCCCCGCCGTCGGGGTCGAGCACCTCGCCGGTCCGTTCGTCCACGGCCAGGCCGCCCAGGGGCAGGATCGGGCAGGGGTAGCCGAGCCTGCGCCCGAACGACAGGTCGATCAGCGTGTACGGCGGCGTCGACAGGGGCGCGACCAGGCTCGGGTGCTTGCCGAACTCGTCGGGGTCCGACCCGTACCCGCGGACGGTCTCGGCCAGGCCGGTCGCCGACACGCCCGCCCGGTGGGCCACCTCGGCGACCGTCCCGGCGCTGACCCGGCCGGCGCCGAGCAGGTACCGGGCCTGCAGGCGCTGGAACCACAGCGTCTCCGCGCGCAGCTCCGCCCGCGCGCGGGCGACGACCGGCGCGTCGACCAGCAGCCACGCCCGCCCGCCGCGCGCGATCAGCCGGTCGCCGATCGCCGCGCCGTAGCTGGACTCGTCGACGAAACGGCGCCCGGACCCGTCGACGAGCGCGCCCCGGACGAACGCGCTCGGCGGGGTCAGGAAACGCCACGCCGACACCGCCGACAACCGGGCCGTCACCCCGCCGGCCTCGACCCCGAGGCGGATCCCGGAGCCGTCGTCGGCGCGGGTGCCCAGGGGCAGTCCGCCCCGGTACGCGGGCGCGTGCTCGCGCATCAGCGCGCGGTCGTTGACGTAGCCGCCGGCCGCCAGGACCACGCCACGCCGCGCTCGGACCCGCCACGGGCGTGACCAGCGGGCCTCGATCGCGGTCACGCCCCGGTGCAGCCTCCTGGCCAGGGCCGGGACATACAGACCGGGCTTGGTCGCCAGGCGGTTCAGCACATCGACCGGCCGCCCGGCCAGCGTCGGTCGCGCGACCCCGGTGGCCTGCCCGGCGGAGGTGGCGCGGTCGGTCTCGTGGGTGGTTTGGTCGGTGGGCGTGGCGTGGTGGGGTTCGTGGGTGGTTTGGTCGGTGGGCGTGGCGTGGTGGGGTTCGTGGGTGGTCTGGCTGGTGGGCGTGGGCGTGGGCGGGTTGGGTTCGCGCGTGGTCTGGTCGGTGGGTGTGGCCCGGTCGGGCTCGTGCGCGGTCAGTGTTCGGCACTCCACGCCGGTCACCCGGCCGGACTCGACGACCAGCCGCACGGCGCGCGTGCGCGGCCGGAACCTGGCCCCGGACAACGCCGCCCCGGCCAGTGCCGCGTACAGCACCCGGCCGGACGTCCCCCGCCCGTGCGCCCGGTGGCCGCGCGGCGCCGGTTCGGCCAGCGACCGGTACGGCCAGGCCTGCTCGCTGCCCGAGTAGTACAGGTAGTACCCGTTCGGCGGATAGGACGTCTTGAACGGGCACACGCTCGCGTCGAACGGCACGCCGTGCGCGGCCAGCCAGTCGATCATCCCGGCGCTGGACTCGCAGAACCGCGCCAGCGTCTCCGGCGACACGGCGTCGCCGACCTCCTCGGACAGGTAGGCCAGCATCGCCGGGACCGAGTCGGTGACCCCGGCCGCGCGCTGGACCGCGGTGCCGCCGCCGGCGTAGACGACGCCGCCGGACACCGCGCTGGCGCCGCCGCCGGTGAACCGGTCCAGGACCACCACCTCCGCCCCGGACTCGGCCGCCTCGATCGCCGCGCACGCGCCGGCCGCGCCGAAACCCACGACGACGACATCCGCCTCGTCATCCCAGTTCTGGGGCATGATAAAAACTATAACCTGTTCTAGTATGAGGTCCATGGACAACCCGGAGCGCACGGTCGACGTCGTGGTCGTGGGGGCCGGCGCGGCCGGCATGACCGCCGCGCTCGCCGCCGCGCACCACGGCCTGGACACCGTCCTGATCGAGAAGGACACCCACTTCGGCGGGTCCGCCGCACGCTCCGGCGGCGGCCTCTGGGTCCCCGGCAACGCGGTCCTCGACGCCGCCGGGGTCACCGACACCCCCGCCGACGCCCACGCCTACCTCGCGCACGTCGCCGGCCCCGACGTCCCCGGCGACCTGCGCCGCGCCTTCCTCGACGCCGGCCCGGAGATGGTCGCGTTCGTCCTGGCCACCACCCCGCTGCGGCTGCGCTGGGTCGCCGGCTACCCCGACTACTACCCGGAGGCCCCCGGCGGGCGGCCCGCCGGCCGCTCGGTCGAACCCCGCCCGCTCGACGCCCGCGTCCTGGGCGAGCACCTCGGCGACCTCGCCGCCCCCTACCTGCGCGCCCCCGCCGGCGTGGCGCTGACCCAGACCGACTACCGCTGGCTCAACCTGCTCGCCCGCCACCCGCGCGGCGTGCTGCGCGCCGGCCGGGTCGCCGCGCGCCGCGCCTACTCGCTGCTCACCGGCCGCCGGCTGCTGACCATGGGCCAGGCCCTCGCCGCCGGTCTGCGCGCGGGCCTGGCCGGGGCGGACGTCCCGCTGCGGCTGGACACCGGGCTGACCGACCTGGTCGTCGCCGGCGGCCGGGTCACCGGCGTGCGCACCACCCGGGGCACGGTCACCGCCCGCGCGGTGGTCCTCACCACCGGCGGGTTCGAGCACAACGAGCGGCTGCGCAAGGAACACCAGCGCCCCCCGATCGGTACCGGGTGGACGGTCGGCTCCCCGGCCAACACCGGCGACGGTATCGAGGCCGGCCTGCGCGCCGGCGCGGCGGTCGCGGTCATGGATGACGCCTGGTGGGGCCCGTCGATCCCGCTGCCGCGCGGCCCGTTCTTCTGCCTGGCCGAACGCAGCCTGCCGGGCAGCCTGCTGGTCAACCAGGCCGGCGAGCGGTTCGTCAACGAGGCCGCCCCCTACGTCGACGCGGTGCACGCCATGTACGACGGGCACACCGACGAGGTCGGCCACATCCCGTGCTGGCTGGTCGCCGACCAGCGCTACCGCAACCGCTACCCGTTCGCCGGTCTCGGCCCGCGCCAGCCGTTCCCGCGCCGCTGGTACGACGCCGGGGTGGTCCACCGGGCGCCGACACTGGCCGGGCTCGCCGGCCTGATCGGCGTCCCGGCCGACGCCCTGGCCGGGACCGTCGACCGGTTCAACGGGTTCGCCGAGTCCGGTGTGGACACCGACTTCCAGCGTGGGCGAAGCGCCTACGACCGGTACTACGGCGACCCGCGCAACCGGCCCAACCCCAACCTGGGCCCGGTCGACCGGCCGCCGTTCCACGCCGTGGCGATCGTGCCGGGCGACCTGGGCACCAAGGGTGGGCTGCGCACCGACGCCGCCGCCCGGGTGCTGCGCCTGGACGGGTCGGCGATCCCCGGCCTGTACGCCGCCGGCAACGCCGCCGCCCCGGTGATGGGCCGTTCCTACGCCGGCCCCGGAGCCACCCTCGGCCCGGCGATGACCTTCGGCTATCTCGCGATCCGCGACATCCTGAAGCGACATCCTGAAGCGACACCAGGAGCACGACGATGACCAGTAGTGTGCGCACGATCGACGTCGGCGCCCCCCGGACCAGGTTCGCCAGGGGCTGGCACTGCCTTGGCCTGGCGGAAACCTTCCGCGACGGCGCCCCGCACGCGGTGGAGGCCTTCGGTACCAAGCTGGTGGTGTTCGCCGCCGCCGACGGCACCCTCAACGTGCTCGACGCCTACTGCCGGCACATGGGCGGCGACCTGTCCCAGGGCAGCGTCAAGGGCGACGCGATCGCCTGCCCGTTCCACGACTGGCGCTGGGCCGGCAACGGCCGCTGTGTGGAGATCCCTTACGCCAAGCGGATTCCGCTGCGGGCGCGGACCAGGTCGTGGCGCAGTCTGGAGCGCAACAAGCAGCTGTTCGTGTGGCACGACCCGCAGAACAACCCGCCGCCGCCGGAGCTGGAGATCCCGCTGGCGCGCGGCGCGTCCGGTCCGGAGTGGAGCGAGTGGACCTGGGACTCGGTGCGGATCGAGGGCTCGAACTGTCGCGAGATCATCGACAACGTCGTCGACATGGCGCACTTCTTCTACATCCACTTCGCGTTCCCGACCTACTTCAAGAACGTCTTCGAGGGCCACGTCGCGACCCAGTACCTGAACTCGCGGGCCCGCCCGGACGTCGCCGCGGGGTCGAGCTACTCGGCCAAGGACGTCATGCTGCGGTCCGAGGCCTCCTACTACGGACCCTCGTACATGATCAACGACCTGTGGCAGGACTACCACGGTACGACCATCGAGACCGTGCTGATCAACTGCCACTACCCGGTCACCGCCGACTCGTTCGTGTTGCAGTGGGGGGTGAGCGTGCGCCGGCTGCCCGGTCTGCCCGACGAGCAGGCCGCGCGGGTCGCCGGCAAGCTCGCCCGCGGCTTCGGTGTCGGGTTCCTGCAGGACGTGGAGATCTGGCGGAACAAGACCAGGATCGACAACCCGCTGCTGTGTGAGGAGGACGGCCCGGTCTACCAGCTGCGCCGGTGGTACGAACAGTTCTATGTGGACGTCGAGGACGTCACCGGCGAGATGACCGACCGCTTCGAGTTCGAGGTGGACACCACGCGGGCCAACGAGGTGTGGGAGGCCGAGGTCGCCGAGAACCTGGCTCGCCGGGAGGCCGAGGTCCCGTGACCAGGTGGGCGAAGGCGCCGGCACACCACGACCCGGCGGCGACCACGGCCGACGCCCGGCGCTTCCTCGACGACGGCCTGACCCCGGTGCGCTGCGGTGGCTGTCCGAGCGAGGTGCTGGTCCGCAAGTCCAGTCACCGTCAGACCAGCGTGCAGTGGCACGCGCCGCCGGCGGCGTCCTGCCCGGAGTTCGCCGAGCGGGTCGCGGCCGGTGAGCTGAGCGCGCGGATCGACACCTGCGGGCAGCTGCGGGCGGCCATCGAGCACGCGGTGGCCACCGGGGCGCTGCCGGTGCCCGGCGGCGGGGACGCCGGGGACGGTGGGCCTGGCGGTGGGCCTGGCGGTGGGCATGGCTGAGCAGCGGTCCTACCGGCTGCGGGTGGCCGAGGTCGTCGAGGAGACGGCCGAGGCCAGAACCCTGGTGTTCGCTGTGGACGGTGAGCACGCGCGGCGGTTCGGCTACCGGCCTGGCCAGTTCCTCACCGTGCGGATTCCCAGCGACACCACCGGTTCGATGGCCCGCTGCTACTCCCTGTCGAGCTCCCCGCACACCGACGACCGGCTGCGGGTGACCGTCAAGCGCACCGGCCACGGCTCGTCGTGGATCTGTGACGAGGTCCGCGCCGGTGACGAGTTGGACTGTCTGCCGCCGGCCGGCGTGTTCACCCCCGCCTCGCTCGACGAGGACCTGCTGCTGCTGGCCGCCGGCAGCGGCATCACCCCGGTGGTGTCGATCGTGAAGTCGGTGCTGGCGGCCGGCACCGGTTCGCTGACCCTGGTCTACGCCAACCGCGACGAGCGTTCGGTGATCTTCGCCGCCGACCTGGCGCGGCTGGTCGAGCGGTATCCCGGCCGGCTGACGGTGCTGCACTGGCTGGAGTCGGTGCAGGGCCTGCCCTCCGCCGCGACGTTGACGGAGCTGGCCCGGCCCTACCGTGGGCGCGAGGCGTTCGTGTGCGGGCCCAAGCCGTTCATGGACGCGGCCCGCGCGGCGCTGGCGGGCGCCGGTGTGCCGCGCCGCCGGGTCCATCTGGAACGGTTCACCTCGCTGGGGGCGAACCCGTTCGAGCCGGCGGAGGATCCGCCGTCCGAGGGCGGTCCGTGCACGCTGTCGGTGTCGCTGGACGGGGTGAGGAGCACGGTGGAGTGGCCGGCCGGGACCAGGCTGCTGGACCTGCTGTTGGACAATGGCCTGGACGCGCCCTACTCGTGCCGGGAGGGTGCGTGCAGCGCCTGCGCGTGCCGGCTGGTGTCCGGGGAGGTGACGATGCTCAACAACGACGTGCTGGAGGAGGAGGACGTCGAGGAGGGCATCATCCTTGCCTGCCAGTCGGTTCCGGTGACCGACGCTGTCGAGGTCAGCTACGAGTAGGGGTCATCTTGCCCATCGATCCGACTGTCGCCATCGGCGCCGATCTCGGCGAGACGGCGTTCGCCTGGACCAGTTCCGACGTGTTGCTCTACCACCTGGCGCTGGGTGCCGGTGGGAACCCGACCGATCCGCGTGAGCTGCGGTACGTGCTGGAGGACCGGCTGGCGGTGCTGCCGACGTTCGGGGTGGTGGCGCCGGGGATCCGGACGTTCACCCCGCCGGCGGTGCGTTTCCCCGGCATCGAGGTCGACCTGCGCAAGGTCCTGCACGGCACCCAGTCGATCACCGTGCACGGCCCGATCCCCGCCGAGGGCACGGCGGTGGCCCGCTCGCGCATCGCCGACGTGCTGGACAAGGGCACGGCGGCGGTGATCGTCCAGGAGACGGCGGTCAGCTCGGCCGGTAGTCCACTGTGGACGGCATCGTCGCGGATCTTCGTGCGTGACGAGGGCGGTTTCGGTGGTCACCGGGGCCCGGCGACGGTGTCGATGGTGCCCGACCGGGAGCCGGACGAGGTGGTGGAGGTGGCGACGCTGCCACAGCAGGCGCTGCTCTACCGCCTGTGCGGTGACCGCAACCCGCTGCACGCCGACCCGGAGTTCGCCGCGCTGGCGGGGTTCCCGCGTCCGATCCTGCACGGCCTGTGCACCTACGGCATGGTCTGCAAGTCCGTGGTGGACACCCAACTGGGCGGTGATCCGGCGCGGGTGTCGGGTGTGGCGACCCGGTTCGCCGGTGTCTGCTTCCCCGGGGAGACCCTGCGGGTGCGGGTGTGGACCGAGGCGGACCGTCTGATCGCCACCGCGACCGCGCCCGAGCGCGACGACGCCCCGGTCCTGGCGGACACGGTCCTGACGCTCACGTGAGGGCGTCGTTGACCTGACGGACGGCGTCGCCGAGGTCGGGGCGTTCGGTGACGGTCACCCCGGCCTCGGTGAGCAGTTCGGCGCCCTGGCCGTCGACGAAGGTCGGCGGTTCGCGCAGGGCGAAGACCACGCGCGGGATGCCGGCGTCCAGGATGAGCTGGGTGCAGGTGCGCGGGCGGGACGCGCGCCGGCTGCACGGTTCCAGTGAGCTGTAGAGGGTGGCGGTGGCCAGGCGCGGGTCGGCGGGGTCGAGCTTGGCGAGGGCGGCCTCCTCGGCGTGCACCCGGTCGTCGGTCTCCCGCGAGTAGCCGGTGGTGATCACCTCGCCCCGCGCGTCCACCACGACCGCCCCCACGGCGAACGCGGTCGACGAGGGCGGGCAGTTCCTGGACAGTTCCACGGCGGCCGTCAGCCAATGTCTGTCCACTTCGGACTGACTGAGCAGGTACCGGTGCAGCACCACGTTGCCGATGGCCCGTACCTGCGCCAGCGTCGCCGGCCGGGCGGGCGTCCACGGAAACCGCCCATCCCGGACGAACCGGGGCGCATCGGAATCCCCGACGAAGAACGGCGCGACGACCAGGTGGAGTTCGTCCGCGAGATCACGGGTGAGGAATTCGGTGTGCACGGTGGAGCCGCCCTCCACCATCAGTCGAGCCACCCCCCGCCGGGCCAGATCCGCGAGCGCCTCGTCCAGGTCGCCGTACACCAACTTCAGCCCGTCGCCGACAGTGAAGAAGGCCGCCTCCGGATCGAGATCACCCGAACGGGTGAGCGTGACCTTGATCGGATCCGCTGGTAGACCGGCCGCGACCCGCCGGGCGCGCCGCCGCTGCGACCGGATGACCAGTCGAGGATTGTCCCGGCGGATGGTGTTGGCGCCGACGAGGATCGCGTCGCACCCGGCCCGGACCTCGTCGACCCGGTCCCAGTCGTCGGCGTTGGACAGCACGAGTCGCTCGTCGGTAGCGTCGTCGAGGTAGCCATCGATCGACATCGCGGCGCTGAGCAGCACAAAGGGACGGTTCATGGTGACACCATCGTCCCAGACGAGAGGAGCGGCATGACCTACGTGGGGGACACCGGCGAGATCAACGCCACCTACCGGCCGGCGGACGAGGTGGAGATCCTCAACAGGCCGACCGTCCGCAACGCCTTCGTGGCCACCGGGGACGTCACGAACGGCGAGTTCGGGATGTTCCAGTACGACATGGCGCCGCAGGCCGGGGGCCCGGCCGCGCACTTCCACCGGACGTTCTCCGAGTCGTTCTTCATCCTGGAGGGGAAGGTCCGGCTGTTCAACGGGGACAAGTGGGTCGTCGCCAGCAAGGGAGATTTCCTGTACGTCCCCCAGGGCGGTATCCACGCGTTCTCGAACAGTTTCGACGAGCCGTCGTCGATGTTGATCCTGTTCGCGCCGGCGCCCCCTCGGGAGAAGTACTTCCGGGCCATGGCGGAGATCGCCGCCTCCGGGCGGCAGATGACCGCCGAGGAGCGTACGGAGTTCCTCGCCAGTCACGACCAGTACATGGTGTGAGTGGAGGTGGGTACTTCGCGGGCAGCCCCGCGAAGCGCCCACCTGTTCCCGATCAACTGGCCGTACGCCGAAGCCGCCCCTCGTAGTGGGCCTCCAGGGCGAGATTCCGCTCGTGTCCCCCTGGCACGTTGTTGGACACGTACACCGGCGGTGAATATCCGGAGTCGAGCAGCAACCGGACGGTGTCGGCCACCACCATCTGCACCAGCAGCCCGGCGGTCAGCGACGACACCGCCCCGGCCGAGGACCCGTCCGGCAACGACACCAACGTGTCCCCGAACGGCGCCCCGTTGTCCAGCGTCACGTCCGCCAGGTCCGACAACCGCTTCCCCGAGGAGTGCCGGGGGGTCACCTGGTTCGAGTGCTGCACCGAGGTGATCGCCACCAGCCGGTGGCCACCGGCCTTCACGATGTGCGCCATCTCGACCACCGACGGGTTCACCCCGGAGCTGGAGGCGATGACGAACAGGTCCTGCGGCGAAGCGCCGGCCAGCTCGTACAACCGCCCGGCCACGTCGCCCCGGCGCTCCAGCATCGGGTCGGCCAGGACCGACGGGTCCTCGCCGCCGAACTGGACCAGGTCGGTCAGCGCGATCCGGTTCGTCGGGATCAGCCCGCCGGCCCGGCCGGCGACTTCCAGCGCGGTTCCCTGGGAATGTCCGGTACCGAAGGCGTGGATGACCCCGTCCGCCCGGACGCACTCGGCGAACAGCTCAGCCGCCGCCCGCACTCCGTCCCCGGACGATTCGGCGACCTGCTCCAGCCGGCGTAACAACTCGGCGGCGCTGCTCTGTGCGGAGATGCTCACGGGGCCGTCACCGCCGCCGACGCGACCCGCACGATCTCGGCGATCACGTCGTCGAGGGATTCCTGCCCACCGCAGATCGACCAGTGGTGCACCAACTCGTTCACCGATCCGATCAACGCGACCACCGCCAGATGGAACGAGCGTGGCCTGGCCTCGCCCCGGGCGACTGCCCGGTTCGCTTCCGACTCGAGGAACTCCGCCCAGCGTTCCCGCCAGGCGATCCGGTGCTTCTCCACCGCGTTGCTGACACCGATGATCTCCACGTACGACAGCCGCGCCCACCGGGGGTCGCTGGCGGTGGTGGTGACGAACGCCCGCACCGCCAGCTCGAACCGCTGGCACAGCGGGGCGTCGTCCCCTGTGGACAGTGCGTTGAGCACCGCCTGGAACGCCTGCTCGATGATCCGGTCGTGCAGCGCCATCAGCAGGTCCTCACGGCTGCCGAACTCCTCGTAGAAGTTCCGCGTGGACACACCGGCGTGCGTGCACAGCTTCTCGATCGACGCCGCCGCGTACCCCGCGGTGCCGAACAGCTCCAGACCGGCGTCGAGCAGGCGCTCCCGGCGCTCTGCTCGTCGGTCGGCCGCCGAGCGCCCCGCGTACGTGCGGCGCGCGACGGTGCCGTTTCCCGCCATTCTCCAACCCCCAATCGGTACCGATCGATTCAGGGTAATGGCAGTCCGACCGGGGGGACAACGAAGGTCAGTGGCCTTCCAACAGGCGGGCAACCAACGACGTGTCGTGTTTGCCCTCGGCGAAGTCCGGGTGCGCGAGGACGCGGTCGAGGAATTCCCGGGTGGTGTGCACCCCGGGCCCGGCGACGGCGAACTCGGCCAGCGCCCGGCGCATCCTGGCGATCGCGCCCGCCCGGTCCGGCGCCCAGGTGATCACCTTCGCCAGCAGCGAGTCGTAGTTCGCCGGGACCCTGTAGCCGGTGTAGCCGTGGGTGTCGACCCGCACGAACGGGCCGCCGGGCGGGGTGAACTCGGTCAGCGTGCCCGGCGCCGGCGCGAAGTTCCTGGCCGGGTCCTCGACGTTGACCCGGCACTCGATGGCCGCGCCGCGACCGACCACGTCCTGCTGGCGCAGGCGCAGCCGCTCGCCGGCGGCCACCCGCAGCTGCTCGGCGATCAGGTCCACACCGGTCACCATCTCGGTCACCGGGTGCTCGACCTGGATCCGGCAGTTGACCTCCATGAAGTAGAAGTCGTTCTCCGTGTCCACCAGGAATTCGAACGTGCCGGCGCCGACGTAGCCGGTGGCCAGCGCGCCGCGCACGGCCGCCGCGCCCATCCGCTCGGTCAGTTCGGCCGGCAGGCCGGGCGCGGGGGTCTCCTCGACCAGTTTCTGGTGCCGGCGCTGCACCGAGCAGTCCCGTTCGCCCAGGTGGATGGCGTTGCCGTGGGTGTCGGCGAGCACCTGGATCTCCACGTGCCGCGCCGAGGGCAGGTACCGCTCGACGTAGACCCTGGCGTCGCCGAACAGCTGGAGCGCGGTGGCCCTGGTCGTCTGGTAGGCCCTGGTGAACTCGGCCGCGTCGTCCACGATGGACATTCCGCGACCGCCGCCGCCGGCGGCCGCCTTGATGATCACCGGGTAGCCGATCCCGTCGGCCAGGCGCTTGGCCGACTCGGCGTCGGCCAGCGGCTCGACACTGCCGGGCAGCAGCGGCAGCCCGGCCTCGGTCATCGCCGCGCGGGCCGAGGTCTTGTCCCCGAGCCGGGCCATGACCGGCGGCGGCGGGCCGATGAAGGTGATCCCCTCGGCGTGGCAGACCTCGGCGAAGTCGGCGTCCTCGGACAGGAAGCCGTAGCCGGGGTGGATGGCGTCGGCGCCGGTGATCCGGGCGGCCTCGATGACCGCGGCGGCGTTGAGGTAGCTCTGCCGGGGCGGAGCGGGGCCGATCCGCACGGACTCGTCGGCCAGGCGCACGACCGCCGACTCGGTGTCCTCGGTGGAGTGGACGGCGACCGTGCGGACGCCGAGTTCGCGGCAGGCCCGCAGCACGCGCACCGCGATCTCACCCCGGTTGGCGATCAGGATCTTGTCGAACATCGGGCACCCTTCAGGCTGCGAGCTCGGATTCGTCGGTGGCCGCGTCGCTGGCGAGGCGGAACAGCGGCTGGCCGTACTCGACGCCCTCACCGTCGGCGACCAGGACCTCCGCGACGCGTCCGCCGCGTTCGGCCTCCACCGGCAGCATCAGCTTCATCGCCTCGATGATCGCGACCTGCTGGCCGGGGGAGACCTCGTCGCCCTCGGCCACGAACGGCGGCGCGCCGGGCGCGGGTGACCGGTAGAACGTGCCGACGGTGGCGGCGTTGAGCGTGGGGCCGGCGGGCTGGGTCGGGGTGGGCGGTGGCGCCGCCACCAGGGGCACGACGGTGCCCTCGGAGGCGGCGGCCGGTGCCTGCCAGGCCATCTCGACGGCGACGTCACCCACGCGCACGTTGAGCGTGCTCGGCGGCTGGGGTGAGCTGGCGAGCAGTTCGGCGGCGGCGCCGCGCACGGCGGCGAGCACCTCGTCGACCGTCTGCCCGGCCGCGTTCTCGGTGGTGTTCTCCGACGTGACGGCGCGGGGAAGTCGGTGGGTCATCGTCCTACCTTCCGGTGTGGTGCGGTGCGCCGAAGGCGCGGAACCTGGCCCGGCGCCCGGCGATCAGCTCGGCCCGGGTGAGCGGCAGCAGCGCGCGCAGGCTCGCCAGCAGCTCGGTGCGCAGGTGGTGGCCGGCGGCGACGTGGTCGGCCTGGGTGCCGCCGGGCGGCTCGGGCACGATCCGGTCGACGATGCCCAGCGCACGCAGTTCGGGCGCGGTCAGCCGCAGGGCCTTGGCGGCCCGTGGCGCGGCGGCCGGGTCGTTCCACAGGATCGCCGCGCAGCCCTCCGGGCTGATCACCGAGTACACGGCGTTCGCGCAGATCAGTACGTGGTTGCCGACGCCGAGGGCGAGTGCGCCGCCGCTGCCGCCCTCGCCGGTGACCACGCTGATCACCGGCACGCCCAGCCCGGCCATCAGCCGGATGTTCTCGGCGATCGCGATGGCCTGGCCGTGCTGCTCGGCCTCCTTGCCCGGGTACGCGCCGGGGGTGTCGATCAGCGACACGACCGGCAGGCCGAGCTTGTCGGCCAGGCGCATCAGCCGGGCGGACTTGCGGTAGCCGGCGGGGGTCGGCATGCCGAAGTTGTGGGCGGCGAGTTCGGCGGCGGTGTGGCCCTTCTGGTGGCCGAGCACCACGACCGGCACGCCGGCCAGCCGCCCGAGGCCGCCGATGATCGCCGGGTCCTGCGCGCCGAGCCGGTCGCCGCGCAGTTCCTCGAAGTCGTCGAGCAGCAGGCCGAGGTAGTCGGCGGTGGTGGGCCGGTTGAGGTCGCGGGCGGCCTGCACGACCTGCCACGGGTCGCGGTCGCCGGCCGGCTCGTCCGGTCGCGCCGGCGGCGGCGCCGGCTCGTCGACGGTGACCGGCCCGGACGTCGGGGAGCCGATGGCCAGCAGCCTGGCCAGGGTGGCGCGCAGTTCCTGGCGCGGGCGGATCAGGTCGATCAACCCGTTGGCCAGCAGGAACTCCGCGGTCTGGAAGTCCGGGGGCAGGGTCTGCTTGATGGTCTGCTCGATGACCCGCCGGCCGGCGAACCCGAGCCGCGCGCCCGGCTCGGCGATGATCACGTCGGTGAGGGTGGCGAAGGACGCGGCCACGCCGCCGAAGGTCGGGTCGGTGACCAGGGTGATGGTCAGCAGGCCGGCCTCGTCGAGTTGGCCGAGCATGGCGCTGGTCTTGGCCATCTGCATCAGGGCGACCGCGCCCTCCTGCATCCTGGCCCCGCCGGAGGCGGTGACGATCAGCAGCGGGACGTGTCGTTCCAGCGCGGTCTCGCCGGCCTGGGTGATCAGCTCACCGACGGTGCCGCCGAGGCTGCCGCCGAGGAAGTCGAAGTCCATGACGGCCACCACCAGCGGGTGGCCCTCGATGCTGCCGCTGGCGCAGACGACGGCCTCGTCCAGGCCGGTGCGCCGGCGGGAGTCGGCCAGGCGCTGGGGGTAGGGCTTGGAGTCGGTGAACTCCAGCGGGTCGGCGGAGTGCGCTGGCAGGTCCAGGATCGTGACGGTGCCGGGGTCGAGCAGGTGGGTGATGCGCTGGTGGGCGTCGACCCGGCCGTGGTGGCCGCAGTCGGGGCACACCCGCAGGCTTCTGCTCAACCGCTTGTCGTAGACCAGGGAACGGCACTGGCGGCAGCTCACCCACTCGACCTGTCCGGCCGTGGTGGTGGTCCTGGCCGCGTTGGCGGCGGCGGTCACGGTGCATCCTCGGGGTTGGGCATGGTCCGAGGCTCACTCGCGGGACTCCAGGGAAACTCAAGGGCGGGTCGAGTTCCCAGGTGGGGTGCGCCTTGTCAGTGTCGTTGGCCGCGCAGCCCCTCTGCCAGCGCTTCCAGGGCCGGCAGGGCGTCGCGCAGGGCGTCGCCGACCTCGGGTGGGAGTCCTTCGAGGATCTTGACGACGGTCTCGGTGCGTGCCTGGATGATGCGTTCGTGGGCCTGCCGGCCGGCGTCGGTCGCCTCCAGCCGGGCGGCGCGCTGGTCGGCGGGGTCGGGCAGTCGGCGCAGCAGGCCGCCGCTGTCGAGCTTGGACACGACGCGGGAGAGCATCGTGGGGTTGAGCCCCTCGATGTCGGTGAGTTCGGCCAGGCCGATCGGGCCGCGGTGGGCGACCAGGCCCAGGACCGAGGCCTGGGTGGGGGTGAGGTCCTCGCTGGCCGAGGACGCGTTGAACAGCCGCGCGAGGCGGCCGATGGCCCGTCGGAGCCGGGTCACTGCTTCGGCATCCACCACTGCCTCCCGTCGGATCGGTCACACACCGATTGCTTGCTTGTCGGCAAGCAACTTATTGTCGTTGCATGCGGATGCGAAGCGTAGGAGAGACGCCGAGCACCGCCTCCGACCAGGCCGACGGTGGCGATCCGCTACCGAGGCGTCACGTGGTGTTCGCCGTGGTCGCGATCGCCCTGTTCATGGCGTCGATGGACCAGACCATCGTCGCCACCGCGCTCAACGCGATCCAGACCGACCTGTCCGCCGAGCTGACCTGGAGCGGCTGGACGATCACCGTCTACTCACTCGGCCAGATCATCGCCATGCCGATGGCCGGCAAGCTCGGCGACCACTTCGGGCGCAAACGGGTGTTCCTGGTCGGCATCACGGTGTTCACCCTGGCCTCGCTGGCCTGCGGGTTCGCCAACAACATCTACCTGCTGGTGGTGCTGCGCGCGCTGCAGGCACTGGGCGGCGGCGCGTTCCTGCCGTCGGCGACCGGGATCGTCGCCGACCACTTCGGCCGGCACCGCGACCGGGCCGTCGGCATGTTCACCAGCATCTTTCCCATCGGGACGATCGTCGGCCCGATCCTGGGCGGGGTGCTGGTGACGTGGCTGGGCTGGCGGGCGATCTTCCTGGTCAACGTGCCCATCGGGGTGATCCTGTTCGTGCTGGCCGCCAAGCTGATCGCGGAGTCGCCCCGGCGGGAGGCCGGACGGATCGACTTCGGCGGGCTGGGGCTGCTGGCCGTGCTGATGCTCTCCACGATGTACGGGCTGACCAACCTGGACCTGGGGCTGGGCAGTCCCTGGTTCGTCGTGCCGGAGGTCGTGGCCGTGCTGTCGGCGGTGGTGTTCGTGCGGCACACGATGCGCCACCGGGCGCCGTTCATCCCGATCCGGTTCCTGCGGGGGCGGTCGTTCGCGGTGATGAACGTGCTGAACCTGTTGTTCGGTGGGGCGGCCATCGGGTTCGGGGCGCTGGTGCCGCTCTACGCCGAGCAGCGGTTCCACCTGGATCCGTTGGCGGCCGGCACACTGCTGACGGCCAGGGGCGCCGGGATGATCTGTGTCGCGGCACTGGCGGTGCTGGCGCTGCGGCGGGCCGGGCACCGCTTGCCGATGGCCGTGGGGTTGACGTTGATGGTGGTCGGGCTGGTGGCGATGGCGATGCCGCCGGCCGGGGTTTCGGGGTACATGTGGCTGGCCGTGTCCGCCGGGTTGACCGGGCTGGGAATGGGGTTGTCGGTGCCGGCCTCCAACAACGCCGGCCTGTCGTTGGCCCCGGATCAGTTGTCGTCGCTCGCGGGACTGCGGGGGATGTTCCGGCAGAGCGGGGCGATCATCGCCGTGTCGGTCACCACGGCCGTGTTGGCCAACAGCGCCAACCCGGCGATGACCCAGGCACATGCCTTCGTCGTGTTGGCGGCGTTGCTGTTGGCCTCCGTGCCACTGATCTTCACCATTCCCGATCACCGGGGGGCCTGGTAGTCAGCGGAGGTCGTAGACGGTGTGGTTGTTCACCTGGGTACCGGGGAAGTTGTCCGCCACCCAGGTCGCGATCTCCCCGCTGCGCATGCCGTCGACGTAGTAGCTGATCCGGCCGGTTTCCACGTAGCGCTGGAACTCCTCCAGGGTCGGGGACGGGTCGGAGCCGTTCCAGCCGCCGACCGCCAGGACCGGTCTACCGCTGGCCAGGGAGAGGTCGGCCGCTTCGGTGCCGTTGACGGTGGCCGCCGCCCACGTCGTGGTGGTGTCGCGGAGCAGGGCGGCTGTCTCGTCGTCGACGGTCGGGATGGTTTCCCCGGTGTTCGGGCCGGAGAAGGGGATGGAGCCGTGGTGCGCCTCGGTGGTGGTCGCGACGGCGAACAGCCCGGTGCCGGTCAGGGTGACGATCGTGGCCGCGACGGCGACCCACCTGGTGGTCACGCCCACCGCCAGGGCGGTGGCCACCGCGATGCCGCCGGCCAGGATCGTCCAGCGGAGCCAGGGCAGCCAGTCGTCGAACCGGGTCAGGAGGATGAAGGTCCAGACGGCGGTGGTGACGACCATCGCGGACAGCGTCAGCGCCGCCGGGCGGTGGGTGCGTCCACGCCACAGGGCCACGGCGCCGGTGCCGCACAGGGCGGCCACCGCCGGGGCCAGTGCCACGGAGTAGTACGGGTGGATGATGCCGGTCATCAGGCTGAAGACCAGCGCGGCCACCAGCAGCCAGCCGCCCCACAGCAGCAGGCTGGCGCGGGTGCGGTCGGTGCGGGGGGCGTGGCGGGTGAACCACAGACCGGCCAGCAGGGCGATGAGCGCGGCGGGGAGCAGCCACGAGATCTCGGTGCCGAAGGCCGGGCCGAACATCCGGCCCAGGCCCGCCTCGCCGCCGAAGCTGAGGTTGTTGCTGAGGGGGCCGCCACCACCGCCGGCGCCAGCGCCGCCGGCGCCGCCAGCGCCGCCGCCTCCGCCGCCGAAGATCCGACCGAGACCGTTGTAGCCGAGGGTGAGTTCCCAGAGGCTGTCGGTGGTCGAACCGGAGATGTACGGGCGGCTGTCCGAAGGCCACAGCTCGACCAGCGCGACATACCAGCCGGCCGAGACGACGGTGGCCCCGGCGGCGGTGGCCAGATGCCCGAGGCGGCGGGCCAGCGAGACCGGTGCGGCGGTCAGGTAGGCGAGGGCGAAGGCCGGGAGGACCAGGAACGCCTGGAGCATCTTCGTCAGGAACGCCAGGCCCACCAGGGCGCCGGCCAGCGCCAGCCAGCGCCACGACGCGTGCTCGACCGCCCGGGTGACGGCGTAGGCGGCGGCCACCAGCAGCAGGGTGAGCGCGGCGTCCGGCAGGTTGTAGCGGAACATCAGCGTCGCCACCGGGGTGAGGGCCAGGGCGGTGCCGGCCAACAAGGCAGCGACCGGGCCTGAGACGCGTTTCACCGTCAGGTACAGCAGTCCGACGGTGGCGATGCCGGCGAGGGCCTGGGGGAGCAGCACCGTCCAGCTGGAGAAGCCGAACAGTCTGGCGAACAGGCCCGAGAGCCACAGCGACGCCGGCGGCTTGTCGACGGTGATGGCGTTGCCGGCGTCCAGGGAGCCGAACAGCCACGCCTGCCAGCTCTGGGACGCGGCCTGGGTGGCGGCGGCGTAGTAGCTGTTCGCCCAGCCCGACACCGACAGGTTCCACAGGTACAGGGCGGCGGTCCCGGTCAGCAGCAGCCACACCGGCCAGCGGCGGTGCGTGGGCACCGACCCGGCGACGGGCGTCGCGGTGCGGGCGAGGGTCGCGGTCATCGGGTCTCGATCCGTCGGTCGGTGCGCCTCGGGTGGAAGACCCAGCCGCGCAGGAGCAGGAAACGCAGGACGGTGGCGGCGATGTTCGCGGCGACCAGCACCACCAACTCCACACCCCGGCCGGCGGAGGTGAAGCCGTGCAACACGGCCAGCGACCCACTGGTGAGACCCAGTCCCAGCACGAACACCAGCAGCCCTTCGAACTGGTGGCGGCCGGCGCCGGCCCACCCACGCACCCCGAACGTGAACCGCCGGTTGGCGGCGGTGTTCGCCACGGCCGTCGTGGCCAGGGCGACCAGGTTGGCGCCCTGGGCGCCCAACCCGCCACGCAACGCGGTGAACAGCAGCAGGTAGGCCAGGGTGCTGGCCACCCCGACAACGGCGAACCGCACCAGTTGGCGCACCAGGCTCGTCGGTGAGTCCGCGGCCCGGCCCACCTGGGCACGCAGCGCCGCCACCGGAACCCGCCCGGTGGCGAGGTCCCTGGTCAACCTGGCTATGCCACGCAGGTCGGCCAACGCGGTGGCCACCACGTCGACGGAACTGTCCGGGTCGTCGACCCAGTCGACGGGAACCTCGTGGATCCGCAGCCCCGAACGCTCGGCCAGCACCAGCAACTCGGTGTCGAAGAACCAGCCGGTGTCGGTGACGTGCGGCAGCAGCTGCTGGGCCACATCCGCACGGATGGCCTTGAAACCACACTGCGCGTCGGAGAAGCGGGTGGCCAGGGTGCTGTGCAACAGCAGGTTGTAGCCACGCGAGATCAGTTCCCGCTTCGCCCCGCGCACCACCCGTGCGCCCCGCGCCAACCGGCTGCCGATGGCCACATCGGAGTGTCCGGACAGCAGCGGCGCGATCAGCGGCGCCAACGCCGCGAGATCGGTGGACAGGTCGACGTCCATGTAGACGAGTACGGCGGCGTCGGAGTTCGACCACACCCGGTGCAGGGCGCGGCCACGTCCCTTCTCCACCAGGTGCACCACCTCGACCTCGGGCAGCAGCGAGGCCAACCGGCGGGCGACCACCAGTGTCGCATCTGTACTCGCGTTGTCGGCAACGGTGATCCGGAAACGGTACGGGAACCAGGAGGTGAGCGATTCGTGCAACCGGCTGACACACCGGTCGAGGTCACGTTCTTCGTTGTGCACCGGTACCACGACCTCCAGAACCGGTGACTCCCCAGCGGGCACGATGGGCTCCCGGCCTGCGCCGGGCAACGTGAGCGTCATACCCCCACGCTCGTGGTCGTGGCTTGGCGGCTCGTGTGTGCCAGCTGTGCGGAACCTGTGACTGTGGCCCATGGCCACGACCGGAGCCGGAGGCACCGGCGACGGCGGAAACACTTACGGCGTCTACCTGTGCGGTAGCCAGACCGTGAACTCGGTCCGGCCTGGTTCGCTGGTCACGTCGACCTCGCCGCCGTGCGCGCTGACCACGGCCGAGACGATCGCCAACCCCAGTCCGGTGCTGCCAGCGGCCCGGGACCGGGAGGAATCCCCTCTGGCGAACCGTTCGAACACCTCCGGCAGCAGTCCTTCCGGGATTCCCGGCCCGTCGTCGGTGACCGTCAACGCCACCTCACCGTCCGACAGCGACAGTCCGGTGGTGACGGTCGTCCCCGGCGGGGTGTGGGTCCGGGCGTTGGACAGCAGGTTCGCCAGCACCTGGTGCAACCGTGCCGTGTCCCCGGTCACCGTCACCGGATTCGCCGGCAGCGCCAACCGCCAGTGGTGTTCCGGACCGGCGACCCGGGTGTCGCTCACCGCGTCCAGCACCAGCCGCGACAGGTCCACCGTGGAGTTCTCCAGCGGCCGGCCAGAATCCAGGCGCGCCAACAACAGCAGGTCCTCGACCAGGGTCGTCATCCGCGCTGCCTGCGCCTCGACCCGGCCGATCGCGTGCGCGATCTCCGGTGACGCCTCACCGCCCCGGCGCACCAGTTCGGCGTAGCCACGCACGGCCGCCAGTGGGGTGCGCAGCTCGTGGCTGGCGTCGGCGACGAACTGCCGGACCCGGGTCTCGCTCTCGTGCCGGGCGGTGAGGGCGTTGTCGACGTGGCCGAGCATCCGGTTGAGCGCCAGCCCGACCCGGCCGATCTCGGTGTTCGGGTCGGCGTGCCGGACCCGTTCGGCGATGGCCACCTCGCCCCGGTCCAACGGCAGTTCGGCGACGCGGGTGGCGGTGCGGGCCACGTCCTGCAGTGGTTGCAGGGTGCGGCGCACGATCACGGCGCCGGCGCCGGCGGCGGCCAGCAGGCCGATCAGCGAGATGCCGCCGAGGATCAGTCCGGCGGAGACCATCGTGTCCTCCAGTTCGGACTGTGGCAGCCCGGTGACCACGATGCTGTCGTCGCGCGCGGCCACCGACACCAGCCGATACCGGCCCAACGTGCCGAGTTGGCGGTCGCGGGGCTGGCCGTCGACGGGGATGGCGGCGAGAGTGGCGGTCTGGGCGGCGGACAGGGGTTGGAGGTCGCCGGAGATCGTCTGGGTGTTCGCGATCCGGATGCGGCCCTCGGGGGTGAACATGGCGGTCACGGTCCCCGGGCTCTGCGCGCCGAGCAGTTCGCGTTGCTCGCGCGGCGGTGGCAGGCCGCGCATCGCGGTCACCGAGCGCTCGGCGCGCAGGCGCGCTTCGGCGAGCCGGCCGTCGAGCTGGTTGACCAGGAAGGCGTGCAGCGCGAGCAGGGTGACGGTCACGATGAGAACGCAGACCATCGCCAGCAGAATGATCTGTTCGGCGATCAGTCGCCGGCGCAGCGGCCAGGACTCCATGCCGCGCCGCGGCTCAGCGCGCTGCTTTGAGGACATAGCCGGCGCCCCGCATCGTGTGGATCATCGGCGGCCGTCCGGCATCGATCTTCTTGCGCAGGTAGGAGATGTACAGCTCGACGATGTTGGCCTGGCCGCCGAAGTCGTAGTTCCACACCCGGTCGAGGATCTGTGCCTTGCTCAGCACGCGCCGGGGGTTGCGCATCAGGAACCGCAGCAGTTCGAACTCGGTCGCGGTCAGTTCGATGGGTTCGCCGGCGCGGTGGACCTCGCGGCTGTCCTCGTCGAGGGTGAGGTCGCCGACGGTGAGGATGGCGCCGGCGGAGGCCTCGGTGATGCCGGTGCGCCGCATCAGCGCCCGCAGCCGCAGCGTGACCTCCTCGAGGCTGAACGGTTTGGTGACGTAGTCGTCGCCGCCGGCGGTGAGCCCGGCGATGCGGTCCTCGACGGCGTCGCGGGCGGTGAGGAACAGCACGGGCAGCGCGGGTGCGTCCGCGCGCAGCCGGCGCAGCACCTCCAGCCCGTCGATGTCGGGGAGCATGACGTCCAGCACGACGGCGTCGGGCCGGAACTCGCGGGCGGTGCGCACGGCGGTGGCGCCGTCGGGGGCGCTGCGCACCTCCCAGCCCTCCAGCCGCAGCGCCATCGACACGAGCTCGGCCAGCGTCGCCTCGTCGTCGACGACGAGTACCCGTACTGGCTGGCCGTCCGGGCGCCGTAGCTCGCTTTTCATGGCCCTCATCGTCGGGCCGGCTGGTATGGCGCGCCTGTGTGGGTGCTGTGGGTTGGCTGAGAGCCACGCGGGTCACAGCCGGGCCCCACGCGGCACACAGCCCGCGCACAGGTCCGTGCCGGAGGTTGGGTGCCATGAACACCGATGAGCAGTCCGTCACCCCGTCGCAGGAGGCCGCCTGGGGTGCGCCTCCGCCGCCGCCCGAGCAGCGTCGCCGCTGGTCCCCGCGCCGGATCGCCGTGACGGCGGTGGTCGCGGTGGCTATCGCGGCCGCCGGCGGCGTCGCCATCTGGGTCGCCGGCTCGGCCGCCACGGACGAGAACGGCATGGCCAGGGGCGGCGGCCCGCAGATGGTCGTCGGCGGCCCGATGAGCGAACTGGACCACGGCGAGTTCCAGAACGGCGAGATCACCGAGATCACCGACACCAGCCTCACCGCCCGCAGCGAGGACGGCTACGAACGCACCTACACGATCGACGACGACACCCAACTCGTCGGCGACCTGGACAAGGGCGACGACGTCATGATCATGGCGACGGTGGACGGCGACACGGCGACCGCCGCGTCGGTGGTGGAGAAGGGCGAGATGAACCGCCGCCCCGGTGACGGCGTCGGCCCGCCGCCCCAGAACCGCAACTGACCGGCTCAGCAGGGCCGATCGAGCCCCAGCAGGCCGCCGAGCCCACCGAGCAACCCGCACAGCAGCCCCTGACCGGGCTCCGGCTCCCCGACCGGGGGCGGCCCGGCGACCGGCGGTTCGGTGGCGGGCGGCCCGGGGGCCGGGGGTTGGGTGGCGGGCGGCTGGCTGACCGGCGGCTCGGTGGCCGGCGGTGTCGGGGCGGGTGGTTTCGGCGCCGGGGGCGGCGTGGTCACCGGCGGCTCCGGGCTGATCGCCGGCGGCGCGGGCGCGGCGAGCACCGTCGGGAGGTCGACGGTGACCGCGCCGGACTCGTAGGCGGCCTTCCACGACCGGACCAGCGACAGGTAGCTGGCGGAGTTGTTGTAGGACAGGATGGCCTGGTCCAGCCCGTCGGGCGTCGCCAGGTCACGTCCGCCGGCGCACAGGTAGCGGGCCGCCGCCAGCGACGCGTCGTGGACGTTGTGCGGGTCGGCCCGGCCGTCGAGGTTCCCGTCGGCACGCCAGCGCGCCCACGTGCCGGGGATGAACTGCATGGGCCCCACGGCCCGGTCCCACACGGGATCGCCGTCGAGTGTCCCGCCGTCGGTGTCGGCGATCCGGGCGAAGGGCCCCGTGCCGTCGAGCACCGGCCCGAGGATCGGCCGCTGGGTGGTTCCGTCCGCCCACACCTCCCCGTCCCGGGCGTGGCCGGACTCGACCTTCCCGACGGCGGCCAGCAACTCCATCCCCAGATGACAGCCCGGACTATCCACAGTGGTCTGCTGGGCGGCTCCCCGGTAGGCGGCCGCCAGGGCGGCCGGGATGCCCACCGTGCCGGTCCTCGCCTGGACGATCTGGCCTTCGGTCCGCCGCACGGCCGGCAGCACGGCCGGCCGCTCGGCGGTCGGTGGCGTGTTGCCGCCGGCCCCCCGCGTGTCGACCGGGATCCTCGGTTCGGCGGCCACCGGCACCGGTTGCGCCACAACGGAATCCGGTGCCGAGGACGCACCCGATGACGTGACCGTCGACGCGGCCACCAGCACCGCGCCGACCGCGAGGACCCCGCCAGCACCCGGCCGCCCCGCGACCCGTTTCCTGCGCGCCACCCGCCACCTCCACTGATGGACTCACCCCAGTAGAGCACCGCCCCCACCCCGCGAACCCCATCGCGGAGCCGACACTGCCCCTTGGGGAAAACGCCACCGCCCGAACGTGGACCGGGACAGGCAAACGGGCCGGCGGGGCCGCTACTCGGCGGAGGTCCTCATCGGCACCCCACGGACACCGCGCCGCAGCAGCCCGGCGCTCGCCACCAGGATCACCGCGCTGATCGCCAGGATCTCCCCGGGCCCGAGGTCGAGGTCGACCACCCAGTCACCAAGGAACGGCATCCCGGCGTTCCGGTTGCTGATCACACTGGGCAGTACGATCACGATCCCCACCGGAATGCTGAAGATCCCGTGGGCGGGCGACCGGAAGAACCCCAACCCGATCACCAACCCGGCGACCATCCACATGAGCAGACTCAACCAGAACGTCCCGAACACCTGCGGCAACGTGGCCGGGTCGAGTTCCGGCGCTCGGGAGCGCCAGTCGAAAACGGCGTAGAGCGACCGCAGCCCGAACTCCATCGCATATCCGGCGGTGATCAGGAACGCCGCCGCCCCCGACAGGATCCCCGCATGCGCCAACGCCTGCCCGGTGAACTCCCGCCGGGTCCGCCCGTGGGACAGGTGTATCCGCAGGTAGGTACTGACCGCGTCCAGGCCCAACCCGAACAGCAGCCACCGAGGCGCCTGTACCGACAGCAGATGCATGATGTTGTCGGTGTCCGCGTTCGTCCACACCAGAATCGACGTCACCACCAGCACCAGCAGCGTGAACATCGCCCACAGCAGCGCCAGGAACGTCAGGTGGGCGGAGAGCAGCACCCGCAGCAACGGCCAGCGCTTCGCGACGCGGGTGGTCATGACGGGTCTCCCGGCTCCGTGAGGTGGACGAACAGATCCTGCAACGCCAACGGCCCGAGATCGAGCCCGGCGGCACTGGCGCCGGCCCGCTGCTCGGCATCGAGATCGCCGTAGACCATCGCGGACTTGGTGCGCCCCAGGCGTTTCTCGCCCAGGACACGCAGGCCGTCGACGAACCGGTCGACGACCTCGGCGTCGCCGGTGACCGCGCAGCCCGAGGCCCGTAACGTCTCGGCCTCCTCGTGCAGGACGAGTTTGCCATCGTCGAGGATCAGCACTTCCTCGAACAGCGCGCTGACCTCCTCGATGAGGTGGGTGGACAGGATGATGGTGCGCGGCTGGGCCATCGCCTCGGCCAGGACCGCGTCGTAGAACTTGTACCGGGTCGGCGCGTCCAACCCCAGGTAGGACTCGTCGAACATGGTCAGTGGCGTGCGCGAGGCGAGACCGATGACGATGCCCAGCGCGGAGCGCCGGCCGTGCGAGAGTGACCCGACGGTCTTGTTCAGCGGCAGGGAGAACAGCTCCACCAGTTCGGCGGCGTAGTCGCTGTCCCAGCTGGTGCGCAGGATGGCGGCGAACTCCAGTACGTCGGCGACCTTGAGGCTGTTCTGGGTGGCGTCGCCGCTGCCCCGGACCAGGCACACCCGGCTGGTGACCTCGGCGTTGTCGAACACCGGCAGCCCGCCGATCCGCACCTGGCCGTCGGTGTGTTCGCGGTAGCCGGCGAGCACCGACAGCAGGCTGGTCTTGCCCGAGCCGTTGCGGCCGAGCAGGCCGTAGATCTTGCCCCCGGTGAGCGTGCAGCTCACCTCGTCGAGCGCGGTGACGTCGTGGTACCGCAAGGTCAGCTGGTCGACCTCGACGACCATACTCACGGTTGTTCCTCCCCTGTGGACAGTTCGGTGATCCGGTCGATGAGTTCGCCGGCCGGGATCCGCAGGGTCCTGGCCTGGGCGACCATCGGGTCGACCACGTCGGTGAAGAAGGTCTTGCGACGCCGCTCGCGCAGCGTCTCCGGCGCGTCCGGGCTGACGAACATCCCGACGCCCCGGCGTTTGTAGAGCAGGCCGTCGTCGACGAGCTGTTGGAACGCCTTGGCGACGGTCGCCGGGTTGATCCGGTGGAACGCGGCGTACTTGGTGGTCGACATGACCTGGTCGTCGGCGCCGAGTGCGCCGCGCAGCACGTCGGCCTCGATCTGCTCGGCGATCTGCCGGTAGATCGGACTCCGGTCGTCGAACATGTCGGTGTCCATCGGTTCGTTGGTTCGTTACTCCACTAATGAACCACAGGGGTCCGCCCGGAGTCAAGTCGAGGGCCGGGACTAGCAGGAAAGCGCTTTCTCAGGTAGTTTCCGAACCGTTGAAGGTCCCGACAGCTGAGGCGATGGAGCACACCTGATGGGCCAGACGAGACGGAGAATCCTGCAACTGCTCGGCGGCGCGACACTCGCGACGACCGCCGGCGCCGCCCTCCCCGGGACGGCCGCCGCGAGCCCCGAGGCCGAAGCCGGGGGCACGGGCCGAGGGGGAACCATCCCCGACCGGGGCATCGGCATGCACCTCTACACCGTGCGCGACATCTTGGCGGCCGACCCGCTCGGCACGCTCACCGCACTGCGCGACATCGGCTACCAGTGCGTCGGGGTCAGCGCCTTCCCGCGTCCGGCCGCCGAGATCAGGGACCTGTGCGCCCAGGCCAGGCTCAAGCCGGTCATCCTGCACGTCGGCCACGGCGACATCGTCGGCAACTGGGAGAACAAGCTCGCCGAGGCGAAAACGATCGGTGTGCGCTGGCTCGTGCTCTCCTCGTTCCCGTCGAGCATGTACACCGTGGAGGGCATGCGGCTGGGCGCCCAGCAGCTCACCGAGGCCGGCCGGGCCGCCGCCGAACTCGGCATGGGCGTGCTGCACCACAACCACGACACCGAGTTCCGCGTGCTGGAGGGCCGCTCGCTCTACGAGATCCTGCTGCACGAGACCGACCCGCGCTGTGTGGACTTCGAACTGGACATCGGCTGGGCCGACCGGGTCGGCGCCGACAGCCGCTGGCTGTTCGAGGACCACCCCAACCGCTTCCCCGTGCTGCACGTCAAGGACCACAACGGGTCCGGCGGCTGGGCCGACGTCGGCCACGGCGTGGTCGACTTCCCCCGGATCTTCGAGAAGGCGAAGGTCGGCGGAGTGAAGTACTGGCTGGTGGAGCGGGACGACCAGCCGGCCCCGCTGGACACCGCGGCCAACAGCTTCCAGTACCTGGACAACGTCCGGTACTGAAGGTCTGTACCACGCCGGAACGCCGGTGTAGGCAGGAAGGATGACCCAGACTCCCTCACGTCGAACCTTCCTCACCGCCACCGTGGCGGCCGGCGGTGTGTCCCTGGCCGGGGTTGCCGGGACCGCCGCCGGCCAGGGCCACGAGCCCGGCCGCCCGCCGCTGGCGCAACGGCCGAGCCGGGAACTGGAACAGATCCTCCGCGAGATCGACCAGCGGCGCATCGAGGCGTCCGTGCGCACCCTGGTGTCCTTCGGCACCCGACACACACTGTCCGCACAGGACGATCCGGAACGCGGCATCGGCGCGGCCCGCGACTGGCTGCTGGCCGAGTTCACCCGCTACGCCGCCGACTCCGGCGGCCGGCTGACCGCCGAGCTCCAGACCTACGTCCAGGAACCCGACGGCGACCGGATCCCGGTCGCCACCCCGATCACCAACGTGGTCGCCACCCTGCGCGGAGCCACGTCGCCGCAACGGGTCTACGTCGTGTCGGGGCACTACGACTCGCGGGTCACCGACGTGCTCAACGCCACCGACGACGCCCCCGGCGCCAACGACGACGCCTCCGGGGTGGCCGTCGTGCTGGAACTGGCCAGGGTGCTGTCCCGCCGCGAGCCCGAGGCGACGATCGTGTTCGCCGCCGTCGCCGGTGAGGAGCAGGGGCTCTACGGCGCGCGGCACATGGCGTCGGTGTTCGCGCAGGACGAGGTGGACGTCCAGGCCATGTTCACCAACGACATCGTCGGCTCCAGCCGCGCCGACGACGGCACCCGCGACCCGTACACCGTGCGGCTGTTCGCCGAGGGTGTGCCGACCGCCGAGACCCCGGCGGAGGCGGCGATCCGCCGTTCGGTCGGCGGCGAGAACGACTCCCCGCCCCGGCAGCTGGCCCGGTTCGTCCGCGAGGTGGCCGACAACCGGGCGACCGGCATGAACGTGCGGGTGATCTACCGCCGCGACCGCTACCTGCGCGGCGGTGACCACATCGGCTTCCTGGAGCAGGGTTACCCGGCCGCGCGGTTCACCGAGCCCAACGAGGACTACGCCCACCAGCACCAGGACGTGCGGGTCGAGGACGGCAAGCAGTACGGCGACCTGATCGAGTTCTGCGACTTCGGCTACATGGCCAGGGTGGCGAAGGTGAACGCCGCCGCGCTGTGGAGCCTGGCGACCGCGCCGGGCACCCCGAAGGGCGTGCGGGTGCGCACCGACAACCTGACCAACGACACGGTTCTGGTGTGGGAGCGGGGATCCGAGCCGGACCTGGCCGGCTACGAGGTCGTCACCCGGGAGACCACCGCACCGGAGTGGACGGACGTGACCGACGTCGGCGACGTGACCACGGTGACCGTTGACCTGTCCAAGGACAACGTGTTCTTCGGCGTGCGGGCGGTCGACCGGGCCGGCCGGTGCGGTCCGGTCGCCTACCCGACGCCGTTACGCTGACTCCGTGGCGGCCGGGCGCGGTCGCTGGACCTCGCGCAGGACCAGGATCGCGAGCGGTCCCACAACCCACCGGTAACCACGGCCGCCGGACAGTGCCGCCGGCGGCCGTGGCGGGAACTAGAACTGGACCAGCGCCTCGCCGACGATGAACTCGTAGGCGAAGTTCACGAAGAAGAACCCGAAGAAGCCCACGTTGAGCACCAGGATCACGTAGTGCCATGGCCGGGGGCGGGCCGGGCGCGGCAGCCTGGAGTTCAGGTAGATCAACACGAACGGGAACATCAGCGCGCCGAAGTTCGACATGTTCGCCGAGATCTGCACCAGTTCGGTGGGCAGGGCCAGGTGCAGGGCCGCGCCGATGACCACGATCAGCACCAGCATGTACGGGTAGTAGAACCGGCGCGGGTCACCCTCGATGCGCCGGCGCAGCCTGGGGCTGACCGCGTGCATCGAGTCGGTGAAGTTGCGCACCAGCGCCTCGAAGATCCCCAGCTGGGTGGAGAACAGCACCAGCACGCCGACCACGAGCATCAGGTAGAACATGCCGACGCCGTACTGGGCGCCGAGGTGCTCGGCGGTGAACGTCGGCACGTTGGCCGTGGTCGGGGTCTGGCCGCTGGTCTGTACGACGTGGGACATGAGGATCGTCGGCAGCAGCATGCCGATCATGGCGCCGCCGAAGAACACCAGCCACAGGTCGATCATCAGCAGCTTGTACCAGCGCTTCCAGCGCGACCGGTTGACCGCGGTGTCCGGGAACGTCACGCCGACCGAACGGATCTCGGTCTTCTCGCCGCGCAGGCCGGACAGGTAGCCGACGCGGTAGCCCATGCCGTAGCCCTTGTCGCGGTAGTGGTTCATCGCGTACCAGTTCAGCCCGGAGGCGAGCGCGGTGAACCCGGCGAGCCCGCCGAGTTGGGTGGCGGTGATGCCCGGCGGCGGCGCGGCCGGGGTGACCAGCCCGCGCACGCCCTCCCACCACAGCGACCACGGCACCAGCGCCAGGCAGATCACCACCAGCACGCCCAGCAGGACCGAGAGCATCACCCAGTTCGCCAGCTCCAGCGCGCGGGACACCTTGCGGGCCAACGCGGTGATCGCGAAGACGACCAGCAGCAGCCCGATCGCGAGCAGCCGCACCCACTCGATCTCGTCCTCCTCGTGCAGCCGCCCGGTGATCAGCGCGAACAGCCCCTGGCCGGCGCCGGCGGCCCAGCCGCCGAAGATGAAGGCGAAGTAGAAGGCGATGAGGGAGAACGGGACCCAGAGTTTCCAGCCGGGCGGCACCCGGCCGAAACCGACGATCGGCACCTCGCCGGTCGCCATCACGTAACGCGAGCACTCGACGTTGTAGAACGTTTGCAGCAGGGCGGAGATGGTGATCACCCAGCCGACGCCGACGAAGCCGAACTCGCCGACGGCGCTGGGTCCGAGCAGCCACTCGCCGCTGCCGATGGAGATGCCGAGCGCGATCAGGCTCGGGCCGATGACGAACTGGATGATCTGGCGGGGGCCCAGGCGCCGCACCTTGAAGACTTCCTCGGGTTCCGGCAGATCGGCCATTCCCAGTGGTGGGCGGCTGACGCCCAGGGGATATTCGGTGGGATTTTCCGAAACGGTGGGTCCATTGACATCGTTGGCCATGGCGACCTCCTGTGTTTCTGGAATACTGCATACCCTTCCGGTTCGTCAATCTTGTTCGTCAGGCGAACACCCGGCCCGCGTTCACGCTGGTCAGCGCACTGCCGCATGCTGGTGGCCATGGACGACGGCCGACGGGGACAGACCGCCAGCGAGCACGGCGTGCTGGGCGCGCCGGACGCGGGCTACCGGCTCGACCGGCTCCCGGCGAGCGCGGACCTGGCCGGTCTGGTCGAGCGGCACTGGCTGGTGAGCTGGGACCTGCCGCCGGGGCGGCGTGACACGGTCACCCTGCTGCCGCACCCGTGCGTGAACCTGGTGCACGTCGACGGCCGGGTCGCGGTCGCGGGGGTGGGCCGGGAGCGGTTCGGCTACCCGCTGTCCGGGCGGGGCCGGGTGTTCGGCGTGAAGTTCCGGCCGGGCGGGTTCCACCCCTTCCTCGGGCGCCCGGTGGCCGACCTGACCGAGCGGACCGTGCCGCTGTGGTGGCCGGGAGCCGACCGGCTGGCCGCCGCGCTGGGCGGCGCCGGGGACCTGGGGGAGCTGGCCGGGGTGGCCGAGCAGTACCTGCGGGAGCGTCGGCCGGCCGCCGATCCGGTCGTCGAGCGGGTCGGCGCGATCGTGCACACGATGCTCCACGACCGCACGATCACCACGGTGGAGCAGGTCACCGACCGGTTCGGTGTGCGGGCGCGCACCTTGCAGCGGATGTTCCGCCGCTACGTCGGTGTGAGCCCGAAGTGGGTGCTCGGCCGCTACCGGCTGCACGAGGCCGCCGCCCGGATCGCGGCCGGACCGGGCGGCACCTGGGCCGAGGTCGCGGTGGAACTGGGCTACTTCGACCAGCCGCACTTCATCCGCGACTTCACCCGGGCCGTCGGCCAGACCCCGAGCGCCTACGCCGAGTCCTGCCGCGCCGGGACGGCCGCCGTCAGCGCCTAGCCGTCGCCTGGCCGACCCGCAGGCTCGCGCGGTGGCGCCGGTTGGTGGCCATCAACGCGTCGAGGGCGTCGCGGGTGTGGATGAGGTCGTCGATGTGCTCGGAGAGCCGGTCGCGTTCCCTGGCCATGCGCTCCAGCGCGGAGTCGGAGTTCTCCTCGCTCGGCGAGTCGACGCAAGGCAGCAGTTCGGCGATGGTGCGGCTGGACAGGCCGGCGGCGTAGAGGCGCTGGATGAACCGGACCCGCTCGACCTCCACGGCGGTGTAGTGCCGTTGGCCGCTGGCACTGCGGGTGCTGGTGAGCAGGCCCTGCTCCTCGTAGTAACGCAGGGACCGGGCGCTGACCCCGGTGGCGCCCGCCAGTTCGCCGATGCGCACGCCGACCTCCTCGCTGTGGCCTGGGACACACAACCTTGCCGCTGACGTCAATGTCAGGTTCTACCGTAGCCGGGTATCCGCCGGACGCGAAGGAGTCCTGACGTGCCAACGCTTTTCGACAGTTACCGGCTCGGTGACCTCGTGCTGCCCAACCGGGTGGTGATGGCGCCGATGACGCGGGTCCGGGCCGCACCCGGCGGTCTGGCGACCCCGTCGATGGCGACCTACTACGCCCAGCGCGCGTCGGCCGGGCTGATCGTGACCGAGGGCGTGCAGCCGAACCGGGTCGGCCAGTCCGGTCCGGGGACTCCCGGCCTGTACACCGCCGAGCAGGTCGCCGCGTGGCGCCCGCTGACCGCGGCGGTGCACGCCAACGGCGGGCGGATCTTCGCCCAGCTCATGCACGGCGGGCGGGTCTCGCACCCGGACACCACCGGGCTGGTGCCGGTCGGCCCGTCGGCCGTGCCCGCCGTCGGCGACGTGTTCACCCCCACCGGACCTCGGCCGGCCCCGCCCCCGCGCGCACTGGAGACCCACGAGGTGCCCGAGCAGGCCCGGTCCTACGCCACGGCAGCGCGGCACGCCGTCGACGCCGGCTTCGACGGGGTGGAACTGCACGGCGCCAACGGCTACCTGATCTCGCAGTTCCTGTCCGCCAACGCCAACCTGCGCACCGACCGCTACGGGGGTTCGGTGCCCAACCGGATCCGGTTCGCCGTCGAGGCGGTGGCCGCGACCGTCGAGGCCGTCGGCGCGGCCAGGACCGGGATCCGCCTCTCGCCGGGCGGCACGTTCTGGGGTGTGCGGGAGACCGAGGTTCCCGCGCTCTACACCGCCCTGCTCACCGAACTGGCCCGCCTGCGGGTGGCCTACGTGCACCTGGAGGCCACCGTGGACGAGCCCGTGCTGGTCGCCCTGCGCCGGGCGTGGCCGGGCGCGCTGGTGATGAACCCGGTGCTGCCGATGGGACCCCGCCAGACCGGGCGGGGTGAGGCCGACCACTGGCTCGGGCTCGGCGCGGACCTCGTCAGCTTCGGCCGTGCGTTCATCGCCAACCCCGACCTGGTGGAGCGCCTGCGCAACGCGCTGCCGATCGCGCCGGTCGACGAGGCCACCTTTTACCAGGGCGGCGACTCGGGCTACCTGACCTACCCCACGTACCGGTACAGAATGGGCTCATGATCGCCGACTTCTGGCTCGATCCGTCCTGTCCGTACACCTGGGTGACCGCCCGCTGGATGACCGAGGTGACCCGGGTCCGCCCGGTCTCCGTGCGCTGGCGGGTGATGAGCCTCTCGGCGCTCAACGAGGGCCGCGACGAGGACCCCGAGGGTGACCAGGAGGGCTGTCTGTGGATCCCCGCGCGGGTCGGCGCCGCCGTCCAGACCGAGCACGGGCACGACGCGCTGGGCCGCTTCCACGCCGAGCTGTGGCGCGACGCCGGTACCGGTGACTGGATCGGTGACCTGGCCGACGCCCTGGAGCGCGCCGGCCTGCCCCGCGACCTCGCCGGCACCGGCACCACGCTGGCCCACGACGCGGCCCTGCGGGCCTCACACGCCGAGGCGATGGCCGAACTCGGCCCGCACGTCGGCACGCCGATCATCGCCACGACCCGCGACGACGGCGTCCGGGTGGCGTTCTTCGGCCCGGTCGTCTCCCGGGTCCCGGTCGGTGAGGCCGCCGGCGCGCTGTGGGACGGCACGCTGCTGGTCGCCGGCACTCCCGGTTTCCACGAGCTGAAGGCCGCGGTGCACGCGGAGCCGGCTCCCTAGGCCGATCGGACACGGCCCGGGCGGGCGAGAGCCCCGGCGCTGTGTCGGCCGCCACGCCGGGGCGGCCCCAGGCTGGTCGACTCGGGGCGTCGGCTCAGTCGCGGTCCTCGCGGTAGGACTCGATCACGATCGGGTTCGGGTCGGGGCGCACGACCTCGGAGTCGACGACGATGAACGGTGCCTGTGCCGCGCGCCGCCGGGCGACGCCGGCCAGGACCCGGCGGCGGACCGCCGCGCGGGTGGGCGGGAACAGCAGTGCCAGGGCCAGCACGTCGCTGACGAAGCCGGGGAACAGGACCAGCGCGGCGGCCACGGCGACCAGCATCCCGTCGGCCATCTCCGCCGAGGGGTCGCGGCCCGCGCGGGCGGCCTCGGCGAACGCGGTCATCGTCCGCATGCCCTGCCGGCGCAGCATCACCACGCCGACCGCGGACACCGCGACCAGCAGCAGGATGGTGGTGAGTACGCCGATGACCTGGCCGATGGCCACCACGACCGCGATCTCGGCGAGCATCACCAACAGCAGGAGAACGAACACAGGCACGGTAGTGCCTCCCTCATAGAAGACCCGACACCCAGCACAACGCGCGAGCGGCCCGAAACGCTCCCGAGCTGATCTTCTACATAGACCTTGACGCGCGCAATCAATCTGTCGAACACTGGGCGGACCTCGACGAGGGAGGTCCCATGCCGGTGTCCTTCGACGCCCATCCCCGGACCTACCGGCACTGGCGGCTGCGGATCGAGGACGACCTCGCCTGGCTGGTCCTCGACGTCGACGAGCACGCCGGCCTGAGCCCCGGCTACGAGCTCAAGCTCAACTCCTACGACCTCGGCGTCGACATCGAACTCCACGACGCCGTCCAGCGGCTGCGCTTCGAACACCCCCAGGTGCGCACGGTCATCCTCACCAGCGGCAAACCGAAGGTCTTCTGTGCCGGAGCCAACATCCGCATGCTCGCCGCCGCCGAACACCACTGGAAGGTCAACTTCTGCAAGTTCACCAACGAGACCCGCAACGCCATGGAGGACGCCACCGCCCACTCCGGCCAGACCTACCTGGCCGCGGTCAACGGTCCGTGCGCCGGCGGCGGCTACGAACTGGCCCTGGCCTGCGCCCACATCCTGCTGGTCGACGACAACAGCGCCACCGTCTCGCTGCCCGAGGTCGCGCTGCTGGGCGTGCTGCCCGGCACCGGCGGCCTGACCCGCCTGGTCGACAAGCGCGGCGTGCGCCGCGACCTCGCCGACGTGTTCGCCACCCGCCCCGACGGTGTGAAGGGCGCCACCGCCCTGGCCTGGCGCCTGGTCGACGAGCTCGCCCCGCCCCGCCGCTTCGACGACGCCGTCCGGCACCGCGCCCGCGCGCTCGCCGGCCCACCCCGCCCCGGCGCGCGGGGCGTCGAGCTGACCCCGCTGCGGCGCACCGAGACCCCCGACGGCCTGCGCTACGACCACGTCACCGCCGACTACGACCGCGCCGCCGGCACCGTCGCCGTCACCGTGCACGCCCCCGGACCGGACGACGAGGACTGGCCGCTGGCCATGACCCGCCAGCTCGACGACCTGATCCTGCGGCTGCGGGTCAACGAACCCGAACTCGGCACCTGGCTGCTGCGCACCGCCGGCGACCCGGCAGCCGTGCTGGCCCACGACCGCCGCCTGCGCACCCGCGACGACTGGCTGACCAGCGAGATCGTCCACCACTTCAAGCGCACCCTCAAACGCCTCGACGTCACCAGCCGCAGCCTCGTCGCGCTGATCGAGCCCGGCTCCTGCTTCGCCGGTCCGCTCGCCGAACTCGCCCTCGCCGCCGACCGCCAGTACGTCCTGGACACCGACGGCGACACCGACGGCGACACCGGCGGCGTCACGCTCACCCTCACCGAGGCCAACCTCGGCCTGTTCCCCATGGGCAACGGCCTGAGCCGGCTGGCGTCCCGGTTCTGGGGTGACCCCGGTCACCTCGACCTGCTCGCCCTGCACCTCGACACGCCGCTGGCCCCGGCCCGCGCGCTGGAACTGGGCCTGGTCACCGACGCCCTCGACGACCTCGACTGGGACGAGGAGATCCGCCTGGTCGTCGAGGGCCGCGCCGCGCTGAGCCCGGACGCGTGCACCGGGATGGAGGCCAACCACCGCTTCGCCGGCCCGGAGACCGTCGAGACCAAGATCTTCGGCCGGCTCTCCGCGTGGCAGAACTGGATCTTCAACCGTCCCAACGCGTCCGGCGAGGCGGGCGCGTTGGCGCGCTACGGCACCGGCCGCAGGGCCGTCCTCGACCGGAAGCGGGTGTGACATGGCGTCGATCAACTACGACGAGAAGATCCCGAACAACGTCGACCTGGCCGGCGACCGCCGCCTCCAACGCGCGCTGGAGGGCTGGCAGCCCAAGTTCCTGGACTGGTGGGGCGAGATGGGCCCCACGCTGCGCACCACCAGCGTCTACCTGCGCACCGCGGTCAGCGTCGGCCGCGACGGCTGGGCGCACTTCGACCAGGTCGCCGTGCCCGACTACCGCTGGGGCATCTTCCTCGCCGACCGCGACCCCGACCGCGTGATCGGCTTCGGTGAGCACCGGGGCGAGCCGGTCTGGCAGCAGGTCCCCGGCGAGTACCGGGCCGACCTGCAACGGCTGATCGTCGTCCAGGGGGACACCGAGCCGGCGTCGGTCGAGCAGCAGAAACTGTTGGGGCTCACCGCCCCCAGCCTCTACGACCTGCGCAACCTGTTCCAGGTCAACGTGGAGGAGGGCCGGCACCTGTGGGCGATGGTGTACCTGCTGCACGCGTACTTCGGCAAGGAGGGTCGCGAGGAGGCGGAGGGGTTGCTGCTGCGCAACTCCGGCAGCCCCGACTCGCCGCGTATCCTCGGCGCGTTCAACGAACAGACCGCCGACTGGCTGGCGTTCTTCATGTTCACCTACTTCACCGACCGCGACGGCAAGTATCAGCTGGGCACGCTCAAGGAGTCCGCGTTCGACCCGCTGTCGCGCACCTGCGAGTTCATGCTCAAGGAGGAGGCGCACCACATGTTCGTCGGCACCACCGGTGTCGACCGCGTGGTGGAGCGCAGCGCCGCGCTGGTCCGGGAGCACGACACGCTCGACATCGCGCCGTGCGGCGGCATCCCGCTGGACCTGATCCAGCGCTACATCAACTTCCACTACACCGTCTCGCTGGACCTGTTCGGCTCGGAGACCTCCACCAACGCCGCCAACTACTTCACCGCCGGTCTCAAGGGCCGCTGGCAGGAGGCCCGCCGCCGCGACGACCACCGGCTCACCGACGACGGCGTGCACGTCCAGCGTCCCGGCGCCGACGGCACCTGGTCGGCCGACGAGCTGTCGGCGTTGCTGGCGCTGAACCTGGACCTGCGCGACGAGTACATCGCCGACTGCGAGACAGGTATCAAGCGCTGGAACAGAATTCTGGCCAGTGCCGAGATCGACGTCCGGTTCGCGCTGCCGCACCCGGGGTTCAACCGCGCGGTCGGCCTGCACTCCGGCCACCACATCACCCCCGACGGCACGATCGTCGACGAGGCGACCTGGCGGGCGGCCAGCCACCGCTGGCTGCCCACGAGCGAGGACCTGGCGTTCGTGCGTTCACTCATGCACCCTGTGACCGAACGTGGCCGGATCGCGAGCTGGGTGGCGCCGCCACGCAACGGCGTCAACGGCCGGCCGTGGGACTACGAGTACGTTTATCTGCCCTGAGCCTCCCTGACCCCGAGGCGGTCGAGATGACAACCCCGCCGGTGTTCAACGCCACCGACTACCTGCTGGACCGGCACTTACGCGCCGGTGCCGGCGATCGCCCGGCCGTGGTGTGCGGCCAGAACACCCTGACCTACCAGGACCTGGCCGGGCGGACCCACCGCGTCGCGGCCGGGCTGCGGGCGGTCGGGGTGCGCCCGGAGGAGCGGGTGATGCTGTGCATGGCCGACGGCGTGGAGCTGCTCAGCGGCATCCTCGCGGCGATGTACCTGGGGGCGGTGCCGGTGCCGGTGTCCACCATGGTCACCGGCGCCGAACTGGCGGTGGTGCTGGCCGA
The DNA here is from genome assembly GCF_001921215.1 of Actinophytocola xinjiangensis. Taxonomy (GTDB): domain Bacteria; phylum Actinomycetota; class Actinomycetes; order Mycobacteriales; family Pseudonocardiaceae; genus Actinophytocola; species Actinophytocola xinjiangensis. The sequence goes on from NZ_MSIF01000004.1 coordinate 48,254, forward strand.
CTCGCGGGCCAGGGTGCTGTGCGCGTCGGTGGAGTTCCTGGACGCCGTGCGGTTCGCCGTGGCGGCCGCGCCAGAGGTCGAGCACGTCGTCATCGATACTGCCATCGATGCCGCCATCGATGCCGCCATCGACGGCCCAGCCGACGTCGTCGGCGCGACGGTGCATCCCTGGGCGGAGCTGAGTTCGGCCGGTGAGCTGACCACCCCGTACCCGACCTGGGCGGACTCGCCCGCGCTGTGGCTCTACACCTCGGGCACCACCGGCAAACCCAAGGGGGCGATGCACCGCCACGGCAGCGTGCGCAGCGTCGCCGAGCTGTACGGCCGGGGCGTGCTTGGCGTGACGGAGGGGGACCGCTGCCTGTCGGTGGCGAAGCTGTTCTTCGCCTACGGCCTGGGAAACTCGGCGTTCTTCCCCCTCGCGGCCGGCGCCACCACGGTGCTGGACCGGGCCAGACCGACACCGGCGTCGATCGCCGCCCTCGCCGCGCGGACCCGCCCGACGCTGTTCTTCGGCGTCCCCACGGTTTACTCGGCGCTGCTGAACTCCACGGTCCCCGACGACAGCTTTTCCTCGGTGCGCCAAGGGATCTCGGCCGGGGAACCGCTACCGCCGGTGCTGTACTCGCGGTTCCGCGACCGTTTCGGCGTCGAGGTTCTCGACGGTCTGGGTTCGACGGAGGCACTGCACATCTTCCTGTCCAACCGCCCCGGCCAGGTCCGCCCCGGCTCCTCCGGCGTGCCGGTGACCGGCTACCGCGTGGAACTCCGCGACGAGGGCGGCACCCCGATCGACACCCCCGGCCACCCCGGCGACCTGTACCTGGGTGGCCCGTCGGTCGCCACCGGCTACTGGTGCCGCACCGACACCACCCGCCAGGTCTTCCAGGGCGAGTGGCTGCGCACCGGCGACACCTACGTCCGCAACGACGACGGTACGTACACGTGTCTTGGCCGCTCCGACGACATGCTCAAGGCCGGGGGGATCTGGGTGTCCCCGGCGGAGGTGGAGGACCGTCTCCTGGAACACCCGGACGTCGCCGAGGTGGCGGTCGTGGCCGTCCAGGACGCCGACGGCCTGGACAAACCGATAGCGTGCGTCGTCGCCGTACCTGGCCGCCCGGTGGACACCAAGGCCCTGATCAGCTGGTGCCGCGAGGGCCTGGCGGCCTACAAACGCCCCCGCGCGGTGGTGGTGCTGCCCGACCTGCCCAGGACGGCGACCGGCAAGATCCGCCGCAACGTCCTGCGCGACCAGGTGGCCGGCGAACTGCACCAGGTACCGGCCTGATCGTCGACAGCACCGCGGGGTTGCGCTGATCGTCCACGCGGGATCGCCGCTGTTCCCGGGTTCGGGGATCCGCGGTCTCAGTGCCGCCGCGCGAGCGCGACGAGGTAGCGGCAGGGCGCCGCGGTCGGGTTGTGGTAGGTGCAGGGCGAGGGCTGGCCGAGGCGCAGGCAGTCGCCGGTGTCCAGCTGGTGCACGGTGTCGCCCTCGTGGAAGTGCAGCCGGCCGTGCAGCACCCAGATCTGGTGGTGGACGAAGGCGTAGGTGTCGGCGGGGAAACTGGCGCTGGCCCCGGCCGGGAGTTCGACCTCGACCAGTTCCAGCGGTCCGCCGGCCGACGGGGAGATCGCGCGCCGGACGTACCCGGTGTCGGGGTCGGTCCACACGGGTTGTTCGTGTGCGCGGGCGATCCGGCGGTCGTCCTGCTCGACGTGGGCGATCAGCTCGGACAGGGTCAGGCCCAGTGCGCCGGACAGCCGTCCCAGCAGCGCGGCGGTCGGCTGGGCCGTGCCGCGCTCGATCTTGCCGATCATCGCCCGGGAGACGCCGGACCTGTCGGCCAGCGCGTTGAGCGAGAGCTGCCTGCTCTCCCGTGCGTCGCGCAGCGCCTCGGCGAGTGACCTGGCGAACCCGTCCTCCGTCATGCTGTCACTATAGGACCCGAGCTGGTTAATATGGTGTCATGATGATTCGCGCGGCCACGGAGGACGACGCGCCGGCCTGCGCGTCGATCTACCGCCCGTACGTCACCGACACGGCGATCACCTTCGAGTCCGAGCCGCCGACGGCCGGGCGGATGGCCGAGCGGATCGCGGTGGCGACCCGAGGCCACGCGTGGCTGGTCGCGACGGACGCGGGGCGGGTCGTCGGCTACGCCTACGGCAGCGAGTACAAGTCCCGGGCCGCCTACCGCTGGTCCTGCGAGGTCAGCGTCTACCTGGAGGTGGGCCGACGCCGAACCGGTGCCGGGCGCGCGCTGTACGAGGCGCTGTTCGACCGGCTCGCCGAGCGCGGCTACCGGACGGTCCTGGCCGGCATCACGCTGCCCAACCCGCCCAGCGAGGCACTGCACCGGGCGCTGGGCTTCGAGCCCGTCGGGACCTTCCGCCACGTCGGGTGGAAACACGACGCGTGGCGCGACGTGCTGTGGACCCAGCGTTCGCTGCCCGGCCCCGATCCGACCTCAGCGCCCCAGCACGAGGTAGGCGAACCCGAGCACTCCTCGATAGGACGACAGGTACACCCGCTCCCGGCTGTCGATCCACTCCCGGACCTCCCCGGCTCGCGGATCGCCGGGGTTGTCCAGTAGCCATTCCTGTTGGCCGGCCCGGTGACGGGACTCGAAGTCGTCCCATTCCCGCTGGTCGGCGGTGCTGACGTGCATGACTCGCCAGCCGGCGCTGTTCGCGGCGGCGACCAGGTCGGCCAGCGACAGGAACTCGTTGCCGAACAGGTCGAGGGCGGCCGGGGTGGGCGGGGTGGCCCAGCAGCCGTCCCCGACGAGGACTCGGCCGCTGGGGACCCGGTCGGCCAGGGCGGTGAGCATCGCGCGGGTGCCGCCCAGGGCGTGGGACGCGCCGATGCAGATCGCGCGGTCGGCGGTGCCCCGCCAGGACTCGGCCTTCTCCTCGACGAAGTCGACGCGATCCACCAGGCCTCGTTCGACGGCCGCTCGCCGCCCGCGGTCCAGGGCCAGGGGGTCGGAGTCGATCCCGGTCGCCCGGTTGTAGGTCCGTGCCACGGCCCTGAGCAGGAGTTCACCCCAACCGCAGCCGATGTCGACGAGGGTCGTGTCGGCGGTGAGGTCCAGGCGATCCAACAGCAGGTCGGCGTGGTCCTCGGCCAGGGGACTGTTCCAGCGCAGGCGTGCGTACCGCGCGGCGGCGAGCGTGTCCGTCACTTCAGATAGACCCTTTCCTGGCTGATGGGATAGCCGGCGCGTGCGAACGTCGCCGCCATCGGGGTGTTCGTCGTGTCGGTGTCGGCGGCGATGTGATCGGCTCCGTGCGACCGGAGCAGCAAGGTCGCCTCGACGAGCAGGTCGTAGGCGTACCCGTGACCACGTTGTCCGGGCACCACACCGACGATTCCGATGACCGGTCCACCGTAGTTGCGCCCCGGTACGGTCAGGCCGACCAGGTCGCCCTCCGGGGTGTGGGCCAGGCGCCACCACTCGCGCGGCGACGGCATCCAGTGGAGAAACTCCAGCTCATCGCGGACGGCGGCGTCCGGCCCACCGTCGGCGATGGCCTGGCGCTGGTGGGCGTCCAGCGTGCCGGCGACGATCTGGGTGAGCACCTCGCGGATCCGTTCGTCGTCCGGTTCCTCGGTGAACCGCAGGCGCCCTGGCCGGTCGGGGAGCCCGTCGGCCGGGGTCCACCCGTAGCGCAGGCGTTCGACGAACCGGCGCATCCCGGCGCGCTCGGCGACCTCGATCCTGGCCTCGGCGGCGGCCCGCGCGCGCGGGTCGTCCCGCCAGCGCGGCGGCAGGATCAGGCAGTACTCGGCGGTCAGCGGCGCGGCCCGCAGGATCTCGACGGCGGCGTCCTGTTCGCCGGGGCCGAAGTCCAGCCAGTCCAGGGCCTTGGGGCTCTCGTCGTCCGGGCCGCCCCACCACGCGGCCCGCGCGACGAACCGGTCGTCCCGCAGGGCGATCCACGTCCATTCGGGCCGGTACTGGCCGAGGGCGGCCTGCGCGTAGTAGTCGCGCCCGGTCGTCTGGATGTCGATGAGGGCGGGGTCGGTCAGGTGGTGGAAGTCGATGGTTTCGCCCGCGGCGAGCGGACGCACGATCAGATCAGACATCTGGGTTCCCTGAGGGTGTGGTGCGCTCCCTCAACCCTGCCGCGACGCCGAGACGGCGGCACGGGAGCGCATGGTCGAATCGGTGAACATGCCCTCACCTCCTCCCGTCTCAAGGCGTGGCCCGACCCAACCACAGGGTCCGGCGGCGGTCCATCGATTTATTGTCGGACCCTCGTGCCAGGGTCGTGAGCATGAACACAGCAGCGCGCCACCAGCCCGCCAGAACCCCCAACGACCTGGGCCGATTCTTCGTGGACCTGGCCAACGCCGGCGACATCGACGGCCTGGTCGCCCTCTACGAGCCCGACGCCGTCCTGGCCTTCCCACCCGGCCAGACCACCGCCGGCCACGCCGACATCCGCCGCGCCTACGAGACGCTGCTGTCGACCCGCCCGCACCTCACCCACGGCACCCCGCACCCACCCCTGATCAACGGCGACGTGGCCCTCACCGCCACCCGCCTGGCGGACGGCAGCGTGACCGCGGAGATAGCCCGCCGCCAACCCGACGGCACGTGGTTATGGGCGGTCGACCAACCGGCCGTCCACACCGCCGATCCACCCTGACCAGGAACCGCGAGATGCCCGACCAACCATCCGAGGACCGCCTCACCGCCCACCGCCGCCGCCGGGCCCAGAGGGCCGCCGACCGCGCCGCCTTCGCCGAACGCCGCCACCACGGCCTCCTGGCCCACCTGGCCAAACGAGCCCAGGAAGCACGAGCCCAGGAAGCACGAGCCCAGGAAGCACGAGCCCAGGAAGCACGAGCCCAGGAAACGGCCGCCGGGGAGACAGCGTCCCTGGACCCCGACGAACCCGCCGCCGCCTGAGCTCACCCACCCCTGCCTTCTGGAGGCCCCCACGACCTGGCTCAACCCCACAGCGGCCTGACCCCAGGCCCGGTAAGGCCACTTCGCCCTACCGGTAGCCGGCGACCCACGTTCGCCGGGATACAAATCTCAACCCGGCCAGCTCCGGTACCGGTCGCAGCCCCATGCCCGGGCTCGACGGCGTTCCCTGGCGGGCGGGATGGGCGCGGGGCCCTACTCCGTGGCCAGTTCGGTCCAGCGGTCTCGGGCCTGGGCGCGCCAGTGGTGGTGTTTGGCGTTGAACAGCGCCGTGGCCGTCGTTCCGCTCCACTTGGCCGGTAGCAGTTCGGCCGGCAGTTGTGGGTCCAGGAACGGGAACCGGCGCCATTCGTGGACCAGCATCGTCTGGGCGCGGAGGATCTCGTTGGGGCTGGTCGGGTCCAGGGAGGTGAAGTCGCGGATGAACGTGTCGTACTTCGTGGCGACCTCGGTGAGGTTCCAGGCGCTGGCGACCATGTCGCGTTCCTGGCCCAGTGCGCCGTAGTTCGCCAGGAACGACATGGCCTGGGAGGACAGGTCCAGTTCGTCGAGGATGAGTTTGGCGTCGGCCTCGGCGTCGGGGTGCGGGGTGATCCACACGCCGGCGGTGGGCGAGCCGAAGCCGGCCCAGCTCAGGCGGGTGCGGAGTTTGTGGCGCAGGTCGCGCATCGCTTCGGGGACGGAGACGAGCAGGACCAGCCAGCGGCCGTCCCAGGCCCGGTCGCCGCTGCCGAAGCCGTAGATCCTGTCGGCGCCTTCGGCCAGCAGGCGCCGGCCGGGCGGTGAGAGGCGCCAGCGGACCCGGCGGCCGAAGCGGTCGGACGTCAGCCAGCCCTCGGCGGCTGTTCTGGCCAGTGCCTGGCGGGCGGCCTTCTCCTCGACGTCGAACAACGCCAGGACGTCCACGAGTGTCGAGGTCCAGACCGGTTCCCCGGCCGGCAGCACGAACTCCCCGAGCACGGTCGTCAACAGCGAACGCGCGCTGCCCCCACTGACCTCCCGGCGCCGGCTGACCACCGGGCCGCTCTGCCCGTCAGCGACCATGGAAGCTCCCCATTCCATTCCCCACCGTCACGGATCTGTATTGTCACATCCCCGGTCACTGGCCGTGATCGGCGCATGGCATGTCAAACGGGCAACGGCCGGAAAAGTTGCGGTTATTACCAGAGACCCGGAGGAAGGTAACCCTCCAGGGTGAGCAGATGGCGCTTCGATTCCACTCCGCTGCCGCCGCTGAAGCCGCCGAGCCCGTCACCAGCGACCACGCGATGGCACGGCACCACGATCGGAATCGGGTTGCTGCCCATGATCGATCCGATCCCTCTCGGCGGGATCCCCGACCCGCTCCTGGCCGCCAGCTCACCGTAGGTGACCACCGTGCCGTAGGGGACGGTCTCGTACAGGGTGCCGAGCACCCGCCGCTGCGACGCCGACATCAGGCGCCAGTCGATGTCCACATCGAACTCGTGGCGCCGCCCGGCGAAGTACTCGCGTAACTGGGTCAGGACGGCGACCGCCGGACCGTTGTCGGGCGACTCGGTCAGGCCGAGCCGGTCGGCCACGGCGGCCCGCACGTGCGGCGAGTCGGTGAACGCCGTCGCCACCAGGCCCTCACCGGTCACGGCCGCCAGCACGTCACCCAGTTCCGTCGGCACGCTGCCGAAGGTCACCGTGCCGGTCACGACCGCCGCGCTGCTGTCCGCCATCCAGCCAGTATGCGAGCCGCGCCGACGAAAGGCGAGCAACCCCCCGCGAAAAAGGATCAGGCCGACCGGGACGAGCCGAGCCGGGGGAACGGCGAGGTGGAGAACACCACCTCCACCGCCACCCCGAAGTACTCGGCGATCCGCAACGCCAGGTGCAGGCTCGGGCTGTACTCGCCGCGTTCCAGGTACCCGATCGTCTGGTAGTGCACGCCCAGCGCCTCCGCCAGCTCCCGCCGGGACACCCCGCGCTCGGCCCGCAGCATCGCGATCCGGTTGTAGATCGTCTCGCTCATCAACTCACGTGACCCTCTGCATCGCCCGCTCCCGCCGCTGTGCGACGTTCGATCCGGACTCCTTGCGGGCCATCCGTCGCAGCACCCACGGTGCCACCACGAACCCGACCACCGTCCACGCGCCGAGCACGCCGACCATCTCCAGATGCCGCCACGACTCCCCGATCTCCACCGCCGCCAGGTCGGCCGGCAGCATCGCCGACCGCATGCCCAGCCCCAGCCAGTACACCGGGAAGACCTGCGCCACCCCCTGCAACCAGTCCGGGAACGACGAGATCGGGTAGAAGATCCCCGAGATCGCCACCAGGCCCATCACCGGCAACATGATCACACCCGCGTTGCGCGGGTTGGTGAACAGTGACCCGAACACCGCGCCCAGTGGGAGTGTCGCCACCAGCCCGAGCACCATCACCCACACCAGGGTCAGCCACGCGGTGACGCTGTCGAGCGCCAGCCCGTCGAGCATGAACACGCTGGGGATCATCACGATCGCCACGCTGACCAGCATCATCCCGGCGACCAGCACGATCTTGCCGACCAGGTAGCCGAGCATGCCGTTGGGCACGGCCTTGGCGCGCAGCAGCGTGCCGTCCTCGCGTTCCAGGGCCAGCGACATCATCAACGTCACCATGCCGCTGAACACGACGTTCATCCCGATCAGGCTGGGCAGTGTGCGGGTGCCGAGCGAGAAGTCGGTGCCGGGCACCGCCGCGTCGCGCATGAAGAACATGACGACCAGGAAGATCAGCGTCGGGAACAGGTAGTTCCACAGGTCCTGGGAGTTGGTGAACGTGTGCCGCACCTCCAGGCCGCCGCGCCGCAGCCCGACCCGCAGGGCGTGGGTCATGGTGTTCACCGCGCCACCTCCGTGAAGTCGCGGACCGCCGCGTCGTGTTCGCCGGCCTCGAACTGGCGCACCAGCGTCATGTAGACGTCCTCCAGGCTTCCCCGGCGCACCTCCAGGTCGGCGACCCGCTCGTCGTGCTTGCGGAACAGCTCCCGCACGTAGCCGGTCGCGTCGACCGTGGAGTGCACGAACCGCTGGCCGTCGACCGTCCAGCGGATCTCGGTCTCGGTCGCCAGTTGGCGGGCCAGTTCGTCGGCCGAGCCGTTGGCGATGATCCGGCCGCCGGCCAGGATGAGGATCCGGTCGGCGAGTTTCTCGGCCTCGTCGAGGTCGTGGGTGGTGAGCAGGATCGTGGTCTGCTCGTCGGCCAGCCGGTGCACCAGGTCGTGGAACTCGCGGCGGGCCTCCGGGTCGAACCCGGCGGTCGGCTCGTCCAGGAACAGCAGTTCCGGGCGGCCGACGATGCCGATGGCGACGTCGAGCCGCCGGCGCTGGCCGCCGGACAGTTTCATGATCTTCTTGTCGGCGTGCTCGGTCAGGCCGACGACCTCGATCAGCTCGTCCACCGGCCACGGGCGGGTGATTCGCCCGCTGGAGTACGGCAGGTAGTAGTCGCCGAGGTGCGCCAGCAGTTCCCGGACCTTCCACGGCCCGTGGTCGCGCCAGGACTGGAGCACCACGCCCAGCCGTGCCCGCCAGTTCTCGTTCCCGTGCGCCGGGTCGGTCGCCAGGACGGTGACCTCCCCGGCCGAGCGCATCCGGAACCCCTCCAGGATCTCGATGGTCGTCGTCTTGCCGGCCCCGTTGGGACCGAGCAGGGCGACGACCTCCCCCGGACGGGCCGTGAAGTTCACCCCTGTGAGGACGTCTGTCGTCCCGTATCGCATCCGTAGGTCACGAACGTCGAGCACGAGGTCATCCTCGGGCCGGCGCACGTCCCGCGCCGGCGCCTCGTCCACCACGGCCACACCCCACCTCCTATCGAACGTGTCGGTTGAACGATAGCAGGTGTACTACATATTGACGCGGCCCTACTCCGAGGTTGGGCCGGAGAACGTGGGCCGCCGCTTCTCCCGGATGGCCGCGACGCCTTCGGCCACGTCCGGGCCGTCGAAGCCGAGGAACTCCAGGCCCAGCGACGCGTCGAAGATCGGCCCGGCCTGGCGCAGCCAGTTGTTGAGCGCGTACTTGGTGAACCGGATCGCCGACTGGGACCCGGACGCGAGCCGCCGGGCGACCTTGCGCGCCGTGTCGTGCAGGTCGGCCTGCTCGACGCACAGCGACACCAGGCCGATCCGCTCGGCCTCCTCGCCGGAGAGCGGCTCACACGTCAGCAGGTGGTACTTGGCCTTGGCCATCCCGCACAGCAGCGGCCAGACGATCGCCGCGTGGTCGCCGGCGGCCACCCCGAGCTTGGTGTGCCCGTCGATGAGCCGGGCGTCGCGCGCGGCGATCGACACGTCGGCGAGCAGCCCGGCGACCAGCCCGGCGCCCACGGCCGGCCCTTCGATCGCCGACACCACCGGCTTCGAGCAGTTGATCACGTTGTAGACGAGGTCGCGTGCCTCGCGCAGCACCCGCAGGCGCACGGCGAAGTCCTGCGCCATGTCGGTGACCAGGTCAAGGTCGCCGCCGGCGGAGAACACCCCGTCGGTGCCGCGGATGATCGCCACCCGCACGTCGGGGTCGCGGTCGACGGTCTGCCACACCGAGGCGAGGTCGCGGTGGCCCTCGTGCCCGACGGCGTTGAGCCGTCCCGGCGCGGACATGCTGATTTCCAGGATCCCGTCGCCGAGGTCGGCGAAGCGCAGGCTGGCGTACTGAGTGGAGTAGTCATACACCACCCCATGCTTACTCCAGGGCACTCCCGAGCAGCCAGTACCCCGCGAAGTAGATCAGCTCCTTGTCGATGTCCCGCTCGGTGACCAGGTGCCGGCGCAGGTCCTTGATGGCGCTGGACTCGCCGGCCAGCCACAGGTAGGGGCGCCCGGTGGGCAGGGTGGTGGCCCGGATGGCGTCGCACAGCAGCCCGCCGCTGGTCGCCGGTCGCCCGGCGCGGCACAGCCAGGTGATCCGCAGGTCGGCCTCGGTGTCCAGCGGCATCATCTCGGCGGCCGAGTCGACCTCGACGAAGGCGTGCACCGGCATCCCGGCGGGCAGCGACTCGATGATCGACGCGATGGCCGGCAGCGCCGTGTCGTCGCCGGCGAGCAGCAGCCACTCGGTGTCGGCCGGCGGGGCGAACTCGTAGCCGAGGATCTCCTCGTGGTCGGCGTCGGGCGCGAGGATCGCCACCCGGTCGCCCGGCCGGGCGGCGCCGGCCCAGGTCGAGCCGGGACCGGTGTCGCCGTGCAGCACCATGTCGACGTCCAGTTCGGGGATCTCGGGCCGGAAGTGGCGCACGGTGTAGGTGCGCATGAACGGCCGCCGGCCCTCGGGCATCGCGCGGTACTCGGTGTACCAGTTCTCGCCCTCCGGCACGACCGGGTCGGTCTGGCCGGGCAGTGGGAAGAACAGCTTGATCCGCTGGTCGAGCCCGGCGCTGACGGTGCCGGCGAGGTCCGGCCCGCCGAAGGTGACCCGGACCTGGTGCGGGGTGAGCCGCCGCAGGGCGACCACCTCGGCACGGAACAGCGTGTAGGACTGGCTCATGGTGTGCTCCAACCGGCGGAGGCCAGGGGACTGGCGAGGGGGGCGGCGCGCTCGGCGGTGATCGACCGCAGGATCTGTCCGACGCGCACCGCGGTCGTGGACAGCAGGGACGAGGAGATCCCGTGGGAGTGTTCGGTGCTGCCCTGGAGGTACAGCCCGGCACGGAGTTCGTCGTCGGTGTCGAGGCGGTAGTCGCGGGCGACCATCGGGCGGCCCTGGTCGTCGTGGCGGCACAGCGCGGCCAGGTCGCCGAGCAGGCGCAGCGGGTCGGCCGGGCGGTAGCCGGTGGCGTAGACGAGCAGGTCGCAGTCGAGCACGGTGCGCTGCTGGGTGGCCAGTGACTCGACGGTGACCCGCACGGTCTCGGCGTTCTCCTCGGCGCGCAGCACGCGGGAGACGTTGAGCAGCCGCAGCCGACGCGGGCCGCGCAGCCGTTCCTGGTAGAGCCGGCGGGACAGTTCCTCGATGAGGTCGGTGTCCACGACCGAGTAGTTCGTGTTGGCGTGGTAGCCGAGGATCATCTCCTTGACCTGCTCGGGCGCGCCGTGGAAGTGGTCGATGGCCTCCGGGTCGAACACGCGGTTGGCCAGCGGGGTGTCGTCGGCGGGGCTGTAGCCGTAGCGGGAGAACACCCCGTAGACCTCGGCGCGCGGGAAGCGGTCGTGCAGGAACTTGGTGACCTCGGCGGCGCTCTGGCCGGCGCCGACGACCGCCACCCGGCGCGGGTCGCCGCCCAGCCGTTCGACGTGGGTGAGCAGGTCGCGGTTGTGCCACACCCTGGTCGACAGTCGCGCGCCGTCGGGCAGGCGGGGTTCCAGGCCGAGGCCGAGGACCACGTTGCGGGTGCGGTAGGTGGTGACGGTGGTGCCGTGGCGGGCGATGACGTCCAGGGCGCGGACGGTGCCGGCCTCGGTCACCGGCTCGACGGCGATGACCTCACGGTCGTAGCGCACGGAGTCGGCCAGGCGTCCGGCCGCCCATTCGAGGTAGTCGTGGAACTCGATCCGCAGTGGGAACAGGGATTTCTGGTTGATGAACTCGACGAGCCGGCCGGCGCCGTGCAGATAGGACAGGAAGCTGAACTCGCTGGTCGGGTTGCGCATGGTGACCAGGTCCTTGAGGAACGAGACCTGCATCGTCGCGTCCTCGATGAGCATGCCCCGGTGCCAGCCGAACCGTTGCTGGCGTTCGAGGAACAGGGCGTTGACCGGGGCGGCGGACCGCTGGTTGTGTTCGTGGACGGCGATCGCCAGGGCGAGGTTCGACGGTCCGAACCCGACGCCGACGACGTCGAGGACCGGTGTCGCGTCGGTGGTGTGCTCCGGCATCAACCATCCTCTCCTCGACTTCAATGGAGGTAAGCCTAACCTAATCGATTACGGTAAGGGTAGGCTCGCTTCGCCTGAGTTACGGCTCACAGTCGGCGTCGTCGAAGGGGTACTGACATGCGCGTGGTCCTGTTCGGGTACCAGACCTGGGGGTACCGCACACTCGAGGCGTTACTGGCCTCCGAGCACGAGGTCGTGCTCGCGGTGAGCCACCCGGCCTCCGACCACGCCTACGAGTCGATCTGGAGCGACTCGGTGGCGGATCTGGCGCGGGACAACGGAATTCCGGTCGTGCTGCGCAACCGGCCGGACGAGGACGTGGTGGCCGCGGTGAAGAACGCCGAACCGGACATCATCGTCGCGAACAACTGGCGCACCTGGATCCCGCCGCACCTCTACGACCTTCCCCGGCACGGCACGCTGAACGTGCACGACTCGCTGCTGCCCGCCTACGCCGGCTTCGCGCCGGTGATCTGGGCGCTGATCAACGGCGAGGCCGAGGTCGGCGTGACCGCGCACCTGATGAACGAGACCCTCGACGCCGGCGACATCGTGTTGCAGCGCGCGGTCGCGGTCGGCCCGACCGACACCGCGACCGACCTGTTCCACCGCACGGTCGACCTCATCGGACCGATCGTGGTGGACGCGCTGGCGCTGATCGCCGCCGGGCAGCGCGACTTCCTCGTCCAGGACCCGTCGCGGGCGAGTTTCTTCCACAAGCGGTCCATCGAGGACAGTCGGCTGGACCTCACGTGGCCGGCGGCGGACCTGGAACGCTTCGTGCGCGCCCAGTCCGACCCGTACCCGAACGCCTTCTGCTACCACGGGAGCACCCGGCTGCGGATCATCGAGGCGGCGGTGTCGGCCAAGCGCTACGGCGGCACCCCCGGCCGGATCTTCATCCGCGAGGGGGACGGCGTTGCGGTCGTGGCCGGCGCGGACGCCCGCTTCGGCCGCAACCACGCGCTGCTGGTGCGCCGGGTGCGCCTGGACGACGGGACGGAGCTGACCGCGCCGGAGTACTTCCGCCGGATGGGCGGTTATCTGACCTCACATCCGGCCTGACCGCCGCCGTCGTGACGGTTTGCTAAGTTCAGCGAACTAACGACTACGGGGGTGTCCCGCATGGCGGACCAGGCCTGGACCGAACCCGGTGCCTTCGAGGTCGGCAAGGGCGTGTGGCGCATTCCGCTGCCGCTGCCGACCGACGGGCTGCGGGCGGTCAACGTCTACGCGATCGAGGCCGACGACGGGCTGGTGCTCATCGACTCCGGCTGGGCGCTGGACGTGGCCCGCGAGGTGTTCGAGCGGGCACTGGGCGGCATCGGCCGCGACTTCGGCGACATCAGCCGGTTTCTGGTCACCCACGTCCACCGCGACCACTACACGCTGGCGATCACGCTGCGCCGCGAGTTCGGGTCCCGGGTGGCGTTGGGGATCGGCGAGCAGCCGTCGCTGCGGCGGATCATGACCGGGCGGATGGACGGCCAGGCGCGGCAGATGGTCCGCTGGGGCGCGGCGCCGCTGATGTCGTTGTGGGCCGACGAGTTGGGCGTGCGCACCGACAGGTCCCGGGCGCGGTCGATCTTCGAGGAGCCCGACGAGTGGATCGACGGGCTGACCAAGGTCGAGGTCGGTGACCGCACGCTGGTCGCGGTGCCGACCCCCGGGCACACCCAGGGGCACGTGGTGTTCGTCGACGAGCAGGCGGGGGTGCTGTTCGCCGGCGACCACGTGCTGCCGCACATCACGCCGTCGATCGGGTTCGAGTCGGAGCCGGCGCGGCTGCCGCTCGGGGACTACCTGGACAGCCTCAACCTGCTGCGCACCTACCCTGACCTGCGGTTGTTGCCGGCGCATGGGCCGGTCGCGCCGAGCGTGCACGCGCGGGTGGACGAACTGCTGGCCCACCACGAGGAACGGCTCGACGCCACCGAGCAGGCCGTGCGGGACGGCGCGGGGACGGCCTACGAAGCGGCGCAGCGGCTGGGGTGGACCCGCCGGCAGCGCCGCTTCGACGAACTCGACCTGTTCAACCAGACCCTCGCGGCCGGCGAAACGGCGGCACACCTCGACGTTCTCGTGGTACGCGGCCGGCTTCGCTCATCCACAGTGGACGGCGTGGTCGAGTATTCCGTGTGACGAACCCGTCAGTCCTCGGTGGACCGGGTCTGGCCGGACTCGTCCATGGTGTCCAGGCCGAGCATCGCCAACAGGTTCGCGCAGTCCGCGGCGTCACTGGAGTGGTAGGCGACGGTGCGCGCTGCCTTACGGTTCTGGACCGCGTAGTGCATTCTCTCGCTCGCCCGGGCCTCGGCGAAGCGGCCTTGCTCGATCGTCGGGCTGGCGTGTCTTGCCCAGGTCATGCGGCACCTTTCTGATCGGCCCACCGGTTCGGCGAGCGCCAAGTCGCAGCGTCGCGCCGTTGCGTGCCGGTGGGCACCAACGGCCCCTCGCGGCCCCTCCGGCCGATGAAACCGGGGAACTCCCGACGCCGGGAATCCTGACATCAGGCCTGCGGGACACACCACCCCGTGAGCCTTCCGGCCGCTCCCAAAGATCTTCTGAACTTTGCCGCACTACCAGGTGAATGCGGGTTTTGCAAAGGCGATTAACGCTTTTTCCCAGTGTTCCCGGTTATTCAGACAGGCACGGACGGGATTCAACCGGTCACGTGCGGTTGCCGTTCCTCCGTTGTCAGCAACGCGCTGAGCCGGGTGGCGAGATCACTCTCCGCGCCTGATTCGTCGCGCAGAAGCAATTCCCGGGCGCGGCTCATCGCCAGCGCGGCGGCCTCGGTGAGTGCCGCCGGATCGATTCCGGGCGCTTGCGGGAACACCGGTGGGAACACGTGGCGTGTGCGGTCGTGCGCGTTCGGTGTCGGTGGCTCGGGTGTCACCGTGCGCTCACGCAACTCGTCGGTGAGCGCCTGCTGCGCGCGCCCGCGCAGGAGCAGCAGCAGGAACGGGTCGGCGTCGAGCAGCCACGAGGTCTGGAAGCAGACCGCCGCCGCGTGCTGGCACATCTCCCAGTCCGGGCAGTCGCACTCGCCGCGCAGGTCACCGAGTCCTGGCAGCAGCGGCACGTCGGCGTCGGCCGCCGCCTCGACCAGTTCGTGGGGCATGTCCCGGTCGAGCAGCGCGGCGATGTGCCCGGCCTTGGCGGCGACCTCGTCGAGGAAACGCTGCCACTGCGCGTCGTCGAGCCGGTCGACCACCACCACCGTGTGGTGCACCGCTTCCGCGTCGGTGACCTGGGCGGTGAGCCGGCCATGGCTCACGGTGATCGGGCCGACCCGCCCGGCGTAGGCGAGGCGGCGACCGGCCTTGAGCGGTTCGGCGTCCAGCGCGGTCTCGGTCATCGCGCGCAACCACTCGCGGCCCCACCAGGTGCGGGCGAAGTGGCCGGGGCGCCGCTTGGTCGCGGGGAAGGCCGGGAAACCGATGGCGTCGCTCATCGTTCACCTCGCAGGGCGACCAGTTCGGACAGTTGGGCGTCGGTCAGCTCGGTCAGTTCGGAGACGTCGGTCTGCTGTGGACCGAGCACCGCCTCGGCGAGGTCCTTCTTGGACTCCAGCATCGCGGCGATCCGGTCCTCCACGGTGCCTTCGGCGATCAGCCGGTGCACCTGGACCGGGCGCTGCTGGCCGATCCGGTGCGCGCGGTCGGTTGCCTGCGCCTCGACGGCCGGGTTCCACCAGCGGTCGTAGTGCACGACGTGGTCGGCGCGGGTCAGGTTCAGTCCGGTGCCGGCGGCCTTGAGCGACAACAGGAACACCGGCGGTGTCGCGCTGTCCTGGAACCGGGCGACCAGTTCGTCGCGCCGGGCGACGGGGGTGCCGCCGTGCAGCAGCGCCACCGGAACACCCCGTTCGGCCAGGTGCGACTCCAGCAGTCGTGCCATGGCGACGTACTGGGTGAACACCAGCAGCGCGCCGTCCTCGGCGCGGATCGTGTCGATCAGCTCGTCGAGCAGTTCGAGTTTGCCGGAGCGCCCGGCCAGCCGGTCGGTCTCGCCGAGGTACTGCGCGGGGTGGTTGCAGATCTGTTTGAGCGAGGTCAGCAGCTTGAGCACCAGCCCGCGTCGGCGCATCCCGGTCGCCGCGCGGATCTCGGCCATCGTCTCGGTGACCGCCGCCTGGTAGAGCCCGGCCTGCTCGGTGGTCAGCGCCACCGGCCGGTCGGTCTCGGTCTTGGGCGGCAGTTCGGGGGCGATGCCGGGGTCGGACTTGCGGCGGCGCAACAGGAACGGCCGCAGCAGGCGGGACAGTGCCTCGGCGGCGACGGTCCGGTCGCCCTCCTCGATCGGCCGGGCCCAGCGGGAGCGGAACGTGGCGTACGAACCGAGCAGGCCGGGGGTCGTCCAGTCCAGAATGGCCCACAGCTCACCGAGGTTGTTCTCGACCGGGGTGCCGGTGAGCGCGACCCGGGCGGTGGCGGGGATGCGGCGCAGCGCCCGCGCGGTCTCCGAGCGAGGGTTCTTCACGTGCTGTGCCTCGTCGGCGACCACCAGGTCCCAGTCGGCCTCGGCGAGGCGTTCCGCGTCCAGGCGCATGGTGCCGTAGGTGGTCAGCACGATGCCCTCGCTGGCCAGTTCCCTGCCGGCGCCGTGGAAACGTGACACCGGGGTGCCGGGGGCGAACCGGGCGATCTCGCGTTCCCAGTTGCCCAGCAGCGACGCCGGGCACACCACCAGGGTCGGGCCGGCGGCGCGGTGCAGGTGCAACGCGATGAGCGTGATCGTCTTGCCCAGCCCCATGTCGTCGGCCAGGCACCCGCCAAGGCCCAGTGAGGTCATCCTGGCCAGCCAGCGCAGGCCGCGCAGCTGGTAGTCGCGCAGGGTCGCGCGCAGTGCGGGCGGCGGGTCGATCGGCGGCTCGTCGAGCCGTTCCCGCAGCCGCTCCAGCGGACGGCTCGGTGCGACCGGCACCCACTCGCCGTCGACGTGCGCGGTGCCGGTCAGCGCGGCGCCCAGCGCGTCGATGGCGGTCAACGGTTTGAGGTCGCGTTCGCGGGCGCGGCGCACCAGGTCGGGTTCGACCAGCGTCCACCGGTCCCGCAGCCGCACGACCGGGCGGTGGGTGCTGGCGAGCTGGTCGAGTTCCTCGCCGGTGAGCACCTCGCCGCCGGTCGCCAGTTCCCAGTTGAACTCGAACAGCTGCCCGCCGCCGAAGAACGACGGTGACCCGGCGTCGGAGGCGTCGCCCATCGCCGAGCTGACGGTGGCGCTCGCGGTGAGGTCCCGGGACAGTTCCCGTGGCCAGTGCACCTCCACCCCGGCCTCGGCCAGGCGCGCGCCGGCCCCGCCGGCCAGGTCGAGGACCTCGGCGTCGTCGAGGACCAGCCGGTCGGGCACGGCCAGGTCGAGCAGCCGCAGCAGCGGCGCCCACACCCCGGCGGCGTGCCGCAACGCCAGCAGGGCCTCCGGGTCACCGCCCCACACCTGGGCGAGGTCGGTGACCGTGGCGCCCCGGTGCACCTGGGCGACGGCGGTGAACGGCCCGGTGCCGTAGTCGCCGCCGGGGACCTCCAGGCGCAGCGAGAGCCGGGTGGCGGGTTCGGTGCGCAGCCGGGTCGCCCACTCGCGCAGGTGCGGGACGTGGTGGATGTCGTCGCCGACGAACGCCGGGCCGTCCGGCACACGGGTCAGCGTGTCGGCCACCGCGTCGAAGAACGGTTGAAGCTCCACATCGGACGGTGCGGTCGGGCTGACGACCCAGGCGTCGTGGCCGGCGTCGGTGACCGTGGGCAGCAGCCGCCCGCCGGCGACCAGCCGCAGCGCGGTGTGCGCGGCGGCCGACCAGTACGGCTGGGTGGCGTGCGCGTCCAGCAGCAGTGCCACGGCGTCGGCGACGGGCAGGTCGTGGCTGCGCCCGTCCCCGGTGAACACCACCCGTCCCCGCCGGGGCGGGTCGGCCGCCTTCAGGGCGACCGACCACCCGGCGAGGTCATCCGGTGTGTGGGGCAACGACCCTCCTCGTCAGCGGCCCAGCCGCTGATATCGACGTACGGACAGCGGGAAGAACACCGCCACGATCAGCAGTGGCCACACCACCGCCATCAGCACAGCGTTCTGCGCGATCCACGAATTCCCGGCCCAGCTCGGGTTGCCGAACAACTCCCGCACCCCGGCCGCCGTCGAGGACAACGGATTCCACTCCGCGATAGTGCCCAGCCAACCGGGCATTGTGCCGGGTGCGACAAAGGCGTTGGACAGGAAGGTGAACGGCCAGATCACGATCTGTAGCGCACCGATCGCCTCCGGGTTACGGATGGTCAGGCCGAGGAACACGCCGATCCACAGCATGGAGAACCGCAGCAGGAGCAGCAGTCCGATGCCGGCGACCGTGGCGCCGACCGAGCCGGTGGCCCGCCAGCCCATCGCCACCCCGCAGACCATGATCACGGTGAGGCTGGCGGCGGAGTTGAGCATGTCGGCCCCGCAGCGGCCGACGACCACGGCCGAGGGCGCCATCGGCATGGACCGGAACCGGTCGGTGACGCCCCGGGCGGCGTCGGTGTTGACGGCGAGCATCGTCGCCTCCATGCCGAACAGCATGGTCATGGCGAACATGCCGGGCAGCAGGAAGTCGGTGTAGTCGGCGCCGCCGGGCAGGGCCATCGCGCCGCCGAACAGGTAGCCGAAGGTCAGCACCAGCATCACCGGGAACAGCAGGCCGATGATCACCGGCGTGGGTTCGCGGGCCCAGTGCAGGAGGTCGCGGCGGGTGATGGTCCAGCCGTCGGCGATCGCCCAGCGCAGGCTGGTCATGCGGGGACCTCCTTGTCGGTGTGGGTCAGGTGCAGGAAGACCTCGTCGAGGGTCGGCCGGCGCAGCGCGATGTCCTCGACGCCGACCCCGGCGTCGGCCAGGGCGCGGACGGTGTCGGTGAGTGCGCCGACCCGGTCGCGCACCGGGGCGCTGACCCGCCGGGCGTCCGGGTCGGTCTCGGGCTGCCCGCCGGTGGCGGCCTCGACGATGCCGGCGGCCCGGCCCAGCTCGGCGGTGTCGTGCACGATGACGTCGAGCCGGTCGCCGCCGAGGCGGGTCTTGAGGTCCTCCGGGGTGCCCTCGGCGATGACCCGGCCGCTGTCGATCACCGCGATGTGCCCGGCGAGCTGGTCGGCCTCGTCGAGGTACTGGGTGGTGAGCAGGACCGTGGTGCCGGCGCTGACCAGGGCGCGCACGGCGTTCCAGACCTCGGTGCGCCCGCGCGGGTCCAGCCCAGTGGTCGGTTCGTCGAGGAACAGGACCGTGGGGGCGAGGATCAGGCTGGCGGCCAGGTCCAGGCGCCGGCGCATGCCGCCGGAGAACCGTTTGACGGGTTTGTTCCCGGTGTCGGCGAGGTCGAACTGGTCGAGCAGTTCGGCCGCGCGGGTCCGGGTGGTGGGGGTCGGCAGGTGGTAGAGCCGACCGAACAGTTCGAGGTTCTGGCGTGCCGAGAGGGCCTCGTCGACGGCGGCGTTCTGCCCGACGAGCCCGATGGCCGTCCGGACCCGCTGGGGCTGGCGGACGACGTCGAACCCGGCGACGTGGGCGGTGCCGCCGTCGGGGCGGAGCAGGGTGGTCAGGATGCGCACGGCGGTGGTCTTGCCGGCGCCGTTGGGTCCGAGCAGGCCGAGGACGGTACCGGCGCCGACGGTCAGGTCGATGCCGTCGAGCGCGGTGCGCTCGCCGAACCGTTTGCGTAACCCCTCGGTCACGATCGCTGGGGTGGTCACCCGTTGTCCTCCAATATCGTACGGCGTACGGAGACGACGCTACCGTACATCGTACGGAGAAACTAGGATGTTACGCATCATGGCGAAACGATCCGACAAGCCGGACGACCGGCACTACGGCGGCCGGGGCGACCCGGTCCGCAGCATGGAGCTGCTCTGGCGCGACCGGTCGGCGCCGGCGCGCGGCCGAGGCCCCAAACCCGGCCTGACCGTCGAACGGATCGTCACGGCCGCGATCGACCTGGCCGACGCGGAGGGCCTGCCCGCCCTGTCGATGCGCCGCGTGGCCCAGCGTCTCGGCGTCGGAACCATGTCCCTGTACACGTACGTCCCCGGCAAGGCCGAACTGATCGACGTCATGTTCGACACCGTGTGCGGCGAGCAGGACCCGATCCCGTGGGCGGAGGACTGGCGGGAGCGCCTGGAGCTGATCGCCCGGTCGACCCTGGGGATGTACCGCCGGCACCCGTGGATGCTGTCGGTCATGGCGAACTCCCGGCCGCCGCTGGGCCCCAACAGCATCGCCAACTACGACCGCGACCTGCGCGCCGTCGACGGCCTGGGCCTCACCGACCTGGAGATGGACTCGGTGGTCACGATGCTCGCGGTATACGTCCAGGGCGCGGCCAACACCGTCGTCGAGGCCGCCAGCACCGAACCGGCGACCGGAGTGTCCGACCAGGAATGGTGGGAGACCTACGGCCCCCTGCTGGCGAAGGTCTTCGACGCGGAGAAGTACCCGACGGCGGCGCGCATCGGCGCCGTGGCGGGGGAGACCTACCAGTCCGCCTACGACCCCGACCACGGTTTCGAGTTCGGCCTGACCCGCCTGCTCGACGGCGTGGCCGCCCTCATCGCCTCCCGCTGATCTCCCGACCGGCGAACTGGCGTGTGATCGCACAGGTTTCGACGTGCGCCTCGATAGGATTCGCCCAGGAGCCGGCGGTCGGGTGAAGCACGACCTGACTCGGCGCTCACGACAGGGAAGCCACAACCTGACAACTGGGCTCGGGGGCATCCGAAGATGGCACTGAAGCCAGCTGGCAAGACCCTCTCGTCCCTGACCGGCATCGCGGTCATGGCCGCTGTGCTCTGGTTCCTGCTCAACTTCGTGTACGCGCCGAGCTGCGGTCGGTTCGCGTGCGGCTACGAACCATCCTGGTGGCCGCGAGCCTCGGCTGACAGTGGTGAGGCTTGTCCGGATAGCCTCAGTGGAGCCGCGACGGATGCCGGGTGGGCCGCCGCTCGGTTGGAGTCGATCGCGGACAAGAAGGTCACGACAGGTCTCGCGTACGACCAGGACGGTACCGAGCACAGCTACACCAGCGGTGAGAAAGATGACCACTACCAGCGTGCGGTCAAGGTCCTGCGAGAAGTAGGTGCCAAGCCGTCGCGAGGCGGCACGTATCCATCCGCGTCGCATGTCGAGGTCAAGGTGGCCGCCTTGATGAGGGAGAACGCCATCAGCGAAATGGTGTTGGTGATCAACCATCCTGGGGGCGTCTGCTCCGCTGGCTACGGGTTGAGTTGCAGCGAGGTTCTATCGTCGGTGCTGCCGGTTGGAGCGCGGCTGATCGTGTGGGCGCCGCCGTACGTTGAGGAAGGACGACCCCGCGTGATCGAGGGGGCAGCACCATGACCGAATCGAGCGAGCATGTGGTCGTCGGCCAGGGCAACGGTGACATCTGGCCGAGGGTGGTCGCGGACCATCCGCACCAGCGCGTCAAGCTGGTGGACCTGCTCTTGCGTGATCCCGGTTATGAGGGTGTCTACGCTCGTGTTCACGCCAGCGTGAACTTCTCCGTGCGGAACCGCCGTGCGGACGACACCAACAAGTGGCTGACCGTCGGCTTCTACGCCAAGTTCGGCGCCGCCCTGTTCGTCGACGAGACCACGCCAGAGGGTTCGGACTGGTGCTGGGGGGCGCTACGTCCCACCCCCATCGAAGACCCGCCCCCGATCTACTACGACCAGCCCACCGGCACCCTGTTTCCCCCACGGTGTGTGATGCCGCTGGGCGAGCTACGAGAAGTGATCTTGGAGTGGGTCCGCACCGGCCAACGGCCGACCTCCGTGGAATGGTTGCCGATCAACGGCCTGGCCTGGGACCTGACCGATGACGGCAGGGTGCACGTGCCGAATCCCGCCCACTAGGTGCGCTGTGGCGAAACGATCCGACAGGCCGGAGGACCGGCACTAATGGTGGGAGACCTACGGTCCCCTGCTCGCGAAGGTCTTCGACGCGGAGAAGTACCCGACGGCGGCGCGCATCGGCGCCGTGGCCGGGGGAGACCTACCAGTCCGCCTACGACCCGGACCTCGGTTTCGAGTTCGGCCTGGCCCGGCTGCTCGACGGCGTGGCCGCCCTCATCGCCTCCCGCTGACGCTCCCCGCCGGAAGGGTGGTCGCGCGTGTCGTGGTCGCCGGCCGGCGGCGGGTGACGCGATGGCTCACCGGTTCGTCGCCACGTCGTGGCCGTGGTTCGGCGGTGGGGGCCTCAGCCTGGTGACCTGCTCTTGCTGAGCGGTGTGGCAGGGCGGAACGGGTTGTGGACGTTGCTTCGTCCGTTCGTCGGGATCGCGTCGGTTGGCCGGGGGATCCGTGGGGCTCGGGTCAGGTCGCGTTGTGCAGGGTGTGGCGTAGTTGGGCGGCGTAGGCCCTGGGGTGGGTGGTGTTGCCGTTGTGGCCGCCGGGGAACTCGGTCAGGTCGGTGTCGAGGAGGGTGGCGAGTCGCTGGGCGCAGCGGTGATCGAAGACGGTGCGCGGGGTGGTGCGTCCGGCGGCGGGGACGATGCGGACGTCGGTCAGTGCGGCGATGTCGGCCTCGTCCAGGGCGTCGTGCACGACAGCGGTGAAGTCGTGCTGGATGAAGTGGTCGAAGTTGGCGATGCGTTGCGGGGTCATGGGTTGCGGGGTCAGGTTGGGCTCGGTGTCCTGGTTGGTGGGGTCGATGCCGAGGACCGCGGCGATCTGTGGGAGGGCGGCGGGTAGCCCGCCGTCGCGGTAGGTGTGCTGGAGGTCGAGCAGTTCGCGTTCGTGGTGGGCGCGTTCGGCGGCGGGCAGCAGCCAGGGCGCGACGGGTTCGTGGGCGATGAGGGTGCTGATCTGGCCGGGGTGGCGGACGGCCAGGTGGAGTCCGATGACGGCGCCGAGGCTGCACCCGAGCATGAGGGCCGGCTTGTCGGTGAGGGCGGCGAGCAGGTGGTGCACGTCGTCGGCGTGGTCGGGCAGGGTGGCCGGCCGGGTGGGGGTGCTGCGGGACAGACCGCGGCGGTCGTAGGTGAGCACGGTGTGGTCGTCGGCGAGGTGGTCGACCAGGTCGGTGCTGCGGTTGGCGTCCCCTTCGCCGCTCTGGCTGATCAGCAGGAGCGGTCCGGTGCCGCGGACCTCGTAGTGGAGGGTGGCGCCGGGGACCGGCAGTGTCCCGGTCGTCGCGGTGGTGGTGCTGGTCATCGTTGAGTCCTCGGGTCGGTGGTCAGGCTGCCGGGACCACGGTAATCCATCAGATCAGATGTATCTAGTCTGATGTATCTGATCTGATGTATTGTCGGTCACGTGAACGGAATCGAGTTGTTCCTGCTGGGGCGCACGCTGATGAAGATCGGCGAGGAGGCCATCCCGACCGACGGCGTCGGCCAGCACTCCACCAGTGACCGGTCGGTGCTCATCGTGGCCAGCGACATCCGCGCGCACCCCGGCGGCTCGGTCGGGCAGATCGCCGAGCGCACCGGGTTCCCGCAGAGCAAGGTGTCCGCCTGCGTCGCCCGACTCCGCGAAGCGGGCGCGATCGACACCACCGTCGACCCCGCCGACCGCCGCCGACTGATGGTGTGGCCGGCGGAGCGGATCTCCCCCCGCGTCGCACACGTCCGCTCGGCGCCGATCGACGGCGCCCTCGCCGCGGCGCTGGGTACCGATGACCCGCGGCGGATCGCCGAGGTCGTGGCCGCGTTGGACACGCTCGCCCGGCACCTCACACCCCAGGCGCTCGCCCGGCTCCGGACCACGTCCGACTCCTCGCCCAACACCGACTGACCGGACTGGTTCCGGCGTCACCACATCCACGGCATTTCTCTCCATGAGACGCCACAACGGGCCGGCTGCGGTTTTCAATCACAAGCGAATGCTCAGTTTCGCGAAGAGGAGAGTGTCAGCTCTCCCGATCGCACCACTCGATGCGCAGTGGTACTACTCGGCCGTGCGTCGTCAGTGCCTGGCGGTGGTGCCGGAGATCCCCGGCGTGGTTCGGCCGTTGGGTTCGCGGCGGAACCACGACGGTCGAGTCGTCGTTGTCGGACGGCGGCCCGCCGAGTGCCGAGCACTGTCCGAACGGGACCTACTACGGCATTCCGGGGCGGTCCGTGGTGGACGAGTGGAGGGAGCAGCTGGAATGGATCGCCCGGTTGACCCTGGGGATGTACCGCTGGCATCCGTGGACGCTGTCGGTCATGGCGAACTCCGTGCCGCCGCTGGGCCCCAACAGTGTCGCCAACTACGACCGCGACCTGCGCACCGTCGACGGCCTCGGCCTCACCGACCTCGAAATGGAATTGGTCGTCACGATGCTGGCGGTGTACGTCCAGGGCGCGGCCAACACGGTCGTCGAGGCCGCCAGCACCGAACCGGCGACCGGAGTGTCCGACCAGGGTTTCGAGTTCGGCTTGGCCCGACTGCTCGACGCGTGGCCGCCCTCACCGCCTCCCGCTGACCGTCAGACGACTGCCGATGCCAGCCGGGGGTTCATGGCTCGGGCGGATGGGTGCTGGAGGCAGGGTGTACGAACCTGGTCGGGGGCGGGTCATGCGCCCACGGTTGGGCCTGTCGGGGATAGCTCCACTCCAACTGTGGAGGTAGATCCTCCTCGGCGACCACCCGTTTCCCGAACGGTCCTCGCGGCACCATCGTTGCCGGGCGTTGCCAGGTGACCGACTGTGGAAGGTGGCCTGTGTTGACGTACTCGGCTCCCGCTCGGCGTATCTGATCGGCGGGGAGGAAGGGGCGGTCGGCGTAGATCTGCCTGCCGAAACGCACTCGGCCTGGTGCGGAGTTGTGCTCGTCCACGGTGAGCAGGGCCACTGGTGCGCGGTCCTCGCGTTCGTCGGTGGTAAATCTGGCCCACCCGGTGTCTCCGGTGACGATCAGGTCCAGCGAAACGGCAGGCTCGCGGCCCTCCAGGTACGGGTCGACGGCGTCGAACCAGACGAACAGGATGGCGCGGCTCAGAAACGTGGTGGTCCTGATCAGATCGGCTATCGCCCGCTGTTCCTGCCGGGTATAACCGAAACGCCAGCCGGCGCGCGAGTCGCACTCCAGGTAGGCGCTGACCACGAAAGGCGCGTCCGGAGAGGCCGTGACCAGGAAGGCGTGGCCCTCCGTGTCGTAGTACACCAGATGGTCGGACCTCATCCGGTCACCCGCCGTCGCGGAACACGAGCGGCTCTCCGGAGGTGACTTCCTTCGGTGAGCCGGTGCGCTTGACGTCTCAGCAACAACCGCATCCGCAGATGCACTCGCTCTCGGGGCGCCGTGTGCCCTCGACGAGTTCCCGGTACGGGATGCCGTCGCCGTATTTCTCGGTTACTCGGCGGATGAGGTTGATGCGGCCGGGGTTGATCGGGTCCAGGCCGCTCACGGCGTTGCGCATCGTGCCCACCGGGAATCTGGTCCCGTCGAGTGCGCTGCATTCCTCCGCGAGGCGGGTGATGGACCAGTTGTGCTCGTGCAGCCACGTGCGAATACGGTCACGGTCTAATTTTGGCACGGTGTTCCAGAAAGTGAGGGCGTCAGTTCTCTTCGTCGCACCATTCGATGCGAAGTGGCATTATGCGGCTGTACAGTGAAAGGGCGCTTTCCGGGGTGTCGGACACTCCCAGCAGGTGCTGGCCGTTGGGGCCGCGGCGGAAGACGACGACCGCCGAGTCGTCGTTGTCCGACTGGACCCACATGCACGCCGCATAGACGCGGTTCGGCCGGTCCTCGACGGCCGACAGGGTGAAGGGGACGATGTCCACGAGAACTCTCCGGTTTCTGGTGAAAGTGAATGTGTCGGTGCCGGTGGCATCAGTGCAGGAGGCGCATCACCAACGGTGACGGGAGTCCGTCCGGTGGTGCGCAGCGCCCGAAAGGGGTGTGTGTCGGCATGTCACGGGTCGGTGTGGGGAGCTTGAACAGGGCGCGGAGACACCAGCGGGCGCACCGGGTCGGGGCGTGGTACTCCCAGTGCACGCGGGTGGGGTCGAACAGTTCCTCGTCGTGGGGTGCGCGGTAGGCCAATGCCCTTCCGCTGGGGTAAAGCTGTACTACGTCGGTGACGGTGTCGTGCAATCCTGCGTTTGCAGGCCATGCAAAAGAGGCGGCGAGGAGTGCCGGGTTGTCGGCCGGACCCCAGCGATACAATGTGAATCCCCGGTGGCGCAGTTCGACGAGTAGCGCGTCGTCCACGCCTGGTGTCCAGCGGTCTACGGAAACGCTCATTGGCTCTCCAGGCTCCTCATGTCGTGGAGCCAGATTAAAGTAATGTTCTGAAGCGTGCTGGCCGTTTCAGAAGCTGAAAGGAACGAGCATGGCTGGTAAGGCGCAGCCGACGGCGCGGGACCGCCAGGTGGGGGCACGGTTGCGGGTTCTCCGCGACGAAAGTGGCTTCACCCTGGCACGCCTGGCGCAGACATCGGGACTGAGCGAGGCGACCTTGAGTCGCATGGAGACAGGCAAGCGCGCGGTCACCCGCGAGGAGGTCGCGATGGTCACGACGGCACTCAAGGTCCCGATCGCGGAACGCGAAAGACTCATGGACTTCGTCGTCACCGGCGACAGCGGCGGCTGGTGGGACCAACCCCTCCCTGGTATCCCGGCGGAGATGGGCTTGCTTGCCAGCTATGAGGCCGAGGCCAACGAGTTGGTCGACTTCGCCCTGTTCATCGTCCCCGGACTGTTGCAGATCGAGGAGTACGCACGGGCCGTCTGGACGACGTGTGGGTTCTCGATGGACGATGCCGACATGCGATGGGTGGCCCGCGCGCGACGGCAACGGATCCTCGGTCGGGTGGACTACACGGCGTTCATCCACGAAGAGGCGATCCGAACCCCGTTCGGTGGGCCGAGAACTCTTCGTGCACAGGTGAAGCACCTGATCGAGGTTCGAGACCGGGGTGTTGACGTTCGACTGGTGCGCGGACGGCAACCGAACGGCGCTTTGCTGCACAGCTGGCACTACATGGGTTTCCCGAGTGTCACTCCCATCCTCAACGTCGAGGTCTACGACGGAGGGTTCTACCTACAAGATGACCGAGTCGAGCCCTATACGCGCCAACTGGAGATGCTTGATGAGCTTGCCACTTCAAGATCCGAAACCGGGGCTATGCTCAAGGCAGTCTTGAAGGAGGTTTCATGAAGTGGCGTAGTTCTTCCTACTCGGGTCCGAACGGCAACTGTGTTCAGGTGCGGGGTGACCTGGCTGCTGTGCGGGACAGCAAGGAGGTGGGTGGGCCGCTTCTGGCCGCGCCTGCCCTCCGGGAACTGGTCCGGGATGTGAAGGCCGGTCGCTTCGATCGCTGACCGAGCGTGACAGAAGCCCTCCGGCCGCTGGCTGGAGGGCTTCTTCCTGTGGGGAGAGTCGGTCACACTGGGTGTGGCGACGGAGGAGGTCTCATGACGTGGCGTAGTTCTTCGTACTCGGACGACATCAACTGTGTTCAGGTGCGGGGCGACCTGGCTGCCTTGCGGGACAGCAAGGACGTGAGCGGGCCGCTTCTGACGGTGCCGGCTCTGCGGGAGCTGGTTCGGGGCGTGAAAGCCGGTCGCTGGAGCCGTTAGCCGCCGAGAAGGCCGTTCGCATGGTTCGTCAGTGGCCCGAAGAGGTCGGGGTACTCGTCTCCGTCGATGCGACGGAACAGCCGCGCGAGGACGTACAGCTGCGCTACCCGCCCTGACGGTGTGTCCAGCGCCTCGGCGAACTCGGCGTGAACGCGCTCGGCGACCGAGGGGACCAGCAGGCTGTAGCAGTACAGGGTGGCCTCGTCCAGGCCAGCCGGGCCAACTCCCCACAGTTCCCAGTCGACCAGGCCGAACCGTGGACGCAGGAGGTTCGCCCAGTGCAGGTCACCGTGCACGGTTGACCACTGCGTGACGGTCGTGTCGACGTCGCCGAACCGCTCGCGGACACGTCGGGTGACCTTCTCCTGATCGGCGTTGACCCGCTCCGTCGGTGTCGACGCCAGCGTCGCCACGGCACTTCTGAGGTCGGTCCACCACTGTGCGGGGAGTTCTACCTGGTCGCGGAGGGCGTCGGTGGGTGAGCACCGTTCACCGGACAAGTGGGTCATCAGCTCCGCGCGTTGGCGGCGCCCGTCGGACCACTCGTAGATGTCGATCACCTGAGGTTTGCGGAGGCCGGTGACCGCGTCGGCGTCGGCGGTGCCGGTCCAGTGCTCGCCGGACGCCCACTCCGGCTCCTGCGAGACGACCCGCAGCCACCGGTCGCCGTCGGCCCCCACGGCCGGGGCGCTGATCGAGCGCAACCGCCACCCGAAGACCGGCTCTCCCGTCAGGGCCACGTCGAAGTGGTGCGCGGTGCGGTCAAGGTTGTTCCGCATCCACCGCCGAAACCAGGCGTCGGCCTCGCTGGTGTCGGTCACGCCCGCATCTTCCCTGACGGCCGTCACGACGGCAGGACCGAAAGTCGACCGTTGACCGGGCATGAGCGGCCGTCCGGGCTATTGCCATCCACCCGTTTTGTTGCGAATGTCCGCTGATGAACTCGTCGACCGCGACCACGGTCTTCCTGCCGATCGCTCTCGGCGTCGTCATGCTGGGGCTGGGGTTGTCGCTGACCACCGCCGACTTCAGGCGGGTCGTGCGGTATCCGAGGGCCGCGGCCGTCGCCCTGGGGTGTCAGATCCTGATCCTGCCGGGGCTGTGTCTGGGGCTCGTTCTTCTCTTCGATCTCGCGCCGGCGCTGGCGGTGGGGATGATGTTGCTGGCCGCCTCACCTGGCGGGACGACGGCGAACCTGTTCAGCCACCTCGCCGGCGGGGACGTCGCGCTCAACATCACGTTGACGGCCATCAACTCCGTGCTCGCCGTGGTCACGTTGCCGATCGTCGCCAACCTGGCGTTGGACGGGTTCATGTCGGGGGACGCGGCGATCGGGCTGCAACCCGACAAGCTCGTCCAGGTGTTCGCGATCGTGCTCGTGCCGGTCGCGATCGGGATGGTCGTGCGGGCCCGCGCCCCGCGCGCCACGGCCCGGCTGCAACGGCCCGTCAAGATCGCTTCCGTGCTGGTCCTGGTGTCGGTGATCGGGGCGGCGGTCTACCAGGAGCGGGACAACGTCCTGGACTACATGCAGGCCGTCGGGCTCGTCGCCTTGTTGCTCTGCGTGGTGAGTCTCACGGTCGGGTACCTGGTGCCGCGT
This sequence comes from Actinophytocola xinjiangensis, assembly GCF_001921215.1. Classification (GTDB taxonomy): domain Bacteria; phylum Actinomycetota; class Actinomycetes; order Mycobacteriales; family Pseudonocardiaceae; genus Actinophytocola; species Actinophytocola xinjiangensis. The sequence continues at coordinate 77,153 of NZ_MSIF01000004.1, forward strand.
GCCTTCCGGGTGCCTCGGGGACAGGCCGTGGCCTCCTCGTTCGAGATCGGGGTGCACAACAGCACCCTCGCGATCACGATCGCGCTCAGCCCGGCCCTGTTGGACAACCCGGAGATGGCCGTGCCGCCCGCCGTCTACGGCATCCTGAGCTTCCTACCTGCGGGTGTACTGGCCTACGCGATGAACCGGCGCGCCCGCGAAAGGGTCCTGACCGGTCAAGGCGACTAGCGGGGTAGGTCACAACCCCGTTGCGCGTCGGGCGCCGACATCGGAAATACTGGCCGGTAATAAGCAAAGCTGACAGCCGTCAATGTGGTCGTCGGAGGCGGAGGCGTTCGTGGTCGTTCGTTTGATCCTGGGTCTGCTGATCACCTTCGTGGTGCTGGGCCTGGCCGGGCGCCGGGCGAAGTACCTGTTCGACCTGATCCGCTCCGGCCAACCCGTCGACCGGTTCGACGACCTCCGGGCGCGGCTGTGGGCGCAGGTCAAGGAGGTCTTCGGCCAGCGCAAGCTGCTGAAGTGGTCCATCCCGGGCGCCGCCCACGCCTTCACCTTCTGGGGCTTCGTCATCCTGCTGTCGGTCTACATCGAGGCCTACGGCGTGCTGTTCGACCACGACTTCCACATCCCGATCATCGGCCGCTGGTCGGCGCTGGGCTTCGTCCAGGACTTCATCGCGGTGATGGTGGCGCTCTCGCTGGGCGCCTTCGCGATCATCCGGCTGCGGCAGAACCCGGAGGTGCGCCAGCGCGCCTCCCGCTTCTACGGCTCGCACACCGGCGGCGCCTGGCTGATCCTGTTCATGATCTTCAACGTCGTCTGGACGATGTTCGTGTTCCGGGGGGCCGCCTCGGCGCTGGGCTACTTCCCCTACGAGTCCGGCGCGTGGGTCTCGCTCGGCGTCGGTGAGCTGCTCGAACCCCTCGGGCACACCGCCAACGAGTGGATCGAGTCGATCGCGCTGCTCGCGCACATCGGCGTGATGCTCTCGTTCACCATCATCATCCTGCACTCCAAGCACCTGCACGTGTTCATCGCGCCGATCAACGTCTCCACCAAGCGCCTGCCCGACGGCCTGGGCCCGCTGCTGCCGATGGAGTCCGGCGGCCAGCCGATCGACTTCGAGGAGCCCGACGACGACGACGTGTTCGGTCGCGGCAAGATCGAGGACTTCACCTGGAAGGGCATGCTCGACTTCGCCACCTGCACCGAGTGCGGGCGATGCCAGAGCCAGTGCCCGGCGTGGAACACCGGCAAGCCGCTGTCACCCAAACTGGTGATCATGGACCTGCGCGATCACCTGTTCGCGAAGGCCCCGTACCTCATCGGCGGCCAGGACATGCCCGACCACAGCGGCGTCGACGTGCTGGCGCTCGCCGAGGGCAACGGCCACCACGGCGTCCCGGAGTCCGGCTACGCGCGCGTCCCGGAGGACAGCCCCGCGCAGGCCACCCGCCCGCTGGTCGGCACCGCCGAGGTCGGCGGCGTCATCGACCCGGACGTGCTGTGGTCGTGCACCACCTGCGGCGCGTGCGTCGAGCAGTGCCCGGTGGACATCGAGCACGTCGACCACATCGTCGACATGCGCCGCTACCAGGTCATGATCGAGTCCGAGTTCCCGTCGGAGCTGGGGACGCTGTTCCGCAACCTGGAGAACAAGGGCAACCCCTGGGGCCAGAACAACTCCGAGCGGATGGACTGGGCCAAGGACCTCGACTTCGAGGTGCCGGTGTTCGACGGTGAACTCGCCGAGGACGTCGAGTACGTGTACTGGATCGGCTGCGCGGGCGCGTTCGACGACAACGCCAAGAAGACCGTGCGGGCCACCGCCGAGCTGCTGCACATCGCGGGCGTCAAGTACGTGGTGCTCGGCAAGGAGGAGACCTGCACCGGTGACCCGGCGCGCCGCGCCGGCAACGAGTTCCTGTTCCAGATGATGGCCCAGCAGACCGCCGAGATGCTCAACACCGTGTTCGAGGGCCGCGAACCGGTCAAACGCAAGATCATCACCACCTGCCCGCACTGCATGAACACCCTGGCCAGGGAGTATCCGCAGCTGGAGGGCATGATCCCGTCGTTCTCCGGCACCAACGGCCACTACGAGGTGCTCCACCACACCCAGGTGCTCAACCGCCTGGTGCGCGAGGGCCGGCTCACGCCGGTCAAGCCCGCCGACAACGACGGCGCCGCGCCGGTCACCTACCACGACCCGTGCTATCTGGGCCGCCACAACAAGGTCTACGAGCCGCCGCGTGAGCTGGTCGGCGCGGCCGGCGCCACGCTCACCGAGATGCCCCGCCACGCCGACCGTTCGCTGTGCTGCGGCGCGGGCGGCGCGCGGATGTGGATGGAGGAGCACATCGGCAAGCGGATCAACCTGGAGCGGGTCGACGAGGCGCTGGACACCAACGCCAAGGAGGTCGTCACCGGGTGCCCGTTCTGCCGGGTGATGATCACCGACGGGCTGGTGCAGCGGCAGAGCGAGGACAAGGGCACCGACGTCAAGGTCCGCGACGTGTCGCAGATGCTGCTCGAATCGGTCAAGCGTGGCCTGCCGGTGAGCAACGGCTGACCGGCTCCAGCAGGTCTCGTCCGGTCTTCCGCCACCGCCGCCGACACTGGGGCGGTGACCACCGGAGCTGAACGTACGCCGCCGCCGGTCAAGCTGGACCGGGTCGTGATCAGGTTCGCCGGGGACTCCGGTGACGGTATGCAGTTGACCGGTGACCGGTTCACCTCGGAGGCGGCGGCGTTCGGGAACGACCTGGCGACGTTGCCGAACTTCCCGGCCGAGATCCGCGCGCCAGCAGGCACCCTGCCGGGGGTGTCGTCGTTCCAGCTGCATTTCGCGGACTACGACATCCTCACGCCGGGTGACCGGCCGGACGTGCTGGTCGCGATGAACCCGGCGGCGTTGAAGGCCAACGTCGGCGACCTGCCGGCCGGCGGCACGGTCATCGTGAACACCGACGAGTTCTCGAAGCGGAACCTGTCGAAGGTCGGGTACGCGGTCAGTCCGCTGGAGGACGGCTCGCTGGACCGGTTCGTGGTGCACGCGGTCGCCATGGCGACGCTGACCCAGGGTGCGCTCAAGGAGACCGGGCTGTCGAAGAAGGACGCCGAGCGCTGCAAGAACATGTTCGCGCTCGGTCTGCTGTGCTGGATGTACCACCGGCCGACCGAGGGGACCGAGCGGTTCCTGCGGGAGAAGTTCGCCCGCAAACCCGACATCGCCGAGGCGAACGTGCTGGCGTTCCGGTCGGGCTGGAACTACGGGGAGACCACCGAGGCGTTCGCGACGACCTACGAGGTCGCGCCGGCCTCGGACTTCCCGCCGGGGCGCTACCGGCAGATCACCGGGAACACGGCGCTGGCGTACGGGATCGTGGCCGCCGGGCAGCGCGCGCGGCTGCCGGTGTTCCTGGGCAGCTACCCGATCACGCCCGCGTCCGACATCCTGCACGAGCTGGCCAAACACAAGAACTTCGGCGTCACGACCATGCAGGCCGAGGACGAGATCGCCGGGGTGGGGGCGGCGCTGGGCGCGGCCTACGGCGGCGCGCTGGGCGTGACGACCACGTCCGGGCCGGGCATCGCGCTCAAGTCGGAGACCATCGGCCTGGGGGTGATGGCCGAGCTGCCGCTGCTGGTGATCGACGTGCAGCGCGGCGGTCCGTCGACCGGGCTGCCGACCAAGACCGAGCAGGCCGACCTGTTGCAGGCCATGTTCGGGCGCAACGGTGAGTCGCCGGTGCCGGTGCTGGCGCCCCGGTCACCGGGGGACTGCTTCACCCTGGCGCTGGAGGCGGCGCGGATCGCGCTGGCCTACCGGACGCCGGTGCTGCTGCTGTCCGACGGCGCGATCGCCAACGGCTCCGAACCGTGGCTGATCCCGGACGCCGACGACCTGCCCGACCTGCGGGTCACGTTCGCCACCGAGCCGAACGCGCCGGACGGGTCCGGTGAGCACTGGCCCTACGTGCGGGACCCGCGAACCCTGGCCAGGGACTGGGCACTGCCCGGCGCCCCCGGCCTGACCCACCGCATCGGCGGGCTGGAGAAGGCCGACGGCAAGGGCAGCATCTCCTACGACCCCGACAACCACGACCGGATGACCCGCCTGCGCCAGGCCAAGGTCGACGGGATCACCGTGCCGGACCTGGAGGTCGACGACCCGTCGGGCCAGGCCGACGTGCTGGTGCTGGGCTGGGGTTCGACGTTCGGGCCGATCGGCGCCGCGTGCCGGGTGCTGCGCCAGCGGGGACAGCGGGTGGCGCGGGCGCACCTGCGGTACCTCAACCCGTTCCCGGCGAACCTGGCCCAGGTGCTGGGCTCCTACGAGCGGGTGATCGTCCCGGAGCTGAACCTGGGGCAGTTGGCGATGCTGGTGCGTTCCCGGTTCCTGGTGGACGCGGTGCCCTACACGAAGGTCGCCGGGTTGCCGTTCACCGAGGAGGAGTTGGTCGAGGTGGTGTCGCGGCACGTCGAGGACGTCGCCGGCGGGACCTGGCTGTCGGAGGCGGCATGACGATCGATCTTGGGCTGCCGTCGTTGGGTGGTCTGGACGGTGTCCCGGGCGCTGAGGGCCCGCAGAAGGCCAAGGACTTCAAGTCGGACCAGGAGGTCCGGTGGTGTCCTGGCTGTGGTGACTACGTGGTGTTGAACGCCATGCAGTCGTTCCTGCCGTCGCTGGGTTTGCGACGGGAGAACATCGTGTTCATCTCGGGGATCGGGTGTTCGTCGCGGTTCCCGTACTACATGAACACCTACGGCATGCACTCCATCCACGGCCGGGCGCCGGCGATCGCGACGGGCTTGGCGGTGACGCGGCCGGATCTGTCGGTGTGGGTGGTGACCGGTGACGGGGACGCGTTGTCGATCGGGGGGAACCACCTGATTCACGCCCTGCGCCGGAACGTGAACCTGAAGATCTTGTTGTTCAACAACCGGATCTACGGGTTGACCAAGGGGCAGTACTCGCCGACCAGTGAACCGGGGAAGGTCACGAAGTCGACGCCCGTCGGATCGCTGGACCACCCGTTCAACCCGCTGTCTCTGGCGATCGGCGCGGAAGCGACGTTCGTGGCGCGGACGTTGGACAACGACCGGGCGCAGCTGACCAGCATCCTCACCGCCGCCGCCCAACACCGCGGCTCGGCACTGGTGGAGATCTACCAGAACTGCCCGATCTTCAACGACGGCGCGTTCGACGTGTTGAAGGAGCCGGGGCAGGCTCGGCTGATCCCGCTCGAACACGGGAAACCGATCGTGTTCGGCGACCAGGCCGTCATCCGGACCGAGCACGGGCTGGGCATCGCCGCGGCCGACCAGGTGTCGGACTCCGACATCGTGGTGCACGACGCCACCATCGACGACCCGTCCTACGCCTTCGCCCTCACCCGACTCTCCACCCAGAACCTCGACCACGTCGTCACCGGCATCTACCGCGACACCACCCGCCCCACCTACGACGACCAAGCACGACAGCAGGTGGACAGCGCCGCCGGGACCCGACCGCCCGACCTTCAGCGCCTGCTCGACGGCGCCGACACCTGGACGGTCACCTAGGCGGCGCGGTAGACCACCGGCGGCTCGTCCGGCTCCCGCGACCACTCGCGGAACGCCCGCACGACCAGGTTCTGGAAGCGGGGCGGATCGTCCTCGCGGGCCTGCGCGATGACCACCGCAGGCCGGCGCTGCCTCGGTACGTCGGTTCTGCCCTCCATCGCTCCAGCATGTGAACCTCGGCTCAAGTGTCGGTGGAACGAGGAACGAGCCTCACTCCAATAGCACACCCGACGTCGCGAATGTCCGGTTGTTCAGCGTGGCTCGACCAGCGTTCCAGTGCCGGTGAGGAAACTCACAGGTAGGTGTTCCTTTGCCCGGAGGGGGCGATGTCATGGAACAGCGGATCTGGACCGCACGACACAACGTCAGGGTGCCGGTGACCCCTGGCCAGGCCTACCAGCTGATCGCCAACATCGAGAACTATCCGAAGATGTTCGACTCGGTCATCGCCGTCGAACGCCTCGGCCACGACGGAACCAACGAACGAGTGCGGTTCTGGGGGACCTTCGGCGACCACCGGGGCAGCTGGGTGTCGGTGCGCGAGGTCAACCCCAAACGGATGCGGGTCCGGTTCCGGCAGGAACGCTCCACCGCGCCACTGGCCTCACTCGGCGGGCGCTGGCTGGTCACCCCCCGGGGCGCGGGCGCCGAGGTCGTGCTCGACCACTACTTCCGCGTCGTCGACGACAACGACGCCGCGGGCCAACACCTGGAGCGGGTCGTCGCCCGATCCGCCACCGCGATGCTGGAATCGCTGCGCCAGGTCACCCAGGGCGGCGACGCCTACGAGATGTGGTTCCCGCTGTCGGACGCCGTCCGGGGCCTGGAGGGAGTGAGCTGACATGAGCGGCGCATCACGGCCAGCACGGCCGTCCCGGCCGTCACGGCCGGAAATGGAGGTGCCGGTCGGTTCGGCCGACGTGTTACCCAGGCTGGCCGCCCGCGCGTGGCCACACCGAGCGGCCCTGCGCACCGGCACCCGCACCGTCACCTTCGGCGAACTGGACCGCGACGTGTCCCGCCTCGCCTTCGGCCTACGCCACCTCATCGGCGGCGACGGGCTGCCGGTCATCGTGTCGGCCACCCTCGGCCTGGACTTCCCCACCGCGTACTACGCGGTCGTGCGCAGCGGCAACGTCGCGATACCGGCGAACCCGAGAATGCCGGCCGAGACCTTCGCCGGACTACTGGCCGACAGCGGCGCCCGGGTCGCCATGCTCGGCAGGGTCATGTACGAACGGGTCCGCCGGGTCCTGCCACCCGGTGCCGGATTGTCGGGTGCCGGGTTGTCCACAGGCGACTCGTTCGCCGGTGAGAATCGTCGGTCCCCCGCAGTAGGCTGGAATGCGGGGGGCCCCCGCAGGCCCGGCGCCGCGCCTGATCGCGCGCTTGGCCACGTACTTGAGCATGTGCTGCTGCTCGACGCGCCCGCCGAGGCCGGTCAGCTGACCTGCGCCGAGCTCTCCACCCGGGGCATCCTGACCGTCGACCCCACCGACCGGGCCGAGCACGCGGAGGCCGCCGCCGGCCGCAGCCACTACGCGGTGAAGGCCGCCGCGTTGGCCCGGGCCGGTGTGTTGGACCCCGGCTCGGTGGTGCTCAACACGACCTCCTCGTTCCATCCCGATGATCTCGGGGCCGCGCTGGTCGCGGGCGCCACCCAGGTCCTGTGGAACAACCCGGATCCGGCGACCGCGTTGCGGGAGGCGGCGGCCCACCGGGCGACGCACGTGTGGCGCGACGGTGACCGGGCGGTGCGGGCGGTGGCGTCATGATCAGGACGTCGACGGTGTACCCGTGTTCGGTCAGTGACGCGATGGCGAACTGGCCGACCGGCATGGCGGTGATCACGACGGCTGATCGCGATGGCTGGCGGTGGGGGTTCACGGCGAGTTCGGTCAGTCAGGTGTCGGCGCGTCCGCCGATGATCTCGGTGTGCATCGACCGGGACGCGCACTGCCGGCCGGTGTTCACGGCCGCCGACGCCTACGCCGTGCATGTGCTGCGCACCGGTCAGGAGGAGTTGGCGGACCGGTTCGCCGGCGGCGCGGCCGACGGTTTCGACGACCTGGTCGTGGGCACCGGGTTCGAGGACGTGCCGCTGCTCGACGACGTCGCGGTGCGTCTGGAGTGCCGGCCGGTGCAGCAGATGCCGGCGGGTGACCACGTGATCCTGATCGGTGAGGTCGTGCGCGCGCGGACCGGCCCGCACGATCCGCTCGTGTACCTGGGCCAGGGGTTCCGTCGGCTGGCCCGGACCACCACGTTGCCGCACGCCAGCTGAGTTCGACGCGTCCGTTTGTCGTAAATGCCCTGATATCATGGACGGCTCGGGTGGGGGACCTCTACGATCACGCGATCCACGGGTGCCCCAGAAGCCGCAGCGGAGCGTGCACATGACGAACGAGACCCCGTCGAACTCGGCCAACGCCACGTTGTGCGCGGCCTTCCAGGAGCATGTGCGCCGGACCCCGGATGCCGTGGTTCTGCGGACTCCGGGGAACCGGGTCGCGATCACCTGGCGCCAGTGGAACGAGCGGGTGCGCTCGATCGCCGCCGGCCTCGCCGCGATGGGTGTCGCGCGGGGCGACACGGTGGGCCTGATGATGACCAACCGGCCCGAGTACCACGTGGTGGACGCGGCCGTGCTGCATCTGGGCGCGACCCCGTTCTCGATCTACAACTCCTCGACGCCCGACCAGATCGGCTACCTGTTCGGCAACGCCGGCAACAAGGTCGTCTTCTGTGACGAGCAGTTCCTGTCGCGGGTGCGGGAGGCGGGTGGCGTCGAGCACGTGGTGTGTGTGGACGGTCCGGCCGAGGGTGCGCTGACCATCGCCGACGTGGAGGCCAGGGGCGCCGACGACTTCGACTTCGACGCCGCCTGGAAGGCCGTCTCTCCCGAGGACCTGGCGACGATCATCTACACGTCCGGCACCACGGGCCCGCCCAAGGGCGTGGAGTTGACCCACGCCAACGTGATCGCCGAGGCGGACGCGGTCCGGATCCTGCTGGAGGTCCAGAACGGCGACCGGGTGTTGTCGTACCTGCCGGCGGCGCACATCGCCGACCGGGTGACCGCGCAGTACTTCGCCATCATGTTCGCCATCCAGGTGACGTGCGTGGCGGACCTGGCGAAGATCGCGGAGGGCTTGGCGGACTGCCGCCCGCACTCGTTCTTCGCCGTCCCGAGGGTCTGGCAGAAGTTCAAGGCGGCGATCGACACGGGCCTGGCGGCCGAGCCGAGCCCGGTGAAGCGCAAGATCGCCGCGTGGGCGATCGACACCGGCATCAAGGCGGCGCGGCTGGAGCTGGCCGGGCGCCCTCTGCCCGCCGCGCTGGGCTTCCAGCACCGCCTGGCCGACAAACTGGTTCTGAGCAAGCTCCGCGACAAACTCGGCCTCGACCAGGCGCGAGGCCCGGCGTCGGGTGCGTCGGCGATCTCGCCGGACATCCTGGAGTTCTTCTGGGGTTTGGGAATCCGCATCTACGAGGTGTGGGGGATGTCGGAAACCGGCGGCGCCACCACGGCGAACGCCCCCGGCCACACGAAGCTGGGCACGGTGGGCCGCCCGGTGCTGAACATGGAGGTCAAGCTCGCCGAGGACGGCGAGCTGTTGACCCGTGGCCCCACGATCATGCGCGGCTACCGCAACGAGCCGGAGCGCACCGCCGAGACGATCAGCGAGGACGGCTGGCTACGCACCGGCGACATCGCCGAGATCGACGCCGACGGTTACGTGAAGCTGGTCGACCGCAAGAAGGAACTGATCATCAACGCGGCCGGCAAGAACATGTCCCCGTCCAACATCGAGAACGCCATCAAGGCCGCGACGTCCCTGGTCGGCCAGGTGGTGGCCATCGGCGACGACCGGTCCTACGTGGCGGCGCTGATCGTGCTGGACCAGGAAGCGGCGGCGGCCTTCGCCGGGAAGCCCACCGCCTCCTCGGCCGAGCTGGCCGAGGACGCGAGCGTCCGGGCGGCGGTGTTGGCCGGCGTCCGCGCCGGGAACGAGAAACTCGCGCGGGTCGAACAGTTGAAGCGGGTAGTCATCCTCCCCGGCTCGTGGGACCCGGGCGGCGTGGAGCTGACCCTGACGCTGAAACTGCGTCGCAAGCCCATCGCCGAGAAGTACCGCCACGAGATCGACACCCTGTTCGCCGACTCCCCACCCGACGGGGTCATGAGCGTGTGAGAGGGGCGGGTTCGGGGGTTGGCGGCGGGCCGTCAACCCAGGGGAGGAACGGAGGCAGATCGGCGGGGACCTGCGTTACCCACGCCGGCTTCCGTTTCTCCAGGAACGACATGACCCCCTCCGCGGTGTCCCCGAGGAAATCCCCCAACGGCTGACAAGGTCACCTTGTCGTGTAATTGCCAGGAACAACCGGGCGCATGCAGTCTGTTGCGAGAGTTGCTCTCCTACGGAGGTTTTCATGCGTCGTCCAGTTCTCCTCGCCGTCGCGGCCACCTCGGTGCTGCTGGTCGGCGTCGCCACGCCCGCCGCCGCGTCGGCCGGCCCGGCGAGAGTGCTGGTCGACTCCTACGTGGTGTCCGCGCACGCACCCGATCTCGCGCTCAGCATCGAGAACGACCCCTCCGAGGTGGGGGCGCGTGCGGAGCTGGCGCCACTCACCGGGGCACCCGAGCAGCGCTGGGAGCTGGGCGAGAACGACATCACCGATCTGCGCAACATCGGCACCGGCAAATGCCTGACGTTCGCCGATGCCCCTGTGCTCCCGCGTCCGGTGGTCCAAGCCGAGTGCGACGGCACCGACCAGCAGACCTGGTACTACGTCGCGGCGGACGCGGGCTTCGACAGCTGGCGGTTCCAGAACGTCGCCACCGACACGTGCATCACCGCAGTCGACCTCAGGCCGGGGGCGCCCCTGTTCGAGGCACCGTGCGACGAGGAGGACACCCGCCAGCAGTGGACCTCGGTCGAACCAGGGCAGTGAGCGCACCACCCGCGATCCCGACCGAAGCGCCGCCCACAATCTCTCCGCGCGAAAGACGTTCCCGCACCTCGGCCGAACTCACCCCTCAAGCCCAAGGAAGAAACGGAGGCAGATCGGCGGGAACCTTCTGTCCCCACACCGGCTTCCGTTTCTCCAGGAACGACAGGACCCCCTCCGCGGTATCTCCCCGGGAAACAGCGTCGGCGATCAGTCGGGAGTCCAACCGCCCGGCCGGGAACGGTGAATCCATTCCCGACATCCGATACAGCTGCTGGCGAACGACAGCCATCGACACCGGCGCGCAGTCGGCGATCAACGAGCGTGCCAGCTCGTAGGCCGCCGCCGCCACGTCCTCGGGTGCGTGCACCGAATGCACCAGCCCGGCAGCCAACGCCTCCGTGGAGTCGAAGACCCGCCCACTGACCATCCAGTCCATCGCCCGCCCCATCCCCACCAGCCGGGGAAGGAACCAGGTCGACGCGCCTTCCGGGTACAGGCCGCGCCGGACGAACACGAACCCGAACCGGGAGTCGGTGGCCGCCAACCGGTAGTCGGCCGGCAGGACGATGGTCGACCCGGCTCCCACCGCCGCCCCGCGCAGCGCCGCGATCACCGGCTTGTTCATCGTGTAGATCCGCAGTGAGCAGCGGCTGGCCGGTTCGACCCAGTCCTCGCCGGCTCCTTCCAGGTCGAGTCCGCCGCCGGACAGGTCGGCGCCGACACAGAAGTCCTTGCCCCGCCCGGTGAGGACGACCACGCGCACCGCGGGGTCGTCGTCGGCGCGGGTGAAGGCCTCGACCAGTTCGTCGGACATCCGCACGGTGTAACCGTTTCGTGCGTCCGGGCGGTCGAGGGTGATGGTCGCGATCCCGTCGGCGGTCTCGTAGGCGATGGTCTCCACACCGGCACGCTACGGCAGGACCAGCCCGATGGCGTCCCGGCACACCGCCAGCAGTTCCGCGTCGTCGAACGCGTCGGCGCCGACGCCGACCAGTTGGTGGTACAGCAATCCGTCGACGAACGCGGTGAGTTCGTGGGCGCGCCGCCGGGGGTGGTCGGCGCCGGCGGCGGCCAGAAGTTTCTCGGCGAGGCCGACGAATCCGGTGCCGTGTTCGACCAGGCGTGCCCGTAGTTCGGGCCGGCGGGTGGACTCCAGGGTCAGTTCGAAACGCGCGAGGGTCCTGGTCCGCCCGTCGGTGAGCCAGCGGCGCAGCAGTCCGGCCATCAGCGCGGCCAGGCCCTCGCGGGTCGGGACGCCGCCCAGGTCGCCGATGTCGGTGCCGTCCTGTTCGGCCATCCGGTCCAGGGCGGCGACGATCAGCGCCTCGCGGGTGCGGAAGTAGTAGGAGGTGGAGCCCTCGGCCAGGCCGGCGGCCCGGTCGACCGCGCGGTGGGTGAGGCCGCGCATGCCCTCGGCGGCGAGGGTGGCGATGGCCGTGTCCGCGATGAGCGTCCGCCGGTCGGGTGTCATGAGCCCACTCTACGGGTGTAGAGTTACTACAGCTGTAGAGGAGGGTTGATCATGGAACGAACAGCGGTCGTGGTCGGCGGGGGAATCGGCGGGCTCGCCGTCGCCGCGGGACTGGTCCGGGGCGGCTGGACCGTGCACGTGCTGGAGAAGGCGCCCGAGTTCAGCGAGGTCGGTGCGGGAATCTCGTTGTGGCCCAACGCTTTCCGTGCCCTGGAGACGGTCGGTGCCCTGGACCGGCTGGACGTCGGACGCATCGGCGGTCTCGGTGGCGTCCGCGACTGGCGGGGCTCGTGGCTGGTCCGCCTGACCGGCCGCCACGACGTCGGCGACGTGGCGACCTCGGCCGTCGTCAGCCACCGCGCCGACCTGCTGGCCGCGTTGCTGGCCGGCCTGCCGGCCCAGGCGCGCCGCTCCGGCGTCCGCGTCACCGGCGTGCGCACCGACGGCCCACGCCCGGTCGTCGAGCACGACCACGGTGAGATCCCCGCCGACCTGGTCATCGGCGCCGACGGCGTGCACAGCGTCGTGCGCCAGGCGGTGTTCCCCGACGCGGAACCGGCGGCCTACGCGGGCGCGACCGCCTGGCGCCTGGTCCTGCCGACGCGCCCCGGCGTGGAAGGCGTGGAAGGCGTGGAAGGCACCGAGACCTGGGGTCCGGGCGCGGTGTTCGGCGCCTTCCCCATGCCCGGCGACCGGGTCTACTGCTACGCCTCCGCCCGCGTCCCCGCCGGCGGCCACGCCCCCGACGAACTCGCCGGCCTGCGTCAGCGCTTCGGCGACTGGCACGACCCGATCCCCGCGCTGCTCGCCACGGCCCGCCCGGACCAGGTCCTGCGCAACGACGTCCACCGGCTGCCCCCGCTGCCCACCTACGTCCGCGGCCGGGTCGTCCTGCTCGGCGACGCCGCCCACGCCATGACCCCCAACCTCGGCCAGGGCGGCTGCCAGGCCCTGGAGGACGCCGCGACCCTGGCCGTCCTGGCGAACGGTGCGGCCGACCTCGACACCGCGCTGCGCCGGTACGACACGCTGCGCCGCCCCCGCACCCAGCAGCTGGCCACCCGCGCCGGTCTGGCCGCCAGGGCGGTCATGCTGAACTCGTCCGCCGCCCGCACGGCCCGCAACCTGGCCCTGCGCCTGCTCCCCACCTCGGTTTTCGTCCGCGGCTCCACCGCGATGCTCGACTGGGCACCGCCCACTCCCGACGAGGCCAGGGCCCTGTGAGCCACCGCGTCCGCCCCCGGCCCGGACGGGCTGACACGGACCAGACCGGGGGTGTGATCGGGTAGGGCGCGTGTGGGACGACCTCTTCGGTGGCCAGCTCGACTCGCCGAACACGATGGTGCTGGTCACCGCTGGTGTGGCGTTGGTGGTCGTGGCGGTGTCGGTGCTGTGGCGCCCTGCCCGTCACGTGATCACGATCGTGCACGAGGCCGGCCACGCGCTCGTGGCGGTGCTGTCGGGGCGGCGGCTGTCCGGGATCCGGCTGCACTCGGACACCTCCGGGCTGACGGTGAGCCGGGGCAAGCCCTACGGGCCGGGGATGGTGCTGACCGGGTTCGCCGGCTACGTCGCGCCGTCGCTGCTCGGGCTGGGGTTCGCGGCGCTGCTGGGGGCCAACCGGGTCACCGGGCTGCTGGTGGCGTGCGCGTTGCTGTTGCTGGGCGTGCTGGTGATGGTGCGCAACGTGTACGGCGTGTTCACCGTGCTGGTCACCGGCGCGGTCCTGCTCGGCGTCGCCTACTGGGCCACCGATCAGGTGCAGGCGGTGTTCGCGCACGTCATCACCTGGTTGCTGCTGCTCGGCGGGCTGCGCGCGGTCGGTGAGCTCCAGACCAAGCGCCGCCGAGGCCGGGCCCGCGACTCCGACGCCGACCAGCTCGCGCGGCTCACCGGCGCCCCCGGCCTGTTCTGGGTGGGGATCTTCCTGCTGGTCGACCTCGCGTGCCTGGTGCTCGCGGCGGGCTGGCTGCTGGGGTGAGGCAGACTAGGGGCATGTCGGTCCTGGATGTCGAACCCTCCGCTGTCACCGAGACGGTCGCCGCCTGCGCCACGGCCGCGAAGAAGGCCGCCCCGGCGTTGGCCAGGGCCACCGACCAGGCGATCGACGGCGCGCTCGCCGCGATGGCCGAGCGGCTGAGCGCGGCCAGGGCGACTGTGCTGGCCGCCAACCAGGCCGACGTCGATGCGGCCGTGGCCGCCGGCATGAGCGCGGGCCTGCTCGACCGGCTGCGCATCACCGACGAACGCCTCACCGCGATGGCGCAGGCGCTGACCCTGCTGGCCGGCACGCCGCACCCGGCGCGCTCGGTGGAACTGGGTGAGCTGCCCGACGGTCTGCGGCTGGTCGAACGCCGCCGTCCGGTCGGCGTGATCGGCGCGAACTACGAGGCCCGCCCGAACGTGACCGTCGACGTGGCGTCCCAGCTGGTCAAGTCGCGCAACGCCGGGGTGCTGCGCACCGGCTCGGCCGCCCTGCACTCGGCGATGACCCTGGTCAGCGAGGTCATCGCGCCGGCGCTGGCCGACGCCGGCATCGACCCCGACGCGATCCAGCTGGTGCCCTCCGCCGACCGGGCGGCGGCCGGCGCCCTGGTCAGCCTGCCGACGCTGGTGCCGCTGGTGATCCTGCGCGGCAGCGGCGAGAGCACCCGCGAACTGGGTCTGCGCGCCGCCCAGCACGGCGTGCGCACCCTGGCCCATGCCGACGGCGGCGGCGTCCTGTACGTCGACCGGGCCGCCGACGCCGACCTGGCGTGCGACCTGATCCGCGCCAGCCTCGACCGGCTCGGCGTGTGCAACCGGCTCAACCTGCTGCTGGTGCACCGGGACCGCTACGAGTCGCTGCTACCCCGCGTCCGAACGGTACTGTCCGAACTGGACGTCACGCCGTCGCTGCCGCCGCACGAGCACGCCATCGGCTACGAGTGGGCGCTGGACGCCGCCAGCGAGGCCACCGTCACCGTCCTGCCGGTCGACGACGCCGCCGACGCCGCCCGCGTCGCCAACGACGAGACCTCCGGCCTGGCCGCCGCCATCGTCACCGAGGACGAGGCGACGGCCGAGGAGTTCATCGCCGCCTACGCCGGCACCGGCGTGTTCTGGAACGCCCCGACCCGCCTGCTCGACGGCTTCAAACTGCTCGGCGTCCCGGAGACCGGCATCAACATCGACAAGGTCCCCGGCCCGCGCGGCCCGGTCACCTACCCGGACCTGTGCCTGCGCCAGTACGCGATCCTGCCCCGCCGGGGCTGACCGCTCCTCGAACTGGAGACGGTGGCCGAGCCCGCTGACTGTCCGGCGCGCTGGCCGCGCCGCGGGCGGTGCTCGGCGAGTTGGGTGTCGCGGAGCGCGAACTCACCACCGAGAGTGACACGGACCTGGCGGCTGGCCGCCGGACGGTCGGTACCGAGAGTGACCGTCGTGGGTTTCTTCCGGTTGGCTCTGGATTTCCCATTGTTCCCCCGATCGGGAGTCCGTTTCTCCTGGTTTCTCGGTGATGCTGTTGTCTCGGTCACCCGGTCGTGATCATGTGAACCGGGGGCTATGGTGCAACGTAGGTAGTCGAAGGACTACTCAGCGTCTCCGTAAAAGGGGGTAAATCAGCATGGCTCCCCTGACGATCGTCAGCAGGGCGCAGTGGGGAGCGCGCTACGCGCGCGGCTTCGGACCGGCGCCGTTGCCGGCACAGGAGGTGTGGCTGCACCACTCGGTGACCGCCGCTCCGCCGGACGACTCCGCGCGCGAGATCGCGGCGATGCACGTGCTCGAGGACATCGGCCAGGATCGGTTCGGCGGTGGGATCTCCTACACCTTCGCCGTCATGCCGTCGGGTCGGGTGTACGAGGGGCACGGTGTCGATCGCGAAGGTGCGCACACCGCCAACCGCAACTCGATCGCCCGGGCGATCGTGTTGGTCGGGAACTACGACGAGCAGCGCGTCACCGACGCGCAGATCCACGCGATCGCCGCGCTGTTGCAGCACGGGCGACGCCACGGCTGGTGGCGCAACCAGCGTTTGGACGGCGGTCACCAGCAGGCGCCGGGCGCGCAGACCGCGTGCCCCGGCCGCAACGCGATGGCCGTGATCGGCCGCATCAACCTGCTCGCCGGCGGTATTCCGGTCGGCGACATACCTGGAGAGGACGAGGAGGACATGGCTCGCTTCCTGAAGGGCGACAGCAACACCCCGATTCCCGGCTCCGACAACACCTACGGTGACGTGGTCTTCAAGGTCGAGTACGACCACGAGTTCGGGTCGATCGCCGTGCGGACCCGCGTTCCCAACCCGAGGGAGCCCGGTTTCCTCGCCTTCCTGGCCACGGGTGGCAAGGTCCACCAGGTGTCCCAGGCGATCCTGGACGCCATCCCCGACAAGGCGACCGCGCGGGACCAGGAGGAGCCGAAGGCCGAGGACGCGGAGAAGGCCGACTGGTCAGCCTTCTGGACCGACACCCACTCCCGGTAGCTCACGCGCGGCCAGCACGGCCGGCAGGTGCTCGTCGGCCCACCGCCGGCAGACCGCGATCAGGTCGAGCAGCGTGCGGCCGAGCTCGGTGAGTTCGTACTCGACGCGGGGCGGGACCTCGGCGTAGACGGTGCGCGTGATCATGCCGTCGCGTTCGAGGGCCCGCAGCGTCTGGGTGAGCACCTTCGGTGTGGTGCGTCGCAGGGGGACACGGATCTCGGAGAACCGCCGGGGTCCGTCCTCCAGGCACACGATGATCATCGCCGACCACTTGTCGCCGATGCGCAGCGGCATGACGCTGCTGGGGCAGTCGGGATGGAACATGTCCGGGTTCAGGGGGTCCACGGTATCCGGAGGGTAGTCCAGTATCTTTGAAGTAACCAGTATCTTCTGGATACCGTCCGGCTCATGCGTACTGTGCGATGTCACGAGTTCGGTTCCCCCCACGTACTTCAGGTCGTCTCCGCCCCCGACCCCGAGCCCGGCCCCGGCGAGGTCCTGATCGACGTCGAGGCGGCGGGGATCAGCTTCGCCGACGTCCGGCTCCGGGCCGGGGGCATGCCCGTGCCCCTGCCGTTCTCCCCGGGTTTCGAGGTGGCCGGGGTCGTGGTGGGCGTCGGGTCCGGTGTGGACTCCGCGTTGGTCGGGCGTCCCGTGGTGGCCATCGTCGGCGGGGGCGGGTACTCGTCGATGGCCGTCGCGCCGGTGTCCGCCGTGCGTGTGCGGCCCGATTCGCTGTCCTTGCAGGACGCGTTGGGTCTGGTGGGGCAGGGCGTCACGGCGCTGGGGGTGATGTCGGTCGCCGGTGTTCGGGCGGGGGACGTGGTGCTGGTCGAGGCGGCGGCCGGTGGCGTGGGGAGTCTGTTGGTGCAGTTGGTGAAGCGGGCCGGAGCGACGGTGGTCGCGGCCACGCGGGGAGAGGAGAAGTTGGCTGTCGCCAAGGAGTTGGGGGCCGACCGGGTGGTGGACTACTCGGTTCCGGGGTGGGCCGCCGGGATGGGTGAGGTGACGGTGGTGCTGGGCTCCGTCGGTGGGGCGGTCGGGCGCGAGTCGTTCGGGGCGCTGACGGACGGGGTCGGGCGGATGGTCGTCTACGGGAGTGCCGCGGGCGATTCGGCGGTGTCCGTTCAGGAGGTTTTCGAGAGGGGACTGTGGGTTGGGGGGTTTGTCTCCACCCATCTTTCGGGACAGCGGCGAGAAGGGTTTCTTGACGAGGCGTTCTCGTCGGGACTGCGGGTCGTCGCCGGGTTCGCCCTGGGGTTGGGGGAGGTCGCGCAGGCCCATCGGATGGTGGAGGAGCGGGGGACCGTGGGCAAGAACATTCTGTTGACCTGAGGCAGTTCGGTGGTGGGCGAAGGGCTGTCTGTCCAGAACAGCCCTTTCGCCGCCAACCAATCGGATGTGACGATCGTGAGGCCGCCACGTCCCCGTCAGGCCCGGGGGACTCCCAGGGACTCCCGGTGGACGATCTCGGCCCCGGCCTCCTCGACCCGAGGATTGGGATGCTGGGCCTCCAGTGCCAACCCGATGGCCCGGGCCCCGATGGTCACCAACGGCAACCGGACGGTCGTCAGTGCCGGTGTCACGTCCCGGGCGATCGGCATGTCGTCGAAGCCCACCACCGACACGTCCCCCGGAACGGCCAGTCCACGGGACCGCAGCACCGACAACGCCCCGATGGCCATCGAGTCGTTCAGGGCCACGATGCAGGTCAGCCGGGGCTCGGCGTCCAGCAGGGCCTCGGTGGCCGCGGCCCCACCGTCGCGGTCGAACTCCGCGTAGGCGATCCGTCGGGCCGGCAGCGCGCGGTGGAACTCCCTGGCCGCCCGGCGCAGCCCGGCCAACCGGTCGGTGGTCGTGGTCAGCTGTTTGGGGGCGGCGACCACGCCGACGTGCCGGTGTCCGGCCTTGAAGACCTCGCGGCCGATCATGTACCCGCCGTCCTCGTTGGCGGGCATCACCGCGTCGCCGGCCAGTTTGTGGCGGCCGATGACCGACACCCGCCCGCCGGTGGCCATGTAGGCGCTCAGCTTGGCGTTGAGTGACTTGGTGAACGCGGGATCGTGATAGCCGGACCCCGCCAGGATGATCGCCTCGACCTGGTGGGCGCGCAGCAGCTCCACGTACTCCAGCTCGCGCTCCGGGTCACGGTAGGAGTTGCAGATGATCACCAGGCGGCCCTGTTCGCTGGCCACCCGCTGCAGACCTCGGGTGATCTCGGCGAAGTACGGGTCGGACACGTCGTGCACGATCACGCCGACCGTGGTCCGGTGGGAGCGGGCGAGCAGCTGCGCGTGCGCGTTGGGCACGTACTGCAACTCCTGCACCGCGCGCAGCACCCGCTCGCGCAGCTCCTCGGAAACGATCTTGGGACTGCCGTTCACGATCCGCGAGACGGTCGCCGCGGACACCCCAGCGCGTCGCGCGACATCGGCGAGCGTTGCCATGTCGCTCCTACCTTCACATTGACGCCCGGCTCTCGCGGGCCTAGCGTCAGATTACAAGGAAAGCCCTTTCCCCGCGCCCGGGAGGCGGCCTATGCGCACGAAAGTGTACGTGATCTTGGCCCACCGGGATGGGCACCCCGATGAGTGATCCGTTACCCGGAGGCGTCGGCGTCTCGCGACTGTGCGTGTACGACACGGTCACCCCCGACGGACGCCCCGGCGGCACCCCTCACCTGCACCTCTGCTGCACCGAAGCCTACGTGGTCACCGGCGGTGAGGGCGCGGTCCAGACACTGTCCGGCGCCGGTTTCGCCGAGCACGCCCTCTCGCCGGGCACCGTGCTGTGGTTCACGCCGGGCACGGTCCACCGGCTGATCAACCTCGGTGGCCTGGACATCGTCGTGGTCATGGGCAACTCGGGGCTGCCGGAGGCCGGGGACGCGGTGTTCACGTTCCCACCCGAGGTGCTCGCCGACCCCGACCGGTACGCCAAGGCCGCGGGTCTGCCCAACGGTGGCGCGCCGGGCACGGACGTGACCCACGCGTTCACCCGGCGTGATCTGGCCATCGAGGGGTTCCTCCAGTTGCGCGAGGAGGTCGAGCGGGACGGGCCGGCCGCGATGGCCCGGCTGCACGAGGCCGCCGTCGCGCTCAAGCGACCGCACCTGGACACCTGGCGCACCCGCTGGGAGAACGGCGCCTTCCGGGCCGCGCAGCTGACCGGCGTGCAGCTCGACGCGCTGGCCAGGGGTGACGGCGGGCACCTGCGGTCCGCGCGGGTCCATGCCCTGCCCGAACCGTCCGAGCGCGGGCGGCTGGGCATGTGCGGGCTGCTCGACACCTATCTGCCGCCGACCGGCGAGAAGTAGGAAAGCCCTTGCCTGAGGGGCTCGGCAGACCATAGAGTCCAAGGAAAGCGCTTGCCTGGCAGAGTGGCCCTCGGCAGGAGGATGTCGTGCGCAACAGATCCATCGTCCTGGTCTTCGTGTTGTCCCTGGTCATCGGTACTTTCGTCACGACGGGACCCGCCGTCGCGCAGCAGTCACGGTTCAGCGTCCTGGTCTACTCCAAGGTCAACGGCTTCTACCACGACTCCATCCCCGCCGGGCAGCGCGCGATCACCGAACTCGGCGCCGAGAACGACTTCGACGTCACCGTCTCCGACGACCCGACGTTGTTCACCGACGAGGGCCTCGCCCCCTTCGACGCCGTCGTGTTCAACAACACCAACAGCCGCAACGGCGCCATCCTCGACCCCGCCCAACGCGCCGCCTTCGAGCGCTACATCCGCGCCGGCGGCGGCTACACCGGCGTGCACTCGGCCAGCGGCACCGAGTACGACTGGCCCTGGTACGGCCAACTCATGGGCGCGTTCTTCAAGGTCCACCCGGCCATCCAGCCGGTCAGCATCCAGGTCGACGACCGCGTCCACCCGTCCACACGGGACCTGCCGCAGATCTGGGACCGCACCGAGGAACCCTACGACTTCGTTGCCAATCCGCGTGGCAACGTGCATGTCCTGGCGAGCTTCGACACCCGCTCCTACACCGGCCACACCATGGGCGCCGACCACCCGATCTCCTGGTGCCAGGACTTCGACGGCGGCCGCTCCTGGTACACCGGCCTCGGCCACAACCCGTCGGCCTTCGACGAGCCGCTGTTCCGGTCGCACCTGCTCGGCGGCATCGAATGGGCCGCCGGCGCGGCCCCCGGCGACTGCGGCCCCACCCAGAACGACCGCTGGTCCAAGACCCTGCTGGAAGGCGACACCGACGACCCGCTCGACCTGGAGATCGACGAACGCGGCCGGGTCTTCTACATCCAGCGCCAGGGCTGGCTCAAGGTCTACGACCCCGAGGCCGGCTACAGCCACGAGGCCGGCAAGCTCGACGTGCTGGTCAACCACACCCACGGCATGCACGGCCTGGTGCTGCACCCCGACTTCGCCGACAACGGCTACCTCTACGTCTTCTACTCCCCGGCCGACGACCCGGTGAACCGCCTGTCCCGGTTCACCTTCGACGAGTCGTCCCTGCGGATCGACCCCACCAGCGAGGTCGTGCAGTTCGAGTTCTTCTCCCAGCGCGAGATCAACGCCCACGAGGGCGGCGGGATGGCCTTCGACAGCGCCGGCAACCTCTACCTGGCCACCGGCGACAACGCCGACCCGTGCTGCGAGGGCTACGCGCCGATCGACGAGCGGCCGGGGCGCCGCAACCAGGACGCCCAGGGCACCTCGGCCAACACCAACGACCTGCGCGGCAAGATCCTGCGGATCCACCCCGAGGACGACGGCACGTACACGATCCCCGAGGGCAACCTGTTCGCGCCCGGCACGGACAGGACCCGGCCGGAGATCTACGTGATGGGCCTGCGCAACCCGTACCGGATCCACATCGACCCCGAGACCGACTGGCTGTACTGGGGCGAGGTCGGCCCGGACGCCCGCGCCGACAACCCCGCGCGCGGCCCCAAGGGCCACGACGAGTTCAACCTGGCGAAGAAGGCCGGCAACTTCGGCTGGCCGCTGTGCATCGCCGACAACCAGCCCTACGTCGAGTACGACTTCGCCACCGGGGCCTCCGGCCAGCCCTACGACTGCGCGAACGGGCCGACCAACAACTCGCCCAACAACACCGGCCTCACGACGCTGCCGCCGGCCCAGCCGGCGTGGCTGCCCTATCCGTACGACGCCTCCCCGCAGTGGCCCGAACTGGGCACCGGCGGCCGGCTGGCGATCGGCGGCCCGACGTACCACTTCGACCCCGACCTGGAGTCGGAGACCAGGCTGCCGGCCTACTACGACGACACCGTGTTCATCGCCGAGTGGACCCGCAACGCGATCTTCGAGGTCAAGCAGGGCCAGGACGGGGAGGCGTTGTCGCTGAACAGGTTCCTGCCCGGCCAGACGTTCCTGCGGCCGATGGACCTGGAGATCGGCCCGGACGGCGCGCTCTACCTCATCGAGTGGGGCTCGAACTACGGCGGCTCGGGCCGGGGTGACCCGAACTTCGACTCGGCGCTGTACCGCGTCGACTACCTGCGTCCCGGTGAGCGCGCGCCGAAGGCGTCGGCGTCCGCGACCCCGTCCTCGGGCGGCGCGCCGCTGCGGGTCCAGTTCGCCAACACCTCCGCCGACCCCGACGAGGACCAGAACCTGGGCCACGTGTGGGACTTCGACGGTGACGGCACCACCGACTCCACCGACGTCAACCCGACCCACACCTACACCGAGCGCGGCGAGTACACCGCGACGCTGACGGTCACCGACCCGACCGGGCGCACCGACACCACCGAGATCGACGTCACCGTCGGCAACACCGCGCCCGAGGTCACCCTGGAGTCCCCCGCGGACGGTCAGGTTTTCGACTGGGGCGTCCCGGTGCCGATCCGGGTGGACGTGGCCGACGTCGAGGACGGGTTCACCGAGGACGGCTCGATCGGCTGCCGCGAGGTGGTCACCGAGTACGGGGTGCGCCACGCCCGCCAGGACCATCTGATGGGCAAGCGAACCGGCTGCGCGGGCACGGTCGAGACGGTCATCGACGAGCTGCACACCACCGCCGAGGACGTCGAGTACTACCTCGAATCGTCCTATGAGGACACCGGTGGGCTGGTCCACAGCGACCGGGTCGTGCTCCAGCCCCGGGTCAAGCAGGCCGACCACTACGACGAGGCCAACGGCGTGCGGATCGCCGGCAACACCGCCGACGGCGTCAGCGCCGGGCTGGTCGGCCAGATCCACCACGGCGACTGGGTCGGCTACACCCCGGTCAACCTCACGGGTGTGCCGACGATGAGCTTCCGGGTCGCCAGCCAGGCCAACGGTGGCACGATCGAGATCCGCCGGGACGCGCCGGACGGCCCGGTGCTGGGCAGCGTCGCGGTCCCGGTGACCGGCGGCGGCACGACCTGGACCGAGGTGACCGCCCCGGTCACCGATCCCGGCGGCACGCACGCGCTGTACCTGGTGTTCACCAACCCGGCGACCACCGGCACGCTGTTCAACCTCGACCGGTTCGAGTTCGGCTCGCAGGTCGAGTTGATGAACCTGACGCTGCCGACGCCGGTGTCGGCCGGTGACGCCGGCTTCGCCGAGGTCGACCTGGTCAACGGCACCAACCGGCGGGTCACCGCCACGGTCACGCTGGCCGTGCCGGCCGAGTGGACCCAGACGCCGGTGCGGGTCGAGGTGCCCCGGCACCAGACGGTGCGGGCACGGCTCCGGTTCACCTCACCGGAACCGGGCGCGGTCACCGGCCCGCTGCTGGAGGCGCGGCTGTCGGCCACGGCGACCGCGACCGGCGGCGTGCGGGTCGCCAGCCGGGCCAACGCCACCGCGTACCTGATGCCCTCGACCAAGCGGACCGTGTACTCGCTGGACGCCGGCGCGCCGGACAGCCCTCTGCAACCGGGCTACCAGCGCCTCGACCCGACCACCGCGTACAGCGAGACGACCGGGTTCGGCTGGGTGGAGGCCACCGGGTTGGAGTCCCGCGACCGGGGCGCGCCCGACGGTCTGCGCGGGGACATGGTGACCTCGACCGGGCCGGCGACCCTGCGGCTGCGTGTTCCGGCGGGCCAGCACACGGTGTCGCTGCTGCGCGGGGACCCGCAGTTCGCCGCCCAGCCCATCACGGTCACCGTCGACGGGCAGCGGGTGGTGGACGGCGGCGTCACCGTCGGCACCAACCGCTGGGGCTGGGATCAGTTCACTGTGGACGGTGGAACGGCCGGCCGGACGGTCGACGTGACGTTCGGCATCGACATCGAGCAGTACTGGCGGGTCAACGCGCTCGTCGTCGAGAAGGTGGTGACCTAGGGTGTCAAGCATGGTGACGTCCAAGGACGTGCAACCAGCCGACCGGCCGACGCCCCCGGCGCCGGCCAGCCGGTTCGACCTCGGCGCGCGGCTGCTGCGCTTCCTGGACGCCCTGTGGCGGCCGGCGATCGTGCTGGGGGCGTTGTTCGTCCTGTGGTGGATCGCCAGTGAGAACGAGTGGATGCCGCACTACCTGGTGCCGACCCCGGGCCAGGTGTGGGACACCATCGCCGGCGACTGGTCGTCGCTGATGTACCACTCCTACGTCACGCTCTACGAGACGGTGATCGGGTTCCTGCTCGCCAGCGTGCTCGGCCTGGCGACCGCGGTCCTGATCGCCTACTCGCGCACGATGGACAAGGCGCTGTACCCCATCGTGCTGTTCGCGCAGGTGATCCCGAAGATCGCGATCGCGCCGCTGCTGGTGGTGTGGTTCGGCAACGGGCTCGCGCCCAAGATCATGCTGGCGGTGCTGATCGCGTTCTTCCCGGTGGTGGTCTCGGGGGTCGCCGGGCTGCGCTCGACCGACCCGGAACTGCTGGAGCTGTCGGCGACGATGGGCGCGTCCCGCTGGCAGACCTTCCGCAAGATCCGGTTCCCCAACGCGTTGCCGCACCTGATGGCGGGGGAGAAGGTGGCGGTCACCCTCGCCGTCGTCGGTGCGGTGGTCGGCGAGTTCGTCGGCGCCAGCGAGGGCCTGGGCTACACGTTGTTGCTGGCCAACGGGAACCTGGACTCGGCGATGCTGTTCGCCGCGCTGTTCCTGATGTCGCTGATCGGCATTCTGCTGTTCGTGGTGGTGGAGGTGCTGGAGGCGCTGCTGATCCCG
Organism: Actinophytocola xinjiangensis; assembly: GCF_001921215.1. Lineage (GTDB taxonomy): Bacteria > Actinomycetota > Actinomycetes > Mycobacteriales > Pseudonocardiaceae > Actinophytocola > Actinophytocola xinjiangensis. Next base: position 101,714 of record NZ_MSIF01000004.1, read on the forward strand.
TGGCACGCCAGCCGCCGCACGGCCACCCCGCTCACGACTTCCTGAAAGGGCTTTCCCATGGACGCCAAGCGCATCCTGCTCGGCCTCGCGGCCTCGGTCCTGGTGCTCGGAGCCTGTGCGCCGGGCGGCGCGCAGGAGGACGGCGACGGTGGCGGCGGCGCGCCGGCCGACGCCGACAAGGTCACCCTGACCCTGAACTGGGTCCCCTACGGCGAGCACGCGCCGTTCTACCACGGCGTCGCGCAGGGCTTCTACGCCGACGAGGGCATCGACCTGGAGATCAAGCCGGGCAACGGTTCGGGCACCACGATCCAGGCCGTGGCCCAGGACCAGACGACGTTCGGCTGGGCGGACACCCCGCCGCTGCTCAAGGGCATCGCCGCCGGCATGCCGGTCAAGAGCGTCGGGGTGTTCCTGCAGAAGGGCCCGGCGTCGCTGGAGTTCCTGTCCGACCAGAAGATCACCAGCCCGGCCGACCTCAAGGGCAAGACCGTCGGCGGCACCCCCGGCGACGCCATGTACGCGACGTTCCCGGCGTGGCTCAAGGCCAACGGCCTGTCCGCCTCCGACGTCACGGTGGTGAACATGGACGCCGCCAACAAGATCGCCCAGCTGGCCGAGGGCCAGGTCGACGCGATCATGGGCTTCTTCCACGACCAGGGCCCGACGATCGAGGCGCGCACCGGCAAGCAGGTCGACTACCTGCTCTACGCCGACTCCGGGCTGAACATGCTGGGCACCGGCATCGTGGCCAGCGAGCAGACCCTGTCGGACAAGGCGGACCTGGTGTCGCGGTTCGTGCGGGCGACGCAGAAGTCGTGGGCCGAGGCGGTCAAGGACATCCCGGCCGCCGCGCAGGCGATGGCCGACAACGCCGAGAACGAGCCGCCGCTGGAGGTGCTGATCCAGCAGCTGGAGCTGGCCGAGCCGCTGCTGCAACTGGACAGCGTCGGCGCGCCGGGCGTGAACACCGAGCAGCAGTGGGCCGACACGATCGAGCTGATGTCCCAGTACGCGGAGTTGGAGAACGCCGGTGAGCCGTCGGCCTACTGGGACGGCAGCCACGCCGGCGGGTCGGGGTCCTGATGCCGGACACACTGACCGACACCGCCGTCGACGTGGCGGGGCTGACCGTGCGGTTCCGGTCCAAGCGCTCGTCGACGACCGCGCTGGACGACGTGTCGCTGCGGGTCGAGCCGGGGGCGTTCATCAGCATCGTCGGCCCGTCGGGCTGCGGGAAGTCCACGCTGCTGAAGGTGATCGCCGGGCTGGTGGCGCCGACGACCGGGTCGGTGAGCCTGCTGGGCGAGCCGGTGACCGGGCCGATGCGCACCATCGGGTTCGCCTTCCAGCGGGCGGCGCTGCTGGAGTGGCGCGGGGTGCGCAAGAACATCCTGTTGCAGGCCGAGATGCGGGGGATGAACAAGGCGCGGGCGGGTGTGCGGGCCGACGCGCTGATCGAGCTGACCGGTCTGTCCGGGTTCGAGGAGGCCCTGCCGCACGAACTGTCCGGCGGTATGCAGCAGCGAGTGGCACTGTGCCGGGCGCTGCTGCACGAACCGCCGGTGTTGTTGATGGACGAGCCGTTCGGCGCGCTGGACGCGTTGACCCGCGAGCAGCTCAACGCCGAACTGAACCGGATCTGGCGCGAGACCGGCACGACGATCCTGCTGGTCACCCACTCCATCGCCGAGGCGGTGTTCCTCGGTACCCGGGTGGTGGTGATGAGCCCGCGACCCGGCCGGCTGGTCCGCTCGCTGGACGTCGACCTGCCGGCGGCGCGGGACTACGCCCAGGTGATGACCGACCCGACCTTCGGCACACTCACCAGGCAGATCCGCGAACTGCTCGGCTCCGCCGAGAGCCACTGAGCACCCACAGGAAGAGGGAGCAACGGATGACCAACAGCCCCGAGCGCCGGCCGATCGGCATCGCGCTCAACGGCGTGACCGGGCGCATGGGCTACCGGCAGCACCTGGTCCGCTCGCTGCTGGCCATTCGCGCCGACGGCGGCCTGCCGCTGGCCGACGGCACCGTGCTGTGGCCGGAGCCGGTGCTGGTCGGGCGCAACGAGGCCAAGCTGGCCGACATCGCCGGGCGCCACGGGCTGACCGACTGGACCACCGACCTGCACGCCACCCTGGCCCGCGACGACGTCGAGATCTACTTCGACGCGCTCACCACCCAACACCGGGAGAAGGCCGTCGCGGCCGCGATCGAGGCCGGCAAACACATCTACAGCGAGAAGCCGGTCGCCGCCGACCTCGCCGGGGCGATGACGCTGGTCCGCGCGGCCGACCAGGCCGGGGTGAAGGTCGGCGTGGTCGCCGACAAGATCTTCCTGCCGGGCCTCCAGAAGCTCAAGCGGCTCGTGGACAGCGGTTTCTTCGGCAAGGTCCTGTCGGTGCGCGGCGAGTTCGGCTACTGGGTCTTCGAGGGCGACTGGCAGCCGGCGCAGCGCCCGTCGTGGAACTACCGGGCCGCCGACGGCGGCGGGATGGTGCTGGACATGTTCCCGCACTGGCACTACGTGCTGGAGCACCTGTTCGGCCCGGTCACCGCGGTGCAGTGCGTGACCAGGACCCACATCCCACGCCGCTTCGACGAGGAGGGCATCGAGTACCTGGCGACCGCCGAGGACGCCGCGTACGCGATCTTCGAACTGCCCGGCGGGGTGATCGCCCAGTTCAACTCGTCGTGGGCGGTGCGGGTGTTCCGCGACGAACTCGTCGAGTTCCAGGTCGACGGCACCCACGGCAGCGCCGTCGCCGGACTGCGGCACTGCCGCGCCCAGGCCAGGACCGCCACCCCGCGCCCGGTGTGGGACCCGGACCTGCCGGCCGGCACCGACCAGCGCGGCGACTGGTCGACGGTCCCGGACAACACGGTGTTCGAGAACGGTTTCCGGGTGCAGTGGGAGCGTTTCCTACGGCACGTGGTGGCGGGGGAGCCGTTCCCGTGGGACCTGCGGGCGGCGGCGCGCGGCGTGCAACTGGCCGAGCTGGCGCTGGTGGCGGCCTCGGAAGGCCGGCGCGTCGAGATCCCGGGGTTGCCGTGATGGCCGGCCACGCGCGTGTGGTTGGACCGGCATGGCGCAATCCCGGTCCTGCCGTGATGGCCGGCCGCCCGGGTGTCGTTGATGCCGGAGGGCCGGCGCGTCGGGATCCCGGTCCTGTCGTGGTGCTTGGCCGTGTGGATGTGGTTGGTGCTGGGGGGCTGGGGTGGCGCGATGTCGGTGCTGTTGTGGTGGCCGGCCGCGCGGATGTGGTTGATGCCGCAGGACCGGCATGGCGCGATTTCGGCCCTGCTGGGACGGTCGGGTGTGGGGAAGGGCCGCGATGACCGGCCGCCCGGACGAGGTCGTGCTGCCCGGCGGTCGGGTGTACCGGGTGCGGGGCGCGGACCAGGTCGAGGCTCTGCCCCCGGCCCGCAGCCGCGTCGCCTACGCGGCGGCGCACGTGGTGGCCTCCCCGGTGGCCGAGAACGTGCCCGGCGCGCCGGCCGTCCTGGACTGGGAGGCGACGTTGGCGTTCCGCCATCACCTGTGGCGCCACGGTTTCGGCGTCGCGGAGGCGATGGACACCGCGCAGCGGGGGATGGGCCTGGACTACCCGGCGGTGCGTGAGCTGGTGCGCCGCAGCGCCGCGGAGGCCCGCTCGGTCGGCGGACGCATCGTCGCCGGTGTGGCCACCGACCAGCTCCCGCCCGGCCCGGCGACCCTGCCGGCGGTGCTGGATGCCTACCGGGCGCAGCTGGCCGACGTCACCGAGGCCGGGGCGGTGCCCGTCCTGATGTGCAGCCGCCACCTGGTGGCGGCGGCCCACGGCCCGCACGACTACCTGTCGGTCTACTCGACGTTGCTGGCGGAGGCTCCCGGCCCGGTCCTGCTCCACTGGCTGGGCCCCATGTTCGACACCGCTTTGACTGGTTACTGGGGCTCGTCCGACGTGGACGAGGCGGCGGAGTCGGTCCTGGCCCTGGTCAAGGAACACGCACCGAAGGTCGACGGCATCAAGGTGTCCCTGCTGGACGCCGACTTCGAGATCGCCCTGCGCCGCCGCCTACCCCCCGGCGTCCGCCTGTACACCGGCGACGACTTCAACTATCCGACGCTGATCGCCGGGGACGAGCAGGGGTACTCGGATGCGCTGCTGGGCGTGTTCGCCGCCCTGGCGCCGGTCGCGGGCCCGGCGCTGCACCGCCTCGACGCGGGCGACATGACGGGGTTCCGGGAGTTGATGGACCCGACGGTCCCGCTGGCCAGGCATCTGTTCGCCGCCCCCACCCAGTTCTACAAGACGGGGATCGTGTTCCTGTCGTGGCTGGCCGGCCACCAGTCCCACTTCACGATGGTCGGCGGGTTGCAGTCGGGCCGTTCCCCCGCCCACTGCGCCCGCCTGCTGGAGTTGGCTGATGAGGCCGGCCTCCTGCCCGACCCCGGCCTGGCCGCCGCCCGCGCCCGCGCCTACTTCGCCACGGCGGGCGTGCCCCAGGAGGTGCGTTGAGGTGCCGCGGTTCCCACCCGCCGAGCTGACGTCACGGGAGGCTGGGCGGCCGTCCGCCGCACGAGCTCGTGTCGTGACTGGTGGTGTCGTGCGGGGCGGCGTGAGGGCGGTGCCCGACGTCGTGGCGGGTGTCGGGTCGGCGATCAACGAGGGGGTCGGTTGATGGGTCTGGAGCGGTTCTCGTTCAACCAGGCGACGGCGAAGTTCTGGCCGCTGCCGGAGGTGGTCGCCGGCTGCGCGGTAGCCGGAGTGCCGGGCATCGGCCTGTGGCGCGAGCCCGTCCGCGACTACGGCTTGGCCCGCACGGCCGCGTTGGTCCGCGAAGCCGGCCTGACCGTCACCTCCCTGTGCCGAGGCGGCTTCTTCGGCGCCGACGACTGGCTGGACGACAACCGAGCCGCCATCGACGAGGCGGCCGAGTTGGGGGCGCCGGCGGTGGTGCTGGTGTGCGGGGGCCTGGCCGGGCGGTCACTCGAGCCGGCGCGGGCTCGAGTGGCGGCCGGGCTGGAAGCGTTGGCCCCCTACGCGTTGGACGCCGGCGTCCGCCTCGCCATCGAACCGATGCACCCCATGTTCTGCGCCGACCGCAGCGTCGTCGCGACCCTTGGTGCGGCGCTCGACCTGGCCGCCCCGTTCCCCCCGGAAGCCGTCGGCATCACGGTGGACACGTACCACGTGTGGTGGGACGAGCGGGTGTGGGAGCTGATCGCCGCCGCCGCCGGCCGCATCGCCTGCTTCCAACTGGCCGACTGGATCCTCCCGCTCCCGGCGGACGTCCTGGTCGGCCGAGGCCTCCCCGGCACCGGCCACATCGAGTTCCCCCGCTTCCTCACGGCGGTCGCCGCCACCGGCTACACCGGCCCGATCGAGGTGGAGGTCTTCAACGCCGAACTGTGGTCGCGCCCCGGCCAGGAAATCCTCAACGACACGATCGCCGCCTACCTCGCCCTCACCTGAGGGCGCCGGCGGCACGATCACCGATCGGGCTCCACAAGTCTGACACACCAACGGCCGCGACCAATCCACGCGCGGATGGGCTACCAGGGAATGGTGCCCCGATGAAGAGCGCGATCCTGGTGTCCCGGGATGTCGGGGTGTTCGACAAAGTTCGAGAATTCCTCCTGGTTGAGGGCGGGACGGCGTCCACCGACAGTCTCGCGAAGGACGCCGTTGTGCAGGTGGCCGATGGCCAGGGACGTCTGTTCACGGTGTTCGCGAACAACGACGGCACATTCGATCTCGGGGGATTCGATGAATCGTACAAGCCCAGTGGTGATTTCGGGGTGCCGGACGATCTGGAAGACATGACAGTGTGCTACATCGAATGCCGCTGGGAGGATCTGTTCGCGAACATGGTGTGCCGGTTGTCCGGGCTGCTGTCCCAGCCGGCCTGGGTCGTGGATGGCGACGGTATCGTCTGGCCGGCCACTGGGGTCGATCCGAAGAGGATCCGACTCTAGGAGTTCGGATTCCTGAACCGCCGTGATTCGGGCTGTGGACGGCGTCCGTGGGTGTCGGCGGGAATCGGGTCGCTACCGTGTTCGTGTGCGGATTCGTGGGTTGCTGGTGGGTGTGTTGTTGGTGGTGACGTCGTGTTCGTCGAGTGAGGCGGCCGCGGTGTTGCGGGACGGGTCGATCGTGCCGGTGGGGCAACGGGTGGCGATCGGCGAGGTCAGCGGCGAGGATCTGCTGGACCCGGCGAGGACGGTCGCGGTGGACGACTACGTCGGGCAGGTCGTCGTGGTGAACGTGTGGGGGGCTTGGTGTCCGTCGTGTCAGGCGGAGGCGGGGGATCTGGAGCGGGTTCACCAGGAGTTCGTCGACGAGGACGTCGCGTTCGTCGGGATCAACGTGCGGGACCGGATTCGGGAGAGCGCGGTGGACTTCGTGCGGGACCGGTCTATCAGTTACCCGTCGATCCACGACCCGTCGATGCGGACGTTCGTCGAGTTGAAGGACTACCGGAACGTGGCGATCCCGTCGACGCTGATCCTCGACCGGCGGCACCGGGTGGCGTCGGCGTTCGTCGGGGCGGTGACCGGCGACGAGCTGGCGGACAAACTTCGGGTGGTGGTGGACGAGAAGAACACCACCCGCTCAGCTGAGGAACCCGTGGGCGTCGGCGGCTAGACGGCTCAACTGCTCGCCGGCCTCCAGGACGACGGTCGTCGACGCCGACCAGGTGCCGTCCTGGTGGCGCCACGGGGTGAGGGTCCAGGTCAGGCTCACGTGGCCCCCGGAGCCGAACACCGCGTCGATCCGCAGGTCGCCGTCCAGGGTGGTCCACGTTCGGGTGCCGTCCCAGCCGGTGAAGTCCGTGGCCAGGCCGTCGAGGAACGGGACGAGGTCGGTGCCACCCATGACCGACAGGGTCACGCCGTGCAGTGTCGCGGTCAGGCCGGGGGCCGCGATCTGGGCGCAGACGTCGATCGAACCGTCGTTCCACGGGTCGACGCGGTGACACAGCCGCACCCACGTCCCCTGGTCCGGGGTGCCGGCGGACAGGCCCTCGCCGTCCGGGTCGTGATCACAGTCCACCGCGGCAGGGTAGCCAGGCACGGCGTCCTCCGCCGAGGACGCCGTGCCCGCCGGCACTAGCCGGTACTACAGGAGACCGATGGCCAGTTCCAGTTGCCGTTGGCCTGGATGGTGACGCCGAAGTTGTTGCCGTTCCCGTTGGGGCGGCCGACCATCTGTTGGGCCGTCGGCCACGTCGCGTTGACGTTCCAGGTGGCGATGATCTTCGCGGGGGACGGGACGTTCATCGTCACGTTCCAGTTGCTGGAGCCGGTGACCGAGACGTTGAGGTTGTAGCGGTCACTCCACCGGTCACCGGCCGACAGGTTCGCGGTGCAGCCGCCGGGTTGGGGGTCGCCGCCGCCGGGGGTGCCGCCGACGGTGATGTTGGAGTTGCCGCTGGACTGGTAGCCCTCGGTGGCCATGATCATGTAGGCGTGGTTCGTGCCCAGGTTCATGCCGTTGCGGGCCCACGCGTCGAAGTGGTTGCCCGACGTGATCGTGCCGCCGGTGCGCTTGGACTGCCGCACACTCCAGAACTGCGGGAAGGTCTGGGTGCCGTCGATCGACGGCGCGTTGTACCGCATCGTCTGGTAGATGTCGTACGTGCCACCGTCGCTGGTGACCGTGCCCTTGTACGTGCCGGTCGGGCGGTACGTGCCCCAGTTGTCGACGACGTAGTACTCGACCAGCGGGCTCCTCGTCCACCCGTACAGCGTCAGATACGCGTTGCCGGACGGGTTGAAACTGCCCGAGTACGTCACCGCGCGCCGACTGCCGGTCGCCCAGCCCTTGCCGGCCACGAAGTTTCCGGTGTTGCGCCACGAGGTGCTGTAGTTGCCGTTCGAACCCAGGTCCATCGAGACGGTGCCCTGGCTGTCGGTCCAGAACGAGTAGTAGTAGCCGCCGTGGTTGCCGGTCTGGTTCGTGTCGATGGCCGCCGCCGTGCCCGGCCACGTCGCCGTGACCACGAACAGCGCGGCGGCGAACAGCCGGCCGAGGATCCTGCCGGTGCGTCTCTTCGAACTCATGCGTGCGTCCTCCTCGTCGAGGGCGTTGCAGGGGAAGAATGCAAAAATTATCCGTATCGCCTGTGAATGTTGTCAATTATTTTCGGATTTGTTGCGGGAGCCTTCCGGGCACGGTTGCAGCGGACTTTGCGGCGGAAAGATCCAGTTCCTCGGCCTGCTTTCCGAAACTTTCGGCTATGTGGACCCCGAGGGGGTCGGGTCTGCGGAGCGTGTCGTAACGTGCGCCGCGTGTCATCATCAGACGTACCTGGCGTTGGCGTGGAACGACAGCTGCTCGCGGACGAGGTGCGTGCGCTGCGCGCCCGTCGCGGCTACTCCCAGGACGAGTTGGCCAAACTCATCGGGTTCAGTCAGTCCACGATCAAGAACATCGAAACGGCCTACCGAATGCCGACCAAGGAGCAGGCCCACCTGCTCGACAAGGCACTCGACACGGCGGGGGTCCTGACGCGCTGGGAGTCCCGCATCCGAGCGGCACCGATCTCCCCGGGTTTCCGACCTTTCGCCGCTGCGGAAGCGGAAGCCCGTGCTCTCAAGTGGTTTGAGTACTCGGTTGTACCGGGTCTACTCCAAACCGAGGAGTACGCCCGAATGCTTGTGGAGGCATTTCCCGGCCTGACTGAGAGTGAGGTGGTCGCGCGGGTAGCGGCGAAGCTGGATCGACAGGCGGTGTTGGAACTTGAGGATCCGCCTTGGTTCTGGGCCGTCATCGACGAGCATGTGCTGCACCGAAATGTCGGTGGTCCCCCAGTGATGGCTGCGCAGTTGGCGAAGCTGGTCGAGTTTGCCCGTCGTCCCAGGGTCTGCATCCAGGTGCTCTCGGCCGCCTGTCCGCACAACGCGATGGGCGGGGGGTTCGTCATCGCGGAGGTTGCTCGACAGTCGACTGTGGCGTACGTGGACACGGTTCTGGATGGTCAGACCGTTTACGACCGGGCCATGGTTGAGATGGTTGGGGTAGTCTGGGAGTCGATCCGGACCAAAGCGTTGTCCGACAACGAGTCTCTGGGTCTCATTGAGGAAGGTGCGCAACAGTGGCAACAGCGGATCGCGTCGTGAACTGGCGCAAGTCAAGCCGAAGCCAGGGCAACGGCAGTGCGTGTGTCGAGGTCGGCCAGGCCGCCAAGGCGGTTCTGGTGCGTGACACGAAGAACCGGACCGGTGGGCAGCTGGCCTTCTCGCCCGACTCGTGGAGCCGGTTCCTCCGCGATCGCTAGGACACGCACAATGGGCCCATGGCGATCATGGTCGATGGGCTCGGGATGCGGGCGGGCGAGCACTGGCTGTTCCGTGACCTGACCCTCGACCTGCCCGCCGGCACCTGCCTCACGCTTGCCGGCGCCAACGGCGCCGGCAAGTCCACCCTTCTCCACTGTCTCTACGGGCTGCGGCAGCCCACCGACGGCACCGTCACCGTCGACGGGCGCGCACCCGATGAGCGGGACCCGGGGTTCCGGCGGAACGTGTCCGTCCTGCTCGACGACTCCGACTTCTTCGCCGAACTGTCACCCCGACAGCACCTTCAACTCCTCCTCGACAGCTTTCGGACCGGCGACGAACCGGACCCGTGGCTCGACCGCGCGGGCCTCGGGGAGCGCGCCGACGTGCATGCCTACCACCTCTCCGCCGGGCAGCGGCGCCGGCTGCTGCTGCTCGGCGCCGTCGCCCGACCCCATCACGTCCTTCTTCTCGACGAGCCCGAGCGCGCCCTCGACACCCAGGGCAAGGAGTGGCTCGCCGACCTCGTCCAGGCCGAGTGCTCGCAGGGCCGCACCGTCGTCATGGCCACCCACCACCCACCGCTGGTCGACCTCGCCGACCAGGTCGTCACGCTCGGATGAGGGCCTTCGCCGCGCGCTGGCTGTCCGGCGACGAACGCACCCTGGGCGCCCTGCTGGGCATCGGCGTGCTCACCATGGCCTTCTTCCGGCTCGACCGGGTACGGGAGGTCGTCGGCGTCGGCGCCGCCGACGACCTGACGTTGGTGCTGGTCACCGCCGCGCTGCTGTGGTGGTCGATGCTCTCGCGCGGGTTCGTCTGGCTCGAACCGGCCGCCCTGACCTGGCGTGACGCCGACCTCGACCGCCGCCGGCTGATCACCGGGCGGCTCGTCGGCGGCTGGCTCGCCAGGCTCGTCACCGGTGGATACGTGCTGGCGCTGCTCGCGGCGGTCGCCGGACTCAGCCGAACCTGGGTGCTGGCCGGCGCGTTCGTGCTGGCCGGCGGCGGACTGTTGGCATGGGGAGCGGTGCGGCGGGTACGTCGTGACGCGCGGCTGGAGGCCGTGGTGGTCGTCGGGCTCGCCCTGGCGGCGATGGTTCCGCTGCCCGGACCATCCCTACTGTTCGTCGCCGCCGGGGTCCTGGCCGTGGCGGGCGGGTGGCTGCTGGGTCTGTCCGGTCCGGTGGCCCGGCCCGAGATCGCCGACGCCGGGCGGACCGACCTCGTCGCCGGCTGGCGGGACCGGCTGATGCGGGTCGTCGGCGTGCGGTTCCTCGACCCGACGATGTTGTTGCCCGCCGGCCGGCCCGTCCGGGCCTGGTCGCTGCTGCGGCCGGTCGGGCTGCGGCTGGCGTTCGTGGGAGTCGCCGCGCGCGCCCGGTATCTGCCGGCGGCCGGACTGCTGGCGCTGACCGCCGTCGCCGCCAGTCGTGCGCTGCCCGGCCTCCCCGGCGAGGTCGTGCTCGGCGTGCTCGGGTATCTGGCGCTGATGCCGTTGGCCGGCGGGCTGGGAGAACTGTGGCGCTCGCCCGGCCGCCGCCGCTGGCTCGGACAGACCGACACCGCGCTGCGCGCCGCACACCTTCTTGTCCTCACCGCCGTGGCGCTCGCCTGGACACTGCCGATCCTCCTGCTCTGGGACACCAGCGCGGTTCCCGACCTGGGGACCGGAACCGGTGGGGAAACCGCGTTACCGGCCTCCGGCGACGGCCCGCTGATCGCCGTCAGTGTCAGTACCGTCGCGATCGGTGACAGCGGGGATCTCGGGCTGCTGCTGGTGATCCCGCTGCTGGCGGCCAGCGCCGTGCGCACCGTCACCGGCAACCCGCCGACCTTCGACAACCTCGGCGCCGTCGACACCCCGTTCGGCGCCATGCCCCTGCGGCTCATCGCCAGGACGCTGCGCGGACCGGACATCGGCGCGCTGGCGCTGGTGTTCCTGCTCGTCGGCGGGCCGCTCACCGGCGCGATCGCCGTCGCCCTGGCGCTGGTCGTGGCCGTGCTGAGATGACCGCGTGGCTCAAGGACCGGTGCAGACCCGGTGTGGTGGCCGTCACGGATCTTGGCATTGCGCTGCGACGACCCGATCCCCGCAGGCCGGGCGCGTGAGCCCAGCCGCGTCGGCCCACACCACGCGGGCTACGATCGGGCGCGAATCACGGCCATGCGTGGTTCGGGATCAGGGAGGCATGGAGTGACGGCAGTAGCCCCGAAGCCGATCGCCACGCGGCCGTACCCGGCGCGACCAGGCGCAAAGGGTTCATACCTGCTGCAGCTGTTCAAGGAGACCGATCCAAAGAAGATCGGCATGATGTACCTGGTCACCGCGTTCGCCTTCTTCATGATCGGCGGCGCGATGGCCATGCTCATCCGCTCCGAGCTGGCGTTCCCGGGCAAGCAGTTCCTGTCCGAGGAACAGTACAACCAGCTGTTCACCATGCACGGCACGATCATGCTGCTGCTGTACGCGACGCCGATCCTGTTCGGCTTCGCGAACTTCATCCTGCCGCTGCAGATCGGTGCCCCGGACGTCGCCTTCCCCCGGCTGAACGCCTTCTCCTACTGGCTGTTCCTCTTCGGTGGCCTGATCGTGATCTCCGGCTTCCTCACGCCGGGTGGTGCCGCCGACTTCGGCTGGTTCGCCTACACACCACTGTCCGACAAGATCCACTCACCGGGAGTCGGTGGGGACCTGTGGATCGTCGGGCTGATCATGTCCGGTCTCGGCACGATCCTCGGTGGCGTCAACATGCTGACGACCGTGGTCTGCCTGCGCGCGCCCGGCATGACGATGTTCCGGATGCCGATCTTCACCTGGAACATCTTCATCACCTCGATCCTGATCCTGATCGCCTTCCCGATCCTCACCGCCGCCCTGTTCGGCCTGCTCGCCGACCGCCAGCTCGGCGCGCACGTGTTCGACCCGGCCAACGGCGGCGTGATCCTCTGGCAGCACCTGTTCTGGTTCTTCGGCCATCCCGAGGTCTACATCGTCGCGCTACCGTTCTTCGGCATCGTGTCCGAGATCTTCCCGGTGTTCAGCCGCAAACCACTGTTCGGCTACCGAGGGCTGGTGTACGCGACGCTGGGCATCGCGGCCCTGTCGATCGCGGTGTGGGCGCACCACATGTACGCCACCGGCGCCGTGCTGCTGCCGTTCTTCGCGTTCATGACGTTCCTGATCGCGGTGCCGACCGGCGTGAAGTTCTTCAACTGGATCGGCACGATGTGGAAGGGGTCGCTGACCTTCGAGACACCGATGCTGTTCTCGGTCGGCTTCCTCGTCACGTTCCTGTTCGGCGGTCTGACCGGCATCCTGCTGGCCGCGCCGGCCATCGACTTCCACGTGTCGGACACCTACTTCGTCGTCGCGCACTTCCACTACGTGCTCTACGGCACCATCGCGTTCGCCACGTTCGCCGGCATCTACTTCTGGTTCCCGAAGATGACCGGGCGCTACCTCGACGAGAAGCTCGGCAAGCTGCACTTCTGGACCACGTTCCTCGGCTTCCACGGCACGTTCCTCGTCCAGCACTGGCTGGGCAACGAGGGCTTCCCGCGCCGCTACGCCGACTACCTGGCCAGCGACGGCTACACCACGCTGAACACGATCTCCACGATCGGCGCGTACATCCTCGGCGCGTCCACGCTGCCGTTCATCTGGAACGTGTTCAAGAGCTACCGCTACGGCGAGACCACCACCGCCGACGACCCGTGGGGCTACGGCAACTCGCTGGAGTGGGCGACCTCGTCGCCGCCGCCCCGGCACAACTTCACCGAACTGCCCCGGATCCGCTCCGAGCGCCCGGCGTTCGACCTGCACTACCCGCACATGGCCGAGCGGGCCCACCAGGAGAAGTACATCGGGCTGTTCAGCGCCAAGCACGGTGTCGCGGTCGCCGACGCGCCGCCGGCCCCGTCGGAGATGCTCGCCGAGAAGATGAACCCGGACGAGATCTCCAAGAACGACCCGAAGAACCCGAACTGACCGGTGGCCCTCCAGCCCAGCACCCCGGTGCTGATCACGGTCACCGGGCCGGACAAGCCCGGCGTCTCGTCGGTCCTGTTCGCCGTGCTCACCCGGCACGGCGCGGAGATCCTCGACGTCGAGCAGGTCACCATCCGTGGTCAGCTGGTGCTCGGGGTGCTGGTCGGCGCCCCGGAGGACCCGGAGGGTTTACAGGAGGCCGTCGAGCAGGCGATGGCGACCGTCGCCATGCGGGTGGACGTCGAAGTGGGCGCCGACCCGCTGTCGCCGGCCAGGGTCGGCTCCAGCCACGTGCTGATCGTGCTGGGGCGCCCGGTCACCGCCCGGTCCTTCGCCGAGGTCGCGCGCCGGCTCGCCGCCCTCGACGTGAACATCGACGCCATCCGGCGGGTCGCCGACTACCCGGTCACCGGGCTTGAGCTGCGGGTGTCGGTCGCCCAGGACAACCGCGACGCCGACACCGCGCTGCGCACCGCGCTGGCCGAGGTGTCGGTGCGGGTCGGCCTGGACATCGCCGTCGAACGCGAGGGCCTGACCCGCCGCGCGAAGCGGCTGGTCGTCTTCGACGTCGACTCGACCCTGATCCAGGGCGAGGTCATCGAGATGCTGGCCGAACGGGCCGGCTGCGGCGCCGAGGTGGCCGAGATCACCGAGGCCGCCATGCGCGGCGAACTGGACTTCGCCCAGTCGCTGGAGCGGCGGGTGGCGTGCCTGACCGGTCTGCCCGAGTCGGTGCTCGACGAGGTCGCCGACTCGATCGAGCTGATGCCCGGCGCCCGCACCACCATCCGCACCCTCAAACGCCTCGGCTTCCGCTGCGGCGTGGTGTCCGGCGGGTTCGGCCGGATCATCGACCGGCTGGCCGCCGACCTGCACCTCGACTTCACCGTCGCCAACCACCTCGAGGTCGTCGACGGGGTGATCACCGGCAAGGTCCGGGGCGAGATCGTCGACCGGGCCGGCAAGGCGGCGGCGCTGCGGCGCTTCGCCGAGAAGTTCGACGTGCCGCTGGCCCAGTGCGTGGCCGTCGGCGACGGCGCCAACGACATCGACATGCTGTCCACCGCCGGACTGGGCGTGGCGTTCAACGCGAAACCCGCGTTACGGGAGGTGGCCGACACCGCGCTGTCCCACCCCTACCTGGACGTGGTGCTGTTCGTCCTGGGCGTCACCCGCGCCGAGGTCGAGGCCGCCGACGCCGCCGACGGTTTGGAACACCCCCGCCCGTGACCGTGCTCGAACCGCTCGCCGCCCGCTACGCCGGGTGGCTGCGCCTGCCCGCCGCCGCGACCGCCGACGTCTCCGCCGAGGACCCGACGCTGGTGCGGGCCATGCCGCTGGTCCTGCGCATCGAACGCGCCGAACCGCCCGGCCGAACCGCGCTGCTGGAAGCCGCGGCCGCCGCCGCCGTCGCCGTCTGCCTCGACCCGCGCGCCGCCGAGGACGGCGAGTGGCACGAGGCGGTCGCCGACTGGGTGGCGGCCCACATCCGCAAGGTCTCCCGGCGGGCCCGCGGCGCACACTGGACGGCGGTCCAGGACCTGCCCGGGGTGACCGTCACCGTGGCCGGGGCGTCGGTGCGGGCGCTGCTGCCCGGACGGGTCGTGGACACCCCCAAGGAGGTGTCGCGGCTCCAGATCGCCGGCAGCGACCTGCCGGCCGACGAACCAGGGCCGGCGCCCGACGGTGTGCCCGTGCTGTGGCTGAACCCCACGGTGGAGATGACCGCGGGGAAGGCGGCGGCCCAGGTGGGGCACGCGTCGATGCTGCTGGCCGCGTTGTGGACGCCCGGTCTCGCCGGCTGGGCGGAGTCGGGGTTCCGGTGCGCGGTGCGCACGGCGACACCCGGCGAATGGGCGACGCTGCATCCCGGGGACGATCCGGAAGGCGCGTGGCGCACACGCGGCGTGGTGGCCGTGCGGGACGCGGGCTTCACCGAGGTCGAACCGGGGACGGTCACGGTTCTCGCCCAGCGGCCCTGACCGGTCCCGGGCGGCTCAGCCTGGCGTGATTCGGGCCTGGATGCCGTCGAGGATGACGTCGAGGCCGAAGGTCAGGGCGTGCTCGGGGTGTTGGGCGGCATCGAACTCGGCGCCGACCGCGCCGCCGACGCGGGCGGAGACGATGAGGTCGTCGTCGGTCATGACCTGGTCGAGGACCGGGGCGACGACCGCCCACCACTGCGCGTCGGTCATGCCGGACTCGGTCCGGGTGCGGGAGACCTTGCGGTGCGCGCGGGCCGTGCTGTCGACATGGCTGAGCACCAGGGTGAGGGCGGCGTCCATCTCGATGTCGGACAGGCCGATGCCGTCCAGCGGGCGCAGTTCCACCTCGTACTTGCGGCTGACGTGCGGGCCGAGGGTCGGCCGCGACGAGCGGATCTCCAGCAGCCACGGGTGCCGCTGGTAGAGCGCCCAGTTCCGCTCGGCGACGAACCGCATCGCCGCCCGCCAGTCGCCGACCCGGGTCGCGGCCGTGACGTCCTGGTCGTAGAGCTCGGCGTGGACGGCGTCGACCATCAGTGCGGTGAGGTCGTCCTTGCCGGGGACGTGGCCGTAGAGCGACATCGCGCCGACGCCCAGCCGGTCGGCGACCTTGCGCATCGACAGCGCGTCCAGGCCGTCGACGTCGGCGATCTCGATCCCGGCGGCGACGATCGCGGGCACCGTCAGGCCCGAGCGGCCAGGGCCGGGGTGGTGGCCCCACAGCAGGTAGATGCTGCGGGCCAGGTCGGGTGCCGGGGAACGTCGAGCCACTGCGTGCCTTCCTGCTGCGTCCGTACAGCGTACCGTACAGCTTTCGGTACAGTGTACGGTGGCCGCATGGCCAACGAGATCACCGTGCCCCTGCTGCCCTGCCCGGACATCGACGAGATCGAGGCGTTCTACACGATGCTGGGGTTCACCCGGACCTCCTACCAGGCCCGCCCCTACCCGCACGTGTCGGTGCGGCGCGAGGACATCAACCTGCACTTCTTCGTGCTCCCGGACTTCAACCCCGAGGACTCCTACGGGTCCTGCCTGGTCATCGCGCCCGACACCGGGGAGCTGTACCGGGCCTTCGCCGAGGGGATGCGCGCGGCCCACGGCAAGATCCTGGTCACCGGCATCCCCCGGATGACCCGCCCGCGCCGGCGCAAGAACGCCGACAACATGTCCGGTTTCGCCGTCATCGACCCTGGCGGCAACTGGATCCGGATCCACGCCGCCCCCGCCGGCTCCGCCTCCGAACCGGCCCGCAGCCGGCTCGGGAAGTCCCTGGACAGCGCCGTGGTCATGGGCGACTCGCGCGGGACCGCGGACCAGGCCGTGCGCATCCTCGACGGCGCACTCGCCCGCGACGACGCCACGGCGACGCCCGTCGACCTGGTCAACGCCCTGGCCTACCGGGCCGAACTCGCCGTCAGGACCGACGATCCGGACGGCGCCAGGGAGTTCCTGACCCGCGCCGCCGCGGTCGCGCTGACCGACGCCGAGCAAGTCGCCCTCGCCGACACCCTCACCGACCTGCGCGACCTCGCCGCCACCCTGCCCGTCGCCGAGCCTCGTGAGCCGTGACGCCCCAACCCGCCGGGGACGGCCTGGGGGCCGCCCCCGGCGGGGGTCAGGCGAAGGCGCCCAGAGCCCGGTAGGAGTGGTCGGGGAAGATGCGGCCGAGGTTGGCCGTGGTCAGGCCGAAACGCTTGACCAGCACCTCGCCCAGCAGGTCGCGGAAGTCGTTGCTGCCCGGTACGTCACCGCTGACCAGCACGTCCGGTGCCAGGCCGGGCCACGCGCCGGCGATGGACTTCGGCTTGAGACCGCCGCCCATCAGCATCGCCACCGAGCCGTGGCCGTGGTCGAGGCCGCCGCTGGCGTTCTCCCGCAGGCGCCGGCCGAACTCGGTCATGGTGAGGACCGTGGTGCGGCCCAGGGCGCTGCCGAGATCCTTGGCGAAGGCCGCCAGGGCCTGGCCGAGTGGTTTCAGCAGGCGTTGCATGTCGCCGGTGTCGATGGTGCCCAGGCCGGTGTGCATGTCCCAGCCGCCGAGATCAACGCACGCCACGCGGAGACCGGCGTTGCTCTTGATCAGGCGGGCGATGTCCTGCAGCGACTTGCTGAACGAGTTGTTCGGATAGCCCTCACCCGGCGTGTACGGGGTCGACTGGATCCTGGCGGCCGCGTCCAGGGCGTGCAGCGTCGTCAACGCCTGGGTGCGCAGCGGATGCGTGAAACCCGTGTAGAGGCGCTCCAGGGCCTCGGTCGTCCGCGCGCGGGTGGCGGCGCCGACACTGAGCTTGAAGCTGTCGATACCGGTCATGGCGATCGCGTTGCTCGGGCCGACCAGCGCCCGGGGCAGCGTCGTCGACTCGGAGATCGCGCGGAACGTCGTGCCAGCCCCCAACTCGGTCAGGGTGCGGTCCAGCCAGCCGGAGGTGATCGACGTGCTGGACCTGCCGCCGCGCTCCAGACAGTCCTGGGCCTGGAAATGACTGCGCGACAAGTCCGGTGTGGACAGTGCGGGAACCATGCTGAACGTGCCGGCGTTCCAGTACCCGCGCAGCGGCTCCAGCGCGGGGTGCATGCCGAAACCCCGGGTCAGCGGGACCAGGGCGCCGGCCGGCACCCGGATGTTGGGCCGCGCCCCGGTCAGGTGCTCGTCGGCGCCCGGCACGAGGATCGACAGGCCGTCCTGGCCGCCGCGCAGGAAGATCACCACCAGCGTGTTGGTCGCGGCCTGGGTCTCGGGGTCCGGCGCGGCGAACGACACCCGCGTCGTGACCAGCTGGGAACCGATGCCGGCCACACCGACCATGCCGGCGCCGGCGATCAGGCGCCGGCGGGTGAAACCCCGGCTCCAGATCGACGTCCGCCGCTCGTCGTCGTGCTCGGCCCGGGCGGCCTTGGCCCGCAGCAGCGCGTCGGCGGGGGTCGGCCCCAGACGGGACAGGTCGGGGCAGTCGGGATGCAGGCTCTCGGCGACCCGCTCGGGATATGGGCTCGCGGTGGCCCGCTCGGCGGGATTCGGTGAAGTAGTCATGTGTCAGGTGCCTTCTCAGCGCAGGGCGAAGTACGCGGAATCGAGGATCAGGGCGGCCAGCGCGGCGGCGTGCTCGTGCGCCTGCGCCCCGGTGGTGACATCAGGACCGAGGTAGGCGCGCAGGCCGGCGCGGTGAGCCGGCGTCAACGCCTGGAACACCAACCGGTCGCTCAACGCGTCGAGGTAGTCGTCGACCCCGCGCGGCACGAACAGAACCAGCCGGTCCGCGCCGAGATGCCGCAACCCGGCCAGCGCGTTGTCGGTCAACCGGCGGTGCAGGTTCCACTGCTTGAGCATCGTGCCGGCCGAGTTCCACGCGGCGGCCACATCCGGATAGCCGTCCGGGCCCTGCCAGCCGTGCGGGCGGTGCCCCACCTGGGTCAGGTGACTCATCAGGCCGGTCAGGCCCTGGGTCATCGTGTCCCCGTCGGGCCACACACCCAACGCGCGGGCCGTCGCGGTGGTGTTCTCCAGCGGACGCCGGGTCTTGGCACCCACCGCGCCGGCGAACTCCTCGGAGCCGACCAGCGCGCGCAACACCGGCCCGATCGCGGTGTCGTTGTCCAGGTAGGCCTTGGCGAGCCGGTCGACCAGCGACTTGGGCGGACTGTCGGCGACGAACCGGACGGCCAGCTTGCGGGCGATGAACCGGGCCGTGGCCGGATGGGTCGCCAGGTAGGCCAGATAACGGTCGCCGACCGCCAGGCCGCCCTCGGCGGTGGCGTTGGCGTCACTGAACCCCAGGACCTTCACCGCGCCCGTGTAGTGGCGGGCCGGGTCGTAGCGGAACAACCCGTCGCCGTCGATGGTGCGGCCGGTCAGGATGTAGGCGCTGTTGCGCACGTCGGTCTCGGTGTAGCCGCCGTTGATGCCGACCGTGTGCAGTTCGAGCAGCTCACGCCCCAGGTTCTCGTTGACCGACGACTTCTTCGACACGTCGTTGGACAGGTAGCGCAACATCGCCGGATGCCGCATCGCGGCGTGCAGCATGTCGCGGAAACGGCCCAGCGCGTGCCGGCGGATCACCTCGTTGTGGTACGGACCGGCCAGATGCCACAGACTCGGGTTCGGCATCGGCACGTTGAGCAGGTTCCCCCAGAAGTCGACCATGACCTCCAGGACCTGGCGGGTACTCCACAGCTGACGCCCCAGCGTCGCCGTGTAGTACTGGACCTGCGCGGTGGTGGTCCCCGCGTCGGTCTCGGCCGCGATCTGGCGCGTGTCCATCCCCGCCAGCGGGAACGACCGCCACACGTGGTCGGCCAGCGGGTCCGGGATCCGCCCGGGGCGCAGCTGCTGGTGGAACCACCGGGTGGCGCCGACGATCCGGGTCCAGCCGACCAGCTGCGGGGTCGGGCCGAAGGAGAACCGGCGCACCAGGTGCAGACCCGGTGTGCTCGACAGCAGCGACGTCCCGGCCGCCGTCGCCTCGACCGACGCCCCGGCCGCGTAGCTCGTGTCCCGGTCCTCGGCGACCGCGACGTCACCCGGGCGGTCCGGTACCGATATTTTGTGCGGATTGTTCGTCATTTCCAACAGTCCTATTCCGCCTGTGGGGGAACTGGTTGGCAACGACGCTAGTTAGTGGTCACAAAGCCGAGGTAGCGCCGATCGGGGGCGTTGACCAGGTTGGTCGCAATGGCAACGCGTGCTCGCGGATCAGGTTGACAATTCCGCCGGCGGAATTATTGCCCGACGAAAAGATCATGGGTACCGAAACCGTAGCGGGCGACCTGGACGGCCCAACGCCGGTAGGAGGGCGGGTCGCCGTACACGGAAGTTTTCTCGCGCAGCGCGGTGATCAGGTCCGCCAGACGTGTCGCGACGCCGAGGTCGTTGGCGCGCAGGACATCCACGATGTCCTCGCCTTCGCCGTCGAGACCGGTGAGCAGGGCGCGGGCCTCGTGCGGGGTACCGGTGATCGCCGCCAGCAGCAGCGCGGCGGCCTGGTAGGAGCCGTCCAGGAATTCCGGCAGCGCCGCCGGCGGCAGGGAAAGTCGCAGCAGCCGGTACAGGTTGGCGAGTTTCTTGACCGATCTCGGTGTGGGCAGCAGCGGGGTGAGTCGGGTGAGGAAATCCCGCTCGGCGGCGGTCATCCGCAGACCTTCCGACCGGGCACTCACCCGTGCCGCGCGCAGGGCCGGCGGGTCGGCCATCGTGACCACCGGCTGTCGCTCGGGCGCGGGTGCCGGTGCTGCCACGGCCGGTGTCACGGCCGGTGCGGGCGCGGGTTCCTGGGGCAACAGCGAACGCAGCAGGTCGGCCGCGCGATCGCCCATCGGCCGCAGCGCGAACGGGATGTGGAAGATCTTGTCCAGGTACGCCACCGGGCCGGCGCCCTCGACGTCGAGCAGGTCCCCGTGGTGGGCGCGCAGCGCCGCGACCAGCCACTCGGGGTCCACGGCCACCACCACCATGAACAGGTCCATGGTGAGCAGCAGGTTCACCGCCTGCAGCACGTCGACCACCCTGGCCGGGGTGCACCGGTCGAGATCGTCGACGTAGAGCACGATCCGTTGCAGCGGCGGGGTTCCGGTGCCGTCCCAGCGGGCGCGGGCCGCGGCCAGGTCGTCGCTCAGGCGGCGCAGGTCGTGGTGGATGCGACCGGTCAGACCACGGAAACTCGCGTAGCGGTCGGCCGTGCTGATCTCGGCCAGCAGCCGGTCCAGCCGGCGCGACGGGTCCAGCTCGTCGAGCGACTCGTTGGTGACGCGGATGGTCGCGTCCAGCAGGTCGCGGCGGCGGATCAGGTCGTTCCTGGTCTGCTCGGTGTAGCGGCCGACGCCCTGGGTCAGCGTCACGACCGGCGCGAGCAGGGTCAACGCGCCGGCGACCCAGGTCAGCACGCCCTGGCCGAACTGGACAGCCAGCACCACCAGACCCACGCCGACCAGCAACGCCACCGCCAGCCACAGCCAACGGCCACGTAGCGCCGCCCGCAACACCAGGGCGTTGCGCAGCGGCGCGAACAGGCCGGGGCGGGCCTCGATCCGCTCCACGTCCCGCAGGTCGTGTTCCAGGCGCTCGCGTTCGTCGTCGTCGGCCGCGAGCTGGTCGGTCAGCTCGCGCAGCTCGGCGGCCGGCGGGGCCAGCGGGGTGGCGAGCTCGCGGAACAGGTGCTCGATCAGGCCGACCCACAGGTGGTCGTCGCTGTAGTGCCAGGCGTTGAACGTCACCTGCCGCACGTTCGCCGCGAACACCGCGCGCTCGCCGGTCGAACTCCTGGCCAGCAGGTCGAGCTGGGCGCGCAGCTGACGCATGAAGCTCGACTTGCCCGCACCCCACGTGCCCAGCAGCGCCACCGACAGCGGCGGTCTGGTCGACAACGCGGCCAGCACGGCCGCCAGGGTGTGCACGTCGCCGGTGATGCCCAGCGCGTCGGTCTCGCTCTCCAGGTCGCTGACCACCTCGGCCAGCAGATCCGGCGCCGGCTCGAACAGCCCGGTGACCTGCTCGCCGGTGTAGGCGTCCCAGCGGGTCGGCTCGCCGGACTCGCCACCGGCGATGATCAGCCGCCCGTCGGGCGTGGTGGTGACCGCGCCGACCGGCCCGGGGCCGGCGTCGAGCGGCCCGCCGATCGGCTCGCCCGTGTCCAGGTCCCAGCGTTGCACATGGCCGTTCGGGTGCCCGGTGACGACCTGGCGCCCGAACGGGGTCAGCGTGAAGCAGGTGGCCCCGGCGGTGACCGTGCGGACCCGGTCGGTGCGCAGGTCGGCGGCGTGCAGCGCCACGTCGTCGTTCCAGACCAGCAGCCCGCCGTCGGCGGTGACCGCGAGCGCGTCGACGGAGCCGGCGTCGATCGGCGTCGGCCGGGCAGAGTCGTCGGTCGGCCAGCGGAAGATCCCGGACCCGGTATCGGCGGCGAACAACCAGCGGCCGTCGGGGGTGAACGCCAGCGCGCGCAGCGGCTGGGAGTGGGCCCGCAGCACCGTCGTGCCGGCGTTTTCGGGCAGGTGGATCTCGCCGTTGCGGAGTCCGTGGGCCAGCCGGTTGCGGTCGGGGGTCGTGGCCACTGCCCGGTGCTCACCGCCGTCGTCCACGACGAAGACCAGCTCACCGTCGAGCCCCAGGACGATCTGCCGGACGGGGGCGGGGAACGGGTCGCGGTACCGATCGGACCAGGACCCGGTCCGCACACTCCATTGCTGCACCGAGCCGTCCTGGTGACCGGTGATGACCCAGTGCCCGTCGGCCGTGACCGTGACGCAGGTCAGCGGGATGCCAGGCCACCCCTCCGGCATGTACGTGTACAACCAGGCTCCGTCCACGGCGATCGTCCGCCGGGACGAACCCCCGGTCACGAAGGCGGCGACCGCAGGGGACAGCACTGCCACCACCGAGGGCGCCGGCGTCTCGAGGACCGCCCGGTCGACGCCCTCGACCCCGAGCAGGTTCTTCGCCGACGAGATCGCCTCCGAGGTGCCCGGTCCGGTCGCCACCGCGATGGGCACCACTGGGCTACCCGGCAGCTGCCGCAGGATCGAGGTGAATTCCCGCAGGACAGCCTCCACCACCGGCGCCACCAGAGGCAGCGGGAGTGCCAGGTCGTTCCGGGACAGCAGCTGACCCATGTCGATCCCGTTGCGCTCCAAGGCCACGAGCAGCCTCGAGGAGATGTTCAGATCCAGTCCAGCGGGAACGACGATGGCCGCGATGAGGTCAGGGTCGAGGTCCGCCACCCCGCCAGTGTGCCCGGTTGGTTACGGCTTGCGTTGCCAGACCACGAAAAGGCCGTCCTCGGGCGTGGTCATGGCCTCCACGAAGGCGTCGTTGTCGAAACCGGGCATGGACTGGAGGCGGTTCATCAGGTCGTCGGCCGACGGGTCGCCGGCCGGGACGGCGCAGCCACCGCCGCCAGCGCGGACCAGCAGGAAGAACACGTCCTCCTTCCACGGGCCCTCCGGTGTGGTCCTGATCGCCACCTCGGCGAGATCGGCCCAGGTCACCGACTCCTCGGTGCCGTCGGCCAGTAACCGGCGGACGCCGTCGTCGTCGACGGTGATACCGGAATGTGTTGACACGGGTGCTTCTCCTGTTCGATCAGTTCGCGGCGGCGAGCCGGCGCAGGGCCGCCCGAACGATCTCCGGGTCGGATGTGGTCCAGTAGTCGGGCAGCGACGCACGCAGGAACCCGCCGTAGCGCGCGGTCGCCAACCGAGGGTCGAGGATCGCCACCACGCCCTTGTCGTGGTTGGAACGCAGCAGCCGGCCGGTGCCCTGGGCGAGCAGCAACGCCGCGTGGGTCGCGGCCACCGACAGGAAACCGTTGCCGCCACGGGCTTCCACGGCGCGCTGGCGGGCGGAGGCGAGCGGGTCGTCCGGGCGCGGGAACGGGATCCGGTCCACCACGACCAGCGACAGCGACGGGCCGGGCACGTCCACGCCCTGCCACAACGACAGCGTGCCGAACAGGCAGGTCGCCTCGTCCTCGGCGAACTTGCGGACCAGCAGGGCCGTCGAGTCATCGCCCTGGCACAGGATCGGGACGTCGGTGCGGGAACGCAGCGCCTCGGTCGCCTGCTTGGCCGCGCGCATCGACGAGAACAGTCCGAGCGTGCGGCCGCCGGCCGCGTCCATCAACTCGGCCAGCTCGTCCAGATAGGACGGCTGGAGCCCGTCGCGACCCGGCGGCGGCAGGTGTTTGGCCAGGTAGAGGATGCCGGAGCGGGCGTGGTCGAACGGCGAACCGACATCCAGGCCGGTCCACCGGGGACCCTCGGGCGACTTGTCGGTCGCCGCGCCCTCGGCCTTCGTACTCGCGCCCTGGTTCTCCGGCGGCAGCCCCCACGAGCGGGCCATCGAGTCGAACGTGCCGCCCAGGGTCAGCGTCGCCGAGGTCAACACGGTCGTGTGCAGGCCGAACAGCCGCTCCCGCAGCAGCCCGGACACCGCCAGCGGCGCCACCCGCAGCGCCGGCGGCCGGGACGGCCCGAAACCACCGTCGCCGGTGCGCCACACGACGTCGTGGCGGTGGGCGTCGTCCTGGTCGAACGCGCGCAGCAGCCGCACGGCCGTGTCGTGCACCTCGTCGAGCTGGGACAGGGCCAGCTTGCGGGCGGTCGCCACGTCGGCGTCGGCCGGCCGCTCCGGACCCAGGTTGGTGATGCACGCGTGGGCCGCGTCCCGCACCACCGCCAGCGCCCCGGCCAGCGGCTCGGGCAGCTCGTCGAGCCGCCCGTCGCGCACGTCCTCCAGGATCGCGCTGAACCCGTCGCCGGCCTCCAACAGCCGGTCGGCGATCTCCTGGTCGACCACCCGGCCCGACCGGCGGGCCGCCGCGCTGACCGCCGCCGAGGTCAGCTCGCCGGTGGCCACCGAGGTCACCCGGTCCACCAGGTCATGCGCCTCGTCGACGATCACCAGGTCGTGCTCGGGCAGCACCTGGAAACCCTGCAAAGCGTCGATGGCCAGCAACGCGTGGTTGGTGACCACGATGTCGGCCCGGCCGGCCTCCGCGCGGGCCTTCTCGGCGAAGCAGTCGGTGCCGATCGGGCAGCGGGCCGCCCCCAGACACTCCCGCGCGGTCACCGACACCTGCCGCCAGGCGTGCTCGCTCACCCCCGGCACCAGCTCGTCGCGGTCACCGGTCTCGGTGTCGGACACCCACTCGCGCACGCGGGTGATCTCGCGGCCCAGCGCGGAGATCTGGAACGGGTCGAACAGCGCCTCGTCCTCCGGCTCGTCCTGCATGCCGCTGTCGAGCTTGTTCAGGCACAGGTAGTTGCGCCGGCCCTTGAGGATCGCGAACGTCGGCTTGCGCCCCAGGGGCTTGGCCAGTGTCTTCTCCAACCGGGGAAGATCGCGGTCCACCAGCTGGCGTTGCAGGGCGATCGTTGCCGTGGACACCACGACCGTCGCCTCCCGCTCCACCGCGTAGCGCAGCGCCGGGACGAGATAGGCCAGCGACTTGCCGGTGCCGGTGCCGGCCTGCACCGCCAGATGATCACCCGTCCGGATGGACCGCGCGACCGCCTCGGCCATCTCGACCTGGCCCGGCCGTTCCGTGCCGCCGACCGCCGCCACCGCGGTCGAGAGCAGCTCGGACAGGCCAGGTAGTTCGGTGGTGGACGGCACAGCGGAACCGTACCTCTGCGCCCCGTCAGCCCGGCGGAGGCATCCGTCCCCCTCACCCGCCGGCCGCCACGAGCTCACAGGGAGCCACCGGCCCGACCGCGACACCGACACTCATGCCGACCGTGGTGGTCGTCCACATCCCCGACTCCTCGACGCGCGCGCTGTGCTCCACGACCAGCGTCCTGCCCCGGAGATGGTCGGGGCGCAGGGTCAGGGAGAACGACCCGTCGCCGGACGAGACGATCCGGCCCACCGCCAGCTCGTCGACGGCCGGGTCCCGCTCGTAGCGCGGCGGCGTGTTCACACACGTCATCCCGTCGGGGGCGAGGTCGATCTCGGCGGCGACGCCCCGCTCGGCCAGTGCACGCTCCACCTCGGCGGCGTCCTGCGGCCGCGTGACCATGACGGTGACCGTGCCGTCCTCGTTGGTCTCCACGGCGCTGGCCGCCGGGGTCCGCACACCCTCGAACGCCGGCGGGCCGACCAGGAGGCCGGCGGAGAGCAGCCCGCCCCCGACGGCGACGAGCGCGATCCGCGTGCGCGGCCTGGCCCGGCCCCGGGGGGACGGCACGTCGGCGGCCCGGGAACCGGTCTGCTCGGTCACGGCCTGGCGCAGCTCGGCCAGCAGGTTCTGCTCGAAAGGGCTCAGCTGGGTCATAACGTGACCTCCAGGGTGGGGGTGGTGGGCGTGAGGCGGTCGCGGAGAACGCGTTTGGCCCGGTGCAGACGGACACGGGCGGCGACCTGGGTGACGCCCAACGCGAGCGCGGCGTCCTTCACCGTGAGGCCGTCGAGGGCCACCAGCGCCAGCACCGAACGTTCCACGAAGGTGAGCTCGTCCATCGCGGCGCCCAGTTCCCTCGCGCGGGACTCGGCGTCGATGCGGTCGTCCAGGAGGGCCAGGTCCTCGTCGGTGAGGTCACGGCGGCCGGCGGCGCGTTCGTTGGCCAGGTGTTCGCGGGCCCGGCGCCGGCGCTCGGCGG
Source organism: Actinophytocola xinjiangensis (assembly GCF_001921215.1). GTDB lineage: Bacteria > Actinomycetota > Actinomycetes > Mycobacteriales > Pseudonocardiaceae > Actinophytocola > Actinophytocola xinjiangensis. The sequence goes on from NZ_MSIF01000004.1 coordinate 128,052, forward strand.
CCACCACGTTGTGCGCGACGCCGTAGAGCCAGCCCACGACGCTGCCCCGGTCGGGCCGGTAGGTGTCCGCCGAGCGGACCACCGCCAGGAACACCTCGGCCGTCAGGTCCGCGACCAGGTGCGGGTCCGCGACCCGGCGGGCCACGAAACGCTGCACCCGTTCGAGGTGTTCGCGATAGAACACCTCGAACAGGTCAGGGTCCTGGCCGATGCCGGCCAGGTCGTGCTCGTCCATCCGCGCCTCCACTGCTCTTTACCCCTACTTGGCGGGGGCGCGGCGGCGCGTTACCCGGGTGCGACCGCCGGGGTGCCGGTCAGCGTGACGGCGTTGGACGTCAGGTCACGCAGCGCCTTGTCGACCGTGTCCCTGGCGACCCCGGCGGTCAGGTCCAACAGCACGGCCGTGGTGAAACCCTCGCGGACCGCGTCCAGCGCGGTGGCCCGCACACAGTGGTCGGTGGCCACCCCGACCACGTCGACCGCCGTCACGTCGTGGGCCCGCAGCCAGTCGGCCAGCGACGTGCCGTCCAGGTCAGCGCCCTCGAAACCCGAGTAGGCCGCCGCGTAGGCGCCCTTGGAGAACACCGCCGACACCCCGGACACGTCCAGCTCCGGATGGAACGACGCGCCGGCCGTGCCAGCCCGGCAGTGCGGCGGCCACGAGTCGACGTAGTCGGGCGTCTCGCTGAAGTGCGCGCCAGGGTCGATGTGGTAGTCGCGGGTGGCGACGACCTGGTCGTAGCCACCCGCGCGGATCAGTTCGGTGATCGCGACGGCCGCGGCGGCACCGCCGGCCACCGCCAGCGAACCGCCCTCGCAGAAGTCGTTCTGCACGTCGACGACGATCAGGGCCTTACCCATTGCCTGTCTCCGTTCACTGGTACACGGTCGGGATGGCCGGGTCACCGTTGGACAGCTTCAGGCCCTCCCACGGCAGGCTCACCAGCCCGTCGCGCACACGCCTGCGGCACTCGTCCAGCGTGGGCGGCGCACCCACGGGTTGTCCGTCGCGCAGCATCGGCACCACCAGCTCACGGTCGTGCTCGCCCCGCTGCGGCTGCCCGTCCGCGGTCACGTACACGACCTCCTCCAGTGCCGTCCCGGTCGGCTTGTGCCGGCGCAACGCGGCCTTGCGGCCGGCCCGGGACTCCTTGTGCGAGCTGCGCTTGGCCACCGGGCGACCGTCGACCTCCACCAGTTTGTAGACCATCCCGGCCGTCGGCGACCCGGAACCGGTCACCAGCGACGTGCCCACCCCGTAGGCGTCGACCGGCTCGGCGCGCAGCGCCGCGATGGCGTACTCGTCGAGGTCGCCGGAGACCACGATCCGGGTGTTGCGCGCGCCGAGGGAGTCCAGCTGCGCGCGGGCCTGACGGGCCAGCACCCCCACGTCACCGGAGTCGATCCGGATCGCGCCCAACGAGGGTCCGGCGACCTCGATCGCGGTCTCGATGCCGGCGGTGATGTCGTAGGTGTCGACCAGCAGCGTGGTGTCCGGCCCGAACCGGGCGACCTGCGCGGCGAAGGCGTCGCGCTCGGAGTCGTGCAGCAGGGTGAACGCGTGCGCGCAGGTCCCCGAGGTGGGGATGCCGTAGGTGCGGCCGGCCTCCAGGTTCGAGGTGGTGGCGAACCCGGCCAGGTAGGCGGCGCGGGCCGCGCCGACCGCCGCCTGCTCGTGCGTGCGCCGCCCGCCCATCTCGATCATCGGCCGGCCGTTGGCGGCGCTGGCCATCCGCGCGCCGGCCGACACGATGGCGCTGTCGTGGTTGAGGATCGAGAGCACGAGGGTCTCCAACAGCACGCCCTCGGCGAAACCACCGCGCACGGTGAACAGCGGCGAGCCGGGGAAGTACAGCTCACCCTCGGGATACCCGTCGACGTCGCCGCTGAACCGGTAGTCGGCCAGCCACTCCAGCGTCGCCTCGTCGACGACCTCGCGCTCGGCCAGCTCACGCAGCTCGTCGGGCCCGAAGGTGAACCGGCTGATCGCCTCCAACACCCTGGCGGTGCCCCCGACGATGCCGTAGCGGCGGCCGTCGGGCAGCCGCCTGGCGAAGGTCTCGAACACGCAGGCACGGTCCGCGGTGCCCGCGGCCAGCGCGGCGGCCACCATCGTCAGCTCGTAGTGGTCGGTGAGCAACGCCGTGCTGTTGGCGGATCCGGTCATGAACGGTCAGCCTAGACATGCCACCATGGTCGGTATGTCGGTCGGGATGTCCGTGCGCACATCGCTGCCTGTCGAGCAGGAGCAGACACAGGTCGAACCGGCCGGGTCGGAGTTCGCGGTCGAGGACCGGCCGTGGCAGACCATCGTGTGGAACGACCCGGTCAACCTGATGTCCTACGTGACCTACGTGTTCCAGAAGTTGTTCGGCTACTCCAGGGAGCAGGCGACCAAGCTGATGCTCGACGTGCACCACAAGGGCAGGGCGATCGTGTCGTCCGGTTCGAAGGAGAAGGTGGAGGGCGACGTCGCGAAGCTGCACGCGGCCGGCTTGTGGGCGACCATGCAGCACGAGTCGTGATCCCCTGGGAGCGTGTCGGCGACACGATCACCACCAAGATCGACCGTCGCGAGTCGACAGTCCTTCGTGGGCTGGTCACCCAGATCGACGGCATGTTGCGCGCGCGGCTGGCCGACACCCCGCAGGACGAGCTGGCCGAGCTGACCGGTATCCGCACCGGCGCCACCACCGCGCCGGAGGACCCGATCCTGTCCCGCCTGCTGCCCGACTTCCACCGCATGGACGGCGACGGCCCGTCCCAGGAGGAGCGTGACTCCGCCGCCGCGCTGCGCTCGCTGCACGAGCCGGAGCTGCTGGACCACAAGTCGGGGGTCGCCGGGGTGGTGCTGGACACCTGCCCGCCCGACGGCGGCCTGGTGAAGCTGTCGCTGGAGCAGGCGCAGGCGTGGCTCTCGGCGGTCAACGACGTGCGGCTGGCGCTGGGCACCACGCTCGGCGTCACCGACGACATGCCCGACGAACTGCCCGAGGACGACCCGCGCAGCCCGCACCTGGGCGTCTACCAGTGGCTGACCTGGCTGCAGGAACACCTCGTGCTGGCGCTGTCGGATGCGGACTAACGCGATCACCGACGTGGCCGGCGTCGAGGTCGGCCACCACCAGCGCATCGGCGACGGCTGGGCGACCGGCACGACCGTCGTGCTGCTGCCGCCGGGCAGTTCCGGCGCGGTCGACGGCCGAGGTGGGGCGCCCGGCACCCGCGAGACGGACCTGCTGGTGCCGGAGAACCTGGTCGACCAGGTCGACGCGGTGTGCCTGTCGGGCGGGTCGGCCTACGGGCTGGCGGCGGCCGACGGCGTGATGCGCTGGTTCGACGAGCGGCACCGGGGCATGCGGATCGGCGCTGGCGAGCACGAGGTCGTGCCGATCGTCCCCGGCGCCGTGATCTTCGACCTGCCCCGGTCGGACTGGGGCAACCGGCCGGACGCCGACTTCGGCTACCTGGCGTGCACGCTGGCCGCGTCCGGCCGGGTCGCCCAGGGCTGTGTCGGCGCCGGGACCGGTGCGCGCGTCGGGTCCCTCAAGGGCGGGGTGGGCACGGCCAGTGCCGAGGTCGACGGCTTCACCGTTGGCGCGCTGGCCGTGGTGAACGCCGCCGGCGAGGCCGTGGACCCCTCGACCGGCAGGCCGTGGGCCGCCGACCACGAGGTCGACGGCGAGTTCGGCGTGACGTGGCCCGACCGCCCCGGCGACGTCCCGACCGCGCCGCGCACCGACCTGAACACCACGGTCGGCGTGGTGGCGGTCGACGCCGACCTGACGAAGACCGAGTGCCGCCGCATCGCCGTCGCCGCCCAGGACGGTCTCGCCAGGGCGATCCGCCCGGCCCACTCGATGTTCGACGGCGACACCGTGTTCGCCGCCGCGACCAGGGCCCGCCCGCTGGTCGCCGCCGACGCCCCGTTCGGTCCGGTGGCCCGGGCGGCCGGCCTGGACCGCCTGTGCGCGGCCGCCGCCGAGGTCTTCGCGAGGGCCGTGGTCCACGGTGTGTTGTCGGCCACGTCACTGGCCGGCCTGCCCGCCTACCGGGACGCCTGGAACGTCTCAACCAGTGGGAACACCGGTTCCAGGACCTAAGATTGGGCCGTGCTTCGGATACGCGAGGACCTGGTGGCGGCGATGGTCGCGCACGCGCGCCGCGACCACCCGGACGAGGCGTGCGGCATCCTCGCCGGGCCGGAGGGCTCCGACGAGCCCCAGCGGATCATCGAGATGCTCAACGCCGCCCGCTCGCCGACGTACTACCAGTTCGACGCCACCGAGTGGAACGTCGTGTACCGGGAGATGAGCGGCAAGGACGAGGAGCCGGTGGTGATCTACCACTCACACACGGCCACCGAGCCCTACCCGTCGCGGACCGACATCGCCCGGGCGGGTGAGTACGCGCAGTTCCTCGCGCCGCCGCACTACGTGCTCATCGGCACCCGTGACCCCGACCGGCACGAGCTGAGGTCGTACCGGATTCTCGACGGCGAGGTCACCGAGGAGCCGGTGGAGGTCGTGCCCGGGTGAAATACCGGCGCGCCGAAAAACGTCTCTCCAGGTAGGAAGTTCCAGCAGCGGAGGTAGTAAGACATGGCCGTCACCGTCTCGATCCCGACGATCCTGCGCACCCACACCGGTGGTGAGAAGCAGGTGTCGGCGCAGGGCGCGACCCTGGCCGAGGTGATCGACCACCTCGAGGCCAACCACGGCGGGCTCAAGTCCCGGTTGGTCAAGGAAGGCACGCTGCACCGGTTCGTCAACGTGTACGTCAACGACGAGGACGTCCGTTTCTCCGGCGGTCTCGCGGCGTCGATCGCCGACGGCGACAACGTGACGATCCTCCCGGCCGTAGCCGGAGGCTGACTCCGTTGGCGCGCTTCGACTCACTCCTGGACGCCCTCGGCAACACCCCGCTGGTGGGTCTGCCGAGGCTGTCCCCGTCGCCCGAGGTGCGACTGTGGGCCAAACTCGAGGACCGCAACCCCACGGGTTCGGTGAAGGACCGAGTGGCCCTGAGAATGATCGAGGCCGCCGAGCAGGACGGCGTCCTGCGGGCCGGCAGCACCATTCTGGAGCCCACGTCCGGCAACACCGGCATCTCCCTGGCCATGGCCGCGAAGCTGAAGGGCTACGGCCTGGTGTGCGTCATGCCGGAGAACACGTCGGAGGAACGGCGGGCGCTGCTCAAGGCCTACGGCGCCAGAATCGTCAACTCGCCGGCCGCCGGCGGCTCCAACGAGGCTGTCCGGCGGGCCAAGGAACTGGCCAAGCAGAACCCCGACTGGGTCATGCTCTACCAGTACGGAAACCCCAACAACGCCGGCGCCCACTACCACGGAACCGGCCCGGAGATCCTGCGTGATCTGCCGACGGTCACCCATTTCGTGGCCGGCCTGGGAACCACCGGCACCCTCGTCGGCGCCGGCCGCTACCTGCGCGAACACAAGCCCGATATCCAGGTGATCGCCGCCGAACCCCGCTACGGCGAACTCGTCTACGGCCTGCGCAACCTCGATGAGGGATTCGTCCCGGAACTCTACGACCCCGAGGTCCTGACCGGCCGCTACTCCGTGGGCTCCTACGACGCCCTCCGGCGAACCCGCCAACTCCTGGAAACAGAGGGAATCTTCGCCGGCATCTCGACCGGCGCCATCCTGCACGCCGCCCTGGCGGCGGCCGACAAGGCGACCACCGCGGGCACCACGGCGGACATCGTCTTCCTCGTGGCGGACGCCGGCTGGAAGTACCTGTCGACCGGCGCCTACGCCGGCTCCCTGGACGAAGCCGCCGAAAGGCTCGACGGCCACCTCTGGGCCTGACACCACCACCCTGCTCCAGGGCGGCTCAGAAACCCGGGGAAAACCCTGACCCGGGAACCCCGGGCCCCACGTAGCCTCGAGGGCGTGACCACGCAACCCGTCAAGAAGGTCCTTCCCCCGAACCTGCTCCAGGCGGGGATCGTAGTCGCCGCCTTCACCGCCCTGCTCTACGTCCTGGAAATCGTGGACGCCACGACCTCCGCCGACCTCGACCAGTTCGGCATCGAGCCCCGCACCGTGGGCGGCCTGGACGGGATCCTCTTCGCGCCGCTGCTGCACCACGGCTGGGCGCACCTGTTCTCCAACACCCTGCCGATCCTGCTGTTCGGCTTCCTCGCGATGTCCGGGGGCCTTGGCCAGTGGATCGCGGTGACCGCCACCGTCTGGTTGACCAGCGGCATCGGCGTGTGGCTGACCGGCGCCGAGGGCATCACTGTCGGCGCGTCCGGTATCGCCTTCGGCTGGCTGGCGTTCCTGCTGGTCAGGGGTCTGTTCACGCGGAGTTTCGGGCAGTTGGCGGTCGCCGTGGTGTTGTTCCTGTACTGGGGCAGCACGCTGCTGGGCGTCCTGCCGGGTGACCCCGGCATCTCGTGGCAGGGTCACCTCTTCGGCGCGTTGGGTGGCATTCTGGCGGCGTGGATCGTCTCGCTCGCGAACAGGAAATCGGAGTCTTCGACTCCGGTGTCGGCGGTCTGACCGTCGCCCGCGCCATCACCTACCAGCTGCCCGGCGAGCGCCTGCGCTACGTCGGCGACACGGCCAACGGGCCCTACGGCCCGTTGCCGATCGCCGAGGTTCGGCGCCACGCGCTGGCGGTGGCCGACGACCTGGTGGCCGGTGGGGTGAAGATGCTGGTCCTGGCCTGCAACACGGCCTCGGCGGCGTGTCTGCGCGACGCCAGGGAGCGCTACGACATCCCGGTGGTGGAGGTCGTGGTGCCGGCGGTGCGCCGGGCGGTGGCCAGCACCCGCAGCGGGCGGGTGGGGGTGATCGGCACGGCCGGCACGGTCCGGTCGCGCGCCTACGACGACGCCTTCGCCGCCGCTCCGCACATCGAGCTGACGAGCGCGGCGTGTCCCCGGTTCGTGGACTTCGTGGAGCGGGGGATCACCTCGGGGCGCCAGATCCTGGGCCTGGCCCAGGCCTACCTGGAGCCGCTCCAGCAGGCCGACGTGGACACGGTCGTGCTGGGCTGCACCCACTACCCGCTGCTGGCCGGGGTGATCCAGATCGTCATGGGCAACGACGTGACGTTGGTGTCCAGCGCGGAGGAGACCGCCAACGACGTCGTGCGGGTGCTGACCGAGCAGGATCTGTTGGCGGACAACGTGGAGCCGCACCACGCGCTGATCGCCACCGGGCCGGCCGAGCCGTTCGCCAGGCTCGCCAGACGGTTCCTGGGGCCGGGTCTGGGCGCGTTCGCGCCGGTCGGTCTCACCTGACACAGACGGGAAGTGGGCCGATATGCCAGAGTGTGCCGCGTGAAGCTGTTCGTCCTGGGCTGCTCAGGCAGCGCCCCGGGGCCGCGCGCCCCCGCGTCCGGTTATCTGCTGGAGGCCGACGACTTCCTGCTCGGTGTCGACCTCGGCAACGGCACGCTGGCCGAGTTGCAGGCCCGGCGTGACCCGTTCGACCTGGACGCGTTGGTGTTCTCTCACCTGCACCCTGACCACTGCGCGGACTTCTCCGCGTTGACGGTCCTGCGCCGCTACCACCCGGCGCCGACCAGGGATCCTCGGGTGCACCGGCTGCCGGTGTTCGCGCCGGCCGAGGCGCCGTCGCGGTTCGTCGCCGCCTACTGCCCGGACGAGGCGGACCGGGCGGTGACCGACCTGTCCGACGTGTTCGACTTCCGCCGGATCGAGCGGTCCGTGCGCATCGGACCGTTCGCGGTGGACGTCGTGACGGCGGCACATCCTTGTGAGGCCTACAGTTTCCGCATCGTCCACAACGGACGGTCGCTGGTCTACACCGGGGACACCGGCCCGTCGCCCGCGTTGGACGAGCTGGCCGCCGGCGCCGACGTGCTGCTGGCCGAGGCCTCCTGGACCGACGCGGCGGACCGGCCGGCGGACCTGCACCTGTCAGGCACCCAGGCCGGCCGCCTGGCCGCCACCGCCGGGGTGGGCCGGCTGCTGGTGACCCACGTCCCGCCGTGGACCGACCGCGACGCCGTCCTGGCCGAGGCCCGCGCCGAGTTCACCGGACCGGCCGAACTGGTCGTCCAGGGCGGCTCCTACGAGGTGTGACCTGCGCAGACCCAGCCAGGTGGCGAACCCGGCGGGGATGATCAGCCAGCAGGAGAGCAGCCGGTAGACCAGCACGGTCGCCGCCGCCGGGGCCTCGCCGGCGCCGGCGGCGACCAGGCCGGTGAGCAGGCTCAGTTCGATGACGCCGATGCCGCCGGGGGTGAGCGGGACCTGCCGGACGAGCTGCACGGTCAGGTAGACGGCACCGAGGGTGACCGGGTCCAGGGGCAGGTGGAAGGCGCGGGCGGCGGCGTAGAGGCAGAGCAGGTCGGCCAGCCAGTTGGCCAGGGCCGCGCCGGTGGCCGGCGCCCAGTGCCGGGCGGGGACCGCGCGGGCGCGTTCGACGGCGTCCAGGACCGGCCCGAGGACCCGGTGGCGGCGCGCCGGCCGCCGCCGGACCGGGCGCAGGGCCGCGCCAGAACGCCAGGCCAGCAGGCCGACGAAGCTCAGCATGGCCAGCGCCAGCATGACGGTGACCCTGGTCAGCACCGGGTGCTGGTTCCAGGCCTGGTTGAGCTGGATCACGGCGGCGGCCAGCGCGCCGGTGAGGTAGAGCAGGGCGAGGGCGGCGACCGAGAGCAGCCCGGAGAGCACCATCACGGTGGCGGCGGTGTGCCGGCTGGCGCCGCTGACCCGGAACTGGCGGAAGGCGTAGGCGGCCGAGAGGGCCGAGCCGCCGGGCAGGCTGATGGCGATGGCCGAGCGGGTGTAGGCGAGGGCGAGCGCGCGGTGGCGGGTCAGCCGGACACCGAAGGCGGTGAGCAGCCGGCGCTGCTGGCGGGCGAACATGGCCAGCGACAGGACCTCGGCGGCCAGGGCGACGGCGAGCCAGGTGGGGTCGGCGGCGCCGAGGGCGTCGGTGATCTCGGTGACGCCGGGCAGCCGGTCACGCAGGCCCAGCCAGGCGATGATCAGCAACGCGACCACCGCGACGGCCTTGAGCGGGGTCAGTAGTCGGTGTGCACCATGCCTGCCCATGACCCCCTCCGAATTTCATCGCATGATGAACTCTCCTCCTCCCCGCCGGTCCCGTCAATGCGGGACCGACCACAGTCGTAGGGTGACCCGGTGGCACGAAGCGATGGCAGGAACGACGAGCAACTCAGGGACATCAAGCTCACCCGGGGCTTCCAGGAATGGCCGGCCGGTTCGGTGCTGGTCGAGTTCGGCAAGACCAGGGTGTTGTGCGCGGCGAGCGTGACCGAGGGGGTTCCGCGCTGGCGCAAGGGTTCCGGCCTCGGCTGGGTCACCGCCGAGTACGCGATGCTGCCGTCCTCGACCAACACCCGAAGCGACCGCGAGTCGATCAAGGGCCGGGTCGGCGGCCGCACGCACGAGATCAGCCGCCTGATCGGCCGCTCACTGCGCGCCTGCATCGACCTGGCGGCACTGGGCGAGAACACGATCGTGATCGACTGCGACGTCGTCCAGGCCGACGGCGGCACCCGGACCGCGGCCATCACCGGCGGCTACGTCGCCCTGGCCGACGCCGTGACCTGGCTCGGCGCGGCCGGCCGCCTCGCCGACCCGCAACCGTTGTCCTGCGCGGTGTCCGCGATCAGCGTCGGCGTCGTCGACGGCCGGGTCCGCCTCGACCTCCCCTACGAGGAGGACGCCCGCGCCGAGGTAGACATGAACGTCGTGGCGACCGACGCCGGCACGATCATCGAGGTCCAGGGCACCGGCGAGGGCGCGACGTTCACCCGGTCCACACTGGACAAGATGCTGGACCTGGCCCTGGCCGGCTGCGCCGAGATCAACACCCGGCAGGCCCAGGCCCTCGCCGAGCCGTACCCCGGCACACTCCCGGAGCCGCGACCGTGACCCAACTCCTGCTGGCCAGCCGCAACGCCAAGAAACTCGCCGAGCTCAGAAGGATCCTGGCGGGCGCCGGTGTCGAGGTCCTGGGCCTCGACGAGGTGGCGCCCTACCCGGAGTCCCCCGAGACCGGCGCCACCTTCGAGGACAACGCCGTGGCCAAGGCCCGCGAGGCGGTCGCGGCCACCGGTCTCCCCTCGGTGGCCGACGACTCGGGTATCTCCGTGGACGCGCTCAACGGCATGCCCGGCGTCCTGTCGGCCCGCTGGGCCGGGCGCGCGAAGAACGACGCGGCGAACCTCAACCTGGTCCTGGAACAGTTGACCGACATCCCCGACGAGCGGCGAACGGCCCGTTTCGTCTGCGCGACGGCGCTGGTCCTGCCGGACACCACGGAGATCATCGTCCGGGGAGAGTGGCCCGGCTCGCTGGTCCGCGGACCCCGGGGCACCAACGGTTTCGGCTACGACCCGATCTTCCTGCCCGACGGGGAGACCAGGACCTCCGCCGAACTGACCGCGGCCGAGAAGGACGCGGTCTCCCACCGGGGACGGGCCCTACGTCTGCTCCTGCCGCACCTCAAGGCCCTCTCCCACGCCTGAGGGCGATCCGTCAGCTCTCGCCCGGTGCGAACTGGGCCAGTGACGCCTGCCGTGCCGCCGCGATCTCCTCGGACCCGGCCGTTCCCGAACCGTCCACGACCGATGTCCACTCCTCCACCGACTGGCGGGAGAACTCGATCGCCTCCGGGGACATCGCGGCGGCCTGCGGGTCGTCGGTGAACACGCCGTCGACGAACAGGGCCAGCCCCAGGAAGGCCCCGTCCCAGCCGGGCCCGACGTACAGCGCGCCCGCGCCGCTGCCGGCCATGGCGATCGGCACGGTGTGTTCGAGTTCCAGGCGGGTGCCCTCGCCGTCGGCGGTCAGGCGCAGTTCGACCACGCTGGTCGGGCCGCCGAAGGTGACGCGCAGCAGGGTGGGCGGCTCGCAGGTCAGGATCTGTCCGCCGGCGTTGCCCTCCAGTTGGAAGTTCCCGCCTGCCCGCAGGTCGCCGCTGACCGGGTAGAACCACCGGCGGATCCGCTCGGGGTCGGTCATCGCGCTCCACAGGTCCTCGGCCGAGGTGTCGTAGGTGCGGGCCAGCAGCACGCCCACCTCCTCGCCGTCCTCGGCCGGGCGCGTGCCGACCTCCCGGTGGATGGCCTTGAGCTGGCCGGCGATATCGAGCATCTCGTCGAGTCCTTCCTCGGTGTCGTGGACCGCGACAGTGTGACAGCGACTGCTTATATAAGTCAATATTTAAATGCCGGGGAGGTGCCCGTGCAGCGCGGCCGCCGCCGAGGTCACCGCCCGCGCCGAGTCCGACCACCGCGCCGCCCTCGGGTGCTCGGTCAGCAACACGACGATGTAGCGCCACTGCGGCCCGGCCAACCCGGTGCTGTGCAGCACCTCGGTCGTGTCGTTGTTGCCCCAGCCCTGCTTGACCGCCCACGGCGAGGCCAGCCCGTCCGGAATCCCGAAGTGCTGGTCGAACCCGTCGGCCGCGACCCGGGGCGTCCGCGCCAGGGCGTCGACGATCAGGTCCCGGTCGGCGGCCGGCAGGCGCAGCACGTGGTCGTAGACGCGCGCGACATCGGCCGGGGTGAGCAGGGTTTCGCCCCACCGTCCGGGATCATCCGGCGGCTCGGTGCCGGTCAGACCGATGGCGGCGCTGGTTCGGCGCACGATGTCCGGGCCGCCGCCGCTCATCCAGAACGCGCTCGCCAGCATGTCGTCGCTGAGGGTGAGCATCGTGGCCAGCCGCTCGCGGTCCTGCTCATCCGCGTCACGTTCGACGGCATCGATCGCGATCAACAGCTTGACCAGCGACGCCGACCGGAACTGGCGGTCGCTGTCGATGGCCAACGGCAACGTGCCGGTCACCCGGTCGACGACCACGGCACCGAGCACCGTGTCCGGCTCCGCGTCGACCGCCGCCCGGCGCACCGCCTCCGGGTCGATCGACCCGGGTCTCGACCCCGCCCCCGTCGGTTGCGCCCCGGTCGGTTCCGCCGGCGCGGTCCACCCGGGTACGGGCTCCAGTACGACAGGTCCGCTCCCGGAAGCGACTCCACAGGAAACGGTGAGGCACAGCGGAACGACGATCAGCGACAGGCGGGTGAAAATACGCATGCCCATAACCACGCCAACTCGCGGAGCGAAGTTGGCCGGCCAGGGCGGCAACTTCCCGGGCGCCCGTGACGTACTCCGAAACCCTGGGTCGGGTTGCCGTCAGGTCGTCACTGCGACCAGGTCGTGATGGTCAGACCTTCAGATCCCGGCGAAGTTTCGCCACGTGTCCGGTCGCTCGCACGTTGTACATCGCCTCGGCGATCGTGCCGTCCGGATCGACGACGAACGTCGAACGGATCACACCGGTGACCGTGCGGCCGTAGTTCTGCTTCTCGCCGTAGGCGCCCCACGCGATCATCACCTCGCGGCTCTCGTCGGACAGCAGCGGGAAGGTCAGACCCTCCTCGGCGGTGAACTTCGCGAGCTTGGCCGGCTTGTCCGGCGAAATACCGACCACGGCGAACCCGGCGTCGTTGAGCTCGGCCAGGTTGTCCCGGAAGTCGCAGGCCTGCTTGGTGCAGCCCGGCGTGCCCGCGGCCGGGTAGAAGTAGACGACGAGGTGCCGGCCGCGGAAATCGGCGAGCGAGACCTCGGCGCCGGTGCTGTCCGGGAGACGGAAGTCCGGGGCGGGATCACCCACGGCGAGCCGTTGCTGGTTGGTCATGGCAGGGACGCTATCGCCCCACACCGACGGTGATCACACGACGCCGTCGAACAGCAGCACCGGCGCGGAGGACGTGGCGTCGGCCCGGACCGTGACCCGCAGCCGGCTCCTGGCCTCCGAGGTCGCGAACGCGACCATGATCCGCAGCGAGTCGTTCGGCGCGACCTCCTCGGTGGCGCCCGACGGACCGTTGTAGCCCTGGGTGGAGTCGATGACCTGCTCGGTCGGCTCACCGTCGGCGGCGGCCGTGAACGACAGGCTCGCCGGCCGATAGGCGACCGTGCTGTTGTTGTCGACGGTCAGCTCGAAGGCCACCGCGCGCGGCGCCCGGGGGAAGGCGGTGTCGGTGGGGGTGAAGGACTTCGGGGAGGAGACCGTCAGCACGATGCCGTTGCCGAGCACCTTGCGCGCGCCGTCGGAGGCCCGGTACTCGGAGCGCTCGGCGGCGGCGGTGGGGGACGCGCTGCTCGACGGCGGGTTCTGTGACGAGTAGCCGATCCCGCATCCGACCAGAACCAGCAGCGCGCACGCGGCGACCGCGAGTCTGGCGATCTGCACGGGGGTACCCCTTCCTGGGGGAGGTTTGTACGACTGAATGCACTATTCCGTTGGCGCACCTGGTGCACCGTCGATGAAGCGGACCTGGTGTCGTGCCGTGGCCGACCTGTGACCACAGTGGCACCGAAAGTGATCGGGGACACCCGGTGCGGGGTCAGGCGGCAGCGGGGCGGGTGATCAGGCCGCGAGGGCGAAGAAGAGGACGAACACGGCGACGGCGACCAGCCAGGTGGCGATCAACCAGCCGAAGTCACGCCACGGCGAGATCGCCTTGTGGTCCTCGTCGGGGACGTACACGCCGCGGGCTTCGAAACGGTCGACGAGCTTGTCGACCGCATGCCGGGGCGTGCGCATCGGTGTGTCCTTTCCGGTGATCAGGGGGGTGGGATGGGACCGGTCGCGTAGAAGGCCTTGCAGACGCCGTCGACGGTGTCGGTGGCCAGATGCAGGACGCTGGAGCCGTCGGTCGAGGCGAGGACGGCGGGACTGAAGTTGCGGCACGCTTCGTTGTTCGGGTCGGGGACTTCGACCGGAGCGGGGATCTCCCGCCACGGGCCAGCACCGGCGTGGTCGTTGACCAGGATGGTCTTTCCGTTACCGGGTGCGTGGCTGCCGTCGCCGTTGACCAGCATCTCGCTGACCAACAGGATCGAGCCGGTCGGACTCACCGTGATGGTCGGCGTGTGACGAGGATACTTCCCGTCCACCGTGCGTACGCCAGTGCCGACGTCGAGGGGGTTACCGAAGTCCCACCCGTTTCGTGATGTTCGGAAGTACGTGGAGCACAGCGGTTCGTCGAGGTTGCACATCTCGTAGACGAGGAAGAACGTGCCGTCGGCGAGCCGGCGCACGCCCGGCATCCCCGGGCGCACGTAGAAGTCCAGGTTCTTCACGGTGTCGACGGGCTCCGACCAGTGCACCCCGTCCCGCGAACGCACGCGGACGATCTTCTGGTCGTGGGCGGGTTTGTCGGTCTCGTCGGCGTAGAGGGCGACCAGCCAGCCCTCGGCGTCGACGTAGACCTCGGGCTCCCAGGCGTTGTACTGGTTGGGCGACACGGCGATGTCCGAGGTGAACGTCCAGGTACGGCCGAGATCGCGACTGTGCCAGAGCCGTTGCGCGGTGGCCCGCTCCCCGGGTGTCACCCGGTAGCCGGCCGTCGTCGCCCACAGCAGCGTGCCCGCCGGCAGCCGCCCGACCCGCGTCGGCAACTCGTAGAGCGACCCGCAGCACATGCCCTTCCCGTCCGCCCCGGCGGGATCCGCGATCGTGCCGACGTGGTGGAAAGTGACGCCCCCGTCGACACTTTCGAGAATGATCCCCGCCGAGTCCCCGTCGACGACACTGCCGACGCTGGCGAGAACCCGACCGTTGGCCGCGCCGCTGTGCTCCAGCCGGATCACTCTCGGATAGGCGGCGCCACCCGGGTACAGCAGCTGCCGTTCGGCGCCCGCCGCCGGGCGTTCACCCACCCGTTCGGTCACCGCACCCGCCGGCGTCGCTGTCAGTACCGACCCGACGAGCAGCGTCACCAGCAAAAACCGCAATCGTACCCAGATCATGCCCCGACCCGCGTTCGTTGGCCACTGCTTGTAGTCGGATCCTAACCACAAGAAGGACGATGTCGTGGACCAACCGTGTACCGACCTGGATACCCTGTGCGAGGCGCCGGCGGCGCCCGGGGCCGTAGCCCAACGGCAGAGGCACTGGATTTAGGTTCCAGCCAGTGAGGGTTCGACTCCCTTCGGCCCCACCAGTTCTGATCAGACAATGGTCAATGGGTCGAGCCGAGCTCAGTCGGTCGCGGGCAGACGGAGGTCGATCTGAAAACCTCGGGTGCCGTGCGTGATCAGCGCTTCGCAGTCCGTGTGGCCGGATTGTTTTACTGCGGCGACGACGAGCTGCTGGTAGCGCGCGCTCATCGCTGCGGTGAGTTCGCCGACGCGGTCGCCGTCCAGGCGCACCTCGATCCCGTAAGTGCCCTTGTGCTTCCCACCGGAAACCGTGGATGACACGAGCTGCGCGGCAACCCGGGTGAAGGCGCGGGAGGGGGAGTGGTAGCGAGACAGAACCGCCTGGTGGTTCTCCTCCTTCGTCACCGTCACGGGGCGTGCCGGATCGAGTAGGTCGGTGTCTCCCAGGTGATTCTCTAGGAGCAACGCGTCGGCTCCTGCGAGATGCAGGTACAGGCCATAGAACCGGTTGAGGCCACCGCCGGTTATTCGGCCGGGGCAGGTTCCCACGTAGCCCGCGTTCCTGAGTGAGAGAAGGGCGGACTGATAGTCGGGGGCCTGGTGACGGTTGAGATAGCCGACCGTCGCCGCGCCGGCGGGGGTCGCGACATCGACCCGAACGGCATTGTGGTCGTACGCGTTCTCGGTCTCCGGGACGAGGATGGCGACCACGGGTAGGTGGTGGCTGTCGGTTCCGATCTCGATTCCATGAGCCAGTCGGCGAAGTGCTGGCTGGTAGTGCGACTCGCCGACAACCTGGACACGACCTTCGGCGGAGAGGCGGCGCCGGGCGAGCGGCGCCGTGGTCGACGTCATCGACTGTCGGTTCCGGTCGTTGTCGGTTGCGGCGGTGGGGGGACGTGATATCGATGCTGGCGGCCGGAACGTGTCTCGCGGCGCGGCCTGATGGTGCGCCGCTACCCCGGTCCACGGACGAGTCTGCTTGGTCGTCGCCATGTCCGTGAGTGCACTGGCCAGTGCCGAGCCAGCGGCCGTGGTTGAGAAGTCGAAGATTGCCTGAAAGCTACCTTCCCCGGCAATCGTCAACCGACCGTATCGGAGAATCGGGAGTTGCCGGTTGTTCTTGAAGCGGCGGTCCGGTCCGCCTTTCACGTTGACGTACTGCCAGGTGTGTCCCACGATTTCGGAGTCTGACGGTACCGCGCCGTCCTCAATGAACCTCTGCGGCGCCGCTTCTGTATGTGAATCGCGGTACGCGACGTCCGCGTAGTGTTTTCCGTCCCGAATCAGGATCCTGTCCGGCAGGAAATATACTGAGCGACGGGTGGTGGAGAGCGAGGGAATGGAAATATTGGACGACAGGTTCGGTGGCCCGCTGATTCCCCTCGTCAACGGCAATCGCTCGACCAGCGCCGATGCGCCCGCGTTGGTCTTGTGTTGATGGGTCGTGGATACGGATCCAGAAGCGACAACCTGCCAGGCGCGCTGGGCCTTGCCGGCCTGTTCGAAAGCGTCGACAAGTCGTTGGAAGCGCTGTGCCTCCTCCGCGCCGTGCACGTCATAGAACGCCACGACCTTCCGGCGAAGTTCGTCCTTCCAGAAGAGCCATACGGTCAGCGACACCCCGGCCAGCAACGTCAGAGGTGACACGAAAGCGAGCACGAGCGTCAGTGCGAGGCACCACGGCCAGAACCGTGGTGAACCCGCGGAGTCGTTGAGTTGGGTGACCAGATCACTTGATGCCGCCGCGGTCATTTCGAGGGTTGTGGCGCCCGATACGTCGGATAGCACAACCTCGCTCGGTGCGGGTATGTCAGAAGGTCGTGTTCGCGAGTCTGTGCGCGTTTTTCCTTGTGGTGAACGGACGGTGGTTCGGTATGACACCACCCCGCCTCCGAGTGAGACGTAGGTGCCACGGGGCCCGGAGCCGAGTCGGAATCCGGGAACACCGACCGAGGCTCCCAGCCCGGCGCGCGACATGCTTACCCGCACCGGACCGACTTTGACGCTTGTGCGCAGATAGAAAGACATGATGGACCTTCGACGGAGTGACTGCTCGGCTGTTCGTCGCCGACCGGCACGACGGTGTTACACCCCGGAAGCAAGATTGGACACCCGCTGATCGCGGCCGAACACGTCCGGTCACTGGGCAGTGAGTCCGATTGGTGAGGTCCCAGGTTTGTTGTTGGAGATTCTTCGTTGGTGACGAATACAGATACGTTCCCTGGTACGTGAATTGGCGACGTGACGCGTCGCTATCTCTTTGACTCCCGTTGGCGGTGGGATCACCAGCGCGATCTTGGTGGTGTTGCGTAGCGGTTCTCGTTGCGTGAGGAGGCTGTTGCTCTATGTGACGGTGGCCACAGTGGAAGCGTCCGGATGGAAGCAGGGCTTGGGTGTGGTGGCGCGTCGGCCTAGCCTCTGGCGACCAGGGTCACGGGGCCCGATGGCGAACAGCCTGAATCGTGCGCACGGATTGTGGCAGGCTCCCAGCCCGAGGTGGCGTAGCGGTAGGAGGTCGAACGTGAGGTCACTCGGGGACTCGGACCCGAGACAGGTCGGGGCGTACCGGTTGCTCGCCGAACTGGACGTGGACGAGATGGGCGCGGTCATGCTCGCCGGCGGGCCCGACGGGCGGCTGGCGGCGATGAAGCTGGTCAGCGCGCGTCTGGTCGCCGCCGACGACGGGTTCGCGCGGCGGTTCGCGCGGGAGGTCGCCGCGCTGCGCACGGTCGTCGACCCGCACATCGCGGCGGTCGTCGACGCAGGTCAGGCCGACGGGGTGCCGTGGGTCGCGGTGGACCACCCGCCGGGGGTGTCGCTGCGGCGAGTGGTGGAACGCGGCGTGCTGCTCGGCGAGGACGCGCTGTGGAGCCTGACAGCGGGCCTGCTCAGCGGGCTGTCGGCCCTGCACCGGGCCGGGCTGGTGCACCGCGACCTCACACCGGAGAACGTGTGGCTCACCGAGGACGGCATCCGGCTGCTCGACTTCGGTGTCGCCCGCGCGGTCGACCACGACGTCAGCCAGGCGGTGGCCGCCCCCGGGTTCATGTCACCCGAACAGGCCGGCGGGCGGCCACTGACACCGGCCAGCGACGTGTTCTCCCTGGGGGCGGTGCTGCACACGGCCGCCACCGGGCGCGGCGCGTTCGGCGGGGAAAGTCGGGCCGACACGCTGACCGACATCCTGGGCGCGCAGCCGACGCTGTCCTCGTCGCTGCCCTCGCGGGTGCGACTGTTCCTGTCGGCCTGCTTCGCCAGGGACCCTCGGGAACGGCCGACACCCGAGGAACTGCGGGCGCTGGTCGGGCCCGGAGTGGCCGGCTGGCCGTCGCTGGTGCAGGGGCTGCTGGGCGAACGGAAGGCCGAGGTGGCGCGGCTGGCGGCCAGCGCCTCGCCGGTGTCCTCGCCGGTGTCCTCGCCGCTGTCACAGTCGGGGGTGCGGCCGGTGGCACCGGCGGAGTCGCCCACGATGCGTATCTCCCCGGTCACGGCGGCGCGGCTCTCGACGCCGTCCTCCTCGCGGGTGCCGAAGGCCACCGCGCCGGCCGCCCGAAGAACCACACCGACCGAACCGAAGCCCACGTCCAAGCCCACGTCGAAACGCTGGAAGCCGGACCGGTGGGCGGTCATCTCCGGCGCCGCGGTCGTGGCGACCATCCTGTTCGCGATCATCATGTTCAACGCGCTGACCCCCGACCGGCCGATCCGGGCCAGTCAGCAGCCCTCCACCGCCCCGCCCACCTCGGTCGCACCGACAACGACCACCACGACCACCACGACGACGACCACCACCACGACCACACCGCCGGTGCCGACGGGGCAGGTCAGTGGCCTGGCGGGCAAGTGCGTGGACGTCGCCGGCGCCGAACCCGCCGACGGAACACCCGTACAACTGCACGAATGCAACGGGACCGACGCGCAGCTGTGGGTGTTCGCGCAGGACGGCACCATGCAGAGCCTCGGCAAATGCCTCGACGTGACCGGCGGGGACACCAACGACGGCGCCAAGGTGCAGCTCTACGGGTGCAACGGCACACCGGCCCAGCAGTGGACCGTCACGTCCGAGGGCTGGATCATCAACGCCAAGTCGAACAAGTGCCTTGACGTGCCGGCCAGCCAGACCGACGACGGTATCCAGCTCACGATCTGGACCTGCCACGGCGAGCCCAACCAGGTGTGGACCGCCCCGGCCTGAACGCCCGTTCCCGTCTAGCCTGGGCGGGTGCGGGTCGTGACGTGGAACGTGAACTCGGTCAAGCAGCGGCTGCCGCGGTTCCTGCCGTGGCTGGACCAGCGGCAGCCGGACGTGCTGTGCCTGCAGGAGACGAAGGTCCCCGACGACGTCTTCGCCGACCTGCTCGACGACGAACTCGCCAGCCGGGGCTACGAGGTCGCCGCGTACGGCGAGGCGCGGTGGAACGGGGTGGCGATCCTGTCCCGCGTCGGCCTGGACGACGTGGTGCGCGGTGTCGAGGGCGCACCCGGCTTCCCGGACCCCGAGGCCAGGGCACTGGCGGCGACCTGCGGCGGGGTGCGGATCCACTGTCTGTACGTGCCCAACGGCCGCGAACCGGACTCCGACCACTACCGCTACAAGCTCGCCTGGCTGGCGGCGCTGCGTGACGTGGTCGCCGCCGCCCCGACCGACACGATCGTGTGCGGCGACATGAACATCGCCCCCACCGACGCCGACGTGTTCGACCCGGCGGCCTACGTCGGCCAGACACACGTCACCGAGCCCGAACGCGCGGCGCTCACGTCACTGCGTGAGCTGGGCCTGCACGACGTCGTCCGCGACCGGTGGCCCGACGAGCGCGTGTTCACCTACTGGGACTACCGCGCCGGCATGTTCCCCAAGGACCTGGGCATGCGGATCGACCTGGTCCTGGCGACGTCGCCGGTGGCGGGGCGGGTGCGGGCCGCGTGGGTGGACCGGCACGCCCGCAAGGGCACCGGCCCCAGCGACCACGCCCCGCTGATCGTCGACCTCGACGAGGCCCCGGACGGTGACATCGGCCCGGTCGTGCCGCCGCCGTCAGCCCGCTCGGTCAAGCGCGGTTCGGTACGGCTGCCGCAATCGCGCTGACCGCCTGAGCCGGGTCGTCGGCCCGGAACCGCACCCGCTCCACCCCCGCGACGGGCTCGGCCAGACACACCACCACATCCGTCCGATTGTCCACGGCCACAACAAGTTCCCCGTCGGTGACGTGCCGTGCCCGGCCCGTGTGCGACCGGCCGGACACCCGCACCGAGACGACCAACTCCAGCGGCACCCGAAACGCGAAGGACACGCCGTCGCGCACCACCAGTTCTCCGCCCCCGACAACGTGCGGATACGTGACCCCCACCGCCGCGATCCCCACGACCTGCAGCAACGCCACCAGATCCAGCACATGCACGACCGGCCAGGGCACCAGCATGCCGACGACGGCGGTCTCCAGCGTCAGGACCCCGGCCAGCGCCAGCAGCATCGGCGTCCGCTCCCGGGCGTGCCCGATGGCGACGTCCCGCGCCCCGACCCCGACCCGCCGGCGACGCACCCAGTGCCACAACGCCGCCTGCGACCGCGCGACACGCACCGCCGCCGCCGTCACCGTGCCGATCCGCATCCGTCACACCCCTCGGAAATCCACTCATGACGCCACCGTCCCGCTCACGTGGCCGGCAGTCGGCTTCGCCCGGGACGGTCCGGTTGCCCTGGCGCCGGCACCACCGAAGTCCCCGGCCCGCGGTCAGAGTTGAGGTAGGCCCGGCGAACCGGGTCGCGAGCATGTCTCCGGCTTTCGGCGGGACGGAGTCGGCGCGGGCTGCCGATCGAGCCGCGTTCGGTGGTCGACCGCTCGCTGGTTCGGGACTGGACCACATCCGCGGCCGCTCTGCCGGCTCGGACAACCCGCCACGGCGCGCTGGTTGCCCGTACGGGATCACGGCCGGGCCAACTGGTGCAGGGCGCGCCGGATCACCTCGGCCTGGGCCGGCCGCAGCGAGTCGAGGACGGCGTCGCCGAAGGCGTCCAGGGGGTTGGCCGGGTCGGTGACCATCGCCCGCAGGTCCGGGGGGAACGAGGCGGCGAGGTCGTCGGCCAGGGTCGGTATGCGCGGGTCGTCGACCGTCGCGTCGGCCAGGGCCTCCAGGCGGCGGTGCAGGTCAGGGTCGGCCGGCGGCATCGCGGCGACGACCCGGTCACGGTCCGGGTTGCCGTCCAGCAACGTCAGCAGCTCACGTTCCCTCGGCGCCAGCGGCGTGGGCGCGACCGTGTCCAGCACCGAACGCAACTCGGCGGACACCGTGTCGTCGGCGTGCAGCCGGCCTTCCCGGGCGCGTTCGATCAGCTCGCCGAGCCGCGACCGGCGCAGCGCCAGAGCCTCCTGCTGCCTGGCGAGGTCGCCGTCGAGCTCGACCAGCATCTCGAACAGGTCACGGCCGGTGTCGTCGGCGAGCGCGTCGGCGACCTCGTCGAGGCTGAGGCCGAGTTCGGCCAGCCGGCGGATCCTGGCCAACGTGATCACGTCCCGCAGGCCGTACCGCCGGTAGCCGTTCGCCCGCCGAGGCGGCTCGGGGAGCAGCCCGCGACGGTGGTAGTGCCGCACCGCCCGGACCGACACCCCGGCCGCCGCCGCCAACTCCCCGATACGCATACGCCCAGTCAAGACCCTGACGTCGCGACAGGGTCAACACGCTCGGGCGCCCGCGTCCGGATGACCAGCGCCGGACGGGCCACGCTCAACCCGCTCAGCGACACCGCCGTACCGACCAGCCCGCGGGACGAGTGAGCCGGGTGGTCATCGACGCAGGTCGGCGCGCAGTCGCTCGACGCCGGTGAACCGCACCGCGCGCATCCCGAGTTCGGTGGCCGCGGCCACGTTGACCTCGCGGTCGTCGACGAACAGCACCTCCGACGGGGTGGTGTCCAGCCGTTCGCAGACCTGCGTGAAGATCCGGGGGTCGGGCTTGGTGAGGCGGAGCCGGGAGCTGAAGAACCGGTGTCTGAACAGGCCCGCCCACGGCGCGTCGTCGACCCGGTCCGCCAGTTCGGTCGGCGCGTTGGACAACATCGCCAGCGGGGTCTCGGCGGCCAGTTCCTCCAGCAGCGCGATCATGTCGGGGTCGACGTCGAGCCACGCCCGCTGGTCGAGGTCGACCACCCGGTCGAGGTCGGCGCCGAGGGGGGCGTCGGTGTCCAACTGGTCGGCCACCGAACGCCAGTAGGTCCCGGCGTCCACGACACCACGGTCGTAGCGTTCGCGGTCGTGCCAGTACGCGGGCCACAGTCGCGTGACCGGAACGTCGAACTCGGCCGCGATCAGCGCGCCGACCTCGGGCGACGGCGGGCGGGTGAGCACTTCGCCATAGTCGAACAGAAGCCAGTTCATGAGCTCATTCGACCAGGTGAGGGCCACGCGGGAGTGGGCAGGGGCGGCCGAAACCCCGTTATCGTCCATTGTGGAGTAGGGAAATCCCCTCCCCAGAATTACGGTAAACCACACCCCAAGTCTGCGGTTTACCCCATGGTCCGAGCCGCCCCAACCCTGCACAGTGGAAACCGAAGCCCACCCCGGGCCTTTCCACAGCGGGGAGAAGGAGATGCTCGCGATGGTCGGCGTACTCGCCGCGTTGGCGACAGTGTCCGGCACACCGGTGCCGGACCTGCCGCTACGGCACGCGGTCCACGACATGGTGGTCGCCGGCTTCCCGGCCGCGATCGCCTACACGAGATCAGGTATCGACAGCAGCCACGAGGTGGCCGGCTTCGCCGACCTGGCCACCGGTGAGAAGGCGACCCCGGACCATCGCTTCCGCATCGCCAGCAACACCAAGGCCTTCACCGCCGCCGTCGTCCTCCAACTTGTCGGTGAACAACGCCTGACGCTGGACACCCCGGTCGAACACTGGTTACCCGGTGTGGTCGGCGATCGCCCGATCACCGTGCGCCAACTGCTCAACCACACCAGCGGACTCCGCGACCCTACGGACAACCCCGAGTTCTGGGAGCCCGTTCTGGCTGACCCGGCCCACGTCTACCGACCGCGCGACATCGTGGCGGCAGCGGCGGCTCACCCGCTGACCGCGCCGCCCGGCACCCGCCACAGCTACTCCAACACCAACTACCTGGTGGCCGGCATGCTGATCGAGCACGTCACCGGCCGCAGCGCGGTGTTGCAGGTGTACCAGCGAATCCTGGTACCGCTGCACCTCGTGCACACGTCGTTCCCGTTGTCCGACCCCCGAATCCACGGCCGGCACCTCCGTGGCTACGACTTCGCACGAAAGGACGTCACGATCTTCAGCCCGTCCTACGACTGGACGGCGGGCGCCATGATCTCCACAGTGGACGACCTGGCACGGTTCCACCGCGCACTGTTCGACGGCACGTTGTTACCGCCAGATCTCCTGCGGGAGCTGAAGACGACAGTCCCGGTCAACTCCCTGACCGACTACGGACTCGGCGTCGAACGGCGCACCCTGCCCTGCCCGGACGGCACCACGAGATCACTCTGGGGCAACACCGGAGGCGGCCCCGGCTACCACAGCTATTCCCTGATCACCGAGGACGCCAACCACCAACTGGTGCTGGCCCTGAACCTGTACGACATCAGAGCGGACCTGGCCAACGAGTTGCCGATCCCACCGGTCAACCTGTTACCCGCCCTGACAACCACGTTCTGCTAGCACTGCCCACACCCAACCGGAATTCGCCCACACCGAGGAGGTCTATCTGAACTGTCCCTGATTCCCGAACCGGCCTGAGATCCACCCCCGTGACCTTGCCTCCGCACCCGGGCCAGAGCTGTCCGACAACACCTCCATCCGAGCCGACCATCCCGCAGGTGCCGAAACCGAACAGCGCCGCGTCTGCAGGCAAGGGCAACGTGGTGGGCACGCTTGGCGCGTGAGCGCGGCCCCGGCCCCGGGCTTGGGCTCGGCCGGCTGGGCCCTGGTACCCCACCGGGCGTGGATGACCGGGCTGGTCACGATGTTCAGCGCGATGAGGACGGGATTCGGTTCGACTGCCCGGACAGTCGAATCCCTTCCTGCCCCGACCAGGGCCGCCGTTGCGGACACATCCCCCACCCAGCACACACTTCGGTGCGGCGGTGCGGCGGTGCGGCGGTGCGGCGGTGCGGCGGTGCGGCGGTGCGGCGGTGCGGCGGTGCGGCGGTGCGCATCTCGCTGCTGCCACCGCCGGACTGGGTTCAGCGCGGTGTGGCCGCCGCGGCTGTCACCGCCTGGGCCAGGTCGGCGTAGGTGATGGCGGTGTAGCCGCGTTCCTGCAGGACCGCGAGGCGGATGCTCTTCTGGTTCCAGGCGGCGACGACACGGCCAGGAACCACGCGGAACTCCCACTGCGTCACGTCGAGGACGTTGTAGGCGGTGCTGTCTCGGCAGAGGTGCACACCGAAGACGTACACCTGGGCCCGGACAGCGGGCGGTTCGCCCTGGGACGCCTCGGGAGCGCGGGTGATCAGGCGGTGGTAGCCAGGTGGGCTCGGTGTGGTCGACGACCAGCTCTGCAGCAGGCCGGTGCACTTGACCTCAACGGTGATGCCGTCAGGCGTCAGGACGTCCCAGCCGGCCCAGGGATCGCGTGGGTGGGTGGTGTCCGCACCCAGCGCACGTGCGACCAGCCACTCAGCGAACTTGGCGCGGTCGGTGTTGTCGCGCAGGTCGCCCAGCAACCACGTGGCGAACGCGGCCAGATCATCCTGAGTGATGGGCGGCGCGACAGGGGAGTGGGTCACGACCGCTCAATCTAGTTTCTGGACGAACAGGCGAGAAACAGGACCACTCGGCCCGCGTGACCCGTTGCGAAGCGTCCGGAGCGGGCCGGCGACGTCGACATCAAACTGGAAGGAGGTGATCAGGCCGCCGCGCGCACGGGAGCCGAAACAGAAAGACCGAGTCTTCGGAGCGTGCTGGAACTCGACGCCGTCGGGGAGATCCCGGCCAGCTGTGGTGTGCGCCCAGCTCATCCGGCTGGGAAGAAAACCGCTGGAAAGAAAGCCGTGGGGACGAAAGTCCTAGTCCAATTCCTGGAAGGGAGCAGCGTAGGTGAACGAACCGCGCGTCGTTGGCCGGTAGGCGGTCAGCGGTCGCGCCTGGAAATGGGCTCCCCACGTGGGGTCGGGCGGTGTGATGCCGAGCTCGAGAGCAGGGCGGAAGCCGAAACGCGGGTAGTAGTCGGTGTGGCCGAGCAACACCACGACCTGCTCGTCCAACGCGTCCGCCGCGCCGAGAACCGCGTGCATCAGTGCCGAACCGAAACCGTCGCGTTGCCGCGCCGGCAGCACGCCGAGCGGGCCCAGGCCCAGAGCCGGCACGTCCTCGACCGTCGCCCGCGTACACACGACGTGGCCGACCACCTCGCCCTCGTCGACGGCGACCAGCGACAGCGCCGGCAGCCAACCGGCGTCCGCGCGAAGCGCGGTGACGAGCTTCGCCTCCACCTCGCCGTCAAAAGCGGCACGGTGGATCGCATCAACGGCCTGGACATCATCTGCCAGCTCACGCCTGATCAACACGCTGGACACTGTCGCACAACCGCCCCCGGAGGGCACCCGGGTTAACCAGGGGTGGCGTGGTGATCGTGGCGGACCGGAGGGCATCCGGGGCCGCGGGCGGGGTGAGCCGGCCGGGTCTCGCGCCGGACGGCTGTGTGTGAGGGCGACGGTGCGGAAAGGCGGGGGGAGCTGGTCAGAAGTCGCCGTCCTTCCGGAGGGTCACGACGACGCCGTTGCGGCGGACTTCCACGACGATGCGCTCGAGGAACTCCTGCCTCAGGTCAGCCGGGAGCTGGCTGGCCTGCCACTCACGCTCGGCCCGGGCGGTGGTCTCGGCGTCGGCCCGGTCGGCGGCAGCGGCGGCGAGAGCCTTGAGGGCGTAGTACGAGCCGCCGAAGGCGTGTTGTGGGACGTGGGCCGTTGCCACGGCCTGGCCGGCGGCGCGGGCGGCCAGGCAGGCGGCCTCGTTCGTCGGCTTGGCCGCCCGGGCGGCGGCGTGGGCGTTGAGGGACGCGGTGCGGATGGTCGACATCGCGAAGACACCGGTGCGTACCCACTCGCGGCACGCGTCGATGGCCTGTCTCGGTCTCCGGTCGTCGGGGTGGGCCTGTTCGAACAGGGGAAGGACGCGTTCGGCGCAGTCGGCGGACCAGGTGGCCAGGGCGCGCTGGTCCTCCTTCGGGTACCGCCTCACCGGGCGGACAGGTTCGGGGCGGTGTCCCGGACGATCGACAGCAGCGTCCTGGACAGCAGCAGATGCACCTGGTCGCGGGTCAGGGAGCCGCGCACCAGCCACTCCCGGGCCGCCGCCTTCACCATGCCGCCGTAGGCGCGGATCGTCGCGCGGAGTTCGTCGCGGTGCGGGGCGGTGTCGGCCAGGCCGGTCGCGTCGAGAACACGGTCGGCGGCGCGTTCGTCGGCCTCGGCGAGGATGCGTTGCACGTCCGGGTCGGCGCTCTCCGCGCCGACCGCCGCCAACCACGTCCTGCTGTGCCGGCTCACGCCGTCGAGGAACCAGGACACCGACGCGTCGATCCGCTCCTCCACCGTCCCGTGGGGCAGCTGATCCACCGCCACCTGGGGAATCGTCACCATGCGTCGGACGACCTCCAGGTACAGGGCCCGTTGGTGCCGAAATAGTGGTTGATCAACCCTCGGGCCACGCCCGCGCGCGCCGCCAACTCCGTCGTCGACACCGACGCGAACGGACGTTCGCCGAACAACTCCGTGGCGCAGGCCAGGATCTGTTCGCGTCGCTGGTCAGGTTCCAGGCGCCGCCAGCGCGGCTCGGGTGCGCTCATCGCCGCCACCGGAAGTCCGTCGGGTCAAGGGTTCTGGTTCGCCGGTGGTACTCGCTCACCAGGCCGGGCCAGTTCGTGGACACCCGGCCGTCGGCCTCCCGATACCAACTGCGGCACAACGACCACGTGCTTCTCGCCAGCCGGCGCTGCACCTCGGCGTCGAACCGGTCGGCGACCTCCGGGCGGACATCCAGACAGGACCCCTCGGCGGCGACACGCTCCACCGCCTGGCGGACGTAGCGCGCCTGCCGCTCCAACATGTAGACGATCGAGCCCGAGCCGAGGTTCGTGTTCGGCCCGTACATCAGGAACATGTTGGGGAAGTCTGGCACCGTCATCCCGAGATACGCACGCGCCCCACCGGTCCACGCCTGCGCCAGCGACCGGCCGCCCGCACCACGCACGTCGACCGGGGCGAGGAACTCCGTCGCGCGGAAACCCGTGCCGTAGACGATCACGTCCGCGGCGTGCTCGGTGCCGTCGGCCGTTCTCAGGCCCGCCGGGGTGATCTCGGTGATCGCCTCCGTGCGCAGGGACACGTTCGGCTGTTGCAGCGCCGGCAGATAGTCGTTCGAGAACAGCACACGTTTGCAGCCGATCCGGTAGTCCGGCACCAGCAGGTCCCGCAACCACGGATCCGCGACCTGACGGCGCAGATGCCGCCCCGCCAGCCACTCCACCGTCCTGGTCACCGCCCGGTTGCCGCGCAGACCGAACGCCGCCACCTCACCGAGCGACCAGAAGAACCCGCGCTCCACCCGCTGCGCCACCCGCGAACGACGCCACCGATCGCCGTAGGCCACGTCCGGTTTCGGCAGCACCCACGGCGCGCTGCGCTGGAACACCGTCAGCGTCGCCGCCCGCTCCCGCACCTTCGGCACGAACTGGACCGCGCTCGCCCCCGTGCCGACCACCGCCACCCGGCGGCCCGTCAGATCACAGTCATGGTCCCAGCGCGCCGAATGGAAACTCCTGCCGGCGAACGAATCCCGGCCCGGGATGTCCGGCATCGCCGGGCGCGACAGCTGACCGAGAGCGAACACCAGCACGTCGGCCCCCAGCCGCCCACCCGCCGCGGTGCGCGCCAGCCAGCGGCCGTCGGTGAACTCCGCCGAGGTCACCTCGACGCCGTAGCGCGGCCGGATCCCGAACCGGTCGGCGACCCGCGCCAGGTACTCCTTGATCTCCGGCTGTTCCGAGTACCGCGTCGGCCACCGGGAGTTCGGTGCGTAGGAGTACGAGTAGTACGGCGACGGGATGTCACACCCCGCGCCCGGATAGGTGTTGTCCCGCCACACCCCGCCCAACTCGTCGGCCTTCTCCACCACCGTGACATCGGTGAACCCCGCCCGGCGCAGCTCGACGGCCACCCCGATGCCGCCGAAGCCGGCACCGACGATCAGCACGGACACCATCGTCGCCTCCGTCGTGTTGGCGAGTGGGTCAACGATCGAGCTTATCCGCTCACCCGTCCCGGCGGCCGTAGTCAAGCCGGGTGAACTGGGCCCGCGCGGCAGCCAACTCAGCGTCGTCGAGCAGCCGGGGCTCGCCGATCGCCGCCGCCCGCCGATACGCCTCCGCCAGCCACTCGACCAGCTCCAGCCGCTCGCACGCCTGCTCCACCCCGGCCCCGTAGGCCACCGACCCGTGGTTGCGCAGCAACGCCGCGCTCCGGTCGGCCAGCGCCGCGCGCACCCCGTCGGCGAGCTCGTCCGTGCCGAACGTCGCGTACGGGGCGACCCGCACCACGCCGCCCACCATCACCGTCATGTAGTGCACCGGCGGCAGCACGTCGTGGCACAGGCCCACCGCGATCGACGACAACGCGTGCGCGTGCGCGACCGCCCGCGCCTCGGTGTGCTCGTAGATCGCCAGGTGCAGCGGCAGCTCCGAGGTCGGCCGCCGGTCACCGGCGACGACCGTGCCGTCGAGGTCGACCACCGACAGCAGCTCGGGGGTCAGCGCCCCGAGATCGGTGCCCGAACCGGTGACGATGACGTGGTCACCGACACGCGCCGACAGGTTCCCGGCCGTCCCGACCACCAGCCCGCCCTCGGCCAACCGCCGTCCCGCGGCGACCAGCCGCGCCCGCTCACTCCCGTACACCGGCACTCCCCACGAGGCTCCGCAGCTGGGAGAGCAACTCGCTGCGACTGGACGCGCCGAGCCGTTGACGCATCCGTGCCACGTGGTGCTCCACCGTCTTGGCCGAGATGAACAGCCTGTCACCCACATCCTTGTAGGTCAGCCCGGACACCACCAGCTCGGCCACCTGCAGCTCCCGGTCGCTCAGGTTCACCGCCAACTGCTCGTCACCCGGCCGTTCCGAGGTGACCGACCGGCGGGCGGACACCGGCTTGCCCTGGATCATCCGCGCGCAGTCCAGCAGCCGGACCATCGCCGCGCGGTCGGTCGTCCTGGTCGCCGCGTTGCCGGCCAGCCGGGCGGCGTCCCAGGTCAACCCGATGCCCTGCAACGCGCGGGCCGCCCCCTCCACCGCGTCCGGCTCGACCGCGCCGGCGGACACCTCCAGCCAACACCGCGCGGCCCCGGCCAGCACCGCGAACTGCTCGTCACCGGCCGCGGCCGAGGCCATCGCCTCGGCGTGCTCGGCCGCGACCTCGGGCCGGCCGGCGATGAGCGCGGCGTGCAGACCGCTCCACCACAGCGGCATCGCCCACAGCGGCGGATCACCCAGCGACTTGAGCAGTGTGCGGGCCTCGGTGAGCTGCGCGACCAGCCGGCTCTCGTCGCGCAGCTTCGCGGCGGCCATCGCCAGCTCACCCAACGGCAGGAACGTGAACAGGTCGACCGGGTGCCGCAGGATCGCCTCCCCCGCCTGGGACCAGGCATGCCCGAGCGCGGCGGCGTCCCCGGCCCGCCGCGCCAACCCGGTCTCGATGGCGACCGCGAACAGCCGGTCCCTCGGTTCGAGACCGCCGCGCGTGCGGCACGCGGCGGCCAGCCCCTCGGCCGCCCGGGGCAGGTCGCCGCCGGCCATCGCGGTCCAGGCGAGCAGCAGCCGGTGCCGCACGACGAACGGCGCACCGCCGGTGCCGGCGGCGATCGCCCGCTCCAGCAACGACTTCGCCGTGCCCAGCTCCGCGTAGTGCAGGGCAAGCAGTGCGCCGAGCGCCGCCGGACTGTCCGGCAGCAACACCGCCCGGCCCACCGGCTCCAGCGTCGTCGCCGCACGGACCACCGTGGACAGGGCGGTCGTCGGCTGCCCGGTCACCGACTCGTGAAGTCCTTGGGCCATCAGGGAAATCGCACTCGACAGCGACGTCGGCGGGCCGGTCTCGCCGGCGGCGTCGACCAGCTCACCGACACCGGTCGAGCCGAGCGCGGCGAACTGGCTCGACCCGGCCCACCGGTACAGCTCGGCACTGCGCCCCAACTGCCCCCGGTGGGCGAGCGCGGCGGCGGCGACCGTGGCGGCCGTGGTCCGGTCGGGTGCCTGTTCGGTGGTGAGCACCTGGTCGGCCAGCCGCAGGGCCCCGTCCAGGTCACCGGCCAGGGCCAGCGCGTGTGCCCGCCGCGCCCCGACCGCCACCGGCGCGCGACCGGCGGTCACCGCCGCCGCGTACAGGTTCGCCGCCAGCGCCGGATCGGTCGGCAACGCCTCCGCCGCGGCCGCCTCGAACGCGGCCGCCGCGTTGTCCCCGCCGATGCCGGTGTTCACCAGCGGACGCATCAGCGGCAGGACCTGCCCGCCGCGCGCGAGCCGCGCCTCGGCGAGCCGCTGCCTGATCCACACCCGGCGCTCGACCGGGACCTGGGCGCGGATCGCCCGCTGCGCGATCGGCACCAGGCTGCCGGCCGTGCCGACCAGCCCGGTCGCCCTGGCCGCCTCGACGACCTCGCTCACCGTGCCGGCGGCCGTGTCCAGCAGGTCGGCGAGCAGATCCAGGTTCAGCCCCACCCCGGCGTCGGCGGCCAGCAGGAACCGCAGCACCCGCTCGTCGAGCCGGCTCAGCTCGTGACGGAACTCGGCGAGCGCGGGCGCCGGCACGTCGAGATCGGTGTCCAGCGTGCGCGCCAACCGGGCGACGAAGGCGGGGACACCGGCGGTCTGCGTGTGCACGAAGTCGACGTGCCGGTCGGTGCGCAACCGTTTCGGCAGCAGCTCACGGACCTGCGCCGGGTCGAGAGCGGTCGGCAGCAGGTGGTCCTGGGCGAGGTCGAGCAGCTCGGCCAGCGACGACGCCCGCGGCCACGGCCGCGCCGCGACCACCAGCCGAACCGGTGACGCCGTGGCCAGCCGGCGCAGCTCCCGCAGGTCGGTGTCGTCGAGCTGGTGGGCGTCGTCGACGAGCAGGACCTCGCCGCTGACCTGGTCGAACGGCGGCAGCCCGATGACCGGTTCGACACCGGTGGCTTCCCGGATCGCGGCCCCGACGCGGCGCAGCAGCGTCGTCTTGCCGTACCCGCCGGGCGCGACGATGCCCAGATGCGCGCCGGGCCGCCGGTCACCCGCGATCGCGGCGATCCGCTCGGCGAGGGCGGGGGTGAGGATCGGGTTCATCGTCGGTGGCCCCCGTCGCGGTCGGCCGGCTCGACGGTGTCCTCGGGGTCGCGGTACCGGTGGCGCCGGGGCTCGGGGGCCACGGCATGCCGGCCCTCGTCGACGTCCACCTGCCGGTGCCGGGACGGTTCCGGGGCGTCGGCGGTTCGACGGGTGCCGCGCGCGCCGGCCGTCCGCCGCGCCTGGCGTTGCTCACCGGCGTCGGACGGGTAGCGGGCGCGGCGTGGGTCGTCGGTGGCTGGGGTGCCGTACGGGTCGTCGGCCAGGTGGTGGGTGTGGTGTGGGTGGTCAGAGTGGGCCGAGTCGGGGGCGACGGTGTCGGCCGGGTGGTGTGGGTTGGGCTGGGTGTGGCTTGGGGTGTCGGTGTGGTGGGTTGGGTGGGCGTCGGTTGGGTGGTGGGTGTGGCTTGGGGTGTGGGTGTCGGCTGGGTGGTGGGTGTGGCTTGGGGTGTGGGTGTCGGCTGGGTGGTGGGTGCGGTCCGGGCTGTCGATGTCGGGGTGGTTGGTGTCGGCCAGAGGGGGTGTGTGGTCGGCGTGGGGCGGGTAGGGGGCGTCGGGGTCGGTGGCGTGGTTGGCGGAGGGGGCGGCGGTGTCGGTTCGGTGGTGGGTTCGGTGTCGCCGGGTGGTGTGGGGCGGGCTGTCGTCGGCTGGCCGGGCGGCGACGGTGGGGTGGCGTGGTTGTTCGGGGCTGGTGCTGTGGTGGCGGGGATGGGGAGGTGCGGGGTCGGTGGGTGGGGTTCGGTGATGGCGTGGCGGGGGGTCGTCGGGGGCGGGGCGGCGGTGCGGGATGGGGGGTTCGGTGACGTTGTGGAGTGGGGGGTCGGCGGGCCGGTCCAGGGGGGTGGACGGGTGCACGGTGGTGTCGGCCAGGTCTGGTGCTTCGGTGTTGATGGGGGGCTCGTTCGTGGGTTGGGGGGAGGTGTCCCGGGGGCGGCGGTGGAGGGGTGGGGGCTCGGGTGGGTCGGTGGGGTCCCACGGGTCGGGGTCGTGGGGGTGCTGGGACCTGGGGTGGTGGCGTTGTGGGGTGGGGGGCTCCGGTATCGGGGGACGCCTTCGGCGCGGGTGGGTCGCGGGGAGATCCAGGTCCGGTTCGTCGGGGTAGTGGGCTCGTGGCCGGTGGGGCGGGCCCTCGGGGGCATCGGCGGGGGGCTCGATGTCGAGGCCGGGGAAGTCGTTGTGGGTCAGCAGTGGGGGTTCGGGTTCCAGCTCGGGCTCGATGGTCCGGTCGTCGCGGGAGCGGGCGAGGAGGTCCTGGTCGTCGGCGGTGGACGGCGCGCGTTGACGTGACCGGGTGCGGCGACGGTCCTGGTCGTCCCCGGCGAAGGTCCTGCGTGATGGGGTGCGGCGGTTCTCGTTGTCGGGGAGGGGGAACTGGTCGGGCTGGTTGTCGTGGGTGGGGGGCCTGCGAGGCGGAGTGCGGCGGTCCCGCTCGCCCAGGGCGGAGAAGTAGTCCGACTCGCCGTCTCGGGTGGAGATGCCGCGGTCCTCGTCGTCGGAGGAGGAGAGGTGGTCGGTGGTGCGTTTGCGTGACCTGGGGCCGGGGGTCTCGTCGTCGGTGTCGGGAGGGGCGGGGGCGCGGGGTGGGAGCAGGCCCAGGAGGCGGCGCCGGGGGGGATCCAGGGGAGCTATGTCCACGGGAGGCCTGGGGGGCGGCGGGCCCAGATCGGTCAGGTCCTCCTCAGGGAGGTCCTCAAGGCGCAGGAGGTCCGTGTGGGTGATCGCTGATCGGGGGATGGGTTCGGGGGCCATGGTCACGGCGGTGGCGCGGACCGTGGGCTTGGCCACCCGGGACGCCGCGACGGCGGCGCCACGGGCGGTCGACGTCTCGGGGTTGTCGATCACCACGCGGGCTCGGGTGGCGGCGGCGGTCAGTTCGGCCACCAGCGGGATGTGGGTGCTCGCGCCGGCCATCACCACCGTCGCCACCTGGGCGTCGGGGGTGGACCGGATGGTGCGGCGCAGCGACTCGACCGCGTTCTCGACCGTCGGGCGGATGAGTTCCTCGAACTCGGCCCTGGTCACGCGAACCCCGGAGACCGACACCGACTTCTCCGTCGACAGGCGCTCCTTCGCCGCGGTGCACGCGGCCCGCAACGTGGCCATGGCGTTCGTGCGCGGGGCCGTGGTGAGGGCGCTCAGTACGTGCTCGGCCAACACGTCGTCGAACTGGTTGCCGGCGGCGTCGTCGTCGGTGTCGGTGTGGGTGCGCAGTTCGAAGCCGAACGAGCCCCGGCGCAGGACCGCCGTGCCGCAGCGGGTCGCGCCCAACGACAACACCGCGACGTGCTCGCCGATCTCCACGCGTTGGGTCGACGCGTGTGACTCGGCCACCGCCACCGGCCTGGGCAGCAGTGTGGGATCCGGGAGGTCGACCTCGCGCAACGCGCCCAGCAACAGCGCCCGCCGATGCGGACCCCAGCTCGACGGATGCGTCACCACAACCTGGCTGGCCGGAGCCCTCTCCGCCGCCTCCACCTGGTCCACGACCCAGCCCACCACCGCCGCGGTCAGGACCTCGGCGGGATAGGGCTGGCCGCCCAGTGTGACGGGGATCTCGTCGCCCACCCGGTCGGGGACACCCCGGGCCACCCAGGCCGCCCTGGTCGGGAGGACGGCGGTCGCCGCCGCCCCCACCTCCACCGCGCCCTCGTCGGTCAGGTGCAGGACCGACGCCACTCCGGCCGGGTCGCCGTCGAGGGGAACGACCTCCGGCGGCAGCCAGCGCTCGTGGTCGTTTCGGCTGATCGCGGCCGTGACACGGCCGCTGCCGAGATCGATCCCGAGGGCATAGGGCATGCGGTCGTGTCCTCTCCGTGACCTTCAGGCTCGTAGTTCGTACCAAAGGTGACCCGGGATCGGGCAACCCCGAGTGGGTTAGTTGGCCATCCCCTAACCCCCTAACGGGTGAACGATTGATCGCCCTATGAGGTGCTGTCACGACTCGGAGTCATCCCCGATGTCGGTGGGGGGTCGGAGTTCCTACGGTCGTCAACGCACCGCGCCGTGGCAGAACCACCAGCCGCAGAGCGCCACACCGCACGTTCCGCGAGGAGAACTCTTGTACTCGTTCCAGACCCTGCACGACTTCGTCACGAATCTGCTCAACGACGAGGTTGCCAAGGCCGCCTACGCGGCCGACCCGACCGGCGCGCTCGCCGACGCCGGCCTCGGTGACCTGACCCCGCAGGACGTGGAAGAGGTCATCCCGCTGGTCACCGACGCCCTGCCGACCGACCTGCCGCTCGTGAGCGACCTGGTCGACCTGGACGTCACCAACCTCACCAACGCCTCCGGTGACCTCACCGGCCTCACCGGGGTCGCCTCGGTCGAGGACCTCGCCTACGTCGGCGGCCTGGTCAACCAGGACGCCGACGGCTCCGACCTGTGGGCCGGCGTCCAGTCGGTCGGCGGCCGCGTGGCCGGCGTCGCGCAGGTCGACGATGGCTTCGCCGAGGGTGGCGTCTCCACCCCGGTCGCCTACGCCGGCATCAACAGCAACGGTGACTACCTGGTCACCACCGCCGACCCGGCCGACCTGCTCGACGACCTGACCGACGGCACCGGCTCGGTCTCGGCGACCGCCACCACCCTCATCGGGACCGGTGCCGGCACGCTGACCAGCGCCGTGGACACCGGCGCCGACACCCTCGCCGGCTTCCTCGCCGGCACGCCGGCCGCCCCGGTCGCCGACGTCGTCGAGACCGGCGCCGACACCGTCAACCAGGTCGTGGCCACCGGCGCCGGCGCCGTCAACGGTGCCGTCGCCAACGTGCCGACGGTCGACGCGCTGCCGGTGGCCGTGCCCACGGTCGACTCGCTGCCCGTCCAGCTGCCGGAGCTGCCCGACCTCGAGGGCCGCATCGGCGACGTGCCCAACCTCGGCGACCTGGACCTGCCGGCCCAGCTGCCCCAGCTGCCGGTCGAGCTGCCCGACCTCGGCGTCGACTCGGTCACCAGCGTCGTGTCCAACAGCCCGGTGGGCGACGTGGTGTCCAACAGCCCGGTCGGCGGGCTCACCGACACCGTCAGCGGCGTGACCGACAACCTGCCGGTCGTCGGCGATCTGGACCTCGGCCTCTGAGGCCTGGATAGGGGATTGCCCCATCCCCGGGAGGCGGCCGGGGCCCGCGATTGTCGGATCGCGGGCCCCGGCCCCCCTTTCACCCATACGGGTTAGCACGGCACACTCACCCGCGTGAGGACTCCGCCCTGGCTCACCGTTCTGGACGACACCATCGCGGCCTGCATCGCTCACCACCGCGCTGACCTGGCCGGCAAGCTGGAGCGCAGACGCGCCCTGCTGCTCGACCCCAAACTGCGGGTCCCGGTCATCGGCGAGCTCAACCAGGGCAAGAGCCAACTGGTCAACGCCCTGGTCAACGCCCCGGTCTGCGCCGTGGGCGACGACGCCACCACCACGATCCCGACGACCGTCGAGCACGCCGAGACGCCCACCGCCTCGGTCGTCGCCGACGTCCCGGTCACCGGCCGGCGCGCCATCGGCCCGGCCGGCGCCGAGCCGGCCAGGGTCGCCGTGCCCTTCGCCGAGGTCGCCACGAAGGCGCTGGTCACCCGCCGCACGGACGTGCACACCGAGGTCGGCGTGCCGCGCGAGCTGCTGGCCGGCGGCCTGGTGCTGATCGACACCCCTGGCCTGGGCGGCGGCCCGGTGCGCACCGCCGCGACGTTCGCCGCGCTGGCCAACGCCGACGCCGTGCTGGTGATCTCCGACGCCACCCACGAGCTGCGCCCGGCCGAGCTGGACCTGATCCGGCAGGTCGTCGCGCTCTGCCCGACGGTCACCGTCGTCCTCACGAAGATCGACATGGTGCCGCGCTGGCGCCGGGTCGCCGACCGCAACCGCGCCCGGCTGGCCGCCGCCGGCCTGGACGTCGAGCTGGTGGCGGTCTCGGCGTCCGTGCGGCTGGCCGCCGCGCGCACCGGCGACCAGGACCTCAACCGCGAGTCCGGGTTCGTGGAGCTGGTGGCGGCGCTGCGCCGCGACGTGCTCGGCCAGGGCGAGGCTCTCGCCAGCCGGTGCACCGCCGCGCTGGCCGCGATGGTCACCCGCCAGCTGCTCGAACCGCTGCGCGAACAGCTCGCGCAGGCGCGCGGCGGCACGCTCGGCGCCGCCCAGGTGCAGTACCGGGCCGCCCAGGGCCACCTCGACGAGCTGCGCAAACGGTCCGGCCGCTGGCAGACGATGCTCGGCGACGAGGTCGCCGACCTGATGTCGGACGTCGAGTACGACCTGCGCGAGCGCACCCGCCAGATCATCCGCACGGCCGAGGAGTTCTTCGAGGTCGCCGACCCGGCCAGGACCTGGGACGAGTTCGCCGACTGGCTGCGGGAAAGCCTCGCCGACACCGCCGAGGCCAACTTCGCCTGGCTGGTCGAACGGTTCCAGTGGGTGTCGGAGAAGATCGCCCGGCAGGTGGCGCTGGAGGAGTCGATCCCGGACGCCTCGGCCGCCGAGGACCTGTTCGAGCACATCGGCGACCTGCGGGCGCCCAGGGTGGAGAAGTTCACCGTCGGCCAGCAGCTGTTCGTCGGGCTGCGCGGCTCCTACGGCGGGCTGCTGATGTTCGGCCTGGCCACGACGCTGGCCGGGATGCCGCTGATCAACCCGATCTCGATCGGCGCCGGCGCGGCGTTCGGCGCCAAGAGCGTGTGGGACGAGCGCGGCAGCCGGCTCAAACGCCGGCAGGCCACCGCGAAGTCCGCCGCGCAGCGCCACGTCGACGACTTCTTCCTGTCCTACGGCAAGGAGAGCCGGGACACCGCCCGGCTCATCCAACGCAGGCTGCGTGACCACTTCTCCTCGGTCGTCGAACGGGTCCAGGCCGGGATCGCCGAACGCGCGGTGGAGGCCAAGCGGGCCGCCGAGGCCGACCTGGCCGACCGGCGCCGGCGCACCCAGGAGATCGCCGCCGAGGTCGACAAGCTCGTCGGCCTCGACAAGCGGATCCAGGCGCTGACCTCGCCGACTCCGCGACCGGGACTGACCGCGTGACGCTCGCCGGGCGGGTGCGTTCGATGCTGGTCGAGGCGCTGGAGCTGTACCGGGACAGCCCCCGGGCGACCAACTGGCTGCGCCGCCACGTCGACCGGCTCGACGAGCCGCTGCGGGTGGCGGTCGTCGGGCTGGCGTCGACCGGCCGCTCGACGCTGGTCAACGCGTTGGTGGGCGAGGAGATCGCGCCGCTGCTGGTCGAGGACGGCGGCCAGGTGCTGACCTGGTACCGCGCCGGGCGCTCGCCACGGGCGCAGCTGTACCCGACGCAGGCGCCGCCCCGGGACGTGCCGGCGGCCAAGGTCGACCACCAGCTGCACATCGACCTGGAGGGCTGGCAGGCGCAGAACCTGGACCGGATCGTGGTCGACTGGCCCAACCGCGTGCTGCGCGACAGCACCCTGATCGACACCCCCGCCCTGGAGTCCACACCGGACGTCGGGTCGCGGGTGTCGATGGACGCCGACGCCGTGCTCTACCTCATGCGGCACCTGCACGAGACCGATCTGGGCTTCCTGCGGTCGATCCAGGACCATCCGATCGCCCGCGAGACCCCGGTCAACGCGCTGGTCGTGCTCTCCCGCGCGGACGAGGTCGGCGGCGGCCGGATCGACGCGCTCACCTCGGCCAGGCGGATCGCCCGCCGCTACCGGGGCGATCCCGCGCTGGCGTCGCTGTGCCAGAACGTGGTCGCGGTGTCCGGGCTGCTGGCGGCCACCGGCGCGACGATGACCGCCGAGGAGTTCGACGCGCTGCGCGAGCTGGCGGCCGCGCCGCGCCAGGACCTGGAGAGCTGTCTGTTCTCCACCGACCGGTTCGCCGGCGAGAGCGCGCCGGTGCGGGTCGACGCGCGGACCAGGGTGGCGTTGCTGGACCGGTTCGGACTGTTCGGTGTGCGGTTGGCGACCACGCTGGTGCGGCAGGGCCATGCGAGTGCCGGCGACCTCGCCACGGACCTGGTGGCCCGCAGCGGGGTGCTGGAGTTGCGCGAGTCGCTCGCCCAGTGCTTCACCGACCGGCACGACGTGCTCAAGGCCCGTTCCGCGTTGCTGGCGATGGAGGTCGTGCTGCGCCGGGAACCCCGCCCGGCCGCCCGCGCGCTGGTCGACGCGCTGGAGGGCGTGGTCACCAGCGCGCACGAGTTCCGTGAGCTGCGCCTGCTGGCGGCGCTGCACGGCGGGCGCACGACGTTGCCCGACCCCCTGGCCGGCGAGGCCCGCCGTTTGGTCGGCGGTAACGGCACCGCGCTGCCGGCGCGGCTGGGTCTGGTCGGCGAGCCCAGCGGCCAGGAGCTGCACGGCGCGGTCGCCGACGCGTTGCTGCGCTGGCGTGAGCAGGCCGAGAACCACGCCCTGGGTCACGGCCAGCGGCGCGCCGCGCGGGTCGTCGTGCGTTCCTGCGAGGGCATGTACACGCGACTGTCCCGGTACTGACCGGCCGCGCGTGCCCTGATCAACTCCGTGATCTACGGTTGTCGCCTGGAGCTGCCGCAGAGGAGGAACAGTGGCCCGCGACCCCGACACCATTCAGCGTGAGATCGAGCTGGCGCGTGAGGCACTCGCCTCGACACTCGACCAGCTCGGCACGAAGGCCAATCCGAAGAAGCTGGTCGACGACGCCAGGTCGAGCGCGCGGAACACGCTCGCCGAACCCAAGGTGAAGATTCCGCTGATCGGTGCCGGGGTGCTGCTCGTCCTGCTGGTGCTGAAGAAGTTGTTCAGCTAGTCGAGGCGGGCTGCGGCTCGTCCGCGCTTCTGGTCGGCGCCGGCACCTCGGGGGCCTGTTTGGCGGCGGAGGTCGGCGCGGTCTTCGCGGACTTCGCCGCCTTGCCCGACGTCCTGGCCTTCGGCTTCTCGTCGGCCGGTGCCGGCTGCTCGTCGGGCATCCGGGTGGGCCGGGCGAGCCTGGCCGACAGGTAGGCCGACGTGAACGCCAGCGCGTCGCCGTTGAGCAGGTGCACGACCGTGCGGCGCTGTTCGGCGGGCTCGATCTTCGCCACCAGCTGGTCGGCCCGGTCCCGCGCGGCGATCAGACCGGTCGCCTTCCCCCTCTTCTGCTGTCCCTTCCCGTTGACGGTGACCTTCCAGTCATCGCCGTCGGGCTCGTAGTTGACCTCGATCGCTTCTCGCACAGCTCCCGCCCCTCCTCGGTCGCTCACACACTCCCCGCGTCTTTCCTCCAGGAAAGACACGCTCCGCATACCGTAATCGATCACGCGTGACTGTGTGTGCCGGTTGCTCCGCCGAGGCCGTGCCAAACCATGCGCATGATCAGCTCGGCGGCGTCCTCGGCGGTCACATCCTCCCTTGTCACGTACCACTGCGCGAGTCGTTCACAGGCGCCCACCACGATCTCGCCGTAGGCCTGGAGGTCGCGGTCCGGCACGCCGACGAGGTAGGAGCCGAAGAGTGTGGCGTTCACCTCGGTCTGCTGCTGGCGGACGGCCTCGATCTCGTCCATGGCCGCCTGGCCGGCGACGGCGGCCTCCTGGCGCAGCAGGGCCCAGGAGCGCCGGTGGGAGTCGATGAAGCCGAAGAAGGCCACCAGGCCCCGTTCCAGCGCCTCGCGGGCGGAGAGGACGCCCTCGACCGAGGCGAGTGTGGTGGCCAGCAGTTCGGCGCGTGCCTGGCGGATGCACGCGACCAGCAGGCCCTCCTTGGAGCCGAAGTACTCGTAGAGCATCGGTTTGGAGACCCCGACCCCCTCGGCGATCTCGTCCATCGAGGACGCCTGGTAGCCCCGTTCGGCGAAGATCTCCTCGGCGACGGCGATCATCTGCCGTTCGCGTTCGGCGCGGGGCATGCGGCGCCGGGGTTGCCGTGTGCTGCTCACCGGTCAACACTACCGGAAGTAACCTACTCCCAGTAAGGTAGTGCGGAGCAACGGTACGGAGGTCGCCATCATGGGGATGACCAGGCAGTTCCACACAATCGTGGTCGGTACGGGGTTCTCCGGTCTGGGGATGGCCATCGAACTGCGGCGCGCCGGCCGCGAGGACTTCGTGGTCCTGGAGAAGGCCGACGACATCGGCGGGACCTGGCGGGACAACACCTACCCCGGCTGCGCGTGCGACATCCAGTCGCACATGTACTCGTTCTCCTTCGCCCAGAACCCGGACTGGTCGCGGTCCTACTCGGCGCAGCCGGAGATCTGGCGGTACCTGCGCCGGGTGACCGACGAGTACGACCTGCGCCGGCACATCCACTTCGGCGTCGAGATGACCGGCGCGCGCTGGGACGAGGACGAGCACCGCTGGCACGTCACCACCGCCGGGGGCACCGAGTACGTCGGCCGCTACCTGGTGGCGGGCATCGGCGGGCTGCACATCCCGCGCGTGCCGCGACTGCCCGGGCTGGAGGACTTCGCCGGCACGGTGTTCCACTCCGCGCGCTGGGACCACGAGTACTCCCTGGCCGGCAAGCGGGTCGCGGTCGTGGGGACCGGGGCGAGCGCGGTGCAGTTCGTGCCGAGGATCGCGCCGGAGGTGGCGAAGCTGGCGGTGTTCCAGCGGACGCCGCCGTGGATCATGCCCAAGGCCGACGTCGCGATCCCGGAGTGGGCCAAGCGGGTCTTCCGGGGCGTGCCGGGCGCGCAGCGGCTCTACCGCAGCCTGCTCTACTGGATGCTGGAGGCGCGGGCGATCGGCTTCAACGGCCGGCCGGGGCTGATGCGCCTGGCGCAGCGGATCGCCCTGGCGCACCTGCGTCGCGCGGTCGCCGATCCCGAACTGCGCCGCAAGCTCACGCCGGACTACGTCATGGGCTGCAAACGGGTGCTGATCGCCAACGACTTCTACCCAGCGCTGACCCGCCCCAACGTCGAGGTGGTGACCGACGGTGTCGCCGAGGTCCGCGAGAATTCCATTGTGGACAGTGCGGGCGTCGAGCACGAGGTGGACGCGATCATCCTCGGCACCGGCTTCCACGTCACCGACGCCTTCGACTACCTGGACATCACCGGCACCGGCGGGCGCGACCTGGCCAAGCAGTGGCGCGCGTCGGGGATCCAGACCCACCTCGGCATCACCGTCGCCGGCTACCCCAACCTGTTCTTCCTGCTGGGCCCCAACACCGCGCTCGGGCACAACTCGGTGGTGTTCATGATCGAGTCGCAGATCCGGTACGTGGCCAAGGCGATGGCCATGGCCGATGAGGCCGGCGCGGAAGCGCTGGACACCAAGGAGTCCGCGCAGGCGCGGTTCCAGTCGGGGATCCAGCGCCGGCTCGTCGAGGGCGTGTGGACCCAGGGCGGTTGCCGCAGCTGGTACCTGGACAGCCAGGGCGTCAACCGGACCATCTGGCCGGGCTTCACCTGGCGCTACTGGCTCGACACCCGCGACCCCGACCCGGAGACGTTCACCCTGCTGCCGCGGCGGGCGACCGGTTAGTCCTCGGCGGGGGAGGTGATCTCTCGGAGACTCGCGATCAGGTCCACGGTTTCCAGCCCGCACAGTTCCGCCATCCGTTCCAGCGCGGCGATGTCCAGGCTGACGTCGGCCGGCTGGTGTCCGTTGTTCTCGGCCAGTTTTCCCTTGGCCCAGCGGCGCAGCGGGAGCAGTGCGGGGCGGTTGTCGCGCACGACCCGGCGCAGGTCCACCCGGATGGCCCCGACCGGGGAGTCGTCGAAGACCCGTTCGTGGACGCGGGCCATGAGCTCGTGCGGGACCTCGTCCATCGCCAGGCACAGCTCCACCAGCCGCACCACCGAGCACTGGCGGGTCCCCAGTTCGTAGGTCGCCAGCGTCTGCAGCGAGATGTCGCTCTGCAGACGCTGGTTGAGGTCTCGCCTGGTCCACCCGCGACGTTTGCGCAGGCGCCGTAGCTCGTCCCCGAGTATTCGTTGGTAGGTCGCTGTGTCCAGCCGCACGATCGCCCCTCTCCGAGGTGGGAGCCGATCATCGGACCAGCTCCCCACATAGAAGGGAATGGATCAGGGCGTCGTGATTACGCGGCTTTTCACAAATTG
Source organism: Actinophytocola xinjiangensis (assembly GCF_001921215.1). Taxonomy (GTDB): domain Bacteria; phylum Actinomycetota; class Actinomycetes; order Mycobacteriales; family Pseudonocardiaceae; genus Actinophytocola; species Actinophytocola xinjiangensis. The sequence goes on from NZ_MSIF01000004.1 coordinate 170,282, forward strand.
TTCGCCCGATGACACCCAGCAACGCTGTGACTTCGGGTTACACGACTTAACGTCGCCCGATAGTGTGAAGTTAGTTGACACACCCATTGGCGTCCGGTTGGTCCTGTTGTGCGGTCCTGGCCGGATCCAGGCGCAGCAACGGTTTCGCCGCGAAACCGTTGTTGGTCCCCGGCCCCGAGAAGTCCGAACCGAGCAGCACGGTCACCGAACCCTCCGCCAGATTCTCGTCCCGCTCGACGAGCACCGAACCGCCCAGCGACTCGGCCACCTGCTGACCGAGAGCCTGCTCGCCGGCCGCGTGCCGGACAACGGTCCGCTCCCGCGCCTGCGCGTTGCCGACCTCGCCCCGGGTGAAACCCTCGTCGGCCAGCGACGAGGCCACCGAGTCGGCCAGGCCGGTCTGCCCGGTCGCGTTCCGCACGTTCACCGTGATCTGGCTCGGCGAGGTCGAACTGTCGTCGGGCGGCGCGGGCGAGGACGTCGCCTTGGTGCCGACGAGCCCGGCGACGAACTCCTGGACCTCGTCCGGGTCGACCTCCACCGCCGAGCCGTCCTCGGGAGTGTCCAGATCGGGCGTGCCGACCGGGATCGTCTGGAACGACATCTTGCCGCCGGTCAGGTCCATCATGTCCTGGGCGAACTCGACGACGTTCCAGTCCTTGCTCAACACCACCGACTTCCCGATGGCGTCCTGCAACCGGTCCAGCGTGTCCGAACCCGGCGCCAGCAGGTCCTGCGAGAAGACCTTCTTCGCCATCCCGTTGAGGAACACCTGCTGACGCACGATCCGGTCGAGGTCGCCGTTGGGCAGGCCGTGGCGCTGGCGCACGAACGCCAGCGCGGCCACCCCGGACAGGTTCTGCTTCCCGGCCGGGAAGCGCGCCCCCGAACGCCAGTCGTCGACCGGGGCCTTGAGACAGACCTCGATCCCGCCGATGGCCTTGGTGATGTCGTAGAAGCCGAGCAGGTTGACCTCGGCGTAGCGGTCGATCGTCGCCCCGGTCAGCTGTTCGACGGTCGCGATCAGCTTCTTGGCGCCGTCCCGGTTGGACCGCACCTGGAGGTCGGCGTCGTCGGTGACGCCCTCCTCCTCCAACCGCTCCATGGCGTCGTTCTTCGCCCGCAGGTACGCGGAGTTGATCTTGTGTTCGCCGTAGCCCGGGATGTCGACGTAGGAGTCGCGGGGCATCGACACCGCGTAGGCCTTCCCGCCGTCGTTCGGGATCCGGATCATGATCAGCGTGTCGGTGTTCAGCTCGCCGTCGCTCACCCCGGCCGAGAGCATCCGCAACTGCTCGTCCGACAGCGGGTTGCCCCGCGCGTCGGTGCGGCTGTCCATGCCGACCATCAGGATGTCGACCGCGCCGTCGGCCGGCCGCTCCTCCAACCCGCCGATCACGTCGGCGGTCGTCAGACTGGCCCGGAACTCCTCGATGCGCCCCCAGTAGTAGCCGGTGGCTGCCAGCACCAGCACCGAGAGCACCGTCAGCGCCACCTTGGCCCCGGCCAGCACCGGACGGCGCGGCGGGTGGTGCGGCGGGCGGTGCGGCGGGCGGTGCGGCGGGCGGGGGACCGGCCGGGTGCGCGGGTCGGATCTCGGCTCCCAGCGGGCGTCGGCCGTGCGCGGCGGGCGACGGTACGGGTCCGGTCGGTCACCGGGGCGACCGACCACCCGGCCGGCGTTGGCCGGCGGGGTCGACGGCGGCGGCATCCGCCCGCCGTCGCGCGGCGGGACCGGGCGGCCGTGACCCGCCCCGTACCCCCGCCGCTCCGGCGGTGACCCCCGGCCTTCCGGCCCTGGTGGCCGATAGTTCACCCCGTACTCCTCCCACAGCGGACGATCCTGGGCTTCCCCGCTCCGACCCGGCACAAGCATCGACCTGTACCGCATGGACGTGTCGGCCGCGCCTGAGGTTGTCTTCCAGACTCGCACACGTCGCGCAGGGTGACCGGTCCGGCACGCATGATCAACGCGGAAACTTCACCGACCGACGGGCACCGTGCCGGCACCGGCCGGTCTGGCCCGCACCGGCTGGACGCACGCGAACGCGACCCCCAACGCGACGACCATCGTGGCACCGTGCACGGCCGTGCCGACACCGCTGATGGTCGTGAGCATCGGCGGCACACCGGCGATCGCGGTGACCACCCACGGCCCCGGCCGGCCGGCGGTCTGCAGGTGGACGCAGTGCACCAGGTACCAGCCGACCAGCAGATGGATCAGGTTGGCCATCGGGTCGATCGGCAGGCCGAGCAGCGTCGAGGTCTGCGTCCAGCCGGACAGCCCGGTCACCGCGAAGCCGAGCACCCCGAGCACCCCGTAGACCACGCCCAGCCCAGCCGCGACACTGTCGGGCCACGTCCGGCGCGGCCCGGGGTCGACACCGAGGTCCTCGACGGTCTCGGCCGGCGCCGGGGCACCCCGGCGCTCGCGCTCGAACCACAGGAACGTCACCAGCGTCGGCAGCGCGACCAGACCGATGGCCAGCAGCGTGCGCGGGCGGGTCAGCCACTCGATGCCGCTGCCGGGGATCTGGCCGCCGCTGGCGACCCCCACCAGACCCTCCAGCACCAGCATCGCGCACAGGTACAGCAGGTAGACGGTCATCGGCGCGGTCCGCACGACCGACACCGTCCTGGCCGTCGGGCTGGTCGCCAGCGCCCGCAGGGCCGGCTCGCGCGGCAGCACCACCAGGCACAGCTGGACGACCCCGATCAGCAGCACCCCGGCCAGCGACGGCGCGAACGCCGCGTACCCGGTCGGCTCCGCCAGCTGCAACCTCGGCTGCGCGCCGAACACCGTGAGCACCACCAGCCCGGCGAACGCGCTCACCGCCACGCCCACCAGCAGCCACCGGGGCACCCGCCACAGCGTGCCGGCCGCGTAGAGGCAGGCCAGCTGGGCGAACAGCAGCGCCACCAGCACCCCGCCGACGTGCGCGGCCAGCGAGCCGCCGACGAAGCTCAGCCCCACCACCCCGGCGACCAGGACCACCGGCGTCACCACCGGCAGCCGCTCGTGCAGCCAGGACGTCACCGGCTGCAACGCCACCACCAGCAGGTAGAGCCCCAACAGCCACAGCGGCTGCACGATCAGCCTGCTGAACGCGGTCACCGACTCGTCCGGTGCCTCCAGCAGCTCCAGCGACAGCGGGATGACCAGCCAGGCGATGACGAACGCCAGCACCGGGCGGATCAGCCAGCCGATGCGGTCGACCAGGTAGGTGCCGTAGCCGGCGCCGGCCGCGCGGGTCGCCCGCCAGGCCAGCAGCGTGGCGTGCCCGCCGGCCAGGAAGAACAGCGGAACCAGCTGCAACAGCCAGGTCAGCGGCCACACCCAGCCCGGTTCGGCGTCCCCGCGCATGGTGAACGCCAGCAGGGACTCGGCGGCCACGATCCCGGCCAGCGCCACCGCGCGCAGCAGCCGCAGGTACTCGGCGCGGGCACGTTCGGCCGGCCGCAGCGCCAGTGGGACCAGCGCGCGGCGCGGCCGATGGCGGCGCGGGCCCCGGCGCACCACGGCCGGCGCGCGGGCCACGACCAGCAGCGTGATGACCACCATCGCCACCGACCACGGGCCGACCGGCTCGTTCTTGGGCGGGCCCCACTGCTGGTGCCAGGAGTTGACGACCAGACCCACGGTGTACAGCGAGGCGACGACCTCGCAGGAGGCCGGGGAGCCACGCGGGTTGTACCCGCACTGGGCGTGCATGTCCAGCGACAGCCGGTCGTCGAGGCGTTCGCGCAGGTCGGTGGACAGCGGCTGGCCCTTGGCCTCGGCGTAGCGCAGCATGTCGTAGCCCAGGTCGTGGGCCTTGCAGCCGACGCTGTAGTCCCAGCGGGTGTCGCCCCACGGCGAGGAACAGGCGCCGTCGGGGTGGACCGCGCGCACGGTGCCGTCCGGGGCCGTGAGGTGGATCGGTTCGCGCCCGCTGACCTCGGTGAAGTCGTCGGGCAGCAGGGCGATCGGGTCCCGGCCGCCGGCCGGGTCGAGCTGGGCCTCGATGGCGGCCGCGACCTTGGCGACGTCACCGGTCGGCGGGCTGGTGACCGGCGGGGTCGGGCGCGAGGCGATCACCGCGAACGCGGCGGCGGCCAACAGCATCGCCACCAGCCACAGTGGTCGGGGCATGCCGGAATGGACCCGGTCGCCTCCCAGCTCCGGGTCCGCGGCGGTTCCCCCGATCATCGGCCGCCGGGCACGCGAGTCCCCATGGAAGCAGATTACCCGTAGGGATCAGCGCCAACGGCCGGTTCGTCCGGTTACCGAACTCACCCGGGCGATCACTCAGGAGGCGGGTCAGGAAGCGATGCGTACCTGGTCGCGGCCGTTCTCCTTGGCCTCGTAGACCGCCGCGTCGGCCGACTGCAACAGGTCCCCGAGCTCCTTGGCGTGGTCGGGGTAGATGGCGACACCGATCGAGGTGGTGCGGTGGGTGATGGCCACCGGGCCGCCGCGCTTGTCGGTGGTCGGCACGTGCAGCTCGGAGATCATCCGGCGGATGCGTTCGCCGGCGAGCTTGGCCTCGTCGGTGGACGCGTCGGGCAGGAACACCACGAACTCCTCGCCGCCGAAGCGGCCCAGGATGTCGCTGGGGCGGGTCGCCCCGCGCAGCGCGTGCGCGACGTACTCCAGCATGTCGTCGCCGGCCGGGTGGCCCCAGGTGTCGTTGATCGACTTGAAGTGGTCGAGGTCGACCATCAGCACCGCGGCCGAGCCGTTGGCGCGTTCGACCCGTGACAGGGCGCGTTCGGCGCCCTCGCGCCAGCCCCGGATGTTGAGCAGGCCGGTCTTGGGGTCGGTGCGCACGGCCTCCTGCAACTGGTTGATCTCGGCGATCCGGTTGCCGATGACCGACACCACCACGATGATCGCCAGCGCCGCCGGGACGTTGACCAGCAGGATCGCCGCGACCGTGCCCAGGGCGATGGTCAGCGCCTCGAGCTCGTTGTCGTCCTTGGTGCCCAGGACGGTCCGGATCGTCGGCTGCGACGGTCGGAGCAGGATGATGCCGATGGCGATCACCGCCGCCTGGACCGAGAAGTACACGATCCCGGCCAGCATCAGGATCCCGAACTCGGCGATCGAGTCGATCACGCCGGTGCGCGACCACGTCCGGGGACCGAACGCGGCGAGCGCCTCGTGGGCCACCACCGCGGCCAGCAGGACGCTGGAGGTGGAGAACATGAATCGGTACAGCGGGCGCCGGGCGACCACCCAGCGCTGGGTCCGGCTGAGCACGATGCCCAGCAGGGCCAGGTGGATGGGCAGCACCACCACGCCGGCGAACGACCAGATACCGACCAGGTCGATCTGCACCGTCGGCTTGCGTGACCTGCGGCGTTCCTCCTGGCGGCGGGACAGTTGCAGGTGCACCGACGCGCAGACCGCGAGCGCGGCGAACCGGAACCAGTCCTCGCGTACCGGGGTGGAGGCGGTGACCGTGGTCAGGACGATCGCGGTGGTCGCGAGTAGCCCGGATACGACCATATAGACGATCAGGGCCGGCGGTTGTTGCCAGAGTGCCCACTGACGCAAACGCACTAAAAATGTGGCTCCGGAGTGTTGCGATCCACCGGGATCGTTCACACTTGTAGGTGACATTGGTATCGCGCCCCGGTAAGCCGAGTGTTCTGCCGCCGATCATGGTCCTCCGCCACGGAAGGATCAGTCGGCGGACACGACGCCTGCCTGGGCCCCTCGGCAGCGGCGGAGTTCATGCGCGTAGATCCTTCCGTTCGTGACACCCCACAGTGTGCCCCGAGGTTGTTGACGTCGGGGGGCGGGCTTCGGTGCCCGCTTTCCCCGACTTCCGGTGTCCCTCGTGCCGTGGCGGAAGATGGCTGGATCTCGGACCGTGGTCTGTACGCGACAGGCGAGCTTGCCATAATGTCCCACCGCTACGGTGAGATTGACTCGATGGCGTCTCCGTGGAGGTGAACCCGATGAGGGACCGCGACATGTGATTCCGCGCGGCTGCCGTCCGAGGTCTGGTGATCGGCGGCAGGACCGTCATGATGTGGAGATGTTCAGGTTCGACGTGGGTTCGGCCCGCTCGGGTCGGTTGTGGCGTGCCCAGGCAACAGTCGTGGGGATCGCGATGGCCACACCGAGCGCACCGGCCAACGCGATGGTCGTCGTCGTCGAACCGATGCCTTCCGCGACCGCTCCGCCGATCGCCACGCCTACGCCCTGTGAGACCCGTAGGCCCGTTCGGATGACCCCGAACGCGCCGCCCCGGATCTCGTCGGGCACCAGGGACGTGAAGGTCGCGCTGACCGTGATCTGGTAGGCGCCGAACGCCCCGGACAACGCCAGCAGGCCGATCGCGAACGCCACGTGCGGGTTCAACGCGAACAGCACGAGCGTGGCCGACGCGCAGGTGGCCAGCACGCCCATCACGCGCACCCGCTGGTGCGCGGGAACGAACTTGCTCAGGACGTACGCGCCGACGACGAACCCCAGCGGGTCCGCCGCGAGCATCACACCGATGGTCGCCGAGGACGCGCCGAGCTCGCTGGCCAGCGGCGCGACCAGGCCCTCGGGGATGACGACCAGACCGACCAGCCAGGACAGGGTGACCAGCGTCCGCAGCCGTCCCGTGGTGAACACGTGGCGGGCGGCGCCGAACCAGCCTTCCTCGCCGGCACCGGCGGCCTCCCGGCTGCGCACGTACCGGTGCACGACGACCGTGCTGATCGCGAACGTGACCGCGTTGATCGCCAGCGCCCAGCTGGTGCCGATACCCACCACGAGCACGCCGCCGCCGGCCAGGCCGAGCAGCATCAGCGTGTTGGTGGTGATCCCGCGCAGGTCCTGGCTGCGCAGGTACAGGTCGTCGTCGGTGAGGATCACCCTGGTCACGGCGTTCTGCGCGGCCGCGGCCGGTGACTGGAGCAGGCCGACGCCGACCACCAGCGCGCACAGCACCGGGATCGGCATGCCGGGAATGGCCATCAGGCCGACCAGCACCGCCTGCCCGGCGGTGCAGACGACCATCAGCTGGCGGCGCGGGAAGCGGTCGGCCAACTGGGACAGGCCGAGTCCGCCGGCCAGCGCGGAGAGGAACGTGAGGGCGTAGACCAGCGCGGCCCACAGCGCGGACTCGGTCCGCTCGTAGACCAGGATCGTGAGCGCGACCTTCGCCAGTTGGTCACCGAAGATCGACTGTGCTTCCGCGAACCAGATCGCACGGAACTCCCGGACCGCCAGTACGGCGGAGAAACCCGGCGTCCGTTGGTTCAACGTCAACCCCCGTGTCGACCTCTCGTCGGCTGCTCCCGCCCCAGAGGCGGACGACCCCCCGCGTCCCGCTGACCACCGGCGTTCGCCACGCACGGTCCGTGGTCAACTACGTGATCGCCCTCGTGATGATACTGATCTGTCATCACCACGTAGCTCAGAGTACCGGCAGGGATGAGAACCGTGGGGTTCGACGGTTGGTCCGCCGTGGTTCCCAGATGCCAGTATTCGTCCTTTCGGAGCAATCTCGCGGGTATCCGTGCAGCTTAGGGTAGGTGTCCCGGCTGGGACCGATCGGCAAGACACTACTTGTCCCGCGACAGTCGCAACAGGTCACCGGCGATCACCGATTCCCGGTCGTGACACAGTCCGCATGCGACGGAATACATCTCTGTGCTGACGCCCCGGCCGTCACCGCCTCCCTATGCTGCGGCTGTGTGGACGGTCGCGCGTAGATGGACGGATCCGCTGGTGGCGGCGGCCACCGGCGCGTTCGTGACGGTCGCGACACTGCTCGCCGCGGCCAGTGGCGACGGCGAGATGACCGCGCTGGGCTGGGTGCTGATCGTGTCGTCGGCGGCCGTGCTCGGCTGGCGGCGGCGCTACCCGGTCGCGGTGCTCGCCGCGACCCTGCTGGCCTGTTCGCTGTACTACCCGCTGACCGGTCCCGGTAGTCCGATCGTGCTGACGTTCGCGGTGGCGCTGTTCAGCGCGGCGGCCCGCGGGCGGGTGGCGGTCGCGGCCGGGACGGCGGTGCTGGCCGTCGGGCTGACCGTGGCCGGCGAGCTGGCCACCACCGAGGCCAGACACCTGGACAACATCTCGATGTTCCTGATGGTCGGCTGGTTCGTCGCGGTGATCGCGGTCGGCGCCGTGGTGCACGGGCGGCGCGAGCTGCTGCGGGAGGCCGAGAGCCGGGCGCGGGTCGCCGAGCACGGCCGGGAGGCCGAGGCGGCCCGGCGGGCCACCGAGGAGCGGCTGCGCATCGCCCGCGAGCTGCACGACGTCCTCGGGCACAACATCTCGCTGATCAACGTGCAGGCCAGCGCCGCGCTGCACCGGCTGGACCGCGACGGCCCGGCGCCCGACGGCTCCCGCCCGGCGCTGGCCGCGATCAAGGACTCCAGCCGTCAGGCCCTGCGCGAGCTGCGCGGCACGCTCGGCGTGCTGCGCCAGGTCGACGAGGCCGCGCCGCTGGCCGTCCCCGGCCTGGACGCGGTCGACGACCTGCTCGACCGGGCCCGCGCGGCCGGCCTGGACGTACACCGCGAGGTGTCCGGGGAACCCGCCCGGCTGCCCCCGGGGGTGGACCTGGCGGCCTACCGGATCGTGCAGGAGGCGCTGACCAACGTCACCCGGCACGCCGGGGCGGGCCGCGTGGTCGTGCGGATCAGCTACACCGACGAGGAGGTCAGCGTCCAGGTGGACGACAACGGCAGTGGCGGTACGGGCACGAACGGCGTCCGCCCCGGCAACGGGATCGCGGGCAACGGCATTCAGGGAAACGGCATCCAGGGCATGCGGGAACGGGCGCGGGCGCTGGGCGGCACGCTGGTCGCCGGGGCCCGCGACGGCGGCGGGTTCCGCGTGCTGGCCAGGCTCCCGCTCGGGGCGCCGTGATCCGGGTCCTGCTGGCCGACGACCAGAACCTGGTGCGCGCCGGCTTCCGGTCGATCCTCGACGGCGAGGACGGCATCACGGTGGTCGGCGAGGCCGGCGACGGGCACGAGGCGGTCGCGCTGACCCGCTCGCTGGCGCCCGACGTCGTGCTGATGGACATCCGGATGCCCCACCTCGACGGCCTGGCCGCGACCCGCCAGATCCTCGCCGACCCCGCCCTCGGCGAGGTCCGGGTGATCATCCTGACCACCTTCGACCTCGACGACCACGTCTACGGCGCGCTGCGCGCCGGCGCGAGCGGGTTCCTGGTCAAGGACACCGAGCCGGCTGAGCTGATCCACGGCGTGCGGGTCGTCGCCCGGGGCGACGCGCTGCTCGCGCCGGCCGTGACCCGCCGGCTGATCGCCGAGTTCGCCGCCCGGGTCACCGCGCCAGAGCCGGGACCCCGGCTCAACTCGCTGACCGAACGCGAACGCGAGGTGCTGACCCTGGTCGCCGCCGGCCTGTCCAACGACGAGATCGCCGGGCGGCTGGTGTTCAGCCCGGCCACCGCCAAGACGCACGTCAGCCGCATCCTGACCAAACTGGGCTGCCGGGACCGGGCGCAGCTGGTGGTGCTGGCCTACGAGTCGGGCACGGTCCGGCCGCGCTGGCTGGACGACTCCGGGCGTACGGGATCGCCCTGACGGGGCGACCCGGGTCGTAGGCCGATTGCCATCCCGCGCCCGATGATCCGGACCGGGCCGGCGGGCCAGCCTGTCGGCGTGGAGAACAGGCAGAACGACAACGGAATGCTGACCAGGGTGGCGGGCTGGTCGCGGCGCCACCACTGGCTCGCGCTGGTGCTGTGGCTGGTGACCCTCGCCGGGATCACGGCCGTCTCGCAGGTCGTGGGCAGCGACTACCGCGACGACCACTCGCTGCCGGGCACCGAGTCCGCGCGGGTGGCCGAGGCGCTCGCCGGGCAGGCGCCGTCGCGGGCGGGGGACACCGTCCAGATCGTGTTCGACGGCGACACCGGTGACGGGCGGGTCGCCGCGATGCTGACCGAGGTGGCCGCGTTGCCGCACGTCAGCGAGGTCGAACGGGAACCGGTGCGGTCGCCGGAGGGCTCGGTCGGGTTCGTCACGGTGACCCTGGACGGGGCGGCGACCGACGTGCCGGTCGAGGACGTGCGGCGGATCATCGACACCGCCAAGGCCGCGCAGGGCGACGGCCTGCGGGTGGAGCTGGGCGGGGAGGCGGTCCGGGGCGCCGAGGAGAGCGCCGGCGGGGCGGCCGAGGGCGCCGGGATGCTGGCCGCGCTGGTGATCCTGGTGTTCATGTTCGGCTCGCTGCTGGCGGCGGCGTTGCCGCTGGTGACCGCGTTGCTGGCGGTCGGCAGCACGCTGGGCGTGATCTCGCTGGCGAGCTGGCTGGTGGACCTGCCCAGCTACGCGCCGCCGCTGATGATGCTGGTCGGTCTGGGTGTCGGCATCGACTACGCCCTGTTGATCTTCACCAGGTACCGGGGTGAGCTGCGCGGCGGCGCCGACCGGGACACCGCCGCCCGCACCGCGCTGGACACCGCCGGCCGGTCGGTGCTGTTCGCCGGCGCCACGGTGATGATCGCGTTGCTGGGTCTGCTGGCGCTGGGCCTTGGCTCGCTGCGCGGGGTGGCGCTGGCGGTCTCGCTGACCGTGCTGGTCACCATGGTCGCCTCGATCACCCTGCTGCCGGCGCTGCTCACGCTGTTCGGCCGGCGGCTGGAGCGTTCGGTACTGCGGCGGCGGCGCGGCAGCGGCGAGGGCTGGCGGCGCTGGGGCGGGGTCGTGCAGCGCCGGCCGTGGCCGGTGCTGGTCGGATCGCTGGCCCTGCTGGCCGGCCTGTCGCTGCCGGCGCTCGGCATGCACCTGGGGTTCGCCGACGCCGGCACCGAGGCGCCCGACCACACCAGCCGCCAGGCCTACGACCTGCTGGCCGAGGGCTTCGGCGACGGCGTGAACGGCCCGCTGGTCGCGGTCGCCGAAGGTGATCCGGCCGGGCTGGACGCACTGGCCGGCGAGCTCGCGGTGACCGACGGCGTGGCCAGGGTCGGCGAGCCGCTGCGCCCGGCCGATGGCCTGGGCCTGGTGCTGGTGTACCCGGACAGCTCGCCGCAGGACGAGGCGACCAGCGAGCTGGTGACCCGGCTGCGGACCGAGGTGGTGCCGCCGCTGGCCGAGCGGACCGGGGCGACCTACCTGATCGGCGGCGCGACCGCCGCGGCCACCGACTTCGCCGGTGCCGTCGGCGACCGGATGCCGCTGTTCCTGCTGGTCGTCGTGGGCCTGTCGACCGTGCTGCTGGTGGTGGTGTTCCGCTCGGTGCTGGTGCCGCTCAAGGCGGCGGTGCTCAACCTGCTGAGCATCGGCGCGTCGCTGGGCGTGGTCACGCTGGTGTTCGGCGAGGGCTGGTTCGGCGCGCAGCCGGGGCCGGTGGAGGCGTTCGTCCCGGTGATGATCTTCGCCATCGTGTTCGGGCTGTCGATGGACTACGAGGTGTTCCTGGTGACCAGGATGCACGAGGAGTGGCGGCGCACCCGCGACGCCGCGCACGCCGTGCGCGAGGGACTGGCCGGCACCGGCGGTGTGATCACCGCCGCCGCGGCGATCATGGTGGTGGTCTTCGGCGCGTTCCTGCTCAGCCCGGACCGGATGCTGCGCCAGTTCGGCCTGGGTCTCGCGGTGGCCGTGCTGGTCGACGCGCTGGTGATCCGGTGCCTGGTGGTGCCGGCGGTGATGCGGCTGTTCGGCGCGCGGGCGTGGTGGCTGCCGCACTGGCTGGAGCGGCGCCTGCCGGCGGTGTCGGTGGAACGCGAGCCGGTGGTGGTGCGCTGAGCGACCAGTACCCGGACGGTCTCTTGTTCGCGCTGACCTGACATGCCAGACTCGCGCGCCGTCCGGGTACTTCTTCTCCGCCGAGCCCCGTGAAGGCCAGGGTCACCATGAAGATCGTGTTCACCGGGGAGCGGAGCCTCGTCGCGCCGTTGACCTGGGGCCAGCGACACGTCATGCGCCAGCACAGCGCGCTCAACGTCACCCGGGTCCTGGACACCCCGCCGGTGCTGTTGCCGCTGGCCGTGGACGCGATCACCGCGCTGGTCGGGCGGCACGAGGCGCTGCGTACCCGGCTGATCGGCCCCGACCGCCCGGAGGACCTGCCGGCCGACCTGGCCGACGGGGTCGCCGAACTGGTCCGCCAGCAGGTCGCCAGCACCGGCGCGCTCACCCTGGACGTGCTGCACTGCGCCCCCGAGGAGACCGCCACGGTGCTCGCCGGCGCCAGGACCCGCCTGGCGACCAGGGCGTTCAACCACGTCGAGGAGTGGCCGCTGCGGGTGGCGGTGGTGGTGGCCGCCGACATCGTGGTGCACATGGTGCTGGTGTGCAGTCCGCTGGCCGTCGACGACAACGGCATGGACCTGGTCGTCAAGGACCTGGGGCTGCTGCTGCGCGGCGCGCTGCCGGTGCGTAGCGCCACCCGCCCGGCCGACGAGGCCCAGCGCCAGCGCGAGACCGGCGCGCCGCTCACCGAGCGCGCCATCCGGCACTGGCGTACCCAGCTGCGCCGGGTGACGCTGGTCGACGCCCCGCCCGGCGAACCGGCGGCGGTGACGCTGCGTTCCACTGCCCTGGGCAACGCCGCGCACGTGGTGGCCCAGCGGCACGGCGTGCGGCCCTCGACGGTGTACCTGGCGGCGTTCGCGAAGGTCGTCGGCACGCTCACCGACGAGAACCTGGTCCCGCTGCGCACGGTGGTCAGCAACCGGTTCCACCCCGACTGCCGGGACGTGGTGGCCTCGGTCGCCCAGGACGGGCTGGTCGTGCTGGACCTGGCGGTGCCCTCCTTCGGCGACCTGGTGACCCAGACCTGGCGCGCGGTGGTCCGCGCGCACCGCTTCGCCCGCTACGACCCTGACAAACTGGCCAAAGCGGTTCCGGGCCGGCCGTTCGCCTGTGTCGACGTGCGGCCGCTGGGCCAGCGGGAGCCACCGCCGGCCACGCCGCACCCGGTCGGCGGCGCTCACCTGACGGTGGGCCGGGCCGAGGTCACCCTGCACTCCGACACCACGCTGGTCCCGGTCGAGGACTGTCTGCGTGCCCTGGAGAACCTGCTGTTCTCGGCCGCCTACCAGGTGAAACCGGAAAGAGTGGCGCCCCCGGCGTAGCGTCGGTGGCCTGGACGTGGCGCCGGTAGGCTGGTGCCGGCGACGTGAGGTGGAGGCGTAGTGGGTTCTTCGGATCTGCTCACCGTGGACGTGGGTGCCCGGGGCAGTGCGGTCGTGGTGTCGGTGAGTGGCGAGCTGGATCTGGCCACCGTCCCGGTGCTGCGGGAGCGGTTGGACGGCGTGCCCGAGGTGTCCTCGGCGCCCTCACCGCTCGTGGTCGACCTGTCCGGGCTGACGTTCATCGGGTCGGCCGGTCTGGCCCTGCTGGTCGACCTGAACAACCAGTGCGTGGAGCGCGGGGTGCTGCTGGCCCTGGTCGCCAACGGCACGGTCGTGCCGCGCGCCATCCAGGTGACCGCGTTGGACCAGGTGTTCTCGGTGCACCCCAGCCTGGACGAGGCGCTGGGCACCCCGGCCGCGGAGTAGCGGCTACAGCTCGATCACCAGCCGCACCGTCGTGCCCTGCTCGTCGGTGTCGATGACGACCTGGTCGCACACGCCCTCCATCAGCCGGATGCCCCGGCCCCGGTCGCCGACCGGCCCCGGCGTGCGCCAGTGGCCGAGGTCGGCCACCACGATCTCCAGCTGGCCGTCGTGGATGGTGGCCGTGGTGTGCACCTTGCGGTCCCGGTTGAGCTGGTAGCCGTGCTCCAGGGAGTTGGTCCACGCCTCGCCGGAGGCCAGCATCGCCCGTTCGATCACGTCCTGGTCGGCGGTCCACGCGGTGAGCCACTCCTGCAACGCCACCCGCGCCGGCCGCAGCTCCGCCGGGTCTGCGGCGAAGGACCGGACGAACCGGGCCGCGCCCGGCGCGGACTGCCGGTAGAGCAGCACGGCCACGTCGTCGGCGCCGGTGCGCGGGCCGAGCACGCCCAGCACCCGGTCGGCCAGCGCCTCCTCGGGCACGCGCCAGCCGGCGACCAGGATGTCGGCGGCCGCGTCGATGCCGTCGTCGATGGGTCGCTCGGGGCGTTCCACCAGGCCGTCGGTGTAGAGCAGCAGGGTCGAGCCGGGCGCCAGGGTCACCGTGTGCTCGGGGCGGGTGACGTTGGCGCGCACCGCCAGCGGCACGGACGTCGCCTGGTCGAGCAGGGTCCGGTTGCCGTCGGGGTCGACCACGACCGGCGGCGGGTGGCCGGCCGAGCTGTAGGTGAGCACGCCGGTGTCCGGGGACAGCCACGCGCACAGCACGGTGGTGCACGCCCCGCCCTCCAGCGTGCCGGCGAACCCGTCCAGCGCGCTGAGCGTGGCGGCGGGACTGTTGTGCTGGAGCAGCAGCGCCCGGCAGGCGCTGCGCAGCTGGCCCATCACGGTGGCCGCCTCCAGCCCGCTGCCGACGCAGTCGCCGACGACCAGGCCGGTGCCGCCGTAGGGCAGGTCGACGATGTCGTACCAGTCGCCGCCGACCTCCAGCGGGCTGCGCGCCGGCTCGTAGCGGGCGGCGAACCCGCCGCCGGGCGTGGTGACCGGGCCCAGGATCGAGCGTTGCAGGGTCACCGCGACGGTGCGCTGCTGTTCGAAGGAGCGCGCCCGGCTCAGCGCCAGGCCGAGCTGCCCGCACAGCGCGCGGAGCAGGTTGCGGTCCGAGCTGGTCAGCGGTGGCTCGGCCGGCAGGTCCAGCCACACCACGGTGTGCTCGCCGAGCACGTCGACGGTGGCGCCGGCGCCCGCGCCGGCCCCGGTGGCGTAGTCGGCGGGCCGGCTGGTGACCGACAGCCCCGGCTGGTGGCGCAGGTCCTCCATCACCTGGCGCACGTCGGCGGGCAGCGTGTCCCACGGCCGGCCGGCGATGGTCGCCGGCTCCTGGGTGGGGTCCCAGGCCACGACGGTCAGGGCGCTGGCCGACCACGGCTCGCCGAGGTGGTCGGCGGCGACGGCCAGCACCTCCTGGACCTCGGTGGCCTCGGCGAGCTGCTCGGCGAAGCGTGCCTGGACGACCTCGCGGGCGCTCTGCTGGGCGCGCAGCCTGGCCAGCTCGATGGTCGAGCGGACCCTGGCCAGCAGCTCGACCGAGGAGAACGGTTTGACCAGGTAGTCGTCGGCGCCGGCGTGCAGCGCGGCGGCGGCGGCCTCGGCGCCGGTCTGGGCGGAGAGCAGGATGACCGGCACGTCGCGGGTGGCCGGGTTGCCGCGCAGCGCGTTGAGCAGCGCCAGCCCGTTCATGGTCGGCAGACTCAGGTCGGTGAGGACCAGCGCCGGGCGCAGGGAGCGGGCCAGCGCGAGCGCGGTCCGTCCGTCGGCCGCCGACTGGATAGTCCACTGTGGACTCAACAGGCGGACGAGGTAGCCACGCAGCTCGGCGTTGTCCTCGACCACCAGCACCGGCGGCCCGCCGACACCGCCCGGCGGATCGGGATCCTCGGCCAGCCAGCCGAACGCCTCGGCCAGGTGCACCTCACGCACCCAGCCCGGCTGACCACTCGGCGCGCTCATCGCCCCGGTGCCGTAGGGCACCAGCACCTCGAAGGTCGTACCGGTGCCCGGCGCGCTGTGCGCGGTCACCGTCCCGCCGTGCAACGCCACCAGGTCGTTGACCAGCGCCAGGCCGATCCCCGCGCCCTCGCCGGTGCGCCCGGCGACACCCGGCGGCCGGTGGAACCGCTTGAACAGCAACGGAATCTCCTCGGGCGGAATGCCAAGGCCGGTGTCCTGCACGGTGAGCCGCACGTCGTCCCGCCCGCCGTGCAGCCGCAGCGTGATCTGGCCGGAGAGGGTGAACTTGAGCGCGTTGGAGAGCAGGTTCAGCACGATCCGCTCCCACATCTCCCGGTCGACGAACACCATCCGGGCCAACCCCGGGCTGTCCACCTCCAGATCCAGCCCGCCGCGTTCGATGGCCGGCGCGAACGAGGCGGCGACCTCCCGGGTCAGCTGGCCCAGCTCGGTGGCGACCCGCTCGGCGTGCAGACTGCCGCTGGAGACCCGGGTGACGTCGATGATGTTGTTGAGCATCCGGCGCAGCCGCGCGGCGTTGCGCCGGACCAGCCGGATGCGCTCGCGCTGGGCCGGCGGCAGCGGGTCGTCGGTGTCGGCCAGCGCCTCCTCGGCCGGCGCGGACACCAACGTCAACGGGGTCCGCAGCTCGTCGCTGGCACTGACGAACAGGTCGCTGCGGGCCGCGTCCTGCTCCTCCAACTCGCCCACCCGGCGGCGGTCGGCGGTGCGCGCGGCGGCGTTGGCCAGCGCGGCGGTCGTCGTGCGCGCCACCAGATCGACGAACTCGCGCGCGTCCCGGTTCGGTTCGAGCGCGGTGACCAGCACGCCCAGCACGCCCTGACCGTCGCGCAACGGAACGGCCAGCGCCCGCTCGCCCCGGCCGGCCGCGGAGAACAGGCCGGCGGGCAGCGTGGCCGGCTCACCGGCGGAGAGCACCTCGGCCAGGGCCGGCGGCGCCGGACCGTGCTCGCCGTCGGGGGCCGCGGCCGAGAGCGACAGCAGCGGGCCGTCGCACTCGTAGAGCCTGGCGAAGGGCAGGCCGGCGTCGGTGAGCGCGGTCACCGCGGCCGGACCGACCTCGTCGACCTCGGTGGCCCCGGCGATCCTGGCGGCCAGCTCACCCAGGGCACGCACACGCCGACGGTCGAGCCGGGTCTGTCCGGTCACGCTCGACCACCCCCGCGTCCTGGCGCCTGTCGTGACCGAGGGATTCCCCGCCGGAGCCGGTTCTAACGCCTGGTCGCGATGCCGGTGACCCCCTTGACCAGTCGCTCGACGTCCGACTC
The DNA here is from genome assembly GCF_001921215.1 of Actinophytocola xinjiangensis. Taxonomy (GTDB): domain Bacteria; phylum Actinomycetota; class Actinomycetes; order Mycobacteriales; family Pseudonocardiaceae; genus Actinophytocola; species Actinophytocola xinjiangensis. Next base: position 187,056 of record NZ_MSIF01000004.1, read on the forward strand.
GTCGGTGTAGGGGGCGATCCCGGCGCGCACCGCGCCCTCGGGGCCAAGACCGAGCCAGCGCGCACACTCCAGGGCGTAGAAACTGCCGGCCGGCGCGTTCACGTTCTGCTCGGCCAGCTCCCGGTGCACCTGGGCGGGGGCGACGCCGTCCACGGTGAACAACGTCGTCGGGGTCCGGACGCGGTCCGGGTCGCCCAGTCGCCGCACGCCGGGGATCTCGGCCAGGCCGGCGTCGAGCTGGGCGAGCAGCCCGGCCTCGTGCTCGGCCAGCGCCGCCAGCGACACGGTCAGCCGTTCGCGGCGGGTGCCGGCGCCGGGCACCAGCCCGGCCAGGAAGTCGATGGCCGCGGTGGTGCCGGCCAGCGACTCGTAGGGCAGGGTGCCGAGTTCGAAGCGCTCCGGCACGTCGTCGGTGGCCGGCAGGAGCTTGTCCGGGTGCAGGTGGGCCAGCAGCTCGGGGTCGGCGTGCAGCAGCCCCAGGTGCGGGCCGAGGAACTTGTAGGGCGAGCAGACGTAGAAGTCCGCTCCCAGTTCGGTGACCGACACCAGGTCGTGTGCTGTCAGGTGCACACCGTCCACATAGGTCAGCGCGCCGACCGACCGCGCGGCGGCGGCGATCCGGGCGACGTCCGGGCGGGAACCGAGCAGGTTGGAGGCGGCGGTGACCGCCACCAGCCTGGTGCGCGGGGTGATCGCCGCCGCGACGTCCTCGACCGAGAGCACCCCGCTGTCGCGGTCGAAGCCCGCCCAGTGCACCGACGCGCCGGCGGCGGTGGCGGCGTGCACCCACGGGCGGATGTTGGCGTCGTGGTCCAGGCGGGTCACCAGGACCTCGTCGCCGGGGCCCCAGTTCTTGGCCAGCGCCCGCGCCAGGTCGTAGGTCAGCTGGGTCATGCTGCGGCCGAGCACCACGCCGCCCGGCACACCGCCGACCAGGTCGGCGGTGGCCTGCCGGGCGGCCAGCACGATCTCGTCGGCCCGCTGCTCGGCGCGGGTCACGCTTCCCCGGTTCGCGACGGCCGATCGCAGCACGCCGGCGACGGCGTCGGCGACCGCGACCGGTGACTGGGACCCGCCGGGTCCGTCGAAGTGGGCGGCGCCCTCGGCCAGAGCGGGGAACTGGGCCCGGACCTCGGACACGTCGTAGGACATGCGTACCTCCTGCGGTGATCGTCACCGACTACATTAGGTCGCCGAACCGCAAGGAGACTGTGGTCCAAAGGGTGGTCAGCCGGCGGCCAGCCGGTCGACCGCCGCCGGCGCCAGCACCGCCTCCGCCGCCAGCCCGGCCAGCCCGACGAGCTGGGCGCGCTCGCCCAGGACCGCCGGCCCGATGTCCAGCCCGCGCGCGGCGACCTCGTGCGCCTGCTCGCGCAGTGTCGAGGTCAGCCCGGCCAGGAACGGTGGCAGCGAACCGATCTCGCCGCCGACCCGGACCAGGTCGGGGTTGAGGATCGTCACCACGGTCGCCAGCACCGTGCCGACCAGCCGGCCGGCCTCGTGGGCCAGGTCGGAGGCGAACTGCTCGCCGGTGCTCACCCGGCGGATCACGTCCGGGATGGTGCGCACGCCGTCGAAACGCAGCCGGCGGACCAGAGCGGTGCCGCTGGCCAGGGCGGCCACACAGCCGTGCCGCCCGCAGGTGCAGCGCTCCTCGCGGTCCTCGATGCGGATGTGGCCGATCTCCCCGGCGCAGCCGGTGGCGCCCCGGTGCGGGCGCCCGCCGATGACCACGCCGGCGCCGATCCCGGAGCCGACGGATACGCCGAGGACCGTCGCCCGGGGCGCGTCGGCGGCCAGGTACTCGCCGTAGGCCAGGGCGTTGGCGTCGTTCTCCAGCTGCACGTCGACCGACAGGCCCTCGGCCAGCGGGGTGCGCAGCGGCTGGTCGCGCCAGGCGGTCATCGTCGGCGGCATGACCGAGATCCCGGTGCGCTGGTCGATCTGGCCGGGCACGGCGAGGCCGGCGGCGGCCAGGTCGCCCTGGCGGCCCAGGGTCCGCAGCTGGTCGCGGGCGGTGTCGAGCAGCCAGGGCAGCACGTCGTCCGGCGTGTGGCCGGGGGGCAGCCGTTCGGTGCGTTCGGCCAGGACGGTGCCGCGCAGGTCGGCCACGCCGACGCTGACCAGGGTGGCGCCGACGGCGCCGACGACCGCGACCCGGCTGGTCCGGTCGACGGCCAGCAGCTGGGCGGGGCGCCCGCCGCTGGAGGCGCGCAGGCCGACGGTGGTGACCAGCCGGTGGCGGGCCAGCACGTCCAGCCGTTCGACCAGGGTCGCCCGGGACAGGCCAAGGTGCTGCTGGAGCTGCTGGCGGGTGACCGGGCCGAGGTCGCGTAACACGGCGACAACATTGCCCGGCGAGGCCGCCGAGCCCGTCCCGGTCCGCCGGTTGACGTCATCCACTGGGGCCGCCTAAATTGGTAACCATCACTTATGTTCAATTATTAGACATAAGTCTGGATGGCGCAACGTGGAGGCCCCGTGCGACCCGCCCGCCGCAGGTTCGACTCGGTCCAGCTCGCCGCCCGCGCCGCGTGGACCCTGGGCGGCAACGACAACGGCACCATGATCACCGCCGCGCCCCGGCTCTACCCCCACATGTGGAGCTGGGACACCGCGTTCATCTCGATCGGCCTGGCCCACCTCAACGTCGACCGCGCCGTCCGCGAACTGGAGACCCTGTTCGCCGCCCAGTGGCGCGACGGGATGCTGCCGCACATCGTGTTCTCCGAGGACGGCGGCTACTTCCCCGGACCGCAGCGCTGGGGCGCCGCCGAACTGAACGCCGACGCCCCCGACTCGCCGCGCACCTCCGGGATCTGCCAGCCACCGGTACACGCGATCGCCCTGCGGCGCATCGTCGACATCGGCGGCGGGTCCCCGGCCGTCGACCGGCTGCTCACCGACGGCTGGCCCAAGCTCTACCGCTGGCACGAGTGGCTCGTGCGCCACCGCGACCCGCACGGCACCGGCCTGCTGGCCATCACCCACGGCTGGGAGTCCGGTATGGACAACTCGCCGCGCTGGGATCTCCCTTACGCCGCCGTCATTCCCGGCCCCGACCTACCGCCCTACGAACGTCTGGACCGCCGGGTCGCGGCGGCGGCCGAACGCCCCAGCGACGCCGAGTACGACCGGTACCTGTGGCTGGTCGAGCAGATGCGCAAGGTCCGCTACGACGCCGACCAGGTCGTACGCACCTCCAGCTTCCTGGTCGGCGACGTGTTCGTCACCGCACTGTTCGCCCTGGCCAGCGAGGTCCTCGCGACACTGGGAGAACAGAGCGGCCAGCCGTCGTGGCGGATCCGGCAGCTGCGCGGCTGGGCGCGGCGCTCCCGGGTGGCCGTCGCCTCGGCCTACGACCCGGCCACCGGCCTGGCCCGCGACTACGACCTGCGCGCCGGAACCTGGCTGTCCACCGCCACCCTCGCCGGCTTCGCCCCACTGCTGTGCGGCGGCCTGCCGGCGGCCGACGAGAACCGCATGCTGGCCACGATCCTCGGACCGGACTGGGCCGGCCACCCCGACCTGTTCGCCGCCATCCCACCGTCGGTCTCGCCCAACGACCCGGCCTTCCGCGCCCGCGAGTACTGGCGCGGCCCGGTGTGGCCGGTGATCGCCTGGCTGTTCGGCTGGGCGTTCGAACACCACGGCTGGACCGCCGAGGCGGCCCGGTTACGCACCGAGTGCCTACGGCTGGTCGAGGACGGCACGTTCGGCGAGTACTACCACCCGCTCACCGGGGAACCGCTGGGCAGCCAGCAGCAGTCCTGGACCGCGACCGTCGCGCTCGACTGGCTGCACCCTGCCTGAGCGGCCCGCGCCCGGTCACAGTGCTCGCTTTCTCAGTGTCGCCGCATGTTGCGGGCGGCCGCGGCTCCGGCCGCCACCACCAGGATCAGCACGGTCAGTGCCCAGCGGCGCTTGCGTTCGGTCTCCGCCCGCACCCCGCCGATGCCGACCGCCGGCGGAGTCTCGTCGCCGTCGCGGTACAGGGGGGCGGGCGTGGGGGCGGGCGTCGTCGGCGTGGGCGCCGGGGTGGGCGCCGGCACCGGCTGCTCGGCCGGCGGGGTGTTGACCGGCGGTACCGGCGCGGGCGCGGGTTCTGGCTCCGGTTCCGGCTCGGGCAGGGGCGGCGGGGTGGTCGCCGGCGGCGGGACCGGCGGCGGCACCGGGGGCGGAACCGTCGGCGGTGTCGGCACCGGAACCGTCGGCTCGGGCCACGGCCACGGACGGGTCGGCGGCGGACGCCGGGCGTCGTCCGGTTCGCCGGCCGCCGCGCTGGTCCGCTCGGCCACCCCCGCCAGGGTGACCGTGACCACGGCCAGGGCCGCGGCCGCCGCCACGATGCGCGCCCCGGTGGTCACCGCAGTCGGTCCAGGGCCGCGACGAACGCGGTCGGGTCGACCTCGGCGCTGCCGCCGTAGGGGTTCTGCAACTGGTAGGTCGCGAACAGCAGCAACGTCATCGTCGCGGCCAGCGTGGCGACGATGACGATGTGCGTGGCCGGACGCGGCCCGCCGAACAGCAGCGGCAGCCCCAGCGACATGACCGCCCCGGCGACCAGCGCGAACCACACCACCGGGTTCACGCCGCCGCCGGCCGCGGTGTTCAGCCGGTCCTGGCGCGCCTGGTAGGCCGCCCACAGCTGGTCGGACGCCTCGTTCTTCTGGTCGATGCTCCACTCGTCGGACGCCGGCGCGCCGGACACCAGGCTGCGCAGGTCCGACAGCTCCTGCCAACCCTGGTCGCTCACCTCCGCGCCCTCCCGCATCCGGGGCCACTCCTCGTCGATGACGGTGAGCGCGTACCGGCGCGCCTGGTCGGTGATCTCGGCCTGGGTCTGGTCGGGGAACGCCTCGGCCGCCCACACCGCCGCCACGATGCTGTCCGCCTCGGTGTAGGACCCGTCCTCGGCCGCCGCCGCGTCGTCGAACAGCGAGATCAGCACGAACGCGACCAACACCGCCTGCAAACCGCCGACCAGCGTGAAGACCTGGCCGGCGGCGTCGTTGTTCTCCACCGTGCCCTCGGCCGACCCGAGCCGCCGAATGAGGTAGGCCCCGAACCCGGCCACCGCCGCCGCCCCGGCCACCCACAACAAACCTGACAGATAGATACTCACGACGCCCCTTCGCGGTCGCCCTGTGTCTGATGGTTCGCTCCGCAGGCTCCGCTCACGACGCCTCCCCGGTCTCACTCCAGTCGCGATTGAGCGCCTCCTCGACCAGCGCCTCCACGATCTGGCTCTCCGGGACCGTCCGGACCACCTTGCCCCGCACGAAGATCTGCCCCTTGCCGTTGCCCGAGGAGACCCCCAGGTCCGCCTCGCGCGCCTCACCGGGGCCGTTGACCACACACCCCATCACCGCCACCCGCAGCGGCGTCTCGAAACCCTCGAACGCGGCGGTCACCTGCTCGGCGAGCCGGTACACGTCGACCTGTGCGCGCCCGCACGACGGACAGGACACGATCTCCAGCCGTTTCGGGCGCAGGCCGAGCGATTCCAGGATCGCCGTGCCGACCTTGACCTCCTCGACCGGCGGCGCCGAGAGCGACACCCTGATCGTGTCGCCGATCCCCTCGGCCAGCAGCACCCCGAACGCCACCGCCGACTTGATCGTGCCCTGGAACCTGGGCCCCGCCTCGGTCACCCCCAGGTGCAGCGGATACTCGCAGCGCTGGGCCAGCTGCCGGTAGGCCGCGATCATCACCATCGGGTCGTGGTGCTTGACCGACAGCTTCAGGTCGTCGAACCCGTGCTCGGCGAACAGCGAGCACTCCCACAACGCGGACTCGACCAGCGCCTCCGGGGTCGCCTTCCCGTGGCGCTCCAGCACGCGCGGGTCGAGCGAGCCGGCGTTCACGCCGATCCGGATGGACACCCCGGCGGCCTTGGCCGCGTGCGCGATCTCGCCCACCCGGTCGTCGAACTTCTTGATGTTGCCCGGGTTCACCCGCACCGCCGCGCAGCCGGCGTCGATCGCGGCGAACACGTAACGCGGCTGGAAGTGGATGTCGGCGATCACCGGGATGGTCGAGCGGGCCACGATCGCGGGCAGCGCGTCGGCGTCGTCGGCCGAGGGCACCGCCACCCGCACGATCTGGCAGCCGGCGGCGGTCAGCTCGGCGATCTGCTGGAGCGTGGCGTCCACGTCGGCGGTCACCGTCGTGGTCATCGACTGCACCGAGACCGGGGCGTCCCCACCGACCGGGACCGAACCGACCATCAGCTGCCGGCTCACCCGTCGCGGGGGGCTTGGTCGTGCCGCCGGAATGCCGAGATCGACCAGGGTCATCGAGTTACCTCCGGGTGGTTCGGTCTGGACAGTCGCTTGAGGACGGTCGTGGTGATGCCGGCGGCGTCGAGTCCGTGCGCGCGCAGGATCTCCGACCGGGACGCGTGCGGCAGGAACGCGCCCGGCAGCGCGAACGTCGCGACGCGGGTCGGCTCGCCGGCCGCGGCCAGCGCCTGGGCCAGCCGGCCGCCGAGCGCGCCGGTCACCGTCGTGTCCTCCACCGCCAGCACCAAGTGGTGCGCGGCGGACAGCTTGAGCAGGCACGGATCCAGGGGTGCTGTCCATTGTGGATCGACGACGGTGACCGGCACGTCATGGGTGGCGAGCTCCTCGGCGGCGTCCAGGCACACGCCGGCCAGCGGTCCGACCGCCACCAGCAGTACCCGCGCGTCCGGGTGCTCGCGCAACACGTCGCAGCCGCCGAAGCGGCGCACCGCGGGGATGTCGGGGCCGACGCTGGCCTTCGGGTAACGCACGACGGTCGGCGCGTCGCGCACCGCCACCGCCGCCCGCAGCAACTCCACCAGCCGCGCCGGGTCGCGGGGCGCGGCGATCCGCAGCCCCGGCACCACCGGCAGGATCGAGGCGTCCCACATGCCGTGGTGGCTGGCGCCGTCCGGGCCGGTGACCCCGGCGCGGTCCAGCACGAAGGTGACCCCCAGCCGGTGCAGCGCCACGTCCATCAGCACCTGGTCGAACGCCCGCGACAGGAACGTCGCGTACACCGCGACCACCGGGTGCAGCCCGCCCATCGCCAGGCCGGCCGCCGAGGTGACCGCGTGCTGCTCGGCGATCCCGACGTCGAACACCCGCTCCGGGAACCGCCTGGCGAACCGGCCAAGACCGGTCGGCTGGGTCATCGCGGCGGTCAGGCACACCAGGTCCGGCCGCTCGGCACCCAACTGCTCGATGGTGCTGGCGAACACCGAGGTCCAGGACTCGCCGGCCGGCGCGGTGGTGCGCGGGCCGATGGTGTGCTGGCGGTCGGCCTCGTCGGTCTCGGCCGGCGGATGACCCCGGCCCTTCTCGGTGACACAGTGCACGACCACCGGCCGATGCAGGTCACGGGCCCGGATCAGCGCCGACTCCAGCGCCGCCACGTCGTGCCCGTCGACCGGCCCAAGGTAGTCCAGGCCGAGATCGGTGAACAGGTTGCCGGCGGTCGGGCCGGTGCGCAGCGCCCGCAGGTGCCCGGCCAGCGCGCCGACCGTCGGGTCGTAGGAGCGGGCGTTGTCGTTGAGCACGACCACCACCGGCCGGTCCGGCGCCGCGCCGAGGTTGTTCAGTGCCTCCCAGCACATCCCGCCGGTCAGCGCGCCGTCGCCGACGACCGCCACCACCCGCCGGTCGGCCGTGCCGCGCAGGGCGAACGCCTTGGCCAGCCCGTCGGCGTAGGACAGGGCGGTGGAGGCGTGCGAGTTCTCCACGAGGTCGTGCGGCGACTCGGTGCGCGACGGGTACCCGGACACGCCGCCCGACTGGCGCAGCGCGGCGAACCCGTCGCGGCGCCCGGTGAGCAGCTTGTGCACGTAGGCCTGGTGGCCCGTGTCGAACAGCAGCGCGTCGTGCGGCGAGCGGAACACCCGGTGCAGCGCGATCGTCAGCTCCACCGCGCCCAGGTTCGGCCCGAGGTGCCCGCCGGTCGTCTCGACCCGGTCGACCAGGAACGTCCGCACCTGCGCCGCGAGGTCCGACAGTTGCCCGGCCGACAGCCCGGCGAGGTCGGCCGGCGTGTGGATGTCGGCCAGCGCGGTCACGGTCGTACCGCCAGCGGCAGGGTGAAGTGCACGGTCTCGGTCGCCGTGGTCCGCTCGACCACCTCGACCGGGCCGAGCGCGGCGATCACCTCGTCCACCAACCGGGGCGGGGCCGACGCGCCGGCCGTCAGGCCGACCACCGACACCCCGTCCAGCCACTCGGCACGGATCGCCGATGCGTCGTCGACCAGGTACGCGGGCGTGCCGCCACGACGGGCCAGCTCCACCAGGCGCACCGAGTTCGACGAGTTGGCCGAGCCGACGACGAGCACGAGATCAGCTTCTCGTGCCACAGCGCTCAGCGCCTCCTGACGATTGGTCGTCGCGTAGCAGATGTCGTCCGACGCCGGACCGCGCAGCGCCGGGAAACGCTGACGCAGCACGGAAACGATCTCGACCGTCTCGTCGACGGCCAGCGTGGTCTGGGTCAGGTAGGAAACCCGTTCGGGGTCGGGCACCTCGACGGAGTGCGCGGCGGCGACGTCCTCGACCAGCACCGTGCGCTCCGGCGCCTCGCCCAGCGTCCCCTCGACCTCCTCGTGGCCGCCGTGGCCGATCAGCAGCACGGTGTCGCCACGCGCGGCGAACCGGCGGGCCTCGGTGTGCACCTTGGTCACCAGCGGACAGGTCGCGTCGATCACGTCCAGGCCCCGGTGCTCGCCGTCGGCGCGCACCGCGGGGGAGACCCCGTGCGCGGAGAACACCACGGTCGCCCCCGCCGGAACCTCGTCCAGCTCCTCGACGAACACCGCCCCGCGCTCCTCCAGCTCGGCGACGACGTGGGTGTTGTGCACGATCTGCTTGCGCACGTACACGGGAGCGCCGTGCCGGCGCAGCGCGTGCTCGACGATCTCGATCGCCCGCTCGACGCCCGCGCAGAACGAGCGCGGGGCGGCGAGCAGCACCGTGTGGGGAACCGGGGATGACATGACGGTCTCCTGCTCGTACGCGAAGGGGTCGATCAGTGGTCGCGGCGGGTCACCAGGCGGGCCAGCGCGGCCAGCTCGGTGGCGGCGATGCCGTGGTCGCCGTGGTCGAGCTGGTCGAGGGCGTGGGCCAGCAACCGGTCGGCCTCGGCCTGGCTCCAGTCCCGGCCGCCGGCGTCGGCCACCAGTGACGCCGCGCGCGCCACCTCCTCGTCCGACAGCGGACCGGACCGGCCGTAGAGCGCGGCCAGCTCCCGCCCGGGTGCCGAGTCCGAGGCCATGGCGAACACCACCGGCAGGGACTTCTTGCGGTTGCGCAGGTCCGAGAACACCGGCTTGCCGGTCACCGCCGAGTCGCCCCAGATGCCCAGCAGGTCGTCGACGTGCTGGAAGGCCAGCCCGAGGTGTTCGCCGAAGGTGCGCAGCCGGCCGACCGCGGTGTCGCTCGCCCCGCCGAACAGTGCCCCGAGCGCGCACGAGCACCCGATCAGCGCGGCGGTCTTGTGCGCGGCCATCGTCTGGCACTCGGCCGGCTCGACGGTGTCGCGCTGCTCGAAGTCCATGTCCGCGCTCTGCCCGTCGACCAGGTCCTGCACCGCCGCCGAGAGCATTCGCATGCCGCGCCCCGACTCGGCGTGCCCGCTGGCGGCGAGCACGTCCAGCGCCAGGGTGAGCATCGCGTCGCCGGCCAGGATCGCCGCGCCGACCCCGAACAGCCGCCAGGCGGTCGGCCGGTGCCGGCGGGTCGCGTCGCCGTCCATCACGTCGTCGTGCAGCAGCGAGAAGTTGTGCACCAGCTCCACCGCCACCGCCGCCGGCACCGCCTCACGCGGCGAGCCGCCGGTGACCGCCGCGCTCAGCAGGACCAGTGTCGGCCGAATGGCCTTGCCGGCCGGGGCGGTCACCTCCTCGCCGTGCTCGTCGGACCAGCCGAGGTGGTAGCCGGAAATCCGGCGCATCGACTCCGGCAGCGTGTCCACCGCCGCCCGCAGCGCCGGGTCGATCATCGCCCGGCTCCAGGCGAGCGTCTCCTGGGCGTAGGACGCACCGGGGTGCAGCTCCGGCGCGGCCATGTCAGCGACCGACCTCGACGTGCTCGAGCACACCGAGCGCGTCGGGAACCAGTACCGCGCACGAGAAGTACGCGCTGACCAGGTAGGAGATGATCGCCTTGTCATCGATGCCCATGAACCGCACGTTCATGCCCGGCGACACCTCGTCGTCGATGCCGGTCTCGTGCAGGCCGATGACGCCCTGCTCCTGCTCTCCCAGGCGCATCACGATGATCGAGCTGAGGTGGTCGTCGGTCACCGGGATCTTGTCGCACGGCAGGATCGGCACGCCGCGCCAGGACTGCACCGTGGAGCCGGAGACGTCGATGTTGGCCGGGTAGAGCTTGCGCGCGGTGCACTCGCGGCGGAACGCGGCGATCGTGCGCGGGTGGGCCAGGAACAGGTCCGACCGACGCCGCCGGGACAGCAGCTCGTCGAGGTCGTCGGGGGTCGGCGGGCCGGTGCGGGTGAACACCCGCTGCCTGAGGTCGGCGTTGTGCAGCAGGCCGAACTCCCGGTTGTTGACCATCTCGTGTTCCTGGCGTTCGCGCAGGGCCTCGACGGTCAGCCGGATCTGCTGCTCGGTCTGGTTCATCGGGTCGTTGTAGAGATCGGCGACCCGCGAGTGGACCTTGAGCAGCGTCTGCACGACCGACAGCTCGTACTCGCGTGGCGTGAGCTCGTAGTCGACGAACGTGCCCGGCAGGTCGACCTCGCCCGCGTGCCCGGAGGACAGGTCGATCGACGCCTCGCCGTGCTTGTTGCTCGGCCGGTCCGGCCTGGCCAGCTCGGCGGCGATGTGCTCGCGCAGGCTGTCGGACTGGCCGTTCATCTGCTGGAAGGCCTGGGCGGCCAGCACCAGCACGGTGACCGGGGTGACCGCCTTGACGGTGAAGTCCCACTCGTCGGCCGACCCGGCGAGCACCTCGTTGCCGAAGTAGGCGCCCTCGGCGAGCACGTCGAGCACGACCGGGTCGCCGTAGGAGCCGGTGCCCAGTTTCTGGACCTTTCCGTGCGCCAGCAGGAACAGCCGGTCACGCGCCTGGCCCCGCTCGACGATCACCTCACCCGGCTCGAAGCGCTGCTGGGTGAACCGTTGGGCCAGCGCGTCGAGGGCCGCGTCGTCGGTGAACTCGCGCAGCAGCGGCAGCTCGCGCAGTTCCGCCGGGACGACCCGGATGTCGTCGCCGACGTTGACGAAGGTGAGCCGGCCGTCGCCGACGGTGAGCGTGAGGCGGCGGTTGACCCGGTAGGTGGCGCCCTTGGCCTCGACCCACGGCAGCATGCGCAGCAGCCAGCGCGGGGTGATGCCGCGCATCTGCGGGACGGTCTTGGTGGTGGTGGTGAGGTTGCGTGCGGCCTCGGTGCCGAGGCTGCGGCGGATCGTGGCCTCGATCCGTACGTCGGTCTCGATGGTCACGGCTGGTCAGTCCTCCCGGCCCAGCTCGACGTTCTCCAGGACGCCGAGCGCGTCGGGCACCAGAATCGCGGCCGAGTAGTACGCGCTGACCAGGTAGGACACGATGGCCTTCGGGCTGATTCCCATGAACCGCACGGAAAGCCCCGGCTGGTACTCGTCGGGCAGGCCGGTCTGGTGCAGGCCGACGACACCCTGCTGCTGCTCGCCGACGCGCATCAGCATGACCGAGCTGGTGCGGGTGGGGGACACGGCGATCTTGTTGCACGGGAAGAGGGGCACGCCCCGCCAGGCCGGCACGCGGTGGCCGCCGACGTCGACGGACTCGGGGTAGACGCCGCGCTTGCTGCACTCGCGGCCGAACGCGGCGATGGTGCGCGGGTGGGCCAGGAAGTGTGACGGTTGCTTCCAGACGACGGAGAGCAGGTCGTCCATGTCGTCGGGGGTGGGCGGGCCGGAGCGGGTCTGGATGCGGTGGCCGAGGTCGGCGTTGGCCAGCAGGCCGAACTCCGGGTTGTTGACCATCTCGTGTTCCTGGCGCTCGCGCAGCGCCTCGATGGTCAGTCGCAGCTGCTGTTCGACCTGGTCCATCGGCTCGTTGTAGAGGTCGGCGACGCGGCTGTGCACGCGCAGGACCGTCTGGGCGACCGACAGCTCGTACTCGCGCGGGGCGAGTTCGTAGTCGACGAAGGTGGCCGGCAGGTCGGGCTCGCCGCTGTGGCCGGAGGCGAGCTCGATGTCGGCCTCGCCGTGCGGGTTGCGGGGGGCGAGCTGGCCGGTCCGGAAGCGCTCCAGCTGGGTGCGCAGCGTCTCGGACTGGTCGAGGAGCTCGTCGAACGCGTTCTGGGGGAGCATCAGGACGGTGCACGGCGTGATGGCCTTGACCGTGTACTCCCACATGCTCTGCGGGTCGGCGAGGGTTTCCGCGCCGAAATGGTCGCCGTCGGCCAGCGTGCCCAGACTGGTGTCGTTACCGTAATGCCCGGCACCAATTTTGTTCACTTTTCCATGGGCGATCAGGAATGCCTGATTGGATTCATGTCCGAACTCGACGATGACGTCCCCGGCGGCGTATTCGCGTTGTTCGAAACGGTCGGCCAGAGTGGTCAGGACATCGAGGTCGTCGTAGCCGCGCAGGATGGGCAGCTCGCCCAGTTCGGCGGGAATTACCGCGACGTCGCTGCCGGTGTTGACGAAGGTCACGCGGCCGTCGCCGACGGCATAGGTGAGGCGGCGGTTGACCCGGTAGGTGCCGCCGGAGACTTCGATCCAGGGGAGCATGCGGAGCAACCAGCGGGACGTGATGCCCTGCATCTGCGGAACGGACTTCTTCGTCGTCGCGAGATTCCGCGCGGCGGTCGTCGCCAGGCTCTGCTGGCTGTTCCCGTTCTGGTCGACGTCGGGCGCCACTGGTTCGGTCACCGTCACAACGCACACCACCAATCGTTGCTTTGTTTTGCCTAAGGGTGGGAAATAAATGGGGAAGGTTTTCGAGCAGGGCAAAACTAACACCATTGATCATGGCCCGAAAAGTCGCCCAACAGGGTGAGTACCCGCCGGAGTGGGGCATCGGGAGAAACCAGGGAAATAATCACTGGGTGCAGTGAGAGGGGGGCGGCAATGGCTCGCGTAGCGCAAGTCCACTGCTCCACTCGGGGAGACTTCCTCGGCACTCGAGTGGTTTTCGCCGGGACGGGCGAGGTCGCTGACCGTGCGCTGTTCGCCGTCGCCTGGGCCGTTCGGGTAAGCGATCTACGGTGCGTCCGGCTCGGGAAACGCTGACGGTGTACCGGTTCGCGTCCGGAGGGGGACGGGCCGGCGTGCCGGGGACCGTGGGTCACCCGGCACGCCGACGTGCGGGAATCGGTGGGGGAATCAGGGGAGAGGACTGGCGAACACGCGCTCGCCCTTGGGGTCGCCGCGTTCGGGTTGGGCGAGCGCGCGTTGGGCCAGGTCGACGAACCGCTGGAGGGCGTGCCGCTCGAACACCAACTCCACGCCGACCTGCCAGGTGCCGACGGTGAACTCGAAGTCGCGGTGGGGGTTGATCCGGCATTCCATGGTGGCGTCGGCCGGGACGCCGACCCACGACGAGAGCTGGACCGAGTGGTCGACCGCGGGCGGTTCGATCACGGTGTAGTCCTCCCCGGTCGAGGGTCGTGAGGGGCTGGCCGGTAGTGCACTCATTTGTAGGACTCTACATTCGAGCCCTCTCAGGTCGGAAGTCCTTCGAATGAGTGATGACAGATCGAGCACACTACGGAAAGGTCGACGGCATGACTCGGACCGCGTTGAAACATCAGGTCGCCTCGGGACTGCGCACGCTGCGCGAGCGGGCGGGGATCAGCCGGGAGGACGCGGCGTCGGTGATCCGGGCCAGCGTGCCCACCATCGGTCACATCGAGACCGCCCGGTCGCTGCCCAGCGGGTTGCAGTTGGAGAAGCTGCTGGCCCACTACGGCTGCCCCGAGCGCATCCCCGCCTTCCTCGACCTGCGCGAACGCGCCCGCGCCGGCCATGACTGGTGGTCCGTGCACCCCGCCGACGCCATCCCGGCCTACCGCACCCTGTTCCTCGGCGGCGAGACCGTCGCCGAGCGCATCGAGGTCTGGGACCCCCAGCACGTCCCCGAGCTCGCCAGCACCCCCGACTACGCCGCCGCCCTGCTGCGCGCCACCGACACCCCGCCCGAGGACCTCGACCAGCGGCTCGCGCTGCTCGCCGACCGGCAGCGGGCCGTGCTCGACGACAACGCCCCCGCCGTGACACTGGTCATCGGTGAGGTGGCGCTGCGTTGGCCGGTCGGCGAGCCCGCCGTGGTCCGCGCCCAGGTCGACCATCTGGTCGCGTTGACGCGGCGGCCCACCGTCGAGGTCCGGATCCTGCCCGTCGAGGCGCCCCGCCACCCCGGGCCGTTCACCCTGCTGACCTTCCCCGGCCTCGGCCTCGGCGACGAACCCACCGCCGTCTACGAGGAGACCATGGTCAGCGGCTACCACTACGACTCGCCCGTGGACGTCGCCCGTTACCGGGCCGCGTTCGCCGGGTTGGTCGCCGAGTCGATCGGGCCCGATGGTCTGCCGGTCATGCTGCGCCGCCTCGGGTTCTGAGGGGCTCAGCCGCCGGCGGTGTCCAGGGTCTTGAGGTGGACGTCGGTGAGGTCGAGGTCCAGCGCGGCGAAGGACTCCCGCGCCTGGTCGTGGGTCCTCGGCCCGATCAGCGTCACCGACTCCGGTGAGGTCTGGCGCAGCAGCCACGCCAGCACGACCTGGTTGGGCGTCACGCCCAGATCCCGCGCCACCCGCTCGGCCGCCGCCAGCCGGGCCTCGTTCGCCGGGCCCCGGTAGGCGGCCATCTGCGCGGGGGTCCGCTTGGCCGGGTAGCTGTAGGACCCCTTGAGCAGCGGGGAGTACGACACCAGTGTCAGCTCCGGGTTGTGCCGCAGGTGGTCCAGCTGTTCCTCGCCGACGACCACCCCGCGCGTGCCGGTCGGCCCGGTGGGCCGCAGGTAGCTGTGCTGCTGCTGCACGGCGACCGGCGCGGGCCAGCCGTGGCGCTCGCACAGCGCCCGGATCCGCTCCAGCCGCCAGGTCCGCACGTTCGACCAGCCGAGGTGGCGGACCTTGCCGGCCGCGACCAGCCCGGCCAGCGCGTCGAGGGTTTCCTCCAGCGGTGTGGTCAGGTCGTCGACGTGCACGTAGTACAGGTCGACGTGGTCGGTGCCCAGCCGGTGTAGGCTCTCCTCCAGCTCGCGGCGCAGGGTGGCGACGCGCGCGCCGGAGTACTCCGCCCGGTCGGCCTCGGGGCGCCAGCGTTCGGGGTCGGCGACCCACGCGCCGCCCTTGGTCGCCAGGAAAACGCTGTCCCGGCGACGTCCGGTGGCCAGCCAGCGGCCGAGCAGCCGCTCGCTCTCGCCACCGATGTCCCCGGGCGCGTTCCACCAGGCATAGCAGTTCGCGGTGTCCACAAAGGACCCGCCGAGGTCGAGGTACTCGTCGAGGATCCGGTGGGAGGTCTCCTCGTCGGTGGCCGTTCCCATCAGCATGGCGCCGAGGGCGAGCTGGCTGACCCGCTCGCCGGTGCGCCCCAGTTCGATTGTCCGCACGGCGCCGACGGTAGGCAGCGCCCATCGATACGTCCAATGCCGGATCTCGACACCATCCATGCCGATGACGCATCATCACCGGTCGTGGAGTTACGACACGTCCGCGCGTTCCTGGAGATCGCCGCCGAACTGCACGTCGGCCGGGCCGCCGAACGCCTCGCCGTCACCCAGCCGACGCTCTCGCGCCAACTCGCCGCCCTCGAACGCGACCTCGGCGTGCCGCTGTTCGACCGGTCCCACCGCCGCCTGACGCTCACCCCCGCCGGCGCGGAGTTCCTCGCCGGCGCCACCGACCTGGTGCGCCGCGCCGACACGCTCGTCGACGGCACCCGCCGCGCCCACCGGGGCGAACTGGGCCTGCTGCGGGTCGGGTTCGTCCAGTCGGCGACCTTCCTGGCACTGCCCCGGCTGCTCACCGCGTTCCGCCGGGCCTGCCCGGACGTCGAGGTCCAGGCCACCGCGATGACCACGCTCGCGCAGAAACGCGCCCTGCGCGAGGGCACCCTGGACGCCGGCCTGCTGCGCCCCACCTTCGACGAACCCGGCCTGGCCACCCGCACGGTCTCGGTCGACCCGCTGGTCGCCGCGCTGCCCGCCGACCACCCGCTCGCCGGCCGCGACCGGCTGGCGCTGGCCGACCTGTCCGGCGAGGACTTCGTCTTCTACACCCGCGACTCCGGGCCGTCGGTCCACGACCGCATCGTCGGCCACTGCCTGGCCGCCGGCTTCACCCCGGCGATCGTGCAGGGCGCCCTGGACGTGCAGACGATCGTCGCGCTGGTCGCCGCCGGGCTCGGGGTGTCGCTGCTGATCTCGCCGACCCCGCCCAGCGACGGGCGGGCCGTGGTGTTCCGGCCGCTGACCGACGACCTGCCGCCGTGGGAGATGGCGCTGGCGTGGTCGCCGGACAACCGCGCGCCGGTATTGCGCAGGCTGCTGGGCACCGTCGGGAACTATGCTGGCGACCGATGAACAGCCACCAGCCACACCGCGTCCTGGTCACCGGGGCGGCCGGACGGTTGGGGCGGGTGGTGCTCGCCGACCTCGCCGCGCGCGGTGTGCCGGCCGTCGCGCTCGACCGGGCCGAGCCCGCCGGCCCGGCCGAGAAGTCCTTCCAGGGCAACGCCGGTGACCCCGCCCTGGTGCGCGCGGCGCTCTCCGGTGTGGACACCGTCTACCACCTGGCCGCCATCCCGACACCGCTCGCGCACCCCGGCGCCGAGGTGTTCACCGCCAACACCGCCGCCACGTTCACCGTCCTGGACGAGGCCGCCAGGGCCGGGGTCACCCGCGCGGTGATCGCCAGCAGCTTCTCGGTCACCGGCCTGCCCTTCGGCCCCCGTACGCTCGTCCCGCCCTACCTGCCGCTGGACGAGCGGGCCCCGCTCCAGGTCGCCGACCCCTACGCACTGTCCAAACAGGCCGACGAGGCCACCGCCGCGATGGCCGCCCTGGCACACGGGTTGACCGTCACCCCGCTGCGGTTCCCGTACCTGGTCTTCCCCGGCAGCGCCGAACCGGCGGACCTGGCCGCGCTGTTCACCCGCGACCCGGTGCGGGGCGTCTGTTCGCTGTGGACCTACCTGGACAGCCGGGACGCCGCGCGGGCCTGCTGGCTCGCCTCGACCGTCCCGCTCACCGGCTGCCACCCGATGTTCCTCGCCGCGCCGGACACCCTCTGCGCGCACCCGACCGAGGACCTGCTCGACCGGTTCCTGCCGGGAGTCCCCCGGCGCGCACCGCTTCCCGGCCGCTCGACGCCGGTTGACCTGACCGTGGCGCGGACCCTGCTCGGTTTCGCCGCCGAACACGAGTTCACGGAGAACGTGTGACCTACTACGCCGACCACCAGCCAACGTCCGGTCTGCGCGCGCCGCGCGCCGCCCTGGACTCCGACGCGCCCCGCCTCGACCTCGGCGGCGACTGGCGGTTCCGCCTGCTGCCGGAGGCCGACGGCCCGGTCGAGTTCGCCACCCCGGCCTACGACGACACCGGCTGGGACACGCTGCCGGTGCCCGCGCACTGGCCGCTGCACGGCCACGGCGCCCCCGCGTACACCAACGTCGTCTACCCGTTCCCGCTCGACCCGCCGCACCCGCCGACCGACAACCCGACCGGCGACTACCGGTGCGTGTTCGACCTGCCGGCGGACTGGGCCGGCGAGGACGTCGTGCTGCGCTTCGACGGGGTCGACTCGTGTGCGCGGGTCTGGCTCAACGGCGCCGAGTTGGGGATGTTCACCGGCAGCCGCCTGCCGGCCGAGTTCGACGTCGGCGCGCTGCTGCGGTCGGGCCGCAACGTGCTGGCCGTGCGGGTGCACCAGTGGTCGGCCGGCAGCTACCTGGAGGACCAGGACATGTGGTGGCTGCCCGGGATCTTCCGCCCGGTCACCCTGCTGGTGCGCCCCACCGGCGGGCTGGACGACGTGTTCGTGCACGCCGACTTCGACCACACCACCGGCCTGGGCACGCTGCGGGTGGACACCCCGGTGCCGGCGACCGTGGCGGTGCCGGGCCTGGGTCTGGCGGCCGTGCCGACCGGGGCGCCGGTGACCGTGCCGGTCAGGCCGTGGTCGGCGGAGAACCCGACGCTCTACGACGCGACGGTCACCTCGTCCGGGGAGACCGTGCGGCTGCGCATCGGGTTCCGCACGGTGTCCATCGTGGACGGTGTGCTGCTGGTCAACGGTGAGCCGCTGCACCTGCGCGGGGTGAACCGGCACGAGTTCCACCCCGACCACGGCCGCGCGCTGCCGGTGGAGACCATGCGAGAGGACGTGCTGCTGATGAAGCGGCACAACATCAACGCCGTGCGCACCAGCCACTACCCGCCGCACCCGGCCTTCCTCGACCTGTGCGACGAGTACGGCCTGTGGGTGATCGACGAGTGCGACCTGGAGACCCACGGCTTCACCTTCGTCGGCTGGCGGAACAACCCGTCCGCCGACGAGTCCTGGCGGGAGTCCTACCTGGACCGCATGCGGCGCACGGTCGAGCGGGACAAGAACCACCCGAGCATCGTGCTGTGGTCGCTGGGCAACGAGAGCCACACCGGGTCGAACCTGGCGGCCATGGCCGACTGGACCCGTGACCGCGACCCGTCCCGCCCGGTGCACTACGAGGGCGACGCCGACTGTGCCTATGTGGACGTGCACAGCCGGATGTACGCCACCCACGAGGAAACCGAGCGGTTCAGCCACGGCCCACTGCCGTTCGTGCAGTGCGAGTACGCGCACGCCATGGGCAACGGCCCGGGCGGCCTGGCCGAGTACGTCGCCCTGTTCGACGAGAACCCGGGCTGTGCCGGCGGTTTCGTCTGGGAGTGGATCGACCACGGCCTGCGCCACCCGGTGCACGAGTTCGCCTACGGCGGTGACTACGACGAGCCGGTGCACGACGGGAACTTCGTCATCGACGGTTTGCTGTTCCCCGACCGCACCCCGTCGCCCGGTCTGCTGGACGTGCACAAGGCCTACGAGCCGGTCGCCTTCGCCTTCACCGGCGACCAGGTGACGATCACGCCCAAGCGCGGTGACCTGTCCCGTCTGCGTTTCGAGTGGACCCTGCCGGACGGTTCGACCGGCACCCTGCGTGTCCCGCCGGGCGGCGGCGGTGCCGCGTTACCCGAGTGGCCGGCGTTCACCGGGGAGACCTGGCTGACCGTGCGCGCCGTGCTCTCGGTCGACACGCCGTGGGCCCCGGCCGGCCACGAGGTCGCCTGGGCCCAGCACCTGCTCGCCGCTGCCCCGGACGTCCCCACCACACCGACCTCGGTTCGTCCACAACGGACCGACGAGGGCATCTCCTTCGGCCCGGCCGAGTTCGACCGGCGGGGCCAGCTCACGACCTTCGCCGGCATCCCGGTCGGCGCTCCACGGCTGGACCTGTGGCGCGCCCCCACCGACAACGACCGGGGCGCCCGCCTGCACGAGACCTGGTCGGCCGTCGGCCTGCACCGGCTGACCCACCGCCTCGACGCCGTCGACGTCGGCGACACCCTGGTGACCCGCGTCCGGGTCGCCCCCGCCGGCACCGACCGGGGCGTGCGCGTCACCTACGAGTGGACTCCGGTCGGTGATGGGCTGCTGCTGGGCGTGCACCTCGAACCCGAAGGCGACTGGCCGGAACCGGTCGCCCGGATCGCCGTGTGCCTGACCCTGCCGCCGGAACTGGACCGCGTGCGCTGGTACGGGCCCGGCCCCGGCGAGTCCTATCCGGACACCGGGTTCGCCAACCGGGTCGGCACCTTCGAGTCTACTGTGGATGAACTGGCGACGCCGTACGTCCGACCGCAGGAGAACGGCCGCCGGGGCGAGGTCCGGCACGCCACGGTCACCGACGCCACCGGCCGGGGTCTGCGGATCACCGGCCTGCCGCGCTTCGGCCTTGGCCTCACGCGCTGGACCCCGGCCGTGCTGGACGCCGCCCGCCACCGTGTCGAGCTGACCCCGGGTTCCACGGTGGAGCTGTCCCTCGACGCCGGACACCAGGGCATCGGCACGGCCTCCTGCGGGCCGGGAACCCTGCCCTCCTACGAACTGTTCCTCCGCGAGCAGACGTTCAGCGTCCTGCTGGAACAGGCGTAGGGTTGCCGGCGGGACACCCGCTCGAGAGGAGCGATCATGACTTCCCGCCTCAACCCCTATCTCAACTTCACCGGCGACGCGCGCTCGGCGATGGAGTTCTACCAGAGCGTGTTCGGCGGCGAGCTGACCGTCAACACCTTCGGCCAGTTCGGCGACCAGAACGCCGCCATCGCCGACCAGGTCATGCACGCCTCGCTGGTCACCGACAACGGGTTCACGCTGATGGCCTCGGACACGCCACCGGGCATGACCCACGAGCCGGGCAACACGATCACGGTCAGCGTCAGCGGCGACGACGCCGACACGCTGCGCGGCTACTGGAACAAGCTCGCCGACGGTGCCACCGTGAACGTCGCCCTGGACAAGCAGATGTGGGGTGACGAGTTCGGCCAGCTGGTGGACCGCTACGGCGTCCCCTGGATGGTCGACATCACCCAACCGGCCTGAGAAAGAGAGGGCGGCCCGGGTCCAGACTCCCGGGCCGCCCTCGGCAGCGGATCGCCGGCGCAGTGGCGATCCGGATGTTCCTACCCGACCGTCCACTTCTGGTTGGCCGTGCCGGCGCACTCCCAGATCTGGAGCCGGGCGCCGTTGGCGGAGCTGTTGTCGGTGACGTCGAGACACTTGTTGGCCGCGAGGTTGACGATGTCCCGCGCGCCGCTGACCGTCCAGCGTTGGGCGCCGCTGCCGTTGCAGTCCCACAGCTGGATCTTGGCGCCGTTGGCGGTGGACCCCGAGGTGACGTCCAGGCACTTGCCCAGCGCCCGGATCGAGCCGTCGCCGTTGACCGTCCAGCGCTGCGCGGCGGTGCCGTTGCAGTCGTAGAGCTGTACCGGGGTGCCGTTGGCGCTGCTGGCCCCGGCGACGTCGACGCACTTGCCGCCCAGGCCGCGGATCGCCGAGCCGTCGCCACCGCCGCCGCTGGTGTCGTTGGTGACCCGCACGTAGTCGACGGTCAGGGTGTTCGGGAACGGGGTGTTGCCGTCCGGGTCGCCGGGCCAGTAGCCGCCGACGGCCAGGTTGAGGATCATGAAGAACGGCTTGTCGAAGACCCACTGGCGGCCGCCGAGGTCGGCCGGGGTCCGTGTCTGGTAGACGTTTCCGTCCACCGACCAGACGATGCGGTTGGGTGACCACTCGACCTTGAAGGTGTGGAAGCCGTCGGCGAACGGGCTGCCGATGGAGTAGCCGGCGCCGATGCCGCCCGAGCCGGAGTAGCCGGGGCCGTGCAGGGTGCCGTGCACGGTGTTCGGCTCGAACCCGACGTTCTCCATGATGTCGATCTCGCCGCTCTGCGGCCAGCCGACGTTGCCGATGTCGTTGCCCAGCATCCAGAACGCGGGCCACATGCCCTGGCCCCGGGACATCTTCAGGCGGGTCTCGAAGGTGCCGTAGGTTTGGGTGAACCGGCCGGCGGTGTTGAGCCGGGCGGAGGTGTACTGGCAGGTTCCGTACCAGCACTGGTAGTTGTTCGGGTTCTCCCGCCGGGCGGTGATGACCAGGTTGCCCTGGCCGTCGTGCGCGGCGTTGCGGGTGGAGTTGGTGTAGTACTGCCGTTCGTGGTTGTTGACGTTGTCGCCGGTCTCCAACTGCCATTTGGAGCCGTCGACGGGGGCGCCGGCGGCCGCGTTGAACTCGTCGGCGAACGTCACGGCGGTCGTGCCGGGATCGGGCTGGGGGACGGGGGCGCCCTGGGCCTGGGTGCCGGTGGTCAGCGTGCTGACCAGAACGGCCGAGGCGAGGGCGCCGATGATGGCGGGAAGTCGTCGAATGCAGGGGCGTGAGGACATCTGTGTCACCACCGACGAACTAGGTTTGTTGTCCGTGACAACAAAGAATGCCATGGTCTAGACCAAGGCGACAAGAGTTCGGTGGATAATTTCGAAACCGGTTCCGGACCCGGTTCCGGACCCGGTTCCGGACTGTCCGACTCAGATCGTGACTCAGACCGTGTCGATGTCCTTGACCGTCCGTGGGGCCGGCACCTTGGCCCACTGCACCGGAAGATCCGGCTCGGTGAGGTCGAGCAGTTCGTAGAGACTCTGGCGCAGGATCATCGCCGACGAGCCGCGCGCCGCCGAGACCCGCTCGGCCGCCGCGACCCACTGCACCGACGAGGTCATCCGCGCGCTGTAGAGCTGTTCGTAGAGCGGCTGGGCGTGGTCGAGGATCGGGCTGACCTTCGCGATCTCCGAGATGATCGAGTCCGGCGCCACCTCGTCGGCGGCGAAATGGCTCAGCAGCAGCGGAACCCCGACCGCCGCCGCGTACACCGAGATCGAGCTGTGGTCGGCGATCAGCAGGTCGGCCGCGCTGACCAGCCCCCGCCAGTCCTCGCCGACGTCGATCAGGTCGACCCCGGCGTCGCGCGCCTCCCGCACCCAGGCCCTGACCTGGCGGGCGCTGTGCTCGGCCCAGATCGCCGGGTGCAGCGTGGCGATCACCCGGTGGTTGGCCGGCAGTTCCGCCGGCAGCCGCACCAGCAACTCGTGGTGGGTCGCGAACAGCGACCGCTGCCCCCAGGTGGAGGCCACCGCGACCAGGACCTGGCCGCGCCGCACCCCGAGCAGTTCCCGGTAGCGGTCCCGGTCGGGCAGCGAGGCGGTGAGCCGGTCCAGGCACGGGTCGCCGGCCAGCACCGCCGCCGGCAGCGATTCCGGGCACTGGCGGCGCAACGTGTTCAGGTTGTCCTGGTGCGGCAGGACCAGCGCGTCGAACACCCGCCGGCCGTTGCGCAGCAGCGAGCGGCGGTCCAGGCCGTAGACCGGACGGTCGTTCTTGTCGCCGTTCCAGTCGGTCAGCGGCCAGAGCTTGTTGAACCCGGCGCCGTGCGGGACGGCGAACCGGAAGGTGGCGTTGACCCGTTCCATCTGGTGCAGGCTCGCCGAGATCGCCAGGTCGAAGTCCTGGCGTTGGGCCTCCTCCCACGGGATCACCTTCACGTCCAGCGCCTGTAGTCGCTGGTGCACGCCGTGGCCGAGCTGGTCGGGGACCTGGGTGTAGACCAGCTGCACCCGCCGGTCGATCTCCAGCAGCGGGACGATGTCCTCCAGCCGCATCAGGCTGGCGACCGTGTGCACCGCGACCAGCACGACCCGGTGGGTGTCGACCGTGCGGAACGGCCCGGCTTCGGACTGAACCCTGACTGGCTGCGGGTTAACCGTCCGCCGCCACAGCTGGTTGGCGGACTCGCCCAGCAGGGCCAGTCGGGCGCTGGTGGGCCGGAAGTTGCGAATGCCGAGGCTGGCGCGGCGCGGACGGCCGGGCGGACCGTCGGGCGGGAACTCGGCCGGGTGGGGACGTTGCGGGGTCACGTCCATGACAGCGGTGGCTTTCGCTGAGGTCGTGACCAGCGGTGTTGTCGCGGCCGTCCCGCGCGGCGGCCCGTCGCCGGCTGGTCGGCCAGTGGAATTCGCAGTCTCATGGCGCCCCCTCGACTCGTGGCCCACCCGCACAAGGGTATGACGAAAGGGTACGACTCTTCGAATCGAAGTCAAGGGTCTTTGGCTTCGTATCTACCGGTGGGTCAAACCGCAACGGTCGAGTCGACGCGCAGGGCGAACGCCAGTGCGCCCTGCGCACCAGCCAGCAGTCCCAGCTCCGAGCCGACGAGTTTGGTCGGCGCGGCGTGGTCGTACATGCCGCGCAGTGAGAACAACTGCATCTCGTTGGTGGCCGGACCGACCAGCAGGTCCGCCGCGCGGCCGAGTTCGCCGCCGAGCACCATGATGTCCGGGTTGAGCAGGTTGGCGACCCGCGCCAGCGCGAGCCCGATGTCGCGGCTGGCGTCCTGCAGGATGCGGGTGCAGACCTGGTCGCCGCGCTTGGCGCGCTCGATCATGCCCTCCAGGCTGGTCGGCAGGTCGACCCGGTAGCCGGTGTAGGCCTGCCGAACCTGTTCCACCAGCCGGTTCCCGCCGACGATCGTGTCCAGGCAGCCCCGGTTGCCGCAGCGGCAGACCGTGCCCTGGGGGTCCATCGTGACGTGCCCGATCTCGCCGGCCAGCCCGTGGCGGCCTCGGTAGATGGCACCGTTGGTGATCAGCCCGGAGCCGATGCTGGTCGAGGCCTTGATGAAGTACATGGACTCCACCGAGCGGCCGGCGCCGTAGACGTACTCGCCGTAGGCGGCCAGGTTGGCCTCGTTGTCCACGATCACCGGCACGTGCGGGAAGTGGTCGCTGAACCGGTGCCGGGGGTTGCCGCTGAGGTCCCAGTCCAGTGAGGACGCGACCTGGGTGACCATGCCGGTCCGGGGGTCGATGGCGGCCGGGATGCCCAGGCCGATCGACACCACGTGCTCGGCGTCCAGGCCGGTCTTGGTGGCCAGGTCCCTGATCAGCCGCGCGCTCTCGCGCACCCAGGCGTTGTCGCCCTGTTCGGCGCCGAAGTTGGCGGTCTCGTACTCCACCGAGGAGGTGTCCACCCGGCGGGCGGCGACCGTCAGGCCGTTGTGGTTGACCTCGATGCCGACCGCGACCCCGCGTACGGCGCCGACCCGCAGCTTCTTGCCGCGCTCGTTGTCGCCGCCGCTGTCCACCCGCAGGACGTTCTCGCCGACCAGTTCGTTGACCAGGCCGGAGACCGTGGCCTGGGACAGGCCGGTGAACCGCGCGATGTTGACCTGCGTGTTCGGCTCGACCATGACCGCACGGATGATCTTGCGCCGGTTCGCGTCGCGGAGCGAGTCCGACGGCTTCCAGAGCAGTTCTCGTGCGTCGTGGGTCGTACTGCTGGACGTCACGGCCCACGCCCTCCTTCGAGCTGAAGTGGATCGCGCGCCAGCTTACCGGGAACCCCGGTACTCAGCTCAATGAGGCCACATGTTCGGATTGAACATGTTAGCTCGTCAGTATGTCGGTGTCCGCACCTTCGGTGGGATGTCCCGTGGGCATCGAATTCAAGAAACTTCCCGCTCATGATTTGGGTAACGCCCAGGGTTATCGCCCCTAGCGAGATCCGGAAGGTCGCCGGTAGGATTGACGCACCGTTAAGTGCATGCGACTGTTGGTAATCGCAGTTCTGGAGGTGACCGATGGCTGACAATGACATCGACATCAGGCCCGAGCCGGCGCTCGTGGAGTCGCCCTACGAAGCGCCCGTGGTGTTCGATTTCGGGCCGGTGTTCGAGGTCACCCGGGGCAGCGGATCGGGAAACTCCGACGCCAACGGGCAGGAATACAGTTAACGCGCCCCGCGTCGCTGCCCCGGCTCGTGTCCGTCAGAGGTTCGGATGAGTGTCGCCGGCCTGTGGAACGAGGGGCGCGCCGTGGTGGAGAACCTCACGCTGACCGCCGGGGAGCCGACCCGCACGGTGGGTTCGGATGATGCCAGGCTGGTCGTTCTCGGGCACTGCCTGGCCGCCGAGGCCGAACTCGCCGACTGTCTGCGGACGGTGACGCGCACCCGTCGACTGGACGCGAACTCCTCGGCCTGGCCCGGCTGTTACTCACTGGCTGTCCTGTTCCCGCACGAGTTGCTGCTGTTGACCGACCCGGTCGGGCAGTTCCCGTGGTACCTCGCGCCGGTGCCCGGCGGGCAGTGGTTCGGCTCGTCGGCGGTCGACCTGGCGCTGCGGGCCGGCGCGCGCGTCGACCGCGACCGGCTGGCCATGGTCATCGCCTGCGACGACGTGCTCGGGCTCGCGGACAACGGCACCGAGTTCGCCGGGGTGCGCCGGCTGCCGGTGGGCAGCGCGGTCACGGTGAATTCTTCCGGCATTTCGGTGACCCCGTGCGGCGGGCTCGACGTCGGTGTCGAGAACAATTCCGACGACGCGGCGGAACGATTACGTGAGTCCTTGGTTCGGGCTATTGACGCGCGCACCGGAAATGGTCGACCAATCACCGGCGACTTCAGTGGAGGAATTGATTCGTCGACCCTTCTCCTGCTCGCCCTGCGGGCCGGTGTGCCGGTGTCCGGGTTCACTTTCCAGAATTCGGACATCGAGGCCGAGGACGACCTGGTGTGGGCCCGGCACTTCGCCGCCCAGGCCCCCGGATTGACCCACCACTCCGTGGTGGCCACCGACGAAGAGCTTCCTTACCAGATCCTCTCCGGACCGGGTGAGCAGCCGCATCCGGCGGCCCTGGCGGCCGGGCCGCTGCGCGCCCGTCTTCGACTGGCACGCGATCACGGCTCCACCCATCTGGTCGGCGAGGGCGGGGACCTGGTGCTGGGCGCCCCGCCGGCCTACCTGGCCGATCTCGCCCGGCAGGGCGAGTGGGCGGCGCTGTGGCAGCACTGCCTGCGGTGGGGCCGGGTGCGCCAGTGCTCGCCGCTGTCACTGCTGCGCCGCGCGCTGGCCGTGGGGCGGGTCAGCCGCCGGCAGGCGCTGCGCGCACTGGCCACCGAGATCGTCCTGGCGGCCCCGGCGCGGGACCGCACGGCGTGGCACCTCGGCGCGATCGGCTACTGGGAGCAGCCGCGCGGCCGGTGGCTGACCCGCCGCGCCAGGACCGACCTGGCCGACCACGTCCACGCCCTGGCCGACGACCGGCAGGCCGACCCCGCCGACGGCCTCGGCGTGGCCGACGCGGTGACGTTGAGCCAACTGCGCACGCAGGTCGTCGCCGAGCGGGCCGTGCGCGCCACCGGCCGCGAGTTCGGTGTGGACGTCCACGCCCCGTACCTGGACAGCGACGTCGTGCGGGCGTGCCTGGCGCTGCCGGCCTGGCGCCGCGCCGACCCGGCGGTCGCCAAACCCCTGCTGCGCACGGCGTTGACCGGCCTGGTCCCCGACTCCGTGCTGACCAGGACCACCAAGGGCAACTACGTCCGCGGCGCCTACGCCGGTGTCCGCCGCGCGGCGCCCGCGCTGCGCGGCCTGCTGGCCGAGCCGGTCGCCGCCGACCACGGCCTGCTCGACCCGGTGCCGGTCCGCGCCGTGCTGGACAGCGCCGTCCAGGGCCTGCCGACCCCGTGGCGGGCGTTCAACCAGGTCCTGGCGGTCGAGCTGTGGCTGCGTGACCTGACGGCGAAGGGCCTGCTCCGGTGAGTGGTTTCGCCGTCCCGGAGGCCGTCCACGCCGCCCCCGACAGCAACGGCGACCTGGTCCTGCTCAACGGCGCGACCGGCCGCTGGCACAAGCTCAACCGCACCGGCCGCGCCTTCTTCGAGGCCGTGCGCGCCGGGGCCACCATCGACCAGGCCGTCGCCACCCTCACCGCCCGCCACCCGACGGTCCCGGCCACCCGCATCCGCGCCGACGTCGAACGGCTCGTCGCCACCCTCGTCGCCCGGGGCCTGCTGACCCTGTCCGTCGACGACGCCGACACCGGCCCGCGCAACCCGGCCGCCGTGGCGATGACCGCCCCCGCCGCCACCCCGGCCCCGGTCGCGTCCCGCCGCCTGGCGGCCATCGTGGCGTTCGTGCTGGCCCTGGTCCTGCTGCGGCTGCCGTTCCGCGTCACGACACCGACCGTGGCGCGCCTGCGCCGCTGGCTGGCCCACCGCCCGGCGACACCGGGAGAGGCGGGCGCGGCGCTGTCGGCCACCTACTGGGTCAGCCGCTCCTACCCTGGCCGGGTCGCGTGCCTGGAGGTGTCCCTGACGGCCGTCCTGACCGCCGCCCTGTGCGGCCACGCGGTCGACTGGTGCTTCGGCACGGCCGTGGACCCGCAGACCTTCCACGCCTGGATCGAGGTCGACGGCGTCCCGGTCACCGACGCCACCGAGGACCCCATCCCCCCGACCTACCGCCGCGTCCTGGCGGTGTGAGGCGCGCCGTCCCGGACCCTCCTCCGCGATCGTCCGTGGTGTCGGTGATGCGCACCGGCTGTCCGGTGCCGGACCGGCACGTCGTGGGCGTGCCGTGGGCACCGCGGTTCGGGCCGGTGGCCGGCGCGGTCGCGTTCCGGTGGTGTGGCGGCCGAGCGGAGGCTGTCGTCGTCCGCGGGCCGGTGTCGGGGTCAGGCGGGGCCGAGAGCGTCGAGCTGGGCGCGTACCCGGTCCACGCCCGGGTTTCCCAACTCGGTCAGCATGGCCTCGGTGAGCAGGTAGGACTCCCGGGCCAGGGTCGGCTCGCCGGCTCTCTCGTGGAGCTCGGCCATCGCCCAGTGGGCGTCCGCCTCGCCCAGGGGGGACCTGACCGTGCGCATGGCGGCCAGGGTCTCCTCCAGGTCGGTTCTGGCCTGCGCCCAGGCGCCGGTGCCGGTGCGGGCCCGGCCCAGCACCAGCACGGCGCGGGCGAGGTTGTACGGGTCGGGCGGGGTGAGCGCGGCCAGCTCGGCGCGGGCCGCGAGCGCGTGCTCGATCGCCTCCGCCGGGCGGCCGGCCTCGACCAGCGCCCTGGCCACGCTGATCAGCGCCAGGCCCACGCTGCGGGTCTCGCCGACCTCGCGGTAGCCGGCGAGCGCGCGCCGGAAGTGTTCGATCGCCAACTCGGTGCGGCCCTGGTCCAGGTAGGCGAAGCCGAACCGCTCGGTCGAGCCGGCCACCCGGTGCCGGTCGCCGAGGTGCTCCCAGAGACCGGCGGCCCGGCGCATGTGTTCGAGGGCCTCGTCGTTGCGGCCCAGGGCGTGGAACAGCAGGCCGAGCCGGTCCTGGGCCTCGGCCTCGGCGGCGGTGTCCGGACCGCCCCGGGTCGCCTCGACGGCCAGCAGGTCGAACTGCATCCAGTCGTGGTAGTGGGTGCGGACCAGGAACAGGCCCCACATGGCGTCGGCGAGCTGCCAGGTCGTGGCCGCCAGGCCGTGCTCGTGCGCGGTTCTGGCGGCGGCCAGCAGGTTGCGCCGCTGGCGGTCCAGCCAGTCCAGCGCCTCGGTGTGGTCGGTGAACCGGACCTCCTCGACCGGGCCGTGTTCGATGTCGCGGCGGGGAACGCGCCGGTGCGGGGTGACCAGCCGGCCCGCCTCGGTGGCCGAGGCCAGGTACCAGTCCAGCATGCGGCGCACCGCCAGCAGCCGCTCGGCCGGCGAGTCCAGCTGGTCGGCCAGCGACTGGGCGTGCAACCGGATCAGGTCGTGGAAGCGGTACTGGTCCTCGCCGGTCTCCTCCAGCAGGCTCGCCGTCAGCAACTCGTCGACCAGCGGTTCGGCGTCGGGCAGCGAGGTGTGCAGCACGGCCGCCGCCACCCCGGTGTCGAAGTCGTTGCCCGGATGCAGGCCCAGCAGCCGGTAGAGCCGGGCCGCCGGGGAGGACAGCGCGTGGTAGGACACGTCGAACACCGCCTTGACCGACAGGTCGTCGCTGAAGCTGAGCCGGGCGAGCCTGCGCTGCTCGTCGACCAGGTCCGCCACGACTTTCTCCAATGTCCACTTCGGACGTGACACCAGCCGCGCCGCGGCCACGCACAGCGCGATCGGCAGCCCGCCGCACAACGTGACCAGCTGCCGCGCCGGCCCGGCCTCCGCGTCGACCCGCCGCCGGCCGACCGTCCTGGCCAGCAGCGCCACCCCGTCACCGGCGGCGAGCCGGTCGACCTGCACGAACCGGGCACCGTCCGCGATCAGCGCGCCGAGCTGCGAACGGCTGGTGGCCACCGTGAGCGCCTGCGCCGAGGCCGGCAGCAGCGTGCGCACCTGCTCGGCCGACGCCACGTTGTCCAACAGCATCATCAGCCGCCGCCCGGCGGTCAGCGAACGGAACATCGTTGCCTGCTCGTCGGGGTCGAGCGGAACCTGCTGGGGGGCGACGCCCAGCGCCCGCAGGAACCGGCCGAACACCTCCGCCAGCTCCACCGGACGGCCCGGCCCACCCAGATCGGCGAACAGCTGACCGTCCTCGTAACGCTCGCGCACCCGGTGCGCCCAGTGCAGCGCGAACGCCGTCTTGCCCACCCCCGGCGGGCCGACCAGCACCACCAGCCGCGCGCGGCGGTGCGCCCGGTCCAGCTCCGCCAGCTCACCGACCCGGTTGACGAAACTCGTCACGTCCGGGCGCAGCTGACGCGGCGAGTCCCGCGCCGCGGCCCCGGCGATGACCGGCGGGGTGGCGGTGCCCGGCAGGTGGATCCACGCCGCCAGCCGCGTGCGTTTCACCTCGACGGTCACCGGGTGGTAGGTGGCGGGGTCGATGCCGCGGTGGCGGTGGCGCACGATCCCGTCGTAGACCGTGCCGGACACCGCCAGCGCCAGCGGCACCGGCGAGTGCCGCAGCGCGTCCCGCAGCTGGTCGGCGTCGAGCAGCCGGCACGCCTCCACCAGGTCGGTGCCCGACAGGCCGTGCTGGTCGACGCTGATCTCGCCGGCGTGCACCGCCAGCCGCAGCCGGATCCGGTGGGCCAGCGGCGCGCCCCGGTTGTGCTCGGTCAGCGCCGCCGACAGGTGCCCGGGCAGCGGGTCGAGCAACAGAACCTTGGAGATCTCGGCCGGGACCAGCACGATCGCGCCGTCGCCCCGGTCCTCGTGGGTGCACGCCGACCACGGCACCCCGGCGGAGTCGAACGCCTCGCGCACCAGCTCGTACACCCGTGCCCGTACGGCGCTCTGCGCGCCGTCGTCGCGGTAGGGGTCGCTGAACCCCTCCACGTCGAACGCCACGACGGAGCGGTGGGTCGGGTACTGGTGGTGCATCCCTTCAGATCTACACCACCGGACCGTCCGGCCGGCGCGTCAGATGAGTCAGAAACCCATCGAGAGTTTGGCGAGCATGTCACGGCCCTGCTCGGCGTTGCGCGGCTTGCTCAGCACGTCGTAGCGGCGGGCCACCAGCTGGCTGTGCGAGACGAAGTCACGCTGACCCCGGGTCGCGCCGTAGCGGGCGGCCGAGGCGGCCACGCCGAACACCACACCGGAGGCCAGTCCGATCAGGATCGCCGCGATGCCGGCGCCGGGGGAGAACAGGCTCAGCAGCAGACCGACGAACAGGCCGAACCAGGCGCCCGACAGCGCGCCGGACCGCAGGACGCGGCTCCACGTCAGCCGCGCGGCGACCCGCTCGACGACCATCGGCTCGACGCCGACAATGGTCACGTCCTGGACCGGGAACTCGTTGTCCGCCAAGTGGTCCACAGCCCGCTGGGCCTGCTCGTAGGTGTCGTAGGAGCCGATCGGCCAACCATCCGGCAGGGTCGGCAGACCCATCGCCGACGGCGTCGGCGTGAAGGCTGTCGTCATGTCGGAATCACCTCCTGGGTAGGGGAGTCCTACCTGGCACAACGCCCGCCCCTGCCCGGCTGTGCCCGCCGGGGCGCACTTCACAGCCACTTCTCAGCTGCGGGCGACTCAGCTGAGGGCCACGACCAGCTTGCCGACGGTGCCCCGCCCGTGCAGCCGGGCCAGGCCGTCGGGGACCTGCTCCAGCGTGAGCACCTCGGACACCAGCGGTGACACCGTGCCGCGCGCGTACTCGTCCAGCACGGCGGCGTGTGCGTGCGCCAGCGCGTCCGGCGCGTGCGTGCGGTAGCCGCCGAGGTTGAGCCCGAGCACCGCGTAGGTCTTGACCAGCGCGTGGTTGGTCGGCAGCTCGGCCACCCGCCCGCCGCCGAAGCCGACGACCAGGATCCGGCCCTCGAACGCGACCGCGCGGCGCGACCGGTCGAAGGTGTCCCCGCCGACCGGGTCGACGATCACGTCCGCGCCCCGCCCGCCGGTGAACTCCCGGACCGGGTCGACGAAGTCGCCCTCCCGGTGGTCCAGCGCGAGGTCCGCGCCCAGCTCGCGGCACAGCGCGACCTTGTCGGCGCCGCCCGCGGTGGCGACCACCCGCGCGCCGGCGGCCTTCGCCAGCTGGATGGTGGCGCTGCCGACCCCGCCGGCGCCGGCGTGCACCAGCACGGTCTCACCGGGGGCCAGCCGCGCCCGGCGGTGCAGGGCGAGGTGGGCGGTCAGGTAGGTGACCGACATCGCGGCGGCGTCGGTGGCGCTCATGGTGTCCGGGACCGGCAGCGGGTCGGCCAGCACGGTGCGTTGCGCCAGGCCACCGGCCGGCAGCCGGCACAGCCCGACCACGCGTTCGCCGGTGCCGGCCACGCGCCCGGCGACCTCGAACCCCGGCACGAACGGCAGCGGCGGCCGTTCCTGGTAGCGGCCACGGCACAGCAGCACGTCGCTGAAGTTCAGCGCGGCGGCCTCCACGTCGACCAGCACCTCGCCCGGGCCAGGCACCGGGTCGGGGACGTCGTCCTCCAGCACCAGCACGTGGTCCGGATCACCGAGCTCGTGCACCCGCCATGCGCGCATCGCCTGCCTCCTCACCGTTAGTGTCCACGCGTGAACATCGCCGTACTCGACGACTACCAGCACGTCGCGTTGTCCTCTGTGTACTGGACGGAGTTGCCGGCGGAGGTGACGGTGGTGCCTTTCCACGACCACGTCAGCGATCCCGACGCGCTGGTGGCCCGACTTGAGCCGTTCGACGTGGTGGTGGCGATGCGGGAGCGCACGGCGTTGCCGCGATCGGTTCTCGAGCGGCTCCCGAACCTGGCGCTGCTGGTGACCACCGGCATGGCCAACGCGGCCATCGACCTGGACGCCACCCGGGACCTCGGGATCACCGTGTCCGGGACCACGGTGCTGACCTCGTCGACCGTCGAGCTGACCTGGGCGTTGATCCTGGCCGCCGTCCGCCAGCTGCCCGCCCAGGAAAAGGCTTTCCTTGAGCAGGGCTGGCACACCGGCCGCGGCCCCGAGGCCATGGGCGGCGACCTGGCGGACGCGACCCTGGGCGTGGTCGGGCTCGGCCGGATCGGCGCACGGGTGGCCGCCGTCGGCGCCGCGTTCGGCATGCGGGTCGTTGCCTGGAGCCAGAACCTGACCGCCGCCCCGGCGCGGGCCGCCGGCGTGACGGCGGTGACCAAGGAGGAACTGCTGGCCACCAGCGACGTGGTCACCCTGCACCTGCGCCTGAGCGAGCGCACCCGCGGCGTCCTCGGCGCGGCGGAACTGGCACTGATGAAGCCGACCGCCTACCTGGTGAACACCTCCCGGGGACCGCTGGTCGACGAGACCGCGCTGGTCGAGGCGGTGACCTCGGGCCGGCTCGCCGGCGTCGGCCTGGACGTCTACGACGTCGAACCACTGCCGGCGCACAGCCCACTGCGCGCCCTGCCCCGGTCGGTGCTGCTGCCCCACCTCGGCTACGTGTCCCGGCGCACCTTCGACGTGTTCTACCGGGACATCGTCGACGACATCCTGGCCCACCGCGCGGGTGCGCCGGTCCGGGTCCTCGGGTAAGGGTTTGGCCCGCTGGGCGGGTTCGTCGCTCCGGGCGCTCGGGTATGGGGTTTGGCCGGCTGTGCGGGTTCGCCGCTCGGGTAGGGGGTTACCTCGGGCGGGTTCGCCGTCGTGGGGTGAGCCGCACGTTCGGCAGGTCCGGGGCCGGCACCCGCCGCCCGTCCTGCCCGCCGACCACGCCGAAACGGTCCGACCCGGCCTCCCAGTCGTCGCGGGCCGTGGCGATCTCGTCGTGGGAGCGGCCCACGAAGTTCCACCACATGACCAGCTCGTCCGGAAACGGTTCGCCGCCCAGCAGCACCGCGCGCACCGGCCCGTCGGCCGACACCGCCAGCTCCGCGCGTCCCGTGCCCAGGTACAGCATCTGCCCGCGCGGCACGGTGACCCCGGCCACCACCGGCGAGCCGGTGACCGCCAGCAGCGCGTACTCGAAGTCCTGGCGCAGCGGCAGCCGCGCCGCCGACCCGCCGGCCACCACGAGATCGGCGCCGACCAACGGCGAGAACGTCGTCGCCGGTGACACCGCGTCACCGAGCGTGCCGACGAACACCGTGGCCGACAGGCCGCCGTCGGTGAACCGGGGCAGGGCGGTGTGCTGCTCGAAGGCCGGATCGGTGCCGGCGTGCCCGCCGGGCAGCGCGACCCACAGCTGGAGCCCGTGCAGCGGCGCCCCGCCGGCCGGCGAGAACTCCGAGTGCGCGACCCCCCGGCCACTGGTCATCAGGTTCAGCTGGCCAGGCCGGACCAGCACGTCACTGCCGACGCTGTCCCGGTGGTGGATCTCGCCGACCAGCGGCCAGGTCACCGTCTGCAACCCGATGTGCGGGTGCGGCGGGACCCGCATCGCCTCGTCGTGCGGGCCGAACGCGTCGAGGAAACACCACGCGCCGACCGTCGGCAGCCCCCGCTGCGGCAGCACCCGGTCGACCCGCATGCCCCGCACCCCGCCCAACGGCACCTCCCGCGCCGCGAACAGCTCCGCGACAGCGTGATCGTCGGCCGCCGTCCGGCACACCGTCAGACCAGGCGCGACGTCGAGATTACTCACGGCGCTAGGAACCTTCGGGCGGCGTCTGCAGGTGTCCCGCGTACCGGTCCATGTTCTTGCGCACGTAGGCGGCGATGAACGGGCACACCGGCACGATCACCTTCTCCCGCGCGACCGCGTCGTCGAGCGCGCCGCCCGCGAGGACCTTGCCCAGGCCCTGACCGGCGAACGCGTCGTCGATCTCACTGTGCGTGAACACGATGCGGTTGCCGCTGTCGTGGAACTGGGCGAAGCCGGCGACCTGGTCACCGACCAGCAGCTCGTAGCGGAACTGGTCCTGGTTGAGCTCGACCCTGGCCTCCGCTGACATGGGCACCTCTTTCCTGGGCGGGGTTGCGCCAGTGATCGTCCCAGAGTTTCGGCCCAGGTGCGCAACCGCTGGTCCAGGGTCTCGCGGGTCGGGAACGAACCAGAGGCCACGACCCCGGTCGGTCTCCCGCACGAACGCCGGCTACGCCACCGGGTCGCGGGCGCTCACCCGCAGCCACCACAGGCCGAGCACCGGCAGCACCGCCGGGATGAACACGTAGCCGCGGCCGAACTCCGACCACACCGTGGCGTCCGGAAACGCCTGTGGGTCAACGAGACTGAACGTGCCGACGGCCAGCACCCCGACCAGTTCGACCACAATGGACACCCAGGCGACGGTGCGGGACGTGGCCGAGCCGCGCACCAGGCACACCGTGGCCACCACGTACACCACCGCCGCGAACGCCGACAGCAGGTAGGCCACCGGCGCCTCACCGAACCGCGTGCCGATCTGCACGGCCGACCGCGCGGTCGCCGCCAGCGCGAACACCGCGTACACCGCGATCAGCAGCCGGCCCGGCCCCGACCGGGTCCGCTGCGCGAGTCCCGGCTCAGGCATGCGCGTCCCAGACCTGCTGGAGGCGCAGCAGCATCACCGGCACCGCCAGACAGCCCACCACCAGCACCGCCGGGCCCCACCGGGTCTTCTCGGCCAGCGCCCAGAACGCCGCCAGCGCCAGCACCAGCACCGGGCCGACCAGGTAGCCGACGAAGGAGAACCCGTCCAGCTCCCGCTCGGTGACGAACAGCGCGACGATGCCGCCGACGGCCTGCACCACCAGACCCAGCTCCAGCAGCGCCACCACCCCGAGCACACCGACCCCGTACCAGCGGTCGGGCCGCGTCGGCTGGCCGGCGATCGCCAGCACGAGCGCCCACAGTGCCGCCGCCAGCGAGACGTAGGTCAGGGTCGTGGCCAGCACGTCGTTCACGGGCCCGATCCTAGATCTCTGCCCTACACTGGTCGCGTGGACGTCCTGGTTCCGTTCCTGCTGGTGGTCGCGGGCTTCGGCGTGGTGGTGCTGGGCCTGGCCAAGTTCGCCGCGCGCGCCAGGCGCAACGGGGTCAGCGGCGTCGGAAGCTCCTCGATGACGATCATCGACGAGATCTTCCACCCCATCGCCCAGGAGTCCCACGTGGAGATCCAGGCCCAGGAGGAGCGTCTGGCGCCCCGCGAACTGCCCGGCGACCCGCCCCGACGCTAGGGGCGGCCGGTCCAGCCCGAGTGCTCGATCGCGGCCAGGCCCCGCCGCAGGATCGACCGGCTCAGCGCGGCGGCCAGGTCGGCGTCGCGTTCCTCGTAGGCGTGCAGCAGCCGGCGGTGGTCGATGACCGAGCTGGCGAGCCGGTCGGGCGCGGACAGGCTCAGGTGGCGCAGTTGCAGGATCCGCACGCCGAGGCTGTCCAGCACGCGGCTGACGGTCGTGTTCCCGGCGATCGACGCCTCATTGTTGCGAAATCCGACGTTGAGCCAGAAGTACCGGTCGACGTCGCCGGCGGTCGCCGCCTGTTCCTGCTGTCGTTGAATGTCGCGCAGCCGGTTCAGGTCGGATTCTGTAGCGTTTTCTACAATGCGCTGGCTCACCAAGGCGTACAGTGTCGCCCGCAGCTCGTAGATTTCCCGGACCTCGTCCAGCGACAGCCGCCGAACCCGGGGCCGGCGGTGCGCGGCGATCTCCACCAGACCTTCCCGCTCCAGGGTCAGCAACGCTTCCCGTACAGGGGTTCGGCTGCTGCGGAAGGTCCGTGCCAGTTCGACGGAGTTGAGGTCGTCGCCGGGCCGCAGCCGGGCCTCCACAATGGCCGTCCCGACCGACACGAGGATCTGGTCGACCACGCTGTCGGCGTTCTCCGACCGGCCGAGCACACGCAGTATCTCGAGATGACCGGCGGACGGCTCGGTGCCCACCGGGCGAACCGCCAGGTTACTGTCGGTTTGGGCGCCCATGGGCGGTGATAATAGCGGTGGCAATGCGCCGCGTCAGCATTTTGGCGAGCAATTCCGGGAATGTTTTCAGAACCAGCCGACGTCCCGCACGGTGACCCACTCGACGGCCGGCGGCGGCAGCATCTCGCCGAAGGCCCACTGGGCGATGACCGTGCGCAGCTGGCCGGTGGTGATGAACGACTCCGGTGGCAGCGCGGTCTCGTCGGGGTGCCAGGTGTCGTGGGCGAGCAGCACGCCGGTGCGGGCGCTGCCGCCGTTGGTGCGCCACGAGTGGCTGCGCCCGTCGGCGTCCATGGCGATCAGCACGGCCGCGGCGACCCCGTGCGCGAGGTTGAGCTGGAAACGCAGGTTCGCCGCCGGCAGGCCGGTGCCCTCCGGGGTCAGGTGCAGCCGGGCGACCTTGGTGTCGTCGGCGCTGGACAGATAGAGGTCAAGGAAGGTGTCCAGTGCCGACTCGTGGTCGAAGGTGACCGTGTACACGGCTCCACGCAGGTGAAACACGCCGGTGGCCGCGAGCCGGCGACCGCCGGGCGAGGCGAGTTCGGTGCGGTGCAGCCCGTCCTGCGGTGCGGTCATCGCGCGCCTCCCGGTGTCCCTGTCCAGTTTGACAGGGATCCGGTCAGTCGCCGAAGGTCCAGCGCAGGCCGTAGGCCAGGCCGGGGGTGAGGTTGGTGAACCGCTCGGCGACCTCGCCGCACGCGTCGAGCCCGACGGGCTGGGCGTCGCCGCGCGGGTCGACGATGTCGCGCTGGTACACGCCGTCGAGCCGTTCCAGCCGGGTCGGCCGGCGGTCGAGGTCGAAGCGCACCCGCACCTCGCACCGGTCGCAGCGGTGCCGGGGCAGGCAGACGTAGTGCGGCGCGAGTTCGCGGCGGGGCAGGGCCCGCAGGGCGAACTCGTGCTCGTCGCCCAGGCGCAGCGGGCGCGGCAGCGCCAGCCGGTAGCCGATCCGCTCGGTGGACTCCATGCGCCGTTCGAGCAGCCGGCCGCCGTAGAGGACGTCGATGGTGACCTCCGTCGGCCGGTCGCCGGGGACGGCGTCGGGGGTCGGCACGGTCAGCGCCAGGTCCAGTTCGCTCACCCCGTCCTCGTCGGCGACGATGCGGCGCTGCTCCATGGCGTGCGCCGATCCCTGGTCCAGGACCAGGACCTGGCGGATGTCGGCGTTGTACCAGCGGCTGCTGGCCGAGTGCTGGCCCGGGAGGCCGTTGGCGGCCATCCGGTGCACCGCGAGTTCGGCCAGCTGGACGATCGCCTCGTCGATCCGGCGGCGGACGGTGCGGGTGTTGCGTTCCAGTTCGTCCTCGGCCCAGCGCAGGCGGTCCTTGTAGAAGGGCGTGTGCAGGGTGTCGTCGAGGCCGAAGGCGGCGGTGACGCCGATCTGCAGATCGGGCGGCAGCTTGGCCGACAGGTCCCGCAGGCGGGCCGCGACCTTCTGCCGGACCGAGGCGGCGTCGTCGTTTTCGGTAATGGCGCAGACGGCCCGCATCGCGGGCCCGATTCGGTCGACGATATGCGGCGCCTGAATCCCGCGGCCCTTGCGCAGGTTTTTCAGCTCAGCGACCAGATCGGTGACGCTGAAGTTCATTCCGAGCATCTCCCCACAGCGTGCGGGCCCCAACTTGATGATCCTCGTGAACTCCTGGGCGGTTTGTCCAGCCGCCGCCCGAGTGAACGGGCCGGCGGTGACTGGACGCCGGACCGGACACTCGGGCGGCGGAGGTGTCCACCGGTTCCGTGTTCAGGGTTTCCGAATACGACGGGAAACGGGAACCCGGTTGTTCGGGCGGCGCGTCGGCCGGATGATTTGTTCAGGGCGGAAATTCACTTCCGAAAGGAAAGTACGATGCAGGTACTGGTGTCATTCTCGACCATCGTTCGAATCGTTTTCTGGATCACTGTCGTGGGAATACTGGTCGGGACCGTACTGGCGGGCTGACCGGTGCGAGCCAGCGGGTGAGCCGGCGCAGTTCGTGCAGGGCGGACAGGTCGCCGGTCTCCAGTTCGACGACGAACCGGCCCAGTCGCAGCGCCGAGTTGCCGTAGTGGCGGTCGAGGGCGGAGTTCAGCGCGGCCTCGGCCACCGCGACGTCGAGCACGTCGTAGCGCTGGGCGACCGCGCGCAGGATCTTGACCAGTCGCGGGCGGACGGCGGCGGTGAGGTCGTGCAGTTCGCCGGCGGAGATCATGGCCGGGTTGGTCACCTGGCAGGTGAAGGAGACGGTGGCGTCGAACGGGAAGGTGCGGTCCTTGCTGGGAAGTTGGGCCTCGAGGACGAGTTGGTGCAGGGCCAGGTCGACCAGGTGCGCGCGGCGGTAGCCGCCGGTGGGGCGGTGCGGGACCGGTTCGCCGTGGAGGACGACGAGTCGTTGGCCGCGCAGGGTCTCCAGAACCAGTGCGGTGTTGGTGCGTGGGGTGGTGACCGGTGCGGTCGTTTCCAGGATCGGGTCGTAGGTGATGGTCGGCATAGCTGTTGTTCCCCTGCCCTGTTGGATATTCAGCACTGCCGCACCCGGTGGGCTCGAGAATCCCCCCAGACTTCTCGATCTCCGCCGGGTGCGGCAGGGGACGGACGAAACTGTCCTCATCGGACAATCCCGACAACCATGGTCATGAATTGGTCATGGGAGGTCCGCATGAGGAATGTCAGTCGCGTTTCGTGTGGCGCACCTTGCCAACCGCGCCGGGTCCTGTCTAGTCGTTACTCTCAAGTAAGGGAATTACGTCCCGCAACTGTCCGATTCGGGCGGCGCGTGGCCTTTTTTCGCGGAGCGGACAGATAGTGGACAGAAACGGGTCGCCGGACGCCCCGCCGCTGGCCCCGGTCGGTGAGGATACAATCGGCGCCGGACGATACCGCAGGTCAGGGACGGTGGGAGTGGGCGTGAACCCGGAGGACGGGTTGGTCGCCGAGCGTGACCTGCTCGGCCGGACCAGCATGGTGGAGCAGCTGGCCGACCTACTGCGCGGTCGGATCACCGAGGGTCACTACAAGCCGGGGGAGCGCCTGGCCGAGGACGCGATCGGCACGTCGCTCAAGGTGAGCCGCAACACCGTGCGCGAGGCGTTTCGCCTGCTGACCCATGAACGCCTCCTGGTACACGAGCTGAACCGAGGCGTCTTCGTCCGCAAACTGACCGTCGACGACCTGGTCGACCTGTACCGCGTGCGGACCCTGCTGGAATGCGGGGCCGTCCGCGACCTCACCGCACCACCCCGAACCACCGCGATGGCCTCGGCCGTGGCCGACGCCCAGGCCGCGGTCCTGGCGAGCGACTGGCGCGCCCTCGGCACCGCGAACATGCTGTTCCACCAGGCCATCACCGCCCTGGCCGGCAGCCCGAGAATGAACGAGATCATGCGCGGCGTCCTCGCCGAACTCCGCCTCCACTTCCACTCGATGAACGACCCCCGGCGCCTGCACGAGCCCTACCTGGCCCGCAACCGCGACATCCTCGCCATGATCGAGACCGGGGACGGCGCGGGGGCCGAGGACCTCCTGCGCACCTACCTCAACGACTCCGAACACCAACTGGTCGAGGCGTACCAGGCCGTGGCCACCCGCTGACCCGGTCCGGCTGGTCCGGGCTTCGCCGCGCAGAACTGTCGGTGCTGGCGTCTACCCTTGAAGCAGGGGTCCCCCTTGGCGATTGCGGGAGCGTGCGGAGGTTGGCGTTCGCAATCGCACACGGGTTGGGGTGGTTCGTCCGTTGTCCGCCCACTGCCGTTCGTGGCCGAGTTGTCCACAGATCGCCCGGCGTGACCCTTCGCCGCCCGGAACTGTCGGTGTCGAGCCCTACCCTTGATGCAAGGGGTCCCCCTTCGCGGTGGTGGGGAGGCTGGGGGTTGGCGTTCGCAGTCGCACATGGGATGGGTGGGATCGGGTGGATTGGGTTGGGTGAGCTAGTTTTGGGTTGTGCGACCTAAACGGCGGGATGAGCCGACCTTCACCGAGGTCGGGCGGCGGCGGCAGATCGTCGACGCCGCCATCGGGACGATCGCCGAGGTGGGATATTCCGCCGCGTCGTTCGCGCGGATCGCGCAGCGGGCCGGGCTGAGCAGTCCGGGGTTGATCTCCTACCACTTCGCCGACAAGGACGAGTTGATCGGTCAGGTGGTGGCCGCGATCTACCGCACGGGCGGCGACCGGATCCGGCCGCGCGCCGACGAGGCCGGTTCCAGCGCGCAGGCGCTCGCCGCGTTCGTCGCGGGCAGTGTGGAGTTCTACGACAGCCACCGCGATCACATGCGCACGTTGCTGCAGATCCTCCACGGGCATCCGCACGCCCGCGAACGCTGGGTCGACGAGGCCAACGCCGCCGAGCTGGACGGCATCGAGCAGGTTCTCGTCGAGGGGCAGGCCGCCGGCGAGTTCCGGGGGGACCTCACCCCGCGCGTCACCGCGACCGTGATCCGGGATCTGCTCTCCGGCGCGCTGGCGCGGCTGCTGAACACCCCTGACCTGGACGTCCCCACCTACACCGCCGAGCTGGTCGACCTCTGCCGGCACGCCGTCGAGAAAGCCCCGAGGAGTTCCTGAATGTCCGAGATCCACGGTTTCGCCGCCCCCGGCTTCGACGCGGTCCGCGAGGCGTTCGCGGCGAACTTCGCCGACGGGGTCGAGGTCGGCGCGGCGGTCAGCGTGTACCTGCGCGGCGAGCCGGTCGTCGACCTGTGGGGCGGGGTCGCCGACCGCGACACCGGCCGCCCCTGGGAGCGCGACACCCTGCAGATCGTCTACTCCACCACCAAGGGCGCCACCACGGCGTGCGCGCTGCTGCTCGCCCAGCGCGGCGAACTCGACCTGGACGCGCCGGTCGCCGCCTACTGGCCCGAGTTCGCCGCCGCCGGCAAGGAGGACCTGCCGGTCCGCTGGCTGCTGACCCACCAGGCCGGACTGGTCGCCCTCGACGAACCGGTCACCCGCGACGACGTCCTCGACTGGCAGCCGATGGTCGACGCCCTCGCCGCGCAGAGTCCTCAGTGGACGCCGGGGACACGGCACGGCTACCACGCGCTGACCTTCGGCTTCCTCGTCGGCGAGGTCGTCCGCCGGATCACCGGCCGCACGCTGGGCACCTTCTTCCGCGACGAGATCGCCCGCCCGCTGGACCTCGACTTCCACATCGGACTCCCCGCCGGCCAGCACCACCGCGTCAGCCGGCTCGCCCAGCCCGCCATGGACCTCGGCGCGGCCGCCGCCTCGGTCGACCTCGACGCGCTGCCCGAACCGATCCGCGCCCTCGTCGCGGCCATGACCGACCCGACCTCGCTCACCCGCCGCGCCTACGGCTGCGTCGCGCCCCCGCTGGACCACAACGACCCCGCCGAGTGGACCGCCGAGATCCCCGCCACCAACGGCCTGTGCACCGCCCGCGCCCTCGCCCGCTTCTACGCCGCCCTGATCGGCGAGGTCGACGGCCACCGCGTCCTCACCGACCAGACCCTCGCCGCGGCCA
Organism: Actinophytocola xinjiangensis; assembly: GCF_001921215.1. GTDB lineage: Bacteria > Actinomycetota > Actinomycetes > Mycobacteriales > Pseudonocardiaceae > Actinophytocola > Actinophytocola xinjiangensis. The sequence continues at coordinate 229,076 of NZ_MSIF01000004.1, forward strand.
CCGCCGAACACACCACCGGCCCGGATCTGGTCACCCTCCAGCCCTTCCACCTCGGCCTCGGCTTCAGCCTGCCCACACCGGCCACCCCCTGGCACTCCCCGCGCGCCTTCGGTTTCGGGGGCCTGGGCGGCTCCCTCGGCTACGCCGACCCGGAGACCGGCCTGGCCGTCGGCTACGTCATGAACCACGTGCGCAACACGCCCGCCGCCGACCAGCCGGCCAACAACCTCGTGACCGCCGCCCGCAACGCCGCCGCCCATCCGGTGGCGTAGCCACCGGAGGCCGACCCACCCGCCCGCCGTGGCGGCGATTTTTGCTGTTGTGCCTGGTCAGGGCGCGGGGATCCCCCCGTTTTCCAGTCTACCGAGCGGGACCGACAGTTCCTGGTGACGGCGGGAGGGTTGTCCCCATGGGCGGCCGGGCCCGGTCACGGTGGGGCGGTGCCGTAGCCGCCGCCGCCCGGTGTCTCGATCACCAGCACGTCGTCGACGCCGACGTCCACCGAGTCGGCGCTGGCCATTCCGACCACGGTGCCGTCCGCGCGCCGGACCTCGTTGGACCCCAGAGCGCCCGGTGCACCGCCGGCCATGCCGTACGGCGCGACCCGCCGGTGGCCGGTCAGGGTGCTCACCGTCATCGGCTCCAGGAAACGGAGTCGGCGCACCGCGCCGTCGCCGCCGCGCCAGCGGCCGGCGCCGCCGCTGCCCCGGCGGACGGTGAACTCCTCCAGCAGCACGGGGAAGCGCCATTCCAGGACCTCGGGGTCGGTCAGGCGCGAGTTCGTCATGTGGGTCTGGACCACCGACGCCCCGGCGAACCCGTCGCCCGCCCCGGAACCGGAGCCGAGCGTCTCGTAGTACTGGTGGCGTTCGTTGCCGAACGTCACGTTGTTCATCGTTCCCGAGCCCTCGGCCTGCACGCTCAGCGCGCCGTACAGCGCGCCGGTGATCGCCTGGGAGGTCTCGACGTTGCCGGCGACCACAGCCGCCGGGAAGCTCGGGGCCAGCATCGACCCGTCCGGGACGATCATCCGCAGGGGACGCAGACAGCCGTCGTTGAGGGGGATCTCGTCGGCGACCAGCGTGCGGAACACGTACAGCACCGCCGCGGTCGCCACCGACGACGGGGCGTTGAAGTTCGTGTCCAGCTGGCCGGAGGTGCCGGTGAAGTCGATCGTCGCCGCGCGGGCCTCGCGGTCCACGGTGATCCGCACGGCGATCACCGCGCCGGAGTCCATCGTGTACCGGAACTCGCCGTCGTCGAGGGCGTCGATGACGCGGCGCACGGCCTCCTCGGCGTTGTCCTGGACGTGACGCATGTAGGCCTGCACGACGTCCAGGCCGAACGCGTCGATCATCCGGGCGACCTCGTGTACGCCCTTGTTGTTGGCGGCGACCTGGGCGCGCAGGTCGGTGAGGTTGGTGTCCGGGTTGCGTGACGGGTAGCGCGCGCCGGTGAGCAGCGCCCGGGTCTCCGCCTCGCGGAAACGACCGTTCTCGGCGAGCAGCCAGTTGTCGAACAGCACGCCCTCCTCGTGGACCTCGCGGCTGTGCGCCGGCATCGACCCCGGGGTGATCCCGCCGATCTCCGCGTGGTGGCCCCGGGAGGCGACGAAGAACAGGATCCGGTGTCCGGCCTGGTCGAACACCGGGGTCACGACGGTGACGTCCGGCAGGTGGGTGCCCCCGTGGTACGGGTCGTTGACCGCGTACACGTCACCGGGGCGCACCTCGCCCGCGCGGCGGCGCACCACCTCCTTGACGGTGGCGCCCATCGACCCGAGGTGCACCGGGATGTGCGGCGCGTTGGCGATCAGGTCACCGTCCGGGTCGAACAGCGCGCACGAGAAGTCCAGCCGCTCCCGGATGTTGACCGACTGGGCGGTCGACTCCAGGGCCGCCCCCATCTGCTCGGCGATCGACATGAACAGGTTGTTGAAGATCTCCAGCATGACCGGGTCCGCCTCGGTGCCCACCCGGGACCGCGCGCGTGCCGCGACCCGTTCCACCAGCAGGTTCCCCGTTGCGGTCATGGTGGCCCGCCAGCCGGGTTCGACGACGGTCGTCGCGTTGGCCTCGGCGATGATCGCCGGGCCGTCGACCGCGTGGCCCGGCGCCAGCCGCTCCCGCTGGTGCAGCGGCGCGGTGTGCCAGGAGCCACCGGCGTGCAGGCGGACCCGCTCGGCCTGGTCGGGCCCGGTGGCGTGGTCGCCGAGGCCGGTCAGGTCGGGTTCCTCGGTCAGGCCGGTCGCCTCGACCGACACCGCCTCCACCACCAGCGGCCGGTCCATCAGGAACGAGTAGGTGCGCCGGTAGCCCTGCTCGAACGCGGCGACCATGGCGGCCGGCTCGGCCAACTCGACCACGACCGTGGTGTCGGTGCCGTCGTAGCGCAGGTGCGCGCGCCGGGCGACCCGCACCCGCGCGGCCGGCACGTCCTGGTCGGCGAGTTCGGTGCGGGACGCGGTGTCCAGCGCGTCGGCGACCTCGTGCAGCCGGGGCATCAGCGACGGCGTCAGTTCCGCCTCCACGGACTGTTCGCGCATGGCGGTGAGGTCGGCCAGGCCGATGCCCAGCGCGGAGAGCACCCCGGCCATCGGCGGGACGAGCACGGTGCGGATGCCCAGCGAGTCGGCGACCGCGCAGGCGTGCTGGCCGCCGGCACCGCCGAAGGTGGTGAGCGCGTACTCGGTGACGTCGTGGCCCTTCTCCACCGAGATCCGTTTCACCGCGTTGGCCATGTTCGCCACCGCGATCCGCAGGTAGCCCTCGGCGACCTGCTCGGGGGAGCGGTCGTCGCCGGTGTGCTCGCGGATCTCGTCGGCCAGCGCGGCGAACCGCTCCCGCACGACCCGCGCGTCCAGCGGCTGGTCCCCGCCGGGCCCGAACACCGACGGGAACCGGTGGGGCTGGATGCGGCCGAGCATCACGTTGGCGTCGGTGACGGTCAGTGGGCCGCCGTTGCGGTAGCACGCCGGGCCGGGGTTCGCGCCGGCCGAGTCCGGGCCGACGCGGTAGCGGCTGCCGTCGAAGTGCAGGATCGACCCGCCGCCGGCGGCGACGGTGTGGATGTCCATCATCGGGGCCCGCAGCCGCACCCCGGCGACCTGCGCCTGGAACACCCGCTGGTACTCCCCGGCGAAGTGCGACACGTCGGTGGACGTGCCGCCCATGTCGAAGCCGATGACCTTGTCGAACCCGGCGAGCTGGGAGACCCGCGCCATGCCGACGATGCCGCCGGCCGGCCCGGACAGGATCGCGTCCTTGCCGCGGAAGTGGCCGGCCTGCGCGAGGCCGCCGTTGGACTGCATGAACATCAGCGCGACGCCGCGCAGCTGCCCGGCGACCTGGTCGACGTAGCGGCGCAGCACGGGGGACAGGTAGGCGTCGACGACGGTCGTGTCGCCGCGCGGGACCAGCTTCATCAGCGGACTGACCTCACTGGACAGTGAGATCTGCGCGAAGCCGACCTGTTCGGCGAGCGCGCCGATCGCCTGTTCGTGGGCGGGGTGGAGGTGGCTGTGCAGGCAGACCACGGCCACCGCGCGGATCCCGTCGGCGTGGGCGTCGGCGAGGTCGCGGGCGAGCCGGTCGAGGTCGGGCGCGCGCAGGACGGTGCCGTCGGCCATGATCCGCTCGTCGACCTCGACGACGCGTTCGTAGAGCTGGTCGGGCAGCACGATGTCGCGTTCGAAGATCCGCGGCCGGTTCTGGTTGCCGATCCGCAGCGCGTCCCCGAAACCTCGGGTGATGACCAGGACGGTGCGTTCGCCGGTGCGTTCCAGCAGGGCGTTGGTGGCCACCGTGGTGCCCATCCGGACCTGCTCGATCAGCTCGGCCGGCACCGGCTCGTTCGCGCCGAGCCCCAGCAGCGCGCCGATCCCGGCGACGGCGGCGTCGGCGTAGCGCGTCGGGTTGTCCGAGAGCACCTTGTGGGTGACCAGCCCGCCGTCCGGTCGGCGGGCCACGACGTCGGTGAAGGTGCCACCCCGGTCGACCCAGAACTGCCAACCCCGATCCACGTTCGCCTCCACCGTCATGCCGGCACCACCGACTCCTCCACTTCGGACTCCACGACCGGGTCGCGGGACAGCCACAGCCCGACCCCGGTGACCACCGCGGTGAGCGCGAGATAGACCCCCAGGATCCACCAGTTGTCCAACCAGGCGATCAGCGCGGTCATGATCAGCGGGGCGGGGGCGCCGCCGATCACGCCGGCGAGCGTGTAGGCGAGGGAGGAGCCGGTGTAGCGCAGCCGCGGCGAGAACTGCTCGGTGATCAGTGCGGCCTGCGGCCCGTACATCGACGCGTGGATCGCCAGTGCGACCACCGTTCCGATGATCAGCACCGCGAACGATCCGCCGCCGATCATCGGGAAGAACACGAACGGCCAGACCGCCGCGGCGATCGTGCCGTAGAGGTAGAGCCGCCGCCGGTTGATCCGGTCGGACAGCGCGCCGAAGGCCGGCATCAGCAGCACCTGGCAGGCCGAGCCGATCATGACGGCGATCGTCCCCTCTCCGCGAGACATACCCAGTTCCTGGGTGATGTACGTGAGGGTGAAGACGGTGAACAGCGAGTACAGCACGTCCGGGCAGACCCGAACCAGGATCCCCGCGATCAGCGCCCGACGCTCCGCACCGACCACTTCGGACACCGGGGCGCTTGGCCGCTCCCGGCGGTCGACGATCTGCTTGAACACCGGCGTGTCCTCCAGCCGCAGCCGAATCCACAGTCCGAACAGGACCAGCACGGCGGAGAGCAGGAACGCGATCCGCCAGCCGCCGGAGGTGAACGTCTCCTCGCTCATCAGCCCCGCGAGCAGTGCGAGCACCCCGTTGGCCAGCAGTGTTCCCGCTGGTGGCCCGATCTGCGCGGCGGAGGCCCAGAACCCGCGTTTGCGCGGATCCCCGTACTCACTGGACAGCAGGACCGCGCCACCCCACTCCCCGCCCACCGCGACGCCCTGCGCGAACCGCAGGATCACCAGCAGGACCGCGGCCGTTCCCCCGATCGAGGCATGTGTGGGCAACAGTCCGATGAGGAACGTGGCGATCCCGGCCAGCAGCAACGTGTAGACCAGAACCTTCTTCCGCCCGATCACGTCACCCAGCCGTCCGAAGACGAACCCCCCGAGCGGCCGGGCCAGATAGCCCACCGCATAGGTGGAGAAGGCGCTCATCGTGCCCACGAGCGGGTCCCCGGAGGGGAAGAAGAGGTCCCCGAACAGGGTCGCCGCCGCGACCGAGTAGGCGGCGAAGTCGTAGTACTCCAGGGCGGTGCCGGACAGGCTGGCGGCATAGGCGCGGCGTAGGTCGCGCGGGTTGACGGCGCGTTGAGCAGAGGTCATGGGGTCACATCCCATCTCGGCCGGTGGTGGCGCTTCCCTGAGGCTAGATTTCGTAGGACAATCCTGCAATACTCTTGTCCTACAGATGGAACCTTGGGGGTTCGAGATGGCCGCACAGGAGACCTGCCCGTCGGTCCGCAACGCCTTCCGGCTCCTGGAATCACTCGCCGGAAGCCCGGACGGCATGCGCCTCACCCACCTCGCCGACGCGACCGGCCTGCCGAAGTCGTCCACCCATCGGATCCTGGGGACACTGGAGGAACTGGAGATCGTGTGCCGGGAAGAAGGAGCCGGCGCCTACCACCTCGCGGCCCGATGGCGTCGGGTCGTGGCGCCGGGGCGGGTCGCCGAGTTCTCGGCGCCGGTGGTGGCTGACGGCGTGGCGGTGGCCGGACTGACCCTTCGGTTGCGGGGGCAGGTTTCCTCTGGGTCCCGGGATCGGTTGAGCCGGTTGGTGGCTGATCTCGCTTACGCTGTTTCTCGGCGGTTTCGGGTGTAGTTGTTGTTGGGGTTCTTGGGTTGTGGGTTCTTGGGTTGTGGGCGTGGGGCGTGGGGTTCTGGGGGTGTGGGTCGCGGGTTCTTGGGGTGTGGGTGGTGGGGGGGTTTGCCTGTCTTGCCCGGGTCTGGCGGTGGATTTACGGGCGGCCACTCACGCCTCAAGAGGCCCTGAGCTGGGCTTTGTCTGGGTTCGTGCTACCCGTGGGCCTCTTGACCCGTGAGCCTCCGCCGCCCTGAGGCAGGGCCTTGAGGGGCAGGGCTGCGCCCTGCCCCTGCGGTGTGTCCACCGCCAGACCCGGGTGGGCGAGGGCTCCGTGGTGGGGGGTTCTGGTTTGGCCTGTGTCGGTCCGTTGGAGGTTGGGGCCGTGGCCGGAGGTGCGGTGGTGTGGCGGGGTGAGCCCGTATCGGTCCGTTGAGGCCGGGCCGTGACCGAAGGCCTCTGTCTCTGTCTCTGTCTCTGGGCTGGGTTGCGGGCTGTGGGCTGTGGGCTGCGTTCGGTGGTGAGATCAGTGCCTTCCCCCGGTGGCATCCCGTAGCGGCTCAAGTCTCCACCGCAAAACGATTCAGAAAGATCAACTCACGTGAATCGATGCCGCCATCCGGTCTATTGACGTCAGAAAGGAACAAAAAGGAGACTGGGTAATCGTTTACCCGTCACCGAAAGGTGGCCGTGATGCGGAGCCCCCTGCTCTCCACCATCGCCGTCCTCCTGTCCCTCGTCGCCCCTACGACCGTGAGTGCGAGCCCGGCTGTCACCGCCAGCAACGGACCTACTGGCTGGGACACCTACCGGCGCCTTGATCTTCTTCCGGATCTTGCCTCGGCCTCACAGACCAAACAGTTCTCCAGCTTCGCCCGTAACGGGAGCAACGACGACGGCTTCGGCGGTCGCTACTCCTGCCTGCGCACCAACGGCCCCGGCTGTGTCATCGCCGAGGATCGGGGGGCGGGGGAGATCCAGTCCATCTGGTTCACGCGCGACGAGGGGAACGTCAGCGCCACCGGCACGATCCGGGTCGTGCTCGATGGGGTCACCGTGCTCAACGCCAGCCTGCAGAGCGTCGTCAACGGTGATCTCGGTGCGCCGTTCAGCTGGCCGTTGGTGACCAACGCCGACCAGACCTCGGGCGGGGTCACGATCAAGGTTCCGATGAGCTATCGGGAATCGATGATCGTCACCACCACCAACAACCCGTTGTTCCACCACGTCGGGTACCGGGAGTTCGCCAGCGCGGACGGGGTGAGCCGGTTCGATCCCGGCGATCCGGCCACCGACGTCATCGAACGGTTGCGGCAGGCCGGGCGGACCGATCCCAAGCCGGCACAGCCGGGGGCGGTGACCGAGCGCGCCACCGTCTCGCCGGGAGCCGGTGGGAGTGTCGAGTTGGCGAGGCTGACCGGGCCCGCGGCGGTCACGGCTCTGCGGCTGCGGATTCCGGACGGCGCGGCCACCGAGGCCACGTTGAGCGGGCTTCGGTTGCGGATGACGTTCGACGGACGATCTACTGTGGACTCTCCGGTGGGTGAGTTCTTCGGCGCCGGACTGGGCGAGCGGGACGTGCGTGCCCTGATGTTCGGCATGGACCCCGCCCCGGGCGGCTGGTACAGCGCCTGGTGGATGATGCCCTACGCCCACAGCGCCACCATCTCCCTGGCCAACACCACCGGGGCCGCGATCAGCGGCCTCCAGTCGGAGATCACGCACGCGCCGAACACCCGGTGGGCCACCGAACTCGGACCGGCCGGGGGATCGGGGCATTTCACCACCCAGTCGCGCAGTGGGCTCTCGACCCCGGCGCGGGACTGGCTCGCCGTGGACCAGCCGGGGCGGGGGAGGTTCGTCGGACTCAGCCAGGTCGTGCGGAACTCCAACCCTGGTGGCAACGAGCGTGGGTATCTGGAGGGCGACGAGCGGATCCACGTCGACGGCGGGCGGAGCCCCGCCTTCCACGGCACCGGCACCGAGGACTACTACGAGTCCGGCTGGTACTTCAACCGGGGCGAGTACTCGGGGGTCTTCACCGGGAACACCGGGCACCAGGTCCGCACCGCGGGCTGCGCTGTCGAATGCGACGCCATGTACCGGGTGCAGATCGGCGACGCCGTCCCCTACTCCGCCGGGCTGCGGTTCGGGATCGAGCACGGGGCACAGAACGATCTTCCCGTGGCCGAGTCGACCACCGCCTTCCTCTACACCAGGCCGAACGTGGCCCTGCGGACCACCGACACGATCACGGTCGGCGACGCCGCCAGCCGCGCCGCCCACGACTACACCGACAGCGCCGCCAGCCAGTACGGGCTCACCGCGACCTACGAGGGCGACGACGACCACGACGCGCTGACCGCCCAGGTGCGGTCCACCTCCGGTGCGGTCAGCTTCCGGCTGGCCATCGATCCCGGCAACGACGGCGTCCGGCTGCGACGGACCAGCGACCAGAACACCGCCTACCAGTCGGCGACGGTCACCGTGGACGGTGCGCCGGCCGGGACCTGGACGCAGGCGCTCGGCAACGGGTTCCAGCGGTGGCTCGACGACGACTTCACCCTCCCGCCGGCGTTGACCGAGGGGAAGTCGTCGGTCGTCGTGCGGCTCGTGCCCAGTGGTCCTCAGTGGACGGCCGGGCGGTACGAGGCGGTGAGTCTCGTGGCGCCGTTCAGTGACACGGCGGCGCCGGGCGCGGTCAGCGGTCTGGTGGTCGGAAGTGGACGGACGCACGCGATTCCGTTGTCCTGGAACCCGGCCACCGACGACGTCGGGGTCGCCGGGTATCGGGTGTACGCGTCGACCAGCGCCGGGTCGGTGGGCGGTCTGGTCGGGACGACGACCACGCCGGCCTTCCGGCACGGGCCGTTGCCGGCCGGCGCGCAGCGGTACTACCGGGTCGTCGCGGTGGACCGGGCGGGGAACGCGGGGCCGGCGTCGGCCGTGGTGAACGCCACCGCCCGGGGTCGGAACTCCAGTGACGTCAACGGTGACGGGCGCGACGACGTCGTCGTGTTCACCCAGGGGGCGGCGGCCGACGTGCTGGTCGCCGGGTCGACGGGGACCGCGTTCGGCGATCCGGTGGTGGGGCACGACTACTTCTCGCTCGACGGGGAGGTGCCCAGGACCGGCGACGTGAACGGGGACGGGCGCGCGGACATCGTCACCTTCACCCGGGGCGCGGCGGCCGACGTGTACGTCGCGCTGTCCACCGGCGGCGGGTTCGGGCCGTCGGTGAAGTGGCACGACTTCTTCGCGGCCGGGGACGAGTACCCGGAGCTGGGCGACGTCAACGGGGACGGCCGGGCCGACCTGATCACGTTCACCCGGGGCAGCGCCGGGGACGTGTATGTCGCGCTGTCGACCGGGAACGGGTTCGGGCCGGGCGTGAAGTGGCAGGACAACTTCGGTTACGGCGCCGAACGGCCGGCGGTCGGGGACTTCGACGGGGACGGTCGTGACGACGTCGCCGTGTTCACCGGGGGCGCGCAGGGCGACGTGTTCGTCTCGCTGTCCAACGGGGTGGCGTTCGTGCAGGAGGTGTGGTTGTGGCACAACAACTTCGCCATCGGCACGGAGGTCGCCGGGGCCGGTGACGTGAACGGTGACGGTCGCGACGACGTGATCACCTTCACCCGGGGCGACCAGGCCGACGTCTACGTGTCCCTGTCCGACGGTGGGCGGTTCGTGCAGAACGCCTGGCGCTGGCACGACCACTTCGCGCTCGGGGAGGAGACGCCCGGGATCGGGGACGTGACCGGGGACGGCCGGGCGGACGTGCTGACCTTCACCGGCGGCGCGGCCGCCGACGTGTGGGTGGCGCCCTCGACGGCGTCGGCGTTCGGGTCGTCGTCGGTGTGGCACGGCCAACTCGCCGGCGGGACCGAGCTACCCCGCCCCAGCCTGCGTTGAGTCCAGAGCTGTCATCGTTTTTCCTGGAAGGACCCCGCACATGTCCAGGTTCGCACTGATCCGGGGTGTGGTGGCCGCGGTCGCGGTCTCGCTGACCCTGGTCGCCCCCGCCACGGCGGAGCCGCCGCCGACCGGAGACCACGTTCCGCTGACGGTCAATCCGTTGGCCTGCCCCAGTATTCCGCCCAGCCACGATCCGAACGTGATCCGGATCGTCTACCAGGTCGGGCTCGACCGCAACGTCTCACCGAAGGTCATGCTCGCCGCGTTCGAGGCCGGCTGGGTCGAGTCGAGGATGAACAACCTGCCGTGCGGGGACAAGGACTCGCTCGGGGTGTTCCAGCAGCGGCCCAGCCAGGGCTGGGGGACACCCGAGCAGATCATGGACGTGGCCTACGCGTCGACCCAGTTCTTCGTGCAGGCCCAGCGCAACGAGCCGCTGTACCCGAACTACACCGCGGGGCTGCTCGCGCAGAGCGTGCAGCGGTCGTGCTGCCCCGAGCGGTACGACCAGGCCGAGGGCCGCGCCCGGTCGATGATGGCCGAGGCGGCGGGGATGATCAGCCCGCGCGCGTTCACCGGCTCGTCGACCGACTTCGACGGTGACGGCCGCGACGACATCGTGACGTTCACCCACGGCCCGCTGGACGATGTGTACGTGGCCCTGTCGTCGGGTTCGGGGTTCACCGGGACGACGGTCAAGTGGCACGACCGGTTCGCCCTGTCCGGCGAGACGCCGCTGACCGGGGACTTCAACGGGGACGGCCGGGACGACATCGTGACGTTCACGCACGGTTCCCTGGCCGACGTGTACGTCGCGCTGTCGACGGGTTCGTCGTTCGGGCCGGGGGGCAAGTGGCACGACTTCTTCTCGCTCAACGGTGAAGTGCCGGCGGTCGGTGACGTGAACGGTGACGGCCGCGACGACATCATCACGTTCACCCGCGACAACCTGGCTGACGTGTACGTGGCGTTGTCCACCGGGACGTCGTTCGGCGCGAGTCAGAAGTGGCACGACTTCTTCGGGATCGCCGGTGAGTACCCGGGGGTGGCCGACGTCAACGGTGACGGGCGCGACGACATCGTGGTGTTCACCCGGGGGAACCTGGGTGACGTCTACGTGGCCCTGTCGACCGGTTCTGGCTTCGGCGCGAGTGCGAAGTGGCACGACTGGTTCTCCGTGGGCGGTGAACTGCCCAGGATCGGGGACTTCAACGGTGACGGGAAGGCCGACATCGCGACGTTCACCACCAACGCGGCGGCCGACGTGTACGTGGCCCTGTCGAACGGGTCGGCGTTCGTCGGCACCGAGCAGAAGTGGAACGACTTCTTCGCTCTGGCCGGCGAGTTCCCCTACACCGGGGACTTCAACGGGGACGGCAGGGACGACGTCGTCACCTTCACCCACAACTCGCTGGCCGATGTCTACACCGCGCTGTCCACCGGCACCGGCTTCGGTGGCGGCGCGAAGTGGCACGACTTCTTCGGTCTCGCCGGTGAGACCAGTTTCTGAGAGGGAGACGAACATGCGTTCACGACTGCTCGCCCTCGGCGCGGCCACCCTGACCACGCTCGGCCTCGCCACCTGGCCGGCGCACGCCGAACCCGACACCCACGCCCTGGACCTCGACGCGGCCTTCGCCCAGGCCGCGCAGGAGTACGACGTCCCCCGTGACCTGCTGGTCGCCGTCGGCCACAACGAGACCCGGCTCGACGGCCACGGCGGACAACCCAGCCAGGACAACGGTTTCGGCGTCATGCACCTGGTCGACAACCCGACCAGCGCAACGCTGGCCCAGGCCGCCGACCTCACCGGCGCCAGCCTGGACGCCCTGAGATCCCACAGTCCCACCAACATCCGGGGCGCGGCCGCCGTCCTCGACGCCCTCGCCGACGACGCCGGTCTCACCGACCGTGCCAGTCTCGACCAGTGGTACCCCGTGGTCGCGTCCTACGGGAGCACACTGTCCGCCAACGACACGTTCGCCCTGCTCCGCGAGGGTCTCGCCACCCGCGCCCCCGACGGCGAGATCATCGGCTTCCCCGCCCACCGGTCGCTGCCGGCCCGCGCCACCAGCGACGACCTCCACGCCCAGGGCCCCGACTACCCCGACTCGCGCTGGATCCCCGCCCACGGCGCGAACTACGGCGCCGGCCGCTCCGCCGCCATCAACCAGATCGTCATCCACGTCACCCAGGGGTCCTACGCCGGCACGATCAGCTGGTTCCAGAACCCGTCCTCGGGCGTCAGCGCCCACTACGTGGTGAAGTCGTCCAACGGCGAGGTCACCCAGATGGTGCGCGACGGTGACACCGCGTACCACGCGCGGTCGGCGAACCCCCGCACCCTGGGCATCGAACACGAGGGTTTCGTCGACAACCCGGCGTGGTTCACCGAATCGATGTACCGCTCGTCGGCGGCCCTGACCCGCTGGCTGGCCGACCGCCACGGCATCCCGAAGACCAGGCAGGGCATCGTCGGCCACAACGAGGTCCCCGGCAACGACCACACCGACCCCGGCCCGCACTGGAACTGGGGCCACTACCTCGACCTGGTCAACGGCGGCGGCTCGTCGGGCGGCGTGTTCACCGGTTCGTCGACCGACTTCGACGGCGACGGCCGCGACGACATCGTGACCTTCACCCACGGTCCGCTGGACGACGTGTACGTGGCCCTGTCCTCGGGGGCCGGGTTCACCGGCACCACCGTCAAGTGGCACGACCGGTTCGCCCTGTCCGGCGAGACGCCGCTGACCGGGGACTTCAACGGCGACGGCCGCGACGACATCGTGACGTTCACGCACGGTTCCCTGACCGACGTCTACGTCGCCCTGTCCACCGGCTCGTCGTTCGGCCCCGGCCAGAAATGGCACGACTTCTTCGCCCTCAACGGAGAAGTCCCCGCTGTCGGTGACGTGAACGGTGACGGCCGCGACGACATCATCACCTTCACCCGCAACAACCTGGCCGACGTCTACGTCGCGCTCTCCACCGGCACGTCCTTCGGCGCCAGTCAGAAGTGGCACGACTTCTTCGGGATCGCCGGCGAGTACCCCGGCGTGGCCGACGTCAACGGCGACGGCCGCGACGACATCGTCGTGTTCACCCGAGGCACCCTCGGCGACGTCTACGTCGCGCTGTCCACCGGCTCAGGGTTCGGGGCGAGCGCCAAGTGGCACGACTGGTTCTCCGTCGGCGGCGAACTCCCCCGGATCGGGGACTTCAACGGCGACGGGAAGGCCGACATCGCGACCTTCACCGTCAACGCCGCCGCCGACGTCTACGTCGCCCTGTCCAACGGGTCGGCGTTCGTCGGCACCGAACAGAAGTGGAACGACTTCTTCGGCATCGCCGGGGAGTTCCCCTACACCGGGGACTTCAACGGCGACGGCAGGGACGACGTCGTCACCTTCACCCACAACAACCTGGCCGACGTGTACACCGCGCTGTCCACCGGCACCGCCTTCGGCGGCGGCGCGAAATGGCACGACTACTTCGGTCTGCCAGGAGAAACGAGCTTCTGACCGGTCGTCACCCTTCGGGCGGCGGCCGCAGTGCCGCGAGCTGCTGCTCGAAGGGAATGACCTGCTCCTGGGCCGGGGCGGCCACCGCCGGCCGCCCGGCCATCAGCTCGACCAGTTCCCCGGACGCCCGGGCGATCCGCTCACCCAGCTCACCCGACGCCCAGTCCTCCGACGCCGCGTACACCCCGGTCGGGACGACGACGGCCCGCAGGTAGGTGAACATCGGCCGAAGCGCGTGCTCCAGGGCCAGCGAGTGCCGGGCGGTGCCGCCGGTGGCGGCGATCAGCACCGGCTTGCCCACCAACGCGTCCTGCTCGACGACGTCGAAGAACGACTTGAACAGTCCCGAGTAGGACGCGGTGAAGATCGGGGTCGCCGCGATCAGCCCGTCCGCCCCGGTGACGGCCGCGATCGCGGCCGACAACCGTGGGCTGGGGAACCCGGTCACGACGTTGTTGGCGATGTCGGTGGCCAGGTCCCGCAGATCGACGAACTCGACGGACACCGAGGTCTGCTCACCGACGGCCGCGGCCAGCCTCTCGGCCAGCAACCGGGTGGACGACGGCACGGTCACCCCGGCCGACACCACAGCCAACCGACGCATCACGCACTCACCTTCCTGAGCGACTCGTGGGTGGGGGCGTCGGGAACCGACTCCGGCCGCCCGTTGGCGAACTCCTTGCGCAGCACCGGAACCACTTCCTCGCCCAGCAGGTCCAGCTGCTCCAGCACCGTCTTGAGCGGCAGTCCGGCGTGGTCCATCAGGAACAGCTGGCGCTGGTAGTCGCCGAACGACTCGCGGAACGTCAGCGTCCGGTCGATCACCTGCTGCGGGCTGCCGACGGTCAGCGGGGTCTGTTCGGTGAAGTCCTCCAGCGACGGTCCGTGCCCGTAGACCGGCGCGTTGTCGAAGTAGGGCCGGAACTCGTTGACCGCGTCCTGGGAGTTGCGGCGCATGAACACCTGCCCGCCGAGGCCGACGATCGCCTGCTCCGGCGTGCCGTGCCCGTAGTGGGCGTAGCGCTGCCGGTACAGCCCGATCAGCCGGATGTAGTGCTCCTTGGGCCAGAAGATGTTGTTGGCGAAGAACCCGTCGCCGTAGTACGCGGCCTGCTCGGCGATCTCCGGGCTGCGGATCGACCCGTGCCAGACGAACGGCGGCACGCCGTCGAGCGGGCGCGGGGTGGAGGTGAAGCCCTGCAGCGGGGTGCGGAACTTGCCCTGCCAGTCGACGACGTCCTTGCGCCACAGGTCGTGCAGCAGCGCGTAGTTCTCGATGGCCAGCGGGATGCCCTGCCGGATGTCCTGGCCGAACCACGGGTAGACCGGTCCGGTGTTGCCTCGGCCCATCATCAGGTCGACGCGGCCGTCGGCCAGGTGCTGGAGCATGGCGTAGTCCTCGGCGATCTTCACCGGGTCGTTGGTGGTGATCAGCGTCGTGGACGTCGACAGGATGAGCCGCTCGGTGCGGGCGGCGATGTATCCGAGCATGGTCGTCGGCGACGACGGCACGAACGGCGGGTTGTGGTGTTCACCGGTGGCGAACACGTCCAGCCCGACCTCCTCCGCCTTGAGCGCGATCGTGACCATCGCCTTGATCCGGTCGTGCTCACTGATCGTGTGCCCGGTCGTCGGATCCGTGGTCACGTCGCCGACGGTGAAGATCCCGAACTGCATCTCTCTCATCCACCCTCAACTAGTTGTGAACTCAACTAATCTGCCCAACGAGCCTATCGCGCCAGGTATTCCCGGGGATTGGACTAGACAATCCGATCGGATTGGTCTAGACATTTAGGTGACGTGCGGTGCATCCCTGCTCACCGCACGTCCATCATGGAGGTCGTAATGAGGCGTTCCTTCGTACTGGTCATGGCCGCCGTGCTCGCCTGCCTGGGCACGGTCGCCCCGGTCGCCACCGCCGCCGGTGAGCGGGCCGCGTTCGTCAAGACCGCCGACTGGGGCTCCGGCTGGGAAGGCCGGTTCACCGTCACCAACGGCGGGACCACCCCGATCAGCTCCTGGCGGGTCGAGTTCGACCTGCCGGCCGGCACCGGCGTCGGCAGCTACTGGGACGCCCTGCTCACCTCCAGCGGCAGCCACCACACCTTCGTCAACCGCGAGTACAACGGCACCCTCGCCCCCGGCGCCAGCGCCACCTTCGGCTTCCTCGGCACCGGGCCGGGCAGTCCGACGAACTGCCTGGTCAACGGCGCCGACTGCGGCGGAGGTGGCGGCCCGGACCCGGGCGCCCCGGCCACCCCCGGCAACGTCCGCGTGACCGCCACCACCGGCACCGCCATCACCCTGGGCTGGAGCGCCACCCCTGGCACGGTCACCGGCTACCGCGTCTACGAGGGCAACACCGTCGCCGCCACGACCACCGCCACCACCGCGACCTTCGGCGGCCTGCCCGCCTGCACCAGCCGCACCTACACCGTCGCCGCCTACAACGCCACCGGCGAGTCGCCGCGCAGCGCCCCGGTCACCGGCACCACCACCGGCTGCCCGCAGGCCGACCTGCCGCGCCACTTCCTCACCGGCTACTGGCACAACTTCGTCAACCCGGCCACCGAGCTGCGCCTGTCGGCCGTGCCCGACGAGTACGACCTGGTCGCCGTGGCCTTCGCCGAGGCCACCGGCACCCCCGGCCAGGTCAGCTTCGGGGTCGACCCCGGACTGTCCAGCGCGCTCGGCGGCTACACCGACGCCCAGTTCAAGGCCGACGTGACCGCGCTCAAGGCCAAGGGCAAGAAGGTCATCCTGTCGGTCGGCGGTGAGGCCGGCCGGGTGTCGGTCGGCGACTCCGCCTCGGCCACGAACTTCGCCAACAGCGTGCGCGCGGCCATGACCGAGTTCGGTTTCGACGGCGTGGACATCGACCTGGAGAACGGTCTCAACCCGACGTACATGGCTCAGGCACTGCGCAACCTGCGCGGCCAGGTGGGCGCCGGACTGATCATCACGATGGCCCCGCAGACCATCGACATGCAGTCCACCGGCGGCTCCTACTTCGCGCTCGCCCTGAGCATCCGCGACATCCTCACCGTCGTGCACACCCAGTTCTACAACTCCGGCTCGATGCTGGGCTGCGACCAGTCCCAGGCCTACGGCCAGGGCACGGTCAACTTCATCACCGCGCTGACCTGCATCCAACTGGAGAACGGCCTACGCCCCGACCAGGTCGCCGTCGGCCTGCCCGCCGGGCCCGGCGCGGCCGGCGGCGGGATCGTCGCCCCGTCGGTGGTCACCAACGCGCTGGACTGCCTGGCCAGGGCCACCAACTGCGGCACCTTCCGGCCACCCAGGACCTACCCGGACATCCGCGGCGCCATGACCTGGTCGATCAACTGGGACGTCACCAACGGCAACAACTTCGCCCGCACCGTCGCCCCGCACCTGGACACCCTGCCATGAGGCGCGTCCTCGCGGCCCTGTCCGCACTGGTCGTGCTGGTCGGGCTGGCCACCCCCGCCTCGGCGGCGAACCTGCTGACCAACGCCGGGTTCGAGACCGGCTCACTGTCCGGCTGGACCTGCGCGGGCGGCGCGGTGGTCACCAGCCCGGTGCACACCGGCTCCTACGCGCTGGCCGCCACCGCCACCGCCTCGGACACCGCCCGCTGCGCCCAGACCGTCACCGTGCGGCCCGCCACCACCTACAGCGTGTCGGCCTGGGTGCGCGGCAACCCCGTGTACCTGGGCGTCGACGGCGGCCCGTCGACCTGGACCGCCGCCACCACCTACACCCGCCTGGCGCTCACGTTCACCACCGGCGCCAGCCAGACCACCGCCCAGCTCTACCTGCACGGCTGGTACGGCGCCGGCACCTACCACGCCGACGACGTCGAACTCGACGGTCCCGGCGGCGGCACCCCGGGCGCCCCGGCGACGCCGGGCAACCCGACCCTGGGCACCGTCACCGACACCTCGGTCGCGCTGTCCTGGCCCGCGGTGACCGGCGCCACCGGCTACCGCGTCCACGAGGGCGCCACCGTGCGCGCCAGCGTGACCGGCACCAGCGCCACCATCGGCGGGCTGACCGCCTGCTCCACCCACACCTTCGCGGTGACCGCCGTCAACGACGCCGGCGAGTCCGCCCGCAGCGCCCCGGTGACCGCGACGACCACCGGCTGCCAGCAGGCCGACCTGCCCCGGCACGCGCTGATCGGCTACCTGCACACCAGCTTCGCCAACGGCTCGGGCTACATCAGGATGGCCGACGTGCCGCCCGCCTGGGACGTGATCAACCTGGCCTTCGGCGAGCCAACCACCGCGACCTCGGGCGACATCCAGTTCCGGCTCTGCCCGGCCGCCGAGTGCCCCAACGTCGAGTCCGAGGCCGAGTTCGTCGCGGCGATCCGCGCGAAACAGGCGCAGGGCAAGAAGGTGCTGATCTCCATCGGCGGCGCCAACGGCCAGGTCCAGCTGACCACCACCGCCGCCCGCGACCGGTTCGTCTCCTCGGTGTCGGCGATCATCGACCGCTACGGCCTGGACGGTCTGGACATCGACTTCGAGGGCCACTCGCTGTACCTCAACGCCGGGGACACCGACTTCGCCAACCCGACCACACCGGTCATCGTCAACCTGATCTCCGCGCTGCGGACCCTGAAGTCCCGCTACGGCAACGACTTCATTCTCACCATGGCGCCGGAGACGTTCTTCGTCCAGGTCGGCTACCAGTTCTACGGCGGGGCCGGCGGCGGGGACAACCGCACCGGGTCCTACCTGCCGGTGATCCACGCCCTGCGCGACGCGCTGACCGTGCTGCACGTCCAGGACTACAACTCCGGCCCGGTCATGGGCCTGGACGACCAGTACCACACGATGGGCGGCGCCGACTTCCACATCGCGATGACCGACATGGTCAAGGCCGGGTTCCCGGTCGCGCGCACCGGCCACCGGTTCCCCGGCCTGCGCGAGGACCAGATCGCGTTCGGCGTCCCGGCGGCGGTCAGCGCCGGCAACGGCCACACCGCGCCGGCCCAGGTCCAGCAGGCGCTGACCTGCCTGTCCCGCAACCAGAACTGCGCCGGGTACACCCTGCGCGGCGGCGCGTCACCGGCGATCCGCGGCCTGATGACCTGGTCGATCAACTGGGACCGCTACTACGGCTGGGAGTTCGCCGACAGCCATCGGCCCTTCCTGGACTCCTTGCCGTAGCACGGAATCCGTCACCGTTGCCCGGGAACTCTTCCTGGGCAACGGTGACGACCGTCCCCGTACCCTTCGGACATGAGAAGAGCACTGGCGTTACTGGTGTCCGCGATCGTGGTGACTCTCGCCCTGCCCACGGCCGCCGCCCAGGCGGAGCCGGCCTGCGGTACGACTCCCGAACAGTGGGTCGGGTACTTCCCCGGCATCAACCGCCAGGACAGCGGTGACGAGTGGCCGCTGGACCACACGATCACGCTGACGGACGGCGTCCTGGCGGTGGACACGCTGATCAACGGCTGGAAGCGGATGCCGCCCTACGGCGACCCCGTCCTCACCGGCGACTCGCTGGTCTGGACCACTGCCGAGAGTGGTGTGCCGGGCGGCGAAGGCGAGACCAGCCGCTACACGACCGAGAGCGTGACCTGCGCGAACGGCGTGGTCCAGTCCTTCACCGGGGAGCTCTTCTGGGTCTACCAGGTCCCCCTCGGGCCGGTGTTCTGGGTGTACAGCTCGTTCACCGCCAGCCGGTCCTGAGGACCTTCGCGTAGCGGGTGCCGGCGGCGAGCAGGACCAGGCCGGCCACCAGGAACACCGCCACCCTGGCCATGCCGTCCAATGAGGACAGGTCGAACAGGACGAGTTTGGCCAGGGCCGCGCCGACCAGCGACAGGCCGGCCGTGCGGGCGAACACCGAGTCGATCCCCCTGGCCAGCAGGACCAGCGCGCCGACCGTCCAGGACACCGTCACCAACACGTGCCCCAGCACGAACCCGCTGTCGCCGGGGGAGACCAGCAGGGTCGCCGACAGCACGGCGGCGGCCGCGCCGTACAGGGTGACCACGCCGGCCGTCGCCAGCCAGCGGCGGCCGGTGACACACATCGCCACGGCGGTCACCGACAGCAGCAGCCCGGTCAACCCGGCGGTGGCCGCCACGTGCGCCGGCACCGGCACCTCCGGCGCCACCACCAGCAGTTCCAGCGGCGCGGCGTCGAGCAGCGTGAACCCGAGGCCGGTGACGGCGAACACCACCGCCGCCGAGAGCGCGGCGGGATAGCGCGCGGCCCGCGCGACCAGCGTCAGCAGCAGGGCCTGGGCCAGCAGCACGATCGCCGCGACCGACCCGTCCACGGCGGTCAGCGTGGCCTGCAGGATCGCGACCAGCCCGGCGGCCCCCGCCACCTTGGCGAACGACGGCGGGAACCGGCGGAACCCGAGCACCCACACCAGCACCAGCAGGGCCCCGACCGTCCCCGGCAACGCCACCGCGGCGACCTGGGGCACCAGCGAGGCGACCACCATCACCGGCACCGGCGCCAGCAGCACCTGCCCGACCGGCGCGAGACCGCCCTCCCGCAGCGCCCCGGCGACCGCGACCCCCACCTGCGCGAGGCTGGTCACCATCCCGAGCAGGGCGATCGTCGGCGATTCGACCCCGGTGGCGTCGAACACGACGGCGGCGGCCGTGCCCAGCACCGCCGGCAGCGCGGCGGCCAGGCACAGCACGGGCCAGCGGCGCGCCAGGTACACCGGCGTCGTGCCGAGCTGGAGGACCAGCAGGAACCCGAGCAGCAGCGGCGTGAACCCGCCGGTGATCACCGGTGCCGACACCGCACACCCGACCACGACGAACACCGCGAGCGCCTCGGCGTCCCACCGGTCGGCCAGCAGCACCCCGACCGCCGCGACGACCAGCCCGGCCACCAGCCCGGCGGCCGGCGGCAGCTGTCCGAACAGGACGGTGGCGGCGACGACGTCCAGGTACAGCACGGTGATCCCGGTCGCCGCGCAGGCCAGCGCGCCGACCCGGCCGGCGGGGGTGCGGTGCAGCCACAACCCGACACCGGCCAGCCCGAGACCGAGGGCGACGCCGAGCAGCACGCGGGGCAGCGGGCCGAGGTAGCCGCGCTGCACGGCCAGCACGAGCAGCAGCACGACCCCGGCGAGGGTGACCGTTGCGCCGACCATCGCCAACGACCGCGCGCCGAAGCCCTCCCGCCGCCAGAACGGGACGGGCGCGGGCGGCAGGGCCCCGTCGCCCACCGGCGGGTACTGGAGCGTCGGCGCAGCCGGGAACGGGGCATCGCCGGCCGACCGGTCGGTCGGCGAACCGCCGTGGCCGGCCGGGGGGAACGGGGCCGTTGGCCCGTTGGTCAGGGCGGCGAGGTCACCGGACGGGTGCGGGACCGACCGGTCGGTCGGAAGGTCGCCGTGGCCGAGCGGCAACGGGGAACCGGCCGGCTGGTCGGTCGGCTTCGGTGTGGTCGCGTCGGTGCGCAGCGCCTGCTCGTGGCGCAGCTCGGCGGAGATCTCGTCGATGCGGTGGCCGACCTCCAACAGGGCGTCGGCCAACCGCGTGAGCCGGTCGGTTGCCATGCGGTCAGTGTCGGGGAGCGCGGGCCGGCGCGGATCCGTACGACTACTCAATCCAGCCGGCCGGACAGCCTCGCCAGCTTCAGGCCGAGGTGCAGGGTCAGCCGCTCGTCGCCGCTTCTCAGGTCCGTGCCCGCCAGCTCCTCGACCCGCTGTAATCGGTAGTACAGCGACGTGCGGTGCAGCCGCAGCGCCCTGGCCGTTGCCGCGACGCTGCCGGCCAGGTCGAGGTAGGTCTCCAGGGTGTCCAGCAGCGGCCGGTGCGCCTGGTCGGCCAGCAGCCGCTCCAGCCCGGGGTGCAGCTCACCCGCCGGCACCCCGGCCAGCATCCGGTACACCCCCAGCTCCGGCCACGCCGCGACCGGCCCGTGGCCGGGCACCCTGGCGGCCACCAGCGCCGCGTGCACCGCCTCCCGGTAGGACCGCGCCGCCTCGGTCAGCGCCGGGCGCGGCCGGCCGACCCCGGCGACCAGGCCCTGCCCGAGCGCCGAGCGCACCTCGGCCACCGGCGGCGTCCCCGCGCACAGCAGCACCCCGTGGTCGTGCCGCACGTGGTGCAGCGGCTGCCGCGCGGCCAGCGTGAACCGCGCCGCCAGCACCGCCTCCTCCACCGGCTCCCGCCCCGCCGGCCGCAGCACGACCGCGGTCACCGGCGAGGACACCGGGAACCCGCCGGCCTCGGTCAGCAGCCGCGCCGCCGCGCGCGCCGTGCCCTGCTCGCCGAACAGCAGGCGGGACACCGCCTCCAGCTCACGCCGGTACCCCAGCCCGGCGGCGAGACTGTCCCGGAACAGGGTCAGCGCCAGCGCCGGTGCCGCCCCGGCCGCGACCCGCACCTGCTCGTCGGTCATCGGCGGCGCGTCGTCGATCAGCCAGACGAACCCCAGCAGCCGGTCGCGGTGGCGCGCCGGCACGCACACCCGCGCCAGGACCCCGCCCGACGCGGGGATCCGCAGCGGGCCGCGCGCGTCGAAGATGCCGGCCGCGCGGAAGTGGGTCCGGGCGGCGTCGGAGGTGTGCCGGCGCAGGATCGAGTCGCGGCGCAGGTCGTCCATCGGGCCGGTCTGCTCGCTGTAGGCCACGACCCGCTGGCCAGGGTCCTCCAGCAGCACCGGCCGGCCGATCCGCACCGCCAGGTCCTCCACGATGCGCTGGACCTCCTCGGCCACCCTGACCTCCCGGTTTCGACAGATGTCGCAACGCAGCGGACCACGTTCTCTACAACGGATCGGTGATGTGGTCAACACCGCGAGCTAGCGTCAGAGGTCGTGACCCGCCACTCCCTGCTGGTGACGGCGCTGCTCTCGGCCGCGGCACTCGTCGCCGGGACCACCGCCGGGCCGGCCGCCGCAGCTCCCGACACCACCCCCGAGCACCCCTGGCGCTACGACCACTGGCCCCAGCAGCAGCCCTGGCAGCAGTCCGGGCCCGGCGCGACGCCGCTGGCCGCCCAACTCGCCACCGCCGCCGGCTTCCCCCCGCCGATCGACCAGCAGGACTGGCAGAACCCCGACCACATGACGTGGGCGGACTACCGCCCGCCGCCGAACACCGACTGGGCCAACCCGGACGTCGACGGCTCGGTGCGCGACTTCAAAGGCGCGCTGGTGCTGCTGGACTACCCGAACCAGCCCTTCGCCGTGACCCAGCCGCAGAACTCGACGGTGTTCGGCAACCCCAGCGCCGAGGCCCACGACATCCCGCGTGCCGACGTCGCCCAGTGGTACCACGACTTCCTCAACAGGCCCGGCGCGCTCAACCGGGGCCACACCATCCACGAGTGGTGGATGGAGGACTCCGGCGGCCGCTACGGCGTCGACCTCACCGCGTTCGGGCCCTACGAGATGCCCGGCAAGGCCCACGAGTACGCCATGGAGTTCCAGGGCGGCACGGGTTGTCCCGCCGGGGACGACTGCGACCGCGACATCCGTACCGACGGGCGCGCGGCGTGGGTGGCCGACGTCGGCACCGGGGTGCCGGCCGGGTTCGACTTCGTGTTCTTCCTGTCGGCCGGCCAGGACGAGTCGGCGACCTGGCAGGAGTTCGGGATGATGAAGTTCCCGACCAAGGAGGACGTGACCGACGAGTTCGGCCCGCCGGACGACGCCCTGCCGAACTGGTCGGACACCCGCTACGTCGACTGGACGTCGTGGGCGTCGGGCGCCACGATCTGGCCCAACGCGTCAGCCGGGTCGTCCACGCAGGCCGAGTCGTCGGGCATGAGCACCTACGCCCACGAGCTGAGCCACATCCTCGGCATCGCCGACAACTACAACAACCCCTACGGAAACCCGCCGCGCCGCGCGTACTCGGGGATCTGGGAGATGCTGTCCCGGGGCACGTTCAACGGCCCCGGCGGCCCGCACAGCCGCTGGGCGATCCCAGCGACCGGCGGCTCGTCGATGGGCGCACAACACATGCTGCGCAACAAGATCGACCTCGGCATGGTCGACGAACGCAACGTGCTGCGCCTGTCCCGCGACGCCCTGGCCGACTCCGGCCTGGTGACCGCCACGGTCACCGCGCGGGTGGTCCAGCCGGGCCGCAACGGCCTGTCCGGCATCAACATCGCCCTCGACAACGGCGACCACAGCCCGTCCTGCTCCCCGACGACGGACCCGTTCTGCGACGGCGGCGGCTACGACAACTACACCGTCGAGGTCGTCGACCGGATGGGCGCCGACTCGTTCACGCCCGACTCGGGGGTGCTGCTGGCCAAGACCAAGAACGTCGACCGCGCCCCGTTCGAGTGGGTGATCGACGCGAACCCGCAGGACATCGGCATGACCGACTACGTCCTGCCCGACGGCACCGAGGTCCCGATCACCATCGGTGACTACCGCCAGCTCTCGGACGCCCTGTTCCACGCCGGTGCGGACTCGGGCAGCCAGTACGAGTACGTCGACGAGGCCAACCGCCTGCACTTCTACGTGCTGGACCTGCACCGCAACCCGGCCGGCGAACTGACCTACACGGTCGCGATCCGCTCCCTGGACGGCGCCGGCCCGCAACGCCGGGGCGTGCGGGTCCTGCCGACGGTCAGCGTGCCGAACCGGTCCGGCCTCGCGAAGTGCGAGTTCCCGCTGACCAACAGCGGCACCGGCACCGCCTCGGCCGGCGAACACCCGGAGAACGTGTCCCAGTACCTCAACCGCGACGTCTACCGCCTGTCAGCCACCGTCGACGGCGCCGGCTGGGCGACGAAGGTCCCCAACACGCTGGCGTCGGCGGAGTTCGGCCGCTACGTCGACATCCCGGTCTACGCCAAGCGCACCGGCACCGGCCCGACCTCGGCCACCGTCCGGCTGACCGCGACCTCCGAGAGCGACCCCAGCAAGACCGCCACCGCCACCTGCACGGTGGTCCAGCGCTGACCGGCCTTGACGGCCGCCAGCCACCCGGCCAGGTCGACAGTCAACGTCGGCCCGGCCGGGTGGCTGTCCGCGCCAGAACGGGAGGGGCACAGCCGGCCGGCAGTCACAGACCGGCGAGGAGTCATGCGGTGAACGTGGACCGATCGAGTGAAACATGACTACGTCGTGTCAGATCGCTGAGTACGTAGCGTTCCGGCACGACCCTGCCATGATCTTTCCCGGTAGGCCCGTCCACCGGCGTCGATGACCAGTCCACGTGGCCAACCAGGCCTTTCGTGGTCAGGTGGCGCGAACTGTCCAGACCCCGTGGCCGGTACGGAACCACGTCACCCCAGCTGTTTTGGCGTGCTGCCCACATAGCGATCCACAATGCGGCCGCGCTAGGGTGCGTGCCCTCGGATCGTGACACTCAGTTCACGACACTCCTGCCCGTGAGGTTGCCCATGATCCCGCTGAAGCCAACGTCTGCGCTCGCGGATCTCCAACAGTATGTCGCCGAGATGGAGAAAGAACGTGGGTTCAGCGAACGTGACGTCGTGCAACAGTGCCTCCTGCTGGGCGAAGAAGTCGGCGAGCTGTTCAAGGCCGTCCGCAAAAGCCAGAAGATGCGCGTGGCCACGACATCGGTGACCGGAAGTGTCGATGAGGAGCTCGCCGATGTGTTGATCTACGTGTGCGCAATCGCCAACCGGCTCGACATCAGTCTCGATGAGGCGTTTCGAAAGAAGGAACAACTCAACGAGACGAGGACGTGGGCGTAACTTCCTGCTGCGCGGTGGTGACCTTCTTCCTGTCGCCGGTTCCCCAGCCGAGTCGAAGTGCCTCGGTGAGAGTGTGAGCGCGGTGTCGGATCTCTCGCCGTAGCACCGTTGATCGACAGGATGACACGAGCGACCAGCCGACCGCTTTCTTGCCGGTGTCCCATTTCCAGGTCCCTGCCAGCTGCCCGTCAATGATGACGGTCGGTAGCACTTCGCCGATCTGGTTGAACGCGGTCCGTGGCGGCAGGTCGCCCAGGTACCGCCTGCGGCTCTCGAAATAGGCCTTCAGGGCGACATCCTCGTGGGCCAGAAAACTTATCCCGGAACTCCGCTGCTCGGCGGAGTCTGAGCGGAACTCTTCGAGTCTGTCCCGGTACATGTACATGGGCGACTCGCACCACGAGGTGTGGACCATGACAAAATCTCTGGCGGACTCGTTCATGGCTGCCGTTATGGCGGATCGGGACAGGCCCGACCACCAGGCCGCGTCACGAAGTGATGCCGGGCCATAGCGATCAAAATACTCAATCACCAGCTCTGTGGTTGCCCGGTGTCTGTCCATCGCCATGTCGAGACCTGGATGGAGCCTGCCTGTCAGACCGAACCTGCGATGCTCCCTGTTCCAGCAGTTGGTCCGGTTGAGATAGGTCAGTACACCCCGCTCCCAGGCAAGTTTGAGTGCCAGTCGCACGGACACCGTGTCAGTTCTGCTGTCAGTGAGCCTCGCTTCCATGGCGCGGTGGTTCAGCGGCCCGCATTGCTCCACAAGGTCGATAATGGCTGTTGTTACCCGGGTCACCGTCCGTGCGCTCATGCCGTGATTCGCTATCGAGCGAAGTGCGTCACGCTCGCGGAAGTGGAGAGTCGCGGCGTGCGCCGCAGCCGCCAAAGGGAGCGGCAAACTGTGCAATGTCTTCCGCATGCACCGCAATGTCACGACATTATCCGCAGTGGAAGAACTGAAGAGGCTCAGGGCGACGGCGGGTGATGTGCCGCGTGCGAGTACCGTCGCGAACGGTGTTGGCAGGCGTGCCGCATGTAGTCCGAGGGAAGCATGGGCAATCTCCACGACAGACGCATACTTCAGGTCGTCGCAAAGGCCCTGTCGGCGAAGCAGCCAGCTCCAGAGTCGCTCGGCTTCGGGCTTCGGGATCGTGTGCGATCCAGTACATTCTGGAACGACAGCCATGCGCGAACGGTAACACACAGGAATCTGGGCGACAATCAGCCCTGCGTGTTCCAGTGAGATTCCACGAAGTTTCGCAACCGTTGATATGACTGCTCGGTCTCCGACCACTGGGCGTCCGTGCCCCACCATCGTCGCTCGTTGTGGTGAATGTGAAACTTCGACCAATCACCGTCCCAGTCCTGTTGCAGATGCGTCCCGCGTATGCCGTAATGATCGGCCTGCTCATAGACCTGTGTGCCGGGCAGGGGTACGAACCGGAACAGTGAAACGCGAGAAATATTTTCGCCGAGCTCGTCCAGGAGTTCCACTGTCTGCTCGGTTGTCGAGGCATCTTCTCCTGGAAACCCATGGATGATGAACACCTTCGCGGCGATTCCGGCATCGGCGGTCATGTGTACCGCCCGTCTGATGTGCTCCCGCCTGGTGTTCTTTCGCATGGCTTTGAGCAGTGGCTCGCTGCCGGACTCCATGCCGAACTTGATTTCGATGCAGCCGGCGCGTGCCATCTTCTTCAGTAGCGGTTCATCGACGGTGTCAACACGAGACAATGCCGACCATCGAAGGCCCAGATCATCGATGTGGTCGCAGATGTCACCAACCCTGTGCTTGTTGACAATGAAGTTGTCATCAACGACAGCGAATCCCTGGATGCCGTAGGTCTCCATGAGATGTGTGAGTTCGGATCGTGCGCTGGCGCCGCTTCGGTACTGAATCCGGGTCTGGCCGGCCGCGCAGAAGCTGCAGGGAAACGGGCAGCCGCGACTGAACATCACGTGCGCCATTCGGACATCGGTTCCCGCGAGGCGATCGGATATCACGAAATCCTCGACCGGCAGCAGGTGGCGTGCCGGCAATGGTAGCTGATCGATGTTCCGCAGCAACGGTCGAGGTCGTTCGCGGTGTAGTTCACTTCCACTCAGCCACAACGCGCCGGCTACGTCGTGAAATTGCTTGCTGCTGGCGTGCGCCAGGATGTCAAGGATTGTTTCTTCGGACTCGCCGTCGGTGGCCACGTGCGCCCGAAAGTCCCTGATGCTCCCTTCGGGATAGAAGTTGCAGTGAACTCCGCCGACCATTACCAGTGTGTCGTCGCGAATTGTGCCGCCATCCCTGGCGGCGCGCATCATGTCGTAGGTGGCGGATGACGCCAGGCTGAACCCGATGGCGTCGTAACCGCTCAGGTCGAGTTCGGTCGTGAACGGCGTGACCTTGATGATGGAGACAGAGTTTCCCGCCTTCTCCACGACGGCGGCCAGATACATGACCCCAAAGGGCGGGAACTCCTTGCGCTGCTCCTTGAAGCGCGCCATGTCGTATACTTCTGGGTACAGCAAAGCCACCTTCATGATCGACCGTCCTTGATGGCCAGGATGAAGTGTGCAAGCCCGGCCGCCACTTCACGGGCCGTCGCCCTCCCAATATCGTACTCGTGGGCCGGATAGCCGGCTCCTCTCAGGAAGGCCAGTGCTTCGGTGAAGTATTCGCGTTCACGTCGATGATCTTCGTAGTCACTGCCATGAAACCGACTGAATCGTCCACGATTCGCGACCCGCGTGGCGCACAGTGATGCATCGCCCATCAACACGATGGCGATATCGGGTACGAGAATCTTCCGATAGATGTCCCACACAAAGCCGCGTTCGATACCGTCGAGGGGATCAAGGACCAGCGACGACGGCACGAAACGATCACAAACCACCGTTGTGCCCTGCTCGACGGCCGGTGAGATCATGATGTTGGCCTGGTGATATCGGTCGGCTGCCACCAGACAGGTCAGGGACGGGCCGTGGAACTCATGGGTGCCGTGCCGGGCCAACTCGCCGATACTGGACGGCGAGGGAGTCGCGGTGACCAATGTCGGAACGCCTTGGCTGGCCAGTTGTTCGCCCAACAACGTGCTCACCGTCGTCTTGCCGACGCCACTGGGCCCGTCGAGTGTCACGAAGAGACCGCGTCCGTGCGTGGCACCAGATTCGCTCGCCACCAGGCACTCCTAGCAGGCTCGGTAGGAGGTGGCTGCGCATTCACCCCCACCTGGGTGCGACGACCACCAGTGATGAGCCAGGTGTAGACAATGTCGGCGCGAATGGGGCCAGCGTTACGTCATTGGTCGACCAGAAGAATATTTGATCTTGTCCGCGCCCGGCCGATGATCGTCCACGAAATTCGTGGTCAGTGATTGACGCCGGGTGAAAAGAAGAACGGCTTCGGCACCGCTCGGTGTCGTTGCTGTCTGACAGCGGCCTCGGTGTGGAGGACCCAGAGCCGGCTTCCCGGCGACGGGAGGCCGGCCCCTGGGCCCATGACCGAAGTCCCCACCAGCACGGTGGTCCGGCGTCAGCCGGTCTTGACGGCGGCGAGCAAGCCAGCCAGGTCGACACTCAGCGTCGGCCCCGCCGGGTTCTTGCTGTCGCGCACGAGGCCGGCCGGGTGCAGCTCGACGCAGGTGTTGGCGCCCTGTGAGCGGCTGGACTTGCGCCAGGTGCCTAACACGTCTTGTTCCATCGTCGTTCCTTCCGTCACGTCACCTGGCGAGCGCTTCGCGTGACTCGTCGGGACGTAGAGCCAACATTTGCAGGCGTTCGAACACTCGACGGTAGTCGGTCACCTCGGCCATGTTCTCGTAGTAGATGCCTCGTAGGCGAGTCTGCACGTAAACCGTGCCGGGGTCACCCGTGAAAGCTGCGGGATAGTCCAGGATCGCGAACGCGCCGTCCATGCCAGGGTGGGCCCCGACGCTGTTGGGAAGCATCTGGATCTCGACGTTGCTCCGCTTGGACATCGTGGTCAGGTGCTCCAGTTGCGCCCGCATGACCTCGGGTCCGCCGACGACGCGTTGCACGGCACCTTCATCCAGTACTGACCACAGCTGCGGGGCGCCCACGTCTCGGAGAAGGGTCTGCTGTCGGGCCATTCGCATCTCCACCTGCTCGGCCACCTGCTCCTCGGTGAGGTGATGTTCGCCCGACCTGATCAGGGCTTCGGCGTACTCGCGGGTCTGGAGCAGGCCGGGGATGACCGTGTCGTAGGAGCTGATGCGGGCGGCGCCGTACTCGAGGCCGAGGTAGAGCTCGAACCAGTCGGGGACGGCGGTGGTGAAACTGGTCCACCAGTCCTTGCCCCGGTGCGCGGCCCGCAGCAGTTCGCGGAAGAAGTCGGCGCGCTCGGGTTTGCCGTACCAGGTGAGCAGCACCTCCATGTCGCTCGCCGACGGCATTCGGACGTTGTTCTCGTAGTGCCGGTAGGCCCCGACGCCCTTGGAGATGCGGGCCGCGACCTCGTCGGTCTCGTAGCCCGCGTCCTCGCGTAGCCGCTTCAGTTCGATGGCGATCCAGCGGCGAACGGCGGATCGGGAAACGTGCGCCACCATGGGGCGCTCACCTCTTACCAGGATCGGTGGGTCACTCGGTCGGGTACAAACTGTAGCGACCTACTGTTTGGTGGGGCTACAGTTCTGGGAGGACTTCACCGGAACCGGTGAAACCGTATCCCACGCCGTTCGTCTGCGGAATTCGCCCCCTACCAGGTCGAACGGCGGCCCACGAGAGAACGGAGCGGCCCATGAGCAACCCACCGCGTGTCACGTCCTGGCTGGAGGTTCCCGACGACTGCCGGATGGAGGGCATGCTCGACTTCCACGACGAACTGCGCTTCACCTTCGGTGCCCCCACCGGCGACGGGCAGTACCTCGCCTTCGAGCGGCCCGCTCTGGAGCGGTTCGTGGTCCTCGCCCAGCGGGTCCTCGCGTTGCGGGAGCCCGGCGAGCAGCGCGCCGACCGGCCGACCCTGGTGGCCTGAGCCCACCGGTAGCGTGGCGGGGTGACCGAACTGCGAGCGGACTGTGCCAGGTGCGTCGGCCTGTGCTGTGTCGTGCCCGCGTTCGCCGCGTCGGCCGACTTCGCGATCAGCAAGCCGGCCGGCGTGGCCTGTCCGAACCTGCTCGCCGACCACCGCTGCGGTATTCACGACTCGTTGCGGCGCAAGGGTTTCACCGGCTGCACGGTCTACGACTGCTTCGGTGCCGGGCAGCGGGTGGCCCGGCGCGACGACGCGCCAGCCGTCTTCGGCACCATGCGTGACCTGCACGAGCTGCTCTGGTACCTCACCGAGGTCCGCGACCGTGTCCCCGCGCTGCGCGCCGACCTCGCGTCCGCTGTGGACGACACCGAACGGCTCGCCGCCGGCCTCACGCCCACCACGGACATCGGCGCGCACCGGGAACGCGTCAACCAACTCCTGCTGCGGGCCTCGGCGACCCTGCGCGGCCGTGGCCCGGAGCACCGGGGCGCCGACCTCGTCGGCCGCGACCTGTCCACACGGGACCTCCGGCGGGCGAACCTGCGCGGCGCCTACCTGATCGGCACCGACCTCACCCGCGCCGACCTGCGACTGGCCGACCTGATCGGCGCCGACCTGCGCGGGGCGAACCTCGCCGGCGCCGACCTGTCGACATCACTGTTCCTCACCCAGTTCCAGGTCAACGCCGCCACCGGCGACGCGTCGACCCGGCTGCCCGGCCGGCTGACCCGGCCGGACCACTACTCCGGGTCGTAGGCCAGGTTCGGCCGCAGCCAACGCTCCACCTCGGACAGCTCAAGCCCACGGCGCGGCGCGTAGTCCTCGATCTGGTCCCGGTTCACCCGGCCGACGGTGAAGTACTTCGCCTGCGGGTGCGCGAAGATCAACCCGCTGACGCTCGCCGCCGGGGTCATCGCGTACGACTCGGTCAGGTCCAGACCCAACTCCTTGGCGGACAACAGGTCGAACAGCATCTCCTTCTCGCTGTGGTCCGGGCTCGCCGGGTAGCCCAGCGCCGGGCGGATGCCACGGAAACGCTCCGCGTGCAGGTCGGCCAGGTCCGGCTCCACGTCCGGCTCGAACCACGCCCGCCGCGCCGCCAGGTGGATGTACTCGGCGAACGCCTCGGCCAGCCGGTCGGCCAGCGCCTTGACCATGATCGAGCGGTAGTCGTCGTTGTTCGCCTCGTAGCGCCCGGCCAGGTCCTCGGCGCCGTGGATGGCCACCGCGAACCCGCCCAGGTGGTCGCCCTCGGGGGCGATGTAGTCGGCCAGGGACCGGTTCGGCCGGCCCGCCGGCTTCTCCGTCTGCTGGCGCAGCATGGCGAACCGCGTGCCGTCGGCCAGCACGATGTCGTCGCCCTCGGAGTGCGCCGGCCAGAAACCGTAGACGCCGGCGGCGGTGAAGCTGCCGTCCGCGATGATCTCGTCGAGCAACGTGTTCGCGTCGTCGAACAGCTCGCGGGCCACCGGCTGGTCCAGGATCGCCGGGTACTTGCCGCGCAACTCCCACGCCAGGAACAGGAACTGCCAGTCGATCATCTCGCGCAGCTCGGCGATCGACGGCGACACCGTCTTCAGACCGAGGAACTCCGGGGTCGGCAGGTCCTCGAAGGACACCACCTCACGGTTGGCGCGGGCCTGCTCCACAGTCAACAGCGGGCGCCGTTGCTTGTTCTCGTGCGCCTCCCGCAGCTGCGCCTGCTCGGCCCGGTTCTCCGCGTCCAACGTCTCGGCGCGGTCGGGGTCGAGCAGGTTGGAGACCACGCCGACGACCCGCGACGCATCCAGCACGTGCACGGTCGTGTTCTCGTAGGCCGGGGCGATGCGCACCGCCGTGTGCTGGCGGGAGGTCGTCGCGCCGCCGATCAGCAGCGGCAGCTTCTGCCCGCGCCGCTGCATCTCGGTGGCGACCGTGACCATCTCGTCCAGCGACGGGGTGATCAGGCCGGACAGGCCGATCACGTCGGCGCCCTCGGCGACCGCGGTGTCCAGGATGACCGACGCCGGCACCATCACCCCGAGGTCGATCACCTCGTAGTTGTTGCAGCCCAACACGACGCCGACGATGTTCTTGCCGATGTCGTGCACGTCGCCCTTGACGGTGGCGAGCACGACCTTGCCCTGCCCGCGCACCGACTCCGCCTTGCCGGCGGCGCGCGCGGCCTCCTTCTCCGCCTCCATGAACGGCTCAAGGTAGGCGACCGAACGCTTCATCACCCGCGCGCTCTTCACCACCTGAGGCAGGAACATCTTGCCGGCGCCGAACAGGTCACCGACGATCTTCATGCCGTCCATCAGCGGACCCTCGATGACCTCCAGCGGCCGGGGGAACAGCTGGCGGGCCTCCTCGGTGTCGTCCTCGATGAAGTCCACGATCCCGTGCACCAGCGCGTGCGAGAGCCGCTCGGCGACCGTGCCCTCCCGCCAGGTGAGATCGACGGTGCGCTTGGTGCCCGAGCCCTTGACGTTCTCGGCGAAACTGACCAACCGGTCGGTGGCGTCCTCGCGCCGGTCGAACAGCACGTCCTCGACCAGCTCCAGCAGGTCGGCGGGGATGTCCTCGTAGACCGCGAGCTGCCCGGCGTTGACGATGCCCATGTCCAGGCCGGCGCGCACCGCGTGCAGCAGGAACGCCGAGTGCATCGCCTCGCGCACCACGTTGTTGCCCCGGAAGGAGAACGACAGGTTCGAGATGCCGCCGGAGATGTGCACGCCGGGACAGCGCTGCTTGATCCGGGGCAGCGCGTCGATGAACGCCTTGGCGTAGCCGTTGTGCTCGGAGATGCCGGTGGCGACCGCGAGCACGTTCGGGTCGAAGATGATGTCCTCGGCCGGGAACCCGATCTTCTGGGTGAGCAGGTCGTAGGCGCGGGCACAGATGTCGACCTTGCGGTCGGTGGTGTCGGCCTGGCCCTGCTCGTCGAAGGCCATCACGACGACACCGGCGCCGTAGTCGCGGATCTTGCGGGCCTGGCTGAGGAACTGCTCCTCACCCTCCTTGAGGCTGATCGAGTTGACCACGCCCTTGCCCTGCACGCACTTCAGCCCCGCCTCCAGAACAGTCCACTTGGAACTGTCAATCATGATCGGGATGCGGGCGACCTCGGGCTCGGTGGAGACCAGGTTCAGGAAGGTGGTCATCGCCTGCTCGCTGTCGAGCAGGTCGGCGTCCATGTTGACGTCCAGCAGGTTCGCGCCACCGCGCACCTGCTCCAGCGCGACGTCCAACGCGGCCTGGTGGTCGTCGGCCTCGATGAGCCGGCGGAACTTCGCCGACCCGGTGACGTTCGTGCGCTCGCCGATCATCACGAACCCGGTGTCCTCACCGATCGCGAACGGCTCCAGCCCGGAGAACCGGGTGGTCGGGGCCGGCGCGGGCACCTCACGGGGCGCCATCCCCCGCACCGCCTCGGCGATCTTGCCGATGTGCGCCGGCGTGGTCCCACAACACCCGCCGACGATGTTGACCAGGTTCGCCCCGGCGAAGTCCTTGAGCAGCGCGGCCGTCTCGGCCGGCGTCTGGTCGTAGCCGCCGAACGCGTTGGGCAACCCGGCGTTGGGATGGCTGGCGGTGTAGGTCCCCGCGAACTGGGCCAGCTCGGTGATGTGCGGGCGCATCTCCTCGGCCCCCAACGCACAGTTCACGCCCACGACCATCGGCTCGGCGTGCGCGATCGACCGCCAGAACGCCTCCACCGTCTGCCCCGACAACGTGCGCCCGGACAGGTCGACGATCGTCACCGAGATCCACAACGGCAGATCGGGTGCGACCTCACGCGCGGCCGCGATCGCCGCCTTCGCGTTGAGCGTGTCGAAGATCGTCTCGATCAGCAGCAGGTCGACGCCGCCCTCGGCCAGCGCCGAGATCTGCTCCGCGTAGGTCGCGCGCACCTGGTCGAAGGTGACCGCCCGATAAGCCGGGTCCTCCACCTTCGGCGAGAGCGAGAGCGTGACGTTCAGCGGCCCGATCGACCCCGCCACGAACCGGTTGTCGAACTGGTCGGCGGCCTGACGAGCGAGCTTCGCGGCCTCGACGTTCATCTCGCGCACGAGGTGTTGCAGCCCGTAGTCGGCCTGGCCGATCGAGGTCGCGGTGAACGTGTTCGTCGTCGTGATGTCCGCGCCGGCCTCGAGGTACTGGCGGTGGACGTCGAGAACGACGTCCGGGCGCATGAGGTTGAGCAGGTCGGGGTCACCCGTGACGTCGTGGGTGTGCTCGGTGAACCGGTCGCCCTTGTAGTCCTCAGGGGTCAGACCGGCGCCCTGGAGCATCGTGCCCCACGCACCGTCGAGGACGGCGATCCGCTGGGCGAGCAGATCCCGCAGGGCCTGGTGACGATCGCTGTTCATGCGCTACCTCCCAGAGTCTCATCATGGGAGGCGCCCTTACAGCTCTACTGGACTACGGATCGAGCGTGGCGGACCGGCGTGGTCCGTTGCAGCGCCTCTCGACCCGCCCTCAACGATATCGGACCGTGACAAGTACTTGTTACCCGCTTACTCTTCGTCCCACTCCGACCGGTCTCTGTGACGAATGTCACTCGCGACGCCTGTTTGCCTGCTTTGCCGCCAGTCGCGCCCCGAGTTGTCCACAGGCCCGCCACCACCCCTCTGGCCAGCACCTTTGCCGGATAGAATGGCGCTGAGGGGTGCCCCCGGTGAGGGCGGGGGTCTGAGACAAGGGGTTCACGGCGGTTGGAGCAGGTCGGCGGTGGCGGTGGTCGTGTCGGTCAC
Organism: Actinophytocola xinjiangensis; assembly: GCF_001921215.1. GTDB lineage: Bacteria > Actinomycetota > Actinomycetes > Mycobacteriales > Pseudonocardiaceae > Actinophytocola > Actinophytocola xinjiangensis. The sequence continues at coordinate 263,727 of NZ_MSIF01000004.1, forward strand.
TTCCTGTCATGGCCAGCCGTCCTCCGTTGCTGACGACGGTCCGGCAGGGGCGCACTCAGAAGAGCAACCCGATGTCGCCGGCAGAGCCGAAGCCGGCGGTGTCGATCTGGATGGCCCGCCACCAGTCGACCTCTCCCGCGCCGACGTCGTCCACCCACACCGGCAGCCCGGCCAGGTGGGTCAGGGCGACCAGGCCGGTCAATGCCTTGACCACCAACGATGTCCGCGGACTCCCCACTGCCCGGGACGCCAGGGCCGCGCTCAGTCCCACCGAATGCAGTGGCAGTTCTTCCAGGTACACGATGTCTCCGGCGGCTCCGTCGAAGTCGTGGACGGCCATGCTGACGCCCGCCTCGGCGAGGGCGGTCAGGTTGGTCGCCGCTTGTTCCCGGCCGTGGAACAGCTCCGCCGCGGGCATGGCCAACCGCAACCGCTCCCGGGGCAGGCCGCTGTAGGCGAGGGAGCCCAGGACCGTGTCGACCAGGGTGGGGGCGCTGGACTGGTTGGGGGACAGGCTCACGGTCAGGGGCAGGTCCCGGCCTGACTCCTCGTTCCACGTGCGGAGGCGTTCGCCGGCGCTGCGTAGCAGCCAGCCGTCCAGTTGTTGGCTCAGGCCGGTTCGTTCGGCCAGGTCGATGCACTTGTGGCGGGGCTGGCCGGCTCGTTCGGCCTCCGGCCAGCGGACGAACGCGTCGACCGCCACGGGCTCCAGGTCGGCGAGGCGGACGCGCAGGCGGTAGCCGACTCGGACCTGACCGGTTTCCCACGCCCCGGGCATGATCGCGGCCAGGCGCAGCAACCGCCGGTCGTCGGCGTCGTCGTCGGGTTGGTGGAGGACCCACTGGCCGGGGCCTCGGCGGGTGGCGTGGCGCAGGGCCAGGTCGGCGGCGTGCAGCAACTCCGTGGGGTCGGCGCCGTGCGGCGGGCACTGCACGACACCGGCGTTGGCCGTGGTCGCCAGGCCCGACTCCTCGACGTAGGCCGGTTCGGACAGGGCGTGGTTGAGGCGGTCCACCACCTCGGGGTCGGCGGGGCCCTCACGCAGGATGGCGAAGTGTGCGCCGTCGAAGCGGGCGACCATCGCCGACTCGCCGGCCGCGGTCAGGATGCGGGACGCCGCCGCGCCCAGCAGGCGTTCGCCGCCCTGGCGGCCCAGGCCGTCGCTGACCAGGGGGAAGCCGTTCAGTTCCAGGCGGTAGAGCGTCACCGGGCCCGGGGAGGCGAGCATCTCCTCCAACCTGGTGGTGAAGAACTGACGGTTGGGCAGTCCGGTGAGCGGATCGTGCAGCAGCTGGTGGCCCAGCTGACGCTGCAGCAACGTCAGCTCGGTGTTCACCTCGTTCAGCGAGTTCGCGCGTTCCTGCGCGTCGGCCACCGCCCGGCGGGTGACCTCCATCAGCGCACGGCACATGCTGTCCTGCTGGTCGGCGGTGCGTTTGCGGATCGCCTCGGCGAAGCCGCCGGACAGGGCGCCGATGACGCGGACGACCCGCTCGGTCAACCGGTCGAGGCCGCGCAGGTCGGGGTCGGCCAGCAGCGCGCCGGCGAGGATGTCGACGCTGGTCCGCAGGCTCTTGCGGTCCACGCAGTTCAGCTCGACCAGCCGCACACCGACCTGCTCGACGGCCTCCGCCGCCGCCTCCTCACCCTCACCGGCGACCGCGGCGAACACCGTGTCGACCATCTCGCGCAGCGGGATCTCGAGCTCGGTGGGCACCAGCGGCACGTACGCGGTCATGCTGACCAGGTAGGCCCACTTCCTGGTCAGCCGCACCCTGGCCCGGTCGCGTTCCTCGGGTGACCGGCGCGGACCACCCGCTCTGTGCGAGTCGTCCGGTCGTGACGCCGGTATCGAGGTCATTCGGGGGTGCCGACCGTGGTTTCCGCCCACTCGGCGACGGCGGCGTGGTAGCCGGCGACGTTGGGCGCATAGTTGATCGAGTGCCCGTAGCCGTCGACCACGTACGTCCTCAGCTGGGCTTTCGCGCTGTAGAACGGTTTCTCCGAGCGCGCCAGCGCGCCGGCCGACGAGCAGTCGGTGGCCAGCAGCCGGTTGCAGAACGTCGGGTCACCGGAGCCCATGACGGTCATCACCGGGACGTCGATGCGCCGGCTGTAGGGCAGCACCACGCCGATCAGCGCGCCGTCGACCAGCTCGCCGGGCGACGTGACGTCCTTTGTGGACTCGTCGGCGGCGTCGACCTCGGCGTCGTAGGCGCCGGGGCTGTGCAGCGAGTCGAACCGGGTGCCGGGCGCGGTCGTGAGATAGCCGGGGTCGAGGACGCGGCCGCGGAAGGCGGGGTCGATCGCCGCCGGGACGAACGTGGCGAAGATCGGTACCAGGCCAAGGACGTTGAGCCGGTGGGCCATCGACGTGACCAGCACGCCGTCGACGTCGCGGTAGGTGGCGGCCTCGATGACCGCGACGGCCGACCCCAGCGAGTGCCCGGCGATGATCACCGTGCCGAACCGGGGGCTCCGCTCACCGGCCCGCAGCGACCCGACGACCTGGTGCATCGCGTCGGCCTGGGCGATGGCGGTGAGCAGCACGCTGGGCGGGGACGAGCTGCGTCCGCTGCCGAGCCGGTCGACGGTCAGCGTCGCGTGGCCGGCGCGGTTCATCGCCGCCCGGAACGAGCGGGTGCCCTGGTGGACCGAGGCGTCCCAGTACGTGCGGTTGTACAGGCCGCCGGGAACCAGCAGGTGCACGGTGTCCGCGCCACCGGCGGGCACGCACAGCGTCCCGGACACGGTCTGCGCCAGGTGCAGGACCGTCACCGGGAAACTCAGCTCCCGACAGTTCGGGGCCGGGGCCGGGGCCGCGTGCGCGGCGGCGGGGGTGAGCAGCAGGGAGCACAGCAGGGCGACGAGCGCCGACGCGGCGAGCCGGGCTCGCCGCGGGGACATCCGGGACACGGCGGGATTGGCCTTTCTCAGGTTCTCGGCACGACTGACATCGACAGCCGGGCGGGATAGGCGGTGGAGGTGTACTTCACCCGCAGGGGCCGGTCGGGCACCGGTACGAGCCGCCAGCGGGCGGCGACGGTGGCGATCGTGACCACCATCTCGGTCAGCGCGAACGCGTTGCCGACGCACTGGCGGTTGCCGGCGCCGAACGGGACGAACGCGCCGCGCAGCACGCTGTCGGCCCGCCGCGCGGACCACCGGTCCGGGTCGAACCGGTCCGGGTGGGGGAAGGATCGGGGGTCGAAGTGCAGTGCGTGTGGGCTGATCGTCACCTCGGTGCCGGGCGGGATCGTGGCGCCGGCCAGGTCGACCTCGCTGGTGGTGCGCCGCATCAGGATCCAGATCGGGTACATCCGCAGGGTCTCGTTGATGACCTGGCGGGTGTAGGTCAGCCGGGGGACGTGGTCGCCCGTCACCGGCTGGCCGTCGAGCACCTCGTCGAGTTCGGCGTGCAGCCGGGCCTCCACGTCGGGATGCTGGGAGATCTCGTGGAACAGCCAGGCCAGGGCGAGCGCGCTGGTCTCGATGCCGGCGCTGAGCAGGGTGACGACCTCGTCGTAGGCCTGGTCGTCGGTCATGCCATCGCCGCCGTCGTCGCGGGCCATGAGCAGCATCGACAGCAGGTCGCCCCGGTCGGTGTCCTCGGCGCGCCACCGGGCGATGAGGTCGAGCACCACCGCGCGCATGCGGACGACCGCGTTGTCGAACTGCCGGTTGCCGCGCATCAGCAGTTTCTCGACGAAAGCGGGGGACAGCGCACGGATCATGCCGTGGCGGATCACGATGGGGATGGACTCGCGGGCCTGCTCGATGGCGGCGGTGCCGAACTCGGTGCCGAACAGGGCCTCACCGGTGATGGTCACGGCGAGGGCCTGCATGTCGTCGTTGATCTCGCGGACCTGGCCTGGTCGCCAGGAGCCGGTGAGCCGCTCGACCGCGGCGCGCATGGTGGCGGCGTAGTGCGCGATCCGCTCGCGGTGGAAAGCGGGCTGGATGAGCCGGCGTTGTCGCAGGTGAAAGGCTCCGCTGGAGATTACGATTCCGTTTCCGACGAATGGTCGGAACTTGTCGAACATCGCCCCTTTCTCGAATGCCGAACCGTCGGTGACCAGCACCTGATGGGTGAGTTCCGGGGTCGTGACGAAGTAGATGGGCTTCGCGCCGAGATAGAGCCGAACCAGGTCGCCGTGCTCGCGCAGGGCCGAGGTGAACGCGAACCGCCGACGCAGCATCGCCGGGGTGTGGCCAAGAACGGGCCACTTCCCCGGTGCGGTCCGAACGGCCATGCGCACTCCTTGGCCAGCGATGGGTTGCCAACAGTAGAGGTTATCCAGTTGTAACCGACAGCGGCCGAACGGGTGGCGGCAGGTGACACTTTCGGGTCATTAGGGCATGCTCCACAGTGGCTCCCCACCGAATCACGAATCGGAAAAGCAGGTGTTTCCGCTGTGACGCAGCAGGACTGGGTCCCGCGACTTGTGGACACGACGGCGCCCAGTGGCGCGCGTACCTACGACTACCTGTTGGGCGGCAGCCACAACTTCGCGGCCGACCGCGAGATGGCCGACAAGGTCGAGCAGGCCGTTCCGGGGATCCGTGACGCGGCCAGGCTCAACCGGGCGTTCCTCGGTCGGGCCGTGCGGTACCTGGTCGGCAGGGGCGTGCGCCAGTTCCTGGACATCGGCTCCGGGATCCCGACGGTGGGCAACGTGCACGAGATCGCGCACCAGGAGGACCCGTCGTGCCGCGTGGTGTACGTCGACATCGATCCGATCGCCGTGGCCCACAGCGAGATGATGCTCGCCGGCAACGACCGGGCGACCATCGTGCAGGCCGACATGCGTGATCCCGAGTCGGTCCTGGGATCGCGGACCAGGGAGCTGATCGACTTCAGTGAGCCGGTCGGGTTGCTGTTCCTGCTGGTCCTGCACTGGGTACCGGACGACGCCGACCCGCCCGCGCTGGTCGCCCGCTACCGCGAAGTCTTAGCTACGGGGAGTCACCTGGTCGTCACCCATATGACTGACGACATCCAGCGGGACAAGATCAGTGACGTGGCGGGGATCGTGCGGAGCAGCCGGGGGGACGGGCAGGTCTTCCCCCGGACCAGGGGCGAGATCACGGCGATGTTCGGGGACTTCGAGTTCGTCGAGCCCGGATTGGTGCCGACGGGGACCTGGCGGCCCGGGGGGGCCGGGGACATCACCGACGACCCCGAGATGAACGAGCTGTCCTTCGCCGGGATGGCGGTCAAGCCGACCACCTGAGCGTTCTCCCGGCCCGACGCCACCCCAACAGCGACTCACCAACCGCGTACGCTGGTAGACGGAACCGACCACCGGGAGGCACCACATGGCCACCCTGCACGTCGACCACCACTTCTCCGGCCCGGCGATCATCGTCAAGGCCGCCGGGGACGTCGACCTCACCACCGCGCAGCTGCTCGATGACCACCTCACCGCCGCCGCCACCCTGGCCGACCCCCCGGCGCCGGTCGTCGCCGATCTTCGTGAGGTCATGTTCTTCGGTTCCAACGGCGTCAGCGTCCTGCTCCGCGCCCACCAGCGCTGCCAACGTCACCACACCCCGCTGCACGTCCTGGCCGACCGGCCCGTCACCCGACCGCTGGCGGTCCTCGGTCTGCGTCAGACCTTCCTCCTGTGCCCCACCCTCACCGCCGCGCTGAACCGCTGACCACCCGCACCGTCTCCAGCCGGTGGTCCGCCGGGTCCGGCAGATACATCCCCGCGGCCACCCCGCTGCGCAGGTAGTCGATCACCGGTCGCGTGATGACCTCGCCGGGCAGCAGCGCCGGCACCCCGGGCGGGTAGGGGCTCACCGTTTCGGCGCAGATGCGGCCGGGGGCCCGCGACGCCGGGATCTGTTCGGCGGGGCCGAAGAACGCGTCCCTGGGCAGCATCGCCTGCTCCAGTTCGAGATCACCGGGCGCGGGCAGGTCGATCGGCGGCGCGGCTGGCAGGTCGCCGGCGTGGTCGGCCAGGGAGCGCAGGGCGCGGACGAGACGATCGGCCGTGTCCTGGTCGTCGGCGACGGTGAACTGGGCGGCGATCCGCCGGTGATCCGACACGCCGACGTCGACGTGCTCGTGGGCGCGCAGCCACTCGTTGGCCTGGTAGCCCGACGGCCCCAGGCCGTCCAGGTCGAGGACGGTTTTGAGGGGGTCGTGGTCGACGGACCTGCCGGGGCCGACCAGCTCGGGTGGGCCGAGTACCCGGATCCCGGGCAGGTCGGCGATGGTGGCGCGGGTCTGGTGGGCCAGACGCAGGGTTCGGTCGAGCAGGGCGCGGCCGTGGTGGACCATGTGGCGGCGCCAACCGTCCAGGCCGGCGTAGATGAGGGCGCTGGGACTGGTGGTGTTGAGCAGGTCCGCCCTGGCGGCCAGCACGTCGACGTCCACCAGGTCACCGCGCTGGTGGTACACCGAACCCTGCTCGAACCCGCAGCCCATCTTGTGCACGCTGGTGACGCACAGGTCCGCACCGGCGTCCATCGCCCACGCCGGCAGGTCGGGGTGGAACGGCAGGTGCGCGCCCCAGGCCTCGTCGACGATCAGCGGAACACCGTGGGCGTGGCACACCGACGCCGTGCCGGCGATGTCGCCGCACGTGCCGTAGTCGGTCGGGGTGATCAGCAGCATGCCCTTCGCGTCGGGGGCGCGGTCGAAGGCGGCGCGGACGTCGTCGGGCTCCGGGGGATGGGCGACGTGCTGGTCGGCGTCCCACCGGGGGTGCACCCAGACCGGCTCGACGCCGCTGATGATCAGGCCGGCGACCACCGACTTGTGGGCGTTGCGCGACACCAGCAGCCGCTCGCCGGGGCCGGCGACGGCGAGCATCGCGCTCTTCACCGACAGCGAGCTGCCGCAGGTGGAGAAGAACGCCCGGTCGGCGTCGACGGCCTGGGCCATCAGCTGTTCTGCCTCGGCGAGTACCTCGTGGCGCATCGCGCGGTCGTCCAGGCCGCTCATCATGATCACGTCGGCCTCGAACGCGTCGCGGCCGAGTACCGCCAGGGTCCGGTCGTCGACGCCCCGGCCCTGTTTGTGGCCCGGCGGCAGGAACGACAGGTGCGCCCCCCGGCGATGGGCGTCGATCGCCTCGATGACCGGTGCGCGTGACTGGTCCATCAACCAGACGTTCCCAACGGAAACGTCACGGAAACACTCCGCGGAGTTGCATGCGGGTGTTCCTACGACGACGGAGGAGAACTCTGTGAGCACTTCGGCTGAGGGGACGCGCACGTCGCGTCGGGTCGCGTTGGGGTTGTTGGGGCTGGGGCCGCTGGTGGCCAGCGGCGCCCTCGCGGCGGCCGATTCCTCCGGCGGCACAAGGGTTTCCCGGGACCTGCTGCCGGGCGGCGGCTACGACCGGTTCATTCGGGGGCTGGCCGAGGCGGACCAGTTCTCCGGGACCGTCCTGATCGCCCACCGGGGGCGGACGGTGCTCGCCCGCGCCTACGGCCTGGCCGACCGGGAACGCGGGATCCGCAACGAGATCGACACGATCTACAACCTCGCGTCGGCGTCCAAGCCGTTCACCGCGCTGGCGATCGTCCAGCTGGCGCAGGCGAACCGGCTGCGGTTCACCGACACCATCGGCACCCACCTGCACGACTACCCCGACCAGACGGCCACCACGGTCACCATCCACCACCTGCTCACCCACACCGGTGGCCTGCCCAACCTGGTCGACGCCGACGACAAGCACGTCAACAACAGCGTCGAGGAGGCGACGGCCCGTGAGCACGAGCGCAACCGCCGGGGCACGCCGAGGTTCCCGCCCGGCAGCCAGCACGAGTACAGCTCGGTGGGCATGTCCATCCTGGGTGAGATCGTCGCGAAGGTGACCGGGAGGTACTTCCACGAGTACGTCGCCGAGCACATCCTCCGTCCAGCTGGAATGTCCTCTTCGGACTACTACACCCGCGACGACTGGCTGACCAACCCGAGGATCGCCCACCCGTACATGTATCAGGAGGATGGATCGCGGGTCGACGCGGTGCGGAACCTGGACGCCGGCGCGGTCCTGGGCGGTGGACCGGGCTCCAACGCGGCCAGGGGCTACATCGGCTCGGGCGGCGGTGGCGGGTTCGCCACCGCCGGTGACCTGGTCTCCTTCGCCACCGCCCTGGGCCAGGACCGGCTGCTCACCCCGGCCTTCCGCGAGCTGTACCTGAGCCCGAAGGTGCCCCAGACCCCGCTGCGCACCGAGGCCACCGGCGGCCCCGACCACCCCTTCGGCGCCTACGGGGTCGTCGCCGGCCTCACCCACGGCGAGCAGGTTGTCGGGCACGGCGGCGGAATCGGCGGCGGCAACACCAACTGGTCGATCTACCGCCAGCGCGACCTCGTCGGCGTCATCCTGTGCAACTACGACCTGGACATCCCGCCGATCATCGCCCGGGAACGGGAGGCGGTGTTCACCAGCACCCGATGAGCGCGTCCTGAGACCGTCGCGAGCGGGCCGTCGGCCACCCTTCGGACATGCGACACGAAGTGAACCTGCTGTTCGACCACGCGCGCCGGCTGGCCGAGGTGACCCGGATCGGCCGCGAACTGACCCGTGAGCTGTCCGGCACGCGGTTCACAGCGAACTCCGCCGGCGGCCTGGTCACCGCCCACGTGGACCACACCTCACGGGTACTCGCGATCCAGATCGAGCCGACCGCGCCGACCCGCAACCGCGCCGGCGACCTCGCCGCCCAGACCGTCCAGGCCGTCACCGAGGCACGCGCCGGGGCCGCCGCCGCCCGTCGCCGCCTGGCCACGGCGCTCGCCGGCCCACCGGGGGAGGCGTGGCGGTGAACCACTACGTGTTCCACGACGCGTTCGACGACGATGTCGACGGCGATGTCGAGGGCGACCTCCCCGAGCGGGACGGCACCACCGCCGGCTACGCCACCCGCGTCGAGATCGCCGGCGGCCTGGGCCGGGTCGGCGTCCAGGGCGACGACCTCGCCATCGACCTCGACGAACAGGCCATCCGGACAACACCGGCCGACCGGATCGGCGACCACCTCACGCGCGCCGTGAACACGGCCTTCGACGCCGACACCCCGCACAGGAGATGACGTGGCAGAGGACTTCCGGGTCGTACCCGACGCGCTGGTCAGGTTGGCCACCGCGCTCAGGAAGGCCGCCGACTCCTGGAACAGCGTCGCCTCGACGGTCGACGGAATGCGGATGGGGGTGCTGGACCTCGGGATGCTCGGCGAGGCCAAGGACTACCCCGCCCGCTACAACACCATCAAGGACCAGGTCCACGACGTGCTCGACGACGGCGTGACCGTGTGGCAGGACATGGCCACGGCGATGGACGCCGTCGCCCAGACCTACCTGGCCAAGGACGCCGAGTGGTACGAGCAGTTCGGCTACCTCGCCGACTCCCAGAACTGAGCCAGGAACGGAGCCCCGATGACCTCCCCGGTCTCTCCCGGTGAACTGAAACACCTGACCCCCGAACCGTTCCCCGACAGCGATGCCGAGACCCTGCGGGACAGGGCGGCCTACGTCGACTCGATCGTGGTGCTGCTCAACCCCGCGGCCGCCACCTTCGAAATCGCCATCCTGGCCACCATGGACACCATCCGCACGTTCCTCGGCGACTGGACGGTCGCCAGGGACATCGGCATCGGCTGGGCGGAACTGTCCACGGCGTCGTTGACGGTCAAGGAAACCCTGGAGGACGAACGCAACAACGTCGACTTCTACTGGGACGGCGGCGCGTTCGACGCGTTCTCCAACTACCTGGAGGACATCTTCGAAAGGGTCGTCACCACCTCGGACAGGATGACCGAGATCGGCTCCCGGGTCGCCGAGGCGATCATGCTCGTCCACACGACCTACAGCGACGTCCTGCGCTTCATGTCCAGCACCGCCGCCAACGTGGTCAACATGTCCTCGGTCGTGGAGGTCTGGGAACTCGGCAGCGCGCTGTCGGAGTTCGTCAGGACCGTCGGTGACCTGATCGCCGACGCCGCCCTCGTCATGGGTGGCTACGAGGAGAACCTGACCCAGATCGAGATCACCGCGACGACCTTCCCGCCGCTGCCCCACCAGCAGTCCTCGTTGGACAACATGGCCAAGACCGGCGGTTGGGACGTCGCCGAGGCCACCGGGTGACCGGTCAGCCGGTGAGTTTCGCGTCCAGCTCGGCCACGTCCGGCAGGTCCAGCTCCTGGTAGATCGCCCGCGCCAGCTCCCAGTGCGTGCGCGCCTCCGCCCGGCCGAGATCGGCGTAGACGTCGCCGAGGCCGGTGTGCGCCCGCGCCAGCTCGTCGCGGTAGCGGGCGGCGGTCGCGGTCTCCACGGCCTCCCGGTGCAGCCGCAGCGCCCCGGTCCGCGCGCCGAGCGCCGCCTGGGTCTCCGCGAACCGGTTCAGCGCCTCCACCAGCAGAATGTTGTCGCCGATGGCCCTGGCCACCGCCACCGCCTGCTCGTGCTGGCGCCACGCCGCCTCCGGGTGGCCCAGCCGGCGGTAGCTGACCGCCAGCACGTACCGCGCCTCCACCTCGGCGCCCCGGTCGTCGCTCTCACAGGCCAGCGACACCGAGCGGCGCGCCGCCTCGATCGCCGCCTCGGGATCACCCCGCCCCAGATGCGCCCTGGCGCACCCGCACAGCGCCGCCGACTGGATGGCCAGGTTGCCGGCCCGCTCGGCGACCTCCAACGCCTCGTGGAAGAGCCGGGTCGCCTCGGCCCGCTCGCCCAGCCGCCAGCGCAGCACACCCAGGTTGTACAGCGGGACGACCAGCATGCCGGTCTGGGCCAGCTCCCGGTAGAGCGCCAACGCCCGCGCCACCGCGTCGGCCGCCGCGCGCAGCCGGCCGGCGGTGAACAACGCGATCGCGATGTTGTTGAGCGCCGTGGCCTCCAACGCCCGGTCGCCGATCGCGTTGGCCAGCACCAGCCCCTGCTGGCAGGCCACCAGCGACGACTCCGCCCGGCCGAGCTGTTTGCTGGCCACGCCCTGGTGGATCAACGCCCGCGCCTGCGCTGCCCGGTCCCCGAGGGCCCGGGCGGCGACCCGGCCGCGTTCGTGCACACCGAGCGCCTCCTCGTGGAACCCGCCCATCGACAGGTAGCGCCCGATCACCCCGGACAGCGACGCCGGGAACTCCGCCCAGCGCAGCTCCGCGGCGTGCTCCACGGCCAGCAGCAGGTTCGCCCGGTCGGCGTCCAGCCAGGCGACCGCCAGGTCGTGGGTGGACAGGTCGGGGGTCACCAGGTCGGTGCCGGCGACCGTGGGGCGCACGGCCGCCGCGTAGGGCGCGACGGCGTCCATGGCCCGCGCCGCGCAGCGCAGGTAGTGGTCGAACAGGCGGGCCAGCGCCGCGTGCCGGTCGGCCTCCGAGTCGGTGGCCACCGCCAGGTCGGCGGCGTACGCGCGGAGCAGGTCGTGCTGGCGCAGCCGGCCGTCCTGGGTCTGCTCCACCAGATTCGCCCTGATCAGCTCGTCGAGCACGCGGCGGGTGCGGGCCAGCGGGGTGCCGGCCAGCGCGGCCAGCGCGTGCACGTCCAGATCGCGGCCCCTCGGCAGGCCCAAGCGCCGGAACAGGCGCCCGGCGGGATCGCTCAGATGCTTGTAGGACCAGGAGAACACCGCGCCGACGGCCGTGCTCGGGTCACCGTCGATGCTCAACCAGTCCAGCTGCCCCTGCTCCTGGGCGAGTTCGGCGACCAGCCCGGCGACGCTGGTGGTGGGGTGCGCGCGGACCAGCTCGGCGGCCACCCGCAGAGCCAGCGGCAGCCGCGCGCAGCGGTCGATCAGGGCGCGGGTGGCCGCCGGTTCGGCGCTGGCCCGGTCGCCGAGCAGCGACCGCACGAGCGTCTCGGCCTCGGCGGTGGGCAGCCGGTCGAGCATGATCCGGTGGGCGTCCTGCATCGCGACCAGCCCGGCCAGCGCGTCACGGCTGGTGACCAGGACGAACGCCGGTGGGCCGCCCGGCAGCAGCGGCCGGACCTGCTCGGTGCTGGCGGCGTTGTCCAACACGACCAGCATCCGCCGGCCGTGCAGCAGCGTGCGGAACCGGGCGGCGCGTTCGGCCAGGCGGTGCGGGATGGCGGCGCCGTCGACCCCGAGCGCGCGCAGGAACCCGGCGAGCACGTCCCCGGCCGACGCCGGCTGCCGCGGGCTGTAGCCGAGCAGGTCGGCGTAGAGCTGGCCGTCGGGGAAACGGTCGCGGACCTGGTGGGCCCAGCGCAGCGCGAGGGTGGTCTTGCCGACGCCCGCGGTCCCGGAGATCACCACCACGGGCGCGGTGTCGTCCCCGGTGTCGTCCCCGGCGCGCTGCTGGTCGTCGAGGTCGGCGAGCTCGTGGTCGCGGCCGACGAACGTGCGCACCCGGCGGGGGAGCTGCGCGGGGACCTCGGCGCGCTGGACCGGCGGGGTGCCCCCGGCCGGCGCGATCGGTTCGCCGGCCAGCACCCGCGCTTCCAGCTCGCGCAGCTCGGCGCCCGGCTCGATTCCCAGCTCCTCGACCAGGTTGCGGCGGATGGTGCGGTAGGCGGCCAGCGCGTCGGCGGGCCGCCCGCACCGGTGCAGCGCGGTGATCAGGACGCCGTGCAGGCGCTCGTCGAGGGGGTGGCGGGCGGCGAGGTCGACGAGTTCGGGCAGGACCTCAGCGTGCCGGCCGGCGCCGATCTCGGCCCGGTACAACAGACCCAGCCCGGCGAGGCGCCGTTCCCCGAGCCGGCGCGCCTCGTCGGCGACCAGCAGCAGGTCCAGTCCGCCGTAGGGTTCGCCGCGCCACAGACCCAGGGCCTCGCGGACCAGGGCGGCGCAGCGCACGGGGTCGGTGTCGGCGAGTTCGGTCGCCTGGTCGAGAAGGTCCTCGAAGGTCTGCGCGTCCAGCTCGCCCGGCCGCACGGTCAGCTGGTAAGCGTCCTGTTCGAACACCAGCCGCGCGGGGTCGCCGACGAGCGTGCGCAGCCGGGAGACGTGCAGTTGCAGCCGCCGCGCCGCGCCGGTGCGTGCGTCGCCCGGCCACAGCGCGTCGACCAGGACGTCCACGGACACGGGGGTGTTGCGCCGGATGAGCAGCACACCGAGCAGGGTCCGCGCGAGGCGTCCGGACAGCGGGGCGGACTCCTCGTCCTGCCGGACCCCGATCGTCCCGAACACCACGAACTCCATGAACACCTTCCCAGCGGGTTCACCGGAGTGTAGAAGACCCGTGATCCGCGTCCGGGTGATCACGGTGCGCGACCAGGGGGAACGCGTCCCCACGACCACCGGGGGACCGCCGATCCGTCCAAGCCACCGGCCGGGTCGGGATGGCACGGTGGCGGCATGATCACACGAATCATTCCCTATGCCGGCGGCCGTGACCTGGACGCCTCCCGCGACTTCTACGTCGACGTGCTCGGCCTGGAGGTGACCATGACCGACCCGGTGCTGGGCCTGCGTTCGCCGGACACCCCGGCCGCCCAGGTCATCGTCACTCCACCTGGGACACCGAGCGCGGACCTCGGCATCGACGTCGGCACCCCGGCCGCCGTCGACCAGGCCCACGCCGAGGTGCGCCGCCGTGGCCTGCGCGTGACCTACCCGTTGACCGACGAACCGTGGGGCGTGCGGCGGTTCTTCGTCGAGGATCCAGGTGGGACGGTGGTCAACGTGCTCGCGCACCTGTCGTGAGCTTTCGTGGCGTGTGCGAGCTACCGTGGCGGTGTGCAGGCCGAGTTCGTGAGCGTTCCGGGTCTCGCGCCGGACGCCGTCGTGTCGGCGGTGGGGTACCGCATCGCCGGTGCGACACCGGTGACCCACCGGGGCCTGCCCTCCCCGTCACTGACCGTGGTGTTCAGCCTGGACGACCCGATCGTCACCGGCCTGTCGCCGGCGCACGCGCACGGCCCGGGGGCCTACCGCAACCAGATCGTCGTCGGCGGCCTGCACACCAGCCCCGCCTACATCGCCCAACCGCCGGTGCAGGCCGGTATCCAACTGGCCGTGCGCCCGCTGGCGGCCAGGGAGCTGTTCGGCGTCCCGGCCGGTGAACTGCGCGCCCTGACCACCGAGGGTGCCGACATCCTCGGCGCGTCGGCGTCGAGCCTGCGTGAACAACTGGCCGAACTGGACACGTGGCCCGAACGGTTCGCCGCCCTGCGCGGCTATCTGCGCGACCGCCGCGACGGGCGGGTCCGCGAGCCGCGCGCGGAGGTGGCGGAGGCGTGGCGCTGGATCGCCTGGCACCGGGGGACGGGTTCGATGGCCGGCCTCGCCAACCACGTGCTGCTGAGCCAACGCCAGCTGACCACGGTGTTCCGCCAGGAGATCGGCCTGTCGCCCAAAGCGGTGTCCCGCCTGATGCGCTTCGAGTACACCAGACAGCGGATGGCGTCCCTCGTGCGCGCGGCGCAGCCGCTGGACCTGGCCGGTATCGCCAGCGCCTGCGGCTACTTCGACCATTCCCACCTGGTCAGGGATTTCCAGCAGTACACCGGCACGAGCCCGACCCGCTGGCTCACCGAGGAACGCCAAAACATCCAAGCCGGCGCCCACCAACGCGCGCAAGACTGGCCGTCATGAACACACCGAACAAGACCGTCTGGCCCACCCTGCAGGCCAGGAACGCACCAGCCCTGATCGACTTCCTGGTCAACACCCTCGGCTTCGAGAAGACAGCCGTCTACGCCGACGGTGACCTGGTCGCCCACGCCCAACTCGACTGGCCGGAAGGCGGCGGCGTCATGCTGGGCTCCCACCGCCCCGGCCGAGCCTGGACCCGCGAGCCGGGAACCGCCGGCATGTACGTGGTCACCGACGACGTCGACGCACTGTACGAGCGCGTCAGGTCCTCCGGCGCGACGATCGTCAGCGAGCTGGCCGACCAGGACTACGGCAACCGCGAGTTCAGCATCGCCGACCCCGAGGGCAACTACTGGTCCTTCGGCCACTACCGGGGAGAACCCCGCCGCTAGGTTGGACCGATGCCGTCCCCGACCCAAACCTCCTACAACACGGTGGCCGCCAACTACGCGGACCTCACGCGCGACGCCCTGTCGCACCACCCCTACCTCCGCACAGCACTGGCACACCTGGCCGAGGAACTACGCGACGCCGACGCACCCGTTGCCGACGTGGGCTGCGGCCCCGGACACGTGACGGCACACCTGAAGGCGTTGGGCGTCAACACCTTCGGCCTGGACCTCGCACCCGGAATGATCGACGTGGCCCGCCGGGAACACCCCGACCTCGCCTTCCTGGTCGGTGCGATGCCAACCCTGCCGCTGGCGACCGGCTCGGTCGCCGGCGTGCTGTCCTGGTGGACCCTCATCCACCTCCCGGACGACGTGATTCCCCTGGCACTCGAGGACTTCCACCGCGTCCTGCGCCCCGGGGCACCACTGCAACTGGGCTTCCACACCGGCGACGAGGTGCGACTGAAGACCTCCGGCTACGGCGGCCTGCCGATGGAGGTCCAGGTGCACCGACGCCCACTGACACGGGTCAGCGGGTGGCTGTGCGATGCCGGATTCGCGGTGGAGGCGGAGATCCAACTCAACGGGGACTCCCCGTCGGGAATGCTGTTCGCCCGGCGACAGAGCTAGACGCCCACCCCCGCTCGCCGGGAAGGGATCAGCCAACCCGGCAGCCGCGACGAAACGCAACGGTCCAGGCCCAAACCGTCCCGCGAGCTTCGAGGCCCGCTGCCCCGAGCGCCATCAGGTCAGGGCTGGGGTGGGCCTCCGCCCCCCGGTTGCCAGCCTACTCGCGGGCACCGACGGTTCCTGGAAACCAAGCTGGGTACCGTGACCATTGGTCGACTGCCCAGCTGAACCACTTCCGGTCGTCGGCCGGGCAGCGAACCGTCCTTGTGGTACCCACCCGCCCCGACCATATTCCGGCCTTGACCGAAACCTGCGCGCTCTGCGTCCGCGTCGCCGGGCGGCTGTCCCGGGTCCGCGTCACCAACGGCGCGGTCACCGACCTCGGCGCGTTCCCTACCGCCTGTGCACCGTCCTGGCGGACGGCCGGGTGGCGATGTCCGCGCAGGCCAGCCTCCACCTCTGGCGGCCGCCGCGCTGACCGGTGCCCGCCCGGGGCCGTCGCGCCCCGGGCGGACCCGGGCGGATCAGTCGGTGTGGGTGACGGTCAGGCCGTAGATCTCGACCTCGCCGTAGTTGCCCGAGCTGCACGGGGAGGCGTTGCCGCAGTTGGCCTGCGTGTAGGCGCCGGCCTTGAAGTAGCCGCCGGTGAAGCTCTTGGACAGGGTGGCCTTGAGCTCGTTGTTGTAGTACGCGCGGATCTTGCCGTCGCTGACCACGAACTTGGCCTGGAACCGGGTGCCGGTGACGTACTCGTCGGTGATGAGGGTGTGCTTCTCGTTCTCGTCGGTGACGTAGAGCTTGCTGCCCTCCAACCGGAACACCGACAGGTCGTCGCTGTCGTCGTGGATCTGGCCGGCGACGACGTTGGGCCGGCCCTCGGGCGTGGCGGTGATGGCCTGGTCGATCACCATCGTGTGCGTGCCGGACGTGGACGACCAGTCGGCCATCTCCTGCCCCGAGTCGGTCATCTCCCGCAGCTCCGAGCGCGGATAGTTCGAGCCGCTGGTGGTCACCCCGTTGACGGCCGCGCGGAACTGGACCGCCGCGCAGTCGTCGGTGGCACGGAACCACGGGTCGATCGAGTAGGTCGCCAGCTCCGGCTGCCTGATGTTGAGCGGACTCTCCTCCTCGCCGATCGGCAGGCCGATGTACCAGTTCCGCAGGTCCAGCAC
Source organism: Actinophytocola xinjiangensis (assembly GCF_001921215.1). GTDB lineage: Bacteria > Actinomycetota > Actinomycetes > Mycobacteriales > Pseudonocardiaceae > Actinophytocola > Actinophytocola xinjiangensis. Next base: position 280,437 of record NZ_MSIF01000004.1, read on the forward strand.
GTCGGCCGGGTAGGCGCACTCGTCGCCGCCCCCGCCGCCGTCGGCCGCGTTGACCGTGGTCTCGGTGATGGAGGTCCAGTCGTTGACCGGGTTGCCGTGGCCGACGATCCGGACGTAGCGCGCGGAGCGGTCGGCGAAGTCGTGGTTCTCCAACTCCAGCGTGGCGCCGCTGGTGTCACGCCGGGAGAGCACGGTCGTCCACGACGACCCGTCGGCGGAAAGCCGGATCTCGAAGCTGGAGGTCCGCTCGTCGCCCTTGTGCCAGGCCAGCGACACCGAGCCGACGGTCCGCGCGGACCCGAGGTCGTACTCGATCCACACGCCGTCGCCCTCGTCGGACCAGCGCGTGTCCAGATCGTTGTCGAGGGTGTTGGCCGGCACGTTGCCGTCGTCGCCGCTGGCCCGCACACCGGTGACCGGCAGCGGATCCCCCTCCGCCAGGGCGACCGTGTCGGCGACCCCCACCAGTCCGGCCGCGAGCACCAGGGTCAGACCCGCTAGACAGGCTCGTTTCATCTCAGTTCTCCGTGGCATGTCGGTGGCATGTCGGCGCGTACGGTAACGACGGCGCCACGGGAGCCCTCCCCGCTACGGCGGCGTCAGGGTCCGCAGATCGGTGCCCTGATAGACGCCGATGGCCCACTCCGACAGCCGAACGACCCCGACCGCGGGCAGGAAGTCGCTGGTGAGCAGTGGTTCCAGGCGGCGTCGCATCGCGGTGAGACGCTCGGCGACCCGGCCGCGTACCCAGTCGGCGGTGACGCCGTCGTACATCAGGATGTTGTTCTGGCCCGGCTGGTCGCGTTCGCGGTCGATGGTCGCGAGGTCGTTGGCCAGCCGCACCGCCATCGACAGGTCGTCCACGGCCGGGACGAGCACGTCGAGGTGCGCGGGGAGGTCGGGGCCGCCGTAGGCCACCCAGCGGGGCAGGTTCACCAGCCACAGCGAGATGCTGTCGGCGTGGTCGAGGTACTCGGCGACGGTGCCGCGTTCTCGGGTGCGGCCGGCGACCCAGTCGTAGCGGTGGCCGCGCAGGCAGCTGGCGAACTTCGCCTGCCACAGCGTGTCCAGCGGTGGGTAGCCGGGCAGGCTGGTCAGCTCCTGGTTCCAGGCGGACAGGCTGGTCAGCAGCGGGTGGCTGGTGTCGGCCTGCCCTGTCCGGACGACGGCCAGACAGCGGTCGACGAGGTCGTCGGCGTCGGTGGCCCGCAGTTCGAGGTGGTCGTCGAGGGCGTAGGCCCAGGCGGCCATGCGGGTGGGCAGCCGCAGCTGGTCGGCGCTGGCCCACGGCCCGACGACCGCCGCCCCGAACGCGAGGCTCACCAACGGCAGGTCGTCGTGGCCGGGCAGGGCGGCAGCGGTCCACTCCCGCAGGTCGGCGAGCACCGCGCCGGCGACCTTCAGCAGCGGGACGCACTGTCCGGCGTCCGGGTAGGGAAGCGTCACGGTGTGGTCACCGGTCCCGGCGGAGCAGCCCGAACACCCACGAGTCGGACACCTCGCCGTTCACCACACAGTTCTCCCGCAACGTCCCCTCGCGCACGAAGCCGATCTTCTCAAGGACCCGGGCGGAGGCCACGTTGCGGGTATCGGTCTCGGCCTGAACCCGATTCAGGTCCAGGGTGTCGAAGGCCCACCGCAGCACGGCCCGCGCGGCTTCCGTGGCGTAACCGTGACCCCACATCGCCGCGTCGAGCACATAGCCCAGTTCGGCGCTGCGGTTGTCCGCGTCCCAGCCGGTCAGAGCACACCAGCCGACGAAGGCCCCGTCGGCGCCGCGGTCGATGGCCAGCCGCGCGCCGGTGCCCTCCTCGGCCATCCTGTGGCTGACCGCGACGAAGCGATCGGCGCGGGCCCGCTCGCTCCACGGCGGGGAATCCCAGTAGCGCATCACGTGGGCGCTGCTGTGCAGCGCGAAAAGACGGTCGCCGTCGGCGCCGGTGACCGGCCGCAACCGCAGGCGATCGGTGTCCAGGACGGGGGTGGTCAGGGGCATGCGAGCCATTGTGTGGCTTCCGGGACCGGCAGGACACCGAGTATTCGCTCCCGACCGGCCACAACGGACGGTCCCCGACGGTGCGCGAACACCACACCGCAGGTCAGTCGTATCGCTGACGGTACGGCACAGGAACCGGGAACTGCTGGTAGACGTGCTCGGCGAACCGACGACGAGCAGGCGGCGGTGCCGACCGGTGCTCCGTCGCCGTGACCACGGTGAAGCCCGCTAACGGGGCCGCCGAGCCGTCGTTCACGTGAGTGTCGCTCGCCAGCCGATATACGGCTTCCGCAGGCCCCAGACCAGGTCGTTGCTCGCGGGGTTCTCCGGTAGGTCCCCGGTCGTCAGCCGATGGAGGAAATCGACCATGCCCATGTCGAAGTGGACGAAGTCCGGGGTTTCCTGCCGTCTCCACACCACGACCGGCCACTCGTCCGCCAGGGCGGAGGTCATGATCCAGCCGTACAGGTCGGGTTCCTTGTGGCCCACGCCCCAGGCCAGGAGCTGCTCCGGCGCATCCAGTCCCGGGATGACTGCTCGGCCGACATAACCTCACGGAGACTGGTGAACCCCGACACGTGGTTACTCCTCGTGGATCCGTGAAGGTCTCGAAGTCACGATCCGCCCTACCGATCGCGGTGCTGGTGCCCTGTCCCAGAAATAACTACGGCCGGCCCTGCGATGCTGCATCAGCAACCTCGCAGGGCCGGCCAAAAGGTACGCCGCCAGGGACTCGAACCCCGAACCCGCTGGTTAAGAGCCAGCTGCTCTGCCAGTTGAGCTAGCGGCGCCCGTCTGGAGGTTGCCCCCCACCGTGACGGCGAAACCGTAGCACGGCTCCCGGAGGCCACCGAAACCGGATTCCCTTTCGCGACCTGCACCCATCCGTGTCCACACGATTGGGGGATCCGGCAGACTAGACCCAGGGTGGTAGGAGCTGGACAAATCTGTGGGGTGGGCAATGGCTGGACGGGGTGAGGGACGTTGGTGGGGAACCGCGGTCGTGGCTTTGGTCACGGTCGCACTGGCCAGTGCGTGCACGAGCGGCACGACGGCCGATCCGGTCGAGCAGGCCGGAGGTGAGCAGACGGCGTCGACCAGGCCCAAACCGCCGGGGACGCCGGTGAAACTGTCGATCTCGCCGGGGAACAAGGCCGCGGACGTCGCTCCGGGCGATCCGATCACGGTCGCCGCCGTGGGTGGGCGGATCACGCAGGTCGCGCTGAAGAACGACGACGGCCGGCCGGTGGCAGGAACGTTGTCACCGGACTCGACGACCTGGCAGGCCGCCGAGCCGCTCGGGTTCGACCGCAGGTACACGGTCAGCGCGAAGGCGGAAGGCTCCGACGGCAAGCCGGCGTCGCTGACCTCGTCGTTCAGGACGATCACGCCGCGGCTGAAGGCCGATCTGTCGATGAACCCGCAGGACGGGCAGACGGTGGGCGTCGGCCAGCCGCTGGCGTTCTACTTCGACGTGGACATCCCGAACAAGCGGGCGGCCGAGCAGGCGATCCAGATCACGACCACGCCGCATGTCACGGGTGCCTTCTACTGGTTCAACGACAGTGAGGTCCACTGGCGACCGAAGGAGTACTGGCCGTCGGGCACCAAGATCTCGGTTCGGGCCACCATCTACGGCAGGAACTTCGGCGGCGGTGTTTTCGGCAACGAGGACCGTGTCGCCAACGTCACTGTCGGTAAGGCGATCACGGCCGTGGCAGACGGCGGCACCCATCAGATGACGGTGGCGATCGACGGCAAGGTCGTCCGGACGATTCCGATCGCGATGGGTAAACCCGGCAACGAGACCCCGTTCGGCACGTATGTCGTGATGAGCGAGCACACGAACTACACAATGGACTCGAGCACCTACGGCGTGCCGGCCGACTCACCGCTCGGCTACCGGACCCATGTCGAGATCGCGACCCGGATGTCCAACAGCGGGATCTTCTACCACTCGGCCCCGTGGTCGGTCGGCGATCAGGGCCACCGCAACGTCAGTCACGGCTGTATCAACATGACCACCGAGAACGCCGCCTGGTTGCAGCGGATCTCCCAGAAGGGCGACATCATCGTCGTCAAGAACTCCGGCGGTCCCAGGCTGGAGTCCTGGGACGGCCTCGGTGACTGGCAGATCCCGTGGCCGGAGTGGGTCAAGGGCAACCGCTGACCATCTCGTTCTCCAGGGTGAGGAGGGTCTGCTTCGCGTCGAGGCCACCGACGTAGCCACCGGGGGTGCCGTCGGAACGCACGACCCGGTGGCAGGGGACGACGACCGGCAACGGGTTGGTGGCACACGCCGTGCCGACCGCCCGAACCGCCTTGGGATTGCCGACCAGATCGGCGACCTCCTTGTAGGAGGCGGTGTGCCCGTACCCGATGTCGGTCAGGTGCTGTTGGACGGCCAGCCGGAACCCTTCGGACAGCGAGTAGTCCTTGGGGACGGTGAACTCACGGAGCTGACCGTCGAAGTACTGGTCCAGCTCCCTGGCGACCGGTTCGAGACGCCGGGGTGAGGACAGCACCCGCGGGCTGATCTTCTCGGCGAGGGTTTCCAGGACGTCGTCGAACCCCTCGCGCTCGAAGGCGACCCGCACGACCCCCTTGGCCGTGGCGGCGAGCAGCAACCGGCCGACCGGACTGTCCACTTCGTGAAAGGCGATGTCGAGCACGCCGCCCCGCTCCGCGCGCGTGGCCAGATCCATCTTCAGCGCCATCAGGTGCCTCGTGAGGTTCTCCTCGACGCTGTCGGTGTACTGGATCTCGCCCGGCGTGCCGTCCGTGCCCTCGTCCCCGCCCGTGCTCTCGTCGTCGGGGTCGGTGTGCGTGTCGGTGTGCGTGGTGTGGTCGGGTTGGTCGTCGGTGTGGCCCCCGAGGTGTCCGTCGGGGGGTGTGTACTGGTCTGCGGTCATCGGGGTGCTCCTTTCGGTGATGTGTCCGTGTGATAGGTCCGGCGCAGGCCTTTGATCCCGTCCGCCGTGGCGCGGCGTACCGCCTCGGCGTTGCTGCCGATCAGTTCCGCCGTCTCGGCGTGCGGCAGCCCACCCAGGTAGTGGTAGGCCACGGCGAGGCGTTGTCGCTCGGGGAGCGCGGCCACCGCGTCCCACAGGCCCTCCGCGTCGGGATGGTCGGCCGGCGCCGGGCCCTCCGGCGGTTCGTCGGTGGGGATCGCCTGTCTGGAGCGCGCCCTGGCCAGGTCGATCGCCTTGCGTTTGGCGACGCGCACCAGCCAGGCCTCGACGTTGGTGTCCTCCGGCAACTCCGGCCACGCGCGCATCGCGGCGAGGAACGTCTCCGACCAGGCGTCGTCAGCGTCCGCCTCGGGCCCGAGCACCGCGCGGCACACTCGCAGCACGGTGGCCCCGTGCTGCTCGACGGCTCGTTCGAATGGCTCCTGCATGTTCATCACACCGTAGACGCGTGGGAGAGGGAGAACGTGAGATCCGAAATCCGGACCTCACGTTTCGGCACCCCCACGCGTCTTCCCACCATGCAGACAGCACTCATCACCGGCGGCAACCGTGGCATCGGCCTGGCGGTCGCCCGCCGCCTCGCCGCCCTCGACCTGACCGTCATCATCGCCGCCCGCCGGGAACAGGACGCCCGGGCCGCCGCCGAGGAGGTGGGCGCCCGCGGCGTCGTCCTGGACGTCACCGTCCCCGCCACGATCCACGCCGCCGCGCGCTGGATCGACGACGAGTTCGGCAGCCTCGACGTCCTGGTCAACAACGCGGGCATCCTCCCGGAGGTCACCAACTCCGAGCCGAAGGAGATCGTCGACCTCGCCATGTTCGAGCGCACGTTCGCCACGAACCTGTTCGGCCCGGTAGCCGTACTGGAAGCGATGCTCCCGCTGTTACGGCGCTCCGCCGGGGGCCGCGTCGTCAACGTCAGCTCGACGATGGGCTCACTCGCCGACCAGACCAACCCGTCGTCGCCGTACTACTCGATGGTCATGCCGGCCTACCAAAGCTCCAAGGCGGCCCTGAACAACATCACGATCGCCCTGGCCAAGCAACTGACCGACACCACCATCAAGGTCACCTCGGTCTGCCCCGGTTTTGTCCGCACCGACCTGACCCCCATCAGCCGCGAACAGGCCCCCACCAGCCCCGAGGAAGCAGCGGAAGTGGTCGTCCAGGCCGCCACCCTCCCCGCCACCGCCGAAACGGGAACGTTCGTCGGAGCGGGAGGCGCGATCGCCTGGTGACCAACCAATTTCGACCCCAAGGAGGTCCTGAAGACGAGTAACCCCACAACCCCGCAGTTCCGCGGCGTCACCACGGACGACGTTGCGGTCCCGATGAGACGCAGCCGCCGTTCGATCCGGAGCGTTCGGCGCTTGCGCTCCATCGACGACGTCCCCCGTCGCGCCCGAGAGACCAGGTCGAGTCGACTGTGGGTGCCAAGCTGAATTCGACCCGCCACAGGGCCGAGACCCCGTCACGTCCATGCCATCGCTGCCAGAACCAGAACCGCCGATCCGAGCCGACCGCGGCCGTTGTGTCTAGGGCGTGGCCACCGCCCGACCAACGGGCCTTCCGCGCGGTGTGGCGGCCATGCGGAGTCTTCGGCTGTGCGAGTGGTGTCACCCGTGGGCGCGGCGGCTGTGCGGGTGGTGTCGCTCGTGGGCGCGGCGGCTGGGTGGGCGGGTCGACTGTGCGGCTGGTCGGCGGCTGGTCGGCGCTGCGATGTGACGGCGGAGCGCTGTGACTGTGACCCGAGACAGAAAGGAAGATGTGTGCGAGATCACAAAGCTCACCTGGGGGACACTGCTGGTTCCCGTGGGGGATACGGCCTGCCCCGTACCCCCTCTGACCTGCGAAAACTTGGGGTGAGTGACGGGACTTGAACCCGCGACATCCTGGACCACAACCAGGTGCTCTACCAGCTGAGCTACACCCACCATCACCGCCAAGGTCTGGCGGCGGACATCATCGTAACGCGTGCCCCGGCGGGGCTCGCAATCGGTTACTTGTCGTTGTTGACCAGGGCTTCGGCGGCGGCCTTGGCCTGGTCGCTGGTGGGGCCGGGCAGCGGGACGAAAACCGTGCTCCGGTAGTAGCGCAGTTCGCGGATCGACTCGCGGATGTCGGCCAGGGCCCGGTGGGTGAGGCCCTTGTCGGGCTGGGCGTAGTACACCCTCGGGTACCAGCGGCGGGACAGCTCCTTGACGGACGACACGTCGACCATCCGGTAGTGCAGGTGCGCGTCCAGGGCCGGCATGTCCCGGGCGATGTACCCGCGGTCCGTGGCGATCGAGTTCCCGCACAGTGGCGCCGTGCGGGCCTCGGGGACGTGCCGGCGCACATAGTCCAGCACCTGTTTCTCGGCGTCCTCCAGAGTGACCGTCGACTGGCGGACGGCCTCGGTCAGGCCGGACCTGGCATGCATGTCCCGCACGACATCGGGCATCCCGTCCAGGACGTCGTCCTCGGCGTGGATGACCACGTCCAGGCCGTCGTCGAGGATGGTGAGTTCGGAGTCGGTGACGAGGACGGCGATCTCGATCAGGGCATCTTTGCCCAGGTCGAGGCCGGTCATCTCGCAGTCAATCCAGACCAGGTTGTCCGTCACCCGAGGGAGCTTAGCCCGCTACGCTTGTTTGATCTCGGAACCGGAGGCGAGGCCGATGGGCAAGGATGTCGAGCGGACCGAGTTCACCCGTGCCGACCGGCAGCGGTTCCGGCAGAAGGTCCGGCAGTGCCTGGACGTGTTCGCCCAGATGCTGTCCGAGTCACGGTTCGATACCGAACGGCCGATGACCGGGCTCGAGGTCGAACTCAACCTGGTCGACGCCGCCGGTGAGCCGGCCATGCGCAACTCCGACGTCCTCGCGGCCATCGCCGACCCGGCCTTCCAGACCGAGCTCGGGCGGTTCAACATCGAGATCAACCTCTCGCCCCGGCCGCTCGGGCCCGCCGGGCTCGCCGACTTCGAGTCCAGCCTGCGCGCCAGCCTCAACGCCGCCGAGCACAAGGCCGAGCTGTCCGGCTCGAACATCGTCATGATCGGGATCCTGCCCACCCTCCAGGACGAGCACATGGGCCCCGACACCCTCTCCGAGAACCAGCGCTACAAGCTGCTCGACCAGCAGATCTTCGCTGCCCGGGGCGAGAACCTGGAGATCGACATCGCCGGGCGGGAGCGGTTGACCACCCAGGCCGACACGATCGCCCCGGAAAGCGCCTGCACCAGCGTCCAGTACCACCTGCAGGTCGCGCCGGACACCTTCGACCGCTACTGGAACGCCAGCCAGGCCATCGCCGGCGTGCAGGTCGCGGTCGGCGCCAACTCGCCCTACCTGTACGGCAAACAGCTGTGGGCGGAGAGCCGGATCATCCTGTTCGAGCAGAGCACCGACACCCGCTCCGAGGAACTCAAGGCCCAGGGCGTGCGGCCGAGGGTCTGGTTCGGCGACCGGTGGATCACCTCGATCTTCGACCTGTTCGAGGAGAACGTCCGCTACTACTCGGCGCTGCTGCCGCTCAGCGACGACGAGGACCCGGCCGAGGTGCTCGCCAGCGGCGGAACTCCGTCGCTGTCCGAGCTTCGGCTGCACAACGGCACCGTCTACCGGTGGAACCGGCCCATCTACGACGTCGTCGACGGGCGGCCGCACGTGCGGGTGGAGAACCGGGTGCTGCCCGCCGGGCCGACCGTCGTGGACGTGATGGCCAACGCGGCGCTCTACTTCGGGCTGGTCAGGGCGCTCGCCGACCAAGATCGTCCACTGTGGACACAAATGAGCTTCTCGGCCGCGGAGGAGAACTTCCACGCCGCGGCGCGGGAGGGAATCGGGGCGCGGGTGTACTGGCCGGGCATCGGCGAGGTGCCGGTCAACGAACTGGTGCTGCGCCGGCTGCTGCCCCTGGCCCACGACGGCCTCGACGCCTGGGGCGTCGACCCGGCCGACCGCGACCGGTTGCTGGGCGTCATCGAACAGCGCTGTATCAGCGGTCGAAACGGCGCGACCTGGCAGGTCGACACCGTGCACGCGCTCGAGCAGACCACCTCGGTCAGCCGCGGGCAGGCACTGCGCGAGATGACCCGTCGCTACGCCACCCACATGCACAGCAACGAACCCGTCCACACCTGGCCAGGGGTGTGACCTATCCGCCCTCGACCACCGAGGCGTCGAGCACGGCGTCGCGCAGGGCGGCACGCAACCGGCCGACGTCCAGTGGCGCGAGCACCGCTGTCTCACCCGGCGGCGCGACCAGCACGACCCGTCCCTGTCGGACGAACACCGTGAGGTCCCGGCGCCGCCCGGCGACGTCGCGACACGTGATCGACCACTCCTTGTGGTTGTCCACTATCCCCATCCTCGGACCGTTACTGAACTACGCCAACGCTGGCGCCGTATACCCATGGGACGTGTCGGCGCAGCCTACGTGACGGCGGTTCGTCCACCTTCGTTCAGAACCAGGCAATACTCTCGAAAGGGTGTGATCACCATGGCCGATCCGACCCGTATCGTGATCATCGGCACCGGGCTCGCCGGTGCGACGGCGGCCGGCGAACTGCGTGCCCAGGGCTACTCAGGGCAGCTGGTCCTGCTGGGCCAGGACACCCACCGGCCCTACGAGCTGCCGGCCCTGTCCAAGGGCATTCTCCTGGGCGAGGCCACCGACCCGGACTGGGTGCACGACGAGTCCTTCTACGCCGAGCGCGACATCGACCTGCGCCTGTCGACCGTGGTCAGCTCGGTCGGCGACCACGAGGTCGTCGAGGCCGGCGGCACCCGCCACCCGTTCGACCGGCTGCTGCTGGCCACCGGCTCCACCCCGCGCCGCCTGGAACAACTCCCCGGCGCCGGGCTCGCCGGCCTGCGCACGCTGCGCACCCTCGACGACTCCCGCGCGCTGCGCGCCGAACTGACCGCCGGCACCCGCGTCGTGATCGTCGGCGGCGGCTGGATCGGGTGCGAGGTCGCGGCAGCCGCCCGGTCCCACGGCGCCGAGGTCACCGTGATCGACCCGGTGTCGCTGCCGCTGCGCGGCGTGCTCGGCGACACCGTCGCCGGCGTGTTCCGCGACCTGCACACCGAACACGGCGTCACCTGGCGGCTCGGGACCGGCGTCACCGGGTTCACCGGCGAGAGCACCGTCACCGGCGTCAGCCTGGACGACGGCACCACCCTGCCCGCCGACCTGGTGCTGCTCGCCGTCGGCGCGGCGCCGAGGGTCGAGCTGGCGCGGGCGATGGGACTGGACCTCGCCGAGGGCGGTGTCGCCGTCGACGCCGGCCTGCGCACCTCGGCGCCGGACGTGTACGCCGTGGGCGACCTCGCCGCCCACGACCACCCGCGCCACCCGGGCCGGCTGCGGATCGAACACTGGGCCAACGCCAAGGACCAGGGCGCGCACGTGGCCCGCAACCTGCTCGGCGCGCACGACCCGTACACCGCGAGCCCGTACTTCTTCTCCGACCAGTACGACCTGGGCATGGAGTTCCGCGGCCTGGCCGACCCGGCCACCGACGAACTCGTCGTGCGCGGCGACCTCGCCGCCCGCGAGTTCATCGCGTTCTGGCTGCGCGACGGCGCCGTCCGCGCGGCGATGAACGTGAACCTGTGGGACGACGGCGAGGCGCTGGGCGCGCTGGTCGACAACGGTGTCCGGGTGGAACCGGCCAAGCTCGTTGCGGGCGACCTCGCCAGCATGATGGGGTAGCTCCGGGGAGGATCACGATGGTGGGGACGATCGAATCCGTGCTGGTCCGGGCGGACGAGCTGGCCGCCCAGGGGCGCCAGCACTCGGCGATCGCGATGCTGGTCGCCGCCCTCGACCGGTTCCCGGAGCACGCGGCGGCGTGGTGCCGGCTCGCGGCCGCCCATCTCGAGGCCGGCGATCCCGACGAGTCGCTCGCCGCGGCCACACGCGCGATGGTGCTCGGCGAGTGGTCGTGGGCGCACCGGCTGGCCAGTCTCGCGCTGGTCGAGTTGGGCCGCCACGACGAGGCCGTGGTGTCCGCGCGCGAGGCCGTGCGCCGCGACGCCGCCGACTGGCGCTGCCACGTGACGCTGGCCGAGGCGCTGGCCCACGACACGCCGGCGGACGCGGTCCGCTCGGCCGGCGTGGCGGTGTCCCTCGCCCCGGACGAGGCCCGCGCGCACGAGATTCTCGGCGACACCGCGACCCTGGCGCACGACTGGCGCGTGGCCGAGGCCGCCTACACCGAGGCCAGCCGGCTCGACCAGGACAACGAGGAGATCGCGGTCAAACTGGCCACGATCGCCGCCCGGCCACCGGGCGACCCGCGCCGGGTCACCCGCCCGACCGTCCGGTTGGGCACCGCCCGGTTCGGCCGGATCGAGCGGGTGGCGTCGCTGATGCTGGTGCGGCGGATCGGGGCGTGGCTGGCGGTCGGCGCGCTGGCGCTGGTGATCGCCGGAGCGCCGGCGCCGAGCCGTTCGCTGGCGTGGCTCGGGCTGGGCGTCGTGGCGTTCGTGGCATTGTTGGCCTGGCGCGGGTGGCGGGAGCTGCCGGTGCGGGTGCCACTGTCCGAACTGTCCACACGGGAGCCAGCGGTGACGGTGTCGGCCGCGTTCGCGGCAGTGTCGGTACTGTCGATTCTCGGGTGGATTGTGTTGCTGGTGCTGGGATCGGGGTCTCGGGCGGCGTTGCTGACGGCGCTCGGTGGCGGGTCGGTCGCAGCCGCAAACAGTTGGATCGGACTGTGGCGGATCTGGCGTGCCAGGGACTAGGGTGCGCGAATTGGCGCGGGGATAGGGGAAGATCGTGGTTCGGATCGGTGGTTTGCTCACCTTCTTTGGGCTCGGTTCGGTGCTGTTGTACTCGTTCGACATGCAGTTCCGAATCCTCGAATGGGCCGAGCCCATGCAGCCCTGGCTCGGGGTGGTCCTCGGACTCGTGGGGGTCGCCTTACTCGGCGTGAAGTTCCTCGGCGGGGCCGCCAGCGAGGCGCCGGCCGCCCAGCCCGGGCCTGGCGGGCAGCCGATCGCGCCGCCGCCGGGCGGGTACGCCCCACCGCCCACCGTCCAACGCGGCCAGGGTTTCCCGCCGGGGCAAGGGTTTGCTCCCGGCGGTGGGTTCGGTGGGCCTGGCCAGCAGACGCCGATGACACCCGGGCAGCCGTTCGCGCAGCCGGGGTCCGCAAGGCCGGCGCCGATGGGCCCGGGTCCGCTGGCGCAACCGGGTTCGTTGCCGCAGCCGGGTTCCCAGGGCGGGCCGGGTTCGCAGCCGCCGGTCGGGTCGCCGCACTCGCCGGCGCAGCCGGGGATGCCACAGTCGCAGTCGTCGTCGCAGCCGCCCCCACCCGCGGGTTCGCCGGCCGGGTGGAGCGCCTGGGTGGAGGCGGGCCCGGGATCCCAGGGCGGAACGGGATCGCCGGCAGGGCCGGGTTCACCGGCTCAGGCGGGTCCAGGGCCGGCAGGTCCGGGAATGCCGGGCGCGCAGGCGGGTGCGCAGACCGGTCCGGGACCCCAGGCCGGGCCGCGTGCGCCGGCGGGCTCGGGCGCCGAAGGCCGGGCACGGGGACAGTCGATGCCGGGGGAGCCGGTGTTGGGGCGCCCGCAGTTCGCGCCGCAGGTCGCGGCTGTGCCGCGGGGGCGTAACCAGCAGGGGCCGCCTCCGGGGGTGCCGCAGTTTCCGCCTCGGCAGATGGGGCCCGGGGATTCCCTCGGACCCCAGGGAGAAGCGGGATGACCAACCTGGGTGGTTATCAGAACGAGATTTATCTGCAGGGGCTCGGGGGGCAGCTGCCGATCTTCACCACTGACGCCACCGCGCTGGAGGCCGTCGCGCGGGAGCGGTTCGAGAGCGGGCCGTTCGGTTACGTCGAGGGTGGGGCCGGCAGCGGGGCCACGGTTCTGGCCAATCGGGAGGCCTTCGACCGGTGGCGGATCGTTCCCCGGATGTTGACCGACGCCACCCAGCGCGACCTGTCGACCACGGTTCTGGGAACGTCGATGGTGGCACCGGTGATGCTCGGGCCCGTCGGGGTCCAGTCGATCGTGCATGCGGACGGCGAACTGGCCACGGCCAGGGCGGCGGCCTCGCTCGGCGTGCCGATGGTGCTGTCCACCGCCTCGTCGCACACCATCGAAGAGGTTGCTGAGTCCAATGGGGACGGTCAGCGGTGGTTCCAGCTGTACTGGCCCAACGACAACGAGGTGACCGTCAGCATCCTGTCGCGGGCCAAGGCGGCCGGGTTCTCGGTGCTGGTCGTCACGCTGGACACGTGGACGCTGGCGTGGCGCACCCGTGACCTCGACGGCGCCTACCTGCCGTTCATCCGGGGCATCGGGACGGCGATCCCGTTCTCCGACCCGGCCTTCCGCGCCGGGCTGGCCGCGACCCCGGAGGACGACCCGACGGCGGCGATCCTGCACTGGATTCCGATGTTCACCGGCACCGACAAGCGGTGGGACCAGCTGCCGTTCCTGCGTGAGCACTGGGACGGGCCGATCGTCCTCAAGGGCATCCAGCACGTGGACGACGCCCGTCGCGCCGGGGACGCCGGGATGGACGGGATCGTGGTGTCCAACCACGGTGGGCGGCAGGTCGACGGCGCCGTCGGCTCACTCGACGTGCTGCCGGAGATCGCCGCGGCCGTCGGCGACCGGATGGCCGTGCTGTTCGACTCCGGGATCCGGACCGGGGCCGACGTGGTGAAGGCGTTGGCGTTGGGGGCCCGCGCCGTGCTGCTCGGGCGGCCCTACGTGTACGGGCTGGGGCTGGGCGGCGAGGACGGGGTCCGGCACGTCGTGCGGAGCCTGCTGGCCGACCTCGACCTCACCGTGGGGCTGTCGGGGCATCGGACCGTCACCGAACTGGACTCCGGGGTGCTTCGGCGCGGGTGAGCCAGTCCCGGTAGGCGGGGACGTCGACGTTGCTGCCGCAGATGATGGTGACCACGTGCCTGCCCGCGAACCGGGCGGGCGCCTCGAGCACCGCCGCCACGCCCAGTGCCGCCGACGGTTCCACGATCAGGCCGGCGTGGTCGTGCAGCAGGCGCATCGCCGTGATGATCGACGACTCCTCCACCAGCACCGCGTCGTCGATGGTGGAGCGGAGATCGTCCAGGACCTCCGGGATGGGCAGGCGGCCGGCCACGCCGTCGGCGATCGTGTCGGTGGTGGGCGTGGTGATCACCCGGCCGGCCCGCCAGGACAGCGTCATCGCCGGGGCGCCGGCCGGTTGGACGCAGACGACCTCGGCCTCGGTGAGGGTCTTCACCACGTGGCCGACGCCGGTGGCCATCGCGCCACCGCCCAGCGCGATCAGCACCGTGTCGAACGCGTGCCCGACCAACTCCAGGCCGATCGTGCCCGCGCCCTCACAGGTTTCCAGGTCCTGGCTGTCCTCCACCAGCCGCGCGCCGGACTCGTGCGCGATCTCGGCGGCGCGGGCCCTGGCCTCGTCGAAGTCGCCGGGGACCACGTGCAGGGTGGCGCCCAGGGCGCGGATCCGGTCGAGTTTCGTGGCGGGGGCCGACCGGGAGGCCACCACCGTCACCGACAGTCCCCTGGCGCGGGCGGACCAGGCCAGGGCCTGGCCCAGGTTGCCGGCGCTGGCGCACACCAGCCGGCCGCCGGCCGCGACCTGGTCCGTCACCAGTTCCGTTCCGCGGCCCTTGAAGCTGCGGACCGGGTTCGCCGTCTCCAGCTTGATGCTCAGGACACAGCCGAGCACCGGCTCCAGGGCCTCACAGCGGTAGAGGGGCGTGTCGCGGAAGATCGGGTCGATCACGTCCTGAGCCGCTCGGATCCGGGCCAGGTCCAGACGTGTGGTGTCCACAGCGGACGAGCGTAGTCACTTGGCGTCGGCGTAGGTGGTCACCGTGGTGACCTGCAGGGGGAAGTGGACGGACGTGTCGGGGAAGACCAGCGTGGTGGCTTCCTCGGCGGCGGCGGTGATGGCCTCGGTCACCGCCTCGGCCTCGGCGGTCGGGCAGTGGACCATGACCTCGTCGTGCTGGAAGAACACCAGGTGGGCCCGCGCGCCGGACAGGTGGCGGCGGAGGGTGGCCAGCAGGGTCAGCGCCCAGTCCGACGCACTGGCCTGGACGACGAAGTTGCGGGTGAAGCGGCCCCACTCGCGGGCGGCCTGGCGGGAGCGGCGTTCGGCGCCCTCGTCGGTGGCCGACGCGCCGGTCAGGTTGCGCCAGGCCTCGCTCGGCGGCGGGCTGGTGCGGCCCAGCCGGGAGCGGACCATTCGGCCCTCCTCGCCGGCCCGCGCGGCGCGTTCGACGTAGTCGACCGCCTGGGGAAAGCGTTTGCGCAGGGTGGCGAGCAGGGCAGCGGCGCCCCCGGCGGTGCCGCCGTACATCGCGGAGAGCATGGCGATCTTGGCGTGGTCGCGGTCGCCGTCGAACGCCTCGGCGGCCAGCCGGGCGTAGAGGTCGACGCCGGTGGACACCGAGGCCAGGCCCTGGTCGCCGGACAGCGCCGCCAGGACGCGGGGTTCCAGCTGGGCGGCGTCGGCCACGACCAGCGACCAGCCGGGGTCGGCGCGCACGGCGGTGCGCAGCGCCTTGGGCAGCTGCAACGCGGCGCCGCCCCGGGTGGCCCAGCGGCCGGAGACCACGCCGCCGACGACGTACTCGGGGCGGAACCGGCCCTCGCGCACCCACGAGTCCAGCCACGTCCAGCCGTTGGCCACCCACAGCCTGGCCAGCTCCTTGTAGCGCAGCAACGGTTCCACGGCCGGATGGTCGATCTCGCGCAGCACGTGGGCCCTGGTCGACGCGACGTCGATGCCGGCCCGGCCGAACGCGCGCACCACGCTCGCCGGGTTGTCCGGGTTGACCTGGCGGCTCTCCGGTGCCCCGGTCAGGCCGAACGCGGCGGTGATCTCCTCCGCCAGGCCGGCCAGCACCGCCGGGCGCACCCCGGGCGGCGTGCGCGGGCCCAGCAGCCGCGTGAGCAGGTCGTCGTGCACGTCGGCGCGCCACGGCAGGCCGTGGTGGCGCATCTCGGCGGCGGCCAGGGCTCCGGCGGACTCGGCGGCGACCAGCAGGCGCAGGCCTGGTGCCTGCGCGAGGCGCCGCAGCTGGTCGTCGTGGACGGCGGTGGCGGCGGTCAGTTGGTCGGTGCCGGCGGGGTGGCGGTCGCGGTCCGGTTCGAACAGGGTCGGCTGCTCGTCGCGGGTCGTCGGGGGCGGGTCGTCGGGTTCGGGCAGGCCGCGCAGCCTGGCCCAGGCGGCGGCCAGGTTGCGCGGGCGGGCGGGGGTGCCGGTGTGGGCCAGCAGGATGGCCTCGGCCAGCCGCAGGTCGTGGCAGCGGGCCAGGCGCACGCCGGCGGCCAGCAGGTCGGGGTAGAGCGCCTCGGCCGAGGGCAGTACCCAGCGGGGTGCGTGCTCGGCCTCCGTGGCGGCCATCCAGGAGGCCAGGTCGGGCACACTGGTGTCGACGCCGGACGGGAGCACGCGTACCCGGCCGGCACCGTCGGCCTCCGGCGACACCACGACAACCTGCACGACCTGCATGTTCGGCATTGTGCGCGCTCGCACCGACAGTTCGGCGGTGGACCGTTAGTTAACTCTCCAGTAGGTTCAGGGGCAGCCGACGAGGAGGTCACGGGTGACTCGGGTCAGGCACGCGCTCACGCAGGTTCCGGTACTGGTCCGCGGGCTCAACGTCATCCGCCGGTCGGGCCTGGTGCCCGTCACCCGCCCCGACCAGGCACTGCTCTCGCTGGTGCGGCTGCGCCAGCTCGGCCCGATCGCCGGCGCGGCCAGGATCGCCGCCGGCCGCGACAGCACCGCCGTCGGCCTGGTCGACGAACGCGGCCCGCTCACCTACGCCGAACTCGACACCCGGTCCAACGCGCTGGCCAGGGTGTTCGCCAACCACGGGCTCGGGCCGGACTCGGTGATCGCCCTGCTGGCCCGCGACCACCGGGGCGCGGTGCTCACCATGATCGCCGCCAGCAAGCTCGGCGCGCGGCTGCTGCTGATGAACACCGGGTTCGCCCGCCCGCAGTTCGTCGACGTCGCCCGGCGCGAAGGCGTCTCGGCGGTCGTGCACGACCAGGAGTTCACCCGACTGGTGGACGCCATCGACGTGCCCACCTTCCTGTCCTGGGCCGACGAGCCGGGCACCGGGCGGACCCTGGAGGAGCTGGTCGACGGGGTCGACGACGGCAGGCTGCCCAACCCGCGCCGGCCCGGCGGACTGGTCCTGCTGACCAGCGGCACCACCGGCACCCCCAAGGGCGCGCCGCGCCAGGTCAGGTCGCCGCTGGCGATCGCGCAGTTCCTCGACCGGGTCCCGCTGCGCGTCGGCGAGGCGACGATGCTGGCGGCGCCGCTGTTCCACGGGACCGGCCTGTCGCAGTTCCTGCTCTCCTTCGGGCTGGGGTCCACGGTCGTGATGCGCCGCCGGTTCGACCCGGAGGAGACGCTGCGTGCGATCCAGGACAACCGGGTCACCGCGCTGGTGGTGGTGCCGACGATGCTGCGCCGCATCCTCGACCTCGGGCCCGAGGTGCTGGCCCGCTACGACACCTCCAGCCTGCGGATCGTGTTCACCGCCGGCTCCGCGCTGCCGCCGGAGCTGGGCAACCGGGCGACCGAGGCGTTCGGCGAGGTCGTGCACAACCTGTACGGGTCGACCGAGGTCGCGGTGGCGACGGTGGCCACGCCCCAGGACTGGCGGGAGGCGCCGGGCACGGTCGGGCGCCCGCCGGTCGGCTGCACGGTCGCGCTCTACGACGACCAGGACCGCCGGATCACCGTGCCGAACGTGGTCGCGCGGGTGTTCGTCGGCAGCGTGCTGGCCTTCGAGGGCTACACCGACGGGCGGCACAAGGACGTCCTCGACGGGCTGCTCGCCACCGGCGACCTCGGCCACCTCGACGAGCGGGGCCTGCTGTTCATCGACGGCCGGGACGACGACATGATCGTCTCCGGTGGCGAGAACGTCTTCCCCGGCGAGATCGAGAACCTGCTGCTGGAGCACGAGGCGGTGGCCGAGGCGGCGGTGACCGGGGTGCCCGACGAGGAGTTCGGCCAGCGGCTCAAGGCCCACGTGGTGCTGCGCCAGGGCGCGAGCCTGGACGTGGAGGGGGTGCGCGAGCACGTGCGGGCCAACCTCGCCCGGTACAAGGTGCCGCGCGAGGTGGTCTTCGTCGAGGAGCTGCCGCGCAACGCCACCGGCAAACTGCTGCGCGAGCGGTTGCCCTGATATCACACATATTTTTCCCGAGCAAGACCCCATAGTTGGGGATCGGGGTGAATAACAGGCGGAACTCGAATCGTCGATATTCGAATTCTATTCTTCCGTCGAATAAACCCGACCTGTGCGGAAATACGGAACAGTGTTCGACGTTTTCCCTGGTCAACCCTGGGGTGAATCGATTCGCCGGATAATCAGGGGCTGGTCACCGGCGAGTGCGCCGCTGGGCCGGACGCAGTAGGGCGATTGGGCCGGTCAGCCCAGTAAGGGTAAGTGGCAAGCATTGCCCGAAGTTCAATCGAAAGTGTTGCATGAGTTTGGGCAACGGGCATTGTTCCACTAATGCGGTCGCCCACTTCGTCGGGGACAAGAAAGGGCAGCAACGTCATGACGCGCAATCGTCGGGGCCGGCTCATCGCCGGTGTGGGGCTCGCGGCAGCGGCGGTGGTCGTCACCACCGTCGTCGCGATTCCCGCGCAGGCACAGGAAGGCACGATCAGGCTGGCGGACACCGAAGCCGCCGTGGCCGACAGCTACATCGTGGTGCTCAAGGACGAGCTGAGGACCACGGTGTCCAGTCAGGCCACCACCCTGGCCGCCGAGTACGGCGCCCAGGTCGAGTTCACCTACACCACCGCCCTGCAGGGGTTCGCGGTCGCCGCGTCGGCCGAGGAGGCCAAGCGGTTGGCCGCGGACGACTCGGTGGCCTACGTCCAGCAGAACCAGCGGTTCACCATCAGCGACACCCAGGAGAACCCGCCGTCGTGGGGCCTGGACCGCATCGACCAGCGTGACCTGCCGCTGGACGAGTCCTACACCTACGCCACCACCGGCGCGGGCGTCACCGCCTACGTCATCGACACCGGCGTGATGATCGACCACCCGACCTTCGAGGGCCGGGCTACCGGCGGCTTCGACGCCATCGACGGTGACGACGACCCGGCCGACGGCCACGGTCACGGCACGCACGTCGCCGGCACGGTCGGCGGCGCCGAGTACGGCGTGGCCAAGGGTGCCGACATCGTCGCCGTCCGGGTGCTCGACGACAACGGCTCCGGCACGACCGCGCAGGTCGCGGCGGGCATCGACTGGGTGGCGCAGAACGCCGAGGGTCCGTCGGTGGCCAACATGAGCCTCGGTGGCCCGGTCGACGACGTCCTGGACGCCGCGACCCAGGGCGCCATCGACGCCGGCATCACCTTCGCCGTGGCGGCCGGCAACTCCTCGGCCGACGCGTCGGGCTTCTCGCCGGCCAGGGTCGAGGACGCGATCACCGTCGCCGCCTCCGACGACGGCGACGCGCAGGCCTACTTCTCCAACTTCGGCTCGCTGGTCGACCTGTACGCGCCGGGCGTGGACATCACCTCGTCCTGGAACGACGGCGGCACCGACACCATCAGCGGCACGTCGATGGCCTCGCCGCACGTGGCGGGCGCGGCGGCGCTCTACCTGGAGGCCAACCCGGACGCCACCCCGGCGGACGTGTCGGCCGGCCTGGTCGAGGCCGCGTCGCCGGACAAGATCACCGACCCCACCGGTGACACGCCCAACCTCCTGCTCTACGTGGGCGAGTAAGCACCCCTGCGCGAGGCCCCCGCACCGCTGGCGTGGTGCGGGGGCCTTGTGCGCGCAGCCCAGTTCTGGGTCCGGTGATGGTGAGCTGGGTCCTGTTGGGGGCTCGCACCGGGGCTGTGGTGGCCTAGTGTGCTGGGGTGGACTTCTCGCACTCGGCCACGGCGGCCGACTACCTGGCGCGTGTCGGCGACTTCATCAGCGCGCGGATCGAGCCCGTCGAGGCCGACTACCACCGAGCGTTGCGGGACAGCGGTGATCCCTGGGTGGTGTTGCCGGTCATCGACGAGCTCAAGGACAAGGCCCGCTCCCAGGGCCTGTGGAACCTGTTCCTGCCCGAGCGGGAGCACGGCGGCGCCGGTCTGTCCAATGTGGAGTACGCGCCGCTGGCCGAGCTGATGGGCCGTTCGGCGATCGCGCCGGTGGTGTTCAACTGCAACGCCCCGGACACCGGCAACGCCGAGGTGCTGGTCAGGTACGGCAGCCAGGACCAGCAGCGGCAGTGGCTGGAACCGTTGCTGCGTGGGGAGATCCGCTCGGCGTTCTGCATGACCGAGCCGGCCGTGGCGTCCTCGGACGCCACCAACATGGCGGCCACGGCCACCGTCGACGGGGACCAGATCGTCCTCAACGGACGGAAGTGGTGGAGTACCGGTGTCGGCCACCCGCAGTGCGCGTTCGTGATCTTCATGGGTCTGACCGACCCGGAGGCGCACCGCTACCAGCAGCACTCGATGGTGCTGGTGCCGATGGACGCGCCGGGCGTGCGGGTGGAGCGGATGCTGTCGGTGTTCGGCCACCAGGACGAGCCGTTCGGGCACGGCGAGGTCAGCTTCACGGATGTGCGGCTGCCGCTCTCGGCGGTGATCGCCGGGCCGGGGCGCGGGTTCGAGATCGCCCAGGGCCGGTTGGGGCCGGGGCGCATCCACCACTGCATGCGGCTGATCGGGCTGGCCGAGCGGGCGCTGGAACTGGCGTGCACGCGGGCGAGCGAGCGGGTCGCGTTCGGCAAGCCGCTGGCCAACCTTGGCGGGAACCGGGAGCGGATCGCGCGGGCCAGGATCGCCATCAACCAGGCGCGGCTGCTGGTGCTGCACACCGCGTGGCTGCTGGACACCCAGGGGCTGGCGGGGGCGCGCAGCGAGGTCTCGCAGATCAAGGTCGCGGTGCCGGCGATGGCTCTGGACGTGATCGACATGGCCATCCAGCTGCACGGCGCGGCCGGCCTGTCCGAGGACTTCCCGTTGGCCGCCGCCTACTCCGGCGCCCGGTCGCTGCGGCTGGCCGACGGCCCGGACGAGGTGCACCTGAACCTGGTCGCCCGCCAGGAGCTGGCTGGCTACCTGCCCGGGAAGTCGTCGTGAGCGGAGCTTGCGGAGCGAACCATTCAGCACAGGGCGACCGCGAGCGGCGTCACCGAGCCTGCGAGGGGGCGTCGTGAGTGGTCTGACTGACCAGCCTGGGGTTGTCCGGGACGAGGACGCGTTCGACACCGTCGCCGTCGCCGCCTGGCTGGGTTCCACTGTGGACGGTCTGGGGGAGTTGACCGAGGTTCGCCAGTACCCCGGTGGCGCGTCGAACCTCACCTACCTGCTGCGCTTCGCCGGCACCGGCCGGGAGCTGATCCTGCGCCGTCCGCCGGCCGGGCACAAGGCGCGCTCGGCGCACGACATGCGGCGCGAGTACCGGGTCCAGCGCCAGCTGCGGCCGGTGTACCCGTACGTGCCGAACGTGCTGGCGCTGTGTGAGGACCTGGCCGTGCTCGGCTCGGACTTCTACGTCATGGAGCGCCTGGAGGGCATCATCCTGCGCGGGGACCTGCCCGACGGGCTGACGCTGGCGCCCGAGCGGGCCCGTGAGCTGGCCTTCCGGGTGTTCGACCGGCTGATCGAGCTGCACGAGGTCGACCCGGAGGTCGCCGGCCTGACCGACCTCGGCAAGGGCGCGGGCTACGTCGAGCGTCAGGTGCTTGGCTGGAACGACCGCTACACCCTGGCCCGCACCGACGACTCGCCGGACTGCTCGGAGGTGATGGCCTGGCTGGCCGCCAACCGGCCGGACGACGTGCGGATCTGCGTGATCCACAACGACTTCCGGTTCGACAACGTGGTGCTCGACGGTTCGTCCACATTGGACGTCGTTGGGGTGCTGGACTGGGAGATGGCCACTCTCGGGGACCCGCTGATGGACCTGGCCGGCAGCGTGGCCTACTGGGTCCAGGGTGACGACGACGAGACCGCGCAGCTGCTGCGCCGCCAGCCGTCGCACCTGCCCGGCATGCCGACCAGAGCCGAACTGGTCGACCACTACTGCTCGCGGATGGGCCTGTCCACGGCGAACTGGACCTTCTACGAGGTCTTCGGCCAGTTCCGGCTGGCGGTGATCATGCAGCAGATCTACTACCGCTACCGCGCCGGCCAGACCCACAACCCGGCCTTCCAGCACTTCGGCCGGTTCGTCGACTACCTCCACCAGCGCTGCCGCGCGGCGATCGGCCGCTGAGGTGGCCGTCGTCTACCTGCTGCGCCACGGCCAGGCCAGCTTCGGCTCGGCCGACTACGACGTGCTGTCGGCGACCGGTGAGCTCCAGGCCAAGGTCCTCGGCGAGGAACTGCGCCGCCGGGAGGTGCGGGTGGCCTCGGTCTGGTCGGGCACCCTGCGCCGCCAGGTCGCCACCGCCACCACCTGCCTGCCGGCCGCCGGCGCCGACCTGGAGGTTCGCCGCGACGAGCGGTGGAACGAGTACGACCACCTCGGGCTGGTGCCGGAGGGCCAGCTGACCGACCCGTCCGACGTCGCCGCGTCGGCACGCCGGTTCCAGGCCGCCCTCGACGACGCCCTGTCGCGGTGGCTGGCCGGCGACGGCCCGGCCGGTACCGGCACCTGGGAACGATTCAGCAGCGGTGCGCTGGCGGCCGTCGGTGAGGCCGTCGACGGGCTGCCCACGGGTGGCGCGGCGCTGGTGTTCACCTCGGCCGGGGTGATCAGCGCGGTGTGCGCGCGGCTGCTCGGCCTGCCGCCGGCCGGGTTCCTCGCGCTCAACCGCACCATGGCCAACGCCTCGATCACCAAGCTGGTCAGCGGTCGTTCCGGGCTGAACCTGCTGTCCTACAACGAGCACGGGCACTTCGAGGGCCGCCACCGGGACCTGCTGACCTACCGGTAGTTGCCGGCCGGCCGGTGGTGGAGTAGGCAGGGCTGATGCGACGTCCCAGCATCGACCCGGTCACCTGGCGCCCGCCCAGGACACCCAGGTCCGCCCGGCCGGCCAGGAACAGCCTGCCGGACCTGGAGGTCCTGCACGTCAACGGGCTGGGCCCGGAGGACGTCCTGGTCGACAAGGGACACCTGTTCACCGGGGTCGAGGACGGCCGCGTGCTGCGGCTGACCCCCGACGGCCGGCGGCTGGACATCATCGCCGACACCGGCGGCCGGCCGCTGGGCATCGAGCGCTACCCGGACGGCCGGCTGCTGGTCTGCGACGCAGCGCGCGGGCTGCTGCTGGTCGACCGGGTCAGCGGCGGGATCGAGGTGCTCGTCGAGCGCGGCCCCGGCCTGCGGGTGTGCAACAACGCCGCGGTCGCCGCCGACGGCACGGTCTACTTCACCGATTCCACCAGCCGGTTCGACCTGGAGCACTGGCAGGCCGACCTGCTAGAACACCGGGGGACGGGCCGGCTGCTGCGCCGCGACCCCGACGGCACGGTGGACACCGTGCTCGACGGGCTGCACTTCGCCAACGGGGTGGCGCTCGCGCCGGACGAGTCGGCCGTGGTCGTCGCGCAGACCGGGGCCTACCGGCTGGACCGGGTGCCGCTGACCGGCGAGCGGCAGGGCGTGGCCGAGGTGCTCGTCGACGGGCTGCCCGGCTTCCCGGACAACATCTCCACCGGCTCGGACGGTCTGCTGTGGATCGCCGTGGCCAGCCCCCGGCTGGCGGTGCTCGACCTGGTCAGCCGGCTGCACCCGGTGCTGCGCAAGGCCGCGTGGGCGCTGCCGGAGCCGTTGCGGGTCAAGGAGAAGCGGGTGGTGTGGGTGCGTGCGGTGGACGGCGTGACCGGGCGCACGGTGCACGACTTCCACGGCACCCGGCCCGATTACCACATGGTGACCGGGGTTCGGGAGAGTTCGGGAAGGGTGTATCTGGGCAGCCTCCAGCAACGCTCGATCGCCCGGTTCACGCTGCCGGGAAGGGCCCCGGTTGGCAGCGACCGGACAGCCGGGTAACGCTATTTCCCGAGGTGAACGGTCGTGAACCGCGCACGGCGCCTTTTCGTTGCCGAACAGCAACCAACGCCGGTTTGCTGACACCAGAACGGTCGGCCGGTGCCGTTGTTGCCGGGGTGTGATCGAATACGGCCGTCCGGGGGTTGACTTCAAACCTTGTGCTGGTCCAGGCTTGTCCGCCATTAACCGATCAAGTCGGCCACCTGTGCCACCGGTTGTGCAGCCCAAGGCGAGCGGGTCCGAAAAGGACCGGCGTGGATGGAGTCGAGGATGACTCAACGGTGGACCCGTCACCAGACGGCGGACGTTCGCCCGGTGGCGGTTCGCGCCGCGATCTCTTCGCGTGCGCATTCGGGAAGCCCTTGACTGAGCACCTGTTCCAGGCGCAGGTGGGCCCGGAAGCGAATCAGGTGCGGTGCAGTCAGTCACGGATTGACAGGAGTAACAGAAATGATTGCTGGAGCAAGGGTGCGCACTGCTGCCCTGCTTGCCGTCGCGGCGCTGGTGTTGACCGCGTGCGGTGACGACGGCGGTGACGCCGGGGGCGGCGGAGGTGGCGGCGGTGGCTCGACCGCGCTGGAGGGCCGCGGACCCATCACGTTCGCGACCGGCAAGGACACCTCCGGGAACATGCAGAAGCTGGTCGACGAGTGGAACGCCGACCACCCCGACGAGAAGGTGACGATCACCGAGCTGCCCGAGTCGGCCGACGACCAGCGCAACCGGATGATCCAGAACGCGCAGACCGAGTCCGACGAGTTCGCGGTGCTCAACCTGGACGTCATCTGGACCGCCGAGTTCGCCGCGAACCGGTGGATCACCGAGCTGCCCCAGGGCGAGTTCGAGCTCGACCAGTTCCTCGCGCCGGCCGTCGAGACCGGCAAGTACCGCGACAAGATGTACGCGATGCCGGTGTACTCCGACGGCGGCCTGCTGTTCTACCGCAAGGACCTGCTCGACGCGGCCGGCGTCACCGAGGCCCCCAAGACCTGGGCCGAGCTGACCGCCGCGTGTGACAAGGTCAAGGCCGCCCCGGCGAACAAGAACATCGGCTGCTACGCCGGCCAGTTCGACAAGTACGAGGGCCTGACGGTCAACTTCTCCGAGGCCGTGCAGTCGGCCGGCGGCAGCATCGTCGACGACAGCGGCAAGCCGACCGTCACCTCCCAGGAGGCCAAGGACGGCCTGAACTTCCTGGTCGAGGCGAAGAAGAACGGCCAGATCCCCGAGGCCGCCATCACCTACAAGGAGGAGGAGGGCCGCCGGGCGTTCCAGGAGGGCCAGCTGGTCTTCCACCGCCAGTGGCCCTACCAGTACGCGCTGGCCAACGCCACCGACGGCTCGTCGAAGGTCGCCAACAAGTTCGGTGTCGCCCCGCTGCCCGGCAAGGACGGCCCCGGTGTGTCCACCCTCGGTGGGCACAACTTCGCCATCTCCTCGTTCGCGAAGAACAAGGCCACCGCGCTGGACTTCATCAAGTACTTCGCCTCGGAGGACGCCCAGCGGTCCAACCTGCTCGCCACCTCGCAGGCCCCGACCCGCACGGCGCTCTACGAGGAGCAGGAACTGATCACGAAGTTCCCCTACCTGCCGACCCTGCTCGCGTCCATCGAGAACGCCGTGCCGCGCCCCCGCGTGGTCAAGTACGGCGACGTGACGGCCGCCATGCAGGAGGCCGCCTACGGTGCCATCACCGGTGAGAAGTCCACCGACGAGGCGCTGGAGACCCTGCAGTCGGAGCTGGAGAAGCTGACGGCGGAGTAGGGCTGACGTGCCGGTCGGGTGGCGCGCCCCCTACGCGCCGCCCGGCCGGGCACCCCTCGCTGAAGTACGACAGGGAGATCTCGTGACAGCGCCTGCTCTGCCGCCGACCCAGGGCGGTGACGCGACCACCAGCCCGCAGCGCCACGGCCGCCTCGCCGCGTGGCTGCTCTCGCCAACGTTCCTGGTCCTCGGCCTGATCGTGCTCTACCCGCTCATCGCATCGTTGCGTGAGTCGCTGTACCGCAAGGAGGAAGGCCTCGACGAGAACGGTTTCGTCGTCGAGGGTGACAACTTCGTCGGCGTCGAGAACTTCGCCCAGATGTTCCAGGGCGACACCGCCGACCGGTTCTGGAACGCCTTCTTCAACACCACCTTCTTCACCGTCGTCGGCGTGACCTTCGCGACGGTGCTCGGCGTGGCGATGGCGCTGGTGATGCACCACGCGCTGCGCGGCCGGGGTTTCGTCCGGGCCAGCATCCTGGTGCCGTGGGCGGTGCCCACGGCGATGTCCGCCGTCCTCTGGCAGTGGATCTTCCAGGCGGACGGCGTGGCGAACGAACTGCTCAACACCCAGATCCTGTGGACCACCGAGGGCTTCCAGGCCAAGATCGCGGTGCTGATCGCCGACGTGTGGAAGACCGCGCCGTTCGTCGGCCTGCTGACCCTCGCGGGTCTTCAGGTCATCCCCAACGACGTCTACGAGGCGGCCAGGGTGGACGGGGCCAGCGGTTGGCTCCAGTTCTGGCGGATCACGTTGCCGCTGGTCCGCCCGGCACTGATGGTGGCGATCCTGTTCCGCGTGATGGACGTCCTGCGGATCTTCGACCTGCCCTACGTGCTGATCGGTCCACGGAAACAGTCGGTGGAGACACTGTCGATGCTGGCCTTCGAGGAGGCCGGCCAGACCAGATACGGACCGGCGGCGGCCTACGCCACGATGCTGTTCGTCTACGTGGCGCTCGCCGCGTACGCGTTCGTCAAGCTGCTGGGCGCCGACCTGATCGGTGAGGCACGGGTGCGGACCAAGGAAGCGAAGAAGCGCCAGCGGGAGGTGGTGGCGGCATGAGTACCGGTTCCGGTGCGCCGCGCGGGCGGCGATGGTTGCTCAACGTCGGCATCATCATCATCGTCATCTACTGTCTGGCGCCGTTCTACTGGATGGTGGTCTCGGCGCTGCGCCGGCCCAACGACCAGGCCGACAACTCGTTCTTCCCGAGCCCGATCTCGCTGGAGAACTTCAAGGGTGTGTTCGGTCCGGACGTCGGGTTCGGCCGGTCGCTGCTCAACAGTGTGATCGTCGCCGGGATCACGACGCTGCTCACGCTGGTGGTCGGCACGTTCGCCGCCTACACGCTGGCGCGGCTGAACTTCCGGTTCAAGAACTTCGTGGCCGGCATCATCATCGCCACCTCGATGTTCCCGGTGATCTCGCTGATCGTGCCGCTGCTGAAGCTGTTCACCGAGATCGGCTGGATCAACAGCTACCAGGCGATGATCCTGCCGAGCCTGTCCTTCGCGCTGCCGTTGGCGGTGTGGACGCTGGCGACGTTCTTCCGGCAGATGCCCAAGGAGCTGGAGGAGGCGGCCATGGTGGACGGCCTCACCCGGGGGCAGGCGTTCCGCAAGGTGATCCTGCCGCTGGCCGCGCCGGGCATGTTCACCACCGCGATCATCACGTTCATCGCGGCGTGGAACGAGTTCGCGATCGCGCTGGCGATGGTGACCGACCGGGAGATGAAGACCGCGACGGTCGCGATCTCCCAGTTCACCGGCATCACCGGCTACGACAGCCCGTTCGGCACCAAGATGGCGGCGGGCGTGATCGTCACCGTGCCGCTGGTGATCGTGGTGCTGATCTTCCAGCGCCGGATCATCGCCGGCCTGACCGCGGGAGGCGTCAAGTAACGTGCGCGGGAGCCGAGCCGTTGTCGTCCTGGCCGTGCTGGCCACCACCTCGACCGTCCTGGGCGCACCCGTCGCCGGGGCCGAACAGTCCATTGTGGACGTCGTGGGTGGTGGTGCGCTGGCCGGGAGGGCACCGGTGGAGCTGTCCGAGACGGCCCGGCTCGGTGACCGGCGGGCGCTGGTCACCGGCGAGCGGGCCATCGCCCTGGGCGATGCCAACGGCCTGTACCCGGCCAGCGGCTGGCACATCCGGGGCGAGATGGGTGGGGTGTGGTCCCCGCCGGTGAAACTGCTCGACGGCATCTGGTTCGCCGTCGACGGCGCGTGGCTGGGTGCGCGGCGCCCGGCCACGCGCTACACCACCGGCTGGGGCTACCACCGCTTCGACTACGGCACCTCCGGCGGCCTTTCCGTCGACCGCCTGGACTTCGTGCCCGAGGGCACCCGGGCCACCGTCATCGGCCTGACCCTGCGCAGCGACCGGCACCGCACGGTGGACCTCGCGCTGGACGCGCACTCCGAGCTGATGCCGGCCTACCCGTGGGGCTGGACCACCCCCGGCGCCGCCGAGGTCAACCTCCCCGACACCGGTGCCTACGACCAGGGCCGGCTGGCCTTCCGTGAGCGCGGCACCTCCCCGGGAACCGGCGCGCACGACTACGCGGCGCTGGTCGGCTCGTCGGCCAGCCCCGTCGGGCACGCGCTCGGGCAGGGCCACCGTGGTCCGCAGGACCCGGCCGTGGTCTGCCCGGCCGAGGGCGACGCGCCGCCGCGCTGCGACGACTCGGCGTTCGGCAAGGGCACCGGCGGGCGGCTGGACTACGAGATCGCGCTGCGGCCGGGGAAGGCCACCACCGTGTGGTTCACCGTCGCCGGCTCCGACGCCGGCCCGGGTGCCGCGAGCGCCGAGTACGCGAAGGCCTCCCGCGACCCGGCGGCGGCCCTGCGGTCGGTGGTGGCGGGCCGCCAGGCACTGGCGGCCACCACGGTCGTGGACCTGCCGGGCGACGCGCTGCTGGCGCGCAGTGTGGAGTGGAGCAAGCAGAACCTGGCCGACTCGGTGCAGTACGCCGCCGGCCTGCGGCTGCGCGACACCGACGAGGGCAGGGCGTTCCCGCCCGCCGCCGGCACCCTGGACGGGGCCCGCTGGTTGGGCGCAGGGTTCCCCGACTACCCGTGGATCTTCGGCACCGACGGCGAGTACACGGCGTTCGCCGCGGTCGCCGCCGGCCAGTTCGAGCCGATCAAGGACCACCTGCGCGCGTTGCGCGACGTGTCCGAGATCGTCAACGAGGGCAGTGGCAAGCTCGTCCACGAGATCGTGTCCACCGGCGACGTCTACTTCGGAGCCAACGACGACGCGGGGAACACCGACGAGACGGTGAAGTTCCCCAGCGCGGTCGCCCTGGTGTGGCGCTGGACCGGCGACGACCGTTTCCGCGACGACCTCTACGACTTCGCCGTGCGCAACCTGCGTTACGTCGACGAGCACCTGGATGCTGACGGCGACGGCTGGCCGGAGGGCCTGGGCAACGTCGAGCGCGCCGGCATGGGCGAGGAGAAGCTGGACAGCACCGCCTACCTCGTGCGCGGCCTGCTCGACCTGGCCGACCTGGCGGCCAGCAAGGGCGACCGGGCCACGCGGGACTGGGCCGCCGGGCGCGCCGAGGACCTGCGGACGCGGTTCGAGCGGACCTGGTGGGCCGGCGGCGGTACGAACGCCGACGCGAACGCCTACGCCGAGTCCATCGACGACCCGGCCGACCCGGCCAACGACAACCGCCCGGTGTTCCAGCGGCACTGGACGGGCGTGTCGCCGATGGAGATCGAGCTGCCCGGCGGCACCCCGCTGGCCGACCCGGCCCACGGCACCACGGCGTTGGCGCAGCGGGAGAAGGACTGCTACACGGGCGAGTTCGGCCTGTACCACACCGGTTCCGGCCCGACCTCCGCTCCGGAGGGCAACCCCGGCCCGTCCTGCGACGGCGTGGTGTCGACCGTGCGCGGCGAACGGTCGACCTACTCGCTGAACACCGCGGTGATGGCCGTGGCGGAGGGCAACTTCGGCCGGCTCGGTCCACAGCGGACCTACACCACCGGCAACGCGCGGATCCAGCTCGACCCGTCGGTGTGGGAAACCCCGGGGGCGATGCCCGAGGTCGCGCCGTCGCCGGACTTCGTGGCCAACATCGACCGCCCGTTCCACGACCGGTCGATGTCGTTGCAGGCGTGGGGTTCCTACGGCGTGCTGTGGCCGGTGGTGCACCAGCACCTCGGTGTCGCGCCGGACCTGGGCAACGGCCGGCTCGCGGTGGTCCCGCAGCTGGCCGAGGACCGCGACCGGATCGCCGGGCACAACATCCGCGTCGGCGCCGGTTCGGTCGACGTCGCGGTGCGCCGGCACGGCGACCGGCTGCGGGTGGACGTCGGCACGCACCGGGTGCGCGCGGAGCTGACCGTGGGCGCGGTCCTGCCGGCCGGTACCGCACCCGTGAGCGTGACCTTCGACGGTCGCCCGGTGGCCTATGATCTCGTCCCGTCGAGTCGGGGATCGGAGGTTCGGGCCGACGTGCGTCACGGCGGCACGCTCGAAGTGAGGTCGCGCTGAGAACGAAGCGTTGGTTCACCGCCCTGCTCGTCGTCCTGCTCGCCACCGGCTGTGTCTCCCGGCGCGGCCCCGAGGTGCCCGGCCCCCGGGTCGCCGACGTGGCCACGATCGGTGAGGCCGACGGCGAGGAGGCCCTGGGCCTGGTCCGGTTGTCCCCGGACGGCACCCGGCTGTTGCGGATGGACGGCCAGGTCTGTGTGTCCGGGCTGGACGGTTCCGGCGAGCGGTGCGTCGACGGGCAGCGGGTGCTCACCGACGGCCGGTTCGCCTCCTGGTCGCCCGACGGCACCCGGCTCGCCTTCACCGACAACGTGTGGGGCTACCACGAGGCCGACGTGTGGGTCTTCGACGTGCGGACCGGTGCGTTGACCAACCTGACCGACGACGGCGTCGACCGCATCGATCCGGAGAACCCGCCGCAGGGCCTGAGCTACGACGCGTTCGCGTCCTGGTCGCCCGACGGCGAGTCGATCCGGTTCGCCCGCGCCGGCGACGGGTCGGCGTTCATGGCCCTGCTGTCGATCCCGGCCGACGGTGGGCAGCCGCAGATGCTGCGCGCCATCCCGTGCCGGTTCACCGCGCTGCGGGCACTGGTCTGGTCGGCCGACCGCGTCGCCTGGAACTGTGCCGACGACGCGATGGTCTGGCTCGGCGAGCACGCCGACACGACCAGGGACCGGCCGGTGCTGGCGATCGGGTCCACCGAGGACCGGCGGATGCTGTCGTTCTCCCCGGACGGCCGGTGGCTGCTGGCCGACTCGATGTACGCCACCACCTTCGCCCTGTGGAACGGGACCCCGCAGGTCATCCCGGTCGACGGCGGCCGGGCGCGGCCAGCGGCCGACGGCCGGATCGGCTTCCCGACCTGGGTCCCGGGCGCCGACCACACACTGGCCTACGTCCAGCACCCGGGCACGCTGCGGATCGTCGACGGGCCGCGGGGCGAGCCGCGCACCCTCTACACCGCGGACGAGGCCGAGGGTCCCGACGGTGTGCGGCTGAGCTGGGGGACGGGAAAACTGCTGGTCCACGCCGGCAAGAAGCGAATTCTGCTCACGATCGAGGACTGAACCTGACAGCATGGGCCGATGTCGCGTCTGGTGTGTCTGATCGTCGCCGGCCTGTTCGTCGCCGGCTGTTCCGGGAGCGGTCCCGATGTGGACAGTCTGCGGGTGACCGACTCCACGACCCTGGATCCCCCGGTCGCCGGCCGGCTCTCGCCCGACGGGACCCGGGTGCTGGAGACCAACCGGGAGCCGTGCGTGCGCGAGGTGTCCGGGGACGGCCGGTGGTGCGTCGAGGACGACGACGTCGCCCCGGACCTGCTCAACGCCGTGTGGTCGCCCGACGGCAGCAAGGTGGCGTTCACCAACGACTTCTGGCGCCTGGCCCACGAGCCGGACCTGTGGGTGTTCGAGGTGGAGTCCGGGGACCTGCGCAACCTCACCGACGACGGCCAGGACCGGTACGACTTCTCCGGCGACAACGACGACGCGCTGATCGACCTGCTGCCGTCCTGGTCGTCCGACGGGGACACGATCCGCTTCGTCCGGGGGCGGGCCAAGGGGGAGTCGGTCGAGCTGGTGAGCGTGCCGGCCGACGGCGGTGACGTGTCGACGCTGCGCGAGGTCGACTGCGCGACGACCAAGCTGATCGGGCTGGCCTGGTCGGACACGCGGGTGGCGTGGAGCTGCGGGCTGGAGGAGGCCGACCTGTACCTGGGCGACGTGACCGGTGGCGAGCCGGAGCGGGTGTTCGAGGCCAAGGACGGCCAGGACTGGATGCTGCTGTCGTTCTCCCCGGACGGCCAGTGGCTGCTGGCCGACTCGCTGCGCCACTACGGGACCGCCGGGCGGCCGGAGGGTGGGCACGCCCGGGTGGTCCCGGCCGAGGGCGGCGGCGACCCGGTGCCGATCTCGGACCAGGCCGGCTTCCCCACCTGGTCGCCCGAGGGGCACGCCCTGGCCTACGTCGAGTTCCCCGACCGGCTGATGGTCGTCGACGAGCCCGGCGGCCAGGCCAGGGAGCTGCGCAGGGCCGAGACGTCCTACGGCGCCTCGGACGGCCGCCGGCTGTCCTGGGCGCAGGACCGGCTGCTGGTGTTCGCCGACCAGGCCCCGGCCGTGCTCACCCTGGATTCGTAGAGCGCGCCCTCCGCCGCGCGGGCGGAGGGCGCGCTCACGCGCACCGGTCAGGAGACGCGGCGGCGGTAGGCGAAGGTGGCGGCCAGCACGCCGGCGACCAGGAGCCCGCCGCACCACGCCAGGGCGAGCCAGGCGCTGTTGCCCAGCGGCTGGTCGAGCAGCAGCGCGCGCATCGTCTCGATCACCGGGGTCATCGGCTGGTGCTCGGCGAAGCCGTGGATCCACGTCGGCATCGTCTCGATCGGCACGAACGCGCTGCTGGGGTAGGGCAGGAACAGGACGAAGAAGCCGAAGCCGTTGGCCGCCTCGACCGAGCGGCTCACCACGCCGATGGCCGCCGAGATCCAGGAGAACGCCAGCACGAACAGCAGCAGGATGCCGATCGCGCCGAGCACCTGCAACGGATTGGCCTCCGGGCGGAAGCCGATCAGGAACGCGACGGCGAGCACCAGCACCGTGGACAGCAGGTTGCGGGCCATGCTGGAGATCACGTGCCCGGTGAGCACCGAGGCGCCCTTGATGTCCATGGACCGGAAGCGGTCCATGATGCCGCCGTTCATGTCCTGGGACACCCCGACCGCCGTGAGCGACGAGCCGAAGCCGGCACACAGGATGAGCACGCCGGGCACCACGTAGGTGACGTACTCGGTGCCGGTGTTGATCGCCCCGCCGAACAGGTACACGAACAGCAGCATCAGCATCACCGGCAGGAACAGCGCGGTGAACAGCGCGTCCATGTTGCGCACCGAGAGCCGAACCGAGCGGCCGAGCATGACCGAGGCGTCGCCGAGCAGCGACGTGGGGCGAAGCGCTGTGTCAGACACCGGCGGTCTCCTTCTCCTGCTGGGTGGTGGTGTGCCCGGTGAGGGCGAGGAACACGTCGTCGAGGGTGGCGCTGTGCACGGTGAACCGGGCGACCGCGCGGCGGGCGGGGTCGATCTCGTCGAGCACGGCTCGGACGTGGTTGGCGGTGCCGTCGGTGGCGACCGAGAAGGTCAGCCGCTCGGGCACCGGTGCGACGACGCGGGCGCCGAGGTGGCCGGTGAGCGCGTCGAAGGCCCGGCGGTCGGCGGCGACCAGGTCAAGGCGGTGGCCGGCGACCTGCTGCTTGAGCTGGGCGGCGGTGCCCTGGGCGACGATCCGGCCACCGTCGACGACGGCGATCTGGTCGGCGAGGCGGTCGGCCTCCTCCAGGTACTGGGTGGTGAGGAAGATCGTCACGCCGGAGCGGGTGAGGTCGGTGACGACCTCCCAGACCTGCTGGCGGCTGCGCGGGTCGAGGCCGGTGGTGGGTTCGTCGAGGAAGAGGACCTCGGGGCGCACGATGAGGCTCGCGGCCAGGTCCAGGCGCCGGCGCATGCCGCCGGAGTAGGTGCCGACGCGCCGGGAGCCGGATTCGGTCAGGTCGAACTGGTCGAGCAGTTCGGTGGCGCGCGCGGCGGCCCGGCGGCGTGGCAGCCGGCACAGCCGGCCCATCATGCGCAGGTTCTCCTCGCCGGTCTGTAGTTCGTCGATGGCGGTGTCCTGGCCGGTGAGGCTGATGCTGCGGCGCACCAGCGAGCGCTGCTCGCGCACGTCGTACCCGGCGACGAGCGCGCGGCCGGCGTCGGCCGGCAGCAGGGTGGTGAGGATGCGCACGGTGGTGGTCTTGCCGGCGCCGTTGGGGCCCAGCAGCGAGAAGACGCTGCCGCGGGCGACCTGGAGGTCGACCCCGCGCAGGACCCGTACCTCGCCGTAGGCCTTCTCGAGGCCGGTAGCCTCGATCGCTGGTTGTTCAGGCATGAGGGAACCCCCTGGTCGAGCTTCTGTTTACGAGATAAACTCTACTGAGTACGTCGTAAACAGTACATCAGGGGAAATCCCTGAGGTCGAGTTCAGGGTTGGAGGTCAGGGTCCATGGGTGAGGACACCGGCGGCGGCGAGCTGCCGGCGAGCTTCGAGATGGCGTGGGGCGTACGCG
Source organism: Actinophytocola xinjiangensis (assembly GCF_001921215.1). Classification (GTDB taxonomy): domain Bacteria; phylum Actinomycetota; class Actinomycetes; order Mycobacteriales; family Pseudonocardiaceae; genus Actinophytocola; species Actinophytocola xinjiangensis. Next base: position 314,756 of record NZ_MSIF01000004.1, read on the forward strand.
AACGGCCGACCAAGGGCCCCCGGCGCGGCCTGAGCCTGGAACAGATCGTCGCCGCCGCGGTGCGGCTCGCCGCCGCCGACGGCCTCGGCGCGGTGTCGATGAGCCGGGTCGCCAAGGAGGTCGGCACCTCGGCCATGGCCCTCTACCGCTACGTCGCCTCCAAGGACGAACTGCTCGCCCTGATGGGCGACCTGGCCATCGGTGAGGTCGCGTTCACCGCCGGCGACGGCGGCTGGCGGGTGGAGCTCAAGCGCTGGGCCTGGGCCGAACTCAACGCCTACGGCAACAACCCCTGGTCGCTGCAGGTCCCCATTCACGGCCCGCCGGTCACCCCACACACCATCGCCTTCCTCGAACAGGGGCTGCGGTGCATGGCCGGCACCCCGCTCACCCCCCAGGACAAGCTCTCCGCGTGCCTGACCCTGTCCAGCTTCACCCGCGCCTGGGCGATGCTCGGCGCGCAGCTCGACCCGGAGTACGGCACCAACGACCGTGAGCTGATGCAGGACTACGAGCGTGCCCTGCGCTCGGTCGCCGACCGCGAACACTTCCCCGCGCTCTACGAGGTCCTGGACGCCCACTCGTTCACCCCCGGCCAGGGCGACGACCTCGACGACGACTTCGTCTTCGGCCTGGACCGGCTCATGGACGGCTTCGAGGCGCTGATGAACCTCCGCGGTGCCTGATTTGTCTTACGTTCCTCATATGTTCGGTCGCTAACGTCATCGGCATGCCCCAGGCCAGAGCCGTCACGACGGCGAGTCTCGCCGCGCTGCTGCTCGGTGTCACGCTGATGCTCGCCCTGCACGTTGTCCCGCCGACCAACGAGGTCAACCCGATCCGGAGCACCCTGAGCCAGTACGCGCTCGGCCCCGGCAAGTGGGCCTTCGACATCGCCGTGCTGCTGGTCGCGCTCGGCTCGGCGCTGGCCCTGCACGCCCTGGTCCGCGCCCGCGCCGTGCGGGCGCGCTCGGCCGGGACGCTGTTCGGCTCGCTGTGGGTGGTCAGCCTGCTGGTGCTGGTGTACTTCACCAAGACCGACTGGTCGGTCGGCCCGTCGCTGGGCGGCACGATCCACCGCTACGCCAGCGTCGTGGCGTTCGTCTCGCTGCCGATCGCGGTCCTGGTCATCGCCAGGGCGGTGTTCGCCACCGCGCCGGGCTGGCGGGCCGCCGCCCAGGGCCTCGGCGCGCTGTCACTGGGGTTCTTCGGCCTGATCGTGATCGGCGCGGTGCGCATGGCGGCCGGCGGCGGACCGTGGTGGACGTTCGTGCCGCTGGGCCTGGTGGAACGGGCGATCGCGTTCAGCGGGGTCGCGGCGATCGTCGTGGTGGTGCTCGGCTCGCTGGTGCGCGCCGGAAAATCGGAGGAGCTGTCCCCGGCGGCGGCCTAACCTGCGTGCCGTGATGTCGTTGACCCAGGTTCTCGGATTCGCCGCGCTGACCGTCCTGCTGGTACTGGTCCCCGGCCCGAGCGTGCTGTTCACCATCGGCCGGGCGCTGAGCGTCGGGCGGCGCGCCGCGCTGCTGACCGTCGCCGGCAACGCCGCCGGCTGCTACGTGCAGGTGATCGCGGTCGCGGTGGGCGTCGGCGCGGTCGTCGAACGGTCGGCCGCGGTGTTCACCGTGGTGAAGTTCGCCGGCGCGCTGTACCTGGGCTACCTGGGGGTCCAGGCGATCCGGCACCGCCGCCGGATCACCGAGGCGCTGGGCGGGACGCCGGAGTTCTCCTCCCGCCGTTCGCTGCGCGACGGGTTCGTCGTCGGCCTGCTCAACCCGAAGACGATCGTGTTCTTCGTGGTGGCGCTGCCCCAGTTCACCGACCCGGCCGCGGGCGCCGTGCCGTTGCAGATGCTGGTCCTCGGCACGCTGTTCCCGGTGATCGCCCTGCTGCTGGACAGCGTCTGGGCCTACGCGGCGGCCACCGCCCGCACCTGGTTCGCCCACTCGCCGCGTCGGCTGGAGCTCGTCGGCGGCACCGGCGGCCTGATGATGATCGGCCTGGGCGCGAGCATCGCGGTGACCGGCCGCCGGGACTAATTCGGTTGTGCCGCCTGGGTAGCGTGGCGGACATGTCGAGCCCCGAGGCATCCAGGGCGCGGGCTGCCGGTCCCACCGTCAGTCCCTGAACCGTCAGCCCCTGACCTTCCAGCGCCGCTGACCGTGGTGACCAGACGCCGTTCTGCTCGTCTGCCCACCTCGGAGCCCCGCCATGCCTACAGTCCTGTACCTGCTCGCCCTGGCCGTGTTCGCCATGGGCACCTCGGAGTTCATGCTTGCCGGCCTGCTGCCGGACATCGCCGCCACCCTCGACGTCTCGCTGGGCGCCGCCGGCCTGCTCACCTCGGCGTTCGCCGCCGGCATGGTGCTCGGTGCGCCGGTCACCGCCGCGCTGGCCCGCCGCTGGCCGCCCCGCGCCACGCTGCTCGCGTTCCTGCTGGCCTTCGCCGCCACCCACGTCGTCGGCGCGCTCGCCACGACCTTCCCGGTGCTGCTCGCCACCCGCGTCCTGGCGGCCCTGGCCAACGCCGGTTTCCTGGCGGTCGCGCTCACCACCGTGACCACCCTGGTCGCGCCCGGCCGGCACGGCCGCGCCCTGGCCGTGCTGCTGTCCGGGACGACGCTGGCGACCGTCGCCGGGGTCCCCGGCGGCGCGGTCGTCGGCACCCTGCTCGGCTGGCGCGCCACGTTCTGGACCGTGGCCCTGCTGTGCGTCCCGACGGCCATCGCGCTGCTGGGCCGCGACCGTCTCCGGCGCCCGGCGGCGACCGCCGCGCCCGGCCTGCGCGACGAGCTGTCGCGGTTGGCGCGGCCGAGGCTCGCGGTGGTGATGCTGCTGGGTGCGCTGGTCAACGCGGCCACCTTCGCCACGTTCACCTACCTCGGCCCGATCGTCACCGGCGCCGCCGGGCTCGCCGGCCTGTGGGTCGCGGTCACCCTGGTGCTGTTCGGGCTCGGGTCCTTCGCCGGGGTCACGGTCGCCGGCCGGCTGGCCGACCGGCGACCCGGCCTGGTCGTGGGCGTCGGTGGGCCGCTGGCGCTGCTCGGCTGGGTCGCGCTGGCCCTGCTGGCCGGCGAGCCGGCCGCGTTGCTGGTGCTGGTGTTCACCCAGGGCGCGTTGTCCTTCGCCGTGGGCGCCACGCTGATCGCGCGGGTGCTGCACGAGGCGGCCGGCGCGCCGACCATGGGCGGTGCCTACGCCACCTCGGCGCTGAACCTGGGCGCCGTCGGCGGACCGCTGCTGGCCGGGGCGGCCCTGGGCGGCGGGGTCCTCGGCCCGGCCTGGGTCAGCGCCGGCCTGGTGGCGGCGGCCCTGGCCGTCGCGCTGGTCGTCGGGCTGGTCGTCGCCGCTGTCAGTCGTGGCCGTCAGTCGCCCGCCGGCAGGCGCGGCCACGCGTAGTCGGTGAGCTGGCGGCCGATCGCGCACGGGTCCTTGCCCTCGCTGGTCGGCACCGCCACCCGCAGCGCGGCGAACTCGACCTCGCCGCGCTGCGGGGCGAACGCGATGTGCCGGGTGACCAGCGTGCAGGTGTCGATGTCGCCCGTGCCGGCCTGCGAGACCCACGTCGGCCGCCCGCCGAGCTCCTCCACCGGCGTGCCGCCCGGCACCCCCGCGACGCCCTCGTCCGCGCCGACCGGGAAGTCGACCTTGACCGTGGCACTCGCCCCGCCCGAGCGGCCCCACCGGCACTGGTGCTCGGCCGGGTACAGCGACACCCGCTCGGTGATCCCCAGCAGTGACGCCACGTCGTCGGCCGGCAGCAGCCCGCACGCCGACTGCCGGGCCAGCGAGTTGTGCGGCGGCTCCCAGTGCCGCACCCGGTTGGTGCGGGCCACCTCGGCGATGCCCTCCGCGCCCGAGCGGGCCAGCGCGCACAGGGTCGTCGACGGCACGGTGTCGACCAGTTCGGCCTCGGCGGTCGCCGACACCGCGATGTCGTCGGCCAGCCGCAGCGCCACCACACAACTGCCGGTGACCTGGGTCGGCACCTCGACGATCGCCGCGTTGCCCGGCAGCGCCCGGAGCTCCCGCTGCCCGCTGGGCAGGGTGTCGACGTGGCGCAGCAGCCCCAGCTCGACCGTGACCTTCTCCTCACCGACGAGCACCGTGACATGGCACTCGTCCATGGTGACCTTGGCCGGCATCTGGGCCTGGCCGTGCTCCTGGAACGCGAAGGGCCCGGTGAGGCTGCACGGGTCGACGGTGCGGGGGTCACCGAAGGCCCGCTGGGCGGTGAACGGCCCGGTCGTGTCCTGGCGACTCGCCGGGGTGCCGGACACGCCTGCCGAGCAGCCGGTCACCACCAGGCCCGCGACCAGTAACGACACCGCGAAACGAGTCACCGTGACAGTCACTGTGACACTCCTTCCCCAGAACGGCACACCGTAGTGGACGCAGGCGGTTCCGCTACCGTTGCCTACCGCAGGGAGTTGTCGTGATCGAAGGAGTGTGAGGGTGTCGTCCCCAACGAGCGAGTCCACCGACGCGCAGGTCGAGCAGCCGGCGGAGAACTCGGCGCAGTCCCCGGCCGAGGCACCGAAGAAGCGCGGTCGCAAGCCGGGCAGCACGGCCCGCAAGACCCGCACGGTCGAGCTGACCCTCACCGTCACCGGGACCCTCGACGGTGAGTGGCAGGCGGAGCTGACCAAGTCCGGCACGCGTCTGTTGCAGGGCGTCGCGGTGCCGGCGGCGGCCGTGTCGCGGGCCGCCGCCGAGCTGCACGAGGACATTTCCAAGGCCATCGAGTCGGTGCTCGACGCGGCGCGCGAGCAGCACCAGGCGCGGCTGGCCGAGCTGGAGGCCGAGCTGTCCAAGGTCAAGCAGGCCCTGGCCGACCTGCAGGACGGCTGAGCCGATGACCTACGTCGCCGAACAGGACCGCTACGAGCGGATGGGCTACCGGCGCAGCGGTGCGAGTGGTCTGGTGCTGCCGGAGGTGTCGCTGGGTCTGTGGCAGAACTTCGGCACCGAGGTGCCGCTGGAGCAGTGCCGGGCGATCCTGCGCCGGGCGTTCGACCGGGGCGTGACGCACTTCGACCTGGCCAACAACTACGGCCCGCCCTACGGTTCGGCCGAGTCGAACTTCGGCACGCTGCTGGCCCAGGACTTCCGCCCGTACCGCGACGAGCTGATCATCTCGACGAAGGCCGGCTACGACATGTGGCCTGGCCCGTACGGTCAGGGCGGCGGTTCGCGCAAGTACGTGCTGGCCAGCCTTGACCAGAGCCTGGCCAGGATGGGCCTGGACCACGTCGACATCTTCTACTCCCACCGCTACGACCCGGACACTCCGCTGGCGGAGACGATGGGCGCGCTGGCGTCGGCCGTACGGTCCGGCAAGGCGCTGTACGTGGGGATCTCGTCGTACTCCCCGGACCGGACCCGCGAGGCGCACGCCCTGCTGGCGGCCGAGGGGGTGCCGCTGCTGATCCACCAGCCGTCGTACTCGATGCTCAACCGCTGGATCGAGCCCGACCTGCTGGACACGCTCGGCGAGCTGGGCGTGGGCTGTATCGGGTTCTCCCCGCTGGCGCAGGGAATGCTGACCGACCGGTACCTCAACGGCGTTCCCGAGGGTTCGCGCGCGAGCCGGCCGGGTTCGCTGTCCCAGGACATGCTCAACGACGAGAACCTGGGCCGGATCAGGGCGTTGAACGAGATCGCCGGCAGGCGCGGCCAGACCCTGGCCCAGCTGGCGTTGGCGTGGACGCTGCGTGACCCCAGGATGACCTCGACGCTGATCGGCGCGTCCAGTGTCCGTCAGCTGGACGACAACCTGGACACGCTGTCGTCGTTGTCGCTGTCCGCCGAGGAGCTGACCGAGATCGACCGGTACGCGGTGGACAGCGGGATCAACCTGTGGGCGAGGTCGTCGGCGACATGATCGCTGTCGTCGGCTCGTGCAACGTCGACTTCGTCATCCCGGTGGCGGCTCTGCCCGCCGCCGGGGAGACGGTCCTCGGCGGTGACCATCTGCGTACCCCGGGCGGCAAGGGCGCCAACCAGTCGGTCGCGGCGGCCCGTTTGGGCAGCGAGGTGGCGTTCGTCGGCCGCGTCGGTGACGACGAACTGGCGCCGACGATCACCACCGCGCTGTCGGCCGCCGGTGTCGACCTGACGTGGCTGGGCTGTGTGCCGGACACGCCGAGCGGGATCGCGTTGATCACGGTCGCCGACGGCGGGGAGAACACCATCGCCGTCAGTCCCGGTGCGAACGCGCGTCTGGGCGTCGAGGACGTCGCCGAGGCGGCGGGACTGTTGGCCGGGGCCGAGGTGACGTTGGTCCAGCTGGAGATCTCCCTGGACGTCGTCGAGGCGACCGTCCGGGCCGCCGGGGGACTGGTGGTTCTCAATCCGGCGCCGGCGCGCGGACTGTCGCGGGAGTTGCTGTCCGGTGTGGACGTGTTGGTGCCCAACCGGTCGGAGCTGGGTTTCCTGGCCGGGGCGCCCGAACCGGTGAGTGTGGACGAGGCCGTGGCGTTGGCTCGCGGGTTGGACAGGGCCGTCGTGGTGACGTTGGGCGCCGACGGGGCCGTGGTCGTCCAGGGGGACGTGGTGGAGCACGTCCCGGCGGTGGCGGTGGAGGCCGTGGACGCCACCGGGGCGGGCGACGCGTTCTGCGGGGCGCTGGCCGACGGGCTGGCCAGGGGCGAGTCGCTTGTGGACGCCACGGGGTGGGCCGTCCGGGTCGCCGGGGTGTCGACCACGCGGTGGGGTGCGCAGGGAGGAATGCCGACTCGCGCCGACCTGCGGTGATCGTGCGGTCAGTCCAGAACACGACCCTGAACGACCAGCCGGTCGAGCCGCTCCCGCCACCACCCCTCCCGCTCCGACGCCCGAACCAACCCGGGATCGGGCGTAGGGGACACCGGGGAGACCGGCAGGAACCCGTCGACGGGAACCAGGGACCGAGCCCCCCCAACGACATCCGAACCCAACAACGACAACGTCCCCAACCCGCAAGCGAAATCCAACGACGGCAGAGCGCCGGCCAGCGCCAACCCCGCGGCAAGGCCCACGCTCGTCTCCAACGCCGAGGACACCACGCACGGCAACCCACAGGCCTCCGCCACCCGCAGTGCCCGCCGAACGCCGCCCAGCGGCGCCACCTTGATCACCGCGATGTCGGCGGCCTCCGCGACAGCCACCCGCAACGGGTCCTCGGCCCGCCGGATCGACTCGTCGGCCGCGATCCGGACGTCCACCCGCCGCCGCACCGTCGCCAACTCCGCCACCGTCGCGCACGGCTGCTCGACGTACTCCAGCCCGCCGGCCGCCCGGTCCAGCGCCGGGATCACCCGCACCGCCGTGTCGACGTCCCACGCGCCGTTGGCGTCACAGCGAACGGCCCCGGACGGGCCGAGACCGTCACGGACCGCTTCCAGCCGCGCCAGGTCCTCGGCCAGCGACTCCGGGTGGTCGGCTACCTTCACCTTGACGGTGGAGCAGCCCGAGGTCGCGGCGATCTCGCGCGCCGCCTCCGGACCGACGGCGGGGACGGTCGCGTTGATCGGAATACGCCCGCGTACCGGGTCGGGCCAGCCGACGGTGCAGGCCTCGATGGCCGAGGTCAGCCAGTTGGCCGACTCGCGGTCGTCGTACTCGGGGAACGGGGAGAACTCGCCCCACCCCGCCGGCCCCTCGATCAGCATGCCTTCGCGGACGTCGATGCCGCGGAACCGGGTGGTCAGCGGGATGGCGAACGTCCGTGCCTCGTGAAAGTCGATCATCGTCTTCATCGACGTTAACGCTAGCCCACGTCCGCTCGGTACGATCCAAAGATCGTTTCACCCGAACGGGAAGGTGAGCGCACATGTCTTCGGTGATCGACCGGTTCCCCGCCAAACACCTGGCAAAACCCGAGATCAGGCCCCTGCCCGAAGCCCCGGCCAGCACCTGGAAAATCATCGGCCCTGGCGTGATCGCCGCCGGTGTCGGGTTGGCCTCCGGCGAGTTCATCCTCTTTCCCTACATCGCCTCGCAGGTCGGACTGGTCTTCGTGTGGGCGGCCTTACTCGGCCTGGCCACCCAGTTCTTCATCAACATGGAGATCGAGCGCTACACCCTCGCCACCGGTGAGACCGCCCTCACCGGGTTCAGCCGCTTCTGGCGACACTGGGGACTGGTCTTCGCCGTCCTCACCGTGCTCGCCAACCTCTGGCCCGGCTGGGCCTCCTCCTCCGCCACCCTCGTCACCTACCTGTGGGGCGGCGACGTCAAGTGGATCTCCCTGGGCATGCTGGTCGCCATCGGCCTGATCCTCACCCTCGCCCCGGTGGTCTACGTCGCCCTCGAACGGGCCGAGATGCTCAAGGTCGCCGCCGTGATCGTGCTGGTGGTCGTCGGCGCGTTCGTGGCGATCTCGGCGCAGGCGTGGAGCGACGTGCCGAAGGTGATCACCGAGGCAGACATCCCGATCGAGCCGCTCGGGTTCGCGCTGCTGCTCGGCGCGCTGGCCTTCGCCGGTGCCGGCGGCGGGCAGAACCTGGTGCAGAGCAACTGGATCCGGGACAAGGGCTTCGGCATGGGACGGTACGTCCCCCGGATCACCAGCCCGGTCACCGGCAAGCCGGAGGCCGCGCCGAGCACCGGGTTCATCTTCGAGCCGACCGAGGAGAACCTCGGGCACTGGCGCGCGTGGTGGCGCTTCGCCAACCGTGAGCAGCTGTACACCTTCGTGTTGATCACGTTCCTGTCCATCACGTTCACCTCGCTGCTCGCCTACTCCACTGTGTACGGACGCGAGGACCTGCCCAACGGCATCGGTTTCCTGGAGATCGAGGGCAACGTGCTCGCCGAGACCGTCGGCGCCTGGTTCGGCACGTTCTTCTGGATCGTCGGCGCGTTCGCGTTGTTCGCCGCCGCGCTGGGCATCGTCGACTACTCGGCGCGGCTGGTCGCCGACGTGATCAAAACCTCCTACGCGCCCCGCACCACCGAAAGCACCCTCTACTTCGGAATCGTGTGGGTGCTGGTGCTGGTCGGCTGCGTCATCATGGTCGCCGGGTTCGCCCAGCCGCTGGTGCTGCTGGTGATCTCCGCCTCGGTCGGCGGCGTGATGATGTTCGTCTACTCGGCGCTGCTGTTGCTGCTCAACCGCAAGGTCCTGCCGCCGGAGATCCGGATCCGCGGCTTCCGGGTCGGGGTGCTGGTGTGGTCGTTCGCGCTGTTCGGCGTGCTGAGCGTGCTGACGGTCATCGACCAGGTGAAGAAGTTCTGACCGCCTCGTCAACCTGATCGTCGACGTGCCAGGTCATGTCCAGCACGACGCCGCGCTCGTCCGCCTCCAGCGGTTCGAGCGCGGCGTACTGGGAGTCCACCAGCGACGGTGGCATGAAATGGTCGGGCCGCCCGGCGACCCGCACCCGGGCGGTCCTCGGATCGCCGTCGAGGTGCACGAAGAACGCGTCCGGCGCCCGCTCCCGCAGGATGTCGCGGTAGCGGCGGCGCAGCGCCGAGGACGTGGCGACGGCGCCGCTGTCGCGGTGCGCGGCCAGCCACTCGCCGATCGACCGCAGCCACGGCAGCCGATCGTCGTCGGTCAGCGGCGTGCCGGAGCGCATCTTGGCGATGTTGGCGTCGGTGTGGAAGTCGTCGGCGTCCCGGAACGGCACGCCCAACCGGTCGGCCAGCGCCCTGCCCACCGTCGACTTGCCGGACCCGGTGACCCCCATGACCACGAACAGCATGCCTCCACCCTAGGCGCGGGTAAACAGTTCGCTCGCCGGCGGAGTCCAAGTCAGTGATGACTGACTACGAGAACTTCGTCCGGGCGCACCTGCCGCGGCTGCTGCGGTACGCGACCATGCTCACCGGGGAGCGGGAGCAGGCCGCCGATCTGGTGCAGGACGTGCTGGTCACCCTCTACCGGCGCTGGTCGCGGATCAGTGACGCCGACCACCCCGACCGCTACGTGCTGCGGATGGTCACCAACGGCTACCTGTCGTGGCGGCGCCGCCGGTCCACCCGACTGGTGGTGGCCGACGAGGTGCCCGACCGCGCCCGCCCCGACGACTTCACCGCCGAGCACGCCCTGCGCGAGGACCTGTGGCAGCGCCTCGCCCGGCTGCCCCGGCGCCAGCGGGCCGTGCTGGTCCTGCGCTACTACGAGCGGCTCGACGACGTCGAGATCGCCGACCTGCTGGGCTGCGCGCGGTCGACCGTGCGCGCCCACGCCCACAAGGCACTGACGACACTGCGACACGGCCTGGCCGCCGAGCACCTGGTCCAGGCGGGGGAGAGCTGATGAACCTCGAGAAGCTGATCACCGACACGTTCACCGCCCACGAACCGGACGCCCCCGACAGCGAACGGGTCCTGGCCGGCGCCAGGAAGCGCATCGACCGCCGGCGCCCGGTGATCCGACCGCTGACCGTCGCCGCCGGGGTGGTCGCGCTGACCGTCGCCGGCGTGACCGTCATCGGGCTCAACCGGACCGAACCGACTCCCGGCGACACCGCCGCACCGGCCACCTCAACGGCCACCGCGCCGGCCGTCGACCAGCTGCGGATGCCCTTCACGCTGGGCTGGCTGCCACCGGGCGAGGTCACCTACACCACGCAGCGGATCAGCGTGGGCGGCTCCGCGGACTCGGACGCCCCGGTCTACAACGGCGACTACATGCTGTCGGTCCGCTCCGGCGAGCGGGTCCTCAACATCACCGTGACCGAGAACAAGCAGTACTCGTTGCAGGACGCGGTGAACAGCCTCCATCCCGATCCCGGCCGCCGGATCACCATCGGTGGGAAGCGGGCCGTCGAGTCGACGGTCTTCAACGTTCCGGAGGGGTTCGAGAGCTCGACGCTCTACGTCGAACGCCCGGACCGCAGCATGGTCTACGTGCTCGTGTCCGCGCAGTGGGACACCTCGGCGACCCAGGAGGAACTGTCCGGGATCGCCCGCCGGATCGCCGAGAACCTCCAGTTCCCCGGCACCACCGTGCTCACCCCCGAGTACGGGTTGGGTGAGCTGCCCGACGGGATCCGGATGTGCGCCTTCAGCGTCGACCCGCCGTCGGACCTGCGGACGAAACTCAGCACGAGCTACCTGCTCGGCAGCTGCGAGACCTCCGAGATGATCGTGGTCAGCACCCCGGACAGCGCCGGGAAGCCCGAGGGAACGCCCGGTGAGCCCGTGCAGGGCCACGAGACCCTCGTCGAGGACCAGGGCAAGGGCTACCACGTGCTGACGGTGCTCGACGCCGTCGACGGCCGGCCGGTCCACCTCAGCGGCGCGGTGCCGGTGGACACGCTCTACCAACTGGGCGAAGGCCTGGTGCTGCCCGACTGAGCGGGACGGGGATCGGGGCGATGGCGCGTCGAGCGGCCGCCGGGGCACGCGTGCTGGGAATGGAGCTGCGCCGCCTGCGGGAACGGGCCAACCTGAGCAGGGAACGGGTCGGCGCGGTGTTCGGCTGGTCGACCACCACGGTGAGTCGGCTGGAACGGGGCCGGCGCACGGACACCACACCCGAGGAAGTCGCGGCCCTGCTGGCGACGATGGGTGTGGTCGGCGCCGAGCGTGACCGAGCCATGCTGATGGCGTTCGGCGTCCCACCTCCCCACCGTCAGGGGTGAGGGGTCAGCTCGTCGAGCAGCTCGTCGAGCTGGCGGGTGAGGGCTTGTTCGGTGCCGGGCAGCAACGTCACCCAGTCGTTCCTGCGCACCGCGACATACCGGCCGTCTGCGGTGTCGAAGACACTGACGACGTGCGACGCCCGCCGCCGGCTCCCGCCGGCCGGGGTGCGGGCCGCACCGAAGCTGCCGTGCCGGACCACGCCACCGAGCACGTCGCCGAGCTTGCGGGACTCGTCCCGGCCGAGCCCCTGGGACACCAGCCCCCGCACGAACCGCAGGCGATCGGCCCCCGCACGGGCGGCGGCGTGGTCCAGCACCGCGCCCGGCAGGGTGACCGAGGCACCGGTGCCCGGCGGGTGGCCGGGCAGCAGACCCACCGTCTCGGACACCAGCTGGTCTGGTCGGGCCGCCCACAACGCCAGCGCGTCCCCGTCCAGGACCGCCACGGTGGCACTGCGCCCGACCCGGGCGGCCAGCACCGAGGTGCGCGGGCCGTGCGCGGACAGCCGCAGCCTCGCGTCGATCTCCCACTCCGGCCGGGCGAGGCGGGAGAGCCGACGCGCGAGCCGGTCGTCCGGCAGCCCCTTCGCGGCCAGCGACGCCCACGCCCCGTCCCGCAGCGCCGCCCGCTCCCCGACCGTGACGCCCGGCGACGCGACGGTGAGCACCGGTGGGAACGGGCCGAGCCGCAGATGCTCCCAGAGGACGTCGTATTCGAGGTGGCTGAGAGTGGTTGCTTCCCCCATGGTCGCCGTGCGCTACTCGTCGACCCCGATGACCGGGGGCGCGACGGGTGGGTGGTCGTCCCAGAAGTCCTCGTGGGGGGCGCGGAGGTAGTCGGGGGAGGTGTGTTCCCTGTCCTCGTGGGACTTGCCGGTGCCCAGGGGTCCGAAGCCGGCGCCGTGGGGTGAGGTTCGAGGGGTGTTGCCGCCGGAGGTGGTCCCGGGGCCCATCCCCGGTCCGACTCCCGGGCCGCCGACCGGTCCGGGGCGGCCTGGGTCGCTCAGGACTCCGGTGACGGGCGGGAACGGGCTGGCGGCGGGCGGCGCGCCGGGGATCGACCGCGTGGGCGGGTAGTTCTGGGCGGTGGTGCTGGCGGGCTCCGTGCTCGGATCGCGGGGTTCGACGGCACTGCCCGCTCCCGGCAGGTCGACATCTCCCGGTCTTCCGATGGTGCCGGGACCGCCGCCATCCGAACCGGTGCTCTCCGCAGCGGTGGTCCTTCCCGGATTGTCCGACCTGCCCGCGCTGCCCGAACCGTTCGGCTCATCGGACCGGTACGGGTGACCGGACGGTTCGCCGGACGCGGTGGGCCCGTCGACGACCCCGCCGCCGCGACCGCCCGCGCCGGCGAGTTCCTGGCCACCGGTGCTGATCGACGGTGGCTCGGTGAAGGTCCCGGCGGTGGCCACGGAGTCGTCGTTGTTGGCCGCGTAGGCGTGCATCAGGTCGACGGCGAGTTGTTTGGCGTCCCTGGCCTGGAACTCGGCGGAGTCCTCGTCGGCCATGCCCGCCACGATCCCGGCGAAGTCACCGGCGATCCCGCCGTCCCGGGACGGCACCGCGACCGGCTCGGGCATCGAGTACGACGTCCGCGAGAACCCGTCAGCGATCTGGGTGAGGCTCGCGTTCGTGCGCCCGGCCGCCGCCGAGGTGTCCCACACCCACGCACTCAACGGTGACACGCTGCCCGCCATGGCGCCCGCGGCCCGCCCCTCCCACGACACACCGACCTCCCGCTGCAACCGATCGAGGCGATCCCCGGACTCACCGAGCATCGTGACGACCTCGGCCCATGCCGGCTCGGCACTGTCGATCACCGCCGACCCCACGGCCCCGAGGCGAACCATGTCGTAGAGCGTCTGGTGGTCGTAGCCTTCCCACCGGTACCCCAGCACCGCGTGACCAGCCTCATTCATCGAACCCCCAGTCATGACGCCACCAACGTGCTCATGACCGAGGTGGCGAACTGATGTGCGTACTCACAGGCCGGCGGTATGCCTGGCCGGTCCCCGAAAACTCCCGCCTGAACGTCGAGGTACTGCCCGTCGGCGACGTCGACCAGGACCGCGCAGATACTGACGTCGGTGTCGGGCAGGACGACGGTGTAGGCGGGGAAGTCGTTGATCGGGTCGGTGAGCTGGACCTTCCCGAGTTTTCCCAGTTGGGCGTTCACGCCCTCGTAGGTCACGAGGACTGTGCCCAGGAAGCCGGCATCGCCGTTCCAGACGCATTCGGGTTCGCCGCGTTTGGTTGTGCCTGGTTTCCCGGGCTTGTCGAGGGCGTAGTCGGCGTAGTCGGCCTCGGGTAGCAAGGCGCAGGGGTCGAGCCCGTCGAGCTTGATCTCGCGAGGTCGGCTGGTCTCGGCGCTCGTCGTGGTTGAGGTATGGGCGGGCCGGGGATCGCCGGTGGACGTGCTGGTGCACGCGGCCAGGGAGCCGCTGAGCAGCAGGGCGAGCAGGCCTGCGGCGATTCTGGTGATGGTCACGTGAGCCCCTGCCGAAAACCGTGTGCGTTGTCGTCCTCAATGAGTCCGTAGGACACGGCGTCGTCGTGCAGGTTGTTGACGATGTTCGTGAGCCGGTCGACGTAGGACGTGATCGCGTTGACTGCCTCCGCGCCATTCTGTGACATCAAGGCCATGGTGTCCTTGCTGCTCGGGTCGCTGCCCGGCGGGTCGACGTGGCGCAGGTCCATCCAGTTCTCCCGCAACCAGTTGGCGATCCGGTCGCGCTCGTCCTCGAAGCCCTGTTTGAGGTGGAGGAGTTTCTCCGGGGCGACGATCATGCGGGCGGGACCGGTGGGATTCGCGGTGTTGTCGATAGACATGTGTCGTTGCCTCCCTCGCGTGGCGACGCCCCCAGTGCGGAAGTGTAGCGCAGGGGATTACTGACGGTGGTCGTTCAGGCGGTGTCGGTCAGCAGGATTTCGGAAAGTGCGGTGGTCAGATTTCGGCGGCGTTTGCCCCGGAAGATGATGGTGATCTCGGAATCGGGCAGGGTGAGGTAGAGCATCACCGGGCCTGACGTCGGTGGTTCGTCCGCCGGGCGTTCGGTCCATGACCTTTCGACGGGGCGTAGGCAGAGCAGGCGCGGGCCGTGGACGGGGTGTTGAACCGGTATCGCGCACACGTTTCGGGTGTTGATGGCATCGTGCAGGCGCCTGATGCTGGTGCGGTCGGCGGTGATCGTGTACTTCGTGACGCCGGCGGGGTGGATGGTCACGTGTTCGCTGTCGCTCGTGGGCAGGTCGAGAATAATCGTGCATTCCCAGTGGTCCGGGGTGTGACCGAGAACGGTCCAGCGGTGGGCGATTCCTGGTGGAGTGAGCGTCATCTGCATTCCTTGTGCGGGACGGACAAGGCGTTGGGCCTGGGTCGTCTGGTGGGTGACGTCGGTTAGATTGGCATCGACGTGCGCCGTTGGTAAATGTGCGAATGGCTGAATTCCGGCGGTTCGCGAACGCATTCGGTGAGCCTCTTGTCGAGGCGTGACAAGGAACTGGTGGAACATGACAGTGGCGCGGAAGGCGGCCGTCGGGGCGCGCGGACTGGGGATGGAACTGCGTCGACTGCGGGAGCGGGCGAACCTGAGCATGGAACGGGTCGGCACGGTGCTCGGCTGGTCCCCGAACACGATGAGTCGCCTGGAACGCGGACTACGCCCCGACACCACACCCGAAGAGGTGTCAGCTCTTCTGGCGACGATGGCCATTGTCGGCACCGACCGTGACCGGGTGATGCGGATGGCCATCGGGGTCGCCGACCAGGGTTGGTGGGAAGTCAACAACGCCAACATGAGCGACCAGGCCCGCACCTACCTCGGCTTCGAGACCCGAGCCAGTCGCATCATCAACATCGAGCCGTTGCTGGTGCCCGGACTCCTCCAGACCCCGGAGTACATGTTCGCCCTGATGATGGCCTTCGGCGTGGACAAGTCGCAGATCACCGGCCGCATCGCGCGACGACTCCACCGACAGGAACTCCTCGACCGCTGGCAGCCACCCGGACTGACCTTCGTGATGTGCGAGGCAGCCCTTCGCCAGCCGATTGGTGGACACGGGGTCATGGCAAGGCAGTTGCGCCACGTGGCACAACAGGCCGAACGGCGCCATGTCTCAGTGAGGCTCATACCGACCAGGGTCGCGGCGCATCCTGCGTTGCAGGGCGCCTTCGCACTGCTCAACTTCGTCGACGAGCCAACGGTTGTCTTCATCGAAGGGCGCAGTTCCGGGATGTTCCCGGACTCCCCGGACGAGGTGGAGGAATATAGGGTGGTTGCGGAGAGGTCGATTGACTGCGCGCTTGCCGAGCAGGAGTCGTGCGAGCTGCTGCTCGCAATCGCCGAAGAGATGGAGAGAGCGAGGTAGCGCGATGCCCGAGCCGATGGGGTTTCCCACCGTTTGGCGGAAGAGTAGCTTCAGCGGGCCGGACGCCAACTGCGTCGAGGTCGCGCTCGGCGTGGAGGCTGTCGGGGTGCGGGACAGCAAGTGCCCCAACGGCCCGGTGCTGACGTTCGCACCGGGCCGTTGGGCCTTGCTGATCAGTCGGGTCTAGCGACCGGACGCGTACAGGTCGGCGACCTCGACCGCCGGCAGGGCCCGGTCGTACACGTGGACCTGGTCGATCGCCCCGCGCCAGTGGTCGACGGGGTTGCCGCCGAACTTGGCCCGGCCGATGACCGTGTTGCCCTCCGACGGGCCGGCGGTGCAGGCGGTGGCCGAACCCGCCGGCTGGCCGTCGACGTAGAGGCGCAGCGTGCCGGACACGACGTCGCGGACGCCGACCAGGTGGTACCAGCGGCCGACCTCCGGGGCGGCCGGGGCCAACGCCCGAACGCCGACGAAGCTGAACGCGAAACGGTTGTCCGCGCCCGAGTACTGGAGGAAGTAGCCGCTGTTGCTGGTGCCGTCCTGGCTGACGGCGGTGGCGAAGCCGTCGAGGCTGTCCAGCTTCACCCACGCCGCGACCGAGTAGTTCCCGGTGGTGTCGGTCAGGGCCGCTCCGGTGTCCACAAAGGATTCTCCGGCGAACTGGAGGCCGGTGCCGTCGCGGCCCTCGGTCCAGGTGGGACCGTTGACCAGGGTGGCGTCCGCGTCGCCGACGGCGTCGGCGGTGGTGGTGCCGGTGGCCTCGGAGAACGGGTAGTAGTGGATGCCGTCGGCGCCGGGCGTGCCGGGGCCGGGCGGCTCGACGTCGCCGCCGGTGCCGTCGGCCTCGGCGATGATCTTCTCGTTGATCGCCCGCACCTGGGCGAAGTCCATCTTCTCGACCTGGCGGTCGTAGGTGAAGAACCCGTTGACCTCGTGTTCCACGTCGGTGATCTGGGTGTAGATCGCACCGGAGATGCCGCAGTCGCGGGCCGAGGACAGGACATCGGTCTGGTTCTCGACGTAGCGACGCGTCAACGTCGCGCTGTCGGGGGTCATCTCGTAGGCGTGGCCCTCGCCGAACCACATGTGGTCCTCGACCTCCAGACCGAAACCGCCGTGCTCACCGTCGGCCGACACGCGGGTGGCGTCGGGGACCGGTTGCGCCGGGCCGACATAGGCGTGGTGGTCGATCATGTCGCCCTTGCCGGAGTCGCCCTTGGACGCACAGCAGTTCACGCCCGAGTGGGCGTTCACCAGACGGCTCGGGTCCATGGCCTTCACCTCCTCGGCGATCCGGCCGGTCTCCACCCGGTCCCACTCGCCCCAGCCCTCGTTGAACGGCACCCACGCCACCACCGAGGTCCAGTTGTCGTGCTGCTCGACCATCGTCGCCAGTTCCGCCTCGAACTGGGTTCGCGCGTAGGGCGGCGGGACGGTGGACGACGTCCTCATCGCCGGCATGTCCTGCCAGACCATCAACCCCAGCTGGTCGGCGTGGTGGAACCAGCGGTCCGGCTCGACCTTGATGTGCTTGCGCACGGTGTTGAACCCGAGAACCTTGTGCTGCTCCAGGTCGAACCGCAGGGCCTCGTCGGTCGGCGCGGTGTGGAGGCCGTCCGGCCAGAAACCCTGGTCCAGGGTGGACATGTGGAACAGGATCTCGCCGTTGAGGGTCATCCGCAGCTTGCCGTCGGCGCCCGGTGCCATGCCGATCTCGCGCATGCCGAAGTACGAACCGACCTCGTCGACAGTCCTCTTGCGACCGTCGAGCAGCCGGACCTTCAGGCCGTACAGGAACGGCGAGTCGGGTGACCACAGCTTGGCGTCGGGCACCGGCAGCGCCAGATCACTGTTCGCCGGGCCCCGCACCCGGCCGACCTCGCGCCGGCCGTCGTAGGCGACCGCCTCGACGGTCGCGGCGCCGCCGGCGGTGTTGGCGTTGAGCGTGAGGCTGCCGGCGGCCAGCTTCGGGGTCATGTCGAGCTTGGTGACGTGCGTGGCGGCCACCGGCTCCAGCCACACCGTCTGCCAGATCCCGGAACTGCCGGTGTAGAAGATGCCCCGGTCGGGGGTGCGGCGCTGCTTGCCGACCGGCTGCCAGGTGGCGTCGGTGAGGTCCTCGACGCCGACGATGAGCTCCTGGCTGCCGCGCGAGCGCAGCGCGTCGGTGATGTCGGCGCTGAACTTGTCGTAGCCGCCCTGGTGCGCGGCCACCAGCTTCCCGTTGACCCACACCTTCGACACGTAGTCCACCGCGCCGAAGTTCAGCACCACCCGGTCACCGCGCCAGTCGGTCGGCACGTCGAACGTGCGGCGGTACCACATGCGGTCCTCGGACCGCTGGATCCCCGACAGCGCCGACTCGACCGGGTAGGGGACCAGGATCCGCTCGGCCAGGGTCTGCCCGACCGGCGGCGTGCCGAGCGACCCGGCGCCGGCGAACTCCCACACACCGTTGAGGTTGCGCCAGTCGGGGCGGGTCAGCTGCGGGCGCGGGTACTCCGGCAGCGCGTTGTCCGGGCCGACCTCGTCGGTCCACGGGGTGCTCAGCGGCGGGGTGCCCGGCTGCCAGTCGGGGGCGGCCGTGGCGGTGGCGGCGGGCAGCAGGGCCACGGCGGTGACCGTGGCCGTGAGCGCGCCGAGCAACCGTCTGCGCAGGGTTGTCCTCATGAGTTCCGGCAACCTCCTCGTGTGGGTGACTAACGTCGTCGGCCACGCAGGTGCGCGCGGCTCAGGTACGCCTGGACGGCGACCACGACAGCCAGGAACGCGCCGCTGACCACCGACTGGTAGTGCGTGGACAGCGTGCCGACCTGGTTGATCACGTTCTGGATGACGCGCAGCAGCAGCACCCCGGCCAGCGTCCCGCCGACCGTGCCGACGCCGCCGGTGAGCAGCGTGCCGCCGATGACCACGGCGGCGATCGCGTCCAGCTCCAGCCCCTCGCCGACGATCGTCACGCCGGAGGCGGAGTAGGCGGCCGCGAGCGTGCCGGCCAGGCCCGCGAGCAGGCCGCTGCCCAGGTAGAGCAGCATCGTGTCGCGGGCGACCGGCAGGCCCATCAGCGTCGCGGCCTCGCGGCTGCCGCCGATCGCCAGCGTCGCGTGCCCGAACCGGGTGCGGCCCAGGACGACGACCCCGACGGCGAACAGGCCCAGCGTGATCCACACCGGCAGGCCCAGCCCCAGGAACGTGCCCTGGCCGAGGTGGGTGAGCCAGTCCTCGCGCGGCATCAGGCGGGTGGTGGCGCCCTCGTCGGTGATCGCCAGCAGCAGGCCGCGCGCGCCGAGCAGCGTGGCCAGCGTGACGATGAACGGCGCGAGCCGGCCGTAGGCGACCAGCACGCCGTTGAGCAGGCCGATCGCGCCACACACCACCAGCGGCAGCGCCAGCCCGACCAGCGAGCCCCACTGGATCCCGTAGGCGGCGAGCACCCCGCCCAGCGCGTACACCGAGCCGACCGACAGGTCGATGCCACCGGAGATGATCACGAACGTCATGCCGAGCGCGACGACCGCCAGGAACGAGGACTGGATGGCGATGTTGCGCGCGTTGTCCAGCGTGGCGAACGAGTCGAACGACACCGAGGACACCAGCACCACGAGCGCCAGGACGACGATCGAGCCGCGTCGCTGCACGAGCCCGGCGAGCCGCTCGGTCCTGGTCTCGGTGGTCCTGGTCTCGGCGCTGGTCTCGGTGGCGCTGGTCATCGGGACCCCCGCTGCAGGTGGACCGCCACCAGGATGATCGCGGCCTGGACGATCTGGGCGGTGGAGTCGGGGAGGTTGTGCTTGATCAGCGTGGCGGTGATCAGCTGCATGAGCACCGCCCCGGCGACCGTGCCCAGGATCCGCACCCGGCCGCCGGACAGCGGCGTGCCGCCGACGACGACCGCGGTGATCGCCGACAGCTCGTAGAGGGTGCCGATGGCCGACGGGTCGGACGCGGTGAGCCGCGCGGTGGCGAGGATCCCGGCGACCGCCGCGAGCACCCCGCTGATGACGTAGGTGGTCAGCAGGACCCGGCGCACCGGCAGCCCCGCCAGCGCCGAGGCCGACCGGTTCCCGCCGACCGCGACGAGTTGGCGGCCGAAGGTCGTGTACCGCACGACCAGCCACACCGCCACCGCCAGGACCGCGGCGATCCACCCGATCGTGGGAATTCCCAGCAGTTCTCCGCTACCGAGTGCCAGCAGGTCGTCGTTGCGGATGTCGGTGAGCTGGCCGTCGGCGAACACCAGCGCCAGGCCGCGCCCGCCGACCAGCAACGCCAGCGTCGCGACGATCGGCTGGATCCCGACGACCGCGACCAGCGTCCCGTTCAACGCCCCGCACAGCGCCCCGGCGACCAGTGCGAGCCCGACGGCCGGCACGAACCCGTACCCCAGGTAGAGCGGCAGGATCGCCGCCGCGACCGCCATCACCGAGCCGACCGACAGGTCGACGCCCTCGGTCCCGATGACCAGCGCCATGCCCAGCGCGACGATCAGCACCGGCGCGACCTGCACGACCTGGGTGCCCAGGTTGCCCCAGGTGGCGAAGTTCGCGCTGAACAGCAGGTTGTACCCGACCAGGACGGCCACCGCCGCGTACACGCCGTTGTCGCGCAGCCACGCCGTCAGCCGGCCAGTTCGCGGTTCGGCGCGCGGGTCGGCGGTCACGCCGGGCCCTCCTCGGCCAGCGCGGCGAGCAGGGCGGCCTCGGTGACGTCCTCTCCGGTCAGGCGGGCGGTGACCGCGCCGTCGCGCAGCACGACGATGGTGTCCGAGCCCTCGACGACCTCGTCGAACTCCGAGGAGATCAGCACGACCCCCAGACCGTCGCGGGCGAGTTCGTCGACCAGGGCCTGGACCTCGGCCTTGGCGCCGACGTCGATGCCCCTGGTCGGCTCGTCCAGCAGCAGCAGGCGGGGTTCCAGGCACAGCAGGCGGGCCAGCAGCACCTTCTGCTGGTTGCCGCCGGACAGTTCGCCGACGCGCTGGTCGGGGCTGGCGGCCTTGATCCGCAGCCGCCGGACGAACGTGTCCACGATGGAGTCCTGGCGGCGGCGGGAGACCAGGCCGGCGGCGGAGAGCCGGGGGAGCGCGGCGAGCACGATGTTCTCCCGCACCGACAGGTCCGGCAGGATGCCGTCGGCCTTGCGGTCCTCGGGCAGCAGCACCACGCCGGCGCGCATCGCGGCGGCCACCGAGCCGGTGCGCAGCCGGGTGCCCTCGACGGTGACCTCGCCGGAGTCCAGCGGCAGCGCCCCGGCGATGGCCATGGCGGTCTCGCTGCGCCCGGCGCCGAGCAGCCCACCGAGCCCGACGATCTCGCCGGGGCGTACGGCCAGGTCCACGCCGTCGAGGCGGTGCTTGACGGTCAGGCCGGTCGCGGTGAGCACGGGTTCGGCGCGTTCGGCGGTGTGCTCGCCCTCGAACTTCGTCGCGCCATCGCGCCGGACCTCCTCCAGGTCGCGGCCGAGCATCATGGCGACCAGTCCGAGCCGGGGCAGTCCGGCCAGGGGTCCACTGTGGACGACCCGGCCGTCGCGCAGGACCGTGACCTGGTCGCAGATCCGGTACAGCTCGTCGAGCCGGTGGCTGACGTAGAGGACGGCGACGCCGTCGGCGCGCAGCCGCTCGACGACGGTGAACAGCGTGTCGACCTCGCGGGGTTCGAGCGAGGAGGTCGGCTCGTCCAGGATCACCACCCTGGCGCGGGTGTCGGCGGCCCGCGCGAGGGCGACCATCTGCTGGACACCCATGCCCAGCGTGCGCAGCGGCCGGGTGACGTCGACCCGGATGCCGTAGCCGGCGAGCAGGTCGGCCGCGCGGCGGTTCATCGCACGGAAGTCGAGCAGGCCCCAGCGGGTGCGGGGTTCGCGGCCCAGGAACAGGTTGCTGGCCACCGACTGCTGGCCGACGAGGTTGACCTCCTGGTAGACGGTGCTGATCCCGGCGTTCTGGGCGTCGGCCGGGCGGCCGAAGCCGGTCGTCTCACCGAGGTAGGTCAGTTCGCCGGTGTCGGGGGTGTACACCCCGGTCAGGACCTTGATCAGGGTCGACTTGCCGGCGCCGTTCTCCCCGACGAGGGCATGGACCTCGCCGCCGTGGAGGGTGAGATCGACCTCCGACAGGGCGACGACACCGGGAAAACGCTTGCTCACGGCCGTCGCGGCCAGTACCGGCTCCATCAGCGCGCCCGTCCCGTCCGAGGTCAGTACGCGTTCGCGACCTCGTCGGCGGCGTTGTCCCTGCCGTAGAGCTTGTCGCTGATCACGATGTCCTGGGCGACCGGCTCGCCGGACAGGAACGTCCGGAGCGTCTCGAACGCGAGCGGCCCGAACCGGGGGTTGGACTCGACCACCGAGTACATCTCGCCGTCGACGATCTTCTGCACGGCGTTGCGCGTGCCGTCGATGGACACGACGTGGATGTCGCCGCCGGGCTTCTTGCCGGCGCTCTTGAGGGCCACCAGCGCGCCGAGGGCCATCTCGTCGTTCTCGGCGTAGACGCCGGTGATGTCCGGTTGGGCCTGGATGATCTGTTCCATCACCTGCTGGCCCTTGTCGCGGGCGAACTCACCGGTCTGCTGGGCGACGATCTCGACGTCCGGGGCGATCTTGGCCAGCTCGTCGACGAACCCGTTGGTCCGGTCGGTGGTGACGTTGTTGCCCGAGGCGCCGAGCAGGATCGCGACCTTGCCCTTCTCGCCCAGCGCGGCGGCCATCTCCTGCGCGGCGCGCTTGCCCTGTTCGACGAAGTCGGACCCGAGGAAGGCGACGTAGTCCTCGCACGGGGTCGAGTTGACCTTCCGGTCGATGGTGAGCACGGGGATGTTCTTCGCCCGCGCCGCGTCCAGCGCCGGCTCCAGCCCGTCGGAGTTCAGCGGCGCGACGATCAGTGCCTGCGCGCCCTTGTTGATCATGTCCTGGATGTCGGAGATCTGTTTGCCCAGCTGGGAGTTGGCGTTGGTGGTGAGCAGCTGCCTGACCCCGGCGGCCTGCGCCTCGTCCTTGATCGACTGGGTCTCGGCGATCCGGAACGGGTTGGCCTCCTTCTCCGACTGGGAGAAGCCGACGATCGCGTCGGTGAGGTCCAGTGGCTCGCCGCCGTACTGGTCCAGGGTGCAGGTCGGGCCGTCGGCGGTCTCCGGCTCGGCGACCTGGGCGCCGCCGGTGGAGTCGGCCGCCGGGTCGGCGCCGGAGTCCTCGGCCTTGGTGCACGCGCTCAGCACCAGCGCGGCACAGAGAACGGCCGCGCCGGCGAGGTGGACGGGGCGAAGCGAACGGAAAGCCGTCATTGGCTCACTCCTGGCCATCGCGGAGGTCGCGTCCCATCGCAACCTCGCCGATCAAATTCAGTCACATCCGAAACTTAACTGTCAAGTGATCACGCCAAATTCGCACATGTTCGATCAGAGGTTGAACAAAGTTGCTGTAGGTGATCATGGAAGTGCGCTGTGATGTCGGTTGTCGGGTGGTCGCGGTGACCCGGTGTGTGCCCTTGCGGCACCGAGGGTGCGTGAGTACTGTCAGGCAAGCGCTTTCCTAACGTCATGCGACCCCACAAGGTGGTGGGCGACAGATGTCGAACCCCGCACGATGGCTGGTAACGATCGCTTCCGCGGCCCTGGTCGCCGCCTCCCTGGCCGTCCCGCACACCGCGACGGCGCAACCCACCCCGGTGGCCGACCCGATCCAGGACCCCCTACCCGACCCGATCCCCTCGACCCTGGGCATCACCGTCGACGAGTTCGCGCAGTTCCCCAGGACCGAACCGGTTCCCGCGCCCACCGACCAGCGGCTGATGCGCCACGCGCGGATCAACCACCTCGGGGAACTGCCCGACGGCCGGATGTACGTCCCCGACCTCAACGGGAAGATGTACCTGCTCGGCGACGACGGCGTTGCGCACCTCTACCTCGACATCGGTGCCGCGTTCGCCCCGGAGTTCATCTCCGGTCGGGGACTGGGATCCGGCTCGGGGTTCATCACCTTCCACCCGGACTTCACCCGCAACGGGAAGTTCTACACCGTGCACACCGAATGGGGCGCCGGGCTCACCGAACCGACGACCTACCCCGCCCAGCCGGGGGCCGCGTTCCACGGGATCATCACCGAGTGGACGGCCACCGACCCGTCGGCCGACACGTTCAGCGGGACCAGCCGTCAGGTGCTGCGCCTCGGGTTCCGGTCACAGGTCCACGGGTTCCAGCAGATCGACTTCAACCCGACCGCGCGACCGGGCGACGCCGAGTACGGCGTGCTGTACCTCGCCGCCGGCGACGGCGGACTCGGTGCCTCCAGCACCGACCCGCAGAACACCGCCACCCCCTACGGCACGCTGCTGCGCATCGATCCCCTGGGGCACAACGGACCCGGCGGCGCCTACGGCATCCCGGCCGACAACCCGTTCGTCGGGCGACCGGGTGCGCTGGGGGAGATCTACGCCATCGGGATGCGTGACCCGCACCGGTTCAGCTGGGACCCCGCCACCCGGCGGATGTACCTGGGGCACATCGGCGAGCACCGGATCGAGTCGGTCTACGACGTGCGGCCCGGCGACAACTTCGGGTGGAGCGAACGGGAAGGGCCGTTCCTGTTCCAGCGCGGCGACGCGCGGTGCGGCGTCTATCCCCTGCCCTCCGATGACGCCCAGTACGGGTACACCTACCCGGTCGCCGCGTTCGACCACAACCCGCCGCCGGGCCATCCGCTGTGCTCGGACTCGGGGCACGCGATCAGCGGCGGCTTCGTCTACCGGGGCGACGATCTGCCGCACCTGCGCGGGAAGTACCTGTTCACCGATCTGGTCGACGGGCGGATCTTCTACACCGAGGCGAGCGAGATGCGGCGCGGTCGCCCGATGGCGCAGATCTATCAGCTCATGGTGTACACCCCCGACGGGCAACGCACGACGATGCGTGACCTCGTCGGCGACGACCGGGTGGACCTGCGCATCGGTCAGGACGCCGAGGGCGAGCTGTACCTGATCGCCAAGGCCAACGGGAAGATCTGGAAGGTCGCCGGCACCCAGCGCTTCGCCGACTGCCGCACCGGGCACACGCGGGTGTCGGCCGACGGCCCGCGGGACTGGGCCCCGGTGACGCCGGCGAAGTGGCGCTTCCGGGGTGACCAGGCGATCCTGGCGGAGGCCGGGGAGGCAAGGCCCGGTCCGCGCCGGCCGTTCGAGTACGCGGTGCTCACCGACGGGCCCGAGCTGACCTCGGCCAGGATCAGTGCCGAGGTCCGGTTGGACACGCCGGTCGAGGTCAGCAACCGGGACGTGATCGTCGTCTTCGGGTACCAGTCGGACACGCGCTACTACTACGCCCACCTGTCCACCGACAACACGATCTACCCGCACAACGGCATCTTCGTGGTCGACGACGCCGACCGGCTGCGCATCGACGACCAGTGGGACCAGACCCTGTCCTACGGCGCCGCCCCGGCCATCACCGACGCCGACTGGCACGACGTGGCCGTCACGCACTGCGCGGACACCGGCGAGATCGCCGTGCGGGTCGACGGTGAGCTGGTGATGACCGCGCTCGACCGGACCTTCGCCCAGGGGCGGGTCGGGTTCGGCTCGTTCGACAACATCGGGCGGGTGCGGGACCTCACGGTCGCCGCCACCTCGGTCCGGGGGTGAAACCAGTGAGAGGGCACCGGTTCCCGGCGTTCGCGGCAGCGTTGCTGTGCGCGTCGGCGGCGGTGCTGACGGGGCCGGTGTCCGCCACCGCCACTCCGGCGGACGCCGGCCCCGTGCTCCCCGGTCTCGCCCGACACCTCGTCGCCTACTACGACTTCGAGCACCCGGTCGCCGGAAACCCCGCCCTGGAAAGGGACCTGGGCCGTTCCGGCACGGACATCGCGCTGGTCAACGGCGGCCACCGGATGCGGGTGCCCGACCGGGGCGGGCAGGTCCTGCGCACCCGGCAGGTCCAGCCGGCCGTCGCCGGCAACGACGACTGGAAGGCCGGCGTGTACGCGGCCGGCGGGGTGCCGACGCTGCGCGCGTTCAACGCGGCCCGCGAGATCACCGTGCTGGGCTGGTTCAAGGTCACCGGTGACCTGCCGGCGCCCAACTCCACCACCCCCGACCCCGACGACCGCTACAACGCCATCGGCCTGGCCGGGGTGCTCTCCGGCGGCTCCGACGGGCACGCGGTGCGCGCGCTGCTGGAGGTCATCGACGTCGGCGGCGAGCCGAAGGTCGTGGCGTTGGGCCGTCGGGTCGACGGCGCCGCCTCCCAGACCTTCGCCGCCGACGCCGACTGGCAGACCCTGCTGCCGCGCGACACCTGGGTCCACCTGGCCGCCACCTTCGACTTCGACACCGGCGAACTGGCCCTCTACCGTGACGGTCGCGCGCTGCCCGGCCGGTACACCGTCGCCGGTGACCCGTGGGCGATCGCCGGCCCGCCCGAACCCGACCGGACCAGCCCCACCGACCCGGCCGGCCTCAAGATCGGCGGCAGCTTCCCGCAGGACACGGCCGAGGCCAACCCGTGCGACTGCCGGATGGACGGCCTGGCCTTCCTCGACCGGGCACTGTCCCCGGCGCAGGTGTGGCGCCAGTACCGCTGGTCGGTGCACCGTTAGCCCAGCGGCTCCGGCCGGATGGTGAACGACGGGTGCAGGTGGGCGGTGTCGTTGAAGCGGCGGATGATCCACCGCTCCTCGGTCACCACCAGTTGGGTGATCGACGCGTTGTCGGCGTCGACGAAGGCGAAGGGCTCCGCCCCGGTGGCCATCGCGGTGATCTGGCCGATGACGCCGCCGTGGGTGACCGCGACGACCCGGCCGTCGGGGTGGGCGGCGGCGATGCGCCCGATGGCGGCCCGGACGCGGTCGGCGAGCGCCTCGGTGGACTCGGCACCCGGGATGGCGTCCCAGCGCTGGGTCTCCCACATCCGCTGGGCGGTCTCGTGGCGTTCGGCGACGCGGATGCGGAACAGGCCGCCCTCCCACTCGCCGAGCAGCACCTCGCGCAGGTCCGGCTCGACCGCCGGGGTGAGGTTCAGGCGCTTGGCCAGTGGCGCGGCGGTCTGGTGGGTGCGGCGCAGGGTGGTCACGTAGAGCGCGTCGATGGGCTCGACGGCCAGGCGGGCGCCGACCAGTTCGGCCTCGCGCTCGCCCTCGGGGGCCAGCGGCGGGTCGCCGTGGCCGTCGACCAGGGGGAACGGGGCGTCCAGGCGCGCGGGGGCGGATTCGCCGTGCCTGACCAGCAGGATCTCGGTGGCGCCCGGGGGCAGGGTGAAGCGGAACTGACGGTGGCCGGGGTTGTCGTTCATGAACTCCATTCAACACCTCTCGTCACCGAATACTCTGACTCGAGTATTTGCGCTAGAGTGTTCGGCATGCGCAAGCGCAAGGTGTCCAACCCGCTCGCCCTGGCGGTGCTCTCGCTGCTCACCGAGAAGCCGATGCACCCCTACGAGATGTCCAGCACCCTGCGCGAACGCGCCAAGGAGGAGAGCATCAAGCTCAACTTCGGCTCGCTCTACTCGGTGGTCGAGTCGCTGCGCCGGCACGAGCTGATCGACGTCCAGGAGACCGTCCGCGAGGGCCGGCGGCCCGAACGCACGGTCTACGCGATCACCGACGCCGGCCGCGAGGAGTTCGTCGACTGGGAGAGCGAGCTGCTGTCGGTCCCGGTCAAGGAGTACACGCAGTTCGAGGCGGCGCTCTCGCTGGTCGGCGCGCTCCCCCCGGACGAGGTCATCCGGCTGCTGGACACCCGGCGGATGCGGCTGACCACCGAGATCGTCAGTCAGCGCGCGGTGATCGACGAGATGTCCAAGCAGGGCATGCCCTACCTGTTCGCCGTCGAGGCCGACTACGTGCTGGTGCTGCGCCAGGCCGAGCTGGCGTTCGTCGAGCGGCTGCTGAACCAGATGCGCGACGGATCGCTGGAGGGGATCGACTTCTGGCGCGAGGTGCACGACAACGGCGGGGCGAACCCCGAGAGCGGCTGGGAGACCACCCCACTGCGCAGAGTCAAATAACACCGCTGGCCGGGTGCGGCAACACCCGGCCAGCGACCAGAAACCCGGGGCTCGACCCGTGACGGCCCGCGACCCAGGCGACAGCTCCACCATAGCCGGCCGCGCACGGACCGACCCTGGGCCCAACCAGGAGGTTCACCTGCGATGGCAGTGTCAGCAGGGCGGGTCGCGACCCGCCGGACGACCGGGGAGCCGGCGATCAGCGCCGAGAACCTGGTCAAGACCTACGGCGAGGTCACCGCGCTCGCCGGACTGAGTTTCGCGGTGGCGCCCGGCACGGTGTTCGGTCTACTCGGACCCAACGGCGCCGGCAAGTCCACCACGATCCGGATCCTCACCACGCTGTCCCGCCCGGACAGCGGCACCGCCACCGTCGCCGGCGCCGACGTGCTGGCCCGGCCCGACGCGGTGCGCCGGGCGATCGGCGTGGTCACCCAGGGCTCGGGCACCGACCCGCAGGCCACCGGCCGGGAGAACCTGCTGCTCGCCGGCCGCCTCCACGGCCTGCGCGGCGACGAGGTGAAGGCCAGGGCCGACGAGCTGCTGGACCGCTTCGGCCTCACCGAGGCCGCCGGCCGCGTCGTGCGCACCTACTCCGGTGGTATGCAACGGAAACTGGACGTCGCGATGGGCCTGGTGCACCGGCCGGCGGTGCTGTTCCTCGACGAGCCGACCACCGGCCTTGACCCGCAGGCCCGCGCGGACATGTGGGCCGAGATCGCCCGGCTGTCCACCCAGGAGCAGCTGACGGTCATGCTCACCACGCACTACCTCGAAGAGGCCGACCAACTCGCCGACCGGCTGGTGATCGTCGACCGGGGCACGGTCGTGGCCGAGGGCTCGCCGGAGGAACTCAAGAGCGGACTGCGCGGTGACGCGGTGGTCATCGAGCTGGCGCCGGACGCCGACCTGGCAGTCGCCGGCGGCGCGGTCGAGGCCCTGACCGGCCTGCGGGACGTGACGGTCGACGGCCGCACGATCCGCGGTCGCGTCGACCACGGGGCGAGTGCGGTGCCGGCGGTACTGGCCGCGCTGGAACGCGAGTCGGTGGCGGTCGCGGCGGTGACCATCGCCCGGCCGGCCCTCGATGACGTGTACCTGCGGCACACCGGCCGGTCGTTCGCGGCGGCCGAGCGGGTGAGCGCCTGATGACCACCCTGGCCGCACACTCGGGTTACCTGACTGGTCGGCTGCTGCGCGCGACCCTGCGCCAGCCGGCGTTCGTGGCGATCTCGCTGGTCCAGCCGATGATCTGGCTGCTGCTGTTCGGCGAGCTGTTCCGGCGGGTCGTCGAGCTGCCCGGGTTCACCACCGGCAGCTACGTCGACTTCCTGACCCCCGGCGTGGTCGTGATGACCGTGCTGTTCACCGCCGGCTGGGCCGGGATGGCGTTCATCGACGACATGGACCGGGGCGTGATGGACCGGATGCTGGCCAGCCCGGTCAACCGGATGGCGATGATGGTGTCCTCGGTGGCCAACCAGGCCGTGACGATCGTCGTGCAGGGCGTGATCGTGGTGGCGGTGGCGCTGCTGCTGGGGGCGGAGCTGGCCGGCGGGGTGCTGGGCGTGCTGGTGATGCTGGTGTCGGCGGTGCTGCTGGCGGCGGCGTTCGCGTCGCTGTCCAACGGAATGGCGCTGATCGTGCGGACCTCGGAGTCGCTGATCGGGTTCTCCACGATGCTGACGCTGCCTCTGTCGTTCCTGTCCTCGGCGATGATGGCCAGGGAGGTGGCGCCGGAGTGGATCCAGGCGGTGTCCACCTGGAACCCGGTGGACTGGACGGTGGTCGCCAGCCGGGAGGCGCTCTCGGCCGACCCGGACTGGCCGGCGGTGTTCGTGCGGCTCGGCGGTCTGCTGGCGGTGGCGGTGGCGGCGATCTGGTTGGCCACCAGGGCTTTCAGGGCCTACCAGCGGTCGCTGTAGGTCATAGCCGCCGGGCATGACGGGATGCCCTGGCGATGGCTACCCGCTGTCAAGCCCCTCCCACATGATGAGAGCATGCTGGTTCCAGGGTTGGCGGTGGTCGCCGTGGCGACGGTTCTCGGGCAGGTCGCCGGGTGGCTGGTGCCGGTGGCGAGCGCGCTGGTGGTGGGGCTGCTGCTGGGGATCGGCTGGCGGGCCGCCGCCGGTCCCCGCGCGGCGCTGACCCCGGGCTTCCGCTTCGCCGCGACCTGGCTGTTACGCGCCGGGGTGATGCTGTTGGGCTTCCAGCTGGCGCTGTCCCAGATCGTCCACTTCGGACTCCCCGTGCTGGCGGCGGTGATCGTGGCGGTGGCCGTGACGTTCCTGGCGACCCGGTGGTTCGGCCGGCTGTTCGGCCTGTCGCCCGCGAGGTCGCTGCTCGTGGCGACCGGGGTGGCGGTGTGCGGGGCGTCGGCCGTCGCCGCCGCCAACCCGGTCGCCGGCGGGGACGAGGAGGACGCGGCCACCGCCGTCACCGCGGTGACCCTGCTGGGGACGGTGGCGATCGCCCTGTTCCCGTTGCTGGGCCTGGCCCTCGGGGTGCCCGACACCGAGTTCGGACTGTGGACCGGGGCGAGCGTCCACGAGGTCGGCCAGGTCGTGGCGATCGGGGCGGCGGCGGGGCCGGTGGTGCTCCAGGCGGCGGTGGTGATCAAGCTGGCGCGGGTGGCGTTGCTGGCGCCGCTGGTCGCGGTGCTGGGACTGACCAGAAAGGTCGGTGGACGCGGGCCGCTGGTGCCGTGGTTCGTGGTGGGGTTCGTGGTGCTGGCGGTGGTTCGGGAGATCGTCGCGGTGCCGGTCGCGGTGACGTCCACCGTGGAGTTCGTGGCCGGGGTTCTGTTGTGCGCGGGGATGTTCGGGTTGGGGGCGGCGGTGGATGTGCGGTCGGTCGTTCGGGCCGGCGGGCCGGCGCTGGCGGCCGGGGCGTTGGGGAGCGTGGTACTTGCGGTGGTGGCGGGCGCGGGGATCTGGATCGCGGTGTGACCCGCCGCCGGTCCGGTGGGTCAGCGGTTGGCGATGATGGTCAGCAGGGTGGCGGCTGGGCCGCTGAGGCGGCGGCCTTTCGGCCAGACCGCGCGTAGGCGGCGTTCGAGGCGCAGGTCGGCCACCGGCACCTCCACCAGGGACCCGGCCGCGAGGGTGGTTTCCACCGCGTGGCGGCTCAGAACGGCTGGGGCGATGCCGGCTACGGCGGCACCGGTCACAGCCGCGTTGGAGCCCAGGGCCAGTTGGGGGGTGACCGGGTCGTGGGCGCGCAGCAGCCGGTCGAGGGTTTCTCGGGTGCCGGAGCCGGTTTCGCGGACGACCAGGGGGGTGGCGGCCAGTTCCGCCGGGAGAACGGGGCGTCGGCGTCGGGACCAGGGGTGGCCGGGTGCCACGACGACGATCAGGCGGTCCTCGCCGACCACTTTGCTGGCCAGGCCCTCGGTAAGGGTCGGGCCCTCGACAAAACCCAGGTCCCACTCGTCGTCGGACAGGACCAGGCGGGCAACCTCGGTGGAGTTCGTCACCGTCAGGCCTACATGGACCTCCGGCTCGGCCACCCGCAGTTCCGACAGCCAGCGGGGCAGCAGCGCCTCGGCGATCGTGAGGCTCGACGCGATCCGCAGGGTCGCCGATCGGCTCGACCGCAGCGCGGACACGCTCTCGGTGAACTCGCCGACCGCCGCCAGCAGGGTCGCGGCCCAGGCCACGACCAGTTTGCCGTCGGCGGTCAGGGTCGAGCCCTGGGGCCCCCTGACCAGCAGGGGGACGCCGGTGCGTCGCTCCAGGGCGGCGAGGCGTTTGGTGGCGGACGGTTGCGCGATGCCCATCGCCCTGGCGGCCCGGCCGACGCTGCCCAGCTCGGCGACGTGCACCAGGAGGCGCAGCGACTCGAGATCCGGCGGCGTGGTCATGCCAGCACACTATGGGTATTGCCATTGATGGGAGCATGATGCCGCCTAATGCGGACATCTGGGAGGCATCGTTGGGCGCGGAGCTGAACGGATTGCGCGAACAGCTGCTCAGGCACGTTCGAGAACGCGGCGGCGCCACCGACGCCCTCGTCGCCGACGCACTGCGTACCGTCCCCCGTCACCTCTTCCTCCCCGACCTCCCGCCCGGCTCGGCCTACCGGGACGAGGTCATCGTCACCAAACGCGACCAGCTCGGCCAGCCGACCAGCTCCTCGTCCCAGCCGACGATCATGGGCATCATGCTCGACCAGCTCGGTGCCGCACGGGGTCAGCGCGTGCTGGAGATCGGTGCCGGGACCGGGTTCAACGCCGCTCTGCTGGCGCACATCGTCGGCCCCGCCGGGCGGGTGACCAGCATGGACCTGGATCACGACGTCGTCGAGCGGGCTGAGGAGAACCTGGCGGCCGCGGGTGTCGACGGAGTCACCGTGCTGCACGCCGACGGGGCGCTCGGCTGCCCCGACCGGGCGCCGTTCGACCGGATCATCGCCACCGTGGGCGTGTGGGACCTGGCTCCGGCCTGGCTTGACCAGCTCGCCCCGGCGGGACGCATCGTGGTGCCGTTGGACCTGCGTGGGGTGCAGCGTTCGGTCGCCTTCGAGCGCGCCGGCGACCACTGGACCAGTCGTTCGGCCCGGCCGTGTGGGTTCATGCGGATGCGCGGCTCGCTTGCCGGGCCTGAGCGCACGTATCTGCTCGACATGGCAACGGGGCTGGTGCTGAGTCTGCCCGACGACCGCGAGCTGGAGGCCGACGCGGTCGTCGAGGCCATCGACTCCCCGAGCGCGCGCGTGCCCACCGGCGTCATCCCCGGACCCTTCGACCTGCTCGACGGGCTCGGCCTGTGGCTGGCGATCCGCGACCCCCGCTGGTTCGCCCTGTCCGAGACCGACCCCGGCGCCCGGCTGGCCGACGCCCCGCTGGTCGCCCCGGACGGCCGGGCCACCGTCGGCATCCTGGACGACTACGGCCTGGCCACCGTCCGCGCCGGGGTGACCGGCGAGCTGGTGGTCACCGGCGACGACCAGCCGGCCGACGAGCTCGCCGCGCACATCACCGCCTGGGAGGCCGCCGGCCGCCCCGGTTCGGCCGGGTTGCGGGTCGACGCCTACCCGCCCGGCACGCCGCTGACCGCCGAGTACGTGCTCGACAAGCGGTGCGTCCGGCTGGCACTGTCCTGGCCGGAGCGGTCCTGAGTGGTCCGGGCTGGACGCGGGGGTGCCGGGGTCCGTAGGGTCACCCGACAAATGGTGAATTCGGCTCATGTTTCGGCCGGGGCGGTGGGTGACCGGTTACCGGCCGGTACGCGGTTCGGCTACGCGCTCGGCTCGCTGTCGTGCGGCGCGTTTGGCACCGTGCCCGGATTGCTGCTGCTGCCGTACCTGACTGACACGCTCGCCGTGTCCGCCTCGGTCGCCGGCCTGCTGGTGCTGCTGCCCAAGGCCTGGGACGTGGTGTTCAACCCGATCGCCGGCCGGATCAGCGACCGCGCCGGCACCCGCCGGCCCTTCCTGCTCGGCGGCGGGATCGCGCTCGCCATCACCTTCGCCGCCCTGTTCGCCGGCCCCACCACCAGCTCACCGACCACCGGCGGGCTCTACGTCGCGGCCATGTTCCTGTTGTGCGCCACCGCGTTCGCCTTCTACCAGGTGCCCTACAACGCGCTGCCGGCCGAGCTGGTCCAGGACCCGACCGAACGCACCAGGCTCACCGCATGGCGCATCTCCGTGCTGGCCGTCGCCATCCTCGCCAGCGGCGCCGGTGCCCCCGCCCTGCGCGACGCGATCGGCGGCACGACCGGCTACCGGGTGATGGGCATCGCCGTCGGCGTGCTGATCCTGCTCGGCGCCATCGGCGTGTACGTCGGCACCGCGCGGGCCCCCAGGGCCAGGGTGCTGCCGTCGGTGACCACCTGGCGGGAGACCTTCGCCGCGGTCCGCGACTGCCGCCCGTTCCGCTGGCTGCTCGGCGCGTTCGTCATCCAGGCCGTCGGCATCGGCACCATGCTCGCCGGCGTCGACTACCTCGCCAGGGTCGTCCTGGAGGACCGCGGCGCGCAGTCGCTGCTGTTCGCCGCGTTCGTCGGGCCGGCGCTGCTGGTGATGCCGGCCTGGCAGCGGGTCTCGGCCCGCCACGGCAAGCGGATCGGCTACGTGGCCGCCACGCTGGTGTTCGCCGCCGGGGCGCTGGGCCTGCTCGCCGCCGACGTGCTGCCGCTGGCCGCCGTGGTCGCCTGTGCGGCGATCGTCGGCGTCGGGTACGCCGGCATCCAGGTGTTCCCGCTGGCGATGCTGCCGGACGTGATCAGTGCCGAGGAGCGGCGCACCGGTCAGCTGCGGGCGGGACTGTTCGCCGGGGTGTGGACGGCCGGGGAGACCCTCGGCCTCGCCCTCGGCCCCGCGCTGTACGGGCTGGTGCTCGCCGCCGGCGGGTACGTGTCCTCCGCCGGTCAGGACGTCACCCAACCGGGCGGCGCGGCGGTGGCCGTGGTCCTGGGCATCGCACTGGTGCCCGCGCTGTTCGCACTCGCCGGGCTTGCCTTGCTGCGGCGCCGAGTTGTGGAGGTCTCCTACTGATGAGCGGTGGCTTACCGGCCGACCAGGTACTCGACGAGCTGCGTGAACTGCGCGCCGGCGACCTGCCGACCCACGGCGGCCGCACCCTGGCCTACGTCTACGACAGCGGGCTGTCCGGTGTGGACGAACTGGGCGCGGCGGCGCACGCCATGGCCAGCTCGGCCAACGGCCTGGACCCCACGGCCTTCCCGAGCCTGCTGCGCCTGGAGAACGACATCGTGGCGACGGCGGCGGCCCTGCTCGGCGGCGGCCAGGACACCGTCGGCAGCGTGACCTCCGGCGGGACGGAGAGCTGCCTGCTGGCCGTCCAGGGCGCCCGCGACTCCCGCCCGGACCTCGACCGGCCGACGATGGTCATCGCCGACACCGCGCACGCCGCCTTCCACAAGGCCGCCCACTACTTCGGCGTCGAGCCGGTCGTCGTCCCGGTCGACCCGGTCACCTTCCGCGCCGACCCGGACGCGATGGCCGCCGCCATCGGCCCGTCGACCGTGCTGGTGGTCCTCAGCGCGCCGTCCTACGCCCACGGCGTGGTCGACCCGGTCACCGAGGTCGCGGCCGCCGCCGCGCGGGCCGGGGTCCGCTGCCACGTCGACGCCTGCATCGGCGGGTGGGTGCTGCCGCACTTCCGCCGGCTGGGGGTCGAGGTGCCGGAGTTCGACCTGTCGGTGCCGGGGGTGACCAGCCTGTCGGTCGACCTGCACAAGTACGCCTACTGTCCCAAGGGGACGTCGGTGCTGCTGCACGCCGACGCGTCGGTTCGCCGGCCGCAGCTGTTCGCGAGCGCCGCGTGGCCCGGGTACACGATGCTGAACTCGACGATGCAGTCGACGCGGTCGGGCGGTCCGCTGGCCGCGGCGTGGGCCGTGCTGCGCCACATCGGCGACGCGGGTTACGCCGAGCTGGCGGCGCGGACGCTGACCGCCGTCCGGACCCTGCGCGCGGGGGTCGACACGATCGCCGGCCTGCGGGTGCTGGGGTCGCCGGAGGCGGCGCTGTTGTCGCTGACATGCGACGACGACCTGGACGTGTTCACGGTGGCCGACGAGATGACCGCGCGGCGGTGGTACCTGCAACCGCAGTTCGGGTTCGGGGCCTCGCCGCCGAACCTGCATCTGACGGTGACCGCCGCCAGCCACGGGTCGGAGGAGCAGTTGCTGGCCGATCTGGCGCAGGCCGTCGGGGTGGCCAGGGCAGCCGGCCCGGTCCGGTTGGCGCCGGAGTTGGTGGCGGTGATCGAGGGGCTGGACCCGACGGTGCTCACGCCAGAGCAGTTCGCGGGTCTGCTGGCGGTCGCCGGGCTGGACGGGGTGGGCGTGCCGGAGCGGATGGCCGAGATCAACACGATGTTGTCGGTGGCCTCGCCCGCGTTGCGGGAGCGGCTGTTGGTGGAGTTCCTCAGCGCCCTGTACAGCCAGCCCAGGTGAGGATCGCCGCGCCGGCGGGTTGCAGGGTCAGGCCGGCGGCCGAGTCCGCCGTGAGGGGAACCTCGCTCACGGCGCCTTCGTCGTTGTCCCTGACCCAGGCGCCCAACAGTTCGTCGAACACCTCAGGGGAGAACTCGACCCGCACCAGCAGATCGGTGGCGAACGTCAACGGGTCGACCCCGAGTCCGACGCACTCGGCCCGGATCCCCCCGTTCCTCCTGGCCTCGGTCAGGTCGTTGTGGAAAGGCCAGGACTCGTAGTCCACATCGGACAGCTCGGCTTCGCCGAGGAACTCTTCGGCGTACTCGCGCACGATGCACCGCCACAGTGAGAAGTCGACGTCGTCCCGATCGTCGCCGGCGGCCTGGAACACCCCGACCGGGAGAACCTGGTGCAGCCCGCCGGCGTGCCCCACCCGCGCCGGATCCCGCCAGTGCAGGAAGAACGTCGGGATCGGTCCACGGCGAACGGTGAGCACGGAGATCGCCAGGTTGGCCGGCCGGCGCGTCAGGTCACGCGGGTCGCCGACGGCGTCGCGCAGCGGCGTTGGCCCACCGGCGGCCAGTTCGTGGGCGGCGGCCTCGCCGGTGTCGATGTGGTCGAAGTAGGTCCCGTGCCCGAACGCCAGCCGGGGGGCGCCGGTCAGGTCTGCCGCCAGGAGCCGGTAGGTCGCCCGGTTCTCGAACACGGCCGGCGGGTCGAGCGCGGCCATCGTCGCCGCGTAGTCGCCGCCCGGCAGGGCCGGCACGGGCGGCGACGCGCCGAGGGAGAGGGTGATCGCCGAGAGCGGGACCGGCCGGGCCGGGACCCAGTCGGGGCGGGTCAGCAGGGTGCTGCCGGGCAGCGTCGGCAGGTCCGGGTAGCGGGTGGCGGCCTGGAGTCCAAGCGCGAACCTGTTGTCCCGCAGCGTCTTTCGAACGTCGAGCCAGGTCATGGGTCGTATTGTGCCGGGTTGGTGTCCTCGTGGGCCGGGGTGCCGTAGGGTCGCGGGTGGGTTCCGGGTGGGTTCCGGGTGGGTTCAACGGCGATCCGTGGAGGTAGGTCGGTGTCGCGTGAGACCAGTGGGCTGATCGGCTCCGCCCAGCGGGCGCTGCGGGTGCTGGACATCGTCGGCTCCGCCGGCGACGGCATCACCGCCAAGGCGGTGGCCAGACGCGCCGGCTACACCCTGTCGACGACCTACCACCTGCTCAACACCCTGGTACACGAGGGATATGTGGTGCGGCTCGGGCACGGGCGGGGCTTCGGACTCGGCTACAAGGTCGGCCGCCTGTACCGCAACCTGTGCACCGAACTCGACGTCGGCCACCAACTCCAGGACGAACTGCACCACCTGCACCTGCGCGCCGAGGCCGCCGCCTACTACACGGTGTTCCGCGACACCGACATCGTCGTCGCCGCCGTCGCCGACTCGCCCCGGTACCCGCGGGCCACGCCGCTGGACTTCGGCTTCGACGAGGCGGCCCACGCCACCGCCTTCGGCAAGGTCCTGCTGGCGTCGCTGCCCCGCCGCCGGCGGCGCGACTACCTGTCGGGCGCGGGGATGCCGCGACTCACCGAGCGGACCACGGTCAGTGCCACCGCGCTGGACACCGAACTGGCCCAGGTCGAACAGGTCGGTGTGGCGACCGAGGTCGAGGAGTTCCAGCCCAACCTGGCCTGCCTGTCCACGCCCATACGGGACGGAAGCGACAACATCACCGGGGCCGTGGCGTTCTCGGTGCCGGCCGACGTCTTCCACAGCCGTCGTCCGCGGCTCGAACGCGCCGCCCGCAGCGGCGCCGCGCGCCTGGCCCAGCTGCTCACGTCCTGACGCCTGTTCAGGGTGCGCGGTGGGCTTCTGACGGGGTGAGCGCGAAGTCGAGGCCGTGCAGCACCTGGGCCAGGACCTCGACGCCACGAACCACCCGGGGCCCTGGCCGGTTGAAGTAGGCGGGGCCGTCGAGGATCCAGGGAGACGGGAGCGCGGGCCACGGCGCAACGCGCCGGTCGAATTCCTCGGCGGTTCTGGAGGGGGGAAAGCCGCACGGCATCAGCAGGACGATGTCCGGATCGGCGGCGGCCAGTGCCTCGGGGGTGATGGGCGTGGTGTGCTGGCCGGGGGCGGCGAGCACCGGATCGCCGCCGGCGAGGGTGATCTGTTCCGGGACCCAGTGGCCGGCCGGCCAGAGTGGATCCAGCCATTCGATGGCGGCGACCCGGGGGCGGGGGCGGTCGGCCACGCGGCGTCGGACCTCGGTGAGTCGGTGGTGGAGGGTCGCCACGCGGGCGGTGGCGACGTCGCCGGCCCCCAGCGCGTCGCCGACGGTGGTGATGGTGGCCAGGACCTCGGGGAGGGTGCGGGGCTCCAGGCTGAGGACCCGGGGGCCGGTGTCCAGGGCGCGGACCGTGCTGGTGACCCGCGTGTAGGAGACCGCGCAGACCTCGCACAGGTCCTGGGTGAGGATCAGGTCCGGGGCCAGGTCGGTGAGCAGGTCCGTGTCGAGGGCGTAGATGGCCGAGCCCTGGTGGTGCGCGGCGGTGGAGATCTCGCGGCTGGACAGGTCCGGGGGCAGGCCGCTGGCGGTCACCACCGGGACGCTGGCGACCTCCGGTGGCCAGTCACACTCGTGGGTTCGCCCGACCAGATCGGCGAGCCGTCCGAGCTCGGCGACGATGTCGGTGGCTGCGGGGAGTAACGAGAGGATCCGCACACCCGAAAGGGTAAGGCTTTGCGTGGGCTGGATCACTTCCG
Organism: Actinophytocola xinjiangensis; assembly: GCF_001921215.1. Lineage (GTDB taxonomy): Bacteria > Actinomycetota > Actinomycetes > Mycobacteriales > Pseudonocardiaceae > Actinophytocola > Actinophytocola xinjiangensis. The sequence continues at coordinate 353,355 of NZ_MSIF01000004.1, forward strand.
ACTTCGGAGCGTCACAAAATGGGGGTCCGAGTGCCTGGTCACTCAATCACTTGCAGGTGACGCCGGGCAAGTCACCCAACTGGGTTATCTGTTGCGTAGTCGCAGGTGAAAAAGCACTGGTCGTATGCATGTGCACCTGCATGTTCCACCCATTGGCGGCGAACTTGCGCGTTCGCCATTCGCCGATGAATACGCACCGTTCATCGCTTCACGGTGAGCGTCACAGCTCGATAACAAGATCAATGGGCAATGATGGTCATGACGCGCCTGGGGGCACGCGCGGCGAACACCACGCACCGACCAGCTGTGGCCCCCTGCTGGCACAGGGAACCACGCGATGTCCCGAACCAGGCGAAAAAATTCACGACAGGATCGAGAGGGCACAGAACGGTGACCAGTCTAGGACCCGGCACCGCTCCGGCACCAGAACAGGAAAGAGCGATCGACCCGCAACAGCCCAGGACGGGACCGGACCGACGCGTCGTCCAGCTGGCCGAACTGGCCGGCCCCGACGTCACGCCGGCACCGCGACCTCGCCCGGTGACGATCATCCCTGAACAGCGCGCCCCCAGCGGCCGCTTCGCCATCCCCACCACACGCGACGGCTGGCTCCGGGTCGCCGAACGCGTCGTCGGCGACTGGGCGGCGACCCTGCGCAACGCCTTCGTGCTGTTACTGGCCTTCGCCGCGATGATCGCGCTGATCGGAATCGCGGTGGGAGTGGAGAGTGCGGGGGCGGCCATGGCCGTGGGAGTGGTCGTCTTTCTGTTCGGGCGGCGGCGGGACGGGTCCGTTTCTGACTGATCCCCTGGGAGGGTGCCTGTGCGTCGGGCGCCCTCTCTTTTTTGTTGCCGGGTTGTTGTCGTGGGGGTGCTCCGAGTTGTCCACAGGTGGGGCCCGGAGAGGCCTCCCCCGGCCGTTTCCCGACTAGAATGGGCTGAGGGGTGCCCCCGTGGAGGGTGGGGGTCTACCTACCTGTTGGGCGGGTTTTCCCGTTTGGTTGTTGGGGTTGTTGGGGTTTGTGGGATGAGCTGGGGTGGGGGTCTTTGCGGTGTGGGCTCGATTGTGGGTGTTGCGGGAGGGGTTGGGTGGTGGGTTTGTGCGGGGTTGGGGTTGTCGGCGGATTGTCCGGGCGGCCCCTCACCTTGAGTTTTAACCTCCGGGCTGCCTGGTGTCGTTGCTCCGACTGGTCCTGTGGCGGGTCCGCGCTGTCTTGACCCTGCCGACCGAGCGGTGTTCCTGCTGATGAGACACGTGTTTGCCGTGCTCACTCGCGCGTGCTACGCCTGCTGAGGACCACGGACCCCCTGAGACGGAATAAACGTGCGCCCGCCAGTTCGGGGTCTGTCCGGCGGGCGCACGTCAATACCCATCAGCCGCCGCCACGCCACCCCAACACCTCGATGACCAGCAAAAACACGGCACAGGGTACGACCACAGAGACACCAAGAGGTTAAAACTCAAGCTCACGCCTCAAGAGGCCCTGAACTGGGCGAAGTCTGGGTTCGTGTTCACCTGTGGGCCTCTTGACCCGTGAGCCTCCGCCGCCCTGACGCAGGGCTCAGGGGCAGGACTGGCGCCCTGCCCCATCGACGTCCGCGTGCCGACAAACGTCCCGGCCAACGGTCGCGGTTCGCCAGGTCGTGGCCGCGACGACATCCGGCTGGCCGGCCGTGGTCGGCCAGCCCTGGTCGGGACGAATCCTTCTGTTGTGGTCGTGGCTCGGGTCAACCCCAGCCCAGGTTGCGAGCGCCTTTCCCTCTGGTGGGCGGGGGTCAGGTGTGGCAGGTCAGTTGGGGGATGGCCCAGTCGGCGTGGTCGAAGTTCTTGTTGTCGCCGCCGTCGGTGACCTGGAGGGTGAGCAGGCGGGCTCCGGTGACGTCCACGTCCACCGGGACGGCGGGGCCGGGGCGTAGGACCCCCGTGTCGTGCAGGGGAACGCCGTCGGCGGTGATGGTGAAGGTTACCGAGCCGGGCTCGGTGGTCTCGTCGTCCAGACCGACCAGGGCGGTGAAGCGGGTGCAGTTGGCGCCCAGGTACACCGTCACCGTGGACGGGGCGTGGGTGCCCAGGCCCTTGTCGTGGACGACTCCGTCGATGGTCAGCGGGTTTCCGTCGCCGGCGGCCGATTCGTTGACCGAGCGGTCGCGTTCCACCGGGCCCCAGCCGTTCGTCTCGGTGACGAAGGGAAGGTCGCTGACATACGGCCGGCCTGTGGGGGGTGGGGGTGGGACGAAGGCCCTGACCGCCTCCTCCACGTGGAGGGGGTGGGGCCATCGGGGTGCCGTGAACGTCGCCGCGAGGGGGACGTCGACGTACCCGGTGGAACTGGACTGTCCTACGTGGACGTTCCAGGTTCCGGTGAGGGGAGTGCCGGCCGGCAGGTGGGCTCGGCTCACGGGCGGGTCGGCGGTGGTCCAGCCCTCGGGCAGTGTCGGCGACAGGCGGACGTGGCGGGCGTCGCGGTCGGTGGTGAAGGTGGCGGTGATGGCGACGGTGCTGCCGGGGGGAGTGTCCACCTCGGACCCGGGGGTCACCTCGAGGGTGGACGTGGGGGCCTGGGGCAGCGGGTGGTCGCAGGTGGTGCGGCCCGGGCGGGCCCGGCACGCGACGGCCACGAAACCGCCGTCCCGGGGCACGTCGACGGTCAGGGCGTCGGCGGCGGTACGGATGACGCCGGTGCGGATCAGGTCGGCTCGCGGGGCGGGGGCGTCTCGCCGGATCTCGATCAGCCAGCGGCCGGCGCCCAGGAACGTCAGCGGGGTGGTGAGGGTGCGGGCGTCGCCGGTGGTGATCGCGCCAAGGAACCAGCGCTCGCCCGAGCGGCGGGCCAGGGTGGTGCCCGAGGACGGGTGGCCGGCGACGAACCGGGTCTCGTCCCAGACGGTGGGGAGCTGGTTGAGGTAGCGGAGGGCTTCGGGGTGGCGGGTGTAGGCCTCGGGGTTGTCGGCGAAGTGCTGCCAGCCGGACTCGTAGATCACCGGCAGCGCCACCTCGTGGGCCACCGACGCCTGCTGGAGACCCGTGTCCAGCGACACCGGGGTGTAGTCCATCGAACCGACCACGTTGCGGGTGAACGCCTGGACCGGGTTGTTGACCGGCAGCGGATAGTTCTCCGCGCCCCGGACCGCCTCCATCGTCATGATGTGCGGCCAGGTCCTGGCCAGGCCGTGCGGGATGGTCGAACCATGGAAGTTGACCATCAGTTCCAGCTCGGCCGTCCTCGCCAGGACCTCGTCGTACCACTGGTAGCGGGCCTGGGTGTCGGACTCCATGAAGTCGAGCTTCACGCCGCTCACACCCCAGCTCTTCACCAGCGGCAGCACCGAGTCGCGTTCCTCGGCGGTGTCCAGCCTCGTCCAGTGGAACCACAGCAGGATCTCGACGCCGCGTGCCCTCGCGTAGCGCACCAGCTCCGGCACCCACTCGGCGCTCCAGCCCTCGTCGACCAGCACGGCCGACCAGTTGTTCTCGGCCGCGAAGTCCACGAAGTCCTTCTGGCGCTGGAAGTCACTCGGGCTGGAGTGCTCGGACAGCCACGACCACGCGACCTTGCCCGGACGGATCCACGACGTGTCGGCGATCCTCGACGGGGACGCCAGATCGTCCACCAGCGTCGACTCGGCGACCGTCGCCAGATCACCGATGATCGCGGTACGCCACGGGGTGCGGGACGCGGTCACCTGGTCGTCGGCCAGGGCCACCCGGTAGTCGGCCGTGCCGGCGGTGTGGCGCAGGCGGCTGCCGGAATAGCTGCCGTCCACATCGGACTCGGTGAGCAGGGCGAAGTCCTCGCCGGACTGGAACAGGGACGGGTTGCCGTAGTCGCCGGCCGGCGCCTCGGTGGCCGTGGTGGCGACGCGGTTCGCCTCGTACCAGGCGTTGTAGGGCAGCAGCCAGGCCTTGGCGTCGGCCGGCGGGGAGAACGTGGTCGCCTCGCCGGTCACGGTCGGGGCGCTGGGCAACTCGTAGCGCAACGCGACACCGTCGGCGGCCGTGCGGACCACCAGGGTCAGCGGGATGTCGGCGGCGCGCAGCGACAGCCGCAGCTCCGACAGGTGGTTGAGGCGGTCGAGGCGCTTGCCGGTGGTCATCCGGTAGCGCTCGACGACCGTGCGGCGCGCGGTGTCCACCACCCGCAGACCGCTGCTGAGGTCGGCGTCGGTGGTGTGCACGCCCAGCGGCGCCGGCGCCAGGACCGTGCGGCCCTGCCGGGTGACCGACAGGGACAGGGTGCCGTCGGTGAGGGCGACGGTGGCCGACAACTCCCCCCGGGCGACGGTCCAGGTCCGAGGGGCCGGGGCGGCCGAGGCGGGGACGACGGTCCCGGCGACGGCACAGGCGGCGGCGACAGCAGCCGCCGTGAGACGGGTCAGGGACGGCATTCGGCAACCTCCGCGCACGGCGTCGAGCGGGCGGGTGTGTGAATGTGGAAGTTTCTGTGAGGTTCCTGTGGAAACAGATACTGGATCTGTGCAGGAAAGGCAAGACTTTCGGACGGAACGTGCACACTTTCGTCCGTTGGCACCAAAAGCCCCTGGCCTGGTCGGACGGTGGCGGGCCGGAGTCAGTTGGCCCGGTGGGGGAACACGATCAGTGGGTGGGTGGTTGAACGCGGCGCCTCGCGGGTACTCGCTGTCATCGGAGTGCTGAACTTGGAGGTGCTGGAGCCATGCTGCTGATCCTCGGTGTGCTGCTGGTGGTGGTCAGTGTCGCCGCGGCCGCCCTGTTGATCGCCTACAACAGTGGCGGCACCACGGAGACCGTGTCCCTGTTCGGATGGAACATCGGGGACGTGAACCTGATGCAGGCGTTCATCGCGGGCATCGTGGTGGGACTGGTGTTCCTCTTCGGAATCTCGATGATCATGCGCGCGGGCCGGCGTAACCGGCTCAACCGCGCCCGCTACAAGGAAGCCAGGCAGCAGGCCAGGTCCGCGGCCGCCGAGCGGGACGAGCTCGCCGGGCAGCTCCAGGAGGAGCACCACGGCCAGATGACCGGAACGGTCGACACCGGGCCCCGGCACGCCGTGCCGGCCGACCACCCGGTCGACCAGCCGACCACCAATATCCGACCTGGTCAGTCGCCTTCCAGGTAGGCGCACTGGCCCACCCGGCCGGTCACGACCACGCGCTCCCCCCCGGCGCAACGGTCGTGACCGGCCTTTTTTGGCGCCTGTTTACCCATACGGGTGATCACGCCTGATCAACTACACCGTGGGTGGGTGACCCGGTGCGAGCTGCTGGCGGAGAGTGGATACTCTGTCACCCCATCGTGGTTGTTGATCGTTGCCAGCGGTCCGCAACGTGGGGCAAACAACTTTTCCTGCCGGAGGCATCCATGGCACTCAACTCGACCTCTCGCCGCCGGTTCGGCGCCGCTGCCGGCGCTTTCGGCGTCAGCGTCGTCGCGTCCGTCGCGCTCATCGGCATGGCTGGCACCGCCAGCGCGCACACCCCCAAGATCGCCTCGGACTGTGCCGACGACGGCTCGTGGGCGAAGGTCGTGCTGACCCAGTACAACGACAAGCAGGCCAACACCGTCACCGTCACCATCGACGGCACCGAGGCCGACAAGCAGGAGTTCGGCAAGAGCTTCGAGAAGACCTACGGTGACCTCGACCCGTCGGTCGAGCACGCCGTGTCGGTCAAGGTCGACGCCTGGGACGACCCGGAGGGCAACAAGGGCTGGTCGGTGACCGAGTCGGCCACCATCGCCGCCTGCGTCCAGCCGACGACCCCGCCGGAGCCCTCGGAGCCGACCGAGACCCCGTCCGAGCCGGCGCCGACCACCTCCGAGCCGGCCCCGCCGGTCCAGGAGATCACCGAGGAGGCCCCGCCGGAGGCCGCCCCGGCCGACGAGCCGCTGGCCGAGACCGGTGCCAGCATCGCGATTCCGCTGGGCATCGGCGGCGTGCTGCTCGCCGGCGGTGTCGTGCTGATGGTCGTGGTTCGCCGCCGCGGCCGGGCCGACAACCAGGCGTGAGCTAGCACCAACGCAAGACCCTGAGGGGCGGGCCCGGAGCGGGCCCGCCCCTCAGTCGTGTTGGCGGCACCGGCCGGGGAAGACCGCCATCACGTTGCGCTCCAACGTTTCCAGGGCGGCCGCCGCCGGTACGGCGCCGAGGCAGACGTGCAGGCCGAGTCCCTCGACGGCGGCCATCAGCCACACCGCCGAGGTCTGCGGGTCGACGTCCTCGGGGACCTCGCCGCACTCGTGGCCGTGGCCGATGCCCTCGGCCAGCCGGGCGCGGATCGCCGCCTCGGTCTCGTTGCGCACCGCCGCCAGGTCCGGCCGGTCCACCGCCCGCGCGGCGAAGGCGAACGACACCCGCCAGTGCGCCCGCCGGTCCTCGTCCAGGGGCAGCCGCTCGCACAGGCCGTCGCGCACGGCCTGGCGGATCGTGCCGTGGTGCTGTTCGATCTCCCGCGACCGCCGGTCGACCCGGTCCATCGCGCGCGCGGTGACCCGCGTGTACGCGTAGCGCAGCATGTCGTCCTTGCTGGCGAAGTAGTGCTGCACCAGCCCGACGGACACGCCGGCCTCGGCCGCCGTCCTGGCGACGGTCGCCCCGTCCAGGCCGCCCGCGGCGACCAGTCGTTCGACCGCCTCGGCGATCTGGGCCCGGCGTTGCTCGTGGTACTCCTCGGTGGCCATCGGCGACAGTATCTCCGTACGGTTGACAATATGTCCATATTGAAACCAGTATGAGCATATGGTTTCGTATCTGGTCGCCGTGCTGCTGGCCGTCGCGCCGCTCGCCCCCGGCACTCCCGGCGGCACTCCCGGCGATGTCGAGAGGTTCCTGACCGAACGGAGGGTGGCCACCGAGGTTCCCGGCCTGTCCTACGTGCTGACCGACCGCGAGCGGATCGTCGCGCGGAACGCCTGGGGCGTCGACGGGAACGGCCGGCCGATGACCCCGCGCACCCCCGTCGGCTTCGGCTCGGTGGCCAAGTCCGTGACCGCCCTGGGCATCCTGCGACTGGTCGACGCCGGCACGATCGGCCTGGACGACCCGGTGATCGACCACCTGCCGTGGTTACGGCTGGCCGACCAGGACCACGCCCGGCGGATCACCGTGCGCCACCTGCTCCACCAGACCAGCGGCCTGCCCGCCGACGAGGGCTACGCCCGCGCCGACCGCGACGACAACGACCCCGGCGCGCTGCGGCGCTGGGTGGACAGCCTCGCCGACGTCGAGCCCGAGGCCGCCCCCGGCGAGCGCCACCGCTACAACCCGGCCAACGCCGCCATCCTCGGCGCGCTCGCCGAGGAGGTCACCGGCCTGACCTTCGCGCGGTTCCTCGACCGGGAGGTGTTCACCCCGCTGGACCTCGCCGACGCGATCGCCGACGCGCGCACCGCCGAGGTGTCCCTGCCGCCGGGCCACGAGTACTACTTCGGCACCGTCCGGCCGGCGCCCTGGCGCTTCGACGACTCCGGCGTCCCCTACGGCTACCTGGCCGGCAGTGTCACCGATCTCGCGCACCTGGCCCGGCCGCTGCTGGGCGGGGGCGAGTTCCTGTCGCCGGCCCTGCGCGCGGAGCTGAGCCGGGGTGGGCCGCGCGCGCTCGGCGGACGCTACGGGCTCGGCTGGCGGGTCGGCACACTGTCCGGCACGGACACCGAGATCGTCTGGCACGCCGGGGCGGTCGCCGGCTACCACACCGTGGTGATCGCCGCGCCGGAGCGCGACCTGGCGGTCGCCGTGCAGCAGAACGCCTGGTCACCGCTGGTCGACGAGCAGCTCAACGCCGCCGCGTTCGGCGCGCTGACCATCGCCCTTGGCGGCACGCCGGCGCCGGTCGATGAGTCCTCGACCCAGGTGGCGGTGCTGGCCGGGGTCGGGGCGCTGGTGGCGGCGTTGGCCGGGGCGGTCGGGCTCGGCGGGTGGCGGCTGGTCCGGCGGCGCCGAAGGTCCTGGCCGGTGGCGGTGGCGTGGGGCGGCGTCGGGGCGGTGTGCGCGGTGGGCGCCGGGGTGGTGCTGCCGGCGGTGGTGGGGCTGAGCCTGCGGCAGATCCTGCGGTTCACCCCCGATCTCGGGCAACTCGCGGTGGCGGTCGTGGTGCTCGGGTCGGCGCTGGCGCTCGTGCGGCTGGCGCGGTTGTGCTTGCCTTGACGCGCGCGTCAATGTCTACCCTCGGCGACATGCGAATCGGGGAGTTTGCCCGGCGTGCGGGCACCACCACCAGAGCACTGCGGTTCTACGAGACCCAGGGACTGCTGACCGCGCGGCGCGGCGCCAACGGGTATCGCGAGTACGGCGAGGACGATCTGCGGCTGGTCAACGAGATCCAGACGCTGCGCACGGTCGGCCTGACGCTGGAGGACACCCGGCCGTTCGTCGAGTGTCTGCGCGCCGGCCACGACAGCGGCGACTCGTGCGGCGACTCGATCGAGGTCTACCGGCGCAAGCTCGCCGAGGTCGACGCCTGTCTGGAACGGCTGGGCGCCGTGCGGGCGGAGCTGGCCGGCAAGCTCGGTGACGCGCTCACCCGCCGCGACGGCTTCGTCGACCCGTGCGTGGTGGTCGGTCGTGCCTGAGCCGGTCACCGACGACACGTTCGCCGCCGAGGTGCTCGGGCGCGAGGGGCCCGTGCTGGTCGAGTTCTGGGCGACCTGGTGCCAGCCGTGCCGGATGCTCGACCCGGTCCTGGCCGAGATCGAGCACGAGCGCGACCTCGCCGTCCGCAAGATCAACAGCGACGGGAACCCGGCGACCACCCGGGAGTACCAGGTGCTCGCGGTGCCGACGATGATCCTGTTCCGCGACGGCCGCCCGGTGCACAGCGTCGTCGGCGCGCGGACGAAGGCACGCCTGCTGACCGAACTGGACGACGTGCTGGATCAGCGGCCGGTCTCGCGCTCGTAGTACTCCCGCAGCGTCTTGAGGCACCGGCCCCTGGTCGGGCCGATACCGCCGACCGGCATGTGCAGCGCCTCGGCCACCGCGCGGTACTCGGCGCGGCCGGCGAGCACGGTCAGCCGCAGCATCTCCTGGCAGCGCGGGCTCAACCGGCGAAAGACCGTCCACAGTGTCTGGTCGCGGTCGTGGCGCAGGGCCTCGTCCTCGGGAGACGGGTCCGGCGCCGGCAGGTCGGTGGCACCGGCGTCGCCCAGTTCGACGACGCGGCCCTCCAGACGGCGCAGCCGGTGCGCCTCGCGCCGCGTGGTGGTGATCAGCCAGGCGGCCAGCGCGCGCGGGTCGGCGAGCCGGTCGAGGCTGCGCAGCAGCGCGAGCCACACGGTCTGGTTCACGTCCTCGGCCTCGGCGTGGGCAAGACCGTTGCCCCTGGCGACGTGCCAGACCAGCGGGGACAGGTCGCGGACCAGGGCGGTGAACGCGTCCCGGTCACCCTGACGTGCGGCGATCAGACACGCGGAGTTGCGGTCCCGCCCGTCCAGGTCACGCCAGTCGGGGCGGGCGGCGGTGCGGTCGAGCAGGTCGTTCAGGCCGGCCTCGACGTCGAAGGGCGGCGGGCGGTCCTCGTCGTGGGCCCGGCGCACGGTCGGGGGCTTGAGCACTATCCGAATGTGATCGGTCTGGGCGATGATCTCCGATTCGGTGACGTCGAGAACTCCGGCGATCTCCTCGGTGGAGCATTCCTCCAGGCAGGACAGGATCGCGACGGCGCGGCCGGCGGGCGGCAGCAGCGCGACCAGTTCGGTCGCCGACTCGTCCCCGGAGGTCTCCCCGCGCGATTCGTCCGGTGCGCCGACAGCGGGGTCGGCGTCGGCGACCGCGCGGACCGCCAGGCCGGTCGCGTGCCGGGTTTTGTCCTGCGGGGACAGGAGATGGGTGGATCGCCAGCGGCGCAGGAGGCGCTCGTAGGCGTGCTGGGTCGCCGTGCGGGCGATCCGCCGGTCCCCGCAGGCCATCAGATGGGCGATCCCGAAGGTGCGCCGTACCGTGTCCCGGTAGAAACTCGCGAATTCCGCCGGAACCGGGTCGACGTCGTCGTTGTGCGCCGTCACGGTCCTCATTGCCCTTTGGTGCTCGGTCGCGGTCGTGAATGCCGCACCCGTTACTCTGCTGATGCGCTCCGGCGGAGGCAAATTCTTTGTACAATTTCCGCACAGTTAACCCATTAGGGTGACCACTTTCGGAGGATGCGGTCCTAACTGCGGGTCACCCGCATCTCCGCGACCGCCCGTCCGGCCCGGGACCGCCACTCCGGCACCGCGCTCTGGTCGATGTCGGCCAGGTTCGCCAGCAACTCGGTGACCACGTCGTCCGCGCCCTCGTCGTCCCCCAGCACGGTCAGCAGCGAGGCCAGCCCGACGTGCGCCCGCGCCCAGTCCTCCAGGTACTGGTGCAGTCCGTTGTCGACCAGGACGGAGTAACAGTCCACCGCCACCACGAAGCCGTGGTGGGCCGCGCCGTTGCGCCGCGCGTGCAACGCCGACATTCCCAGGTGGATGCCGGCCTGCCCGCACATCGCGTACCCCTGCTCGGTCGGCAGCACCCGGATCAGCCAGCCCAACCCACCCAGGATCTCCTCCACCTGCCGCGACGCCTCCCGCGTGCGGCCCGCCCTGGCCAGCGCCGAAGCCGAGGTGAGCGCCTCGGCCTGGGTGCCGAACCACGCCGGCAGGTCGCCGGGACCGAGCCCGGCCACCGTGCGCAGCGCCGCCAGCTTGGCCGCGAGCTTGCCGGCCACCACCGGGTCACCGCCCAGTACCGCCATCGCCGCGCCGAGCTCGGCCAGCGCACCGTCCACATCGGACATCAAATGGCAGGCGTAGCCCCGGGAGGCCCGCAGCCGGGCCGCCGGTTCGGCCAGGTCGGTGCGGCCAAGGGCGATCAGCCGCTCGTAGTGCCCGAGGCCGGTACGGGCCGCGTCGGCCGCCGAGGCGAACTCACCGAGGTCGAGCAGCGCGTTGGCCAGCCGCCGGTGCGAGGCCGCCAGGTCCTCGGCGCCGCGCACCCCGCGCCGCACCAACAGGTCCAGCTCCTCGGCCGACTGCTGGAACACCTGCACCGACTCGTCGAGATGCCCGGCGTCGGCGAGCGCACCGCCGAGACTGTCCAGCACCAACACCCTGGCGTAGCCCGACGCCCCCGCGTCGGCCAGCAGGTGCAACGCGTGCTGGTGGTGCCCGCACGCGCGGATCGGCTCACCGCCCCGACGGGCCAGCACCCCCAGCTGGCGGTGGGCCATCGCCGCCAACTCCCGCCGCGCGGCCGAGGACCCCAGCTCCGACTCCGGCAGCAGCCGCAGCACCTCCTCGAACTGCGCCCGCGCGCCGTCGGAGTCCCCGGCGGCCCCCAGCGCCACCCCGAACCGCTCCCGCGCGGTCGCCAGCTCGTCGGTCCACGGACGCGGGCCACCGAGATCGGCCAGCCGCTGCCACAGCTCCGCCGCCCGCCCGGCGACCGCCGCGCCGGCCCCGGCGCCGTCCTGCTCGCGCACCAGCGTCGCCTCGCGGTCGAAGGCCGAGGCCAGCTCGCCGGCCAACCCCGTCTGGCCCTCGCGGACGACCGCCGCGGCCAGCATCGTCCGCGCCGACCGGTAGGCCGCCAGCGCCGGCCGGGGCCGTTCGAGCCGCTCATGGGCGCGGCCGGTGATCAACCAGGCGCGGCCGAGGTCGCCGGCCAGCTCATGCCGGCCGTGCCCGTCGACCAGCGGACCCAGCAGGTCGACGGCGGTGTTCGCGGCGGCCAGCGCCTCGGCCGGGGTGCCGGCCAGCACCGCCCGTTCCAACGCCACCAGCCCGGCGAGGGCCTCGTCCGGCGGGTGGATGGCGGCCAGCGCCTCACCGGCCCGGCCGGTCAGCCCGGCGGCGTGCAGGGACTTCGCCCCGGCCAGCGCGGCGGCCACGACCCCGGCCTGGTCTCCGGCCCGCTCGAACGCGGCGCCGGCCTGGTCGTAGAGACCGTGCTCGCCGAGGCCGCCGGCGGCGGCCAGCAGCGCCGCACCGAGCACCTCCGGGTGGTCCTTGAGCTCCTCGGCCACCGCGATCGCCCGCTGGTGCAGCGGGCCGGGGTCCTCGCCGCCGCGCACCGCCACCGCCAACTCGGTCAGCACGGTCGCCAGCAGCAGCCGGGAACCCTCGTCCTCGCGCCCGGCCAACAGATCCGCGCACGCCCGCAGGTTCGCCACCCCGGTCATCAGGTCACCGGCCCACAACGCGGCCCGGCCGGTGTCGGCCCGCAGCCGGGCGCGGGTCCAGACCGGGGCACCGGCCTGGTCGAGCACCCGCCGGGCGACCGCGAACGCGCGCAGGTCCTCGTTGGGCGGGCCGCCGTGACCCGGCCAGAACACCGACGCCGTCCTCGGGTCCAGCCCGGCGGTCTCGTAGGCGAGGGTGAGCCACGCGCGCGGATCGCCCCAGCCCAGATGGGGCGGCTGGTGGAGCACCGAGGGCCGTGACGGCGGCGACCAGCCGGTCAGCCCGAGGTCGGCGGCCAGATCGGTGAGCGTGCCGGCGATGTCGGCGAACGACCGCGGCCGGGCGCCCGGGTCGAACCGCAGGCACGCCGCCAGCACCTCGACCACCGGTCGCGGCATCGGCACCCGCCACCGGTCGTGCTCGGCCAACTGCTCCAGCACGGCGTCGGCCAGCGCGCCCGAGGGCCAGGTCCGCTCACCGGCGAACATCTCCAGCACGGTGACCGCCCAGCTCCAGACGTCGGCGTCGCGGCCGACCGGCTGGTCCTCTGCCTGTTCCGGGGCGGCGTAGGCACCCTCGGGGGCGGCCCGGATCGAGCCGTCGCCGTCGAGCTGGCGCAGGTGGTCGGGTTCGCGCGGGGCGCCGAACCCGGTGATCCTGGCGGTGCCCCCGGCGGTGAACACCACGTTCGCCGGCCGCACGTCCAGGTGCGGCAGGCCCATCGTGTGCGCGGCGTCGAGCCCCCAGGCGGTCTCGACGGCGATCCGCAGCAGGGTCGTCACGTCGCCGCCGGTGTAGAGGTCGCCGTCGCGGATCCGGTCGGCCAGTGAACCGCCCTCGGCGTACTCGCTGAACACCAACACCTCGTCGTCGAGGGTGCGCACGAACCGGCAGGCGGCAAGGTGCGGATGCGCCGGCAGCCGCTGCCAGCGCTCCACCTCGGCCAGGAAACGTTGCTGCGCAACGAGATCACCGACGACGACCCGCCGGACGGCGTGCCTGTCACCGTGCTCGTCCCGGACCAGGGCGAGGTCCCAGTAGCCGCTGTGGCCGAGCTCGCGCACGACCGTGAAACCGCCCAGTACCGTCGCTCCCGGCCCCCAGCCCCCATCAGCCGTGGTCATGGTCTGTGCGACCGGCCGGCTGGAGCGCGCAGCGTTGCCGACATGTCCATCACCCTATGCCCGAGAACCAGATCTTGGCGTTCCGCAACCTTCCGGTTACGGAGAGAAAAGTATGATCCCCGACGCGCGCTGACGGACACAAGATCCTGTCCAGCGGGACACCCGCGACCGCCGCGTCGCCGCGTCACGCCACGGTGTTTTCGGGTCCGAACGGGGCGTCCCCGCCGCCGCGAACGGCGCGGGCACTGGGCCGAACGGTCGAGTCCGGATTAGGGGGAACGCCGGGTCACGAGCCGCCGTGTTCGCCGGTTCCCTCGATGCCGCCGCCGAGTTCCTCGCGCAGGCTCTCCATGTACTCGCGGGAGTCGCCGGAGAGCACCCAACGGTCGCCGGACAGGTAGATCCCGCCGTAGAGCACCGCGTACTCCAACCAGTCGCGCTGACCCCGCGCGGTGTCGAAGTCCAGGAAGACGAACGCGTCGCCGTCCTTGACACACGACGCCTGGCGGAAGTCGGACGTGTGGCCCTGGAGCGTGGCCTGGCAGCCGACCGTGTGCGCGAGCTGGCGCCAGGTGAGCGGCTCGGACGGCAGCGCGGCGGCCGTGGTCGGCGTGCCGGCGCCGTGGCCCGAGCCGCCCCGGTGGTCGTTGTAGGCGGCGGCGGCCTGCCTGTCCCGCTCGGTCAGCTCGCCGGCGCAGCCCCCCACCGCCAGCACGGCGGCGACCAGGCACGGGACGAGTACGGATGGACGCGTCACACGAACTGATACGGAAGCCGGGCGGCCGGGGTTCAACCCGTCGGGGGCCGGGGTACCCGGGATGTATGGGTCAGCGTGGGGTGCTGCGCCGCCGGGGCACGGCCTCGGTGGAGCTGGCGACCGCGCTGCGGCGGGAGTTGATGCGGTGGGCGCGTGCCGAGCACGTCCCGGCCGAGTTGGTGGGCGACATCGGGCTCGCGGCGTACGAGGCGATGGCCAACGCGGTGCTGCACGCCTACCCGAGCGGGACCCACGGTGTACTGGAACTGGACGTGAGCCTGTCCGGGCGGAAGCTGACGGTGACCGTCGCCGACCACGGGCAGTGGGACGAGGGTGGGGAGCGGGTCATCGGGCCTGGTCACGGGCTTCCGCTGATCCGGGAGCTGCCCGACCACACCGAGATCTCGACCGACGAGTACGGCACGGCCGTGTCGATGACCTGGCGCACCACCGTGATGTCCTAAGTGGACATTACGAATCGGGTGGTGTGGTGGGGGCTGTCCGGCGGTTATGGTGTCGAGTGTGAAGATCGCCACAGTTCATGAGACGAGGCCGCACGAGCGCCGGGTCGCGCTCGTCCCCGGCCAGGTTTCCCGGCTCACCGAGGCAGGCCTACAGGTCGCCGTCGAGCCGGACGCCGGCCGCGCCGCGGGGTTCACCGACAACGACTACCGAGACGCCGGAGCAGAGATCACCGAGGACGCACTGGCGGGAGCCGGCGCGGTGCTCTCGGTCCAACCACTGACCGCACGCCAGGTACGGGCACTGGCGCCGCACGCGATCACCGTGTCCTTCCTGCCGGCCACGCAGGAACTGGAACTGGTCGCCGCCCTGCGCGACGCCGGGGCCACCTCGCTGGCCATGGAACTGGTGCCCCGGATCTCCCGGGCCCAGCCGATGGACGCGCTGTCCTCGCAGTCGTTCGTCGCCGGATACCGGGCGGCGCTGCTCGCCGCCGAACGCCTGCCCCGGTTCCTGCCGCTGTCGATGACCGCGTCCGGAACCATCCCGCCCGCACGGGTCCTCGTGCTCGGCGCCGGAGTCGCCGGACTACAGGCCATCGCCACCGCCCGCCGGCTCGGAGCCGTCGTCCGCGCCTACGACGTCCGCGCCGCCTCCGCCGACGAGGTCCGCAGCCTCGGAGCGGACTTCATCGAACTCGAACTGCCGGCGCTGGAGGGATCCGGCGGCTACGCCAGGGAGATGACCGACGAACGCTCCCGGCTCCAGCGCGAACTCCTGGCCCCCCACGTGGCCGACGCCGACGTGCTGATCACCACCGCGTCCGTGCCCGGCCGGACCGCGCCGCTGCTGGTCACCGCCGAAATGGTCGCGGGCATGCGCCACGGATCGGTCGTCGTCGACCTCGCGGCCGAAGGCGGCGGCAACGTCGAGGGCGTCAAACCGGGAGAAGAGGTCACCATCGGCTCGGCCACGGTCATCGGCGGACAGAACGTGCCGAGCCAACTGCCAGGGCAGGCGAGTCAGCTGTACTCGGCCAACGTGGTGAACCTGTTGCTGCTGCTGCGTTCCGGGGACTACCTGGTACCGGACTTCGAGGACGAGATCGTCGCCGGATGCTGCGTCACACACGGCGGCGAGGTACGACACGGACCGACGAAGGACCTGCTCGCCGCCGGTCCGCGGTAGAGCGTCGGGGCAAGGGGTGCGGCGCCGCGCCAGTCGCGGCGCCAACCCTGTGGACAACTCGCCGCCGCGGCCCGGAACAGTCGGTGCACGCGACTACCCTTGAATCAAGGGGTCCCCCTTGGCGGCGGCGGGAGGGTGTGGGCGGAGGGGTTTGCGTTCGCACCTGCCGGCGGGGCTCGGGGAAGCTGGTCGGGGGCTGGGGTTGGTGGCGCTGGCGAGGGCTCACCACGTTCTGTGTGGGCGGGGCTCATCGCGTTGCCGGGCGGGCGTGGACCCACCCGGGCCGGGGGCTCGCCACGTTGATGCGCAGACGGGGACTCGCCACGTCGCTTGGCGGTCGGGTTCACCGCACTGCCGCGCGGGCGGATCCCCGCGCGGGAAGGGGCGGCGCGCACCTTCGCGACGTGCCTGAGAGGGCGTGCCGCGTGGGGCTTGGCGGTGCGGGGCGGAGCGTGCCGTGAAGGAGCGGCGGGCCGGGAGGCCGGTGGCCGACACGTCCACAGTCGACAGTCAGGTCAGTGACGTGTTGAGCCAGGCGACGGTCGCCGCGTAGTCGCCCGTGCAGTTGCGTTCGGTCTGGGCGGCGATGGTGATGCGGAAGGCGTTGGAGATGTCCACGTCGACCTGTTCGAGCGTGCCGGGGCCGATCGTGACGGTGGCCGGCTGGTTCGGTGTGTTGTCGACGAGGAACTGGATCTCCACGCGTGCGTCGCTGCCGGAGTCGTCGGTGAGGCCGACCTCGGCCCGGAAACGCTGGTACTTCCGGTCGATCTGGTAGGTCTGGCTGACGGTGTTGCCGCTGCAGTCGTCCAGGGGCGCGGTGAGGGCGTCCTCGTACTCCTTGGTGTTGACCTTCCGGTCCTCCACCCGCCACTCCCCGTCCGGCTCCAGGGGCGCCAGGTCGAGCAGCGTCGTCGGGCCGGGTTGGGCGGGCGGGGCGGAGTTGTTCGGGACGTCGGCCTGGCCGGCGGTGACCGTGGCGGTCTCGGTGTGGACGGCCGTGGCCGTGACCGTGACGGTGGCGGCCGACGCGGTTGACTCGCCTCGTTCGCGACCCAGGAGGAACGCGCCGGTGCCGGTCGCGACCGCCGTGACCAGCGCCGTGATCACGGCGGCGATGATCGCGCCGTTGCGGTTGATCCGGGCGGCCTCGACGGCCGGGTCCGGCGACGGCGGCAGTGGGCTGGTGTGCATCCGACCCCCAGTGTCACCGCGGTGTCAGTGCGCTCACTCTACGGCGACCCGCCCGGTCACTGGGGTCGATCGCGCACATCCGCCGCGTCGGCGACGGCCTCGGCCGCGGCCTCCGCGGCCTGGGCGGCGTCGTCGGCCGCCTGGGCGCTGGTGAGTTCGTCGGCCGCCGCCGGGGGGCGGGTGGCCGGGGACTGGGGCAGCGACTCGGCGAACGCGCGGGACACGCTGCCCAACGCGGCGGTCACCTCGCTGGGAATCACGAAGAACGTGTTGCCCTGGCCCTGCGCCAACTGCGGCAACGTCTGCAGGTACTGGTAGGCGAGCAGCTTCGGATCGGGATCGTTGCGGTGCACCGCCTGGAACACCTCGTCGATCGCCTTGGCCTCGCCCTCGGCCTTGAGGATGCGGGCGGTGCGGTTGCCCTCCGCGCGCAGCACGGCCGACTGCTTGTCGCCCTCGGCGGTGAGGATCTGGGACTGGCGTTGGCCCTCGGCCGCCAGGATCGCGGCGCGCTTGTCGCGTTCGGCGCGCATCTGCTTCTCCATGGCGTCCTTGATGGTTTTCGGCGGATCGATCGCCTTGATCTCGACGCGGTTGACCCGGATTCCCCACTTCCCCGTCGCCTCGTCCAGGACGCCGCGCAGCTGGCTGTTGATCGTGTCGCGGGAGGTCAGCGCGCGTTCCAGGTCCATCGAGCCGACCACGTTGCGCAGCGTCGTGACGGTCAGCTGCTCAACCGCCCGCAGGTAGCTGGCGATCTCGTAGGCCGCCGCGCGCGGGTCGGTGACCTGGAAGTACAGCACCGTGTCGATCTCCACGACCAGGTTGTCCTCGGTGATGACCGGTTGCGGCCGGAAGGACACCACCTGCTCGCGCAGGTCGATCGCCGGGTAGACCCGGTCGATGTAGGGGATGACGAAGTTCAGGCCGGGTTGCAGCGTGCGGTGGTAACGACCCAGGCGTTCCACGTTGCGTGCCCGCGCCTGCGGCACGATGCGCACCGCGCGGATCACGGTGAACACCACGAGCAACGCGACCAGCAGGCTCGCGATGATCAGCGGCGAGAGGATGTCCATCGTTCACTCCCGGGGGTAGACATAGGCCGTTGTCCCGCTGATGCGCATGACGTCGACCGGTTCGCCGACCGGGATCACGGTCGACTCGTCGAAGGCGCGCGCCGTCCATTCCTCGCCGTCGATGCGCACCAGGCCGTCACGGTCGCTCACCTCGCGCACGACGTAGGCGACCTTGCCGACCAGCGCGTCGACGCCGAAACGTTCGAGCTGCGGCTGGCTCATGTGGCGCAACGCGACCGGCCGGACCAACCCGACACCGACGGTCGCCGCCGCGGCGAACACCACCAGCTGCACCGGCAGTGGCAGGCCGATGGCCGCGAGTACCGCCGGAACGAGCGCGGCACCGGCGAGCACACCGAGGGCCGCGGTGAGGGTGAAGATCTCCACGACACCGAGCACCACGGCGAGTACCAGCCAGACGAGCCACAGTTCCATGGACACCCCAAGCCTGGACGCGCTGAACTCCTGTTGCCGACCAGGCTTCCCGGCGCACCAGTTTCACCCTATCATTTCCCGGCAAAAATCTATTGTGGATATTCATCCCGCCGGAGCGGGAACAATCGACCAGGATACTCCCATGGATGTCGATTTCACCCTGGTTGACGTGTTCACCGACCGCCCCTTCGGCGGAAACCAACTCGCCGTGTTCCCCGACGCCCGCCAGGTCGACCCGGTCACCATGCAGCGGCTGGCCCGCGAGTTCAACTTCTCCGAGACCACCTTCGTGCTGCCGCCGGCCGACCCGGCCAACACCTGCCGGGTCCGGATCTTCACCCCGGCCAGGGAACTGCCCTTCGCCGGCCACCCCACGATCGGCACGGCCGCCGTGCTGGCCGCCGCTGGCACCGAACGTGACCTCGTCCTCGAGGAGGGGGTCGGGCCGGTGCACATCAGCTTCGACGGGCCGATGATCCGGCTGCACCTGCGCTCACCGGTCTACCAGGCGCCGCCGGAGCGACCCTCGCCGGCGGTGGTCGCCCGGGCGCTGTCGCTGCCGGCCGACGCCGTCGCCGACACCTGGTGGGCCGGCGTCGGCCTCGGGTTCACCTTCGTGCGGCTCACCGGCCGCGAGTGGGTGGACCGGGCCGTGTTCGACCGCGCCGCCTGGGCACGCGGCCTGGCCGACGCCTGGTCACCGTTCCTCTACGTCCTCGCCGGTGAGGATGGCGCCCTCTACGCCCGCAGCTTCGCGCCCGACGCCGGTGTCGAGGAGGACCCGGCCACCGGGTCGGCGGTCGCGGCGCTGGTCGCCAGCCTCGCCCAGCGCGGCGGGCGCGACGGCGTGCACCGGGTGCGGGTCGACCAGGGTGTGGCCATGGGCCGGCCGAGCCTGCTGCACGGCAGCGCCACCCGCGACCAGGGCCGGCTCACCGAGGTCGTCGTCGGCGGGACGGCCGTGATCGTCGGGCGGGGAACGATGACCCTGCCGCTGACCCTGCCTGGCTCAGACGGCGCGTAGCCGGCGGCGGACCTCGTCGGTGCCCAGCGTGGTGGCCACCGCGTGCAGGTCGGGGCTGCGGGTCGACCCGGTGAGCGCCACCCGGACCATGGTCGCCGCCTCGCGGATCGAACCGGGGTAGGTGCCCGGGTTCTTCTTGTGTTCCTTGGGGCTCGGGGCGAAGTTGTACTTGGTCGCGAGCTGGCGGATCTGGTCGAACCACTCGCCGCCGTCGGCCAGCGGCTGGTAGCCATCGGCGAAGTCGGTGAGGAACGACCGGACCAGCTGCGGGTCCAGGCCGCCGAACCGCTCGTCGGCCGGGTCGGTCACCGGCTCGAACAGCTCGGTGAAGAAGAACCCGTACGCCGGGCGGAAGTCCGACCACTTGCGCAGGTCCTTGCGCGGGTTGTCCACGCCGACCCGCTCCACGGCCAGCGCCGCCAGCGCGAGGTCGGGGTTGGCGTCCAGGACGGTCACGATCTCCGGGTCGTGCGCGGCGGCCCACGGGCGCAGCGCCGCCACGATCTGCTCGCCGGTGAGGGTGGCGATGTGGTCGGCGGAGATGTCCTCCAGCTTGACCAGGTCGACCAGCGGGCCGGCGACCCCGCACTCGGCGAGCCGGATCGGCTCGTCGAGCGCCTGGGCCAGCGGCAGCTCGGCCAGCCGGCCGTTGGCCAGGCCGCGCAGGTAGTAGAGGACGGCGTCGGCGGGGTAGCCGGCGCCGATGTAGAAGTCGACCGACGCCTCGGGGTCCTTGCGCTTGGACAGCTTGCGCTTGCCGCCGGAGATCTGCTTCATCAGCGGCGCGATGTGCGCGTAGCGGGGGACCTCGAAGCCCAACGCCGCGAACAGCTGCAGGTGCAGCGGCACCGAGGAGATCCACTCCTCGCCCCGGATGACCAGCGTGGTGCGCATCAGGTGATCGTCGACGGCGTGCGCGAAGTGGTAGGTGGGCAGCCGGACGGGCTGGTCGGAGGACTTGAGGATCACCACGTCGTTGCGGTTGGCCTCGTGCTCCAGCTCGCCGCGGATCTCGTCGGTGAACCGGACCCGCGCCCCGGTGGCGTCGTCCGGCGCGCGGAACCGCACGACGTGGGGCAGGCCCTCGGCCAGCGCGGCGCGCACCCGCTGCTCGTCGGCGTCACGCCAGATCGCCCAGCGGCCGTAGTAGCCGGGCGGGACCTTGGACGCCTGCTGGCGGGCGGTGATGTCGGCCAGCTCGTCGCGGGTGGCGAAGCACAGGTAGGCGCGGCCCTGGCGCAGCAGGTCACGCACGTAGCTCAGGTAGATCCGCTCGCGGGCCGACTGGTGGTAGGGGCCGTAGTCGCCGCCGGGGCCCTCGCCCTCGGTGGGCTGGATGCGGAAGTAGTCGAAGGCGCGCGCGAACTGCTCCAGCGCCCCGCCGACCTCGCGGGACTGGTCGGTGTCCTCGACCCGCACGACGTAGCTGCCGCCGGAGCGGGCGGCGACGTCCTTGTCGATCATGGCGACGTAGACGCCGCCGATGTGCACGAAACCGGTCGGCGACGGCCCGAAGCGGGTGACCTCGGCGCCCTCTGGCAGCTCGCGTGCGGGGTAGCGTCGCTCCCAGTGCTCCGGCTCCGGCAGGTCGGCGGGAAACAGCGAGTCGATAACCGCGTGGTCGAGCACCGGGTCGTCCAATCCGAAAAAGGGGTCGTGTCAGTCCGGTCACCAGTATCGACGGGGTGCCGCACGGATTCCGGCGGGGGTGTCGAGTTCGTCCCGGCCCGGCGTCCCTGGGCCGAGAAACCGCGAACACCGGGAGGACACATGCGGTACCTGCTGTTGGTCTACAACTGCGACCGGCCCGAGCCGACCGACGAGCGCTACGAGGAGACGATGGCCAGGGTGAACGCCTTCGCCGACGAGTGCCGGGCGCGGGGCGCGCTGGTCGCCGACGCCCCGCTGCACCTGGAGGGGGCCGCCACGACCGTCCGGGTCGGGGCCGGTGGGACGCTGGTCACCGACGGTCCGTTCGTGGAGACCCACGAGCACCTCGGCGGCTACTACCTGCTGGACTGCCGCGACCTGGACGAGGCGCTGGAGCTGGCGGGGCGGTGGCCGATGACCGAGCGGGGCGCCATCGAGGTCCGCCCGGTCGCGTCGATGTCGGGCCTGGACGCCAGGCCGCGCGAGGTCACCGGCGCCGCTACCGACACCGCCGTCGCCGCCGGGGGATGAGTGCGCGGGCGGCCGTGGAGCGGGTCTGTCGCGAGGACCGGGCGCGGCTGCTGGCCGACCAGGACCGCACCCGGTGGGACGGCGCGGAGATCGCCGAGGGGATGGCGCTGCTGGACCGGGCGTTGCGCCATGGCGGCAGTGGGCCGTACCGGTTGCAGGCCGCGATCGCCGCGCTGCACCTGGGCGCCCGGCCCGACTGGCCGAGGATCGCCGCGCTCTACGCGGAGCTGCTGGTGGTGGCGCCCGGCCCGGTGGTGGCGTTGAACCACGCGGTGGCCGTGGCGATGACCAGCGGCCCGAGGCGGGGGCTGGCGCTGATCGACCAGATCGAGGGCCTGGACCGCTACCACCTGCTGCACGCCGCCCGCGCGGACCTGCTGCGCCGTCTCGGCCGCGCCGAGGAGGCGGCCGCGGCCTATCGTCGGGCCCACGAGCTGGCTGGTGAGCCGGCCGACCGGTTGTTCCTCGAACACCGTCTGGAGACGACGTGAGACTGTCGGTTCTCGACAACGGGCACCGCGCCCGGGCGAGGCTGTTCCTCGGTGCCACTTCCCTGATGTCGCGTGTGGACTCGCCGGACATCGTGCGGATGTTGTTGTACCGCCCCGACTTCCTGACCAGGCCGCTGCTGGACCTGACCGCCCCGGCGATGCGTGGCGAGTCGTACTGGACCGCCGGTGAGCGCGAGTTCCTGGCGATGAGTACCGCGCTGCGCCACCGCTGCCCGTTCTGTGTCGACAGCCACGCCGAGCTGACCAGGATCGCCGGCACCGGCGAGATCGACCCGGACGACCCGGCCTCCGCGCGGCCGCAGGTGCGTGCCGTGCGGGAGTTCCTGGACGGCCCGCCCGATCCCGGGCCGGCGCGCGCCGCCGGGGTGCCCGACGACGCGCTGCTGGCGGCGCTGCGGGTGCGGCTGGTGTGGGACGTGGTGAACCGGCTGGCGAACGCGTTCGGGTTCGTGCTGCGGCCGGGTCAGCTGCACAGCGGGACCCGCGCGTTGCACCGGTTCGGCTACCGGTTCCCGGCGTTCCTGCTGGCCGGTGGCGCCACCGCCTCGGACCGGGACCCGGTCGAGGCGATGCGCTGGTCGGTGTTCGACGGGCCGGGGCGCACCGGGCCGGCGCTGCGCCGCGCGGCCGTCACCGGGGAGGGTCTGGACGAGCCGCTGCGCGGGTACGCGGCGACCGTGCGGGACGCCTCGTACCGGATCGGTGACGGGGACGTCGAGCGGCTGCGGGCGGCGGGTCTGACCGAGGACGAGATCTTCGAGGTGACGGTCGCCGCCACGGTCGGGGCCGCGCTCGCGGCCCATGACGAGGCTCGCGCGGTGGTCGAGGGGCGCTCGTAGCGACCGGCTCCGCCGGACACCTGCCGAACCAGGACTTGAACCCTATACCCCCATAGGGTATGAATGTCTCTGACGAACACCACCGGCGAACAGGAGCGACCAGATGACCAACACCGGGACGACCCAGACCGTGACGACCTACACCGTGACCGGCATGACCTGCGACCACTGCGTCCGGTCGGTGACCGAGGAGGTCACCGCCATCGACGGAGTGACCGACGTGACCGTCGACCTGCCCAGCGGCCAGGTCACCGTCACCAGCCAGACCACGCTCGGCGCCGACGACGTGCGCGCCGCGGTCGAGGAAGCCGGATACCAGCTGAGCGCCTGACCGCTCGGCCCAACGACAGGATTGTCATGAACACTGCAACAAGGCTCTCCGCCTACGGTGTGGCGCTCGCCCTGGTCGCCGGTGGCGCCTGGGCGACCGGCGGCGCTGTCGGTCCCCTCGGTGAGACCACCCGCGACGCCGAGGGCGGCGCCGGGCACGGGGACGGTCACAGCGGCACCGTCACGGAAGCCGCCGGGCCGGTCGACCCGGCCGGGCTCGCGTCGTCCAGGGGCGGCTACACCCTCACGCCCACCAGCACGACCGTCACCCCCGGTACCCCCACCACGTTCTCCTTCCGGATCACCGGCCCCGACCAGCACCCGGTCACCCGCTTCGACGTCGAACACGACAAGCGCATGCACCTGATCGTCGTGCGCCGCGACACCGCCGGCTTCCAGCACGTCCACCCCACGATGGCGCCCGACGGCACCTGGACCGTCGCGCTGACCTTCCCCCAGGCCGGCAGCTACCGCGCCTTCGCCGACTTCACCCCCACCGGCGGCGCCGGCACCACGCTCGGTGTCGACCTGGCCGCCCCCGGCGACTTCCAGCCGGCGACCTACCCGGCCTCGCGCGTCGCCGACGTCGACGGCTACCAGGTCCGCCTCGACGGCGACCTGATCGCCGGGCGCTCCTCGGAGGTCACGCTGAGCGTGCGGCGCGACGGCCGGCCGGTCACCGACCTGCAGCCCTACCTCGGCGCCTACGGGCACCTGGTGGCACTGCGCGGCGGGGACCTCGCCTACCTGCACGTCCACCCCGAGGGCGAGCCCGGCGACGGGGTGACCGAGCCAGGACCGGCGGTCACGTTCTTCGCCGAGGTGCCCTCGGCCGGGACCTACCGGCTGTTCCTGGACTTCCGCCACGGCGACGTCGTGCGGACCGCGGAGTTCACCGTGAACACCGGCACCGGTGACGCGGAGGAAGGTGGCGGACATGGCCACAACTGACGTCGAGCTGGCCATCGACGGCATGACCTGCGCGTCGTGCGCCGCCCGGATCGAACGCAAGCTCAACAAGCTCGACGGGGTCACCGCCACCGTCAACTACGCCACCGAGAAGGCCAGGGTCACCCTGCCCGAGGGCGTCGACCCGGCGGTGCTCGTCGAACAGGTCGAGGCGGCCGGCTACCGCGCCGCCCTGCCCGCCCCGCCCGACGCCGAGGTCGCCGACGAGCCGGCGCAGGACCCGATCCGCCCGCTGCGCCAGCGGCTGGTCGGCTCGGTGGTGCTGTCCGTGCCGGTCATCGCGATGGCGATGATCCCGGCGTTGCAGTTCACCTACTGGCAGTGGATCTCGCTGACGCTGGCCGCGCCGGTGCTGGTCTGGGCGGCGTGGCCGTTCCACCGCGCCGCCTGGCAGAACCTGCGCCACGGCGCGGCGACGATGGACACGCTGATCTCGATGGGCACCCTGGCGGCGTTCGCGTGGTCGGTGTACGCGCTGCTGTGGGGCACCGCCGGCGAGCCCGGCATGACCCACCCGTTCGAGCTGACCATCGAACGGATGAGTGGCGAGGCCAACATCTACCTGGAGGTCGCCGCCGGGGTGACCACGTTCATCCTGGCCGGGCGCTACTTCGAGGCCCGCTCCAAGCGCCGCGCCGGCGCCGCGCTGCGGGCCCTGCTCGAACTCGGCGCCAAGGACGTCGCGGTGCTGCGTGAGGGCCGCGAGGAACGGATCCCCGTCGAGGCGCTGACCGTCGGCGACCGGTTCGTCGTGCGGCCCGGCGAGAAGATCGCCACCGACGGCGTCATCGAGGACGGCAACTCGGCGGTCGACGCGAGCATGCTGACCGGCGAGTCCGTCCCGGTCGAGGTCGGCCCCGGCGACGCCGTCGTCGGCGCGACCGTCAACGCCGGCGGCCGGCTGGTCGTCCGCGCGACCAGGATCGGCGCCGACACCCAACTCGCCCAGATGGCGAAACTGGTGGAGGACGCCCAGACGGGCAAGGCGAAGGTCCAACGCCTGGCCGACCGCATCTCGGCGGTGTTCGTGCCGATCGTGATCGCCCTGGCCGTCGGGACCCTCACCTTCTGGCTCGGTGCCGGCGGCAGCGCGGCGGCCGCGTTCACCGCGGCGGTGGCCGTGCTGATCATCGCCTGCCCGTGCGCGCTGGGCCTGGCCACGCCCACGGCGTTGCTGGTCGGCACCGGGCGGGGAGCGCAGCTGGGCATCCTGATCAAGGGCCCGGAGGTGCTGGAGTCCACCCGCCGGGTCGACACCGTGGTGCTGGACAAGACCGGCACGGTCACCGCCGGCCAGATGTCGCTGGTGGACGTCGCGGTCGCCGAGGGCGTGTCCCGCGAGGAGGCGCTGTCGCTGGCCGGCGCGCTGGAGAACGCCTCCGAGCACCCGATCGCCAGGGCCGTCGTCACCGCCGCCCGCGCCGAGGTCGGCGACCTGCCGGCCGTCGAGAACTTCACGAACGTGGAAGGGCTTGGCGTACAAGGGATCGTCGACGGGCACGCCGTCCTCGTCGGTCGCACCGCACTGCTGGACGAGTGGAGCCACCACCTGCCCGCCGACCTGGCCACGGCCAAGGCCGACGCCGAGGGGCAGGGCCGAACGGCCGTGGCCGTCGGCTGGGACGGTGCCGCGCGGGCCGTGCTCGTGGTGGCCGACACCGTCAGGCCGACCTCGGCCCGGGCGGTGGCGCTGCTGCGCGAGCAGGGCCTGACCCCGGTCCTGCTCACCGGCGACAACGAGGCCGCCGCCCGCTCGGTCGCCGCCGAGGTCGGCATCGACGAGGTCATCGCCGAGGTGCTGCCCAAGGACAAGGTCGACGTCGTCCGACGGTTGCAGTCGGAAGGCCGGGTCGTGGCCATGGTGGGCGACGGCGTCAACGACGCGGCGGCGCTGGCGGCCGCCGACCTCGGGCTCGCGATGGGAACCGGCACCGATGTGGCCATCGAGGCCAGTGACCTGACGTTGGTCCGAGGCGACCTGACGGCCGCCGTCGACGCGATCCGGTTGTCGCGGCGGACGTTGCGGACGATCAAGGGAAACCTGTTCTGGGCGTTCGCGTACAACGTGGCGGCGCTGCCGCTGGCGGCGGCCGGGTTGCTGAACCCGATGATCGCCGGGGCGGCCATGGCGTTCAGCTCGGTGTTCGTGGTGAGCAACAGCCTGCGGCTGCGCGGGTTCCGGAGTGTCGCCTGACGGATATGCGGTGGGGCTGGCAGGCTTTTCGCCTGCCGGCCCCATTGTTTTTCGTGGGCCTATACGGTGAGCAGCGAACGCCGAAGGCAAAGGAGCGCGGGGTGAACGGACCACGTCGAGCAACTCCGTTTCTGGACCGGTTCGACCAGCGTCAAACGATCCGCGATCGCCTCGCTCTCTGTTCCCGGCAGCGGCAGCCCACTCTGGTCGTCATCCACGGGGCCAGCGGTTATGGCAGCTACTCGCTCGCGGCCGAGACGTCGGTGGAACGGCTGGAATCGGTCGGTGGTCCCTACATCGAGATCCGTGCGTCCCAGCCTGACGGGTCGCCGATTCCCCTGGGGGAGTTGCTCGGCCAGGCGCTCACCGGGCTGGGGCTGACCGACCTGGACGCCACCGACGACGCGCGGGCCACGTCCTACCAGCGCCTCAGCGCCGGTAGGGCTTTCGTTCTGTTGATCAAGGACGCGGTGAGTGTCGAGCAGATTCGGCCGTTGATTCCCGTCGGTGCTCCGGATGCCCTGGTCATGGTCACCAGCAGAAATGCCCTTCGGCGGCTCTACGCCGACGATTTCGTCGGCGTCAAGCTCGACCGGTTGCCGCCGGAGGAGGCCCGGCAGTTGCTCGTCAGCAGCCTCGGGGCCACGGCGGCCGAGATCGACGACGCCCTGATCGGCGAGCTCGACGCGCTGTGTGACGGGCATCCGTTGCTGATCAGGCTCGTCGCGGCGCATCTGTTGGGGCGGGCGCGGGTGGCGGCGTCGCTGGTCACCCGGGTTCGGCAGTCGCGGGCGGCGTTGTTGGACCTGGACGTGACGCGACCGGTGACCGCGGCGCTCACGTTGACCTACCGGGGGCTGCGTGATCCGCTGCGGGAGGTGTTCTGGCTGGCGTCGCTGGTGCCGGGGCCGGATTTCGGGCCGGTGCCGGTCGCCATCGCCGGTGGCACCGAGGTGTTGGCGGCCGAGGAGATGCTCGACGATCTCGTCGACGCGAACCTGGTGACGGTCGCGGGGCGCTACGCCATTCCGTCCGTGTTCCGGGAGTTCGCGCGGCTGCGGGCCCGGGAGTCCGGGCGCGCCGACGCCGCTGTCACCAAGATCGTGCGCTGGTACCTGCGGGAGGCGGTCCGCCACGACGCCGCGTTGAGTGCGCGCTGGCGGGTCGGGTCGGTGTTCGCGGTGACCGGACCGACGGTGTCGCGGGACGAGGCGCTGGACTGGTTCGGGCAGGAGTGGCGCACCGTCGTCGCCTGTGTCGGCGCCGCGCGGGACGTCGGTGAGCACGACGTCGCGTGGCAGCTGTGTGTCGCCGTGTTCAAGTACCTGCACCTGCACGGGCACACCGACGCCTGGCTGGAGAGCCACCGGCTCGGGCTCGAATCCGCCCGCCTCCGGGATCCGGCGGCGGTCATGCAGCTGACCAACCAGCGCGGGGCCGCGTGGATGGCGCTCGGTGACCTGGACAGGGCCGGCCAGGACTTCACCGAGTCGCTGGCGCTGGCCGAACAGCTCGACCACGCGCAGGGGCGGCAGTCCAACCTGGAATGGTTGGGCAAGGTCGCCGCGAAGAAGAAGGACTTCGTCGAGGCCCACGCCCGCTACGACGCGTCCGAGGCGGCCATCGACCTGCCGGGGATCCCCGACGGTCAGAAGGGTCGGATGCGGGCCCTGGTCAACCTGAACCGTGCCCGCGCCCTGTTCGCCGAGGGCAGGCGGACGCCGGCCGTCGCCGCGGTGACCCTCGCGCTGGAGTACTTCCGGGCCACCGACGAGCGGGAGAACACCGCCAAGTGCCTGCGGGTGCGTGGCGAGGCGAGCGGATCTGCGCCCGACTGCCACGAGGCGGCCGAGCTGTTCCGCGCCGACGGGCTTCGGCGGGCCGAGGCCGACGCCCTTGACCTGGCCGCGACGCTGGACAGCGATCCCGAACGGGCGCGGGCCGCGCGGGAGCGGGCCGCCGATCTCTACGCGGAACTCGGCGACCCCAGGGAGGACCGGCTCCGCGACGAACTCGGTGAGGGTTAGCGCTCGACCGTCGTGCGGTGGTCGCCGACCGACAACTCGACCCGGCCCGTCAGGTCGACCATGGCCGACGCGTACACCGACGCGTCCACCGGGCCGGGGTCGGTGACCCGCACCGTGACCGTCGCGCCGTCCCGCGAGGTCGCCTCGCAGCGGTCGCGCGTGCCATGGCGCACCACCAGGCGGCAGGCGGGACGGGCGGCGAACACCTCCGCCGCCGGCGGGCCGTCGTGCGGGAGCACGATCACGGCGGCCAGGCCGTACAGGTCGTGGCGGGGGTGGCCGGCGGCCACCACGAGATACCGGTCCAGGCCCTCGGCCGGCGGCACGTCGGCTGGCCAGCGGCGCAGCGCGTGCACACCGTCGGGGGCGAGGTCGACGCGAGCCCACCACGCCTCGACCTCGCCGCGCAGCGGAGCCAGGTCGGTCGGGGGATAGGGGGCCAGGACCGGGCCGGCGGGCGGCTCGGGCAGGTTCATCAGGTCGTAGAACACCGAGCGCAGCAGGGCGGCCGAGCGGCCGGGGACCGAGGTCGCCAGGTCGCGCACCGGGCGGTGGTCGCGGGGCGCGCGGATCGCCGCCCGGAGTTGGGTTCCAGCGGACCCGTCAGGTCCAGGCGCGGTGCGGTCGCACCGAGGGCCTCGATCGCCGACCCGGTGACGACGTCGTCCTCCGGGAACGCCGCCAGCAGGGTCGGTAGGCCCAGCGAGGCGGCGTAGCCGGACACGGCACCGTGGTCGCCGATCACGACGTCGGCGGCCAGCAGCGCCTGTTGCCAGCCGGCCGCCGGGGGCACCAGACGCAGGCCGGCGCGCAGACAGTCGGCCAGCCACAACCGGACCTGGGCCGGTCCGTGCGCGTACCAGATGTTCGGGTGCAGCACCGCGCACACGGTGTGCCGGTCGGTGTCCAGTTCGGCCAGCAACCGGGCGATCAGGTCCGGTGAACGGCCGAAAAGGGAATTCGCGCCCCAGGTCGACGACACCAGAACAATCGATGTCCGAGAAGGGGCGCCGAGCATTTCCCGATAGCGGTTTCTGTTCGGCCGGCTGGCGATCAGCCGGTCGTAGCAGGGATCGCCGGCGACGACCGCCGCGCCGACCGCGTCCGGAACCGTCGCCGCGAGTCGTTCCAACTCGGTGTCGTGGGACAGGACTATCGCGCGCGGAACGACCGTTCCGTCCTGAACCAGGGATTGCGGGGACAATCCGTACACGGTCCGGTTCCCGTTCGCCGAGCGGCGGTTCGAGTATTTGCTGTAGCCGATTCCGTGGGAGAGAACGGCGAGTGGCGCGACGATGTCGTGCAGGTTGCCACTGTGGTGCACCGACACCGCCAGGTCGAACTCGGTCATGATCGCCTGCTGCCACGGCAGCACCACCGCGCCACTGCCGGCCAGCGCCTCCTCGACCCCTGCGGTCACCGCCGATGTGCCGGGAACACCGCACACCAGTTGAATCCGACGGTCGGAGTCGAACACCGTCAGTAAATCGTTGAGCCGGTTCAGCGCGGTGACCGTGTGTACGACCACCAGGACCGTTCGTTCGGCGTGAACGGTGTTCCACCGGCGACTGTGCGGTCCGACGGGGACTTTCGCCCAGTAACTCGTTGACACCTCGTTACTCCCGCGCGCCGACTACTTTGATCACCGTACCCCCGGGCCGGCCCGGAATGAGGGGAACGTGCCCAGCGACAGAACGTGGTCGGTACATTGCAGTGGTGGCGGAGGGCGAGGGGAGACTGGTCGCGCAGCGGTATCGGCTGCGCCGGTCGCTCGGTCGGGGCGGAATGGGCGTCGTGTGGCTGGCGCACGACGAGTTCCTCGACCGTGAGGTGGCGGTCAAGGAGATCCGGCCGGGCGGTCGTGAACTCCGCGAGGACGACCCGGAGGTGCGGCGTGCCCTGCGGGAGGCCAGGGCCGCGGCGAAGCTGAGCAAGCATCCCGGCATCATCACCATCCACGACGTGGTGACCGACGAACGGCGGCTGCCGTGGATCGTGATGGAGCTGCTGCACGGCCGCTCGCTGAGCGAGGCGCTGGCCACCGACGGCCCGATGTCGGTCGACCGCGCCGCCCGGCTGGGCGCCACCGTGCTCGCCGCCCTCGACTACGCCCACAACAACGGCGTGCTGCACCGCGACGTCAAACCGGCCAACGTGATGCTGGTCGACGACGGCGACCAGGCGGTGCTCACCGACTTCGGCATCGCGGTGATCGACGGCGACTCGGTGCTCACCGCCACCGGACAGCTGCCCGGCGTCCCCGAGTACATCTCCCCGGAGCGCATCCGGGGGGACGAGGCGCTACCGGCCGCCGATCTGTGGTCGGTCGGGATCATGCTCTACGGCATGGTCGTTGGCCGCACCCCGTTCCACCGGGGCGACGTGCAGGCCACGTTGGGCGCGGTGCTGTCCTGGGAACCCGACCCCGACCCGAAGGTCGGCCGGCTCGCCCCGGTGATCGAGGGCCTGCTGCGCAAGCGCCCCGCCGAGCGGATGACCGCCCGCACCGCCATCGACCGGCTGACCGAGATCGCCGCACTGCCCGCGCCGGTGCCGCCGGGCATGCGGGTCCGGCTGGAGACGATGACCAGGGCCGACAATCCGGCCGGCGAGGTCACCGTCGCCGACGGCACGGTGCCCAACACCCGCACCGAGCTCCCGCCGTTCCTGCCCCACCAGCCGGTGGTGTCCGTCCCGGTCCGGCCGGACTCGCCGACGCTCGACCCGGTCACGCCGCGCCCGCTCGCCCCGCCGCGTCCCGGGCCGCCCCGGCGGTCCCGGGGGCCGTGGGTGGCGTTGGGCGCGGTCGCCGCGGCGGCGGCGATCGTGGTGACCGTCGTGGTGGCCACCCGCTCCGACGGCGACCAGCTCGGCGGCGGCAGTCCGACGACCTCCTCCGCCCCGGCCACGAGCATCGCCCCGCCGAGGGTCCAGCTGGAGGAGAAGGAGGAGAACCTCGGCTTCACCATCGACGTCCCCCGGGAGTGGCAGCGCACCGCCTCGATCGACGGGCCGCTGGCCAACGTCACCTGGACCAGTGAGCCCGGTGGCGACGCGTCCGTCGGGCGGCTGTCGGTGCGCGTGCAGCGCGACACCGACAAGCAGGGGGTGTCGGCCGACGACTTCCTGGCCGAGGAGGCCGGGATCCAGGAGTCGAAACAGGACGTCACCGAGTACGACCAGATCGAGCTGACCGGCAACACCTCGACGGCCGACCTGGAGCAGACCTACCGTTCCGGCGGGGTGTACTACCGCACCCGGACCAGGGCGGTCGTGGCCGGGCCGCTGTACCAGGTGACGTTCACCCTGTACGCCAACGACGCGCGGGTGCTGGCCGCCCACTGGGACGCGGTCACACCGTTGATCGACGACATCCGGAAGAGTTTCACCCTGGGGTCCTGAGACGGACGGATAGCGGAGCATGAAACGTCAGGCACCGACGACGGGGACCGGTCCCCACACACCGTCGCTAGCATCCCGCCCCGTGTCAAGGAAGCACGCCAGCCGACCCCTCGTCCTGCTGGTCGTCCTGTGCGTGGCGGCCGTGGGGGCGGTGCTCGCCGGGGCGACCCAGCCGCTGTCGGCCTCGCAGTTCGCCAACACCGGCCACTGGGTGTTCAACTCCAAGCTGAACAGGGTGTTCCACATCGACGGTGCGACCGCCAACATCGACGCCCAGCTGCGGGTGGACGGTGAGGCGGGCAGCCAGGTGTTGCAGAGCGACACCAGCGGCTACGTCGTCGGGCAGAACCGGATCACCGAGTTCGACAAGGCCTCGCTGGAGGAGCGGCGGTCGGTGCCGGCCCCGGAGCAGGAGACACCGGTCGGGATCGAGGTCGTCGGCGGCCCGTACGCGGTCTACCGCCAGGCCGGCCAGATCGTGCGCCTGGGCGACCCGGCGGCGGCCATCCCCACGGGCGGCCCGATCGGCACCCCGGCGGTCACCGACGACGGCACCGTGTGGTTCCACCGCACCGGGGAAGGCGGGATCTGCACGGTCGAACTGGACGCGGTGGAGATCTCCGACTGCCCGGTGTCCGCGCCCAAGGACCACCACGGCGCACTGACCCTGGTGGACGGCCGGCCGGCGTTCGTCGACCAGTTCACCGGCCGGCTGCACGTCATCGACGGCGACTCGCTGGGCGAGGGCGTCGACCTCGGGGTGCCGCTCAGGCCCGGGTTCCGCCCGGCCGCCCGGGACACCGACGGCCGGCTGGCGATCCTCGACGACGGCAGCCTGATCCTGGTGGACACCCGGACCACGCCGGTGACGACCAAGACCGTTCCGCTTGGCTCCGGCGACTTCCAGGGCCCGGTGTCCACAGGGGACGTGGTGGCGGTCGTGGACGTGCGCAAGGGCGCCGTGTTGACCTTCGACGCCGCGGGCAAGCGGTTGGACAGCGAGCCGATCGACGACAAGAACGGCGGCGACCCGCGCCTGTCGCAGGGCGAGGACGACCGGATCTACGTCGAGGACGGCGGCGGAACACAGGTGCTGGTGGTCGCCACCGACGGCACGGTCACCGACGTCGACACCAGCGTCGAACCGGCCGACCGGGAGGACCGGCCGGTCCGCGAGCCGGTCCCGGGCCGGGGCGAGCCGACCGAGAACGACCGCACCGACAACAACGACGAGCGTGACCGCCCCGGCGTGCCGGTCACCCCGCCGAACCGCGATCCCGGCCCGGAGCGACAGACCCCGCCGCCGGTGCCGCCGAGTCGGCCGGGTGCCCCGGGCGGGGTGGGCGCCCAGCCCGCCAACGGCGCGGCCACCGTGACCTGGAGCGCCGCCGCCGACAACCGCGCGCCGATCACCGGGTACGTGGTGTCCTGGCGGGGCGGCAACGGGCAGACCGGGACGACGACCGTCGCCGGCGGCCGGGCGCGGATCCCCGGCCTGGCCAACGGCGTGCGGTACGAGATCACGGTGGCGGCGGTCAACCGGGTCGGCACCGGCCCGGCCGCCGCGACCTCGGTCACGCCGAACGCGCCGGTCTCCGCTCCCGGGCGACCGACGGGCCTGACGGCGAACTACGACGAGAACGACCGGCCGACCAGGGACGTCACGCTGAACTGGGGCCAGCCTCCGCTCAACGGCGGCACGCTGGCGCACTACGAGGTCAACGCCTCCGGGATCGGAACGCAGAACGTGACCGGGACGTCGGTCGTGTACCCGCAGGTGCAGGCGTCCCAGAACATCACGTTCACGGTGCGCGCGGTGACCAGGACCCCGGACGGGCAGACCCTCATCGGCCAGCCGGCGACCGCCGTCCACGAGAACACGGTTCCGGTGCGCTCGGTCCAGATCAGCCAGGGCGGGCCGTCCGACACGGGCAACTGCAACCCACCGGACTGCTTCTGGGTCAACGCGACGATGTCCGGGTTCGACCCGGACACCACCTACGACATCACGCTCAGCTCCCAGGACAACGCCAACGTGGTCACCGAGCAGTTCACCACCGACGGCACCGGCGCGGGGACCTACAACCAGCTGAACTACGACGTGCCGGGCAACCAGGTGTGGGTCACGGTCGACCAGCAGGAGTCCAACCGGATCACCTGGCAGCCGGGAACGCCGAGGCTGGAGCCCCAGATCGCCCTGAGCAAGGGCGCGCTGACCGAGGACCACTGCGGTCAGGAGCCCGACTGCGCGTGGATGCACGTCGTCATGACGGGCTTCGAACCGAACACCGACTACCTCGTCATCCCGTACAGCGACGTCGACGACGGGTACTCCAACGAGGGCCACACGACCAGGACCGACGCCAACGGCGACGCGACGTTCGACCAGTTCGCCTACGCCGGACCCGGCGAGCGGCCCTGGGTCGAGACCGAGGTCTCCGGCATCGGCCCCGTCAGATCCAACCAGGTGACCTGGTGAGCGCGCAGCGGAAGGCAAAGGGGAGAACGTGAGTCAGACACCCGGTCAGGTGTACGAGCGGATCGCCGACAACGTGCAGCGGGTCATCCGGGGCAAGCCGCACGTCGTCCGGCTGGCCGTCGCCGCGCTGTTCTGCGAGGGACACCTGCTCATCGAGGACGTGCCGGGACTGGGCAAGACCACCCTGGCGCGCTGCCTGGCACGCAGCATCAGCGGCAGCTGGAACCGGATCCAGTTCACCCCCGACCTGCTGCCCGGCGACATCACCGGTGTCCAGGTCTACCACCAGAACGAGGAGAAGTTCGCCTTCCACCAGGGAAGCGTGTTCGCCAATGTGGTGCTGGCCGACGAGATCAACCGGGGCACCCCCAAGACCCAGTCGGCGCTGCTGGAGGTGATGGCCGAACGGCGGGTCACCGTCGACTCGGTGAGCCACGAGGTGCCCCGGCCGTTCCTGGTGATCGCCACCCAGAACCCGATCGAGATGGCCGGGACCTACCGGCTGCCTGAG
The DNA here is from genome assembly GCF_001921215.1 of Actinophytocola xinjiangensis. Taxonomy (GTDB): domain Bacteria; phylum Actinomycetota; class Actinomycetes; order Mycobacteriales; family Pseudonocardiaceae; genus Actinophytocola; species Actinophytocola xinjiangensis. Next base: position 388,176 of record NZ_MSIF01000004.1, read on the forward strand.
GCCCAGCTCGACCGGTTCCTCATGCGGCTGCGCATGGGCTACCCCGACCGCGCCGCCGAGATCCTGGTCGTGATGAGCGACGCCGCCGGCATCGACCCCGACGAGCTGCCGCCGGTGGTGGACATCCCCACGCTCGCCTCGGCCGTCGCGCAGGTGCGGGCCGGGCGCATCGAGCACGCGGTCGTCGACTACGCCGCCGCCATCACCTCCGCGACCCGCCAGCACTCCGAGGTCCGCTACGGCGCCAGCCCGCGCGGCACCATCGCGCTGGTCCGCGCCGCGCAGGCGATCGCGGCGACCTACGGCCGGCCGTTCGTCACCGTCGACGACATCAAGGAGGTCGCGCACCCGGTGCTCGACCACCGGCTGATCCTCAAGCCCGAGGCCGAGTTGCGCCAGCGCACCGGCGAACACGTCGTCACCGATCTGCTGTCCGAGATCCCCGTCCCGGTCGCGGTGACGAGCCCGCAGGGAGCCTGACATGCGGCTGACCCGGCGTGGGGTGTGCACGCTCGTGTTCGCGGTCGCGCTGGTCGCGCTGGGTCTGGTCGCCGGGTACCCGGTGCTGGTCACGTTGGGCGCGGTCGCGGCCGGTGCGGTGGTGGCCGCGCTGGTGGTCGCCGGCCGCCGGCCGAGGGTGGCGGTCATCCGCGAGCTGTTCCCCGACCGGGTCGAACGGGGCGAGCGCGCGGTGCTGACGCTGCGCGTGCACAACCCCGGCACGCGCCGGCAGGCCGGGTTCATCGCGGTCGACCGGGTCGGCCAGGAGCGGGTGAGCATGTCGGTGCGGGCGCTGGCCGCCGGCGCCGAACAGTCCTACCTGAACGAGGTGCCGACCCGCCGGCGCGGCCGCCACCAGGTCGGCCCGCTGAGCCTGTTCCGCGCCGACGTGCTCGGCCTCGGCCGCTCGGAGCTGTCACTGGGGGAGCTGGCGACGCTGTCGGTGTACCCGCGTACCCACCCGGTGCGCGCGGTCGCCGGCGGCCTGCCGCTGCACCACCACGACGGCGAGGCCACCGAGTCCTCCCCGCGCGGGTCGCTCGACATCCGCGAGGTGCGCGCCTACCTGCCCGGCGACGAGGTCCGCCACCTGCACTGGAAGGCGACCGCGCGCACCGGGCAGCTGATGATCCGCGACTACGCCGACCCGCACCAGCCCCGGTTCACCGTGCTGCTCGACGACCGGGTGGGCACCGGGGAGCGGGCGTTCGAGGAGGGCGTCGAGCTGGCGGCGTCGCTGGTGGTGGCGGCGGTCAACGCCGACCACCGCTGCCAGCTGGTCACCTCCGGCGGGGTCGAGGTGGTCGCCCCGTCCGGTCCGGACGCGGCCGGGCGGTACCTGGAGGCGCTCTGCGTCGTTGGACAGACCGAGGCGGCCGGCTCGCCGCTGGTGCCGGGAGCGCTGGCGCGGGCCGGCGGCGGGACGCTCGTGGTGATCTCCTCGGCCGTCTCGCCCGACGACGGCGCCGCGCTCGTCGGGCTGCGGCCGAGGTACGGGGACGTGATCGTGGTGGCGGTCGGCGGCGCCACGCCACCGGTTCCGGGAGTGCGGGTGTTGGGTGCGGTGAACGCGGTGGACGCCATCGGCCAGTGGCAGACGGTGATCGCGTGAGCAGGGGTCACGCGATCTGGGTGCTGGCGGCCACGGCCGTGCCCGGGATGCTGTTCGCCCCGGTGTTCGGGGCGGCCGCGCTGGTGGCGCCGGTCGCCGCGGTGCTGGTGGCCTGCTACGCGGTGGCCGAGCTGTGTCTGCGGTTCGCCGCGTTGCGGCCGTGGCGGCCGGTGTTCGCGCTGCTGGTCGGGCTGCTGGCGCTGGTGGAGGTGTCGCTGTTCGACACGACCGTCGGCGGTCTGCCGACGGTGGAGAGCGGACGGGCGCTGCTGGCCGGGGTGAGCGACTCGTGGGAGTTGACCCTGCAGTCGACCTGGCCGGTGCGCCCGGAGCCGGAGCTGCTGCTGTTCGTGCCGCTGCTGGTGCTGTTCACCGCGATGATCGGCCTGGAGCTGCTGCGCTGGCCGGCCGCCGCCGTGCTGCCCAGCCTGGCGCTGCTGCTGGTCAGCCAGGCGTTCGTGGCGGTGTCCGGGCTGGTGGCGACGCTGGTGGGGCTGGCCTACGCGGTGCTGGTGGCCGGGCTGTTCTTCTCCAGGGTGCGTTCGGCGGTGGCGCTGACCGTGGTGTTGGGCGTCGCGGCCGGGGCGCTGACCGTGGTGGTGGCGACCCCGGCGGCGTACTCGGTGCGCCAGAACCAGACCGCGCACGTGCCGCTGGCGCGTGAGGTCAGCCCGCTGAGCGAGATCGCCGCGCGGCTCGGCGACCCGGACACCGAGGTGTTCCGCTACACCAGCGACGCGCCGGTCGACCGCTGGCGGCTGGTGGTGCTCGACGACTTCGACGGCGTGCGGTGGACCGCCGCCGACCAGTACCGCCGGCTGGGTTCGGCGGTGGAGCCACCGGCGGCGGTGACCGTGCCGACCCGGGCGAACTCCGCGCGGGTCACCGTCGACGGCGACGACCCGTGGCTGCCCAGCCAGGGCATGCCGGCGTCGGTGACCGGGGCCGCGCCGCTGATCGACCAGGACACCGGCACGCTGCTGCTCACCGAGCGCGACGGGCGGCTGTCCTACGACCTGCGCTGGTGGGAGCCCTCCGGCGACCTGCCCGACCTGCTCGACGCGGCCGTGTCCGGCGATGTGGACACCGGCGGGCTGGGCACCGTGCCGGCGGGGATCACCACGCTGGCACGCGAGGCCACCCGGCAGGTGCGGCCGACCTTCCGCACGGCGATGCTGCTGGAGCAGTACCTGCGCGACAACTACCAGGTGACCACCGGCGGGACCCTGCCGACCGGCTCCGGCTGGCCGCAGCTGGAGACGTTCCTGCTCAAGGACAAGGCGGGCACCAGCGAGCAGTTCGCCGCCGCCTACGTGGTGCTGGCCAGGATCGTGGGCATTCCCGCCCGGCTGGCCGTCGGCTACGCCGCCCCGGAGGCCTCCGGGGACGGCGAGACGGTGGTGCGCAACGGGGACGTGCTGGCCTGGCCGGAGGTCGCGGTCGACGGGGTCGGCTGGGTGCCGTTGGACCCGCTCGGTGCCCGCGGCGGCGTCGGCCGGGCGCCGTCGAAGCTGGCGGAGGTCACCGCGCAGGCCAGGGCGGCGCTGCCGCCGCCCGACGAGGACGTGCCCGACCCGCCGGTGCCGGCCGACGACGTGACCGAGGAGCCAGGCGACCCCGTCCCGTGGGGGACGCTGGTGGTGGCGGTGCTGGCCGGTCTGGTGGCGCTGCTCGTGCTGGCGGTGCTGGCGATCCCGGTCGTCAAGTTCGGCCGCAGGCTGGCGCGGCGGCGCCTGGGCGGGGTGCGGGGGGTCGTCGGTGCGTGGTGGGAGGCCAGGGACCTGCTGGCGGCGCACGGTGCGCGGATCACCCCCGGGATGACCGCCCGCGATCTCGCCTCGGTGTCCGAAGGGTCCATTGTGGACAGCCTGCACCGGTTGGCCTTCCAACTGGACCTGGCGCTGTGGTCGGGTGCCGGCGCCAGCGACGGCACGGTGGCCGCGGCGTGGTCGGCGGTGCGCGAGATCCGGGGCGCGCTGGCCTCCCGGTCGTTGCGTGCCCGGCTGCGGGCGGTGTTCGCGTTCCGATGAACCAGCTGATCGGCCGGGGCCCGGTCGCCGAGGTGTACGTGGTCGACGGCCGCGCGCTGAAGGTGTTTCCCGGCAAGTTCGACCGGCGCACCCTGGCCGCCATCGAGCGGGACCGGGCCAGGCTCGCCGGGGTCGGTGCGCCGCTGCTGGCGTTCGACGGCGTCGAGGTGGTCGGCGGCAACCGGCACGCGCTGCGGATGGAGCTGTGCGCGGGGTCGCTGGCCGACCGCGTGCGCCGTGACGGCCCGCTGCCCTCCGAGGAGGTGGCCGCGCTGTGCGCGACGCTGTCCGGGGCGCTGGGCGCCGCGCACGCGCTCGGCGTGCTGCACGGCGGGGTCAGCCCGGCGAACGTGCTGTACCGGATGACCGGCGAGGCGGTGCTGGCCGACTTCGGCGTGGCGCAGCGCGAGGAGTTCCGCCGGGACCCGCTGGCGGGCATCGAGTGGGTGTCGCCGGAGACGCTGCGGACCGGGGTGGTGGAGGCGCCGACCGACGTGTACGGCCTGGGCGCGGTGCTGCACTTCGCCCTGACCGGGCAGTCGCCGCACCCGAGCCGGATCGGGGAGCTGACCGGCGAGCGGATCCTGCGGGTGCTCAGCGATCCGGTGCCGGCGGTCAGCCGCCCGGACGTCCCGATCGGACTGTCGACAGCGATCGGCCGGATGCTCGCACCGGACCCGCTGCGGCGGTCCGCCCCGGCGGGCGGCGAGCCGTTGGCCGAGCGGCCACCGGTCGGTCCGGTGCGGCCGGTGCGGCCGGTGCGGCCGGTGCGTGCGGTCCGGGCGGCGCGGCGGTACTGGTACGTGGCCGGCGCGGCGGTGCTGGTGCTGGCCGCCGTGCTCACGTTCCTGCTGTGGCCATCGCCGACGCTGCCGGCACCGCCCGAGCAGGCGCGGCCGCTGCCCAGGGAGGAGCCGACGCCGACGGTGGAGCTGGAGGAGCCGACCGACCTGGACGACGAGGTCGTGCTCACCTGGACCACCAACGACCCCCGGCTCTACTTCGCCGTCCTGTACTGGCCGGAGGGTCGACGCGAGGACGCCGAACCGAAGTGGGTGGAGAACCGACGCACGTACACCGTGCCGGTGGACCCGGATCCCGGGCACAAGTACTGCTTCCAGGTGCGCGGAACCGGCACGACGGACGGCCAGGGCGCCATGATCTACGAGAGCCAGGTGGAGGCCGTGCGCGGCGCGGTCTGCCACGAGTGAGGAGGTCGGGATGGAGCAGGACCTGAACCACCCGGGCGGCCTGCTGCTGCCCAAGGGGCACGCGAGCCTGGCGCGGGGCGTGAACCGAACGGTGCCGGGGTCGGTGCACGCCCTGGCCCTCGGCGGCGGGTACACCGTCGGCCCGCGCGAGGGCCGAACCGTCTACTTCGGACGCAACCGCCCGCTGGTGCACGTGTGCATCGGCGAGGACGACCAGCAGGTCAGCCGCCGGCACGGGCTGCTGACCCACCACCGGGGCCAGTGGTGGCTGCGCAACTCCGGTCGCCGCCCGATCCGCCTGCCGCGTTCACAGTGGCTGTTCGCCGAGGAGGGCGCGATCCCGCTGGCCCCCGGCTACACGCCGCTGCACGTGCCGGGCACCCGCGACCGCGAACACCTGCTGGAGATCTACGTGACCGGGCCCGACGGCGACCAGCCCAGATCGCGCCACGGCGACGACACCGACGCGCCCCAGCCCTACTCGCTGACCGCCGACGAGCAGCTGATGCTGGTCGTGCTCGGCCAGTACTACCTGCTGCGCGAACCCAACCCGAAACCGTTGACCTGGAAGGAAGCCGCGCGTCAGCTCGAGGAGCTGCGACCGGAGGACGGCTGGACGGCCAAGAAGCTGGAGCGCCGGGTCAGCGTCGTGCGGGAGCGCCTGTCGCGGCGCGGGGTGGCGAACCTGACCCGCGAGGAGGTCGGCGAGCCGGTCGGCAACGCCCTCAACGACAACCTGCTGCGCGAACTGGTCCGCTCGACGGCGCTGACCCCGAAGGACCTGGACCTGCTCGACTGAGCGTGCCGGCTCAGCCGGAGTGGTCGCCGGTCTGGTCGAACAGGTGCACGGTGTTGCCGCTCGGGTCGAGGAAGGTGGCGCCCTTGCCGTCGGGCATGTCGATCTCGCCCTGCCAGTCGAGGTCGGGGTGCGCCCGGCGGAACTCGTCGACGTCGTCGACGGCGTAGAACCCGCCGGCGCCCCAGCGCGGTCCGGTGTCCGGCGGCACGTCGAGCATCAGCTCGACCTCCGTTCCTGGGAGGCGGAACGCGACCGTCGACTCGCCCTCCCGCCAGGACTCCTCGAACCCGAGGTCGTCGCGGTAGAGGGCGATGGCGGCCTTCAGGTCGGTCACCGGCTGGTACAGGAACGTGAGTTTCATGTGGACGACCGTAGCGCCCTTCCACCACTTCGGCTCGAAACTGGGGCTGTACCAGACGGTGCGCGACGATCTGGAGAAGCGCGTGGTGGAACGGATGGCCGGTGCGGCCGCCGCGGCCGGCGACCGAGGGTACCCGGCGGTGCGCGCCGCGCTGCTGGTCGCCTTCGACGCCGCCGTGCGGTTCACCGTCTGCCGGCTGCTCGGCGAACCGTCCCCGGTCGACCGCGACGATCCGGTCGCCGCCGCGCTGCGTCCGTTGCTCACCAAGCACAAGGCCCCCGCCGCCGACCTGCTCGCCGCCGCCTGGCGCGCCGCGTTGCTCGCGGTCGCCGCCGGGACCACGACCGCCTCCGTGCGGGCCAGCCTGGTCCACGTCCTGGACGCGGGCCGGTAGCGGTCTCCCGGGCGGCCGCAGCCGTGGGCGCCATTGGTCCACAGTGGACCGTGATCAGGCGACCAGCGGGCCGAGCAGGTCGATCAGGGTGTCGACGTCGTCGTCGACCATCGGTTCGCCGCTGATCCCCATCCGGTGCAGCAGCGTGCCGATCACCACGTCGACGATGAACAGCACGCGTTTCTCCGGCAGCCCCAGGATGTCCTGGAGGGCGATGCGGTAGGGGTCCTGGAACTGGGTGACCAGGACCTCGCGCAGCGCGGCGTCGCTGACCGCGTCGGTGAACACGCCGGCGAACGCGGCGCCGATCCCCGGTTGGCCGATCTTGGCCGCGCCCCACCGGATCGCCGTGGCCATCGCCTCCCGTGGGTCACCCGTCGAGGCCGGCAGCGGGCCCACCGCGTCGCTCAGGCAGGCGGCGATCAGTTCGCCCTTGGACGGCCAGCGGCGGTAGATGGTCGTCTTCGCGACCCCGGCCGCCGAGGCGATGCGGTCGACGGTGGCCCGGGTGTAGCCGAGTTCGTGGACGGTGCGCAGGGTCGCGGCGAAGATCTCGGCGTCGACGCTGGAGCGCGGCCGGCCGGGCGACCTGGGGGAGTCCATCCGACCAGCCTAGCAATTATGCTACTTTCGGTATCGATACCAGCGGTAGCGAAATGTGGTGGTGGCGATGACCCAGGAACCGGAGATCCCGACCTCGGCGGTCCGGTCGTGAACGCCGGCCTGCTGCGCCCGCACCTGCCCGCCTTCACCGCCGTCGTCGTCCTCCAGGCGATCGGCGCCCTCGCCGGGCTGGCGCCGCTGCTCGCGGTCGCCGAGATCGGCCGCACCCTGCTCGCCCCCGGACCCGTCGACCAGGCACACGTCTGGCTGGTCGTGGCGCTGGGCACGGCCGGAATGCTCGTGCGGCTGCTGGGCACCGCCGCCTCCTCGGGCATCGGCCACCTGCTCGACAACCGGGTCCAGCTCGCCTTCCGGCGACGCCTGGCCGCCAGCCTCGGCCGGGTGCCGATCGGCTGGCTCTCGCGGCGGCGCACCGGAGAACTGGCCAAGGTCGTCGGCGAGGACGTGAGCGCGGTGCACCCGTTCATCGCGCACGCGCCGGGCGAGCTGGTCTCGGCGTTCCTGGTGCCGCTGGTCTCGGCGGTCTACCTGGTCACCGTCGACTGGCGGCTCACCCTGATCACCCTGGTCCCGGTGGTCCTCGCGATCGCCATGGTGCCGCTGATGATGGCCCCCTCCCGGCTGCGCGAACAGGAGGCGTTCGACGCCGCCATGGGCCGCATCGCCAGCTCGGCCGTCGAGTTCGTGCACGGCATCGCCGAGGTCAAGGCGTTCGGCGGCGGCGGACGCGCCCACGGCCGCTTCCGCACCGCCGTCGACGAGTTCACCGACACCTTCCTGCGCTGGGTGCGCGGCATGGCCGGCATCGCCGCCGCCATGCAACTGGCGCTCTCGCCACCGTTCGTCCTGCTGGTCGTGCTGACCGGCGGCACGGTGATGATCACCACCGGCGCCATCGCCCCCGCCGACCTGCTGCCCTTCCTGCTGCTCGGACTCGGCCTGACCGCGCCGGTCGCCGCCCTGGGCCACGGCTTCGACGACCTGACGGCCGCCCGCCGCGCCGTCGGGCGCCTCCGCGAGGTGCTCGACGAACCCCCACTGCCCCCACCGGCCCACCCGCGCACCCCCACCGGCCACCGCGTCGAACTGCGCGGGGTGCGCTTCGGCTACGACCCCGGCCGCGAGGTGCTGCGCGGCATCGACCTGGTGCTCGAACCGGGAACCGTCACCGCCGTCGTCGGACCGTCCGGCAGCGGGAAGTCCACCCTGGTCCAGCTGCTGCCCCGGTTCTTCGACCCGACCGGCGGCTCGGTCACCGTCGGCGGGGTCGACCTGCGCGACCTGCGCGAACGTGACCTGTACCGGACGGTGTCGTTCGTGTTCCAGGACGTGCGGCTGCTGCGCGCGTCGGTCGCCGACAACATCGCCCTCGCCGTCCCGGACGCCACCCGCGACGACGTGGTCCGCGCCGCCCGACTGGCCGGCGTGCACGACCGCGTGCTCGACCTGCCCCACGGCTACGACACCGTCCTGGGCGAGGACACCGAGCTGTCCGGCGGTGAGGCCCAGCGGATCGCGATCGCCCGCGCCCTGCTGGCCGACACCCCCGTCCTGGTCCTCGACGAGGCCACCGCCTTCGCCGACCCGCCGACCGAACAGGCCGTGCGGGCCACCCTGGCCGCCCTGGCCGGCGGCGACCGCACGGTCCTGGTGATCGCCCACCGCCTGGAGACCATCGCCGACGCCGACACCGTCGTCGTGCTGGAGAACGGGGTCGTCGCCGAACGGGGCGCCCCGGCCGACCTGCTCGCCGCCGGCGGCCGGTTCGCCGCCCACTGGCAGGCCCACCACACGGCCATCGGCACGGGGAACGGCACGGGGAACGGCGGTGCCCGGTGATCACCACCCTGCTGCGCGTGCTCGGCGACCGGCACGCCCGGCCGATCCGCCGCACCATCGCCTGGATGGTCGCCGCCGCCCTGGCCGAGGGCCTCACCTACGCCCTGCTGGTCCCGCTGCTCGCGACCCTGCTCGGCGGCCACCCCGACCGCGCGTGGCCGTGGCTGGCAGCGTTCGCCCTGGCCGTCGCCGCCTTCGGGCTGCTGCGCCACCGCGCCGACCTGTCCGGGTTCCGCTCCGGCACGACCCTGCTGCGCGGCACCTACCACCGGCTCGGCGACCACCTCGCGCGGCTGCCCGTCGGCTGGTTCGGCGCCGCCCGCGTCGGCGAGGTGTCGGTGCTGGCCAGCCGGGGTGTGCTGACCGCGATGAGCGTGCTCGCGCACCTGCTCGGCCCGTTCGTGTCCGCCACCGTCACCCCGCTGGCGATCGTCGCCGTGCTCACCGCCTACGACTGGCGGCTGGGCCTGGCCGCGCTGGCCGCCGCCCCGGCCGTGGCCATGGTCCAGCGGTGGACCGCCCGGTCACAGGCCGCCGCCGACGCGCGCCGCCACGACCTCGACCACGAGGCCGCCGCGCGCGTCGTCGAGTACCTGCGGGCCCAACCCGTGCTGCGCACCGGCGGCCGGACCGGCGAACACCTGCTCGACGACGCACTGCGCGAGGTCGCCGCCGCGTCCCGGCGCGGCGTGCTCGCCGCCCTGCCCGGGATCGTCGGCCTGACCCTGGTCGTGCAGCTGACCTTCACCGCGCTGCTGGTCATGGGCACCGCGCTCGCGCTGGGCGGCGGGATCGGCGCGGCGCAGGTCGTCGCGGTCCTCGTGCTGGCCGCCCGGGGCGCCGACCCGCTGCTGACCCTGGCCGACCTCGGCGGCCGGCTGCGGGTCGCGCGCTCCGAACTGGACCGGCTCGACCAGGTGCTGGGCACCCCACCCCTGCCCGTCCCGGACGAGCGGGCCAGCCCCGACGGCCACGACCTGGAGTTCTCGTCGGTCACGTTCGGCCAGGTGCTCGACGGGGTGTCGCTGTCGGTGCCGCACGGCGGCCGGCTGGCCGTCGTCGGACCGTCCGGCGCCGGCAAGTCCACCCTGCTGCGGCTGATCGCCCGGTTCCACGACGTCGACGCCGGCGCCGTGCGGGTCGGCGGCGTGGACGTGCGCGCGCAGGACCCCGACGACCTGATGTCCCGGCTGGCCATCGTGTTCCAGGACGTCTACCTGTTCGACGGCACCATCGAGGACAACGTGCGCCTTGGCCGGCCCGACGCCGACGACACCCAGGTGCGCGCGGCGGCGGCCGCCGCCCGCCTCGACGAGGTCGTCGACCGGCTCCCCGACGGCTGGGCCACCGTCGTCGGCGAGGGCGGCGCGCTGCTGTCCGGCGGCGAGCGGCAGCGGGTGGCGATCGCGCGGGCGCTGCTCAAGGACGCGCCGGTCGTGCTGCTCGACGAGGTCACCTCCGCGCTCGACCCAGTCAACGAGGCCGCCGTCCACGACGGCATCGAACGGCTGATGGCCGGCCGCACGGTGGTGCTGGTCGCGCACCGGCTGCGCACCGTGCGCGACGCCGACCAGGTGGTGTTCCTCGACGGCGGCCGGATCGTCGAGCAGGGCGGCCACGACGACCTGCTGCGCCTGGGCGGGCGCTACGCCGGTTTCTGGGACGCCAGGAACTCGGCGACCGCCTCGGCCGTCGCGGCCACCGGGAACGCGTGGTCCTCGCCGCCGGGCAGCTCGACGTAGCGCGCGTCGGCGAGCACGCCGGGCAGCGCCCGCGCCGCGTCCCGCAGCCCCGGCCAGGTCCGGGCGCCGGCCAGGACCAGCGTCGGCACCGCCACCGACGCCATCGCGGCGGTGGGCACGTTGGGCGCGCGGGTGATGACGGCGTCGTAGACGACGGTCTGCGCGATGGCCTCCAGACCCGCCCACAGCGGGGACCGGCGCAGTCCGTCGACCATCTCGGCCGGCAGCCCGATGCCCTCGGTCTGCATGGTCGCCACCGCGTCCCCGGCGCGCCCGTCGGCCACGAGCGCGGCGAGCCTGTCGACCAGCCCGTCGCGCCCCGCCCGGGCGGGGTCGCCGAGCGCGAACGGCGCCTCGTACATCACCAGCCGGGTGATCGCCGACCCGGCGGCGGCGGCCATCAGCGCCAGGTTCGCGCCGGAGGAGAACCCGAACACCGCCGCCGGCCCGACCTCGGCGAGCACGGCGTCGAGGTCGTCGATCTCGTGCGCGACGGTGTAGGAGCCGGCGTCGGCCGGGGCGATGGCGTCGGTGCTCCCGCCCCGCCCCCGCCGGTCGACGCTGACGACGGTGTAGTCGTCCCGAAGGGCCTCGGCCAGCGGCGCGCAGGTCCTGCGGTCGTTGAACGCCCCGGGGACGAAGACGATCACCGGGCCGTCGCCGGCCAGCTCGTAGGCGATCGACGTACCGTCGGTCGAGGTCACGGAGGGCATGTCCACTGTCCTTTCGTCGGGGACCTGGGTAGTCGGGTCCACATCCCGACGACGAACGAGCCGGACGAGAATGGACACCCTCGGCAGAAGGGAGTGTCGCGGGTGCGGTACCTGTTGATGATCAGCGCGGACGAGAGCCAGGTCGACGAGGTCGTCGGCGAGGACGGGGTGCGCGCGTTCACCGCGTGGATGGACGACCTGGTCGAGCGCGGGGTGATCCTGGCGCACGAGGGCCTGCGCCCCAGCCGCACCGCGACCACCGTCCGGGTGCGCGACAACGAGGTCCTGCTCACCGACGGCCCGTACCTGGAGGTCAGGGACCAGATCGGCGGCTTCGCCATCGTCGACGTGCCCACCCTGGAGGAGGCGGTCCGGATCGCGGCGGCCCATCCCGCGTGCGGCGTGGGCCAGGTCGAGATCCGGCCCCTGCGCGAGCCGTGACCGCCGCGGCGGCGGTGTCGGCCGCGTTCCGCACCGAGTGGTCGCGGATCGTCGCCACCCTGATCGCCTGGAGCGGTGACTGGGACCTGGCGGAGGAGGCAGCGCAGGAGGCGTTCGCCCAGGCCCTGCGCACCTGGCCGCGCGACGGCGTCCCGGACCGCCCCGGCGCGTGGCTGACCACGACCGCCCGCCGCCGCGCCATCGACCGCCTCCGCCGGGACCGCCTGCCGATCCCGCACGTCCCCCCGCCGCCCGCCACCCCCGGCCCGTTCGCCGACGACCGGCTCCGGCTGATCTTCACCTGCTGCCATCCCGCGCTGCCCTTCCCGGCGCGGGTGGTGCTGGCCCTGAGGACCCTGACCGGGCTGACCACCGCCGAGATCGCCCGCGCGTTCGACGTCCCGGAACCGACGATGGCCAAACGTCTGGTCCGCGCGAAGCACCGGATCCGCGAGGCCGCCATCCCGTACCGCGTGCCCTCACCCGAGGACCTCCCCGACCGGACCGACGCCGTCCTGGCCGTGCTCTACCTGCTCTACAACGAGGGCTACACCGCGACGGCCGCCGACACCCTCGACCGCCCCGACCTGCGCGCCGAGGCCACCTACCTGGCGGGGCTGCTGGCCGATCTGCTGCCGGCCGATCCCGAGGTGGTCGGCCTGCACGCCCTGCTGCTGTTGCACCAGTCCCGCGCCGCCACCCGCACGGACCCCGACGGCACCCTCGTCCCGCTGGAGGACCAGGACCGCACCGCCTGGGACCACCGCCTGATCGCCACCGCGCTGACCGCCCTGCGCCACACCACCTCCCCGAGGACCGTCGTGTCGCCGGGCAGGGACGGGCCGCTGGGGCCCTACCGCCTCCAGGCCATGATCGCCGCCTGCCACTGTGTCGCGGCGCGGGCGCGGGACACCGACTGGGCGCGTGTCGTCACCCTCTACGACGCCCTGTACGCCCAGGTCCCGTCGCCGGCGGTGGCCCTCAACCGCGCCGTCGCCGTGGCCATGGCCACCACTCCCGGCGCCGGCCTCGCGCTGCTCGACGACCTCCCCCCGACGCCCCACCACCCGGCCGTCCGCGCCGATCTCCTGCGCCGTCTCGGGCGGGCCGCCGAGGCGGCCGGCCAGTACCGCCAGGCCCTCACCGCCACCGCCAACGAGGGTGAACGCCGCTACCTGCGTCGCCGGCTCGCGGAGGTGGCGCCGAACCAGGTCGGGAGGTGAGCGAGCAGGTCCCGCTGGTCGTCGCCGGTCCAGGTGACGTGGCCGTCGGGGCGCAGGAGGGCGGCGGGGACGTCGAGGTCCGCGCCGAGGTCCGCGCCGGTGTCGACGACGTGGTCGATCCGGTCGGTCCAGCCGGTGACCGACAGGCCCGCGGTCCGGTCGAGCAGCAGGCCCCGGCCGGTGCGCATCCGTTCGTAGAGCCGCCCGCCGGTCAGGTCGAGGTCGCGCAGGCGGCGGCCGACCAGGTCACCGGGGCCGAGGTCGTAGCGGATGCCGATCGCCGTGTTGCGTTCCAGCAGGTGGCGGTTGACCTCGTCGACGTCCATCAGGTCCGACAGCAGGCGGCGCACGGCCTGGGGGCCGGGGTCGGGGGAGAGCAGGTGCATCTGCGCGCGGGTGTTGTCCAGGACGGCGGCGGCCACTGGGTGCCGCTCGGCGTGGTAACTGTCGAGCAGGCCCGGCGGCGCCCAGCCGAGGACCTCGGCGGCCAGCTTCCAACCGAGGTTGACGCTGTCCTGCAGGCCGAGGTTGAGGCCCTGCCCACCGATCGGCGGGTGCACGTGTGCCGCGTCGCCGGCCAGCAGGACGCGGCCGGTGCGGTAGCGCTCGACCAGCCTGGTGCCGTCGCCGAAGCGGGACAGCCAGCGGGGGGAGTGCACGCCGAAGTCGGTGCCGGCGATCACCAGCAGCCGCTGTCGGAAGTCCTCAAGGGACGGTGGGGTGGAGCGGTCGGTGGCGACCTCCCCGGCCGGGACGATGACCCGGTACACGTCGTCGCCGAACGGGCCGATGCCGAACCGGCGGTCGGTCTCCCGGATCCGGGCGCTCGCCTCGGCGATCTCCTCGGCGGGGGCGGTCACCGCCATCTCACCCAACAGCAGGTCCGTTGTGGACGGTTCGCCGGGGAAGTCGACGCCGAGCAGCCCGCGGACCGTGCTGCGCCCGCCGTCGCAGCCGACCAGGAACCGCGCGCGTTCGGTGGTGCCGTCGGACAGCGTGACGTCCACGCCGTCCTCGTCCTGCGTCAGGCCGGTCAGCGCGACATCGAGCCGGACCTCGGCGCCGGACTCGACGGCGTGCTCGGCCAGCAGCCGGTCGGTGATCGTCTGGGGGATCCCCAGGACGTAGGGATGCCGGGTGTCCAACGGTTCCGGGATCGGCTTGCTGATCCCGGCGAAGAAACCTCCCAGGGGATAGCGCTTTCCCTCGGCGAGGAACCGGTCGAGCAGCCCCCGCTGGTCCAGGATCTCGATACTGCGCACGTGCAGCCCGAGCGACCGGACGACCGGCGTCGGCCGCCGCTCCTTCTCCACCACGAGCACCCGCGGCCCGTGCAGCCGCAGCTCGGCGGCCAGCATCGAGCCGGACGGCCCGCCACCGGCGATGATCACGTCAAACACTGGACACTTCCCCCGTCGACGACGTCACGTTCCGGCGGAGTGTGCGCCACGACGGGGGTCTTGCCGCAAGCCCAGGGGTGCGCTATACGGTGGAAGTGGCGGAGAGCGTCGCCTCGATGAGATCCGCCGCCCGGGTCGTGCCGCCCTCGGCCACCGCGTCGGCCCGCAGCGCCGCCGACCGCGTCGCCACCCGCTCGTCGCCCACCAGTTCCAGCAACGCGGTCCGCAGGGCCTGCGCCGTCGCGTCCTCGGTGTCCAGCCGCCGCGCCACCCCCAGCTCCACCAGCCGGTCGGCGTTCATGAACTGGTCGACCGCCTGCGGCACGGCGATCATCGGCACCCCGGCCAGCAGACCTTCGCCGCAGCCGCCCATGCCGGCGTGGGTGACGAACGCGTCGGCCTGCGCCAGGATCGCCCGCTGCGGCACCCACGAGTGCACCTCGACGTTGCCGGGCACCGTGCCCAGTTCAGCCGGATCCGTGTACTTGCCGATCTGCAACACAACGTGCCAGCCGGGAAGGTCACCGAAGGCGGCCAGGCACTGCCGGTAGAACTCCGCCTGACGCGTGTAGGCCGAACCGAGCGAGATCAGCAGCACCTTGCCGGCCCCAGCCGGGCGGGTCCACTCGTCCCGGTCAGCGTGCGGGTCGAAGCACGGCCCGACAAAGGTCACCTCGTCCGGGTCGACCGTGTCCGCGAACGGTTGCATCGCCCGGGTGATCATGGCAATGGTCTTGGCCGGCCGGTTGGTGAACGCGTCCATGTCGGTCGTCGTCGCCCCGTTGCCGGCCAGCCACCCGGTGAACGTCGACCGGTACTCCTCGGCGCCCGGCAGCTGCCACAACGGCGCCGCGACCTGCTCGGCGTAGCCCTCCCAGGCCACCATCGCCGGCGAGAGCAACATCAGCGGCCGGCGCTGCGACTCGGCGAGCACCCGCCCCGGGTAGCCGGCGATGTCGTACAGGTACAGGTCGGCCGGCGCGTCGTCGTAGACCGCGCGCAGCTGGGGGAGCGCCTGGATCGCGTCGTGGAGGAACACGCCCATCGCGCCGATCGGGTCCTCCGGCCAGTCGTTGTCGGCCACCGGAAGCGTGGACGTGTACGGCACGAGTTCCGCGCCGGTGGCCACGACGAGTTCGGTCACCGACGGGTCGTTGGCGTAGGTCACCCGATGACCCCTGGCCACCAGCTCCCGGAGGATCTCCAGGCTCGGCCGGACGTGGCTGACGGCGGGAATGCCGACCATCGCGATGTGGGACATGGCCGTCACGCTACCTCGGGCGCGACCGCGGCCAGCTCGTCGACGCTGCCCGACATGACCGTGCGAACATGCTCGGTGAGATGCTCCAACGGCCAGTCCCACCAGGCGATGTCCAGCAACCGTGCGACCTCCCGCTCGTCGAAGCGGGTGCGGATCAGCCGTGCCGGGTTGCCGCCGACGATGCCGTAGTCCGGCACGTCGGCGGTGACCACCGACCCGGCCGCGACGATCGCCCCGTGTCCGATGCGGACACCCGGCATCACCGTGGCGCCATGGCCGAACCAGACGTCGTGGCCGACCACCGTGTCGCCCCGGCCGGGCAGACCGGTGATCAGGTCGAAGTGCTCCGACCACGAACCACCCATGGTGGGGAAGGGAAACGTCGACGGGCCGTCCATGCGGTGGTTGGCGCCGTTCATGATGAACCGCACACCCGTGCCCAGCGCGCAGAACCTGCCGATCACCAGCCGTTCCGGGCCGTAGTGGTACAGCACGTTGCGCGTCTGGAACGCGGTCGGGTCGTCCGGGTCGTCGTAGTAGCTGAACTCCCCGACCTCGATCAGCGGCGAGGTCACCAGAGGCCGCAGCAGCACCACCCGGGGCTGGTCCGGCATCGGGTGCAGGACCGTCGGGTCGGCGGGTACCGGCATGGTTTCTCCCTACTGATCGGTGCGCGGCCCATCATCACCGGCGCGAACCCGTGAGGGAAACCGATTTAGCTCCGCACGGCGTCGAACGTACCCGGCACGTAGGAGCCGCCGGGCGTACGGGTGATGACCAGCAGCCGGTTGGCGGCGTTGATCATCGCGACCACGTAGACCAGCGCGGTGATCTGGTCGTCGTCGAAGTGCGCGCGCACCTGCGCCCAGGTCTCGTCGGACACCCCGGGGGACGCGTCGGCCATCCGGGTGCCCTCCTCGGCCAGCGCCAGCGCAGCACGCTCGGCGTCGGTGAACACAGTGGACTCGCGCCAGGTGGCGACCAGGTTGACCCGCACCGGCGGCTCCCCGGTCGCGGCCAGGTCCTTGGAATGCGCGTCCGCGCAGAACCCGCAGCCGTTGATCTGGCTCGCCCGCAGGCTCACCAGCTCCACGATGGTCTTGGACAGCGCCGAGCCGACGATCGCCGCGCTGGTCCTGCCGAACAGCTGGCCGATCCGCGCGCCGAGCGCGTTGTCGTTCAGGGAGAAACGGGGTTCCATGACAAGGTCCTCACTGTCGGGTGTGTCGAGTGCCCACAGGACGACGCCACCCCGGCCGGCGTCACACGTCACCCACGTGACCATCGCCACGTGTTACGCGCCGGCCGCCGGCGACGTCTGGTGAGGCGACCCCAGCGGAAGGAGACCCCGTGGGCGCCCAACCGGACGACGCGACCGCCACCTTCGTCACCCATCGCAACCTGCTGTTCACCGTGGCCTACGAGCTGCTCGGCTCGGCCGCTGACGCGGAGGACGTCCTGCAGGAAACCTGGCTGCGCTGGGTGAAGGTCGACCTGGACACCGTCCGGGACCGTCGCGCCTACCTGGTGCGCATCGCCGCCCGCCAGGCCCTCGACCGGCTGCGCGCGCTGGGCCGGCGCCGCGAGTCCTACGTCGGCCCGTGGCTGCCGGAGCCCCTGCTCACCACCCCCGACGTCGCCGAGGACGTCGAGCTGGCGGAGAGCGTCTCGCTGGCGATGCTGCTCGTGCTGGAGACCCTCGTGCCGATCGAGCGCGCGGTGTTCGTGCTGCGTGAGGTGTTCGACCTCGGCTACGACGAGATCGCCGAGGCGGTCGGCCGCACGCCCGCCGCCGTCCGCCAGCTCGCCTACCGGGCGCGCTCCCACGTCGCCGCGCGGCGGCCCCGGGGTGAGGTCTCCACCGCGCGGACCCGTGCCGTGCTGGCCGCGTTCCAGCGGGCCGTCGACACCGGTGACCTGCGCGACCTGCTCGACCACCTCGCCCCCGACGTGGTCTTCCTCGGCGACGGCGGCGGGCTCGCCACGGCCGCGGCGGCCCCCGTCGTCGGCGCGGCGGCGGTCGCCGCGCTGCTGGCCGTCGCGCTGCCCAACCTGGCGGAGCGGACGGTCCGCGCGGCCGAGGTCAACGGCCATCCCGCGCTGCTGCTCAGCCACGGCGGCGAGGGCGGCGGCGAGGTCGACACGGTCCTGGCGCTGCGCCTGGACGACGGGCTGATCACCGGCCTGTACTCGGTGCGCAACCCCGACAAGCTCTCCCGGCTCGGCCGCGAGACACCACTGGCCCGACTGGGCTGACCCCGCTCGGTCGGTGCCAACTCGACGTCCTCGCGCCGACGTCGGCTCAGGCCGGTTCGGGAACCCGCCGGCGGATCGCGAACCACAGCCCAACGGCGCCGACCGCCGCGCAGGTCACCGACACCGCCACCGCCGCCGGCGAGGTGTGCCCGGTGATGGCGTCGCCGAGCGCGACGGCCGCGACCGTCCCGGCGACACTGCCGGCCATGGTGCCCACCAGGTAGGGCGCCAGCGCGACCGACGACAGCCCACAGGCGTAGTTCGTCGGCAGGAACGGGATGACGGGGATCAGCCGCAGCGAGGCGACCGCGAGCCAGCCGCCGCCGGTCAGCCGCTCGTCGACCGCCCGCACCGGCGCGCGGGTCAGGTGGCGTTCCAGCAGCCGCCGCCCGACCGACCGGGCGATCCCGAAACTGAGCACCGCGCTGATCCCGGTGGCCGCCAACGCGACCAGCGCGCCGAGGACCGGCCCGAGCAGCAGCCCGGAGGCGAGCGAGAACACCGTGCGGGGGATCGGCACCATCGAGCCGAGGACGTAGAGCAGGAACATCAGCACCGGTGCGGCCGCCCCGGCGCCGGCGGCCCACTCGCGCAGCCGCGAGGGGTCGGGCACCGGCACCACCACGGCCACCACGATCACCGCCACCAGCAGGCCGACGGCCAACAGAGTTCGTCCTCCCGGCACCCGGCGAGTCTAGGCGGCCCGCCGGTCAGCCGTGCGGCACCGCGACCGGCCGAGCCAGCACCTGGTCCAGGGCGGCGGTGAGGATCCGTGTCGGGTCGGGGCCCGGGTCGGTGGCCCGCAGCGCGACGATCGCGTCCGGTCGCACGAGCAGGGCGGCGCCGTCGGGCAGCCACGGGGCTCGGACCTGGTGGGCCGTCAGGCCGAGGTCGGCCGAGGCGGCCAGCCACCGGTCACCCCCTGCGCCCACGAGCAGCGTCCAGCGGGAGGCGACCAGGTCGAGCGTGGAGACCCCGTCGACCCAGGCGTGCGGCACCCGGGAGCCCGGGGAGCCGTCCAGCGCCACCGCCAGGTCCACCGTGGACGGGAGGTCGGGGCGCGGGTCGACCACGGCGGCCGAGTCGTAGCGCTGCCCGAGGTGCACGACCGGCGCCGCCCACACCCCGGCGGCCGCCCTGGCCGCGTCGGCCTCGGGCCCACGGCCCCAGTGCAGCGACGCGTCGGCCTGGCGGCGCATCGCCTGGTCCAGCGTCGCCGCCGCGACCGGCTCGCGCTCGGACGCGTAGGTGTCCAGCAGCGCGGGCCCGGCCTCGCCGTGGTGCACGGCGGCGAGTTTCCAGGCCAGGTTGTGCGCGTCGGCGATCCCGGTGTTGAGGCCGAAGGCGCCCAGCGGGGAGACGGTGTGCGCGGCGTCGCCGACGAGGTACACGCGGCCGAGGGCGAAGCGGTCGGCGAGGGCGCTGCGGGGCCGCCAGGGGAGCACGCCGCGCACCTCGACGTCGAGACCGGGATCGCCGACGGCGGCCCGGACGATTCCGGCGCAGCGCTCGGGCGTGAAGTCCTCGGGCCGCTCACTCGCGTCGAGGTCACAGGCGACATGGAAGACCCAGGTCGTGTCGCCGTCGACGGTCACCAGCAGGCCGGGCGCGTCCAGGGTGGTGATCGTGCAGGTGGCGAAGGACATCCCGCGCAGGTGGGGCCGCAGGTCGGCGCGAAACAGGATATTGATCATGGATCGGCCCAGGTCGCCCGCCCCGGAGGTGCCGATGCCCAGCGCGGTCCGCACGGTGCTGTGCGCCCCGTCGGCGGCCACCAGATGCGCGCAGCGCAGCGTGTGGTCCCCGTCCGGCCCCGCCAGGTGGACCTCGACCCCGCCGGCGTCCTGGGTGATGCCGACCAGCCGGGTCGACCAGCGCGGCCGCGCTCCCCGGCGCGCCAGGTCGGCGGCCACCACGGCGTCGAGGCGGTCCTGGGCGCAGACCCCGCGCAACCGGAACGGCGTGACGTCCAGTTCGCCGGGCGACGGGGACGGCATGGGAACGGCCACGACGTCACCCGCGCCCATCTCGACCACGGTCCGGGCCCGCGCCTTGCCGGTGGCTCCCCGCAGGTCCACGGCGGCGGCGTCGACGGCGGCGTCGAGCCCCAGTTCGCGGAGGATCTCGACCGAGCGCGGCCCGATCCCGGTGGCGCGCGGGTGCTCGGAGGGCCCGGCCCGGCGTTCGACGAGTACCGAGACGACGCCGTGGTGGGCGAGCAACGCCGAGGTGAGCAGCCCGACGCTCCCGCCGCCGACCACGACCACCGGCACTTCTGGATACGATGTTCTCGTCATGGCTACACCGTAGCCAGAAGGTAGGATCCTGGTCAACGAGGGAAAGGACCCGCCCGATGACCGAACCCGCGCCGTGGTCGGTGTGGACGCGCCCCCGCCCCGAGCCGCGCCGCCGCGCGCCGGGGGTGGACCAGTACGTGGCCGCCGCACTGGCCGTCGCCGACGCGGAGGGCCTGGCCGCGGTGTCGATGCGCCGGGTCGCGAGCTCCCTCGGTTCCGGCACGGCCAGCCTCTACCGCTACATCACCAACCGCGACGAACTCGTGGACCTGATGGTCGACGCCGCCCAGGGCGAGGACCCCCTCCCCGAACCGACCCGTGACTGGCGGGTCGACCTGGCCACGGTCGCGCACACCCTGCGCGCCACCCTGCTGCGCCACCCGTGGCTGGCGGGCGAACTGGCCGGCCGGCCCTCCCTCGGCCCCCACTCGCTGCGCCGGTCCGAGGCCGCGCTGCGCGCCGCCGACGGCCTCACCCCCGACATCACCCTGGCCGCCCAGGCGCTGGGGGTCGTGCACGCGTACGTGCTGGGCTCGGTCGCCTCCCAACAGGCCGCCCGCAGCGCCGAACAACGCACCGGCCTGACCGAGGAACAGTGGCAGCGCAGCGTCGGCCCCTACATCAGCGAGGTCATCGCCGCCGGCGAACACCCCATGCTCGCCCGCCGGGTCCTCGAAGCCGACGAACCCGACCCCGACGCCGAATTCGCCTTCGGCCTCGACTGCGTCCTCGACGGCCTCGCCGCCCGAACCGGCCGCTGACCCGGTCGCGGGATCTCAGGGACTCGGGACGACCGCGGCACCGCCGACCAGCGCGGTCACACCGGACACGTGCGCCCGCTGGGGAGTGAACCCCACGTACCAGGTGTGGCCGATGCCCAGGTCGCCGCTCCCGTTGTGGCCCCACGTCCAGACGGTGCCCCCGGTGTCCAGGGCGCGACGCCCGTCCACCTCGACGATCTGGCTGGTGTCTGGGATCGGTACCCGAACCGGCCTGAGGGCCGGTCCGGTCGAGCCGTTGCCGAGCGCACCTTCGAAGGAGTCACCCCACGCCCAGACCGTGCCGTCGGAGCGCAGCGCGTAGATCGACTGGCCCGTCGAGAGCCGGGTGACGCCGGTCAGCCCGGCCACCGGCGTCGGCGTGCTGACCGAGGAGGTGGTGGTGCCCACGCCCCGCCGGCCGAAGTTCGAGCCCCAGGTGTAGAGGCAGTCGCGCGCGCAGGGCACCGGCCGGTTCCAGACGGTTCCCACTGTGAACTCGTGGCCGTCCAGCGGCGCCTCGGTGGTGGTGCCGGCGAAGGTCAGGCCGGCCGCGCGACCGCTGGGGTCGGGACCTCCCCAGGTCAGATGGTCGGTGCGGTATCCCTTGACATGCTCCGGAATCGTCATCATGAGCTGCCAGATCGCGGACGTCGTAACCTCGACCAGGATTTCCTTCCTGGGCTTCGGTGTACATCCACCGTAATCGGCGGTGCGGGCGCGGCTCGCCGTCGGAACGCGATGAATGCTGACTATTCAGCTGTGAGGAATTCGATGGCGTCGGTGTAGACGCGATTGTCGGCGCCGATGTGGCACCAGGCCATGTTCTTTCCCGTTTGGGCTACGGCCATGGCCTGTGGGGTGGAGCCGGCGCCTCCGTCGAGGAGTTCCCAGGGCGTCCAGTCGTCACCGGACTGGCCGGATTGGTAGAGCTTTCCGTTCAGTCCGGTGTGGAAGACGATGACGTTGCCGCCGGGTCCCTGCGCGGCGGCGACGGCGTACTTGGTTTGTCCGGGTTGGGGGAACGGTGTCCATCCCAGCCAGGTGTCGGCGGGTTTGCGGTTGAGGTGGAGGCGTTGGTCGGTGCTCACGGCGAACACGAACAGCTCTTGGTCGCGACCGTAGATCATGGCGACGGGCAGGGTGGTGGTCATGCCGGTGATCTGTGTCCAGGCCATGGTCGATCTCCTTGTCGGGCCGTGTGGATCAGGTGAAGGTGATGGTGCCGATGGTGTGGAGGCTGGAGACGGTTCCGGGTCCGGCGGTGCACAGCAGGATGTCGGTGGCGGGGCCGGTTTGGTTGCTGATGACGGTGTCGCCGGCGAACAGTCCGCCGGTGACGACGCCGGTGACGACCGAGGTGTAGACGGCGCCGACGATGGTGGTGGTGAAGTTCAGGGTGAGGCTGCTGGTCTGGCCGGTGTTCCAGGTGATGGTGGAGGTGGACGTTCCCGAGCCGGTGAGGGTGAGGCAGCTGCGGTTGGGGACGGTGTAGCTGCCGGTGAAGGTGCCGGAGGTGATGTCGGGAACGCTGGTCGACGTGCAGGGGCCGAACAGGTTCGTGGTCGTCACCGTCGCGGTCTGGGAGGTGGTGGTCAGGGGCGGGCTGAAGGTGACGGTGGAGCTGGTGGGCGGCAGGCACACCAGATCACCGGGCTGCGCCTGGGCCGGTGGGGTGGTGACGACGAGCGTGGCGGCCAGGAGCGCGATCGTGGCGAGTGCGGACCGGATCATAAAATTCCCTGGAGGTGGGGAGCGGCGGCGGATCAACGACGGCGGAATCATTTCAACGGACGACATGGGAATGATTCTCCTGAATTTCTCCGCATCTACTCGTTGATGTGAAACACGGGAACGTCGTCGACATTTGATCATGTCAGCGGAGGCGGACGTCGAATACCGCCGTCGGAGTGAGTCCGGCGATGGCGCAGGCTACCCACGGTGTGATTCATTTTGCTCTGGAGAGTGATAAGGAATTGGGGTATCGCTGCGTGTCCTGTGCTCGCTCAGGGGGTGATGATGGCGAAGTTCGGGTCGCCGGGGCGAGACTTCCCTGGCGTAGTTCGGTGGCACCGCAGAGGCAGACCGTTCTCGGCGCCGTGGCCGAGTTGTTCGTCGGCGTCGGCGAGCAGCTCGCGGGCGGCCTCGTCGACGCCCCCGGTGTCGGCGAACGGCGGCCGGCCGGTCAGCTCACGCCGCTGCCGCGCGATGACCGGCGTGGCGGGCCGTGCCGACACCAGCACGGTGGCCAGCTCACCTCGTGGAGACCTCGTGGAGGTCGCTGTGGATCAGGGTGAGGCGCACGGTGAGGTCGTCGAGTCCGGCGTCGCGCAGTGCCTGGCGTAGTGAGGTGGTGTCGGGTGCTGGTGGTGGGCCGGTGGCGGTGACCTGGAGGACACCGTTGTCGAAGCGGAGGTCGGCGATGCGCCAGGACCGTTGCTCGGCCCAGTGGTCGAGCGGGGTCTGTGCCCGGGAGACCGTCCGGACCTGTTGGAACACGTGGTAGGTGCCGACGCCGAGTGGCACGCTCACCAGCAGCACGACACCGGTGACCATGGCGATGGTGCGCGCCCCGAACCTTCCGAGTCGCCAGCCGGCTTCCCCGGCGAGTTCGCGGACGTGGAATCCGAGGAGTACCGCGACTCCGGTGGCGATGATCGCCGCGACGTTGGTGGCGAACAGCAGTGCCGCGCCCAGGGCTTCGTCGACCGCGCCGGATTCGAGGGTGAGCCCGACGACTGACAGGGGCGGTACGAGGGAGATGGCGATGGCCACGCCGGGGAGTGCGTCCGAGAGGTCGGCGCGCATGAGGGCGAACGCGCCGACCACGCCGGTGGCCAGGGCGGCCAGCAGGTCGATCAGTTTCGGGCTGACCCTGGCGGCGACCTGTGAGTTGGTGTCGGCGACGACGGGTTCGGGGACGACGAGTCCGAGCAGGTAGGCGATGGCGACGACCGCGACCGCCCCGCCGACCACGACCAGCAGGTTGACCACGACCTGGCGTCGCAGTGCGAGGACCGCGGCGAGCGCGGTGCCCAGGATCGGGGTCATCAGCGGTGCGACGATCATCGCGCCGATCACGGTCGCGACCGAGTCGCCCACCACGCCGGCGGCCGAGATCACCGAGGACAGGACCAGCAGCACCCAGAACGCCGAGCGGTGCACGCTCTCCCGCAGGAACAGTTTCCGTGCCGTCGTGTCGAGGTCCGAAACGGACAGTGCCCAGCCTGCCGTGCGTTCGAAGGCCGGCTCCGGCTGCCCGGCGGCTGAACGACCCGACGACGCCATGGCGCTACCGTGCCGTCAACCGTCACGGCTGCCCTCATCCGGTACGGGTGATTACCCGGCGGAGTCACGTCGGTGCGAACGCCGTGCACCGAGTTCCTGTCCGACGTCACCACGGACGACGCCGCGCCGCTGACGCTGGCCGCCAGCAGGAGACGGATTACTTCGCCGACGAGTTTATCCGACCATGAGTGATCCCATGTTCGTCTTGTCGTACGTCCTGGTCTGACTTAGGCGCCCCGTTCATCTCCTTCATTCCCTCAGGGGGAATCGCGGGTCCCTCAACACCTCGTTCCGTACGCCTGGGTACGACCGTTGATTTCCTGGCATACTCTGGTCCCCTCAACCTTTCGGCATGAGGTCAGAAAGTCATTGCCGGACAGGTCTTCTGTGCTCACAGGTCGTACGAGCGGACGGCGACGCTCAGTCCGGACCCCTCCGGCCGCCAGGTCACGGTGTCCGGTCGCTCGGTGGGCACCTCGCCGGAATGGGCCGCGACCATGGCTCGGGCGGGGCCTCGGGTGGTCAGGACGACTTCGACTCCATCGGCTGGTGGACCGGAGACCACCAGGCCCCACCGCCACGGTGTGGCGTAGGGCCGGTTCACCCCGCCGGGCAGGTGCGTTGACGCGATCGTGGCATTGACAACCGTGCCGTCGACGTAGAGCCCAACCATCGCCGGACGGCCGTCGCCGCCGATCCGCACCGTCGTCCGGCGCAGGTCGCCCTCGGTCGAGGACTTCTCGCGTCGCAGGTAGGGCTGGGGGATGTCGGCGACCGGCGCCGGGGCGGCCCGCATTCCGTCCGCGCCAACGAAGTACGGGAACCGCTCCTCCAAGGGCACGCGGTTCGTGCCGACGAGGCCGTCCAGCCACTCGTTGTCGCCTGTCGGGTCCTCGCTGACCCAGTAGGCCGCGTTCCGGTCGACGTCCAGGCCGTACATCAGGCTGACCTGGTCCGGCGCGCCCGCGGTGTCGCGGTCGGTGGCGATCGCGGTGGTGAACAGTCCGACAGCCAGGACGGCGGCCACGACGGCGACCGGCGCGGTGCGCCGTGGCCGGAACGGGATCGCCGTCGCGAGCAGGCAGCCGATGGCCAGCGGCACCGCGATCCCGGCCAGCCCGAACGTGTCCGCGAGCGGCACCACCAGCGGGGCGACCAGCGCCGCGCCGACGACCGCGGGCGCGCACAGCACGAGCGGCCGCCACGCCTCGGGCACTCGCGCGGCGAGCGCCACCGCGGCGGCCCCGGCGACCGCGGGCCAGGTGACCAGGTAGGCAGCGCCCGGCAGCGTCACGGCCGAGACCAGCCCCAGCAGGGCGAGCCACCCGGCCACCGCGGCCGCGGTCTCCACACCGGTGGAACGTCGACGCGCCCACGCGAGCCACAGCCACACCACCCCGACGGCCAGGGCCGCGAACCCGATCCTCGGCAACGTGACGGCGTACGGATCACCGGAGCTGAAATCCCCGTACTCGGGCTCCACCAGCACCAGCGCCTGCCACCCGAGCCACCCGAGACCCGCGGCGGCGACGGGCGCCACCGGCACCGCCGCCGCGCGGACGGCCGCCGCCGATACCCGCAGCAGGCCACGGCGGCGCGCGTACAGGCACGCGGCGAGCAGGCCGACCGCCGCGACCAGCGCGAGCGGCAGCGCAACCCCGGCCGGGTAGCGGGCCAGCAGCCCCACGACC
This sequence comes from Actinophytocola xinjiangensis, assembly GCF_001921215.1. Taxonomy (GTDB): domain Bacteria; phylum Actinomycetota; class Actinomycetes; order Mycobacteriales; family Pseudonocardiaceae; genus Actinophytocola; species Actinophytocola xinjiangensis. Next base: position 414,116 of record NZ_MSIF01000004.1, read on the forward strand.
GTGAAGAAGGTCGGCTCGGCGCTGTCGGCGAGCGCGCCCAGATCGGCGTCGACGAGGTGCGAGGCGGCGGCCAGTACGACGGCGCCCATATCCGCGTGCGCTTCCGGGTCGGTGTTCGCGAGGTCGTCCTCGGGGGAGTCGTAGCGGGCACTGCCGCCGACCATCGCGAAGTTCAGCCCGGCGAACCCCGCCGCCGTGAACTCGACGAAGTCGGTCTCGTTGGGCAGCAGCCGGTACACCTCGTCCGCCAGCGACGTCGTCACTGGGGGCTCGTGCCGCAGCGCGGAGACCACCTCCGCCGAACGCGGCCCGGTCTCGTACATCACCACCCTGCCGGACGTCCCGCGCGCGTCGAGGTTGAGCACCACGGACCGGTCCGGGGAGGTGGCCTCGGTGAACGCCCGCGAGCCGAGCAGTCCCAGTTCCTCGCCGTCAGTGAACAGCACCTGCACGTCGTTGCGGCGGTTCGGCTGCTGGGCGAGCACCCGCACGACCTCCAGCGCGGTCGACACGCCCATCCCGTTGTCGGTGGCGCCCGGACCGATGGGCACGGAGTCGTAGTGCGCGGCCAGGATCACCCGACCGTCGCCGGAGCCGGGCAGCGTGCCGGAGACGTTGTGTACCAGGCCGGCCACGTGCGAGCTGGTCGAGAACGGGGTGACGACGGTCCGCGAGTCGACGCGCGGGTCGAGGCCGAGTGCGCTGAGCTGGTCCACCAGGTAGGCGCGGACTCGTTCGTGCTGTGCAGAGCCGGGCGGCCGGGGTGCGGCGGCGATCCGGTCGACGTGCGCGCGGGCACGGTCGACTTCGAACCCGCCGCCGTCGGCTGGCACGGCTGAGATCAGCGCCGACCCGGCTGCCACCAGTAGCACCATCACCGGGGCGGCGACCGCCTGCCATCGCACGCGCACGGCGTCCTCCCCTTCTCGGGAATTGAGGTCAATGGGTCACCGATGTTAACGGCATTCTCAGTCGGAAAGGAAATTCCGATGCCGATGACGGCTCGATGGCTGCTCGATGGCTGCTCGATGATGATTCGATGCACAGTGGTCATAACTTGCCTCGGGACGGCAATGCGATGGGGGACGTGAATGCACTCGCCGAGTGGATCGGCACAGGGTTTGACCAGTGAATCTGACTTGAGCGGCCCGCGTCACCTGTTGTCGGCCACGGACCTGGGCGTCCACGATCTGGATTCGCTGGTCCGCCGTTCCGTGGACCATTCCAATGGTGTTCCCCATCCTCAGCCACTGCGCGGAAAGGTCATTGGAATCTACTTCCGGAAAACGTCAACCCGGACCAGGACCGCGTTCTCGGTCGGCGCGCTGAAACTGGGTGCCGAGATCATCACCTTCGGCCCGGACGACCTCCAGGAACGCACCGGCGAGAGTCCGGCGGACACCGGCCGGGTCCTGTCGTCGATGCTGGACGGCTTCGTGGCGCGGACCGCGGGCGACCCCGACGAGCTGCGGGCGATCGCGGCGAACGGGCGGATGGCCGTGGTCAACGCGATGACCAGGGACGAGCACCCGACGCAGGGCGTCACCGACCTGTCCACGATGCTCGCGGTCTTCGGCAGGCTGGACGGACTGCGCGTCCTGTACCTGGGCGAGGGCAACAACACCGCCGCCGCGCTCGCCTACACGCTGCCCCGCTACCCGGGCACTCGCCTGTCGCTGCGCACACCGTCGGGCTACGGCCTGCCGCCCGACGCGCTCGCCACCGCGCATCGGCGCGCGGCGCCAAGCGCGGACATCGAGCAGCACCACCACCTGGACGACCTGCCCGACGATGTCGACGTCATCTACACGTCCCGCTGGCAGACCACCGGCACGCACAAGGCCGACCGCGACTGGCGGCGGGAGTTCGTGCCGTTCCGGGTCGACCAGGCCCTGATGGCCCGCTACCCGGCCGCGGTCTTCATGCACGACCTGCCCGCGCACCGCGGCGAAGAGGTCGACGCCGACGTGCTCGACGGGCCGCGCAGCGTGGCGTTCCAGCAGGCCGAGCACAAGCTCTACGGGGCGATGTCCATTCTGGAGTGGTGCGCGGGCGGTGCCCGATGACCGGGCGCACGCTCGGCAGGCTGCTCTCTGACGCCGAAACGCGCTCCCCGCTGTGGCCGCTGACCGTGGTGGCGGGGCGCAAGCGCACCCGGCTGTGGCTGAAGCTGGAGGGGCACAACCCGACCGGGTCGATCAAGTACCGGACCGCGCTCGGCCTGCTCGACGCGATGGACGGCGAACGCGCGCTCACCCCCGGCTCCACTGTGGTCGAGTCCACGTCGGGCAACCTCGGCCTGGCCCTCGCCTCCGTGCTGGCCGACCTGAGGTGCCGGTTCGTCGCCGTGGTCGACCCGAAACTGCCGCTCGCCCTGCGCGACCGGCTGACCGCGGCGGGCGCGACGCTGGTGACGGTGCGCGAGCCGGACGCCTCCGGCGGGTACCTGCTGTCCCGGCTGGCCGAGGTCGCCCGGCTGCGGGTCGAGGACCCCGGCCTGCGCTGGCCCGACCAGTACCGCAACCCGGCCAACCCGGACGTGCATCGCCGCACCACCGCCCGCGAGCTGGTCGAGCAGACCGACGGGCAGGTGGACGCCGTATTCGTCGCGGTCAGCACCGGGGGCACGCTCGCCGGGATCAGCGACGGCGTCCGCGGGCACGTGTCCGGCGCCGCCGTGTTCGCGGTGGACGTGCGCGGCTCCCTGGTGACCGGCGACGTGGCCGGATCGCACCTACTGACCGGTATCGGCGCGTCCCGGCGCTCGTCGTTCCTGCGGCCCGGCCACTACGACCGCGCGCTGTCGGTGACCGACGTCGAGGCGTTCGTGCATTGCCGGATGGCCGCCGACGACACCGGTCTCGCCGTGGGCGGCTCCGGCGGCGCCGTGCTGTCGGCGGCCCTCGCGCACGGCATCGATCGGTTCCGGAACCCCGTGGCCGTGCTGGCCGACGGCGCCGACAACTACCGCTTCACCTGCTACGACGACCGCTGGCTCGCCGAGCGCGGGGTCCTGGACGAGGTCCGCGCCGGGATCGTGGCCGCCAGGTCACGCGGCGTGCGCTACGAACTGGAGACCTGGGATGCCTGAACCGGCGACTCTGCTGTACCTGACCGGCCGGGACGTGGTGCGCGCGGCGCGCGGCCTCGACCCGGTGACGATCGTCGGCGATGCCTTGGCGCTGCACGCCGAAGGCCGCACGACTCTGCCGGACGAGGCGTACTTGCCATGGCACACCAGCAAAGGAGCCTTCGCGCGGAGCCTCGCGCTGCCGGGCGCGCTGTGGGGCGAGCGGCCGGTGCTGGGCGTCAAGCTGATCAACAGCAGTCTGGACAACCACGGCTACGGCCTGCCGCGCGCGAACGGCGTGACCCTGCTGTTCGACCGGGAGACCGCCCGGCCCGAAGTGATCATGGACGCCGCCCACCTGAGTGCGCTGCGGACCGCCGCGTACACGGTGCTGTCCGTGCGGTTGCTCGCCGTGCCCGACAGCCGCCGGATCGGCGTCGTGGGCTGCGGGGCGCTGGGCCAGACGCACGTGCGGTTGCTCGCCGAGGATCTCCCCGGAGCCAGGTTCACCCTCTTCGACGCCGACCCCACACGCACGGACGCCGTTGTCGAGGCCCTGTGCGCCGAGGGCGTCGACTGCGCGGCGGCGGGCAGCGCGGAGAAGGCGGTGCGCGACCAGCAGATCGTCATCACCGCCACCACGACCACCACCGGCTACATCCCGCTCGACTGGCTCGCCGCCGGAACCCTTGTGGCGCACGTGTCGCTGGACGACGTGCTGCCCGAGGTCGTGCGCGCGGCCGATCTCCTGGTGATCGACGACTGGCCGCTGGTCAGCGCCGACGCCCGGCGCGTCCTCGGCCGGATGTACCGCGGTGGTGACTTGCTCGGACCGGACGGCGAGGCGTTCGGCACCGCGAAAGCGGATGCCCGGCGGGTGGACGCGACGCTCGCCGAGATCGCGGCGGGCCGCCGACCCGGCCGCGCGTCGGAGAACGAGATCGTGCTCAGCAACCCGTTCGGCATGGGGATTCTGGACGTTGCGGTCGCGGGTGAGGTGCTGCGCGCCGCCCGCGGCCTCGGATTGGGCACGGCGCTGCCGGTGGACGCCGGGTGAGCGCCGGGCTGGAGCTGGGCTCGGCCGACGAGGTGCGGCCGTGGGGGATGTGGCGCTACCGGGCGCTGCTCCCACTGGCGGACGGGGTGATCCGGTACCCGCTGCCGGTGGGCGGCACGCCGATGATCGGGCCGGACCGGCTGCGCCGCGTGGTCGGGATGCCGAACCTGTGGGTCAAGGACGAGACCTGGGGCACCAGCGGCTCCAGCAAGGACCGCGCGACCGCGCTCGTCCTGGAGAACGGGCTGCGGGCGGGCGCGACCACGATCACCACCGCGTCCACCGGCAACGCGGCCATCGCCACCGCGCTGGGCGCGTCGGCGGTGGGGATGAACGCGGTGATCTTCGTCCCGGCAGGCTGTCCGGCCGCGAAGGTCGCGCGGATGCGGATCGCGGGGGCGCTCGTGCTGCGGGTTGTCGAGGGGTACCGCGCGGCGTTCGAGCTGTCCCGTGAGGCCGCGGCGAGGTTCGGCTGGCTCGACCGCAACACCGGGGCGAACCCGTTGACCCTGGAGGCAAAGAAGACCGTGGCCTTCGAGATCTGGGAACAGCTCGGGCGGGCTGTGCCGGACATCGTCGTGGTCCCGGTCGGCGACGGGCCGACCCTGGTCGCGATGGGCCGCGGCTTCCGCGAGCTGCGCGCCCAGGGGGTGTCCAGCCGGGTGCCGAGGCTGGTCGGCGTGCAGGCGGCGGGCTGCCAGCCGCTGGTGCGGATGTGGCAGTCCCGGCCGGAATCGTCGCTGCGGCACTCCGGCACCGTCGCCGACGGCATCGACGTGCCCGAGCCGATCAGCGGAGCGGAGGCGCTCACCGAGGTCGCCGACAGCGGCGGGGCGTTCGTGGCGGTGACCGACCAGGCGATGCTCGACGCGGTCGAGACGCTGGCGACCACTGCCGGGATCAGCAGCGAGCCCGCGGGCGCGGCGTCCCTGGCGGGCCTGCACAAGGCCAGGAGGCTGGACCTGGTCGGTGCCGACGAGACGACCGTGCTGCTGGTGACCGGGCGCGAGCTGGCGGTCAACGCCGACGTGCCGTGCCGAGGGAAGGAAGCCCTGATCCACGCCCGGATCGAGGATGTCGAGCGGCACGTCGGAGACCTGACATGACGTTGCTGGACATCCTGCGCCGGAGGTCTGCCGAGCAACCCGACCGTGTCGGCTTCACCTACCTCGACGACGACGCCTCGCTGGATTACCGCGGGCTCGCCGACCGGGCGACGGCGATCGGCGACGACCTGCGCGGGCGGTGCGCGCCGGGGGACCGCGTGCTCCTGCTGCACCCGCCCGGCCTGGACTACCTGGCCGCGCTGTTCGGCTGCTGGGACGCCGGGATGATCGCGGTGCCCGCCTACCCGCCGCGGGCCAACAAGTCGGCGGTCCGGCTGGCCGGGATCATCGCCGACGCCTGCCCCGCGCTCGCGCTCACCGTCGCATCGGCCGTGCCCGGGGTGGCCGATGCGCTGGCCGACCTGCCGATCCGGGTGGTGGCGAGCGACGCACTGACCCCGTCCGGCCGGGAAGTCGAGCGCGCCGCGTCCTCGGACACGGTGGCGCTGCTCCAGTACACGTCCGGGTCGACGGCCGCGCCGAAGGGCGTCGTCATCACTCACGGCAACCTGACGCACAACCTCGGCCACATCGCCCGGTCGTTCCGGCAGGACGCGGACAGCCGCGCGGTGCTGTGGCTGCCGCCGTACCACGACATGGGGCTCGTGGGCGGCCTGCTGCAACCCCTCTACGGCGGCTTCCCGGTCACCCTGATGTCGCCGATGTCCCTGGCGCGCTCGCCGATGACGTGGCTGCGGGCGGTTTCCGACCTCGGCGCCACCAGCAGCGGCGGCCCGAACTTCGGCTACGAGCTGGCGGTTCGGCGGATCAGCCCCGAGCAGCGCGCCGAACTGGACCTCAGCCGGTGGCGGCTGGCGTTCACCGGTGCCGAGCCGGTCGACCCGGACACACTGCGCCGGTTCGCCGAGCACTTCGCGCCCTGCGGGTTCCGCCGCGACGCCTTCTACCCGTGCTATGGGCTCGCGGAGGCGACCCTGCTGGTCAGCGGCGGCGCCGCGGGAGCGCCCGCGGTCACCCGCCGGTTCGACCGCGCGGCGCTGGGCGGTGGCCACGCGGTGCCCTCGGCCACCGGCCAGACCCTCGTCTCCTGCGGCACGGCGATGCCCGACCAGGACATCCACATCGTCGACCCGGACCGGCGGGTGGGCGTGCCGGACGGCGCGGTCGGCGAGATCTGGCTGCGCGGCGCCAGCGTCGGCGCCGGGTACTGGAACCAGCCGGAGGAGACCGCCGCCGTGTTCGGCGCGCACCGCGCCGACACCGGGGCGGGACCGTACCTGCGGACCGGCGACCTCGGCTTCCTCGACGGCGGCGAGCTGTTCGTTACCGGGCGGCGCAAGGACCTGATCATCCTGAACGGCCGCAACCACTACCCGAGGGACATCGAGGGCGCCGCCCAGTCCGCCGATCCCGCCCTTCGGCCGGACGCGGGCGCGGCGTTCAGCGTGCCGGTCGACGGCGTCGAGCGGCTCGTTGTCGTCAACGAGGTCGGCCGGACCGACCGGGACCTCGCGGAGATCGTGGCCGCGGTCCGCACGGAGATCGCGGCCCGGCACGAGATCCGCGCACACGCCGTGGTCCTGGTGCGCCCGGCGAGCGTGCCGCGCACCACCAGCGGCAAGGTCCAACGGCACCGCTGCCGCGCGGACTACCTGGCAGGCAACCTGAAGGTCGTCACCGCCGACGTGGACGCGGCACCCTCGCCCGGTCTGGCCAGGGACGACCTGCTGGCCGCCGAGGACAGGGCCGGGCTGATCGAGGCGTACCTGCGCGACCGGGCCGCCGCCGGGCTCGACTCCCTCGCCGCGGTCCAGCTGGGGCACGAGATCGAAGCGGCCACGGGTGTGCCGCTGCCGCTGGAGCGGCTCATCGGCGGGCTCGACCCCGCCGCGCTCGCCCGGGAGATCGCCGACGGCGTCGCGGAAACCACGCCCCGGGCCGCGTCGGGAACCACCGACCTCTCGCCCGGGGAACACGCCCTGTGGATTCAGCACCGGCTGGCCCCCGACAGCCCGGTTCACCACCTCGCGGCGGCGGTGCGCCTCACCGCGAATGTGGCCGCGGCGCACGGGTTCCTGGCCGCGCTGGTGGACCGGCACGAGGCCCTGCGCACCCGGTTCCCCGCCGTCGACGGACGTCCAACCCGGGTCGTGGACGCCGAACCGGGGGCGTGGTTCCACCGCGAGGACGGGACGGACATCGCGTCGGCCGTGCGCAGGCCGTTCGACCTCGAACGCGGCCCGCTGTTGCGGGCCCACCTGTTCACGCTGGGACCGGACGACCACGTGCTCGTCATTGTGCTGCACCACATCATCGCCGACTTCTGGTCGGCCGCGGTGCTGGTGAGCCCCGCCGAGGTGGTCGGCCGGTATCCGGACTTCGTCGACTGGCAGGCGCGGCTGCTCGCGGGGCCGGATGGCGCCCGGTCGAAGAAGTACTGGGCCGATCGGCTGTCCGGTCCACTGCCGGTCCTGCGACTGCCCGCCGACCGGCCGCGTCCCGCAGCGCGCCGGTTCGCCGGGGCGTCGACGCGCCTGGAGCTGGACGGGGAACTCGCGGCCGGGCTGCGGAGGCTGGCACAGCGGGAGCGCACCACGGTGTTCACCGTCCTGTTGGCCGCGTACCGGGCACTGCTGTTCCGGCACACCGGCGACGAGGACGTGATCGTCGGCGCGCCCGTCGCAGCCCGCGGGCCGGTGTCGCTGGCGGACGTCGTCGGCAACGTGTCGACGATGGTGCCGCTGCGGACCCTGTGCGCGGCCGACCTGGCGTTCACGGCGCTGCTGGCGCGGGACCGGGAAACGGTGCACGGCGCGCTGGCGCACCAGCACTTCCCATTCCCGCTGATGCTGGACGGGGTGGGCAGGGACACCGCCGTGCCGCCGGTCTTCCAGACGACGATCACCCTGCACCCAGCTGGCCTCGACCCGGCCGGGCTGCTGCCCGCCCTCGCGTTGGGGCTGCCCGGCGCGCGCGGACGGCTGGGCGGTGTCGAGGTGGAGTCCGTCGCGCTCGATCGGCTGGCGGCGCAGTTCGACCTCGCGCTGGAGGCGGCCGAGACCGCCGGGGGGATCGCGACAGTCTGGACCTACAACACCGACCTGTTCGACGCCGCGACGATCGAGCGGTTCGGCGTGCACTTCCGGTCCCTGCTGCGGGCCGTGGTCGCCGACCCGTCCGTGCCGCTGGGCCGGATTCCGCTCGCCGATGCCCGCCCAGGGCCGCGCGGTGCCATGACCGCGCCGGAACAGCGCTCGCTGTCCGCCCTGTTCGAGGAGCAGGCGGCGCTAACCCCAGCCGTGACGGCGCTGGTGTGCGGCCGCGACCGGCTCGACTACGCGGAGGTGAACGCGCGGGCGAACCGGCTCGCCAGGGCGCTGCGCGGGCGTGGAGTCCGGCGGGGTGACGTGGTCGGTGTGCGCCTCCCGCACGGCGTGGACCTGCCGGTGGCGGTGCTGGCGGTACTGAAGCTGGGGGCCGTGTGCCTGCCGATCGATCCGGCGCTGCCGGACGGCCGGATCGCGGCTATGCTGCGGATCGCGGGTGCCGAGACCGTGGTGACACCGGAAACACTCGGCGCGAACGAGGATTCCGCGAACCTCGGGCTGGTCATGCTGCCGGACGAGCAGGCGTGGCTGGTGTTCACCTCGGGCTCCACCGGGGAGCCGAAGGCGGTCGCGCTGGAGCACCGGCAGATCCTGCACCGGCTCGGCTGGATGTGGCGCGAGCACCCGTTCGGCCCGGACGACGTGGCCTGCCTGAAGTCGAGTGTGGCGTTCGTCGACTCGATCTGGGAGCTGCTCGGCTCGGTGCTGTGTGGTGTGCCCACGGTTGTCGTGCCCGAGACCCGCGACGTCGGCGCGCTGGTGGCCGCCCTCGCCGAGCACCGGGTGACCCGCCTGCTGCTGGTGCCCACCCTGCTCAGGGCGATCCTGCGCGAGCCAGGCGACCTGCCCGCCCTCGGCCTGTGGCTGAGCAGTGGCGAGCCGCTGGACGCCGACCTGCTCGGCCGGTTCCGCACACGTTTCCCCCACGCGCGGATCATCAACGTCTACGGCATGTCCGAGGCGTGGGACGTGACCTCGTTCGAGCCGGACGCCACGCCGCCCGCTACCGTCCCGATTGGACTCCCGCTCCCCGACACCGCTGTCCACGTTCTGGACACGGCGGTCCGCCCGGTGCCGCAGGGGGTGCCCGGCGAGCTGTACGTCGGCGGACGCGCCGTGGCGCGCGGCTATGTCGGCGATCCCGCCATGACCTCGGTCAGGTTCGTCCCCGACCCGTTCGCCGCCGAGCCGGGTGGGCGGCTGTACCGGACCGGCGACCTCGTGCGGCAAGGGGCGGACGGCGTGCTGGAGCACCTGGGCCGCGTCGACCGGCAGGTGAAGGTCGGCGGCGTGCGCGTCGAGACCGCGGAGGTGGAGGCGGCGCTGGCCGGACACGAAGGCGTGGTCGAGTGCGCGGTCGTCGTGCGGCCCGACGCGCGCGGCACCGAGCGGCTCGTCGCCTACCTGGTGCTTGAGGTGGACGCCACCGCGTCCGACGTGCGCGGACACGCCCGCCGGACACTGCCCGGCGCGATGACGCCCGCCGAGTTCGTGACGCTGCCCGGTCTCCCGCGCACGACCGGCGGCAAGCTCGACCGGGCCGCGCTGCCCGAGCCGCCCGCGGACCGGGGCACGCCGGACGCGGAGTTCGTCGCGCCGGCCTCGGGGCTGGAGCGGCGGCTCGCCGCGCTGTGGGCCGACGTGCTCGGGGTCGAGCGGGTCGGCGTGCACGACAACTTCTTCGACCTCGGCGGCACGTCGGCCACGCTGATCGAGGTCCACCAGCGGATCGGCGCCGAGGTCGGTGTCGAGCTGCCCGTCGTCACCTTGTTCCAGGCGCCCACCGTCGGCTCGGTAGCCGCGCACGTCGACGGCCGGGCCGGGCCGTCGGACCACCTGCGGCGCGCCAGCCTGGCCGCGCGGCGCAGGCGGGACGCGGTGGCAGGCCGCGTCAAGCGAAGCGGAGGAAAGCAGTGAACTCCACTGACATCGCGATCACCGGCATGGCGATCCGCTGCCCGGGAGTGACCGGCCTGGACGAGTTCTGGGCCAACTTGGCCGCGGGCGTCGAGTCGGTCTCCCGGTTCGCGCCGGACGAGCTGGAGGACGCCGCGTTCCTGTCGGTCGACCGCACCCACCCGCGGTTCGTGCCCGCCGGGGGTGAGCTGCCCGACGCCGACCGGTTCGACGCCGCCTTCTTCGGCATGTCACCGGCGGAGGCCGAGCTGACCGACCCACAGCACCGGCTTTTCCTGGAATGCGCGTGGACCGCGATGGAGGACTCCGGCCGCGACCTGACCAGCCACGACGGCGCCGTGGCCGTCTACGCGGGTTGCGGCAGCAACACCTACGCCCTGTCCGTGCTGTCCGGCGCGACCTCCCCGATGCGCGCTTACCAGGGGCTCATCGGCAACGAGAAGGACCACCTGGCCACCCGGGTCGCCTACAAACTGAACCTGTCCGGCGAGGCGATCAGCGTGCAGACCGCGTGCTCCACCTCGCTGGTCGCCGTGCACCTGGCGTGCCAGAGCCTGCTGTCGGGCCAGTCCGACATCGCGATCGCGGGCGGCGTGTCCGTGCGGGCCGCGCAGCGCACCGGCTACGTGTACCGGGAGGACGCCATCTTTTCCCCGGACGGGCACTGCCGGGCGTTCGACGCGCGGGCCGAGGGGACCGTGTTCGGCAGCGGCCTGGGCGCCGTGGTGCTCCGCCCCCTGGCCGACGCGCTGGCCGACGGCGACCGGGTGTACGCGGTGATCAAGGGCTCGATGATCAACAACGACGCCGGGGCGAAGGTCGGCTACACCGCGCCGAGCGTGGACGCCCAGGCCGCCGTCGTCGCCGGAGCGCTGGAGTTCAGCGGCGTGCGGGCCGACGACATCGGCTACGTCGAGGCGCACGGCACCGGCACGCGGCTGGGCGACCCGGTCGAGATCGCCGCGCTGGCGCAGGCGTTCCGGCTCACCACCGACCGGACCGGCTACTGCCCGATCGGCTCGGTGAAGACCAACGTCGGCCACCTCGACGCCGCGGCGGGCGTGACCGGACTGATCAAGACCGCGCTGTCGCTGTGGCATCGGAAGATCCCGGCGAGCCTGCACTGTGGCGAACCCAATCCGGCCATCGACTTCGGCCCGTTCTTCGTCAACACCGAGCTTCGGGACTGGACCGCCCCGGACGGCCGGACCCGGTTCGCGGGCGTCAGCTCGTTCGGCATCGGCGGCACCAACGCCCATATGGTCCTGGGCGAGGCTCCCGCGCTTGCCGAGCACACCGCGGCCCGACCCGAGGTGGTCGTGCTGACGTTGTCCGCCAAGGACGATGGCGGGCTGCGGCGGCTGGCGGCCCGGCACGCCGAACGCCTGACGGACGCCGTCCCGCTGGCCGACTACTGCGCTACCGCGAACACCGGTCGAGCCCGGCTGCCGCACCGGCTCGCCGTCGTCGGCCGGACCGCGGCCGACCTCCGGGAGGCGCTGGCCGGGCAGGCGATCACCGGCGAGGCGACGGGCACCAGGTCGGTGGCGTTCCAGTTCGCCGGCCAGGGGGTCTGGTACCCCGGCCTGGCGGAAGCGCTGTACGAGCGGGCGGCCCGGTTCGCCGAGGTGATCGACGAGTGCTCGGCCCTGCTCGGCCGCTCCGTGCTCGACCCGTCGGCCGACCTCTCCCGGACCGATGTCGCCCAGCCCGTGCTGTTCGCCGTCCAGTACGCGCTGGCCCGGCTGGTGCGGTCCTGGGGCGTGCGCCCGGACGCGGTGGTGGGGCACAGCTTCGGCGAGTACGCTGCTGCCTGCCTGGCGGGCGTGTTCAGCCTCGCGGACGGGATGCGGCTGGTCACCGAACGCGGCAGGCTGATGCAGCGGACCGACGGGCTGATGGCGGCCGTGTTCGCCGCCGAGGGCGAGGTCGACCGGGCGCTGGAGCCCTACCGGGACCGGGTGTCGATCGCGGCCGTCAACGGACCCGCGCACACCGTCATCTCCGGCGACCGCGCCGCCGTCACCGACCTGATCCGCCGGTTCGACGACCGGGGTGTTCGGGTCCGCGAGCTGGCGGGCGGGTTCCCGTTCCACTCGCCGCTGGTCGACTCGGTCGCGCGGGAGTTCCAGTCCACCGTGGACACCGTCGCGTTCGATCGGCCGCGGCTGCCGTTCGTCTCCGGCCGGACCGGGGAGGTCGCCACCGATCTCGGGTGCGACTACTGGGCGGCCCAGCTCCGCGAGCCGGTGCGGTACGCCGACAGCGTCGCGACGCTGGTCGGGCGCGGGGTGGACGTGGTTGTCGAACTGGGGGCGCACCCGGTGCTGAGCCAGCTCGGGACGCGGGCCGTCGCCGATCCCGCCGTGCTGTGGGTGCCGACCTTGGCCGAGGGCGTGGACGACCAGGAAGCCCTGCTCACCGCCGCCGCGCGGCTGCACGTCGTCGGGGTGTCGGTGGACTGGGCGGCCGTCCACGGCCCGCCGCGCCGGGTGGCCGATCTGCCCGCGTACCCGTTCGCGGGCGAACGCCACTGGCTCGACACCCCCCACACCCCGACGCCACCCGCCGCGCCGGAAGCCGCCCCGACCTCCGCCGAGCCTGCCACCTCCGCGGTCCGGCTGCGGGAGATCACCGCCGGCCTGCTGCGCATCTCCCCGGACTCGGTGGACCTCGACGCCCCGCTGCTCCAGGTGGGACTGGACTCGCTCGCGCTGATCGAGGCCGCCCAGGTCATCGAGGAGGAGTTGGGCGTTCGGCTGACGGTCCGGCAGCTCCTGACCGACCTGACCACTCTCGCCGACGTGGCCGCCTACGTCGACCGGCGCCGCTCGGCCCCGGCCGCCCGCCCCGCTCCCCCCGCTCCCGCCGCGGCGCCGAGGGCGGAGGAGGACACCGCCGCGTCGAAGGCGTTCGTCCCGCACCGGCCGATCACCGTCGTCGCCGAGGCGGCCGGACCCGCGCTGCGGGAGTTCGTGGCCGCCTACACCCGGCGCACCGCCGAGTCGAAGCGGCTGGCCGGACTGCACCGCCCGGTGTTGGCGGACAACGACAACCGGGTGGTGTCGGACTTCCGGATGGCGATCAAGGAGATGGTCTACCCGATCGCGGCGACCAGCTCGAAGGGCGCCCGTGTGGTCGACGTGGACGGCAACGAGTACGTCGACGTGATGATGGGCTACGGCAGCAACCTGTTCGGGCACTCGCCGGACTTCGTCACCGACGCGGTCCGCGCCCAGTTGGACCGGGGCGTGCACATCGGTGTGCAGTCGGACCTGGCCGGACGGGTCGCCGCGCTGCTGGCCGAGCTGACCGGACTGCCGAGGGTCGCGTTCTGCAACTCCGGCAGCGAGGCCGTGATGATGGCGCTGCGCCTGGCCAGGACCGCGACCATGCGGACCAAGGTCGCCATGTTCGCCGGGTCGTACCACGGCATCTACGACGGCACCTTGGGCGCTCGCCGCAGGCTCAGGGCGGACAGCGCACCGACCCCCGTCGCGCCCGGAATCCCGCAGCACATGGTGGACGACCTGCTCGTGCTCGACTACGACGACCCGGCGTCCCTGGCCGCGCTGCGCGCCCACGGGCCCGAGCTGGCCGCGATCCTGGTGGAGCCGGTGCAGAGCAGGCGGCCGGACGTGCGGCCCGCCGCGTTCCTGCGGGAACTGCGGGCCATCGCCGACGACACCGGCGCGGCCCTGGTGTTCGACGAGATCGTGACCGGACTGCGCACCGCGCCCGGCGGCGCGCAGGAGTGGTTCGGCGTGCGGGCCGACCTGGCCACCTACGGGAAGGTGCTGGGCGGCGGGCTCCCCATCGGCGCGGTCGCGGGGCGGGCCGGTTTCCTGGACACCATCGACGGCGGCGTGTGGGCCTATGGCGACGACTCGGCCCCAACCACCGAGACGACGTTCTTCGCGGGCACGTTCTGCAAGCACCCGCTGGCGATGTCCGCGGCACTGGCCGTGCTGACCGAGCTGAAGCGGGCGGGAGCCGGGTTCCAGGAGTCGGTGAACCGCCGGGTCGACACGCTGGCCGAGCGGCTCAACGTGCTCTTCGCCGCCGAAGGCGTGCCGATCACCGTTGCGCACTTCGGCTCACTGTTCCGCTTCGCGTCCACCCAGGACATCCACCTGCTCTTCTACCAACTGGTGCACCGGGGAATCCACATTCGGGAAGGCCACAACGCCTTCCTGTCCGCCGCGCACACAGACGACGACGTGGACACCATCGTGCGCGCGGTGCGGGACAGCGTCGACGCGTTGCGCGAGCTGGGCGCGCTGCCCGGCGGACCGCCGCGATTCGCGCCGACCGTCGCCCAGCGGCAGCTCTGGACGCTGGCCCGGCTCACCCCGGAGGCGTCGGCGGCCTACCACCAGAGCGCCGTCCTCCGGCTCACCGGCAAACTGGACGTGGCCGCGCTGCGGCGCGCGGTGAACCGCGTCGTGGCCAGGCACGAGGCACTGCGGACCGTGTTCGACCTCGAGGACGGGTGGCAGCGCGTGCTGCCCGAAGTGGTGGTCGACGTCCCCGAGGTCGACGGCGAGGACGGGATCACCGGGCTGTCGCGGGAGCCGTTCGACCTCGCCACCGGGCCGCTGCTGCGCTGCGCCGTCGCCCGGACAGGTCCGGAGAACGCACTGTTCGGCTTCACCGCCCACCACATCGCGGCCGACGGCTGGTCGATGGGCGTGCTCATGGCGGAGATCGGCACGTGCTACTCGGCGGAGTCCGGCGGCCAGGCCCCCGTGCTGCCGGAGCCAACGCCGTTTCGGGACTTCGCGCGCCGGACCCACCGCGACGAGGCGCTGGCCTACTGGACCGACCGCATGTCCGGCCCGCTGCCGACGCTGGACCTGCCCGCCGACCGCCCCAGGCCCGCGGTGGCCCGCTACCAGGGAGCGCGGCACACCGTGGAACTCGACCGCGACCTGGTGGACCGGCTGCGGACGCTCGGAACCGGCACCGGGAGCACGCTGTTCACGGTGCTGCTGTCGGCCTATTCGCTGCTGCTGCACCACCTCACCGGCGACGACGACGTGATTGTGGGCGTGCCGACCGCGGGGCGGCTCTGGCGGGGCAGCGAGCGCATCGTCGGGCACTGCACCAACCTGCTGGCCGCGCGGACCCTGATCGACGGCGCCGAGCGCGCCGCGGACCTCGTCCGCCGCGTCCAGGCCGACCTGCTCGGCGCGTTCGAGCACCAGGACCTGCCCTTCGGCGTGCTGGTGGACCACCTGGGCATCCGCACCGACCCCGGCCGCACGCCGCTGGTCGCCACCACGTTCAACCTCGACCGGGCGGTGTCGCCGCCCGCGCTGAGCGACCTGGCCGTCGAACTGGTCGCGACTCCGGTCGACCACGTCCAGTTCGACCTGGTGCTCAACGCCGTGGACGCCGACGGCGGCCTGCGGCTGGACATCGACTACCGCACCGACCTGTTCGACGCGGCCACGATCTCCCGGTGGGCGGGCCACTACGCGACCCTGCTCTCCGGAATGGCCGACCGTCCCGAGTCGACCGTCGCCGCGCTGCCGGTGCTCTCCGAACGCGAACGGCACGACCTCTCCCGGTGGAACGACACCGCCGCGGTCCACCCCCTCCCCGGGCTCTTCGACCTCTTCGCCGAGCAGGTCGAGCGGACGCCCGGCGCGACGTGCCTGTGGCAGGGCGCGGAGTCGGTCACCTACGCCGAACTGGCCGAGCGCGCCGACCAGGCCGCCCGGCACCTGCGCGCCCACCGGATCGGCCAGGAGGACGTGGTCGCGGTCCCGGCGGACCGCTCGATCCGGCAGATCGCCGCGATCCTCGGCGTCCTCAAGGTCGGCGCGGCCTATGCCCCCGGCGCCACCGACGCCCGGTTCCGCATCGACGAGTGGCCCGAGCGCGACGGCGAGCCGGTCACGCCCGCGCGCACCGACCCGGACGCGCTGGCCCATGTGCTGCGGACGTCCGGCTCGACCGGCGAGCCCAAGGCCGTCGGCGGAACCCACGGCGCGGTGGTGAACCGGCTGCGCTGGGGGTGGGACGCCCAGCCGTTCGCCCCCGGCGAGGTGGGCTGTCTGAAGACCGCCGCCACGTTCGTGGACTCGGTCGCCGAGCTGTTCGGCCCGCTCCTGCGCGGCGTTCCGGTCGTCATCGCCACCGACGACGTCCATGACCCGGTGCTGTTCCTGAGGACGCTCGCCGACCACGGGGTGACCCGCATCGTGGTGGTGCCGTCGCTGTTGAGCGTCCTGCTGGACACCATGGAGAGCACCGGCCGCCGCCTGCCCGCCCTGCGGTTGTGGACGGTGAGCGGCGAACCGCTGCCCGCCGACCTCGCCCGCCGGTTCCAGACGCTGCTGCCAGCGGCGACGCTGGTCAACATCTACGGCTGCACCGAGGTCATGGCCGACGCCACTTGGCACGACCGCGCGGACGGCGGCACCACTGTGCCCATCGGTCTGCCGCTCACCAACACCCGCGCGCACGTCCTGGGCCGCCACCTCACGCCGACGCCCGTCGGGGTGCCCGCCGAGGTCTACATCGCCGGGGACGGCCTGGCGCGCGGCTACCTCGGCGCGCCAGGACGAACCGCGGAACGGTTCGTGCCGGACCCGTCCGGCGAGCCCGGGACCCGCATGTACCGCACGGGGGACCTGGCCCGCCGCCGCCAGGACGGCACACTGGAACACCTCGGACGCACCGACCGGCAGGTGAAGGTGCGCGGAATCCGGGTCGAGCCCGGCGAGGTCGAGACAGCGCTGCGCGGACTCGCCGGAGTGCACGCCGCCGCGGTCGTCGCGAAGCCCGGTCCCGGCGGATACACACGGCTGGTCGCCCACGTCGTGTCCGACGACGTGGACGTGCGGGCAGCGCTGACCGGCCAGCTCCCCGCGCACTTGGTGCCGTCCGAGGTGGTCGAGCACGAGCGGCTCCCGCTCACGTCGAGCGGCAAGATCGACCGGCGGACCCTCGAATCCCACCAGGTCGCGACGGACAGAGCCCAACCGCGCACCGTGACAGAACGGGTGCTGCGGACGGTCTGGAGCGAGGTCCTCGACCGGCGGGCGCCCGACGTCCACACGAGCTTCTTCGACCTCGGCGGCGACTCCCTGTCGATGATGCGGCTGGTCCCGCGCATCCACCGCGAGTTCGCCGCCGAGCTGGGCGTGGCGGAGCTGTTCGCCGATCCGACCATCGCCGGGATGGCCGTGGCGATCGAGGCAGGACCGGCGTCGGCGGCGGGTGCGGCGATCCCGCGGCACCCCGACAACAGCGGACCGCTGTCCTTCGGCCAGCAGCGGATCTGGTTCACGCACCAGTACGCGCCGGACACCCCCGTGCTGAACGAGCACGTCCTGCTGCGGCTGACGGGCGCGCTGGACCGCGACGCCCTGTCCGCCGCCCTGGACGCGGCCCGCGCCGCGCACGACGTCCTGCGGACCCGGTTCGTCACCGAGGACGGGCAGCCGTGGCAGGTGGTCGACGCGCAGGCCCCGGCGGCGATCCCGCTGGTGAAGGCCGACGAGGCGGCGGCGCTGCTGCTGGCCCGGCAGGAGGTGGGCAGGCCGTTCACTCTGGAGACCGGCCCGCTGCTGCGGTCCACTCTGTACCGGACGGGGGAGCGCGAGCACCTGTTCGTCCTGGTCGCCCACCACATCGTGGTCGACGGGTGGTCGCTGGGGGTGCTGGCCCGCGAGGTGGTCGAGCGCTACCGCGGTAGGACACCACCCCAACCCGCTGTGCGGTACCTCGACTTCGCCGCGTGGCAGCGCGCGGGCGGCCAGGCTGTGGCCCGTGACCTGGAGTACTGGGCGGACCACCTCACCGGGATGCCCGGTGCGCTGAACCTGCCAGCCGACCGCCCGCGCCCGGCGGAGCGCTCGGTGTCCGGCGGGGTCCGGGAGTTCTCGCTGCCGCCGGAGACGATGGCTGCGGTGTCCGCGCTGACCAGGCAGACCGGCTGCACCCCGTACATGGTGCTCCTCGCCGCGCTCCAGACTCTGCTGTCCCGGTACTCGGGCCAGGCGGACTTCGGCATCGGCAGTCCCATCGCCAACCGCACCCGCCCCGAGCTGGAAGGGCTGATCGGCTACGTCGCCAACACGGTGGTGCTGCGGGCCGACCTGGCGGGCGACCCCACGTTCCGCGACCTGCTTGGCCGGGTCCGCGCGACCACCCTGCGCGCCTACGAGCACCAGGCGCTGCCGTTCGAGCAGGTGGTCGAGCACCTGCGGCCGGAACGCGACACCGGCCGCACCCCGCTGTTCCAGGTGATGTTCATCCTCCAGAACGCGCCCGCCGCCGAGCTGGCGGCGTCGGGCCTCACCGTCACCGACGTACCGCTGCACAACGGCACCGCCAAGCACGACCTCACCGTCGAGCTGACCCCGACGCCCGAGGGCGGGTGCGCGGGCCGCGTCGAGTACTCCAGCGACCTGTTCGACGCCGACCGCGTCGACAGGCTCACCGGCCACCTGGCCGTGCTGCTGGACGGGGTGCTGGCCGACCCGGACCGGCCTGTCACGGACGTGGACGTGCTCACCCCCGGCGAGCGGGACCAGCTCGAAGCCTGGCGCCGCAATGACACCGTGTCGCCGGAAGCCCTCGTGCACCGGCTGGTCGAGGAACGCGCGGCGCGCCACCCCACCCGGGTGGCGGCCAGGCACGACGACCGGGAGCTGACCTACGGCGAGCTGAACAGCCGTGCCAACCGCGTCGCCCGCCACCTGCGGGAGCGGGGCGCCGAGCTGGGGGACCTGGTGGGCGTGCGCGCCGAGCGCGGCATCGACTACCTGACCGTGCTGCTGGCCATCCTCAAGGCGGGCGCGGTGTACCTGCCGGTCGACCCGGGTCTGCCCGCGGCCCGCGCCGAGCGCGTCGTGCGGGACAGCGGATGCGCGCTCACCCTCACCGACCTGGGCGAGCTGGTCGCCGTGGCGGGCGATGACACGGACCTCGCCGACGGACCCGGCCTGGGCGATCTCGCGTACGTGCTCTACACCTCCGGGTCGACCGGCATGCCGAAGGGAGTGATGGTCGAACACCGCGGCATGACCAACCACGTCCTGGCCAAGCTCGGCGACCTCGGCATCACCGAGGCGGATGTGGTGGCGCAGAACGGGCCGCAGTCGTTCGACGTGTCCGTGTGGCAGTTCCTCGCCCCGCTGGTCGTCGGCGGCCGGGTGGAGATCTTCACCGACGAGGTGGCTACCGACCCGTCCCGGCTGATCGCCGAGGTGGCCGAGCGCGGGGTGACCGTCCTGCAGGTGGTGCCCGCGGTGCTCCGCGGCCTCGTGGACGTGCCCGACCGGCCGGACCTGCCGCGCCTGCGCTGGCTGGTGCCCACCGGCGACGCCCTCATGGTGACCCTGGCCCGCGCGTGGTTCGCTCATCACCCGCACGTGCCGCTGCTCAACACCTACGGCTCGACGGAGTGCTCCGACGACCAGTGCCACATCGCGTTCGATGGCCAGGACGCGCTGGTTGGATCGCCGCCGGTGGTGTCGATCGGCAGGCCGATCCCGGGCACGTCGGCGCACGTGCTGGACGGCAGGCTGCGTCCGCTGCCGGTGGGCCTGCCGGGCGAGCTGTTCATCGGCGGCGTCGGGGTCGGCCGCGGCTACCTCGGCGACCCGCGCCGCACCGCCCAGGTGTTCCTGCCCGACCCGTTCTCCGCCACGCCGGGGGCACGCCTCTACCGGACCAGGGACCAAGTGCGCCTGCTGGCCGACGGCACCCTGGAGTTCCTCGGCCGCACCGACAGCCTGGTGAAGGTGCGCGGTTTCCGGATCGAGCTGGGCGAGATCGAGTCCGCGTTGCTCGACCACCCGACCGTGCGGGATGCGGCGGTGGTGGCCCGCGCCGACGGCGACGGACAGAAGCGGCTGGCCGCCTATGTGGTGGCCGACCCGCCGCACGACGACCTGCGCGCGTTCCTGCGGCAGCGGCTTCCGGAGTACATGGTGCCCGCGTCGATCACCGCGCTGGACGCCTTCCCGCTGAACGGCAACGGAAAGGTCGACCGCGCGCGGCTGCCCGTTCCCGAAATGACGGCCCGCACGGCGGAGCACGTGGCGCCGCGCACTCGGGTGGAGACCGCCGTCGCGGAGATCTTCGGCGAGGTGCTGGGCGTGGACCGGGTCGGGGCGCACGACCGGTTCTTCGACCTCGGCGGGCACTCGCTGCTGGCGACCAGGGTGCTGGCGCGCCTGCGGCAGTCCTTCGACGTCGAGGTCCCGATGCGGTTCGTCTTCGCCGCCGACTCGGTCGCGGAACTGGCCGCCGAGGTGGAGCGGCGCGCCGCCGACCTCACCGACCTGATCACCGAGGTCGAACTCCTCAGCGACGAGGACGTCGACCGCTTACTGCGAGAGCGGGGTCTGTCGTGACCGAACGGAACGCGCGCATGGCCACTCTGTCCCTCGCCCGACGTGCGCTGATGGCGGAGTTGGTGCGGGAACGGTCGGGGGCGATCCCGCGGCGTCCCGCCGGGGCGGACCCGCTGTCGGCCGCGCAGCAGCGGATGTGGTTCCTGGACCAGTACGAGCCTGCCCAACCCGTCTACAACGTGTATGTCGCGGTGCGGCTGGTCGGCGCACTCGACGTCGACGCCCTGAGTCGCGCGATCGACACGGTGGTGGAGCGGCACGAGATCCTGCGCACCACCTACGCCCTCTCCGACGGGGCGGTGACGCCGGTCGTCCAGCCCCCGAGCCCCCGGCCGCTGCCGGTCGTGGACGTGGTCGATGAGGTGGCGGCGGCGGGAGAGCAGGCGCGGCTCCCGTTCGACCTGGCGACAGGGCCGCTGCTGCGGACCTTGCTGCTGCGCAAGGCCGAGCACGACCACGTGCTCGTCCTGACCTTGCACCACATCGCCGCGGACGGCTGGTCGCTCGGCGTCCTCGTCACCGAGATCACCGCCCTGTATCGGGCGTTCACCTCCGATCAGCCGAATCCGCTGCCGCCCCTGCGGGTCCAGTACGCCGACTACGCGCACTGGCACCGGGCCCAGGCGGACGGCCCCACGGCCGACCGACAGCTCGCCTACTGGCGGGAACGCCTGGTGGGCGCCCCCGCCCTGCTCGTCCTTCCCACCGACCGGCCGCGCCCGGTGCGGCGCTCGGGCATCGGGCGCAGGCAGCGGTTCATCGTCGGCCGCGACCTGGTGGCCGCGCTGGAGTCGGTGGCGCGCTCGGAACGGGTGACCCTGTTCATGACGCTGCTCGCGGCCCTGAACGTGGTGTTGGCCCGCTATTCCGGGCAGGCGGACGTGTGTGTCGGCACGCCGATCGCCAACCGGACCAGGCCCGAACTCGAGAACCTGATCGGGTACTTCGCCAACACCCTGGTGCTGCGCACGGACCTGTCCGGCGACCCGACCTTCCGCGACCTGCTCGGGCGCGTCCGCGAGGCCACGGTGGGCGCATACGACCACCAGGACGTCCCGTTCGAGCGGCTGGTGGACGACCTCGCCCCGGACCGCGACCCGAGCCGAACCCCGCTGTTCCAGGTGCTGCTGGTGCTCCAGAACGCGCCGATGCCCACCCCGGCCACCCCCGACGTGGTCGTCTCGGACGTGGAGATGCACAACGGCACGGCCAAGTTCGACCTCACCCTGATGGTCTACGACCAGGACGGCGAGCTGACCGTGACCGTCGAGTACGCCACCGACCTGTTCGACGACACCACCATCACCCGGTTCTTCGGCCACCTCCGCAACACCATGACCGCGCTCACCGCCGACCTCGACCGTCCCGTGTGGACCTTCGAGCAGACCGGCGCGGACGAGCGGGCGCTCATCGCCTCCTGGAACGACACCGACGCCCCGCTGGACACCTCGCTCCTCGTGCACCACAGGATCGACGCGCAGGCAGCGCGGACCCCGGACGCGGTGGCGGTCGAGACCGACGACGGCTCCGTGACGTACGGCGACCTGGTGCGACGGGCGAACGGGCTGGCGCACCGGCTGCGCGCGGCCGGAGTCGGCCCGGAATCACCGGTCGGCGTGCTGCTGGACCGCTCCGCCGATCAGATCGTCGCCCTGCTGGCGGTGCTCAAGGCAGGCGGCGGATACCTGCCTCTGGAACCGGAGTACCCAGCGGAACGGGTGGCGTACCTGCTGCGAGACACGGGCGCACGGGTGCTGGTGTCCGAACGGCACGTCGCCTCCGTGGTCCGGGTGGACCCGAAGGCCGACCCGGCGGACACCGCGCCCGCCGCGGACGTTACCGGCCCGAGCCTCGCGTACGTGATCTACACGTCCGGGTCGACGGGCGCCCCGAAGGGTGTGGTCGGCACGCACGAGGGGATGCTGAACCGGCTGACCTGGCTGTGCGACACCTACGGGTTCGACGCCGCCGACCGGCCGTTGTTCAAGACCCCGTTCAGCGTCGACACCTCCATCGAGGAGATCTTCGCGCCGCTGCTGGTCGGCGGCTGCGTGGTGGTGGCCAGGCCGGACGCCCACCGCGACCCGGCGTACCTGGTGGACGCGGTGATCCGGCACGGCGCGACCCGGCTGCGGTTCGTGCCGTCGCTGCTCGGACCGTTCCTGGCCGAGCCGGGGGTGCGGGAGTGCGGGAGCCTGCGGCAGGTGTTCTCCGGCGGCGAGCGCCTGCCCCGGGTACTGGAACGCCGCGCGCTCGACGTGCTCGGCCCGATCCTGCACAACGTGTACGGGCCGACCGAGGCGTCGATCGACGTCACCGCGTGGCAGTGCCGTGCCGACGACGACCTGGCGATGGTGCCGATCGGGACGCCGATGGCCAACGCCCGCGTCCACCTGCTCGACGGCCACCTCCGCCCGGTGCCGGTCGGCGTGCCCGGCGAGCTGTACATCGGCGGTGTCTGCGTGGGGCGTGGCTACTTGGGCAAGCCAGGTCTGACGGCCGAGCGGTTCGTGCCGGACCCGTTCGCCGAGGGGCGGCGCCTCTACCGGACCGGCGACCGCGCCCGCCACCTGCCCGACGGCCGGATCGAGTACCTGGACCGGGTGGACCGCCAGGTCCAGGTGCGCGGCCACCGCGTCGAGCCCGGCGAGGTGGAGGCGGCGCTGACCCGGTGTGCGGGCGTCGACGACGCGGCGGTGGCGACTGTCCCCGACCGCGACGGGATGCCCAGGCTGGTCGCCTACCTGGTCGGCGGAACCACCATCACCCGCGTCCGCGCCGAGCTGCGGGACCGGGTGCCCGACCACCTGGTGCCCGCGGTCTTTGTGTTCGTGCCCGCCCTGCCGCTCACTCCGAACGGCAAGCTCGACCGGCGCGCTCTGCCCGTCCCGGACGACACCCGGCCCGAGGTCGGCGACTTCGTGCCACCCACCGGGCCGAGGGAGACGGCGCTCGCCGCGATCTGGCGGGACGTGCTCGGCCTGGAGCGGGTCGGTGCGGAGGACAACTTCTTCGCCCTGGGCGGCGACTCGATCCGGACGATCCGGGTGGTGTCGATGGCCAGGGACGAGGGCATCGGCCTGTCGGTGCGCGACCTGTTCGAGCACCAGACGGTGCGCGGGCTCGCCGCGGCGGGCGACACCGCAGCGGCCCCGAGCACCCGGACCGCCCCCTTCGACCTGGTCCACGAGGAGACGCCCCCCGGGATCGAGGACGCCTACCCGCTGTCGGCCACCCAGGCGGGCATGGTGTTCGACCGCGAGCTGGAGGGCGACCCCGCCACCCACCACCTGGTGCTGAGCTTCCACCTGCGCGGCCGCTTCGACCGCGACGCGCTGGTCGACGCGCTCGTCTGGGCGGCGGGCAGGCACCCCGCGCTGCGGACGTCGTTCAGCCTGGCGGACTACTCGCGTCCGGTGCAGCTCGTGCACCGGACGGCCACCGTGCCGTTCACCGTCGACGACTTGACCGGCGCGGCGGACCAGGACGGGCGGATCGCCGAGTGGGTCGAGCGGGAGCGCGGACGGCCGTTCGACCTCGCCGAGCCGCCGCTCGTGCGGGCGCACGTCCACCTGCGCGGCCCGGACGCCTTCCAGTTCACCCTGAGCAGCCTGGCGCTGGTGCTGGACGGCTGGAGCGTGGCGTCACTGCTGACCGAGCTGTTCGAGGCCTACGCGAGCAGGCGGGACGGCGAACCGTGGCCGGACGCGCCCGCCCCGGCGAGCACCTACCGGGACTTCGTGGCGTGCGAACTCGCCGACGCCGCCGGGGAACCGGCCGAGGTGACCTCGACCCCGCTGCCGCCGCCGTGGGGCGAGCCCGGCCCCGGGCTGGTGGACGTGCCCCTGCGGGAGGGTATCTCCGCTGAGCTGCGGCGGCTCGCCGAGCAGGCCGGGGTGCCGCTCAAGAGCGTCCTGCTGGCCGCGCACCTGCGGGTGCTGAGCCTGGTGACCGGGCGGGCCGACGTCGCCACCGGGCTGGTCACGAACGGCAGGCTTGAGGAGACCGACGGGGACCGGGTGCTCGGCCAGTTCCTGACCGTGCTGCCGGTGGCTGCGCGGATGGCCCACGGCTCGTGGGAGTCGCTGGCGCGCGACGCCTTCGCCGCGGAGCGCACAGGTCTGGCCGCGCGCCATCACCCGACCGTCCGCGCGGGCACGCGGTTCGAGACGGTGTTCAACTTCGTGCACTTCCACGTCTACGGGCAGCTCGATGGTGTGGACCTGGTCGACTCGGCCGGGTTCGACGGCACGAACTTCCCGCTGTTCACCGAGTTCAGCATCCACCCGGTGAGCGGCGCGGTGCGGCTGCGGCTTCAGCACAAGCCGGGCAGGCTGGGCGCGGAGCAGATCGCCGACATCGCCCGCCACTACGCGACCGTGCTGGCGGTCATGGTCGACGAACCGACCTCCCGCCACGACCGGCTGCCCCTCCCCGTTCCGAAAACCCCCGCCGTCGTGGAGCCGACGTTCTCCGGGCGTACCATCCCCGAGTTGTTCGCCGCGCGCGCCGCCAGCCGCCCCGACGCGGTGGCCCTGGTGTCCGGCGACCTCCGGATGACCTACCGCGAGCTGGACGAGTGCTCCAACGCGCTCGCGTCGAGGCTGCGCGCGGCGGGGGTGCGGCCGGAGACCGTGGTCGGCCTGGTGCTGCGGCGCTCCGTCGAGACCGTGGTCGGGATGCTCGGGGTGCTGAAGGCGGGCGGCGTGTACGCCGTGGTCGACCCGGAGCCCGCTGCCCGCCGCGCGGAGCTGCTGACGGCGGCGCGGGCGGACGTGGTGGTGACCACCGGCGACGTGGCCATGGACGGCCCGGTGGTCCGCGTCGACCTGTCCGCCCGCGCCGAGGCCACGGCCTGCCCGTCCGACCCGGACCAACTCGCCTGCCTGGTGTTCACCTCTGGCACGACCGGGCGGCCCAAGGCGGTCGGCCTGCCGCATCGACAGATCGTCAACCGGCTGGCCTGGTCGTGGCGGGCGCACCCGTTCGAGCCGGACGAGGTGGGCTGCCTGAAGACCCCCTCGGGGTTCGTCGACTCCTTGTGGGAGGTCTTCGGGACACTGCTCGCCGGGGTGCCGTCGGTCGTCGTCGCGGAGGATGACGCCCGCGACCCGTACCGTCTGACCGCGCTTCTCGCCGAACACTGGGTGAGCCGGGTGCTGCTGGTGCCCTCCCTGCTGCGGATGATGCTCGACGCACACCCGAACCTCGCCGAACGGCTGCCGCGCCTGGTGCTCTGGCAGACCAGCGGCGAGCCGCTGCCCGACGACCTGCGCCGCGCGTTCGCCGCCCGCCTGCCGTCCGCCCGCCTCGTCAACGTCTACGGCGCAACAGAAGCCTGGGACGCGACCTCCGCCGATGTCACCCACGGCGCAGGCATCGTCCCGATCGGACAACCCCTGGACGGGACGCGCGTCCACATCCTGGGCCCCGCGCTCCGGCGGGCCCCGGTGGGCTGGCCCGGCGAGCTGTACGTCGGCGGCGAAGGCGTGGCCCGCGGCTACGCGAACGACCCCGCCACTACCGCGGCGCGGTTCGTCCCCGACCCGTTCCGCACCGGAGGACGCCTGTACCGCACCGGCGACCTGGCCCGACTGCTGCCGGACGGCCGCATGGAGCTGCTCGGCCGGGCCGACCAGCAACTCAAGGTCCGCGGCGTGCGGGTGGAGCCCGCCGAGATCGAAGCCGTGCTCCGCCGCCACGACGCGGTGCGCGAGGCCGTCGTGGTGGCCGGGGACAGCGGGCTGGTCGCCTTCTACGTGGGCGACGCCGACCCGGACGACCTGCGTGGGCACGCCAGGCGGAGGCTGGCGGCCGCTGTGACGCCCTCGGCGTTCGTCGCGTTGGACGTGCTGCCGTCGACCGCCAACGGCAAGGTCGACCGGCGCGCGCTGGCCCGGCTCGTGCCCGATCGGCAGGCCGTGGTCCCCGCCGGGTCCGACACCGAGCGGACGCTCGTCGAGATCTGGGCGGAGGTGCTGCGGCACAACGGGATCGGCGTGCACGACGACTTCTTCGCCGTGGGCGGCGACTCGCTGTCCGCGACCCGGATCATGGCGCGCGTCCGGCGGGTGCTCGACGTCGAGCTGACCGTCCGCGACCTGTTCGACGCGCCGACGGTCGCCGGGCTCGCGGCGCTGGTCGAGGCGGGGCGGACCGTGGCCGACCGGGCGACGGACGGCCGGAACGTGTTGTCCTACGGGCAGCGCGGCCTGTGGTTCCTCGACCAGCTCGCCCCCGGTGGCGTCGCCTACAACGAGCGCTACGCGCTGCGGCTCACGGGTGACCTGGACGTGGCCGCGCTGGACCGCGCGCTGCGGGAGGTCGTGCGCCGGCACGAGGTGTTGCGCACGGCGATCGACGTGGTCGACGGCGAGCCCGTGCCCCGGGTCGTCGCCGTGCCCGACAGCGTGCTGGAACCGTCTGTCGACTCGGTCGCCCGACCGTTCGACCTCACGGCCGGGCAGCTGCTGCGGGCCGCGGTGGCGCGGACCGGCCCCAACGAGTGGATGGCCGTGCTGGTGATGCACCACATCGCGTGCGACGCCTGGTCGATCCGCGTCCTCATGCGCGAGCTGACCGCCCTGTATGCCGCGTTCACCCGGGGCGAGCCGTCGCCGCTGCCGGAACTGGACACCCAGTATGCGGACTACGCGCGTGTGCAGGCCGCTCGGCTCGGTGGCCGCCTGGAGACGCTGGTCGACCACTGGCGCACGCGCATGGCGAGTGCCACGGTGCTCGACCTTGCCCCCGGCAGGGAACGCGGGAGGCGACCGGCGGCCGTGGCCGCGGCGACCCTGCCGCCCGAGGTGTGCCACGCGGTGAAGAACCTGGCGGCGAACCACCGGGCGAGCCTATTCATGGCACTGCTGACCGGGTTCGCGATCGTCCTCCGCGACCGGACCGCCGAGGACGACATCGTGGTGGGCACCGACGTCGCAGGCCGGGACCGGGCGGACTGGGAGGCGCTGATCGGCTTCTTCGTCAACCAGCTCCCGCTGCGGATCGACCTGACCGGCGATCCTACCTTCGGCGAGCTGCTCGACCGGGTCCGCGAGGTGACCCTGGACGCCTACGCGCACCAGGAGCTGCCGTACGCCCGGATGGTGGACGCGCTGCGCCCGAACCGTGCCCCGGCATTCCAGACGAAGCTGGTCCTGCAGAACGTGCCGGACGAGGACCTGCGGCTGCCCGGACTGGCCCTGGAGCCGATCGAACAGCACCGCGGCACCGCCCAGGTCGACCTGAACGTGCGTGCCGCGGAGGCACCGGATGGGCTGCGCCTGTCCGCCGAGTACGACGCGGACCTGTTCGAGGCCGTCACGGTCTCCGGCTTGCTGGCCGCGCTGACCGCCGTGCTCGACCGGGGGGCGTCCGCGCCGGACACCCGCCTCTCGGCGCTGAGACAGGCCGGACACCACGACGACCGGGCGGGCGCGGCCCGACTGAGCCGGGCCCGCCGCCGCGCGGCGACCGGACGGGACAAGGGGGAGCAGTGAGCACGACACCGAAGTCAGCCGCGCCGGGGCGAGTCCGCAGGCGCGCCGTGCCCGACGAACTGGTGCGGTTCACTCCGCTCCGCGCCGACCGGCGGCTGCCTCTGGTGGCGCGGCCCACGGTGCGGGGGGTGAACCTGACCGCGTGGGCAGTGGCCCACCGCGACACCGTGGAAGCCGCCCTGCACAGCGACGGCGGCGTGCTGTTCCGCGGGTTCGGGGTGCCGTCCGCCGAGGCTTTCCAGGGCTTCATGACCGCGATGTACACCGAGCTGGTCGCCGAGCACGAGCGGTCCTCGCCGCGCAGCCGGGTTTCGGGGAGCGTGTTCACCTCTACCGACCACCCGGCCGACCAGGCGATCTTCCCGCACAACGAGATGTCCTATTCGCACCGGTGGCCGATGCGGATCGCGTTCTGCTGCCTCACCGCCGCCGAGACCGGGGGCGCCACCCCGATCGCCGACACCCGCGAGGTGCTGCGGCTGATCGACCCCGACATCCGGGAAACGCTGGTGCACAGGAAGGTGCAGTACGTCCGCAACTACGGCGGCGGGTTCGGGCTGCCCTGGCAGACGTCGTTCCAGACCACCGACAGCACTGAGGTAGACGCCTACTGCGCGAGCGCGGGCATGGTCGCCGAGTGGCTCGGCCCCGACCGGCTGCGCACCCGCCGGGTCGCATCGCCGGTCGCCCGCCACCCCGTCACCGGCGAGCAGGTGTGGTTCAACCACGCCACGTTCTTCCACGTCGACACGCTGGAACCGGCGCTGCGGGACGCCTTGACCGCCGAACTCGCCCCGGAAGACCTGCCGACGCACACCTTCTACGGCGACGGCACGGAGGTCGAACCCGACGTGATGGCCGGGCTGCGGGCGGCCTACCGGGCGGCGACGGTGTCGTTCCCCTGGGAAGAGGGCGACGTCCTGCTGCTGGACAACATGCTCGCCGCGCACGCCCGCGCGCCCTTCACCGGGACACGCCGGGTGGTCGTGTCGATGGCCAGGGAGGAGGGCGGGGCATGACGACGACCGGAGTGGAGGGCTACCGGCTCTCCCCTGTGCAGCAGCGGCTGTGGACCTTGGGCGGCCCGGACGTGCGGCTCACCCTGCGCGTGGATGACGTGCCGGACTCGGCCGTGCTCGCTGCGCTGCGCCGGATCGCCGACCGGCACGAGATCCTGCGCACCACGTTCCCCGTGCCCGCGGCGATGGACATGGCTGTGCAGGTGATCGGCGACGAGCCCGCGTACCGGGTCGAGCGCACCCGGTCCGGCTGGGAGATCACCCTGTCGCCGCTGGCCGCCGACGCCGCGTCGCTGGGCGTGCTGGCGCGGGAACTGGGCGACGAACTGGCCGGGATCGCCCCCGTCCAGCCGCCGCAGTACGCCGACCTGGCCGAATGGCTGCACGAGACGCTGGAGTCCGGCGACGACGACGCCGCCCTGGGACGGGCGCACTGGGCCGCGGTGGCCGCGCGGTGCGACCGCGCCGGGTTCGCCGGTCCTCTCGTAGAGCCGGTGCGGGCGCGGGCCGTCCTCGGCGCGGCCGTCTCGGCCCGGCTCGGCGCGGACGCGGAGACCGTGCTCCTCGGCTGCTGGCAGGAAGTGCTGCGCGCCTCGACCGGACGGCCGGATCTCGTGGTGGGCGTCGCCCAGGACGGGCGGCGGCACGCCGAACTGGTGCGGGCGATCGGACCGCTCACCCGGCACGTGCCGGTGCGGTGCGTCCCCCAGCCCGACCTGAGCGTGGCGCTCGAGGTGGCGACGCGCTGGCAGGAGCACTTCGACTGGGACGAGTTCGCCAGCGCCGTCGGGCCGGACACCACCTGCTTCCCCGCGCTGTTCGACTTCGCCGACGTGTCCGGCGCGGGCGCGGTAACCGTGACGGGTGTGGCGGCGGACGAGGACGGCGCGGTCCGGCTCTCCTGCCTCCGTCGTGCCGACGACATCGTGCTGACCGTGCACCACGAGCCCGCGTACGCCGAGCTATGGCTGGAACGGCTCCAGACCGTGCTGGCCGGGCGCCTGGCCGGGCTGGGCGACCTGGAGGTCGTCGGCGAGCGGGAACACCGCACCCTGCTGTCGTTCTCCGGCGTGGCCGGGGACGAGCGCACCGACACCTTCCACGGGCTGTTCGCCGCCCAAGCCCGCCGCACCCCGGACCGGACCGCGCTGGTCGCAGGGCAGGACCGACTCACCTACGCCGAACTCGATGCCCGCTCCGACCGGATCGCCGGATGCCTGCGGGCCCAGCCGGACGAGGCGGTCGGGCTGTGCCTGGCGCCGTCGGCCGACCTGGTCGCCGGGCTGCTGGGCGTGCTCAAGGCGGGCGGCGCGTACCTGCCGCTCGACCCCGCGCTACCCGCCGAGCGGATCGCGTTCATGCTGGCCGACGCCGGAGTCACCCAGGTGCTGACCGACACCGCGCTCGCGCCCAAGTTCCCCGACCACGACGTCGTCACCGTGGACGATCTGCCCGACCGCGCGAACCCCACCGCGGCGGCCACCCCGGCGAACCTCGCGTACGTGATCTACACCTCGGGCTCGACGGGACGGCCCAAAGGCGTCCAGGTCGAACACCGCGCGGTGGCGCACTTGGAAACCGCGATGCGGCAGGCGATCCACCGCCACCACATCACCGGGCCCGCCGATGTCGCGGTCAACTGCGCGCTGTTCTTCGACGCCTCCGTGCAGCAACTCGCGTTCCTGCTCACCGGGCACACCCTGCACGTGCTGCCGGACCGGACCCGGCAGGACGACTTGCTGCTCGTCGACTACGTGCGCGACCACCGGATCGACGTGCTCAACTGCACGCCGTCCCAGCTCAGGCCGCTGCTGGACGGCGGACTGCTCGACGCGGCCCCCGCGCTGCTCCTCGTCGCGGGCGAGGAGATGACACCCGACCAGTGGACCCGGCTCGGCGACACGACCGCGACCGCCGCCTACAACATCTACGGCCCCACCGAGTGCACGGTCAACGCCACCGCGGTCCGGGCGGGTGAGGGGAAGCCGTCGATCGGCGGCCCGCTGCCCGGCTACCAGGTCTTCGTGATGGACGAGCGCCTGCGGCCCGCGCCCGTCGGCGCGCCCGGCGAGCTGTACCTGGGCGGCCCGGCACTGGCCCGCGGTTACCTGCGGCGGGCGGCGCTGACGTCGACGCGGTTCGTGCCACACCCGTTCGGGTCCGGTGAGCGCCTCTACGTGACCGGCGACCGGGCGCGGTGGAACCCCGACGGGACACTCGAGTTCCTGGGCCGCGCCGACCACCAGGTGAAGATCCGGGGCCACCGGGTCGAGACCGGGGAGGTCGAAGCCGTTCTCCGCGAGCACCCGGAGGTGCGCGACGCGGCCGTGGTCGTCCGGGAGGACGAGCAGGCAGACCGGCGGCTGCTGGCCTACGTCGTCGGGCCGCCGGAGGGCCTGCGTGAGTTCCTGGCCGAGCGCCTGCCCTCGTACCTGGTACCGAGCGGGTTTGTGGCCATGACCGAGTTCCCCCGCACCTCCAACGGAAAGCTCGACCGCGCCGCGCTGCCCGCGCCCGGCGTCCGACCCCCGGGAACGGAGTACGTGCCGCCCGCCTCGGCGACCGAACGCGTGCTCGCCGAGGTGTGGCGGGAGGTCCTCGGGGTTGAGGTCGGCGTCGAGGACAACTTCTTCTCGGCGGGCGGCGACTCGATCCGCAGCATCCGGGTCCGGGTCGAGGCGCAGCGCCGGGGCGTCCGAGTGTCTGTCCAGCAGATGTTCGACCACCAAACGGTCAGGGCCCTGGCCGCCGCGGTCGGTCCGGTCGCGGACGAGGACGCGCCCACCGCGCCGTTCGACCTGGTCAGCCCACGCGACCGGGAGTGGCTGCCCGATGACGTGGTCGACGCCTACCCGCCCACGATGATGCAGCTAGGGGTGCTGTTCCACAGCGAGCTGAACCCCGAACTGCCGATGTTCCACAACCTCCACGGCGCTCACCTGCGCGCCCCGCTGGACGTGCCCGCGCTGCGGACGGCGCTGGCGGGACTCGCGGAGCGGCACCCGATGCTGCGCACGTCGTTCGATCTGACCACCTACAGCGAGCCGCTCCAATTGGTGCACCGGCTGGCGAAGGTTCCGCTGCGCGTCGAGGACCTGCGCGGGCTGACCGAGGGCCAGCAGCGCGAACGGCTCGCCGAGTTCACCGCCGCCGAACTGCGCGACCGGTTCGACCGGACCCAGGCCCCGCTGCTGCGGATGGCCGTGCACCGCCGGTCCGACGACACGTTCCAGTTCACCCTCACGCTGCACGAGAGCGTCGTCGACGGGTGGAGCGTCGCCGCCCTGCTCACCGAGCTGTTCGAGCGCTACCGGGCCGTGCTCGCCGGAGACGCGACGCCCGCCGACCCGCTGGCCGCCACCTTCCGCGACTACGTGGCCGCCGAGCGGCGCGGCCTGGCCGACGCCGACAGCGCCGAGTTCTGGCAGGCGGAGCTGAGCGGGATGCCCACGGCTCGGCTCCCGGCCGGGGACGGCGGGCACCGGATGATCCGCGTGCCGGTCGACACCGAGACCTCGGCCGGGCTGTGGCGGGTCGCGCGGGCCGCGTCGGTGCCGCTCAAGAGCGTGCTGCTGGCGGTGCACCTCCACGTCGTGGGCGAGTTGCTCGGGACGCCGGACGTGGTGACCGGACTGGTGGCCAATGGGCGGCTGGAGACCGCGGACGGGGACCGGGTGCTGGGCCAGTTCCTCAACACCCAGCCGCTGCGGCTGGACACCCGGCGTGCGTCGTGGCCGGACCTGGCGCTGGCCGCGTTCGACGCGGAGCGCCGCCTGCTGCCGCACCGCAGGTACCCGGTGGCCCGGGTCGAACAGGACCTGGGCGGACGGCTGTTCGACACGCTGTTCAACTTCACCCGCTTCCATGTCTATCGGGGCCTGCGGGACGTGGACGTGCTCGACCGCCAGTTCACCGAACGCATGGACGTCGCCCTCGCCGCGGACTTCTCGGTTGGCGGCCTGGACGACAGCGCCGACCCGGCGATCGGCCTGACGATGAACTGCAACGGCGTCGACGCCACCAGGGCCGAGGCGATCGCCGCCCGGTACGCCTCCATGCTGGCCGCCGCCGCGGCCGGCAGCGAGCTGCCCGAGCCCGCCGCGGTGGCGCGTGCCGTGGGCGCCGATGGCGAGATCGACGGCCTGCTCACCGACCGGTTCGCCGCGCGGGTGCTGCGCACCCCGGACGAGGTCGCCCTGGTGTGCGGCGATGTGTCGCTGTCCTACCGCGAGTTGAACACGCGGGCGAACCGCGTCGCGCACGCCGTGGCCGCCCAGGGGATCGGTCCGGAGGACGTGGTGGCGCTGACGCTGCCGCGCTCGGCCGACGCTGTGGTCGCGCTGTTCGGCGTCCTGAAGTCGGGCGCCGCCGCGCTGCCCATCGACCCGGACCAACCCGCGCCCCGGATCGCGGCCCTCCTGGACGACGCCCAGCCCGCGCTGACCCTGTCCGCGCTGGACCGGCAGGCGAGCAGCCGCGACGACGACCCGGACGTGCGGCCGGACCCGGCCAACGCCGCCTACCTGCTCTACACCTCCGGCTCGACGGGACGACCCAAAGCCGTGGTCGTGCGGCACCGCGGCCTGGCCAACCTGTTCGACGACCACGCGGCCGTGCTGTTCCCCGGTCCGGAGCGCATGCGGGTCGCGCTGACCGCGTCGCTCGCGTTCGACACGGCTTGGGAGGGCCTGCTGGCGATGGTCTCGGGCCACGAGCTGCACCTGATCGGCGACGACGTGCGGCGGGACGCGGGCGCGCTGGTCGCCCACGTCCGGGAACACCGGATCGACCTGCTCGACGTGACGCCGTCGTACGCGCGGCTGCTGTTGGAGGCCGGTCTGCTGGACGGTCCGCGCCCGCCTCGGGTGCTGATGCTGGGCGGCGAGGACGTCCCGGCCCCGCTGTGGCGGGCGGTGGCGTCCGCGCCGCACACGACCGGCCACAACTACTACGGCCCTACCGAGTTCACAGTGGACAGCCACGGCCGCGAGGTGGCCGGCGACGACCCGTCCATCGGCGCGCCGATCCGTAACACCGCGGCCGCCGTCCTCGACTCGCGGCTGCGGCCGGTCCCCGTCGGCGTGGCGGGCGAGCTGTACCTGGCTGGCGCGGGATGCGCGCGCGGCTACCACCGGCGCTCCGGGCTGACCGCCGCCCGGTTCGTGCCCGACCCGCACGCGGACGGCGGGCGGATGTACCGCACCGGCGACCTGGTGCGCTACCGGGCGGACGGCGCGCTGGAGTACCTCGGCCGGACCGACGACCAGGTGCAGCTCCGCGGCTTTCGGGTGGAAACGGGCGAGGTCCGCGCCCGGCTGGCTGAACAGCGCTGCGTGCGGGAGGCGGCGGTCGTGGTGCGGGACGGCAAACTCGTCGGGTACGTCGTCGGCGACGTCGAGCCAGGCGAGCTGCGCGACCACGTTGCTGCCGTGCTGCCCGGCTACATGGTGCCCTCCGCGTTCGTCGTGCTGGACGAACTTCCGTTGACCGGCAACGGAAAGCTCGACGTGCGCGCCCTGCCCGCGCCCGCCCCGGCCGCGGGCCGTGACCCGAGGTCGCGCCGCGAGGAGCGGCTGTGCGCCCTGTTCGCACGGGTTCTCGGAGTCGACCGGGTCGCGGTGGACAGCGGGTTCTTCGAGTCCGGGGGAGACTCGCTGCTGGCGATCCGGCTGGTCGGGCTGGTCCGCGCCGAACTCGGTGTCGACCTGCCCCTGCGGACGCTGTTCGACGCGGACTCCCCCGCGGCGATGGCCGCCGTGCTCGACCGATCCGCGTCCCCCGACGACGGCGGCGTGCTGGTAGCGCTGAAGACCACCGGCGCCCTCCCTTCGCTGTTTTGCGTGCACCCGGGCGTCGGGCTCGGCTGGGTCTACGCGGGACTCCGCGACCACGTGGGGGACCGGCCGCTGTACGGGCTCCAGGCGCGAGGCGTGGACGGTCCGGCCGAGCTGCCCGCGGACCTGTGGGACATGGCCGCCGACTACGTGGCCGAGATCCGCGCTGTCCAGCCGGAAGGGCCGTACCACCTGCTCGGATGGTCGTTCGGCGGGCTGGTGGCGCACGCGATGGCCGACCTGCTCCGCCAAGCGGGCCAGAAAGTCTCATTGCTCGCCCT
Source organism: Actinophytocola xinjiangensis (assembly GCF_001921215.1). Classification (GTDB taxonomy): domain Bacteria; phylum Actinomycetota; class Actinomycetes; order Mycobacteriales; family Pseudonocardiaceae; genus Actinophytocola; species Actinophytocola xinjiangensis. Next base: position 449,343 of record NZ_MSIF01000004.1, read on the forward strand.
GCTGGATGCCTACCCGGTCACCTCCGGCGGGCAGTCCCCGCTGGCGGAGCTGTTCGACGACCTGGGTGTCTCCCAGGAGCACACCCCGAGCGACCGCGTGTCCGCCGCCCGGCTCCTGGCCGAGCGGGGCCCGCTGTCCGGGATGGCCGAGTCCCGGGTGGCCGCCATCGTGGACGTCGCGGTGAACAACTTCGCGCTCGCCGCGCACCGGCCCGGCGTCCACGACGGCGACATCCTGTTCTTCACCGCGGCCCACAGCAGTTCTCCCGAGGCGCACCAGGCGTGGCTGCCCCACGTCACGGGCGTCCTCGACAACCACTCCGTCGACTGCGCGCACGCCGACCTGGCACGGCCGGAGTCGCTGGTGTCCATCGGGTCCGTGCTCGCGGCCCACCTGAGGAAGGAACCACGATGACCAACCCCTTCGACAACCCCGACGGCGTCTTCCTGGTCGTGGTGAACGACGAGAACCAGCACGCGTTGTGGCCCTCGTTCGCCGAGGTGCCCGCCGGGTGGCGGACCGCGCACGGCCCCGCTGGCCGCGACGAGTGCCTGGACTACGTCGAGAAGCACTGGACCGACATGCGCCCGGCCAGCCTGGTGCGCCGGATGTCCCGGGTCGATGGCTGAGCCGGTGGTCGCCGCCGAGGGGGTGGCGCGGTGGTTCGACGTGAAGCGGGCCCGCGTCACCGCCCTGGAGTCGGTGTCGTTCGAGATCCGCGCGGGGGAGGTGGTGACGGTGCTCGGCACCAACGGGGCGGGAAAGACCACCCTGACGAAGATCCTCTCGACGCTGCTGCTGCCGTCCCGGGGGACCGTGCTGGTGAACGGCCACGACGTGGCCGCCGACCCGCGCGGGGCGCGGGCGGCGACCGGCGTGATCTTCGGCGGCGACCGCGGCCTCTACACCCGGCTCTCCGGGCGCGACAACCTGCGGTTCTTCGGCATGCTCTCCGGGGTCGGCCGACGCGATCTGCGGCAGCGGCTGCCCGGCGCCCTTGAGCAGGTCGGGCTGGCGGGTGCGGCCGACCGCGCCGTCGAGACGTACTCGAAGGGCATGCGGCAGCGGCTGCACATCGCGATCGGGCTGATCGGCAGGCCCAGGGTGCTGCTGCTGGACGAGCCGACCGTCGGCCTCGACCCAGTGGAGGCGCAGCGGCTGCGCGCAGCGGTCGCCGACCTGCGCGCCGATGGCGCGGCGATCATGTTGACCAGCCACAACCTGCTGGACGTCGAACGCCTGGCCGACCGCGTGCTGATGCTGCGCGGCGGCCGGATCACCCACGACCTGCCGCTGCCGGAGTTCGTCCGGCAGGTCGGCCACACCGCTACGGTCACCGTGCGCGGCCGTGGCCGACCGCCCGCACCGGGCGCGCTGCCCGACGGCGTGACGGTGTCGGAGGTGGCCGACGTCGACGGCGGGTGGGAGGCCACCTTCTACCTGCGCGGCTGGGACCGGCAGACGTTCGACTACCTCGGCGGGTTCATGGCGGACGCGGACGTGCTGGACTGCGCGGTCCGGGAGTCCCGGGTGGACGACGCCTTCGCCCGGTTGGCGGGCGCGGTCGGATGAGCGCCGTCGCCGAGGTGCTGTGGACTGGGGCGCGGCATCAGCTCCAGACCATGCGGGTGGGCTGGCGCGTCGCGGTGATCGTCGCCGCGATCCAGCCCGTGGTGTTCCTGCTGATCACGCTGGGGGCGTGGCCCGACGGCTCGGCGGCAGCGACGACCAGGTCCGCGACCGGTGTGCTGCTCACCGCGTTCTGGGGCGCGACGGTGTGGGGAGGGGCGGCGATCTTGCGGCGGGAGCGCGCGGAGGGCACCATCGGCGCACTCCTCACCGGCGTGCGCGACCCGCGGCTCGTGCTGGTGGGCAAGGCGTTCGGCGCGAGCCTGGGCAGCGTGGCGACCATCATGACCACCATCGCGCTCGTCCTGGCGCTGCTCGGTCGCCCGGTCGCGGTCGCCGAGCCGGGCTGGTACGCCGTGGGACTGCTGGCGGTCCTGGCCTCCGGCACGGCGCTGGGCACGTTGCTGTCCTGCCTTTTCTTGATGACCCGGCACGGCCCCGAGCTGTCCAGCGCGCTGATGTACCCGGTGTTCCTGCTGGCCGGGCTGCTGATCCCGGTCGACATGATCCCCGCTTGGCTGCGGCCCGCCGCGTGGGTGGTGAGCCTGCACTGGGCGCAGCGGTTCCTGACCGGCTCCGCGCAGGGCGCCCCGGACTGGCCAGCGCTGGGGGCGGTCGTCCTGCTCACCGTTGGGTACCTGGGCGCCGGGATCGCGCTGTTCGGGCGGATCGGCAGGCTGGTGAGAGAGAGGGGGACCGTTGACCACAGCTGACCTGTGGCGGGCGGGGGAGTCCGTACGGATGGGCGTGCGGCTTTACCTGGCCGAGTACCCGCCGCGCATCCTGGCCACCACGGTGTGGCCGCGCGCGGTCCTGCAATGCCTGTTCCTGACCCTGCTGGGGCGGGTCGTCGGCGGTGCGGAGGGCGCCAGGTTCGCGTTCGTGGGCGCCGCGGCGCTGATCGTGACGCTCCGCACCACGACGGGCCTGTCGGACATGCCGATGCGGGACAAGCTGTACGGGACGCTGCCGCGTGTCCACACCGGACATCTGTCGCCCATCGTCGTGCTGGCGACCAGGACCGTGCCGTACCTGGTCGACGCTCTGGTGGCGGTCGTGCTGTGCCTGCTGGTGGTGGGACCGGTGACCGGCAACGCGGCCACCTCCCTCGCGCTGGCCCCGCTGTTGCCGCTGTACGCGGTCGTGGTGCTCACCAGCGCCGCGGCCGGGCTGGCGTGCGCGGCGCTCGCCGTCCGCGCGGGCGTCGACGAACTCATCGGCAACGGGCTGTCCTACCTGATCATCGCCGTCGGCGGGGTGCTGATCCCACCCGGCGTCCTCGGCTGGGCGGACGCGCTGGGCAGCGTGCTCCCGATCCGGCACGGCCTCCAGGCGATCCGCGCCGCCCTCGCGGGCGAACCGTGGCTCGCCCACCTGGCCGCCGAACTCGGCGTGGGACTCGGCTGGGCGCTGCTCGCGCTGGTCACCGTCGCCCGCCAGACCCGCCGCGCCCGCAGGCGCGGCGACACCGACTTCTACTGACAGACAAGGGGAAACCATGATCGGGAACGTCCTCCTGGTCGGCGCGCACAGCTCGTCGGCCAAGGAGATCCTCAACGCGGCCGACGAACTGGGCGTGGCCGTCCACGTGGCGACCCACCGCAACGTGTTCGCCAACTACAGCAAGGAGTTCCGCGACCGGTTCGCCGGCGCGATCTTCCCGAATTTCCTCGCCGGGCAAGCCGCGATGGACGAGCTGGTCGCCTACGGCAGGGACAACGACATCGGCGGCGTGCTGTGCGCGTGGGAGTTCCTCTCGCCCGTCGCGACCCGCGTCGCCGCCCGGCTCGGCCTGCCCGGCCACGACCCCGACCTGGCCGACGCGTGCCGCAACAAGGCGTTGATGGCCAAGGTGCTCAGCGCGAACGGTGTCCCCGCTCCGCGCACGTGGCTGGCCTCGGGCCTGGAGTCCGTGCGGGCGCGGATCACCGAGCTGGGACTGGACTTCCCGCTCGTCGTCAAGCCCGCCGAGAACGCCTACTCGATCGGCGTCTCGGTGGTGGACTCGCCGGACGCGCTGCCGGACGCGGTGCTCAACGCGCAGCGGTGGATGACCGAGCTGCCGCACGGCCTGCCTCTGGACGTCAGCATCCTGATCCAGGAGTACGTCGACGGACAGGAGTACAGCGTCGAGACGGTGATCAGGGGCGGAGCGCAGCACCACCTGGGCATCGTGCAGAAGTTCACCACCAGCGGCGTCACCCGGGAGGAAGCCGGGCACACGGTGCCCGCCACGCTGACGGACTCGGAGCGCGCTACGGTCCTCGACGCGGTCGGCCGCAGCCTGACCGCCCTCGGCTTCCGCGACGGCGTCGCGCACACCGAGTTGAAGCTCCACAACGGTATCGCCAAGATCATCGAGATCGGGGCGCGGCCACCCGGCGACCACATCGTCCGAGTGCTGCGGTACGCGCGCGGCGTCAATGAGGTCCGTGCCTACCTCCAGGTCGCCATCGGCCGGGAACCGGACCTGTCCGAAACCCACGACGGCGCCGCGGCGATCCGTTTCCTGTCCACCGGCGAGCGCGGCGTCTTGGACGGTGTCATGGACGTCCCGGAGCCGCCCGGCGTGGTGGAGACAGTCCGCTACCTGGCCCCCGGCGACGACGTCGGCAACTACTACGAGACGTTCACCAGGGTGGGCCACGTGATCCTCCGCGAGTCGTCCGCGCCCGCGGTGAACAAACTGGCGGATGACCTCGTGGCCGCCGTGACGATCAGCGTGCGGGAGGGGTGACCACCGTGGACCTGACCCTGATGAAGTCGAAGATCCACCGGGCCAGGGTGACCCAGGCGGACCTGCACTACGTCGGCTCGCTGACCATCTGCGGCACCCTCCTGGACGCGGCGGGCCTCTACCCGGGCGAGAAGGTGGACATCGTCGACATCGACAACGGCGCCCGCCTGTCCACCTACGTCATCGAAGGCCCACCCGACACCGGCGTCATCGGCATCAACGGCGCCGCCGCCCGCCTGATCAGCCCTGGCGACCTGGTGATCATCATCGCCTACGCCCAGATCCCGGTCGACCAGGCCCGAGCCTTCACCCCCCGCGTGGTCTTTGTGGACGAACACAACCGCGCCACCTCCAACGGCCACGACCCAGCCGACGCCCCAGACCGCTCCGGCCTCCACCGCGGCGACACCGTGACCCGCGCCGTCTGACACACCGGGCGGGTTGACTCGTCCACCCGGTCGGACAGGGGACCGATACTCGCTCAAGTCGGACACACCATGAACGCGAGTTTGTGGTGGAAGTGGTTCAGCAGCCATTTCCGCACGGTTCCGCGCGGCTGGGCGTAGCTGATGGAACACATCGAACTTTTGGCCGGACAAGCGGCAGATGCCAGGGAGCGGGGATGTGCCCGGAACAGACACAAAAGTGGACACGTGGACGGCGGACCCGGACAAGGAGCGGACATCCTGGCCCGACCCCCGGACCCCCGGATGGCACGCTCCGCCGCGTGTGGAACCAGGTGCGGACGATGCGGTGGCGGCGCGGCTACCTGCGGGTGGTGCGCTCGTCCTTCGCCACGGTTCCGTTCTACCGCGAGCTGTGGGCCCTCGGCGGCCACACCGATCCCGTCCTGCTTCCCGGGAAGGCCGCGGTGGACGGCGGCGCGGTGGTCCCGTCCGCGCTCACCGGGCGAGTGGGGGATCTGGTGCCGCTCGCGGGCGGTCCCGCCGACATCGATCCGTGGCGGGGGCTGGGTCCGGTGCTCGCTGAGCACCTGGCAGTCACCGCGGGCGCGCTGGTCGCCGTGGTCGACCCGACGACGCCGCGGCCGCCGGTCGACCTCCCCGAGGGCGTCCGGTCCTGCGTACTCGACCCGGCCGGGCTGGGCGGGGCGTACGCCGGGGTGTTCGACGAGGTGGCGAACCACCTGCGGCGCGGCGAGCGGGTTGTCGCCGTGGGCGGGGACAAGGACCTCGACCAGCTCGCCGCCGCCCTGCCCGAGCTGCTGGCACACCGCTTGACCCGCGCGCCGGTCCGGGCTCCCGATGACCTGCCGTCCCCGGTCGGGCCGGTCGCCTTGATCGCGCATCCGCTGCTCGGGGTGCTCGGCGCTCTCGGCGGGTGCGGGCGGTGGCACCTGGACCACTGCCGAGTGTACCTGCGCGCCACCTCGGCGGGCGCGGCGTACACGCTGCTGCGCCAGCGCTCTCCGCGTCTGGTGGACGTCATCGCCGGGAGCGGGCGCCCGGGACTGTGCCCGAGGCACGGGACGCCGGTGGTCGAGCCATGACGCTCACCGCCCGCGTCCACGACCCCCGGGCGGACGACGAGCCGAGCGGCTGGGCGGAGTTCGGGGCCCGGTGCGGGCTGCACGCGGTCTGGGACTACGGGCTGATGCGGCTGGAGGCGTGGATGTCGCGCAACCCGGCGGTGCTCGGCGTGGTCCGGGACGGCGACCGCATCGCCGCGGCGGCCACCGTGTTGATCTGCCGTCCGTGGTGGAGGAAGCCCCGGTACGCCTCGACGCCCACCACGCGGACGGCCTGCGGGTGGCCGCGGTGGGCTGAGGTGTACACGCCGTGGCTGTCCGGCTACCCGGCCGTGGTGTTCGACCCCGACCTCACCGACGACGGCAGGCGGGCGGCGGTGCGCGCGTTCGAGCGGGCGGTGCTGCGGCACGTCGGGCCGGGGCTGATGGGCATCACCTACAGCCCGGTGTACGCCGACACGGTGTCCGTGCTGAACCGTCCGCTGTGCCGCACGTGGCGCAACGACCCGACCACAGTCCTGCCGAACGAGTGGTCGACGGAGGACGACTGGCTGGCCACGCTGAGCAAGGCGCGGCGGACCAGCATCCGGCGGTACGCCCGCAAGATCGACCGCGACCCCACCCTGGAGGTGCGGGAGGGCTGGGGGCGTACCGACACCGACCCGCACGAGCTGGCCACGCTGATCAACCGGCACCGCGCCCGTCTCGGCGGCCTGCCCCGAGACCCGAGGACTGCGGTGGCCGGGGCGTTCCTGGCCGAGTTGCTGCGACGGAAGGACGTCCGCCTGCTCACCTACCGCGACGCCGACGGCACGCTGCTCGCCGCGAACACGCTGCTGGACCACCCGTCCAGCATCGTGTTGCAGCACTGGGCGGCACTCGCCCCGGCCGAGGGCGGCAGGCACAACCTGTACTTCGACTGCTACCTGCGCTGCGTCCGGCACCTGATCTCGGCCGGGCGCGACGAGTTGACCTCCGGCCGCGGACTCGTGGACGTGAAGACGTCCCTGGGCTTCCGCGAGCGCGAACTCCACACCGTGGCCGTCCCCCGGCTCGCGGTGGGCGCCCGATGACCACCGACGTGCTCGACCCCCGCACCGACGCGGAGCCGCCCTACTGGGCCGAGCTGCGGCGCCGGGCGGGACCGCGCACGGCGTTCGCCCGTACGGTTGCCTGGCCCCGGGAGCGAACCGAACGGCCGCTGAGGGTGCTGCCTCGGATGAGGACGGTGCTCACGCCGGGATCTCAGATGTTGAGCGACAGTCCGGGTACAACCGAGCTCGTCTCGACCACCATGGCCCGCGCGTACTCACGGAGCAGGTGGTAGAAGTGGTAGCGACCGGCGGTCTGCTGTGACAGGAGGTGGACGTCCAGCAGGTCTTCGAGGAGTTGCTCCGTCTCACTGACGGTCGTCGCCAGCAGCTTGGCCGCGTCGTGCACGTCGAAGTCCGACTCCGAGTGCAGGCCGAGCAGCTGGAACCTCCGACGCTGTTCGGCGGTGAGGTGCTGGTAAGAGCCTATGAAGGCCTCGCGCACACTCCGGTCGCCGGTCGCGAGCTCGTCAAGGCGGTCCTCGCCATCCCGCAACCGCCGCGCGAGGTACCCGACCGTCCAACTGGGACGGTTGTGGAGCCTCGACGCCGCGATGCGGATGGCCAGCGGGAGGTGCCCGCAGAGTGCGACGACCTCGTCGACCTCCGCCGGTTCGGTCGCCGTGCGCCGTGGCCCAGCCACCCGCCTGAAGAGGTTCACGGCATCATCGGGTGGCAACACATCCAGAGATAAGGAAGAGGCACCCTCCAGATCGCCGAGACGGCGCCTGCTCGTGACGAGAACTCTCGTCCCGGACGTCCCCGGCAGTAACGGCCGCACCTGCGCGGCGCTCTCCGCGTTGTCCAACACCACCAAGACCCGCTTGCCCTCCAACTCCGACCGCCATCGTCCGACCCGTGGCACCACACCTTCGGGGACTCGTTCGGCCGGTACGCCGAGACAGCGCAGCAGCAGGTCCAACGCGGCAGCCGGGGACAACGGCAGCTGCCCCGGCGTATGACCCTGGAGGTCGAGGAACAGCTTCCCGTCCGGGTAGTGACCGGCGAGCAGATGGGCGACCCGCACCGCGAGCGCGGTCTTGCCCGTGCCAGCCATACCGTCGAGCGCGTTGATGAGGACAGCTGTGCCGGTCGCGGGCACGGTCGTCGACAACAACCGGTCGATCTCCGTGGTCCGGCCGGTGAAGTCCATGATGTCGTACGGCAGGAAATTGGGCCCGCCCGTCGCCGTCGTGAGGTCGGGGCCCGGGGCATGGTTGACGGCAACTTCTGCCGAACCCCCTGCCATGCCGGTGAGCGGTTCGGCGTCGCTGCGCAGGATCTGCTGGTGCAACCGGCTCAGGTCAGGGCCTGGATCCATACCCAGTTCCTCAGCCAGCAAGGTCCGTGCCTGCTCGTAGACGGCAAGCGCCTCCGACTGCCGTCCCGACCGGCACAGGACCAGCATCAGCTGGCACCGGAGGCTCTCCCGCAACGGGTGCTCGGCCACGGCGTCGGACAATTCGGGGATGATGCTGGCCGCTTCACCTCGCTCCAGCTTCCAGCCCGCGAGCAACTCCAGGGCCGCCAGCCGCTGTTCGCCGAGTCGGGCTGCTGCCGTCTCGATCGCGTAGCCGCTCAGACCGGCCAGCGCTGGACCGCGCCACAGCCGCAGCGCCTCGGAGACAGTGCGAACAGCCGCACTCCGGTCGCCCGCCGCAGCCTCCCGCTGTGCCCTGTCGACAGCGTGACCGAACTGGGCCGCGTCGATCCAGGCATCGGCCACGTCTGCCCGGTAGCCGGGGCCGTCGGTGACGATCATCGTCCTGGCGGGTCCGAGGCTGCGACGCAACGCTCCGATCGCGTTGTGCACCTGCCGCTGAGCCGTCTCGGGCGGGGAGCCCTCCCACAGCACGTCGATCAGTTTGGCGGTGGTCAGGACACTGTTCGCGTTGATCAGGAGCGCGGCCAGCAACCTCTCCTGCCGACTGCCCCCGAGCCGGTACCGCCGCTCATCGATCCACACTTCCAGCGAGCCGAGCAGCCGAAACTCCACGTTGCCAACTCTGTGAGACGTTCCTGTGGCGTCACTGACCATGGCTCCCCCGATCAATCGCAACCCCGGCCTGCGACCCTGGCTCCACCAAAGCTAGGCCGCGGCGCTTTCATCGCGCTTACATCCCCTTTCCTCACGACACCGGCTGTCGAGGGCGGGGTGAGATGGTCTTGGTGTCGGTTCCGGAGTCGGCTGAGGCGTCGCTTGAGCGGGTGCTCGCGTGTGGCCGAGTGGGAGGCGGTGCTGGCGCGGCTGCTGTCATGCGCGGGGTGGCCAGTCGGCGACGAGGTCCAACGCGGTCAGCGCGTTCGGGGCGCCGGATTAGAATGTCCCGTATGTCCTAATCGCACACATTCGGGCAAGGTATTGACAAGCGGTTCCAGCTTTGGCGATGTCTTCTTATCGCATGATCAACTCAGTGGCGGAGCTTGTGCGGCGTGGTCTCGATACCGAGTCGGTCGGCAAGCCGCCCGAACCGCTGGGTAACTGAATCAGGCCGCCATGGCGTCCCGTGACCGAGAGGGTTGACTCCCAGTCAGTCTCAGGCCACGGCCCGCCCGAACGCGCCCAGGGCCGCCGGTCGCAGTGTTTGCGGCATCGCCGCGGCTCTGCGAAGAACCTCTCGAATACCTGGACCTGCCAGCCACGCATCGTGTCCCGATCGATGTCGACGACCTCGAAGTAGGCGTCGATGAGCTGGTTGACCGTCCCGGTGGTCCGCGGCGCCCGCTGCTCGTCAACCCGGTTCAACCAGCGGGTGAGCGCCTGCTCGGCGACCTTGTCGATGTTCGGTGTGCCGGCCTCGATGGTCTCGCCCACGTAGATCGGACGCTTGGTGATCGGATCGTGACCGTTGTAGACCTGAATCCTCCGTGCTCCGCTACGGAGCGTCGTGATGTTCCCCCGTCTGCGCCGGTTCGGCGTCGTCATGACTCCCCATCACCCGAATGTATGCCACGAGTGATGCCACAAGACCACCGAACGCGTTCCCGAGAAGATCAACTTCTCGGGAACGCGCTGGTCAAGCCAGCGCCCCCGGCAGGACTCGAACCTGCGACCCAGAGCTTAGAAGGCTCCTGCTCTGTCCGCTGAGCTACGAGGGCATGGCGGGCCGCACTGCCCTTCGGCAGGATGCTGCCCTTGGGTCTGATCGTTCGGAGGACCTCTGTCGTTTCCGAATTCGCTCAGATCGGGGGTGTGATTTGGGCTGGGGCTACCTCGGTGCCGGTCCGGTCGAGCCTCGGACCTGCAGTTCTACCCCGATGGTGACCGGTCTGCCCGGTCTTGCTCCGTCGAGCATCCGCAGCGCCAGCGCGCCGGCCTGTCTGCCCTTCTCGACCAGGTCCTGGCGGACGGTCGTGAGCGACGGCTCCCCCCAGCTCGCGGCGGGGGTGTCATCGAAGCCCACGATCGACACCTCCCCAGGCACGGCCAACCCCAGCTCGTCGGCGGCTCGGAGCGCGCCCAGCGCCAGTTCGTCGGACATGCACAGCACCGCGGTCGGCCTCGGCCGAAGCCCGAACAGCCACCTGGCGCCCTCCCTGCCCAACTCCCGGACACTGCCCGGCGCCTCCCAGAGCGGCACCTCGTCGGCGACAATACCCTGTTCAGCGAGCCCTTTCAGATATCCGGCATAGCGGTCGAGTGATACCCGGAAGTGCGCTGTTCTCACTCGTTCGGGTGTCGCTGGGCCGCGCCAGCCGTCGGCGCTGAGGCTGAAGCCCAGGACCGCGACGCGGCGGTGTCCGAGTTCGGTCAGGTGCCGGGCGGCGAGACGGGCGCCGCCGAAGTCGTCCACCCGCACGCTCGCCGCCCCGGGGACGGCCGGCTGGTCGATGACCACCAGCGGCAGCTTGCGGTCGGTCACCGCCTGGAGGGCCGGGGCGTCGTCGGGCAGCGAGTACGCGACGACGACGTCGGTCTGTGCGCGGATGACGCTGGCGGCCCTCGGGCCGGCGTCGTTGGTCCCGGGCAGGAGCAGCAGCGCCCGGTCCCCGCTGTCGACGGTGGCGGCCAGGGCATCGAGCAGGATGCACAGCGCCGGGTCGGAGAACGCCGAGGACAGGCCCTCGCAGAGCATGAACGCGACCGAGCCGGCGCGCTGGGTGGCCAGCGACCTGGCGACCGGGTCCGGGCCGGCGTAGCCGAGCTGTTTGGCGGTCGCGATGATGCGTTCGCGCAGTTGGGGCGAGAGCTGGTCGGGTCGGTTGTAGGCGTTGGACACCGTCGCCCTGGACACCCCGACCTGTCGCGCGATGGTGTCCAGGGTGGGACGACGTACCCGCTCCTGGCTCACGCGTCAAGCCTATTCCGCTCCGGGGACCGAAAAGCGTGGCGATCACTGAAGCGCTTCAGTTACTCTCGATCGGGTGACTTCGGACGAGTGAAACGGGAGGGAGGCCGAGTGCGCGCGGAACGGTGGTCGGTGTTCGTGATCTTCGCGCTCAACGGGATCGTCGTCGGCTCGTGGGCGCCCAGGATGCCGGCGCTGGCCGGGCAGATCGGCGCCAACGAGGGCCAGCTCGGGCTCGCCCTGCTCGGCGGCAGCATCGGCATGATCGCCGCCGCCTCGCTGACCGGCCGCTGGTGCGCCCGCTCCGGCGCCCGGCTGGTCATGTTCGCCGCCGCCCTGGCCACGGTCGCCGTCCTCCCACTGCTCGCCCTGGTCACCTCCCCGCTGCAACTGGGCGGCGCGCTGGTGCTGGTCGGCGCCTCGGTCGGCATGCTCGACGTCGCCATGAACATCGGCGCGGTCACCGTCGTGCGCCGCACCGAACGCCCGCTCATGCCGGTCTTCCACGCCGGCTTCAGCTTCGGCGCCCTCGCCGGCTCGATGGGCGCCGCGTTCGCCGCCGGGCACGACATCGGCCTGGTCGCGCACTTCCTCGCGGTGTCCGCCCTGGTCCTCGTGGTGAACCTGGCGGTGATCAGGTTCGTGCCGCGCGAGGAGCGGGTGGCCGCCGCCGACGGGCAGCGGCCGGCCGACCGCCGGATGCTGCGCCGCCCCGTGCTCTGGCTGCTCGGCGGCATCGCCCTGTGCTCGGCGATCGTCGAGGGCGCCAGCGGCGACTGGTCGGCGCTGTTCGCCGTCCGGGAGCGCGGCATGGACGAGGCCTCCGCCGCCATCACCTTCTCGGTGTTCTGCGTGGCCATGGGCGTCGTCCGGCTGCTCGGTGAGCAGGCGGAACGCCGGTGGAGCGCCGAACGGCTGCTGATCGTCGGCTCCCTGTCCGCCGCGTTCGGGCTGCTGCTCACCGCGACCGTCCCCGGCGCCGCCGTCGCCTACCTGGGGTTCGCGCTCGCCGGCGGCGGCCTGGCCTTCGCCTTCCCGATCGCGCTCAACCTGGCCGGCGCGGTCGGCCGGCGCGGCGACGGCACCGGCGGCGAGCACGAGATCGGCTTCGTCACCACCATCGCCTACAGCGGCTTCCTCATCGGCCCGCCGATGATCGGCGGTGTGGCGCACCTGACCAACCTCGAGGTCGCGATCGGGTTCGCCGGCGTGATCGCGGCACTGATCGTCCCGGTCGCCCTCGGCGCGGCCGCCGCCCGCCGCCGCGAGGACACCAGGGCGACGGCACCGGAACCCGCACTGAACACCCGCTGAACCGCGGAAAGAGGGGTGCGCGACGGTCCGTGTGCGCACAGCGGTGACTACGCTCGAAAGGGTGTCCGTCGACAGTTCGCCGGAGAAGGCGAAAGCAGCCCCCCGTACCGGTGCGACCGCCGGCGTGCTGCCGCTGATCGCCATCGGCATCCTGCTCGCCGTCCTCGCCGCGGTGTTCCTGCTCTCCCTGACCCTCGGTGACGACGCCCGCAGCACCCTCTACGGCCTGACCACCGCCAGGGTGATCGCCGAGATCGGCATGGTGCTGACCATCGGCTCGCTGCTGTTCGCCACGTTCATGGTGTCCCCGCAGCGCTCGGGCACCCTCGACGTCAACGGTTACGCCGCGCTGCGCACCGCCGGCCTGGCCGCCGTCCTGTGGTGCGCCGCGTCACTGGCCGCGCTGGTGTACACCGGGGCCGACGCGGTGGAGAAGCCGGTCTCCGAGGTGCTCAACGCCGACACCCTGCTCAGCCTGGTCGGCATCATCGAGCAGGCCAAGGCCTGGCTGATCACCGCGCTGGTCGCGCTGGTCATCGCCATCGGCACCCGGTTCGTGCTGTCCTGGGGGCTGACCGCCGCCCTGTTCGGCCTGGCCCTGTTCGGCCTCACCCCGATCGCGGTGACCGGGCACTCCTCCAGCGGTGGCCAGCACGACCTGGCCACCAACAGCCTGCTGCTCCACCTGGTCGCGGCCTCGCTGTGGGTCGGCGGGCTGGTCGCCCTGCTGGTGTTCGGCCGCCGGGTGACCACCGGCTCGGGGCTGCGCCTTGCCGCCACCCGGTTCTCCGCGACGGCGCTGGTCTGCTGGATCGTGATGGCCGTCTCCGGCGTGCTCAACGCCTGGGTCCGGCTGCCCGTCGAGGACCTGTTCACCACCGACTACGGCCTGCTGGTGGTCGCCAAGATCGCCGCGTTGGGTGTGCTCGGCCTCTTCGGGTTCGCCCACCGGCAGCGGACGGTCGCGGCCATCGAGGCCGGCGGGTCGAGCAACCTGCTGGTGCGTCTGGCGGCCGTCGAGGTGCTGGTCATGTGCCTGACGATCGGTATCGCCGCCGCGCTCGCCCGGACCCCACCGCCGGGTGAGGGCGTGCTGCCCGAGCGGATCGAGGCCATTCTCGGCTACCCGCTCGACGGCCCGCCGACGCTGGGGGCGCTGCTCACCGACTGGCGTTTCGACATCATCTTCGGCACCCTCGCGATCACCATGGCGGTGCTCTACCTGCTCGGTGTGCGGCGGCTGCGCGCCCGGGGCGACGCCTGGCCCGTCGGCCGGACGGTGGCCTGGGTGCTGGGCTGTCTGGTGCTGCTGGTGGCGACCTCCTCCGGGTTCGGCCGCTACGCCCCGGCGATGTTCAGCGTCCACATGGAGACGCACATGATGCTGTCCATGCTGGCGCCGGTGCTGCTGGTACTGGGTGGGCCGGTGACGTTGGCGCTGCGGGCGCTGCCGGTGGCGGGTCGGGACGGGGCTCCGGGGCCTCGGGAGTGGCTGCTCGCGGCCGTTCGCTCACCCGTGTCGAAGGCGCTCACCCAACCGGTGGTCGCGCTCGTGTTGTTCGTCGGTTCGTTCTACGTTCTGTACTTCTCCGGGCTGTTCGAGGTCGCAGTGGAGGAGCACTGGGCACACCTTCTTATGAATGCCCACTTCCTGATCGTGGGCTACCTGTTCTACTGGCCGGTGATCGGCGTCGATCCGTCGCCGAGGAGGTTGCCGCACGTCGCGCGGCTGGGCATGGTGTTCGCCTCGCTGCCCTTCCACGCGTTCTTCGGCGTGATCATGATGAGTTCGCAGACGGTCGTCGGCGAGCCGTTCTACCGGGCGCTCGGCCTGCCATGGGCCGCCGATCTGCTGGCCGACCAGCGGCTCGGTGGGGGCATAGCGTGGGCGGCCGGCGAAGTGCCGCTGCTGATCGTGCTGGTCGCGCTGCTGGTGCAGTGGGCCAAGGCCGACGACCGGGAGGCACGGCGGGCCGACCGGCGCGCCGACGACGACGGTGACGCCGAGCGGACCGCGTACAACGCGATGCTGCGCAAGCTCTCCGGCGGGCAGCGTGACGACGAACCGGACAAGCAGCAGGCCGACGCCCCGGGGTGAGCGGCCCACTACCACAGATCCCGGCCATCACCGCTCGCCGCGCCCTGAGTTGTCCACAGCCGCACGAGTTGTCCACAGGTGGGCGGTTGTCCGCCCCGTTTCCCGCCGAACACGGGCACTGTTGTTCGTGTGAGCGGCGCACCCCGCGCCGCCACGGACAGCGAGGAGCAGCCCGATGTACGAGACGATCGTGTCGATGGTCGGCCGGGTCATCACCGAGCCGGCGCGCCACCGGTTCCCCAACGGCGACCAGAAGACCAGCTTCCGGCTGATGGCGTCGGAACGCAGGTTCAACCGGGAGACCCAGGAGTGGGGTGACGGCGACCGGCTGTTCGTCACGGTGAACTCGTGGCGGCGGCTGGCCGAGGGCGTGGCCAACTCGGTGGTCAAGGGCGACAACGTGATGGTGACCGGCCGGCTCTACGTCCGCCAGTACCAGACCAGCGGCGGCGACCAGCGCGACAGTTACGAGCTGGATGCCCGTGCCATCGGCCCCGACCTGAACTGGTGCACGGTCGCGGTCGAACGGCCGCCCCGCCCGCTGACCGAGGCGAGTACCGGCCAACCGGGGGAGGAGGTGATCGGCCGGCGGGCCGCCTGAGCCGGGTCCCGGGAAGATCCTTCACGCCGCAGCGCCACACCGAGGTCATGTCCGAGTCCGGACCGCTCTACGATCGCGGCCATGGCCGAGTTCATCTACACCATGAAAAAGGTGCGCAAGGCGCACGGGGACAAGGTCATCCTTGATGACGTCACCATCGCGTTCTACCCCGGAGCGAAGATCGGGGTGGTGGGTCCCAACGGTGCCGGTAAGTCCAGCGTGCTCAAGATCATGGCCGGATTGGACCAGCCCAACAACGGCGAGGCGTTCCTGTCCCCCGGGTACACGGTCGGCATCCTGCAGCAGGAGCCGCCCCTCAACGAGGACAAGACCGTCCTCGGCAACGTCGAGGAGGGCGTCGGCGAGATCAAGCAGAAGCTTGACCGCTTCAACGAGATCGCCGAGCTGATGGCGACCGACTACTCCGACGCGCTCATGGAGGAGATGGGCAAACTCCAGGAGGACCTCGACCACGCCGACGCGTGGGACCTCGGCTCCCAGCTGGAGCAGGCGATGGACGCGCTGCGGTGCCCGCCACCGGACGCGGACGTCACGGTGCTCTCCGGTGGTGAACGCCGCCGGGTGGCGCTGTGCAAGCTCCTGCTGTCCAAGCCCGACCTGTTGCTGCTGGACGAGCCGACCAACCACCTGGACGCGGAGAGCGTGCTGTGGCTCGAACAGCACCTGGCCCAGTACCCGGGTGCCGTTCTGGCGGTCACCCACGACCGGTACTTCCTGGACAACCTCTCGCAGTGGATCATGGAGCTCGACCGTGGCCGGGCCCATGCCTACGAGGGCAACTACTCCGTCTACCTGGAGAAGAAGGCCGAGCGGTTGGCGGTCCAGGGCAAGAAGGACCAGAAGCTGCAGAAGCGGCTGAAGGACGAGCTGGCCTGGGTGCGGTCCAACGCCAAAGCACGGCAGACCAAGTCCAGGGCGCGTCTTGACCGCTACGAGGAGATGGCGGCGGAGGCCGAGCGCACCCGCAAGCTCGACTTCGAGGAGATCCAGATCCCGCCGGGGCCCCGGCTGGGCAACGTGGTCGTCGACGTCGAGAAGCTGCGCAAGGGCTTCGGCGACCGGGTGCTCATCAACGACCTGTCGTTCAGCCTGCCGCGCAACGGCATCATCGGCGTGATCGGCCCGAACGGCGTCGGCAAGACGACGCTGTTCAAGACCATCGTCGGTCTCGAGGAGCCGGACGCCGGTTCGGTGCGGGTCGGCGACACGGTGAAGCTGTCCTACGTCGACCAGGAACGCGGCGGGATCGACCCGAAGAAGAACGTGTGGGAGGTGGTGTCGGACGGACTGGACTACATCCATGTCGGCCAGGTCGAGATGCCGTCCCGCGCCTACGTCAGTGCCTTCGGGTTCAAGGGTGCCGACCAGCAGAAGCCGTCGGGGGTGCTCTCCGGTGGCGAGCGCAACCGGCTCAACCTGGCGTTGACCCTCAAGCAGGGCGGCAACCTGATCCTGCTGGACGAGCCGACCAACGACCTGGACGTGGAAACGCTGGGGTCGCTGGAGAACGCGTTGGAGCAGTTCCCGGGCTGCGCGGTGGTCATCTCCCACGATCGGTGGTTCCTTGATCGGGTCGCGACGCATATCCTCGCGTGGGAAGGCACTGAGGAGAATCCCGCCAAGTGGTTCTGGTTCGAGGGCAACTTCGAGGGGTACGAGAAGAACAAGATCGAACGCCTTGGTGAGGAAGCCGCACGTCCGCATCGGGTCACCTACCGCAAGCTGACTCGGGACTAGGTTGGGGGTTCCGGTGGTGGCGGCCTTGGACGAGGTGCCGGCGGCCGGCGGTCTCGGCGAGTGCGCGGCACTCGTCCGGTCGGCCGAGGCGTTGCGGTCCAGTGCCCCGGAACTGGCCGTCCAACTGGTTCGCCGGGCTGTGGTGGTCGGCGCCGCCGACCTGGCCTCGGCCGGCGATCTTCCCGATCAGGTCAGGTCGTTGGCGACGTCGTTGGCCATGCGGGCGCGGGCGGTGCTGTCGGCCGGCCTGGTCCGGGTCAGCCACTACGCGGACGCGATCGAGCCGTCGCTGTCGGCGCTCTCCCTCGCGGAGAGCGCCGGCGACGACGACCTCGCCCTGTCGGTTCGTCTCGATCTCGCGGCGTGTGCCAGGGAGGTCGGCGAGCCGCTGCTGGGCTGCGCGATCCTGCGTCCGGTCCTGGAGTCCCCACTGGCCCGGCCGTCGGTCCGCGCGGTCGCGCTGGGCCGCCTGGTCGGCTGCCTGGCGCACGTGGCCCGCCGCGACGACGTGGAGGACGCGCTCACCGAGGCCGACCGTCTCCTGGGGGCCGACGACGGCCTTTCCTCGGACCTGCGCCGGATCGAACGTGTCCGGTTGTCGGTCCGTGCCGCCGCCTACCACCGCTGGTACGGCGACACCGAGGACGCGATCGACGCGGCCCGCGAGGCGTTGGGCCAGCTCAACCGCCTGCGCGGCAGCCGCCCGGAAACGACTCGCCTGCGCGCCCAACTGGTCCTGGAACTGACCTGCGCCCTTCTGGACGACGGCGACCTGTCCGAGGCCGAGTCGGTCGCCGCCCCTCTGCTGGACGAACCGGCGCGGGCGACGTCCGCCGCCGCCCTCGGCCAACTCATGCTGGCCGTCGCCACCCGCATCCACCTGCCGGCGGGTCGGGTCGAGCGCGGCCGGGCCCTCTTGGACCAGGCGGCCCAACTGGGCACCCGCCACACCCTCGACGGCATCCTCGCTGACGCCCTCACCACCATCTCCCATCTCGACGAACAAGCCGGCCTGACCACCGAGGCCCTCGACGCCGCCCGCACCGCCCGCGCGGCCGACCACCGCAGACTCCGAGCGACCGCGCGAGCCGCCCGCCGCCTGCTGGTGGTCGTCGGCGCGGCCAGGGACTGGAACGCCACGGCGGCGAGTACCCTGCTCACCACCCTCCTCACCTCCACCCACCCCCGAACCACCACCGCTCCCGAGCCGATGTCCCACCACGCCGCACCCCCCGCCGATCCCGCGGCAGAGCGGCCCCCGGCAGCCCACACGGCCCCAACCCCGGTCGCGTTGTCCGAAGACCAGTCGGCGAGCCATGCTGCGGCGCAGGTGGCGTTGTCCGGAGGTCCGTCGTCGGCGAGTCATGCTGCGGGGGAGGTGGCGTTGTCTGGGGGCCCGGCTTCGTCAAGCCATGTTTCGCCGCAGGTGGCGTTGTCCGAAGACCAGTCGGCGAGTCACGCTGCGGCGCAGGTGGCGTTGTCCGGAGGTCCGTCGTCGGCGAGTCATGCTGCGGGGGAGGTGGCGTTGTCTGGGGGCCCGGCTTCGTCAAGCCATGTTTCGCCGCAGGTGGCGTTGTCCGAAGACCAGTCGGCGAGTCACGCTGCGGCGCAGGTGGCGTTGTCCGGAGGTCCGTCGTCGGCGAGTCACGCCGCGGCGCAGGTGGCGTTGCCTGGGGAGCAGTCGTCGAGCCAGTTTCTGGCGCACGCGCCGCTGAACGGGATGCCCCCCGAACACGCGACCGCGGAGGACAGGCACCCGAGTCGGGCATCCCTGACCCGACAAGCCGCGGAACAGCCGGCATCGTCCCTCGCGGCCTCGCCATCGCAGTCCGAGGGAGATCATTCGTCTCCGGAGCCAGCGGCTGACCTGCTGGACCGCGAGGGTCTCTACCGCCGCCTCCACGCGGTCCGCAACGGCGAACGCCCGGTGGCTCTGGCCCTGGTCCGCCTGGCCGAGAACGGCACACATCCCGGTGTGAACCTCACCGGTCTGGCCGACCGCCTGCGTGACCTGGTCCCCGCCAACGCCGAGCTGGCCCACTCGGACGGCGCCGAGCTGGCCGTCATCCTCCCCAGCACCACCAAGGACCAGGCCGAAGAGTTCGCCAGAACGATCCGCGACACCGCCCTGCGCGCCGACTGGCTGACCCAGGCCAACGCCCGCGGCATCAGCACCGGCGTCGGCCAGTCCAACCCCGATGCGCCGTCGGTGGACGTCGCCGCCCTCCTCAGCTCGGCCCGCCACGCCCTGACCCCACCCGAACCCCACCGCCGCCCCGGCGAACGCACCCAACCCATCCCCGCCCTCGCCCACTCCCCGGAGCCCACCTTCCACGACACCGCCGACACCCTCCGCATCGGCCGCACCATCATCGACTCCCTGAGCATCCCCGAAGGCAGCGGCGGCAAACGCCGGGCCGCCACCGGCGTCCACCCGGTCCCGACCCCCGCACCAGCCTCGGACAGCGCCCCAGCCGCCGACCTCGGCCCGTCGGGCGCCCCTGCCGCCCCGTCCTTCGCCCCGGGCGCCGGTTCTGCGCCTGGCCCCACCTCGACCAGCGGTGTCGGCCCGTCAGGCGTTCCGGTGTCGTCTGCTGCTGGGTCTGGTGCTGCTTCGGTCGGTGGTGTGGGCGCGTCGGGTGTTGGGGTGTCGTCTGCTG
>NZ_MSIF01000040.1 GCF_001921215.1 Actinophytocola xinjiangensis
CCGGCCTCACCCACACGGGCACATCCCGTGAGGCAACGAACCCACCCACGCGGGCATCTTGACATGAGGCAACGGGGCTTTGCCGGTGGGGGTTGTGGACAACTCGGGGTGCGGTTGGGGAGTTGGGGCGTGGCCAGCGGGAGCACGGCGGGAGGCGTTGGGCGGGCGGGACTGATGCCACGAAAAATGCTCAGGGCCGACGACATTCCGTCGGCGGCCCTGAGCACGAACGTGAACCGGTCAGCGGCGGGGGCCCTTCTTGCCCTTCTTCGCCGCGTCGCGGGCGGCGGCTCGGCGGTCGCGGCGGGAGTTGCCGGGGGTGCCGGGCTTCTGGCCGTTGCCGGACTGGCCGCCTCGGGACTGGACGCCGCCGCCTTCGGACGGGCCGGAGTAGGTGTACTGCTCCGGTGGGCGGGTGCCGCCTCGCAGTGCGGGCGGGATCTTGTCCTCCTGGCGTGCCGCGGCGGCTGCTTCGGCCGCGGCGGCTGCCTGGGACGCGCGCGCCGCTGCCTGTTGGGCTCGGGCGGTGCGGTCACCGGCCGGCACCGGCTCGGCGGCGGTCTGCTGCTGCGGGTCGGCCACCTGCGCCTTGAACAGCAGCGTGATGCACTCCTCCTTCAACCCGTCGAGCATCGTGTTGAACATGTCGAAGCCTTCGCGCTGGTACTCGATCAGCGGGTCGCGCTGCGCCATGGCTCGCAGGCCGATGCCGTCCTTGAGGTAGTCCATCTCGTACAGGTGCTCGCGCCACTTGCGGTCCAGGACGTCGAGCATCACCAGGCGCTCCAGGCGGCGCATGCCGTCCGTGCTGGGCAGTTGGCCGTCGTCGCCGGGGACGCGGCTGTTGATGTCCTGCTCGCGTTCGTCGTAGGAGCGGCGGACGTCGGCGAGGATGGCGGCGAGGAGGTTCTCGGCGGTCAGGTCGTCGCCGCGCTCCTCCATGTCGTCGACGAGGGTGTCCCACTTGAGGGAGATCGGGTACAGCTCCTTGAGGGCCGACCACAGCTTCACGTGGTCCCAGTCCTCGGCGTAGCCGTCGGACGTCGCCTTCTTGATGTAGTCGCCGATGACCTCCTCGATCATCCGGTCGATCTGCTCGCGGAGGTCCTCGCCGGCCAGCACGCGCATGCGGTTGGCGTAGATCTCCTTGCGCTGCTGGTTCATCACCTCGTCGTACTTGAGGAGGTTCTTGCGGGCCTCGAAGTTCTGCTGCTCGACCTGGGACTGCGCGCTCTTGATCGCCCGGGAGACCATCTTCGCCTCGATCGGCTGGTCCTCGGGGACGCGCATGGTGGTCATCACCCGCTCGACGAACGCCGCGTTGAACCGGCGCATCAGCTCGTCACCCAGCGACAGGTAGAACCGCGACTCGCCGGGGTCGCCCTGACGGCCGGACCGGCCGCGCAGCTGGTTGTCGATGCGCCGCGACTCGTGCCGCTCGGTGCCCAGCACGTACAGGCCGCCGGCCTGGCGGACCTCCTCGGCCTCGGCACGCACGTCCTCGCGGGCCTGTTCGAGGGCGTCGGGCAGCGCCGCGGTCCACTCCTCGGGGGTCTCGACCGGGTCGAGGCCCTTGTCGCGCAGGGCGCTCTCGGCCAGGTGGTCGGGGTTGCCGCCGAGCATGATGTCGGTGCCTCGACCGGCCATGTTGGTGGCGACGGTGACCGCGCCGGCGTGGCCGGCGGAGGCGACGATCGACGACTCCTTCTCGTGGTGCTTGGCGTTCAGCACGTTGTGCGGGATACCGCGCTTGACCAGCAGCTTCGACAGGTACTCCGAGCGCTCGACGCTGGTCGTGCCGACCAGGACCGGCTGGCCCTTCTCGTTGCGCTCGGCGATGTCGTCGGCGACCGCCTCGAACTTGCCCTGTTCGGTCTTGTAGATCAGGTCGGTGCGGTCGTCGCGGATCATCGCCCGGTTCGTCGGGATCGGCACCACGTGCAGCTTGTAGGTGTTCCAGAACTCGGCGGCCTCGGTCTCGGCGGTACCGGTCATGCCGGAAAGCCTGTTGTAGAGCCGGAAGTAGTTCTGCAGGGTGATCGTGGCGAGAGTCTGGTTCTCGGCCTTGATCTCCACCTTCTCCTTGGCCTCGATGGCCTGGTGCATGCCCTCGCTGTAGCGCCGGCCGGAGAGCACCCGGCCGGTGAACTCGTCGACGATCAGGACCTCGCCGTCGCGGATCAGGTAGTCCTTGTCGTTCTGGTACAGCTCCTTGGCCTTGATGGCGTTGTTCAGGTAGCCGACCAGCGGGGTGTTCGCCGCGTCGTAGAGGTTGTCGATGCCCAGCTGGTCCTCGACGTAGGCCACGCCCTTCTCGCTGACGCCGATCGTGCGCCGCTTGCGGTCGACCTCGTAGTGCTTGCTGGCGATCTCGTTCGCGCGGGAGTCCTTCTCGCGGGGGGCCATCGCGGTGACGTCGATGCCCTGCATCCGGTCGACGATCCTGGCGAACTCGGTGTACCAGCGGGAGGACTGGTCGGCCGGGCCGGAGATGATCAGCGGGGTGCGGGCCTCGTCGATGAGGATCGAGTCGACCTCGTCGACGATGGCGAAGTTGTGGCCGCGCTGGACCATCTGGCCGAGGCTGGCGGCCA
Organism: Actinophytocola xinjiangensis; assembly: GCF_001921215.1. Taxonomy (GTDB): domain Bacteria; phylum Actinomycetota; class Actinomycetes; order Mycobacteriales; family Pseudonocardiaceae; genus Actinophytocola; species Actinophytocola xinjiangensis. Next base: position 2,595 of record NZ_MSIF01000040.1, read on the forward strand.
TGTTGTCGCGCAGGTAGTCGAAGCCGAACTCGTTGTTCGTGCCGTAGGTGACGTCGGCCTCGTAGGAGGCGCGGCGCTGGTCGGTGGACATCTCCGAGAGGATCACGCCGACCCGCAGGCCGAGGAAGCGGTGCACCCGGCCCATCCACTCGGCGTCACGTTTGGCCAGGTAGTCGTTGACGGTGACGACGTGCACGCCGTTGCCGGAGATGGCGTTGAGGTAGGCCGGCAGGACCGCGGTCAGGGTCTTGCCCTCACCGGTCTTCATCTCCGAGACGTTGCCCAGGTGCAGTGACGCGCCGCCCATGATCTGCACGTCGAAGTGGCGCTGGCGCAGCACGCGCTTGGCGGCCTCGCGCACGACCGCGAACGCCTCGGGCATCAGCTCGTCGAGCGCGTCGAAGTCGGTGGCCTCCGGGTCGTCGTCGTCGACCTCGCGCAGGTCCTCGTAGCGCTTGCGGAACTCGTCCGTCTTGGCCCTCAGCTGGGCGTCGGTCAGGTCGATGACCGAGTCCTCGAGATCGTTGACCCTGTCCGCGATTTTGCGTACGTGCTTGAGCGTCCTACCCTCGCCTGCGCGGAGTATCCGGGACAGCACCATCAGGTCAACCTCGCTAGCTGAATCGTCACGCGCCCGCCGGCGGGCGCCTCGTCACTGCCATCGTAGGCGGTAACGCAGAGGCGGCGTCGTCGCTTGCCCGCTCGATGTTTCGACGGGTTTCCTCGGACTTGACCTCGGTCAGCTCGCGGGGCGTGCGGAAGCCCCCGGGCTGGCGACCCGGGGGCGTCCGGTGGTCGGGGTTCGGCGGGCGGTCAGACCAGCCGGATGACGCCGTAGTCGAAACCACGGCGGCGGTACACGACGGAGGGCCGTCCGCAGCTCTCGTCGTGGAACAGGTAGAAGTCGTGGCCCACCAGTTCCATCTGGTAGAGGGCCTGGTCGACGGTCATCGGGTCCGCCGGGTGCTCCTTCTCGCGCACGATCCGACCCGGGAGGTTGTCGTCGGTGTCCCAGCGTTGCTCGGGTACGGCGCCGTCGCCGGTGCCGAGGAAGTCCTCGGTCTCGGTCGGCGCGGGGAGTACGGCGGTCTGGGTCCGCCGGCCGTTGGTCTCGGCGACGGCGGGTGCGTCGACGGGTGTGCTGGAGGTGGCCTCGGCGACCGACGACGGGCTGCGGCGCCCGTAGTGGACGCGCCTGCGGTCGTGCAGTCGGCGGAGCCGGTTCTCGAGCTTGGTCACCGCGGCGTCCAGGGCCGCGTAGAAGTCGCCGGCGGATGCCTCGGCGCGGACGGCGGGCCCTCGGCCCATGCCGGTGATCTCGACGCGCTGGCAGTTCTTGGCCTGTCGACGGTTCGGTTCGTGGAACAACTCGACGTCGAAGCGGATGACCTTGCGGTCGTAGCGCTCGAGACGAGCCACTTTTTCCTCGACGTGCACCCGGTAGTGCTCGGGCACCTCGACGTTGCGGCCTTTAACGACGATGTCCATACACGACCTCCCTCGCGTGAGCGAGCTAGAGAGCGAACTTGGGCGCCGGAATCTGGGCTCCAGGATTGGTGGACGGCCAGATCGTGATAGGGCCAGAGGACTCGTTCCTCAGAGCTCCTCCGGCGCCAGGGTCATGGGCTTCTCGCCTCCTCCCTGCGAACCGGGAAAGCTGATAGCGGGCACGTTAGCTTGGCTTGTGCGTCCGCAAAAGCCCCCTCGGCGGGGGAACTTGGCTCGCCGGCGTCGCTTACGCAGAGCAACCCCGCCGCGGGGGGCCGCGGCCGGGTACGCGTGATCGTCCCACCGGCCGGGCGGAAACGGATTCGCCCAGCCGTACCAGGCACACCCTCGGTGTTCCGCACCGCGCGCGGCGGTGACGGTGGGGTGGTGTGCCGGTGGCTCATGCCCGAACAACGATCAGCATGACCCGGGAGTTCCCGGGATTATTTCACCCAAACGGAGGTATCCGAATGGTGAAACAGGTTCTCCCGCGACGTGTTCCGAACTGTCACAACGAGCCGCGTCACCCTCACGGGAAGTCGACAAAAATGCTTGCCGTCGGCGGAAAAAGACGGGTTCGGCGACTTACCGGCGAGTATTGCGGAATGGTGGCCAGGAGTGGTCGCCCGAACACGCTCGGCTGTCCCCGTATCCGGTGATCACGTTTCGTACCGTCACGATTCAGCCGGTCACCGTGAGCGCCAGGACGGCACTGACCGTCACCCCCGCCCCCGCCAGCGCCGCCACGCAGGCCGCCGCCGTCGCCCCGGTGGTGATCACGTCGTCCAGCAGGATCACCCTGGCCCCCCGGGAGGGCAGCCGGCCCGCCACGGCGTGCACGGACCCCGCCAGGTTCGCCGCCCGCGCCACCGCGTCCAGGCCCACCGAGTCCAGCGCACGGCCGTCCAGGCGCACCGCGCACGCCACCGTGACCGGCAGGCCGCGGCCGCGCAGCGACGCCGCGCAGCGCCGGGCGAGACCGGCCATGTGCTGGCCCCCGCGCCGGCGGGCGGCCGCCGGCCGCGACGGGGCCGGAACCAGCACCAGCGGACCGGCCCGGGGCGTCGCGCCGATCAGTCTGACGGCCGCCGCGACCGGTCGCGCCAGATGAACGGCCAGCTCACGGCGCGACCGCTCCTTGTAGGCCAGCACCGCCCGGCGCGGCGCACCGGCATAGTCGGCCAGGGCGTAGGCCGGCGGCAGGGACGGGCGGGCCACGGCGAACGGCGGACCGAACGACGCGGCGCACCGGCGGCACCACGGGCCGCCCGGCGCCGCGCACCCCGCACAGCGCGAGGGCAGGACCAGGTCGACCACGGATCGAAAAGAACGCATGGTCGAATGCTGGCACGGGCCACCGACAGAAAACGTCAGCCAGGGTAGAAGGGGATCGCGTCCGGGCTCTGGCCGTGCGCGTGCTGGCGCCAGAGCTGGCCGACGCCGGGCACCGAGGACACCGCCGCACTGTCGGTGACCAGCACGTCCCGGTCCGGCGCCGCCGCGATCGCCGTGATCGGCAGCTGCAGGTTGTTGCGGTCGAACACGTCGGCCTTCAACCCGTCCACCGACAGGCTGACCACCGGCGCCTGGCCCAGCTCGGTCGCCACCACCAGCGTGTCCTGGCTGTACCAGTCGACGCCGACGGCCTCCTGGATGTTCGAGGGCTGCAACCGGCGCGGGTAGCGCAGGATGACCGAGCCCTTCTCCCGCACCACCGACGCCACCGCCACCCGGTTGTTCGACACGATCGCCGCGCGGGTGCCGTCCCGGGACAGCCGCAGGTCGGTGATGGTGCCGAAGTTCGTCAGCTCCGAGGAGCTGACCTGCAGCGCCCGCCAGTCGTCGCCGCCGGTGCGCACCACCCGGATGACCTCGCCGTCGGCCACCGTCCACACCTCGGTCGGGTCGGCCTCCTCCGAGGTGCTGACCAGCCAGGTCGGCCTGGTCATCGTCCGCGCGTCGCGGTTGATCTCGCGCAGCTGCTCGCCGAGCTTGCCCAGCCGCAGCTTCGGGCCAGACGGGGTGCGCACCACCACCGCCAGGTGCGAGCCGTCGATCGACTGCGCCGCGCTGAGCACGTCGTACTCGCCGCTGCCCGCCGGGCCGTCGATCGGTTTGCCGTCGCGCAGCGACCGCACCCGCCCGTCGGCCACGACCATGCCGAGCTGGTCGGAGTCCGGCCTGGTCGGGGCGTCGTAGGACTTCAGGTCACGCATCCGCCAGTCGCGGTGCCCGGAGATCAGGTCCTGGCCGTCGGCCAGCAGCCGCAGCCGGTCGGAGGTCACCGTCAGCAGCGAGAGCACCACCTGCGCGGCCATCTGCTCGCGCTGCTCGATGGGTCTGTCGCCCACGGAGCTCAGGTCCACCACCAGCGACCCGTTCTCGTCCACCACCGCGTTGGTGCGCAGCGTGATGCCCTCCAGCGGTGAGACCACCGACCGGCGCATGGTGTCCGACGGGCCCGACAGCAGCACCGTGAGCACCCGCGATGGCAGCCCGCTGACCGGCTCGGCGGCCACGTAACGCAGGTCGGGCACGGTCACCCGGCGGTCAGGGTCGAAGTAGTACACGGTGACGGCCCGGTAGCTCGCCTTGAACGCCTCCAGCGGCACGAACACCGTGTCCGGCGGGTTGGCGATCCGCCAGGTGCCGTTGGGTTGCTTCACCACGGTCACGTCGTACTGCTCGTCCCCGATCGCCGGGGTGAACGAGTGGTCCTGGTGCATCCGGCCGAACAGGTTCATCTGCAGCACGACGGTCTCGATGCCGTCCGGCGGGGCGTCGGCGTCGCTGGCCTGCCGGTCGTTCACCGGCACCGTCGCGAAGGTGTCCAGGATGACCGTCAACGAGGTGTCGTTGCCCCACTCGCGGTCAGCCTCCTCGGTCAGGTACGCCGAGGCCGCCTCACGGTTGCCGGACTTCTGGATGAACTCCCGGACCAGGTCGAACGCGTCCAGGTCGGGGTCGGGCTCGGCGACCGAGGCCGGCGGCTGCTGCTTGACGTCGTCGCGCACCGCGTGCGGGGTGGTGCCTTCGGGGATGGTGCCGCAGCCGGCGAACAACAGCACCGACAGCACCACGAGCATCAACCGGCGGCGGGTCACCGGACCTCCTCCCACTCCGGGGACTGCGGCGGCACCTGCGGCGGGTCGTCGGACTCGGCGGGCACCGTGACCCGGATGGCGTCCTGGGCCACCGGGTCGGTCTCCACCACCTCGCCGGCCTCCAGGTCGGCGTCCGGCGGCGGCAGCACCAGCGGGCTGCGCTCGAACGGGTCGCCCTGGCGGCGCGGCAGGGTGAGCCGGAAGCACGCGCCCTTGCGCGGCTCGCCCCACGCGTCCAGGCCGCCGCCGTGCAGCCGGGCGTCCTCGACGCTGATCGCCAGGCCAAGGCCGGTGCCGCCGGTGTGCCGGTTGCGGGACGGGTCCGCCCGCCAGAAGCGGTTGAACACCAGGTCGGCCTCGCCCTGACGCAGCCCGATGCCGTAGTCGCGGACGGTGACCGCGATGGCGTCGGCGTCGAAGGCCATCCGCAGCCGCACCGGGCGGCCCTCGCCGTGGTCCACGGCGTTGGCCAGCAGGTTGCGCAGCACGCGTTCGATGCGCCGGGAGTCGACCTCGGCCAGCGCCTCCTCGTCGGGCAGGTCGAGCACGATCTCACTGCCGGCGGTGCGCGCGATGGTGCCCACGGCCCGCGCCGCGCGCACGGCGATCGGCCGCACGTCGACGTACTCGGCCACCAGCTCCTCGACCCCGGCGTCCAGGCGGCTGATCTCCAGCAGGTCGGCCAGCAGCGCCTCGAACCGGTCCAGCTCGTCGACCAGCAGCTCGGTGGAGCGGGACAGGCCGGGCGGGAACTGCTCGCGGGAGGCGTGCAGCACGTCGGCGGCCATCCGCACGGTGGTCAGCGGGGTGCGCAGCTCGTGGGAGACGTCGGAGGTGAACCGGCGTTGCAGGGTGCCGAACTCCTCGAGCTGGCGGATCTGCCGCTCGATGCTCTCGGCCATCTCGTTGTAGGACTCGGCCAGCTTGGCTACGTCGTCCTCGCCGACCACGACCATGCGTTCGTCGAGGTCACCGCTGGCGAAACGCTCGGCGGCCTGGGCGGCGGTGCGCACCGGGCGCACGACCTGGCGGGTCACCAGGTTCGCGATCCCGGCCAGCAGCAGCAACAGCACCAGCCCGCCGACCATCAGGGTCGACTGGACGACGCTGACCGTGCGCTGCTCGGCGGCCAGCGGGAACATCATGTACAGCTGCATCGGCTGGCTGGCCGTGCCGAACGGCGCGCCGACGATGAGGAACGTGGTCCGCCCGGCCACCCGGTCCACGGTGTGGATCTGCACGGACAGCTGGCCGCCCTGCACGAAGTGCCGCAGGCTCTCCGGCACGTCGCCGTAGCGGCCGATGGCGATCGTGTCGCCGGCCTCCGACATCGCCCGCGAGTCGCTGACCAGCACCGGCTCGAACGCGCCGGCCGCCGAGTTGGCGGTGCCCTCGCCGGGCGATGAGCTGGTCAGCTCGGTGATCGCGCTGGTCAGCCGGCCGCTGACGGCGTCGGACGGGTTGACCCCGACGAGCTGGGCCTCGACCACCTGGACCGCGTCGCGGGTGGCCGCGATCGCCGCCTGCTCCTTGGTGTCGAGCAGCCGGTCGGTGATCTGGTTCTGCAGGACCATGCCCAGCACCGACACCACGGCGGCCGAGAGCGCCAGCGTGCTGACCACGACCCGGATCTGCAGTGACCGACGCCACAGTTCGCCGAAGTAGGTCACCCGCTGGCGACCGAGGTCCACGGCCCGCGCGGTCAGCGCGGCCACGGTCCGCAGGAAACGCTTCACCCGGACCTCTCGGTCCCGACCGGTTCGGTCACGGCGGGCCGGCCTTGTATCCGACGCCACGCACGGTCAACACCACCTCGGGGTGCTCCGGGTCGGTCTCGACCTTCGAGCGCAGGCGCTGGACGTGCACGTTCACCAGCCTGGTGTCCGCGGCGTGCCGGTAGCCCCAGACCTGCTCCAGCAGCACCTCGCGGGTGAACACCTGCCGTGGCTTGCGGGCCAGCGCGACCAGCAGGTCGAACTCCAGGGGCGTCAGCTGGATCGCGACACCGTCCCTGGTCACCTCGTGCCCCGGCACGTCGATGGTGAGGTCGCCGATGCTGAGCATCTCGGCCGGCTCGGAGTCCGTCCGGCGCAGGCGGGCACGGACCCGTGCCACCAGTTCCTTGGGCTTGAACGGCTTGACCACGTAGTCGTCCGCGCCGGACTCGAGGCCGAGCACGATGTCGACGGTGTCGCTCTTGGCCGTCAGCATCACGATCGGCACACCCGACTCCGCGCGGATGGCCTTGCACACGTCGATCCCGTTGATGCCGGGCAGCATCAGGTCGAGCAGCACCAGGTCGGGGCGCAGCTCACGCAACGCGGGCAGCGCCCGGTTGCCCTCCGCGACCACCGCGGTGTCGAATCCCTCACCCCGAAGCACGATGGTCAGCATCTCGGCGAGAGCCGGGTCATCGTCAACTACCAGCACACGTGCCTTCATGCATACATCGTCGCACTTCGCGAGTGTCGCCCGTGGGGGACCCGCCCACCTTGCCCGGCCGAGGTGTAACGCCGGCCGTTATACAAACGTTTTACCAGATGACGGTTCAACGATGGGGGGCCATGGAGGGCAACGCATGGGCATCCGCCGGCTCAACCACGCCGTGCTGTACGTACGCGACGTCGACAGGAGCGCGGCCTTCTACCGGGACGTGCTCGGGTTCGTCGTCGTGGACCAGCGGCCGACGGCGGCGTTCCTGCGCGCGGCGGAGTCCGACAACGACCACGACCTCGGTCTGTTCGCCGTGCGCGGCGGACCCCCGGCCAGCGACGGGACGGTCGTCGGGCTCTACCACCTGGCCTGGTCGGTGAGCACGCTGCCGGAGCTGGCGACCTTCGCGCAGCGGCTGGCCACGGCCGGCGCGCTGGTCGGGTCGTCGGACCACATGGTGTCGAAGTCCTTGTACGGCAAGGATCCCGACGGGCTGGAGTTCGAGATCTCCTGGCTGGTGCCGCGCGACCGGGTCACCCCGGAGATGAGCGGGTCGCCGCTGATCGGCCGCCTGGACATCGACGCGGAGATCGAGCGCTGGGGCCCGGACCTGGTCGGCGCGCCCTAGCGCAACCGGTCGAGCAGCGCGGCGAAGTCCGTCGTGGCGGTGCCGTCCAGGACGTGCCACGGGCACAGCCAGTCGTCGCCGGCCAGGCCGTCGTAGACCGCGGCGACCCTGGTCTGCAGCGGCTGGTCGGCCTCCCAGGTGTCCCGGTCGCGGGCCTCTGTCCGCTCCCGGTGCGCCGAGCGGGCGGCGGCGACGTCGGCCGGCACCCGCAGCAGCAGGTGGGCGTCGGGCACCGGCAGGCCGAACCGGTCGATCTCGATCCGGCGCACCCAGTCGACGAACTCGCCGCGCGCGTCCTGGTGCAGCCGGGCCGCGCCGAACGCCGCGTTGGACGCGACGTAGCGGTCCAGCAGGACGACGTCGTTGTGCCGCAGGGCATCGCGCAGGTCGTCGGCGGCGGCGCGGCGGTCAAGCGCGTAGAGCATGGCCATGCCGTACACCTCGTCGCCGAAGCCGCCGAGGCGCCCGTGCAGGCCCTCGCGTACCAGGTCGGCGTGGATGTCCTGGCCGTAGCGCGGGAACGCCAGCCGGGCGACCCGCCCGCCGAGTTCGGCGGTGAGCTTGTCGGACAGGGTGCGTTTGCCGGCGCCGTCGAGGCCCTCGATCGCGATGAGTCTTCCCACGCGCTGAGCCTAGGAGAACGGGAGGTGCACCCAGGGACTGGACCGTTCGGTCATCAGCAGCCGGTGCGGGCCGCGCACCGAGACGTACATGTGCCCGTACTCCTCGCGGTCGAAGCGGATCACCCGGCCCAGCGCGTAGCCGGCGGAGAAGTCCGCCCACGAGGTGTAGGCGCGCCGGCACAGCGCCCCGGCCGCCAGCACCACCGCCTCGGCGGCGGTGTGGTCGCAGAACCCGCCGCCGTGGCCCCGGCGGGCCAGGCTGACCGCGCGGCCGTAGTCGTAGCCGAGCACCGAGTTGACCACGCCGCCCGGCGGCAGCACGCCGTCGGCGCGGAACCGCGCCTCGTAGCGGGTGATCACGCCGACCAGGTCGACCAGCTCCCTCGGGTCGCCCGGCTGGCCGACGGCCCAGTCGCGCACGGCGGCGCGCCAGGCGGTCGGGTCGACGGTGCCGGTGCGCTGGCGCAGCCGGCGGCGCAGGCCGAGCACCGCGTCGATCTCGGGGCCGACGTCCAGGCCGGCGAGCAGGTGGTCGGCCTGGCGGCGCCAGCCCTGCGGGGTGGTGATCCCCCAGCTGTCGGCCAGCGCCAGGCGGTCGTCGTCGAAGTCGCGGACCGGGTCGCCCAGCGCGTTCCACGGGCTGGACACGTGGACCGGGAGATGGGCACCGCAGGCGAAACCGTGCGCGAGCGGACCGTAGAACGGGCCGGCCGGGGTGGCCACCAGGCCCTCGACATGATCGCAGACCACCACGGCAGGAAAGTTTACGTGCAACGGGCACGGCTGGTGGGTACGTCCCAGAGGTATGAAACGTGCTGTGTTGGCGATGCTGGTGCTGTTCGCCGTAGCGGGCTGCGGCGAACAGCCGAAGGACACGCCCGGCGGGTCGTTCAAGGAGCCGGTCGAGGGCGACCTGTTATGGGGTCACACCTTCCTGCTCGCCGAGGCGGACACCGCCGGCACCGCCCTGGAGGGCACGGACCTGTCGCTGCGGTTCACCGACAAGCACGAGGTCCAGGCGCGCGCCAGCTGCAACTCGATGTCCGGCCCGGCGAGCCTGGGCGAGGACAACCGGCTCCGCCTCGACAACGGCATGTCGATGACCGAGATGGGCTGCGACGACGTCCGCCACGACCAGGACAAGTGGATCGTGACGTTCCTCGGCGCCGAACCGGCGGTGACGGTGACCGCCGAACGGCTCACGCTGACCGGCCAGGACGGCGTCGTCCTGGAGCTGACCGAGCAGTCGGTCGCCGACCCCGACCGGCCGCTGGTGGGTACCGTGTGGACGGTCGGCTCGCTGGTCGACGGCCAGACCGCCAGCAGCGCCCCGGCCGGCGCGCGGCCGGCGACCATGGAGTTCGGTGACGGGCGTGTCGACGTGTTCACCGGCTGCAACAGCGGCTCGGCGGCCTACACGCTCGCCGGCAAGACCATCACCGTGGAGCCGCTGCTGCTGACCAGGAAGGCCTGCGACGGTGGCATCATGACAGTGGAGTCGGCGATGGTCGCGGTGCTCACCGAACCGGTCAGCTACGACATCACGTCGTCGACACTGGCCCTGGACAACCCGTCAGGCAAGGGACTACGACTGAGTGCCGAGTGACCAGAGTGACCTGCCCGCGCTGACCTTCGCCTCCCAGGCGGAGTTCGCGCGCTGGCTGGAGCGCAACGTGGAGACCCGCGGCCTGTGGCTGCGGTTCGCGAAGAAGGACACCGGGATCGCCTCGGTGAACTACGCGCAGGCGCTGGCGGTGGCGCTGGCGCACGGATGGATCGACGGGCAGGTCAAGCGCGTCGACGACACCTACTACCAGCAGCGTTTCACCCCGCGGACCCGACGCAGCCGCTGGTCGAGGATCAACCGGGAGTCCGCCGAGCGGATGATCGCCGCCGGGGAGATGACCGAACGCGGCCTGCGTGAGGTCGAGGCGGCGAAGGCCGACGGCCGGTGGGACGCCGCCTACGCCAGCCCGAAGAACGCGACGGTGCCCGACGACCTGCGCGCGGCGCTGGACGCGAACCCGGCGGCCTCGGCGTTCTTCGCGACGCTCACCGGCCAGAACCGGTACTCGATCCTGCACCGGGTCGAGGACGCCAAGCGGGCCGAGACCAGGGCACGGCGGATCGCGACGTTCGTCGAGATGCTGGCCGAGGGCCGGACCCTGCACTGAAACAGCACTGAAACGACAGCCGGCCACGCCCCGAGGGGCGTGGCCGGCCGCGGTGTCCGACTCAGTAGCGGTAGTGCTCGGACTTGTAGGGGCCCTCGACGTCGACGTCGATGTACTCGGCCTGCTCCTTGGTCAGCTTGGTGAGCTGGCCGCCCAGCGCCTCCACGTGGATGCGCGCGACCTTCTCGTCGAGCTTCTTGGGCAGGCGGTACACCTCCTTGTCGTACTCCTCGTTCTTGGTGAACAGCTCGACCTGCGCGATCACCTGGTTGGAGAAGGAGTTCGACATCACGAACGACGGGTGGCCGGTCGCGTTGCCCAGGTTCATCAGCCGGCCCTCGGACAGCACGAGGATCGAGTGCCCGTCGGGGAACACCCACTCGTCGACCTGCGGCTTGATGTTGATCCGCTGGATGCCCGGGTAGCGGGCGAGGCCGGTCATGTCGAGCTCGTTGTCGAAGTGGCCGACGTTGCCGAGGATCGCCTGGTGCTTCATCCGCGCCATGTGCTCGACCATCACCACGTCCTTGTTGCCGGTGGTGGTGATGACGATGTCGGCCTTGTCCAGCACGTCCTCCAGGCGCTGCACGTCGTAGCCGTCCATCGCGGCCTGCAGCGCGCAGATCGGGTCGATCTCGGTGATGATCACCCGCGCGCCCTGGCCGCGCAGCGACTCCGCCGAGCCCTTGCCGACGTCGCCGTAGCCGCAGACGACCGCGACCTTGCCGCCGATGAGCACGTCGGTGCCCCGGTTGATCCCGTCGACCAACGAGTGGCGGATGCCGTACTTGTTGTCGAACTTGGACTTCGTGACCGAGTCGTTGACGTTGATCGCCGGGAACAGCAGCTCGCCCGCGGCGGCCAGCTGGTACAGGCGCAGCACGCCGGTGGTGGTCTCCTCGGTGACGCCCTTGATCTCCACGCCGGTCCGCGTCCACTTCTTGGCGTCGGCGACCAGCGAGTTGCGCAGCGTCTCGAGGATGATCTTCCACTCCTCGGGGTCGTCCGCCTCGGGCTGCGGCACGACTCCGGCGGCCTCGTACTGGGTGCCCTTGTGCACCAGCAGGGTCGCGTCACCGCCGTCGTCGAGGAGCATGTTCGGCGCCCCGCCGCCCGGCCAGGTGAGCATCTGCTCGGTGCACCACCAGTACTCCTCCAGGGTCTCGCCCTTCCAGGCGAAAACCGGGACGCCCTTGGGCTCCTCGGGGGTGCCGTGCGGACCCACGACGACGGCCGCGGCCGCGTGGTCCTGGGTGGAGAAGATGTTGCACGACGCCCAGCGAACCTCGGCGCCCAGCGCGACGAGGGTCTCGATCAGCACCGCGGTCTGCACGGTCATGTGCAGGGAACCGGAGATCCGAGCCCCACGCAGGGGGTAGACCTCCGCGTACTCGCGGCGCAGCGCCATCAGGCCGGGCATCTCGTGCTCGGCGAGACGGATCTCCTTGCGGCCGAACTCGGCCTCTGCGAGGTCGGCCACCGCGAAGTCCAGCTCACCGACCTTCCTGGCGTAGCGTGCCGTGGTCGCATCCTGGCTGTTGCCTGCGGTCATCCCGTGCATCCTCCAAACTAAAAAGCCATCGGCAGGACAGTACCGTTACTCGAATTTGATCGACTCGAGTGGCTATGGAGCAGTGGAGGCATTCTCTTGTTGACTCCCGGTCCCGACACCCGTGTCGTCGAACTACGCGTCCACGGGGCGATGGGCACCACCCCCGAGTCGCTCGTCTCGGCCGTCGCGGCCGTGGACGTCGCCGGGGACGGGGTGGGCCGGTTCGTCCGCCCGGCGGACCGGTTGCTGCGCCCCGCACCCGGCCCGATGCTGCGCGCGGAGGGCCAGTCGATCCCGAGGGTCGTGGAGGGCTACGTCTGGGGCGGCATGACCTCGGGCGGGGCGGCGAAGGCGACGTGGGCGTTGCTGTTCCCGTTCTCCCTGGCCAACGTCGCGCACTGGATGCTGCCGCCGGCGCCCAGCGGCCACCGTCTGGCGGCACGCCTGGCGGCGGCGAACCGCACGCTGCTGCGCCTGGCCGGGGCGCTGCTGACGATGTTGCTGGTCACCCAGGTGGCGGTGGTGAGCCTGGACCTGATCGCCGCCCAGTGCCTGGCGCCCGGCGCGCGGTGTCTGACGGCGGTGCCGGACTGGCTGCGGTCGGCGTACCTGGTGCGACCGGTGGTCGGCCTGCTCCCGGTCCTGGCGACGATCCTGGTCCTGCACCGCGTGTCCTGTGTGGCCTGGGACACGGCACGGTCGGCCGACAACCCGCCGCCGACCCCGCCGAACACCCGCGTCCAGCTTCCCGGCACCAACCTGGCGGCCGACCCGGACACTCCGACGTTGCGCGCCCTGCACCTGGTCGCCGCCCTGGCCACCGTCGCCCTGCTCCCCCTGGGTGGCCCGTTCGCCTCGACGTCCGGCGTGCCGGCCGCGCTGTGGGCGGTGTCGCTGGCGCTGCTGGTGGTCGCCCTGACCGGCGTGCTGCTCCTGGACGACCCCGCCGGCGCCGAGCCCGCCCGGGCCGGGCACCGGCTGCGCGTGGTCCTCGGCCGCCGAACCCGCCGCGCGATGCTGGCTGTCGGGGTGGCGCTGGTCGCCGCCTCGGCGGCCGTGCAACAGCCGCTGCCCGCCGCCCTCCCCGGTACCGACGCCACGGTCGAGGCCGTGGCCGCCGCGCTGGTGGTCATCGTCGTGGTCCTCGGGCTCCTGCTCATCCCCGCGGCACGGATCGCCCGAGCCGACTGGCGCACCCTGCCCCGGTCGCTGCGCCCGTGGGCCGGCGGCTGGATGTCGGCCCCCGTCCTGGCCCTGGCGGCGCTGTTGGGCGGTGGTTTCGGCGCCGGCCTGGCGATCGCCGTCCAACGCCTCATCGGCTTCGAAGTTCCCGCCGGCTACGAGTCGGTGACGTTGTTGTGGGGCGCCGCCGCCATCCTCGCCCTGGTGGTCGCCGTCGTCGCCGTCGCCGTCGCGATGACCAGACTCCGAACGGGAACCCTCACCGACGACGAAGCCGTCCTGACCCTGCTGCACCAGGACAACCCCACCGACCTCCCGAGGGCCGCGAGGGCCTGGCGGTCGGCGACGTGGCGCCGCCGGCACACCCACCACGCCCTCCTCGCCACGGCCGCCGTGCTGGCCGCCGGCGCCACGGTGTCGATCGTCAACCGCCTCACCGGCGGCCACCTCCCCGCCTGGACCGAGCCGTTGTCGGCCCTCGGCGTCCTGACCCTGGGTGTGCTGGCCGGTGCCCTGCTCCGCGCCGTCCACAACGCGGCACGGGCGCCGGAAGCCGGCCGCCAACTGGGAATCCTCGCCGACCTGGCGTCCTTCTGGCCGCGCGAGGCCCACCCCATCGTCCCCCCGTGCTATGCCATGAAGGTCGCCCCGGAACTGGCCGCCCGCACCGCCGAGCACCTCCGCGACCCCGGCACCCGAGTCGTGCTGACCGGCGAGAGCCACGGCAGTCTGCTGGTGACCGTCGCGGCCGCCAGAATCCTGAACTCCCTCAACGAACCCGAACGCCGCCGGGTGGGTGTGGTCACCGTCGGCTCCCAACTCCAATGGGCCTATGCCAGGGCGTTCCCGGCGGTCCTCCCGCACACCGCCCTCGCCACCCTCGCCGGCGAACTCGGCACCCGCTGGCGAGCACTGTGCCGGGGCACGGATCCGTTGGGCGGCGCCGTCACCACCTGGGAGCAGGGCGTCTACGACCGCACCCTCCTCGGCCTTGGCCTGCGCCCCGACGGAACCACCGGCCCCCTCCCCGAGGCGACCCGGGCTCCCCACGGCGCCCTGGTCCTTGGCCTGGACCACTGGCTCCCCGACCCGGCCCCCAGCCCCCTGGCCGGCCGCCGCTGGACCCCCGGCCTCCAACGCCACGCCAACTACACGGCGGATCCCGAATGGGACCGCGCGGTGGCCCTGGCCGCCGGCCTGGACCCGGCAGAACCCACCGTGGGCGCCTTCGAGGCCCTGCTCCCCTCCCCTCGCTGACACACGACGAAACGCATCAGGCGAACCGCGACAGCAACCCATCCCCGACCCCGGAAAACCCTCCCTGGACAAGCAATCCAGCGGGCGCCAGAACCCCGTCCCGGTCAACGACGAACGAGGCCCCCCGGACATGGGCCCCCAACGCCGCCCGAACGAACCCCTCGAACACCGCCAGGTCACCGGCGTGCCGAAAAACCCCGCCGGACAACACCACCAGCTCGGCCCCCCGCGCCCCCAGATGCCCCGACACCATCGCGACATGCCGCCGAACCCCCACCACGACAGCCAGTGCCGCCAACCGAAGGTCGGTCTCCCGCTCAGCCACGGAATCAGGAACGAACGACACCGTGGACGCCCGCTCACCAGCGGCCGCCCTCAGCTCGCCAGCCCCGTCGAGCCGCTCAGCCACCGCCGCCTCGACCAGTGACGGCGCCCCCACCCGCATCCCCAGATCGCCTTCCACCGTCCGCCGCCCCGCCGGCAACCCGACGGCCGACACCGGCCTGTCCCCGTCGGCGACCGCCGAGTACACATCCGTGGTGGCCCCGCCGACGTCGACCACCAGCACGGACCCGGAGAAGACCCCGGACAACCGAGCGACCCCCGACAACACGGCATCCGGAGTGACCGTCCGAACCATCCGCCGAAACCGAGGGCCTCGGGACAGCCCCTTCCCCCCGATCACGTGCCGCAGGAAAACCTCGCGAATGGCCCCGCGGGCGGGCTCCGGCGCCAGTTCGCCCACGTCGGGCAGAACGTTCGCCGTGGCCACCACCCGTCGCCCGGCCAACGACCCGAGCGCGGCCTCGCGGACAGCGGAGTTGCCGGCCAGCACGATCGGCACGGCCACCCGCGCCGCCCCCAACCGCCCCGCGTTGTGCGCCAGCACCCGCTCGTCCCCACCGTCGGTCCCACCGACCAGCAGCACCACGTCGGGCGCCGAGGCCCGCACGGCCCGCACGTCGGCCGGCGTCAGCATCCCGGCGAACACGTGCACCACCTTCGCCCCGGCCGAGAGCGCCACCCGGTAGCCCGCCTCCGCGCTGATCAGCCGTTCCTGCCCCACCACCGCCAGCCGCAAACCCCCACCGGCCGACGAACACGCCAGCACCCGACCCTCGCCGAGCGCGTCCGTGACCGACGAGACCCCGTCGAGCACCTCGGGCGGCGTCGTGCGGTGCTGGGCCGTGCCGAGGACGTCACCGCCGGGCGAGACCAGCACACCTTTCGTCCAGGTGGAACCGACGTCGAGGCACAGGAAGGTCACCGGTCATTGGTAACACGCCGCCCCACCAGCGAGTGCCGACGCCCGTAGGCGAAGTAGACCACCACCCCCAGCACCATCCACACCGCGAACCGGATCCAGGTCAGCACCGCCAGGTTCAGCATCAGCCACAGGCAGGCCACGATCGCCGCCACCCCGATCACCGGCAGCGCCGGCACCCGGAACCCGCGCGGCAGGTCGGGATGGGTCCGCCGCAGGATCATCACACCCCCGGAGACCAGGATGAACGCGAACAGCGTGCCCACGTTCACCATCTCCTCCAGCTTCCCGGCCGGGAAGAACGTGGCCGCCGCCGCGACCAGGCCGCCGACCAGGATCGTGGCCCGCACGGGGGTGCCGCGCGTGCCGGTCCTGGCCAGCGCGCGGGGCAGCAGCCCGTCGCGGGACATGGCGAACAGCACCCGGACCTGGCCGAGCATCAACACCATCACCACGGTCGTCAGGCCGGCCAGCGCCCCGACCGAGATCACGTTCGCCGCCCAGTCGACGTCGTTGAGGGCGAACGCGGTGGCCAGCGTCCTGCTCTCGCCGCCGGTCGTGGCCAGGTCGGTGTAGGGGACCATGCCGGTCACCACCAGCGACACCGCGACGTAGAGCACGGTCACGATCACCAGCGAACCCAGGATGCCCCTCGGCACGGCCTTGCGCGGGTTCCTGGTCTCCTCGGCGGTGGTGGCGACCACGTCGAAACCGATGAACGCGAAGAACACCAGCGACGCCGCCGCCAGCAGCCCGAACACGCCGAACGCACTGCTCTGGCCGCCGGCCAGCCACGAGAACACCGTCTGGTCGACACCGCTCGCGCCCGTCGTGCCGGACTCGGCCGGCGGCAGGAACGGGCTGTAGTTCTCGCCGCGGACGAACGTCAGGCCGAAGAAGATCACGAACAGCACGATGCCGACCTTGATCGCCGTGATCACCATGCTGACCCGCGAGGACACCTTCGTGCCGACCGCCAGCACCACCGTCAGTACCACGATCAGCAGCAGCGCCCCCCAGTTCACCGTCAGTCCGCCGACGGCGACACTGCTGGTCACCCCGTCGCCGAAGAGATAGCCCAGGACCGTGCGCAGGTACTCCGACCAGCCGGTCGCCACCGCCGCCGCGCCGACCGCGAACTCCAGCACCAGGTCCCAGCCGATGATCCACGCCGCGAACTCGCCGAACGTGGCGTAGGAGAACGTGTAGGCGCTGCCGGCCACCGGCACCGTGGAGGCGAACTCGGCGTAGCACAACGCCGCCAGCCCGCAGGCGGTCGCGGCCAGCACGAACGCCACCGACACCGACGGTCCGGCCAGGTCACCGGCGGTGCGCGCGGTCAGCGTGAAGATACCGGCGCCGATGACGACCGCGACGCCGAACACGGTCAGGTCCCACGCGCTCAGGTCCCTGCGCAGGCGCGACCCTGGTTCGTCGGTGTCCTTGATGCTCTGGTCGACCGACTTCGTCCGCCACAGTCCGGTTCCGGGCACCGCGACCTCCTCTGGTGTCCGTCCATGGTCGGACGGGGAGGCGGTGCCCGCACGGTGAGCCGATCAGGCCGCGATGACCAGACCGCGATGGTCAGGCGATGGTCAGGCGCGGTCGGGGGCGATCGACTCCGGGGCGCGCTCGGCGGTGCTGCGTTCCAGGTCGGGCTCCAGGTAGATCAACCTGGCCGAGGCGACCGTCGAGCGGATTCGCGACTCGGCGCGGTCGATCTCACCGGCCACCTCCGCGAGCGACAGGCCGGGCTCGAGCGCGATCTTGGCGGCCACCAGCAGCTCGTCCGGGCCGACGTACTGGGTGCGGATGTGGATCAGCCGGGTGACCTTGCCGCCGACGACGGCCGCGTTGATGGCGTCGAACTCCTTGGGGGTGGCGCCCTCGCCGATCAGCAGGCTCTTCATCTCGATGATCAGGATGATGGCGATGATGCCCAGCAGGATGCCGATCATCAGGGTGCCGACACCGTCCCAGACCGGGTCGCCGGTGATCACCGCGAGGCCCACGCCGAACAGCGCGAACACCAGGCCGAACAGGGCGCCGGCGTCCTCCAGCAGCACCACCGGCAGCTCCGGGGTGCGGGACTGGCGGATGAAGCCCCACCAGCTCACGTCGCCCTTGATCTTGCGGGACTCGACGATCGCGGTCCGGAAGCTGAACGACTCCAGCACGATCGCCACCACCAGGATGACCACCGCCACCATCGGGGCGTTGAGCTCCTCCGGCGCCTGGAGCTTGTGGACGCCCTCGTAGATCGCGAACGCCGAGCCAAGGGTGAACAGCATCAGCGCGACGATGAACGAGTAGAAGTACCGGTCGCGGCCGAAGCCGAACGGGTGCTCGCGGGTCGCCGCGCGCTTGGCGGTCTTCTGGCCGAGCAGCAGCAGGCCCTGGTTGGACGTGTCGGCCACCGAGTGCACCGACTCGGCCAGCATCGACGACGACCCGGTGATCAGGAAGCCGACGAACTTGGACACCGCGATCCCGGCGTTCGCGAAAAGCGCCGCCAAGATCGCTTTGGTTCCGCCCCCTGCAGCCACGGCAACTCCCCTACCAGAGTCTGATTTGTCGCTTACAACGAGCGAGAGCTTAAAGAGTCGCCACCCGGGCCGTTTCGGTACCCACCGTCGCGGCGAACACCCGGACGTGCCGCCCGTCGGTGGGAGTCAACACGACGTCGGGGTCCGCCGCCGGTAACCACAGCGACTCGCCCCTGGCGAACTCCACCGTCTGGCCGCTGACCGACGCCGCCCGCACCGCGCCGTCGACGCAGATCATGATGCGCGGCAGGCCGCCCTCCAGCTTCACCTCGGCCCTCGGCTCGTCGCGCGCCCACTCGATCCGGGACAGCTCGAACTCCGGCGCCGAGGTCCGGTACACCCGCCGGGGGCCGACCGGCTCGCCGGTGGTGACATCCATGTCGCCGTAGCCGAAGTCCAGTACCCGCAACAGTTCCGGCACGTCGACGTGCTTGGGGGTCAGGCCGCCGCGCAGCACGTTGTCCGAGTTGGCCAGCACCTCGACGGCCGTGCCGTGCAGGTAGGTGTGCAGGTTGCCGGCCGGCAGGTAGATCGCCTCGCCCGGCTCCAGCACCAGCCGGTTGAGCAGCAACGCCGCCAGCACCCCGGAGTCGCCGGGGTAGCGCTCGGCCAGCTCCAGCGCCGTGCGGCACTCCAGCTCGAACGCGCCGTGCTCCTTGACGTGCTGCACACAGGTGTCCAGCAGGTCGGGCAGCAGCGCGTCGATCGAGGGCTGCGGCAGCGTGATCCACGTGGTGAACAGCGCCCGCAGCCCCTCCTGGTTCGGCTCGCCGGCCAGCAGGTCGACGTACGGGGCCAGCGCCGGGGTCTGGATGGCGCGCAGCAGCTCCACCGTGCGGTCCGGCGAGCGGAAACCGGCCAGCGCGTGGAACTCGGTGAGCGCGCACAGCAGTTCCGGCTTGGCCGTCGGGTCGGGATAGTTGCGGTTGCCGGCCTCGCGCGGGATCCCGGCCTGCTCCTCACGCGCCCAGCCCTCGGCGGCCTGCCCGGCCGACGGGTGGGCCTGCAACGACAGCGGCTCCTCGGCCGCCAGCACCTTGAGCAGGAACGGCAGCCGCTCGCCCCAGCGCCCGGCCACCGACGGCCCCAGCTGGCCGGCGGGGTCCTCGGTGAGCACGTCGACCAGCGACCGCTCGGTGCCGTCGGTGTGCAGCACCGTCGACGAGTCGCCGGGATGCGCGCCCAGCCATAGCTCCGCCTCCGGGTGCGGGGCCGGGACCTCCCGGCCGAGCAGCGCGGCGATGGTGGTGCGCGAACCCCAGGCGTAGGGCCGAACGCGATTCCGCAGCAGGTGCACTAGTGCTCCCTGGGCCGTGCCGGCGCGTAGAAGGTCGAGCCACCGGTGGTGCCGGCGGCCAGGCCGAGGTACAGCGCCGCGAGTTGCAGGCGCAGCGCCAGCACCGCCGCGCAGGTCGTCTCGTCGGCGGTGATCTCGTCGGACACCGACAGCAGGTCGGCGGCCGGGAAGGTGTCCACGGCCAGCCGGCGCACCGGGTCGGGCGCGGCGGCCCGCACGGCGATCAGGAACACCCGCAGCGGCGAGACCTGCGCGGGGTCGAGGTCGTCGGGGTCGGCGAAGATGTCCGCGCCGGCCGACGCGCGGGTCGCCGCCCGGTGCAGCGCGGTGCGGCTCGCGGCCTGCGGGTAGGCGGCGACGTCACACACCAGGTCGGTGTGCGTGGCGATGGCCTGCGCGGCGACCCCGCCGACGGCGGTGGCCACGTCGTCCAGGCCCCACAGCAGCGGGGTGCGCTCGGCCAGCCGCAGCGCCAGCGACTTGGCCGGGTTGACGAACGTCTCGTGCTGGCGGTGGCCGCGCTCGGCCTCCCGGTCCAGCTCGTCGGCGACCAGGTCGAGGTCGGTGCGCAGCAGGTTGAGCGTGGTCGCGGTGATCAGCCCACCGGCCAGCGCGCGGGTGAACCCGAGCCCCGGCGGCACGTGCACGCGCGGGGTGACCAGCACGGCCCGCCCGGCCGCGGCGGCGGCCACCGGACCGTCCTCCGGCGCGGTCAGCACCACCCCGGCGCCGTAGCGGCAGGCCCGGTCGACCGACTCGGCCAGTTCGGTGTCCCCGGCGTCGTCGGTGTGCGCGACGACCATGTCCAGCGGCCCCAGCCACGGCGGCGCGGTGTCGGCCAGCACGACCGGAACCGGGCAGGCCCGGCCGAGCAGTGCCCGCAGCAACCGGGCGACCACGGGGCTCAGGCCGGGACGGGTGATCAGCACGAGCGCGCGGGGCGTGGCGCCGGCGTAGCGGTCGAGACCGGCCTCGCGGGCGCCCTCGACGGTCGCCCGCAGCTGGGCGCCGGCCATGGCGCTGGCACGCAGTAAGCCGTCGACGTCCACCTCGGCGATCCGGTCGAGATCGTCGAGAAGGGTGTCGTCGACGGTGCTCACGACGCCCCCTCGCAGGCTCGGTGCCGCCGCTCGCGGTCGCCCTGTGACATTGGTTCGCTCGCAAGCTCGCTCACGACGACCCGGAGGCGCCCGGCTCGATGGCCTCGTCGAGCAGCAGGACGGGGATCCCGTCCTGGACCGGGTACTGCCGCCCGCACGAGGTGCAGGTCAGCGCGTCGGCGTCCGGGTCGGTCGGGGTGCCCACGGTCAGCGGCGCGTGGTCCTCCGACGGGCAGGCCAGGATCTCCAGCAACTTGGGGTCCAGGGCAACGGCCATGGCGTGCTCCTCCAGTTTCTCAGGCGCGGACGATGGCGAGCACCTCGTCGCGCAGGGCGGCCACCGCCGAGTCGTCCGCGGCCTCGACGTTCAGGCGCAGCAGCGGCTCGGTGTTCGACGGCCTGAGATTGAACCAGCCGCCGCCGGGCAGTTCCACCGTCAGCCCGTCCAACTCGTCGGCGCGCACCCCGTCGCGGGCGGCGAAGGCGTCCTTCACCGCGGCCATCCGCCCCGCCTGGTCGCCGACCGTCGAGTTGATCTCGCCGGAGGCGGCGTAGCGGCTGTAGGCCGAGGTCAGGGTCGACAGCGGGCCGTCCTGCTCGCCGAGCGCCGCGAGCACGTGCATCGCGGCCAGCATGCCGGTGTCGGCCTTCCAGAAGTCGCGGAAGTAGTAGTGCGCGGAGTGTTCGCCGCCGAAGATGGCGCCGGTGGTGGCCATCTCGGCCTTGATGAACGAGTGCCCGACGCGGGTGCGCACGGGCTTGCCGCCGTGCTCGGCGACGATCTCCGGGACGGCCTTGGACGTGATCAGGTTGTGGATGATCGTGCCGCCGGGGTCCTTGGCCAGCTCCCGCGTGGCGACCAGCGCGGTGATCGCGCTGGGCGGCACCGGCTCGCCGCGCTCGTCGACCACGAAGCAGCGGTCGGCGTCGCCGTCGAAGGCCAGGCCGGCGTCCGCGCCGACCTCGAGCACCTTCGCCCGCAGGTCGACGATGTTCTTCGGGTCCAGCGGGTTGGCCTCGTGGTTGGGGAACGTGCCGTCCAGCTCGAAGTACATCGGCACGACGTCGATCGGCAGCCCGTCGAACACGGCCGGCACGGTGTGCCCGCCCATGCCGTTGCCGGCGTCGACGACGACCCTCAGCGGCCGCGAGCCGGACAGGTCGACCAGTCCGCGCAGGTAGGCGACGTAGTCGTGCAGCAGGTCGCGGGTGGACAGCGTGCCCGGCCGGGCCCCGGGGGTCGGCTCGGTGCCGGCCTCGACCTCGCGCTGGATGTCGGTGAGCCCGGTGTCCTGGCCGACCGGCGCGGCCCCGGCGCGGCAGAGCTTGATGCCGTTGTACTTGGCCGGGTTGTGGCTGGCGGTGAACATGGCGCCCGGCAGGTCGAGGCTGCCCGAGGCGTAGTAGAGCATGTCGGTGCTGGCCAGCCCGATCATCACGACGTCGGCGCCCTCACGCAGCGCGCCGTCGGCGAAGGCGCTGGCCAGTTCGGGCGAGGAGGCCCGCATGTCGTGGCCGATGACGATCGCGCCGCGCTCGCCCAGCACCTGGCGGGCGAACGCCGCGCCGATGTCCCGCACGACGTCGGCGTCGAGCTGCTCACCGACGATCCCGCGGATGTCGTAGGCCTTGAAGACGCCGGACAGGTCACGCACCAGTGCTCCCCGATGAGGTCAACGGATTTGCTTCGAGCCTACCGGCGGGCCGGTCCCACCCTGCGAAGTCGGGGTACTACTCGACGACAGGGTTGGGCAGTACCCGCAGGTGACCGCGGCGTCCGGTGCCCGAGGCGGGTTCGGGCTGGTCGATCGGCCGGTCGGGCCGGCCGGCCTCGCGGACGGCCTCGGCGAGCGCGGTGAGGTCGTCGACGCTGGGTTCCGGGGCGGCGAACTCGCCGTCGTGCCGCACGACCTCCCAGCCCCGGGGGACGGTCAGGCGCAGCGCGTGTTCCTCGCACAGGTCGTAGCTGTGGGGTTCGGAGTAGGTGGCGAGCGGGCCGACGACGGCGGTCGAGTCGGCGTAGGCGTAGGTGAGCGTCGCCACCGCCGGGTTGGCGCACCCGGTCCGGGAACACTTCCGCACGCTTCGCACGCGAGGACGATAGCGCTTCGCGGCGCGTCCGGCAGGTAGCCACACCGGTGCTGGCGGGTTCGTGTCCCAGTACCCTCGGGGTGGTGTCCACCACTCGCGGCTACCGGCCCAACCGCGACCGCCACGGTCGGGGGCTGCGCGGCTCGCTGTACCCCTCGACGCTGCCGGCGGCCTCGACCCGCGCGGAGCGCTTCGACGCGCTGGTGCTCGCCGCGTTGGAGCCGATCGAGGCGCGCTGGCGCACGGAGCTGACGGAGCTGGACATCGCGGTGGACGACGTGCCGGACGTGCGCGGCACCGACCGTCCCCCGGAGGGTGTGCTGGCCGACGGCGGTGTCCCGCTGGCCCGGCTGGTGCCGGCCGGTGTCGACCGCCGGGGCCAGCCGACGAAGGCCAGGATCGTGCTGTTCCGGCGGCCGCTGGAGGCCCGCGCCCGCGACGGCGGTGACCTGGCGGATCTGGTGCACCACGTGCTGGTGGAGCAGGTGGCGAACTACCTGGACCTTGACCCGGGCGTCATTGAGGGCGACGGCTAGGGATCGCGGTCAGCACCACGAACAGCACGGTCGCGGCCTGCACGAGCAGCAGCACGCCGCGTAACCCGGTCGACTGTTCGACCCGGACGTCGGCGGCGGTGGTTCCCAGCGGCACGGCCACCAGGTGTCCCCAGGCCCGCACCACCGGCACGGCCCGCCCGTCGACGGTGGCCACCCAGCCGGGTTCGTCCTCGGCGGCGATCACCAGCAGCCGCCCGGCCGGGCCGTCGGACACCCGCACCGCGACCCCCGGCGGCGCCGCCTCCACGGCGACGATCCCCGGGGCTCCCAGTTCGGCCGGCGGTGTGCTGCCGGTGACCGCCCGCCGGGCCTGTTCCGGCGAGAGCAACGTGACCTGCCCGGCGGCAAGTTGCAGCCGCAGGACCGGCCGCCCGTCCCCGGTGGCCGGCGCCCCGGCGACGAGGTCGCCGGCCGCGTCCTCGATGAGGTCCCCGGCCCGTTCACTGCCGGGCACGACGAACAGCACCCCGGCCGCCGCCGCCTCGGCCACGGCGTGGCGCACACCGTCGGCCGTCCCGAACCCGCTGGCGATCCGCGCGAGCTGGGCGCCGTCGCCAACGGGCGGCAGGTCGTCGTCCCCGAACGCCGGCAGCCGACCGGCGGTCATCCGGGCTGGCTCGTGCCCGTGCGGCAGGACCAGTACCGACCGCCCGGTCTCGGTGAGCTCCCGCTCCAGCGTGTGCGCCAGCTCCAGCCCACCGCCCAGCCCACCGCCCAGCCCGCCGCCCGGCCCGCCGCCACGCCCGGTGAACGCCCCGACCGCCATCACCACGATCCCGACGACGCCCGCCAGTGCCGCGACCCGCCGCACGGTGTCCCGAGCGGGCCCGCGCACCAGCGCCGCGACGCCCCGGGCGGTGTCCCGTTCCGGCGCGCCGGCCTGACAGGTGCCGAGCAGGGCGAGCAGCAACCCCCAGCCCACGACCAGCAGTCCGGCGCCGGGCCAGCCCGTGCTGGCCGGGCCGCCGGTCAGCGGCACGGCCGGGAACCGCAGCACCACCACGACCGCGAGCACCCCCAGCAGTGCCAGCCCGAGACCCGGCAACGCCGCCCGCCGGGGCCGCAGCGCCAGCCCGGCCAGCGCCGCCACCACGACCAGGGCTCCGACCCACCACAGCGCGCCGCCTCCGCCCGGCCACAACGCGACCAGGTCCATCACCGTGACGGGTTCGCCCGGCAGGAACGCCCCCGTGCCGTGCGGCACGACCCCCGGGTGCTGGATCAGCACGGCCGGCCACGGCGCCAGCAGCGCCACGGGCAGCAGCACCACCACGAACAGCGCCACCACCCGCCGCCGCCCGTCTCCCCGAAGCCCTGGCACCACGACGAACCCGGCCAGGGCGAAGGCCACCAGCAGCAGGTGCACCAGCGGCGCGAACGCTCCCAGAACGGCCAGTCCGAACGCCGACGCCGCCGCGATCGACAACCACCGCGAGGAGTCGGTGCGCGCCCGCCCGAGCAACGCCACGATCCCCGCGGTCACCACCGGCAACAGGACGTGCGCCACGACCACGTCCAGCCGTCCCTGCGCCACGGCGGTGATCCCCGGCGGCAGCAACGCGTACCCGGCCGCCGCCAGCGCCCGCCCCCAGCGGGCGACCGGCATCCGCCGGGTGGCGACGTAGGCGGCCAGCCCCGCCAACGGCACACTCCCGAACAGCAACCAGGACACGACCTCGGCCGGCCCGCCCCCGAACGGCGCGAGCAACGCCCCGAACACCCCCACCACCGCCAACGCGGCCGGTGCGGGCGCCGCCGTCCCCCCGGCCACCGGGTGCCAGGTGGCGAGGTAGGTGGACCACAGCTCCCCCAGATCGGGCACCGGCAACAGCCGCCCGCCCGCCACCGGCCAGCCGAGCCGCCCCGCGTTCACCGCGATCCCCACGGCCAGCAGCGTGACCACCAGCAGTACCGGTGGCGCCAGGAGCACCTGGCGCGCCAGCCGCGCCCGGTCGACCCGCACGACCACCAGATCCGGCCGGGCGGGCCGCGACCCGTCCCTGGGCACCGGCGAGGGCCGGCGGGTCGGCGAGGGCCGCAGCCCCCGGGGAAGGTCGGGCAAGGTCAGCGACACGGCCACCGCCGTCGCCGGCCGCCGCAACCCGGCCGGCCGCCGTGGCCGCCGGCCCCCGACACCGTCGGGCAGCGCCTCCGGCCCCGCCACCGGCCGCTCCGCCCCAGCGGCCAGCCGCCCTGGCCCCCGCGAACCCGGCTCGTCCGCCAGCCCCGCCGACAGGGCGGGCGTGCCCGACCCTCCCGGCGAATCACCCGTCGACCGAGCCCGGGTGTCGTCCAGCCCGGGTTCACCGGCCCAGCTCTGAGAACCGCCGCCACCCAGCTGCTCACCCGCCGACTCGGCCGACGGCCCGGTCTCGTCGATCGGGCTCCGCGCACCCGCCGACCGGTCCGGCGAGTCAGGGTCACCCACCCCTCCCACCGGCGAACCGGACCCACCCAACACATCCCGCGAGCCAGGCTCACCAACCAACCCACCCGACAGGCCCGACCCAGCCACCCCATCCGGCACGCCGAACTCACCCACCCGGCCCCACGGACCGGAGTCACCAGCCAACCCCGACGGCAGACCGGACTCACCCAAACCCGCGGAGTCGGGCTCGCCCACCCCCGCCGGACGACCCCCGGCGACCCCGGTTCCCGCCGCACCGCGCTCACCCACCGACCCACCCGGCGAGCCGGGCCAACCCCGCGACCCGGACTCACCGACCAACCCCGCCGGCAGGCCCTGGGGGCCGGTGGCGTCGGCCGGTAGCCACAGGGCGTCGCCGGCGGTGGGGTTGGGTAAGTGGCCCAGGGCGGCGTCGGCCTGGAGGCGGCGGCGGACCAGGTGGGCGATGCCGGCGTGGACGGCGTTGCGGATCCTGGTGAGGCGGCTGGTGAACAGGCCTCTGACCGACCGCACCTCGATCGTCGGGCGGCGGGCTCGGCGGCCGGCGAGCAGGCCGCCGCCGAGGAGGTGGCGCACCGCGAGCAGTTCCGCGCGGCACTCGTCGAGCCTGCGCCCGGCGGCGAAACCCAACGCGCGCACCAGACTCAGCGCCGTCAGCCGGGGAATTCCCACCAGGAACGACACCAGCGAGCAGTTGAGCAGGAACGTCCGCAGGCCGTACACCCGGTCCAGTGCCGCCACCGACCCGTGTGGACCGGCCCCGGTGTGGCGCAGTCCGGACGGGACCGCGCGCACGTGCCGCAGCCGCGCGGCGGGCACGCACAGCACCACCTCGCCGGCGTGGTTGGCCCGCCAGCCGAAGTCGATGTCCTCACGCAGCAACGGAATCGCCGGGTCGAAGCCGCCCAGCCGGTCCCACAGGGCGCGGCGTACCAGCATGCCGGCCGACGGGACGGCGAGGACCTCGGTGCTCTGCCCGTACTGCCGCCCGAGCCGACTCCAGTCCAATTCGGACGGTCCGAGGCCGGTTTGCCGGTGGCCGGCGGCGTCGGTCGACAGGCCGGCCTCGACCACGAGTCGAGGGTCGTCCCAGTCGAGCGCGAGTGGACCGAGGACACCGGCCGACGGCGAGGCCTCGGCCGCCCTGAGCAGGGTCGCCAGGCAGTCGGGCTCGGGCGCGCAGTCGTCGTGCAGCACCCAGATCCAGCCGCCGGGGTCTCCCCAGCGCTCGACGGCGGCCGACACCGCGTCCCGCACGGCGGTGGCGAACCCGGTTCGCCGGTCGCGGGTGAGCACGCCGTCGACCACACGGTTCTCGCCGCTGGCGGCGTCGCCGAGCAGGCGCGCCGTGGCGTCGAGGGATCCGTTGTCGACCGCGAGCACGTGCCGTGGCCTGGGCGTGGACGCGCGCAGGGCCGCCAGGGCGTCCGGCAGCCACGCCTCGCCGTCATGGCACACGAGCACCGCGAGTACCGGAGCGGTACGCAGTACCGGCGTCCTACCCCGGGAGCCGTAGCGTGGCATTCGCACAAGATGCCATGAACCGGCCCTGGGGCATCAGGAAAGTCGCGTTCAGATCACGCGCTTCTTCAACTTGCGCCGCTCGCGCTCCGACAGCCCTCCCCAGATGCCGAACCGCTCGTCATGAGCCAACGCGTACTCCAGGCACTCCCCGCGCACCTCGCACCCCTGACAGATGCGCTTGGCCTCCCTGGTCGAGCCGCCCTTCTCCGGGAAGAACGCCTCGGGATCGGTCTGCGCGCACAGTGCGCGCTCCTGCCACTCCTGCTCCTCCGACTCATCGAAAAGCTCGGCCAGAACACCCAGCTCCTCGTGCGGGTGCTCCCCCCACTCCACGACGCGACTCCCATCGCTGATTTCCAGTGTCATTGCCCGTCCGCCTCCTCGCCTTTCGCGCTCCCCGTGTTGGCGGACACCACTCGCCCTCTCACCGACGAATGACATCGATGTGATTACACCCGTGTAGTGGCGGCGCGTCAAGCGAAGTACCCGGGAGGGTGATGCCCTAAGGGGCGAATGGAAAACGGTCCACCCGAAGGGCCGGCACCCGGTGAAATCGGGGTCCGAGCAGGGGGCCCGCCGGCCGTCCCTGGCACACTCGGGGTGTGCAGCGATCAGCGGTCCGGCCCTCGCCGGTGTTCCTCGCCATCCTCGCCCTCGCGATCATCGGCGGGGTGATCGTCGCGTTCGGCCAGGGCGACGACTACTTCCCCGGCGACCCGGGGTTCGCCGTGCAGGCCGGAACGTTCCTGCTGGTGCTCGCCGGCTGGGGCGTGTCACTGTGTCTGCACGAGTTCGGTCACGCGATCGTGGCCTACCGGGGCGGCGACCGAGAGGTCTACTTCAAGGGCTACCTGACCCTGGACCCCCGCCGGTACACCGATCCGATCTTCAGCCTGGTGTTCCCGCTGGTGCTGCTCGCGATCGGTGGCATCCCGCTGCCCGGCGGCGCGGTGTGGATCAACCACCACGCGTTGCGCTCCAGGGGAATCGACTCGATGGTCTCGCTCGCCGGGCCGCTGTCGAACCTCGCCATGGGCATCCTGTTGATCATTTCGATCGACGTCTTCGAGCCGTCGATGGCCCTCGGCGGGGCGCTGTCGTTCCTGGCGCTGTTCCAGATCATGGCGTTCGTCCTGAACATCCTGCCGATCCCCGGCCTCGACGGCTGGGGCGCGATCGAGCCGTACCTGTCCCACGACGCGCAGCGCTTCGGCGCCAAGGCGCGGCCGTGGGCGCCGCTGGTCCTGTTCGCGGTGCTGATCGGCATCCCGGCCGCCGGCACGGCGTTCTGGAGCGTCGCCGACTCGACCTTCGGCCTGTTCGGCGGGGACGAGTACCTGGGCGCGGTCGGCAACATCGCCTTCTTCTTCTGGCGCTGAGCGCCCGTGCGAGGATCGCGGCGTGAAGGTTGTCGTCGTGGTCGGTGGGGTCGGTGGGGCACGTTTCCTGCAGGGGGTGAAACGCGCACTCGGGCTACCCGGCCCGGAACACGAGGTCACCGCGATCGTGAACACCGGTGACGACGTCTGGCTGCACGGGCTGCGCATCTGTCCGGACCTGGACACCTGTATGTACACCCTGGGCGAGGGCATCGACACCGAGCGCGGGTGGGGCCGTACCGAGGAGACCTGGACGGTCAAGGACGAGTTGGCCGCCTACGGCGCCGGCTCGGAGTGGTTCGGTCTCGGTGACAAGGACATCGCCACCCACCTGATCCGCACCCGGATGCTGCGCGCCGGCTATCCGCTCTCGGCGGTGACCGAGGCGCTGTGCGCGCGCTGGCAGCCGGGGGTCACGCTGCTGCCGATGTCCGACGACCGGGTCGAGACGCACGTCGTGGTGGACGACCCGGACACCGGCGAGCGGCGGGCGATCCACTTCCAGGAGTGGTGGATCCGCCACCACGCGGCGCTGCCGGCGCACTCGATCGTGCCGGTCGGCGCGGAGGAGGCGACGCCGGCGCCGGGCGTGCTGGACGCGGTCGCCGAAGCCGACGTGGTGTTGCTCGCGCCGTCGAACCCGGTGGTCAGCGTGGGCACGGTGCTCACCGTGCCCGGGGTGCGCGACGCGCTGGCCAAGACCGAGGCGAAGGTCGTCGGGGTCTCGCCGATCATCGACGACCGGCCGGTGCGCGGGATGGCCGACGCGTGCCTGAGCGCGATCGGGGTGGCGACCACCGCCGAGGCGGTCGGCCGCCACTACGGCTCCCGCCGGGAGGACGGCCTGCTGGACGGCTGGCTGGTGCAGACCGGTGACCCGGCGACCGTGCCGGGCGTGGAGGTTCGGGCGGTGCCGTTGTTGATGTCCGATGTGGACGCCACGGCCGGCATGGTGCTGGCGGCGTTCGACCTGGCGGGGGTGACCAAGTGAGCGATGACGTGGACCTCGGGGCCGACCACGCGGTGGGCGGCCGGATCGAGATCCGGCCGGTCGACGGCCTGCCGGAGTTCCGGCCGGGCGACGACCTGACCGGCGCGATCGCCGCGGCGGCGCCGTGGCTGCGCTCGGGTGACGTCGTGGTGGTCACCAGCAAGGTCGTGTCCAAAGTGGAGGGTCAGCTGGTCAGGGTGCCGGCCGACCCCGAGGAACGCGACCGGATCCGCCGGCGACTGGTGTTCGACGAGTCGGTGCGCATCCTCGCCCGGCGCGAACGCACCCTGATCACCGAGAACCGGCTGGGCATCGTGCAGGCCGCGTCCGGGGTCGACTCGTCCAATGTGGCCGGTGACGAGCTGGCGCTGCTGCCCGGCGACCCGGACGCCTCGGCGACCGCCCTGCGCCACGGGCTGCGCGAACGCCTGGGCGTCGAGGTCGCGGTGGTCATCACCGACACCATGGGCCGCGCCTGGCGGGTCGGGCAGACCGACGTGGCGATCGGCGCGTCCGGGCTGCGGGTGCTGCACGGCTACCACGGCAAGGTCGACCGCCAGGGCAACGAACTGGCCGTCACCTCGATCGCCGTCGCCGACGAACTGGCCGGCGCGGCCGACCTGGTGAAGGGCAAACTCGGCTCACTGCCGGTGGCGGTCGTCCGCGGGTTCGCCGCCGTGCCCGACACCGAGGCCACCGCCCGTGACCTGGTCCGCGCGGTGGACGAGGACCTGTTCCGGCTGGGCACCGAGGAGGCGCTCGCCGAGGGCCGCCGCGAGGCCGTGCTGCTGCGCCGCTCGGTGCGGTTCTTCGACGACACCCCGGTCGACGAGCAGGCGCTGCGCCGGGCGGTGGCCGCCGCGCTGACCGCGCCCGCCCCGCACCACACCCGGCCGGTGCGCTTCGTCCACCTGGCCGACCGGGGCCTGCGCAAGCGGCTGCTCGACGAGATGCGGGCCCAGTGGCGCGCCGACCTGGCCGCCGACGGCTTCACCCCCGACCGCATCGACCGCCGCGTCCGCCGGGGCGACCTGCTCTACGGCGCCACCGAGATCGTCGTGCCGTTCATGGTCCTCGACGGCGCCCACGACTACCCCGACGCCCGACGTGGCGCCGCCGAACGCACCATGTTCACCGTCGCCTCCGGCGGGGCCGTGCAGGGTCTGCTGGTGGCGCTGGCCGCCGAGGGCATCGGCTCGTGCTGGGTGTCCTCGACGATGTTCTGCGCCGACCTGGTCCGCGAGGTCCTGGACCTGCCGGCCGACTGGGAGCCGCTGGGCGCGGTCGCCGTCGGTCACCCGCTGGAGGGCCCGCTCACCCCGCGCCAGGTCACCGAACCCGACGAACGGTTCGTCCGCCGGTGAGCGCGCCCGTGCGCGCCGACGCGCTGGCCACGCTCACGGCCTGGCGGCCGGCCGACCCGGGACAACGGGCGCTGCGCGAGGCGTTCCTCGGGTTCCTCGCCGCCCGCCCCGACTCCTGCGCCCGGTCCTGCGAGCCAGGTCATCTCACCGCGTCCGCGCTGGTCCTGGACGCCACCGGGGACCAGGTCCTGCTGACCCTGCACCCCCGGGTCGGCGCCTGGCTCCAGCTGGGCGGCCACTGCGAGAGCACCGACGCGACCCTGGCCGGCGCCGCGCTGCGCGAGGCGACCGAGGAGTCCGGCATCGAGGGCCTGACCATCGACCCGGTCCCGCTGCACGTCGACGTGCACCCGATCACCTGCTCGCTGGGCGTGCCGACCCGACACTTCGACGTCCGGTTCCTGGTGCGCGCCCCGGCCGGCGCCCGCGAGACCCGCAGCGAGGAGTCCCTCGACCTGCGCTGGTGGCCGCTGGACGCCCCGCCCGACCACGAGCTCGACGACCTGCTGGCGGCCGCTCAGATCGCCCGGTAGTCGCGGGGGGAGAACCGGGGGCCGAAACGCGGGCGGGAGATGCCGGCGCCTTCGAGGTAGCGGATCACCCGGTGGCGGTGCGGCGCGTAGGGCCTGAGGACCTCGAGCATCCCGGCGTCGTCCAGGGCGCGGCCCAGCAGGGCGTGGCCGACGATCGAGGGGATGTGGAAGTCGCCGACGCTGACCGCGTCGGCGTCGCCCCAGGCGCGTTGGGCCACCTCGGCGGCGGTCCAGAACCCGATCCCGGGGACGGTCCGCAGCAGGTCACGGCCGGGCCGGCCACGCAGGGTGGCGGCGGCCTCCAGACGGTGGGCGACCCGGGCGGCGGCCAGGATCGCCCGGCG
Source organism: Actinophytocola xinjiangensis (assembly GCF_001921215.1). Taxonomy (GTDB): domain Bacteria; phylum Actinomycetota; class Actinomycetes; order Mycobacteriales; family Pseudonocardiaceae; genus Actinophytocola; species Actinophytocola xinjiangensis. The sequence continues at coordinate 34,433 of NZ_MSIF01000040.1, forward strand.
GCGGGCCAGGTCGACCCCGGCGCGGTGCCACTCCCAGTCCGGGATGTCCAGCACGGCCCTCGGTGTCGGCGGGACCCGCATGCCCTCGGGCGCGGGGCCCGGCGCCGGTTCGCCGAAGCGGCGGCACAGCTCCCGCCACGAGCGGCGGGCCTCGTAGCCGGTGACCTTCTGTTCCAGGACCGACGGCACGAGCAGATCCCACACCCGCCCGGTGGAGCACAGCCGCAGCGTCGGCCGGCGGCGACGCAGGTCGGCGATCAGCGGGTGGTGGGCGGTGAACCCGGAGTCGTCGTCCTCGCTGCCGACCAGGGCCGGCAGGCCGTCGAGCAGCGCGTCGGCGCCCGGCCCCCACGCCCGGCCGACGACCTCGGTGCCGGCGCGGTGCACGGCCAGGGTCCCCGGCCCGGCGGCGGTGTTGGCCGCGAGCCAGGTCACGCCGTGGTCGTCGCGGCGGAAGGCCGGGTCGGCGTGGCCCCGGCGCAGCGGGCCGAGCACGGCGGCGAGGTCGAGGGCGTGTCCCGGCGTGTGGTCGCGCCGTGCCGCTGATGCCCTCATGGGGCCCGACGCTACCCCGGATATCGTCAGCCCAATGAGCCCGACCGACTTGCACATGGTGGTGCCCGCCGGCGGCAGCGGCACCCGGCTGTGGCCACTGTCCCGCGCGGCGAACCCCAAGTTCCTGCACGCGCTGACCGGCACCGACCGGTCGCTGCTGCAGGCGACGTTCGACCGGCTGGTGCCGCTGTGCTCGGCGCAGCGGCTGCTGCTGGTGACCGGGACAGCGCACGCGACGTCGGTGGCCAGGCAGCTGCCGGAGCTTCCCGAACGCAACATTCTCGTCGAGCCGTTCGCGCGGGACTCGTGCGCGGCGATCGCACTGGCGGCGGCGGTGATCCAGCGGCGCAGCCCCGGCGCGGTGATGGCCTCGTTCGCCGCCGACCACCTGATCACCGACGTGCCGGCCTTCCACGAGGTCGTCGGGCACGCCGTCGACGGCGCCGCCGACGGGCGGCTGATGACCATCGGCATCACGCCGACCCGCCCGGAGACCGGCTACGGCTACCTGCGGTGCAGCGAGCCGGCGCGCCCCGGCGTGCGCCAGACGGTGCTGGAGTTCCGCGAGAAGCCGACCGCCGAGGTGGCCGCCGAGTACGTGGCGTCGGGCAGTTATCTGTGGAACGCCAGCATGTTCCTGTGGCGCACCGACGTGTTCCTCGCCGAGTTGGCCGCCCGCCGCCCGGACGTCCACGAGCCGGTCACGGCCATCGCCGCCGCCTGGGACTCCGACCGGCGGGAGACCGTGCTGGCCGACCTGTGGCCGACCGTCCCGAAGGTCGCCGTCGAGTACGCGGTCATGGAACCGGCCGCCGCGCAGGGCAAGGTGGCCACCGTCCCCGGCGACTTCGGCTGGCACGACATCGGCGACTTCGAGACCCTCGGCGCCCTGCTCGGCCGCGACGTCGACGGCGCCCGCGTGGTCGACGTCTCCCCGGACCAGGCCCCGGTCCTGGTCGTCGACGGGGACGGCGTGATCGCCGTCCCGTGCGCACCGAGGGTGATCGCGACCCTGGGCGTGCGAGACCTGATCGTGGTAGACACGGCGGACGCGGTACTGGTGTGCCGACGCGACCGCGCGCAGGACATCAAGAAGCTGACCGAGCTGTTGCGTGATCGCGGGTACGCGGCGCACGTGTGAGTGATCTATTTCCGGTGTTCGCTGACGCGGGGCGAAGAAAGGAATACGCTGGGGTGCAAACATCCACCTGGCGCAGGGAGTGGGCGACGCATGGACCCCCGTGAACGGGCTGACGCCACGCTGGCGCGGGCTCGGGCGCGAGGCGCCTTCGTGGTGACACCAGAGAGCGCGATCTCACCCATGGACGCCGCGAGCACGCTGCAGATCCCGCGCACCGTCGTCGCCGCCAACGATGAGCGACAGAGCGACCCGGACGCCACGATGGTGGTACCCGGATCGGTGGCCCGGGGCCGGGGCGAGGGCGCGCCGGAGGACAACATCCCGGCCATCGCCCAGGAGGCGCTGACCGACGTGGTGAGCGCGCCGCCGGGGATCCGCTCCCGGCAGCGCCGGCTGGAGGACACCCGCCAGGCGATCCACCGTCAGCAGCAGAAGCCGTCGCCCACGCCGAAACCGGTGCCGACACCGTCGCCGAAGCCGGTGCAGGTGCCCCAGCAGCCGACTCAGCCGCCCGCCCAGCAGCCCACTCAGCAGCCCACGATGCCGTTGACCCAGGTGACCCAGCCGGTCGCCCCGCCGTCACCGCAGCCCGCGCCGCCGCAGCCCGTGCCGCCACCCGCGCCGCCGGCGCCGGAGGAACTGGACGGCCTGATCCCCACGACCAAGGAACCGCCGACCACCCGGTCCACCCTGTCCCAGCGTCTCGACGGATAACGCCCCGACGGGTGAGCGCTCAGCGGGTCTCCAGCGAGGAACGCGCCTTCAGACCGGCCTTCACCGTCAACCGCACCGGGGCCCACAGCACGCCCTGATGCCGGTCGGCGACGAACCGGTAGGCGCTCTCGTGGTGCGCGCGGGTCATCGCCTCGGCCGCCCGCGACGCCGCGTGTCCCTGCACGTGCATCACCTCCGCCGACGGCACGTACACGTTCTGCCAGCCGGCCCGGCCCATCCGGTCCCCGAAATCCACGTCCTCGAAGTACATGAAGTACCGGGGATCGAAACCGTCGACCGAATCGAACGCCTCCCGCCGAATCAGCAGACACGATCCGGAAAGCCACCCGGCGACCCGCTCGACGACCTCGGTCGAGGACTGCTTGTAGGCCGTGGTCCACGGGTTGGTCCGCCACACCTTCCCCAGCACGGCGTGCCCGACCCCCCGCCCCAGCGACGGCACCGACCGGGCCGACGGGTACACCGCCCCGGACGGCTCGCGGATCAGCGGCCCGAACACGCCGCCGCGCGGCCACCGCCCGGCCGCCTCGATCATGGTGTCCAGCGACCCGTCGCCCCACTCCAGGTCGGGGTTGGCCACCACGACCCAGCCGTAGTCCGCCGGCAGCGTCGCCACGCCCCGGTTGGCGGCCGTCCCGTACCCGAGGTTCCCGCCGGTCGACAGCAGCTCCACGTTCGGCCGCGCCAACGCCCGCTCCGGCGCACCGTCGGTGGACCCGTTGTCGGCCAGCACGACCCGCACCGGGCGGGTGGTCGCGGTGGCCAGCGTGTCCAGGCACCGGTCGAGGGTCTCGCCCGGGGAGTAGGTCACGATGACGACAGCCAGCTCAGAACCGTATTCGACAGGCACGGCCACGTATTGTGCCGGGTCACCGTCCCCGGCGATGCACCCGGTGGGCCCGCTCGTAGGCCGCCCGGTGCCCCTCGGCGCTGGTCAGCCAGGAGAACTCCTTGGCCCGGCGTAACGCCGCCTCGGCCAGCTGGGACCGGCGCGCCGGCGCGTCGAGCAGCTCGGCCAGCGCCGCGGCGATGTCCCCGGCGCCGACCCCGCAGTAGGCCACGGCGTCCCCGCCGACCTCGGGCAACGCCAGCCGGCGGGTGGTCAGCACGCACGCCCCGCAGGCCATCGCCTCCAGCACCGGCAGCCCGAAACCCTCGCCCAGCGACGGGTAGGCCACCAGCTCCGCCCCGCCGAGGAACCCCGCCAGGTTGTCGAAGGGCAGGTAGCCGGCGCGGATCACCCGCAGCCGGTGCGGCACGTCGTCCAGCGCGCGCTCCACCTGGCGGTCCCAGCCCGGCTGGCCGGCGAGCACCAGCGCCGGCGGCCGTGACCGGCCCCGGCAGGCGGCGGCGAAGCCCCTGATCAGCGCCGGAACGTTCTTGCGCGGCTCCAGCGCGCCCAGGAACGCGACGTAGGGGTCCCGCTCGGTCAGGCCGACGAGCCGGCGCGCGGTGGCGATCTCGTCGGGGGTCGGCAGGTGGAACCGCTCGGCGTCGACCCCGTGCTGGATGACCTCCAGGCGCCTCGGGTCGGCGCGGGCCACCCTGGCCAGCTCGGTGGCGGTGGCCGCGCTGGGCACCACGCACAGCGAGGCGCGGGCCAGCGCCGCGCGGGTCCACGCCCGGAAGAACCTGGCCTTGATGGAGTGGTGCAGCGCGGCGTCGGTGAAGAACGTCGCGTCGTGCAGGGTCACCACCGACGCCGCCGGGTTGGCCAGGGCGGTCGTGTAGTGCGGCGAGTGCAGCACGTCGACCCCGAGGCGGCGCACCAGCCGGGGCAGCGTGGTCTGCTCCCAGGTCAGCCGGGCGGTGCGGGTGGCGTTGGACTCGGCGGTCGGCACGATGCGGGAGTTCGGCGCGAGCCGGCCGTAGAGCTCGACGTCCCGTGGCTGGCACACGACCGAGATCGCCGCGCCGTCGGAGTCGAGTGCGAACACCAGCGAGTCGACGTACCGGCCGACGCCGCCACGATCCGCGGGTACGGCGGTCGCGTCGATGAGCACGCGCGGTTCGGACACGTAGAGCAGCGTACGACCGCCGGGGTGGCCAGCAGTCCCGACCGGGTGAAAAACCTACGAATAGCCGCTACTTCACACTGGCCATCTCGAAGAACCGGGTGTGCAGGCGCCACAGCTCGGTGGCGGCGTGGCTCCAGGTGAACGCCTCGGCCCGCGAGCGCCCGTCGACGACCCGCCGCGCGGTGCTCGCCGGGTCGTCCAGCACCGCCCGCAGCCCGGCGGCCAGCGCCTTGGCGTCCCCGGCGCGCACCCCCACCCCGGCCCCGCCGGCCACCTCGACCAGCGCCGGCACGTCGGAGTGCACCACCGGCACGCCGACGGCCATCGCCTCCAGCACCGGCAGGCCGAAGCCCTCGGCGCGGCTGGGCGCGGCCAGCACCGCGGCGCGACGCAGGACGACGTTCAGGTCGGCGTCGGAGATCCGCCCGAGCAGGTGCAGCCGCCCGTCGGCCAGGCCGTGCCGTTTGGCCAGCGCGGCCAGGTCGACCTCGCCCCAGCCGCGCGGGCCGACCACCACCAGCGGCAGGTCCGGCGCGTAGGGCAGGGCCATCGCCTCGACCAGCACGTCCAGGCCCTTGCGCGGCTCGACGGTGCCCACGGCCAGCACGTAGGTGTCGGGCAGGCCGAGGCCGACGGCGGTGGCGTGCAGCTGGGCGGGGGCGACGTCGGCGAGCAGCGCGTCCGGCACGCCGTGGCCGACGACCGCGACGGTGGCCGGGCCCGGCGCGTACCGGTGCAGGTCCTCGGCGACCGCGACGGTCGGCACGACGATCGCGTTGGCCCTGGCCGCGGCCCGCTGGATCGCGCCCTGGTGCCAGGCCGCGCCCCGGCGAGTGAGGGTCTCGGGGTGGGTGAAGGGCACCAGGTCGTGCACGGTGACGATCAGGCTGCGGCCCCGGCGCGGCGACGGCGGGGCCAGCGGGGTCGGCGCGTGCACCGCGTCACCGCCGGGCCACAGGTGCACGCCGCGCTCCCACAGGGCGGTCAGCCCGCGCCGGCCCAGCGGCAGGGCGCGCGGCCCGGCGACGCCGGTCACCACGGCCGGCGAGAGGTCCTTGTGGGTGGCGGTCACCCCGGCGACGGTCCAGTCGTGCGGGGCGGTCGCGGCCAGCGCCGTGACCAGCTCGCGGGTGTAGCGCCCGGTCCCGCCGGGGACGGGCGCCAACAGCTGCTCGGTGAGCACGACGAGCTCCGGCACCTCAACAGAGTACGGTCGGGCGCCGTGACCTCGGGTGACGACACGGGCAAGACCACCGTTGTGGTGGTGACCTGGCGCGGGCGCGAGCACCTGGCCGCCTGTCTGGACGCGCTCGCCGCGCAGACCGCCGGGCACCGGGTGCTGGTCGTGGACAACGCCTCCGACGACGGCACCGCCGCGATCATCGCCGCGCACCCGTCGCGGCCGGCCGTGCACCGCACCCGTGCGAACCTGGGCTACGCCGGCGCGCTGGCGCGGGTCCTGCCGGGGGTGGCGACCGAGTACGTCGCCTGGCTCAACGACGACGCGGCCCCCGCCCCGGACTGGCTCGCCGAGCTGGAGGCCGTCCTGGACGCCGACCCGGCGGTCGGCGCGGCGAGCGCCCGGCTGGAGACCACCGGCGGGGACACGCAGTCGGTGGGCGTGGTGCTCACGCCGGACGGCTACGGCCGGGACGCGACCGGCGGCGAGGTGTTCGGCTTCTGCGGCGGCGCGGCGCTGCTGCGGACCAGGGCGGTCGCGCTGGCGGGCGGGGTGCCGGCGGCGTTCTTCTGCTACTACGAGGACACCGACACGTCGTGGCGGCTGCGGCTGGCGGGCTGGACGGTCCGGTCGGTGCCCTCGGCGCGGGTGCGCCACCTGCACGGAGCGAGCACGCGGCCGGGGTCGGCGACCTTCCACCGGTGGAACGAGCGCAACCGGCTGTGGATGCTGCTGCGCTGCGCGCCGGCCGGGGTGGCGGTGCGCGAGCTGGCCCGGTTCGCGGCGATCACCGCGCTGCTGCCGGTGCGGCGGCTGGCCGGCCGGGCCGTTCCGGACGCCTGGAACTACCGTTTACCACTGCGTCTGCGGGTCCTCGCAGAGGTGCTCGGCAGGGTGTTGTCGCTGGTCGGTGAGCGGCGGGCGATCACCCGGCGCGCGACCGTTCCCCGCGCCGCGGTGTGGCGTTCGGCGAACTCAGCCGGTCAACCGCCCGTAACGTGATGTGATAGGGCAGTCTAGGCAGCACCCCTTTTGAGACACCTGAGGAGCGCGCCAGTTGCCCGACTCGGCACGACGTCCGGCCGTCTCGGTGATCGTGGTGAACTACCGCGGCGCCGAGGACACCATCGCCTGTCTGCGCGCGCTGCGCGCTGACCTGGCCTATCCCACCGAGCTGCTCGAGATCGTCTGCGTCGACAACGACTCGGGCGACGGCAGCGCGGAGCGGATCAGAGCCGAGACCGGCGTCGAGGTGATCGAGGCCGGTGCCAACCTCGGTTTCGCCGGCGGCTGCAACCTGGGCGCGCGGCACGCGTCCGGCACGGTCCTGGCGTTCCTCAACAACGACGCCCGCCCGCACCCGGCGTGGGTGGACGCGGCCGTCGAGGTGCTGGTGACCCAGCCGGCGGTCGGCGCGGTGGCCAGCAAGGTCCTGGACTGGGACGGCGAGCTGATCGACTTCGTCGACGGTGGGCTGACCTGGTTCGGCATGGGCTACAAGCGCCACGCCGGCCAGCCCGACGACGGGTCCCACGACGTGCCGCGTGACGTGCTGTTCGCGACCGGGTCGGCGATGTTCGTGCGGGCCGGGGTGTTCGCCGAGCTCGGCGGGTTCGACGAGCGGTTCTTCATGTTCTACGAGGACGTCGACCTCGGCTGGCGGTTGAACCTGCGCGGCTGGCGGGTGCGCTACGAGCCGGCCTCGCTGACCTACCACCGCCACCACGCCTCGATGTCCAAAGTGGACACCGAGGACAACGCGCGTGAGCTGTTCCTGCTGGAACGCAACGCGTTGGCCGCCCTGTACAAGAACCTCTCGGACGCCACGCTGGCCAAGGCGCTGCCGGCGGCGCTCGCGCTGGCCGTGCGCCGGGCGACCGCGCGCGGCGAGGTCGACCCCACCCAGCTGGAGATCGGCCGCCCGGACACCGGCACGCCCGCCGGGAAGTCCACTGTGGAGGTTCCGAGGACCACGCTGGCCGGGCTGCTGGCCATCGACCAGTTCGTCGAGTTCCTGCCGTCGCTGGCGCGCTCGCGGGAGACCGAGCAGGCCGCCAGGGTCCGCTCGGACACCGACCTGCTCCCGTTGATGCGCAACGCCATGGAGCCCGCCTACCCGCTGCCCCGCTACCTGGCCGCCCACGACGTGCTGGTCGAGGTGTTCGGCCTGGAGGAGGCGTTCGGCGGCCGCCGGCGGATCCTGGTGATCACCGGCGACGCGCTCAGCGAGCAGATGGCCGGCCCGGCGATCCGCGCGTGGAACATGGCCGACCAGCTCTGCGCCGAGCACGACGTGCGGCTGGTCACGGTCAACCCGCGCTGCGCCCCGCCGGAGGCGCCGTTCGCGGTGCACCACGCCCGCCAGCGCGACCTGGCCCCGCACGTCGACTGGGCCGACGTGGTGGTGTTGCAGGGGCACGCGCTGGAGCTGGTGCCGGCGCTCAAACGCGCCGACTCCACCAAGATCGTGGTCTGCGACATGTACGACCCGATGCACCTGGAGCTGCTCGAACAGGGCAAGGACGACACCGACGAGCAGCGCGCGCTCGACCTGATCGGCGTCACGAAGGTCCTCAACACCCAGCTGGAACGCGGCGACTTCTTCCTGTGCGCCTCCGAGCGGCAGCGGCACTTCTGGCTCGGGCACCTGACCGCGCTGGGCCGGCTGACACCCTCGCTCTACGACAACGACCCGACGGTGCGTTCACTGCTCGCGGTGGCGCCGTTCGGGCTGTCCGGCAAGCCGCCGCAGCAGACCGCGTCACCGATCAAGGGCGGCCTGCCCGGCGTGCGGCGCGAGGACAAGGTCGTGCTCTGGGCGGGCGGGGTGTACAGCTGGTTCGACCCGCTGACCCTGCTGCGTGCCGTCGACCGCGTCGCCACCACCCACGACGACGTGCGGCTGGTGTTCCTCGGGATGCGTCACCCCAACCCCGAGGTCCCGGAGATGGACATCGGCGCACGGACCAGGCAACTGGCCGGGCGGCTTGGCCTGACCGACCGGCACGTGTTCTTCAACGAGACCTGGGTGCCCTACGCCGAGCGGCAGAACTGGCTGCTGGACTCGGACTGCGGGGTGACCACGCACTACGAGCACGTCGAGACGACCTTCGCGTTCCGCACCAGGGTGCTGGACTACCTGTGGGCCGGCCTCCCGATCGTCACCACCGACGGCGACTCCTTCGCCGACCTGGTCCGCACCGAGCGGCTGGGCGTCGTGGTCCCCGCCGAGGACCCGACGGCACTGGCCGACGCGCTGGAGCGGGTGCTCTACGACGAGGAGTTCGCCCGGGCGGCGCGCGAACGGATCGCGGTGGTGCGGGAACGTTTCACCTGGGAGACGGCGTTGGCGCCGCTGGTGTCGTTCTGCCGCAACCCGGTCCCGGCGACCGACCGGCTGCCCGGCGCGCAGCCGCTGGTCCCCAACCGTCCGTTGCGGATGGGCGAGGTCCTGCGCCGCGACCTGGACCTGGTGAAGTCCTATCTGGACGCCGGCGGTCCGGCGGAGTTGACGAAGAGGGCGGCCGGCCGGGTGCGCCGGGTCGCCACCCAGCGGTTGGGCAGGAAGGGCCAGCAGGATGGCTAAGGGCGGCCCGATACGCGTACTGCTGGACGGCACACCGCTGCTGGGCAACCGGACCGGGGTCGGCCGCTACACCGCCGCCCTCGCCGAGGAACTGGCCTCGATGTCCGAAGTGGACACCCGAGCGGTGGCCTTCACCCTGCGCGGCTGGCGAAAACTGCGCAAGGTCCTGCCCCACGGTTCCCGGGCACGCGGCATGCCGGTCTCGGCGCGCCTGCTGCGCCGCTGCTGGCTGCGGGCCCCGTTCCCGCCCGTGGAACTGTTCGCCGGCTTCACCGACGTCGTCCACGGCACCAACTTCGTCCTCCCCGCGGCGATGCGCGCCGCCGGTGTGGTCACCATCCACGACCTGGCCTTCCTCGACGCCCCCGACGAACTGCCACCCAGCGACGAAAGCCTCCCCCAACTGGTCGCCCGATCGGCCGAACGGGCCGCGGTCGTCCTCACCCCCACCCAGTCCGTCGCCGACGTGACCGCCGATCGCCTGGGCATCTCCCCCGACAAGATCATGGTCACGCCCCTGGGCGTCGACCCCGCCTGGTTCACCGCCCGGCCCCCCAGCGACGCCCTACGCCGGCGGATCGGTCTGCCCAAGCAGTACCTGCTGTTCGTGGGCGCCGCCGGCCCCCGCAAGTCGCTGGGCTGGCTGCTCAAGGCCCACGAAGCCACCCCCCAACTGCCGCCCCTGGTCCTCGCCGGCCCCGGCCACCACCAACGCGACGACCGCACGATGGCCCTCGGCTACCTGTCCGATGTGGACCTTCGGTCGGTGGTCGCCGGCGCGTCGGCCCTGGTCCTGCCCTCCCGCGACGAGGGTTTCGGCCTGCCGGTACTGGAGGGCCTGGCGTGCGACGTTCCCGTGGTGTGCTCGGACGTTCCGGCGCTGCGGGAGGTCTCGGGCGGGCACGCGAGCCTGGTCCCGTTCGGGGACATCGAGGCCATGGGCACCGCCCTGACGGCCGCCCTCGCCACCCCGCCGTCACCGGCGACCTTGGCCCAGCGGCGCGCGCACGCCGCCGAGTACACGTGGCGGCACACCGCCGAACTGACCGTCGCCGCCTACCGACGGGCCATGGCCGGCTGATCCCTCAACCGGCCTCGACCATCGCCCGGCGGAGTTCGATCGTGTCGAGCAGGAGTTGGCGCAGTTCGGGGCGGTCCAGGTCAGCGACCGTCCGGAGTTTGACGTGTCGGTGCACCCGCCCCGCCCCCTCCAGCAGCCCGCCCGGATCGGCCAGTCGGGCCCCGTGGCTCAGTCCGAGGGTCACGTGCCGGGACGCCGCCGTGAGCGTGAAGACCAGCCCGGTGTACCCGGATCCGAACCCGTACCCCGTGTCCTTGCCGTCGACCGTCACGACCGCGTCGGGCAGCAGTGAACGCAGCACCGCGTCCACCCGCTCGACCAGGTCGTTCACGGCCGGTACGCGGACGCGTCCTGGGCGAACGCCGCCGTCAGGGCCTCACGCCACGGGCGCAGGGGAGTCAGGCCGGACCCACGCCAGGCCTGGTCGGAGAGCACCGAGTAGCTGGGGCGCGGCGCGGGGCGGGGGAACTCGTCGCTGCCGCACGGGCGGACCCGCGCCGGGTCGAGACCCAGCTCGGTGAACACGGCCTGGGCGAAGCCGAACCAGGTGGTCTCGCCGCCGCCGGTGGCGTGCAGGACCTTCGCCGTGGGCGGGTCGTCGCCGGCCACCCGGGCGGCCAGTTCGAGCAGGCCGTCGGCCAGGTCACCGGTCCACGTCGGAGAGCCCCGCTGATCGTCCACAACGGACAGTGTGTCGTGGGTTTCGGCCAGGCGGGCCATGGTTTTCACGAAGTTGCCGCCGTGGGCGCCGTAGACCCACGCGGTGCGCACGATCCACGCCCGCGCACCCGAGCCGAGGACCGCCGCCTCACCGGCCGCCTTCGTGGTGCCGTAGACACTGCGCGGCGCGGGGGGCTCGTCCTCGCGGTAGGGCTCGGTGGCGTCGCCGGCGAAGACGTAGTCGGTGGACACGTGGACCAGCGGCACGCCGTTGGCCGAGCACACGGCCGCGAGGACCCGGGGGGCGTCGGCGTTGAGGGCGAACGCCCGCGTGTAGTCGCTCTCGGCGTTGTCGACGGCGGTGTACGCCGCCGCGTTCACCACCACCGGCGAGCCGGCGCCGTCCACCAGCGTCTTGACCGCCTCGTTCACCGCGCCGGGGTTGGTGATGTCCAGCTCGGCCGATCCGGGCGCGTGCACCGTGTACTCACCGGGGGCTCTGGCGGCCAGCTCACGTCCGAGCTGGCCGGTACCGCCGGGGACCAGCAACGCAAGCATCTCCAGGCCCACCAAATTCCTTCACTCGGAGGTAAACCGACGAGGGGCAGTATCGCGTCCTAAATAGGTGCGAGGCATCCCCACCCTCGCAACCGTGTCGGTATGGTACTGGTCAAGTTCCGTCGGGGGACGGGGAGGAGCGTGCGTGGACGAACGTACGCAGGTGTTACCTGGCCGCCGAAGGCCACTCAGAGGGTGGCGTAAGGCGGGCACGTACACCGGTAGAACGGTGGCGGCAGTGGCGTCGATCAGCGTCATGGCCGCCATGGGTTACGGAAAGTGGGCGGTCGGTGACCTGGACGAGGGAACCGTCACCACTGACGTCATAGCCAAGGAAGTCGAGGACCAGCGTGTCCCGCTCGACGGAGCGGTCGATCTGCTGCTGGTCGGCATCGACAGCCGCACCGACGCGCACGGCAACCCGTTGCCGGACGAGGTCATGGACATCCTGCACGCCGGGGTCAACGAGGGCGAACGCAACACCGACACGATGATCCTCGTGCACATCCCGGTCGACGGGACCCGCGCGATCGCCATCTCCTTCCCCCGGGACTCCTGGGTCGAGCTGGCCGGCGGCTACGGTGAGCACCGGCTCAACTCCGCTTTCGCCTACGCCTACAACAACGCCCGTTCCGAGTTGGGCAACACGGCGCCCAACATGAAGGAACTGGAGAAGCAGGCCGTCGTCGAGGGCCGCAAGAACCTGATCGCCACCATCCAGTCGCTGATCGGTGACGCGGTGACCATCGACCGCTACGCGGAGGTCAACCTCGCCAGCTTCTACGAGGTCACCAAGGCCATCGGCGGGGTCGAGGTGTGCCTGAACCGGGCGGTGCGCGAGCCGAAGTCGGGGGCGAACTTCAAGAAGGGCGTGCAGACGATCCAGGGCGCGCAGGCGCTCGCGTTCGTCCGGCAGCGCTACGGGCTGCCGAACTACGACCTGGACCGGATCGTGCGCCAGCAGGCGTTCCTGGCGGCGCTGGCGAACAAGGTGCTCTCCGCCGACATGCTGACCAGCCCGTCGAAGGTGCGGGAGCTGGTCACGGCGGTACAGAAGTCGGTGGTGCTCAGCGAGGGCTGGGAGCTGTCGACGTTCGCCGCGCAGATGTCCGGGCTCAACAGCGACGGCATCGACTTCTACACGATCCCCACCCAGGGCCCGGCCAACATCGGCGGCGCCGACGTGCTCGAGGTCGACCCGGACCAGGTGTCGGACTTCGTTCGGTCGCTGACCACCGACGACAACGGCCAGCCGAACTCCACGCCGGCCCCACCGCCGGGCGAGGGGTCGACCGAGCGGTCCGGCGAGGGGGAACGGCCGGCGCTGGGCCTGGTCACGGTCGACGTGCGCAACGGGTCGAACACCGGCGGGCTGGCCGCGTCGGTGCGTGACCTGTTGGCGGAGAAGGGTTTCAACCCGGGCGACATCGGGGACGCGCAGGTCAGCGGGTCGTCGACGATCTGGTACGCGCCCGGGGAACGCAGCCTCGCCGAGTACGCGGCGGAGTCGCTGCCGGGCCGGTTCGAGCTGGCCGAGGACTCCGCGCAGCAGCCGAACCGGCTGCGGGTGGTGCTCGGCACCAACTACCCCGGCGAGACGTCCGGTTTCGGCTCCGGGGCGGCGATCGCCAAGGGGCAGCCGTCCTCCGAGCCGGGTGAGCCGGGGGCGCCGGCCGACAGCTCCACCACGCCGCCGCCGCAGTTGGACGCCGGTGGCACGCCCTGCGTGAACTAACGCCCGGTCGACGGATCCGTCACGGACGGAATTGCCGTTAATCTGGACGAAGGGCGTGGTCACGGGGGAGGTGTGCCGGTGTCCAAGGGTGTGTGGGAGTCGTCGGATTCGTCGGACGAGCCGACCGGTTACGCGCCGGCCGTCGGCGAGGTGGTCCAGGCGCCGGCCGAGGCCGACGTCGAGCCGGAGACGGTGGCGGACCCGTTACCGTCGGCGCGCAGGCGCCGGCGCGGGGTGACGGCGCTGCTGGTGGTGACCAGGGTGGTGGTCGGGCTGGTGTCGGCGACGGCGCTGGCGGCGATGTCGCTGCTGTGGTTACGGGTGGTGCAGCTGGAGGAGAGCACGAACACCACCGACGCGGTGGCCCAGGCGCAGACCGGGCCGGCCGCGCAGGCCCCGCCGCCCGACGACGGCGCGAACGACATCCTGATCGTCGGCAACGACAGCCGCACCGACATGCAGGGCAACCCGCTGTCGGCCGAGCTGCTGCGCGAACTGCGCACCGAGGCCACGGAAACGTTGAACACGGACACGTTGATCCTGCTGCGGATCCCGCGTGCGGGCGGCCGGACCTCGGCGGTGTCGATCCCGCGTGACACGTCGGTGACGGTCCCCGGCCTGGAGAACGAGGAGAAGATCAACGGCGCGTACGGCATCACGAAGGCCCGCACCGCGCAGCGGATGGTCGACGCCGGCGAGTCCGACCGGCGCAAGATCGAACGCGAGTCCGACGACGCCGGCCGCACGGCACTGATCCAGGCCGTGCAGCTGCTGACCGGGGTGCGGGTCGACCACTACGCGGAGGTGAGCCTGTACGGGTTCTACCTGCTCACGGACGTGATCGACGGCGTGGACGTGTGCCTGAACCGGTCGACCAGCGACCCGGACTCCGGCGCGTCGTTCGCCTCCGGCCCGCAGACGGTGCGCGGTGGTGACGCGGTGTCGTTCGTCCGGCAGCGCAACGGCCTGCCCCGGGGCGACCTGGACCGCATCGTGCGCCAGCAGACGTTCCTGTCCTCGGCGATGCGCAAGGTCATGTCCGGTGACCTGCTGACCGACACCGCGAAGCTCAACGCCCTGTCCGACGCGGTGTCCAAGTCGGTGGTGATGGACGAGGGCCTGCACTTCCTGGACCTGGTCAACCAGGCCCAGGCGCTGGCCTCCGGCGAGGTCACGTTCGTGACGATCCCGGTGACCGGGGTGGGGGCGCGCAACGCGCGCAAGCAGAGCATCATCACCGTCGACGTGCCGGCGGTGCGGCGCTACGTGGCGGCGCTGATCTCCGACTCGCCACCCGCACCGGCGGCCCCGCCCTCGTCACCGCCCTCGTCACCGCCCGCGTCACCGCCCCCGTCCCCGCCCGGTTTCGCGTCGAAGGGCATGCTGGACCTCGGCGCGCCGGCGTTGGCCCGGCAGCCGGCGGTCCCGTGCGTCGACTGAGGAGTCCGAACCGTTGAGCCTCACCGAGAACCTGCTGCGCCCCCTGTCCTCGGCGCGGCCCCTGGTCACCCACTACGACGACGCGGCCGGCACGAGGGTCGAACTGTCGGTGGCGACCCTGACCAACTGGGCGGCGAAAACGGCGAACTGGCTGGTCCAGGAACACGACGTCGAGCCGGGGACGCCGGTGTCGGTGGCGTTGCCCGCGCACTGGCAGACCGCCGGGGTGCTGCTCGGCGCGTGGTGGTGCGGCGCCCGGGTGGTGGCGTCACCGGACGGGGCGGCCGTCGCGTTCGTCCCACCCTCCGGCTCTGGCGCGTCGTCCGGCGCCGAGGTCGTGGCGGCGGTGTCCCTGGACCCCATGGGCCGCGACCTGCGTGACGACGTGCCGCCCGGCATGGTCGACTTCGTCGCCGACGCCCGCCTCCACGGCGACGACTTCTACGGCTCACCGGTGCCCGGCGACACACCCTGCCTCGGTGACTCCACAGTGGACGAGGTGCTGACGAGTTCCCGTGAACGAGCGGCATCCCTTGGCCTGGGTCCCGAATCCCGCGTGCTGTCCACACTGGACTGGACGGTCCCCGACGGCATCCTGGCCGGCTTCGTGACGGTCCTGGCGGCCGGTGCGTCCCTGGTCCAGGTCACCAGCCCTGACCCGAACCTGCTGGTGCGCCACAGGGAATCCGAACGCACCACGACCGACCTGTGAACCTGAGCCCACGGCGCCGCGCCGAACTCGCCGCCCTGCTGGACGACGAGCAACGGTTGGCCCGCGAGCATCCCCGGCTGCTGGACTACCTGGACACCGCCCGCACCCTGCCCGGTACCGGAACGTCGGGTCGGACGCCGCGTTCGACCTCCGTTTCGCCCACTACGCCACGGCCGGCGGCGCCAATCCCTACTGGGACATCGTCGGCCCCTCAGTGTCCGAACAGGACGGACGACGCCTGGTCGACGGCGGCAACCCGGCCGGCAGTCCGCGCCTGGCGTACGCCCAGATGATGTTGCAGTCCCTGTACGCGTACGCGTACAGGGATCCCGTCGCCCAGGACCGTTGCCTGGATCGCGTCCTTCTGCGCCGACCGGGGCGTCGTCGAGGAGGTGGGTGCGGGCGGCGGGTACTGGGCCGCCCAGCTGTCGGCCGCCGGGATTCCCGTGTCCGCCTACGACCCCGATCCCCCGGAACACCAGTGGCATCCGGTGGGACCGGTGGTCGACTGGCGACCGGCCTGCGAGGATTCCGGCTTCGTCGCCTGGTGGAACCTGCGGGACGTGGCTCAGGGTTGGGTTCGCGGGTGACCTAGCCCTTCAACAGGGCCCGAGCCATCACCATGCGCTGGATCTGGTTGGTGCCCTCGTAGATCTGGGTGATCTTCGCGTCCCGCATCATGCGTTCGACCGGGAAGTCCTTCGTGTAGCCGGCGCCGCCGAACAACTGAACGGCGTCGGTGGTCACCTCCATGGCGATGTCCGACGCGTACGTCTTCGCCGCGGAGGCGATGAAGCCCGCGCGGGAGTCGCCGCGCTCGGAGGCGGCGGCGGACGTGTACACCAGGTGCCGGGCAGCCTCGATCTTCATCCCCATGTCCGCCAGCATGAACTGCACGCCCTGGAAGTCGGCGATCCGCTGCCCGAACTGCTTGCGCTCCTTGACATACGCCAACGACGCCTCCAACGCCCCCTGCGCGATCCCCACGGCCTGCGCGCCGATCGTCGGCCGCGTGTGGTCCAGCGTCTTCAGCGCGGTCTTCAACCCGGTCCCCGGCTCACCGATGATCCGGTCCGCCGGGATGACACAGTTCTCGAAGTAGATCTCGCAGGTCGGCGAGCCCTTGATCCCCAGCTTGCGTTCCTTGGCACCCACCGAGAAACCCGGATCGTCCTTGTGCACGACGAACGCCGAGATGCCGTTGGCCTTCTTCTCCGCCTCGGGATCGGTGACGGCCATCACCGTGTACCACGTCGACTCGCCCGCGTTGGTGATCCACGCCTTCGTCCCGTTCAGCACCCAGGTGTCGCCGTCCCGGACGGCCCGGGTGCGCATGGACGCCGTGTCCGAGCCCGCTTCGCGTTCGGACAGGGCGTAGGACACCGAGGCCTCGCCGGAGGCGATCGACGGGAGGACGAACTTCTTCACCTCCGCCGACGCCGACAGCAGGATCGGCTGGGTGCCCAGTTTGTTCACGGCCGGGATCAGCGACGCCGACGCGTCGACCCTGGCCACCTCCTCGATCACGATGCACGCGGCGATCGCGTCGGCGCCCTGGCCGTCGTACTCCTCGGGGATGTGCACGGCGTTGAAACCCGCCTTGACCAGCGCGTCCCTGGCCTCCGACGGGTAGCGTTCCCGCTCGTCGACCTCGGCGGCGTGCGGGGCGATCTCCTTGTCGGCCAGGGCGCGTACCGCCTCCCGCAGCGCCTCGTGCTCATCGCTCAGCTGGTACAGGCCCGACACCGTGGCCACCTCCTCGATCGCGTCAACAACCCCGATGTTAGCGCTCGTTCACGTGGGGCACATCGGCCCTCGAGCGAAGAGCGGCGTCCTTGTCGAGAACCAGGCGTTCCAGGTCGTCGTGGAACGCCTGCAAACGCTTGCGCAACGTCTCGTCGGACGCACCCAGGATCCGCACGGCCAGCAGGCCCGCGTTGCGGGCGCCGCCCACCGACACCGTCGCCACCGGGATCCCCGCCGGCATCTGGACGATCGAGAGCAGCGAGTCCAGACCGTCGAGGTACTTCAGCGGGACCGGGACACCGATCACCGGCAGCGTGGTCGCCGAGGCCACCATGCCGGGCAGGTGCGCGGCCCCACCCGCGCCCGCGATGATCACCCGCACGCCCCGGCCGGCCGACTCGCGCGCGTAGTCGAGCATCCGCTGCGGCGTGCGGTGCGCCGACACCACCCCCACCTCGTGGGGCACGTCGAACTCCGCCAGCGCCTCGGTCGCCGCCGACATCACCGGCCAGTCCGAGTCGCTGCCCATGATCACACCGACCAACGCGGTCATCCTCGTCCCCCCGTGTGGATGTCGTACCCGTCCTGCCACTGCGCCGTGGACAGCCAGTGGGCCGCCAGCCGCGCGCGTTCCCGCACGTCGGCCAGGTCCTCGCCGAGCAGCGTCACATGGCCGATCTTGCGACCCGGCCGCTCCTGCTTGCCGTAGTAGTGCACGTGCGCGTCCCGGTAGCGCGCCAGCAGGTGGTGCAGGCGCTCGTCGGTGCTCATCGACGGCGGCCGCGCCGCGCCCAGGACGTTGGCCATCACCACCGCCGGCGCCCGCAGGTCCGTCGCCCCCAGTGGGTAGTCGAGCACGGCCCGCAGGTGCTGCTCGAACTGCGAGGTCCCCGCGCCCTCGATCGTCCAGTGGCCCGAGTTGTGCGGGCGCATCGCCAGCTCGTTGACCACCAGCCCCGAGTCGGTCTCGAACAGCTCGACCGCCAGCACCCCCACCACGTCCAGCTCGGCGGCGATCCGCAGCGCCAGCTCCTGGGCCTGCCTGGCCAGCCGCTCGTCCAGGCCCGGCGCCGGGGCCAGGACCTCGACACAGATCCCGTTGGACTGCACCGTCTCCACCACCGGCCAGCAGCCGCCCTGGCCGAACGGCGAGCGGGCGACCACCGCCGCCAGCTCGCGGCGCATCACCACCCGCTGCTCCACCAGCAGCGGCGTGCCCCACTCCACCAGCCTTGGCACCAGCTCACCGGCCGACCCGGCGCCGTTGAGCAGCCACACGCCCCGGCCGTCGTAACCGCCGCGCGCCGCCTTGAGCATGCACGGCCAGCCGTGCTCGTCGCCGAACTTCACCACGTCGGCGACCTCGCGCACCGCCGTGAACCGGGGCACCGGCAGACCCAGCGCGTCCAG
Source organism: Actinophytocola xinjiangensis (assembly GCF_001921215.1). Classification (GTDB taxonomy): domain Bacteria; phylum Actinomycetota; class Actinomycetes; order Mycobacteriales; family Pseudonocardiaceae; genus Actinophytocola; species Actinophytocola xinjiangensis. Next base: position 52,990 of record NZ_MSIF01000040.1, read on the forward strand.
CCGGTGACGCATCACCAGCTTGTCCTGGGCGTGCAGCAGCGCCTCCGGTCCGGGGCGCACCGCCACCCCCCGCTCGACCAGCGCCCTCAGGTGCTCGTTGGGCACGTGCTCGTGGTCGAAGGTCAGCACGTCGACGCCGGCGGCGAAACCGGTCAGCGCGTCCAGGTCGGTGTGCGAGCCGAGGGTGACGTTGGGGGTGACCAGCGCGGCCGACTCGTCGGGCGAGGTCGCCAGTACGTGCAGCGACTGGCCGAGCGCGATCGCCGCCTGCTGGGTCATCCTGGCGAGCTGGCCCCCGCCAACCATGCCGACGATCGGCAAGCCGGTGCGTGTGTCCACGAAGGGAACCTATCCCGACGCCCGCCGGCTCCTGGCGAGCACCACCACCCCAGCCACGAGCGGAACGAGCAGGTAGGCGCTGCCGAGGACCACCTCGGGCGGGGTCCACTCCAGCTCCGGGCGCTCGCCGGCCGGCCGGTTCGGGTCCGAACTGCGCATGATCAGCAGCACACCGCTGGCGTAGACGGCGACGACCGCGCCGACCCCGGCCAGCGCCCGCGCCCTGGCCGCGCCGCGCGGCAGCGGGACCGGCAGCCGCGAGACCAGCAACACCAGCAGCGGGATCACCCACACGTAGTGGTGCGACCAGGACACCGGGCTGAGCAGCAGACCGAAGAACGCGGTGACCAGCAGCGCCTCCAGCGGCCGGCCCTGGCGGTGGAACCGCAGCACCAGCCACACGGCCGGCACCGCCAGCAGCGCGCCGACACCGATCGCGGCGCCCAGCGACCACGGGGCCAGGTCGCTCAGCCGCAGGATCAGCGCGTGCAGCGACTGGTTGCCCGCCCAGAACGTCGGGCCGGTGCGCTCCGGGTCGGTGACCGCGACCGTCCAGAAGCGGGTGAAGTCGTGCGGGATGATCAGGAAGATCACCGCCTGCAGCACGGCGAAGGTGACCAGCGCGCGGACCGCGTCGGCCCGCCGGCCGGTCAGCCACAGGTGCGGGACGAAGATCAACGGGGTCAGCTTGACCGCCGCCGCGACCCCGACCAGCACCCCGCCGACGTGCCGCACCCGGCCAAGGACCAGCACGTCCACCACGACCAGGGCCATCAGCACCAGGTTGATCTGCCCGAGGAACAGCGTGCGCCACACCGGCTCGACCGCCAGCGCCAGGACCGTGACCACGATCGTCGTGGTCGCCGGGGTCATCCACACCGGACGGTTCGGCAGGTTCCGCACGGCGATCCGCACGACCAGCGCCAGCGCCAGGACCGAACCGGCGGCCAGGATCCCCCACGACACCTGGGTCGGGAACAGCGCCAGCGGAACGAACAGCAGCGCGCCGGTCGGCGGATAGGTGAACGGCAGCTTCGCCCACGCCGGCTCGGAGCTGAGGAAGTCGTTGTCGTACAACGGTTCGCCGGTGAGCAGGGCGATCGCGCCCGAGCGGTAGACGGCGCTGTCCACCCCCAGCCGCCAGTCGATCAGCCAACTGACCACACCTGCCGCGAGCAGCACGGCCGGCACCGCGAACAACGCCACCGCCAGCCTCGGTCTGGCGAACAGGCGCCGGATCGACTGGCCCAACCAGCCCGCGCCGCCGGTGTCCAGGCCGGGCGCCGCACTCACGACCTCACTCACGGTCGCAAGGAAACCACGCCCGCCCGGCGCCGCTACGCCCGGCTGAGCCCGTGCAGCAGCGTGCGCGCGCCGTCCTCGGTGTCCGGCAGCTGCTCCACCCGCAGCCACGGCCGCCGGCCGGTCGCCATCTGCGGGTCGACCGCCAGCCGCTCGGTGATCAACCAGCCGGCGTTGAGCGCCCGCTCACCGAACGCCGGGTCCCGCTCGGCGAGCACCACGGCCACCGACGGGCCGAGCAGCGCGACGCTCTCCCCACCGTCGAACACCTCCCGCAGCACGTCGGCCACCAGCACCATCGCCATCAGCCGCGCCCAGCCGGTCACCGCCGACAGGTCCAGCGTCACCACCAGCAGCGCGTGCGTGCGGGCCACCGGCACCTGGGCGCGCCGCGAACGCCGGTACACCTCGCCCAGGCGGGTCCGCAGGTAGGCGTGGGTCGACAGGCTGGTCAGGCTCTCGACGGTCTCCGCGTTGCGCAGCTCCCCACAGGACTCGTCCGCCCAGGCCAGCGCCGCCGCGCGCACCATCGGCGTCGGCGCGGCGTCCGGATCGGTGGCGATCAGGCCGCCGTGCTCCTGGTCGTGGGTGAGCACCGCGTGCAGCGCGGCCAGGTCGGTCAGGGTCTCCTCCAGGCCGGCGCCGGACGCCGCGCGCGCCCGGCCAAGACCCGCCAGCGAGTCGCTCAGGTCGCAGCGCAGCACCGCCGACGAGCACACCGCGTCCACCTCGGGCAGCCCCCAGTCGCTGGGGAACCGCCAGCCGGCGGCGATGCTCGCCGTGCGCCACCGCGCCCGCAGCCGCCGCAGCGCCCTGGCGGTACCGTCGGCATCGCCACGGTGAGATCGCGACCCCGCCTCACGTACCGTCACATTCGCTCCGTCCGGTCTGTCACGGGCTGTTGAGTGAGTAACGCGTCGACGCGACCGTCGTGACGCCATTCGTCCGACGAGTTGCCCAGCGCGACCCATACGGCCATTCCGGTGATCGGGTGGTGCTGTGTTCGGTGGAATCCGTCACACTGAGCGCGGGAGCGTGTCTAGTGGGCGTTCGGGCGGGTTTGCCCTGCCCTCGGGGGTAGACACGTGCGAGTTGAGGAGGATCGTGGCCACCGTTCCCGCTGACATCGAGGGGCCCAGCGACGCGGAACTGATCGACGCGGTGCGCAAGGGCACGGTGTCGGCCTACGGCTCGCTCTACGAACGGCACGTCGCCGCCGCGTACAACCTGGCGCGCCAGCTGACCAGATCCCCGGCCGAGGCCGACGACCTGGTGTCGGAGGCATTCGCCAAGGTCCTCGACACGCTGCGTGCCGGCCGAGGACCCGACTCGGCGTTCCGCGCCTACCTGCTGACCGCGCTGCGGCACACCGCCTACGACAAGACCCGCCGCGACCGCAAGGTCGAGCTGTCCGACGACGTGGAGTCCGCCGGTGGCGCGGCCGTCGCCGAACCGTTCTCCGACACCGCGGTCGCCGGGCTGGAACGCTCCCTGGCCGCGCAGGCCTTCGCCCGCCTGCCCGAACGCTGGCAGGCGGTGCTCTGGCACACCGAGATCGAACGCCAGTCGCCGGCCGAGGTCGCCCCCATCCTGGGCCTGACCGCCAACGGTGTCTCCGCGCTCGCCTACCGCGCCCGCGAGGGCCTGCGGCAGGCCTACCTGCAGGTCCACCTCTCCGAGATCACCGACAGCCGCTGCCGCGCGGCCGCCGAACGGCTCGGCGCGTTCACCAGGTCCGGACTGGCCAAGCGGGAGAAGGCCCAGGTCGAGGCGCACCTGGACGAGTGCGACCGGTGCCGTGGCCTGGCCGCCGAACTCGCCTACGTCAACGGGGCGATGCGTGAGGTCGTCGCGCCGCTGGTGCTCGGCGCCGGCGCGCTGGGCTACCTGTCCCCGGTCGCGCAGGGCACGACCGCGGTGGTCGCCACGACCACCGTCGGCGCGGCCGGTGCCGGCGGGGCGGCGGCGGGCGCCGCCGCGGCCGG
>NZ_MSIF01000041.1 GCF_001921215.1 Actinophytocola xinjiangensis
ACGCTACCCGTCCCGCGCTACGATGACCACAACACCCACCCCAGCACCACAGACCCCCCGCTAAGTAAGCGGCATTGCCCCCGGAGAGGGTGGGGGATGCCGGTGTAGGCCGCGAGAGCGCGAAAAGGCGAGAAGTGTCAGGTGGTTGGGGACGGTTCCAGGAGTTCGGGGCGGGCCTCCGGGGCCGCTGAGCGGCGGGCGTCCGCCGACAGGTCGTCGGGCTCGGTCTGGGAATCGCGTTCCGCCTTCACCCGGGCGTCGTAGACCGAGATCTCCCGTTGGACGGTCTCCTCGTCCCAGCCCAGGACCGATCCCATCAGTTCGGCGACCTGTGCGGCGCAGTCGACGCCCCGGTGGGGGTACTCGATGGAGATCCGGGTCCGCCTGGCCAGGGTGTCCTCGATGTGCAGCGCCCCTTCGTGCGACGTCGCGTACACGACTTCGACCTGTAGGTAGTCCGGGGCCGCGGTCAGGGGGCGGAGCAGCTCCGGCCGGTCCTCGGCCAGTGCCAGCACCTCGTGGACCAGCGACCCGTACCGGTCGAGCAGGTGGCGCACCCGGTATGGGTGCAGGCCGTGCCGTGCCCCCAGCTGGTCGACCTGGTTCACCAACGCGTGATAGCCGTCGGCGCCCAGCAGCGGCACCTTGTCGGTGATCGACGGCTGCAGGCGGCCAGGCAGGTCGGCCGACGCCGCGTCGACGGCGTCGGCGGCCATCACCCGGTAGGTCGTGTACTTCCCGCCGGCGATGGCCACCAAGCCGGGCGCCACGCGCGCCACGGCGTGTTCGCGGGACAGTTTCGAGGTCTCCTCGCTCTCGCCGGCCAGCAGCGGGCGCAGACCGGCGTACACGCCTTCGATGTCGTCGTGGGTCAGTGGCGTTGCCAGGGCCTTGTTGACGTGCTCCAACAGGTAGTCGATGTCGTGTTTGGTGGCGGCGGGGTGTGCCAGGTCGAGGTTCCAGTCGGTGTCGGTGGTTCCCACGATCCAGTGATTTCGCCAGGGGATCACGAACAGGACGGATTTCTCCGTCCGCAGGATCAGGCCCGACTCGGACACGATCCGGTCCCGGGGCACCACGATGTGCACGCCCTTGGACGCCCGCACCCGGAACCGGCCCCGCGATCCGGACAGGCGTTGCAGCTCGTCGGTCCACACGCCGGTGCAGTTGATCACCGCGTTGGCCTGGATCTCCAACTCCTCGCCGTTCTCGACGTCGTGCACCCGGACACCGGACACCCGGTCAGCCTCTCGGGTGAATCCGACGACCTGGGTCGAGGTGCGGATGACGGCCCCGTAGTGCGCGGCCGTGCGGGCGACGGTCATCGTGTGCCGAGCGTCGTCGGATTGGGCGTCGTAGTACCGGATTCCACCGATGAGGGACGACCGTTTCAGAGCCGGCACCATGCGCATGGCACCAGCGCGTGACAGATGTTTCTGTCCTGGCACCGATCGGGCGCCACCCATCGTGTCGTAGAGGAACAAACCCGCTGCGGTGTAAGGGCGTTCCCACAGGCGGTGGGTCAGCGGGTACAGGAAGCTCACGGGTTTCACCAGGTGGGGCGCCAGCCGGGTGAGCATCAGCTCCCGCTCCCGCAGGGCCTCGCGCACCAGGCCGAACTCCAGCTGTTCCAGGTAGCGCAGGCCACCGTGGAACAGCTTGCTGGAGCGGCTGGACGTGCCGGACGCCAGGTCGCGGGCCTCGACCAGGGCCACCCGCAGCCCCCGCGTGGCCGCGTCCAGCGCGGTGCCGGCGCCGACCACACCGCCGCCGATCACCACCAGGTCGAACGTCTCCGAACCCAGCCGTCGCCAGGCCTCCGCCCGCTCCTCGGTGCCCAGCCGGCCACCGATGGTTTCCGAAGCGGAGTGCGTGTTCCGGTCGTTCACGGCCCCTCCTCGACACTGCTGGTCCGGACCTGATCCACGCTACCGGCCACACGTCCGACAGGCCCGTTTCGGGCGAAACCGATCTCTGGACAAGTTGACCTTGCTCCCGTAGCGTCCGAAACCGCTCAGGGTAGGCACCGGCGCCCAACCCTCTGGCCACGGCCGCCTACCACTTCATCGCGGAGGAGTGGGTCGTGGATCTGTCTTTCGGCGAAATCTTCATCTGGGAATTGTTGGGCACGGCGGCGCTGATTCTGCTGGGTGCCGGTGTGGTCGCGAACACGGTGTTGAAGAAATCACTCGGGTTCAACGGTGGCTGGTTGCTGGTCAACATCGGCTGGGGTTTCGCGGTGTTCGTCGGCGCGAGCATCTCTCACCCGACCGGGGCACACATCAACCCGGCGGTGACCATCGGTCTGCTCTCGGCCGGCAACTCCGACTTCGGTTGGGGGCTCGCACCGGCGTACTTCCTCGGCCAGATGATCGGCGCGATCCTCGGTGCCACGCTGGCCTGGGCGGCCTACAAACTCCAGTTCGACACGCACGACGACCCTGGCGGGACCCGGGGCATCTTCTGCACCGGGCCGACGGTGCCCAACTACGCCTGGAACCTGGTCACGGAAATCATCGCCACCTTCGTCCTGGTGTTCTGGATCCTGCTGAGCCCGGCCGCCGACGTCGACACCGACGGGGTGCCGAACTTCGGCAACTCCGCGCTGGGCTACGCGGCCGTCGCGTTCGTCGTGATCAGCATCGGTGCCTCCCTCGGTGGCCCGACCGGGTACGCCATCAACCCGGCCCGTGACCTCGGTCCCCGTATCGCGTACGCCCTGCTGCCCATCAAGGGCAAGGGCAGCCCGGAGTGGAACTACTCCTGGGTGCCGGTGGTCGGCCCGATCGTCGGCGCGATCCTGGCCGGGTTGCTGTACCAAGCTCTGCCGGTGTCCTGAACCAGAGAGGCATATCCATGACCAGTTACGTAGCCGCGATCGACCAGGGCACCACCTCGACCCGCTGCATGGTGTTCAGCCACGACGGGAAGGTCGTGTCGGTCGACCAGAAGGAACACGAGCAGATCTTCCCGCGTGCCGGCTGGGTCGAGCACGACGCCGAGGAGATCTGGCGCAACACCAGGGAGGTCACGGCCGGCGCACTGGCCAAGGGCGACCTGGACGACAAGGACATCGTCGCCATCGGCATCACCAACCAGCGGGAGACCTCGCTGGTGTGGGACCGCAGGACCGGCAAGCCGGTGTACAACGCGATCGTCTGGCAGGACACCAGAACCGACAGGATCTGCGCCGAACTCGAGGCGCTGGGCGGCGGGCAGGACCGGTACAAGGCCACGACCGGTCTGCCGCTGGCCACCTACTTCTCCGGGCCGAAGATCCGCTGGATCCTGGACAACGTCGACGGCGCGCGGGAACGCGCCGAGGCCGGCGACCTGCTGTTCGGCAACATGGACACCTGGCTGCTGTGGAACATGACCGGCGGCCCGGAAGGCGGCGTGCACGTCACCGACCCGACCAACGCCTCCCGCACGCTGCTGATGGACCTGTCCACGCTGTCCTGGGACGAGTCGATCGCCGCGGACATGAAGATCCCGCTGTCGATGCTGCCCGAGATCCGCTCCTCCTCCGAGGAGTACGGCAAGGTCCGCCAGCGCGGCGCGCTGGCCGGGGTGCCGATCGCCGGGATCCTGGGCGACCAGCAGGCGGCGACGTTCGGCCAGGCGTGCCTGTCGGTCGGCGAGGCGAAGAACACCTACGGCACCGGCAACTTCGTGCTGCTCAACACCGGCACCGAGCAGGTCGCCTCGCAGAACGGGCTGCTGACCACGGTCTGCTACAAGATCGGTGACAAGGCGCCGGTGTACGCGCTGGAGGGTTCGATCGCGGTCACCGGCTCGCTGGTGCAGTGGCTCCGCGACAACCTCGGCATGATCGCCACCGCGCCGGAGATCGAGACGCACGCGCGCAAGGTCGAGGACAACGGCGGCTGCTACTTCGTGCCGGCGTTCTCCGGGCTGTTCGCGCCCTACTGGCGGGCCGACGCGCGCGGTGCCATCGTCGGGCTGACCAGGTTCGTCAACAAGGGCCACCTGGCGCGGGCGGTGCTGGAGGCCACGGCGTTCCAGTCCCGCGAGGTCATCGACGCGATGAACGCCGACTCCGGGGTGCCGCTCAAGTCGCTGAAGGTCGACGGCGGCATGGTCGGCAACGAGCTGCTGATGCAGTTCCAGGCCGACATCCTCGGCGTGCCGGTGATCCGCCCGGTGGTCGCCGAGACGACCGCGCTCGGCGCCGCGTACGCGGCCGGGCTCGCCGTCGGGTTCTGGGCGGGCGAGGACGACATCCGCCGGAACTGGGCCAAGGACAAGGAGTGGGCGCCGTCGATGGACGACGCCGCGCGGGAGAAGACCTACGCCCAGTGGAAGAAGGCGGTCACCCGGACGTTCGACTGGGTTTCCGAGGACGACTGACCAACCGCACGTGGCTGCCGGTACTATTTCCCGGCAGCCACGTGCCCGGTCGGGGTTTTCCTGGGGAGGCTCCGACTTTGCGTATCGCCAGACCTGCCGCCGGCCAGCCGATGAACCGCCGGCAGTACCGCTCGTTCGCGCTGGCGTTGCTGCTCGTCGCGGTCGTGTTCACCGGCGGCTACGGGCTGATGATCGTCGACGAGAAGGCCAACGCGGTGCGGGCGCGGGCCACGGTCGTCGCGGTGGCCCAGGAGGAACCGCGCGACACCCTGATCGTGGACTACACCACCGAGGACGGCCGGGCGGTGACCGCCGACCTGGCCAAATACTCCGGTGAGCACGCCGTCGGCGCCACGCTCGACATCCGCTACCTGATCCGCGACCCGCAGAACGTGCGGCTGGCGGCCGACACCGTGGTCGAGCCGGCGCTGGTGCTGGCCGGCGGGCTGCTGCTGACCCTGGGCCTGGTGATGGCCCTGCACGCGTGGCTGTTCGCCGCCGACCCGGTGCGGATCCCCGTTCAGTCCAGGTCGTCGTGGCGCATGAGCCGGCGCCCGGCCTCGGTGATGGAGCCCGACAGCGACGGGTAGACCGAGAACGTGTGCGCCAGGTGCTCGACGGTGAGCTGGTTCTGCACGGCGAGCGCGATCGGCAGGATCAACTCGCTGGCCGTCGGCGCGACGACCACCCCGCCGATCACCACGCCGGTCGCCGGTCGGCAGAACAGCTTCACGAAACCCCGGTGCAGGCCCTCCATCTTGGCCCGCGCGTTGGTCGCCAGCGGCAGCATGATCGTGCGCGCCGGCACCTCGCCGGAGTCGATGGACTGCTGGCTGATCCCGACGGTGGCGATCTCCGGGTGGGTGAACACGTTGGCCGCCACGGTCTTGAGCTTGATCGGCGACACGCCCTCGCCCAGCGCGTGCCACATCGCGATCCGGCCCTGCATGGCCGCCACCGACGCCAGCATCAGCAGACCCGTGCAGTCGCCGGCCGCGTAGACGCCGGGGACGCTGGTGCGCGACACCCGGTCGACCGACACGAACCCGCCCTGCGCGGTCCGCAGGCCGACCTTCTCCAGGCCGAGGTCGGCGGTGTTGGGCACCGAGCCGACGGTCATCAGCGCGTGGCTGGCCTCGACGGTCTGCCCGCCGCGCAGGTGCACGACCACGCCCTTGGCGGTGCGTTCGACCCGCTCGGCCCGCGCGTGCTTGACGACCTCGGTGCCGCGCGCGGCGTAGACGTCCTCCAGGACCGCGGCCGCGTCGGCGTCCTCGTGGGGCAGCACCCGGTCGCGGCTGGAGATCAGCGTGACCCGCACCCCCATCTCGGTGTAGGCGGAGACGAACTCCGCGCCGGTGACCCCGGAACCCACCACGACCAGGTGTTCCGGCAGCTCGGGCAGGTCGTAGATCTGGCGCCAGTCGAGGATCCGTTCGCCGTCGGGCTCGGCGCCGGGCAGCACCCGGGGCGTCGCGCCGGTGGCGATGAGCACCACGTCGGCCTCCAGCGTCGAGGTGGTGCCGTCGAGGCCGTGGGCGAGGATCTGGTGGGCGGCCAGGCCGGTGCGCTCGTCGGCGAACCGGGCGACGCCGTTGATCACCCGCACGCCCTCGCGCTGGACCCGGTTGCGCACGTCGGCCGACTGGGCCAGCGCCAGGCCCCTGACCCGGCCGTGGACGACCGGCAGGTCGACCGCCGGCAGGTGGCTGTCGGTGCGGATGCCCAGCTCGTCGGCGTTGTGGAACGAGGAGCGGGCGCCGGCGGAGGCGATGAAGGTCTTGGACGGGACGCAGTCGTAGAGCACGCAGGCGCCGCCAAGACCGTCCCGTTCGACGATCGTGACGTCGGCCCCGTGCTGCGCGGCGACCAGCGCCGCCTCGTAACCCGCCGGGCCGCCACCCATGATCACGATCCGGGTCACTCGCTGCTCCCCTCCGCGTTCGGTCCGAACGTGCCCAACCGTACGCGGCGCCCAGGAAGACGAACACGCTGACGCCAGGTCGGCGCACATGATCCGAGGTATCGCTACGCTGTCGTCGTGCCGCTCTACGCCGCGTACGGGTCCAACATGGATCCCGCCCAGATGATGGAGCGAGCGCCGCACTCGCCGATGGCGGGTACCGGCTGGCTCGTCGGTTGGCGGCTGACCTTCGGCGGGGAGGACCTCGGCTGGGAAGGCGCGCTGGCCACGATCGTCGAGGACCCCGACCACCAGGTGTTCGTCGTGCTCTACGACGTCACCCAGGAGGACGAGGCCCGGCTGGACAGCTGGGAGGGCTCCGAGCTGGGCCTGCACTCGAAGATCCGCCTGCGGGTGCAGACCCTGGAGGGTTCGGTCCTGTCCTGGCTGTACGTGCTGGACGCCTACGAGGGCGGACTGCCGTCCGCGCGTTACCTCGGGGTGGTGTCCGACGCCGCCGAGGCCGCCGGGGCGCCCGCCGACTACGTCTCCGACCTGCGAATCCGCCCCTGTCGCGGCATCGGCCCGTAGGGCCTGGCCGATGAGCCGCCACGGCGCCAAACAGCTTCCCCGCACGGGGCACGGCGACTCGCTGTGCTCTCACCTGACCGCCGGCAGCTGCACCTGGTGGTGCTCCTACGGGCGGTTCGTGAAGGTGTCGGTGGGGCTGTTCGCGGTGATCGGCGCCTTCGGCGGGCTGAGCGTGTTCCTCGACGAGGCCGGCGGGTACCGGCGGCTGGTGCACGCCGGTATCGCCCTGGGCCTGTACGCGCTGATCATGGCCCTGATGGTCGCCGTCGCCAACCGGCGCGACGGCGGCGACCACTACTGATTCCTAGGTGGCCAGGGCCGCCAGCGCGGTGTGCGTGAGCACCCGGATGCCGACCGGCAGCGCCCGCTCGTCCAGCTGGAACGTCGGCTGGTGCAGGTCGGCCGCCGGGTCGTCGCCCGGCGCGACGCCCAGGCGGGCGAACGAGCCGGAGATCTGCTCCAGGTACCAGCCGAAGTCCTCGCCGCCGGAGGACTGCTTGGTGGTGGTCAGCGCGTGCTCGCCGAGCGCGGCCTCGACCCCGGCGCACAGCACGGCGGTCGACTCCTCGTCGTTGACCACCGGCGGCACGCCCCGGCGGTGTTCGAGTTCGAAACCGACGCCGGTCGGCGCGAGCAGCGACTGGATCAGGCCGGCGACCAGCGGTTGCAGGTCGGCCCACACCTCGTGGTCGGCGGTGCGCAGGGTGCCGCGCAGCACGCCGTCCTGCGGGACGGCGTTGGGTGCCTCGCCGGCGTGCACCGCGCCCCAGACCAGCACGGTGCCCGAGCGCGGGTCGATGCGCCGGGACAGCAGGGCCGGCAGGCCGGTGATGACCGTGCCCAGCGCGTGCACCAGGTCGGCGGTCAGGTGCGGGCGGGAGGTGTGCCCGCCGGGGGAGGTCAGGCGCAGTTCGAGCAGGTCGGTGGCCGAGGTGATGGCGCCGACGCGGGAGCCGACCCGGCCGACCCGCAGCCGGGGGTCGCAGTGCAGGCCGAAGATCGATTCGACGCCGTCGAGGCCACCGGCGGCGATCACGTCCAGCGCGCCGCCGGGCATGACCTCCTCGGCGGGCTGGAACACCAGCCGCACCCGGCCGGGCAGTTCGGGCGCGGAGGCCAGCGCGAGGCCGGCGCCCAGGACCATCGAGGTGTGCGCGTCGTGGCCGCAGGCGTGCGCCGCGCCGGGGACGGTGGAGGAGAACGGCAGGCCGGTCAGTTCGGTCAGCGGCAGGGCGTCCATGTCCGCGCGCAGCGCCACACAGCGGTCACCGGTGCCGATGTCGCAGGTCAGGCCGGTGCCGCTGTCGAAGATCTTCGGGCGGAGGCCGGCGTTGGAGAGCAGGCGGGCCACCATCTCGGTGGTCGCGAACTCGCGCCGGGACAACTCCGGGTTGGCGTGGATGTGGCGGTACCAGGCGAGGACGTCCAGGCCGTTGCGCATGAGCCAGTCGTCGAGCCAACCAGGCCCGCGTCCCACGCCGATGTCGTACACCGTGGGCATACTGACACCCTCGTCGGTTATCAGCACGCCGGTCCCCGCTGCCATACCCGCTGTCACTGCTTCCGCTGCCACGTCGTCCCGGTCCCCTGGCATGCCGGACCGCGAATCGAGCACTGTCACCTCGCCCATCCTGCACCATGGCTGGTTGAGGATTGGACGAAGAACGCTGGGTAACCGATTTTCGGTATACACAGTGCGGCGAACGGTGAACGTTCTTCAGCCAGGCTAAACGATCACAATCGGCCAACGACGGCTCAGCCGGCCTTGGCCTTCTTCCTGCGGACGCTCCGTCCCCACACGACGATCCCGAGCAGCACCGCCGAGGCGATACCCATCACGAGCTTGCGTCGCTGGTCGACCTTGTCGGCCTCGGTCTCGGCCGGGGTGAGCTCCGGTCCGTCCGGCGTGGTGGTGCCGGGCTGGGAGGTCTCGGTCGGCGCCGGTTGGGCGGCGACCGCGTGCGACTGGTCCGCGCGGGTCTCGGCACCGGCGGATACCCCGGCGACACCGGCTGGGAGAGCCAGCAGCAGCGCGGTGAGAGCCACGATGACGAGCCGTGCGGCGTTACGCATACCCCCCAGCCTAGTCAGCGCGCGGTGAGTCGGCGAACACTTCGAGTATCCGCCGGGCGCCCAGCGTCGGCGTCAACGCGCCCTCGGCGACGGCTTTCTCCAGCTCCGGGGCCAGATCACGCACCGAGCGGTTCTCGCGCAACCGGGTGAGCAGGGTGTCCTGGACCATGGTCCACATCCAGTCGACCTGCTGGCGGCGGCGCCGGGTGGCCAGCGCGCCGGACTCGGTCAGCGTCCGGTGGTGGCGTCGCACCTGCTCCCACACGGTGTCCAGGCCGCTGCCGGTCTGCCCGGAGCAGGTCAGCACGGGCGGGGTCCAGGCGGCGCCGGCGGTGCGCAGCAGCCGCAGCGCGCCGGACAGTTCGCGGGCGGCCTTGCGGGCGGGGATCTCGTACTCGCCGTCGGCCTTGTTCACCGCGATCACGTCCGCCAGCTCCAGCACACCCTTCTTGATGCCCTGCAGCTGGTCGCCGGTGCGGGCCAGGGTCAGCAGCAGGAAGCAGTCGACCATGTTGGCCACCGAGATCTCCGACTGGCCGACGCCGACGGTCTCCACCAGCACCACGTCGTAGCCGGCGGCCTCCATCAGCACGATCGTCTCGCGGGTGGCCCTGGCGACCCCGCCGAGCGTGCCGGAGGTCGGCGACGGGCGGATGAACGCCGCCGGGTCGACCGACAGCCGCGCCATCCTGGTCTTGTCGCCCAGGATCGAGCCGCCGGTACGGGTCGAGGACGGGTCGACGGCCAGCACCGCCACCCGGTGGCGGGCCTCGGTGAGCATCGTGCCGAGCGCGTCGACGAACGTCGACTTGCCGACCCCCGGCACGCCGGTGACGCCGACCCGGTGCGCTCCCCCGGCGTGCGGCAGCAGCTCGACGAGCATCCGCTGGGCGAGGTCGCGGTGGTCGGGCCGGCGCGACTCGACGAGCGTGATCGCCCGCGACAGCACGGCCCGGTCGCCGTCGAGGACCCCCGCGACGTAGTCGGACAGGTCGAGCGTCCGCGCCACTACGCGGGGTGTCCGTGCTGGCCGGCGAGCGTGCGCACCAGCTCGGTCGCGGCGGTGGCGATGACCGTGCCCGGCCCGAAGATCGCCGACGCGCCGGCCGCGCGCAGCTCCTCGTGGTCCTGCGGCGGGATGACGCCGCCGACGACGATGACGATGTCGTCGCGGCCCAGCGCCGCGAGTTCCTCGCGCAGCGCCGGCACCAGCGTCAGGTGCCCGGCGGCCAGCGAGTTGACGCCCACGACGTGCACGTCGGCCTCGACGGCCTGGCGGGCGACCTCGGCCGGGGTCTGGAACAGCGGGCCCACGTCGACGTCGAAACCGAGGTCGGCGAACGCGGTGGCGATCACCTTCTGGCCCCGGTCGTGCCCGTCCTGGCCCATCTTGGCGACCAGGATGCGCGGGCGGCGCCCCTCGGCCTCGGCGAAGGCGTCGACGACCGCCCGCGCCTGGTCGACGTCCGACGAACCGCCGACCTCCTCGGAGTACACGCCGGAGATCGTACGGATCTGGGCGGAGTGGCGGCCCCACACCGTGCCCAGCGCGTCGGAGATCTCGCCGACGGTGGCCTTGGCGCGGGCGGCGTCGATGGCCAGCGCCAGCAGGTTCCCGGTGCCGTTGGCGGCGTGCGAGAGCGCGCGCAGGGCGGTGTCCACGGCGTCGGGGTCGCGTTCGGCGCGCAGCCGGCGCAGTTTGTCCAGCTGCTGGGCGCGGACCCCGGCGTTGTCGACCTTGAGCACGTCGATCCGCTCGTCGGCGTCGCCGTCGCCGAGGCGGTACTTGTTGACCCCGACGACCGGCTGGCGGCCGGAGTCGATCCGCGCCTGGGTGCGGGCGGCGGCCTCCTCGATGCGCAGCTTCGGGATGCCGGCGTCGATCGCGCGGGCCATGCCGCCGGCCGACTCGACCTCGGCGATGTGCCCCCACGCCTTGCGGGCCAGCTCGTAGGTCAGCCGTTCGACGAACGCGCTGCCGCCCCACGGGTCGATGACCCGGGTGGTGTTGGACTCCTGCTGGAGCAGCAGCTGGGTGTTGCGGGCGATCCGCGCGGAGAAGTCGGTGGGCAGCGCCAGCGCCTCGTCCAGGGCGTTGGTGTGCAGCGACTGGGTGTGGCCCTGGGTGGCGGCCATCGCCTCCACGCAGGTGCGCACGACGTTGTTGTAGACGTCCTGGGCGGTCAGCGACCAGCCGGAGGTCTGGCAGTGGGTGCGCAGCGACAGCGACTTGTCGGACTTCGGCTCGAACTGTTTCACGAGCTTGGCCCACAGCAGCCGCGCGGCCCGCAGCTTGGCGACCTCCATGAAGAAGTTCATGCCGATGGCCCAGAAGAACGACAGTCTCGGCGCGAACGAGTCGACCGGCAGGCCGGCGTCGACCCCGGCGCGCAGGTACTCGACGCCGTCGGCCAGCGTGTAGGCCAGCTCCAGGTCGGCGGTCGCCCCGGCCTCCTGCATGTGGTAGCCGGAGATGGAGATCGAGTTGAACTTCGGCATGTGCGCCGAGGTGTGCGCGAAGATGTCGGAGATGATCCGCATCGACGGCTGCGGCGGGTAGATGTAGGTGTTGCGGACCATGAACTCCTTGAGGATGTCGTTCTGGATGGTCCCGGCGAGCTGGCCCTGCGACACCCCCTGTTCCTCGGCGGCCACCACGTAGAGCGCGAGGATCGGCAGCACGGCGCCGTTCATGGTCATCGACACCGACATCCTGTCCAGCGGGATGCCGTCGAAGAGCTGGCGCATGTCGTAGATGGAGTCGATGGCCACGCCGGCCATGCCGACGTCGCCGGCCACGCGCGGGTGGTCGGAGTCGTAGCCTCGGTGGGTGGCCAGGTCGAAGGCGACCGACAGGCCCTTCTGGCCGGCGGCGATGTTGCGGCGGTAGAAGGCGTTGGACTCCTCGGCGGTGGAGAACCCGGCGTACTGGCGGATGGTCCACGGCTGGTTGACGTACATCGTCGGGTACGGCCCGCGCAGGTACGGGACGACACCCGGGTAGGTGTGCAGGAAGTCCAGGTCGGTGAGGTCCTCGGCGGTGTAGAGCGGTTTGACGCCGATGCCCTCGGGGGTCTCCCACATGAGCGCGTCGGGGGCCTTGCCGGTCGCCTCCTGCACGGCGGCCTGCCAGGCCCCGGCGCTGCCGGGGTCCGGCTCGCCGAGGGCGAGGTCGGAGAAGTCGGGGATGGTCACCGGTGTGCCTCCTCGAACGGCTCGGCGTAGCGGATCCGGGGCAGCCCACCGCCCGGCTGGGGCGGGGCGGGCGGGCGCTCCAGGGGTTTCTCGTGCTCGTTCGGGAAGGCGGTGACGCCGGTGATGGCCTCGGCGCCCTCGGCCAGGCGGGCGGTGCGCGCGTCGCGGGTGGCGGTGATCCGCTCGTCGACCAGCCCGCTGTCCAGGGCGGCGACGATGCCCCCGGCCCGTTCGACGCCGGTGAACACGGCCCAGGCGGCGTGCGCGAGGTCGTCGGTGTGCCGCTCCAGGTACCAGGACCCGCCGGCCGGGTCGAGCACTCCGGCGACCTTGGACTCCTCGACGAGGATCGACTGGGTGTTGCGCGCGATGCGCCGGGCGAAGCCGTCCGGCAGGCCGATGGCGGCGTCGAAGGGCTGCACGGTGACCGCGTCGGCTCCGCCGACCCCGGCGGCGAAGCAGGCGACGGTGGTGCGCAGCATGTTCACCCAGGGGTCGCGGCGGGTCATCATCGTGGAGGAGGTGACCGCGTGCTGCGGGGCGCTTCGGGTGGCGGCGCCGCAGACCTCGGTGACCCTGGCCCACAGCCGGCGCGCGGCCCGGAACTTGGCGATCGTGGCGAACTGGTCGACGGTGGCGGCCAGGCGGAACTCCAGCAGCCCGGCGGCGGTGTCGACGTCGAGGCCGGCGTCGGTCAGGGCGCGCAGGTAGGCGACGCCGGTGGCGACGGCGTAGCCGAGTTCCTGCCCGTCGGAGGCGCCGGCGTCGTGGTAGGGCAGGCCGTCGGCGACCAGGGCCCGCAGCCGGGGGTGGCGCCGGGCGGTGTCGCGGGCCAGGGCGACGGCGCCGTCGAGGTCGGTGGCGGTGCCGGTGCGGGCGCGCAGCCCGATCGGGTCGGCGCCGAGGTTGCCCCGGATCTCGCTGGCCTGGACGCCCTTGTCGGCGTGCGCGGCCAGCAGGGCGGTGGCGGCGGCGGCGGTCTGGTCGCCGGCGTCGAGGGTGACCGGCGCGAGGTCGAGGTAGACGTCGGCGAGGACGTCGCCGATGGCGTCCACCGGCAGTCCGGCGGTGCCGGCGACCAGCCAGACGGAGGTGGCGCCGTTCTCGAGGTCGGCGAGGATGGCCTGGCGGGTGCGGGCCGGGTCGGGGTCGGCGTGGCGTTGGCGGACGTCCCAGCCGCCCAGGACGCGCCCGTCGGGGGTGCCGCCCCGCACGAACGGCGGCAGCCCGGGGAAGCCGGCCGGTGACGCGGTGTCCTCGGCCGTGTACAGGGGTTTGAGGTCGAACCCGTCGTAGGTCGCGCTGGCGAGCACGGCTTCCACGTCATCGGTCTCGATGCCCGATTTGCGTAGTACACCGCCGACCAGCGCCCGCCACTGGTCGGCGGTGGCCGCCGGGAATTCCGAGGCCAGTTCCAGCCGATCCGCCGAGGTCATATCGGCCAATGCTACGGAGTTCACGGGTTCGCGCCGGTTGCCTGTGGCGAATGCCGCACAATGGTCGCCGTGTCCGTGGAACGCGCCGATCGCCTCGTCGCCGGGCGCTACCGCCTGCGACGCAAGCTCGGCCAGGGCTCCATGGGCATCGTCTGGGAGGCCTACGACGAGTTCCTGCGCCGCCGGGTGGCGGTCAAGGAGGTGCTGCGCCCGCCGGGCCTGCCCGACCAGGAGGCCGACGAGCTGCGCGAACGCACCCTGCGCGAGGCGCGGGCGATCGCCGCGTTGTCCCACCCGAACGTGATCACCCTGCACGACGTGGCCCGTGAGGGCGGCGAGCCGTTCGTGGTGACCGAGTACGTCCGCGCGCACAGCCTGGCCGAGTTGTTGCGCGCCCTTGGCCCGCTGGAGACGTCGAAGGTCGCCGCCATCGGCGACGCGATCGCCGCCGGCCTGGGTGCCGCCCACCAGGTGGGCATCACCCACCGCGACGTGAAGCCCGGCAACGTCCTGGTCTGCGACGACGGCCAGGTGAAGCTGACCGACTTCGGTATCGCCAGGAACGTGTCGGAGAAGACGATCACCAGAACCGGTGTGATGCTCGGTTCCCCCTGCTACATCGCCCCCGAGGTGGCGGCGGGTGACGCGGTCACGCCGGCCGCCGACCTCTGGGGCCTTGGCACGACGCTGTTCGCCGCCGTCGAGGGCGAGCCCCCGTACAACACCGGCGGCGGCGTACTGGAGATCATCAACGAGGTCGTCCACGGCGAGATCCCCCGCCCCACCCACGCCGACGGTCCCCTGGTGGAGATCATCGCCGCGCTGATGGTGAAGGAGCCGGGCGAACGCATCACCCTGGCCGAGCTCCGCAACCGCCTGCACCCGCTGCTGCCGCCCCCGTCGACGCCGCTCCTGTCGGCGCAGGACCTGCACAGGCTCGACGGCTCGACCGGCGACGAGGCCCCCACCAAGGTCACCCCGCCGCTGGTGGCGCCGCCCACGCCGCCGGTGCCCGAGCCGGCGGCACCGGCACTGGCCCCCGCGCCGGGCCCGCTCCCGTTCAGCCCGCAGGCGGTCACGCCCCGACGCCACCGGGGCCCGGCGGCGTCGGTGGCCCTCACCCTCGTGGCGGTGCTGCTGTTCGCCGGTGCGGCCAGCGGCGGCTTCGCCCTGGCCAGGGTGGCCGGCGGCGAACCTCTTCTGCCCCCGTCCCGGACGTCGGCGCCTCCCACGACCCCCCAGCCCGAACCGCCACCCGACGAACTGGTCGAACACCGGGGCGACGCCGCCACGGTCGTGGGCGCCCAGGGCGGAAGCTATCTGGTGAAGATCCCCGTCGACTGGATCCGGTTCGTCGAGGAACGTCGGGTGGGGGACCTGGCCAGTACCCGCGTGTACTTCGTGTCCCCCGACGGCACCAGAACGTTCACCGTCGAACGCTTCGCGGACTTCTACGCGAGCGACACCATCAAGGACTACCTGTCGGACCTGGGCGATCTGCCCAACGTCGTGCCCAACTCCATCGCCACCGCCGAGGTGAAGAACCTCGTGCCCAACGCCACCGAACAGGCACTCCAACTCGTCTACCGCACCACCGACCACGCCAGCGTCCTGGCCCCCGGCGACCCGCGCGCCCGCAACCAGAACCGCGTCACGTTCGCCAACGCCTACCCCGTGGCCAACGACCTGTGGGTGGTGGGTGTCACCGTCCCGGTCGACCAGGAGGACACCGGCCGCCGGGAACTGTTCGACCGCCTCATCGCCACTTTCAAAGTCACCGGCTGAGGCGGGCGACGACGAAAGCTAAGCTCCCCGCCCGTGACCACCACCGCCGAGCAAGCAGCGAAAACCCTTCTCGCCCACACCGGTGAGCAGGCCCACGACATCGCCGTCGTCCTTGGCTCGGGCTGGCGCCCCGCCGCCGACGAGATCGGCGCCCCCACCGCCGAGATCCCGATGGCCGACCTCCCGGGCTTCACCGCCCCCACCGTCGCCGGCCACGGCGGGACGATCCGCTCGTTGCGGGTCGCCGACCGCCGGGTCCTGGTGTTGCTCGGCCGCACCCACTTCTACGAGGGTCTCGGCGTCGCGCCGGTCGTGCACGCCGTGCGCACGGCCGCCGCGGCCGGGTGTCGCACGATCGTGCTGACCAACGCGGCCGGGTGTCTGCGGGACGGGATCCCGGTTGGCTCCCCGGTCCTGATCTCCGACCACCTGAACCTGACGGCCACCTCCCCGCTGGTCGGCGCCCAGTTCGTCGACCTGACCGACCTGTACTCGCCGCGGCTGCGTGACCTGGCCCGGGAGATCGACCCGTCGCTGGTGGAGGGCGTGTACGCGGGCCTGCCGGGCCCGCATTTCGAGACCCCGGCCGAGATCCGGATGCTGCGCACGATGGGCGCGGACCTGGTCGGCATGTCGACGGTCCTGGAGGCGATCGCGGCGCGCGCGGCCGGGATGGAGGTCTTCGGGCTGTCGCTGGTGACGAACCTGGCGGCGGGGGTGACCGGTGAGCCGTTGAACCACGAGGAGGTTCTGGAGGCGGGCCGGGCGGCGGCCGGCCGGATGGGGGGCCTGCTGCGGTCGCTGGTGGAGCGGTCATGAGTCTGCCGGCGCCGCTGCGGGACGAGGCGTTCCGGTGGATGGCCGACGATCCGGACGCGGACACGACGCTGGAGTTGCAGCGGGTGGTGGCCAACGCGATGGGCGGCGCCCCGGGCGCGGTGGATGATCTGGCGGACCGGATGAACGGCACGCTGGCGTTCGGCACGGCGGGGTTGCGCGGGCCGGTCCGCGCGGGGTCCAACGGGATGAACCGGGCGGTGGTGTTGCGTGCGACCGCCGGTGTCGCCGCCTGGTTGGTCCACAAAGGACATTCCGGCGGCCTGGTGGTCGTCGGGCGGGACGCGCGGCACGGCTCGGCGGAGTTCGCGGTGGCGGCGACCGAGGTGTTGGTGGCGGCGGGTTTCCGGGTCGCCACGCTGCCCGGCCCGCTGCCGACGCCGGTGACCGCGTTCCTGGTGCGGTCGCTGGGCGCGGTCGCCGGCCTCCAGATCACCGCGTCGCACAACCCGCCGGCGGACAACGGCTACAAGGTCTACACCGACGACGGCGCCCAGATCGTCCCGCCGGACGACCGGCTGATCGAGGCCGGGATCCGGGACGCCCCGCCGGCCAGACTGGTGCCGACCAGCCCCGGCGGCCAGCCGGTCCCCGGCATCGACGACTACCTGGCGCGGGTCGCCACGCTGCCCCGGGGCACGGCACGCGACCTGCGCGTGGTGCTCACCCCGCTGCACGGCGTCGGCGGCGACACGGCGAGGCAGGCGTTGGCGGCGGCGGGTTTCACCGACGTGACGCTGGTCGCCGAGCAGGCCGACCCCGACCCGGACTTCCCGACGGTCACCTTCCCCAATCCTGAGGAGCCCGGCGCCGCCGACCTGCTGCTGGCCACCGCCGAGGCGGCGGACGCGGACCTGGCGATCGCGCTGGACCCGGACGCCGACCGCTGCGCGCTGGGCGTCCGCTTCCCCGACGGCTGGCGCATGCTCACCGGCGACGAGACCGGCTCCCTCGTCGGCGACCACATTCTGTCCACTGTGGACAAGCCGGATCCGTTGGTGGCCACCACGATCGTGTCCTCGTCCCAGCTCGCCCTGATCGCCGCCGCCCACCACGCCCGGCACACCGAGACCCTGACCGGGTTCAAGTGGCTGGCCAGGGCCGGCGAGGGCCTGGTGTTCGCCTACGAGGAGGCGCTGGGCGTGTGCGTCGACCCGGACGCCGTGCGGGACAAGGACGGCATCTCCGCCGCCGTGGTGGCCTGCGACCTGGCCGCCACCCTCAAGGCCGCCGGCCGGGGCCTGCCCGACGCCCTCGACGACCTCGCGCGCACGCACGGCGTGCACCTCACGGCCCAGATCTCCCTGCGCTTCACCGATCTGGCCAGGATCGGCCCGCTGGTCGCCGGCCTGCGCGCCACCCCGCCGACCACCCTCACCGGCACCCCCGTCACCCAGGACAACCCCGCCCCCGACGTCCTGCGCCTGCGCGGCGAGGGCCTGCGGGTGATCGTCCGCCCCTCCGGCACCGAACCGAAGGTCAAGGCCTACCTGGAGATCACCGAACCCCCCACCGACGACCTGCCCGCCGCCCGCGAGAAGGCCACCGCCCGCCTCACCGCCCTGCGCACCGAGGTCGAGTCCCTGCTCAACCCCTGACCCGGTCGCCCGCGCCCGGCGCGGGAGGTTGAATGGCGGCATGGCCAGGTTGTTGATCGTGCATCACACGCCGTCGCCGAGTGTGCAGGGGATGTTCGAGGCGGTGGTGGCGGGGGCGGGAGCCGAGGAGATCGAAGGGGTCGAGGTGGTGCGGCGGGCGGCGTTGGCCGCGACGCCGTCCGACGCGCTGGCCGCCGACGGCTACATCCTCGGCACGCCCGCCAACCTCGGCATGATGTCCGGCGCGCTCAAGGTGTTCTTCGACCTCGCCTACTACCCGTGCCTGGACTCCACCCGGGGCCGGCCGTTCGGGCTGTACGTGCACGGCAACAGCGACACCGCCGGGGCGATCCGGGGCATCGAGTCGGTGGTGACCGGGCTCGGGTGGTCGCAGGTGACGCCGCACGTGTCGGTCACCGGGGAGCCGGCGAAGGCCGATCTGGACGCCTGCTGGGAACTCGGCGCGACCGTCGCGGCCAGCCTCATGTGAACCGGACGCTGCTGACGATCCTGCGCAGGTCGGACTCCGGCGCGGCGTCCGGCACGTCCTGGTCGGCCCGCACCTCGAACAGCAGACAGCCCTTCCCGTCCTTGTGGAGCACCGCCAGCAGGTGGAACGCGGTCACCTCGGCGTCGCACGGGCCGGTCCGTGCCGTGGTGATCCGCGCCTCCCTGATCAGCCGCGACGTCCGGTCGCCGCTGACCTCGCCGAGGTCGACCGAGGCGCCCCGGCCGGCGAACGGGCCGCGCAGCAGCTCCTCCAACCGCTGCTCGACGGCGGTGCTGGGGTCGTCGGCCCGCGCGTCGGACAGCGACACCAGACCCAGGAACGAGTCCGACTGTCCCGGGCAGTACCCCGGCCGGTAGACCGGCTCGCCGCCGTGGACCTCCCAGTCCGGCGGCACCTCGAACGTCACGTCCCGCCCGTTCCACACCTCCCGGACGGTCACCACGTGCCAGGGCCGCGTGGTCGAGGGCGGCGCGCTCACCGACGAAGAGGGCGAGGAAGCGGGCGCGCGGGGTGCGGCCACCGGCTCGCCGGGCACCGCGTCCCCGCCGGCGAACACCAGCGCCGCGGCCAGGGTGAGCACCGCCAGGGCACCGGCCAGGGCGGCGAATCCACGAGTCATGGCGGGATCGTGCCCGCCGCCGCTGTCGCGGCACGCTCACCGGCCGCTCAGGCGCTGGCCTCGGCGAACACGCCCGGGTTGCGTTCCTCCAGGTCCCGTTCGCACTGTTCGTAGTTGGTGATCTTGTGGTTCAGCACGTCCAGGCACGCGTGCAGCTCGGCGATCCGCTCCAGCACCTCGGCACGCTGGGTGACCAGGATCTGTTTGCGCCGGCCGGCGCTGGTGACGCCCTGGTGACGCAGCTTGGCGTACTCGCGCATCATCCGGATCGGCATGCCCGTGGTGCGCAGCCTGGTCAGGAAACCCAGCCAGGCGAGGTCGGTCTCGGTGTACACGCGCCGGCCACCGGAGTCGCGGGCCGGCGGGTCGATCAGTTCGATGCGTTCGTAGTAACGGAGTGTGTCGATCGACAGCCCACTGCGGTGGGCCGCCTCGGCGATCGCGTAGGTCACGGGTTCGACCGTAGGAGCTGGAGTGCGCTCCAGGTCAACTACATATCGGCTTCCTTCGGCTTGGCCCACTGCTCCAGGTGCGCGGCCATCTCCGGGACGCCGATCCTGCCCCGGCCGACCTCCCGCACGAGGTCCAGCGCCTCGTCCTCGTCGGCGTCGACCCACCAGCCGTTCATGTCGCACAGCGCGACCGCCGCGACCCAGCCCAGCCGCCAGTTGCCCTCGGCCAGCGGGCGGGTGCACACGATGGAGTCGAGCAGCGCGGAAGCCTTGAGCCACAACGTGTCGTAGGCCTGCACGCCGAGCACGGTGGCCCTCGGCCGGTGGGCTGCGGCGTCGAGCAGGCCGAGATCGCGCACGACGAGGTCACCACCGGTGACGGCAGCGGCCAGAACGAGTAAGTCGCTGGCGTCCAAATACACGATCACCGAGCGATCATGCCACTACCCACCGACAGAATTCAGGCGGTTCCGATTCTGTCCAGTAATCCCTGGTAGCGGGGTAGCACCCGGCTCAACACCTCGGCGAGTTGCTGTTCCTTCTGCAGTCGGGCCCAGCGGTCGGCCAGCGCCAGCCGCATGATCTCCTGTTTGGAACGGCCTTCGACGGACGCGAGTTCAGCGAGGCGCTGATTCTCCTCGTCCGAGAGCCTCAGGGTCATCGCCATATGCCTCACGGTACCACCGTGATACCACCGCGACGAGACCTCAAACGGCCCCGTACTGCCGGTCTCCAGCGTCTCCCAACCCGGGCACGATGTACCCGGAGTCGTTGAGCCGCTCGTCGACACTGGCCGTGACCAGCCGCACCGGCAGCCCCGACTCGGCGAGGTGGCGGATGCCCTCCGGGGCGGCCAGCGCGCACACCGCCGTCACGTCGGTCGCGCCCCGCCCGGTCAGCAGGCGGATCGTGTACTCCATCGATCCGCCGGTCGCCAGCATCGGGTCGAGCACGAACACCGGCCGCCCGGCCAGCGACGCCGGCAGCGACTCCATGTACGGGGTCGGCTCCAGCGTCTCCTCGTTGCGCGCCAGGCCGACGAACCCCATCTGCGCCTCGGGGATCAGCCGGTGCGCCTGGTCGGCCATGCCCAGCCCCGCCCGCAGCACCGGCACCAGCAGCGGCGGGTTGGCCAGCGCGTAGCCCTCGGTGCGGGCCACCGGGGTGTGGATCCGCTCGGTGCGCACCGGGGCGTCGCGCAGGGCCTCGTAGATCAGCATCACGGTCAGCTCGTGCAGCGCCGCCCGGAAGGTGGCGTTGTCGGTGCGGGCGTCCCGCATGACGGTCAGGCGGGCCTTGGCCAGCGGGTGATCGACGGTGCGCACGTCCATGGGGCGACACCGTAGCCCAGCGGGCCACCGCTAGTCCTGCGCGACGATCGGGTTGCTCAGCGAACCGAGACCCTCCACCGCCACGGTCACCCGGTTGCCCGGCTGGACCGGGCGCACCCCTTCGGGGGTCCCGCTGAGGATCACGTCGCCCGGTTCGAGCGTGGTGAACCGGGTGATGTACTCGATGAGGTACGGGATCGGGAAGATCAGGTCCTTGGTGCGGCCGTTCTGCCGCTCCTCTCCGTCCACCACACACGTCACGGCGACGTCGGTCGGGTCGTAGTCGGTCTCCACCCACGGGCCGACCGGGCAGAACGTGTCGAACCCCTTGCCCCTGGTCCACTGGCCGTCGGACTTCTGGATGTCGCGCGCGGTCATGTCGTTGCCGCAGGTGTAGCCGCCGATGACCGACCACGCGTCGGCCGCCGCCACCCGGCTGGCGCGCCGGCCGATCACCAGCACCAGCTCCGCCTCCGGATCCACCCGCCCGGACAGCGACGGGTACACCACCGGCGCGTCCGGGCCGATCACCGCCGAGGGCGGCTTGAGGAACAGCAGCGGCTCGTCGGGCACCTTGTTGCCGAACTCCTCGGCGTGCGAACGGTAGTTGCGCCCGACGCACATCACGGTGCGCGGCGTGACCGGGGCGAGCAGGGTCGGGTTCGCCACCGCCTGCCCGGTCGGGCGCAGGTCGACGAACGGCGTGCCGTCGGCGGTGGTCACCACGCCCTCGTCGTCGATGACTCCCCAGGCGGCGGCTCCGGCGCTCCGGTAGCGCACGATCTTCATGGACGTCCTTCCTCAGCAACCGTTGTAGTCGTTGGTCCACAGGGCGCCCTCGTTCGCGTCGCCCAGGTCCGGGGTCAGTTCGACCGAGTCCATGGTCTCCAGCGTCGAGCGCACCGCCGCCGGGTCGAAGCACCCGTCGCGGGACAGCGCCGGCAGCAGCGCGTCCAGGGTCTGCTGGATGATCGCCACGTCGTCCTCGCCCATCCGGTCGACGATCTCGGCGGAGGCGGCGGCCGTGTCGGCGGCCACCCGTTCCATCCCGGCGTTGAGGGCACGGCTGAACGCCTGGGCGGTCCGCGGGTTCTCCTCCGCCCACGCCCGGTTGACGGCGAAACCCGTGTACACGAAGTCCTTGAACTCGGGTACGTCGCCGGCCGGGCCGTCGATGAGGACCGTGCCGAAGCCCTCCTGTTCGGCGACGTAGGGGGTGGGCGGGGAGAGCTGGTAGGCGTCGATCTGCCCGGTCTCCAGCGCCGCCAGCAGCGACGCGCCGTCGCCGATCGCGATGATCTCCGCGTCCCGCTCCGGGTCGAGGCCGGCCGAGCGCAGGTAGTGGCGCAGGTACTTGTCGCTGGCCGCGCCCGGCGAGGTGACGCCGAGCTTGAGGCCCTCCAGGGCCGCGTACCGGTCCTCGATCGGCGACTCCCGGGTGACGCCCTTGTCGCGGGCCACGTCGGGGTTCATCACCAGGGTGAAGGTGACCCGCCCGACCAGGTTGTGGGTCATCACCAGGCTCTCCTCGCCCTCCTGGGCGAGCGTGGCGAGGTCGTCCAGGCCCATGTCGGCGAACTGGGCGCTGCCCGACACCACCGCCGACACCCCGTCGACACCGCTCTGCAGCTCGACGATCTCCAGGTCGATGCCCTCGTCGGCGAACAGCCCGTTCTTCTCGGCGACGTACATCGAGGCGAGGAACGCGCTGGGCAGCGAGGTCACCGTGACCGGTTCGAGCCCGCCGGCTCCGGCGTCACCGCCGCAGGCCGCGACCGGCAGCGCCAGCGCCAGCACACCGAGGATCGCGTGACTCCTTCTCATCGTGCCCTCCTTCATTTCTCAGGTGGCGGTTGTCAGGTCGATGCGTTGCCGCTGCCAGCGCAGGGCGTGCCGCAGGGGGCGCAGCAGCAGGTTCATCAGCAGGACGATCACGCTCAGGCACAGCACCCCGGCGAGCACGCCGGCGCTGGAGAACCGGGCGGCGGCGTCCCGGGTGAGGAACCCGAGGCCGCGGTTGGCGGAGATGAACTCGCCGGTGACCGCGCCGATCATGGCCGCCGGCAACGTGATCCGCAGCGCGGCGAGCACGTAGGGCAGCGCGCTGGGCAGCATCACCGTGCGGAACCGGGCGCTCCGGGAGGCGCCCATCACCCGGGTCACGTCCAGCAGGCCCGATGGCACCTGGTGGAAGCCGGCGACGGTGTTGACGAACACGATGAAGAACACGAAGTAGGCGGCGATCAGCACCTTGGGCGTCAGGCCGATGCCGAACCACAGGATGAACACCGGGCCCATCGCCACCGCCGGCACCGAGTACGCCACCAGGAAGTACGGCTCGACGATCCGGTGGGCGGCGCGCGCGAGGCCAAGCGGCCAGGCCACCAGCACCCCGCCGAGCGCGCCGAACACGTAGCCGAGGAACGCGGCGGTGACGGTGAACCGCCCGTGGTACCAGAGTTCGCCGCTGGTGACCCAGTCGCCGACCTGTTCGGCGATGGCGCTGGGCGAGCTGACGAAGAACGGCCGGACCACCTCCCCCGACGCCAGTTCCCAGCCCGCGACCACCACGGCCACGATCGCCAGCCGGGTGGTGAGCAGGAACAGCCGGTTGGCCCGGCGGGCGGCGCGGTGGGTGCGGCGGGTGTCGGCGAGGACCTGCTCGCCCCGGGACGTGGCGGTGGACGTGACGGCGGTGCTCATCCGTGCACCCGCCCGCCGTGGTGACCGGGCAGCAGCCTGGTCTCGGCCAGGCGCAGCACCGCGTTGGCCGCCATCACGACCACGGCGATGATCACGATCCCGGCGAAGACGGTCGCGATGTCGAACGCGCGCGAGGCGCGGGCGACCAGGTAGCCAAGGCCCTGGGTGGAGGCGACGAACTCGGAGAGCACCGCGCCCTCGATGGCCCGGGTGAACGTGATCCGGATGCTGGCCACCACGGCCGGCGCCGCCGCCGGCAGCACGACCTTGCCGACCAGGTCGCGGCGCCGCGCGCCGAACACCCGGCACACCCGCAGCAGCCCGGGGTTGACCTCGCGGATCCCGGTGGCGGTGTTGACGAAGACGATGAAGTAGACCAGCAGCGCCGCCATGATCACCTTGGGTGTCGACCCGAGGCCGAACCACATGATGAACAGCGGCGCCAGCGCGATCTTCGGGATCGAGTAGAAGCCGACCAGGAACGGCTCGAACACCTCGTAGCCGCGCCGGGTCTGCGCCAGGGCGAACGCGCTGGCCAGGCCCGCGCTCGCACCGATCAGGAAGCCGAGACCGGCCTCGCCCAGCGTCACGCCGACGTGGGTGAGGATCGCGCCGTCGGCCGCCAGCTCCCCCATCCGGCCGGCGACCGACAGCGGGTCGCTCACGTACCGGGGGTTGACCAGGTACTCCAGGCCGAACTGCCAGAACAGCAGGATCGCCGCGCCGAGCCCGACCGTGCCGGCCCAGCGCACGGTCCGCTCCCGCCGCCGGCGCCGCCGCTGCGCCGCCCCGGCCTCGGCGAGCACCTCCGCACCCCGGTCCAGGCCGTGGGGCGTGCCGTTGGGCGTGGTCGCGAGCAGGGTCATGAGACACCCCGCGCGTGCTCGATCTCCACCCGGATGTCCGACCAGAGCGCGTCGTGCAGTTCGCCGAAGCCGGGGGTCTCGTGGATGTGGAACGGGTCGCGCGGGCGGGGCAGGTCGACCCGGTAGTCCCGTTTGATCGTGCCGGGGTTGCCGGTGAACACCAGGATCCGGTCGGACAGCGCGATCGCCTCGACCAGGTCGTGGGTGACGAACAGGACCGTGGGCCGCGAGCGTTCCCACAGGCGTAGCAGCTCGGCCTGCAGGATCACCCTGGTCTGGGCGTCCAGCGGACCGAACGGCTCGTCCATCAGCACCACGCCGGAGTCGTAGACCAGGGTGCGGATGATGCCGGCGCGCTTGCGCATACCGCCGGAGAGCTGGTGCGGGTAGTGCTCCTCGAACCCGGCCAGGCCGACCAGTTCGATGAACTCCTGCGCGCGGTCGCGGCGTTCGCGGCGGGGCACGCCGCGCAGTTCCATGCTCAGTTCGACGTTGCCGCGCAGCGACCGCCACGGCAGCAGGTTGTCCTCCTGGGTGATGTAGCCGACCGAGGTGTTCACGCCGTGGACCGGGTCGCCGTCGTGGGCGACGGTGCCGTCGGAGGGCGAGTCCAGGCCGGCGAGCAGGTTCAGGCAGGTGGACTTCCCGCAGCCGGAGGGTCCGACCAGGCTGACGAACTCCCCCGGTCGCGCCTGGAAGGTCACGTCCCGCAGGGCCAGCACGGGTTCGCTGCCGCGGGCGACGAAGGCTTTGTAGACGTGGTCGAAGCGAACGGACTCCGTTGTCTGCTGCATGTCGGGGCGCTCCCTGGGGAATCGGGGGTGGCGTCAGGCGGTGCCCTCCGCTGTGTCCTCCGCGGTGTCCTCCGCTGTGTCCCGCGCGGTGTCCTGCGCGGTGTCCTCCGCGTCGTCGCGCTCTGGACGTTCCACCAGCGTGCTGACGGTCTCGCCGACCGATCGCTTGTGCCACAGGGCGAGCTTCGCGGCGCGGTCGGCGTCCCTGGCGTGCAGCGCGGCCATGATCCCCTCGTGCTCGGACTGGGACCGGGCGAGGCGTTCGGGGACCATCCGGAACACCCGCTGGAAGCCGGAGTGGCGCTGCCAGATGTCCATGGTCAGCTCGCAGAGCATCTGGTTGCCGCAGGCGGCGACGATCGTCTCGTGGAACTGGTGGTTGAGGTCGGAGAAGCGGGGGCCGTCCTGGTCTGCGACGGCGGCGCGCATGAGCACCATGAGGTCGTCGAGGGCGGCGAGTTCGTCGTCGGTGATCCGTTGCGCGGCCAGGCCGGTGGCGATGCTCTCCAGGTGGCCGCGGATGAAGTAGGTCTCCTCGATCTCGCGTTGGGTCAGCGTGGTCACCCGGGCGCCCCGGTAGGGCACCATCTCGACCAGCCCGTCGCGCTCGAGCATGCGTAGCGCCTCGCGGACGGGGATGTCACTGGTCTCGTAGGTGTTGGCGAGTTCTCGCAGGACCAGCCGGGTGCCCGAGGCGAGTTCGTTGCGCAGGATGCGCTCGCGCAGGGCCCGGTAGATCGTCTGCGACTTCAGGTCGGACAAGGACCGCTCCTTGTGATGGGAGTCACGGCAGAACATATCTGATATGATTTTGCCCGTCAACGCTCCACCCGCATCGCCCCACTGACCGGCGCGCTAACCTCACCTACGTGAGTGACCTGCCTGCCGTGCCAGACCCGCGGGACATGCGGGTGTCCAACGACGACCGGGAACGGGTCGCGCAGTTCCTGCACAACTCGATGGCGGAGGGCCGGATCACCGTCACCGAACTGGAGGAGCGGCTCGACAAGGTCTATTCGGCCAAGACCTACGGTGAGCTGGAACCGATCACCCGCGACCTGCCGGCCGGCCAACAGCCGACCGCGCTCCAGGTCCCGACGGCCCAGCCGCTTCCCGCCCCGACCAACCGGATCGGCGGCCGGGGCACCTCCTCGACGGCCATCGCCGTGATGTCCGGCGCGGAACGCAAGGGCGTGTGGACCCTGCCGCCGACGTTCAACGCGGTGGCGTTCATGGGCGGCGTCGAACTCGACCTCACCGGGGCGCGGTTCGAGGACGCCGAGACCACGATCCAGGCGTTCGCCATGATGGGCGCCGTCGAGATCTACGTGCCGGAGGACGTGACAGTCCAGGTGAACGGGTCGGGTTTCATGGGCGCGTTCGAGAACCAGGTGCACGACCAGATGGACCCCCGGCCCGGCATGCCGCACGTGAAGATCACCGGCCTGGCGTTCTGGGGCGCCGTCGAGGTCAAGCGTCGCAAGAAGAAGAAGAACAAGCAGATCGAGGAATAGCCCCGGACCGCTCAGACGGGGACGGCCTCGATGGCGTGGTAGGGGCCGTTCAGCGCGGTGGTGCGTGCCCGGCGCAGACCGGCCGAGGCGAAGATCCGGTCGAAGTCGGCGAGGTCGTGTTCGCGGCCCGGGTGCTTGACGAGCATGTTGAGGTCGAGCAGCGCCGCCGGACCCGGCCGCGAGGTCGGGCCGATCACGATGTCGACGACCACCACCCGGCCGCCCTCGTTCATGGCCTCGCGGCACCGCACGAGCAGCCGGACACAGGCGTCGTCGTCCCAGTCGTGCAGGATGGATTTCACCAGGTAGAGGTCGGCCGGGGGGACGGCGGCGAAGAAGTCACCCGGCCGCGCGGCACACCGCCCGGTCAGGTTCCGCCGGGCGATCTCGCGCCGGGCCGCGTCCGTGGAGTGGGCAGGTCCACGACGATGCCGTTCGTCCCCGGATGCCGTTCGAGCATCGACAGCACGAAGGCCCCGGTGGCGCCGCCGAGGTCGACGATGGTGTCGCCGGGCTTCGCGTCGATCGCCGCGACGGCCTCGCGGATGATCTGGGCGGACAGTTCGGTCATGCCCCGGGTGAACCGGTCGGCCTCGTCGGGGTGCTCGGCGTAGTACTCCCAGATCGACCGGCCGTGCGCCAGGGCCGACTGCTCCGTGCCGGTGCGCACGACGTCGGGCAGCAGGCCCCACAGGCCCCAGTGGCCGGGGCTGCTCGACATGATCGCCGTGTTGCGCAGGGAGTCGGGCGCGTCGGTGCGCAGCCGGTCGAGCAGTGCGGTGGTGGCGAAGCGGCCGGTCGCGTCGTCGTGGGTGAGGAAGCCGAGGAACACCGCGCACCGCAGCAGGCGGAACGTCGCGTCCGGATGGGTACCGACGGACTCCGCGATCTCCTCCGCCGATCGTGGCGTGCCGTGCAGCAGGTCCGGGACCCGGAGTTCGGCGAGGGTCCGCGCCGCCTGGCTGACGAAATCGCCGGTGGTCGCCGAGAGCATCGCGCGATGGTCCCGGATGTCGTAACTCGTCACGTCACTCGTCATGTCGCTCGTCATGTTCTCGTCCTGCCCTCGCTGGACCAGCCGACCGAACCCATGATGTGGCACGGACACCGGCCTGGCGCCGAAAATCACGACGACGGGTCAGGCATTCGCACCATCAGGTGAACGACGCCGGCCCAGCACGACCAGCCCGTCCGCACAAGCCACGAAGATCGACATGTGGACAACCCGGTCACCTGTGGACAACTCGTTCCGGGAGGTCGGGAGGGGCTGGCGGGGCGCATAGACTCGGCGCATGTCCTCACCCCCAACGGCGAGTACGGGGCTACCCCCTCACCTCTCCGACGCGACCCGCGACGAGACGTCCCTGCGGCGCTTCCTGCACGGGCTGCCCGGTGTCGACCAGGTCGGCGTGGAGCAGCGCGCGGCCGGGCTCGCCACCCGCAGCATCAAGAAGGCCTCGAAGCTGTGGGCGATCGACACCGCCATCAGCATGGTCGACCTGACCACGTTGGAGGGCGCCGACACCGACGGCAAGGTCCGCTCGCTGTGCGCCAAGGCCCGTCGGCCCGACCCGGAGCGGCCCGAGGTGCCGCCGGTCGCGGCGGTCTGTGTCTACCCGGACCTGGTGCCCACGGCCGTCGAGGCCTTACGGGGGACGGACATCAACATCGCCAGTGTCTCCACCGCCTTCCCGAGCGGGCGGTCCAGCCTGCCGGTGAAGATCGCCGACACCGAACTGGCCGTGGCCGCCGGGGCGACCGAGGTCGACATGGTGATCGACCGGGGCGCGTTCCTGTCCGGGCGCTACGGGCAGGTGTTCGACGAGATCGCCACCATCAGGCGGGCCAGCGGCGAGGCGCACCTCAAGGTCATCCTGGAGACCGGCGAGCTGGTCACCTACGACAACGTGCGCCGCGCCTCGTGGCTGGCGATGCTCGCCGGGGCCGACTTCATCAAGACCTCCACCGGCAAGGTCTCGCCGGCCGCCACGCTGCCGGTCACCCACGTCATGTTGCAGGCCGTGCGCGACTGGCACACCGCCACCGGCACCGTCCTGGGGGTCAAGCCGGCCGGCGGCATCCGGGTCACCAAGGACGCCATCCGCTACCTGGTGGCCGTGCACGAAGTCGCCGGGCCCCAGTGGCTCACCCCCGACAAGTTCCGCTTCGGCGCGTCCAGCCTGCTCAACGACCTGCTGATGCAGCGCCGCGCCCAACTCGACGGCCACTACAGCGGCCCGGACTACGTAACGGTGGACTGACGTGAACACATGGGAGTACGCCCCGGCACCGGAGTCCCGGGACATCGCCAACCTCAAGCCCAGCTACCGGATGTTCCTCGACGGCCAGTTCGTCGAGGGCGGCGGTGAGCCGCTCAAGTCCGTCAATCCGGCCACCGAGGAGGTCCTGGCCGAGGTCTCCACCGCCGCACCGTCCGATGTGGACAAAGCGGTGAAGGCCGCGCGGCGGGCCCAGGACAAGGTCTGGGGCCGGATGCCGGGCGCCGAACGCGCCAAGTACATCTACCGGATCGCCAGGATGATCGCCGAACGCGCCCGCGAACTGGCCGTGCTGGAGAGCCTCGACAACGGCAAGCCGATCAGGGAGTCGCGCGACGTCGACGTCCCGACCGCGTCCGCGCACTTCTTCTACCACGCCGGCTGGGCCGACAAGCTCGCCTACGCTGGCCTTGGCCCCGACCCGAAACCGCTCGGCGTCGCCGGCCAGGTCATCCCGTGGAACTTCCCGCTACTGATGGCCGCCTGGAAGATCGCGCCGGCCCTGGCCTGCGGGAACACCGTGGTCCTCAAGCCGGCCGAGACCACGCCGCTGACCGCGCTGGTGCTCGCCGAGATCATCCAGCAGGCCGACCTGCCGCCCGGCGTGGTCAACATCCTGCCCGGCGCCGGCGGCGTCGGCGCCGAACTGGTCAACCACGCCGAGGTCGACAAGGTCGCCTTCACCGGCTCCACCGAGGTCGGCAAGCTCATCCAGCGCTCGGTCGCCGGCACCGGCAAGAAGCTGACCCTCGAACTGGGCGGCAAGGCGGCCAACATCGTGTTCGACGACGCCCCGCTCGACCAGGCCGTCGAGGGCATCGTCAACGGCATCTTCTTCAACCAGGGCCACGTGTGCTGCGCCGGTTCGCGGCTGCTGGTCCAGGAGTCGGTCGCCGGTGAACTGCTCGACAAGCTGCGTGTGCGGGTGGCCACGCTGCGCGTGGGCGACCCGCTGGACAAGAACACCGACGTCGGCGCCATCAACTCCCGCGAGCAGCTCACCCGGATCACCGACCTGGTCAGCGCCGGCGAACAGGAGGGCGCCGAGAAGTGGGTGAGCCCGTGTCCGTTGCCGGACAAGGGTTTCTTCGTCGCCCCGACGGTCTTCTCCGGGGTCAGCCAGGCCATGCGGATCGCCCGCGAGGAGATCTTCGGCCCGGTGCTGTCCGTGCTCACCTTCCGCACCCCCGACGAGGCGATCGCCAAGGCCAACAACACCCCCTACGGCCTGTCCGCCGGCATCTGGACCGACAAGGGCTCCCGGATCCTGTGGATGGCCGACCGGCTGCGCGCCGGCGTGGTGTGGGCCAACACCTTCAACCGTTTCGACCCCACCGCGCCCTTCGGCGGCTACCAGGAGTCCGGCTTCGGCCGGGAGGGTGGCCGCGCCGGACTGGAGGCCTACCTCGATGTCTGATCGTCTGACGGTCGCCAAGACCTACAAGCTCTACGTCGGCGGCGCGTTCCCCCGCTCGGAGTCCGGTCGCTCCTACCCGGTGCACGACACCAAGGGCACCTTCCTGGCCAACGCCGCCCAGGCCTCGCGCAAGGACGTGCGGGAGGCCGTGGTCGCCGCGCGCAAGGCCGTCGGCGGCTGGTCGGGCGCCACCGCCTACAACCGGGGCCAGGTGCTCTACCGGGTGGCCGAGTTGCTGGAGGGCCGGCGCGAGCAGTTCGCCGCCGAGATCGCCGCCAGCGAAGGCGTCAACGGCAAACGCGCACAGTCCACAGTGGACGCGGCGATCGACCGGTGGGTCTGGTACGCCGGCTGGACCGACAAGATCGCCACCGTGCTCGGCGCCGCCAACCCGGTCGCCGGCCCGTACTTCTCGTTCTCCGTCCCGGAACCGACCGGCGTGGTCGGCGTCCTGGCCCCGCAGACCTCGTCACTGCTCGGTCTGGTGAGCGTGCTCGCCCCGGTGATCGCCACCGGCAACACCGCCGTCGTGGTCACCAGCCAGGACCGGCCACTGCCGGCGATCACCCTCTCCGAGGTGCTCGCCACCTCCGACGTGCCGGGCGGGGTGGTCAACCTCCTCACCGGCCGCACCGCCGAACTCGCCCCGTGGCTCGCCTCGCACGCCGACGTCAACGCCGTCGACCTGACCGGCGCGCCGGAGTCGCTGGCCGCCGACCTGGAACGCGCGTGCGCCGGCACCGTCAAACGCGTCCTGCGCCGGCGCGCCACCGAGCCCGACTGGACCGAGACCCCCGACATCTCCCGGCTGCGCGCGTTCGTGGAGACCAAGACCGTCTGGCACCCGAAGGGAAGGTGACGGCGGGCAAGGTGACAGCGGGCAAGGTGACGGCGGGACAACGGATCCGAATGCAAACAAGCACTGGTCCACCGGTGGGGATTCCGCCCGAGGCACCGCCACGACCGGGTCCGATGTCCTAGCCTGGACGATCGAGTGGGAGCCGCTGGGGGCTGGCCCGCGTCTGAACCTCCAGGGAGGGGACAGATGACTCACGAGGATCGGATTCCACCACCGCCGCCGGGCTACGACGCGGAGGAAGGCGCCTTCCACGCGTTCACCAGGGGGTTCCGCCCGCTGGCCGACGACCTGCGCGGCAACGGCCTGGCCGACCACACCGGCCTGGACGGCAACGCGTTCTCCCGCGTCGGCAGCGACGTCGGTCTCGCCGACGCCATCCGTAACGCCACCCGGCGCCAGGTCGATCGGATCAACGGGCTGTCGACCACGACCGAGCAGATGGCCGAGGCGGTCGACAACACCTGGACCAACTACGTCGAACTCGAGGACGAGCACTCGATCGGCCTACGCCGCGCCGGAGGTGAGCAGGCATGACCTTCACCGGTCCGATGGTGGAGACCCTCGTGTCCCCCGCCGCCGACGCGCAACGCCAACTCGCCACCGACGACGGCGCCATCGACGGCCTCGACCAGGTGCACGGCTCCGTGCAGACCGCCCTGCACAGCTACGACACCGACGCCGGCTCGCGGACCAGGGCGCTGCAGGACGGCTGGGCCGGCGGCGCCGCCGACCGCCAGGCCGCCGACGCCGCCACGATGACCACCGCCGCCCGCGACATCGGCACCTACAGCGCCGAGGTCCAGGGCGCGGTGCGCGAGGCCGCCGGCATCCTCAAGGTCGGCCAGTCCACCAACCAGCAGCTGATCGACAACTTCATGGACCGCGCCGCGCAGCTCCTCTCGACCGCCGCGGCGCTGCGCCAGGCCGGCGACCACGCCGGCGCGCAGGCCAAGATCGGCGAGCTGATCCGCCTCGGCGCCCAGGTCTCCGGCGAGTCCAGCACCAACCTCGAAGCGGTGATGAACCAGCTGACCGGTGTGGTCACCCGGCTCGACAGCGCCGAGGGCGGCTCGACGGCGCCGGCCGCCGCCCAGCCGAGCGCCCCGCCGTCGGCCTACACCTCCGGTGGCGGCGGTGGGGGCGGCGGAGGCGGGGGTGGCGGCGACTACGGCGGCGGCGGTGGTGGTGGCGTGGCCACCAAGAAGCGGCTGCCGATGGCGATCCCGCCGCAGCCGGGCTCCGGTGTCGCGGTGAACCTGCCCGACGGCAGCACGGTCATGGCGCCCAACGAGACCGCGGCCAAGGCCGTGCGGGCCGCGCTCGGCCAGCTCGGCGTGCCCTACGTCTGGGGCGGCACCTCGCCCGGCGTCGGCCTGGACTGCAGCGGCCTGACCCAGTACGCCTACGGCGAGGGCGGTCTGGACATCCCGCGTACCTCCCGCGAACAGGACATCGGCGCCGAGGTCCCGTCGGCCGACCAGCTGCTGCCCGGCGACCTGATCTGCTGGGAGGGCCACGTCGCCATGTACATCGGCAACGGCCAGATGGTCGAGGCCGGCGACCCGGTTCAGGTCGGCCCGCTGCGCACCACCAACGCCGGCATGCCCTTCGTCGGGTTCTACCGCCCGACCGGGTGAGCACGCCGGCTCGGACACACGGGGAGGGGACGTGGCGGAGATAGACATCGACCACGAGCTGGCGGTGGTGGACCGGCGCGTGCGCGAGGCCGGTGTGCGGGCCGGGGCCGAGGTCGCCAGGGCCGGCCGGATCAGTGGCCGGGCCACCTCACCGGACGGAGCGATCAGCGTGGAGGTCGCCCCGGGCGGGCTGCTCACCGACCTGGCGCTGAGTCCGGCCGCGCTCCAGCTGGACATGGACACCCTCGCCCGGCACATCGTCGCGGTCACCGAGCGGGCCACCCGACTGGCCGGTGGCAACATGCACCGCGCGCTGTCACCAGTCGTCGGCGAGCAGGACCTCGAGTCGCTGGGCTATGTCCCGGTGGACGACGAGGAGGCCGACGCCGACCCCGACGCCGCCTTCGGCGACCCGCTCAAGAACCGGGGTGAGCGCCGGTGATCGATCGTGAACCGCTCAACCGCAGCACCGAGCAGCTCATCGCCGACGGCCGCGCCCGCCAGGACGCGTTGTCCCAAGTGGACACGATCCTCGGCACGGTGACCGGCACCGCGCACGACCGCAACGGCACCGTCGAGGTCACCGTCGACGGGCGGGGCAGGTTGCTGCGCCTGTGGCTGGCGCCCGAGGCCGCCCGCTACGGCGAGCACCTCGGCCGGGTGATCGTGCGGGTCGCGGCCGTCGCCATGGACGACGCCACCCAGTCCGGCTACAACAAGGTCGCGCTGCTGCTCGGCGACAACCTGACCTACGCGCTCGAACAGCTCTCCGGCAGGGCCGCGCCGGCCCGCCGTCAGGACGAGGGCGGCCTCACCGCCGAGCAGTTCCAGGCCCGCCGCGACGAACGGCTGCGCCGCGACGAGGGCGAACCGGCCGCTGGAACCGGTTACGACCCGGATAACGAACTCGCCTCCTTCGACCCATCATCGCTACGCTCCGACCGGTGATCCACGCCGAATCCGGCACCACGTAGAGTGCCGACGTTCTGTGTGCCCACGGATTGCGTGACCAGGAGGTCCAGCAATGTCTCAGGACATCGTCTCCATCGAGCTCGGCCTGCCCCAGGGCGACCTCGTGACGCTGTGGGCGCCGCGCTGGCGTGAGGACGGTGAGGAATGGGAGGCCTTCCTCGGTCATGAGGAGGACCTGTACGCCTTTCCCGACGCCGCGCACCTCGCGGCGTTCGTCCGCACGGTCGGTGAGCACGACCTGTCCGACCACCCCGCGTGGGAGGTGGTCCCGGAGCTGTCGGTGCCCGAACTCCTGCCGGACGAGGCGCACACCTACGACCTGGTCGGCGTGCCGGAGCTGGCGGCCGAGGAGCCGGACACCTGGACCATCGGCGAGCTGGCCGACATCGTCGCGATCGTGCGCTCGCTGGCCGACGTCTGCGAGCTCGACGAGGTGCACGAGGTGCTGAACTCGGCGGCCGGGTTCGCCGTCCTCGAACAGGGCACGTTCCCGTTCACCGGGCGCGAGGGCGAGAAGTTGTGGACCGACCTCGCCGAGACCATCTCGCAGCGCTGGGACGAGGTCCTCGACGCCATCGACGAGGTCGTGGTCGTCCCCGAGGTCGACAAGGCGACCCTGGACGCCACCACCGACGAGTTGGCCGCCTACCAGGCCGAGTCCGAGGAGGCCGAGGACGCGCTGGACGCGGAGGACGCCGAGGACGTGGACACCGCCGAGAGCACCGACTCCGACGCGGAGGCCGACGCCGACGCCGACACCGAGGCCGACGAGGAGGACGAGGACGAGACCGAGCCGGTCGGGTTCTGGGCCGAGGTCGGCATCGACCCGATCAAGATCGTCACGGTGGAGGCGGAGTACTACACGCTGCGCTGCTACCTCGACGACGAGCCGATCTTCCTCGGCGCCGACGGCAAGATCACCGTCACCAAGTCCCCGCGCGCGCTGGCCAAGTACCTGGCCTCCGCACCCGCCGACAACGACCTCGCCGAGGTCTCGACCTGGGACGAGGTGGCCGCCAAGGCCACCGACGGCACCCTCGAGATCGACGTGGAGACCGACAACACCTACGTGCTCAACGGTCTGGCCGACGACTTCGGCGAGGGCCCGGAGGCGGTCGACCCGGTGCAGCTCGACCTCGCGGTCGAGCTGCTGACCGACGCCGCTGACTGGGCCGACGACAAGACCGTGACCGAGGCGCTCGCGCAGTCGGAGAGCCTCGGCTGGCTGGTCTCGTTTATCCTGCGGCCCGACCCGACCCGCCACCGGCACGCGCCGAGCGCGCCGTTCGACGCCGAGCAGCAGGCCTGGCAGCGTCTGGTCGAGGCGTTCGAGGACCGCCTCGACCAGCCCTGAGTCAGCTGCCCATCAGCGCGGCGTAGCCGGGCTTGATGATGTCGTTGGTGATCGCCAGGCGTTCGTCGAAGCCGATGAACGCCGACTTCATGGCGTTGATGGTGAACCACTGCAGGTCCGCCCAGTCGTAGCCGAACGCCTCGACCAGCGCGGTCATCTCGGTGGAGGGCAGGCAGTTGGACATCAGCCGGTTGTCGGTGTTCACCGTGACCCGGAAGCGCAGCTTGGCCAGCAGGCCGATCGGGTGTTCGGCGATCGAGGGCGCCGCGCCGGTCTGCACGTTCGACGACGGGCACATCTCCAGCGGGATCCGGCGGTCCCGCACATAACTGGCCAACCGTCCCAAGTGGATGGTGCCGTCCTCGTCGACCTTGATGTCGTCGACGATCCGCACGCCGTGCCCGAGCCGCTCGGCACCGCAGTGCTGGATCGCCTCCCAGATCGAGGGCAGCCCGAACGCCTCGCCGGCGTGGATCGTGAAGTGCATGTTCTGCTGGCGCAGGTACTCGAACGCGTCAAGGTTGCGGGTGGGCGGGAAACCGGCCTCCGGCCCGGCGATGTCGAAGCCGACGACACCGCTGTCGCGGTGGCGCACCGCGAGTTCGGCGATCTCCAACGAGCGGGCGTTCTGGCGCATCGCGCACAGCAGCGTGCCGATCCGGATCCGCCGGCCGCGTTCCAGCGCCCGCTGCTCACCGAGGCGGAAACCCTCCTGCACGGCCGCGACGATCGCGTCCAGGTGCAGGCCCCGTTCGCTGAACAGTTCCGGCGCGTAGCGGACCTCGGCGTAGACCACGCCGTCGTCGGCGAGGTCCTCGGCGCACTCGGCGGCGACCCGCACGAGCGCCTCCTCGGTCTGCATGACACCGCAGGTGTGCGCGAACGTCTCCAGGTAGCGCACCAGCGAGCCGGAGTCGGCGGCGTCGCGGAACCAGCCGCCCAACGCCGTCGCGTCCTGGGTGGGGAGATCGGTGTAGCCGACGGCGTCGGCGAGTTCGACCACCGTGGCCGGGCGCAGCCCGCCGTCGAGATGGTCGTGCAGCAGCACCTTGGGGGCGGAACGGACAGCCTCCGGGGTCACCGGAACGGGGTTCGACGTCAACATGACGCAACGGTACTCAGCCCGTCCATATCACCCGATCGGGTAATCGCAAGGCCACTCAAGGTCATGCCTGTACGCGGCAACAGCCCGATCTGCCTCCGCTGATCGGCCTAACAGCTCATCGTTGGAGCTGCAATCAACTCACGGGTGGTGTATGGATGCGTTCTCGGAGTGGCTAGGCTCGCAAGGCCGGCCCTGCCCCTCCCCACGACGAAGGTCACCTCCGTGAACGAGAACAATTCGACGGTGTCGTTCGACCGGATGCGCAACATGCTCGTACGCGCCGCTGAGATCCGTGAGAGCGAACAGCAGCAGATCTTCGACACCCTGGACGAAATCCACGCGCGGCTCTCCCCCCTGGAGTCGATCGGGTCGGTGCGCAAGCGCCTCTCCGAAATGCCCGACCGAGGCGAACTGAACACCCTGTCCACCCGCGTCGAGGACGCGATCGCCCGGCTGGAGGCCCAGGACGGCGCCATCGCGGCGCTGACCCGCGCGGTCGAGGCCATCGTCGACAAGCTCGCCACCCCCTTCGCCCAGCTCGACGGCCGGCTCGACGGGGTGACCGGGCGGTTCGAGGGCGTGGCGGGGCGGATGGACGGGCTCGAGGACAAGCTGGCCAACATCCACCGCCGCATCGACGAGCTCGACGCGCACCTGGACAAGCACCTCGACAAGCAGGACCTCAAGCTCGACGCGTTGCCGGCCGCCGTGCACGGCCCGGTCCGCGAACGCATCGACCAGGCCGAGACGAACGTGCGCGGCCGCGTCGACGAGGCCGACGGCGCCCTGCGCGGCCAGCTCGACGCCACGCGCGATGCCCTGCGCCAGTCGGTGTCCGAGGCCGTCGACAAGGTCCAGGGCCGGCTCGGCGACACCGCCAACGCCCTGCACAACAACATCGACGAGAAGGCGACCGGTGTGCGCGGCGCCGTCGACGAGGCGCGCAAGTCGATGCAGGACGCCA
This sequence comes from Actinophytocola xinjiangensis, assembly GCF_001921215.1. Lineage (GTDB taxonomy): Bacteria > Actinomycetota > Actinomycetes > Mycobacteriales > Pseudonocardiaceae > Actinophytocola > Actinophytocola xinjiangensis. The sequence continues at coordinate 37,167 of NZ_MSIF01000041.1, forward strand.
TCGACGACACGAAGTCCACGGTCGACGGGACCGAGCGCCTGGAGTCGCTGGCGGCGCGCCTGGAGCAGGTCACCGGCCGGTTGGACAGCCTCACGACCCGCCTGGACACCGTCGAAGACGGTTTCACCCAGAAGATCAGCGAACTGGGTGGCGTGGTCACGGACGGTTTGCGCAAGGTCGAGGGCACCCTGACCAACCAGCCGGACAACGACCAGCTGGCGTCGATGGTCCGTACGAGCAACGAGGAGTCCGAACGCCGCATCGGCGGCCACCTCGACGAGGCCATGGCCACCTTCGCCGAACTCATGATGGGCGGCGGCGCCCAGCCGCCCCGCCCGCCGGCGACCCTCCCCCGCCAGACCGCCCGGCGGCGCAACGGAAAGCCCCAGAAGACCATTCGCACCGACGAGCCGGACGAGGCCGAGGCCACGACCTGATCCCGCTGTTCCCGGGCGGCCTGTCCGCCCGGGAACGGCAGCGGGACCTGACCGCCGCGGAAACGGTCAGGGGCGCAGTGTTTCCAGGACCAGCGGGGTGCGTTCCGGTGCGCTGTCGGCGATCGCGTAGCCGCCCTCCAGGGCGGCCAGGGCCGACGGGATCGCGTCCGGGGTGTCCGTGCGCAGTTCCAGGATCGGCTCGCCGGCCGTGACCCGGTCACCGGGCTTGGCACGGCACAGGACGCCGGCCGCCGCCTGCACCGGGTCCTCCTTGCGGGCCCGCCCCGCCCCCAGCCGCCAGGCGGCCACCCCGACGGCGCGGGCGTCCAACGTCGACAGGACACCGGAGCGCCGCGCGGTGACCGTGTGGACGTGCGCCGGCTCGGGCAGGGCCGCGTCCGGGTCGCCGCCCTGGGCGGTGATCATCGCCCGCCAGGTGTCGTAGGCGCGGCCGGAGGCCAGGACCCGCGCCGGGTCGACGTCGACACCGGCCAGCGCCAGCATCTCCCGCGCCAGCGCCAGGGTCAGCTCGACCACGTCGGCCGGGCCGCCGCCACGCAGCACGTCGACCGCCTCGGCGACCTCGACGGCGTTGCCGACCGCACGCCCCAGCGGCACCGACATGTCGGTGATCAGCGCCGAGACCCGCAGCCCGTGCTCCACGCCGATCGCCACCAGCGCACGTGCCAGCTCCCGCGCCGACTCGACGTCGGGCATGAACGCGCCCGAGCCGGCCTTGACGTCGAGCACCAGCGCGCCCGCGCCCTCGGCGATCTTCTTCGACATGATCGACGAGGCGATCAGCGCGACGCACTCCACCGTCCCGGTCACGTCCCGCAGCGCGTAGAGCTTGCGGTCGGCGGGAGCCAGCCCCGAGGTCGGCGCGCACACCACCGCCCCGACCGTCTCCAGCTGCGCGGCGATCTCGGCGGTGGTCAGCTGCGCACGCCAGCCGGGGATCGACTCCAGCTTGTCCAGCGTGCCGCCGGTGTGGCCAAGGCCCCGCCCGGACAGCTGCGGCACGGCCACCCCGCACGCGGCCACCAGCGGCGCCAACGGCAACGTGATCTTGTCGCCGACGCCGCCGGTCGAGTGCTTGTCGACGGTCGGCCGCCCGGCCGGCCAGGTCAGCCGCTCGCCGGAGTCGATCATCGCCCTGGTCCAGCGGGCGGTCTCGGCGGCGGTCATCCCGTTGAGGAAGATCGCCATCGCCAGGGCCGACATCTGCTCGTCGGCCACCTCGCCCCGGGTGTAGGCGCCGACGACCCAGTCGATCTGCTCGTCGGTCAGCCCGCCGCCGTCGCGCTTGGTCCGGATGACGTCGACCGCCGACATCGTGGTCATGGCAGGTCGTCCGGGCCGAAGGCGTGCGGCAGGACCTGACTCATCGGCAGCGGGCCGTCGGGGGTGTCGAGCAGGCAGTCCGGGCCGCCGAACTCGTAGATCACCTGCCGGCACCGGCCGCACGGCATCAGCAGCTCACCGTCGCCGCCCCGGCAGGCCACCGCGACCAGCCGGCCGCCGCCGGTCAGGCGCAGCTGGCCGACCATCGTGCACTCGGCGCACAGGCCAAGGCCGTAGGAGGCGTTCTCCACGTTGCAGCCGACCACCTGGCGGCCGTCGTCGACCACGGCGGCCGCGCCGACCCGCAGGCCGGAGTACGGGCAGTACGCCGAGGCCGCCGCGGTGACCGCCGCGGCGCGCAGTTCGTCCCAGTTCACGCTGTCGATCATCATGTCGATCATCATGTCGTCGCTAGTCACCCTCACCTCGCCGGTAGGGCAGCCCGTCGGCCGCCGGTGGTCGCAGCCGTTGCGCGGCCAGTGCCAGCACCACCAGCGTGATGATGTGCGGGGTGTAGGGCAGGAACTCCCGGGGCAGCTCGTCGCTGACGTAGTACAGGACGTAGACCACGACCGCGCCGGCCGCCGCCAGCGCCGCGGTCATCCACTTGCGCCGGAACAGCTGCCAGACCACCAGCAGCCCCGCCGCGATCACCGCCGCGTAGAGCAGCGAGTGCACCGTCCCCGGCCCGGAGGACAGCCGCAGGCCGTCGGCGTAGCCGAACAGGCCGGCGCCGGCGAGCGCACCACCGGGACGCCAGTTGCCGAAGATCATCGCGGCCAGGCCGATGAAGCCCCGGTTCGCGGTCTGGCCCTCGGAGTAGATCGCCGGGTTCGAGCCGAGCACGAGCGCGGCACCACCGAGACCGGCGAACGCGCCGGAGGCGATCACCGCGACGTACTTGTGGAAGTACACGTTCACGCCCAGCGACTCGGCCGCGACCGGGTTCTCGCCGCAGGAGCGCAGCCGCAGCCCGAACCGGGTGTGCCAGAGCACCACGTAGGTCGCCACCACCAGCAGGATCGTGATCAGCAGCATCGGCGACACCTTGGTCACCAGGCCCTTGACCAGGCCGGCGACGTCGGAGATCACCACCCGCTGCTCGGCCTCCAACTCACCGAGCCAGTCGCTCAGGCCCGGCGCGGAGTAGGTGTCGAACTGCTCGATCGGCGGCGAGTCCCGGGGGTTGTGCGACAGCGGCTGGAACAGCAGCGTCGACAGGTACTTCGCGACCCCGAGCCCGAGCAGGTTGATCGCCACGCCGGAGACGATGTGGTTGACGCCGAAGCTCACCGTGGCGATCGCGTGCAGCACGCCGCCCAGGGCACCGAACACCGCGCCGGAGAGCACCGCGACCCACGGGCCGCCCTGCAGGCCGCCCCAGGCCGCGCCCCAGGTGCCAAGGACCATCATGCCCTCAAGGCCGATGTTGATCATGCCCGAGCGTTCGGCCCAGATGCCGCCGATGGCGGCGAGCAGGATCGGTAAGCCCAGTGTCACCGTGTTCTGCATGGTCGACGAGGAGGTCAACCGGGGCTCGTCGGTGAGGTAGGAGGTGGTGGCGAGCACGCCGACCACCGCGACCACACCGAGCAGGAAGATCGCCCAGCCGGGCAGGGGCCGGCGCCGGGGCGCCGTGGGCATCGTCATGCCGGACGCGCCGCCCGGCTGCACCTCGACCATGCTCATTTCGCACTCCCCGAGTCCGCCGCGACCGGTTCCACGGTGCCCATCGCCCGGCCGACCCGCTGCTGCTCGGCCGCCCGGTCCATCCGCTTGACGATCTCGTAGGCCACGACCACCGAGAGCACGATCGCGCCCTGCATGATCGTCGCGATCTCGCGGGGCACACCGACGTTGTCCAGCGCGACCTTGGACTTGTCCAGGAACGCCCACAGCAGCGCGCCGAAGGCGATCCCCACCGGGTGGTTGCGGCCAAGCAGCGCGATGCCCAGACCGGCGAAGCCGTAGTTGGCGGGGAAGTTGAGGGTGTAGGCGTGGTCGCGGCCGAGGATCTCCGGCATGCCGACCAGGCCGGCGACCGCGCCGGAGGTCAGCAGCGCGATCATGATCATCTTCTTGGCGTTGACGCCACCCGCGGCGGCCGCGGTCGGCGACTCGCCGGAGGCCCGTAACTCGAACCCGAACCGGGTTCGGTGCAGCACCAGGCCGTAGACCGCCGCGGCGACCACCGCCAACAGCACCAGCCCGAAGATCTGCCCCCGGTCACCGAGATCGACGTTGGGCACCTGACCGGACTCGGGGATCGGCTCGGTGGAGATGTTGTTGCCCACCAGCTCACCGAAGCGATCCTGGGAGATCAGGAAGGCCGCCAGGCCGAACGCGATCCCGTTCATCATGATCGTGGAGAGCACCTCGTGCACCCCGCGGGTCACCTTCAGCACCGCCGGGATCAGCGCCCACAGCGCGCCGGCCAGCATGGCGACCAACAGGATCACCAGCCAGTGCAACACCGGCGGCAACACCAGCCAACTGCCGACGATCGCCGCGACCAGCGCGCCGATCCGGTACTGGCCCTCGACCCCGATGTTCAACAGGTTCATCTGGAAGCCGATGGCCGCCGCCAGCGCGGCCAGCATGTAGATGGCCGTGCTGTTGACGATGTCGACCGCGACCTGGCCCTCACCGACCTGGCCGATCATCACGCCGAGCGCACTGGCGGGGTTGGACCCCGACACCAGCAGGGCTATCGCGCACAGCAGCGCGGAGAACCCGATCGCGAGCGCCGGCGCCAGCAGCGACGAACGCAGCTTGGCGGTCAACTCTCCACTCCTTCGTCAGTGCGGCCGTCGGCCTGATCGGCGGTGTCGTCGGCTGTGTGGTCGACCACGAGGTGACCCTCGTCGTCGGTCGCGCCGGCGCCGGTCATCGCCGAGCCGAGGTCCTCGGGGGTCACCGTCGCCGGGTCGGCGTCGGCGACGAACCGGCCCCGCAACATGACCTTGATCGAGTCGGACAGGCCGATCAGCTCGTCGAGGTCGGCGGAGACCAGCAGCACGGCCAGTCCCCTGGCCCGCGCGGCCCGGATCTGGTCCCAGATGGCGGCCTGGGCGCCGACGTCCACACCGCGGGTCGGGTGCGAGGCGATCAGCAGCAGCGGATCACCGGACAGCTCCCGGCCGATCACCAGCTTCTGCTGGTTGCCGCCGGACAGCGACCCGGCCGCGACCTCGATGCCGGGGGTACGGACGTCGAACTCATCCACGATGCGCCGGGTGTCCCGGCGCGCGCCGTCGACGTCGATCATCATGCCGCGCGCGGTCGGGCGGCGGGTCTGGTAGCCGAGGATCCGGTTGGCCCACAGCGGCTGCTGGAGCAGCAGGCCGTGACGGGTGCGGTCCTCGGGGATGTAGCCGATGCCGGCCTCGCGGCGCTTCTTCGTACCGACCCGGCTCAGGTCGGCGCCGTCGAGGTTGACCACCCCGGACGACGCCTTGCGCATGCCCATGATCGTCTCGACCAGTTCGGTCTGGCCGTTGCCCTCGACCCCGGCGATACCCAGGATCTCGCCGGCGCGGACCGACAGCTCCAGCGAGTCGAGCAGGACACGGTCGTCGGCGGTGCGCAGGGTCAGGTCCCGGACCCGCAGGATCTCCCGGTCCTGGACCGTCGAGGTGCGGGTCTGCGGGCTGGGCAGCTCGCTGCCGACCATCATCTCGGCGAGCTGACGGCTGGTCACCCTGCTGGGGTCGACCGTGCCGACGGTGGTGCCCCGGCGGATCACGGTCACCGTGTCGGCGATGGTCCGGACCTCGTCGAGCTTGTGGGAGATGAACAGGAAGGTGTAGCCGTCGGCGCGCATCGAGCGCAGCGTGCCGAACAGCTCGTCGACCTCCTGCGGGACGAGCACGGCCGTCGGCTCGTCGAGGATGACGATCCGCGCCCCCCGGTACAGGACCTTGAGGATCTCGACCCGCTGCCGGTCGGCCACGCCGAGACGCTCGACCAGGGTGTCCGGGTCGACGTCCAGGCCGGTGGAGTCGGCCAGCTCACGCACCTTCGCCCTGGCCCGGCGGCCGATGCCGTGCAGCGCCTCGGCGCCGAGCACGACGTTCTCCAGCACGGTCAGGTTGTCGGCGAGCATGAAGTGCTGGTGCACCATGCCGATCCCGGCCTTGATCGCGTCGGCCGGCGACTTGAAGTGGATCTGTTCACCGTGCACCCTGATCGTGCCCTCGTCGGGGGTCTGCATCCCGTAGAGGATCTTCATCAGGGTCGACTTGCCGGCACCGTTCTCCCCGCACAGGGCGTGGACCTCGCCGGAGCGAACGGACAGGTGGACGTCGGAGTTGGCGACCACGCCTGGGAACCGTTTGGTTATGCCGGTCAACTCGACGGCCTGCGCGCTGGTTCGCGCGGTGTCGGACATCGGATGGCGCCCTTCTCTCACGTCAAATGCCCGTGGGTGTACGGCCGGTGCGCCGTACACCCACGGGTTTGACGCCGATACCTCAGCTACCGGTCGGGGAGTCCTCGACCGTGACCTTGCCGTCGATGATCTGCTGCTTGTACGACTCGACCCACTCCTGGGTCTCGGCGTCGATCTTGCCGCCGGTGGTGGAGTAGCCGACGCCGTCGACCTTCAGGTCGAAGACCGGGGGAAGGCTGGCGAGGTCGTTGGCCGCGACCGCGGAGATGTAGTCGTACACCGCCACGTCGACCCGCTTGAGCATGGACGAGATGATCACGTCCTTGAACTCGGCGACCGTCTCCTGGTTGTACTGGTCGGAGTCGACACCGATGGCCATCACACCGGCCTCGTGGGCCGCGGCGAACACACCCTTGCCGGACGCGCCGGCGGCGTGGTAGATCACGTCGGCACCGCCGTCGATCAGGCCCTTCGCGGTGACCTGGCCCTTGGGGGCGTCGGTGAACCCGGTCAGGTCGCCGGCCTCGGTGATGTAGCGCGACTCGATCGTGGCGTCCGGCGCGACGGCCTTGACACCCTGCTCGAACCCGGCCTGGAACTTCTGGATCAGCGGGACGTTCACGCCGCCGACGAAGCCGATGTTGCAGCTCTCGCTCTTGAGCGCGGCGATGACGCCGACCAGGAAGGAGCCCTCGTGCTCGGCGAAGCCGAGGAACGTGACGTTCTCCGGAGCGCCCTCGGCGAAGCCGTCGACGACCGCGAACTTGATGTTCGGGAACTGCTTGGCGACCGCGACCACGGCCTCGGAGTAGGCGAAGCCCACCGAGACGATCGGGTTGTGGCCCTCGGTGGCGAGCTGACGCAGGCGGGTCTGCTTGGCGTCCTCGCTCTCCTGGTCGGAGGCCGTGAGCTCCTTGGTGTTCTCCTTCTTCACGCCCAGTTGGGCGATCGCCTCGTCGAGCCCGGCCGCGGCCGAGTCGTTGAACGACGCATCGCCCCGGCCGCCGATGTCGAAGGCCAGGCCGACCTTGAGCTTGCTGCCGTCGACGTCGGCCGCCGTCTCGGTCGTGCTGGTCTTACCCTCGGCTGCTGCCGGCTTGTCCACGGTCTGACAACCGGCCGCGGCACCGTTCTGGTTGCCGGACCCGTTGTCCGAGGATGCGGAATCCTTCGCACACCCAACCACGGACAGCACGCTGGTCAAAGCGATCGCGGTGACCGCGACTCCCCGCTTGAAGCGCAAGGCTTTCTCCCTCCCGGGCTGCGGCGTCCGACATGCGCCGGACGCAAACTTATTCGCGAGACCGTACTCCGCGACGGAAGAAGTGCTACTGCCGCGTAGTGGCGCGTGACCCAATCGTTTTCGCGCCGGGTCCCGGGGGCACACAACGTGATCGTTCGCGTGCGGTCCGCCTCTTCGCGAGGCGTTGTACCACGACCGCCCCTCGGCGACCAGGTCCAAATGGCCCCCAGAGCCGAGTTGTCCACAGGTCAGGGAGTTGTCCACAGAACCGGGATCGACTCCCCCGGACCGTCTTTTTCGGGGGGACGATCGAGGCATGCGATCAACCCGACGTCACACCAGCGCCCGCTCGTCCACCACCCGGAAACCGATGCCCGCCCGCGTCAGCCGCCTGATCAACGCGTCGCCCATGGCGACCGCGGTGGTCACCTGGCCCGCGGTCGACGGCAGGTCGTCGAACGCCAGACACAACGCCGACTCGGCCAGCATCTTGGCGGTCTCCCCGTACCCGGGGTCGCCGCCACTCACCTCGGTCAGCACCCGCCGGCCGCCACCCTGCGCGACGAACCTGGCACGGAACCAGGACTTCGCGCGCCGCTGCTCGCTCGGCCCCTCGCCCGGCCGCGCCCTGGACAGCAGCAGCCGGCGCCCCGGCGGCACCTGCGCCAGCAGCACCGCCGCACCGATCCCGCCGAGCACCGCGGCGGCGACCGGAAGGCGACTCACCGTGAGGTGGTGGCCGTAGCTGAAGTCGGGGCCGTAGCGATCGAGCGCCCTCGCCGAGCGCAACACCACCTGCGGGTCGATCACCGGCGCGGGCAACGCCCACGCGCCAACGGTCCTCTCGTAGCGGGGCACCGCCTTCGCACCACGCACCCGCCGGTCGGTCGGCCGACCCTCGACCCGCCGGCGCCGCGCGGCGATCGCGGCCGCCTTGCGCAGCCGCGAGACGGCGGTGACCGCGGAGTACAGCGTGCCGCCGGAGAAGGTCGCCGAACCGGAGACGTAACCCTGGACCTGGATCGGCACCCCCGCCGGCAACTGGGCGACGGTGAAGTAGGTGCCGAGATCGGCCGGAATGGAGTCGAACCCACAGCAGTGCACCAGCCGAGCCCCGGTGACGCTGGCCCTGGCGTGATAGGTGAGGTACATCCGGTCGGTGAACTCCGGCTCCCCGGTGAGGTCGAGGTAGTCGGTCCCCTCCTCCGCGCACGCGGCGACCAACGGTTCGCCGTGCAGCAGGTAGGGCCCGACCGTGCTGGCCACCACCCGGCTGCGCGCCGCCACGGCACGCAGCGAGGGCGGGTCGGTCACGTCCGCGTGGAGGAGTTCGAGCTTCGCGCAGGCGGGATTGATCACCGCCAGCCGGTCGCGCAACGCCGCCAACTTCGCCACGTCCCGACCGGCCACCGCCCACCGGCAACCGGTCGGCGCTTCGGCCGCCAGGTAGTCGGCGGTCAGCCCGCCGGTGAAACCGGTCGCCCCGAACAGCACCACGTCGAACTCACGGCCCACCGACATGCCTGAAACCCCTTTCCTACCCAGAAGTAGCCGACCCTACCGACCCGTTCCCGAGCGGGCATCCGCCCGCCGGCCCCAAAGTTAGGATCCCTCGCATGGCCCAGCTCGACCTCCAGCGCATGGTCACCCGCAACACCAACGACATCGCGGCACTCTACGAACTCAGCACCGAAACCAACGACAACGTCAAGAGCCTCAAATCCCTCACCACCACCATCGACCAACGTCTCACCAACCTCGAAACGCTCCACCACCAGTTCGCCGCCGATACCGGCGAACGTCTCAGGAGTATCGAGCGGACCGTCAACGCCGTGGCCGCCCAGCTCAGCACTCTCACGACGACCATCGGTGACCTGTCCGCCCGCCAGACCACCACCGAGCGCCACGTCATCGAGTTGAAAGAGGTGTTCACCGGGTTCGAGAGCCGGACCTCCACACTGGAGGGCAGGGTCGACGGGCTCGTCACCAGGATGGACCGTGTCGAGACCACAGTGGACACACGGGAGGACGGGAAGGCGGACTGAGAACCGGGAAGGCCGAACAGCTCGCCCACCCCCGCGGCGGGTCGGCCCTGAACCGGCAAAGGGTGGGCCGCCAGCCGGCGGCCCACCCTCACAGGAAGTCATGTCCCCCGGTCACGTCCAGAAGACGGCCAGGCCGACGTTGAGCACGACCAGCCCACCCAGAACCGGGTTGAGCCACGACGGGGCCGGCTTCTTCTTGAGCGTGTAGGTCAGGGCCAGGCCGCCGATCACGAGCAGCACCAACATCTTGATGCCCAGCTTCATGTGGTTGTACTCGGTGTCGGTGGTCGGGGCCAACAGTTGCAGTGCCAGACCGGTCACCAGTTGCAGGCCGGCGCCGTGCAGCCAGCCGGCGTTGAGCTGCCCGCCGGCGGGCACCCGGCGCTGCACCAGGAACGAACCGATCAGCACGGCCATACCGAGCAGATGGAGGAACACCAACAACAGCCGCACGAACTCCACGAAAGGTCTCCTTGGGTCGGCCAGGCCGGGTCAGCCCGTGGGAACCCAGTTCTAGCAGGTCCGCCGATGTGACCTGGCCCGCCGGGTCAGCTGCCGGCGGGGCGGTCGAGGAACTTGCCGCGTGCCTGCGCGTAGCGCTCGCGCAGGCCCGGGGTCGGTTTCCCGGTCACCTCGTCGACGGCACCCAGCCGCCAGCGGGGTGGGCTGTCGGTGCCGGTCAGTGCCCAGGCCGCCTGGCGGGCGGCGCCGTCGGCGACGTACTCGCCGGGTTCGGGGACGACCACCGGGCGGCCCAGGACCAGCGGGGCCACCTGGCGCACCGCCGCCGACCTGGCGCCGCCGCCGACCAGCAGGATCCGGTCGGCGCGGCAGCCCTGGGCGACCAGCGCGTCCATCGCGTCGGCCAGGCCGCAGAGCACGCCCTCGACGGCGGCCCTCGCCTGGTGGGCGGGGGTGGCGTTGGCCAGGCGCAGGCCGTGCAGCGCACCGGTGGCGGTGGGCAGGTTCGGGGTCCGTTCACCCTCCAGGTACGGGACCAGGACCAGGCCGTCGGCACCGGGCGGGGCGGACAGGGCCAGCTCGGCGAACGTGTCCTGGTCGACGCCGATCATCCTGGCGACCGCGTCCAGGACCCGGGCGGCGTTGAGGGTGCAGACCAGCGGCAGGTACCGGCCGGACGCGTCGGCGAAACCGGCGACCAGGCCGGAGGCGTCGGCGCTTGGCTTGTCGGCCACGGCGAACACCGTGCCGGACGTGCCGATGGACACCACGACGTCGCCGGGTTCGGCGCCGACGCCGAGAGCGGCGGCCATGTTGTCGCCGGTGCCCGCGCCCACCAGGGCACCGGAGGCCAGGCGGCCGGCGGTGTCCGACGGGCCGAGCACGGTCGGCAGGCCGGGTACCCGGCCCAGGGCCAGTTCGAGCAGGTCGGGCCGGTAGCGGCCGGTCGCCGGGGAGAAGTACCCGGTGCCGGAGGCGTCGCCACGGTCGGTGGTCAGCGTGGTGATGTCGCCGGTGCCGCGCAGCTTCCACGTCAGGTAGTCGTGCGGCAGGCACACGGCGGCGGTGGCGGCGGCCGAGTCCGGCTCGTGCTCGGCCAGCCAGCGCAGCTTGGTCACGGTCACCGACGCGACCGGGACCACACCGACCGCGTCGGCCCACGCCGCCGCGCCGCCCAGTTCGTCGATCAGGGCGGTGGCGGCGGGGGCCGAGCGGGTGTCGTTCCACAGCAGGGCGGGGCGGACCACCTCCCCGGTGTCCGACAGGCACACCATCCCGTGCTGTTGGCCGGCGACCGAGACGGCGGCGACGTCGTCGACGCCGCCGGCCCGCTCGATCGCGACCTCCAGTGCCTCCCACCACGCCGTGGGGTCCACCTCGGTCCCCTCGGGGTGCCGGGCGGATCCGCTGCGCACCAGCGCACCGGACTCCGCGTCTCGCACCACCACCTTGCAGGACTGGGTCGACGAGTCGACCCCGGCCACCAGCGGCATGGTCCCCAACCTCCGAACGACAGACAGGCTCCGAGCAACGAACCGAGAAACTAGAACCGCACTCCGACGAGATAGTCGTAACCCGTCTTCGCGCACCTGAGCGCGTCGACCGGCTCGTCGTTCTCGACGATGTACTCGTCGACCTCCAACGGCCAGTTCGACCGGAAGATGCGGGGGAAGTCGATGTTCCCCTCGCCCAGGTCGGCGAAACCGCCGTCGGGGGCGCGGTCCTTCACGTGGTACTGCCTGACCCGGCCGGCCACCTTGTAGAACTCGCCGACCGGGTCGCCGCCACCGACCACCACCCAGTACAGGTCCATCTCCAGGCTGACGTTGCGCCGCGAGGTCCCGCGCACCAGCACGTCCCACGGCCGCACGCCGTCGATCCTGGCGAACTCGTGGGCGTGGTTGTGGTAGCCGAACCCGATCCCGGCGCGCCGGTAGAGCTTGCCGGCCGCGTCCAGGCGACCGGCGAACTCCCGCCACTCGGCCAGCGTCGGGTAGCTCGCCCAGGCCACGTTGCTGCGGCGGTTGCCGAGGATCTTCGCGTCGGCGATGGCCTGGTCGAGGTCACCGTCGATGCCGACGTGGGTCGAACTCGCCCGCAGGTGGTAGCGGTCGAGAATGGCGCGGAACTCGGTGGCGCTGCGGCCGTAGGTGCCGGCCAGCTCGACCTTGCGGTAGCCGATGTCGGCCAGCGCGGAGAGCGTGCCCTCCAGGTCGGTCTCCAGGACCGAACGCAGCGTGTAGAGCTGGATGCTGATCTTGTCCTTGGGTACCCGCCGCGACCACGGCCGGCCGCCGCCGCGCTCACCGGTCGCGCTCGCGGTGCCGGGTAACGCCGCGGCCGCACCGGCCGCCACGGCACCGGCCGCCGCGCCGCGCAACATCGTCCTTCTGGAGAGAGCCATGACGAATCCCTTCGTTGGAACCTGTCGGAATCAGTCCCCCGGTGCCCCGTCAGTCCTTGGTGGAGAAGGCGGCGTCGAACGCCGCGGTCGGCTTGTCGAAGATCAGGTTGCGGATGAACGTCACCGCCTCCTCGGCCCCCCGCAGCCGGTCCATGCCGGCGTCCTCCCACTCCACCGAGATCGGGCCGGTGTAGCCGATCGCGTTGAGCGCGCGGAACGACTCCTCCCACGGCACGTCACCGTGGCCGGTGGACACGAAGTCCCAGCCGCGCCTCGGGTCGGCCCACGCCAGGTGGCTGCCGAGCCGGCCGTTGCGGCCGTCGAAGCGCTTCTTCGTGTCCTTGCAGTCCACGTGGTAGATGCGGTCGGCGAAGTCCAGGATGAACCCGACCGGGTCGAGGTCCTGCCACACGAAGTGCGACGGGTCCCAGTTCAGGCCGAACGCCGGCCGGTTGTCCACCGCCTCCAGGGTCCGTTTGGTCGTCCAGTAGTCGTAGGCGATCTCCGACGGGTGCACCTCGTGCGCGAACCGCACCCCGACCTCGTCGAACACGTCCAGGATCGGGTTCCACCGGCGGGCGAAGTCGGCGTAGCCGTCGTCGATGACCTCCTGGGACACCGGCGGGAACATCGCCACGTACTTCCAGATCTTCGAGCCGGTGAACCCGACGACGGTGTTCACCCCGAGCTTGGCCGCCGCGCGGGCGGTGTCGGCCAGTTCGGCCGCGGCGCGCTGGCGCACGCCCTCGGGTTCCCCGTCGCCCCAGATGCGGGCCGGCAGGATGTTGCGGTGCCGCTCGTCGATCGGGTCGTCGCAGATCGCCTGGCCGACGAGGTGGTTGGAGATGGTCCACACCTTCAGGCCGTGCGACTCCAACTGCGCGAGCTTGTTGGCCACGTAGTCGTCCTCGGCCAGTGCCCGGTCCACCTCGAAGTGGTCGCCGGAGCAGGCGATCTCCAGCCCGTCGTAACCCCACTGCGCGGCGAGCTTGCACACCTCCTCGAACGGGAGGTCGGCCCACTGGCCGGTGAACAGGGTGACTGGTCGACTCATCGTCGAACTCCTTCCGGTACGCCAATTCCTTGCAGTCGCAACAACAGGTCGTGTACCTCGGTCGCGCCGAGGGCTCCGCCGGGTTCGGCGTCGGGCACCGAACACAGCAGCACCGGCCCGTCCTCCGGCCGGTCGGGCAACCGTCCGTGCGAGCCCCGCACGCAGGTCGGGTCGAGTGGCACCACGCTCATCGCGTAGCGCAGGCCGGCCTTCTTGCGCACCAGGTTCAGCCCGGCCTTGGCCTTGGCCAACCTGTCGGCCGGGTCGAAGAACAGCTCGGCCGGGTCGTAGCCGGGCTTGCGGTGGATCTCCACGCCGCGTGCGAAGTCCGGTGCGCGGTCGTCATCGAGCCAGTAGTAGTAGGTGAACCACGCGTCGGGCTCGGCGGTGACCACGAGCTCGCCCGAGCGCGGGTGGTCGATGCCGTACTTCGCCTGCTCCTCGCGGCCGAGCACCTCGTCGACGCCGGTCAGCTCGCCGAGCAGTTCGCGCACCCTGGGCAGGTCCTGGGAGTCGTTGACGTACACGTGCGCGACCTGGTGGTCGGCCACCGCGAACGCCCGCGACGTCCACGGGTCCAGGTACTCCATGCCGGCCTGGGTGTAGACCTCCAGCAGTCCCTCGGTGCGCAGCAGGCGGTTGATGTCGACCGGGCGGCGCACCGGCGTGATGCCGTACTCGGAGAGCGCGACGACGGTGGCGCCGGCGTTCTGCGCGTCGGCCAGCAGCGGGCCGAGCGCGGCGTCGACCTCGCGGGCGGCCTGCGCGGCCTGCGGGGCGTCCGGGCCGAAGCGTTGCAGGTCGTAGTCCAGGTGCGGGACGTAGACCATGACCAGGTCGGGGTGGTGTTCGGCGAGCACCTTGCGGGCCGCGCCGATGATCCACTCGCTGGACCGCAGCGCGGCGGTGGGCCCCCAGTACTGGAACAGCGGGAACTCGCCGAGCGCGCCGACCAGCTCGTCGTGCAGGGCCGGCGGACGCACGTAGGCGTCGGGCGACTTGCGGCCGTCGGCGTGGTAGATCGGCCGGGGGGTGACCGTGATGTCGGTACTGGCGCCCATGGCGTACCACCAGCAGACGTTGGCCGCGGTGTAGCCGGGCACCCGCGCCCGCGCGGCCTCCCAGACCTTGTCCCCTTCCACCAGCCGGTTGTGCTGGCGCCACAGGTGGATCTCGCCGACGTCGCGGAAGTACCAGCCGTTGCCGACGATCCCGTGGCTGGCCGGCATCGCGCCGGTCAGGAACGTCGACTGGGCACTGCAGGTCACCGCCGGCAGCACGGTGCCCAGTTCGGCCTGCCAGCCCCGGTGGGCCAGCGCGGACAGGTTGGGCATGTACCGCAACAGTTTCGGCGTCAGTCCCACGACGTCGAGCAGCACCAGCCGGGTGGTCGACACGGTCACCGGACCCCTCCCTCCTGGCCGAGCAGCTGGGCGGCGGCCCAACGCAGCTCGGCGGCGATGCCGCGGATCAGGGCGGTGTCCCCACCGTTGCCCGCGGTCTCTGGCAGCACACTCCAGGTGTAGGTCTCCACCTCGATGTGCGGCAATTCCTCCACAGTGGACTCCAGGGCCGCCACCGCGCCCCGCAGGACGTCGGTGGTCGCCGACAGCGGGGCGGCCGGGCGGGCGTGCAGCGGCACGTGGAAGTGCACCCGCCAGGCGCGCTGGGCCGGCAGCTCGGCCAGGGCCTGGGGCAGGTCGTCGGAGCCGAGGACCGCGCCGTCGCCGGTGCGCTCGCGCACCTGGTGCAGGTAGCGCGGCTCGGTGAAGTCGGCCAGCGCCGCCTGCGCCGCCTCGCTGGCCGGCTCCTCGACCTGCAACGCCGCCGAGGCCTGCACCTTCACCACCGACAGCCCGGCCCGGTGGATCGCGGCGACGGTCTCGGCCGGGTCGGCGAAGGACACCGCCAGGTGGCAGGTGTCCAGGCAGAGTCCGACGAACCGCGGGTCGACCCGGTTCGCCAGCCAGCTCACCGCGTCGGCCACGGTGTCCAGCACGCAGCCCGGCTCCGGCTCGACGGCCAACCGGATCGGCCGCCCGTCCCGCCGCGCCATCCCCGCCAGCACACCGGTCAGCTCGGCGAACGCCGAGGTGGCGGCCGTGTCGTCGGCGCCGTCCCACGGGGCGCGCCAGGCCAGCGGCAGGGTCGAGATGCTGCCGTAGCTCGCGGTGTCGGGCAGCAGGTCGGCCAGCACGGTCGCACAGTCCACCGTGTACTCGAGACGTCGGGGATCGGTCCACTGCGGACGGTACACCGAGTGCTTGACCACGTCGTCGTGGAAGCCGCCGTAGGGGAAGGCGTTGAGCGTGTACACCTCCAGGCCGCGCGCGTCCAGCTCGGCGCGCAGCCGGGCCCGCAGCGCCGGGTCGCCGGCCAGCTCACCGGCCAGCCCCGCCGGCAGCCACAGCCCGAGCCCGAGCACGTCGACCCCGACCAGCCGGCGCACCGGCTCGGCGTAGCGGTCCAGCTGCGCCAGCACACCCGGCAGGTCCTCCGCCGGGTGCACGTTGGTGCAGTAGGACAGTGGGGTCACGCGCCACCGCCGCGCAGCACCGAGTTGCCGGCGAAGGTGTCGGTGGACGCGGTGAACCCGGGCAGCTCGTCGAGCACCAGCCGATCGCTCTGGCCGTAGAACTCGACCGGGTTCTGCCACAGCACCTTGTCCACATCGGACTCGTCGAAGCCGGCCTCCAGCATGGCCAGGCCGGTCTTGTACGTCTTGAGCGGGTCCGAGCGGCCCCAGTCGGCGGCGGAGTTGACGATCATCCGGTCGGTGCCGTACTCGCGGAGGATGGCGACCATCCGCTGCTCGTCCATCTTGGTGTCCGGGTAGATCGAGAAACCCATCCAGCAGCCGGAGTCGGCGACCACCGCGACCGTCGGCTCGTTGAGGTGGTCGACCAGCACCCGTCCGGGGGCCAGGCCCGACTCGCGCACCACGTCGACCGTGCGCCGGGTGCCGGCGAGCTTGTCCCGGTGCGGGGTGTGCACCAGCGCCGGCAGCTCGTGCTCGACGGCCATCGCCAGCTGGGCGGCCAGGACCTCGTCCTCCTCGGGGGTCATCGAGTCGTAGCCGACCTCGCCGACGGCGACCACGCCGTCCTTGGCGAGGTAGCGGGGCAGCACGTCGAGCACCTCGCGGCAGCGGGGGTCGTTGGCCTCCTTGGGGTTGAGCGCGATGGTGCAGTGGTGGCGGATGCCGAACTGCGCGGCCCGGAACCGCTCCCAGCCGATGAGGCTGTCGAAGTAGTCGGTGAACGAGGCGACGCTGGTCCGCGGCTGCCCCAGCCAGAACGCCGGCTCGACCAGCGCGCGGACGCCGACGGAGTACATGGCCTCGTAGTCGTCGGTGGTCCGCGAGGTCATGTGGATGTGCGGGTCGAAGATCCTCACGAGCGAACCTCCAGCAGTCGTTCCGCGTCGGCCGGAACGTCCCGGCCGGCGGCGCGCCGTTCGTCGGCATAGTCGGAGACCATGCGCCGCAGCTCGGCGTCGGCACGCCGGTCGAGGTCGGCGACCGCGGCCAGCGGCACGCCGACGAACAGGCACTTGAGCACGCCGTGGCGCCAGGCGTGCGCGTCGAGGTGCCGGGCGCCGAAGGCGCCCATGGCGGCGGCGACCAGCCGGATGTCGTTGGCACGCAACGCGTCCCGCACGATCTCCAGCCCGGTACCGGCGACCTCCTCTGGCAGCGCCCCGAGCCCGCGCAGCACCCCCCGGCGTTCGGCGTCGTCGCCGTAGCGGTACAGCTGGGCGATCTCGGTGGTCAGCGCCTCACCGGCGAGGACCCCGGCCAGCACGGTGAGCAGCCGGGTGCGGGCGAGGTCGTCGACGGTGCCGTGCACCAGACCCTGCGGGTCGGACTCGGGACGCAGCGGCGCCCGGCCGACCTTGCGCCCGACGGCGGGGAACAACGTCGCGATCGCGGCCGGGTCGGCCCGCACCCGGTCCTCGGCGTCGACCAGCCAGGGATGATCCACCTGTGTCACCCACTCCACCTCGCCTTCCACAGTTCGGGGCGCCCGGTCGGGCACCATCGCCGCGCGCAGCGCGCTGATCGCCGTGGCGGCGACGTCGGGCGCCGCGTGGCTGTGCCGGGGAAGCTCGACCGCCGCGACACCGGTGTAGCCGACCTCGTCGAGCGCGGCCAGGGTCGCGGCGAGGTCCAGGTCACCTTCGCCGAACTCCAGGTGCTCGTGCACCCCGGGGCGCATGTCGTCGAGCTGCACGTTGACCAGCAGGCCGGCGGCTTCCCGCACACACGCCGGCGCGTCCTGGGGTTCGACGGCCACGCAGTGCCCGACGTCCAGGGTGATGCCGAGCAGCTCGGGTTCGCCGAGGTCGGCGCGCAGGTGCAGCGCGTCGGCCAGCCGCTCGACGAACATCCCCGGCTCCGGTTCGAGTCCCAGCCGGACGCCGAGCGGGGTGGCCTCGTCGAGCACGGTCGACACCCCGGTGCGCATCCGCCGCCACGCCAGCTCCGGGTTCACCGACGAGGGCCGGATCCCCGACCAGAAGGACACGCAGTCCGCGTCCAGCTCGGCGGCGATGCGCACCGCGCGGCGCAGGAAGTCGATCCGGGCGGCGGGTTCGTCGCACACCAGCGTCGGGTGGTGCTTGCGGCTGGGGTCGAGCAGGTAGCGGGCGCCGGTCTCGACCACGCAGCGCAGCCCGAGCCGGGCGAGCAGCCGCGCGACCCGGTCGGTCTCGGCGAGCACGTCGTCGTCGTAGGGGTCGAGGTGGTGGTGGTCGAGGGTGAGCGCGACGGCCGTGTAGCCGAGGTCGGCGATCAGCCGGAGCGCGTCGTCGAGGCGGTGGTTGGCGAACCCGTTGGTCCCGTACCCGAGGTGGAAGGCGCTCATGTCGGGCTCACCTTCCGTGACAGCCGGCGGGCCAGCGGCAGCGCGGCGACCACCGCGAGCGCGCCCAGCAGCGAGCCCCGGCGCGCGGCCAGTGCCGCCTGCAACGGCACCATGCCGTGGATCCCGGCCATGGTGGCGCGCCGGACGGTGTCGGCCGACGGGTCGTCGCGGGCGGCGAGCTGCGCGCGCCCGACGGTCGCCGAGTACAGCGCCCCGGCGGTGAGCGCGCCGAGCCGGTGGCGCCCGGAGTGGGCGTGGCCGCCGACCGCCGCGACGCTGGCCGCCGCCGTGGCGGCGAGCGCGGTCGCGGCCGAGGCGGGCGACC
>NZ_MSIF01000042.1 GCF_001921215.1 Actinophytocola xinjiangensis
CGGCGCGGGGGCGCCCCGAGCCGGCGGCGAGCCGGGGTTCGCCAGGCCGGGCGGGATCGGGGCGGCGGCGGCCGAGCAGGCGGCCCGGTCGGGCGCCGGGCGTGGGCCGGGTGGGGCCGGGATGCCGGCCGGGGGTCGGGGGCAGGGCGAGGAGGACACCGAGCACGAGCGGACGTTCATGTTCGGGCCGGATCCCGACGAGACGTTCGGCAGTGACGTGGCCACGGCGCCGCCGGTCATCGGGGACGAGGTCTACGAGGACCGAGCGCACTAGGAGTCCGCCGTGCGGGTCGAGTTGTCGGTCGAGGTGGTGGCCGGGCTGGTCGAGCGGGAGCGGCTCGGTGAGCCGCATCCGGTGCTGGCCGGTGGGGAGCGGTACGTGTCGCCGAGGGTGGCGGGGCTGGTGGACGAGGTGCTGTGGCGGGAGCTGGCCGACGCGGGGCTCGACGACCGGGACCGGCTGGCCGAGCTGGTCACCGCGATCACCGTCGTGCAGCGGGCGCACCGGGAGTTCTACGGCTGGGTCGCCGCCGGGGACCGGACGTGGGCGACGGTCGCCGCCGCGATCGGGCGGGCGGCGACGGTGGTGACCCGGCGGGGGGATCGGGTGTCGGTGCGGCGGGTCGACGCGCGGCGGCTGGTCGAGGTCGTCGTCGGGGAGTTGCCGGTGGTGCCGGGTGGGCGGGGCGAGTCGATCTCGGTGTCGGCGGCGGAGCTGAGCCCCACCCCGGGGATCCTGCGCCGGCCCACCGACGGGCGGGCGGGGGCGCGGCGGCTGACCGCGCTGCTGGCCGCGCCCCGCCTCGGCGGCGCCACGCTCTACGCCGCGCGGCGCGACGAGCACGGCGCCCGGACGCGGT
Organism: Actinophytocola xinjiangensis; assembly: GCF_001921215.1. Classification (GTDB taxonomy): domain Bacteria; phylum Actinomycetota; class Actinomycetes; order Mycobacteriales; family Pseudonocardiaceae; genus Actinophytocola; species Actinophytocola xinjiangensis. The sequence continues at coordinate 861 of NZ_MSIF01000042.1, forward strand.
CGGCGCAGTGGCTCTCGGTGATCGATCTGGCCGAGGGCCGGTGGCTGGTCTACGCCACCGACGCCGGCGGCGACCGGACGGTCAACGCGGTGCCGGCCAGCGCCGCGCTGCTCACCGACAAGCTCACGGCGCTGCCCGGTCGCGCCAGGTGACCAGCACGAACACCACGCCGAGCAGCACGTACAGGCCCATCGCCACGGTGAGGCTGGTGTGGTCGCCGATGGCGCCGATGGCGATCGGGGTCAGCAGGCCGATCTGGCTCACCCCTTCGGCGACGGCCGAGGTCGTGCCGGCCTGACCGGGCCGCAGCGTCAGGTACCTGGCCTGCAGCACGATCCACGCCAGGTTCATGCCAGCGCCGACGGCGGCCGTGCCGAGCGCGGCCGCCACCACGCCGGGCACCGCCAGCAGGATCACCACCCCGGCCGCCAGCAGCACCGCGCAGGGCCGCAGGCCGATGCGGCGGCGGTTGGTCCGCGACGCCCACGCCGCCGCCGCGATCCCGCCGCCCATGCCGGCCGCGGCGGCCAGTGTCGCGACCGCGGGCGACAGTGCGCGTTCGGTGGTCAGGAACGCCACGGCGAAGCCGACGAACGTGTCGTCGAAGGCGACGACCAGCGCGACGAGCAGCCCGGCGACCACCACCCGGCGGTCGCGGGCCACCTCCAGCAGCGCCCGCCACGGCAACCGCTCGTCACCGTCGCCGTCATCGTCGCCGTCGCCGTCGGCCGGTGGGGGGAGTGGTTGGGTGGCCAGCAGCAGGCCGTAGCCGATGAGCAGCAACCCGGCCGCCCAGAACGCGGCCCGCCAGCCCAGACCGCTGCCCAGCGCGGCGACCAGCAGCAGCGGGCCGATCAGGTCACCGATCGCGCCCAGCAGGTTGGACCTGGCCAGCGCCGGCTCCACGTTGTCGCCGGTGACCTCGACCAGCGAGACCTCCACCGCGCGGACCATCGCGTCGCCGGCCAGGCCCATGACCACCACGGCGGTGAACAGCATCCAGAAGCCGTCGGCCGCCGCGAACAGGAACATGCCCAGGCCGTAGCCGACGCCGCCGACGGCGGCCATGACCCGGCGGTTGACGTGGTCGGCGACCACCCCGAGGGGGGTCGCGAGCAGGCCGACGCCCGGGTACAGGGCCAGCAGGACGCCGACCTCGACGTAGCTCAGGCCGACGTCGGCCCGAATGGACTCCACCGCGCCGTAGGGCAGGAACGCCACCGTCTCCTCGACCAGGCCGACGAGCAGCAGCGACGCCACCAACGTCGCGGGAAAGCGGGGTGCTAGTTCAGTTCACCATCGAAACCAGGCGCGCATGCGGACATGCTACCCCCTGGCGTGCGCGTCCAAGATCATCGCGATGGATTCGGTGAGCCGCTTGGCCTGGGCGACGTGCAGCCACTCGTCGGGCACGTGCGGGTTGCTGTCCGAACCCAGCGCCCCGGTGACCACGAACGCCGCCTCCGGGTACGACCGCGCCAGCGTGCCCATGAACGGGATCGAGCCGCCGAGCTGCATCGTGCGCCACCGCTGGCCGGCGAACACCGAGGTGCTCACCTCGTCGAGCGCCGCGTGCAGCCACGCCGGGGCCGGCTCCTGGTTCCAGCCGTCGCCCAGGTCGGGCTCGCCGACGGTGACCTGCGCGCCGTAGGGGACGTCGGTGGTCAGGACCTTGGTCAGGGCGTCCAGCGCGGCCCGCGGGTCGGCGCTGGGCGGTAGCCGGAAGCTGAGCTTGAGGGTCGTCTCCGGCCGCAGGACGTTGCCGGCCTCGGCCGGCCGCGGCAGGCCGGCGGCCCCGATCACCGACAGCGTGGGCCGCCACGCGTTGTTGAGCATCAGCTCGACGTCGTCGTCGGCGACCGGTCGCACGCCGGCCGCCATTGGGAACGCGGCGGCGGCCGCGCCGGGGAACGCGGCGGCCAGCTCCCGCGCCTCGGCCAGCCGCGCGTCGGGGATGGGGCCGTGCAGTTCGGGGACCAGGATCTCGCCGGTGGCCGAGTCCTCGACGCGGTCGAGCAGCTGGCGGATGATCCGGAACGAGCTGGGCACGACACCGCTGGCCATGCCCGAGTGCAGCCCGGCGTCGAGCACCCGCACGGTGAGCGTGAGGCTGACCAGCCCGCGCAGCGACGTGGTCAGCCACAGCCGCTCGTAGTCCTGGCCGCCGGAGTCCAGGCACACCACCAGGGACACGTCACCGAAGCGCGGGCGGAAGGCCTCCAGGTAGGCGGGCAGGTCGGGGCTGCCGGACTCCTCGCTGGTCTCCAGTACGACGATGCAGCGGGCGTGGCTGCCGCCGGCGGCCCGCACGGCCTCGATGGCGGCGGTGGCGGCGTAGCCGGAGTAGCCGTCGTCGGCCGCGCCCCGCCCGTAGAGCCGGCCGTCGCGCAGGACCGGGGTCCACGGCCCGAGGCCCGGTGACCAGCCGCCGACCGGGGGCTGCTTGTCGAGGTGGCCGTAGAGCAGCACGGTGCCGGCGTCGGGGCGCGCGTCGGGCCCGGCGGGCACGTCGAACAACAGCACCGGGGTCCGGCCGGGCAGGCGCAGGACCTCCGCCGTGGCGCCCTCGATCCCGCCGTCGACGCCGCGGGCGACCAGCCAGCGGCGGACGTGTTCGACCGCCGCGTCGAGGTGGCCGGCGGACTCCCAGCTCACGTCGAACGCCGGGGACAGGGCGGGGATCGTGATCAGCTCGGACAGGCTGGTGAGGATCGTGTCCTCCCACAGCCGCTCAACGGTGTCGTGTACCTGTGCGTTGTCCATCCACAGATCCTGCCATCACCACGCGTCGTGCAGGATCGATCGCTCCGGCGGGTCGTCCGGGCGTTCGACCTGCGGTTGTGGCTTCTCGGCGCGCTCGTCAACGGCGGCGGCGATGATCTCGTCCGCGGTACGCACGGCGTCGGCGAGCGACTCCTCCGCCTGCCGTACCCGCGCGTCCCGCCAGTCAGACCCCGACATTCCCGAAGCCTACGACACCCGATCGGTTGTGACGTAGATCACGCAGAGCGCTCGGGTGTGCGCCGCCGCCACCGGCCCCGGCCGGGCGCCCGACTCGGCGCCGGCTCGCGGTGAACTACAGCCAACCCCCTGAGCTGCCACGTTGACTGTGGGTCGAGCGGCGGTATCGCGTCACCCGAATGCCTCGCACTGACGCCCGAATGTCGGTTGTCCAACAGTTTTCGCAGCTCAGCGCATCACCAATGAGTGTGGACCGTTGTTCGAGTCTCACCGGATCGAGCTAACGCATGCCAGGATGGACGGGGAAAACCGTCAGCGTCAGCGGCTGCCTGGACCGGCCCTTACCCGGGCAGGCGACAGTCGACGGCGCGGCCGGCAGCGGACGTCACGAGCGAACGCCCGGCGCCGACACGAGGAGACAACGAATGTCGTCCCCAGAACAGTGGACGCACCCCGAGCCAGGGGTTGGCCCGGCCGCCACCGCGGCCGCACCGACCGCGGAGCAGGTGATCGCGGGCTTGCGAGCGACCAGCGAAGGCGGCCCGGAGCTGGTCCAGCTCCTGACCCCCGAGGGTGAACGGGTGCCGGACTCCCGGTGGGACCCCTACGTCGCCGACATCACCGCCGAGGACCTGCGCGGTCTCTACCGCGACATGGTGCTGACCCGGCGGATCGACCGGGAGGCCAACGCGCTGCAACGCCAGGGCCAGCTGGGCATCTGGGTGCCGCTGCTGGGCCAGGAGGCCGCCCAGATCGGCGCCGGCCGCGCGCTCAAGCCGCAGGACATGGCCTTCCCGTCCTACCGCGAGCACGGCGTGGCGTGGTGCAAGGGCGTACACCCGACCGAGCTGCTCGGCATCTTCCGGGGCACCGACCACGGCACCTGGGACCCGATCGCCAAGCGCTTCCACCTGTACACCATCGTCATCGGCAACCAGGTGCTCAACGCCGCCGGCTACGCCATGGGCCAGCGTTTCGAGGGCAAGGTCGGCGACGACGACGGCGAGGCCACCATGGTCTTCTTCGGCGACGGCGCCACCAGCCAGGGTGACGTGCACGAGGGCTTCGTGTGGGCGTCGGTCTACGACGCGCCGCTGGTGTTCTTCTGCCAGAACAACCAGTGGGCCATCTCCGAGCCGACCGAGCGGCAGAGCCGCCAGCCGCTCTACCAGCGCGCCCGCGGCTACGGCTTCCCCGGCGTGCGGGTCGACGGCAACGACGTGCTGGCCTCGCTCGCGGTGTCGCGTTGGGCGCTGGACGAGTGCCGCCACGGCAACGGCCCGGTGCTGATCGAGGCGTACACGTACCGGATGGACGCGCACACCACCACCGACGACCCGTCCCGCTACCGGCTGGCCGACGAGTTGGAGGCGTGGAAGCTCAAGGACCCGATCGAGCGGGTGCGGGTGAACCTGGTGCGCCACGAGCACGCCGACAAGGAGTTCTTCGACTCCGTGCAGGCCGACGCCGACCAGCTGGCCGCGGAGCTGCGCGAGTTCTGCGTGAACATGCCCGACCCGCCCCGGGACCGGATGTTCTCCCAGGTGTACGAGGAGGGCAGCGACGCGCTCGCCGCCCAGCGCGACGCCTACCTGACCTACGCCGCGTCGTTCGAGGGCGGTGAGCACTGATGGCGACCCCGGTGATGAACCAGGCAGGCGACGAGGCGGCCTCGGCGACCCGCACGGTCACCCTCGGCAAGAGCCTCAACCTCGGCCTGCGCGCCGCGATGGAGGCCGACCCGAAGGTCATCGTCATGGGTGAGGACGTCGGCAAGCTCGGCGGCGTCTTCCGGATCACCGACGGCCTGCAGAAGGACTTCGGCGAGCAGCGCGTGCTGGACACCCCGCTGGCCGAGTCCGGCATCATCGGCACGGCGGTGGGTCTGGCGATCCGCGGCTTCCGCCCGGTGTGCGAGATCCAGTTCGACGGCTTCATCTTCCCCGCGTTCGACCAGATCGTCAGCCAGGTCGCCAAGCTGCACTTCCGCAGCCAGGGCCGGATCCGGCTGCCGATGGTCATCCGGGTGCCGTTCGGCGGCGGCATCGGCGCGGTCGAGCACCACTCGGAGTCCCCCGAGTCGTACTTCGCGCACACCGCCGGTCTGAAGGTCGTGTCGTGCTCCAACGCGGTCGACGCGTACTGGATGATCCAGCAGGCCATCCGCTGCGACGACCCGGTGCTGTTCTTCGAACCCAAGCGCCGCTACTACGAGAAGGGCGAACTGGACGTCGGCGCGACGCCCGACCCGCTGTTCTCCTCCCGCGTGCTGCGCACGGGCACGGCCGCGACGCTGGTCACCTACGGCCCGTCGGTGAAGACGTGTCTGGAGTCGGCGGCCGCGGCCGCCGAGGAGGGCACCGAGCTCGAGGTGATCGACCTGCGGGCGCTCTCGCCGATGGACCTCACCCCGGTGTACGAGTCGGTGCGCAAGACCGGGCATCTGGTCGTGGTGAGCGAGGCGCCGGAGGAGGCGTCGCTGGCCTCGGAGATCGCCGCGCGGGTGCAGCAGGAGTGCTTCTACTCGCTGGAGGCGCCGGTGCTGCGGGTGACCGGTTTCGACACGCCGTACCCGCCGTCGAAACTGGAGGAGCACTTCCTGCCGGACCTGGACCGGGTGCTCGACGCCGTCGACCGTTCGTTGGGCTGGTGAGCGCGGATGCCTGACTACAAGGTGTTCCCGCTGCCCGACACGGCCGAGGGCCTGGTCGACGCGGAGATCCTGACCTGGCACATCAAGCCGGGCGACGAGGTGACGGTCAACCAGATCATCGTCGAGATCGAGACGGCGAAGGCGGCCGTGGAGCTGCCCTGCCCGTGGGCCGGTGTGGTGACCGAGCTGCACGCCCAGCCGGGCGAGACGGTGAACGTCGGCAGCCCCATCGTGACGATCGACGTCGATCCCGGTGGCACGGCCGCCCCGGCGGCGGCTCCCGAGGCGGCCGGTGACCAGAACGGCCAGGCCATGCTGGTCGGCTACGGCCCGAAGGCCGCGACCACGAAACGCCGCGCCCGCAAGGGTTCCCCGGCGGCTCCGGCGGTTCCGGCGGTTCCGGCCGCCGCGCCCGCGGCGGTGGTTGCCCCGCCTGTTCCAGAGGTTCCGACGGTTCCGGACACTCCCGCCGAACTGCTGGCCCTGGTGCCGCTGGCCAAACCCCCGGTCCGCAAGCTCGCGAAGGACCTCGGCGTGGACCTGCGCGCCCTGACCGGTTCCGGCGAGGGCGGCGTGATCACTCGGGCCGACGTCGAGAACGCCGCCACCCCGGCGGCGGCCCCGGCCCCGGTGGCCGCCGGTGCCCGCGAGCGTCGGGTCCCGGTCAAGGGCGTGCGGAAGATGACCGCCCAGGCGATGGTCGGCAGTGCGTTCTCGGCGCCGCACGTCACGGAGTTCCTGACCGTCGACGTGACCCCGATGATGGAGCTGCGCGCGAAACTCAAGTCCCACCCCGAGTTCCGCGACGTGAAGGTCACCCCCCTGGCGTTCGCCGCGAAGGCGGTGTGTCTGGCCGCCAGGCGCACGCCGGACGTGAACGCGCTGTGGGCCGGCGAGGAGATCGTCTACAAGGACTACGTGCACCTGGGAATCGCCGCCGCGACCCCCCGGGGCCTGGTCGTCCCGAAGATCCGCGACGCCGACGGGATGTCACTGCGCGAACTGGCCCAGGCGCTGGAGGAGTTGACCACCACCGCCCGAGCCGGCAAGACGACACCGGCGGACATGCTCAACGGCACGTTCACCATCACCAACGTCGGCGTCTTCGGCGTCGACACCGGCACCCCGATCATCAACCCCGGCGAATCCGCCATCCTCGCCCTCGGCGCGATCCGCGACATGCCCTGGGTGGTGAACGGCGAACTGGCCGTCCGCAAGGTCTGCCAACTGGCCCTGAGTTTCGACCACCGAGTCATCGACGGCCAACAGGGAAGCCAATTCCTCGCCGACGTCGGCGCCATAATGTCCGACCCGGCAATGGCCATAACCTACTGACCTGAATTTTCACGACGGGCCGCTCCCGGTGGGAGCGGCCCGTTTTTGTGCTTTCTGGACAACTTCTGGAAATCAGCCTGATCTCCCGTCACCCGCTGCTACGCTCGCTGCGTTGCGTGGTCACCTGACCACGACGCGTACTACTGGGGGCAGGAAGTATGCAGGACAACGATTTCCACGTGCGCCTGGAGGCGCTGGAGAGGTTCCGGGACACCCTCCGCGAGTCACTTGAGGCCTACGAGCAACTGACGGGCGAGATGATGGCGGTTCACCCGTCAACGGCCGGCGGCAGTCTGGAATCGGTGCTCGGACACGCGATCCTTCCTGGTTCGGCGCGGGTCCTCGAGGCCAGCCGCACGATGCTCGACAACTACGCGGTGCTGTACGAGAAGCTCGCCATGGCCCAGCGCGTGATCATCGCGCGACTGCGTACGGCGGACACGGCTCTCGCGGCGACGCTGGACGAGTACGCGACCCACGAAGGCAGACAGGAAGTGGTGTTCCGCGAGTTGCTCAAGGAATTGCCCGGCGCGGAGGAAGGTGGCGAACGTGGCACCGCCCGAGCGGAGTGACGAACCGGCGGCGGACGGGGTGGCGGCGCTGGAGGAGGCGAGGCTCGACGATTCCCGGATGCGACCGAACGCCGCGCGTCTGGCCGCGTGGGTGGAGTGGCTGCTGCATCCCGAGGAGCACGAGTACGACCGAACGGTCATCTATCCGGACGGCACCAAACGCGAAGAGCCGGGCAGGGTCACCATGGCGAACCCGACGCCCGGGCAGTTCGAACCGATTGAACGGGACTTCGAGTCGGTGGTGGCGCAGTATCCGCTGGTCGCGCAGTACCTGGACGGTATGGCCGCGTTCTCGACCCAGCGGGTCGAAGCGCACGACAGCGTGCTGTCGTTCGGCGCCGCCGCCATCAGGAACGTCTGGTGGCTCGGCGACGCACACATGACGCGGCTGGTCCACGATTTCCCGGACGGTGACGAATGGAGCGGCAAGGCAGCCAGAGCAGCCGATCGCTTCATCGGGGACATGAGCGTGATCGTCACCCAACTGGTGAAGATCGCCCAGGAGTTCGTCGACGTCGGCCCGCAGTACGCGGTGATCGTGAAGGAAGCACGCAACAACTTCGATGCGGCGGCCGCGGCTCTTGTCACGGCATTCGAGGACAAGTTCCACACCAAGACCGCACCGGCTCCGATCGACATCGCCGGAATCGCTCTGACAGCCGTCACAGCGGGTTTGGTCACCTACATGTCAGGTGGCCTGCTGGGACCGGTTCTCCAGGACGCGGCCCTGGCCGCGTGGGCGGCGATGTTCACCGATGCGGCCGGCAAGCTCACCGAGTCGAACACCAACCACGGCACCGTCGACGGCGCACGGTGGATCGAACTGGCACAGACCTACATGCGCACCCAGGCGGAGTTCATGGATGACGCGGTCACCGCGATCAACGGTGTGAACCAGCAACTCGTGGACCTGATCGACCTGTTCGACGATGACAAGGCCGGGCCAGGGCCGCTCCTGGAGAAGTACCGATGATGCGACTGCTGGTCGTCGGTTCGCTCGTGACGCTCACGTTGGCCGGGTGTACCGGCCAGGTCCCCCCGCCACCACCCGACAGAGCCGACATGCCCGCGGTGGAACTCCCGGCGGACCGGGACGAGGCCGCGGTGATCTCGGCGCTGCGGCGGATCGACCTGTGTGCCGTGCTCCGTACCGCAGCCACCTCGGCCGGTGTCGCCGGCTACGAGGCCATGGCGTTCAGTCCGAGCGCCTGCACCCTGCGGCTGCGGGGAGACGACCAGGATCGGGTCACGGTCGGTGTGTCGGGCCTGGACTCGGGCCGACGGCTGGCCAGTCCCGCCGTCGTTCTCGGGGGTGCCAGGGCGTACACCACCAAGGACACCACCGCCTGCGAAATCTGGTTCCCGCTGACTTTCCGGCTGGCGCTCGATCTTCGGCTGGACGCACCGCTGTGCGACCGGGCGAACAAGCTCGCCGCCGGGGTCGCCGCTGCGCTCGCGGATCCGGCCGGAGTGGCGGCCCGGCCTCGGTGGGAGGCGTGTGAGGTGTTGCGGCGGGCCACCGACGCGGAGGTACGGATCGGCAACCTCGACACGTGCACACCGTTGGACGATCCCAACCTCAGGATCGACTTCACGTATCCGACCGACGTCCCGACGTTCAACGCGAAGCGGACCCGGGTCAATGGGGTGGACGTGTGGCTGGAGACCGCGGACCCATCATCGGGCCCCTTCTGCTCGTTGAGTTGGGCTCCTGTTCGCGGACAGTTCGTGGTGCGGGTGGCGGCCACGACCTGCGCCAAGGCCGAGCCGCTGGTCGGACCGGTGGACGCTCTGATGCGGCAACCGCCACCGGACGGTGTTCCACAGGAGCCGTTGCTGTATCCGCCGGACGAGCCGGACCGGGAGTTCGCCGGGGACTGCGCCTTCGCCGATCTCGGCAACCTGCCTCCGCGGGCCTGCGCACCGCACGTCGGAGGGGCGGCGCCCGACAGTGGTGACGCGTTGCGGGCGTCGGACGAACCAGGCGGTGTCTGCGCACTCGCGCGTGACGCGGTGACCCAGGAGTTCGGTGACCAGTTCCGGCCCGTTGTCGTGGCCCCGCGCGGGTACTTCGCCTGCTACTTCGTCACGCCGGAGCGGGTGCTGCAGGTGGAGTTCTCCGTCCGTCCCGACGCCGCGGTCAGTCGCCTGTCTGGTCGCGGCGCGCGCGAGATCGAGGTCGCGGGGCATTCCGGACACGTGACCCCGTACAACGACGGCTACCGGTACCGCGTCGCCGCGTCGACCAACGCGGACGAACCGGGCGTACTGGAACTCAGTGTCGTCCCAGGCCCGGTCGTGGGGGCCGAAGTTCCCGGGGACGCGGGCGACAAGGCTCAGGCTGTGTTGGGCGACATTGTGCGGAAGCATTTCGGTTGAGGGGGGACGGAATTCATCCTGGCGGGTGAACACCGGTGCGGGAAGTGACATCGTTAACCTACTGATCTGAATTTCACAACGGGATCCCCAGTGGGAGCGGCCCTTTTTTGTGCTTTCTGGACAACTTCTGGAAAACAGCCTGATCTCCCGTCACCCGCTGCTACGCTCGCTGCGTTGCGTGGTCACCTGACCACGACGCGTACTACTGGGGGCAGGAAGTATACAGGACAACGATTTCCACGTGCGCCTGGAATCCCTGGCGGAGTTCCAGAAGACCCTCCGAACGGTCCTCGGCGACTACACGAACATCGTCGATCTACTCGACGCCGGGAACCCGACCACCACCACCGGCGGTCCGCAGGAACTGCTGGGGCAGGCCCTTCTTCCCGGTTCGACCAGGGCCTACGAAGCCAGCCGGACACTGATCGACAACTACACGGGGCTGTACAACGACATCAGCTCGGCGCACGACGCGATGATCGCCCGCCTGAGAACCGCGGACGAAGCGCTCACCGACAACCGGGAGGGGTACGCACGCCACGAGGCCACGCGCGAGTCGGCGTTTCGCGACCTGGCCGGGGAACTGCCCGGCACGGCGTGGGGAGGCGACCGTGGCACCGCCGGAACGGAGTGACGAACCTGTCGGCGACGGTGTGGACGCCCTCACCGAGGCGCGCCTGGAGGGATCCCGGATGCGGCCCAACGCCGCCCGTCTCGCGTCCTGGGTGGAGTGGCTGCTGCATCCCGAGGAACACGAGCACGACCGGACGGTCATCTACCCGGACGGCACGCGGCGGGAAGAGCCGGGGCCGGTGACCACGGCCAACAAGACGCCGGGACACTTCGACCCGGTCGAGCTGGAGTTCGAGTCTGTCCTGGCCCAGTATCCCCTGGTCGGGCAGTACCTCGACGGTATGGCCGCGTTCTCGACCCAGAAGGTCGAGCGGACGAACAGCCTGCTGGCGATCGGCGCCGCCGCCATCAAGAACGTCTGGTGGGCCGGCGACACCCAGATGTCGAGGCTGCTCAGCGAGCTGCCGGACGAGGACGACTGGGGCGGCCCCGCAGCGACGGCGCGAGTTCCCGTCATGAGACGTCTCGCGCTGGTCGGGTGCGTCGCGTTGTTCTGGCTCGCCGGGTGCACCGGGGACGAGCCGGTGGACCGGGTCACCGATCGTCCCGTGGTGGACCTGCCGGCCGATCGTGACGAGAACACGGTGGTCACCGCACTGCGGCGGGCGGATCTGTGTTCGGTACTGGGCACCGCGGCCGGGCCGGGTGAGCGGGTGGTGGCGTCGAGCCCGGCCCGCTGTGCGCTGGGCGAACCGTCGCCCGAGGTCGTGCTCCGGGTGGGGACGCTGGATTCGCAGGAGCGGCTCGTCCTCGCGGCGACCGGGTTCTCGGGGGCCAAGGCCTACGTCGACCAACGCCGGACCGACCGGTGCGCGATCCACTTCCCGGTCAGTTTCCGGTTGGCCGTCACGCTGGAGACGACCGGGAACTCGTGTGCCAGGGCCGAGGAACTGGCCGACGGTGTCGCCGCCGGGCTGACGGGGAGCACGGGGGCCGCACCGGTGTGGGAGGCGTGCGCGCTGCTGCGAACGGTTCCCGGGACCGAGCCCGGCCCGGTGGAGGATCTGGACAGCTGCGTCGACACGAGCAGTTCCGCGACGCTGGAACTGGTCTACCCCCAGGACTTCCCGCCCCCGCTGGCGCGACGCGAGACCATCGGTGGCGCCGAGGTATGGGCGACGGTCGACACCGATCCCGACCATCCGTCGTGCGCCCTCGAGTGGGCGCCGGCCGCCGAGCGGCTCGTGGTCCGGCTGCGGGCGACGACCTGCGAGGCGGTGGAGCCGATGGTGGCGCCGATCCACGCCGAGGCACGGACGCCACCGCCGGAGACCACGGCGACGGGAAGGTTGCTGTACGGCCCGGACGAACCAGACCGGCGGTTCGCCGGTGCCTGCGGGTTCGCCGATCTCCGAGGCGCGCGCCCGCAGGCGTGCTCGCCGTTCACGAACGCGCCAGCGGAGGCCGTCGAGAACCCGTTGGACACCGGGGACGAGCCCGGCGCCGCCTGCGCCCTGGCGCTGGCGGCCGTCACAGAGCACTTCGGCGACCTGCGGGCCGTGGTGGTCGACGAGCACGGGACTTTCGCCTGCTACTTCGTCGCGCCGGAACGGTTGGTACAGGTGGAGTTCTCCGTCAGCCCTCGGACGACGTTCGACCAGCGGCCCGGGGCGCGGACGGTCGAGATCGAGGGGCATACCGGGAACGTGTTCACGGAGCGCCCGCCGCGACCCGGCTACCGGTACGTGATCGCCGCGTCGCCCGACAGCGGCGTACTGCGGCTGCGGGTCACCGCCGGCCCGGTCGCCGGCGCCGAACTCGGCGACGGCGGCGCGAAGGCGGAACGCGTGCTCGCGGACGTCCTGCGGCAACATTTCGGTGGCCGACGGTGAAACGGCTGCTGCTCGCCGGCTGCGCCCTGGTCCTCGCCGCGACCGGGTGCACCGCCACACCCCCACCGCGACACGAACAGGAGAAACCGCCCGCGGTCGCGCTGCCCGCCGACCGGGACCCGCGGGCGGTGCTCTCGGCGCTGCGGCGGATCGACCTGTGCGCGGTGCTCGACCGGGGTGCGACCACCGCCGGGATCGAGGGGCACACGGTCCGGGCGGTGTCGCCGTTCGCCTGTGACCTCGACTTCGCCGAACCGCGGTCGTTTCCCGTTCACCTGAGAGTCGACCCGTTGCCTTCCGGGAGCAGGGTGACGTTGCCGTCCACCGTGATCGGTGGTGCGCGTGCGTACGTCTTCAGCGACGGCCCCTGCGACGTCGTTCTGCCGGTGACTTTCACCGTGAGCATCGAGATCATGGACACCGGACGTTCGTGCGCCGAGGCGCAACCGCTGCTCGCCGGTGTCGTCTCCGCGCTCGGTGACCCGGACCGGGTGACAACCGAGCCGAGGTGGACGGCCTGCGAGGTGCTGTCCACGGCTGCTGTCGGGCATCCCAGCACTGACCTGGGACTGGACGGGTGCTCCGACGTGCCGGGGAAACGGGGCTTGTGGTTCGACTATCCGGAGTCCTTCCCCCGGCCGAAGGCCCAGCGGGGGAAGGCCGGGGATCGCTCCGTCTGGGTGTCCACCGATCCGAGCGACTCGACCTGTGATGTCAGCTGGAAGCCGGACGACGGTCCGCTCGCGATCATCGTCCGCGCGGCGACGTGCGACGAGGCGCTCGCCATGGTCGCCCCGGTCGATCGGGTACTGCGCCAGCCGCCGCCGGAGGCACGGCCGCAGCGTCCGCTGCTCTACGGACCGGACGAGCCGGACAGCCCGTTCGCCGGTGCCTGTGCCTACATCGACGGCTTGGGCTCGCCCGAGCAGTGCGCCCCACTGACGCGGGTGCCGATCCCCGGCGCCGGCCAGCAGTTGGTGGACCTGGCGGCCGATGACGTGCAGGTGGCCTGTTCGCTGGCCCTCGACCCGGTCACCGAGCACTTCGGTGACCAGATGCGGGCCGTGATCGTGATGACTGGGGACACGCCCTTCTGTTACTTGGTCACGCCGCGACGGCAGCTGGAGATCGGTTTCACCGTCAGCCGGTCGACGGTGGCCGACGAGCGGCGGGACGGGGCCCGGACGACCGACATCGCCGGACACCGCGCGCTCGTGGCCGACTGCGACGTGATCCTGTGTTCGGTGTCGGTGGCGACCTCGACCGACGCCGAACAGCAGGGGGTGCTGAGCGTCACGATCCGGCGTGGGCCGCTTCGGGGGGCCGAAGTTCCCGGGGACGCGGGCGACAAGGCTCAGGCCGTGTTGGGCGACATTGTGCGGAAGCATTTCGGCTGAGGGGGGACGGAATTCATCCTGGCGGGTGAAGACCTGTGCGGGGAGTGACATCGCCGGCTTGGTAGGGCAGCATCGGTGCCGGTGAGGGCGAGAGTTACACCTTTTCGGGTATGTCTCCCATTCTGAGACAGCACTCGATCGTGTCATTTCTGTCCGGGCGAGATCCTGGTGGGATTTCTGCATGTCGGACAAACACAGTGCGTCGCGGGCCCGGGCGCTGGCCAATGAGTTGCGGGAGTTGCGGCGGGCGGCGGGGATGACCACCAGGCAGGCCGCCGACGCGTTGGGGATCTCTTCGGCCAGCCTCAACCGCAACGAGTTGGGGACTCGGATGCCCTGCGCCGAGGAGGTGTCCGCGCTGCTGGTGATCTACGGGGTGCACGGTGTCGCCCGGGAGCGGGTGCTCGCGCTCGCCAGGGCGGCCAACCCGGCCGGGTGGTGGGAGACCGGGCGCAGCACCCTGCCCCGGCAACTCCCGACGCTGATCACCTTTGAGGCGCAGGCCACGCGGATCACCCACTTCCAGCCGCTGACCGTGCCCGGGTTGTTGCAGACCCACGCCTACACCCGTGCGATCCGGGAGGCCTCCGGCGCCGTCGAGGACGACACCGAGGCGCAGGTCGCCGCGCGGGCGGGGCGGCAGACCGTGCTCACCCGGCCGAAGAACCCGCCCAGCTACGAGGCGATCCTCGACGAGGCCGCGCTGCGCCGGCCGTTCGGCGGGGCGGGGGCGATGGCCGACCAGCTCCGCCACATCGTCGCCGTCGCCGCGTTGCCCAACGTGACCGTTCGGGTGATCCCGTTCAGCCGGGGGAGTTACCCGCTGTTCGGGCCCTACGTCCTGCTCGAGTTCACCCGCGCCCCGGCGATCGTGCACCTGGAACACCGGCAGGCCTCCGGGTTCCTCGACCAGCCCGAGGACACCGACCCGTTCCGGCCGCTCACGGATACCCTCAAGGAGTTCGCTCTCGAACCCGCCGACACCACCGAGTTCCTGGCCAGGTTGGCCGCCGAGTACGACGAGAGGTGAGCATGCCCTTCCGGGATGCCGTGTGGCGCAAGTCCAGCTTCAGCAACGAGACCGAGTGTGTCGAGGTCGCCCGTGACCGCCGCGTCGTCGGTCTGCGGGACTCGAAGAACCCCGGCGGCGGGCGGCTGACCGTCCCGGCCGCCGCGTTCCAGGCGCTTCGCCAGGCATTCGTCCGCTGACGTCCGGTCTGTCCTGGTACCGTCCCGCGTGCCTGGGGACGGCACGAAGGACACGGCCATGTGGTTGCGCGTACTCGGACCGGTCCACCTCACCCGGGCCGGCGTCGACGTTCCCGCGCCGGCCGGGCTGCGGGGCACGCTGCTCGCCATCCTGCTCGCGGCGCCCAACGAGCTGGTCCCGGTCGGTGTCCTCGTCGAGTCGCTCTGGCCGGACGCGCCGGTCGACCTGGACGCCCAGCGGTTGCAGATCCACATCTCCCGGTTACGCGGCCTGCTCGGCGACGCCGAGCGCATCACCTTCGAACACGGCGGCTACCGGCTGCGGGTCGCGCCCGGCGAGCTGGACGCGCAGCGGTTCACGACGCTGCTCGACGAGGCCACCCAGCTCGCCGGCGACGACCCGCGGCGCTGCGCCACGCTCGTGGACACCGCGCTGGACCTGTGGCGCGGCCCGCCCTTCGGCGGCCTCGACACCCCGGTCCTGGCCGCCGAGGCCGCGCGGCTGACCGAGCTGCGGCACTTCGCCGTCGAGCTGCGCTGCGAGGCCGCTCTGCGGCTGGGCCGGCACGCGGCGATCGTCGCCGAGCTGACCGATCTGGTCGCCGAGCACCCGCTGCGCGAACGGCTCCAGGGCCTGCTGATGACCGCGCTCTACCGCTCCGGCCGCCAGGCCGAGGCGCTGGAGGTCTACCGCGCCGCGCGCACGGTCCTGGTCGACGAGCTCGGCCTCGAACCGGGACCGGAGCTGCGGGCCATCGAGACCCAGATCCTCAACGGCGACCCCGTCACCGCCGTCGCCCCGGCCGGCGGGACACCCCCGGTGCCGGCCCAACTCCCTTACCGCACCTCGGGATTCGTCGGCCGCGACCGGGAGCTGGCCGAGCTGGACGCCGGCCTCGACCGGGGTGACCCGCTGTGGGTGGTGGCCGGCACCGCCGGGGTCGGCAAGACCGCGCTGGCCGTGCACTGGAGCCAGCGGGTACGTGACCGGTTCCCCGACGGCCAGCTGTTCGTCGACCTGCGCGGCTACGACCAGGGCAACCGGCCGGTCACCGCGCACGAGGCCCTCGGGCGCCTGTTGGAGGCACTCGGCGCCGCTCTGCCGCACGACCTGGACGAGCGCGCCGCGCGGTGGCGCACGCTGGTCGCCGGGCGACGGATCCTGCTGGTGCTGGACAACGCGGCCACCGTCGACCAGGTGCGCCCGCTGCTGCCCGGCACGCCCTCGGTCCTCGCGCTGGTCACCAGCCGCCAGGCGCTGCCGGGGCTGGCGGCGCGCGAGGGCGCGCGGCGGCTGGACCTCGACCGGCTGCCGGCCGGCGACGCGCACATCCTGCTGCGCACGCTCATCGGCGGCCGGCGCGACGCCGGGGCCGACCAGATCGACGAGCTGACCGGGCGGTGCGCCCGGCTGCCGCTGGCGCTGCGGGTGGCCGCCGAGCTGGTCAACTCCCGACCGGGGACCGGGATCGCCGAGCTGAACACCGAGATCGCCGACGCCGCCGACGCGCTGGACCTGCTCGACGTCGACGGCGACGACCAGGCCTCGGTGCGGGCGGTGCTGTCCTGGTCCTACCGGGGGCTGCCGCCCGACGCGGCCCGGCTGTTCCGCCACCACGGCCTGCGCACCGGCCACGACCTCGACACCCACGCCCTGGCCGCGCTCGCCGGCACCGACCCCCGCGGCGTGCGCCGGCCGTTGGAGGTCCTGGTGCGCGGCAACCTGCTGGAACGCGCCGACGGCGGCCGGTTCCGCTCGCACGACCTGCTGCGCGCCTACGCCCTCGAACTGGCCGCCGCCACCGAGACCGACGCGCAGCGCGACGCCGCCCGCGACCGCCTGTTCACCTACTACCTGCACGCCGCCGCGAGGGCGATGGACGTTCTGGTCCCGTTGGAGGCCAGTGCCCGCCCGGCGCTGCCGGCCGACCCCGGCGTCGCCCTGCCGGACTTCGCCGACGCCGCCGGCGCCCGCGCCTGGCTGGACCGGGAACGGCCCAACCTGGTCGCCGCCACCCGGCACGCCACCGGTGCGGCGCCCACCCTGATGGCCGGCGTGACCTGGCGGTACCTGTTGCTGGGCGGGCACTTCGACGACGCGGAGACGTTGCAGACGCTGGCGCTGGCCGCCGCTCGCCGGCACGGCGACGACCAGGCGCAGGGCAACGCGCTGCGCGTGCTGGGCCTGGTCTTCGGCCGCTACCAGGGCCAGACCGACCGCGCGCTGCGGTACACCGAGCAGGCGCTGGCGGTCTACACCCGCACCGGCCACGTGTACGGGCAGGCCGCGTCGATGTCCAACCTCGGCGACCTGATGCTGCGCCAGGGCCGGCTGCGGGCGGGGCTGGCCGCCGTGCTGCGCTCGATCGACCTGTTCGTCGCCTGCGGGCGCCCGGAGTTGCAGGACTCCTCGCTCGGCGCGGCCGCCAACGCCTATCGCTGGCTCGGCGAGTACGACCGGGCGCTGGAGTTCAGCCAGCGCGCGCTGGAACTGTCCGCCCGCCACGACAACGTGACCGACAGCGGCTACACCCTGCGCGACCGGGCCCTCGTTCACCTGCGGCTCGGTGACCTCGCCAGCGCGGACACCGACCTGCGGCAGGCGCTGGCGATCGCCGACGAGCAGGGCATTCCGACGCTGCGCGGGGAGGTCGTGCAGAACCTGGGCACCCTGCACGCGGCGCGCGGCGACCACGACCAGGCCCGTGCGGCCCACGAGGAGGCGCTGCGGATCGGCCACGAGGTCGGCGACCCGTGTCTGCGGGCGACCGCGCTCAACGGGCTGGCCGTGCTCGACCGCGCCGCCGGTGACCCGGCCGCCGCGCTGCCGCGCAACACCGAGGCGCTCGCGCTGGCGACCCTGGCCGAGGACCGGATCGAACGCGCGCACTCGCTGACCGGCCTTGGCGACACCCACCACCAGCTCGGCCGGCACGACCAGGCCCGCGGGCACTGGCAGGCGGCGTGGGAGATCTACGCCGACATGGGCACGCCGGAGGCCGGGCGGCTGCGTGAGCGGCTCTCCGGCTGAGCGGTTCAGTCCCGGTCCGGCGCGTGCGCCGTCGGCGGCTGCACCTCCCAGGCGTCCGGGTTGCCCACGTCGGTCGGCAGCGTCGGCGGGACCGGGAAACCGTCGGCGGAGATGTCCAACGAGATCAGGTTCCGCCGGAACTCGCCCATGATCCGCATCGACTCGGTGACCGCGGCGTTGACCGTGTCGATCGCCCCGCTGACGGCGTCGGGCCAGGTGAACGGGTTGAACAGGCCGACGCAGACGCTGGCCGCGTCGAGGATCGCCCCGACGGCCACGGCGTGGGTCTGGTAGACCAGCGAGACGGTCTCGCCGAGCATGGTGCCGATCTCGGCGAACTTCGTGGCGGCGGCGCCGCAGGAGGCGATCATGCCGTTGAGGTAGGCGTTGAACCCGTCCATCGCGCCGCCCTGCCAGTACACCTCGACCCTGGCCTGGCCGTTGAGCAGGTCGGTGCCGGCCTGCAACGCCGGCTCCTGGGCCGCGCCCCACGCCAGCGCGAGTGCCTGGGCGGTCTCGAAGTCCCCCAGCAGCGCACGGACCGTGTCGATCATCGCCTGGGCAGCCGCGGTGAAAGCGCCCTGGACCGAGCACATCATGTCGATGGTCTCGGCGGCGCCGAGCACGATCCCCGCCTCCTCCTCGGGGAACTCCTCGGGGTCGAGGGTCGCGACGTCGCTGAAGCCCCGACCGGGATCGTCGTACTGCGTTCCTGGTTGTGGTGATGTCATGCCGTCCCCCCTCAGTCCTCGAGTTCTTCCTCGACGTAGCCGAACTTCTCGTAGTACTCGGCCTCCTGCGCCTCGTAGGTCGCGGCGACCTCGCGCAGGACCAGGTCGGCCGACACGAACGACTCCATGACCGCGCCGACCTTGGTGACGATCTCGGTCAGCACCTCGTTGTAGTCACCGGGATAGCCCTCGGCCTCGCCGAGCGCGCCGAGGGTGAACGAGTCCATCGACCACTGCTTCATCGAGATCCGCAGGTCGCTCCACACGTTCGCGACGTCGCCGATCGTGCGCGCCATGTTCGTCAGCGCGCCCGGAACTACTTCGTACCCGGCCACTGCTGCCTCCGCTGCTCGACCAACCGGTGGTGGACCGCGTCCTGGACGGCGTTGACCGCCTCGACGAGGTAGCGGGCGACGCTGTCCTGGCTCATCACGCGCAGGACCCGGCCGTCGAGGCTGACCTCGGTCAACCGTCCGGTCTCGTCGGCGCCGACGACGCCCAGCCCGACGCCCACCAGCACCTGGGCGAAGTGGTCGTGCCGGGCGTTTCTCGGTGGGGCGTCCTGCTCGGGTTCCAGGTCGTACAGGCGCATCAGTCCGCTCACCGGCGCCCGCCGATCATCCTGGCGCGGATCAGCGCGCGGCACTCGTGCAGTGCCCGGTCCCGCGCGACGTTGACCGCCTGCGCGATCTGCTCGCCGAGGATCCCGCCGTGCCCCCTGGTCAGGGCGGTTCTCGGTATCCGCAGGTCGACCAGCCGCCCCCGGTGGTCGACGGCCGCTTCGACGGTGCCCTCCGCCGAGCGCGCGGTGACCGGTGCTCCGGCCAGCTCGGCGTCGACCGACGTGACGGCGCCGCGCAGGCGCTCGGTGTGCGCGGCCAGTTCCCTGGCCATCCGGGACAGGGTGTCGACCATGTCCGCTCCCCTCGTGGTGGTGATCCCAACGCCGAGGATGATCGGACAGGCCGCTGTCCCTGCGCTGTCCCCGGCGCTGTCCTCCCGCACGTACTTGCGGCTGGGGCGGCGTTCCAGTAGTCACGGGGCATGAGCGTGGACGAGCGACGGCGGGTCAGGCGGCTTCCCCGCGAGGTGCGCGAACGGCAGATCCTCGACGCGGCGGTCACGGTGTTCTCCGCGCACGGCTACCACAACGCGTCCATGGACGAGGTGTCCGAGGTCGCCGGGGTGTCCAAGCCGATGATCTACGCCTACCTCGGGTCGAAGGAGGACCTGTTCGCCGCGTGCATCCGGCGGGAGTCGGCCACCCTGCTGGCGGCGATCAGCCAGGGCGTGTCGCTGGAGCTGCCGCCGGACATGCAGCTGTGGCACGGGTTGCGCGCGTTCTTCGACTTCGTCGGCGCGCAGCGGGCCAGCTGGCAGGTGCTGCACCGGCAGGCGATCTCCCAGGGCGGCCCGTTCAGCGACGAGCTGATCGCCATGCGCCGCCAGGCGATCAGCCTGGTCGACACGCTGCTGGTGCGCACCGCCACCCGCCGGGGCCTGGACGAGCAGTCCACCGAGGCGTTGGCGGCGGCGCTGGTCGGGGCGGCCGAGTCGCTGGCCGACTGGTGGCTGGACCATCCGGACGTGCCGAGCAAGGTCGTGGCGTCCCGGCTGATGAACCTGGTGTGGATGGGTTTCGGCGATCTGGTCGACGGCAACACCTGGAGTCCCGCCGAACACGCGTGATCCAATGCCGGGATGCGATTAGCACTGGTACTGACCTCGGTGGCGGTCGCCGTCGGACTGACGACCGCACCCGCCACGGCGCTGGCCACCGGGGACGACACGATCGGCGCCCCCGGCGTCGGCGACCCGTACTACCCGCTCGACGGCAACGGCGGGTTCGACGTCGCCCACTACGACCTGCGGCTGAACTACCAGCCCGACACCGACGAACTGTGGGGCACCACGACCATCCGGGCCACCACCACCCAGCGGTTGAGCCGGTTCAACCTGGACTTCCTGCTGACGCCCTCGTCGGTGCGGGTGAACGGTGCCCCGGCCGGTTTCGTCTCCTCCGACGACGGGGAGCTGGTGGTGACCCCGGCGCGGACGCTGGGCGCCGGCCGGCCGATGACCGTCACCGTGACCTACCGCGACCACCCCGACCGGTACCAGCGCTACGGCGAGGACCCGTGGCGCCCGGACGGCGACGCGATCCTGATCGCCCGCCAGCCGCACATGGCGCCGTGGTGGTACCCGAGCAACGACCACCCGTCGGACAAGGCGACCTACGACATCGCGATGACCGTGCCGGACGGCCTGGAGGTGGTCTCCACCGGGCTGCCGGTCGCCACCACGCCCCGGCCCGACGGCCGGACCCGCTGGCACTGGCGCAGCACCCACCCACAGGGCACCTACCAGACCGGGCTGGTGATCGACGACTTCGACGTCGAGACCTCGACGACGCCCTCGGGCCTGCCGGTGATCAACGCCTACGCCACCGACGCGGCCAACCAGGAGACCGCCCGCGCGGTGCTGGGCCGCACGCCCGAGTTCATCGCGTTCCTGGAGTCGAGGTTCGGCCCGTACCCGTTCGAGTCGACCGGCGCGGTGCTCGCCACCCAGAACGCCGCGCTGGAGGTGCAGACCCGGCCGTTCATCAACCAGATCGTCTTCGGCGAGGACTCGCTGCTGGACCCGGTGGTCGTCATGGTGCACGAGTACGCGCACATGTGGTTCGGCAACTCGGTGTCGATGCGCGACTGGCGGGACTTCTGGCTCAGCGAGGGGTTCGCGACCTACGCCGAGTGGCTGTGGCTGGAGGACACCGGGGAGAGCACCGCGCAGGCCCAGGCGAAGCGGCGCTACGACCAGTACCCGGCCGACCATGCGATCTGGCAGGTCCCGGTGGCCGAGCCGGGACGGTTCGACGGCCCGAGCATCGGCGCGGTCTACTACCGGGGCGGGATGGTGCTGCACGCGCTGCGGGTCGAGGTCGGCGACGACACGTTCCTGACGATCCTGCGTGACTGGGCCCGGTCCCGCGCCGGCGGGTACGGCGACACCGCCGAGTTCACCGCGCACGCCGAGCGGATCGCCGGCCGGGACCTGTCGGCGGTGTGGGACGCCTGGCTGTACTCGACCGGCAAGCCCCCGGCGCCACCGGCGGGTCCGGCAGGGACGTAGTCAGCTGATCGTGCCGGCCAGGTGTGGTTTGCCCGTGCGGGCGTCGTGCAGGGAGAACTCCCCGTCCTGCGCGTGGAAGGCCACCGTGGCCGGCAGCAGGACCGGCAGCTTGAACCGGACGTCGACGGTGTACGCGCCGGGCAGCCGGCCTTCCAGGGCGGCCAGGCAGCGGGCCTTGGTCCACATGCCGTGCGCGATCGCCCGGGGGAAGCCGAACAGCCTGGCGGTCAGCGGGTGCAGGTGGATCGGGTTGCGGTCGCCGGAGACCTCGGCGTAGCGCCGGCCGGTGTCGGCCGGCACCCGCCACAGCGCCCGCGGCGCCGGCGGTTCGGCGCGCTCGGACCGGTCGCGTTCGCCGCCGCCGGTGCGGCGCAGGTAGGTGCTGGTGTCGGTCCACACGGTCTGGCCGGAGACGGTGGCGGTGGAGACGACGTCGAACTGCCGGCCGCGCGGGTGGTCGCGCAGGTTCTCCGCGCGCACCCGCAGGTCGAGCCGGTCGGCCAGGGTCAGCGGGCGGGTCTGGGTGATCCGGTTGGCCACGTGCACCGAGCCGGCCAGCGGGAACGGGAAGTCGGCGGCGGTCATCAGCTTGATCTGCAGGGGGAAGGTGAGCACGTGCGGGTAGGTCGCCGGCAGGTCGTCGGTGAGGCGGAACCCGCAGACGCGGTCGTAGGCCGCCAGGTGCGCCACGTCGACCGGCACGCCGGGCAGCAGGTACTCGGTGTCGGGCAGGTCGCCGCCCCGGTGCCGGAAGCCGGTGAGCACGGCCTTCGGGTACAGCGCGCCGAGGCTGGGGGCCGAGGTCAGTTCGGTGAGCGCCATGTCAGGCCCCCAGCAGGCTCTGGCCGCACACGCGCACCACGTTCCCGTTGACCGCGCCGGAGCCGGGGCTGGCGAACCAGGCGATGGTCTCGGCGACGTCGACCGGCAGGCCGCCCTGGGACAGGCTGTTCATCCGACGGCCGGCCTCGCGGATGACCAGCGGGACGGCGGCGGTCATCTTCGTCTCGATGAAGCCGGGGGCGACGGCGTTGATGGTGGCGCCGCGTTCGGCGAGCATCGGGGCGAGCGTGTCGACCATGCCGATGACGCCGGCCTTGCTGGTGGCGTAGTTGGTCTGGCCGACGTTGCCGGCGATCCCGGCGATGGAGGAGACGCCGATGACGCGGCCCTCGGCGCGCAGCGCGGCGGCTTCCAGCAGCGCGTCGTTGATCGCCAGCTGGGCGCACAGGTTGACCTGGAGCACCGCGTCCCAGGCCTGTTCGGTGAGCTTGCCGAGCGTTTTGTCCCGGGTGATGCCGGCGTTGTGCACGACGATGTCCACGCCGCCGTGCCGTTCCCGCAGGTGTTCCACGATCCGGGTGGGGGCGTCGCCGGCGGTGATGTCGGCCTGGAGCGCGGTGCCGCCGATGCGGTTGGCGACCGCCGACAGCTCGTCGCCCTGGGCGGGGACGTCGAGGGCGACGACGTGCGCGCCGTCGCGGGCGAGCACCTCGGCGATGGCCGCGCCGATGCCCCGCGCGGCCCCGGTGACCAGCGCGACCTTGCCGGCCAGCTGGTGGTCCCAGTCGGCCGGTTCGACGGTGGAGCGGGTGTGCGAGCCGATCCGCACGACCTGGGCGTCGACGTAGGCCGAGCGGCCGGAGACCAGGAACCGCAGGGTCGACTCGACCGATCCCTCGGCGCCGGGGGCGACGTACACGAGCTGCACGGTGGCCCCGCGCCGCAGTTCCTTGCCGACCGAGCGGGTGAAGCCCTCCAGGGCGCGCTGGGCGATGGCCGCGCGGCCGCCGAGGGCTTCGGGCGGGGTGCCGAGCACGACGACCCGTCCGCTGGGGCCGACGGTGCGGATCAGCGGGTGGAAGAAGGCGTGCAGCTCGCGCAGCCGGTCGGGGTGGTCGATGCCGGTGGCGTCGTAGACGAGGGCGGCGTGGCGGGGCGTGTCGCCGGTGAGCGGTTCGGTCAGCACGTCGACGCCGGCGGACTTGAGGATGTCCGCGACGCCGCCCAGCCGGCCGCCCTCGGCGGCAGCGACCAGGGCCGGGCCGGTGAGCGGGGGGTCGCCGAGGTGGTGGCGGCGCAGCGGAGCCGGGTTGGGCAACCCGAGCCGGCGCACGACCAGCCGACCGAAGCCGGACCGGGCAAACTGCTGATAGCGGTCGGTCATGATGCTCCGCTTTCCGTGTTCGGGGCCTCACTCGACGCTGAGCCTACTCGTGAGTAGGTTAGGATTGCCAGCCGGGAAAGACGTGTCGTGGGATGTGAGGCGTTCATGGATCAGGTACGTAGGGTCGCGATCGTCGGCGGCAACCGGATCCCGTTCGCGCGGTCGAACAGCGCCTACGCGACGGCGTCGAACCAGGACATGTTCACCGCCGCCCTCGATGGTCTCGTGAGCCGGTTCGGCCTGCAGGACGAGCGGCTCGGCGAGGTCGCCGCCGGCGCGGTTCTCAAGCACAGCAGGGACTTCAACCTCACCCGGGAGTGCGTCCTCGGCTCACGACTGGCCCCCACGACCCCCGCCTACGACCTCCAGCAGGCCTGCGGAACCGGATTGCAGGCGGTGATCCAGGTGGCCAACAAGATCGCACTCGGGCAGATCGACTCTGGCGTGGCCGGCGGCGTGGACACCACCAGCGACGCCCCCCTGGGCGTGCACGAGGACCTGCGCCAGATCTTCCTGTCGCTCAACCGGGCGAAGTCGGTCGGCGCCCGGCTCCGCGCGCTGACCAGGCTGCGCCCCGGCCAGATCGTCCCGGACATCCCGCGCAACGCCGAGCCGAGGACCGGCCTGTCGATGGGCGAACACGCCGCCATCACCGCCAGGCAGTGGGACGTCAGCCGCGAGGCCCAGGACGAGCTGGCGGCCTCCTCACACCAGAAACTCGCCGCCGCCTACGAACGCGGCTTCTTCGGCGACCTGCTCACCCCCTACCTCGGCCTGACCCGCGACCAGAACCTGCGCCCGGACTCCACCGCCGACAAGCTGGCCACCCTCAAGCCGGCCTTCGGCGGCCAGGACGGCACCATGACCGCCGGCAACTCGACCCCGCTCAGCGACGGCGCGTCCACCGTGCTGCTGGCCTCCCCGGAGTGGGCCCAGGCCAGGCGGCTGCCGGTACTGGCCTACCTGACCTACACGGAGACCGCGGCCGTGGACTACGTCCACGGCCGCGACGGTCTGCTGATGGCACCGGCCTACGCGGTGCCCCGGATGCTGGCCAGGGCCGGACTCTCGTTGGCGGAGTTCGACTTCTACGAGATCCACGAGGCGTTCGCCTCCCAGGTCCTCGCGACCCTGGCCGCGTGGGAGGACCCGGAGTTCGCCAAGACCCGCCTGGGCCTCGACGAGCCGCCCGGGTCGATCGACCGGTCCAAGCTCAACGTCAACGGCTCGTCGCTGGCCGCCGGCCACCCGTTCGCCGCCACCGGCGGCCGAATCGTCGCGACCCTGGCGAAGATGCTGCACGAGAAGGGATCCGGCCGTGGCCTGATCTCCATCTGCGCGGCCGGCGGCCAGGGCGTGACAGCGATCCTGGAAGCCGCGTAGCGCGCTGTTCCTCGTCGATCAGGATCGGCCGACGGTGTTCCCCGGAAGGCAGGGGCACCCGGGGGCTACATGACCTGGCCCCACTTCACCGAGGAGATCAACCCGGAAAGATCGGCGTTCAGGCGCGGCCCGTCGGGATTCTTGCTGTCCCGCACGGCGCCGAGGTTGGACACCTCGACACAGTTCGTTTCCTGCGCGGACCGGGTGGACTTGCGCCACCGCTCAGATACTGTCGTCATGTCGTCTCCATCCCATGGACGATGTTCTCGATGATGCCGGTCGACTCGGCCGGGGTCATCGCCGCTTGCCGGATCTCCTCCGACGCTTCCAGGAACGCCGCCACGTCCCTCTCCTCCCACAGGAACAGGCTGCTGCGGTGGTGCTCCAGCAGCACAATCGGCCTGGCCTTCGGGAATCCGATCAACTCGAACGGCCCGGCCAGC
Source organism: Actinophytocola xinjiangensis (assembly GCF_001921215.1). GTDB lineage: Bacteria > Actinomycetota > Actinomycetes > Mycobacteriales > Pseudonocardiaceae > Actinophytocola > Actinophytocola xinjiangensis. The sequence goes on from NZ_MSIF01000042.1 coordinate 26,719, forward strand.
CCAGGGTGAAACCCGGGGCGAGTTGAGCTGATCAGCTGAATCGTGACGTTCGGCCGCCGCGCCATCGTCAGCAGGTGGTGCATCTGCTCGACCATCACGTCTCGCGGCGCGATCGGACGCACCAACGCCTCCGTGTCGACCAGCGCGAGAAACTCAACCGGTGACCGGCGCGTGAGGATCTCCCGACGCCCCGCTCGCAGAGCCACCCGGGTGTCCGCGTCCGGGACGTCGCCCATGATCGCCCGCGCGTAGTCACTCGTCTGGAGCAGACCTGGGACCAGCAGCGGCGCGACGTCCACGATTCTCGATGCCGCCGCTTCGTGCTTGACGAGCTGCGTGAGCGAACCGCCCAGCGTCGTCGCGCCAGCGGTGAGTTGTCCTGGCGCGTCATCGGCGTCGCGTCGCAGACCGAGAATCCGCTCGCGCACGTCGGCGGGCGTCCCCAGCTCGTCCAGCACGCGAACCAGGTCGGCGAGGGGAGGAAGCCGCCTGCCGGTCTCCGCGCGGAAATCACCTTCACACGCGCCGGATCCACCACCGGGATCCCCTCCCTGCGACTCACCGTCGGCGAAACAGCCTGCACCGCCCTCGCGAAGACCGTTCTCGCCACCATCCGCCAGCTACAGCAACAACCACAGAAACCGGAGTGAACACCACCATGGACATCGTCCCGTTCATGCTCACCTCGACCGAGGACACCACCAACCGCGTCTACGCCGCTTGCATGTTGATCACCACCGACGCCGGCGACTCCGATGTCGTCGTCTTCCGTCGGGGGACCGACGGAGCGCCCATGCTCGGAATCTCCGACAGCCCGGAACGAGCCCTGCGACTGCACAGCATGGTGACCCCACTACGCATCGAGTGGTGCCACGACACCAACTGAGGGCTCTATCGCCGTCTATTGGATCTTCTCTAGACACGGCGATAGGCCGCGATCGGCGACACGCCGTCGGGGTTTCTGGCGCAATATCGGGTTCTCGCTAGAGACGTCGATACGGTCTGATCGTGGATCCCGTGCGCAATCCCTTCGCGCCAGGGGCCGGGCAGCGCCCGCCCGAACTCGCCGGTCGGGAGAAGGAGGTCCAGGCGTTCGACGTGGTGCTCGAACGTGTCGCGCGCGGCCGGCCCGAGCGCAGTCTGGTGCTGACCGGTCTGCGTGGGGTCGGCAAGACCGTCCTGCTCGGTGAGCTGCGGTCGATGGCCGTGCGGCGGGGCTGGGGCGCGGGCAAGATCGAGGCCCGGCCGGACGCCGGGTTACGTCGCCCGCTGTCGGCGGCGCTGCACCGGGCGGTGCGGGATCTGGCGGTGCGTCACCGGGCGCCGGACCGGGTGGAGCACGTGCTGGGTGTGTTGAAGGCGTTCGCGTTGCGGGCCTCGCCGGCCGACTCGAAGTTGCGGGACCGGTGGCAGCCGGGGATCGACGTGCCGCCGACCCAGGGGCGCGCGGACTCAGGGGACATCGAGATCGACCTGGTCGAACTGTTCACCGACGTCGCCGAGTTGGCCCAGGACGTCGGCACCGGGGTGGCGTTGCTGATCGACGAGATGCAGGACGTGGTGGCCGACGACATCTCCGCGCTGTGCGCGGCCTGCCACGAGCTGTCCCAGTCCGGGGCGCCGTTCGTGGTCGTCGGCGCCGGGCTGCCGCATCTGCCGGCGGTGCTCTCGGCCAGCAAGTCCTACTCCGAGCGGCTGTTCCGGTACGTGCGCATCGACCGCCTCGACCGCACCGACGCCGACCGGGCGGTGCTCGCGCCGATCGCCCGCGAGGAGGCCGGCATCACCGACGAGGCCCTCGACTCGCTGTTCGACGCGGCCGGCGGCTACCCGTACTTCATCCAGGCCTACGGCAAGGCGGCGTGGGACGCGGCGGCCAGTGACCCGATCACCGCCGACGACGTCGCCGTCGCCGCGCCGGAGGCCGAGGCCGAACTCGCGGTGGGGTTCTTCGGCTCCCGCTACGAGCGCGCGACGCCGGCCGAACGCGAGTACCTGCGGGCCATGGCCGAGCTGACCAAGGGCAAGACCGACGAGGGCGCGGCGACCTCGGACATCGCCGGCCACCTTGGCCGCAAGCCCTCGTCGCTCTCACCCGCGCGCGACTCGCTGATCAAGAAGGGCCTGATCTACTCCGCCGAGCGCGGCCGGATCGCCTTCACCGTCCCGCACTTCGGCCGGTACCTGTTGAACATGGACGACTGACTGCCCTCGTATCCCCCTGTCTAGTGATCTTCGTAGACAGGGGGATACGTCTGCCAGGACCCGGAAGCCGCCGGACGATCATCGGTATGTGGCTCGCTTCACCGAATAAACCGTGGGTTTCTGGCGTTGGAAGGGGCATAATAGAAGGCACTGGAGGAACCAGTGGGAGCCCTAACCAAGGAGTGGAACGCAGATGAACATCGCCGCGAAGATCCGTGCCCGGCGGATCGAGGCCCGCAACCGGCGAGCGGTGAACCACGCGATCGCCACCGCGGCCACGCCGGCCATGCGTGACGAGATCCTGATCATGGCGCAGCACCAGCAGCGCATGCGCTGAGTGCGCGAAACTTTTTTCGTGGCCGTGTAACGCCCCAAGGGCAAGCCACGATGTTCCGGTTGACCCCGTAGTGCTGGCGGACCCCCGACCTGGCAGCACTGCGGGGTTTCCATCTGTCCGCACCTCTTGTGCGCCGGTGATCCGCCAAGCACAGTGCGTTGCATGGGTGTTGTTGGCGCGCAAGCGACAGAGCTGTTCATCGGAACGGTCCAGGCACCGCTCCAGGTCGTCCGGGTCACGCTCGACGGCGGCGGACCGGCCACGATCCTGGTGCGGGGCGAACGGATCACGACCCCGACACCGGCTACCACCGACGGCGCGCCGGACACCGTCGTCGAGGTCGGTGTCGACACCGGCGCCACGACCCCCGGCGAGACGGTCACCGCCGAGGCGGTCGTCGAGTACGCCGGCTCCACCGCGACCGTCGAGTTCCCGTTCACCGTCGCCGAGGCCGGCTGGACCATGCACATGGTCAGCCACTTCCACTACGACCCCGTCTGGTGGAACACCCAGGCCGCCTACACCGTCTCCTGGGACCAGCTCGACTTCCCCGGCTCCCCGCGCGGCGCCCGGCAGCTCGCCGGCTTCGACCTCGTCCGCGCCCACCTCGACCTCGCGCTGACCGAACCCGAGTACCGGTTCGTGCTCGCCGAGGTCGACTACCTCAAGCCCTACTGGGACACCTTCCCCGCCGACCGCGCCGTGTTGCGCCGGCTGATCGACGAGGGCCGGGTCGAGGTCCTCGGCGGCGCGTACAACGAGCCCAACACCAACCTCACCGACCCGGAGACCACCGTGCGCAACTTCGTGCACGGCATGGGTTTCCAGCGCGACGTGCTCGGCGCGACCCCCGCCACCGCCTGGCAGCTCGACGCGTTCGGCCACGACCCGGCCTTCCCCGGCCTCGCCGCCGACGCCGGCCTCACCTCCAGCTCCTGGGCGCGCGGCCCGTTCCACCAGTGGGGCCCGATGGAACGCACCGACACCGGCAAGGGCGACCCGACCCGGATGCAGTTCCCCAGCGAGTTCGAGTGGATCTCGCCGTCCGGGCGCGGCCTGCTGACCTCCTACATGACCGACCACTACGGCTCGGGCTGGACGCTGGACTCGGCCGTGGACCTCGACGCTGCCTGCGAGGCGGCCTACGGGATCTTCCGCGAGCTCAAGCGGGTCACCGGAACCCGCGAGGTGCTGCTGCCCGTCGGCGGCGACTACACCCCGCCGGCGAAGTGGGTGACCCGCGTGCACCGCGAGTTCGCCCGCCGCTACGTGTGGCCCAGGTTCGTCTGCTCGCTGCCCCGGGACTTCTTCGCCGCGGTGCGGGAGTCGTTCACCGCGCGCGGGGTGGACCCCTCGCCGCAGACCCGGGACATGAACCCGATCTACACCGGCAAGGACGTGTCCTACATCGACACCAAGCAGGCGCAGCGCGCGGCCGAGGTCGCGGTGCTGGAGGCCGAGGCGTTCGCGGTGTTCGCCCGGCTGCTGGCCGGCGCCGGCTACCCGGACGCCGCGCTGGCCAAGGCCTGGGTGCAGCTGGCCTACGGCGCCCACCACGACGGGATCACCGGCTCGGAGTCCGACCAGGTCTACCTCGACCTGGTCACCGGCTGGCGCGACGCGCACGACCTGGCCGCCGACGTGCGCGCGCGGTCGCTGACGGTGCTGTCGAACCTGGTCGCGGGGGACGGGACGCGGGTCGTGGTGTGGAACTCGCTCAACCACGCCAGGACCGACGTGGTGACCGTCCGGCTGGCCGAGCCGCTGGGTGGGCACGTGACGGTGACCGGCGAGGACGGGACGGTCCTGCCGTGCCTGGTCGAGCACGGCGGCGCCTCGGTGAGCTTCCTCGCGGCCGACGTGCCGGCGTTGGGCTGGCGGGCCTTCCGGCTGGCGACCTCGGCGCGACCGGGCACCGGGAACCAGGACTGGGTCGCGGTCGATGGCCTGACGGCGGCCTCGGACCGGTTCACCGTGACCGTCGACCCGGCGCGCGGCGGCGGGGTGTCCAGCCTGCTCGACATGCGCGACGGGGGGTGTGAGCTGATCGCGCCGGGCCGGGTCGGCAACGAGCTGGCGGTGTACGCGGAGTACCCGAGCCACCCGCGTTTCGGCGAGGGGCCCTGGCACCTGCTGCCGCGCGGGCCGGTGACCACGTCGGGCTCGTCGGCGGCCGACGTGGCGGTGTCCCGCGGCCCGCTGGGCGAGCGGATCACGGTCACCGGCGCGGTCGGCCCGGTCCGCTACACCCAGACGATCACCGTGTGGCGCGGGGTGTCCCGGGTGGACTGTGTGACCACGGTGGACGAGTTCACCGGCGAGGACCAGCTGCTGCGGGTGCGCTGGCCGTGCCCGGTGCCCGGCGCGCTGCCGGTCAGCGAGGTCGGCAACGCGGTGGTGGGCCGGGGTTTCGGCCTGATCGACGTGGACTCGGCCGAGCACCCGTGGACGCTGGACAACCCGGCGCACACCTGGTTCGGCCTGTCGAGCGCGGCCGCGCTGCGGCTGGCCGACGGCGCGCTGCGGCCGATCGGGGTCGCCGAGATCATCGTGCCGTCGCTGGAGCAGGCGGCGCTGGCCCGGCCGTTGGCGGTGGCGCTGGCGCGCTGCGGGGTGACCTCGACGGTGTCGGCGGCCGACGGCGCGCGCTACGGCGCCCTGGAGGTCGACTCGAACCTGCCGGACGTGCGGATCGCGCTCGGTGGGGCGGCGGTCAACGCGTTCACCGCGGACGTGCTGGCGCGTCAGGGGATCGCCGACGCGGACGGGCTGCGCTGGGTCACGCCGGACAAGCCGTTGGCGCAGGTGTGGCGGCCCAGCGCCGACCTGCGCGACGCGCGGGCGCTGGGCGTGCTGGTGGCCGCCGGCCCCGACCTGCCCGGCCTGGTCGAGTCGCTGGTCGACGACCTGGCCGACCGGGTGGTCGAGGTCGGTGCCGGCGACCCGGGCCAACCGCCCTACGAGCGGCGTTCGGTGGCCGTGCTGAACCGGGGGCTGCCCGGGTTCGCCGTCGACACGGGCGGCACGCTGCACACGTCGCTGCTGCGCTCGTGCACCGGCTGGCCGTCGGGGGTGTGGATCGACCCGCCCCGGCGCACGGTGCCCGACGGCTCGAACTTCCAGCTCCAGCACTGGACCCACGAGTTCCACTACGCCCTGACCGCCGGCGACGGTGACTGGCGCGCGGCCGGGATCGCGCAGACGAGCGCGGAGTTCAACCGGCCGTTGCACGCGGTGGTCACCGACGTGGTCACCGACGGTCCCGGCGGTGCGCTGCCGGCCGCCGGGTCGCTGCTGCGCGCCGAGCCGGCGGGGCTGGTGCGGCTGGCGGCGGTCAAGGCCGCCGGCAACCCGCTGACCCGGGGTTCGGGTCTGCCGGCGGATCCGGCGCGGCAGGTGGCGTTGCGGCTGGTGGCGCACACCGGTTCGCCGGTGAGCGCGCGGCTGGCCTCGGACGTGGTGTCCTTCGGTGATCTGACGGCGGCCAACCTGCTGGAGGAGCCGGCACGTTCGCTGCCCGGCCAGGAGATCGAGGTCCCCGGCTGTGACGCGGTGACCGTGCTGGCGACCCCGGCCGTCGAGTCCCTTGTGGACACTCCGGTGACCGGTGTGCTGGCGGAGCCGACCGGGCCACTGTTCGCGAAGTACTGGCTGCACAACCGGGGCCCGGCGCCGCTGGGCGGCCTGCCGCTCGCGGTCCACCTGCACCCCACCCCGGACCAGCGGGTGCTGGAGCTGACGGTGGCCTCCGGCAGTACCGATGTCGAGCTGTCCGGGCTGGTGCGCCTGGCCCTGCCCGACGGCTGGCACGCCACCCCCGACGAGGTGCCCTTCGGCCTGCCGCCGGGCGGGCACCTGTCCACCACGGTGACAGTGACCGCGCCGGCCGACCCGCCCGACGGGCGCTACCCGGTGCGCGCGTCGGTCACCCCGGCCGGTGACCTGCCCGGCGGTTGGGGCCAGACCGTCGAGGACGTCGCGGTGCTGACCGTCGGCTCCCCGCCGGAGGAGGGCCTGCTCAGGCTGGTCGGGGACCCGTCGCCGGTGCGGCTCGCGCCGGGCGAGGCCGGCCGGCTCGCCGTGCGGGTGGCCTCGGGGGCGCGGGCACCGGTGGCGGTGGAGGCGGCGTTGGTCAGCCCGTGGGGGACCTGGGAGCTGGCCGGTCCCCGGCTGGTGGGGGCCGAGTTGCCCGGTGGCGGTGAGGTGGAGCTGGCGTTCGACGTGGTGGCGCCGCCGTGGGCGCGGCCGGGCCGGTGGTGGGCGCTGATCCGGGTCGCCGGCGCCGGGAGGCTGCTGTACTCGCCTGCCGTGGCGCTGGAGGTGACGGCATGAACGCGGTGGTGGCGTGGGTCGACGGGGACCCGGTGGAGGTCGGCGAGGTGGACCGGCGGGAGGCGGCGCTGCGCGCCGGGCCCCGGGCCTCGGCGCTGCCCCGGGGCGGTACCGGCGAGGGCCGGCAGTTACGGCGGTGGCTGGTGCAGGTGCTCGTCGCCGAGCGGGTGGTCGCGCGGGCGGCGCGGCGGCTGGGGGTCGACGCGGCCGGCGCGCCGGCGCTGGCCGAGCTGGTGCCCGACCGGGCGGGGATGCTCGGCCTCGGCAGTGTCGCGGCCGATGTGCTGACGCGGGATCCGGTGGCGCGCAACGTGTTCCTCGCGGTGACCGCCGGTGTGACGGTGTCCGACGCGCGGGTGGCGCGGTACTGGCGGACCAATCCGGAGGGGTTCCGGATCCCGGAGCGGCGGCTGGTGCGGCACGCGGTCGGCACCGGCGACCCGGACGCCCGGCCGGCGCGCGCGGTGCGCCGGGGCGAGCTGGGCCGGGAGTTGGAGCGGGCGGTGTTCGGCACGCCGCCCGGCGGCCGGGTCGAGTTGGCGGACGCGGTGGGCACGCACACCGTGCTGGTGGTGGACGTGGCGCCGGCCAGGGTGCGTGCGCTGGCCGAGGTCCGGGAGGAGATCCGCCGCCGGCTGACGCTGGGCGCGCGGCGGCGGGCGTTCGTCGAGTGGCTCGACCAGCGGTTGGCGGAGTCGGTGCGGCTGGCGCCCGGTTTCGAGCACCCCGGTGACCCGTCCCAGCCCGACAACACCCATCGACACTGAGGCCGTCGCTACCATATGCTTGACTTCGTCAAGCAATTGTTTCACGGGAAACGTAAGGTCAGCGATGTCGAACGTGGTCCCCATCGAGAACATCTCCGCAGTCCGCGCCTTCAATCGGAGCTACACGAAGTTCCTCGGCGCCCTCGACGAACACCTGCTGAACACCACTTATTCGTTGACTGAAGCAAGGGTTCTCTTCGAGTTGGGCCAGCGCGACGAGACCGAGGTCGCCGAACTCCGCCGCGCCACCGGCCTGGACGCCGGCTACCTCAGCCGGCTGCTCGGCCGCTTCGAGGACAACGACCTGCTCAGCCGCGAACGCTCCCGCGCCGACGCCCGCCGCCAGGTCATCCGCCTGACCCCGCGCGGCCGGGACAGCTTCCTGGTCCTCGACCACAAGTCCGCCCGCCAGATCCGTGGCCTGCTCACCGGCCTCACCGACCGCGAACAACGCCAGGTCGTCGAGGCCATGGACCTGATCCGCGCCCGCCTCGTCGACGTCGAGACCGCACCCAGCGTTCGCCTGCGCGCCCCCGAACCCGGCGACTACGGCTGGGTCGTCGAACGCAACGGCGCCCTCTACGCCACCGAACACGGCTGGGACTCCTCCTACGAGGCCCTGGTCGCCCAGATCGTCGCCAGCTACCTCGACAAACATGACTCCACCAGCGAGAACGCCTGGATCGCCGAGTTGTCCGGCGAACGCGTCGGCGCGATCTTCTGCGTGCGCAAGAACGACACCACCGCCGCACTGCGCCTGCTGCACGTCGAACCCAGCGCCCGGGGCACCGGCGTCGGCGCGACCCTGGTCGACGAGTGCCTCCGGTTCGCCCGCGCCGCCGGCTACCAGGCCATCGAGCTGTGGACGGTGTCGCTGCTCGCCCCGGCCCGCCGGATCTACCAGCGCGCCGGCTTCACCCTCGTCGAGCAGGACACCGCCGAGCGCTTCGGCCACCGCCTCACCGGCCAGACCTGGCGCCTGGACCTGAGCGCATCATGATGCGATGATGCGGTGATGCGGACCACGATCGACCTGCCGGAGGACCTGCACGCCCGGGCGCTGTCGATCGCCCGGGACACCTCCCGCACGCTGTCCGAGACCGTCGCGGACCTGATGCGCCGGGGCCTTGGTCAGCGGACCGGGGAAGCGATCATCACACGCAGTGAACGGACAGGGCTGCCGCTTGTCGACCTCGGCACGGTCATCACCACCGACGACGTGCGCACCCTGGACGACGACGAATGACCGACCTGCTGGACCCCAACGTGCTGATCGCCCTGGTCGTCGTGGGCCACGTCCACCACGAGGCCGCCGAGGACTGGCTGGAGGCCAGCGACCAGCCCTTCGCCACCTGCCCCAGCACCCAGTCGGCCCTGGTTCGCCTGATGGTGCGCCTCGGTCATCTCGCGCACACCGCGCACGCCGTCCTGGAGGCCATCGCCCAGGACCCGCGCCACGAGTTCTGGCCCGACGACGTGCCCTTCGACGAGGTCCCGCTGACCGGGGTCGTCGGACATCCGCAGGTCACCGACGCCTACCTGGCCCACCAGGCCAGGCGGCGGGGCGGTCGCCTGATCACGTTCGACCCCGGCCTGGCCAAGGCGCACGCCGACGTCGCCGTGCTGGTCGCGACGGGCTAGGCGCGCGGCAGGCGACCCATCAGGTAGAACTCGTCGTTGGGCCGCAGGTCGGCGAGGTGGGCGATGCGGTTGGACAGGGCGAACAGCGCGGTGATCGCGCCGACGTCCCAGATCTCGTCGTCGGTCAGGCCGGCGTCGCGGGCCGCGTTCAGGTCCTCGGCGGCGAAGGTCGCCGGGTCCACGGCCAGGGCCAGCGCCAGGTCGACGATCGCCCGCTCACGCTCGGACAGCTCGACCGTCCACGGGTTGGTGGCCACCCGGTCGGCCAGCTGGGGGTCCCGCGAGCGGACCCGCAGGATCGCGCCGTGCGCGACCACGCAGTAGGTGCAGCTGTTCGCCCCGGACGTGGCGACCACCACGAGCTCCCGCTCGGCCTTGGACAGCCCGTCGGCGCGGTCCATCAGCGCATCGTGGTAGTCCAGGAACGCCCGTAGCTCGGCCGGGCGGTGGCCGAGCGCGCGGAACACGTTCGGCACGAACCCCGACTTCTCCGCCACGGCCTCGATGCGGGTCCGCAGATCCTCGGGCAGGTCCTCCGGTTCGGTCACGCCGAACCTGCTCACCTCGTCAGCCACGACGCCCACGGTAGCCGTGTCGCCGTAGCCGTGTCCGGCACGCGGGCAACACGGGAACCAACCACAGGAACCATCAACCACTGTGGACAAACATCGGCCGAACAGTGGGCGAACGGCGCGCCGTGGCCGTGGCGTCGGCATCCACGCACCGGAGGGCTCCACAGGCTGTGCACAGATCCATCCACAACCTGTGGACAACCCCGGTGGACAACTCGGCCGGACCGAACACGGATCGGGGACCGCCCACCGCGCGGTCCCCGATCCACCCGGCTCAGGCCAGCCGCTGCCGGAGCACCTCCAGCTCAGCACGCAGCGACGACGGCAGCTTCTCGCCGATCTTGTCGAACCACTCCTCGATCATCGGCACCTCGGCCCGCCACTCCTCGACGTCGACCGCCAGCGCGGCCTCGAGGTCGGCCCGGTCGGTCTCCAGACCCGTCAGGTCCAGGTCATCGGCGCTCGGCACGTACCCGATGGCGGTCTCGCGGGCGGCGGCGGTGCCCTCCAGACGCTCGATGGCCCACTTCAGGACCCGCGAGTTCTCGCCGAAACCAGGCCACAGGAAGCGCTTGTCCTCGCCCCGGCGGAACCAGTTCACGTAGAAGATCTTCGGCAGCTTGGTGGCGTCGGCCCGCTTGCCGGTGTCGATCCAGTGCTGGAAGTAGTCACCGGCGTGGTAGCCGATGAACGGCAGCATCGCCATCGGGTCGCGGCGCACCACGCCGACCTTGCCCTTGGCCGCGGCCGTGGTCTCCGACGAGAGTGTGGCACCCATGAACGTGCCGTGCTGCCAGTCACGCGACTCGGTGACCAGCGGGATCGTCGTCGCCCGGCGCCCGCCGAAGAAGATCGCCGAGATCGGCACGCCCTTCGGGTCGTCCCACTCCGGGGCGAGGATCGGGCACTGGTCCATCGGCGTGCAGTACCGCGAGTTCGGGTGCGAGGACAGCTCCTCGCCACCCGGCGCCCAGTCCTGCTTCTTCCACGAGGTCAGGTGGGCCGGCGGCTCACCCATGCCCTCCCACCAGATGTCCCCGTCGTCGGTCAGCGCGACATTGGTGAACAGCGAGTTCCCGCGCTCGATGGTGCGCATCGCGTTCGGGTTGGTGTGGTAGTCGGTGCCCGGCGCCACACCGAAGAACCCGGCCTCCGGGTTGACCGCGTACAGCCGGCCGTCCTCACCGAAGCGCATCCAGGCGATGTCGTCGCCGAGGGTCTCGACCTTCCAGCCGGGGATGGTCGGCTCCAGCATCGCGAGGTTGGTCTTGCCGCACGCGCTGGGGAACGCCGCCGCCACGTAGTGGACCTTGTTCTCCGGCGAGATCAGCTTGAGGATCAGCATGTGCTCGGCCAGCCAGCCCTCGTCGCGGCCCATGGTCGAGGCGATCCGCAGCGAGTAGCACTTCTTGCCGAGCAGGGCGTTGCCGCCGTAGCCCGAGCCGTAGCTCCAGATCTCCCTGGTCTCCGGGAAGTGGGTGATGTACTTGGTCTCGTTGCACGGCCACGGCACGTCGGTCTCGCCCGGCGCGAGCGGCGCGCCGACCGAGTGCAGGGCCGGCACGAAGTCACGCTCGTTGCCCTGGGCGTCGACGAACTTCTCCAGGGCACGGGTGCCCATCCGGGTCATGATCCGCATCGAGGTCACCACGTAGGCCGAGTCGGTGATCTCCACGCCGAGCATCGGCTCGTCGGCCGAGAGCGGGCCCATGCAGAACGGGATCACGTACATCGTGCGGCCGGCCATCGAGCCGCGGAACAGCTCCCGCAGCGTGGCCTTCATCTCCGCCGGGTCCATCCAGTTGTTCGTCGGACCGGCGTCGTCGGGGTCCTGCGAACAGATGTAGGTGCGCTCCTCGACCCGGGCGACGTCGTCGGGGTCGGACGCGGCCCAGAACGAGTTGGGCTTCTTGGCCAGACGGGTGAACGTGCCCGAGGCCACGAGCTGTTCGGTCAGGCGGTCCCACTCCTCGTCGGAGCCGTCGACCCAGACAACCTCGTCCGGCGTCGTCAACTCGGCGACCTCGCGGACCCAGGACAGGAGCCGCTGGTGCGTCGTCGGTGCGTCGTCAACACCTGGAATTGCCACTGCCGTCATCTCGCTTCTCCTGACTGACGCCGAAAGCCAAACAGGACCCCGTTGTCCAGCGCTCGCGCGGACATCGGCGTCCTGGGTGAACGGCGAAGCCCCCGCCCGAGGTCTCGGACGGGTCTGCCGCATTGGGGATGTAGAGAGGTTAACCAGATGAACAGCGCCTAACCGAGACCTAGCGTGTCGCTTCCCTCACAAGACCGATTCTGGAATCGATTCAGCACACGGACGTACGAGCCAGCCCTCTGGCCTGGGTGTTTTCAACCACAGCACGAAAAAAGACGATCCCGGCGACACTCGTCGCCGGGATCGTCCGGAGTGGATCGACGCTGGAGTGGGACTCGTTCAGCCCTGCGCCCAGACCGAGTCCGCACCGCTGACGGTGTCGGCGGTGTAGGTGCCGTCCTCGGAGATCGAGCCCTCCTCGACGACGGTCCACTCGTCGGTTCCGGTGTGCTTGGCGATCGTCACGTCGCCGTTCTGCTCGATCATCATCGACTGGTCGGCCTGGCCGTCACCGTCGGTGTCGGTGAAGGCCATCGTGGTGCCGCTGGAGTCGGTGACCACGGCGGTGTCGTACACGCCGTCGCCGTCGGTGTCGATCGTGGCCGGGCCGGCGTCGACGTCCTCGCCGGGCATGTCGACCATGATGCTCTCGCCCTCGCCGCCCGGGGCCGCGCCGCCGGTGTCGTCGCCGGTGTCGCTGCCGACGTCGGTCGCGCCGGTGTCGTCGGGCGCCCCGCCGGACCCGTCGGCGTCGTCGGCGCCGTCACCGGTCGGGGTGGGCAGTGACTCCACGCTCTCGGCCGACCACTCGCCGGTGCTGGCGTCGTACTCGGCGCCGGCCACGACGTTGCCCTCGTCGTCGTACTGCACGGCCACGTCGGCGACGCTGTCACCGTCGGTGTCCGCGAAGGCGACGTAGGCGCCGTCCTCGGTCTGCACCACGGCGGTGTCGTTCTGCGAGTCGCCGTCGAGGTCGTAGTTCTCGACGACGGCGTACTCCTCGCCGTCGACCTCGACGGTCAGCTCGTCCTGGCCCGCGTCGGTGTCCGTGGTCGGGTCGTCTGCGGTGGGATCGTCGTCCACGTACACGGGTCGCCCCCTCTGTCTGGAAGGTCTGGTCGGTGATTCGCTTGTCTGACTGTCCGTGAGGCCCGTTGGTTCCACCAGGCTTCCCGTCAGGCGCGGTCGCGCACCGACCGGATGCTGGAGAGCAGCTTCTCCGCGCGTTCCCGCCCGGCGCCCACCTCGGTCAGCCGCTTGTTTACCACGGCCAGCCGCTTGTTCCGCTCGGCGGTGTCAAGTCGTAGTGCCTTGTCCACCTCGCGGAGCTCTTCCTCGATGCCGGCGATCCGCCGGCCCAGCGCCTCGTCGAGGGCCAGCGCCAGCTGGGACTCGGTCTCGATGAGCTGCTCGGCGACCAGCTGGTCCAGTGTCGAGCGGGCGTCGGCGATCGACTCGGACAGCCACTGCTTCATGTGCTGCTTGTCGGCGGTGTGCCGGCGGGTCTTGGCCAGCCACCAGCCGGCACCCAACCCGATCATGATCGTCGGCACCAGCAGGATCGGTGCGGCGACCGCGCCGGCCAGCGGCAGCAGCGCCATCTTGCCGGCACTGAACCCGCCGGTCACGCCCATGAACACCAGCAGCCGGTCCTCGGCGGTCGGCGGGCGCTTGTCGGCCGGGCGGACCACGACCGCCGAGCCGCCGGCGCGGGCGAACTGACCCCGGATGACCTCCAGCTCGTCGGGCTGGAACAGCTCGCCCAGGACGGTCTCGGTGACCTGGTTGAGCCGGTAGGACACCGACATGCTGATCCGGCCGGACACCATCTGCAACGCGGCGTCGACCTGGGCGGGCAGGTCCTTGAGCTGGTCGCGGTCGGCGACGTCGATGGCCTGGCGGAACCAGGACTGCAGGTCGCGCATCTGGCGGGCGACCTCGTGGTTGTTCTCCACCCGGGTGCGCTGGATCTCACCGCGCATCCGGACCTGCCAGCCCTTGGTGGACGAGCGGCGCTCGGTGGTCAGCTCCTCCTTGCGCGCGCGCAGCGACTCGGCCTCCTCCTCGCCGGTCGACAGCGCGCGGCGTTCGCCCTCCAACCGCACGTTGAGCGTGCCGAGTGCGCTGGACAGCGCGCGCATGGTGTTGGCCTCGCCGAGCATCACCGACCGGCCGACGAGCAGGTCGGCCAGGGCGGTGCGCAGTTCCGGTACGCCGGAGCGTTCCTGGAGCATGGCGGTGGCCTCGGGGTTGGGGGCCTTGGCCGCCATCTCGTACATCCGCGCGGAGACCGGGAAGAACTTGGCGCCGGCGAAGCGCGGGGCGTGCTCGGCGAGCAGCTGCTGGTCGGCCTCCAGCACCTGCCGCCAGCCCCGATACTGGTCCACTTTGGACAGCGCGAAGACGATCGTCTCCACCCGGTCACCCACGGTGGCCAGGAAGTTCAACTCCCCCAACGTGAACGGCGCCGACGCGTCGACCACGAACAGCAGCGCGGTGGCCGACGCGGCCGCCTCGGCCGCCAACTCGCCGTGCACCGAGTCCAGCCCGCCGACCCCGGGGGTGTCGACGATCGTCAGCTTCTCCAGGTACTCCAGCGGGCCGTCGACCTCGACGTAACGCGGCGGCAGCTCACCGGGAGGCAGCTGGTGGGCGGCCGAGACCCAGTTGACCAGCTCCCCGAGGTCGACCGGGACCGGGGCCAGCTGGCCCGGGTAGCAGGCCCGCGCCTCCCACTGCTGCGCGTGGCCGAACACCAGGTAGGTCGCGGTCGCCACATCCGCGTCCACAGGGGACAGACCGGAGTGCCCGAGCAGCGCGTTGACCAGCGAGCTCTTGCCCCGGTTGGTCTCACCGACCACGACCGCCGACGGCTTGCCCCGGCGCCGCTCGCGGATCTGCTCGACCCACCGCGCCGCGTCCGGGTCGGCCTCGCGCAGCAGGGTGAGCAGTTTCTCCCGCGCCTGGGCGACCTGCTTGGGCAGCGGCAGCGCGCCGGTCGGCGCGGCCGGTGTGGTCGCGGGCGAGGTCATCGTTCGGCGTTGCTGTAGACGGTCACGATCGGTGCCCGGAGCAGCTCGCCCCGGTCGGAGAAGCCGACCACCTCCGTCTCGGCGACCAGCCCGTCGAGGCTCTCGTCGGCGGTGGCGACCGTGCCGCCGGCCTCGTGGTGGGCCGGGTCGAACCGGACGCCGTCCGGGCGCAGCGCGCTGACGCCCACCCCGGCCAGGCCCTCCTCGATCCGCTCGGCCACCCCGGCACTGCGTGCCCGGTCCAGCGCGTAGAGGCACAGCGCCACCAGCGACCGGCGCTCGGCCAGTGCGGCCTCCAGCGTGGGATCGGCGTTCTCGCGGGCGGCGGTGGCGAAGTCCTCGGACCCGACCAGGCCGTCGGCGGCGATCCCGGCCTGGCGACCGACCCGAGTGACCGGCGGGTCGCCCGCCGTGTCGCCCGTGCCACCCCTGGCGGCCTGGGCGATCACCGACGCCTTCACCTCGATGGTCGAATCGGTGTTGTCGGTCACGTTCATGTCCTCGTCTCTACCACGTCGGTCGCTACCGCGTCGGTCGCTGCCACGCTGGAACCAGGAGCCCATGTCCCACTCACCCCGACTGCTCGCGAAGTTGCTGCCAGATCAGGAAGTATGCGCGATGCACGACGTGCGCGACCCGGCTTTGGGCTGGTGTGGCCCCGAAGGACGCGAACGAGCGCCACCAGCCGGCGCGTTCGAGGGCGTAGGCGGACAACTCCTTGTGCGGACGACCCTTGAGGCCCAGCTGCTCACCGATGTCGGCGCTGCTGCCGACCCGCAGCACCTCCTCGGCGAGGTCGTCGGGCATCGCGACGGCGCCCGACGTGACGAGTGTAAGCGCTTCCAACAGGCGGAGTTGGTGCGCCTCCGGTTTGGCCAGCAGCACCTCGATCGCGTCGTGCACCCGTTGCCGCTCACCGGGATCACCGGAGGCGTGGGCCAACGCCGTGACCGACGCGAGCGCCGCGGCGGCCTTGATGCCGTCGGCGCGGGCACGGAACACCGCGTCCAGCCGGCCACGCACACCGGCCAGACCCGAGGCGTTGAGCAGCGTGCGGCGCAGCGAACCGGCGGTCAGCTCGGGGTCGGCGCGCAGCGCGTCCACCGCGCAGCGCACGCCGAACAGGTCGAGCTTCTCCAGCAGCCGGGTGCGGGTACCCGAGGGCACCTCGCACTCCCAGGTGGTGAAGATGTCCGCGGACATCAACATGGTCTCCCACGTCGCATCGTCCAGTTTGGACAGCGAGCGGAGCGCGTCGGCGTCGGCCGAGGTGAAGCCGCCGGACTCGGCGGACTCGGCGAGCAGACCGATCACCGGGATCACGTCGGCCACCCGCGGCTTGAGCGACTGCGCCTGCTTCTCCGCCAGCAGGCTCGCCGCCCGCCACACGTCGCCCTCGGAGCCGGCCACCGACTCCGGCGGGATGGTGTCGGCCTTGTTCAGCACGGCGATCGCGTTCACCGGGCCGGCGTCGCGGCTGGCGGTGGCGGCGGTGAACGCGGCCAGCGCCTGCTGGTCGTCGGCGCGCACGCCCTGGGTGACGACGTAGAGCACGGCCTCCGCGCCGGCGACCGCGCTGCGCGAGGTCTGGTCCAGCTCGTCACCGCGCCCGTCCGGATCGGGCTCGGCGTCCTCGGCGGCCTCCCGCGCCGGCCCGTCGAGATCCGGCGCGCGGTGCTTGGCCGCGCCCAGCAGCTGCTCGGTGCGCCGCACCGACGCGGCGTCCAGCGAGCCGAGGCCCGGGGTGTCGATCACCGTCAGGTCGCGCAGCACCGCGTTGGTGAGATAGGCCTCCAGGTGGGAGACGTCGTCGAAGTTCACCTCAAGGTCGCCGGGGATCATGCCGGTCGCGTCGAAGGGCAGCACCTGCTTGCGGCCGTCGTGGAAGATCAGCTCCACCCGGTCGACCGTGCCGTACTGGAACCGGGTGACCAGCCGGGTGCACTCCCCGACGTCGGTCGGCGCGACCCGGCGCCCGATGAGGGCGTTGACCAACGTCGACTTGCCGGACTTGATCCGCCCGGCGACCGCGACCTGCAACGGCGCGGACAGCCGGCGCAGCACCTCGCGGAAACCGGCGGCGGTCCTGGCGGACACCTGCGGTTGCAGCCGGGTGCACAGGTTGGCCACCGCTGCCGACAACGGTCCGGCGAGCGGTTGCCCCTGCTCGGCTACCGTCGTCACGTCCGCTCCCCTTTCCACCGTGCCGGACTACTGGTGTGTGCCTGATCGTCCCATGGCGGCCACGCCAACCGGCAGGGGTCAGCCCAGGGACGTACGGGTGATGAGACCTGCGCCGGACGCCGGGTGACCCGCCGGCTGCCTACTCTCGACCCGTGCGGCGGTTCAGTCTGTGGATGAAGGCTCATCCGTTCTTCGGTGACAGCGTGGTCGCCGGCCTGATCGTGCTGGTGGACCTGCTCCTCAACATGACCCGCGAGTTCACCGACGAGGCCGGGCAGACCCACCCCTGGTACGTCACCGTGCCGCTGATCCTGCTCGCCGTCGCGCCGCTGGTCTTCCGCCGCCGGTACCCGGTCGCCGTGGCCT
This sequence comes from Actinophytocola xinjiangensis, assembly GCF_001921215.1. GTDB lineage: Bacteria > Actinomycetota > Actinomycetes > Mycobacteriales > Pseudonocardiaceae > Actinophytocola > Actinophytocola xinjiangensis. Next base: position 44,253 of record NZ_MSIF01000042.1, read on the forward strand.
ACGCGGTGCTCGCCGCCAGCATCCCGCACGCCCTGCTCGAACTGGGCCTGGCCAGCGCCTTCACCACCTGCATCTCGCTGTACACGCTGGTCGCCTACGTCGGGCGGCGGCAGGCGCTGCTGTACGTGGTGGCCAACGCGGTGGTCACCGGCATCCAGACGCCGCTGCAGGTGGACGACCGCGCCAACGTCGTGGCGATGCTGATCGTGGTGGCGCTGATGCTGGCGCTGTGCTGGGTGCTCGGCGAGTTCGTCGGGGCGCGCCGGGCCTACCACGAGGAGGTGGAGCGGCGGCTGTCCCTGCTGGAGGTCGAGCGCGACCACCAGGCGCGGATGGCGGTGAACGCCGAGCGTGCCCGGATCGCCCGGGAACTGCACGACGTGGTCGCGCATGCGGTGAGCGTGATGGTGGTGCAGGCCGACGGCGCGGCCTACGCCGTGCACACCAAGCCGGAGCTGGCCGAACGCGCGGTGAAGACGATCTCGGACACCGGCCGGGAGGCGCTCACCGAGCTGCGCCGGCTGCTGGGGCTGCTGCGCGACGAGGACGCCGCCGGGGAGCTGACCCCGCAGCCGGGCGCCCAGTCGCTGGCCGAGCTCGCCGAACGGGTGCGCGAGGTGGGGCTGCCGGTGCGGCTGGAGATCGTCGGCGGGGTCGACGACCTGCCGGCCGGCATCGGCCTGGGGATCTACCGGATCGTGCAGGAGGCGTTGACGAACTCGCTCAAACACGCCGGTCAGGGCACCCACGCGCGGGTGCGCGTGGTGCGCACGGCCGACCACGTCGAGCTGGACGTCTCCGACGACGGCCGGCACGCGATCCGCACGCTGCTGGGGGTGGCCGGCGGCAACGGGCTGATCGGCATGCGGGAACGGGCGCTGGTGTTCGGCGGGACGCTGGAGGCCGGGCCGGGACCGGGCGGCGGCTGGCAGGTCCGCGCACGCCTCCCGCTGCTCACCGAGTGAGGCGCTACGTTGACCTATGTGATCAGGGTGGTGCTCGTCGACGACCAGGAGCTGATGCGGTTCGGCTTCCGCATGGTGCTCGACGCGCAGGAGGACATGGACATCGTCGGTGAGGCGGGCAACGGCGCGCAGGCCGTCGCGCTGGCCGAGTCGCTGCGCCCGGACGTGGTGCTGATGGACGTGCGGATGCCGGTGCTCGACGGGGTCGAGGCCACCAAGCAGATCACCGAGGCCGGGTTCGCGAAGGTGCTGGTGATGACCACCTTCGACCTCGACGAGTACGCGCTTTCCGCGCTGCGCAACGGGGCCAGCGGTTTCCTGCTCAAGGACACGCCGCCGGCGCACCTGGTCTCGGCGCTGCGCTCGGTCGCCTCGGGCGACGCCGTCGTCTCACCGAGCGTGACCCGACGGTTGCTCGACCGGTTCCTCGGTTCGGCCGGCGGTCAGCTGCGGGACGCGGCGGTGCTCGACGTGCTGACCGAGCGGGAGCGCGAGGTGCTGCTGCTGATGGCGCAGGGCCTGTCCAACACCGAGATCGCGAGGAAGCTCTTCCTGTCCGAGGCGACGGTGAAGACCCACGTCGGCCGCGTGCTGTCCAAACTGGACCTGCGGGACCGGGTGCAGGCCGTGGTCCTGGCGTACGAGACCGGTCTGGTCCGCCCCGGCGAGCACTGAGCGGCGCCACCGGGCGAAACCCCGATCGCACCGGGGTTCGGTTCAGGGTCGACCTCAGGGTCGTAACGGATTCCACCAGCCTCTGGGTTGATGGAAGCTACCTCCAGATGTTGACCCGAAGTGGCGACCACAGGTGGACGTGCGGGGGCACCCACCGGCGCCAGGATGTTGGACCAGTGGGGATCACGACCAAGACGTTCAGGGAGAGACCATGATTGAGGCAGTCGGCCTCAGCAAGCACTACGGGAAGACGGTCGCGGTCGACGACCTGTCGTTCACCGTCCGATCGGGTCGGGTCACGGGGTTCCTCGGCCCGAACGGCGCCGGCAAGTCGACCACGATGCGGATGATCCTCGGTCTGGACGCGCCGACCGCCGGCACCGTCCGCATCGACGGCAAGCGCTACCGCGAACTGCACCAGCCGCTGCGCACGGTCGGCGCGCTGCTCGACGCGAAGTGGGTGCACCCCAACCGTTCCGCCAGGGCGCACCTGCACTGGCTGGCCCGCTCCAACAAGATCTCGACCTCGCGGGTGGACGAGGTGCTGGAGATCGTCGGGCTGACCGGGGTGGCCAACCGGCGGGCCGGCGGGTTCTCGCTGGGCATGTCCCAGCGGCTGGGGATCGCCGCCGCGCTGCTCGGTGACCCGCAGGTGCTGCTGTTCGACGAGCCGGTGAACGGGCTGGACCCGGAGGGGATCCTGTGGATCCGCCGGTTCATGCACCGGCTGGCCGACGAGGGCCGCACGGTGTTCGTCTCCAGCCACCTGCTCTCGGAGATGGCGTTGACCGCGCAGGAGCTGGTGGTGATCGGCCGGGGGAAGCTGATCGCCCAGTGCAGCACCGACGAGTTCGTCGCCCAGGCGACGGAGAGCACGGTGACCGTGCGCAGCCCGCAGGCCGACCTGCTCGGCTCGGCGCTGCGCGACCAGGGTGGCGCGGTCCGCGCCGAGAACGGCCACCTCGTCGTGTCCGGTGTGGACATCACGGAGATCGGGGAACTGGCCGCCGCCAAGGGAATCGTCTTACACGAGCTGAGCCCGCAGCGCGGTTCGCTCGAGGAGGCCTTCATCCAGCTCACCGGCGACTCGGTGGAGTACCACGCCGCCGTCGGTGACCAGACCGCAGCCGCCGCGTCGGGCGCCGACCTGATGACCGCGGGGAAGTGACGACATGACTCTGCTCGCCGTTGAACGAATCAAGCTGTTCACCACGCGTTCGCCGATGTGGTGCACGCTGGCCGCGCTCGCGGTCACCATCGGGTTCGCCGCGCTGATCGCCGCCGTGGACACCGAGAACCTGCCGACGATCGCCTCGACCCAGTTCGGCTACAGCTTCGGGCTGGTCGTGATCATGGTGATGGCCGCGCTGGCGATCACCACCGAGTACCGCTTCGGCACGATCCGGGCGACCTTCCAGGCGGTGCCCAACCGGTCGGCCGTGCTGCTGGCCAAGACCGGCGTGGTGGCGGCGTTCGCCGCGGTCATCGGTCTGGTGGCCGCGTTCGGTTCGGTCGGCATCGCCAAGCTCATCGAGTCGCGGGCCGACCTGGGCATCAACTCCGCCTTCGAGTGGCGGGCCACCGCCGGGGTCAGCCTGGTGTTCGCGGTGGCCGCGGTGATCGCGGTGGCCGTCGGCATCCTGGTGCGGCACTCGGCCGGCGCGGTGTCGCTGGTGCTGATCTACAGCCAGCTGGTGGAGAGCCTGGTCACGCTGATCCCGAACGTCGGGGACGACATCCAGAGGTGGATGCCCTTCTACGTGGCCAACAAGTTCCTCACCGGGGACCCGGACCTGACCAACCGGCCGATCGCCGAGGGCCCGCCGCCGTCGCTCTCGACGCTGAGCCCGTGGTGGGCGCTGGCCTACTTCGCCGGGTTCGCGCTGGTCCTGCTGGTGATCGCGCTGTTCACCGCCAACAAGCGGGACGCCTAGGAACCGACGCCGCGAATCGCGGTGCGGGTGTGGGGACACCCGGACCACCGGGGCGCGGCAGCCTGGGGGACGAGCCCGGGTCACCTTTCGGGGGGTGGCCCGGGCTCTTCGTACGTGCGCCATCCGGGTGGTCCGGCAGCCCGGAAGGTAACGCTGTGTCGACGTTGGCCGATAGGCGAGGTGGGATGGGGCCGGGTTTTTACACCAATCAGTCCGATTAAGACCATGTTAAGCCACTGTGAGCCTGACCACACCAAGCGGACAGACCGGGCGTGGCCGGGTTCCATCGTGGTGAGAGCGATTCCCCAGTGCCCCCAACTACATATTCGAGGGTGTCCTTGGAGGTGGACTTGTGACGGTGGTTGACACCGGCCCGTTTCCCGAAGCCACCGCGTCAGCGGCGGCGGTCGAGCAACGTCGCTCGTCGATCCCGTCCCCAGCGTCGGAAGCCGAACCGGACTCCCAGACGCGGCCACCGGAGCCGCCGGAGTCCCTGGCCCCGGCTCCCCGGTCGGCCGTACGGGTGGAGCCCCTGATCGGCCTGGAGTGGTCCCAGGCCATCGAGATGTGGGGTGCCGAGGACGCGACGACCCCGGCCGAGGCCCGCCGGGCGTGGCTGCACCGCGCGCCGGAGTCCCAGGTCCTGACGCTGTACCGGAGCATCCGCCAGGCCGACCCGCGCGCCCCGGCGCCGTGGTGGCTGCGGGCGCTGGCCGAGGGCTCACTGGCCTCCCGGACCGAGGGGTTCGCCGTCGAGGACCGGGTCGCCAAGCTGCTGTCCACCCGCTCCGGCTGGGTGTTCGTGCCGTGGGCGACCGAGGGCTCCTCCGGGTACTGGGAGTACGTGCCCTCCGAACGCAAGCTGTTCGAGCCGGGCATGCCCACGACGCTGATCCTCACCGACCGCCACCCCGGCTGGATCGACGTGCTGCGGGTGCACGCCGGGCAGACCCCGGACCCGGTGGCCGTCGCCGGCCTCGCGGACCTGCGGGCCAACCTCGCCCGGTTCGAGTCGATGGGACCCGCCTAGGCTTTTCCGGTGCCATCACCCGATCTCGCCGGCCGCCGCACGGTGGTCAGCTTCGTCAACCGCGGCGGCCGGATGACCGTCGGCCAGGCTCGCGCCTGGGAGCGTCACTGGTCAACGCTGGGCCGGGAGGTGAACGCGCTGCCGCCCGGCCCGGTGGACTTCACCGGCTGGTTCGGCCGCCCGGCCCCGGTGCTGCTGGAGATCGGCTCGGGGATGGGTGAGACGACCGCGCAGCTGGCCAAGGCGGCGCCGGAGCTGAACTACGTGGCGGTCGAGGTGTACCCGCCGGGGCTCGCGCAGCTGATGATGCGCGCGGAGACGATGGGCATCGAGAACCTGCGGCTGCTGCGCGGGGACGCGGTGGTGCTGCTGGAGGAGCACGTCGAGCCGGGTTCGCTGCACGCGGTGCGGATCTTCTACCCGGACCCGTGGCCGAAGAAGAAGCACCACAAGCGGCGCCTGGTCGACCGGGAGTTCGTCGCGCTGCTGGCGACCCGGCTGGCGCCCGGTGGGCGGGTGCACCTGGCGACGGACTGGGAGAACTACGCCGAGCAGATGCTCGACGTGCTCACCGCGGAGCCGCTGCTGGCCAACGTGTACGCCGGTGAGCCGGGCGGCTGGGCGCCCCGGCCGTCGTGGCGTCCGCTGACGAAGTTCGAGAGCCGGGCCGAGGTCGAGGGCCGGATCAGCCGGGACCTCATCTTCGAACGTCGCTGATGTCTGATTTGTTGTAGTTTTCCTGTCCGTACGCCTAGAATCCTGGTTGTGCGATCAGGAAATCAGTCAGGCGACCAAACACGCTCGTTCATCGAGCAGGCCCGGCGTGCCCAGATCATGCACGCGGCCGTCGAGACCATCGCCGAACTGGGCTTCGCCAAGGCGAGCCTGGTGCGCATCGCCGGCCGGGCCGGGATCAGCCCCGGCCTGATCTCCTACCACTTCGCCGGCAAGGACGAGCTGATCGAACGGGTCGTCACCGAGACCGTCACCGAGATCGGCGCGGCCATGCAGCGGCGGGTCGGCGACGCCGACACCTACCTCGACACCCTGCGCGCCCTGATCAGCGGCTTCGTGCTCTTCTGCGCCGAGAACCGCACCCGGATGTACGCCCTGCGCGAGATCGAGACCAACGGCGGCCCCGCCCCCGCCTCGGACACCGTCGGCGAACTGACCGGCCTGCTCGCCGACGGCCAACGCGACGGCGAGTTCCGCGAGTTCGACCCTCGGCTGATGGCCGTCACCATCGACGCCGCGCTGCACGCGGTCCCCGGACAGCTCTACACCCGGTCCGACCTGGACCCCGCCCACTACGCCGAGGAGCTGGCGGAGACGTTCGCCCAGGCCGTGCGAAGGAGGAGGAAATGGCTGACCTGACCGAGGTCCTCACCCCGCCCCGGCACCGCGTCGAACGCCGCGCGATGGGCTGGTGGGCGCTGCGCACGGCGGCGACGACGGCGGTGGCCGGCGGGGTGCTGTTGGCCGGCTACCTGCTGATCACCCCGTGGCGGCCGTGGACCGGCCCGGCGCTGCTGGTGGTGCTCGGCCTTGGCCTCGCGCACCTGCTGGTGACCCCGCCGTGGCGCTACGCGGTGCACCGCTGGGAGGTCACCGACGAGGCGGTCTACGTGCGCACCGGCTGGTTCGTCCGCGAGTGGCGGATCGCGCCGCTGTCGCGGGTCCAGACGGTGGACACCGTGCGTGGGCCGGTGCAGCAGGCGCTGGGCCTGGCCACCGTCACCGTCACCACCGCCTCGGCCGCCGGCCCGGTCACGCTGGTCGGGCTCGACCAGCACACCGCACGCCGGGTGGCCGGGGAACTGTCCGCGATCACCGCGCGGACCAGGGGCGATGCCACGTGAGCGGCTGGGCGCGGCTGGACCCCCGGGTCATCTGGGTCGACCTGGCGCGGATGGCGCTCTCGCTGGTGCCGCTGTTCGCCACGACCGTCCTGTTCGGCGGCGAGCTGACCGGCTCGGTGCTGTGGCCGGCGGCGATCATCGCCGTGACCGGTGTCCTCGCCTCGGTCGGCGACCTGCTGCGCTGGGTGAAGACCCGCTACCGGATCACCGACGAACTGCTGGAGGTGCGCACCGGGCTGCTGGTCCGCTCACACCGCACGATCCGCCGCGACCGCATCCGCAGCGTCGAGGCCACCGCGAAGCTGCGCCACCGGCTGGCCGGCCTGCGGGTGGTCACCATCCGGGCCGGCGACCGCACCGCCACCGGCGAGGTCGCCTCGCTGCGCCTGGACGCGGTGTCCGCGCCGACCGCCGAGGAACTCCAGACCGAGCTGCCGGCCGGGTCCCGCACCGCGACTCCCGCCGCCGGCCAGGTCCCGGGCGAGACCGTGCTGGCCACGTTCCGCTGGCAGTGGCTGCCCTACAACGCGTTCACCGTCTGGGCGTTGCTGAGCGCGGCCGGGCTGGGCTGGGGCGCGCACTGGCTGGGCGGCATGGTCGGCCTCGACCTGTTCGGGTCGGTCCTGGAGGCGGCGCGACGCTCGCCGCTGCCGCTGGCCCCGACGATCACCCTCGCCGTGCTGATCGCCGGGGCGCTGGGCGTGGTCGCGGTCGGCGTGGCGTTCGTCGCCGAGCAGTGGCAGTTCCGCCTGGTCCGGGCGGACACCCCGACCGGGACGGTGCTGCGCACCAGCCACGGCCTGTTCCGCACCCGCCGGGTCGACCGCGACGACGGGCGGCTGCGCGGCGTGGAGCTGCGCCGGCCGCTGCTGTGGCGGTGGACCACGGCCACCGAGACGTCGGTGGTGTCCACGGGCCTGGGCGCCGCCGGGATGCTGGCCGGCGGCGCCACCGTGCTGCCCAAGGCCCCGGCGGCCGACGCGCGCCGGGTGGCCGAACAGATCCTCGGCGACCCCGCCCCGCTGCGCGCCCCGCTCACCCGGCACCCGCTCGCGGCGCTGCGCCGGCGGCTGGGCTGGGCGGTGGCGCTGGGCGCCGCGCTCACCGGCCTGGCCTGGTGGCTCGGCCGCGTCACCGCGCTGCCCGAACGGCTGTGGCTGGCCGGGGGCGTGCTGGTGCCGGTCGCGCTCGGGCTGGCGCTGCTGGCCTACCGCTCGCTGGGCCACGCGCTGGTCGGCCCGCACCTGGTGACCAGCGCCGGGCTCAACCGCACCACGGTGGTGCTGCGCCGGGGCGCGGTGATCGGGGTGACCTTGCGGCAGTCGGTGTTGCAGCGGCGGCTCGGGCTGGTGACCCTGCGGGCCACGACCGCCGCCGGGCAGGGCTCCTACGCCGCCCCCGACCTGGCCACCGCCGACGGCGTGGCGCTGGCCGACGCCACCGTGCCGGGACTGCTCACCCCGTATCGCGCGGTGCCCGCCACGGTCGGTGGTGTCCTGGCCGCCGACGTCACACGATGAGGTAATTGAGCCCGCCGCAAGCGGGACCGATACCCAGCACGTGACCGCACCCTGCGATGAGGCCACGACCTCCCCACCCATCCTGACCCGCCCGCGCCCCCGCTCCGTCTACGACCAGGCCCAGGACTTCCTGCGCGCCTTCCACCAGGCCAGACCCCGGGCCGGTGAGGTGAGCGCCCGGCTGGCGGGTGCCCGCACCGAGATCGCGGCCACCGGCACCTACCGGCACACCCCCGCCGAGCTGGCCTTCGGCACCCGATCGGCGCTGCGCGACAGCGGCTGGTGCCCGGCCGGTGTGCCGTGGCGCGAGTTGCTGGTGCGCGACCTGCGGGGGATCACCAGCAGTACCGAGGTCGCCGTGCAGTGCGGCCAGCACCTGCGGATGTCCACCAACGGCGGGCGGGTGCGGCCGGTGGTCAGCGTGTTCGCCCCGGACACCCCGGCCAGCCCCGGCCCGCGCATCCACAACGACCAGCTGGTCCGCTACGCCGGCTACGCCCAGGACGGCCAGGTGCTCGGCGACCGGCGCTACGTCGACCTGACCACCGCCGCGTGCCGCCTCGGCTGGCGCCCGCCGGCCGGGCGCGGCGCCTTCGACCTGCTGCCGCTGGTGATCGAGGCGCCCCACGACGGCCTGTCGCTGCACCAGCTGCCCCGGGACCTGGTGTGCGAGGTGCCGCTGGAGCACCCGGAGCTGCCGTGGTTCGTCGAGCTCGGGCTGCGCTGGCACGCGGTGCCGGTGATCAGCAACCACCGGCTGGTCATCGGCGGCGTCACCTACCCGGCCGCGCCCTACAACGGGGTCTACATCTGCCAGGCGATCGGCGAGGACGTCCTGGGCGACGCCTACGGCCTGGCCGGGCGGATCGCCGCACGGCTGGGCCTGGACGTGACCTCCGAGCGGACGCTGTGGCGGGCCCGCGCGGCGCTGGAGCTCAACCGGGCGGTGGTGCACTCGTTCGACGCGGCCGGCGTGCGGATCGAACACTCGGTGGACGGCTTCCTACCACCGGTGAACGCAAACGGCGGTCCCGCGTTCGTGGCCTGGGACGACACAGCGTCAACGTGATGACCTGGCAGTATCGCGTCATGCGTTCTCCCCTGCGCCTGCGCGCCCCGATCGTGTTGCCCTGTGACCCCGCGTGCACGGTTCTGCGGGACGCCGTGGTCGACGTGGACGCCGAGGGCCGGATCGCCTGGTGCGGCCCGTTCGCCGACGCCCCGGACAGCGCCGCGCCGGTCCGCTCACTGCCGGGGATCCTGCTGCCCGGCCTGGTCAACACCCACGCGCACAGCCCGATGACCGTGCTGCGCGGAATGGGCGGCGACCTGCCGCTGCTGCGCTGGCTGCGGGAGATCATCTGGCCGGCCGAGGCGAAGCTGACCCCGGCCGACATCGAGGCGGGAATGGCGCTGGGCTCGGTGGAGATGCTGCGCGGCGGCATCACCACCAGCGTCGAGCAGTACTTCCAGACCGAGCACGTGGTCCGCGCGCTGGGCGCGACCGGGCAACGCGCGATCGTCGGCCCGGCGATCGTGGACACCCCCGGCCACAACTGGCGCGCCCAACTGGACGAGATCAGCGCGCGGATCGACGTCGACGGCCGGTTCACCGGCAAGGACGACCGGATCGAGATCGCCTACGGCCCGCACTCGGCCTACACCCTGCCCCCGCACGCGCTGACGCTGGTCGGCGAGGCGGCCAGGGCCCGCTCGGCGCTGGTCCTGGTGCACGTCGCCGAGTCGGCGCAGGAGGACGTGGTCCAGCGCGAGCGCCACGGCTCGGTGCCCGCGATGCTGGCCGAGGTCGGCCTCTACGGCGGCCGCGTGCTGGCCGCACACGCGGTGCACCTGTCCGACGAGGACATCGCGGTGTTCGCCGAGCACGGCGTCGGGGTCGCGCACTGCCCCGGCTCCAACGCCAAACTGGCCTCCGGGGTCGCCCGGCTGGCCGACCTGCGCGCGGCCGGCGTCGCCGTCGGCCTGGGCACCGACGGCCCCGCCAGCAACGACGACCTCGACCTGTGGGAGGAGATGCGACTGGCGGCACTGTTCGCCAGGATCGCGGCCGCCGACTCGTCGGCCCTGGTCGCCGCCGACACCCTGCTGCTGGCCACCCGAGGCGGCGCGACGGCCATCGGCCGCGACGACATCGGCGCCCTGGAGGCCGGCCGCTGGGCCGACCTGATCCACGTCGACGTGGACGACCCGGCGTTCACCGCCGGCCTGTCCGTCTCCGACGAACACCTGCTGGCCAACCTGGTCTGGGCCGCCGGCACCCGACTGGTGCGCGACGTGTGGGTGGCCGGCGACCAGGTGATCGCCGACCGCGAACCGACCCAGGTCGACCGGGCGAAGGTCCAGGCCGCGGCCGGCGCGGTGACCCGCCGACTGATCCGCTAGGCCCGAATTCGGGCGTCCCCGCGTCCACGGAGACCGACGGAAGCCAACGAAGCGCCCAGCGACGCGGTGGCGCGAGACCCAGCGGAGGAACTCGGTAGCGAGTTGCGCTCGATCGTGCGGCTCGCGCGGTGGACGCGAACAGCCCTGGTGACCGCGACTGACGCGGTCGTCGCTAGGCCCTCGGGCGGATGACGACCTCGTGCACCTGGGCGTCGGCCGGGGTGGTGATGGCGGCGTGGACGGCGCCGGCCACCGACTCCGGGGTCAGGTAGCGCGTCGGCTCGAAATCGCCCTGTTCGAACTCGCGGACCTCGCGCTGCATGTCGGTGGTGGTGCGGCCGGGGTGTACGGAGGTGACCCGCAGGTCGGGTTCCTCGGCGCGGAGCACGTCGGCGAAGGCGCGCAGCGCGAACTTGGTCGTCGCGTAGGCGCCCCAGCGGGGGGAGGCCTTGAGTCCGGCGCCGGAGTTGATCAGCACGACGTGTCCGCCGGCGGTGCGTAGCGCCGGCAGCAGCCGGCGGGTCAGTTCGGCCACCGCCACCACGTTGACCTCGTAGGACTCCCGCCAGGCCGACGCCGGCAGGTCGGCGACCGCGCCCAGACGGACGATGCCGGCCGAGTGCACCAGCACGTCGAGCCGGTCGATGCCGGCGGTCGCGGCCGCCACCGCCGACTCGTCGGTCAACTCCACCGGCCAAGGCTGGGCGCTGGGGAAGCCGGCGGCCAGGTCGGCCAGCCGGGCCTCGTCCCGCCCACCGAGGAGCAGGTCATGGGTGTCGGCCAGGGCGGTGGCGATCGCCGCGCCGATGCCTCGAGACGCGCCGGTGACCAGCGCTGTAGGACGGTCGCTCATGGCAACACCGTAGGGAGAGGGCCGCGCCCACGCAGAGCGCGGCCCTCCGAAACAGCGTGCGCCGACAGACCCCAGTCCACATCCCCCACCCTCACCGGGGGCACCCCTCAGCGCCATTTTATCCGGTGGTGGTGGTTGGGAGGGCCTCACGCGTTGACTCATCAAAAATGCCCGGGAAGGTGAGTCGTTGCCTCACGAAAGGATGCCCGCGTAGCGGCGTGGCATC
>NZ_MSIF01000043.1 GCF_001921215.1 Actinophytocola xinjiangensis
GCGGCGGTTGGGCGGCGGTGGGGTCTGGCTCGGGCGGCGCGGCGGCTCGCCGGGCGGCCCGACGACCGGGATGCGACCGGACGACGGCGGGCCGACGACCGGGATCCGGCCCGAGGACGGCGGGCCGACCACGGGGATCCGGCCCATCGAGCCGGGCCCGTTGACCGGGGGCGTGGCGACGGTGGGCGGGCCGGGCGCGGGCGGCGGAGGTGGCTGGCGGCGGCGCTGCGGCGGCTCGACCGGCCGCTGGAAGTCGGTGCGGCTGGCGCGGTGCGAGGTGCGTCCCGGTGGCGGGGTGTCGTCGCGGATGACCGGCATCTCGCCGCTCTCCGACATCACCCGTTCGATGATCGCCTGGGCGCCGGTGTCCTCGACGTCGTCGGCACGCCGGCGGCGGCGACGGGGCGCGCGCTCCCCCGACTCCTGTCCGTACTTGGCGAGCAACTCAGCGACGGTGCGCTGGGTGGGCTCGGGTCCGCCTTCGTGACTCATTGACTCCACCGTGCCCGGAGAGGGGCGTATCGTCCAGCGGATCGGCCTGCGTCGCTCCGCACAGCGCTCATTATGGGCATCAGGAATCCTCGCCGTTGGTCCGGTCCAGCCGCCGTAGGATGACGCCCTCGCGCAGCGCCCACGGGCAGATTTCCAGCTCTGACACGCCCATCGCACTCATCGCCGCCTGTGCTACCAGCGCGCCGGCGACCAGCTGCGGTGCCCGGTTCGCGCTGACCCCCTCGAGTTCGGCCAGGTCGGCGGCCGGGATGCGGGTGACGAACGCGACGAGCTGGCGCAGGCCGGGTTCGGTGAGCACCCGGCGCACCCTCGGGCCCGCCGAGGACGGTGCGGCGCCGGTGAGCCTGGCCAGCGACCGGAAGGTCTTGGAGGTGCCGACGACCCGGTCCGGCCGGCCCTGTTTGGCCAGCTTCTTCGCCACCGGGGCCAGTTGTCCGGCCAGCCACTCGGCGGTGGCGTCCACCTCGGCACGGGTGGGCGGATCGCCGGTGAACCGCTCGCGGGTGAGCCTACCCGCGCCCAGCGGCAACGACCTGGCGAAATCGGGGTCCTCGTCGATGCCGGCGGCGATCTCCAGCGAGCCGCCGCCGATGTCGAGCACCAGCAGCCGGCCGGCCGACCAGCCGTACCAGCGGCGGGCGGCGAGGAAGGTGAGCCGCGCCTCGCCGTCGCCGGGCAGCACGCGCAGTTCGACACCGGTCTCCTGGTGGACGCGGCGCAGCACGTCGGGGGCGTTGGTGGCGTCCCGGACGGCGGAGGTGGCGAAGGCCAGCAGGTCCTCGCAGCCGAGTTTGGTGGCCGACCGGCTGGCTCCGGCGACGGCGGCGACGAGTTCGTCGGCGCCGGAGGCCGACAGGTCGCCGTCGGGGGTGATCCGTTCGGCCAGGCGCAGCAGGGAGCGCTGTGAGCTGGCCGGCATCGGGTGCGCGCCTCGGTGCGCATCCACGACGAGCAGGTGGACGGTGTTGGAACCGACGTCTAACACCCCGAGGCGCACGGGGCGCTAGGTTACCGGTAGGTCGCGAACCGGGAAGCCTTTCCTCACGATTCGAACTTGTACCCCAGTCCGCGCACGGTCACCAGGTGGCGCGGCGACGCCGGATCGGGTTCGATCTTGGACCGCAGCCGTTTGACGTGCACGTCCAGGGTCTTGGTGTCGCCGACGTAGTCCGCGCCCCACACCCGGTCGATCAGCTGGCCCCTGGTCAGCACCCGGCCGACGTTGCGCAGCAGGTACTCCAGCAGGTCGAACTCCTTGAGCGGCAGCGGGATCTCGACGCCGTCGACGGTCACCACGTGCCGTTCGACGTCCATCCGCACCGGGCCGGCGGCCAGCACCTGGGGCTGGAGCTCGCCGTCGCCGGCCTCCCCGCCTCGGCGCAGCACCGCGCGCACCCTGGCGATCAGCTCCCGCGCCGAGTAGGGCTTGGTGACGTAGTCGTCGGCGCCGATCTCCAGGCCGACGACCTTGTCGATCTCGCTGTCCCGCGCGGTCACCATGATCACCGGCACGGTGGAGCGCTGGCGCAGCGCCCGGCACACGTCCGAGCCGCTCATACCGGGCAGCATCAGGTCGAGCAGCACGATGTCGGCGCCGTTGCGGTCGAACTCCTCCAGCGCCTGCTGGCCGGTGCTCGCGACGGCGGCGGTGAAACCCTCCTTGCGCAGCAGGAACGCCAGCGGGTCGGCGAAGGACTCCTCGTCCTCCACGATCAGCACCCTGGTCACGACTGTCCTCCATCTGTGGAACCTGACCCGTTGCTGTGGGCCGGGATACGCAACGTGAACGTGGAGCCGGTTCCTGGCCGGCTCCACAGCTTCACCTCGCCGCCGTGGTTGGCCGCGACGTGCTTGACGATCGCCAGGCCGAGGCCGGTGCCGCCGGTGGCCCGCGAGCGCGCCCGGTCGAGGCGGTAGAACCGCTCGAAGACGCGTTGCTGCTCGTCGGCGGGGATCCCGATGCCCCGGTCGGTGACCGAGATCTCGACGTAGCCGCCGACCTGGCGGCGGCTGACGGACACCGGGCTGCCCGGCGGGGAGTAGGCGACCGCGTTCTCCAGCAGGTTGGCCAGGGCGGTGACCAGCAGGGTGCGGTCGCCCTCGACGAGCAGGCAGCTGTCGGCGTCGGTGGCGATGTCGATGCCGGTGGTCTCCATGGACAGCTGGGAGCGCGACAGCGCGTCCCGCACGACGGCGTCGACCTCGACGGCGTTGAGCTCGGGCAGCCGTTCGGCGCCCTGCAGGCGCGACAGCGCGATCAGCTCGGTCACCAGGGTGCCCAGCCGGGTGGACTCGCGCAGGATCTTGCCGGTGAACCGGCGCACGGCCTCGGGGTCGTCGGCGCCGTCGAGCACGGCCTCGGCGAGCAGCGCCATGGCGCCGACGGGCGTCTTGAGCTCGTGGCTGACGTTGGCGACGAAGTCGCGGCGGGTGGCCTCCAGGCGCACGGCCTCGGACTCGTCGGCGGCGTCGACGGCGTAGAAGCCCTCGCCCAGCGGGCGGACCTCGCCGCGCACGGCTTCCGGTCCCCGGCCGACCGCGACGCCGCGTTCGGCCGGGAACAGCTCGATCTCGACCGGCTCACCGGTCTCCTGAACCAGTTCGACGGCCTTCTTGGTCTCCGGGTCGACGCGGCGGTTGCGCACGACGCCGAGTTCCACGGCGCGTTCGTTGTGCTGCACGACGTCGCCGAACTCGTTGAGGATGACGATCGCGTTGTGCGATGACTGGACCAGCCGCTGGACCAGTACGGAGATGCTGGGGCCGGGTGGGGTGCGCTCGGCGGGTCGCCGGCGAAGCCAGGCCACCGCGAATCCGAGGACGAGACCGACCAGCAGCGCCGCGGCCGTCAGGAGCGTCCAGACCAGATCGGTCACGAGCGAATCGTAAGCAGCTCAGGGGTGGTGGGGACCAGTCCTGAGCGGCTCCGGGTGATTGTCCTGACATCCAGAACGCCGTAATTCGCTCCTCGGCCAACCCGCGTTCACCCGATCGTGTCCAACCGGGCGAGTTCGTCGACCGACAGCCGCAACGCCCCGGCGGCGACGTTCTGCTCCAGGTGGTTGAGATCCCCCGTTCCGGGGATGGCGAGCACGTTCGGTCCCTTGTGCAGTGTCCACGCCAGCCGGACCTGGGCCGGGGTGGCGCCGTGCGCCGCCGCGACCTCGGCCACGACCTCGTCGGCGGTGCTCGCCTGGTCGCCGCTGGCGATGGCGAAGAACGGGACGAACGCGATGCCGTGCTCGGCGCACAGCGCGATCAGCGCGTCGTCCTCGCGGCGGGTGCCCAGCCCGTACTGGTTCTGCACGCAGACGACCGGCGCGATCGCCAGCGCCTCCGCGAGGTGCTCCGGCCCGACGTTGGAGATGCCCAGCTCACGGATCAGGCCCTGCTCACGCAGCTCGGCGAGCGCGCCGAACCGGTCGGCCAGCGACCCGGCCCCCCGGTCCAGGGCCTCGCCGATCCGCAGGTTGACCACGTCGAGGTGCTCCACGCCGAGCTGGCGGATGTTCTCCTCGACCTGCCCGCGCAGCCCCTCGGGGGTGGCCTGGGGGAGCCAGGCGCCGTCCGGTCCGCGCCCGGGGCCGACCTTGGTGGTGATCACCAGGTCGTCGGCGTAGGGCGCGAGCGCGCGGTTGATCAGCTCGTTGGAGCTGCGGCGGGGGGAGAAGTAGAAGGCGGCGGTGTCCAGGTGGTTCACGCCCAGCTCGACCGCCCTGCGCAGCACGGCGACGGCGACGTCGCGGTCACGTTCGGCCCCGCCGAGGGTGCCGAACGGCAACCGCATCGCCCCGAACCCCAGGCGGTTGACGGTGAACGCGCCGAGCCGCCAGGTGCCGGCGGCGCTGGCGGTGATCGTGGAAGAGGTCATGTCTCCAGCCTGTGCGGCCGGCACGCGCGCCGCCACGGATGGCAACTTCTTGCCGGTTGTGGCGCCTCGGTGGCGGGACGGGAAGACTTCGTGGCATGGAGCTGACCGGGCAGGTCGCGGTGGTCCGCGGCGAGGAGGAGCTGTTCGCGCGCACCGCGCACCTGTTCGCGGGCGCCACGGAGATCAACTGCGCGGCCAACGACCTGAACACCTGGGTCGCCGCGCGCCGACCGCCACCGGCGCCCGCGCACCGCCCGGCCGGCCTGCGGGTCCGCAAGATCTACCGGCCCAGCGTGGTCCTCGACCCCAGGTCGGCCGAGCAGCTGGCGGCCAGCCGCGCCGCCGGTGCCGACATCCGGATCACCCAGGACGAGATCAACGAGACGATCATCCTGGACCGGCGCACGGTGATCCTGGCCGGCGACCTGACCGCCGGGACCCGCAGCTACAGCGTGATCCAGCTGCCGGAGGTCGTGCAGGGCGTCGTGTCGCTGTTCGAGGCCGCCTGGCGCGCCGCGACCGACCTGGACGTCTACGACGCGCAGACCGCCGAACTGCGCCAGATCGCCCCGCGCGTGCTGGAGTTCCTGGCCTCGGGCGGCAAGGACGAGACCGCCGCCCGGGCGCTGGGCCTCGGCGTACGCACCTACCGGCGCCGGGTCGCCGAGCTGATGGCCGCCCTGGGCGCCGACTCCCGTTTCCAGGCCGGCGTCCGCGCCCGCGAACTCGGCCTGGTCTGAGCGCGGGATCCGACCCTTCCGGCGACCGGTGGGCTCAGCGGCCCTGGTTGGCGACCGCCGCGGCGGCCTTGGCGGCTGTTTCCGGGTCGAGGTACTCGCCGCCGGGGGTCAGGGGGCGCAGGTCGTCGGTCAGGTCGTAGCGCAGCGGGATGCCGGTCGGGATGTTGAGCCCGGCGATGTCGGTGTCGGAGATGCCGTCCAGGTGCTTGACCAGGGCGCGCAGCGAGTTGCCGTGGGCGGCGAGCAGGACGGTCCGGCCGGCGCGCAGGTCGGGGACGACCTCGGCCTCCCAGTAGGGCAGCATCCTGGCGACGACGTCCTTGAGGCACTCGGTCCGGGGGGCGGCGTCACCGAGGTCGGCGTAGCGGGGGTCGGCGTCCTGGCTGAACTCGCTGCCGAGTTCGATCGGCGGCGGCGGGGTGTCGTAGGAGCGGCGCCAGCGCATGAACTGTTCCTCGCCGAACTCGGCGAGGGTCTGCTTCTTGTTCTTGCCCTGCAGGGCGCCGTAGTGGCGTTCGTTGAGTCGCCAGTCGCGCTTGACCGGGATCCAGTGCCGGTCGGCGGCGTCGAGGGCGACGTTGGCGGTGGTGATCGCCCGGCGCAGCAGCGAGGTGTGCACGACGTCGGGCAGCAGGCCGGCCTCCGCGAGCAGCTCACCGCCCCGGTGGGCCTCGGTCATCCCCTTGTCCGACAGCGGAACGTCCACCCAGCCGGTGAACAGGTTCTCCGCGTTCCAGGTGCTCTCGCCGTGGCGCAACAGGACGAGGGTTCCGATGGAGTGCATCGATCCAGCCATGTCGGAAAGCGTGCCAGATCTGGCAAGAGCAAGCACTACCACCCATTCGGGGGATTCCCGAGGGCCAAACACACGGCCAGTTGCCTTTCAAAGGAGTACCGTGACTCAAAAGTTACCTACGGAACGCAATTAACCGAGCGCAAGATATGCCGTGGCCTTGTGTAACCGCCCGACTTCTGACAGGTTGACACCCGCCCTACCGGATCAGCTCCCACGCACTCCCTGATCCGAGAGGGCAGCAGTACGGCTCGTCTCCCCTGCCGAGCCGTACCCCGCCCGGAATCCCAGGGTGCCCCCCGCCTCAGGGCTCCGACGCGGCGGGAACCCACGCGGCGCGGCTCGAGATCGCGACTCCCCCCTCGCTCGAGCCGCGCCGCGATCCCGCCGGAATTCCCACTTGCCAACGGCGAGGGCCTCAGCCCTGCTCCTGGCCGGGTGTGAGCATGTGTTCGAAGGCCCGCAGATTGGCCAGCGACTCCCCCCGCGAGACCCGCCACTCGTACTCGCGCCTGATCGAGGTGGCGAAACCGATCTCCAGCAGGGTGTTGAAGTCGCCGTCGGCCGCCTCCAGCACCTGGCCGAGGATCCGGTCCAGCTCGTCGGGCGTGACCGCGTGCGGCGACAGACGCCCCACCAGGTAGATGTCGCCGACCTTGTCGATCGTGTACGCCACCCCGTAGAGCTTGGCGTTGCGCCGCAACAGGAACCGGTAGACCTCGGCGAACGCCTCGTCCGGCCGCCGGCACACGAACGCCTCCACCACCAGCGCGTGCTCACCCAGTTGCAACCAGCAGTTGGTCTGCAACTTCTTGGTACCGGGCAACGTCACGAAGAACCGGCCGGCGGACGGGTGGTCGTAGACCAGTTCCCGCTCGTCCAGTGTGGACTTGATCATATTGTCGAGATCGGTCACAGCCGTCACACTGCCACGTCGCGCGCGAACAACGCCCGGCGGAACGCCCCCTGCGCCTCGACGTAGCCGGCGACCAGCGCGTCGGTCGTGTGGTCCCAGGAGAACTCGCCCGCGTGCGCCACCGCGCCGGCCGACAGCCGCGTCCACAGCCTCGGCTGGGCCACCACCTGGCGCAGCGCGTCGGCCCAGTGCACCGCCTCGTGCCCGCCGACCAGCATCCCCGAGTTCAGGTGCGACACCGCCACCGGCAGCCCACCGACCGCGGCCGCCACCACCGGCGTCCCGCACGCCTGCGCCTCCAGCGCCACCAGCCCGAACGACTCGTTGTGGCTGGGCACCGCGACCGCGTCGGCCGCCCGGTACACCTCCACCAGCGCCTGGCCCCGGCGCGGCGGCAGGAACCGCACGACGTCGGCGATCCCCAGCTCGGCGGCCAGCTCCTGCAACGAGGTCGGCGCCTCCAGCCCGGTCCCCGACGGTCCGCCGACCACCACGACCACCAGCCGCTCACGCGGCACCGCCCCGGTCGCGACCAGCTCGGCGGCCGCGCGTAACAGCACGTCGGGTGCCTTGAGCGGCTGGATCCGGCCGACGAAGGCGAGCACCACGGCGTTCGGCGCGATCCCCAACGCGGCCCGCGCGGCCGCCCGGTCACCCGGGCGGAACAGCTCCAGGTCCACGCCGGGAGCGACCGTGTTGACCTTCTCCGGCTCGGCGTCGTACAGGTCGGTCAGCTGCGCGGCCTCCACGGCGGTGTTGGCGATCAGCTGGTCGGCCTGGTCCACGACCTGCTGCTCGCCGATCTCGCGGGTCCTCGGCTCGGGGGTGTCGCCGTCGGCCAGCGCCGCGTTCTTGACCTTGGCCAGGGTGTGCGCGGTGTGCACCAGCGGCACCCCCCAGCGGTCCCGGACCAGCCAGCCGACCTGGCCCGACAGCCAGTAGTGGGAGTGCACCAGGCCGTAGTGGCCCGGCTCGTGGCGGGCCTCCGCGCGCTGCACCCCGGCGGTGAACGCGCACAGCTGGGCCGGCAGTTCCTCCTTGCCGAGGCCCTCGAACGGGCCGGCGTGCACGTGCCGCACCAGCACCCCCGGCGCCAGCTCCGCGACCGGCGGCAGCTCGGAGGAGGTGGCCCTGGTGAAGATCTCGACGGCGATCCCGCGCCGGGCCATCCTGGTCGCCGTCTGGGTGATGTACACGTTCATCCCGCCGGCGTCGCCGGTGCCCGGCTGTTCCAGCGGCGAGGTGTGTACGGACAGCACGGCGACCCGGTGCGGCGGCCGGTGGAGCTCGATCACAGACACGCACAACTCCCGACTAGTGGTTCGTCACCGAACCCGCGAACGTTCGCAGCACGTCGTCGAACTCCTCGACCCGCTCGGCGAACGGCATGTGGCCCACGTCAGGAAACCAACGCCGCCGGGCGCCGGGAATCTTCCCGGCGGCGTGCCAGCCGGACGCGAGATCGATCACCTCGTCGACCTCGCCGTGCACGACCAGGGCCGGTACGTCCACGCGTTCGAGCACCTCGTCGCCGCCGAGGTTGCGGTGGAACAGCGCCCGGCGCACGCTCGCCGGCACCCGCAGGCAGTCGGCCAGCCGCCGCTGGACCTGCTCACCGGTCGCCGGCTCGGCGGTCATCCGCTCGACCAGCGACAGCAGCGCCGGCACCGCCACCCTGGCGTCGTCGGAGAGCACCTCGCGCAGCACGGTGCCCATCGCCGGGCCGACCATGCCGCCGGGCCGGCCGGGCCCGATCTCGGTGATCGCGCCGACCAGCACGATCCCGGCGATCCCCGCGCTGCCGCGTTCCCGCAGGTAGTCGGTGATGACCAGGCCGCCGTAGGACCAGCCGACGACCACCGCCGGCTCACCGGCATGGGCCAGGACGGCCGCCAGGTCCCCGGCCCACACGTCCGGGTCGTCGTAGCCGTCGGGCGCGATCCCGGAGTCGCCGTGCCCGCGCAGGTCGGGGGCGATCAGGCGGTGCGCGGCGGTCAGCGCCGGGTCGGCGAACTGCGCGTCCCAGGCCGTGGAGCTCGCGGCCCAGCCGTGCAGCAGCACGATCGGCGGCGACCCGGGCGAACCGGCTTCCCGGACCGCCAGCGGTAGGCCGCCGGCGCCGGCGAGTTCGCGGCGCACTACGACTGCGCCGACATGGTCTGCCACTGGCTCCACGGGATGAGCCAGTCGTAGACGTCGGAGGTGGTCGGGAAGTTCGCCTTGGAGCCGGTGACCTCGACCGGGTCGCCGATCAGGGCGCTGTCGAAGTAGCGCTTGGCGTCGGCCTCGAACAGGTTGACGCAGCCGTGGGAGCTGTTGACCTTGCCGATGTTGGCCCGGTTCTCCTCGTTCTCGTGGATGAACTCGCCGTGGTTGGAGATCCGCACGGCCCACTTCTTCTTGACGTTGGTGTAGCCGTAGCGCGGGTTGGAGAAGTCACCGACCGGCTCCTTGGCCATGACGATGACCGTGCCGTTGGGCGTGTTCAGGTTCGGGTCCTTGTCGTCGCCGTTGCTGGACGGGAACGACAGGTAGAGCTGGCCGTCGCGGTAGACGTTCATCTTGTGGTCGGGGGTGTTGATCTTCACGACCTGGTTGCGGCCGATGGTGAACTGGGTGCTCAGGTCGGCCTTGCCGTAGGCGCCGCCGCCGTAGGGCAGGCCGTAGAGCTTGGCGGTCACGCTGACCTCGGTGTTGGCCGGCCAGTACTCCTTGGGACGCCAGTCGACCTGCTGGTCGTTGAGCCAGCCCCAGGAGCCCTCGACCTCCTGGGAGGTCTCGACGGTCAGGGCCTTCTCCACGGCGGCCTTGTCCTCGACCGGACCCTCGGGGAACTTCACGCTGACCGGCATGCCGACCCCGACGGTGGCGTTGTCCCCCGGGTTGATGGTGGCGCGCGGGGTGGCGGCCGGGGCGAGGGTGGTGAAGGTGCCTTCGAGCTTCTGTTCCTTGCCGTCGGCGTTCACCGCGGTCGCGGCGTAGGTGTAGGCCTTGCCGTAGCCGAGGACCTCGGCCGAGGTCCAGCTGAGCTTGTCCTCGGCGATGGCACCCTCGACGGGTTCGCCCGCCGGGCTGGTCAGCGTGGCCTCGGTCAGCTCCCCGCGCTCCACGGTGATCTTCACCGGGTCGAGCACGGACACCTCGGTGGCGCCGTCGGCCGGCGCGAACGCGATCTTGGCCGGCGCCGCCTCGCCGGCGGCCGCCTGCCCCTGTTCACTGGAGGTGCACGACGCCAGCAACGCCAGGCCCGCCACGAACACGACGACCGAACCGAGTGGTGATCTCAACTGATACCTCCGCGCGTGTGCCTGCGTTTGTGAGGACGCCCCAGGGCCGACCAAGGGTGCGTACCACCGAGTGTGACAGTGGTCATACCCAATCTCCGACGAATCGATGAGGATCCGTCCACGTGAACAACCTCGGTACGGCCGTCGTTACCGGCGCCTCCTCCGGTATCGGCGCGGCCACGGCCCGGCATCTGTCCGCCAACGGTTTCCACGTCGTGCTGGGTGCCCGCCGGATCGACCGCCTACACCCCATCGCCGAGGAGATCGGCGGCACGGCGCTGCCGCTGGACGTGACCGACCCCTCGTCGGTGACCGCGTTCGCGCGGGCCGTGCCCGAGTGCCGCCTGCTGGTCAACAACGCCGGCGGCGCGCGGGGCCTCGAACCGGTGGCCGAGGCGTCCGACGACCACTGGCGCTGGATGTGGGAGACGAACGTCCTGGGCACCCTGCGCGTCACCCGCGCCCTGCTGCCGGCCCTCACCGCGTCGGGCGAGGGCCACGTGGTGACGGTGACGTCGATCGCGGCCACGGAGATCTACGACAACGGCGCCGGCTACACCAGCGCCAAACACGCCCAGTCGGTCCTGCACCGCACGCTGCGCGGCGAACACCTCGGCGAGGCCCTGCGCTTCACCGAGATCCTGCCCGGCATGGTCGAGACGGAGTTCTCCCTCACCCGCTTCGCCGGCGACGAGTCCCGCGCGGCCGGCGTCTACCAGGGCCTGACCCCGTTGACGGCCGACGACGTCGCCGACACGATCGTGTTCGCGGCGACGAGGCCGGCGCACGTGAACATCGACCAGATCGTTCTCAAGCCGCGCGCCCAGGCCTCGGCCACCCGGGCGCACCGGGAGTGAGTTGGCGGTGGGCCGCCGGGCTACCACCCCCGACGCCCACCACCCGGCCCAGGCTCCGCGAAGAACATGACGCCGTGGGCCCATTCTGGCGGGAAGCCAGCTGTCACGTCCCCCAGAATTAGGGAATACCATGCACGTATTCCCTGCGGACAAAGATCGAGTGCTCTCGTCACGGCTCGCTCACCAGCATAAATTCGCAGAACTTCGCGAGGGCTAGCGCTTCGTAGCCGGTGCCTTCTAGGGTCCGAACACGCCCTTAACCAGGCACACGAACCCAGGCTCCGCGAAGCATGACACCAGCGAGGTGACGCTTGATGACGCAGACCCATGTCCCGGTAATCGTCGCCGGGGTGGTCGCCCTGGCCTTTCTTCTACTGGTCGGATTACTTGTCTGGCGGCTCACCGCGACCACTCCCGGCCGGGCGGGACGAATTCTGGTGTCGGTGGCGGCGGTGCTCGCCGGACTGCCGGCCGTGCTGTACGCGCTGCTCAACGAGCAGGCCTGACATGGGCCTCGGACTCGTCGAGGAGACCGTCAGGTGGCACCGCCGAGGCATGGAGGAGCCGTGGCTGCGGGACTCGTTCATGGCCGGGCTCTCCGCCGAGGCGATCCACCGGCTGGAACGGCACGCGACCCTGCTCACCGACACCGACGAGATCGACTGGACTGCCGCCGACGCGCCGGTGGTGATCGTTCTCGCCGGCACGGTCAAGGTGTACCTGCTCCGTTGGGACGGTCACCTGGCGATCGACCGGATCGCCGGCATCGGCGACGTGGTCAACGGCGAGCACCTGTTCACCGATCACCCGGTACCGATGCGTCTCGACAGGACCTACGCCGCCGCCATGGCTGTCCCCCGGCGGAAGTTCCGCGATCTCCTCGACCAGGACCGGGAGATCCAGGAGGCCCTGTGGCGGGCCTTCGCCCACTGGCACCAGGAAGCCGCGGTTCGGCACTCCCACTCCGGCCGCCGGGTCGAACGGCGGCTGTGGGCCTTCCTCGTCGGCCTGGCCCGGCGCCACGGAACCTCGACGCCCCAGGGCATCCGCCTGATCGTCGGACTGACCCAGGCGGATCTCGCGGCGGCGATCGGGGCGTCGCACCAATCGGTCGAGGCAGCGCTTCGGCGGTTGCGGCGCGCGGGAAAGCTGACCACCAACTACGGCTGGTGCGTGCTGCACGAGGTGCCGAGTGAGGACGAGCTCGACCAGGCCGGCTAGATGGTGCAGTCGACCAGGACCGGTTCCGGGTGCAGTTCCACGCCGAAGGCCTTCATGACGCCCTCGCGGATGTCGCGGGCCAGGGTCAGCAGGTCGTCGGTGGTGGCGGTGCCCCGGTTGGTGAGCGCGAGGGTGTGCTTGCTGGACAGGGTCACCCGCTCACCCGGCCCGCGGTGGCCCTTGGCGAAGCCGGCGCGTTCGATCAGCCACGCCGCCGACAGTTTCGACGCCCCCGGGCCGGCCGGGTACTGGGGCACCGGGACGTCCTCGCCGACCCGGGACGCGATGCGGCGGCGGACCTCACCGAGGTCGCGGTCGAGCACGATCGGGTTGGTGAAGAACGAGCCGACGCTCCACGTGTCGTGGTCCTCGGCGTCCAGGACCATGCCCTTGCCGCGCCGCAGTTCCAGGACCGCCGCACGGGCCTGTGCGACCGGAACCTGGCGGCCCTGGCGCACCCCAAGGACCCTCGCCAGTTCGGTGTAGCGGATCGGCGCGGACAGGCCGCCGTCGGTGAGTTCGAAGCGCACGCGCAGGACGACGGCGCGTTCGCTGCCCTTGAGGACCGACGTGCGGTAGCCCAGGCCCAGCTCGTCCACCCCCAGGGTGCGGATCTCGCCGCTGGCCCGGTCCAGCAGGTCCACCGAGATCAGCAGTTGGCCGACCTCGACGCCGTACGCGCCGACGTTCTGGACCGGGGTCGCCCCGACCGAGCCGGGGATGCCCGACAGGCACTCCAGGCCGCCGAGGCCGGCCTCGACGGTGCGGCAGACCACGGCGTCCCAGTCCTCGCCGGCCTCGACGGTCAGGGCGACGCGGCCCTCGCCGAGGGAGTCGATCTCGCTGCCCCGGTTCGCGACCCGCACGACCGTGCCGGGGAAGCCGGCGTCGGCGATGACCAGGTTCGACCCGCCGCCCATGACCAGGACCCGCTCGCCGCGGGTGTCGGCGGCTCTGACCGAGGCGGCCACGTCCTCGGCCGAGGAGGCGGACACGAAACGGGCCGCCGGCCCGCCGAGGCGCAGGGTCGTGTAGCCGGACAGGGGCACCGCAGCGCGGTCCACGAGTCCGTCCGCACCGATGGGGAGGCTGGTCATGGGCTCCAACGGTAACCTCCGTCGCATGGCAACCAGCCTGGAGCACCGCTCCGCGTTCCCCTCACCGGTCGACACCGTCTTCCCCACCCTGGTCGACGAGGCGTTCCTGCGCGCGCGGTTGCGCGAGATCGGTGGCAAGGACGCGGCCCTGCTCACCCACACGCGCACCGGCGACGAGGTCGCGTTCACCCTGCGTCAGGGCGTCGACGCGGCGAAACTGCCCAGCGCCGTGAAGTCCGTCCTGCGCGGTGACCTGATCGTGGAACGCAGCGAGCGTTGGCGGCCGGACGGGCCCCGCTACGCCTCGGCGAGCACCGTCACCATCGACGGGGTGCCGGGCGAGATCCGTGGCCAGTCGCGGCTGGGCACCAAGGACGGCGGCAGCCTGCTGGTCACCCGCGCCGAGGTGCGGGTGAGCATCCCGCTGGTCGGCGGCAAGCTCGAACAGGTCGTCGCCGAGCAGGTCACCAAGCTGCTGGCCACGGAGGCGGAGTTCGCCGAGAAGTGGCTGGCCGGGCGCGGCTGAGGCCGGTCGGGTCGCCGACGCGGGGCACGACGAACCCGAACCGGTTACGTCGGGTCGACCGCTGGCTCACCGGCACCGCCCAGGTCACCGCCGCGCTGCGCGACGCCACCGACCCGCTGGCCATCGACCTTGGCTACGGCGCGTCGCCGGTCACCGCCGTCGAACTGGCCGCGCGGCTGGCCACCGTCCGCACCGACGTGCGGGTGCTGGGGCTCGAACTGGACCCGGACCGGGTGGCGGCGGCCCGCCCGGCGGCCGACCCGCCGCGCCTGGACTTCGCCACCGGCGGGTTCGAGCTGGCCGGCACCCGGCCGGTGCTGGTGCGGGCGTTCAACGTGCTGCGGCAGTACTCCGAGGAGGAGGTCGCCGACGCGTGGGCCACGATGACCGCCCGGCTGGCCCCCGGCGGCCTGCTGGTCGAGGGCACCTGCGACGAGTTGGGCCGCCGCTGCTGCTGGGTGACGCTGTCGGCCGCCGGCCCGCGCACCTTCACTCTGGCCTGCCTGCCGGCCGACCTCGACCAGCCGTCGGACCTGGCGCCACGGCTGCCCAAGGCGCTGATCCACCGCAACGTCCCCGGTGAACGGGTGCACGCCCTGTTCACCGACCTGGACCGCTGCTGGGCCACCGCCGCCCCGCTGCGCGGCTTCGGGCCCCGCGCCCGCTGGGTCGAGACGGTCCGCCTGCTCGCCGCCCGCGACTGGCCGGTGCGCGACACCCGCCGCCGCTGGCGCCTGGGCGAGGTGACCCTCGACTGGGACGCCGTCAGCCCTTCCTGAGTTTGCGGGCGGTGCCGATCAGCTCGTCGACCCGGCCGCGCAGCGCGGGCACGACCTCGCCGCGTTCGTCGGCCTCGGCGATGTCGGCCACCAGCTTCGTGTAGCGGGAGGCCACGCTGCGGTAGCGCTGCCGGAACTCCTTGTCCTTGGACGTCGCGTAGCGGCCGTCGAGGTCGATGATCTGTTGGGCCAGGACGGCGGCCCTGGCGTTGAGCGCGGCGCGGGCGTCGTCGGTGGTGTCGCGGCGGTCGCGGCGGTCGGCGGCCAGCCGGCCGGCGCGGCGGGCGCCCAGGTAGGCGGCGGCGGCGCCGGCCAGCACCGCCGTGACCGCGGCGATCGCGATCAGGTAGCGGGGCAGCGACGGGGTGATCTCCCGGCCGCCGTCGGGGGCGATACCGGCCTGGACCAGGCGGTCGTAGTTCACCGCCATCACCTTCACCGCCGACAGCGGATCGTCGGCGAACTGGTCGACGCCGTCGGCGACGGTGGCCTCGGCGACATACTTCTTGCCGAAGTCCTCGTCGTCGTCGCCGAGCAGGGCGCAGCCGTAGTGGTCGTACTCGCCGTCGCCGGGCGAGAGGAACATCACGACCGTGCCGTCGGCCGCGCGGCGCACGTCGTCGCACGCGTCGGACGGGTCGGTGCCCTCGCCGAGGAAGGCGACCACCAGCTTGCGGTTGCCGATGACCCGCTCGGCGGCCGGCTCGTCGATGTCCACCCCGGACGCCACGTACACCGACGAGACGCGGACCTCCTTGGCGATCCGGCCGTCGAGCAGCCCGCCCGACCACAGCGCCCAGCCGGCCAGCACCACACAGCCCAGCACCGCCAGCGCGAACGGCGAACGGACGAAACGGGTGACCGCGCGGGTGAGGGCGGGGTTCACGAGACACCTCCCGCGAGGTAGGTGGCCGGCCGGTAGTCGGGCCGGCCCAGGGCGCGCGCGGCGGTGTCCAGTTCGGCCTCCGCCTCGGCCAGCAGCTTGCCGACGTGCCGGTCGGGCAGTTCGCCGACCAGCGCCTCCCGGGCGGCCCCGAGCTTGCCGATGGCCCGGACCAGCGCCGGGTCACGCGAGAGCGCCGACAGTTCGATGGCCAGTGTGGTCAGCCCGGCCAGCCTGGCCGGCGGGCGGACCGACCGGCCGCGCGCACCGGCGAACAGCGACCGGGTGGAGAGCACCAGGAAGCCGACCACGCACACCGCGAACAGCCACGGCAGCGCCGGCAGCGCCACCCGCAGCGGGTCGAACGGCTGGTAGGGCAGCGGCCGGTCGAACAGGCCCGCGTAGCGCACGTCGAGCACCCGGCCGAGGTAGGCGTGCAGCACGTTGCCCTGCGGGTAGGCGAAGCGGCTCAGGCGGCTGGCCGACTGGCCGTAGAAGCTGGCGTTGACCACCTCGGCGAACTCGTCGGCGTGCGGGCCGAAGTAGCCGACCCAGTTGCCGTACATGACGTAGAGCTGGGTGTCGGGGAACAGCCTGGCCAGCGCCGGGCCGTACTCGGGCACCGGCTCGCCGATCGGCTGCTGCGGGAACACCGCGAACAGCGCGTCGGCCAGGGCGTCCTCGCCGGCGATCCGGGGCAGCTCGTCGAGCGTCGCGCCGGGGGCGGCGTGCAGGCGGTGGGCGCGCAGGTCGTCGGCGACGGTCGCCAGCTCGGCCTCGGTCGGCTCGCGCCAGGTGATCTCGTCGACGTCCTCGGGCGGCTCCTGGTCGCGCAGGCCGGCGAGCAGGGCGCGGATCTGGCTGGTGACGTCGCCGGTGGTGAACTGGGCCTGCCAGCCGGCGAGGTCGTCGCTGGTCACCTCGTAGATGCCGCCGGTGACCTGGGTACCGACGACCCGCACGGTGGCGTTCTCGACCTCGCGGATCTGCTCGCGCTGTTCCTCGTCCAGGCCGGGCGGGGCGATGAGGATCCGCACCGGCTGGCCGTCGACGGGTTCGCGCAGGTCCTCGGCCAGGCGCTGCTCGTCGAACCCGGCGATCGCGCCGGGCAGCCGCACGACGCGCTCCCGCTCCAGCATCGCCGTCATCTCCTCGACCGAGGGCAGGTCGGCGCCGGACAGCTCGCCGGCCGAGCCCTCCTGGACGGTCGCGCCCTCCGACGGCGAGCGGGCGTAGCTGATGTCGGCGCTCTGTCCCTGGGCGACCACGTAGACCACCAGCAGGGCCGCGGCGACGGCCAGCAGGACCCAGCGCAGGGCGCCCAGCGTCGGCCTGGGCATCGATCTAGTCACTGGCGGCCGCCCGCCACAGCTGGTCGGCCCGCCGCGCGACCTCGGCGGCCTCGTCGGCGGCGTCCGCGCCGCCCCCGGACGCGGCCAGCGACTCCGCGCGAGCCAGCAGCTCGTCGGCCTGCGGCAGGTCGGCCGGGCAGGCGTCGCGGCTGACCGTGGCCGAGTCGATGGCGGCCCGCGCGCTCGACCAGGCGACCCGCACGCGCAGGTCACGGGCCCGGCGGCGGGGAACGTAGGCGGTGGCGAACCCGGCCGCGACCAGCAGCAACGCGCCGGCCAGCCAGATCACCCAGGACACGGGGGCTCCGTCAACACCCGGACACTCTGACAAACCGCCCCGAGTCGTCACTCCACCGGGTCACTGATTTGACCTTCTCGCTACGTCAACTTCTACCGTGGAGTCATGGCTTGGTCGATCGCCCAGGTGGCGCGGATGTCGAAGGTGACGTCGCGCACCCTGCGGCACTACGACGAGATCGGGCTGCTCGCGCCGGCGCGGGTGGGCACCAACGGCTACCGGTACTACGAGCGCGAACAGCTGCTGACCCTGCAACAGATCCTGGTCATGCGGGAGCTGGGGCTCGGTCTGGACGCGATCACCCAGATCGTGCACCAGGGCCGGGACCAGGTGGAGGTGCTGCGACTGCACCGTTCGTGGCTGGAGGCCGAGCGTGACCGGTTCCAGCGGCTGGCCGACACGGTCTCGCGCACGATCGCCGAGCTGGAGGAGGAGACGGAAGGAGGTGAGAACGTGAACGCGACATCGATGGACCACTGGTTCGACGGCTTCGACGACCCCGAACGCCAGCAGGCCCTCCAACAGGAGGCCCGCGAGCGCTGGGGTGCCGAGACCGTCGACGCGGCCAACGCCAAGGTCACCGGCGGCGCCAAGCAGTGGTGGGCCGAGAACGGCCAGCAGTGGGCCGAGCAGGTCACCGCGCTGGTGGCGCTGATCGACGCCGGCCACGACCCGGCCGACGAGCAGGTGCAGGCCGTGATCGAGGGCCACCACCGCTGGCTGTCCAGGATGTGGACGCCCAACCGGGAGTCCTACACGGGTCTGGGCGACGTCTACGCCGACGACCCGAGGTTCCGGGAGAACTTCGACCGGACCGACCCGCGCCTGGCCGAGTTCCTGCGGGCGGCCATGGCCGAGTTCGCCAGGACGAGGCTGGCCTAGCCGGTCACCGGACGGGAGCGCCGCGGATCTCCCGGCCGGTGACCCGGCAGGCCTATCCTCCACACGTGGAGTACGGCGAGTACCTCGACCAGATCGAGCACCAGGCGTCGGCGCTGCGTGCCGCCGCCGTGGCCGCCGGGCCGGACGTGCCGGTGCCGCCCTGTCCGGAGTGGACCGTACACCGGCTGGTGCGCCACATCGCCAAGGTGCACAACTGGGTGGGCAAGGCGCTGGTGACCGACCCTTCGGCCCCCGAGCCGCACCCGGACCGTCCGCCGGAGTCCTGGCCGGACCTGCTGTCCTGGTGGGACGACCAGGTCGGCGCGCTGCTCGGGGCGCTGCGCGCGCGGGACCCGGCCGAGCCGGCGTGGGTGTTCGCGGTCGCGGCCGAGCCCGCCGCCGCGTTCTGGGCGCGCCGCCAGGCCCACGAGACGGCCGTGCACCGGCTCGACGCCGAGCACGCCGCCGCCCGGTCCGACCGCGCGGACTCGGTGCCCGCGCTGGTCTTCGACCCCCGGTTCGCCGCCGACGGGATCGACGAGCTGCTGGTGTTGATGACGCCCCGGCGGTACCGGCGGGAGACGGTCACGGTCGAGGGCACGGTGCTGTTCCACGCCGCCGACGCCGGCCGGGCCTGGCTGGTGACCCTGCGCCCCGGTCAGCCGCCGCTGATCGGCCCGGCGACCGAGGTCGACTCCGACGCGTCGGTGGTGGGCACCGCCGACGCCGTGTACCGGGCGGCCTGGCACCGCCCGTCGCACGCGGTCGTGTCCGGCGACCGCACCCTGGTCGACGCGCTGCGCACGCCATGAGCCGCCGCTACGTGATCACCTTCGGGTGCCCGGACCGGGTCGGGATCGTCGCCGGGATCGCCACGTTCCTCGCCGAACTCGGCGGGATGATCGTCGAGGCGGCGTACCACACCGACCACGACACCGGCTGGTTCTTCACCCGCCAGGTGATCAACGCGGACACGGTGCCGATCGGCGTGGACGAGCTGCGCGCGCGGTTCGGCGAGGTCGCCGGCGGCCTGGCCGTCGACGGCGACTGGCGGATCACCGACACCGCGCAGCGGCGCCGGGTGGTGATCCTGGTGTCGCGGGAGGGCCACTGCCTCTACGACATCCTGGGCCGGGTCGCCTCCGGTGAGCTGGACGTGGACGTGCCGGCGGTCGTCGGCAACCACCCTGACCTGGCCGGTATCACCGAGGCGCACGGCATCCCGTTCCACCACGTGCCGTTTCCCACCGGGGACCAGGAGGCGAAAGCCGAGGCGTTCGCGTCGGTGCGGGAGCTGGTGGACGCGCACGACCCGCACGCGATCGTGCTGGCCCGGTTCATGCAGATCGTGCCGGCGTGGCTGTGCACGGCGTGGGCGGGCCGGGCGCTGAACATCCACCACAGCTTCCTGCCCTCGTTCGTCGGGGCGCGGCCCTACCACCAGGCGCACCGGCGGGGCGTGAAGCTGATCGGCGCGACCTGCCACTACGTCACGCCCGATCTGGACGCGGGCCCGATCGTCGACCAGGACGTGATCCGGGTGGGGCACGCGGACTCGATCACCGACATGGTGCGCCGGGGCCGCGACATCGAGAAGGTGGTGCTGGCCAGGAGCCTGCGCTGGCACCTGGAGGACCGGATCCTGGTGCACGGCAACAAGACGGTGATCCTGTGACGGTGATCCCGTGACCGCCGATCCCGTGACCCTGCCGGTGATCGACGTCGCCGACCCGGAGCGCGCGGCCGGCCCGATCGCGGCGGCCTGCCGGGACACCGGGTTCTTCTACGTCACCGGGCACGGTGTGCCACCGCGGCTGCCGGCCGAGCTGGACGCCGCCAGCCGCCGGTTCTTCTCGTTGCCACACCAGGACAAGCGTGAGATCGAGATGGTCAGGGGCGGCCGGGCGTGGCGCGGCTGGTTCCCGGTCGGCGCCGAGCTGACGGCCGGTTCGCCCGACCGCAAGGAAGGGTTGTACTTCGGCACCGAGCTGGCCCCCGACCATCCGCGCGCGGGTCTGCCGCTGCACGGCGCGAACCTGTTTCCCGTTCAGGTCCCCGAACTCCGCCCCCTCGTGCTGTCCTATGTGGACGCACTGACGGCCGCGGCGCAGCGGGTGCTGCGCGGTGTCGCGCGCAGCCTCGACCTGCCGGCCGACTACTTCGCCGCCGGCTACACCGCCGTTCCGACCGTGCTGTTCCGGATCTTCCACTACCCGCCGGCGCCGCCGGGCGACCCGGGTTGGGGCGTCGGCGAGCACACCGACTACGGCCTGCTGACCCTGCTCGGCCAGGACGACAACGGCGGTCTCCAGGTGCACACGCCCGGCGGGTGGATCGACGCGCCGCCGCTGCCCGGGGCGTTCGTGTGCAACATCGGCGACATGCTGGAGCGGTTGACCGGCGGCTGGTACCGGTCGACCCCGCACCGGGTGCGCAACACCAGCGGCCGGGACCGGCTCTCGTTCCCGTTCTTCCTGGATCCGGACTTCCTGTCGCGGGTGCCACCGCTGCCCGACCGGGCCGCCACCGACGCCGGCGGCCGGCGCCGGTGGGACGACGCCAGCCCGCTGGCGTTCACCGGCACCTACGGCGACTACCTGACGGCGAAGGTGGCGCGGGTTTTCCCCCAGCTGCGCGCGAATCTCACCTGACCAGGCCAGTACGGCCCGGGTAGGTTGGAGCCATGCGACCGCTGGTCCCCGCCGCGCTGCTGGCCGCGGCCGTCCTGTTCACCACCGGCTGCGACGAGGTCGGCGCGGCCGTCGACCAGGCGGGCGAGGTGACCGACAAGGCGGGGGTGTGCGCCGAGGCGCTTGGCCTGGCCGACCTGAACCCGCTGGTCGACCCGGACAAGCTGCGGGAGCGCGCCGAGGACAAGGAACGCCGGCTGCGGGAACTGGCCGAGAACGTCGGCGACCAGGACGTGAAGAGTTCCCTGCTGACGATGGCGGACTCGTACATCGAGGTGCAGCACGAGCGTTTCGAGGACCTGTCGGTGATCGCCGAGTGGGCCAAGCGCAACGCCGAGCGGGTGGACGCGCTGCGCAAGGCGTGCATCTGATGGCCGAACGCAAGGGCGGCGTTGCGGCGCCGGCCACCACGTCGACGGTGTACGCCCGCGACTGGGACGCCCAGCACGTGGCCAACGAACGGTTCGACAACGTCCTGTTCGTCGACATCGACCTGGTCGAGGCCACCACGACCAGTACGACGTTCTTCGAGTGCACGTTCCGGGGCGTGAAGTTCAACGTGTCGCGGCACGAGAGCAGCGGTTTCATCAACTGCACGTTCATCGGCTGCGGCTTCTTCGACGCGACGTTCAGCGGCTGCAAGCTGTCGGGCAGCATGTTCAACCGCTGCACCTACGACCTGCTCAAGGCCGAGGGCGGCGACTGGTCGTTCGTCGGCCTCCCCGGCGCCGACCTGCGCCGAACGACGTTCACGAAGGTGCGGATGCGCGAGGCGGACCTCACCGGTGCCCGCTGCGCCGGCGCCACCTTCCACGGCGTTGACCTGTCCGGCGCGTGGCTGCACAAGGCCGACTTCACCGGCGCCGACCTGCGCGGCAGCGACCTGACGTCCCTCGACCCCACCACGGTGGAGCTGCGAGGAGCGATCATCGAACCGGCCCAGGCGATGGTGGTCGCGTCGTCGCTGGGCCTGGAGATCCGCTAGCGCCCGAGCCCCTCGACGACCTCGGCCCCCGGCAACCCGGCGAGCACCGACCCCGGGACGAGCAGTTTGCTCCCCCGGATCCCACTCCCGATGACCAGCTCGGGCGCGTCGGCGACGGCCTGGTCCACCAGCACCGGCCACCCGTCCGGCAGCCCCAGCGGCGTGATCCCCCCGTAGGCCATCCCGGTCAGCTCGACGGCCGTGTCCATGGGCGCGAACGAGGCCTTGCGCACATCGAGGCGCCGCCGCACGACCCCGTTGACGTCGGCGCGGGTCGTCGCCAACACCAGACAGGCCGCGAACCGCTGCTCACCGCCACGCTTCCCCGCGACGACCACACAGTTGGCCGAGGCCGTCAGCGGTGACCCGTAGTGCGCACAGAACTCGGCGGTGTCCGCGAGGTCGGGATCGATCGCGGCCACCCCGACCAGCCCGGCGTCGGGCACCAACGCCAACGCCTTGGCCACGGGCTCGGCCAGCAGATCGGAACGCGAGGTCGCCGCCTCGACACTCAACGTGCCGGCGATGCTCCAGTTCACCACCGCTGCCCTCGCTGCACCTCGATCAACCGAGGCCGCACGTCAACGATGTACACCAGCGCGGCCACCAGCCCCGCGATCCAGAAGATCCACCCGATCCCGGCGAAGCTGAACAGCAGCAGCGCCACCGCCGCGCCACCGGTGATCCCGAGCCACGCCGGCTTGGTGAGCCGCTCGATCGCCTGGTAGGCGTCCGGCCGCTGCATCAGCGCATGGATGAACGCGAAGACGCCGACCGGCACAGCGGCCCAGTCGATGATCTGCAGGATCAACAGCGCTTCGTACGGCACCGCTCCAGACTACGTGCGCACCCGAGCGAGTGACCAGCGGACCACACAACAGACAGGACAGGCACAAACAGACACGCAGCGGGCGACCTACTTGTCGGCCGGCTTGACCCCGTTGGTCTTGCGGGACGAGGCCTTGGGCGCGGACGTCTTCGGCGCCGAGGCCTTCTGCTCCGTGGTCTTGTGCTCCGTGGTCTTCGCAGCGGCGGCGACCGGCTCGTCCACGACGGCCTCGACCGACCGGGCCCGCCAGGTCACCTTCGCCAGAACCTCGTCAGCCAACTCCCTGGCGTCGCCGGCGGCGTCCCCCACCCGCGCCTGCAACGCGGCGATGGCCTCCTCGACCTGCTCCAGCGCCCGCCGAACCTGCGGCTGGGACCGCAGCTTGTTCAGTGTGTCCTCGCCCTGGTCGGCCAGCTTCTGGTAGGCGCCGGCGAGGTCGGTTCCCCGAACGGCGTCCCGGACGGCCTGGGTGGCCAGGTCGCCGGCACCCAAGGCCACCAGCAGCGGCATCCGGAGTACCTCGACGGCCTGCTCGCCGGCCTTGCGGACGTCTTCGGTCCTGGGCAACGCAACCATGATCTATCCCTCCTGAGATTCCGGGGCACGCTCCACGTCCGACCCCTGGGACGCGGCGTTCTCCCGACGAAACGACTCGTACACGTCGAGCAGGACCTGTTTCTGCCGTTCGGTCAGCACCTCGTCGGCGCGGATGGCGTCGACGAGCGGGCCGCCCTCGACGACGTCGAGGATGCCGGCCTGCACGTACAGCGCCTCTGCCGAGATCCGCAGGCCCTTGGCGATCTGCTGGAGGATCTCGGCGGAGGGCCGGCGCAGGCCCCGTTCGATCTGGCTGAGGTAGGGGTTGGACACCCCGGCGAGTTTGGACAGTTGCCGCAGGGAGATCTTGGCCGATGCCCGCTGCTGCTTGATGTACTCGCCGATGTCCCGCCCGAGGTCGGCGACCTTGCCGGTGACCTGGTCGATTCCCGACTCCCCGGTCGATCCCATCGTGGCGCCTCCTCCTGCTCTCACCCACGACCGTACGCCGGGATGCTAGCAACTGCAAGCACAGTGCTTGCGCAGGTCACGTGGGCACGGTCACAGCGGCACGGTCACAGCGGCACGATCACAGCGGCACGATCACAGCGGCACGATCACAGCGGCACGATCACAGCGGCACGATCACCGGGAGCAGGCACTGTCACCTGGGGAGCAAGCTCCGTCACCTGGGGAGCAAGCTCCGTACCCACCGTGCGACGACGTCTGCGGTGGCGGCGACCGGCGCCTGGGTGGTGTCCAGCAGGCGCATCGGCGGGCTGGTCCGCTCGGCCGTGGCGCGCACCCAGTCGTTGAACCCCAGCATCTCCTCGATGCGCCCGTCGTCCCAGCCGCGCCAGGCTGGCCGGTCGCGCAGCCGCGCGCGCAGCACCTCGGGGGCACACGTCAGCGCCAGGTAGTGGATGTCGGAGAACAGCACGCGCTCGGGCCAGGTCTCGAACTGCGGCGGCGCGACCGTCCCGCACAGCACGACCGGGCGGCCGTTCTGCGCCACGCTGGCCGCCAGCCGCAGCCAGGTCCGGCGGAAGGCGGCCGAGTCGCCGGACGGGTCACGCAGCGCGCCGACCCACAGCAGGTCCTGTTCCACCACGACACACCGGTCGCGCAGCCGGTCGACGAGCAGGCGGCCCACGGTGGTCTTGCCGGTCCCGCTGGGACCGGTCAACGCGAACAGCGGCAGGCGCCGGAACGGTTCCCGGTGTCCACAGGACACACAGGCCAGTACCGTTCCGGCGCCGTCGGCCAACACCCGAGGTTCGTCGGTCCACACCCCGCAGCCGGCACAGATCATCGGATTCATCGGTGCGGCACGGAGTTCCTGATCAGTCGAACAACTGCTCCAGGAAGCTCTTGCGCCGACGGTGGCCACCGTGGTGACCACCATGGCCACCGTGACCGCCGTAGCCGCGCGGCGAGTCCGAGTAGCCGTAACCCTTGGGAGAGTCCCGGTAGTACCCACCGCCGGGCGGCGGCGGAGGCGGCGGGGCGCCGCCGGGTCCCGGCTGGTACGGCGGCGGCGCGGACTGGGCCGAGTACTGGCGCTCGGCGTTGAGAATCGACTCCAGCTCCCCCCGGTCCAGGAAGATCCCGCGACAGCCGTCGCACTGGTCGATGTGGATGCCTTGGCGGTCCACGGTGCGCAATGAGTTCTGGCACTTCGGGCAAATCACACTCGTAACAGTACGCAGATCGGTGTGTTCGGGGCCACCAGGGTTTGCCGCCACCTACTCGGTCCGCAGCGACGTCAACCGGGTGGCGCTGCGCAGGAACGGCAGCGTCAACGCGCTCACGGCCACCGCGAGCAGCACCGATCCGGCCGACAGCACGCCGACCCCGAGCCAGTCCACCGCCAGCGACACGTTCATGCTGCGCACGACCAGCCAGGCCAACCCGACGCCGGTCACCACGGCGACCACCACGCCGAGCAGGATCGGCAACACCACCTGCCACAGCAGCGACCGACCCAGCACGGCCTTGGGCACCCCGCTGGCCACCAGCACGGCCAGCGGCCGGCGGCGCTCCCGGATGTGCTCCAGCGCGAGCACCAGCAGGCTCACCCCGGCCACCAGCAACGTGAACACCGCGCCACCGTAGAGCCCGCTGCTCACGGTGGTGAACGCCTGCCGGGCGCTGCCAGCGCTGACGTCGCCGAGCACGTACGTGTAGATCCGCCACTCGTGGGCGGCCACCGCGTTGCGGATCCGTTCGACGTCGTCGCCGGTCAGCTCGCCGCTGTCGACGTGGACCATCGTGCGGACGTCGGGCAACACCACCCCACCGAGCGCGCCGGGGGTGACGATCAGCGTGCCGCCGACGCGCAGGTTCGGGCTCTCCGGCAGGTTCCTGGCCTTCGGCACGGTCCAGGTGCCGGTGACCTCGTACTCGTCGCCGACGGGACCGACGGCGACGTCGGCGCCCTCGACCGGGTCGACGTAGTCGCGGAACTCGAGGCTGGTTCCCGGCGCGGGCGGGGCCTCGTACCCGGCACGGGCGAACACGTCGCCGTCGGTGCACTCGGTCGCCCCGGCGAGGGCGCGCACGGCGTCGCAGTCCATGACGCTCAGGTAGGTCTGGGTCAGGTCGGGCCGGTCCTCGCGGCCGGCGACGAAGGCGGTCTCGTCGCTCACCGCGTAGGCGCCACGTACCGACGGCAGCGCCGACAGATCCTCGACGACCGGCTCGAT
Source organism: Actinophytocola xinjiangensis (assembly GCF_001921215.1). Taxonomy (GTDB): domain Bacteria; phylum Actinomycetota; class Actinomycetes; order Mycobacteriales; family Pseudonocardiaceae; genus Actinophytocola; species Actinophytocola xinjiangensis. The sequence continues at coordinate 25,762 of NZ_MSIF01000043.1, forward strand.
CAGGCTCTCGTCGGAGACCAGGACCTCGATCGAGGGCTTCCCCGAGCTGATGCCCCGGTCCCCGAGGGACGTCTCGGCGGTCATCAGGATCGTCTGCAACGCGATCGCCCCGGCCAGCACGACCGCCACCCCGCCGACCACCCTGGCCGCCGTGCCGCTGTCCAGTTGCAGCCGCCGGATCGCCAGCTGCCACGACGACGGGCCACCGCTCAGCCGCCGCACGACCCGCTCCACCAGCCACGGCAGCAGCACCGGCACGCCGACCAGCAGCAGCGCGGTACCCACCACCAGCAGGGCGATCCACAGGTCCGAGCCCCGGCCGGCCGACCCGCTGTACAGCAGCGCCGCCACCCCGGCCGTGACCAGCGCCAGCCGCCACCAGCCCCGGCGGCGCACCGGTCGCGCGTACCGCACCACCCCGAGCGGCTCGATGATCGTGCGGCGCATGGCGAACTGCGCGGTGGCCACCGCCAGGCCCGGCACGGCCAGCACGATCAGCACGGCCAGCACCGGGTCCGGCACCACGTCCTCGCGGTAGACCCGCCGGCCGGACAGCTCGATGTCCTCGGCGAACAGCCGCACGAACAGGAACAGCCCGGCGCCGAGGACCAGCCCGGCCAGAGCGCTGACCACCGCCTCCGCCGCCGAGATCCGGCGCACCTGCCGCGCACCGGCGCCGACCAGCCGCAGCGCCGAGAGCCGCCGGTCCCGCTCCGCGCCGGCGACCCTGGCCGAGGTGCTGACGAAGATGAACACCGGCAGCAGCAGCACGACCACGCCGACCGTCAGCACGACCAACATCTCCGGCGGCAGCGGCTCGTCGCGCACCGTGGGGTCGAACCCGTAGGTCGGCACCGCGCCGTCGGACCCGACGAACGACGCGTCGGCGCCGACGTAGGTGATCAGGTCGCCCGGCTCCGGAACGGCCGAGTCGGGGAGCGTGCCGATGACCTCGGCGGACAGTCTCGGGGTGAGCAGTTCGCCCTCCGGTGAGGAGAGCAGGTCGGCCAGCGCGGGGGAGACCACCTGCTCGCCGGGTGCCGGTACCCGGTCCAGACCCGGTGGTACCGGGGCGTTCTCGCCGGCGGCGTGGACGTAGAAGCGCTCCACCCGGTCGCCGTGGAACACGGTGGGATCCAGCGACCAGTAGAGCGGGTCGACGCCGTCGACCGGGACGTCCGAGTTGGCCGCGAACGAGGTGGTCGCGTCGCGGACCTGGTGCTGGTGGGCGATGTTGCCGACCGAGGCGCCGACCAGCAGCACGGCCACGCCGATGGCGATGCCGACGGCGCTGAGCAGGAACCGGGTCAGCGAGCTGCGGCCGCTGACCGCGAGCCGCAGTCCGAGGGCGAGGTCGCCCGCCCAGCGCCTCATGCGAACTCCACCGCCTTGGTGCGCCCGTCGCGGACGACGACCTCGCGGTCGGCGTAGGCGGCGACCCTCGGCTCGTGGGTGACCAGCACGACCGCCGCGCCGGTCTCCCGGGCGGTGTCGGTCAGCAGGCGCATCACGTGCTCGCCGGCCAGCGAGTCCAGCGCGCCGGTGGGCTCGTCGGCGAAGACCGCCTTCGGGCTGGTGACCAGCGCGCGGGACACCGCGACCCGCTGACCCTGGCCGCCGGAGACCTCGCCGGGGCGTTTGCCGGCGATGTCGCCGACCTCCAGCCTGGCCAGCCACTCGGTGGCTCGCGCTTCGGCGTCGCGACGGCGGCCGCCGCCAAGGCGCAGTGGCAGGGCGACGTTCTCCAGGCAGGTCAGCTCGGGGACGAGCTGGCCGAACTGGAAGACGAACCCGAAGTCGGTGCGCCGCAGGGCGCTGCGGCGCGTGTCGGACAGCTGGGCGAGGCCCTGACCGGCGTAGGAGACCATGCCGGCGTCCGGGGCGATGATGCCGGCCAGGCAGTGCAGCAGGGTCGACTTGCCGGACCCGGACGGGCCCATCACGGCGACGATCTCGCCGGGGGCGACGGTCATCGAGGCCTGGGTCAGGGCCTTGGTCGGCCCGAAGGACTTGGCGATCGAGTCGGCGACGAGCAGCGGCGGGGTGGCTGGCTTGGTCACGGGCGCACCTGCTTGCCGAGGTCGGCCAGGCGGGCGGTGGTCAGCTCCAGCCAGCGCAGGTCGGCCTCCAGGTGGAACAGCGCGTGGTCGCAGATGAGCTGGTCGGTCAGGTCGCCCCGGGACTTGCGGGTGACCAGTTCGCGCATCATCGCGAGGTGGGCGGCGCGCTGGGTGTCGAGCAGGTCCTCGGCGTCGCGGCCGGAGCGCAGCGCGATGACGACCTTGGTGTAGAGGGTGCTCTGCAGGTAGGGCTCGGGCTTCTCCGGTGTGGTCAGCCAGCGCTCGACGTCGGTGACGCCCTCGTCGGTGACCGCGTAGCGCTTGCGGTCCGGGCCGCCGCCCTGCTCGACACCGTCCTCGATGATCAGGCCGTTGCGCAGCAGGCGGGAGAGCGTGGCGTAGACCTGCCCATAGTGCAGCGGGCGGTCGTGGCCGAAGTGCTCGTCGTAGGCGCGTTTGAGTTCGTACCCGTGGCGTGGGCCCTGTTCCAGGATCCCCAGCAGGGTGTGACCGACTGACATGCCGGCAGAGACTACACAGGGTGTATAGCTGAGGTCTATACACCCTGTGAAGAGCCTGCTGACCTGCTGATCCATCAACGACGACCCGAGGATGGAGATCCGCCTACAGTGGAGATCGTGACCGAGGACGTGACCTTGGTGCTGGACTTCCTGAACACCGTCGACCTGGCGCGGGGCACCGACCTGCTGGACGACCCCGTGGCCTGGAACGACTGGCTGGCCAGGCGGGGACTGACACCCGGCGCGGAGCACCCGCGCGAGATCCGCGCGACCCTGCGCGCCGCCGCCGGCGACCCCACCGCCGGGGTGGCGCCGGTCAGCGCCCCGGTCACCGTCGCGGTCATCGACGGCCGGCCCCGGGTCGTGGCCGCCGACGTCGCCGGCGCGGTCCTCGCCTCGGCCAGCCGGCTGGTCGTGCTCGGCCGGTGGGACCGGCTGAAGATCTGTCCGGCGCGGGACTGCCGGTGGGCGTTCTACGACCGCTCCCGCAACCACTCCCGCACCTGGTGCTCGATGCGGGTCTGCGGCAACCGCGAGAAGGCCCGAGGCTGGCGGGAACGCGCCCGCACCGCCGCGACGCTCAGAGGATGAGCTGGGCCACCGAGTAGATCACCAGACCGGCCAACGCGCCAACGACCGTGCCGTTGATCCGGATGAACTGCAGGTCCCGGCCGACCTGCAACTCGATCTTGCGGGAGGTCTCCTCGGCGTCCCAGCGGCGCACCGTGTCGGTGATCAGCGTGGTGATCTCGTCGCGGTAGTTGAGCACCACGTACGCCGCCGCGCCCTCCACCCAGCTGTCGACCTTGCCTCGCAGCGCGTCATCGTCGGTCAGCCGCCGGCCCAGGCTGGCCAGGCCCTCGCGGACCCGCCTGCGCAGCTCGCTGGACGGGTCCTCGGCGGCGTCGAGCAGCATGCCCTTGGCCGTGGCCCAGGCCGAGCCGATCAGCTTCTGCACCTCGGGGTGGGCCAGCACCTGGTGCTTGACCTGCTCGGCGCGTTCCATCGTCGCCTGGTCGCTCTGCAGATCAGCGGCGAACTCGCCGAGGAACTTGTCGATCGCCAGGCGCATCGGGTGGTTCGGGTCGGTCTTGACCAGCCAGGCGAACGAGAGCACCTCGCCGTAGACCTTGTCGGCCACCATCGAGTCGACGAACCTGGGCGACCAGTTCGGCGCGCGGTCGGACACCACCCGCAGCACCGTGCCGTGGTTGTCCTTGACCCAGTCGTAGGCGCGGTCACACAGCAGGTCCACCAGCTTGTGGTGCGCGCCGTCGGCGAACACCCCGCCCAGCAGCTTGCCCAGCGGCGGGCCCCACGGCACCGCCACCACCCGCTTCACCACCGCCTGCTCCAGCACGGCCTGCACGTCCTCGTCGCGCAGCACGGTGACCGCGCCCCGCACGACCGTCGCCAGCTCGGCGGTCACCCGCTCGGCGTTGGCCGGCTCGGCCAGCCACCCGCCCAGCCGCCGGGCGACCCCGACGCGCCGCAGCCGCTCCCGCACGACCTGCTCGGACAGGAAGTTCGAGCCGACGAACTCGCCGAGACTGTCGCCAAGGACGTCCTTGCGGGTCGGGATGATCGCCGTGTGCGGGATCCGCAGCCCCAGCGGGTGGCGGAACAGCGCGGTCACCGCGAACCAGTCGGCCAGCGCGCCGATCATGCCGGCCTCGGCCGCGGCCTTCACGTAGCCGGCCCACGCCGGCGCGCCGGCGGACTGCCAGAAGGACATGGCCAGGAACACCACGGTGGCGCCGAGCAGGAACGACAGCGCGACCAGCTTCATCCGTCGCAGGGCGTGTCGTTTCTCGGCCTCACCCGGGATCGGGGCGGTGGAGTGGGGACCCGTCAGTTGCCGCACACGACCATTGTCCGTGAGACTGCATGACCGTGCGCCGGAAAGCCTTGGTTCCTCGTCTCGAGCCGTTCACCTCGACGATCTTCGCGGAGATGACCGCGCTGGCCGCCCGGACCGGGGCGGTGAACCTCGGGCAGGGCTTCCCGGACACCGACGGGCCGCCGTCGATGCTGGCCGCCGCCCAGGAGGCGATCGCCACCGGGGTCAACCAGTACCCGCCGGGGCCGGGCCGGCCCGAGCTGCGGGCGGCGATCGCCGCGCAGCGCGAGCGCTACGGCACCACCTTCGACCCGGACAGCGAGATCCTGGTCACCGTCGGCGCCACCGAGGCGATCGCGGCGGCGATGCTCGCGCTGGTGGAGGCCGGCGACGAGGTCGTGCTGTTCGAGCCCTACTACGACTCCTACGCCGCCTCGGTCGCGCTGGCCGGCGCGACCCGCCGGGTGGTGTCGCTGGTGGAGGCACCCGACGGCCGGTTCGCCGTGGACCTGGAGGCGCTGGCCGCCGCCATCACGCCCCGGACCCGGGTGGTCCTGGTCAACTCGCCGCACAACCCGACCGGCACGGTGTTCACCCGCGAGGAGCTGGCCGGCATCGCCGCGCTGTGCGTCGAGCACGACCTGATCGCGGTCACCGACGAGGTGTACGAGTCGCTGACCTACGACGGCGTCGAGCACGTCCCGCTGGGCACGCTGCCCGGGATGGCGCAGCGCACCGTGACGATCTCCAGCGCCGGCAAGATGTTCAACTGCACCGGCTGGAAGATCGGCTGGGTGTGCGGGCCGGCGACGCTGGTGTCGGCGGTGCGGGCGGCCAAGCAGTTCATGACCTTCGTCGGCGGCGCGCCGTTCCAGCCGGCGGTCGCGCACGCGCTGGACACCGAGTCGGCCTGGGTGGAGGGGCTGCGCGCGGACCTGTCGGCCAAGCGCGACCGGCTGGCCGAGGGACTGGCGGCCGCCGGGTTCGGTGTGCGGCCCAGCAGCGGGACGTACTTCATCTGCGCCGACGTCCGGCCGCTCGGGTTCACCGACGGCGCCGAGCTGTGCTTCGACCTGCCAGGGCGGATCGGTGTGGCGGCGGTGCCGGTCCAGGTGTTCACCGACAACCCCGACCGGTGGCGGCACATCGTGCGGTTCGCGTTCTGCAAGCGCGACGACGTCCTCGACCAGGCTGTCCAGCGGCTGCACACGCTCGCCTGACCCCAAACGCCTACTCTGAGTCATCACCCCGTTCCCCACATGGTGGTGGACGGTGTGACGGCGTCGACGCCGCCCCGGAGCACTTCTCGACCCCGTCCAGGAGACCGTTGGCCGAGCGGGCACCGGGGCGGCCCGGCGACGCTCACCGCGGGTGATCAACATTGGCCCATACGGCCGATAAGGTGCGCTTTTGCGGTCTTTCCGGGTGGATTCGACGCGGCTAGGGTGCACATTGCCGGTGGGGTGCTAGATAGTGTGGACTTGTCGGAGGGCACCCGTGGTACGGGCGGAGCATGGGACGGTGGTGGTCGCGGTGAACGGCGCATGGACGCCCGCCCGCGGCCGTTTTCGCCGTTTTCTGCGCCGTACCGTGCTCATCGGCGTGTTCGCCGGGGCCGGATGGTTGCTGTCCGTGATCTTCGCCGGCGGTGCCTCAGCGGCCCCGCTGTCCGAGGTCGAGGACGCCTTCCCGGCCCACTCCACCCACACCATCGGCCCTGACCCGGGCGCCGTCGGACCGCACGACGGCCACCTCGACGGGCACCTCGACGGCCATCTGGACGGGCACCTCGACGGGCACCTGGACGGGCTCGCCGACGACCTCACCGACCGGATAGGCGACGCCTCCGAGGCGACCAGCGACTCGCTCCACGAGACCGCCACCGACCTGTCGACCCTGTTCGCCCCGCCCCAGGCCGATCTCCCGGTGGACCTGCCCGACCCGCTGTACCCGCCGCCCCCGGCCGACCAGGCCACCGGGCCGCTCCCCGGCGCGGCGCCGCCCGCCGCCGTCGAGCCACGCTCCCCGGCCGCGCCCCGCGCGCCGCCGGTCTTCACGACACCGACGGAGTACACTCCGTCACCCTCAGCTCCCGCGCGCCGCGCGTCCGCCCCGGCCGGTGACACCGGCCGCACGGCCAGCGACTCGCCGGTTCCGGAGAGGGCACCAGCGCCGCTGCCCGGTGGCGGCACCACCGCCACCACGGTCCACGACAACACCACAGGGGCCCGAGGTACACACGGTGTTCCGGTCACGCCGGCCGCCGTCGAACCGCCGCCGGCGGGCGTCGCCAACCACGGCCACGCCACCGACGCGCACGGTCGGACACCCGGCCTACCTGCGACGTCACCTGATTGATTTCCAACCGGCTCCCCTGGGAGTGGTTTACCTCGGACCGGCCGCGTGTACTCCATTCGGCCTAACCAAGTGGCCATCGGGAACCAGTGAACGATCGGCCGAAGAGCACAACACGAACCTCCCGACCTGCCGACCGCGCCCGGTCAGGTCGGGGCATGGCCCCGGCGCCGCGATGCCCCCGCGGCGCCGGGGCTCTCCCCCTCTGGCAACTCGCCTGGTCGGCACAACGAGGGGCTGTGCCGGCCGGCCCTGCCGAGCAGACCAGAGGCGACCAGTGCGCTGGATGGCCGTATCGGCTAGGCCATCCAGCGCACTGCTTTCTACCGCGTCCAACGATCTCCGCGCTAGTCACGTGACCGGAATCAACCCGTTGTCGGTGATCGATGCTCGGGTTTCCGCCACGGACACCGCGGCCAGCGAAAGTCGGTGCGCGGCGTCGGCCAGGTCGGCCACCGGGAGCGTGTAGGGCAGCCGCAGCCAGCGTTCCAGCCCGCCGGCCGGCGCGAAGAACGAGCCGGGAACGACCCGCACGCCGAAGTTCTGCGCGACCGCCGCGATCCGCGTCCCGGACGGCTCCGGCAGCCGGCACCACAGCGACAGGCCGCCGTCGGGGACCCGGAACGTCCAGTCGGGACACCAGTGGCGCACCGCGTCGGCCAGCGCGTCCCGCCGACGCGCGAGCTCCCGGCGGCGTTCGACCAGGTCCGCCGGGTCGGCGTCGAGCAGTTCGGCGAACAGCAGCTGTTCGAGCACCGGCGAGCCGAGGTCCAGGCCCCGGCGCACCGCCAGCAGCCGGTTGACCACCTCGGCCGACGCGCGCAGCCAGCCGATCCGCAGCCCGCCCCAGTGCGACTTGCCGGCCGACCCGGCGGCCAGCACCAGGTCCCCGGCGAACGCGCCGAGCGGCGGCAGCGCGACCGGCTCGGCCCGCAGGTCCAGTTCCAGCTGGGTCTCGTCGACCACGACCGGGGTCCTGGCGCGGCGCAGCGCGGCGGCGAGCCGTTCCCGGCCGGGGACGTCGAGCTGGTGGCCGGTGGGGTTGTGGAAGTCGATGATCAGGTAGGCCAGGCGGGGGGCGGCCTGGCGCAGGGTGGCCTCGACGCCCTCCAGGTCCCACCCCTCGTCGGTCATGGCGACCGGGACGGGCAGGGCGTGCGCGGCGCGGACGGCCTCGATGGCGTTGGGGTAGGTGGGCTGCTCGATCAGCACGCGGTCGCCGGGGCCGACCAGCAGGCGCAGCGCCATCGCCAGGCCGTGGTGGGCGCCGTTGGTGACCAGGATCTCGTCCGGGCCGGTCGGCAGGCCGCGTTCGGTGTACCGGCGGGCGAGGCGTTCGCGCAGGTCGGGGTGGCCCTGTTCGTAGTAGCCGTGGCCGCCGAGTTCGGCGACCAGGCGGGGCAGGGCGGCCGCGGCGGCGGCCTCGATGCCGGGGATGGCGCTGGGCACCGCGCGCGCGAAGTCGATGACGTGCGGGTCGCCGTCGGTGAGGCCGTGGTCGGTGACCGGCCCGTCGGGCACCGCCACCCAGGACCCGGCGCCCCGGCGGCTGACGACCAGCCCGTCGGCGCGCAGCCGTTCCAGGGCGGCGGCGACCATGGTGCGGCTGACGTCCACGGCGGTGGCCAGTTCCCGTTCCGGGGGGAGCGCGGTGCCGGCGGGCAGCCGGCCGTCGAGCACCAGCAGCCGGATGCCGGCGGCGAGATCTACGGCACCCTGCCGCGAGCCGTGGCGGCGCCACCTGCCCAGTAGCTGGGCCAATCTGCGTGCACTGACTCTTCCAGCGGCGTTCATGTGACCAATTCTTTCAGATTGGTCATTGATGAGGGAGTGTGGCTTTGTTCAGGATGGCGATGTGGACTTACAGCATGTGTCGGTACGAGCCAGTCCGGTGCGCCGGTTGACCCAACTGCTGGCCGGGCTCGCGCTCTACGGCGCGAGCATGGGCCTGATGGTGCGCGGCGCGCTGGGCCTGGACCCGTGGGACGTCCTGCACGAGGCCCTCTCAGAGCGGACCGGCCTGTCGTTCGGCACGGTGACCGGCATCATCGGCGCGCTGGTGCTGCTGTGCTGGATCCCGATGCGCCAGCGTCCCGGGCTGGGGACGGTGGCCAACATCGTGCTGATCGCCGTGACGGTCGACGCGACGCTGGCCCTGGTGTCGACGCCGTCGTCGCTGTGGCCGCGGATCGTGCTGCTGGTCAGCGGTGTGGTGCTCAACGGCCTGGCCACCGCGACCTACATCGGGGTGCGGCTCGGGCCGGGGCCGCGCGACGGGCTGATGACCGGACTGTCGGCGCGGACCGGGGTGTCCCTGCGGGTGGTGCGGACCGGGATCGAGCTGACGGTTCTGGGCGTTGGCTGGTTTCTCGGTGGAACGGTCGGGGTCGGGACCGTGGTGTACGCGCTGTCGATCGGCCCGCTGACCCAGGCCTTCCTGCCGCTGGTGACCTGGCGCGGCCGGTGAGGCGTCAGCCGGCCTTGGCGAAGTGCCGGAGAACGGCGGTGTAGGTGAGTCCGTGCTCGGCGAGAATCTGCGCGGGAACTCCGGGCGCGGCGGCCATCGCCAACAGGAAATGGTGGTCGGAAATGTGCCGGTCGCGGTTCTCCTTGGCCTGGACGAGCGCGTTGGTGAGAATGTTCTTGGCTTCGTCGGCGAAGGGGATGTGACTGCCCGGCAGGTGCGGGCGGCGGCGTTTCGGCGCGGCGAGCGCGTCGGGACCGTGAGTGGCCTCGATCCGGGAGACGATCGACGGGAGGTCGATTCCCAGGCCGGACAAGGCATCCACTTCGGACTGGGTGAGGCCGGCCCGACGCCTCGCCTGCGCGAACTCGTCCCGGACGTCCTCGGGAAGCACCCCGGAATCGGCCAGCAGCGACGCGGTGACGGCCGGCGCGCGCAGCAGGGAAAGCATCAGGTGTTCGGCGGTGACCCGCTCCGCGCGGTCGTTCTCGGCCTCACTCACGGCGTTCAGGACGACGTGTCGGGCGGATTTCGTGAAACGTTCGAACATGTCAGGCCTTTCCGTGTTTCTTGTGGACCGCCTGTCGGGTCACGCCCAACTCGGTCGCGATGTCCTGCCAGGACCAGCCGTTGACGCGCGCGTTGCGCACCTGGACCGCTTCGAGGCGTTCGAGGAGCTTGCGCAGGGCGGCCACCGCCCGCAGTCCGACTCGGGGGTCCTGGTCGCCGGCGTCGGAGGCCAGCTGGGTCGCCTCACTCATGATGTCAATCTACGTTGACAACTGTCCCGTGTCAACCGGAGTTGACGCGTAGGATGTGGATCATGAAAATCGACGTGGCGGAGCGCCCCGGAGTGGGCCTGGACGGGCAGGAACGGCCGAGCGAGGACGTCGTCGTCGTACTGCCCAACGCCGTCGTCGTCCTCGACGGGGCCACCACCCTGCTGCCCGGCCGGCGCAGCGGCGGCTGGTACGCCACCCTGCTGTCCGGGCAGATCGCCGGACGGCTGACCGGCTACCCCGACATGGACCTCGCCGACCTGCTCGCCGCCGCCATCGGCGCGCTGGCCAGGGAACAGGACCTGGTCGCCGGCGACGCCCCGGCCAGCACGGTCGCCATCGCCCGCTGGTCCGGCGACACCGTGGAGGGCCTGGTCCTGGGCGACAGCCCGATCGTCGCCGTCACCGCGCAGGGCCCCCAGGTCCTGGCCGACGAACGACTCGCCACCCTGCCGCGCACCGGACCCGGCTACCGCTCACGGCTGCGCGCCGGCGGCGGCTACGGCGCCGACCACGTCGCCGCCCTGCGCACCTCCGCCGTCGGCGTCGACCGGCTGCGCAACACCGAGGGCGGCTACTGGGTCGCCGAGGCCGACCCCGACGCCGCCTACCACGCCGTACGCGCCCGCTGGCCGCGCGCCGACGTGCGGCAGGTACTGCTGGCCAGCGACGGCGTGTCCTGCGGCGTCGACGACTACGGGATCCTCGACTGGCCGGCCGCCGTCGAACTCGTCACCACGGCCGGCGCGCAGGCGATGCTCGACGCGGTCCGCGCCGCCGAGGAACAGGACCGGGACGGGGCCCGCTGGCCCCGCCCCAAGCCCCACGACGACCAGGCACTCGTGGTCGTCGACCTCCAGAGCGAGAACCGGGACTAGCGGCGGCCCAGCCCGTTCCACTCGAAGCCCGCGCGGCGCACCACGTCCGGGTCGAGCAGGTTGCGGGTGTCCACCACCACCGGGCGGGCCACCACCCCGGCCAGCTTCGACCAGTCCAGCGACCGGAACTCCGCCCACTCGGTCAGCACCACGACCGCCTCGACACCCTCGGCCGCCTGGTACGGGTCGTCCACCAGGGTGATGCCGTCGAGGTCGGCGCGGACGTCACCGGAACGCAGCGCCGGGTCGTAGCCGACGAGCTTGGCACCGGCCTGACGCAGCAGCGCGGCCACCGCCAACGCCGGGGAGTCCCGCAGGTCGTCGGTGCCGGCCTTGAACGTCAGGCCCAGCACGCCAAGGCGGACCTTGGACAGCGAACCGCCGCGCTTGCCGGTGACCGCCAGCCGCACCTTCTCCACCATGCGCTGGCGCTGGCGGTTGTTGGTGTCGATGGTCGCCCGGATGAGCCGGAACTCGAAGTCGGCGGCGTCCGCGAGCTGCAGCATCGCCGAGGTGTCCTTGGGCAGGCACGAGCCGCCCCAGCCGGGACCCGGCTGCAGGAACGCCTGGCCGATGCGCTTGTCGTAGCCCATGCCCTCGGTGACGTCGGAGATGTCCGCGCCGAGGCGGTCGCACAGCTCGGCGATCGCGTTGACGTAGGACAGCTTCATCGCCAGGAAGCAGTTCGCCGCGTACTTGACCAGCTCGGCCGACGCGGCGTCGGTCAGCACGGTCGGCGCGCCGAGCCGGGCGTAGAGGGCGGCCACGCGCTCGGCGGCGTCCTGCTGGTCGCAGCCCACGACGATCCGGTCCGGGTTCAGGAAGTCGTGCACCGCCGAGCCCTCACGCAGGAACTCGGGGTTGGACACGACCGCCACGTCGTCGCGCTCGATCAGCTCGGCGGTGCGCTGCGCGCTGCCCACCGGCACCGTCGACTTGTTGACCACGACACACCCGGCCGGCAGCAGCGTGCCGACCTCCTCGATCACCGACTCGACGATCGACAGGTCGGCCACCCCGCCGACACCCATCGGGGTCGGCACGCAGAGGAACACCACCTCCGCGCCCTCGACGGCGGCCGGCGCACCCAACACGAACGAGAGCCGGCCGGCGGCGATGCCCTCGGACACCAGCTCGGCCAGGCCCGGCTCCAGGATGTCGACCTCGCCGGCGCACAGCCGCTTCACCTTGTCGGCGTCGACGTCGGCGCAGACCACGTGGTGGCCGAGTGACGCCAGGCACGCACCGGTGGTGAGTCCGACATAACCGGTGCCGATCACCGCGATCCGTCGTACGAACACGGCCCACTCCCCTTCGTGCGAACGAACGTCCCCTCGCAGGGGAACCTACAGGGGCCGACCTCGCCGAATTTCCGCCACTCCCGGTAACAGTGGCCCGCGATCGGCCGACCTACCTCAAGGAGTCAGGTGCGCGCAGGCCCGCACCCGGGCCCGCACCCAATGTCCGGAATCGGGGTCCGGAGCACAAGTCCGAGAGGAACTCGCGTGGTTACGTCACGCTTATTTCGTGCTGCCCGCGTCACGGTGACCGTCACGGCGGGAGAGGCCGGATGACCGGCCTGCGGATCGGTGTCTTCGGCCTGGGCTACGTCGGCTGTGTGTCCGCCGCGTGCCTGGCCGCGCGGGGGAACCAGGTGGTCGGGGTGGACGTGAACCCCACGAAGGTCGACCTGGTCAACCGGGGTCAGGCGCCCGTGGTCGAGGAGCGGATCGGGGAGCTGACGGCCGACGTGGTGCGCGCCGGTGCGCTGCGCGCGACCACCGACGTCGCCTCGGCGGTCGCCGGGACCGACGTGTCGCTGGTGTGTGTCGGCACACCGTCGGCGCCCAACGGCAGCCTGTCCACGGCCTACCTCGAACGGGTGGCCGAACAGATCGGTGAGGCGCTCGCGACGCGCACGGATGGCCGGCGTCACACCGTGGTCTTCCGCAGCACGATGCTGCCGGGGACCTGCCTGAACCTGCTGGTCCCGATCCTGGAGAAGGCGTCAGGGCGCACCGCCGGGGTCGACTTCGGGGTGGCCGTGAACCCGGAGTTCCTGCGTGAGGGCACCAGCGTGCGGGACTTCTTCTCCCCGCCCAAGACCGTCGTCGGCCAGCTCGACGAGGCCAGCGGCGACGTGGTGGCCGCGCTCTACGACGGCCTGCCCGGCGAGGTGTTCCGGGTGCCGATCCCGGTCGCGGAGATCACCAAGTACGCCGACAACTCCTTCCACGCGCTGAAGGTCGGCTTCGCCAACGAGCTCGGCGCGATCTGCGCGGCGCTGGGGCTGGACTCACACAGCGTGATGGACGTGTTCCTGGCCGACCGCAAGCTCAACGTCAGCCCCGCCTACCTGCGGCCCGGGTTCGCCTTCGGCGGCTCGTGCCTGCCCAAGGACCTGCGCGGGCTGGTGCACGCGGCGCGGCGCGCGGACGTGGCGGTGCCGATCCTGTCGCACGTGCTGCCCTCCAACGAGGAACACCTGCGGCGCGCGTTCGACCTGGTGGCCAGGACCGGCAAGCGGCGGGTGGGCCTGTTCGGGCTGTCGTTCAAGCCGGGCACCGACGACCTGCGGGAGAGCCCGCTGGTGGAGCTGGCGGAACGGTTGCTGGGCAAGGGTTACGACCTGCGCATCCACGACGCCAATGTGAGCCTGTCGCGGCTGCTGGGCGCCAACCGGGAGTTCATCGAGGCCCGGTTGCCGCACCTGGGGCAGCTGCTGCTCGGTTCGGTCGAGGAGGTGCTCGACCACGCCGAGGTGATCCTCGTCGGCTGCACCGACCCCGACGTGCTGGCCAGGCTGCCGCACGGCGGGCCGCAGACGATCGTCGACCTCGTCCGCCTCCCCGACGCGCGGGCGCGCCGGGCCGAACCGGGATACGTGGGCCTTGCCTGGTAGAGCGCTGATCCTCGTCGAGAACCTCTCCGTCCCGTTCGACCGCAGGGTGTGGCAGGAGTCGACCACCCTGCGCGACGCCGGCTGGGAGGTGCACGTCATCTGTCCACAGGGGAGCAAGCGGGACACCGAGCCGTTCGTGGAGCTGGACGGGGTGCGCGTGCACCGCTACCCGCTGCGCGCGGCGACCGGCGGCCCCGCCGGCTACCTCAAGGAGTACGGCTCGGCGCTGTGGCACACGCTGCGCCTGGCCCGCGAGGTCGGCGAGGTGTACGGGCGGGTGGACGTGGTGCACGCGTGCAACCCGCCGGACCTGCTGTACCTGGTGGCCAAGCGGATGCGCCGGCGCGGCACGCGGTTCGTGTTCGACCAGCACGACCTGGTGCCCGAGCTGTACCTGTCGCGCTTCGACCGGGGCGAGGACCTGCTGTACAACGTGGTGCGCCGGCTGGAGCTGGCGACCTACCGGCAGGCCGACGTGGTGATCGCCACCAACGAGAGCTACCGGCGGGTGGCGATCGACCGGGGCTCGATGGCGCCGGAGAAGGTGTTCGTGGTCCGCAGCGCGCCGGCCACCGACCGCTTCCGGCAGGTGCCGGCCGAGCCGGAACTCAAGCGGGGCAAGGAACATCTGCTCTGCTACCTGGGGGTGATGGGCCCGCAGGACGGCGTGGACCACGCCCTGCGCGCGCTCGCGGCGCTGCGTGACGAGCAGGGCCGCAGCGACTGGCACGCGGTGTTCGTCGGCGCCGGCGACACCTTCGACCAGATGCGCGCGCTGGCGACCCAGCTCGGCCTGGACGAGTGGGTGGAGTTCACCGGCCGGATCCCCGACGAGGACCTGGTGCGCTACCTGTCGACCGCCGACGTGTGTCTGTCGCCCGACCCGCTCAACCCACTCAACGACGTGTCCACGATGAACAAGGTCATGGAGTACATGGCCATGGGCCGGGCGATCGTGTCCTACGAGCTGCGCGAGGCGCGGGTGTCGGCCGGCGAGGCGGCGGTGTACGCGCGGGCCAACGACGTCTCCGAGTTCGCCAAGCTCACCGCCGAACTGCTCGACGACCCGGACCGGCGCGCGCGGATGGGCGAGATCGGCCGGGAGCGGGTCGCCGGCGAGCTGTCCTGGGCGCGTTCGGCCGAGTCGCTGCTGGCCGCCTACGCGGAGGCCATCCGGTGACCCAGCCGGTGCACACCGACGCCGTCGGCCTGGCGCTGGTCGGGCGGGTGCTGCGGCGGCGGTGGCGGGTGCTGGCGGTGTGCGCGGTGGCCGGCGCGCTGGCCGGCGCGGCGGCCTCGCCGCTGCTGTCCCCCGGCTACGAGACCTCGGCCAGCGTGCTGTTGCAGGGGCCACGGGCCGCCGACGAGCTGCGGACCGAGGCGCAGGTGGCGGCCAGCTCGGTGGTGCTGGACCGGGCGGCGGCGGGCCTTGGCGGCGGCGTGACCGGCGCCGACCTGGCCAGGACGGTCGAGGCGGCGGTGGCCGACGGCAACATCATCGAGATCACCGCGGTCGCGAGCGACGCCGAGGCGGCCCAGGCGAGGGCCGACCGGGTGGCCCAGGAGTACGTCACGTTCTCCACCCAGCTGCTCGGCGACACCGAGGACCCGTCGGCGCGGGTGTCCCAGGACCAGCAGGAGAACCTGCGCCAGCAGGTCACCCAGACCATGCGGCGGATCTCCGAGCTGCACGACTCGGCCGGGCGCGGCGACACGATCGACAGTGTCGGCGTGCGCACCGGGCTGGAGTCGCTGCGCACGGCGCTGGCGCAGGCGATCACCAAGCTCGACGAGCTGGACGCGGCGACCGGCCGGGCGAAGATGGTGGTGATGGGCCCGGCACAGCGCCCGGCCGCCCCGGCGGCGCCGACGATGGTCCACCTCGGCGCCGGCGGCGCGCTGGCCGCGCTGGTGCTTGGCCTGTTCGGCCACCTGCTGGCGTCCCGGCTCGACCGGCGGGTGCGGCCGGAGCCGGAGATCGCCGGCGCGCTCGGCACCACGGTGCTCGGCTCGGTCGACGAGCCGGCGATGCCCGAGGACCACCCGGCCCCCGGCGCGCTGCGCCGGCTGCTGGGCCTGGGCGCGCCGCCCTGGCACGCGCCGGACCTCGCCGAGGCGGCCGCGGGCCA
>NZ_MSIF01000044.1 GCF_001921215.1 Actinophytocola xinjiangensis
GTCGCGTTGGCCGGTCGGGGCGGCGGCGAGATCAGCGAGGTCGGCGAGCAGAGCGTCGGCCTCGGCGAGTTCACCGGCGCGTCCGGCGGGCGGGTGCGGGTGGTCGAGGTGACCGCGCACCGGCCGACCGTGCCCGACGACCCGGGCGGGGCGGGCGTGCTGGTGGTGCTGACCGCCGGCACCCGCACGGCGTGGGAGCTGGTGGGGCTGGCGCAGGCGTGCGCGGACGCCGGGCAGGACGTGCTGGGCGTCGTGGTGGTCACGCCGACCGTCCCGGCGCGGCCGGAGCCGGTGGTACCGGCCGGCGCGGTCCTGGCGGGGTCACCGTGACCGCCCGGGCGACCGGCCAGACCGGTCAGCAACCGCTGCTCGACCTGGGGCGGCTGGTGGTCGCGGCCCGTCGGGGCCGGCGGCTGTGGCTGGCGTGCGGGCTGCTGGGGCTGATCGGCGGCGGGCTGCTGGCGGCGCTGCTGCCGGCGCCGCCGACGGCGGTGACCCGGGTACTGGTGATCCACGAGCAGGACCAGCCCTCGGACACCGGCAGCCTGATCCGCACCGACGCCGCGCTGGTGGCCACCACCCGGATCGCCTCGGCCGCCCTGAAGGAACTGGGCTCCGACCAGCGGCCGGAGGACTTCCTCAAGGAGTACACAGTCACCGGCCTGACCAACAACGTGCTGGAGATCAGCGCCGAGGGCGACACCCCCGCGCAGGCGCTGGCGCGGACCAGGGCACTGGCCGACGCGTTCATCGCCGACCACGTCGGCCGGGCGCGGTCGGCCGCGCAGGCCGAGGCCACGGCACTGACCGACCAGCGCGGGCGGATCGAGAAGGAGCTGGCCGGGGTCAACGCCGAGATCGGCCGGGTGGAGAACACCGACGGGGACACCGACGGGGCCGCTGGCCTGGACTCGCTCTACGCCCGCCGCGCCGAGCTGACCTCCCGGGTCTCCGACCTCACCCAGCAGGCCGAGCAGGCCGCGATCGGCGCGCCCCGGGTGGCCGCCGGCACCCAGGTCGTCGACGCGCCCGAGCCGGTGCCGGTGTCACTGGTCCGCGCGGCCGCCACCAACGGCGCGGTCGGCCTGGTCCTCGGGCTGGTCGCGGGCCTGGCGCTGGTGATGGTGACCGGTGTGGTCAAGGACCGGCCGGTGCTGCGCCGCGACGTCGCCGCGCACCTCGGCGCGTCGGTCATCGCCCAGCTGCCGGCCGGCCGACGCCGCCGGGCGACCCGGGAACGGGAACGGGTGGCCGGCACGCTGGCCAGGCTGGTGCGCGCCGGCCCGGCGCCGGTGTCGGTGCTGGAACTGGGCGCGGCGCGGGCCGCCGAGGCGCTGACCGTCGACCTCGCCACGACGCTGTCCGCCGACCGGGACGTGCTGGTGGTGGCCGAGCCGGCCGGCCGGATCGCCCTGGACGCGGGCCGGGCGCGGGTCGTCGGCGCCGGCGAGGCCGGGCCGGTGTGGCCGGGGCAGACCCGGATCGGCCTGGGCTCGGTCACCCCGGGAACGGCCTGGACCGACCTTCCGCACCTGGGCGTGGAGACCGTGCTGGTGGTGCGGGCCGGGTTCGCCGGCACCGAGTGGCTGCACACCGTGGCCCGCCAGCTCGCCGACGCGCGGATCCCGGTGATCGGCGTCGTGCTGGTCGACCCGGACCCGCGCGACCGCACCGACGGCACCCTCTGGGACGGCCTGCACACCGCCGTGCGCGGGCGGGCCGCGCCGCCGCCGGTTCACCAGCAGGTCAACGGCACCCGGCAGGACCTGCGCAGACTCACCGAGACACCGGGCTGAGAGGGACGAATCCATGTGCGGCATCGCGGGCACCTACCGGTGGCCGGCGGGCGGTCAGCTGACCGACCGGCTGACCGAGATCCTCGCCCACCGGGGCCCGGACGGCTCCGGCCGCTACCGGCACGAGGCCGGCGACGGCGAGGTCCACCTGGGCCACCGGCGGCTCTCGATCATCGACCTGTCGCCGACCGGCGCGCAGCCGATGGTCGCCGGCGGGCTGGCCATCACCTACAACGGCGAGCTGTACAACGCCCCCCAGCTGCGGCGTGAGCTGGCCGACGCCGGGGTGGTGTTCCGGGGCACCAGCGACACCGAGGTCCTGCTGGAGGCGTGGCGGCGCTGGGGCGTTGACTGCCTGCCCCGGCTGCGCGGCATGTTCGCCTTCGCCGTGTTCGACGAGCGCACCGGCGAGCTGACCCTGGCCCGCGACCAGCTGGGCATCAAGCCGCTGTTCCTGGTGCGCCGGGGCGACGGGCTGGTGTTCTCCTCGGAGTTGAAGGCGCTGGCCGCCGGGCTGGGCGACTCGCTGCACGTCGACGACGCGGCGATGGTCGCCTCGCTGCTGTACTACTGGGTTCCCGACGGGCGCTGCGCCTACCGGGAGGCCGAGAAGCTGCCCCCGGGCAGTTGGCTGACGATCCGGCCGGACGGGCGCACCGAGCGGGGCGTGTACTGGTCGCTGCGCGAGGTCGCCGAGCAGGCCGCGCACGACCCGGCACCGGATCTCGCGTGGATCGTCGAGGAGTCGACCAGGGCGCACCTGCTGGCCGACGTCCCCGTCGCCACGTTCCTGTCCGGCGGCCTGGACTCCAGCTACCTGACCGCGCTCGCGGCCCGGCACCGGCCGGGGATCTCCGCGTACACCATCGGTTTCCGCGCCGAGGACGCCCGGTTCGAGGCGATGCCCGACGATCTGCGCTACGCCAGGCTGGTCGCCGCCCGCTACGGCGTGGACCTGCACGAGATCGAGATCGCGCCGGACGTGCTCGACCTGCTGGGCACGATGACCTACCACCTGGACGAGCCGATCGGCGACCCGGCGGCGATCAACACGTACCTGATCTGCACGGCCGCCCGCGAGGCCGGGGTGAAGGTGATGCTGTCCGGGATGGGCGCCGACGAGCTGTTCGCCGGCTACCGCAAGCACTTCGCCAACCTGCTGGCGCTGCGCTACCAGAAGGTGCCGGCGGTCCTGCGGCGTCCGATCGGGACGGTCGTGGACCGGCTGCCGGTGGCCACCGCGCGGCGCGGGTACCGCTCGGTGCGCTTCGCCAAGCGGTTCCTGAGCTTCGCCGGGCTGGACGAGGAAACCGCGTTCCGCCGCAGCTACACCATGTACGACCGCGCCGAGCTGCTCGACCTGGTCAGCCCCGACCTGGCGTCCACCGTGGACGACGTGCTGACCGAGCACGCGGACACCTACCACGACACCGCGCTGACCGACCACGTCAACCGGATGTGCCTGGCCGACGCCCGGCTGTTCCTGCCCGGCCTGAACCTGGCCTACACCGACCGGTCGAGCATGGCCGCCTCCACCGAGGTGCGGGTGCCGTTCGTCGACGTCGACGTGGTGCGCGCGGCGTTCGCGCTGTCCGGCCGGGACAAGATCGCCGGCCGGCAGGGCAAGGCGGCGTTGAAGAAGGCCGCGCTCGGGGTGCTGCCCCGGGAGGTCGTGTACCGGCCCAAGGGGCTGTTCAGCGCGCCGCTGCGGGCCTGGATGAGCCGCGACCTGGCGCCGCTGGTCGACGAGGTCGTCCACGACGGCCTGTTGGTGCGTAACGGAATCCTGCGACGCGAGGCGCTGGCGCGGCTGGTCGAGCAGGACGCCAGCGGGGCCCAGGACCGGGCCAAGCACCTGTGGCACGTCCTGACGTTGGAGCACTGGTACCGGGGCGCCACCGCGCCGGCGAACACGTTGTCCGCATAGACGTTGTCCGCATAGACACAGGGGAAGCCCGTGAAGCAGGTCGTACAGAACTACCGCAGCGGCGAACTGGCGCTGCTGGACGTGCCGGAGCCGGCGGCCAAGCCGGGCGGGGTGCTGGTGCGCACCACGTACTCGCTGATCTCCACCGGCACCGAGCTGATGAAGGTGTCCGAGGCGTCCAAGTCGTTGCTGGGCAAGGCGAAGGCCCGCCCGGACCAGGTGGCGAAGGTCGTGGCGAGCGTGGCGACCAACGGGCTGGCCGCCACCTACCGCAAGGTCACCAGCAAGCTCGACTCCTACACCCCGCTCGGCTACTCCCTGGCCGGGCGGGTGGAGGCGGTCGGCGCCGGCATCGACGACGTCGCGGTCGGCGACCTGGTGGCCTGCGCCGGCAACGAGCACGCACTGCACGCCGAGCTGAACTGGGTGCCCAAGAACCTCTACGCGACGGTGCCCGCCGGCCTCGACCCCCGGCACGCGGCGTTCGGCACGGTCGGCGCCATCGCCATGCAGGGCGTGCGCCGGGGTGAGCCGCAGCTGGGGGACGTGGCGCTGGTGATCGGGCTGGGGCTGATCGGCCAGCTGGTCGTGCAGCTGCTGGTGGCCTCGGGCGTGCGGGTGGTGGGGGTCGACCCGGACCCGGCGCGCTGTGAGCTGGCGCAACGGCTCGGCGCGTGGTCGTGCGCGCACCCCGACTCCGGGGTGGTGGACACGGCGGTCGCCGAGCTGACCCGCGGGCACGGCGTCGACCAGGTGTACCTGGCGGCCGGCGGCGGCTCCAACGGTCCGGTGGAGCTGGCGGCCAGGCTCGCGCGGGACCGGGGCACGGTCGTGGACATCGGCAAGTGCTCGCTGGACCTGCCGTGGAACGCCTACTACGAGAAGGAGCTGGACGTCCGGTTCTCCCGCTCCTACGGGCCGGGCCGCTACGACCCGTCCTACGAGCTGGAGGGCCGCGACTACCCGATCGGGTACGTGCGGTGGACCGAGCGGCGCAACCTGGAGTGCTTCCTGGACCTGGCCGCCCGCGACCGGCTCGACCTGGAGCCGCTGGTCTCCCACGTCGCCGAGTTCGCCGACGCGGCGGCGACCTACGCCGAGCTGGAGTCGGGTGAGCGCAAGGCCGTCGCCGTGCTGTTCCGCTACCCGACCGCCGAGCCGGCCCCGACCGACACCGCCCTGTCGGTCCCGGTGCCGGCCGCCGGGTCCCGCCGCTGGCAGCGGCGGACCGGGGTGCTGCGTCTGGGGTTCGTCGGCGCCGGCAACTACGCCTCGTCGATGCTGCTGCCCCACCTGGCCCAGCGCGAGGACGTGCGGCTGGCGCACGTGGTGACCACCTCGGCGCTCTCGGCGGCCAACGCGCGGCGCACGTTCGGGTTCGGTGGCGCGTCGACCGAGCTGGACGACGTGCTGGCCGACGAGGACATCGACGCGGTGTTCGTGGTGACCAGGCACAGCTCGCACGCGGAGCTGGCGGCGCGGGCGCTGCGAGCCGGCAAGGCGGTGTTCGTGGAGAAGCCGCTGGCCCTGTCGCCCGAGGGTCTGGCGACGGTGCTGGACGCGGTCGAGGAGTCCGGCAACGACCGGTTGCAGGTCGGCTTCAACCGCCGGTTCGCGCCGATGCTGCGCGAGGCCCGCGCCCGGTTCGGCACCCGGGTCGGTCCGGCGTCGGTGCGTTACCTGGTCAACGCCGGCACCCTGGACCACGGCTCCTGGTACAACCGCGCCGACGCCGAGGGCACCCGGTTCGCCGGCGAGGGCGGGCACTTCGTCGACACGGTCAGCTGGCTGCTTGGCGAGGACCCGGTGTCGGTGTTCGCCACCGCCACCCCCGGCGGCGCGGACCTGCAGGTCGTGCTGCGCTACCCGGACGGCTCGACCGCCACGGTCTCCTACGTCACCAGCGGCGCCCCCGGTTTCCCGAAGGAGACCCTCGACCTGCTGGCCGACCGCAAGGTGCTGCGGCTGGACGACTTCCTGCGCGCCTCGGTGCACTTCTCCGGCCTGGCCAGGAAGCGGTGGGCCACGCCGAGGATCCCGCGCGGGCGGGACAAGGGCCAGCGCGCCGAGCTGGACGCGTTCCTGACCGCGCTCGCCACCGGCGGCCCGATGCCGGTCCCGCTCGCCTCGCTGGCCGCCACCACGCTGGCGACCCTGGCCGTGGAGACCTCCCTGGGCACCGGCGCCCCGGTGCGCCTGGGGGTCCGGTGACGTCTACAGGTTGGTACCTGCGGCGGCTGTCGCGGATGGGGCCGGCGGAGGTCGTCGGGCGGGCCGGGGACGTGTGGCGGCGGCGGCGTTGGCGGTCGGTGGCCGGGGAGCCGGTGGCGCCGAGGTGGCTGGCGGACCGGTCGTTCGCCACCGTGCCGGGGCTGGTCGACGCGGTGCCGGCGGACGCGCGGCTGCGGCTGCTCGCCACCGCCGACGAGCTGCTGGCCGGCCGCGCCGAGTACTTCGGCGTCGCGCGCACCGACCTGGTCGACCCCGACTGGTCGCACGACCCGAAGACCGGGCGCGGCGCCCCGCCCAGCGCCTACGCCTTCGACATCGCCTACCGCAGCGAGGACACCGTCGGCGACGTCAAGCAGCTGTGGGAGCCCTCCCGCCACCAGCACCTGACCGTGCTGGCCGCCGCCTACGCGCTGACCGGCGAGCAACGGTACGCCGTGCGGGTCGGCGAGCACCTGCGGTCGTGGTGGGCGGCGAACCCGCCGCTGCGCGGGGTGCACTGGGTCAGCGGCATCGAGCTGGGCATCCGGCTGCTGTCGTGGGTGTGGACCCGCCGGCTGCTCGACGGCTGGCCGGGCGCGCCGGCCCTGTTCGAGGACAATCCCGTCGCCGGACACCAGATCCGCCACCACCAGCGGTGGCTGGCAGCCTTCGGCAGCCGAGGCTCCTCGGCCAACAACCACGTGATCGCCGAGGCCGCCGGGCAGCTGGCGGCGTCGGCGGCGTTCGGCTGGTTCCCCGAGTCGGCCGGCTGGGGGGTGGCGGCGTTACGCACGCTGGACGACCAGTTGCGGCGCAACACCTTCGGCTCTGGCCTGAACCGGGAGCTGGCGACCGAGTACCACGGGCTGGTGCTGGAGCTGGGTCTGGCCGGGGCGCTGGAGGCGCACGCCGCCGGCATCACCGTCCCGCAGACCACCTGGCTGGTGCTGACCAGGATGTGCGACGCGCTCGCCGCGATCGTCGACGGCACGCTGCGCCCGCCCCGGCAGGGCGACGCCGACGACGGGCACGGCCTGGTCCTCGACGGCGCCGGCACCCACCGCTGGGGTTCGCTGCTGGCCACCGGCGCCGCGCTGTTCGGCGCCCGCGACTGGTGGCCGGCGGTCCCCGGCACCGACGTCCGCACCCCGCTGCTCACGGCCCTGGGCACGGCGGCGGGAACGACGGCAGGCACGACGGCAGGCAGGACGCTGGGCACCGGGGTGCCGGTGGCGTTCGCCCGTCCGGCGGTCCGGCCCACGCACCTGCCCGACGCCGGGCTGACCGTGCTGCGGTCGCGGACCACCGGCGGCGGCGAGATCTGGTGCCGCTGCGACGGCGGCCCGCACGGGTTCCTGTCGATCGCCGCGCACGCGCACGCCGACGCGCTGTCACTGGAGGTGCGCCACGACGGCGTCGACGTCCTCGCCGACCCCGGAACCTACTGCTACCACGGCGAACCCGAGTGGCGGCGCTACTTCCGGTCCACGCTGGGGCACAACACCCTGGAGCTGCACGGGCGGGACCAGTCGGTCTCCGGCGGGCCGTTCCTGTGGACCAGGCACGCCACCACCGGCGTGCTGGCCGCCGAGGCCGGGCGCTGGCAGGCCGAGCACGACGGCTACGCGCCGGACGTGCACCGCCGCACGGTCGAGCTGTCCGGCCAACTGCTGCGGATCGTCGACGAGGTGAGCGCGGCGGTGCCCGGGCGGCTCGCCTTCCACCTCGGCCCGACGGTCACCGTCGCCCTGCACGGGCACACCGCCCGCCTCGACTGGCCCACCGGCGGCGCGGTCCTCGCCCTGCCGGCGGAGCTGACCTGGCGCGCCCACCACGGCCAGCAGGACCCGCCGCTGGGCTGGTACTCGCCGGGCTTCGGTGTCCGGGTGCCGGCGACGACCCTGGTCGGCACCGGCACCGTGCGCGCCCCGCTGACCACCCTGCTGCGCTTCGACGGCTGAGGCGGAGGACTGCTGTGGACACCCGGTCACTGGTCGCCGTGCTCTTCCTGCCGGTGATGCTGCTGGCGGCCTGCACGAGCGCCCCGCAACCCGGCGCCGAGACCGGCGACGGGCCGGCGGGCGCGGTGCCGGCGGTGTGCGACCACCTCGAACCCGGTCCGCGCGCCGCGCCGGCCGGGGCGGTGACCGTCGACCCGACCGTCGACGGCGCCCTGTCCGAGCTGACCATGGCCAACCCGCCGGGCACCACGTTCTGGCTGGCCCCCGGCCGGCACACGCTGACCACCGACCTCTACGGCCAGGTCATCCCCAAGGACGGCAACAGCTACCTCGGCGCGCCCGGCGCGGTGCTCGACGGGCAGGGCAGGAACCTGTTCGCGTTCACCCAGCCCGCGCGCGAGGTCACCATCCGGTACCTGACCATCCAGGGCTTCGCCGCCCCGCACAACCAGGGCGTGGTCAACCACGACTCCGGCGAGGACTGGGTGATCGAGCACAACACCATCCAGCGCAACGACGGCGCCGCGATGATGGCCGGCGCCCGCCAGCGGATCGTCGGCAACTGCCTGCGGGACAACGGCCAGTACGGCATCAACGCCTACAGCGAGGGCAACACGATCACCGGCCTGGTGGTCGAGGGCAACGAGATCGTCGGCAACAACACCGGCGACTGGGAGCGCCGCCGGCCAGGCTGCGGCTGCACCGGCGGGGTCAAGTTCTGGGCGGTCGACGGCGCCGACGTGCGGCGCAACTGGGTGCACGACAACCGGGGCCCCGGCCTGTGGGGCGACATCAACAACAACGACTTCCTCATCGAGAACAACCTCATCGAGGACAACGACGGCGCCGCGATCGTCTACGAGGCCAGCTACAACGCGATCATCCGGGGCAACACCATCCGGGCGAACAACTGGGTGGAGGGCAAGGACTTCGCCGGCCGGGGCGACCCGTTCCCGGTGGCCACCATCTACGTCTCCGAGTCCGGCGGCGAGCCCCGGCTGGACGCACGCACCGACCGGATCGACATCACCGGCAACCTGCTGGAGAACAACTGGTCGGGGATCACCGCGTGGGAGAACGCCGACCGTTTCTGCAACAGCCCGGCCAACCCCAGCGGCGACTGCACCGCCCTGGTGCCCGACGCGGCGACCTGCGCCCAACCGGCGATCACCCGGCCGCCGCTCTACGACGACTGCCGGTGGAAGACCCAGCGGCTCTCGGTGCACGACAACCGGTTCGTGCTCGACCCGACGGTGGTGACCTGCGAGTCGCTGTGCACCAGGATGGCGGTGCTGGCCAACTACGGCACCTACCCGGAGTGGTCGCCGTACATGGGTGAGGTGGTCGGCGAGGCCATCACCTTCCACCAGGACAACCGCTGGTACGACAACAGCTACTCCGGCCCGTGGACGTTCTTGGCCCACGACACCGACCGGGTGCTCACGCACACCGCGTGGCAGGCGCGGCCCTACGGGCAGGACGAGGGCAGCACGTTCGTCCCGGGCGGTGGCTGAGGTGGCCGGCCCCGGGACCAGTTCCGCGCCCACCGACCGGCTGGCCGGCACCGGGCCGGTCGACCCGCCGAAGCTGGTCGGCGTGGCGTGGGCGCTGCTGGTGGTGAACACCCTCGGCTCGCAGGGCGCGCAGACGTTCCTGCCGGTGCCCCAGCCGGTGTACCAGCTGGTCACCATGGGGTCGCTGCTCGGCGCGTTCGGCCTGGCGCTGGTGCTCAACCCGAGGGTGCGGCTGCGGCCCAACGCGTACCTGCTGCTGCTGAGCCTGCTGCTGGTGGTCAGCGTCGTGGCCACGGTCGGGCAGGAGGTCGGCTTCGGCGGGCTGTTCCGCTGCTGGCGGCTGGCGATGTTCCTGGCCACGCTGTGGCTGCTGACCCGCTGGTGGGACGGCACGCTGGCGTTCGTCCGCTACCACATCCGGGGCTACGCGGCCGTGCTGGTGACCGTGGTCGTCGGGCTGGTGGTGGCGCCGGGGCTGGCGCTGCCGGAGACCTACGGCGGGCGGCTGACCGGCGCGCTGTGGCCGCTGACGCCCCCGCAGGTCGGCCAGTACGCGGCGGTGGTCGCCGGGCTGACGCTGGTGCTGTGGCTCTCGCGGCGCACCGACCACGTCAGCACGCTGGCGATCGCGCTGCCGGCGGTCGGGCTGGTCCTGTTGTCCTACACCAGGACCGCGACGCTGGGTCTGGTCGTCGGGCTGGTGGTGGCCGGGGTGAGCCTGGCCCTGACGACCTCGCGGGCGCGCCGGTTCATCGCGGGGGCAGCGGTGACCGGCGCGCTGGTCGCGGTGGCCTTCGCCGGCGCCGTGCAGACCTGGTTCCTGCGCGGGCAGGACGAGGAGAACTTCGCGAACCTGACCGGCCGGCAGAAGGTCTGGGACGCGCTGCTGGGCGCCGAACGCACGCCCAGCGAGCTGGCGTTCGGTACCGGCCTTGGCAACAAGTCCTTCGACGGGCTGCCGATCGACAGCGGCTGGCTGGCCGTCTACCAGGAGCAGGGCCTGGTCGGCGTGGCGATCGTCGCCGCGTTCCTGCTGACGCTGCTGGCCGTGGCGTTCCTGCGTCCGCCATCGCCCGCGCGGGCGTGCGCGGTGTTCCTGATCGCCTACTGCCTGATGGCCTCCTACACCGAGGTCGGGCTCGGTGACGCCTCGCCCTACCTGCTGCACCTGGCGGTCGCGGCGTCCCTGCTCGGCCCCCACCCCACCCCACGAACGGAGCTGACACGATGAACCTGGCGCGGCGCCTGCACCACCTGATCGGCGATCCCGACCAGCGGAACTCCTTCTCCAGCCGGCGGCGCTCGCTGCGCTTCCAGGAGCTGCTGCGTCGCTTCCCCGACCTGCGCTCGATGCGGGTGCTCGACCTGGGCGGCACCCCGGAGTTCTGGCGGTCCGCGCCGGTGGCCCCGGCCTACGTCACCACCGTCAACCTGGACCCCAAGTACGACCCGGACGAGTCGTGGTTGGACCACGTGGTGGCCGACGCGTGCGAGCAGGCGACCCTGGGCAAGACCCCCGGCGACTACGACTTGGTGGTGTCCAACAGCCTCATCGAGCACGTCGGCGGCTACCAGCGGCGGCGGGACTTCGCCGAGGTGGTGCGGGCGGCGGCGCCGGCGCACTGGGTGCAGACCCCCAACCGGTACTTCCCGGTGGAGCCGCACTACGTGGCGCCGGGGTTCCAGTTCCTGCCGGTGCGCACCCGCGCGCGGCTGGTCAGCCGCTGGCCGCTGGCCCACGAACGGGTGTACACGGTCGAGGACGCGCTGGCGCAGGTGCTGACCATCGACCTGGTGAGCACGGCGGAGCTGCGCCACCTGTTTCCCGGCTCGGACATCTGGCACGAGCGCCTGGGCGGGCTGTCCAAGTCGATCGTCGCGGTGAAGGCGTGAAGGTTCTGGTCGTGCACAACCGCTACCGCTCGGGCCAGCCGAGCGGGGAGAACGCGGTGGTCGACCAGGAGGTGGCGTTGTTGGCCGGCGCCGGCCACGAGGTGTCCCTGTTCGAGCGGCACAGCGACGACATCGCGGCGATGTCGTTGCCCGCCAAGGCCTCGGTGCCGCTGCGGGTGCCGTGGAACCCGGCGGCGCGCGGGGCGCTGGCGACCCGGCTGGCGCGGGAGCGGCCGGACGTGGTGCACCTGCACAACACGTTCCCGCTGCTGTCGCCCTCGGTGCTGGCGGCGTGCGCGGACGCGGGCGTGCCGGTGGTCGCCACGCTGCACAACTACACGCTGGTGTGCACGCCGGGAACCCTGTTCCGGGACGGGAAGGTCTGCCGGGACTGTGTCGGCGGCTCGCCGCTGCCGGCGGTGCGCCACGGCTGCTACCGGGGTTCGGCGGTGGCGACCGTGCCGGGCGCGGTCAGCCAGGTGCTCAACCGGCGGCGCTGGCGCACCGGGGTGTCCCGGTTCTTCTGCATCTCGGCCGCGCAGCGTGAGCTGCTGGTGGCCGCCGGGCTGCCGGCCGCGCGGCTCGTGGTCAAGCACAACTTCGTGCCCGACCCGGGGGTGCGGCGCGCCGGGGCCGGCGAGCACGTGCTGTTCCTCGGGCGGCTCGCCGAGGAGAAAGGTGTGCGGCTGCTGATGGCGGCCTGGGAGCGGGCCGGGGTGGGGCTGCCGCTGGTGGTGGCCGGCACCGGGCCGCTGGAGCGGGAGGTGGCGGCGTGGGCCGCCGGCCGCGACGACGTGCACTACGTGGGGCTGGCCGACCGGGCGCGCTGCCGGGAGCTGACGGCGCGGGCGGCGGCGGTGGTCGCGCCGTCGGAGTGGCTGGAGACCTTCGGTCTGGTGGTGGTGGAGGCGATGGCGGCCGGGGTGCCGGCGGTCGCGGCGGGGCACGGCGCGTTCGTCGAGCTGCTCGGAGACGGGACGGGGTTGCTGCACCGGCCGGGCGACGCCGGCTCGCTGGCCGACGCGCTGGCCGCGATCGTCGAGCCGGGACGCAACGCGGCGCTGGGGGCGGCCGCGCGTCGCCGCTACGTTCGGGACTTCACGCCGGAGGTCGGACTGTCCCGCCTGCTGTCCGGGTACGAGGCCGCGGTGGGTCACTCGCTACGGTAACCCCATGGCGTGGACCAAGCGCACGCAGCGACCACCGGCCGACACCTACTCCCAGCTCGCCCGCGCGGTCGACGCCGTCTACGCGGCGATCAGGGCGAGTGAGGTCCCCGCACTCGGTACGGCCATCGACGAGCTGACCGCCGGGATCGGCCGGTTACCCGACGACGAGCCGAACATCGGTGTGTACCAAGCGGTTCTGGGTTTCGCACTGGCCCGGCGGTACCGGTTCACCGGTGAGGTGGACGACCTGCGGGCCGGCATCGACCACGGCGAGCTGGCCCTGGACGCGCTGCCGGCCGACGACCCGCAGCGGCACAAGGTGCTCCTCCAGTTGTCCAACCACTACGTCGATCTGTTCCGGGTGGACGACGAACTGTCCGATCTGGACGCCGCGATCGAGCTGGCCGAGGAGCACCTGGAGCTGGCGCCCCAGGACGATCCGGAGTTGGCGGAGAAGCTGTACAACCTCGCGGTGGCCTACCGCTGGCGCCATGAGCGCACCGGCGACGTCGACGACCACGACTCGATGCTGGAGCTGTGCGAGGAGGCGCTGACCGCCCCCGCGATGCCCGGGGTGCGGCACGGCGACGTGCGGGCGTGGCTGCGCAACGGGTACTTCGACCGCTACCTGCGCGAGGGCGTGTTCGAGGATCTGGACACCGCCGCCCGCCACGGCGAGCGCTGTCTGGCCGAGACGGCGGCCGACGACCCGGAGCGGGTCCCCCGGCTGTTCCTGCTGGCCCTGGTCTACCAGCACCGTTTCGACCTGACCGGGGACCTCGCCGACGCCGACTCGATGGCCCGGCGGGCCGACGCCGCGGTGGCGCTGGGCGACCCGGACGCCCCGAGCTGGCCCTCGCTGCTGGCGATGGCCGCCGAGGGGCACCGCCGCAAGTTCGACCGGCTGGGCACCCGGGCCGACCTCGACGCGGCCATCGACGGGCTGGAGCGGGCGGTCGCCGCGCTCGACCCGGACGACCAGCGGCGGGCCCGCTGGCAGGCCAACGCCGGCCTGGACCACCTGGCGCGCTTCCGGCTCACCGGCGACGAGGCGTCGCTGCGGACGGCGGTGGACCGGCTGGAGTCGGCGTGTGCGGCGATCCCCGAGGACCACCCCGACCACATCGACTGTCAGGGCAAGCTGGCGATGGCCTACCAGGCGCGGTTCGAGCTGACCCGCGACGACGATGACCTGGCGGCCAGCATCACGCTCAACGAGCGGGTGGTCGCCGGCACCGAACCGGCCGAGGGCGG
This sequence comes from Actinophytocola xinjiangensis, assembly GCF_001921215.1. Classification (GTDB taxonomy): domain Bacteria; phylum Actinomycetota; class Actinomycetes; order Mycobacteriales; family Pseudonocardiaceae; genus Actinophytocola; species Actinophytocola xinjiangensis. The sequence goes on from NZ_MSIF01000044.1 coordinate 13,726, forward strand.
CGCCCACGTCCCGGCGCTGGTGAACCTGGCGGCCGACCTCCTGGAGCGCTACCACCACCTGGGCGACCCGGCCGACCTGGACACCGCCATCGGCTTCGGGCAGCGGGCGTTGCCGCTGCTGCCGGAGACCGGCGCGGACCGCAGCGCCTGCCTGTCCAACGTCGCGGTGGGCCACCGCCGCCGCTACGACCGGTTCGGCGCCGGCGCGGACCTGGACGCGGCGATCGTCCTGGGCGAACAGGCCGTGGCGGCGCTGCCCGATGACCACCCGCAGCGCCCACCACGGCTGGGCAACCTGGCGCTCGCCCACGCCCAGCGGTTCCGCCGCACCGGCTCCACCGGGGACCTGGACACCGCGATCGAGCACGGCGGGCAGGCGGTCGCCGGCCTGCCGGACACCGGGGACCGGGCGCGTTTCCGGCTCGCCCTGGGCGTCCACCACCGGGAGCGGTTCGTGGCCGGCGGCGACCCCGAGGACCTGGCGCGGGCGGTCGAGCTGGCCGAGCAGGGTCTGGCCGGCGCCACCGGGGACACCCCGGAGTGGGCCGAGCACGCGGCCGCGCTGGCCGGCGCCCTGCTCGCCCGGTACCGGCACGCGGGCGAGCAGGCCGACCTGGACGCCGCGATCGACACCATGGAGCGCGCGGCCGTCCACGGGTCGGTGAACTACCTGGGCAACCTGGCCATCGCCTACGGCGAGAAGGCCGACCGGCTGCCCGATGGCACGGTCGAACGACTCGTCGAGGGGGTCCTGTCGGCCGCCGACGACGTGCTGGCCTCGGAGCTCTCGGCCGCCCAGCAGAACGTCGGCACGCTGGCGTTGCGCGCGGGCGAGCCGACCGCCGCGGCCAGGGTGCTGGCGGCGGCGGTGCGGGCGCTGCCCCGGTGCGCGCCGCGCGGGCTGGAGTGGTCCGACCAGGAGTTCCAGCTGGCGCCCCGGCGCGGCCTGGTCGGCGACGCGATCGCCGCCCAGTTGGCGGCCGGTGACGTCGAGGGCGCGCTGGAGCTGGCCGAGCTGGGGCGCGGCGTCCTGCTGGGCAACCAGCTCGACGCCCGCGCCGGCACCGGTGGCCTGGCGGGCGCCGACCCGGAGCTGGCCGCCGAGTTCGACCGGGTGTGCGCCGAGCTGGACCTGCCGCGCCCGCCGGAGCTGGACACCGTGCGGGCCGCCGCGTGGCTGTCGCGACGAAGAGCGGCGGCCGGCGAGTGGGACGAGTTACTCGACCGGATCCGCGCCCTGCCCGACTTCGCCGACTTCCTCGCCCCGCCGCGTGCGCGGGACCTGCGGGCGGCTGCGACCGGCGGAACGGTCGTGCTGGTCAGCGTCGGCCATACCGTCGGCCACACCGTCGGCCAGCCGGGTGGCGACGCGATCCTGGTCCGCCCCGACGGCCTGACCCATCTGCCGCTGCCCGGCCTGGACGCCGGCGAGGTTCGCGCCAGGGTCGCCACGCTGACCGGCGTCACGGTCGCCGACGAGGGCGGCGGTTCGCTCACCCGCCCGGTGCCGGCCGACCCGGGCCTGCTGTCCTGGCTGTGGGAGACGATCACCGGCCCGGTCCTCGACGCCCTGGGCCACACCGAGCCGTCCGACGAGCCGCCTCGGGTCTGGTGGGTGCCGACCGGCCTGCTGGGCCTGCTCCCGCTGCACGCCGCCGAGCGTCCCGGCGGCCCGTCGGCCCTGGACCGGGTGACCAGCTCCTACGCCCCCACCGTCCGGTCCCTGCTGCACGCGCGGGCCAGGCCCGCCGGCACCGGCGGCCGGCTCACGGTCGCGATGCGCCACACCGCCGGGCTCCCCGACCTGCCGGGCACCACGGCCGAGGCCGAGGCGCTGCGCACCCGCCATCCGGACACGGTCGCCCTGGCCGACGCGACGGCCACCGCCGGCGCGGTGCTGGCCGCGTTGCCGGCGGCGAGCGTCGCGCACTTCGCCTGCCACGCCACCAGCGACCCGGCGGCCTCGGCCGGCAGCGGCCTGCACCTGCACGACGCCCTGCTGACCGTTCCCGAGGTGGCGCGGCTGCGGCTGTCCGGCGCGGAGCTGGCCTACCTGTCGGCGTGCTCGACCGGGCGCGGCGGCGTGGTCACCGCCGACGAGGCGATCCACCTGGGCTCGGCGTTCCAGCTGGCGGGCTTCCGGCACGTGGTCGCCACGCTGTGGCCGGTGTCCGACGCGGTCGCGGCCTCGGCGGCCCAACGGTTCCACGAGCTGCGCGACCAGGACGTCCCGCCCGCGCAAGCGCTGCACCGGGTGGCCAGGCGGCTGCGCGCCGAGCACCCCCGCGACCCCCGGCTGTGGGCACCCTTCGTCCACAGTGGACCGTAGGGCGAAACACCGGTGGCCGGCGCGACGATGCCCCTGTCGTGCGTGTCTCCTGGCGGGTCGCCCTCGCCCTCATCTCGCTGGGTGCCGCGCTGACCGTGGCGGTCCTCGGCGTGCTGTTCGCCGGCGCCACGGCCGGCACCGGCGTGGACGAGTGGGCGCGCTCGACGCTGCTGGGCGCCGGATCCCCCTGGCACCAGCTGGCGCTGGCGGTGGACTTCACCGCCGAACCGGTCGGCGGCGCGCTGACCATCGGCCTGCTGGTGCTGGCCTGCCTGGTCACCGGCCACCGCCGGGGCGCCGTACTGGCGATCGTGGGCACCGGCGGCTCGATCGCCGTCACCACCGCGCTCAAACCCCTGGTGGGCCGGGAGATCAACGGCGGGTTCCTGGCCTTCCCCAGCGGCCACACCGCGACCGCCACCGCCGTGGCCCTGGTCGCGATGCTGGTGTTCACCCGCCGCCGCGTGCTCACCGCGCTGGTCACCCTCGCCGCCGGGGCCGCCATGGCCTGGGCGCAGGTGCTGCTCAATGCCCACTACGCCACCGACACCCTCGGCGGGTTCGCCACCGCGCTGGCCGTCGTGCCGGCGACCGCGCTGGTCCTCACCCGCCCTCAGGCGTAGCGGCGGAACACCGGGCGCACCGGCCGCCCACCCAGCCACGGCGTCGGGTCACCGGCGTCCAGCGCCCGGCGGTACACCGCGCAGGCGCGGGCCACCACGTCCACCGTGTACTCCAGGTCCACGTCCGACAGCGCGCTGCTGACCACGAACGACGGGCCCAGCACGCCACCACTGACCAGCTGGCGCAGGAACAGCGTCCGGTAGGCCTGCGAGGGTTGGCCGTCGCCGTCGAGCGTGCCGAACACCAGGTTCGACTCGCGGCCGCGCACCACCACGTGGTCGGCCACCCCGGCCGCCCGCGCCGCCGCGCGCACCCCGGCCGCCAGCCGGGTGCCCAGCACGTGCAGCTGCTCGGCGATGCCCTCCCGGTCGTAGGTCTGCATCACCGCCATCGCCGCGGCCAGCGAGTGGCTCTCGGCGCCGTGCGTGGTGGACAGCAGGAACACCCGCTCCCGGTGGTCCCGCAGCCCACCGAGCTCCATCAGCTCACGTTTGCCGGCCAGCGCCGCCACGGCGAACCCGTTGCCCAGCGCCTTGCCGAACGTCGACAGGTCCGGCGTCACCCCGTACACGCCCTGTGCCCCGGACTCCGACCAGCGGAACCCGGTGATCATCTCGTCGAAGACCAGGACCACGCCGTGGCGGGTGCACAGCTCACGCAGGCCGCGCAGGTAGCCCGGCGGCGGGTCGGCCTGGGTCGCGGCCTCCAGCACCAGAGCGGCGATCCGCCCGTCGTGCTCGGCGAACAGCGCCTCCACGGCCGGCAGGTCGCCGTAGGGGAAGGTGACGGTGAGGTCGGCGATCGCGCGCGGCACCCCGGCCGCCATCGCCGTGGTCGCCACGAACCAGTCGTCGGTGGCGAAGAACGGCTGGTCGGCGCACAGCGCGACCAGGTCGCGGCCGGTGGCCGCGCGGGCCAGCCGCACGGCGGCGGTGGTCACGTCCGAGCCGTTCTTGGCGAACTTCACCATCTCGGCGGTCGGCACGGTCGCCAGGAACATCTGCGCGGCGTCGATCTCCAGCCGGCTGGGCCGCACGAAGTTCGACCCCAGCTCCAGCTGCGCGCGCACCGCCTCGGTGACCCGGGGGTGCACGTGCCCGAGGCTGACCGACCGCAGCCCGGAGCCGTACTCGACGTAGGAGTGCCCGTCGACGTCCCACACGTGCGCGCCGCGCCCGTGCGAGATCACCGGCGCGAGGCCCTCGGGGTACTGGTCCTCGCCCTTGGCGTAGGTGTGCGCGCCGCCGGGCACCAGGTCGTGCAGCCGTTTGTTGGCCTCCCGCGAGTGGGGCAGGTCCGGTGTCCTCATGGCAGTTCCTCCAGCACCGAATCCGTCAGTGAGGCCAGCGGGCTGGCCTGTCTGTCCCGGTCGGACAGCAGCGCGACCGGCAGCGGCCACGGGATGGCCAGGTCCGGGTCGTCGTGGGCGATCGCCACGTCCTCGCGCGGGTCGTGGCGGCGGTCGATGCGGTAGGACACGTCGGCCGGGTCGGTCAGCGCCTGGAACCCGTGCGCGCAGCCGGCCGGCACGTACAGCGAGACCTGGGTGTCGCCGGAGAGCACGATGTGCAGCTGTTTGCGGTGGGTCGGCGAACCCGGCCGCAGGTCGACGACCACGTCGAACACCCGCCCGGCCGAGCAGCGCACCAGCTTCGCCTCCCCCGCGCCCGACCGCAGGTGCATCCCGCGCAGCACGCCCCGGCGCGACCGGGACACGCTGTCCTGCACGAACGCGTCCGGGTCGAGGCCGGCGGCGCGCACCACGTCGGCGTCGAAGGTGCGGGAGAAGAACCCGCGCTCGTCGCCGTGCGGGGTCGGCTCGAACAGCAGCGCCCCGGCGATCTCGGGGACCGGCCGGGCCCTCACGAGGCCACCATCGCCGAGAGCGCGGCGAACTGCTCGTCGAGCAGCTGGCGCTGGTATTTGGCCGCCACCAGCAACGCGGCCGACACCTCCTGCGCGCGCCGGCACAGGTCGGCGACCTGCGCGCGGACCAGGTCGACGTCGAAGTCGCGGATCGAGTGGCTGAACCCGGGCAGGCCCATGGTGTCCATCAGCGCGGCGTTCTTGGCGGCGTAGCCAAGCGACACGACCGGCCGGCCGAGCCCGAGCGCGCACAGCACGTTGTGGTACCGGCTGGCGACCACCACGTCCACGCCGGCCAGTTCGGCCAGCAGTTCGTCCACTGTGGACGCGTTGGCGGCGCTGACCGGCGCGTCCGGCAGGGCGGCGACGACCGCGTGCGCGACCGCGAGGTCCATCCGGTCGCCGGTGAGCAGCCGCACGGCCCGGCCGTCGCCGGTCAGCCCCCGCACCAGCTCGATGAGCCTGGCCAGGTAGTCGTCGTGGATCCGGTCGGCGTGCGCCCGGTCGCCCGGCCCGCCCCGGTAGGCCATCACCCCGACCCCGACCACCCCGGTACCACCGGGCGCGTCCGGCCCCGGCAGGGCGAACGCCAGGTCCGGGTACACCCGGTCGGCGCGCACGTCGACGCCCAGGGCGGCCAGCGCGTCGCGCGACCCGGTGTCCCGGTAGGACCGGTAGGTCGCCAGCCGCGCCGCGCGCACCACGAACCAGCGCACCCCCGGCTGACGGATCGGCCCGGCGCCAACGCTGACCAGCGCCACCGGCGTGCCGAACAGCCGCCCGGCCAGGCACAGCACGAACAGCGAGTACGGGAAACCCCACGGCCGCAGGGGAAGCGTCGCTTCCAGCACGCCCATCCCCGGCACGATCACCACGTCGTGGCGGCGGACCCAGGCGGCCGTGCGCACGAGTTCCCCGAGCTTGGCCACGGCCTTGGCCACCGCCGAGCGCACCCCGGACGCGGTGGTGAACTCGGTCGTGCGGTACAGCGCCGTGGCCTCCAGCCCGAACGTCGCACGCACCTGGTCGGGGCCGCCGCACAGCGCGTCGATCCTGGCGTGCGGGTGCGCGGCGCGCAGGTGCCCGAGCATCGCCAGCAGCGACGCGTCGTTGCCCAGGTTGCCCGAGCCCAACAGCCCGAACAGGCCGATCCCGCTCACCCGAGCCGCCGGTCCCGCCCGGCGACGATCGCGTCGACGAGCAGCGGCTCGGTGGTGACCGGCGCGCGGTCCTCCACCCGGTGGGTGCGGTGCGGGCGCGCCCGGCTGCCCAGCCAGGACGCCAGGTGCCGATAGCACTCGCGGCGCTGGCGCCCGGTCAGCGGCGCCCGGTTGATCGCCCCGGCGAAGCCAAGCACGTAGTCCGACAGCAGCCGCACCGTCGGGTGCCGCAGCCGGTCGGCGCGGCGCGGGTCGAGGTTGGCGCAGCGCGACCGGATCGTCGGGTTGGCCCGCTCGGCCCGGTCGGGGTGGTCGCGGCGGAAGAACAGCAGCTCCGGGACCTGGCGGAACGGCCCGTGCAGGGCGATCTCGGCGACGAACGTGCGGTCGGCGTGGTGGTAGCTGTCGTGCGGGCGGACCCGGCGCAGCACCTCGGTGCGGATCACGCCGTAGAAGTCGTCGCCGCCCGGCTCGAACAGCAGACTGCGGAAGCGTTGCGGGGCGTGCGGCGAGTCGGTGGCCAGCCGGTAGTCGAAGGTCACGGTGACCGCGCCGTCGCCGTCGATGATGGCCTGCCCGGCGTGCGCGAGCACCGCCTCGGGGTGCTCGTCGAGTTCGCGCACACACCGGGCCAGCAGCTCCCGGCCGTACAGGTCGTCGTGCGAGGCCCACTTGAACAGCTCGCCCCTGGCCAGGGTGAACACGTGGTTGTGGTTGGGCGCCGCGCCGATGTTGCGTTCCAGCTTCAGGTAGCGCACCCGCGAGTCCCTGGCGACGTAGTCGCGGGCGACCTGTTCGGTGGCGTCGGTGGACGCGTTGTCGGTGATGATCAGCTCGAAGTCGTGGAAGGTCTGGCCGAGCAGCGCGTCCAGCGACTCGGCGAGGAACTCCTCGCCGTTGTAGACCGGCAGGCCGATGCTCAGCCGTGGCACCGTGTTCATCTCGTCCCCATCTCCGCTGGTACTCGGTCAGGTTCGTGCTCACGCAGCGCCGCCCGCAGGTGCGCCCACCAGGCCAGCGCCCCGCACCACATGGCGATCGCCGACCCCCAGGCCGCGCCGGGCGCCCCGGCGGCGGCCGCGCCGGCCAGCGCGGCGCCCAGGTAGCCGGCCGAGGCCAGCAGCTGGGCGCGCAGACTCCGCCGCGCGGCGCCCAGCGCCCGCAGCCCCGCGCTCGCCCCGGCCACCACACCGGCCCCGGTCACCGACAGCGACACCGGCAGGATCAGCGCGGACGCCGGCCCCCACACGTCGTCGAGCACCAGCTCGCCCAGCGTGTCGGGCACCGCGAACAGCAGCGCCGCTCCCCAGCTCGCCGCCGCCAGCGCCTGCACCCCGCCCAGCGCCAGGCAGAACCGGGCGAGCCGGTGCGGGGCCTGGCGCAGCACCCGCGCCGCCTCCGGCACGGCGACCAGGTTCAGGCCCATCAGCAGCGCCAGGAACGGGCCGAGCAGCAGCTCCGCGCCCCGCAGGGCGCCGACGTCGGCCAGGCCGGCGATCGCGCCGAGGCCGTACATCCGCAGCTGCCCGGCGCCGGAGTTGCTGACGTTCTCCACCAGGTAGCGCGTGCCGAGTTCGCGGTGCGCGCGCACCCAGTCGCCGACCCCGCCCGGCGTGGGCCGGATCCCGCTCTGCCACCACCCGCAGCCGGCGGCCACCACCGACGAGCCGCCCCAGGCCAGCACGAACGCCCACACCTGGCCGTGCGCCGAGGCGACCAGCAGCGCCGGCACCATCGCGCCCGCCCAGGCCAGGTCGTTGAGCAACGCGCGCCGCCCGGTGCCGGCGGCGAAGAACGCGAACCGCCAGCTGTCCTGCAGCAGCATCGCCGGGGCGACCACCCCGAGCGCCACGAACGCCGCCCCCAGCTGCCCACCGATCACCAGCCCGGCGAGCACGCTCACCACCCCGAACGCGAGGCCGACGGCGATCGCCGTGCCGGCGGCGCGCGCGGTCGCCCGCGCCCACGTGCCGTGCTCGACGCCGGAGAAACGCACCACCAGCGGGTCGGTCGCCAACCCCCGCGAGACGTTGAGCACCACGCCGTAGGTCACCCAGGCCAGGCTGAACAGCCCGAACCCGGCCACCCCCAGTTCCCGCGCGACGAACACCCCGACGACGAAGTTCGTCATGCTCGACAGTGCCTGGTCACCCAGTCCCCAGGTCAGCCGCCCGGCCAACCCCCTCACGGGGCGTCCTTCAGCAATCCGGCGGCCAGCAACGCGTCAGCGGCGGCGGCCACCGACGTGAACGGCAGGCCGGCGCGTCGCGCGGTGTCCAGCAGGGAGTGCTGGCCGTCGGCCAGGTTGAGCACCCAGAGCATCGCCAGCTGGGCGTCGTGGGCGTCGCTGCGCCCGCCGAGGGAGTCGTAGAGCCCACGCCGGCCCAGCTGCGGCTCGCCGTAGGGCGACAGGTTGACGTAGCGCCGGTCCCGGTCCAGCACCGCCACCGCCTCCCGCAGCACCTCCAGGGTGTCCACCATGGACTCCGGGCTGACGAGGTCGGGGTTGTCGCCGGAGGTGTGGTACTCGGGGTAGCCGGCGTAGGGGGTGCGGGTCAGCGAGCCGACCCCCAGGTCGAAGCCGGGTGAGCAGTACTGGCGCTCGTCGTAGCCGTAGGGCGTGAACTCGCGGATCTCGTGCGGGCGGTCGCGCAGCACGTACTCCATTACCTGGTCGATCGGCGCGTCGCCCCGGCGACTTCTCTTGTAGGTCAACGATCCCCGGTCGCCGGCGCAGGCCAGCACGATCCCGTGCCGCACCCGGTCGATCCGCTGCGCGTTGCGCGCGAGCCAGGTGATGGCGCCGATCGTGCCGGGCGCGAAGACGAACCGGTAGGTGTAGTAAGGGTTCTCCAGCGACAGCGCCAACCCGACGGCGACCGCGATCCCCGCCAGGTTGTCGTTGGCCAGCGACGGGTGGCACACGTGGGCGCTGACGATCACCTCGTCCTCGACCTGCCCCGGCACGACGTGTTCGGCGTAGGTCAGCGAGCCGTCGGCCAGCGTCGAGTCGACACACACCTCGTACTCGCCGTCCGGCAGAGAGTCCAATGTGGACTGTGCGAGGCAGAAGCCCCAGGTCGGCGCGTAGTAGCTGGTGCGGTACGGCACGAGTGCTGGCTGGTCGGGCAGCGTGTGCAGGTGCTCGCGCAGCTCCGCCAGCGGCAGCCGGGTCGCCACCGGCACGCTGTAGCCCACCACGTGCAGGTTCGACTCCCGGAAGTCGATCACCCGCCGGCCGCTCGCGTCGGCGACGTAGGCGTCGCGGATGTTCCACTCCTGGGGCACCGTCCAGTCCAGCACCGGCGTCCCGGTCGGCACCTCGTGCACGGTCAGCGGCAGGTGCTCGCCGACGATCGCCAGCGTCTGCCGCACGCCGTCGCCGGTGATGCTGCGGCACAACGGGTACAGCCGCGACACCAGCGTGTGCATCCAGGGGCCGGTGGTCATCTGGCGGGTTGCGCGGCGGGCCGCAGGGACTGGTCCGCGGCGCCGTGTTCGCGCAGCCAGGTCAACCGGGTGAACCGCTGGTCGAAGTCCTCGCGGGTCAGGCCGTGGCGCCGGTAGGCCTCGATCAGCTCCCGCGCGCCGTCACGCACCGACCAGGCACAGGCGAACCCGGGGACCGCCGCGCGGAAACGGGCGAAGTCGACCCGGTAGGAACGCGGGTCGGCGCCGGCCTCCCCGGTGATCCGCAGCCGCGACCCTGGCACCGCCTCGACCACCTCGGCGGCGATCTGCGCGACCGTCACGTTGTTGGCCTCGGTGCCGATGTTGAACGCCCGGTCGTGCACCGCCTCGCGCGGCGCCTCCAGCGCCGCCAGGAACGCCGAGGCGATGTCACGGGCGTGCACCAGCGGCCGCCACGGCGTGCCGTCGGAGAGCACCAGCACCTCCCCGGACAGGTGCGCGTGCCCGACCAGGTTGTTCAGCACGATGTCCGCGCGCAGCCGGGGCGAGAAGCCGAACGCGGTGGCGTTGCGCAGGTACACGGGGGTGAAGTCGCCGTCGGCCAGCTCGTGCAGGTCGTCCTCGACGCGGACCTTGGACTCCGCGTACGGGGTCACCGGCCGCAGCGGCGCGTCCTCCCCGACCAGCTCGTCGCCGCCGGCCGCCCCGTACACCGAGCAGGTGGAGGCGTAGAGGAACCGGGAGACACCGGCGTCGCGGGCCAGCCGGGCCAGGCGCACGGCGGCGTGGTGGTTGATGTCGTAGGTCAGCTCGGGGGCCAGCGCGCCGAGCGGGTCGTTGGACAGCGCCGCCAGGTGCACCACGGCGTCCACACCGGACACCTCGGCGGCGGTGACGTCCCGCAGGTCGACGGTGTGACCGGGCGGGTCGGTGGGGGCCGGGCCGAGCACGCACCGGTCGAACAGGCCGGAGTCCAGCCCGACCACGTCGTGGCCGGCTGCCGTGAGCACCGGCGCCATCACGGTGCCGAGGTAGCCGAGGTGACCGGTCAGCAGCACACGCATCGTTCAGCCCTTCAGGTCGAGGATCAGCTTGGTGACGTGGAACGCCTCGGCGTAGCGGGCCTGGCACTCGATGCCACGGATCCTGGCCAGCCCGAGGAAGACCTCCCGGTCGTACCACGGACGGTGTCGCTGCGAGGGGTAGTGCCGTTGCAGCAGCTCGACCTTTTTCTCGGCGAGTTCGGCCGTCAGCGGCTGGTAGGCGTTGGGCGGGGCGAGGTCGCCGTCCCACTTGACGATCTCGTAGCCGAGCACCAGGTGGTCGCGGAAGGCCGTCGGCACGAGCTGGGCCAGGCCCCGGTGGTCCTGGTGCGCGTCGTCCACGCGCGGCGCGAGCACCAGGTCCGGGTCGGTGCCCGCGCGCAGGGTCTCCAGGGCGTTCTTGGCCTCGTCCCAGTGCGCCGGCAGCCGCCCGTCGGGGATCTTCAGCACGGTCAGCGCCAGGTCGGCCCCGGGACAGAACGCGGCCAGCGCCGCGTGCTCCTCGGCCTCCCGCTCGGTCCCGCCCCCGGACAGCACCAGCGCGTCCACCCGGATCCCCGGCGTGGCGTCGCACAGCGCGAACAGCGTCGCCCCGGCCCCGATCGCGATGTCGTCACAGTGAGCACCCAGGGCGACCACGCGCCGGACCGCACCAGCAAGTCCAATCACACGAGCACCTGTTTCTCCTGGGCGCCCCGCTCATCCGCTGAGTCGGCGTCTTCCCTCGTCGCGTGCTCGGCGCTGGCGCGCCTGCGCGCGCTCCTCAGTCCAGACGCCGACCGCTCCTTCGCTCCTGGCGCCGGCCGGGACTCCCACAACGCCCACGGCCGTTCGCCACGGGAGTAGCCGTCGTCGAGGGCGAAGCGTTCCTTGACGGTGTCGGTCGGCTTCCAGAAACCCCGGTACGGGTAGGCGAGCAGCCGCCCGCGCTTGGCCAGCTCCCCACAGCCGTCGGCGACCAGGTCACCGTCCGGCGGGAGGTGGTCGAAGATCTCCTGGCGCAGCACGAAGTAGCCGCCGTTCTCCCACAGCGGCATCTCGCTCACCGCGGTGATCGCACCCACCCGGTTGTCCTCGCCCATCTCCACGCAGTGGAACGACGACTGCGGCGGCACCACCATCATCGACGCGCCGGCGTCGCTGGCGGTGAACCGGTCGACCATCACGTCCAGCGGCGCGTCGGTCAGCACGTCGGCGTAGTTGGCCAGGAACATCTCGTCGCCGTCGAGGTGCTCGCGCACCCGGCGCAGCCGCTCACCGATCGCCGAGGAGATCCCGGTCTGCACGAACGAGATCGACCAGTCGGCGATGTCGGTGGACAGCAGCGTCGCCCGGCCGCCGCGCAACACGAAGTCGTTGGACACCGTCTCCTCGTAGTTGAGGAAGAAGTTCTTGATGTGGTGCGCCCCGTAGCCAAGGCACAGCACGAACTCGGTGTGCCCGAAGTGCGCGTAGTAGCGCATCACGTGCCAGATCAGCGGTCGCGGCCCGACCATCGCCATCGGCTTGGGCACGTCGTCGGCGGCGCCGGCGCGCATCCGCATCCCGTAACCGCCGCAGAACAGGACGACCTTCATGGGTTCACCTCGACGATCTCGAGACGGGGGATCGGGAAGACCAGCCGCCCACCCCAACCGCCCACGAAGGACAGTTGGTCGGTCAGCTCGGTGCGCAGGTTCCACGGCAGCACCAGCACGTAGTCCGGCCGGTCGGCGGCGATGCGCTCGGGCTCCAGGATCGGGATCCGGGTGCCCGGGGTGAACCGGCCGTGCTTGTACGGGTTGCGGTCCACGGTGTAGGCGAGCAGGTCGGGGCGGATGCCGCAGTGGTTGAGCAGCGTGTTCCCCTTGCCCGGCGCGCCGTAGCCGACGACACTGCGGCCCTGCTCGGCCGCCAGGGTCAGGAAGCTCAGCAGGTCGCGGCGCACGCCGGCCACCCGGCGGGCGAACTCGGCGTAGCCGGCCAGTTCGTGCAGCCCGGCCGCCTTCTCCCTGGCCAGCACGTCCAGCACGGCCGCGCTGGGCTCCCCGGCGACCTCGCTGGGCCTGGCCAGCAACCGGATCGACCCGCCGTGCGTCGCCAGCAGCTCGACGTCCACAAGGGACAGTCCACCGCTGGCCAGCGCGCGCTGCGCGGAGGCGACCGTGTAGTACTGGAAGTGCTCGTGGTAGATCGTGTCGTACTGGTTGTGCTCGATCAGCGTGAGCAGGTGCTGCACCTCGATCGACACCCAGCCGTCGTCGGCGACCAGCGCCCGCAGGCCCTTGGTGAACCCGACGACGTCCGGGATGTGCGCGTAGACGTTGTTGGCCACCACCAGGTCCGCCGGCCCGTGCTCGGCGCGCACGCCCGCCCCGGTGTCCGGTGTGAGGAACGCGGTGTGCGTCGGCACGCCCCGCTCGCGGGCCGCCGCGCCGACGTTGACCGACGGCTCGACACCCAGACAGCGGATGCCGGCGGCGGCCACGTGCTGGAGCAGGTAGCCGTCGTTGCTGGCGACCTCGACGACGAACGAGTCGGCACCGAGGCGCAGCCGCGCGACCGAGTCGTCGACGAAGCGCCGGGCGTGCTCGACCCACGACGTGGAGTACGACGAGAAGTACGCGTACTCGGTGAACGTCTCCTCCGGCGTGATCAGCGGCGGCAGCTGCGCCAGCCAGCACGACGTGCACACCCGCAGGTGCAGCGGGTAGGTGGTCTCCGGCTCGTCGAGCTGGGCCCGCGTGAGGAACCGTTCACACGGCGGGGTCGCCCCCAGGTCCACCACGCTCACCAGGCTCGCCGACCCGCACAGGCGGCACCGCATCAGTACGCCCCCTGTCCGCCGAGCACGGCGCGGAACGTCTTCCACAGGATCATCACGTCCATGGCCAGTGACCAGTCCTCCACATAGCGCAGGTCCAACCGGACCGCCTCCTCCCACGACAGGTCGCTGCGACCGCTGACCTGCCACAATCCGGTCAAGCCGGGTTTGACGAGCAGCCGGCGCCGCATGTCCGGCTCGTAGCGGGCGCACTCCTGGGGCAGCGGCGGCCGGGGCCCCACCAGCGACATGGCGCCGGCGAGCACGTTGAGCAGCTGCGGCAGCTCGTCGAGCGAGTAGCGCCGCAGGACCGCGCCGACCCGGGTGACCCGGGGGTCGCGGCGCATCTTGAACAGCACACCGGCGCCTTCGTTGTCGCCGGCCAGCGCCGGCTTGAGCCGGTCGGCGTCACGCACCATCGTGCGGAACTTGAGGATGGTGAACTCGTGGCCGGCCTTGCCGACCCGCCGCTGCCGGTAGAGCACCGGCCCCCGGCTGTCGATGGCGATCGCCACGGCGATCAGCGCCATCAGCGGCAGCGCCATCGCCAGCAGCGCGACCGCCCCGACCCGGTCCATCACGCCCTTGACCACGCGCCGCATCCCGGTGAACACCGGGGCGCTGACCCGCAGCATCGGCATCCCGAGCACCCCGGAGACGTGCAGCCGGGGCCCGGCGACCTCCATCAGCGTCGGCGCGACGACCATCTCCGCGCCGCTGTCCTCCAGCCGCCACGCCAGGCGCTGGAGCCGACGCGGGTTCCAGTAGGGGTCGGCGGTGATCGCCACGATCCGGTAGCCGCCGCGCCGCACGTGCTCGGCCAGCTCGTCGAGCCGGCCGACGACCGACACCCCGGCGATGCCGGCGATCGAGTCGCCGGTGCCGTCGGCGGTGCACACGGCGGCGACCTGCCAGCCGATGTGCGAGTTGTCCCTGGTGCGTTCGATGAGGTCGCGCACGGTGTCCGGGTGGCCGGCGGCCATCACCGGCAGCAGGCACTGCCCGATCCGCCGCGCCCGGTGCAGTACCTGGCGCAGCAGGTAGCGGGCGAACAGCGCGACCAGCGCGGTGGCCGGGACGACGACGAACACCCACGGCCGGGTGGAGACCACGCCGGTCGCGAGGCCGGCCAGGGCGAGGGTGACGGCCGCGGCGAACAGCCCCCGGCCCAGCCGCACGTACTCCTCGGCGCCCTGGCCGAGGACGACCGGGTGCCAGGCGCGGCCGGCGGCCAGCGCACAGACCTCGATGGTGACGGTGAGGAAGCCGAGGGTGAGGTCCTTGAACAGGGCGGCGCCGCCGACGCTGAGCAGCCCGCCGAGAACGACGGCGACGACGACCGCGACGGTGACGTCGCTGAGGATGACCAGCCGGCGGTAGCGGGGTTCCCAGCCGGCCACGGGTAACCGGGAGTGCTCACCGCCGGTGGTGGTGAGACTGCGCAGGATCGTTGGTCTTCGCCGCCGGACCCCCAGCCGTGGTCCGGTCACGACCGGTGTCCGTCGGGCGGCATGGATTCGCTCGTCTGCTCACTCATTGTGGTCCCCTCCCGGCCGCGCGCGCACGCGAGCACGACGGGGTTGAGGGCATCCCCGAGAAGCCCATGGTGTGGACGATTCGCTTGCGACCCAACGATTCGGACTGCCCCAGGCCGAGCCGCGGTCGCCGTTGAGAGATTCGTTTCCCCCGACCTGACCGTTACACGGACAGTGAGACCGGTATCCCCCGGAGCGGGGAGGTCAGGCCCCGGGACCTGCGCCGATCGCCCGCCGGACCGACCTGATTCCTGGTGCCCCAACGACTTCACGACCGGCCGTTCCGGCACTGAGACATGCGTCGCACCCGGGGCCGGTGTCCAGTGTTCACCGGACATCGGCGGGCCGGTGGACGCTCTAGCTTCGTCGAATGACGCAGTATCCCCCGCGACCGCAGCAGTACCCACCGGGCCAGCCCGGCCCCGGTCGACCCGGCCCGGGTCAGCCCGGCCCCGGTCCGCAGGGTGGGTGGCAGCCGACACCACCACCCCCGGGATACGGCCCGCAGCCCCCCGGTTACGGTCCGCCGCCGCCCGCCCCCAGGAAGAGCAGACGCGGCCTGGTGATCGCCGTCGTGGTCGTGGTGGTGGCCCTGGCCGCCGGCGGCGGCGTCTGGTTCTGGCAGCAGAGCGGCGACGGTGGCGGCGGCGGTGGCGATCTGGCGGCCGGGGCCGACACCCAGCTCACGCTCACCATGGAGGAGAAGATCCCCGACGACTGGACGCCCGAGGGCGACGAGGTCGAGATGTCGGTCGGTTCGTGGATCGAGGGCCGCTGGTGGACCGACAAGCACCTGGTCCGGGAGATGCCCGACGAGGTCGTCGCCTACGACCCGGCGACCGGCGAGGCGGCGTGGCGGCTGCCGCTGGAGGGCAACGGTTCGTGCCCGTCGTCGCGGGAGGTCACGTCGGAGGGTTACGTCGCGATCCTGCGCGGTGACGGGATGGGCAGCAAGGCGGAGAAGGGCTGCCACCAGCTGACGATGGTCGACATCACCCAGGGCAAGGAGGTGTGGACGGTCGAGCTGGAGAAGATGAGCCCGAACCAGCTCGTGGGCATCACCCCCATCCCGGTGATCCTCGGCGACTACGTCCACCTCGCCACCGGCGACGGCGGTGTGCACCTGTCGGTGGCCGACGGCTCGCCGACGCAGATGACGCTGGTGGGCAACTGCGAGCCCGCGGCCTACCAGGCGATCGACGAGACCCTGATCTCGTGGATGAGCTGTGTGAACAAGGAACGCGAGCCGTTCTACGCGCTGCTGGGCTGGACCGGGGAGATGCGGGAGATCGCCTGGGGCTGGCGCCACCCGGAGGGGGGCAAGAAGCCGGTCGTGGCGCGGGTGCTGTCGCTGGAGCCGCTGGTGGTGGTCTCCGACACCCGCACCGAGCAGGAGATCTGGCGGGTGCAGCCCGGCAAGGGCACCGTCGACGACCCCGGCGAGCACACCGTGCTCGTCCCGTCCGACCCGTCGATCTCCCGGCCCTGCCCGGCGTCCACCAACCTCACCCACTGCGACCACGTCCTGGTCGGCGACGGCGTGCTGTACCTGCGCGAGCGCCTCGACGAGAACGGCCGCCAGCACGGCATCGTCGCCGTGGACATGGAAACCGGCGACAAGCGTTGGACGGCCCGCGCCGAGGGCGAGGCGTCCCTGTGCCTGATCGACCTCGACGAGAACGGCCGCCCGATCCTGTTCCAGCCCCAGGAGGGCGACGCCGCGGCCGCGGTCGTGGCCGCCGACCCGAAGACCGGTGACCTCACCGCCCTGGCCGGCCTGCCGAAGGTGGAGACCGGCGCCCCCGGCCAGAACATGGTCAGCAACGGCGACCACGGCACCGGCCTGCTCACCTGGCACGACGGCACCCTCGGCCTGCTGACCTCGGCGGTCGTCGTCACCAAGGAAGGCGGAGGCGGCGGCGCCGGCTCCCTGGCCAGCCTCGTCTACTCCTGACCCCTCCACGCGGAACGCCCCGTCCTTTCCGGACGGGGCGTTCGTGCTGGTCAGGGGCGCGACTCGGTCCCCGTGATCCGTTCGACGAGTTCGTCGCGGTACTCCCGCACCGCCTGGTACTCCGGTTCGTCGCCGCTCGCCCGTGTCAACGCGCCTTCGAGGATCTTCAGCCCCTGGCGTTCGTCGCCGTGCGAGTCGGCCTGCCTCGCGGCGTTCTCCAGGGCCGCGGCGAGCGTGGTCCGCGCCTCGGGTTCGGCGGTGGCCCTGGTGATCCGGATCCAGTTGCCCCCGGGATCGACGACGGTGAACCCGGTGTACCGGTCGTTGCGCAACCTCGGCCGGGTCATCCGTGGGATGCCGGAGATGAGCAGTTTTCCGCGCACGGACCGCATCCCCGCCGCGAAGGCCTCGAACAGCCCGCCGGTGTCCACCACGACGATCACGCACGTGCTGTAGGACTGCGCCGGGTCGTAGTCGTCCATCCCGAAGAAATGCAGATTGATGCCCTCCCGCCGCACCGCGACATACGGGTTCGGCCGCGTCTGCCATATCCAAGTGTCGTCAGGCAAGCTCGAACTGAGCACCGCGAGGCACCGCTCCGAGGCACCACCAGTACGGGTTACGAGACCGCCTCCCAGCGGACGGACCGGTCCCCCGTGCGCAGCGAGTACACCCGCCGGGCAAGTTCGTTGGCAGCGGCGGGTTTGGTAGGCGCGAGGCGGATGTAGGCGGCCAGTGAGTGCAGTTCGGCTATGTCGCGGAGCAGGGGCCAGCTGGGCCAGCGGGTCAGGTCGTACCCGTAGGCGGTGAGGAACGTGGTTCGGGCGGATTCGGATTCGTTGAAGTGGTCGGGCAGGCCGGTGAGAAGGTCGAGCTCGCGAGGCCCCAGGCAGGTCTGGTCCCAGTCGATCAAGACCCAGCCGTCGCCCTGGCGGACGAGGTTCTCGCTGTGGGCGTCGGCGTGCACGAGACCGAACCCGAGCGGGAAGGTCGTCCGGGCGTAGTTGTCGAGCAGAGCGGTGACTCGGCCTTCCAACCACGCTCGCGTCGTGCCGGTGAGCACCGGGTCGGATCGGTGTCGGTCGATGTCCAAAGCTTCGCGAAGGCGGTACAACGGGCGGTACCGGGGCAGCGGGAATGGCGGCGGCGGCACCTGGTGCAGACGGTGCACCAGTCGCGCCAACTCACCGAGCGTCGGCGGCGGGGTCGTCGGCCGGTACGGCCAGAACGTGGCGATCGCGGATCCCGCGAACACCGGCTGGTCACCCGGAACGGGGGCCAGGGCGATCGGTTCCTGGTGCTCGGCAAGCCAGCGGGTCACCTTGATCACGGTGGCAGCTCGTTCTCGACGCAGGTCCGTAGCCGGCGCCAGACGAACGACAACCTGGTCCCGGGGAAGCAGGTACACCACGTTCGACCGGTGGTGCAGCAGGCGTGCGTCGGTGTCTTCCAGGCCGAACACGGCACACGCCGCCGCGAGCGCCGTCAGCCCCGGGGGATCTTCCGCCATAGGTGTGATCGTCGATCAGATCACGCCACGGTGGCCAGCGGGCCCTGAATCCGCCGTGGCGGACACGCGCCGGATCCGCTCCCGCAGGTCCGCGACAGCCGAATCTGCGGCGAACCGGGCCGCCGCATCGTCGAGTACCGCCAGCCGGGCATAGGCCCGCTTGGAGGACAGTGTGCCGATCTCGGTCACAGCCTCATGTCCGGTCGCCACTGCCGCGTCTACGTCGCCGACGTAGAAGTAGCTCCCCGCAAGGCCAGGCAAGTTGACCGCGCGGGAGCGCGCGTAGGCCGACCCGAATCCGTCCACCGCGACGCGGAGATGCTCGACCGCCTTCGGTGCGTGGCCGGGCTCCGCCCGGGCCAGTAGATAGTAGGAGTGGCCGTGCTGTGCCGCGATCTCCGCCGAAGTCACGTTCGCCGCCCACGGCGGTGCGTTCGTGGGGTCGGCATCGGCGTAGGACTGCTCGGCGTCACCCAGCGCACGCCAACAAGCCTCGGCGTCACCGAGGGAGGCATGGCACCAGGCCAGGGTCGCTGCGATGTAGCTGCGGGTACTGGCACTGACCGGGTACCTGCGGGTCGTCGCTGTCGTCGCGGCGAGCTGCACCAGCCGCAGTGCTTCGTCCGGTCGGTCGAGGTGCAGCGCCTGGTGTGCGAGGTCGAGCAACAAGATCACCGTCAGGTCCACGGCGAATGGGTGATCGGCACGGCGCGCGGTGTCGAGCGCGATCATCCACAGCCGGCGCGCGGCCTCGTGCTGCTCCACGTCGTAGGTCATCCACGCGGCCGCCATCGCGAGGTCGGCTGTCGCGAGCAGCAGCTGAGCGTGCACCTGGTCGGAACACAGCGAGTCCTGGAGTTTGAGGACGTAACCGAGTTGCGCGACCGCCGCCGCCCTGGACAAACCGCCGCCATGCCGGTAGTCGGACTGCCGAAACGCCTCCGTGGTCTCCTGGATCGCCTCCACGTCGGAGGCCCCGATCCGACGTGGAGGGGCCGGGTCGCTACGGACAGGCAGGAGAGCCTCGATCCGTTCGAGTTCGGGATGCAGCCCAGCGCCGAGAGTGATGGCGGCAACCGCGCCGAAGAAGTCCCGGCGATCCACCCAACCCACCTCCTCGCCATGCACGCTACCTGCGGGCGAGGAGTGGAAGCCGAGCAGCGGAGCTGGGACACCCAGCGCCGAAGCGATGCGGGCGACGATCGCGACATCACGGATCTTGTGGTCGCCACGCTCAACGGCGGAGACGCGCGGTTGGTGTAGTCCGACGAGAAACCCGAGTTCCTCCTGGGTGAGGGTGGCTTGTGCCCGAACGGCACGGAAGATCGTGCCGAAGTCGTAGTTGGCGAGGGCGCTGCGCAGGGACGGTGTGTCGTAGAAGCCGTCCGGAACTGGGCATCGGTCGTAGGAACGCGCCGTGCGTGCGCAGGGGTCACACAGCACGCCCACGTGCCCTCGACGCAATGAGCACCCGCACGCTCGGCAGCGGTGTCCCGAGTTGCCGGCCATCGTCCCTTCCGTGCCGTGATGTGACGGATCCTCCCCGCAACGTCCTTCGCTGGCCTCCGGTGGTGGAGCCGACCGACCGAGATATGCATAACCGTGGTCCACCAGCCCGAGTCGGTCTAGACCGACTCGGTATATCGGCAGGCGTAGAAGTCGGAGACGGCCGACGAGACGGTAGGTACGTGCGTTCTCCAGGTAAGGCAGCAACCGTCCTCAAACGAAGGGGAGTCCGGATGCTCGCCCCGACAGCCAGCGGCGCGAACCTCAATGCGCTACCACAGACATGTTTCGACGATCTGTATACAGCGGTTTACGAGCTGATTGACGACGCCAAAGCGGCGTACCAAGTGGTGAAGCTCTACAAGGGCTCGCACAGCTCACCCGATCCACATGAGATCGTCACGGATTTCGGTTCGTGGTTCTTCGAACATCGTCGCGGATTGTTTGGGTACGTGTGCGAGAGGGCCCAGTCCGACCCCGGACGCTACGTCGTCGACGATTTGACCGCCTTCGACAGCGCCCACCAACCACGGGTATCGTCCGGCGAAGCGTTCAACATCCTCGCCCATCACCGAAATCAAGTGGACGGGATGCTCGAGGAGTTCCTGAACCATGTCGCGGACCGGGAACATCGGCTCGGCTGGTACCGGGGTGGGACGTCCGGGTTCGACGACGAGGCTCGCGCCTTCATGTGCGCGCATTTCCGCCAGCTCGGCATCCCGTCCGACATCGACGACGTGATGATCTTCGCTGGAGGAGCGAAGGCCGTGTTCCTCGCATGTTGCGCGGCGCTGATGTGCCACCGGACATTCGACGAACTGCGCCACCGTGGCGGTGTGCTACTCGCGCCGTCCGGCTACTACCAGTCACTGCGGCTGCTGCCGGCGGTGTTCGGCGGCACGATTAACGTCGAGGACGAGTTGACCGGTACGACCGTCGCCGACTGGCTTGCCGAGACTGAACACCTGCCGGGCCGGCTGATCTACGTCCCGTTGGTCAACAACCTGGACGGTCACGTGCTGACCCGGGAGCGTGCCCACGACCTCGCTGCCGCGATCGTGGCCCACAACCTGGACCACCCCGACAACCCCGCCTACGTCGTGGGTGATGACGTGTACGTCGGCTCCTACCTCCACGATGGGATCGACGCCATGCCGATCGGCGCGGCGCCTGGCATGGCCCCGTGGTGTGTCTCGGTGGTCACCCCGTCCAAGACATTCACCCTGCCAACCGGACGGGTCGCGTTCGCCACCGCTCGCAGCCCGGTCATTCGCACCGCGCTGGCCCACTACCGGACGGTGTTCTCCCACGGCCGGGTGCCGCAGTCCAACGAGTTGGTCAGCGCCGCCGCGATCTGCCTGACTCCGGCGAACTGGGTCACCCGATGGAACATCTGGAACCGGGAGCAGGTCCGCTTCTTCGCCAGCGAGATCACCAGCCTGAACACCACCCTGCGCCGGGACATGTTCTGGACCGAGCTGCCACAAGGCGGCTGGTACGTCCCGGTGCGGATCGCACGGGGCCTGTTCGGCGACCGGGTCCGCAACAGCGTCGAGGCACTCGCGGTCCTGCTCTACTACGGTGGCGACAACCCCGAGTCCGGACTCGCGGCACTCCCCGGCGAGCTGTTCGGGCATGACGGTGACGACGCCTGGTTCACGGTGCGAACGAACCTCGCGGTGGACACCGACACGATCGTGCGGACCGTACAGCGCTTCCACGACGTCGCGACCGCTCTACTCGGCAATCGACGCGACCAGGTCGTCGACCATGCGCTCGGGCGCGCTCACCGCATCGTGCCCGACCTTGATCAGATCCTGGCGAACCGGCGGTACTAACCCACCAGGGTCGGCGTGGCGCACCCGAAACCGTCGGTGTCCTGCGCTACGGTCCAACACCACATCTGGTAGTTGCAAACAAACAAGACACCACAAATAGTGCATGGAGGCGTGCCTTGATGAACCACTCACCCGCCCGCGAACGACTGCCACGACGCCGTCACGGCATCACTCACGCGGTCACGATCAACGGCGCTGAGGTGTTCATGACCACCAACCAGTTCCCGGACGGCCGCCCGGGTGAGGTGTTCGCCAGATGGGGCAAGGACGGCTCCACCGCAGGCGGCATGATGGACGCCTTCTCGATCATGCTCTCCCTCGCCCTGCAGTACGGTGTGCCCGCCGAGGCGATCGTGGCCAAGCTCAGGGACCTGCGGTTCGAGCCCTTCGGCATGACCGACGACGACGAGATCCCCGACGCCTCCAGCATCATGGACTGGGTCGCCCGGCGCCTCGCGCTCGACTGGCTGCCGTTCGACACCCGCAAGGACCTCGGCGTCCTGACCACCAAGGAAGAAGCCGCACTCCCGGCCGACGCCTACGCCCCCACCCCGCTGGCCCGCCGCCAACCCCCGAACCCGCGAGCCGCCACCGCGTAGTCGATCACCGCAGGCATCACGCCAAGCGCTACCAGCACTGGCCGACGTGCGGACCTGCCGAGAACTGAGACGCAAACGCCCCGTCCGTGATCACGGACGGGGCGTTTGTGCTGTTCAGAGCAGTGGCCAGGGGCGGGATCGAACCGCCGACCTACCGCTTTTCAGGCGGTCGCTCATACCAACTGAGCTACCTGGCCGAGGAAAAGTGAAGCGACCCAGACGGGACTCGAACCCGCGACCTTCGCCGTGACAGGGCGACGCGCTAACCAACTGCGCCACTGGGCCTGGCAACGAGTGGAACTGTAGCAGACGCCTGACACCGCTCTCACAGGGCCGTCGTACTACAGCGCGACGTCGTTGAGCTCGGCCAACGTGATGACGCCGTCGTCCAGGGCGCGGGTCACCAGTTCGCTTTTGGTTCTGGCTGGGCGGCCGGCGTTGGCGTACTTCACGCGGACCCGGGCGATGTGTGTGTCGACCGTCTTGACGGTGATGTGCAGCTTGGCGGCGACCAGTTCCT
The DNA here is from genome assembly GCF_001921215.1 of Actinophytocola xinjiangensis. Taxonomy (GTDB): domain Bacteria; phylum Actinomycetota; class Actinomycetes; order Mycobacteriales; family Pseudonocardiaceae; genus Actinophytocola; species Actinophytocola xinjiangensis. The sequence goes on from NZ_MSIF01000044.1 coordinate 36,424, forward strand.
TGGAGGAGGACGCGAACCAGGCGCGCAGTACCTCGGTCTCCCGGGGGGACAGTCGCGGGCGGTCGGGGGCGTCGTCGGCGGCCAGGGCGCCGGACAGGGACGGGCCGGTGTAGGGCAGGCCCTGGGCGGCGGCGCGGATGGCCGGCACGAGGTGGTCGGGGCCTTCGCGTTTGGTCAGGTACGCCAGCGCGCCGAGGTCGATGCACTTGATGGCGGTCGCGTTCTCCGAGTGCTGGGAGTACACGATCACTCGCCGGCCGCTGTCGACCAGGCGTCTCAGTTCGCCGAAGTCGGGGTTGCGGGGCACGAGCTCCAGGTCGAAGATCACCACGTCGGCGTCGGCGCCGGGGCCGGTCCACACGCCGGCCAGCCGGTCGCCCGCGTCGATGAGGCTGATCGGCGGGACGGCCTGGTCGCACCAGTACCGCACGCCGGCGGCGATGGCCGCGTGGTCGTCCACGATCACCGCCGTGATCAGCTCGCCATGGGCTGCCATTGCGCCTCCGTCCAGATCGTCCCGCCGCTGCCGAAGGTTTCGATCCGCACCTCGGGGGTCGCCGGGGCGAGTACGCCCGACTCGCCGCAGTCGGCGACCACACTGACCGACACCAGGTCCACGCTGCCGACGAGGGTGACCCGCGCCCACGAGGTCGCGGTCGCGAGCGCGGTGAGCGCGGCGTCGGTGAGGTCGCGGCGCACCGCGACCGGCAGCTGCGGCCACTGGCCGCGCGCGTCCAGTTCGACCTCGACGCCCTTGCGGTCGGCGATGTCCGCGCAGTGCCGCAGCTCGTGCAGCAGCGGGTTCTCCACCGAGTCGGTTTCGGCGAACAGCCGGCGCATCCTGGCGGCCTCGATGGAACATCGCCGGCGGACGACCGGGTCGGTGGGCGCCAGTGTGCCGTCGGCGAGGCCCTCCAGCAGCGGCACGGCGGTGTCGGACAGTTCGGCGAACCGTTGGGTGCGGCGGCGGTGGGTGGCGGCGGCGACGGCCTCGGCGGTGCGCACCCGTTCCAGTTCCCTGGTGGCGGCGGCGGCTTCGCGGCCGAGCCAGGCGAGCACGGCGGCGGCGACGGCCACGCACAGCGGGAAGCCGAGCACGCTGACCGTTCCGGTGGCGAACCGGGCGAGTGACGCCCGGTCCACTTCGTGGAACAGCACGAGGTTGCCCAGCGCGAACAGCTCGTGGGCCACCAGGAACGAGGCGGTTGTCCGGAACGGACGGTCGAACAGGACGACGACGCCGACCCAGTTGGCGGCGCCGAAGATCCAGTCGGTGGTGGTCGAGGTCTTGCCGTCGGGCAGGGTCAGGTAGGACAGCGCGACGGCCAGGAACACGACGGCGATCGCGGCCCGGCGCCACCTGCCCCACTGCAGCCGCAGCACGACCAGCAGCGTGGTCATCCCCAGGATCCCGGCGAGCAGGGCGAAGGCGATGACCTGGACGACGAAGTTGTCGTGGGTGTCCTGCTGCCGCAACAGGTTCAGCAGACCGAGCCCGCAGACGATGGCGATCGCCACGATGAGTGTGGCGATCCGCAGGCTGCGTTGCAGGTGGATCCTGGTCCGCGCCTCGACGTCGTCCGCGTTGTCGGCGGCCCTGTCGACAGCTCTGTCGTCGGTTCTGGTGTCGGTACCGGCGTCGGTCACGCGTCATCCCGCCATTCCAGGCACACCACGGTGCCAGCCCCAGGAGTGGACGAAATCGTTGCCGCGCCGCCGATCCGGCTCATCCTGCCGTAGATCGACTCGCGCAGCCCGCGTCGGGTCACCGAGCTCTCGTCGACCGAGAACCCTCTGCCCTCGTCGGTGACCTCCACCCTGACGGCCACCGCGTCACCTTGGACGCGCACCCAGGCACGGTCGGTTCCGGCGTGCCGGCGCACGTTGTTGACGGCTTCGACGGCGGCCCCGGCGATCGCTCCGGCGACCTCGAAGGGCAGCGAAAGTCGTTGTGGCGCAGACAACTCGACACTGATCATGGTGGCGTCGAGGTCGGCGCTGAGCAGGTCGACGAGGTCGGCGCGTTCGGGGACGGGGCCGCCGTCGGAGCGCAGCCGGTCCAGGTCGCGGCGGGCCTGCGGGGCGAGCCAGGACACGTCGTCGGGGACCTGTCCGGCGCCGACCATGAGCAGGGTGGTGGCGGCGGTGTCATGCAGCGAGTTGGCCAGTTCGCGTTCCTCGGCGCGTTCGGCGGCGGCCACCGCGGAGTCGCGCCGGGCCTGCTCGGCGGCGAGGGTGACCCGGTCGGCGCGCTCGGCGGCCCGGGTGACCAGCACCCAGACGGCGCGGGAGAGGCTGGCGGCGACCAGCACCCACCAGTGCGACAGTCCCATCTCGGCGTCGGCGATGACGAACAGGATGATCATCCCGCCGCCGGTGGTGAACGCGGCCACCAGCCCGGTGACCGGCCGGGTGTGCCACTGGGTGGCGACGCAGGCGAAGGTGAGCAGCAGCCGGATCCAGCCGGTGTTGGTCTCGGCGACCAGGTCGGCCGACACGCTCAGGCACAGTGCGAGCAGCACGACGACGTCGAGGGCGACCGGGAGGGCGCCGGTGAGCGGGGAGTCGGAGCGGTTGAGCCACCAAGCGTAGCCGCAGGACCAGGCGGCCATGACGATGACGACGGTGATCGTGCTCGCGTACTGGTCGCCGGAGGCGCGCAGCAGGGCGATGGCCAGGATCGGGGGCAGGGTGACGACCCGGACGGCGCCCGCGTACCGGCGTCCGAACCGATCCAGCATCCGCACGGCCGGTCCAGCCACGGTCACCTCGCCGGATCTGAAACGCATCGGGTCAGTCGGGCCATGACACTACCGGATGACATACGACTGTTATGCATCCCTGTCGGGCATTCGCCTGACGACACGCGTCACCCGCACAGACTAGGAGGCCCGTGGCAAGCCCCTGTAGGCGCGTCTGGTCACAGCCCTTACCGGCCGAAACCGATCGGCCGAATTGGTCAATTCATTACCAGTTGCACCGAAGTTATGGCCTTTTCTTACGGCCACTGTCAGTATCCCCAGCCTGGCCGTCCAACTGATCGGGGAACGAGATGTGTGAGTCCTGTGGCGCGACGGGCCTGTCCCGCCGGAGCCTGATGGTCGCCCTGGGTGCCGCCCTGGTGGCGGTGCCGGCCCTGGCCGTCCCGGCCTCGGCCGCGACCCTGCGCAACGGCGCGTGGTGCAACCCCGGGCTCGGCTACTTCCCCTCCGGCGGCCACTACGGCGCCCCGCGCCCCGGCGGCGCCCACGCCGGCCAGGACGTCACCAACTCCACCGGCACCGCCGTCTACGCGGCGGCCGCCGGCACCGTCATCCGCCGCCAGTGGGGCGGCGGCCTGGGCGGGCGAACCGGCAACGCCCTGGTCATCTCACACGGCGGCGGGGTGTACACGTACTACGGGCACCTGAACACGTACCGGGTGTCGCTCAACCAGCGGGTGGCCGCCGGCCAACGCATCGCCGACATGGGCGCGACCGGCAACGTCACCGGCCCCCACCTCCACTTCGAGACCCACAGCGGCGCGCTCGGCAGCACCGTCAACCCGGTGAACTACCTGTCCGCCCGCGGCGTCGACCTGGGCGGCGGCTGGCCCGCCCTCGACCCCGGGGCCGCCGGCCAGACCGTGTCGGTGATCCAGCACCTGCTCAACCAGCGCGGCAACAACCTGGTGGTGGACGGTTCCTACGGCACCCTGTCGGTGAACGCCGCCAAGAAGTTCCAGTCCGGCGCGGGCCTAGTCGCCGACGGCCAGATCGGCCCGCTGACCTGGCCGAAACTCGTGTACACGCTCAGCCAGGGCAAGTCGGGCCACCACGTCCGGGGACTCCAGACCGCCCTCAACAAGCGCAGCGCCGGCCTGCTCGTGGACGGCGACTTCGGCTCGGTGACCACCACGGCCGTCCGCACCTTCCAGAGCGCCAACCGTCTGGTGGTGGACGGCAACGCCGGCCCGATCACCTGGCGCGCCCTCGTCGGCTGACCCGGCCGCCCGGCCGTCGACCCCCGTGGTCGGCGGCCACGCCGGGCCGACCGACGCTGATCGGCGGCCACGCCACCCAATCGGCCGACCAACCGAACACGACCCCGGTCAACAGACCACCCACCCCAGCCACCAGCGTGGCCGGCCACCACACCGACCCAGCCAACCGAACACCGCTCCGGCCAGCGGAGCAACCGCCCACGACCGGCCGCCACGCCGGCCGACAGCACTTGGGGTTGCCAGTGTCCTGATCGAGACGCCACCATGGTTGTCTGCCACCACGGCCCTGCTCGATCAACGGCTCCCGTCGCCTGCCAGGCCGCCGGCTCACCACCGCCGGTTTCTTCGCTGGTCCGGCGGCGGTGTCCCGGTCGTCCGTGTCGTCCGCGCCCGTCGCGCACCGCCCGAACCGCAGGCGGTTCCACCGGCCACCCCGCGAATTGAACTCCCCCTGGCACGGGGATCCCCCCGATTTCCATTCTAGTCGTGGGGGTGGTGGGTTTTGGGGTGCGCGTTGACTCATCAAAAATGCCCGGGAAGGTGAGTCGTTGCCTCACGAAAGGATGCCCGCGTAGCGGCGTGGCATC
>NZ_MSIF01000045.1 GCF_001921215.1 Actinophytocola xinjiangensis
GGACATCAGCAATCACATGATCAACGAGACCGTGCCCGCCCCATCAACTGGGTGATCGACTTTGCCGACCCCCTGCCACCCTCTCCGGGGGCACCCCTCAGGCCCATTCTACTCGGGAAACAGGTTGTGAAGCCTTCTCCGGGCGCCGCCTGTGGACAACTCGAAGCACCCCACAACCCCACCGAACCACCCGGACCCGGAACCACCAAAAAACCCCATCACCAGCGCTGATAGTTTTGCCTCGAACACAGGTAACGCGCAGCGGAGGGGTTCGTGGTCGAGTCAGGGTTGAGCTGGGTCCAACGTGCGGCGGACGCGGCGATCGAACACGCCACCCGCCGGGGCGACGGCCGGACCATCGTCTGCGCCTCCGGCGTCTCCCCGTCGGGTCCGATTCACCTGGGCAACCTGCGCGAGGTGATGACCGCCCATTTCGTGGCCGAGGAGATCCGTTCGCGGGGCCGCGACGCGGTCCACCTGCACTCCTGGGACGACTACGACCGCTTCCGCAAGGTCCCGGCCGGCCTGGACGAGAGCCTGGCCGAGTACGTCGGCCGCCCGCTGGCGGCGGTGCCGGACCCGGACGGTGTGCACGACTCCTACGCGTCCCGGTTCATCGCCGAGTTCAGTGCCTCGCTGGACCGGCTTGGGGTGCGGATGCGGGAGGTCCGCCAGTCCGAGCAGTACCCGGCGGGTGTCTACAACGCCGCGATCCGCCAGGCCATGGACCGGCGCGGTGACGTGTTCGACATTCTCGCGTCCTTCCAGACCGAGGGTCGCCACGACCAGCCGGTGGAGCAGCGGCGCGCGGCCTACTACCCGTTCAAGCCGTACTGCCAGGTCTGCGGCAAGGACTTCACCACGGTCACCGGCTACGCCGGCACGGTGGTGGAGTACCGCTGCCGCTTCGGGCACACCGGGAGCATGTCGCTGGCCGACGGCGAGCGGATCTCCGGGAAGCTGGTGTGGAAGGTCGACTGGCCGATGCGCTGGGTCCACGAGGGTGTGGACTTCGAGTCGGCCGGTGAGGACCACCACGCGCCGTCGAGCAGCGTCGCCTCGGGCACGGTGTTGATCAGGGAGATCTACGGCGGGACGGTGCCGCACTCGTTCCCGTACTCGTTCGTCGGGCTCGCCGGCGGTTCGAGCAAGATGTCCGGTTCGGCCGGTGGTGCGGCGATCCCCGCGACCGCGCTCGACGTGCTCGAACCGGCGATCGTGCGCTGGCTCTACGTGCGCCGGCTGCCGTCCCAGTCGTTCACGATCGACCTGTCGCCGCGGGCGGTGCAGCGTCTGTACGACGAGTGGGACCAGTTCGGTGAGCGCGCGGCGGTGGGGGAGTCGGGGGTGGACGCGCACCTGCACGAGGTGTGTGTGCGGACCTCGGCGGGTGAGATCGAGCACGCCCGGCTGCCGGTCTCGTTCCGCCTGCTGTCCTCGGCGGCCGACCTGACCCAGGCCAACACCGACCAGATCGAGCGCCTGGTGCGGCTGCACCTGGACAAGCCGGACGCCGCGCCGGGCCACGACGCGCTGCTCGCCGACCTCGAACCCCGCCTGACCTGCGCGATCAACTACGCGACGAAGCTGCTCACGCCGCAGGAGCGCACCACGGTGCGCACCGAGTTCAACCAGGACGCCTGGAACGACCTCGACGAGCAGACCCGGGCCGGTGTCCACCTGCTCGACCAGCACCTGGCCGACGACTGGACCCTCGACGGCCTGACGACTCTGGTCTACGGCGTGCCCAAGCAACTGCGGGGCCTGCCGCTGGACACCCCGCCGACCCCGGAGCTGAAGAAGGCCCAGCGCTCGTTCTTCGCCGCGCTCTACCGCCTGCTCTGTTCACGCGACACCGGCCCCCGCCTGCCGACGCTGCTGCTCTCGATCGGCCAGCAACGGGTCCACACCCTGCTCGGCGGTGCCCCCACCACCGGGTGAGCGTGTGATGTAAGCGCCAGGAAAGTGGCGGAGGAGATCATGCTGATGGATCCCGCACCGTCGCGAGCACGAGGCAACGAAGCACATGTCATCAGCACAATTACGCCCTACCCACCTGGAGTTCCGGCTGCTCGGGGCGCTGGAACTGTCCATCGGGGGCGAACGGCACCCACTGGGCGGTTCGCGCCAGGAGAAGGTGCTCACCCTGCTGCTGCTCAACGGCAACCGGGTGGTGGCGACGACCACGATGGTCGACGCGCTCTGGGACGATCCGCCGGTGACCGGGCGGCGCCAGGTGCACAACGCGGTCGCGCGGATCCGCCAGATCCTCGGTGACCGGCGCGAGGTCATCACCACCGACGGCCCCGGCTACCGCCTGCGGGTGGCCGACGACTACCGGTTCAGCAACGCGGTGGTCAGCGCCCGCCGGGAGGCGGCCGGCGGCTCGTGGCGGGCGGCGGCGCGGGCGGTCGCTGCCGGCCTGGAGCTGTGGCGGGGGCCGGCGCTCAACGGCGTGTCCGGGGCGATGTTCCTGGCCGCGGCGGCCAGGCTCGACGAGGAACGGATCGCCGCGCGGGAGCTGCTCACGGCGTGCCGCCTGGAAATGGGTGAGGCCGCGAGCCTGGTCCCCGAACTGACCGAGCTCATCGCCGAGCACCCGCTGCGGGAGAACCTGCGCCGCCAGCTGATGCTCGCGCTGTACCGCTCGGGCCGGCAGGCGGGGGCGCTGGAGCTCTACGAGCAGACCAGGGCGCTGTTGGCCGACGAACTGGGCCTGGTGCCCAGCCCCGACCTCGACCTGCTGCACCAGCGGGTGCTGCGCAACGACCCCGCGCTCGACCTGCCGGTCACCCGGTCGCCCGGCCCGGTGACCTCGGTGTTCGCCACCAGACCCAACTCGCTGCCGCGTGAGGCCGCCGACTTCGTCGGCCGGGCGGCGGAGCTGAAGCAGCTCCGGGCGGCGATGCCGGCCGCGATCGTGACCCTGGACGGCATGGCCGGGATCGGGAAGACCGCCCTCGCCGTGCGGCTGGCCCACCTGGTCGCCGGCCACTACCCCGACGGCCTGCTGTTCGTCGACCTCCACGGCTACACCGACGGGCGGGCACCGCTGAGCCCGGCGACCGCCCTGGACGTCCTGCTGCGCGGGCTCGGTGTGCCGGCGGACCAGGTGCCGGCCGATCTGACGGCGCGCGCCGACCGCTGGCGCTCACAGGTGGCCACCCGGCGGATACTGGTCGTGGTGGACAACGCCCGCGACGCCGACCAGGTCCGCCCGCTGCTGCCGGGCGCGCCGGGCGCCGGGGTGATCGTCACCAGCCGCCGCAGGCTGGCCGCCTTCAACGTCTCCTACCGCCAGCTGAGCAGCCGCCAGCGCGCGTTGTGTGCCGAGGATCGCCGAGCCACACCGGTGCGACGAGGTGTCCTGGCATCCGAGGCACCGGCTGCCGGCCACCGTGCTGCCCTACCTGCCGGCGGTGCTGGCCGACCTGCCGCCGCCCGGCCGGCTCACCGTGATCGGCTGGTGAGCCCGGTCAGGCCGGCTGGTCGACCGGCGCGGCGGCCGGCTCGTCGGTCAGGTCGCGCAGCCGGCGCACCGCGCTGAACTGGAGCAGCGCGGGCGCGGCGAGCACGAGGACGCAGCACACCCACAGCGCGGTCCGGGTACCGAACGCGGTCCCCAACGCGCCGGCGGTCAGCGCGCCGAACGGGATCGCGCCCCAGGACACGAACCGGACGGTCGCCATCACCCTGGACAGCAGCTCCGGCGGGCTGGCGACCTGCCGGTGGGTCCTGGCGGCGATGGAGAACACCGCGACCCCGGCCCCGAACCCGATGTTGGCCAGCGCGAACACGACCATCCCCGGCGCACCCGTGCCCACCGGCATGAACAGCGCGCACACCCCGCCGCCGGCGGTGGCCACCCGGCACGCGCGGGCGCTGCCCAGCCGGGTGATCATCCTGGTCGCGACGGCCGCGCCGAGCAGGCTGCCGGCGCCGTCCGCGGCGATCAGCACACCGACCAGCGCCGGACCGGCCAGCAGGTCGCGCACCAGGAACACCGGGATGAGCGCGAGCAGCGCGCCGGAGGCGAAGTTGACGGCGGTGGCGGTGAACAGACACGGCCGCATGACCGGGTGGCGCACCACGAACCGCCAGCCCTCGCGGATCTGCTCGGCCATCCTCGGCCGGTTCCCGGCGGCGGGCTGCTCGCCCCGGGGCAGTCCCCGCAGCAGCACCGCCGAGACGAGGAAGCTGACCGCGTCGAGCAGCAGGGTCGGCACCGCGCCGAGCAGTTGGACCAGCAGGCCGCCAAGGCCGGGTCCGCCGAGCTGGGTCGTCGAGTGGGTCCCGGAGACCAGGCTGTTGCGCGCGGTCAGTTCCTCGCGGCTGACGATCGAGGGCAGGAAGGTCGAGTTCCCGACGTCGAACACCACGTTGGCCAGGCTGATCAGCAGCGCCGCGACGACCAGGTGGGCGATGGTGAGCCGGTCGAACCACCAGGCGAGCGGGATCGACCCGATGGCCACCGCGCGGACCACGTCCATCACCACCTGGGTGGCGCGCAGCGGCAGCCGCAGCACGATCACCCCGGCCGGCAGGCCGATCAGCACCCACGCGAGGTAGGAGGCGGCGGTGATCAGGCTGATCTCGAACGCCGAGGCGTTCAGGGTGCTGACCGCCACCAGCGGCAGCGCCACCGCGGTGACCGAGGTGCCGAGGTTGCTGACCGTCATGGCCGTCCAGTAACGCCAGAACATTCGGCTCTCCCCCCAGTAGGCGAGTTAGTTTACAATCGGAACTCACTCGTTGGTCAAGGTTTCGGGGACGGCATGAGGCATCGCGAGCTGGCCGAGGCGGACTGTGCGATCGCCCAGGCCCTCGGCGTGGTGGGCGACTGGTGGACGCTGCTGATCGTGCGGGACATCGCCGGCGGCACCACCCGCTTCGACGCCCTGCGCGACGAACTGGACATCAGCCGCAAGACCCTGGCCGAACGGCTCAAGGCGCTCACGGCGGCGGGCGTGCTCACCCGGGTCGCCTACTCGCGGCACCCGCCGCGCCACGAGTACCACCTGACCGACAGCGGCCGGGGCCTGCTGCCGGTCCTGGTCGCCCTCCAGGACTGGGGAACCCGGTTCGTGGGCGGCGACGGGTCGCTGACCGGGTCCAGTGCCCCGACCTCGACCGAGACACGGCGGGTGCACGCGCTGGTCGGCCGGACCCTCCCGGAGATCGCCCTGCGGTCGGACACCGGCACCCCGGTCGACCCCGCGCCGGGATCCTGGACGGTGCTCTACGCGTTCCCCGGTGCCTTCGCCCCGGGCACCAACCCGTTCCCGCCCGACTGGAGCGACATCCCCGGCGCGACCGGCTGCACCCTGGAGTCGACGACCTACCGCGACCGGCACGCCGAGTTCGACCGGCTGGGGGTGGCGGTGCACGGGCTGAGCACCCAGCGGCCCGACCAACTGCGGGCCTTCTCCGAGCACGCGTCCCTGCCCTTCCCGCTGCTCTCCGACGAGGACCTGAGGCTGACCGCCGCGCTGCGGCTGCCCACGTTCCGGGCGGGTGGCGTCGACCGGATCAAGCGGCTGACCCTGGTCCTCGACCCGGCCAGGACCGTTCGGGCCGTCCAGTTCCCGGTCCCCGACCCCGCCGGCTCGGTCGAGGACTCGCTGGCCACCGTCGCGTCCCTGAGCTGACCCGCCGGTGAGCGAAATGCCCGGTTACCCTCACCGGCGTGGAGTGGTCGTTGCCGGAGTGGACGGTGCTGGGCGTGGTGCGGGAGCGCCCGGCGCACGGGTTCGCCATCGCGGCGTTGACCGCCAGGGGCGGGGAACTGGGCCAGGTCTGGCAGATGCCCCGGCCGGTCGTCTACCGGGCACTGTCCCGCCTGGCCGAGGCGGGCCTGGTCGAACCGGCCGAGGTCGAGTCCGAGGGCGGCCCGCCCCGCACCGTCTACGCGATCACCCCCACCGGCCGCGCGGCGGTCGACGAGTGGCTGGCCACCCCGGTGGCCCACGTCCGTGAGCTGCGCTCGCACCTGCTGATGAAGCTGGCCCTGCTGGACCGGCGGGGCCTGCCGGTCGAACCGCTGGTCACCGTTCAGCGAGCGGCCCTGGAACCGGTCCTGGCCGCACTGGCCGACGAACGGGAACACGCCGAGGGCTTCCCCTCGGTCCTGCTGACCTGGCGACACGGCAACGTCGCCGCCGCCCTCCACTTCCTTGACGGCCTGCTCGGCTGAGTCCGGCTCGCCCACCACAGTCGCGTTCGCGGCATCACAGACCGGTTGAAGTCCGTGTTCGCGGGGTTAGACTCCCAGGCATGCCGAAAGTGCGGATCAGTGAGGCGGCCGACCTGTTGGGGGTCAGCGACGACACCGTGCGTCGCTGGGTCGACCAGGGCCGCCTCCCGGTGGTGCAGGGGGACAACAACCGCAAGGCCATCGAGGGCCACGAGCTGGCCGCGTTCCTGATCCGCCAGGCGGAGGCGCCGGACCCGGGCGTGACCGTCGCCCGGTCCGCGCGCAACCAGATGAAGGGGATCGTCACCCGAGTGGTGAAGGACGGGGTGATGGCGCAGGTTGAGATGCAGGCCGGGGCCTTCCGGATCGTCTCGCTGATGAGCCGGGAGGCCGCGGACGAGCTCGGCCTGGAGGTCGGCAGCATCGCCGTCGCCTCGATCAAGTCCACCCACGTCGTCGTCGAGATCCCGGAGGGCTGAGATGTCGCGTTTCGTCCCTGTCCTCGCGGTGGTCGCCGCGCTGGCCGTCGCCGGCTGCAGCTCCAGCGACCCCGGCGCGTCCGACGGCGAGAGCACCGGCACGTCCGGGCCGGCGGCGCCGGAGGTCACCGGTGACCTCACCGTGTTCGCCGCCGCGTCACTGACCGAGACGTTCACCGAGCTGGGCGAGAACTTCGAGGCCGCCAACCCGGAGGTGAGCGTCACCTTCAACTTCGCCGGCAGCTCCGCGCTCGCCAAGCAGATCAACGAGGGCGCGCCGGCCGACGTGTTCGCCTCCGCCGCGCCGAGGAACATGACCGAGACGACCGACACCGGCGCCGTCACCGCCGACCCGGTCACCTTCGTGACCAACACGCTGGAGATCGCCGTCCCGGCCGGCAACCCGGCGGGCGTCACGGGCCTGGCCGACTTCGGCAAGGAGGACCTGAAGATCGGCCTGTGCGCCGAGCAGGTCCCCTGCGGCGCCGCGTCGAAGAAGGTCTTCGAGGCCGCCGGTGTCACCCCGGCGCCGGACACCCTCGAACAGGACGTCAAGGCCGTGCTGACGAAGGTCTCGCTCGGCGAGGTCGACGCCGCCCTGGTCTACCGGACCGACGTGAAGGCCGCCGGCGACAAGGTCGAGGGCATCGAGTTCCCCGAGTCGGCCGACGCCGTCAACGACTACCCGATCGCGCCGTGCGCGCAGGCTCCCAACCCGCAGGCCGCGCAGGCGTTCATCGACTACGTGCTCTCCCAGGAGGGGCAGGCCGTGCTGACCGAGGCGGGCTTCGGGACTCCATGACAGGTCGGGCCCGCGCTGCCCGGCGGGGACGGCTTCCGGTCGTCCTCGCCGTTCCGGCGCTGATCGGCCTCGCGTTCCTCATCGTCCCGCTCGCCGGGCTGCTGGTCCGCGCGCCGTGGACCTCGCTGGGCGAGCAGCTGTTCAGCGAGGCCGTCGGCCAGGCGCTGCTGCTGTCGGTGGTCTGTGCCAGCCTCGCCACCCTGGTGTGCCTGGTGCTGGGCGTTCCGCTGGCCTGGCTGCTGGCCCGCGCGAACCTGCCGGGCCGGGGCGTGCTGCGCGCGCTGGTCACCGTGCCGCTGGTGCTGCCGCCGGTCGTCGGCGGGGTCGCGCTGCTGCTGGTGCTGGGCCGGCGCGGCATCATCGGCGAGCACCTCGACGCGTGGTTCGGCATCTCGCTGCCGTTCACCACGGCCGGCGTGGTGATCGCCGAGGCGTTCGTGGCCATGCCGTTCCTGGTGATCTCGGTGGAGGGCGCGCTGCGCGGCGCCGACCCCCGGTTCGAGGAGGCGGCGGCGACGCTGGGCGCGTCCCGCTGGTACACCTTCCGTCGGGTCACGTTGCCCTCGATCGCGCCGGGGCTGGTGGCCGGCACGGTGCTGTGCTGGGCGCGGGCGCTGGGCGAGTTCGGCGCCACCATCACCTTCGCCGGGAACTTCCCGGGAAAGACCACCACGATGCCGCTGGCGGTCTACCTCGCGCTGGAGACCGACCCGGGAGCGGCGATCGTGCTGTCCATCGTGTTGCTGCTGTTGTCGGTCGTGGTCCTGGTGAGCCTGCGGGACCGTTGGATCTCCACGCCGTCATGACCCTGCGCGCCGAGCTGACCGTCACCCGCCGCTCCGGTTTCCGGCTGGAGCTGGACCTGCCGATCGCGCCGGGACAGGTGGTGGCGCTGCTGGGGCCCAACGGCGCCGGCAAGACCACCGCCCTGCGCACGCTGGCCGGACTGCTGCCGGTCACCGAGGGGTCGATCAGCCTGGACGACCAGGTGTGGGACCGGCCGCCGTCGGTGTTCGTGGCGCCCGAGGACCGGCCGGTGGGCGTGGTGTTCCAGGACTACCTGCTGTTCAACCACCTCAGCGCGGTGGAGAACGTGGCGTTCGGGCTGCGCGCGCGGGGCACGCCCCGGCACGAGGCGCGCGAGCGGGCGCGGACGTGGCTGGACACGGTCGGCCTGCGTGAGCACCACGACACCCGGCCGCGCCGGCTGTCCGGCGGCCAGGCCCAGCGGGTGGCGCTGGCCAGGGCGTTGGCCACCGACCCCGGGCTGCTGCTGCTCGACGAGCCGCTGGCCGCGCTGGACGCGAGTACCCGGATGAGCGTCCGGGCGGAGCTGGGCCGTCACCTGGCCGCCTATCCCGGCCACACCCTGCTGGTCACCCACGACCCGCTGGACGCGATGGTCCTGGCCGACACCCTGGTGATCATCGAGGGCGGCCGGATCGTCCAGCAGGGGCCGCCGGCGCTGGTGGCCCGCCAGCCGCGCACCGACTACGTCGCCCACCTCGTCGGCCTGAACCTGTACCGGGGCAGCGCCGAGGGCACGGTGGTGACGTTGGACAGCGGGACGCTCACCGTCGCCGAGCCGGTCACCGGGCCGGTGCACGTGGCGTTCCCGCCGGCGGCGGTGAGCCTGCATCCCGAGCCGCCGCACGGCAGCCCGCGCAACAGCTGGCCGGTGACCGTGGCCGGCATCGAGCAGCACGCGCACACCGTGCGGGTCCGTCTCGACGGCGCGCCGCCGGTGCTCGCCGACGTCACCCCGGCGACCGTCGCGGACCTGCACCTGGCGCCGGGCCTTCGGCTGTGCGCCACGGTGAAGGCAACCGAGATCACTACCTATCCCAGCTGAACTCGACTAGTCTCACTGTTACTAGTGGGACGGGGGCGGGTCATGGTCACGGAACCGGAGCTGGACGTGCTGGAGGTGCTGCGGGCAGCCGCCGACCGGGGCGAACGCATGCACGGCTGGGAGGTCGTCGAGACGGTCCGACGCTCGGGCGCCACCGTCCACCGCGTCCTCGACCAACTCGAACACGCCGGCCGCCTGGTCGCCGAGTGGGACGCCGCCGCGTCCGGCCGCGACCGCCGCCGCTGGTACACCCTCACCCCCGACGGCCTGGCGTGGGCCGTCGAGGTGCTGACCAGGTTCCGCACGGCCGGACTGTAGGTTCGGGGGAGCCGGCCCCGAGGAGAGTGTCCATGAGCAGTCTGTCGATCACCAACGTCGCCGTGTTCGACGGTGAGTCCGCCGAACTCGTCGAGGGGCCGGTGCACGTCGAGGACGGTCGGATCGTCGACATCGGTGGGACCTTCACCGCCGAGCGGGTGATCGACGGTCGCGGTGGGACAGTCCTTCCCGGACTGATCGACGCGCACTTCCACGCCTACGGCATCTCGCTGGACATGCTGGTGATCGAGGGCCGGCCACTGAGCTACGTCGCCCTGGTGGCGGCGCGGCGGCTGTCGGCGGCGCTGCGCCGGGGCTTCACCACCGTGCGCGACGTCGCCGGTGGGGACGCCGGCCTGGCGCTGGCCATCGAGGAGGGCCTCACGCCCGCGCCGAGGTACCTGTTCACCGGCGCCGCGCTGAGCCAGACCGGCGGGCACGGCGACCCGCGCGGCACCGAGACCGACGTGTGCGGCTGCGGGGCGCACATGACCGAGGTCGTCGACGGCGTCGAGGCCGTGCGGCTCGCGGTCCGCGACCGGTTCCGGCGCGGGGCGCACGCCATCAAGATCATGACCTCCGGCGGGGTCATGTCGCCATCGGACCCGATCCGGATCCCGCAGTACTCGGCCGAGGAGATCCGCGCGGCCACCGACGAGGCCGCGCGCCGGGGAAGCTACGTCGCCGCGCACGCCTACTCGCCGGAGGCCATCCGGCACTCGGTGACCAACGGCGTGCGGTCCATCGAGCACGGCAACCTGATGGACACCGAGACCGCCGCGCTGATGGCCGAGTACGGCGCGTACCTGGTGCCGACCCTGGCCACCTACGACGCGCTCAACCGGCGCAGCGCCGAGGTCGGGCTGGCGCCGGTGTCGGTCGCCAAGAACAGCGAGGTGCTCGACGCCGGCGCCAAGGCCGTGGGGCTGGCCCGCGCGGCCGGCGTGCCGGTCGGGTTCGGCACCGACCTGATGGGCGCCCTGCAGAACGAACAACTCCAGGGACTGCGCCTGCAGGTCGAGATCGACGGCCCGGTCACCGCGCTGCGTTCGGCCACCTCGGTCAACGCCGACCTGATCGGGCGGGCCGACCTCGGCCGTGTCCAGGTCGGCTGTGCCGCCGACCTGCTGCTGCTGCCCGGCGACCCGCTCGCCGACCCCGCCCTGCTGTGGGACGAGCCGCACCGCACGGTCGTGCAGGGCGGCGAACCCGTTTCCTGACCGGGCGCGACCTCCCCACTGCGGCTAGTTTCACAGGGAAACCAGACGGGGAGGAGCGACGGTCGTGGCGAACAATCACCCGGTCGTGGTCGGGGTGGACGGGTCGGAACCGGCGACGCAGGCCGTGCGCTGGGCGGCCGGGGAGGCCGCCCGGCGCGGCCGGACGCTGCGGCTCGTGCACGCCGGCCGGGCGACGCTGCCCCGGCCGCTGCCCGCCGAGGACCTGGCGGCGCTGCGCGAGCAGGTGGACCGCTGGCTCACCGAGGGGCGGGCCGCCGCCGTGGCCGTCGAACCGGACCTTCCACTTGAGACGTCCTCGGTGGACGCCGCGCCGGTCGACGGGCTGCTGAGGGCGGCGTCCTCGGCGGCGCTGCTGGTGGTCGGCAACCGCGGTCGCGGCGGGTTCACCGGGTTGCTGCTCGGGTCCACCTCGGTCGCGCTCGCCGGCCGGGCGCCGTGCCCGGTGGTCGTCGTGCGGGGCGAGGAAACCCCCGGCGGGTCGGTGGTCGTCGGCGTCGACGGGACGCCGATGGGGGAGGCGGCGGTCGAGTTCGCCTTCGAGGAAGCCGCGACACGCGGCGCCGACCTGGTCGCCGTGCACTGCTGGGCCGACCCGGCGGTGTCGGCCGGCGTCGCCACCGGGGTGTTCTCCATCGACTACGACCTCTACGAACGCGAGGCCGGCCAGGTGCTGGCCGGGCGCCTGGCCGGCTGGCAGGAGAAGTACCCCGACGTGCGGGTCACCCGCGCGGTCGTCCGCGACCACCCCACCCAGGCGCTGCTGCACTTCGCGTTGACCGCGCGGCTGGTGGTCGTCGGCAGCCGGGGGCGCGGCGGGTTCGCCGGTCTGGTGCTCGGCTCCACCTCCCAGTACCTGCTCCAGCACGCCCCCTGCCCGGTCGCGGTGGTGCGCGTCGACCACCAGTCGGACTGACCGGCCTCACCAGCCCGTCCCGGCGAACCACACGACGGTGATCACCGCGACCAGCACGACCAGGGCCACCACCGTGCGGCGCCGCGTCCCGGGCACGGGCGCCCCGTTGACCAGGTCGGCGACGATGACCGTCACGTTGTCCGGACCGCCGTTGCGCAGGGCCAGCTCGATGAGCCGGTCGGCGCAGGTGCCGGGGTCGGCGATGTCCAGCAGGCGTTCCAGCGCCGGCTCGCCGACCACACCGGTCAGGCCGTCGGAGCACAGCAGGATGCGGTCACCGACCCGCGCCTCACGGAGGGTCAGCGTCGGCTCGACCCGCTCGCCGGTGAGCGCGCGTTCCAGGTAGGCGCGGTGCGGGTGGGTCGCGGCCTCGGACTCGGTGATCTGACCGGCGTCGATCAGCGACTGCACGTAGGTGTCGTCGCGGGTGATCCTGGCCAGGCGCCGGTCACGGCGCAGGTAGGCGCGGGAGTCGCCGATGTGCATCAGCGTCAGGCGGGGGCCGTCGACCAGCACGGCGGTCAGTGTGGTGCCCATGCCGGTGAGGTCGGTCTTGGCGCGCACCAGCTCGGCGATCGCGTTGTTGCCGGCCAGCACCGCCGCGCGGCACGCGGTCAGCGGGTCGGCGTCCGGCTCGCCGTCGTCGAGGTGGGCCAGCGCGCCGATCACCAGCCGGCTGGCGACCTCACCGGCGGCGTGGCCGCCCATGCCGTCGGCGACCGCCAGCAGCCGCGCCCCGGCGTAGACCGAGTCCTGGTTGTCGGAGCGGACGAGGCCGCGGTCGGTGCGGGCGGCGTGCCGCAGGGAAAGGGTGACCGTGGTGTTCATCAGCTCAGCGCCACCTCCGCCTTCTCGTAGCCCCACACCAGGTTCGACCGCAACCGGCGCACCTCACCGGCGACGGCCGGCGCGCGGACGCGGGCGGTCAGCTCGGTGAACAGCACCCGCAACTCGGTGGTGGCGAGGGTCGCGCCGACACACCGGTGGTTGCCGTGGGCGAAGGTGAGGTGACGGTTGGGGGTGCGGCCGACGTCGAAGGTGTCCGGCGCGGCGAAGACCGTCTCGTCGCGGTTGGCCGAGGGCAGCCAGACCGCCACCCGCTCCCCGGCGCGCAGCGGCTGCCCGGCCAGCTCCACGTCGCGGGCGACGGTGCGCAGCGCGTGCATCGCGGGGCTGGTCCAGCGCAGGATCTCCGGGACGGCGGTGTCCAGCAGCGACGGGTCGGCGCGTAACCGCCGCCACTGGTCGGGGTTGTCGGCCAGCGCCAGCAGGCCGCCGACCGAGGCGTGCCGGGTGGTTTCGTTGCCGCCGGAGACCAGGCCGTCGCAGTTGAGCAGGATCTCCTCGTCGGACAGCGGCCGGCCGTCGACCTCGGCCATGGCCAGCGCGCTGATCATGTCCTCGGCCGGCCGCGCGCGGCGCCGCGCCAGCAGATCCTCGTAGTACAGCAGCAGATCCGTGTGCGCCTCGACCCGGCGGTCGGTCTCGTCGGGGTCGTGCGAGGTGGAGCCCCACGCGGTGCGGGTGCGGTCGAGCATGAAGTGCCAGTCCTCGCGGGGCACGCCGATCAGGTCGCACACCACCGACACCGGCAGCGCGGCGGCGATCTCGGTGAGGTCGCACACCGGCTCGGCCAGCGCCCGGTCGACCATGTCGCGGACGGTCACCCGCATGTTCTCCTCAAGGCGGCGCACCATCCTCGGCGTGAACGCCGACCCGATGACCCGGCGCACCGAGGTGTGCACCGGCGGGTCGGTGACGATCAGCATCCGGCGGGCGACGGCGGCCGCCACGGCCTCGGGGTTGGAGTCCAGCCGCATGCCCCTGCCGGACACGAACGTCCCCGGGTCGCGCAGGACCTCGGTCGCCACCCCGTGGCCCAGCGCCGCCCAGAACGGCCCGGTCTCGCCCAACTCGTTGCGGTACAACGGGTGCGCCGCGCGCAGTCGGGCCCATAACGGGGTCGGGTCGGTGTCGCGGTAGAGCGTGGGGTCGGACAGGTCGGTGAGCGTCGCGGTCATCGGGCACTCTCCTGGGCGACGAGGCCGGCGATCCGCTCGTGCTGGTCGGGAGTCAGGGCCGTGGTGATCGCGGCGGCGAGCGCGTCGAGCGTGCGGTGGTCGAACAGCGCCCGCACCGGCAGGGCGACGCTGAGCACGCCCCGGATGCGCGAGAGGACCTTCGCGGCCAGCAGCGAGTGGCCGCCGATCTCGAAGAAGTCCGCCGTGGCGCTGACCTCCGTGCGGTCAAGGACCTCGCACCAGATCGCCGACAGCACGTGCTCGACCGGGGTGGCCGGCTCGACGTGCTCGTCGACCCGCCGGGCGGCCGAGGCGGTCAGCGCCGCGCGGTCGACCTTCCCGTTGGGGGTGAGCGGCAGGTCGTCGAGCACCACGAACGCCGAGGGCACCAGGTGGCGGGGGAGGGTGCGTTCCAGGTGGGCGCGCAGCGCGGCGGCGGTGACACCGGTGGCGGCGACGTAGCCGACGAGCCGCTCGTCGGTGTGCAGCACGACGGCGTCGCGCACCGACGGGTGCGCGGCCAGCGCGGCCGCCACCTCGCCGGGCTCCACCCGGTGACCGAGCACCTTGACCTGGCCGTCGTCGCGGCCGACGAACCGCAGGGTGCCGTCGGCGGCGCGGCGCACCAGGTCGCCGGTGCGGTAGAGCCGCCCGCCGGTGCCGAACGGGTCGGGTACGAACCGCGCGGCGGTGGCCGCCGGCTGGTCGAGGTAGCCCCTGGCCAGCGCCGCCCCGCCGACGTGCAGTTCGCCGACGACGCCGTCGGGCACCGGGCGGTGGTGGCGGTCCAGGACGTGGGCGGTCACGTTGGCGATCGGCGTGCCGATCGGCACGGTCAGCGCGCAGTCCCGTTCCCAGTCCTGGCCCGCCCGGTAGACCGAGGTGGTGATGGTCGCCTCGGTGGGGCCGTAGACGTTGCACCAGGTGACCGTCTCGCCGACGTGGTCCTTCCACGCCCGCAGGTGTCCCGGGTGCGCCTGTTCGCCGGCGGCCAGTACGAACCGCAGCCCGGAGCCGGCCAGCGCGCGCAGCCCGTCGCCGGTGTCGGCCCAGCGCGCCCAGAACGCGGTCGGCAGGCTGACCACCGTCAGCCGGTGTGCCAGCACCAGGTCGGTGAACTCCTCGGCGCCGCGTTCCAGCGCCTCGCGGCCGATGACCAGGGTCGCGCCGTGGGTCAGTGCCGGGAAGATCTCCTCGGCGGCGGCGTCGAAGCTCAGCGAGCGGCACTGCAGGACGCGGTCGCCCGGCGTCAGGGCGAAGTGCCGGTCGACGGCCAGGCTGTGGTTGACCAGCGAGCGGTGGCTGACCACGACGCCCTTGGGGGTCCCGGTCGAGCCGGAGGTGTAACAGACGTAGGCGGCGTCGTCCGGGCCGGGTCGGGCGACCGGGCCGGGCCGGACGCGGTCATGACCGCCGGTCACCCGCAGGCCGGCGGTGATGACGGCGGCGGTGGCGCGCAGCATGGTCGCCCGGCGGACCTCGGGGTAGAGCGGGTCGACCGGGACGTAGGCGGCGCCGGTGCGCAGCACGGCCAGGATCGCGGTCACGGCGTCGGCCGAGCGCGGCAGGACGAGTCCGATGAGGACGTCCGGGCCGGCGCCGAGCGCCCGCAACTCCCCGGCGAGGTCGGTCGCGGCGGCGTCGAGTTCGGCGTAGGTCAGCCGGGTGTCGCCGTCCTCGACGGCGATCGCGTTCGGGGTGCGGGCGACCTGCGCGGCGACCAGGTCGTCGATCCGGGCGGTGGCCGGGAGTTCCAGCGACTCGACGTCCACTGTGGACGGTGGGCTGACCGGGAGGGCGGCCAGCCGGGTGTCCGGCGCGGCGCACGCCCGGTCGAGCAGCAGCCGCCAGCTGGTGAGCACCGACTCCACCGTGGACCGGTCGAACAGCTCGGTCTTGTACCAGACCGTGCCCTCCAACCCGTCCTCGGTGACCGCGATGGACACGCTCAGGTCGAACTGGGACACCGAGCTGTCGTAGGGCATCCACTCCAGGCGAAGGCCAGGCAGGTCGGCCGACTCCTGCGGGGTGTCCTGCAACACCAGCAACACCTGGAACAGCGGGTGGTGGCCCATACTGCGCTCCGGCGCCAGCTGCTCGACCAGCTTCTCGAACGGCAGGTCCTGGTGGGCGTAGGCGTCCAGGGCGACCTCACGCACCCGGTGCAGCACCGCGCGGAACGACGGGTCGCCCGACAGGTCGGTGCGCAGCGCCAGCGTGTTGGCGAAGAACCCGGGCATCCGCTCCAGCTCGACCCGCGTCCGGTTCGCGATCGGCGAGCCGACCACGATGTCGTCCTGGCCGGTGTGGCGCGCCAGCGTCGCCTGGAACGAGCCGAGCAGCGCCATGAACAGCGTGACGCCCTCGGCCTGGCACAACGCCCGCAACCGTCCGGTCAGCCGGCCGGGCAGGGGGAAGACGAAACTGTCGCCGAAGTGGCTGGAGACCGCCGGACGCGGCCGGTCCAGCGGCAGGTCCAGCACCGCCGGCGCGCCGGCCATCTGCCCGCGCCAGTACTCCAGCTGCTCGGCCAGCACCTCGCCGCGCAGCCATTCCCGTTGCCACGCCGCGAAATCCGCGTACCGCAGGGTGACCTCGGGCAGGTCCGGCGAGGTGCCGGTGACCTCGGCGGTGTAGGCGGCCGACAGCTCGTCGAACAGGATCGCCGCCGACCAGCCGTCGGTGACGATGTGGTGCAGGTTGAGCAGCAGCACATGGTCGTCGGCGGCCAGGCGCACCACCGAGGTCCGCAGCAGTGGCCCGGTCGCCAGGTCGAACGGTGCCCGCTCGTCCTGGTGCACCAGCCTGGTCAGCTCGGCGCCGCGCCGGGGTTCGGGCAGCGCGGACAGGTCGGTGACCGCGAGGTCGCGGGCGACCGGGTCCAGCACCACCAGCCGGGGCATCCCGTCGACCTGGGCGAACACCGTGCGCAGCACGTCGTGGCGGGCGAGGACCGTGTCGATCGCCCTGGCCAGCGCGGGCAGCACCAGCTCGCCGGTCAGCCGCAGCACGGTCAGCGAGTTGTAGGCAGGGTCGTCGGGCGCGAGCTGGTTGAGGAACCACATGCGCTGCTGGGCGTAGGACGGCTCGGCCAGCTCCGCCGGCGGCCGGGCGGTGATCGGTGGCGGGCCGGCGGTGTCGGCCACGCCGGTGGCCAGCCGACGGGCCAGCTCGGCGATCGTGGGCAGCCCGTAGATCTCCCGCAGCGGCACCTCGACCCGCAGCGAGGCCCGGATCCGGGAGGCGACCTGGGTCAACATCAACGAGGAACCGCCCAGGCCGAAGAAATTGTCGTGCACGCCGACCGTCGCCAGCTCCAGCACCTCGCACCAGATGCCGGCCAGGATCTCCTCGACCGGGGTGCGCGGCGCGACGTGCCCGGTGGCGTCGAACAGCTCGGCGTCCGGCGCCGGCAGCGCACGGCGGTCGATCTTCCCGTTGGCGTTGAGCGGCATCCGCGCCAACCGCACCACCACCGAGGGCACCATGTAGCCGGGGAGCCTGGCCTGCAGGTGGACCCGCAGCTCGTCGTCGGTGACCGGCGACGCCGGATCGTGCTGGGTGACGTAACCGACCAGCCGGCGGTCGCCGGAACCGGTCTCCCTGGCCAGCACGACCGACCGGTCGATCGTCGGGTGCTGGCGCAGCGCGTCCTCGATCTCGCCGAGCTCGATGCGGAACCCGCCGACCTTCACCTGGTTGTCGACCCGGCCGAGGATCTCGATCACGCCGTCCGGGCGGTAGCGGGTCAGGTCACCGGTGCGGTAGAGCCGCGCGTTGGGCTCGGCGGCGAACGGGTCGGGCACGTACCGCTGCGCGGTGAGGCCCGGCCGGCGCAGGTAGCCCCGGCCGACGCCGGCGCCGCCGATGTACAGCTCGCCGGCGATCCCGGCCGGCACCGGCCGCATCCGCTCGTTGAGCACGTAGAGGCGGGTGTTGAGTGCCGGGCGGCCGACCGCGACGATGCCCTCGGCGTCGTCGGGCACCTCGGTGTCGACCAGCGTCGAGTTGTCGATGGAGGTCTCGCTGGTGCCGTAGGCGGCGACGATGCGGGTCGTGGGCCGGCACAGCCGCCGGGCGCGCAGGTAGTCGCGGGCGTACCAGATGTCGCTGCCGGCGACCAGCAGGTCCATGAACGCCAGGTCCTGCCCGGTCCGTTCCAGGTGGTCGACCAGCGCGGCCAGGATCGGCGTGATGAACTCCGCGCTGTTGACCCGTTCGGCGAGCATCAGCGCGTACAGCCGCTCGGGTGACATCACCACCTCGCGCGGCGCGATCACCAGCGTGGCGCCGGAGAACAGCGCGCGGGTGGCGTCGGCGACGAAGATGTCGAACGCGAAACTGGTCATCTGCAGGTGGACCCGCATGACCTGGGAGACGTGGTAGGTCGTCTCCCAGAAGTGCACGTAGTTCGCGTAGTTGAGGTGGGTCAGCATCGCGCACTTGGGCGTACCGCTGGAACCGGACGTGTAGAACACACAGGACAGGTTCTCCGGGCGGACCAGGGTCCGCGGCGGGGTCACCGGCAGTCGGTCCAGCTCGGCGCGGCCGGCGTCGAGCACGATCCTCGGCACGTCGCCCAGCGGCAGCGTCGCGGCCACCCCGGAGTCGACGACCAGCAGCTGCGCCCGCGCGTCGGCGATCATGAACGCCAGCCGCTCGGCCGGGTAGTCCGGGTCCAGTGGCGTGAACACGCCACCGGACTTCAGCACGCCGAGAAACGCGACGATCGTGTCGATCGACCGCTCCAGGCACACGCCGACGCTGACCTCCGGCCCGACACCACGCGCCACCAGCGCGTGCGCGAGCTGGTTGGCCCGCTCGTCGAGCTCGCGGTAGCTGATCCGGGAGTCGCCGCACACCACGGCGGTGGCGTCCGGCACGCGCCGGGCCTCGCGCTCGAACAGGTGGTGCATCAGGTGCGGCGCCGGCACGTCGGCGGCGGTGTCGTTCCAGCCGACGACCGACTGGTCCCACTCGGCGCCGGTGAGGATCGGGTAGTCGGCGATCGGCCGGTCCGGGTCGGCGGTGACCTCGGTCAGCAGGCGCAGCCAGTGCCCGGCGGTGCGCCGCACGGTCGCCTCGTCGAACAGGTCGGTGTTGTACTCGATCTCGCCGGTCAGCCCGGCCCCGGTCGACAGCAGGTCCAGGCTCAGGTCGAACTTCGCGGTGACCCGCTCGACCTCCAGGGTCTCCACGTCCAGGCCAGCCAGCTCCGGGCGGCCGGCGACCTGTTCGGTCACCATGCCGAAACTGACCTGCACCAGCGGCGAGTAGCTGGTGTCCCGGTCGGGCACGACCGCGCGCACCACGTCGTCGAACGGGACGTCCAGGTGCTCGAAGGCGTCCAGCGCCTCGGCCGACACGTGCTCCAGCGCGTCCAGGAAGGTGATCCCGCCCGGCAGGTCGGCGCGGATTGTCACGGTGTTGACGAAACACCCGATCAACTCGTCGAGCGCGGCGGTCGGCCGGTTGAACACCGGGACACCGACAGCGATATCCCGCTGGGCGGTGTACCGGGCGAGAAGGACGTGGAACGCGGTGAGGAACGTCAGGAAAACAGTGGTGCCCGCCCGCTCGCTCAGCGCGGCGACCCGCTCGGCGATTTCGGCCGGCACCGCGAAGCGCGCACAGGCGCCCCGGTAGGACTGAACCGGCGGCCGGGGGCGGTCGGTGGTGAGCTGCAAGGGCGGCGGGACGGTCGCCAGTTTCCCGCGCCAGAAGGCGAGTTGCCCATCGAGGTCGGCGGTGGCCTGCCAGCGGGCGAAGTCGGCGTAGCTGGCCGGCGGCGGGGGAGCGGCCGGTGGCCGGCCGGCCCGCGCCGCCGAATAGAACTCGTTGAGTTCGCGCAGCAGAATGCCCAGCGAGGCGCCGTCGAAGACGGTGTGGTGGGCGACGATGATCAGAATATGGTCGAACTCGCCCAAACGAATGAGACGCAGCCGGAACAGCGGTCCGCGACCGAGTTCGAACGGAGCGTGCGCGATCGCGTTTGTCCGCGCGCGGACAACTGTCTCTTTGTCCGGTTCGGGGACGTTCTCATAATCTTCTTCAGGTATTGAAACGACAATATCGGTGACGCGTTGTTCGGGAACGCCGGACACGTCGGGCAGCTGGGTGCGCAACGCGTCATGGCGGTCGACAATCGTTTGGAATGCGATTCTCAATGCCGCTTTGTCCAGTGTTCCACGTAGTCGCAGGGCGACCGGGATGGTGTACAGCGAACTGTCCGGCTGTAGTCGGTCGAGGAACCACATCTGCTGCTGGGCGGCCGACAGCGGCACCAGCGATGGTGCCGATGTGCCTGCTCTGACCTGCGACGACGGTGCTTCGGTGAGCAGTGACTCGCCTAGTTGCATGCGTATCCACCCCGGGTTCGTCCGTTATGAATTCGTGCGTGTCCGCCGCCTTCGTCCAGTGGAAATGGCGCAGGCGTGATCGGTGATCTGCTGATCGAGTTCAGTGCTACGGAAGCGTTGACCTTGGCGAAGGTATCGCTGGGAACGGAAGTATGATCACGTATTACTCCCCCCGGTGTCCCGGAGTCTCCTCAGGACACACCGAGGACGCTACCGGAGGGGGTGGAGGACCGTCAAGACAGGACCGGAGTAACTCGTTCGGGGGAGTTCGGCTCTCGTTCCCGTGAAATTCGGAAGATGGTTGAACGACGCCGTCGGCCGTGGTTATGGTGGGATCGCGGAGTCGCAATCTGACAGGGCGGGGCCCTTCGCGATCATCCCGGCGATCAATGTGCTTGGGGGCATGTTGCATTTTTCTGCTGCCACGAGTATGTCCAGGTCCACCACGAGTGACCACCACGGCTGTGTCCACGAACTGGTCAACGCGCGCATCGGCCGCGCCACCGACGAGATCGCGTTTCGCGCCGGCGGGACCGATGTCGGCTACCGGGAACTCGGTGAGCGTGCCAACCGGCTGGCGCACCTGCTGCGCCGCCGGGGAGTGTCGACCGGCGACCGGGTCGGGGTGTGCCTGCACCGGGGCCCGGACCTGGTGGTCGCCCTGCTGGCCGTGCTCAACGCCGGCGGGTGCTACGTGCCGCTGGACCCCACCTACCCGCCGGACCGGGTCGCGTTCATGGCCAAGGACTCCGGCGCGTCGCTGGTACTGACCGACACCGACGGGCACTTCGGCGGCGCGCAACCGGTACGGCTGGACGACCTGGACACCTCCGGCGAGCCGGTCCACCCGCCGCCGGTGCGGGTGTCGCCGCGCGACCTCGCGTACCTGATCTACACCTCCGGCTCCACCGGCCGCCCCAAGGGCGTGGCGATCGAGCACCGCTCGGCGGTGGCCAGGCTGCGCTGGGCCGGGGACACCTTCTCGGCGCGGGAGCTGGGCGGGATGCTGGCCTCGACGTCGGTCTGCTTCGACCTGTCGGTCTTCGAGATCTTCGCGCCGCTGGCCTGGGGCGGGCGGTTCGTGCTGGTCCGCGACGTGCTCGAACTGGCGACGCTGCCGCCCGGCGCGGGCGTGCGGCTGGTGAACACCGTGCCATCGGCGATGACCGAACTGCTGGCCGCCGACGCCGTCCCAGATGGCGTCGAGACCGTGTGCCTGGCGGGCGAGCCGGTCCCGCCGGCACTGGCCGAACGGCTGTGGCGCCGCCCGGGGATCGCCAGGGTGCTCAACCTGTACGGGCCGTCGGAGGACACCACGTACTCCACCGTCGCCGAGCTGACCAGGCACGACACCGGCCCGCCGCCGATCGGGCGGCCGTTGCCGGGCACCACCGCGCACGTCCTGGACGACGCGTGGCGCCCGGCCGGCACCGGCGAGCTGTACCTGGCCGGCGAGGGCCTGGCCCGGGGCTACTTCGCCTGGCCGGCCGAGACCGCCGCCCGTTTCCTGCCCGACCCGTTCGGCCGCCCCGGGACGCGGCTCTACCGCACCGGGGACCGGGTGCGCCGCCGCGCCGACGGCCGGCTGGAGTACCTGGGCCGTACCGACGACCAGGTCAAGATCCGTGGCCACCGGGTGGAGCTGGGCGAGGTGGCCGCCGCGCTGGCGACCGTCGCCGGAGTCCACCACGCCAGCGCCAGGGCCGTACGCGGCCCGGCCGGCGACCTGCGCCTTGCCGGCTACGTCGTCGCCGACGGCACCCGGCCCGACACCGCGCGGGTCTTGGCCGACCTGCGGGAACGGGTGCCGGCGCCGCTCGTGCCGAGTACGCTGGTGTGGCTGGACCGGTTGCCGCGCACGCCCAACGGCAAGGTCGACCGCCGTGCCCTGCCCGACCCGGTGTGGGACCGCCCCAACGGCGGCGTGAACAGCGACACGGACACCGTCGCCGCGGTGTGGCAGGAGGTTCTCGGGGTCCGCCCGGAACCCGGCGACGACTTCTTCGCCTCGGGCGGCGACTCGCTGCTGGCCACCAGGGTCGTCGCCCGGCTGCGGGCGGCGCTGGGTGTGTCGCTGCCGCTGACCGCGCTGTTCGACCGGCCGACGGCCGCCGGCCTGAGCGCGCTGGTGCGGGCCGCGTCGGCCACGCGACCGCCGCCGGCGGTGTCCGCCGGGTCGCCGGTCTCCCACGCCCAGCAGCGCCTGTGGTTCCTCGACCAGCTGACCCCCGACGACCCGGCGTACCTGGTCAACGCGGTGATCTGGACCCGGTTCGCCGCCGACCCCGACCACCTGACCGGCGCGCTGCGCGACGTCGTCGCCCGGCACGACGCGCTGCGCACCAGCTTCGGTGAGAACGCCGAGGGCGACCTCACCCACCACGTGCACCCCGCCGTCGACGTCCCGGTCGAGCGGGTCGCGCTGGCCGCCGACGAGGACCCGCACCGCCTCGCCGCCCGGGCGCGGCCGCTGGACCTGACCACGGCGCCGCTGGCCCGGTTCCACCTGCTGACCAGGGACGGGCGGGTCGCCGGGGTCCTGCTGACCGTGCACCACATCGTCTTCGACACCTGGTCGCTCGACGTCCTGGTCGGCGACCTCGGCCGCTGCTACGACGCCCGCGCCCACGGCACCGCGCCGCCGCCGGCCACCGGCGACGCCCGGGGTTTCGGTGCCCGGCAACGAACCTGGCTGTCCGGTGTGGACGGGCAGGCGGCGCTGGCGCGGCTGGCCGGCTCGCTGCGCGGCGTGCCGGACACCCTGGACCTGCCGACCGACCGGCCGCGTCCGGCCGAACAGGGCTCGGCCGGCGCGCACCTGGTGGCGCCGGTCCCGGGCGCCGCCGCGTTGACCGACCACGCCCGCCGGCACGCCACCACCCGCTACCTGGTCGGGCTCACCGCGTTCGCCAGGCTGCTCACCGAGTGGACCGGCCGCCGCGACCTGGTCGTCGGCACCGCGTTCGCCGGGCGCACCAGCGCCGAGACCCAGGACGCCGTCGGGTGCTTCGTCAACCTCGTCCCGCTGGTCATCCGCACCCCACCGGAGCGGGCCGGCCTGGCCGCCGAGGTCCGCCGGGCCGCGCTGTTCGCCGCCGGCCACCAGGACGTCCCGTTCGAGTGTGTCGTGGAACGCGTGCGCCCGCCCCGCCGGCTGGACCGCCCACCGCTGGTCCAGGTCGCGTTCGGGGTGCACACCGCGACCCGGTCGGGCTACCGGGGCGAGCCCGCCCGGCTGTGGGGCCAGGAGCTGGAGCCGGCGCACGCGCGGCTGGACCTGACGCTGTGGCTGCGGGAGCGGCCCGACGGCCTGGACGCCCTGTGGACCTACCGCACCGCACTGTTCGTGCCGGCCACGATCGCCGCGCTGCACGAGCGGTACACCGCCCTGCTCGCCGAACTGACCGAGCCAGCAGCGAAGGAGTCGTGATGGCGCAGCCGTTGATCCGCCGCCGGGAGGCCGACCGCACCGGGGTCCTCGTCCAGCGGGACTGGCAGGACCGGACGCTGCCCGCGCTGGTCCGCGCGCAGACCCCCGGTCTGGACGCCGCGGCGTGGGTGCGGGCCAACCGGGACACCGTCGACCGGCTCAGCCGCACCGCCGGGGCGGTGCTGCTGCGGGACTTCGCGGTCGCCGGCGCCGACGCCTTTCGCGAGGTGATGGCGGCGCTGTCCGACGACGTCCTTGGCTACGGCGAGCGGTCCTCGCCGAGGACCGAGGTGCGCTCCGGGGTGTACACCTCCACCGAGCACCCGCCCGACCAGCCGATCGTGTTGCACAACGAGCAGTCCTACACCCTCGACTGGCCACTGCGGATCGTGTTCTTCTGCGACGTCGCGCCGGCCGAGGGCGGGCGCACCCCGCTGGCCGACAGCCGGGCGGTGCTCGCCAGGCTGTCTCCGGCGGTGGTGGACCGGTTCGAACGCCACGGTGTGCGCTACGTGCGCAACTACCTGCCGGGCATCAGCCTGCCGTGGCGTGAGGCGTTCCAGACCGACTCCCGCGAGGAGGTCGAACGCTACTGCCGCGCCACCGGCATCCACTGCGAGTGGCTCGGCGAGGACCAGCTGCGCACCCACCAGGTGCGTCCGGCGGTGCACCGCCACCCGCACACCGGCGAGCGGACCTGGTTCAACCACGCGCTGTTCTTCCACGTGACGTCGCTGCCGCCGGAGGTCAGCGCCGGGCTGCTGGCCGCGCTCGACGAGCGCGACCTGCCCTACCAGACCTACTACGGCGACGGCCGGTCCATCGAGGACGACGTGGTCGACGAACTACGCGCCGCCTACGAGGCGCAGACCGTGGCGTTCGACTGGAAGCGGGGCGACGTGCTGGTGGTGGAGAACATGATCGTGGCCCACGCCAGGGAACCGTTCCGGGGGCCCCGGCGCATCCTGGCCGCGATGGCCGACCCGCGTTCGGCGGTGACGGCGTGAGCGCCCCGGCCGGACCGCGTCGGCGCCGCGCGAGCGCCCCGGCCGAGCTGACCCGCCGGAGTTTCCTGACCGACGAGCCGTTCGGGCTGTGCGTCGAGGCGACGATGCCGGGGCTGGACCTGCGGGTGTGGCTGACCGAGTCGCGGGCCGGGATCCGCGCGGACCTCGACCGCTACGGCGCGGTCCTGTTCCGGGGGTTCGCCGTCGACGGCGCCGCCGGCTTCGGTGACTGTGCCAGGGCGATCGACCCGGAGCTGCTGGGCTACCTGGAGCGCGCCGCGCCCCGGACCGAGGTGGCGGACAAGGTGTTCACCTCCACCGAGTTCACCTCCGACGAGTGGATCCCGCTGCACCACGAGATGTCCTACTCGCACAACTGGCCCAGCCTGCTGTACTTCTACTGCGACCTGGCCGCCGAGTCCGGCGGCGGCACCCCGCTGGCCAGCGAGCGCGAGGTGTTCCCGCTGATCCCGGCGCAGATCCGGGAACGGTTCGAGCGCCACGGCGTGCGCTACGTGCGCAACTACGGCCCCGACCTGGACCTGCCGTGGCAGGTGGTGTTCCAGACCGGTGACCGGGCCGAGGTGGAGGCCTACTGCCGGGACTCGGGCACCGAGTTCGTCTGGACCGGCGCGGACGGCCTGCGCACCACGGCCGTGCGCCAGGCCGTCGCCACGCACCCGAGGACCGGCGAGACCGTGTGGTTCAACCACGCGCACCTGTTCCACGTGTCCACCACGCCGCCGGAGGTCCGCGCCGCGCTGGTCGCCGAGTTCGGGCTGGACGGCCTGCCGCGCAACGCCTTCTACGGCGACGGCCAGCCGATCGAGGACGAGGTCGTCGGCCTGGTCGGCGACACCTACCGCGCCGCCGCGCGCTCGTTCCCGTGGCGCGCGGGCGACGTGCTCGTGGTCGACAACTTCCTGGCCACCCACGGCCGCGAGCCGTTCACCGGCGCGCGCCGGGTGCTGGTCGCGATGTCGGACCTCTACGTGAATCGAGGCTGCTGAGTGAGGACGTTCGAGGGGTACCGGCTCTCCCCGGTCCAGCGCGCGGTGTGGAACGCCGGCCGGGGCGGGGTGCTGCGCGCGCGGGTCACCGTCGAGGGGGTCGACCGGCAGCGGCTGGCCTACGCGCTGCGCGTGGTGACCGCCCGGCACGAGGCGCTGCGCCTGCGGATCGCCGAGCACCCGGGGCTGCGGGTGCCGGCGCAGGCGCCGCGTGAGGAGGTGTCGGTGTTCGTCGCCGACCACGACGCCTCCGCCCACCAGGTCGAGCCGCTGCGGCTCACGCTGTCCGGCTCGACGCTGCTGCTCACCGCGTTGCCGACCGCGCTGGACCAGGCCAGTCTGGGGATCCTGCTGGGTGAGCTGGCCACGGTCTACGCCGGCGGCCGGCTGCCCGACGACCCGGAGCGCACCCAGTTCCTCGACGTGTCCGAGTGGCTGGCCGAGAACTTCGCCGACGAGCGCCCACCCGCCCCGGCGGGCCCGGTGGTGCGCGCGGTCGACGTGGCCCCGCTGCCCGGCTCCGACCCCGGTCCCCGCACGGTCGCCGACGCCACCGAGACCGAGGTGTTCGCCGCGTGGGCGCTGGCCGTGGCCCGGCACGCCGAGGGCACCGGCACCCTGGCGCTGGCCCGCTACGAGCCGGGCCGGGGCGTGGAGGGCACCGGCGAGGTCGTCGGCCCGCTCGGCGCGTTCGTCGAGGTGGCGGTGCCACTACCGCTGCCACTGCCGCTGCCGGCGACCCGCGAGGACCTGGTGGCGGCCGTGACCCCGGATCCCGGGCCCGGCGTGGTGATCCACCCGCTGGAGCGGCCGGACGTGGCCGCCGGGTTCGCCATGACCACCCTGCCCGACCTGGCCGGGCTGGCCGCGTTCGGCGCGACCGAGGTCGACGTCGACCCGCCGGAGCTGCCCGGGGTGCCGATGCTGACGGCGGTGCGTGCCGGTGACCGGCTCACGCTGTCGGTGAGCGGACCGGCCGGTCCCCGCCTGCTGGACACCGTGTGCGCGATCCTCGACGCGCTGCGCGCCGGTGGGTCCCCGGTGGTGCTGGGGCGGGCCGAGACCGAGCGGCTCGTCGAGTTCGCCGGGACCCGCGCGGGCACCCCGGGAGTGCTGGTCGACCTGCTCGACAGCGGGATCGCCGCCGATCCTGGCGCCGAGGCGGTGGTCGCGCCGGACGGCACGCTGACCTTCGCCGAGCTGGACGCGGCGGCGACCGACCTGGCGAACCGACTGGTCGAGGCCGGTGCCGGCGCGGAGGATCCGGTGCTGGTGGTGGCGGCGCGGTCCTGGCGCACGGTGGCCGCGTTCGTCGGGGTGCTGCGCGCCGGGGCGGTGTACGTGCCGGTCGACCCGGCCGAGCCGCCCGCGCGGCGCGACCGGCTCGCCGGGCTGGTCGGCGCGCGGCTGACGGTCGGCGGGGACGGCCCGCTGGAGGTCCGGCGGGTGGCCGACGCCGTCCCGGGACCCCGGCCGGTGATCACCGGGGAGCGGGCCGCCTACGTCATGTTCACCTCCGGGTCCACCGGCACGCCGCGTCCGGTCGTGGTGGAGCACGCGGCGGCGGCGAACCTGTACCACGGGCTGGCCGGCACGGTGTACGACCGGCCACGCCTGCGGATCGGGCTCAACGCGCCGTTCACCTTCGACTCGTCGGTCAAGCAGCTCGTCCAGCTGGCCGGCGGGCACACGCTGTGCCTGCTGGGCGAGGAGCTGCGCCGCGACCCGCCCGCGCTGCTCGACCACCTGGCCGCGCACCGGGTCGACGTCCTGGACTGCACGCCGACGCACCTGCGCGCGATCCTCGACGACCGGGCCGGCCGGGTACTGCCCCCGACCCTGCTGCTCGGCGGTGAGGCGCTCGACCCGGCGCTGTGGGACGAGCTGGCGGCACTGGACGTGCGGGCGGTCAACCTCTACGGCCCCACCGAGTCCACTGTGGACGTCACGGTCGCGGTCGTCACCGCCGGCACCCGGCCCACCATCGGCCGTCCGCTGCCGGGGGTGCGGACCTGGGTGTGCGACGAGCGTCTCGCGCCGGTGCCGCTGGGCGTCGCCGGGGAGCTGTGCGTGAGCGGGGCGCAGCTGGCCAGGGGCTACCTCGGCGACCAGACGGCCACCGCCGCCCGGTTCGTCACCGTCACCCTGCCCGACGGCACCCGCGACCGCGTCTACCGCACCGGCGACCTGGTGCGCCACCGGCCCGACGGCGACCTGGAGTTCCTCGGCCGCACCGACGACCAGGTCAAGGTCAACGGACGCCGCGTCGAGCCGGGGGAGATCGAGGTGACGCTGACCGGTCACCCGGCGATCACCCGCGCGGCCGTGGTGCACGACGGCACCGCGCTGCGCGCCTACGCCGTCCCCGGCCGGGGCATCGGCCTGGACCTGGACCGGGTCGAGGGCCTCAACCCGCACGAGACCCGATACCTGCACGAGGAGATCTTCGTGCGGCAGGCCTACCTGCGCGGCGGGATCACCCTGCCCGAGGACGCCGTGGTGTTCGACGTCGGCGCCAACATCGGCATGTTCTCGCTGTTCGCCCACGCGGTCTGCCCGACCGTGCGGCTGCACGCGTTCGAGCCGCTGACCGAGGCGTGCGCGGCACTGCGGGCCAACCTCGCCAACCACGGGGTGGCGGCGCGGGTGTACCCCTACGGCCTGGGTGCGGCCGAGGGGGTGGAGGCGTTCACCTACTACCCCGGCTACTCGATGATGTCCGGCCTGGCCGGCTACGCCGACGCGGCCGCCGAGATCGGTGTGGTGAAACGGTTCCTGGCCAACGAACGGTCCCAGGAGCTGTTGGCCAACGCCGACGAGCTGCTGGCCGACCGGTTCCGTGGCGTCGAGCGGACCGTGCGGCTGCGCCGGCTGGGCGACGTGCTCGACGAGACCGGTGTCGACCGGGTCGACCTGCTCAAGGTCGACGTGCAGCGCGCCGAGGTGGACGTGCTGCGCGGGTTGGCCGACCGGCACTGGCCGATGATCCGCCAGGTCACCCTGGAGGTGCACGACGCGCCGGGCACGGCCACCGCCGGGCGGGTCGCCGAGGTCGTCGACCTGTTGGAACACCACGGTTTCCGGGTCGTGGCCGAGCAGGAGGAGGCGCTGGTCGGCACCGACCGGCACACCGTGCACGCCGTCCGTCCCGCCGCCGTGCGCCCCGCCGTGCCCGCGCGGCCGGCGCCGGTCGGCGTCGACGGCGAGACCCTGCGCGGCTGGCTGGCCGAGCGGCTGCCCGAGCACCTCGTCCCGGCGACCGTGACCGTCGTCGCGGCGTTGCCGCTGACCGCCAACGGCAAGCTGGACCGGGCGGCGCTGCCTGCCCCGGCCACCGCCTCGACCGTCGCCGAACCGGACGGGCCGGTGGAGGCGATTCTGCTTGAGGTGTGGCAGGAAGTGTTGGGGCGCCAGGACTTCGGTGTGGAGGACGTGTTCTTCCGGTTCGGCGGTGACTCGATCCGTGGCATCCGGGTCCGGGCCGCCGCGCAGCGCCGGGGCGTCACGTTCCCGCTGCGGCACGTCTTCAAGTACCCGACGATCCGCCAGCTCGCCACCGAGGGCGGCGCCACGCTGGCCGGCGCTGAGCCCGCCGCCCCGGCCGAGGCGTTCCGGCTGCTGCACGCCGAGGACCGCGCCGCCCTGGGCCCCGACATCGAGGACGCCTACCCGATCTCGGCCCTGCAACTGGGGATGCTCTACCACAGCGAGCTGACCAGCGACCGGGGTACGTACCACGTGGTGACCGTGCACGGCGTCCACGGCCGGCTCGACGCCGACGCGCTGCGTGCCGCACTGGACCGGACGGTCGCGGCGAACCCGGTGCTGCGCACCGGGTTCGACCTCGGGCACTACCGCGAGCCGTTGCAGCTGGTGCACCGGGACGTGCGGGTGCCGTTCACCGCCGAGGACCTGCGCTCGGCCGACGAGCGGCAGCGGGTGCGGCGGCTGGCCGAGGTCGTCGCCGAGGAACGCGCGCTGCCCTTCGCCTGGGCCCGACCGCCGCTGCTGCGGCTGCGCGCGCTGTGGACCGCCGACGACGAGTTCACCCTGGTGGTCACCAACTACCACGGCGTGATCGACGGCTGGAGCCTGCACCTGTTCCTTGAGGAGCTGCTGACCAGGTACGACGACCCGGACGCGGTGGTGGCGCCGGCCCAGCCCTACCACCGGTTCGTCGAGCTGGAACGGCAGGCGCGCGAGAGCGAGGAGTCGCTGGCGTTCTGGCGCGCGACGCTGGGTGGGGTGGCGCCACTGCACCTGGCCAGCGGACGCGGCCACGACCAGGCCGCTGTCCCGCACATCGACACCCTGCACGTCGAACCGCTGCCCCCGGGCGTCGGCGCCCGCCTGGCCGAGGTCGCCGACCGGCACGACGTGCCGGTGAAGTCGCTGCTGCTGGCCGTGCACCTGCGGGCACTGGGCGAGGCGACCCGCCGCGACGAGGTGGTCACCGGGCTGGTGGTCAGCGGGCGCGCCGGCGAGCACGGCGACGACCGCACGATCGGCCTGTTCCTCAACACCGTCCCGGTGCGTGCCCGCCTGAGCACCCGCTCGCCGGCCGACCTGGCCGCCGGCCTGTGGCGCGCGGAACGGGACCTGATGGGCCACCACGTCGTGCCGCTGCCGGACATCGAACGCGCCGTCCACTCCGGACCGCTGTTCGACGTGTTCGTCAACTACACCCGGTTCCACCGGCTCGGTGAGCGGCCCGGCGGGACCAGGGTGCTGACCAACGACCTGGGCGGCCCGGTGGACGTGGCGTTCAGCCTCGCCGTCGACTTCGAGGTCGACGCGGCGACCGGCGAGCCCCGGCTGAGCCTGCAGTACGACGGCCGGCGGCTGTCCGCGCACCGGATCGGTGCGCTGGCCGCCCGCTACCGCGAACTGGTCGTGGCGACCGTCGACGCGCCGGACGCGGCGCTGCCGCCGGTGAGCACCGACACCGACCCGGTGGCCAGGGCCGCCGAGGTGTGGCGGGAGCTGACCGGCGTCGCGCCGACCGACGACACCGGGTTCTTCCAGGTCGGCGGGACCTCGCTGCTGGCGCTGCGGCTGGTGTCGGTACTGCGCGACCGGCACGGCATCGCCGTGGGCCTCGACGAGTTCAACCGGGACGGCACGTTCGGCGCCATCCGGCGGCTCGCGCTGGAAGGCGGTGCGTCCTGAACGGACAGTCAGCCCGCCGGCGAGACCGTGGTCCGCGCGACCAGCGTCGTGCCGTCGTCGGACAGGTCGAGCGTGACGGCCACCGCGCCCAGCCGGCCGGTGCTGGTCACGTGCGTGCCGCCGCAGGCGACCCTGACCTCGCCCTGGCCGAGCGCGCAGCACCACGAGCGGCGGTCGGTCAGGCCGGGTTCGGGCGCGTCGACCCACACCCGGGCGTCCTCGGCGACCCAGCCGGTCAGCCGCGCGGTGACCGCCGCGGCGGCCTCCGGCAACGCGGCGGCCAGCCCGTCGGTGCCGAAACCCTTCTTGCGCAACGACTTCCCGAGCCGGTAGGTGTCCACACTGCCGCCGGGGACGATCGCCGAGGTGGTGATCGCCTGGCCGTCGAAGTCGGGGTTGCCGAGCACGTCCACCGGCACCTCCTTGCGCCAGCGGCCGGCGAACGCCTCGTTGATCGCCAGCGTGACCAGTTCGCAGCCGGTGTGCCCGGCCGAGAGCGCGGCCCGGCGCCGCCCGTCGACCACCAGGTCGGCCCCGGCGCCGTCGCGGTGCGGGAACGGGCCGTCGACCAGGTGCACCACCAGCCAGTGCCAGCCCGCCGCGCCGCGCCGCACGGGGATGTCCCGGCCGAGCAGCACGGTGTCCGTGCCGTCCTCGACGGCGCCGATGACGCAGTCCACGATCTCGTGGCGGCGCCCGTCGACGGTGACGGTGCCGTGGTCGGCCGGGTGGTCGGGCCAGGTGTGGTCCACCGGGTGGAACGGCGTCACGTCGGTGACGACGCCGGTGCGCGTGCCGGCCGGGAAGGCGGCGACGACCGTCGAGGACCCCCGTGACGTGCCGTCGGGGAAGGTCACGGTGGTGCCGCGCTCGATGTCCTGGATCACGCCGGAATTGTGCCAGAGGGCTGGGGGTGTGTTGGTATGACGGGGATGCCGTCACCGGTTCGGGAACCGGTGGCCGACGCGGTCGCTGACCTGGTCGGTGACCGGTTCACCGCCCAGGTGGCCGCGCGCCCGGACGCGGTGGCCCTGGTGCACGACGGCCGGTCGCTGACCTACCGGGAGCTGCACGCGGCCGCGTCGGCGGTCGCCGGTGGCCTGGCGGCGCTGGGCGTCGGCCGGGAGACCGTCGTCGGTGTCGCGTATGGACGGTCGGTCGAGTCGGTGGTGGCGACCCTGGGCGTGGTGCTCGCCGGCGGTGCCTACGTGCCGGTCAACCCGCAGTACCCGCCCCGGCGGATCGCCCAGGTGGTCGCGCTGTCCGGCGCGCGGGTGGTGATCGCCGCGCCGTCGACCAGGGCCGCCGTGGCCGGCGCCGTCGGCGGCGGGGTGATCGTGCTCGGGGTCGCCGACCTCGACGGGCCGGCGCCGGCGACCCCGCCGGTGTGCGCCGACCGCTCGCCGCTGTGCTGTGTCATGTACACCTCCGGCAGCACCGGCCGGCCCAAGGGCGTGATGATCGAGCACCGGGGCGTGCTGCGCCTGGTGACCGGCCAGGACTACCTCGACTTCGGCCGCCACCACACGTTCCTGCACGCCGCCGCGCCGGAGTTCGACGCCGCGCTGTTCGAGGTGTGGGGCGCGCTGCTGCACGGCGCCACCCTGTGCGTGGCCGACCAGGAGACCGCCGTCGTGCCGTGGCGCTACGCGCGGGCGTTGCGGGACAACGGGATCAGCGTCGCGTGGCTGACCGCGCCGCTGTTCGCGCGGATGGCCGACGAGGACCCCGGCATGTTCGCCGGGTTGCGGGTGCTGCTCACCGGCGGCGACGTCGTCTCGCCCCGGCACGTCGCGGCGGTCGCCCGGCACTGCCCGGACCTGCTGGTGTGCAACGGGTACGGCCCGACCGAGAACACCACGTTCACCTCGGTGTACCCGGTGCCGCGCGGCCACACCGGTCCGCTGCCCGTCGGCCGGCCGATCGCCGGCACCACCGTGCTGGTCCGCGACGAGCGGGGCGCCCCGGTGCGGCCGGGGACCACCGGCGAACTGCTCGTCGGCGGCGCGGGCCTGGCCAGGGGCTACCTGGGCCAGCCGGCGCTGACCCGGGACCGGTTCGTGTACGTCGATGGCCGGCGCTACTACCGCACCGGCGACCGCGTGCACCAGGACTCCGGTGGCGTGCTGCACTTCCACGGCCGCTGGGACGACCAGGTGAAGGTCAACGGCAACCTGGTGGAGCTCAAGGAGATCGTCGCCGCGCTGCGCGGGCTGCCGGGGGTGCGTGACGCGTTCTGCCGGGTGGCCGGCGCGCCGGGTCGGGACCGGTACGTCGCCGCCTACGCGGTCGCCCCCGGCCACACCGGCCGCGCGCTGCGGGCCGCGCTCGCCGCCGCCCTGCCCGGCTACCTGGTGCCGGCCTCGGTCGTCGTGCTGGACCGGTTCCCGTTGCTGGACAACGGAAAGGTCGACGCCGCGGCGCTGCCAGAGCCGGTCGCCGCCCCGGCCGCCCCGCTCACCGACCGGCACCGGGTGCTGGCGCGGCTGTGGGCCGAGGTGCTGGACGTGCCGGCCACCGCGATCGGACCGGACTCCGACTTCGCCGAACTCGGCGGCAACTCGCTGCGCCTGGGCGTGCTGCTGGGCCGGATCCACCGGGAGACCGGCGTGCGGGTCCCGCTGCGCACGGCCGCCGCCGCCCGCACGCTCGACCAGCTGGCCGGCGCGGTCGCGCGGGGCCGGACCGCGCCGCCGCCGGCCATCCCGGCCGTGTCCGGCGCGGCCGACCTGCATCCCCAGCAGCGCGGCCTGTACGCCATCTGGCACGCCGACCCGTCCTCACTGGCCTACAACGTCCCGGTCCGGATCGGCCTGCCGGCCGGGGTGGACCGCGACCGGCTGCGCTCGGCGTTCCTTTCGACCGTGGCCCGGCACGACGCGTTGCGGATGCGGTTCGAGGTGAGCGGCGGCGTGGTGCGCCAGCGCCCGGTGACCGGTGTCGAGCCGGAGTTCGGTGTGGACGGTCCGGTCGCCGCGTTCGTGCGGCCGTTCGACCCGGCCGAGCCGGTGCTGCCCCGCGCGCTGCTCACCGCCGGCGCGCTGTACCTCGACGTGCACCACGTCGTGTTCGACGGCGTCTCCCTTGACGTGGTCGTGCGCGACCTGTTCGGCCGCCAGGACGGCCCGGCACCGCGCTACGCCGACGCCGCCCAGTGGTGCCACGACCAGGGCGTACGCGCCGAGGACGTGCGCTACTGGCGGCGCCGGCTGGCCGGCGCGCCCCCGCTGGCCCTGCCGACCGACCGCCCGCGGCCGGCCTTCTCCAGCCGCCGCCGCGC
>NZ_MSIF01000046.1 GCF_001921215.1 Actinophytocola xinjiangensis
TGCGGTGGCGGCGGTGGCGACAGCGACAGCGGTGGCGGTGGCGGCGGTGGCGACAGCGGCGGCGGCGGCGGTGGCGGCGGTGGCGACAGCGACAGCGGTGGCGGTGGCGGCGGTGGCGACAGCGGCGGCGGCGGCGGTGGCGGCGGTGGCGACAGCGACAGCGGTGGCGGTGGCGGCGGTGGCGACAGCGGCGGCGGCTGCGGTGGCGGCGGTGGCGACAGCGACAGCGGTGGCGGTGGCGGCGGTGGCGACAGCGGCGGCGGCTGCGGTGGCGGTGGCGGTGAACCTGAAATGACTCCGTCCCCACCCCGCACCCGCCACCGCACCGAACCCGGTTCGACCCTGTGCTCGCTCCCCATCCTGGGCGGGCCCTGGGTGGTGAGGTCGACGCCGATCGGTTCGGTGGTCGGGCCGGTGATCGGGCGGCGGCGGTAGTAGAACGTGGTTTCCGGGATCAGGTCCCGGTGGTGGAACGTGGTTCGGTCCGGCGGCAGGAACTCGAGGATCGTGTACGGGCCGGCGGGAGCGGTGGCGAACTCGACCACGGTCGCCGCCGTGTCCTGGCCCACGGCGGGCCAGGTGAGGGTGATGTCGGTGGGGCTGGTGAGCTCGGCGGTCAGGTCGGGTGGCGGCGACGGGGCGGCGCAGGCTGTCAGGGCCAGAACCACTCCGAGAGCGGCGAACCGCATCTACTTGCGCCAGAAACGGATGCCGCTCCACTCCACCGTCACGGTGCCGGCGCCACTGTTGGTGCGGTACGCGCCGAACTTGTCGTAGTACGGACCACTCGGGCCAGCCACCGTGTGGCGCAGCGAACCGTTGATATAGGTCCGATGTGTACCGCCTACGTCATGGACGGTGTTCACCCGTACGGTGGTCCCGATCGTGGCGCCGGTGGCAATGGTGTCGCCGCCGTGGACCGCGTACAGCCGGCCGCCGCGTTCCACCGCGAGCATGAAGAACGGCCCGGTGGCCTCGTTGAACGTCTGCTTCAGACTGATCCGCGAGCCGGGCAGGTCGGTGATCCGGAAGTAGCCCTCGAACTGCCGTGACCCACCCGTGTAGGTGACGTAACGGCGTTCAGCGCGCTGGTCACCGCTGGCCGTCGTGCAGGTCAGCCGGAAGGTCAGGTCGTCGACCTGGCCGCACCCACGTTCCTGCACGTTGAACCCCGGCGAGTACGACTCCCACCCGCCAGGCTCCACCTCCGCCGCAGCCACCGGCGCAGTCAACATCAGTGCCGCCAGCGCCGTGAGGACCGCCCCGACTCGGCTCATCGCACACCCCTGAACACTATCCGTGGTCGTTCGACCACGGTACGACAAACCGGAAGCCGTCGGAAGGGTCTAGACCAACAAATGGTCGGATGGCTCAGTGGAAGAAGTCGCGGATGGCCACCGCGAGACCCGCCGGGTCCAGGCCGTGTACCGCGTCGTGGTCGGTGGCCGTGCCGTACGCGCGCACCTCCCTGTCCCGGCTCACCCCCAACGACCGCAGCCGGTGCGGAACGTCGGCGAGCGTCTCGGACACCTGGTGCGCCGAGGTCCCCGCCAGATACGGCTCCACCAGCACGACCTCCGGCGTGGCGCCGGCCACCGCCGCCCGCAGCCCGGCGTGGTCGAACGGCCGCACCGTGCTCGCGTACAGCACCGAGACGTCCAGCCCGGCCGTCGCGGCCAGCACCCCGTCCAGCATCGGACCGACCGCCAGCACCACGCCCCGGCTTCCCTTGCGCACCAAGGTGAACTCCCCGGTGGGCAACGCCGAGCCGTTCTCCCTCGCGGACAGTCGAAGGTAGACCCGGCCGGAGCCGGCGAGCGCCGCGCGCAGCAGCGGCTCGACCTCGTCCGGGTGCCCAGGGACGTGCACGGTCCAGCCGGGCAGGGTGTCCAGCAGCGCCACGTCACCGGGCGCCTGGTGGGTGCGCCCCCACACCGGGTCGTCGTAGGAACCGCCGATGCTGGCGAGCACCGCGCCGACGTCCTGGTGCCCGAGGTCCAGCTTGAGCTGCTCGAACGGCCGCTCGACGAGGAACGGCGTGTAGCTGTGCACCACCGGCCGCAGCCCGGTGAGCGCGAGACCGCCGGCGACACCGATCATCGCCTGCTCGCGGATCCCGACGTTGATCACCCGGTCCGGGTGCCGCTCGCGCGCCGGGGCGAACGCGCCGGCGGAGATGTCGGCGGTGACGACGGCGATCCGGGGATCCTCGTCGAGGGCGGCGGACACGGTGTCGACGAACACCGTGCGCATGATCTTGTCGGTCTGCTGGGTGGTCATCACAGCTCCTCGGCGTGGATCGTGGCCACCACGACGGACGGGCGGCCTGGGTGGTGGGCGGTGAACGCCCGGTGCAGTGCGTCGTGGTCGCGGCCGTCGACGGTCGCGCTGTGCCAGCCCTCGACCTCGAACCGCCGGGCGATACCGCCCGGCCAGCCGTGGCTCGCCGAACCGTTGTCGATCGCGACGACCGTCAGCCGCTCCAGCCCGAGCCGCCCGGCCAGCGCGATGGCCTCGTGGTTGCTGCCCTCGTCGAGCTCACCGTCGCCGACCAGCACGACGACGCGGCTCTCGCGACGCTGCGCGCGCAGGCCGAGCGCGGTGCCGACCCCGAGACCGAGGCCGTGCCCGAGCGAGCCGGCGCCGATCTCCACGCCGGGGACGAGCACGCGGTCGGGGTGCTGGCCCAGCGGCGAGTCGAACGTGGTCCACGTGTCGAGCAGGTCCGGGTCGAGGAAACCCTTGGCGGCCAGAACGGCGTAGTAGGCCATCGGGCCGTGCCCCTTGGACAGCAGGAACCGGTCGCGGTCCGGGTCGTCGACGTTGTCGGGGCTGATGTTCAGGACGCGGTCGTAGAGCACCCACAGGACGTCCACAGTGGACGCGGCGGCCCAGGTGTGCTTCTCGTCGCCGGTCATGCGCTCGAACAGAGCGGCGAGGTCGTGTGTCGTTCGTGTCATGTCACCGAGCGTGCAACCTCGACTCCACTGGAGGTCAAGAAGTCGTTGGAGCAACTCCTCCACCTTTGTCCAGGTTTTCGGTAGGGTCGGTGACGTGCCGAAACTGCCGGACATGCTGACGATCGGTGACGTGGCCAGGCGAAGTGGCGTTCCCCACACGGCGCTCCGCTTCTACGAGGAACGCGGCCTGATCGCGTCCGAACGAACCGTCGGCAACCAGCGGAAATACGCCCGAGCCGTCCTGCGCCGGCTGGCGTTCATCCGCACGGCGCAACGCGTCGGCCTCTCTTTGGAGGAGATCCGCGACGCGCTGAGCACCCTGCCCGAGGGCCGCACCCCCACCAAGGCCGACTGGTCCCGCCTGTCCAACGTCTGGCGCCGCGAACTCGACGCGAGAATCGACGCGATGCAACGCCTGCGCGACCGCCTCACCGCCTGCATCGGCTGCGGCTGCCTGTCCCTGAAGTCCTGCCACCTGATGAACAAGGACGACGTCCTGGCGGCGATGGGCCCGGGCGCTCCCCGCCTCCGCGCCTCCACCGAGGGCGGCATCGTCTGAGCCGGCATCCTCAGGCCCGGCATCATCCGGCCCGGCCTGTGGACAGGTCGAACGACGGGCCGAGAACTGTCGGTGCCGCGCGGTAGTGTTGAAACCGGGGGGCCCCTCCCGGCCTGGGGTGCGTGAAGGGGCCGTTCGCGCGCGGAGTGGGGGTTGTCGGCGTGCGGGGGAGGTGCATCCAGGGCGACCGTCAGGAACTGTCGGTGTCGCGCGGTAACGTTGAAACCGGGGGTCCCCTCCCGGCTGGGGGCGTGCGGAAGGGACGGTTCGCGCGGGCTGAGGTGGTCGGCGCGGTGGGGGGCTCGACGTTTTCCGACGTCCAGGCGGGTGCGGGGTCAGGAGCTGGTCGGTGGCCGGTGGTCGCGTCGGGAACCGCGCGTTGTCAACCGACCATCCACAGGATGGCGCCGGCCACGGCGATCGCCGCGGCCAGGCCCAGGGCGACGGCCAGGGCCTTGGCGGTGCGGTAGGTCGAGTAGACGCCACCCAGCAGGAAACCGGCGAGCGCCAGCAGGCCGATGACCACAACTTCCTTCGACACGACCCGCAGCCTAGAGCACGCCCTTCGTGCTGGGGACGCCGGTGAGGCGGGGGTCGGGCTCGGCGGCGGCGCGTAACGCGCGGGCCAGCGCCTTGTACTGCGCCTCGGTGATGTGGTGGGGGTCGCGGCCGTGGACGACGCGCAGGTGCACGGCGATCCTGGCGTGGAACGCCAGGGACTCGAAGACGTGGCGGTTCAGGACCGTCGGGTAGTTGCCGCCGACGACGAAACCGGTCATCACCTCCGGTTCTCCCGTGTGGACGCAGTAGGGGCGGCCGGAGACGTCCACCGCCGCGTGGGCCAGGGTTTCGTCCATCGGGATCCAGGCGTCGCCGAAGCGGCGGATGCCGTGTTTGTCGCCCAGGGCCGAGCCGATCGCCTCGCCGAGCACGATGGCCACGTCCTCGACCGTGTGGTGGGCGTCGATCTCCACGTCGCCGGTGGCGCGGACCGACAGGTCGAACGCGCCGTGCACGCCGAACGCCGTGAGCATGTGGTCGTAGAACGGCACACCGGTCGACACGTCGACCTTGCCCGCGCCGTCGAGGTCGATCTCGACGGCGACCGACGACTCCTTCGTGGTCCGCTCGACCCTGCCGATCCGGTTCACCTGACGATCTCCTCACTGGCGGCCAGGAACGCGTCGTTCTCGGCCGGGGTGCCGATGGTAACCCGCAGATGCGCGGGGATGCCGA
Source organism: Actinophytocola xinjiangensis (assembly GCF_001921215.1). Taxonomy (GTDB): domain Bacteria; phylum Actinomycetota; class Actinomycetes; order Mycobacteriales; family Pseudonocardiaceae; genus Actinophytocola; species Actinophytocola xinjiangensis. The sequence goes on from NZ_MSIF01000046.1 coordinate 4,756, forward strand.
CGTCGCGGATCAGTACCCCGTGGTCCAGATAGGACTGCCAGGTCGTCCGGGCGTCGGTGAAGCGTCCGAAGAGGACGAAGTTGGCGTCACTGTGGACCACGTCGAAACCCAGTCCGCGCAACGATTCCATCACCCTGTCCCGTTCGGACGAGAGGACGTGTACCGAGTGGAGGGTTTCCTCGGCGTGGCGCAGGGCGGCCCGCGCGGCGGCCTGGGTGAGCGTGGACAGGTGGTAGGGCAGGCGCACCAGCTGCAACGCGTCCACCACGGCCGGCGCCGCGGCCAGGTACCCCAGCCGGCCACCGGCGAACGCGAACGCCTTGCTCATCGTCCGGGACACGATCAGCCTGGCCGGGAACTCGCCGATCAGACCCACCGCGCTGGGCCGCGACGAGAACTCCGCGTACGCCTCGTCGACCACGACCAGGCCGGGGGCGGCGGCGATCAGCTCACGCAGCTCGGCCAGTGGCAGCGAACCGCCGGTCGGGTTGTTCGGGCTGGTCACGAACGCGACGTCCGGCCGGCGCCGCGCGAGGATGTCGGCGGCGCGGGCGGTGTCCAGGGTGAAGTCCGGCCGGCGCGGCGTCGGCGCCCACTCGGTGCGGGTGCCGGCGGCGATGATCGGGTGCATCGAGTACGACGGCTCGAACCCCAGCGCCGTTCGGCCGGGACCGCCGAACGCCTGCAGGATCTGTTGCAGCACCTCGTTGGACCCGTTGGCCGCCCACAGGTTCGGCACGCCCAGCGGCACACCGGTCGCCGAGGTCAGGTAGCTGGCGAGGTCGGCGCGCAGGGCGATGGCGTCGCGGTCGGGGTAGCGGTGCAGTTCGGCGGCGGCGCCGGTCACCGCCTCGGTCACGTCGGCGACCAGCGCGGGCGGCGGCGGGTAGGGGTTCTCGTTGGTGTTGAGCCGAACGGGCACGTCCAGCTGCGGCGCGCCGTAGGGGCTGGCGCCGCGCAGGTCGGCGCGCAGCGGCAGGTCGTCGAGCCCGATGCTCTCGCCGATGGTCACCCGGCGCTCCCGAACCGGGCGGTGACCGCCTGGCCGTGGGCCGGCAGGTCCTCGGCGTCGGCCAGCGCGACCACCCTCGGCGCGACGGCCGCCAGGGCCTCGCGGGAGTAGTCGATCACGTGGATGCCGCGCAGGAACGTCTGCACCGACAGGCCCGACGAGTGTCGTGCGCAGCCGCCGGTCGGCAGGACGTGGTTGGAGCCGGCGCAGTAGTCGCCGAGCGAGACCGGGCTGTGCGGGCCGACGAAGATCGCGCCGGCGGCGCGGACCCTGGCGGCCACACCGGCCGCGTCCTCGGTCTGCACCTCCAGGTGCTCGGCGGCGTAGGCGTCCACGACGGACAGTCCATCGTCCACGGTGGACACCAGGACGCAGCCGGACTGCCGGCCGCGCAGGGCGGTGGTGATCCGCTCGCGGTGCCGGGTGCGCTCGACCTGCCGGGCGAGTTCGGCGTCGACCCGGTCGGCGAGGTCCTCGGAGTCGGTGACCAGCACACTCGCGGCGAGCGTGTCGTGCTCGGCCTGGCTGATCAGGTCGGCGGCCACGTGCACCGGGTCGGCGGTGGCGTCGGCCAGGACCGCGATCTCGGTCGGGCCGGCCTCGGAGTCGATGCCGATCAGGCCGCGCAGCAGGCGTTTGGCGGCGGTCAGGTAGACGTTGCCCGGGCCGGTGACCATGTCGACCGGTTCGAGGTCGGTGCCGTCGGTGTCGGTGCCGCCGTGGGCGAGCAGCGCGACGGCCTGGGCGCCGCCGACGCCCCACACCTCGGTGACCCCGAGCAGCGCGGCGGCGGCCAGGATCGTCGGGTGCGGCCGGCCGCCGAAGTCGGCCTGCGGCGGCGAGCACACGACCAGCGACTCGACCCCGGCGGCCTGCGCCGGGACGACGTTCATGACCACGCTCGACGGGTAGACCGCGAGGCCGCCCGGGGCGTAGAGGCCCACGCGCCGGACCGGGACCCACCGCTCGGTCACCACGCCGCCCGGCACGACCTGGGTGGTGGTGTCGGTGCGCCGCTGGTCGTCGTGGACGGCCCGCGCCCTCCTGACGGACTCCTCAAGCGCGTCCCGGACGTCCGGGTCAAGGTCGTCGAGCGCCTCTTTCAGAGCCGATTCGGGCACTCGAACGGATGACGGCCGGACGTTGTCGAAACGCTCCGTGTAGTCCAAGGCGGCCAGGACCCCCCGGTCGCGGACGTCCTCGACGATCGGACGCACCCGGTGCAGGACCGCGTCCACATCGACCTCGGCGCGTGGCAGCAGCGCACGCAGCTTGGCCGGGGACGGGACACGACCGCGCAGGTCAGTACGGGTGAGCATCGGCTTCCTCTGGATCGTTCTGCCCGGGGTGTCCAGAGTAAGCCGTCGGGCCGTCAGCCGGTCGGCCCAGTACCTTCGTCGGTGATCAGCCGTGTGCGGTACGTGCCCGACCATTGACGGGTTGTCACGACCGGACGGGAGCGCCAGGCTCGGCCACGCACTGGCCTCGTCGGGGAGGAACACACACATGTCGAGCACACGTCGTGCGCTGGCCACGGTTGCCGCGGCCGCGTTGGTGCTGGCCACCGGATGGTCGGCCACCGCCCAGGAGAACACGCCACCACCCGATCGTGGGATCTATCAGGTGACCGGAGCCGACGACGCGCAGGCCAGGACCGAGGTCGCGCGCACCGGCGTCGACGTGCTCGGCGTGCGGGACGGGACCATGGAGGTCGTCGCCAGCCCCGCCCAGGCCAGGACCCTGCGCGACGCCGGCTACGCGCCCCGGCTGACCGGCGACTTCGACGCGGCGCTGGCCGCGCAGAGCAACGGGCCCGCCGCGGCCGACGACTTCCCCGCCGGCGACGAGGGCTACCACACCTACGACGAGATGGTCGCCGAAGTGCGGGCGGCGGCGGGCGACCACGCGGACATCACGTCGGTGTCCAGCATCGGCAGTTCGTTCGAAGGGCGGGACCTGCCGCTGGTGAAGATCAGCGACAACGTGGGGGTCGACGAGGACGAGCCCGAGGTGGTGTTCACGTGCAACATGCACGCCCGGGAGCATCTGACGCTGGAGATGTGCCTGCGGATCGTCAACCGGTTCACCGACGGGTACGGGACCGACGAGACGGTCACCGGTTTCGTGGACGGGCGGGAGATCTGGGTGGTGCCGTCGTTGAACCCCGACGGGGCCGAGTTCGACATCTCCGGAGGCGAGTACCAGGGGTGGCGGAAGAATCGGCAGCCCAACTCCGACGGGTCCGTGGGGACCGACATCAACCGGAACTTCTCGTACAAGTGGGGATGTTGCGGTGGGGCCAGTGACTCACCGTCGGCCGAGACCTACCGGGGGCCGTCGGCCGGGTCCGCGCCGGAGGTCGCCTCGGCGCAGGAGTGGGTTTCCTCCCGGGTGATCGACGGGGAGCAGCAGATCACCGCGCACATCGACTTCCACTCGTTCTCGGAGTTGGTGTTGTGGCCGTTCGGGCACACCTACGACACGGTGACCGAGGGAATGACCCAGGAGGAGTACGACCGGTTCTCCTCCGTGGGGACCGAGATGGCTGACGCCAACGGGTACACGCCTGACCAGGCCAGTGGGTTGTACATCACCGACGGGGACATCAACGACTGGATGTGGGGGGAGCACAAGATCCTGAGCTTCTGTTTCGAGATGTATCCCTCAGGTGGTGGGCTGGACGGGTTCTACCCGCCCGACGAGGACATCGTCGAGCAGACCACCCGGAACGACTCCGCCGTGGACGTTCTGTTGACCCACGCCGGGTGATCGGCCGTCCCGGTTCGCGCGCCTACTGGGGGGTCCAGGTTTCCAGGTTCCACCAGGCCCCCCAGGTGGCGTCGACGGTGGGCGAGTCCACCACGGGTTCGTAGCCGTCCCACGATTCCCGGATGACGTAGGTGTGGTGGGGGGCGGCGATGACGACCATGCCCGGGGACGTGATGTACGCGCGTTGGAGGCGGCGGTAGGCGGTGGCGCGTTGGGCCGGGTCGGTCGCGGTGCGCCCGGTGTTCAGGGCGTCGTCGACCGTGGCGTTCTGGTAGGCGCCAAGGGCGGCGTCGCTCGTCGTGCTCAGGTGGGGGTGGAGGGCCAGGTCGGGATCGAACGGGTCGCCGAAGGCGACCAGGGAGGAGCCGGTGAGGGACTCCCGAGCGGCGGGAAGCAGGTCCACCTGGATGCCGATAGAGCGGGCGCTGGTGGCGAAGGACTTCGCCAGGTCCTCGGACACCGTGTCGCCCGCTAAGTAGCTCAGGGTGAACTTCGCCGGTTGACCGTTCCTGCTGCGGATGCCGTCGGCACCGGTGACCCAGCCTCGCGACTCCAACTGGTCCAGGGCGTGGGTGATGTTGTACTCGAAAACCGCCCCGGGCTCCACGTACTCGGCGAGGACCGCGGGCATCGGGGTGTGGGCGACCTGCCCCTGCCCGGCCAGCACGTCGTCGACGACCGTGCGGCGGTTCATGGCGTGGTTGAGGGCCAGGCGCACGGCGGGGTCACCGGTCACCGGGCCGTCCGACGGGAGTACGACGGCGCGTACGTCGGCGGAGCTGTGGGAGACGACGCGCAGGCCGTCCGTCCCGTCGAACTCCTGGGCCAGGGCCGGCGGGAGCGCGGCACCGTCCAGCTTTCCCTCACGAAGCCTCGTCGCCCTCGCCTCGTCGTCGGGGAGGAACTCGACGGTGACCTTCTTGATCGCCGGGGCACCGGCCCAGTAGTCGTCGTTGGCCGCCAGGACCAGGCGGGTGCCGCGCTGCCAGTCGTCCACCCTGTACGGGCCGGTGCCGATCGGGGGGCTCGTCGCGGCGAGCGACTCGCTCGACATGATGCCGAACACCAGCAGGTCCGGGAACGGGGCGTACGGCGCCGTCAACTCGAAGCGCACCACCGACGGACTCTGCGCCACCACCTGCCGCAGCATCGAGAACCGTTGGCGCATCGGGGAACGGTTCGCCGGGTCCAGCAGCGCCTGGTACGTGGCGACCACGTCCTGGGCGTCCAGCGGGCTTCCGTCCGAGAACGTCACGCCGGCTCGCAACCGGACGGTCCACGTGCGACCGTCGGCCGCCGGTTCCGGTAGGTCGGCGGCCAACGCGGGACGCAGGGTCAGGTCGACGTCGTGCTCCACCAGGCCGTCGAAGATCTTCGCGGCGCCGTTCGCGCCGTAGCCGGACAGCGGGTTCAGCTCGGCCGGCTCCTCGGCGACCGCGATCACCAGCGAGGTGCCGTCCGGATCACCGGACGCCGGAGGTGCCGGGTCGCCGGTGCAACCGGCGGCCAACGACACGACCGCCAGCAGCGCCACGACGACGCGGCGCGGGGACAAGGTGGGCACGGGCCCCGACCCTAGTCTGGGCCCCTATCCTGATGTCGGTGGATTGGTCACTTCGGGAGGCGCCATGCGGGTCGCGTTGAGCCAGATCACGTCAACCGGCTCGCCCGCCGACAACCTCACGCTCGTGCGCCGCTCGGTCACCGCCGCCGCCGACGCCGGGGCCAGCGTGGTCGTGCTGCCCGAGGCGACGATGGCCCGTTTCGGCACTCCGCTCGCCCCGGTCGCCGAGCCGCTCGACGGGCCGTGGGCCACGGCCGTCGCCGCGATCGCCGAGGAACACGGGGTGTTGGTCGTCGCCGGGATGTTCACGCCGGCCGACGACGGGCGGGTGTTCAACACGCTGCTGGCCACCGGGTTCGGCCAGCACGTCGGCTACGACAAGGTCCACCTGTTCGACGCGTTCGGCTTCACCGAGTCACGCACCGTCGCGCCCGGTTCCGACCTCGTCACGGTCACCGTCGACGACGTCACCTTCGGCCTCGCGACCTGCTACGACATCCGTTTCCCCGGCGTGTTCACCGGCCTGGCCGACCGGGGCGCGAGCGCCGTGCTGCTCGGCGCCGCGTGGGGCGCCGGGCCGGGCAAACGCGAGCAGTGGGAACTGCTGGTTCGCGCCCGCGCGCTGGACTCCACGTGCTGGGTGGCGGCCTGTGGGCAGGCCGACCCGACCGAGTCCGGGCTCGCGCCGCACGCGACGGCACCGTCGGGGATCGGGTACAGCATGGTCGCCGGGCCCTCCGGCGCGGTCACCGCGCAGTTGGGCGCGGCCGACGACCTGCTGGTCACCGACCTGGACCTGGAGCTGGTCGGCACCACCCGGGCGGCCATCCCGGTGCTGGCCAACCGGCGGCTATGAGCGGCGCGGCGTCGCGACGATCCGCGCGCCGTCGGCGGGCACCAGCGTGATGTTGCGGGTCTTGCGCCGCTCCGGTTTCGGCTGCGCCGGCCGCAGGTCGTAGCGGGTCAGCGCGGCGCGCAGCACCGCCGCCGCTTCCTGCAGGGAGAACCCGGCGCCCAGGCAGCGGCGCGTCCCGCCGCCGAACGGGATCCACGTGCCGGCCTCCGGCGAGCGGCCGACGAACCGCTCCGGGCGGAACTCGACCGGCCGCTCGTACCACGTGGGATCCCTGTGCACCAACGAGATCGACGGTGCGACGACCGTCCCGGCGGGGAGCAGGTAGCCGCCGATCTCGGTCGACTCCATGAGCATGCGGGCCACGTTCTGGATCACCGGGCGGCGACGCATCGCCTCCTTGGCGACCGCCTTCAGGTACTCGTCGTCGCCGTCGTCGGCGGCCTGGCGGGCCCGGCGCTGCACGTCCGGGCGGCGGGCCAGCTCGTGGAAGGACCAGGCCAGGGCGGTCGCCGTGGTCTCGTGGCCGGCCAGCAGCAGGGTGATCATCTGGTCGCGGACCTCGGCGTCGGTCAGCTCGCCGCCGCCCGCGGCCAGCAGGCGGGACAGCACGTCGGCGCGGTCGGCCAGGTCGCCGGCGGCGCGGCGGTCGGTGATCTCGGCCTGGAGCAGGCGGTTCACCTCGTGGAGGTTGTCCCGGCTGCGCCGCCACGGCCCCACGTCGGCCAGCCGGCGGTAGCTCCAGCCGAGGATGGTCAACGGGCCGATGTCGGAGACCTGGCGCAGGCGCGGGCGCAGTTCGGACAGCCGCGCGCCCTCGCCGAGCCCGAACACCACCCGCAGGATGATCTCCAGCGTGACGGCGTTCATCCTGGGGTGCACCTCGAACGGGTGACCGACGGGCCAGGACTCGACGTTCTCGACGGCCAGTGACGTCATCAGGTCGCCGTAGCCGCGCAGGGCCGCACCGTTGAACGCGGGCATCAGCAGCTTGCGGGCCCGCAGGTGCTCGTCACCGTCGGCGATGAGGATCGAGTGCTCGCCCATGATCGGTTCGAGCATCTGGTTGCCCTTGCCGGCGTGGAACACCGACGGCGAACCGGCGAAGACCTCCCGGATGTGCTCCGGGTTGCACAGCGTGACCACGACCCGGTTGCCGGCGACCCGGGTGCTGAACATGTCGCCGTGGCGGCGGTGCAGCCGCAGCACCAGCTGCCGGCGGGCCACCACGTACATGATCGTCTGCACGATCGCCGGGAGCCGCGAGCCGGGAGGCAGGGTGGGCACCATCGCCCCGGTCGTCGCCATACCACCGGTTATACGCGATCAGGGGTCCGCAGATCCATGCCGAGGTCCAGGGCTGGCGCCGAGTGGGTGAGCGCGCCGACGGCCAGGTAGTGCACGCCGGTCTCGGCGTAGCGGCGCGCGTCGACCAGGGTCAGGCCGCCGCTGACCTCCAGGCGGGTGGCCGTGCCGCTCACGCGGCGCACGGCCTCGACGCACCGCTCGACGGTGAAGTTGTCCAACAGCACCAGTTCCGCGCCGGCGGCGAGGGCCTCGTCGAGCTGGTCGAGGGTGTCGACCTCGACCTCGCACGGCAGCGTCGGCGCGTGCGCCCTGGCGGCGGCCAGCGCGGCGGTCACCGAACCGGCGGCCAGCACGTGGTTGTCCTTGATCAGCACGGCATCGCCGAGCCCCAGCCGGTGGTTCTCACCGCCGCCGCACCGCACCGCGTACTTCTCCAGCAGGCGCAGACCGGGCAGGGTCTTGCGGGAGTCACGGATCACCGCGCCGGTGCCGGCGACCGCGTCCACCCAGGCGGCGGTCGCGGTGGCCACGCCGGACAGGTGACAGAGCAGGTTCAGCGCGGTGCGCTCGGCGGTCAGCAGGCCGCCGACCGGGCCCCGGACCACCAGGACCGGTGTGCCAGCCGGCACCCGGGCGCCGTCGTCGACCCGGTCGAGGACCTCGACGTCACCGAGCACCGACTCGAACACCGCCAACGCGGCCGGGATCCCGGCGACGGTGCCGGGGGCGCGCGGGGTCAGCTCGGCGACGGCGACCGCGTCGGCGGGCACGGTCGCGGCGGTGGTCGCGTCCTGGCCGTAACGCAGGTCCTCGGCCAGCGCGGTCGCCACCACGCGGCGCAGGTCCTCGGGGTCGAGGCCGGTCATGCGGAACCTCCGGTGATCAGGCCGCGCCCCGGGCGAGCAGGGCGTGGCTGTCGAGCATGGGCTGGCCGGACGGGGTCAGGCGCACGGTCAGGCCGTGGGCCAACGCCGGGTCCGACCCGGGGTGGTCGGTACGCACGTGGCAGCCCCGGGACTCGGTCCTGGCGGCCGCGGCGGCCAGCAGCGCCCGCGCGGTCAGGGTGAGCGCGGCGTCCTCGACCCGTTCGCGGGTCGTGAGTGGACGGTCCACGGCGGACACGTCGAGGACCGAGGCGACGACCGCCAGCCCCTCGGCGTCACGGCCGATGGCCGCGTAGCGGCTCATCACGCGTTGCAGGGTGTCCCGGTCGGCGGCCGGGAGGGTCGGCGCCGGGCCGCAGGCGGCCAGCCGGCGTTCGGTGAGCCGGCCGACGGCCAGGTCGGCGGCCACGGCCTCGGCGGCGCGGGTGCCGACGACCAGACCCTCCAGCAGGCTGTTGGACGCCAGCCGGTTGGCGCCGTGCAGGCCGGTGCGGGCCACCTCGCCGGCGGCGTAGAGCCCGACGACCGGGGTGCGGCCCTCGACCGTCGACACCACGCCGCCGCAGGCGAAGTGGGCGGCCGGCGACACCGGGATGGGCGAGACGACGGGGTCGACGCCGGCGGCCAGGCACGCGGCGAGCACCGTGGGGAAGCGGCGGGCGAAGGTCGGGCGGTCGAGGTGGGTGGCGTCGAGGAAGACGTGGTCCTCGCCCAGTTCGGCGGCGTGGCGGGCGATCGCGGCCGACACCACGTCCCGGGGGGCCAGGTCGCCGAGCGGGTGCACGCCGGCCATCACCCGCGCGGCCCGCGAGTCGACCAGCACCGCGCCCTCGCCGCGGACCGCCTCGGTCACCAGCGGGCAGCGGCCGCGCGCGCCGGCTCCGGTGTAGAGCACGGTCGGGTGGAACTGGACGAACTCCAGGTCCATCACCGGCGCCCCGGACCGCAGGGCGATCGCCACGCCGTCGGCGGTGGCCACGGCCGGGTTGGACGTGGCCTGGAACAGCTGGCCGAGGCCGCCGGTGGCCAGCAGCACGGCCGGCGCGCTCAGCACCCCCGGCACGCCGTCGGCGTCGAGCACCAGCAGGCCGGCGACCTCACCGGCCGGGGTGCGCAGCGTGTCGACGGCGACGTGCCGCTCCAGCATCGGCACCTGCCCGTCGCGGGAGGCGGCCAGCAGCGCGCGCTCGACCTCCGCGCCGGTCGCGTCGCCGCCGGCGTGCACGACACGGAAGGCCGTGTGGCCGCCCTCGCGGGTCCGCGCCAGCCGCCCGCCGGAGGGGGCCGGGTCGAACACGGCGCCCCTGGCCCGCAGGCGGGCCACGGCCTCGGGGCCGTCGGTGATGATCGCCGTCGTCGCGGGTTCGTCGCACAGGCCGGCGCCGGCGGTGAGGGTGTCGGCGACGTGCCGGTCGAGCGAGTCGTCGGGGGTGTCGCCGAGGACGACGGCCACCCCGCCCTGGGCCCAGCGGGTGTTGCCGCCGTCGGCCTCGTCCTTGGTGACCACCAGGACGCGCAGGCCCAGTTCCCTGGCGCGCAGCGCGGCGGTCAGCCCGGCGACCCCGCTGCCGACCACGACCAGGTCGGCCCGCGCCTCCCAGGCGAGGTTCACTCCCCACCGCCCGGCTTGCCGATCTCGATCATTCGGCGCACCGCGCCCCGGGCGCGTTCGGCGACCATCGGGTCGACGTGCACCTCGTCGGCGCCCTCGCGCAGCGACCGCAGCAGCGCCGCCGGGGTGATCATCTTCATGTAGCGGCAGGAGGCGCGGTCGTTCACCGCGCGGAAGTCGACCTCGGGGGCGGCGCGGCGTAACTGGTGGAGCATGCCGACCTCGGTGGCGACCAGGACGGTCTTGGCGTGGGTGGCCCTGGCCTCGGTGACCATGTCGCCGGTGGACAGGATCTTGACCTGCTCGGCGGGCACCACGCCCTCCCCCGCCAGGTACAGCGCCGAGGTGGCGCAGCCGCACTCGGGGTGCACGAACAGGTCGGCGTCCGGCTCGGCGGCGGCGCGGGCGGCCAGCTCCGGGCCGTTGATGCCGGCGTGCACGTGGCACTCGCCGGCCCACACGTGCAGGTTGTCCCGGCCGGTCTCGCGGCGCACGTGCGCGCCGAGGAACTGGTCGGGCAGGAACAGCACCTCGCGGTCGGCCGGGATGGAGGCCACCACGTCGACCGCGTTGGACGAGGTGCAGCAGATGTCGGTCTCGGCCTTGACCTCGGCGGTGGTGTTCACGTACGAGACGACGACGGCGCCGGGGTGCTCGGCCTTCCAGGCGCGCAGCTGGTCGGCGTCGATGGAGTCGGCCAGCGAGCAGCCGGCGCGCGCGTCGGGGATCAGCACCGTCTTGTGCGGGCTGAGGATCTTGGCGGTCTCGGCCATGAAGTGCACGCCGCAGAACACGATGGTCGAGGCCTCGCTGGCGGCCGCGATCCGGCTCAGCGCGAGCGAGTCGCCGGTGTGGTCGGCGATGTCCTGGATCTCGGGCAGCTGGTAGTTGTGGGCGAGCAGCACCGCGTCGCGCTGCCTGGCCAGCCGGCGTACCTCGTCGCGCCAGGCGGCGTCCGCCTCGACACCGCCGTAGGGCGTCAGGTCTTCGGCGATAGCGGCCATGTCGTCACTCCCTCGCGTTGGCAATCGTTGCCGATTTCCCATCCCGAGGTTTTCGCCTTAGGATCGAAAACATGGCCGATGCTACCACCGCACCCCTGCCGGCGGCCCACGAAGTTCTCGCCGCGGTGCTCCAGGTGCGAGCAGACTCACTCCAGGTCCTGCTCTGGCAACGCGCACTGGAACCGCACGCGCACCGCTGGTCACTGCCCGGCGGCCGGCTCGGCGCCACCGAGGACGTCGAGACCTCCATCAAGCGCCAACTCGCCGAGAAGGTCGACGTCCGGCAGTTGTCGCACGTCGAACAACTCGCCGTGTTCAGCGCGCCCCGGCGGGTCCCCGGTGAACGGGTCGTGGCCACCGCGTTCCTCGGCCTGGTGCCCTCCGACGTCGACCCCGGCCTGCCCGCCGACACCCGCTGGCACCCCGTCGACGACCTGCCGCCCACCGCGTTCGACCACGACTCCATCGTGCTGCGAGCCCGGCACCGGCTGCGCTCCAAGCTGTCCTACACCAACATCGGCTTCGCGCTCGCGCCGCCGGAGTTCACCATCTCCGCACTGCGCGGCCTCTACTCCGCCGCCCTGGGCTACCGCGTCTCGGCCACCAACCTGCAACGCGTCCTGGCCCGCCGGGGCCTGCTCGAACCCACCGGCCAGACCGCCGCCCCCGGCCGGGCCGGCGGACGCCCGGCAGCGCAGTTCCGGTTCGTCGAGGCCAGCATGTCGGTGACCGACCCGTTCGCGGTGCTGCGGCCACCGAACCAAGCGCGCACCGGCGGGCCGTCGTAGGTTGGAGCGGTGCCCGAGACGCTGCCCCTGTTCCCCCTGCAGACGGTCTTGCTGCCAGGCACCACGTTGCCGCTGCACATCTTCGAGCCGCGCTACCGGCAGCTCACCGTCGACCTGATCACCGGCGCCTTACCGGACAAGCGGTTCGGCGTGGTCGCGCTGGCCCCGTCGCACGAGGCCGAGATCACCTCCCGCGACCAGCTCCGGGAGATCGGCTGCGCCGCCCTGCTCCGCCAGGCCAAACGCCTCCCCGACGGCCGGTTCGACATCGTCACCGCCGGCGAACGGCGCTTCCGGCTGCTGGCCGTCGACTCCTCCAGCGCGCCCTACCTGATGGGCGCCGTCGAATGGGTGCCCGACACCCCCGCCGTCATCCCCGGCCAACGCGACGCGCAGAGCACCATCAACTCGCTGATCGGCGCGGCCCGCTCGGCCTACCGCCGCTACTGCCAGGCCGCCTGGCAACAGGGCGACTGGGACGAACCCGCCGAGGACGTCGCCGTCGAAACCCTCGCCCACCTGCTGGCCACCGACTGCCTGCTGCCCCTGGAGGACCGCCAGCGCCTGCTGGAGGAAACCCGCCCGCTGCACCGACTGCGGCTGGCCGGACGCCTGCTCAACCGGGAGGCCGGGATCCTGGCCACGCTGCGCGCCGTGCCCGCGCCCCCCGCCGAACTACGCCACCACGCCAGCCGGAACTAGCCCAGCCGGCGGCCGAGGTCGTCCATGCTGTTCCACGCGGCCATCACGCCGTACATCAACGCGGTCGTCAACGGCCAGGCCAGCAGCACCCACTGGCTGTCCACCACGGGCGCCAGTCGGATCACGTCCAACACCTCGACCTTCGCCGGCAGCGGATAGCGCCCCGCCGCCCAGCTCTCGCCGAGCAACACCGCCAGCCAGCCGCCCAGCCCCGACCCCAGCACCGCCGCGATCATCACCACCGGGCCGCGCCGCCCCCGCAGGAACCACACCGCCAGGCCCGTGCACAGGCCGGCCGCCAGGCCCAGCAGCAGGAAGATCACCAGCGCGTCGCCCCGGTGGTAGCTCTCCGCCTGGTTGGCCGTCAACGCCGAGAGCGGCAGGTCCTCGCCGTCCCGGCCGATCACCCGGCGCGTGGCCGGCGCCAGCAGCGACCACAGCCAGCCGACCAGGAACCCCAGCATCGACACCGTCGCCAGCACGCTGACCGCCGGAAGCAGATCGGCCCGCACCACGACCCTCGGCCGCGGCGGATACCACTGGTAGAAGTAGGCGGGGTAGCCCGGCGGCGGCCCAGCCTGCTGCGGTTCGGGAACGACGCCGTCACCGGCGGTGTCGTCCTGCCGGAGGGGCCCGGGGCCCTGTTCTCCGACCGGTTGTTCCGCCACCCAGACCTCCCACTAGCCACGCCACATCATCTGTGACGACAAAGACTAGTCGGTCGCCCTCAGGGCGTCGGACGAAGAGCGCTCACCGTGACGACTGCACCGCGCGGACCACCCGGACGGCGTCACCTGGACCACCATCCGGCGCGCGCAGTCCTGGCAGAAGCGGGGCGGGTCGATCGCCCCGCGCGCACCCTCACAGCGGGTGTGGTCGCCCTCGGCCGGCGGAACGCCGCAGTGCACGCAGTACATGTCAGAGGGTGTCGCTCAGCGCCTTGATCGGCATGTTCAGCTCGGTCAGCATGTCGAGATCCTGCTGGGCCGGCCGGCCGAGGTTGGTCAGGTAGTTGCCGACGATGATCGCGTTGATGCCGCCCAGCATGCCCTGCTCGGCACCCAGGTCGCCCAACGTCAGCTCCCGGCCGCCGGCGAAGCGCAGCATCGTGCGCGGCATCGCCAGCCGGAACGCCGCGACCGTGCGCAACGCGTCCGGGCCCTGCACGATCTCGAAGTTCTCGTACGGCGTGCCGGGCTGCGGGATGAGGAAGTTCATCGGCACCTCGTGCGGGTCCAGCTCGGCGAGCTGCACGGCGAACTCGGCGCGCTGCTCGACCGTCTCCCCCATGCCGATGATGCCGCCGCAGCAGACCTCCATGCCGGCGTCGTGCACCATCCGCAGCGTCTCCCAGCGCTCCTCCCAGGAGTGCGTGGTGACCACCGACGGGAAGTGCGAACGCGCCGTCTCCAGGTTGTGGTTGTAGCGGTGCACGCCCATCGCCACCAGTTCCTCGACCTGCTCGGGGGTGAGCATGCCCAGCGAACAGGCGATCTGGATGTCGTTGCCGTCCTCGCGGATCGCCGCGATGCCGTCGCGGACCTGGGACATCAGTCGCTTGTCCGGGCCACGCACGGCCGCCACGATGCAGAACTCGCTGGCACCGGTCGCCGCGGTCTCCCGCGCCGCCCTGACCAGGCCGGGGATGTCCAGCCACGCCGAGCGCACCGGCGAGGGGAACTGGCCGGACTGCGAACAGAAGTGGCAGTCCTCCGGGCAGCCGCCGGTCTTGAGGCTCACGATGCCCTCGACCTCGACCTCCGGTCCGCACCAGCGCATCCGCACCTGGTGGGCCAGCTCCAACAACTCGGGCATCCGGTCGTCGGGCAGCCGCAGGATCTCCAGCACCCGAGCCTCGTCCAGGCCAACGCCCCGCTCGAGCACCTGCTCGCGAGCCAACGCCAGCACGTCGGTCGAGTCGCCTGTCGAGTCGCGGTCAGCCCCGGTCCGTTCGGCGGCAGCGGTCACGAATGCCTCCTCGCTCGTGGTGATCGGCCTGCTGGCCAAGTCTGCCGCACGCGGCGACGCGGCGAACGCGATGTATCTCACGCGCTACCGGCTCTTGAGCCGGTCGGCATCACGCGACGTGTGCGGCGGCGAACCCGTTCGCGTCGAACTCGCCACCCAACGAGGGGCCCAGCGAGGCGCGAGCGACCGTGCGGAACCCGTCGCGGCCCAGCGAACCGGCCTGCTCGGGCAGCGCGCCGACCAGCGGCGCGTCCGCCACCAGCGGCAGGTCGTCGAGGTTGCAGCGGGCCGCGAGATCCGGCTCGGCCGGCCACGAGCCGACCACCACCCCGGCGCACTCGATCCCCCGGCGGCGCAACACCTCGGCGGTCAACGCGGTCGCGTTGAGGGTGCCCAGCCCGGCGGCGGCGACGATCAGCACCGGCGCGCCGATCGACCAGGCCACGTCAGCGAGCGTGCCGCCGTTGTCGTCCATCGGGACCAGCAGGCCGCCGGCGCCCTCGACCAGCACGTCGTCGTGACCCCGGGACAGCTCGACCGCGGCGGCCGCGGCCTGGGACGGGGTGACCGGCAGGATGCCGGCGCGGCGGGCGGCCGTGCCGGGGGCCAGCGGTTCACCGAACCTGGCCAGCTCCCAGGTGGTGACGTCGTCGCCGGCCAGCCGACCGACGTCGTCCACGTCGCCCGGCTCGCCAGGGGGCAGCCCGGTCTGGGCCGGTTTCAGGACGGCGACACTGCGCCGCCGCGCCAACGCGAGCGTGGCGATCGCGGCCGTCACCACCGTCTTGCCGACGCCCGTACCGGTACCCGTGAGCACGATGACACTCACGGTCGGTCAGGCTAGACCCACCCGTTCACGCCGATCTCACCCGCCCCGGTCAACCCGCCTTCGCCGCCGCCAGCACCGCGCCGGTGATCGTGGCGACGTCGCCCGGCTCGCACACGAACGGCGGCATCGTGTAGATCAGGTCCCGGAACGGGCGCAGCCACGCGCCGTGCCCGACGGCCGCGCCGGTCGCCGCCGCCAGGTCCACCTCGTGGTCGAGCTGCACGACACCGATGGCGCCGAGCACCCGCACGTCCGCCACCCCCGGCAGGTGCGCCGCCGGCGCCAGCCCCTCGGCCAGCTCGCCCTCGATCCGCTTCACCCGCTGGCGCCAGTCCTGGCCGCGCAACAGGTCGACCGACGCCTGGGCCACCGCGCTGGACAGCGGATTGCCCATGAACGTCGGGCCGTGCGCGAGCACCGGCACCTCGCCCCGTGAGATCCCCTCGGCCACCCCCGGCGTGCACAACGTCGCCGCCATCGTCAGATACCCGCCCGTCAGCGCCTTGCCGACACACATCACGTCCGGGGCGACCCCCGCGTGGTCGGCGGCGAACATCTCGCCGGTCCGGCCGAACCCGGTGGCGATCTCGTCGAAGACCAGCAGCACGTCGTTGGCCAGGGTCAGCTCGCGCAGCACGTGCAGGTAACGGGGATCGTGGAAACGCATCCCGCCGGCGCCCTGCACCACCGGCTCGACGATCACCGCCGCCAGCTCGTCGGCGTGCGTCTCGATCAGCTCGGCGAGCTGGGCGACGTAGTCGTGGTCCAGCGCGGCCGGCGGCGGATCGGCGAACAGCTGGTCGGGCAGGACACCGCGCCACAGGCTGTGCATGCCCCCCTCCGGGTCACACACGCTCATCGGGTGGAACGTGTCCCCGTGGTAGCCGCCGCGCCAGGTCAACAGCCGCCGCTTGTCCGGCCGCCCCGCCGACCGCCAGTACTGCAGACACATCTTCACCGCGACCTCGACCGACACCGACCCCGAGTCACAGAGGAACACGTGCTCCAACGGATCCGGCGTGATCTCCACCAGCGTCGCGGCCAGCCGCACCGCCGGCTCGTGGGTCAACCCGCCGAACATCACGTGCGACATCCGCCCGGCCTGCGCGGCCAGCGCGGCGTCGAGCACCGGGTGGCGGTAGCCGTGGATCGCCGCCCACCACGACGACATGCCGTCGACCAGCTCCCGCCCGTCGGCCAACCGCAGCCGCACCCCGCTGGCGGACTCGACCACCAGCGGGTCGGCGGTGCCCGGCATCGGACCGTACGGGTGCCACACGTGCGCCCGGTCGAGCGCGATCAGCTCAGCGACGTCCACGTCCGGAGGCTAGGTCACGACCCGCCGCCACCGGCGCACCAGTGGGTCGACTCACGCGTCGACCGCCACCCCCGGGATCGCCTTGATCTCGCCCAGGAACGCCGGGGTGACCTTGATCGGGTAGTCGTCCAGCGCGAGGGTGACGCCGTTCTCCTTGTGCGCGAACTTCAGGTGCACCGGAGTGTCACCGCGGTGGGCCGACAGGGTGTTCTTCAACTCGCCGACCACCTCGTCGTTGAGCTTGCCCGGATTGCACAGCAGGACCAGCGGGATCTCCTCGTCGGCCGCGCCGAGATCGGCGTCGGTGAACTCCAGCGGGATGACCCCCGAGCCGAACACCGACATCTTGTCCTCGCGCCAGTTGACCCGGCCCTTGACCGCCACCACGCCGTCCTCGACCAGGTCCTGGGACAGCACCGAGTACGACTTCGCGAAGAACAACACCTCGATCGAGGCGTCCAGGTCCTCGATGGTGGTGATCGCCCACGGCTCACCCTGCTTGTTCACCCGGCGCTCCAACGCCGAGATCATGCCGGCCAGGACGATCTCACCCTCCTTCGGCGCGTCGCTGATGATCTCGGCGATCGGCTTGGGGGCGTGCTTGCGCAGCAGCCGCTCCGCGCCGTCGAGCGGATGCGCCGACACGTACAGGCCCAGCATCTCCCGCTCGTAGCTGAGCAGCTGCTTGCGCGGCCACTCCTCGGCGGTGAACCGCAGGTGGGCCAGCGGGCTCGCGTCGGCCTCCGCCGGGGTGTCGTCGTCCCCGCCGAACAGGTCGAACTGGCCCATCGCCTCCTGCCGCTTGAGCCCGACGACGGCCTCCACGGCCTCCTCGTGCACCTGGACCAGCGACAGCCGGGTGTGCCCCAGGGAGTCGAACGCGCCGGCCTTGACCAGCGACTCGATCACCCGCTTGTTGCAGCACAACAACTCCGACTTGTCCAGGAAGTCGGTGAACGAGGTGTACGGGCTCTTGGCCGTGCGCGTCCGGATGACCGACTCGACGACGTTGGCCCCGACGTTGCGGACCGCGCCGAGACCGAACCGGATGTCGGTACCGACCGCCGCGAACCGCAGCCCCGACTCGTTCACGTCCGGCGGCAGCACCTTGATGCCCGACCGGCGGCACTCCGACAGGTAGACCGCCGACTTGTCCTTGTTGTCGGCCACCGAGGTGAGCAGCGCCGCCATGTACTCGGCCGGATAGTTCGCCTTCAGGTACGCCGTCCAGTACCCGACCAGGGCGTAACCGGCCGCGTGCGACTTGTTGAACGCGTACCCGGCGAACGGGAGGACCGTGTCCCACAGGGTCTTGATGGCCTCGGCCGAGTAGCCGTTGGCCTTCATGCCCTCCTCGAAACCCGCGTACTCCTTCTCCAGGACCTCGGCCTTCTTCTTGCCCATGGCCTTGCGCAGCACGTCGGCGCGTCCCATGGAGTAGCTCGCCACCTTCTGAGCGATCTGCATGATCTGCTCCTGGTAGACGATCAGACCGTAGGTCTCGGACAGGATGTCCTTGAGCGGCTCCTCCAGCTCCGGGTGGATCGGCACGATCCGCTGGCGCCTGTTCTTGCGGTCGGCGTAGTTGTTGTGCGTGTTCATCGCCATCGGACCGGGCCGGTACAGGGCGTTGACCGCGGTGATGTCGTTGAACTCGGTGGGCTGCATGCGGCGCAGCAGGTCGCGCATGGCGTTGCCGTCGAGCTGGAACACGCCCAGGCTGTCGCCGCGACCCAACAGGTCGAAGGTGGCCTTGTCGTCCAGCGGCAGCGTGTCCAGGTCGATGTCCTCGCCCCGGTTGGCCTTGATGTTGTCGATCGCGTCGCCGATGACCGTCAGGTTGCGCAGGCCGAGGAAGTCCATCTTCAGCAGGCCGATGGCCTCACACGACGGGTAGTCCCAGCCGGTGATGATCGACCCGTCGTCGCGGCGCCACAGCGGGATGGACTCCATCAGCGGCGAGGAGGACAGGATGACCGCGCAGGCGTGCACGCCCGCGTTGCGGATCAGGCCCTCCAGGCCGCGGGCGGTCTCGAAGATCTTGCCGACCTCGTTGTCGGTCTCGATCAGCGTGCGGACCTCGGCCGCCTCGGCGTAGCGCTCGTGCTTGGGGTCGACGATGCCCGACAGCGGGATGTCCTTGGCCATGACCGGCGGCGGCAGCGCCTTGGAGATCCGGTCGGCGATGGAGAACCCCGGCTGGCCGTGCAGGACGCGGGCCGAGTCCTTGATCGCGGCCTTGGTCTTGATCGTGCCGAACGTGATGACCTGGGCGACCTTGTCGGAGCCGTACTTCTCGGTCGCGTAGGTGATCATCTCGCCGCGCCGGCGGTCGTCGAAGTCGATGTCGATGTCGGGCATGGCGGTGCGCTCGGGGTTGAGGAACCGCTCGAACAGCAGGCCGTGCGCGATCGGGTCGAGGTTGGTGATGCCCAGCGCGTAGGCGACCAGCGCGCCGGCGGCCGATCCACGGCCAGGACCCACCCGGATACCGACCTTGCGGGCGTAGGTCACGAGGTCGGCGACCACCAGGAAGTAGGCCGGGAAGCCCTTCTGGTTGATCACGTCCAGCTCGAACTCGGCGCGGTCGACGTACTCCTGCGGGACGCCGTCGGGCAGGCGCCACTCCAGGCCGCGCATGACCTCCTTGTGCAGCCAGCTCGGCTGGGTCTCCCCCTCCGGCACGGCGAACACCGGCATCCGGTCGACCGGCGACCAGATCTCCTCGTAGGACTCGACCCGCTCGGCGATCAGCAACGTCGAGTCGGCGGCACCGGGAACCTCCTTGTCCCAGTACTCCCGCATCTCCTCGGCCGACTTCAGGTAGTAACCGTCCCCGTCGAACTTGAAACGGTTCGGGTCGGAGAGCGTCTTGCCGGACTGCACGCACAGCAGCGCCGCGTGCGCCTCGGACTGGTCACGGGTGACGTAGTGCGAGTCGTTGGTGGCCAGCGGCGGCAACTCGAGCTTGCGGGCGATGTCGAGCAGACCGTCACGCACCGACCGCTCGATCGGCAGCCCGTGGTCCATCAACTCCAGGAAGAAGTTCTCCTTGCCGAAGATGTCCCGGTAGTCCGAGGCGGCCTGGATGGCCTCGGCCGGCTGGCCGAGGCGCAGCCTGGTCTGCACTTCGCCCGACGGGCAGCCGGTGGTCGCGATGATCCCCTTGGCGTACTCGGAGATCAGTTCCCGGTCACAGTTGTGGACGGCGAAATCGGTGACGTAGGAGTGGTCCTCCTCGACCTCGATGTTGTAGGTGACGCCCGCGTAGTGCTCGCGCAGCACCTCCGCCACCGGCTTGTACACGAAGTCGTCGTCGGACAACGTCCGCCGATACGCGGGCGTGCGGTCCGGGGAGAAGTTGGACCGGTATCTCTGCGCGTGGTTCTCACTGGTCACCGGCTGGCAGTACGTGCTGGCGAAGTCGGCGTTGAGGCGTGCGGCGAGCGTCCGCAGCTGCCAGTGGAGCTGGACCGAGGTCTGCTCCAGACTCACGACCTCCGGCCTGGTCTGCGAACCGTCACCGGCGAGCGCACCCCGGAACATGCCGCGCATGAACTCGTCCGGCGCGTCGAACACGAACGCCGGCAGGTGCTTGTTGTTGGCGCCCTTCCCGCACAGGGAGGTCAGCAGCTGCGCGAGCAGCGTGGAGCTGACCGACACCGAGATGCCCCGATAGCCAGGACGATCCGGCCTGCCCCGAACAACGGCTTTCTTGCCGGTGTACTTCTCCACCAGCTTCACACAGAAGTCCGCGAGGTCCCGCTCGTCCTCGTGCAGGTACCACGACACGGTGTGGCCGCGGTCGACGCCGCCCTCCGCGACGAACAGACCGAGGAAGAACCCGAAGTCGTGGTCCAGCTCGATCTCGCCGCGCAGGTCCCCGTAGTGCCTGGTCGGTCCCATACCGGGACGCTCGACGACCTGGACGAACCGATCGGGGTCACCGTCGACCGGGGCCCAGGTGACGTGGTCGGCCACCCGGACCGACCGCACCGGCTCCGCGTCCGACGCCACCCTGGGCAGACACACCCAGCTGTTCCAGTAGTCAGCCGTCTCACGGGTACCGGTTCCCGGCCGGCCGGCCACGATGTCCTTGGCCTCGACCCAGGACCTGGTGCCGTCACGGTGCCGGATGAGCACTGGGTGTTCCCCGGTCATCCAGGTGACCCGCTGGTAGCGGTTGTTGAGCCGGACACCGTAGATGTCACCGTCGTGCTGGTTGCGCATCAGCTCGACCACGCGACGGAAGCGGCCACGGTGGGTGAGCACCTCGTCGCCGACCCGGACATCCTCGATGCGCGTCATGCCGTCCCTGGTCATGATCTCCTGACCAGGCAGGAAGCATCTCGGCTTGCGATATTGACCCTCGATGCTCGCCCGGGAGGACAGTGTGAACAGGTTGCGCAGGCCGGTGGAGTTACCGGCGAGCATCGTCATGTGGGTGTAGGCGCCGGCGCCGGAGACGTCGCCGCCCTCGCCGTGTTCGTCGCTGCTGCGCTGGCGGGCCTCGCCCCAGAAGACCGGCTTCTTGTGGTAGCGGCTGCCGGGGGCGATGTAGGCCTCGATGCCGATGATCGGCTTGATGCCGGCCTTGCGGGCGCACTGGTAGAACTCGTCGGCGCCGTACATGTTGCCGTGGTCGGTCATCCCCACCGCGGGCATGCCCAGCCGTGTGGCCTCCGCGATCAGTGGCGCCACCTTCGCCGCGCCGTCGAGCATCGAGTACTCGGTGTGAACATGGAGATGTACGAAGGAGTCAGCCGCCACGAGGCATCACCCTACGTCGCGTTCATGATCATCTAACGGCACCCTCCCGGGTGTGTCTCACGCCCGTCCCGGACGGTCGGTTTCTACCGTGCCCCACCGACAATCCCGCGCCGGCTGGCATGATCGTGGAGTGCGTTTCCGGCCCGTGTCCCCCGCCCTGCTGGTCGACGAAGTCGCTGAGCTGATCGGCCGACGGCCGGCCGACGAATGGACCAGGGTCGCGGTCGACGGCGCCGCGCCGGCCGCCCCCGAACACACCGCCGACGCGCTCGCCGAGGCCCTGCGGCTGCGGGGGCGCGCGGTACTGCGCGCCGGCGCCGAGGACTTCCTGCGGCCGGCGTCGCTGCGGTTCGAACGGGGGCGCACGGACCCGGACGCCCGCTACGACGACTGGCTCGACACCGGAGGGCTGACGCGGGAGCTGCTCACGCCACTGGAGCCGGGCGGCACCGGGCGGGTACTGCCGCGACTGTGGGACGCGCGGACCGACCGGGCCAGCCGGGCCGAGTACGTGGACCTCCCCCCGGGCGGGGTGCTGGTGTTGGACGGGACGCTGCTGCTCGGACGGGGGCTCGCGTTCGACCACGTGGTGCACCTGTGGATCTCCCCGGCCGCGCTGGCCAGGAGGACGCCGGCGGTGGACGCGTGGACGCTGCCGGCCTACGAGCGCTACGACACGCGGGTACGGCCGCTGCACGTGGCGGACACGGGGGTGCGGGTCGACGACCCCGCACACCCAGCGGTACTGGACAACTCCCCGGTGTGACCTGTTCATGAGGACACTGTATCGAACGTCTGGTCGATCCGCTGGTTGAGAGCGGCACGGGATCCGGTCGCGCGTGAGCTGCGGGCCGGGACATCCTGCGGGCAGGATGGTGCACTGATCATCCGACCCCGTTCCGAGGAGGGACCAGAACACATGGCCACCACCCGTACCGCCAACGCCCACTGGGAGGGCGCGCTGCTCGACGGCTCCGGCACCGTGACGCTCGACTCGTCCGGCATCGGGTCCTACCCGGTGTCCTGGCCCTCGCGCGCCGAGTCGGCCAACGGGAAGACCAGCCCCGAGGAGCTCATCGCCGCCGCGCACTCCACCTGCTACTCGATGGCGCTCTCCCACGGGCTCGCCGGCGCCGGCACCCCGCCCACCACCGTGGACACCCGGGCCGACGTCACGTTCCAGCCCGGTGAGGGCATCACCGGGATCCACCTGACCGTGCGCGCGGCCATCCCCGGCATCTCCAAGGAGGACTTCGCGGCCGCCGCCGAGGACGCCAAGAAGAACTGCCCGGTGTCCCAGGCGCTCGCCGGCACCACCATCACCCTGGACGCCGAACTGCTCTGAAACCCGAATGCCCCGGTCGGCCGGCCCGGTTACGGTGCCGGCATGACCGAGGGATCAGCGCCGCTCGTGCGGCTACGGCCGGTGACCGAGCAGGACCTTGATCCGCTCGACGACATGTTCAACGACCCCGACGCGATCGGCGAGTACAACTGGGGCGGGTTCTCCGACCCGACCAAGTGGCGGCGGCAGTGGCAGGAGAACGGGCTGCTCGGGGACTCCTCGGTGCTGATCGTCGACCTCAACGGGGAGCCGTTGGGGTTCGTGTCGTGGCATCGGGTGCCGACGAGTTCGCACGCGTACGTGGTCGAGTTCGGGATCAGCCTGTGGCCGCGGTGGCGCGGGAAGGGCTACGGGACCGCGGCGCAGGTGCTGCTGGCCCGGTACCTGTTCGCGCACAGTCCGGTGAACCGGATCCAGGCGTGGACCGAGGCCGACAACGTCGGGGAGCAGCGGGCTCTGGAGAAGGCCGGGTTCGTTCGGGAAGCGGTGCTGCGGGAGTACGCGTTTCGGGACGGGGCGTGGCGCGACGAGATCATGTACCGGATGCTGCGTCGCGAGTTGCCCTGATTCCGGTGGGTCAGCGGTCGGTGACCAGGCGGATGGCCAGGGCGCCGAAGATGGCGGCGGAGACCCTGTTGAGCCAGCGTTGGATGGTGGGGCGGCGGCGGAGCAGCGCCGCGAGGGCGCCGGCGGCCAGGCCGACGCTGCCGTCCACCGAGAAGCCGACCACGACCAGGATGGCGCCCATGACCAGGAACTGGACCGGGGTCGACCAGCCGCCCTCGGTGAGGAACTGGGGGAAGAACGCCAGGTAGAACAGGATCACCTTGGGGTTGGCCAGGTTGGTCAGGACGGCCATCACGTACGTGCGGCGCAGGGACCTGGCGGGGGGCGTCGGCGCGGCGCTGGTCGATTCGCGGGCGGCCCGCAGGGCGGCGACGGCCAGGTAGATCAGGAACACCGCGCCCACCAGGCGGATGGTGTCCAGGGCGACGGGGGCGGCGGCCAGCAGGGCGCCCAGGCCCAGCGCCGTGAGGACGGTGTGGACGGCGATGCCGGTCGACATTCCCACGGCGGCCACCACGCCGGCGGCTCGGCCTCGGGCGATGCCGTTGGCGACGATGAACATCATGTCCTGGCCGGGGACGATGCTGATGATCAGACAGGCGGCCGCGAACGCCAGTACGAGAGACAGGTCCACGGCGTCATCACATCATCGGGGCGCAACCGATTTAGGTCAGCTGGCCGGTGTCGCTGTCGTAGAGCAGGAGGCGGCCCGGGCGCGGGGCCACGGTCAGGACCGAACCCACGGGGGGCTCCTCGTGCTCGGGGACGGTCAGGCCCACGGTCACGTCCTGCGGGCACTCCAGGGTCACCAGGGAGGTCACGCCGAGGTTCTCCACGATCGACACCGTGCCGGTGATGCCCTCGGGGGCCTCGTGCAGGTACTCGGGGCGGATGCCCACGGTGACGGGGGCGTCGGGGTGCGGGCCGCCGGGGTCCAGGTGGGCGCCGGCCACCTCCACGCGACCGTTGCGGACCTGGGCGGGGAGCAGGTTCATGGGGGTGGAGCCGATGAAGTTCGCGACGAACGTGTCCGCCGGGCGTTGGAAGACGTCCCGGGGGCTGCCCAGTTGGCGGATCCGGCCCTCCGACATGACCGCTATGCGGTCGGCCATCGCCAGGGCCTCGGCCTGGTCGTGGGTGACGAACACGGTGGTCAGGCCCAGGTCGCGTTGCAGGCGTTTGAGGAACGTGCGCGCCTCCAGCCGCAGCCTGGCATCCAGGTTGGACAGTGGTTCGTCCAGGAGGAGGACCTCGGCGGACATGGCCATCGCCCTGGCCAGGGCCACGCGTTGCTGCTGGCCGCCGGACAGTTGTGCCGGGCGGCGCTCCAACAGCCCCGCGAGGCCGAGGCCGGCGGCGGTGCGGGCGGCCGTCTCCGCACGCTCCGGTTTGGGGGCCCGGCGTACGCGCAGCGGATAGGCGATGTTCTCCGAGACCGTCATGTGTGGGAACAGGGCGTAGTCCTGGAAGACCATCGCCACCTTGCGGACCCCGGGCTCCAGTCTGGTCACGTCGGCGCCGCCGATGGACACGCTGCCCGACGACGCCTGCTCCAGGCCGGCGATCGTGCGCAGCAACGTCGTCTTCCCGCAACCCGACGGGCCGAGCAGCGCGAAGAACTCGCCGTCGGCGACGGTCAGGTCCAGGGCGTCCACGGCGCGCACACCGTTGGGATAGACGGTGGACACCCCGGCCAGTTCGATCCCCGCCATCAGGCCTTGATCCCTCCGTGGAAGCGGAACCCGTACCGCTTGCTGACGAACAAGTACAACGCCACCACCGGAATCGCGTACAACAGCGAGAACACCGGGATCACCGTCAGGTTGGCGCTTCCGCCCTCGTCGCGCAGCGTGCGCAGCAGCACCGCCGCCGGCTGCGACGACACGTCACGCATCAGCAGGAACGGCAGCAGGAAGTTGCCCCACGCCTGCACGAACGCCCACACCAGGATCGTCGCGATCCCCGGCCTGGCCACCGGCAGCACCACGTGCAGCAACACCTGCGTCGGGGACGCGCCGAACACCCGCGCCGACTCCTCGTAGGACCGGGGCACCGAGTCGACGAAGTCCTTCAGGATGAAGATGGCCGCCGGGAGCAGGCCGCCGGCGATGACCAGGCCGGTCGCGTACTGCGAGTTGGTCAGGCCCAGCTGGAACATCATCACGAAGATCGGCACCATCGCCGCGGTCCCGGTGACCACGCTGGAGAGCAACAACAGCACGTACAGCAGCGCGTCGCGGCCGGGGATGCGCACCCTTGAGAGCGTGTACGCCGCCAGGGTGGCGAACACGGTGGTCACCGCGGTCGCCACGACGCACAGCACCACCGAGTTGACCAGCGACGACAGCGCGTACGGGTGCTCGAAGGTGACCTGCCAGTTGGTCAGTGTCCAGTCCGGCCAGCGCAGGCCGAGGCCCGGATCGCTGTCGAAGGGCGCGGACGCCAGCCACAGCATCGGCACCGCGAAGAACGCCAGCACCACCGCCATGAACGCCGTGTAGGCGAGCCGGCGGGCCACCTGCCGGGGCGTCATGAGCGCTTCCGCAACAACAGCAGGTACACGGCCGACACCACCAGGTTGACCAGCAGCAGCAACACCGACACCGCCGCCGCGTAGCCCAGCCGGCCGCTGGGCACCGCCTGCTGGTAGATGAACACCGGCAGCGTCTCCGACGCGTGGTTGGGCCCGCCGGCGGTCAGCAGGAACGGGCCGAAGTCGTTGGCCGTCCACAGCGAGATCAGCAGCGTGTTGGTCAGCACATGGCCCCTGATGTGCGGGAACACCACGTCCCGCACGGTCTGCCAGCCGCTGGCGCCGACACTGCGGGCCGTCTCCAGCTGGGACGGTGGCACGGCGGCGAGGGCGGAGCTGTAGAGCAGCATCGAGAACGCGGTACCGCGCCAGGTGTTGAACACGACCAGCGACGCCATCGGGTACTCGACCAGCCACGCGGTGCCCGGTGAGCCGATCAGCGCGCCCAGGGTGCCGCCGTCGCGGTCCAGCAGGGCGATCCACAGGTAGGCCACGACGACGCTGGGCAGGATCCACGACATCAGCACCAGGCTCTCGACCACCCGCCGCAGCGCCGGCCTGGCCCCGCGCAGCAGCCAGGCCAGCGCGAAGCCCAGGAAGTTCTGGCCGATCACCGCCGAGCCGAGGACGAACACCAGCGTCAGCCACAGCGCGTTGCCGAACAGCGCGTCGTCCAGGGCCTCGACGAAGTTGCCGAGGCCGACGATCTTCGGCGCGACCGACGCGGTGCCGGTCAACGTGTAGTCGGTGATGCCGATGTAGATCGTCCACAGGGCAGGGAAGACCAGGAACAGTCCGATCAGCACCAGCGCCGGCGAGACGAACGTGACGGCGCGGGCGACCCCGATCCCGGCGGTGTCCCGCGCTCGTCCCGTCCGTCGCGCCGGCGGTGCGTCAACCACCGCTGACCGCGTCCTCGCCGACCGCCTTGACCATCGCCGCCTGGTAGGCGGCCGACGCCTCGGCGGCGCTGCGGCCGGCGACGACGTCCGCGGTGGCCTGCTGGAGCGCGGCGGACACCTTCGGGTAGTCGGCCAGGCCCGGGCGGAAGCGGGTGATCGGCAGGATCTCCTCGGCGACGAAGCTGAGCATCGGGTCGCCGGTCAGCACCTCGGCGTTGACGTCGTCGCGCTGGGTGATCTGGGCGGTGTCGCCGAGCCGGACCTTGGTGGCCTCGGCGGAGTTCATGAACTCCAGCAGTTCCCAGGCCTGCTGGGGGAACTCGGTCTTCGGGTTGATCACCCGGATGGAGCCGCCGGACATGCTGACGAAGTCCTGGCCGTCGACACCGGACCCGGGGGTGCGGGCGGGGATCTTCGCCCAGCCGACGGCGGTGTCCCGGTCGGCCATCGGGGCGACGCCGTCGGCCGAGAGCACGCCGCGCCACAGGTAGTCGCCCTCGAACAGGATGCCGATCTTGTTCTGGGAGAACATCTCGAAGGACTTGTCGCGGCCCTTGGCCTCCTGCTGGAGTACCGGGTCACCCAGTCCGCCCTGGTAGATCCGCTGGTACAGGTCGAGCACGGCGGTCATGTCGTCGGTGCCGCCCTGCCACTTCCCGTCGGCCCAGACCTCCGAGCCGGTGCCGGCCAGCAGCGGCAGCACGGCCTGCATGGTGGTCGCCTCGGTCATCGCGGTGCCGGCGTTGAGCTGGAGCGGGACCACCCCGGGCAGCTTCTTGAGCGCGACAGCGGCCTCGGTGATGTCCTCCCACGAGGTCGGCTGCCAGTCCGCCGGCAGACCTGCCTTGGCGAACAGCTTCTTGTTGAAGAAGATCACCCGGCCGTCGGTGCCCAGCGGGATGCCGTAGCGCTGGTCCTCGAACGCGCCGAGCGCCTCGACCGCGTCCGGGATCTGGTCCCAGCCGTCCCAGGAGTCGACCTCGTCGCCGACGACGTCGGTCAGCGGGCGGATCTGGCCGCCCTGGGCGAACTCGCCGAGCCAGATGCCGTCGATCTCGACGATGTCGCCGCCGATGTCGGTGCCGAAGTCCAGCGCGACCTTCGCCTTGTAGTCGGCGTCGTCCACCCCGATGCCGTCGTGCTCGATGGTGACGTTGACGCCCTTGTCCTTCTGCTGCTTGGTGAACTCGGGGATGACCCACTCCTCGATCCACCGGGCGTTGATCTCGTTCTTGCCGCCGGCGTCGGAGTTGGAGGTGATGGTGAGCGTGACGTCCTTGGCGTCGGCGTTGCGGCCGGCGTCGGACTCCTGTTCCTGGCCGAGGCAGCCGGACAGGACCAGAGCCATGGTCAGGGTGCTGGCGGCCGCGGCGGTGCGCGTTGCCGTACGTCGCATCGGGTATCTCCACCTCTCGTCATCGAGCTGGTGGCAGTGGCTAGGTTCTCACCAACCACGCGCCGAACGTGTGAGAATCTTGTTACACGGCCGGCCCGCTGACAAGGTCATCTTCCGGACGCCAGCGACAGCACGCTCCCGTCGTGCCCACCGAGCACCCCACCGCCGGGCGCCAGCGTGTCCAGGTCGGACCGGACCGGCCGCCGCCGGCCGTCCCCCAGCACCAGCGCGCCCGCCGCGCCGACCGCCACCAGCTCACCGTCCACCGGCAGCAGCACCGGCGCCGACCGGTCACGGGAGACCGCCGTCCGCCCGGCCGCCAACCCGTCGAGCACGGCCGTGACCAGCTCGTCCGGTGTGGACGCCGCCTCGTCGACCGCCACCCAGGTCGTCGGCGACCCCAGCTCGACGCCCTGCCCGACCCGGTGCAGGTCGCTGCCGCCGACCGGGACGGCGTCGCCCCACGCCTGCCACCAGGCCACCGGACCGCCCCACTCCGGCGCGTGCCACGTCGAGTGCCACACCTCCGCCAGCGGCGGACGCTCCACCAGCGGATGCCGCCAGGCACAGTCGGCGGCCAGCGGATGGTTCACCGACAGCAGCCCGCCGCGCTCGGCGACCGTGCGCACCCACGCCGTCGCCGGCTCGCGGAAGTCGACCCAGCCGATGTCGCCGAAGGCGTTGGCGTGCCCGAGATCGGTGGTCACCTCCTGGCCGGGCACCAGCGCGACGCCGTAGCGCCGGCCCGCCTCGGCCAGGTGCGCGTGGTGGCTGACGGTGTTGTGGTCGGTGACCGCCAGCGCGTCCAGCCCGGCCGAGACCGCCAGCGCCGCCAGCTCGTCGATGGTCAGCGCGCCGTCGGAGTGCAGGGTGTGCGCGTGCAGGTCGGCGGCCACCCAGCGCAGACCGGGCGCCGCCGGCAGCACGCGGCGCGGCGGGCGCGGCGGCACCGGCGGCC
>NZ_MSIF01000047.1 GCF_001921215.1 Actinophytocola xinjiangensis
CGTACGATCCAGAAGGAACGAGAAGTAGTACTCCTCGGCAATATCCGACGCCGGGGTCACCAACACCCGACGGACGACGTGCCCCTTGATGTCCAGCCCGAGGATCGTGCCGGCCTTGTCCGCGGCGTCGGCCGGGTCGCGGGCGAGCTTCACGCCGCCCGCCTTGCCGCGCCCGCCGACCTTCACCTGGGCCTTGACCACGACCGGCGTACCGAGGCGCGTCGCGGCCTCGCCGGCGGCGGCCGCGTCCTCGACGACTTCCTGACCAGGACCGATCGGCACGCCGTGCTGTGCGAACAGGTCTTTTGCTTGGTACTCGTACAGGTCCACGCGCCCGACCCCTCCAATTCAGGTCTGTGACCGGGGCCACCATGTGTTGTAGACTGTATGCAGTATGGAACAACTTGTCCAGGGAACCTGGAGGCCAGTGATGAGGACCTCAGCCGAACCCGCGCCAGGTGAGACACTCGACTTCCTCGGCCGCCGCTACGTCGTCGGCCCCTCCCCCGAAGCCCTTCTCGGCCGCGACCGCACCTGGATGCTGTGGCTGCCCTGGGCCGCGATGGCCGCGATCGGCATCCTCCAGTACGGCTTCGGCTCGCTCGTCCCCGCGCTCACCGAGCGCGGCTGGGCCGCCGTGGACGTGTTCTGGCTACTGGCACTGTGGACGGTCTTCCAGGCCGGCGCCGGATTCCCCGTCGCGTTCCTGCGGGAACGCGGCCGGATCGGCCCGCGCAGCGCCATGATCGCCGGCGCGGTCCTGCTCGCCGCCGGCCCACTCTCGCTGGCCCACGGGTCACCACTCGTTGCCCTGATCGGGTATTCGGTCCTCAGCGGCACCGGCGCCGGCCTGGTCTACGCGACCTGCTCGTCGACCGTGGCCAAGTGGTACCCCGAACGCACGGCCGCCAAGGTCAGCCTGGCCACCGGCGCGTTCGCCTACGGCTCGGTCCCGTTCGCCGTCGCGTTCCTGTTCACCGCCAACGGCGGCCCGCTGACGGCGATGCTGAACGTCACCGCCGCGGTCGTGTTCCTGGTCGTCCTGGGCGCCGGCCTCATCCTGCGTGACCCGCCGGCGCACTGGTGGCCGCCGACCGTCGACCCGCGCGAGTGGGCGCTGGACGGCCGGCGCAGCCCGGTCAACGCCGTGCGGCAGTTCTCCCCCCGCGAGGCGATGCGCACCGGCGTGGCGCCACTGATGTACCTGATCCTGTTCTGTGCCAGCGCCGTGTCGCTGTTCGACATCACGTTCCTGGCCACCCTGGGCGCGTCGCTTGACCTCACGGTCCTGGTGGTGGCCATCGGCACCGGCGTGCTGCTGGGCACCAACGGCGCCGGCCGGGCACTGGCGATCCGGGTGTCCGAACGCGCCGGCAGGACCAGGACACTGGGCTGGGTCCTGGCCGTTCTCGGTGTGGGACAACTGTTCCTGGCCGGCGCGGCGGCCTCCGGCTCGGGCGCGATGCTCGTCGCGGCGACGCTGCTGGCCGGCATCGGCGGCGGCGCGTTCTACCCGCTGTTCGCGAGCCTGGCCCGGGAGTTCTTCGGCGACCAGAGCGCCGGCGCCCGCCAGACCCACGCGGCGGTCTACAGCGCCAAGGCCTTCGGCGGCGTGCTCGGCGTTGGCCTGGCGGCCGTGGCGCTGCCGGAGTGGGGCTACCCGACGGTGTTCCTGCTGGCCACGGTGCTGGCGGTCGGATCAGGCGCGCTGTGCCTCAAGCTGCGCCAGCCGGGGCACCTGGTGTCGGCCCTGCCCGCCTGACCGGGGCAGATGAAAGGGACTGGACCGTACGGACCACGGTCCAGTCCCCGAAGGCCCCGGTCAGACCGAGGACCTGTCGCGCGTGGGCGCGGGCGCGGTACGCAGGTAGTCCTCCACCTCGCGCGCGGCCAGCTCACGCTGCTTGTTCATCGCGGCCGCGAGGCCGATCCCCAGCGGGCGGCCGTCGGCGTTGAAGGAGCCGAGCTTCTTCAGCCAGTTGCGCATCGTTCGATTCACCTCCTCATGGGCATCACGGGTAACCCTCGTTCGCGTCAGCGCGAACAGGGCGTGCTTGTACTCGGTCGGTCGCCCGCCTGGGGCGACGCGGAGAGGGAGCGTCAGGCCTTGGAGGCCCGTCGGCGCCGTCGGGCCGGCAGCGCGATCAGCTGCTGGTCGCCTTCGGCCACCCGCTGTTCGAGGTAGGACTTCCGTGTCCGCTCGGTGTGTTCCTTCATGATCGCGGCGGCACCGTCGGCGTCCCGGTTCTCGATCGCGTCGATCAGTTTGGCGTGCTCACGCCAGGACTGCTCCCCACGCTGCCGCGCGATCGGCGTGTAGTACCACCGAACCCGACGGTCCACCTGGGTGGCGAAGTCCAGCAACACCTTGTTGCCGGACAGTTCCGTGACACACCGGTGCACGGCCGCGTTCAACGCGACGGCGGTGTCCACGTCGTCTGACTCCAGAGCCTCACTGCCCTGTCGGTTCAGGTCGCGCAGGCGCGCGATGCCCTCGGCGTCGGCGTGCAGCGCGGCCAGCCGCGCTGATTCGCTCTCCAGCAGCGAACGGACCGCCAGCAGCTGGTCGGCCTCCTCCTCGGTGGGGGCATGGACGAACGCGCCGTAGCCCGGCCGCAGGTCCACCCAGCCCTCGTTGTTCAGCCACTGCAACGCCTCGCGTACCGGCTGACGCGACACTCCCAGCATCTGGGCCAGCTCGCTCTCGACCAGGTGTTGACCGGGTGCGAGACGCCGCGAGATGATCAGCTCCTGCATCGCCTGGTAGACGTGCTCGCGCAGGGGAACCGGCCGGTCGATCCGGCGAGCCGCCAGTTCCTTCGGCAACTCGTTCGACTGCATCGTGGCTCCATCGGGTAGAAGCTGAACTCCCAGACACCGCTGTTCGTTGTCTACAGCATACAGCGACTCCGCCGCCGATTACTTCTTCTCGTGAGCGCCTTCACAAAGAGTGACCGGAGCCACTCCCCCGACCGGGTCTTTTGCCCGTCGAGCTGGGAATCGGAACCTCACCGTCAGTCGCGCTGACAACATTGATCATTTGGATGATTTGGGAACCCCACCTAGGCTCCCCACGTCCCATGGACGATCGCTTACCAGACTGTCTTCGCTGCTCACGAACGTCGATGCGAAAAGGGGAAGATCTTTGTCCGGCGACTACATCACGGGAACCGCGCACGCCGCCACGCTCTCGTCCGCGATGAACGACTTCCACGAGGCGCTCACGTTCCGTTGGCGCGAACTCGTCGTGCAGCGCATCCAGGCGGTCGAAGATTTCCCCACCCGGGTTCGACGCTCCGTCTCCGCCGCCAACCACGTCCCGCTCTGGGACCACCTGTCCGCCCCCGCCGTCCACCACCTGCGCGGCGCCGGCGGCGGCTGCGCCTACGTCGCCTGGGTCGAGGGCGGCCAGGAAGGCTCGCTGGGCGGGGTGACCTGCGACGGGAAGACCGGCGTCACCGACGAGGAGGGCGTCGAGGTGATGGGCCCCAACGGCCGGATGGAGACCGTGCCGCCGTTCATCGAGTGCGGCATGGGCCAGATCCTGGGTGAGGTGGAGAACTGGGCCTGGGGCGAGCGCGAGTACACCTACTACGAGCTCCCCCTGTTCGACACCCAGGACATGGGCGCCATCAACGACGCCTACGACACGTTCATCGCCGTCGGCGGCCAGCTGGGCCTGGAGGCCGGCTCCGGCTCCGGCTCCGACGTTGGCTCGTTCACCCCGGTCAGCGAGCGTGAGCTGGTCGGCAAGGCCGAGGACCTGTCCGGCGCCCGCGCCCAGGGCCAGGACTGGTGGGCCGGCTGGACGGGGCTCGCCGCCTCCCGCGCCAAGGCCGGCTTCTTCGACTCCGTGACCCCCACCACCAACAACCAGTCGGGCATGGTCGGCTGCCTGGCCAACCTCTACGCCGCCCGCGGCGCGATCATCGAGAAGGGCCGCAACGACTCCCTGTACTGGATCCAGTGGGCCACCAAGTCGCTCAAGGAGACCCAGGCCATCAGCACCGACCTGGTCGCCGGCTGGAAGGTCATGCAGGGCATCGGCAGCGCCATCGCCATCAGCGGCGGCTGGACCGTCGCCGGCGGGGCCATCGGCGCGTCGATCGCCCTGGTCGGGTTCTGCGGGGAGAACCTGCTGCCCTCGGTGAAGACCGAGGGCTACGCCCACGACCTGGTCGCGGTCGTGGAGAAGCTCAACACCAAGGTCACCGAGCTGAACACCGAGCTGGACACCATGGAGACCGAGTACACCGGCGAGGTCAACAACCTCCAGTCGACCGTGTTCGGCATCCACAGCTTCAACCTGGAGCTCTACGACCTCACCCAGAACAACCCCGGCGGGGACGACCACGGCGCCGACGACTACACCGCCAACGTCGAGAACATCCTCAAGATCGGTCAGACCTGCTACGAGGCCGGCGAGTTCTACGACGGCCTGTGGCCCAGGATCGCCCAGACCTCCGACGCCGACGCCCACCTGACCGACAAGGACGGCGCGGCCACCGCCGGGGACACCGCGCTGCTCGAACTGCGGACGATGTTCGAGGGCTTCGTCAAGACCGCCTGCGGGCGCTACCTGGTGGCCGGCGACCAGACCGTGGCCGCCGCCGAGGACTACGCCCAGGTCGAGTCCGACCAGCAGGGCGCCTACGAACGGATCATGGACGACTGGGAGGAGGCCGGCGTCGGCGACCACGACAGCTCGCTGAACCCCGGGCAGGAGGCCGACGCCACCGACCGGGGCGACTACGACCCCTACGCCGACCACCCGGCCCTCGGCGGGGCCGACCCGGGCGCGGCGACGGGCGACGGCGAGGACTACGAGACCGACGCCGACACCCCGAACTGACGGGCTGACGGGGCTGAGCCGGGGGTTCGGTGGGCCGGGCCACGGTCCGTGTGGCCCGGCCCACCGAAGTTCACTCCACCGTCACTCCACCTCGGCCGGACGCTCGTCGGTGGTCGTCGCCACCTCGGCGATCTCCCGGTCGCGGTCACGGCGGACCTTGAGCAGGCTGGCGACCGTGGTCACCGCCAGGGTGCCGATGATGATCGCCAGCGACACCAGGATCGGGATCTCCGGCGCCCAGGACACACCGTCGTGGTGCAGGGCCTCCATCACCAGCTTCAGCCCGATGAAGCCGAGCACCACCGACAGGCCGATGCTCAGGTACACCAGCTTGTCCAGCAGCCCGCCGATGAGGAAGAACAGCTGGCGCAGGCCCATCAGCGCGAACGCGTTGGCCGTGAAGACCAGGTAGGGCTCCTTGGTCAGCCCGAAGATGGCCGGGATCGAGTCCAGCGCGAACAGCAGGTCGGTGGTGCCGATGGCGACCATCACGATCAGCATCGGGGTGACCATGCGCTTGCCGGCGACCTTCGTGGTGATCCGGGCGCCCTCGTACTGGTCGGTGGCCGGCAGGAACTTCTTCGCCACGCGCAGCATGGCGTTCTCCTTGAACTCCTCGTCATCGTCGTCGCCGTGGGTCATCAGCTTCCACGCCGTGTAGATGAGGAAGGCACCGAAGACGTAGAACAGCCAGTCGAAGCGGGTGATCGCCTCGTAGCCGACCATGATGAACACGCCGCGCATCACCAGCGCGATGACGATCCCGATCGACAACACCTTCTGCCGGTACTCTCGCGGCACGGCGAAGGAAGACATGATGATCACGAAGACGAACAGGTTGTCGACCGACAGTGAGTACTCGGTGATCCAGCCGGCGAAGAACTCACCGCCGAACTGCGGGCCCTCGAAGGCCAGGATGCCCAGGCCGAACAGCACCGCGAGCCCCACGTAGCAGCAGATCCACAGGGTGCACTCGCGCAGCGAGGGGTCACGCGGGTTGCGCGAGATGAGATAGAAGTCGAGACAGATGACGGCGGTCAGGCCGATCACGGTGACCAGCCACAACCACAGGGGGACGTTCATCGGCTACCTTTCGCCCGCGCGAGTACGACTCGTCGACGCGCCGCCGCCATCAACGGCGCGTCGACGAGTTCTCCCGGGGACTTGTTCTACTCGAGCGTAGTCAACGCGTCGTGGAGGTCGCCTTCCTGCCTTCCGGCTTGGCGACGTTCTTCCCGGGACGCGCCGGCGGCCGGTCGGCGGTGGGCGACGGGGTGCCCGCCGGCCGTCCGCCGCGGCGGGCCGCCCTGACCTGGCCGCGCATCGCCTTGCGGCGCTCCTTGGCCTCGAAGATGATCCGCGCGTGCTCGGCGTACCGCACGTAGACCTTGGCGGCGGCCGGGTTGTGCTCGGAGATCCGCTGCCAGTAACGGGGGGCGACCCGTTCGTGCATCCAGAGGAACCCGATCGAGAAGCCCGCGCTCACGATCCCCTGGTAGGCGAGGAACCCGAACACGTCCTCGGGCAGTCTCGGCGTTCCGCCGATGACCGCCGAGGTGGTCACCTCGTGCAGCAGACGGGCCGCCGGGTAGGCGATCAGCCAGTAGAGGGCGGCCGGGGCGAACCCGCCCAGGCGCACCTTGTTCTGCACGAGCAGCATCGTGTAGCCGGCGCCGAGCAGCGCCAGCGGGATGCCAAGGGCCAGGCCCGTCACCAGCGCCCAGCCGATGGGCTGGCCGACGAATCCGGCCAGCCCACCGGCCACGAGGCCGGCGATGAACCCGACGAAGAGCCCCGGTAGGAGCAGTTCGGCCAAACGGTAGAGGCGCATCGCGGTCATCCCCTAGTCCAGTACAACGCCGTACCTGAACAAGCTGTAGAACAGCATGCCGAGGTAGAACACCGCACCGAAGCCGATGATCGCGTTCGACCACCACTTCGGCCGGATCGGTTTGGGCAGCATCCTGTTGTTGACCAGCAACAACGTCACACAGTAGGCACCCATGGCGAACGAGGACAAGAACGCCAGCATGTCCAGGATCCCCGCCGGTCCGTCGGCCGGGCCGAACAACAGGATCATGATGCCGAAGGTGATGACGCCCCACAGGAACCCGGCGTAGAGGTGCGAGAGCCGGAACCGTCGCGCGCCGGGAACGTGGAAGTAGGTCATGTCCGCCTGCCCCCGGGAGAACGAGTCGAACAGACCCAGGGTCGCGTTCAACCCGATCAGCGCGATGAAGGCGAAGAACAACGTGCCGAGCACCGGGCTGCCGGCCGCGGCGAACGCGTCGGACATCGCCGAGAGCGCCGCGTCCCGGTCGCCACCCTCGATCAGCTCCTTGACGTTCGGGTTCTCCCTGGCCGCCGACCTGGCGAGCACGGTGAACGAGATCGTCACGAGCATCGTGATGCCCCAGAACAGGAGTAACGCGTCGAAGGTGACCCACTTGCGCCACCCGCGCCACTTCTCCATCTCCTGCGGGTTGTCCGTGTCGAACATGAACCCGCGGGCCGGCATCTCCTCTTCCTCCTTGGCCGACCGCAGGCCGCGGATCTTGGGCACGTGCGCGCCCATGCCGGCACCGGAGTCACGCAGGTGCAGCGTGTACCACATCTGCTGCATGCCCGACGGGCCGGCGAACGCGATCGAGCCGACGACCACCGGGAACCACGCCTCGGTGAACATGTCGTCTGGCAGGTACCCGAAGGCGAACATGCCGGCCAGCGTGCTGCCCAGGTCGTCCCAGCTGCCGACGATGGAGGCGATGACCGCCGTGCCGACCACCAGCGTGCCGATGAGGATCGCGAGCACGTTCTCCAGCAGGTCGTAGATGACACTGGCCAGGCTGAACAGGATCCCGACCAGGATCAGGGCGACGCAGGCGGTCACGACCCACGGGATGCCCGTTATCTCCTCGAACGCCGCCGCGCCCGCGGAGAGGTGACCCGGCCAGATGTAGACCAGGATCGCCGTGACGAAGAAGAACCACATCAGGGGTTTGAACACCCGTGCGGCGCCGGAGAAGATGCTCTCCCCCGTCGCCATCGCGTAACGCGCCATCTCGAGCATCACCACGGCCTGGAGGGTGACGCCGATCAGGAAGAGCCATCGGATCTCGGGTCCGAAGACCAGGACCAGTCGCGGCCACATGTACGACTCGCCCATACCGACACCGAGCGCGACCAGGAACACGGTCGGGCCCAGCAGGTGGATGGACGGTGGTGCGTCTGGTAGCGGGCGAATCGGCATGGGTTCGAGCCCCCCGGCTCGCCATACCCGTTCCTCCCCGTCGACAGTGGCCTCACCACTGCCGGCGACAGGAGGGTTGTGAGAATCCACCATTGGACCTCCAGTGTTCGGTTACTACCGCCTGCCTGCCTGTCGACCCCTGCGGGTGGCCGCCGTTTTCCGTCCCGGCGGCCACCCCGTGAAAACGCGAAATGGTCGGCCAGTTAGCCGATCAGGCCGGCGGCCCTCGCCCACCGGTACTTGGCACCGAGGACCGCCACTGGCCGCTCGGTGGTGTAGGGATACGCGATCACCCGGTGCTCGAAGAGGTAGTCGCAGGCCTGCTCGACCTCGGTGTCGCCGGCCAGCGACGCCACCACCGGCTTGTCGATCCCCTTGGCGCGCGCCTCGGCGAGCACCTTGGCGGTCAACTCGGCGAACACCATCGGCGGGGTGACGATCGTGTGCCAGTAGCCGAGGATCAGCGCGTGGATGCGCGGGTCCTCCAGGCCAAGGCGGATCGTCGCCTCGTAGGTCGATGGCGGCTCGCCGCCGGTGATGTCGATCGGGTTGCCCGCCGCGCCGAACGGCGGGATGAACGCACGGAACGACTCGTCCAGGTCCGGCGGAATGTCCATCAGGGACAGTCCTTCGGCGACACAGGCGTCCGACAGCAGCACTCCACTGCCGCCGGCACCGGTGATGATGACGACGTTCTCGCCCTGGGGGGTCGGCAACAGGGGCAGACCCCGCGCGTACTCGAGCATCTCGTTCAGCCCGGGCGCCCGAACCACGCCCGCCTGGCGGAGGATGTCGTCGTACACCTTGTCGTCGCCGGCGAGCGCACCGGTGTGCGAGCTGGCTGCCCGCGCACCCATGTCGGTACGGCCCGCCTTGAGCACGACGACCGGCTTCTTCTTGGTCATGCGCTTCGCGGCCTCCACGAACGCACGGCCGTCCTTCAGGTCCTCCAGGTGCATGGCGACACACTGGGTGTTGTCGTCGTGCTCGAAGAAGGTCAGCAGATCATCCTCGTCCACATCGGACTTGTTGCCCAGCCCGACGATCGCCGAGACACCCATCTTCGTGGTGCGGGCGAAGCCCAGGATGGCCATGCCGATGCCGCCGGACTGGGACGTCAGTGCCACGCCGCCGCGCACGTCGTAGGGCGTGCAGAACGTCGCGCACAGGCTCTCCGGCGTGTAGTAGTAGCCGTAGATGTTCGGCCCGAGCATCCGGACCTTGTACCGGGTGGCGATCTCGACGATCTCGTCCTGCAGCTCCTGGTTGCCGGTCTCGGCGAACCCGGACGGGATCATCACCACCGCGGTGACACCCTTCTCGCCGCACTCGGTGAGCGCGGCCGGCACGAACTTCGCCGGCACCGCGAACACCGCGACGTCCACGTCACCCGGCACGTCACCGACCGACTTGTACGCCTTGCGGCCCATGATCTCGTCGGCCTTGGGGTTGATCGGGTGGATCTCGCCCGCGAACCCGCCGTTGATCAGGTTCTTCATCACCGAGTTGCCGATCTTGCCGGCCTGGTCCGACGCGCCGATGACGGCCACCGAGCGCGGCTTCATCATCGTGTTCATCGCCTGGAGGATCTCCTCCTGGCTGTAGCGCACCGGCTCGGAACGCTCCTGGGTCTCCAGCAGGATCCGCACGTCGGCCGCCACCGCGCCGCTCGCCGAGGCGAACACCGGGTTCAGGTCGAACTCGCTGATCTGCGGGAAGTCGGTGACCAGTTGGGAGACCTTCTGGATCACGTCGGACAGCGCGTCCAGGTCGACCGGGTCGGCACCCCGGGCGCCCTGGAGCACCTCGGCCGCCTGGATCCCGGTGACCATCGACCGCGCCTCGGCGGCGTCCAGCGGCGCCAGCCGGAAGGTCACGTCCTTGAGCACCTCGACCAGCACGCCGCCCAGACCGAACGCCACGATCTTGCCGAACGTGCCGTCGGTGGTGGCGCCGACGATGACCTCGGTGCCGCCGGCACCGACCATCTGCTGGATCTGCACGCCGGTGATCGACGCGTCCGCCTTGTACGCCTTGGCGTTGGCGATGATCGTGTCGAACGCCGCCCGCGCCTCGTCGGCACCGGAGACGCCGACGATGACGCCGCCGGCCTCGGTCTTGTGCAGGATGTCCGGCGACACGATCTTGGCCGCCACCGGTTGACCGATCTCCTCGGCGAGCTTCGCCGCCTCGTCCGCCGTCGTGGCGAGACCCTCTCGTGGGGTCGGGATACCGTACGCGTCGCAGACCCGCTTGCCCTCGGGGGCGGTGAGCGAGTCCCGACCCTCGGCCCGGACCGTGTCCAGGACCTCGCGGACGGCCGCCTTGTCTACTTCGGACATTGGCTCAGATCACTCCATTCGCCTTGAGCTCGGCGAGCTCCTGCTCGGACACGCCCAGCTCACTGCCGTAGATTTCGTTGTTGTGCTCGCCGAGCAGCGGAGAGCGCCTGACCTCCGCCGGCGAGTCGGACAGCTTGATCGGCATGCCGACCGTGGTGAACTCGCCGCGCTCCGGGTGGTCGACCTTGACGACGATCTCGTTGTCGGCCAACGAGGCGTCCTCGATGATCTCCTTGGTCGACAGGATCGGCCCGCAGGGGATGTTGTGCTCGTTGAGCATCGCGAGCACGTCCCACTTGCCGTGGTTGACCGACCAGTCCTCGATCAGCTGGAACATCTTGTCCAGCTTGTTGAGCCGCGCCTCCGGCGTCGACCACTCCGGGTCGTCGATCAGCTCCGGGCGGCCGATCAGCTTGGCGATCGGCTCCCAGCCCACCGGCTGCACGATGACGTAGATGTAGTCGTTCGGGCCGCCCGGCGCGCAGCGCACCGCCCAGCCCGGCTGCCCGCCGCCCGAGGCGTTGCCCGAGCGGGGCACCTCATCGCCGAACTCCTCGTTCGGGTACTCGTTGAGCGGGCCGTGCGCCAGCCGCTGCTGGTCGCGCAGCTTGACCCGGCACAGGTTGAGCACGGCGTGCTGCATGGCGACGGTGACCCGCTGCCCACGGCCGGTGTGCTCGCGCTGGTAGAGGGCGGCCAGGATGCCGGCGACGGTGTGCATGCCGGTGCCGGAGTCACCGATCTGCGAGCCGGTCGCCAGCGGCGGGCCGTCCTCGAAGCCGGTGGTCGCCATCGAGCCGCCCATGGCCTGGGCGACGACCTCGTAGGCCTTGAAGTGGGTGTAGGGGCCGTCGCCGAAGCCCTTGATGGAGGCGTAGATCAGCCGGGGGTTGATCTCCTGGAGCTTCTCCCAGGAGAAGCCCATCCGGTCGATCGCGCCGGGGCCGAAGTTCTCCGCCAGGATGTCGAAGTCCTTCACCATCTCGGTGAACAGTTCCTTGCCCCGCGCGGACTTCATGTTCAGCGTGATGCTGCGCTTGTTGCAGTTCAGCATCGTGAAATAGAGACTGTCCACATCGGGCAGGTCCCGCAGCTGCTTGCGCGTGATGTCACCGCTCGGGGCCTCGATCTTGACCACGTCGGCGCCCAGCCACGCCAGGATCTGCGTACAGGACGGTCCACTTTGGA
Source organism: Actinophytocola xinjiangensis (assembly GCF_001921215.1). Taxonomy (GTDB): domain Bacteria; phylum Actinomycetota; class Actinomycetes; order Mycobacteriales; family Pseudonocardiaceae; genus Actinophytocola; species Actinophytocola xinjiangensis. Next base: position 11,633 of record NZ_MSIF01000047.1, read on the forward strand.
CGTGGGTCATGTCGAGGACCCGGACACCCTCGAGTGCTTTGCGCATGCCGAGTCCCCTTACTTGTACATGGTCTGGTTCATCGTCCCCGGCGCGTAGACCTCGGGGTCGACCCAGACGTTGATCAGCGACGGCAGACCGCTGTCCCGCGCGCGCTCCAGGGCGGGACGGATGTCCTTGGGGTCGCGGACCTCCTCGCCGTAGCCGCCGAGCAGCCGGGCGAACTCGTCGTAGCGGACGTCACCCAGGGTGTTGCCCACCCGGCCCCGGTCGGCGCCATACTTCTGGATCTGGCCGTAGCGGATCTGGTTCATCGACGAGTTGTTGCCGACGATGCCGACGAAGGGCAGGTTGAACCGCACCAGGGTCTCGAAGTCGAAGCCGGTGAGGCTGAACGCGCCGTCGCCGAACAGCGCGACGACCTCCTTGTCCGGCCTGGCGTACTTGGCGGCCATCACGAACGGCACGCCGACGCCGAGGGTCCCCAGTGGACCGGGGTCCATCCAGTGGCCGGGCGACTTGGGCTGCACGACCTGACCGGAGAAGGTGACGATGTCGCCGCCGTCGCCGATGTAGATGGAGTCCTCGGTGAGGAACTCGTTGATCTCGTGCACCAGCCGGTACGGGTCGATCGGCGCGGCGTCGGACAGCTGGCGGGGCAGGCGCTTCTCGAAGGCCTGGGTCTCCACCGCGCGCAGCTCCTCCAGCCACGACTTGCGCCCGGTGGCACCGTTGTCGACCCGGCCGGAGGTGGCCTGGGTGACCGCGGCGAGCACCGCGCCGGCGTCGCCGACGATGCCGAGGTCGATGTCGCGGTTCTTGCCGACCGTGCGGTAGTCCAGGTCGATCTGCACCACGGTGGCCTGCTGCGAGAGGCGCTTGCCGTAGCCCATCCGGAAGTCGAACGGGGTGCCGACGATGATGATCAGGTCGGCGTTCTGGAAGGCGTAGCGGCGGGCCAGTTGCAGGTGGTGCGGGTCGCCGGGCGGCAGGGTGCCGCGGCCGGAGCCGTTCATGAACGCCGGCACGTTGAGCGCGCGGACGAACTCGGTGGCCGCGTCGGTGCCCCTGGTCGTCCAGACCTGGCTGCCGAGCAGCACGCAGGGCTTCTCGGCGTTGACGACCAGGTCGGCCAGGCGCTCGATGGCCGCCGGGTCACCGGCGGTCCTCGTCGAGGCGCGGTAGGCGCCCGCCTTCGGGATGCGGGCCTTGTCCAGCGGGACCTTGGCGTCCAGCACGTCACGCGGGATCTCCAGGAAGGAGGGTCCCGGCGCGCCGTGGAAGCACTCGCGGAAGGCCATCGACACCAGGTCGGCCGCGCGCTCGGTGCTGGGCACCGTGGCGGCGAACTTGGTGATCGGGGTCATCATGTCGACGTGCGGCAGGTCCTGCAGCGAGCCCATCTTGTGCTGGGTGAGCGCGCCCTGGCCGCCGATGAGCAGCATCGGGCTCTCCGCGCGCAGCGCGTTGGCCACGCCGGTCACCGCGTCGGTGGTGCCCGGGCCGGCGGTGACGACCGCGCAGCCGGGCTTGCCGGTGATCCGTGCGTAGCCGTCGGCCGCGTGCGCGGCGACCTGCTCGTGGCGTACGTCGATGACGTCGATGCCCTCGTCGACGCAGCCGTCGTAGATGTCGATGATGTGCCCGCCGCAGAGCGTGAAGATCACGTCCACGCCTTCGGCCTTGAGCGCTTTGGCCACCAGATGACCGCCGGAGATCATCTCCGGGTTCTCCTGACCGTCGCCGCCCGGCGTCTCCCGGACCGTTGAAGCCATGTGACTCGTCATCTCCTCATGTCATCGTGTGGGGGAGGTGGCGCATACTGCATACCGTATGACTCTAATGACGGCCAGCGTCCCGGTCTACGTTTTGTCATCCGCGCCTGTCGATGCTGTTGTCTGATCCCGTCCACGCCGGCCCCGAGCGGGCGGTCGCAAGACCCCCGCATGCCCGTTGACCAGCACTTCCGTGTTCATCTCTTCTCGTTTCGCGCAACATCTCATACTGTATGCTGCATACCAAATGAACACAAGAACGGAGCTTACGCGGTGAAAGTTGCTGTTCTTGGGGCCGGAGCCATCGGCGCTTACGTCGGTGCGGCGCTGCACCGGGCAGGAGCCGAGGTGCACCTCATAGCCAGAGGCCCCCATCTGAAGGAGATCCGACAATCGGGCGTGCGGGTGCTCAGCCCGCGCGGCGACTTCACGAGCCGTCCACACGCGACCGACGACCCGACCGAGGTAGGACCGGTCGACCACATCTTCCTTGGCCTGAAAGCGAACCGGTACGCCGAGGCGGGCCCGATGATCAAGCCGTTGTTGCACGACGGCACCACGATCATCGCCGCCCAGAACGGCATCCCCTGGTGGTACTTCCACGGCGTGCCAGGACAGTACGCCGGGCACCGGATCGACAGCGTCGACCCCGACGGCGCGGTCTCCGCCGCGCTCCCGGTCGAACGCGCGATCGGCTGCGTGGTCTACGCGGCCACCGAGATCGAGTCCCCCGGAGTCATCCGGCACCTGGAGGGCACCCGGTTCTCCATCGGCGAGCCCACCGGCGAGATCTCCGCCAGATGCACCGAGTTCGCCGAGGCGATGGTCGCCGGCGGTCTCAAGTGTCCGGTCGAGGCGGACCTGCGCAAGGACATCTGGCTCAAGCTCATGGGCAACATCGCCTTCAACCCGATCAGCGCGCTGACCAGGGCGACGATGGCCGGCATCTGCCGGCACCTGAGCACCCGCGAGCTGGTCGTCGAGATGATGCGCGAAACCCTCGACGTGGCCGCCAGACTCGGGTCCCACCCCGAGATCTCCATCGAACGGCGACTGGCCGGCGCCGAACGCGCCGGCGAGCACAAGACCTCCACCCTGCAGGACCTGGAGAAGGGCAAGCCGCTCGAACTCGACGTCATCCTCAAGGCCGTGGTCGAGCTGGCCGACCTGACCGGCGCCGCGGCGCCGACCGTGCGCGTGGTCAGCGCCCTGGCCGACCTGCTCAACGAGCAGGTCGCGGTCAACCCCCAGCTCAACCCGCAGTTGACCCGCTGATCCGGGCAGTTCCACGACGCGGCGCGTGCCCCCGGCGAGACCCGCCGGGGGCACGCGCCGGCCGGGGGACAATGGACCTATGGCGGACGACCCGGTGGTACTGGCCGTGCACGCGGCCACCGAACACACCTTCAGCAAGGAGAACAGGTCGTCGATCACCCTGCACGAGGGACTCGGCGTCCACGGCGACGCGCACTACGGCGCCACCGTCCAGCACCGGTCACGGGTCGCGGCCGACCCGTCACAGCCCAACCTGCGCCAGGTGCACCTGATCCCCGTCGAACTGTTCGACCTGGTCGCCGGCGCCGGGTACACCGTGCGCGCCGGCCAGCTCGGCGAGAACATCACCACCCGCCACCTCGACCTGATGGGCCTACCCGTCGGCACCCGGCTGACCATCGGTGACGCGGTGATCACCGTGACCGGCCTGCGCAACCCGTGCGGACAGATCAACGGCCTCCAGCAGGGCCTGCTCAAACAGGTCCTGCGCACCACCGAGTCCGGCGAGGTCCAGCGACTGGCCGGGGTGATGGGCATCGTCTCCCGCTCGGGCCAGGTCCGCCCTGGCGACCGGGTCGAGGTGGCGCTGCCGCCCCGACCGCACTTCCCGCTGGCGCGGGTCTGACGGCGGGGCCCCTCGCGAAGCCCCGCCGCCCGTCCTCACTTCCTGTTGTACAGCCGCATGGTCAGCGTGCCGAACACCGCGATGATCACGCCGGCCGCGACCAGCACCCAGACGATCTCGCCGCCGTCCGGGCTGCCCGCCATCAGCCCGCGCACCGCGGCGACCAGGTGGGTGATCGGGTTGACCTCGGTGAACACCCGCAGCCACGCCGGCATCGTCTCCGGCTCGACGAACACGTTGGACAGGAACGTCAGCGGGAACAACACCATCATGCTGACGCCCATCACCGACTTCTCCGAGCGCAGCAGCAACCCGAACATCGTCCAGATCCACGAGAACGCGAACGAGAACCCGACCAGCAGCACGATCCCCAGCAGCACGCCGAGCACTCCCCCGTCGGGCCGGAACCCGAGGATGAGGCCGACCACCAGGATCACCACGGCGGCGGTGACGTAGCGGAACACGTCCCCGAACAGCGCGCCGACCAGGGCCGCCGGCCGCCACACCGGCAGCGTGCGGAAGCGGTCGAACACGCCCTTCTCGATGTCGATGTTCACGCCCATGCCGGTGTACATCGTGATCATGATGACGCTGGTGACCATGATGCCCGGCAGCAGGAACTGCAGGTACTCGGTCACCGAGCCCGCCAGCGCCCCACCGAACAGGTAGGTGAACATCAGCACCATCATGATCGGGAACGCGGTGACGTCGAACATCTGCTCCGGCACGTGCTTGATCTTGAGCATCGTGCGCCAGCCGAAGGTCAGCGACGCCGACCAGGCCGACGGTCTCGGCGGCTGTTCCCGCGAGGCGAGGACGGCACCGAGCCTGTCCGCCGCCGGGGCGTAGGCGGTACTGGCGGTGGTCGTCGGTTCGGTGGTGGTGGCGGTGCTCATGCCGCGGCCTCCTCGGTGGCTGGGTGGTCGGTGAGGGCCAGGAACACCTCGTCGAGGGTCGGCTGCCCGAGGGCGAAGTTGTCGACGACGACACCGGCGGCGGCCAACGCGGCCAGCGCCCGCGACGCCTGCTCGGCGGCCTCCCGGTCCGAGTCCTCCCCGGACAGTTGCGCGGTCAGCGCCACCGGGTCGGCCTCGGGGCGCACGGCCTCACCGAGAACCGAGCTCAGCACCCGCAGCGCCTCCTCACGCTGCGCGGCGTCGCGCAGCCGGACCTGGATCGAACCGGCGCCGACCGAGGCCTTCAGCTCCCCGGGGGTGCCCTCGGCGATGACCCGGCCGTGGTCGATGACCGCGATCCGCGACGCCAGGTGGTCGGCCTCGTCCAGGTACTGCGTGGTCAACATGACCGTCGTGCCCTGCGCGACGATGATCCGCACGATGTCCCAGACCTGGTTGCGGCTGCGCGGGTCCAGCCCGGTCGTCGGCTCGTCCAGGAACAGCAGTTCCGGCGTGCGCAGGATGGACGCGGCGATGTCGATGCGCCGCCGCATGCCGCCCGAGTAGTTCTTCACCTGCCGGTCGGCGGCATCGGTCAGGCCGAAGGCCTCCAGCAGCGCGGCCGACCGGTCACGGGCGGCCGGCTTGCGGTGGCCCAGCAACCGGGCGATCAGCACCAGGTTCTCGGTCCCGGACAGGTCCTCGTCGACCGAGGCGTACTGGCCGGTCAGGCTCACCAGCGACCGGACCGTGTCCGCCTCGCGGACCACGTCGTGGCCGAAGACCGTGGCCTGCCCGCCGTCCGGGCGCAGCAGGGTCGCCAGCATCTTGACCGCGGTGGTCTTGCCGGCGCCGTTCGGGCCGAGCACGCCGTAGACGCTGCCCGCCGGGACGGCCAGGTCCACGCCGTCGACCGCTCTGGTCTTCCCGAAGATCTTGACCAGACCCGAGGTCTCGATAGCGAGCTCGGTCATCTCGTTCCTCTCATTCCGTGTACGGGTGCCTGGCTCGCGCGTCGCGCAACGCGACTCCCCACCAGGCGAGTTGGTCCAACATGGTGCGCACGGCGATCTCGGCCTCGTCGCCGGGAACACCGTCCCCGCGCAACGCGAGCAGGTCGATCGCCACCTCGTCGCGCACGGTCATGACGTGCAGTTCGGTGAACACGTCCCGCAACGCCTCGACGGCGTAGTGCCCCCGGTTGCGGCAGCCGTAGGAGACGAACCCCGCCGGCTTGGCGTGCCACTCGTCGTAGGCGAAGTCGATCGCCTGCTTGAGCGAGGCAGGGAAGCTGCGGTTGTACTCGGGGGTGACCACGACGAAGCCGTCCGCCCGCCCGATCGCCGAGCAGAACCTGCGCATGTCGTCGCTCACCCCCTCCGGGTACCGCTCGGGAAACACGAAGTCCCGCAGGTCGACGACGTCGAGTTCGACGTCGTCGCGGCGCTGCGCGACCGTGACGAACCAGGTGCCGATCGACTCGCCGACCCGGCCGTCCCGCGTGCTTCCGATGATCACCGCGACCCGCAGCCGTGTGTCCATCAGCCCTCCTACGTCCTTCACCCTGAAGGCGCGAGACGGCCGCCAGATCCGATCTGGCACCCCGCTGGTTTCCCCGCGAGATCCCGCGGAACACCCGGTGCGTCTGTTCTGTCTGATTCACCCACGGTCATCTCGACCTCGGGTTGGTCCTGACTACAGGCGGCGGGTTCAGACAGGTGGGACGAAACCGGGGATCCAGCCGGGATCCTCGCCCTCGCCGCACAGCGGACACGACTCCTCGACCATCCCGCCGGGCGAACGGTCGACCCAGACCGTGCCGGACCCGGCGATGATCATCGGCCGGACGGCGCCCTCCTGGTCCCGGAACTGGGTCACCTGGCGGCAGCCGTGACACGCGGTCCGGATCGTCTCACTCACAGCCATGTCGACCTCCTCCGTCCGCCGGGTCAGCTTAGAGGACCTACAGGCGCCAGTCCGTCGGGCGGGGCGGGTGGTAACCGCAGGTGGTGCCGGTGGACACGGCCTCGCGCAGGTGCCCGGCGAGCTCCGGGTGCGCGTCGGCGAGTTTGCGCAGGGTGTCGCGGATGCGGGCGGTGACGGTCTTGCGGGCGCGTTCGGTCTCGTCACCCAGGCGCCGGGCGCGGCCCCCGAGGCCGACGGCCGCGCGCAGCTCGGTGAGCAGCGCGGCGCGCTCCTCGTCGAACCGGGCGGCGCGCTGGTCGTCGCCGGCGAGCGTGGCCTCGTCGATCAGGTCGTCGAGGGTGGCCAGGCGCTGCTGGTAGGCGGCGCGGGCGGTGTCGTCGAGCAGGTCGTCGCCGCCCAGGCGGGACGCGGCGACCACCTCCTCGCCCCCGGCCGGGTCCAGCAGGCGCACCGCCGGGATCTCGGTGCCCGGCGAGGCCAGCAGCACGTGCAGGTCACGCAGGCCCTTGGCGTCCGGGACCGACACCGTCCGGCCGGCCATCGACAGCGTCCACACCGACCCCGCCCGGCGGAACTCGTTGGGAGTGGGCGCCGGGGCCGGCGGCGGCGGTCCGGCCGGGGCGCGGTGGCGCAGACCGAGTTCGGCGGCCTCGCGGGCCGCCTCGCCGGCCAGGGCCCGCGCACGCTCCCCGTCCGGGGGCGAGCCGCGCCCGCGCAGCGCCGCCGCCAGGCCGACCTTCGCCTCCACCACCCACGGGCGCGCGCCCAGCAGCTCGGCCGAACGCAGCGCCTCGGTGTAGCCCTCGACCGCCGCCGGCCAGCGGCGCTGCGCGGCGTCCAGCCCGGCCAGCCACAACGCCACCGGGCCGCTGACGTCACAGCCGAACATCGCCACCAGCCAGGTGCTGGCCAGCGGGGTCAGCTCCTCGCGGGACCGCTCACACAGCCGGGGATCGCCGGTCAGCGCGGCGGTCTGGGCACGCAGCCGCAGCAGCAGCGGCAGGTAGGTCGGGCCGGCCGGCTCGGCCCGCGCGTCGGCCACCGCCAGACAGTGGGTGGCCGTGGCCGCGTCGCCGCGCTGCGCGGCGGCGATACCGGCGGTCAGCTCGGCGTGCGGCAGCCGCGTCCGTTCGGCCTCACGCTCTGCCACGGCGAGTCGGGGCTGGTCGCCGCGCAGCGCGGCCAGCGCCCACTCCAGGTGGTGGGCCAGGAACCGGTAGAGCGCGTGGTCGGTGTGCTCGACCAGCGGGGTGACCCTGGCCAGCGCGGCGAACGCCTCGTCGAACCGGCCACGCATCCCGCCGATGACCGTCTGGTCGATGTCGGCGCCGGTGGCCAACGACGGGTCGGGGTGCTGTTCGCTGAGCCGGATGAAGGCGTTGAACAGGTCCAGGTAGGCGACGCTGCCCAGCTCCAGCGCGGCCACCCAGCCCAGCGAGTTGGCGTACTTCTCCATCTCGACGTCCCCGGAGCGGCGGGCGATGGCCCGCAGCTCGTCGGTCAGCGCCCGGCGCTGTTCGGCGTGGCCGGGCCCCCACAGCCGGTCGTGCATCGCCCACAGGCCGAAGCCCAGCTGCTCGTGGTCGTTCTCGTCGCGCGCGTTGGCGATGGACTGGCGCAACAGCTCCTGGACCAGCACGTCCAGCGACCTGTCCCCGTCACCGTCACCGCCGACGACCCGGGCGTGCGCGGTGCGCAGCAGCCTGGCCTGCAGGTCGGCGTCGGCGACCGCGGCGTCGGCGCCGTAGATGGTCAGCGCCGCCCTGGCCAGGATCTCCGGGTCGTCCAGCCGCAACGCCACCTCGGCCGCCTCCTGGAACGCCGACCCGATGCCCTCGAACTGGTCGATGCTGTGGCAGACGGTGCCCAGGTCGAGGTTGATCCGCACCCGCAGCGGGTCGTCGGGCCCGAGCAGGTCCAGCGCACGGCGGTAGTGTCCGAGCGACTCGACGAACGAGGCCCGCCGCCGCGCCTCCTTGGCGGCGGCGACCATCAGGTCGATCACGCGCGGGGGGTCCAGCTCGTCGCCGGCCAGGTGGGCGTGCCGGGCGAGGTCGGCCGGGAAGATCCGCTCGGCCAGCGCCGTGTTGTCCAGCGCGCGGACGACCTCGGCGTGCCGGCGGCGGCGCTGGTCGTCGTCGAGCGACTCGTAGAGCGCCTCGCGGACCAGGTCGTGGGCGAAGGTGAACCGGCCCTCGCCCTGGGGCAGCACCAGCCGCGCGGCCACGGCCTCGTCCAGCAGCCGGGCGACCTGGGGCACCGGCGCGGCGACGGTGGCCGCCAGCACCCGGCGGTCGAACTCCCGGCCGAGCACAGCGGCCCCGGTGAGCAGCGCCGACACCACCGGTGCCAGCAGCGACAGCCGGCGGCGGACCGCGTCCCGCACGCCCGGCGCGACGACGGTCGGCAGCACGGTCGGCGCGTTGCCACCGTGCCACAGGCGCACGGTCTGCTCGACGAAGAACGGGTTGCCGCCGGTGCGCTGGTGCACCTCGGCGACCAGGTCGGCCGGCGCCTGGCTGCCGGCGGTGCGGGCGATCAGCGCGCCGACCTCGGCCTCGTCCAGCCCGGTCAGGGTGACCGTGGTCGCCTTGGCCTGCACCGGCGCGAGCAGCGGGGCCAGCGGGTGGTCGGGCGCCTCGACCTCCACGTCCCGGTAGGTGCCGATCAGCAGCAGCCGCTCGAACCAGGTGTGCTGGGCGACGAACTCCAGCAGCCGCACCGACTCCGGGTCGGCCCAGTGCAGGTCGTCGAGGACCACCACCACCGGGCGCGACTGGGCGAGCGCGACCAGCGCGCTGGTGACCGCGTCGTAGAGCTGGAAGCCGGTGACCGGCTCGGCCGGGCCGGTACCGCCCAGCAGCAGGTCCAGCGAGGCGCCGGCGCTGTCCTGGGCGGCGGCCTCGGCGGCGGCCCACTCCGCCTCGCCGGCCTGCCGGCGCAGCGCCCGCACCGCCTGGGTCCACGGCCAGTAGCCGGGCGCGGCGGCCGAGTCCCAGCAGGTGCCCGACAGCACCAGCGCGCCGGCCCGCCGGGCGTCGTCCACGGCGGCCGTGACCAGGGTCGTCTTGCCGATCCCGGCCTCGCCGGTGACCAGCACCAGGCCGCCGTGGCTCTCGGCGGCCCGCGCGATCTCGGCGCGCAGCAGGGCGGAGGGATGGTCCCGCCCGATGAGCTCAGCAACAGGCATGTCGGTGTGGTCGTCTCCCGCGTGGTTTGACCGGTTTGATGGGCTCGACGATAGTAGGCAAGACCACCGACACAACGCCTATGAGAAAAGGTATGCCCAGGTCAGGCGGGCTCTTCCGGGATGGCGTCGGAGAAGACGAACACCCGGATCGCGGTGCCGGTGGTCGGGTGGACCTGGGCCAGGTAGGCGCTGACCTGGCCGCCGACGATGTTCTCCACGGCCTCCAGGAAGTCGGCCCGGGTGGCCTCGTGCAGCGCCTCGTGGTGGCGGATGACCGCCTCCCGGTGACCGCGCTCACCGAGCACCGCGTCGGCGACGGTGAGGCTGTCGATCGACAGCACGATGAGGCTGACCGGTTCGTCGTCGCTGACCGACACCTGGACGTTGCGCGGACCCCGGCCGTAGAACATGCGTTCCAGGCTGGTGATCTTCTCGGCCACGGCGTTGCGTTGCGCCCTGGTTATCCGCATGGCGCCGTTCCCTTCACCGGCTCTCACGACGTTGTGTCCCGAGTCCCCCGCCGGATAGGCTCCTGGCGAGCGCATCGCTCACCCCACCGGGAAACCATAGTGGCTGATCGGGCCGTGCCACAGTGTGCCCTTGCGTAGGCACGCGGTGACGCGACTCGAGCGAGATACCACTCGCGGTGGCCTCGAACGAAGGTACCGCCCAGCACGACGTGGCGCGGGGACCGGCGAGCGGGGACACCGCGGGATGCCAGGCGAAAGGGCTTGTCTCGTGAGTAGTTCTGTCAGTTCCGTCGTGCCGTCGTCAGCGCGTCACCAGACGCCGAAAGAATTGTGCGCGACCGTTCAGGAAATCGCCGACGAACCCAGGAAATGGTCGAATTCGGTTCGTTTCGACCTCACTCGGCGGTTTTATTCGAGATTACATGTCGACGAGTTCGTCGAGGTGTGGCTGATTTGCTGGGACATCGGCCAGGACACCCTGTTGCACGACCACGGCGGCAGCGCCGGCGCGTTCACCGTCGCCAGGGGCTCGCTGACCGAGGACCACGGCAGCGTGCGCCGCACCGGGCTGCGCACCCGCCGGCACACGGTCGGGAAAGCCGTCGGGTTCGACGCCGACTACCTGCACAACCTGGTGAACGTGGGCACCGAACCGACGGTGTCCGTGCACGCCTACTCCCCTCCCCTGCGGTCGATGAACTTCTACTGCTGGCTGCCGACCGGGATGCACCACCTGCGTGAGATCCCGTGCGACACCCCGGAACCGGACACCAGCGCGCTGGAGGTCGAGGCCGCCCGGCTGCGGGAGGTGCCGGCGTGAGCGACCGGATCAGCGCGCTGCTGGACGCGGCGCGGGCACGGATCACCCGCCACGAACCGGCCGGCGCGGCCGAGGCGATGCGGGCCGGTGCGGTACTGATCGACCTGCGGCCGACCGAGTACCGCTGGCGCTTCGGCGAGGTGCCGGGGGCGATCGCGGTGTCCCGGCACGTGCTGGAGTGGCGGCTGGACGTCACCAGCGAGCACCGGCTGCGGGAACTGGCCTTCGGCGACCGCGACCGGGAGATCATCCTGATGTGCAACGAGGGCTACACCTCGAGCCTGGCCGCCCACCAGGTGATGGACCAGCTCGGGCTGACGACGGTGTCCGACGTGATCGGCGGGTACACCGCCTGGCACGCGAGCGGCCTGCCGACGGTGTCGCGGCTGAGCCGGTAGAGCGACGCCGGTGGCCGAAGGGGGTCCCGCTGGGGCGGTCCGCTCCCCGGACCGCCCCAGCCGGTACCTGACCTGTCGTACGGGCCGACCGGACAGGTACCGCCCCCCGAGGCGGCATCGTGGTTCAGGCGCTGACGCGCCTGCTCACGACCAGCAGGTCGGTGGCCTGGTCGCCGTGGCTGTCGGGCAGGTCGAGCATCGCGCCCAGCACCTGGTGGGCCGACCCGTACTCCTGCCACAACACCTGGCGTGGCGCCAGTACGTCCTCGGTGGCCGGCAGCCGCATGGCCACCGCGTCGTCCTCGCTGTCGAGCCGGACGACGTCCAGGACGTCGTGGTGTGCCCGCACTCCGACGACGGCGAGCACGTCGCCGTTCTCGTCCCTCGGGTCCAGGAATCTGAACCCGCGCACCACGAGCGCGCGGAGTTGGACATCGGTGCTGGCCGCCCCCTCACCGGACGGCACCGCACTGGCGGCCATCAGGCCTCCTTCACAGCTCAGTCACGCCTGTTTGACACCGGCCAGGAAGGTCACCAGGTCCGCGCGCGGGTAGACGAGGACGGGCCCGCGCGGGTCGCGTGAGTTCCGTACCGCCACCACGTCCGAACCCGGCCAGGTCAGCTCGACACAGTTGCCGACCGCGCCGCTGCGGCTGCTCTTGCGCCAGTTGGCGCGGTCCAGCCCGTCGGCGGACATTCCGTTACGCACTTCACCCGACATCCGTCCCCACTTTCTCGACGAACCATTTTCGTGGGTGCATCTGCACGTGCAGCTGCATGCCGCAGACGTTAGCACTTGCTGGTGCAGCGGTAAATGCACGTGCAGATGACACGGGCGCGCCAAAAGCGGTCATGACAATGACCCAATACATTGTCCCAGGTTGACGTCATTCAACTACCGAGGGTAATTGGTGAAATTACTTTCGGTTCTGAGTGGTGTCGCGACCCGTCCGGAAGAACCGCACACGAACGGCACCCGATCGGCTCACCGGATCGAGGCCGGTCATCAGCCTCCCCAGCGATCTCCCGCCGGCCCGGGGATGCCGATGAATCTTCACGGGGAACTCCCCCGACTTTTTCTCGTTGCGTCCCAGGAGAGAGACTGATGAGACTCAAGTTCAGCCGTGTGACGATGGCCGCGTTCGCCTTCGGTGTGCTGGCGGTGTCCACGATCGGCCAGGCCTCCGCAGCCCCGGCGGAGAACCCGGAAACGACCGCGACCACGCACGTCGACGCCGCCCTGGAGGCCACCCCGTTCGGGGCCGACCAGGTGTGGCTGTTCAAGGACTCCCGCTACGTCCGCTACAACGTCGTGACCGACACCGTCGTGGTCGGCCCGCGCACCATCGCCGAGGGCTGGACCGGCCTGCCCGCGCGGTTCACCAGCGGCATCGACGCCGCGGTGCCCTCGACGCTCGGCCCGAACCAGGCGTGGCTGTTCAAGGACGACCAGTACGTGCGCTACGACCTGGCCAACGACCAGGTCATCGTCGGCCCGCGCACGATCGCCGAGGGCTGGACCGGTCTGCCGGCCCGGTTCACCCGGGGCATCGACGCTGCGGTCACCGCGACCCCGTTCGGCGCCGACCAGGTGTGGCTGTTCAAGGACGACGAGTACGTCCGCTACAACACCCGCACCGACACCGTCGTGGTGGCGCCGCGCAAGATCTCCCAGGGCTGGGTCGACATGCCGGCCCAGTTCGACTACGCGATCGACGCCGCGGTGACCGCGCCGTCGTTCGGCACCGACCAGGCGTGGCTGTTCAACGACGCCGACTACGTGCGCTACGACACCAAGGCCGACAAGACCATCGCCGGCCCCCGGGACACCGCGCAGGGCTGGCCCGGCCTGCGCTGGACCAGCTGATCTGATCCACCCGTTTCGACCTCGGCCCGCCGGACGGTCCCCCCGTCCGGCGGGCCGTCGGTCTCTTCGTGTGTCCTCCCTACAGTGACGTCCTGGAGATCGTCGAGGCGTGAGAGGAGAGTCATGGCGGGCGAGGTGGGGAAACTGGAGCGGGAGTTCACCGCGACGCTGCGGCGCAGTGACGCCAAGGGCGGCCACACGTACGTGGTGTGGCCGGAGTCGGTGGAGTTCTTCGGCACCCGGGGCCTGGTGAAGGTCCGGGGCACGATCGACGGCGAGCCGTTCCGCGGCTCGTTCATGGCACTGGGCGACGGCACGCACAAGCTGCCGGTGGCCGCCGGACTGCGCACGACCATCGGCAAACAGGCTGGTGACACGGTGACGGTCGTGCTGACCGAGCGCCTCGCCCCCGGCCAGGAGTAGCGACGACGCACCTCTTGATCGCGGCCCGGGGTGCTCCTACTATCACGCTCCGTGCATATTCCACACTTACTTGGCCGGGCGATCGCCGCCGTGTCGATCGTGTCCGCCGCGGTCACCACCGCCGTCGTCACCAGCCCGGCGTCCGCCTCGGGGGTCGAGGCCGCCGCGACCTCCGTCCGGGTCATGACCTGGAACATCCACGGCAGCACAGCCAACATCCCCAAGCTCGCGGCGTTCATCAAGCGCTACGACCCGGACGTCCTGCTGGTGCAGGAAATCCAGGTCACGTCCCAGCGCAACCAGGTGCGCGGTCTCGCCGCCGAACTCGGCTGGGACACCGCGGCGGAGCGCGCCGACCACGTCTACTTCGGCCGCGCCGACCATCCGGGTGCGCCGTGCGGCAGCGGTGACGACTGGGTCGGCAACGCCATCTTCACCAAGTTCCCGATCGACAAGCGGGTCCGCTTCACCCTTCCCCGGCATTCGAGCTGCCCCGGCGCGGGATCGGTCCACCGCTCGCTGGCCGGCGCGAGCGTCATCCTGCCGGGGTCGACGAAGATCGCGGTGTGGAACACCCACCTCACGGTGGGCGCCGGCGCGGGCCGCGTGCAGCGCGAGGCCCAGGCACGGTGGATCGAGAACTACCTCGACCACACCGTTCCGCTGGTGCTCGCCGGCGACTTCAACGACGTCCAGGGCAGCACGACCTACACCATCTACCCCCGCGCCGGCTGGACCGACGCCGGCAAGAACGCCGGCCCGACGCTCAACGGCAAGCGGATCGACTACGTCTGGTCCAAGAAGGCGACGCCGACCAAGGCCGTCTCACCGGCCCTCCCCCAGCCAGCACCGGGCGAGCCCAAACTCTCCGACCACCGCCCCGTCATCGTCGACCTGACGATCGGCTAGAACCGGCGCGCTCCGGGGTCGGGCAGTACCTCACCGGTCCCAGGCCCGGCCCCGGAGACCACGGTCCGCGCCATCGATCGCAGTGGCGGTACCGCCCCACGCCGCCGCCTCACCGAACTCGACCCGTGACGCCCCGGGCCGAGCGGCGTCAGACCGCCGGTGCGTGAAGTTTCGGCAGGTCGGCCCTGGGGTCGTCCGGGATCCGACACGCCAGCAACTCGGTGGCGAGCCCGACGAAACGCTCCAGTGCCGCTCGCTCGAACAGCACGTTCACCCCGTCGTCGGGTCCTCCGAACGTGACATGAACGTCCAGGTCTCCGGTGAACTCGCCGCCCATGCGACAACTTTCGGGGATGTCGAGCCACACCGACTTCTCCGGTGGGTCAGCGACCATGCCGCACACTCCCAACGCCGGCAGAGCCCGATCGAGCCCTCCGGCAAAGCCCGTTGATCTTGCTGCGCATCGGTACACCTTTCGCAGTGGTTCCACATTGGTTCTGAGCCAGAACGATGGTGGCTCGACTAGGAACATAACAGTTATGGAAGGCTTCCATTTTTATGTTCATCCATTTGAGTGACGAGATGAACCGAGCTACCCCCCAGGGGGGAGACTGTCAACCCCGTGATCAGGAGGTGCGCACACGTTGAGTGGAACTGTCAGTCCGGTTCAGAGCAGGCGTCTGGCTCGGACCTTGCGACGCTGGCGAGAGCGGGCGGGCTACTCCGTCGAGCGCGCGGCCGACGAGTTGCTCTGCGGTTCCGGCACTGTCTCACGCATGGAGACGGGCGGAAGTGCGGAGCCGCTGCGGGTCAAGGCAGCGCTGGAGTTGTACGGCGCCCCGGCCAAGATCGTGGACGAGATGGTGGAGGCAGCCAAACGCCGTCGTCGCCGGGGTGTCCTGCGGCGTCCGTACTACGACTTCGTGTCCGCCGCCTTCGCGGAGTACCTCGACCTGGAGAACGAGGCCAGCGAACTCGCCTGCTTCCAACTCGACATCGTGCACGGCCTGCTCCAGACCGAGGACTACGCACGCGCGCTGATCGGCAGCGCGGGCGAGGTCATCGCCGCGGACGACACGGACAAGTTCCTGCGGCTTCGCATGGAACGCCAACTCCGCCTGGCCGGCGAGGATCCGCTGGCCCTGCGCGTCATCCTCGGTGAAGCCGCGCTGCACACCGAGGTCGGCGGTCCGGCGGTGTTGCGGAACCAACTCGACCACCTGGTCGAACTGGTCGAGTCCTCGGCGAACGTCGACGTGCGAGTGCTGCCCTACACGGCGGGCGGACACCCTGCCGTCGGCTGCAACTACACCGTGCTGGCCTTCGCCGGCGCCGGGGACACCGCCGAACCGGAGGTCATCTACACCGAGAACATCGTCAGCTTCGTCCTCCAGGACGACAGTGACGAAGTTGCCCGCTTCCAGCGCATCTATGATCAGGTGTGGGGTATGACCGTTGACGCCGAGGCGTCGGTCGACAGGATGCGTCGGGCCAGGGCCCAGCTCACGGGGTGATGATCCGAGGAGGGTCAGGTAATGACGAGCGACGACCTCTCCTGTGCCAGGTGGCGCAAGAGCAGCGCTTCCCAGCCCAACGGGTCCTGTGTCGAGTTGGCGACCGACGGTCGGACGTGGGTCGCCGCGCGGGACAGCAAGAACCCCGCTGGCGGAGTGCTGGTGGTCGACGCCGCCCCGTTCCGACGCTTTCTCGCCGGGGTCGCGGGGGTCAGATCGCCGACCTGACCTTGGCGAGCATCTGGCGGCTGTTGTCGGGGGTTTCGGCGTCGACGGCCAAGCGGTCGATGACGCGGCCGTACAGCTCGATCTCGTTGGGGCGGTCGAGGTAGAGGGCGCCGCCGAGGTGTTCGACGTAGACGATGTCGGGCAGGGCCGGTTCGGCGAAGCGCAGCATGCTGAACGCTCCCTCGGCCGCGTAGCCGCTGCGGTCGTAGGGGACGATCTGCAGCGTGATGTTGGGCTGGCGGGTCATCTCCAGCAGGTGGTCGAGCTGGCGGCGCAGGACGGCCGGGCCGCCGATCGGGCGGTGCAGCACCGACTCGTCGACGACCGCCCACAGGCGCGGCGCGCCGGGGCGGGACAGGACCTTCTGGCGTTGCAGGCGCAGCCGCACGCGACGTTCGGTTGGCTCGTCGAGGTGGTCGGGGTGGCCCCGGCTGGCGACGGCGCGGGTGTACTCCTCGGTCTGCAGCAGGCCGGGGACGAACTGGAGTTCGTAGTTCTGGATGAGCGACGCCGACTCCTCCAACCCGACGAAGTCCTGGAACCAGTCGGGCATGAGGTCGGTGTACCGGTGCCACCAGCCGCGCTCGTTGGACTTGCGGACCATCTCCAGGAACACTTCGCGTTCGCTGGAGTCGGTGACGCCGTACATCGTCAGCAGGTCGGCGACGTCGCGTTCCTTGAAGCCGACGCGGCCCAGTTCCATGCGGCTGATCTTCGAGTCCGAGCCACGAATCGCGTAACCCGCCTGCGCGCGGGAGATGTCGGTCGCCTCGCGCAGGCGGCGCAGCTGCGCCCCGAGCACGATCCGGCGCGCGGTCGGTGCGCCGCTGACCTCACCATTCCCCCTGGCAGAGCCCTCAGAGTCACCGCGCAGGTCGTCCGCGGTCATCTCCGCCCTCCGTGGTCGCTCGTCACCATCGACAGCTCAGGGTACGCGCTTGACGCGCGCACGGGGAGTAGCACCGCCGTTCTCCGTTGCTTGTGCATGTGAGAACGGCGGTGCATTCCCCGTCGATCAGGCCGTGACCAGGCTCAGCCCGTACACGCCGAGGATCTCGTTCACCGGCTGGAACCAGGTTTGGCCACCGGAGGAACAGTTGCCCCACCCGCCGGACGTGACGCCCTGGGCCTGGTCGCCGGTGATGAACGACCCGCCGGAGTCACCGGGTTCGGCGCACACGCTGGTCTTGGTCATCTGGTGCACCGCGCCCTGCGAGTAGTTGACGGTCTCGTTCTTGGCCAGCACCTGCCCGCAGTGCCAGTGGGTGGTCGACCCCGAGCGGCAGATCGACGAGCCGACCGGCGCCTCGCCCGAACCGCGCACGAGCCGGTCGGGGATGACGCCCCAGCCCAGGACGACCGGCGCGGTCCACCAGCCGTTGCCGATCCGGACGAACGCGTAGTCGTTGCCAGGGAAGGAACTTCCGGCGAAGTTGCCCATCGCCGAGCCGTCCCAGCCGACGACCGAGGAGCCGGTGCCGCCGCAGTGCCCGGCGGTGACGAACCCGCCGTGCACCGAGAAGCCGATCGAGCAGCGGGTGTTCCCGTTGATGTAGAAGGGATCGCCGCCGACGGTGCCGGCCGCGAACGTGCTCGGCCGCGCGTCGACCTCGACGGTCTCGACGTCACCGGCCAGGCCGAGGAACGTCTGGACGTCGGCGTCGCCGGCCGTGCCGCGCACGACCGACGCGACGACGGTGTTGGCGCGGGGGTCGACGTGCCAGCTGGCGACCGAGTCGGGCGCGTCGGCCCGGTCGAGCCTGGCCTTCGCGGCGTCCAGGGCCGCCAGGGTGTGCTCGACCCGTTCGACCCGCGCGCCGGTCGCCGCGACGTCGGCGGCGTTGGCGCCCGAGGTGAGGCCGACGACGAGTGTGCCGGTGTCGGCGTCGAACCAGGAGCCGCCGAAGTCGGCGCCGGCGGCGGCCTTCGCGGCCGGTTCGACGTCGATGGCGGTGGCCTCGGCGCGGACGCGGGCGGCGGCCTGGGTGTCGGTCAGGCCGAGGTCACGGGCCATGGCCGTGACCATTCCGTCCGAGACATCGACGGTGTCAGCGGCCGAGGGGGTCGCGGTGGCGCCCAGTGCCATCAGCGCGCCGATGGACACGAGCAGGGTTGTTTTCTTCATGGTGCCCTCGCTGTTTCTGTGCAGGGGGAGGCCGGGTCCCGGGCCCGGCCCCCTGAAGCCATGAGAGCGCTCTCATCCATCACCGTGGTATGTCCGGCACGGTCACGTCAAGGTCTGGACCATTATTCCGGCCCTAGGCTGAGCGGATGACGAGCACCGCGCACGACGTCGACACCCCCGGCCCGCCCACCGCGGTGGAGGTCAGCGACGGCGTCTTCGCCTACACCCAGCCGGACGGGACGTGGTGGATCAACAACACCGGTTTCCTGGTCGGCCGGCGCGGCGTGGTCAGCGTCGACGCGTGCGCGACCGTCCGGCGCACCCGCGCCTACCTCGACACGATCGCGCGGATCACCCCGCGCCCGGTCCGCACCCTGATCAACACCCACCACCACGGCGACCACACCTTCGGCAACTTCCTGTTCGACGGCGCGACGATCGTCGGCCACGAGGCGACCCGGGCCGGCATCCAGTCGTGGGGCAAGCCCATCGACGAACCGATCTGGAACACGGTCGACTGGGGCGAGGTCGAGCTGGAACCCCCGTTCCTCACCTACACCGACGGCGTCACCGTCTGGGTCGACGACCTGCGCTGCGAGGTCCGGCACACCGGCACCCCCGGCCACACCACCAACGACTCGATCGTCTGGCTCGCCGACCGCAAGGTCCTGTTCTGCGGCGACCTGCTGTTCAACGGCGGAACGCCCTTTCTGCTCCAGGGCTCGGTCAGCGGCGCCCTGGAGGTGCTCACCGACGTCATCGAACCGCTCGGCGCCGAGGTCATCGTTCCCGGTCACGGGCCGGTCGCCGGCCCCGAGCTGATCGACGGGGTTCGCGGGTACCTGCGGTTCGTCGACGGCGTGGCGCGGGCGGCGCACGCGGACGGCGTGTCGGCCCTGGACGCCGCCCGCGACACCGACCTGGGCGAGTACGCCTCGCTCACCGACCCGGAGCGGATCGTCGGGAACCTGCACCGCGCCATCGCCGAACTCGACGGTGTACCGCGCGGCGGGGCCATCGACGCCGTCGCCGCCCTGCGCGACATGGTGACCTACAACGGCGGTCGTCCCCTCACCTGCCGCGCTTGACGCTACCGTGGGGTGGTGGAGGATGCGGACCAGGCAGGACGAAGCGCCCTGGTCGGCCGTGCCGTCCGGCTCTTCGAGTTCCTCGGCCGCACCCAGCAGCTGCGCACCCAGCCGCCGCGCACCACCGACGCCTACCGCGCCGTCCACTGGCTCGGCGACCTGCCCGGCCACCCCGCGGTGTCCACCGGCGAGGACCCCGTGCTCACCATCGACCGGGTGGCGCGGGTCGAACCGCCGCCGCCGGAGGGTTTCGGCCTCGACGGCTGGGACGACCCGGCGATCACCCCCGCCCCGCCGCAGGACCCCGTCCTGCGTGACCGCTACGACGTGTGGCTGCCGGCCTGGCTCGCCTGGGCCGAGCGGGAGCTGGCCGACCGGGACGCCCGCGCCCGCTACGGCCAGCTGTTCGCCAGCTACGTCGCCGCCACCGCCAACCCGGAGGAACTGGAGCTGGTGCTCGGCGCGGGCGTCCTGGTCTGGGCGCCCGACGGCCATCCGCCGGTGCGCCGGCACCTGGTGACCGCGCCGGTGACCATCGACCTGGACGACACGACCGGGCGGCTCACGGTCAGCCGGGTGGACGCGGCGGCCGACGTCGAGCTGGACATGCTCGACCCAGGGCGGGTGCCGAACCCGGGGCACGTCAACGAGCTGCGCGAGCACGCCGCCGCGCTCGCCGGCCTGGGGCCCGACGAGGTCGGGGAGCTGGCGCGGCGGGTGGTGCACACGCTCGACGCCGGCGGCGAGTACCGCGACCTCGCCGCGGTGCCGGCGCCCGCGCGCCACGCGGTGGCGGTGTACGCGCCGGCGGTGATCCTGCGGCGGCGCTCGCAGCAGGGCCTGGTGGAGATCTTCGAGACGATCGTCGAGCAGTTGGCCGGGTCCGGGCAGGTGCCGGCGGGGCTGGCGCCGCTGGTCGACCCGGACCACCGGCCGCCCCGGCCGGCCGCCGGACCCGTCGAGGGCGCGCTGGTGCGGGTGGACGAGGACGACTTCCTGCCGCTGCCGGTCAACGACACCCAGCTGCGGATCGTGCGGCAGGTCGACGTCGCGGCGCAGACGCTGGTGCAGGGGCCGCCGGGGACCGGCAAGACGCACACCGCCGCCGCGCTGCTCGCGCACCTGCTGGCCCAGGGCAAGCGGGTGCTGGTCACCGCGCACACCGACCGGGCGCTGCGGGAGGTCCGGGACAAGCTGCCGGCCGCGATCCGGCCGCTGTCGGTGGGGGTGGTCGGGAGCTCGCGGGAGGACATGTCCGACCTGAAGGTCGCGGTCGGGCGGATCGCGGCGGCGGCCACCGAGCACGACGACGCGGTGGCCGACGCGACCGTCGCGGACTGTCTGGCGGTGATCGAGCGTCTGCGGCTGCGGCGCCTGGAGCTGCACCGGCAGCTGGTGACGGCGCGCGCCGACGAGGTCCGCGAGCACGAGCACGCCGGCTACCGGGGCACGTTGGCCTCGATCGCGCGCCGGCTGGCCGAGCGGGAACCCCGGCACGGGTGGCTGCGCACGCACGTCCACGTGCGGGCCGACGCGCCGCCGCCGCTGTCGGGCGAGGAGATCCTGGAGTGGCGCGGGCTGCTGGGCGACCAGGCGCTGGCCGACGACGAGTTGGAGTCCTCGGGGCGGCTGGTGGACCTCACCACGGTCGCGCCGCCGGCGGGGTTCGCCGAGCTGGTCGCCGCCGAGGCGGCGGCGGCGCGGGCCGACCGACTGCTCGACGACCACAAGGCGCACCAGGCGTTCGAGGCGCTGCGAGCGGTGGACGCCACCGCGCGCGGCGGGTTGCGGCGGCGGCTGCGGGAGCTGGCCGACGAGGCCGGTGACCTGGCGCGCCGCCCGGAGACGTGGATGGACGGCGCGCTGGCGGACGTGCGCACCGGGCGCGGCCGGGCCTGGCACGCCCGCGCCGGGCAGCTCGACACGCTGACCGCCAGGGCCACCGAGCTGGCCGACACACTAGGTCCACTTCGGACGGTCGAAGTGGACGGTGAACCGGCACCACTGGTTCCCCTGGCCCAACAGCTGAAGGCGCACCTGCGGGACGGGTCGCTGCGCACCGGGCCCGACGGGCTGCCCAGAATCGGCACGCTCACCCCGAAACCGGTCAAGCAGGCAGCCGCGCTGTTCGCCTCGGTCCGGGTCGACGGACTGCCGCCGGCCGACGGCCCGGCGGTGGCGGCGTTCCTGGTGTGGGCGGAACTGACCAGGGTGCTGGCCGCACTGGACCGCACCTGGCCCGACGGGGTGACCACGCCCAGCGGCACGGTCCACGAACGCGTCCAGTGGCACGGCACCGAACTCGACCAGCTGCACCGCCTGCTGGCACTGTCCGAGGCGCTCGACGCCGAGCGGCACCGCCTCGCCGACGCCGGTCTGCCCCGCCCCGACTGGACCGACCTGGACGCCGTGCGCGCCTACGCCGACCTGGTCGACGTCGCCGCCGCGGCCGACGCGCACGCGGCGGCCACCGTGCCGCTGCGCCGGATCGAGGCCACGCTCGCCCCGGTCGCCGCGCACGCCGACGCCG
>NZ_MSIF01000048.1 GCF_001921215.1 Actinophytocola xinjiangensis
GGGGTCGAGGGCAAGCAGGGCGGCCGGGGCGGCGTCGGCGGGCGCTGCGTGCACGGCGTCGTCGAACGCGCCGGCCCGCGGGTCGGGGCGGCCGACGGCGCGCTCGCCGTGGCGGTGCGAGCCGTCGCCCAGGACGAGCAGGCCGACCGGGTCGTCCCCGGCGCCCAGCCGCTCCCCCAGCGCGCGGCAGTCCTCGGTCGGCAGGTCGGGCGGGACGAGCCGGACGGTCACCTCGGTGGCGCCGACCCGTTCCCGCAGCCACCCGGCGACCAGCGCGGGCAGCGGCATCGCCGGGTCGGGCACCCCGCCGGCGCCCTTGGTGAGCACGACCGGGACGTCGACGCCGAACCCGGCGAAGGTCCCGGTCCGGTGGCGGTCCACCTCGCGCGGGCCGGTGGGGTCGGCGCCGACGGCGAGCCAGCGGGGCGCGACGGCCGCCAGCTCGACGGCGACCTCGACGGCGGCCTCGCGTACCCGCCGCGCGTCGGGGTCGTCCCCGGACACGAGTTCGGGCACCAGCAGCGGCGGGTGCGCGACGACGGCGGCACGGACGATCACGGTGTTCGAGGCTACCGACCCCCTCGAAGGTGAACTCTCCGGACTCAAGGCGTCACACTGTGCTGTTGGAGTCCACCGTGGAGTACCGGGGCGGGCCATGACCTGTTTGAATGCGCGCGGGTACCACGCTATTTTCGACGGCCCCTGGCGGGCCGGGTACCGACGTTGCCAGGCCCCGCGGGAGCGGGGCGCCCGCACGCACGCGGGCAACGCAGGCGGGAGGAGCCGGCCATGACGGACAGGGACACGAGCCAGGAGACGAGCGCAGCCCAGGTCGAGGGTTCGACCAACGGGATCGCCGACAGCGTCGGCGTCCCTGCCGATCCGACGAACCCGGACCCCGATCCGGCCACGGCACAGACCGAGCCGGAGCCAGAGCCGGCCCCCGAACAGGTCGACCCGGCACCCGAGGCAGCGGCCGAGGCGGCACCCGAAGTGGTGGCCGAGACCGCCGCCCCTGACTCGGCGGCCGAAGCAGCGCCGGAAGCGGCGACCGAGACAGCACCCGAGACAGCAGCCGAGGCACCGGCGGCCGAGGCACCCACGGCCGAGGTCACGGCCGAGGCTCCGGTCGCGCCGCCGCCGTCGAGTGTCGCGCCGCCGCCGGCCGCGCCGATGGCCGCCGCCATCGGGCCGGTGGCCGAGGCGTCGGCGAACCCGGGCAAGTGGGGCCGGGTCGACGCGGACGGCACGGTCTACGTGACCACCGCCGACGGCGAGCGGGCCGTCGGGTCCTGGCACGCCGGTGAGCCGGCCGAAGGCCTGGCCCACTACGCGCGCCGCTTCGACGACGTGCGCACCGAGGTGGAGCTGCTGGAGGCGCGGCTGACCGCCGGTTCCGGCGACCCCAAGCACACGCTGACCAGCGCCAACCACATCAAGGACGGCCTGGCTGACGCCGCGCTCGTCGGTGACCTCGCCGGGCTGTCCGCGCGGATCGAGCACGTGCTCGACCGGGCGCGCCAGGCCGTCGAGTCGGTCAAGCACGCCCGCGACGAGGCCCGCCAGCAGGCGGTCGTGCGCAAGCAGGACCTGGTGGCCGAGGTGGAGAAGATCGCCGAGTCGTCCACCCAGTGGAAGGCCGCGGGCGACCGGCTGCGCGCGATCCTCGACGAGTGGAAGACGATCAAGGGCGTCGACCGCAAGACCGACGACCAGCTGTGGAAGCGGTTCTCCAAGGCCCGCGACACGTTCAACCGGCGCCGGGGCTCGCACTTCGCCGACCTCGACCGCCAGCGCGGAGCCGCCAAGGAACGCAAGCAGGAACTGGTCAAGATGGCCGAGGAGCTGTCCGAGTCCGACGACTGGGGCACCACCGCGGCCCGCTACCGCGACCTGATGACCGAGTGGAAGGCCGCCGGCCGCGCCCCGAAGGAGGCCGACGACTCGCTGTGGCAGCAGTTCCGGGCCGCCCAGGACGCGTTCTTCAGCCGCCGCTCGGCGGTGTTCAACGAGCGCGACGCCGAACTGGTGGACAACGCCAAGCGCAAGGAGGCGCTGCTCGCCGAGGCGGACAAGATCAACCCGAAGGGTGATCTGGAGGCCGCCCGGGCTCAGCTGCACCGCATCCAGGAGCGCTGGGACGAGGTCGGCAAGGTCCCGCGCGAGCGCATCCGCGAGCTGGAGGGCAAGCTCCGCGCGATCGAGGACAAGGTCCGCAACGCCGCCGACGCCCAGTGGCGGCGCACCGACCCGGAGGCCGAGGCGCGGGCCGCCCAGTTCCGTGAGCGGGTGGAGCAGTTCGAGGCCCAGGCCGCCAAGGCCCGCGCGGCCGGCGACAAGCGCCGTGCCGAGCAGGCCGAGGCACAGGCCGCCCAGTGGCGCGAGTGGCTGGCCGCGGCCGAGAACGCGGTCGCCAGCCGCTGACCCCGCACACGAAACGGGTCCCGCCGAGGCGGGACCCGTTTCGTCTGTCCGGGGGTCAGGCCGGGGGTTCGGAGGTGGGTTCGGTGGTGGGCCGCGACCAGGCGACCCGGAACCACTGGGCGGCGATCACGACCATGGCGACCTCGGCCAGGATCAGGCCGATGCCCAGGTCACCCCGGGAGGACTGGCGCGACCAGATCGCCAGCACCCCGTCGACCGAGGCGAACCAGCCGCCCAGCGCCGCGGCCCAGGCGAAGAACCACAGCCGGCTCATCAGCCCGATGGCCGAGGCGATGACACCGAAGCCCAGCGAGGTCGCGGCGAACAGCCGCGGGATCATCGACGCCTTGCCCGTGGCGTCCGGCGAGGTGCCGAGCAGCACGTCGTAGCCGGCGGCGTCGCCCATCCACGGCAGGACCAGGCCCACGATCAGCACGAACACCGCGATGGCGATGGTCATCGCCTGCCGGCCGTCCAGCTCGACGGTCCGCGCCGCGTGCCGCTCGACCTGGTCGATCTCCTTGCGCAACTCGTCCTCCGGGTCCTCGGTCACCGCACCGCGCACCCGTCGGCCGGCGCGGGCTCCGGACGGCCGAAGGACGGCAGGCCGAGCCCCACACCGGGGGTCTTCGGGCGCAGACCGGACTCGTGGTTGTCGCCGGCCCTGGTCCGGCGGTGGGTCAGCAGCGGGCCGTCGGCGACCAGGTGGTGCGGGGCCGCGTAGGTCACGACCGTCTCCACCACGTCACCCGGCCGGACCGAGGCGTCACCGGGGGCGAAGTGCACCAGTCGGCCGTCGCGGCCGCGGCCGCTCAGGCGCTGGGTGTCGGCGTCCTTGCGGCCCTCGCCGACCGAGACCAGCACCTCCACCGTCGTCCCGACCAGCGCGCGGTTCTGCGCCCAGGAGACCTCGTCCTGCACGGCGATCAGCCGGTCGAAGCGCTCCTGGACGACCTGCTTGGGCAGCTGGTCGGGCAGTGTCGCCGCCGGGGTGCCCGGCCGCTTGGAGTACTGGAAGGTGAACGCGCTGGAGAACCGAGCGGCCCGCACGACCTCCAGCGTCTGCTCGAAGTCCTCCTCGGTCTCGCCGGGGAAGCCGACGATGATGTCGGTGGTGATCGCCGCGTCGGGCATCGCCGCCCGGACGTTCTCGATGATCGACAGGTACCTGGCCTGCCGGTAGGACCGGCGCATCGCCTTGAGCACCCGGTCGGACCCGGACTGCAACGGCATGTGCAGCTGGTGGCACACGTTCGGTGTCTGCGCCATCGCGGCGATCACGTCGTCGGTGAAGTCCTTCGGGTGCGGCGAGGTGAACCGCACCCGCTCCAGGCCCTCGACCTCGCCGCAGGCGCGCAGCAGCTTGCCGAACGCCAGCCGGTCGCCGAACTCCACGCCGTAGGAGTTCACGTTCTGCCCCAGCAGCGTGACCTCCAGGACACCCTCCGCGACCAGTGCCCGCACCTCGGCCAGCACGTCGCCCGGCCGGCGGTCCTTCTCCTTGCCGCGCAGCGACGGAACGATGCAGAACGTGCACGTGTTGTTGCAGCCGACCGAGATCGACACCCAGCCGGCGTGCGCGGAGTCGCGGCGAGCGGGCAGTGTCGAGGGGAACACGTCGAGTGACTCCAGGATCTCCACCTGGGCGCTCTCGTTGTGCCTGGCCCGGTCCAGCAGCACCGGCAGCGAGCCGATGTTGTGCGTGCCGAACACGACGTCCACCCACGGTGCCCGCCGGACGATCTCGCCCCGGTCCTTCTGCGCCAGGCAGCCCCCCACGGCGACCTGCATGCCGGGGTTGGCGAGTTTGGTGGGTCGCAGGTGGCCGAGGTTTCCGTAGAGCTTGTTGTCGGCGTTCTCCCGGACGGCACAGGTGTTCAGCACGACGACGTCTGGCACCCCGTCCGCCTCGGCCGGCGCGTAACCCGCGTCCTCCAGCAGGCCGGCCAGCCGCTCGGAGTCGTGCACGTTCATCTGGCAACCGAACGTACGAACCTGGTAAGTGCGCGTGCTCATCTCAGCAACCGAGGATACCGGTGTGACCTAGTTGAAACCCTACTGGTTGCCCCAAACCGATGATTCGGCGAGCGAAGGAGGGTAAGTTCCCGCCATTACCTGGCCACTAGTGTTCACTCCCCTGACTGAAACGCGCGCGTGGAGGATTGATGACCGAAGCGAACACCGCACCGCCGATGATCCGGATGGTCGAGGTGGACAAGTACTTCGGGCCGCTGCACGTGCTCAAGAACATCACCCTTGAGGTTCCCCGCGGCCAGGTGGTCGTCGTGCTCGGCCCGTCGGGGTCCGGCAAGTCCACCCTGTGCCGGGCGATCAACCGGCTGGAGCCGATCAACTCCGGTGTCATCGAGGTCGACGGCAAGCCGCTGCCCGCCGAGGGCCGGGAGCTGGCCGGGCTGCGCGCCGACGTGGGCATGGTGTTCCAGTCGTTCAACCTCTTCGCCCACAAGACCATCGTGGACAACGTCATGCTCGCCCCGATCAAGGTGCGCAAGATGGCCAAGTCCGACGCCCGGCGCACCGCGATGGAGCTGCTGGAGCGGGTCGGCATCGCCAACCAGGCCGAGAAGTACCCGGCCCAGCTCTCCGGCGGCCAGCAGCAACGCGCCGCGATCGCCAGGGCACTCGCGATGAAGCCCAAGGTCATGCTGTTCGACGAGCCGACCTCGGCGCTCGACCCCGAGATGATCAACGAGGTGCTGGACGTGATGACCACCCTCGCCGAGGAGGGGATGACCATGCTGGTCGTCACCCACGAGATGGGCTTCGCCCGCAACGCGGCCAACCGTGTGGTGTTCATGTCCGACGGTGACATCGTCGAGGACGCCACTCCCCAGGAGTTCTTCACCGCGCCGAAGTCGGCCAGGGCGAAGGACTTCCTGAGCAAGATCCTCACTCACTGACGGGACTCACGGCCGAGTCCCCGGACGGGTTACGGATACGGACGACCCGCGCTCGCGGGTGGACAGATCGGAAGGAACGAACATGCGGTTCAGCCGAGTACTGCGTGCCGGCGCGGTCGCCGCGGCGGCCACTCTCGCGCTCGCGGCCTGCGGCGGCGGGGGCGACGACAGTGGCAGCGGCGACGGTGGTGGCGACGGCGGGGGTGTCAGCTTCGACAACCTGGTCATCGGCATCAAGTTCGACCAGCCCGGCGTCGGCCAGAAGACCCCGGACGGCTACGCCGGGTTCGACGTGGACGTCGCCAAGTACGTCGCCAAGGAACTCGGCGTCGACGAGTCGAAGATCGAGTTCATCGAGGCCAAGTCCCCCGACCGCGAGCAGCTGATCAAGCGCGGTGACGTCGACTTCATCGTCGCGTCGTACTCGATCAGCGACAAGCGCAAGGAGGAGGTCACCTTCGCCGGCCCGTACTTCGTGGCCCACCAGGACCTGCTGCTGAGCGCGGACAACACGTCCATCGCCAGCGAGGAGGACCTCAAGTCCTCGGCGCTGAAGCTGTGCTCGGTCACCGGGTCCACCTCCGCGCAGAACGTGCGGGACGACTTCGCGCCGCAGGCCCAGCTGCAGGAGTACAGCTCCTACTCGCAGTGCCTGACCGGTGTGGAGAGCGGCCAGCTCGACGCGCTGACCACCGACGACACCATTCTCGCCGGCTACGCCGCGCAGCCGGCCAACCAGGGCAAGTTCAAGCTCGCCGGCCTGAACCTGTCCGACGAGTTCTACGGAATCGGCCTGGAGAAGGGCAACACCGAGCTGCAGTCCGCGATCAACGACGCGATCAAGAAGATGATCGACGACGGCTCGTGGGCGAAGTTCGTCGAGTCCAACCTCGGCCCGGCCGGCTACGAGACCCCGGAAGCCCCGGAGATCACCGAGACCAGCTGATCAAGTGAAGGTGGCGTGTCGCGGACCTCGCGACGCGCCACCTTCTCCTTGTTCAGGAGGAAAGGCGAGGGTGCGATAGCTCGTGTTCGACTTTCTCGATCCACAGGAGTACGACCTCCTCGGTGCGTTCTGGGTGACCGTCCAGCTCACGGTCTACTCCGCGATCGGCTCGCTGATCTGGGGAACGATCCTGGTCGGGATGCGGGTCAGCCCGGTGCCGATGATGCGCGGGTTCGCCTCCGCGTACATCACGCTGGTGCGCAACACCCCGCTGACCGTGATCATCGTGGCGTGCTCGCTGGTGCTCAAGGACACCCTCGGCTTCACCATCGCCGGGGAGACCGTCGAGGACCAGAACTTCTGGTTGGCGATCCTCGGTTTCGTCGCCTACACCTCGACGTTCGTCTGTGAGTCGCTGCGCGCGGGCATCAACACCGTGCCGGTCGGCCAGGCGGAGGCGGCGCGCGCGCTGGGCCTCGGGTTCAACCAGGTCCTGGGCATCGTCGTACTGCCCCAGGCGTTCCGGTCGGTGGTCGCGCCGCTGAGCAGTGTGCTGATCGCGCTCACCAAGAACACCACGGTGGCCTCGGCGATCGGTGTGGCCGAGGCGGCCTGGTTGATGAAGGAGATGACCGAGAACGAGAGCGACGCGATCCTGCTGGTGTTCGCGATCTTCGCCCTCGGGTTCGTGGTTCTCACCCTGCCGACGGGGCTGTTGCTCGGCTGGGTGTCCAGGAAGGTGGCGGTGAAGCGATGAGTGCCCCCTCGGTCCTCTACGACCAGCCGGGCCCCCGGGCCAAGCAGCGCAACATCATCTACACGGTGCTGTTCGTCGCCGTGCTGGCCGGTGTGCTGTGGTGGGCGCTGGACCTGATGAACGACGCCGGTCAGCTCGAATGGGTGAAGTGGGAGCCGTTCTTCGCCGACGGGACGACCTGGACGACCTACCTGCTGCCCGGGTTGCAGGCCACAGCCATCGCGGCCGGGCTGGCGATGGTGATCGCGTTGCCGATCGGCGCGTTCTTCGGCATCGCGCGGATGTCGGACCACCGGGCGGTGCGGGCACCGGCGGGCATCGTCGTGGAGTTCTTCCGCGCGGTCCCGGTGCTGCTGCTGATGGTGTTCGCGAACGAGGCCTACGCCCTGTTCACCGACATCGAGCGGGACGTGCGGCCGCTGTACGCGGTGGTCACCGGCCTGGTGCTGTACAACGCGTCGGTGCTGGCCGAGGTGGTGCGGGCCGGCATCCTGGCGCTGCCCAAGGGCCAGACCGAGGCGGCGCTGGCGGTCGGCATGCGCAAGGGCCAGCTGATGACCAACGTGCTGCTGCCGCAGTCGGTCACCGCGATGCTGCCGGCGATCGTCAGCCAGCTCGTGGTGATCGTGAAGGACACCGCGTTGGGCGGCGCGATCCTGGGCTACGCCGAACTGCTCAACGAGTCCGGTGCCGCGAACAGCAACGCCGGCGGTACGTCCACCATCGCCCAGCTCACGGCCGTCGCGATCGTCTACATCATCGTGAACGCGGCCCTCACGTGGCTGGCCAGCTGGCTCGAACGGCGCATGCGCCGCAGCAAGAAGAGCACCGGCGCGGTCGTCGGCGGCGGCATGGTCGAGGAGCAGGCCCCCGGCATGCACCTCACCGGCGGCCGGTCCGGCGAGTCCGGCAGCGCCTGACAACGCACGACCAGAAAAGCGGCCCCGGGACACCGGGGCCGCTTTCTTGTCGGCACGGTCAGGTGACCGTCCCGCCGACGGACGACAACGGCGGCCCCGCGTAACGCGGGGCCGCCGTTTCGTGTCAGTGCTGGGGTCAGTGCTTGTTGTGGCTGCCCCGGCGGAAGAGCTGGTTGCCCAGCCAGACGATCGGGTCGTACTTGCGGTCGGCGACGCGCTCCTTCATCGGGATCAGCGCGTTGTCGGTGATCTTGATGTGTTCCGGGCAGACCTCGGTGCAGCACTTGGTGATGTTGCAGTAGCCCAGGCCGTGCTCGTCCTGCGCGTCGCGCGTGCGGTCCTCGGTGTCCAGCGGGTGCATCTCCAGCTCGGCGATCCGCATGAGGAAACGGGGGCCGGAGAAGGACTCCTTGTTCTCCTCGTGGTCACGGATCACGTGGCAGGTGTTCTGGCACAGGAAGCACTCGATGCACTTGCGGAACTCCTGCGAGCGTTCCACGTCGCGCTGCTTCATCCGGTACTCGCCAAGGCCCAGGTTCTCCGGCGGCGTGAAGGACGGGACCTCGCGGGCCTTCTGGTAGTTGTACGACACGTCGGTGACCAGGTCGCGGACCACCGGGAACGTACGCAGCGGGGTGACGGTGATCGTCTCCTGCTCGGTGAACACCGACATCCGGGTCATGCACAGCAGGCGCGGCATGCCGTTGATCTCCGCCGAGCACGAGCCGCACTTGCCGGCCTTGCAGTTCCAGCGCACGGCCAGGTCCGGGGCCTGGGTCGCCTGCAGGCGGTGGATGATGTCGAGGACGACCTCACCCTCGTTCACCTCGACGACGAAGTCCTCGAGCCCGCCGGACGTGTCGTCCCCGCGCCATACCTTGAAGTTGCCCTTGTAGCTCACTGTCCGGCCCTCCCCGAGTGCTGCGTGAGCTCCTCGTCGGTGTAGTACTTCTCAAGCTCGGAGAGCTCGAAGAGTTCGAGCAGGTCCTCGCGCATCGGCTCCTGCGGCTTGGCGGCGACCTCGGCGTGCGTGCCGCGCTCGTCGGACGAGCAGACCAGCAAGGTGTTGCGCCACTGGGCATCCATGCCGGGGAAGTCGTCGCGGGTGTGGCCGCCTCGGCTCTCGGTGCGCATCAGCGCGGCCTTGGCGACACATTCGCTCACCAGCAGCATGTTGCGCAGATCCAGGCTCAGGTGCCAGCCGGGGTTGAACTCGCGGCGGCCCTCGACGGCGACGAACCGCGCGCGCTCCTTGAGCTCCACCAGCTTGTCCAGCGCCTGCTGGACCTCCTCCTCCTTGCGGATGATGCCGACGAGGTCGTTCATCGACTGCTGGAGTTCGGCGTGGATCGTGTACGGGTTCTCCGCCTGGCCCTCGGTCGGCCAGTCGAACGGGGCGACCGCGCGGTTCGCCGCGTCGTCCACATCGGACTCGGAGATCGTCGGGCGCTCCGCCAGGCCGTCCAGGTAGGACACCGCGCCGAGGCCCGCGCGCCGGCCGAAGACGATCAGGTCCGACAGCGAGTTGCCGCCGAGGCGGTTGGACCCGTGCATGCCGCCGGCGACCTCACCCGCGGCGAACAGGCCCGGCACGACCGAGGACGCGGTGTCCGGGTCGACCTCGACGCCGCCCATCACGTAGTGGCAGGTCGGGCCGACCTCCATCGGCTGGCTGGTGATGTCCACGTCGGCCAGTTCCTTGAACTGGTGGTACATCGAAGGCAGCCGGCGGCGGATCTCGTCGGCCGGCAGGCGGCTGGCGATGTCCAGGAACACGCCGCCGTGCGGTGACCCCCGGCCGGCCTTGACCTCGGAGTTGATGGCGCGGGCCACCTCGTCGCGGGGCAGCAGGTCAGGCGTGCGGCGGTTGTTGTCCTGGTCCTTGTACCAGGCGTCCGCCTCCTTCTCCGTCTCCGCGTACTGACCCTTGAAGACGTCGGGGATGTAGCCGAACATGAACCGCTCGCCGGTGGAGTTCTTCAGCACCCCACCGTCGCCGCGCACACCCTCGGTGACCAGGATGCCCTTGACGCTGGGCGGCCAGACCATGCCGGTCGGGTGGAACTGCACGAACTCCATGTTGATCAGGGTGGCGCCGGCGCGCAGCGCGAGCGCGTGGCCGTCGCCGGTGTACTCCCAGGAGTTCGAGGTGACCTTGAACGACTTGCCGATGCCGCCGGTGGCCAGCACGATCGCCGGGGTCTCGAACAGCAGGAACTTGCCGCTGTCGCGCCAGTAGGCGAACGCGCCGGAGATCCGGTCGCCGTCCTTGATCAGCTCGGTGATCGTGCACTCGGGGAAGACCTTGAGCATGGCCTCGTAGTCGCCGTGCTCCTCGAAGTCCTCCTGCTGCAGCGAGACGATCTTCTGCTGCATGGTGCGGATCATCTCGAGGCCGGTGCGGTCACCGACGTGCGCGAGCCTCGGGTAGGTGTGCCCACCGAAGTTGCGCTGGCTGATCCTGCCGTCCTTGGTGCGGTCGAACAGCGCGCCGTAGGTCTCCAGCTCCCAGACGCGGTCCGGGGCCTCCTTCGCGTGCAGCTCCGCCATCCGCCAGTTGTTGAGGAACTTCCCGCCACGCATGGTGTCGCGGAAGTGGACCTCCCAGTTGTCCTTGGCGTTGACGTTGCCCATCGAGGCCGCACAGCCGCCCTCGGCCATGACCGTGTGCGCCTTGCCGAACAACGACTTGGTGACGATGGCGGTGCGCTTGCCCTGTTGCCTGGCCTCGATCGCGGCCCGCAGTCCGGCGCCGCCGGCACCGATGACCACGACGTCGTAGGCGAAGCGTTCGACCTGAACCTGAACCATGAGTCCTTCTCAGTTAAAGATCCGCAGGTCGGTGATCCAACCGGCGGCCACGGCCATGATGTAAGCGTCGGTCAGGATCACCGTGACGAGCGAGATCATGGCGAACTGGCCGTGCCGCACGTTGAGCTTCGACACGAAGGTCCAATAGCGGTAGCGCAGCGGGTGCTTGGAGAAGTTCTTGAGCCGGCCGCCGACGATGTGCCGGCAGGCGTGGCAGGAGAGGGTGTAGGCGAGCAGCATGGCGACGTTGATCAGGATGATCACGGTGCCGACGCCCATCCCGATGCCGCCGTCCTTGCCGTGGAAGGACAGGACGGCGTCGTAGATGTTGATGCAGGCGAAGACGAGCGCGCCGTAGAAGAAGTACCGGTGGGCGTTGAGGATGACGAGCGGGAACTTGCTCTCGCCGGTGTACTTCTTGTGCGGCTCGGGGACCGCGCAGGCCGCTGGCGCCATGAACAGCGAGCGGTATCCGGCCTTGCGGTAGTAGTAGCAGGTGCCCCGGAAGCCGGCGAGGATCACGAAGGTGATGAACGCCATCGGCAGGAACGCCGGGATCTCCCCCATGGGCTGACCGAAGTGGCTCGACCCCGGCACACAGGATGTGCTCAGACAGGGCGAGTACAACGGAGTGAGGTAGTGCTCCTCCGGAGCCCAGTACCACTGGTTCATGAAGATACGAACCGTGGCATAGAGGATGAAGAAGATCAGGATCGCGCCGGTGGTCAGCGGGTAGACCCGCCAGCCGTCGGTTCGAAACGTGCGCTCGGGTATTTGCGCCCGACCCGGGGCACCGACGCCTGCCTTCATTGTTGTCCTCGACTCCAGACGACAGATTTGATTGTCAGAGACTAACCGTGATCAGCGGGTGTGGCGGCGTTCCGCGTGTCACACACCAGCAGTACGGCGCCGTGCCCCCAACGCTGCCGCCGGTGGCGCATGCAGGATTACCACATGCCAGGAAACCCCCGGTCGGCGGCCTGTGGCGAAGGTGGTGTGCGGCACCCCGGCTGGTCATCCGCTGACCGTACTCCTGGCCGGGACAGGGTAGTGGAGGACCTACGGTTTGTGTTGCCCAGCCCACTCGGGAATTTTGTATACAGTTTCTCGCGCTGGTGTGCCGGCCGGTCCTTTTCCGGTCCCGAACCGATTCCGCGAGCCGGGGGATCCGGGCCGCTGACCTCGGCCTGTCCGGCGAAATCCCCGCGATACCAACGGTTCTCACCCGGCGGCGGGCGCACTGGTGGATCGTTCCAGTGCGCCGGGGTCAGAGCGGCCCGTCGAGCAGGTCGGTTTCCTCGCCGGCCGCGCGGAGTTCGTCGCGGACCACGCGGAAGGCGAGACCTTCGGAGTAGCCCCGGCGGGCGAGCATGCCGACGAGCTTGCGGACGCGGGCGGTGTCGTCGGCGGCGGTGAGCGAACGCAGACGTTTGCGGACCAGCTGGCGGGCCCGCTCCTCCTCCGCCTCGTCGTCCACTGTGGCCATCGCGTCGGCGGCGACGTCGTCGGCGACGCCCTTGCGACGCAGCTCCATGGCCAGCGCGCGGCGGCCGAGGCCCTGGTGGGTGTGCCGCGACCGCACCCACAGGTCGGCGAAGGCCGCGTCGTCGATCAGGCCGACCTCGTCGAGGCGGCCCAGGACCTGGTCGGCGACCTGGTCGGTGATCTCCTTGCGCAGCAAGGCCTGACGCAGTTCGGCGCGGGTGCGGGGACGCACGGTCAGCAAACGCAGGCAGATGTCCTTCGCCCGCTGGGTCGGGTCCTGGTCGGTCTGGGCGGCCGGGAGCCGGCCGGCCCGCGCCGGGCCGGAGGACGAGTCACGTCCGCTCGTCCTCCGGGAGCCCGTGCTGGTCATCGGCTCAGAAGTCGACCGGTGCGGGCGCCGGCTCGGCCTCGGCGTCGAGCTTGGCGCCGATCCCCAGCTTGTCCTTGATGCGCTTCTCGATCTCGTTGGCGATGTCGGGGTTGTCACGCAGGAACTTCCGCGCGTTCTCCTTGCCCTGGCCCAGCTGGTCGCCCTCGTAGGTGTACCAGGCACCGGACTTGCGCAGGATGCCCTGCTCGACACCCATGTCGATGAGCGAGCCCTCGCGGGAGACGCCCTTGCCGTAGAGGATGTCGAACTCGGCCTGCTTGAACGGCGGCGCGACCTTGTTCTTCACGACCTTGACGCGGGTGCGGTTGCCGACCGGCTCGCCGCCGTCCTTGAGCGTCTCGATGCGACGGACGTCCAGGCGGACCGAGGCGTAGAACTTCAGCGCCTTGCCACCGGTCGTGGTCTCCGGGGAGCCGAACATCACGCCGATCTTCTCGCGCAGCTGGTTGATGAAGATCGCGGTGGTGCCGGAGTTGTTCAGCGCACCGGCGATCTTGCGCAGCGCCTGGCTCATCAGACGGGCCTGCAGACCGACGTGGTTGTCGCCCATCTCGCCCTCGATCTCGGCCCGGGGCACCAGCGCGGCGACCGAGTCGATCACCAGGATGTCGAGCGCGCCGGAGCGGATCAGCATGTCCGCGATCTCCAGCGCCTGCTCACCGGTGTCGGGCTGGGAGACCAGCAGGGCGTCGGTGTCCACACCCAGGGCCTTGGCGTACTCGGGGTCCAGCGCGTGCTCGGCGTCGATGAACGCCGCGATGCCGCCGGCCTTCTGCGCGTTGGCCACCGCGTGCAGGGCCAGCGACGTCTTACCGGACGATTCCGGGCCGTAGATCTCCACGACGCGGCCGCGCGGCAGGCCGCCGATGCCCAGCGCCACGTCCAGGGCGATGGAGCCGGTCGGGATGATCTCGATCGGTGCCCGGCTCTCGTCGCCGAGACGCATGACCGAGCCCTTGCCGAAGTTCTTGTCGATCTGAGCGAGGGCGAGATCGAGCGCCTTCGTCCGGTCGGGTGCTGCTGGTGCCATCTGGGATCCACCTTGGTTGCTTCGAGGCCGTTTTGAACTCACGCTTCGACGCTATCTGGAGGGGCCGACAGTTTCGGGTCGCGACGAGCGACCTGTGGACAGCTGACCCGGTTGTGGACAACCAGGCTAGCCGAACTGGTGTTCGAGGCGCTCGCGACACGCCGAGGAGTACTATGCGCCGCCCCGAGCTAGCGACGGTCCGGGGGCACCTCGAACGCGTCGCAGACGGCACGCCAGATCTCCTTGGCCGGCACACCGGCCTCCAGGGCCTGGTCCACCGTGCGGCTGCCCAGCGAGCTGAACACGTGGTCCCGGGCCATCATGTCGGCCCGGATCTCGCCGAACTCGTCGGCCATCATCTTGCGGAACACCGTGATACGCATCGACACCAGCCTACGAGACCCGGAGGATGGCGGACATGGCGCCAACCAGCCTGGAGTCGACGTTGATCGACATCGCGATCCTCGCCGGCCTGATCGTGACCATCGTCCTGGGCATCCGCGCGCTGCGGAACCGCCGCTAGACCGCCTAGGTGCCCGGCTGGACGCTGGACTCGAAGAAGTCGGCCAGGGCGTCGGGGGTGAACTCGTCGGAGGCGCGCAGTTCGGTCTTGCTCAGCCAGCCGACCAGCGGGCGGTCCTTGACGGTGAACACGAGCACACCGGTCCCCCCGCTCACCCCCGCCCGGTACTGCCCGTCCAGGCCGTTGCCGCGCCACTGGGCCTGGACGTGGTCGCCCTCGGTCATGTTGCCCAGCTGGGTCGTGGCGGTCTGCTGGGCGTCGGCCACCGAGGCGACGTGGGCGTAGCTGACCCGGTAGCCCTGGGTCAGCACGCACGAGACGTCGGCGTCGGAGTCCGCGCCGGCCGGGCGGCACTCGCCGTCGGCGACGGTGCCGGCGAGCTGGCGCAGGCAGGAGGTGAAGCCCTCGCCGTCGGGGTCGCCCTTGCTCTGGCAGCTCTCCGCCGTCGGCAGGCCGTCGTCGTCGGGCTGGAGCAGGAAGATCGAGCCGACGGCGGCGAGCGAGACCACCACGGCGGCGATGAGCCCGATGATGATCCGCCGGCGGGTGCCGCCGGACGCGGCCGGCGCCGGCGAGGGCGTCGGGGCGGGTGGCGGCGGAGGCGGCGGGGTGTAGGCCGGCCCGACCGGCTGGTGGGCGACCGGCTGGTGCGCGGCGGGCGGGGTGACCGGCTGGATCGCCGGCTGCGTCGCCGGCTGGGCGCCACCGAGGCTGTGCGTGCGCATGCTGACGCCCTCGCGCGTCACGTGGTGCGCGCCGAGACCGACGGCCGTCTCCGGCTGGTCGAGGCTGGTCGGCACGACCCGCAGCTGCTCGGCGATCAGCGTCGCGACCAGCGGGATCCGGCTGGAGCCGCCGACCAGGTAGATGCCGCCCAGCCGGTCGGGCGTCAGGCCGGTGGAGCGGATCGTGCCGGCCAGCAGCTCCACGCTGCGCAGCATGCTCGGCCGGATCAGCGCCTCCAGCTCGACCCGGGTGACCAGCACGTCCGGGAACGGCTCTGGCAGCGGCACCTCGGTCTGCGGGTGGCGGGACAGCGACTCCTTCGCCGCCTTGACGTCCTCGGCGATCGCCCGCCGCGCGCGCCGGTCGGCGGTGGTCTCCGGGCGCAGCAGGTTCTGCCAGCGGCCGGGCCCCTTGTGGGACACCTGCCGGCCGACGTGTTCGAGCAGCGCCTGGTCGACGTCCAGGCCGCCGAGGTCGGGCAGCCCGGCTTCGGCCAGCACGGTGAACCCGTTCTGGGTGGCGCCGACGATGGCCACGTCGAACGTGCCGGCGCCCAGGTCGTACACGGCGATCGCCTGGCCGGGGGCCAGCGCCTGCCCGGGGAAGGACGCGAAGTGCGCGGCGGCGGCCACCGGCTCCGGCACGAGCACCAGGTTCGGTCCGAGGCCGGCCAGCCGGGCGGCGGCGAGCAGCACGTTGCGCCGGGCCGGGCCCCACTGGGCGGGGTGGGTCAGCCGCACCTCGTCGGGCTTGGCGCCGCCGAGCTGGCGGGAGGTCTCGTCGGCGACCCTGGCGAACACCGCCGAGAGCACGTCGGTGACCGGCACGACCCTGTCGCCGAGCAGCAGGGTGCCCTCGTCGACCCGCCGCTTGGGGTTGGGCTCGAAGCGGGCCGGGTCCAGCCGGGCGCGCCGCTCGGCGTCCCGCCCGACGACCAGCTGGCCGTCGTCGGCGAGGAACAACGCCGAGGGCATGGTGGCCGAGCCGTCGACCTCGACCACCCTGGGCTGGCGGCCGTGCGCGGCCAGCACGGCCACCGTGTTGGAGGTGCCGAGATCTACCGAGAGGACGACGGTCACGTCAGGCGCCTCCGTCACTTCCTGGCTTGACGTGCTGGTCGTAGAAGTCGGTGATCGACGAGCTGCCGGAGCCGGTCAGGTCGGCGCGGATGAGCACGCCGAGCACCGGTGAGTCGTCCACGCTGAAGATCAGCAGCCCGACGCCGCCGGCCTCGATGGAGGTGTAGCTGCCGTTGAGCCCGTCGCCGTCCCAGGTCCCGTTGTTCTGGTCGCCGGTGGCGCCGCTGACGGCCTCGAACTCCTGGTTGAAGGTGTCGATGTACTCCTGGGCGTTCTGCGTGCCGTCGCGGCTGTCCGACGAACCGAAGTGCATGTAGATCACGGTGTGGTCGTCGGCCATGGTGCAGGTCGCCGAGGTCGTGTTCGGTGCTCCGAGGTTGTCGGCGTTGAGCGGGTTGATCGCGCCCTTCTGGCACTCGTTGTGCTCGGGCACCGATCCGGCGAGCTGGCGCATGCACTCGCTGAAGCCCTGGTCGTCGGGCTGGTTGCTGGCGCAGCTGGCGGTCGTGTCACCACCGCCGCCACCGCCGGAGGTGACGATCAGCACGGTGACCACGGCGATCACCACGACCGCGATCACCCCGGAGGCGATGTACCAGGGCTTGGCGGACCGTTTCGCGACCGGCGGCGGCCCGAAGTTCACCGGCGGCGGAGGTGGCGGCGGCTGGGGCAGCGGCTGTGGCCCCGACGGCGGCCCGAGCCGCTGCGGCCCGCTGGCCGGGAACGCGCTGGGCACCGGCGCCGCCGGAGCCCCTGACGGAGACAGTGTGGGAGTGGCCGCCGGGGTCGGGAACGCCGCCCGGGGCGTGACGACCCGCGCCGTCCGCTGAACATCCTCAATGGTGTTGCTGATGTCACTGGTACGCATGGTGACGCCCTCCTGCGGCACGTGGTGCGCACCGAGGGCGACGGCCGTTTCCGGCTGGTCCAGGCTGGTGGGGACGACCTTGAGCTGCTCGGCGATCAACGTCGCGATCAGCGGGATCCGGCTGGAGCCACCGACCAGGTAGATGCCGACCAGCCGGTCGGCGGTCATGCCGGTGGAGCGGATCGTGCCGGCCAGCAGCTCCACGCTGCGCAGCAGCCCCGGCCGGATCAACGCCTCCAGCTCCAGACGGGTGACCAGCACGTCGTCGAACGGCTCCGGCAGCGGCACCTCGGTCTGCGGGTGGCGCGACAGCGACTCCTTCGCCGCCTTGACGTCCTCCCTCAGCGCCCGCTGGGCACGCCGGTCAGCCGTGGTGACCGGCCGCAGCAGGCTCTGCCACCGAGCCGGCTCCTTGTGCGAGACCTGACGGCCGACGTGCTCCAGCAGCGCCTGGTCGACGTCCAGGCCACCGAGGTCGGGCAGGCCGGCCTCGGCCAGCACCACGAACCCCTTCTGGGTGGCACCGACGATGGCCACGTCGAACGTGCCGGCGCCCAGGTCGTACACCGCGAGCGCCTGGTGGGCGACCAGCGTCTGCCCCGGGAAGGACGCGAAGTGCGCCGCCGCGGCCACCGGCTCCGGCACCAGGACGAGGTTGGCCCCCATCCCGGCCTGCCGGGCGGCGGAGAGCAGCACGTTGCGCCGCACCGGCCCCCACTGGGCGGGGTGGGTGAGCCGCACCTCGTCGGGCTTGGCGCCGCCGAGCTGACGGGAGGTCTCGTCGACGACCCGGCGCAGCACGCCGGCCAGCGCGTCGGTCACCGGAACGACCTGGTCACCGAGCAGCAGCGTGCCCTCGTCGACCCGCCGTTTGGGGTTGGGCTCGTAGCGGGCCGGGTCCAGCCGGGCCCGCCGCTCGGCGTCCCGCCCGACCACGAGAGCGCCGTCGTCGTCGGCGAACACGGCCGAGGGCATCATCGACGCGCCGTCCACGTCGACCACCCGCGGCGGCCGCCCGTGCGCGGCGAGCACGGCAACCGTGTTGGACGTGCCGAGATCCACCGACAGGACGTTCACGTCATTCCCTTCACGATGCTTGTGGGGAGATGCTGCCATGACGAGGTCGCCCAGCGGGACCGGTCCCAGAGATCCGCACCCCACGGACGCGAACCTGTCGGTGAACGGAGTCATGATGGATCGGTGAGCCCAGTCCTCGACCTCTTCACCCCGGCGACCAGACAGTGGTTCACCGGCGCCTTCGCCAGCCCCACCACCGCCCAGGACGGTGCCTGGCGGGCGGCGGCGGCCGGCGAACACGCCCTGGTCGTGGCCCCCACCGGCTCCGGCAAGACCCTCGC
This sequence comes from Actinophytocola xinjiangensis, assembly GCF_001921215.1. Lineage (GTDB taxonomy): Bacteria > Actinomycetota > Actinomycetes > Mycobacteriales > Pseudonocardiaceae > Actinophytocola > Actinophytocola xinjiangensis. The sequence continues at coordinate 18,240 of NZ_MSIF01000048.1, forward strand.
CGCCTTCCTCTGGGCCCTGGACCGCCTGGCGGGCGCCCCCCGCCCGGCCGAACGCACCCGACGCTGCCGGGTGCTCTACGTCTCCCCCCTCAAGGCCCTCGCGGTCGACGTCCAGCGCAACCTGCGGGCCCCGCTCGCCGGCATCAGCCAGGCCATGCAGCGCCTGAACCTCGGTGACCCGGGGATCACCGTCGGTATGCGTACCGGCGACACCCCGGCCGAGGAACGACGGGCCTTCACCCGCACCCCGCCCGACATCCTGGTCACCACCCCCGAGTCCCTGTTCCTGCTGCTCACCTCGGCCGCCAGGGAGTCGCTGCGCGGGGTGGAGACGGTGATCGTCGACGAGGTCCACGCGATGGTCGGCAGCAAGCGCGGCGCCCACCTCGCGGTGTCCCTGGAGCGCCTGGACGAGCTGCTCGGCGCCCCGGCCCAGCGGATCGGGCTGTCGGCCACGGTCCGGCCGATCGACGAGGTCGGCACGTTCCTCGCCGGCGCCCGGCCGGTCACGGTGGTCGCCCCGACGATCGGCAAGACCATCGAGATGCGGGTGGTCGTGCCGGTCGAGGACATGACCGAGCTGGACGGGCCACCGCCGCCGGACGGCCCGGTCACCCCCGATCCGGATCTCGACGAGCCGGCCCCCCGGCGCCCGTCGATCTGGCCGGCGGTGGAGGACCGGGTCCTGGAACTGGTCCGCCAGCACCGGTCGACGATCGTGTTCGCCAACTCGCGCCGGCTGGCCGAGCGGCTGACCTCACGGCTCAACGAGCTGGCCGCCGAACGCCCGGTGCTGCCGGCCGACGTCGGCCGGTTCCCGGCCGAGGCGATCGCCGAGTCCGGCTGGGCGGCGGGCGTGGCCCAACCGACCGTGGCCCGCGCGCACCACGGCTCCATGTCGCGCGAGCAGCGGACCTCGGTCGAGGAGGACCTCAAGTCGGGCCGGCTGCCGTGTGTGGTGGCGACGTCCTCGCTGGAGCTGGGGATCGACATGGGCGCCGTGGACCTGGTCATCCAGATCGAGGCGCCGCCCTCGGTCGCGTCCGGGATGCAGCGGGTGGGCCGCGCCGGGCACCAGGTCGGGGCGGTGTCGCGGGGGGTCATGTTCCCGAAGTTCCGGGGCGACCTGGTGTCCTGCGCCGTGGTCGCCGAGCGGATGGCGCAGGGCGCCATCGAGTCGATGCGCTACCCGCGCAACCCGCTGGACGTGCTGGCCCAGCACGTCGTGGCGATGGTGGCCCTTGAGCCGTGGCCGGTCGACGAGCTGGCGGCGCTGGTCCGCCGGGCGGCGCCGTTCGCGGCGCTGCCGGACAACGCGCTGCACTCGGTGCTGGACATGCTGGCCGGGCGCTACCCCAGCGAGGAGTTCGGCGAGCTGCGGCCGCGGATCACCTGGGACCGGGTCAACGGCGAGCTGCGTGGCCGGCCGGGCGCCCAACGCCTGGCCGTCACCTCCGGCGGCACGATCCCCGACCGGGGCCTGTTCACCGTGATGACCCCGGCCGGCGAGAACGGGCCGGGTTCGCGGGTCGGCGAGCTGGACGAGGAGATGGTGTACGAGTCGCGGGTCGGCGACACCTTCCTGCTCGGCACCTCGGCGTGGCGCATCCAGGACATCACCCACGACCGGGTCATCGCCGTGCCGGCGCCGGGTGAGCCGGCGCGGATGCCGTTCTGGAAGGGCGACGCGCCCGGCCGCCCGCTCGAACTGGGCCGGGCGCTGGGCCGGTTCCTGCGCGAGGTGTCCGGGATGGGTGAGGCCGACGCGCGCGCCAGGACCGCCGCCGCCGGCCTGGACCCGCTCGCGGCCAACAACCTGATCGCCTACCTGGCCGAGCAGAAGGACGCGACCCGGCACGTGCCCAACGACCGCACGATCCTGGTCGAGCGGTTCCGTGACGAGCTGGGCGACTGGCGGCTGGTGGTGCACTCGCCGTTCGGCGCGCAGGTCAACGCGCCGTGGGCGCTGGCCATCGGCGCGCGGCTGCGGGAGCGGCGCGGCGTGGAGGGCCGGGTCGCGCACTCCGACGACGGCATCGTCATCCAGCTGGCCGACACGGTCGACGACGACGGCCGGGAGATCGTCGCCGGCGCCGAGGACGTGCTGCTCGACCCCGAGGAGGTCGAGCAGATCGTGGTGGCCGAGGTCGGCGGGTCGGCGCTGTTCGCGTCGCGGTTCCGGGAGTGCGCGTCGCGGTCGCTGCTGCTGCCCCGGCGCGACCCGCGCCGCCGCACACCGCTGTGGCGCCAGCGGCAGCGCTCGGCCCAGCTGCTGTCGGTCGCGGCGAAGTACGAGCGGTTCCCGGTGGTGCTGGAGGCCATGCGGGAGTGCCTGCAGGACGTCTACGACGTCGCCGGCCTGCGCGAGCTGATGACCGACGTGCGGTCGCGGCGGGTGCGGGTGGTGGAGGTCGAGACGCCGTCGGCCTCGCCGTTCGCCCGCTCGATGCTGTTCGGCTACGCCGGCATGTTCCTCTACGACGCCGACCAGCCGCTGGCCGAGCGGCGCGCGGCCGCGTTGTCGCTGGACAGCTCGCTGCTGGCCGAGCTGCTCGGCTCGGAGGCGATCCGCGAGCTGCTCGACGTCGACGTGCTGGCCGAGGTGGAGCGCTCGCTGCAGCGCCTGGACCCCGACCGCCCGCCCCGGCACGCCGAGGACGCGGCCGACCTGCTGCGTTTCCTCGGCGACCTGACCGACGAGGAGGCGCTGGCGCGGGGCGTGCCGGCCGGGTGGCTGGCCGAGCTGGTCGGGCAGCGGCGGGTGATCCGGGTACGGATCGCCGGCCAGGACCGCAACGTGATCATCGAGGACGCGGGGCGGTTGCGCGACGCCCTGGGCACGGCGCTGCCCGTCGGCGTGCCGGAGGCGTTCACCGAGCCGGTGGCCGACCCGCTGGGTGACCTGCTCGCCCGCTACGCCCGCACCCACGGCCCGTTCACCGCGGCCGACGCGGCGGCCCGGTTCGGCCTGGGGGCCGCGGTGGTCACCGGGGTGCTGGACCGGATGGTCGGCACCGGGCGGATGGTGCGCGGCGAGCTGCGGCCGGGCGGCACGCACACCGAGTACTGCGACGCCGACGTGCTGCGCCGGCTGCGGCGGGCATCGCTGGCGAAGCTGCGCTCGGAGGTCGAGCCGGTCGAGCCGGCGGCGCTTGGCCGGTTCCTGCCGGCCTGGCACGGGGTCGGGCGGCGGCTGCGCACGACCCCGACGGCCGACGACGTGCTGTCGGTGGTGGAGCAGCTGGCCGGGGCGCCGCTGCCGGCCAGCGGGCTGGAGTCGCTGGTGCTGCCCTCGCGGCTGCCCGGCTACTCGCCGGCGCTGCTCGACGAGCTGACCACCGCCGGCGAGGTCACCTGGTGCGGTACCGGGTCGCTGGCCGGCGGTGACGGCTGGATCGCGCTCGCCCCCGCCGACGTGGCCGACCTGCTGCTGCCCGACGTCGAGGACACCGTCCCGGACTCGGCCCTGCACACCGCGGTGCTCGCGGCGATGGACGGCGGCGCGCTGTTCTTCCGGCAGCTGGCCGACCGGGCCGGCGCGCTGCTGGCCGAGGCCGGCGAGCAGCCCCCAGCCGACGCGGACACGGTCACCGCCCTGTGGGACCTGGTGTGGGCCGGTCTGGTCACCAACGACACGGTCGCCCCGCTGCGCGCGCTGGTGTCCGGCCGGGGCGCGACGCACCGGCCCCGGGCCTCGGCGCCGCGCGGGCGCTACGCCCGGCTGCGCGGC
>NZ_MSIF01000049.1 GCF_001921215.1 Actinophytocola xinjiangensis
CGCGGCCACACCGCCGCCGGCGCCGGCACCACCGTCGCCGGCCGCACCGGCGACCGGCCGGGCAGCGCGCCCGACTGAGGCCGGCGCGCCACCACAGCCCAGGGCGGGCCCGTGCCCGCCTTCGGACCGGGTGGTCGCCTGCCCCGGCCTCGCCCGGCGTGCGCACCCCAGACCACTCGTCACAACCCAGACAGGGACAGGAAAGGAGCATCACCCCGATGCAGACTTGGGCGAAGCGCGGAATCCAGACCGCGCTAGTCACCGGCGGCATGCTGATGCTGGGCACCGGCATCGCTTCGGCGGACGAGGACGTCAACCCCGACGGGCCGGCGTCCCCCCTCGACACCACACAGACCACCGCACTGGGTCGCGACGTCGACCTCAACACCATCGACGACGCCACCCGCGACATCCCGGTGCTCGGCCAGGTCGGTGACTGGATGGCCGGTGACGGGGTCACCGAGTCGGTCAACCAGGCGGTCACCGACACGGCCGAGGGCATCGCCCAGGACGTCGTCGCGGGCCTGACCCAGCAGGACGGGACCGCTCCCGCGCCGCCCCCGGCCCAGGACGACGTGGACACCGCTGCCCTCCCGTCGGCCGCCGACGCCATCCCCGAGCACACCGGCGACGAGCCGTTCACGCTCAACCAGGCCACCGGCTGGGTCGCGCCGATCCGGGTCGACAGCGGCTCGATCGGCCTGACCGGCCAGGAGGCCCAGGCCGACGGTGTCGTCGGCGACAACCGCTACGGGCTGACCACCGACCTGACCAGCGTCCGGGAGATCGCCGACCTCGGCCACCTGCCGGCCCGGCTGCACCAGGCGGGCGCGGACCTGTCCGGCACCGGCGACGGTCTGGGCGAGGAGCTGCTCGACATCTCCGGCGGGCTGATCGAGGCCAGCCAGAACCAGACCCAGCAGACCGGCCCCGGCCTGCTGACCGGCGACCTGACCGTCGTCCCGGACGGCCAGGGCGCGACCAGGAACACGGCCGGCGACCAGCCGGCCGACACCGGTGAGGGAGGTGCGGTTGTGCAGGGACTCGCGACCCAGGTCGCTGACAGGTTTCCGGTCTTCGACGTGCCGGCTGACGTCCTGAGCCGGGCGCTCAGCAGGATCAGCAAGCTCAGCCCGCCCGACGTCGCCGACGGGTCGCACATCAACCTGCCGCTCAACCGCCTGGAGACGGTGCCGACGCAGCTGCCGACGCTGCTGCCGCTCGGCCGGTCGCTGCAACGCGACGAGGCGCCGGTCACCGACCCGGTCGACGACCTCGCCGGGGTGTTCAGCGGTGTGCTGGCCAACCTCACCGACCAGCTGTCGGCCGACCGGACGCTGCCCGCCCAGCAGCGGGACCAGCCCCAGCTCAACGTCACCAACCCGTTCGGCCCGATCTCGGGCGACCTGTTCGAGGTCGAGAGCCTGCCGATCGTCGGTGACCTGTTCACCCTGGCGCAGACCGCCCAGTCGACCGGCCTGCTGCCGCAGCGGCCGCTGGACCAGCAGGAGACCACCGAGCTGCCGGCGGTCCTGCCCGCCCCGGCCGCCGACACCGCCCCGGCCGCCCCCGCGCGCACCGCGCCGCTGCCGGCGGTCGAGGACCTGGACGTCACCCAGATCCTGCCGGCCCTGCCCTCCCTGAGTGACCTGCGGGCGCCGTCGCTGCGCGCCATGCCGGCCATGGCGGGCTTCCCGGTGGTGGACCCGAGCACGCTGACCGACACCCGGGCCGCGCTGGCGAGCCTGTTCAACCGTCCGATCGGCTGATCGGATTTCGTGAGCGGAGGGCCCGGGAGCAACCGCTCCCGGGCCCTTGCGCGTGGGTGTCAGTCCTGGTCCCAGGTGACCGGGAGCCGGTCGACGCCGTGGATGTTCTGGTGGCCGGGGCGCACCGGCACGTCGCCGGGCGGCACGGCCAGGCGCAGCGTCGGGAACCGGGCGAACAGCGCCGGGAGCGCGACCCGCAGCTCCACCCTGGCCAGCTGCTGGCCAAGGCACTGGTGGATGCCGTGGCCGAAGGACAGGTGCCCGGTGGCGTCGCGGGTCAGGTCGAGCCGGTCGGGGTCGGCGAACCGTCGCGGGTCGCGGTTGGCGGCCTGGACGGAGATCGTCACCGACTCGCCGGCCCGGATCAGCTGCCCGTCCAGCTCGACGTCGGCCACCGCCGCGCGCAGGCCGGTGTGCGCGATCGTCAGGTGGCGCAGCAGTTCCTCGACCGCCCGGGCGGGGTCGGCGTGCAGCGCGGCGCGCTGGCCGGGATCGCCGAGCAGCGCGAACGTGCCGAGCGCGATCATGTTGGCGGTGGTGTCCAGCCCGGCCTGGAGCAGGAAGCTGCCGACCCCGGCCAGCTCCTCGTCGGTGAGGTCGCTGGGGGTGAGGTCGCTGAGCAGGTCGTCGGTCGGCTCGGCGCGTTTGGCCGCGACCAGCTCGGCCAGGTACCCGGCCAGCTCGGTCATCGCCGTGCCGCGGTCCTCGACGGTCGCGGTCACGTCCATCACCGTCGCCGCACGGCCCTGGAAGCGGTCGCGGTCGGCGTAGGGGACACCGAGCAGCTCGCAGATCATCACGGCCGGCACCGGGTGGGCGAAGGCGCCGACCAGGTCGACCTCCGGGCCGTGGGCGGCCATCGCGTCCAGGTGCTCGGCGGTGACCTGCTCGACCCGCTCGGTCAGCAGCCGCATCCGGCGGACGGTGAACCGGCCGGCGAGCAGCCGGCGGAAACGGGTGTGCTCGGGGGCGTCCATGCCGGTCATGTCGCCGACCGTGGCCGGCGGCAGCTCGTCGAACTCCTCCAGGCCGGGCAGCGGGAAGTGCGCCAGTTCGTAGCGGGAGCTGAACCGCCGGTCGGCCAGCACCGCACGGGTGGCGGCGTACCCGGTGACCAGCCAGCCGACGTGACCGTCGGGGTAGGTCAGCCTGGTCAGCGGGCGCTGGTCGCGCAGCGGGCCGAGTTCGGCCGGCGGATCGAACGGGCAGCCCGCCGGCCGGTCCAGGGGCAGCGCCGGAAGGGGCTCGGGAAGGGGCGCGGGAAGGGGATCGTGCGTCATCGCGGACTCCTTGCCTTGGCGTGGCGGCGGGGTGGGTCAGCGGTCGTCCTCGCGGGCGAACAACTTCCTGGACCACAGGTAGCCGCCGAGGGCGATGACCGCGCACCAGCCGAGCGCGATCCACGGCTCGTTGCCCAGCGGCCGGTCGGTCAGCAGCCCGCGCAGGGTCTCGATGATCGGGGTGAACGGCTGGTACTCGGCGAACCAGCGCAGCACCGTGGGCATCGAGTCGGTCGGCACGAACCCGCTGCCGAGGAAGGGCAGCATCATCAGCGGCATCGGCAGGTTGCTGGCCGTCTCGACGGTCTTGGAGACCTGGCCGAGCGCGACCGCGAGCCACACCAGCGCGAAGGTCACCACGACCAGGAACCCGGAGGCGGCCAGCCAGCCGCCGAGCCCGGCGGTGGGGCGGAACCCGACCAGCACGGCGAAGCCGATCACGATCGCCAGGCTGAACACCGCCTGCAGGACGCTGCCCACGACGTGCCCGGTGAGCACCGAGACGCGGGCGATGTGCATCGTGCGGAACCGGGCGATGATGCCCTCGGTGAGGTCCATGGCGATGGAGATCGCGGTGCCCTGCACGGTGGCGGTCACCGTCATCAGGATGATGGCGGGGGCGACGTAGTTGGCGTACTCGGCGCGGCCGGCGGCGCTCCCGCCGATCCCGGCGCCGAGCGTGCCGCCGAAGACGTAGACGAACAGCAGCAGGAACACCACCGGCATCGCGACCAGCATCAGGGTCATCGACGGGTAGCGCACCATCCGGCGCAGGTTGCGGCGCAGCATCGTCGCCGAGTCGCGTAACGGGTGGAACCGGGCGGCGGGGACGGCCAGGGTGGTCATCGGACGGTCACCTTCTCGTCGGTGGGGTTGCCGGTCAGGGCGAGGAACACGTCGTCGAGGTCGGGGGTGTGCACGGTCAGCTCCTCGACGTCGACCGACCACTCGTCGAGGCGGTCGATCAGGGACTTGAGCGAGCGGGGGCTGCCGTCGCCGGGAACCCGCAGGCAGAGCGCGTCGTCCTCGTCGCGGGTGGACTGGGGCAGCACGCGGTGGGCGTCGTCGAGGGCGTCCGGGTCGGTGAAGCGCAGCCGGACGTGGCCGCCGGGCAGGCGTCGCTTGAGTTCGTCGGCGGTGCCCTCGGCGACCAGCCGGCCGTGGTCGAGCACGCCGATCCGGTCTGCCAGCTCGTCGGCCTCGTCGAGGTACTGGGTGGTGAGGAAGATGGTGACGCCGCCGGCGACCAGCTCCCGCACGATCCGCCACATGGCGCGGCGGCTGCGCGGGTCCAGGCCGGTCGTCGGCTCGTCGAGGAAGATCACCCGGGGGTCGCCGACCAGGGTCATCGCCAGGTCCAGCCGCCGCCGCATGCCGCCGGAGTAGGTGGCGGCCGGTTTGCCGGCGGCGTCGGTCAGGTCGAACAGGTCGAGCAGTTCGGTGACCCGGCGCTGGCCGCCGGCGCGGGGGAGATGGTTCAGGTCGGCCATCAGCAGGAGGTTCTCCCGGCCGGTGAGCAGGTTGTCCACGGCGGAGAACTGGCCGGTGACGCCGATCGCCGCGCGGACCGCATCCGGCTCGGTGGCCAGGTCGTGCCCGGCGACGCTGGCGGCCCCGCCACCGGCGGCGATCAGCGTGGTGAGGATCTTGACGGTGGTGGTCTTGCCGGCGCCGTTCGCGCCGAGCAGCGAGTAGACGGTGCCGCTGGGCACGTCCAGGTCGAGGCCGGCGAGCACGACGTGGTCGCCGTAGGACTTGCGCAGCCCGCTGACCGTGATCGCCGACGGGTGTTCGTGGGTGGTCATGGGTGTCCCTTTCCGTGGGCGGGGGTTCAGGAGCGTCGGATGGTGATGTCGCCGAAGGCGGTGTGCCCGCGGATCTCGACGGTCCGGTCGGACTCGTCGGGCCGGGCGGTGTCGTCGAGTTCGTTGTCCACGTGGCCGAAGGCGGTGTTGACCTCCAGCCAGGCGGCGGTGCCCCGGGCGATGCCGACCTCCAGGTCGCCCATCGCGGTGCCGAGCACGACCGAGCCTCGGACCACCTCGCCGATCCGGATGCGCCCGTTGGAGGTCTTGGCGTCCACGCCGGCGCCGGCCCGGCCGACGGTGATGGTGCCGTTGGCCGCACGGACCCGGATGTCGCCGGCGGCCGAGTCGATCTCGGTGTTGCCGTTGGAGTTCTTCACCACCGCGCCGCCCTCGACGTCGCCGAGGTGGACGTCACCGGAGCCGGTGTGCACGTCGGCGTCGCCGGCGATCTCCCTGGCGCTGGCCCCGCCGGCGCCCAGGTCCACGCGCAGCGGGCCGGTGCGCTCCACCCGGACGGTGCCCACGGCGGACTTGAACCGGCACTCGCCGAGGCGTCCGGCGGCGTCGAGGCCGCCGACCTGCACCTCGGCGGCCAGCCGCGAGCCGGTGGGCACGTCGAGGGTGATGTCGACCGACCGGCTCTGCTTGGAGAAGTCGAAGGCGCGGGCCTTCGGGCCGGTGATCTGGATGGTGCCGTTGGTGTGTTCGACGCGGACCTTGCGGGCGGCCTGCACGTCGGACTGGTCGTCCGGGTCGGTGGGCCGCACGTCGACGGCGGTGTCGGTCCGGTCGCTGGCGGTGACGCGGAGCCTGGTGGTGCCGAGTTCGAGGCTGAGCGAGACGGGTTCCGGGGTGTCGTACACAGGCATGGGTGTTCCCTCATCACGTTGCTGGTGGGCGTCCCCGCAGGTCAGGGACGTGTGGTGGTGACGTGCGGTCGGGTCAGCGGACCCAGCCGGACAGCCGCTGGCGGCCCGGTTTGCCGGTGGGCTGGCGCGGGCGTTCCTCGACGCGCGTCAGGGCGGTCGTGGCGGCGCGGACCAGCCAGGCGTTGACCGAGCGGCCCTCGCGGGCGGCGGCCTCCTCGACCGCGGCCTTGAGCTGCTCGGGCAGGCGGACGTTGATCCGGGCCGTGGGGCCGTCCTCGCTGAACGGCGTCTCGGCGTCGGTGTCCGGGTTCTCGGGGGTGGTGGTCGTGTCCTGGGCCGGTGCGGCCGGCGGCTGGGTGACGACGAAACTCGGGTCACGCCCGCGCAGGCGCAGTTCGACCGAGCCGGGGGCCAGGTCGCTGGTGATCTCGTCGGCGGCGCCGGCCAGCGCCTCCAGCAGGGTCATCCGGATCGCTGACTCCAGCGGTCCGGTGAGGCGTTCGACGAGCGCGCGTGCCTCCTCGCCGCCCGCCTCGGCGAGCGTGGCGAACTCGCGCCCGAGGTTGCCCACATACGTCGTCAGATCCATGGCACCACTATGGCACACGCGTGGTGCCATGACAACCCGGTTTGGCTCAGAATGGCACCAAGGTGGCACCTGGGACCTCAGGTGGACCGTTGTTTCCGGCTGCGCCGCCAGTCGGCGGCCTGCTGGTAGTACAGGTTCGATGGAGCCAGGAAGGCCAGCACCGCACCCACCACGAAGACGACCGCGCCGATCAGTGTGTAGCTCGCGGCCTGACTCACGCCGTCATCCAGGTGGACGATGATGACCGGCACCCACAGGACGGTCAGGAAGGCCAGCACGGCGACCGACGTCAGCCGAGCCCAGTTGAACCGGACGGCCAACAGGGAGATCAGCAGGGCCATCGAGGAGAGACTCCCCCGCGCGCCGACGTTCATCTCCGTCATGGCGAACAGCAGCGCGGCCAGGGGCAGCGCCACCAGGGCGCCGATCAGCACGGGCGGGCGCAACGGACGTCGGGCCGGCTCAGTCATGGGCCCAGTGTCGCGACGGAGGCCGGGACCGGTCCCGGACGGCCTGTTCCGGACGGTGTCAGAGCAGCGCGGCGGCCGTGGCCACCAGTTCGGTCTGGCGGAACCAGTCGCCGCCGGCCACGGACACGATCACCCGGTCGGCGCCGGCGACGTGAACGGCGCCGATCCGGTCGGAGAGGCTGTCCGGGCCGCCGACCACGACCGTGTCGACGGCCTCGCCTGGCATGCCGAACATGCCGTTCGGATCGGTCAGCCGACGGGTCAGGCCGGCCCGGTCGGGCCGCGCCGGGTCGCCGTCGAGGGCGGCGAGCACGCTGCTGGTGACCTCGGGGGTCGGCCGGCCCCTGGCCGCGGCCAGCTCGGCGAGCCGGCCGACGGTCGCGGCCAACAGCTCGTCAGGGACCGGTAGCGCGAACCAGCCGTCGCCGTAGGTCGCCGCACGGGCCAGGGCGGCCGGCGACAGGCCACCGACGATGATCGGCGGCACCGGGACACCGGGAGCGAGCTGGACCGTGGCGCCGGCGACCCGGCTCGGGCGGCCGGCGATCAGGTCGGGCAGCACGGCGAGCGCGTCGTCGGTGCGGCGGCCCCGCTCGCGGCGGGAGACGCCGGCCGCTTCCCAGGACAGCGCGTGCCGGTCGCCGCCGACCCCGATGCCGAGCAGCACCCGGTCCCCGGAGACGTGTTGCAGCGACGCGACCTGCTTGGCGGTCCAGACGGCCGGCCGCAGCGGCAGGACCAGCACGCCGTAGCCGAGCCGGATCCGGCTGGTGGTCGCCGCCGCGGCGGTCAGCGCGACCGTGCTCTCCAGCAGTGGCACGCCGGAGCCGGCGACGAGCTGGTCGACGGCCCACACCGACTCCAGTCCGAGATCCTCGGCGTGCCGCGCCGCGCGGCCGACGTCGGTCAGCTCGCCGCCGCGCTCGGTCATCGTCGGCAGCATCACGCCGATCTTCGGTGCCGTCATCACACCCGTTCCTCTCGCCTCCGGTGGGACGTCCTCACGATCCGACACCGCGGTGGGGAACGGAAGAAGGCACATTCGTGTTACCGCGACATGGACAACGCGCTGCCCGCCGTCGCCGAGACCCGCAGCTGCGAGATACGAGACGTGCTCGACCGACTGTCCGACAAGTGGTCGCTGCTGATCGTCGAGCTGCTGGGCACCGGCACCCGGAGGTTCAACGAGCTGCGCCGCGCCGTCGACGACATCAGCCAGCGGATGCTGACGCTGACCCTGCGCCGGCTGGAACGCGACGGGCTGGTCACCCGCACCGTGCACGAGGTCGTGCCACCCCAGGTCGAGTACGCCCTGACACCGCTCGGCGCGACCCTGCTCGACGCCATCGCCCCGCTGGTGGCCTGGACCCGCGAGCATCGCCAGCAGGTCGCCGTCGCGCGCGCCGCCTACGAAAGGGCGGCGGAACGGCCCGCTTGACGCGAGGATCGGCAGCCCGCGGGCACCATGAACCCGGCTCCCTCGCGGACGTGAGGTCGAGCTGAACCGCCGCCGGCTCAGCCCTGGGCCAGGTCGGTGAAACGGGAGTAGTGCAGCTGGTGGGCGACGGTGACCGTGGCCGTCGGGCCGGCACGGTGCTTGCCCAGGATCAGGTCGGCCTCGCCGGCGCGCGGGTCGTCCCGTTCGAAGGCGTCCGGGCGGTGGATCAGGATGACCATGTCGGCGTCCTGCTCCAGCGAGCCAGACTCGCGCAGGTCGGAGAGCATCGGCCGCTTGTCGGTGCGCTGCTCGGGGCCACGGTTGAGCTGGCTGATCGCCACCACCGGCACCTCGAGCTCCTTGGCCAGCAGCTTGAGCTGCCGGGAGAACTCCGAGACCTCCTGCTGGCGGGACTCCACGCGCTTGCCGGAGGTCATCAGCTGCATGTAGTCGACCACGACCAGCTTCAGGTCGTGGCGCTGCTTGAGCCGCCTGGCCTTCGCGCGGATCTCCATCATGGTCATGTTCGGGGAGTCGTCGACGAACAGCGGCGCCTCGCTGACCTCACTCATCCGCCGGGCCAGCCTGGTCCAGTCGTCGTCGGTCATCCGGCCGCCGCGCATGTCGGCCAGGCGGATCTTGGCCTCGGCCGAGAGCATGCGCATCACGATCTCGGTCCGGCTCATCTCCAGCGAGAAGATGACGCTGGTCATGCCGTGCTTGACGCTGCAGGACCTGGTGAAGTCCAGGCCGAGCGTCGAGTTGTGCGTGGGGACCATCGAACGGCCGGCCAGGTACAGGTGCTCGGCGTTGTCCACCTCGACACACCGCACCTCGGTGGTGGGCACCGGGCGCACGTCGACCACCAGCCGGCCGGCGTCGGCCGGGCCGCGCGCGTCCTTGTGCGCCAAACGTTTGCGCTCCAGGCGGAAGACGTCGTCCTCGGTGCGGAACTCGATCACCCCGCCGCCCCGCGCGGGGTGGCCGAGGCCGGCGAGCAGGTCGCGCAGGTCCCCGGCCAGACCCGGGCCGGCCGCCGGCAGGCGCACCGCGCCGTCCGGCAGGACCGTGCCGGCGCCGTCGGCGAGGCCGGCGAGCAGCGCGCGGCGCTGGGCCAGACCCGCCCGCAGGTACCCGGCCGGGATCCTCGGCTCGCCGTCGGCCTCGACCAGCCAACCCAGCTCCGGGTCGGCCGGGTGGCCGGTGGCCAGCCACACCCCCAGCGTGTACGGCGGGATCGGCAGGTCCCGCTCCGGCAGGTCCAACGGGCGGGGGTCGGCGACCGTGTGGCCATCGGCGACGGTCGCGGCGAGCCGCTCGGTCGTGCGGATCCGGGTGACACCACCGGCGGTGGTCAGCCACTGGTGCCGGGCGTCGGCGACGATCACCGTGCCGTCGGCGAACTCGACCTCGAAGCACGGGCGGCCGCGCAGGACCTCGGTGGCCGCCACCACCCGGGTCGGTCGGCCGTCGGCGTCGAGCAGCCGGTCACCGACGGCGACCTCGCCCATGGTCGTCCAGCCGTGCGGGGTGGGCAGCGGGGTGTCCAGGGCCAGCGCCTTGCCGATACCGGGACGCGCCGCGACGATGATCATCTGGCCGGGGTGCAGGCCGTTGGTGACCGCGTCCAGGTCCTCGAAGCCGGTCGGCACACCCAGCGACGAGCCGCCACGCGAGGCGATGGCGTCGATCTCGTCCATCGTCGGCTGGAGCAGCTCCTCCAGCGAGACGTAGTCCTCGCTCATCCGGCGCTCGGTGACCTCGTAGATCGAGGACTGCGCGCGGTCGACGACCTCGTTGATGTCCGCGCCCTCGGCGCCCGCGTAACCCAGCTGCACGATCCGGGTACCGGCCTCGACCAGCCGCCGCAGGATCGACTTCTCCGAGACGATCTCGGCGTAGTAGCCGGCGTTCGCGGCGGTCGGCACGGTGGCGATCAGCGTGTGCAGGTACGGCGCGCCGCCCACCCGGCGGATCTCGCCCCGGCGTTCGAGCTCGGCGGCCACGGTGATCGCGTCGGCCGGCTCGCCCCGGCCGTAGAGGTCCAGGACGCAGTCGTAGACGACCTGGTGGGCCGGGCGGTAGAAGTCGCCGGGGCGCAGCACCTCGACCACGTCGGCGATGGCGTCCTTGGACAGCATCATGCCGCCGAGCACGCTCTGTTCGGCGGCCAGGTCCTGCGGCGGCTGGCGGTCCATCCCGCCTTCGCCGGACGCGGAAGCCGGCGGACGGTCGTCGGTCATCGCCACCGAGAACCCCTCCTACCTCTCGAACACCTGTTCGAGCATAGACGACGCGCGGTACCCGGCGGCGACCGTCGAGGGTGGTGCCGCGGGTACGCGGAGCGAGGATGTACGCGGGACCTTAGATGGCCCGGCGGGCCTTGGCCAAACCTCGTTGGGGACGCCGCTGTGGACAACCTGTTGATGCCGGAACACAACCAACCACAGCCGTCGACCCGCATGGGGACAACCTGTGGACAGGCGCCAGGGCGCGCCGAATAAGCGCTGGTCAGCGCCTGGGTACTGGCTGTGGAAAAACTCTCCGTGTGAGCTGCGGCGTGTCGGGGAAAAATGGCCGTTCGGCGTGTCGCGCTTCGGCCGTTCGGCAGGGTTAACCCACAGGTGTGGACAGCCGGATGTGGACAACACGTGTGGACCACACGGGTCGACGGGTGAACAGACAAGCGTCAAGCCCCGCGCCGGGGTGCGTCACCTGGCGCGGGGCCTGACGGAGATCAACTACGCACGGTCAACGAGATCAGTTGGCCGAGACCTGGACGGTGAACTTGGCCGTCACGTCCGGGTGCAGGCGAACACTCACCGAGTGCTTGCCCACGGTCTTGATGTGCCCGGTCAGCTCGACCAGGCGCTTGTCCAGCACCGGGCCACCGGCGGCCTTGACCGCCGCGACCACGTCGGCCGAGGTGACCGAACCGAACAGCTTGCCGGAACCGGCGGCTGCCTTGGCGTTGAGCGGCACCGGGTCGACGGCGTTCAGCGCCGCCTTGACCTCCTGCGCGTGGTCCAGACCCCGGATCGCCCGCGCGTTCTGCGCCCGGCGGATGGTCTGCACCTGGCGCTCGGCGCCCTTGGTGGCCTGGATCGCCAGCTTGCGGGGCAGCAGGTAGTTGCGGCCGTAGCCGTCCTTGACCTCGACGATGTCGCCGGGGCCACCCAGGCCGGACACGTCAGCGGTGAGGATGAGCTTCATCGTTCGACTCCCCAGCTCAGCGTGCGGTCGAGGTGTAGGGCAGCAGGGCCATCTCCCGCGCGTTCTTCACCGCGATGGCGACGTCACGCTGGTGCTGGCTGCAGTTGCCGGTGACCCGGCGGGCACGGATCTTGCCGCGGTCGGAGATGTACTTGCGCAGCAGCGTCGTGTCCTTGTAGTCGATCGGCGCCAGCTCGGCCTTCTTCTTGGCCTTGCAGAAGACGCAGACCTTCTTCTTGGGCTTGCGAATGGGTGGCTTGGCCACGTGTTTACTCCTGGTCTTCTCTACAGCGTGCGGGTTGTCGGTCAGAAGGGCGGTTCGTCGGAGAACCCGCCGCCGCCACCGCCGCCGCCGGAACTGGCAGGCGGGGCCGAGCCCCACGGGTCGTCCGCGGGGGCGCCGTTGGCGGAGCCGCCGAAGCCGCCGCCTCCACCGCCGCTGCCCCGGCTCACCTTGTTGACCTTCGCGGTGGCGTACCGCAGCGACGGGCCGACCTCGTCGACCTCCAGCTCGACGACGGTGCGCTTCTCACCCTCACGGGTCTCGAAGGACCGCTGCTTGAGCCGGCCGCTCACGATCACGCGAGCGCCACGGGTCAGCGACTCGGCCACGTTCTCGGCCGCCTGACGCCAGATGTTGCACCGCAGGAACAGCGCCTCGCCGTCCTTCCACTCGCCGCTCTGGCGGTCGAAGGTCCTCGGGGTCGAGGCCACGGTGAAGTTGGCCACCGCCGCGCCGGACTGCGTGAACCGCAGCTCGGGGTCGGCGGTGAGGTTGCCGATCACGGTGATGACGGTGTCGCCAGCCATGGCTTACCTCCTCAGGCCGTGGCCGGGTCGCGCCGCAGGACCTTGGTCCGCAGCACCGACTCCTGGAGGCCGAGCTGGCGGTCCAGCTCCTTCACCGCGTCCGGGTCCGCGTTCACGTCGAGCACCGCGTAGATGCCCTCGGTGTTCTTGTTGATCTCGAACGACAGCCGACGCTTGCCCCAGACCTCGACCTTCTCGACGTTGCCGCCAGAGGTGCGGATGACGTTGAGAAAGGTGTCGAGCGACGGTGCGACCGTGCGCTCGTCCAGGGTGGGATCGAGGATGACCATGACCTCGTAATGACGCATGAAGACCACTCACCTCCTGTGGACTCGGCGGCCACGGACTCTCCGTGGCAGGAGGGGTCTTGCGCTGGACAGGCTACAGGGGACCCGGTCAGGCGGTCGCGGCCGGGGTTCGGCGCAGCACCCAGGTGCGCACCAGGGCGGCGGTCACCATCGACAACGCCAGCACCGCCAGCAGCACCGGCAGCTCGATCCGCTGGCCGGCCGGCGGCTCCAGCGCCTCGGCCCGCCCGGCGGCCCGGACGTCGTCGCTCGGGTCGTTCGCGCCGGCGATGCCGAACTGCGGGTGGTAGCCGGGCACCGCGCCGCCGTAGCGGACGCCGGGCGCCGGGGCGAACCCGCCGGCCGTGGCGTAGGGCACCGAGCCGTAGAGGTCCAGCGGCGAGCGGGCCAGCCCGCCCAGACCGCCGGGCCCGCCGAGGCCGGGCGGGTAGAGCGACCACTCGCCGGGCGCCAGCCCGCCCAGCGGTGGCTGGTTGGGGGTCAGGCCGCCCTGCCCGGGGTTGCCGCCGGTGCCCGGGGCCGGAGTCTGGCCGCCGGGGGCGCCCGGACCGGGGCCGGTGTTGCCCGGCAGGAGCTGCCTGGTGACCTGCTCGGAGGTGTCGGCCACGGCCTCGGCGCCGTCCTGGACCGGGGCGCCGACCGCGTTCGTGCCGGTGACCAGCACGACGCAGGCCGAGGTCAGGGTGGAGCGCACGGTGTCGACCACCGCGACCAGCACCGGGCCGAGCAGCGGGATCTTCTTCAGTTCCTTGACCACCGCGTTCGCGATGTCGCCGCCGGTGAGGTAGCCGCTGCCGGTGGGGATCGCGCCGATCGGGATGGGCGGCAGCGCCTCGAAGGCCTTGTTGGCGGCGCCGGCCAGCGGCGGTCCGAGGAGCGGGACCGCGCGCACCGCGTCGGTCACCACGCCGAGCACGGCCGCCGGGGCGAGCGCGACCGGCTGGCCGGGGACGCCCCGCACGGTGGCCTGGCAGCTGCCGATGATGATCGGTTCGGCGGCGGCCGCCGTTCCGCTGCCGGCCAGGCCCAGGGTGCACACCGACAGGAGCATCGCCAGCGCGGTCGCGGCACTACGCATGCGTCGTCGCACGTGTCCTCCCGCTTTACTCGTCGGTAGCCCTGAAGGTGCAACGACCGTAACCCGGAACGGTGACGCGTGACCAGGGTAGGAAAGACGGTGTGTAACCCAACTGGACCAGCGGGCGGCTCCTGTCTCGGTCAAGCCCGGCGACTACGCTCGCCTGCCATGAGCATCGGCGCCCACATCCACAGTGACGACCCGCTCGGCGCGGCACGTGAGCGAGATGCGGACGTCGTGCAGTTCTTCCTCGGCGACCCGCAGAGCTGGAAGGCCCAGCCGCCCCACCCGCAGGCCGACGCGCTCCGCGAGGCCGGCGTCGACGTGTTCGTGCACTCCCCCTATCCGGTGAACATCGCCTCAACCAACAACCGCATCCGTATCCCGTCGCGCAAGACCGTCACCCAGTACGCGGAATCGGCCGCCGCCTCCGGCGCCAAGGGCCTGATCGTGCACGGCGGGCACGTCACGCAGGGCGAGGACCCGGCCAAGGGCCTGGACAACTGGCGCAAGTTCTTCGAGCGTCAGGCCGACGCCGGCGGCTTCCCGCTGCCGATCCTGATCGAGAACACCGCCGGCGGCGACAACGCCATGGCCCGCAAGTTCGACGTGCTGGCCCGGCTGTGGGACAAGGTCGGCGAGTTCGGCGCCGGGTTCTGCCTGGACACCTGCCACGCCCACGCGGCCGGCGAGTCGCTGGAGGGCATCGTCGAGCGGGTGAAGGCCATCACCGGCCGGATCGACCTGGTCCACCTCAACAGCTCGCGCGACGAGTTCGACTCCGCCCGGGACCGTCACGCCAACATCAAGAATGGCATGATCGAACCGGAGCTGTTGGCATCCGTGGCCAGGGAGGCCGGCGCGCCGGTCGTGGTGGAAACCCCCGCCGAGGGGCAGGCGGAGGACATCGCGTTCCTGCGCGCCGCGATGGTGCGGTGAGAATGCTGCCGGTCCACTCGGCGGCGGGGTCAGGGAAGGACGACGGTCGAGTGTCCGAGGAGGTCGGCACGCCCCCGGGCGGCCGCCAGCCCCGCACCGGTGCCCGGCTCGGCGCGGCGGCCCTCGTCGTGCTGGTCGCACTGTGCGGGATCACGCTGGTGCTCGGTTTCCTCAACAAGGACCGCTGCTCAGGCCCCGACTTCGACGAGTGGGGCCGCAGCGAACCCAACTTCGACCTGCGCAGCAAGCAGGAGGTCTGCTACTCCGACATCCAGTTCCTGTGGATCGGCCGCGACATCGACCGGCACGTGTTCCCCTACGTCAACGGCAGCCTGACCGAGGACGGCCAGCCGGTCGGCGGGGTCGTCGAGTACCCGGTGCTGACCGGCGTTGTCATCTGGGCCTCGGCGCTGTTCGCCGACACCGACGCCGACTTCCTGCTGCTCTCCGCGCTGGTGCTGGCGCCCTTCGGGCTGGCGACGGCGTGGATGCTCGGCCGGCTGGCCGGGTGGCGCGCGCTGCTGTGGGCGATCGGCCCGCCGCTGGTGCTCTACGCGTTCCACAACTGGGAACTGCCGGTCGTGCTGTGCGCGGTCGCCGCGGTGTACGTGGTGCACCGGGGGTGGGGCGCGCGCGGCGCCGACCGGCCGCTGATCCAGCGGGCGACCTACGCCTCGGTGCTGCTCGGGCTCGGCTTCGCGTTCAAGGTGTACCCGGCGATCTTCGTGCTGCCGCTGATGCTCTACGTGCTGACCGGTGGCCGGGGCGGGCGGGAACTGGCCGGGAGGGCACTGGACTGGGCGGGCGCGGTCCGGGTGGCGCTGGTGGCGCTGGGCACCGCGGTGGCGGTGAACGTGCCGTTCGCGGTGGCCGGGTTCGAGGGCTGGCGGGCGTCGTTCACCTTCCAGATGCTGCGCAAGGCCGACATCACCACCAACTCCATCTGGTTCTGGGGCCTGCGGCCGGATTCCAACCCGGACAACGCGCCCGTGCAGGACCTGATCGGGGTGCTGTCGCCGACGCTGATGCTGCTCTCGTTCGTGCTCGCGTGCGCGCTGGGCTGGCGGCGTTACCAACGGGAGGGCACCTACCCGTGGGTCGCGGTGTCGGCGGCGATGCTGTGCGGGTTCCTGCTGCTGCACAAGGTCCACTCGCCGCAGTACACGTTGTGGCTGGTGCCGATGTTCGTGCTGCTGCGGATCAGGTGGGGCTGGATCGTGGCCTACCTGCTGGCCGACATCGCCATGGGTATCGGCATCTTCCGCTGGTTCTACGAGATCTTCTACGGCCAGCGCGGTGGCATCTTCGACGGGCTGGCCGCGCAGGCGGTGATGGTCGGCGTGTGGGGCAGGGCGGCGTTGCTGGTCGGGCTGTTCTACGCGTTCCTGGTCGCCCGGTCGACCGTCGACGACGATCCCGACACCGATCCGGAAGGCGGCGAGCCGGATCCCGACGGTTCACTCGATCCGGGCGGTTCCGGTGACGGGCCGCCGGCCGGACGCGCCCCGGCCCGGTTCGCCTGACGCCGGCCGCGCACCACGAACCGGTCGGGCGCGCCGTCGAGCACCCCGCCGTGCGGGTCGTCGTGGCCGCCCCGGCGGACCAGGTCCCTGGCCGGGCGGTAGATCTCGTAGATCACCAGCGCGCACAGGCCGATCACCGCCAGGTCGCGGACCACCACGAACGACAGGAACCACTCGACCGGCAGGCCCTTCTTGTCCTCGCCCAGGTAGAAGGCCATCCTCGGGAACCAGACCAGCGCGTCGACGGTCATCCAGGCCAGCAGCAGCCGCCAGCGCGGCACCGCCAGCACTGCCAGCGGCACCAGCCACAGCGAGTACTGCGGGCTCCACACCTTGTTGGTCAGCAGGAACGCGGCGATCACCAGGAACGACAGCTGCGCGACCCTCGGGCGCACCGGCGCGGTCAGACCGACGTAGGCGATCCCCGCGCAGCACAGCAGGAACAGCCCCGCGCTGACCAGGTTCAGCCACACCGGGGTCTGGCCGAAGGGCAGCTGCCCGTCGAAACCCGGCCAGCCGGTGAACTGGGTGACCACGTTGTACAGCGAGTCCGGGTCGGCGCCGCGCAGGCTGTTGCGGTGGAAGAACTCCCACCAGCCTCGGGGGAACGCCACCAGGATCGGCAGGTTCACCACCGCCCAGGTCAGCAACGCCACGACGGTGGTTCTGCGCCACTCGCGCATCCGCCCGCCGCGCAGGCACAGCACCAGCAGCGGCCCCAGCAGGAACAGCGGATACAGCTTCGCCGCCGCGCCGATGCCCAGCAGCAGACCGGCCAGGCCCGGCCGGCGGCGCGACCAGGCCAGCAGCGCGGTCGCCGCGCACGCGGTGGCCAGGGTGTCGAAGTTGGTGAACGCGTGCACCATCACCAGCGGTGAGGCGGCGATCAGCGCGGCGTCCCACGGCCGCAGCCGCGCCGTTCTGGCCACCGCCCAGATGGTCACCAGCCAGGCGAGCGCGAGCCAGAACGCGGAGATGTCGAAGAACACGGTGACCGCGAGGCCGGTCGGCAGCCAGCCGGCGTTGGCGAGGTTGAGCCAGCCGTCGGCGAGCTTCGCGTTCACCCACTGGAACAGGCCGGTCAGCACCGGGTACTCCATGTACCGGGTGTGCGCGGTCGGCTTGCCCTCGTCGTCGACCCAGCTGGTCTCGTACGGGAAGCCGCCCTCGTTGAGCCGTTCGGCCGAGTACAGCGGGATGACGTCGGAGTAGCACATCGCGGTGAACGGGCGGCTGGAGCGCCAGTCCAGTTCCAGCTGCTGGCTGTCCTCGTTGAAGTACTGCTGGACGCAGGCCGCCTTGCCGAACCAGCCGATGGTCAGGCCGATCACCGCCAGCAGCAGCGCCACCCGCAGCGGGGTCCAGAACCAGTGCCGGCCGATCGCTGCGTGGTCGCCGAGCGGGCCGCCGACCGGCGTGCTGGCGGCGGCGGCCAGCGGCTCGGTCCAGGTCGGTACGTCGCGCTGCTCGGGGGTCAGCGTCGCGGTGTCCCCGACCTCGCCGTCGACGACGTCGTGCCCGTCGCCCACCTCGCCGTCGGCGCCGACGATCTCGCGGCCGGGCCCGGCGCGCCGGCCGTCGGTACTGACGGCGGTGCTGACGGGGAGGTCGTCGGCCTCGGGGTCGTCGGGCTGGCCTGGCTGGTCGGGCACGCCGGCGATGCTACGGGGCGTCGCCGGCGCGCGTGGCCGCTACCTGGGTTCCCGAGGTCAACCGGTGACGTCGCCCGGTCCGGGGAACGGTGGGGTGAAGGTGTTCCCGGGGTTCTCGGGATCGGTCGGGATGCTCGGCTCCCCGGTGGGGATCGACGGTTCACCGGTCGGGATGGTCGGACCGCCGGTCGGCTTGGGGCCGTTGCCACCACCCCCGCCACCGGGACGGCCGTCCTCGTCGTCGTCGTTGCCGCGACCGTTGTTCCCGTCCTCGTTGCGGGTCTCCTCGGTGCGCCGGTTCTCCGCCTCGAACTCCTCGACGGTCTTGCCGATCGCCTCGAACTCGGGGAAGTCCTTCGGTTCCTTGTTCTTGTGGTAGCGGTTCATGAAGTCGAGCCAGATCTCGCCGGGCAGGCCGGAGCCGTAGACGATGTCGCCGTCGCTGTTGATCAGCGGGATCTGTTTCTTGTCCTTCTCCGCGCCCATGGACACCGCTGCCGAGATCTCCCGGGAGTACCCGACCATCCACGCCTTGGCGTTGTCGTCGGTGTTGCCGAACTGGTGGGTACCGGTCTTGCCGGCGCACTCCCAGTCGCCGTCGCACTCCAGGTCCGAGTGTTCGAGCACCGGCATGAGTGACTCGGTGACGTTGCGCGCGATCTTGGCGTTGTTGTCCGGGTCGTTCTTGTCGAAGGCGTTCTTGGTGGTCTGGGTCGGCGTCCACTTGACCGTGCCGTCCGGGTAGCGGACCTCCGACACCAGGTGCGGCTTGTTGTAGATGCCGCCGGCGGCGAACGTGGCGTAGGCCGAGGCCATCTCCATGGTGGACACGCGGGTGTCGCCACCGCCGATCGAGATGTTGCCGTCGGGGGCGGCGTCCTCGGGCTTGTCGCCGTTGAGGTCGGAGGTGATACCGGCCTGACGGGCGGCGTCCCGGACGGCCTTGGTGCCGACGATCTCGACGGCGATCTCGTAGAACACGGTGTTGACGGACTTCTCCATGGCCTTGGCCACGGTGCATTCCTTGCCGCAGGAGTCGTCGCCGCCGGCGTTGCGGACCGGGGCCTCGCGACCTTCGAAGGTGCGCCCCGAGGTGCCGTCGTAGTCCTCGCCGAGGCCCATGCCCTTCTGCAGCAGGGCGACCAGGTCGAACGGCTTGAACGACGAGCCGGGCTCCTGCTCGGCGGCGGCCCAGTCGGTGCCGATGCCGTTGTTGCCGCCGTAGTAGGCGACGATCTCGCCGGAGCCGGGCTTGACCGCGACCAGCGCCGGCAGGATGTTCTTCGACTCGTCGTCCATGACGTTCTTGACCGACTCGACGGCGGCCTTCTGGGCCGCCGGGTCGATGGTGGTCTTGATGACCAGGCCCTGCTGGAAGATGTCCTGCTCGGTGATGCCGGCGTCGCGCGCCAGCTCGTCCATCACCCGCCGCTGGATGTGCGCCCGGTAGTCGGTGAGGGCCTTGGTGCGCAGCTTCTCCCAGTCCTCGGGCTGCGGGAACTTCTCGGTCTTGGCCTGCTCGGCGGGGAACCAGCCGTTGTTGACCATCTGGCCGAGCACGAACTCCCACCGGCGGGTCATGTACTCGGGCTCGTCGAACCGGCTCGGGCTCTGGATCATGCCGGCGAGCAGCGCCGCCTCGGACGGGGTGATGTCCTTGAGTTCCTTGTCGTAGTACGCCTTCGCGGCGGCGGCGATGCCGTAGGCGCCCCGGCCGAAGTAGATCGTGTTGAGGTAGGCCGTGATGATGTCTTCCTTGGAGTAGGTGTTGTTCATCTTGTAGGCCTGGACCACTTCGAGCGCCTTGCGGGTGATCGACTTCTCTTCGTTGCCGGTCGCCTTCTTGATGTACTGCTGGGTGATCGTCGAGCCACCGCCCTGACCACCGGAGAGCTGGTTCCAGGCGGCCCGCATCACACCGGCGATGTCGAAGCCGGGGTTGGTCATGAACTCGGCGTCCTCGGCGGCGAAGACGGCGTTCTTGACCTGCTCTGGCAGTTCCTCGTACCGGACCATCCGGCGGTTCTGGCCGTCGGGGGGCAGCATCTCGGTGATCAGCTTGTCGTTGGAGTAGGTCAGCTTGGCGACCTGGGCCTGGTCCTTGGCGATCGTCTGCGGGCTCGGCACGTCGACGAGTTGGTAGGCGACGAAGAAGCCGATCAGCGGCAGGATGATCATCAGGGCGGTCAGGACGTAGCCGGTACGGCGGACCCTGCGCCAGATCCGCTTGCGGCGCAGGCGCTTCTGGTCCTGGCTCAGCGGTACTTCCTCGTCGTCGTAGTCGTCGTCGCGGTAGTCGTCCCGGTAGTCGTCGACCGGGTCGTCGTAGCCGGGCTCGCGGTGGGTGAGCAGCTCGGGCTCCGGACCGGTCCGCCGC
Source organism: Actinophytocola xinjiangensis (assembly GCF_001921215.1). Lineage (GTDB taxonomy): Bacteria > Actinomycetota > Actinomycetes > Mycobacteriales > Pseudonocardiaceae > Actinophytocola > Actinophytocola xinjiangensis. Next base: position 20,124 of record NZ_MSIF01000049.1, read on the forward strand.
TTGTGGACCTGCGGCATCATCTCGGTCGGGCCGTCCATGTTCACGCCGGCGGAGCCGGGGGCCGGCGCACCGCCGGGGCGGGCCGGGCCGGCGGGCTGACCGCCGGGCCGGGGGCGGACGACGCCGCGCACCGGCAGACTGTAGATCTCGGTGCCCTCCGCATCAGCACCACAGC
>NZ_MSIF01000005.1 GCF_001921215.1 Actinophytocola xinjiangensis
ATTAACCTGTCCAAAAGGCCAGGCACAAGCTCACTAGCATTTATCGGCACACTGTTGAGTTCTCAAACAACACACGCTCATCTACCATGACCCGCCGCGAAGCGAATCAATCGAGAGACGCTAGTTGGTTTACTGCTTGGTTGGGATCCGTCACTCCCTACTTGGAAGACTGAAGTCAGTCTCACTTGGGAGGAGAACCGGTTTCCCTGCGTCGCAGACTGTACCTGGTCCGCTTCGCGATGTCAACTCGCTCGGCCCAGCTCGCTGCTAGCCACTGAAGTGTATCACTGGCTTGCGGTGTCCGCGTCGTCCGGGTCTGGCTCGCTAGTTCCGGGCCCGTCCGCCGCTCTGTGCGACGAGGAGAAAGTTAGCGACTCTGCACGTACAAAGTCAAATCGGCTGGTCAGAGGCGGTTTTCTGCGCGCGGTCAGAGCAACGGGAGCAGCGTGCGGAGCTCGTAGGGGGTCACCGAGCGCCGATAGGCGTCCCACTCGTTGCGCTTGTTCCGGAGGAAGAAGTCGAAGACGTGCTCGCCGAGCGTCTCGGCGAGCAGTTCGGAGTTCTCCATCTCGGCGAGCGCCTCCCCCAGGTTCTGCGGCAGGAGCTTGTACCCGGCCGCGCGACGCTCCGAGTCGGTCAGCGACCACACGTCGTCCTCGGCCGCCGGCGGCAGCTCGTAGTTCTCCTGCACACCCTTGAGCCCAGCCGCCAGGATCACCGCGTACGCCAGGTACGGGTTACAGGCCGAGTCCAGGCTGCGGATCTCCACCCGGCGCGAGGACGCCTTGCCCGGCGAGTACATCGGCACCCGCACGAGCGCCGACCGGTTGGCGTGTCCCCAGCACACCGCCGACGGCGCCTCACCCCCCGCTATCAGGCGTTTGTACGAGTTGACCCACTGATTGGTCACCGCCGAGATCTCCCGGGCGTGACGCAGCAGCCCGGCGACGAACGCCTTGCCGGTCTTGGACAGCTCGTAGGGGTCCTCGCTGTCGTAGAACGCGTTCCGGTCTCCCTCGAACAGGCTCACGTGGGTGTGCATGCCCGACCCGGGTTGCAGCGAGAACGGCTTGGGCATGAACGAGGCCCGGACGCCCTCGGTGATCGCGACTTCCTTGACCACGTACCGAAAGGTCATCACGTTGTCGGCCATGGTGAGCGCGTCGGCGTAGCGCAGGTCGATCTCCTGTTGGCCGGGCGCGCCCTCGTGGTGGCTGAACTCCACCGAGATGCCCATGGCCTCCAGCGTCTCGATGGCGTGCCGGCGGAAGTGCGTCGCCGTGGCGTGGCTCGCCTGGTCGAAGTACCCGCCGTTGTCCGCCGGGATCGGCTCGCGGCCGTCCTCGAACAGCTCGCTGAGCAGGAAGAACTCTATTTCCGGATGCACGTAGCAGGTGAAGCCGGCCTCGCTCGCCCTGGCCAGCGAGCGGCGCAGCACGTGCCGGGGATCGGCCCAGGACGGGGAACCGTCGGGCATCGCGATGTCGCAGAACATCCGGGCCGCGTAGTGATGACCGTCGGGGTTCTCCCACGGCAGGACCTGGAAGGTCGCCGGGTCGGGGCGGGCCACCATGTCCGACTCGGACACCCGCGCGAAGCCCTCGATCGCCGAGCCGTCGAAGCCGATGCCCTCGGCGAACGCGCCCTCCAGCTCCGCCGGCGCCACGGCCACCGACTTGAGGAAACCGAGCACGTCGGTGAACCAGAGCCGCACGAAGCGGATGTCCCGCTCCTCGAGGGTGCGGAGCACGAACTCCTGCTGACGATCCATGTCCGCAGCCTAGGTAGATCGTGTTAACGCCGTGTTTCGACCGGCGCAGGATCACGGATCGGGCGAACGGCGAGCGACAGCAGGGCCGCGACCACGCAGAGGCCCCCGGCGAACCACCAGGCCAGGTCGTAGCTGCCTTCCAGGTCGCGGATCGCCCCCGCGCCCAGCGCCGCGACCGCCGCGCCGACCTGGTGGGAGGCGAACACCCAGCCGAACACGACCGGGCCGGACTCCCCGAACCGGTCACGGCACAGTGCCACGGTCGGCGGCACGGTTGCGATCCAGTCCAGGCCGTAGAAGACGATGAACACCCACATGCTCGGCTCGGTCCCCGGCGCGAACAGCGACGGCAGGACCAGCAGGGACAGGCCGCGCAGCGTGTAGTAGGCGCCGAGCAGCAGGCGCGGGTCGACCCGGTCGGTCAGCCAGCCGGACAGGACCGTGCCGGCGATGTCGAAGATGCCGATCAGCGCGAGCAGCGACGCGGCCGTGGTGTGCGGCATCCCGTGGTCGTGCGCGGCGGAGACGAAGTGCGTGCCGACCAGGCCGCTGGTGGACGCGCCACAGATCGCGAAACCCCCGGCGAGCAGCCAGAACGTCCTGGTTCGGGCGGCGGCCCTGAGCACGTTGACCGCGCGCAGGACGCTGTTGCCGGATGGCATGACAGTTGCGGTCGAGGTGGGCACGGGCGCGCCGTAGGCGGTGGTGCCGACGTCGGCGGGGTGGTCGCGCAGCAGGGTGAGGACCAGCGGGACGACGGCCAGGGCGGCGATCGCGACGACCAGCGACGGCGTGCGCCAGCCGTGGTCGGTGGCGAGGCTGGCGACCAGGGGCAGGAAGACCAGTTGGCCGGTGGCGCCCGCGGCCGTGAGCAGGCCGCTGACCAGGCCCCGGTGGCGGACGAACCAGCGGCTGGTGACCGTCGCGACGAAGGCCATGGACATCGAACCGGTGCCGACGCCGACGAGCACTCCCCAGCACAGCAGCAGTTGCCAGCTCTCGGTCATGACGACCGTGAGGCCGCTGCCGGCGGCCACCAGGACCAGGGCGCCGGCGACCACCCGGCGCATGCCGAAGGTGTCCATCAGGGCGGCGGCGAAGGGGCTGATCAGGCCGAAGAGCACCAGGTTGATCGACACCGCGGCCGAGATCGTGGCCCGCGACCAGCCGAACTCCTCGTGCAGCGGGTCGATCAGCACGCTGGGCACCGCGCGGAAACCGGCGGCCCCGATGAGGGTGACGAACGCCGCGATGGCGACCCACCACGCCCAGTGCAGTCGGAGAAGTCGCTGTTCAGGCCGTTGTCCCGGCTCGGTCCGCGTCACGGCGACAAGCCTGTGCGAGACGCTCCGGCCTGACGAGTGGCCTGATCGCCAATATGTGAAAGGATCTGGCCAGTCCCGAGTTCGACGTGCGACGGAGGTGTGCCGGTGACGCACGAGGTCGTGGTCCTCGCCCTGGACCCGGTGAACGGCTACGACCTGGCCATCCCGTCGCAGATCTTCGGATCGGCCGGCGGCGACCGGTACCGGGTGCGGGTGTGCGGACTCGACACGTCCCCCGTTCGGGTTCAGTCCGAGTACGCGATCGTGCCTGACTTCGGGGCCGAGGTCCTGGCCGAGGCGGACACCGTGATCGTGCCGGGGACCCAGCTGGCCGGGCCCCGGCAGAGCGGTGAACTGCCCTCACGCGTCGCGGAAGCGTTCGCCACCATCCCCTCATCAGCGCGGATCATGTCGATCTGCACGGGGGCGTTCGTGCTGGCAGCGGCCGGACTGCTCGACGGACGGCCGGCGACGACCCACTGGGCGCACGCCTACACCTTCCGGCAGCTGTACCCGAACGTGTTGCTCGACGAGAACGTGTTGTTCGTCGATGACGGAGAGGTACTGACCTCGGCGGGGCTGGGCGCCGGCGTCGACCTGTGCCTGCACGTCGTGCGGCGCGACCACGGCGCCGAGGTGGCCAACCGGGCCGCTCGCTACTGCGTGGTGCCGCCGTGGCGCGAGGGCGGCCAGTCACAGTTCATCGACCGGCACGTACCCGACGGCGGCACCGACGGCACGGCGCCGACCAGGGCGTGGGCGCTGCGCCACCTCGACCGCCCGCTCGACCTGGCCACGCTGGCCAGACACGCGAGGATGAGCGTGCGCACGTTCTCCCGGCGCTTCCGCGCCGAGACCGGCCTGTCCCCCGGCACGTGGCTGGTCCAGCAGCGGGTGCGGCACGCCATGCACCTGCTCGAATCGACCGATCTCGCCGTCGACGACGTCGCCGGCCGGGCCGGGCTGGGCACCGGCGCGTCGCTGCGTCAGCACATGCGGGCGGCACACGGTGTATCGCCGCTGGCCTACCGCCGGACCTTCCGCGCCGGCTGAGCCGTCCCGCCGCTCGACCGTTTTCTCGGACCGGGCATCGCTCTCAGGTACGCGGTTCTACGATTCCGGCATGATGCGCCGGATCCTGCTCGCCGTGCTCGCGTGTACGGCCGTGGCAGCCACCGCCTGCTCCTCCTCCGACGAACCGGCCGGCGATCTGCCGGACGGGGCCGGGCTGCTCAAGGACGCGGCGGCGACCACGGCGAAGATCGAGGCGGCGCACTTCACGCTGACGGTCAACGGTGAGGTCCCCGGCCTGGACGTGCGCTCGGCCGAGGGTGACCTGACCCGCGAGGGCGACGGCGGCGCCGCGCAGGGCACGGTGTCGATGAACCTGCTCGGGCAGCTGTTCGAGGGTGAGTTCGTGCTGGTCGACGACAAGGTGTGGATCAAGGGGCCGACCGGCGACCACCAGGAGCTGCCGGCGTCGATGGTCGCCAACCTCTACGACCCCGGCGCGATCCTCGACCCGGAGCGCGGGGTGGCGAACGTGCTCTCCAACGTGCAGGACCCGGCCACGGAGGGCACCGAGGACATCGATGGTGAGTCCACCTATCGGGTGAAGGGCAAGGTGGCGCGTGACGTCGTCTCCAGCCTGGTCCCGGGGATCGACTCGGACGTCGAGATCACGTTCTGGGTGCTCCAGGACGGCGACCACCGGCCGGTGAAGGCCAGCGTCGCGGTGCCGGCCGACGGCGACCCGAGCGTCGACGTGACGTTGTCCGACGTCGGCAAGCAGGTCGACATCACGCCGCCGGCCTGATGACGGCCGCGGAGACCACCCAGGAGACCATCACCCCCGCCGGCAGGGGACGCGCGATCGCGATCAGCGCCGGCGGGCTGGCCGTGCTGCTGGGCGCACTGGACACCTACGTCGTCGTCAGCGTCCTGCGGCAGATCATCGACGACCTCCAGATCCCGGTGAACCGACTCGAACGGGTTACCCCGATCGTGACCGGTTACCTGCTGGGCTACGTCGCCGCGATGCCGCTGCTCGGACAGGCGTCCGACCGGTTCGGGCGCAAGGCACTGCTGCAGGTGTGCCTCGTCGGCTTCATCGCCGGCTCGGTGGTCACCGCGATCGCCGACGACCTGGTCGTGCTGGTGATCGGCCGGGTGATCCAGGGTGTCGCCAGCGGCGCGTTGTTGCCGGTGACCATGGCACTGGTCGCCGATCTGTGGGCGACCCACAAGCGCTCGGCTGTGCTCGGCGCGGTCGGCGCCGCGCAGGAACTGGGCTCGGTCCTCGGACCGCTGTACGGGATCGCGATCGCGGCGGTCGCCGGGTGGCGCGGGGTGTTCTGGGTGAACGTGCCGCTCGCGGTGCTGGCGATGATCGCGGTGCACTTCACCGTGCCGTCGGTGCGCTCGGCCACCCGGGCGTCGGTCGACGTCGTCGGGGCCGCGCTGCTGACCGTCGTGCTCGGGCTGGCGGTGATCGGGCTGTACAACCCGGAACCGCGCGAACGGGTTCTGCCGCCGTGGGGGGTGCCGCTGCTGATCGCGGCGGCCGTCGCGCTGGTGTGCTTCGTGCTGTGGGAGCGGCGCGCGCGGACCAAGCTGATCGACACCCGAGGCGTGTCACTGCGACCGTTTCTTGCCACGCTCGGTGCAAGCCTCGCCGCCGGCGCGGCACTGATGGTGACGCTGGTCAACGTCGACCTGTTCGCCCAGACCCTGCTCGGCCGCGACGACACCGGCAGCGTGCTGCTGCTGGTCCGGTTCCTGGTCGCGCTCCCGATCGGGGCGCTGGCCGGTGGCTGGCTGGCCGCCCGGTTCGGCGACCGGTTGCCGGCGGTGATCGGCATGCTGGTGGCGGCCGTCGGGTTCCTGCTGATCTCCGGGTGGCCGGTCGACGTGCTGGCCGCCCGGCACGACCTCGGTTTCGTCGCGCTGCCGCGCCTTGACGTGGACCTGGTGGTGACCGGCCTCGGGTTGGGCCTCGTGATCGCCCCGCTGTCGTCCGCCGCGCTGCGCGTCGTGCCAACCGAGCAGCACGGTGTCGCCGCCGCTGGCGTGGTGGTCGCCCGAATGACCGGAATGCTGATCGGTGTGGCGGGTCTGGCGGCCTGGGGCCTGCACCGCTTCCACACCATGACAGCTGACCTGAATACGCCGCTGCCGTTCGGCAAGTCGCCAGAGCAGGTGGAACGCGAGGTCGAGGCGTACCGGGCGGCGGTGAACGACGCGCTGCTCACCCAGTACAACGAGATGTTCCTGATCACGGCGTTCGTCTGCGTCGCGGGCGCGATCCTCGCGGTGTTCGTGACCGGCCGGCGCACGAAGGACTGATGGTCACCGCGCTGCTGGTGGCCGGCGGCCTGGCCACCCCGATCACCGGCCTGCTGATCCGGCCCAACGCGACCGGCGCCCGGCACGGCATGGTGATGTTCGTCGACATAGCACGTTTCGGCTGGTACGGGTACGCCCTGGCCGCGGCCGTGATGGTGACGCTGGCGGTCATCGGGGTGCGGGCCGGGACGCCCGCCGGACGCCGGCGCGCGGTGTCCCTGGCCGGCGTGCTGATGGGGTTGACGGTCGCGCTCGGGGCGATGCACGCGTGGTTCGTCTGGCACGGGGTGTTCCTCGACCGGGGCCAGGAACTGCTGACCGCGGTCGCGGTCGCGGTGGCCGCGGCGGCGGTGTTCGCGCTGGTCACGGCACGTTCTCGCCTACGCTGAACCGAACCGTTCGCGTGCCGAAGCCTGTGGACAACTCCCTCGCGTGAGCCTGGTCCGTCGGGGGTCGCGACTACCCTTGACGCAAGGGATCCCCTTTCCCGCGGGGTGAGGAGTGGGGTGGAGATTTGCCTTCGCAACTGTCTGTGTGCGCTGATGCGAGGCGGTGACCAGGTCTGGGGCCGGATCGGGCCCACGTTCCGGGCCTCCCCCTGGTGCGGGGTGAGGTGAGCGGTGTCGGCGGTGCGGGGAGTCGGGAAGGTGGGGCGAGCGGCGTGGGGCCCGAGTGGCGGGCGCTGGCAGACGGCGCGAAGGCCGCAAAATGGCGGGAGCGGGGCCAACCGCGCGGGGCTCAGGAAGGTGACGCGAGCGAAGCCGACGGCACGGGGGCCAGCACGGCGCCGGAACGGTGCCGGCGACGCAGGGCCCAACACAGTGCCGAAACAGTGCCGGCGACGCAGGGCCCAACGGTTCCGGCAACACCAGACCCAACACGGTGCCGGCGACGCCGGGGCTCAGCGCGGTGCCGGTGGCGCCGGAGCCCGGCTGTGGCGAAACCTCGGGGGCCGTGGGTCAGGGTTGGCAGCGGGTGCCTTCGCTGGGGAGGGTGCCGTCGGTCAGGTAGTCGGTGCCGGCTTCGTCCACGCAGGGGTTGCCCTGGAGGAAGACGGTGTGCTGGGTCGCCTCGAAGGTCAGGAGGGCGCCGTTGAGGGCCTTGGCCAGGGAGACGCCGGCCTGGTAGGGGGTCGCGGGGTCGCCGGTGGTGGAGATGACCAGGATCGGGGGGACGCCCTCCACCTGGGGCAGGTGGGGTTGGCCGGTGTTGGGGACCGGCCAGAAGGCGCAGCTGTCGCGGGCCGTCGACGGGGGGTTGCCGTCGTCGAGGAAGGGGGCGGCGGCCTTGTAGCGCTCGTTGACCTCGGCGACCTTCGCGGGGTCGGTCACCCGGGGGTCGTCGACGCAGCGGATGGCGACGAACGCGTCCTGGGTGGTCGTGTACTCACCATCCGTCGATCGTTCGAGGTACAGGTCGGCGAGCATCATGAGGGTGTCGCCCCGGTGTTGCCGGAGTTCGTTCAGGCCCGTTTGCAGGTGGTCCCACAGCTGCTCCGAATAGAGAGCCTGGACGGTTCCGGTCGTGGCGTCCTCGTAGGACAGGGGGCGACCGTCGCCCACATCGATCGGGGACTCGGCCAGGGGGCGAACCAGGGACTGGTAGTCCGCGTTCGCCGAACTCGCCGAGGTGAAGGGGCAGTCCTGCTGGTCCAGGCACCACGTGACGAAGTCGTCGAAAGCCTCCTGGAAGCCCTTGCCCTGGGCCACCACCTCCTCCACCGGGTCCTTGTTCGGATCCACCGCACCGTCGAGGACCATCGCCCGAACACTGTCGGGGAACGTCTCCGCGTAGGTGCTGCCGATGCGGGTTCCGTAGGAGAAACCGACATAGTTCAGCTTCTCGTCGCCCAGGGCCGAGCGCAGCACGTCCATGTCCTTCACGACGTCCCTCGTGCCCAGGTTGGCCAGCATGTCGCTGCCGAACTCGGTGCGCTGCTCGCAGTTCGCCGCGTAGTCGCGGTTCTCCTGCTCGGCGCGCGCCACCCCCGCCGGGGACGCGTCCAGCTCCGAGTCGTCCGCGCGGTCGGCGTCGCGTTCCTCCCCGGTCACACAGCTGATCGTGGGCTCGCTGGACCCGACCCCGCGCGGATCGAAGCCGACGAAGTCGAAACGGTCGGCCAGGTCCTCGTTCTCCGCCGCCAGCGACGCCGCCGTCGACAGGCCCGCCACGCCAGGACCACCGGGGTTGACCATCAGCGAACCGATGCGTTCCGACTCGTCACCGGCCGACCGGCGCAGCACACCGATCCGGATCGTCTCGCCCGACGGGTCGGCGTAGTCCAGCGGCACCGACAGGCGGGTGCACTCCACCGCCGGGTCCGCCAGCGGCTGCGAGTCGAACTCGCCGGTCGCGTAGTCGGCGCACTTCTCCCAGGTCAGGGTCTGGGCATAGAACTCCTCCAGCTCCGGGGGAACCTCACCGGCCGGGCCCGCGCTCTGCTCGTAGGGCAGCTCCCGTTCGGCGTCCTCACCGACACGTGAGGTGCAGCCGGACGCCACGAGAGCGAGCATGATGGCCGACAGCGACAGCCGGCGAGGCAGAGAACGGGTCACACGGCCGATCCTGCCATCGGAACGTGAATAGGCTGTGTTGGTTGGCCAGGAACCACTCGACGCCCCGCACCGTTACCGTGCAGGGCGGTTGTGTGAGCGAGCGAGGAGGTGAGCGTCGGTGGCGGCGTTCTTGCGGCGGGTCAAGGACCGGTTCAGCCGGCTCCTGGATCGTCCGGCCACCGTCGACATCTCCAAGTACCAGGAGCTGCTGAAAAGCATCGACTGGCGCGAGACGAAACTCGAGAAGCTCCCCGACGAGGAGCTGACCGAGGCCGCCACGCGACTGCGGGAGAAGGTCACCGGCGAGGACTACGACGAGAAAACGCTGGCCGAGCTGTGTGCGCTGGGGCGCGAGGCCGCCCGCCGCTCGCTCGACGAACGGCCCTACGACGTGCAGCTGCTCGGCGTGATGGAGCTGCTCGCCGGGCACATCGTGCAGATGGCCACCGGTGAGGGCAAGACGCTCGCCGGGGCGCTGGCCGCCGCCGGGTACGCGCTGCGCGGCAAGGCCGTGCACGTCATGTCCGTCAACGACTACCTGGCCCGGCGCGACGCCGAATGGATGGGCCCCATCTACGAGCTGCTCGGCGTGTCCGTCGGCTGGGTCGCCCAGACCTCCACCCCCGAGGAACGCCGCGCCGCCTACCGCAAGGACGTCACCTACGGCTCGGTCAGCGAGATCGGGTTCGACGTCCTGCGTGACCGGCTGTGCACCGACGTCGACGACATGGTCGGCCGCGAACCGGGCGTGGTGCTGGTCGACGAGGCCGACTCGGTGCTCATCGACGAGGCCAAGGTGCCGCTGGTGCTGGCCGGCTCGTCGGCCGAGGCCGAGACCGACCCCGAGGTCGCCAAGATCGTCCGCTCGCTGCGGCCCGGCGCCCACTACCAACGCGACGAGGACGGCCGCAACGCGTGGCTCACCTCACGCGGCGCGAAAGCCGTCGAAAAGGCCCTCGGCGACATCGACCTGTACTCCGGCGAGCACAGCGACCGGCTGGCCGCGGTCAACGCCGCGCTGCACGCGCACGCCCTGCTCGAACGTGACGTCGATTACATCGTCCGCGACGGCAAGGTCCACCTGATCAACAGCTCCCGGGGCCGGATCGCGCTGCGCCAGCGCTGGCCCGACGGTTTGCAGGCCGCCGTCGAGGCCAAGGAGCGGCTGCGGCCCACCGAGAGCGGCGAGGTCCTCGACTCGATCAGCGTGCAGGGCCTCATCGGCCGCTACCCCCGGGTGTGCGGGATGACCGGCACCGCGGTGGCCGTCGCCGAGCAGCTGCGGGAGTTCTACGAGCTGCGGGTCGCGGTGATCCCGCCGAACACGCCGTGCGTGCGCGAGGACGACCCCGACCGTCTCTACGACACCGTCGAGGCCAAGGAGGAGGCGATCGTCGCCGAGATCGCCTCCACCCACGAGACCAACCGGCCGATCCTCATCGGCACCCGCGACGTCGCCGAGTCCGAGCGGCTGGCCAAGATGCTCGCCGAGGCCGACGTGCCGTGCGTGGTGCTCAACGCCAAGAACGACGCCGAGGAAGCCGCGATCGTCGCCGACGCCGGCGCCTACGGCGCGGTCACCGTGTCCACCCAGATGGCCGGCCGCGGCACCGACATCCGTCTCGGCGGCCGCGACGGCGCCGACCACGACAAGGTCGCCGAACTCGGCGGGCTGCTGGTCATCGGCACCGGCCGCTACCAGTCCTCGCGGCTGGACGACCAGCTGCGCGGGCGCGCCGGACGTCAGGGCGACCCCGGCGGCTCGGTCATGTTCGCCTCGCTGGCCGACGAGCAGGTCGTGCAGTACGCGCCGGACGCCACCGCCGGCGCCGAACCCGACGACGACGGCAAGCTCACCGACCCGACCACCACGCGGTTCGTCGACCACGCGCAGAAGGTGTCCGAAGGTGTCCAGCTGGAGATCCACCGCAACACCTGGCGCTACACGCGGCTGATCGAGCACCAGCGCAAGGTGCTGCTCGAACACCGCGACGAGCTGCTCACCACCGACCTGGCCGCCACCGAACTGGCCGCGCTGTGCGCCGACCGGTGGTCGGAGCTGTCGGAGGAGTGGTCCGAGGACGTGCTGGAACGCGCGGCGCGCCAGGTCATGCTCTACCACGTCGACGAGCGCTGGACCGAGCACCTGGCGTTCCTCGCCGACGTCCGCGAAACCATCCACCTGCGGGCGCTGGCCAAGGAAACGCCGATCGACGAGTTCCACCGCACCGCCATCCCGGTGTTCCGGCAGATCCCCGACGAGATCGCCGAGCGCGCCGCCGAGACGTTCGCGACGGTCGAGATCACCGAGGACGGGGCCGCGTTGGAGGCCGCCGGGCTGCGCCGGCCGTCGTCGACCTGGACGTACATGGTGCACGACAACCCGTTCGACACCGACGCCGAGCAGGCACTCCAGCGGGTCCGCGCGATGATCAAGAACGTGCGTGGCGGTGCCCGCCGATAGCCTTTTTCGCCTGGGAGGCGAAAACATGCGAGGATGGCCGTATGGCTCAGCTACGCATCGCCTTGGCGCAGGTCAACGCCACCGTCGGGGATCTCGCGGGTAACGCGGGGCTCGTCCTCGACCAGGCCCGACAGGCCCGCGAGGCCGGCGCGCACGTCGTGGTCCTGCCGGAGATGGTGCTCACCGGCTACCCCGTCGAGGACCTCGCGCCGCGCGAGTCGTTCGCCCGGGCCTCGCGGGAGGCGCTCGGTGAGCTGGCCGGGCGGCTCGGCGACCAGGGCTGCGGGGACCTCGCGGTCGTCGTCGGCCACCTGGACCGGGACGAGGCCGGGCCGCGCAACGCGGTCGCCGTGCTGCACGGCGGGAAGGTCGTCGCCACCCAGTACAAGCACCACCTGCCCAACTACGGGGTCTTCGACGAGCGGCGCAACTTCGTCCCCGGCGACACCCTGGACATCGTGCGGGTGCACGGCGTGGACGTCGGCCTGGTGATCTGCGAGGACATCTGGCAGGAGGGCGGGCCGATCGCCGCGCTCGGCGAGGCCGGCGTCGACCTGGTGGTCTCCCCCAACGCCTCGCCCTACGAGCGGGCCAAGGACGACGCGCGGCTGCCGCTGGTGGCCCGCCGCGCCGCCGAGGCCGGGGCGCCGCTGGTGTACGTCAACCTCGTCGGCGGGCAGGACGACCTGGTCTTCGACGGCGACTCGATGGTCGTCGACGCGGCCGGGAACCTGCTGGCCAGGGCGCCGCAGTTCGTCGAGCACCTGATGGTGGTGGACCTGGAGACCACCGCGCGGCGGGCCACGACCGCCGGGCGGGTCGGCGGGTTCACCGTCACCCGCCGCGTCCTGGACGACCAGCCGCTGCCCGCCTACGAGCCGGCGCCCGCGCCGATCGCCGGCGAGCCGCTGGACGAGCTGGCCGAGATGTGGGCGGCGCTGGTGCTGGGTCTGCGGGACTACGTGCGCAAGAACGGGTTCGCGTCGGTCGTGCTTGGCCTGTCCGGCGGGATCGACTCGGCGGTGTGCGCGGCGCTGGCGGTCGACGCGATCGGCGCGGGCAACGTGCACGGGGTGTCGATGCCGTCGGTGTATTCCTCGGACCACTCCCGCTCCGACGCGCTGGACCTGGCGCAACGCACCGGGCTGCACTACGAGGTGCAGCCGATCGCCGAGATGGTGTCGGTGTTCACCGGGCAGCTGGGGCTGACGGGGCTGGCCGAGGAGAACGTGCAGGCCCGCTGCCGGGGCGTGACGCTGATGGGCCTGTCCAACCAGCACGGGCACCTGGTGCTGGCGACCGGCAACAAGACCGAGCTGGCGGTGGGCTACTCGACGATCTACGGGGACGCGGTCGGCGGGTTCGCGCCGATCAAGGACGTGCCCAAGACGCTGGTGTGGGAGCTGGCGCGGTGGCGCAACGCCCAGGGCGACGCGCCGATCCCGGAGGCGTCGATCACCAAGCCGCCCTCGGCGGAGCTGCGGCCCGACCAGCTGGACACCGACTCGCTGCCCGACTACGAGCTGCTCGACCAGGTGCTGGACGACTACGTCGAGGGCGACCTCGGGTACCAGGCCCTGCTGGCCGCCGGGTTCGCGCCGGAGCTGGTGGACCGGGTGCTGCGGATGGTCGACGCCGCCGAGTACAAGCGCCGCCAGTACCCGCCGGGCACGAAGATCTCGTTCCGGGCGTTCGGCCGCGACCGGCGGCTGCCGATCACCAGCGCCTGGCGCGAGGGCAAGTAACGCCTGATCAGGCGCCCCGGAAGGTGCGCCGGTAGGCCGAGGGCGCGGTGTGCATCGCGGCCTGGAAGTGGTGGCGGAAGGTGATCGGGGACTCGAAGCCCACGGCCGAGGCGATGCGTTCGACCGGCATCGTGGTGGCCTCCAGCAGCGGCAGGCTCGCGCGGACCCGCTGGTCGATCAGCCAGCGCAGCGGACTGGTGCCGGCGCAGCGGCCGAAGTGGCGCAGGTAGGTCCGGGGCGACATCAGCGCGACGCGGGCCATGGCCTCGACGGTGATCGGCTCGGCGAGACGGTCGCGCGCCCAGGCCATGCTGGTGGCGACCCGGTTGTCATCGGGGTCGGCGGTGACCGGGGCCTCGATGTACTGGGCCTGCCCGCCCTCCCGGTGCGGCGCGACGACCAGCCGCCGGGCGACCGCGTTGACCACGGCCGCGCCGAAGTCGCGGCGCACGATGTGCAGCGACAGGTCCAGGCCGGCGGCGCAGCCGGCGCTGGTCAGCACGTCGCCGTCGTCGACGTAGAGCGGGGACGGGTCGACGTCGACGGCCGGGTAGCGGCGACGCAGGCGCTCGGCGTAGCGCCAGTGGGTGGTGGCCCGGTGGCCGTCGAGCAGCCCCGCGGCGGCCAGCGCGAACGCGCCGGAGCAGATCGACACCAGCCGCGCGCCCCGGCTGGCGGCCAGGCGTAACGCCGCCACCAGCTCCGGTGAGACCGGCGCGTCGACGTCGTGGACGCTGGGCACGATGACCGTGTCGGCGGCGGCCAGGGCGTCCAGGCCGTGGGGGGTGGTGAGGGTGGCGCCGCCGACGACCCGCACCGGCTCGGGGCGTTCGGTGCAGATCGTCAGCTCGTACCAGGGGGTGTCGATGTCCGGCCAGACCAGGCCGAACACCTCGGTGACGATGCCGGTTTCGAAGGCGGTCATGCCGTCGTAGGCCAGGACGGACACGGTCGGAGCAGCCATGGCGAAATCTTATCGAACAGTGGCGTTCACGCCACTCGCCCGGACCGTCGTCCGAGCGCACGATGGTGTTATGCGTACTTTCCTCCGACACCTCAGGGACCTGATCAACGACTTCGCGTACGGCGTCGACGCCGGCAACGCCATCCGCCACGGCGGCACCCCGCGCGCCCGGCACTCGCGTCGCGCCTGAAGCGCGGCTCGCGCCACGTGTGAAGCTCGCCTCAACGACCGCGCCTGCCCGCCGCCTCGGTGCGAGGCTGGACGGGTAAGCCACCCACAACACCCGGGGACCCGCGCGACGGGCCTCGAGGGAGGGACGGTCGACAATGACGTCAGCAGCAGTTCCCGCCGGCGGCGGCGAGGTAGCCGCCCCCTACGGCACGGGAGCGGGGGCCGCGCCGGACAGGCCGGCCAAGCCGGGCCGGCGGGTCCGCATCCACCACCTGCGGGAGCTCAAGGAGCGCGGCGAGCCGTGGCCCATGCTCACCGCCTACGACATGTACACCGCCCAACTGTTCGACGAGGCCGGGATCCCGGTCCTGCTGGTCGGCGACTCCGCGTCCAACAACGTCTACGGCTACGAGTCCTCGCTGCCGGTCACGGTGGACGAGATGGTGCCGCTGGTGCGGGCGGTGACCCGCTCGGTGAAGCGGGCGCTGGTCGTGGCCGACCTGCCGTTCGGCTCCTACCAGCTCTCGCCGGAGCAGGCGCTGGCCACGTCGGTGCGGATGATGAAGGAAGGCCGGGCGCACGCGGTCAAGCTGGAGGGCGGGCGGGCGTTCGCGCCGCACGTGCGGGCGATCACCCAGGCCGGTGTTCCGGTGATGGGCCACATCGGGTTCACGCCGCAGAGCGAGCACAACCTGGGCGGCTACCGGATCCAGGGCCGGGGCGCGGCGGCCGGCGACGAACTGGTCGCCGACGCGATCGCGTTGCAGGAGGCCGGCGCGTTCTCCGTGGTGATGGAGATGGTGCCGGCCGAGGCGGCCAAGCGGGTCACCCACGAGCTGGAGATCCCGACCATCGGCATCGGCGCCGGCCCGGACTGTGACGCCCAGGTGCTGGTCTGGCAGGACATGATGGGCCTGCGTCAGGGCAAGGCGCCCCGGTTCGTCAAGCGCTACGCCGACCTGGCGGGCGTGATGACCGGTGCGGTGGAGCAGTTCGCGGCCGAGGTCCGTGGCCGCCAGTTCCCCGCCCCGGAGCACGTGTTCCACTGACATTTCGACGCCGAGCGGCCGCCGGGGAAACCCGGCGGCCGTTCTTTTCGTTCCTGGTGTCGATGGGCGCCGGCGTCGCGCGACGTGTAGGCAGAATCGAAAAACTCACCAGGAGACGAATCGATGAGCACGATCGTGGTCGAGACCTTCCTCACCCTCGACGGCGTCCTGCAGGCGCCCGGCGCCCGGGACGAGGACACCGAAGGCGGCTTCACCCACGGCGGCTGGCAGGCGCCGCTGTTCGACGAGGCGATGGGCGAGTTCGTCGGGGAGGCGATGGCGCACACCGAAGGGCTGCTGCTGGGCCGCAAGACCTACGACATCTTCGCCGGGTTCTGGCCCAAGCTCACCGAGGACCACCCCGACTACGCGTTCGGCCAGATCTTCACCGACATGCCCAAGTACGTCGCCACCCGCACGCTGACCAGCGCTGACGTCGACTGGGAGAACACCATCCTGCTCAGCGAGGACATCCCGGCCGAGGTCGCGGAGCTGCGCGCGCAGCCGGGCGGCGAGATCAAGGTCGTGGGCAGCGGGGAGCTCGTGCAGACCCTGCTGGAGCACAACCTGGTCGACCGCTACCGGCTGATGACCTTCCCGGTGATGCTCGGCACCGGCAAGAAGCTGTTCGCCGGCGGCACCGTGCCCCGGGCGTTGGAGCTGGTGGAGTCACGGACGACGCCGGCCGGGGCGGTGATCACCGTCTACCGCCCGACCGGCGAGCCGACCTACGCCTCGTTCGAACCCGCTCACTGAGTGGCCGTGGCCGGCCGGGACTCGAGGTGCGCCTTCAACCGCCCCAGGGTGGTGGCGATGTTGTTGGTGTTGGTCCCGGCCCGGTCCGGCTGTCCGGTGATGAGGATGGCGATCGGGACGAACCAGCGCGGTGCCTTGAGCCAGTTGGTGACGGTCAGCCGGCAGCCGGTGCCCTCAGGCACCAGGTCGTACTCCCAGCGGGAGATCGGCACCAGGAACTGGGCGCGCACCCGGTAGGCGAAGCGGCGGCCGGGCTCGGCCTCGGTGACCAGCGAGTGGGTGACCCAGCGGCGCCAGCGGTTGCGGTTGCTGCCGGCGAACCAGGCGCCGACCCTGGCCTCGGTGGCGCCGCGGATCCACCGCACCTTGTAGAACTCCTCGGCGAACCCGACCATTGTGATCGGGTCGCTGACCAGCCGGTACACCTCGGCGGGCGAGGCGTCGAGCAGCACCTCGCCGGTCGCGAACGGGCGGGCGATCGCCTCCTGGTAGGCCTTCTTCTCCGGCAGGGTCTTGAGCACAGAGCACCTCCGCGTTGCTACGCGCGACCGTGCGGGCGGTCCCAGCCGGACAGGTCGGGCCCCAGCGGGACGATCCTGGTCGGGTTGATGGCGTCGTGGGTGACGTAGTAGTGCCGCTTGATGTGGTCGAAATCGACCGTATCGCCGAAGCCGGGTGTCTGGTAGAGGTCGCGAGCGTAGGCCCAGAGCACGTCCAGTTCCGCGAGTTTGTGCCTGTTGGTCTTGAAGTGGCCGTGGTACACGGCGTCGAACCGGACCAGGGTGGTGAACAGCCTGATGTCGGCCTCGGTGAGGGTGTCGCCGAGCAGGTAGCGCTGCCCGGAGAGGCGTTCGGTGAGCCGGTCGAGTTCGCCGAACAGTGCGGTGAACGCCTCGTCGTAGGCCTGCTGGGAGCCGGCGAACCCGCAGCGGTAGACGCCGTTGTTGACGTTGCGGAAGATCGGGTCCATGACCTCGTCGATCTCGGCGCGCCGGTCGGCCGGGTACAGGTCGGGGGCGTCGGGGCGGTGGAACTCGCGCCACTGGGTCGACAGGTCCAGCGAGATCTGGGGGTAGTCGTTGGTGACCACCGTCCCCGACTCGATGTCCACAATGGACGGAACGGTGACCCGGCCGGTGAACTCCGGGTCGGTGGCCAGGTAGGCCTGGGACAGGTACTCGATCCCCAGCACCGGGTCGCGCCCGCCCTCGTCGAGGGTGAACCGCCAGCCCTTCTCGTCGCGGATCGGGTCCACGACCGCCAGCGAGATCGCCTCCTCCAGCCCCAGCAGCCGCCGCACGATGATCGAGCGGTGCGCCCACGGGCAGGCCAGGCTCACCACCAGCCGGTACCGGCCAGGCTCGGCCCGCCAGCCCGACGAGCCGTCGGCGGTGATCCGCTGGGTGAACCGGTTGGCCTGGCGGACGAACTCGCCGCGCTCCGAGGTTTCCTTGCCGAACTGCGTGGTCGCCATACCGCGAGGCTATGCGCCGTGGAGACTGTGCGCATGCGCTTGTTGTACCCGCCCATCGAGCCGCACGAGCAGGGCATGCTCGACGTCGGCGACGGCCACCGGATCTACTGGGAGGTCTCGGGCAACCCCGCCGGCAAGCCGGTGGTGTTCCTGCACGGCGGGCCGGGCAGCAACACCACCCCGCTGCACCGGCGGCTGTTCGACCCAGCGGCCTACCGGATCGTGCTGGTCGACCAGCGCGGCTGCGGGCGCAGCACGCCGTCGGTGGTGACCTCACGCGCCGGGCTGGTCGCCAACACCACCTGGGACCTGGTCGCCGACCTCGAACAGCTGCGTGAGCTGCTGGGGATCGATCGATGGCAGGTGTTCGGCGGGTCGTGGGGCGCGACGCTGGCCGCCGCCTACGCCCAGACCCACCCGCAGCGGGTGCACGAGATCATCCTGCGCGGGGTGTTCCTGTTGCGGCGCAAGGAACTCGACTGGATGTACCGGGGCGGCGCCGGCAACCTGTTCCCCGAGGCGTGGGCCGAGTTCGCCGCGCTGGTGCCCGACGGTGAGGACCCGCTGCACGCCTACCACCACCTGGTCAACGACCCCTCCCCCGAGGTGGCCGCGCGGGCGGCGGCGGCGTGGAGCAACTGGGAGGGCGCGGCGGTGTCGCTGGTGCCCAGCCCGTCGATGATCGCCACCTACGCCGACCCGACGTTCGCCGTGGCGTTCGCCAGGATCGCGCTGCACTACTTCGTCAACGACGGCTGGCTGGCCGACAACCAGCTGGTGCGCGACGCCGGCAAGCTCGGTGAGATCCCCGGGCGGATCGTGCAGGGCCGCTACGACGCGGTCTGCCCGCCGGCCACCGCGTGGGAGCTGCACCGGGCCTGGCCGGGCTCGACCCTGACGATCCTGCCCGAGGCCGGACACGCGGTGGCCGACCGGGGCGTGCTGGACGCCCTGCTGTCGGCCACCGACGAGTTCCGGCCCTGACTAGCGTCCGACGTCGCTCCTGGCGGCGGCGGCCACGATCCGCACCGACTCGTACCAGGTCAGCACCCGCTCCTCGACCAGCCGCGCGGCCAGGACACCGACGTGCGCCACGAACAGGCCGTGGTGGGACCAGGGCCGGTCGTCGCGGATCAGGTCGTTGACCGTGCAGTCGGGCCCGGTGGCGTGGTTGGTGACACCGCTGTCGACCGTGCCGAGCACGACGGTGGGCCGGGGGTCGGGGGCGGTGCCGCTCTCGGCGCAGACCGGGGTGTCGTAGCGCAGCAGGGTCGACCCGGAGCTGGCGTAGACGTCGCCGGAGCTGTGCACGGCCAGGTGGCCGACGGCCCGGTCGGCGAGCACGGTGCGTTCGCCGTCGCCGTCGGGGTCGAGGCTGAACAGGGTCCGGCCGGCGAGGCTGCCGTAGAGCAGGCCGTCGACCGGGTTGTACTCCAGGGAGCCGGCCGAGCTGGTGGACGAGCCGTAGCTGTGCCGGACGGTGACCTCGGCGGTGTCCACGTCGACGGCGAACACCTCCTGGCCGGCCACGCCCCACAGCCGGCCCTGGTCGTCGAAGCTCAGCGCGGGGATCGTCGGTTTGCCGGGCGCCGGCACGAACTCCCACAGCTTGCGGCCTTCGGCGACCGACCAGGCGAACACCTTCGCCTCGGTCTGCGTCGGCGGCGTCGCGGAGTGTCCACTGTAGATGGTGGTGCCGCCGTAGAGGACGCCGTCGCGGTAGGCCAGCGCCTCGATGCCCTGGTCGGTCACCACGCCGCGTTCGCTGGTCACCAGCTCACCGGTGGCCGGGTCGTACAGCGCGAGCACCCCGGCCAGTTCTCCGAGCACCGCGAGCGTGCCGACCGCGACCAGGTCACCGGCGCCGGTCAGCGCGCGCGGGCGGATCTGGCGCTGGGCCTTGAAGTCGAACAGCCGCTTGGGGTTGTCGGCGTGGCCGGGCTCGGGGTGCGGCGAGTACTCGGGGCTGTGCCAGGGCAGCGCCGGGTCGTAGGCGTAGACCCGCGCGTCGGGGTAGGCGCCGACGTAGAGCGTGCCGTTGTGGTTGAGCATGCCCTCGGACTGGGAGAAGGTGTTGAACTCCTCGATCGCGCCGCTGTCGGGGTTGACCGCGGCGAACCCGCCGTTGAGGAAACCGCCGGTGTAGACCCGGCCGTCGGGGCCCTCGGCCAGGGTCGTGATGTCGATCGGCTCGCCCTGCACGGCCGTCGGCAGGAACGACGAGGCGCCCGTTTCCGGGTTGTAGCGGAACATCTGGCCGCGCCACAGCAGGCCGACGAGGCTCTGGCCCGGGTAGTCGGGGTCGTCGAGCTCGGCCCAGCCGATGCCCCGGGTGTTGGCCACCCGGCCGGTGAACGGCACGCCGGTCTCGGTGAGCTCGCCGGTCGCCGGGTCGTAGCGGACGAGTTCGTTGGACCGGATCAGGTAGACCTCGCCGCCGGTGTCGGCGGGCGAGGGTTCCAGGCCGTGCACGTTCTCGATCCGGTCGACCCACCGGCCGGCGGTGATGTCCCAGACGTGCAGCGGCGCCGGGAACGCCTCGCCGAAACGCACGTAGAGGTGGTCGCCGACCACGTCGACGTCGTAGGCCCAGGACTTGTCGTGGTCGGTCAGGTCCTCGGGCAGCGGCAGGGCGGTGCGCTCGCCGGTGTTCTTGTCGACGGCGTAGACCAGGCCGGGGTTCTCGGTGCCGGCGTAGATGGTGTCGCCGTGGGTGTCGACGCTGCGGACGTAGAGGCGCTCCGGGTCGAGTTGGCCGTAGTCGCGGAACTGGCCGGTGGCCGGGTCGTAGGAGAACAGCGAGCCGCCCGAGGAGGTGCCGCCGTAGACGACCGAGTTCTCGTCGGTGGCCACGTCCCAGACGAAGTCGGCGCCGAACGGCCGGCCGAGGTCGGTGAGGCCGCCGGCCTCGGTCCAGCGGAACAGTTTCGCCGAGCCGTAGGTGCCGACGTAGACGCTGCCGTCGGGGGCCGAGGTGACCGCCCACGAGCCGCCGGAGCCGGTCAGCGGGTAGCGGGCGAGGACCTCGCCGGTGTTCGGGTCGACGGCGTTGAGGTGGGCGGGGGCGCCGGAGGAGGCGCTCCACAGGACGGTCCGCCCGCCGGGTCCTGGGGCGACGACGCCGCCGATGAGCAGCACGTCCTGCAGGGGCGTGCCGATCTCGGTGACCCGGTCGGTGACCTGGTCGCTGGTGGGCGCTGGCTGGGCGCCGGCCGTGGCCGGCGTGGTCAGGGGTAAGGCGATGGCGAGGCTGAGCAGGGCGACGACGCTGCGTTTCATCGGTTCTCCTGGCGTGGGGCCACGGGGTGTCCGGGACTCTAACGCCCAGGGCCAATATCGGTAAAGACCGAAACTGTGGCACTGGTGACCTGGCCCGCGAGGTGTACGGTCCTATAACGGCTCAGACCGAAACCCGCCCCGAGGAGGCCGTTATGCGACGAGCCCACCGAGCCCGACGAGCGCTACGCCTGGCGATCGTCGCCGCGAGCGTGGCGCTGATCGCCCCGACAGCGCCGGCAGCCGCCGCCGACCCCGTCTTCCGCGAGATCAGCCCGCTGCCGCTGGACGGCGTCACCTCCCCCGGCTCGGCCCTGGGCACCGGACCCGACGGCCAGCCCTGGCTCTACCTCGTCTCCTCCGGGTCGCCGGCCGTGCTCAGCGTCGTCGACGCCCGCACCGGCGAACGCCAGCACGAGTTCCCGCTGCCCGGCGCCGCCGGCTCGTGGGCGGTCCAGACCGCACCCAACGGCGACGTCTACCTCGGCACCTACTCCCAGGGCCGGCTCTACCGCTGGACCCCCGGCGCCGCCGCCGTCGAGGACCTCGGCCAGCAGATCCCCGGCGAGACGTTCATCTGGTCGCTGGACATCGACCAGGACGGCACCGTCTACGGCACCACCGGCCAGTTCGACGCGCACGCCTTCCGCCACGACCCGGCCACCGGCCGGACCACCGACCTCGGCGCGCTGGGCGCCGGACCGGAGAACCTGATCGCCCGCTCCATCGCCGTCGGCGACGGGAAGGCCTTCGTCGGCACCGGCGCCACCCCCCGGTTGGTCGAGATCGACCTGGCCACCGGCGCCCACCGCGACCTCGACCTGCCCGCGCCGGCCCGCGAGCTGGACTACGTCTACGACCTCGACCTGCGCGGCTCGCTGCTGTTCGTCCGCGCCACCCCCGACGGCCGCCCCCAGCCGCTGTACGTCTACGACGTCGCCACCGGCGAGTGGATCGACACCATCCCCGGCGCCCACGGCCTGACCGTGTCCCCCACCGCCGCCGACGGCACCACGGTCTACTTCACCAAGGACGAGCAGCTGTACCGCTACGACCTGACGACCCGCGAGTGGACCGCCACCGGCGTCGGCGGCGTCGCCGACCTGCGCGGCTTCGGCTTCCTCGACCTCGGCCAGGACGACTGGCCTGGCCAGAGCCTGGTGGGCCTGGACCACCAGGGCGGCTACGTCGTGTACTCGCCGGCCACCGGCGCCCTCGAACACCGCACCGCCGACGCGGTCGCCGCCCCGGCACCCATCCGCTCGATCACCGAGGGCCCCGACGGCCTGGTGTACGCGGGCGCCTTCCTCGCCGGCGGCCTCGCCAGCTACGACCCGGCCACCGGCCAGACCCGGGGTTTCGCCCCTGAGGTCGGCCAGGCCGAGGGCATGACCAGCCACGACGGCGCGCTGTGGGTCGGCACCTACCCCGGCGGCGAGATCTACCGCTACCGCCCAGACGAGCCGACCGAACCGGGCATCAACCCGAGGCGGGTGCTGCGCCTGTACGAGAGCGCCGGCCAGTCCCGGCCCTTCGCGCTGACCTCCGCCGGCCGCTACCTCGCGATCGGCACGGTCGCGCGCAACGGCCACCCCGGCGGTGGCCTGACCCTGCTCGACCCGGCCACCGGCGAGCACTGGTTCGACGACGTGGTGCCCGGCCACAGCGTCATCGGCCTGGCCTACCGCGACGGCGTGCTCTACGGCGCGACGTCGGTGTTCGGCGGCGCCGGTGGCCCGCGCCCGACCGAGACCGACGCCGTGGTGTTCGCCTACGACGTGCAGCGGCGGGTGAAGCTCTGGGAGGTCGCGCCGGTGCCCGGGGAGGGCGCGCTCGGCGAGATCGCGTTCGACCGCGACGGCAAGCTGTGGAGCCACACCCCGGTCACGGTGTTCCGGCTGGACACCGCGACCCGGCGGGTGGAGGCGGTGCGCAACTACGGGGACTACCCGTGGGACACCGTCGAGCAGGCGTGGGTCGGCGCCCGGCTGTGGATCGACCCGTACGACGGCGCGCCGCACGTGGTCACCCAGGGGGCGGCCTACCGGATCGACCCGGTCACCCTCGACCGCGCGCGGTTCTTCCGGCCGGCGTCGTTCGGCTTCGCGCACAACAACGGCCACTACTACCTGGCGCGCGACCCGATGGCCTGGGAGTACACGCCGGCCGAGCGGCCGGCGGCGCGGGTCACGGCCGGCGGCGAGGCCGTGGTGCCCTGCGGCGAGCAGACCGCCACGCTGTCCGGGTTCGGGCCGGGCGAGCTGGTCGAGCTGTGGCTGCGGCCCTCGGCGCACTACCTCGGGTCGGTGCGCGCCGGCCAGGACGGGCGGCTCACCCACCGGTTCACCGTGCCCGGTGATCTCCCGGCCGGGGCGCACCGGGTCGAGGTGCGGCGGGTGCAGACCAACGCCTCGCTCGGCGCGCCGGTGACCGTCGCGCCGCCGCCGCCGCAGACCGGGTACGCGACCGTCCGGTTCGGCGCGGTCGACTCGCGGGTGCCCAACCGGGCCCGCGACAACGGCTGCACGTTCCTCGACGAGGTGTGGCTGGCCGCGCCGTTCACCGATCACGGCGACGCCGTGGACACCGTCGCCGGCCTGGCCGACCAGTGGCTCGCGGACGGTCTGTTCTCCGAGCGGGAGCGCGGCGCGGTCGTCGCGGCGGCGGCGCGGTCCGATGTCGGGCACTGAGATGTCGAGCGCTGAGGGAGTGCGGGTCTTCGACGCGCACCGGATCGCCGGCCCGGTGCCCGGCGAACCCGCCGCCGACCCGGCCGGGCTGCTCGCCGACCTGGACCACCTGGGCATCGACGCCTGCGCGGTGACCACCAGCGCCGAGCTGCTCGGCGACCCCGCCGGGGCCCCGGCGCGGGACGCGGCGAGAACCTGGTCGGCGCGGGCCAGGTTCCTGCCGGTCCCGGTGATCGTGCCGGCGGTCGCCGGCGCCGGCTGGCCGGCGGACGTGGACGAGCTGCTCGCCACCCCGCCGGCGATGGTGCGGATCTGCCCGCGGCGGCACCGGTTCGACCCGCACGGGCCGGTCGCGTCCGCCTGGTGGGCCGCGCTCGCCGGGCACGGCGTGCCGGTCGCGCTGGACGTCACCGAGTGCGGGCTGGACACGGCCGCCGCGCTCGCCCGCGCCTGGCCCGAGCTGGGACTGCTGCTGCTCACCCCCGGCTACCGCGAGCTGCGGCGGCTGGCCGAGCTGCTGGACACCGCGCCCGGCGTGCGCGTCGAGACCGGCACGCTGGTGGCCGCCGGCGCGGTGGAGTGGCTGGCGCGGCGGTTCGGCGCGCACCGGCTGGTGTTCGGCTCCGGCGCCCCGCGCTGGGACGACGCCGGTGCCCGGTTCCTGCTCGACCACCTGGAGCTGCCGGAGTCCGACGTGGCGCTGATCGCCGCCGGCAGCGCGGCGGCCCTGATCGGACAGAGGTGGCCCTGGTGATCATCGACGCGCACGGGCACGTCGGCGGCTGGGACCAGTTCCTGGTCCCCCAGCCCTCGGCGGACTGGCTGGTGGCGACCTCGTCCAGGATCGGTATCGACGTCACCGGCATCTCGCACCTGGTGGCCGTCGGGTACGACACCCGGCTGGGCAACCGGCTCGCGCTCGCCGAGGCCGCCCGTTTCCCCGGGCGGCTGGGCGTGTGGCTGGTCGCCGACCCGCACGACCCCGACGGCCCCCGGGTGGCCGACGACCTGCTCGACACCCCGGGCGTGTGGGGGTTCAAGCTGCACCCCGACACCCACGAGTGCCCGGTCACCGACTCCCGCTACGGGCCCTACCTGCGGCGGGCGGTCGAGCGGGGTGTGCCGGTGCTGTCGCACTCGCAGACCCGCTCGCCCTACTCCGACCCGGCCGACCTCGCCGAGGTGGTGGACCGCCATCCCGGGCTGACGCTGCTGGCCGGGCACGCCGGACTGTGGCAGGACGGGTTCGTCCGGGCCGCCGAGCTGGCCGCCGCGCACGACGGCCTGTACCTGGAGATCTGCGGGTCGCGGCTGACGGCGCGCTGGCTGGAGCGGCTGGTCGCGATCGCCGGCGCCGAGCGGGTGCTGTTCGGCACCGACGCGACCTTCCTTGACCCGCGTGCCGGGCTGGGCAAGGTCGTCAACTCCCGGCTGTCCGCGCACGAGCGTGACCTCGTGCTGGGCGGCAACGCCGCGCGCCTGCTCGGCGCACGCCTGAACCCCGAGAGGTGAGACATGACCACCCTGGCGATCGACGGCGGCACCCCGGTGCGCGCCGAGGGCTGGCCGTCCTGGCCGCCGGCCGCCACCCCCGAGCAGCACGCGCTGCTGCGCGAGGTCGTCGACAGCGGGCACTGGGGCTCGACCAGCGGGCGGCGCTGCGCGGAGTTCACCGAGGCGTTCGCCGCCCGGCATGGCTGCGCGCACGGGGTGACGGTGGCCAACGGGACGCTGGCGCTGTTCGCGGCGCTGCGCGCGGCCGGTGTCGGTGAGGGCGACGAGGTCGCCGAGGTCATCGTGCCGGGCTACACGTTCGTCGCGTCGGCGACCTCGGTGCTGCTGGCCGGGGCGCGGCCGGTGATCGCCGACGTCGACCCCGACCACCTGCACCTGAGCGCGGCCACCGTCGAGGCGGCGCTGACCGACCGCACGCGGGCGATCATGCCGGTGCACCTGGCCGGCAGCCCGGCGCCGATGGACGAGCTGACGGCGCTGGCCGCCCGCGCGGGGGTGGCGGTGGTGGAGGACGCGGCGCAGGCGCACGGCGCGGCCTACCGCGACCGGCCGGTCGGCGGTCTCGGTGACGCGGCGACGTTCAGTTTCCAGGCCAGCAAGGCGATGTCGGCCGGCGAGGGCGGGCTGATCACCACCAACGACGCGGCGCTGGCCGACGCGGCGTGGTCGGTGTGCAATCTCGGGCGGGTGCGCGGCGGCGCCTGGTACCACCACGCCGAGCTGGGCTGGAACCTGCGGATGACCGAGTTGCAGGCGGCGTTGCTGACGCCGTGGCTGGATCGTCTCGACGCCGAGATCGACCGGCGGGAGGAGTTCGCCACCGGTCTGGCCGCCGCGTTGACCGGTGAGCTGCCGGTGCGGGTGGTCGGCGATCCGGAGGGCACCACCCGCAACACCCGGCACCTGTTGCTGCTGCGTCTGGACGAGCACGTCGACAAGGCGTGGGTGGTGCGGGCGCTGGCGGCCGAGGGTGTGCCGGCCGACGCCGGCTATCCGGGGTTGGGGCGGATCACGCCGGTCGCGGAGAACGCGGTGGTGCTCGACGCGCCGGGGGTGGACCGGGCGGCCGCGTCGGTGCTGTGGCTGCGTCAGGACGTGCTGATGTCGGGCGCCGCCGGGGTGGGTGACGTGCTGGCCGCGTTGGAGCGTGTGGTGGCCGATCCCCGGGCGTTCGGCCGGTCCTGAACCGGTCTTGACACCATCCTCGGCACTGAATTACGGTCTGGTCCGAAACTAGAGGGGGTGGTCATGCGTACCGAAGCCGAGCTGGAGGCGCGGCTCGCCGCACCGAGCCCTGGCCTGGTCGAGGACCTCGCCGCGCTCGAGGGCGACCTGATGGTCCTTGGCGCGGGCGGCAAGCTCGGCCCGAGCCTGGTCCGGTTGGCCCGCAACGCGATGCCCGCCGGCCGGCGGGTGCTCGCGGTGTCCCGGTTCACCGAACCCGGCCTGGCGCGCGGCCTCGCGGACGCCGGTGCCGAACCGGTCGTCGCCGACCTGGCCGACGAGGACGCCCTGCGCGCACTGCCCGACGCGGCCAACATCGTGTTCCTCGTCGGCGCCAAGTTCGGCACCGCCGGCAACGAGTCGGCCGCCTGGTTCACCAACACCTACCTGCCCGGCCGGGTCGCCCAGCGTTTCGCGGGCAGCCGCATCGCCGCGCTGTCGACCGGCAACGTCTACCCGTTCACCCCCGCCGGCTCCGGCGGCGCCACCGAGACCACCCCGGTCGCCCCCGTCGGCGACTACGCCATGAGCTGCCTTGGCCGCGAGCGGATCCTCACCCACTTCGCCGGCCGCGACGGCACCCCGCTGTCGCTGATCCGGCTCAACTACGCCGTCGAACTGCGCTACGGCGTGCTCGTCGACCTCGCCAGGTCGGTCCACGCCGGCGAACCGGTCGACCTGGGCACGGGCTGCGTCAACGTCGTCTGGCAGGGCTACGCCAACGAGGTCACGCTGCGCTCGCTGCGCCTGGCCGACACCCCGCCGACCGTCCTGAACGTCACCGGCCCCGAAGTCGTGTCGGTGCGCTGGGCGGCGACCGCGCTGGCCGAGGCGATGGGCCGCGAGGTCACCTTCACCGGCACCGAGTCGCCGACCGCGCTGCTGTCCAACGCGGCCCGCTGCCTGCGGCACTTCGGCTACCCCGAGCTGACCCCCGCCGAGCTGATCGAGCACACCGCACGCTGGGTCACCGACGGCGGGCGGCTGCTGGACAAGCCAACCAAGTTCGAGCGCAGAGACGGACGGTTCTGAGCGTGACCACCACTGCCACCTCCGCGCGCGAGCTGTTCCGGTCCGGGGTGGTCATCCCGGCCCACCCGCTGGCGCTGACCGCCGACCGGCGCCTCGACGAACGCCGCCAGCGCGCGCTGACCCGGTACTACGTCGAGGCCGGCGCCGGCGGGCTGGCCGTCGGGGTGCACACCACCCAGTTCGCCATCCACGGCACCGACCTGCTGGCCCCGGTCCTGGAACTGGCGGCCACCACCGCCCACGAGTACGAGCGGCGCACGGTGCTGGTCGCCGGGGTCGTCGGCCCCACCAGCCAGGCCGTCGCCGAGGCCGAGCTGGCCGCGTCACTGGGCTACGACATGGTCCTGCTGGCCCCGCACCCCGACCTCGACGAGGACGCGCTGCTGGACCGGGCGCGGGCGGTCGGCGCGGTGCTGCCGGTGATCGGCTTCTACCTCCAGCCCTCGGTCGGCGGGCGGGTGCTGTCCCGGACGTTCTGGTCGCGGCTGACCGCCGTGGACACCGTCGTGGGCATCAAGGTCGCGCCGTTCGACCGCTACCGCACCCTCGACGTGCTGCACGGCGTGGCCCAGGCCGGCCGCGAGGACGAGGTGTCGCTCTACACCGGCAACGACGACCACATCCTGGCCGACCTGATCACCTCCCACCAGGTCGTGGTCGGCGACCGGCGGGTGGCGGTCGAGTTCGTCGGCGGGCTGCTCGGCCAGTGGTCGCTGTGGGTGCGCCAGGCCGTCACCCTGCTCGAACAGACGCGCCTGGCCCGCGCCGGTGACCTGGCGCAGACCCGTCGCCTGCTCACCCTCGACGGCCAGCTCACCGACGCCAACGCCGCGATCTTCGACTCCGCCAACGGTTTCCACGGCTGCATCCCGGGCATCCACGAGGTCCTGCGCCGCCAGGGCCTGCTCGCCGGTCGCTGGTGCCTTGACCCGGCCGAGGAGCTCTCGCCGGGTCAGCTGGCCGAGATCGACCGGGTCCTGTCGGCCTACCCGTGGTTGCAGGACGACGAGTTCGTCGAGAGCCACCTGGACCGCTGGCTGTCCTGACCGCTCAGGGGCGCAGCGTGAGCCGGTAGAGGGTCAGCGGGCGGCCGCTGCCGCCGCTGGCCTGGCTGCCGGTGCGTTCGGCCAGGCCAGCCAGCTCCAGGCGGTTGAGCATCCGGCGGGCCGTGCGCTGCTGCACCCCGAGCCGGTCGGCGATCTCGCGGGTGTTGAGCTGGGCGTCCTCGCCGGCGTCGGCCGCGGCGTAGAGCTTCTCCAGGGTCGCGACGGAAAGCCCGACGCGGCGGCTGAGCACGGCCAGGTTCGGGGCGGCGGTGGTCTGCGGCGTCCCGGACTCCAGGACGATGTCGGTGTCGGCGCGCAGGCACAGCACGGCCGCGACGTCGCCGATGCGCCGCGCGCGGGCCAGCGCCCGGCGGGCCAGGCTCTCCGCCTCGGCCGCGCTACGACCCATGCCGAGTCCGATGTGGACGATCGACTGGTTGGTGGCCAGCCGCGAGAGCATGGGCAACCGGGTGAAACCGCCGGTGACCTCGTGCAGCGGGCCCCGGGTCGTCACCAGCAGATGCACCCCCGACCGGTAGGCGGCCACCGTCCCGCCCAACGCCGCCGCCTCACGCAGCAGGCCGTCGTCGTCGCTGACCTCCACCAGACCCAGCACGATCTGGGCGTCCTCGGTGACCTGGCCCTCGGCCGCCGGCAGCAGCTGGCGCAGGGCCAGGCGCACCGAGTGCGTCGAGGGAACCAGGCGCAGCACGGTCAGCTCCCCGCGCAGCTGCTCGTACACCGAGCTCAGACAGGTGATCGCCAGCCGCGCCGGGTTGCGCCGGTGGAAGGCCACCACGGCCGAGGACGTCAGGTTCTGCCGGTAGGGCAGGGTGCGCACCCCCTCGGTCGGCAGACCGGCGTCGGTGTACGCGCCGGCCACGTCGGCCGAGGGCAGGGTGTCGATCGACAGGCTGGTGATGTCGTGGCCCTCGTGCTGCAACCGGACCAGGGCGCTGAGCAGCGTGTCACCGGAGTAGTCGACGAACGCCGCCGGGCGGGTCAGCTTCCCGGCGTCGCGGGCCAGCAGGTAGGGCAGGATGCCGGTGAACAGCCAGCCGTCGACCTCCGAGCCGTGCGCGTCGACGAGGTCGGGGGCGGCCGACTCGTGGTCGTAGTCGAACCGCAGCGCGGTGACGCCGGGTTGTTCCTCGCAGATCGCGGCGACGTCGTCGACGAGATCTCCGGGCCCCACCACCCCGATCGACAACGTCATCGCATCATCCCCAAAAGTCGAGTTCCGGCCCCAGCCGCAATGCTAGCCCCGCTCAGGTGAGTAGCGAGACCAGCAGTTCCAGGTGCTCGGCCGCCTGTTCCGCACCGCCGCCCTCGTGCCCGTTGTAGGGCCACACCCGCAGGTGTTTCTCGCCCGCGTAATGGTTGTGGGCGGCGAAAACCGTCGACGGCGGGCACACCTGGTCCATCAACGCGGCGGAGAACCACGCGGGCACCGTCGCGCGCGCCGCGAAGTTCAGCCCGTCGAAATAGCTCAACGTGGTGAAAACGTCGGCGATCTGTCCGCGATGGGCCCGCAGATAGGCCGTGATCTCCGCCCGGGAACCCGCCGCGCTGATTTCCGTCGCCCGCCGGAACGCCGTCAGCGACGGCACGTCCAGCACCGCCGCGCGCACCAACGGCGAAGCCAGTCCGGCCACCGCCAGCCCCACCCCGGCGCCCTGGCTGCCGGCCAGCACCGCCACCCGGTCCGGGTCGACGCCCGGCAGCGCCCGCGCGGCCTCGACCGCGCGGACCGCGTCGGTGTAGACCCGCCGGTAGTAGTAGGTGTCCGGCCCGCCGAGGCCCCGGGTGAGGAAGCCGGGCACCTCGCCGCCGGTCCCGCCGACCGGGTCCGGGGTGTCGCCGCCCTGGCCCCGGGTGTCCATCACCAGGGTCGCCAGCCCGCACGCGGGCAGCGCCAGCCACTCGTGCGGCCGGCCGCGCCCGACCGTGTACCCGAGGTAGCGCACGACGCAGGGCAGCGGGCCGGCGTGCCCGCGCGGGCGCAGGAACCAGCCGCCGATCCGGTGGCCGCCGAAGCCGGCGAACTCCACCGCGAACACGTCGACCAGCGCGAACGGGCCGTCCTGGCGCACCAGTACGGGGTCGAGCGGGTGGGCGCGGGCCTCGGTCATGGTCCGCGCCCAGAACGCGTCGAAGTCGGCGGGCTCGTCGCGGTCGGGCAGGTACTCCCACAGCCGTTCCAGCGGCAGGTCGAACAGCGGCATCGGCGCCTCGTCAGGGTGTGCGTGCCGGGGCCCAGCCCAGCACCTCGGCGGTGTCGTCGGTCCCGGTGAGCGTGCGCGGGTCGCCGACGACCGGGAACGCGCGGTAGCCGCCCCGGTGGCGCAGGCCGGCCTCGACGGCGGCGGCGAGGTCGCCGGCGGCCAGCGCGGCGCTCGGCGTGCCGTCGGCCAGCCGGGGCCGGGTCAGCTCGCCGCTGTCGGGGCGGCGCCAGGCCGGCCAGTCCGCGTCGGGCGTCGGGTAGGCCAGGCGCAGCGAGCAGACCGCCGGCCGGGGCGCCCGGGCGGCCAGGGTGCGGCAGACCTCCTCGGCCAGGCGTTTGGACAGTCCGTAGGGCTCGACGGCGTCCGGCGGCGCGGCCGGGTCGACCGGCACCCGGCCGTAATCCGCGTACACCGACATGGTGCTGACGTGCACGAACGCCGTCAGCTCGTGCCGCCCGGCCAGGTCGAGGGCCAGGTGGGTCGAGCCGACGTTGACCGCGTACGCGGCGCTGACCCTGGCCGGGTCGGCGGTCCGGGGCACCACGGCGGCCAGGTGGACCACGGCGTCGGCGCCGGCGATCACGGCCGGGGCGCGCGGGTCGGTGAGGTCCGCGGCGACGTGTTCGCCCGGGCCTTCGGCGGCCGGGTCGAGCACGACCAGGTCGTGGCCGGTCAGGTGAGCGCACAGCAGGCGGCCGACCATCCCGGCGCCGCCGATCAACACCACTCGCACGAACCGCATGTTACGGCCTTGCCCGAAATGCCAACCCCGGTTTAGCGTGTTACGGCCCAGACCGTATTAACGGGAGGTCCGATGAGACTGGTACTGCTGGCGGTCGTGCTGGCCCTGACGACAGCGGTCACCCCCGCCACCGCCGCTGTCACCGCCGCTGTCACCGCCGCCCCGCCCCGCGCGGTCACCGGCACCGAACAGGACCTCGGCGACCCGATCGCCGGCCGGGTGCTGTCCCAGGAACAGTCCCAGGGCGTCGACGCCGACGGCCGCCCCCAGGCCTACTGGGTCAACGCCGGCAACGACGAGATCCCGGCGATCTTCCAGGTCACCGACCTGCGCTCGGGCGAGATCGTCTTCGGTCAGCGGCTGCCGTCGGGCGCCAACAGCTGGGCCAACACGTTCTCCACCGCCGAGGGCACCGTCTACTTCGGCATGACCTCCGGCGAGCTGTACCGCTGGACCCCCGGCGACCCCGAGGTCACCTCGCTGGGCACCCCGCTGCCCGGCGAGGGCATCTGGCGCCTGGCCGCCGCCCCCGACGGCACCATCTACGGCGGCACCTACCCCGGCGGCAAGCTGATCTCCTACGACCCGGCCGACGGCACGGTCACCGACCACGGCCAGCTGATCGCCGGCGAGACCTACGGCCGCTCGCTGGTCGTCACCGACGAGTCGGTCTGGTTCGGCACCCAGCCCAACGCGCGCCTGGCCAGGTTCGACCGGGCCACCGGCGCGGTCACCCAGATCCCCCTGCCCGACCCCTACACCGCCCACGAGGTCGTCTACGACATGACCCTGGCCGGCGACCAGCTGTTCGTCCGGGTCCAGCCGTCCAACGACCTGCTCGTGCTGGACACCGCCACCGGCGCGTTCGTCGACATCGTCCCCGGCATCTCCGGGCGCGCCATCTCCCCGCCCGACCCGGCCGGCGAGCACGTCTACTTCCGGATCGCCGCGCAGGGCATCGTCCGCTACCACCTGGAGTCCCACACGTGGGAGCCGATCGGCTGGGCGCCCAACGCGTTCCCCGGCAGTTGGGCGTGGATCGACCTGGACGACCCGGACTTCCCCGGCCAGACCCTGGCGATGACCTACTACTACGGCCGGATCTACGCCTGGAACCCGACCACGAAGGCCACGAAGTACCTCGGCGAGTCCGGGCTGGAGGGCGCGCCGAGCCCGGTGCAGGCCCTGGGCGCCGGCCCGGACGGCGCGATCTACGCCGGCGCGTTCCTGTCCCCGCCCGGCATGGCCCGCGTCGACCCGGCGACCGCCACCACCACCGTGCTGGCCTCGGCCGGGCAGGTCGAGGGCTTCGGCAGCTACGACAACCACCTCGTCTACGGCCGCTACCCGGGCGGGCACCTGCTCGACTACGACCTCGACCGGCCGTGGGCCTACGGCACCAACCCCGGGCCGCCGGTGACCATCGGCGACGAGCAGGACCGGCCGCAGGCGTTCGTCCAGGTCGGTGACCGGATGGCGGTGGGCAGTGCGCCGGTGTCCGGGCGGCTGGGCGGCGCGCTGACCCTGTGGGACCCGGCGACCGGCGACACGACCGTGCACCACGACCTGATCCCCGACCAGAGCGTGGTGTCGCTCGCGACCCACGACGGCCTGCTCTACGGCGGCACCTCGGTGTACGGCGGGTACGGCATCGACCCGGTGGCCACCGACGCGCGGCTGTTCGTGTTCGACCCGGCCACCGGCGAGGTCCTTCGGCAGGTCACGCCGGTGCGCGGGGCGCGGGCGGTCAGCGGCCTGACCGTCGACGAGCGCGGCCGGATCTGGGGGCTGGCCGACGGGACGCTGTTCCTCTACGACCCGCGCGCCGGCCGGATCCTGCGCTCGGCGGCGCTGTTCGGGCAGGAGAACACCCGCTACGGCAGCGAGCGCGGGATGGTGCTGCGTGGCCGGTCGGCGTTCGTGGTCACCGCCGGGTCGCTGTGGCACGTGGACACCCGCACCTGGAAGGCCCGCGAGCTGGCCGGCGACCGGGTCGCGCACCTGGCCCAGGACCAGGACGGTCGGCTGTACTTCGCCCGGGGCTCGCGGCTGTTCCGGTGGACCGAGGACGGCGACCGTTGATAGTTGCGGTCCAGCCCGTTATCGTCCCGACGTGACGTCCAGCGGAATCCGGTTCCCCAGCGTCGCCGAGGCGGCCGGGCGAACCCTGGGCGAGGAGGAACTCGCCGCACTGGCGCGGGTCGTGGAGTCCGGGATGCTCTCCGGGGTCTGGGGCGGCGAGGTGCCCGCCCTGGAGGCGGCGATGGCGCGGCTGCACGGGGTGGCGCACGCGGTGGCCTGTAGTTCGGGCACCGCGGCCATCCACCTGGCCGTCGCCGGCCTTGGCCTGGACCCCGGCGACGAGGTCATCACCTCGCCGATCAGCGACTTCGGCTCGGTGGCACCGATCCTGGCGTGCAACGCGGTGCCGGTGTTCGCCGACGTCGACCCGGTCACCGGAAACCTCGACCCGGCGGCCGTGGCGGCGGCCATCGGCCCACGCACCCGCGCGATCCTGGCCGTGCACCTGTTCGGTGCCGCCGCGCCGGTCGCGGCCCTGCGGGCGCTGGCCGACGAGCACGGCCTGGCGCTGGTGGAGGACTGCGCCCAGGCGTGGCTGACCCGCACCGGCGAGGACCGGCTGGCCGGCACCACCGGCGTCGCCGGCTGCTTCAGCCTCCAGCAGTGGAAGCACATCACCTGCGGCGACGGCGGCCTGGTGATCACCGACGACGCCGCGCTGGCCCGCCGGCTGCGGCTGTTCGCCGACAAGGGCTGGCCGCGCGAGACCGGCCGCCACCACGTCAGCTTCGGCCTGAACTACCGGATGACCGAACTCCAGGCCGCGGTCGCCGGCGCGCAGCTGACCAAGCTCCCCGGGGTGCTCGCGGCCCGCCGCCGGCTGGCCGCGCGCCTGGTCGACGCCCTCGCCGGCCTGCCCGGCCTCACCGTCCCCCGGGACGTCGAGCGGCACGCGTGGTGGCTGTTCCCGCTGGTCCTGGACCCCGGCGGGCCGGACAACCGGGAGTTCGCCGCCGGCCTCACCGAGGCAGGTGTCCCGGCGCGCGCCGGCTACCTCAACGAGGGCCTGCACTGCGCGCCCGCGGTGACCACCGCGCCGGTGTACGGGTCGAGCCGCTACCCGCTGACCAGCCCGCCGGCCGACCGGGTCCCGCGCTACGGCCCGGGGACCTGCCCGGTCGCCGAGGAGCTGATCGACCGCACGCTGGTCGTCGTCGACTGGAACGAGCGGTACACCGACGAGCACGTCGACGTGATCGCCCGCGCGGTCACCGACCTGGCGGGGAGGTCGCGCTGAGCAGCCTGCTGCCCCCGGTCCCGGCCGGCCGCGAGCGCATCGGCCTGGACGTCGACGTGCTGGTCGGCCGGGTCCCCAGCCGCCACGACCTGGACGCCTCCCGCCCGGCGGTGCTCGCCGCGCTCGCCGCCGCCGGCATCGACCGCGCCCTGACCGGGTCGCTGCGCGGCGGCCTGTTCGACGCCCGCTCCGGCAACGACGAGGTCCTGGCCGACCCGTCGCCGCCGCTGATCGGAGTCGGCACCGTGGACCTGCGCGACGCCCTGACCGCCGAGACGGAGCTGGTCCGGCTGGCCGGGGCCGGGGTGCGGGTGGTGCGCCTGTTCTGCGCCGAGCAGGGCGCCGAGCCGGACTTCCCCGGCCTGCGCCACGTCGCCGCCCTCACCGCCGCCCACGACCTGACCGTCCTGACCAGCGGCGACGTCCGCCGCTACTGGCGGCCGTTCGCGGGGCGCGGCGCGCGGGTCTGCTTCCTGGACGTGCACGCCTACCACCTCGCCGACTTCGTCCTGCTGGCCAGGGACGAGCCCGGTTTCGTCGCCTCCACCCGCCTGCTCAACGCACCGGACTCGATCGAGCGGGTCGTGGCGGAGGTCGGCGCCCACCACCTCGCCTACGGCTCGGGCCTGCCCCGTTTCGACGTCACGCCCTCCGCCCTGCGCCTGCGCCTGGCGGACCTGACGTCGCAGGACTGGGCGACGGTCAGCCACGGCACGGCACGGAGCTGGCTCACCACATGATCATCGACGTGCACGCGCATGCCGGGCCGTGGTTCTTCGCCATGGACGTCGGCGCCCCGGACCTCGGGCTGGACCTGATGCGCCGGTACGGGATCGACGTCGCGATCGTGTCGGCGGCCGAGGCGGTCACCTACGACGTGGTCTCGGGAAACCGCTGGCTGGCCGAGGTCCTGGCCGCCGATCCGCCGGACGGGCCACGCCGCTACGGGTACGTGACGGTCAACCCGACCGACCTCGCCGCCGCCGAGGCCGACCTCACCCGGTACCTGCCCGGCGGCCGGTTCGTCGGCGTCAAGATCCACACCAGTTACCCCGCGCAGGGCCTTGGCTCCACGGCGATGCGCGAGGCGCTCGGGCTGGTCGCCGACGCCGGGGTGCCGGCGCTGGTGCACACCTGGGGCGCCGACGTCTGGTCACTGCTGGACGTGTTGGACGCGCACCCGTCGCTGCGCCTGGTCGCCGGGCACATGGGTGGGCCGGCGTGGCGCGAGGGCGTGGCCGCCGCCGTCCGCTGCGAGCGGCTCTACGTCGAGCCGTGCTGTTCGATCACCGACCGGGGCAAGGTCCGGTACGCGCTGGACCGGGTCCCGCCGGGCCAGGTGCTGTTCGGCACCGACGCCACGCTGATCGACCCGGCGGTCTCGCTCGGCATGGTCGCCGACGCGGAACCGGACGACGAGGAGCGCGAGCGGATGCTGTGGCGCAACGCCTCGGAGTTGTTCGGTATCCCCGTGCGCACGGCCTAGTCCGGCCTATTGACGTCGGGAAACCCTTCCCATAGATTCCGGGTCTATATTTCGGTCCGGACCGCTATTAGGAAGGAAGCGCCCATGAGAAAGGTGGCGGCAGCCAGCCTGGCGCTCTCGCTCGGTCTCGTCGTGGCGGCCTGTGGGGACTCCGGGACCGGCGACGGTTCCTCGGTCACCATGTGGATGTACCCGGTCATCGCCGACCAGGAGGCCAGCAGGACGTTCTGGACCGAGGTCGAGCAGGAGTTCGAGAAGGCGAACTCCGACATCGACCTCACCATCGAGCTCCAGCCGTGGGACGGCCGGCAGGAGACGATCTCCACCGCCCTGGCCTCCGGCACCGGCTTCGACATCGTGCTGCTCTCCCCCGACCAGATCCCCCAGCACGCCGAGCAGGGCTCACTGCTCCCGGTCGACGACCTGGTCGCCGACGAGGTCGACGCGTTCCTGCCCAACGCCGTCCAGGCCCTCACCGTCGACGGCGAGCTCTACGGCGCGCCGATCTACCACACGGTCGTCACGCCCATGTACAACAAGGCGCTGTTCGCCGAGGCCGGCATCACCGAACCGCCGGCCACCTGGGACGACCTGGTCGCGGCCGCCGGCCCGCTGGCCGCCAAGGGCATCCCGGTCCTGGACTACCCCGGCGACCCCGAGGAGACCCTCAACCTCACCTTCTACCCGCTGCTGTGGCAGGCCGGCGGCCAGGTGTTCTCCGACGACGGCAAGTCCGTCGCCTTCGACGAGCCCGCCGGGGTGAAGGCCCTGCAGCTGCTCGCCGACCTCAACGAGGCCGGTGGGCTGCCCAAGGACGCGCCGACCACCAAGAACACCGTCGAGGGGCGCGCGTTCACCAACGGCAAGGCCGCCGTCCTGCAGGGCGCCGACCTGGCCACCGCCCAGCAGCTGATCACCGCGCTCGGCGAGGACACCGCCGTGCCGATCCCGCCGCTGACCGACGACGCCCAGGTCACCTTCGGCATCCCCGGCGCCCTGTCGGTCTCGCACGCCACCGAGAACACCGACGCCGTCGCCACGGTCCTGAAGTACCTGTCCAGCGCCGACACCGCCACGAAGCTCGCCGAGGCGTCCGGGTTCTTCCCCGCGCGCACCGACGTCCAGATGCCGGCGCAGGGCCCCGGCGTCGAGGTGTTCGCCGGCGCGCTGGAGTTCGCCAACCCAGGGGACGCGCACCCGGCCGCCCGCCAGGTGATGTCGATCCTCGCCCCGCAGGTGCAGGCGGTGCTGCTGGGCAAGAAGACGCCCGAGCAGGCGCTGGCCGACGCCGCCGCCGAGGCGGACCCGGTGCTCGCCAGGTGAGGAGCCAGCCGAGCGTGACGCGGCGCGCCGGGGGCGAACGCCCCTGGCGCGTCCGGCTGCGCGACCCGGTCACCGGCCTGCTGTTCGTGCTGCCGATGCTGGTGCTGTTCGTGGTGTTCCGGTTCCTGCCGCTGGCCGGCTCGGTCGGCATGAGCTTCACCGACTACCGGATCAACGGCAGCTGGGACCCGGTCGGGCTGGACAACTACCAGCGGCTGCTGTCCGACCCGGTGTTCCTCGACAGCCTCCAGGTCACCCTGATCTACGCGGCGATCTACGTGCCGCTGACCGTGGGTGTCGCCCTGGGCACCGCGCTGCTGCTCAACACGGTGGTCTTCGCCACCGGCCTGTTCCGCGGCGTGCTGTTCCTGCCGTACGTGACCAGCTTCGTGCTGGCCGGCGTGATCTGGCGCTGGGTGTACGAGTTCGACGGGCTGATCAACGGCCTGCTCGCCAAGGTCGGCTTCGAACCGATCGGCTTCCTGCAGGAGTCCTCGCTGGTGCTGCCGTCGCTGGCGGTGGTGGCGGCCTGGCGCGGCTTCGGGTACTCGATGCTGATCCTGATCGCCGGCCTGAAGTCCATTCCGGACTCGTTCCTGGAGGCGGCCAGGGTGGACGGCGCGTCGACCTGGCAGCGGTTCCGGTTCGTGGTGCTGCCACACCTGCGCCCGGTGCTGTTCTTCGTGCTGGTCATCGAGACCATCGCCGCCTTCCAGGTCTTCGACACGATCTACGTGATGACCGGCGGCGGCCCGGTCCGGGCCAGCTACAGCCTGGTCTACGCCCTGTTCGACCAGGGCTTCGAGTTCTTCGACTTCGGCTACGCCGCGACCATCGGCATCGCGCTGTTCGTGATCATCCTGGTGATCTCGCTGATACAGCGGAAACTGCTCGACCGGGAGACGACATGACAGGCCGCCGCACGAGGGGGCAGGGGGCGCTGATCGCGCTGCTCGCGGTGATCTCCCTGCTCACCGTGGCCCCGTTCCTGGTGATGCTGGTGCTGGCGCTGTCGCCGCCCGGGGTGCAGAGCATCCCCGACCAGCTGCCCGACGAGCTGACCACCGACAACATCACCGGGGTGCTGTCCTCCCACGGCATGGTCCGCTGGACGCTGAACTCGGCGATCTACTCGGTGGTGTCGGTGGTGGTCATCCTGATCACCGCGACCATGGCCGGCTACGCCTTCGCGAAGAAACGCTTCCCCGGCCGGGACGCGCTGCTGTGGTCGTTCCTCGCGACGCTCATGGTCCCCTTCCAGGCGCTGCTGATCCCCACGTTCGTACTGGTCTCGGAGCTGGACGGGGTGAACACGTTCTGGGGTCTGATCGTGCCGACGCTCGCGAACTCGCAGGCGGTGTTCCTGATGCGCCAGTTCATCCGCGAGCTGCCCGACGAACTGTTCGACGCCGCCAAGGTCGACGGCGCGTCCGAGTGGTGGGTGTTCTGGCGCCTGGTCCTGCCGCTCACCAAACCCATCCTGGCCACCCTCGGCGTGTTCGTGTTCCTCTGGCACTGGAACGACTTCCTGTGGCCGCTGGTCATCGCCCAGAGCGACAAGATGCGCACCCTGACGGTCGGCCTGGCCACCCTGCACGGCCAGAACGTCACCACCGCCGAACTGATGGCCGCCGCGACGGTGAGTGTCGTGCCGTGTCTGGTGGTGTTCTGGCTGCTCCAGCGGTACCTGGTGAACAGCATCACGATGAGCGGGCTCAAGGGCTGATCGCCGGCTCCGGGTACTACTTTTGCCGCATGCAGCCAGCCACGCGGGTCACCGAGCTGGCCGGCCGGCTCGACGGCCGGCTGATCGCCGCTGCCGCCACCCCGCTTCCGGCCGGCCCGGCCCCCGACCCCGGGGTGCTCGACGCCTACCTCGCCGGGCTGGTCGCCGACGGCGCCGGCGGGCTGGCGGTGTGCGCGCACACCGGCCGGGGTCCCTTCCTCGACCGCGCGGCGCGGGACCTGGTCGTGCGCCGCGCGGCCGCACTGGGGGTGCCGGTGATCGCCGGTGTCGGCGGGGCCGGCTCGGACGCGATGGCCGACGCGCGACTGGCGGCGGCCGGTGGGGCGGACGCGCTGCTGGTGTTCCCGCCGCCGGCCGACCCGCTCGGTCACCACGACGCGCTGTGGCGGGCGACCGGCCTGCCGCTGGTCGCGTTCGACCTGTACACCGCGCCCTACTCGCCGGCCGAGCTGGCGGCGTTGCTGGCGCATCCCGGTGTCGCCGGCGTCAAGCTGGCCCGGCTGCACGACGCGATCGCCTGCCAGGCCGGCATCGCGGCGGCCCGGGAAGCGGGGCGGCTGGCGATCACCGGCGAGGACCGGATGTTCGGGCCGTCGCTGATGTGGGGGGCGCGGGCGGCGCTGGTCGGCCTGGCCGCGGCGGCCGTCGGCCTGACCGCCGGGGTGCTGGAGTCCTACCTCGCCGGCCGGTACGCCGAGTTCGTCACCCGCTCGGCACGGCTGGACGCGCTGGCCGACGTGACCTTCCGCGAACCGTACGAGGGTTACGTGCAGCGGATGCTGTGGATCGCCGAGGCGGAGGGCCGGATCCCGCCCGGCCACGCCCTCGACCCCCACGCCCCACTCCTGACCGCCGACGACCGCCCCCGCGTGCTCTCCACCTGGCGCGACCTGACCGAGATCGAGGTGTGACCATGCGGATCGCGCTCGCCGGGCTGGCCACCAGCCACCCGTTCACCGACGCGAGGACCCTGGCCGACCACGCCGACCTGGTCGCGTGGGAGCCCGACCCGGCGCGGCGCGCCCGCTTCCTCACCGAACACCCGTCGGCCACGCTCACCGACGACCTGCCGTCGCTGCTGGCCACCGACCCCGACGGGGTCGTGCTCACCGTGCCGACCCCCGACCTGGCCGACGGACTGACCCAGGTCCTGGCGAGGGGCCTGCCGTGCCTGCTCAACAAGCCCGCCGCCGCCACCCCCGACCAGCTGCGACGCCTGGACACGGCCGCCGCGCTCGCCCCGAACCGGGTCATGTCCTCGTCGGTGCTGCGGTTCGCGCCCGCGCTCGCGGACCTGACCTTCGACCGTGACGACGTCGTCGCCGTCAGGGCCACCGTTCGCCACGACGTCGGGCTGTGGGCCACCGGCTACAACCCCTGGCAGGACGACCCGGCGGTCGGCGGCGGAACGCTGGTGTCGATGGGCATCCACGGCCTGGAACTACTGGTGGCCCTGCTGGGCGCCGAGGTCGAACTGGCCGGCGCCACCACCGGCGTCCGCCACCACGGCGGCCTGCGTTCCGAGGACACGGCCACACTCGCGCTGCGGTGGTCCGACGGCATCACCGGCTGCGTCGAGGTGATCGGGGCGACGGAGATCGAGTTCTACGAGGTCACGCTGCACCTGCGGTCGGGCGAGGTACGCACGGTGATCGAACCGGGGGACGATCCGGTGGAGGGCCTCGGCTACCGGGGAATGATCGAGGCGTTCCTCGGTCTCGTGCGCGACGGTGTCACCCCGGTGCCCTGGGAACAGACCCGCGCGATCCTGAAGGTACTGACCACGGCCCGCTCAGCCACGGTCCAGGCCTGAACCTTCCAACCGCTCCCCGAGTTGTCCACAGGCCACCGCCAACCCCCCTCTCCCAGGCCTTTCCCCGGATAGAATGGCGCTGAGGGGTGCCCCCGGAGAGGGTGGGGGCCGTGGTACGGGGTTTGCGCTTCTCAGGCTTTCATCGGTCATGGTCGTGGTGGCTGGGGTCCCGGGCGGTGGCGCCGTCATTCCTGGTTGAGGGTCGACTCCAGGATTTCCCTCGCCTCGACCAGGGACGGGCCGCACCAGGTCAGGTGGCGGCCGGAGATCAGGGCGTGGCGCACGCCGGGGAACGCCTCCGGGCCGTCGTCGACGGTGAACTCGTACGGTTCGTCCGGGAACACGATCAGGTCCGCCTCACCGGCGGTGATCTTCGCCCGCAGGTCGTCCAGGCGCGGTCTGGGGTAGCGGTCCTGGGCGTCGGCATACGTGTTGGCCACGCCCAGGCGGTGCAGGACGTCGCCGGCGAAGGTGTCCCGGCCGATGACGATCCACGGGCGGCGCCACACCGGGATGATCGCGTGCGCCCGGACCGGGAGCGTGGGGCGCCACGTGGTCTCGGCGGCGACCAGCCACGGCGGTTCGCCCAGGCCGAGGCCCTGGGTGAGGAGGCGGCGGACCGACGCCAGGCCATCGGGGACCGTGCGGGCGGCGGCGGTCACCCAGACGGCGACACCGTCCGCCCGGAGACGTTCCACGTCCGAGGGGCGGTTCTCCTCGGCGTTGGCCACCACCAGGTCGGGGCGCAGCGCCAGGACGGCGTCCACGTCGGGGTACTTGGAGCCGCCGACCCGGGGGACGTCCAGCGTTGTCGGATGGGTGCAGTACTCGGTGGCGCCGACGACCAGGCCCTGGCGGGTCGTCTCGATCGCGTCGGTCAGCGACGGGACGAGGCTGACCACGCGGGCCGGTGCCCCGCTCAGCGGCACCGGCTCGGCGAGGTCATCCACCAGCACTATGACAGGGCCCGCAGCCTGGGCAGCAGGTCCTCGGCGAACTGGGTCAGGAAACGCTCCTGATCGTGCCCGGGACCGTGGAACACCAGGTGGTTCAGCCCGGCGTCCACGTACGGCCTGATCTGGGCGACCGCCTCGTCGGGGTCCGAGGCGACGATCCAGCGGCGGGTGACCTGCTCGATCGGCAGCTCGTCGGCCAGCCGCTCCATCTCCTCGGCCGAGTTGACCGTGTGTTTCTGCTCGGCGGTCAGCGACAGCGGCGCCCAGAACCGGGTGTTCTCCCGCGCCGCCGCCGGGTCGCGGTCGTAGGACAGTTTGATCTCGATCATCCGGTCGACGTCGGCCGCGTC
The DNA here is from genome assembly GCF_001921215.1 of Actinophytocola xinjiangensis. Taxonomy (GTDB): domain Bacteria; phylum Actinomycetota; class Actinomycetes; order Mycobacteriales; family Pseudonocardiaceae; genus Actinophytocola; species Actinophytocola xinjiangensis. Next base: position 42,364 of record NZ_MSIF01000005.1, read on the forward strand.
CCGTTTGCCCGCCGCCGCGCCCTCGGCCATGGCGGGCAGCAGCTTGTCCGTGTACAGGTCCATGCCCTTGCCGGACGTGCAGATCATGCCCTCGCCCGCCCGGCCGGCGTACTTGGCGACGACCGGGCCCCCGGCCGCCACGTACACCGGCACCGGGCGTTGCGGGCGGTCGTAGATCCGCGCCCCGACCAGCTGGTAGTAGTCGCCGTCGACGGTGACCTCGTCTTGCGTCCACAGGGCGCGCATCAGACGCACGGCCTCGCGCAGCCTCGCGAACCGCTCCTTGAACTCCGGCCACTCCCGGCCGGACACGGCGATCTCGTTGAGCGCCTCGCCGGTGCCCACGCCCAGGATCATCCGGTTGTCGTAGAGCAGCGCCAGCGTCGCGAAGGTCTGGGCCATCACCGCCGGGTTGTAGCGGAACGTGGGCGTCGTGACGCTCGTGCCGATCAGCACCCGCCGGGTCCGCTCCCCGACCGCCGCCATCCACGGGAACGCCGCCGGGGCGTGCCCTCCGTTGTGCCGCCACGGCAGGAAGTGGTCCGACACCCACACGCTGTCCAGGCCGACCTCCTCGGCCCGCACCGCGTACTCCACCAGGTCCCTCGGCCCGAACTGCTCCGCCGACGCCTTGTAGCCGATCCTCACGGTCACGTCCTCCTCCTCGTCAGGAGAAAGCCTACGGAACGATCATCATGGGTCAGTCGTCGTTCCACTCACGTTCGGCCTTCTCCCACGCCTTCGTGCGTTCCCGTGCGATCTCCAGCGCCCGCGACGCGGTCTCCCGGTCAGGGTAGGGACCGAGCCGGTCCGCCGCCCGGCAGACGTCGCCGTGTTCGACCGTGCCGTGCTTGGTGCAGTAGTACCAACCGGGGTCCGGGTTGTTGTCGGCCATACGAAAAGCCTAGGCGCTAACTCCAGGCCTGCTGGGTGGGAAATCCACGCGGCGGGGTGTCCTGGTTGGCGTTGCGGTGCTGGGAGGGGATCGGGTCGGGGCAGGACACCAGCACCTCGGTCTGCTCGGGGTCGGCGATGCGCCGCCCGGACCGCTCCCGGTACACGACCTCACCGTCGGTGTCGATCTCCACCAGGTAGCCGACCTCGGCCAGCTGGTCCTCGTCCAGGTTCACCAGGCGTTCGCGGCGCGACGGGACCACCCGGTACTCCGGCCAGCTCAGGTGCGCGTAGGTCTGGTGGAACTCGGCCAGGATCTGGGCCATGGCCTGCTGCCAGGGCAGCGGCATCGCCTCGACCAGCGACCTGGGCAGCACCACGTACCCGTCCTGCACCCCCGGGTGCGGCGCGGTCAGGTAGTCGCGCACCGGCGTGCCGGACGCGGGGGCTGACAGGTGGGGCTGGATCGGCTCGGGCGTGTACATCGGACGACCCCCTCAGTTCTAGACGCCCGGCCGCACGGCCTGGGCCACCAACTCGGCTTCCCCCCACTCGACAGGCCGGATGTGCACCGGCACGCCGTCCTGCTGTGCTTCCACGATCTTGCCGTCCCCCAGATACATCGCGACGTGGTGGATGGTGGCCGGGTCGTTCTCGTCGTAGGCCCAGAACAGCAGGTCACCCGGCTGGGCCTGCTCGACCGGCAGCATCGCGCCCGCCCGGTACTGCTGGCGCGACACCCTCGGCAGGGTGATCCCGGCGTCGCGGTAGGCCTGCAGCATCAGGCTCGAACAGTCGAAGGAGTTCTGGTGGGTGGTCAGCGCCCCCCACTGGTAGGGCTTGCCCTGCTGGGACAGGGCGAAGTTGATGGCGTCGCCGGCCTGTTTGCTCGGCGGCACCAGCGCCCCGGTGCCCTGGCCGCAGCCGGTCGGGTCGGCCACCAGGCCGACGTTGCCGATCAGGTGGGCGGCCATCGGCTCCCACTGGTGGTACCGGTCGGGGAACGCCGAGCGCTCCACGTCCTGCGCCGACTCACCGGGCCGCTGCTGCTCCCAGTTGGGCACCTCGACCAGCACGTCGTAGAACTTGTTGATCGCGTAGGTGGGGTCGATGACCTCGGCCGGGGAGCCCCAGCCCATCGACGGGCGCATCTGGAAGATGCCCAGCGAGTCGCGGTCGCCGTAGTTCAGCGGGCGCAGACCGGACTCGGTCATGCCGGCCTGGATGGCGACCTGCCACGCCCGGGGCGGCAGCTGGCGTTCCTTGCCGATCTGGATGATCTGGGCGACGACGGCGCGCTGCGGTTCCTCCAGGTTCGCCGCGTCGTCGGCGCCGCTGCCGGCCGGGCCGGAGGTGATCGGGCCGAGCGCGGCGTTGCACGGCAGCGTGGTGGCGCGGGCCTGGGCGCGCTGCTGGTCGTCGTTGACGACGGTGGTCACCGCGGCGATCGTGATCGCGGCGATCGAGGCCAGCACGATCAGGCCGGCCACCAGGGCGGTCTTCACCTCAGGTCACCTCCTCGTAGGAGGTGACGCGCCAGCCGTCGGGCGTGGAGATCAGCGTGATCGACAGGGTCGCGCCGTCGGTGGGCAGGGTGACGGTCAGCGAGTTGGTGAACGACTCGGTCGCCTCCGCCGGGCCGGTGACCTCGGTCGACGGCACGTTCTGCGGGTCGACCGTCGCCAGCTCGACCATGTACTCGGGGTCGGTGAACGGCTCCAGCCCGGCCAGCCACGCCTCCGAGGTGGTGTCCTCGGAGTGGTCGACCCAGGCCCGCGCCCACTGCTCGGCGACGTCCAGGGCCGCCGGCTCCGGCTCCGCCGAGGACGGGCGCTGGGGCGGCGACGGGATCCTGGTCGGCAGCGACGTGCTGGCCGGCGCGCCGGTCGTCGCGGCCGGGGCGTCCGGACCGCCGGCGGCGTCGGTGGTGGCCGGCCCGCTGGTCTCGGCGGCCGCGCCGGGGTCGTTGTCCTCGGAGCCGGTCAGCTGGGGGACGACGACGCTGATCGCGATGACCAGGACGCCGAGCACGACCAGCAGCACCACCAGGTGGGTCGGCGAGCGCATCGGCCAACCCCAGAGCTTGCGGTACACCGCGGCACGGCCGCGGTTGGTGCGGATCGGCATGTCATCTCACCACCGCGTCGGTGTCGCGCGGTCCGTCGCGCAGCGGCATCGGCCGGGGGGCGCGCCGGGGCGCGGGTTCACGTACCTCCAGCCCACGCGACGGCCGGTACACCACGTGCACCGGCCGGCCGGCGACCATCTCCACGTCGGCGGGCCGTGGCTGCTGGCGCGGCGGGGTGACCGGCACGCTCTCGTAGCGGCCCTCGCTGCGGCGGCTGCCGACCTGGGAGGGCACCACGACCGCGTCCTCGCCGTACTCCCAGCCCCGGTCCCAGCCCCGGTCGGTGACGGTCGCGGTGTCCACGACCCGGCTGGCCCGCCCGCCGATGGCCGCCGGGCCGCCGCGCCCGTACGGGCCGGACGCCAGGGTGGCGTCGACGTCGCCGCGCGCGGCGGGCAGTGCCCGGCCGCCCCGGGACGCCTCGACGCCGCGCCGACCGTCCAGCCGCTGCGCGGTCGCCATGATCGGGCCGGCGGCCTCCGGGCGGGGGCGGCCGATCCGGCCGCTGGTGGTCAGGGTGTCGCCGGCGAGTTCCTCGTCGCGCAGCTGGTCCCAGAACTCGTCCTGCGGGCCGCGCTGGTTCTGCTGGCCCTTGCGGCGGCGGAACCGGGAGAAGATCCCGCCGGGTGTCGGCATCGACGCGCCGGCCACGCCGACCGACAGCTCGACCATCTGCCACATGCGCTTCATCGGCCGGCCGACGATCATGAACACCAGCGTGACGATGCCGGCCAGCAGCATCTGGGTGAGCATCGTCAGGCCCACGTCCGGGCTGAAGATCATCTGCAGGAACTTGAAGTGGATACCGGCCAGCACGGCCAGGATCAGCACGTTCAGCACGACCGCGCCGACCGCGCGGCCGACCTTGCGCAGGATGTCGTGGTGCAGCAGCGCCACCAGGCCGATCACCGGCGCGGCCAGGGTGAAGATCCGCAGCAGCAGCTGGGCCAGCAGCACCGCCAGCTTGGCCATGAACTGGAAGAACGAGTACACCAGCGACTGGAAGAACGCCAGGAACCCGGCGCCGGTGCGGCTGCCCTCGGTGCCGGTGAAGTAGCCCTGGGAGGCGCCGAGCTCGTTGTAGATCCGCTGGTACTCGGCGCGCTTGGCGGCCTCCGCCTCGTCGCTGGAGTCGTTGCCGGCGACCATGTCGTCGCGGGTCCAGGCCTGGGCGGCGAGCAGCTGGCGGCCGAACTCGGTGGCGTCCGGGTCGTCGGGTTGGCCGAACTCGCCGCGCAGCCAGTTCTCGTAGACGACCCGGGTGTGCAGCTCGTTGGGCAGCACGTGTTGCTGCACGTCGTCGCGGTTGGGGTCCTCGAACCCGCTCTGGATGCCGGTGGTGGTGTCCACGATCAGCTTGTCGACCGCGTCGTAGTTGTTCACCAGCACCAGCGTCGAGGCGGCCAGCCACATGCCGCCCAGCGCCCACAGCCCGCGCCGGCTGACCGTGGCGAGGTCACCGCGCCAGATCTGGCGGAACATCAACACCGCCAGAATGATCATGAAGAGGCTGAACAGCTGCATGTAGACGTTGTCGAACACGGCGTTGGCCGCGTCGCCGATCTGCTGGTTCAGCCCGCCGAGCACGCCGCCCTCGCTCAGCGTGTAGTGCAGCGAGTTGGTGGCCGCCACGATGTTCTTGCCGATGTTGAACAGCTGGTTGCCGACCCAGGTGTCGATCGTGGTGCTCGGGTTGGACAGCGACAGCGGCTGCTGGCAGTTCGGGTCGTACTCGTGCCACACCATGCCGGCGTAGCCGTAGTCCCGGTACGGGCTGTTCGGGAACTTCTCGTCGGTGTAGGGCACCGGGTTGTCCGGCTCGAAGCGCAGACCGTTGCCCTGCGGCGGGTCGATCGCCCCCGCCATGCCGGCGCCGGGCCGCTCCGGGAACGGCGCGCAGCTGGTGTCGGGCTCCTGGGCCATGGCCGGCGAGCCGATCAGCGTCCACCCGCAGACGATCGCGATCACCACGGCGAGCGACGCGACCTTCCCGGACCGGTGAGTGGAACTCTTCCCTCGGCGCCGTGCGATGACGATCAGCACGGCGGCAACCACCACCAGGAAAGTGATCATGCCGCGTCGACCCGCCCCCGTTTGCCTGCCTTGGCACTGCCACCGTCCGGACTGGTGCCGCCACCACCGGAACCGTTGCCGCGCTGGTCCACCGGGGGACGCGGGCTCGGTCGCGGGGGCTCACCGTTGGGTGCGATCTCGCCGCCCATGGCCTCCTCGGTGAGGCCCAGCTCATGGTCGGCCGCCAGCTCGAAGTCCTCGTCCTCGGCCGGGCCGGACAGGCCCCGGGACTCGTCGTCCACGCTGCCGTCGGTCGGCGGACCGTCGGCGTCGTCCGGGTCGGGCAGCGAGGGGGCGTGCTGGTCGGGGGACAGCACCGCGCCGGCCGCGCCCTCGCGCAACGCGTCCGGGGTGGTGTCCAGCGCGCCACGCACGTGATCCAGGTGCCCGCCGGACAGGTCGATCCGGATCCGCTCGACCCCGCCGGCACCGTCACCGAAGACGAACTGGCGGGGCGAGGTGTCCCGCTCGGTGTCGCGGTGCGCGCCGGGCCGGCGGCCCAGGCTCGCGATGACCTGCTCGTAGCCGGCGCCGACCGCGACCTTGAGCAGCCGCAGCGCGTCGGCCTGCGCCTGCTCGTCGTCCAGCCGCCCGACGAACACCGAGTCGAGCAGGGTGACGAAACCCTGGATGCGCAGGAAGTCCGCCGGGATCTGCGAGGACAGCAACACCCGGACGTTCCACTTGCGGGAGTCACGGGCGAAGCGGTTCATCAGCACCCGGCCGGTCGGCACCTCCGACAGGAAGAACGCCTCGTCGATCCAGACGCCCTTGCGCAGGTCCTTGGGCCGCTCGTAGATCGACCGCTGGGTCAGCCACGCCGCCAGGTTCAGCATCTCCACGCCCAGGGACTCGGCGTCGGTCCAGTGCTCGCGGCCCACACCGTCCTTGGGCAGGGTCAGCCCGGCCATGGTGAGCACCGTCAGCCGGTCGTCGCGGGTCTCGTTGTACGGGTCGGCGTCCTGCTCGGGGATGAGCAGCTGCATCCGCTCGCGCATCTCGTCGAGGAAGTCGGCGACCACCACCGCGTGCTCGTGGTGCTCGGAGGCGTCGCGGCGCAGCGCCTCGAACACCAGGCTCGGGTCGGCGTCCTGCCGCCCGCCGACCATCCGCACCGCCCGCAGCAGCACGATCCTGGTCTGCGGCATCCGGGCCACGTCGTAGGGCAGCAGCCCGGTCAGCACGTCGAGCACCAGCCGGCGGCGGGTCGCGGCGGCCAGCGCCTTCTCCCGGCGCCACGACCGCTCCGGGTCGTCCTCGTCGACGAAGTGGTCGAAGTGCGGCTCGGCCACCACCCGGTACGGGTTGAGGATCCCCGGTTCGGCGTTGAGCAGGTTGATCGGCCGCGCGTAGGGCCGCAGCTCCGGCAGGTCACACAGCCGGGCCAGCGGGCCGGACGGGTCGAGCAGCGTCCAGTGCGCCCCCGACCGCAGCGTCTTGTAGACGACGCCGCCGCCGAGGAACGAGTTGTGCGTCGGAACGCATGTCCTCCCAGCGAGGTACATGTGATCCGCGTTGTCCACCTGGACGCAGCGCACCGGCACTGACTCCACCGGCACAACCTCAGTAACGTACCGGTAACGGTTCGTGTCCCGGGTGGCCGGGTTGAGCCGAGAGAGTTTTCTGGTGAGCCGGAACACCTTGTCCGAGGTGGTGAACGAAACGATGTACATGGTGGACGTATGTGGGTGCCGTCCCCGCACCGCCTTCATGCGCCACCGAGGCTGGTAGCCAAGGCTCAGGGCAAGCTCGCGGAAACCACGCGCCAGGCGTTCGTTCGTCACGCCGAACTCGATTCCCCCGGTCGGCTTGCAGTAACCGTCCGTGTCGAGCAGACCCGCGAGAAGCGCGCGACGCTGGCTTTCGGAAGCGCGCAGGTAACTGAGCGGGATGTGCTTGTTGTTCAGCACACCGAGTTGTCGCAGACGTGACTGCACCGTTCCCGGCAGGCTGTAGTCCCGCTGCGACGGTCGGTACCGGCACTCCTGTCCAGTTGCCTCGATCTCATCGATGATCTCCTGGTCGAAGACCGTGATGGCGGCCCGGCAGGAGGTCCCGTCACCGAGCCACACCCCGAGTGTGTACGGCTCGATGAGCAATTCGGCTTCCGGTAGGTCGAACGTCGCCGCTACCGGAACCGCGTGGTTGAGTTGCTGGCCGTCCATGAGCGATGCGGCGATCTCAACGGTCGTGTGCACCGTCGGCTGCTGGCTGACCTCCAGTGAGATCTCCCCACGTCGCCAGTGCCCTCGGACGAAGCGCGAGTAGTAAGAGGTCCCGTCGCTACGGCCTGCCGGCGTACGCCGATAGGTCCACCTGGTCGTCGGCTCACCGCAGCCGCAGGCACAGCTACCCGGAGGTGGCACCGGGCCTGGGACCGTGGCCGCGGCCCGCCGCAGCCGTTCCGCGAGACGGTCCTGTGCCTCCCAGTCCTTCCTCGTACGGGTCAACCACTGATGCTGCGCATCCGCGCGGATCACCGACCCGTCGGAGAACTTCACGTCGTAGCACGGACGGTCCAGCATGACGTCAGTGGCCGCGACCACGCGAGTCGGCTTGCCGTCCATCCCCAGCAGATAGTCGCCCACCCGCACCTGCGCCATCGTGGTCCAGCCGGTCGGGGTGGGCAGCGGGGTATCCAGGGCGAGCGCCTTCCCCCCGCCCAAACCGGCGACCATGGCCGTCAGGCCGGAGCCGTCGCGGATCTCCTGGGCCATCCACGGGTCCCAGGCCACCGGGCGGCGGGTCGCCGTGCAGGTCTCGCCGAGCAGGATGCCGCGCCGGTCACCGACCTCGGCGGTCGCCGTCGGCACCGCCGCCGCGGCCCACACCACCGAGCCCCGGCGCAGGTAGGCGCTGGAGGCCAGCGGCTCGCCGGGGATGAACTCGCGGGCCAGCGCGTACTGCGCCTCCGGGTGTTCGATGGCCACCTTCGGCTTGTACAGCTCCAGCAGCTGCTGGGCCATCCGCAGCGCGTCGCGCTCGGTCGGGCCGGACACCGCCAGCCGCCACCACGAGCGGACCCGGGTGGCGAGCGCGGTGAACCCCGAGGTCATCTCGTCGTCGATCTCCAGTACCCGGGAGGCCTGGCGGGCCAGCGACTGCGGCGGCTCCAGCTCGTGCTCGTCGGTGTAGTGCCTGACCTGCGAGCGGACCTTGTTCATCTGCCGGGACAGCTCGCCCTGCACGTCCTCCGGCCGGCGCACGTAGATCCGCGCCGACCACTCGACGGACGCGGCGAGCCGGTCGGAGTGCTGCACCCACGGGTCGTCGATCTCGGGGATCTGCAACCCGTGCATCTGGCCGACGGTGAGCACCGCGACGTGGCGGGTCATGCCGGCGTTGGAGCCGGTGCGCCCGCGCACGGTGACCGTCGGCGAGTAGGGCTCCTGGTGGAAGTCGGCGGCGTCGGTGAACGAGGCCAGGTCCTCGGGCTCCCACGCCGCGCCCGGCACGGCCGGCAGGTTGCGCGGCGCCGGCAGACCCAGCGAGCACGACCGGTGCATCAGCCAGGACATCTCCTCGGCGGTGACCGGCCGGCCCTCCAGCCCGGCCGAGCCGACGACCTGGTCGAGGTGCTCGACCTCGGAGTCGATGGCCAGCAGTTCGGCGTCCACGGCCGTCGGGAAGATCCGGCGCAGCAGCGGCGCGGCCCGCTCGACGGCCCGGTCGACCATGTTGCGGGTCTGCACCTGAACGCCGAGGTAGACCTCCTTCTCGGCCATCGACCGGCCGAGAAGTTGTTGCTGTTCACCGATGAGGTAGTCGTCGAAGGACATCGCGCCCGGGGTGTCCGGCATCCGGTTGACCGCGTTGTGCACGTGCGCCTCGGCCCACATGCGGATCGGGTACGGCCGGGTGGTGACCCGCAGGTGCAGCCAGCGGCCGGCCAGTTCGGCGTACTGGCCGGCGATGGCGGCGATCAGGTCCTGGCGCTGCGAGTCGGAGCGGAACGACCAGCGCTGCGGCGAGAGCCGGTACCAGGCGAACACGTCGTGGCCGTTGCGCAGCAGGTGCCCGTCGATGCTGCGGGCGGCGATCGAGGGCGTGTAGGTGGGAATGGAGGACTCCCCTGGCAGGCGCCGGTTGCGTTTCCCGCCTCGGCCGGGGGCGACCGCCGGCCGGTACTGCGCCTGGTAGGCGGGGTCGGGCCGCAGCGGTTCGCGGACGGTCGGGGCGTCGGGGGCGGAGTGCCGGCCGTGCGGCCGTGGCCGGGGACCCGGTTGCGGGTAGGGCGTTGGCCGCTGGTCAGGAGCGGGTTTGCCTCGACGTCCGAACACCGCCACCCCTCCTGTTCCGGGCCGGGCGCGGGGCCGGTCGGCCGCGCCTGCTGCTGTCCTTGCCTACTGGTTGACGGTCCACCCGCCGATTCGGTTGTCGACCTTGGTCACCGCGTTGCCGTCGGGACCGTTGGGCTCGGCGTTGACGTTCGCGTTCCCGCTGGTCCCGGGGGCGGCGTTCTCGTTGCTTCGGGCGGGGACGTTCGCCGCGGACCCGGACGCGGGTGGCGCTGGCCGCGCCGCCGGCGCCGCCGGTCTCCTCGCGGGGCGAGGTCAGCTCGTGCACCCACATCGCGGTGACCGAACCCAGCGGCCGTTCGTGGCTGATGCGTGAACAGATGAGCCTGGTCAGGGCGATGGTGATGACCATTCCCCAGGCGATCGACCAGAACAGGGAAATACCGATCCGCCGTTCGATCGTGAGCACGACGAGGAAAACCACGACACCGACGCCCCACGCCACGTATCGGGCGCGCCACGGCATCGTGGCTCTCGGCGGACCGAGCCAGACCGCATCGACGCGGTACACCTCGTCGTCAGTACGAATGCGCACGCGAGTCCCCTGAATGTGCTCAGCCGGTGAACAGGCCGGCTATCCACGAACCGATTTCCTGGCCGGCGTTCGTGGTCACCGCCAATCCGATGATCGCCAGGGCGACGATGACCCCGCCGAGCCGACGCATGACACCGGCGTTGTCACCTTTCCCGCCACCGAGCCAGAGCAGCAGCAGGGCGACGACGAGCAGCAGCAGGGGAATGAGGTTGTCGAGGATCCAGGCCTGGACCCCAGAGGTACCCAGGCCTTCTTGGGCGAGTTCGAGGGCGGTCGTGGCGATCATGGCTTAACTCCCAAGTGCACGAGGAGGAATCTCCGCGGGGCACCTCGTGCGGCGTGGTCTGCTGGTCGTTCGTCGTTCGTCAGTGTGCGTCCGTGCGTCTGCTGTTCGACAACGAGTAGAGCACGATTGCTATCACGATGTGTAGTGGTGCTCTGGCGCTCCGTAGATCGACATTGTGGGGCCCTCTCCTCCGCGCTGGATCGTGACATCTGACCACACCCATCATCAGGGGAACAGGGCCATCGCCGCGGCAGGTCCACCCGACTTGTCCAAGCCGCAGGGCCAGGTTCACCCGGTTGCGGACAATCCCTCACGGTAGGTGCGGGTGACCGCACGTCAACCTGCCTTCGAACTCATGTCCGATAACCCGTTCGGTCGAAGCCGTGACGGTGGCCACTGCGCTGACCATCGGACGGCACGACTGCTCCGTTCGGTGCACGCCCCTCCCCAGTGTGCTGTGGGCGAACGAGTCGGCATGTAAGCCGGATTCTGTCCCCGGCGCCGCGGTCACCCGCGCGCCGATGGGCGGTCATCCATCTTGGCCTGCCGTCGCCGACAGGCTCGTGCGGCCTACCCGCAGGCTCGGGCGGGCAGCCCTCGAACGCCTGCGCAGGATCCTCGCGGATCCCTCTTGGCCTTGCTCCGGGTGGGGTTTACCGAGCCACCCCGGTCACCCGGGGTGCTGGTGGTCTCTTACACCACCGTTTCACCCTTACCTGGTGGGTCACACCAGGCGGTCTGTTCTCTGTGGCACTGTCCCGCGGGTCGCCCCGGGTTGCTGTTGGCAACCACCCTGCCCTGTGGAGTCCGGACTTTCCTCGACGGGTCTCCCCGCCGCGACCGCCCTGCCGACTCGTTCGCCCTCCCAGGGTAGTCGCGATCACGGGGCGGACAGGTGGGAGGTGTCGTTCACCAGACGGACGGAAGCGTGCCCGTCCGGGTAGAACTCGACCACGGACAGTGAGGCGAGGTCCAGGTGCAGCCGGTGGAGCAGCGCCGGCCCGGCGTCCAGGCCCATCCGCAGCAACGACTTGATGGGCGTGACGTGGCTGACCACGATCACGTCGGCGCCGCCGTAGCGGGCGATCAGCTCGTCGCGCGCCCGCCGAACGCGCCGGTGGACGGCGTCGAAGGACTCGCCGTCGGGCGCGGGCACGGCCGGGTCGGCCAGCCAGCGGGCGTGCAGTTCGGGGTCGCGGGCGGCGGCCTCACCGAAGGTCAACCGCTCCCAGGAGCCGAAGTCGGTCTCGGTGAGCCCGTCGTGCACCACGGCCTGCCCGCCGGTGGCCTCCACGACGGCGTCGGCCGTCTGCCGCGCCCGGCCAAGCGGCGAGACGACGACCGGGGTGGCGGCGTCGATCCCGCCGATGCCCGCCAGCCGCTGGCCTGCCGCCTTGGCCTGCCGTTCGCCGAGGGCGGTCAGCGGGACGTCACCCCGCCCGGAGTACCGCCGGTCGACCGACAGCTCGGTCTGGCCGTGGCGCAACAGCAGCAGCCGGGTCGGTGTCCCGGTGGCCCCGGTCCACTGCTGGGGCGAGGGCGACAACAACTCGGAGACCTCGGCCGTGTCGGCCGAGGTTCGGCCCTGTGCGGAGGTGGCGGGCCGGTGCGCCCGCTCAGCTTTTCCCGGGTTGCCGGCCTGGGCGTCCATCGCCTCGTTGGCGAGGCGGTCGGCGTGGGCGTTGCTCGCGCGCGGGATCCACTGGTAGGTGATCCGGTCGAAGCCGCCGGCCAGCTCCCGCGCCTCGACGACCAGCGGTTTCAGCGCGGGATGCTTGACCTGCCACCGCCCGCTCATCTGCTCGACGACGAGCTTGGAGTCCATCCGCACCTCGACGGCGCTGGCACCGAGTCGCCGCGCGGCCCGCAGCCCGGCGAGCAGCCCCTGGTACTCGGCGACGTTGTTGGTGGTGACGCCGAGACCCTCGGCGTCCTCGGCGAGCACGTCGCCGCTGCCGGCGTCGAACACCACCGCGCCGTAGCCGGCCGGCCCGGGGTTGCCCCGCGATCCGCCGTCGGCCTCGACGATCACCTTCACAGGCCCGACTCCCCGGTGCGCACCAGGATCGCGCCGCACTCCTCGCAGGTCAGGACCTCGTCGGCGGACGAGGCGGAGATCCGGGACAGTGCGCTGCGGTCCATCTCCAGCCGGCAGGCGCCGCAGCGGCGGGCCCGCAGCAGCGCCGCGCCGATGCCCTTGTTGGCGCGGACGCGTTCGTAGAGGGCGAGCAGCGCCTCGGGGAACACGGGCACCAGCTTGACCCGTTCGTCGTCGCGGCGGGCCTGGGTGGTGTCCAGGTCGGCCAGGGCCTCGTCGCGGCGGCGGGCGGCGTCGGCGAGGGTCTCCTGCGCCTTGGCGAGTTCGACGCCGGCGTGCTGCCCGTCGGCCTCGACGGCCTCCCGGCGTTCCATGATCTCGAGCAGTTCGTCCTCGAGCGTGGTCTGCCGGCGTTGGAGGGTGGCCAGCTCGTGTTCGAGGTCGGTGAGCTGTTTGGCGGAGACGCCGCCGCCGGCGAGCAGCGCCCGGTCGCGGTCGCCGCGGGCGCGGACGCCGTCGATCTCCTTCTCCTGGCGTTTGACCTCGCGGTCGAGATCGTCCAGGGCGGTCGCGTTGGCCACCTGGGCGTCCCGGCGTTCCCGCACCGCCCGCTCGGCGGCGGCGATCTCCTCAAGCTCGGGCAGCGTGCGGCGCCGATGCTCGGTTCGCGCGAGCTCCGCGTCCACGTCGGCGAGTTCGAGCAGGCGGCGCTGCACGGCGGGATCGGCTTTCACCCTGGCATCCTCCCGGTAAGGCCTGGCACCGAAGCGACGGTCCAGGGATCGGTGCGGCGAGTTGAGACGGTGATGTCGACGTTACCGTCGAGGCCCGCGCGCAGGATCGCCGCCGCCTGCTCGCACCACGGCCACTCGCTGGCCCAGTGCGCGACGTCGACCAACGCGGGCCGCCCGGGATCGGCCAGGTGCTCGGCGGCCGGGTGGTGGCGCAGGTCAGCTGTGACGTAGACGTCGACCCCGGCGTGACTGGCCGCGTCGAGGTACCCGTCCCCGGCGCCGCCCGACACCGCGACCCGGCGGACGAGCCGGTCCGGGTCCCCCGAGGCGCGCACCCCGGCGGCGGTGGCCGGCAACGCCGCCCCCACCCGCTCGACGAACTCGGCGAACGTCTCGACGCCCGGCAGTTCGCCGATGCGTCCGATGCCGGTCCGCCCGTCCCCTGTGCCCGCCAACGGCCCGACCACGGTGAGCCCGAGGGCGGCGGCCAGTGCGTCGGACACGCCGGGGTCGGCGGAGTCGGCGTTGGTGTGCGCGCAGAACAACGCGGAGTTCGCCCGAACCAGCCGCTGCACCAACCGCCCCTTCGGTGTCTGCGCCGACACCCCGTGCACCCCCCGCAGGAACAACGGGTGGTGCGCCACGACGAGCTGCGCCCCGAGACCCAACGCTTCGTCCACAGTGGACTCGACCGGGTCGATGCAGATCAGTACGCGGGTGACCGGGTCGTCCGGGTCCCCACAGACCAGGCCCACCGCGTCCCACGCCTCGGCCAGCTCGGGCGGGTAGGCCTTCTCCAACACCGCGATGACGTCCGCGACCGTAACCATCACACCAACCCCGCTTTCAGGTTCCCGTGGTCAGACCCCAGCTCCGCCCGTAACGCGCGAACCAGCGCGGCGCACGACTCCGGATCCCGCACCGCCACCCGGAGGTGGTCGGCCGTCAGCCCCGGAAACGTATCGCCCCGCCGCACGGCGATTCCTCTGCGCCGCAGACCTTCCCGAACCCGTTCGCCGTCCTTCACCGTCAGCAGGAGGAAAGGCCCGGACGCCGGCTCGTGCACCTCGATTCCCGGTATTCCCACCAGTTCCCCGACCAGCGACTCCCGGTTGCGGACGATCTCGTTGGCCACCCGCGCGGCCTCCGCCGTGGCCGCCGGACCGGAACAGGCCTCGACAGCGGCCAGCTGGAGCGTCCCCACAGGCCAATGTGGACGGTTGCGCGCGAGCCGCGCCAACACCTCGGGAGAGCCAAGCGCGTACCCCGCGCGCAGTCCGGGCAGGGCCCAGGTCTTGGTCAGCGACCGCACCACCAGAATTCCCGGGTTCGCCTCCCCGGCAAGCGATTCGGGCTCACCGGGAACCGCGTCCATGAACGCCTCGTCGACGACGACCACCCGCCCGGGCCTCACCAACCCGAGAAGGTCCGCGCGGTCGTGCAGCACCGACGTGGGGTTCGTGGGATTACCGATCACGACAAGATCAGCGTCCTCCGGCACCGGCCCCAGCCGGTACCCGTCGTCGGCCGAGAGCATGATGCGCCGCACCGGAATCCCGGCCTGGCGCAACGCGACCTCCGGCTCGGTGAACGAGGGGTGCACCACCGCCGCGAGCCGCGACCGCAACCCCGGCAACAACGCGAACCCCTCGGCGGCGCCGGCCAGTACCAGAACCTCCTCCGCCGCCCGCCCGTGCCGCCGCGCGACAGCGTCCCTGGCCGCCAGATCCTCGGCCGGTGAGGGATAGCGCCCAACCCCACCCACCGCGTCGACCAACACGTCCCGCAACCAGTCCGGCGGGCCGCCGCCCCGCACGTTCACGGCGAAGTCGAGCAGCCCCGGGCGGGCGTCAACATCGCCGTGATGGCGCAAGTCGGTCATGGCGGCCGATCCTAGAGCCTGGTCATCCGTGGTTCGCCGCTGCGCGTTGAGGGTCACCTCGCCTCCGGCCGCTGACCCCACCGCCGAACCCGCCGGCTACCCGCCGCGCCCGGGCAACCACCCCCGCCGACCACGCACGGCGACCGCCCACCGTCCGTTCGGTGTCCCTCACCATCGCCCGCCACCGCCTTCGGGCAGCCCAGCCACCAGCCATGGTCGCCGGGCGGTGCGGGTGGGCGAGACCTGCCGGGCGGCAACCAGCACACTGGCCACATGCCCAGCCAACCTCACCTCCACCTGAGTTTCGTCTGCTCCGGCAACATCTGCCGTTCGCCCATGGCGGCGTTGGTCGTCGGCGAGCACCTTGACCGCGCCGGGCTCTCCGAGCGGGTTCGGGTGACCAGTGCCGGCATCGGCCCCTGGCATGTCGGCGAGCCGGCCGATCCGCGCGCCGCCCGTATCCTCGCCGCGCACGACTATCCGACCGGGCACAGCGCCGCGCAGGTCGACTCGGAGCACCTGTCCGCGGATCTGCTGCTCGCGATGGACACCAGCCACGAGACCGCACTGCGTGACCTCCTCACCCACCAGGGTGATGACCCGTCCCGCGTACGGATGTTCCGGTCCTTTGACCCGCAAGCGCACGGTGACCTCGACGTTCCCGACCCCTACTACGGCCACGGCGACGGCTTCGCCGAGGTCCTGGGCATGATCGAAGCCGCATCCCCCGGGCTGGTCACCTGGGTCCGCGGCCACCTCACCCCGTGACGGTCGCCCGGGAGGAGCGGCCCGACGGCACGGTCGTGGCCATCAAGCACAACACCGACCCGGGGGCCGCCGCCGCCGAGGCCGCCGGGCTCGGCTGGCTGGCCGACGCGGGCGCGGTGCGCGTTCCGGCGGTGCGTTCGCAGGACGACGAGTGGCTGGTCATCGACTACGTCACCTCGGCGCCCGCCACCCCGGCGGCCGCCGAGGAGTTCGGGCGAGGCCTGGCCCGGCTGCACGCCGCCGGCGCCCCGGCGTTCGGGTCGCCACCCCCCGGCGGACCGGTCGACGCCTGGATCGGACGCGCCCCGATGCGGAACGTGCCGGGCGAGGACTGGCCGTCCTGGTACGCCGCCCACCGCATCGAGCCGTACCTGCGCCTGGCCGCCGACCAGGGAATCTCCCTGCCGGACGTGGCGCGGGTCAGCGACCGCGTCGACTCGGTCGCTGGACCGGCCGAATCGCCGGCACGACTTCACGGTGACCTGTGGAACGGCAACGTGCTGTGGTCGGCGGACGGCGTGTGGCTGATCGACCCGGCGGCCCACGGCGGGCACCGCGAGACCGACCTGGCGATGCTGCACCTGTTCGGCTGCCCGCACCTGGAGCGGATCGTCGCCGCCTACGACGAGACCGCCCCGCTGGCCGACGGTTGGCAGGCGCGCCGGCCGCTGCATCTGCTGTTCCCGCTGCTGGTGCACACCGTGTTGTTCGGCGGCGGCTACGCGCGGCAGGCGTCGGAGGCCGCCCGGGCCGCGTTGCGCGGATGACCTGCCCTACCGTTGGGGTGTGCGTCTGCGGTTCCTGCTGAAGCCAGGCTGGTTGGCGTTGACGGCGGTGGTCATGCTGTTCGCCATCGCCTGTTTCGCCGTGCTCGCACCGTGGCAGTTCTCCCGCCACGCCGAACGCCAGACGACCAACGACGCCGTCACCGCCTCCACGACGGCCACGCCGGCGCCGCTGGCCGAGTTCACCGAGCCGCCCGCCGAGTGGCGCTCCGTGACCGCCACCGGCACCTACCTGACGGATGACGAAGTCGTAGCCCGCCTACGCACGGTGCTCGGCGAGCCCGCGTTCGAGGTGCTCACCCCGCTTCGCCTGGCGGACGGCTCGGTGGCGCTCATCAATCGCGGCTACGTCCGACCCGATCAGGGTGACGTCCCCCGCTACGCCGAGCCACCGTCGGGCGAGGTGACAGTCACCGCCCGTTACCGCCCTGACGAGCGTGACCCGCGTTCCCGGGAGATTCTGCCCGGCCGCGACGGCCATCTCCAGGTCTACGCGGTCGATTCACGCGCGGTGGCAACGGCCACCGACCTGACGATCCGGCCCGGCTACCTGGCCCTGACCGACGAGGCCCCCGGGGTCCTGGCCCCGCTGCCGCTGCCGGTTCTGGAAGCGGGCCCGTTCCTGGGCTACGCCCTGCAGTGGATCACCTTCGGCGTGATGACCCTGCTGGCGTGGCTGTACTTCACCTGGCGTGAGGCACGCCCCGGCGGCGCGCTGACCAGGCAGAGCTCGCCGACCCAGCGCCGGTCGGTGGCACTGCAGATCGCCGAGGAGGAGGCCCGCGAACGGGCGGCGGCCGCTCAGTAGCCACCGCCGGAGGGCGTCACCGAGGAAGTGGTGAGGTCGCGGGCGCTCAGCGGGCCTGCTCAGTGGTCCTGCTCAGTGGTCCTGGTCGAGGGCGTCGACGATTCGGGCCAGGACGGCGCGCCAGTGGTCGCGCTGGCGTACTCGTTCGGCCTCGTCGGCCAGGCGTTCCTGGTGGAAGCGGAGCACGGTGCGGCCCTCGCCCCGGGAGGACAGGGCGACCTGAACCGTCGAGTCGTGGTCCCAGCCGGCCGGGCGCCAGGTGATCCGCATCCGGTCGTGCGGCCGGAAACTCCGCACCTCGCCGACGGTGCCGTCCGCGCTCTCGTACCGATCGCCCCTGCTCGTCCCCAGTTCCGTCACCCCCAGCCAGAGCCGAAGTCCCCGGGGGCTCACCAGCAACTCCCACACCTGCTCCACCGGGTGCCGCACGGTCCCCGAGACCCCGATCTCCCATCCGGCCCCCTGGGTCAGCCCCACCATCGTCATCACCTCTCACTGTAACCACTTAAACCGGTAGGTCGTAACCTACTATAGTGGTTACATGAGTGTTGGTCCCCGGGTACTCACCGGCCACAACGGGCAGCGGTTCACGTTCGACCCGGGAAGTTTCGCCATCGAACTGCTGCTGACCGGCGGCCCGGGCGCCTACGCGATCTGGGAGATCCTGCACGAGCCGGCCGACCTGGCGCGGTGGCTGACCACCTCCCGCCTGACCGACACCGCTCCCCTGCGCGTCGAGGACCTCCACATCACCCGAACCGACCTGGACAGGATCAGGGAGTTCCGCGACTGCCTGTGGAGGGCGGCCGAAGCCGTCATCCGAGGCGACCACCCGTCCGGCATCGACCTGACGGTCATCAACGCCGCCGCCGACCGCCGCCCCGTGCCCCGCCTCGACCCCGCGACCCTGACCCAGACCTGGGGGACGCCGGTCCACGGGGTCCAGGTGCTCGGCGCGGCGGCCGTGGACGCCATCGAGGTCCTCGCCAACGCACCGGCCGGCCGCCTACGCCAGTGCTCGGCGGACAACTGCCAACTGCTGTTCGTGGACACGTCCCGGCCGGGCAACCGCCGCTGGTGCTCGATGCAGCGCTGCGGCAACCGCGCGAAGGTCGCCGCCCACCGCACCCGCTCCTGACGGGTCGATTCAGCGGCGGGCGCGGAACAGGGCGACCAGCGCCGCCAGGACGGTGGTCAGGCCACCCACCACTCGTGACAGTTCGACCGCCCTTGTCACGTGGCCGGAGTCGGGAGTGCGGCCTTCGCCGAGGACGGGGCGTTCTTCCACGCCGTGCGCGTAGACCGTTCGACCGCCAAGGCGGACTTCCAGCGCGCCGGCGAACGCGGCCTCGACCCGCCCGGCGTTGGGGCTGGGGTGGGCGGCCGCGTCGGCCTGCCAGGCCTGCCACGCCCCTCGCCAGGACCCGCCCACCACCGGTGCTCCGGTGACGGTGAGGGCGGCGGCGAGCCTGGCCGGCAGGAGGTTCACCACGTCGTCCAGGCGGGCGGAGGCCCAGCCGAAACGGCGGTAACGCTGGTTGCGGTAGCCGACCATCGCGTCGAGGGTGTTGATCGCGCGGTAGCCGAGCAGGCCGGGGACGCCGGCCACCGCCCCCCACACCAACGGCGCCACGACCGCGTCGGAGGTGTTCTCGGCCACCGACTCGACGGCCGCCCTCGCCAGACCGTCAGCGTCCACATCGGACGGATCGCGGCCGCACAGGTGTGGCAGCCGATCCCTTGCCGCGTCGAGCTTTCCGGCGTCCAGTTCGCGGCCGATGGCGGCGCCCTCGACGGCCAGCGAGCGTCCGCCCAGGACCAGCCAGGTCGCCGCCGCCGTGGTCACCACGCGGACGGCCGGACGACCCCGGCCGGCACGTTCGGCCAGCACGCCCAACGCCGTCGCGCCGCCGGCCAGTACCGCCACGTGCAGTACGCCCGCCGTCTTGTTGTCGCGGTAGAGCGTTCGCTCCACCCGTTGCGCCACTTTTCCGAAGCCGGCCACCGGATGCCCGCGTCGTGGATCGCCGAATGCCCCGTCGGCGGCCACCCCGAGCAGTAGGCCGAACGCGCGCGCCACGCCCACTACGTCACCACCCCCCACGCCCCCGAACCGATTCCGGGCCACGCGTTCGTCACCGTAGCGCCAACGCCGGGGCGCCCGCGCACGGGCGCTGATTGGATGTGAGGCATGTTGCGTGCGAGTCGATACGGCGTGTTCCGGCGCCGCTACGAACTGTCCGACGACGGGAATCCGGTCACCGAGCTGGCCAGGTTCCGGCGGGAGAGCTGCGAGTTCCTGGTCGAGGGCGTGACGCTGCGCGTCACCAGAGAACGCGGCAAACGGTTCGTGCTCGACGGCCCCACCGGACGCCTCGCCACCGCCGACCGCGAAACCAGCCGCCGCTGGGCGATCACCACCCCGACCGGCCGACTCGAACTGGCCCGACCGTCGATGTGGAAGTCGGCGTGGGAACTGGGTCGCGGTGGCCAGCCCGTCGGGCGGATCGCGTATGACGGAGTGTTCACGCGGACGTCGTACGCGGACCTGCCGAGCGACCTGCCGCTGGCCATTCGGGTGTTCGCGCACTACGTCGTGCTCATGATGTGGGAGCGCGCGGCCGCCGCGGCCGCCGCCTCCTCGTGAACCCGGCGAAGGTGCTGGTTACCGGGGCGGCGGGGTTTCTCGGGCGTGCCGTGGTTCGGGCCTTGGCCGGGCGGGGGCATTCGGTGACGGCGTTCACCCGGGGGGACGGCGCGGTCCCGGAGGGTGCCGATCGGCATGTTCGGGGTGACGTCCGGGACGCCCACCGGGTCGCCGAGGCGGTCGGTGGGGTGGACGCGGTGTGTCATCTCGCGGCGTTGACCGGGGTGCGGGCGTCGTTCGCCGAGCCGTTGGAGTACTGGCTGACCAATGTCGGCGGCACGGTCAACGTGTTGGCGGCGCTGGGCGGCGACGGTGGACGGCTGGTGGTCGCGTCCACGGCCGCCGGGCGGGACAGCAGTCCCTACGCGGCGACCAAGTGGGCCGCCGACCGGGCGTGCGCGGATGTCGCGGCCGCCGGTGGTCTCGGGGCGGTGAGCCTGCGCGCCTACAACCTGGCCGGACCGGGGGATCCCGACGAGCGGCGGTTGATCCCGAAGATCCTGGCGGTCGCGGCGGGGCGCGGGGAGTTCGTGGTCAACGGTGACGGGTCGGTGATCCGCGACTTCGTCCATGTCGAGGACATGGCCGACGCCGTCGTGCTGGCGTTGGACGCCTGCGCGGCGGGCGGGTGGCGGGGTTACGACATCGGGAGCGGGCGGCGCACGTCGGTGCTGGAGGTCGTGCGGGTCGTCGAGGACGTCACGGGGCGGGCGGTGCCGGTTCAGCACGCTCCGGCGGTGGACGAGCCGGCGGTGCTGGTCGCCGATCCCACGTCGGCGCGGCGGGAGTTGGGGTGGCGGCCGGCGCGCTCCGACGTCCGCAGGATCGTGGAGGACGCCTGGCGGTCGTGACACCGGCGCACCGGTTCCGATAGTTCACTGCTCGATGTACTGTTCTCCTCGTGCTGAACTCACAGAGGCAGGCCGTGCTGACGCGGCGGATCCGTTGGCTCGTCGCCGCGACGATCGGGTACAACGTCGTCGAGGCCGTGGTGGCGATCAGCGCGGGAACGATCGCGTCATCGACGGCACTGGTGGGCTTCGGCCTGGACTCGGTGATCGAGGTGGCCTCGGCGGCGGCCGTGGCCTGGCAGTTCTCCGGCGCCGATCCGCACGCCAGGGAGCGGACGGCACTGCGCGTCATCGCGGTGTCGTTCTTCGCGCTGGCGGCCTTCGTCGGCGTGGAGTCGGTCCGGGCGCTGCTGGGCGGCGCGACGGCCGACCATTCCACCGTCGGGATCGTGCTGGCGGCGGTCTCGCTGGCGGTGATGCCGGGGCTGTCCTACGCGCAGCGACGGGCAGGCCGCGAACTCGGGTCGGCCAGCGCCGTGGCGGACTCCCAGCAGACCTTGCTGTGCACGTACCTGTCCGGCGTGCTGCTCGCCGGCCTGCTGCTCAACAGCCTGTTCGGCTGGAGTTGGGCCGACCCGGTCGCCGCGCTGGTCATCGCGGGGGTGGCGGTGCGCGAAGGTCGGGAGGCCTGGCGCGGAGATCAGTGCTGCTGAGACGGCGCGAGGATCTGTTCGCGCAGGATGTCGGCGTGGCCGCAGTGCTGGTGCAGTTCCCGCAGGACCTGGAGGTACACCCAGTGCAGGGTGCGCGGGCCGCCTCGGTGGCCGGTGACGACCGCGTCCAGCGGCAGGTCGGCGACCATCGTCCGCGCCGTCGCGCAGGCCGACCGGAACGCGGCGGTGACCGACTCGATGGTGTCGTGCGCCGCCAGCTGGAACGACTCGTCGGGAGAGTTCACCAGGCCCAGGTCCGCGCGGGGGCGGCCACCGACACACTCCTCGAACCAGATGCGCTGCATCCACGTGACGTGCTTGAGCAGCCCCAGCAACGTCGTCGCCGACGGGACCAGGCGGCGGCGGGCCTGGTCCTCGGTGAGACCGACCAGGGTCGCCTCGATGGCGGTGCGGCCCTGCTCGACGAACGTGTCCAGCTGGGTTCGGGTGTCGGCCACGAGCACCGGCGGAACTCCTTGCGGGATCAGGCGAAGCGGCGAACCCAGCGGCGCTGCCACGGGGTCTCGACCGCTCGGCGGTGGTAGTGCTTCCTGGTCCAGGACACGGCATCACGCGCGGGCACGCCCGAGAGCACCGCCAGGCACGCGATCACCGTCCCGGTCCGGCCGATGCCACCCCCGCACGCCACCTCCACCCGCTCCCCCGCCCGCGCGGCGGCGTGCAGGGCGCGGATCGCCTCGGCGGCCCCGGCCGGGTCGGCGGGGAGGCGGAAATCGGGCCAGTCCAGCCATTCGTGGGGCCACGGCGGGCGGTGGTCGCGGTGTTTGGCGCCCAGGTACAGGGCCCGGTCGGGGGTGCCCGGCGGCGGCGGGTTGCGCAGGCCCCGGCCGCGGACCACGCAGCCGTCGGGGAGGCTGATCGCCCCGGGGAGAACCTCAGGCATCGGCCCAGCCCTCCAGCATCATCCTGGCGATCGACGTCGGGCCGGGCAGGCGCAGGCCGGGCAGCTCGCCGCCGGCGGCGATCGCGGCGCGCAGGCGTTCGCGGGACACCCAGTGGGCCTCCTCGATCTCGCCGTCGGCCGGGGTGAGGGTCGCGCCGGCCGGCGCCACGGCCGCGAAGCCGATCATGACCGAGCGGGGGAACGGCCACGGTTGGCTTCCCAGGTAACGGATTCCGCTCACCTCCACGCCCACCTCCTCGCCGATCTCGCGGCGCACGCACGCCTCCAGCGACTCGCCGGCCTCCACGAAACCGGCCAGGACCGAGTACCGCTGCGCCGGCCACACCGGCTGACGCGCCAACAGCACGTGCTCGCCGTTCACGCCGACGTCGTCGTGCACCAGGCAGATGACGGCCGGGTCGGTGCGCGGGTACTCCTCCCGCCCACAGCCCGTGCACCGGGTCGCCCAGCCGGCGTTGATCCGCGCGGTCACGCTGCCGCAACGGGCACAGAAACCGGCCGCCGCGTGCCAGCTGGCCAGGGCCACCGCCGTGGTGTACAGGCCGGCGGACATGTCGTCGAGCAGGGCACCGACCGTGCGCAGGTCGTGCCACTGCTCGCCGTCCGGTGTCTCGGCGCCGCTCCACCGGCCCCAGGCGCTGTCCGGGGACGCCACGCCCTCCCGCAGGTCCGCCGCGTGCCGCAAGGCCCAGTGGCCGACGCCGCCGTGCTCCCCGAGGAACAACGCCTCGGGCGGAGCCTCGGGGCCGACGGCGGCGGCCGGGCGCAGGGCCAGGGCCGTGGCACCCGGCAGGACCGGGGTGCGGCCCCGGTCGTCCAACAGCAGGACCCTGCCGTTGGTCCACAGCGTCGCCAGGCGGGGCAGGTCGGTCCGCAGCACCTCCTCGCGGTCCACTGTGGACCGAGAGAGGGTCGGTAAGCCGGACAGGGCGAACGGCGTGCTCATTCCGCTCGCACGCCGCCCAGTGCGCTCAGGTACGGCAGCTGCGCGACGTCGCCGACGATCACGCCGGTGTAGCGCGGTGGCGAGAAGAACCGGCGCGCCGCCTCGGCGATCTGGTCGGCGGTGACCTCCGCCAGCCGCGCCGGGTGGCCGACCAGCCAGTCCATTCCCAGGCCGTAGGCGGCAACGGCCGCCAGCTGGGAGGCGAGCCCGGTCTGCGAACCCGTCGAGATCAGCAGCGTGCCCACCGCGTACCGGCGCACGGTGTCCACTTCGGACTCCGTTGGCGGCACGACTCCCAGCCGGCCCAGCTCGTAGCGCATCTCCAGCAGCGCCGGCGCGGTCACGTCACTGGCCGTGTCGGACTCCACCAGCAGCGTCGCGCCGCTGGGCGTGAACTCCACCGACGACCGCGCGTGGTAGGTGTAGCCCTTGTCCTCACGGATGTTCTCCACCAGCCGCGAGGAGAAGAACCCGCCGTAGACCAGGTTCGCCAGCTGCAACGCCGGATACAGCTCGTCGGTGCGCGGGACCGCCTGCGCGGACAACCGCAGCTGCGACTGCACCGCCCCCGGCCGCGGCACGAACAGCAGATCGCCGCCGGACAGCTCCGGCAGCGGCGGCAGCTCGACCGCCGAGGCGTCCGACGCCCACCCGGCGAGGGCCGACGCGATCCGCGCCACCGCGTCCGCCGGCTCCACGTCACCGACCAGCACCAGCAGCGACCCGCGCGGCAGCACGGCGCCCGCGTGCAGCTCCCGCACCCGCTGCGCGGTGACCACCGCGACATCGGCCGCGTCGGGCATCTCCCGGGTGAACGGGTGGTCGCCGTAACGGTGGCGCTGCAACGCCTCACGCGCGATCACGCTGGGCTGCGACCGGGCCACCGCGATCCGCTCGACCAGCCGGTCCCGCTCGCGGCCCACCTCGTCCTCGGAGTGCAACGCGCCGGTCAGGGTGTCCGCCAGCACGTCGAGCAGCGTGTCGAAACCGCTGGCCAGGGCGTTGCCGGCGATCGCGAGCCGCTCCGGGTCGACGCTGGCGTCCAACTCGCCGCCGACCAGGGCCAGGTCGGTGTCGATGGCGAACCGGTCGCGGCGCTCGGTGCCGGTCAGCAGCGTCGAGGCCAGCACCTCGGCCACCGCCGCGTGCAGCGGGTCGGTGCCGGCGAACGGGATCCGCAGCCGCAGCTCCACCATCGGCACGGTCGGCTGGTGGACGGCGATCACCCGCAGGCCGTTGTCCAGCACGGTGTCCTGGACCGACAGCCCGGTCGCCGAGCGCTGCACGCCCAGGGCCGGCAGCGGACGCGGGCCGAGCTCGGTACGGCCGATCTCGGACGCGGTGCGAAAACTGGTCACTGGTCTCCTCCTGCCGGGGTCACGGTCAGCACCGCACGAGCGTCGGGGCGCAACGCCTTGGCCGCGGCGGCGACCGCGTCCGGGGTCACCGCCGAGATCCGCTCGGGCAGCTGGTGGACCAGGCCCGGGTCCCCGTAGAGCAGTTCGAGCGAGCCGAACGCGAGCGTGCGGGCGATCAGCCGGTCGTGCTCGCGGTGCAGGCCGGCGACCCAGCGGGCGGTGACCTTCGCCAGCTCCTGCTCGCTGGGCGGGGCGGCGGCGAGCTTGTCGAGCTCCTCGTCGACGGCGGTCAGCACCCGCTCCTGGGCGACCTCCGGCGAGTGCACGGCGGTGACGATGAACGTGTCCGGGTCGCGCGCCTCGAACGGGCCGAACAGCCCGCACGCGGCGTTGATGTCGGTGACCAGCGGCTCGCGGTGCAGCAGCCGCTGCTGCAGGCGCGACCCGTCACCCTCGGCGAGCACGGCGGCCAGCACCAGGTTGGCCAGGTACCCGTCGAGCTCGTTGATCGGGTCGGGCATCCGGTAGCCGACGGCGAAGGCCGGCAGCGGCGCGTGCGGGTCGAGGTGCTCCCCGCGCAGCTCGCTGGTCGGCACCGGCTCGGAGAACGAGGGCCGCACCGGCGCCGGGCGGTGCGGGACGTCGCCGAAGTGCCGGTCGATCAGCTCCCGCGCCTGGTCGACGGTCACGTCACCGGCGACGGTGAGCACCGCGTTGGCCGGCGCGTAGTAGGTGTCGAAGAACTGGGCGCAGTCGTCGAGGTCGGCCTGCTCCAGCTCGGAGAAGTCGCCGTAGCCGTTGTGCGCGTTGGGGAAGGTCTGGTAGAGCACCGGAGGCAGCAGGATCCACGGGAACCCGCCGTAGGGCCGGTTCAGCACGTTGAGCCGGATCTCCTCCTTGACCACGTCGACCTGGTTGCGCAGGTTCTCCTCGGTGATCTTGGGGGCGCGCATCCGGTCGGCCTCGAGGAACAGCGCGCGCTCCAGCGCGGCCGAGGGCAGCACCTCGAAGTAGTCGGTGTAGTCCGGGTGGGTGGACCCGTTGAAGGTGCCACCGGAGGACTGCACGTGCCGAAAGTGCGCGAGCTTCTCCAGGCTTTCGCTGCCCTGGAACATCAGGTGCTCGAACAGGTGCGCGAACCCGGTGCGGCCCTGCGGCTCGGAGCGGAACCCGACGTCGTAGTGCACGCTCACGCCCACCACCGGCGCGGTGGGGTCCGGTGCCACCACCACCCGCAGCCCGTTGGGGAGCGTGAACCTGTTCAGCTCGGTTACTGGCATGTCCGCAGCCTACGGGCAAACGTCACCGAAGCTGGCCCGAGGCGGCGAACGCCGCGTCAAGCTCTCGGAGGAATTCGGGGAAGGCCGCGAGGTCGCCCTCGAACCAGTAGACGCGCTCCAGCCCGGCGAGGTGGGCCAGCCAGCGGGTCGACTCGCCGAGGACGACGGCGTAGGGCAGGGAGCGGGACAGCACCATCTCCCGGTCGGCCGCCGGGACAGCGGCGAGGTCGCCGCGCAGGAAGCCCCGCAGCCCCCGGACCTGCTGCACGAGCACGCTGCCGCGCGCGGTGCGGGCCGGCATCAGCCGGGCACCGACGGTGAGCCCGAGCCCGCCGGCGACGACCGCCAGCCCGAGCAGGGCGTGCCCGACGGTGAGCGCGAGGACGACGGTGGTGACCGCGCCGACCAGTGCCAGCAGCGCCCCGGCGACGGTCCAGCGGGTGCGTTCGCGGTCGGGCCGGCGGGTGAACCAGCCGTGGCGGACCATGCTGGCGTAGAGGTCCTCACGTACCGGGGCGAGGTCGACGCGCAGGCCGGCGAGGGCGACCTCGGGGCCGTCGCGGAACAGGGCGGTGTGCACGGCGGTCTCGTAGCCGGTGAGCGCGGCGTCGGCGGGGTTGCGGCGCACGAGCGTCCAGCCGGCGGCGGTGCGGCGGACGGCCAGGTAGTTGCGCACCGCGAGGTCCACGACGGTGGCGGTGACGTCGGCGACGTCGACGTGCTCGTCGATCACCGTGCCGACCTCGCCGGGCAGCACCCCGTCCGGCGAGGCGAACGCGACCCGGCCACCCTCCTCGACCAGCGGCTCGACCGAGCCGATGTCGGTGGCGGTGGCTCTGGTGTCGCGGCCCCTGGCCAGCCAGAGCAGCCCGAACCCGCCGACGAGGACCAGCGCGAGCACCCCCAGCCCGATCCCGGACACCGGGGTGATGGCGAACGCGCTTGGCCGGGCGACCTCGTCGAACCGGGCGTTCGCGCCGACCGTCCCGCCCGGCAGCGTGACCTGGAGGTCGACCCGCTCCCCGGCCGGCAGATCCGGCTGGACGACCCGCAGAACCTGCCCGTGGTCGGTGATCGCCGACTCACAGGGCGTGTCCGAACCCTGTCGTCCGGCCCGGCACACGACGTTCTCCGGCGGGCTGGGCGCGGCGAACGAGGCCCGCACCTGACGCAGGTCGACGTCCCAGCCGCTGGCGAGTTGCCAGCGGACCTGTTGGTGTCCGCCGACGTCACCGACCGCGCCGTCCACTGTGTACTTGACGGTGGTGACGCCCTCGCGCAGCCGCAGGATGAGCTCGTCGTCGGTGGTCTCGGCCGAGCCGTTCCCGTCGATGGCGAGATCGTCGATGGTGAACACGCGGTCGCGGTCGCCGGCCCTGATCCGCAGGGCGGCGTGCCGGGTCATGCCCGCCACGCCGTGCACGAAGACCTGCTCGGTGACCGAGAGCCGCCCGTCCGGCTCGACCCGAAGCGCGAGGTTGACACTGCGCGGAACGATCTGACTCGGCGGTGCGCCTGGTCCGGTACCGGGTTCGCCACTGGGTTCGGTACTGGGTTCGCCGCTGGGCGGCACGGGGAAGTCGAGCGACGGCTGACCGGGTGTCGGACCTGGTGGCGGGCTCGGTTGCGCAGTTGGTTGCGCCACAGCGAGAACGCCCGCCACGAGGGCAGCGGCCCCCCACTTCGCCAACACGCCTGCGGAGGATAGTGCAGGGGCCATATGCTCACCGCCAGTCAGGCCAGTCGGGTGTTGGGGGGACACGGGATGACCGAGCCGTGGCAGCCGAGCGGCCCGCTGCCCCCACCACGGTCGCGCCCCCTGCCGCCGCGTCCCCTCACCGTGCGCCCCGGCGCCCACGCCGGCCCCCGCCCGCCGTTCGGCCCGACACCGCCGGCACCGGCCCCGGATTTCGGCCCGACACCAGGCCATCCACCCGCACCGCCGGGCCCGGCCTTCGGCCCAACCCCACCGCCAACCCCACCGCCAGGCCCAACCCCGCAGCCGGGCCCGGCCTTCGGCCCAGCGGGGCCGCCTGGCCAACCCCCACCGCCAGGGTCGGCCCCCTGGCCGCCTGGTCCAGGCCACACGGGTCAGGCCCCCTGGCCAACCCACCACGGACCAGGCCAGGGCCAACGCTGGTTACCCACTGCCCCCTCGCCCTGGCCGCAAACGTTTACGCCGACCGCCCCACCCTGGCTCGACTACCCGGGCCACGTCCCGCGCCCACGCCCGAAGTCCAACTCCGGCCCCCTGCTCGCCACCATCCTGGTCGGCGTCCTGCTGGTCACGGTCGGTCTCGTCGGGTTCCTCTCGGTCAGTGACCGGCGCGCCCCGGTGGCCGACGTGGGCTACGAACCGCCGGAGACCACCGCCGGCCCGCCGAGCAGCGCCGCCACCACGACAACCACGACCACCACCACGACAACCACGACCACCACCGCCGAGCGGACCGAACAGACCCAGCCCCCCACCCGAACCGACGGCCCGGTCCTCGCCCTCGGCGACAACCCCCTGTTCCTCGGCGAGAACGGCGCCCCGCGGGTCAGCTGCGACCTCCCGGCCTGGGACACCTCCCCCGACGGCGCCGCCCGGTTCTTCACCGCCGCCCTGCCGTGCCTGGACGCCGCCTGGGCCCCGGTCATGGACCGCGCCGGGCTGCCGTTCTTCCCGCCGGGACTCCAGTTCCCGGCCGGCACCGACTGGTCGAGCCCGTGTGGCTCGGTGGCCGGCGGCGCGGGCACGGTCGCCGCCTTCTACTGCGGCGAGAACAACACCCTCTACATGCCCTTCGCCGGGTTGCAGACCGACATGTACGGCCCGCACCCCGGCGTGTACCTCGCGGTCCTGTCCCACGAGTACGGCCACCACGTGCAGTCCATGAGCGGCGTGCTCGACGCCTACGCCAGGGCCCGCTACGACGCCGGGGTCGACAGCGAGGCCGGGCTGGAACTGTCGCGCCGGCTCGAACTCCAGGCGCAGTGCTTCTCCGGCATGTTCTTCGCCGCCGCCTACCCCCGGGGCTCGGTCGACGACGTCGTTCTCGGCGAGGCGCGGGGCTCCCAGGACCGGGGCGACCACAACCCGAACGCCCCGCGCGACCACGGCACCGACGCGCACACCTCGGCCTGGTGGGAGCAGGGCGCGCAGAAGAACCGCACCTATCAGTGCAACACCTGGCTCTCGCCGCCGGACGACGTCGGCTGACGCCACCACCAGCGCGCGATCATCCCGCCGGCCACCGCGGCGCCGAACAGCAGCACCACGCCCGGCACTCCGCCGGAACCCCCGCTGTCGACGGCGTTGTGCGCGGCCTGCACGGTCAGGTCATCTCCTGTCGCCCCGTCGGGGACATTGATCTCGACCTGTTCACCCTCTGTGTGTCCGCAGCCGTCGAAGCGGGCTTCCCGGTCGCGGCCGTCCTGGGTGAAGGTGACGCGTTCGCCGCCGGAATCCGTGCAGGGCGCGGCGGCCGAGACGGTCGCCCTGACCCGGTTCACGGTCTCCTCCTCGGCGGTGAAACCCGTTAACCCCAACAGGTTCGCCAGGAGAGTGACCAGTGCCGCGAACACCGCGACCGCGGCGAGGAGCATCGCCGGCCGCACCTGTCCCGGTGTTGCCGGCACCCCGGGAATGCGCACCGGGAAATGGTCGCACCGAAAGCGACCGAAGCTCAGTCGGGGTCACTCGCCGGGGTGATCTTCTTGACGTAGAGGAGTCGGTCGCCGGCTTCCATGGCGTCCATGTCCGGGTGGTCGACGCGGTGCAGCTTCCCGCCGCGCACCACGCCGAGCACGATGTCGGGCAGGTGCCGGGGCGAGCCGCCGATCTCGGACCCCTCGACGTCGCGTTCGGCGATCGCGAGACCCGACTCGGGGGTGATCAGGTCCTCCACCATGTCCACGACCGTCGGCGTGTGCGTGGCCATGCCCAGCAGCCGCCCGGCCGTCTCACTGGAGACCACCACCGAGTCGGCACCGGACTGGCGCAGCAGGTGCACGTTCTCCGCCTCACGCACCGCCGACACGATCCTGGCCTTGGGCGCCAACTCGCGGGCGGTCAGGGTGACCAGCACGGCCGAGTCGTCCCGGTTGGCGGCCACGACCACCGCGCGCGCCCGGGGCACCCCGGCCACCCGCAGCACGTCCGAGCGGGTGCCGGAGCCGTGCACGGTCACCAGCCCGAGCGCCGAGGCCACCTCCAGCATCGCCTGGTCGGTGTCCACCACGACGATCCGCTCGGGCTCGACGCCGTCGCCGAGCACCGACCTGACCGCCGACCGCCCCTTGGTGCCGTAGCCGACGACCACCACGTGATCGCGCACCTTCGTCCTCCATCGTTGCAGCTTGAACGTCTGGCGGGAGCGCTCGGTGAGCACCGCCAGGGTGGTGCCGACCAGCACGATCAGGAACATCACCCGCAGTGGCGTGATCACCAGGATGTTGACCAGCCTGGCGGTGTCGCTCACCGGGGTGATGTCACCGTAACCGGTGGTCGACAGGGACACCGTCGCGTAGTAGAAGGCGTCCAGCAGCGACAGGCCGTCGCCGTTGCCGTCGCGGTAGCCGTCGCGGTCCAGGTAGACCAGCAGCACGGCCACCAGCAGCGCGACGAACGCCCAGACCACCCGGCGCACGATCGAGGTCATCGGGCTGACCGAGCTCTCCGGCATGCGGATCACGCCGACCAGCGAGTGGTCGGGCCGGCCGGTCAGCGAGTCGGCACCCAGGCGCGCACCCAGCTTGCGCACCAGCCGGCGCCCCCGCTCGTCAGGGCTCGTCACGGGCGGAGCGTAACCACGCGAGCGCCGGTGCGCGGCCTCAGGGTGCCGGGACGGTCGCCAGCAGGTCGCGGAGGCCCTCGCCGGTCAGCAGGTCCGCCGGGCGCAGGGTGTGGTCGAGGCGGACGTAGTGGAACGCGGCGCGCACGTCGTCGACGTCGGTGCCGCTCATCGCGGCCCACGCCAGCCGGTAGGCGGCCAGCTGCACGGTCAGCGCCGGCAGGTCATCGTCGTCGGGCAGGGCGCCGGTCTTCCAGTCGACGACCGTCCAGCCGCCGCCGGGGTCGGCGAACACGGCGTCCATCCGGCCGCGCAACGCGATCCCGGCGACGTCGCAGGTGAACGAGACCTCGACCTCGTGCGGCACCCGGTCGGCCCAGGCGCTGGCGAGGAAGGACTCCTTGAGGCCGTCGAGGTCGGTGTCCGGGGCGGCGTCGGCGTCGGCGGAGCCGGGCAGTTCGTCGAGGTCGAGCAGGGCGCGGGCGCCGAAGCGTTGTTCCAGCCAGGCGTGGAAGGCGGTGCCCCGGCGGGCGGTCGGGTTGGGCGGGAAGGGCAGCGGGCGGCGCAGCCGGCGGGCCAGCGCGTCGGGGTCGCGGGCGAGTTCGACGAGCTGCACGACCGACAGCGACGCGGGCAGCGCGACCTGTTCGCGGCCGCGCGCGGCCTGGGCGCGTTCGGCGAGCAGGACGTCGGCGTCGGCCTCCCAGCCCTCCGGGTCCTCCTCCAGCATCGACAGCTGGGTGACCCCGGCGCGCAGCGCGGCGAGTTCGGCGCGGACCAGGACGGCGCCGGCGCGGACGTCGTCGCGGCCCAGGGCGAGCGGGTCGGACGGCCAGGTGGCGGCGCGGTCGGCGCCCACCAGCGGGTTCTCCTCGTCCTGCGCCGGCGGCGGGGCGAGCTGGTCGACCGAGGCCACCTGTTCGTCCATTGTGGACACAAGGTCGGCGACCTCGGTGAAGAAGTCCGACGGGCCCTTGGGTTTCGAGCCGGTGCGCCCCCACCAGTGCGCCGACACCAGCAGCGTGCGCTCGGCCCGGGTGAGCGCGACGTAACACAGCCGGCGCTCCTCGACCAGGTCCCGCTCGGCGAAGGCCTCCGCGTGCCGGGTCAGCTCCAGCTCGACCTCCTTGCGGTTGGCCGCGCCCTCCAGGTTCAGCGTCGGCAGGTCGGCGACGTCGCCCCGCAGCGCGGCCGGCAGCTGGGTCACCGCGCGCAGCCACGACGAGGTCCGCTTGCGGCTGGGGAACACGTCGGTCACCAGGTGCGGCACCGCCACGACCTGCCATTCCAGCCCCTTGGCCGAGTGCACGGTGAGGATCTGCACCCGGTCCTGCGCGACCTCAACCTCGCCCGGCTCCAGCCCGTCCTCGGCGGCCTCGGCGGCGGCCAGGTAGTCCAGCAGCGCCGACAGGCTCGCCGCCGGGCTGGTCTGGGCGTAGTCGGACACGACGTCGGCGAACTTGTTCAGGTGCGCCCGCCCGGCGCCACCCGGCCGCGCCTTGGCCTCCACGTCGAGCAGCATCACCCGCTCCACCTCGGCCACCAGCTCGGGCAGCGGCTGGTCGAGCCGGCGGCGCAACGCGCGCAGCTCGGCACCCAGCGCGCTGATCCGCCGGTGCCCCTCCGGCGAGTACCGGTCGGCCTCGCCCGGGTCGTCGATCGCGTCGACCAGCCCCGCCTGCTCGGCGCCCTCACCCGGCACGGTGTCCACCAGCGCGCCGGCCCCGTCGCCGGTCCGGAACGCCTGCCCCAGCTCGGCGGCGCGGCGCCACAACGCCGCCAGGTCCGCCGCGCCCAGCCGCCAACGCGCCCCGGTCACCACCCGCGCGGCGGCCGTCCCGGCCAGCGGGTCGATCAACACCCGCAGCGCCGAGACCAGGTCCCGCACCTCCGGCTCGTCCAACAGCCCGCCGATGCCCACGACCTCCACCGGCAGCCCACGCACCCGCAACGCGGCGGCCAGATCGGTCATGTCGGCGCGGCGGCGCACCAGCACCGCGGCCGTCGGCGGCCGGCCGGTCTCGGCGACCGCCTCCCGCCACCGCAGCGCGATCTGGTCGGCGACCCACTCGGTCTCCACCTCGGCGTCGGGCAGCAACGCGCACCGCACGTCGGCCGGCCCGGCGTGCTCGGGCGCCCGCAGCTCGTCGACCTCGATCCCGGCGGCCCGCAGCGGCGCGGAGATCGCGTTGGCCAACGCCAACACCTCGGGCGGATTGCGGAAGCTGGTGAGCAGCCCGTACCGGGTCGCCGGCCGTCGGTCAGGCCCCCGGGGGAAGTCGGTGGCGAACCGGGGCAGGTTGGCCGCGCTGGCGCCGCGCCAGCCGTAGATGGCCTGCACCGGGTCACCGACCGAGGTCACCGGCACCGGGTCGCCGTCGCCGCCGAACAGCGAACGCAGCAGGATCCGCTGGGCGTGGCCGGTGTCCTGGTACTCGTCGAGCAGCGCGGCGCCCCAGCGTTCCCGCTCGCCGCGCACAACCTCCGGATAGCCGGCCGCCAACCGCGCCGCCAGGGCCATCTGCTCGGCGAAGTCCAGCGCGCCGGCCCGCCGCTTCTGCTCGGCGTAGGCCGCGACCAACGGCCGCAACGCCAACCGGAACCGTTGCGTGGCAACAACCTCACGCAGATCCTGGGACAGCTCGGCGCGCTGACGCGGCCCGCGCGGCGCGTCCTCGATGGCCGCGCAGACCCGCTCGGTGTAGTCGGCCAACGCGTCCTCGTCGACCAGGTGCTCGGCCAGTTCGCCGGCCAGCTCCAGCAGGTAGCGGGTGACCGTCACCGGCACCCGGTCGGTGTCCAGGTCCCGGGTCCAGGTGGACACCACCCGGTGCGCGAGCTGCCAACAGGCGGTCTCGGTCAGCAGCCGCGCGCCGGGCTCGACCGGCAACCGCAGCCCGTGCTCGGCGACCAGCCGCCCGGCGTAGGCGTGATAGGTGAGCACCGTCGGCTCCCCCGCGTGCAGATCGGCCAGCCGGACCCCGGTCGGGTCCAGCCGCGCCAACAACCCCGAGCCGGCCAGGCGCCGCAGCCGGGCCCGCACCCGGTCGGCCAACTGCCGGGCCGCCTTACGGGTGAACGTCAACCCCAGGACGCGGTCCGGCGTGACGATCCCGTTGGCCACCAGCCACACGACCCGCGCGGCCATCGTCTCCGTCTTCCCCGCGCCCGCCCCCGCCACCACCAACGCCGGCTCGACCGGCGCGGCGATCACCGCCACCTGCTCGTCGGTCGGCGCCGGCAAACCCAACTCGGCCGCCAACAACCGGGGACTGATCGACTCAGGCATACGGATCACCGGCCACGGGAAACCGGCGATTCACCTCCTCGCGGACCTCGCCCGCCGCGTCCCGCAACCGCTGCGCCGGCCGGTAGCGGCGCCCACGCTTCTCGCCCTCCGGGTCGCGCCAGCCCACCCAGGGACGGGCGTCGCGCGTCGGGCTCCACCCACCAACGCCGACCTCGTCGAGTACCCGGCGGTCGCGGTCGTCCAGGGCGGAGCAGGTGTGGATCACTCGGTCACCTGGCGGCCGCTGGGGTTGATGGGGCAGCTGAAGCGGACGGGGCAGCGGGGGCAGTCGGGGTTCTGGCGGGCGACGTAGTCGGGGCCGACGCTGGCGGCGGCGGCCTCGGCGACGACGCCGGTCCAGTGTTTGAGGCCGGTGTCGTCGAGGGGGTCCTGGCGGCGTTCGGTGGCGTGGGTCTTCTTGTTGGCCTTCGACACGTACAGCAGGCGGGCGCCGCCCGGGTCGCGGTCCAGGCCGAGGTCGACGAACGCGCCGTAGGCGGCCGCGAGCTGGTAGACGGCCAGCTGGGGGTGTTCGCGGGCGTCGTCGGCGCTGACCGGGACCCGCGCCGTCTTCACGTCGACGATCACGGGGCGGCCGTCGGGGTCGGACTCGAGGCGGTCGACCCGGCCCTTGAGGCGCACCGGGGGTTCGGTGGCTGGGACGTCGACGCCGAAGCCCTTCTCCACACCCACCTGGGTCAGGTCGGTGCGGGAGGCGCGCAGCCACCCCAGGAACGTGTCCATCATGGCGTGCAGGCGGGCCCGCTCCCGCCGCGAGAACCACGGGGCGCCGGCGTCGACCGCGTCCCAGGCGCGGTCGAGCTCGGCCCGCAGGCGCACCTCGTCGGCGCCGTCGGCGGCGGCCTGGGCCAGGGCGTGCACCAGCACGCCGGTGATCGACGCCAGCTCGGCCGGGTCGGAGCCGCCGTGGCGTTCGACCATCCAGCGCAGCGGGCACTTGGCCAGCACCTCGACCGTCGACGGGGACACCACGACCCGCTCGCCCACCGGCATCACCGGGTCCAAGCTCGACAGCTCCGGCAGGCCGTACCAGGTGTCCGGGTCCGCGCCGGGCACACCGGCCTCGGCCAGGCGCGCCAGCTGACGGGCCGCCCGCCGCCGCCGGTCGGGCGCCGAGGTGCCGTCGCACACCGCGCGGCGCAGCTCGCCGACCAGGTCGGCCAGGACCAGCGCCCGGCGGGAACGATCGGGGCCGCCGGCCCGCGACGCCTCCTCGATGTCCCCACCGGCGAGTTCGGCCAGGAACCGGGACGGCTGCTCGTCCTCGCCGCGGATCGCCGAGAGCAGCAGGGTCTGGCGGGCGCGGCTCGCCGCCACCAGCAGCAGCCGGCGTTCCTCGGCCAGCAGCGGCGCCTTCTGCGACACCTCGCCCTCGTCGATGCCGGCGAGCAGGTCGGTCAGCCGCTCGACACCCAGCAGCGTGCCGCGCAGCCGCAGGTCCGGCCAGCTGCCCTCCTGCACCCCCAACACCGCCACCACCGTCCACTCGCGACCGACGGCGGCGTGCGCGGTGAGCACCGACACCGCCTCGCCGCGCTGCGCCGACGGGGCCAGCGTGTCCCCCACGATCCGTTGCGCCGCAAGGAAATCCGCGAACCCGGTGACGCCGGCGCCGGGCAGCCGGTCGGCGTAGCGGGCGGCCGCGTGGAACAGCCCGACGATCGCGTCGAGGTCGCGGTCGGCCTGCGCGCCGAGAGTCCCGCCGCGCTGGGACTGGGCGACCCACCGGCCCTCCAGCCCGCTCTGCTGCCACACCAGCCACAGGATCTGCTCGATGCCGACGTTGTCGGCGATCGCCGCGCGGGCCGTCGCCAACAGCCCGGCGATCCGCCGCACGCTCGCCGCCTCCGCGTCCTCCAGCGCGGCGAGCGTGTCGTTGTCGTTGAGCACCTCGACCAGCAGCTCGTCGCTGGGCCGGTCCCGCCCGGCCGCCAGCTCCAGGCGCCGCAGACCCCGGCGCAACCGGCGCAGCGCCAACGGATCCGCCCCACCGAACTGGCAGGTCAACAACAGCTCGGCGCGCGCGGGATCGAGCAGCCGATGGTTCGCCGCCACCCGCAGCAGCTCCAGCAGCGGCCGCACCGCCGGCTGGCGGGCCAGCGGAAGCTCGTCGGCGTCGGTCGCCACCGGCACACCGGCGATCGACAGCGCGCGGTGCAGCACCGGGATCGCCAGGGTCGCCGAGCGCACCAGGATCGCCATCTCCGACCACGGCACACCGTCGACCAGATGCGCGCGGCGCAGCTGGTCGGCCGCCCACGCGGCCTCCGCCGCGTCCGTGGCGTGCAGCCGGATCTCCACCCGCCCGTCTTCGGCCGGCGGCTCGTCCGGATCCAGCTGCGGACGCTGCGGCGCCACCCCCGGCAGCCGCGCCGCCAACCGGGCCACCGCCTGGTGCACGGCCGGCGCCTGCCGGTGCGGCGTGCGCAGCACGACCGTGCCGCCCTCGGGTCGGGTGTCGGCCAGCAGCCGGGGATCGGCGCCCCGGAAGGAGAAAACGGCCTGGTCGGGGTCCCCGGCGAGCACGAACTCCTTGGCCGCCAACCCCAGTCGCGCCAACAGCCGGTACTGCAACGGGTCAAGGTGCTGGGCGTCGTCGACGAGCAGATAACGCACCCGGTCACGCTCGGCCGCCAACAGCCGCTCGTCGGTCTCGAACGCCAACAGCGCACTGGCCACCAGCTCGGCGGCGTCCAACGCCGGCGCCGACTCCTGCGCCAGCGCACTGTCCGCCGCCCCGGCCAGCAACGTCACCCGCTCGTACTGCCGCGCGAAGTACCCGGCCGCGACCCACTCCTCGCGCCGCGCCTGCCGCCCCACCCGAATCAGGTCCTCCGGCCCCAGCCCACGCTCGGCCGCCCGCAACATGAGGTCCCGCAGCTCCTCGGCGAACCCCGGCACCACCAGCGCCGGCCACAGCCGCTTCGGCCAGTGGCCCGCCCGGTCCTCCACGTCCCCGGCCAGCAGCTCCCGCACCACGGCGTCCTGCTCGGGCCCGGACAACAACCGGGGCCCCGGCGCATCCCGCTGCGCGGCGTGCAACCGCAACACCGCGAACGCGTACGAATGGACCGTGCGCACCAGCGGCTCACGGCTCGTGCGCATCCCATCACCTTCGGTCAACCGAGCCGTGATCGCCGCCCGAACCTCGACCGCCGCCCGCCGATTCGCGGTGATCACCAGCAGCTGTTCCGGATCGACCCCGCCCCGCAGGATCCGATCCGCCGCGACCTCGGTGAGCAACGTCGTCTTACCGGTGCCCGGACCACCCAGAACCCGCACGAACCCGTCCGCGCCGTCCAGCACGCGCTGGGCGGCCGTGTCCCACCGGGCAGGAGGCCGAGGTGGCGCCGGCCGGCGAACCAGCCGGGGAGCCTTGGTCACCACGCGGACGATGAAAACACGGCGGGGTGGACGCGGTCGCACCGGCACGCCGTCACAATGCGGATGTGGACGAAGAGTTGCATGAGCGGGTGCGGGACGTGATCGCGTCGATCCCGGCCGGGCGGGTGGCGTCCTACGGCGACATCGCGGCCATCGCCGGGGCGTCGACGCCTCGGTTGGTCGGGCGCGTGTTGGGGGAGGACGGGCATGACCTGCCGTGGCATCGGGTGTTGAGGGCTGACGGGACGCCGGCGCCGCATCTTGTTCACAAGCAGTTGGAGTTGCTGCGGGGGGAGGGGGTGTTGGCTGACGGCAGTCGGGTGGACATGCGTGTTTACCGTTGGCGTCCTTGAGTTTGTGGTTGTGGGTTGTGGGTTTGGGTCGTAGGGGCTTGGTGGTGGGTTGTGGGTTTCTGGGGTGCGGGTTTGGGTCGTGGGTGCGGGTTCGTGGGGGTGCGGGTTGTGGGTTCTTGGGGTGGGGGTTGTGGGTTTCCTTCGGGTGTGGGTTGTGGGGGGTTTTGTCTGTCTTGCCCGGGTCTGGCGGTGGATTTTACGGGCGGCCACTCACCTTGAGTTTTAACCTGTGCCGATGGGGTGGTGGGTGGCGGGGTGGTGGTTTCGGGTGCCGGGTGGGCGTCCTGGGCCGGGTCGGGTGGGTTTTGGTGCGCGGGTGGGGTGGGTGGTTTTCCGGTGGAGGTAGGGGAATCCGCGGCGGACTCTGTTGGGGGTGAGTGGGTGGGGGTGGGTGGGGGGTTTCTCCCAGGGGCGGCGTAGGTCGTGGGTGTGGTGGCGGGCGAGGCGGAGTTGGGTGTGGGCGGCGAGGATGAGCCAGGTCCAGCGGTCTGCTTGTTCGGGTGAGCGGGTGCGGGGGCGGGTCCAGCCGAGGGTGTGTTTGAGGAATCGGAAGGTGTGTTCGAGGTCGAACCGGCGTAGGAACGCTTGCCAGAGCCGGTTCATGCTGGTGGGGTCGAGGCTGGGGTGGGAGTGCCAGAGCCAGACGGGTTTCGGGGTTCGGGTGCCTGGCAACCGCTCCACGGTCAGGCGGATGATGGAGCCTGGGATGGTCGGCAGTGGGCCGGTGTGGTGTTTCCAGCCGTCCCGGCGGGCCAGGAGCGGGGAGAGCCGGGTCCAGCCGTCCGCGCGCGCCAGTCCGTAACGGTCGGTGACGGTGACGGTCGTGGTCTCGGGTTCGGGGTGAGTGGCCGGGTCAGGCAGTTTGAACGTCGGTCCGTGTTTGCGGGGTCGTCCGACGTCGCGGCCTGGTCCGCCGTCCCGACGGCGTGGTGGCGGCGGCGGGAACCGGAACGTGCGGTCTGACCGCAACCGTCCCAGCACTTCGACCTGCTGGTCGGTGAGGAGATGAGCGAGTCGGGGCAGGTCATAGCCGGCGTCGCAGACCACCAGCACGGGCGGGTCACCCGCCCGCCAGTGCCCGGCCCGTTTCAGTCGTTCGAGCACGTCCCGGACCTGTCCGGCGGTCACCGCCGTCGTGTCATCACCCGGACGTAGTCGTTGAGCATCCAGCAGCCCGGTCCAGGACGTCCGGCCTGGTTCCAGCGCGGCGACAAACGAGTAGGGCCAGCCAGGGATCATCTGCGCTTGGCCTTTGCCCCGCGCGGAGACATGACAGTAAGACCGGTCCGGGCTGGTCGGAGCGTCCGGTCGTAACCACGCCGACACGTCTACCGCCAACACGATCCGGCCCGCGTGGTCCCGCGGCACGCTCACACTCGTGACCGCCTGCCGTAACCGGGTGACGTCGACCCGACCCGAGGCCAGACCGTCATACAGAGCACCGTGACCACGTCGATGTTCCGCCGTCAACGACAACCCGACCAGCGTGGTCACCGGGCCCTCAGCGCATAACACCGCGTCACACAACTCGAACAACACATCACCACGACGTGGCAGACACCGATACAACTCCGTCCGGAACCCGGCCAACTCCCCGAACGCAGCACCCACCCCAGCATCGTGCACACTGACCACCGCAGCCCTTGAGTCGATCATCGTTCTGTCGCAAGACGAATGATCAACCAAGGGCTGCACCCATGATCACCCAGGGCCAGACACACCCACCCCAACGTTAAAACTCAAGCTCACGCCTCAAGAGGCCCTGAGCTGGGCTTTGTCTGGGTTCGTGTTCACCTGTGGGCCTCTTGACCCGTGAGCCTCCGCCGCCCTGAGGCAGGGCCTTAAGGGGCAGGGCTGCGCCCTGCCCCTGGCGGTGTCCACCGCCAGACCCGGGTGGGCGGGGGCTCTGTGGTGGGGGGTTCTGGTTTGGCCTGTGTCTGTCCGTTGGAGGCTGGTTTGTGGGTGGAGGTCGTTGCTGGTCGTTGGTGGTCGTTGCTTGTCGTTGGTGGTCGTTGGTGGTTGTGGGCGAGGTCGTCACGCCGACAGGAATCGCCGCACGATCAGGTCGGCTACTGCGGGGTGGTTGCCCAGCGGTGCGCCCACCACCGGTCCGTGCTCGGAAACCATGCGGTGAAAGACTCCCGGTGCCAGCAGCCACGAGCCCACTGCCCAGCCCTTCTCCACCATCTCCCCGACGGTGGGTCGGCCCATGACGTATCCCACCCGAACCTGGACCCCCAGCATCTCGCCCAGCAGGCCCGCGACCTTCTCGACCTCGGCGCGGACGCCGACCTCCCGCGACCCGGCGGCGGCCAGCACCACCGGTTCCCCGGTCCAGCCGGCCTCGACCAGGCGGTCACGCACGACCCCCACCAGGTCCGGGTCGGGGCCCAGCGCCGAGGTCACCCGCCCTCGCCCGCCTACCTGGGCCGGCACGTCGACCCGCACGTGGTAGCCGTTGCCCAGGAAGGCCGGGACCACGATCGACCTCTCCTCCGTCACCTCCGCCACCGTGGGGCGGCGTACGTCGGCGTAGCCGACCACGACCGGCACCTCGGGCAGTCGGTGGCGCACGGCCCGGGCCAGGGACTCGACCGTCTCGGCGCCGGCGGGGTCGCGGGTTCCGTGCGCGGCCAAAACCAGTCTCACGACGACCTCA
Source organism: Actinophytocola xinjiangensis (assembly GCF_001921215.1). Taxonomy (GTDB): domain Bacteria; phylum Actinomycetota; class Actinomycetes; order Mycobacteriales; family Pseudonocardiaceae; genus Actinophytocola; species Actinophytocola xinjiangensis. The sequence goes on from NZ_MSIF01000005.1 coordinate 82,737, forward strand.
TGTCGACGGCGCCAGGCGGTAGCCGCGCTTCACCACCGTCTGCACCAGGCCGGCCGCGCCCAGCGCCGAACGGAGCCTGCCGACCGTCGTCTCCACGGCGTGTTCGTCGACCGCGTCGGTTCGGCCGGAGTGCCGGCGCAGGACCGCCCCCAGGACCGGTCTGGGCAGTGTCGTCCCCGGGCTTTCGGCCAGCGCCCGCAGGACCGCCATCGGCGCCGGTGGGACCGGGCGCAGGTCACCGTCCACCAGGACGGCCTGGCCTCGCAGCTCCAACTCGCTCTGGCCGGCCCGGACGCGCAGCGCCCGTGCGGGCAGCGCCACCACCAGCTCGCGGACCAGGGCGCCGATGCGGGCGCGCTCCGGCTGCACCACCGGCACCCCCACCCTGGTCAGCGGGCCGGCCGTGATCGGGCCGACGCAGCCGGTCAACACCTTGCAGCGCAACGACTCCACCAGGGCCTCGGCTTTACCCCGGCGGCCGGCGGCGGCCAGCAGGCTCGCGGCCGCTGGCGCGCTGGTGAAGGTCAGCGCATCCACCCCGCCGGCCAGGACCACGTCCAGCAGGCGTTCCAGCGGCGCCGGATCGGCGGGCGTGGTCCAGCGGTACACCGGGATCTCCAGGACCGACGCGCCGGCCCCGCGCAGGGTGTCCACGAACTCGCGCAACGGTTCGCCGTGCAGCTGCACCGCTATCCGCCGGCCAGCCACCCCGGAGTCCAGCAGGTACTCCAGGACCTCGGCGTTCGACTCGGACTCCGGGGCCCAGCGTTCGACCAGGCCCGCCGCGCGGACCGCGCCCTTGGCCTTCGGGCCCCTGGTGAGCAGGGTCGTCGTGGACAGGGCCGCGCGGAGGTCGTCGCCGAGGCCCCAGCCCTCGGCGGCCTCCATCCAGCCTCGGAAGCCGATGCCGGTGGTGGCCACGACGACGTCCGCCGGGTCGGTGAGCAGGCTGCGGGTCGCGTGGGACAGGTCGGCGTCGTCGGCCAGCGGCACGATGCGGATGGCGGGGCCGTGGATGACGGTCGCGCCCCGCCGCTCCAGCAGCGCCCCCAGTTCGTCCGCGCGGCGGGCCGCCGTCACGCCGACGGTGTAGCCGGCCAGGGGTAACGTCACGGGTCCTCCACGACGACCTGGCCGGCGGCCACCCGCACCGGATACACCCGCACGGTCACGGCACGGTCCTCGACGCACTCGCCGCTGTGCAGCTCGAAGTGCTGTTTGTGCATCGGGGACGCCACCACCGGCACGCCGCGCAGATCACCGACGATGCCGCGCGAAAGGACCGCCGCGCCGCTGTACGGGTCGATGTTGGACAGGGCGAACAGCTCCCCCGCCCCGGTGTGGAAGACCGCGACCTGGGCGCCGTCGGGCAGCAGCGCCGCCACGCCACGGTCGGGGGGCAGGTCGGACAGGCGGCAGACGACGGTCATCGCGCGCTCACCTGCGGGACCCCCAGGGACACCGGCACCCGCTGGCCGCGTTCCTCGCGGAAGGCGACCGTCGGGTCGGGGGTGCCGGGGGCGTTGACGAACGAGGTGAACCTGGCCAGTTTCTCCGGGTCCTCCAGGACACCGCGCCACTCGTCGGCGTACGAGCCGACATGGGCGGTCATCGCCTCCTCCAGATCCGCGCAGATGCCGAGGGTGTCGTCGACGATCACCGCGCGCAGGTGGTCCAGGCCGCCGTCCATGGCCTCCACCCACGCCGCCGTGCGCTGCAACCGGTCGGCCGTGCGCACGTAGAAGATCAGGAAACGGTCGATCAGCCGGACCAGCGTCTCAGTGTCCACATCGGACGCCAGCAGGCGCGCGTGTCTCGGGCTGAAGCCGCCGTTCCCCGCCACGTAGAGGTTCCAGCCGTGTTCGGTGGCGATCACGCCGAAGTCCTTGCTCCGTGCCTCGGCACACTCCCTGGCACAGCCCGACACCCCGGCCTTGAGCTTGTGCGGCGAACGCAACCCCCGGTACCGCAGCTCCAGCTCGATCGCCAGCCGCACCGAGTCCTGCACGCCGTAGCGGCACCACGTGCTGCCCACGCACGACTTGACCGTGCGCAACGCCTTCCCGTACGCGTGCCCCGACTCGAACCCCGCGTCGACCAGCCGCCGCCAGATCGCCGGCAGGTCCTCGACGGTCGCGCCGAACAGGTCGATCCGCTGCCCGCCGGTGATCTTCGTGTACAGGTCGAAGTCCCGGGCCACCTCGGCGATCACCATCAGCTTGTGCGGGGTGATCTCGCCACCGGGGATCCGGGGCACCACCGAGTACGTCCCGTTGCGCTGGATGTTGGCCAGGAACTGGTCGTTGGTGTCCTGCAACGCCACCTGCTCGCGGTCCAGCACGTGCCCGCCCAGCGACGCCAGCATCGACGCGACCGCCGGTTTGCACAGGTCACAGCCCCGGCCACGGCCATACCTCGCCACCAGCTCGCTGAACGTGCGGATGCCGGTGGAGCGCACGATCTCGAACAGCGCCACCCGGCTGTGGGTGAAGTGCTCGCACAGCGCGCTCGACTGCGCCACCCCCGCGCTGGCCAGCAGCTGCCTGAGCATCGGCACGCACGACCCGCAGCCCGTGCCCGCCCTGGTGCACGCCTTGAGCGCCGGCACGTCCGCGCAGCCCTCGGCGATCGCGCCGTCGACCGCCGCCCTGGTCACCGCCTGGCACGAACACACCTGCGCGTCGGGCGGCAGCGCGCCGGCGCCCAGGGTCTCGCCGGCCGGGGCGAGCAGCGCCGCCGGGTCGCCGGGCAGCGGGCGGCCGACCATCGGCGCCAGCGCGGCGTAGGCCGACGCGTCGCCGACCAGGACGCCGCCGAGCAACGTGCTGGCGTCGTCGGAGAGCACGAGTTTCTTGTACGAGCCGGCGACCGCGTCGTTGAGCACCACCTCCAGCGCGCCCTCGGCGCGGGCGTGCGCGTCACCGAAGCTGGCGACGTCCACGCCCAGCAGCTTGAGCTTGGTGGCGGTGTCGGCCACGGTGAACGTCGCCGCGCCGCCCAGCAGCCGGTCGGCGACCACCTCGGCCATCGCGTACCCGGGGGCGACCAGGCCGTGCACCCGGCCGCCGACACAGGCGCACTCGCCGACGGCCCACACGTGCGGGTCGGCGGTGCGGCAGGCCTCGTCGACCAGCACGCCGCCGCGTTCCCCCAGGTCCAGGCCGGCCGCGCGGGCCAGGGCGTCGCGCGGGCGGATACCGGCGGCGAACACCACGAGGTCCACGTCCAGCTCGGTGCCGTTGCCCAGCCGGGCGAGCAGCCGGCCCCGGTCGCGTTCGATGGCGGTGGTGCCGGTGCCGGCGTGCACGGTGACGTCCAGGGCGGTGATCAACCGCCGTAACAGGGCGCCGCCGCCCTCGTCGACCTGCAGCGGCATCAGCCACGGCGCCAGCTCGACGACGTGCGGGGACAGGCCGAGGTCACGCAGGGCCTTGGCGGCCTCCAGGCCGAGCAGCCCGCCGCCGACGACCAGGGCCGCGCGCCGCCCGTGGGGCACCCTGGCGGCGTACTCGCGGATGCCGTCGAGGTCGTCGAGGGTGCGGTAGACGTGGCAGCCGGGCAGGTCGTGGCCGGGCACCGGCGGCACGAACGGGGACGAGCCGGTGGCCAGCACGAGCGCGTCGTACTCGCGGACCAGACCCGAGGCCGAGGTCACCGTGCGCGCGGCCCGGTCGATGGCCACGACCGGGTCGCCAAGGTGCACGGTGACGTCCGGGTCGTGCCCGGCCAGCAGCAGCGCCGAGTCGTCCCAGGTGTCCACATAGGACGTGAGGGCGACCCGGTCGTAGGCCGGGCGGCGCTCCTCGCCGAACACCTCGACCCGCCACCGGCCGGCACGGTCACGCTCGCGCACCGAGCTGACCAGGCGGTGCCCGACCATCCCGTTGCCGACCACGACGAGTGACGCTGTCATCTGTCCGTGCCCCTTTCGAGTCGACCCATGCTCGGTGGCGGCCGTTTCACCGGCGCGTCACCACCGTTTCGCCGCTGTTACGCCCCGCTCACACCCCGGCCCCGGCCAGGCTCGGCACCCGCACCACCGCGAAGGACCGGCGCAGGTAGTAGAACCAGGTCAGGAACGCGAACACGACGTAGCCGACGAGGAACACCCACAGCGCGCTGGTCGACCAGTCCGCGTTCGCCCGCGCCACCTCGGTCTTCTCCGCCGCCGATCCGGCCGCCGCCACCGCCGAGGTGACCCCGAGGCTGGCCTCGCGGAACATCACCTGGATGAGGAACCCGCCGAAGGCGCCGATCGCCCCGGCGATGCCGATCACCGCGGCCGCCTCCCGCTTGAACCGCAGCGCGGTCCGCGCCCGGTCAAGGCCCTTCTCCTCGGCCTCCCGCCGGCCCAGCTCGCCGAAGATCACCGGGATCATCCGGTAGGTGGACCCGTTGCCGGCACCGGAAAGCAGGAAGATCACCATGTAGGAGGCGAAGAACAGCCCGAAGCTGTGCTCGTTCACCCCGACGATCGCCAGCGCCGTGCACGCGATCATCCCGGTGAAGCACCACAACGTCACCCGCGCACCGCCGATCCGGTCCGACAGCCACCCGCCGAAGGGCCGCGACACCGACCCGATCAGCGCGCCGAGGAAACCCAGCCCGGCCAGGTAGGTCGCGATGAACGGGTTGGCCGCCAGGAACTCCGGGAAGGTGTTCTTGATGACCAGCGGCAACGCGAACGAGTACCCGATGAACGAGCCGAACGTGCCGATGTAGAGCACCGACATGATCCACGTCTGGCTGTGGCGCAGCGCCGCCACGTAGGAGCGGGCGTCCGAGCGGGCCTGGGTGAGACTGTCCATGAACAGCCACGCGCACAGCGCCGCCGCCACCACGAACGGGATCCAGATCAGCCCCGCGTAGGCCAGGTGCACCTCGTGGCGGGGCAGCCGCGCGGCCGCCGCCGGCACGCCGATGATCACCACCAGCGGCACCACCAGCTGCACGACCGCGACGCCCAGGTTCCCGCCGGCCGCGTTGAGCCCGAGCGCGAAACCCTTGCGGCGCTCGGGGTAGAAGAACGAGATGTTGGCCATCGACGAGGAGAAGTTCCCGCCGCCGACCCCGGCCGTCGCCGCGCACACCAGCAGCACCAGGAACTGGGTGTCGTGGGTCTGGGCGGCCAGCCAGCCGCTGGGCACGACCACCGCCAGCAGCAGCGAGGGCACCAGCAGCAGCGCCGCGCTGACCGTCGTCCACAGCCGGCCGCCGAAACGCGGAACGGCGAAGGTGTAGGGGATCCGCAGCGCGGAGCCGACCAGGTTGGGCAGGGCGGTCAGCCAGAACGTCTCCGACAGCGACATCGGCAGGCCGGCGTTGCCCAGGTTGAGCACCACCACCGACCACAGCACCCAGATCGCGAACCCCAGGTGCTCGGCGAAGATCGAGAAGACCAGGTTCCGGCGGGCGATCCGGCGGCCGGTGCGCTCCCAGAACCGCTCGTCGTCGGGGTTCCAGTCGTCGATCCAGCGCCCATTGCGCGCGGCGGTGTCTGTGGTCATGTGCCCTCCGGGTCGGTGGTGGAAAGCCAGTCGGCGATGACGCGGACCGCGTCACGGCAGCCGCCGCAGCCGGTGGTGGCCCTGGTCGCGGTCGCCAGCTCGCCCGGCGACCGGGCGCCGCCGCGCCACGCGGCGACCAGCTGGCGTTTGCTCACGGTGTTGCAGCGGCAGACGGTGGCCGAGGCCGGCAGGTCGACCGGGCTCGCCGGCTGCCCGGTGCCCGCGCGGCCCAGCAGCAGCGCCAGCCGGTCGGCGGGGGCGGGGATGCCCCGGTCGTAGAGCTGGGTGATGGCCGCGGCGGCGTCCGGTGCGCCGAGCACGATCGCGCCGGTGACCCGGTCCTCGCGCAGCACGAGCTTGGCGTACCGGCCACGGGTGATGTCCTGCACGCACAGGACCTCGGCGTCCGGGGAGTCGACGTCGGTGTGCACGTCGCCCAGCGCCGCCAGGTCGACGTCGCGGGCCTTGAGCCGGGTGACCACCGGGGTGCCCCGGTAGCGGGCGGCCGGGTCGGTGCCGGTGAGCAGGTCGGCGAGCACGGCCGCCTGCTCCCAGGCCGGCGCCACCAGCCCGGACACCGTGCCCGGGTGGTGGGCGCAGTCGCCGATGGCGTGCACGCGCGGGTCGCTGGTGCGCAGCGCGTCGTCGACGACCACCCCCCGGTCGACGGTGAGCCCGGCGGCGACGGCCAGCGCGGTGTCCGGCCGGACCCCGGCGGAGACGACCACCTGGTCGGCCGGCACGTGGCTGCCGTCGGCGAGTTTGAGGCCGTCGCCGGGCAGGTGGCGGGCGGCGGTCACACCCAGGCGGGTCTCGATGCCCAGGGTGGCCAGGGTGGCGGCCAGTACCCGGCCGGCGGCCGGGTCGAGCTGGCGTTCCATCAGGTGCCCGACCGGGTGCACGACGGTGACCAGGCAGCCCCGGTGGGCCAGACCGCGCGCGGCTTCCAGCCCGAGCAGCCCGCCGCCGAGCACGGCGACCGGCGCGCCGGGGCGGGCGGCGTCGAGGATGGCCTGGCAGTCGTCGAGGGTGCGGAACGCGACCGCGCCGGGTGCGAGGCCCTCCTCGGTGGTCAGGCCCTCCACCGGCGGCAGCCACGGCCGGGCGCCGGTGGCCAGCACCAGCACGTCGTAGTCCACCGTCGACCCGTCGGACAGGGCGACGGTGCGCGCGGCGCGGTCCAGGGCGGTGACCGTCACCCCGGTCCGCAGGTCGACGCCGTGCTCGCGGGCCCAGTCGGAGTTCTGGAGCAGCACCGACTCCGGGCGCAGCGAGCCGCCGAGCACGGCCGAGAGCAGCACCCGGTTGTAGGCGGGATGGCGTTCCTCGCCGATGACGGTCAGCGCGACCCGTTCGCCGCCGGGATCCCGCCGGCGCAGTTGTTCGGCCAGCCGCGAACCGGCCATTCCGTACCCCACAACGACGACCCGGCGACTCATTCAGCCTCCACAGTGGACAAACGACCGGCGCAGACCTTGAACTCCGGCATCCGGCTGACCGGATCCAGCGCGGGATTGGTCACCAGGTTCGCCCGCCCCGCCCCCGGGAAGTGGAACGGCAGGAACAGCACGTCCAGCGGGAGCGAACCCACCGCCCGCACACGCGCCACCACCGACCCGCGCCGCGAGTCCACCCGCGCCAGGTCACCGTCGGCCAGACCCGCGCGCGCGGCCGTGTCCGGATGCACCTCGACGAACGCCTCCGGCACCGCCGCCACCAGCTCGGCCACCAGCCGGGTCTGCGCCCCCGACTGGTAGTGCGCCAGCACCCGGCCCGTGGTGACCCGCAACGGGAACTCCGCGTCCGGCGGCTCGTCCGGCCCCCGGTGGTCGACCGCGACGAACTTCGCCAGCCCGTCCGGATGGGCGAAGGAATCCAGGAAGAGCCTCGGCGTGCCGGCGTGCGCGGTGTGGCGCACCGGCCAGTGCAGGGCCTCCCCCGCCGCCAGCCGCCCGTAGGTGACACCCGAGTAGTCGGCCGGCCCGCCGGCCGAGGCCGCCCGCAGCTCGTCGAACACCGTCGCCGCGTCCGAAGGGAACCGCCCGGCCGGCTGCCCGAGCAGACCGGCCAGCCCGGCCAACACCCCCAGGTCCGTCCGGACCCCCGGCGGCGGGTCGAGGGCCTTGCGGCGCAACAGGATCCGGCCCTCCAGGTTGGTCAGCGTGCCGTCCTCCTCGGCCCACTGGGTCACCGGCAGCACCACGTCGGCCAGCCGCGCGGTCTCCGAGTAGACGACGTCGGCCACCACCAGCAGGTCCAGCGCCGCGAGCCGCCGCGCGACGTGCGCCGAGCGCGGCGCCGACACCACCGGGTTCGACCCGAACACCAACAGCGCCCGGGTGGCGGCCCCCAGCGAGTCGAGCAGTTCGACCGCCGAGGGCCCCGGACCGGGCAGCGACGCCGGGTCCACGCCCCACACCCCGGCGACGTGCGCCCGCGCGGCCGGGTCGTCGATCCGGCGGTAGCCGGGCAGCTGGTCGGCCTTCTGCCCGTGCTCGCGCCCGCCCTGCCCGTTGCCCTGCCCGGTCAGGCAGCCGAAACCGGAGCCGGCGCGGCCGGGCAGGCCCAGCGCCAACGCCAGGTTGATCCACGCGCTGACCGTGTCGGTGCCGCTGGCGTGCTGCTCGGTGCCGCGCGCGGTCAGCACGTACGCCCCGCCGGCCTCGGCCAGCAGCGCGGCCGCCCGCCGCTGGTCGGCCGCCGCCACCCCGGTGACCCGCTCGGCCCGCTCCGGCCACCAGGCCGCCGCGACCCGCCACGCCTCGTCGAACCCGGTGGTGCGCTCGGCGACGTACTCCTTGTCCAGGTGACCGTCGGCGACCACCGCGTGCAGGATGCCCAGCGCCAACGCCAGGTCGGTGCCCGGGACCGGCGCCAGGTGCAAGGTCGCCGCCTCGGCCGTCGGCGTGCGCCTCGGGTCCACCACGACCAGCTCCGCGCCGCTCAGGTGCTGGGTGAACGGCGGCATGGTCTCCGCCGGGTTCGCGCCGGCCAGCAGCACCGCGCCCGCGTCGTCCAGGTCGGACACCGGGAACGGCAGGCCCCGGTCAAGGCCGAACGCCCGTGTCCCCGCCGCGGCCGCCGAGGACATGCAGAACCGGCCGTTGTAGTCGATCGTCGACGTGCCCAGCGCGACCCTGGCGAACTTGCCCAGCAGGTAGGCCTTCTCGTTGGTCAGCCCACCGCCGCCGAACACCCCGACCGCGTCCCGCCCGTGGCGGGCCTGGACGTCCCCGATCCGCGCGGCCACCACCCCCAGCGCCTCGTCCCAGGACGCCGGCCGCAGTTCACCGCCGGCGCGGACCAGCGGCCGCGTCAACCGCCCCGGCGAGTCCAGCAGCGCGGCGGCCGTCCACCCCTTCTGACACAGCCCACCCCGGTTGGTGGGAAAATCGCGCGGCCCCACCACGCCCCCGGACAGCCGCAGGCCGCACTGGAGGGCGCAGTAGGGGCAGTGCGTGTCGACCGGCATGGCCCGAAACGCTAGGGAGCCCGTGTTACCTCAGGATGCGGTCATGTTTCCGGCACGCGACATTGCCTGCCGACGAGGACGAGGTGCGCGGTGAGCCCGACACCCAGACAGCTGCTCGGGGTGTGGGTCATCGGCTCGGTGCTCACCGGCACGCTGGCGGTGCTGCTGACCGTCCACCGGGGCCCGCGCCGCCTCCAGCCGCTGGCCGACCTGTCGACACTGTCCCTGGCCGGGGTGATCGGGGTCCTGGTCGCGCTGGTCGCCGCGCTCGGCCTGCTGGCCTGGGGCACCCCCGGCACGACGTGGCTGCCCGACACCGCCCGGGGCCGGGCGCTGTGGGTGGTCCTGGTCGCCGCCGCCGGCCTGGCCGGCTGGTCCTACGCGGCCGCCGCGACGTTCGTCGTCGACCTGCCGCTGGACGTGCAGCTCATGATGGCCTTCACCGTCGGCGGCCTCCCGTTCACCGTCGTGGCGACGGTGCTGCTGCGGCCCGTGGCCGCGTCCGGCGCCGGCCTGGTACTGGCCGTCGCGCTGCTGGTCACCGGGTTCGCCGTGGCGCCGGAGACGCTGCGCGAGGGCGTGCGGCTGCTGGTGGTGCTCACAGCTCCGTGATCTGGTGGGCCGCCCGCTCCAGGCCACGCATCGACCGCTCGTCCGAGTGCGGGTGCAGGGCGTGCACGGCCAGCCGGAACAGCAGGGCGTGCAGCAGCGCCTGCGGCCACTCCGGCAGGTGACCCCACCGGCGCAGGATCCCCGGGTCGGCCCCGCCCCAGGCCAGCGCGTCGACCACGATCACCGCCGCCGCCCACTCGGCCGGCCGGTGGAACGCGGTGAAGTCGACGATCCCCGGCGAGGACGCGCCGGCGAACAGCACGTTGCCGAACAGGTCGCCGTGCACGACCTGCGGGCGCAGGCTCAGCGGCTTGCGTGAGCCGGTGAGCACGTCGAACAGCCGCCCGCCCAGCGCCGGGTTCAGCGGCGCCTCGTCGACGCCGGCCGCGACCCGGTCGGCCACGGCGAACACGTCGTCGCGCGAGGTCAGGAACCGGGGAACGGCCAGGCCGCCGGTGGCGTGGTGCAGCCGCAGCGACGCGCTGACCATCTCGTCGTAGCGGGGCTCCGGCCGGCCCTCGACGAACCGGAACGCCGCCCACCCGCCGACCACCCAGCGCCCGTCGGACGCGCGGGCCGGTCTGGCCACTCTCAGGTCGGCGACATGCAGGTCACCCAGGGTCTGCGCGACCCAGGAGGACTCGGCGGGGTTGGGTGCCGGCCGCAGGGCGAGGTCGCCGCAGCGCCACTGCGTCCCGACCTCGACCAGCTCCGGCTCGATCTCCTTGACACCGAACGCCGCACGCACGTGCAGGGGTGGTGGGGGCGAACTCACGACCCCGCACGCTACCCGCGCGCGCGGCGAACCCGTCGGTGGACTCGCGGGGCGTCAGTAGGTGGGCAGGCTGGTGTCGACCTCCCGCGCCCAGCCGAGCACACCCCCGCCGACGTGCACCGCGTCCGCGAAACCGGCCTTGTGCAGCGCGGCGAGCGCCTCGGCCGACCGGCCACCGGACTTGCAGTGCAACACGATCGGCTTGTCCTGCGGCAGTTCCGCCAGCGCCTCCCCGGTCAGGATGCGGTCCTTGGGGATCAGCACCGCGCCCGGGATGGAGACGATCTCGTACTCGTGCGGCTCCCGGACGTCGATCAGCGCGAAGTCCTCGCCCCGGTCGATCTTCTGCTTCAGCTCGATCGGGGTGATCGTGTGCCCGGCGGCGGCGCTCTGGGCGTCGTCGGAGACCACCCCGCAGAACGCGTCGTAGTCGATGAGCCCCTCGATCGGCTTGGTCTCCGGGTCCTTGCGGATCCTGATGGTCCGGTACGACATCTCCAGGGCGTCGTACACCATCAGCCGGCCGAGCAGCGGCTCGCCGATGCCCGTGAGCAGCTTGATCGCCTCGGTGACCATGACCGACCCGATGGAGGCGCACAGCACACCGAGCACACCGCCCTCGGCGCACGAGGGCACCATCCCCGGCGGCGGCGGCTCCGGGTAGAGATCCCGGTAGTTGAGGCCCTGGCCGTTGGGCGCGTCCTCCCAGAACACGCTGACCTGGCCCTCGAACCGGAAGATCGACCCCCACACGTACGGCTTGCCCAGCAGGACGGCCGCGTCGTTCACGAGGTAACGCGTGGCGAAGTTGTCGGTGCCGTCCAGGATCAGGTCGTAGTCCCGGAACACGTCCAGCGCGTTCTCCGAGGTCAGCTGCTGGGTGTGCAGGTTGACCGTGACGAACGGGTTGATCTCGGCCACCGACTCCTTGGCCGACTGCGCCTTGAGCTTGCCGATGTCGGACTGCCCGTGGATCACCTGCCGCTGCAGGTTCGACTCGTCCACCACATCGAAGTCGATCACGCCCAACGTCCCGACCCCGGCCGCCGCGAGGTAGAGCAGGGCCGGACTACCCAGCCCACCCGCCCCCACCACCAGGACCTTCGCGTTCTTGAGGCGCTTCTGACCATCAACCCCGACATCCGGGATGATGAGGTGACGGCTGTAACGAGCCACCTCGTCCTTGGTCAACTCCTCAGCTGGCTCGACAAGCGGCGGCAAGGTGCCTGCCATGAGTCCCTCCTCGGTCTACCGTCCCCCCAGTCTGGTCGGTTCAACGCTCCGGTCCCATCAGGGCTTCCGCATTCCCATATTCCGGGACGGGTTCACCCGATGGCCGGGAGCGAGTGGCCCGGCTTTGCCCGATGGCGTGGTGGCCGTCACCGACGGTCCGGCCGCAAGCCCCAGCCGTTACGCGATCGCCGGTGTACCGACACGTTGGGTGGACCTACGGGCGAGATGGCCAGGTCAGGCTCGGGTTTGCCAGTGCCCGGCCAACGCCGGCCCCGCGGTGGGTAGCCAGCCGTGCAGGCCGAATGGTTCGCCTCGGCCGAACAGCTCGATGCCGGCCTGGGTGTAGGGCACGGTGTTGGTGGGGAGCTGGTCGAGGGGGAACCATTCGAGCTGCGAGCACTTGTGCGGCTCGGCGTTACGGGGTTCGCCGCGCCACTGGCGGGCGTGGAAGAAGAAGCCGACACGGCCTTCACCTTCCGGGTTGCGGCAGTGGAGCGCGGTGGCCATGTCGAGGTCGCCGCGGTCCAGGTCGATGGCGATCTCTTCGCGGGCTTCGCGGATGACGGCGGCGACCACATCTTCGCCGTCTTCGAGCTTGCCGGAGGGCAGGTTCCATTGACCGTCGGCGTAGCCGGTGTTGTGGCGTTGGGCCAGCAGGACATGCCCATCGCGGACCAGGAGGAGCAGGACGTCAACGACGCTGGTGTAAGGCACGCGCGAGGTTCTTCCTGGGCTGAGTGTCGGTGTGGACGCCGCAGGTTATCGAGTGGAGACCAGCCCGGACTCGGCGACTCGCCCGGCGACCCATTCGACGCGCTGATCGGTTTCGAGCCCGAGCGGGACATCGATCACAGCGACACCGAGCTGGTCGTAGAGGGTGCGGAGGGTGGTCGCCGCAGTGTCCTGGAGGCCGGCGACCTTGGCGCGGAAGCCGTCGCTGGGCTGGTCGTAGTGGTCGTGGGTGAAGAACACGAGGTCGTAGGTAGGTGCCCAGGCGCGGCAGAAGTGCTCCATCGCGTCGAGCACCGTGGCATCGTTGCTGCCGGGCGCGATGTCCAGCAGCATCCGAGCGTAGGCGAGCACGTTGACGATGGTCTTGTCGGCGATGAGGAGCTGGTGGTTGCGCGCGGTGCGGAGCTGGTAGCGGAGGTGGGCGGCGAACACGTCGACCTCGGCGACGAGGTCGAAGCTGCCGCGACCGTGGATGACGATCTCCTCCATGAAGGGGCTGGACCGGGCGGGTTCGCCCATGGCGGCGACGTTGACGCCCTGACGCCGATAATGCGCGGTCAAGGCATGGATGAGGGTGGTCTTGCCCGAGGCATGCGTGCCGTCAATGGCGACGGTCGGGCAGTCGCGGATGGTCATGGAGCCTCGCGCAGCAGGTCGGTGAACGTGGGGTGCGAGAGCCAGGCAAAGGAGCCGTCGAGTTGGTCGGCGAGCAGCTGGTTCACGTTGAGGGTGCCGCGCCAGCGAGCCCGGCCGGTGGCGCGCAACGCGACCAGCGCGGTGGACACGCTGTGGCGCAGGTTCAGGACGCTGATGCGTTCGCGCGCCTCGACCGAGCCGTCTTCGAGGTAGGCGCGATGCAACGCGGTCATGGAAGCGCGGCGCAGCTCGGGTTGGGTGACATCGAGATCGAGGTCGGCACACACGTCAACCAGGCGACGGGACGTGCAGGTCAGGACGTGATCGGTGTCGTAGCGGGTATCGATGACCCTGCGGTCGGCCAACTCGCCGACGCGACGGGACAGCCAATTCTCGCGGGCGGCGGCCACGTGATGCAGTGGCTCGGCGCTCGCGTTGGCCAGCACGCCGAGATCGCTGGTGAACTGGTGGCCAGTGACGTGATCGGCAGCGGCGAACGCTGCGCGCACCGCGTCGTTGGCCGAGGCGAGCAGTACGCCGGTCTCGTCGGGTTCTTCGACGTACATGCTCGTGTAGGAGAAGGGCAGCTCGGTCAGCTCGACAGGCTGGTCCATATCGGGCAGCGCGGCGTACACCACCGAGTAGCAGAAGGGCCGGTTGCCATTCTTGATCCGGTAGTTCTTCGTCCACTCCACGTCGATGCTGGCCCACAACGTCGATCCGGCCGGGCGGTGCGGCGCCGCGCGGCGCCGCGCGGGAAGGTTGGTCGTGACGATCATGTCCGCTTCCTGAACGAGTCGGTGGTGATGGCCCAGCCATCCTGCCGGGCCACCATCGTGGGATGGTTCAGGACACGGGTGGGCTCTCACCGAGTTCAGCGAGACGGTCCCACGCGGCGTCAGTCACCAGTTGGTCGACGTCGATCGGCGATGCCCAGCGGTAGCGGCCGGTGCTGCGAGCCGCTATCAGAGCGACCGCAAGGATGCGGGTGAGGGCTCGGCGAACGGTGGCGGCCACACCGTCATTCCCGGGATCGGCATCGGCGTGAACGCCGACGGCGACCTTGAGGTCGGCGTGTTCGCACACGGCGGCGAGCGCGGCCGGGCCGGGGAAGTCGCCATCGTGCGCCGTGTCGATCATCCTGGCCATACCCCGCCCCTTGTCCGCGCGGTCGGTCCACTGTTGACGCACGCCATCCACACCGCGAAGCCGGCCACCAACGGTGGCCAGACGTTGCAGGTCGACGACGAAGTCATGCCCGGCCAGGAACTTCGCCTGTCTACGACAGGCCACCAGCAAATGATCCATCCGTTCGGCGAGCGCGCCAGGCCCGTCGCCGGGATCGGGGGTAAGCACCTGGTAGCCGAAGTTCAGCTGGTGGTCGTCGAGCACGAGCGTGCGCGTGCTCTCGACCGTGAGGTAGACCGTGCAACCCCATGTCGGTCGGGGCACGTAGTCCGACCAGGCCAGACCGACCGCCGCGAGCATCGGCCGGTCCTTGCCGAACGGTCGCTGTCCCGCTCCAAACGGCACGGTCGGCCACGCGAGGTTGGTGGTGCTACGCATGGCCACCGCCGTGCGGGGTGGTGTAGATGCTGCTGCCCAGGTACTTGGCGACGTGGTTGCGCTGGAAGCGATAGCGCGCCCAGATCTCGCTGATCGACTCCTCCAACACGTTACCCAACGGCTCGAACAGGTCGGGCGCGTCGTAGACCGGCCACGCATTGGCCACCCCGTGCGGCTCGATACAGATCATGTGGCCCTCGGTCTCCGGCGTCCAAGCCGTCAGTCGCAGCGCGGGACGCCAGGCATAGGTGGCGGCCATGCTGCGCAGTTCGGCGAACTTGGCCTCCGCTTCGGCGTTGCTGATGAACTCGTGCTCGGCGAGGTCCAATGCGTTGCCTTTTCGCAACGGCATGATCAGTTTTAGCTTGCCCGCGTCGATGGTGTCGGCGATCTGGTAGGTGAACGGCAGACCGTGCAGGTCACTGCGCAGCACCACGCACGACAGCGACAGCGGCAGACCGTGCTCCTGGAACACGCGGATGCCGGCCATCACCTTGTCGTAGTCACCCCGGACCCGCGCGGTGATCGCCCGCGGCCCCTCCAACCCAACGTTGACGTAACCGACCTTCCCGACCATTCGAGGCGCGTGCTGGAGCGCCCTGGTGGCGTTCGTGGGTATGCCCAGGATGAAGTCGGGCGAGTACATGTCCACGATGTCGCCGAAGTCGCGGCGCATCAATGGTTCCCCGCCGGACAGGAACACCCGGCCCACGCCGGCGAGATTGGCGCGCATGGTGTCGAGCTGGTCCAGCGTCGGGTCCGGCCGTTGCAGGATCTCCGAACAGAAGTTGCAGTCGAAGTCGCACCGCTTCGTCACCTGCAAGATCACCGACAACGGCGCGGTCAGGCCACCCAGCACCTCGTCCAGCGACGCCCCGCCAGCGAGCTGGAAATGATGCCCCCCGGTGAACACGACCGGACCTGAGGACTGCCCAGACATGCTCAACGCGGCGGGCATGGTCGGCATACCAAGATCAGTCACGTGAACTCCCTGTTTCTCGTTGCCAGAACTACAAATCTGAGTCTTCTGCGCGTCGCCCGTTGACGACCGGTCCAGTCCGCTGGCCCCGAGCCGATACACCACTTCGGCGATTGGTGTCGTCGCACCATTCGATGCGCAGTGGGGTGACCATGCTGTGGAGGCGGAGGGCTCGTTCGGGGCTGTCGGAGATTCCGAGCATGGGATGTCCGTCGGTTCCTCGGCGGAAGACGACGACTTCTGAGTCACCGTTGTCCGAGGTGATCCACATGCAGGCGGCGTAGACGCCGTTGGCGGTGTCCTCGGTGGAGCTGAGGGTGAAGGGGACGATGTTCATCGCGGGTTCTCCGTTGTCAGGACTGGTGGTTGCGGGTCATCTGTCGGGCCTGCGATATCGGCACGCATTCCTCGTCCCAGAACCACAGGGTGCTTTCCATCGCGAGGGACAGGTAGGTGTCGTAGGTTCGGTCGTGGTTGACGGTGACCAGGCAGGCGATGTACCAGCCGTTGGTGTGTTCCTTGGACCGGAGCGTCGCGAGCAGCCACGGCCGGAGACCGACGGTCAGTTCACCGACGGTGCCGGTCACGTCGAGGGTCGTGACGGTCTCGTCGGTTCCATTGACAGCCCCAGCGAGAAGCAACACGTACTTCAGTTCTGTTTCCGCCGTCACGGGTGGTTCATCGTCGGTAATCAGGGTCATACCGGGGCTCCTTTGTGGAATTTGTATTGAGGGTTGATGGCGGTCATGCCCGCCGCTCCAACTCCCGTATCGCCGTACGGGCCGCCTTCATCAGCCATACGCACTCATCGACAGAGCTGACATACCAGCGATACGAGGGGTACCGATCGACTTCAGGCCGCCACCAGGCGAACTCGACGCGTCCGTCGTCCATGACGGTCACGACGAGGCTGATCGTGCGGTCCATGGAGTCGACCGCACCGGCCAGGACGGGCCGAAGTGTGTCGTGAGCAGTCATGGTGCAGTCACTCCCTTGTAGCGCTCTCCCAGACAGGAACCGGCGAGCGAGCGCGAACCCGCCCACCGGCCCAGGTCGGCCACCGCTGGCACATCAGCTCCGGAGGAGTCGACTACGGCGTCGACTATTGAGACAGTACAACTGTGCATGCACAGTTGGCTATGGCCGAAATGGGTGATGCGCGGGGCGACCGGATTGCGGCAGGATGTACTCCGGCGTGGCCAGACAGTTGGACATGAGGAGCGCGGTTGGCGACGAAGAACCCACAGCGAGTCGCACTCGGCGAAGCGCTCAACCGCGCACGCCTGAAAGCAGGACTGGCCGCGTCAGAGGTCGCCGCCGAACTCGGCTGGTACGAAGGCAAGGTTTCGAGAGTCGAGAGCGGAGTGCGCGCGATCGCCCGCGCAGAGGCTGACAAGCTCGCCGACCTGTACGACCTTGACGAGGAAGGGCGCAAGCGGCTGCACCTGCTCGCGGACGCCGCCCGCAAGAAGGAGTCGCCGGCAAGGGTCGCCGACTTCGCGCAGTCCTACATCACGATGGAACGTGCCGCCGTCGCGGTCAGCTACTACGCCCCCGACCTGGTGTGGGGACCGATGCAGCACCACGACTACGCGCGGGCGCTGCTCACGTGGGCCAGGACGCAGGACATCGAGGGAAGCGTCGCGGACCGGATCGCACGACGGCTGCTGATCACCCGCGATGAAGGCCCAGAGGTTCGGTTGATGCTCGGTGAGGCTGCCGTCTGGCAACAGATCGGCGGCCCACGCACGATGCGGTCGCAGCTTGAACTACTCCTCGAACTCGGTCAGCTACCGAACGTGCGGCTCAGGATCTTGCCGTTCACCGTCGGCGCACACCGCCTCCTCGGCGTGCCGTTCACACATCTGCGGCTCACGTCCCCAGACATCAGCCGCGTGTACCTGGAAGGCCAGACACACGCCACCTACATCGCAGATCCAGACGAGGTCGCCGTGTACGTCGAAGACTTCGAAAGCGACTGGTCAACGGCGCTCGACGAGGAGGAGTCTGCGACGATCCTCCGCAGGCACATCGGCAACTGACGGAGGAAGAAGTGGAGGAGTGGCGTAAGTCATCGCGGACTCAAGGGCAGACGAACTGCGTCGAGATCCACCCACAGGGGCTGGTCCGCGACAGCAAGCAGCGGTCTGGCCCGCACCTTCGGGTTGATCTTGCGACCCTGACGGCCGCCATCAAGGCCGGCAGGGTGGACTCACGAGGCGAGTAGCCAGAGACCAACGGAGCTCAGTGGCCCCCGGCGCCTCCGCAGAATGAGCGCTGGGGCCGCTGACCTCCGCACTCGCCTGGGGACTCACTGGGCCTGCGGATTGGGCCAGGGGTTGTACCGGCACGTCTTGCCGTCGGCCTGGACCGGGTCCGAGTTCCCCACCTGGTCGTTGAGCCGGGCGACGTAGTCGTTGGCCACCCCGAAGCTCTGCTGCATCATCACCGGCGCCAGCTCACCGGACTTCGCGCACCCGACGTGCCCGTTGCCGAACGCGTGCCCGATCTCGTGGTTGATCGCGTACGCCCGGTAGTTGCCCATGTCGCCGCCGAACGCGACCGCCCCGCGCACCCAGCGCGCCAGGTTGATCATCACCCGGCCCTCGCTGCGTCGCCAGCAGGACGTCTCGTAGCGGATCGAGTACCCGCAGTACTCCGCCTTGTGCACGGTCTCCGGTGTCGCCAGCGTGATCCGGATGTCGGGCTCGCCCTGCGAACCGTCGACCCGCTGCACCGACACCTGACCGGTCGCCGCCCACCCGCGCGGCTCGGCCAGGGTCCCGTCGACCAGGGACGCGAAGGTGCCTTCGCCGCCCTGGGAGCGCAGGTCGATGCCGCGTTCGATCTCGATGGTGTAGGTGAACAGTTCACCGCCGCTGCCCAGGCGTTTGCCCTTCCCGGGCAGGATGTCGAACTCGCCCTGGCCGGCCTGGGCGAACGGCGCGCCCTTCGGCAGTTCGGCGGTGGGGATGTTCAGGTCCGGCGGAACAGCCGGCTTCTCCGTGGCTTTCGGCTCCTCGACGACTTCCTCGCCGGAGGCCGGTGGCTGCTCGCTGCGCACCCCGGCCAGCCCGGCGTCCTCGGCCGGATCGCCGCCGCGCCGGATGTCCATGAACACCAGCACGGTGATGGCGATCAGCACGGGGACGGCGTAGATCCGCCACCCGTAGGCCGACAGGAAGCCACGGACCCCCCGTCTCCGGGGCCTGCGCTTTCGCCGCTGTCCGCGTGGAGTCTCACCATCGGGCTGCCATGAGGCCGCCAGTGGTTGCGCCGAGGTGCGGCGCGCTCCCGCGCGGTACCGATCCTGGACGCGCTTCGTCACGCGACCACCATGCCACAGCTTGATAACGACGTGTGGATGTACCGCCGAGGTGGGTGACTCCGTTCACCACGTCCCGGCCGCCACCTGCTCCCACATTCCCAGCGTTGCCCTGGCAACTGTCGCCGGGCGCTCCATCTGCGCGACATGACCCGTCCGGGGCAATACGAGCAGCCGCCCACGCGGCAGCAGCTCGGCCGTGCGGGGGGCCTTGCGCACGGTGACCAGTTTGTCCTCGGTCCCCCAGACCACCAGGGTCGGCACGTCGATCCTGGGCGTGAGCGTCCACAGCGACCGCGACGGCGGGACCAGCCAACTGCGGATCAGGCCGACCGTGCTGCGGGCCAGCGCCGGGTTGGCCCAGGCCATCGCCTCCCGCTCGACGATCTCCCTGGCCGCCTCCTCGCGCCGCGACAGCGGGATCCGGTCCGGCTCGGCGAAGCACAGGCGCAGCAGGCGCATCACCCGCACCTGGGTGTCCTCGGCGGCCAGGCGCCGGCGCACGAACGTCCCGACCAGCGGCAGGTAGGCCAGCGGCAGCCGGGGATCGGAGATCCGCGACAGCCACGGCCGCAGGTCCGGCATGGCCGGCGACACCAGCACCAGGTCGCGGACCAGTTCGGGGTGGCGGGCGGCGACCAGGACCGAGATCGCGCCGCCCATCGAGTTGCCGAACAGGTGCACCGGGCCCACGCCCAGACCTCGGATGTATCGGGCGACGACGTCGGCGTGCGCCGGGATCGTGTAGTCGAATCCGGGCGGTGGCTCGGTGTGGCCGAAGCCGGGCAGGTCCAGCGCGACGCCGGGAACGTGACCCGCCAGCTGGCCGGCCAGGTCGGTCCAGTTGGTCGCCGAGCCGCCCAGCCCGTGCACGTACACGGCCGTCGTGTCCGCGTCGGCCGGGCCGGGGGTGCGGCGAACGTGCAGCGTGACGCCACCAACGGTCTCGTCTCGGCCCGGCCATGGTGGCGTCGACATGTCCACCGGCGGGAGCATGGCGTCGGACAGCGGGACTCGGGTGACCGGAGGCCTGGTGGCGGCGCTGGTGCTCATGGGGACCAGTGTCCCTCCCCGGGTACCCCGGTTGTCCATAACACTGGCGGACGATCGCGGCCGACCGTTACCCACGAGTAAGGTCGTATCACCCGCACGGGTTGGTTGGGAGGCGGCATGTCGGAGATGGTGCAACAGGGCGGCCTGGCCAGCGGAGGCCAGGTCAACCGGGCAGCCAGGCTGCCCAGAACCGCGCGGCGGGCCCAGTTGCTGGCCGCGGCGCAGGACGTGTTCGCCAGGAACGGCTACCACGCCGCCGCCATGGACGAGATCGCCGAGCGCGCCGGGGTCAGCAAGCCCGTGCTCTACCAGCACTTCCCCGGCAAGCTTGAGCTGTACATGGCGCTGCTGGAGATGCACGTCGACGAGCTGATCACGCGCGTCAACGACGCCATGGAGTCCAGCAGCGACAACAAGGCTCGGGTGCGCAACGCGGTCAGCGCGTACTTCGACTTCGTCGACGGCGAGAGCCAGGCCTACCGGCTGGTCTTCGAGTCCGACCTGCGGGGCGAGCCGGCCGTCCAGGCCGCCATCGACCGCGGCACCGACGCGTGCACGGCGGCCATCACCACCACCATCACCGCCGACGCCGGCCTCGACGAGGAACGCGCCCAGCTGCTGGCCGTCGGCCTGGTCGGGATCAGCCAGGTCGCCGCCCGCTCCTGGCTGGCCAACAACCGGTCCATGCCCAAGGAGGAGGCCGTCGCGCTGATCTCCACGCTGGCCTGGAAGGGCATCGGCGGCGGCTACCCGTTGCAGAGCACGTAGCGCCCCCGGGACGGGTAACCTCTACGGAATGCCCGAGCACAGCACCGGGGACGCCAGACGGGACCGCTGGCGCTCACACCGGGCCGCCCGCCGGGCCGAGTTCGTCGAGGCCGCCATGCGCGCCCTCACCGAACACGGCCCCGATGTCGGCATGGAACACATCGCCGCCGAGGCCGGGGTCACCAAACCCGTGCTCTACCGGCACTTCGCCGACAAGGCCGACCTGTTCGTCGCCCTCGGCCAGCGAGGCACCGAGATCCTGTTCGAGCGGCTCATCCCGGCGCTGAACAACGAGGAGGCGCCGGTCCCGCGCATCCGCAAGAGCCTGGACGCCTTCTTCACCACGGTCGAGGAGCACCCGCACCTGTACCGGGTGCTGGTCCGCCGCAGCTTCGCCAAGACCCAGCTCGAACAGGACATCGTCGGCGAGGACAAGGAGCTGATCGCCAACGCGATCGCCGCCCTGCTCGGCGACTACCTGCGCGCGCTGAACATGGACTCCGGCGGGGCCGAGCCGTGGGCGCACGGCATCGTCGGCATGGTCCAGAACGTGAGCGAGTGGTGGCTGGAACGGCGGACGATGAGCCGTGACGCGGTCGTCGAGTACCTGACCCAGATCATCTGGTCGGCGATCGACGGGTTCACCCGCGCCAACGGCATCGTCCTCGACCCGAACAAGCCGCTGGAGGTCAACAAGGTGGTCAAGCTCACCGAGGTCGACCGGACCAGCGACGCGGGCTGACCTACGTCGCGAAACCGACCCGGCGGCTGTCGGCCGTGCCGATCTCCACGTACGCGACCCGGCCGGCCGGCACGACGTAGCGGCGCCCCTTGTCGTCGACCAGGCTCAGGGTCCCGGAGGAGTCCTTCAAAGCGGCCGCCACCAGCGACTCGATCTCGTCGGGCGACTGGTCGCTGTTGAGCACCAGTTCCCGTGCGGTGTCCGCGACTCCGACCTTGACCTCCACGCTGACCTCCGCCTCGTCCCCGAAATGTTGACCTGCCAAGGCTAGCCGAGACCGAGAGCGGTCATCCGCTTGCCATGTGCCTGCTGCAACCGCCGGAACAGCGCCGCGATTCCCGCCAGGTCCCCGGTGCCGGTGACGATCAGCTCGGCGAGCCCGTCACGTTCGGCCACCACGTACTGCGCCTGGGTGAGCGCCTCGCCGAGCAGCCGCCGGCCCCACAGCGTCAGCCGGTCACGCACGGTCCGGTCCCGCTCGATGGCCGCCAGCACCTCCCGCTGCGCGAACGCCGAGTGTCCGGTGTCACCCAGCACCTCGGTCACCAGCTCGCGCGGCGCCGGCTCCAGCCAGGTCCCGATCTCCCGGTACAGGTCGGCCGCCAGCCCGTCGCCGACGTAGGCCTTGACCAGCGACTCCAGCCACGACCTCGGCGCGGTGGAGGCGTGCCAGGTGTCGAAGTGCCCGATGAACGGCCGCATCGCCTCCTGCACGTCCAGGTCGTAGCCGGCGAGGAAGGTCTCGATCAGCGTGTAGTGCGCGATCTCGGCCGCGGCCATGGCCGACAGCGCCGCCCGGCCCGACAGCGTCGGCGCCTGCCGGGCGTCCTCGGCGAGGCGGTCGAAGGCCGAGAGCTCGCCGTAGGCCAGCACGCCCAGAAGATCGACCGTCCCGGGGTCGAGTGACGACTCGCTCATGGGGCAGAGGGTATCGGCACGCCGACGCAGGTAGACTGGCCAGGACGTGAGCTGTCACCGGCCGCGTCCACAAGAGGGTGTGCGCGCCTCGCCGGCCCTCCCGCACC
Source organism: Actinophytocola xinjiangensis (assembly GCF_001921215.1). Lineage (GTDB taxonomy): Bacteria > Actinomycetota > Actinomycetes > Mycobacteriales > Pseudonocardiaceae > Actinophytocola > Actinophytocola xinjiangensis. The sequence goes on from NZ_MSIF01000005.1 coordinate 105,162, forward strand.
GATTTTCGCGCGTGCGGTCGAGCGGCCCGTCCAGGGCGGAGCGCGCTGGACCAAGAGGAGAATCTCATCACCGTCACAACCGACAACCACGACAACCAACAGGACACCGACACCGACGCCGTCACGCTGGAGCACAGCGAGGCAGGGCTTCCGGAGTCGGACACCTCACACCCGCTGCAGGCCGGCGCGCCGGTGCGCGACGACTCCCCCACCTTCGCCGAGTTCGGCGTCCGCGAGGAGATCGTCCGGGCGCTCACCGAGGCCGGGATCGAGCGGACCTTCGCCATCCAGGAGCTGACCCTGCCGCTGGCGCTGGCCGGCGAGGACGTCATCGGCCAGGCCCGTACGGGCACCGGCAAGACGCTGGGCTTCGGCGTCCCGCTGCTCCAGCGGCTCACCACCCCCGGCGACGGCACCCCCCAGGTCCTGGTGGTCGTGCCGACCCGCGAGCTGTGCCTGCAGGTCACCCACGACCTCACCGACGCCGGCAAGCACCTCGGCGTGCGGGTGCTGTCCATCTACGGCGGCCGTCCCTACGAGCCGCAGATCGAGGCGCTGCGCAAGGGCGTCGACATCGTCGTCGGCACACCGGGCCGGCTGCTCGACCTGGCCGAACAGCGCCACCTGGTGCTCGGCAAGGTCGCCGCGCTGGTGCTCGACGAGGCCGACCGGATGCTCGACCTCGGCTTCCTGCCCGACATCGAGCGGATCCTGCGGATGGTCCCCGACGAGCGGCAGACGATGCTGTTCTCGGCGACCATGCCCGGCCCGATCATCACGCTGGCCCGCACGTTCCTGCACCAGCCGACGCACATCCGGGCCGAGGAGACCGACGCGGGCGCCATCCACGAGCGCACCCGCCAGTTCGTCTACCGGGCCCACTCGCTGGACAAGATCGAGGTCGTCGCCCGTGCGCTGCAGGCCGAGGGCCGCGGCCTGACGATGATCTTCAGCCGCACCAAGCGGACCGCCCAGAAGGTCGCCGACGACCTCACCGAGCGCGGCTTCGCGGTCGCCGCGGTGCACGGTGACCTGGGTCAGGGCGCCCGCGAGCAGGCGCTGCGCGCGTTCCGCGCCGGCAAGGTCGACGTGCTGATCGCCACCGACGTCGCCGGTCGCGGCATCGACATCGAGGGCGTCACGCACGTGATCAACTTCCAGTGCCCGGAGGACGACGGCTCCTACGTGCACCGGATCGGCCGCACCGGCCGCGCCGGGCGCGAGGGCGTCGCGATCACCCTGGTCGACTGGGACGAGGAGCCGCGCTGGAAGCTGATCAGCGACACCCTCGGCCTGGGCATTCCGGAGCCGGTGGAGACCTACTCCACCTCCGAGCACCTGTTCTCCGACCTGGGCATCCCGGAAGGCTCGACCGGCCGGCTGCCGCTGTCCAAGCGGACCCGCGCCGGCCTGTCCGCCGAGCCGGAGGAGGACCTGGGCGGCAAGACCAAGGGGGGCCGGGGCCGGGGTGGCCGTTCGCGGACCCGCCGGCGCGCCGGTGAGACCAAGGCCACCGGCGGCGGCGAGCGTCAGCACACCACCGACGGCGAGGGCGGCGGCGAGCGTCCCCGGCGGCGGCGTCGCCGGGGCGGTGCGGAGACCGGCCAGCAGTCCGAGGCGGCGGCCGAGACCACCTCGCCCAGCGGCCGCACCGACGGCCCCCGCCGGCGGCGTCGCCGTCGCGCGGGCGTCGAGGTGGCCGGTGGCGAGGCACCGAACGCGAGCGAAACAGCGTCTTCGGCAGACTGACCCCTCGTGAGAGGTTACGGGGACGAGGACGTGCTCGACGGTCCTGAGCCGGAGTCCGCGGGTGAACGCACCCGTTTCCGGCGCAGGCGGGACGTGGCGACGGCGGCGGTGATCGCCGCCGTCGCGGTGGCCGCCGGCCTGCTCGTGTGGCAGTCCAGCGACGTTCGCGCCACCACGTCGACCACCTACTCCGGCCCGGCGCCGTCCCCGGCCCTGCCGACCACGTTCCCGCCCTCGCTGGGCGAGTCCTGGCGGGCGAACAGCCCCGCGACGCCGGAGCCGGTCACGGTCGGCCCGGCGGTGGTCACCGGCGACGGCGGCGACGTCGTGGGCCGGGACCCGATCACCGGCGAGGAACGCTGGCGCTACAGCCGTGACCTGCCGCTGTGCACGGTCACCAGTGCCTGGTCGCTGTCGATCGCGGTGTACGAGAAGAAGTCGGACCTGCTACCGGCCGGCGATCCGCGCCGCGCGGGCGGGTGCAGCGAGGTCACCGCGCTGGACCCGGCCACCGGCCAGCGCGGCAAGCCGGCGCAGCCCGACGACCAGCGGACCCGCCCCGACCTGGGCCAACGCAACTCCGATGCCGAACTGGGCACGCGGCTGCTGTTCGACGGCAACTACGTGACCACCACCGGCAGCCGGCTGCTCACCACGTGGCGTTCGGACCTGGTGCAGACCATGGAGTACGGCCGGGTCCCGGCGCTGCAGAACCCGGACAAGCAGCCGCGTACCGACTGCGAGTACGGCACGGTCGCCGTCGACGAGGGTCGGGTCGGCGTGATCGAACGCTGCCCGGACGAGCAGGCCGACCGGCTGACGGTCTACCGCGCCACCGGCAACGACGGCTCCGACAAGCCGGAGGAAGTCTCCAGCAAGATCATCGGTACTCATGGTTCCCGACTGATCGCCCTGAGTGACGAGTGCAAGATCGGCGCCGAGGACGAGAACTCCACCCAGCAGTGCTCGGTGGTCGTGGTCCCGAACCCGGCGCGGCTGCTGGTGTTCGACGAGGAGGGCGAGCAGGTCGGCGAGCACCCGCTGTCGCTGTCGCCCGGTGACCTGCCCGACGAGGATCCGCCCGGCCACGCCGTGGCGACCTACGAGGCCCCCGGCGCCATCTACTGGTTCACCGGCTCCCGCACGATCGCCCTGTCCAAGGCCGACCTCCGTCCCCTGTGGACGGTCGAGAACGCGGTCGGCCCCGGCACGCTGTTCGCCAACCGGATGCTGGTGCCGGTGGTCGACGGGATCGTCGTCCTGAACCCGGTCGACGGCGAGGTCCGGGGCCGGATCCCGGTGGACCGGGGCGGCTCGCGCGAGCTGGTGACGATGTCGGCCACCGGCCCGATGGTCCTGGAGCAGCGCGGTGACGTGTTGGTAGCGCTTCGCTGATTTCAACGACCCTCTACGGCGCTTCGAGGGTTTCTGCTGCACACTCGAGAGGTGAGCCAGCTACCGCCGTCGCAGATCAGCCCGCACCGTGGGCTGCGCGTCGAGCTGCCGGGCCGCTACGGCCCGATCGCCGCGCTGCGCGCCAGGACCCCCGAGATCCACGGGCACCCGGCGCCGATCGCGCTGCTGGTCCCCGGCTACACCGGTTCCAAGGAGGACTTCGCACCGCTGCTGGACCCGATCACCGACGCCGGGATGCACGCGGTCGCGATCGACCTGCCCGGCCAGTACGAGTCCGACGGCCCGGCCGAGGAGTCGGCCTACCTGCCGGCCGCGCTGGGGGCGGTGTTGGCCGAGCTGGCCGGCAAGCTGTCCGCCGAGGGCAACCGGGTGGTCCTGCTCGGCCACTCGTTCGGCGGTCTGGTCGCCCGCGCCGCCGTCCTGGCCGGGGCGCCGGTCGTCGGCCTCACCCTGCTGGACTCCGGCCCGTCCGAGCTGCCCGACGGCCAGCGCCGCAGGGCCCTCGACGCCGGCGACCCGATGTTGCGCCGCCACGGCATCGCCGCGGCCCAGCGGCTTCAGGAGGAGCTGGCCCGCAACGCCCCCGCCAAGGATCCGGCGCTCGCGGCGTTCCTGCGGGAACGGTTCCTGCGCACCAGGCCCGAGGCGCTGCTGGGCATGGGCCAGGCGCTGCGCACCGAACCGGACCAGGTCTCGACGCTGGCCAGGCAGCTGCACACCCAGGGCATCCCGTGCCTGGTCACCTGTGGCGAGTACGACGACGCCTGGTCGGTGCCGGCCCAGCGGGACATGGCCGACCGGCTGGACGCGGACTTCGCCGTCATCCCGGACGCGGGACACTCGCCGAACACCGAGAACCCGCCGATGCTGCTGGCGACCCTGCTGCCGACCTGGCGGTCCTGGCTCAACGCCTGACGATCAGGCCCACCACAGCAGCCACAGCGTCAGCCCGGTGACGAGCACGACGGCCAGCGACGCGAGGGTCACCCGCAGGCCGCTGGCCCGGTCGGCGACCCGCTGGACCACCACCGCGATCATCGCCGCGCCGACGTGGCCGAGGACCATCGCCGCGCCGGGGCCTGGCATGCCCCGGACCCAGGCCAGGACCTGGAAGACCACGACCACGACCGCCAGCACGCACAGGCCGACGGTCAGCGCGCCGGCCAGCTCCCGGCCGAATCCGCCCCGGGCGGCGCGGGTCCGATCGGGGTGCTGGGCGTCGAGGGCGACCGTGGTGGCGCCCGGCGACGCCAGCGGGACCGTCGGTGAGTTGTCCTGAGCCACGCCTACCCCTTCGTCACCTCGTCCGTGCGGGCGAGCAGCGCCCACGGCTCCACCTGCGGACCCGCGGCCTGGCCCTCGGGACAGCTGCGCCGGAAGTCGCACCACGAACACTGCCGCCCCACGTTCGGCGGGAACAACACGTCCTGGTCGCCGCCGGCGTGGAGGGTATCCGTCGCGAGGTTGAACTCCTCGGCCGCCTCCTCCGCCCTGGTGCGATGCCTGGTCAGCGACTCCTCGGAGTGCTCCCAGACCGCCACGGTCCCGCTCGGTAGGTGATGCAGCTCAACACGCCGGCACGGCCGGCGCAAGGTCCGCCGCGCGGCCAGTACGTAGAGTGCCAGCGCCTGTGACGCTCTGGCGTCGTCGGTGGTGAGCACCGAACGGCCGGTCTTGTAGTCGACGATGACCAGTTCGCCGTCGCGCTCGTCGATGCGGTCGACCCGGCCCTCGGCCACGATCGTGCCGATCGGCGCGGACACCCAGCGCTCCAGGCCGATCGGGTCCTGCGACACGTCGGTCTCGGCGACGTAGCCGGCGACCCAGTCGCCGGCGAGCTCCCGGTAGGTGGCGGCCTGCGTCGGGCCGGCGAAGCCGTCGTCCTTCCAGTGCCGGCCGACCAGCGCGGCGGCGGCGTCGGGGGTGCGGTCGCGGGCGGGCAGGTCGAACAGCGCGCGCAACGCGTTGTGCACCACGGCGCCGAGGGTGCTGTGCGCGAACGCGCCGCCGCGCGGCGGCGTCGGCCGGTCGACGTAGGCCATGCGGTACCGGCGGGGGCAGTCCATCCAGGTCGCGATGCGCGACGGCGTGACCTTGATGAGCTTGCGCGGCATGGCATCGAACCCGAGTTGCACCCCACAACGGTAGAGCAGCGCACCGACAGTCCCGCGACCCGTTGTGCCGCGAGGACTACCCGGCGATGAACCCGCGCACCGAGTCGGCGATCAGCTGGACCGCGATGGCGGCCAGCAGCAGACCGGCGATCTTGGCGAGCAGGGTGATCCCGCTGTCCTTGATGACCCGGATGACCGCGCCGGAGTACCGCAGGCACAGCCACAGCACCAGGTGCACCGCGACGATCGCGGAGGCCAACGCCAGGTAGGACCCGAACGAGCCCTCGGCCTGGCGCACGAACACGATCGTGGCCGCGATGGCGCCCGGCCCGGCGAGCAGCGGGGTTCCCAACGGCACCAGCGCGACGTTGACGTCGTCCACGACCTGCGGCTCGGTGGTCCCCCGCCCGGTGAGCAGGTCGAGCGCGATCAGCAGCAGCAGCAACCCGCCGGCGCCCTGCAGGGCGGGGATCCCGATGTGCAGGTAGGACAGGATCACCTCCCCGCCGATGGCGAACAGGCTGATCACCGACAGCGACACCAGTACCGCCTGCCGGGCCGCCCGCGTCCGCGCCGCCTTCGGCCGCCGCCCCACCAGGCTGAGGAACACCGGCACGGTCCCCGGCGGATCCATGATCACCACCAGGGTGATCGTCACCTCCGCGAACAACCGCAGGTCGAACATCAGCCCACCTCACCAGCTCCCACACCACGCCTCGACACCACGCCGCGACACCACGGCCCGCACACCCTCACCCGGCCCCGCCAGCGCACACAAGCCCGTCCGCACGAGCCGACCAGCGCGGACCGGCCTGTCACCCGTCGGTGCGACCGACGCGCGCGGACGGGTCCGGTCAGGTGCCGGTGACCACGTCCACGCCGGTGGCGCGGGCGGTGATGGCGTCCAGCTGGGTGGGGTCGGTGGTTTCCTGGCCGAGACGGATCACCTTGTTGGTGCCGTGGTAATCACTCGATCCGGTCATGATCAGGTCGAGGTCGGCGGCCAGGGCGCGGAGTTCGGCGCGGGCCGTCTCGTCGTGGTCAGGGTGGTCGACCTCGACGCCGGCCAGGCCAACGCCGGCCAGGTCCTTGATGACCTCGGCGGTGACCGTGGGGCCCCGGCGGTGGGCGAACGCGTGGGCCAGCACCGTGACCCCGCCGGCCAGGCTGATCATCTCGATCTGGTCCTCGACCGGGGTCCGGGAGCTGGGCACGTAGTAGCGGCCCCGGTCGTTCAGGTACTTCGCGAACGCCTCGTCCACTGTGGACACCACACCCGCCTTGACCAGGGCCATCGCGATGTGCGGGCGCCCGGCTGTCGAGTCCTCTGGGACGCCGGCCAGCAGGGTCTCGGCGTCGACCGGCAGACCGTCGGCGGCCATCCGGCCGGCGATCGTGGTCAGGCGGACCCGTCTCGCGGCCCTGGTCCTGGCGTGTTCGGCCACCACGGCCTCGGCCTGCGGGTCGAACAGGTACGCCAGCAGATGCACGGTGCAGAACCCGCCCCGGCCGTCCTGGCTGACGCACGACAGCTCCGCCCCGCGCACCAGCCGCAGGCCGGGCGGCAGCGCGGCGACGGCCTCCGCCCAGCCGGCGGTGGTGTCGTGGTCGGTGATGGCCAGCGCCGACAGGCCCGCGGCGGCCGCGTTGGCGACCAACTCGGCCGGGGTGTCGGTGCCGTCGGACGCTGTCGAGTGGGTGTGCAGATCGATCCTCACACCGCCATTGAACGTGACCGGCCCGCCGGCGTCCCGCCGAGGTGACCGGTCACGCCCCGCTCACGCCTTGGCGCGGCGTTTGGCCAGCTTCTGGGCCCGGACCATCGAGAACCGTTTGGCCTGGGCGTCCTTGTCCCCGAAGACGAGTTCGGAGATGGCGTCGTAGACCTGTTCGGCCTTGGGCAGGTAGTCCAGACGGTTCAGCGCCTGGATCTGACCGGCCGACTCGACGATCATGGTTCCGTAGCCGAGGATGCGGCCCATCACCGGCCGCTCGTAGGTGAGGTCGGTCACCTTGCCGATCGGCATCATCAGGACCTTGGTGGTGATGATGCCGGTCGTCATCATCATGCGTTTGTCCGTGACCACGATGCGCTCGACCCACCACATCAGCACGACGTAGGCCAGGCGCAACACCACGAACAACGCGGCGTACCAGAGCACGTTCTGCAGCAGCCACAGCGACGGCGGCAGCAGGTAGGAGACCATCACCGCGACGGCGAGCAGTGCCACCGCCTCGAAGAGGTCCCAGGTGAGGCACGCCCAGTGCAGGCGCACCCGGATCACCCGTCGTTCGGTGTCCAACAGGTACTCGTCTGAATCCCGTGGCGCGAACATGTTCGAACGGTACCGGCTCAGGTCGCGAAGACCGAGCGAACGAACATGATCACAGCTTCGGCGGCATCCTTGAGGGTGTTCAGGATCGAGGTCACCAGCGCGGCCGACTGGACCGGTTGGGTCACCAGGAAGAACACCACCAACGCAGCGCCGGAAATAATCAGAACCTTCTTGACATTCACGCGGCTACTCCGTGTCCTACGCGATCCGTGCTAGGCGATCCGTGATCGTCGGTTGGTTGACTACTGACATGACTGACATGACATAGCTTGAAACACTTGTACCGCACCGCGCAGCCAAACGGGAGCCTAGTCCCGCTCTTGGGGCAGTGGCATGGTGTGGTAGCTCGATTCGGCTACGCTCGGTACCCGTGACGGGTGCCGATCTTCCGATGATCAGGTGTGTCGGGGCGGTTGTTCATGACGCAGCGGGACGATTGCTGATGGTCCGGCGGGGAACCTCGCCCGGACGGGGTCTCTGGACCCTGCCCGGTGGCCGGGTGGAGTCGGGCGAAACGGACCACGACGCACTTGTTCGCGAGTTGCTTGAAGAAACCGGACTGCGTGTGAAACCAGGGAATCTGGTGGGTCGCGTGGAACGGGCCGCCCCCGCCGGGGTGTACGAGATCTTCGACTACGCGGCAACGGCCCTGTCAGGGGAACCCCGTCCCGGTGACGACGCCGCGGCCGTCGCCTGGATTGACTTCGACGATTTTCACTCCATGGAGCGAAAAGGCCAGCTTGTCGAGCAGCTAGCGGTCACATTACGTGAATGGAACGTGCTTCCCGCCGCTTGAGCCAGACGCCAGCGGCGAACCAGTTCAGACAAGCCATTCCATGCGTTCGCCGTGCCAGGCGGTCCTGGCCAGCGCGGTGGCCCTCGGGGCACCATCGACCCAACGGACCAACCCCAGTACTCCGAACGTGCGCTCCCCCGGCGCCGAGGTCAGGTCGTCGCGGTCGGGCAGCAACCGGTGGAACGCGGCGCGGTAGCCCTCCATGCTCACCCACCACACCGGGCGGCGGGCGGCCAGCCGGCCCAGCTCGGCGATGAACTCGCCGCGCCGCTGTTCGGACAGCAGCCACAGCACGTTCGACGTGAGGACCACGATCGGCTCATCGGCGGGCACCCGCCCGGCGACCGCCGCCAGGTCGCCGACGGCGTCGCCCCGGACCAGCTCCGGCGGCGACTTGCGCTGGGCGGCGGCCGCCGCCCCGAACAGCCGCAGCCGCTCGGGCTGGTCGGGCCAGATGCACGCCTCCAGCCACGCGTACTGGTCCTCGTCGGCCAGGTCCACCGGGTTGGGGTCCAGGCCGATCCTGGTCGCCACCGTCAGCTTCTTCGGGATCGTGGGCAGTGTCGCGCCGGGGGCCACCGCCAGGGCACAGTGCACGCCGACCGTCGAGCGCGCCGGGCCGGCGACCAGCTGGCCGGCCTGCTCGGTCTGGTACCGGTAGGAGTAGCTCGCCATCCCCAGCAGCAGACCGGCGCTCGTGCCGACCTCCAGCAGGGCCACCGGCGCCCTGGCCTGTTTGGCGGCCAGCGCCACCGCCGGGTAGAGCATCGCCGCGCGCCGGACCTCGTTGGTCTGGGTCACGTGGGTGGCGATGAGGTCCTTCACCCGATCAGCGCGGTCCAACACGAACGTGCGGAAAAGTGGCCACGTCCCGTTGTCGGGCCCGTAGCTGCCGCCGAGGGACGGGTAGTAGTTCGCCAGCTCGTGGAACGGCTCGGCCTGCAACACCCGCTGCACGGCGGCGAACAGCAGCGTCGGGTGCGCGGACTCGGCGGAGGTCGCCGTCAGCAGCCCGGCGATCTCCGGCTCGTCGGCGACGTGACCAGCCAGATGGCTGTACAGCGGGGAGATCGCGGCGGTGTCGTCGGCGGCGAAGCGCCGCAACCGTTCCTGGATCTGGTCGAGCGTGGCCGCTGGCATGACGATCAGTCTGCCCGAGGCTCCGGCCGGCCCGGCTGTTCGCCGCCCCGCGCCTCACCGTAGGAACGCTTGGGGATCATCACCTTCCGGCGGAAGATGCACACGATCGTGCCGTCCTGCTTGTAACCGCGTGTCTCCACGTACACGACGCCCCGGTCGTCCTTCGACTTCGACGGCGTCTTGTCCAGCACCTCGGTCTCGCCGTAGATGGTGTCGCCGTGGAAGGTCGGCTTGACGTGCCGCAGCGACTCGATCTCCAGGTTCGCGATCGCCTTGCCGGACACGTCGGGCACCGACATGCCCAGCAGCAGCGAGTACACGTAGTTGCCGACGACGACGTTCTTGCCGAAGTCGGTGGTGTTCTCCGCGTAGTTCGTGTCCAGGTGCAGCGGATGGTGGTTCATCGTCAACAGGCAGAACAGATGGTCGTCGTACTCGGTGACCGTCTTGCCAGGCCAGTGCTTGTACACCGCACCGACCTCGAACTCCTCGTAGTACCGGCCGAACTGCACAGTTGCCTCCCCGGACCGTCCGAACTCAACGCAGTCTGCCAGGTGGAGTACCCTTGACAACTGGTGTGTGAGACAGCTACCACCACCATCGCCGACCCTGAGGAGGTGAGGACGCGTGAGCGACCCGCATAACCATGACGGTGCGACCGGTTGCAGTACGACCCGCGTCCTCGCCGGAGGGTTCACCCACTAGGGCAGGCCCGAGGTTTCCGGCCGGACGCTCCGGCGCCGGAGTACTCCGGCGCGTCGTGATCGACGTCCATCGCTGGAGGAAACATGCCTGCCATCCCTTCGCTCGGCCTGCGGGGCCGCGCCAACCGGCGTGCCGCCGCCTCGGTCCTGGACCGGGTCTCGTCCAGTACGCACGTCATCGACTGTGCCGTCTACGTGGACGGAAAGCGTTTGCCCGGCCAGTTCTCGTACGCGGCGGCGATCGCCGAGGTCCGCCGCCGGCGCGACGGCTTCGTCTGGATCGGCCTGTTCGAGCCGGCGGAGGAACAGATCCAGGGCATCGCCGAGACCTTCGGCCTGCACGAGCTGGCGGTCGAGGACGCGGTCACCGCGCACCAGCGCCCCAAGCTCGACCGCTACGAGGAAAACCTGTTCATGGTCCTCAAGACGGTCCGCTACATCGACCACGAGTCGCCGACCAGCGCCAGCGAACTGGTCGACACCGGCGAGATCATGGCCTTCCTCGGCCGCGACTACATCGTCACCGTCCGGCACGGCCGGCATTCGGGCCTCGGTCAGCTGCGCGAGGAGATGGAGGCCGCGCCGGAGCGGCTGCGGGTCGGCCCGGCCGCCGTGCTGCACGGCATCGCCGACCGCGTCGTCGACAGCTACCTGGCCGTCGCCGACGACTTCGAGAACGACATCGACGTGATCGAGACCAGCGTGTTCGCCCCGCGCAGTCCGGTCAGCGCCGAGCAGATGTACCTGATGAAGCGCGAGATCCTGGAGCTGCGCCGCGCGGTCGTGCCGCTGGCCGTCCCGTTGCGCCGGCTCGCCGAGGGCTACACCCCGCTGATCCCCGAGCAGGCCCGCTCCTACTTCCGTGACGTCGACGACCACCTCACGACGGTCTCCGAGCGGGTGGCGAGCTTCGACGAACTGCTCACCACCCTGGTCGACGCCACCCTCGCGAAGATCAACCTCCAGCAGGCCGCCGACATGCGCAAGATCACCTCGTGGGCGGCGATCATCGCCGTGCCGACGATGGCGGTCGGCGTCTACGGCATGAACTTCGACTACATGCCCGAGCTGCACTGGCGCTTCGGCTATCCCGGCGTGCTGCTGGTGATCCTGGGCGCCTGCCTCATCCTGTACCGAATATTCCGTCGGAACCGATGGCTGTGACCGGGTTCCCCCCGGTCGCCGCCCTCACCGTGGCCCCGCTTCTCCGCCCGACTCCGACGGGAGGTCCCCCCGATGAACCGGCTGCTGACCAACTCACGTTTCTGGATGCTCGCCTTCGTCGTGACCTGGCTCATCCTCGTGACCGTGCTGATCGCCCTCAGCCCGACGATCGCGCCGACCGACGCCGCGCCACCCCGCTGACGACCCTGACCCAGCTCCCGGCGGGGCCGCTGTCCGGCCGGACAGCGGCCCCCGGGCACCTAGTCCTCGTCGCCGATGACCGGCGCGGAGGCCTTGTCCGGCTTGCCGAACACGTCGACCGGGTCGGCCATCACCCGGACCCGGCTCTTGTGGTCGCCGGCCCCGTTCTGGCCGCCCATGCCGCCCATCATCGGCGCCATCGGCATCATGCCCATGCCCCGCCCGCCGGCGCCGGCGGGCGTCGTCGACGCCGGCGCGGCTCCCCCGGGCTGCTTGGGCGCCGGCGGCTGCTCGGTGGCCGAGGTGAACCCGCCGGGCGCGGCCGGACCGGACGCGGCCGCCGCGCCGGCACCGCCACCCATTCCGCCGCCGCCACCACCGCCGACACCGCCGGCCCCTGACTTGCCGGTCTCCGCCGGGGTGTCCGGGGTCGCCACCGCCGGCGGCTTGGGCGCCTCGAACGTCCAGTTGTTCTCCGGGAACGTGTGCGCCATGGTGATCTGCTCGAACGCCTTGGCCCCGTCGACGCCCTCGCACAGGCGCACGAACGCCTCCAGGATCTGGCGCACCGCCTCGAACAGTTCCTTGGTCGGGCGGCGCATCTCGTCCAGGTACAGCCGGGTGCGGTCATCGCCCTGCACCGGCATCACCATCGCCTGGGAGGCCGACTCGGCGGTCTCGCCGAGGATCGACGCCAGCTGCATGACGACCTCGCGGATGCCCTCGCCGGTGATGTCCAGGACGTCGGCGATGCCCAGCATCGCGTCGGACAGATCCTGGCCGGCGAGACCGAACTTCTGCATGTAGTCGATGAACGAGTCGGCCGCCTTGCCGTCCCACGCCGCGTCCAGCCCGCCCAGCGGCGAGCCGAGCGAGGTGGTGACGTCCTGGGCCGCGTCGCCGACCAGCCGCCAGCGGTCGGCCTCGGCGTGCAGGTCGCTCCACCGGCCGACGACCGGCGAGAAGTACTCCTCGACCGGGTCGGACACCCCGAGGTCGGCCGAGAGCCGGGACAGGTACTCCAGGTGCCCGGCCCACCCGTCGGCGACGTCGCGGCCGTCGGGCCCGCAGCGCGGCGCCGTCTCCTCCGGGAGGGTCGCCGCGAGGGTCTGGTCGCTCATCACGCCTCCTTGCCGCGGACCACCGTCACCGCGCCCTCGTCGTCGGTGTCCTGGTAGACCTTGCTGACCTCGCCCAGGCCGGTCGACGCCGACCGCAGCGCCTCGACGGCCCGGTCCAGCTGGTCACGCAGGGCCTGTGCGGCGCGCCCGTAGGCCTCGGTGCTGCGCGTGGTCCGGCCGAGCTGGCCGAACGACTCGTCGGTCAGCGGATCGGTGGCCATGGTCCGCACGCCCTCGTCGAGTGCGGACGCGCTGGCGTCGGTGAGCTTCGCGTAGCCGCCGACCCAGTCGGCGTCGAACTTGATCCCGGTCACGGGCGGCCCCTCTCGGCAGGCGGGGTCGAAAGACACGTCGAGTGTTCCGACGATAGGCCCCTCGAGAGGGTTCCCGTACCCGCGAAAGTTGGGCCGCCCGGCCCAAGGTGCCGTCAACCGCCGGCGGCACCCTGCTGTTCGTCCTCGCCCGGGTACTCGCCCTGGCCGTAGCGCAACGCGTCGTAGCTCTGCTGGGCCTTCTCGACCGACAGCGTCTCGCCGTCGGGCAGCAGGCTCAGGATGTTGCGCGGCGCCGGTTTCTGGTCGTTGAGACCGAGGATCGCGGCCGTGCCGGCGTCCGGGATGCCGTACTTGACGCCCCGGTCGGACACCAGCGTGATCTGCCCGGTGTCGAAGTCGGCCTTGGAGGTGGCCTGGCGCACGACCGCGCCCCGGTGCGCGGGCATGTAGAAGTAGTCGATGCGCACGCCGTCGGCGCCGGGCGTGGAGATGGCGACCGGCTTGGGGTTGCCGGGAACCTTCTTGCCGATGTAGACGGCCGTCCGCTCCTCGCGGTTGTCGCCCTCGCCGATCGTCTTCCAGCTCAGGCAGGCGACCGGCCAGTTCTTGGCCAGCAGCACCTCGGTCTGCTGCTCGGGGAAGGTCGTGTCCGGGATCTTGTCGTCGGTCTCGGACCGGGTGACCACCTCGGGGCTGACCGCCTCCATCTCGCTGTTGGGGCTGTGCCGGAAGCGCAGCATGTCGGCGGTGGTCTTCTTGATCCGCTCGATCGCGTCGCGGTGCACCACGTAGTACTCCGCGGCACTGCCGGCACGCTGCACCTCGAACACCGCGCCGACCTTGTTCAGCTCGGAGTTGCCGGTGTCGACGCTGGAGTCCCCGCCCTGGCCGGAGATCTGCGGCACGGCCAGTGCCTGCTTCTCCGGGATGGCGTTGAGCAGGCCGACGCTGATCTCACGCGGCTCGATGCCCTCCAGGGCGAGCGCCTCGGTCACCGCCGGGTCGGACAGGTCGACCCTGGCGCGCACCGCGCTGGTGTTGGGCAGGTTGGCCGAACCGGGCGTGCGGTACACCAGGTAGGCCGGCTGGTCCTCCGGATTCTGGTCCGGCGACTCGACGTCCAGGCGCACCAGCAGCGACTCGTTCTGCCTGAGCTCGGCGCCGAGCTGGTCGACCCCGGCCATCACGGTGGTCTCGGAGTTCTTCTCGGTCGCCACGTTCTTGTCGACCTCGTCCTCCGCGGCGTCACGGTTGAGCGTGGTCTCGTCACACACCGTCCACGGTGGACCGATCCGCTGGTCGGCGCTGGGCAGCAGTTCCGGTGCCTCGGGGATGCCGGCCTTGCGGTCGGTGGGGATGTCGCGCAGCTCGTTGTCGTCGATGATCTTCGGCGCGACGACCTCGGCGCTGCCCGCAGTCGGCTTCTGCGCCTGACCGCCCTGCTCCGCCTGGGCCTGCTGCTGCTGGGCCTGGAGCAGCAACCGCGCCGAGGCGAGGTTGAACACCGGGATCAGCTTCTTCTCCGGCTTGGCGATCAGCACGTAGACCTGGCCCGACGGCTTGGCGATGATGATGCCGTCCTCGTTGGGCGCTTTCGGCTTGGGCGACAGGATGCCCCAGATGAGAAAGCCGATCAGGCCGATGCCGGCCAGGCAGACGCCGACGATCGTCGCACGACTGTGCGTGCGCATCGGGTCGTGCAGCATCACCGCGTCCTTGCGGACCAGCGCTGACTGCATCCGGCGCAGCACGAAGCGATACGCCTGAACTTGGGACTTCGTAGTCGGTGTCGATGGCATTCCGGCCTCTACAGCTCCCCACTCGCGGTACCGTTCCGCAGGATAGACCTACCGGCGTCGGTTGCAGGCGGGTTCGCACGGATCGGCACAATCGTGCGCCGGGAGCACACACGAGGGGAAGATTCGAGCGGATGTCGGTGAGCACTCCTCCACGTCAGGGCAGGACGCCTCCACCGGGCCAACCGCCGAGACCGCCGGGACCTGGTGGTCCGGGCGGCAATGGCCCGAACGGCCCGAACGGCCCGAACGGGCCGGGCGGCCCACGTCCTCCGCAGGGCCCCCCGCCCGGCGCCGGACCGGCGGGTCCCCCCGCCCAGCCGCCGCGCCAGCCGGTGACCGCCCGCCGCCGCACCAGCGGCGCGAGCCTGGGCGCGCTGCCGGTGTCCAACCTCGTTGTGGTGGAGATCGCAGTCGCCGTCGGGCTGGTGCTGCTGGCCATCGACAACACCGCCGTCATGGCCTACGTGGCGATCGTCATAGCGCTGATCGGTCTGGTGATCGCCGCGATCCGCTGGCGCGGCCGCTGGTTCACCCAGTGGATCAAGCTGACGGTCCGCTACGCGTTCCGCCAGCACGCCAGGGTCTCCCGGCCCACCAACACGATCAGCATGGAGCAGATCGCCGCCGACGAGGGCACCCAGGTCACCGGCCCGGACGACCCGAGGGTCAGTCTGCTGCGCCTGGCCGTGCCCGACCTGGTCGTCGCGCACGGCAGTGACCACGAGCGCCGCCCGCTCGGCCTGGCCTGGCACGACGGCACCTGGACCGCCGTCCTGCTGGTCGACCCGGCGCCCGCGCTGGTCACCCAGGTCGGCGGCTCGCCGAACCTGCCGCTCGGCGCGCTCGCCCCCTGCCTGGAGGACCGCGGCGTGGTGCTCGACGCCATCCAGGTCATCTGGCACTGCTACCCGGGCAGCGCCGCGCTGCCCCCGAACTCCCCCGCGCTGGCCTCCTACATGGAGGTGCTCGGCCCGCTGCCGGCCGCCGCGCGGCGCACCACCTGGGTCGCCGTCCGGCTGGACCCGCGCCGCTGCCCGGCGGCCGTGCGGGAACGCGGCGGCGGCGTGCTCGGCGCGCACCGCGCGCTGATCGGCGCGCTGTCCCGGGTGCGCAACGCCCTGGAGTCCCGGGGCGTGACCACCCGCCCGCTCGACCCGGACGAGCTGCTCAAGGCCGGTATCTCGGCCGCCGAACTGACCGCCGTCGCCGGCTCCAACCAGCGGGTGGCGCTGCGCGAACGCTGGACGGGCGTCACCGCCGCCGGGGTCGGCCACGCCAGCTACGCGATCACCGGCTGGTCGCGCGGCAAGGTCGCGCAGAACCTCAACGCGCTGACCGGTGTGCGCGCGCTGTCCTCCACCGTGGCGGTGTCGATCTCGCCGGGTGCCGAGGACAACAAGGTCGGCCTGCGCGGCCTGGTCCGCGTCAGCGCCCGCACCCCCGCCGAGCTGGAGTACGCCGACGGGCGCCTGTCGTCGATCTCCGACCGCCTCGGCGTGACGCTCACCCCGTTGCGCGGCCTCCAGGTCAGCGGCCTGGCCGCCACACTGCCGCTGGGAGGTAGGGCATGACCACGGGCGGTGGCTCCAGCCGGTTGATGGACACCCAGAACGGCACCGGGCTGAGCCAGGAGTACCTGGTCGACGCGGCCATGCTGGACGCCATCAGCCCCAGCGGCGACCGCGGCGGCATGATGCTGGGCTCGGGCCTCCAGGGCGAGCCGCTGACGATCTCCGCGCTGCGCCCGGCGCCGACCAGGATCGTGCTGGTCGGCGGCCTGTACATGGCGCGGCAGGTGGCGTTGCGGGCGATGGCGGTCGGCGCGTGGGTGGTCGTGGCCACCGGGCGCCCGGCGGCCTGGCAGGTGCTGCAGAAGGCCGCCGGCAACGGGCCGGACGGCCGGCCGGCGCCGCTGGTGCAGATCCGCCGGCTCTCCCCGGTCGAGCTGCCCCGCCCGTCCGAGGACGGGCCGCTGCTGGTCGTGCACGACGGCGGGCCGACCCCGCAGGAGCTGTTCCCGCCGCGTTCGCCGTGGCAGACCACCGTGTACGTGCTGCCCTACATGCACCCGCAGGCCGGTGCGACGGCCAACGCCGCCGACCTGGTGCTGTTGCAGCGCCTGCCGGTCGGCCAGGCGCAGCTGGCGGCGCGGATCTGGCGGCTGCCGCCGCCGATGGTCCACCAGCTCACCACGCTGGCCGACGACCAGGTCGTGGCGCTGGGCCGCAACCTGTGGAAGCCGCTGCGGCTGGTCACCACGCAGAAGGAGCAGGCGATCCTCGGCCCGGTGCGCCGGGGCGACTGACCTCGTCAGGGCACGGGACGCGGCAGACGGACGAATCAGCAGGTCCGGTCGGTCCAACTTCTTCCCACGGCTTGTGGATTTGTTCATAAGTCGCGGAGCGAACGCGCTTGGTTCCCTTGCGTCACCGGGATCGGCGGACAAGTGTTGAGCTTGTTCGCTCGCGAACATCCCCTCCCACCACGACCGAACCCGCGAGGGCAGAGGTTCGGTCGTGCCCTGCAAAGGAGACAAGGTGACGAGCAAGTCCCGCGTCATCACGAAACGACGCATTGTCGGGGCCTCACTCGCCGCGGCCACCGCCGCGATGATGAGTGTCAGCCTCGGGACCACGGCGCAGGCCGCCGTGGGTCAGGTCCTCTACGCCGGATCGGCGGACGCCATCGAGGGCAGCTACGTCGTCGTGTTCAAGGACTCGACGATGTCGACGCAGAGCGTCGAGGACCAGGTAGCGACCACCGCCGCCAAGTACGGCAGCGAGGTCGACTACACCTACACCGCCGCGCTGCGCGGCTTCGCGGGCACGATGAGCGAGCAGGACGCCCAGCGTCTGGCCGCCGACCCGGCCGTCGACTACGTCCAGCAGAACCGGACCGTCACGGTCCTGGCCGACCAGCCCAACCCGCCGTCGTGGGGTCTGGACCGGGTCGACCAGCGTGACCTGCCGCTGAACAACAACTACTCGTACTCGAACACGGCGGGCAACGTCACCTCGTACGTGATCGACACGGGTATCCGCACCAGCCACGGTGACTTCGGTGGCCGCGCCACGTGGGGCACCAACACCACCGGCGACGGCAACAACACCGACTGCAACGGCCACGGCACGCACGTCGCCGGCACCATCGGCGGCACGGCCCACGGTCTGGCCAAGGACGTCAAGCTGATCGCGGTCAAGGTGCTCAACTGCGCCGGCTCCGGCTCGTTCGCCGGTGTCGCCGCGGGCATCGACTGGGTGACCAGCCACCACACCTCCGGCCCGGCCACGGCGAACATGAGCCTGGGTGCCTCGGGTTCGGACGCCGCGACGGAGAACGCGGTGCGCAACTCGATCGCCGACGGCGTCACCTACGCCCTGGCGTCGGGCAACTCGAACTCCGACGCGTGCAACTTCACCCCGGCCCGCGTGGCCGAGGCGATCACGGTGAACGCGTCGACCAACACCGACGCGCGTGCCTCGTTCTCGAACTACGGCACCTGCTCGGACATCTTCGCGCCTGGTCAGAACATCACCTCGGCGTGGAACACCAGCGACTCGGCCACCAACACCATCAGCGGCACCTCGATGGCCGCGCCGCACGTGGCCGGCGCCGCGTCGCTGTACCTGGGCGCCAACCCGTCGGCGACCCCGGCGCAGGTCCAGGCCGCGCTGAAGTCGAGCGGCACCCCCGGCAAGATCACCAGCCCGGGCACCGGCTCGCCGAACACCCTGCTGTACACCGGTGCCGGTGGCACCGACCCCGATCCGCCGACCGGCTGTGAGGCCGCGACCAACGGCAACAACGTCACCATCAGCGACAACGCCACCGTGAACAGCCCGATCACCATCTCCGGCTGCGAGGGCAACGGCGGCGCGTCGTCCACCGTGTCGGTGCAGATCGTGCACACCTACATCGGTGACCTGGTCGTCGACCTGGTGGCTCCGGACGGCTCCGTGTACAACCTGCACAACCGTTCCGGTGGCAGCACCGACAACATCAACCAGACCTACACCCGCAACCTGTCGGGTGAGGTCGCCAACGGCACCTGGAACCTGCGTGTTCGCGACGCGGCGTACCTGGACACCGGCTACATCAACAGCTGGACGCTCGACCTCTGAGCAGCCTCCTGTACGGTCTGACTGGATGAAGTGACCGAGCGGCGCGTTCCCCCGGAGCGCGTCGCTCGGCTCTTTCTCACCACGTTTTGCCTGGTCAAGCCGTGGGGATCCCCCCGTTTTCCAGTCTAGCGACGAGCACCGACAGTTCTCGTCGACGACCGGGGCGCCTGGGGACAACCACCGGTGGTGGGACGGCGGAGCTAGCTCAGGGTTCGGACGTTGCGGGTGATCGCGGCGCGGGCGGCGAGGGCCTCGTCGGGTGGGTAGTCGACGGCGGCGAGGGTCAGGCCGTGGGCGGGGGCGACGGTGACCTCGCTGGAGCGGGCGGCGGCGGTCAGGAGTGTGGCCGGCCAGTCGGGTGGGCGGCGGCCTTCGCCCACCGACAGGAGGGCGCCGACGAGGCTGCGGACCATCGAGTGGCAGAACGCGTCGGCCGACACCCTCGCCTCCAGGACGCCGGCGGCGTCCCGGGTCCACTCCAGACGCTGGAGTTCGCGGATCGTGGTGGCGCCGTCGCGGCGTTTGCAGAACGCGACGAAGTCGTGCTCCCCCAACAGTGTCGCCGACGCGTCGGTGAGGGCCGCCAGGTCCAGGCGACGCGGCCAGTTCACGGTGTCGTTGCGGCGCAACGGGTTCGCCGCCCACGGGTGGTCGCAGACGCGGTAGACGTAGTGCCTGCGCAGCGCCGAGAAGCGGGCGTCGAACGCGGCGGGGGCCGGGACGGCCGAGTGCACTCGGACGTCGCCGGGCAGCGCGCGGGCGAGGCGTTCGACCAGTGTCGGCGGCGCGTCGGCGAGGTCGCAGTGGGCGACCTGGCCGGTGGCGTGCACCCCGGCGTCGGTGCGGCCGGCGACGGTGAGGCGCACGTCCTGGCGCAGGACCATCGACAGGGTGTCCTCGATGACCCCGCACACCGTGCGCCGTTCGGGTTGGCGGGCCCAGCCGGAGAAGTCGGTGCCGTCGTAGGCGATGCCCAGCCGGAACCGGACGAGCCCGTCACCCCTGGGGGCAACGGGCTCGTCGGGTGTCGAACCGGAAATCAGGACTCGTCCTCCGAAGCGGACTCCTGCGACGGCGGCTTGCTGAAGCCGGCCGCCTCCGCGTCCTCCTCGGTCCGGAACCAGACCTCGGCGACCGTGCGGTCGTAGAAGGCACTGCCGGGGGTGTGGAACAGCATCGAGTCGGCGTTGCCCTTGATCGGGAAGCCCTCCGGCTCGGAGCCGTCCTCCAGCGCGGCACGGCTGCCGGCGCCGTAGGGGTGCTCGTCGTCGGACTCGCTCTCCTCGACCACCACGTCGGCGGCCGGCTCGGCGACGTCAGCCGAAGCCGACGCGGCGGCGGCCGGCTCGGCCGGGGTCTCGTCCTTGGCGAAGCGGGTCTTGCGCGCGGCCTCGGCCTCGGCGGTGACCGTCTTCTCCTGGATGAGTTCGATGATCGCCATCGGAGCGTTGTCGCCCTTGCGCGGCAACGTCTTCAGGATCCGCGTGTACCCACCGTTGCGGTCGGAGTAGAACGGGCCGATCTCGGTGCAGAGGCGGTGCACGACCTCCTTGTCCCGGATCACCTTCATGATCATCCGGCGGTTGTGGAGGTCACCCACCTTCGCCTTGGTGATCAGGCGCTCGGCGTAGGGCCGCAGCTTCTTCGCCTTGGCCTGGGTGGTGGTGATCCGGCCGTGCGCGAACAGCGACGTGGCGAGGTTCGCCAGCATCAGCCGCTCGTGCGCCGGAGAGCCGCCCAGGCGGGCGCCCTTGGTTGGCGTGGGCATTACAACTGCTCCGTCTCCGCGTAGTCCTGGCCATCGTCGTTGCCGGCATCGCCGCTCACCGAGTCGGACCAACCCTCGCTCGCGTAGTCGGTCGCGGCGGTGGTGGGGTCGAACCCGGGGGGGCTGTCCTTCAGCGCGAGACCGAGGCCGACGAGCTTCATCTTGACCTCGTCGATCGACTTGGCACCGAAGTTCCGGATGTCCAGCAGGTCGGCCTCGCTGCGCGAGACGAGCTCACCCACGGTGTGGATGCCCTCGCGCTTGAGGCAGTTGTACGAACGCACGGTGAGGTCGAGGTCCTCGATCGGCATCGCGTAGGCGGCGATGGTGTCCGCCTCCTGCGGCGACGGACCGATCTCGATCCCCTCGGCGTCCACGTTGAGCTCGCGGGCCAGGCCGAACAGCTCGACCAGCGTCTTGCCGGCCGACGCGACCGCGTCCCGCGGGGTGATCGACGGCTTGGTCTCGACGTCGAGGATCAGCCGGTCGAAGTCGGTGCGCTGCTCGACACGCGTCGCCTCGACCTTGTAGGTGACCCGCAGCACCGGCGAGTAGATCGAGTCGACCGGGATCCGGCCGATCTCGGCGCCGGCCTGCTTGTTCTGCACGGCCGGCACGTAGCCCCGGCCACGCTCGACGACCAGCTCGATCTCCAGCTTGCCCTTGCCGTTCAGGCTGGCAATGTGCAGGTCCGGGTTGTGCACGGTGACACCGGCCGGCGGCACGATGTCGCCGGCGGTGACCTCACCCGGGCCCTGCTTGCGCAGGTACATGGTCACCGGCTCGTCCTCCTCGGAGGAGACAACGAGCTCCTTGAGGTTGAGGATGATGTCGGTGACGTCCTCCTTGACGCCCGGCACGGTGGTGAACTCGTGCAGCACACCGTCGATGCGGATGCTGGTCACCGAGGCGCCAGGGATGGAGGACAGCAACGTACGACGCAGCGAGTTGCCGAGCGTGTAGCCGAAGCCGGGCTCGAGCGGCTCGATCATGAACCGGGAGCGCGTCTCGTTGACCGGCTCCTCGCTGAGCGAGGGCCGCTGAGAAATCAGCACTTTCTGTTTCCTTTCCTTGGGCGCCCGCTATTTGACGCCACTGGAACTGACCCGGGAGACGGTCCGAAAAGGACCGCCTCCCGGGGGTGATCGGGAGAGAACAGTTCGAACGTCGGCCGACCTACGTCCACAAGCACGTCACCTTCGCGACGTGCGGACCGTCGGCCTAGCCCGAACTGTTCTCTCACTTCGAGTAGAACTCGACGATCAGCTGCTCCTGCACGGGCACGTCGATCTGCGCGCGCTCGGGCAGCTGGTGGACGAGGATGCGCAGGTTGCTGGGAACGACCTGCAGCCAGCCGGGGATCGGCCGGTCGCCGAAGGACTCCTTGGCGACCACGAACGGCAGCGTGTTGAACGACTTCGGCTTCACGTCGATGATGTCGAACTTCGACACCTGGAAGCTCGGGACGTTGACCCGCTTGCCGTTCACCACGAAGTGGCCGTGGCTGACCAGCTGACGGGCCTGCCGGCGGGTGCGGGCCAGGCCGGCGCGGTAGACCACGTTGTCCAGCCGGGACTCCAGCAGCTGCAGCAGCGCCTCACCGGTCTTGCCCTTGGTGCGGGCGGCCTGCGCGTAGTAACGGCGGAACTGCTTCTCCAGCACGCCGTAGGTGTAGCGGGCCTTCTGCTTCTCCTGCAGCTGGAGCAGGTACTCGCTCTCCTTGACCCGGCCGCGGCCGTGCTGGCCGGGCGGGTAGGGGCGGCGCTCGAAGGCGCGGTCGCCGCCGACGAGGTCAACCTTGAGACGACGCGACTTACGGGTCGCGGGGCCGGTGTAACGAGCCATTTCTGTCTACTCCTCCCTGCCCCTAGACCCGACGCCGCTTCGGCGGCCGGCAGCCGTTGTGCGGCTGCGGGGTGACGTCCTGGATGGTTCCGACCTCGAGCCCGGCCGCCTGCAGCGAACGGATCGCGGTCTCCCGGCCGGAGCCGGGGCCCTTGACGAACACGTCGACCTTGCGCATGCCGTGCTCGGCCGCCTTGCGGGCGGCGTTCTCGGCGGCCATCTGCGCGGCGAACGGCGTGGACTTGCGGGAGCCCTTGAAGCCGACGTGGCCGCTGGACGCCCAGCTGATCACGTTGCCGCTCGGGTCGGTGATGGAGACGATGGTGTTGTTGAACGTGCTCTTGATGTGCGCGTGGCCATGAGAGACGTTCTTCTTTTCCTTGCGCCGGACCTTCTTGACCCCGGCGCCCTGACGGGACTTGGGTGGCATTGCTTCGGCTTGCTCCTGTTAGCGGGAAGTCTGGGAAGACTGGGTGGTCTGCTCCGGCACGTCGTCGCCGTGTGAGTCACTGGGCGAGTCGGTGTGGGAGTCGACGCGGCGGATCGTGCCGGCATCGCGGTAGAGGTCGCGAAGCGCGCGCGGCCGGGTCCGTGGCGCCACCTGAAGGGCCACGAACTGGCGGTTACGTCGCCGCTGGGCGACGACCGAGCCGACCGAGCTCACTTCTTACCAGCCTTCTTCTTGCCGGCGACGGTCTTCTTCGGACCCTTGCGGGTGCGGGCGTTGGTCTTGGTGCGCTGACCGCGCACGGGCAGACCGCGACGCCACCGCAGGCCCTCGTAGCAACCGATCTCGATCTTCCGCCGGATGTCGGCGTTGACCTCACGGCGCAGGTCACCCTCGACGCGGTAGTTGCCTTCGATGTAGTCACGCAGCTTGGTGACGTCCTCGTCGGTCAGGTCCTTCGCGCGCAGGTCCGGGTTGATCCCGGTCGCCGCCAGCAGTTCCCTGGAGCGGGTACGGCCGATGCCGTAGATGTACGTCAGCGCGATCTCCATCCGCTTCTCGCGGGGGAGGTCGACGCCAGAAACGCGTGCCATATCTCCTCGTTCATGTCTTCCAGGTCTGCTCCCCCACCGTCCCGACGGCTCTCGGGCCCCGGCCTGGTCCGGGGGTGAACCGGGCCCGTGTGGCCCGGCAGGTGTGGGGAGGGCATCTTCTGTTGTGCGTCCCGGCGACGTGCTCGGTGCGCGGTGATCAGCCCTGGCGCTGCTTGTGGCGCAGGTTCTCGCAGATCACCATGACCCGGCCGTGACGGCGGATCACCTTGCACTTGTCGCAGATCTTCTTGACGCTCGGCTGGACCTTCACGTCCCTGTTTCTCCTGGCCCTACTTGTAGCGGTAGACGATTCGGCCGCGGGACAGGTCGTAGGGCGACAGCTCCACGACCACTCGGTCCTCTGGCAGGATGCGGATGTAGTGCTGACGCATCTTGCCGCTGATGTGTGCGAGGACCTTGTGTCCGTTCTCCAACTCGACACGGAACATCGCGTTGGGGAGCGGCTCCACCACACGGCCTTCGACCTCGATGGCCCCGTCCTTCTTGCCCATGTCCTCCGCGTTTCGCTTGCTGGTCATACACATACCGCCGCGCATGTCCCTGAACTGGCGATACGCATGACGGAAGGGGCGCAAAGTCAATGCGCCACCGACCTAGTGTACGCGCCCCTCCAGCGCCGTCGAATCGGGGCCGACAAACCCCCGCCACGCTCCGTAGCCAAACGCCAACGTCGGCCCCTCGACGAACTTCGAGTCACGTACAGCGACGACCTCAGCCGCCATCGCCACCTCGACGCAGTCGCCGTCAGGAGCGGAACCGAAAGGTGCTCTTCCGCCAGTTCAATGGGGGCATCGGAGTCCTCCAGCCGGTCGTACTCGTTCGCGATGACCGTGAGCATCGCCCTCGATTTGCTGGGTGACCAACCCAGCCGGGATGCCAGCACGTGCGCCGGAACCTTCATCGCCTCGCGGTAGAACCACAGCTCCTCGGCCACTTCTCGGGCCTGCGCGGGCCCCATCTGTATCCGCCCAGGACGTTATCCCGCAGAGTTCCGCAGCCAAAGCTGGTGAGAGAAGACCCCCGGATCGGGGTAAGGAGGCGGGCTCGTTTCACCGCCCGCAAGAAAGGGTCAGGGGGCGGTGAGGACCCAGGGGCCGTCGGCGGTGATCGCCACGGTGTGTTCCCAGTGGGCGGCGCGGGAGCCGTCGACCGTCACGACCGTCCAGCCGTCGGACAGCTCCTCGGTCTCCTCGCCGCCGAGAGTCAGCATCGGCTCGATGGCGATCGCCATGCCGACCTTCAACCGAGGGCCCTTGCCTGGCCGGCCGAAGTTCGGCAGGAACGGCTCCATGTGCATGGCCGTGCCGATGCCGTGGCCGCCGTACTCGCGGATGATCCCGTACCGCCGCCCGTCCGCCTTCTCGGCCGCGTGCACGGCCGTCTCCACCGCGTGGGAGATGTCGGTGAGGCGACCGTCCGGGCTGACCGCCTTGATACCGGCCTCCATCGCGGCCTTCGTCGCCGCCGACAGGGCCGCGTCGACCGCGCTGGGCTCGCCGACCGACAGGGTCACGGCCGAGTCGCCGTGCCAGCCGTCGAGAATGGCGCCGCAGTCGACCGAGATCAGGTCGCCCTCGGCGAGGACCTGCGTCGCGCTGGGGATGCCGTGCACGATCTGCTCGTTGACCGACGCGCAGATGCTCGCCGGGAAACCCCGGTAGCCCTTGAAGCTCGGGATCGCACCGGCGTCACGAATGACCTGCTCGGCGATCTCGTCCAGCTCCGCGGTGCTCACCCCGGCCCGTAACGCCCTGGTGACCTCACCGAGCGCGCTGGCGACGACCTTGCCGGCCGCGCGCATCGCCTCGAACTCGGCCGGCGACTTCAGCTCGATCATGCGACCGCGCCACGACTGGAGGGACAGCCGCAGGCTGTCCAGCAGCCCACCTCGCGTCACGTCCGATCGCGCAGCGCGTTCAGGACTCGTTCGGTGATCTCGCCGACCTCGCCGACCCCGTCCACCGAGACCAGGATGTCGCGGTAGTAGTCGAGCAGCGGCGCCGTCTCCGACCGGTAGACACCCTGCCGGTGGCGAATGACGTCCTCGTTGTCGTCGGCGCGGCCACGGGAGAGCAGCCGGCCGACCACCACGTCCTCGTCGACCTTCAGCTGAACCACCGCGTCGAGCTTCTTGTCGACCTCGGCCAGGTACTTGCCGAGCACGTCGGCCTGGCCGACGTTGCGGGGGAAGCCGTCGAGCAGGAAGCCGGCGTTGGTGTCCGATTCCCCCAAACGCTCGACGACCAGCTGGTTGGTCACCTCGTCCGGCACCAGCTGGCCGGAGTCGAGGTACTGCTTCACGCTGCGACCGAGCTCGGTCGCGTCGTTGATGTGCGCCCGGAACAGCTCCCCCGTGGAGATGTGCGGGATCGAGAGCTTCTCGCTCAGCACGGCCGCCTGGGTGCCCTTGCCCGCACCCGGCGGACCAACGAGGAGAAGTCGTGTCACTTGAGGAACCCTTCGTAGTTGCGCTGCATCAGCTGGCTCTCGATCTGCTTGACGGTGTCAAGACCGACGCCAACCATGATCAGTACGGCGGTTCCACCGAAGGGGAAGTTCTGGTTCTGACCATCTCCGGTGATGTCCAGGAAGAAGTTCGGCAGCACCGCGATGATGCCCAGGTAGATCGACCCGGGGAGGGTGATCCGGCTCAGCACGAAGCTGAGGTACTCGGCAGTCGGGCGGCCCGGGCGGATACCCGGGATGAAGCCACCGTACTTCTTCATGTCATCAGCACGTTCGGTCGGGTTGAACTGGATGCTGATGTAGAAGTACGTGAAGAAGATGATCAGGGCGAAGTAGGTCAGGATGTGGACCCAGTCGCTCTGGCTCGTCAGATGGTCGGCGACGAAGCGCGCCCACCAGCTGTTGGAGTCGCCGGCCAGCTTGGTGATCAGGTCCGGCAGGTACAGCAGCGAGGACGCGAAGATGATCGGGATGACGCCGGCCTGGTTGACCTTCATCGGCAGGTAGGTCGAGGTGCCGCCGTACATCCGGCGACCGACCATGCGCTTGGCGTACTGCACCGGGATGCGGCGCTGACCCTGCTCCAGGAACACGACACCGACGATGATCATCAGGCCGAAGATGCAGACGATCGTGAAGACCAGGCCGCCGGAGTTGCTGAGGATGTTGCCGCCCTCGGCCGGGATGCGGGCCGCGATGTTGACGAACATCAGCAGCGACATGCCGTTGCCGATACCGCGCTCGGTGATCAGCTCACCGAACCACATGATCAGCGCCGTGCCGGCGGTCATCGTGATGACGATCATGACCAGGTCCCAGGTGGTGCCACCGGGGATGATCGGGTCCGGGCACTCACCGAAGAGCTGGCCACGGTCGGCCATCGCGACGATGCCCGTCGCCTGCAGCACCGCGAGACCGATGGTCAGGTAGCGGGTGTACTGCGTGAGCTTGCCCTGGCCGGACTGGCCTTCCTTGTGCAGCTGCTCGAAGCGCGGAATGACCACACGCAGCAGCTGGATGATGATGCTCGCGGTGATGTAGGGCATGATCCCCAGCGCGAACACAGACAGTTGCAGCAGCGCACCGCCGCTGAACAGGTTCAGCAGCTGGTAGATGCTCTGGTCGTCAACCCCGTCGATGCACTTCTGGATGTTGGGGTACGACACGCCCGGGGAGGGCAGCATCGCCCCGACCCGGTAGACCGCGACGATTCCGAGGGTGAAAAGGATCTTGCGGCGCAGGTCCGGCGTCGCGAGAGCCGAGCGGAAGGCGCTGAGCACGCAGGAACCTCCTCGGCGTCACCGGCGCTCGTGCCGGTGATCGGCTTTGCCGGTTGTTACCCCGGCCGGAACAAAGGTCTGACCGCCATGGTGCCGGCAAGCCAGAACCGCTCCGAGAGGTACTCCACTCGAAGCGTGGGACCGACTTTAACAGCATGACGTGGCCGCCTTGCACCCCCTGGGCATTGCCGGACTTTCCCAATCCGCTGGTAGGCCGTTTGGTCCAGTCGTTTCCTGGGGCTTTACCCGAGGATGTGAGCCGCGGTCTCGGTCGTTACCGGTTGGGTTCGGCTGGTGGTGTTCCGTGGTGATGGCCCCTGGTCACCGGCTCGGGGTCCACCGTCGCCCGGGTGGGGTTGTCCAGCACGAGATGCCGGTCGAACGCCTCGGCGATCTCGGCGAGGTCCCCGCCGACGGCCAGAACCGGATCCATCGCGCCGATCTGACGAACGATATGGATCTTGCTCCCCGTGTAGCGGATCAACTGGGCCGTCACGGCACGGGACAGATCACTGAGCAGGTAGGTCACCACCGGCGCCACCTCACCAGGCGTCTGCCGCACCCCGGAACCGGCCCCCGACATGCGGGTCTGGGCCAGCGGGAACAGGCCGTTCACCCGCACACCGTGATCACGCAGGTCCCACGCCCAGGCAACGGTCATCGAGTACACCGCGCCCTTGGACGCGGCATAGGTCGCGGCACCGGGCTGGCCGACCATCGCCAGCGACGCCATGTTCACGATCGAGCCCGAGCCCTGGTCACGCATGGCCCTGGCCGCCGCCGCCCCGCAGTACAACGAGCCCAGGACGTTGATCTCGATCAGCTGGCGCGCCCGATCGGGCGGGTCCTCCCACACCGGGGCCTCGTACCGCACACCGGCGTTGTTGACCAGGCCGTCGATCCGGCCGAACTCGGTCAGACACCGGGCCACGGCCGCGTGGGCCTGGTCGGGGTCGGCCACCGACCCCACGCTGGGCACCGCCCGGCCACCGGCCTCCCTGATCGCCGAGACGACCTCGTCGGCCGGCCCGTCGTCGACGTCGTTCACAACCACCGCGGCGCCGTGGGCGGCGGCGTGCAACGCCGACGCCCTGCCCAGGCCACGGCCCGCACCGGTGATGACCACGGCCCTGCCGTCAAGAACGCTCATGGGCGCCAGTCTGCTACCCCAACAAGCAACGGCCGGTGGGGAGGGATCCCCACCGGCCGTTGCTCACGAACCAACTACAGCGTGGTGGCCGAACCACCAGCGGCAGACAACTTCTCCGACGCCGACTTCGAGAACGCGTGGGCGGTCACGTCCAGTTTCACGCCCTCCACCTCCCCGTTGCCGAGCACCTTCACCAGCTCGTTCTTCCGAACCAGACCGTGCGCCACCAGCTGGTCGACGTCCACGGCGCCACCCTCGGGGAACACCCGGGCGATGTCACCGACGTTGACCGGCTGGTACTCGGTACGGAACCGGTTCTTGAAGCCGCGCAGCTTCGGCAGCCGCATGTGGATCGGCATCTGGCCGCCCTCGAAGCGGGCCGGCACGTTCTTGCGTGCCTTCGTGCCCTTCGTGCCTCGACCGGCGGTCTTGCCCTTGCCCGAACCCTCGCCTCGACCGACGCGGGTCTTCTCGGTCTTGGCGCCCGGCGCGGGGCGCAGGTGATGGATCTTGATCGCCATCAGCCGTTCACCTCCTCGACGGTCACCAGGTGGCGGACCGTGTGGATCAGGCCGCGAACCTCCGGGGTGTCCTCCCGGACGGTGGACTGGCGGATCTTCCGCAGGCCCAGGGTCCGCAGCGACTCACGGTGGTTGCGCTTGGTCCCGATGGTGCTGCGGACCTGCGTCACCTTGAGCTGAGCCATGGCCTCACACCCCCTGACCAGCGACCCGCGCCCGCAGCATGCCCGCCGGGGCAACGTCCTCCAGCGGCAGGCCGCGACGAGCCGCGACCTCCTCCGGACGCTGCAGACCCTTCAGGGCCGCCACGGTCGCGTGGACGATGTTGATCGCGTTGTCGCTGCCGAGCGACTTGGACAGCACGTCGTGCACGCCCGCGCACTCCAGCACGGCACGCACCGGGCCACCGGCGATGACGCCGGTACCGGCACTGGCCGGGCGCAGCAGCACGACACCGGCGGCCCGCTCACCCTGGATCGGGTGCGGGATGGTGCCGGCGATCCTCGGGACCTTGAAGAAGTTCTTCTTCGCCTCCTCAACACCCTTGGCGATCGCGGCCGGCACCTCCTTCGCCTTGCCGTAGCCGACACCGACCATGCCGTCGCCGTCGCCCACCACGACCAGCGCGGTGAAGCTGAACCGGCGACCACCCTTCACGACCTTGGCGACCCGGTTGATGGCCACCACGCGCTCGAGGTGCGGGGTCTTGTCCTGGGCCGCCCCGCCACGGCCACCGTCGCGACGGTCCCTGCGGTCCCGGCGATCACCGCGGTTGTCGCCGCGGTTGTCGCCCTGGCCGCCCTGACCGCCGCCGAATTGCCGCGTACGTCCCGGCATCAGGCGATCCTTCCCGTGATGTGCATGTTCATGTCTAGAACTCCAGCCCGGCTTCCCGGGCCGCGTCGGCGAGCGCCGCGATGCGGCCGTGGTAGTTGTTGCCACCACGGTCGAACACGACCTTCGTGACGCCGGCGGTCTTCGCCCGGTCGGCGACCAGCGAGCCGACCTTGGCCGCGCGCGCCTTCTTGTCGCCGTCCATCGCACGCACGTCGGCCTCCAGGCTCGACGCCGACGCGATGGTGTTGCCGGCCAGGTCGTCGACCAGCTGGACGACGATGTGCCGCGACGACCTGGTCACGACCAGCCGGGGACGCTCCGGGGTGCCGCTGACCTTCTTGCGGACCCGGAAGTGCCGACGCTTCTTGGCGATCCGACGCCGGGTGGAAATGTCCCGACCGACAGGCTTGCGCTTGGTAGCAGTCGCTTCGCTCATGTCACTTACCCGTCTTTCCGACCTTGCGGCGGATCTTCTCGCCCGCGTAACGCACGCCCTTGCCCTTGTACGGGTCGGGCTTGCGCAGCTTGCGGATGTTGGCGGCGACCTCACCGACGCGCTGCTTGTCGATCCCCTTGACGGAGAACTTGGTCGGGCCCTCGACCTGGAAGGTGATGCCCTCCGGCGGGGAGACCTTCACCGGGTGGCTGAACCCGAGCGAGAACTCCAGGTCAGAACCCTTGAGCAGGACGCGGTAGCCGACGCCGTGGATCTCAAGCTTCTTCTCGTAGCCGTCGGTGACCCCGACGACCAGGTTGTTCACCAGCGACCGCGTGAGGCCGTGCAGCGCACGGCTGCGGCGCTCGTCGTCCGGGCGCTGGACGGCCAGCGAGCCGTCCTCGGCGCGCTCGACGGTGATCGGCTCGGCGATCACGTGCGCCAGGGTGCCCTTGGGACCCTTCACGCTGATCTGCTGGCCCTCGATCGTCACGTCCACTCCGGACGGGACCGCGATCGGCAGCTTTCCGATGCGAGACATGTGTCAGTAACCCCCGTCACCAGACGTAGGCGAGGACTTCCCCGCCCATCCGCTGCTTGCCGGCCTGGCGATCGGTGAGCAGGCCCGCGGACGTGGAGATGATCGCCACGCCGAGACCACCGAGCACCTTCGGCAGGCCGGTCGACTTCGCGTACACCCGGAGCCCGGGCTTGGACACCCGACGCAGGCCCGCGATGCTGCGCTCGCGGTTGGGGCCGTACTTCAGCTCGACGACCAGGTTCTGGCCCTTCTCGCCGTCCTCGGTCCGGTAGCCGGCGATGTAGCCCTCCCGCTGGAGGATCTCCGAGATGTTCGCCTTGAGCTTGGAGTGCGGCAGCACGACCTCGTCGTGGTACGCCGAGTTGGCGTTGCGCAGACGAGTCAGAAAGTCTGCGATCGGGTCGGTCATCGTCATGGTGACCTGTCAACCTTTCTCGCCTGGTTCCCCGGAAGGCCTGTGGCGATTTTTCCTAGGTGTGGCTTCTCTACCAGCTGGACTTGCTCACGCCGGGCAGCTCGCCGCGGTGGGCCATCTCGCGCAGGCACACCCGGCAGAGGCCGAACTTGCGGAACACCGCGCGGGGACGCCCGCACCGCTGGCACCGGGTGTAACCCCGGACCTTGAACTTGGGCTTCTGCGCGGCCTTGTGGACCAGAGCCTTCTTGGCCATCAGTTCTCCTTGAACGGGAAGCCCAGGCGCCGCAGCAGCGCCCGACCCTCCTCGTCGTTGATCGCGGTGGTGACGATCGTGATGTCCATGCCGCGCGGACGGTCGATCGAGTCCGGGTTGATCTCGTGGAACATCGACTGCTCGTTGAGACCGAACGTGTAGTTGCCGTTGCCGTCGAACTGCTTGGGCGACAGGCCACGGAAGTCACGGATACGCGGCAGGGCGATCGTCAGCAGGCGGTCCAGGAACTCCCACATCCGGTCGCCGCGCAGGGTCACCTTCGCGCCGATCGGCATGCCCTCGCGCAGCTTGAACTGCGCGATCGACTTGGTCGCCCGGCGGATCTGCGGCCGCTGACCGGTGATCAGCGACAGGTCACGGACGGCGCCCTCGATCAGCTTGCCGTCGCGGGCGGCGTCGCCGACACCCATGTTGACCACGGCCTTGACCACGCGCGGGACCTGCATGGCGTTGTCGAAGGAGAAGTCCTCCTTCAGACCGGCCACGATCTCCTCGTGGTAGCGGGTCTTGAGCCGCGGCACGAGCTTCTCCGCTGTCGTCATCAGATCTCCTTGCCCGTCCGGCGCGAAACCCGCACCTTCCGGCCCTCGTCGTCGAACGTGTAGCCGACGCGGGTCGGCTTGCCGTCCGAGTCGACCAGCATCACGTTGCTGACGTGGATCGACGCCTCCTGGGTGACGATCCCGCCGGTCTGCGCACCGCGCTGGGTCTGGCTGATCCGGGTGTGCTTCTTGATCCGGTTCACGCCCTCGACCAGGACCCGCTGGTTGTCCGGGTAGGCCTGGATGACCTTGCCCTTCGCACCCTTGTCCTTGCCGGCGATCACGAGAACCGTGTCACCCTTCTTGATCTTCATGAGCTAGAGCACCTCCGGAGCCAGCGAGATGATCTTCATGAACTTCTTGTCGCGCAGCTCGCGACCGACCGGTCCGAAGATGCGGGTCCCGCGCGGCTCGTTGTCCGGCTTGATCAGCACGGCGGCGTTCTCGTCGAACCGGATGTACGAACCGTCCGGCCGACGGCGCTCCTTGGCGGTGCGAACGATGACCGCCTTGACGACGTCACCCTTCTTCACGCCGGCGCCGGGCATCGCGTCCTTGACCGTGGCGACGATGATGTCGCCGATTCCCGCGTAGCGACGCGCGGAGCCACCGAGCACCCGGATGCACAGGATCTCCTTGGCACCCGTGTTGTCGGCGACGCGCAGTCGCGACTCCTGCTGAATCACTTTGCCTTCTCCAAGATCTCCACCAGCCGCCAGCGCTTGGTGGCCGACAGTGGACGGGTCTCCATCAGCAGCACACGGTCCCCGACGCCGGCCGAGTTCTCCTCGTCGTGCGCCTTGACCTTGGTGGTGGACCGCAGCACCTTGCTGTAGCGCGGGTGCTTCTTGCGGTCCTCAAGCGAGACCACGATGGTCTTGTTCATCTTGTCGGACACGACCAGGCCCTCGCGGACCTTGCGACGGCCGCGCGTCTCCTGCGTCTGCTCAGTCGTCTCGCTCATGCGGCACCCTCATCACTGGAAACCTCGTCCGGGGACACCGAAAGACCCAGCTCACGCTCACGCATGACCGTGTAGATCCTGGCGATGTCGTGCCGGACCGTGCGGAGCCGGCGGTTGTTGTCCATCTGCCCGGTGGCCATCTGGAACCGAAGGTTGAACAGCTCCTCCTTCGACTCCCGCAGGCGCAGCACCAGCTCCTCGTCGTTGAGCTCGCGCAGCTCGGATGCCTGAGTTCCGGCGGCCATCAGAAGTCACCACCTTCACGCGTGACGATGCGGCACTTCATCGGGAGCTTGTGGATCGCGCGGGTCAGCGCCTCACGCGCCACGACCTCGTTCGGGAAGCTCAGCTCGAACATGACCCGACCGGGCTTCACGTTCGCGATCCAGTGCTCCGGCGAACCCTTGCCGGAACCCATGCGGGTCTCGGCGGGCTTCTTGGTCAACGGACGGTCCGGGAAGATGTTGATCCACACCTTGCCGCCACGACGGATGTGCCGGTTGATGGCGATACGAGCGGACTCGATCTGCCGGTTGGTCACGTAGGCCGACGTGAGCGCCTGGATACCGAACTCCCCGAAGGTGACCCTGGTACCGCCCTTGGCCGCACCACCACGCTTGGGGTGGTGCTGCTTGCGGTGCCTGACCTTGCGTGGGATGAGCACTGCTCAGCCCTCCCCGTTGGCGTTGGTGGCGTCAGCCCCGTTCACCGACGGGGTCTGCGGCGCCGACTCTGCGGGTTCCGCACTGGCCTCTGCCGCGGCGCGGCCGGCCTCGGTGCTGGTCGCCGTCGTCCCGGCCGAGCCGGAACGGCGGGCGCGCGTCGGGCGCTCGCGACGCGGCGCACGCTCCTGCGGAGCCTGCGAACGCGCCTCGATCTCCCGGCGGCCACCGACGACGTCACCCTTGTAGATCCAGACCTTCACGCCGATCCGGCCGAAGGTCGTCCTGGCCTCGAAGAAGCCGTAGTCGATGTCCGCGCGCAGCGTGTGCAGCGGCACCCGGCCCTCGCGGTAGTGCTCGGAGCGGGACATCTCGGCACCGCCGAGACGGCCGCCGCACTGCACGCGGATGCCCTTGACCTGCGGGCTGCGCATGGCCGACTGGATGGCCTTGCGCATCGCGCGGCGGAAGGACACGCGGTTGGACAGCTGCTCGGCGGTCACCTGGGCGACCAGCTGGGCGTCGGCCTCGGGGTTCTTCACCTCGAGGATGTTGAGCTGCACCTGCTTGCCGGACAGCTTCTCCAGCTCGCCCCGGATACGGTCGGCCTCCGCGCCGCGACGGCCGATGACGATGCCCGGCCGGGCGGTGTGGATGTCGACGCGGACCCGGTCGCGGGTGCGCTCGATCTCCACCTTCGAGATCCCGGCGCGCTCCATGCCCTTCGAGAGCAGGCGACGGATCTTGACGTCCTCGGCCACGTACTCCGCGTACTGCTTGTCGGCATACCAGCGGGACTTCCAGTCAGTGGTGATCCCGAGCCGGAAGCCGTGCGGGTTGATCTTCTGACCCACTAGCTGGCACTCCTCTTCGCACTGGACTTACGGCTCTTGGCAGCCGCCTTCTTCGGCTCCGGCCGCGACTCCACCTCGACGGTGATGTGGCTGGTCCGCTTCCGGATCCGGTACGCCCGTCCCTGCGCCCTCGGCCGGAACCGCTTGAGCGTCGGGCCCTCGTCCACGTACGCGGCGCTGACCCAGAGGGTCTCCGGGTCGAGGTCGAGGTTGTTCTCGGCGTTGGCCATGGCGCTCGCGAGCACCTTCGCCACCGGCTCGCTGGCCGCCTGCGGTGCGTACCGCAGGACGTTGAGCGCCTCGCCGGCACTACGGCCCTTGATGAGCTCGACCACCCGGCGCACCTTCATCGGCGTGGCGCGGACGTAGCGAGCCCGAGCGATCGCGCGCGGAAGCTCTTCCACGGCGGTCTCGTTACTCATCGCTTACTCCTGTCCTCTAGCGCCTGCGCGCCTTGCGGTCGTCCTTCACGTGCCCCTTGAAGGTGCGGGTCGGGGCGAACTCGCCCAGCTTGTGCCCGACCATCGACTCCGAGATGAAGACGGGGACGTGCTTGCGGCCGTCGTGCACCGCGATCGTGTGGCCCAGCATGTCCGGGATGATCGTCGACCGGCGGGACCAGGTCTTGATCACGGTCTTCTTGCCGGACTCGTTGAGCGCGTCCACCTTCTTGAGCAGGTGGTCGTCGACGAACGGGCCCTTCTTCAAACTCCTAGGCATCTGTCACTCCCTCCTGCTCTTAGCGCTTCTTACCGGTCCGGCGACGACGGACGATCATCCGGTCGCTCGGCTTGCCCTTGTGGCGGGTACGGCCCTCCGGCTTGCCGGCCGGGTTGACCGGGTGACGGCCACCGGAGGTCTTGCCCTCACCACCACCGTGCGGGTGGTCCACCGGGTTCATCGCGACACCGCGCACGGTCGGGCGCTTGCCCTTCCACCGCATGCGGCCCGCCTTGCCCCAGTTGATGTTCGCGTGCTCGGAGTTGCCGACCTCGCCGACCGTGGCGCGGCAGCGCACGTCCACGTTGCGGATCTCGCCCGAGGGCATCCGCAGCTGGGCGAACCGGCCCTCCTTGGCGACCAGCTGGACGCGGGTGCCGGCGGAACGCGCGATCTTGGCCCCACCGCCCGGCCGCAGCTCGATCGCGTGGATCACGGTGCCGACCGGGATGTTGCGCATCGGCAGCGCGTTGCCCGGCTTGATGTCGGCCCCGGGACCGTTCTCGATCCGGTCGCCCTGACGCAGTTTGTCCGGCGCGATGATGTAGCGCTTCTCGCCGTCCGCGTAGTGCAGCAGCGCGATGCGCGCGGTGCGGTTGGGGTCGTACTCGATGTGCGCGACCTTGGCCGGCACGCCGTCCTTGTCGTGGCGCCGGAAGTCGATCAGCCGGTACGCGCGCTTGTGGCCACCGCCCTTGTGCCGGGTGGTGATCTTGCCGTGCACGTTCCGGCCGCCCCGCCCGTGCAGCGGGCGGACCAGCGACTTCTCCGGCTCCGAGCGGGTGATCTCGGCGAAGTCGGAGACGCTTGAGCCACGACGCCCCGGCGTCGTCGGCTTGTACTTGCGAATGCCCATCTCTACGCAGTCCCTCTAGGTCTCTACTCGCCGGCTCAGGCCGGGCCGCCGAAGATCTCGATCGGCTTGCTCTCGGCCGAGAGCGTCACGATCGCTCGCTTGGTGTCCTTGCGCTTGCCGTAACCGGTGCGGGTGCGCTTGCGCTTGCCCTGCCGGTTCAGCGTGTTCACGCTCACCACCTGGACGCCGAACACCTTCTCGACCGCGATCTTGATCTGGGTCTTGTTGGCATTGGGCGCAACGACGAACGTGTACTTGTTCTCCTCGAGCAGCCCGTAGGACTTCTCGGAGATCACCGGCGCGAGCAGTACGTCGCGGTGGTCGGGGATCACTTGTCGTCCTCCTTACGCTGCGAGGGCGGCAGCTGGAAGCCGGCCTTCTCGGCGTCCTCGGCACTCGCGAACCAGACCTCGGCCTCGGTGCGGTTGTAGAACGAGGTCCCCGGCAGGTGGTAGAGCTTGGAGCTCTGGTTGCCCTTGACCGGGAAGCCGTCGGGCTCCGAACCGTCGGCCAGCGCGGCGTGGCTGCCCTCGCCGTACGGCGCGTCGGCCTCGGCCACCTCGCCGGAGCGGGCGCTCGCCTTGGCACGACCCCGGGTGGGGCCCTCCAGGAAGGCGACCAGCGCGCTCTTGGTGAACACCACGTCGTCGTTGACGAGCACGTCGTAGGTGTT
Organism: Actinophytocola xinjiangensis; assembly: GCF_001921215.1. Lineage (GTDB taxonomy): Bacteria > Actinomycetota > Actinomycetes > Mycobacteriales > Pseudonocardiaceae > Actinophytocola > Actinophytocola xinjiangensis. The sequence goes on from NZ_MSIF01000005.1 coordinate 141,967, forward strand.
GAGCTGGTCGGGCCAGATCGTGTGCACGTTGGGCAGGTTGCGCACCGACTTCCAGCCGGTGTCCTCGCCCCTGGTCAGCACGACCAGCAGGCTGCGCGCCTCGCTGACCGTCCCCAGGAACGTGCGGGCGGCCTTGGTCGACGGGGTCTCCCCGTCCACCAGGTCGCTGACCACGTGCACCTGGCCGGCACGCGCCCGGTCGGAGAGGGCACCGCGCAGGGCTGCGGCCTTCATCTTCTTGGGGGTGCGCTGGGTGTAGTCGCGGGGCTGCGGGCCGTGGACGATGCCACCGCCGGCGAACTGCGGCGCGCGGGTCGAGCCCTGGCGGGCACGACCGGTGCCCTTCTGCCGGTAGGGCTTCTTGCCACCGCCGCGGACGTCACCGCGGGTCTTGGTCGAGTGCGTGCCCTGGCGAGCCGCGGCCAGCTGGGCCACGACGACCTGGTGCATCAGCGCGATGTTGGCCTGCACGTCGAAGATCTCGGCGGGCAACTCGACGGTGCCGTCGGTCGCGCCGGCCGGGGTCCTGACCTCCACCGTCATGGTCACTGCTCTTCACCCTTCACGGCGGTCTTGAGGAACACCACGCCGCCCTTGGGGCCGGGGATGGCGCCCTTGACCAGGATCAGGCCATCCTCGGCGTCCACCCGGTGGACCGTGAGGTTCTGGGTCGTGACCCGGACGTGGCCCATCCGGCCAGCCATGCGCAGGCCCTTGAACACGCGACCCGGGGTGGCGCAGCCACCGATCGAGCCGGGCGAGCGGTGCTTGCGCTGGGTGCCGTGGGAGGCGCTCAGGCCCTTGAAGCCGTGGCGCTTCATGACACCGGCGGTGCCCTTGCCCTTGCTGGTGCCGATCGCGTCGATCACGACGCCGGACTCGAAGACCTCGGCGGTGATCTCCTGGCCGAGTTCGTAGGAGTCGGCGTCGGTCGTACGCAGCTCGGCGAGGAAGCGCCTCGGCGTGACGCCGGCCTTCTCGAAGTGGCCGGTGCGCGGCTTGTTGACCTTGCGAGGGTCGATGGCGCCGAACGCCAGCTGCACGGCCGCGTACCCGTCGTTGTCCTGGGTGCGGATCTGGGTGACCACGTTGGGGCCGGCCTTGACGACGGTCACCGGGACAATCCGGTTGTTCTCGTCGAAGACCTGGGTCATCCCGAGCTTGGTACCCAGGATCCCTTTCATCTGCCGGTCAGACATTGGTGCTCAGGCCTCACTGAATGTTGACGTCGACGCTGGCCGGGAGATCGATGCGCATGAGCGCGTCCACGGTCTTCGGCGTGGGGTCGAGGATGTCGATCAGACGCTTGTGCGTACGCATCTCGAAGTGCTCGCGCGAGTCCTTGTACTTGTGCGGCGAGCGGATGACGCAGTAAACGTTCTTCTCGGTGGGCAGCGGCACCGGCCCGACGACCCGAGCGCCCGTGCGGGTAACCGTCTCCACGATCTTGCGCGCGGACGCGTCGATCGCCTCGTGGTCGTAGGCCTTGAGCCGGATGCGGATCTTCTGTCCCGCCATGGTGGCTTGCCGTCCTTGTCTTTATGACTCGTGCCGCTCCGGTCCACGCGGTCGGGTGTGTCGCGCCCTTCGCACAGACCGGCCCCTTGGACTTGAGTCCTACGGGAGTGGTCATGATGGCTCGTCAGCGGCATACCACCGCGAGCCTGCGCCCGCGCGCGGCTGACCGCGACGAGCAACCTGTCAAGGATGCCACACGCTGATGCGGCACCCGAAACCGGGGGCCCCCAGGTCCTTGACCCAGGGGCCCCCGGAAGGGTAGCTACTTGATGATCTTGACGACGCGACCCGCGCCGACGGTCCGGCCACCCTCACGGATGGCGAACCGCAGACCCTCGTCCATGGCGATCGGCTGGATCAGGTTGACCGTCATGGAGGTGGAGTCACCGGGCATGACCATCTCGGTGCCCTCGGGGAGGGTCACCACGCCGGTCACGTCCGTGGTGCGGAAGTAGAACTGCGGGCGGTAGTTGTTGAAGAACGGCGTGTGCCGGCCACCCTCGTCCTTGCTCAGGATGACGACCTGGGCCTCGAACTGGGTGTGCGGCGTGGTGGTGCCGGGCTTCACGACGACCTGGCCGCGCTCGACGTCCTCGCGCTTGATACCGCGCAGGAGCAGACCCACGTTCTCACCGGCGCGCGCGTCATCGAGAACCTTGCGGAACATCTCGACGCTGGTGACGGTGGTCTTCTGGGCCTTCTCCTTGATGCCGACGATCTCGACCTCTTCCATCGGCTTGAGGACACCGCGCTCGACGCGACCGGTGACCACGGTGCCGCGGCCGGAGATCGTGAACACGTCCTCCACCGGCATCAGGAAGGCCTTCTCGATGTCGCGCTGGGGCTCGGGGATGTTCTCGTCCACCGCGTCCAGCAGCTCGATGACCTTGCCGCCCCACTCGGCGTCGCCCTCCAGCGCCTTGAGCGCGGAGACGCGGACGACGGGCAGGTCGTCACCGGGGAACTCGTACTCGGTCAGCAGCTCGCGGACCTCGAGCTCGACCAGCTCCAGGATCTCCTCGTCGTCCACCATGTCGGCCTTGTTCAGGGCCACCACGATGTAGGGCACACCGACCTGGCGGGCCAGCAGCACGTGCTCCTTGGTCTGCGGCATCGGACCATCGGTCGCGGCGACCACGAGGATCGCGCCGTCCATCTGGGCGGCACCGGTGATCATGTTCTTGATGTAGTCCGCGTGACCCGGGCAGTCAACGTGCGCGTAGTGCCGCTTCTCGGTCTCGTACTCGATGTGCGCGATCGAGATCGTAATTCCGCGCTGCTTCTCCTCCGGCGCCTTGTCGATCTCGTCGAACGGCGTGAAGGGGTTCAGCTCGGGGTACTTGTCGTGCAGAACCTTGGAGATGGCCGCGGTCAGCGTGGTCTTCCCATGGTCGATGTGACCGATGGTCCCGATGTTGACGTGCGGCTTGGTCCGCTCGAACTTCGCCTTCGCCACTTCTCTCGTCCTCCTGGACTTGTATCTCTCCGCCGCCCTGGTTTACGACGACAGCTCAATGGGGTCAGTTGTGCGGAACCATAGAGGGCGCTACCCACGCAGCCCGCACCGGATTGTTTATTCGCCGGTTGCCTTGGCGATGATCTCCTTCGCGACGTTCGTGGGAACCTCGGCGTAGGAGTCGAACTGCATGGAGTAGTTCGCCCGGCCCTGGGTCCGCGACCGCAGGTCGCCGACATAGCCGAACATCTCCGACAGCGGGACGAGGGCCTTGACGACCCGGGCACCGCTGCGCTCCTCCATGGCCTGGATCTGGCCACGGCGGGAGTTCAGGTCGCCGATGACATCGCCCATGTACGTCTCGGGCGTGGTCACCTCGACCGCCATCATCGGCTCGAGCAGCACCGGGCTCGCCTGCCGGGCGGCCTCCTTGAGCGCCATGGAACCGGCGACCTTGAAGGCCATCTCGGAGGAGTCAACCTCGTGGTAGGCACCGTCGAGCAGGGTCAGCTTGATCCCGACCAGCGGGTAGCCGGCCAGCACGCCGTACTGCATGGCGTCCTGGGCGCCGGCGTCCACCGACGGGATGTACTCGCGCGGGACGCGGCCACCGGTGACCTTGTTCTCGAACTCGTAGAGCGCACCGTCCGTGGTGGCCAGCGGCTCGAGCTTGATGATCACCTTGGCGAACTGGCCGGAGCCGCCCGTCTGCTTCTTGTGGGTGTAGTCGTACTTGTCGACCGTCTTGCGGATCGTCTCGCGGTAGGCCACCTGCGGCTTGCCGATGTTGGCCTCGACCTTGAACTCCCGGCGCATGCGGTCCACCAGGATGTCCAGGTGCAGCTCGCCCATGCCGGCGATGATCGTCTGACCCGTCTCCTCGTCCAGGTTGACCCGGAACGTCGGGTCCTCCTCGGCGAGCTTCTGGATCGCGGTCGACAGCTTCTCCTGGTCGGCCTTGGTCTTCGGCTCGATGGCCACCTGGATGACCGGCTCCGGGAACGTCATCGACTCGAGGACGATCTTGTTGTTCGGGTCGCACAGGGTGTCACCGGTGGTGGTGTCCTTCAGCCCGATCACCGCGTAGATGTGACCGGCGAGGGCCTCCGTGACCGGGTTCTCCTTGTTGGCGTGCATCTGGAAGATCTTCCCGATGCGCTCCTTGCGGTCCTTGGTCGAGTTGATGACCTGGGCGCCGCTGGAGACCTGGCCGGAGTAGACCCGGACGTAGGTGAGCTTGCCGAAGAACGGGTGCACGGCGATCTTGAAGGCCAGCGCGGAGAACGGCTCGTCGGTCGACGGCTTGCGGTAGGCCTTGGTCTCACCGTCCATCAGCAGACCCTCGACCGGGGGCAGGTCCGTCGGCGCGGGCAGGTAGTCGATGACCGCGTCGAGCATGGGCTGGACGCCCTTGTTCTTGAACGCCGAGCCGCACAGCACCGGGTAGGCGGAGCCGTCCTTGACGATCTTGCGCAGGCCGTGCTTGATCTGGTCGACGGTGAGTTCCTCGCCGCCCAGGTAGGCCTCCATCAGCTCGTCGTCGGTCTCGGCGACGGCCTCGATCAGCTGCTCGCGGTACTCAGCGGCCCGCTCGGCGAGGTCGGCCGGGATCTCCTCGACCGTGTAGTCCTCACCCTTCTGGACCTCACCACGCCAGGTCAGCGCCCGCATGTTCACCAGGTCGACGACACCGACGAACTCGCTCTCGGCACCGATCGGCAGCTGGACGGGCAGGGGCTTCGCGCCGAGGCGCTCGGAGATGGTGCGGATGGTGTAGTAGAAGTCCGCGCCGAGCTTGTCCATCTTGTTGACGAAGCAGATGCGCGGGACGTCGTACTTGGTGGCCTGCCGCCAGACCTGCTCGGACTGCGGCTCGACCCCCTCCTTGCCATCGAAGACCGCGACCGCGCCGTCGAGCACCCGGAGGTTGCGCTCCACCTCGACCGTGAAGTCGACGTGTCCCGGGGTGTCGATGAGGTTGATCTGGTGGTCCTTCCAGAAACAGGTCGTCGCGGCGGACGTGATCGTGATGCCGCGCTCCTGCTCCTGCTCCATCCAGTCCATGACGGCGGCGCCGTCGTGCACCTCGCCGATCTTGTAGCTGATCCCGGTGTAGAACAGGATCCGCTCGGTCGTCGTGGTCTTGCCCGCGTCGATGTGGGCCATGATCCCGATGTTGCGGACCTTGGCCAAGTCGGTAAGCACGTCCTGTGCCACGGGTGTCTTCCCCTGTCTCAATAAGCGTTGGTGCGGCCCAAACCTGTTTGGCCGCGCCGCATCACCAGCGGTAGTGCGCGAAGGCCTTGTTGGACTCCGCCATCTTGTGTGTGTCCTCGCGGCGCTTGACGCTCGCCCCGAGGCCGTTGCTCGCGTCGAGCAGCTCGTTCATCAGCCGCTCGGTCATGGTCTTCTCCCGGCGCTGCCGCGAGAAGTTGACCAGCCAGCGCAGCGCCAGCGTGGTCGAGCGGCCCGGCTTGACCTCGATCGGCACCTGGTAGGTGGCGCCACCGACACGGCGGCTCTTCACCTCGATGGTCGGCTTCACGTTGTCCAGCGCACGCTTGAGCGTGACCACCGGGTCGGTGCCGGTCTTGTCGCGGGCGCCCTCGAGGGCCTGGTAGACGATCTTCTCGGCGACAGAGCGCTTTCCGTCCCGCAGCACCTTGTTGACCAGCTGGGTGACCAGCGGGGAGCTGTAGACCGGGTCGGAGATCAGCGGCCGCTTCGCGGCTGGTCCCTTGCGGGGCATCTCAGCTCTTCTCCTTCTTCGCGCCGTACCGGCTGCGAGCCTGCTTGCGGTTCTTCACGCCCTGCGTGTCCAACGAGCCGCGGATGATCTTGTAGCGGACGCCGGGCAGGTCCTTCACCCGGCCACCGCGGACCAGGACCATCGAGTGCTCCTGCAGGTTGTGGCCCTCACCCGGGATGTAGGCCGTGACCTCGATACCGCTGGTCAGCTTGACGCGCGCGACCTTGCGCAGCGCGGAGTTCGGCTTCTTCGGGGTGGTGGTGTACACGCGGGTGCACACGCCACGCCGCTGCGGGCTTCCCTTGAGGGCCGCAGTCTTCTGCTTGGCGACCTTGTCCTGGCGGCCCTTACGGACCAGCTGCTGGATCGTGGGCATGGACCGGCTTTCTTCGACTGGTGTTGCTACTGCGTGTGGTCGGTGCTGCTCTTGTTCCACCCGATCCCGCCGTATCACGAGGTCGGGCGTGTCGCCCTTCCTCATAACGCTCGGGCAGGATTGAATCATCCCTACGAGGCTCGGAAGGAACTCCGCGGTTACTGCCGGGTGTCCACCGGAGGTGGACCTCCGCGCACAGGCACGCGGATTGACCCGACCTAGGCCGGGCGCGAGTACCCAAGATACCCGCCACCTCGGAGGCGGTCAAAACCGGGGTACCTCGACGTCGCGCGGGGAACCACCCCCAGGCTAGACGGTCGGCTCCCGGCCCCCGTCAGGCCCCCGGCGCGACCACGCTGAACCCTGCCCCGGCCGCCGCCGAGGCAAGCCGCTTGTCGTAGGTCACGAACGCGCTGATGTGCTTGCCCGACGCGACGAGGTTCTCGGCGGTCGCCAGGTGGATCGCGTCCAACGAACGGAGATGTGGATCCATGTAGGCCGCGGCGGTGGCCCGGACCGTCGCGTCGATCTCCATCCGCGAGACCTGCCGCAGTTTGACCGCCATCCCGGAAATGGCCTCCGGCTGTTCACGCCACAACGCGCGAGTCGCCTCCACCTCCGCGAGCACGGACGAGACGAACTCGCCATCGGGCTGGGTGCCCAACCACGTGACCAGCTGTGCGGTGCCCTTCTCCACGCGAACGAGCTTCACCACGGCGTTGGAATCGAGGTAGATCAAAACCTCTCCTCGTCCCGGAGCCTGCTGATCAGCTCACCCGCGTCCGCGCCCACCGGGGCCTTGAGCGTCGGCATGACGAAGGGGCCTCGGTGACTCGCCGGGATCATCCGACCGGCCGCGACAAGGTCGCTCACCTCGTCCGGCACACCGGCGGGCACGAGGCGAGCAATGGGCTTGCCCCGGTTGGTGATCTCCAGGGACTCGCCGGCTTCGACTCGCGCGAGGACTCCGGCAGTGTCCTGGTTCAGCTCGCGGATGGGGACCTGCTCCATGCCATCGATCTTACTACGGAAGTAGTACTTACTTTGGGCGTCACACGGACGGGTGCCGGCGTCACGCCCCTGGCCAGTTTCGTGACCGACCGTCGCCAGCTACCGGGTCGTCGTCCGCTGGCCGGTGACGTCGTAGAGGTGGTGGATCGGGTCATGGATGAAGTAGCGGGCGAAGGTGTCGATGGTGAAGGTGGCGCCGTCGCCGCGCGAGCCCGTCCTGGTCCAGTCGTCGACCCGCTCGAAGGCCGCCGCGAGAACCTCCGCCGCCTCGGTCAGCTCGACGGCCACCGTCGCCGGGTCCTGCTCGGCGTAGCGGTCCTGCACGGCGGTGACGTCCTGGTCCCAGTTCGGGTAGGCAGGGTCGTCCTCGGTACGCATGAGGTGCAGGCGCTCGGCGTACACCCGGCAGCAGTCCCGGACGTGGCAGGCGTACTCCAGCGGAGACCACTTGTCCGGTGCCGGCCGCCGGGCGGCGTCGGGCAGATGGTCACCGGTGAGCAGCGCCGGCCAGGCCGCCGCGGTACGGCGCAGCAGGGCGGGAACCTCGTCGGGCGCAACCGCCGTGGCGTCGAACCCGCACTCCTGGCACGGCCGCCGCAGTACCCAGGTCCAGTCCTTCGTGTCCGGTGCGATCATGCGACCAGCATCCAGCACCCCGAAAACGCGGGAGCCCCCGACTGGCGTCGGGGGCTCCCTGTCGTTGTCAGCTGACTAGCGGTAGTCGCGACCGAAGTCGTAGTCGTCCAGCGGGACGGCTGCGCCGGTGCCGGTACCGAACACGTCCGGGGTGTAGTAGCCGTCGTCGTAGCTCGGGATCGCGTAGGCGGCGACCCGGGCCTCCTCGGTCGGCTGGACCTGGATGTTGCGGTACTTGTTGATGCCGGTCCCGGCCGGGATCAGCTTACCGATGATCACGTTCTCCTTGAGGCCGACGAGCTGGTCGGAACGGCCGTTGATGGCCGCGTCCGTCAGCACGCGGGTGGTCTCCTGGAACGACGCCGCCGACAGCCACGAGTCGGTGGCCAGCGACGCCTTCGTGATACCCATCAGCACCGGGCGGCCCGAGGCGGGCTCGCCGCCGGCAGCCACCACGCGGCGGTTCTCCGACTCGAACGACGCACGCTCGACCAGCGCACCGGGGAGGAACTCCGCGGCACCCGAGTCGAGGATCGTGACCCGCCGCAGCATCTGCCGGACGATGACCTCGATGTGCTTGTCGTGGATCGACACACCCTGCGCCCGGTACACCTTCTGGACCTCGTCCACCAGGTGCAGCTGGGCCTCGCGCGGACCCATGACCCGCAGGACCTCGTGCGGGTCCGGCGTGCCCTCCAGCAGCTGCTGGCCGACCGACACGTGGTCGCCGTCGGCGAGCGGGCCGCTGGGCGTGACCGCCAGGCGCTGGCGCTTCGACAGCTTGTCGAACACCAGCTCCTCGCTGCCGTCGTCCGGGATCAGCGTGATCTTCCAGTAGCGGTCGCCGTCCTCGATCCGCACCCGGCCGTCGACGTCGGCGATCGGCGCCTTGCCCTTCGGGATGCGGGCCTCGAACAGCTCCTGCACACGCGGCAGACCCGTGGTGATGTCGTCACCGGCGACGCCACCCTGGTGGAACGTACGCATCGTGAGCTGGGTACCCGGCTCACCGATGGACTGCGCCGCCACGATGCCGACCGCCTCGCCGACGTCCACCAGCTGGCCGGTCGCCATGGACCGCCCGTAGCAGGTGGCACACACGCCGACAGCGGACTCGCAGGTCAGGACGCTGCGGACCTTGGCCTTCACCACACCCGAGGTGATCAGCTTCTCGATCGCCGGGTCGCCGAGGTCGTCACCGCGGTTGAGCAGGACGTTGCCGTCCGCGTCGGTGATCTCCTCGGCCAGGGTGCGCGCGTAGACGCTGGTCTCCACGTGCTGGTCACGGATGATCGTGCCGTCCGGACCGGGCTCGCCGATCATCATGTTGATGCCGCGGGTGGTGCCACAGTCGATCTCGCGGACGATCACGTCCTGCGACACGTCCACCAGACGACGGGTCAGGTAACCCGAGTCGGCGGTCCGCAGCGCGGTGTCGGCCAGACCCTTGCGGGCACCGTGCGTGGCGATGAAGTACTCCAGCACCGACAGGCCCTCACGGAAGTTGGCCTTGATCGGACGCGGGATGTACTCACCCTTCGGGTTGGACACCAGACCACGCATACCGGCCAGCGACCGGACCTGGGTCATGTTGCCCGCCGCACCCGACTTCACGATCATCGGGATCGGGTTGTCGTCGGGGAAGTTGGCCTCCATGGCCTCGGCGACCTCCTCGGTCGCCTGGCCCCAGACCTTGACCAGCTCGTTGTTGCGCTCCGTGTGGGAGAGCTGACCGCGCTGGTACCGCTTCTCGACGGCGTCGGCCTTCTGCTCGTAGGAGTCCAGGATCTGCTGCTTGTTCGGCGGCACCACCACGTCGGAGATGGCGATGGTGACACCCGAACGGGTCGCCCAGTGGAAACCGGCGTCCTTCAGCTTGTCCAGCGTCCGCGCCACGGTGACCATCGGGTACCGCTCGGCGAGGTCGTTCACGATCGCCGCCTGCCGCTTCTTGGGCATCGGCTCGTTCATGAACGGGTAGTCCTCCGGCAGGAGGTCGTTGAACAGCACCCGGCCCAGCGTCGTGGACGCCAGCCACTGCTGACCCGGCTCCCAGCCCTCCGGCTTGTCGGCCGAGTTCGGCGCGCGGTCGGTGATCCGGACCTTGATCGGCGACTGCAGGTCGATGACCTTGCGGTCGAAGGCCATGATGGCCTCCGCCGGCGACGAGAACGCCTGGCCGGCGCCCGCGCCGTCCTCCTTGAGGCGGGTCAGGTGGAACAGCCCGGTGACCATGTCCAGACGCGGCATGGCCAGCGGACGACCCGACGCCGGCGACAGGATGTTGTTCGACGACAGCATCAGGATCCGGGCCTCGGCCTGCGCCTCGGCCGACAGCGGCAGGTGCACCGCCATCTGGTCACCGTCGAAGTCGGCGTTGAACGCCTCACAGACCAGCGGGTGCAGCTGGATGGCCTTGCCCTCCACCAGCTGCGGCTCGAAGGCCTGGATGCCCAGTCGGTGCAGCGTCGGCGCGCGGTTGAGCATCACCGGGTGCTCGGTGATGACCTCTTCCAGCACGTCCCACACCGCCGGCCGGGCGCGCTCCACCATCCGCTTGGCGGACTTGATGTTCTGCGCGTGGTTCAGGTCGACCAGCCGCTTCATCACGAACGGCTTGAACAGCTCCAGCGCCATCGCCTTGGGCAGGCCGCACTGGTGCAGCTTGAGCTGCGGGCCGACCACGATGACCGAACGGCCCGAGTAGTCGACGCGCTTGCCGAGCAGGTTCTGGCGGAACCGGCCCTGCTTGCCCTTGAGCAGGTCCGACAGCGACTTCAGCGGCCGGTTGCCAGGGCCGGTGACCGGGCGGCCACGACGACCGTTGTCGAACAGCGCGTCGACGGCCTCCTGCAGCATCCGCTTCTCGTTGTTGACGATGATCTCGGGCGCGCCGAGGTCGATCAGTCGCTTGAGGCGGTTGTTGCGGTTGATCACGCGGCGGTACAGGTCGTTGAGGTCCGAGGTGGCGAACCGGCCACCGTCGAGCTGGACCATCGGCCGCAGGTCCGGCGGGATGACCGGGATGCAGTCCAGGACCATGCCCATCGGCGAGTTGCTGGTGTGCGCGAACGCCGCGACGACCTTGAGCCGCTTGAGGGCGCGGAGCTTCTTCTGCCCCTTGCCGTTGCGGATCGTGTCGCGCAGGTTCTCGGCCTCGGCCTCGACGTCGAAGTCCGCCGCCAGCTTCTGGATCGCCTCGGCGCCCATCGAGCCGGTGAAGTAGTCGCCGTAGCGGTCGATCAGCTCGCGGTAGAGCACCTCGTCGGCGATGAGCTGCTTGGAGTCCAGCTTGGTGAAGGTGCTCCAGATCTCCTCCAACCGGTCCAGCTCGCGCTGGGCCCGGTCACGGAGCTGGCGCATCTCGCGCTCGCCGCCCTCCTTGACCTTGCGGCGGACGTCGCTCTTGGCGCCTTCCTCCTCCAGCGCCGCCAGGTCGGCCTCGAGCTTCTGGGCCCGGGCCTCGATGTCCGCGTCGCGGCGGTTCTCGACCTGCTTGCGCTCGACACCGATCTCGCTCTCCAGCGTGGCGAGGTCGTTGTGCCGCAGCTCCGCGTTCACACTCGTGATCACGTACGCCGCGAAGTAGATGATCTTCTCAAGGTCCTTCGGGGCCAGGTCGAGCAGGTAGCCCAGGCGCGAGGGCACGCCCTTGAAGTACCAGATGTGGGTGACCGGCGCGGCCAGCTCGATGTGGCCCATCCGCTCACGGCGCACCTTGGCGCGGGTGACCTCGACGCCACAGCGCTCACAGATGATGCCCTTGAAGCGGACGCGCTTGTACTTGCCGCAGTAGCACTCCCAGTCCCGGGTGGGGCCGAAGATCTTCTCGCAGAAGAGTCCGTCCTTCTCGGGCTTGAGGGTGCGGTAGTTGATGGTCTCGGGCTTCTTCACCTCACCGAAGGACCACTGACGGATGTCGTCCGCGGTCGCCAGGCCGATGCGAAGCTCGTCGAAGAAGTTGACGTCAAGCAAGACGGGTCTTCCCCTTTGTTCCTAGAAGCCGGAGGCGGGCCAAGGTCAGTTCACGACGTCATCGACGGATGGCGACTCGTTGCGGGAGAGGTTGATGCCGAGGTTGGCCGCGGCGCGTTCGAGGTCCTCGTCGTCCCCGTCGCGCATCTCGATCGCCGCGCCGTCGCTGGAGAGGACCTCCACGTTCAGGCAGAGCGACTGCAGCTCCTTGAGCAGAACCTTGAACGACTCCGGGATACCCGGCTCCGGGATGTTCTCGCCCTTGACGATGGCCTCGTAGACCTTCACGCGGCCGAGCACGTCGTCGGACTTGATCGTCAGCAGCTCCTGCAGCGTGTAGGCCGCGCCGTAGGCCTGCATCGCCCAGCACTCCATCTCACCGAAGCGCTGGCCACCGAACTGGGCCTTACCGCCGAGCGGCTGCTGGGTGATCATCGAGTACGGGCCGGTCGAACGGGCGTGGATCTTGTCGTCGACCAGGTGGTGCAGCTTCAGGATGTACATGTAGCCGACCGCCACCGGGAACGGGAACGGCTCGCCGGAACGCCCGTCGAACAACCGCGCCTTGCCGTTCTCGCCGACCATCCGCTCGCCGTCCCGGTTGGGCCGGGTCGAACCGAGCAGGCCGGTGAGCTCGTGCTCCTTGGCGCCGTCGAACACCGGGGTCGCGGTGTGCGTCCCCGGCTGCACGTCGTACAGGTCCTCGGGCAGGTCCTTGGCCCACTCCGGGGAGCCCTCGATCTGCCAGCCCTGGGAGGCCAGCCAACCGAGGTGCAGCTCCAGCACCTGGCCGATGTTCATACGACGCGGCACACCGTGGGTGTTGAGCACGACGTCGACCGGGGTGCCGTCGGGCAGGAAGGGCATGTCCTCGGCGGGCAGCACCTTGCCGATGACGCCCTTGTTGCCGTGGCGGCCGGCGAGCTTGTCGCCGTCCTGGATCTTGCGCTTCTGCGCCACGTACACCCGGACCAGCTCGTTGACGCCCGGGGGCAGCTCGTCCTCGTCCTCGCGGGAGAACACCCGGATGCCGATGACCTTGCCGGTCTCGCCGTGGGGCACCTTCAGCGAGGTGTCGCGGACCTCGCGCGCCTTCTCACCGAAGATCGCGCGCAGCAGCCGCTCCTCGGGGGTCAGCTCGGTCTCGCCCTTCGGGGTGACCTTGCCGACCAGGATGTCGCCGTCGCCCACCTCGGCACCGATGCGGATGATGCCGCGCTCGTCGAGGTCGGCCAGGACCTCCTCGGAGACGTTCGGGATGTCCCGGGTGATCTCCTCGGCGCCGAGCTTGGTGTCCCGCGCGTCGATCTCGTGCTCCTCGATGTGGATCGAGGTGAGGACGTCGTCCTGGATGAGCCGCTGCGAGATGACGATGGCGTCCTCGTAGTTGTGGCCCTCCCACGGCATGATCGCCACGAGCAGGTTCTTGCCGAGGGCCATCTCACCGTTCTCGGTGCACGGCCCGTCGGCGATGACCTGGCCGGCCAGCACGCGGTCGCCCTCGGAGACGATCGGCCGCTGGTTGACGCAGGTGCCCTGGTTGGAGCGGCGGAACTTGTGCAGGCCGTAGGTGCGGCGGCTGCCGTCGTCGGCCATCACCGTGATGAAGTCGGCCGACAGCTCCTCGACCACGCCGTCCTTCTCGGCGACGACCACGTCACCGGCGTCGACGGCGGCACGCAGCTCGGTGCCCGTGCCCACCAGCGGCGACTCGCTGCGCAGCAGCGGCACCGCCTGGCGCTGCATGTTGGCGCCCATCAGCGCGCGGTTGGCGTCGTCGTGCTCCAGGAACGGGATCATCGCGGTCGCGACGGAGACCATCTGCCTCGGCGAGACGTCCATGTAGTCCACGTCGAACGGCTCGATGAACTCGACCTCGCCGCCCTTCTTGCGGACCAGGACGCGGTCCTCGGCGAAGTGGCCCAGCTCGTCCAGCGGCGCGTTCGCCTGGGCGATGACGTGCCGGTCCTCCTCGTCGGCGGTCAGGTAGTCGATCTGGTCCGTGACCTGACCCTCGATGACCTTGCGGTACGGGGACTCGATGAAGCCGAACGGGTTGACCCGGCCGTAGCTCGACAGCGAGCCGATCAGGCCGATGTTCGGGCCTTCCGGCGTCTCGATCGGGCACATGCGGCCGTAGTGGCTGTGGTGGACGTCGCGGACCTCCATGCCCGCGCGCTCACGGGACAGACCACCGGGGCCGAGCGCGTTGAGCCGGCGCTTGTGCGTCAGGCCCGCGATCGGGTTGGTCTGGTCCATGAACTGCGACAGCTGCGAGGTGCCGAAGAACTCCTTGATCGCGGCCACCACGGGGCGGATGTTGATCAGGGTCTGCGGCGTGATCGCCTCGACGTCCTGGGTGGTCATCCGCTCACGGACGACGCGCTCCATGCGCGAGAGGCCGACCCGGATCTGGTTCTGGATCAGCTCGCCGACCGTGCGGATGCGCCGGTTGCCGAAGTGGTCGATGTCGTCGACCTCGACCGGGACCTCGGTGCCGTCGATCGTCATCGACGTGTCGCCGGCGTGCAGCCGGACCAGGTACTCGATCGTGGTGACGATGTCGTCCTCGGTCAGCACACCGGTGCTGCCGGGGATGCCGAGGCCCAGCTTCTTGTTGACCTTGTAGCGACCCACCTTGGCCAGGTCGTAGCGCTTGTCCTTGAAGAACAGGTTCTCCAGCAGGGTCTGCGCGGACTCCTTGGTCGGCGGCTCACCCGGGCGCAGCTTGCGGTAGATGTCCAGCAGCGCCTCGTCGGTGCCGGCGGTGTGGTCCTTCTCCAGGGTCGCGAGCAGCGTCTCGGAGAAGTGGAACCGCTCGCGGATCTGCTCGGTGGACCACCCGAGGGCCTTGAGCAGCACGGTGACCGGCTGGCGGCGCTTGCGGTCGATGCGGACACCGACGGTGTCGCGCTTGTCGACGTCGAACTCCAGCCACGCACCGCGGCTGGGGATGACCTTGACGCTGAACACGTCCTTGTCGGTGGTCTTGTCGACGCTGGTGTCGAAGTACACGCCGGGCGAGCGGACCAGCTGGGAGACCACGACACGCTCGGTGCCGTTGATGATGAACGTGCCCTTGTCGGTCATCACCGGGAAGTCACCCATGAACACCGTCTGGCTCTTGATCTCGCCAGTGGAGTGGTTGGTGAACTCGGCGGTGACGAACAACGGAGCGGCATAGGTCATGTCCTTGTCCTTGCACTCCTCGGTCGAGGCCTTGACCTCGTCGAAGCGTGGGTCGGAGAAGGACAGGGACATCGAGCCGGAGAAATCCTCGATGGGCGAGATCTCGTTCAGGACCTCTTCGAGGCCACCGACCGGGTTCTCGTCACCGGCGTCGACACGGCGCTGGAACCACGCCTCGGCACCGGTGAACCACTGGAACGATTGGGTCTGCAGGTCGAGCAGGTTGGGCGTGCCGAGAGGCTCACGGATCTTCGCGAACGAGACCCGGAGGGGCGCTCCAGGGATACCCGAGTTCGACATGGTGGAGTTGGTCGCAGCAGTGGCCTTGGTCGCGCGGGAGACTGCCAAGATGCGTCCTTCCAGGACTATGTGCGGTCGAGCAGCCTTGTTAGCAACTGTAACTAAGCTGGTCAGGGGTGCGGTCGTGCCCAACAGTCTAGGGCATGCGAAAGTGGGCAGCGCAAAGGGGCAGTCTAGCCATAAAGTCGGCGACTGTCTAGGCCCGCACTCAACCGTCCTCCAAGCCGAAGGCGCGCTTGGTGAATAGCGTGACCCCGGGGCGTCAGTGAGTCAAGATGCCGCGCCAGGATCGCACCGCGTTTCAGCCGCGCCGTCAGCGAACATTCAGCTGGTCCGGCTCAACATTTCGGCTCCCCAACGCCACCGGACGGTGACTGTCCGAAGAAGTCGAGGCTGGTCAGAAGCCAGCTGTCGGCGCCGTCACGTTCGGCCCGCGCCGCGAACTGGGAGGCACCGGTCGTGGCCGGCCCGTCACCGCGTGTCGAGGTCTGGTCGATGAACACGACCGCCTCGGCCCGCTCGCCGGTCAGCTCCACCAGCGCCACCTCGCGGACCGTCGTGCGCAACACGATCCGCTGCGTCACCGCCTGCTCCCGGACCTGGGCGAACAACTGGTCGTACTGGCAGCGGGCGTCGCCGGTCAGGTAGCGGTCGGCGGCCCGCTGCGCGGCGTCGAGGTCGGTGTGGTCGTAGCTGAACGCCGCCTCGACCGCGGTCCGCAACCAGTCGGTGACCTCGGCGGTCGCCGCCGTGTCGACCAGCGCCCGGTTGGGCGCCTGGGCGGCCTGCTCGGCGGCGCGCTCGGTGCGCCGGACCTGGTCGGTGACCCGGTCGGCGTCCCGCGCGGCCGAGCCGGCGGCGACGAACATCCACACCGACGCGCCGGCGAGCAGCACGGCCACCGCCACCAGCGCGAACACCGGGGCCCGGCCGGGGCGTGGGGGCGGCGGCTGCTGCGGGATCACCGGGGCTCCTCGTACGGGAGGCTGGACAGTGCGGACAGCTTCCACTCGTCGCCGGCCCTGGTCAGGGTGGCGACCATGCGCTGGTGGGCGGTGGTCGGACCGGCGCCGGCGGACTCCTTGACGACCTCGACGGCGGCCAGCACGGTCGCCGTGCCCGCCCGCTCGTCCAGGTCCCGGACCGCCAGGCGCACCACCCGGCCCTCGGTGACCGCCTCCATCTCGACGAGCTGGGCGCGCTGGTCCCCGGCGAGCGTGCTGACCTGCTCGTGCAGCTCACCGGTGGTCACCTCGGCCCACGCCGCCAGGTCCCGGTCGACCGTGCGGTGGTCCAGGGTGTTGAGCACGGCGATCGCCCGCTGCGCGGCGACCGACACGTCGTCACGCACCGTGGCCACCGGTTGGACCTCGACGGCCGGTACCGTCGACAGCTCCCGCTCGGCGTCGGCCAGGTCGTCGTTGGCCACCACCAGCCGGACCAGCGCCCAGACCGCGACCCCGGCCGCCACCACCACCGCCACCACGGCGGCGACCAGCGGGGCCGCCTTCCGGCGGACCGGCTGGGGCGACGGCTGGGGCGATGACTGGGGCGACGGCGGGTACGGGGGCGCGTTCAGCACTGTGGAACCGGTTCTCCGGTCACCAGCTCCTGGTCGAACATGTTGAACTCGATGATCTTCCAGGAGTCACCGTCGCGGCGGGCGCGGACGCCGAACACGGCCTCGCCGGGCACCGTCTTGTTGGTGTCGACACGGGTGGAGACCAGGTCGATGAACACCAGTGCCTCGGCGCGGTCACCGTCCAGCCTGACCAGACCGATGTCACGCACCGTGGTCGCCAGGATGAGCTTCTGCTCCGGGGCCAGCTGCATCAGCTGCTTGAACAGCATGTCGTACTCGCAGCGCGCGGACTCGGTCAGCGACGCGTCGACGGCCTTCTTGGTCGACTCCAGGTCGGTGTAGTTGTAGCTCAGCGTCGTCTCGACGGCCGTGGTCAGCTGGCCAAGGACCTCGCTGGTGGTCGACGAGTCGGTCAGCGCGGTGTTCGTGTCTCGGCTCTCCAGCGCACTGGCCTCGCCCCGGAACCAGAACGCGCCCGCCCCGAGGAGCACCGCGACGACGGCCAGGACGGCGGCCACCGGGTACGGGTGGCGCACGCCGCGCCGGCGGGCCGCGCGGTGCGGGTTCGGGCGCGGCTGGGGGGCGGAGTCGGCGGCGGCCCGGGAGTCGGACTCGGCGGAGCTGAGGTCGGCCGGGCGGGTGACGCCGGCGGCCCGGCGCTTGCCGGCCGGCCGCTGGGCCCGGTGCCGCGCCGACCGGGCCACCAGGGCTGTCGGTTCGGCTTCCGCTGCCTCCTCGGCCTCGGCGGTCTCGGACTCGGCGGCCTTGGCTGACTCGGGCTCGGGCGGCGCAGCCTCGTCGGCCTTGGCTTCCTCGGCCTTGGCTTTTTCAGCCTTGGCTTTTTCGGGCTCGGGTGCTTCGGGCTCGGGTGCTTCGGGCTCGGGGTCGGTGGTGCCGAGGTCGACGCCGGGCCGGTCGTCGTCCTTCGCCGGTGGCTCGGGCTCGGCGGCCGGTGACTGCGCGGCCTTCGCTTCCTGGGCGGTGTCCTCCGCGGTGGTGTCCGCGGTGGTGTCCTCCGGAGCGGGCGTGTCGGGGCCCGGGCGGTGACGCAGGCCGGCCACGCGGGGGCGGCGCACCGGGGGCTGCTGGCCCGGGTTCGGGGTGGGGCGGCGGCGTGACGGAGGCACGGCTGCGCACGTCCTTTCGGTGAGGTCGCCGGTCAGCGGGAGGGCGGCGCGGCGGGCTCGGCTGGCTGCTCGGCCGGCGGCTGCTGCGCGGACTGCACGGGGGTCAGCACATCGAGCTTCCAGCCGTTCTCGGTGCGCAGCAGGGTGCCCTCGACGCGCTTGAAGTCGGTCTTGGGCTCGCCGCCGCCCAGCGACAGCGTCGTCTCGACGGCGGCGATCACGATCGCCTTGCCGCCCCGGTCGTCCAGCTCCCGCACGGCCAGCGAGCGGACCTTGGACCTGGTCACCCACTTGGCGTCGGTGAGGCTCTTCTTGTCCTCGTCGGTCAGCCGGGTGATCTCGGCGTTCAGCGTGCCGGTGGTGACCGCCGACCATCTCGCCAGGCCGTCCTCCAGCTCGCGGTAGTCCAGGGTGTTCATCGTCTCGACGGCGATCCGCGCCTGGCGGTCGACCTCGACGCGCATCGCCGAGTACTCCAGCCCGTCGTCGTTGGCGGCACGGAACCAGGCCACGCCGAACCAGCCGGCCACCCCGACCGCCGCGACCAGCAGCGCGACCGCCGCCGCCAGCACGATCGACGGCAGCTTCGTGCGGGAGTCCGACCCTGGGGCGGGTTCCGGCTCGGCGGTCTCCTCGACCTCGGGGACCTCGACGGAATCCGGGCTGTCGTCCGAGCCTTCGACGTCGTGGTTGACGTCACTGTCAGCCGGGGAAGTCATAACTCTCCAGGGTAGAGCCGGGTCACCCGGGCAGTCCCAACAGGGCGGCCAGGGACGGCGGCACGGTGATGCCGGGGGCGGTCAGGGTGCCGGGCACCCTGGTCGGGTTCACCCCGGGGGCACCCTCGACCGGAGCCTGCCGGGGCGGCGAGGCCACGGCCGGCTGGCCGCCGTAGGGGACGTTGGCCGAGCCGCGCACGTTGATCGGGCTGCCGGGCGGCTCGGCGCAGTAGGTGTTCGCGGGCACCGGGGTGCCGGTGCTGGAACCGTCGGTGCCGTCGTGGCGGTCGGTGCGCTCGTAGCCCCTGGTGCACGGCGGCGGGTTGAACAGGTTGAGCGCCAGGCCAAGGTGTGCCTGCCCGGGGTCGGCGGCCAGCAGGCCCTGGCCGGCGGCGCTGAGCAGCGGGTAGGCGACCAGGGTGTACTCGACGCCGTCCTGGCGCAGGGCCACGATGTCGGTGGCGGTCAGCAGGTTCGCGAACAGCGCCGACAGGCCGGGGCCGGACTCGCGGAGCAGATCACTGACGGCCGTGGCCGCCCGCGGCGCGGTGGTGATCAGCCGGCGCAGGTCGGGGTCGGAGGCACGCAGCTGCTCGGACAGCGCCGCCAGGTCGCCGGCGAAGTCCCTGATGTTGG
Source organism: Actinophytocola xinjiangensis (assembly GCF_001921215.1). Classification (GTDB taxonomy): domain Bacteria; phylum Actinomycetota; class Actinomycetes; order Mycobacteriales; family Pseudonocardiaceae; genus Actinophytocola; species Actinophytocola xinjiangensis. Next base: position 161,241 of record NZ_MSIF01000005.1, read on the forward strand.
TCGACTGGACGTTCTGGGTGTCCAGGACCGTGCCGCCGTCGTGGATCAGCGAGATGGTCTCTGGCAGGTGGGCCTTGGCGGTGCGGGTGAAGTCGCCGGTGGCGTCGAGCAGGACGCGCAGGTCGTCGCCGGTGCCGGCGAACGCGCGGTCCAGTTCGTCGACCACGGTCCGCAGCGACTCGGTGGGCACCGAGCTGGCGAGGCTGTCCAGGTCGCGGATCAGCACGTCGGTGCCGACCGGGGTGCTGGTGCGGTCGGCGGGGATCACCGAGCTGGCGTCGAGGTAGGGGCCGCTGTCGTGGCGGGGCCGCAGGTCGACGTACTGCTCGCCGACGGCCGACCGGTTGGCCACCACGGCGTCCAGGTCGGCCGGCACCGGCGGCATGTCGGGGTCGATGTCCAGGTCGACCCGCAGGCCCTGTTCGGTGAGCCGGATCTCGCCGACGCGGCCGATGTTGTAGCCGCGGTAGGTGACCTCGGCGTTGGTGAAGATGCCGCCGGACTCCTCCAGGTCAAGGCGCACGGTGTAGCCGTCGGCGCCGAAGGCCTTGCCGAGGTCGGTGAACCGGAACAGCGCGTAGACCACGGCGACCACCGAGATCACGAAGAACGCGGCGATCTGCAGCCGCACGCGTGTGGTCAGCATCAGCGCCCCCCGCCCAGGATTCCGCCGATCAGCCCGCCCAGTCCCCCGGAACCGCCGGGAGCGCCGGAACCGGAGCCGCCGCCGAGGATCGGGACGGGCAGCAGCGGGGTTCCCTCGCCGTCCTTGCCGCCGGTCAGGTCGCCGACGATCGGGATGTCCTGAAGTGGACTGCGGCGGCTGCGGGACAGGTTGTCGATGATCGTCTGCAGGTTCAGGTCGACCCGCAGGTAGAGGTTGAAGTAGTCGCCGTGCACGCCGTTGGCCGCCTCGTCGGAGAACGGGATGGTGAACAGCAGCTCCAGCGCCTTGGGCAGGTCCGAGCCGGCCTCGCCGAGCTTGCGCAGCGCGGGCGTGAGCGCGGTGAGGTCGGCGACCAGGTCCTCGTGGCTGGCGTCGACGGTCCGCACCGCCACGTCCGAGAGCGAGTCCAGCGACTGGAGCATGGTGACCAGCTGGGTGCGCTGGTCGGTCAGCACCTGAAGGCCGGGCCCGAGGGTCTCGATGGCGCCGGCGAGCCGGTCCTTGTCCTTGTTCAGGGTGTCGGCCAGCCGGTTGAGCCCGTCGATGGCGTGCGTGACGTCGTCCCGGCTTTCGTCCAACGTGGACACCAGGTCGTCGACGCCGTTCAGCGTGGCGCGGATGTCGGCCTCGTTGCCGGCCAACGCCGCGTTGAGCTCCTGGGCGATGTTCTGCAACTGCTCGATGCCACCGCCGTTGAGCAGCATCGACAGCGCGCCCAGGACCTCCTCGATGTCGGTGTTGCGGTTGGTGCGCTCCACCGGGATCAGCGCGCCGTCGGCCAGCCGGCCGGCCGCGCGGTCGGGCGGCGGCGGGGACAGCTCGACGTACTTCTCCCCCAGCAGGCTCGACTGGCGCAGCATCGCCAGCGCGTTGGCCGGCAGCGTCACGTCGCCGTTGACCCGCATGGTCACCTCGGCGGTCCAGCCGTCCGGGGCGAGCTGGATGTCCTCGACCCGCCCGACGGCCACCTCGTTGACCTTCACCCCCGACTGCGGCACCAGGTCCAGCACGTCGGCGAAGCGCGCCTTCACCGTGTACGGGTGGTCGCCGAGGTCGGCGCCACCGGGCAGCGGCACGTCGTAGATGCCGGTGAACTCCGAGCAGCCCGACAGCGTGAGCGCGGCGACCGCGACCAGGGCGAGGCGGCGCATCACCGGGCACCGCCCAGCCCGTAGACCCTGGCCAGCGGCAGGGGCAGCGGCGGAAGCTCGCCGGACTGCAACGCGGTCAGCACCTCGGACACCGGCGGGATCGGCACGGCGCCGTCGACGACCGAGGCCAGCCCCTCGCAGGTTTCGCCCAGCGCCGGCGGGATGTCGGCCGGGGACCCGGTGCGCAGCAGCCGGCAGATCATCACGATCGGCGGGTCGGTCAGCTCGTTGAGGTTGGAGCGGGCGTCGAGCGTGCCGGCGGAACCGTTGTAGCTGTTGATGATGTTGGACAGGGCGACCGGGGCGATGTCGAGCACCTCGGCCAGCGCCGCCCGCTCGTCGACCAGGACCCTGGTCACCGAGGCCAGCTTGTCCACGTTGGACCGGATGCGACCCCGGTTCTCGTCGATGAACTGCTGCACCGAGCCCAGCGCCACCCCCAGCTGCCGCACCGCCTCGGCCAGGTCGCCGCGCTCGTCGGCCAGGAACGCGCTCACCTGCGCGGCCTGCTCGCCGAAGCGGTTGACCTGCTCGTCGGACTCGGCCAGCGCCGAGGTGAACCGGGCCAGGTTGTCGACCGTGGCGAACAGGTCCTGGTCGCTGCCGGAGAGCGTGTCGGCCATCTTGGACAGCTGCACGATCGTCTGGTTCATCGCCTCGCCGTTGCCGTCGAGGTTGGCGGCGGCGGTGTCCAGCAGGTCGGCCAGCGCGCCGTTGGCGTTGGCGCCGTTGGGTCCCAACGTGCGGCTGACCCGGTTGAGGCTCGCGTACAGCTCGTCGACCTCCAGCGGGGTGGCCGTGCGCTCCAGCGGCAGCACGGTCCCCTCGGCCATCACCGACCCGCCGGTGTAGGCCGGGGTGAACTGCACGTACCGGTCGCTGACCAGCGACGGCGAGACGATCACCGCGTCCGCGCCGGCCGGGATCGGCACGTCCCGGTCGACCAGCATCTCCACCCGCACCAGGTCACCGCGCGGCTCGACGACGTCGACCTCGCCGACCTTCACGCCCAGCACCCGCACGTCGTTGTCCTCGTAGAGGCCGATCACGCCGTCGAACAGGGCCACGTAGCGGCGCTGGTTGGCGTCGAGGAGCACCCACCACAGGGCGCCGGCGACCACCAGGGCCAGCACGACCGCGACGGCCACGCCGCGGACCAGGTCGCGGCCCCGGCGGGTGGCGGCGGTCATGCGAGACACCCCTTCGGGTTGAGGCCGCCCGTGGTGGGCGGCACCAGGCCGCAGATGTAGTTGTCGAACCAGCGCCCGGAGCCGACGGCGTTGTTGAACAGCCGCACGAACGGCGCCAGGTTGCGCAGGCCGGCGGCCAGCTCCTCCTGGTTGCGGGCCAGCATGTCGGTCAGCCGGTCGAGGCTGGCCAGCACCGGCGCCAGCTGCTCGTTGTTGTCGTCGACCAGGCCTTTGAGCTCGGTGGCCAGCGCCTGGGTGCCCGACAGCAGGGTGCTGATCGCCTCGCGGCGCTTGGTCACCTCGGCCAGCAGCAGGTTGCCGTCCTCCAGCAGCTTCACGACCTCGGCGTCGCGTTCGGCCAGGGTCTTGCTGATCTTCCTGGTGTTGGTCAGCAGCTGGGCGAGCTGCCCGTCGCGGGAGGAGATCGTCTTCGACAGCGACTGGAGTCCGGTGAGCGCGGCGCGCACGTCGCGCGGGGTGTCGGCGAAGGTCTGCGAGATCACCTCGAAGCTCTGTGCGAGCTGCACGGTGTCGATCTCGTTGGTGGTCTCGGCCAGGCCCTGGAAGGCCTCCAGCACGTCGTAGGGCGCGGCGGTGCGTTCGCGCGGGATGCGGTCGGCCGGGTCGAGGACCTCGCGGCCGGCCGGGTCCAGCGCCAGGTACTTCTGCCCGAGCACGGTCTTGATCTTGATGGCGGCCGAGGTGCGGTCGCCGACCCAGGCGTCCTTGACCTTGAACGTCACCACCACCCGGTCGCCCTCCAGGTCCAGGTCGGAGACCTCACCGACCTTCACCCCGGCGATGCGCACCTCGTCGTCCGGGCCCAGGCCGGCGGTCTCGGAGAACTCCGCGCTGTAGCTGGTGCCGCCGCCGATGATCGGCAGGTCGTCGGCGAACATCGCCACGGTGAACGCCAGCCCCAGCACGACGATGCCGGAGATCCCGATCGGGATCGGGTTGCGGGAGCCGAAGGACCTCATCGCGTGCACCTCCCGGCGGACGCGGCCGAGAGCGGCACGTTGACCGGCTGCTGGATGACGCCCGGGATGCCCACCGAGCCCTCCATCGAGCACAGGTAGAAGTTGAACCAGGAGCCGTAGCTGACGGTGCGGGTGAGCTTCGCGGTCTTCTCCGGCAGGAACTGGATGAAGTGCTCCACCAACTGCTCGCTGTCGTTGAGGTTGTCGGTGAGCGCGCCGAGCGCGGCGATGTCCTGCTTGAGCGGCTCGCGGGCGTCGTCGAGCAGGCTGGAGGTGGTCTGGGCCAGGCCGCCGAGCGCCTCGATCGCGTCGCCGATCGGCTCGCGGTCGGCCGCCAGCCCCGAGACCAGCTGCTGGACCTGCACCACCAGCGTCGACAGCTCGTCGCCGCGCGCGTTGATGGTGTCCAGGGCGCTGTTGAGGTTGGTGATGACCTCGCCGATCACCTGGTCCTTGTCGGCGATCGCGGAGGTCAGCGTCGCGGTGTGCGCCAGCAGCGACTCGACCGTGCCGCCCTCGCCCTGCAGGACCTGGATGATCTCGTAGGACAGCTGGTTGACGTCCCCCGGCGACAGCGCCTGGAACAGCGGCTTGAACCCGTTGAACAGCTCGGTGAGGTCCAGCGCCGGGCGGGTCCGTTCGATCGGGATGGTGTCGCCCGGCTCCAGCGTGTCGTAGGGGCGGTCGCCAGTTCCCTGGGTCAGGGACACGTACCGCTGGCCGACCAGGTTGCGGAACTTGATCTGGGCGACCACCGACGCCGGCAGCGTGCGGTGCGCCTCGACGGTGAAACTCACCTCGGCCTGGCGGCGGTCCACGATCCGCACGTCCTCGACCTGGCCGACCCGCACGCCGGCGATCCGCACGTCGTCGCCGGGCAGCACCATCGTCGCGTCGGTGAACCTGGCCGTGTAGCTGGAGGTGCTGCTCAGGTCCAGGTTGGCGATGCTGATCGCCAGCACGGCCGTGGCGCTCACCGTCACCACGGTGAACACGATCAGCTTGATCAGCGGCGCGACGAGGCCCCTCATTCGAACCTCACCTCCGCGCCCCGGTACAGCGGGCCCACCAGCAGGCTCGCCCACGCCGGCACCTGCTCGGGCTCCACCCCCAGGCTCGGCGCCAGCAGCTGGGCCAGGAACTCCCGCTCGGCGCGCGAGTTCGCCAGGCCACCGGCGGCCGGCGCGCTGCTCGGACTCGTGTTGGCCGGCGGCAGGATCCCGTCCTGGACCGTCCGGTTCGCCGGGCCCTGCGACGTGCCGTCCCGCAGCGAGCCGTCCGGCGGCTGGTCGGGGAACGGGTTGCCCATCTGCGACGGGTCGTAGCAGCGCGGGCCCCGGTGCTCGTCGAACTCGACCTCGTCCTTGCCCGGCTCGTACGGACCCTTGTTGACCACGATCTCCAACGTCGCGTGCAGGCCCGGTTTGTCCGTGCCGCCGCCGAACACCGGCTTGGCCGCGTCCACCAGGTCACCCATCTGGGACAGGAAACACGGGTAGGCCGGCGAGTACTTCGCCAACAGCTCCAGGGTGGGCCGCGAACTGTCGGCCAGCCGGATCAGGTTGTCGGAGTTGGCCTCCAGGAACGACTCCAGGTCGCGGCTGGCGGTGGTCACGTCACCGAACAGGGTCCGCAGGTTCGCGCGCTGCTCGGCGACGGTCCGCGAGGTGACCGACAGGTCCTCCAGCGCGTCCACGAAGTCCGGGATCGCCTCGGTGTAGGTGTCGCTGACCTCGACCAGCGCCCGCAGGTCATGGGTCAGCTGCGGCACGTGCGGGTTGATCTCCTCGACCAGTTCGCCCAGCTCGACGAGGGTCTCGCCGAGTTCCTCGCCCCGGCCGTCGAGCGCGGTGGAGATCGCCGTCAGGGTCGTGGACAGCTTCTGCGGCTGCACCGCCTGCAACACCGGCAGCAGGTTGTCCAGCGCCTGGGACAGCTCCACGGCCGGCTCCGAGCGGTCCTGCTCGATCCGGTCGCCCTCGCCCAGCGACACCGGGTCGGCGTCGTCGGGGATCTGCAGGGCGACGTACCGGTCGCCGAAGAGGGTCTTGGGGATGAACCGGGCGGAGACGTTGCGCGGGATGACGTCGACCTTGTCCGGGTCCAGCGCCAGCTCCAGCTCCGAGCCGCGCTCGGTCGGCGTGATCCGGCGGATCTCCCCCACGATCAGCCCGCGGATCTTCACGTCGCCGCGCACCTGGAGCTGGTTGCCCAGCTTGTCGGTGACCAGCTCCACCCGCACCACCGGCGTGAACGCCTTGTTGTACATGGCGATCGACAGGCTCACCAGCGCCGCGATCACCACGATGAACCCGACGCCCAGCAGCCGGCGGCGGACGGTGGCCATACGCGCGGACCTCACCCGATCACCCACCGATCCGGACGGTGACGGTCGTGCCCCAGACCGCGAAGCCGATGAAGAAGTTGAGCAGCGCCGCCGTGACGATCGTGGTCCGCACCGAACGGCCGACGGCCACGCCGACACCGGCCGGGCCGCCGGTGGCGCGGTAGCCGTAGTAGCAGTGCACCAGGATGATCACCACGGCGAAGATCAGCACCTTGCCGAAGGACCAGAACACGTCCTCCGGCGGTAGGAACAGGTTGAAGTAGTGGTCGTAGGTGCCGGCCGACTGCCCGTAGAAGTAGACGGTGATCGTCCGCGACGCGAGGTAGGAGCTGAGCAGGCCGATGATGTAGAGCGGGATGACCGCGATGAACCCGGCGATGATCCGGGTGGTCACCAGGAACGGCAGGCTCGGCACACCCATCACCTCCAGGGCGTCGATCTCCTCGGAGATGCGCATCGCGCCCAGCTGCGCGGTGAACCCGGCGCCCACGGTCGCCGACAGCGCCAGCCCAGCGACCAGCGGCGCCACCTCGCGGGTGTTGATGTAGGCCGAGGCGAACCCGGAGAACGCGGCCGTGCCGATCTGGTCCAGCGCCGCGTAGCCCTGCAGGCCGACGACCGTGCCGGTGAACACGGTCATGCCGATCATCACGCCGATGGTGCCGCCGATGACCGCCAGCGCCCCCGAGCCGAAGCTGACCTCGGCCAGGATCCGCATCGTCTCCCGCAGGTAGCGGCGCAGCGTCCGGGGGATCCAGGCGAGCGCGCGCAGGAAGAACGACAGCTGGTCACCGAGGGTGTCCAGCCAGGTCAGCGGGGCGTTGGCCACCCGCTTCGCGGTGTCCCCGATGGAGGCCATGATCAGCTCCCCTTCTGCGGGACGATCGAGAGGTAGACGGCGGTGAGCACGAAGTTCACGAAGAACAGCAACAGGAACGTGATCACCACGGACTGGTTGACCGCGTCCCCGACACCCTTGGGACCGCCCCGGGGGTTGAGGCCCCGGTAGGCGGCGACGACCCCGGCGATGAACCCGAAGATCAGCGCCTTGATCTCGCTGATCCACAGGTCCGGCAGCTGCGCCAGCGCCGAGAAGCTCGCCAGGTACGCGCCCGGCGTGCCGTCCTGGAGCACCACGTTGAAGACGTAGCTGCCCAGCACGCCGACGACCGACACCAGGCCGTTGAGCAGCACCGCGATCACCATCGCGGCCAGCACCCTGGGCACCACCAGCCGCTGGATCGGGTTGACGCCCAGCACCTTCATGGCGTCGATCTCCTCGCGGATGGTCCGCGCGCCCAGGTCGGCGCAGATCGCCGACCCGCCGGCCCCGGCGACCATCAGCGCGGTCACCAGCGGCGCGGCCTGCTGGATGATCGCCAGCACGGCGGCCGCGCCGGTGAACGACTGCGCGCCCAACTGCACGATCAGGTTCCCCAGCTGCAACGCGACGACCGCGCCGAACGGGATCGCGACCAACGCCGTGGGCAGGATCGTGACGCTGGCGATGAACCAGCACTGCTGGATGAACTCCCGGACCTGGAACGGCCGCCGGAAGGTCTGCACGATGACGTCCAGGGCCAACGCGAACAGCCGGCCGGTCTCGCGCAACGCCCCCGACCCGGGGAAGGGTCGTACCGTCCCCGTGGTCATGCCCCGGATCCCGGCGGCCCGGTCTGCCAGCTCGACCCGGGCAGCTTCGCGATCTCCTCGGCGAGGCTGCCGTGCCTGGCCGGTCTCGGATACGGGCTGGGCCGCCCGCCGGTGTCGACGCCGTAGTCGGCGCGCTCGGCCGGGGTGAGCGAGTCGACGATGGCCCGCTGGGCGCCGGCGGGCAGCGTGTGCAGGATCCGCATGACGCGGTCCTTGCGGCGGCGCACCGCCTGGCGCTGCGGCAGGCCGGGCGTGGGTTCGGCCTGCGGGCCGATGCCGCGCACCTCCTCGGTGCCGCCGTCGTGGTGGCCGGCGTCGACGTGCGCCTGCTCGGCGGCCATCGTCGCCTCGTCCTTCTCCTCGCTCATCCCGATCGGCCCGATGCGACTGCCGTTGAGGAACTGCTTGACCGCCGGCTCCTCGCTGGTCAGCAGCACCTCGCGGGGACCGAACATGACCAGCTCGCGGCGGAACAGCATGCCGATGTTGTCCGGGATGGTGCGCGCGACGTGGATGTTGTGCGTGACGATCAGGACCGTCGCGTCGATCTGCGCGTTGAGGTCGATCAGTAGCTGGGAGATGTAGGAGGTGCGGACGGGGTCCAGACCGGAGTCCGGCTCGTCGCACAGGATGATCTCCGGGTCGAGCATCAGCGCGCGGGCCAGGCCGGCGCGTTTGCGCATGCCGCCGGAGATCTCGCCGGGCAGCTTGCCCTCCGCGCCGGACAGCCCGGTCATGTCGAGCTTCTCCAGCACCAGCCGGCGGATCTCGGACTCGGACTTGCGGGTGTGCTCCCGCAGCGGGAAGGCGACGTTGTCGTAGAGGCTCATCGAGCCGAACAGGGCGCCGTCCTGGAACAGCACGCCGAACATCTTGCGGATCTCGTAGAGCTTGCGCTCCGAGCAGGTGACGATGTCGACGCCGTTGATCTCGCAGCGGCCCCGGTCGGGTTTGAGCAGGCCGATCATCGACTTGAGGAAGACCGACTTGCCGGTGCCCGACGGTCCGAGCAGCACGCTGACCTCACCCGGCGGCAGCGTCAGCGTGACGTCCCGCCAGATCGTCTGCCGGCCGAAGGACTTCGTCAGGCCCTCGACGACGACCTCGGCGCCCATCGAACCTCCCGCGTTCTCACCCGGTTTTCATCCAGGTGCAACGAGCGGGCCGCGCGGAGGTTACTGCCCAGTTGGAAACGCTCAGGGCCGGCACCCCGAAGGGGTACCGGCCCTGAGCAGCCCGTTTAGGGAAGGGTCACTTGAGGTTGACGGTCGCGCCCGCGCCCTCGAGCTTCTCCTTGGCGGCCTCGGCGGCCTCCTTGGTGACCTTCTCCAGGACGGCCTTGGGAGCGGACTCGACCAGCTCCTTGGCCTCCTTGAGGCCCAGGCCGGACACGACCTCGCGCACGACCTTGATGACCTGGATCTTCTTGTCACCGGCCGACTCCAGGACGACGTCGAACTCGTCCTGCTCCTCGGCGGCGCCGCCACCACCGTCACCGGTGGCGACCGGGCCGACGGCCATGGCCACCGGAGCGGCGGCGGTGACGTCGAAGGTCTCCTCGAACTCCTTGAGGAAGCCCGACAGCTCCAGGAGGGTCATCTCCTTGAACACGTCGAGCAGCTCGTCGTTGCTCAGCTTCGCCATAGCGGCATGTCCTTTCTCGAAAGTGGTGGGGGTGTTCAGCTCTCGGCGGGGGCCGCTTGCTCGGCTGACGCCTTCTTGTCCTGCAGAGCCGCGACCAGGCGAGCGGCCTTCGTGGTCGGCGCGGCGAACAGGCCGGCCGCCTTCGACAGGTTGCCCTTCATGGCGCCCGCCAGCTTGGCGAGCAGCACCTCGCGGGAGTCGAGGTCGGCGATCTTGTCGACCTCGTCGACCGTGAGCGGGCGGCCATCCATGTAGCCGCCCTTGATGACCAGGCCCTTGTGCTCCTTGGCGAACTCGCGAAGCGCCTTCGCGGCGTCCACCGGCTCACCCTCGACGAACGCGATCGCGGTCGGCCCGAGGAACAGGTCGTCAAGACCCTCCACCTCTGCCTTTTCCGCGGCCCGCTTGACCAGGGTGTTCTTCGCGACCCGGTAGGTCGTGCCCGTGCCGAGAGCGCGACGCAGGGTGGTCAGCTGGGACACGGTGAGACCGCTGTACTCGGTGACAACGGCAGCCGAGCTGTTGCGGAACCGGTCCGCGATCTCAGCGACGGCCTCAACCTTGTCTGCCTTCGCCATGGTCGCCTCCTCTCTTGGCTTTGGTACCGCCAGCCTGGGAGAAGACCCTGGAAAACGACGAACGCCCCGGCGCAGGGCACGGGGCGTGAACGAGCGCTCGCGCGCTCGGTAACCTCGTTCACCTGCGCGGGCCGCCCGGACGAGCCAGGACCTTCGTCCGCTCCCGGTTGCCCGGACGCGGAGACCAGCGGTCTTCGGTAGAACCGTCGACAACAGTACGCCCCCGCGGTAACCGTTCTGGCATCGCCTCCCCCCTTGTACCGTCCGTGGCCGGCGCGGCACGGCATGATGGGGGCCGTGGCAGACAACGAGCACGAGGTCCCGGGCCAGCCCGGCCCACCGCCGGCTGCCCAGGACCCCGGCGACGCGCCGACCCCGCCCCGCGGCGAGCTGATCATGCCGCCGACCCCACCGTCGGACCCTGCGCCACCGCCGGCTCCCCGCGAGCCGACGGTGATCGACCCCGAGCAGGTGCGCGAGTTCCAGCAGTTCCAGCAGTTCCAGGAGCTGATGCGCCAGCAGCGCGACCGCGGCTTCCCGCAGGGCGAACCGCCGCCGCCGGGGTTCCTGCAACCGTGGGGGCCACAGCAGCCACGGCGCGGACCGATCCGCCGGGCGCTGGGCGCGGCCGTCAGCAAGATCGTCACGGCGGTCGTCGTGGTGCTGCTGCTGATCGGCGCCGGCTGGTTCGCCATCGACTACTTCTTCGGCGGCCCACCCTCCCAGGCCCCGGCCTCCCAGATCGGCGGCAACAAGACCAAGGACCGCCTGCTGTTCGAGAAGAACCCGCGCAGCGCCGTACGCCGGGTCTACGAGAACATCGCGATGGGCGACCAGCGCGGCACCTGCGACCGTTTCACCCCGCAGGCTCGCACCCAGTTCACCAACGCCTTCGGCGGCGACTCCTGCGAGACCGTCGTCGACACGTTGAAGGCGCAGGTCACCGAGGGCATGAAGGACGAGTACGCCAACCCGTGGATCCCGGCGTCCGCCGCCACCCCCACCGGCCAGACGGCCACGGTCAGCTCGTGCGACCTGGACGTCGAGGGCGGTCCCCGACTCGGCCGGTTCACCCTCGGCGTGATCGAGGAGTCGCTCGACGGGCAGTGGATCGTCACCGCCTACGAGCAGGAAACCTGCTCCGGCGAACCGGCCAGTCCGCCGACGTCGTGAACCGCCGCCGCGTTCTCCCCGTATTGGGAATCGGACACAGTTCGCCCGATTCCACTACCGAGGAGGTCGCGAATTGGGAGCCAAACACCGGCCGGCCACCAGAAAAGCCCTGATAGCGGGGGCTGGTGCACTGGCCGCGGCCAGCGTCGTCGCCGTTCTGCTACCGCAGGCGCAGGCCGAGAGAGCCGACCCTGACCGCACGCCGGAGACCGCGATGGACCGGCTCACCCAGCTGCGGCAGGCGCACATCCCCGGCACGGCCTGGGCGATGGACCCGCGCACCGACACGATGGTCGTCACGGCCGACGAGACCGTCACCGGCAGAACCTGGGACCGCCTGGAGTCCACGGTCGACGATGTGGGCACCGACGTGGCGACGCTGCGGCGCACCACCGGTGAGATCAGCCTGTTCGCCGAGGGCGGCGACGCGATCTTCGCCGGCGGTGGCCGCTGCTCGCTGGGCTTCAACGTGGTCACCGCCGACGGCGCCCCCGCCTTCCTGACCGCCGGGCACTGCGGCGTGATCGCCGAGCAGTGGTCCGAACAGGCCGGCGGCGAGCCGATCGCCACCGTCACCGAGGCGGTGTTCCCCGGCGAGGGCGACTTCGCGCTGCTCACCTACGACGACCCGGCCGCCGACGCGCCGAGCGCGGTCGACGTCGGCGACGGCCAGCTGTTCGAAATCGAGGGGCCGGCCGAGGCCGAGATCGGCCTGCCGGTGTTCCGCATGGGCAGCACGACCGGTCTGTTCGACGGCGAGGTCACCGGCCTGGAGGCCACGGTGAACTACCCGGAGGGCACGGTCACCGGGCTGATCCAGACCACGGTGTGCGCCGAGCCGGGCGACAGCGGCGGGCCGCTGTTCACCGAGCAGGGCACGGCCGTTGGCCTGACCTCGGGCGGCAGCGGCGACTGCACCAACGGTGGCGTGACGTTCTTCCAGCCGGTGACCACCGCGCTGGCGGCGGTGAACGCCGAGATCGGAGGGGCCGAGTAAGTACTGGTGGGACAACGAAGAACGGCGCCCCCTCGCGGGGGCGCCGTTCTCGTGTGTCGGTGTCTCAGACGGCCGGCTCGTCGGCGAGCATGTTGCGGGTGCGCGCCGGGTCGACCGGGATGCCGGGGCCCATGGTCGTGGAGAAGGTGACCTTCTTCAGGTACCGGCCCTTGGCGGCCGACGGCTTGGCCCGCAGGACCTCGTCGAGCGCGGCGGCGTAGTTCTCCACCAGCTTGTCCTCGTCGAACGAGGCCTTGCCGATGACCAGGTGCAGGTTGGACTGCTTGTCCACCCGGAAGTTGATCTTGCCGCCCTTGATGTCCGCGACGGCCTTGGTGACGTCCGGGGTCACCGTGCCGGTCTTCGGGTTGGGCATCAGGCCACGGGGGCCGAGGATGCGGGCGATGCGGCCGACCTTCGCCATCTGGTCGGGGGTCGCGATCGCGGCGTCGAAGTCGAGCCAGCCACCCTGGATGCGCTCGATCAGGTCCTCGGCGCCGACCTCGTCCGCACCGGCGGCGATGGCCTCGTTGGCCTTGTCACCCGTGGCGAACACGATGACCCGGGCGGTCTTGCCGGTGCCGTGCGGCAGGTTGACGGTGCCGCGCACCATCTGGTCCGCCTTGCGGGGGTCCACGCCCAGCCGGATGGCGACCTCGACGGTCGCGTCCAGCTTCACCTTGGTGGTCTCCTTGGCGAGCTTCGCGGCCTCCAGCGGCGAGTACAGCCGCTCCCGGTCGATCATCTCGGCGGCCTGGCGGTAGGCCTTACTGCGCTTAGCCATACATCTTCCTCACGAAAGTCAGTGGTCACGAGCCGCGCTCGGCTCTCCCACGAAATCTGGTTATTACTCGACCGTGATGCCCATGGACCTGGCGGTGCCAGCGATTGCCCTGATGGGCACTGCGCCGCCTGGTCGATGTCGTTGCTTACTCGACCGTGATGCCCATGGACCGGGCGGTGCCAGCGATGATCTTGGCCGCCTGGTCGATGTCGTTGGCGTTGAGGTCGGCCTTCTTCGTCTCGGCGATCTCGCGCACCTGGTCCCAGGTCACCTTGGCGACCTTGAGGCGGTGCGGCTCGCCGCTGCCCTTGTCGACGCCCGCGGCCTTGAGCAGCAGCTTCGCCGCCGGCGGGGTCTTGAGCTTGAAGTCGAACGACCGGTCCTCGTACACGGAGATCTCGACCGGCACCACGGTGCCCCGCTGCGCCTCGGTCGCTGCGTTGTACTGCTTGCAGAACTCCATGATGTTGACGCCGTGCTGGCCGAGCGCGGGACCCACCGGGGGCGCCGGGTTGGCCTGGCCCGCGGTGATCTGCAACTTGATGATCGCGGACAGCTTCTTCTTCTTGGGTGGCATTTCTTCCCTGCTTGTTTCTTGTCTCGGCTACCGCGTCCGGATCTGCGGTCAGATCTTGGAGACCTGGCTGAACGACAGCTCGACCGGCGTCTCCCGGCCGAAGATCGACACCAGGACCTTCAGCTTCTGCCCGTCCGCGTTGACCTCGCTGATCGTCGCGGGCAGCGTGGCGAACGGGCCGTCCATGACGGTGACCGACTCGCCGACCTCGAAGTCGACCTCCACGGCAGGGCCCTTGGCCGGCGTCGCCGCCGCACCCTTGCCCGCGGTGGCCGGCTTGGCCTCCTCCACCTGCGGAAGGAGGAACTTCAGCACCTCGTCGATCGACAGCGGCGACGGCTTGGACGTCGCGCCGACGAAACCGGTGACCCCGGGGGTGTTGCGCACCGCCGACCACGACGGGTCGTTGAGCTCCATCCGGACGAGGATGTACCCGGGCAGCACCTTGCGCTGGACCTGCTTGCGCTGCCCGTTCTTGATCTCGGTGACCTCTTCGGTCGGCACCTCGACCTGGAAGATGTAGTCCTCCATGTCCAGGGTCTGGATCCGGGTCTCCAGGTTGGTCTTGACCTTGTTCTCGTAACCGGCGTACGAGTGCACGACGTACCACTCGCCGGGCGCGCGACGCAGCGCGTCACGCATCTCGGCGGCGGGATCGGCGGCCTCCTCGACCTCGGCCTCGCCGTCCTCTTCTTCCTCGTCCGCGTCCTCGTCCTCCGTGTCGGCGGAGTCAAGGTCGGAGTCGAGGTCGGAGTCGAGGTCGTCGGCGGTGTCGTCCTGGATGCCCTCGTCCGTCGCGACACTGGTCTCGGCGGCCTGCTCGGCCTGCCCCATCGTGTCCTCGACTGACAACGCCGCCTCGGCCTCGTCGAAGCTGGTCGGCTCCTGGCTGCCGGTCGCGCCGTTCTCGGAGCTCACTGTTGGGTCTCGCTTCCTTTCATAGATCACGTGTCCTGTTCGGCTCAGCCGAACAGTGCGGACACGCCCTGGCCGAGCGCGAGGTCCAGCCCCGCGATCAGGGCAACCATGAAGGCCACGAAAACCAACACGACAGCCGTGTACGTGATCATCTGCTTGCGGGTCGGCCAGATGACCTTGCGGAGCTCGGCGACGACCTCACGCAGGAACCGGAAGATCCGGGCGAAGAAGCCCGGGCTCTCCTTGCGGTCCCTGGTCGGAGTGGGCCGTCCCTTGTGCTCACCGGTCTTGCTCTGCGCGGACTTGCTCTTCGCGCGCGGTCGCTTGTCACCGGCCTTGTCGTCCGCCTTGGCCGACTTGGCGTCGTCGGCGGACGCGTCCTTCCGCGCGGCAGGGCGTGCGGAAGCACGGCGCTCACGTCGCGCCGCGGCGGTGACCGGACGAGATGGGCGCTCCTGCCCCTTGTCCCGCTCCTTGTCCCGGTCGTCAACCACGCCAGTTCCTCCGCTCGATGGATCCACACCTTGCGCCTGACGCAGGGGTGACAGGACTTGAACCTGCAACCTGCGGTTTTGGAGACCGCTGCTCTGCCAATTGAGCTACACCCCTTCGCGAAACCGATCACTCGTTCCCGCGGTGTTCGGACGCATTGAACCTACCCCACTGTGCAACGTGGGGTTCGGTCGTCAACTTCCAAGTTCCAGAGTGTACGACAACGCCTGGCGAGCTCCGCAACCGCGCCCGTCAACCAGGGCAGCGGCCACCCCGAAGGGCCGGTCTGGGACGATGCCGGTATGGCCGTAAACAGCACCGTCAGCAGGATCTCCGCCCGGATCGGCGGCATCGCCGAGTCCGCCACCCTGGCCGTGGACGCCAAGGCCAAGGCCCTCAAGGCGGCCGGCCGGCCGGTCATCGGCTTCGGCGCCGGCGAGCCGGACTTCCCGACGCCGCCGGCCATCGTCGAGGCCGCCATCGAGGCCGCGAAGGACCCGCGCAACCACCGCTACACGCCCGCCGCCGGCCTGCCCGAGCTGCGTGAGGCCGTCGCCGCCAAGACCGCGCGGGACAGCGGCTACCAGGTCGGCGCCAACCAGGTCCTGATCACCAACGGTGGCAAGCAGGCCGTCTACCAGGCCTTCGCCACCGTCCTCGACCCCGGCGACGAGGTCATCCTGCCCGCCCCGTTCTGGACCACCTACCCCGAGTCGATCGCGCTCGCCGGCGGTGTCCCGGTGCCGGTGGTGACCGACGAGTCCAGCGGCTACCTGGCCACCGTCGAGCAGCTGGAGGCGGCCCGCACGCCCCGGACCAAGGCGCTGCTCTACTGCAGCCCGTCCAACCCGACCGGCGCGGTCTACCCGCGCGAGCAGGTCGAGGCCATCGGCCGCTGGGCCGCCGAGCACGGCATCTGGGTGATCGCCGACGAGATCTACGAGCACCTGACCTACGACGGCGTGACGGCGGAGTCCATGCCGGTCGTGGTCCCTGAGCTGGCCGACACCTGCATCGTGGTCAACGGCGTGGCCAAGACCTACGCCATGACCGGCTGGCGGGTCGGCTGGATGATCAGCCCGGCGGACGTGACCAAGGCCGCCGCCAACCTGCAGTCCCACCTGACGTCGAACGTGGCGAACGTGTCGCAGCGGGCGGCGCTGGCCGCGGTGTCCGGGCCGCTGGACGCCGTGCACGAGATGCGCGCGGCCTTCGACCGCCGCCGGCGCACGATCGTCACGCTGCTCGGCGAGATCCCCGGCGTCGAGGTGCCGACCCCGCAGGGCGCGTTCTACGCCTACCCGTCGGTCAAGGGCCTGCTCGGCAAGGAGATCCGGGGCACCCGCGCCAACACCAGCGTCGAGCTGGCGGCGCTGGTCCTTGAGCACGCCGAGGTGGCCGTCGTCCCCGGTGAGGCGTTCGGCACCCCCGGTTACTTCCGGCTCTCCTACGCCCTCGGCGACGACGACCTGGTCACCGGCGTCACCCGAATGGGTGAGCTGCTGCGCGAGGCGAAGTAGGCCGCCCACCTGGACGGTGCACACGGCACCGTCCAGGTCGGTCACCGGCGGGGTCCCGGCCGGGCTCTCCTGAGGCTGACAGCGGCGCCCCCGTCGAGGAAGCCCCGAGTTTTCAGATGGCGACAACGCGTGCGGTGGTGTGCGCTGGTCAGGTGACGCACAATGGCTCTGTCGGTGCTCACCTGTGGGGGCGGTGACCATGCGCGACAACCGCGAGCCCGTGGACCGCATCCGGTCGGTGTCCAGGGCCCTGCGCGTGTTGGAGGAGGTCGGGGCGAGCCGGGCCCCGCTGACCGTCAAGGCGATCGCGCGGCGCTGTGAGCTGAACCTCTCCACGGCCTACCACCTGGTCCGCACGCTGACCTACGAGGGCTACCTGGCCAGGGACACCGACGGCCGCTACGTGCTCGGCTCGTCGGTCGCCCGGCTCTACCAGGACCTGCTGGCCTCCTTCGCGCGCCGCCCGGGGGTGCACGCGGTCCTGCGGCAGCTGTCCGCGACCACCCGCCGCACGGCCTACCTCGGCCGGTTCGTGTCCGGCCGGATCGTGGTCACCGACGTGGTCGAGGGGCCGGAGTCGCCCTACCTGGAGGACCTGGAGGCCGGTCTGGAGGTCGCCGCGCACGCCACGGTCATCGGCAAGGTCCTGCTGGCGTCGCTGCCCCGCGCCCGCCGCGCCGCGTACCTGTCCGCGCAGGGAATGCGCCGGTTCACCGCCCGCACGCTGATCGACACCGAGGCGCTGGAGGTGGAGCTGGCCGGGGCGGCCGGCGGCCCGATCCTGGAGCACGGCCAGTTCCGCGATGGCGTGTCCTGCGTCGGCGCACTGGTCAACCGCCCGGACGACCCGTGGGCGGTGGTGTCATCGACCCGCGCGGACGAGGTTCCGCCGGAGGTCGTCTGGCACACGCAGCGCGCGGCGCAGGACCTGGCGGTCGCGATCTGAGGTCTAGGAGGCCGGGACCCGGACGATGGCCACGGCCTTGCCGAGCACGGCCCGACCGTCGAACTTCGCGGTGATGTCGACCCGCGCGGTGCCGTCCTCGCGGACGTCCCGGACCTTGCCGGTCAGCTCGACCAGGGCGCCGTCCTCGTCGTTGGGCACCACGACCGGGCGGACGAAACGGGCGCCGTACTCGACCAGCGCGCCGGGGTCGCCGAGCCAGTCGGTGACGACCCGGCCGGCGACGGCCATGGTCAGCATGCCGTGCGCCACGACGCCGGGCAGCCCGACGTCGGCGGCCACCCGCTCGTTCCAGTGGATCGGGTTGAAGTCCAGCGAGGCGCCCGCGTAGCGGACGAGGTCCGCGCGGGTGATCCGGATCGACGTCGGCGGCAGCTCGGTGCCGGCGGTGACGTCCGGGCCGATCACGGCTCGCCCCGCACGACCAGCTGCGCCCCGGCGACCACGACCCGTTCGCCGTCGGCGGTGTCGACCTCGACGGACAGGTCGAGGAAGTCGTTGCCGGCGCGCGCCATGATCCGGTCGATGCGGGTGACGACGGTCAACCGGTCACCGGCACGCACGGGACGTTCGTAGCGGAACGACATGTCGCCGTGGACCATCCGGTCGTAGTCGAGCCCGAGGCGTTCGTCCTCGACCAGTGAGTGCATCGAGTACCGGCCGAACAGGATCGTGGGAAACGTCGGCGGGGCGATCACATCGGGATGACCGAGTGCCTTGGCGGCCTCGACGTCACGGTAGGCCGGGTTCGGGTCGCCGATGGCGTCCGCGAACTCCTGGATCTTGGCCCTGCCCACCTCGTAGATCTCCGAGCGCGGATAAGCGTGCCCGGCGTGGGACGGGTCCAGCACCCTAGCGGGTTTCCTTGTGCATCCGGTGCGTACCGCAGTTCGGGCAGAACTTCTTCATCTCCAAGCGGTCCGGGTCGTTGCGCCGGTTCTTCTTGGTGATGTAGTTGCGGTGCTTGCACTCCTCGCACGCCATCGTGATCTTCGGTCGCACGTCGCTGCCAGCCACGGCCTTGCCTCTCTCTCCTCAACGCGTAGCGGTGGCCGGACTTGAACCGGCGACACAGCGATTATGAGCCGCTTGCTCTACCGACTGAGCTACACCGCCCTACACCGGAACCCGGCGCAAACCCTGGGACCTGGACGATCTGCTCCCCAGGACAACTGCGAGCCCCAATACGGAATCGAACCGTAGACCTTCTCCTTACCATGGAGACGCTCTGCCGACTGAGCTATTGGGGCGTGCTCGGCCTTCTTGCTTGAGCCGTGACGACTGTACACCGGCCACAGGCGGGGTTGAAACGGGGATCCCCCTTTACGACAGCAGGGTCAGGACCGTCTCGTCGCGCAGGCCGCGGACCTTGGTCGTGCGGGCCTGCAACCACGCCTCCAGCCGCTCCTCGGACAGCGGCCGGGAGATCAGGTAGCCCTGGGCGACGTCGCAGCCCATGGCCGCCAGCTGGTCACGGGCGGCGTCCTCCTCGACGCCCTCGGCCACCACGACCAGGCCCAGCGAGTGCCCCAGCTCGACGATCGAGCGCACGACCGCCAGGTCACCGAGGTCGCTGCCCATGCCGAACACGAAGCTCTTGTCGATCTTCACCTCGTCGACCGGCAACTGCCGCAGGTAGGCCAGCGAGGAGTAGCCGGTGCCGAAGTCGTCGACGGCCAGCACGACGCCCAGGGTGTGCAGCCCGCGCAGCACCGGCAGCGCCCTGGCCGGGTCGGCCATCACCCCGGACTCGGTCAGCTCCAGCGTCAGCAGCTCCGGCGGCACCCCGTGGCGTTCCAGCGCGGCGGCGACCTGGTCGGGGAAGTCCTGGTTGGCGAGGCTGCGCACCGACAGGTTGACCGCGACGCCGATCCGCAGGCCGCGGTCGAGCCACGCCCGGATCTTGACCAGCGCCTTGTCCAGCACGAAGTCGGTGAGCGCGTCGACCAGGCCGGCGGCCTCGACGGCCGGCACGAACTCGTCGGGGTCGAGCCGGCCGAACTCGGGGTGCACCCAGCGCACCAGCGCCTCCACGCCGAGCACCGCGCGGCTCGGCAGCGCGACCTTCGGCTGGTAGTGCACGCTGACCTGGTCGGACTCCAGCGCCTGACGGAACTGGGTGACGAGCTGGAAGCGGCGCAGGAACATCTGGCCCATGCTCGGCACGTAGGCCTTGTACTTCTCCCCGCTGCTGCGCGCGGCCCGCAGCGCGACGTCGGCGCGTTTGAGCAGTTCGTCGACGTCGGGCACGGAGCCGCCGCCCTCGCGCGGCACACCGGCGGCGTCGGTGAACAGCACGCCCTCGGACATCGTGGAGGAGGAGAAGCCGACGACCACGCCGGCCTCGACGGTCAGCCGGTCGACCGGGTAGGGCGCGGCGAGGCTGGCCAGCAGTTTCTCGGCGACCTCGCGCGCCAGGTCGAAGTCGGCGTCGACGAGCAGCGCGGCGAACGCGCCGCCTTCGAGCCTGGCCAGCGGGACGTCCGGGCCGAGGACGTCACGCAGCCGGCGCCCGGCGGCGATGGTGATCCGGTCGCTCCAGGCGTAGCCCAGGGCGTCGCTGATCGCCGGCTGGACCTCCAGGTCGACGCGCAGCATGACGGAGTCGGGCGAGCTGCCGAGCAGTTCGGAGGCGACCTGGCGGAAGCCGGGCCGGTTGTGCAGGCCGGTCAGCGGATCGTGGTAGGCGTCGTGGCGCAGGGTGGCGAGCAGGCGCCGGTTGTCCAGCGCGGTGGCCAGGTGGCTGGCGGTGGTGCCGATCATCCGCAGGTCGGCCTGGCCGAAGCCGCGCCAGCGGGAGAGCTTGTCGTGCGCCTCGACGACGCCGAGCAGGTGGCTGGCGCTGCGCAGCGGCACGACCAGCGCTTCCTGGGCGCCTCGGCGGACGAGCGACTCGCGGATCTCGGGCAGGGCGTCGGGCCGGCGGAAGTGCCGCACGTGGGAGCCGGGCAGCCGCAGCAGCCCGTCGGAGCGGCTGCCGGTGGCCTCCAGGTCGACCATGTCGTCGGGTAACGCGTCCCCGGCGACGACGGTGTGCATCGGCGACTGCGGGTCGAACCGCAGCCGCAGCACGACCCGCGCCGCGCCGAGCTGGTCCTTGATCCGGTGGGCGACGCCTAGCCAGTCGTCGGAACGCACGGCGGCGGCGGTGTCCTGCCCCAGGGCCGGGCGGGCGGCCGCGCGCCGGCCCGAGCGGGCGACGATGAGGCTGACCTCGGAGAGGGCCTCGAGGTCGCGTTGTTCGCGCAGCAGCCCGGCGTAGGCGAAGTAGAGGGCCCACACGCCGACGAGCATGGCGGCCACCAGCAGCCACCCGTCGTGGGCGTTGGTGGCGACCTCGTAGCCGACGACGCCGACCGACGCGTTGACCAGCCCGAGGACGAGCGTGCGCGAGACGAGTTTGGTGGCCGCGGCGACCCGCATCCGCCGGCCGAGGATGTGCACGGCGACGAGGGCGAGCAGCGTGCTGGAGATCGGTGCGCTGACGGCTCCGGTGAGCGCGGCCAGCCACTCGGGCCCGGCGCCGCGCAGCAGGTCGCCGACGACGGTGAAGACGGTGAAGGCGGTGGTGATCTCGAGGATCTCGGCGCCGGTGTTGTAGAGGACGCGGTCCTGGACGCGCCGGGCGAGCAGCGTGCCGACCCCGGCGATCAGGTGCGCGGCGAGCACGACCTGGAAGGGGGCGACGAACAGCCCGATGGCCAGGGGGATCTCGGTGAACGAGATCGTCCAGGAGACACCGCCCCGGACGTCGATGTTGACCGAGACCTGCTCGACCACCAGGAAGGCGAGGACGAGCAGCAGGCCGATCCCGATGAGGTCGGCCGATGGTTCGAGCGGGAGCCACCAGGAGACCAACGCGGCGGCGATGACCCCCGCGATCAGGACGAGCACGGAGAACACCCCGAACCGGCGGTCGGTCGTCGGGTCGGTGGGGAACTCGGTGGCGCGCTCGTGTGCCGTGTCGGGCATGCACTCTCCTCGGCCGTCCGGGTGACAACCAGGTCAGATAACCGCCGCACAGTGACGAGATGCTCGAACGAGCTACGTCACGGTCGCGTAACTGTACCCCGTCTGGGCGAAGATTCCGACTGTGCTAAGAGGATTCGGTAACCGGACTGTCACCCAGCCGTGGTGGTCAGGGCAGTGTGTACGCCGAGGAATCGTCCGATGTCGGCCACCTCGTTACCGATCCCGCCGGGCGTTTCCCCGGTGACGTCGATGAGCAGCCCGTTCTTCGTGGAGACCGGCCGCCAGGTGCCCACGACCTGCCCGTCGACCAGGACGGTCGGCATGACGAATCCACCGCCGGTCTGCACCCGCCGGCGCAGTTCGGCCGGCACGGCGAGGTCCCGCCCCCGATATCCGAGCAGGTAGGCGTCGAAGTGCCCCAACAGTCGCACCCGGCTCGACCCGTCGTCCAGCGGGGTTCGATCGTCGCCCGTGGCGTAGACCCCGTCGGCGGTGCGCACCCCCACGGCGTCCAACCCCGGCCGCACACGGGTCACCGGAAGCCCCGACCACGCCGCGAGATCCTCGGCCGTCGCCGGCCCGTACGCCGCGAGATAGCGCCGCGCGAGGGTGACGAGCGAGTCGCGGACGTCGGGCCGAGGCCCCAACCACTCCCGCACCAACACGTAGGTCGGCTCGTCCCCCGGCCCCTCCGGCCCCCGACACACCAGCCCGACGTTGGCCGCCCAGGCCAACAGATGCGCCGGCGCCTGCCCGGTCGGGTCGATCGGCAGTTCGAGCCGCTCGACGAGTTCGGGCCGGGTCAACGGCTTCCGCAGTTCGACCTCCAGCCGCCCGGCTGCTCGCTCCAGCAGCGCGTCGTCCAGCCCCAACTGCCGCCGCCGCCCGGCCCCCCGCTGCGCGAAGTACGCCCCCAGGGCGTCGTTGACCCAGAAGTAGTCGGCCGCGTCGACCATGTGCAACGTGCCGCGCATGGCCCACGTCCGCACCACGGCCCGTTCCCGAACAGCCACGTCGACGTCGGCCGAGGTCAACCCGACGGTCCGCACCCGCACCGCGAGCCGACTGGCCCGCAGATCCTGCGCCTGCACCCCCACCACCCGCGCAACGGCATCCACCACCGACCCACCGGGTGAAGCAAGCCCTTGCCTGACGACCCGCGCCCACCGCACCTGATCGTCTCCCACCATGCCCGCGACCCTAACGAAACCGCCCGTCCCCAACCCCCGGCAACACGTCCCCCAACGCGAACCCGCACAGCAGGGCGTCGCGCAACTCCCCCACCCGCGCCGTGACCTCCCCGACCCGCTCGCGGGGCCGCCACAACGCGAGGTAGGCCGTCATCCCCGCCACGATCGCCGCCCGACTCCGGCCGAGGTCGACCACCATCGGCCCAGCCCTCGCTCCCGCCAACAACGGCAGCCCCTCCAGCGGAAGCTGGTTGTGGCGCAGACGCGCCAGCAGCACGCCGAGGATGGTCTCCCGATTGCCCAGCCGCTGCCACAGCCCGACCAGGTCGCCGTCGGTCAGCGCGTCCCGATATCGCCCGCCGAGCATCGTCTCGACCTGGTTGAGGTCCCGCAACTGAGCCTTGAGCAGGTACTCCAGGTCGCTGAGTTCACCGCCCGGCCCCTTCCCGGCGACCCACACAGGGTCGCGCGCCCGCCCCGCGATGCTCTCGACCTTCCCTACGACATCGCCCGCGACCATCAGACACCGGTTGACCGTCGCGTAGGCGACGACCAGGTCGTACCCCAACCGCGCCGGCCGCTCCGCCACCGGGACAAGACGCCGCAGGGCGTCCACGAGTACCGCCAGAACGTCGATCATGCCGCCCGATCCCAAAGCCAAGCCGACTGCTCAGCGTAGCCGCATTCCGGTAGCATTCCTCCCCGCTATGGGGGAGAAATCCCGCAAGATCAGAAAAGCCCTGACCGACACCGTCCGGGACTTGATCGCCGGAATCGGCCTGGCCGGTTCACTCCTCGGCACGGTCGCGGTACTGGCCGAGGGCCTCCACCGAACCGCCCTCGGAATCGCCTGCCTGGCAATGGGTTTCGCGGGTTTCGTCTGCGCCTTGTTAAGTTTCCGCGGCAACGCCCGACGAAACTGGCTGCTCGCACTGTCCAGCGCGACCCTTACCGGGGCGATCTTTGTCGTCCAGTCGCTCACTTGACCGGTGGACCCCAACCCACACCCACCCGACAGGGACCCGCGCACACACCTCACCGTCTCGCCGACAGCCATCGCACCCCCCGATGCGATCGAACAAGCCCCGAACCAGACCGATCTCCTCCCCATTTCATGAACAGCGGTCGCCACGGCGACTCGACGAGCAGCACACGTCCTGCCGGATCGCGAATGATTACCCTCGGACAGGCACTTCCTCGACGAACTGGCGCCACACGCGACTACGGCGAAGCCGGTTTCAGCGACCTCCAGAATGACGGTTTTATCCTGAAGATCCGGAACAGTTGCGTGCCACGCGTTTCAATCCAACCGGTCCAACAATCCAAGAGGATACCTCTGCCATCGACAACCGCCGCCAACAACCGCACAGCGCTGACACCAGTTTCCACGCTCGCGAACGCAACGAAACGTCGCCAGCCCTTGCATTCACGCACAACGTTGGGTCAAACTGTCCCACATGACACCGGAGAGAGCCCCCTGGCGATTCCGGTGGATTGCGGTCACATATCTGTTGCTGGTATTCGTCGTGGCCGCGACTACCTTCCTTTTGCTTCGCGGTCCTGTGATCGGCGCCAACCTTGGTGGAATTTGGCTGATCGTAGCGACCTTGCCAACATCACTTCTTCTGATGGAGATTGACCTCGGCGACACAGGACCGTCCGCCTACGCCCTGTTGTTGATCGCGGGCGTCGCGCAGGCTGCCCTACTGTACGCATTGCGCCTGTGGCTCGACAAAAGGCGCTAAGCCTTTCAACTCGCGAATCCAGATACTCTCTTGACACACGAACAGTCCTGTCGCGATATTTCCTAGCAGGATGAATGTGGTTCGCAACTCTCGAAGTCGTCAGCGTTCACCCAACCGAAGCGCACTCCTTCGCCAAATCAACGAACCGACCGGTTGAGTTTCCCTGGCCATTCTCCGATCAGAACAGTTCTTATTTTTGACATAGTCCTTCCACGGAAACTACGGTACATTCGTTCAGTGCTGAAGGGCTGATGTGCAGGGCGGCGGCCAATTTGCGCACCGTGGCAGGCCTCGTGGTCTGTCGTTCGGCGCGCTCGATGCGGGCGACCGTGTCGACGGCGACCCCGGCGGCGGACAACTGCTCCTGTGACAAATTCCGCGCCTTGCGAAACCTGGCGAGGTTGTCGGGCAGCGACCACGTGTCGGACATCAGCCGGTGGGTTTCCCGCGAACGCACAACGCGGTTCCGCCTGCGGCCAGAGCGTGGAGGGCGGCGGTGAGCCGGTCGGCGAGCACGGGCGCGACCTTCGCCCGCACCTCCGAGGGCTCGCACAGTGCGGCTGACACGATCTCGGCCCCGAAGGTGAGCCGGCCGACGTCGGCGGGGTCGATGGTGCCGGCGTCGAACAGGAACGCCATCCGCTCGGGCAGGCTGTCGCTCTCGGCCGGCACGTGGTCGACGACCAGCAGCCGACCGACGTCCCGGACGAGCCCGATCTCCTCCCGGGTCTCACGGACAGCGGTCACCCACGGCGCCTCGTCGTCCTCGACCACACCGCCGGGGATCTCCCACCCGGCCTTGTACGACGGCTCCACCAGCAACACCCGCCCGGAGGCATCGCGGATCACCACACCGGCGGACATGCGCTTCTGCGGCAACTGGCGCACGTACTCGTCGTGCGGCAGTAGCTCCAACTCGGCCACGTACAGCGCTCCTCTGCTGTCGAAACGTCCCATTGAGGCTACCTAGCGTCGACGCTGGCGCATCTGTGCTTCTCGGGCAGGGAACGGCCTCCGATGCCACTCGACTGACTGGTATCAGGCGGTGTTTTCCCTGGTCGGCGTGGTCGATGCTGTGGTCATGATTGGCCAGACATCGACGCTCCTGCGCTGGCGTCGAACGTGGGACCGTCACCAGCACGCCTACATCTCCCTCGGGGAACTGGTCTCGAAGGCGTTGTGCATGCACGTCGGCCGAACATCGTCGTTTGTCAATAATTCCGCCAAGGCCGACCAGGCCATGACCAGCTGAACTTGGGCACGTATTAGGCACAACCAGCCGTAGAACGCCGGTCATGGTCGGACGCAGCTGGACGCAAGCGAACGGCCCGGTGACCTGTTCTTGCTGGTCACCGGGCCGTTGGCGCTGGTGTGGCGGGTGAAGGGTTCGAACCTTCGTAGCTTTCGCGACAGATTTACAGTCTGCTCCCTTTGACCGCTCGGGCAACCCGCCGGGAGTGACCTGCCGTGGCCGGTCGAGGCGAAACCATACCCAACGCTTCTGGGCGTTGGCCAACCGGTACTCCTCTGGCGGTGGCGGGGCGGAGGTAGCATCCCGGCGGGGAGGCATGGGCTTCGACGTGGAGGTGCGAGTCAGGTGGCGGATCCGTCGTTCGACGTGGTGAGCAAGGTTGACCGGCAGGAGGTCGACAACGCGCTCAACCAGGCGGCCAAGGAGCTGTCCACGCGGTTCGACTTCCGGGGGACCAACGCGTCGGTCAAGTGGGCCGGCGAGGAAGCCGTGACGGTCGAGGCCGAGACCGAGGAGCGGTGCCGGGCGGCCATCGACGTCTTCAAGGACAAGCTGGTCAAGCGGCAGATCTCGCTCAAGGCGTTCGACGTGGGCGACCCGGCCGCCTCCGGCAAGGTCTACAAGGTCACCGGGACGATCGTCCAGGGGATCTCCTCGGAGAAGGCCAAGGAGATCGCGAAGAAGATCCGGGACGAGGCACCCAAGGGCGTCCAGGCGCAGATCCAAGGGGACCAGCTGCGCGTCTCCGGCAAGAAGAAGGACCACCTGCAGGACGTGATCGCCCTGCTCAAGGGGTCCGACTTCGGGATCGCTCTGCAGTTCACGAACTATCGTTGAGCGCGTGCGGTTAGCGTGTGCGGGTCGTAACCGTCTAGTAACGGCGTCCTGCGCCGGGTTGGAAGGCTGATGAAAGGGATCATCCTCGCGGGCGGGAGCGGCACCCGGCTGCACCCGATCACCCAGGCCGTGTCCAAGCAGCTGCTGCCCGTCTACGACAAGCCGATGATCTACTACCCGATGTCGGTGCTCATGCTGGCCGGCATCCGGGAGATCCTCATCATCTCCACGCCCAACGACCTGCCCAACTTCCAGCGCCTGCTGGGCAGCGGCAACCAGTTCGGCGTCGAACTCTCCTACGCCGAACAGCCACAACCCAACGGGCTCGCCGAAGCCTTCATCATCGGCGAAAGCTTCGTCGGGGACGACGACGTCGCGCTCGTACTCGGCGACAACATCTTCTTCGGCGCCGACTTCGGCGCGGTCATGCAGGAATACGTGCACGGCATCGACGGGGCCGTGCTGTTCGGCTACCCCGTCAAGGACCCCCAGCGCTACGGCGTCGGCGAGGTCGACGCCACCGGACGACTCGTGTCCATCGAGGAAAAACCGGTCAAACCACGCTCCAACCGGGCCATCACCGGGCTCTACTTCTACGACAACAACGTCGTCAAGATCGCCAAGGAGCTCAAGCCGTCACCTCGGGGTGAACTGGAGATCACCGACGTCAACCTGCACTACCTGCGGCAAGGACGCGCCCGGCTCCTCGACCTCGGGCGCGGATTCGCCTGGCTGGACACCGGAACACACGACTCGCTGCTCGAAGCCGGACAGTTCGTCCAAGTTCTCGAACACCGGACCGGGGTCCGGATCGCCTGCCTCGAAGAAATCGCGCTCGACCGTGGGTTCATCGACGCGGACCAGTGCTTCGCCCTGGGCCGCAAACTGGCGAAGTCCGGGTACGGGGACTACGTGATGGCCATAGCCAAGGCCGCTGGGGCCACCGGGTAACGCCCGGTTGTCCACAGCCACCCCGCTCGTCGCCCAGAACTGTCGGTGGTGCTCGGTAGACTGGAAAACGGGGGGATCCCCCGGGGCCTGACCAGGCGAAACCGTGGAACTGCCGGGCCTGGCGTCCCAGGCCTGACATCCCAGCCTGGCATTCCGGTTGGCCTCCCGGGGGTGACATCCCAGCCTGGCGTCCCGGGGTTGGCCTCCCGGGGGTGACATTCCAGCCTGGCGTCCCGGGGGTGACATCCCGGGGTTGGCATCCCGTGGGCGTGAGGTTCGGTGTCGGGCCGGTGCATCTGCTGCCGGCGCCGGCCGAGATCCGCTGGGGCGCTGGGGGAGGCCGGAGTCGTCGGTGTGAGGACGTCCCGGTGGGCGGGGGCGGGAGCCGGGGCGACGGCGTGGTCAGAAGCCTCGGCGGGCCATTTCCTCCAGGCGGCGGATGCGGTCGGCCATGGGCGGGTGGGTCGAGAACATTCTGGCCACGCGCTCGCCGGGGCGGAACGGGTTGGCGATCATCAGGTGGGACTGGGAGACGACCTTCGGTTCGGGGGCCAGTGGGGCTCGGGCCGTGCCGTACTCGAGTTTGCGTAGGGCCGAGGCCAAACCGATGGGGTCGCCGGTGAGTTCGGCGCCGGACTGGTCGGCCTGGTACTCGCGGGAGCGGCTGACGGCCATCTGGACCACGCCGGCGGCGATCGGGCCGAGCAGCGCCAGCAGCAACATCGCCAGGGGGTTGGGGCGGTTCTCGCCGGAGCCGCCGAACATGCCGGCGAACATGGCCATGTTGGCCAGGACGCTGATGACGCTGGCCAGCGCGCCGGCGACGCACGAGATCAGGATGTCGCGGTTGTAGACGTGGGACAGCTCGTGGCCCAGCACGGCCCGCAGTTCCCGGTGGTCCAGGAGTTCCAGGATGCCTGTCGTGCAGCAGACCGCGGCGTTGCGCGGGTTGCGGCCGGTGGCGAACGCGTTCGGGGCCTGGGTCGGACTGACGTACAGCCTGGGCATGGGCTGGCGGGCCGAGGTGGCCAGCTCACGCACGATCCGGTACATCTCCGGCTGCTCGGCCTGCGACACCGGGCGCGCGTGCATCGCCCGCAGGGCGAGTTTGTCGGAGTTGAAGTAGGCGTAGCCGTTCATCAGCAGCGCCAGGCCGAGGCCGACGAACAGTGCGGTGCGACCGAACAGGGAGCTGATCAGGATGATCAGCGCACTCATCCCGCCCAGCAGTAAGGCCGTCTTCAGCCCGTTGTAGTGCTTGTGCACCCTGGTGCCCTCCGTCAGCTCCAGCGAACAACTCCCTTGGCCTACAACGTCCTTGGGCCGTCCGGAGTTCCACTTTGGGCTGAATGCGCAGGTCAGATGCCGGTTTCGCCGCGTCGCCAGTACGTGGTGGGGCGGACCTGGCGGCGGTCGAGGCCTCGGTCGTCGAGCAGGTGGGCACGGAGGGTGACCATCGCGGTGCGTTCGCCGGCCAGCCAGGCGTCGACTCGGCCGTCGGGCAGGTCGGCGGCGGCCACGGCGGCGGCCAGGGTGACGCCCTGGGCGCGGTGGACCCAGGTGACCGGGACCGGCAGCGGCTGTTCCTCGGTGGCGTCGTCGACCTCGACGAACACCCTGGTGACGGCGTCGCCGGGGAGGGCGTCGAGGATCGCGGCGATGGCGGGCAGCGCGGTCTCGTCGCCGGCGAGCAGGTACCAGTCGGCGGTCGGGTCCGGCTGGTAGGCGGGGGACGGGCCCACGAGGATCAGCTCGTCGCCGGGCGCGGCGTGTTTGGCCCAGTCCGACGCCGGGCCGGGCGCGTCGTGCAGGACGAAGTCGACGTCGAGCTCGTGGGTGTCGGCGTCGTACCGGCGGACGGTGTACGTCCTGGTCAGCGGCCTCACCGTGGACCAGCGGGCGCGTGCGTCGGCCAGCGTGTCTGGCAGGGTGACGCCCTCGGGGTAGAAGTAGAGCATCACGTTCTGGTCGGTGCCGGCGTAGTCGAACCCGGCGAGCGTGTCGCCGCCGACGGTGACCCGGGTGAGCCGGGGCGTGACCTGGTCGACGCGCAGGACCGGCACGCGCCAGAGCCCGGTCTCCTGGCGGCGGGATCGCCTGCGCACTGCGTTGGTACTCATCGCCGCTATCTTCCCACCGACGACCGGGAGGTGATTCCTGTGGACCTGTACACCGTCATCACGGTGAGCGACCGCCAGCGGGCCCTCGACTGGTACGGCGTGTTCTTCGGCCGGCCCGCCGACGAGGTCATCGGCGAGGAACACCTGTGGCACGTCGGCGAGAACGCCTACGTCGTCATCGACGACCGCCGCACCGGGCGCGCGACCCTCACCCTCGGGGTCACCGACCTCGACGACATCCTGGGGCGCCTGGCCGCCGCCGGCATCACCCACGACCCGGTCGAGACCTACGGCAACGGTGTGCGCCACGTCGACATCCTCGACCCGGACGGCAACAGCCTCTCACTCGCCCAGGCGACGTGACCGCGACAGCCACACCCCCGCCAACACGCCCGCGACCCCGGCGACCGTCCACGCCGGCAGCGTCTCCCCCAACACCACGAACCCCAGCCCCACCGACGCCACCGGCACCAGATAGGTGACGACCGACGCCCCCACCGCGCCCTCGGACCTGATCAGCGCGTAGTTGACCACGAACGCCAGCCCGGTCCCGACCACGCCGAGCACCGCCAGCGCCGCCCACGGCCCCGGCGCCCAGCCCGGCACCCCGGCCGTGTCCAGCGGCAACGCCAGCGCCGTGAGCCCACTGGCCGCCACGAGCTGGCCCGCCGACAGCACCGTGGGGCTGAGGTCCCGAGGCGCGAGGAACCGGCTCAGGTACTGGTAGCTCAGGCCGTAGCTGACCGCGGCGAGCAGGCAGTACAGGGCCCCGAGCGTGTCGATCGCCCCGGCCGACCACGGCGCGAAGATCGCCAGGGCGCCGCCGAACCCCAACACCAGACCGGCGACCCGCCGACCCGCGAGGCGCACCCGGCCGAACAGCAGCGTCCACAACGGGGTGGTCGCGTTCAGCGCCCCCGCCACCCCCGAGTCCACCCGCGTCTCCCCCACGGCGAACAGCAGGTACGGCACGGCGTTGGCCACCAGCGCCGCGACCACCAGGTGCCCCCAGACCCCCACCCCGCGCGGCAACCGCTCCCGCCGCACCGCCACCACGACCAGCAGCACCAGCGCGCCGAGCACCATCCGCGCCACGGTCAGCTGAACCGGGCTGAACGCCCCCAACGCCACTTTGATCCACAGAAAGTTGGATCCCCAGATCAACGCCAGCCCGGCAACCAGCACCCCGCCTGCCGACCTCACCTCAATCCCGCTCCGCACGGTCGCCCGCTCGACGATCGCCATGCTGCACCGCGACCACCCGAGTCGCCCCTTCCCGCGGCAGTCTCCTGCGATTCGTGGCCTGGTCTGCCACGGTCAGGCCCAGCAGCGCAGTAACAGGTCCAGGGCCGCCCCAGAGGTGGTCAACAGTGTGGCGCGCGGCCAGGGTGGCGTCTCGGGTACCTCGCTCCACGTCGGGTGCGTGACAGCACACAGGTACGGGGCCTTCCCTGCTTGCGCGGCCTGGTCGTCCACTCGGACCAGGACGTCGTCGCAGGCTTCGCAGGCGAGCCAGGCGGTGAGGTCCTTCCCGTGAAGCGGATGGCCAGAGCTGATCTCGGCCGCCAGTTCACGTTCCACGACGCGGCTGAAGTCGGTGCCCTCGATCACTCGCCACGGCTGGTCCTCCAGGTCGGGGTCGGGGCACCAACGCAGGTCCCCGCGGACCCGGTCGACCACACCCCAGGCTCTCGCGAGGGCCATGAGGCGGTCCCGGTCCTTTCCCGCCACGGGAACGTGTCGGTCGGACAGGACGCTGGACAGGATCTCGATCGCCAGGCCCTGCTCCGCGTGGTCCCAGTAGTCCACCGGATCACCGACGTGCGCGGTGGGCAGCAGCCGCGACAGGAAGACGATCTCGTCGCGCTCGGCGGGCTGCCCCCGGGTCACGCGCCGCAGGTTACCCGCCTGTCCGGCTGAGGCGAACCGGCTGCGGGAGGTGAAGCGACCCGTCGGCACGGTCTCAGCGGGACGTCGTCGCCGGTCACACGGAGTTGTCGACCTGGTTCCTGATCTCGAGCGTGCAGCACTTCGGGCCGCCGCCGGCCTTGCGCAGCTCGGCGATGTCCAGGAATGTCGGCTCGTAGCCGTCGGCGATGAGGCGGTCGGCCAGGTGGGTGGCTTCCAGCGGCAGCACGACGTTGCGGCCGTCGGACACGGCGTTGAGGGCGAAGCACTCGGCGTCGGCCTGGGTGGCGATGATCGCGTCGGGGAACAGGTGGCGCAGGACCTGCTGGGAGCCGGGGCTGAACGCCTCCGGGTAGTAGGCGACGTGGCCCGGTGACAGGACGCACAGGGCCGTGTCGAGGTGGTAGTAGCGGGGGTCGACCAGCTGCAACGAGACCACCGGGACGCCCAGGATCTCCTGGGCCTCGGCGTGCGCGGCCGGGTCGGTGCGGAAACCGGTGCCGGCCAGCAGGACCTCACCCGTCCAGGTGAAATCGCCCTCGGCCTCGTTGGTTCGGGTGGGCATGAACACGTCGCGGAAGCCGTGGTCGACGAACCAGCGGCGGTAGTGGTCGGCCTCGGGTGCCCGTTGCGGCGCCCGGAAGCGGGCGCCCAGGACGCGGCCGCCGACGACGGTGCCCGAGTTGGCGGCGAACACCATGTCCGGCAGGCCGGGCACCGGCTCGACGAAGTCCACCCGGTGGCCCCACCGGCGGTAGGTGTCGGCCAGTTCGGTCCACTCCTTGACCGCGACCTCGGCGTTCACCGGCTGGGTCGGGTCCATCCACGGGTTGATGGCGTACTCGACAGCGAAGTACCTCGGCTCGCACATCAGGTAGTGGCGCCTGGTTGACACGCGGGCTTCCGTCATGATTCAACGGTAAATCTCGATGGGACCAGCGATCAATGTCGTACAGGCACCTCAACGGCGGCATTATGTTGCGTATGGACACCTTGGATCAGCGAATCATTTCGCGACTCGTCGCCGACGCACGTTCTTCGTACTCCGAGATCGGGAAGGCGGTCGGTTTGTCCGCCCCGGCGGTCAAGCGGCGGGTCGACCGGCTGCTGGACACCGGCGTCCTGCGCGGGTTCACCGCGGTGGTCGATCCGGAGGCCCTCGGCTGGGGCACGGAGGCGTTCGTCGAGGTGCACTGTATGGGCAATGTCACCCCCGACCGGATCCGGGCGCGGCTGATCCCGTTACCCGAGGTCGTGGCGGCCTACAGCGTCACAGGGGCGGCCGACGCGATCGTGCATCTGCGGGCCGCCAGCATCCACCACCTGGAGGACGCGTTGGAGCGGCTGCGGGCCGTCGACATGATCGACCGGACGGTGTCGACCGTGGTGCTTTCGCGGCTGCTCGACCGGCCGCCGGCCCCCGAGGTCGCCTGACCTACGATCTGTTGCGTCGGCGAAGCCGTGGTGCGCGCCACCCCATCCCTCCCCTCTCAGACTCTGGGAGATCTGACTGTGATGTGGGACGCGAATACGCTGTAGACCAGGGAAACTCCACCAGCGGCACAGCTAGGCTCGATTGGGGGGCACGTAGCCGTGCGAGAGAGGGATCACCACACCATGGACACCAGCGTGAACGGGGGCAACGGCCAACCGGGGAGTTCCAGGCCGACCCAGGTCACGAAGCTCGACCGGGTCGTGATCAGGTTCGCCGGGGACTCCGGTGACGGTATGCAGTTGACCGGTGACCGGTTCACCTCGGAGGCGGCGGCGTTCGGGAACGACCTGGCGACGTTGCCGAACTTCCCGGCCGAGATCCGCGCGCCAGCGGGCACCCTGCCGGGTGTCTCCAGCTTCCAGCTGCACTTCGCGGACTACGACATCCTCACGCCGGGTGACCGGCCGGACGTGCTGGTCGCGATGAACCCGGCGGCGCTCAAGGCCAACATCGCCGACCTGCCCGTCGGCGGCACGGTCATCGTCAACACCGACGAGTTCTCCAAGCGGAACCTCACCAAGGTCGGGTACGAGGTCAACCCGCTGGAGGACGACTCGCTCGCCAGCTTCCAGGTCTTCGACGTCCAGATGGCCACCCTCACCCAGGGCGCGCTCAAGGAGACCGGGCTGTCGAAGAAGGACGCCGAGCGCTGCAAGAACATGTTCGCGCTCGGTCTGCTGTCGTGGATGTACCACCGGCCGACCGAGGGCACCGAGCGGTTCCTGCGGGAGAAGTTCGCCCGCAAACCCGACATCGCCGAGGCGAACGTGCTGGCCTTCCGCGCCGGCTGGAACTACGGCGAGACCACCGAGGCGTTCGCCACGACCTACGAGGTGCCGCCGGCCGCGTTCCCGCCCGGCAACTACCGGCAGATCACCGGCAACGCCGCGCTGGCCTACGGGATCGTCGCCGCCGGCCAGTGCTCCGGGCTGCCGATCCTGCTGGGCAGCTACCCGATCACCCCGGCCTCGGACATCCTGCACGAGCTGTCCCGGCACAAGAACTTCAACATCACGACCATGCAGGCCGAGGACGAGATCGCCGGCGTCGGCGCCGCCCTCGGCGCCGCCTACGGCGGGTCACTCGGCGTGACCACGACGTCCGGGCCGGGCATCGCGCTCAAGTCCGAGACGATCGGGCTCGCGGTCATGTCGGAGCTGCCGCTGCTGGTGATCGACGTGCAGCGCGGCGGTCCGTCGACCGGGCTGCCGACCAAGACCGAGCAGGCCGACCTGCTGCAGGCCATGTACGGGCGCAACGGCGAGTCGCCGGTGCCGATCATCGCCCCCCAGTCCCCCGGCGACTGCTTCGCCGCGGTGCTGGAGGCGACCAGGATCGCGCTGACCTACCGCACGCCGGTGCTGCTGCTGTCCGACGGCGCGATCGCCAACGGCTCCGAACCGTGGCTGATCCCCAACGCCGACGACCTGCCCGACCTGCGGGTCACCTTCGCCACCGAACCCAACGCGCTCGACGGGTCCGACGAGCACTGGCCCTATGTGCGGGACACCGAGACGCTGGCCCGGCAGTGGGCCATCCCGGGCACCGCCGGGCTGCAACACCGGATCGGCGGGCTGGAGAAGGCCGACGGCAAGGGCAACATCTCCTACGACCCCGACAACCACGACCGGATGACCCGCATCCGCCAGGCCAAGGTCGACGGGATCACGGTCGACGACATGGTCGTCGACGACCCGTCGGGCGACGCGCGGCTGCTGGTGCTGGGGTGGGGTTCGACGTTCGGGCCGATCGGCGCCGCGTGCCGTCGGGTCCGGGCGCAGGGGCACAAGGTCGCCCAGGCGCACCTGCGCCACCTCAACCCGTTCCCGGCCAACCTGGGTGACGTGCTGCGGTCCTACGACCGGGTCGTCATCCCGGAGATGAACCTGGGGCAGCTGGCGCTGTTGCTGCGCGGCCGGTTCCTGGTGGACGCGGTGTCCTACAACAAGGTCGCCGGTCTCCCGTTCAAGGCCGAGGAGCTCCAGCACGTCCTCACCACACACCTGAACGAACTGGAAGGAGTCCCGGCATGACCGCCGTGGACCTTGGGCTGCCGTCGTTGGGTGGCCTGGACGGTGTCCCGGGCGCTGAGGGCCCGCAGAAGGCCAAGGACTTCAAGTCGGACCAAGAAGTCCGGTGGTGCCCTGGCTGTGGTGACTACGTGGTGCTCAACGCCATGCAGTCGTTCCTGCCGTCGCTGGGACTGCGACGCGAGAACATCGTGTTCATCTCGGGGATCGGGTGTTCGTCGCGGTTCCCGTACTACATGAACACCTACGGCATGCACTCCATCCACGGCCGCGCCCCGGCCATCGCCACCGGCCTGGCGGTCACCCGACCCGACCTGTCCGTCTGGGTCGTCACCGGTGACGGGGACGCCCTGTCCATCGGCGGGAACCACCTCATCCACGCCCTGCGCCGAAACGTGAACCTCAAGATCCTGCTGTTCAACAACCGGATCTACGGCCTGACCAAAGGCCAGTACTCGCCCACCAGCGAACCCGGGAAGGTCACCAAGTCCACGCCCGTCGGATCGCTGGACCACCCGTTCAACCCGCTGTCACTGGCGATCGGCGCCGAAGCCACCTTCGTCGCGCGGACACTGGACAACGACCGCGCGCAGCTGACCAGCATCCTCACCGCCGCCGCCCAACACCGCGGCTCGGCACTGGTCGAGATCTACCAGAACTGCCCCATCTTCAACGACGGCGCCTTCGACGTCCTCAAGGAACCAGGCCAGGCCGAACAGCGACTCATCCCCCTCGAACACGGGAAACCCATCGTGTTCGGCGACCAGGCCGTCATCCGCACCGCCCACGGGCTCGACATCGCCAAGGCCGACCAGGTCAGCCCGGAAGACGTCGTCGTCCACGACGCCACCATCGACGACCCGTCCTACGCCTTCGCCCTCACCCGACTCTCCACCCAGAACCTCGACCACGTCGTCACCGGCATCTACCGCGACACCACCCGCCCCACCTACGACGACCAAGCACGACAGCAGGTGGACACGGCGGTGGCGGCGAAGACACCGAACCTCCAGGCGCTGCTCAACGGGAGCGACACCTGGACGGTCGGTTAGCGGCTACTTGGCCGCAGCCTTCTTCTTGTGGTTCCAGGCGGCGAAGCCGGCGTTCTCGGCATCGGCCGGGGTCTTGAACCAGACGTCGGCCTTCGTCCGCCCGAAGTAGGGCGACTCGGCCGTGTGGAACAGCTTCGACGAGCGCTTGCCCTTGACGGTGTACTCATCGCCAGGGGCGGCGCCGTCAGCCAACGGCTTGGCCGAACCAGGACCGAACGGGCCCTCGTCCGCCGACGCCGCGGCCGGCTCCGCCTTCGTCGCCTCAGCGGCCGGCTTCTCCGCCGCGGCGGGCTTCTCGACAGCGGGCTTCTCGACGGCGACCTCAGCGACCTCGGTGGCCGGCTCGTCGGCGGCGGCGAGGTCGGCCGTGGCCTTCTCGTCGTCCAGCCGGTTCATCGCCGGATCCGACGCCTTGCCGTCCGACTCGACCACGGGCTCGTCGGCGACCTCGGCCTTCGCGACCTCGGCCTTCGCGGGCTCGGGCTCGGTGGCCGGCTCGGCCGGGGACTCGGATGACTTTTCGGCCGTTGCCTCGGCGGACGCCTCGGTCACCGGCTTGTCGACAGGCTCGTCCGCCGACTTCTCGGTAGGCTCGTCGGCAGGCGCCTCCGTTGCCTCGGCCGGCGTCACCGCCGGCTCTGCCGTCCTCGTTGGCGACGTGACCTGCGATTCCTGCTTCGTGCGCGTGCCGAACAGCCGCTTGAACCACTTCACGGCGTCTGCCTCCTAGCGAGTAACGGTCTCAAGGCTATGGGTAGGGATCACCGGATTGGCGAGAACAATAGGGCAACGACCAACCGCCCCGGTCTCCGGCGTCACACTTAACCCACCTGCCGGAAACCGGCCCGCTCCGCGTCGGCCGCCGAGAGGAACCAGACCTCGGCCATCGTCCGCTCGTAACTGTCCGACTCCTGGGTGCAGTAGCGCATCGCGCTGGCGCTCGCCTTGACCGTGTACTCCGGCGACGGCGCGGTCCCGCCGGGGCCCGGCATCGCCGAACCCGGGCCGAACGGGCCACGGCCGGCGGTGGGGGCCGGGGCCTGGGCCGAAGCCCGAGCAGGGGCTGGGGTCGCCGTGCGCACCCGGTGCGGGGGCGGCGGAACCGGCGGCCCGTCGCCGGCCGGCACGATCGGCTCGAACAGCGCCCGGGGCGCCTCGTTCGCGCTCTGGGCAGCCGCCGGCTCGACGGTCGTGGTGGACGCGGCCGGGCCCGGCGCGGACGCCGGGGTCGAGGTCTGCACCCCGAACGGCGTTCGGCTCGGCGGCTTGGACGGCACGCGCTTGGGCAACGTGTTCTTTGGCGGCTCGGCTTGGACGGTGACCCCCGGCATGTTCTTGGGCTCCTCGGCACCCGGTGTGCTGTGATCGCCGGCGGCGCCATGCCGCCCGCTCGCGGACACCGCCTCGTCCTGGACATCGTCGGTGGTCTCGGCGGTGTGTGCGGGCACGACCTCAGTCCGGTCGTGCGCGCCGTGGTCCGACCCGGTCGCCGGTGGCGCGGGGGTCGGTGCCAGCACGGAGGTTACCTCCGGGTCCTGGCTCAACTGGTGCTTCGACTCGCCGGAAGCGTCAAGTTCTGCGAGAATGCCGCGTTCGTCGACGCCGCCGTCGCTGTCGTCAAGGTCGTCGACCAGCGCGTGGGCCGGCCCCGACGTGTCCGACTCGTCCAGCTGACGGATCAGCTCACCGGGGATCGGGTGGGTGCGCTGGGAGAACACCGTGCCGCCGTTGTCACCGTCCCTGTCAGTGTCCCTGTCACCGTCCCTGTCAGTGCCCCGGTCGGCGTCCCGGGCGGCCTCGGGGGCGACCAGTTCGGTCGCCGGCTCGATGTCGTCGACCAGACGCGAGTCGACCGGTTCCGCCGGCACCTGCGGCAGCACGGTCGTCGCCGCCGGGGAGTTCTCGTCGCGGCGCTGCGGGTCGTCGAACCAGCCGCGGTCCTTCTTGCCGGCCGGCACCTCCGGCGGCGCCTCCAGCGTGGACGTGCCGGACACGTTGATGTACTGGGTGGCCGTCGCCCGGGGGCCGTCGGACAGCTCGGTGTCGATCTCCGGCGGCGCCGTCACGGTCCCCGACCGCGACCCGGCCATGGCGTAGGCCCTCGTCAGCGGAGCCTCGTCGGACTCGGCCGGCTCCAGCTCACGGTCGTTGCCGACGAGCAGGCGACGCGGGT
The DNA here is from genome assembly GCF_001921215.1 of Actinophytocola xinjiangensis. Classification (GTDB taxonomy): domain Bacteria; phylum Actinomycetota; class Actinomycetes; order Mycobacteriales; family Pseudonocardiaceae; genus Actinophytocola; species Actinophytocola xinjiangensis. The sequence goes on from NZ_MSIF01000005.1 coordinate 199,601, forward strand.
CGAAGTCCTCCTCGTCGTGCTGGCGGCGCGACCCGACCGGCGAGAGCGACCGGGACGAGGACTGCCCCGAGGAGGCCGGCGACTGCCGGCGCGCCCGCGCGGTCAGCTCCGCCTCCAGCTCACCGACCCGCCGCCGGGCGGGCAGGGCGACCAGCGCCCAGCACAGCACGGCCCCGAGCAGGAAGGCCAGCGAACTCCACAACCAGACCTGCCCAAAGATCGGCATGGGCCGTCTCCCTCCGCGCGCGCACCCCGGGCGCATTTCCAGGGTGCTCAGGCTACTGCGACCGGCCCGCCACCGTGCCCAGCAGGGTGAATTCGCTCAATGTGTCCGGTCGACAACGAAGCGTGCCAGCATGTCCAGGGCGTCGCGCGCCGGACAGTCCGGCACCGACACCAGCTCCGCCCGCGCCCGGTCGGCGTACCCGGTGAGCGTCTGCACCGCCTGCTCCAACGCCGGCGACTTGCGCAGCAGCGTCAACGCCTCCTCGACGGCGGCGTCGTCGCCGATCGGGCCGCCGAGCAGCTCACGCAGCCGGGGATCCGGGTCGTGGGTGTGGTCGGGGGACAGCGCGTAGAGCATCGGCAGGGTCAGCACGCCCTCGCGCAGGTCGGTGCCCGGGGTCTTGCCGGACTCGTCGGCCGGGGAGGCGATGTCGATGATGTCGTCGGAGATCTGGAACGCGGTGCCGATCAGATCGCCGTAGCGCTGCAACGCGGACGTGCACTCCTCGGACGCGCCGGAGAACATGCCGCCGTAGCGGCCGGCGGTGGCGATCAGCGACCCGGTCTTCTGGCCGATGACCGTCAGGTAGTGGTCGACCGGGTCGTCGCCGGACAGCGGGCCGACACTCTCCCGCATCTGCCCGGTGACCAGCACGCTCATCGTCTCGGCGATGATCCGGGCGGCGTCCATGCCCAGATCGGCGACCAGACCCGACGCGTGGGCGAACAGGAAGTCGCCGGTGAGGATCGCGATCGTGTTGTCCCAGCGGGCGTTCACGCTCGCCGAGCCGCGCCGCATGGTCGCCTCGTCCATCACGTCGTCGTGGTAGAGCGTGGCCAGGTGCACCAGCTCCACCGACGCGGCCGCGGTGATCACGTGCTCGGTGACCTCGCCACCGACCTTGGCCGCCAGCAGCGTGAACAGCGGCCGGAAGCGTTTGCCACCCGCCTTGACCAGGTGGGTCGCCGCGTCGTTGACGAACGCGATGTCGCTGTGCACGACCTGGGTGAGCATGCCCTCGACCCGGGCCAGCCCGTCGGTGACGTCCGCGACGAGAGCGGGGTCGGCGTTGTCGAGGCCGAGCGAGGCGGGCAGCCGTGGCAGGGCCTGGTCTGGTATCACGTCGGCATCGCTCCCCACTCGAACTCCCCTGGATACCAAGCCTAATGTCCGTTCGGTGAACACACCCCACGTAGGGCGGCCCCGGGTGGCGATGCTCACCCGGGGCCGCCCTGTGCGGAAGATCCTCGTTACCGCAGCGCGAACGTGCCGGCGTCGGCCCAGTCGAGGGCGAAGGCCGGGACCAGGCCCAGCAGCAGCGTCACCACGACGCCCAGGGTGATCGCCGCGGTGGTGAACGCGCCGGGCACGGTCACCGTCGGGCCGTCGGGGGCCGGCTCGCTGAAGTACATCAGCACGATCACCCGCAGGTAGAAGAACGCCGCCACCGCCGAGGCGATCAGCGCCACGACCACCAGCGGGGCCATGCCGTCGGACAGCGCCGCCGAGAACACCACGAACTTGCCGATGAACCCGGACGTCAACGGTATGCCGGCCATCGCGAGCAGCAGGAACGCGAACACCCCGGCCACCAGCGGCGAGCGTTTCGCCAGCCCCGCCCACTGCGACAGATGGGTCGCCTCGCCGTCGGCGTCGCGGACCAGCGAGACCACGCCGAACGCGGCGAGCGTGGTGAAGCCGTAGGTCAGCAGGTAGAACAGCGTCGAGGACAGGCCGTCCTCGTTGAGCACGATCGCGCCGACCATCATGAAGCCGGCGTGCGCGATCGACGAGTAGGCGATCATCCGCTTGATGTCGGTCTGGGTCAGGCCGAGCACCGCGCCGATGACCATCGACACGATCGCCACACCCCACAGCACGCCGCGCCACTCCCACTGCGTCGACTCCAGGCCGACCTGGAGCACCCGCAGGATCGCGCCGAACGCGGCGACCTTCGTACAGGCCGCCATGAACGCCGTGATCGGGGTCGGCGCGCCCTGGTAGACGTCCGGTGTCCAGGCGTGGAACGGGCCGACCGAGCCCTTGAACAGCAGGCCGACGATCAGCAGTGCCATGCCGGCGAACAGCAGCGTGTCCGAGCGGTCCGAGCCGGCGGCGGCGTTGGCGATGTCGGCCAGGCGCACCGAGCCGGCGTAGCCGTAGAGCAGGGCCAGGCCGTAGAGGAAGAACGCCGAGGCGAACGCACCGAGCAGGAAGTACTTGACCGCCGCCTCCTGGGAGAGCAGCCGGCGCCGGCGGGCCAGGCCACACATCAGGTACAGCGGCAGGCTCAGCACCTCGAGCGCGACGAACATCGTCAGCAGGTCGTTGGCCGCGCAGAAGGTCATCATGCCGCCGAGCGCGAACAGCGTCAGCGGGAAGACCTCGGTCTGCATCTGGAAGCGGGCCGCGTCGCGGCGGTGCGGCTGGGCGCCGAGCCGCTGCTCGCGGTCCTGCTTGGTGCCGGGGCGCACGGCGGCCTGGGCGACCAGCGCGCCGCCCGGCTCGACCGAACGGTCGGCGATCATCAGCACCGCGCCCAGCGCGAGCGCCAGCAGCGTGCCCCACAGGAACAGCGCCGGCCGGTCGATGGCCAGCGAGTCGGACAGGGTCAGCTCACCCTCGGCCGGCGCGTCGGACAGGTACAGCGCCATCGCCGCACCGGCGCCGACCACGGCCAGCAGCGTGAGGAACACCTGGGCGCTCCACCGCTGGTGCCGGGGCAGGAACGCCTCCAGCAGCACGCCGATGCAGGCCGCGCCGATGATGATCAGCAGCGGCATGATCGCGCCGTAGTTGATCGGCGCCAGCGTCTCCTTGTCGGGCGGGTCCTGCGCGAGCAGGAGGACCGACGTCAGTGCGGACAACTCAGTTGCCTCCGTCCGAGATACCGACCGACTGGAGTGTTGCGTCGACCGACGGGGTGACCACGTCGATCACCGGCGCCGGGTAGAACCCGAGCCCGATGACCAGGACCACCAGCGGGGCCAACACCAACTTCTCCCTGCCGTTCAGGTCGAAGATCGCCTTGCGCGCGCCGACCTCCGGGGCGAGCGCGGTACCCGGCCCGCCGGCCACGTTGACCAGCGCGCTGCCACGCACCGGGCCGTGGAAGATCCGCTGGTAGAGCCACAGCACGTAGAGCGCGGCGAGGACCATGCCGATCGTGGCCAGGATCGTGTACACCGGCTCCGGGCCGTAGGCGCCGATCAGCACCAGGAACTCGCTGATGAACGAGTTGGTGCCGGGGAGCGACAGCGTGGACAGCCCGGCGAGCAGGAACACGCCGGCCAGCGCCGGGGTGATCTTGGCCAGGCCGCCGTAGTCCGAGATCAGCGAGGAGCCGCCGCGGGCGATGACCATGCCGATCACCAGGATCAGCATGCCGGTCGAGATCGAGTGGTTGACCATGTAGGTCACCGCGCCGACCTCGGCCTGGGCGGTGAACGCGAACACGCCGATCGCGATGAAGCCGAAGTGCGCGATCGAGACGTAGGCGATGAACCGCTTCATGTCCCGCTGCATGGTCGCCAGCAGCGCGCCGTAGAGCACGCCCGCGACACCCATCACCAGCACCAGCGGCGCCAGCTCGACGGCCGCGTCGGGGGTCATCGGCAGCAGGTAGCGCAGGAAACCGAACGTGCCGACCTTGTCCAGGATGCCGACCAGCAGCACCGCGACACCGATCGGCGCCTCGGCGGCGGCGTCGGGCAGCCACGTGTGCAGCGGCACCAGCGGCGCCTTCACCGCAAACGCGAGGAAGAAGCCGAGGAAGATCCAGATCTGGTTGGACAGCGGCGCGTTCGACACGACCTCGACCAGCGTCGCCCAGTCGAAGGTGCCCTTGCCCAGCTCGTCGGAGGCCAGCGAGTACGCGCCGATCGCGGAGGCCAGCATGATCAGGCCGCCGAGGAACGAGTACAGGAAGAACTTGACCGCCGCGTACTGCCGCCGGGCCCCGCCGTAGTTCCCGATCAGGAAGTACATCGGGATCAGCATGATCTCGAACAGCACGTAGAACAGGAACACGTCGGTCGCGGCGAACACGCCGATGGTGATCGCCTGCTGGAGCAGGATCAGCGACAGGAACCCGCCGGCGGTGCGCTGCGCCGGCAGCTTCTCCGCCCAGCCGAAGCCGATCACCAGCGGCACCAGCAGCGCGGTGACCGCCACCATCACCAGCGCGATGCCGTCCACGCCGAAGGCGATGTGCACGCCGAAGGCCGGGATCCAGTCCAGCGAGAAGTGCTGCTGGAACCGCTCGGCCGACGGGTCGTAGTCGATCCACGCCACGACCGCGACCGCCAGCTCGACCAGCGCGAAACCCAACGCCGTCTGCTTGGCGAGCTTGTCGTTGTCACGCAGCAGCGCCACCACGATGGCGCCGGCCAGCGGGATCAGCAGAAGCGCGACGAGCAGCGCCGCGCCGGAACTCGAGGTCATCAGGCGTACCTCACTGCAAGGAATGCGACCAGGATCAGGACCGTGCCGCCGAGGATGGAGGCCGCGTAGGAGCGGACGAAGCCGGTCTGCATCCGGCGCAGCCTCCCGGAGCTGCCGCCGAGCGCGGCGGCGATGCCGTTCACCAGCCCGTCAACTCCCTTGTTGTCCACGTAGACCAGCGCCCGCGCGAGCCAGGTGCCCGGCTTGGCGACCAGGGCCTCGTTGAGGGCGTTGCCGTACAGGTCCTTCCTGGCCGCGCGGACCGGGAAGGACACCGGGTCGGGCTTGACCACCGGCACGTCGCGCCGGCCGACGACCAGCCAGGCGATCAGCACGCCCAGCAGCGACAGCGCCACCGTCAACCACGGCACCAGCGAGTGCGGGATGACCGTGTGCTCGGCCTCGGCGAGCGTGCCCAGCGAGGGCGAGAGCCATTCGGCGAGGGTGTCGCCGCTGGCGAAGAACCAGCCGGCGGCCACCGAACCGATCGCCAGGACGACCATCGGCGCGGTCATCACCACCGGCGACTCGTGCGGGTGGAAGTCCCGGCCGTCCTCGCTCTTGAGCTCCTTCCAGCGCTGCTTGCCGAAGAAGGTCATCAGCATCAGCCTGGTCATGTAGAACGCGGTCAGCCCAGCCGCGATCAGTGCCGCGCCGCCGAAGACCCAGCCGCGCCAGCCCTCCTCGCCGAAGGCCGCCTCGATGATCGCGTCCTTGGAGAAGAAGCCGGAGAACGGCGGGATGCCGATCAGCGCCAGGTAGCCCAGGCCGAAGGTGGCGAACGTGACCGGCATGATCTTGGCCAGTCCGCCGTACTTGCGCATGTCGACCTCGTCGTTCATGGCGTGCATGACCGACCCGGCGCCGAGGAACAACCCGGCCTTGAAGAAGCCGTGGGTGAGCAGGTGCATGATGCCCAGCGCGAACCCGAACGGTCCGAGACCCACGGCCAGCATCATGTAGCCGATCTGGCTGACCGTGGAGTACGCGAGCACTTTCTTGATGTCGTCGTAGGCGCAGCCGATGATCGCCCCGATGAGCAGCGTCAGCGCGCCGATGATGACCACGACCAGCCGGCCGTCCTCGCTGGCCATGTAGATCGGGTTGGACCGGGCGACCAGGTACACGCCGGCGGTGACCATCGTCGCCGCGTGGATCAGGGCCGAGACCGGGGTCGGGCCCTCCATTGCGTCGGGCAACCACGCCTGGAGCGGGAACTGGCCGGACTTGCCGCACGCGCCGAGCAGCAGCAACAGCGTCAGCGCGGTGATCGTGGCGCCGGAGAGCTGGTCGATGCCGGCGAAGACCTCGGTGTACTGGGTCGTGCCCAGCTCGGCGAACATGATGAAGATCGCCAGTGCCAGGCCGACGTCGCCGACCCGGTTCATCAGGAAGGCCTTCTTGGCCGCGGTCGCCGCCGACGGGCGGTTGGTGTACCACCCGATCAGCAGGTACGAGGCGAGACCGACGCCCTCCCAGCCCAGGTACAGGGTCACGAACCCGTTGCCCAGCACCAGGATCAGCATCGCGGCGACGAACAGGTTGAAGTACCCGAAGAAGCGCCGGCGGTCGGGGTCGTCGGCCATGTAGCCGATCGAGTAGATGTGGATCAGCGCGCCGACACCGGTGATCAGCAGCACGAAGCTGATCGACAGCGGGTCGATCCGCAGCCCGAACTCGACCTGGAGCTGCTCGACCGGGATCCAGTCGAACAGCGACACGTTCTGTACGCGCTCGCCCTCGGCCATGCCGGTGGAGGAGAAGAACAGCATCAGGCCGTAGACGAACGACGCCACCACGGTCAGGGTGCCGAGCAGGTGCCCCCACGCGTTGGTGGCCTTCCCGCCGAGCAGCAGCACGGCGGCGCCGGCCAGCGGGAACAGGACCAGCAGCCAGGCCGAACCGGCGAGGCCACCGGACACCTCGGTTACCTCGGCGACCTGCTGCGCCGCCAAGTGAGTAGCAGTCACGGCCTTCCCCTCAGTACTTCAGCAGGTTGGAGTCGTCGACCGAGGCCGAACGGCGGGTACGGAAGATCGCCATGATGATCGCGAGGCCGACGACGACCTCCGCCGCGGCGACGACCATCACGAAGAACGCCATGATCTGCCCGTCGAGCGAGCCGTTGATCCGCGCGAACGTGACCAGCGTCAGGTTCACCGCGTTGAGCATCAGCTCGATGCACATGAACACCACGATGGCGTTGCGCCGCACCAGAACCCCGACCGCGCCGATCGTGAACAGCAGCGCGGACAGGAGTAGGTAGACGGTCGGCGTCATGACTGGTCCCCTTCGCTGGCGGAGGGATTGAGCGCGCGGGAGTCGGCGCCCGGCGTGGTGCCGGCGACGGCCCTGCGCTCCTCCTCGAACTCGTCGACGGCGGCCGAGTCGATGAGCCGCGAGAGCGACTCGGGCGCGACCGAGCCGTCGGGCAGCAGGGCCGGGGTGGCCACCGAGCTGGCGGTGGCGAACACACCGGGGCCGGGCAGCGGCGAGGGCCGGGCGTACTCGCCGCGGAAGCGGGCCTCGACCATCTCGCGCTGGGTCTTGCGGCCCCTGGTCTGCCGGTCGACGTAGCCGAGCAGCATCGCGCCGACGGCGGCGGTGATCAGCAGTGCGGAGGTCAGCTCGAAGGCGAACAGCCAGTCGGTGAAGATCGACCGGCCGATGTTCTCCACGTTGCCAGGGCCGCCGTTGGCGTCGCTGCCCTGCAGGCCGACCGGGGTGACGTCGGACAGCGAGCGGTAGAGCGCGCCGACGAACAGGACGGCCAGGCCGATCCCGAGGATCGTGGCGGCCAGCCGCTGGCCGCGCAGCACCTCGACGACCGAGTCGGAGGAGTCACGACCGACGAGCATCAGCACGAACAGGAACAGCATCATGATCGCGCCGGTGTAGACGATGATCTGCACGAAGCCGAGGAACGGCGCCTGCTGGACCATGTACGTCACGCCGAGGCTGAGCATCGTCAGCACCAGGAACAGTGCCGAGTGCACGGCGTTCTTGGCGAAGATCATGCCCAGGGCGCCGAGCAGCGCGAGCGGGCCGAGGACCCAGAACGAGATGGCCTCGCCGGTGGACATGGTGTTCTCCACGCCCTGCGCGAGTACCAGTGCGCTGTTCACTTGACCTCCCCCTTGACCGGGTCGGGGTAGCCCCACTTCCTGGCCAGGCGCGGCGCGTCGACGTAGTAGTCCTGCTCGTCGTCACCCAGGCGCATGGGGTGCGGCGGCTGCTCCATGCCCTTGAGCAGCGGGGCGAGCAGGTCCTCCTTGGTCCAGATCAGGTCCTGCCGGTTGTCGTTGGCGATCTCGTACTCGTGGATCATCGTCAACGAGCGGGTCGGGCAGGCCTCGATGCACAGGCCGCAGCCGATGCAGCGCAGGTAGTTGATCTGGTAGTCCGCGCCGTAGCGCTCACCCGGGGAGTAGCGGGCCTCCTCGGTGTTGTCGCCGCCCTCCACGAAGATCGCGTCCGCCGGGCAGGCCCACGCGCACAGTTCGCAGCCGACGCACTTCTCCAGCCCGTCCGGGTGCCGGTTGAGCTGGTGGCGGCCGTGGTACCTGGGCGCGGCCGGCGCCCCGGCCTCCGGGTACTCCTCGGTGACGACCTTGCGGAACATCGTCGAGAAGGTGAGCCCGAAGCCCTTGAACGGATCAAACATCCCCATCGGTGGACTCCTTCTCGGAGTTGGGTTCCTCGGCGCCCGCGCCGACCCTGGCCGGCCGGCGGCGGGAGCCCCGGGCGCGCACCGCCTTGCGCTTGGGCGCGGACGGTACTTCCAGGTCCAGCGGTGGGACCGGGTAGCCGCTGCCGGTGAGCGTCACCTGGTCGGGCTCCTCGACGCTGCGGCCCCGGTCGAACACGAAGCTGATGCCGATGAGCACGAGGATGACGATGCCGCCGTAGGTGAGGATCTGGCCGGTGCTGACCTCGGAGTCGGTGCGGATCGCGCGCAGTCCGGCGATCAGCACGATCCACACCAGGTTCAGCGGGACCAGGACCTTCCAGCCGATCCGCATGAACTGGTCGTAGCGGAACCGGGGCAGCGTGGAGCGCAGCCAGATGAAGCAGAACAGCACCGCGAAGGTCTTGGCGAAGAACCAGAGGACCGGCCACCAGCCGCTGTTGAAGTAGTTGTCCCCGATCAGCGAGATCGGCCACGGGGCCATGTAGCCGCCGAGGAACAGCGTGGTGGCGAACATGGAGACGATGACCATGTTCACGTACTCGGCGAGGAAGAACAGCGCGAACTTCATCGAGCTGTACTCGGTGTGGAACCCGCCGACCAGCTCGGACTCGGCCTCGGGAAGGTCGAACGGCGCCCGGTTGGTCTCACCGACCATGGACACCATGTAGATCAGGAAGCTGAACGGCAACAGGTAGAAGAACCATCCTGTTTCCTGGGCCGCCACGATGTCCCCGGTGGACAGCGACTGCGCGTAGAGCACGACGCCGACGATCGACAGACCCATCGCGATCTCGTAGGAGATCATCTGCGCGGCCGAGCGCAGACCGCCCAGCAGCGGGTAGGGCGAGCCGGAGGACCAGCCGGCGAGCACGATGCCGTAGATCCCGAAGCCGGCGCCGGCCAGCACCAGCAGCACGCCGACCGGCAGGTCGACCAGTTGCAGGACCGTGCGCTCACCGAAGATCGACACCTCGGGCCCGAAGGGCATCACCGAGAACGACAGCATCGCCGGGATCACCACGATGACCGGGGCCAGGAAGTACACCTTCCGGTCCGCGCCCTCCGGGATGATCTGCTCCTTGAACGGGAGCTTGATCGCGTCGGCGACGGACTGGAGGTAGCCGCCGGGGCCGACCCGGTTGGGGCCGGGCCGCTGCTGGAAGCGGCCGATCAGCTTGCGCTCCCAGACGATCATGAACACGGTCAGGATGGGCCCCATCAGGAGCAGCACCACGACCTTGATCAGGATCAGCCAGAGCGGGTCATCCGCCAGGAGCTCGGCCCGCGTCATTGTTGCGCCTCCCCGGAATCGCCCGGCTCGACGGTGACCACGGACCCGTGGCCGGCGCCGAGTGTGGCGCTCACCGTCGACTCGCCGGAGTTGGCGGGCAGCCAGACGACGCCGTCCGGCAGGTCCGCGTGCTCGACCGGCAGGGTGATCGCACCGCGCTCGGTCCTGACCGTGACGAGCCCGTTGAGTCCGGCGCTGGCCGCCGTCGAGGCCGACAGGCGGGCCACGACCGCGCGAGCGGTGCCGGCCAGGTTCGGCTCGTCGGCCTGCAACGTGCCGTTGTCCAGCAGCTGGTGCCAGGTCGCGAGCAGTGCCTGGCCGTCCTCGGGCGTGGTCGCCGGCGGCACCGGGACGTCCGGCGCCAGCGAGGCCGGCCTGGTCACCGGCAGCCGGGCCAGGTCACCGGCGGCGGCGGCCGGGGTCTGGGTGAACAGGTCGACGTCCATCTCGACGCCGAGGGTGTCCAGCACCCGGCAGTCCGACAGCGACCCCGGGCTCTCGATGGTCTCGCCGAACTCGCGGCGGCGACCCTCCCAGTTGAGGAAGCTGCCGGCCTTCTCGACGACCGGGGCCACCGGGAGCACCACGTCGGCGCGCTCGGTCACCAGGCTCGTCCGCTGCTCCAGGCTGACCACGAACCCGGCCTGCTCGATCGCCTTGACGGCCAGGTCCGGGTCGGGCAGGTCGCCCGGGTCCACCCCACCGACCAGCAGGCCGGAAAGCCCACCGGCGGCGGCCGCGGCGACGATCCCGGCGGTGTCCCGGCCGGTGGCCGCCGGCAGCGCGCCGGCCTCCAGCCCCCAGGTGCGCTCCACCTCGGCGCGGGCGTTGGCGTCGACGACCATCCGGCCGCCGGGCAGCAACGTCGGCACCGCGCCGGCCTCCAGCGCGCCGCGCTCACCGGCCCGGCGCGGGATCCAGGCGATCCGCGCCCCGGTGGTCTCGGCGAGCTTGGTCAGCGCGGTGAACAGGCCGGGGATCCCGGCGGCGCGCTCGCCGACCAGGATCACCGCGCCCGGGTTGCCCAGGGCGGTGGTGACGTCGGGCGCGTGGCCGGCCAGGCCGTCCACCGCCGCCGCCTCCGCACCGGGCGGGCAGGCCAGCAGCGTGCCCACGGCCGGCTTGTCCACGCCGTTGGGCCGGATCGTCTTGTGCACCGCGGGTGTCGTCCACTGTCCGATGTGGAACACCTGGGTCCTGCCCCGGCGGGCCGCCTTGCGCAGCCGCAGGAACACGATCGGCGACTCCTCCTCGGGGTCGAGGGCGACGCAGAGCACCGCCGGCGCCGACTCGATCGCCCGGAACGTCACCCCCGTCTCCGGGGTGGTGCCCACGACCGAGGTGGTGAGGAAGTCCAGCTCCTCGGCAGAGTGCGGCCGGGCCCGGAAGTCGATGTCGTTGGTGCGCAACGCGAGCCGGGCGAACTTGGCGTAGGCGTAGGCGTCCTCGACGGTCAGCCGGCCGCCGGTCAGCACGCCGACGCCCTTGCTGTCGCGGGCCTTCGCCAGGCCCTCGGCGGCCACGCGCAGCGCGTTGGTCCACGACGTCTCGACCAGCTCACCGGTGTCGGTGTCCCGGACCAGCGGGCGGGTGATCCGCTCGCCGGAGGTCACGTACCGGAAGGCGAACCGGCCCTTGTCGCAGATCCACTCCTCGTTGACCTCGGGGTCCTCGGCGGCGAGCTTGCGCATCACCTTGCCGCGCCGCCAGTCGGTGCGCTCCGCGCAGCCCGACGAGCAGTGCTCGCACACCCCCGGGGTGGACACCAGGTCGAACGGGCGCGACCGGAACCGGTAGGCGGCGCTGGTCAGCGCGCCGACCGGGCAGATCTGGATGGTGTTGCCGGAGAAGTAGCTCTGGAACGGCGAGTCCTGCGCGATGCCGATCTGCTGCTGCGCGCCGCGCTCCAGCAGGTCGATGAACGGGTCACCGGCGATCTGGTCGGAGAAGCGGGTGCAGCGCTGGCAGAGCACGCACCGCTCGCGGTCCAGCAGCACCTGCGTGGACACCGGGATCGGCTTGGGGAAGGTCCGCTTGGCCTCGACGAACCGGGAGTCGGTCCGGCCGTGGGCCATCGCCTGGTTCTGCAGCGGGCACTCGCCGCCCTTGTCGCAGACCGGGCAGTCCAGCGGGTGGTTGATGAGCAGCAGCTCCATCACACCCTGCTGGGCCTTGTCGGCCACCGGCGAGGTCCGCTGGGTCTTCACCACCATGCCGTCGGCGACGGTCATCGTGCAGGAGGCCTGCGGCTTGGGCATCGGCCGGCCACCCATCTCGACCTCGACCAGGCACTGGCGGCAGGCGCCGGCCGGGTCGAGCAGCGGGTGGTCGCAGAACCGGGGGATGACCGTGCCGAGCCGCTCCGCGGTGCGGATCAGCAGCTCGCCCTTGGGGGCGATGACCTCGACCCCGTCGATGGTCAGCCGGACGTGCCCCTCGGGTACGGGGGCCGCCTCCGGCTTTTCTTCGATCGCTGTCATGCGTGCGCTCCCGCAAGTGCTGGCTTCGCCGCGCCGTCGCGACCGGCGTTGCGGTCGCACAGGGCGAGGAACTCGTCCCGGAAGTACTGGATGCCGCTGACGATCGGGCTCACCGCGCCGTCGCCCAGCGCGCAGAACGCCCGGCCGAGGACGTTGTCGCAGATGTCGAGCAGCGTGTCGATGTCGGACTCGGTGCCGTGCCCGTCGACCATCCGCTCCAGGATTCCCGCGAGCCAGTAGGTGCCCTCCCGGCAGGGAGTGCACTTGCCGCAGGACTCGTGCTCGTAGAACTGGGTCCACTTCATCACGGCCCACGGGACCGACACGGTCTCGTTGAACACCATGACCGCCGTCGTGCCCAGCATCGAGCCGGCCTCGGCGGCGCCCTCGAAGTCCAGCGGGACGTCCAGGTGCTCGGCGGTGAACAGCGGCGTCGACGAGCCGCCCGGCGTCCAGAACTTCAGCGGGACGCCGTCCTTCATGCCACCGGCCAGCTCCAGCAGCTCGCGCAGCGTGGTGCCCAGCGGCGCCTCGTACTGGCCTGGCTTCTCGACGTGGCCGGAGATCGAGTAGATCTTCGGGCCGGGCGAGCGCTCGGAACCCATGGCGCGGAACCAGTCCGACCCGCCGTTGACGATGAACGGCACGCTGGCGATGGTCTCGACGTTGTTCACCGTGGTCGGCGCGGCGTAGAGACCGGCGGCGGCCGGGAACGGCGGCTTGAGCCGCGGCTGGCCGCGACGGCCCTCCAGCGAGTCGAGCAGCGCGGTCTCCTCGCCGCAGATGTAGGCGCCGGCGCCGGCGTGCACCGTGATCTCCAGGTCGAACCCGGAGTCGAGGATGTTCTCGCCGAGGTAGCCGGCCTCGCGGGCCTCACGCACGGCGGCGTTGAGCCGGCGGATGCAGTGCAGCGCCTCGCCGCGCACGTAGATGAAGCACCGGTGCGCGCGCATCGCGTAGGCGGCGATCACGCAGCCCTCGATCAGCGAGTGCGGGTCGGCCATCATCAGCGGGATGTCCTTGCAGGTCCCCGGCTCGCCCTCGTCGGCGTTGATCACCAGGTAGTGCGGCTTGTCCTCGTTGGGCGGCATGAACGACCACTTCACGCCGGCCGGGAAGCCCGCGCCGCCGCGCCCGCGCAGGCCGGCGTCCTTGACCAGCGCGACGAGCTGCTCGGGGGTCCCGGTCAGTGCCCTGCGCAGCGCGGTGTAGCCCTCGAGCTGCTCGTAGGTCGCCAGGCGCCAGGAGTTCGGCGAGAGCCAGCGCTTGGTCAGCACCGGGGTCACCGGGTCGGTCGGCTGTGGTTCGGTCGTGGTCACTTCTTCTCGACCTCCGGAAGCGCCGGCGGGGTCTCCGGCATCGTCGGGGCGGTCCAGCCGTTGTCGGCCGCCAGCTGGGCGCCGCGCAGGGTCTCCACCGCCGCCGACGGGCCGTCCACGCCGGCGCGGTAGGTGGCCTCGTCCTCGGGGAAGAACCCGGCCAGCTCCAGCTCGACGTCACGCAGGCTGGTCAGCGGGGCGCCCCGGGTGGGGGCCGGCTTCTCGCCCCGGCGCAGCGCGTCCACCAGCTCCACCGCCGACTCGGGCGTCTGGTTGTCGTAGTACTCGTAGTTGACCTGGAGCACCGGGCCGAGGTCGCAGGCGGCGAGGCACTCGGCGTGCTCCAGGGTGATCGAGCCCTGCTCGCCGGGGGTGCCGGCGGTGTCCTCGTGCTTGAGCGGCGCGCCCTCCTCGCCGAGGTGCTCGGCGAGCCGGCGGTAGATCGCGTCGCCGCCGAGGACCGCGCACAGGGTGTTGGTGCACACGCTGACCAGGTGCTCGCCGCAGGGCTTGCGCTTGTACATCGTGTAGAACGTCACGACCGCGCTGACCTCGGCGTTGGACAGGCTCAGCTGCTCGGCGCAGAACTGGACGCCGGCCTGGCTGACGTGCCCCTCGACCGACTGCACGAGGTGCAGCATCGGCAGCAGCGCCGAGCGGGACTCGGGGTAGCGGCCGATGAGCTCGCCCGCCTTGGCCACGATGTCCGGCCCGAACACCGACACGTCCGGGGTGGTCATGAGTACGCCCTCCGCTGGTCTGGTGGCGGAATCTCCGCGCCCTTGTACTCCACCGGGATGCCGCCCAGCGGGTAGTCCTTGCGCTGCGGGAAGCCGTCCCAGTCGTCGGGCATGAGGATCCTGGTGAGCGCCGGGTGGCCGTCGTAGATGATGCCGAACATGTCCCAGGCCTCACGCTCCTGCCAGTCGGCGGTCGGGTAGACCGCGACGACCGACGGGCAGTGCGGGTGGCCACCGTCCTGAGCGGACCAGTCGCAGGCGACCTCGAGGCGGATGCGCCGGCGGTAGGTCATCGACGTCAGGTGGTAGACGGAGTGGATCCGCTGGGCGACGTCCTCGCCGTAGTCCACTCCGGACACCGACGTGCACATCTCGAAGCGCAGCGCCGGGTCGTCGCGCAGCAGTTGGCACAGCGCCACGAGGTGTTCCGGGCGGACGTAGTAGGTGATCTCGCCCCGGTCCACGGTGACCTGCTGGATCGCCTCGGGTGAGACGCCCTGCTCGCGCATGGAGGCGAGCACCTGGTCGGTGAACTCGTCGAACCAGCCGCCGTAGGGCCGTTCGGCGGGCGGGGCGACGTGCGCGGCCAGGCGCAGGCCGCCGAAGCCGGAGGTGTCACCGGAGCCGGAGACACCGAACATGCCCCGGCGCTGCTTGCCGGCGACCACCGGCTCGGTGGGCCGCTCCGGCTGCCGCGCGGCCTCGGGCTCGGTGCCCGGGCGCTGCTCGACCTCGCCCGGCCGTTCCGCGCTGGAGCCTTCGCCGCCCGGCTCCGGCACGGTGATCGGCTCCGTGGGGGTCGGCTCGGTGGGGGTCGGCTCGGTGGGGGTCGGCTCGCTGGGCTTGTTCTCGTCAGCCATGTCGGTCACTTCTTCGCGAACTTGATGGAGGACGCGATCATCTCGGTGCGGTCACCGCGCTCGGCCCGCAGCGCGGCGCGCCGGGCGTTGATCGGCTCGTCGGAGATCTTCGCGTGCAGCTTGAGGATGGCGTCGAGCAGCATCTCCGGGCGGGGCGGGCAGCCGGGCAGGTACATGTCGACCGGCACGACGTGGTCGACGCCCTGGACCACCGCGTAGTTGTTGAACATGCCGCCGGAGGAGGCGCACACGCCCATGGCGAGCACCCACTTGGGCTCGGCCATCTGGTCGTAGATCTGGCGCAGGACCGGGGCCATCTTGTTGGTCACCCGGCCGGCGACGATCATCAGGTCGGCCTGCCGGGGGGTCGCGGAGAACCGTTCCATGCCGAACCGCGCGAGGTCGTAGCGCGGACCACCGGTGGTCATCATCTCGATCGCGCAACAGGCCAGACCGAAGGTCGCCGGCCACAGTGAGTTCTTCCGGCCCCAGTTCACCAGCTTCTCCAAGCTGGCCAACAGGATTCCGTTGGGGAGCTTCTCCTCAAGTCCCATGTCGACTCGCCTCCCGTCAGTTCCAGTCGAGGCCGCCGCGCCGCCAGACGTAGGCGTACGCGAAGCCGAGGGTCGAGATGAACAGGACGATCTCGATCAGCCCGAAGAAGCCGAGCGCGTCGGCGGAGACCGCGAACGGGTAGAGGAAGACCATCTCGATGTCGAACAGGATGAACAGCATCGCGGTCAGGTAGTAGGCCACCGGGATGCGCCCACCGCCGGCCACCGGTTGCGGTGACGGTTCGATGCCGCACTCGTAGGCCTGGAACTTCGCGCGGTTGTAGCGCCGCGGCCCGACCAGGGGGCCGAGCAACGCGGAGAACAGCGCGAATCCGGCCGCGAGAACGAAGAGCAGCAACAGGGGGAGGTAACTCCCCAGTCCCGATGAGACGTTGTCGCCCTGTGCTACGGATGTGCCGACAGCTGCGAGTACTGACACCTTCGCCGTCCTTTCCCGCTCCTCAGTCGGGCACCCTATGGGGTGGTCATCCCGTGGCCGCTGGTTAGGCACACCTAACTTGAGCTGGCCGTAGCCTTGTGAAAATCTTCACAAGCTGTCTTGTGAAGCGCTTCACAAGATTCGGGGCATAGTGTAGGGCTCGCCGCCGACGCCCTGCCAAGCAGATCCCCCTACGCGGTGGGCAGTTCCCGCAGGCCGCGCAACGGCGAACAGGCGATCGGCACCCACACCAGCGCCAGGCCGACGGCCCCCGCCCACAACGCCGCCCGCACCCCCGCCACCTCCCCCAGCAGACCCGCCCCGCCAGCGCCAAGGGCCAGCGCCCCGGTCAGCAGGAACCGGAAGGTCGCGTTCATCCGGCCCAGCAACCGGTCGGGCGTCACCCGCTGACGAAAACTGGTGGTCAGGACGTTGTCCACGCCGACCTTCGTCACCACCGCCAACCAGCACGCGGCCACCCACCACACCGTCGCGGCCGTGACCAACGGCACGCAGAAACCCAGCGGCGCGACGGTGATCCCGGCCACCAGCAGCACCCGGCCACCGCCGAACCGGGCGGCCAGCCGGCGCGCCACCAGCGACCCGACCAGCGCGCCAACTCCCCCGCCGGCCAGCCACAGCCCCAGCACCGACGCGCCGAGCCCGAGCTCGGTCACCACCAGCACCGGCATCATCGTCACCACCAGCGCCAGCGCCAGGTTGGTCAACGCCCCGGCCAGCGCGAGCGCCCGCAACACCGGATGCCCCGCGACGAACCGCACGCCCTCGCCGACCTCGCGCCACAGCCCCGCCCGCGCCACCGCCGGGACGTCCTCGCGGTGCCGCATCCGGGTGATCAGCACGGCCGAGACCAGGTAGCTCGCCGCGTCCACGGCCACCGCCGCCGGCGCGGCCAGGGCCGCCACCAGGTAGCCGGCCACCCCCCGCCCGGCGATCGTGTTCACCCCGTCCAGGCTGACCAGCGACGCGTTGGCCGCCACCAGGTTCTCCCGGCCGACCAGGTGCGGCAGGTAGGCCTGGCTGGCGACGTCGAAGAACACCGTGCCGACGCCCGTGAGCAGAACCACGGCGTAGAGCTGGGTGATGGTCAACACGCCCGCCGCCCAGGCCACCGGCACCGAACCGAACAGCACCGCGCGAACCAGGTCGGCCACGATCAGCACGCGGCGGCGGCGCAGCCGGTCGGTCCACGCCCCGGCCGGCAGCCCGACCAGCAGGAACGCGACGGTCGCCAGCGCGCCGAGCAGGCCGACCTGCCCCGGGGTGGCGTCCAGCGAGGTGATCGCCACCAGCGGGACGGCGACGTAGCTGATCGCGGTGCCCAGCCGGCTCACGGCGGTCGCCGCGAACAGGTAACGGAAATCGGCGTTGGCGGCAAGAACGGGTATGGGAACGGACATGCCGACACGCTGTCGGCGAACGGCGGTTGCCTCGACGGATTCAACTGTGGCTGAATCCAATGGTGCTGGAACTGAAGTTCACCACCCTGGACCTCGGTTACACGCGGTTCGCGTTCTCCCCGCTGTGGGAGGTGATCGCCTCGGTCCGGGTCCTCAAGGGCGGCGGACACCCGCTGCACCAGCCGTGGGTCGACCAGGTGCGCCCGCGCCTGCTCGGCTTCGACTGGGGGCTGCTCGGCGATCTCGTACCGGTGCCGACCAGGGTCATCCCCGGGTTCGTCGCTCCCCCGCCGACGACCCCGGTGCCGGACCTGACGGTCGAGCTGGCGACGCTGCTGGCCACGCCGGTCGAGGTGGTGGCCGCCGAGCTGGAGCGGATCCCGGAGATCCGCACGCCCAGGACCGCCGGGCTGACCGACCCGCGCGGCCTGGCCCGGTTGTGCGACGTGATCGCCGAGTACTGGGCGCTGGCGCTGGAGCCGTTCTGGCCCAGGATCGTCTCCCTGCAGGAGGGCGACATCCTGCACCGGGCGCGGCGGATGGCCACCGGCGGCGCGGCGGCCCTGTTCGCCGACCTGGAACCGCAGGTCAGATGGGCCGACGACCGGCTGCGGCTGGCGCACCGGCACGTGTCGGGCCAGCGTGGGCTGCGCGGCCAGGGGCTGCTGCTGGTGCCGTCGGTGTTCGTCTGGCCGAGGATCTTCTCGATCACCGTGCCGGGCTGGCAGCCGACGCTGCGCTACCCGCCCCGGGGCATCGCGACGCTGTGGGAGACCAGGCGACCGGCCGGGTCACCGGCGCTGGCCGGGGTGCTCGGCGCGTCCCGGGCGTGGCTGCTCGCCGAGCTGGACACGCCGGCGTCGACCTCGGAGCTGGCGGTGCGCACGGGCCTGGCGGCCGGCGGGGTGTCGGCGCACCTGACGACGCTGCGCGCGGCCGGGCTGGTCTCGGCGCACCGCACCGGCCGGTACGTGCTCTACGCGAGGACCGCCGTGGGCGAGTCGCTGGTGGCGGCCAGTTCGTGAGACACGGAACGGGCGCCCGGCCGGTGGCCGGACGCCCGTTCGCGGGGTTGTTCTGGTTGCGATCGTCACTCGCTCTGCAAGTAGTACAGCAGGCGCAGGATCTCCAGGTAGAGCCAGACGAGCGTGGTCATCAGGCCGAACGCGATGTACCAGGCGAACTTCGACGGGGTGCCGGTGCGGATCATCTGGTCCGCCATGTCGAAGTCGAGCAGGAAGTTGAACGCGGCGATACCGATGAACACGATGCTGATGATGATCGCCAGCGCGCCACCGTCACGGATGCCCATGTTGACACCCAGCATCGACATGATCAGGTTGATCAGCATCAGGCCGGCGGCACCGACGGTGGCGCCGATGATCCACTTGGTCAGCTTCGGGGTGACCTTGACCGCGCCGGTCTTGTAGACCACGAGCATGGTGATGAACACCAGGGCAGTGCCCAGGATGGCCTGCAGGGCGATGCCCTCGACGAACATCTCGAACACGCCGGTGATGGCGCCGAGGAACACACCCTCGGCGGCCGAGTAGGCGAGCACGAGGGCGGCGTTCGGGGTCTTCTTGAAGATGATGACCAGCGACAGGACCAGGCCGACGATCATCCCGCCGATCATCGGCGGCCACGGGCTGATGGACTCGCTGAGCACGGCGACGGCCGTGATGATGCCGGTGATGAGGGCGAGGCCCAGGGTCATCGCGGTCTTGGTGACCACGTCGTCCACGGTCATGGGGCGGTCACCGGTGGTCGGCGGCGCCGGATAGCCCCCGTATCCCGACGTGTCCGCCTGCGGCTGGGTCTGGAAGCCCGCGTAGCCGCCGCCGAACCCGCCCTGCGGCAAGTTCCGGAACGCGGGATTACTGGTAGAACGCACCTGTTCCTCCTGGGCCTGATGGCTCCTGCACCGGATTCAACGACCAACCATGCCGGCCAGTTCCCGGTGGGTAAAACGGACTTTACTCGCCGATGCCGCATCGTTACCCGGCCCCCGGGGCCAACCCGTTCGCGGCCTGGCCAAGAGTAGACGTTTCGGGCACCGATCGGCGGTATCTCGCCCGAAATCGTGACCACGCACCCGGCCGCGCGTCCCACGATCCGGCTACTACCCTCCCCTAACCTCTACTCAGAGCGATCACAGACGGCTACACCGCCCACCCGGTGGCGGGAGGTTACGGATGAGCACGGCGACAGAGCGTGACTGGGACCCTCGCCCGCGACGCCGCTGGGAGTCGATCACGCTCGGGGTCGCGCTGCTCGTGACGTTCCTGATCCTGGTCAGCCTGGGCACCGTCGACCCCGCCGGCGAGCCCGACGACCGGCCCGACGCGCGGGGCACCGTGAGCAAGCCGTCGTGGATGCGACCGCTCGCGGAGGGTGAGAAACCACCCCAGTTCGTGCTGTTCTCCTTCGACGGCGCCGGGTCACACGCGCACTGGGAACGGATCCTGCCGCTGGCCGAGAAGTCCGGCGCCAAGGTCACCGGGTTCCTGTCCGGGATCTACCTGCTGCCCGACACCCGGCGCGGCGAGTACACCGGCCCCGGACGTGCGCCTGGCCGGGCGGCGATCAGCTTCGGCGGGTCCGACGACCAGGTCAGCGTGCGGATCGAGGACCTCAACGCGGCCACCGCCGCCGGCCACGAACTGGGGACGCACTACAACGGGCACTTCTGCGCGGGCAACGAGCCCAGCGCCGGGACGTGGACCGCCGAACAGTGGCGGTCCGAACTGGACCAGTTCTTCGGGTTCGTGCGGGACGCGGCCGGGCGAGGACTGCGCATCGCCGAGAACGAGATCCGCGGCGGGCGGGCGCCCTGCCTCGAAGGGTCGTTCCCCGCCCTCGCGCCCGCCATGGCCGCCCACGGATTGACCTACGACTCCAGCCGGACCTCCGAGGGGATCGTGTGGCCGTCACTGGAGAAGGGGATCTGGATCTTCCCGGTGCCGGAGGTGCGGGTGCCCGGACTGGACGGACAGTCGGTGGTGATGCAGGACTACAACCTGTGGTACGCGATGAACGGGGCCAGGGAGGAACCCTCCCGGGACGCCGAGTTCACTGAGATCACG
Organism: Actinophytocola xinjiangensis; assembly: GCF_001921215.1. Taxonomy (GTDB): domain Bacteria; phylum Actinomycetota; class Actinomycetes; order Mycobacteriales; family Pseudonocardiaceae; genus Actinophytocola; species Actinophytocola xinjiangensis. The sequence goes on from NZ_MSIF01000005.1 coordinate 220,151, forward strand.
TTGGACACCTACCGGGCGGCCTATCAGGCCGCCCGGAACACCAATCGGGCGCCGTTGACCGTGGGAACGCATTTCAACGACTGGTCCGGCGGGGCGTTCAGTATGGCCACCGAGCGGTTCATGGGGGAGGTTTGCGGGCGGGACGAGACCGTGTGCGCCACCTATTCGCAGGTCGTCGAGTGGATGTCGCTCCAGGATCCCGCTGTGTTGTCCCGTTTCCAGTCCATGCCCGCCGCCCAGGTCAGTTAGTTTCGCCAGGCCATGGCCGCGTTGCCAAGCCACGGCCCGGTTCGCGCTGCCTTCACGGTCGTGGTCACGGGGTTGTGGTGAGGCGGGATCTCAGCCAGGTTGTCGCCACTGTCGCCTGGCGGCGTTGGAATTCTCTTACCGTGGGAATTCCCGGAGGGTCCGGCAGGAGGCCGTAGTAGCTGAACATTCCGGCCAGGCCCGCCAGGGCGACGGTCACGGCGTCGGGGTCGGCGGTCGCCGCCAGTGGAGAGGTTCGCCAGACGTCCGCCGGTTCCGGGCCACCCTGCAGGGCCAGGCAGGGCAGCATGAACAGCAGGTCCAGCCAGGGCTGACCGGTGCCGGCGTGGGGCCAGTCGACGAAGACGACCCTGTCCGCGGTGATGAGGATGTTGTCGGCGCGCAGGTCGCCGTGGACCAGGTGGTGGCCCTGGGTGGCGTCCTCCCAGCGCTGTTCCAGGGTGGCCAGGCGGGTCAGGTTCTCCCGGGGCCAGGGTGGGAGGTGGCGGACCAGCTCCGGGGAGTCGAGCAGGAACTGCCAGCCTGCGCAGGGAGAGAGGGGCGGCAGCGACGGTGGGGCCGGGACGTGGCCGAGGGTGACCACCGCCTGGTGGACCCGCGTCCACTCCCGCTCCTGCCACGGGAGAGCGGGGTGGCTGCCGTCGACGTCGGTGAACAGCAGGGCCGTCCAGGCGTCGGGCAGGGTGGCCGACCACAGGAGTCGGGGGGCCGGGGTCGACGCGGGCAGGGTGGCGGCTGTCCGCGCCTCCCTGCGGTGCAGTGCCACCGTGTCGGCGTTGTGGGTGGCGGTGGCCGCCTTGGCGAACACCCGTTCGCCGTTGGCCAGGGTCAGGCGGGCGGCCAGGCCCGGGGAGAAACCGCCTGGTTGGGTGCGGGCCTCGACGACCTCGCCGCCGGCGGCGTCGCTGATCGCCGTCCGTACGTGTGCGGGCAGTTGGTCCCAGTGGAGCCGGTTGCCGCCCTCGCCCTGTATCACGGGCCGATTGTGAGGTGCCGTGCCATGCTGTGCACCGGGTTTTCCGACGGGAGGGGACGACGTCGTGACCACCTACCTCGTCACCGGGGCCACCGGGCTCATCGGTCGGCGCGTCGTCGGGGAGTTGCTGGCCAGGGCGGACACCGAACGGGTCTGGCTGCTGGTCAGGGAACGGTCACGGGAACGCCTGGCCGACGCCGCCCTCGCCTGGCCCAACGTCGAGTTGATCTCACCGCTGACCGGGGACGTCCGCCAGCCCAACGCCGGGGTCGACGAGGAACGGCTGACGGAGCTGACCGGGGTCGTCGACCACCTCGTCCACCTGGCCGCGCTCTACGACATCGCGGCCGACGACGACGTGAGCATCGCCGCGAACGTCGACGGGACACGGCACGTCATCGACCTCGCGGCGACCGTCGGGGCCGGGTGTCTGCACCACGTGTCGTCCGTGGCGGTCGCCGGGGACCACCGGGGGCGGTTCACCGAGGACATGTTCGACGCCGGGCAACGGCTGGTCACCGCCTACCACCGGACGAAGTTCGAGTCCGAGCGGCTGGTCCGCACCCAGACCGACGTGCCGTGGCGGGTGTACCGGCCGTCGGTCGTCGTCGGGGACTCGGTGACCGGGGAGATGGACAAGGTCGACGGGCCCTACTACTTCTTCGCCGCGTTGAGTCGGCTCGCGCGGCTGCCGGGGGTGCCGTTCGTGTTCCCCGACATCGGGGACACCAACATCGTGCCGGTCGACTACGTCGCCGCCGCCATGGCGGCGCTGATCAGCACACCGGGGCTGGACGGGCGGGCGTTCCACCTGGTCAACCCCGAACCGCAGCCGGTGCGGGCGGTGTACGACGCGTTCGCCAGGGCCGCCGGGGCGCCGGTGGCGACCGCCGAGCTCGACCGTCGGCTCACCGGGCCGCTGGTCGGGCTGGCGCGCCTGGCCGAACACGTCCCGGGCGTGACGATCGCCAGGGACGCGGTGCTCGACCGGCTCGGCATCCCGCCGATCGTGCTGTCGACGCTGACCTTCCACCCCCGGTTCGACGCCACCGGGACCCGCCTCGCGCTGGCCGGCTCCGGTGTCGCCGTGCCGCCGCTCGACGAGTACGCCGCCGTGCTGTGGCGCTACTGGCGGGAGCACCTCGACCCGTTCCGCGCCCGCCGCGACAGCCGGCGCGGGTCGCTCGACGGCCGGCGGGTGGTGATCACCGGGGCGTCGTCGGGCATCGGCCGGGCCACCGCGTTCCAGGTCGCGGCCGCCGGTGGGGTGCCGCTGCTGGTGGCGCGCCGCGCCGAGGAACTGGCGCGGGTGCGGGCGGAGATCGTCGCCGCCGGCGGGCAGGCGTTCGAGTACCCGTGCGACCTCACCGACGACGAGTCGGTGACCAAGACCGTCGAACGGATGCTGGTCGAACAGCCCGCCGTGGACATGCTGGTCAACAACGCCGGCCGGTCGATCCGACGTTCCGTCCAGCTGTCCTACGACCGGATGCACGACTACGAGCGCGCGATGGCCATCAACTACTTCGGCGCGGTGCGGATGATCCTCGCGCTGCTGCCGCACATGATCGAACGGCGGTTCGGGCACGTGGTGAACGTGTCGTCGATCGGGGTGCAGGGCATCGCGCCCCGGTTCTCCGCCTATGTCGCGTCCAAGGCCGCGCTGGACTACTTCAGCCGGATCGTCGCCGCCGAGACCCACGGGGCCGGGATCACGTTCACCACCGTGCACATGCCGCTGGTGCGCACCCCGATGATCCGCCCCACCACGCTCTACGACGCGTTCCCCGCCAGGTCGCCGGAGCAGGCCGCCGAGCTGGTGATGGCCGCGCTGCGGCGGCGACCCAAGCACGTCGGCACGCCGACCGGGCAGTTGATCTCCGCCGCGTACACCGTCGCGCCCGGGCTCGTCGACGCCATCGCCTACCAGGGTTACCGGATCTTTCCCGACTCCACGGCCGCCGGCGGTACCGGCCGGGTGAAGCTGGGAAAGGGCGATCGGCACCTCGGCGCGGCGGCCACCGCACTCGCCCGCCTCACCCGAGGCTTCCACTGGTAAACCTGTCTACTGTGGACTTTTAGGGTGAATCCGAACTGTTGCGACCGGTGGCGGGCCGAGTACGGTCACCACCATGGGCACCGTCGATGATCGTGATCCGGCCACCGCGGACGTGACCTTCGCCGTGGTGCGCCATGGCTTCGACCGGTCCGCCGTCCGCCAACACCTCACCGGCCTCGCCGCGCGCACCGACCAGGCCGAGGCCGATCGCGCCGAGGCGCGGGCCCAGACCGCCGAGCTCCAGGGCGAACTGGAGATCGCCCGGCGGGAGATCTCCGCCCTGACCGAACGCCTCGACTCCCTCGGCTCCCCTGACGGCGCCGACGCCGCACGCACCCTGGAGATCGCGAGGTCACAGGCCGCCGACGTCACCGCCCGCGCCAAGGCGGCGGCCGAGGACACCTGGTCGGCGGCCGAGCAGGCGTCGGCCGCGCTGCGCGAGCGCTACCAGACGCTGTTGGGCGAACTGGAGAGCCAGCACCGGGAACTGCGCGAGACCCACCAGTCGATCATGCACTCGGCCCACACCCAGGCCGAGGAGTTGACCACCGTCGCCCAACGCCGCCGCCGCGAACTCGACGACGAGGCCGAACGCGACCGGATCACCATCGACCGCGAGTTCACCGAGCTGATGGCGGCCAAACGGGAGTCGCTGGAGCGTGAGCTCGCGCAGCGACGGGCGGCGTGCGACAACGAGATCGCCGAGAAACTGCGGGCGGCGGACGAGGAGGCCGCGCGGCGGGTCGACGCGGTGACCGAGCAGGTCAACCGGTTGACCGGGATTCGCAACCAGCTGTCCGAGCATCTGCGGGAGACCCGGGACCTGGTGGAGCGGAGTGCGTCGATCCTGGATCCGGCTGATCGGGACGGGGGGACGGACGCCGCTGAGGAGGAGGTCCCTCCTCAGCGGGGCCAGAGGTCTCCCGCCAAGCGTTGACCGACTCCGCTAGGCCATGCCGTAGACGCGGTTCACCTGGATGGTCAGGACGATGCGGTTCTCGCGGACCATCGCGGTTCGGTAGTCGTCCCAGTCGGGGTGGGGGCCGGCGATGGCGGTGTAGAGGTCGATCAGTTCGGTGACCACGGGGTCGTCGGGGGCGGCGGCCACGGGGCTGAGGGTGGCGTCGCCCTCGGCGACCACGTAGGCGCGGAAGTCGGGGGCGGTGGCGTACAGGCTCACGCGCGGGTCGCGGCGGAGGTTGGCGGTTTTGGCCAGGCCGTCCCGGATGGAGACGCGGATGCGGCGGGTGTCCTGGTCGTAGGTGTAGCTGACGTTCGACAGCTGCGGGCGACCGTCACGCTTGAGCGCCACCACCACGCCGTGGCGGTTGTCGGCCAGTACCTTCAGTAGGCGATCTTCCATGTCGGTGATTGTCCGACATGCGGCATGGTGGAGGTCAAGCCGGCGTCACCGAAGCGCGGGCGCAGGTCGCGAGGATCAGGGAGGCCACCTGCTCCGGCTCGTCGACCATCGGGACGTGGCCGCAGCGGTGGAGCCACACGTGTCGGGCCCGGGGTAACAGCTCCGCCGCCCTGGCGGCCTGGCGGGGCCACAGGATCCGGTCGCGGGTGCCCCACGCGACCGTCACGGGGACCGTGGGTTGCGGGCTGTCATAGACGTAGTCGCGGGCCGCGTCGGCGACCTCGTCGAACGCCGGGGACGCGACCATCGACGCCAGGTCGGCCAGCATCGTCTCCTCGGACATCTTCGACGGGTGGCCGTAGAGCAGGCTGGCGCCGGCCAGTCTGGGGTACTTCCAGTGGAGCAGGCGGGTGCCGCCGGGGAGTGTGCCGCCGCGTCGAATCATCGTCAGGACGCGCAGGGCCCATGCCCGGTCGCGGGGGGTCCAGAAGCCGCCGGGGGACAGTGCCGTCGCCGACCTGACCAGGTCGCGGGAGGCCAGCTCCAGGCTCAGGACACCGCCCAGGGAGTTGCCGGCGACGTGGGGGCGGTCCAGGCCCAGTTCGGTGAAGAACTCGGCGATGGTTTCGACGGCGGCGGGCATGTCGTAGCCCCGGCCGGGGGGTAACGCGGGCGACGCTCCGAAGCCGGGCAGGTCGACGGCGATCACGTCGTGGTCGGTGGCCAGCCGGTCGAGCACGGGCTGCCACGCCTGCCAGCGGTGGCCGATGCCGTGCAGCAGCACCAGCGGCTCCCCGGTCCCCCGACGGTCGTATGCGATCTCGATGGCCATGCGTGCCGCCTCTCGTCCGGAGGCTACATGTTACCGCGATTCACACATAACTCCACGCCTGCACACCATGCGCATGGTTCCCGCTGGTCAGCGGCGCGCCCCCGAAGGTGCTTCGGGGGCGCGCCGTAAATGCCGGCTAATGGCGTCCGAAATGTCGCCACGCTGCGTATCAAATCAAGTGCGAACAGTCGCGAAGTGATCACAGACAATTAGCAGCTCTCTGTGCCCCCGACCGGATTCGAACCGGCACTCCACCCCTTTTAAGGGGGCTGCCTCTGCCAGTTGGGCTACGGGGGCAGCCGCAGCCTAGAGCGCGATCACCTGGCCACGAACGGGTTTTCGCGAACTTGGGTCCGCTGGCCCAATCGTGGATACGCCATTTAGCTCTACCACGACAGGGTTCGGTAAGGCTACCGGGTGCGCCTGGAGACCCGTAACCCGGAATTAGCCCTTGGACACCCGGTCGAACTCGGCCCGCGGATTGTTGATCTGGCCCATCGAGATGACCTCACGCCGTAAGAGGCCACTCAGTAACCAGTCGGCTACTACCCGGAATTTTCGGTTGAACGTCGGCACCCTGGCCACGTGGTACCCGCGGTGCATCGCCCAGGCGAGGAAACCCTTGGCCTTGCGGTTGTAGACGTCCGCCACACCCTTGTGCAGGCCAAGACTCGCCACCGAGCCGACGTTCTCGTGGTAGTACGGCTTGGGCTCCTGGTCGCGCAGCACCGCGATGATGTTCCTGGCCAGCAGGTTCGCCTGCCGCACCGCGTGCTGGGCGTTCGGCGCGCACAGCGCGCCCGGGTCCTCCTCGGTGCGCGACAGGTCCGGCACCGCCGCGATGTCACCGGCGGTCCACGCGTCCGGCACGTCCTCGACCCGCAACGTCGCCGTCGCCCGCAGGCGGCCGCGGTCGTCGGTGGGCAGGTCCGAGGACGCGAGCACCGGGTTGGCCTTCACGCCCGCGGTCCAGACGATCGTGTCGCTGTCGAACTCGGTGCCGTCCGAGAGCATCACGTGCCCGTCCTCGAACGACTTGGCCAGAGTGGACAGGTACACCTCGATGCCGCGCCGCTCCAGTTGCAGCACCGTGTACACGCCCAGGCTCTCCCGCACCTCCGGCAGGATCCGCCCGGCCGCCTCCACCAGCACCCAGCGCAGGTCCGCCGGCTCGATGTTGTCGTAGTAGCGCGTGGCGAAACGCGCCATGTCCTCCAGCTCGGCCAGCGCCTCGATGCCGGCGAACCCGCCGCCGACGAACGTGAACGTCAGGTACTTGCGCCGCAGCTCCGGGTCGACCGTGCTGCTCGCCGCGTCCAGCCTGGACATCACGTGGTTGCGCAGGAAGATCGCCTCGCCGATCGTCTTGAACGAGATGCCCTGCTCGGCCAGCCCGGGAATGGGCATCAGCCTGGCCACCGACCCGAGCGCCACGACCAGCACGTCGTACTCGACCGTCTCGCGGTGGCCGTCGGGCGCCTCGATGGCGACCGTGCGCGCGGCGTGGTCGATGCCGGTGACCCTGGCGGTCAGCACGTGGCAGCGCTTGAGCGTCTTGCGCAGTGGCACCACCACGTGCCGTGGTTCGATCGCGCCGGCCGCCGCCTCCGGCAGGAACGGCTGGTAGGTCATGTGTGGCTGCGGGTCGATGACGGTCACGGACGCCTCGCCGCCGCGCAGTTTGCGCTGCAACCCGAGCGCCGTGTACAGCCCGACGTAGCCTCCGCCGAGGATCAGGATCCGCTTCGTCTTCCCTCGCCCCATGCTTCCATGGTGGCACCCGGGCCGGCCGAACGCCCGTCGCCCCGGGTGTGAGCATGCTCGCGCCACGGACCCAGCGCCACCAGCGCGATCACCACCAGCCCGACCAGCGCGAACACCTCCACCACGACCGGAACACGACCCGTCGGCAGGACCGCGGCGACCCCTGCCAGGACGAACGTCACACCCTGCACGGCCAGCACCCGCAGCGCCGGGCGGCGCAGGGCCACCAGGTGCAGCCGGCCGTGCACCGGGAGTATCCCGGCCAGGCCGCAGCTGACGTGGAACAGGTGCACGGCCGGAATCATCGCGAGGACCGCCGGGCGCAGCGGGTCGTCGCCGGAGAGCACGACCGTCACGGCGGCGCCGACGATCGCCGCCGCCGGCGCCGGGGAGGCCGGCGCGTACACCGACCCGGCCACGGCCAGGCCGACGAGCACCGCCAGGCCGACCACCGGACGTTCCAGCAGCGGGATCCCCAGGATCGCCGCCCCGCTGACCGCGACCGCCACCCGCAGCCACCACGCCGACACACCCCGTCCGACGGGCACCGGGGGGTTCATCGGCGGGTTCACCGGCGGACTCCCCGGCGGGCTTCCCGGTGCCGGCGGAGCAGGCCGATCGACGCGGCGGCGTCGCGGCGCAGGACCAGGACGCCCTGGTCGGCGAGGGCGGCCAGGCGCATCCGCTGCTCGGCCAGCAGGATCGTGCGCACCGCGTCGCCCCACGGCGTCGCGGTGTCGGCCAGCAGGCCCTCGGGCAGGACGTCGATCGCGATCACCAGGTTGCCGCGCCGGGCGGCCCTGGCGGTGAGGTCGACCAGGGAGTCGACCAGGAACGGGGAGAGCACGATGACCGTCGCGCCCAGCGGCACCTGCCCGGCGCGCAGCACCGGCTCGCCGCCGCCGGTGACCCGCTCGCCGGAGCGGACCAGGGCGTGCCGGACCAGCTCCAGCTGCCGGCGCCCCGACCCGACCGGCACCCCGAGCCGGGCGTTGACCAGGTCGACGTAGCTGACCCGGTCGCCCTGCCGCAGGAACGCCGCGGCCAGCGAGGCCGCCGCCCGCACACCGAGGTCGAGACTGCCGCCCCGTCGCGCGTCCGGCCGCTGCCCGAGCTCCGACCAGCGCGCGAGATCGGTGTCCACGTCGACGGTGGTGTCCAGGGCGAGGACCAGGTCGGCGTCGGCCTCGGCGTACCGCTCGCGGACGTGCAGGGTGCCGGGGACCAGCGCGCCGCCCCGGGCGGCGGCGGCCCGCAGCGAGACCCGCCAGTCGATCCGCCGCAGCCGGTCGCCCTGCTGGAAGGGTCGGATGTCGCGCAGTTCCATGCCGTCGCCCGGCCGCCGCGACCGGTGCGCCCCGACCAGCCCGGCCGCGCGCGGCGGCAACGAGGCCCCCGGCAGCGGCTCGATCGGGGGCAGCACCGTGTGCTGCGCGACGCGCCCGACGACCGGCCCGTACACGAACAGCCCGTCGTCGCTGGCCAGGAGGTGGTCGGCCCGCAGGTACTCCGACCTCCCCCAGTGCCCCCAGCGGATCCGCGCCCGCAACGCCCCGGCGGCGGCCGGCAGCAGATGCACCGGCCCGACACCGGAACGCCCGGTGACCGGCAGCCGGACGGCCGTGAACGCCGCCCCGTCACCGGGCCGGACCTCGACGGTGACGGTTCCGGTGCCCCCGGAGTCGACCGTCTCCGCGTGCCGGACCGGCGTGACGGTGGGGCTGCCCGACGGGCGGGGTGTGATCAGCCCACTGACGAGCAGCGGCACACCGATGAGGACGAGCGGAAGCTGGTGCAACACGGTCCCGGCCACGACCAGCGCGAAACCGGCGCCCAGTGCCCTGACCAGTGTGTCCGTCGGCCGCCAGCCCGTGTGCCGAACCAGGCGCCGGCCGACCAGCCACTGGCGCACGCGCGCGCCGGGAGCGGTCACGGGACGGCCGAGCGGGTGGTGGTGGGGCCGGGGACGGTGTCGAGGAGTTCGGTGACCACCTGTTCGCCGGTGAGGCCGGTGCTCCAGGTTTCGGCGCGCAGCGTGAGGCGGTGGGCCAGGGCGGGGACGGCGCAGTCCTTGACGTCCTCTGGCAGCACGTAGTCGCGGCCGGCCAGGACGGCCAGTGCCCGGGCGACCAGCAGCAACGCCTGGGAACCCCGGGGGGACGCACCGACCTCGACCAGGCGGTGGGCTCGGGTCGCGCTGGTCAGGTCCACGCAGTAGCGCAGGACGTCGTCGTCGACCGGGACGTGTTCCAGGCCGGCCTGCAGGGACGCCAGCCGGGTGGCGTCGATGACGGGTTCGAGGTCGACGTCCTCCTGGCGGCGGGCCAGGCGGCGGCGCAGGACCTCGGCCTCCTCGTCGGGCGGCGGGTAGCCGACGTCCAGGCGCAGCAGGAAGCGGTCCAGCTGGGCCTCGGGCAGCGGGTAGGTGCCCTCGTACTCGATCGGGTTGGCGGTGGCCAGCACGTGGAACGGCCTGGTCAGCGGGAAGGTCCGGCCCTCGACGGTGACCTGGCGTTCCTGCATGGCCTCCAGCAGCGCGGCCTGGGTCTTGGGCGGCGTGCGGTTGATCTCGTCGGCGAGCAGCAGGCCGGTGAACACCGGGCCGGGGCGGAAGCTGAAGTCGCGCTCGGTCGGGTCGTAGACGAACGAGCCGGTGACGTCGGCTGGCTGGAGGTCGGGGGTGCACTGGACGCGGCGGAAGTCCAGGCCCAGTGCCTGGGCGAGGCCGCGGGCCATGAGCGTCTTGCCCAGGCCTGGCACGTCCTCGAACAGCACGTGGCCGCCGGCGAGCACGGCCGCCATCGCCAGCCGGACCGTCCGCTCCCGACCGACGACCACCGAGCCGACGGCGTCCAGCACCCCCGCCGCCGCGCGCTCGATGTCCACTGTGGACGGAACGGTCATGTCTCCTCCAACCGCCGCATCATGGCGGCGAACGTCGTCGGGTGCGGTAGCCGGGCGTCGGGCGCGGTCAGCAGGTCGTGCAGGTCCGCGCCGAGCACCTCCCGCGCCAGGGGGTCGTCCAGGTCGTCGATGTTCTCCTTGCGCCGCACCATGTCCAGCGCGATCCGCCGCAACCGGGGGCGGATCCGGGTGTCGAACCGGTGGCGGTCCCCCGCAGCCTGGGCGAGCCGGCCGGCCAGCGACGCGGCGTGCAGGCTGACCCCGGCGCCCGGCCGATCCGGCTCGGGCGTCCAGTCCACATCGAACACGTCGGACACCAGGGCCACGACCACCGCCACCGCACCCACCGGCAACGCCACCAGCACCGCCCACACCACCGGCATCCCGGCCGCGAAATGCGCCCCGACCACGACCAGCAACGCGACGAAGGCCCCCAACAGTCCCGCCCGTAACCGGCTCATGTGGGGGTCCGCAGGTCGTGGAGGACCTGTTCCAGTGCCCTGCCGGCGGCGTCGACGTCGTCCGGGGTGAGGGTGGGGGTCGGGGAGAACCGCGCGCGTTGGTAGAGGGTGCGCAGGTGGTTGAGGGCCGTCTCGTCGGGGGTCAGGGTGGCCAGCAGCAGCGCGGTGAACTCGGTGGAGGTCTGGCTGGGGCCGCGGACCGCGCCCTCGTGTTCTGCGGCTTTCTCCAGGGCCAGCCAGGCGGCGATGACGGCGTCGTCGGGCGGGGTGTCGGCCCGGCGGGTGGTCAGGTGGTGGTGGGCCAGTTCCGCGGCCTCGCGCAGGCGGGTTCGGACGACCTCGCCGGAGACCGGTTCGCCGGCCGGCGCCGGGGCGGGGCGGCGGCGGGGCAGGGCACGCAGGACCAGCAGGGCCAGGCCGGCGACGATCAGGAGCACGACCACGCTCAGGGTGAGGACCGCCGCGGTCTCGGCGGCGCCGGAGTCCGCGGGGATGTCCTTGGGGGGACGGAAGGTCTCGGTGGAGGTGGGGAGGTCCCGGGTGGTCGTCGGCGCCTCGACGCGCTCGGGGTCGCGGGGGTCGGTGGGGATGGCGGTCAGTCCCCTGGCGGAGATGACGGCGAGCAGCAGCAGGCCGCAGACGACGACCAGCGCTGGAACTCGATACCCCCTCATCGCCCCCAGGATGCCCGAGTTCATGGCCGAGAGCTAGGGAAGGCCGGCGGCGTGCTTGGCGTCGCGGAGAACGTTCTCGACCATCGCCGGGGTCAGTCGTCCGGTGAAGGTGTTCTGTTGGCTGACGTGGAAGCAGCCGAACAGGGACAGCCCGTCGAGGTCGACGCGGACACCGTGGCCGAACCTGGGTCGGGGTTTCGGGATGGTCCAGCCGGCGGCGGCCAGCACGGGAAGCAGGGCCTGCCAGCCGAACGCGCCCAGCACCACGATCGACCGCAGCGTCGGGGCCAGCAGTTCCAGTTCGCGGGCCAGCCAGGGGCGGCAGTTGTCGCGTTCCTGGGGCGTGGGCTTGTTCCGCGGTGGCGCGCACTTGACCGGGGCCGTCACGCGCACGCCGTGGAGCTCCAGGCCGTCGTCGATGCTCGTGGCCGTCGGCTGGGAGGCGAGGCCCACTTCGTACAGGGCGGCGTAGAGCACGTCGCCGGAGCGGTCGCCGGTGAACATGCGGCCGGTGCGGTTGGCGCCGTGGGCGGCGGGAGCCAGGCCGACGATCGCCATCGCCGCATCGGGTGGGCCGAAGCCCGGGACGGGGCGACCCCAGTACGTCTGGTCAGCGAAAGCGGCGCGCTTCACTCGGGCCACCTCCTCCCGCCACTCGACCAGGCGAGGGCAGCGGCGACACTCGGTGACCGCGCGATCCAGGGAAACCAACTCCGACACGACCCCGATTCAACACGTATCGTGCCGACCCATGGATGCCGATCCCCAGACGCCCGCCGAGACCAGGCCAGCCGAGCCGACCGACGACCTGGTTTCCACCTCGCACAGCATCACGATCAAGCGCCGGAAACTGAACTACACGGCCACCGCCGGCCGGATCGTGCTGCGCCGGGAGGTGATCACCGACGGCCGGTTCGACGGGCACCTGCCCAAGGCCGAGGTCTTCCTCACCGCGTACACAGTGGACGGTGCGGACCCGACGACGCGACCGGTGACGTTCGCGTTCAACGGCGGGCCGGGGTCCTCCAGCGTGTGGCTGCACCTGGGGCTGCTCGGGCCACGGCGCGTGGTCTCCGGCGACGCCGGGGAGCTGGCACCGCCGCCGTACGGGATCGTCGACAACGCCGAAACCCTGCTGCGGCACAGTGACCTCGTGTTCATCGACCCGGTCGCCACCGGGTACTCGCGGGCCGCGCACGGCGAGAAGCCGGGCGAGTTCCTCGGGTTCCAGGGCGACCTGGAGTCGGTCGGCGAGGTGATCCGGCTGTGGACCACGCGCAACGGCCGGTGGCTCTCGCCGAAGTTCCTCGCCGGCGAGTCCTACGGCACCACCCGGGCCAGCGCACTGGCCAACCACCTGCAGACGCGGTACGGCCTGTACCTCAACGGGATCATGCTGATCTCCGCGGTGCTGGACTTCGCCACGCTGAACTTCACCGACGGCAACGACCTGCCCTACCCGCTGTTCCTGCCGACCTACGCGGCCATCGCCCACTACCACGGTCTGCACGGCGACCGCCCGCTGCGCGAGGTGCTCGACGAGGCCGAGGAGTTCGCCGCCGCCGACTACCCGCTGGCGCTCAGCCGAGGCAGCCGTCTGTCCACTGAGGATCGTGAGCGGACGGTGGCCAGGATCGCCGAGCTGACCGGGCTGTCTGCCGACTACGTGGACAGAGTGGACCTGCGGATCGAGCACGTCCGGTTCTACACCGAACTGTTGCGCCACCGCCGCCTGGTCGTCGGGCGCCTCGACGGCCGGTTCACCGGCTGGACCGCAGACTCCGGCCTGGAACACATGGACGACGACCCGTCCTCCTCGGCGATCATGGGCGCCTACACCGCCGCGCTCAACCACTACCTGCACGCCGAACTCGACTACCCCAACGACCTTCCCTACGAGGTCCTCAGCTCCTCGGCGCACCAGGCCTGGTCCTACAAGGAGTTCGAGAACTCGCCGGTGACCGTCACCGACCGGCTGGCCGCCGCCATGCGCGCCAACCCGCACCTGCGGGTGCACGTCGCCTACGGCTACCACGACGGCGCGACCCCCTACTACGCCGCCGAGCACACCCTGGCCCACCTGCGCATCCCCGACGAGCTGCGGGCCAACATCGAGGGCGCCTACTACGAGGCGGGACACATGATGTACGTGCACGAGCCGTCGCGGATCCGGCAGGCGGCCGACCTCGGGGCGTTCGTCGAGTCGGCGTCCCACCGGTGAATGCTCACGATCGGGTCACGGTCGTTCCGCCGTCGGCCCGGTGAACGTTAGCGTTCACCGACACACGACCGGCGGCTCGCGTACCCGTGCCGCCACCGTGGCGCGGGGACCGCAGGCCCGGGTACGTCCGCCCTGACTTCCTGGGGGTACAGGATGTCCTGGGGTTCCTCCCTGTCCAGAATCGGCCTGGTCGCCGTCGCGGCGGCCATCGGGCTCGGTCCGGCGGTCGCCACGGCGACCGCCGAGCCGACACCGACCGAGACCACCACACCAACCGAGACCACCACACCGACCGAGACCCAGACACCGCCCGGGACGACCGACACGTCGACTCCGCCGGGCACCACGTCCGAGTCCCCGGAGCCGACGACGAGCGCGCCGGCCGCGCCCGCGCCGAAGCAGGCCGCCGACCTGGAGGTCCGGGTCGACTTCGACCAGGACCGCTACCGCACCGGCGAGACCATGTCCATCCGGTTCGAGGTGGTCAACCACGGAACGGCGCCCCAGGGCGTCTCGGTCTGGCAACCCTGGTCCGGTGAGAACCGGATCAGCACCGACTACGAGAGCTGGGGCCGGTTCACCGACGGCGTCGACATCCCGGCCGGCGGCAGCGTCGCGGTCACCGTGACCGGCCGGTCCGCCATCGCCGGCGCCACCGTCGGCGTGCTGGACGGCATCCTGTTCCCGTCCGGCGGCGGGGACCAGCTCGGCGAGTTCCACCACGAGGTGCCGATCACCCCGACCTACGGCCGCCTCGGCGGCATCGCCTACGGCGACGAGAACGGCAACGCCCGGTTCGACGCCGGCGAAGCCCTCGCCGGGGTCACGGTGACCCTGTCGAACTCCTACGTCAACGACGACCTGTACACCACGACCACCGGCGCGGACGGCTCGTTCAGCCTCGCCGGCCTGCCGACCGTGCGGATGTTCCTGTCCGCGCAGGCCCCCGACGGCTGGCAGATCGGTTACCGCATGGTGACCGTCGCGGAGGAGAACGACGACCTGCTGCTGCGGGCCACCCGCCCGCTGACCGGGCTGTCGGTCTCCCTGGAGTTCACCCAGGACACCTACCGGCCGGGTGACCTGGCGTCGGTGCGGATCTCGCTGGTCAACCGGAGCGGCCGGGACCTCGTGGGCATCGTCGCCAACTGCAACCGGGCCGGCAACAGCCACTCCCTCACCGGCCGGACCGCCGGCTGGGGCGCGCTCACCGGGGACGGCGTCACCATCCCCGCCCGGTCAACGCTCGACCTCACCGTGACCGAGACGGTCCCGCAGGCCGCCTTCGGCACCGGCAGGGTCACCGTGGCCTGCGACTTCTCCTACCCGGGGGTCGAGGGCGACAACCCCAGCGACGGCGACTGGGCGCGGGTGCCCGGCGGCCTGGGCACCGTCACCGGCGACGTCCGCCACGGCGAGCAGGGTGTCGCGGGCGTGCGGCTGGTGCTGGTCACCGACGACCGCTGCCCGATCCTGGGCACCACCACCAGCGACGCCCAGGGCCGGTTCACCTTCACCGAGGTCCCGGCCGGCGAGCACCAGCTGTACATCTTCCCGCCGAAGGGCTGGACGGTGTCGGGCCAGAACCCGACCCGGCTCGGGGTGCAGGCCGACGCGACCTCCAGGCTGGGGCTGTCGGTCGCCCCGGGGTCGTCCTCGGCCGCGCCGAAGCTCCCAGCCCAGCCCCGGGACTGCGACGCCGCCCCGGCTCCCCGGCCGCGACCCGCCCCGGCCGGCCTGGCCTCCACCGGCGCGAACGTCGGCGGCCTGCTGGTGTTCGGGCTCGGCGCGCTGACCGTCGGCATCGCGGGCATCCGCCTGACCCGCCGCCGCGCCAGCTGACCCAACGACAACGGGGCCCCGCGCCGGCTGGCGCGGGGCCCCATTGTCTGCCAGGAAACTCAGCGGAGGAACTGACCACCACGGGTCACCGCGGCCCAGGCGTCGACGCCGCCGTTGCCGTAGAACCCGTTGTACTCCGGCGTGCCATCGCACGTCGCCGTGTAGCTCGCGTCGCGACCCTCGTCCAGGTAGTCGACGGTGCGCGGGACCGGGCAGGCGATCGGGTGGGCGGTGCCCTCCAGCACGGCCCGCACCTTCGCCGGCTTCATCGTCACGTTGCGGCCCTGGTACTTGCCGAACTCGCTGACGATCAGCGCCGCCACACCGGAGGCGTGCGGCGAGGCCATCGAGGTGCCCTGCAGGAACTGGTAGTACCCGCAGACGCCGGCCTTGCAGTCCTTCTGCACGCCCGCCGCCTCACCGTCGGGGGTGATGTTCCCGTCGGCGTCGACGGCACCCTCGGCGATGGCGACGTTCTTCGGGTACGTCGAGAGGATCAGGTTCTCGTTGGCGCCGAACCACGGCGTGCCGAAGTAGTCGCGGAAGTAGCCGCCCGGCGCGGACACCGAGGTCTGCTCGGTGCCGTAGCTGGAGTAGTCCGCCTTGGCCTGCGACGGGCCGAAGGCCGCGACAGTGATCGCGTTCGGGCCGTCCACCGGCATCGACTTGCAGGTGTCGTTGTCGATCACACGCGGGTGCGCGTTGCCGGCCGGGAAGTTCGGGCTGCCCAGGTCGTCCTGCGGGTCGCCGGTGTCCTCGTGGCCGTTGCCCAGCGACACGATCTGGGTGACGCCCTTGCTGTGCGCGTAGCTCATCGCCCGGGTCATCGCCGTGATGATGGTGCGCTGCTGGGCGGCCTGCTCGGGGCTGTCGGCCGGGTTGTCCAGGCAGTTGTAGCGCCACGGGTCGACGTAGAAGGACATGTTGACCACGTCCAGGCCGGAGTCACCGGCGTAGGTCAGCGCGTCGACGACCGGCTGCAGGAAGAAGTAGCCGGAGTCCTGGCCGCCACGGATGTTCACGATGCTCACGTTCGGCGCGACACCGGACACGCCCATGCCGTTGGCCGCCGCGGCGATGGTGCCGGCGACGTGCGTGCCGTGGCCGCCGTCGTCCCAGTTGGCCGGGTCGACACAGCCGCGGAACTCACACGGCCCGTCAACCTCCTCGCCGTTCTCGTCGTAGGGCATGTCCCGGGTGAAGTTGCGCGACAGCGCGGCGTCGAAGTTCGGCGCGATGTCCGGGTGGCTGCCGTCGACGCCGGTGTCCAGCACGCCGACCTTGACCTTGCGGTTGCCCGGCTGCTCGGTGCGCGCCATGTCCGAACGCACCGAGGTCAGGCCCCACAGCTGCGAGTCCAGCGGGTCCATACCGGTCTTCTTGGCGGCCTTGGCCGAGCGCGCCTTGCCGGTCGCGCCCTTCCGGTTCTCCTTCTCCACCACCGAGTCCTTCGGCGCCTGGCGGCCGGAGGGGGCCTTGCCGACGACCGCGACCCGGCTGGCGGCCAGAACGTCCTGGGTGGACGCGAGCCGCTGGGTGAACCCGTTCTCCGGCGCGGAGACGGTCAGCAGCCCGGCGGCGGCGTTGCTGCGCAACACCTTCCCGCCGGCCGCGCGCACCGCACTCTGCACCTGCGCCACACTCGAACCGTCGGCGGCGAGCACGTTGTACTCGACCACCTTGCCGCTCAGCTCCGGCTGGGCGACGGCCGTCGGCGTCGCCACCGCCGTGACACCGGCGAACACCGGCACGGCGAGCAACGCCAACACTGTCCTGCGTTTCACGCGGTTTTCCTCCTCGCTACCTGATGCCTGACTGCCCCATGGCCCCGATCAGGGCACTACCGACTTCTCCTGCGCGAAGTGGCACGCGCTGAGCTGTCCACCCGTGCGCACCGTCAACTCAGGCTCCTCCTCGGCGCAGATATCCTGCGCCTTCCAACACCTCGTGCGGAACCGACACCCCGACGGCGGGTCGACCGGGCTCGGCACGTCACCCTCCAGGCGGATGACCTGCCGCTGTCCACGCAGGGTGGGATCAGCCACCGGGACCGCCGAGAGCAACGCCTGGGTGTACGGGTGGGTGGGCCGGGTGTAGATCTCCTCCTCGGTGCCGATCTCGACGACCTTGCCGAGGTACATCACGGCCACCCGGTCGGACAGGTGCCGCACCACCGACAGGTCGTGCGCGATGAACACGTAGGACAGCCCGAACTCGTTCTGCAGATCGCCCAGCAGGTTCATCACCTGCGCCTGGATCGAGACGTCCAAAGCGGACACCGGCTCGTCGCAGATGATCACCTCGGGCTTGAGCGCGAGCGCGCGGGCGATGCCGATGCGCTGGCGCTGGCCGCCGGAGAACTGGTGCGGGTAGCGGTTGATGTGCTCGGGGTTGAGCCCGACCACCTCCAGCAGCTCCCGCACCCGCGTCGCCCGCTCACCCTTGGGCGCGACCTCCGGGTGGATCTCGAACGGCTCGCCGATGATGTCGCCGACGGTCATCCTCGGGTTCAGCGAGGTGTACGGGTCCTGCAACACGATCTGGATGCTGCGCCGCAGCTTGCGCAGTTCGCTGCCGCGCATCCGGAAGATGTCGCGGCCCTGGAACTTCGCCGTCCCACTGGTCGGCGGCTCCAGCCGCATCAGCACCTGGGCCAGCGTCGACTTGCCGCAGCCGGACTCGCCGACCACGCCCAGGGTCTCGCCGCGCCGCAGGTCGAACGACACCCCGTCCACCGCCCTGACCTGGCCGACGGTGTGCTTGAACAGCACGCCGACCCGGACCGGGAAGTGCTTGACCAGGTCGACGACCTCCAGGATCGGCTCTCCCGCCTCAGACACCGCCGACCATCTCCTCCGCGAAGTGACACCTGCTCGTCCGGCCAAGGCCCAGCCGATACTCGGCCGGAACCTCGGTCCGGCACCGGTCCTGCGCCATCGCGCACCGGGGGTGGAACGGACAACCCGGTGGGATGGCCAGCAGGCTCGGCGGCAGGCCCTTGATCGTCTTGAGCTCGTGGCCCTTGAGGTCGAGCCGGGGCAGCGACTCCATCAGCGCCGCGGTGTACGGGTGACCGGGCCTGCGGTAGAGCGACACGGCGTCGGCGTACTCGACGATCCGCCCCGCGTACATCACCGCGATCCGGTCGGCGACCTCGGCGACCACGCCGAGGTCGTGGGTGATCAGGATCAGCCCCATCCGCCGCTCGGTCTGGATCTCCTTGAGCAGGTCCATGATCTGGGCCTGCACGGTGACGTCCAGCGCCGTGGTCGGCTCGTCGGCGATCAGCACCTCCGGGTCCAGTGCCAGCGACATCGCGATCATCGCGCGCTGGCGCATCCCCCCGGAGAACTCGTGCGGGTACTGGCGCACCCGGCGGGCCGCGTTGGGGATGCGCACCAGGTCCAGCAGCGCGATCGCGCGCTTGCGGGCCTCCTGGCGGGACATCCCCAGCCGCACCCGCAGCTGCTCCTCGATCTGGAACCCCACGGTGTAGACGGGGTTCAGCGCCGACAACGCGTCCTGGAAGATCATCGCGATGCCCTCGGCGCGCACGTCGGAACGCCGCTGGGCGGAGACCTTCAGCAGGTCCTCGCCGTGGTAGCGGATCTCGCCGCCGGTCACCGCCGCCGGCGGCTCGTCGAGGATGCCCATGACCGCCTGGGCCGTCACGCTCTTGCCGGAGCCGGACTCGCCGAGCACCGCGAGGGTCTCCCCGGCGTCGAC
The DNA here is from genome assembly GCF_001921215.1 of Actinophytocola xinjiangensis. GTDB lineage: Bacteria > Actinomycetota > Actinomycetes > Mycobacteriales > Pseudonocardiaceae > Actinophytocola > Actinophytocola xinjiangensis. The sequence goes on from NZ_MSIF01000005.1 coordinate 239,240, forward strand.
GTGGTAGCTGACCCCGTTGAGTACCTTGGCCACCCCGTCCCGGGTGCGGAACTCGACGTACAGGTCGTCCACCTCGAGCAGGGGCGCGTCCGGTACGACCCCGGTGTCCTCGGTCTCACCTATGGACTGTGCCGACATTCGGCTACCTCAACTTCGGATCGAGAGCGTCGCGGACCGCGTCACCGAGCATCACGAACGCCAGGACGGTGATCGTCAGGATGCCGGCGGGGAACAGCAACAGGTGCGGTGCGACCCGGATGTAGTTGCGCGCGTCGGAGATCATCACGCCCCAGGACACCGCCGGGTCCCGCAGCCCGATACCCAGGAACGACAGCGTCGCCTCGACCGCGATGAACGAGCCGAGCAGGATCGTGGCGTACACCAGGATCGGGGCCAGGCAGTTGGGCAGCATGTGCCGGAAGATGATCCGCCACGCGCTCGCGCCCAGCGCCCGCGCCGCCTTCACGTAGTCCTGCTGCTTGGCCGAGATCGCCGCCGAACGCATGATGCGCATGGCGACCGGCCAGGACAGCAGCGACAGCGCGAAGACCACCATCATCACCAGGGCGAACGCGCTGTCCACTCCGCTGGAGCGGAACGCGTTGAGGATGATGATCGCGCCGAGCACGAACGGCAGGCCGAAGAAGACCTCCGCGACCCGGGACAGGAACCCGTCCACCGCGCCACCGAAGTAGCCGGCGAGCAGGCCGATCACCGCGCCGATGACCACGGTGAACACCGCGGCGCCGACACCGACCAGCAGCGACCAGCGGGTGCCGTAGACCGCGCGGGCGAAGATGTCCTGGCCCTGCACGTCGTAGCCGAACAGCGCGTCCGAGGACGGGGTCTGCCGGGAGCGGCTCAGGTCGCGGTGGTTGGGATCGGCCGAGGTGAACCACTCCGGGAAGACCGCCACCACGATCAGGAACAGGATGATCACCGACGCGATGATGAACAGCGGCCGGCGGCGCAGGTCGCCCCACGCGTCCGACCACAGGCTGCGCGGCTTGCCCTTCTTGCCGGTGCCGCCGCCGTCGGCGTGTTCGAGGGCCGTGACGTACGAGCCGCCGGAGTCCGCCTGGGCGGCGATCGTCGGGTCAGTCATAGCGGATCCTCGGGTCGAGAACGGCGTAGAGCAGGTCGATGATCAGGTTCACCAGGAGGAAGACGATCACCAGCAGCACGACGACGCCGGTGACCGTGACGCCCTCCTTGTTCAGGATGGAGTCGTAGATCAGGCCGCCGATCCCGGGAATGCCGAAGATGCCCTCGGTGACGATCGCGCCGCCCATCAGGTTGCCCAGGTCGGTGCCGAGGAACGTGAGCACCGGGATGGCGGAGTTGCGCAGCAGGTGCACGCCGACGATCCGGCGTTTGGGCTGGCCCTTGGCCAGCGCGGTGCGCATGAAGTCCGCGCGTCTGTTCTCCGCGATCGACGTTCTGGTCAGTCTGGAGACATAGGCCATCGACAGACTGCCGAGCACGAACCCGGGCATGATCAGCTCGCCCCAGGTCGCCTCGGAGGACACCGTCGCCGGGAACCAGCCGAGTTCGAGCCCGAAGACGATCTGGAGCAGGAAGCCGGTGACGAACGTCGGGATGGAGATCAGGAACAGGGTGGACACCAGAACCAGGTTGTCCACGAAACCCCGGCCGCGCAGGCCGGTCAGGATGCCCGCGGCGATACCGATGACGGCCTCGATCGCCACGGCGATGACCGCCAGCTGGATCGACACCGGGTAGCGCAGGGCGATGAGGTCACCGACCGCGAGCCCGGAGAAGGTCTCGCCGAAGTCGCCCTGGAGCAGATTGCCCAGGTAGAGGAAGTACTGGACGAAGACCGTCTCGTCCATGTTGTACTTGTCGGTCATCATGGCGACGAAGGCGGGGTTGCACGGCCGTTCGCCGCACATGCCGGCGAACGGGTCGCCCGGCACCGCCCAGACCATGACGTAGATGAGGAAGGTCGTCCCGACGAACACCGGGATCAGCTGCAGCAGCCGCCGCAGCACATAGCGGCCCATGGATGGAATCTCCCTTGATCGCCCAGCGGGCTGGTCCACCGGGGTCTCCGGTGGACCAGCCCGAGAGTGCTACGTATCAGGCGATCTCGACGTAGGACAGGTCAAGCTCACGGTCCGGCGTCATCCGGACGTTCTTGAGGTTGGTCGACCAGCCGAACTGCGAGGGGTTGTCCCACAGCGGGATGGCCGGCATGTCCTGCGCGATCATCGTCTCGGCCTCGTGGTAAAGCGCGTAGGCCTCTTCCTCGGAGGCCGCACTGTCGGCCTCGGCCAGCTTCGCGTCGACCGCCGGGTTGCTGTAACCGTTGTCGTTCGACGAGCCACCGGTGCGGTAGATCGGGTTGAGGAAGTTCTCCACCAGCGGGTAGTCGGCCAGCCAGCCGGAGCGGTAGATCTGGGTCATCTCGCGGGCGTTGATCTTCTCCCGGATCTCACCGAAGGACTGCACCGGAACGAACTTGCACGCCACGCCCAGGGTGTTGGTGATCTGACCGCAGGCGGCGTCCACCCACTCCTTGTGCCCACCGTCGGCGTTCGAGGTGATCTCGACGGTGCCGGTGAAGCCGGACTTGTCGAACAGCTTCTTGGCTTCCTCGGCGTTGAACTCGCACAGCTCACCGCAGGCACCCGGCTCCCAGCCCGGCACCTTCGACGACGCGTAGCCGGTGGCCGGCTTGCGGTTGCCCTCGAAGATCGTCTTGGTGATCTCCTCGCGGTTGATCGCCATCGAGATCGCCTGGCGGAAGTCCACGCTCTTGTACTTCGGGTCGTAGAGCGGGAAGGACATCGACTGGAGCGAGAGGATCTCGGCGCTGGAGGAACGGCCCTCCAGGTCGGTCTGCCAGATGTTGCCGGCCAGGGCCGAGGGCGGCATGGTGTCGAGGAAGTCGAGCTTGTTGTCCACGACCATGGCGTACGCGGCGTCGGCGCTCTCCGGGAAGGAGAACTTGACGTTCTTCACCTTGCCCTTGTCGTCGCCCTTGTACTCGTCGAAACGCTCGACCAGCACCTCCTGGCCCGGCACGCGGGAGACGAACTTCCACGGGCCGTTGCCGACCGGGGTCTCCTCGAACTTCGCCGGGTCGGCGAAGAACGAGTCGGGCAGCGGCGAGTAGGTCGGGTAGCCGAGCTTGACCCGGAAGATCGGGTGCGGCGCGGAGAAGGTCACCTTGAAGGTGAGGTCGTCGATGACCTCAAGACCCGACATCTCCTTGGCCGGGGGCGTCGGGGCCGGCTTCGGGCCCTCCGCGCCGTCCGGGTCAGGCAGGTTGACCTGGTCGAAACCGGCGACCTGCATGAAGAAGCTCGCGCCCTGCTGGCCGTTGGGGCCGTAGGCGGTGTAGTTCCAGGCGTCGACGTAGTTCTTCGCCTTGACGGGGGTGCCGTCGTGGAACGTCCAGCCGTCCTTGAGCTTGAACGTCATCTCCTTGCCGTCGTCGGACACCGCGATGTCCTCGGCGTGGGCGTTGCGCGGTTCGCTCGTGACCGGGTCGTAGTCGACCAGGCCGGTGAACATCGCGTCGACGATCTTGCCGCCACCGGTCTCGGTGGTGTTGCCGGGAACCAGCGGGTTCTCCGGCTCAGTGCCGAACACACTGACCGTGCCGGTGTCGTTCTTGTTGTTGCCGGCGCCGCCCGCACCGTCGCCATCGCCTGAGTCGTCACCGCCACAGCTCGTGATGACGAGCGCCGTCGCGACGGGCATCACCACAGCGGCCATCCAGCGCGGTCTACGCATCTGGTCTCTCCTCCAGTCACCCTTCACGGATTGGGCGGGTCGCCGTCGAACCCGTGGCCGAGGACATGCGCGCCCCCGGAATGTGAGGGGACGTTAACGGTGCGGATGACCCATCTCACCCCCGGGGGCGTCACAAAGCAGTCACAATCGGGCGCCTCCGGCACCAGGGAAACGCTGGGGAATTGCCCGGTGACCGCGCGCGACCAAATGGCCCGCTTATAGGAGAGAAAGGGCTATCCCGTCAAGGATGTCGTGTTCACTTACCAGTATTCCGTTGATGCCGGCCCGTTCGGCGAGGTTGTCGGCGAGCACCTGGGTGATCAGCGCCCCGCCACCGATCACGTCCACCCGACCGGGATGGATCGCCCCGATGGCACCACGTTCGGCCCGGCTGGCGCCGAGCAGCCGCCCGGCGACCGACGCGATCTCGTTGTCGGACAAGCGGGACAGGTGGGTGCGCTCGGAGTCGTAGGCGGGCAGATCCTGTGCCACGGCCGAGAGCGTGGTGATCGTGCCGGCCACCCCGATCCAGGTTCGCGTGCCAGCCACCGGAACCCGCTCGAAGGCCCGCGCCAGCGTCGCCTCCGCGAACTCCCGCCCGGCGGCGATCTCCTCGCTCGTCGGCGGGTCGCCGCGCAGGCAGCGTTCGGTGATCCGCACACAGCCGATGTCGGTCGACAGCGCACCGGTGACCTCCGCGCGCCGCCCGTCCCAGGTTCCGGTGACCACCTCGGTCGAGCCGCCGCCGATGTCGGTCACCACGAACGGACCGTCCTGCGGTTCGAGGTCGCCGACCGCGCCGGTGAACGACAACCGCGCCTCCTCGTCACCGCTGATCACCTCGGCCTCCACGCCCAGCACGGCCCGCGTCATGTCGAAGAACTCGTCGCGGTTGCCGGCGTCGCGGGTGGCCGAGGTGGCGACCATGCGCACCCGCTCGACACCCTTGCGCCGGCAGACCGCGGTGTAGTCGGCGAGCGCGTCCCTGGTGCGGGCCAACGCCGCCGGGGCGAGCCGACCGGTCGCGTCGACCCCCTCGCCCAGCCGCACGATCCGCATCTCGCGGTGCACGTCACGCAGCGAACGGTGGCCGTCGTCGTGCTCGGTCACGTCGGCCACCAACAGACGGATGGAGTTCGTCCCGCAGTCGATCGCTGCAATCCTCGGCATGCCGACGAGCCTAGTGACCCGGCCGGCCCACCGACCGCGCTCAGCAGGGCCGTGTCGTGGTGGTGGTCGTGGTGGTCGTGGTCGTGGTCGTCTCGCCGGCCGAGGTCTGCTCACCGGCGATCGTGGACGACACACCCGAGCCCGCCGCGCCGGTCGTCTGCGCCCCGGTCGTGCTGTCGGCGCCGTCGGTCAGGTCCGGCCCGGCGGTGGTGGTCGTGGTGGTCGGCGTCGTGCACGGCGCCGTGGTCTGCGTCGGCCTGGTCAAGGTGGTCGACGAGCCACCGTTGCCGGGCACCTCGGTGCGGCCCGGGGCCGTGGTGGTGGTCGTGGTCGAGCCGCCCGTGCCCGGCGTGCCACCGCCACCGCCACCGCCGCCGCCCGGGGTGGTCGCCCCGCCACCCGGCTTGGGGTTCTGCTGGGGCGGCGGGCCGCCGACCGTCGAGGGCGGGCCCATGGCCTGCACGTCCGGCGAGATCGGCTCGTTGGGCAGCACCGGCGTGCCGTTGCGGTAGGCGTTGGCCCACAGGATCACGGTGGCGACGTAGGTGTCGGAGTGGTTGTAGCGGAACACCGCCGTCGCGACGTCCTGCGAGTTCGACAGGTCCATGCCGCCCGAGCACAGGTACTTGCCGGCGCCGAGGGTGGCGTCCCAGATGTTGTGCGGGTTCGCCACGCCGTCGTTGTTGCCGTCCGAGGCGTAGCCGCGCCACGTCGACGGGATGAACTGCATCGGCCCGACCGCGCGGTCCCAGCGGTCGTCGCCGTCGAGCCGGCCGTTGTCGGTGTCGCGGATCGCGGCGAAACCGCCGCCGTTGAGCACCGGGCCGTAGATCCGCGGGACGGTGTTGCCCTGGCTGTCGGCCTTGCCGCCGCGCGCGTGGTGCGACTCGATGCGGCCGATGCTGGCCAGCAGCGACCAGTGCACCTTGCAGTTGGGCTGGTCGGCGGCGAGCCGGTCGGCGGCGTTGCGGTAGGCCTCCAGCATGTTGCCCGGAATGCCCTGGCTGGTGTTGGGCAGATCGTTGTCGGCGGCCAGACGGAGCAACCGGTCCAGGTCGTCGGCGCTCTTGAGCACCTCGTCGCCGAGCGTGCCGTCGCCGCGTTCGCCGTTGGCGCTGTCGTCCGGGTCGGTCATGCCGAACAGGCCACCGCCGACCGCCTGCCCCGGCTCGATCCCGGCCGCGAAGCTCATCGGCTCGCCCGCCACCGCGGCGGCGGCGAGCAGCACCGTACTGGTGGCCGCGGCGACCCTGCGACGGCGCCGGTTGGCCCGGCGCTCCTCCTTCTCGACGGATCTCCGTTTCTGTGCCGCACTCACCAGAACGAACCCCTTCGTTGACCGAGCACGCGTTCGCGGACCCCACCGATCGCAGCCGGTGCGTGTTCGTACGCCGCCTGCCACGGTCTCACGAACATCATGTCAATAAAAGAGTCAACGTGGAGTCAAGACGATCGTCCTGGTGCCATTCAGCGAAACACGGCCGCCGAATGGGAAATACGGGAACGGATCAGCGCGCGCAGTCGCCGGCCGGCCAGTCGGCCGCCAACGCCGCCAACGCCTCGTCGCCGAACGGGTTGACCCCCGGCCCCACCGCCAGCGCGTGCGCGACATGCACGTGCAGGCACTTCACCCGCCCCGGCATGCCACCCGCGCTCACCTCGGTACCCAGCGGCTCGATCGCGTCCCGCTGCGCCAGATACGAGCGGTGCGCGGCCAGATAGGCCGCCGCCAGATCCTCGTCGGTGGCCAGCCGGTCGGTCATCTCCCGCATCAACCCGCTCGCCTCCAGCCGGCTGACCAGCGACGTCAACCGGGGACACGTGAGGTAGTAGAGCGTCGGGAACGGCGTGCCGTCCTCCAGCCGGGGACTGGTCTGCACCACCGACGGGTGCCCGCTCGGACAGCGGGCGGCGACCGCGCGCACCGCCCTCGGCGGCCGGCCGAGCTGACGGGCGACCACCTCCCGGTCGGACTCGGTGACGGGCGGAAGGCTCATTGATCGGACACCGCGTTCCACAACGTGAGGTACCAGGACTCGTCGGCGACCGGCTGCTCCGGATCGCCGCCCTGCTTGTCGGCCGAGTCCCCGGGAAGCTCGACCATGTACGGGGTCTCCCCCGGCATCACGTACCGCAGCCGACGCCGGGCCTCGGCCACCACCTCCGCCGGGTCCGCCAACTGCGCCTTGCGCCGCTCCAACGCCTCGACCTGGGCCCGCAGCTCCGCCTGGCGCTCCTCCTGGAGCTGCACCTCGTCCCGCTGGGACAGGTAGGTCCGCAACGGGACGGCGACGGTCAGCGCGAGCGCGCACACCACGATCGCCAACACCGCGGCCCGGCGCGTGGTGGACAACCCGAACGCGGCCGCCGCCCGGATCGTGCGGCCGCGCCGCTCCGGCGCACGCTCCCGCCCCGGCGTCACCGGCCGGGCGGGACGCCCGTCCTTGGGACGGGTGCGGCGGACGCTGTGTGGCCGTTGACCCGACCGGTCGGCGCGGGCACCGGTGGCCCCGGTGCCGCGCCGCCGGCCGCGTTCGCTCTCGCGTCCGGCCATCCGCTAGGACTCCGGGTTGAACCGGGGGAAGGCCAGGTCGCCGGCGTAGCGCGCGGCGTCACCGAGGATCTCCTCGATGCGCAGCAGCTGGTTGTACTTGGCGGTCCGCTCACCCCGCGCCGGGGCACCGGACTTGATCTGGCCGACGCCGGTCGCCACCGCCAGGTCGGCGATCGTGGTGTCCTCGGTCTCGCCCGAGCGGTGGCTCATCATGCTGCGGTAGCCGTAGGAGGTGGCCAACGCGACCGCGTCCAGCGTCTCCGACAGCGTGCCGATCTGGTTGACCTTCACCAGCAGCGCGTTGCCGGCACGGCGGGCGATGCCCTCCTCCAGCCGGTCGGGGTTGGTGACGAACAGGTCGTCGCCGACCAGCTGCACCCGCTCGCCGATCTCGTCGGTCAGCCGCACCCAGCCGTCCCAGTCGTCCTCGGCCAGCGGGTCCTCGATGGAGACCATCGGGTAGGCGTCACACAGCTCGGTGTAGTAGGCGGCCATCTGCTCGGCGCTGCGCTTGGTGCCCTCGAACGCGTAGGCCCCGTCGGAGTAGAACTCGGTGGCGGCGACGTCCAACGCGAGCGCGATGTCCCGGCCCAGGGTGAACCCGGCCTTGCCGACCGCCTCGACGATCAGGTCCAGCGCAGCGCGGTTGCTGGCCAGACTCGGCGCGAACCCGCCCTCGTCACCGAGGCCGGTGGCCAGGTCACGGCCCTTCAACACGCCCTTGAGCGCGTGGTAGACCTCCACGCCCCAGCGCAGCGCCTCCCGGAAGGACTCCGCGCCGATCGGCGCGATCATGAACTCCTGGATGTCGACGTCGGTGTCGGCGTGCGCACCGCCGTTGAGGATGTTGAGCATCGGCACCGGCAGCACGTGCGCGTTCGGCCCGCCGATGTAGCGGAACAGCTCCAGACCGCTGGACTCGGCGGCCGCCTTGGCCACCGCCAGCGACACCCCCAGGATCGCGTTGGCCCCCAGCCGCGACTTGTCCGGCGTCCCGTCCAGGTCGACGAGCTTCTGGTCGACGATCCGCTGGTCCACCGCGTCGATGCCGGACAACTCCGGCCCGATCTCGTCGAGCACGGCCGTCACGGCCTTCTCCACGCCCTTGCCCAGGTAGCGCTTGGGGTCACCGTCGCGCAGCTCGACCGCCTCGTGCTCCCCCGTCGACGCGCCCGAGGGCACCGCCGCGCGGGCCAGCGTCCCGTCATCGAGCGCGACCTCGACCTCGACGGTGGGGTTGCCACGCGAATCCAGGATCTCGCGCGCACCGACCTGCTCGATAACCGCCACGTGCTTGCTCCTCAACCCGGCATCGATCCTCACGCGCGCCGTTGCGCATCTGTGCACCAGGCAGCGTAGCGGGGGTTCCATAGCACCCGTCGGAGGCACGCGGTGTTTCTGGTGTTGGGAGTGTGGCGCGGTCCTGGCTGGTTGTGGGGTTTGGTCGTGGGGCCTGGTGGTTGGGGGTTCGTGGGGTGTCGCGCTGAGGGGTTGGGTTGTGGGCTTGGGGGTGGGTTCGGGTCGTGGGGTCTCTCGGTGAGGAGTTCGGTTGTGGGCTTGGGGGTGGGTTCGGGTCTGGTGGTTCGTCTTTCCTGGCTCTCCACCGCTCCCCCTCCCCTCCCTCTCCCTGCCTCGCCCTCCCTCCGCTCTGCCCACTCCTGTCGTTCCTGGGATGTGGTCGCGCCCGGCGGGAGGTTCAGAACTGGGCGGTCGGCGAGTAGCGTTGGTGATGACCATGGCTGAGGACCGGCAGGACACGTTCGAGGCGTTCCGCCGCGCGGAAGCGTTGGTGGCTCAACGCCGGCCTCTTGATGCCCTGGTGGCGCTGGCGCCCGTGCTGGACGCCGAGCCAGACAAGTCCTCGGTGCACCTGCTCGCTGGGCGCGCCTACCTCGGGTCGGCGCAGTTGCGGCGGGCGGAGGCCGCGTTCCTGCGGGTCCTTGAGCTGGACCCCACCGATCACTACGCCCGGTTCGCGCTCGGCAAGGCGTTGCAGCGGCAGGGTCGGATCACCGAGGCACAGACCCAACTGCGGTTGGCCGTCGCCATGCATCCGCTGCCCGAGTACCAGGAGGCGTTGGGGGAGATCAGCGCGCGGATCGCGGTCGAGCGGGACCGTTAGCTGGCGTTGGCCGCCTTGGCGTAGGCGTCGGCGCCGCTGAAGACGTTCTGGCCGTAGTCGACCGAGCGGTTGTAGGTCAGCACCGCCTGCCACCAGCCGTTGGCCGTCGACAGGTCGCCGCCGCTGGCGCACAGGTAGCGGGCGGCCGCCAACGCCGCGTCGTTGACGTTCTGCGGGTCGGGGTCCTGGCCGTCGCCGTTGGCCCGGGTGCCCCAGCGGTCCCAGGTCGTCGGCAGGAACTGCATCGAGCCGACCGCGCGGTCCCAGGTCACGTCGCCGTCCAGGACGCCGCCGTCGGTGTCCGGGATGGCCCGCACGCCCGGCGACCCGTCCAGCGGAATGCCGATGATCGGCGGCGTCAGCCGGCCGTCGTCGCCGATGTCCGAGCCGTTGTAGCGGCCGTGGTGGGACTCGACGCGGCCGACGCCGGCGAGCGTCGACCAGCTCAGGTTGCAGTCCGGGGCGGTGTCGCGCACCGCCAGCTCCGCCTCGGCGTAGGCCACCAGCACCGGCAGCGGGATCTGGGTCCGGTCCGACAGCGTCGCCGCCCAGTCCCGCACCGCCGCGGTCGTCGGGCGGGTCGCGGTCCGCTCGGCACCCGGCGCGACGGCCGCCGCCGTCGGCACCGCGCTGCCCGGGTCGGGCGCCAGCTCGGGCACCTCGAAACCGGGCACCGGCGGCGGCGTCGCCCGGTCGGATCGGTCCAGCCAGCTGACCACCACGACCGTCGCCGCGACCAGGGCGGCGACGGTCAGCAGCAGCGGACCGAGCACCCGCCGCCGGCGCTGCGGCGGGGGACCCGGCCGGTCGTCGGCCTCTGGTGGCGGCGTGGTCGAGGGCGGGGTCGGGGAAACGGCCACGGCCCCAGGTTACGTATCCCGGCCAGCCCCCGTGAGGGCCTCCCGCAACCCGTTCACTCCAGCACAGGCAACGGCGGCGGCGTGGCCGCCGGCTCACGCTCCAACGTCTCCAACGCCAGCCGCACCGCCTCCGTCAGCTGCGGGTCCCGGCCGTGCGCGTGGTCCTGCGGGGTCATCAGCACCTCGACGTCCGGGTCGACGCCGTGATTCTCCACACCCCACCCCGGGCCACGCAGCCACGTCGCGTACTTCGGCTGGGTCACCAGCGTCCCGTCGACCAGGTGGTAGCGCATGTCGATGCCGATCACCCCGCCCCAGGTGCGCACGCCGACGACCGGGCCGATGCCCATCGCCCGGATCGCGGCGTTGACGATGTCGCCGTCGGAGCCGGAGAACTCGTTGGCCACCGCCACCACCGGCCCGCGCGGCGCGTCGTCGGGGTAGCTCTCCGGGCGCCGGCCGTCCCGGCTGACCTGCCAGCCGATGATCCGCCGGCCGAGCTTCTCCACCACCAGCTGCGACAGGTGCCCGCCCCGGTTCTCCCGCACGTCCACCACCAGCGCCTCGCGCCGGACCTCCATCCGCAGGTCGCGGTGCAGCTGCGCCCAGCCGGTGGCGACCATGTCCGGGACGTGCAGGTAGCCGACCCGCCCGCCGCTGGCCTCGTGCACGAACGCGCGGCGGCCGGCGACCCAGTCGTGGTAGCGCACCATCATGTCGTCCAGCAGCGGCACCACGACCACCCCGCGCCGCGCGCCGCCCCCGGCCGGGCCGACCGTCAGCTCCACGGGCTTGCCGGCGGTGCCGGCCAGCAGCGGCGCCGGGCCGTGTTCGGCGGTGACCGGCCGGCCGTCGACCGCCAGGATCGCGTCGCCGTCGCGGATCGCGACGCCCGGCGCGCGCAGCGGCGAGCGGGCGCGCGGGTCGGACGTCTCGCCGGGCAGCACCCGGGCGACCCGCCACGTGCCGTCCTCGTCGCGGGTCAGGTCGGCGCCGAGCAGCCCCGTGCGCCGCACCGGCTCGACGCCGTGCGAGGGCGGGGTGACGTAGGCGTGGGAGGTGCCGAGCTCGCCCTGGACCTCCCACAGCAGGTCCACGAGTTCGTCGTGCGAGCCGACGGTGTCGACCAGCGGGCGGTAGCGGTCGCGCACCGCCGACCAGTCGACACCGCCCATGTCCGCGCGCCAGAAGTGGTCGCGCATCAGCCGCCACGCCTCGTCGAACGACTGCCGCCACTCCGCGCCAGGGTCGACCACGACCCGCACCCGGGACAGGTCCACGCGCACGTCGTCGCCGTCCCCGTCGCCGTCGGCCTTGCGGTCGGCCGGCTGCACGCGCAGGGTGGCGCCGTCGCGCACCACGAGCCGTTCGCCGTCGCCGGTCGCCCAGATCTCGTCGACGCCCTCGGCGAGGTGGTCGAGCTTGCGTTTGGTGAGGTCGAAGCGTTCCAGGACCGGGCGGACGTCGTCGGCGGCGTCGAGGTCGTCGTCCTCGCCGAGCACGCCCGACAGCGGGGTGCGCAGCCACACCAGCCCGCCCTTGACCGCCAGCAGCGAGAAGTAGCGCGCGGCGGTCACCGGGACCGGGACCACCCGGTCGGCCAGGCCGTCGAGGTCGACCTCGGTGCGGGGCGTGTCGGAGTCCGGTTTGCCGGAGTCCTTCGTGTCGCCGGCCTTGTCGTCCTCGCCGTCCTCGCCGACCGGGCGCCCGCGCAGCTGCGGGGAGAACGGCGAGGGCGTGGTCGCGGCCAGCGGCACCAGGTAGGGGCGCGACCCGTTGGGGAAGGCCATGTCGAACACGTGCACGTCGTAGACCGGGTCGAAGCTGCGCGCCGACAGGAACGCCAGGTGCTTGCCGTCGACGGTGAACGCCGGGGCGGTGTCGACGAACCGCACCGGCGTGATGTCCACAGTGGACAGATCGGTGACCGAGGCCATCCTGATGTTGCGCAACGGGTGCGGGCCGGGATGCGACCACGCCAGCCACGCCGAGTCGGGCGAGAACGCCACGTCCTCCGGGTCGCCGTCCTCACTGCTGGCGACCTCGTGCAGGTCCCCGCTCTCGGCGTCCACCAGCAGCAGCCGCCCGTCGTGGGTGACGACCGCGATCCGCCGCCCGTCCGGCGCGGTCACCACCTCCGAGACCCGGCCCAACCGGCCGGCGCCGATCCGCCGGGGCGTGCTGCCCTCGGCCGGCCCGTCGACCGGCGCGATCTCCAGCGCCTCCTCGCCCTCCGCGTCGGTCACCCACACCACGTCATCGCCCAGGGCACGCGGCATCCTGGCCCGCACCCCCGGAGTCGCGGCCAGCGTGCGGACCGGGCCGTCGCGGTGGGTCAGCCAGTGCACCGTGCCCCGCACCTCGATCGCACTGCCACGACCGGTGCGGTCCGGGCCGACATCGCCCAGCGCACCCGCCGCGTACACCGGGTGCGGCGCGCGGGCGTTGCGCGGGCCGCCGAGGGTGATGTCCAGCTCGCGCGGCACCGAACCCTCCGCCAGGTCGTCGAGCAGCCACAGCCGCCCGGCGCGGTGGAACACGACCCGGGTGCCGTCGGTGGACGCGTTGCGCGCGTAGAACCCGCCGGGCGCCTCGACCGGGTGCCGCCGCAGCTGCGACCCGTCGGGCAGGCAGGAGTACACGTCGGCGACGCCGTCCTGGTCGGCCAGGAACGCGACCCGGTCGCCCACCCACATCGGCGAGACGACGTTGCCGCCCAGGTCGGGCAGGAAGCGGACGAACTCCCCGTCGCCGTCCGCGTCCAGCCACAGTTTGCCGGTGGTGCCGCCCCGGTAACGCTTCCACCACGCCGGCTCACGCGAGTAGGCCGACAGCAGCAGCACCGCGCCGCCGGGGCCGAACGCCAGCCCGCCGACCGGGCCGTAGGGCAGCCGGCGGCTCCCGCTGCCGTCGGCGGCGATCGCGTGCGCCCAGGTGGCGCGGATGGAGTGCTCCCCGGTGCTGCTGGACGCGACGACCTCGTTGCCGCCGGGCAGCCAGCCGAGGACCTCGGTGTTGATGTCACCCCAGTGGGTCAGCCGCTCGCTGGGGCCGCCGCCGGCCGGCGCGACGTGCACCTCGGGTTCGACGTCGCGCCAACTGGTCCAGGCGAGGGTCGCGCCGTCCGGGGAGAAACGGGGCGAGCTGACGGTCGTCTGGTCGGCGGTCACCCGCCACGCTCGCCCGCCGTCCAGCGGGGCGAGCCACACATCGTCCTCGGCGACGAAGCTCACCCGATCGCCGTGGAGATGGGGAAAGCGGAGGTAGTCGGTCACGACGCCACGTTAGTCACCCTGACCGACACCGCGCGGCCAGAAACGGCGCCACGCGTGCTCGTCCATCGAACCGGGATCGACGCCGGCGTCGCGCGCCGCCCGCTCGGCCGCCCGGACGTCGCGGTCGAAACGCCTGGCGACCGTGCGCAGCTCGCCCTCCGGGTCACCCCCGTCGAGCTCGCTCTCCGCCGCGAGCCGGAACAGCCGCGAACCGGTGGGCAGCAGGTCGGGCGGCAGGTTGACCCGGCGGGTGCGGGCGACCAGCTTCGCGGCCAGCGCCAACGCCGGCTGCGCCAGCGCCACACCGTCCACACTGGACTCCCGGCGCTTCTCGGCCTGCTTGAGCTCCTCCCAGCGGTGCACCTGGCTCGCCGCGTCCCGCACCGCCGGATCACCCCCGGCGAACACGTGCGGATGACGTCCGACGAGCTTGCCCACCAGCCCGGCGGCCACATCGTCGACGTCGAACGGGTCATCAGGGTCCTCGGCGGCGACCCTGGCGTGGAACAACACCTGGAGGAGCACGTCGCCGAGTTCCTCGCGCATCGCCGCCCGGTCGCCGTCCTCCAGGGCGTCCAGCAGTTCGTAGGACTCCTCGCGCAGGTACCGGCGCAGCGAGTCGTGGGTCTGCTCGGCGTCCCACGGGCAGCCGCCCGGCGACCGCAGCCGGTCCATCACCGCGACCGCGTCCAGCAGCCCGGACCCGGCCGCGCGCACGACCCGAGCACCGGCGGAGACCAGCGCCACCGCCCCCGGATCGTCGGCGTCCCCGGCGACCAGCACCACGTCGGCCAGCCCGGCGAGCGTCTCCGGTGCGGGCGGCGCCGGCAGGTCGACCCCGAGGCCGGGGGTCGCGAAAACGGCGCCGGCCGCGCGCACGAGCGGCAACGCGGCCAGCGGAAGAACGTCCGGACGGGCGGGATCGACCAGTACGACGGCCGTCCCGACGGTCACGGCTTGGACAGGTCGCGCGGCAGCAGAACGGAACCCGAGGCGTCCGCCTCAAGCTTGGGCACGACCTTGACCATGGCGTCGTTCCACACGCCGTAACGCGGGCTGAGGTCCATGTCGGCGTCCATCGCGGCCTCACGCAGCGCGAACACGCCGAGGCTCGGCAGCTGCTGCGGCTGGATGGAGGACGGGTCGAACCCCGGGTCGAGCTGGCCGGACACCTGCCGGTCGAGCAACTGGACGACCTGGAACCCGCCGCTGCCCTGATCGCCCTGCCCGGCCGGCAGGACGAAGACACTGCCCACCGGCGCGGTCAGGTAGACCGCGTCGACCGTCGGCCCACTCTCCTGCTCCAGCCGAGGCTCCGCGGTCGCCCCACCGGCCTCGGTCATCAACTGCCCGGCCTGATCCGGCGCGGCGACGATCTTCGCCGCCAGATCCCGCGCCGCGGCCCCGTCGGGCAGCGTCGCGAGGTTGTAGGTGATGGAGGTACGCCCGAGGTACTTCGAGGCGAGCTGCGCGAGCAACACCTGGTCGGTGGCGTACTCGTTGGCGTCCCGCGCCCGGAAGACCAGCTGCTGGACCAGGGCCTCCGGCGGGACGGACCCGTCGGTCGGCAGCTCGTCGTCCAGCGGGTTCTGCGCCAGGAACGCCGCCACGTCCTCCGGGTCGGCGGAGATGTTCTCCTCCTTGGCGACCTTCCCGATCAGCTGGTGAATGACCAGCTGGGTGACGGCCTCACGGGCGACCAGGTCGAGCTTGCGCTCCCTGGCCAGCGACTGGGCGGCGGGCTGCTCCCGCACCACGTCCTCGACCATCTCCTGAACCTGGTCGACCGACACCGACCGCCCATCGATGATCACGGCGGAGTTGACCTGGCCTGGACCCGACCCACAGGCCGTCAACGTCGCGACCAGGGAGATCACGGCGGCGACCAGGGCAGGCATACGCAGCGTGGCAGTCCTCACGGCTGCTTACCCTCTCACAGGCCTCCCGGCAACCGCGCCGCACCTGGCGCCAGCCACCCGACCATCACGATATGGAGTCACAACTCCACGGAGTGCGATGGCCTGGCAGGAATCCGGCCGCGATGTCACCGTTGTGGTCATGACCCGTTCCTGGAAGGACGTCAAGGCCGAGAAGGCCCGCCGTGATCAGGCCAACGGGCGAGACATCGACGCGGCCCGGGACGTGTGTCTGGGGTTAGTGGTGTGTGCTGGGGTTGGTGTGCGCTGAGTTGGTGCGGTGGGGGGTGGGGTCGAGCATGTCTTCCGGGTCTGGCGGTGGATTTTACGGGCGGCCACTCACCTTGAGTTTTAACCTCCGGTTTCCCCGGTGCCGGTGCCTCAGCCGGCCTGCTCGCGGATCCACACTGCCCTCGCGCTACTGCCTGGCCGGTGTTCGTGCTGATCAGACACGTGTTTGCCCTGTCCGCCCCCGCGTGCTACCCCTGCTGAGGGCCACCGACCCCCAAGACCGAATAAACGTGCGCCCGCCGGACAGACCCCACATCCGTGGGCGCACGTTAATTACCCGCCAACGGCCACCACACCCCCCACCAACTCGATGACCAGCCACAACACAGGTCAAGCACCCCCTACCGGGACACCACGAGGTTAAAACTCAAGCTCACGCCTCAAGAGGCCCTGAACTGGGCAAAGTCTGGGTTCGTGCTCACCCGTGGGCCTCTTGACCCGTGAGCCTCCGCCGCCCTGAGGCAGGGCCTTAAGGGCAGGGCTGCGCCCTGCCCTGCGTGATGCCCACCGCCAGACCCGGGTGGCCGGGAGTGGTGTTGTGGGGGGTTCTTCCTGGCCCTCGTGACCGGCCTTGTCGCCCACCACGTCGCCGACGCTTGTGCTGGGTCTTTGTGCTGGGTCTTTGTGCTGGTCGGCCGGGGGCGTCCGGTGTTGTCGCTAGCCGACCGGGGCCGGGGCGATCTCCAGGGAGTTCAGGAGGGCGGCGCACCAGTCGAGCAGGGCGGTGTCGCGTAGGGGTGGGGCGCCGATCCGGCCGCCGGCCGCGCCTTCGGTGGGGCGGGGGACGGTGACCAGGTTGGTGACGGTCTTGTAGGTCGACTTCGGGTGCAGGCGCTTGAGGCGCACGGTCTGGGAGTCGCGCAGACGCAGCGGGGCGAAGCGGATCGTGTTGCCCTGCATGGCCACTTCGGTGACGCCGTGGCGGCGGCAGGTCTGGCGGAACGCCGCGACCGCGAACAGGCGCTGCACCGGCAGCGGCGGCGTGCCGTAGCGGTCCTGCAACTCCTCGGTGACCGCCGCGAGGGCCTCGGGGTCGGCGGCGGCGGCCATCTTGCGGTACGCCTCCAGGCGCAGCCGCTCGCCGGGGACGTAGTCGTGGGGGATGTGGGCGTCGATCGGCAGATCCACGCGGACCTCCGCCAGCTCTTCCTCCTCCTCGACGCCTTCCGCGCCGGCATGTTTGCGGAACGCGTCGACGGCCTCGCCCACCAGACGCACGTACAGGTCGAAGCCGACGCCGGCGATGTGGCCCGACTGCTCGGCCCCCAGGATGTTGCCGGCGCCCCGGATCTCCAGGTCCTTCATCGCCACGGCCATGCCGGCGCCGAGTTCGGTGTTCTGGGCGATGGTCGCCAGGCGGTCGTGGGCGGTCTCGGTCAGCGGGGCCTCCGGCGGGTACAGGAAGTACGCGTACCCGCGCTCACGCCCCCGGCCGACCCGGCCGCGCAGCTGGTGCAGCTGGGCCAGCCCCAGCAGGTCGCCGCGTTCGACGATCAGCGTGTTGGCGTTGGCGATGTCCAGGCCCGTCTCGACGATCGTCGTGCACACCAGCACGTCGAACTCGCGTTGCCAGAAGCCTTCGATGATCTTCTCCAAGCGGTCCTCGTTCATCTGGCCGTGGGCGGTCACCACCCGCGCGTCGGGGACCAGCTCGCGCAGCCGACGGGCCGCCTTCTCGATCGAGGACACCCGGTTGTGCACGAAGAACACCTGCCCGTCGCGCAGCAGCTCGCGGCGGATGGCGGCCCCGACCTGCTTGTCGTCGTAGCCGCCGACGTAGGTCAGGATCGGGTGGCGGTCCTCGGGCGGGGTGAGGATCGTGGACATCTCGCGGATGCCGGCCAGCGACATCTCCAGCGTCCGGGGAATCGGCGTCGCCGACATGGTCAGCACGTCGACGTGGGTGCGCAGCGCCTTGATGTGCTCCTTGTGCTCCACACCGAAGCGCTGCTCCTCGTCGACGATCACCAGGCCAAGGTCCTTGTACCGGATCCCGGTCTGCAACAACCGGTGCGTGCCGATGACGACGTCCACCTCGCCGGCCGCCAGGCCCTCGATCACCAGGTCCGCGTCCGGGCCGTGGGTGAACCGCGACAGGCCGCGCACGGTCACCGGGAACGCCTGCATCCGCTCGGTGAACGTGTTGAGGTGCTGCTGGGCCAGCAACGTCGTCGGCACCAGCACCGCGACCTGCTTGCCGTCCTGCACCGCCTTGAACGCCGCCCGCACCGCGATCTCGGTCTTGCCGTAGCCCACGTCGCCGCAGATCACCCGGTCCATCGGGACGCCCCGGCTCATGTCGGCCTTGACCTCGTCGATCGCCGCGAGCTGGTCGGGGGTCTCGGTGAACGGGAACGCGTCCTCCAGCTCACGCTGCCACGGGGTGTCCGGGCCGAACGCGTGCCCCGGCGCGGACTGGCGCGCCGCGTAGAGCTGCACCAGCTCGGCGGCGATCTGCTTGACCGCGCGCTTGGCCTTCGACTTGGTGTTCTTCCAGTCCGACCCGCCGAGCTTGTTCAGCGTCGGCAGCTCACCGCCGACGTAGCGGGAGACCTGGTCGAGCTGGTCGGTCGGCACGAACAGCCGATCCCCTGGCTGACCGCGCTTGGACGAGGCGTACTCCAGCACCAGATACTCGCGGGTCGCGCCGGACACCGTGCGCTGCACCATCTCCACGTACCGGCCGATGCCGTGCTGCTCGTGCACCACGTAGTCGCCGGTGCGCAGCGCCAGCGGGTCGACGGCGTTGCGCCGCCGCGACGGCATCTTCGTCGACAGGTCGCGGGTGGAGGTGCCGTGCCGGCCGCCGGTCAGGTCGGTCTCGGTGAGCACGACCAGCGCCCGCGCCGGCGCGATGAACCCCTCCTCCAGCCGGCCACGGACCACGGTGACCACGTTCGGCGCCGGCGGCTCGGTCAGGCCGTCCTCGGCGACCGTCGCCGGGACCTCGGCCTCGGCGAGCTGCTCGACCGCCCGCCGGGCGGTGCCGCTGCCCGGCACGACCAGCACGGCCGCGCCGCCGGCGGCGGTGTGCGCGCGCAGGTCGGTGAACGCCCTGGCGACCTCGCCCCGGTAGCCCTCGACCGGTTTGATGTCCAGCTGCACCACCGACTCGTCGGGGGTGGTGAGCTGGCTCAGCGTCCACCACGGGTGGCCGGTGGCGCGGGCGTGCTGGGCGGTCTCGCCGAGCTCGCGGTAGGCGCTCGCCCCCAGGTCGAGCGGGCTGGCGCCGCCGCCGGCGGCGGCCAGCCATGCGGCCTCCAGGAACTCCTGGCCGGTGCGGACCAGGTCGTGGGCGCGGGTGCGGACCTTCTCCGGGTCGACGACCAGCACGTGCGCGTCCTCGGGAAGGACGTCGGTCAGCAGCTCCAGGTCGCCCTCGCACAGCACCGGGATGAGGGCCTCCATGCCCTCGGTGGGGATGCCGTCGGCGAGCTTGGTGAGCATCTCGGCGAGGTGCGCGTCGGTGGCGTGCTCGGGGGCCAGCTCGGCGGCCCGCTCCCGCACGTCGTCGGTCAGCAGCAGCTCCCGGCACGGCGGCGCGGTCAGCGCGGTGACCTCCACCGGCAGCGAACGCTGGTCGGCGACCGCGAACGCGCGGATCTCGCTGACCTCGTCGCCCCAGAACTCGACGCGGTACGGGTGCTCGCCGGTCGGCACGAACACGTCCAGGATGCCGCCGCGCACCGCGAACTCGCCGCGCTTCTCGACCATGTCGACGCGGGTGTAGGCCAGGCGGACCAGCCGCTCGATCGTCTCCTCGAAGTCGCTGTCCTCGCCGACCCGCAGCTCCACCGGGGCCAGCCGGCCCAGGCCGGGCGCCATCGGCTGGATCAGGCTGCGCACGGTCGCCACGACCACGCGCGGCGCGGCGCCGGTGGCCAGCCGGCGCAGGATCTCCAGGCGGCGGGCGACGGTGTCCGCGCGGGGCGAGAGCCGCTCGTGGGGCAGCGTCTCCCAGGACGGGAAGTTCGCGACCTCGTCCGCGCCGATCAGGTCGCCCAGGGCGGCGGTCAGGTCGTCGGCCTCGTGGCCGGTGGCGGTGATCGCCAGCACGTGGGCCCGGCCGGCGAGCGTGGCGGCGACCAGCGGACGCGCCGCGGTCGGGCCCTCCAGCTCCAGGTCGGGCGAGCCGGCGGCGTCGGCGACGGTGGTCAGGGCGGGATCGGGCAGGACAGCGTCCAGCAGACCGGACAGTGGGCTGGCCTTCGACACGGTGGTGAACCCCTCGACGAGCACGACGAACACCCCCCTGCCCGGGACGAGTCCGCCGGGTCGGGGTTCTCACCCACCAGCCTACGCATGCCCGCGAACGGGTAACCGCTCAGAACTGGGGGCTGCGTTTGTCCAGGAAGGCGGCCACGCCCTCGGCGTAGTCGTCGCTGTTCACCGAGTCCTCGTAGAGGGCGTGCACGGCCTCGTCCTCGTCGTGCAGACCCTCGGTGATCCGGCTGATGATCTTCTTCGAGCCGCGGACCGAGACCTGGGAGCGGCTGGCGATGGTCGCGGCGAGCGCGGTGGCCCTGGCGAACACGTCGGCGGCCGGGTGCAGCTCGTTGACCAGGCCGATCCGCAGCGCGGTCGCCGCGTCGACCAGGTCGGCCGACAGCAGCAGCTGGCTGGCCCAGGCCGGCCCGACGACGTCGACCAGCCGCTTGGTGGACACCGCGTTGTAGACGATGCCCAGCTTGGCCGGGGTGATGCCGAACCGCGCGTCGTCGGCGGCGATCCGGATGTCGCAGGCCACCGCGATCTCGCAGCCGCCGCCGACACAGACCCCGGTGACGGCGGCGATGACCGGCTTGGTGAGCGTGGCGATCGCCCGCTCACCGGCGTGCACGGCGGCGTTGTAGCGGCGCGCGTCGTCCGGCTCACGGCGCAGCGTGGTGAACTCGCTGATGTCGGCGCCGGCGGAGAAGTGGGTGGTGCCGCGCACGACCAGCACCCGCAGCGCGTCGTCGGCCTCGACCTTGTCCAGCAGGCCGGGCAGCGCCGACCACATCTGGAAACTCATCGCGTTGCGCTTGTCCGGCCGGTCGATGGTCAAGGTGGCGACCGCGCCGTCGAACTCCAAGGTCAGGCTCACACCGGTCACGGTAGCTGGCGTTGCCTATGACCACGCTCAAGCAGCGGTGACCGTCACGCCGTGCTCCGCCCGCGTGTGCAGCTCGGTCAGCACGGCGGCGACCGCCGGGTTCTCGTGGCCGCCGGCGCGGGTGCAGGTGAGCAGCTTGCGGGTCGGGCCGGTCGGCTCGACCAGCGGCAGGCGCACCAGCGGGAGGTGCGGCGGCAGGTGGGCCAGGCGGGGCACCAGCGCCACCCCCAGCCCGTTGGCGATCAGGTGCGCGATGGCGTTCCACTCCAGCGCGTTGTGCACGACGTTGGGGGTGAAACCGGCCGCGCCGCAGGCGGCGAGGGTGTGCTGGCGGCAGGTGCAGGTGACCGACTGGAGCACCCAGTCCTCGTGCCGCGCCTCCACCAGCGAGATCGCCTGGCGGTCGGCGAAGCGGTGGTCGCCGTGCACGACCAGGTCGAGCGGGTCGTCGACCAGTGGCCGCTGGTCGAAGCGGGGGTCGCCGGCCGGGGGGTTGGCCGGGTTGGCCTCGATGATCGCCAGGTCGGCCTCGCCGCCGAAGAGCAGGTCGAAACCGGCCTGCTGCTCGACCTCCTGGATGCGGATCGAGAGCCGGGGATGCTGTTCGCGCAGCGGGGCGACGATCGGCGCCAGCAGCATCGCGACGGCCGTGGGGATGCCGCACAGGCGCACGGTGCCGGCCGGGTCGTCGCCGCTGGCGCGCAGGTCGATCTCGGCCTGTTCCCAGCGGGCCTCGATGGCGTCGGCGTGGGCGAGCAGGCTGCGGGCGGCGGGGGTGAGCCGGACCCGCCGGCCGTGCGGTTCGAGCAGCGTGACGCCGAGTTCGCGGCCGAGCTGGCGGATCTGCTGGGAGGCGGCGGAGGTGGTGAAGTGCAGGACCTTCGCGGCGGAGGTGATCGTGCCGTAGTGCGCGACCGCGCGGAGGACCTTCAGTCGACGCAGGTCAATCATGAAGCCGATACTTCACAGTTCCGTTCGGAAAGTCAACGTGGACGTAAACGGTTCGGGTCTTCAGGGTGGAGGTATGAGTGTTGACGCGTGCCCGTTCTGCGGGCTTCCGGACGGCGAGCCGCTGCCAGTGGTGTCGCAGCATGCGACAGGGAGCGGAGTCACGATGTGGACCCGGTGCCGGTGTGGGTCGCTTCAGGTTCGGGCCGTGGACCAGGGGCGGGTCGTTGTTCTCAGCCGGGGGCGACCAGGTTGACCTCTCGCCCGCCGGCCGGGGTCAGCGGAGCGCGGTTCGGAGGGCCTCCAGGTTCGGGGTGATCGCCGACTGGTGTTCCAGCAGCGTCGTGCGGCATTCGTCGAGAGTCGACATCCGTTGGTCGATCTCCTCGGACAGGGAGACTCGGGCTCGTTGGGCGTCCTCGACGGCCCGGACCCTGGACTGCTGGTCCTTGAACCAGCTCACGCCGGCCGCCAGCAGGCCGGCGATCGCCACCACGGCCCAGCCCCAGCCGGCGACCACGGTCAACACCAGGAAGCCGATTCCGACGAGGCCGAGCACCGACGAGACGACCCGGCCCTGGGCCGAGATCTCGGACGCCGCGTCGATGCGGCGGTGCACCGCGTCCAGCGACTCGGGGCCGCGTGCGGTCAGGGTGACCGTGCCGCGCCGGGTTCGGACCTGGACCCTCGGGGGGAACGGCAGGCGCGCGGTCTCGGCCAGGCGGTCCGCCGTCGTGAGTACGTGCTCCGCGCACATCCGCACGGCCACCGCGCGGCGGCCCGGGTGTGCCGAGTCGGCGGCGTCGGCCAACAACAGGTCAAGGGTGTCGCCGGCCGGGGCGTCCCAGGCCGGGGCCTCACCGGACGCCGACTCGATCACCGCGCGCAGTTCGCGTTCGCGGGCCAGCAGCGGCAGCTCCTCCGGGCTGCCCTCGTCGACCAGCAACTCCAGGCAGCGCCGGACCGACGGGTCGACCGCGCTCGCCGGCTCGTTGGTCCACGCGCCCAGCGCCTCGTCCACCCAGGTCCGCAAGGTGCCCAGGCGGGCCGCGGCGTCGAGAGTGGTCGACAGCTCGGTGGCGCCGTCGATGGTGCGCGGCAGCGGGGTCGTGCGCACCGCAGCCGTGCCGACCTGGCGGACCCGGTTGACCGCGTCGACCTCCGGACCGAGCCCGGCGAGGAACTCGATGCCGCGCCGGCGCACCAGCTCCCACCCGGCCTCGCCGAAGAAGCCGTCGGCGGCGAGGGTCCACACCGCCCGCTGGTAGCCGGGCATCGTCGGGCCGAACGCCGGGAGCGCGTCGGCCAGCATCGACGCGGTGACCGTGTCGCGGCCGCCGAGCAGACCCGCGCCGAGCACGTGGAACACGGTGGCGCGCAGCGGGTCTCGATCCCTGGCCGTGGCCAGCGACTCCACGTCGGACACCCCGTCGACGACCACGCTCAACGCGACGTACGCCGGCGCCAGCCAGTAGCCAGGGACGTCGGACACGAAGCTGCTCGTCTGCTCCGCACGTAACAGCTGACGCGCCTGGTGGCGGACACGCCCCTGGTCGTCGAACAGTCCGAGGGTCACCCGCAGGTCGCTGATCTCGACGAACGCGTCGAAGGCGCGGGAGAGCCGGTCGAGGCGCTGCTCCATCGAGCCCTGGACCTTCGACAGCTCGGCGCGCAGCCGGCGCTGCGAGGAGCGCGCGGAGGCCAGCGACGCCGAGACGTTCGACAGGTCCTCCTCCAGACCGCGAAGACGCTTGTTCTGGCTGTAGTCGGTGTACCAGTTGTCACTCACGAAACGCTCTCCCTCGGCCGGGTCTCACACCCATGCGACGCACGACCGGGCATTCTGGACCCATGGCAATCCGGGCGAGTTCTCTCGTCGTCGCACTGGCCGTCGTCACGCTCACGGCGTGCACCGACTCCTCGGTCGGGGAGGTACCGCCCCGCAACGACCCGAGTGAGCAGCGGTCCGAGGCCGAGCCGGCCACGCCGAGCAGCAACACCGAACTGCCGGCGCTGCGCGTCGAGGAGGTCGCCGGCGGCATGTGGCACGGCTGGGACATCGGCTTCCTGCCCGACGGGAAAGTGCTGGTCACCCAGCGTCCGGCCAGGATCGCCCTGCTGTCGGGCACCGCGCCGGGCGCGACGGTCACCGAGGTGAAGGCCGACCTGTCGAACGTCGTCGTGCGCGGCGAGGGCGGCCTGATGGGGATGGTCGTGCACCCCGACTTCGCCAAGACCCGCCGGTTCACCACCTGCCAGACCCACAGCGAGAACGGCCAGGACCAGGACGTGCGCCTGGTCACCTGGCGCCTGGCCGACGACGGCCAGATCGCGACCAGGGAGAAGTACCTGCTCACCGGCATCCCGCTGGGCGGCGGCCGCCACTCCGGCTGCCGCCCCACCATCGCCCCCGACGGCAGCCTGCTCGTCGGCACCGGTGACATCGCCAGCCCCGCCGTCCCCCAGGACCGCACCAGCCTCGGCGGCAAGGTCCTGCGCCTGAACCTGGACACCGGCGAGCCCATGCCGGACAACCCGTTCATCGACTCGGAGAACGAGCGCGAGCGCTACCTGCTGTCCTACGGCCACCGCAACATCCAGGGCGTCGCGATCCGCCCCGGCAACGGCCAGATCTTCACCGCCGAACACGGCCCGGACAAGAACGACGAGGTCAACCTCATCGAGGCCGGCAGGAACTACGGCTGGGACCCCTCCCAGGGCGGCACCGTCGACACCTACGACGAGAACGTCCCGATGACCGACCTTGACCGTTTCCCCGACGCCGTGTCCGCCACCTGGCAGTCCGGCGACACCACCGAAGCCGTCTGTGCGGCGACCTTCCTCGAAGGCGACCAGTGGGGCCCCCTCGACGGCGCCCTGGTCGTCACCGCGCTCAAGGGAGCCAAGGTCCTCCTCCTCACCCTGGAGGACAACGGCGACGTCGCCTCGGTGGGCATCCCCCCGGAGATCCAGGACCAGTACGGCAGGATCCGCGCCGCCCGCCTCGGCCCCGACAAGGCCCTCTACCTCACCACCACCAACGGCGACGACGACAAGCTCCTGCGGGTGACCCCCGCCTGAGAATCAGTGGGCCTCACGCAGTTCGGGCTCGTGCTCCAGGTGACTCAACCCGTTCCACGACAGGTTGACCAGATGGGCGGCGACCTCGTCCTTGCCCGGCTGACGAACGTCGAGCCACCACTGCCCGGTCAACGCCACCATCCCCACCAGCGCCTGGCTGTACAGGGCGGCCAGGGCCGGGTCGTACCCCCGGGAACTGAACTGCATCCCCAGAATGCTCTCCACCTGCGAGGCGATGTCGTTGAGCAGACTGGAAAACGTCCCGGTGGACGACGCCACCGGTGAGGCCCGAACGAGGATCCGGAACCCGTCGGCCGAACTCTCCACGTAGTCCAGCAACGCCACCGCCGCCCGCTCCAGCAGCAACCGGGGGTGAGCGCTCTCGGCCAACGCGGAGGTCATCGACGACAGCAGGTAGTGCATCTCCCGGTCGACGACGACCGCGTACACACCTTCCTTGCCGCCGAAGTGCTCGTACACGACCGGCTTGGACACGTTCGCCCGGTGCGCGATCTCCTCGACCGACGCACCGTCGAACCCCTTCTCGGCGAACAGCGACCGCGCCACGTCCAGCAACTGCTGGCGGCGCTCCTCACCGGTCATGCGTACTCGCGGCACCGGGGCCCCAGCCCGCCGGTTGCCGCGCTCCCGCCGCCTGACCGCCATCAGCCCCCGCTCCGAGAAACGTTGTCGGCGGTCACCCTACGGGCAACCGCCGACATGTCGTGACCGGATTACTCGGCTCCGGCGCTGATCTTGGCCAGTCGTTGGGGGGTCGGCCAGCGCACGTTGTGCACCCAGCCGAACTTCTCGAAGAACCAGATGATCCGGGCGGACGTGTCGATCTGCCCCTTCTTCACCCCGTGCCGGGCGCAGGTCGGGTCGGCGTGGTGCAGGTTGTGCCACGACTCACCGAAGCTCAGGATGGCCAGCGGCCACACGTTGGCCGCCTTGTCGCGGCTGACGAACGGGCGGTCGCCGATCATGTGGCAGATCGAGTTGGTCGACCAGGTGACGTGGTGCAGGATCGCGACCCGCACGAAGCCGGCCCAGAAGAACGCGGTCAGCGCGCCCCACCACGACCAGGTGGCCAGGCCACCGATCAGCGCGGGCAGCAGGAAGCTGATCACGGTCCACAGCCAGAACAGGTTGTTCACCCGGACGATGTCCTTGTCGGCCATCAGGTCGGGGGCGAAGCGCTCCTTGTTGGTGGTGTCGCGGTCGAACACCCAGCCCATGTGCGCGTGCCAGAAGCCCTTGGCCATCGCGACCGGTGACGTGCCGTAGAGCCACGGCGAGTGCGGGTCGCCCTCGCGGTCGGAGAAGGCGTGGTGGCGGCGGTGGTCGGCCACCCAGGTGATCGGCGGGCCCTGCACGGCCATGCTGCCGGCGATCGCCAGGAAGATCTTCAGCGGGCGTTTGGCCTTGTACGAGCCGTGGGTGAAGTACCGGTGGTAGCCGACGGTCACTCCGTGACCGGTGAAGTAGAAGAACACCGCCGCGAGGGCGACGTCCAGCCAGCTCAGGCCCCAGCCCCAGGCCAGGGGCACGGCGGCGATCAGCGCCGCGAACGGCGTCAGGATGAACACGTAGACGCCGAACTGGGTCCAGCCGTTGCGGCGGCCCGAGATGATCGGCTTCGGTCCCTTCGACGCGGGCCCACCGGTGCCGGAGGTCTCCTCGAGGGTCGTCGTCATGCGTACCTCAATACTACTCATGGGTAAGGTCAGCCTCACCTACGGTGTCGTAACCTACGACAGCGTAAGTACATCCGAAGCGACCGGTCCAGACCCCGACCGGTGTGCCACACCCGTGATCCAGCTCACACCCGAATGGACGCGCTTGCCACGAGTTCGCCGGGTACCACTGCCCCTCGCGGGGCCCGCATGCCACGATGTCCAACCGTGGGCAGCGCGCGAGCAACGCCCACCGGTCCGCCGTGGTGTAAAGGCAGCACCTCAGATTTTGGTTCTGATGGTCCAGGTTCGATCCCTGGCGGCGGAGCTGCCTTGAGGTGGATGGCAGTTCACAACACGAAGGTGGCAGCCAGGAGTGGACGGCGGCGAGGTCGACCTACCGGCGTTGGACGATCGCTCTGACGCATGGCTCCTCGGACGCGCACGCGAACTGCTCGCCATCGCCCAGGTGAGTGAACGCCGCCTCCGCGCGCGGCACACCCACGAGGTCGACCGGATCCTCGCCGAGGTCCGACGACGGGGCGAGCCCCGCCTGATCGGCCAGTTACTCCGGGCCGCGGCGGTGATCCGGGTCAGCGACGCCACCGCCGAGGCGACCGAGGAGATCATCGTCGAGCTGCTCACCCACTCCGAGCGCCACGACCTGCTCGTCCTGCAGGCCGACGCGCACGCCCTGCGGGCCAAGTGGATGTTGCTCGCCGGCCACGAGGACCTGGCGCTCACCGAGGCCGCCACGGGCCTGGCGATGCTCGACGAGAAGGTCCCGCCGGACATGCTGTTCGGGCCGAGGGTGTGGGACGTGCTGATGGCCTCCACCCTCATGGACCTCGGCCTGGTCCTGATGGAGCTGGGGGTCTACGAGGTCGGCGACCAGGTCATGCGCCGCGCCCACCGCCACATCCGGCGCAGCGCAGGACCGCACGACATCGCCCTGCACCTGATCACCGTCTGCCGCATGCAGCTCAACTGGGGGCTGCGCCTGGAGCGCATCGGCGAGGACGCCGGCTCCCGCTTCTCCCGGGCCGCGGCCATGGCCTCCGACGTGGAGGCGCCGTTCCGCGAGTCGCTGTTCCCGCGCCGCACCGACCGCCTGGCCGCCGACCAACTGGCGGTCGTCGGCGCGGCGCACGCGCTGGCCGCGCCGTCCGGCCGGCACGTCGACCGGCTGACCAGGCTGCTGGAGCTGGCCGCGCCGCGCGAGGTGTTCTTCGTGGCCATCGCGCTGGCCCGCTGCCTGGAGGCCGACGGCCGGACCACCGACGCCCTGGACACGCTGACCACCGTCCGCCAACGCCTGGACGACACGGTCACCGAGCCGTCACTGCAACTGTGCCTGATCCGCGAGTTCTCCCGGCTGCGGGAGACCGGCGAGGACGTCGAACAGTCGGCGGGCGCGCTGCGTCACTACGTCACCGAGCTGGAAACCCAGCTGTGGGACATGCGTGAGTCCCGGGTCGCGGCGCTGGACACCCGCCGTGAGCACGAGCGGTTGGCCCGCCGGCACGGCACCATCGCCCGCCAGGCCCTGCAGGACCCGCTGACCGGGCTGCCCAACCGGCGCGCGCTGGACGAGCGGCTGGCCGAACTGGCCACCGAGCTGGCCACCGACGGCGGCGCGCTGGCGATCGCCCTGGTCGACCTGGACGGGTTCAAGGGCGTCAACGACAGCCTGTCGCACGCCGACGGCGACGACGTGCTGCGGGTCATCGCCAGCACCGTGCGGGACACCCTGCGCGGCAGCGACATGGTCGCCCGCTACGGCGGCGACGAGTTCATCGCGCTGCTGCCCGGCGCCCCGCTGACTGCCGCCGCCGCGGCGCTGCGGCGGGCGGCCGACGCGGTCGCCGCGCTGCCCCATGATCTTTCCCACGGTGTGACGCTGTCGGTCGGTGTGGTGTCGCTGCGTGCCGACGAGACCGCGGCCCGTGCGCTCGCCCGCGCGGACGCCGCGATGTACCAGGCCAAACGCCAGGGCGGGAACGACGTCGTGGCGGTCACCGGCGGCGAGGACGACGAGTCGGCCGGAGCCGAGGACGAGCACGACCCCGCGTGGGTTCTACCGGAGGCAACGTAGGATCGATTCCGCGGAGATCGAGTACGTCTCCGCCGAAGTCGATCACTGCCAGAGGAGTGGAGCTGATGGTCGAGAGCTCAACCGGGCTCGGCGAAATCAGCACGATCATCCTCGCCGCCGGCGAGGGCACCAGGATGCGCTCGTCGCGGCCGAAGGTCCTGCACCGGCTGGCCGGCCGCACCCTGGTCGAGCATGCCGTGCGGGCCGCCGCCGGACTCTCGCCCGCGCGCCTGGCGGTGGTCGTCGGCCACGGCCGCGAGGCGGTCACCGAGCACCTGCACGAGGTCGCCAAGGCCATCGACGCGACGGTCACGGTCGCCGTGCAGGACCAGCAGCACGGCACCGGGCACGCGGTGGCCTGCGCGCTGGGCGAGCTGCCCGGCCTCACCGGCACGGTCGTGGTCACCTACGGCGACGCGCCGCTGCTCGACGCCGACACCCTCACCCGCCTGCTCGCCGAGCACGCCGAGCACGGCAACGCGGTCACCGTGCTGTCCGCGTCGGTCGGCGACCCGACCGGCTACGGCCGGATCGTGCGCGAGGGCGACGGCTCGGTCGCCGCGATCGTCGAGCAGAAGGACGCCACGCCCGAGCAGGCCGCCATCCGCGAGATCAACTCCGGGGTCTACGCCTTCGACGCGGCCGTGCTCACCGACGCGCTGGGCCGGCTGTCGACCGACAACGCCCAGGGCGAGCAGTACCTGACCGACGTGCTGGGCATCGCCAGGGGCGACGGGCACCGGGTCGGGGCGTGGGTCTGCGCCGACCCGTGGCTGGTCGAGGGTGTCAACGACCGCGTGCAGCTGGCGGCGCTGGGCGCCGAGCTGAACCGGCGGCTGTGCCAGCGCTGGATGCGTGCCGGCGTGACGATGGTCGACCCGGCGACGGTGTGGCTGGACGCCGGTGTGGAGCTGGCCCGCGACGTGGTCATCGAGCCCGGCGTGCAGCTGCGCGGCGCGACCTCGGTCGGCGAGGGCAGCGTCGTCGGCCCGGACAGCACGCTCACCGACGTGGCGGTGGGGGCCGGCGCGAGCGTGGTCCGCACGCACGCGTACGAGTCCGAGATCGGTGACGGCGCCAGCGTCGGCCCGTTCGCCTACCTGCGGCCGGGCACCCGGATCCGGACCAGCGCGAAGATCGGCACGTTCGTCGAGGTGAAGAACTCCGAGGTCGGCGCGGGGTCGAAGGTCCCGCACCTGTCCTACGTCGGGGACGCCACGATCGGCGAGCAGTCCAACATCGGCGCGGCGAGCGTGTTCGTCAACTACGACGGCGTGACCAAACACCGCACGGTTGTGGGTTCACACGTGCGGACCGGATCGGACAACATGTTCGTGGCACCGGTGACCGTCGGTGACGGCGCGTACAGCGGGGCCGGCACAGTCGTGCGCGAGGACGTTCCGCCTGGAGCACTGGCGGTGTCAGCGGGCACACAGCGCAACATCGAGGGTTGGGTGCTGCGGCGCCGGCCGGGGACGCCGGCGGCGGACGCCGCGGCGCGGGCGCTCGAGTCAGCTCCTGAGGAGGAGTCATGAACGCGAAGTCCGGCACGCCGAAGAAGAACCTGATGTTCTTCTCCGGCAGGGCGCACCCGGAGCTGGCCGAGGAGGTGGCCAAGCACCTCAACATCAGCATCACCCCGCAGTCGGCCTACGACTTCGCCAACGGCGAGATCTTCGTGCGTTTCGAGGAGTCGGTACGCGGCTGCGACGCGTTCGTCATCCAGAGCCACACCGAGCCCATCAACCAGTGGGTGATGGAGCAGCTGATCATGGTGGACGCGCTGAAGCGGGCGTCGGCCAAGCGGATCACGGTGATCATGCCGTTCTACCCGTACGCGCGGCAGGACAAGAAGCACAAGGGCCGCGAGCCGATCTCGGCCCGGCTGATCGCCGACCTGTTCAAGACCGCCGGCGCCGACCGGATCATGACCGTCGACCTGCACACCGCGCAGATCCAGGGCTTCTTCGACGGCCCGGTGGACCACCTGTTCGCCCAGACGCTGCTGTCCCGCTACGTCCGCGAGACCTACGACAACGACAACATCACCGTCGTGTCCCCCGACGCCGGCCGCACGAAGCTCGCCGAGAAATGGGCCGACGACCTCGGCGGCGTGCCGATCGCGTTCATCCACAAGACCAGGGACCCCAACCGGCCCAACGAGGTCGTCGCCAACCGGGTGGTCGGCGAGGTCAGCGGCCGGCTGTGCGTGGTGATCGACGACATGGTCGACACCGGCGGCACGATCGCCAAGGCCGTCGACCAGCTGCTGGCCGAGGGCGCCACCGACGTGGTGGTCGCCGCCTCGCACGGCGTGCTGTCCGGCCCCGCCCCGCAGCGGCTGTCCGACTGCGGCGCCAAGGAGGTCGTGTTCACCAACACACTGCCGATCCCCGACGAGAAGCGCTTCCCGAAGATGACGGTCCTGTCGATCGCGCCGCTGCTGGCCCGCGCGATCCAGGAGGTCTTCGAGGACGGCTCGGTGACCAGTCTGTTCGACGGCAACGCCTGACCGGCCCCCAGGAAGGGCGCGGCCGACCCTGCACGTAAACTGTTGAGGTTGCCTCGGCGAGGGCAGGCGTCACGCCTGGCGTGATCGACGCGGCGGCCATGTTGCCGCGCGTTCGTGTTCGTGTCCGTCGCCGCTGGTCGCCGCCGTCCGAGTCAATCTCTCTTCGAAGCTAGCTTCAGCAAGGAGTGCACTACCGTGTCCGAGGTCCGTCTCGCCGCCGAGCCACGTACCGAGTTCGGCAAGGGCGCCGCGCGCCGCACCCGCCGCGACGGCAAGATCCCCGCGGTGCTGTACGGCCACGGCTCCGAGCCCAAGCACCTGGCCCTGCCCGCCATCGAGTTCGCCCGCGTCGTCCGCGAGCACGGCCAGAACGCCGTGCTGACGCTCGACATCGACAGCAAGAGCGAGCTCGCGCTGACCAAGACGGTCACCACGCACCCGATCAAGAACTACATCGAGCACGTCGACCTGCTGCTGGTGCAGCGGGGCGAGAAGGTCACCGTCGAGGTGCCGGTGGTGCTGACCGGTGACGCCCAGCCGGGCACCCTGGTCACCCAGGACGCGACGACGCTGCAGGTGGCCGTCGAGGCGCTGCACATTCCCGAGCAGTTCGAGGTGTCGATCGAGGGCGCCGGGGGCGGCACCCAGATCCTGGCCTCGGACGTCACGCTGTCGGCCGGCGCGGAGCTGCTGACCGACCCCGAGACGCTGGTCATCGCGATCAACGTCGCCCCGACCGCCGCGGACATGGAGGGCGAGGTCGCCGAGGGCGCCGAGCCGGCCGTGGAGGAGCCGGCCGAGGCCGTCGCCGCCGAGAGCTGATCCGTCCCCGGGCGGTCCCGTGCGCGGGGCCGCCCGGTGCTTGTCCTGTGAGGTCCCATGTCATCGCCCGACGACGGTCCGGTGCTGGTCGTCGGCCTCGGCAACCCCGGGATGCGGTACGTGGGCAACCGGCACAACGTCGGTTTCCTGGTGGTCGACGAGCTGGCGGCGCGGATGGGCGGCCGGTTCAAGAGCCACAAGGCCGGCGCGGACGTGCTGGAGGGCCGGCTGGAGGGCGTGCGGGTGGCGCTGGCCAAGCCGAGGTCGTTCATGAACCTGTCCGGCGGGCCCGTGGTGGGCACCGCCCGTTTCTTCAAAGTCCCCCCCGAGCGGCTGGTCGTCGTGCACGATGAGCTGGACCTGCCCTACGGCGGCGTCCGCCTCAAGCTGGGCGGTGGCGAGAACGGCCACAACGGTCTGCGCTCGATCACCAAGTCGCTCGGAACCCGGGACTACCTGCGGGTACGGTTCGGCATCGGCCGACCGCCCGGCCGGATGGACCCGGCCGACTTCGTGCTGCGGGACTTCTCGCCCACCGAGCGCAAGGATCTGGCGTTCCAGGTGGACCACTGCGCCGACGCGACCGAGGCGCTGGTCGGCAAGGGTTTGGAAGCGGCACAGAACCTGTTCCACACGCGCTGACGCGGGAGGCGCACATGCAGCAGCCGGACGAGGTCCCGCTGACCCCGATGGTCGTCGACTGCGTGACGTTCGACCGCGCGCCGCTTGGCCGCCGCGGCTACCACGAGGACCAGGTCGACGACTTCCTGGACCGCGTCCAGTCCACCCTGCTCGGTGACGACACCCTGAGCGCCCAGGACGTGCGCGAGGTGGTGTTCGACGCCGCGCCGCTGCTCAAGCGTGGGTACCACGAGGACCAGGTCGACAACTTCCTGGACCTGGTGGAGGCGGAGCTGGTCCGGCGTTCGCGGGTGGAGACCACCAGCCCCCTGCTGCGCCCGGTCCCCCCGGAGCCGGTCCCGGTCCCGACTCCCGCTCCGGCCCCGACCCGCCGCCCCCCGTCCTCGCCGGTCGACTACACCCGCCCCTCCCCCGCGATCGCCCAACCCACCACGGCGACCTCCGTCCCCGCGCCGACCCGCACGGCCGCGCCGGCCGAGGTGAGCGAGGTGAGCGAGCCCCGGCCTCGGCCCACCCCGTTCCCCGTTCGCCCGGCGCCCGCCGCCGATCCCACGCCGGCGGCGCCCGCCGCGACAACCGCCATCGAAACCGACGCGCCAACGGTCACCGAGACGAGCGCGACGGCAGAACCGGTCCGCGACACCGCACCGGGAAGCGCCCCGCCGGCCACGCCAACAGCCGCCACGCCAATGGCTGCCGCTGCCGGAACCAGGACGACAGCGGTCCCGATCCCACCGGTCGGCACAGCCCAGGCACCAGGCACCGCCCCGGCCCCGCCCGCACCTGGTGCGTCAGCGCCCGCCACCCGCCCGGCCACCGACACCAGCGCGCCAGCCAGCACCGCACCCAGCGCACCGGCCACCCTGCCGGCCACCGAGGCCGGCGCCACCCAAGCACCAACCACCGCTCCGGCGATCCCCAGCACCGCACCGGGCGAAGCGATCCCCACTCCCGGTGCGCCAGCGGTCCACTCCCTACCAACGTTCACCGGAACCACCGCCTCGACCGAAGTACCGGTCACCACCCCGGCCCCAGGCAACACGGCCCCCGAAACCGGTGCGCCAGCGCCCACCACCCGCGCGGCCGCCGACACCAGCGCGCCAGTGTCGGCCGTCGACACCAACTCGGCAGTCCCAGCAGCCATCCCCGCTCACGGCCCCAGCGCGCCGACGGTCCGCACCCCACCACCGGCCACCGCAGCCCAAGCCCCAGTCACCGCCCCGACACCCGCGACCCGAAGCACCGCACCCGGCGCACCAACACCGGCGGCCCGAACCGGCGCGACACGCGAAGCACCCACCACCGCACCAGCCCCAGCCGTCCCGAACACCACACCGGGCAGTGCCCCCATCTCCAGCGCGCCGCCGGTCATCACCCAACCGACCACCGGGACGCACGCGGCAACCGAAGCACCCGCCGCCACCCCGACCCGAGCCGTCCCGACCAGCGCCGCCCCCGAACCCGGTGCGTCAGCGCCCACCACCGACACCAGAGCGACAGCCGGCGGCGCTCCCGCGCCCAGCGCACCAGCCGCCGCCCCAGTAGCCAGCGCGCCCACACCGTCGGCCTCCGGAACGGCTGCCGAGGCGCCGGCCACCGTCACCCCGCCGGATGTCCCCGCTTCCGAAGGCGGGCTGGTGATCGGGACCGAGGTGATCAGCGAGGGGTCGGGGACCGTTCGGCGGGTGCTCGACGTCGATCTGCTGGCGTTGCCGTTGCCGCCGGCGCCGCCCGGGGAGCGGGGTTACCGTCCGGGCGACGTCGAGCGGCTGATGACCCTGCTCACCCGGGCCGCGACCGACCCGGACGGGCCCCGGGCCGACGAGGTCGCCGGGTTCCGGCTGGCCAGGACCTTCTTCATCGGCCAGGGGTTGCACGCCGGGGTGGTCGAGGCGATCCGGCTGGCGTGGGTCACTGAGCTTCGGCGGCGCGAACTCTGATCTGGTCGGCCACCTGCTCGCCGGCGGCCGCGCGGCGGAGTTTGCCGGACGGGGTCTTGGGCAGCGTCCCCGGGCGCAGCACCACCACGGCCACCGGGCGCGCGTTCACCGCCTCGAACACCCTGGCGCCGATGTCCTTGCGCAGTACCTTCTCCGCCGCCACCTCACCGGCCAGTTTGGACTCGACGACCACGGCGAACCGCTCGCGGCGGGTGCCGGCGTCGAGCCGGACGGCGACCGCGTTCCCCGCCCGCACACCTTCCACAGTGGACGCGGCGCGTTCGATGTCGGTCGGGTAGATGTTGCGGCCGGCCAGGATGATCACGTCCTTCGCCCGGCCACAGATGACGATCTCACCGTCCACTGTGTACCCGATGTCGCCGGTGGCGAGC
This sequence comes from Actinophytocola xinjiangensis, assembly GCF_001921215.1. Lineage (GTDB taxonomy): Bacteria > Actinomycetota > Actinomycetes > Mycobacteriales > Pseudonocardiaceae > Actinophytocola > Actinophytocola xinjiangensis. The sequence continues at coordinate 274,393 of NZ_MSIF01000005.1, forward strand.
CAGCCGGCGTCGTCCTGGGTCGCCAGCGGACCGTCGACCGTCAGGTACCCGGGGGTCACCGACTCGCCGCGAACCCGGATCTCACCGACCTCACGCTCACCGAGGACCTCACCGGACGCCGACACGATCGACACCTCGAAACCGTCCAGCGGCGGGCCCAGTAACGCGAACGAGCGGGTCGCCTCCGCCGGGTCGACCGGCACCGCACGGTTCTCGCCCTCCAGCCGCTCGGCGTCGACGTGGTCCAGCCGCAGCCCGATGAACGGCCGCGCGAACGAGATCGCCAGCGTGCCCTCAGCCATGCCGTACGCCGGGAACACGCACTCGGCCGGCATGCCGAACCGCGCGCCGGACGCCACGAACGACGCCACCGCCTTCTCGTCGATCGGCTCGGCGCCGTTGAGCGCGATCCGCAGCGTCGACAGGTCGAACTCCTCGCTCGCCCCGCCCAGCCGCCGGCCCAGCAGCGCGTAGGCGAAGTTCGGTGCGGCGGTGATCGTCCCGCCGTACTTCGAGATCAGCCGCGCCCACAGCAGCGGCGCGCTCAGGAAGTCGACCGGCGTGACCTTCACCAGCTCGATGCCCATCATCATCGGCACCGTGTAGAAGCCGACCATGCCCATGTCGTGGAACATCGGCAGCCACGACACCATGATGTCGCCGCTCTCGTCGAGTTCCGCGCGGGTCGCCATCGCGGTGATGTTCGCCAGCAGGTTGCCGTGGGTGATCCGCACGGCCTTCGGGTCGGCGGTGGACCCGCTGGTCAGCTGGAGCAGCGCGGGCGCCGCGTCGTCGACGTCGACGATCGACGCCAGCGGGGTGCCGCCGGCCAGGTCGCTGATCAGCCGGTAGCCGATGCCGTGCTGTTCGAGCACGGGCGCGAGCTGGTCGAACGGCGCGCCGAGCAGCACCAGCTTCGAGCCGATCATGTTCAGCACGCGCAGGGTGTCCTCGGCCCAGACCGCGAGGTCCGAACGCGGAGTCGGCTGGTGCAGCATCGTGACGCTGCCGCCGCCGAGCCACACCGCCTGCACCGCCGGGCCGATGACCGCCGGCTCCGCGGCCAGCACCGCGACCGCGTCGTGCCTGGCCAGGCCGCCGACGACCAGTGCGCCCGCCATGGCCCGCGCCTGTTCGTGGATCTGTGCCCACGTGGTGTGCACGGGCTCGTTCGGCTCACCGGTGGTGACGCCGCGCTGCCGACCACCGCCGTTCGCGGTTTCGACCAGCCTGTCGACGAAACGACTCATGACATCAACTCTAGATGGAGTTACTCGGCGGTATCCGCCACGTCGAGCCAGAGTTCCTCCACGCTCGCCTTCTCGGCCAGCACCGTGCGCAGTTCGGCGTCCAGCTTCAGCAGCCGCTCGGGGTCGGTGGCCGCCTCGGCCAGCGCCGCGTGCAGCGACTCCTCCTGCTTGGTGAGGGTGTCGAGCCGCCGTTCGAGCCGGGCCAGTTCCTTCTGCGCGGCCCGCCGCTGCGCCGCCGAGGACCGCGTGGCCGGGGGCGGCGCGGCGGCCGGCGGGGCCGGGACGGCCAGGGCCGCGTCGCGCCGCGCGAGATACTCGTCGATGCCGCCCGGCAGGTGGGTGACCCCGCCCCCGCCGAGCAGCGCGTACACCGAGTCACAGACCCGCTCGACCAGGTACCGGTCGTGCGAGACGACGACCATCGTGCCGGCCCAGCCGTCGAGCAGGTCCTCCAACTGCTGGAGGGTGTCGATGTCCAGGTCGTTGGTCGGCTCGTCGAGCAGCAGCACGTTCGGCTCGGCCATCAGCAGCCGCGCCAGCTGCAACCGGCGGCGTTCACCGCCGGACAGGTCGGACACCGGCGTCCACTGCTTGGCCGCCGGGAAGCCGAACCGTTCGGCCAGCTGCGAGGCCGACATCTCCTGCTTGCCGAGCGTGACCCGCCGCGCGACCTCCTCCACCGCCTCCAGCACGCGCAGCGAGCCGGGCAGGTCGTGCAGTTCCTGGCTCAGGTACGCCAGCCGCACGCTCTGCCCCTCGATCCGCTTGCCGGAATCGGGCTCCAGGGCGCCGGCCAGCAACTTGAGCAGCGTCGTCTTGCCCGAGCCGTTCACGCCGACCAGGCCGATCCGGTCGCCGGGACCGATCCGCCAGGTCAGGTCGTCGATCAGGGTGCGGGTGCCGAGGCGGACGGACACGTCCTCCAGTTCGAGGACCGTGCGGCCGAGGCGGCGCTTGGCGAAGGCCAGCAGCTCCACCGAGTCCCTCGGCGGCGGTACGTCGGCGATCAGCGTCTCGGCCGCCTCGATCCGGTACCGCGGCTTGGACGTGCGGGCCGGCGGGCCGCGCCGCAGCCACGCCAGCTCCTTGCGGGCCAGGTTGCGCCGCTTCTCCTCCAGCGTCGCCGCCAGCCGGGCGCGTTCGGCCCTGGCGAAGACCCAGTCGGCATAGCCGCCCTCGTACTGCTCGACCTGGCCGCCGACGACCTCCCAGGTGCGAGTGGCGACCGTGTCCAGGAACCAGCGGTCGTGGGTGACCACGACCAGCGCCGTGCGCCGCGCGACCAGGTGGTCGGCGAGCCACCGCACGCCCTCCAGGTCGAGGTGGTTGGTCGGCTCGTCGAGGATCAGCAGGTCCAGCTCGCGCACCAGGGCCGCCGCCAGCGCCACCCGGCGCCGTTCGCCGCCGGACATCGAGCCGACCGGGCTGTCCACGCCCAGCGCGGTGATCCCCAGGCCGTCCATGATTCCGCGTGTCCGCGCGTCGGAGGCCCACTCGTGATCGGCGGTCACCCCCAACGGGTCAAGCACCGCGCCACGAACGGTTGACCCCTCGGGCAGCTCGGTGCGCTGGGTGACGACGGCCTGCCGCAGGTTGCGGCCGCGACTCACCCGGCCATTGTCCGGCGGCACGAGGCCGGCGAGGATCTCCAGCAACGTCGTCTTGCCGCCGCCGTTGAGCCCGACGACACCGATCCGGTCCCCGACCCCGACACCGAGTGACACGCCGTCAAGCAGCGGTCGCATGCCGTAGCTCTTGCCGACCGCTTCGAGGTTGACCAGGTTGACCATGACGCGTCCACGCTACCGGCGGCTCAGGCGTGCACCTGCGGCGGGAGGGGACGCGGCTCGTCGTCGTTCACCACGCGCGCACCCGGCACCGGCCCGTGCACCACCCGCACCGTGCGGCACACGCCCGCCCCGGACAGCTCCGCCGCCACCCGCACGGCGTCGTCGGCGTCCGCGCACAGGAACGCACACGTCGGCCCTGACCCGGACACGATGCCGGCCAGCGCACCGGCGCTCACCCCGGCGCGCAGCGTGCGGCGCAGCCCCGGCCGCAGCGACACCGCCGCCGCCTGCAGATCGTTGCCCAGCAGCAACGCCAGCTGGCGGGCGTCGCCGGAGGCCAGCGCCTCCAGCACCGGCTCGACCGCGCCCACCCTCGGCGGCTCGCCGGCCCCCCGCAGCCGGTCCAGCTCGCCGTACACCTTCGGCGTGGCCAGCCCGCCCCTGGCGAAGGCCAGCACCCAGTGGAAGGTGTGCCGGCTGAGCACCGGCACGATCCGCTCGCCCCGGCCGGTGCCCAGCGCGGTGCCACCGTGCAGCATGAACGGCACGTCGCTGCCCAGGGCCGCGGCGACCGTGCCCAGCTCGTCGCGGCTGATCTCCAGCTTCCACAGGTTCGCCAGGCCGACCAGGGTCGCCGCCGCGTCCGCGCTGCCGCCGGCCATACCGCCCGACACCGGAATGCCCTTGCGGATCAGCACCCGCACCTTGGGCTCGTCGGCGTCCTTGCCGGCGTAGCGGGCCAGCTCCTCCACCGCCCGCCACGCCAGGTTCGCGCCGTCGGTCGGCACCGCCGCCGCGCCCTCGCCCTGGACCTCGACCCCCGGCTCGTCGGCGATCGCCACCGTCACGTCGTCGGTCAGCGACAACGACTGGAAGATCGTCGCCAGCTCGTGGAAGCCGTCCTTGCGTACCTCACCGACCGCGAGGTGGAGATTCACCTTGGACGGGACGCGAACGGTGACCGGGCGAGGCACGACAGCGAGCACGAGCCCAGCCTACGGCGCCCGTGCCCGGCCACCACAGGTCAGGCGACCGCCAGCTCCCGGACCGACTGCCGGTGCACCGACGCGCCGCGCTCGGCCAGCCAGCCCAGCGCCGCGTCGGCCCCGAAGCCGTGCAGGCCGAGCCGGAACCGGGCCACCGGCGTCTCACCGATCTTGGTGACCCCGCCGCCGACCACCGCGATGTCGGTGCCGTAGCGGCTGGTCGCCTCGGGCAGCAGCGAACCGACCGCCGCGAACCCGATCAGCACCACGTCCGCCACACCCGCGTACCCGCCCGGTACCGGCTCGTCGATCGCCGGCAGCACCGCCCGCGCGACCAGGCTGTCCTGGTCGCCGACCAGCTCCAGCAGCCGCCCGCTCTCCACCAGCCGGCCGTGTTCGAGCACCGCCACGTCGTCGGCGATCCGCCGCACCACGCTGGTGTCCTGGGTGGCGACCAGCACGGTCGCGCCCAGCTCCGCGCGGGCCCGGTCGAGCACCGCGAGCACCCCGGCGGCGCCGTCGGCGTCCAGCCCGGCGGTCGGGTCGTCGGCGAGCACGACGGTCGGGTCACCGACCAGCGCCCGCGCCACCGCCACCCGCTGGCGCTGGCCGGCGCTCAGCTCCGCCGGATAGGTCCCCGCCCGGTCGGTCAGCCCGACCAGGTCCAGCACCTTGCCGACGCGCTCACGGCGCGCCGGGCCGTCCATGCCGGCCTGCTCCAGCGGCACCGCGATGTTGCCGGCGGCCGTGCGCTGCCCCAGCAGCGACTCGCCGGTCGGCACGACACCGATCCGCGACCGCGCGACCCGCAGGCTGCGCTCGTCGAGCATGCCGGTGTTGCGGCCGTCGAAACGGAACACGCCGCTGTCCGGGCGTTCGCGCAGCGACAGCACCCGCGCGAGGGTCGACTTGCCGGCACCGGCCGGGCCGACCACGCCGGCCACGACACCGGCCGGTACGTCGAGGGTGACGTCGTCGAGGGCCACGACCGAGCCGGAAGTACTTCGGAAGGACTTGCTGAGGTTCTCCAGGGTGATCACGATGCGCTCCAGTCAGGCGCGAGCGGAAACTCGCATGCCAGGTGAGCCCGGTGAAGGGCTGGGGGGATGTCGGGAGGTCCGGGTGGTGCTGAATCAGCTGGTTGAGCACCCGGGACGACAGCCCGTGACCGTGCGCCGGCACTGGTCGATGACCCGCCTGGTCGTGAGCATGACCATCGCTCTCACTCCTCCATCGTTCCTGGCGGTAGCACCTGCTCTCGGCGAGTGGTTGCTGCGGCGTCTGTGAGCCAGGTCTCTCGGCCGCTCGGGATGGATAACCGCACCCAGTCAACCTGACGGTGGGTGCAGATCGCAACGTCCATCCGGTGGATCGCGTGCGGCGTCACACCGAAGCTGCACCGGAACTCAGCCGGCGACCGCCGCGAGCCGCGCGAAGTCGGCCACCGTGAGCTGCTCGCCCCTGGTCGACGGGTCGATGCCGGCCGCCTCCAGCAGCTCCCCCGCGCGCGCCGCCGAGCCCGCCCAGCCGGCCAGGGCCGCCCGCAGGGTCTTGCGCCGCTGCGCGAAGGCCGCGTCGACCACGGCGAACACCGCCCGCCGGTCACCGGGCGGCGGCTCCCGCCTGGTCAGCAGGACCAGCGCGGAGTCGACGTTGGGCACCGGCCAGAACACCGCACGCGGCACGGTCGCCACCCGGCGGGCGCAGGCGTACCAGGCGATCTTGGCGCTGGGCACGCCATAGGTGCGGGAGCCGGGGCCGGCGGCCATCCGGTCGGCGACCTCGGCCTGGACCATCACCAGCGCCCTGGACAGGCTCGGCAGCTCCTCCAGCAGGTGCAGCACCACCGGCACCGAGACGTTGTAGGGCAGGTTGGCCACCAGGGCGTCCGGCGCGGCACCCAGGCGCCGCGCGCTGACCCGCACGGCGTCGTCCTCGACCACCCGCAGCCGGTCGGCGAGGCCAGGGGCACGGTCGGCGACGGTCCGCGGGAGGCGGGCGGCGAGCACCGGGTCGATCTCGACCGCGAGCACCGTCGCGCAGGCCGGCAGCAGCGCCAGGGTCAGCGAACCGAGACCGGGACCGACCTCGATCACGACGTCGTCCGGGTCCAGCCCGGCGCTCGACACGATCCGGCGAACCGTGTTCGGGTCGTGCACGAAGTTCTGGCCGAGTCGTTTGGTCGGCCGGATGTCCAGCTCGCTCGCCAACCGGCGCACGTCAGCCGGCCCGAGCAGGGAGCTGCTGTCCGTTCCGCCGCGCGCCACCGGGCGAGCTTAGTGCCCTACTGGGGCAGGCCGAGCTTCTGGGAGCAGTGCGGCCAGGAGGCGTAGCTGCCGCCGTTGGCGTCGCGCAGCTTGGTGGCGATGGCGATCTGCTGCTCGCGGGTGGCCTGGTGGGCGTAGGGGGCATACTGCTCGCCGCCGTAGGCGTCCCAGGTGCCGTCGCTGAACTGCAGGCCGCCGTAGAAGCCGTTGCCGGTGTTGATCGCCCAGTTGCCGGTCGACTCGCACTGCGCGAGCGCGTCCCAGACCTCGCCGTCGGAGATCACCGGCTGCGGGGGCTGCTTGGTGCCGATGCGGATGATCTTCGGCTTCGGCTTCTTGGTGACCTTGGAGCCGATCTCCTCGCGGGCGATCTCCTTGCCGTTCTTCACCGTGATCCGGTAGGTGGCAATGCGCTCGCCCGGGGCACCCTCGTCGAGGACGACCTCGGTGCCCTTCTCGGCGTTGGGGTCCTCGACCTCCTGGACCGGCGCCGGCACCTTCTCGGTCTTGTTGACCACGGTCACGCCGTTGCGGGTGATCCGCACCTCGGCGCCGGTGGTGATCGTGAGGTTGCCGCCGGGGGTGACGGTGTCGTCCTTGCCCAGCTTGATGTTCAGCTCGGCGAGCAGTTCGTCGACGGTGACCGCAGTGGTCTCCATCGGCCGGGGCTTGTTGCCGCCGTCGAACAGGGTGATGTTCTTGAGGGTCTTGATCTCCATCGAGAGCCCGGACAGCGGGACCGAGCTGTTCATCTCGTGGGACATCCACGCGCCGTCGACCGACACGTTGGCGGCCTTGAGGGCCTCCTCGACGGTCGTGGCGCGCACCCAGAACTCGCGCTTCTCGCCGTCGACCGTCACGTGCAGCTGACGGCCGCGCTGCAGCACGATCGTGCCGCCGTCGTTGATGCTGGCCTGCGGCGATGGGGACAGCGCGTCGTGGCTGCCGACAGCGAGGCCCTCGTCCTCCAGCACCTCGCCGACGGTCGCCGCGTAGGTGTTGACCTCGTGCGACTTGCCGTCGATGTCGACGGTGACCGACTTGTTCATCGTGATCGCCGCGGCACCGCCGCCGATCATCGAGACCAGGATCGAGGCCAGCGTGGCCTTCAGAACGGTCTTCTTCCACCGCTTGATGCCGGTGGCCAGACCCGGTTGGTCGTCCTCCGGTTCGACGGTGTCGGGCAGCCGGCGGACCCGGGGCAGCCCGGGGACCTCGGACAGGTCGTCCGGGATGACGGGCAGGACGGTCGTCTCGGCGTTGATCAGCCGGATGAGCTCGTCGACGTCGACGTTCGCGACGGCCATCAGCTCGTCGGCCTGGGGGCCGAGGGCGACGCGCACGTCGTCGGGGGTGATGGCGATCGAGCCGGAGTAGGCGTCGAGATCAGCCTCGGGGAGCTGCCCGTAGGCGGCGCTGCCCTGCTGGTAGAAGTCCGGGAACTCCGAGCGCCAGGCCCGGAAGTCCTCGTCCAGGACAGCGGTCGCGGTGGCCGCCGGTGCCTCGACGGGGGTGAACCAGTCGGTGTCGGCGAAACCGTTGCCGAATCCGTCGTGGTCGCCGGATCTGTATCCGCTCACAGGGTCGTTACCTCCAGAGAATGGCCGTGGGAGAACCCGACAACCTCTCGTTCAGGTTCCCCAGGACCGCCTCGTCCTGGCTACGGTCACGGGACAGTAACGGCGACGGGCAGGTTGCGCAAACACTTCGAGGAACGAGGTGAGCCCGCTCACGTCCACGAATGGAGTAGTCCGGGGCCCCTGTTCATACCAATGCTCACCCCTCGCGACCCCTCAGTTCACGCGCCGTGACGGCCGGCAGACGGAAAACCCGTTGCGCGTTCGCCGCGACAGCTGCTCCGAGTTCGGCGACATCCGCGCCTCTGAGCTGCGCAAGGTCGCGGAGGGTGTAGGCGGCGCAGTACGGCTCGCCCGGCCGGCCCCGGAACGGGTGCGGGGTGAGGAACGGCGCGTCGGTCTCCACCAGCAACTGGTAAGTGGGAATGTGAACCGCGGCCTCACGCAGCGCCCGCGCGTTGCGAAATGTCACGGTTCCGGCGAGCGACAGGACGTACCCGCGGTCCACACACCGCCGGGCGAACTCGAGGTCCCCGGAGAAGCAGTGGAACACCACCGTCTCCGGCGGCCCCTCGGCCTCCAGAACCCGCCAGATGTCCTCGTGCGCGTCCCGGTCGTGGATCATCAGCGGCTTGCCGACCCGCTTGGCGAGGTCGATGTGCCACCGGAACGCCTCCTCCTGCGCGGCCGGCGGCGAGTAGTCCCAGTAGAAGTCCAGCCCGGTCTCGCCGACCGCCACCACCCGGTCCCGCCCCGCCAGCTCCGCCACCACGGCCCGGTCCTGCTCGGAGAACACCGCCGTGCGCGTCGGATGCACCGCCACGGCCGCGAACACCCGCTCGTCCCAGGTGGCCGCCTCGGCGGCCCACCGCGCCGCCGTGAGGTCGTTGGCGACCGTCACGACCCGCCCGACGCCCACGGCCGCCGCCCGGTCCAGCATGGCGGTCACGTCGGCCGCGTCCTTCGCCCCGCACGCGTCCAGGTGCGTGTGCGCGTCCACGATCTCGACCGGCAACGGCTCGTCGGGCGCCGGCGCCTTCGGTTTCGACCTGTTCACGGCCTCTCCTCGTCCAGAAAGCAGCTCGCCGCACCGGAGAGGATCCGGTGCGGCGAGAGTGGGTCGGTTCAGGCAGGCTCGATCGGCGCCCACTCCGGGCCGGTCTCGCCGAGCTTCGGGTCGAGCTTGGCGAACAGCGGCGTCGGCTTGGCCAGCGGGCGGCCGACCTCGATCGGCGTCGACTCCCAGCGAGCGGCCTCGGCGGTGTAGTCGCCGGTCAGGATCGGGTTGACCTTGCCGGCGACATCCAGGTCCTCGACGTCGACCAACTCGGGCTGCGACGCCCAGGTCCCGGTCCCGCCCAGCGCCTCGTGCACCTTCTGCGCACTGTGCGGCAGGAACGGCGTGAGCAGCGTGTTCGCGTCCTGCACGACCTGCAACGCGGTGTGCAGGATGGTGTCCCGCCGCTCCACGTCGTCCTTCTTCTTCCACGGCTCCTGGTCGGAGATGTACTTGTTCGCCGCGCCGACCACCCGCATCGCCTCGGTGATCCCCGCACGGAACCGCGAACGCGACAGGTGCTCGCCGACCGTGGCGAACGCGTCGGCCGCCTGCCGCTTGAGCGCCTCGTCCTCGGCGGTCGGCGTGCCGGGCCGGGGCACCGCGCCGACGTTCTTGTGCGCCATCGACACCGCGCGGTTGACCAGGTTGCCCCACTCGTTGGCCAGCTCGAAGTTGATCCGCCGGACGAACTCGTCCCAGGTGAAGTCGACGTCCTGGGTCTCCGGGCCGGCCGCCGAGATGAAGTACCGCAGCGTGTCCGGGCCGAACTCACGCAGGAAGTCGCCCAGGTAGATCACCGTGCCGCGCGAGGTGGAGAACTTCGCGCCGCTCATCTTCAGGAACTCGCTGGAGGCGATCTCGGTCGGCAGGTTCAGCACGCCGTAGGGCCCCGGCTCGCCGCCCTTGTCACCGGCGCCGTTGTGGCCCAGCAGCAGCGCCGGCCAGATCTGGGCGTGGAAGGTGATGTTGTCCTTGCCCATGAAGTACACGGCCTGCGCGTCCGGGTTGTTCCACCACTGCTGCCAGGCGTCCTTGTCCCCGGAACGCCGCGCCCACTCGACACTGGCCGAGAAGTAGCCGATGACCGCGTCGAACCAGACGTAGAACCGCTTGAGCGGCTGGTCACGCCAGCCGTCGAGCGGGATCGGCACCCCCCAGTCCAGGTCGCGGGTGATCGGCCGGGGCCGCATGTCGTCGACCAGGTTGCGGGTGAAGTTGAGGACGTTGGGCCGCCAGTCGGTCTTGGTGGACAGCCACTTGCCCAGCGTCTGGGTGAACGCCGGCAGGTCGAGGAACAGGTGCTCGGTCTCGACGAACTTCGGCACCTCGCCGTTGATCCGCGACCTCGGCCTGATCAGGTCGGCCGCGTCGAGCTGGTTGCCGCAGTTGTCGCACTGGTCGCCCCGGGCGCCGTCGTAGCCGCAGATCGGGCAGGTGCCCTCGATGTAGCGGTCGGGCAGGGTGCGGCCGGTCGACGGGCTGACCGCCCCGGTGGTCGTCCTGGGCTGGATGTAGCCGTTGCGGTGCAGGGCCAGGAAGATCTGCTGGACGACCTCGTAGTGGTTGCCCGTGGTGGTGCGGGTGTACAGGTCGTAGGTCACGCCCAGCCCGCGCAGGTCCTCGGCGATGACCCGGTGGTACTTGTCGGCGGTCTGCTGCGGCGTCAGGCCCTCCTTGTCGGCCTGGACCAGGATCGGCGTGCCGTGCTCGTCGCTGCCCGAGACCATCAGCACCCGGTTGCCGGCCATCCGCATGTACCGGGAGAACACGTCGGAGGGGACGCCGATACCGGACACGTGACCGATGTGGCGGGGGCCGTTGGCATAGGGCCAGGCCACCGCGGTCAACACGGGGATGCTCATGTCGGCTTAGCCTACGGAGAGGGACCCGTCCGGATCGAACGGGTTGACGCATTCGGGAGGGCTCGTGTCGGCCACGCGACTGCTGGTGCTCGGGGTCGTGCGGATGTACGGCCGGGCACACGGCTACCAGGTCAGGAGAGAGCTGCTGAGCTGGTCGGCGGACAAGTGGGCGAACGTGGCGCCCGGCTCGATCTACCACGCCCTGAAGAAGATGACCGCCGAGCGGTTGTTGGAGGAGGTCGCGGCCGACGCGGAGCCCGGGGAGGCGCGCGGGCCCGACCGCGTCGCCTACCGGCTGACCCCCGACGGCGAGTCCGAGTTCCAGCTGATGATGGCCAAGAGCCTGTCGGAGGACGACCAGTCCCCGCAGGGCGACTACCGGCTGGCGGCGGCGGTGACCTTTCTGCCCACGCTGACCAGGGCAAAGGCGATCAGCCTGCTGCGGCACCGGATCACCGCGGTGCGCGCCCAGGAGGCGACGACGCGCAACCTGGTCGAGGAGGCGGAGGACTGGGGCCAGCCGCCGCACGTGATGGAGCTGTACCGGTTCTGGCTGATCACCGTCGAGGCGAAGGTGACCTGGCTGCAGGGTCTGGTGGCCAGGCTCGCCGGCGGCAACTACGTGATGGCCGACGACGACGGACCGTCGTTCGGATTTCCTGGCTGATCAAACTTGACTAGTCCCCCTTCGCGGGGCATCCTTGCCTCACTAGTCAAATTTGACTATCCGAGGAGGGGTCATCATGATCGAGGCACGAGGCCTCGCCAGAACGTTCCGGTCGCGAGGCGGCCCGGTCGAGGCCGTGCGCGGAGTCGATCTCGACGTCGCTCCCGGCGAGTTGGTCGGTTTCCTCGGCCCCAACGGCGCGGGCAAGACCACGACCCTGCGCCTGCTCACCACACTGTTACGTCCCACCACCGGCCGGGCCACGGTCGGCGGGTGCGATCTGCTCACCGACCCGGTCGGCGTGCGCCGCCAGATCGGGTACGTCGCCCAGGGCGGCGGCACCGCGTACGAGTGCCGGGTCCGCGAGGAGATCGAGATCCAGGGCCGGTTCTACGGCCTGTCCAAGGCCGACACGGTCCGCCGGGGTGCCGCGCTCGCGTCCCGGCTGGACATCGCCGGCCTGGAGCACCGTCTGGTCCGGACACTGTCCGGCGGCCAGCGGCGCCGCCTGGACATCGCCCTGGGCCTGATCCACGCACCCGCTCTGGTGTTCCTGGACGAGCCGACCACCGGCCTGGATCCGCAGAGCAGGGCCAACCTGTGGGAGCACATCCGCGCCCTGCGCGCCGAACACGGTCTGACCGTCTTTCTGACCACCCATTACCTCGACGAGGCCGACGCTCTGTGCGACCGCGTCCTGGTGATCGACAACGGCACCATCGTGGCCACGGGCACCCCCGACGAGCTGAAGTCCCGCATCTCCGGCGACAGCGTCTCGGTCGAGGTGGCACCCGGCACGGTGCCCGACGCCGCCGGGATCGCCGGCCGCCTCCCCGGGGCCCACGAGGTGACGACCGGCGAGAACACCATCCGCTTCCGAGTCCCGAGAGGAGACACCGCGTTGCCCGAGTTGCTGCGCGCCCTGCACACCCACGGCATCGACCTGAGATCTGTCCAGGTCCACCGCCCGTCCCTGAACGACGTCTTCCTGACCCTCACCGGCAGGACACTGCGGGACGCGGAGGTGCCCGGTGCCGCGTGAGATCTGGTTGGTGTTCCGCCGACACATGGCGGTGTCGTTACGCAACCCGGCGTGGGTGATCGTCGGCCTGACCCAGCCGATCCTCTACCTGGTCCTCTTCGGACCGCTGATGGAGCGGATCGTGTCCAGCACACCGGGCTTCCCGCAGGGCGACGCCTGGCAGATCCTCACCCCGGGGTTGCTGGTGCAGCTGAGCCTGTTCGGCAGCCTGTTCGCCGGCTTCTCGCTGCTGGCCGACCTGACGACCGGCGTCCTGGAACGCCTCCGGGTGACCCCGGCCCGCCGACTGTCCCTGCTGCTGGGCCGAGTCCTCCACGACACGGTCCAACTCCTCGTCCAAGCGGTGATCCTGATCCTGCTGGCGGTGGTCATCTTCGGCCTACGAGCCCCGTTGGCCGGGATCGCCCTCTGCCTGACCATGGTCGCCCTGATCGGCATCACCCTCTCGGCCGCCTCCTACGCGCTGGCCCTGACCCTCCGCAGCGAAGAAACGTTCCCCGCCGTCCTCACCAGCATCTCGACCCCCGTGCTGCTGCTGACCGGCATCCTCGTCCCGATCACCACCAACCTCGCCCCCCACTGGCTCTACACCCTCTCCCGACTCAACCCCTTCGCCCACGTCATGGAAGCCCAACGAGCCACCTTCCGCGGCGAGTACACCGTGGACGCCCTCCTGACCGGCAGCGTCGTCCTCGTAGCCATCACAGCTCTCACCATCTGGTGGGCCACCACAACCTTCCACCGAGAAAACGCCTGACCCACCCCCGGACCAACGACCCGCCGCTGCACCTCGCACGGCACTTCCCCACCGGCACTCAGCCCCCCCAACCGCCCCACCCACAGCCAACTGCCGCTCAGTTACTCAGACCCGCCCCGACTCCACCACCAAACCGTCGCTCAGTTACCCCAACTGCTCCACCCCACCGCCCACCCACCCATGCCGCCCGCCCCCAACGCCTGCCCAACCTGCTCCACCCACCCCGGCGCTCGCCCAACCCCGCTCCACCCACCCCGGCGCTCGCCTACCCAACCCGACACCTGCCAAACCGCCCACCTACCCAAGCCGCCCCACTCCGACACCGGCCATCTCCGACCACTGCCGGCTGCCCGAACCAGCGACACCATCCACCTGTCCGATCCCACCGCCAAGGCCCGTGACCCATGAACCTCCACCCCAGTACCCACCCACCGCACCGATCACCCGGCCCGGCCCTCGACCCACCCGGCCAGTTTGGCCAGGGACGAGGCGATGGCCTCCTCGTGTACCGCCTGGTCGATACCGGCCGGCACGTCCGCCGCGGTCACGTTGACCTCGGTCCCGTCGTCACGGTCGGCGAGGCTCCAGGTCATCGTCATCGTGCCCGCGTAGGCCGGGTCGTCGGACTCGAACACCGCGCGGTGGACCACCCGCTCCCCCGGCACCAGGTCGGCGAACTCCAGGTCGACCACGTCGGTCCCGTCGGAGGTCTTGCCGGGGCTGCCGGTCGGATCGGCGTAGGTGAGGGTCATGCGGAACCCGCCGCCCACCCGGGGGTCCCACCGCTCGATCCGACCGGTCATCTCGTCCGGTGGCAGCCACGCCTCGACGGCCCCCTGGTCCAGCAACGCGCCGTACACCGCCGTCCGCGATGCCCTGATCACCCGATTCGCCCTGTCTGTCCTGCTCATGGGCCCGAGTCTAGGCACGACCCCCGACAACGACCGGGGTCAGCGGTTGACGGCCGCCAACCCGGCCGGTGTGTACCGGTCGCCGGCCACGGCGTCGCGGGGCACCGCCGAGTCGATCTCGGCGACCTGCTCCTCGGTGAGCCTGACCTCGGCCGCGCCGGCGTTGTCCTCCAGGTACGCGATCCGTTTCGTCCCCGGGATCGGCACCACGTGCTCGTCCCGGGCGAGCAGCCAGGCGAGCGCCACCCGCACCGGCGTCACGCCCAGGGTGGCCGCCAGGTCCTGGACGCGCCGCGCGAGGGCGATGTTCCGCTCCAGGTTCTCGCCACGGAACTGCGGGAGTTGGCCGCGGAAGTCGTCCTCGCCGAGGTCACGCAGGGCCTCGGGCCGCCCGGTGAGCATGCCCCGGCCCACCGGCGAGTACGGCACCAGGCCGATGCCCAGTTCGGCGCACACCGGCCACACCTGCTCCTCCACACCCCGGTTGAACAGCGAGTACTCCGACTGCAACGCGGTGATCGGAGAGGTCGCGTTGGCCCGGCGCAGCGTGTCGGCGTTCACCTCCGACAACCCCAGGTACCGCACCTTGCCCGCCTCGACCAGCCCGGCCATCGCCCCGACGGTCTCCTCGATCGGCACGTTCGGGTCGCGTCGGTGCAGGTAGTACAGGTCGATCACGTCCACACCCAGCCGGGTCAGCGAGCGGTCGACGGCCGCGCGCACGTACTCGGGGCTCCCCTCGACCCGCACCTCGCCGCCGCCGACGACCTCGCGGATGCCGAACTTGGTCGCCAGCACCACCTCGTCGCGGCGGCCGCGGATCGCCCGGCCGACCAGCTCCTCGTTGTGTCCGACGCCGTACACGTCGGCCGTGTCCAGCAACGTCACCCCGAGGTCCAGCGCCCGGTGGATGACCCTGACCGACTCGGCGTCGTCGGCCGGCCCGTACGTGCGCGACATGCCCATGCAGCCCAGCCCGAGCGCGGACACCTCCAGTCCACCCAGCATGCGCCTGTCCATATGTTCCTCCTGTCGCGCGAACACCATCCACGATCAAGGCAACACCCTGGTGTGCGCTTCAGGTCAAGTGTCCCGGCGCGCGGCGAGCACCGCGTCGTAGAGCTGTTTGCGGCTCACCCCGGCGGCCGACGCCACCTCACCGGCCGCGTCCTTGAGCCGCGAACCGTCCTCGACCAGCTCCGCGACCCGCCCGACCAGCGCAGTCAGGTCCACCGACCCGGGTTCGGCGCCGGCCAGCACCACGGTGATCTCGCCGCGCACCCCCTCGGCCGCCCATGCGGCCAGCTCGGCCAGCCCGCCGCGCCGCACCTCCTCGTACGGCTTGGTCAGCTCGCGGCACACCGCCGCCCGCCGCGCGCCGCCAAGGACCTCGGCGGCGGTCGCCAGCGTGGCGGCGATGCGGTGCGGGGACTCGAAGAACACGGCGGTGCGCTGCTCGCGGGCCAGGGTGTCGAAGAAGCGGCGCCGCTCACCGTCCTTGCGCGGGGCGAACCCCTCGAAGCAGAACCGTTCGCACGGCAGCCCGGACAGCGCCAGCGCGGTGGTCACCGCCGACGGCCCGGGCAGGCAGGTCACCGGCAGGTCGGCCGCGACACAGGCCGCGACCAGCCGGTAGCCGGGATCGGACACGCTGGGCATGCCGGCGTCGGTTACCAACAGCACCGTGCGGCCCTGCTCGACCGCGCCGACCAGGCCGGACAGCCGCGAGGTCTCCACCGCGTCGTAGAAGCTGACGACCTTGCCGGCCGGTGTCACGCCGAGCGCGGCGGCCAGCGACCGCAACCTCCGGGTGTCCTCGGCGGCGACCACGTCCGCACTGCCCAGCGCCTCGACCAGTCGCGGGGACGCGTCCCGCGAGTCGCCGAGCGGGGTGGCGGCCAGGATCAACATGTCGCCCATCCTGTCACCGCCCACCGACATCCCCTGATCCCGACACCGGCCGCACACCGAGCCGCCTACGATCAGTCGCCGTGAGTGTTCTCGCCCCGGACGAGGCCACCCGGCCGACGGAGTCCCCAGCCTCGGCCGAGGGGCCCCCGCTGTCGGAAGCCGAGCTTGCCGAGCGTCAGCTGCTCGGCAAGCCGATGCCGACCGACCGTCTGCGCGGCTGGCTGGTCGCCGGTTTCTTCGCGCTGGTCGGCGGCTTCATCCGACTGCAGAACCTGGGCTACCCGACCGACAAGGGTGCCCCGGTCTTCGACGAGAAGCACTACGCGCCGCAGGCGTGGGAGATGCTGCGCAACGGCGGCTACGAGGACAACCCGGCCTACGAGCTGACCGTCCACCCGCCGCTGAGCAAACAGCTGATCGCCGCCGGCGAGTGGCTGTTCGGCTACAACGGCTGGGGCTGGCGGTTCACCGCGGCGCTCGTCGGCGCGCTGATGATCCTGCTGATCGTGCGGATCGCCCGCCGCCTGACCCGCTCGACGCTGCTCGGCGCCGTCGCCGGCGTCCTGCTGATCTGCGACGGCCTGTCCCACGTGCAGAGCCGCATGGCGATGCTCGACATCTACCTGGCGTTCTTCGTCCTGCTGGCGTTCGGCTGCCTGCTGCTCGACCGGGACCAGATGCGCACCCGCCTGGCCACCGCCGTGCGCGAGGGCTGGGCGGACGAGTCCCTGTTCGGCCCCCGCCTGGGTTTCCGCTGGTGGCGTTTCGCCGCCGGGGTGTCGTTGGGCCTGGCCTGCGGCTCGAAGTGGTCAGGCATCTTCTTCGTGGCCGCCTTCGGCCTGATGACGGTGATCTGGGACGCCACCGCCCGCCGCTCGGCCGGGGTGGCGCGCCCCTGGCTGGGAACGCTGGTCCGTGACGTCCTGCCGGCACTGTGGGCGCTGCTGCTGGTGCCGATCCTGGTCTACCTGGCGACCTGGTGGTCCTGGTTCGCCAGCGAGACCGCCATCGACCGCCACCTGGCCGAGGCAGCCGGCCACGACGGCTGGTACGACGTGTTCCCCACCGCGCTGCGCTCGCTGTGGCAGTACTCCGGCAACGTCCTGAACTTCCACGAGAACCTGTCGACGCCGGTCAAGGACCAGCACCCGTGGGAGTCGAAACCCTGGACGTGGCCGATGGGCCTGCGACCGATGCTCTACCACTACAACGGCAGCACGGTGGGCTGCGGCGAGGACCGTTGCGTCAGCGCCACCATGCTCATCGGCACCCCCGCGATGTGGTGGCTGGCGCTGCCGATGCTCGCCTGGGGCCTGTGGCGCATGTTCGGCCGCCTCGACTGGCGGTACGCGGCCGTGGTGGTCGCCTACCTCACCGGCCTGCTCCCCTGGTTCACCAACCTCGACCGCCAGATGTACTTCTTCTACGCCACACCCATGGCGGCCTTCCTGGTACTCGGGTTGGTCCTCGTCCTCGGTCAGATCCTGGGCGGCGCGCGGGAGGGGCGGGAACGCAGAGGTACGGGCCTGCTGGTCGTCGCTCTCTACCTGGGGCTGGTGGTGGCCAACTTCGTGTGGCTGTGGCCGGTCCTCAACGCCGACTCCATCACCGAAGGACACTGGCAGGCCGAGCTGTGGCTGCCGTCCTGGCGTTGACGCCGGTGTCCGGGCGGGTGCGGATCACCGCAACGGTCGAGTCCCGTTCATGATGCGGGTGACCGGCCCCTCAGCCCCCTGCCCCGAGTGGTTGAGCCACGTACTCATCTCCCGGGTCACCGCCGCCAACGTCGGCCGGCGGCCGGGGTCGGCGTCCAGGGACGCGGTCAGCAACCGCAGGTGCGCGCTCCGGTGCGGCAGCTGCGACAACGGCTCGCCCTTCGCCGCGGCCATGAGCGATGCCATCGCGTTGTCGCGCACGCCGCGCGGCGGTTGACCGGTCAGGGCGAAACTGACGGTCGCGGCCAGTTGCCAGGCGTCCGAGGCCGGGGTGGCGGCCTTGCCGCTGGCTGTTTCGGGAGCGAGGAAGTCCGGGGTGCCGACCATCATCCCGGCCGCGGTGAGCGTCGAGTCGCCTTCCGAGCGGGCGATGCCGAAGTCGATGAGGTGCGGGTTGCCGCTCGGGTCGACGATGACGTTCGCCGGTTTCACGTCGCGGTGCAGGACGCCTTTGGCGTGGGCCGCGGTCAGGGCGCCGGCCATGGTGACCCACAGGCGCGCCGCCGCCACGTCGCCCAGGGCGCCGCCCTCGTGGACGGCGTCGGCCAGTTGCTGGCCCTCGATGTACTCCATGACGATGCCCAGGCCGTCGGGGTCGGCGATGATGTCGTAGACCCGCACACAGTGCGGGTGATGCACGGCCGCCAGGGCGCGGGCCTCGCGCAGCATCCTGGCCTCGGCCTCGGCGTTGGGGGCGTGCGCGAGCTTCACGGCGACCGTGCGGTCGAGCTGGGTGTCACGCGCCAACCACACCGTGCCGAACCCGCCCTGGCCCAGCGGCTTGAGCTTGCGGAACCGGCCGCCGTGGTTCTGCCACAGGCCCGTCTGCGTGGGCCGGGGTGGACCTCCGGGAGAGGCGAAGGGCAGCGGCCCGGGGTCGGCGGCGAGTTTGGCGAGCGCGGCCCGGTCGGGCTCCGGGTCGGCCATCGGGGGCGCGACCCTGGTCGGGGTCGGGCCAGCCTGGCCCGGTGCCTGGTAGGGCGGCAGCGGCGGAGGCGGCTCGTACGGAGGCGGTTGCTGCTGCAGAGCCTGTGGCGGCTGCTGCTGGGGCTGCTGCGGCGGGGGTGGCTGTTGGGGTTTCTGGTACGAGCGTTCGATCACCGACCAGCTCGGCGGGCCGATCACCAGCAGCGGCACCAGGCCCAGGATGCTGACCGGCAGGAACCCCAGCCACAGGTAGGAGGCCACGTTGGCCGACACCATCCCGTTGCCCAGCACCAGCAGCACGAACGGCAGCCACAGCAGGCGGGCCGGCCACTTCGGGCCCCGGCGCATCGCGCTGCGCGCCTGCAACCAGATGAACAGGAAGATCAGCCCCGGCAGCCCCACCAACATCAGGATGCGCAGCAACAGGATGGGCGTGTTGCCCGACGGGTGGATCAGCACGTCGTAGACCAGCGAGCTGCGGCCGAAGTGCTCGACCTCGGGCCCGACCCAGCAGTCACCCTGCATGACGGTGCTGACCTCGGCGGAGTTCAGGCCGCTCGGCTCGCCGAGGTAGATGTTGTGGAAGACCTCGTAGACGCCCATCGAGAACAGCCACGGCATGAGGAACACGAAGAACCCACCGGCCGCGGCGATGACCGAGATGGTGGCGGCGTTGTAGGTGTTGCCGGTCCCCTTGCGCACGAGCGCGACGAGCAGCATCCCGACGACGGGGAACAGCCCGATCAGCGCCCCGGCCATCACCGTCGCCCAGACCCAGTCACCAGGACAGAGATCGGGCGAGAAGATGCCGTGCGCGAACGACAACAGCGAACTACCCAGGTTGACCAGGAAGTTCACGAACCACCCTCCCCTCCGCCGTCGACGCCGACGAGACAGGTCGGCCGGACCAGGGATCCAGCCTATGTCGCGGCACGACACGGAGCAGACGAAACCACCAGATGCGCCCCCGACCCCTGCGTGTAGGGGGCCTGTGAGGCCACCAGTCTTCCAACGTCGTGTGTGGCTCGGCAACTACAGTTCGGTCACCGTCGGTGGCGGCCCGCGACGGTGCTGGTGGGCTAGGTTGCCGGTATGGGCAGCTATCAGGAGATGTACCGGCGCAGCCTCACCGAACCCGAGCGGTTCTGGCTGACCGCGGCCGAGGCGATCGACTGGACCCGCCAGCCCACCAGGGCACTGGACGACTCCCGCGCGCCGCTGTACCGGTGGTTCCCCGACGGGGAGCTGAACACCTGTCACAACGCGCTGGACCGGCACGTCGAGGCCGGCCGGGGCGATCAGGCCGCGCTGATCCACGACTCCCCGGTGACCGGGACGACGACGTCACTCACCTACCGTGAGCTGCTCGACCAGGTGGCCCGGTTCGCCGGGGTGCTCGCCGGTCTCGGGGTGGCGAAGGGCGACCGGGTCATCATCTACATGCCGATGGTGCCGGCGGCGGTGGTCGCGATGCTGGCCTGCGCGCGCCTTGGCGCGATCCACTCGGTGGTCTTCGGCGGCTTCGCCCCACGCGAGCTGGCGACCCGCGTCGACGACGCGACGCCGAAGGTCATCGTCGCCGCGTCGTGCGGCATCGAACCGTCGCGGGTCGTCGAGTACCAGCCGATCATCGACGAGGCGCTGGGGCTGGCCGCCCACCAGCCCGACACCGTGGTGATCCTGCGCCGCCCCCAGGCCGCACGCCCCCTCGGCCCCCGCGACCTCGACTGGGACGAGGCGATGTCCACGGCCACGCCGGCCGCCTGCGTCCCGGTAGCCGCGACCGATCCCCTGTACATCCTCTACACGTCCGGCACGACCGGTAAACCGAAGGGTGTGGTCCGCGACAACGGCGGTCACGCCGTGGCGCTGGCCTGGTCACTGCCCGCCATCTACGACATCCATGCCGGCGACGTCTTCTGGACGGCCTCGGACGTGGGGTGGGTCGTCGGCCACTCCTACATCGTCTACGCCCCACTGTTGGTGGGCGCCACGTCGGTGATCTACGAAGGCAAGCCGGTGGGAACCCCCGACGCCGGCGCGTTCTGGCGGGTGGCGTCCGAACACGGCGTGAAGGCACTGTTCACCGCGCCGACGGCGTTCCGCGCGATCAAACGCGTTGACCCGGAGGCGAAGGAGTTGGCCAACTACGACCTGTCGGCGTTCCGCACGCTGTTCCTGGCGGGGGAGCGCCTGGACCCGGAGACGTACCACTGGGCCAGCGAGCACCTCGGGGTGCCGGTCGTCGACCACTGGTGGCAGACCGAGACCGGTTGGCCGATCGTCGCCAATCTTCGCGGGGTCGAGCCCCTGCCGCTGCGGCCCGGCTCACCCAGCGTGCCCGTGCCCGGCTACGACCTGCACGTCGTCGACCAGCAGGGCGAGGAGCTACCGCCGGCCCAGGAAGGCGCCATCGTCCTGCGCCTGCCCCTCCCACCCGGCACTCTGTCCACCTTGTGGGGCGACGACGACCGTTACGTCGAGTCGTACCTGTCCCGCTACCCCGGCAACTACCTCACCGGTGACAGCGGCTACGTCGACGAGGACGGCTACGTGTACGTCATGGGCCGCACCGACGACGTGATCAACGTGGCCGGACACCGGCTGTCCACCGGCTCGATGGAGGCCGTGCTGGCCGCGCACCCTGCCGTGGCCGAATGCGCGGTGATCGGGGTGCGGGACGCGCTGAAGGGGCAGCTACCGGTCGGTCTGGTGGTGCTCAAGGCCGGCGTCACGGTGACCGAGGAGGTGCTGCGCGAGGAACTGGTCGCGGCCGTCCGGAACGAGATCGGACCGGTGGCGGCGTTCCGGACGGTCTCGGTGGTGGAGGCGCTGCCGAAGACCCGGTCGGGGAAGATCCTGCGCAAGACCATGCGGGCGATGGCTGACGGGCGGGACGAGGGCGTGCCGTCGACCATCGAGGATCCCGCGGTGTTGGAGGGTCTTCGGGGTGTGCTGCGTGGTGGTTCCTGACGCCACGGCCCAGGCCTCGGTCCGGCCTCGGCCCACGACCGCATCCGGTCGGGACCGAGGCCATGACCAGGGTCACATGTTGATCATGTGACCGGCGAGGCCGTGGATGGCTTCCTTGACGGCTTCGCCCAGGGTGGGGTGGGCGTGGACGTTGCGTGCCACTTCGTGCACGGTCAGGTCCCACTGTTGGGCCAGGGTCAGCTCCGGCAGCAGTTCCGTCACGTCGGGGCCGATCAGGTGGCCGCCGAGCAGCTCGCCGTGGGTCTTGTCCGAGAGGAGCTTGACGAAGCCTCGGGCGTCGCCAAGGCCGTGGGCCTTGCCGTTGGCGGTGAAGGGGAACTTGGCGACCTGGACGTCGAAGCCCGCTTCCCTGGCCTGCTCCTCGGTGTAGCCGAAGCTGGCGATCTGGGGCTGGCAGTACGTCGCCCGGGGGATCATGCGGTAGTCGAGTTCCATGGTCTCGGCGCCGGCGATGGTTTCCGAGGCGATGATGCCCATGGACTCGGCCGTGTGGGCGAGCATCAGCTTGGCCGTCACGTCGCCGATGGCGTAGATGTGGGGGACGTTCGTGCGGCAGTGACCGTCCACGTCGATGGCGCCACGGTCGGTGACCGCGACGCCGGTGTTCTCCAGGCCGTAGCCGGTGACGTTGGGCTGGAAGCCGATGGCCTGGAGGACCTTGTCCGCCTTCAGGGTCCTGCGTTCGCCGCCCGCCGACACCTCGACGGTGACCTGGTCACCGGAGTCGTCGATGGACTCGACCCTGGTCGAGGTCATCACCGTGACGCCCAGCTTGCGGTAGTGGCGCGCCAGCTCCTTGGACACCTCCTTGTCCTCCAGCGGGACCAGGCGATCCAGGAACTCGACGATCGTCACGTCGACGCCGTAGTTGGCCAGCACGTACGCGAACTCGACGCCGATCGCCCCGGCGCCGGCGATGATGATGGACCCGGGCAGCTGGTCGGTGAGGATCTGCTCCTCGAAGGTGACCACCCGCTGCGACAGCGACGTGCCGGGCAGCAGCTTGGCCGACGCCCCGGTCGCGATGACGCAGTTGTCGAACGTGATCTCCTGGTCACCGACGCGCAGGGCGTTGGGCCCGGTGAACGTCCCCCGACCGTCGATCTCGGTGATCGAGTTCTTCTTCATCAGGTAGTGCACGCCCTTGACCCGGCCGTCGGCGACGGTGCGGCTGCGCGCGTGCGCGACCCCGAAGTCGAACCTCACCTCTCCGTCGACGCTGATGCCGAAGGTCTTCTGTTCGTTGTGGAACAGGTGCGCCAGCTCCGCGTTGCGCAGCAGCGCCTTCGACGGGATGCAGCCGACGTTGAGGCAGACCCCTCCCCAGTAGCGCTCCTCGACGACCGCGACCGACAGCCCCAACTGCGCCGCCCGCACGGCGGCGACGTATCCACCAGGTCCGGCTCCGAGTACCACGACGTTGAAATGTGTGCTCACGGGCTCCACCCTAATCGCCTCGGCGTGGGGGGCCGTGGCGAGCGTGGGGAGCTGTCCACAGGCGGATGGGGTGTCCACAAGACGATCTTGGAACCTGGCATCTGATACTGGGGTGTGGTACCAGACTGTTAGAGGTTGTCCAGACCAATGTGTATCTAGTGGGAAACGAACAGGAATTCCCTGGTAACGCCCAGGATTTCCTGTCCGGTTTACAACGTCTTTCGCAGGTGTCTTGACAGCGGGGGCCGACGGGCCCAAAGTTCTCCCATTGGTCTATACCACTAGGTCTAAACCACCGGTACGGGCTCGTGTTTCGGGCACGGAAGGGACGGCAGAGAAGTGAAGCGCTGGACGAAGGCGATGGTGGGTGTCGCCAGCATCGCCCTGGTTACCGCCGGCTGTGCCGGCTCGGGCGGCACCGACCCGGGGAGCGACGCCGGCACGGACGAGCAGCGCACGCTCACCGTGTGGCTGATGGATGGTTCGGCACCCGAAACCCTCACCACGGCCCTGCACGAGGAGTTCGAGAAGGCCAACGAGAATGTCACGGTCAAGTACGAGATCCAGGAGTGGAACGGCATCCAGGACAAGCTGACCACCGCCCTGGCCAGCCAGGAACCGCCGGACATCATCGAGCTCGGCAACACCCAGGCCCCCGCGTTCGCCGCCGAGGGCGTGCTCACCGACCTCACCGGCGACATCGACGCGCTCAACGGCGGCCAGTGGCTGGACAGCCTCAAGGCCTCCGGCGAGTGGGACGGCAAGCAGTTCTCCACCCCGTTCTACGCGGCCAACCGTGAGGTCCTCTACCGCACCGACATGTTCGAGCAGGCCGGCATCACCGCCACGCCGACCTCCCGCCAGGAGTGGCTCGACGCCATCGCCAAGCTGGAGGCCAAGTTCGGCAGCTCGAAGACCTTCCAGCCGCTCTACCTGCCCGGTCAGAACTGGTACGCGCTGCTGTCGTTCATCTACGACGAGGGCGGCGACATCGCCGAGAAGGACGGCACGACGTTCACCGCCACGATGACCTCCCCCGAGGCCAAGGCGGGCCTGGAGTTCTACAAGCAGCTGGTCGAGGCCTCGGGCACCACCGCGCCCAAGGACAACGACGAGCAGAACCCCGAGCAGGCCGGCATCTTCGGCCAGGGCGAGGTCGCGATGATGATCGGCCTGCCGTGGGAGGTCGACACCGCCACCAAGGACAAGCCCGAGCTCAAGGAGAAGATCTCCGCGTTCCCGATCCCGTCGAAGAACGCCGGTGAGACCGCGCCGGTCTTCCAGGGCGGCTCCAACCTGGCCATCCCGGTCAACAGCGCCAACGCCGACCTGGCCAAGGACTACCTCAAGCTCATGCTCAGCGACAAGTACCAGGGCATGCTCGCCGAGGGTGGCATGGTGCCGGGCGCCTCGACCGACCTGTCGGCGCTGGAGAAGAACGCCGTGAGCAAGGCCATGGCCGACGCCTCCAAGAACGGCCGGTCGGTTCCGGCGACCCCGACCTGGGCGACCATCGAGGCCGGTCAGAACCCGCTCAAGGACATGCTGACCGCCTACCTGACCGGCTCCAAGAGCCTGGACCAGGCGACCAAGGACGCGAGCACGGCGCTGGACGCCGCCTTCTCCGCTTCATGACGACGACCGCACTGCCCGTGGTGCCGGCGGGGACCCCGCCGGCACCACCGCGCGCCGGCCGGGGCAGGGCCGGGCTCGGGGAGCGCACCATCCCGTACCTGCTGCTCGCGCCGGCCGTGGTCACCATGCTGGTGCTGCTGGGCTGGCCGGCGGTCCAGGTCATCGCGATCAGCTTCCGGCGCCTGGACCTGGGCGAACTGGTCCGGGGCGAGGTCGTCTGGGTGGGGCTGGACAACTACCGCGCGGTGCTGGCCGATCCGGAGGTCTGGACGGTCACGCTGCGCACAGTGGTGTTCACCGCCAGCGTGGTGGCCGCCACGGTGATCGGCGGGCTGCTGCTGGCGCTGCTGATGCGCCACATCGCGGCCGGGGTGCGGGTCGCGGTGCAGATCTGTCTGGTGCTCGCCTGGGCGACGCCGATCCTGGCCACCACCACGGTCTTCCAGTGGATCTTCGACCAGCAGTACGGGATCCTGAACAAGACGCTGGTCAAGCTGGGTTTCGACAGCTTCGCCGGCTACTCGTGGTTCTCCAGCGGCGCCAGCACGCTGACCGTGGTCGGCCTGCTGATCGTCTGGCAGGCCATGCCGTTCGTCTGCTTCACGATCTACGCCGGTCTGCTCACCGCGCCCAAGGAGCTCTACGAGGCCGCCAGCATGGACGGCGCCAGCGGCTGGCAGACGTTCTCCACCGTGTCCTGGCCGGTGATCCGGCCGCTGGTCACGCTGGCCACGTTCCTGTCGCTGATCTGGGACTTCAAGGTCATGGCGCAGGTCTGGGCGATCCGTCAGGGCGGCCCGGACGGGGAGAGCACGACGTTGCCGGTGCTGCTCTACCTCAAGGGCATCGCCGGGCGGCACTTCGGCGTGGCGTCGGCGATCGCGGTGCTGATGATCCTGGTGCTGCTGGTGCTCAGCATCCGCTACCTGCAGTTGCTGCTGCGCTCGAAGGAAGGTGACCTGTCGTGAAGCGCGTCGCGCTGAACACGATCGGCGTGATCGTCGCCGTACTGTTCGCCTTCCCCACGTACTGGATGCTGACCAGCGCGTTCAAGCCGAGCGGCGACCTGCTCACGCCGGACTACGACCTGATCCCGCTGTCGGTCACGTTCGACAACTTCGTCAGCGCGTTCACCCAGCCGGGGTTCACCGTGCACCTGACGAACAGCCTGATCGTCACCCTCGGTGCGGTGGCCTGTTCGCTGGTGGCCGGTGTGCTGGCGGCGTTCCCGCTGGCGCGGCTGCGGTTCCGGGGCAGACGGGGGTTCCTGCTGCTGGTGCTGATCGCGCAGATGGCGCCGCTGGAGGCGCTGTTCATCCCGATGTTCCTGCTGATGCAGGACGCGGGGCTGCTCAACCAGCTGCCCTCGCTGCTGCTGGTGTACTTCGCGATCACGCTGCCGTTCACGGTGTGGACGCTGCGCGGGTTCGTCCAGGGCATCCCCTACGAGCTGGAGGAGGCGGGCATGGTCGACGGCCTGTCCCGCTTCGGCGCGTTCCGCCGGATCGTGCTGCCGCTGCTGGGCCCCGGCCTGGTGGCGACCTCGGTGTTCGCGTTCATCACGGCGTGGAACGAGTTCCTGTACGCGCTGGTGTTCATGCGGGACTCGGACAAGCAGACGCTGCCGGTGTGGCTCTCGACGTTCCGTTCGGTGTTCGGCACCGACTGGGGCGCGATCATGGCCGCGTCGGTGCTCTACGCCCTGCCCGCGCTGGTGTTCTTCCTGATCGTCCAACGCAAACTCGTCGCGGGGGCCACGGCCGGGGCTCTCAAGGGCTGACCTTGTGGTCTGGACCACTTGTGGTTTATACCTGGATGACCTGTCGTCCTTCCACAAGGAGGATCCGTGTCCAGGTTCCCTGCGGCGAGACCACGCGTGCTGACGGTCCTGACCGTCACCGCGCTGGCCGTCGGCGGCGCCGGTGCGCCGTCGGCAGCAGCACCTGACCACCACCAAGTCAAGGAGTCGCGCATGATCCAGGTGATACCGACCCCGGTGTCGGTCACACCTGACCGTGACGGCGGGGAGTTCCGGCTCACCCCGGCCACCGTGATCGAGACCGACCGGGGCGCGCGGCAGGTCGGCGAGTACCTCGCCGGCGTGCTGCGCCCGGCTACCGGCTACCGGCTGCCGGTGGGCGGGGACAGCCCCCGCGACGGGAACACGATCTCGCTGAAGCTGGGCCGGGTCGCCGACGAGATCGGAGACCAGGGCTACGAGCTGCGCGCGGACCGGCGCGGCGTCGACCTGCGGGCCAGGACCTCGGCCGGCCTGTTCGCCGGGGTGCAGACCCTGCGCCAGCTGCTGCCGGCCGAGATCGAGAGCCGCGAGCAGCGGCGCGGGCCGTGGACGGTCCCCGCCGGGCGCATCGTCGACCACCCGCGCTTCGAGTACCGCAGCGCGATGCTCGACGTGTCCCGGCACTTCTTCTCCCCCGACGAGGTCAAGAGCTACATCGACCAGATCGCGCTGTACAAGATCAACCGGCTGCACCTGCACCTGGCCGACGACCAGGGCTGGCGGATCCAGATCGACAGCTGGCCGAACCTGACCACGCACGGCGGCAGCACCGAGGTCGGCGGCGGGCCGGGCGGCTTCTACACCAAGGACGAGTTCCGCGACCTGATCGCCTACGCCGCGCAGCGGCACATCGAGATCGTCCCGGAGATCGACATGCCGGGGCACACCAACGCCGCGCTGTCCTCCTACGCCGAGCTGAACTGTGACGGCGTCGCGCCGCCGCTCTACACCGGCATCGAGGTCGGTTTCAGCTCGCTGTGCATCGACAAGGAGATCACCTACCGGTTCGTCGAGGACGTGCTGACCGAGCTGGCGGAGCTGACGCCCGGCGAGTACCTGCACATCGGCGGCGACGAGGCGCACGCGACGTCGGATCCCGACTACATCAAGTTCTTCCAGCGGGTGCTGCCGATCGCCGAGGGGCTCGGCAAGAAGGTCACCGGGTGGCACGAGTTCCTCAAGGCGACGCCGTCGACCTCCGCGCTGCCGCAGTACTGGGGGACGACCGACGCCAACGAGCTGGTCCGGGACGCCGCCGCGCGCGGCAACAAGATCCTGCTCTCACCGGCGAACAAGACCTACCTGGACATGAAGTACGACGAGAACACCCCGCTCGGCCTGTCCTGGGCCGGCTACATCGAGGTCGACGAGGCCTACGGCTGGAACCCCGGCGACTACCTCGACGGTGTCCCGGAGTCGGCCGTGCTGGGGGTCGAGGCTCCGCTGTGGGCCGAGACCCTGGAGACCAGCGACCACATCGAGTTCATGGCCTTCCCCCGGCTGCCGGCGGTCGCCGAGCTGGCCTGGTCGCCGTGGTCGACGCACGACTGGGAGTCCTTCCGCACCCGGCTGGCCGCGCAGGCGCCCCGCTGGGAGCAGGCGGGCATCAACTTCTACCGCTCCCCCCAGATCGACTGGCCCTGACCGGGAAAGGTGGCCCCGGTCGGCGCGTCAGCCGGCCGGGGCCACCGGCTCGACCGTCCCGGACAGCCGGGCACGTTCGGCGGCGAACACCGCCAGGTGCGACTGGAGCGACTCGTGCGGGCCGGACAGGATGTGCCCGTCGTCGCCGGTGGCGACCGCGCTGGTGAACGCCGCCAGCAGGCCGGCGTCACCGCCGCCGTGCCCGTCACCGGCGTCCTGGCCGCCGCCGGGCACCGTCAGCTCGGTGGTCTCGCCGGTGGTGAACTCGTGCAGGGTCACCCGCTCGCCGTCGCCGTCGAGGGATCCGCGCGTGCCGAAGATCTGGGTGCGGCGGTCCATGTGCGGGGTGAACGCGGCCATCGTGAACGTCGCGGTCACGCCGCCGCCGAACTCCAGCGCCACCACCTGGTGGTCGACGACGTCGTTGTCGCAGGCGTACACGCAGCGGCCGTAGGGCCCGTCGGCCAGGGCGGCGCGCACGCCGTCCTCGGTGGGGTCGTCGGTGAGCACGGTGATCGGCCAGCCGGTGCGCCCGGCGCGCACCAGGTCGAGGTAGAGCCGGGTGGCCGAGTAGGGGCAGTCCGGTTCGACGGCGCAGGTCAGGCAGCGGTCCGACGCTCCGGCCGGTTGGGACTCGCGGCGGAAGTGGCGCAGTGAGCCGAAGCTGGCGACCCGTTCGACGGGCCGGCCGACGAGGTGGCGCAGCCAGTCGATGTCGTGCCCGGACTTGGCGAGCAGCATGAACGACGCGAGGTCGGCGCGGCGCCAGTTGCCGCGGACGTAGGAGTGCGCGTAGTGCCAGTGCCCCACGGGTTCGAGGTGCTGCACGCTCATCACCTCGCCGAGGCGGCCCTCGTCGATCAGTGACTTGACCAGCCGCGTGTAGGGCCGGTAGCGCAGCACGTGGCACACGGCGAACAGCACCCCGGCGTCGACGACCGCCCTGACCAGCTCGGCGCACTCCTGTTCGGTCGGGGCGAGCGGCTTCTCCACGACGAGGTGGTATCCGTTGTCCGCCAACGTGATCGCCGGGCCGACGTGGTCACTGTCCTGGGTGGCGACGATGGCGGCGTCGGCCAGGCGCGGCGCGGCGGCGAGTTCCTGCCAGGACCGGAAGGCGCGCTCGGGCGGGATGTCGTGCCGGCGGGCCAACTCGGTGCGCTGGAGGTCCCTCGGTTCGGCGACGGCCACCACGCGGGCCCGCTCGGGATGGCCCGCGATCCAGTTGGCGTAGCCGGTGCCCCGGTCGCCGGCGCCCACCACCGCGTACGTCACCGGCCGGTCCATTCATGTCCTCCCGTAGCCGGCCACCAGGACCGACACGGTGACCCGTACCGGTTCGGGCAGCGCCAGTACCCGTTCCCGCAGGACCTGCGCGCCGACGTGCCAGGCGCTGGGTCCCATCCCGACCAATGACAGCACGTCGTCGTGGAGCAGTTCCAGTCCGAACTCCACAACGTCGCGTGTGGACGGTTCGAAGGGTCCGGCGAGCGCGGCGGTCACCTGGCGGTGCTTGTCCGGTGGAACCGTCAGCAGCCCGAGCCCGGCGACCAGGCCGGCGAGGTGCGCCTCGGTCGGCGTGACCACCACCAGCGTCCCGCCGGGGGCGACGACCCTGGCCAGCTCGGCCGGGTTGCGCGGGGCGAACACGTTGAGCGCCACGGAGATCGCGGCGTCGCGCACCGGCAGCGGCGCCCAGACGTCACAGCCGACCGCACCGAGCCGGGGGTGGGCGCGGGCGGCGCGGCGCAGGGCCGGTTTGCTGATCTCCAGGGCGATCCCGACCCGCCGGGGGTCGGCGTCGAGGACCTGGGCCAGGTAGTGGCCGGTGCCGGCGCCGACATCCACCACACAGCCCGCCACACACCCGGCGCCGGACGCGGCGGCGGTGATGGCCTCGGCGATGGGCCGGTAGTGGCCGGCGTCGAGGAACGCGGCGCGGGCGGTGACCATGTCGGCGGTGTCGCCCCGCAGCGAGGTGGGGGCCGCGAGCAGGGTCACGTAGCCCTGGCGGGCCACGTCGAAGGCGTGGCCGGCGGCGCACCGCAGCTGCTGGCCGGCGACGGTCAGCGTCGCCGCGCAGTGCGGGCAGGCCAGGTAGGGGGTGACGTCGGCGAGCATGTCAGGCGGCCAGGTCCTCGATCCGCTGGTGGAGACGCTCGACCCGCGACAGCGACTCGGGCTTCATCAGGACGCTGCGCAGCAGGCGCGCGCGGTCGCGGTCGGCCACCAGGGCGGGGTGGCGGCGGGTGAGGTCGGCGGCCGTGGCGGTCAGCACCGACAGGAAGACCGGGTCCGGGGCGCGCATGCTCTCGGTGAAGACGCGGGCGGTGGCGGCGTCGACGGCCGAGAGCGTGTCGCGACGGGGGAAGTAGGTCACGATGTCCAGTTCTGGTGTCTGGTGCAGGTCGAGCACCGGCGACTTCTCCAGCAGGTCCGCCCAGGTCAGGGCGGCCCGGCGGCCGGCGGCGAGGAACTCGCCGAGGCCCTCGCGGGTCGGCGGGATGACCTGGAGGGTCAGCCACAGGGCGGCGGCGACGGCGCCGGGGCGGGAGCACTCCAGGCTGATCTCACCCAGGTGCAGGTCGCCGTCGGTGAAGTAGGTGTAGGGCGAGTCGTGGCGGTAGAACCGCTCGACCGTCGGGTCGGCGAACAGGACCGCGCCGCAGCCGTACGGTTGCAGGCCGTGCTTGTGCGGGTCGATGACGACCGAGTCGCAGTGCGCGATCGCCCGCCACGGACGCGGGTCGACGAGCGGGTCGTCGCCGGCCAGCAGGGTGAAGAAGCCACCGTAGGCGGCGTCGACGTGCAGGCGCACGCCATAGCGTTCACGCAGGGCCAGGGCGTCGTGGATCGGGTCGACCGCGCCGAGGCCGGTGGTGCCGGCGGTCAGCACGACCGTGCCGACGGTGCCGGTGTCCAGCAGGTCGGTGAGCGCGTCGAGGTCCATCCGGCCGGCGGCGTCGACCGCGACCGGGTGGGCCGGCACGCCGAGCAGGTGGCACATCCTGGCGTGGGTGTAGTGGGCCTGCGCGCTGAACGCCACGCCCAGGCCCGGGTGTGACTCGCGGGCCACGAACAGGGCCTCCAGGTTCGCGACCGTGCCGCCGCCGGTCAGGTGGCCGAGGTGCTCGCCGAAGCCGACCATGCCGGCGAGCGCGGCGATGGCCTCGACCTCCATCCGCGCGGTGGCCGGGCCGCCGTCCAGGGCGTGGTTGTTGGGGTTGACCAGCATGGCCGTCAGGTACCCGGCGACCGCGACCGGATGCGGGGGCTTGAGCATCTGGCCCGCGTAGTCGGGGTGGAAGTACGGGTAGTTGTCGGTCAGCCGCTCGGTCAGTTCGGTGAACGCGGCCTGGAACCGGTCCGGGTCGACCCGCTGGGCGGGGTGCTCCGGGTAGTCGGCGAAGCCGCGCTGCCAGCGGTGGACCGCGTCCAGGCCCTGGCCGAGCCAGCCCGCGAGATCAGTCATGGGCTACACGATCGCACGGGCTCGCGCGGGGGTCGCGCGGGTCGGTCAGCGCGGGTCGGTCAGCGCGGGCGGCGGGTGCGTACCAGGCGGAGCAGGGCGGCGCCGCAGAGCGACAACGCGGACCCGAGGACGACGAGCAGGCCGAGGTTGCCGCCGGTCTGGGCGAGCGGCTGGTGGGGCTTGGTCGTCGTGCTGGGCGGCGTGCTGGGCGGCGTGCTGGGCGGCGCGGTCGTGGTGGTCGTCGTGGTGCTGGTCGACGGGGTCGTTGTCGACGGGGTGGTGGTCGTGGTCGACGGCGTCGTCGTGGTGGTGGACGTCGACGGGGTGGTGGACGTGGTCGACGGCGTGGTGGTGGTCGTGGACGTCGTCGTGTGGGTGGTCGTCGTGTGGGTGGTCGTGGTGTGGGTGGTGGTCGTGGTCGGGCGGGTCGTGGTGGTCGTCGGGCGCGTCGTGGTCGTGGTCGGGCGCGTCGTGGTGGTCGTCGGACGCGTCGTGGTCGTCGTCGGACGCGTCGTGGTCGTCGTCGGACGCGTCGTGGTCGTCGTCGGACGCGTCGTGGTCGTGTGCGTCGACGTTGTGGGCCGCGTCGACGTCGTGTGCGTCGTGGTGGTGGGCCGCGTGGACGTGGAGTGCGTCGTCGTCGTGGGCCGCGTCGACGTCGAGTGGGTCGAGGTCGTGGGCCGCGTCGACGTCGAGTGCGTTGACGTCGTGGGGCGGGTCGACGTGGAGTGGGTGGGGCGCGTGGACGTCGAGTGGGTCGACGTCGTGGGGCGCGTGGAGGTGCCGGTGGAGGTCGAGTGGGTGGTGTCCGTCGAGCCTGGCCGGGTGATGTTCGGGCCGGTGATGGAGGGCCGGGTGATCGTCGGGCCCTGATGGGCGCCGGGGCCCCCGGCCGGTTCGGAGGACGCCGGGCCGGCGACACCGAACAGCGCCGCGGTCGCGAACACCGTCATCGTTATTCCGCCAGTGGCAACGAGGAACCGACGCATGTCATCACTCCGTACTGGTCAGCCCAACACCCCGACCGACCAGTCTTACCACCAGGTCAAACGCCTCCACATCTTCAAGTCCACTGTGTACACGGAAGGGTTAACCGGCCGACCAGCGCAGCGCGGTCTCGGTGAGCGCGGCCCGCGCGCCGGCCCCCAGGTCGCGGACCACGTCGGCGGCCGGGGCGGTCCTGGCGAACTCGTGGGCCTGCCCGGCCCACAGCGACATCGCCTCCGGGTCGCCGGCCTGGCGCAGGACCTTGGTCAGGTGGTGGATGTGCGGGTAGGCGGCCGGCGCGGCGGCGGTGTGCTCGACGAGGAACCGGTTGACCAGTCCCCTGGCGGGCCGGCCGGTGAACGCGCGGGTCACGGCGGTGGGCCGGTCGCCGGGCAGGGACGCGCGGTGCACGGGGTTGGTGCCGGCCTCGGGACAGGCGAGGAACATCGTGCCGAGTTGGGCGGCGCGGGCGCCGGCGACGAGCACGGCGGCCACGTCGCGCCCGCCGGACAGGCCGCCGGCGGCGATGAGCGGCACGGTGACGGCGGCGGAGACCTTGCGCAGCAACGGGAGCAGCGCGGTGTCGTCGACCGGGTCGGTGTTGTGGAAGGTGCCGCGGTGCCCGCCGGCCTCGGTGCCCTGCACGCACAGGGCGTCGGCGCCGGCGGCGGCGGCGGTGAGGGCCTCGCCGGCGGAGGTGACGGTGACCACGGTGGTGCAGCCGGCCTCGCGCAGTTCGGTCAGCACGGTCGGGTCGGGGCAGCCGAAGGTGAAGCTGACCACCGGCACCTGTTCCTCCTGGACCAGGGCGAGTTTGGCGGCCCAGGCGTCGTCGTCGTCGGCCGGGTCGGCCAGTTCGACCCGGTAGCGGCGGGCCTCGGCGGCCAGGCGTTCCCGGTAGGTCGCCAGCGCCTCACCGTCCACAGTGGAGGTGTCGGGGACGAAGATGTTGATCCCGAACGGCTCGGCGGTCAGTGTCCTGGTGGTGGCGATCTGCTCGCGGACGGCGTCGGCGGTGCGGTAGCCGGCGGCCAGGAAGCCGAGGCCGCCCGCGTTGGACACGGCGGCGGCGAGCGCGGGTGTCGACACGCCACCGGCCATCGGCGCCTGCACGATCGGCTGGGACAACTGGTCGAGAATCATTCAGGGAACTCCTGGTCAAGCAGCCTGAGCAGCGGGGTGGCCTTCACCGCGGTCTCGGCGACCTCGCCGTCCGGGTCGGAGAGCGCGATGACCGCACCACCGACGCCGTAGGACACCCGGTCCGGCTCGACCACGAGCGTGCGGATAACGATACTGAAGTCCGCCGCGCCGTTGCGCGAGAAGTACCCCAAAGCGCCCGAGTACACACCTCTCGGCCCGCCTTCGAGACGGTCGATGATCTCCATGGTGCGTTTCTTGGGGGCCCCGGTCATGGAGCCGCCGGGGAAGGCGGCCCGCACGCAGTCCACGGCGGTCGCGTCGGCCCGCAGCCGTGCACGGACCGTCGACACGAGCTGGTGCACGGTCGGATGCGTCTCCACGGCGAACAGTTCCGGCACGCTGACCGACCCCAGTTCGGCGACGACACCCAGGTCGTTGCGCACCAGGTCGACGATCATCAGGTTCTCCGCCCGGTCCTTGGCGCTGGCGGCCAGCTCCGCACGCAGTCGTTGATCGTCCATTTCGGACTCTCCGCGTGGGCGGGTGCCCTTGA
This sequence comes from Actinophytocola xinjiangensis, assembly GCF_001921215.1. GTDB lineage: Bacteria > Actinomycetota > Actinomycetes > Mycobacteriales > Pseudonocardiaceae > Actinophytocola > Actinophytocola xinjiangensis. The sequence goes on from NZ_MSIF01000005.1 coordinate 308,781, forward strand.
TCGGCCGGGACTCGGCCAGCCCGTCGGGGCTCACCCGCAGGAACCGCTCGGGCGACGCGCTCAGCACACTGCGTTCGCCCAGGCGCAGCAGGGCGGCGAACGGCTCGGGGTTGTCCCGGCGTAATCGCCGGTAGGCGGGCCACGGGTCGAGCTTGCCGTCGGCGACGAGCTGGTTGGTCAGGCACACCTCGTAGCTCTCGCCGGCGACGATCTCGGCCTGGCTGCGGGCGATCAGGTCCAGGTACCCGGCCCGGTCGTGCCGGGCGCGCAACGCCCCCAGTTCCGGGGCGGGCGGGTGTTCGCCCAGCGGACCCAGACCGGTCAGGGTGGCCTCGGTGTCGGCGAGCCAGGCGAGGTTGTGCGCGTGCGGCACGGCGAGCAGGTGGACCGCGCGCTCGTGGTGGTCGACGACCACCGCACGGTCCGGGGAGATCATCGCCGCGTCCGGCGCGTCGGCGCGGTGGGCGATGTCCCCGCCGCACTCGGCCTTCAGCTCGTAGCCGAGATGACCGACCCAACCCAGGGCGAAGTCGAACGGCAGCCCGGCGGGGAGATCGGCCCGGCCGTCGGCCAGGTCGGCGGCCAGCCAGTCCAAAAAGGACTCACGGACGACGGTGTCGCCGTCGCGGGAGCGGACGGTGACCTCGCCGGCGGCGACGTCGGCGGTGGCCACCCTGGCGAGCGGTCCGCTGGCGTCACCGAGGAAGGAGAACCGCCCGCCGGCCGCGCTGTCCAGCCAGAACGCCCACGCCGACTCCCGGTACAGCGCGTCGAACACCGCCTCGGCCTCGACATCGGTGTCCAGGCGACGGTGCAGCAGCGTCGGCGCGGCCGGCCGTCGCCTGGGGCCACGCACCGGAATGCTCCCCCGCTCGCCCAGGAAGTTGGCCAACAGCCGGTGCCCGTGCTCGGTGTGGATGGACTCCGGGTGGAACTGCACGCCCCACTGCGGCCGGGTGCGGTGCCGCACGGCCATCAGCACCCCGTCCTCGGCGCTGGCCACCGCCTCCAGGTCGGCCGGCAGACCGGAGACGGCCAGCGAGTGGTAGCGCACCGCGGTGAACGGCGATGGCAGGCCGGCGAAGATCCCGGCGCGGTCGTGGTGGATCCGGGAGACCAGCCCGTGCCGGGGTTCGGGCGCCGGGCCGACGACACCGCCGTAGGCGTGGCAGATCCCCTGGTGGCCCAGGCACACGCCGAGCAGCGGACGCGTGCCGGCCCGGATGATCTCGCCGCAGACACCGAAGTCCGCCGGCCGGTCGGGCCGCCCCGGCCCCGGCGAGATGATCACGTTGTCGTAGCCGGCGAGGTCGGCCGGCGCCCAGCCCGGCTGGTCGTTGCGCACCACGTCGGGCCGTGCACCGGTCACCGCACCGACGAGGTGCACCAGGTTGACGGTGAACGAGTCGTGGTTGTCGACCACCAGGGTGCGCACGCCCGGAGCGTGACCGATCGGTGGGGTGGCGCGCAAGGACGTGGGACTGGCCGATGACGTGGGCCTCCGCTCCCGTCACCGGCCAGGGTGCTTCCATGGTGACCTGGGCCACGCCGGTGGACAACGCGGCTCGACCACCGCTCGACGCCGACGAACCTCAACAGCTAGCGGCGCTCACCAGGTCGTCCGGGGGCGGTGGCGGCGACCAGGAACATCGGCATCGCCACGAACAGCCGGTCCCGTTCGGCCCGGTCGCGCTGTTCGGCGAGCCAGTCGGGCGGCGCGTCCAGCGTGCCGAGCACCGGCAGGCTCTCCGGCCCGGTGAACACGGCGGTCACCACCTCGACGACCGGATCGGTGAACCCCGCGTCGAGCAGCAGCGCGCGGTAGGCCCGCGCGACCCTCGGTGAGGCCACCCGGTCGGCCCGCCGCGCCACGATCCGCCTGGTCGTCGCCGGGTCGTCGGAGTCGATGACCATCGTGTCCCAGTCCTGGCCGAGCAGCACGGCCCGGCCGCCGGGGGCCAGCACCCGCCGGGCCTCGCGCACCGCGTCGGCCGGGCGGTCCAGCGCGTGCAGCACCTTGTCCGCCCGGTACCCGCCGACCGTGCCGTCGTCGAACGGCAGCGCCAGCGCGTCCCCGGCACGGAAGCGCGGACCCCAGCGTTGCCGCGCGGCGGTCAGCATCCCCTCGTCGAGGTCGACGCCCACGGCGTTCGCGCCGCGTTCGGTCAGTTCGGCGACCGCCCGGCCGCCGCCGCAGCCCACGTCCACCACGACCTGGTCGCGGACCTCCCCCAACAGCTCGTAACTGCGTTCCCGCACCTCCACGGCCCAGGGCATCCGCTCGGCGAGGTCCAACACGGCCAACAGGTTCGACATACCGACGATGGTGCGACCTCAGGTCGACCTGAAGTCAAACCCGGGAATTGACCTCGACCTTGGTCGAGATCTCAGGATGTGGGGTCATGACGACACGCAGCGGAGAGGAAGCCGCCCTCGCCGGCCGCCGGGAGTGGATCGGCCTCGCGGTCCTCGCGCTCCCCGCGCTGCTCGCCTCGCTGGAGCTCACGGTCACCAACCTCGCCCTGCCCTCGATCGCCGGGGACCTGCTGGCGAGCGGCACCCAGTTGCTGTGGACCGTGGACCTCTACGCGTTCCTGCTCGCCGGGTCGCTGATCATGATGGGTGCCTGGGGCGACCGGATCGGCCGCCGGCGGGTCCTGCTGGTCGGGTCGGCCGGCTACGGCGCGGCGTCGCTGCTGGCGGCCTACGCGACCAGCATCGAGATGCTGATCACCGCGCGCGGGCTGATGGGCATCGCCGGCGCCACCCTGATGCCCTCGACGCTGGCGCTGGCGACCGCGCTGTTCCCCCACCCCCGGCAGCGGGCGACCGCGATCGCCGTGATCGTCGCCAGCGTGTCGGCCGGCACGGCCATCGGGCCGCTGGTCGGCGGTTGGCTGCTCGACCGGTTCTGGTGGGGCTCGGCGTTCCTGCTGGCCGTGCCGGTGATGGCGGTGCTCCTGGTCCTGGTTCCGGTGCTGGTGCCCCGGGACCGGGGAACCGGCCGGGGCCGGCTGGACGTGCTGAGCGCGCTGCTGTCGCTCGCGGCGGTGCTGCCGGTGGTGTTCGGCATCAAGCGGGTCGCCGCCGACGGCCTGTCCTGGACCGCCGTGCTGGCCGTCGCCGTGGGCGTCGCGGCGGCGGTGGTGTTCGCCGTGCGGCAGCGGCGGCTGCCCGAACCGTTCGTCGACCTCGGCCTGTTCCGCGACCGGACGTTCGCGACCGCGGGCGCGACCCTGGCGTTGGGCATCTTCGTGCTGTGGGGCTCGAACTACGCGATCGCCCAGTACCTCCAGCAGGTGGCGGAGCTCTCACCGCTGCGGGCCGGGCTGTGGACGGCGCCGTCCGCGTTCGGCGTGATCGCCGGCTCGACGCTGGCGCCGCGCCTGGCCCGCCGGTTCCGCCCGACCTCGGTCATCGGCGCCGGTCTGGTGCTCTCGGCCGCCGGCTACGCGACCCTGACCCAGGTCGGCGGTGCGCACGGGCTCGCCGTCCTGGTCACCGGGGCCGTGATCGTCTCGGCCGGTCTCGGCCCGATGATGGCCCTGTCGACCGACCTGATGATCAGTTCGGCACCGCCGGCGCGGACCGGGGCCGCCGCCGCGATCGCCAGCACCACCCCGCAGCTCGGTGGCGCGTTCGGCATCGCCGTGCTGGGCAGCGTCATCGCCGCCACCTACCGCGCCGTCGTCGAGGGCACCGCGCCGGCCGGCACCCCGGCGACCACGCTCACCGCGTTCGAGGAGAGCCTCGGCGCCACCGCCCGGCTGCCGGACGCGGCTGCCCTGCTCACCCCGGCCCGGGACGCGTTCACCACCGGTTTCCAGGTCGCGGCCGGGGTCAGCGTCCTGGTCACGGCGGCGGTGGCGACCGCCGTCATCCTGCTGGGACGACGCGGGCGGCGTGTGGCTTGATGGAGGTATGACCGCACACGAGCTGACGATCGGTGAGGTGGCCGACCGGTTCGGGCTGCCCACCCACGTGCTGCGCCACTGGGAGGCCGAGGGCCTGCTGAGGCCGGACCGCACGGCGAGCACCCACCGCCGCTACGGCACCGACGACCTGTACCGGATCGCGTCGATCCTCAACGCCAAGGAGGCCGGCCTGTCGCTGCCCGACATCCGCGCGCTGCTGACCGCCACGGACCCGGTGTCACGCAAGGAGGTGCTCGCCCGCCAGCGGCGGCTGCTGGCCGAGCGGCTGGCCAGGACCACCGCGGCGCTGCGCCTGGTGGAGGGCGCCATCGAGTGCACCCACGAGGACATCACCACCTGCCCGAACTACCGTGCCAGGGTCGACCTGCGGCTGCGAGAATCGGCCCATGTCACTGGGTGATCCCGGCCGGTTCTGGGCCGCGTCGGCGACCTCCACGCTGCCCCGGCACCCGGCCCCGGACCTGACCGACCGGACCGCGTTCGTGACCTACGTCGAGGTCCGAGGGCCCCGCTGGCAGGTCCCGGCGCTGCTCGGTGGGCTGGCGGTGTTCTGCGTCGCCTACTCGGTCGTGTCCGACACCGCCCCGGTGGTGCTGTGGGCGCTGGCCGGCACGCTCGCGCTGGCCGCGGCCGGGGCGCTGCTGTGGGACAGCCGCACCCGGGTCGGCGCCTACGAGCGGGCGCACACCCGGTTCGTCGAGCACGGGGTGCTCGCCCAGGCGTACTGGACTCCGCTGGACGTCGGGCACGAGAGCTTCCGCCCGGCGGCCGTCCTCATCGACGCCGGCCTGCCGGACGAGCGGGCGGCGCGGCTGCGGGCGGCGTTCGCCGGCTGGATCACCGAGGTCGTCGCCGACCCCGGGCTCGCGGCCGACGTCAAGGCCTGGTTCCGCGTCGGGCACGGCGTCAACACCAGCGAGGACCTGTTCGGCCCCGACGCCACCGGCGGCTACCTGACCGGCCCGCTGGCCCTGAGCCACTGGAAGGTCCTGCTCCCGGCGGGCAACTCGTGGCGGATCCTGGACGTGCGGCACCCGGACGAGCCGGCCGGGGCGCCGCCGGACATCACCGGCTGACCACCCCGTCGAACCTCAGCGCGAGCGCCCGGTTGGGGCCCAGCGTGATGTTGGTCGGCCGGGCGCGCGGGACGGCCCTGGCGCGGTCGTCGGCGGGCATCGAGAACCGGGCGGCGGCGATCACCGAGCCGAGCACCACCCGCAGCTCGTACTCGCCGAACGTGGCGCCGATACAGCGCCGGTTCCCGCCGCCGAAGGGCACGTACTCGGTCGGTTTCGGTTTCCGCTCGACGAACCGGTCCGGGCGGAACACGAACGGCTCCGGCCACACCTCGGGGTTGCGGTGCAGCAGCGAGGGCGCGACGGCCGCGGTGTCCCCGGCGACCAGGTCGACGCCCTGGTACCGCCACGGCCCCACCAGCTGGCGCGCCACGATCGGCACCACCGGGTGCAGCCGCAGCGCCTCCTGGCAGACCGCGCCGAGGTAGGGCTGGGCGGCGAGGTCGGCCGGGTCCGGGTGGTCGCCGAGCGGGGCCAGCTCGTCGGCCAGCCGCGCGGCCAGGTCGGGCTCGCGGTGCAGGTGGTAGAGCGCCCAGGCCAGTGTGGTGGCGGTGGTCTCGTGCCCGGCGACGACCATGGTGCGCAGCTCGTCGAGCAGCTCGCCGTCGGACAGGCCGGAGCCGTCCTCGTAGCGCGCGGACAGCAGCAGCGACAGGATGTCCTCGCGGCCCTCGACGCCGCTGGCCCGGCGCTGTTCGATCTCGGTGGTGAGCAGCGCGTCGAACTCGGCCAGCCGCGCCCGCAGCCGCGACACCGCCCCCAGCCGGCCGACGGTGTTGCGGTAGGCGGGCATGACCAGCTTCGCGCTGTAGCCGTGCAGGAGTTTCGCCGTGGCGGCGGCGAACCGCGCGCCTCTGGTCTCGTCGGCCACCCCGAAGATCGCCCGGACGATCACCCGCAGCGTCACCTGCTGGCCGAACTCCAGCAGGTCCACGGTCTGCCCGGCCTGCCAGCCGGCGACCTGGGCGACGGTGGCCGCGCGCATGGTCTCGCCGTAGCCTCGGATCCGTTCGCCGTGGAACGCGGGGGCGAGCAGCCGCCGCTCCCGCCGGTGCGCCTCGCCGTCGATCATGATCAGCGATCCCGGCCCGAGCAGCGGCTCCACCATGTTCGGCCGGGCCACCGCGAACAGCTCCAGCGGGCCGGAGAACAGCTCGCGGGCCGCCTCCGGTTTTCCGCTGATCACCATCCGGCCGGACCCGGGTACCCGCACCACGACCGGGTCACCGAACAGGTCCTTCTGCCGGCGCAGGAACCCCTCCGGGTCCGACGCCACGGTGGCGACGTTCAGCGCCGCCCTCATGACCTTGACCATCACGCCCCCAGTGCGTGCTCGCGGTCGGAAAGACGCACGTGTCCCTGATCCCTGTGGGATCAGGGATCAGCGGTCGACGCCGCCCATGACCGGGTCGATGGACGCCAGCGCGGCGATCGCGTCGGCGACCAGACCGCCCTCGGCCATCGCCGGCATCGACTGGAGGTTCACGTAGCTTGGGTCGCGCACGTGGACGCGCATCGGCCTGGTGCCGCCGTCGGACACGACGTGGTAGCCCAGCTCGCCGCGCGGCGACTCGACCGGGACGAACACCTGCCCGGCCGGCACCGAGAAGCCCTCGGTCACCAGCTTGAAGTGGTGGATGAGCGACTCCATCGACTGGCCCATGATCTTGCGGACGTGCTCCAGGGAGTTGCCCATGCCGTCGGAGCCGATGCTCAGCTTGGCCGGCCAGGCGATCTTGCCGTCCTCGACCATGACCGGACCCGGCTCCTTGAGCCGCCGCACGCACTGCTTGATGATCCGCAGCGACTGGCGCATCTCCTCGATGCGCAGCAGGTAGCGGGCGAACGCGTCGGCCTCGGTGGTGGTCGGCACCTCGAAGTCGTAGTCCTCGTAGCCGCACACCGGCTCGATCTTGCGCAGGTCCCACGCCAGGCCGGCCGAGCGCAGCAGCGGGCCGCTGGCGCCGAGCGCGAGGCACGCGTCCAGCGGCAGGTAGCCGATGCCCTGGAGCCGGTTGCGCCAGATCGGCTGGCCGGTCAGCAGCTTGTCGAAGTCCGGCAGCCGCTGGTGCATGACCTTGAGGAACTGGTTGATGTGCGCGGCGGCGTCCTCGGGCAGGTCCTGGGCGACGCCGCCGGGCCGGATGAACGCGTGGTTCATCCGCAGGCCGGTGAGGTGCTCCAGGAGGTGCAGGACCTCCTCGCGCTCACGGAAACCGATGGTCATCGCGGTGATGGCGCCGAGCTCCATGCCACCGGCGCCGATGGACACCAGGTGCGAGCCGATGCGGCTGATCTCCATCAGCAGGACGCGGATGACCTGCGCGCGGGCCGGCGCCTCGATGCCGAGCAGCTTCTCCACCGACAGGCAGTAGGCCGTCTCGTTGTGCAGCGGCGACAGGTAGTCCATGCGGGTCACGAAGGTGACGCCCTGGGTCCACGTGCGGTACTCGAGGTTCTTCTCGATGCCGGTGTGCAGGTAGCCGATGACCAGGCGGCACTGGGTGACCGTCTCGCCCTCCAGCTCCATGACCATCCGCAGCACACCGTGCGACGACGGGTGGATCGGCCCCATGTTGATCACGATGCGGCCGTCGTCGACGTACTCCGTCTCGGCGAAGTCCTCCCACGCGGCGACGCTGTGCACCGGTCCTTCGGTGGTCATCCGGGCCGGCGCGTACGGCGTCTCCGTCTGGTCCACGGCCTCCGCGATCTTCTCACCCATACCGCGATGGTAACGAACGCCCACGTGGCCCCGGCAGCGACGCCGCCCGGCACACACCGTCGACCGGCGGGCACTCGGGGTCACCCCGCCCGGGTGTCCCCGGTGTCCGGTTTCGCCGGCCACTCGTGGACGCCCCGGCGGTGGCGTGGGCGCGCGCCGGACCCACCTTTACCAAGATCGATCTCGTGATCCTGGCTATGCTGCCCCGACGAGCCGTCGTGAGGAGCGATGTCCGGTGGATGCGCTACGACCAGGCGATCCGGACCGGATCGGCGACTACACGACCGTCGCCCGCCTCGGCAGCGGCGCCATGGGTTCGGTCTACCTGGCCCGCTCCCCCGGCGGCCGCGAGGTGGCGGTGAAGCTGGTCCGCCCCGAACTGGCCGACGACGACGACTTCCGCACCCGCTTCCGCCACGAGGTCGCCGCGATGCGCGCGGTGGGCGGGTTCTGGACCGCCGCCGTGGTGGACGCCGACCCCGACGCAGCGGTTCCGTGGCTGGCCAGCGAGTACGTCCCCGGCCCCACCCTGCACACGGCCGTCGCCACCCAGGGCCCGCTGCCCGAGCCCGAGGCCCGCGCGCTGGCCGCCGGCCTCGCCGAGGCCCTGCGCGCCATCCACGCCGCCGGCCTGATCCACCGCGACCTCAAGCCCGCCAACGTCCTCCTGGCCCCCACCGGCCCTCGAGTGATCGACTTCGGCATCGCGAGAACCCTCGACGGCCCCGGTCTGACCGCCACCGGCCTGGTGGTGGGCACCCCCCCACTACCTGTCCCCCGAACAGATCCAGGGCGACCCGCTGACCCCCGCGAGCGACATCCACGCCCTGGGCGCCGTCCTGGTCCACGCCACCACCGGCGAACCCCCGTTCGGCTCCGGTCCCGTCCCCGCCCTCCTCTACCGCATAGTCCACGGCACTCCCACTCTCGACCACGTCCCTGACTCCCTGCGCGCCCTGATCACCCACTGCCTCAACCGCGACCCCACGACCCGCCCCACCACCACCGACCTGCTCACCGCACTGTCCCGGCCGCCCGACCCGAGCCCCACCACCGCGCACCTCGACACCCCGCACCCCGACACCGCGGCGCCCCACCCCGACAACGAACCACCCACCTCGACAGCACGTCCCCGGACACTCCCGTACACCTCGCACCCCCACGAGATCCCCAATCCCCCGACCCAGGCCCGCACCAGGCTCGACACCACACCCCCGCCGGCCCCCGCCGCGACGGAAACCTTCCGCACCGGCGGCCGTCTCCGCGCGGCGTTGACGCTGGCCGTCCTCGGTACCTGCACCACTCTCCTGGGCAACGCCACGGCTTCCAGCCTCTCCGTCACCGACCTCACCACGGCGGCGGTGACCGCCGCCCTCACCCTCGGCTTCGCCCTCCCTTCCCTCTACCAGCTGTGGCGCCTGCTCCGCCCCCGCCGCCGTCTCCAGGTCTCCCCCACCGGCCTCACCGTCCGCCACGGCCGGCGGACCCACCACCTCCCGTGGTCCACGATCGCCAGAACCCACATCACCAACGACCACTACCGCCCCTGGCTGCTCGTCACCCCCGCCCCCGGCACCCCACCGTGGGAACTCGGCCCTCCGATCGACGGCGCCTACCGCGCCTACCCCATCGCCCACGGCGAGTCCCGGCTGTCCCGCAGCCGCCAGCGCGCGGACCTCAGGGACGCCCTGGCTCTCCACACCCCGACGCGAGACGCGTGACGAGGCTGGGCGAGGCCCGGCCGGCCACCACGCGGTCCGCACCCGGCACGAGACGCCAGAAGGTGAAGGGGACTCGCCAGCCGGCTCCCCAAATAGATCCTATTTCTGATCAACGAGACTGTAAATAATCGCCATCGCTTCAAGTAATTCTCCCCCTGTTGCATGACTCGCACGTAATCAAGCCCATTCTCATGACCTATACAATCGCGAGAGATTATGGCCATCCACGGGAAGCAAAACCGCATGCCTGCCTTGATTTCTGGCACGTTCGACTGAAAGCCGTTCTCGACGCAAAGAGTCCGAAAATATTGCCCAGTTCGCGTTGCACGACAAGTCGTTCGAGCCACGCTGCACCGTTGGATGGACGACACGCTTCGGCATGAGCTCCGCACAGTCGAGGAGTTGAAGCGTCGCCTCAGACCGCTGGAAGGAGTTGAGCACGCAGAAAGGAGCTGCTGGGTGACCCGAGTTGGCCGCAAGCGAAGCTCAAGGCCAAGCTGACACGATCGCGAAAAACGTAGCGCCGTCGAAAGTCATCATCGACAGAACAAGGCCTGCCGCGAGCAGCACAAACGACAGCGGCCCCATCCCGGAGGACGGAGCCGCTGTCGAACATCTGACCGAGGCGGATCTACTCAAGTCCTGTCCACTTGGACCCGGCTGAAACAGGGCCACCGTGGTGGAGCTGAGGGGAATCGAACCCCTGACCCCCTCGATGCGAACGAGGTGCGCTACCAACTGCGCTACAGCCCCTGGTCGTGCGACGTCAGCGTAGCAGCTACTCCCCCGCTGCCCGTCGGTAGGGGAGGGACCCTGGCTGCTCCAGTTCGTCGAACATGGGGTCCTCGTCGTCGATCTCGACGCGGATGGCGCCGGACCTGGTGACGGCGGGGGCGGCGGGGCCGTCGGCGACGCGTTCGCGGGGGCCGTGGTCCTGTTCGGGGTCGTAGGGCTCGTAGGGCTCGTCGTAGGCGATCTCGTCGTCGTAGTCGTCGTACTGGTCGGCGGGGGTGTCGTAGGCGGGTTCGGCGGTGGGGCGGGTGCGGGCGACGGCCTGGTAGCGGCGGACGCGTTGGAGTCGCGCGAGGCGGCGTTCGCGGATCTCGGTCTCGATGCGGACCTGTCGGCGCAGGTAGACGAGGTAGGAGATGAGGATGACGTCGAGGAGGCCGTGGCCCCACCAGAGCAGGGGGAACACGACGGCGGCGACGACGGCGGTCGCGACGGCGCCGATCAGCATGGCGAGGACGACCCGCTGCCGGAAGGCGTACTTGGCCCGCGCGATGATGGCCGCCGCTTCGGGGTCGAAGCCGCCTCTGCCGGGGCGGTACCGGCTCCCGTAGGGCAGGTCCGCCTCGTCGTAGTACCGGGCGGTCATGTCCTCACCGTCGGCGTCATGGGCGGTGTCCTCCGGAGCGTCGTCGACGACATTGTCGTCCACCTCGACGTCGTCGTGGTCGACATCGGGTGAGTCGGGCGCGGTCTCGGCGAATTCCTCACCGAAATCCTCGCTCATCCCGTCGACCTCGCGCAGGGCGGCCTCCTCGTCGGCCGTCTCGTCGGCCTCGGCGCTGCCGCTGCGCACGACCCTCGCCGCCAGCTCCGAGTCGGCCGTCCTGGCGACTGCCTGGCGCTTGCGCACGATCATCGGCACGAGCACGACGAGCCACGCCAGCACGAGCGCGACTACAACCAGTGAGCTCGGCATGCCTCGACACCTCCCCAGTGACGATTCCGGCGACTCGTCGCCACGTTAGTCACAACAGTCACATCAGTGTCGGAGGCGCGCCGTGCCCGCCGCGGATGATCACACCAGTTCAGCCCGCCCATCAGCGATCAGACCTGCGACAAGTCCATTCGGAACGTCCTCTGTGGTCAGTGCGAAACACAGGTGGTCGCGCCAACTCCCGGCGACATCCAGGTAACGGCGAAACATCCCCTCCTCCCGGAAGCCGAGCTTGCCGAGCACCCGCAGGCTCGCGGTGTTCTCCGGCCGGACGGTCGCCTCCAGCCGGTGCAGCCCCGCAGCCCGGAAACTGTGGTCCACCACCAGGGCCACCGCCCCGGTCGCCACCCCGCCGGCGGTCGCGTGGGTGCCGACCCAGTACCCGATCCACGCCGAACACAGCGACCCGCGCACCACGTTGCCGACGGTCACCTGCCCGGCCAACTCACCGTCCACGACGATCACGAAGGGTAGCGACATCCCCCGCCGGCCCAGCCCACGCAGCGTCGACCACTGCCCCGGCCAGGCCAGCGACGAGTTGTTGTCCGACCAGCTGCCGGGCACCGTCGGCTCCCAGCTCTCCAGATGCAACCGGTCCCGGCGCCGCACCCGGCTCCACGCCGACCCGTCCAGCAGCCGGGGCGGGCGCACCTCGACCACCCCGGCGGGCACCCGCAGCGCGCCTAACCGGGCCGGCCACCCTGGATGCCGTCCCTGCGGCACCGACCAACTCACCCCGTGGGCCGTCCCTTCAGCCACGTTGCGCCAGGAAACTGACCTGCACCTGTTCTCCGACGACGACCTCGGTGGTCTCCTCGTCCACCAGGATCAGGCAGTTGGCCTCCGCGAGGGAGGCCAACAGGTGCGAACCGGACGTGCCCAACGGCTGGGCGAGGTACTCGCCGTTGCTCTCGTCGCGCAGCAACTGTCCACGCAGGAAACCCTTGCGGCCCTTGACCGACACGATCGGCGAGAGCAGCCGCGCGGTGATCTGGCGCCGCTGCGGGTTGCGCTTGCCCTGCGCGGCCCTGATCAGCGGGCGCACCATCACCTCGAACACGACCAGCGCGCTCATCGGGTTGGACGGCAGCAGGAACGTCGGCACCGCGTCCGGGCCAAGGCGCCCGAAGCCCTGCACCGAGCCGGGATGCATGGCCACCCGGGTCATGTCGACGTCGCCCAGTTCGGACAGTGCCGAACGGATCTCCTCGGCCAGCTCACCACCGACCCCGCCGGCGATGACCACGATCTCCGAGAGCAGCAGCCGGCTCTCGACGAGCTCGCGCAGCCGCCGGGCGTCGGCCGGCACGATGCCGACCCGGTTCACCTCGGCACCGGCGTCGCGGGCGGCGGCGGCCAGCGAGTACGAGTTGACGTCGTAGACCTGGCCCTGGCCCGGCGTGCGGTCGATGTCGATCAGCTCGTCGCCCAGCGAGATGACCGACACCCTCGGCCTCGGGTAGACGAGCACCTTGGACCGGCCGACGGCGGCCAGCAGCCCGACCTGGGCCGAGCCGATCGGCGCACCCCGGCGCACGGCCACGTCCCCGGTCTGCACGTCCTCGCCGGTGCGCCGGACGAACGCGGCCGAGGGCACCGGCTGCTTGACCGCGACCCTCGCGTGGTGGCCGTCGGTGTAGCCGAGCGGGACCACGGCGTCGGCCAGGGTCGGCAGCGGCGCGCCGGTGTCCACCCGGACCGCCTGGCCGGGCTGCAACCGTCTCGGTTGGCGGGACCCGGCCTGGATCTCGCCGACGACCGGCAGCATCACGGGCTCGGAGCCGGCGGCCTGGACGTCGACGCTGCGCACGGCGTAACCGTCCACCGCAGCCTGGTCGAACCCGGGCAGCGCACGTTCGGCGACGACCTCCTCGGCGCAGAGCAGTCCCTGCGCCTCGGCGATGGCCACCCGGACCGGTGCGGGCCGAACGGCCGCGGCAAGCGCCCGGCCGAGCTGCTCGTCGACTGACCTCATTCCCGACCCCGCCCTGTGTCGCTATTCCTCCACGCGCCCGCGCAACCACTCACGCAGGTCGGGCCCATACTCCGGGTGAGCGAGTGCGAAGTCCACGGCGGCACGCAGGAAACCCCCAGGATTGCCCAGGTCGTGACGTCCACCCCGGTGCACGACGACGTGCACGGGGTGGCCCTCGGAGATCAACAGTGCGATGGCGTCGGTCAGCTGCAGTTCGCCGCCGGCGCCCGGCGTGATCCGCTTGATCGCGTCGAACACCGCCCGGTCGAGCAGGTAGCGCCCGGCCGCGGCGAAGGTCGACGGGGCGTCGGCCACCGCCGGCTTCTCGACCATGCCGTTGACCTTCTTGACGTCCGGGTCGTCGGTGTCGGCGACGTCGAACACCCCGTAGGCGGAGATCTGTTCCTTCGGGATGTCGAACGCGCACAGCACCGTGCCGCCGTGCTCGGCGCGGGCGCTGGCCATCCGCCCGAGCACCCCGGTCGGCAGGACCAGGTCGTCGGGCAGCAGGACCGCGACCACGTCGTCGTCGGGACGCAGGTTGCCCTCGGCGCAGCCCACGGCGTGCCCGAGGCCCAGCGCCTCCTTCTGGACGGCGGTCTCGACCTCGAGCAGGCCGGGGGCGCGGCGCACCTTCTCCAGCAGTGCGGTCTTGCCCCGGCGTTCGAGGGTCTGCTCCAACTCGGGCTGCGGCTGGAAGTACTGGGCGACCGCGTCCTTGCCCGGCGAGGTCACGATGACCAGGCGCCGCGCACCCGCCTCGGCGGCCTCGGCCGCGACGAACTCGATGCCCGGGGTGTCCACGACCGGCAGTAATTCCTTCGGCACGGCCTTGGTCGTCGGCAGGAACCGTGTGCCCAGCCCGGCGGCCGGCACGATGGCCGTTCTGATGCCGCTCACGGACGCGGAACCGGGGTCGGAACTGACTGCGGTAGATGGCGCCATGGACAACCAGCCTAACCTCATGTCGTGGCCCGGCCTGGGAGTGATCGAGAACCGACAGCCGCGTTGACGAAATGGCGGTGGCGCAAGGAGCTGCTCTCCGAGCGCCGCCGCGTACCGGCGAGCGTCCGTTTCGCCGAGGCGATCTCCCTGTCCACACACCTGACCAGCGGAAGGGTGGTCCGCCCTGGGCAGACGGTGTGCGCGTTCGTCCCGATCGCCTCCGAACCGGGTTCGGTCCAGATGCTCGACGAGCTGAACGACTACGGCGCACGCGTGCTGCTGCCGGTGGTGACCAACCAGGGGCCGCTCGAGTGGGGCTGGTATGCGGGTAAGGACTCGCTGGTGCCCGGACCGTACGGGCTGCGCGAGCCCAACGGCGAACTTCTCGGCGTCTCGGCTCTCCGGATCGCGGACATGGTGCTCGTTCCCGCGCTCGCCGTCGACCGCAACGGCGTACGGCTCGGGCGGGGCGCCGGCCACTATGACCAGTCGTTACCCCTGGCCTCGAACGGCACCGAGCTGGTGGCGATCGTGCGTGACCAGGAGATCTTCGAGGCGCTGCCCAGCGAGCCGCACGACGTGCGGATGACGGCCGTGCTCACGCCGAACCGGGGTCTGCTCCGGTTCGTGTGACGCACGCGGGCCCGAGGAGGTTTGCGCTCCGGGCGCGGCCTGTCGCAGAATGGTTTGGCACTCTCATCGCACGAGTGCCAGAACCGGGGAGAGGAACCGCCCGTGCCCACCTACCAGTACGCCTGCAAGGCCTGTGAGCACCGCTTCGAGGCGGTGCAGTCCTTCACCGACGCGTCGCTGACCGAGTGCCCGGAGTGCTCGGGCCAGTTGCGCAAGCTCTACGGCTCGGTCGGCGTGGTGTTCAAGGGCAGCGGCTTCTACCGCAACGACAGCCGCTCGGAGTCGTCCTCCTCGACGCCCGCCAAGGCGGAGTCCGGTTCGTCCTCGTCCGAGAGCAAGTCGACATCGACCACCTCCTCGTCCTCCTCGGATTCTTCTTCGGGTTCGTCTTCGGGTTCGTCTTCGGGTTCGTCGTCCTCGGGTTCGGGTTCGTCGACCTCGTCGTCGACGTCGTCGTCCTCTTCCAGCAGTAGCACGAGCACGACCGCCGTCGCGTCCTGACGGGTCGAGTTATCCACAGGCTGCTCGCTCACCCCGAGTTGTCCACAGGTCACGGTCCGACTTCCCCGAGGAGCCCGTTCTCCTCGTAGCGTCGTCGGCATGCCTCTCACGCCACCTCTGACGCCCCTGACCCGAGACCGCCTCCGACAGCTCCTCTCCCGGCACGCCCAGCCCCGGCTGGGCGGCCTACGCCGCGTCGTCGCCACCGTGCTGGTGCTGTTGGCGGTGGTCGCGTGGGTCCGCCCGCCGCCCCGCGCGGCCGGTGAGCCCACGGTGCCGCTGCTGGTCGCCGCCCGCGACCTGGCGCCCGGCTCGACCCTGCGCGCGGCCGACCTGCGGATCGTGCGGGCCCCCGAGTCGCTGCTGCCCGACTCGGCCCTCACCGCCGCCGACCAGGCGTCCGGCCGTGTCCTGGCCGGTGCCGCGTCCCGGGGCGAGCCGCTCACCAGCACCCGCCTGGTCGGGCGCGAGAACACCCGGCTGACCACCGGCGACCCGTCCGCGGTCGGTGTCCCGGTCCGTCTGGCCGATCCGGAGGTGGCCGCGTTACTCACCCCCGGCGCACGGATCGACGTCGTCACGGCCTCGCCAGGCACCGGGTCGCCCGGTGTCGTGCTCGCGGCCGGCGCCACGGTCGTGACGGTTCGCGAGACGTCCGACGAGCCAGGTCGCCTGGTGGTGATCGCCGTACCGCCGGACACGGCGACCCGACTGGCGTCCGTCTCGTTGGGACAACCCGTTGCCGTTACGCTCCGTTGACTCAGCGCAGCCGAACGGGAAGGAGCAGTGACGTGCTGAAGGGGTTCAAGGAATTCTTGATGCGCGGCAACTTGATCGAGCTCGCGGTGGCGGTGGTCATCGGCACGGCGTTCACGGCGATCGTCACCTCGATCACCGAGAACCTGATCCAGCCGCTGATCGCCGCCCTGGGCGGCGCCAACGTGACCGGCCTGTCGTGGACGATCGTGGACGGCAACGACAAGTCCACCATCGACTTCGCCGCGATCATCACCGCCGGGTTGAACTTCGTGATCGTTGCCGCCGTCGTCTACTTCATCCTCGTCTTCCCGATGAACAAGCTCCAGGAACGCCGGCGGCGGGGCCAGGATCCGGATCTCGTCGAACCCACCGACGTGGAACTGCTCACCGAGATCCGCGACCTGCTCCGCCAGCAACAGCGGCCGATGCCCGCCCAGCACCAGCCTCCGTTCGGCCAGCAGTACCCGCCGCAGAGGCCGCCTGGCCAGCAGCCGCCCCGGGGCCCCAACTACCCCCCGGAACCCGGCTACTGACGCCATCCAGAAAGGAAGGAACACCGGAAAGCACAGTTCCTCAGCGAGAGATGTCGAACGACGCCGACGGCCGCCGACTTCCTCCTGACGGTGCCCGACGGCGGCACCGACGATCAGGAGGTCGACGATGAGCAAGGTCGTACTGGACGTGTCGGTGTCGCTCGACGGTTTCACCGCCGGCCCGAACGTCCGCCGGGCGGAGCCGATGGGCGACGGTGGTGAGTTCCTGCACAGCTGGATGTCGGGCACCGAGTCCGCCGACGAGTCGGCCAACGAGGTCGACCGCACGATCCGCGGTGAGGTCGACGACTCCGTCGGGGCCGTGATCATCGGCCGCCGCACGTTCGATCTCGGCCTGGAGCCGTGGGGCGGCACGCCGTGGCCGGGAAAGGCCAGTTTCGTGGTCACCCACCGGGCGCGTCCGGACCTGGTCGGCGACAACGGCGGGACCTTCGCCTTCACGGGTCTCCGGGAGGCGGTCGCCCGCGCCAGGGCGGCGGCGGGCGCCAAGGACGTCGTGGTCCTGGGTTCCGACGTGGCCAGGGCGCTGCTGCGGGCGAACCTGCTCGACGAGGTCCACCTCCACGTGGCCCCGTTCCTGCTCGGCTCCGGCACCCGCCTGTTCGCCGGTGAACAGGCGGCCCTGGTTCCGGCCCGGGCTCCGCGCGGCGGTTCGGCGAACCACCTCCGCTACCGGGTCGCCCCACGTCCCGGGCCCGTTGGGTGGACGATGGCGGGGTGACCAACGACCCCGAGGACGAGCACCGCCCCGCCCCTCGCCCTCATCGCCGCCGCCCGACCCTGGACGAGGTCTTCGGAGACGTTCTGCCCACCACCACCTCGGACGAACGAGACCCGCAGCCCCCCACCGACGACCGCGACTCGTGGTACGAGCAGAACCGCCCCCCACACCACGACCGCGACTGACCCGCCCCGTTCCGACTCCCGCCCCGGGGAACGGTTAGCACCCAGGGGGGCGTGGGCTCGGTCAGGTCCGAGCCCCGCCCGCTCCGGACCGGCCCGCACCAGGCCCGGCCGAACGCGACCCGGTCCGAGACCAGAACATCCGAGACCCCAGCCCAACCGATCCGGCCCAGCCGGAACCGGGGGCAGGCGCATGAGGCCGGTGCGGGGTCGGTTGGCCGGAGTGGATCCGGGTTCGGGGCCGGGCCGGTTTTGGTTGGGTCAGTTGGGGTCCAGGCCGGACAGTTCGTCGATGACGTGTGGTACCAGGGACGACAGGGTCGCCATGCCGTCGCGGACGGCGGAGCGGGAGCCGGCGAGGTTGACGACCAGGGTGCTGCCGGAGATGCCGACCAGGCCACGGGAAATGCCGCCGTCGACGGCTCCGGCGGCCAGGCCGGACGAGCGGATCGCCTCGGCGATGCCCGGGATGGGGCGGTCCAGGACTCCCTGGGTGGCGTCGGGGGTCACGTCGCGGGGGGACACGCCGGTGCCGCCGACGGTGATCACCAGGTCGGCGCCCCCGATGACGGCGGTGTTCAACGCGTTCCGAATATCCACGGTCTCACCGGCCACCGCGACGATCCCGTCCACGATGAACCCGGTCTCCTCGAGCAGCTCGGTGACCAGCGGGCCGACGGAATCCTCGTGCTCCCCGTGGGCCACCCGGTCGTCAACGATCACGATGAGGGCCCTGCCGAGCCGCTGCGCGCTGCGTTCCATGCCTGCCACCGTAGCCGGATCCACCGACAAGGGGGGCGACGGTCCGGGCTCGCGCGACCACCCTCCCGACCGCCCGACGACGCCACCGCACTTCGGGCACCGTGGGTTCGCCGGTGGCGCTCCGTCGACCGTGACGTGATCGGGCGCGAACCGGGTGGACGAGCCAGGACATCGGACTCACCGGGCGAAGTCGAGGCCGTGGATCGCCTGGGCCAAGAGCCGAGCCGGTGACGTGGACGGAGGCCCCACCGGTGATCATCGCGGGAATCCGGTGGACGGGAGTGGCTGGGCCGGACCCACTGTCACGGCAGCCACACGTCATCACCGCACGGCCCCGAGACGGCCGGCTACGCCGCCAGCGACCCGGCGCGGGTCCGCGACGCCCAGGGCGGGTGCGCGGTGTGTCCCTTGTGGACGGTTGGGTGATCCGGCTCCCCTACCTCAAGGTGCGTGTCTCAGGCCCCGCCGGGGAAGGTCAGTCGCGGACCAGGCAGAAGGGGTGGCCGGCCGGGTCGGCCAGGACGCGCCAGCTTCGGTCGGGGGTCGCGTCGAGGACGGTGGCGCCGGCGGCTTCGGCGTGGGACTGGGCCTGGTCGAGGTCGGGCACACCGAGGTCCAGGTGGGACTGCTGGGGGTGGGCGGGGTCGGGCCAGCGCGGCGGGCGGTGGTCGGCGACCCGCTGGAAGGCCAGGACCATCCCGCTGGGCAGGTGGAGCGTCGACCAGTCCTCGTCGAGGGACCAGCGAGGATCGGGGGTGTCGATCTTGCCGCCCAGCAGTGACGCGTAGAAGCGGCACAGGGCGGCGGGGTCGGGGCAGTCGAGGACTATGCACTGGAGCGTGGCGATCATGACCACAAACTAGGACACCCCGGCGCGGTGAGCTGGTCACCAAGCGGTGTAACCATCGGTGATTTCTCGCGATAGAGAGGCCAGCACAGCGAAACTGGAGGTCAGAGTGCCTGTTGTTCGAAGTGTCATGGCAGGGCTGCTCGCGGCGGCGACGTTCGCGAGCGGCGGCGTGGTCAGTGGAACAGCCGCGGCCGAGGGCCCGACACCGCCCGTTGTCGACGGGGTCGTGCGGGACAACGTGGACAACACCCACAGCCCCCGGATGACCGCCGAGTTGACCGCGCAGGGTGTCGGGACGCCGCGCGCCGCCGCCGCCGACGTCCAGGGGATCGACGTCGCCCGTCACCAGCATCCGGGTGGGGCCGCGATCGACTGGGGGCAGGTCGCCGGCGCCGGGTACCGGTTCGTGGGGATCAAGGCCTCGGAGGGGGACTACTACACGAACCCGCACCACGCCGGGGACCAGACCGGGGCCAGCGGCGCTGGGCTGTACACCTTCTCCTACCACTTCGCGATTCCGAACGTGACCGGTGGCGCGGCCCAGGCCGACTTCCTGCTCGACCGCGCCAACTACCGGCAGGACGGGCGCACCCTGCCCCCGGCCCTGGACGTCGAGGCCAACCCGTACGTCGACGACGACGGCACCGACCACTGCTACGGCCTCACCCCGGCCCAGATGGTGACCTGGATCCGCGACTTCGTCGACCAGGTGAAGCGGCGCACCGGCACCGACGCCATCATCTACACCGCCGCCAGCTGGTGGCGGGACTGCACCGGCGGCAGCGCCGCGTTCGCCAGCCACCCACTCTGGGTCGCCTCCTACGCCCCCACCCCGACGATGCCCGCCGGCTGGCCGGACTACACGCTCTGGCAGTACACCGCCACCGGCACGGTCCCCGGCATCGACGCGAACACCGACCTCAACTACGTCCGGGGCGGCGAGGCCACGCTGGACGCGCTCGCCACGCAGGCCTCCGCGCCGGCCGGCTACACCGCCGTGGACCCGGTGCGGGTGCTCAACACCCGGTCCGGCGCGCCGGTCGGGCCGCGCGGGTCGGTGGTGCTCGACCTGTCGTCGCGGCTGCCGGCGGGCGCCACGGCGGCGGTGCTCAACGTCACCGGGGTCACCACCACCTCCCCGACCTTCGTCACCGTGTGGCCCGACGGGGCGCCCCGGCCGACGGTGTCCAACCTCAACCTGGCGGCCGGCGAGATCCGGTCCAACCTGGTGACCGTGCAGGTCGGCGCGGACCGGATCGTGCGGCTGTACAACAACACCGGCAGCACCCACCTGCTGGCCGACCTCGCCGGCTGGTACGCCCCCGACGCCACCGGGCTGCACACCCCGCTCGCGCCGAGGCGCGTGCTCGACACCCGCGCCGGCGCGCCGGTCGGGCAGGGCGCCACGCACACGCTGGACCTGTCGGCGGCCGTGCCGGCGGACGCGACGGCGGTGACGCTGACGCTGACCGGCGTGTCCGCCTCGCGCTCCACGTATGTCACGGCCTGGCCGACGGGTGCGCCCCGGCCGGACGTGTCGGCGTTGAACGTGCGGGGCGCCGACCCGACGCCGAACCTGGTCACCGTCAAGCTCGGCGCCGACCGGTCGGTCAATCTCTACAACAACTCCGGCACGGTGCATCTGCTCGCCGACCTCGCCGGGTACTACGCGCCCGGTGGCGGCGCGCGGTTCGTCGCGGTCGTCCCGCGTCGGCTGCTTGACACCCGTTCGGCGGCCGTGACCTGGGTTCCGGCCACCGGTGGCGGCAGCGCGGTGTCGCTGCCCACCTACGGCCAGGACGGCACGGCGGGCGCGGTTCTCAACGTCACCGGCGTCGCGCCGACCGTCGGCACCTACGTCACCGTCTTCCCGAGGACGGCGGCGGCGCCGGTGCGGCCCGGCTCGTCCAACCTGAACCTGGTGGCCGGCCAGACGTCGTCGAACCTGGTGTCGACGGCTGTCGGGACCGGCTCGCAGGTGTGGCTCTACAACGGTTTCGGCACGATCGACCTGGTCGCCGACCTGGCCGGCTACTTCGTGACGGTCTAGCCGGCCAGCGGTAGGCGCACCTCGAACCGGCAGCCGGGCCCGTGGTTGCGGGCGCCGATCCGGCCGTGGTGCGCCTCCACCAGGCCTTTGGCGATCGCCAGGCCGAGCCCGCCGCCGACCTGGTCGTCGTCGGTGCGGCTGGGGGTGCGGGCGGCCGAGCCCCGGAACGCGACGTCGAAGACCCTGGTCAGCTCGCCGTCGGGGATGCCGCCGCAGGCGTCGTCGACGGCGAGCACGGCGTGTCGGCCCTCGACGCCGAGCTGGACGGCGACCGTGCCCTCCGGCGGGGTGTGCCGGATCGCGTTGGACACCAGGTTGCGCACGACGCGGGCGAGTTCGGGGTCGCTGCCGAGCACGACCGGCGCGTGCGCGGCGTCGGCGAGGACCCGCACGCGTTTGCGGGTGGCCAGCGGAGTCTGGGCGGCGAGCACGTCGCCGACCACCTCGCGCAGCGCCACCTGCGACATCGTCAGCGCCAGGGTGCCGGCGGTGATCCGGGACAGCTCGAACAGGTCGTCGACCATGTCCGAGAGCCGCCGGGTCTCGCCGCCGATGCGGTGCGCGTAGCCGGCGACCTCGCCGGGTTCGGCCACCACGCGGTCGGCGAGCGCTTCGGCCATGGCGCGGATGCCGGCCAGTGGGGTGCGCAGGTCGTGGCTGATCCACGCCACCAGCTCGCGCCGGGACGCCTCGGCGGCCCGTTCGCGTTCCCGCGCCTCGCGTTCCCACACGCTGCGCCGGGCGATGGCCCGGCCGAGCATCAGCGCCACCGGCAGGGTCACCGCGACCACCAGCAGGCACACCAGCGCGACGGTGGTGAACGTCGCGGTGAACATGAACCCGCTGACTCCCAGCACGCCGGTCAGCATCGCGATCACCGGTACCAGCCCGAGCACGGTCATCGTCAGCGCCAGCGAGCCGCGCCGCACCCGGTAGAGCAGCGCGGCGCCGAGCGCGACGACCGGCGCCACCAGCGCGAGCGCCACCGGCAGGATGTGCAGGGCGTGGGTGAGCAGGTCGCCGAAGGACTCGCCAGGGTCGATCAGCTGGCTAGGACGCGGGGTCATACCGGTACCCCAGTCCCCACACGGTCACGATCCGGACCGGTTTCGCCGGCACCGGCTCGACCTTCTCCCGCAGTCGTCTCACGTGGACGGTCACTGTGGACTGGTCGCCGAAGTCCCAGCCCCACACCCGTTCCAGCAGTTGCTCGCGGTCGAACGCCTCGCCGGGGTTGGCCAGCAGGAAGGCCAGCAGGTCGAACTCGCGGGTGGTCAGCGCGAGCCCGGTGCCGCGCAGCGTGGCGGCCCGCGCGGACAGGTCCAGGACCAGGTCGCCGTCGGCGAGGACCCTGCTGGGCGGCGGCGGGGGCGGGGTGGCCGCGCGGCGAAGGACCGAGCCCACCCGCAGGGTGAGTTCCTTGGGGCTGAACGGTTTGGTGACGTAGTCGTCGGCGCCCAGGCTCAGCCCGGCGATCCGGTCCTCCTCCTCACCGAGCGCGGTCAGCATGATCACCGGGACCGTGCTGGTGGCCCGCAGCCGCCGGCACACCTCCAGGCCGTCGATGCCCGGCAACATCAGGTCCAGCACCACCAGGTCCGGGGAGTTCCCGGCGACCCAGGCCAGCGCGTCCTCGCCGTTGTCGGCCAGCGCCACCCGGTGCCCGGCCTGTTCCAGGTAGCGGCGCACGACGTCACGCACGGTCAGGTCGTCGTCCACGACCAGGACGGCGGTCACGCCGGCCAGACGACGTCGTCGAGGAAGTCCTCGACGGCGGTCGCGACCCGCCCGAGGATCTCGGCCGAGCGGGCCAGCCGCCCGGGAACGTACATGCCGTGGTCGGCGCCCTCGACCTCCAGGACGTGCGGGGTGATCTCCCGGGCGAGGGCACCGTCCCAGACCGGGTCGGCGGTGCCGCCGACGAGCAGCACCGGCGCGCTGGCCCGGCGCAGCGCCGTCGCGGCCGGGGCGATGGTCAGCAGCGGGGTCAGCCACACCGCCGGCAGCCCGCGCGCGGCGGCCACCCCCGCGCCGAGACTGCCCAGCGACTTGCCGATCAGCAGGTCCCCGGCCGGGACCTGCTCGGCGACCCACCGCTCCGCGCGCTCCAGCGGCAGGGCGGCCGGGTCGTAGGGCGGGTCCCAGGTGACGTGGTGCGGCGTGGCGCCCCTGGCCTCGGCGGCGTCGGCGGCGTACATCAGCAACGGCGCGTGCGGCCCGAACCTGCCCCCGGGCAACACGACGGCGACACGACTCATGCCGGTCACAGTACGGTCCGGGTCCACCAGCCGGAGCGGACGCCGGCGGCCCGGCGACCAGCGCACGGCGGCGTCCTCGTGCCGGCCCGCTGGTCACCGGGCCGGACGCCGAGGATCTGACGATTCGGTGACGTGGTCGTCCTGGCGGGCGTCCCACGGCTCCCGTCGCCCTAGCGTCGGGAGCATGCGAGTGCTGATCACGGGCGCGGCAGGCTTCGTCGGCTCCCACGTCGCCGACCTGCTCACCGAACACGGCCACGAGACCGTCCAGCTGGACAACCTGTTGCCGAAGGCCCACGGGCCACAGGGCACGGACCGGTCGGTGGTCGTCGGTGACGTCCGGGACGCGGAGCTGGTCGCGCGGCTGCTGCGGGGCGTGGACGTCGTCTGCCACCAGGCCGCGGTCGTCGGCCACGGACTCGACCCGTCCGACATCCCGGAATACGTGCTGCACAACGACTACGGCACGGCCGTGCTCCTCACCGAGATGTACCGCGCCGGCGTGGCGAACCTGGTCCTCGCCTCCTCCATGGTCGTCTACGGCGAGGGCCGCTACCGGTGCCCCGAACACGGCCCGGTCCGGCCGCCCGCCCGCACCGCCGGCGACCTCGACCGTGGTCGTTACGAACCGCCCTGCCCCACCTGCGGCGGCGACCTCACCCCCGCCCTCGTCGGCGAGGACGCCCCGATCGACCCGAGAAGCACCTATGCCGCGACGAAGGCCGCCCAGGAACATCTCGCGTCGGCCTGGGCCCGGCAGACCGGCGGCGCGGTCTGGGCGCTGCGGTACCACAACGTCTACGGCCCTCGGATGCCCCGCGACACGCCCTATGCCGGCGTGGCGTCGCTGTTCCGCTCGTCCCTGCACCGGGGCGAGCCGCCCACCGTCCTTGAGGACGGCCACCAACTCCGGGACTTCGTCCACGTCACCGACGTCGCCCTGGCCAACGTGCTGGCCGCCGGGACCCCCGCCCGCCAGGGCGCCCTGACCCCGGTCAACGTCTGCTCCGGCGATCCGCGCACCGTGCTCGACCTGGCCACCGAGCTGTCCAGGGCCTGCGCGGGCCCCGCCCCCGAGGTCGTCGGCGGCGCCCGCCCCGGCGACGTGCGGCACGTGGTCGCCGATCCCGCCAGGGCCCGCGAACTCCTCGGCTTCCGCGCCGCGACGCCGTTCGCCCAGGGGGTGGCCGAGTTCGCCGACGCCCCGCTCCGCGCCCCGGTGGCCGGTTGAGGGGGCACTCATCCAGTCACCAGTTCGTCAGCAGGAGGTGGTTGACCGCCAGTGCCGTCGCGGCCTGGGCCGCCAGCCACCACCGCCACGACGCCCTGGGCAGCAGCGCGGCGGCGACCACCAGCCACACCGCGAACGGTAGCCAGATCCGTTCGGTTTCGGCCTTGGACAGGCCGGAGAGGTCGGCGGCCACCACCGCGAGCGCCGCGGCGGCGACCAGTGCGACGACCGGGTCGGGACGCGGGGTCAGAAACCGGGGGGCGGCGCGGCGCAGCCCGGCGGCGGCGGCCGGGCCGACCACCAGCGCCAGGCACGCCAGGTTCGCCCACACCCAGTACCAGTACGGGCGGACCGCACCGATCCCCTCGTAGTACCGGCGCACGACCAACTCGTAGCCCTCCGGCCACCAGAACCCGGCGAGGGCGAACACCGCGGCGACCGCCAGCGCGGCCGGCACGGCGTGGGCCAGCGCCCGCCAGCACCGCGTCACCCACACGACGGCCAGGGCGACCGGGGCCATCAGCACCAGGCCGTAGGACAGGAACACCGACCAGCCGAGCACCGCGCCGCCGGCTGCGCACAGCGGCATCACTCCCCTGGCAGCGCCGAGGGCCACCAGCATCACCCCGACCGCGGCGACGCCGGCGAACATCGCGTCGGCCGAGACCCCCAGCCACACCGCGCCCGGCAGCAGGCACACGAACGGCACCGCCGCGCGGGCGAGGTCGGCGCGGCCGAGCGCGGCGACGGTGACCGGCACGGCCACCGCGACCAGCGCGGCGACCGCGACGCACACCAGGGCCGCGGCGGTGGGGCCACCGAGCCCGATCCGGTCGAGCCAGACGAACGTCAGGGTGGCGCCCGGCGGGTGCCCGGAGACGTGTGTCGTCCACGAGTCCGGTTGCTGGGACAGGATTCTGGTGGTGAACGTACGCAGCATGGTGGGGATGTCGGTGATCCCGGGGACCTCGTACAGGTACTCGTCGCGGGTCGCCAGCCGGTGCACCACGCCCTGGCGCCAGCCGTCGACCAGCGCCAGCGCGAGGATCCAGGCCAGCGAGGTCAGGTAGGCGGTGGCCAGCAGGACGCGCCAGCGCAGCCGTCGCGCCAGTGTGGGACCCCACGCGACCACGGCGACCGCGAGCAGGACCGCGAGCGGCGTGCCCGGCCCGAGGTGCGGCGCGAGGTGCGCGAGGACCGGGTACTCGCCGAAACGCGGTGAGGCGTTGGGGAACTGGGCGCCGCCGTAGAGCCGGGCGTCGGTGAGCATGCCCACGGCGAGGGCGACGGCCACGAGCACCCAGGCCGCGGTGCCGGCGATCAGGTCGGCGCGCGCGCCGGTGCGCGCGGGCGGGCGGTGTCGGGTCGGGACAGTGGGCACGGCGGCCAACGGTAGGCCCGGCGGGGTGCTCGGGCCGGGCGGTACCGGCATCCGTCAGCACTCCGTAAGAACTTCGGCGACGTCATATTTTGGTAAGCGTCACAAGGGTTTCCGACCTTCCTGGGTGGGCCTAGCTTCTGCTGGCATGGACCAAGTTGACGTGGTGCTGCCGTGCCTGGACGAAGCGGCTGCCCTGCCCGGCGTGCTCGCCGCGATGCCGCCGGGCTACCGCCCGATCGTGGTGGACAACGGATCGACCGACGGGTCGCCGGAGGTGGCCGCCGCGCACGGCGCGACCGTCGTCCTGGAGCCGAGGCCGGGCTACGGCTCCGCTGTCCACACAGGACTGCTCAACGCCGGGTCGGAGATCGTGTGCTTCCTCGACGCCGACGGCTCGCTGGACCCCGCCGACCTCGTCGGCCTCGTGTCGGCGGTGGCCGGCGGGGCGCGGCTCGCGCTGGGTCGGCGGGTCCCGGTCGCCCGGGGGGCGTGGCCGTGGCACGCACGGCTGGGCAACCGGCTGCTGGCCTCGCTGGTGCGCCGGCGGGGACTTCCGGTGACCGACCTCGCGCCCGCCAGGGCGGTGCGCCGGGAGGACCTGCTCGACCTCGGGGTGACCGACCGCGCGTTCGGCTACCCGCTGGAGCTGCTGCTGCGGGCGGCCGACGCGCGCTGGCCGGTGGCGGAGCTGGACGTGGCCTACCGTCCGCGCACGGCCGGAACCCGCTCGAAGGTGTCCGGTTCACCGCTCGGCACCGCGCGGGCGGTGCGGGACATGGCGACGGTGCTGCGGGCGCGTGACCGGGCCCGCGAGGGGGTGTCGTCGTGAGTGAGGTGTGTCTGCTGGTGGTGGCGAAGGCGCCGGTCGCCGGCCTGGCGAAGACCCGGCTGGCCCGCGCGGTCGGCGACCGGTTGGCCGCCCGGCTGGCGGCGGCGGCGCTGTTGGACACGCTGGCTGCGGTACGGACGGTTCCCGGCGTGGTCCCGGTCGTGGCGTTGACCGGCGAGCTGGCGGCGGCGGAGCGGTCCGCCGAGCTGGCCGGGGAGCTGGCGGCGTGCACGGTGATCGACCAGCGCGGCGACGGCTTCGCCGAGCGGCTGGTGAACGCGCACGCCGAGGTCGGCGAGCGCTTTCCCGGGCTGGCGGTGCTCCAGATCGGCATGGACACCCCGCAGGTCAGCCAGCGGGTGCTGGCCTCGGCGGTGGTGCGGCTGGTCGCTGACGGCACGGACGCGGTGCTCGGGCCGGCCAGCGACGGCGGGTGGTGGGGTCTTGGCCTGCGCTCCCCCGCCGAGGCCGCCGCGTTGCGTTCGGTGCCGATGTCCCGGTCCGACACCGGGTCGCGGACGCTGCTCGCGCTGCGCGACAACGGGTTGCGAGTGGACCTGCTGCCCGTGTTGTCCGATGTGGACACCATGGTGGACGCGGTCAGGGTGGCGGCGATCGCACCGGGGACGCGCTTCGCGCGGGAGCTGGCGGCGGTGGCCGGGTGATCACCACCGACGCGTTCGCGCCGGGTCTGCTCGGCCAGCCCTGCTGGTTGGAGCGCAGCGACGGCGAGCGGATCGCCCTGCCGACCGACCGCTGGCGGGCCGCCCCGGAGTCCGGGGAGGAACTGCTGCTGCGGCACTGCACCGGACCGACGCTGGACGTCGGCTGTGGCCCGGGACGGATGGTGGCCGCCCTGTGCGCGCGCGGCGTGCCGGCGCTGGGCACCGACGTGTCCCCGGTGGCGGTGCGGCTGGCGGTCGCGGCCGGCGCACCGGCGGTGCGGCGGGACGTGTTCGACCGGCTGCCCGGCGAGGGCTGGTGGCACCACGTCCTGCTCGTCGACGGCAACATCGGCATCGGCGGCAACCCGGTCAGGCTGCTGGGCCGCGTCCGGGAACTGTTGCGCGCCGGCGGAAGCGCCCTGATCGAGGTGGACCCGCCCGGCGGCGGTGTGCGGCACGGCCGGGTGCGGGTGGCCACGGCGGCGACCGGCGGCGCCTGGTTCGACTGGGCGTGGCTGGCGGCGGACGCGGTGGCCGGTGTCGCCGGTGCGGCCGGCCTGTCGACCGGCTGGGTCCGCGAGGCCGGCGGCCGGTGGTTCGCGCAGGTACGGGCATGACGGGCAGGAAATTGCGGCCGCCCGCCGAGCGGGACTTCCGCGGTGCGGCGCACGACCAGCGGGTGACCGCGAGGATCGGGCTGTGGCTGGGGATCGCGTTCGGGATCTGTTTTCTCACCGGCCTGCTCAGCCAGCTCGCGCGCGCCGGGTCGGGCTGGCCGACCTCGCCGGTCGACCTCTACCGGGTCACCCAGGGCGCGCACGTGGTGGCCGGGGTCGCGGCGATTCCGTTGCTGCTGGCCAAGCTGTGGAGCGTCTACCCGAAGCTGTTCGCGCGACCGCTGGTGCGGTCCCTGCCCCACGCGATCGAGCGCGGGTCGATCCTGGTGCTGTCCGGGGCGGCGTTGTTCGAGGTCGTGACCGGACTGTTCAACGTGGCGCAGAACTACGTGTGGGGGTTCGGCTTCCCGGCCGCGCACCACGTGGCCGGGTGGCTGGCGATCGGCTCGGTGCTGGTGCATGTCGCGGTGAAGCTGCCGGTGATCCGGCGCGGGCTCACCCGAGGTGACGGCGGGGAGCGGTCCGCGCCGCCCGGCGGGATCCTCACCCGGCGGGGGTTCCTGCGGGGCACGGGGCTGGCGACCGGGGTCGCGGTGGTCGCCACCGCCGGCGCCGCGGTTCCGTTGCTGCGCCCGGTGTCGCCGCTGTCGTGGCGCTCGGACCGGGGGCCGCAGGGGGTGCCGGTCAACCGCACGGCGCGGGCGGCCGGGGTACGCGCGGTCGACGACTCGTGGCGGCTCACGGTGGTGACCCCGGGCGGCACCCGGGCGTTCTCCCTGGCCGAGCTGCGCGCGCTGCCGCAGACCAGCGCGTCGTTGCCGATCGCGTGTGTGGAGGGGTGGAACCAGTCGGCGTCCTGGACGGGGGTGCCGGTGGCCGACCTGCTGCGGCTGGCCGGCGGCGCGCCGGGGTCGCCGGTGCGGGTGCGGTCGCTGGAACGGCGGGGCGCGTACCGGTCGAGCCTGCTGCCCGGCGCGCACGCCGCCGACCCGGCAACGCTGCTGGCGCTGCGGCTGGGTGACGAGCCACTGGCACTGGACCACGGGTACCCGTGCCGGCTGATCGCGCCCAGCCGGCCGGGGGTGACGCAGACCAAGTGGGTCACGCGACTGGAGGTGGAGCCGCGGTGAGGGCCGTGTTCGCGCTCGCCGGCGTGGCGGCGCTCGCGTGGGGCGGGTGGCTGGCGCTGGAGTTCGCCCTCGGCGCCCGGAACTGGGCGCAGGTCCTGGTGTGGTTGGTCGGCGCCCCGCTGGTGCACGACCTGGTGGTGGCGCCGGCGGTCGGGCTCACCGGGCTGGCGGTGGCGCGGGTGGTGCCGGTGGCGTGGCGGGCGCCGGTCGCGCTGGGGGCGGCGCTGAGCGGGCTGCTCGCCCTGCTCGCCGTGCCGTTGCTGTGGCGTCCGTTCGGCGTGGCGACCAACCCCGGGCTGCATGACCGGGACTACGTCACCGGGTTGGCCGTCGCGCTGGGCGTGGTGTGGCTGGGGGTCGCCGTCGCCGGTCTGACAGCCGGTGTGACGGCCGGCCTGACCGGACGGGGTCGTCGGGAACAGTGAGCCGACGGCTCCCAAAAGGGCACCGCACGCGGGCGAGCGAGGGGTGATCCGTCCGCGTGCGGTGCCGTCGTGCAGAGCCCGCGAGGAGCTCTTTCCGGCCCGGGGGCATCGAGCCGGGGTTGGTCTCGGCCCCTTCCTGGGGCCGAGCGTTCCAGGGGTCAGGTGGTTGACATGCTAATCATTCAGTTTCAACCTCCTGTCCGGCAAGAGTCGCGTCAACTGTGCGCGAACCGTTGCTCAACTCGAGCGTGACCTTGTCGTCAGGGGCGTGTGAGCGGACCGCGGCGACCAGGGCGTCGGAGGTGTCGATCCGCCGGTCGTCGAGCTTGGTGACGACGTCACCCTGCTTGAGACCGGCCTTGGCGCCCGGCCCGTCCGGGCTGACCTCGACGATCAGCGCGCCGCCCTCCTCGTTGTCCCGGACGGTCACGCCGAGCACGGTCTGGGTGGCCTTGCCGGTGTCGACGATCTCGTCGGCGGTGCGTCGGGCCTGGTCGATGGGGATGGCGAAGCCGATGCCGACCGAGCCGCTCTGGGTGGGGCTGTAGATGGCCGAGTTGATGCCCACGACCTGCCCCTGCATGTTCACCAGCGGCCCGCCGGAGTTGCCGGGGTTGATGGCCGCGTCGGTCTGGATGGCGTCCATCACCGAGGCCTGCGAGCCGTCCTCGCCGCCGGCCCTGGTCGGGCGGTGCAGCGCGCTGACGATGCCGGAGGTGACCGTGCCGGACAGCTCGAACGGCGACCCGAAGGCCACCACGCCCTCGCCGACCCGCAGGTCGTCGGAGCGGCCGAGGTCGACCACCGGCAGGCCGGTGCGGTCGGCCCGCACGACGGCGACGTCCGAGGTCGGGTCGCGCCCGACGATGTCGGCCGAGGCGGTGCTGCCGTCGTGGAACACGGCGACGATCTCGCCGCCGCGCGCGGCGGCCTCCACGACGTGGTTGTTGGTGACGATCAGCCCGTCGGAGCTGATCACGAAGCCGGAGCCCTCCCCTGCCGAGGTCTGGCCACGCACCTTCAACTGCACCACGCTCGGCGACACCTTCTGCGCCACCGCTTCGATCGAGCCCGCCGGCGCGGCCGAGGTCTGCTCGGTCGGCGGCGGGGTGTCCAGGGAGTTCTGCACGGGTCCGCCGGAGGTGTTGTTCTCGGCGACGAGGTAGCCGCCGACCGCGCCCGCGCCGCCCCCGACCAGCAGCGCGAGCGCGGTGAGCCCGACGACCAGCCCGTTGGTCCGGCGTCCCGGTCGCGCCCCGGGCGGGGTGGGGGCGGCCGAGGGCGGGCTGTAGGTGTGGGTGCCGCCCTGGGTGAAGGCGGTGCCGTAGAGGACGCGCTCGCCCTGGGCGGGGAACCCGCGCGGCGGGGTGTCCTCGCCGGACCCGGCGAACGATCCGGCCGACGATCCGGCCGACGATCCGGCCGGCTGCTGGCCGTACGAGCCGGGTCTGGCGTACGGGGAGGTGCCCGGGGAGCCGTAGGGCGAGGCGCCGTAGGGCGAGGAGCCGGAAACCGGCCCGGCGGGCGGGGTGGTCGAACCCGTGGCGGGTTCACCGGCCGGCGGGCCGGCGGAGGGCGGGGTGGCCGGGTCGGCGGAGGGCGGGGTGCCGTAGGGCGACGAGCCGGGAGCCGGTTCGCCGCCGGCGGGCGACGCGCCGTAGGGCGCGGCGGGCGGGGCCGGGTCGGCGGGCGGGGTCGGGGCGCTGGGCGGACGGGCGTAGGGCGACGTCGAGGACGGCTCGCCGGAGGGCGGGGTCCCCGGGGCTGCGGTGGGCTGGTCACCAGGGGTGGAGCCGGTCCGGTCGGCCGGCGGGCCGTCGTCCGGCCGGCGCGTCGGCTCCTCGGGGGTGGTGTCCCGGTTGTCCTCGGTCATGTCATCACCTTGCGTGCTCGTCCTGAGAGCGGCCTGAGACCAACCTATGGGGACCTGGTGAGTTCAGCCCGTCGAAGGTGCCCCGGGCAGCCGGATCGCCATCAGCGCGCCGCCGTCGGCCGAGCGCCCCGCGTACACCGCCCCGCCGTGCCGCTCGACCGCGCTCTTCACGATCGCCAGGCCCAGCCCGGAGCCGGGCAGCGTGCGCGCCTCGTCCGAGCGGTAGAAGCGGTTGAACACGTACGGCAGGTCGCTGTCCTTGATCCCCGGCCCGGCATCGGCGACCTGCAGGAACGCGTACCCGTGCCCGGCCGGGCGCAGGTCGACCCGCACGGTCCCGCCCGGCGGGCTGAACTTCACGGC
This sequence comes from Actinophytocola xinjiangensis, assembly GCF_001921215.1. GTDB lineage: Bacteria > Actinomycetota > Actinomycetes > Mycobacteriales > Pseudonocardiaceae > Actinophytocola > Actinophytocola xinjiangensis. The sequence continues at coordinate 340,668 of NZ_MSIF01000005.1, forward strand.
GTTGTCCAGCAGGTTGAGCACGGCCCGTTCCAGGGCGGCGGGGTCGCCGAGCAGGAACCACGGTCGCAGGTCGACCTCGAAGTGCACGTCGCCGGCGCGGCGGCGGGCGCGGTCGAGGGCCTGTTCGGTGAGCTCGACCATGTCGACGCTTTCCCGGACCTGCCCCGGGCCGTCCTCGCGCGCCAGTTCGACCAGGTCGCCGATGAGCTGGGTCAGCTCGTCGAGCTGGGCGCGCAGGTCGGCGTGGATCTCCGATCTGTCCACTTCGGACAGAGTGGGGGCGTCCGGGCGCTCGGCCGACAGCAGCAGCTCCAGGTTCGTGCGCAGCGAGGTCAGCGGCGTGCGCAGCTCGTGGCCGGCGTCGGCCACCAGCTGCCGCTGGCGGTCCTGCGCGTCGGACACCGCCGCCAGCATCACGTTGAAACTGTGCGAGAGCCTGGCCAGCTCGTCGTCGCCGTCGACCTGGATCGGGCGCAGGTCACCCGTTCTGGCCACCCGCTCGGTCGCCCTGGTCAGCCGCTGGACCGGGCTCAGCCCGGTGCGCGCCACGGCCGTGCCGGCCAGCGCCGCCACCACCACCCCGGCACCACCGATCAGCAGCAGCACCAACGCCAGGTCGGCCAGCTGCTGTTTGGTCGGCTTGAGCGACTGGGCCAGCACCAGCGCCTGCCCGTCCCCGTAGCGCACCGACAGCACCCGGGTGTCGGTGCGCAGGTCGGTGCGGATCTCGCCGTTGTCCTGGCCCCGGGCCACGCCCACCTCGGTGCCGCCGATCGGCGGCAGGTCCTCCTCCGGGAACAGCGCCCGGCCGTTGGCGTCGATCACCGCGAACTGCACGTCGCTGAGCTGCAGGAACGCCGCCGGGAAGCTGCCGCTGGGGGTGTTGGCGATGACGTCGGACTTGACCGTCTCGGTGGCCTTGCGGATCAGCGCGTTGTCGATCTGGGCGTAGAGGTTCTCCTTGACCGTCAGGTAGGCACCGAGCGACACCAGGGCGACCGCGCCGGCCACACAGCTCGCCACGAGCCAGGTCACCCTGGACCGCAGCGACATCCGCCGGCGGCTGACGATGGTCGCCGAACTCACGGAGGCGTCTCCCGCAGCACGTAGCCGATGCCCCGCACGGTGTGGATCAGCCGCGGCTCACCGTCGGCCTCGGTCTTGCGGCGCAGGTAGCCGATGTAGACCTCCAGCGCGTTGCCCGAGGTCGGGAAGTCGTAGCCCCACACCTCCTCCAGGATGCGGCTGCGGGTCAGCACCTGCTTGGGGTGGGCCAGCAGCAGCTCCAGCAGCGCGAACTCGGTGCGGGTGAGGCTGATCGGCCGCTCACCCCGGCGCACCTCCCGGGTTCCGGGGTCCAGTTCGAGGCCGGCGAAGGACAGCCGGTTCGCCTCCTGGCCGCCGGCCGGGTCGAAGCTGCGGCGGCGCAGCAGCGCACGCAGCCTGGCCAGCAGCTCCTCCAGGGCGAACGGCTTGGGCAGGTAGTCGTCGGCGCCGGCGTCCAGGCCGGCGACCCGGTCGGACACCGTGTCCCTGGCCGTGAGCACCAGGATCGGCAGGTCGTCGCCCGTGCCGCGCAGCCGCCGGCACACCTCCAGGCCGTCGACGCGCGGCATCATCACGTCCAGCACCATCGCGTCCGGGCGGTCGGCGGTGATCGAGTCCAGCGCCTGCGCGCCGTCGCTGGCCAGGTCCACCTGGTAACCGTTGAACTGCAGGGACCGTCGCAGCGACTCCCGAACGGCCCGGTCGTCGTCGACAACGAGGATGCGCATGCGGCCAGTGTCGCGCCCGCTGCTGAGACGCGCCTGAGAAGCCCCCGAGAATCGCGCCACAAAACCGCCGGTCAGCGGGCCCTGGGCAGCAGCCTGGTGAGGACCGGCTGGTCGGGGCCCAGGGTGATCAGCGGCTTGGGCTCGACCGGCTTGTCAGTGGTCAGCTCGAACCGGTACCGCTGCACCGCGCTCGCGATCACCAGCAGCATCTCGGTCAGCGCGAACTGGTTGCCGATGCACATGTGGTGGCCGGAGCCGAACGGGATGTAGGCGCTGCGGTCGCGGCGGGCGACCTCCTCTGGCGCGAACCGCTCCGGGCGGAAGGCGTCCGGGTCGTCCCAGAAGTCCTGGTGGCGGTGCAGGTGGTAGGGGCTGAAGAAGATGTCGGTGCCGGCGGGGACGCGGTAGCCGCCGATCTCGTCCTCCTCCACGCAGCGCCGCCAGCCCTGCCACTGCTGCGGATACATCCGCAGCGCCTCGTCGATCACCAGGCGGGTGTAGGTGAGCTTGGTGGTGTCGGCCAGGGTCGGGTCGCGGCCGTCGAGCTCGTGGTCGATCTCCTGCTGCACGCGCTGCTGGATGTCGGCGTGGCGGCCCAGGCGGTAGAAGACCCAGGTCAGGATGTTGGCGCCGGTCTCGTGGCCGGCGAAGAGCATGGTGAACACCTCGTCGCGCAGCTGGCGCTCGGACATCCGCTCGCCGGTGTCCTCGTCCTCGGTCTGGATCAGCATCGACAGCAGGTCACCGCGGTCATGGTCGTCGACCATGTGCTCGGTGATCACGTAGTCGATGATCTCCTCGACGATCGCCTGGCTGGTGTGGAAGCGGCGGTGCCCGGCGGTCGGCACCGACAGCGGCAGCAGCGGGAAGCGCATGTAGGCGGTCAGCTCGCTGTCGAGCGTCTCGATGGCGTTGGCGAACCGGTCGACGACCGGGCCCTCCTCCAGCGCGAACAGCGCCCGCGCCACCACGCGTAAGGTCAGCCGGCGCATCTCGTCGTTGATGTCGATGACCTCGCCGTCGGCCGCGGCCTGGTCCCACCAGCTGAGCCGGTCGTTGATCACGGCGACCATGTGGTCGCTCATGGACGCGACCCGCTGGTAGTGGAACGAGGGCTGCATCAGCCTGCGCTGACGACGCCACACCGGCCCGCCCTCCATGACCGACAGCCCGTTGCCGAAGATGTTGCGGGCCATCTTGTGCGCGGCGGTGCTGCGGGTGTAGTTGCCGGCCCGCTGCTGGAGGACGTGCTTGACGTGGTGCGGGTGCGACAGTGCCACGACCTTGTTGGCGGCCAACCGGAACGTGCAGATGTCCCCGTAGTCCTGGAACATGTCGCCGAGGAAGTCCAGTGGGGAGCGCTGGAAGGTCAGTGTGGTCCGGACGAAGTTCCCCGAGCCTGGCAGCGATCGGGATGTCGGCTCGTCGGTGGACACCTGGCCAGGCATGAGTAGGCCGCCCTTCCCCGAATGGCCGGCACCTCGCCGGCGCGCGTCGGGACATCATGCCAGAAAATGGACCAGACCTTGTCGGCACCGTGTTCACGGCCGCTGGGAACTCCTTGGCAGTACAGGATTTTCCTGGTCAGTACCGGTGCGCAGGTCCCTGGATTGCGCTGTCCAGTATGTTTCTGTGCGCAGCCGAGCACGAGGATGAACGCGATGTCAGCACGAGCGCCTGTTTCCGAACGGTCCCAACGGTCTTCGCTGACCGATGCGTTATTCGCCCTGCTCGTCGCGGTTGTGGTCACCGGTGTGGCGACCGTCTGGATCGTGTTACGGGTGCCGGAGGACCACCAGTTACCGGTCGCGCTGGTGGCCGGCGGACTGTCGGTCGCGCTGTGCGTCGCGGTCGGCACCGGCGTCTACGCGGCGACCAGGGTCCAGGTGCACCGCGCCCGGCTCGCGGCCCTGGAGCGGGAGAGCGCGACGCTGGTCAACGACGTGGTGCCGGCGGCGGCCGGCCGGGTCCGCGACGGCGCCACCGCGACCACCGTGCTCAACGAGTTTCCCCGTCCGGCCAACGGGATCCACCGTGAACTGCTGCGCACCGTGACCCGCGAGGTCGGCGTGAGCGAACGCCAGCGCGCGGCGGTGATGGCCGCGTGCGCGAGCGCCGCCGGCCGCGTGCAGGCGATGGCGACCAGCATGCTCGCCGAACTGCGCGAGATGGAGGGCCGGCACTCCGAGGAGGTGCTCGGTGACCTCCTCAAACTCGACCACAGCACCGCCCAGACCGGCCGGCTGGCCGACAGCATCGCGGTGCTCACCGGCGCCCGCTCCGGCCGGCGCTGGACCAGGCCGATCGTGATGGAGAGCATCCTGCGCGGCGCGATGGGCCGCATCCGGGCCTACCAGCGGGTTCGGGTCCACTCGGGCAGCGAGGCGGCGATCGTCGGCTACGCCGCCGAGGACGTGATGCACGCGCTGGCCGAGCTGATGGACAACGCCACCCGGTTCTCCGCGCCGACCGAGGAGGTGCACGTCTACGTCGAGGAGCTGCACAGCGGCGTCGTCGTGACCATCGAGGACGGCGGCCTCGGGATGAAACCGCAGGCGCTCTCGCGCGCCGAGGCGGTGGTCTCGACCGACGGGCCGCTGGACCTCGCCCGGCTCTCCGGCAGCCGGTTGGGCCTGGTCGTCGTGGGTGCCCTGGCGCGCAAACACAAGCTGCACGTGTACTTCCGGCCCTCCTCGCGCGGCGGCACCGGTGTGGTCGTGCGGGTGCCCAACCAGCTGGTCGTGCACCCGCGTGAGGAGGCCGATCTGCCGGCGCCGTCGACCCTGCCGATGGCGCTGCCGACGACCCCGTCGCCGCAGCCGCGCCGGGGCACCGCCCGGCAGGCCAGGGGCACGACCGCCGTCCTCGACCCGGACCCGCCGCCGCGACCGGAGCCCGAGCCCGGTCAGCTCGCCGCCCGGCCCACCGAGGACGATCCCGGGCAGCCTCCCGAACCGGACAGCACACCGGAGGACACCGAGCCACCGGACAAGCTGACGCTGCCCAAGCGTCCGCGCGGCAGCACCCTGGCCCGCGTGCGGGGCGCCAGCGAGCCGCCGGTGCCGCCCCGGCCCAAGCCGCGCACCGACCTCGCCGCGCGGTTCAGCGCGTTCCAGCAAGGCAGCCGCACCCCCAAGTCCCCGGACGGTGGCCAGACCACCGATCCGTCCGCAGGTCCGTCAGCGACCGGAGAGGATGATCACCGATGACCGGCATGGCGACCGACGCCAACCTCACGTGGCTGCTGGAGACCCTGGTGTCCGACACCGCGGGTGCCACGCACGCGCTCGTGCTGTCCCGGGACGGCCTGAAGCTGTGCCACACCGCTGGCCTGAGCATCGACAAGGCCGACCAGCTCGCCGCGATCGCCGCCGGTGTGCAGGCGCTCTCGCAGGGCGCGTCGGTGGAGTTCGGCGACGGCACCGGCGGCGTGCGGCAGTCGATGACCGAGTTCCACGGCGGCATCCTGTTCATCGTGGAGGCCGGTGAGGGCGCGCACCTGGCGGTGCTGGCCGAGGCCGAAGCCGACGTGGGCCTGATCGGCCACAAGATGAACGAGCTGGTCGAGCAGATCGGCGACTTCCTGATCGCCCCGCCCCGCCGGCCCCAGCACTCGCGGCCGGCATGACCCGCCGCCACCTCGACAGCGAGGGCCCCGACCGGCTCTACACGCTGACCAGGGGCCGCAGCAGCTCCAAGGACACCAACCTGGATCTGGTCACGCTGATCGTCACCAACGGTGAGCCGGAGCCGGGGATGCAGTCCGAGCACGTGCGGATCATGCGGATGTGCCGCGCGCCGGCGGCCGTCGTGGAGATCTCCGCCGAGCTCGGCCTGCCCGTCGGGGTGACGAAGATCCTGCTGTCGGACCTGGTCGCGGGCGGCCGGGTGACCGCGCGCAACCCGACGTCCGCCCGCGCGAACGCGCACTTGCCCGATGCCGCGATCCTGAAGAAGGTGCTCGTTGGACTCAAGAACCTCTGACCCGCAGGCACACACGCCGCTGGCCAGCACAGTGACCGAGGGCCTCAAGATCGTGGTCGTCGGTGGTTTCGGGGTCGGCAAGACGACCCTGGTCCGTTCGGTGAGCGAGATCCGACCGTTGAGCACCGAGGAGACCATGACCCAGGCCGGGGTCGGGGTCGACGACAACGCCGGCGCGGTGGACAAGACGACCACGACCGTCGCGTTCGACTTCGGCCGGATCAGCCTCAACGAGCAGATGGTGCTCTACCTGTTCGGCGCGCCAGGCCAGGAACGGTTCTGGTTCCTGTGGGACAGGCTGTTCGCCGGCACGCTCGGCGCCGTGGTGCTGGTGGACACCCGGCGCCTTGAGGACTCCTGGTACGCCATCGACCGCCTGGAGCACCACGGGACGCCGTTCATCGTGGCCCGCAACAGTTTCCCGGGCGCCGGCCACGACCTGGACGCGGTCCGCGAGGCGCTGTCGCTGGCCGGGGACGTGCCGCTGGTCGACTGTGACGCGCGGGACCGGGAGTCGGTGAAGCGGGTGCTGATCACCCTCGTCGACCACCTGTACGCGCTGTCCACGGAAGGTGCCGGCACATGACCGAGGCGTTGGCCAAGCTCTACGGCCCCCAGTTCCAGCGCGACCCGGGTGCGCTCTACGAGGACATCCGGCGGCGTTACGGCCCGGTCGCCCCGGTGCTGCTGGAGGGCGACGTGCCGGCGTGGTTCGTGTGCGGCTACCGCGAACTGCACCAGGTGACGACGGACGCGCAACTGTTCGCCAGGGACACCCGCCGGTGGAACGCGTGGGACCGCATTCCGGACGACTGGCCGCTGATGGCCTACGTGGTCTACAACCGTTCGATCATGTTCACCGAGGGCCCAGAGCATCGCCGCCGGGCGACCGCGATCAGCGACGCGCTGGCGTCGGTGGACCAGTTCGACCTCGGCGCGCACTGCGAACGCATCGCCGACCAGCTGATCGACAAGTTCGCCGGCAGCGGCGAGGCGGAGCTGATGTCCCAGTACGCCGAGCGCATCCCGTTGCAGGCGGCGGCGGTCATGTGCGGCATGACCGAGGCCGACACCCCCGGCCTGGTCGCCGACCTGGTGGCGTCGTTGGACTCGACCGGCGCGAACTCCATGGAGGCGTTCGACCGGGTCCAGGAGACGATGCGGGTCCTGGTGGAGGACAAGCGTGAGCTGCCAGGCCAGGACGTCCCCAGTGCACTGTTGGCCGACGCCGCCAACCTCACCGGCGAGGAGATCCGCCTGGACCTGTTGTTGATCCTGTCGGCCGCCCACCAGCACACCACGAACTGGATCGGCAACACCATCCGCCTGATGCTCACCGACGACCGCTTCGCCACCAACCTGTCCGGCGGCCGAGCCAGCGTCGGCGACGCCCTCAACGAGGTCCTCTGGCACGACACACCCACCCAGAACTACATCGGCCGTATCGCGACGCGCGACACCCGCCTGGGCGGCCAACGCATCCGCACCGGCGACCTGCTGGTCCTCGGCCTGGCGGCGGCCAACGCCGACCCGCACGTCCAGGCCGCCGACCCGGGCGCCGGCGGCAACCGCGCCCAGATGTCCTTCGGCCACGGCGAACACGGCTGCCCCTACCCCGCCCCAGAACTCGCCGAGACGATCGCGAAGACCAGCGTCGAGGTCCTGCTGGACCGCCTGCCGGACCTGACCCTGGCCGTCCCCGCCGAAGCCCTGAACTGGCGGGCGTCGGTGTGGATGCGCGCCCTGACCGCCCTCCCGGTGACCTTCACCCCGACCTACGTCCCGTAGACGCTCCGCGCCGTTGTGGTTCGCGTTCACCACCTCAGGACCAGCCGACATCAGGCACCGCGACCCACTCGACCGGGCCGGGCGGCAGCCCGGTGCCGATGGCGAACTCGACGACCACAGACCGCAGTGCCTGGACGGAGATGAACGACTCGGGTGGAAGCACGGTGTCGCCCGGGTTCCAGGCGTCATGGACGAGCGTGACGTCGTCCCGGCCGGCGGTGCCTGTCGTGCGCCAGGAGTGAAGGCGTCGCTGTTTGTCCAGGGCGACCAGTACGGCGGCGGCCACCTGGTGGTCCCGGTTGAACTGGAACCGCAGGTTGGCCGACGCCGGCTCACCCTGGGGGGTGAGGTACAGGCTGTGCACCATGGAGTCGTCGCCCAGCGAGTCCAGCAGGTCCAGCACCGTGACCACCGCGTCCACACTGTCGAACGAGACGTTGTGGACGGCATCACGGAGGTAGAAGACCCCGGTTGCCCGCAGGTTCCGGTCGTCCGGACCGGCAAGGTCGACCGTGGCCAGCCTGGCGGTCATGACGCGTTCCCGGTGAGTTTCACCGAGGGGCGACCGTCGGCGATTTCGCGGGGTGACCAGACTGCCAACGTGGCACCGTCGGGCAGAAGAGCCGGGACGAGGGCCGCACAGGTGTACGGGAGTTGGATCTCGGTTCCGCACACCCCGCGAGGAAAGTTGATCACAAGCACTCCCGAGCTGAGTTCGTTCTCGCGCATCAGCGCCGCCACCTTGGCCTCCACATGATCGACCACGTTGGGCCGCACCGGCGACCGCACCACACCCAGGTCGTACAAGGTGGACAGAACTCGTTCCGAGTCGTCGTCCCGCCGGCTGTCGAACCGGAACGCGTTGCCGTCCTCGTCGAAGAACAGACCGGTCGTGATCGTGGCATCCGCGATGCTGTCATAGCGGTCGGCGGCCCACGCGGCGTCGGTGACGGCGTCGGTGAGGCTGTCCGGGCAGCCGTCCCCGGTGGTGCCTTCCGCCGATGCCGTCGGCCACCAGGATGGGATGTAGGAGCAGGCGAACCGGCCACAGCTCGGGGCGTAGAGGAAGTTCAGGACCAGCCACAGCACGGCGGCCATGACCACGATCCCGGTCAGGGACGACAGTGTCCTGCCGGCTGGTCTCAGTGCCATGTCAGCTCGGTGGTCCAGGTTCTGACACGCGTGCGGCGCGGTGTCACGGGAGGTCGTCGGCTTTGGGGAGGGACAGGCGGGCGGCGGTGAAGGCCTGGATGGCTTCCAGCAGGTCGGTCGTCGTTCTGCTGGGCCGGCTGGTCCGGTGGAGGGCGATGTGGACGTGTTCGACCGAGGTCACGATGCCGTGGATTCGTTGGGCTGGTTTCAGTTCCAGTACCGGGGCCAGTGCTTCGGCGGCGCCGTCGACGTTTCCCTGTTGGACGCGGGCCAGGGCCAGCGCGCACCGCGCACCTGGTTCGTCGCCGAAGCCTCGGTCGTGGGCGGGGGCGGTGGTGAGGGCGTCGAGTGCCTCGGTCGCCAGCCGCTCGGTGTGGGGGGCTTCGTCTGCGGCCCAGGTCAGGGCGTCGGCGGCGAAGTAGAGCTGCCGGGACCGGGGGAACCAGTAGCCGCCTCCCAGGTTGTCCAGGTCGTCCGGCTGGAACCGCTCGCGCAGTTCGGCGGCCCGGTCGATCTCGACACGCGCGTCGGCGATGCGGCCCAGCGCCGCCAGCGCCCGTGCCTGACCGCTGCTGAGTCGGATGCTGGCACTGCCACGGCTGCGGGCGGCGGTTTCGGCGCCCTGTTCGGCGTACCGGAGTGCGTCGTCGCGGCGGCCCGACCAGTAGGCGATCCCTGACTGCAGGCCACGTACCCAGGTGCGTAGCCCGTCGTGTCCGGCGTTGTCCGCGCAGACGTAGGCCGTGCGGGCCTGGGTCATCGCGTCGTGGGCGGCGCCGACGTCGTGGGACACCTTGGCCATGAACCCGGTCGCGACGCCCGCGAGCAGGTACAGGTCCCGGGCCTGGTCCGGTTTCTGGCGACCTTCGAGCAGGTTGAACGCACGGTCCTGGGTGTCCACCAGGTCGCCGAGGAGCTGGATGAGCGTCTGCTCCCGGGAGGCGACCGCCAGCCGGCGGATGTCGTCTGCCAACTGGTCGATGGTTTCCGCACCCACGTTGGATGCCTCCGCTCTTGTCAGAAAATCTCGTGCGCGGTCGGCGCTCATGGCGACCACCTGCCCCTGCCAGTCGGTTCGGGCGCTGCCCCGGTCGCCGTACCGGCGGGCCGGCACCACCGCCCCGGTCCCGTACGGCGCGCCGAACAGGTGGGCCGCCGGTTCGCCGAACAGGCGTTCCAGCGCGGCCTGGGCGTGCGGGTAGGGCAGGGACTGGAGGTCTCCGGCGACCCAGCGGTAGGCCTGTCGTTCGCTCAGGTCGGTGCCGGCGGCGCGTTCGTAGCGTCGCCGGAAGTCCTCCAGGGTCAGGTGGCGTTGGCGCAGGATCTGCTCCAGCCGTGTCCGTGGCTGATCACCCACCGTGTACCTCCGACCCCGTTCCGTTCTCGCCTCACCGTACGCCGGCCGACCGCCTCATCAGGGCAGACGACGGGAGAAGGCGCCAGACGGCAGCGGCGGCGGCGTACTGCCGCCGCTGCCGTGGACCGACTCTGGGTGGGGAGCCGGAAAGGCCGGCACGAGCACCGAACGGGACACACCATGACGGAGTTGGACGCGCTGCTGGCGGAGGCCGGCCGGCGCGGTTTCCTCTGGCACCAGTTCCGGGTCGACGAGCACGGCCCGGACGTGCTCGCCGGCCTGTACCGGTGGCCGACGTGCGCGGATGTCGTGGTGCTTCTCGACGAGAACACCTCGCACGCCTACCGGGTACCGCTCGACGCGGCGGACGTGTTCGCGCCGACGCACGTCCACTGGGGCTACTACCAGCCGCCGCAGGTCAGTGCGGTGTGGGTGCTGCGCGCGCTGCTCACGATCCCCCGCCCCGACGAGCCGGGCGGGCTGGGGCCGTTGACCCCCGCACCCGAGGGCACCGTCGTGCCGGGCGCCCGGGTCCCGGTCCGACTGCGCCGACGATCAACCCTGGGGAGCACATGAACGGATCCGCCCGCTATCTGGCCGTCCTGGATTCCCTTCGGGAGTTCTTCCGGGACTGTCCGATGAACTCGGAGATGTCCTCGATCCAGCTCACCGCCGACGGCCACCCGCAGGTGATCGTCCGGTTGCGGGCGACGGACCCGGCGCTGATCGCGGCGGGGATCGTCGAATGGAGACGCACGCTCGCCCGGGGGAACACCTGGGCGTGGCGCACACCGTGCGGCACCGAGATCCACGTCGCGACCACCGGGCACGCGCCGGAGGACACCGAGGTGCCCATCACGGTGGTCGCCGGGCCGGTCCCGAACGACTGCGGTCTCGACCACGACCTGGAGCCCGGCCGGCCGGACGAACTCGGCGACGACACGCTGTACCAGTGGCTGGGCAACGAGATCGCGACCACCTGGCCCTTCGGGCCACTACCCCATGGAGCAACCACATGACCGCCACACCGTTCGCCCTGGTCAGCACCGAGGATCCGGACAAGGTTTTCGCCTACGGGCTCGACATCGACCTGCCGTCCGGCCGTAACGTCGTCACCTTCCGCCGGGAACCCACCGGGCAGAAACTGTTCGCCACCCACGAGTCCGTGGAATCGGCGCGGCGGCGATTCAGCGTGATCACCCCGCTGGACCTCGTCTGGGAAACGCACTGTGGCTGCGCGACCGGTGACTAGTGGACAGGCCCCGTCAGGGGTGCGGGGTCACGCCGCCCACGCGGTTGCCCTCGGCGTCGTACGCGTCGACCGTCGCCGGTGGGGGGTTGTCGCCCGCGAGCCACCAGTCGGTCGGGCGGATGACGCGGGCGGCGTAGACGTCGCCCACGAGCGTCGCGTCGGTGGTCAGGTCCGCCACGGTGAGGGTGACCCGGGCGGTCGTGGCGGGATCGACGCGGCCGACGACGAGCTGGTAGCCCTGCTCCGGGTCGCCTGTGACGGGGGCGGTCTGGTTGAGGTCCGCGGAGATCGGTGGCCGGAACTCGCCCAGGACGGCGAAACCGGGCTTGTACTCGCCGCCGAACTCGCAGGTGATCACCATCTCGCCGCTGTAGAGCACGGCGAGTTGGCCGGCGGCGTCGGCGAACGCGAGTTTCAGCTCGAAGGTGCCGGCCGGCTCGCCGGCCAACGCCGCATAGTCCTCGACGCCCGCGCTGTCCACGCAGCCCTGGACGAGCCCGGGGACGTCCTCGGCAGGCACCTGGATCTGCCGCAGGCCCTCCTCGGCGGTGGTCGGGGGCGCGGCGGCGGTGGTCGTGGCCGACCCGGCCACCTGCCCGTCACTGTCACCGAGGGGGACGAACCACATGACCAGGCCGAGGGCGACGACCGCCGTGGTCACGGTGAGAGCCGGGGCCAGCCACCGGCGCGGCGGCGGTTGGCTCGCGGCGCGGACGAGGGTGGCGCGGATCCGGGCGTGCCGGTGGGGCGGCAGGTCGCGGGCCGGCGGCAGTGTGGTGTTCATCAGAGAGCCTCCTCCGGGGTGGTGAGCGCGACGACGGGCGCTGTGAGCTGGTCACGGAGCCGGGCGCGGGCCTTGCTGACCCGCGCCCGCACGCTGACCTCGGCGATCCCCAGCACCGCGGCGGCGTCGGCGTAGGACACGCCGGACCACACGCACAGGCTGAGTGCTTCCCGCTGGTTGCGGGGAAGTTCCCGCACCGCCGCCAGCAGCTCGGTCATGCGTCGTTCGTCGTCGATGCGGCGGGCGACGTCCTCGGCGTGGTCGGGGATGTCCTCAATCGGCAGTCGCTGGGTGGTGCGCAGCCATCTGGTCACCGAGCGGTGGTGCGAGTGCACCACGTTGGTGGCCACGCCGAGCAGCCACGGCAGCGCCGAGTCGTTGGTCAGCCGCACCCGCGCCCGTTTGCGCCAGGCCAGGAGAAAGACGGCTTGCGTCAGGTCCTCGGCCGCTCCCCAGGACCCGACGAGCCGGAAGCAGTGGTTGTAGACCGCACGCGCGTGGCGGTCGAACAGCAGGCCGAAGGCCCCGCCGTCGCCGCCGCGGGCGGTGTCCCACAGCTCCCGGTCCGTCCGGTTGTCGATCGTCATGTCAGGTAGTGCCCACCACGACCGGAAGTGTTGCCTACCGCGCTACAGCTCCTCGGGAGGTGGCAGCGGATCGAAGTCGGGGTCGTCCTCGATGGCGGTTCGGGTGGCTTCCTGGTTCTCGTCGATCATGCGGGTGAGCAGGCCCTGGAGGAGGGCGGCGTTCGGGGACTCGCCGGCGAAGATCGCCGGCCAGGTGTCGTCGCCCTCGGAGACCAGGCGGGCGAGTTCCTCCATGTCGAAGCCGAGGTCGCCGGCCTGCGCGGCCTCCTGGAGGTCGCGCAGTTCCTCCGGGGTCGGCTCGTTGTCGCGTTGGAAGCGGGCGAGGTCCTGCCTGGTCTGGGTGACGAGTTCGTCGAACTGGGCGCTGGCCTCGCGGAACTGGTCCTCCAGGCTGGAGAAGTCGCTGGTCACGCCGGGACCGCCGCGGGCGCCGGCGGCAGCGACTCGGCGCTGAACGTGCTGACGGCGGCGACGAACAGCGCCTTGACCATGTTCAGCGCGTTCCAGAACACCATGATCACCTTACGGGCGCTGTTGATCATCGTGATGGCTTCTTTGACGGTCTTGATGAGTTTCCACTGCCCGTAGGCGGGAATCGCGGCGTTGCTCAGCGCGGCGGAGACCAGGCTGATCACCGTCTTGATGATGTCGACGACGACCTGGGCCATGTTGACCGCCTGCTGGATGGCGTCGCGCAGGTGCGCGGCGACCTGGCGCATCGCCGTGCTCTGGTCGGTGAAACACGTGCTCCACTTGTCCATGTGCGACGCGGACGCGGCCGACGCGTCACCGGTCCAGGTGCGCACGATCGCCCCGCGCCCCGCGTCGAGGTTCGCGTCGACGACCTCGACGCAGTCGGCGACGTGTTCCCAGGCGGACACCTGCTTCGACGCCTTCGCCACGTCACCGGCGATCCACTTGGTGACGTACTCGCGCGGGTCCGGGCCGCCCACCCACACCACCAGTTCGCACACCTTGTCCAGGATCCAGCCGAACGACACCTCGGGCAGCGTCGCCCCGCCGTCGGTCGGCGGGGTGAGCTTGCCGGTGGCCGACGCGCCGTCGTCGAACCCGGTGGCGACACCGTCGTCGGTGATGTCGGCGGTCTGGCCGCCGATCGTGGTGAACCGCTCGCGGGAGCGCTCGTCCTCGGCCTGGTAGGTGTCGGCGCTGGACCCGAGCGCGGTCGAGGCCCGCCCGAGCCCGGTGGCGTCGGCCTGGAGGACGGTGTGGAAGGCGGTGATCAGCGCCGCGTAGTCGCCGGTGATCAGCTCCAGAATTCTCCCGAAATCGGCGTCGGCGATATTGCTGGCGGCATAGCCGTGGGCCGCTTCCATGGCCCCGGATCCACGCTCGACCTGACCCGCCCAACCCCGAAGATCACTGAGTTCCACCGTGATGTCCGCCATGAACACTCCCCGTCAACGTCGTCAACCCGGAGAGCATGCCACGCCGCCAGCGGGAATTTCAGTGCGTTTGCCAAAAAGCGACCATCACGGCCGCCTGGAGGACGAACACGCCGAGGATGACCGCCCACTGTCGACCGAACGACCAGTGCCGCGCCACGGCGACGAGCATCGCCACCACCCCGACAACTCCCGACACCACACAGATCACCGCCCACACGGTGTCTCCCGAGGTCGCCCCGATCACCCCGGCGATCACCGAGAACAACACGGCGCCGGTGATCAGTGCCTCCCGCAGAAACCCTTCCGCCAGCGCGGCCAGGGCGGTCGGGACGAAACGTGTCCAGGCCCTGCGTTTCTCGGGTCCCCCGTCCGCGCGGTCGATCGCGTCCGCCCGGTCGTGGGCCGAGCGGAACAACGGACCGTCCTCGGGCGTCGGCTCACGGTCAGGCATGGCTCCACCCTAGCCCGCACAGGAATTCTGTCGATGCTTTCCCGGCGCTTTCCCCGCCGGGACAACAATTCCCGCCTCAGAACGTGTTGGCCATTCGGCAGGGGTGCGGGGCGCCGGTGAGAACGTCGAGCATCCGGGCGTCGGCCGGGGCGGCGTCGATCAGGCCGGCGCGCCGGAGCATGGCGCTGTCGGCGGAGCCGGCGTACCAGGGGCCCAGGGCCCGGGCGTCGACCCGGACGGTGCCGGCGCCGCCGGGTTCACAGGTGACCTTGCCGTGCTCGACGACGATGCGGTGGCGCCCGGCGTTCCACGGCGCGTGCTCGTCGGTGACGTCCAGGTCGATGGCGAACGGGGTGAGGTGTTCGGCCATCGGCCAGCCCCTGGCGGCGACGGCGGCCGGCAGGTCGACCACGCGCAGCATCCACGGGTGGTTGCGGATGTCGTGGGCGACCGGCTGGTTCACCAGGAACTGCCAGCAGGCGGGGTCGACGATCCGCAGCGACACCTCGTCGACGATGCCGGTCCAGCGGCCGAGGTTGGCCAGCAGGCCCAGCGCGGTCAGCGGGTCGCGCGCGACCAGGTCGTGGCAGATGACCTGCTGGCCGTCGGGGCGGTCGGCCAGCAGGTAGCCCTGGACCGAGCCGTCCGGGCCGGGCACGAGGTCGATCAGGTCGAACTCGAGAGGCTGCTCGGGGCGGAACGACGCGCTCGACCTGTCCAGCATTCCGTCCACTGTGGACGCCAGGGCGTAGTAGGCGTCCAGCACGGCCGGCAGGTCCTCCTCGGCGGCCCGGCGCAGCACCGGGCGCGTCGCCGGCCTGGGCAGCATCGCCAGCGCCTCGACCCGCAGCGTCACCCTCTCGTAGACGCCGACCTGCTCCCAGCCCCGCCCCCGGTAGAGCGCCGGCGCGGACGGGAACAGCGCGGAGACGACCTGGCCCCGGTCACGCATGTGCACCAGGGCGGCGTCGAGCAGGGTGTTCGCCACGCCGTGGCCCCGGGCGTGCGGGTGCACGGCGACGTTGGCCAGCCCGCCCATCGGCACCGACTCGCCGCCGAAGAACTGGCCGTACTCGCGCACCTTGACACAGCCGGCCAGCCCGCCGTCGTCCTCGGCGACCAGGCCGGTGAAGCCGACGTGGGCCGACCAGTAGGACCGGGGGCCGGGCTCGCGCGGGCCGCCGAACGCGATCCGGGACAGCTCGTACAGGTCGGCGTCGTCGTCGGCCTGGTAGTCCCGCACCCGCATGCCACCGCTCCTCTATGACCAGTCGAAGAATCCCCGGCCAGTCTTACGACCGAGGTCGCCGCGCGCCACCATGTTTCGCAGCAGGTCGGGAGGGGTGAACCTCGGGCCGAGTTCGCGTTCGAGGTGCTCGGCGATGGACAGCCGCACGTCGAGGCCGACGAGGTCGGTCAGCCGCAGCGGGCCCATCGGCCAGCCGTAGCCCAGGCGCATGCCGGTGTCGATGTCCTCGGCGGTGGCGACGCCCTCCGCCAGCATGCGGATGGCCTCCAGGCCGACCGCCACGCCGAGGCGTGAGGTCGCGAAGCCGGGCGAGTCGCGGACCTCGATGACGGTCTTGCCCAGCGCCTCGGCGTAGCCGCGCACGGTCGCGGCGGTGCCCTCGGCGAGCCCGTCGTGCACGACGAGTTCGACGAGCACCTGCACCGGCACGGGGTTGAAGAAGTGCATGCCGATGACCCGCTCGCCGGGCAGCCCGGCCGCCAGCCCCCCGATCGACAGCGACGAGGTGTTCGACGCGAGCACCGCGTCCGGGCAGCTCACCGCGGCGTCGCCGAGCACCTGCCGCTTGAGCGCGACGTCCTCCGGGACGGCCTCGACGACCAGCTCGGCGGCCGGCGGCAGCGAGGCGATGCCGTCGACGACCGAGAGCCGGGCGAGCAGCTCGTCGACGCCGGTGGTCAGCTTGCCGCGCTCGCTGGCCTTGCGCAGCGAGGCGGCCACGGCGTCCTGGGCGGCGGCGACCCGGGCGGCGCCGTTCTCGGCGACGGTGACCCGGGTGCCGGCGGCGAGCAGGACGTGCGCGATGCCCGCGCCCATGGTGCCGCCGCCGATCACCGCGGCGGTGCGGGGAGCACTCACTCGACGACCTCGGCGGAGAACATCGCCACCAGCTCCATGCCACCGATCTCGGTGAGGTTCGCGCCAGCGGCCTGCCACTGCGGCGACCGCAGCGCGGTCTTCATGTCCTCTTTGGACTCGAAGTACAGCTCAGCGATCAGGTAGGGGGCGGTCTCACCGAGGAAGCCGGGCACGAAGGTCCGCGTCACCTTGGCGACCTCCTGGCGGACCAGCCCCGGAACGTCGTCGATGAGCGGCTTGTGGGACTCGAGATAGGCCTTGTCGAACGCCTCGGGGTCGGCCGGTGCCTGGTAGAGGGCAACGTACTTGATCATGTGACACTCCTCGCGTTGGCCAGCACAAGCAATGTAATAGGTACCGACCGTGCACGATACGTACTGTGCGGATCATCCTGTTGAGGCACGCGGAGAGCGTCGGCAACATCGACGAGTTGGCGTACACCAGAACCCCCGACCACGCCCTGCCCCTGACCGCCCGCGGCGAGTCCCAGGCGCGGACGGCCGGCGCGGCGGTCCGCGGGCTGCTGACCGAACCGGCGGCCGCGTACGTCAGCCCGTACGTGCGCTCGGTGCGCACGCTGGCCCTGCTCGGCGTGTCCGACCTGCTGGAACGCACCGTCCCGGAGCCCCGCCTGCGCGAACAGGACTGGGGGAACCTGCAGGACCCGATCGAGCAGGAGATCCAGAAACGCAAGCGGCACGAGTTCGGCCACTTCTTCTACCGGCTCGAACACGGCGAGTCGGGCGCCGACGTCGACGACCGTGTGGCGAGCTTCCTGGCGGAGCTGGAGACACGGATCGCCAAGGACACCGACCACCCGGGGAACGTGCTGATCGTCTCCCACGGCCTGACCATGCGACTGCTGGTCAGGCGGCTGTTCGCGTGGAGCATCGACCTGTTCGAGTCGCTGTCGAACCCCGAGCACTGCGCACACCGGGTCCTCAGCCACCGGGACGGGCGGTGGCACCTGGACCGGCCGTTCGCCCAGTGGCGCTCCTCCCCCGACGGAACATCGCAGGTCACAGGCACCTGACCGCGGTTGCGAAGTCTTCTGAAAAAGTTCAGAATTAACTCATGACCACCGAGGTGCAGTGGAGCGAACTGCAACGCGACCCCAAGGCGGTCGCCGCACTGGCCGACCAGGGTGACGTGCGCGTGCGCCGCCGCGACGGCGCCGCGCTGCTGCTCATCCGCGCCGACCGGGCCTCCAGGTCCGCCGCCGGTGCCGTACAGGCCGCCCGCGCCCTGCGCAGCCTGGTCGAGCACCTCCCGCCGGAGGCCCACGAGGCGATCGCGCGATCGCTGATCGACGCGTTCCCCTGGGTCGACGTGCTCCCGCCCGACGACCAGCGCCAGTTCGTCGCCGACTTCACCCGGGCGTTCCAGATCTCGGCCGAACTCGGCCAGTGGTCCCCACTAGAACAGACGATCGCCGAGTGGCACACCACCGCGACCGTCCACGCCGCCCCGGAACTCGCCGCCAGCCTCAGCACCCCCCTCAACGACGATCTCGGCCCGGTGGCCAGCCCGTTCGAGTCCTGATCGTGCCCGCGAAACGCGGCGACCGCGTCGCCCCGCCACGACGTCCCGACGGCTGGGAGGCGCGCTTCGCCACCAACGAAGCCGCCAAAGGCTGGGAGCAGTTGTGCCACACCGCTCACTCGAACACCTGGGAGGCCTGGGTCGTTCTCACTGAGCGACCGTGCACCCCACAGAACCCCTCGCGGCAGAGTCGCCTACGCGGCACGCTCGGCACCCGCGAGATCCACGGGCGGCTTCTGGAGCAGTGGCAGTACGAGGTCACCGCTGGTGGCCGGATCTGGTACTGCCCGGATCCGGATCGGCACATCGTCTGGGTCGTACTGGCGAGTCCCGCCCACCCAAAGGCCACCGAACAGTCATAGGCCTTCGAGGATGAGGACCCCAGGCGGCCGTCGTTCGCGGACGACCACGGCAAGCGCGACAACCCCGCCGTGGTCGCGGCGCTGACCAGCAGATCCAGATAGACGCGGACCGCGTCGCCTTCCATTCTGTCGTGGCCGGCGGCATAACCCGCACGTTCGAATTCCCAGCCGGAGAGGAACGCTTCGCGGTCGAGCACCGCGATCGGCGTGCTGAGCACCAACGCGAGAACCGCAGCGCTCCTCGCCACCGGCAGCCGGCACTCCCGCCGGCGCGCCAGAACGGCCGCGACAGCCACCGACGCGGCCGCGTACTGGCGCCCCGCGACCAGACAGGAATTCCGCGTGCCGTGCTGGTGAAGGCGTACCGAACACAGCACTCCGGCGCCGACGAGCAACGCGTCGAGCATGTCGGGGCAACCAGTTCTCATGCGCTACCAGCGTCGGCGACAATGCGAGCAGTACGGCGGTGAACGCCGGCGCGACCATCCCCCGTGCCCTCGCTGCCGGAGCAGCGCCGTGTCGGCGCCGTGCTGGACGCCCAGTCGGCCACGATCGCCGCCTCCCGCGCGCAACTGGCGAAACTCGCCGTGGTCAAGCGCGGCTTGCTGGCGGATCTGATCCGGATCTAGGCGATCAGCCCGCCTCGGTAGGCGACGAGCGCGGCCTGGACCCGGTTGACCGCGCCGATCTTGCCCAGCACGGCCGACACGTAGCCTTTGACGGTTGCTTCCGACAGGTGCAGGGCGCTGCCGATCTCGGCGTTGGACATGCCCTGCCCGATGAGTGCGACGACCTCACGTTCCCGGTCGGACAGTGAGGCCAGCAGCCGCCGCGCCGGTTCGGCCGCGCGTTCGCCGTCGGCGACGGCCGACAGCACACGCGCGGCGACCTTCGGGTCGAGCACGGCGCCGCCTCGGGCGAGGTCCCGAACGGCTTTGATCAGCATCGCTGGTTCGGTGTCCTTGAGCAGGAAGCCGCTGGCGCCGACACGCAGCGCCTCCTGCACGTATTCGTCGACGTCGAAGGTCGTGAGCATGGCGACGACCGGTGGTTCCGGCAGTCCGCGCAACCGCCGCAACGCGACGATGCCGTCGGCGGAACGCATGCGGATGTCGAGCAGGACGACGTGCGGACGGTGCTGGCGGGCCAGGTCGGCCACGTGCAGCCCGTCGTCGCACTCGGCGACCACCTCGATGTCGCCTGCGCTGGACAGGATTGTGCGGAGTCCCGAGCGAACGAGATCTTCGTCGTCCGCGAGAAGCACCTTTATCACGAACGCCTCCCCGACAGTGGGCGGTCATGCGGGCTTTGTGCAGTTGTGCGTGTTCGGGGAGATCGTACCTGGTCGCGGACGGTTACCGGGGTCTCAGGCAGTTCTCAACGCGTCCCGTAGCCGCACCCGGGCCCCGCTGCGCATGACGGCGTTGGCGTAGATGCGTCCGGCGAGCCACACCAGAACGGGGATCAGCACGGCGACCAGAGCGACCGACAGCGCCGCTTCCCAGCCGGGCACCCCGCCCATCGCCAGCCGCATCGGCATCAGTGTCGGCGCGAACACCGGGATGATCGACAGGGCTCCGACCAGCGCGTTGTCCGGGTCGGACGGCAGCACGGAGATCCCGAGGATGTAGCCGACGATGACGAACATGAGGGCTGGCGAGATCACCCCGCCGACGTCCTCCTGCCGCGAGACGAGCGCCGCGAGCCCAGCGAAGAGCAGCGAGTACATCAGGAATCCGAGGATGTACCAGACAATCAGCCAGATCACGGTCCCCACGGCGGTGGAGATCGAGATCGTCAGCACGTCGAACGCGATCGCCGCCGCGACCCCGACCCCGCCGATGACGATCATCTGGACGAGCCCCACGAACCCGATCCCCACCACCTTCCCGGCCATGAGTTGGGAGGGCCGAATCGTCGACAGCAGCAGCTCAACGACCCGCGACGACTTCTCCTCGACGACGCCCTGGGCGACCATCTGCCCGTTGAGCAGCAAGGACATGTAGATCAGGATGCCGGCGACGGCGCCGAGCACGAGCTGCTGCCCGTCGTAGGGGAACGGCTCCTCCAGCGGTTCGACGCTGACCGTGGCGTCGGCGACGGCCTCGTTGACCTGGGCCGGGTCGCCTCCGAGGTCGACGATCTCCTGGTTGAGCGCGAGCTGGCCGGCGAGCACGTTCAGCGCGTTGCGCAGCTTGTCGTCGAGGTCCTTCTTGACCACGACCCGCAGCTCACCGCCACTGTTCCCGACGACGAGCGCGTCGATGCTCTCGTCAGCGACCTGGCTCCGCCCGTCCTGTTCGGACACGGTGACGGTGTCGATGTTCTCCCCGACGGCGCCCGCCGCGGCCTCCAGAGGCTTGGCGAGGGTGGCGGTCTGCTGGGTGACCCCGATGGTCGCGTCCGAGCCGCCGCTGATCAACTTCATCACCAGCGCGAACCCGACCAGCAGCAGAAGCGTGGCGGCGGTCGTGACGATGAAGGCCTTGGACCGAAGTTTGGTCCGAACCTCCCGCCCCGCGACCAGGCTGACGGCTTCCCAGGACCCGAGCCGAACGTCCCCCCGAGGCGCGTTCATACCGTCTCCTCCTGGGTGACGACGTTGCGGTAGAGCTCGGTCAACGACTGCCGCCGCCGGCTGAACTCGGTCACCGGCCCCGTGGCGAGCGCGGCGGCGAGCACGGCCTGATCGTCAACCCCGTCCCCCAGGGCAAGCACGGTCCGCACCCCGTCGTGACTGCGCACTGTGACCCCGTTCAGTCGGTCGGCCCACCCGACAGGGGCACCAGGAGCGTCAACCACGATCTCGGTGGTTCCCGACGCCCGAAGCTCGTCCACGGTCCCGTTGGCCACCATCTGCCCGCTACGGATGATCCCGACTCGGTGGCAGAGCCGCTCCACCAACTCCAGCTGATGACTGGAGAACACCACCGGAATCCCCTCAGAAGCCTTGTCCAGCAGGACTTTGCTCATCACCTCAACAGCGAGCGGATCCAACCCCGAGAAGGGTTCGTCGAGCACGAGAATGCTCGGATTGTGCACGAGGGCGGCCGCCAACTGCACCCGCTGCTGATTCCCCAGACTCAGGTTCTGTACGTCATCGTCCCGGCGGCCGTCAACCCCCAACCGCTCAGTCCACTCCACCATCGATCGAGTGGCGTCGCCGTTCGACAACCCATGCAACCGAGCCAGGTAGACGAGCTGCTCCCCCACCTTCATCTTCGGGTACAGCCCCCGCTCCTCCGGCATGTACCCGATCAGCCGCCGCGTCTCCAGCGTCACGGGCTGCCCATCAAACCGAACCTCCCCCGAGTCGGCGGCCAACACCCCCAACGCGATCCGCATGGTGGTCGTCTTCCCAGCCCCGTTGCTCCCCACGAACCCGAACAACTCCCCAGCCCGGACGTCGAAGCTCATCTCACGGAGCGCAACCACATCCCCAAACCGCTTCGAGACCGCATCGATCTCCAGCCGCCCATCACCCATACCGGCCCTCCCCTGCTCACACCCTCAGCCCGACCCTATCGCGCCGTTCCCCCACCCCCGACCCCCCAACTCCGCCCCCACCCCCAGGTCACAACCCATCACCGACAGTGATCTCAGCGACCGTGTACCCCACATCCACCCCCCACCCGCTACCCTGTCCGCGTAGCCCTCGTAGCTCAGGGGATAGAGCGTCCGCCTCCTAAGCGGCAGGTCGCAGGTTCGAATCCTGCCGGGGGCACTCGTTTCGCACAGCCACAACGACTCTTGGGAACTTCGCCCTGAAGTCTTGAGTCCATCTTTGGGGCCGAAGGTCCAGTTCGTCGAACGAACTGAGTCCTTCGCACGCTGTCAGGTCGTGTGTGATACGTAACTGGGGTGGTATTGAACGATCTTCAGCGCGAACTGCGTGAGTTCGCTGCCCAGCGAGGCTGGGAGCGATTCCACACCCCCAAGAACCTCGTCATGGCTCTGGCTGGTGAGGCCGGTGAACTGGTCGAACTGTTCCAGTGGCTCACACCCGACGAGTCAGCCGACGTCATGACGCGACCGGAGCAGGCGGAACGTGTCCGCGACGAGGTCGCGGATGTTCTTGCGTACCTGCTACAACTCGCAGACCGCCTCGACATTGATCTCGCCGCCGCGTTGCGGGACAAGGTGCGGCGGAATGAGCGCCGCTATCCGGTGGAACTAGCCAAGGGGCGAGCCGACAAGTACGACCAGCTCCGCAGCGGCGACGAGGTCTAGCGCCACACCCGTCGGATCGAAGGCCACCAAGCAGGACAAAACCCACACGCCCACCAAGAGTCGCAGGTCGCCATCGGCCTATTATCACCCTTTCAGGTGATCACTCCTGGGGGATGCGATGATCTTGCTACGGAGGACGGCCCACGGGGTCCTCGAGATGAACCGCTCAGGTTCTCTCACCCAACACCTCGCCACCCAGTTCCGGTTCACGTACGGTCGCCAGCCCGGTGACAGCGAGCAGCGTTCGTGGGCAGCGAGTCTGCCAGCCCTCGCGCAGGATCTGGTCGACGCCGACCTGGGTGAGGTCGAGATGCTCGTCGAGTACCAGCTTCCACTGACGAGTCTGCGTGCCGACGTGGTACTGGCCGGCCGGCATCCGGTCAGCCAAGCGGTCTCCTACGTCGTCGTAGAGCTCAAGCAGTGGTCCGGTGCCAGCGTCATCGACGGCGACCCTCAACTTTGCGAACCCGCAGGGCCACCCGGTCGGGTGACGCTGAATCCGATCGCGCAGGTTCGGCGCTACAGCGAGTTCCTGGTCGATTTTGTTCGCAGCCTGCAAGACATCTCCGATGCCGTTGCCGGCGTGGCCTACCTGCACAACGCTGATGAGGCGCGGGTCAGCTCTCTCCACGAGTTGCCGGCCGACCTCCACGGGCAGCTGTTCACCGCATCCACCAGGGGCGCTCTGCTCAGCTTCCTGCGCAGCAGGATCGCGCCGTATCCACCCGCTGCCGACCAACTGCTCTCCAGCAGGCTCGGTCCGAGCAAGCAGCTTATGGCCCTCGCCGCCGAGGAGATCAAGAACCGCGAGTCGTTCGTTCTCCTCGACGACCAGCAGGTGGCGTACCGGCTCGTCCTCAACGCCGTACGTCGATCCGCACGGGCCGATCACAAGGAAGTCATCGTCATCGTCGGCGGGCCCGGCTCGGGCAAGAGTGTCATCGCGCTCAGCGTTCTCGGTGAGCTGTACCGCAACGGCTTCAAGGCACTCCATGCCACCGGCTCCAAGTCGTTCACGACAACCCTACGCAAGGTCGCGGGCAAGGGAACCACCCGCGTTCAGAAGCTGTTCCAGTACTTCAACAGCTTCATGAACGTCGGCCGCAACGACCTCGACGCCCTCGTCTGCGACGAGGCACACCGGATCCGGGAGACTTCGAACAACCGCTACACGCCGGCCGCCAAGCGCAGTACCAAGCCGCAGGTCGAGGAGCTGATCGACGCCTCCCGCGTACCGGTGTTCCTGCTCGACGAGCACCAGGTCGTGCGGCCAGGTGAGCTGGGCACGGTCGCCCAGATCGAAGCCATGGCCACGGCCAAGAACCTGAGTGTGCGGCACGTGAATCTCGATGGACAGTTCCGTTGCGGCGGCAGCCGCAAGTACGAGGAGTGGGTACTGCGCCTCCTCGGACTCGACGGCGAGGCCGAGCCGGTCGCATGGGAGACCGACGGCCGCTTCGAACTCCGGGTGGTCGACTCACCGACCGAGCTCGAGGCCTTCCTGCGATCGAAGGCAGACCAGGACTACAAGGCGCGGATGACCGCCGGATTCTGCTGGCCCTGGAGCGACCCGGATCCCCAACGCGGCTTACTCGACGACGTCGTCATCGGCGACTGGCGCCGCCCGTGGAACGTCAAGGGCGACCGTGGAGTCAACGGCGCACCCCCGTCCCAGCTCTGGGCCACCGACCCAGCGGGCTTCGACCAGATCGGCTGCATCTACACCGCCCAGGGCTTCGAGTACGACTGGAACGGTGTCATCTTCGGCCCTGACTTGGTCTGGCGAGGCAACGGATGGGTCGCCGACCGCACGACCAGCGAGGACTCCGTCGTCGCCCGCGCCGAACAGTCCGACTACGACCGGTTGATCCGCAACACCTACAAGGTGCTACTCACCCGCGGCATGGTCGGCACAGCCCTGTACTCGACCGACCCCGAAACACGGGAGAAGTTACGGGAGCTCGTCGGGAACTGACGTGCACGGCCAACGAATTCTTCGCAATGCTGTTCTGAGTCACTGTTCTGGCGTTCCACGCCGACGAATGACTAGCACACGGAAGCGACATCAGCCCAGATCAACGACAGTACTTTCGAAGGAAATCATTGGTTTTCGGATCTTCCGAGTACAGGCACACACCTTGCAT
Organism: Actinophytocola xinjiangensis; assembly: GCF_001921215.1. Classification (GTDB taxonomy): domain Bacteria; phylum Actinomycetota; class Actinomycetes; order Mycobacteriales; family Pseudonocardiaceae; genus Actinophytocola; species Actinophytocola xinjiangensis. The sequence goes on from NZ_MSIF01000005.1 coordinate 365,592, forward strand.
TCCTCGTGTCATGAGAACCTTATAGGTGTTGCGAACAAGTTCATCGAATGACGCAACACTGGCCCTCTTCACCGACCGGTCAAATGACTCATTCGGCTGCGGACACCATCTTCCATCGCGGATCACGAGATCCTTTCCGAAAATGACGCCCGCCCAGTCGTACTCAAAGCCTTGCGCGGTATAGATGCATCCGATCTGACCCGAGCCATGAGAGTCCGACGCCCAGTAGGAAGCCGACGGAAATCCCGGCTCCTCCATACCTTGTCTGACGTTCCAAGGACGGCTCCATTCGCCAATTTTCACATCGTCGACGAGCCTGTACCCACTGTCATCCCTGATCGGATCATGCCAGTCCCAGCAAAAACCGGCAGCAATTCGCGACACACCGCCGAAGTTGGCCCGCTGCCGCTCCAGCCAGGCTTCAAGCGCGGCCGGCGTGTCGACCAAGTCGACCACATACTCGTCATCCGTACCTCTGACCAAATCAGACCAAGGGACTGGTTCACGGTCAACAATACCCAGCAGGCGCCGGACCCACTCATCATAGTGCGCGGAACCGCCGCAGCGGAACTGGCCGTCCAGGTCAATCTCCTGAACTCGGTGTCCCTTCATGCTCGCTACCTCGGCGATTCGCGCCGCAGAATGACTTTCGCCAGGCCGGACTTTCTGATTGTCATCAAGCAGAAATACTGGCACCTTGGCTACATCGATCAACGTCGCAACCTGCGGCGGATACTTCCACAGCCAACGCTCGGGCATGTTGTTGTCACGAATACGATGAGCCTCGTCGCAGATCAACACGTCGAGGGAATTATGGGGAGCCTGGTCGAAGTTGTTGAAATATTTGAAAATCGATTCCGGACGCTCAAGTCCGGCAGCTACATCGCGACGTAACGTCTCAGTGAATGCTCTGGATCCCGTGGCATGAAGCACCTTTCCCTGCCGTTCCGCAAGCGTGCTCAAGAGCGCGATCGCGATCGCGCTCTTGCCCGATCCCGGGCCACCCCGGACCACGACCACCGTCTTCTGTGTGCTTTCCTCTGCGCGGTCTGCCTGCTCGACTGCACGTAACACCAAGTCGTAGGCAACCTTCTGCGCATCAAGGAGCAGGTAACCCTGCCTACCCTCGAATGTTCCGGCAGCGGTCTTGAGTAATGTTCGCGCAGGCGCCCTACGCATCTTGATCAGGTCCTGAACGGCTTTCACCGCTCCGTCCGCCGCGCTCGGCGCCGTATCCAGCAACGAAGCCAGATCAGCCACGAAATCGCCGGTCTGATCTGCCGCGTACAGCTGACCAAAATCATCCGGATCACGGTCGATCGATTGCGACAAGTTATGCAGGTACGCCATCCCCCGCACAGCACGAGGCACCCGGGCCAACGACGGGGTAAAATCGAGCAGATAGCGACAGTATCTGCGCACTTGTTCGGCAGGGTGCAGGTCGGGCTGCCTGGGTGGCTTGGCGGACATCACCAAGCCAGGACCGACCTCCCTCATGTAAGACCACTGTTTCAGTTCGACGAGTACGTAGGATGCCTGCCCGGTCTCCGGGTGAACTCCGCAGAGCACCACGTCGACTCTGCGAGGGCTGTACGGAAGCTGGTATTCAAGGAGCACCTGAACGTGTCCGAGTCCCGCGTCGCATAACAGATCGAGCAGCAGCGGAACACTGTTCCGCCACGCACCTGGCTCACCCTTGTCCGCTCCTGAGTATTCGACGCCAGTCTGACGCGCCAACGTCCGCACCAAGTCTTCACGATCTGCGCGCAACAGGTTCCGCGCGGTGTCCGGTATCGACGGCACGCTACCCCCAGATCACTCCCTCGAGTTAACCTAGATAGGTTACAACCGTCACACTCCGCTATCGCCACGAAGCCTGGCTGGGATTCGCGCCGTGCCTAACAGCTTGGATTGACCAACGTCACGGCGACGTCAACGAGACGCCGTCGGCCGCCTCGAAACACGTCGAGGAGAGGCCACCGATCCAGTCGCGCACGACGCACTCCTACCCCAAGTCGACATCCGGATGCCAGCAGTGTCAGTGTCGAGGCGCAAACCGCGCAGACGTCCAACCGCACTCCGTGACCGGCACAGCCAACGAGCGGTCGGCCCTGACACCGCCACCTGGACTGGACGACGTCCCGAACGGCCTCGACGACTTGTCGTCGAGGCGACCACGCGTACCTCCGTCAGGGTGCACGAGACGGCGGTCTGCTGCGGCGCACATGTCCTCGTATCGCCGATCGTCGGGTCACACGCGGACCGTTGCACCGCCACTGACTGGCCTTCCCGACACCGACCTGAATACCTGGTTCGATCTCGACCTACATCAACTGCTCGACGGTCTCCTGAACCGCCCAGGTTCGTCCTGACGAACGTGGTCGCCGGGCGCTTGTCAGATCGAGCGGCGGAACATGAAAACCTCCGCGAGGACCTTGCTCACGGAGCGCGGGTCCGCGAGTAGGCCTGCGAGTTGAGCTCTGAATTGATCGGCAAGGTGATCCGTTCACTCGACTGTCTCTACGGCTGGCGCCCAAAACCGTCGTAGCGGATGCTTCGCGGGAACGAGTGATTCGATCATTGTCCCGAGTTCCTGGCGGCCTCGGCGGATGATGGGCAGAACCGCCGGGGCGGGCACGTCGGTGGGGAACGGACTGTCCGCGATGAGGTCACGGGCCGCAAAGGGCGTCGACAGCCAACGCATGAGAGCACGCAAGTCTCCGGAGTTGGTCGCGTCGACGGTCAGCTCGGCCAAGTCGAAGGAGTACTCGGTCGGGTCGTCGCCGGTGGCATGGTGTAATCCCGAGCGGCGCAGCAGGCATGGATAGCAGTAACCGCAGTTGAAGTAGCCACTGAACCGTTTTCCTCGAGGGTTTCCGCAGCTGATCGTTGTGCCCAGAATCCGGCGATCCAGGCCCGACTCGATGGCCAGCGCACACACCTCTCCCTTGGTGAGGTGCAGTAGCGGATTGACGACGCGCACGTCGCCGCCGATGTCGTCGATGATCTGGTTGACCAGAGACAGCGTCCACGGGTGGACGGACCGGGTGGACAGTGCGCTCGGACGTGCGGAGGTGAGGGGTGGGTTCACCGCGAGCTGCCCGTTCTCCGGCACGGCCACCCGGTCAAGCCTGTTGGCCGCGGCCACACACACCCCGCTCGCCAGATAGAGCAGGCCACGGGACCGGCTGCTGGACTCGAGCGGACCGCGGGAGACGGTTTGGCCGACCTGTTTGAGGGCCTTCCCTTGCCCCATGGACTCGGCGATCTGCCGCTGGGTCTCCTGCAGCACGTCGTCGAACGCGACGAACAGCAGGCGGTCGTCGCGTGTCCTGGCGAGGTGGGCTGCGTGCGCGCTCGAGTCGAGTCCGCCGGAGAACAAGGTGACCGCGCCGGCGGTGCCGAAGTGCAGACGGGGCCGCTGTGGTACGGCTCCCCCCAGGACTGTGATCGTCCACTGGTCGCCGGTCAGGCCGTTGAGCAGGGCCGCTACCCGGCCGAGAACAGGGGCAGCCCAGCGTTCTGGCGCCACCAGATGGACGGTGAGGTCCATTTGGCGGGTCCAACCGTCCTGAGTGTGGGCCCGGAGGTACCGCTTGTCGACCACATACACGGCGCGGGCGATACGCAGCAGGTCGAAGGCCCAGTCCGGCGCGGCGCCGGCAAGGTCCATCAGCTTGTCCAGCCTGTCATGGCGGTCACGGAAGTCGTCCTCGGACAACGGTTCCCAATCGCCACCTCGCTGGTGCTGGTGCGGGTCGGCGAACTCGAACCTGCGTGCTCCGGCCGTCATGTTTCTGTCCCGCTCGTGAGCCCGAGCGCCCGGTCGACGTTGTCGCCCACGAGGTCCGCGGCAAGGTCTGCCACCGAGCGGTCACTGTCGTCCTTGCCCTGTTCACAGGGGTTCGGGATCCAGGAGGCGACCTGCTCGCCGACCCAGGCCGGGATCTGGCCACCCGGGTCGATGAGCACCAGGCCCGGCAACGCCAGCTTGACCTGTTCGGCCACCGCGGCCTTGGCGAACTCTGTCACGATGTCGGCGAAGAAGAGCCTGTACACGCTGCAGAACAGGTCCATGGCCAGACTGGACGAGCGCGTCTGGCCCGCCACTGCTCGTCGCACGCGAGGATCGTTCAGAAGTTCCTCCGCGCACCGGGTGGCGCTACGACGAACGAAAGCGTCGATGATGCCCGTGCGCTCGCCAGCCACCGCTGTCACGAACTCCGACATGAACCACTCGGTGTCGGAACCTGTCCACTCCGCGGGCGGGGGACCGAACGCCGCCAGGTCGTGGCGTAGCTCGTTCATGGCCCGGACCAGCCGGCTCGCGCCGGCGCGCATCGTGTCGCGGAGACCGAAGGCCTCCGGGTCCGCCCTCAGTTCCTCCTCGAGGGCGTCGAAGAACCGTTGCCCCCGTGTTCTGACGCCCCGTTGGGAGATCGGGCCGTCGCCCTGTCGAGGATTCGGGATCTCCTCCGGGGTCCTCGCCATCCCGGCAGTACCGCCGAGCTGCCCGATGCTACGCCGGAACGTCGTCCAGCCGGCGCCGCGTGGTCCGCGCCACCTGATGGAGGTGCCCATGTCGCCCCCTTCCGCAGCGCTTTCCACACTACGAACCAAACGTCACCGGGCAATAGCGCTCCGTAGGAACAACACGAAAGGCGCAACCCTCGAGCGCGTGCTCGCCAGCAGCCTGTAGTGACGGCGCTCAGCCGAGATCGAACCGGCCGCGCCTGACCTCCTGGAGGAGGACCCGCAGATCGCCGGTCGTGAGCGCCGGTCCGGTCGGGTTCTTGCTGTCCCGCATCGCCCCGCTATGGGCCAGCTCCACACACTCGCCGCCCTGACCGCTGGAGTAGCTGGATTTGCGCCACCGCATCGTGGTCGGGTCCGGGATCATGATCCCGGACCACCTTTCCTGTCGCAGGGTTCACAGCTCCTCCACCACCTTACTGATCAGGGTCGCCGACCTGGCCGGTGCGAGCGCGAGGTCACGCAACCGGCCGAACATCCAGGTGTACCGCTCGAAGTCCTCGCGACGGTCGGGGTACAGGGCCCCGGATTCGACCTCGACGAGGATCGTCGGCTCGCCGCCGGCTGATCTGCTTGAACAGCAACGAGATCCGCTGCCCGATCGACGGTCTCGAAGTTGCTGAGGGAACTGGTGCATCCCGCCGGTGTGTCCATTCGACACACCGGCGGGATGCACTTCGCGGTCAGGTTCCGCTGACCATCACCTGAATGGTGCTGTTACCCAGCTGGCCGGTGCTGTTCTGGCCCCACGACCGCGCGGTGCCGTCCGCGCGGACCGCGTGCGCCGAGCCGGCGCCGATGCACATCACCGAGGTCAACCCGCTGACCTGCGTCGCACAGGTCGGTTGGTCGTGGTCGCGTCACCGAGCTGGCCGTTCGCGCCGTCGGAGCGCAGCGTCAGGCTGTGGCCGGTGCCGGCCGCGACCCCGCCGCTGATGTCGTTGATCGCGGCCCGGATGTCGGGCAGTGGACCGATGTGCCGTGTGTCGGTCGCGGGCTGCGGCGCTCCGGTGCGCTTGAGCAGCGACCGGATCTCCAGCGGCGAGAGCGGCGGCCCGGACTGTGTGAGGATGCCCTGCACGGCGCCGACCGCACCGACCACCATCGGTGCCGCCCCGGAGGTCCCGTTCATGTTCGACCAGTACATCCGGTTCGGATCGGTCTCGGTGGGGGTGAGGTCGTTGCGCCCCGGCCCGAGGCCGCCGAACGAGGCGATGCAGTTCCCCCAGCCCTGCACGTCGACGCGGGTGCCGTACGTGCTGAAGTCCCGGACGGTGCGCGGCGCGGGGTGTGGGTCGGCCGGGTCGCATTCCTCGGTCCACGGCATGGTCGACGACGGTTGGCCCGCGCCGACGATGATGGACCCCGAGTCCGGCCGCCCCATGAGCATTTCCGCCCAGGGGTCCGTGCCGTCCAGGTCGAGGCTGCCGTTGCCCGCCGGCTGCACGACGGTGATGCCGGCCGCGGTGGCGGTGACCACCTCGTCGTAGATCGGCCCCCAGATCTCCCATGGCCCGCCGGCGACGGACACCTCGAACCAGATCACGTCTCCCGGCTGGGAGTTGGTCCTGGCCAGGGCGACCGACCCCTGCCAGTCGTCGCCGTTGACGAGTTGCAGGCGCGCCTCGGGCAGCAGACCGTTGAGGCCGACGCCGTTGTCGTCGTCGGCGGCGACGAAGCCGACCGAGGCGGTGCCGTGCAGGCTGCCGCCGGCCGGTAGGCAGGGCGAGCCGACGATGACCTGCAGCCGCACCGGCGGACCGGCGGGTGCCGGCCGGGTCGCGACGTCCTCGTGGCAGGTGTTCCACAGGTTCCGCATGGCCGCCGACCGCACCGGGCTGGTGTTGGCGGTCGTGTTCCCGGTGCCGAGCTGGCCGCTGCCGTTGGCGCCCCAGGCCCACACGTACGTCTGCGTGTTGGGATCGGTGTCCAGTCCGGGGGTGTACTCGACCGCGAGCATCTGGGAGGCACCCGCGGCGACCTGGGTCGCGCCCTGGGACACGAACACCGAGGTGGGTGTGCTGGCGTTGGTGGTGCCGCCGGTGCCGAGTTGCCCGCTGCTGTTGAGCCCCCACGACCGGACGGAGTGGTCGGTGAGCGTCGCCGCCGCGGCGGACCCGCCCGCGGTCACGGTCCTGACCGTGTTCAGGCCGGGGATGGCCGCCGGCGTGAAGGTGGTCGTGGTGGTCCCGTTGCCGAGCTGGCCGGAGGCGTTGGCACCCCACGACCAGACCGCGCCGGAGGACAGCCGTGCGTAGCTGGCGGCCGAGCCCGCGGCGACCTGGGTGGCGCCGCTGACGCCGGACACGGTGAGGGCGGTCGAGCTGCTGGGAGTGGTCGCGGGGTCGCGGCCGAGCTGACCGGAGGCGTTGGCGCCCCAGGCCTGCAGCGCGCCGGTGGTGCGCACGGCGAGCGTGTGGCTCGCGCCGGCCGCCACGGCGCCGGGGGCCGTCGAGATGCCGCTGACGCCGGACACCGTGACCGGGGTGAGGCGCTGGGTGGTCGTGCCGTCGCCGAGCTGACCGGAGGCGTTGGCACCCCAGGCACGCATCGTGCCGTCACTGCGGACGGCGACGGCGAAGTCGCCGCCCGCGGCGATCGCGGTGACCGAGGTCAGCCCGCTCACCTGGACCGGAACGGTGCTGTTGGTCGTCGTGCCGTTGCCGAGTTGGCCGTTGCCGTTGGCGCCCCAGGTCCAGACGGTGTTGTCGGACTTCAGCGCCATGGAGAAGTTGGCGCCGGCGGCCACCGCGGTGACGTCGGTCAGGCCCGGCACCGCCATGAAGACGGGCGAGCCGGTGGTGGTGCCGAGACCGAGCTGGCCACTGCTGCCCGCACCCCACGCCCGCACGGTGCCGACCTCGGAGGTGCCGATCTTGGCCACCATCAACGAGTGTGCGTCACCCGAGGCGATCGACCCGAACGACTGCGCGGCGGAGTCCCGCCCGCCAGCCTCGACGTCGGTGATGGTGATGCCAGCGCCCTTGCCGCCGGGCAGGGCGTGCGCGAAGTCCGCGTCGATGCCGGAGTTCGGTGACACGCCAGTGCGGTAGACCTGCGTGCTCTGCAACGGATCAGCGGGTGCTGTGATGGCGTGGTCCGGCCGCGCCATGGCCAGTTCGACGGACGGCAGCGCGTTCAGCTCGGCCAGCAGCGGTTCGATGTCACCGCCGACGCTCACGTCGAACCAGGAGTTCAGGTCGGGCAGCTCACGACCGGAACGGGCCTCGAGGCGTTCGCGTTCGGCGTCCACCGCCGCCTCGGACTGGGGTTGGGACCTGGTGAAGACCGTGCCCGGATACCTCGCCAGGATGTCCCGCAGGGCCGCGGTTTCCGAACCGTCGCGAGCGACGGGCTGACCGGCGCGGACGTGGACATCCCGGTCGGCGCGGAACTTCACGGCCATCCGGGTGCGGGAAAAGCCCTTGGGAAGGGGACCCCGGGTACCCGGCATGCCCTTCTCGGCACTGTGGTCGTAGGCGGTGACGGATGTTCGCTGGGTTTCCGGCGCGGCCGCCGCCGGTGTCGGTGACCCGAGCGGGACCAGAACGGCCGCGCTCGCGACAACCAGGGCGGCCAACGCCGCGAATCTGTATCTGTGCATGGGAATGCGCACCAGCGCACCTCGACTTTCCGAGCTCTGGCAACGGAAGTGGTGGTCGACCGGCCGGCCGGAAAGATCGCCCCGATAATTCACCGTAATGCCCCCGCTCTCCGCGGAAGACCGCCGTCTGGTCCAGCGTCGCCGGACCAGACGGCGTCACGGCGGCCCGCTGGCCATCACCCGGCCGGCGGTCGTCTCACCCGTTGGCACGTGCAGTGCCGGTCACCCGAGGACGGCGAGGAACCCCGGCGAGCGGTAGTCCAGCTGCAGAATGATCGGGAAGACAGGGAGATGGCGCGAGCGGAACACGACGTGAGAACGGGGATCGGTGATGCGCGTCTGGTCGCGACCGCCGAGTGTGGTGAGTGCTGCCAGCACGGGTGTGCGGGACCGTGGCGGCGGCCAGGGGTCTGCACCTGTCTCGACCACCGGCGACCGGACAGGGGTAACGAGGAGATGGGCGCACGTGAACCCTCCTGGAAGTGACGACCTACCGGCTCACCGCACGGTGTGCTCCCTTCACAAGCTGGTGACCGGTGGCGGGTTCGGGACCAGTTGTCAGCGGGCGGTGAGGCTCAGCACGACGCCGGTGGTGCCGAACGGCGTCACCGCGTCACGAGCGTATGTAACGCCCTACCGGACTTCACCGGCCGAACAACCACCGCGGTCGCCGCGTGGACGTGCGGCGGCGACCGGAGAGAGTGCTGCGCACCATGGCCTTGGTTATGTCGTGGCGGCGCCGGCCGTAGTAGATCTCGGCGAACACCTCATCCGGCGTAAACCTCGGGTGGGCTGTGGCGACCTCGAGGATGTACCGGGTCTTGGCGTCGCTGATTTCGGGATCGACCGGTAGGGTGCGGCGCCGGACTTTCCGACGGATGGGGCGGCCAGACTTATCGAAGTAGACCACGGGCACCTCCGTGCGTCGTCGGACGATTTGACGCTAAGAATGCGAAGCACCGCAGGTCTATGACCGATCGCGCGCACCTACGACCGTCTGCTGGCAGACCCCTGCCCCGTCCTATGCTGTCGGCTGCCGTTCCCACTGGTGGCCGAGCGGCCACGGGGAGGTGTGGGGGTCACGGTGACCGTTCATGTCGCGGTCTTGGACCCCCTACCGATGTTCCGGCGTGGCGTCGCAGCGGCGTTGTCGAGCCTGGGACATCACGTGGAGGAGCCTGTGGACGCCGTGGCCTGGCTGCGCGAACGCCCGGGTGGGGTGGTGCTGCTGACCCTGCACTCCACCGAGGATCTGGACCGTCTGACCGCCCTATGTCGTCTACGTCCCCGCCCGCTCGTCGTCGCGCTGCCATCCGGCGACCTTTCCTCGCTTGGCGTGCAGGCCATGCGAGCCGGTGCGCGGTCGGTGCTGGCACGCGCGGCGACGGTGCCGGCGTTGCAGCGTGCGGTGTCCGCGACTCTCGGCGGTGAAGCTGTCATGCCTGCTGACGTGGCCGACCTCCTGGTAGCCGAGCGTGGCGGCCGGCCTTCGCGCCGATCGGCTCCCTCGACGCAGCAGGTCGCCTTGTTGCGACGGCTCGCCGACGGCTGGACCGTGTCCCGGCTGGCCTCGGACACCGGCTACTCCGAGCGAGCGATGTACCGGCTCCTTCAGTCGCTTTACCAACAGATCGGCGTCAGTACCCGGCTGGAGGCCATTATCCTGGCGCATGAGGAAGGCTGGTTCGGGAACTAACCGCCGCGGCCCGGCCGGATGCGCGCCAGTTCCGTGAGCACGTGATCGAGGCGCGGGCAGTTTCCGGCCAGCGTCTTCACCATGAATCTCATTCGGTCGTCCAGTCCGGGCGTCTGCTGGGCCGACGTCGGTCGTGCCCGGCGAAACGCGTCCAGCGCCCACGCAGGCTCCACCTCACCGAGGAGGACGGAATGGCACCGGGCGATCCCGGCGAAGTCCCAAGCGACAAGATCGTTGCTGTCGGCCTTTGTGCGTCGGCTTGTCTCATCGTGGAGTTGCCGGAAGAGATCCCGCGCGGTGCCTGGCAGTTCGGACCGGTATGCGATGATCGCCCGGAGCGCGAGCTCCGCGGTGTCCCTGCCTGCCACCCGGTAACGGGCTGACTCCTCAATGGCCCTGCGGGCCGCCAGAAAATCACCCAGGTGCACATCGGCAAGCGCCACGGTGGTGAGGGAGCGCCGCAAGTTGATCGGGTCACGGCGGACACGCGCGACCTCGACGGCCTGCGCCGCCGCCGACCGCGCCTCTTGGTACCGGTCCTGGTACAGGTACAAGTCGGCGGTCAAGGTGAGCAACTCCGCTCGCGCCGAGGCATCGGGGTGGGCCGATGTGAGCTCGGCAGACCTCGCCCGCATCGTCAGCGCGTCTGGGATTTGGTCCAGCTCGGCGTACCAGCGCGCCAACCGCAGCGCGGCGCCCAACGCCTGTCCGGGGTCGGCCTCCCAAGCCGCTTCGAAAGCCGCCAGAGCCTGCTCGACCGCACGTCGATAGCTGCCGCGCCGCTGCCGGGAGTCGGCCAAACCGACGAGTGCGGCGGCGCGGTCGCCGCGCAGCACGACTGTACGGTCGTCGTCACCACCGTCCTCGTCGTCCTCGTCTGCCAGTCCCAGCGCCCACCCGTAGTGGTCCTCGGCTTCGGCGAGGTAGTTGTTCTCCCAGAACATGGCACCCATGTTGATGTAGATCTGGCGCATCGCCTCGCGAAGCTGGTCCTGCTTGGCGATGCTGAGCGCGGCCTGATAAGCCTCCAGCGCCGACCGGAACTCGCCGCTGTACGAGTAGATGTGACCCAGGCCGGCGAGGTTCAGCATCTCGCCCTCCCGGTCGTCGCCGAGCCGGCCACGCACGGCCTCCCGTTGAGCACGCAATTCCGCGCCGCTGCCCCAGCGACGCACCAGGTCGTCCATCTCCTCGATAAGGCTGTGGGCCTGCTCGTACATACCCGCCCGTAGCCAGGCGTCGACCCGCGCGAAGTGCATCTCCAGATCCACCATGCCATCTACTTCGTCGTCGTCTTTCTGCATCACCGCCAGAACCTTGGCTGCCTGAAGAGCGAGCTCACGCCGGGTGGGGGACCCGCCGTCATCCGTGTGCCGGTCACGCCCCAGGTAACCGATGACCGCCTCAACCTCGGTCTTTCGCACATACCTGCGTCCGTCCCGGCGTTCCAGGACGAGGCGCGCCGCAACGAGCGCGCGCAGGGCCGACTCGATCAACTCCCTCGACAGATATGGCGCCAGGACGCCGATGACGGCGTCAGTGCTCACCGGGATTCCGAGCGCCGCCAAGCCCTTCGACACCAGTTGCTGTTCGGCGGGAAGGAGGTCAACATATCGGCGCACCAGGCGTTGGTGCACCTCGCTCGCCGGCACGGAGGACAGCCACGGTCCTACCTCATGGGCCTGCAGTCCCGGCGGGTCGAAGCTGAGGACCGCGTGGAGAAGTTCGGCGAGCCGTGGATTACCGGCCAGGAAGCCGTGAACGTGCCGTAGATCTTGCTCGGGCAGGTCGGCGAGACCGTACGCGTTGCCGGGATCAAGTTCGGCGAAGTGCTCACGCAGCCAGGGTGGCTCGAGTCCGTCGAGGTTGATCTGACACGCCGTCCCCGGCCAGGCCACACCCGTCGTCGCGCTGGGCACATGCTGCGTAACGAGGACGACCTTCACGACGGGGCGCAGCCGGCCCTGTACTGCCTCCAGCGCCAGGTCAAGCTCCGAGTCACGGAGGACATGTTCCTCCTTGAGAAGGTTCTCCGCCGAGTCGATCACAATCACCGGCCGGATGCCGCCGGACTCGCCAAGGCTGTCCAGGGCGATCTCCAGGCGTGCCCGTGCGGACGGACCGGCCACCCGGTCCGATCCGGGTGGCTCGATGTCCTTGAGCAGGGTCGGCACATCGATCTCCCCGTATGGTGTGGCGTCGTGCCAACGGACCGCAGTGGTCTCGTCTTCCGGATCGGTCAGGCCCAGATCAGTGAGCACCTCGCGGACCAGCGCGGTCTTGCCGATTCCGGGTGGTCCGCTGACCACAATGACGGAGGTGACCCGGTCCGCAAGGGCTGCGCGAAGGCGACCCCGCTGACCCGTGCGGTCGACGAAGATGGATCCGTCACTCGCTGACCGGTCAATCGTCCGCGCCGCCGTAGCGTGTGTCGCCTCGACGAGCTTTCCCGCGTCGAAGCGCATCAGTGGGCCGGTCGGCAGGTTTGCCGTGCCGAGAAGCGCCCGGGTGAGCCGCCCAGCCAGCCGCGAGCACCATCGGCTCGCAGGCGTACCGCCCGACGAGTAGGCGGTGTGCAGCATGGCCTGCGCAAGAAGGGAGACCTTCAACTGTCGGTGCCAGTGCTCCTGATTCCATTCGTTCTGGATGACGAACCGGAGCGCCGGTTCGCGCAGCGCATCAATGACCTTCCGCACATCTCCCGGCATTCGGCCGTCGAGCAGCTCGTCGCGGTAATCGTTCACCAGATAGACAAGGAACGCCTCCTGACTGCGTTCGGAGCTTGCCCCGATCTCACGCCAGCACAACGACATCAGCTGGGTGGCGAGATCCCGGCTCAACGGTGCTCGCGCGTCGTAGGTGGCCAGGTCGATAAGCCGGAAATCGGCTGGGCGGATGGATCCGTTGCGCACAGGTATGAGGACGTTGTCCCCATGCAGGTCGCCGTGCGTCCGGCCCACCAGATAATGAATCTCCGCCCGCGTCGTGGGCAAGTCCTCGTCGAACAGCCGCCATGGGTTGGGCAGCGGTGATTCCTCGCCCTCCAGGTCCAGAAAGGCGGGCACCAGCAGGTCATTCGCCTGCGCCCAGTCATGTAGCCAGCCGCCAGGACGAAAGCTGTCGCCCAGTTCGCACGCCAGCAACTCCGCCAGCGTTGACCGCTCGCTGTCATACCCCGGACCGGCCCACCGGTCGAGAATCGTGTTCCAGACCACCTCGCAGGCCTCCGCCAGTTGGTCAAGTTCTACCGTCCCGAGCGGAATGCCATCGGCGTTGAACTGGCCGATCACAAGGGCGTTCGAGGGACAAGAAATCGGAGGAAAGGCAATCCTCGCGAGGTGTCGCTCACAGAATTCTTGGGGCGCTTCCCGCAGAGCAGCCGCATGCCGCCTACTCTCCCGCTGATGATTCATCAGCACCGGCGGGCAGTATTTGATAACACACCAGCGCGGCATTGGCTGACCATTGACGTTAACTAGTTGTGCTTTCGCGAGCCGGGCTCCGGTGTAACCACGACGGAGCCGTTCTATGCCGCCACGAATCTCAACACCATTGTCAAGAAGCGACTCGATGATCGCCGACGCGACGGCCGAGTCCTCGAATTCGCGGGCCAGCTCGTCCAAGGCGGTCATGACTGGGGAAACCGCCCTTCAAGTTCCCGCATCCTGACTTGGAAATCGGACCTGTCCTCGTCGTGGTAGCGCTGAAAATACCAGGCCGGCAGGCGCGGCTGGAGACGCCGCATGTGATAGAGCGCGTCCTGGACCTGCCGGGCGAAGAGAGTCAACTCAGCTGGACTGGCGATCACCGGCGACGAGTGCTCGTCGACGACCGCACGCACCAACCCGAGGACGCGCAGCCGATCTCGGGTGCTCGCCATCTGAATACGGTACGTCCCCAGGCACAGGAGCAGCAGACCGAGCGATGGAACGAACCACCCGATGACCAGTCCGGCCACCGTCGCGCCGGTGGCCAGGGTGAGCAGGACGCCCGCCACGGACCACAACACCAGCATGAAGAGCGTCATCTGGGCGAAGCGGAGCCGGATCCGGGAGCCCCAGGCCAGGTTCTGTTCCAGGCAGAAGAGCAGGTCGTAAGGTGCTGCGGCGTTGGCCACGAGGTAGTAGCCCCGTAGCCGGTCCTCGTCGCCGCGAAAATGCCGACTGAGTCGGCTGACCTCGTCCTCGCCGACGCGGTCCCCGACCACGACCCGGTTCCACGGCAGGCCTAGTACGTCGGTGTCGAACCTCTCCTGAAGCGTCGCGGCGATCCGTAGGTACCGCTCAGCCCAAGGTTCCATCACCATCTTGTAGACGGCGGCCCAGAGCGTGCCACCGAGGGCGACCGCGGTGCCGTACCGCGAACCCGGCCCGATTAGCAGGCCAGCAACGGCCAGGGCAATCGAGACGCCGAAGCTCAGTGTCTGCGCCCGCTGGTTGTAGGAGTGAGTCACGGCGACGGCTTTGAGCAGGCGCAGTGCCGCGTCGCTGTCCTGCCGGTCGGTGATGCGATGCGTGCTCGTCAACGGTCCTCCCGCGCGCACAGGTTGACAAGGAGTGTCACACGCTCGGTATCCCCAGCGAAACAACGAGTTCGTTGCCAAGACCGCAGACGTCAGCATTTGGAAGATCGACTTAACCTTGACCGCGTTTTGCCGCACACGTTGGGCGCGCCAGGCGCCGCCGTGGCGTGGCGACGCGTGCCCTGTCTCGAACTCGGTGGGACTCAGATTCTTATACGGTAATGCGCCGTTATTGGATTATCAGTACTCTCCATTCGAGACATCGTCGATTCTGACGTCGTGGTTCGGCCCGTCCGTCCACCGCACCATCTCCGGCGGCGGCCTCTGATCAGGTGACGAAACAGCCCGATGCGGGCGACGCGCCGACAGCGGCCGCAGCGTCCTCGCTGGTGAGCCCTTCACCGACTTCCCGTCATCACTCGCACCCCACCTCCCGTCGCAACGCCGGCTTCTCCGGCGGCCTCACCAGCGGAGCTACGACCCCAACGTGTCACTCGGTGCCCTGGGCGTCTCCATCACGGGCCGTAGCAGCAGGCTGCGGCTCAACTACCGCAGCACCTCGGAGACCTCGGCTGGCCGCCCTCGCGGTCGCCTGGAACGGCGTGGGCAGCCAGTTCCTGCCCATGGCTCGCGGAGCGGAGTGCCCAGTGAGACACCTGCGGACCACCGACATGGCGCGTTCTCCGATTCTCCCGGATTGGTCAAACTCGGCCAGCACACGAAACGTTGCGGACACGCGCTGTCCACCTTGTCAGTGCCGCCGCACGACTCGACTATTACTATCGCGAACATCCAACATCGCTCGAACGGTCAGGAGGGGAGGAACCATCCGGGAGTTCTCGACCGGCCTTGCTCCGCTGTGGCGTGCCGCACACGAGCGGTTGTCGTCGGGACGTGCGGTGAGTCGGGTTCGAGTCGGGCCGATGACCGAGGACCAGCGGGTCGCGCTGGCTGACCTGCTCGGGATGGACCGGCTGCCAGCCGAGCAGGTGACGGTGTCGGTCGCAAGACTTGAGGACGTTCTCGCGGAGACCGGTGATGACCTGCGGGAAGTGGTGACCCGGCTCGTCGGGCCGATCGCGGATCGGGCCGGGCGGCGTGCCGAGGTCGCCGCGGAGCGGGCCGAGTTGTGGGAGTGGCTGACGCGGCATCCTGTCGTCGTCCGGCAGCCCGCGTTGATCGACTGGGTGGGGTCCGTGCGCCGAGCGGGGCTGGTCGGTGGCTCGGTCGCCAGCACCAGGTCGTTGCTCGACGACGTGCTGCGGGTGCTCGGCGAACTTCCGGCCGCCGGGGAGCCGCTGCCGGTGCTCGCGGACCGGACGTTGCGGGACACGCACGCCCTGGACGACGGGACGCGGCGCGCCACCATGGTGCTTCGCGGGCTGGCGACCATCTACGACCTGCCCCTGCCCACCGACGTGACCCAACGGCGCCAACTCTGGGAACGCGCTGGCGTCGCCGATGACGAACTCTCCTCCGTGGTCCTCGTCGCGGGGATGCGCCCGCCGGGGTCGGGCCTGGTCAGCTCGATCCTGCGGCTGTGTGCCGACGCCGGTCAGGTGGCGGCGCTGACCCTCGGTCAGCTACGAGCCACGACCTGGCCCGCCGGTCTCCCCGACACCGTCTGGGTGTTCGAGAATCCGAGCGTCGTCGCGTTGGCGCTCGCGCGGTTCGGGGTCCGGTGCCCGCCGGTGGTGTGCACGTCCGGGTGGCCCAACAGCGCGGGCATCCTGCTGCTGCGCGGCCTCGCCTCGGCGGGGTGTGCTCTGCGGTATCACGGCGACTTCGACGGTGAGGGCATCCGGATCGCGGCGAACGTGGCGGCACGCACGGGCGCGACACCGTGGCTGATGGGCACGGCCGACTACCTCGACGCGCTCGCGGTCGACACGACCGGGCCTTCGGTCGGGCGGGTGACGGACGCACCCTGGGACGCGGCTCTCGCCGACCAGCTCCGGGCCCACGACGTGACGGTGAGTGAGGAACGCGTGGTGGATCTACTCCTGGAGAAACTGGACAAATACTGCCCAACTCGGTGATTTCCGTTTACCGATGCCCGACGGGACGGTGGGATGGGACGGACGAAAGGGGGGAGGACTGCGTGGAACCCATCCGTGTTCCACCGGAGATGTTCCGGTTCACCAGCGGTGATCGTGCTGGGCTCTACGTCTCGGTCCTCCACGCGTTCGGCGAGGCCAACGAACGTCTGGAAACGTCGCTGGGCCTGGACGACGTGCGTGCCCGGCTGCGCTCGGTCGGCTGGCTCGACGCGATCGACGACAGCGAGCTGGCCGCCGCGCTGGGACAACTGCACGACTGGAACCTCGTCGACGTCACCCAGAACCACGCCGAGAACTACCGCACCGCGAGCGAGTACGAGCGGCGCAACCTCCAGTACTCCCTGACCAGGCAGGGTGAGGCGGCGTTCGCGGGGGTGCTGCACGCGCTGTCGGTCCTGACCTCCGCCGGCGCACTTCAGACCGCCGTGCTCGACGCGATCTCCGATCGCCTCGGCGACCTGGGCACGCTGCTCGACGACGCCACCGGAACCGACCGACGCATCTACACCACCGTGATGGAGTTGGAAGGCCACCTCGACGCGCTGCGCTCCAACACCAAGCAGTTCAACGGCGAGCTGCAACGGTTGCTGCGGGCCGACGGCGCGGACCTGTCGACCTTCCACGAGGTCAAAGCCGCCACCGTCGCCTACCTGCAGGAGTTCCTCACCAACCTGGACCAGCGCACGCACGCGATCGAAACCCGAATCGACCGGGTCGAGGCCCACGGCCTGGGCCTGGTGCATCACCGCGCGCTGCTCGGGGCCGAGCTGCCGAGGCTTTCCGGCGACGACCCCGGGCCGGAGTGGCTCGCGCACCGGCACGCCCGGTGGGAGGGGCTGCGGGCCTGGTTCCTGCCGGGCGACGGCACCCGTCCCCGCGTCGAACAGCTGCATCTGGTGGCCCGGCGCGCGATCATCACCTTGCTGCAGGTGCTCGACCGGATCACCGAGTCACGGCGCCGAGCGAGCAGCGCGGTGGCCGACTTCCGCGAGTTGGCCAAGTGGTTCACCGTCCTGCCTGATCAGGAGCATCTGCACCGGCTGTGGTCCACCGCCACCGGGCTCAGCCCCGCCCGGCACGCGCATCTCGGTCATCCGGATCCGGAACTGGTCAGTAGCTCCACGAGTTGGGCGGACGCGCCGCCGGTCGAGGTGTCACCGCTGCTGAGGTCCTCCGGCAGGACCGAGCGGTTCAGTCGCACCGGGCGGGTCCGTGACGTCGCCGCGGTGAAGGCCGCCCGCGCGGAGCAGGCGCTCGCCGAGCGGGCACAGCTTGAGGCCGCGTGGCACCTGCTCGACACCGGCGGGCCGGTGCGGCTGTCCAGCTTCGGACGTCTCCAGCACAGCGCGTTCGAACGGCTCCTTGAGCTGCTCGGGAGAGCGTTGGCGAACGGTCCGACCACCGCCGGCACTCGTCGCGCCACGACGACGGACGGGAAGATCGAGATCGTTCTGCGTCCGCCGGTCGACAACGCGATCGCGCACCTGACCACACCCCACGGCCGGTTCACCGGGCCGGACTACGAGATCGAGATCCGCGCGTTCGGTCACCGCCACGTTCGGAGGGCCGCTCGGTGAGCAATCTGTCGAACCAGCTGGTCACCGCCGAGCGCGAGGAGATCGCCAGGGGGATCCGGATCATGTTGGCGAGCCCGCTGGTCCATGAACGCGGGGCGGCGGAGTCGTTCGACCTGGTGCGCCGGCGTCGTGAACCGATCAGGAAGTGGTTCGACTACTACTGCGGTTGGTCGGTGGTCGTCGAGCCACGGCTGGGTTACGCCCGGCTGGCCAAGGTCCGCCCCATGGCCGACGCCAGCCGGCCGCCGCGCCGGCACCGTTCCGGTCGGGCGCCGTTCGACCGACGCCGCTACGTTCTGCTGTGTGTGGCGGCCGCCGAACTGTTGACCGTGCCGGTGACCACCATCGGGCTGCTCGCGGACCGGGTGACCCGGGCCACGGCGACCGACCCCGTGCTCGCGACCTTCGACCCGTCCGCCCGCGCGGAACGCATGGCGTTCGTCGACGCGTTACGCATGCTCGAACACTTCGGCGCGGTCGAGGTGCTCGATGGTGCGACGGAGTCCTTCGTCGACTCCGCGGCGGCCAAGGTGCTCTACGAGGTCGACGCCGCGCTGCTCATGCGGCTGTTGTCCGCGCCGACCGGGGTGTCCCAGCTCGCCGTTCCGGTTGACGAGGTCCCCGCGCGGTTCGAGGAGTTGCTCGTCGCGGTGTCCCGGGAGCGGCGCTACGGCGCCGCCGCCGAACACTCCTCCGGCCAGGCGCCCGTGTCGGAGGTCCAACGCAACCTGTGGTTGCGGCACTCGATCTTCCGCAAGCTGGTCGACGACCCGGTCGTCCATCTCGACGATCTGTCCGCCGACGAGCGCGCCTACCTCAACTCGCCGACCGGCCGCCAGCTGGTGCGGCGGGCGGCTGAGGAGGGCGGGTTCCTGATCGAGGAGCGGGCCGAAGGCGTGCTGTTCGTCGATCCAGACGGCATCGCCACCGACAGCAGGTTCCCCGATGACGGGAGCAACGCCAAGGTGGCCGCGCTGCTTCTCCTGGAGGACATCAGATCCGTGACGACGACTGAGCAGCTTGGCCTGGCCGCCAACGCCCTACTCGCCAAGTTCCCGTCGTGGGGGAAGGGATACCGCGGCGACGATGGTGTCGCGGCTCTCGTGGCCGACGCGTTGGACGTGCTGCGCGGGTTCGGTCTCGTCCGGATCACCGACGGGCTGGTGCACCCGCTGCCCGCGTCCGCACGCTACGCGGCGGGATCGGCGCGGAGCAGCCACTCCGGGGAGGATCCGCTGTGACGGTCACCGAGCTGCCGAGGCACGCACCCGAACCAGCCGAAACGCCGACCAGGCGTTGGGTGCCGACCCGTGCCGGCATTCTCAACATCTGGCGGTACTACGACGAGGCGTTCGAGTTCCACCATGGCAGGCTGCTGCTGCGCGGGCCGAACGGCACCGGGAAGTCGAAGGCGCTGGAGTTGCTGCTGCCGTTCCTGTTCGACGCGAACCTGCGGGCGAGCCGCCTGTCGACGTTCGGCACCAGTGAGCGCACCATGCACTGGAACCTCATGGGCGAAGGCGCGGCCGGCACGACGCGGGTCGGCTACGTGTGGCTGGAGTTCCACCTTCCCGGTGAGCCCGACGCGTGGTTCTGTTGCGGCGCGCGGCTCCAGGCCAGCACCCACACCACGGCCGTGCACGCCGACTACTTCACGACCACGCAGCGCGTCGGCCTGCCGACGGGGTTGTCGCTGGTCACCGAGGCCGGCACGCCGCTCACCAGAAGCGCGCTGGAGCAGGCGCTCGGTCACCACGGTGTTCTCCATCCGAACGCGACCGAGTACCGCTCCGCCGTGCGCACGACGCTGTTCCCCGGGCTGAACGAGCAACGCTACGACGCGCTGATCACCGCGCTGCTCCAGCTGCGCACCCCAAAACTGTCCCAGCGGCTCGACCCGTCGTTGCTGTCCACTTTGCTCTCTCGGGCGCTGCCGCCGTTGGGGCAACAGGAAGTCGCCGACCTGGCCGAGGGTTTCGAGCGGCTCGACCGGCAGCGTGAGCGACTGGCCACGTTGGACGCCGAGGTCACGGCGGCACGGAGCCTCGCGGCCCGGCAGCGCACCTACGCCGCGCGAGTGCTGCGCGCCGCCTCGGCCACGTTGATCTCCGCCACGACCGAGCTGGACAACCTCACCAAGTCAGCGCGTCGCTCGGCCGACGAACACGCCCGAGTCGCGGCCGACAAGGCCACTACCGAAAGGCTCGTCGAGAACCTCGGTCGCGAGGAGGAGGAGACCAAGGCCCGCATCGACGGCCTCGTGGACAGCGAGGCCTATCAGCAGGGCCGGGAGCTGGACCAGCTCAGGCAGCACACGAAAGAGGCGCGAACCCGCGCGAAGGGCGTTCGTGCCGACGCCGACGTCACACGCGCTCAGGCGGACGACGACGCCGACCGCGCCCGCGCGGCGCAGCGCCACGTGGCGACGCGGGAGCACACCGTGGCCGCCCGCGCTGACGAGGCCCGGCAGGCAGCGACGAGGGCAGGCCTGGCCAGCGTCCACAACGAGGTCGCCGCGACGCTGGACACCGAGGCCGACCGGTCACGGCCCCTGCTCCGCGCGGCGGTCAAGGGACGTCTGGGCCAGGTCTGGACCGTGCGGCAGGCGCTCGACACCCAGGAAAAGGCGATCGAGCGTCGCCGGGAGGCCGAAACGGACCTCGATGAGGCCCGGACCGACCTTTCGAGCGCCGGAGAAGACCGGGCGGCGGCGGACGAGGAGTACGAGCGGGCGCTGGACGGCCTGGCCGGTGCGCTCCGCGAGTGGGCGGCCGGGTGTCGGGAGCTGCGCTTCGCCGACCTCGACGTGTTCGCCGACCTGGTGGAGAACGAGACCTCGCTCGTCGAGCACGTGGAGCACGTCGCCGAAGCCGTGCGCGCCGACCTGGTCCGCACGGAAACCGTCATCGCCGCGGACCGCACGGCGGCGCTGGCCGAACGCGACCGGCTCGGCGCGGACCTGGACCGGCTGGCCGACGAACACGACCGACCCCCGGACGCGCCACCCACCCGCACGACGGACCGCGCGACGATGACCGGCGCCCCGCTGTGGCAGCTGGTCCGCTTCGCCGACGAGGTGCCGGACACGACCCAGTGCGCCGTCGAAGCCGCACTGCAGTCGGCCGGCGCGCTGGACGCGTGGGTCGGCCCGACCGGCGAGGTCGTCGGTCACGACGTCTTCGCCCTGCCGGAAGGTGTCCCGGCCGCCCCGGGACGGTCGCTGGTGGACGTCCTGGTTCCCGAGACCGACACCCCCGTGCCGCCTTCGAGCGTCACCCGGCTTCTCGCGGCTGTCGCCTACGGCGAGCGACTGCCGGAGGGACATCCTGTGGCGATCAGCGCGGACGGCGACTGGCGATGGGGAAACCTGCGCGGCAGCTGGCAGAAAGCCCACACGGAGTTCATCGGCGCGGTGGCCCGGCAACGGGCCAGGGAACGCCACCGGCGCGAGCTGGAACGCCAGCTCACCACCGTCGACGAGACGCTGAGCGGACTGGAACGACGCCAGGACGCGATCGACGCCCGCCGCGCGGTGCTCGCGAGCGAACGAAGCTCCCGGCCGCCGTTCAACGGAATCCGGGCCGCACGCGACAAGCTGACGCGCCTGGAATCCGCCGTGGTGGCCGCCGAACGGACGGTCCGCAAGCGGCTGGACACGCTGTCGACGCGAGAGGCGCGGGCCACCGCCGCCCTGCACGCCCTCACCGTCGTCGCGGCCGAACACGGTCTGCCCACCCAACGATCCGCTCTGACCACGCACGAACACGCGGTGGAGAGCTTCCGGGAGCAGGCCGAACTGTGGCTCGACGGTCATCGCGACCTGGTCGCGGCTCGTGGCGCCGCCGTCGAGGCGGACGAACGGGCCACCCGTTCGAACGCGGCCGCGACTCAGCGGGAGACCGAAGCCGGGGAGGCCGAAGCCACCCTGCGTCAACTCGCCGCGAAGCTCGACGCGGTGGAGAAGACCATCGGAGTGGACTACCGGGACGTGCTGGCCGAGCTGGCCGCGTCGCGTGGTCGACTGTCCGATCTCAGCAAGGAGCTCAGCACGGCCCACCGCGGCGTGGCCTCGCTCGCCGAGCGGTTGGGCGTGTTGGCCGAACGCAGCAAGGCCGACGCGGACGCCCGCGACGAAGCGACCCGAGTACGCGACACCGCGGCTCGCCGATTCCGGCAGCTCGCCACCACGAGCTTCCCGGCGGACAGCGCGTTCGACGAACTCGACCGGTTCACCGCCACGCTCTCCTCGTCGGAGGGAGTGCGCGCGGCCCTGGACACCGCCCGCCTGGTCGCCGCCGCCTGGCCAACCATGCCCCACGAACCGAACAACCTCGGTGACGCCCTGCACCGGCTCTCGGAATCGGTGCACGAGTGCCGCACGGCGCTCAGCGCGCGGGCCGACCTCGACCTCGAAACCGACGAGGACGTCCAGGTCTTCACCGCCCTGGTGGACGGTGTCCGGGTCGGCGCCGCCGAGTTGCTGACGATCCTGAAGAGCGACGCCGAGCGGAGCAGGCACGAGATCACCGAACGCGAGCGGCAACTGTTCGACCAGACCCTCACCGGCGACACCCGCCGCCACCTCGCCGCACGCATTCGTCAGGCCGGCGAACTGGTGGACGCGATGAACGACCGGCTGGAGCGGGTTCGGACCGCGTCGAAAGTGTCGGTTCAGCTCGTCTGGCGGGTCGCGCCCGAACTGCCCCCCGGAACCAGAGCCGCACGGGATCTCCTGCTGAAGGACCCCGCGCGACTGACCGACGCGGACCGCGAATCCCTGCACCAGTTCTTCCGGGACCGGATCGAACAGGCCAAGGCCGACGACACCGCCGCCAGCTGGGAACAACAGCTGGGCCAGGTGTTCGACTACACCGCCTGGCACCGGTTCGACGTCAAGGTGGACCGCACGAACGGCGCCGGCTGGCAACCGCTCACGAAGAAACTGCACGGCGCGCTGTCCGGCGGTGAGAAGGCCATCGCCCTGCACCTGCCGCTGTTCGCCGCGGTCGCGGCCCACTACGAGGCGGTGCCGACCGGCCCCCGGGTCATTCTGCTCGACGAGGTGTTCGTCGGAGTCGACACCAACAACCGGGGACAGGTCTTCGCGCTGCTGTCCGCGCTGCGACTCGACCTGCTACTCACCTCGGACCACGAATGGTGCACCTACCCCGAACTGAGCGGCGTCGCGATCCACCAACTCATCACCGGCCACGACGGCGACGACGCGGTCACCACGGCCCGCTTCGTCTGGGACGGCACGAACCTCACCGCCGACGCCTGAGCTGGTTGGCCGCGCCAAACTGCTGCGTTGCGGCCACCGACAGGACTTCCCTGACGATCACCAGGACGCATCGCGCAGAGGCGACGATGGGCATCGGCGGTGCTCGTCGTGGTGATCGCGATCGTCGCGGACGTGGGTGTGAAGGTCGTACTTTGTGTCCAGAAATATTTCTCTGTCCTCAGTGACACAAAACAGACGGCAGAGACGACTCCCAGAGCAACTTGGAGCTTCGTTGATGGAGTGTCGAGAGGCACTGTCAGAACGGCGCCTGTGGCCGGCCCCGGTCGGGCTGATCGGGCTGGTCGCGGCGATCGGCGGGGTGATTGTCCGCAAACCAACCAACACCAACGACAACACCTGAGGACAGACCATGACCTACCCCCACCACATCGCCGTCGCCCCGCCGGTTCCCGCGCCCGCGCCGCAGCGGAAGTTCCGGCCGCTTGCGTGGGTTGCCTTCGGTGTCGGGCTCGCCGGCTGCGCCCTTATCCCCATCCCGATCCTCAACAACGCGGGTGCGATCCTCGGCGTCGCCGGTGTCGTCATGTCCCTGATTTCCGTGTGGGGTACGGAGCGGTGGCTGTCCGTTGCGTCGCTGGCCCTGTCCGGGCTTGCCGTGATCGGCACCGTGGTGGTGCAACAGCAACTCGTCGACGACCTCAACGACCTGACCGGAAAGTCGGCCAAGCCCAACAACGTCGCACGGGCCGCGGCGCCGGACACCGAGGAACCCGAGCCGCCCGCTGAGAGCTGGCCGTCGGCCTCCGACCTGACGGTCGACCTGAAGGTGACCGAGAAGCAGTGTTTCGGGTCCGCCGGCTGTTCCATCACGGTCACCCCGGAGCTGAACTACAACGGATACCTGGATCCCGACACGTTCGGGCAGTACACGGTGACCATCGCGGTAGCGGGTGACGAGAGCGGCGAAGTGATCAGCACCCTGGAGGTGAGCGGGTCCGAGTACAACGCGATTCCGCTGTTCCTGTCGACCAAATCTGGGGATGTGGCCGTCACCGGCAAGATCGTGAGCGTCAACTAACGAACACGACAGCGGCCCCCGGTGCTTCCGCAGAAGAGGAGCACCGGGCCCGTGGTACGTAGTGCTGCGGCGCGGAGCACGCAGATACAGACACGAACAGGTGACACCCTGTCGGTGGGTTCGGCTACGGTGCGGGTATGGGGTTAGGTGATGTCACGCAGGTGTCGGTCGAGCGCGCCATTGCAGAGCACGAGCGCCTAGGGGCCGAAGCCTTCCGTTCGACGTATGGGTTTGGGCCAGCGAAGCGATTCGTCCTGGTGCACGATGGTCGGACCTATGATTCGACAGCGATCGTTGGTGTAGCGCACGGGTTTGCTACCGACACGTTCTGGCGGGCAAAGGACTTCTCCGGGGGCGCTGCCTCGGTCGTTCGCACCTTGCAGCGGTTGGGATTCGATGCCCGCGATCTCAGTCGCCTACCGCAACCCAGCGAACGCGCCCGCTACGGAGAGATCGCTGGCTATCCTGAAGGATCGACCTTTGCCAATCGCGCAGCGCTGCATCGCAGCGGGGTGCACCGGCCTACACAGGCCGGGATTTGTGGAACTGGAGCTTTTGGCGCCGAATCAATTGTTGTATCCGGCGGCTACATCGATGATCAGGACCTTGGGAACCTCATCATTTATACCGGCCACGGCGGGCAGGACAAGAACAAGCGACAGGTTGCGGATCAGACGTTCGAGGATTCGGGAAATGCAGGGCTACTGACGAGCTCTATCAGTGGCGCGCTGGTGAGAGTTATCCGGGGAGCACATAAGGGCTCTTCCTACGCACCAGAATCGGGCCTTCGCTACGACGGATTGTACCGCGTAGTCGACGCCTGGCGGGAGGCCGGCCAGCACGGGTTCCAAGTCTGTCGCTACAAGTTGACCAAGGCCGACAGTGGTCCGGGAGCTAGGAAGCGCAGTGATCTGGCGGTACCAGACGGGGAGGTCACTCCGGGGCGCCGCGATGAGACCGTTCAACGGATCGTGCGGTCGACCAAGGTTTCGCGATTCATCAAAAGCTTATATGACGATACTTGCCAAGCATGCAGGACACGATTAGTCGTCGCGGGCGATCGCAGCTACTCTGAGGGTGCGCATATTCGACCACTCGGCCGAGGGCATGACGGGCCGGACATTCCGTCCAATGTTCTGTGTTTGTGCCCCAATTGCCATGTCCTGTTTGACAACGGGGCGATGATCATCGACGCCGAGCGGCAAGTATGGGTCAACGGGACGTTGCTGGGACCGCTCACTGTCGACGACCAGCACTATGTCGACGAAGCGCACCTTGCCTACCATCGCGATCACTATGGCGCCGCCGGGAGCGGTGCCTAAAGATCGGTGGACGCGGTGTGGAACCGCCGTCTGGACATGATCACCCGCGCAACAACGGCTGGGGGCCGCAAAATGACGCGATCGAGGTGGGCGGTTGGTGTTGCCGCCGCACTCGTGTTGTCCGGGTGCTCTGATGAAGGAGCGAACCCAACGCCTGCGTCGGAGCCCGCCGAGCAGACCTCGCTGGTGATTCCGGAGGTGGGGCGGCCGTTGGAGGTGGGGGCGGATGCCTGTGCGTTGCTGGATGAGAGGCAGCGGCGGGAATTGGGGTTGCCGGGGGTCGTTCGGGGGGACGGGGACGGGACGTGTGATCTGCACCGGGACGCGCAGCGGCCGGATGAGTCCGACTACCTGCGGATCGTGGTGTTCGCGGAGGGTGGGTTGGCTGATCAGTATGCGCAGTGTGGGACGTTGGACTGCTCTCGGTGGACCACCGACAGCATCGACGGGTACCCGGTGATTCGGGCTGCCGACGAGCTGACCGCCAAGTACAGGGGGTGCAAGATCTTCCTCGGGGTGTCGGACACCTCGGTGGTGACCTTCGTCGATGTCGCGGTTGGTTCAGGGGCTGGTGGGGAGGACTGCGCGCGGGCGGAGCGGGCCGCGGGCATGGTGCTGGTGACGTTGGGGTGACCGGCGAGCGGAAGCCGTTGCGGCGGACGGCGTGGACGTTGGTCGTCGGGGGGTTTGGGGCGTTGGTGGGGATGATCGTGGTGGGGGTGGTGTTGTCGTCAGTGACCTCGGCGGTGCGGAGTCCGCTGATCATGGCGCCGGTGGGGGCGGTGTTCGCGAGGATTCTTCTGTTCTTCCCCCGGTTCACGTTGGCGTGGGCTCGGTTGGGGCGACCGTCGTGGCGGCGGCGGTGAGCGTCAGCCGCGTTGGCGGCGGCGGGTGGTGAGGACGATCACGAGGCCGGTGAGGAGCAGGGCGGCGGCCACGCCCACAGCGGTGGACACGGTGGCGCCAGTGGTGGCCAGCCCTCCTGGCTGCCCACCCTCACCACCAACGGGACCGGGGCCCGGCTCAGGACCCGGACCCGGACCCGGGCCAGGGCCAGGGCCAGGGCCAGGGCCAGGAGACTCGACGGTGTTGACGATCGTGCAGGTGATGTCGGCGCCTCGGGTCAGGGTCACCTGGGCGGCCTCGACCGGGACCTCGCCCTCCGTGCTGGTGCAGGTCCAGTCGGCGGCCGTGTAGCCGGCGGGGCCGGTTTCGGACAGCAGGTACGTGCCGGGGTCGACCAGCGCGCCGGTCACCGACTCGTCGCCGGTGGCGCCGGTAATGGGGGTCGGGCCGTCGGCGGACAGGGTCCAGGCGGTCGGGTCGGCGTCGCCTCGAACCTTCTTCACCAGGGTGAGGTGGGCGTGGCAGGTCACCGTGTTGGTGATCGTGTGGTGGTTGGTCGGGGAGGTGAGGGTGGTGGTGTGGGGTAGCGGTTCGGTGCCGTCCAGCAGCGGCTCGCCGGCCGTGCAGGCGGGGTCGGTCAGGGTGAGCGACTCGTCGATGGTCGTGGTGTCGCCCTGGACGTAGCCGGGGCGGGGTTCGGCCCACGGCTGGGGGGTGGCGGGGGCGCCGCCCGGGCCGGTGAGGGTCAGGTCCGCGGTGAAGCCGGGGGGCTGGGTGCCCTCCGCGTAGACCTCGCCGTCGATGATCCATTCCTTGTCAACCGTCACGGTCGCGGGGAGGCCGGGGCGGTTGTGGACCTGGCAGCTGACCGGGGCGTCGGCGGACGCCTCGACGGTGAAACCGGTCGCGCCGCTGTTGGTGACCGGCACCGGGCTGCCGTCGGACAGGTCGCGGCAGACGGCGTTCTCCCCGCCCTGGGTGATCAGGGTGTGGCCGGGCTGCTGGGTCTCGTCGACGGTCACCGCCGCCGACGTCGAACCGCCGGGGAAGGTCAGGTCGAACGACACCGAGCCGGTGCCGTCATCGGTCGTCGTCTGGGGGGAGTCGATGACGGTGGCGTCGTCGCTGGTCGCGCTGAACTGCCAGCCGGCGCCGGCGACCGTCGAACCGGTGACGTCCTCGCCGGTGTTCCCGGCCGGCACCAGCAGCTTGACCACCGAGACCGTGCCGCTGCACTGGGAGATCGCCAGCTCCCGCAGGGCCTGGGCGGCCGCCGCGAAGGTCGTGGTCTGGTAGTAGTCGGCTTCCAGGGGGTTCGGGTCGGCGCTGTCGAAGGCGACCGGGCCGGACAGCGCCCGCAGGTTGAGGCCGGTCGGGCCCTGCACGCCCGAACCCATGCCCAGCGCCACCAGCCGGGAGTCCTTGGCCTTCACGGCGTTCGCCGAGAAGATGCCGTTCTCGACGTCGACGAAGTGGGTGTTGGAGCCGTCGCCGCTGGGCCGCGTGCCGAACCGGGTCGGGTTGCCGTCGGTGAGCACCATGACCAGCTCGTACCGCTCGCTGGCCTTCGCCACGGCGTAGACGCCCTGGTCCCAGTTGGTGCCCGCGCCCAGCTCCCAGTCGGCGTAGATGCTCTTGAACTCGTCCGCGCCGGCCTGGGTGGACACCGAGGTCAGCTCGGGGTGGTTGTCGGTCCCGGCGCTGGGTGACGTGCCGGAGAAGGAGAACACCGCCAGCCGCGACGGGGTGCCGACCAGCGCGTCAGCGAAACCGTTCGCGGCCTGTTTGAGCGTGGGCAGGTTGCTACCGACCGACGCCGACAGGTCCAGCACCAGAGCCACGTCCAAGCCGCAGTCGGCGTCCAGCGGCGGGTTGTCCCTCGACTGCTGCCACACGCCGTCGGAGGCCGCGCCGTCGCTGTAGGTGTGGCTGTACATGAAGTCGATCGACGAGTCGGTCGACGAATAGGTCCGGCCGGCGACCATCGGCGGGGTCTGGAACTGGTAGGTGCGCTCGACCGAGTTGGACCCGCTGCCCGAGCCGGTGCGCAGGACCGGGTTGGTGAACCAGCCGTCCGGGACACCGTCAGGTAGTTGGCGCACGAAGAACCGGCGGCCCTCGTTGGCGCCGTCGGTGGCCGGCACGACGAAATTGCAGTCGCCGTCGGTGTCGGCGACGCACAGCGCCCACGGCTGCGCGACCGGATCGGTGGCCTCGGCGCTGTCGTACAGGGCCAGCCGCACGCCCGCCAGCGGCGCCACGGAGGTGTCGGTGTCCCGGTCCCCGCCGGTGCGCACGGTGACCACGGTGGTCGAGCCGGTGGCCGGCGGCACCACCGCCACCGCCGGCCCGGCCATGGCGGCGAACAGGGCCGCGGCCACAGCGATGACACCAACAGCACGACGCGACGCCATGGCGGCTCCCGGCGGAGGATCACGGTTGTCCGGACGCCCTAAGAAAAACGACGATGCTGATCACGTCGACCTGGGACTTCACCCCCTCGAGCCGCCGTTCGCCTGGCCACGGCGGGAAAAGGCGCCGCCAAGAATTCACCCGAACGTGCCGGCGGCCGCCGCCCGGGGACGGCGGACGCCGGCACGATGTCAGCGGCCGATGAACCGTGCCGGGCGTTTGGCCAGGAACGCGGCCATGCCCTCCTTCTGGTCGTCGGTGGCGAACAGGGCGTGGAAGGTGCGCCGCTCGAACAGCACCCCCTCGGACAGGCCCACCTCCAACGCGCGGTTCACCGCCTCCCGGGCGACCATCGTCGCCGGCTTGCCGTAGGAGGCGATCGTGGCGGCGGCCTCCGCTGCCTCGGCGCGCAGCTGGTCGGCCGGCACCACCCGGGCGACCAGGCCCGCGCGTTCGGCCTCCCGCGCGTCCATCAGACGGCCGGTGAGGATCAGGTCCATGGCCTTGGACTTGCCGACCAGCGCGGTGAGCCGCTGGGTGCCGCCGATACCCGGGATGACGCCCAGCTTGATCTCGGGCTGGCCGAACTTCGCGGTGTCGGCGGCGATGACGAAGTCACACATCATCGCCAGTTCGCAGCCGCCGCCCAGGGCGTAGCCGGCGACCGCGGCGATCTTCGGGGTGCGCAGGGCGGCGAAGGTGTCCCAGCCGGCGAAGTAGTCCTCGGTCAGCATGTCCACCGAGGACTTCGTCGACATCTCGCGGATGTCGGCGCCGGCGGCGAAGGCGCGGTCGGACCCGGTGATGACCAGGCAGCCCACGCCCGGGTCGGCGTCGAGCGGGACGAGGGCGTCGAGGAGTTCGCCGAGGACCTCGCCGTTGAGCGCGTTGAGGACCTCCGGGCGGTTGAGGGTGACGGTGACCACGCGGTCGTCGCGGTCGATCGTGATGGTGGGCAACGGTTTCTCCTTCACGAGTCCCAGATGGCGCCGTAGGCGGGGATGCCGCGGCGTTCCAGGCCGTGGACCACCTGCCAGGTGAGTTTCTTGTTGGAGATGCAGATGACGGCCTCGGCGTCGAACTCCCGGTAGACGGCATGGGCGAGAGCGACCATGTCGGGTTTGCCGTTGCGGGAGGTGTCCCAGATGGTCGCGTTCGGCTGGACGGCGAGGATCTCGTCGACCAGCGCGTCGCCGTAGGTCACGCGGGGGTCGCGGGTGGCCCACACCAGGCGGGACGGGACCTGTTCGGCCAGCAGGTGCGGCAGGCAGGGGCCGATGCCGCTGCCGGTCGCCACATACACCACGCGGGTGAACAGGGTCTCGATGTTCGCCACGCCGGCCGTGGTGATTCCCTTGACCCACAACGTTTCCGGTTGGTCGTCGATGAGCTTGCCGGTCCAGTCACCGGCCCGGGAGATCGTCAGCCGGAAGCCGGACTGGCCGGGGGCGGGGACGTTCGCGAACGAGTGCCACTCCAGGAGAGGGTGGCGGCTGATCGCGGTGGACGAGCCGGCGAACGGGGTGACGCCGTGGTCGAACCGGGCGAGCACCACATGCGCGGACGGGCGTTCGATCCGGACGCGGACCCGGCGCAGACGCACCCACGGCAGGGCAATGCTTGCCGTGATCACGGCAAGAAGCCACCAGCTGGCACCGAGCAGCATGGTCTGGGTCCACAGCAGGGCCAGGGCCGCCCAGCCGCCGAAGCGGTGGACGCGTTCGAAGATGTCGTGCCGGCGGGAGCGCACGGGTGGCACCGCCGTGGCAATCATCGCCCCCAGGAGGGCGACGACGGTGTAGGAGACGGCCAGGACGGCCGGTCGGGTGCCGTCGACGGTCAGCAGGACGACCGAGGTGGTGAACCACAGCGAGCCGGCGATCGTGCCGCCGACGTGCAGGCCGCCGAAGTGGTAGACCTTCGCGAGGGTCCAGCGCAGGCGCAGCGGCCAGCTGGTCGGGACGCTGGTGGCGAGCCGGAACAGCAGGTTGATCACGTACTGCTGGCGGATCACGACGGCCAGGGCGACGTTGGCCATGGCCAGGTCGGCGGTTGTTGCCGGTGTGATCGGCACGGTCGCCAGCAGGACCAGGTTCGCGGCGATGACCAGGGCCGCCAAGCGATTGTAGTGCATCAGCAGCGGGTGCTTGCCAAACCTGCGCCACCAGGCGGTGGGCGGCGGCAAGGAGGTCTGGGTGGGCAGGGGTGCGGGGAGGGTCGAGGTCACGCGATCGCCCCGGCGCCTCGGGCGAGGTCGAGCAGGGTCGCTTTGTCGATCTTTCCCCGAGGGGTTTGGGGCAGGGTGTCGAGCGAATACACCTCGGCCGGCACGCAGTAGTACGGCAGGGCCCGCGACACCGCCCAGCGGGCCTCGTCGGGGTCGACCCCGGCGCCGGCGGTGAACGAGACCAGGTGGTCGCTGTCCAGCTTGAGGGTGACGGCCCGCGTGCAGCCCGGCAGGGTCTCCAGGACGGCCGACACCGAGTCCAGCTCGACGCGGAAACCACGGATCTTGACCTGGTCGTCGGTGCGGCCGAGGTGTTCCAGGTCGCCGTCGGGGGTCCAGCGCGCCAGGTCACGGGTGCGGAACATCAGACGGTCGCCGCCAAGGAACGGGTCGGGGCGGTAGCGCTCGCCGGTCAGGTCGGGGTTGTCGAGGTAGCCGGCGGACACGCAGTCACCGCCCGCCCACATCTCCCCCGGCTCGCCCGGCGGGCAGGGGCGGCCGTGCTCGTCGAGGACGTAGACGGTGTTGTTGGGCGTGGGGCGGCCGATCGTCACCGGCTCCCCGACCCGGTGACGTCCCATCGTGTTCACGATCGTCACCTCGGTCGGCCCGCAGCCGTTGTGGAAGGCCGCGCGGCCGGCCCACCGGTCGGCCAGCGCACCCGGGCACGGCTCCCCCGCGACCGCGACGACCCTGACCCGTGGACAGCCCTCCGGGTCCAGGCGGCTCAGGATCGTCGGCGTGGCGACGATGACGTCGAGGTCGCGGGCGGTGGCGGCGATGTCCTCGCCCCGGATCACCAGGGTCGCGCCGTGGGACAGGCACCCGAGGATCTCCCAGGCGGCCATGTCGAAGGCGATGTTCAGCAGCTGACCGACCCGCCAGCCCGGCTGAATCCCGAGGTCACCCGGTTGTGTGAGGAGCAGATTGACGACGTTGCCGTGGGTGACGGTGACGCCGTTGGGCATGCCGGTGGTGCCGGAGGTGAACAGGACGTAGCACGGGTCGTCGGGTCGCGCGGGGCGCCGCGGGCGGAATGCCGGCCGGGCCTGGTCTGCACCGGAGGCGGGGATGGTGAGGATCGGGTGGCCGCCGGGGATGTGGTCGGCGTGGTCGGCGGTGGTGAGCACGACCCGGGGGCGGGCGATGGCCAGGACGTGGCGCAGCTGGGCCGGCGGGGCGATCGCCACGTCCTGGGGAACGTAGGCGGCGCCGGCCTTCAGGGTGGCGAGGATGCCGACGACCATGGGGATCGAGCGGCGCAGGAAGAGGGCGACGTGGTCGCCGGGGCGCACGCCGAGGTCGGCCAGGTGACACGCCAGGGCGGTGGCACGGGCGTCGAGCTCACGGTAGGTGATGGCCTCGCCGTGGTGCTCCACGGCGGTGACCGTCGGATGGGTGGCCGCCATGCGTTCGATCGCGTGGTGGATGGCCGGGTCGGATACAGTGCGCCGCGGCCCCTTGCCGAACAGCCAGAACAGTTCTCGGTCCCGCCTGGAGAGGTGCCGCAGCAACGGTTCCGACCGGTCTGTGTCGTCCATCGCGTCCTTCCTCCGGATCAGCGCCGGACACCGTTGAGGTGCCGGGGGGTCGTCGACCCGGAGGTGTACTAGGCGGACACGGAAGAAAAGGTTCAACGAGTTCAATATCTGGTGAGAAATTACCCCGAATCGCCTATCTGATTGGTGCGAGTGAACGAAGGCCGGAGCGGGATCGGCCACGCGTCGGGGCTCCGTACCCGAAGGTGAGGTATCCGGTCACGGACCCAGCGCGCCCGACCGGCGGCGTGTCAGTCTCGGGGCATGATTCCGCAGGCCACGATCAACGTTCTGATGGTGATCGACTCCCGGGGCACGTACTCCACCGATTTCCCGTTCTCGCTCGACACGCTGGTCACGTTGCTGCGGGAGGGGAACGAGGAGGCCGTGTTCACGGTGACCAGAGCGCACCGGGGAACCGACGACTACGCCAAGGGCGCGGACATCAAGGGATTCTCCTTCGACGACCACCCGCTGGACCGGTACCACGAACTCTGGCTGTTCGGGGTCGGGCGCAAGCCGGAGAACCCGTTGCGGGACAGCGAGATCGAAAGGATCTCGTGGTTCATGCAGCAGGGCGGCGGGGTGTTCGCCACCGGGGACCACGAGGACATGGGCTGGGCGCTGTGCGGGAAGATCCCCCGCGTGCGCAGCATGCGCAAGTGGAACTGGGACGACGACACCGACCCGAACGACCCGATCGCCCCGCCGGAGAAGGCGCCGGGACGCCACGACACCGTGCAGCGGCGCTACGGCGACGGCCCGTTCACCCTGGACGACCAGTCCGACGACATCCCCCAGATCATCTCGCCGCACTACTACCGCGACGACGGCCGCTCCGCCGTGCACCCGCTGCTGACCTGCGGCGCCGGGGTGATCACACACTTCCCGGACCACCCGCACGAGGGCGACTGCTACGTCCCGACCAACCTCACCCGCACGTTCCTGATCTCCGGCCAGGAGTACGACGAGTACCCGACGACACACCCGCCCAGAACCGTCCCCGAGGTGGTGGCGTGGTCCACCAGCGGCAGCCGGCCGGCCGACCGCGACGACAAGGGCATCCTGGACGCCACGACCTTCGGCGCGGTCTGCGCCTACGACGGGCACCAGCAGGACGTCGGCCGCGTCGTCGTCGACGCCACCTGGCACCACTTCTTCGGCATCAACCTCAAGGGTTTCGCCGCGTCGCAGACCGAACCGGGCCGGCAGGCCTACCGGGAGATCACCCAGTACTTCATGAACATCGGCCTGTGGCTGCTGCCGCCCGTCGCCGTCGACGGGCTGTGGCGGCGGGCGTCGCTGGCGGTGCGCTGGCACCACCAGGTCGGCATGGGTCTGCGCACCGAGTTCTACGACGACCCCTCCGGGCTCACCCTCGACCTGCTCCGGTCGACCGGCCAGTCCGCGCTCACCGCCCGCCCGGACGCCTTCTTCCGCCTGTGGGTCGGCCGCCACGGCATCGGCGCGCGTTTCCCCCGCCTGTGGGAGATCTGGGGCGACACCCTCGACCCGTGGCTGCCCGGCACCGACCCCCGGCCCAGCCCGCTGCCCGTCCACCTGGTGCTCCAGACCCTCGTCGGCGCGATCGTCTACGGAATCGCCGCCACCAACCGGGAACTGACCGGCGAGACCATCTCCCGCGCACTGAACACCGACCAGCCGGGCGACCCGTTCCTCGACCGCGCCCTCACCGTGCTGAGCGAACACGCCACCGCCACCGCCGGCCGCCTCGGCGAACTCACCGGCAGCCTCACCGCCGCCAGAAACACCAGCTGACCCGAATTTCACCTTCCCGCCCGCTATAACGGGTCGACGACGCGTGGACCCGGGAGGCCGCCGAGGTGAGTGAGTACCAGTACTACGAGTTCCTCGCGGTCGACCGGCCGTTGAGCGAGCCGGAACAGGCCGAGGTGCGGACGTTGTCCACCCGCGCGGAGATCACCGCCACCGGCTTCGTCAACGAGTACGAGTGGGGCGAGTTCCGAGGCGACCCCACCGAACTGGTACGCCGCTACTACGACGCCCACCTCTACCTGGCGGACTGGGGAACGCGGCGGATCCTGCTGCGCCTGCCCCGCGAAGGGCTGACAGGCGCCCGACGGTACGCCGTCGACGAACTGTTCACCGTCGAGGAAACCGACGACCACGTCCTGCTCGACCTGCTCAGCGAGGACGACGAAGGCGACTGGGACTACGACCCGCACGAGGCACTGCCGGTCATCGCCGGGGTCCGCGCCGAACTGCTCACCGGCGACCCTCGGCCGCTGTACCTGGCGTGGCTCGCCGCCTACGGCACCTGGGAACGCGACGAGGACGCCTTCGACACCGCCGCCGAGGACATTCTCGAACCGCCCGTGCCGCCCGGGCTGGACCAGCTCACCGAACCGCAGCGCGAACTCGCCCGGTTCCTGCGGGTCGACGACGTCCTGCTGGCGGTGGCCGCGGGTACCGACGGCTCCCGGCGGACGGTCGCCGAACTGCTCGACACGGCCGCTCTCAACCGGACGGGGGTCGGCGGGCCACTGCGGTAGGGGCGGCGCGAACCCCGCACCCGGGTGCGGGGCCTGGACAGGGTCGGCGAGTTGGTCACCAGGGCCAGGCAGCTGACGAGCTGATCGACCCGACGCCATCCGCCCAGGGCAGCGCCGCAGCTCCGAACACCGAAGCACTAAGACCCGGAGCGCACGGTGCGAATACCGCAGCGACACGGCCCGGAGCGCCCCGAGTACACCCCGGGTGCGAATGCGAATCTCGCCGCCAAGTGGACTCGCGCCTCGCCAGGGGGACCCCTCTTTCAAGGATATCGATCGACACCGACACAACCGGGGGCGTGCGAGGAGTTGTCCACAGCGAGGAGTGTGGGCACTGCCCCAGCCAGGTCCGCCGCACAGTCAGTGCAAGGCCCCACCCGGCCGGTCGTACCTTTCGCAGCCGCCAGTGCCCGCCGGGACTCAGCCGGACAGAGGCTGGCGGGCCGCCTCGTTGGGATCCAGCGCCGGACCGGCGGGGAGACGCGCGACCAACCCGCCAGGCAGCCGAACCGGCGTCACCCCGCCGTACCCGAGACTCCCGAGCACGTCCGGGTTGAGCACCGAGTACCGCCGCCCGGTGTCGGTCACCACGACCAGCGTCCCGACCTGCGCGGTCGCTGACGGCATCGCCTCGACGACCGCCGCCCAGCCGGGGCGGACGTGGACGCGGTCGGCCAGCGGCGTGCCGTCCGGGGTGCGGACCGCGGTGGCCGCCAGCGGGTCGGCCGGCGGTGGCACGGCGTCGACGAGCAGCCGGGGCACGGACGCCTCCGGCGCGAACATCGCGCACACCGTCGACCCGCCGTCGCGCAGCGGGGTGATCTCGGGCAGCTGCGCTGGGACGTCGCCGTCGGTGCGGGCGCTGGGGTCGGGGGCCTGGGCGGCGGTGGCCAGGGACGCCGACAGCGGCAGCGCGGCCGGATCGCCGTCGGGGTAGGCGGCGCGGGTCGGGGCGTAGGCGCGCTGCACGTCGTACTGGAGTTCGGTGATGGGGCGCAGTTCCGCCTTGCCGACCAGGTAGTACTGGGTGGTGCCGCCGGAGGTCAGGACCTGGACGATCGCGCCGGTGCGCAGGTCCTCACGGCCGGGGACGGCGGTGGACGGGCTGCCGGCGTCGGGCACCGGGATGGGGCTGATCGGGTCGCCCTCTGGCAGGACGTCGAGCCACGCGCGGCCGACCCTGGCCCACGGCTGGGCCGACATCGCCAGGCCCGTCCCGGTCACGGCGTAGTCGACGAGCTGGTGGCGGTGCCCGCGCCACACCAGGTAACGCTCGTCGGTCTCGGCGAGGCGGACGAGCAGGCCCTGGTCGCCGAGGGTGTGGCCGCCGTCGGCGGTCGCGCCGACCAGCAGCACCGACTCCTCGACGCGGCCGCCGGTCATGTCGTTGGCGGGGGTGGAGCACAGCGACCACGAGTCGGTCAGCAGGCGGTCGGTGCCGGGCAGCGCGTCGGGCGCGTCGGCGATGCCCAGGCGCGGTCCGCGCGGCACGTCGACCATCGAGTCGCGGGACACCTTCTTCGTCGTGGCGCCCTGGCCGACCAGCAGGACCGCCGAGGCGTAGTTGGCGACCGGGTGCAGCCGCCCGTCCAGGTACACGAACCGGGTGCCGGTCTCGGACTCGACGATCACCGCCTTGGGGTCGCGCCAGGCGTCGTTGCCGCCGGGCACGATCATCCCGTAGACGCCGACGCAGGCCAGCGCCACGATCGCCAGCGCCACCCCGATGAACGACGAGCTCACCGGGCGGCGGAACGGCGGGTGCTCCGGGTCGGTCTCCCCCACCACCAGCGCCGACGTCGCCCGCTGCACCACGAACTGCTGGGCCTGCAACTGGTCACGTTTGCTCGCCATCGCTCAGCCCCCCAGGCCCCGCACGTAGCCGTAGAGGCCCAACGCCGAACACGTCACCGGCACGACCGCCACCAGCACCAGGATCTCCGCGTACTCGGCGAGCCGCCCCAGGTAGGGGCCGGCGGCGCGGGTGCTGTAGCCGATCCCGGCGGCCATCGCCCCGGCGGCGACCAGGAACAGCGCCGGGCCGGCGATCACCAGCAGGGTGTCCCGGTCGCTGATCAGCGGGCCGGCGACGAGGGTGGCGGCCACGATCGCGCCGGTCGCCAGCATCGGCACCCGGTGGTGGGCCACCGGATACACCCGCGCGCGCAGCAGGAACCCGGCGGCGATCAGCCCGGCGAGCACCACCCCGGCCTCGCTGACCCCGGTCGACAGGACCATCGCGCAGCCGGACACGACGATGCCGGTGCCCACCAGCAGCCCGGTGAGCAGCGCGTCCGCGCGGGCGACGGTGGCGTGCACGGTCGACAGCGGCGGCTGCGGGTCGTCGCGCAGCAGGTCGGCGGTGGAGCGCGGCAGCACCGGCATCGGCACCCGGCCCAGCCGCAGCGACAGTGACGCGTAGCCGGCGGTGAGCATCAGCAGCCCGCCGCCGACGACCGCCGCCGACTCGTGCGGGCGCCAGTCCCAGGTCGTCAGCCAGGCCGCCACGACGGTGCCGAACCCGACGGTGATCGCGCCGGTGAACAGGGCCTGCGCGGTGGACACCGCCAGCATCCCGACCAGCGCCGCCAGCAGCAGCACCGCCCCGGCCAGCAGCAGATGCCCGGCCGACAGGTCCCCGACCGCCCGGTCGCCGGCCAGGACGAGCCCGCCGCCGGCGGCGGCGAACGGCAGGGCGGCGCTGGCCACCACGACACCGGCGCCGGCGTCCCCGGCGGCCCTGGCCAGCACGGCCGCGACCGCCAGCAGCACCACGGTCGCGCCGAGCGCCCACAGCGCGGGGGCGTCCCACGGCGGGCCGGCGCGCAGCACGCCGAGCAGTCCCAGCAGCAGGGCGGCGACCCCGGCCGACAGCCCGGCGACCCGGGTGTGCCGGGGCCCCCACGGCCGGCGGACCCGACCGGAGCCGGTGGCGATCGCGTCGACCAGGTCGTCGTACTCGAGCTCCGGCCAGTCCAGCTGGCCGGGGGTGAGGTGCAGGATCTCGCCGTCGCGCACCCGGTGGGCGGCCAGCGTGCGGCCCAGCGCCAGTTCCGAGCCGTCGGCGCGGCGCAGGACCCAGCCGCCGTCGGTGACGCCGTCGTCGGCGAGGTCCTCGCCGGCGCGGGCCAGCACACCGGGCAGGACCTCGGCGAGCGCCGCGTACTCGGGCAGCGCCATGTCGATTCGCCGCTGCGGAGCGGACACGGTGACTCTGACGAGGCCGGTAGTCTGCATGGTGGAAGCATCGCCGGTATCGCGCGGTCCGGGCGCCGCCGGCAGCAAGATGCCGAAACCCGCCGCGGCCGGTGGATTTTCGTAGGTTGCGGGTATGACGGTAACCGCAGGGGGGTCGGCGTTGGGTGTTGACGGCGGCGGCGAGGTGGTCGCCGCGACCGTGCTCGGCCGCGGCCCGGTGGCCACCGTGTACGCGGGCCGGCTGGCGGCGACCGGGGTCGAGGTGGCCGTCAAGGTCTTCCCCGACCAGTTCGACCGGGACACCGCGAGCCGTGTCGAACGGGAGCGCCGCGCGCTGGCGACGGTGTCGACGGTCGGCTCGATCCTGCGCGTCGACGCCGTCATCGAGTACTCCCGCGACCGGTCCAGTGTGGTCACCCAGCTGTGCGCCGGTTCGCTGGCCGGCATGCTCACCAGAGGCGCGCTGCCGGTGTCGGAGGTCCTGGCGATCGGCTCCGCGACCGCGACCGCCCTGGCCGCCGCCCACGACGCTGGCGTCACCCACGGCGGTGTGACCCCGCACAACGTCCTGTTCCGCCGCACCGGCGACCCGGTCCTCACCGACTTCGGCCTGGCCCTGCGCGAACGCTACGCCCGCGACGTCACCCACGCCCTCGAGTACACCGCCCCCGAAACCCTCCGCGACGACGTCCGTTCGCCGAGTTCGGACCTGTACGGACTGGGCGCCGTGCTGTACACGATGCTGACCGGCGCCCCACCGTTCCCCCGGCGGACGGGGCAGGAGCCAGGGGAGCGGATCCTGCGGGTGCTGCGCGACCCCGTGCCGCCGATCCAGGCGATCCCGGGTGAACTGTCGGACCTGGTGAACCTGTTGCTGGCCAAGGATCCCGCCGACCGCCCCGCCGACGCGGCCAGGGTCGCGGCGTGGTTCGACCATGTGCGCGGCGGGCGGTCGACGACCGTTCCGCCGGCGTTGAACCCGCTCGCGCCGCCGGCCGCGCAGTCCGATGTGAACTTCGATTCGTTCGCCCGGCGGCCGGAGGTTCCGCCGCCGGCCGGGCCCGTTCAGCCGTCCTGGTACGGGCAGCCGGGGCAGTACGCGCAGCCGATGCGGCCGGCGCCTTTCCCGCCGGCGCCTCCTCGGCAGGGGCCAGCGCGGCCTGCTCCGCCGCGGGTGGACCCGCAGTCCCTTTGTTCGCAACCGGTGTCGCCGCAGGCGCACCCGACACGCCCGGTGACACCGCCGCAGCCGGTTCCACCGCGCCCCGAACCTCCTCAGCGACCATCGGGCGCACAGCACGCACCGGCACCGCCGCGGTCGCTTCCGCCGCATCCCTCGCGACCATCAGCGCCGGTGAGCTCACCGGGCACGGTGACACCGCAGCCAGGATCACCGCGGCCGGATCCACCGCAATCAGGCCCGCGGCAGTCGCCGGCACCGCCGGCGAACGTGCCAGCCCCGGTGGTACCGCCACCGGTATCGCCACCGCCGCTCGCACCGACGGACCAATCCCGCCCACAGGCGACAACGCCACCAGGCTCCGTCACGCCACAAGCCACTCCGCCCCAATCGACTCCGCTACAAGCCACTCCACTCCAACCAACTCCGCCACAACCCACCCCGCCACAAGCCACTCCACTCCAACCAACTCCGCCACAACCCACCCCGCCACAAGCCACTCCACTCCAACCAACTCCGCCACAACCCACCCCGCCACAACCCACTCCACTCCAACCAACTCCGCCACAACCCACCCCGCCACAAGCCACTCCACTCCAACCAACTCCGCCACAACCCACCCCGCCACAAGCCACTCCACTCCAACCAACTCCGCCACAACCCACCCCGCCGCCGGTGCCGCCGCGCGCGGCCCTGCCGTGGTCGGATCAGCCGGGGTCAGGTGACCAGGCCGTGGCGTCGCCGCGACCGCGGCCCGTTCCGGCGGACACGGCACAGCCGGTCCCACCGCGGTCGGACCCGGTGCGGTCCGGGTCACCGGAGTCGGACCCACCGCGCCCGGCCACGCCCGCCGCACCTCAGCCGACGTCACCGCTGTCCGATTCAGGGCAGGAGAGTTCACCGCAGGTAGCGCCGCCGCAGTCGCCGCCGTCTGGGCTCTCGCAGGCGCTTTCTCCGGGATCTGAAGGGTCGCAACGGGTTTCGTCGCCTTCGGCGGCGGCCGTAGCAACGGAGTCCGTGGTGTCGTCGGCGACAACGCCGGCGCCGTCAACCGAATCCGGGGCGCCGCCGGCAACAACACCCGCGCCGTCGACCGAGTCCGGGGCGCTGCGGGGCGCGGCTCCGGGGCAGTCCACCGTTCCCGCGATGCCGGGCCACTTCTCGGGGCGGAGTGCCGAGGCCTTCGCCGGGTCTTCCCCGTCGGTGACTGTTCCGGAGGGACGGACGTTGCTCTACACCGTCGGTGGGGCGACGGCCGAGACGACGGTGAAGTCCGGGCGGTGGAAGGTGTTCGCCGGGATCGGGGTGGCGGTGGTTGTCGCGGGGGTCGCGGCGGCGGTCATCGTGTCCGGGGGTGAGGGCGGGAACCAGGGTGCCCCGCAGAAGCCGGCGGCGACGTCCCCGGCCGCACCCGCCGAGACCAGCGCGGCACCGGACATCGAACTGTCGGTAACGGCGGTGAACGACCTCGGGAACCGGGTCGAGCTCAAGTGGAGCGCGGAGGGGGACCTCGACTTCTCGGTGGTCGTCGCCGGGGAGAACATCGACACCATGGTGTTGGTGGCGAACCGCCAGCGAGAACTGAGCGTGCCGGTCGACCAGGGACGCAAGTACTGCTTCCAGGTCCGGGCGACCGACAGCCGCAACATCTACACCAGCGAACCCGTCCCCGTCCGAGGCGCCCGCTGCACCCTGTGACACGCGAACGTCCCGACCGGTGAGACAGCCGGCGCGCGTGAAGTACGAAGCACGGCAACAACATCCGCACCCGCCTCCGTCCGAGGCCCTCCCCACGCTGTGCCGCGAACAACGTCCCGGATCGACTGCGGACCACAGCTACCCGACCGAACCCGCTTCCGTTCGGGGAAGTCGGGTGTTGTGGCGGGAACGGGGTGGGAACAGCACCCTGGGGTCGACCGCAGCGCGTAGGCGGGTTGGGCGGGGGCGGGTTTTCATGCCTCGGCGGATCTCGGCGACGTGTCGCCAGGCCTGGCGGGCGTGGCCGTCGGCGACGTCGACCCCCGACCACAGCACCATGTCCACGACCCGGCCCAGTTCGCGGATCGCCAGGCCGGTGCGGTCGCCGGCCACCCCGGTCGTGACGGTTGCCAGGTCTCGTGGCGTCATGCCTATCCGGTAGGCGACGCCGTGGCCCCGGAGGCGGTCGCAGACCTCCGACCAGGCGCCGAGGACACCGGCGGCGCCGGTGCGGTTGCGGCGGCGCCTCGCCCGCACGGCCACCGCCAGGGGAACGCCGGCCAGCCAGATGATCAGCAGCGCCGCCACGACCAGGGCCGACACCAGCAGCCAGTTGACGCCGGCGGAGGTGGACGGCTCGGCCGCCGCGGCGGTGCGTTCGGACTCGGGGAGTTCGGGTTGGCGCAGGTCGCGTTCGGGCGGGAGTTGTTCCCTTGCCTGGTCGACGGCGGCGGCCAGGCCCTTGCTCGGCGCGGCGGCGCCGGCCGACTCGGCCGAACGGGTCGGGTCGAGCGGGATCCAGCCGACGCCGCGCACCGCGACCTCCGGCCAGGCGAGCACGTCGCCGTTGCGCACGACGTGTTCGCCGTCCCCGGCCGGTGTGCCGCCGCGGAAACCGACGGCCAGGCGCGCGGGAATACCGTTCATCCTGGCCAGGACCACATAGGCGGCGGCCCACTGTTCGCTGGTGCCGCGTTTGGTGTCCACCAGGAACCGGCGCAGCTGTTGCCAACCGTGGCCGGTGGGGAGATCGTCGCCCTCGGCCAGGAGATAGTTGTTGCGGAGGAACCTGTCAAGTTGTAGGGCTGACTGGAAAGTAGGGCGTAGCTCCGCCACCGACTTCCTGGCCAGCTCGTCGATCTCGTCCGGGACGACGCCGAGCGTGCCGAGTCCACCGTGGACCCGGGTGTCGACCGGCGCGGCACCCAGCGTCGCCGCGTCGACCGACGGTTCGGCCCAGGTCAGCTGGTACTCGCCGGCCGGAGCGGACTCGCCGCGCAGCAGCACGCCGGTGTTCTCGTCGACCAGCGGGGCGAGGCCGTCCACGTCCAGCGGGATCGCCTGGCTGGGCAGCCACGGCCCCGGCAGGTCACCGAGAACGACCCGGGCGGAGGCCGTCGTGGCGCCGGCCGGCCCGTCGATCTCGCTGCCGAGCCGGCTGGGGCGCACGTCGGCCGACCAGCCGGCGCCGTCGAACCCGTCGAGCACCGCCAGCCGCCACAGCGCGACCGGCTGGTCGGCGCGGTAACGGAACACCTCGGTGTCCGGTGTGGACAGTCGGTCGGCGATCTGCTGGAGCGGGCTGGTCGTCCTGGTCTCGTTCAGCGGGGCGAGCTGGCCGTCCTTGAGGCTGTAGGCACCCCGGTCCAGCGGGTCGATGCCGGCCACCGCGACTGTGCCCAGTGCCGTGGCAACGACCGTCAGCAGTACCGGCCAGGCGTCGGTGCGCCGGGCGCCGACACCCCGCGTGCACGCCCACACGAGCACGGCCGCCGGGGCGCCGAACGCGGCGGCGGCGAGGACCGCCGCCATCCCGTCGAACGCCTGGTACGCCTGGGAGATCCCGGCGAGCACCAGGCTTGGCAACAGTGCCAACAACGGGCGCGCACCGCCTCCGCGTGCACCCGGAAGCAGTTCAATGCCAACGACAGTCGCCAGAACCACGGCCAACGGCACGAACAGCAGCTGCTCGGGGTCGGGCCGCGCCGGCCAGGTCGACTGGAGGGTGACCAGCCAGCTGTCGGTGACGCCGTACCAGAGCATCCGCAGGGTCTCACCGGTCGGCAGGCCGCCGAGCGTGGTCGGGAACAGCACGGTCTCCACCACCGCGACCAGCCCCACCAGCCCCACCAGCAACGGCCGCACCGGCGCCAGCCGCGCCCACCGCGCCGTCACCTCGACACACAGATACCCCCCGACCACCACCGCGAGCACCGGCACCACCAACGCCGCCACCCCGAACACCGGCGCGAACAGGAACCCGGCCACCGCCGTCGCCGCGAGCAACCCCA
This sequence comes from Actinophytocola xinjiangensis, assembly GCF_001921215.1. Classification (GTDB taxonomy): domain Bacteria; phylum Actinomycetota; class Actinomycetes; order Mycobacteriales; family Pseudonocardiaceae; genus Actinophytocola; species Actinophytocola xinjiangensis. Next base: position 409,150 of record NZ_MSIF01000005.1, read on the forward strand.
CCACCGCGACCCGGTTCACCGCCCACCCTCCCCACATCCATGGACGGCAGGACCACCGGCCACCACACCACCGCCGACAAACCGGAACCGAACACCAGCGCCGTGACCGACGGACAGGACCGCCAGCGGCCCGACACCCCGTACGCGCGGAACAGCGGCAGGTCCCGGTTCGGCACGTCCACCGGCACGGTGTACGCGGAAGCCAGGGTGATCCCGCCCCGGCTCAACGCCAGCAGCGGCGCGCCGCCGCACCCTGGCGCGGACGGTCATCGGGCCGGTTCCGTGCGCAGGGTGTTCCACAGGGCCACCGCCCGCTCGGCCGTGTCGGCGGCGATGACGTTGCCCAGCGCCCGGCCACCCGCAACTCCCAGCCGGAACACCGTGTCGGGACGCCAGATCGCCGCCCTGCCCAGGTCCGCCTCGGGCCCGGTCAGGACGATCAGCGAACCGGACGGCCGCCGCGTCGCCAGTTCCGGCGGAACCAGGCCCGCCCGCGGATCGGCGTCCTGGGTCACCAGGCACAGTTCGTCGAGCATGTGTTGGGCTCCGGGAAGACCGCTGTCGGTGGCGACGTTCGCGCCGGTGGAGGTGATCAGGCGGCAGCGTTGGCCCGCCTGCGCGCCGGCGTAGAGCAGCGACGTCGCCACCTCCACGGCGTCCTCGAACGCGGGAAGCGCCCCGGCCCGGGTGTCCAGGACCACGGTGACACCGGCCAGGGCCGGATCGGTGTACTCGCGGACCATCAACACACCGGTTTTGGCCGTGGAACGCCAATGCAGCAGGCGGACCTCGTCGCCCCGGACGTACTCGCGGACGGCGACCAGGTCGTTGGAGCCGCGCAGGGGCGGGTCGGTGGTGGGGCCGTCGTAGTGGTGGCGGGGGAAGGCGACCGCCGCCGGGCGCACGGTGTGACGACGCGGGTAGATCAACACCGTCGTGGTCGTGCCGATCGTCCGGTTGGTGCGTACCAGGCGGAACGGGTCGGAGCGGTTGAGGACCAGCGGGCCGATGTTCAGGCGGCCACGGCGATCCGTCGGCAGCTCGTAGTGGTAGGTGGCCTCGGCGCCGGTCGCCAGCGGACGGACCTGGACACGGTGCTCGGTCGTGCCGGCGCGGTCCCGCGCGGAGAAACCGCCGTGCCGGCGGGTCGTGGTGTTGCGCACCACCAGCGTCGCCAGCGCCGGGGTGCCGCGCTCCACCCGGTCGGGGTGCACGGTTCTGGTGACCTCGGCGCGCGGACGCGACATCGCGGTCACCACCGCCGCGACGACCGCGCCGAAGGCGAACCCCGCCAGGGCGCGGAACATGGCGTAGTCGGCCAGTTCGCCGAGCACGTAGCAACCGGCCGCACCGATCAGCACCAGCAGCCCTCGGCGGGTCAGTCCCCGACTCGAACCGGCCACTCGGCTAGCCTCCCGCGACCGCGGTCGGCGCCGGGACCTCGCCGAGCAGTTCGGCGACGACCTGGCTGACCTGCCGCCGGTTCAGCTCCGCCTCCGGCGTGAGCACCAGCCGGTGACCGAGCACCGGCTGGGCGACGTCCTTGACGTCGTCGGGGATCACGTAGTCGCGGCCGTGGGTCGCGGCCAGGCCCTGGGCCGCGCGGATCAACGCGATCGTGCCGCGCGGGCTCGCGCCGTAACGCACCGCCTGGTGCGCGCGGGTCGCCGCCGTCAGCCGCACCGCGTACGAGGCGATCTCGGTCGCCACCCGGAACGCCCGCACCTCGCGGATCACCTGCTGGAGGTCCTCGATGGACAGCACCGTCGGCAGGTCGTCGGGGTTCACGTCGGCGCAGTCGGACATCACGACCATCAGCTCGGCGTCGTGGTCGGGGTAGCCGACGCGCAGGCGCATCAGGAACCGGTCGAGCTGGGCCTCCGGCAGCCGGTAGGTCCCCTCCAGCTCGATCGGGTTCTGCGTGGCGACCACCAGGAACGGCCGGGGCACCGGATGCGGCGTCGAGTCGACGGTCACCCGCCGCTCGGCCATCACCTCCAGCAGCGCGGCCTGCGTCTTGGGCGTGCCCCGGTTGATCTCGTCGGCCAGCACCACGTTGGCGAAGATCCCGCCAGGGTGGAACCGGAACTCGCCGGTGTTCTGGTGGTACACCATGACCCCGGTGATGTCCCCGGGCAGCAGGTCGGGCGTGAACTGGATCCGGCTCCACCGGCCGCCGATGCTCGCCGCGACGCACCGCGCCAGCGTGGTCTTGCCCACGCCCGGCACGTCCTCGATCAGCAGGTGTCCCTCGGCGAACAGCGCGGCCACCGCGAGCCGCACCAGCTCCGGCTTGCCGCGCACGACGGACTGCACGTTGTCCGAGATGCGTTTGTAGGCCGCACCTGGGGTGGGGGTCACTGCACGAGTTCCTTTCGACCATGGGGGCGGCGGTGACGGCGGCGGTTGGTCCACCACTGTGACGCGGCCAGCGCCGCCGGCCCCAGCCACAGCACGAACCCGCCGCCGGACGGCGCGCCGTCCGGGACGCCCTGCCAGTAGGCCGGTCCCCCGATGCTGCCGCTCGCGGAGGTCACGTTGACCCCCAGTTGGACTGTATCCATGGCGCCCGCCTCGACCCCGTCCACGGTGATCGTGGTCGGGCCCTGGCACGGCGCGCTGGCCGACGGGCCGCCGGTGACGGTCACCTCACAGGTCGCGGTGGCCTGCGCGGTGACGTCGACCGTGACCGCCAGCTGACCGGGACCCGACCAGGCCACCTGGGTCACCGTCGCCGAGGGGAACTCGATCGGCGAGGTGATCTGGGCGCTGCCCGGTTCGCCGGTCACCGTCGCCGCGCCGTCCGGGCCGAAGCGGGTCACCGCACGCACGGTGACCGTGATCGGCTCGCTGTTGAAGAAGTCGAGCCGCAGGCTGGGGGCGGTGGTGGTCTGGTCGGCCTGGCCGGTCACGCTCACCAGGTAGTGCACCAGCGTTCCGCCGTAGAGCTCGGGCTGGTTCCAGGTCAGCGGGTCGATGCTGAACCGGGCCGGCACGGTGAGCGTCGGCGCGGCGGCGACCTTCAGCGGGATCACCGACGCCGCGCTCGCGGCCGGGCCCCGGCCGGCGGAGTTCTCGGCGACCACGGCGATCGCGTACGCGGTGCCGTTGGTCAGGCCGTTGACGGTGGTCTGCCCGGCCGAACCGTCGACCCTGGCCGACCCGCCCGGCCACAGCAGGTGGTAGGCGGTGACCGGGGCGCCGTTGTCCGGCGCCGGGCGCCAGCTCACCGTCGCCGACTGGTGGCCGGCGACCGCGCGGACCGCGCCCGGCGCGCCCGGCGGCGTGGCCGAGGCGACCGGCGGGACGACCTGGCGTTCCCGGGCCGGCGGGTCGGCGCGGCGCTGCTCGCCACGGTCCTCACGACGCGGGCGCTCGTCCGGTTCGTCCTCGTCCGGGCGGTTCTGGGGGGTTTCGCCGGCCAGGTCGGGGTTCTCGGCGGTCGAGTCGGGGTCCGGAGTGGACGCCGGCTCGTCGGCGTCCGGGTCGGACACGACGATCGGCACGTCGAGCACCGAACCGTCACGGCCGTCGACCACCAGCACGTGCGACCCGTCCGGACTGTCCACATAGATCCGGTCGTCCTCGCCAGGGACCAGGCGGGGCGCGCCGTCCTCGGACGGCAACCTCATCGTCTCCCGGCGTTCACCGGAACTGTCGTAGGTGTGCAGCTCGTTCTTCGCCGTGTCCACCACCGCGACCACATTGGACGCCGCCACCGGGCCGACGTACTCGCCCTCCCCCGGCAGCTCCACCTCCACCGGCGCCGACTCCGGCCGCCCGTCCAGACCGGCGGTGTCCACCAGATGCATACTGCGGGCATCGGGATCCAGCACGGCCAGCCGCCCGCCGGCCGACGCCGCCGCCACCCGCGCCGTCGACGGCAGATCCACACCGACCGGGCGGGCGGTGCCGAACCCGTCGTCGTGCACCAGGCTCAGGGTGTCGGCCGTGGTGTCCACCATCGCCGCCCGGCCACCGACGACCGTCAACAGGCCCTGGTGCTGCTCGGGCATCCGCATCGGACACGACAGCCGGGTGGCGCCGCGCGGCAACGCACACACCGCGCCGGTGTCGATCCGGTGCAGCCACACCGTTCCGTCGGCCAGCGCGACCGGATCGGTCAGCGGGCCACCGGCGGACACCGTCGCCATCGGATCGCCCAGGCGCACGATCTGACCGGCGTTGCGGTACACGAGGTAGGGGCCGCCGGCGACCTCCAGCACCACCGGACGTTCCGTCGACGGCGGCTCGACCGCGTCCTCCACCCGCAACGTGGACTCGTCGAAAATGGTGATGCGCTTACGTTCCACGACGTAACCCGCGCCGTTGCCCTGGGCGACCTGGCTTCCGCGCTCGCCCCCCGGCACACCCACCCGCGCGTCCACCTGCCCCGTCGAACCGTCGACGTGATAGGCCGACTCGTCGGCGACCCGGTAGATCCAGTGTCCGACCGGGATGAACTCGACCGCCTGCGACGCCGGCGCCTGCTGGAACACCGCGACGCCGATCAGTCCGAGACAGGCCACCAGGACGGCCGTGACCGTCAGCCGCCGGGGACCCCTCGCCCCGGCACGCCGATCCTCACCCAATTTGAGCCACCCTCCAGATGTCCGCGCGACCAACACACACCACAACTCGGGACCGTGGCAAGGCCATGCGGGCGGCCGTTTGTGGCCGCCCGCCGTGACCTGCGAAAACAGGGAACACCGACGTCGCCGACCGACTCACACGGTACCCACCGTGGGTACATCGGAGATATACGTGCCATGCATGTCGACGACCGCCCGTGACAACCTCGGACGGCGGGCCCGTGTCCGTGGAACGGTCCGTGGAGCTGCCACAGGAGGTGCCAGGTGAACGGTCTTCCACCCCGTCAGGCCGACCCGTCGGGATCGTTCCCGGGGTCGGTGGCCGACGTCGGCCCGTGGGCCGTGGCGTCGCCGCCGATCGCCCGGTCGGTGGGTCAGGCGGCCGTCCTGCCGCACGGTTCGGCGAGTGGTTCGCCGGGAGGCCAGGCGGGTGGGCCACCGGCTGGTCTGTCGAGTGGACTGCCGACCGGCCAGGTAACGGGTCAGGCGGTGGGTCAGAGTGTTGGGCAGGCCGGTGGGTTGTCGGTCGGTCTGGCAGCGGGTCGCGGTGGAGGTGTGGCGGCCGAGCCTCGGTCGGGCGGGCTTCGGGCGCGGACGGTCGTGCCGGTCGTGCCCGCCCAGCCGGAGGGCGGGCCACCGGCGGCGGTGACGGCCCGACGGCCGCGGGTCACCCGGGAACTGGTGTTGCCGCTGGTGGTCGCCGAACTCGTGCTGGTGATGGTGCTGGTGGTGCTGGACCGGTCGTGGCCGACCGTCGCGGTGGTCGCCGCCTGCGGGGTGCTGCTCGGTGCGGTCGTCGCGCTGCGGGTGCGGGGCCGGCTGGTGTGTCAGTGGATCATGTTGGGCTGCCGGTTCCTGCTGCGTGAGCGCGGCACCGACCTGCCGGCCGAGGACCAGGGAGCCGCGCTGCTCGCGCTGGTCCGCCCGCACGCGCACTGCACCCACACGATGATCGGCGACGCGCAGGCGTTCCTCGTCAGCGACGTGGCCGGGGTCGGGGCGGTCCTGCGACCCGAACCCGGCCGGCGTGAACCGGGTCCGCCGCTGCTGACCCCGCGTGACCTGCTGCCCGAGTCCTCCGACGACCAGGCCGTCGCCTACGCCGTGCAGGTCGTGCACCACGCCGGGGTCGATCGTTCGCAGCCGCCGCGCGTGTGGCTGACGCTGCAGGCCCTGCGCACCGCCGAGATCCACGCCGACGAGGACGTGTGCGCGGCGCTGGCCAACGTGGTGCGCCGGGTCCGGCGCAAGCTGCGGCGGGCGGGGATGCCGTTCCGCACACTGTCCGACCAGGAAACCCTCGGCTCGTACGCCGCGCTCGCGCACGTCAACGCCGGCCGCGGCCGCGTCCGGGAGGACTGGTGGCACTGGCAGAGCGGCCCGATCCGACACGCCACGTTCCGTCTGGACGGATGGCCGGCGCTGAGCCGCCAGGCCGGCGCGCGGCTGGTCCGCTGGCTGCTGGCCGCCGCCCCGGACACGGCGGTGACCGTCAGCCGCACCGCCCACCACAGCCCGACCGCGCCGGGTGCCGAACCGGTCGTGTCGGCCGTCCTGCGCATCGCGACCAGCCGCCCCGAAGCCCTCACCGCCGCGGTCACCGACATGGAACGCCTGGCCAACGAGGTCGGAGTGACACTCAACCGGCTCGACGGGCAACACGTCCACGGCCTGGCCGCCACCCTGCCGGTCGGAATCGTGGAACCGTCCTGACACGAGTCCGAGCCGGCTTCCAGCTCAGGGTTAGGTGTCGCAGGGACCATGACCCCACGGTCTGGTCACTGCCGGCCGCGCGGTGCCGCGACAGGTCAGGACCGGAACTGGGTAATCGTGTCGGTACCGTCCGTTACACTCGCAGCGACCGGCGGCGGCTTGTGCTTGGCTCGTGGACGCCTTCGGGCGAACACGGCACGAGGGGGCGTCGGGTGGCGACACGAAGCAAGGTCGGCGTACTGCTACCCGTGGTCATCATCGTGGCGGCAGTTGCGGTGGCCGGTGGCGAGAAGGTGATGGACACCGTGGCCGGCCTGTTCACCGGCGGCGGCACGGCGGTCCTGGGTGAGGGTGACTCGCGGGTCATGATCGCCAGCGAGGCCGAGTCGGACGCCAAGCAATGCGGAGCTCCCCAACTGGTGGCCGACAAGCGGTGCGGCGACCTACACATTCTCCTTGTCGATGCGAACAAGATTCCTTTTATCGCCCGGAACACCACACTCGCGTGGGAATCGGGCAGACCAGGCGTCCTTACCATGAACAGAGCCAAACAGGACGGGAATCGTCGCGCCGCGTGCCCACGCAGCTTCCCGAAGAAATACGGCGGGCAATGTGATGAATACCCCATGGCATCAACGGAGGAAGGCGGAGCGGGCGCACGCACCGAGGAGGTACCTGGCCGAGAGAACAGCTGCCAAGGTGGCATGTACGGAGCACAGTATCCCAAAGATGGGGAACAATTCCTCGTTGCCATTATCCATCCTGACCAGATAGCAACGGGAGTCTTCTCAGGGGTGGATATCGCGAAGGATCAGGGCCTATGCTAGAAGGAAGCTTCCCAGTTGGCGATCGGGCGCACAAGTACGCTTGGGTGAGCGAGATCGAGGCGTGGACCGCCGCGGTCATTGCCGACACGACCGCTACCCACGTCGCGACCGCATATGGCGCCAACGAGGAAAGCCTGGTCGGTGATCACACCTTCGGCCAACTGGGCGACCTACAAGGTCCGGACCCGCTCGAACTCCGGCACCACGTGCAGATTTTCGAGCACGATCGACATGTCATTGCCCTTGAAAACAACGGATGGAGCGGGAGTCATCCGGAGATAGCTCGGCGATGTTCAGCCAAGGGTGGGCATTTTTTCAGCGTGTACTGGAACGTCAACGCATTCGGGTTCGTCACCGAATCAATAGATGGCACGATCACCGCCCGATTTGAATCGCTCTACCCTGTCGCGCCACATCAGGAATCAGGCGAGATCCGGCCTCCATGGGCAATCGGACCCGAGCCGGACACGGCAGTTGTTCGCCAAACCTGTTTCGCACTCCTGGAACAACAGACCGGTGTCGTATTCGATCCAGCCTGGCTGGTTCAACAATTCCCCACGTACCGGGTTCCCGATCCTCATGCACTGTATCGGGATGTCGAGAACGCGGACAAGTTGAACGAAGAACCATGACCCAACCCGAAAGTCCGTGGTTTCCAGGATCGAAGGACATGTGACGACGGGTCTCCGCCCCACCCAGCGGCTACCGCGTGATCAGGTAGCCCACGCCGCGCACCGTGTGGATCAACGGTGGTTCGCGCAGTTTCCGTCGCAGTCCGCGAACGGTCTGGTCCAGTGCGTTGGATTCCAGCTCCGCGTTGCGGTCCCACGCGTGCGCGATCAGCTCCCGTCGGCTCACCGGGCGCCCGGCGGTGCTCATCAGCCGTTGCAGGACCAGGAGTTCCTTGCGGGTCAGGGTGAGGAGCACGCCGGCCCGGGTCACGCGGTTGCCGTCGACGTCCAGTTCGACGTCCGCGCAGCGCAGGACGGGGGCGCGGCCGGTGGGCACGCGTCGACAGAGGCTGCGGACCCTGGCCACCAGTTCCGCGGCGGCGAAGGGTTTCACGAGGTAGTCGTCGCCGCCCTGGCGCAGGCCGGCGAGGCGGTCGGCTTCGCTGTCCCTGGCGGTGAGGAACAGGACCGGGACGGGCCAGCCCTTGGCGCGTTGGTGGGCCACGTAGTGCAGCGAGTCACCGGCGGGCAGCATGCGGTCGAACACCACGCAGTCGTAGCGGTTGATCCACAGCGCCTCGTCGGCGGCCGGCAGGTCGGGGGCGGTGTCCACCGCGAAACCGGCGGCGCGCAGCACCGCCACCACCCCGTCCCGCACGTTCACGTCGTCCTCGACGACCAGCACCCGCATGGGACAACGGTAGCTACCTGGCGATCGCCGCCAGCACATCGTCGGGATCCAGCGAGCGCAGTTCGGCCACCGACGGCATCCGGCCGGTGCCGCGCAGGCGTTGGGACTGGGCCTTGCGCATGTACTCGAACAGGCGGCGGGCGTCGCGGGCGTTGCCGAAGCCGGGGTCGTCGGCGATGCGGGCGAAGTGGGTGGCCAGCACCGGGTCCGAGGTGCGGTCCAGGTCGTAGCCGCCGCCGTCGGCCATCAGGGCGAGGATTCTGACCAGCTCGTCGGGCAGATAGTTCTCGAACTCGATGGTCTTGCCGAAACGCGACGCCAGGCCGGGGTTGACGGACATGAACTCGGCGATCTCGGCCGTGTAGCCGGCGACGATCACCGCGACCTCGTCGCGGTGGTCCTCCATCAGCTTCACCAGCATGTCGATGGCTTCCTGGCCGAAGTCGCCGTCGCCACCACCCCGGGACAGGGTGTACGCCTCGTCGATGAACAGCACCCCGCCCATCGCCTTCTCGAAGACCTGCGCGGTCTTCTCCGCGGTGTGCCCGATGTACTGGCCCACCAGGTCGCGGCGCGACACCTCCAGGAACTCGCCCTTGGGCAGCACGCCCAGCGCCTTGAGCAACCGGCCGTAGAGGCGGGCGACCGTCGTCTTGCCGGTGCCGGGAGCGCCGGTGAACACCAGGTGGTGGCTCGCCCCGCCCACCGGCAGACCGGCGCGGCGGCGCCAGTCGTTGACCTGCAACTCGTCGACCAGCGCACGGACCTCGGCCTTCGCGCTGGGCAGGCCGATCATCGCGTCGAGGTCGCCGAGCAGCTCCTCCAGGCGGCTGTCGACCGGCGCGTCACCGGCCTGCTCGACGACCGTCACCTCGGCGGTCCCGGCGATCGACAGGCCTGGCTCGGCGGTGTCGGTCACGCTGTGCCCGGTGACCGTCCCCCCGCAGCCGGGACCGAACGCGATCCCGACCCCGCGCACGTCGTGCACCACACAGCGTCGCAGGTCGGGGGTGGCGTGGTGGGCGACGGCGATGCCCTCGGCACCCGTGTTGGCCACCTCGCAGCCCTCGATGACCGGGCGGGCGTACTGGTAGACGTAGATGCCGCGCAGACCACACGCGTCGACCACGCAGTCGCGGATCGTCGGGGACGCGCCGACGCCGACGATGACGCCGTCGCCGGTGATCTCCTGGATCCGGGTGTCGGCCAGCAGACCGGGCGCGCCCTCGACGACCACGCCCTGTTCGGCGTCGCTGACCACGCAGCCGGTCATGGTGAACTCGGCGGTGCCGCGCACGCTGACCGCCGGCCCCCGCCCGCCGGTGAACGTGCAGCGGTCCAGGGTCAGCTCGACGTCGGTGGCCTCGACCGCGCCGGCCGACGCGCTGACCTCGATGCCGCGCAGGGTCAGCGCGCCCCGGCTGGCGACCACCACCGGCCGGTCGGTGCCCCGGCCGTCGAGCACCACCGGGTCGGCGTCGGCCGCGACCAGCGACACGCGGCGGCCGGTCAGCTCGACGGTCTCCGGGTAGCGGCCGCCGGCGATCGCGATCACCGCGCCGTCGCCGGCGTCGGCCAGCGCGTGGGCGATGGTCGGGTAGGCGCCCGGGCGGGACCCGACCTGCACCGTGCGGGCGGCCATCAGCTGGCCACCAGCAGCCAGCCGCGGTCCACGGCCTTCGCGCCGGCCTGGAAGCGGCTGCGCGCGCCCAACCGGTTCATGATGTCGGCGACCGTGCGGCGCACGGTGCGCACCGAGATGCCCAGCTTCGCACCGGCCGACCCGTCGGTGTAGCCGGCCCACAGCAGGGCCAGCAGGTCACGTTCGCGGGTGGTCAGGCCGCCGTGCTCCGGCTCCTCCTCGTCCAGCTCGACCGGGTTGAGCACCACGGCCGCCGCCCACATCCGCTCGAACAGCTCGGCGGTCGCGCCGACCGCGCTGGCCAGCCGCAGCACCGCGACACCGTCGCCGGACTGGTCGACCGGCAGCAGCGCGATCTCGCCGTCGATCACCACGAAGTCCATCGGCACGGTCGTGTCGGTGCGCACCTGCGCGCCGGCCAGCGCCAGGCTGGTGACCTTGCCGGAGAGCCGTTCGGCGTCCGGGAACACCGCGCGGTAGCGCACGCCCCGGTCGACGTTCTCCCGGTGCAGCCGGCGGAACGCGCCGACAGGGCCGGTGTTGACACCCGAGCTGACGATCAGCACCTCGTGCCTGGCCGAGGCGATCACCGACTCGATGCTCACCCGGCCGTCGGCCGGCCGGTCGGCCGGCGCGGGCCTGGCCGGGGCCGGGTTGCTGGCCGGGCCGAGGACCTCGCGCTGCGCGGCGACCAGCTCGGGGCCGGGTTCCACGCCCAGTTCGGAGACCACGATGTGCCGGGCGCGTTGGAACGCGGCCAGGGCCTGGGCGGGGCGGCCGGCGGCGTGCAGCACGCGGACCAGGCAGGCCCAGGTGCGCTCGCAGAACGGGTCGTCGTCGAGCAGTTCGCGCAGCACGGTGACCGCCTCGGCGTGGCGGGACAGCGAACGCCAGCAGCCGGCGAGCAGCGTGCGCAGTTCGCGGCGCTGCTCGGCGCGGCGGCGGGCCTGCGCGAGGGCGGCCGGCGCGGTCAGACCGTCGAACGGGGTGCCGCGCCAGCAGGCCAGTGCCTCGGTGAGCCGGGCGGCGGCCTCGGCGTGCTCGCCGCGGTCGATGGCCGCGCGGGCGGCGGCGGCCGACCCGTCGACCAGGTCGGTGTCCAGCTCGCCGGGGCCGACGACGATCCGGTAGGCGCCGGAGCGGCTCTCCACGCGCTCACCGAGCAGCTGGCGCAGCCGCCACACGTAGCTGCGCAGGTTGCGCAGCGCCGAGGCCGGCGCGGCCTTCTCCTGCCAGATCGCGTCGATCAGTTCGGCGGTGGACAGCCAGCTGTTAGCGTGCAGCAGCAGCACACCGAGCAGCGTGCTGGGCTTTCCGGCGCTCAGCTCGACCGGTGTGCCCGCCGCCGTGGTGACCTCAAGTGGTCCGAGTACGTGGAACCGCATGACCCCAACTCTGAACTGACAACATGAGGTATTTATGACCCGCGTGATGGTGGTGGAGGACGACGAGAACCTGCTGGTCGGGGTGGCGGCCACGTTGCAGGCCGCCGGGCTGGAGGTGCAGACGGCGACGAGCATCGCCGCCGCGCACGACGCGCTGGCCACCGGCGGGCAGGACTGTGTGGTGTTCGACCGGATGCTGCCCGACGGCGACGCCATCGGCTACGTCCACCTGCGACGCCGCGAGGGCTGGGGCACACCGGTGTTGTTCCTCACCGCGCGGGACGCGCCGGCCGACCGGGTCGCCGGGTTCGAGCACGGCGGCGACGACTACCTGGTCAAGCCGTTCTCGTCGGCGGAGCTGACCGCGCGGGTGCTCAACCTGTGCCGCCGGCCCGGCGGGCGGCCCTCGGTGCTGCGCTACGGAGACCTGGAGATGGACTGCGCGCGCCGCGAGGTGCGCCGCGCCGAGATCCTGCTCTCGTTGACCGGCAAGGAGTTCGCGGTCCTGGAGTACCTGTTGACCCAGGCCGAGCAGCTGGTGACCAGGACCGATCTGCTCGAACACTGCTGGGAGAGCGAGGCCGACCCGATGTCCAACGTGGTCGACGCGGTGGTGAAACGGTTGCGCCGCAAGCTCGGTGGGCCCGAGCTGATCCACACCGTGCACGGCCGGGGTTTCCAGCTGGGCGCCCGGTGAACGCCCCCGCCACCGGTTCGGCGGCGGCCAGACTGCGGCGGCTGCGCTGGATGCTGACGGCGGTGGTCACCACGGCGAACATGGTGGGGCTCATCGGGTTCGCCTGGTACCTGATCGCGAACGACGCCGAGCAGGGCGTGGCCACGGTCGACGCCGAGCTGCACCGGGTGACCACCGGGGTGAGCCGGCTGGTGGCCTTCGACGGGGCCGTCGACTTCGGACTGGTCAACCCGGACGAGCTCAACGACGACTGCCCGCAGTTCGCGATCATGCCGGGCGGCGCGCCCGCGTTCCGCTCGCACCTGTCGCGCCGGGCGTGCGTCACGATGGACACCTCGGTGCTCAGCGGGCTGGCCGCCGCGTCGGTCAGCGCGGCCGACACGGTCACCGGCTACCAGCGGGACGCGGCCGGCGACCTGGTCCGGGTGCGGGTCGAGCCGCTGTACTCCTCGGACCAGACGGCGATCGGCGCGATCGTGGCCGTCGCCGGACTGGGTGAGCAGCAGGGCGCGCATACCCGGCTGGTGTGGTTCGTCGTCGGGTCGCTGGTGGTGCTGGTCGGGGTGCTGGGCGCGGCGGCGCACGTGCTGTCCGGGCGGATCATCCGGCCGTCGGCCGACGCGTTGGGCCAGCAGGAGGTGCTGCTCGCCGAGACCGCGCACGACCTGCGGACCCCGGTGGCGGCGCTGCGGTCGCTGGCCGAGGGCGCGCAGGCCAACCCGGCGCAGGCGCCGGCGCTGGTGCCGCGCGTGGTCGGGCTGGCCGCGCGGATGGGCGGGATCATCGACGGGCTGTTGGTGCGGGCCCGGCTGGCGGCCGGGGTGGAGCGGCTGGCGATCCAGCCGGTGTGGCTCGACCAGCTGGTGACCACGGTGATCGACGAGACGCCCGCGCACGGTGCGCGGGTGACGGTGGTGGCGGCGCCGACGATGGTGCACGCCGACCCCGGGCTCTTGGCGCGGGCGATCACCAACCTGGTGGACAACGCGATCAAGTACGGCCACCAGCCGGGCACCGGCGCGGTCGTGCACGTGACGGTCGCCGGCGGCACGGTGACGGTGGCCGACCACGGGCCGGGGATCGACGCCGCGTACGCGGCGGAGACGTTCGACCGGTTCACCAGTACCGGCGGCTCGTCGGGCCTGGGCCTGTCGATCGTGCGGTGGGTCGCGCAGGCGCACGGCGGGCGGCTGTCGGTCTACAACGCCGACGAGGGCGGCGCGATCTTCGAGCTGAGCCTGCCGGTCAGCGGATCGTGACGCTCTGCCAGGGCGGCAGGTCCACCCAGTCGCGGTCCAGGCGGTAGGCCAGGCTGTAGCGGTAGGTGCCTGGCTGGTCGAACGCGCGCTCGAAGGTGACCTCGGTGGGCGTGGTGCCCAGGGCGATGTCAGTGCGCTGCGGGAAGTCGTGGCCCCGGCCGGTGTCGTCGCGCACCCGCACCGCCAGCGCCGGCACCACCAGTTCCCGGTCAGCGCTGATCGTGGCTCGCGCGAGGACCGTGTCCCCCAGGCCCTGGTCGATGGTCAGCTCGCCGACGATCGTCACCTCGCCGGCCGGCGCGACGACCGGCACCAGGTCCGGCTCGCCCAGCTCGCGGACGACGACCACCGCCGAGGCCGCCACCACGACCGCCACCCCCACGATCCACAGTGGACGCACAGCGGACCTCCTCCCACCCGGGGGAGGGTAGTGGCGCTGGTGGGGTCGGGGGTCACGGGGCACTGGATCCCAGCGCCTCCATCAGCTCGGTCATCGCGTCGAACAGCGCGGCGGTGGGGACATCCTCCTGTCGCAGCAGGGTTTCCAGGTTGCGGTACTCGGGCAGGCCGGTCAGCTCGTCGTCGCCGAAGGTCGTGATCACGGCGGCGGCCAGCGCGGCGACCGCCCTGGCGGTGGCGATCCCGGCGACCGGGTCGGTGCCCGGAACGGGCGGCGGCTCGCCGTGGTGGTCCCACTGGTCGGAGAAGGCGTGGTAGTTCGCCATCTCACCGCCGGGCGTCGGGTTGATCACCGACGCGATCCGCACCACGGTGTCCGGCAGGCCGATCGGGTCCGACGGTGTGGCGAGGCCGGGGGCCGCCGGGTCGGTGAGCAGCCGGCCGTGGACCTGGTCGACGTAGCCGTCGCGCACCCGCGCGGCGACCGCGCGCGCGGCGGCGGCCGCCGGGGACTGCTGGGCGGCCCGCTCCCCCCGGTCGTCGGTGACCAGCATCGTCAGCCCGTCGCCGTAGGCGGTGACGTCGGCCAGCCGGCCGGTGACCGGGTTGATCAGGTACACCGTCCCGCCGATGTTGACGGCGTTGATCAGGTCACCGGACTCGACGACGCCGTCGGCGTCCTTGCGGGCGGCGTGCACGATCGCCCGGCTGCCCTCCCCCAGCTGTGTGAGCCGCGCGACGACGTCGTTGATCGCCGAGACCGGGCGGAACCGCTGCCCGGGAACACCGGCGGCGGCGGCGATCCTGGCTCCCCAGCCCTCGGTGCCGGCCCGGCCGACCAGCCCGGCCGGCACCCTGGTCGCCGTCGTCGGGTCGGCCAGGTGCCGGTCGGCGAGCACGGCGGCGGCCTGCCCGTTGACGTCGCGGGGCAGCGGCGGCAGCGGCGGGACGGGGGAGGCGCCGCTGCCCGCGTGCACGCCGTCGAACAGCTCGGCCAGCGGCAGCGGGGCGACGCCGGGAGTCCTGTTGTAGGACTGGATGGCGGCGATCAGCGCGTTGCGGGTGGCGACCTCCGCCCGGGGCTGCCCGGTGCGCAGGGCGGCGAGCTTCTCGGCCTGGCTGGCCACCTCACGCAACCGCACCACGCGGTCGACGAGGGTGGTCGCCAACTCGGTGTGGGACGCGTCGAGGTCGCCGGTGAGCTCGGTGGCCTGCTCGACGAGCGCCCCGAAGGCGGCGTCGCGGGCGGCGAGGATCCGGTCGGCGTCGACGTCGCCGGTCGGCTGCCGGGGCTGCGGCGGGTTGCGGTGCCCCAACAGGTGCGCGGCGAAGTCGGTCATCGCCGCGACGAAGTCGTCGCGGGTGGACTGGGCGAGCGTGCGGGCGAGTTCGGCCTTCAGGTCGGCCGGTTTCTCCTCCTTCCTGGACATCACCCGCTCGGCGATGCCGTCGACCGGCGCGCCGACCGACCCGGCGGCGGTCATCGCGGCCAGGTAGGACAGGCCCAGGGTCAGTTCGAGCCCGGCGGCGATCCCGACCATCAGCAGCCCGGACGCCACGCCCACCGCCAGCCATTTCCGTGACGAGCGGGGCGAGGGCCGGTTCGGGTCGTCGGCCAGCGGGGTGTCGGCCGTGGGGTCCATCTCGGCCAGGGCGGGGGCGGTGGTGCTCAGGACGGCGGCGAGCGCCTCGGCGATCGAGGCGATCTCCCGGTCGCCCTTGCGCTGCTCGTCGTAGGTCCTGCGCGCCTCGCCGGCCCGCTGGTCGGCGACGGCCTTGCGCCCGCCGGTCGCCAGGTTCACCGCCACCGCCACCACCGCGCTCGCCACCCGGAACACGGCCTGCTCCTGCTCCAGGGACAGCGCTTGCGCCAGCGCCGTGGGGTCACGGTCCTTGCGCGTGGCCTCCGCCGACTGCGGCAGCGCCGCCCTGGCGAGGTGGTTGGGGGCGTCGTCGCTGTAGGCGAACTGCTTGTTGTCGGCGGTCGCCGGGGCGCCGGTGCGGGTGGCGCCGCTGGGCAGGTGGTAGGTGACCCTGTCGAGGACGGTGCCGGTCAGGTCGAAGATCTCGTCGCGGTCGGCGCGGACCTGGGCGTCGACCGTGGTCAGCACCGCGTTGGTCCGGTCCGCCTTCCACGCCAGCGTGTACCGCTTCTTGATCGAGTCGGCGATCGTGCCGACCACCGTCGGCGCCAGCGTGCCCACCAGGATCCCGGCGGTCGCCAGCCCACCGACCGCGCCCAGCGGGGTCAGCGCGCTGACGGCCAGCACCACGCCGAGCGCGGTGGTCGCGGCGATCGCGCCGGCGCCCCGGCGCAGCCCCAGCACCCGCTCCACCTGCATGGTCACCGCGTCCGGCCCGACCGGGTCGGCGCCCGGCGTGTCCGCGCGCGCCAGCACCCCCTCACCGGTGTACCGCAGCTGGGCGACGACCTGCAGGAACCCCTCCGCGACCGCTGTCTTGGACTGCTCGGCCAGCTGCCGTTTGCGCCCGGCGAGCTGGTTGTCGCCGGCGGTCTGGTCCCGCTGCGCCAGCGACCGGTCGTAGAGCCCCTGGGCGACCGCGCGGGCCAGCGCCACCGACGTCACCGCCACCAGCCCCGGGACCGGCATCGCGCCGAACACGAACGCGACCACGCCCAGCGCCACCGGCACCGGCAGCGCGGTGATGACGTTCTTGGCCAGGTAGGTCGTGGTGCCGAGCAGGCCGTCCGGGTCGCGGGTGTACTGGCGCACGACCTCGCGCATCCGCTCGTCCGGCAGGGCCGAGAGCCGGCCGGCGGCGCCGTCCTGGCTGGGATCCAGACCCATGTCGCGGATCAGGGCCTTGAGCCGGGAGCGGGTCCGCAGGCTGTGCGGGCGCCGGTCGAGGGTCCGCGCGTGGTCGAGCAGCTGCGCGGCCCGGCCGTGGTCGCGGCGGCTCAGGGTGGGGCCACCGCTGCTGCCCTCGGTGAGCCGGTCGGCCAGGTCGGCGTCCACACCGGACCGTTGGGCGACCGCCTCGCCGAGCGCGGCGGCCACCAGCGACGGCACCTGGTCCACCGACGCGCGGCTGGACACCGTGACCCGCACGGTGTCGCCCTCGACCGTGTAGCTGGCGGCCACCGTCGGCCCGAGGTCGGCGACCCGGACACTCGCGGCGAAGGCGACGCCGCCCTGGGGGGTGATCTGGTGGACCGTGCCGCCGGGCGGCGGCGGGGTGACCGAGGCCATGCCGGCGCGGTGGTCGGCCTCGCGCAGGGCGGCGTTGGCGATCTGCTCGACGGCCTGGGCGTGGGCGGCGTTGTCGCGGTGGTAGGTGTCGGCCAGCGGCTGCGTGATCCGGCCCGGCGGGGTGGACTCCGGGGCCTGCTCGGTGACGTGTTCCCCGATGACCCCGGATTCGGGGTCCACAACGGACTCTTCGGACTCCGGGGCACCGTTCTGCTCCGGGGCACTGGTCTGGTCCGGCGGGGCAATCACCCCCGACCCGACATCCACACCGGACTGATCCGGCTCCGGGACAGCGGTCTGCCCGGACTCCGGGACAGCAGTCTGCTCGGGCTCCGGGGCACTGGTCTGCTCCTGCGGCGCGATCACCCCGGACCCGACAGCCACACCAGGCTGGTCCGGCTCCGGGGCGCTGGTCCGCTCCGGCGCCCCGATGACCCCCGACTCGACAGCCACACCAGGCTGGTCGGCGCCGGGCTGGTCCGGGGGTGGCGCGGGCGCCTGCGGCTCGGACCGCTCCGGCTCCTGGGCGGCGGTCTCGTCCGGGGGTGCGATCACTCCCGATTCGACGTCCACACCGGACGGTTCGGGGGTTGCGGGCGGGGTGTCGTCCAGCGGGGCGATCACGCCGGATTCGGGGTCCGTCGGCTGGCCGTAGACCCGCATCGACGGGGTTGGCGGCGGGCGGCGGACCGGGCCGGCCTCCTGGACCGGGGCGCCGGTGAGGTGCACGCCGAGCGCCCGGAGTTCGGCGTCGAGAGTCGGGGGGCCGCTGCGCAGCAGGGAGTGGATCGCGCGGACGTTGTCGTTGCCGCGCAGCGTTCCCTCGGCGGCGAAGGCGATCGCCGCGTCGAGCACCTCGGGCGACGGGGACAGCTGGGCGATCCCGGTCAGCGTCTCGACGATCGTGGGCCGCAGCGTCGCCGCCAGCTCGACGACGGTCTGCTCGACGGTCGAGGGCAGGCCCACCGCCAGCAGCTTCGCCAGGGCGTTCTTCGTCGCCTGGGACGTGCTGGGCGTGAACAGGGCGGCGACCGCGTCCCGCACCGGCCTGGCCAGCTCCGCCCAGATCGTCTCGTTGATCTCGGCGGGGCGGTCCGGGGCGGCCTCGGCCTGTTCGGTGGCCTCGGTCCTCGCCTCCCCGACGGGCTCCTGCCGGTTCTCGGTGGCGGCTTTCCCTGGTGCCGCAGGCGTTTGCGCACGCGCGCCCGGAGTGGTGGTGCCGGCGGTCGTGCCCGGCAGGATGGCGGCCCCGGACCCCGTCTGCTCGGTGCCCGTCGAGGTCACCGACTCCTGCGACACACCTCCCGGCGCGTTCGCACCGGCACCCTGTTGGCTTCCCTGCTGGGCACTGCCCTCGTTCCCGGTCTGGGTACCGCCTTCGCTTCCCTGCTGCGAACCGCTCTCGCTTCCCTGCTGCGAACCACTCTCAGTTCCCTGCTGGGAACCGCTCTCGCTTCCCTGCTGGGTACCGCTTTCGGTGCCTGTCCGGGAGCCGCTCTCATGACCTGTCTGAGCGCCCGCCTCGGTCTCCGACTGGAGACCGCCCTGCAGTGACCCCGTCCGGGAACCGCTCTCAGTCGGAGGGCCGCCCCTGGAACCGGACTCACTCCCCGTCCGGGTCCCACCCTCGGTCCCGGTCTGCGTACCGCCCCTGGTCCCGCCCTCGGTGCCGGTCTGGGTCCCACCCCGGGTGCCGCCCTCGGTGCCGGTCTGGGTGCCGGTCTGGGTGCCGGTCTGGTTCTGGTTCCCGCTGTTCTGCACCTCGGACGTCCCCTGCACGCCCGACGTGCCCCCCTCCCCCGCCGTCGCGCCGGACGAGGCCGGAACGTCGGTGTTCGGCGGCCCGTCCGGACCGGTCGGCGAGATGTCCGGGCCTGTCGGCGGCGTGCCGAGGTTCACCGAGTCCGGGTTCATCTGGATGCCCGTCGCCTGCCCGACCTGACCGGCCAGCACCGTCCCGTTCGCGCGCACCGCGCCCATCCGGGCCGCGTCGCCCGCGTTCTCCGAGATCGCCGTGCCGTAGGCGTCCAGCCCGCTGAACTCGCCGTTCACGATGTCCTGCGCGGCCTGGCTGGACACCGGTGAGGTCACCGCGTTCAGTCCGGCCCCGCCGACCAGCGCCGAGGTGTGCTGGCCGACGAAGGTCTTCGGCTTGGCCATCCCGATGACCTTGCCCGGCGCGTAGCCCAGCGCCCCGCCGATCCCGCCGGCGAGCGCGTCCGTGCCGACCTGGCCGAGGTCCAGGTTGCCGTGGGTCGTGAGCTGCGAGCCGGCCGAGATGACCGTCTCCTCCAGGGCCTCGACCGACACCTCCTTGGTCAGGTTGAGCGCGATCTTGCCGGTGTTCAGCGCGATCGTCGCCGCCCGCGACCTCGTCTGGGCGGTCACCGCGGTGCGCCCGACGGCCAGCAGGGTCCGCTTGAGCACCTGGTTGGCGACCGTGCGGACGAACATGCTCGCCACGCCGCCGGCCCCGGTCAGCGCCAGCGCGAACGACGCCGCGTTGATGATCATCTCGATGCGGGTGGCCATCCGCTGCTGCTCGACGTCCTGGGCGTACTGCTCGCAGAACGCGGCCAGCTCACGGCACGAGCCGGTGATCGCCCCGAGGTCGCCGTTGAAACCCTTGACCACCTTGTGGAACTCGTAGCCCGCGCCGTCCGGCCAGTTGCCGAAGATCGTGTCGGCCGTGCGGTTGGTGTTGTCGACGGCCCCGTCGATGATCGTCGCCATCCGGTTCCAGGCGGCGGCGAGCGCGCGGATGTCGGCCGGCTCGTCGGGCGGCCAGCCGTTGTCCTGACCGATGAGCTTGCAGACCTCGTCGAACAGGTCCTTGGCCGCGCCGGCGAGATCGATGCCCATGGGCTCAGGGCGCCAGCAGGCCGACGGCGTTGCGCTCGGCCTCGCGGTAGGCGTTGACGGCCTCGTCCCCGGAGTCGGCGAGCTTGCCGTAGTTGACCGCGACGTCCCGCAGCGACTTGTCCAGGCCGGACTCGTTGCGCACCGACGTGGTGGGGTCGCCGCCCTCCGGCGGGTCGACCACGCACAGCGGGACGCCGCCGGTGCCAGCACGCCACCACTCGTACTGCTTCATGAACTCGTCGCTCATCTTGCCGCCCTTGCCCAACCGGCTGGTCAGGTCGTTGATCTCGGCGAACGCGGCGTCGAGCAGCCCGTGCAGGCCGGTGGAGTGCCCGCGCAGCTCGGCCATGCCGTGGGCGGTGTCCTCGATGCGCATGTCGACGAGACCGTCGCCGTTGGTGTCGATGTTGCCCATGGCTACCTCCGGTCGAGTGAGTGCAGGAACGGGTCGAACCGCAGGTCGGTCGTCTCCGGGGTCGCGTCGGCCGGCAGGAACTTCGCGGCCTCGGCGAACACCCGCGCCTCGACCTGTCTGGCCGCGCGGTGGATGGTCTCGGTGATCGTGGCGGCCAGCGCCGAGGAGTCCGGCGAGCGGTAGATCCGGGGGTCGAGCCACAGCTCGACCAGCTCGCCGTTGCCGCCGACGGTGGCGCTGACCAGCCCGTCGGCCGAGTCGGCCGTCTCCTCGGTGTCGGCGATGGCCCGCCGCAGGCTCTCCACCTCCTCGGCGAGCCGCTCGTACTCGGCGAGGACCCCAACCCGGCGCGTTGTCTCGTCCACGCGGCCAGTGAAGCGGGTACAGGCTGGCTCGCGCGGCGGTGGCCACATGTGGCCACCGGGCCGGGGCGGGCGATATGCCGGCGCAGGATCGGTGGCGATGAACCGCTACCTGGCACTGGTGACGACACTTCTGGTCGGCGCGGCCCTTGGCGCCGCCCCGGCGTGGGCCGCGCCCCCGGCCGGCGTGTGCCACGACCCCGACCCGGGGCGTCCGGCGGTGGCCGAACAGCCGTGGGCGCAGCTGCTGCTCGACCCCGCGCTGGTGTGGCAGCACAGCCGGGGTGCGGGCGTGACCGTCGCCGTCGTCGACTCCGGCGTCGACGGCGACCACCCGCAGCTGCGCGGGAAGGTGTTGCGCGGCAAGGACTTCTTCGAGCAGTCGAACCTGCCGGGGAACTTCGACTGCGTGTCCCACGGCACCGGGGTGGCCGGCATCATCGCCGCCAGGCCCGCCACGGGCGTGGGATTCCACGGGCTGGCACCGGACGCGCGGATCCTGCCGGTGCGGATCAGCGCCCAGGACATCGCCGAGAACGGCCAGTCGCTGCGGATCGACCTGGACGTGCTGGCCCACGGCATCCGCTACGCCGCCGACTCCGGCGCGAAGGTCATGAACCTGTCGATCGCCGGCTACGCCGACTTCCCGGCGATCCGCTCGGCCGTGGGCTACGCGGTGTCCAAGGACGTGCTGGTGGTCGCGGCCGTCGGCAACGGCCAGAGCGAGGGCGGCGGCGAGCTGCCGTCGTTCCCGGCGGCCTACGACGGTGTCCTGGGCGTCGGCGCGGTCGACATCGACGGCGCCCGCACCACCAGCTCCCAGGTCGGCCCGTACGTCGACCTGGTGGCCCCCGGCGACGGGGTGCTGACCACGACGCGGGTCGCCGGGCACGCCTACGCCACCGGCACCAGCTACGCCGCCCCGTTCGTGTCGGCCACCGCGGCGCTGGTCCGCGCGGCCCGACCGGACCTGAAGGCCCCCGAGGTCGCCCAGCGCCTGATCGCCACCGCGAGCCCGGCGCGCGGGGACGGCCACGCCTACGGCGCCGGCCTGGTCAACCCGTACCGCGCGGTCACCGACGGCCTGGACCTGTCCGACCCGGCCGCGCTGCCCGCCCACGTCCCGTCGCCGCCGGACCGCGCGGCCCTGGCCGACGCCGCCTGGCACGACCGCGCCGGCACCGTCGCCGGCTGGACCACCGCGGCGATCCTGGGCGCGATCGTGCTGGCCGTCGTCGTGGCGGTGGTCGTGCCGCGCGGCCGGCGCCGCCGCTGGCGCCCCGCGCTGGCCGCGCCGCTGCCCGCCCGGCCGGAGGTCGTGGAGCCGCCGGAACAGATGTTCCTGGTCGACCGGTGACACAGCCGAAGTGACACACAGCCGCGGTGACATCCGACGGCGGTGACATCCGACGCCGGTGGCACACGGCGAGCGGTGAGGCCCGGTGGGCGGTGACAGACTGTGTCGGTGACCGCTCCCGCCGACCGGGCCATCGCCCACGTCGCCGCGCTCGCCACCGGTGAGCCGGCCGACCCGTCGTGGCGGGTGACCGTCCACTTCCACCCCGACCGGCTACTCGCCGGTGAGACCGTCCTCGAACGGCTGGCCCACGACGGTGTGTACCGCTCCCAGTTCGAGACCGGCACCAGCAACGGCGGCCTCACCGCCCACCCCGGCGGCGACCGCTGGCGCTGGGAGAGCCGCATCTTCACCGGCGCCTACGACGACTCGCCGCCGGCCGGGCGCCCCAAGTACGGGGCACTGAACTTCCGCCGCCGCAGGGTCGGCGCGGCCCCCCGCTTCGGCTCGGCCCACCTGCGCCTGGCCGCCCACACCCTGGCCAGAACGACGTTCTGCTACCCCGACAGCGTCTTCGAACCCACCCATTTCGGTGTCGCGTCCCGACTGTCCACACTGGTCACCCTGGCCGACACCGACACCCACGACCCCCTCGACGACTACATCGAGGCCCAGGTCCACGGCCCCCTCGACCTGGCGACCGACGTCGAGGCGGTGGTGCTGGACCCGAGCTACCGGGGAACGCCGGTCGACACGGTGGCCCACACCCTGCCCTGCCCGATCGAGTGGCACGGTGGTTTCACCCTCACGACCACCGAACTGCGCCGCCACCCCGACTACCGGGGCCAGGAGTTCGTCGACCTCGGCGTGTCGATCGCCGACGCCGGCCGGCTCGACCCCCGCATCGTCGGCCTGGCCGCCCGAACCGGCGATCTCCAAGCCCTCAAACGGGTCTGGCACTACGTCGCCCGCTTCGGCACCCCCGAACTGGCACACCCGCCAGAGGACCGTCGACGACAGTGACCGCCAACCGCACACGCGCTGACCCAGCGATATCCTGGACACCCCGGCGAACGGATGGCCGATGGACTCGTTCGGTGCCGCACTGCGTCGTCTCCGGAAAGCAGCGGGGTTGTCCCAACCTCAGCTCGCGAAGCTCGTGCCGATCTCGCAGTCCAGCCTGTCCCGGTACGAAACCGGAAGACAGGCCGCCGACCAGGCGACGATCGACCGCCTCGAAGAGCTGCTCGACGGGAACGGAGCGCTCAGCGCACTGGCTCACCGGCCGGCACAGCCCGACGATCCCGAACGACTCCAGCACGTCGTGACGCACCCGCGTTCGGTCGACCCGGAAGCGTTGGCGTCCCTCGCCAGACTCCTGGCCGAGTCACGACGCCTGGAGGACCGGTTCGGTCCCTGGCTCATGGTGGGACCGGCAGTCGGATACGTGCGCCTCCTCGAACGTCTGACGTCCGAAGCGCGAGGCCCACTACGGTCCGAGGTCGTCGACCTGGCGGCACAGTGGGCCCAGTTCACCGGCTGGCTGCACGCGGCCACCGACCAGGGTTCACGCGCCGCGCACTGGTTCGACCGGACACTCGAATGGTCGGCCGAGTCGAACAATCCCACCCTGACCGCGAACGCCCTGTCCTACAAGGGTCATCTGGCCTGGATGACGGGCCGAACCGGTCCGATGATCGGACTTTCCCACGCGGCGCGACGCAACCCCGACACACACGTCAGCCAGCGCGCGTTCGACGCCATGCAAGAGGCCAGGGGCCACGCCATGGCCGGCGACCTCGCCGCCGCCGACCGAACTCTCGGCCTCGCGACCGACCTGGCCGCGCAGGTACCCGACGCGGGGAATCCACCCGCGTGGAGCTACTTCTACGCCCCCGCGTTCTGGACCCTCCAACAAGGTCTGGTTCACCGCTACTTCCCCACCCGCCACGAGTCGGCCGCCGAACTGCTGCGTTCAGGCATCGCGGCGCTCCCCCACGACCAGCAATCCGCCGAGTGGCTCGGCGACTACCGACGCGCACTCGAGTTCGTGCAACCCACCTGAGGTCATGCGAGGCGTATGCGCATAGCCCGCAACCCCTTCACCGTGATCCACGGCCGGTCGATTCTGTGATCATGGCTCGACAGAAGTCCACACGTCCGCCGTTCGTGTCGCCCTACATCACCTCCTGGAGCGAGGAGGTCGATCCGCCCTGTCGGTTGGTGGAGATCCCGGGGCGTGGTATCGCCTACGCCGACGAGACGGTGACCGATCGGGACCAGCGAGGTGTGTTGTGGCTGCGAACGCCGTACCGGCCGGGCATCGGCCGACCGGTCTTCGGAAAAGTGCACCCGCTGCGACAACGCCGTGCGATGTCGCGCCTGTTGTGCCAGGTCTGCGGCGGGTCGGCCGACCACGACGACAACGGAGTCCTGTGGCTCGCCCGCGACTGGCGCGACGACTGGCCGGACTGGCCGAACGGCATGGGCGAGAACGAACCCCCTGTCTGTCTACCGTGCGTACGCCTGTCGATGCGTCTGTGCCCAGCCCTGCGCAGGGGCGCCGTCGCGTTCCGGGCTCGTCGGTTTCCGGTCGCGGGCATCAGAGGGGCACAGTACGCCGCCGGTCCACGGTTCGTCGGGGACGTGACCGTGGCGTTGGACGACCCGACGATCCCGTGGATCCGCGCCGCCAACCTGGTCCGCCGCGTCAGCGACTGCACGATCCTCGACCTCGACGAGATCTGTGGGTGAGCACCTCTCTCTCACGTCGGGCGCGGCCGGGAGGCGGGTGACCGCCAGCCCCTAGCATCGACGGGTGGACCTGTCGATGCTTGGCGTGCCGGTCGGGCCGATGGTGCGGGTGCACGGTGGGTTCGCCAACCGGATGTACCGGCTCGACACCGACCAGGGGTCGTTCGCGGTGAAGGAGTTGAGTCGTCGCGCGGAGGGCGTGTTCGCGTTCGAGCGGGCGGTGTTCGCGGCCGGTGTTCCGATGCCGGAGCCGATTCTGGCCGGCCGGGACGTGGTGGTTCACCGGTGGGTCGATGGCGAGAAGGTGCCGGAGGCGCCGGTGTCGGCGGACTACGCGTTCGAGGTCGGTGAGATCCTGGCGCGCCTCCACGCGCTCGACGTCTCCTGGCCGCTGGCCCCGGTCGAGGGGCCGCCGGCACGGGACTGGCCGGAGCTCGCGGCGCGGGCGGTGGCGACCGGGCAGCCGTGGGCCGAGGAACTCGCCTCGCGCGTCGAGACGTTCCTGGCGATCGCGGAGTTCGTCGACTCCTGCGATCGGCCCGGGCCCGTCGTGCTGACCCACCGGGACATCCAGCCGTGGAACCTGTTGAGTCACCACGGCCGGCCGGTGGTGTTGGACTGGGAGCTGTCGGGGAGGCTCGACCTGTCCGGTGAGCTCGGCTCGACCGCGCTGGGCCTGGCGAAAGGGCCTGGCTTCGACGACCTGCGACCCACCGTCTTCCGCGACGTGCTCGACGGCTATGTCGCGGGGGGCGGTGTGCTGCCGCCGCCGGGTCCGAGTTGGTTCGTGTACCTGGTCGGCGGCTGGCTGGGGCACACGCGGTGGAACATCCTGCGCTGCCTCGCCGGCGGCCGGCCGCGCACCGGACCCGACCTGGCGCTCTCGCACGAGTCCGTGCGCGACGGTGTGCGCGGCCTGCCCGACCTGTTCGGCCGGCTTCCGGACCTCGCGGAGCTGCTCACGTAACCCGAACAGACGCTTCCGCTGGGCCATTTGCCGCAATCGGGGTTTCCCCGAGGCGAGTACGGGCACGTCTGCGGCGACCCGAAAGGAGCGTGAGATGTCGACGGAAGCAACCATCGTTCTGGTCGTCGTCCTGCTCGCCGCGGTACTCGCGGTGGGGTGGTTCGTCGCCGAACGGCTGCGTGGTCGTGGGCTGCGTGAGCGGTTCGGGCCGGAGTACGACCGCCGGATCGACCGGGCGGGCAACCGCCGGGCGGCCGAGCGTGAACTCGCCGACCTGCGTCGGCGGCACACCGAGTTCGACCTACGTCCGCTCTCCGACCTCGCCCGGGCGAGGTTCACCGAGCAGTGGATCCAGACCCAGGAACGGTTCGTCGACCGGCCGGGCGAGGCGGTCGCCGACGCCGAACGGCTGGTCCAGGCCGTGATGAACGAGCGCGGCTACCCCGTCGGCGAGTTCGGCCGCCAGGCAGAGGACCTGTCGGTGGAGCACGGCCGCACGGTCGGCCAGTACCGCGAGGGCCACGACATCCTGACCAGGCACCAGCACTCCGAAGCGTCCACAGAGGACCTTCGACGGGCGATGGTCGGCTACCGCGAGATCCTCGCCGACCTCATGGGACCCGCCGAGACCGCGGACCGGAGGTACCACGATGCGACCCGTTGAGGCCCCGGCACCGGCCCCCACACCGGCCCCCGCACAGGCCACCGGGCACGGTGGGAACAGGCGGCCGCCCGCCCCGACGACCCTGCTCAACGGTCACGACGTGGAACGCTTCCGCGCGCGACTGCGCGACCTGCAGGCCGACTTCGTCGACGCGCCCGAGCGGGCCGTCGAGGAGGCCAGAGCCCTGCTCGGCGAGGCGATGACGGCCCTGACCAACGCCGTCAACGAGCACCACCCGGCACCGCAGGGCGACACCGAAGGCCTGCGCGTCGCCCTGCGGCACTACCGCTCGACCCTCGACCAGCTGCTCTCGGTCTGAGAGAACCGAACCCGAGCCCCCCGGGTGGGTCAGCGGCACCGGACACCCTGGCCCACCGGGGTCCCAACCGGAGAACACGGCGGGACACCGGCGTCGTCGTTGACGCCGGTGTCCCGCCGGTCCGTCACAGGCCGATCTGGCGGATGTACCCCTTGACGGCACCCAGGGTGTTGCGGCCGTCGTCGCCGACGTGCCCCCAGCGGATGCCTTCGGCGGTCAGCTGGTCGGCGTAGTCCCCCGACTGCTTCTGGGCGTAGGCGTAGGCCTCGGCCGCGTCGTCGGCGGCCGAGTCGAACCAGTCGCCGTCGCGGGTGGCCATCATGCGGTTGAGCTGGTCACCGGCGGCCTGCGCGTGCTGGTTCGCGGTGTTGTGGAGGTCGGACTTGGCCGTCTCCATCGTGTCGAAAACGATCTTGAAGGGATCCCCACCGATCATGTCGATCCTCCTCTAGGCCCCGTTGATGACGGAGCCGACTCCGTAGGTGTGCTGCTGCATCGTGGTCGTGCTGGTGGCCTGGCCCTCGTAGTAGGCCGACGTCGCCAGGTTGTTGTTCTCCACCAGCTGCTGGATCTGGGGCAGCACCCGCGAGTTCCAGTGCGCGTCGCGGTCCTGGCCGACGGCGAAGGCGGCGTTCTGCACCGAACCGGCGAGACCGCTGGTCGCGCTCTCGGTGTTGCGGACGCTGTGCGCCTTGTTGAAGTCGTTCTGCTCGCTCTGGCTGTGTTCGGTGAAGTTCGTCAGGCTCTGCAGCGCGTCGAGGCCGACATTGATCTGCATCGCCACCTCCTCCAGGTGTGGTCGGTAGTTTCCACTGTGGAACGCTAAACACGACCGGGCCCGGATTCGCCGCGCGGCACCTTGCTGCCATCGCCGAAGTACTGGCCTTCCGTCGCGCACCATCGTGGACGTGGCGACACTCGTGGTGAGACGACCGACCCGGCGACCGGCGCCGGACATGCCCAGCGGCGAACTGATCCTGGCCGCGCCGCCGGAGATCCCGCCGCCGCCCGCGCGGCAGTGGGCCCAGCTGCTGATGGTGCTGCCGATGGTGGCGATGATGGCGGCGATGATGCTGATGTTCTCCGGCAGCATGTCCGGGTCCATCCGCTTCGTCATCTACGGCCTGATGGGCGTCGGCATGCTCGGCATGGTCGTCATGGGCCTGCTGCAGGGCGGCGGCCCCAGCAAACGCGAGATGGGCCACGCCCGCCGCAAGTACCTGCGTGACCTGGCCCAACAGCGCCTGCGGCTGCGCCGCGCGGTCCGCGCCCAACGCTCGGTCATGGCCTACCTGCACCCCGAGCCGACCCAGCTGTGGTGGCTGGCGTCGAGCTTCCGGCTGTGGGAACGCCGCCGCGAGGACCCCGACTTCGGGGTCGCGCGGATCGGCAGCGGCGCACTCGCCCCGGCCACCACGCTCGTCGCGCCGGACACCAAACCGCTGGAGGACCTGGAGCCGCTCTCGGCGCTGGCGCTGCGGCGGTTCCTGGTCACCTACTCGACCGTCGGGCGGCTGCCGATCGCCGTGGCCGTCACCGGGTTCAACCGCATCTACCTGCGCGGCGACCGGGACGCCACCCTCGGCCTTGCCCGCGCGCTGCTCTCCCAGCTGGCCACCCTGCACGCGCCCGACGACCTGCGGGTCGCCGTGTGTGTCGGCGCGGGGCAGCGGGCGTCGTGGGAGTGGGTCAAGTGGCTGCCGCACGCCCTGCACCCCGACCGCTCCGACGCGCTGGGCCCGTTGCGGCTGGTCACCGCCACCATCCCGGCGCTGGAGTCGGTGATGGAGGAGGAGCTGGCCAAGCGGCCCCGGTTCGACCCGGAGGCCGAGGTGCGGGTCGCCGGGCCGCACCTGGTGGTCGTGGTCGACGGCGGGTCGGTCGCCGGCTCCGGGCTGCTGATGACCGGCGGCGGCGTCGAGGGCGTCACCGTCGTGGACCTGACGACCGCACCGCCCAAGACACTGGACCGCACGTCGGTGGTGCTGGCCGTGGACGCCGCCGGCACGCTGATCAGCGAGTCCACCGACGGCGAGACCGAGCTGGGTGCCGCCGACGAGCTCGACGAGCCCTCCGCCGAGGGCCTGGCCCGCCAGCTGGCGCCGCTGCGGCTGACCGCCGGCATGCGCGGCGACGCCCCGATGACCACCGAGCTCGGCCTGTCCGAGCTGCTGGAACTCGGCGACCCGTTCACCTTCGACCCGCGCGACACCTGGATCCCGCGCCCGCCGCGTGACCGGCTGCGGGTGCGGATCGGTATCCGCCCGGACGGCACGCCGATCGAGCTGGACCTCAAGGAGTCCGCCCAGGACGGCATGGGCCCGCACGGCCTGCTGATCGGCGCCACCGGCTCCGGCAAGTCCGAGCTGCTGCGCACACTCGTGCTGGCCCTGGCCGCCACCCACCCACCCAGCTCGCTGAACTTCGCGCTCGTCGACTTCAAGGGCGGCGCCACGTTCACCCGCCTGGACCGCCTCCCGCACACCAGCGCCGTGATCACCAACCTGGCCGACGAGCTGCACCTGGTCGACCGGATGACCGACGCCATCAACGGCGAGCTGATCCGCCGCCAGGAACTGCTGCGCGCCGCCGGCAACTTCGCCTCGCTGCGCGACTACGAGAAGGCCAGGGCGGCCGGCGCGCCGCTGCCCGAGGTGCCGACCCTGCTGGTGATCTGCGACGAGTTCTCCGAACTGCTCTCCGCCAAGCCCGACTTCATCGACCTGTTCGTCCAAATAGGACGGGTCGGCCGCTCGCTCGGCGTGCATCTGCTGCTGGCCAGCCAGCGTCTGGACGAGGGCCGGCTGCGCGGCCTGGAGAGCCACCTGTCCTACCGGATCGGCCTGCGCACGTTCTCCGAGCTGGAGAGCCGCGCCGTGCTCGGCGTGTCCGACGCGTTCTCGCTGCCCCGCGCCCCCGGCCACGGCTTCCTCAAGACCGACAACACCCAGCTCGACCGCTTCCGCGCCGCCTACGTCTCCGGCGTGCACGAGCAGCACACCGGCGAGCGCGGCGACGTCACCGCCACCGACCAGCTGGTACTCCACGAGTACACCACCGCCTACGTCGCCGGCGAGGTCGAGGCCGCCGAGGACGAGCCGGACACCGCCGAGGACGAGGACAAGGTCGGCGAGACCCTGCTGGACATCCTGGTCGACCGGCTCACCGGCCGGGGCACCCCCGCCCACCAGGTGTGGCTGCCGCCGCTGGACGACGCGGTCACCCTCGACGCGCTGACCGGCGACCCGCGCCCCGACCCCGACCTCGGGCTGACCACCGTGCCGGCCGGCGAGACCGGTGCGCTGCGCCCGGTGATCGGCCTGGTCGACCGGCCCTTCGAGCAGCGCCGCGACCCGCTGGTGCTCGACCTGGCCGGCGCCGCCGGGCACGTGCTGATCCTCGGCGGCCCCCAGTCGGGCAAGAGCACCGCGATCCGCACCCTGGTCACCAGCCTCGCCCTGGGCCACACCCCGCGCGAGGTGCAGTTCTACTGCCTGGACTTCGGCGGCGGCACGCTCGCCGCGCTCGACGGCCTGCCGCACGTCAGCGGGGTCGCCGGGCGGCTGGCGACCGGCGCGGTGCGCCGCACGGTCGCCGAGGTGGCGACCGTGTTGGCCGAGCGGGAACGGCTGTTCGCCGAACACGGCATCGACAGCATCGTCACCTACCGCCGGATGCGGGCCGCCGGCCGCTTCGCCGACCAGCCGCACGGCGACGTGTTCCTGGTGATCGACGGCTGGCAGACGCTGCGCAACGAGTTCGAGGGCCTGGAGGAGATCGTCAGCGACATCGCCGCGCGCGGCCTGTCCTACGGCGTGCACGTCGTCGCCGGCTGCACCCGCGCGTTCGACCTGCGGATGAACGTGCGTGACCTGTTCACCAGCAAGGTCGAGCTGCGCATCGGCGACCCGATCGACTCGCTGATCGACCGCAAGGCGGCGATGAGCGTGCCGACCGGCACCCCCGGCCGGGGGCTGGCCATGTCCGGGCACCAGGTGCTCGTCGCGCTGCCCAGGATCGACGGCCGCGCCGAGCCCGACGACCTCACCGACGGTCTCGCCGCCCTCGTCGACGCCATCACCTCGGCGTGGCCGGGCACGCGGGCGCCCAGGGTGCGGCTGCTGCCCGGTCTGGTGTCGGCCGAGGAACTGCCGGCGACCGACGAGGTCACCGGGCCGGCCGCCGGGTTCGCCGTCGGCATCCACGAGAAGGACCTGACCCCGGTGCGGCTCAACCTCGCCGAGGACCCGCACTTCTTCGTGCTGGCCGACACCCAGTGCGGCAAGACCGCGTTCCTGCGGCAGCTGGCCGGGCGGATATGCCGGGCGTATACCCCCGAGCAGGCCAGGATCGTGCTGATCGACCACCGGCGCGGGCTGCTCGGCGAGATCCCCGAAACCCACCTGCTGGGCAACGGCACCAACGACGCGCACAGCCGGGGCCTGCTGGCCGAGGTCGCCGACGCGCTGACCAAGCGGCTGCCCGGCCAGGACGTCACCCCCGAGCAGCTGCGCGCCCGCAACTGGTGGCAGGGCCCGCGGATCTTCGTGCTGGTCGACGACTACGACATGGTCGCCACCCACAAGGAGCACCCGCTGATGGCGTTGCTGCCGCTGGTCGCCCAGGGCGCCGACATCGGCCTGCACGTCGTGCTGACCCGCCGCACCGGCGGCGCCGGCCGGGGCCTGTTCGAGCCGTTCCTGTCGCGGCTGCGGGAGGTCGGCACCGCCGGGCTGATGATGTCCGGCGACCGCGACGAGGGCCCGCTGCTGGGCGGGATGCGCGCCCAGGTGCTGCCCCCCGGGCGGGGCTGGCTGGTGGACCGGCGCGGCGGCAAGGAGTTCGTGCAGCTGGCCTGGCAGCCGCCGGTGGCCGTTTGAGGCCAGTGCCCCGGTTGCCCCCGAGCCACGTGTTTGGCTCTACCACGCCAGATTGGAGCGCCCGATGAGCCACCTCAAGGGAGACGCCGGCCAGATGCTCGCCATCTTCCGGGTCGAGATCCCGACCTTCAGCGGCGACGTCACCCGGGTCGCGCCGGACCGCGGCTGTGTGGACGGCGTGGCGAACTGCCGCATGCTGTTCGACGTCGAGAAGGCGGCCACCGACAAGCTGCACCGGTTCCTCACCCACCTCGCCCAGGGCATCACCGCCTACCGGCAGATGGTCTCGACCGCCGCGCAGGCCTACGCCGACTGCGCCGACCGCAGCCGCAAGGAGCTGACCGACCAGGTCAAGGCCCAGATCGGCGCGGCAAGCGGCTACGACCTCCGGCAGAACCTGCCCGAGTACGCGCCCGGCTTCGACCGGCCCGCCCCGGCGGCGCCCTGATGAACTACGCCGACGAGCACGTCGACACCCAGCTGCGGCGGGTGCGGGCCGAGGCCGCGCACGTGGACCGGCTCGGCGAGGTCTACCGCCAGTGGGCCGCCGCCGCCGACATCGTCGTCACCGCCCGCGACCAGCTGCGCGACTTCACCCACAGCCTGGTGACCAACGTGTGGACCGACGAGGCCGGCGCGGACTTCAAGGCCAGGGTGGACAAGAGCGTCACCGTGCTGAACACGTGGTGCGACTCGTTCGACACCCAGTTCCACCGGTTCTCCACGCTGCTGCACACGCTGGGCTTGGACTACCCGCAGATCGTCCGCAACGTGACGATCATCCGCGACAACTGCGTGCGGCAGGCGACCGCCGACCTCAACACCGGCAAGACGCCCGACGACAGGCCGTTCCAGGAGGAGGCCGCCGCGCAGCTGGCGCGGCTGGACAACTACTACTGGGCGGCGTACTGGATCCAGCTCGGACTGGCGTCCGGCCCGAACTGGGGCGAGCCGAGGGCGGCGCTGACCGGCCCCGACACGCCGTCCGCGCCGGCCGCCGCACCGTCGGCCGCCTCCCCGTCGGCCACTTCCCCGTCGGCCGCCGCACCCGCCGCCGCGCCACAGGAGGCGCCGGTGGAGGCGCCCGCCCCGGTCGATCCCGGGCAGCCGCAGGAAACCCAGCCGCAGACCGGGGACCCGCTCGCGGCGGCGGCCAGTGCGTTGCAGGCGGCGCAGGGGCTGCTCGGCGGCGCCGGGAACCAGGTGCCGCCGGTGCTGTCCGCGCCGGGCTTCGAGTTCGGTGACGTTCCCCGGGCGGCCACCCTCGACCACGGCGGGCAGCCGGGCCTGGCCGGTCTCGGCGGTGTCCCGGCCACCGCGTCGAGCGGGATCGGCGGGATCGGCGGTGCCGCGACCGTCGGGGGCGCGGCGGCGTTCGGTCCCGGCGCCGGCACCCTTCCCGGGCCGGGCACCGCGCCGCTGCCGTCGGCCGGTCTGACCGGTGCCGCCGCGAGTGCCACCGCCGCCGGCGCGGCCCGGTCGTCGCCGCCGATGATGCCGCCGCAGTCCGGTGCCGGCGCGGCGGCCGCCA
>NZ_MSIF01000050.1 GCF_001921215.1 Actinophytocola xinjiangensis
CTTGTTCGTATCCCCGCCGGGGCGGTCGTCGTGCTGCCGGCTTTTTTTTTTTGGCTCCGCCTGGCCCGGCCGGCGCCGGACCCCCCGGCACCCCGGCGACGGCCGGCGGCAGCTGTCCCGGCGCGGCCGATGGCCCCGGACCGGCGTCGAACCCCGCCTGGGCGGTGAGCCCCGTCGGCGGGGTCGGCCGCTCGTGCACGGGAATCGCCGGCTCGCCACCGATCGGCACCGGTCCGGTCATGTCCGGATCCCCGCCGGGGCGGTGGTCGTGCGGCCGGCCGGGTCCGTCCGGCCCGACCATGTCCGCCACACCGTGGCCCGACCCGGCAACATCCCGAACGGCATTCCCCACCGCCTCACCCGCCAGCCCCGGTGGGCCCCCGGCCCCTGGCCCGGTGGAAACCGCTCCCTCGACGACTCCCCCGGCCGCCTCGGCGGCACCCGAGGCCGTCCGGCCGACCAGCTCACCGGCGCCGGAAACGGTCCCCCCGGCCAGCTCCGCGGCACCGAACGCCGCCTCACCGGCCTCGGACGCGGTCCCCCCGACCGCACCGGCCGCCTCGGCGACCACCCCACCGACAACCTCGCCAGCACCGGACACCGCGCCACCGACCAACCCACCGGGGCCCGACACCGCGCCACCGGACACTCCGAACTCCGCTTCGCCGGCCACCTCGCCAACACCGACCACCGCATCCGACACCGCTCCACCAACGACTTCGCCAGCGCCGGAAACCGCCCCGCCGACGACCTCGCCAGCGCCGGAGACCGCCCTACCGACCAACTCTGTGGCGCCGAAGGCGGTTCCGGTCGTTGGCCGGCCAGCCGGGTCGGCGGTCGTGACCGCCTCGGCCGTGTCGGACACCGTTGCGGCGACCACCTCGGCGGCGCCGGCGACCAGGCCCGCCGGGCCCGACACGGCCCCGACCACCTCGGCCGGGCCGGCCGGGTCGGACGTCGCTTCGCCCAGGACGCCCTCGACGAGTGCGCTCGCGCTGGCGGCCGGGCCACCGACGATCCGGTTCACCGCCTCGCCGGCCTGGCCGGTGGGCGGGTCCCCGGCGACGTCGGCCAGCCCGGCCGGGGCGGGCGCGGCGATGACCGGTGCGGCGGGCGGGGTGTGGGTGCCGGGGTTCGGGTTGACCGGCGGCGTCAGGGTCGACATGTCGATACCGGACCCCGGGCGGACGGCCTCCACCAGGGTGGCCTCGATGTTCGCCACGGTCGCCGACGTGCCCCGGACCGCCGTGTCCAGGCCGGCCAGGGCCGTCGGGTGACCGGCGGCGGCCGCGCTGGTCGCGGCGTCGGTGTTCTGGGCCAGGGCCACCAGGTTCCGGACGATCTCGACCTTCGCGGCGCCCACCTGGTCGGCGGCGCGTTCCAGACGGTCGGCCGCCTCGGTCATGCCTCGGGCGGTGGAGGTCAGGTGACCGGAGTCCGGGTCGACGAACGTCGACCAGTGGCGCCCCGCCTCGGTGCCCGTGTCGCCGGTGACGGCGGTGAGGGCGGAGCGGGCCGCGCTGTCCGCGTCGGAGGTCAGGCAGCGCAGGTTCTCGGCCGCCTCGCGCCAGGCCTGGGCGGCGCCGGCCATGGCCTCCTCGTCGGCCTCCGGCCAGGTGATCCCGGCTCTGGCGGCGACCTCGGCCAGCTCCGGCGGCAGCTCGATACCCATCGCTACGCGTCCGGGGCGGTGGCGCGCAGGTGCTCGACGGCAGCGTCCTCGGCGCCGGTGTAGGCGGTGCCGGTGGCGGTGAACCGGGTGCCGACGGCCCCCAGGCTCTCGGTGAGCGACGACAACGCCGTCAGGGTGGTCTCGGCGGGCGCGGCGTGGGCGTCGGCGAAGCTGGCCCCCACCGCGTCGGTGCCCCAGCACTCGCCGGTGGCCGACAGGGCGTCGGCGAGGGTGCGGTGGATCTGGCCGACCCGGCCGGCCAGGTCGTCGAACCGGGCGCCCTCGGCGGCGAGCCGGTCCGGGTTCGCGGCGTAACCGTCGGTCATCGCTTCCTCCCGGTCTGGATCCAGCTCAGGTTCTCGAACGTCTCGACGTCGTCGGCCGGTTCCCGCTCGGCGGCGGTCAGGTCGGCGGTGCCGCGCAGCAGCGCCTCGGGATCGGTGTCGCGCGGCAGGACCGGCGCCAGGGCCTCGCCCGCCCGGCGGGCGGCCGCGGTGGCCGCCTTCGCGGTCAGCTCCACCACACACTGTGCCAGTTCGTGCGCGCGCAGTGTCCGATAGGCGGTCTCGGCGATGACCAGACCGGTGAGTTGCCCGTGCGCGCCGACCGTCGCGGTGACCAGGCCGTCCGCGCTCGTCGCCGACTCGGTGATGGTGGCCAGCGTGCGGTGGACGGAGCCGAGCTGCTCCCGGCTGCGGCGGTAGCCCGCCAGCAGTTCCTCGACCTGGGCTCGGTGGTCAGCCTCCACGGCTACCTCCGCGTGGTGACGGCATGGTCGTCGGTCACGCGTTGGACGCGGCCGGCGCGGGGTCGGTTCCCCGGGTTCCCCGTTCGTTACCTGATCACGCCGGCCGCAGCCCGGCGCCCACCGCCGCGTGCACCGCGCGTGCCAGCGCCGACCCGACCAGGGAGCGCGGGCCGCCGAAGGGCTCCGGGTCTCCGTCGGGCGGGCACAGCAGGGCGGTGGCGTCGGTGCTGGTGCCGGTGCCGGGCACGCCGGCGTCCCACAGCGCCTGCGCCTTGGCCTCCGCGACCGTGGCGACCGCGTTGACCAGCGCGGCGTCGGACAGGCGCACCGGCAGGAAGCACACGACGTTGATCGTGCCGACCGGCTCGGCGGGGGCCGCGGCGGGCGCCGAGGCCCAGGTCGGGTGGCTGCCGACGCCGGTGGTGGCCGACACCCGCACGCCGCCGTCCTCGCGGTGCACGACCTCGCGCACGTCCACGGCCGTCAGGAACCCGGCGCCGGGGCCGGTCAGGCCGTGTGCGGCGGCGATCTCGGCCAGGTGCGCGTCCGGGTCGGCGCGGTCGTAGCCGTGCGGCACGGTCGCGTTGAGCACCCAGTCGCGTTCGCCGAGGCCGCCGCCCAGCGGCCCGGAGGAGATGGTGAGCAGTGGCGCCGGCAGCCGCCACACCAGGGCGGGCCCGTCGGCCAGCCGGGGGATCATCCGCGCAGGGCCGCGACCACCCGCGACGGGCTGGGCCGGCCGAGTTCGCCGGCGAGCCAGACGCTGGTGTCGGCGAGCCGGTCGAGGTCGACGCCGGTGCGCACGCCCAGGCCCTCCAGCAGCCACACCAGGTCCTCGGTGGCGAGGTTGCCGGTGGCCGACCCGGCGAACGGGCAGCCGCCGAGCCCACCCGCCGACGAGTCCACAGTGGACACCCCGTGGCGCAGTGCCGCCAGCGTGTTGGTCAGCGCCTGGCCATAGGTGTCGTGGAAGTGCACGGCCAGCGCCGAGGTCGGCGTGCCGGCGGCGGCGAAGTCGTCGAGCAGCGCGCCGACCTGGCCGGCGGTCGCCACACCGATCGTGTCGCCGAGCGAGAGCTGCGAGCACCCCAGGTCCAGCAGCCGGCGGCCGACAGCCACCACGGCCGCGCGGTCCACGACGCCCTCCCACGGGTCGCCGAAACACATCGACACGTAACCGCGCACGTCAAGACCTTCGGCGACGGCCCTGGACACCACCGGCTCGAACATCGCGAACTGCTCGTCGAGGGTGCGGTTGAGGTTGCGGTTGGCGAAGGTCTCGGTGGCGCTGGCGAAGATCGCGATGTGCTCGACCCCGGCGGCCAACGCGCGGTCAAGGCCGCGTTCGTTGGGCACCAGCACCGGGTAGCGCACACCGGCACGCCTGGTCAGGCCGGCCAGCAACGGCTCGGCGTCGGCCAACTGCGGCACCCACTTCGGGTGCACGAAGCTGGTGGCCTCGATGGTGGTCAGGCCGGCGTCGGCCAGCCGGTCGATGAACTCCAGCTTCACCTCGACCGGCACGACCGACGACTCGTTCTGCAGCCCGTCGCGCGGCCCGACCTCCCAGACCGTGACCTCGGCCGGCAGGTCGTCG
Source organism: Actinophytocola xinjiangensis (assembly GCF_001921215.1). GTDB lineage: Bacteria > Actinomycetota > Actinomycetes > Mycobacteriales > Pseudonocardiaceae > Actinophytocola > Actinophytocola xinjiangensis. The sequence goes on from NZ_MSIF01000050.1 coordinate 4,018, forward strand.
CCGGCCGGCACCCGCTCCGGCAGCCCCAGCTCGTGCGCGTTCGTCAACGCCGCTGGTCGCCCTGCGGCGGCGCGAGCTGCTCGGTGGTGGCGGCGCCCCCGAAGTCGTCGTGCGGGTTGTCGTTGACCTCGCGGTAGATCAGGGTGTGCACCTTCTCCACGTTGGGGATGTCGTCGAACTCCAGCGGCTCCTGGGACGCCGACTCGATGATCAGCGTGCCGCAGCCGAAGATCCGGTCGACCAGGCCGTGCTCGAACCGCACCGAGTTGATCCGGCCGAGCGGGATGTCGATGCCGGTGCGGTTGATCACGCCCTCACGGGCCATGACCCGGTCGGTGGTCACGATGAAGTGCGTGGTGCGCCAGCGGATGAATGGGACGAAGAACAACCACACGATGATCGCCAGCGCGACCGCGCCGATCGCGATGAAACCGACCATCGACCAGGACTCGTCCTTGACCAGGACGGCGAGCCAGCCGCCGAGCCCGAGCGTCGCGATGAGCACGAGGTAGGGCACCAGCAGCATCTTCCAGTGCGAGTGCTTGTGAAGAATGACGCGCTCGCCGTCACTGAGCAGATCGTCTGGGTAGGGCACGGCGTCCTCCCGGTACAAAGCGCCTCGCCGAAAGTGATGACGCGGGTAACCGTACCGGCGCAGGAGGGCAGATCGTGCACGGAGTCGAAAAGCTCAGCCGTCGTTCTTCAGGTGAACGACGTCCCCGGCCGACAGCACGTGGCGCACGCCGTCGTCCTGCTTGATCAACAACTTCCCGTCCGGCTCGACGTCCTCGGCGACCCCGACCCGGGTGGACCCGTCCGGCAGCTCGGCCCGCACCCGCTGCCCCAGCGACCCGCAGGCCGCGCGGTAGGCGGTCAGCACGCCGCTGGCGCCGGCGTCGCCGGCCGCGTCCCGCCACGCCGACTCCAGCTCGGCGAACGCGCGCAGCCACGCCGAGGCCAGCTCGGTGCGGTCGGTGACCTTCGCGCCCTGCTCGGCCAGCGAACCGGCCGGCAGCGACCCCGGCCCGGCCGGCACGTCGACGCCCGGCGGGTGCACGTTGAGGCCGACACCGACGACCGCCGCCCGCGCCGAACCGTCGTGGGCGACCTCGGAGAGCACACCGGCGCACTTGGTGCCGCCGACCAGCAGGTCGTTGGGCCACTTGAGGGTCGCGCCGGACACGCCGGCCCGCTCGGCGGCGTGCAGCAGCGCCAGCCCGGCGACCAGGCTCAGCGTGCCCAGCCGCTCGGCGGGCACGGCCGCCGGACGCAGCAGCACGCTCAGGTACAGGCCGGTGCCCGCCGGGGACACCCAGCCCCGGTCGCGCCGGCCCCGGCCGGCGGTCTGCGCGCCGGCGATCAGCACCGTGCGGTCGGCGGCGCCGTCGGCGGCCGCGGTCAGCAGGTCGGCGTTGGTCGACCCGGTGCTCGCCACCACGTCCAGCGCGGCGTAGGGCCCGTTGGGCGCCACCAGCTCCTCGCGCAGGGCCAGCCCGTCCAGTTCGTCCGGCTTGTCGCCACCTCGTCCGGTCACGATCACCGAACTTACCGGCCCTGGCCGGGTCCGCACGCCGACTCGATCACGCTCCGAGTGACCCAAGCAACGTCTCGCGAGGTCACCCCAGTGGCTAGGCTCGCGATTCGGAGGTTTACCCACATGAGCAGTGCGACCGCGCCCCTCGGCGAGCCGCCGGCCGGCGAACCGGACGTCCACACCACCGCCGGCAAGCTGGCGGACCTGTACCGCCGCAGCGACGAAGCCGTGCACGCCGGGTCGGCGCGCGCCGTGGACAAGCAACACGCGCGCGGCAAGATGACCGCGCGTGAGCGAATCGACCAGCTGCTCGACGCCGGCTCGTTCGTCGAGCTGGACGAGCTGGCCCGCCACCGGTCGACGAACTTCGGCCTGGAGCGCAACCGCCCCTACGGCGACGGCGTGGTCACCGGCTACGGCACGGTCGACGGGCGCCCGGTGTGCGTGTTCAGCCAGGACGTCACGGTGTTCGGCGGGGCGCTGGGCGAGGTGTACGGCGAGAAGATCGTCAAGGTGATGGACCTGGCGATCAGGACCGGCCGGCCGATCATCGGCATCAACGAGGGCGGCGGGGCACGCATCCAGGAGGGTGTGGTTTCGCTGGGCCTCTACGGCGAGATCTTCATGCGCAACACCAGGGCCTCCGGGGTCATCCCGCAGATCTCGCTGATCATGGGGGCGAACGCGGGCGGGCACGTGTACTCCCCGGCGCTGACCGACTTCGTGGTGATGGTCGACCAGACCTCGCACATGTTCATCACCGGCCCGGACGTGGTGAAGACGGTGACCGGCGAGGACGTCGGCTTCGAGGAGCTGGGCGGGGCGCGCACGCACAACACGAGGTCCGGGGTCGCGCACTACCTGGCCGCCGACGAGGACGACGCGCTGGGCTACGTCCGCGAGCTGTTGTCCTACCTGCCGGCCAACAACCTGTCCGACCCGCCGGTGGTCGATGGCCTCACCGAGCCCGGCTCGGTCGCCGAGTCGATCACCGACAGCGACCGGGAGCTCGACGAGCTGATCCCGGACTCGCCCAACCAGCCCTACGACATGCACGAGGTGATCACCCGGGTTCTCGACGACGGCGAGTTCCTGGAGGTCCACGAGCTGTTCGCGCCGAACGTGCTGGTCGGGTTCGGCCGGATCGAGGGCGCGGCGGTCGGGATCGTGGCCAACCAGCCGACGCAGTTCGCCGGCTGTCTGGACATCGCCGCCTCGGAGAAGGCCGCGCGGTTCGTGCGCACCTGCGACGCGTTCAACGTGCCGGTGCTGACCTTCGTCGACGTGCCGGGGTTCCTGCCGGGCACCGACCAGGAGTGGGACGGGATCATCCGCCGGGGCGCGAAGCTGATCTACGCGTACGCGGAGGCGACGGTGCCGAAGGTCACCGTGATCACCCGCAAGGCCTACGGCGGCGCCTACGACGTGATGGGCTCCAAGCACCTCGGCGCGGACCTGAACTTGGCCTGGCCGACCGCGCAGATCGCCGTCATGGGTGCCGAGGGCGCGGCGAACATCGTGCACCGCAAGACCCTGGCGAAGGCCACCGAGGACGGCGAGGACGTCGACGCCCTGCGCGCGCGGCTGCAACGGGAGTACGAGGAGGCGCTGTACAACCCGTACGTGGCGGCCGAGCGCGGCTACGTCGACGCGGTCATCCCGCCCTCGCACACCCGGGGCCACGTGGCCAGGAGCCTGCGCCTGTTGCGGGACAAGCGGGAAACGTTGCCACCCAAGAAGCACGGGAACATCCCGCTGTGAGCGGCGAAACCGAACGCCCGGCGCTGCGCGTGGTGCGCGGCGAACCGACCGACGCCGAGGTGGTCGCCCTGGTCACCGCCCTGGCCGCGGTGAGCGCCCCGCCACCGCCGGCCGCCCGGCCCCGGTCCCGCTGGGCCGACCGGGCCGCCGGGCTGCGCGCCCCGCTCGCGCACGGGCCGGACGCCTGGCGGGCCGCGACCCGCCGCTCCTGATCCCGATCCGCGCGCGGGCGGAACCGCGTGCGGGCCGGTGGGGTCCCAGCGGGCACACTGCTGGTCGGCCCAGGTGAGGAGAAGGTTCGGGGGATGAGTCGCGTGCGCGGTCCGTGGACGGCCATGTGGGGCCTGTGCGCGTGCTTCTTCATGGTCATGCTGGACTCGACGATCGTCACGGTCGCGATCCCGGCGATGCTCGGCGGGCTGAAGGCGAACCTCAACGAGGTCGTCTGGGTCAACAGCGTCTACCTGCTGGCCAACACCGTTCCGCTGCTGCTGACCGGACGGCTGGGCGACCGGTACGGGCCCAAGCGGGTGCTGGTCGTGGGGCTGGTGGTGTTCACCGGGGCGTCGCTGTGGAGCGGGCTGGCCGACTCGGCCGGGATGCTGATCGCCGCCCGCGCGGTACAGGGCCTCGGCGCGGCGGCGATGACCCCGCAGACGCTCTCGTTCATCACCCGGCTGTTCCCGCCGGACAAACGCGGCCTGCCGATCAGCGTGTGGGGCGCGGTGGCCGGGGTCGCGACGATCACCGGGCCGGTGATCGGCGGGCTGCTGGTCGAGCACATCGGCTGGCAGTGGATCTTCCTGATCAACCTGCCGATCGGTGTGGTCAGCCTGGTCGTCGCGCTGGTCGCGCTGCCGGACTGGCGGCCGGGGAGGGCCAGCCGGTTCGACGTCACCGGCGCGGTGCTGTGCTCGGCGGGTCTGCTGCTGGTGGTGTTCGGCGTGCAGAACGGGCAGCACTACCACTGGGGGACGATCGCCGGGCCGGTGAACGTGCTGCTGGTGATCGTGCTCGGAGTGGCGCTGCTCGGGCTGTTCGGCTGGCGCCAACTGCGCACGCGGCGCGCCGCCGAGCCGCTGATCCCGCCCGGCCTGTTCCGCGACGGGACGTTCGGCGCGGCCAACCTGACCCACGCCGCGCTCGGGTTCGCCACGACCGGGATGTTCCTGCCGCTGGTGCTCTACCTGCAGACGGTGCTGGAGCTGAGCCCGCTGGCCTCCAGCGTGCTGGCGCTGCCGATGGCCGGCGCGGCCGGGCTGACGGCGATCGTCGCCGGCGCCACCTGGACCAGGGTCGGCGCCCGGACGCTGATCATCGCCGGCCTGGCGGTCCTGGGGTTGGGGACCGGGGTGCTGGCCTGGTACGTCGAGCCGGACAGCGAGCCGTGGTCGCTGGTGCCGTGGCTGGTGGTCGCCGGGGTGGGGATCGGGTGCGTGTTCGCCCCGCTGACCGCCGCGGCCACCGCCCGCCTGCCGGGGGACCTCGCCGGCGCGGCCTCGGGCGTGTTCAACACCTCGCGGCAGGTCGGCGGGGTGCTGGGCAGTGCGGCGGTGGGCATGGTGTTGCAGGTCGGCATCGCCTACTCGGTGCCCGACGCGGCCCGCGCCTACGCCGAACGGCTGCCGCCGCGCTACCGCGAGGAGTTCGTGTCGCGGGTGACCGACGCGGCCAACACGGCCTCCCAGTTCGACACCACCACCCCGCCGGTGCCGTCCAACCTCGACCCGGACGTGGCCGACATCGTGCGGCGGATCGTCAGCGACGTGTTCCACGTCGGGTTCACCAACGCCGCCAAGGCCAGCCTGGTGCTGCCGATCGCCGTGCTGCTGCTCGGCGCCATCGCGGCGGTCGGGATCCGGCTTCCGCGCCGTGGCCGGGACCGGCAACCGGTCGGCTAGTCTCCGGCCCGTGCTTCTGGTCCTCGCCTCCCAGTCCCCCGCCCGGCTCCAGGTCCTGCGCTCCGCCGGTGTCGAACCGTCCGTGCACGTCTCCGGCGTCGACGAGGACGCGCTGATGGCCACGTTGCACGAGGACGCGGCCCCGGAGACGGTGGTGGTCGCGCTCGCCGAGGCCAAGGCGCGGACCGTCGCCGAGGAGGTCGCCGCCCGGTACCCCGACTCGGTGGTCGTCGGCTGTGACTCGATGCTGGCTCACGACGGGGTGCTGGTCGGCAAGCCGGGGACCCCGGAGGTGGCCCGCCAGCGGTGGCTGGGCATGGTCGGCGGCACGGGGGTGCTGCTCACCGGCCACTCGGTGATCCGCGTCCAGGACGGTGCCCTCGGGGCGATCGCCTCCGGCACGGCCAGCACGACCGTCCATTTCGGGTCACCCAGCCCGGCGGAGATCGACGCCTACGTGGCCACCGGGGAACCACTGTCCGTGGCCGGCGGGTTCACCATCGACGGTAAGGGCGGCTGGTTCGTCGACGGGGTCGACGGCGACCCGTCGAGCGTGATCGGCCTGAGCCTGCCGCTCACCCGGCGGCTGCTGATCGAGATCGGCGTGTCGGTCGTGGACCTGTGGCAGGCCCGCTGACCGTCACTCAGCAGGGTGACAGGTCACCGGCGCGGACGCTGACCCTCGGGTGGCCCGGCAGTGACCCGACGTCGTCGTAGGTGCGGGTGCAGCCCACCTCGGTGCCGCTGACGATCGCGAAGACCTGCACGAACACCGGTTCGCCCGCGCAGTCGGCCGGGGTGCCCGCGGCGCAGTCGTACTGGGCGGCGAGCACCTCGGGCCCGCTCTGCGAGCTGGCGACGTCGGCCAGCGCCAGGTACCCGGCACCGGAGACGAACGGTCGGGCGAGCGAGCTCCACTTCCCGGAGCGGCCGACGACCGCCTGACCGGCGAGGCCGTTGTCGTAGTTGCCGGACACCAGGCAGGCCGACATCGCCTTCACCACGCACTGCAACGACGACTTCGTCAGGGTGACCCCGAGATCGGTGACCGTGGTCTCGATGATCGAGCTGGACGACGGCCCGCCGATCCGCAGCCGACCGGAGGTCGCCCCGCTGTCGGCGATCAGCTCGACGGTCGTGCCGGCGATCTTCGCCACGGCCAGCACCCGGCACGGCTCGACCAGGCAGACCCCGGTCGTGGGCGGCGGGGTCACCGTCGGCGGCGGCTCCTGCGCCGGCGCGACCCGCTGCTCGCGCACCACCACCGCGCCGACCAGCGCACCGGCCGCGACGAGCACCGACAACACCGAAGCGAGGACCACCGCCCACGGCGTGCGCCTGGCCCTCACGGCACCACCCCGTCCCTCGTCCGACCCTGTCCCGACCCGTGCCCCTGGCCCGTCACGTGACCACGCTCTCGCTTCCCGCGACCACCCTGATACGTACACTTTCCTCCTGATATCCAGTGTGCAACCTGTGTGTGTCGAAAAGGGAGTGGAGCGTGCCCGAGCAGCTCAGCAAGGTCCTGATCGCCAACCGCGGGGAGATCGCGGTACGGGTTGTCCGGGCCTGCCGTGACGCCGGCCTGGCCAGTGTCGCGGTCTACGCCGAGCCCGACCGCGACGCGCTGTTCGTCCGCCTGGCCGACGAGGCCTTCGCCCTGGGCGGCACCACCGCGGCCGAGAGCTACCTGGACATCGCCAAGCTGCTGGACGTGGCCGCCAGGGCCGGCGCGGACGCCGTGCACCCCGGCTACGGCTTCCTGTCGGAGAACGCCGACTTCGCCCAGGCCGTGCTGGACGCCGGCCTGACCTGGATCGGGCCCTCGCCCAGGGCCATCCGTGACCTCGGCGACAAGGTCACCGCCCGGCACATCGCCATGGCCGCCGGCGCCCCGCTGGTCCCCGGCACCAAGGACCCGGTGGACAGCCCGGCGGAGGTCGTCGCCTTCGCCGAGGAGCACGGCCTGCCGGTGGCCATCAAGGCCGCGTTCGGCGGTGGCGGCCGGGGCCTGAAGGTGGCCCGCACGCTCACCGAGATCCCCGAGCTGTACGAGTCGGCGGTGCGCGAGGCGGTCGCCGCGTTCGGCCGGGGCGAGTGCTTCGTCGAGCGCTACCTGGACAGGCCGCGTCACGTCGAGGCCCAGGTACTGGCCGACACGCACGGCAACGTCGTGGTCGTTGGCACCCGCGACTGCTCGTTGCAGCGCCGCCACCAGAAGCTGGTCGAGGAGGCCCCGGCGCCGTTCCTGTCGGCCGACCAGCGCGCCCAGATCCACTCCTCGGCCAAGGCGATCTGCAAGGCGGCCGGCTACTCCGGCGCCGGCACGGTCGAGTACCTGGTCGGCGCGGACGGCACGATCTCGTTCCTGGAGGTCAACACCCGCCTGCAGGTCGAGCACCCGGTCTCCGAGGAGACCGCCGGGGTCGATCTGGTCCGCGAGCAGTTCCGGATCGCCGCCGGTGAGCGGCTGCGGTTCGACGCCGACCCAGAGCCGCGCGGTCACTCGATCGAGTTCCGGATCAACGGCGAGGACGCCGGCCGTAACTTCCTGCCCGCTCCCGGCGTGGTGACCCGGTTCGTCGCGCCGGACGGGCCGGGCGTGCGGGTGGACACCGGCGTGGAGTCCGGCACGGTCATCGGCGGGCAGTTCGACTCGCTGCTGGCCAAGGTGATCGTCACCGGCGAGGACCGCACGCAGGCGCTGGAGCGCTCCCGCCGGGCGCTGGGCGAGATGGTCGTCGAGGGCATGGCCACCGTGCTGCCCTTCCACCGGGCCGTGGTCAGCGACCCGGCGTTCGTCGGCGACGGCGACACGTTCGCCGTGCACACCCGCTGGATCGAGACCGAGTTCGACAACACCGTCGAGCCGTTCACCGCCGAGGGTGACCTGCCGGCCGACGAGCCGAGGCACAGCGTGGTCGTCGAGGTCGGCGGCCGGCGCCTGGAGGTCTCGCTGCCGGCGACGATGCCGGGTCTGGCCGCCGGTGGCGCGCCGGCCGCGACCCGGACCAGGCCCAAGCGGCGTTCGGGTGGTGGCGCCGCGGCGGCGTCCGGGGACTCGGTCACCGCGCCCATGCAGGGCACGATCGTCAAGCTGGCGGTCGAGGACGGGCAGTCGGTCGAGGCCGGCGAGCTGGTCCTGGTCCTGGAGGCCATGAAGATGGAGAACCCCGTGACCGCGCACAAGTCCGGTACGGTCACCGGGCTCGCCGTGGCCGCCGGCGAAACCGTCACCCAGGGCAGCGTGCTCTGCGAGATCAAGGACTGAGCGGCCCGGGGAGGGCCGTTGGCACAGATCCGGATCAGCGCCGCCGAGCGCGCGGAGGCCGTCGCCGCGCTCGGTGAGCACCTCGCCAGCGGCCGCCTGCCGACCGCCGAGTACGACCGGCGCCGCCGGGTGGCGGTGGAGGCCGTCGGGCGGGACGAGATCGAGGCGCTGTTCGCCGACCTGCCGGCCCCGCATCCCGACCTGAGCTCGGCGGTGGCGCCGCGCCGGCCGATCCGGGTCGATCCGGAGTGGCCGGTCGGGCGGGGCGACACCCGGGTGAGCCGGGTGCTGGACGCGGTCGGGGTGCTGTCCCTGCTGGTCGGCCTGCCGACGGCGATCGTGCTGACCGCGACCGCCGGCCTGTGGTGGACGTTCCTGGTGGTGTTCGGGGTGGCCGTGGTGTCGATGGTGCTGGGGGTGGCGTTCATGCGCCGCGACGGGTCGACCTGAGAATCTCCTCAGCCGGGCACTCCCGGAACAGACGTACGATCGACCTGTGGCCGAGTACCAGCGTTCAGACATCAGGGTGAGCGACACCGAACGTGAGGACGCGCTCGGCAAGCTCGGTCAGCACATGACCGAAGGCCGGCTGACCATCGACGAGTACGGCGACCGCACCGCAAAAGTTGCTGCAGCAAAGACTCGCGGTGAGGTTCTGACCCTGTTCGACGACCTGCCCGACCCCCGGCCGACGTTCGGCCGGCCGTCGCCGCCACCGGCCACGCGTGAGCCAAGGACGGTCTCCACCGCCCAGAAGATCGCGCCGGTGTTGATCCCGATCGCCCTGGTCATGGCAGCCGTCGCCCTGACGTTTGCCCTGCGTGTGCCCATCTTCTTCCTGCTGCCGTTCATCTTCTTCCTGGCCAGCGGGCGGGGCTGGGGCCACGGCTACCGGTCGGGCGGGCCGCGCCGCTGACGCCTGCCCGGACAACGGGCCGATCGGCGGTTGGCAGCGCTTTCATCGCCGGACACACTGGGAAAAGTTCTCATGAATTGACCACGTGTACCGTCGAATCCGATCATCGACAGCCGCTAGGGTTTCGACCGAACACGTAGCGGATCGGGTTGGAGGCGGAGTGGCGCCGAGCAGTCATGGGCAGGGCGGGCGGGAGAGCACTCTCCAGGTCGACGTCGACGCCGTGCCGATGTTGCGCAGCGCGTTCGTGGACGCGCTGGCCAAGGTCGACCGTCAGTTGGAACTGGCGGAGCAGGAGCTGCGGGTCACACCGTGGGCCACGGACCCGGTCAGTCAGGACGCCGTCACGGCGTTCAACGACCGGTCGGTCGACGGTGGACGCTGCGCGATCGAGGCGCTGCGCGCCTACCGCGCCCAGCTCGACGCCGCCGTGGTGAACCTGGACAAGACCGTCGAGCAGTACCGAGAGACCGACGGCGACGGCCAGGTCGACGTCAACCGGACTGGGGGCGAACAGTGACCGACTCGCCGACCGACTCGCCGACCGAACCGCCGACCCCGCCACCGGCGGAGGGCTCCGAGGCACAGATGGCGACGGCCGACGGTGCCCGCTGGCGTGGACACACCCACGAGCAGCTGTACGCGATGATCCACGAGGGCCCCGGGGCGGCCGCGTCGGCCGAGCCGGCGCGCCGCTGGCAGGAGATCGCGTCGAACCTCAACGAGATCGGCCAGGACCTGCGCAAGACCCTGGAGCAGACCGGCGCGAGCTGGACGGGCAAGGCGGCCAGCGGCGCGTACGACCGGCTGATCCTGACCGCGACCTGGGCCACCGAGACCAGCGAGAGCGCCGCCCAGATGCGCACCGCCGTGGAGAACCAGGGCGACTTCCTGGCCAAGGCCCGCGCCGACATGCCCCCGCCGCAGGACGCCCCCGCCGCCCAGCCCGACCCGGCGGTGGTGCCGGCGGTGCAGGTGGCGCAGGCCCAGACCGACCTGGAGGCCCCCGAGTCGTCGGCGTCCTCGGCCGAGGAACGCGCCTTCGAGGTGATGACCGCCTACGAGCAGTCCACCCTGGCCAACACCACGGCGATGGCCGCGTTCGCCCCGCCGCTGGAGCTGCTGCGCCGCGAGGAGGTCAAGCACGGCGGCGGTTTCCAGGCCCAGGCCACCCGCCCGGCGGGCCTGGACCACATGCCCGGCCCCCGCCACGACGACCGCCCCCGCCACCACGGCAACCACCACTGGTCGTCGAACACGTCGGGCCAGTCCGCGCCGTGGACCGCCGAGCCGGCGCCGCGCGAGGTCCCCGCCGCCAGGAACACCACGCCGACCGGCGCCCCCAGCGCGTTCACCGGCGGGGCGCTGCCCCTGCGCCGCGAGTCCGACAAGGAGCGCCCGAACAAGCCGGCGGCCCCCGCCGCCAACACCAACACCGTGACCGGCGCGCCGCAGACCCAGCCCAAGGCGCCGCTGTCGAGCGTGGCGCTGCCCCAGGACCTCCACCAGGCGGCCGCCGCCAGCCAGGCGGCGGCGACCGCCCAGGCCGGTGCCCCGGTGGCGCCCGCCACGGCGGCCCCGACCGGGGTGGGCCAGCACGACCGCATGGCGATGCGCCGCTTCGGCATGGAGGCGATCGGCTCGAACCAGTGGTTCGGTGACACGGAGGAACCGGTCGTGGGCGAGAGCCCGAAGCGCCGCCGGGACTTCCGCGAGATCGAGGAGATCACCGAGGCCGTGTCGGTCCTCGACGAGGAACACCGCCTGCCGCCGAACGTGATCGGGGACGGCCCGTCCGCTCGATAAGATCCGCGCCGTGACCCTGGGCCTGTTCACCGAAGTCGAGGAACCGATCACCATCTCGGCCCTCGAGTTCGACGTGCTCTGGGAGTACCAGTCCCTGGACGCGATGCCGCTGGTCCTGCGCGTCCCCTCCCCTGGCCGCACCGACGACGAACGGGCCAAGCTGGTCGAACAGGCGTGGACGTCCCTCGACGCCAGGGGCCTGGGTCGCCAGGTCGACCTGGACCCCCGCCTGACCAGGCTGTTGTCCCTGCTCAACCGCCCCGACCGGGAGGTCGACGTGCGGGCCTGGGTCGGCTCCCCGGTCCGTGCCCTGGCCGCCGCCACCGGCGACGAGGCCGTGCTGGCGGTGCTGACCGGCCAGTCCCTGACCCTGCGCCCGGCCGACGCGACCGGCCTGCCCCGGTTCGCCCTGTCGGTCCTGCCGTCGGTGCCCGCCGGCCCCGGCCGTTCCCTGACCCTGCCCACGGCGGACTTCGAGGCCGCCGCCCACGACGCCGGCCACCGCAAGGGCTTCGAGGCGGCGCTGCTGGCCCGGGGCGTGCGGGCCGCCGACGCCGAGGACCTGGCGACGATGATCGGCGACGTCGTGCACCAGGGCCAGTTCGGGAGCGCCGCGCGGGACCGGTGGGGGCGGCGGGTGCGGGCCGCGCGGGTGGTGAGCTTCTTCGACACGGCCGGGGGCCGGTACCTGCAGGTCCGCCGGGCTGACCCGGACGCCGAACCGTGGACGACCATTTCCCCGGCCGACCACCGGCGGATGCTCCAACAGGTGACCGCCCTGCATTCCGAGTGAGGCCATGGGGCGGGTTCGTGTGGGCGGACCATCGCGCCCCGAGTTGTCCACAGCCCCACCCACAACCCCCTCCACCCCCCACTTCGCCGGATAGAATGGCCTTGAGGGGTGCCCCCGGAGCAATGCCGCTTACTTTAGGTGTTTCTGCTGGCCGGTGGCTGTTGTGGCGGGGTTTTCGGGGGTCGTGGCGGCAGGATGACGAGCAGGGGTGGCGTGTCGTAGCGGATCCCGACTTGGCCGGGTTTCTTGT
>NZ_MSIF01000051.1 GCF_001921215.1 Actinophytocola xinjiangensis
CCGGCCTCACCCACACGGGCACATCCCGTGAGGCAACGAACCCACCCACGCGGGCATCTTGACATGAGGCAACGGGGCTCAGCGGTGTGGCCTGTGGACAACTCGGAGTGTGGTTGGGGTGATGGTCACCGCGTGCGGTAGACCGCCACGACCGAGGGGCGGGGCTGGCTGTCGCCGCCGTCGGGCCAGTGTGAGAGCGGGTTGTCGGCGCTGGCCCCGTCGACCTCGCCGGGGTGCTGCACGGACACCAGCACGTGGTCGTCGTCGATGATCGGGCCGCAGGTCTCGGCGCCGGCCGGCACGGTGAGGAACTGTTTGACGTGTCCGCGTTCCCGCCCGGCGACCGGCACGGCGAACAGGCCGTCGTTGTGGCCCAGGGCGTTGCCGTCGGTGGAGATCCACAGGTTGCCGGCGCTGTCGAAGGCCAGGTTGTCCGGGCAGGAGATCGGGCTGACCTGCGACTTGTCGTAGCCGGCGAAGTAGGTGTCCGGCGAGTTCGGGTCGCCGCAGACCAGCATGAGCCGCCAGGAGAACCGGGTGCCGGTGTTGTCGCCCCGGCGTTCCTCCAACTCCAGGACGTGCCCGTGCTTGTTGGCCACCCGGGGGTTGACCTCGGTGGCGCCCTCGCGGCCGGCTTGGCCCCGCTGGGTGTTGTTGGTCAGCGCCGCGTACATCCGCCCGGACTTCAGGCTCGGTTCGACGTCCTCCGGGCGGTCCATCTTCGTGGCCCCGACCGCGTCGCCGGCCTCCCGGGCGAACACGTAGACCTCCTCGGCCGTCATCCCGTCCACGAAGGACCGGTCGTTGCGGGCCAACGGGATCCACTCGCCGGAGCCGTCGAACTCGCCGTCGGCGGGCAGCGTGCCGGAGCCGTCGATCTCCTCCGGCGGGCTGTCACCGGTGAACCGGGCGACGTAGAGCGTGCCGGTGTCCAGGAGCTTCTTGTTGTGCTCGCGGGCGAACCGGCCATCGCCCTTCTTGAACTTCCCGTCGGAGACGAACTTGTACAGGTACTCGAACCGCTCGTCGTCGCCCATGTAGGCGACCACCCGGCCGTCGCGGGCGACGATCACGTTGGCGCCCTCGTGCTTGAACCGGCCCAGCGCGGTGTGCTTGACCGGGTTGGACCCCGGCTCCAGCGGGTCGATCTCCACGATCCAGCCGAACCGGTTGGCCTCGTTGGCGTCGCGCGCCAGGTCGAAGCGCCGCTCGAACCGCTCCCACTTGCGTTCGGTGGTCCCGGCGGGGAAGCCGTAGCGCGCCAGCCGCGCCCTGGCCACCGGGTCGGTGACCGCGTCGGCGTTGCCGAAGTACTGGTTGACGTTCTCCTCGCCGGACAGGATCGTGCCCCACGGCGTCAGCCCGCCCGAGCAGTTGTTCATCGTGCCGAGCACGACCACGCCGTCCGGGTCCGCCGAGGTCGTGAGCAGGTCCGAGCCGGCCGCCGGGCCGCGCACGTCGAACGGCGTGTTCATGGTGATCCGGCGGTTGTAGTGCCTGTCGAGGCGCACCGCCAGCCGACCGCGCCGGTCCTGGTCGAGCGCCACCACCGACAGCCCGTGCGCGGCCAGCCCGATCTCGAACTGCTCGCGGGTCGGGTCGTCGGCGTCCCAGCCGAGGAACATGAACGACTCGCTGGTGTACTCGTGGTTGTTGACCATGAGCCAGCGGTCGCGTGTGCCGGGCACCCGCACCAGTGCGCAGTAGTCGTTGTTGAAGCCGAACTGGGCGGACTGCGCGGCGGCGGTCTGGTTGGCGAAGTCGAACTCCGGCGCGCCGGGCAGGATCGGGTCCCCCCAGCGGATCAGCACGTCCTGCTCGTAGCCGGTCGGCACGACCACCGCGTCCAGGTCGTTGGGCGCGACCGGCTCGAAGTCCAGACCGAGCGGATGCGTGCGCGGTGCCGCCGGCGCCGGGGCGGCGGCGGCCGTCCCGGACCCGACGACCCCCAGCCCCGCGCCGGCGACCGCCACCACCGCACCGGCCTTGAGCACCTTGCGGCGGTCGAGGACCTGGCCGACGACGTCACCGAAGTACGGGTTGTCCGAGGTGTTCGGCGCCTCGTGCGAGCAGGCGTCGCCGCAGCGGTAGCGGCAGGTCACGGCGGCCCGGCCCGCCGGGTGGGTGGGCAGCAGGGGCAACAGCCGGGACTTGTCGGTGGGGAGCACGCGTAACCTCCTGGGTCAGGTGGGAACTCGCTGACCGTAGGAGAGTGACTACCGACCGACAAGTGCTGGTGGGGCCGCGTCCACCGGTGGCCACCTATTGCCCACTGTGGACCCACCGGGGACACGGCCGCCTGGCGCAACCGGTTAGTGCTTCCAGACCGCGACGACCGACGGCCGGGGCTGGCTGGTGCCACCGTCGGGCCAGTGCGACAGCGGGTTGTCCGCGCTCGCCCCGTCCAACTCGCCCGGGTGCTGCACCGAGACCAGCACGAAGTCGTCGGTGACGACCGGCCCGCAGGTCTCCGCGCCGTGCGGCACGGTCAGGAACTGCTTGACGTGCCCGCGCTCAGGGCCGGCGACCGGCACGGCGAACAGGCCGTCGTTGGTCGACAGCGCGTTGCCGTCGGTGGAGATCCACAGGTTGCCGGCGCTGTCGAACGCGACGTTGTCCGGGCAGGAGATCGGGCTGACCTGCGACTTGTCGTAGCCACCGAAGTAGGTGTCCGGCGAGTTCGGGTCGCCGCAGACCAGCAGCAGCTTCCAGGAGAAGCGGGTGGCGGTGTTGTCGCCCCGGTGCTCCTCGATCTCCAGGACGTGGCCGTGCTTGTTGGCCGCGCGCGGGTTGGGCTCGGTCGGCCCCTCCTTGCCCGGCTTGCCGCGGTCGGTGTTGTTGGTCAGCGCGGCGTAGATCCGGCCGGTCCTCGGGCTCGGCTCGACGTCCTCGGGGCGGTCCATCTTGGTCGGCGCGACCGCGTCGGCGGCCTGCCGGGTGAACACGTAGACCTCCTCGGCGGTGAACCCGTCGACGAACGACCGGTCGCCGCGCGCCAGCGGGATCCACTCGCCGGCGCCGTCGAACTCGCCGTCCTGCGCGCCGTCGCCGGTGAGCCGGGCGACGTAGAGCGTGCCGGACTCCAGCAGCGTCCTGTTGTGCGCGCGGGCGTGACGGCTGTTGCCGCGCTTCATCTTCTTGTCCGAGACGAACTTGTACAGGTAGTCGAACCGCTCGTCGTCGCCCATGTAGGCGACCACCCGGCCGTCGCGGGCGACGATCACGTTGGCGCCCTCGTGCTTGAACCGGCCGAGCGCGGTGTGCTTGACCGGCGTCGAGTCCGGCTCCAGCGGGTCGACCTCGACGATCCAGCCGAACCGGTTGGCCTCGTTGGGCTCCCGCACCAGGTCGAACCGCCGGTCGTGGTTCTCCCAGCGCCGGCCGGACGCGCCGCCGGCCAGGCCGTAGCGGGCCAGCCGCGCCTTCGTGACCGGGTCGGTGACCGCGTCGGCGTTGGCGAAGTACTGGTTGAAGTTCTCCTCGCCGGACAGGATCGTGCCCCAGGGGGTGACGCCGCCGGCGCAGTTGTTGAGCGTGCCGAGCACCCGCCGCCCGCGCGGGTCGGCCGAGGTCCGCAGGTGCCGCGAGCCGGCGGCCGGGCCGGTGAACGCGAACTCGGTGCCGACGGTGATCCGCCGGTTGTAGTGGCGGTCCAGCCGGACCTCCAGCCCGCCGCGCCGCGCCTTCTCCACCACGACCACCGACAGGCCGTGCGCGGCCCACGCGGTCTCGACCTGCTCGCGGGTGGGGTTGTCCTCGTCGTAGCCGAGGAACATGTGGGTCTCGGTGGTGTACTCGTGGTTGCTGACCATCAGCCAGGCGTCGCGCCGGCCGGGCAGCGGCACCAGGCCGCAGAAGTCGTTGTTGTAGCCGAACTGCTGGGCCTGCGCGGCGGCGGTCTGGTTGGCGAAGTCGAAGCGGGGGGCGCCGGGCAGCACCGGGTCGCCCCAGCGGATCACGACGTCCTGGTCGTAGCCGGCGGGGGCGACGATCCGGTCCTCGGTGTTGGGCGCGACCGGCCGGAAGTCCAGCCCGGTCCCGTGCCCGCTGCCGTGTCCGGGGCCGTGTCCGCTGCCGTGCCCGTTGCCCTTGCCGTGGGCGGTCGCGGTCCCGGCGCCCACGGCCAGACCGGCGCCGGCGACCGTGAGCACCGCCCCCGCCCGCAGCAGCCGGCGCCGGCCGACCTGCGCGACGACGTCGGCGAAGTACGGGTTGTCCGAGGTGTTCGGGACGTCGTGCGAGCAGGCGTCGCCACAGCGATAACGGCAGGTGACCGAGGACCGGCCGAAGGTGTTGGTGGTGGGCAGCAACGGAAGGAGCCGGGGCTTGTCGGCAGACACGCGATCCTCCAGATCAGTGGGAACGCGCTGACGCTAGGCCGGCAAGACCAGCGGAAATCGCCGCCGAGATGAACGCCCGGCGAACAACGGCCCTAGGTGATGGCCTCCTCGAGGACGTTGCCGGCGCTGTCGTACGCGGTGTAACCGAACCCCTCGGTCGGCCCCGCGAAATCGGCGAAGACGAAGCCCCGGCCCTTCTCGACAGGGGCCACCCCGACGAGTTGGTCGTACCTCGTCCAGGCCGGCAGCAGGCTCCCGTCGGCCCGCCGCACGTCCAGCCGCGCGACCTCGGGCGCGAGGAGGAAGACCATCCGGTCGGTCAACTCGGCCCGGACCGCCGCCGGCATCGGGAGATCGACATGGCCCAACGCCCTGCTCTCCACGACGTGCGCGATCCCCCACGCCGGCATCGGCTCACACGTGTCCTCCAGCGTGGGCGGGTTCTCGTAGCGGCCCTCCAGGACGTAACACACCTCGCCGTCGTGGTTGATCGCCACCATGAACTGCCGGAACGGCGCGCCTTCCCCGCTCCAGCCGATCGAGGAGCGGGGCGTGCGGTAGGGCCAGGGGATGTCGCCGAGGTTCGTCGACTCCGGCGGGGACGTGGTCACCGAGGGCGCTGCCCCTCCTGTGCCGATCCCTGTCGTCGGGGGGGAGTTGCCGCTCAGGGCGACCGGTACCGCCACGGCAGCGGCGACCACGACGGCCGCCGCGGCCGCTGCCCACACCGGGGAGCGGGGGCGGCCGGTGAGCCGGCGGGTCAGGCCGGCGCGGGCGTCGGGGGTGGTGGGGACCTCGTCGGCCAGGTCGTGCAGTGCGCAGCGCAGCCGGTCCTCGATGTCGGGCATCAGCGTTCCTCCTGTTCGGGCCACGCCTTGCGCAGGTTCGCGAGCGCGTGGCTGGTGGTCGCCTTGACCGTGCCCACGGCGATGCCCAGCGTGTCGGCGATGGCCCGCTGGTCGAGGTCGAGCCAGTAGCGCAGCACCAGCACCTGCCGCTGTCTGGCCGGCAGGGTCGCCAGCGCCGCCCGCAGCCGGTCGCTCTCGTGCCCGGCGAGCACCCGTTCCTCGGCCGACGCCGCGTCGGCCGGGCGTTCGCGCGGCGCGCGGCGCGCGACCCGCAGGTGCCGCAGCCGCGACCGGGACAGGTTCACCACCGTCGCGCGCAGGTAGCCGGCCGCCTTGTCGGCGTCGGTGAGCGTGTGCCAGCGCGCGTGCAGCCGGGCGAACGACTCCTGGGCGACGTTCTCCGGGTCGTCGGCCCCCAGCAGGTACGCCAGCCGTTTCATCGCCTCGAAATCCGACTCGAACAGCGAGTCGA
The DNA here is from genome assembly GCF_001921215.1 of Actinophytocola xinjiangensis. Lineage (GTDB taxonomy): Bacteria > Actinomycetota > Actinomycetes > Mycobacteriales > Pseudonocardiaceae > Actinophytocola > Actinophytocola xinjiangensis. The sequence goes on from NZ_MSIF01000051.1 coordinate 5,661, forward strand.
ACCCCGCACCGGGGTCGGTGCGGGGTTCCTCGACACCCTCGGTCGCCGTGTTCACGACAGCATGACGCCCACCTGGGGAACGGGGTTTAGCCCTAGTAGCCGATCTCCTCACCGACGAGCACCACGGTGCACCGATCGGGGGTGAACTCACGTTCCAGGATGAGCGTCTTGCCGATGAACGACTCGGCGCCCTGCCGCCGCCACCGGTCGTGCTCGCGCGGGTAGCTGTAGGTCCGCACCCGGCGCAGCGCCGTGTCCAGGTCCGGCACGACCTTCTGCGCGCCGACCACCCACACGACCTTCTCCGCGCCGGCCGCGTAGGGCGCGAGCTGACTGCCGCTGGCCGACACCGCGACCAGCACGCCGTCCTCGGTCACCGCGTGCACGCTGCCCAGCACCACGTCCGGCGCGGCCCCCAGCCGGATCTGGGCCCGCAGGTCGGCCGGGTCGACCCCGGCCAGCTCCGCGCGCAGTGACCGGAACTCGCCGGAGTCGTCCACGTCCGCCATCAGCCCCGACTCGACCAGGGTCATGCTGGCGGCGGTGAACACCGGCCGGTCACGCGGCAGCAGCTCGTGGACCAGCGCCCGCGCGTCGGCGACGGTGTCCACCACGTGGGCGGTGTACCCGCGCCCGGTCAGCCCCTTGGCCGCCCGCGACAGCTGCTCCGGCCCGGCCGGTACCGCGAACGACTCGTCGACCGGCAGCGGCTCGATGCTCGGCTCGATGCTCGGCTCGATGCTCGGCTCGATGCTCATGATGTCCCCTTCGATGGTGGTTCTCTTTGGTAACTGACCCCATCTTCAGGAACTATGGATCCCGGCGACAGAAGGCACTTCGTTCTGCCTCAGGCACCTGGAGGTAACCGTGCAGGTATCCGACCCCGAGGTGGCGCGGCTGTGTGAGGCGCGACAGATCCTCAACCGCGTCGGCGACAAGTGGTCGATCGCGGTGATCTACGCGTTGGACGGCGCCACCCTGCGGTTCACCGAACTGCGCCGGGAGGTCCACGGCATCAGTCAGCGCATGCTGACCGCGACCCTGCGCACGCTCGAACGCGACGGCCTGGTCCGCCGCACGGTTCACCCGGTCGTGCCACCCCGGGTCGACTACGAGCTGACCGACCTCGGCAACACCCTGCGCGGCACCGTCTGCACGCTGATGACCTGGGCGGTCAACCACGCCGACGACATAGCGAAGGCGCGCGCCGAGTACGACGCGCGCCCCGCCTCCTGACTCAGCGCTCGAGCTCGCCGCGGATGAACTTCTCCACCGCGTCGTAGGCCTGCGAATCCGAGTACTGCTCGGGCGGCGACTTCATGAAGTAGGACGACGCCGACAGGATCGGCCCGCCGATCCCCCGGTCCAGCGCGATCTTCGCCGCACGGACCGCGTCGATGATCACCCCGGCCGAGTTGGGCGAGTCCCAGACCTCCAGCTTGTACTCGAGGTTCAGCGGCACGTCACCGAACGCCTTGCCCTCCAGCCGGATGTAGGCCCACTTGCGGTCGTCGAGCCACGGCACGTGGTCCGACGGGCCGATGTGCACCGACGCCCGCTCCATCTCGTGCGGGATCTGCGAGGTCACCGACTGGGTCTTGGAGATCTTCTTGGACTGGAGCCGCTTGCGCTCCAGCATGTTCATGAAGTCCATGTTCCCGCCGAAGTTGAGCTGGTACGTGCGCAGCAGCTCCACCCCTCGGTCCTCGAACAGCTTGGCCAGCACCCGGTGGGTGATGGTCGCGCCGACCTGGGACTTGATGTCGTCGCCCACGATCGGCACGCCGGCCTCGGTGAACCTGGCCGCCCACTCCGGGTCCGAGGCGATGAACACCGGCAGCGCGTTGACGAACGCCACCCCGGCGTCGATCGCCGCCTGGGCGTAGAACTTGTCCGCCTCCTCCGAACCGACCGGCAGGTAGGAGACCAGCACGTCGACCTCGGCCTCGCGCAGCGCGGCCACCATGTCCACCGGCCGCTCGTCGGACTCGGTGATGATCTCGCGGTAGTACTCGCCCAGGCCGTCGAAGGTGTGCCCGCGCTGCACGGTCACGCCAAGCGGCGGCACGTCGCAGATCTTGATCGTGTTGTTCTCGCTGGCCACGATCGCCTCGGACAGGTCGCGGCCGACCTTCTTGGCATCCACGTCGAACGCGGCGACGAACTCGACGTCGCGCACGTGGTAGTCGCCGAACTGGACGTGCATCAGACCGGGAACGCGGGTGGCCGGATCGGCGTCGCGGTAGTAGTGCACACCCTGGACCAGCGACGCCGCGCAGTTGCCGACGCCGACGATGGCCACCCGAACACTGTGCCGGCGCTGTTCGCCCATGCCGGTTCTCCTTCTCGCTGTGTGTCGCGACCCCTCCCGGATCGCGAAGGTCCTCTGCTCAGGTCGGCGTTGACCTGTCGGCGTCACGGTTCGACGCCGTCCTGCCGTTCCTTCTGTTCCCGCTGTTCGGTCGCGATCAGCTCGTTGAGCCAGCGAACCTCCCGCTCGCTGTGCTCGAGGCCGAGCCGGTGCAGCTCCCGGGTGTAGCGGTCGATCTGTTCGCCCGCGCGCGCCACCGACGAGCGCAGGCCCTCCCGGCGTTCCTCGACCCGCCGGCGGCGGCCCTCCAGGATGCGCATCCGGATGTCGGCCGGCGTGCGGGAGAAGAAGGCCATGTGCACGCCGAAACCCTCGTCGTCGAAGGCCTGCGGCCCGACGTCGGCGAGCATGTCGGCGAAGCGTTCCTTGCCCTCGGCGGTGAGCTCGTAGACGCGCTTGGCCCGTTTTCCCCAGGTCCTGGCGTCATTCCTGGCACTCGCCTCCTCCGGCGTCTCCTCCACGATCAGTCCGGCCTTGAGCAGCCGGCGCAGCGTCGGGTACAGCGACCCGTAGGAGAAGGCCCGCAGCGTGCCCAACAGGTCGGACAGCCGTTTGCGCAGCTCGTAGCCGTGCATCGGGGCTTCATGCAACAGCCCGAGGATCGCGAACTCGAGCACCGGTGCCCTTTCTCGTCTCTGTACCTACCACTCCACTATATCGCGCCGATACATCAGTGCGCCGAACTCGCGGCGGCGTGGCCTTGATCACGAGCGAGTCGCGAGGAAACGGCGAACGCGCACGTAGATCGTCCGTGATCGCTGGTCAGATCACGGCTGCAACGCAGAGTGGCGACACGCCCGCGAGGCGTATGCCAAACAGCGTCTCGACGTGGTAACGGCGCCGCGTACGCTGTTGGGCGTGCGAACCCAGCGACAGGTGGTCGACTACGCGTTGCAGCGCAAGGCGCTGCTCGCGGACGTGTACTCCGGTCGCCTCGGCACGATGGAGGTCTGCGACGCCAACCCGTACCTCGTCCGGGCAGCGAGGTTCCACGGGGCCCCGAGCGACGTGACCTGTCCCGTCTGCCGCAGGGAACCAGTGACGAAGGTGTCCTGGGTCTATGGTGACGAGCTGAAGCACGCCTCGGGCTCGGCGCGGGCCCCGGAAGAGCTCGCCAGGATGGCGAACCTCTTCGAGGAGTTCACCGTCTACGTAGTAGAGGTATGTCGCACATGTGGATGGAACCACCTGGTGCAGTCATACGTCCTGGGGACGCGTGGACTCGACACCCCGAAGCCACGCAGAAGGACCGCGGCGGAGTGAACCACCACCCCGTCGAGCATGACCACCGCACGGCGCGACCGCCCAGCGCGCCGCTCTGGGAGGCCGTTTCGTGAACGACCACAGCAGCCACCGGCGACGCAGTCAGCCGGCGTGGCCGACCGGCGACGACCCCGACGCGTCCCGTCGCGCCAAGCCCGGTGAGGAGCGCACCGGCTTCTGGAGCCCCCTGTGGGAGGACGACGAGGACGACTCGTCGCGCCACGGCCGCTCCAACGGCACGTCCAACGGGCACTCGAACGGGCACTCGAACGGCCGGTCCAACGGGCATGCCAACGGGCACTCGAACGGGCATGCCAACGGCCGGTCCAACGGCAACGGGCACGCGAACGGCAGCGGGCACGCGAACGGCACCCGGTCCAACGGCCGGGCCGCCCACCGGCTGCCCGACGCCGACGGCGCACACCGCCCCGAGCCCCCGCGCTCCGGGCGTCACGGCGCGGCCCCCGCCCAGCCGGCCTGGCCGACGGAGACACCAGCGGCGACGCCCCCGGGCGCCCCGAAGTCCCGGCCGACCGAGGCGGCCTGGCCGACCGAGGAGCCGCCG
>NZ_MSIF01000052.1 GCF_001921215.1 Actinophytocola xinjiangensis
CTGGTCCGGCACCACCGGCCCCGGCCCGCCCGGTCCGCCGGGCTCGTCGCCGGGGGTGCCGCCGGGGGTGCCGTCGAGGCCGGCGGCCACCGCGCGCAACGCGCCCCGCGCCACCACCGTCTCCGGCTGGTCCAGCGAGGTCGGCACCACGCCGGTGCGCTGGTGCACCAGCCGCGACACCAGCGGGATCCGGCTCGACCCGCCGACCAGGAAGATGCCGGTCAACGCGGCCGGGGTGAGGCCGGCCTCGCGGATCGTGGCCACGGTCAGCTCGGCGGCGCGGTCGAGGTAGGGCAGGATCAGCCGTTCGAGGTCGTCGCGGGTGACGTGCGCGTCGGCGAACGGCGGCGGCATCGGGATGTCGGTGTAGGTGTGCCGCGAGAGCGTCTCCTTCGCCCCGCGCACGTCCTGGTGGATCACCCGCCGGCGCCGGCGGTCAGGCAGCTCGCGGCCCTCGATCAGGCCGCGCCAGGCCGCCTCGTCGGCGCCGGAGACCAGCGAGCCGACGTGGTCGAGCAGCAGTTGGTCGACGTCCGCGCCGCCAAAGGTCGGATCACCGTGGGTGGCCAGGACCTGGAAGCCGGGCACCGGACCCGGCCCCGGTCTGGCCCGCACGACGCTCACGTCGACCGTGCCGCCGCCCACGTCGAGCACCGCCAGCGCCGGCCGGGGACCGGCCCGTCCCCCGGCCGGGAAGCTCGCCGTGTGGAACACCGCCGCCGCGACCGGCTCGGGCACCAGCGCGATCCGCCCGGCCAGCCCCGCGGCCGCCTGACGCAGCGTGCGGGTACGCACCCCGCCCCAGTCGGCCGGGTGGGTCAGCACCAGCTGGTCGAGCGCCGCGCCGCCGCCGACCCGCCTGGCCTCGGCGATCGCCCGGGCCAGCACCGCGCGGATCACGTCGCGGACCGGCACCACGGTCGTGCCGAGCAGCAGGTCGGTCTCGTCGATGCGGCGCTTGGGGTGCGGCTCGTAGCGGGACGGGTCGACCGCCGCCTGGCGGTCGGCCTCCTGGCCGACGAACAGCGTGCCGTCGGCGGCCGCGTAGGCCGCCGACGACATCAGCGGGTGGCCGTCGATCGCGACGACCTGGGCCTCGCGGCCGTTGACGGCGGCGGCGACACAGGTACTCGACGTACCGAAGTCGACCGCCACCCGCAACGTCACGACACGCCCCCACTGTCGAAGGGTCAGATCACTCCGGCGGGATCCACGCCACGTGGATCAACTGCTCACCGTTCTTACGACTGATCAACGTACCCCGCCCTGGCGGCATCGCCCCGGGCCGAACCTTGGCGATCAGCGCGCCCTCGTCCCGGCTGCCGTTACCGATCAGACCCGGCGAGGCGATTTCCTTGAGCTTGCCGATGACCGGGTCGAACATCGCCCGGGACGCGCCACCGGTACGCCGCATGGCGATCACGTGCAGGCCGACGTCCTTGGCCTGCGGCAGGAACTCCGCCAGCGGCTGGATCGGGTTCTGGCCGCCGCCCGGCGCGACCAGGTCGTAGTCGTCGACGATGACGAACAGCTCCGGACCCTTCCACCACGAGCGGTTCTTCAGCTGCTCCTGGGTGACGTCCGGGCCGGGCAGGCGCTTGACCATCGACTTGCGCACGTCGCCGATCACGCCGCCCAGCTGGTTGGACGACACCGCGTAGCTGAGCAGGTGGTCGGACTCGATGAAGCCGAGCATCGTGCGCCGGTAGTCGACCAGGATGATCACGGCCTGCTTGGGCGTGTAGCGCTCGGTGATGCCGCGCACGATGGTGCGCAGCAGGTTGGTCTTGCCGGACTCGCCGTCCATGAACGCCATGAAGTGCGGGTCGGCGTCGAAGTCCAGGTACACCGGGGCGAGCGCGTTCTCGTCCACGCCGATCGGCACCAGCCGGCTGCCGCGCTGGCTGTCCTGGGCGATGAGCTCCTCGTAGGGCATGAGGTCGGGCAGCATCCGGACCTTCGGCGCGTGCCGGCCGCGCCAGGCACCGTTGATCTTGGCGACCGCGTCCTGCACGCCGGCGGCGACGTCCTGGTCGTTGCTCGACCCGTCGATACGCGGCAGGCCCACCAGGAAGTGCAGCTTGTCGCGGGACAGACCGCGACCGGGCTGGGCCGGCACGTTCACCGCGACCCGGCGGTCGACCTCGGACTCGCTGGCGTCACCGAGCCGCAGCTCGAACCGGGTGCCGAGCAGGTCCTTGAGCGCCGGGCGGATCTCCGCCCACCGGTTGGCCGACACGACGACGTGGATGCCGAAGGACAGACCCTGGGCGGCCAGGTTGACCACCTGCATCTCGATCGAGTCGAACTCCTGGCGGAAGTTCAGCCAGCCGTCGACCAGCAGGAACACGTCGCCGAACGGGTCCTCGGTGAGCTCCCCGCGACGCTTGCGGTTGCGGAAGTCGGTCATCGAGTCGATGGCCTTGTCCCGGAACAGCTGCTCGCGCGAGGACAGCAGACCACCGACCTCGGCGATCATCCGGCGGACCTTGTCCGGGTCGAGCCGGCCGGCGACCCCACCGACGTGCGGCAGGCCCTGCAACGTGGCGAGCGTGCCACCACCGAGGTCGATGCAGAAGAACTGCACCTCCTCGGCGGTGTGCGTGATCGCCATCGACATCACCAGGGTGCGCAGCAGCATCGACTTGCCCGACTGCGGGCCACCGGCGACAGCGGCGTGCCCGGCGGCACCGGAGAAGTCGGCCCACAGCAGGTCACGGCGCTGCTCGTAGGGCTTGTCGATCAGGCCAAGCGGCGGCTGGAGCCGGCCGTTGCCGAAGAACCCGACCGGCGACAGGCCCCGGTCCTCGGTCGGCTGCAACGGCGGCAGCAGGGTGTCCAGCGAGTTCGGCGTGTCCAGCGGCGGCAGCCACACCTCGTGCGCCGGCGGGCCCTGGCCGATCAGCCGCCCGACGATCACGTCCAGCTCGCTGGGCTCGGTCGGGCTGTTGGACTCCTGCTTGGGCGCCTCCTTCGGCGCCTCCTTCGGCTTCTCCGGCTCCTTGGGGATCTCCACGTAGTCCGGCACGAACAACTTCGCGCGCCGGTCGCCGGTGACCGGCGCGGCCGGGCCGACGGCCTGGATACCGGCCGGGCGGTACGGCCCGGAGACGTAGGACGCCTTGAACCGGACCATCGTCGAGGTGTCGAACTTCAGGTACCCCGAGCCAGGGATCGACGGCAGCTCGAACGCGTCCGGCACACCGATGGCCGCGCGGGACTCGGCGGCGGAGAACGTCTTGAGACCGATCCGGTAGGACAGGTGCGAGTCCAGGCCACGCAGCTTGCCCTCCTCCAGGCGCTGCGAGGCCAGCAGCATGTGCATCTGCAGCGACCGGCCGAGGCGGCCGATGGCGACGAACAGGTCGATGAAGTCCGGCTTGGCGCTGAGCAGCTCGGAGAACTCGTCCACCACGATGAACAGCGCCGGCAGCGGGTCGAGGTCGGCGCCGTTCTCCCGCGCCTTCTCGTACTCCCACACGTTCTTGAAGTTGCCGCCGTTCTTGAGCGCCTCCTGGCGACGGTTCATCTCGCCGGCCAGCGCGTCCTTCATGCGGTCGACCAGGGTCAGCTGGTCCTGCAGGTTGGTGATGGTCGCGGCGACGTGCGGCGCGGAGTCCAGCCCGAGGAACGTCGCGCCACCCTTGAAGTCGACCAGGACGAAGTTGAGCGTGGTCGAGGAGTGCGTGGCCAGCATGCCCAGCACCAGCGTGCGCAGGAACTCGGACTTGCCGGAACCGGTGGCGCCGATGCACAGGCCGTGCGGGCCCATGCCCTCCATCGCGGCTTCCTTGATGTCCAGCTCGACCGGCTGGCCGTGCTCGCCGACCCCGAACGGGACCCGGTAGCGGTCGCGGACCGGGCGGGGCCGCCAGGCCTGCTGCACGTCGAAGGTCATCGGGTCGCCGGGGATGTTGAGCAGCTCCAGCAGCGTCGGGTTGGACAGCAGCGGCTCGTCGCCGCCGTCGTCGGCCGCCGCCGCACCCAGCCGGTAGGGCGAGAGCTTGCGGGCCAGCGCCTCCGCCTCGGCCACGGTCATCGTGTCCGGCTGGGCGAACCACTCGACGCCGCTGGCACTGCGCGCGCCGAGCCGTTCACGCTCGACCACCAGCCGCAGGCCACGGCGGGCGGTGAGGGTGCCGAGGCTGTCGGACAGGTCCATCAGCGTGACGCCGACCAGACCCTCCTCCAGGATGATCTGCTCCTCGCGGGTGACCTCACCGTCGTCGATGACGATCAGCACCTGCGGCTGGTCGGGCTGGGGCGGGGCGTTGCGGGTGAACCGCTGGCGGTCGCGCAGCTCCTCGTCCAGCCAGGCCTCGACCTGGGCCAGCGAGCCGGCCATCATCCGCAGCTGGCCGATGCCGTCGACCATCGTCGGGTGCTGGGCGTGCGGGAGCCACTTGGCCCACTCCCACTCCTCCTTGGCCCGACCGGAGGTCACCACGGCGATCAGCACGTCGTCGGGGGTGTGGAAGGTCACCAGCTGGGAGATCAGCGCCCGGGCCAGGCCACGGGTCAGCTCCTTGTCACCGGTCAGACCGACGGCGGCGAACCCACGCACCGCGATCTGGATGGGCAGTTCGGGGACGATCGAGTGCGCGCGCACGAACCGGCGCAACGCGAGCGTGGCGATCGGCTCCAGCTCGTCGACCGGACCGGTCTGCGGCGGCACCAGCCGGGTGGCCAGGCGCTGCGAGCCACGGCCGGCGCGCAGGTGGCAGAAGTCGGGGTCGGACTGGCGGCGTTCCCACATCCGCCGGCTGGTGGCGATCGACCACAGCGCCTGCGGGTCGGGGTGCACCCACTCCAGGGCGGCCCGCTGGTCCAGGGAGGCCTCGCGGGCCCGGTCGCGCATCTGGCCGAGGTAGCGCAGGTAGTCCTTGCGGTCCTCGTTCATCTCGGCCTTCTTCTGGCCGCCGCCCCGGTTCTGGCCCATCATGCCGACCATCGAGAACATCATCATCATCGGGAACAGCAGCGTCACCGGGTTGCGGCCGACCGCACCGCCCGCGGTGAACATCAGCGCCATCATGCCGAGCATCGCGACGACCATCACGACCGGCATCAGCTTCATCAGGATGTTGCCGGGGATGACCCGGGGCACCTCCGGCGGCGGCTCGAGGTGCACCTCGCCGCCGGGCTGGCGCGGCGCCGCCAACCGTGGTGACCGCTTGAACTGGAGCGTGCTCACCGTCTCCGAGCCCCCGTCGTCTAGAACCTATGTTGCGGAACCCACTCACACTCGGGAACCGGTACGGCCATACTAGGGGCCGCCCCGGACGGCAAGGGGTGGTTATCGACAGACGTGGACAGTAGACGCGGACAGTGAGGGGGCCGGCGGTGGCAACCGGGACGACGGTGTTCAGCCGGGTGACGGTGGTGGCACCGAGAACGCGGATCGACGTCGCGCTGCCCGCCGGTGTGGCGGTGGCGGATCTGCTGCCGATGCTGCTGGAGATGGCCAAGGAGGCAACGCCCGACGGTGGGGCACGCCACGGCGGGTGGTGCCTGGCCAAGCTCGGTGACAACCCGCTCGACCCGAGCCGGACGCTGGCCTCGCTCGGCGTGGTCGACGGTGAGCTGCTGCAACTGCGCAAGCGCGCCGAGAACCCGCCCCCGCCGCTGTACGACGACGTGGTGGACGCCATCGCCGAGTCGTCACCGGACAGCTACCGGCCGTGGACCAAGCAGACGGCCAACCGCATCGGCTACATCGCCGGGGCGCTCGCGCTGATCGTCGCCGCGCTGACCGTGCTGATGGCCGGCCCGCTCTACGGCGGCTCGCACATCGGCGCCGCGATCACCGCCGGCGCGTTCGCCGTGGTCGCGGTGGCCCTCGGCGCGACGATCGCCCGTGGCTACCAGGCCCGCACGGCCGGTGTGCTGATCGCGGCGGCCGGCGGGTTACCGATGGCGTTCGTGGCCGGCCTCTACATCGTGCCCGGCGAGACCGGGCGGGCGAGCCTGCTGCTGGCCAGCGCACTGGTGCTGATCGTGGCGTCCGGGTCGATCATGCTGATCGGCGCCGGGGTGACCACGTTCGTCGCCGCCGGCACGGCCGCGCTGATCGGCGTCATCGCCTTCGCGATCGCCACGCTGATCGCGCACCCGGCGCCGGGCATCGCCGCCGGCACCGCCGCGGTCTCGCTGGCCGGGCTGTCGCTGCTGCCCCGGCTGACCATCCAGCTGGCCAGACTGCCGCTGCCGAACGTGCCGGGCAGTGCCGAGGACCTCAAGGAGGACACCGGCTTCCCGGACTACCGCTCGATCGAGCGCCGCGCCGGCCTCGCCCACGAGTACATGACCGGGATGATCATCGGTTGTGGGGCGGCGGCCGCCGTCTCGGCGATCATCACCGCCACCAAGGGCGACTTCTGGGCCATCGCGATGGCCATCTCGGCGACGCTGGTGCTGCTGCTGCGGGCCCGCACCTATGCCAACGGCAGCCAGGCGATCGCGCTGCTGGCCACCGGCATGCTCTCGGCCGCCGGCATCATGATCGGCTGGATGATGGTCGCCGACTCCACCGGCCGGCTGCTGTGGGTGTTCGGCTCGCTGGTGCTGATCGCGGCGTCCGCGCTGGTGTTCGGCGTGATCTTCCCCGAGCAGCGGTTCTCCCCGCCGCTGCGACGCACGGTGGAGATCATCGAGGCGATCTGCATCGCCGTACTGCTGCCGCTGGCACTGGCCGTGATGAACCTCTACTCGGTTCTGCGCCACGCCAACATCATCCCCGCGAAGTAATGGCCAGCGGAAAAGCCGCCGCCCGGCTGCTCGCGGCCGCCCTGCTGGTCGTGCTGCTGCCGGGCACACCGGTGGCCGGCGCCCAGCCGGACTCGCCGCCCGAGGAGGAAAGGACCGGCGCCGGCCCGACCCCGCCGCCGCTGGGCGATGACAGGTCGGTACCCAACGACGACGGCCAGCCGGACCGCCCGTACACGCCCAAGACCGACAAGGGCTGTGTGCAGTCGATCCCCAGCAACGTCGAGCTGACCGACAAGGCCTGGGGCCAGGACGTGCTGCGGTTCCAGGACCTCCCCCAGTTCGCCACCGGCAGGGGCCAGACCGTCGCGGTGATCGACACCGGGGTCAACGCGCACAACTTCCTCGGCAACCGGCTCGAGGGCGGCGGCGACTACGTGTCCAACAGCACCGGTCTGGACGACTGCGACGGCCACGGCACCCAGGTCGCCGGGATCATCGCGGCCAACCCGCCCAAGGAGTACGGCTTCCGCGGGATCGCCCCGGAAGCGCGGATCCTGAGCATCCGCCAGTCCAGCGACTACTTCGAGTTCAAGGCGCCGGAAGGCTCCTCCGAACAGGACCGCGACCGCGCCGGCAGCCTGGTCACGCTGGCCAAGGCGGTGGTCAACGCCGCCAACCGGGGCGCCACCGTGATCAACATGTCGGTGGACACCTGCCGCCTGGCCAACGACCCGCGCCTGGACGGGCCGATCCGCTCCGACGAGCGGGACCTGCAGCGGGCGCTGCGCTACGCCGTCGAGGACAAGAACGTGGTCGTGGTGTCCTCGGCGGGCAACATCCCCGGGCCGGACTGCAAGGATCAGAACAGCTCCGACCCGGAGAACCCCACCTACATCGTGACCCCGCCGTGGTTCTCCGAGTACGTGCTGTCGGTCGCGGCCGTCGACCGCGCCGGTGACCCGGCGGAGTTCACCATGCACGGCCCGTGGGTGAGCGTCGCCGCGCCCGGCACCGACATCATCACGCTGAACCCGGGCTCCCGCGAGGACCTGGTCAACGTGAGCGCGTCCGCCGACGGCAAGGCCGCGCCCATCCAGGGCACCAGCTTCGCCGCCCCCTACGTCGCCGGGCTGGCGGCGCTGGTCCGCGAGGAGTTCCCGGACCTGACCGCCGAGCAGGTGATGGACCGGATCAAGGCGACCGCCGCGCACCCGGCCGCCGTCGGCGGGCACAACGTCCAGATCGGCTACGGCATGATCGACCCGATGGCCGCGCTGACCGGCACGGTGCCCGGCGAGGACGGCGTGCCCAAGGACGAGCCGATCGACGTGCCGTTCTCGATGCCGCCGCCCTACGAGAAGAACTGGGTGCCGGTGCAGGTCGCGGTGATCGGCTCGGCCGGTGGGCTGGCGCTGCTGCTGGTGACGCTGTTCATCGTGCGCACCGTGCGACGGCAGCGCCGCGAACCCGGCGACGAGCTGTGAGCCCTACCGGGTACGCGCCGCCATCCGGCGCAGCTCGGCGTTGATCTCCTCGCGGGGCAACGGGTTCACGCTCATCCAGGTGTCGTCGCCGGCCAGCCGGAACCGGCCGCGGTCGGTGTCCAGCCAGCTCAGCTCGTCGCCGACGCGGTGCCACTGGTCCTCGGAGTCGTCGCGCCGGGCGTTGCCGGCCTGACCGTTGCCCAGCACCGGCTGGAGCGTGGACACCATCCGGCGGGCCACCCGGTCGTCGATGCCGTGCGAGCGCAGCAGATCGTCCAGCTCCTGGCCGGTGAGCTCACGCGGGCGGGCGCCGTCGGGCGGCATCTGGGCCATCATCGCGCTGAACGCGTCCTCCAGCGCACGCCGGGGAAGACTGAACGGCGCGGTCACCGGCGGGTCGAGCCGGGGCACCAGGCGCATCAGGTCGGCGACCGCGTCGTCGAGCGTGGCGGCCTTCATCCGCACCACGCCGTCGGGGTCGGTCAGCTCCTGGGTGACCAGCAGCGACTCCTCGCGGTGGGCCAGCACGACGGCGGCGAACCCGCGCTTGTCCGTCGACAGCGACAGGTCCAGCGCGCCGGTGCTCGACCGCACGAGGAACACGAAGTCCTCGGCGACACCCAGCGGGCCGTTCTCGTCGGCCAGTCCCCGGTCGGTGAGCTGCTCGCGCGCCTCCCGGAATCGGTACCGGCGCTCGGTCTCGGAGATCCCCGACGCCGGGATGTCCAGCGGGAACGGCGCTTCCACCTCGGCGAACGCGCACAGCAGGTCGACCTCGACCGGCAGCAGCGGCTCGCCGAGGTCGACTCGGGCGTGCACTACGTGTACCTCAGACCGGTGGCGTTGTCCTCGTCGGTCGCCAGGTACCGCGCGGCGGTGTGCTCGGCGCTGGCGACGAACTCCTCCATCCGCAGCAGGGCGACGTTGAGCTGGCCGCGCAACCCGGACTCGCTGCCCATCCGGTCGGTGAACTTGTCGGCCATCTGCTGGCCCACCGGGCTGGTGCCCAGCAGCGGCGCGTAGTTCGGTGTCGAGAGTTCCTCGACCTCGCGGGTGATCGCCGCCAGGTCCGCGCGCACCGCCTCGACGGCCCTGGCGAACTCACGCACGTGCTCGGGGTCGACCGACCACCCGCCGGCGC
>NZ_MSIF01000053.1 GCF_001921215.1 Actinophytocola xinjiangensis
GCCGGTCGGGTCGGTCGCGCCGGGGAACCCGGCTCCCCGGCCGTTCGCGCCGGCTCCCGCCAGCCCCGCACCCGCGAACCCGGCCCCGGCTCCAGCGCCGCCGCCCCGGCAGGCACCGGCCGTGCCGGTGAACGTGGCTCCCGATCCGCGGCAGGCGCCGGCCCCCGCTCCCCGCCAGACCGTGAACCCGGGCTTCGGGCGCGGCTATCCGGACCCCCTGGCCCCGGCCCCGGTCCCGGCCGCGTCGCCCGGTCAGCCCGTCTACCGGGAACGGGACGAGGCGCTGGCCCTGTTCTGGGTGCACATGTTCCCGATCGGCCACATGCCGGTGGCCGCCGACCGGCCGGCCCGGCAGGTCCCGCCGCCGCCGGCCGAACTCGACCGCGCCGCTGGTCTGCGGTTCGAGCCGGGCGACCATCCGCGATCGGCCCTGGTCGACGGGCGGGACCGGCGCCCGGGGGCACCGGTGACCCAGACCGGTGAGCCGCGCTCGCGTGCGGAGGTCACCGATCTGACCGAGGGGTACGACCCGCTCGGCGGGATGAACGAGCGTGACTGGGACCGCCGCTACCAGGTCCGGTTCGGCCGGATCACCGCCGAGGGCATCCGGCCCGACGGGCTGGAGTTCGCCTGGCCGCCCGGCGAGCTGTACCCGGAGGGCGGCTCGGACCACGGCGAACCCGAGATCCTCGACGAGGGCAGCGAGATCGACCGGTTCGGCCCGCCGGACGGGCGGGTGTTCGCGGAGGCCGGGACGGCGTTCGGGCAGCGGTCGTTGCCGCCGGCGCACCTCGACCTCGGCTACCGGCGGTACCGGGTGTGCCGGCCGCTGCCGGTGTGGCGGGCGGTGTCCGCCGCGTGGTTCGCTCAGTCGGGTGGCGGTGTCCGCTACCGAACCACCCATTCGGTCCTGGAACTCGTCGCGCTCGGCTACCTGGCCGACATCACCCGGGAGGACACGTGAACGCCGAGTCGATCACCGAGTGGCTGGCCGCCGTCGGCGTCCCGGCCGACATCCTGTCCATCGGCGCCGAGGCCGACAACTCCTGGTGCCTGGTCCGCGACGACACCCCCGACGAGGACGGCGGCTACTGCTGGGAAGTCTTCTGGCGCGAACAGGGCAACCGCTACGACTGGGCCCGCTTCACCAACGAACAGGTCGCCTGCCACTACCTGTTCGGCCGCCTGACCTGGGCACAGGTCGTCCGGGGCGCCGTGGGGCTGCTCCCCGTCACGTCCGCCTGAGCACCGCCAGCGCGGCGTCGTGCAGCGCGCCGTTGGTGGCGATGCCGGAGCCGTGGTCGAAGCCGGCCTTGCCGTCGACGTCGCTGAAGCGGCCGCCGGCCTCGGTGACCAGGACCTGCACAGCCGCCAGGTCCCACGCGTTGGCGATCGGGTCCACACCGATGTCCAACGCACCCTCGGCCACCAGACAGTACTGCCAGAAATCACCGAAAGCCCTGCTCTCCCAACAGGATTCGACCAGGGCAAGGTACCGCTCCCTGGAGTGGTAGGTCGTCCACGCGTTGAGGTCGGTCGTCGACAGGTACGCGTCGGCCAGCTGACCGACCGCCGACACCCGTAGCCGCCGGGGCGCCACCGCCCCCTCGGCCGCGACCCACGCGCCCTCACCGGCGCTGGCCCACCAGCGGCGCCCCAACGCCGGTGCGCTGACCACCCCGACGACCGGAACCCCACCGTCCACCAGGGCGATCAGGGTCGCCCACGCCGGCACGCCGCGCAGGAAGTTCTTCGTCCCGTCGATGGGGTCCAGCACCCAGGTCCGGCCGGCGCCGATCGTCCCGCCGCGCTCCTCGCCGAGGATCTCGTCGTCCGGTCGCCGCTGCGCGAGCACCGCCCGCACCGCGTCCTCGACGGCGGTGTCCGCGTCGGTCACCGGCGTGCGGTCCGGTTTGCGATCCACCACCAGGTCACTGGCCAGAAAACGAGCCCGGGTGATCCCGTCGGCGGCATCGGCCAGTCGCAACGCCACAGCCAGGTCCTCGGCGAAAGTCGGCATGCCGGCCATCGTGTCACGGCACCGGGATCACCCGATCGGGTAAGCACCCCGTCAGAAAAGATGACGCGATGACCGTGCACGCGTTCGTCGACGAGTCGGCCCGCCCACCCCGCTACCTGGTCACCGCGGCCATCGTCGAACCGGCCAACGTCCGTCAGCTGCGCCAGGCGATGCGCGGGTTACTGCGGCCGGGACAGCGCGAGCTGCACTTCTACAAGGAGAAGCCCGTTCACCGCCGCCACCTGGCCGACACGATCGCCCGCCTCCCGGTCGAGGTGACCATCTACATCCGCTCCTGGCATCGGGACAACGAGCCGGCGCGCCAGGTCTGCCTGGCCCGCCTGGTTGGTGACCTGGTGGCCCGCCAGGCCCACCGGCTGGTCATCGACAGCCGCAACGAACAGGACATCCACGACGAACGCACCCTTCGCCGGTTCCTCGGGCCGTATCCGAGCGGCAGCAAGCTGGTCTACGAGCACCTCGACAGCACGAGCGAATCGCTGCTGTGGATCGCGGACATCGCGGGTTGGTGCTTCGGCGCCGGAGCGGAGTGGCGCAAGCGGATCGACCCGATCGTGGCGGGGGTGGTCGATCTCGGCGGCCCCTAGAAAGTGACAAGCCCGCGAGACGGCCATCCGGTCGTGTCGCGGGCAAACGCAAAGCCCGTGACGAAACCGTCCGGAGACACCACGGGCTCACTTCCTCGGCCTACGGGGCCTCGGCTCCGCAAGCATATCACGCATTGGCGGAGATGTTCTGGCTGTGGTGCGGCCCGGTGTCAGGCCACGAGCCTAGGCTGAGACCGTGAGCGTGGTGTTGCTGGCCGAGGACGACGCGGCGATCGCCGATCCGCTGTCCCGCGCCCTCCATCGTGAGGGGTACGAGGTTCGGGTTGTCGCCGATGGGCACAGCGCGTTCGACTCCGCGAACGGGGGTGGGGTCGACCTGCTCGTCCTCGACCTCGGGTTGCCGGGGATCGACGGGCTCGACGTGTGCCGCCGGCTGCGGGCAGCCGGCCGGGGGATTCCGGTGTTGATGCTGACCGCGCGGGCCGACGAGGTCGATTTCGTCGTCGGGCTCGACGCGGGGGCCGACGACTATGTGGCCAAGCCGTTCCGGTTGGCCGAGCTGCTGGCCAGGATCCGGGCGTTGCTGCGCCGCCGGGCCCCGGGCACGATCGAGGTCAACGGGGTGCGGATGGATCTCGCCGCCCGGCTGGTGATCGTCGACGGGGACGAGGTCACGTTGGCCAACAAGGAGTTCGAGCTGCTGCGGGTGCTGATCCAGCGCGCCGGCCAGGTGGTCACCCGCGAGGAGATCCTGGACGAGGTCTGGGGCGGCCCGGAGCTGCGCACCAGCAAGACGCTCGACATGCACATGTCCTGGCTGCGCCGCAAGCTCGGTCAGGGCGCCGAGCGGATCGCCACGGTGCGTGGCGTCGGCTTCCGGTTCAACTCCGAGTAGTTGTGCGCCGTCGCATCCTGCTGGCGATCCTGCTGGCCGTGACCGTCACCGCCTGCCTGCTCGGCATCCCGCTCGGCTACACGGCCACCGCCATCGTCGAGTCGCTGACCAGGGAGAACCTGAGTATCCAGGTGCGTCAGATCGCGGCGACGCTGGACGACGAGCTGGCCAACGGCCGCCAGCTGGACCTGGCGAGCGTGCAGATCGCGGTCCCGCCGGGCGGGCATCTGCTGGTCACGCTGCCCGACACCAGCGAGGAGTACACGCTCGGCGAGGACCTCGGCGAGGACACGGTCAGCGAGAGCGTGCCGATCGTGCAGCACGGCACGGTGCGGCTGTCGATCGACGCCGGCCCGATGCGCACCACCCAGACGCAGATGACGTTGCTGGTGGCGTTGGTGGTGGTGGCGACGATCGGCATCGGGTCGGTGGTCGCGATCCTCACCGCGCGGCGGCTGGCCCGGCCGTTGCGGCACGTGGCCGAGCGGGCGTCGCGGCTGGGGGCGGGCGACTTCCGGCTGGACCGCACCCGCTACCAGGTGCAGGAGCTGGACCGGGTGGCCGAGGCGCTGGACGCGTCGGCGACCGCGCTGGCGCAGCTGGTGCAGCGGGAGCGGGAGCTGGTCGGCGACGTCTCCCACCAGGTGCGCAGCCGGCTGACGTCGTTGCAGCTGCGGATCGAGGAGCTGACGGCGGTCCACGACGAGGACATCGCCCGGGAGGCCGGTGCGGCGCTGGAGCAGGCGGAGCGGCTGGCCGACGTGCTCGACGAGCTGATGGCCGCGGCCCGGGAGGCCCGCGCGGTGGGGGCCGAGCCGGTCGACCTGGGGGCGGAGCTGCTGGGGATCGCCGACGAGTGGCGTACGCCGCTGCGGGCGGGGGGCCGGTCGCTGAAGTTACGGGTGCAGGACGGGCTGCTGGCGAAGGTGTCGCCGGCCCGGCTGCGTGAGGTGATCGGTGTGTTGTTGGACAACGCGCTGCGCCACGGCGGCGGCGCGGTCACGCTCTCGGCGCGGGACGACGCGAGCGGGGACACGGTGTTGATCGAGGTGTCGGACACCGGCGCGGGGGTGCCGGACGAGTTGGCCGAGCACATCTTCGAGCGCGGGGTGTCCGGCGGCGGGTCGACGGGCCTGGGGTTGGCGCTGGCCCGCGCGCTGATCGACTCCGACGGCGGCCGGCTGGAGCTGTCGACCAAGCGGCCGGCGACGTTCACGGTGTTCCTGCCGGTGCCCAGGGCCGGTGACGTCCAGGGTGTGCGCTGGCCGACCGAACGGTTCCCGCGCTGACCTCAGGGGTGGCCGAGTTCCTCGTCGGCGGGGTCGTCGTGGAAGCGGTGGGGGCGGGGATTGCCCAGTTCGTCGGGGAACACCCAGCGTTTGAACGCCCAGTACCGGAAGAACATCGCGAGCAGCGTGCCGATGATCGACCCGGCGGTGAAGTCGGCGACCTCCTGGACCAGCCGCGACACCTCCGGCACTTCGAGGTGGAGCCAGTAACGCGACACGTAGACCGGGGCGGAGTAGAGACCCACCGCGATTCCGCTGAACAGGAAGAACAGCGCGGCCTCATGGGTGCGTTCCCGGCCGCCTCGTGTCCGGAATGACCATTCCCGGTTGAGGACGTACGACACGATCGTCGCGATGATCACCGCGATGATCTTCGCGGTGACCGGTTTGTCCTCCAGAATCGTGAGTTTCAGCAGGTACCAGATGCCGTTGTCGATCACGAACGTGGTCGCGCCGACCACGGCGAACTTCAGCAGCTCACGGTGCTTGAGCAGAATGCCGCGCAAGGGCGCCGGTATTCGGGCCAATACGGTGTCGACGACGGTCACGGGCGCAGTCTACGGAGACGTGACATAACGGCGGCGTCAGCGTTACCAACCGCGGCCGAACAGCCAGTCCAGCAGCGAGCCGAGACCCGATCCCCCGGAATCCGGCGGCACCGGCGGTACGGGCGGCTCCGGCGGCTCCGACCGCTCGGTGGTCACCGGCGGCTCCGGGACCGGCGGCGGCGTCACGCTCGGTGTCGGCCGCTCGTGGGTGGGCGGGCGGCTCACCGGTGGCGGTTCGGGCGACGGCGGCGAGGGCGGCGTCACCGACGGCGGCGACGGCGGTGTCGGTGGGGTCGGCGGGGTGGGGGTCGGTGGTGAGGGCGGGTCGGGGACCGGGTGGTGCCAGCCGGGCGGCAGACCGAGGCCGGCGGTGTCGGTGGCCGAACCCAGCGTCGCGTTGACGGTGACCCGCCAGTCCGGGTCCTCGTCGTGGTGGTGGTGGAAGGGCAGCCGGTCGTGGTGGAGCCGGAACCGCAGGCCGATGTCCTCGCCGGGCGCCACCTCCGCGGTCGTGGTGCACACCGGGGTCACCGACGCCGTGCAGCTCACCTGCTGCTCGAAGCCGACGAGCAGGCCAGGCTGGTCGACGCTCACGGTCACCGGCCGCGAGCTGGTGCCGGTGTTGGCCACCCGCACCGTCAGCTTCGGGTACGGCCAGATGCCGGGCAGCAGCCCGCCCCAGCGCACCTCGGTCAGCTCGACCCCGTCGACCGCGACCGGCGGCGGGGTGACCTGCACCCGCACCTGGATCCGCACGTTGATCTGGGCGCCGGCGCTGACCGTGCCGGTGATCACGCCACCGGAGCTGTCGGCGTCGGCACTGAGCCGGAACCGCAGGGTGACGGTCTCGGCCGGGGCCAGCCCGTTCGGGCTGGTGCAGGTCGCGGCCGGACAGCTCACCGTCCCGGACGGGGCGGCGGCGCGCCGGGGCGCGTCCAGGGCCAGCAGCCGCTGCCCGGCGAACCGGTCCTGCGCCGGGACCACCGACACGCCCGGCGGCAGGTTCAGCGTCGCGGACACCGGCTCCGACCGGGACCCGCCGGTGTTGGTGACGGTGATCGGCAGGTCGGCCGGGTCACCGCCGGCGATCAGGTCGATCGGGGTGGCCGGCGGAGTGGCGCGCAGCGACGGCGGCGAGGGCAGTTCCTGCGGCGGCTCGGGGGCCGGCGCCGGCTGCTGCTGGGGCGGTTGCTGGGCCGGCGGCTGCTGCTGCGGCGGCGGCGCGGGCGGGGCCGGCTGCTCGGGCGGCGGTTCCTGCTGGACCGGCGGGGCCGGCGGTGGTTGCTGCTGGGTCGGCAGGGCGGTCGGGACCTCCTGGTCCTGC
>NZ_MSIF01000054.1 GCF_001921215.1 Actinophytocola xinjiangensis
CACTTTTCGGGGAAATGTGCGCGGAACCCCTATTTGTTTATTTTTCTAAATACATTCAAATATGTATCCGCTCATGAATTAATTCTTAGAAAAACTCATCGAGCATCAAATGAAACTGCAATTTATTCATATCAGGATTATCAATACCATATTTTTGAAAAAGCCGTTTCTGTAATGAAGGAGAAAACTCACCGAGGCAGTTCCATAGGATGGCAAGATCCTGGTATCGGTCTGCGATTCCGACTCGTCCAACATCAATACAACCTATTAATTTCCCCTCGTCAAAAATAAGGTTATCAAGTGAGAAATCACCATGAGTGACGACTGAATCCGGTGAGAATGGCAAAAGTTTATGCATTTCTTTCCAGACTTGTTCAACAGGCCAGCCATTACGCTCGTCATCAAAATCACTCGCATCAACCAAACCGTTATTCATTCGTGATTGCGCCTGAGCGAGACGAAATACGCGATCGCTGTTAAAAGGACAATTACAAACAGGAATCGAATGCAACCGGCGCAGGAACACTGCCAGCGCATCAACAATATTTTCACCTGAATCAGGATATTCTTCTAATACCTGGAATGCTGTTTTCCCGGGGATCGCAGTGGTGAGTAACCATGCATCATCAGGAGTACGGATAAAATGCTTGATGGTCGGAAGAGGCATAAATTCCGTCAGCCAGTTTAGTCTGACCATCTCATCTGTAACATCATTGGCAACGCTACCTTTGCCATGTTTCAGAAACAACTCTGGCGCATCGGGCTTCCCATACAATCGATAGATTGTCGCACCTGATTGCCCGACATTATCGCGAGCCCATTTATACCCATATAAATCAGCATCCATGTTGGAATTTAATCGCGGCCTAGAGCAAGACGTTTCCCGTTGAATATGGCTCATAACACCCCTTGTATTACTGTTTATGTAAGCAGACAGTTTTATTGTTCATGACCAAAATCCCTTAACGTGAGTTTTCGTTCCACTGAGCGTCAGACCCCGTAGAAAAGATCAAAGGATCTTCTTGAGATCCTTTTTTTCTGCGCGTAATCTGCTGCTTGCAAACAAAAAAACCACCGCTACCAGCGGTGGTTTGTTTGCCGGATCAAGAGCTACCAACTCTTTTTCCGAAGGTAACTGGCTTCAGCAGAGCGCAGATACCAAATACTGTCCTTCTAGTGTAGCCGTAGTTAGGCCACCACTTCAAGAACTCTGTAGCACCGCCTACATACCTCGCTCTGCTAATCCTGTTACCAGTGGCTGCTGCCAGTGGCGATAAGTCGTGTCTTACCGGGTTGGACTCAAGACGATAGTTACCGGATAAGGCGCAGCGGTCGGGCTGAACGGGGGGTTCGTGCACACAGCCCAGCTTGGAGCGAACGACCTACACCGAACTGAGATACCTACAGCGTGAGCTATGAGAAAGCGCCACGCTTCCCGAAGGGAGAAAGGCGGACAGGTATCCGGTAAGCGGCAGGGTCGGAACAGGAGAGCGCACGAGGGAGCTTCCAGGGGGAAACGCCTGGTATCTTTATAGTCCTGTCGGGTTTCGCCACCTCTGACTTGAGCGTCGATTTTTGTGATGCTCGTCAGGGGGGCGGAGCCTATGGAAAAACGCCAGCAACGCGGCCTTTTTACGGTTCCTGGCCTTTTGCTGGCCTTTTGCTCACATGTTCTTTCCTGCGTTATCCCCTGATTCTGTGGATAACCGTATTACCGCCTTTGAGTGAGCTGATACCGCTCGCCGCAGCCGAACGACCGAGCGCAGCGAGTCAGTGAGCGAGGAAGCGGAAGAGCGCCTGATGCGGTATTTTCTCCTTACGCATCTGTGCGGTATTTCACACCGCAATGGTGCACTCTCAGTACAATCTGCTCTGATGCCGCATAGTTAAGCCAGTATACACTCCGCTATCGCTACGTGACTGGGTCATGGCTGCGCCCCGACACCCGCCAACACCCGCTGACGCGCCCTGACGGGCTTGTCTGCTCCCGGCATCCGCTTACAGACAAGCTGTGACCGTCTCCGGGAGCTGCATGTGTCAGAGGTTTTCACCGTCATCACCGAAACGCGCGAGGCAGCTGCGGTAAAGCTCATCAGCGTGGTCGTGAAGCGATTCACAGATGTCTGCCTGTTCATCCGCGTCCAGCTCGTTGAGTTTCTCCAGAAGCGTTAATGTCTGGCTTCTGATAAAGCGGGCCATGTTAAGGGCGGTTTTTTCCTGTTTGGTCACTGATGCCTCCGTGTAAGGGGGATTTCTGTTCATGGGGGTAATGATACCGATGAAACGAGAGAGGATGCTCACGATACGGGTTACTGATGATGAACATGCCCGGTTACTGGAACGTTGTGAGGGTAAACAACTGGCGGTATGGATGCGGCGGGACCAGAGAAAAATCACTCAGGGTCAATGCCAGCGCTTCGTTAATACAGATGTAGGTGTTCCACAGGGTAGCCAGCAGCATCCTGCGATGCAGATCCGGAACATAATGGTGCAGGGCGCTGACTTCCGCGTTTCCAGACTTTACGAAACACGGAAACCGAAGACCATTCATGTTGTTGCTCAGGTCGCAGACGTTTTGCAGCAGCAGTCGCTTCACGTTCGCTCGCGTATCGGTGATTCATTCTGCTAACCAGTAAGGCAACCCCGCCAGCCTAGCCGGGTCCTCAACGACAGGAGCACGATCATGCGCACCCGTGGGGCCGCCATGCCGGCGATAATGGCCTGCTTCTCGCCGAAACGTTTGGTGGCGGGACCAGTGACGAAGGCTTGAGCGAGGGCGTGCAAGATTCCGAATACCGCAAGCGACAGGCCGATCATCGTCGCGCTCCAGCGAAAGCGGTCCTCGCCGAAAATGACCCAGAGCGCTGCCGGCACCTGTCCTACGAGTTGCATGATAAAGAAGACAGTCATAAGTGCGGCGACGATAGTCATGCCCCGCGCCCACCGGAAGGAGCTGACTGGGTTGAAGGCTCTCAAGGGCATCGGTCGAGATCCCGGTGCCTAATGAGTGAGCTAACTTACATTAATTGCGTTGCGCTCACTGCCCGCTTTCCAGTCGGGAAACCTGTCGTGCCAGCTGCATTAATGAATCGGCCAACGCGCGGGGAGAGGCGGTTTGCGTATTGGGCGCCAGGGTGGTTTTTCTTTTCACCAGTGAGACGGGCAACAGCTGATTGCCCTTCACCGCCTGGCCCTGAGAGAGTTGCAGCAAGCGGTCCACGCTGGTTTGCCCCAGCAGGCGAAAATCCTGTTTGATGGTGGTTAACGGCGGGATATAACATGAGCTGTCTTCGGTATCGTCGTATCCCACTACCGAGATATCCGCACCAACGCGCAGCCCGGACTCGGTAATGGCGCGCATTGCGCCCAGCGCCATCTGATCGTTGGCAACCAGCATCGCAGTGGGAACGATGCCCTCATTCAGCATTTGCATGGTTTGTTGAAAACCGGACATGGCACTCCAGTCGCCTTCCCGTTCCGCTATCGGCTGAATTTGATTGCGAGTGAGATATTTATGCCAGCCAGCCAGACGCAGACGCGCCGAGACAGAACTTAATGGGCCCGCTAACAGCGCGATTTGCTGGTGACCCAATGCGACCAGATGCTCCACGCCCAGTCGCGTACCGTCTTCATGGGAGAAAATAATACTGTTGATGGGTGTCTGGTCAGAGACATCAAGAAATAACGCCGGAACATTAGTGCAGGCAGCTTCCACAGCAATGGCATCCTGGTCATCCAGCGGATAGTTAATGATCAGCCCACTGACGCGTTGCGCGAGAAGATTGTGCACCGCCGCTTTACAGGCTTCGACGCCGCTTCGTTCTACCATCGACACCACCACGCTGGCACCCAGTTGATCGGCGCGAGATTTAATCGCCGCGACAATTTGCGACGGCGCGTGCAGGGCCAGACTGGAGGTGGCAACGCCAATCAGCAACGACTGTTTGCCCGCCAGTTGTTGTGCCACGCGGTTGGGAATGTAATTCAGCTCCGCCATCGCCGCTTCCACTTTTTCCCGCGTTTTCGCAGAAACGTGGCTGGCCTGGTTCACCACGCGGGAAACGGTCTGATAAGAGACACCGGCATACTCTGCGACATCGTATAACGTTACTGGTTTCACATTCACCACCCTGAATTGACTCTCTTCCGGGCGCTATCATGCCATACCGCGAAAGGTTTTGCGCCATTCGATGGTGTCCGGGATCTCGACGCTCTCCCTTATGCGACTCCTGCATTAGGAAGCAGCCCAGTAGTAGGTTGAGGCCGTTGAGCACCGCCGCCGCAAGGAATGGTGCATGCAAGGAGATGGCGCCCAACAGTCCCCCGGCCACGGGGCCTGCCACCATACCCACGCCGAAACAAGCGCTCATGAGCCCGAAGTGGCGAGCCCGATCTTCCCCATCGGTGATGTCGGCGATATAGGCGCCAGCAACCGCACCTGTGGCGCCGGTGATGCCGGCCACGATGCGTCCGGCGTAGAGGATCGAGATCTCGATCCCGCGAAATTAATACGACTCACTATAGGGGAATTGTGAGCGGATAACAATTCCCCTCTAGAAATAATTTTGTTTAACTTTAAGAAGGAGATATACCATGGGCAGCAGCCATCATCATCATCATCACAGCAGCGGCCTGGTGCCGCGCGGCAGCCATATGTCGGACTCAGAAGTCAATCAAGAAGCTAAGCCAGAGGTCAAGCCAGAAGTCAAGCCTGAGACTCACATCAATTTAAAGGTGTCCGATGGATCTTCAGAGATCTTCTTCAAGATCAAAAAGACCACTCCTTTAAGAAGGCTGATGGAAGCGTTCGCTAAAAGACAGGGTAAGGAAATGGACTCCTTAAGATTCTTGTACGACGGTATTAGAATTCAAGCTGATCAGACCCCTGAAGATTTGGACATGGAGGATAACGATATTATTGAGGCTCACAGAGAACAGATTGGTGGTACTAGTGGTGGTGGTGGTTCTGGTGGTGGTGGTTCTGATGATGATGATAAAGCGGGATCCAAAAAGATTATTTTGACTATTGGCTGTCCTGGTTCTGGTAAGAGTACTTGGGCTCGTGAATTTATTGCTAAGAATCCCGGGTTTTATAATATCAATCGTGATGACTATCGCCAATCTATTATGGCGCATGAAGAACGCGATGAGTACAAGTATACCAAAAAGAAAGAAGGTATCGTAACTGGTATGCAGTTTGATACAGCTAAAAGTATTCTGTACGGTGGCGATTCTGTTAAGGGAGTAATCATTTCAGATACTAACCTGAATCCTGAACGTCGCCTAGCATGGGAAACTTTTGCCAAAGAATACGGCTGGAAAGTTGAACATAAAGTGTTTGATGTTCCTTGGACTGAATTGGTTAAACGTAACTCAAAACGCGGAACTAAAGCAGTACCAATTGATGTTTTACGTTCAATGTATAAAAGCATGCGAGAGTATCTCGGTCTTCCAGTATATAATGGGACTCCTGGTAAACCAAAAGCAGTTATTTTTGATGTTGATGGTACACTAGCTAAAATGAATGGTCGTGGTCCTTATGACCTTGAAAAATGCGATACCGATGTTATCAATCCTATGGTTGTTGAACTGTCTAAGATGTATGCTCTTATGGGTTATCAAATCGTAGTCGTTTCAGGTCGTGAAAGTGGAACTAAAGAAGACCCAACGAAATATTATCGTATGACCCGTAAATGGGTTGAGGACATTGCTGGCGTTCCATTAGTTATGCAATGTCAGCGCGAACAAGGCGATACCCGTAAAGACGATGTAGTTAAAGAAGAAATTTTCTGGAAACACATTGCACCGCATTTTGACGTGAAATTAGCTATTGATGACCGAACTCAAGTAGTTGAAATGTGGCGTCGTATCGGTGTTGAATGCTGGCAAGTCGCTTCGGGAGATTTTTAACTCGAGCACCACCACCACCACCACTGAGATCCGGCTGCTAACAAAGCCCGAAAGGAAGCTGAGTTGGCTGCTGCCACCGCTGAGCAATAACTAGCATAACCCCTTGGGGCCTCTAAACGGGTCTTGAGGGGTTTTTTGCTGAAAGGAGGAACTATATCCGGATTGGCGAATGGGACGCGCCCTGTAGCGGCGCATTAAGCGCGGCGGGTGTGGTGGTTACGCGCAGCGTGACCGCTACACTTGCCAGCGCCCTAGCGCCCGCTCCTTTCGCTTTCTTCCCTTCCTTTCTCGCCACGTTCGCCGGCTTTCCCCGTCAAGCTCTAAATCGGGGGCTCCCTTTAGGGTTCCGATTTAGTGCTTTACGGCACCTCGACCCCAAAAAACTTGATTAGGGTGATGGTTCACGTAGTGGGCCATCGCCCTGATAGACGGTTTTTCGCCCTTTGACGTTGGAGTCCACGTTCTTTAATAGTGGACTCTTGTTCCAAACTGGAACAACACTCAACCCTATCTCGGTCTATTCTTTTGATTTATAAGGGATTTTGCCGATTTCGGCCTATTGGTTAAAAAATGAGCTGATTTAACAAAAATTTAACGCGAATTTTAACAAAATATTAACGCTTACAATTTAGGTGGCACTTTTCGGGGAAATGTGCGCGGAACCCCTATTTGTTTATTTTTCTAAATACATTCAAATATGTATCCGCTCATGA
>NZ_MSIF01000055.1 GCF_001921215.1 Actinophytocola xinjiangensis
GCCTGGAAGACCGGGCCGTAACCGAACCCGGACTCGGCCAACAGCGAGTAGCAGTCCTCCACCGACACCGTGGCGGCACCGGGCGGCGGCCATTCCGCTGTGTCGAACACGGCCGGTGCGCCGGGGGTGTCGGCGAACGACCCGCTGGCGTGGAGCGACCACAGCTCGTCGACCGCACCTGCCGGGCGCGAATGGACGGTGAAGGTGTCCCCGGTGACACGCAGGCGCAGTTGGACGGTGTCGTGCTCGGTGAGGTCGACCGGAGCGGCGAGCGTCAACTCCTCCACCCGACCACGACCGACATGATCAGCGGCGGCCACAGCCAGATCAAGCAACGCCGCACCAGCAACCACAACACGACCACCAACAGTGTGATCCACCAACCAGGGCAGCGCGGACACCGACAGCAGCGACGTGAACACGACATCATCGGAGTCGGCCAGTGTGACCACCGCGCCGAGCAGCGGGTGGTCGGCGTCGTCGAGCCCGGCGGAGCGAACGTCTCCGGCGCGGCGGGACGGGGTCGGCCAGAACCAGTGCTGTTCGAAGGCGTAGGTCGGCAGATCGACCAGCGTGGCGGCGGGGACGATCGCCGTCCAGTCCACCGTGGAACCGGTGACGTGCAGTCGCGCGACGGCGGTGAAGAACGCCGTCTTCTCGTCGCGGTCCCTGCGCAGCGAGGGAATCCCGTCAATCAACGCCGACAGGGTTCCGTCCGGGCCGATCTCCAGGAAGGTGTCCGCCTCGGCCGTGGCGACATCGTCGGCGAACCGCACGGTGTCCCGCACGTGCCGTACCCAGTACTCCGGGTCGGTCACGTCCTTCACCAACGGAATCACCGGCTCGTGGAACGAGATCCCGGCGATCGCCTCCCGGAAGTCATCCAGCATCGGATCCATCAACGGCGAATGGAACGCGTGCGACACGGCCAGCCGCCTGTGCCTGCGCTCCCCCACCACAGCCATGACCTCGGCCTCGACACCGGCCACCACAACGGAAACCGGTCCGTTGACGGCGGCGATCGAGGCTCCGGCGGTCAGGGTCAACTCGTCCTCGGCGGCCTGTACGGCGACCATGACGCCGCCGGGTGGCAACGCGCCCATCAGGGTCGCGCGCGCGGTCACCAGACGGCACGCGTCCGTGAGGGACAGGACGCCGGCGACGTGCGCCGCCGCGATCTCACCGATCGAATGACCGACGACCACATCAGGCCGAACACCCAACGACTCGATCAGGCGGTAGAGCGCGACCTCCAGTGCGAACAGAGCGGGCTGAGCCCACGTGGTGTCGTTCAGTTGACCTGGATCGTCGCCCCACATCACCTCGCGCACCCGAGGGTCGAGCTCGGCGAACACCGCGTCGATGGCGGACGCGAACACCGGGAACCGTTCGTGCAGCTCGCGACCCATCCCCAGCCGCTGCGCACCCTGACCGGCGAACACGAAACCCACCCGGCCCGGAGCCGCGACACCGCGCGCGATCTCCACACCGTCCAACAGCACAGCGCGATGCGCGAACAACGACCGGGACAGCAGCGACCACGCCACGTCGCCAGCCGGAAGATCCACACCGGACAGCCGGGCGACCTGGGAACCCAACGCCTCGGCGGACTTCGCGGACACCGACCACGGCACCCGGTCAGTCCCGACCGGAGCAGGCGCCGCGGGACCTGCCTCCAGAATCACGTGCGCGTTGGTGCCGCTCAGGCCGAACGACGACACGGCGACCCGCCGTGCTCGGTCCATGGCGGGCCAGTCGGTCGCCGAGGTCGCCAGCTCGATCGCCCCCGCCGACCAGTCAACGTGCGACGACGGCGTATCGGCGTGCAGCGTCGGCGGCACGACACCATGCCGCATCGCCATGATCACCTTCACGATGCCCGCCACACCGGCCGCCGCCTGCGTGTGACCCAGGTTCGACTTCACCGAACCCAACAACAGCGGCGACTCCCGATCCTGGCCGTAGGTCGCCAGCAACGCCTGCGCCTCGATCGGGTCACCGAGCGTGGTTCCGGTGCCGTGCGCCTCCACCACGTCGACGTCCCGGGTCGACAGACCAGCGTTGGCCAACGCCTGACGGATCACCCGCTGCTGCGACGGACCATTCGGCGCCGTCAACCCGTTCGACGCACCATCAGAGTTCACCGCCGAACCCTTCACGACCGCCAACACCGGGTAGCCCAGACGTTCGGCGTCCGACTGCCTGGCCAGGACCAGCATGCCCACGCCCTCGGACCAGCCGACACCGTCGGCGGAGTCCCCGAACGCCTTGCAACGCCCGTCCGACGCGAGACCACCCTGCGCGGCGAAGTCCAGGAACGCGCTCGGCGTGGACATGACGCTCACGCCTCCGGCGAGTGCCAACGTGCACTCGCCGGCTCGCAGCGCCTGCGTGGCGACGTGTAACGCGACCAAGGCCGACGAACACGCCGTGTCCACGGTCATCGCCGGACCCTCCAGTCCGAACGCGTACGACACCCGACCGGACACGATGCTCGGCGAGGACCCGTTGCCCCGGAAACCCGCGAACTCCTCGCCCTGCAACAGGGCCGCGTAGTCGCTGTACATCACCCCGGCGAACACACCGGTCCTGCTGCCACGCAACGAGACCGGGTCGATCCCTGCTCGCTCCAACGCCTCCCACGACGTCTGGAGCAGCAACCGCTGCTGCGCGTCGGTGGCCAGCGCCTCACGCGGACTCATCCCGAAGAACCCGGGGTCGAACAGGCCCGCGTCGGCCAGGAACCCGCCGGACAGGTCCGGTAGGTCGGCACCCCAACCACGGTTGGTGGGCAACGGGGTGATCGCGTCCGTGCCGTCGAGCACCAGACGCCACAGATCCTCCGGAGAGGCGACCCCGCCTGGGAAACGGCACGCCATGCCCACCACCACGACCGGATCGCCGTCCACGACAGCGGTTGTGGAGGCCGGGGTGTCGGTGACGGCGCCGAAGATCTCCTCAAGCAGGTGGTCGACCAGCGCGGGCGCGGTCGGATAGTCGAACACCAACGTGGCCGGCAGACGCAGCCCGGTGACGACACCGAGCCGGTTGCGGAACTCGACCGCCGTCAACGAGTCGAACCCGAGGTCCCGGAACGTGGACGTTCGGTCGACCGTGCCCGAGGTGAGGTGTCCCAGCACGGTCGCCACCTGGTCGGCCACCAGGTCGTGCAGGAACTCGACCCCGCCCTGGGAGTCCATCGCGGACAGTGTCGCGGCGAGACCGGACGCGACGGTGGACGCGGCGACCGTCGCGCGGCGGATCCGGGTGCGGACCAGTCCGCGCAGCCTCGGTGGCACCGTCTCGTGGGTACGCAGCACGGCGAGGTCGAGTCGGAGCGGCACGACATGTGCCCGGTCCGCGTCGAGCGCCCGGTCCAACAGGTCCAGGCCGTGTTCGGGGGTCAGGGGTGGCATGCCGGACCTGGCCATGCGGTCGGCGTGCTCGCCGGCCATGCCCTCGGTGTCCCACGGCCCCCACGCCAGTGACACCGCCGGCAGGCCGAGGCCACGGCGGTGTTCGGCGAGCGCGTCGAGGAACGCGTTGGCCGCCGCGTAGTTCGCCTGGCCCGCGTTGCCCAGCGTGCCGGCGGCGGAGGAGAACAGGACGAAGGTGGTCGCGTCCGGTGTCAGCTCGTGCAGGTACCAGGCGGCGTCGACCTTGGGGGCCAGCACGGCGGCCAGCCGGTCGGCGGTGAGGGCGCCTACCGCACCGTCGTCGAGCACTCCGGCGGCGTGCACCACGCCGGTCACGGTCTCCCCGGCGAGCACGGCCGCGAGCGCTGCCCGGTCCGACACGTCGCAGGCCAGTGCCCGCACGGCGGCCAGGTCGGCGAGGGCCGCCGGTACCTCCCCGCGCCTGCTCAGCAGCAGCACGTCGGCGACGCCGTGTGTCTCGACGAGGTGCCGGGCCACCAGGGTGCCCAGTCCGCCGGCGCCGCCGGTCACCACGACGGTGCCCGGATCCCAGGCCTGGTTCGCGCCACCGGTCGCGCGAACCAGGCGAGGCGCGGTGACGCCGTCGGCGGTGACCCGCGACTCCGGTTCGGCGGACGCGACCGCCTCGGCGAGCCGATCGGGCGGCGCGTCCTCGGTCGTCTCGACCAGGCTGTACCGGCCGGGCCGCTCGGCCTGAGCGGCGCGGACGAGGCCGCCGACCGCCGCCGAGGCCAGGTCTCCCGCGCGGGTGACGATCACCAGCCGCGCGTCGCGCTCCTCCTGGAGGAGGGCTAGCGCGCGGGTGGCCAGGTCATGGGCGGCGGCCACCGGGTCGGCGCCCGCACTGTCGAGGTGCACGACGTCGGGTTCGTCGCCGGCCGGGGTCGTGGCCGCCGGCAGGTACTCGACCGCGAACAGGTCGTCGTGACGGGCGTCGGTGGCGGTGAGCGGCCGCAGTGCGAGCGAGGCGACCGAGACCACGGGTACGCCGGCGAGGTCGACGGCCTCAAGGGCGAACCCGTCGTCGGTGGGGCGCAGCCGTACCCGCACGGTGGCGGCCCCCGAGGAGTGGACGGTCACGCCGGTCCAGGTGAACGGCACGCCGGTGACCGTGCCGCCGGTGAGGCCTCCCGCGTGCAGGCAGGCGTCGAGCAGCCCGGGGTGGACGCCGAACTCGGCGGTGTCGGTCACCCCGTCGGGCAGCGCGACCTCGGCGTACACGTCGTCGCCGTGCTGCCAGGCGGCGCGCAGTCCCGCGAAGACGGGGCCGTAGGCGAAGCCGTCGGCGGCGCGGGCGTCGTAGAACCCGGCGAGGTCGACGGGTCGGGCGCCGGTGGGCGGCCAGACGGTCGTGTCGAATCCGCCGCCGGTCGAGGTGGTGGCGAGGGTACCGGTGGCGTGGGCGGTCCACGGCTGGTCGCTGTTCTCGGGCCGGCTGTGCACCGTGACCGCGCGGGTGCCGGCGCCGTCGGGTGCGCCGACGCGGACCTGCACGATCATGGCACCGGTGTCGGGCAGCGCGAGCGGGGCGGCGAGGACGAGTTCGGCGACGCGGGGGCACCCGACCTGGTCGGCGGCGCGGACGGCGAGTTCGAGCAGGGCCGTGCCGGGGACGAGTACCTGACCGTCGACGGTGTGGTCGGTCAGCCAGGGGTGCGAGCGGAGCGAGAGGCGTGAGGTGAACAGGTACTCGTCGCCGCCGGCGAGTTCGACGGCCGCGCCGAGCAGCGGGTGGTCGGCGTCGTCGAGTCCGGCGGAGCGGACGTCCCCGATGCCGCGGGGCGGGGTCGGCCAGAACCAGTGCTGTTCGAAGGCGTAGGTCGGCAGATCGACCAGCGTGGCGGCGGGAACGATCGCCGTCCAGTCCACCGTGGATCCGGTGACGTGCAGACGGGCGAGGCCGGTGAGCAACGCCGTCGGCTCGTCCCGGTCCCTGCGCAGCAACGGAATCCCGTCCACCAACGCCGACAGCGTCCCGTCCGGACCGATCTCCAGGAACGTGTCCGCCTCCGCCGCCGCGATGTCGTCGGCGAAACGCACGGTGTCCCGGACATGCCGCACCCAGTACTCCAGGTTCGACACGTCCTTCACCAACGGAATCACCGGCTCATGGAACGAGATCCCGGCGATCGCCTCCCGGAAGTCATCCAACATCGGATCCATCAACGGCGAATGGAACGCGTGCGACACCGCGAGACGCTTGTACTCACGGTCACCCACCGCAGCCATGACCTCAGCCTCAACACCAGCCAACACAACATTGTCCGGACCATTGACCGCCGCGACCGACACACCATCCGT
>NZ_MSIF01000056.1 GCF_001921215.1 Actinophytocola xinjiangensis
GCGTGTGTTGTTTGAGAACTCAACAGTGTGCCGATAAATGCTAGTGAGCTTGTGCCTGGCCTTTTGGACAGGTTAATTTGCTGGGATTTTCTCTGATGATTAATGCATTGTTGGAGAGTTTGATCCTGGCTCAGGACGAACGCTGGCGGCGTGCTTAACACATGCAAGTCGAACGATGAAGCCCTTCGGGGTGGATTAGTGGCGAACGGGTGAGTAACACGTGGGTAATCTGCCCTGCACTCTGGGATAAGCCCGGGAAACTGGGTCTAATACCGGATATGACTGCATCACGCATGTGGTGTGGTGGAAAGTTCCGGCGGTGCAGGATGAACCCGCGGCCTATCAGCTTGTTGGTGGGGTAATGGCCTACCAAGGCGACGACGGGTAGCCGGCCTGAGAGGGCGACCGGCCACACTGGGACTGAGACACGGCCCAGACTCCTACGGGAGGCAGCAGTGGGGAATATTGCACAATGGGCGAAAGCCTGATGCAGCGACGCCGCGTGAGGGATGACGGCCTTCGGGTTGTAAACCTCTTTCGCACGGGACGAAGCGAGAGTGACGGTACCGTGAGAAGAAGCACCGGCTAACTACGTGCCAGCAGCCGCGGTAATACGTAGGGTGCGAGCGTTGTCCGGAATTATTGGGCGTAAAGAGCTCGTAGGCGGTTTGTCGCGTCTATCGTGAAAACTGGAGGCTTAACTTCCAGCGTGCGGTGGATACGGGCAGACTTGAGTTCGGTAGGGGAGACTGGAATTCCTGGTGTAGCGGTGAAATGCGCAGATATCAGGAGGAACACCGGTGGCGAAGGCGGGTCTCTGGGCCGATACTGACGCTGAGGAGCGAAAGCGTGGGGAGCGAACAGGATTAGATACCCTGGTAGTCCACGCTGTAAACGTTGGGCGCTAGGTGTGGGGAGCATTCACGCTTTCCGTGCCGTAGCTAACGCATTAAGCGCCCCGCCTGGGGAGTACGGCCGCAAGGCTAAAACTCAAAGGAATTGACGGGGGCCCGCACAAGCGGCGGAGCATGTGGATTAATTCGATGCAACGCGAAGAACCTTACCTGGGTTTGACATGCACCAGACATCCCTAGAGATAGGGCTTCCCTTGTGGTTGGTGTGCAGGTGGTGCATGGCTGTCGTCAGCTCGTGTCGTGAGATGTTGGGTTAAGTCCCGCAACGAGCGCAACCCTCGTTCCATGTTGCCAGCGCGTAATGGCGGGGACTCATGGGAGACTGCCGGGGTCAACTCGGAGGAAGGTGGGGATGACGTCAAGTCATCATGCCCCTTATGTCCAGGGCTTCACACATGCTACAATGGCCGGTACAGAGGGTTGCGAGACCGTGAGGTGGAGCGAATCCCTTAAAGCCGGTCTCAGTTCGGATCGGGGTCTGCAACTCGACCCCGTGAAGTCGGAGTCGCTAGTAATCGCAGATCAGCAACGCTGCGGTGAATACGTTCCCGGGCCTTGTACACACCGCCCGTCACGTCACGAAAGTCGGTAACACCCGAAGCCCATGGCCCAACCCGTAAGGGGGGGAGTGGTCGAAGGTGGGACTGGCGATTGGGACGAAGTCGTAACAAGGTAGCCGTACCGGAAGGTGCGGCTGGATCACCTCCTTTCTAAGGAGCAACACAGCAGCTACCACACCTAACAGTGTTGTCCGTTCGGATGACCGGTGGTGGCGACCGAGGGTCTCTGAAGGATCCACGGAGTGATTGTTCAACTTTCTGAAATTGCGATACACAGCAATGAACGAGCTCACAATGATAGCGGCCCCAGGTGACTGGGGTTCGGCACACTGTTGGGTCCTGAGGCAACACACGTTGTGTTGTTTCTGGATCGACACAATGTCAGGCATTCGCCGTGGATCATACCGGCCTCGTGTCAGGGGTGTTGGTGGTTCGTGGGTGGTGGGTGTTCCTGGTTGGTGTTTGAGAATTGCATAGTGGATGCGAGCATCTTTGATCGTTTATGGTAGTAAGTTGTTAAGGGCACATGGTGGATGCCTGGGCATCAGGAGCTGATGAAGGACGTGGGAGGCTGCGATATGCCTCGGGGAGCTGTCAACCGAGCTGAGATCCGAGGATTTCCGAATGGGGAAACCCGGCACCCGTCATGGGGTGTCACCGTCATCTGAATCTATAGGGTGACGGGGGTAACGCGGGGAAGTGAAACATCTCAGTACCCGTAGGAAGAGAAAACAACCGTGATTCCGTGAGTAGTGGCGAGCGAAAGCGGAAGAGGCTAAACCGTGCACGTGTGATACCTGGCAGGGGTTGCGTGTGCGGGGTCGTGGGACCCACCTTGTTGGTGCTGCCATGCCAACGGAAAGTCATAAAATGTGTGTGTTAGTCGAATCAGTTTGGGAAACTGGACCGTAGACCGTGAGAGTCGGGTAGACGAAAACCGCACATCTTTCTTGGTGGTGTTCCCGAGTAGCAGCGAGCTCGTGGAATTTGCTGTGAATCTGGCGGGACCACCCGCTAAGCCTAAATACTCCCTGATGACCGATAGCGGACTAGTACCGTGAGGGAAAGGTGAAAAGTACCCCGGGAGGGGAGTGAAAGAGTACCTGAAACCGTGTGCCTACAAGCCGTCAGAGCCGTCTTAGCAACGGTGATGGCGTGCCTTTTGAAGAATGAGCCTGCGAGTTAGTGGTGCGTGGCGAGGTTAACCCGTGTGGGGTAGCCGTAGCGAAAGCGAGTCTGAATAGGGCGTTATAGTCGCGTGCTCTAGACCCGAAGCGGGGTGATCTACCCATGGCCAGGGTGAAGCGCCGGTAAGACGGCGTGGAGGCCCGAACCCACCAGGGTTGAAAACCTGGGGGATGAGCTGTGGGTAGGGGTGAAAGGCCAATCAAACTCCGTGATAGCTGGTTCTCCCCGAAATGCATTTAGGTGCAGCGTCACATGTTTCACGCCGGGGGTAGAGCACTGGATGGTCTAGGGGGCCTACAAGCTTACCGAAATCAACCAAACTCCGAATACCGGTGTGTGAGAGTGTGGCAGTGAGACTGCGGGCGATAAGGTTCGTGGTCGAGAGGGAAACAGCCCAGAACACCAGCTAAGGCCCCTAAGTGTGCGCTAAGTGGGAAAGGATGTGGGGTCGCCCAGACAACCAGGAGGTTGGCTTAGAAGCAGCCACCCTTGAAAGAGTGCGTAATAGCTCACTGGTCAAGTGGTCCTGCGCCGACAATGTAGCGGGGCTTAAGCGTACCGCCGAAGCTGTGTCACTCACACAATACATCCGCTTGAGCCTTCGGGTTCTTGTGCAGTGGTGTGGGTGGGTAGGGGAGCGTCCTGCATCCAGGGAAGCAACAGAGTGATCTAGTTGTGGAGGGTGTGGGAGTGAGAATGCAGGCATGAGTAGCGAAAGCAGAGTGAGAACCTCTGCCGCCGGATGACCAAGGGTTCCTGGGCCAGGTTAATCCGCCCAGGGTAAGTCGGGACCTAAGGCGAGGCCGACAGGCGTAGTCGATGGACAACGGGTTGATATTCCCGTACCCGTGTGGATGCGTCCCTGGCGAGGTCGGTGATACTAACCACCCGAACCGCATGCGTGTCTTCGGATGTGTGTGTTGGGGAGCGTGGGACCTGAGCCGGTAGTAGCCAAACGATGGGGTGACGCAGGAGGGTAGCTCCGCCAGCTGATGGTGACTGGTGTAAGCGTGTAGGGAGATCGGTAGGCAAATCCGCCGGTCACGTATCCTGAGACGTGATGCATAGCCGAATGAGGCGAAGTAGAGTGATCCCATGCTGCCGAGAAAAGCCTCTAGTGAGTGTCCATGCGGCCCGTACCCCAAACCGACACAGGTGGTCAGGTAGAGAATACCAAGGCGATCGGGTGAACTGTGGTTAAGGAACTCGGCAAAATGCCCCCGTAACTTCGGGAGAAGGGGGGCCGCAGCGCTTGAAGCCCCGTTGCGGGCTAGGGTGAGGCGGCCGCAGAGACCAGCGAGAAGCGACTGTTTACTAAAAACACAGGTCCGTGCGAAGTCGCAAGACGATGTATACGGACTGACGCCTGCCCGGTGCTGGAACGTTAAGAGGACCGCTTAGTCCCTTTGGGGGCGAAGGTGAGAATTTAAGCGCCAGTAAACGGCGGTGGTAACTATAACCATCCTAAGGTAGCGAAATTCCTTGTCGGGTAAGTTCCGACCTGCACGAATGGCGTAACGACTTCTCGACTGTCTCAACCACAGGCCCGGCGAAATTGCACTACGAGTAAAGATGCTCGTTACGCGCGGCAGGACGGAAAGACCCCGGGACCTTTACTATAGCTTGGTATTGGTGCTTGGTTCGGCTTGTGTAGGATAGGTGGGAGACTGTGAAGCTCATACGCCAGTATGGGTGGAGTCAATCTTGAAATACCACTCTGGTCGTACTGGGTGTCTAACTTCGGACCGTGATCCGGTCCAGGGACAGTGCCTGGTGGGTAGTTTAACTGGGGCGGTTGCCTCCCAAAGAGTAACGGAGGCGCCCAAAGGTTCCCTCAGCCTGGTTGGCAATCAGGTGTTGAGTGCAAGTGCACAAGGGAGCTTGACTGTGAGACTGACAGGTCGAGCAGGGACGAAAGTCGGGACTAGTGATCCGGCACCACCTGGTGGAAGGGGTGTCGCTCAACGGACAAAAGGTACCCCGGGGATAACAGGCTGATCTTGCCCAAGAGTCCATATCGACGGCATGGTTTGGCACCTCGATGTCGGCTCGTCGCATCCTGGGGCTGGAGTAGGTCCCAAGGGTTGGGCTGTTCGCCCATTAAAGCGGCACGCGAGCTGGGTTTAGAACGTCGTGAGACAGTTCGGTCCCTATCCGCCGCGCGCGCAGGAGACTTGAGGAAGGCTGTCCCTAGTACGAGAGGACCGGGACGGACGAACCTCTGGTGTGCCAGTTGTCCCGCCAGGGGCACGGCTGGTTGGCTACGTTCGGGAGGGATAACCGCTGAAGGCATCTAAGCGGGAAGCCTGTTCCAAGATGAGGTCTCCCACCCCTTTGTGGGTTAAGGCCCCCAGTTAGACCACTGGGTTGATAGGCCAGAGATGGAAGCGTAGTAATGCGTGGAGTTGACTGGTACTAATAGGCCGAGGACTTACCCATAAACGATCTAATTTTTTTCGCATCCACTATGCAACTCTGAAACCCCAACCCGTTGTGGTTGTTGTTTGTTTCATAGGGTTTCGGCGGTTATAGCGGTGGGGAAACGCCCGGTCCCATTCCGAACCCGGAAGCTAAGCCCTCCAGCGCCGATGGTACTGCACTCGACAGGGTGTGGGAGAGTAGGACACCGCCGAGCATTC
>NZ_MSIF01000057.1 GCF_001921215.1 Actinophytocola xinjiangensis
TTCCGCCTCGACTGGACTCCCGTTGAACTCGCCACCGAACCAGTCCCGTACGCGGTGATCGGTGACGACACCCTGGGTGTCGGTGGCACCACCTATTCCCAGCTCGCCGCGGTGGCTGATGAGCCTGTTGTGGCTGTCTGTGTGGCAGGTGACGCCGATGTGGTCGAGTCGGCCCATCGACTCACGGCTCGTGCGTTGAGCCTTGTCCAGGACTGGCTCGCCGACGAACGGTTCGTCAACGCACGCCTGGTGTTCGTGACCGCTGGCGCGGTGGCCGGTGTCGACGTGTCGGCCGCGGCGGTGTGGGGTTTGGTCCGGGCGGCGCAGTCCGAGCACCCTGGACGGTTCGGCCTGGTCGACCTGAGCGACGGCTGGACTCCGGACTTGGCGGCCCGCGCGTTCACCACCGACGAGCCGCAACTCGTCGTCGGTAGCGAGGCCACCGCCGCTCGTCTGGCCCGTGCCACCGGGGACACGGCGTCGTGGGATCCGGGGACGGTCGTGGTCACTGGCGGTACCGGTGGTCTTGGTGCGCTGGTGACCCGTCACCTTGTCGAGGAACACGGCGTCACCGATGTGTTGTTGTTGTCCCGGCGCGGTGTCCTCCCCTCGGAACTGTCCGACCTTGGCCGTGTGCGGTCGGTGGCGTGTGACGTGTCGGACCGGGCCGCGCTCGCGGCCGTGCTCGACGGCGAGACCGTAACTGGGGTGATCCACGCGGCGGGTGTGCTGGACGACGGTGTCGTCGAAGCACTCACGCCCGAGCGGCTTGACACGGTGTTGGCGCCGAAGGTCGACGCCGCGTGGTATCTGCACGAGTTGACGCCTGAGGCGACGAACTTCGTCCTGTTCTCCTCGGCTGCCGGTACGTTCGGTAACGCTGGTCAGGCGAACTACGCGGCGGCCAACGCGTTCCTCGACGCACTGGCCGAACACCGCAATGCCCTCGGCCTGCCGGCGGTGTCGCTGGCCTGGGGACCGTGGGACACCGAAGGCATGGCCGAACGTCTCACGCGGTCCGGTACGCCGCCCCTGTCCCCGTCTCTCGGGCTACGGCTGTTCGACGTCGCCACCGGCGCGGCCACACTTGTTCCCACCCGGCTCGACCTCGCCGCCACCCGCGAACACGGGCACGTACCGCCACTGCTCCGCGGCCTCGTGCGCACCACCTCGCGACGACTCGCCGCCGCGTCGTCGACGGTCACAGCGGGCCTGGCCACCACACTGTCGACGCTGGACCACGCGAGCCGTGCCGAGTTCCTGTTCGAGCTGGTGATCGACCAGGTGGCGACCGTGCTGGGGCATGCCACCACGGGTTCGGTGGATCGAACGTCCACGTTCCGGGACCTCGGGTTCGACTCGTTGACCGCGGTCGAGTTCCGTAACCGGCTCGGTGTCGTCACCGGGTTGCGTCTGCCGGCGACCCTGGTGTTCGACTTCCCGACGGCCCCCGCGCTGGTCGACCACCTGTTTGCCGAGCTGATCGGCAGCGCCAAGGACATCACGCCGACCGCCACGGCCGTCGTGGACGGCGATCCGGTCGTGGTGGTCGGTATGGCCTGCCGGTTCCCGGGCGGCGTGGCCACTCCCGAGGACCTGTGGCGTCTGGTGCTCGACGGCACGGACGCGATCACCCCGTTGCCCACCAACCGTGGTTGGGGCCCCGACGCACCGGACCTCGCTGGTGGATTCCTGGCCGACGTCGGCCTGTTCGATCCCGGGTTCTTCGGGATGAGCCCGCGTGAGGCGCTGGCCACCGACGCCCAGCAGCGGTTGCTGCTTGAGGTGTCGTGGGAGGCGTTGGAACGGGCGGGCGTCGACCCGGTCTCGTTGCGTGGCAGCAGGACCGGTGTGTTCGCCGGTGTCATGTACAACGACTACGCGGCCCTGTTGCAGGGCGTGGAGTTCACGGGTTTCCGGGGCAACGGAACGTCGCCGAGCATCGTGTCCGGTCGCGTGTCGTACACGTTCGGTTTCGAGGGTCCGGCGATGACCGTGGACACGGCGTGTTCGTCGTCGTTGGTGGCGATGCACCTGGCGGCCCAGGCGCTGCGGTCGGGGGAGTGCACGCTCGCGCTCGCCGGCGGCGTGACGGTCATGTCCACCCCCGGGGCGTTCGTCGACTTCGCCGCACAGGGCGGTCTCGCGTCCGATGGGCGTTGCAAGGCGTTCGGTGACTCCGCCGACGGTGTCGGCTGGTCCGAAGGTGTGGGCATGCTGGTCCTGGCCAGGCAGTCGGACGCGGAGCGCCTGGGCTACCCGGTGTTGGCGGTCGTGAAGGGTTCGGCGGTGAATTCGGATGGTGCGTCGAACGGGTTGACGGCGCCGAACGGGCCGTCGCAGCAGCGGGTGATCCGTGCGGCGCTCGCGTCGGCCGGTCTGTCGGCGGCGGACGT
>NZ_MSIF01000058.1 GCF_001921215.1 Actinophytocola xinjiangensis
CAATGCCGCTTACTTAGCGGGGGGTCTGTGGTGCTGGGGTGGGTGTTGTGGTCATCGTAGCGCGGGACGGGTAGCGTTCGGTGGTGGGTTTGATGCGTGATTTGCGGCCGTTTGTGTCGGATCATGAGAGGTTGACCGACGCGATTGGTATTGGGGTGTTGACGCGTCTGCTGGATCGGGATCTGGTGGACGAGGTCGTTGCTGCGGCGGATCGGCGTGAGAAACGGGTGCGGTTGTTGCCGGCCCGGGTGGTGGTGTATTACGTGCTGGCTTTGTGTCTGTTTTTTGGTGAGAGTTATGAAGAGGTCATGCGGAAGCTTGCGCATGGTTTGCGATGTGTGGGGTCCTGGCGGAAGGAATGGAAGATTCCCACGACTGGGGCGATTTCCAAGGCGCGGATGAAGCTTGGTGAGGAGCCGTTGCGGTTGCTGTTCGAGCGGGTCGCGAGCCCGATGGCGTTGCGGAGCACTCCGGGCGCCTGGCTGCGTGGGTGGCGCATCATGGCCATCGATGGTGTCATTTTCAATCTTCATGACACGGACGATAATGAAGCGGGGTTCGGGCGCTGCGGCGGTAAGAATCCGTCACCTTTTCCGCAGGTTCGGGTCGCGGGACTGGTTGAGTGCGGGACACACGCGATCGTCGCCGCGCGGGTCGATCCCTGGAGGGTGCAGGAGCGTGCTCAGGTGCCGCATC
Source organism: Actinophytocola xinjiangensis (assembly GCF_001921215.1). Taxonomy (GTDB): domain Bacteria; phylum Actinomycetota; class Actinomycetes; order Mycobacteriales; family Pseudonocardiaceae; genus Actinophytocola; species Actinophytocola xinjiangensis. The sequence continues at coordinate 697 of NZ_MSIF01000058.1, forward strand.
TGCTGTGGGCGTTTCAGCGGGACATGGTGGTCATCGCGGACGCGGGTCTCTACAGCTACGACGTGTGGAAGGCCGCTGCTCAGGCCTCGGCCGAGCTGGTCTGGCGGGTCACCGACAGTCTGGACCTTCCGGTGTTGGAGACGCTGCCGGACGGCTCGTATCTCTCTCTGATCGGCGATCCCGCGAAGAAACGCAGGAATCGTGAGTACTCTCGACTCGGCAGCTCCCGCTGTCTCGATGTTGATCTCCTTGAGGTTCGCGTGATCGAGTACGAGATCCCCAACCGTGACGGCAAGAAAGAAGTCATTCGGCTCATCACCACGATCATGGAGCCCGTTCACGCGTCCGCCGCTGAACTCGCTGCCGTCTATCACGAACGGTGGGAAGAGGAATCTGTCTTCGACGAGATCGAAACCCACCAACGCGGCGGTTCCACCGTCCTGCTGCGATCCAAACACGCCGAGACCGTCCGGCAAGAGATCTGGGCGTTGCTGCTCACCCACTACGCCATCCGTCATCTCATGCGCGAAGCCGCGGAACAAGCCGATATCGACACGGACCGACTGTCGTTCATCCGGTCCTTCCGGGCTGTTCGCCGCCAGGTCACCGACCAGGCGGCGTTTTCCCCCCGGCACACTCGCTATCGCAACCATCGAAACGATCCATGAGATCCTCGAGTACCGCAACCCGAAACGACGAGAACGTAGCTATCCACGCACGGTCAAGAAAGTACGAAGCAGATACAAACACAAGAAACCCGGCCAAGTCGGGATCCGCTACGACACGCCACCCCTGCTCGTCATCCTGCCGCCACGACCCCCGAAA
>NZ_MSIF01000059.1 GCF_001921215.1 Actinophytocola xinjiangensis
GGCAGGGGGTCGGCAAAGTCGATCACCCAGTTGATGGGGCGGGCACGGTCTCGTTGATCATGTGATTGCTGATGTCCCATGATCGTGGAGAGCCGTGCCCGTGGTGGAATCTTGCCTGGTCCCTGTCGCGTTTGATCGGTTGGCCCTCGACTCCGGGTCGGGTTCTGGGTCGGGTGTCGAGCTGGTTGGCCTGGAGGAGGTGGCTGACCTGCGGAAATATCTGTCTCGGGTGCCGGATCCGCGGGATCGGCGAGGGGTTCGGCATTCGGCAGGGTCGTTGTTGGCGTTGGCCGCGGCGGCGGTGTTGGCCGGTGCGCGGTCCTTTGCCGCGATCGGGGAATGGATCGCGGATGTTCCCCAACCGGTGTTAGCGGTTCTGGGGGCACGGTTCGACACCCGCCGCGGGCGGTATCTGGCTCCGGAAGAGTCCACGGTGCGGCGGCTGACCCAGCAGATCGACGGCGACATGCTGGACGACGCGATCAGCGCATGGCTGACCCAGCCCACCAGACACCCCACCGGTCAACCCAGCCCGCGCATGCTCACAGCGGTAGCGGTAGACGGAAAGTCGTTGCGTGGCACCTTCGCCCGCACCGGCGGCGCGGGGGTGCATCTGCTGGCCGCGGTCTCCCACAGCACCGGTGATGCCCTCACCGACGGGATCGTGCTGGCCCAGCGGCAGGTCGAGCAGAAAACCAGCGAGATCGCCTGGTTCGCCCCCATGCTCGACCAGATCGACCTGACCGACACCGTGGTCACCGCCGACGCGCTGCACACCACCCGCGACCACGCCCGTTACCTCACCGACAGAAACGCGCACTACGTGTTCACCGTCAAGGAGAACCTCCACCGCCTCTACCGCCAGCTCGACTCCCTGCCCTGGCATGAGATCCCTACCAGCAGCCACACCGAAACCAACCACGGCCGCACCGAACACCGCACCATCCAACTCGCCCCACTCGGCCCCTACCAGCACTTTCCAGCCATCGATTTCCCCCACGCCACACACGCATTCCTCATCGAGCGCTACACCACCCACCACACCACCAGAAAACGCAGCGCCTACACAGCACTGGGCATCACCAGCCTGCCCACCGAACACGCTCACCCCACCCACATCGCCACCTACGTCCGCAACCACTGGCACATCGAAAACCGACTCCACTGGGTACGAGACGTCACCTACGCCGAAGACCACTCCCGAGTCCGCACCCACAACGCACCCCGCGTCATGGCCACCCTCCGCAACCTCGCCATCAACGCACTACGCCACACCGGATACACCAACATCGCCACAGGCCTCCGCCACATGGCACGCAACCCCACCCGACCACTCACCCTCCTCGGCATCCCCACCTAACAAACCAACGACTTTGCCGACCCCCTG
>NZ_MSIF01000006.1 GCF_001921215.1 Actinophytocola xinjiangensis
TCGATCGGTCATTATTTCGGTCGGCGGCGGTTCGCGACGCCGGATGAGTCACGGAATGTGGGCTGGTTGGCGCTGTTTTCGTTCGGTGAGGCGTGGCACAACAATCATCACGCGTTCCCGAGGTCGGCGAGTCACGGGATGCGGTGGTGGGAGATCGACATCAGCGCGATGGTGATCGGCCTGTTGGAGAAGCTGGGGCTGGCGACGAACGTGATCCGGATCGACCGCGACCGCCAGGAACAGAAGGCGGTGGCCTGGGAGAAACTCGGCGGCGGCCGTCACGCCCGGTCCACACCGGACAAGCCGTTGGCCCACCGCGCCCGCACCGCCACCGTCGGGATCGTCGATGTCGAATAACACCGGCACCCTCTGGGACGCGCTCACCCACCCCGGGCGCTCCACCCTGCACTGCTGGGTCGGCGACCGGTGGGACCAGAACCCCACCACCTGGGCCGGTGTCGCCGCCGACGCCGAACGCATGACCGCCGGTCTGCGCCGCCTCGGCGTCCGCCCCGGCACCCGGGTCGCCACCGTCCTCACCAACGGACCCCACGCCGTACGCGGACTGCTCGGCGTGTGGCTGGCCGGCGGCGCCATCGCCTCCCTGCCCGTCCCCGCCAGAGGCATGGACGCCCACGAGTACACCCGCCAGCTGCGCACCATCTGCGACCAGCTGCGACCCGAGGTGTTCCTCGTCGAGGAACGCATGTACGCCCTGCTCGACGAGGACCTGCGCACCGCCCTGCGCGCCCGCACCTGGGAATCGCTCGCCGGCAGCGGCACCGTCGACCCCAGCCCACCCGGCCAGGACGACCCGGCGTTCATCCAGTACTCCTCCGGCTCCACCAGCGCCCCCAAGGGCTGCGTGCTCACCACCGCCGCCATCCACGCCCAACTCGCCATGATCACCACCATGCTCGACGGGCGGCCGGGCGCGGAAACCACGGTGTCCTGGCTGCCGCTGTCCCACGACATGGGCATCTTCGGCACCCTGCTCACCCCGTGGATCAACGACTGGACCCTCTACCTGTCCACCCCCGAACGGTTCACCTTCGCCCCCCGCACCTGGTTCGGCGACATGTCCGAGTTCCGCGCCAGCATGACCGCCGGCACCAACACCGCCCTGCACCTGGGCTCCCGCCTGGGCCGCTCCACCCGCATGGCCAACGGCCTGGACGTCCGCGCCTGCATCATCGGCGCCGAACGCGTCGAGACCCGCACCCTCACCCAGGTCCTCGACTCCCTGGGCCCCTACGGCTTCCGGCCCGAATCCCTCATGCCCGCCTACGGCCTGGCCGAAGCCACCCTCGCCGTCACCGCCACCCCCGTCCACGAACCACCCCGACACCTCGTCGTCGACTCCATCGCCCTGGCCGACGGCGAACTCGTCGAACTCGACCCGGCGCAGCCCTCCGCGACCGCCGTCGTCGCCGCCGGCACACCCTGCGCCGGCGTCGAGGTCCTCGGCGTCCCCAGCGACCGGCTCGGCGAGATCACCGTCCGCTCACCCGCCCTGGCCGCCGGCTACTTCGCCGACCCGCACCGCACCGCCGACCGCTTCACCGGCGACACCGTGCGCACCGGCGACCTCGGCTTCGTCCGCGACGGCTACCTCTACCCGGTCGGCCGCGTCGACGACGTCATCTCCGTGTCCGGGCGCAAGGTCTACGCCCGCGAGATCGAACACGCCGTCGACGCCATCGCCGACGTCCGCCGGGGCTGCACCACCCTCATCTCCGGCAGCACCGAAAGCGGCACCAACGGCCGCGAACTCACCCTGTTCATCGAGGTCAAACGCGCACTCGACGACTACCGGCCGCTGGCCGAACACGTCGCGTCGGTCGCCATGGCCAAGGCCGCCGTCGCCCTCGACGAATGCGTGTTCCTCACCCGCAACAGCCTGCCCAAAACCCCCAGCGGCAAGATCCAACGCCACCGCTGCCGGCAGATGCTCGACGCCGGCCGGTTCACGCCGCTGGCCACGGTCCGGCTCGGATAACCGGAAGGTTCGACATGGCCAGCACCACCCGCACCATCCTGCTCACCGGCGCCTCCGGGGTGATCGGCCGCGCCCTGCCCGAACACCTCCCCGGCCACCGCGTCATCGGCCTGGTCCACAGCGACACCCAACCGCCCGACCTCGACGAGGTCCTGCGCGGTGACCTCGCCCAACCCCGCTTCGGCCTCGACGACACCACCTGGAACCGGCTCGCCGACGAGGTCGACGTCATCATCCACTCCGGCGCCCTCACCACCTGGGGCCAACCCTGGGCCCGCTACGAGGCCATCAACCTCGGCGGCACCCGCCAGGTCATCGACCTCGCCCGCCGCGCCGGCGCCCCCGTCCACCTCGTCAGCACCTGCTTCGTGCGGGCCATCGAACTCGGCCGCCTCGACGACCTGGGCCCCAGCAACGTCGTGCGCCCCTACATCCGCTCCAAACTCGACGCCGAACACCTGCTCGCCGCCAGCGGCGTCCCGCACACCATCCACCGCCCCACCAACCTCGTCGGCGACTCCCGCACCGGCGCCAGCAGCCAACCCCAGATCGTGCAGACCATGTCCGACTGGTACTGCCGGGGCAAGGCCCCGTTCTTCCCCGCCCACCGCGGAAATCTCGTCGACGTCATCCCCCTGGACGTCACCGCCGTCGCCATCGCCCGTGCGGTCCTGGCCGACGACCTCGGCCCCACCTACTGGCTCACCTACGGCGAGAACGCCATGACCGTCGACGACACCCAGACCATCCTGCGCGCCCACGCCGCCCACCTCGGCCGCGCCATCCCCGAGGTCCCCGTCGTCGACCCCCGCGACCCCCTCCCAGTGACCCTGGACCAGGTCCCGGCCATCTCCCGCACCTTCCTCAAGGTCCTCATCGACGTCAGCGAGGTCACCCACGCCTGCGGCGGCGTCCTGCCCACCTCCCTGCCCACCCTCGCCCAACGCCACGACGTTCCCCAGCCCAGCGACCGCGACGCCTACCGACGCAGCCTCACCTACTGGACCGGCGTGCGGGACACCGCACGCGCGGTGAAGGAGACAGCATGACCACCCCGCAGTGGAGCCCACCGGACCTGGCCGGAACCGTCGCGCTGGTCACCGGCGCCAGCAGGGGAGTGGGCAAGGGCATCGCCGCCGCCCTCGGTGAGGCCGGCGCCACCGTCTACGTCACCGGCCGCAGCGTGCGCGGCGCCACCACCACCGAGGACCTGCCCGGCACCGTCGACGACACCGCCGAGGAGGTCACCGCCCGCGGCGGCACCGGCATCGCCGTGCGCTGCGACCACACCGACGACACCGACGTCGAAGCCCTCTACCAGCGCATCGCCGCCGACCACGGCCACCTCGACCTGCTGGTCAACAACGCCTGGGCCGGCTACGAACGCAGCGACGAACACCGCTTCGACGCCCCCTTCTGGCAGCAGCCCCAGTGGCGCTACGACCTGTTCGCCGCGTCCCTGCGCGGCCAGTTCGTCGCCAGCCGCCTCGCCGTGCCGCTCATGCTGCCCCGCTCCAGCGGCCTGATCGTCAACATCTCCTTCACCGACGGCGAGGTCTACCTCGGCCAGGCCGCCTACGACATGTGCAAGACCGCCTCCGACCGGCTCGCCCTGGGCATGGGCCACGAACTGCGCAAACACGGCGTCGCCGCGCTCGCCCTGCACCCCGGCTTCGTCCGCACCGAACGCGTCGAGGCCGCCTGGGACCTGCTCGGCTCCGGCCCCGCCCAGGTCGTGCACTCCCCGGAGTACGTCGGCCGCGCCATCGCCGCCCTGTCCGCCGACCCCGACGTCCTGACCGTCACCGGACAACGCCTCGCCGTCGGCGACCTCGCCGCCCGCTACGGCTTCACCGACGTCGACGGCCGCCAACCACCCGCGTTCCGGCTCGAGGGCCGGATCACGCTGGCCAGCAGGATGGAACGACTCAACCGGGTCGTGAACCAGGCAGCCAACCAGGCAGTCGTCCGGGCAGGAGCCGCGAAATGACCAGCCAACTCGACTACCAGGGCGCCTCCGCCGAAGCCATCCAGAGCCACTACGACCGGGGCAACGACTTCTACGCCCTGTGGCTCGACGAGACCCGCAGCTACTCCTGCGCCCTGTGGGCCGGCCCCGACGACACCCTGCGCGCCGCCCAGGAACGCAAACTCGACCACCTCGCCACCGGCGCCCGGGCCGGCGGCGCGCGCCGCGTCCTGGACGTCGGCTGCGGCTGGGGCGGCCTGATGCGCCGCCTGATCGACCACCACGACGTCACCGAGGTCGTCGGCCTCACCCTCGCCAACGAACAGGCCGCCCACATCCGCGGCTTCGCCGACCGCCGCTACGACGTCCGCGTCGAGAACTGGGCCGACCACGTCCCGCCGCCGCGCGAGGACACCGCCCCCTACGACGCGATCATCTCCATCGGCGCCTTCGAACACTTCGCCGACTTCGGCATGCCCCGCGCCGCCCGCCTCGCCGCCTACCGCCGCTTCTTCGACGCCTGCCACGACTGGCTCCCCCCGGGCGGGCGCCTGGCCCTGCAGACCAACGTCAAGGGCAACAACACCCGCCTGGACCGCCAGACCGTCAAGGACCTGCTGTTCATCGTCGACCACATCTTCCCCGAGTCCGAACTGCCCTGGACCTCCGAGATCGTCGAGGCCAGCGAACGCCGCTTCGACCTCGTCTCGGCCCGCAACGACGCCGACCACTACGCCCGCACCTGCCAGGAATGGCTCGACCGGCTCGTCGCCCACCGCGACCGCGCCGTCGACCTCGTCGGCGACGCCCGCGTCACCGACTACGAACGCTATCTGCGCGCCTCGGTCGACGGCTTCCGCAACCGCCACCTCGGCCTGGTCCGCATCGTCTTCGAGCGCGTGTGAAAGGGACACGACATGGCCACCATCAGCACCCCCGGACACACCGCCACCACCGGCATCAAGCACTCCATCTACTGGCGCGACACCGAAGCCGTCGAACCCGGCCCGCCGCTGGACCGTGACGTCCGCTGCGACATCGGCATCATCGGCGGCGGCTACACCGGACTGTGGACCGCCTACTTCCTCAAGCAGGCCGACCCGTCCCTCGACATCCACATCGTCGAGATGGACTACGCGGGCGCCGGCGCCTCCGGCCACGCCGACGGCTTCGTCACCCCCACCATCGGCCACAGCCTCGCCGGCCTGGTCCACGGCTTCGGCACCGACCGCGCCAAAACCGCCTACGCCGTCGTCGGCCGCTCCATGCTCGAACTGGACCGCTTCTGCCGCAAACACGACGTCGACGCCGAACTGGAAACCACCGGCTACTTCTCCGTGGCCGCCAACGACGCCCAGATCCGGCTGCTGCGCCGCGACGTCGAACTCGCCGAGAGCATCGGCGCCAAGAACTCCCTGCGCCTGCTCGACGGCGACGAGGCACGCGAACGGATCGGCTCACCGGCCATCCACGGCGCGTTCAAGGTCGGCGGCGCCCTGCTCAACCCGCACCGCCTCGCCAGGGGACTGGCCAGGGTCGTACGCAACCTCGGCGTGCACATCCACGAACAGACCATGGCCACCTCGGTCACCAAGGAGAACGGCCGCCACGTCATCACCACCCCCGGCGGGCGCGTCGTGGCCGACAAACTCGTCCTGGGCACCGACGCCTACCAACACCAGTTCGGCGGCTTCAAACACGGCGTCAAACCGGTGTGGAGCTATGCGGTGGTCACCGACCCGCTCACCGACGAGCAGCTCTCCCGCGTGCACTGGCCCGAGCGGGAAGGGTTCGTCGAGTCCCGCAACTTCATCATCTTCGGTCGGTTCACCAAGGACAACCGCCTGCTCTTCGGCGGCGGCCCGGCACCGTACTTCTACGGCAGGGACATGTCCGAGAACCGACACATGCGCCGCGACCAGGCCACCGCGTTCCTCCGCGGAGCGCTGACCCGCTACTTCCCGGAATGGGACGACGTGCGCATCGCCTACTCCTACGGCGGCTGCGTCGGCATGACCCGCGACTTCGTCCCCCACGTCGGCAACACCGACGACGGCGTCTACCACGCCTACGGCTACTGCGGCAACGGCATCGCCCTGACCCACACCGCCGGCAAGATCCTGCGCGACCTCATCCTGGGCCGCGACACCACCTACACCAACCTGCTGTTCGTCAACCGCAAGGAACGCCGCTTCCCGGTGGAGCCGGTGTCCTGGGTCGGCGCCAAGGGCCTCACCGCTCTGCTGTCCCTGCAGGACCGCTACCCGAACCTGATCCGCGCCCAACTGGTCTGACACAACGGAAAGCGGGGTGCGCCGTGGCGCACCCCGCTTCCGTCCGTGTGGGGGAGCGGGGAGTCAGGAGTTCCAGCGCACCGCCGCCGCGGCCGCGAAATCACCGGCGTGCGCGAACCCCGCCACCACCACCAGATCACCGTCACGGACCTGCCCGTCCCGCACCGCCTGGGCGAAGGTCACCGGCGCACCGGCCCCGTACAGGTTGCCCAACGCGTCGAACGTGTCCAGGTGCCGCTCGGGCTCCAACCCGAGCGCGTCACGCCAGGTACGGAGAAAGATCCGGTTCGGCTGGTTGGTGATCAGCACGTCGATGTCGTCCGGGCTCAGGTCGATCCGCTTGCACAGATCGGTGACCATCTCCGGCACCAACGCGTTGCCCCTGGCGATGATCTCGGCGGTCTTCTCCTCGGCGAAGCGCACGTCCAGCTCACCGGCCCCCGGTTCCCAGAACTTCCGCCCGTCGGAGGTCGCCGGCCCCAGATCCATCGCGAACCCAGGGGAGTTACGGGTCTCCACCCCCAGAATGGGCGAATGCCCACCTTCAGTCAGGTAGGCGACACCGCAGCCGTCGCCCGGCGCCGCCGCGTGCGCCGAGGTCCGCACCCCGGGCTGGGCGAACACCTGACCCGCCGCGTTCTGCACGTTGCACACCAACGCCGTGCGCGCCTGCCCGGAGCCGATGATCGTGCGCGCCAGCTTGAGCATGTACGGGAACGACGCGCAGCCACCGTTGTGCAGATCGATGATCCACTCCGGGGTACACCCGAGCAGCTCGGCGGTCTCCGCGCCACACCCGGTGAACAACGCGTCCGGCAACAGCACGTTGGTGATGAGCACGTCCACGTTGCCCGCCGGATCGATCCCACGACGCGCGAACATCGGCGCGGCCGCGTCCCGGATCATCTCGGCGGCACGGTCACCCGGGGCGACGTGCCGGCGGGTCGTCGGCTGTTTGAACACCGGACTACGGGACATCGGATCGTCCGGAAGGTCCTCACCGAAGAAGAACTCCAGGCCGATTTCGGCGTCGGGCAGGTAACTGCCGAGGTCCACCAGGCTGACAGGTCTCACACGGTCGAGCGTAGGCAGCCCTGCTCAAGGCTCCCCCGCACTCCGGTCGCAATGTTCGATAATCTACATTATGTCAAGTAGTGGGTGCGGGGCACTCTCCCACGTGCGGCTGGACGGTGATGGAGCCTTGCCGGTCACAGTCAGACCCAGCGGCTTCAACACAGTGTGGTTCACCGGCCCGCTCTTTCACCCGTGTGCTTCCGCCGACGGGTCGCGCCGTGGGTCGCCGGGACCTGTCGGCCGACGTGCGCGCCTGTGCCACTCGTGGCCGAGGTTGTCCACAGCCACTGGTCACCCGCCCGACTGGGCCCGTTTCTTCGACTAGCCTGGAAATCGGGGGGCCCCCGACGCCGGTGGGCATCGTCTGTCGGATGGTTGAGGGCCGGCCGGACCGGACAGCGCCCTGGCCGGCCCGTGGGCCTGGCGACGTGGTGGCTACGACTCTCCCCCGGCGACGATGTCCAGGTAGTGCGGGTTGGTCATGACGCCCAGGATGTTGCCGAAGGGGTCGATGACCGAGGCGGTGACGAAACCGGAGCCTCTCTCGGTGCGTGGTTCGTGGTCGGTGGCGCCCAGGGAGTGGAGCGTGTCCAGGGTGGCGTCGAGGTCGTCGACGTGCCAGTACAGGATGGCGCCGCCGGGGGCGGTGTCCTGGTGGGGTGCGTAGCGGCGGTCGATGATGCCCAGTTCGGTCTGGTGGTCGCCGAGGCGGAACTCGACGTAGGCCGGGGGGCCCTGTTCGGGGCGCTGGAAGTAGGGCCTGTCCCCCAGCAGGCTGGCGTACCAGTCCGCGGCGGCGGTGACGTCGTCGGCGAACAGGCTGATGGTGGCGATTCCTCGGAGCATCGGGGTGGTCCTCTCTGGTGGTCTGTTGGGGTGAACTCTGCGCCACAAAGTGCTCATCCTGTGACTACTTTTCTGGGCAGACTGTCCTCATGCGCGCGGACCGCCTGGTGGCGACCCTTCTGTTCCTGCAGTCCCGTGGTCGGGTGACCGCGGCCGAGGTCGCCGAGGAGCTGGAGATCTCGGTGGCCACGGCCCGCCGCGACCTGGAGGCGCTGTCGACGGCCGGTATCCCGGTCTATCCGCAGCCTGGCAGGGGCGGCGGCTGGTCGCTGGTCGGCGGCGCGCGCACGGACCTCAGTGGCCTGACCTCGACGGAGGCTCAGGCGCTGTTCCTGCTGGTGGGTCCGGCGGCGGCGGTGGCGCCGGAGGCGAAGGCGGCGCTGCGCAAGCTGGTGGCGGCACTCCCCCGCACCTTCCGGGAGGACGCGGCGGCGGCGGCCAGCGCGGTGGTCATCGACTCGGCGCGGTGGGGTGATCCGGTGACGCCCCGGCCCGAGTTGGTGGCGCGGTTGCAGAACGCGGTGGTGCGGCGGCTCAGGGTGCGGTTCTCCTACGCCAGCAAGGGAAAGCCGGCCCAGCGGCGGGTGGTGGATCCGTGGGGGCTGGTCGACAAGGACGACTCCTGGTATCTGATCGCGGGGACCGAGCGTGGTCGGCGGACGTTCCGGGTGGACCGGATCAGCGGCGCCGAGGTGACCGACGAGCCGGCGTCGCGGCCGGCGGAGTTCGATCTGGACGCGGCCTGGCGGGAGGTGGTGGCGCGGGTCGAGGACGGGCAGCGGGCGTGTACGGCGGTGGTGCGGGTGCCGGCGCGGCTGGTCAGTGTGCTGCGCCGGCAGTTCGGCCAGCACTGTGTGGTGGTCGAGGAGCGGGACGGGGTGGCGACGGTGCGGGTGTCGGCGCCGGCGCCGGTGATGGTGGCCCAGCATCTGGCGGGGTGGGGTGCGGGGCTGGAGGTGGTGGAGTCGGACGCGGTGCGGGCGGAGTTGGCGCGGATCGGGCGCGAGTTGGCGGGACTGTACGGGTGATCAGGTGTTGCCGTGCCAGGAGCGCCACAGGTCCTCGTACGCTCCCCCGGCGCGGACGAGGTCGTGGTGGCTGCCGAGTTCGGTGATCCGGCCGTCGGCCATGACGGCGACCCGGTCGGCGTGGTGGGCGGTGTGCAGCCGGTGGGCGATGGCGATGACGGTGCGTCCGGACAGGACGGCGGCCATGGCGCGTTCGGCGTGGCGGGCGGTGGTGGGGTCGAGCAGGGCGGTGGCCTCGTCGAGGACGACGGTGTGGGGGTCGGCGAGCACGACTCTGGCGAGGGCGAGTTGTTGGGCCTGGGCGGAGTCGAGGGAGTCGGTGCCGGCGCCGAGTTCGGTGTCCAGGCCGGCGGGCAGGGTGTGGATCCAGTCGGCGTCCACGGCGGTGAGCGCGGTGTGGAGTTGGGTGTCGGTGGCGGTGGGGGCGGCGATGGTGAGGTTGTCGCGGACGGTGCCGATGAACACGTGGTGTTCCTGGGTGACGAGCACGATGCGGCGGCGGAGTTCGTCGGGGGTGAGGTCGGTGACGGGGACGCCGCCGACGGTGACGCGGCCGGCGTGGGGTGCGTCGACGCCGGCGAGCAGGCGGCCGAGGGTGGACTTGCCGGCGCCGGAGGGCCCGACGATGGCCAGCCGCTCCCCCGGTCTGACGGCGAGGTCGACATCGTGCAGGACGTCGCGGCCGGTGGGGCTGTAGGCGTAGCGCACGCCGGTGACCTCGATGCGGTCGTCGGTGGGGGTGCCGCCGGGTGGTGGGGTGCCGGCGGCGTCGGCGATGCCCTTGACCCGGGCCATGGAGGCGGTGGCGCGTTGGATGTTCTCGATGTACATGAGGATGCCGGTGAGCGGGTCGGCGAGTTGGAGGGTGTAGAGGGCGGCGGTGACGGCGGCGCCGAGGGTGGTGAGGTCGTTGCCGTGGAGCAGTCCGCCGGTGAGCAGGACGAGGCAGGCGGCGAGGATGTGGGAGAAGTCGAGGGCGGGGAACAGCACGCTGCGCAGGAACAGGGTGCGCACGCGGGTGCGGTGGGCGTGGCCGACGCGGTCGTCGCCGGCGCGGACGCGGTGGCGGTGCAGGGCGAACGCCTCGACGGTGCGGGCGCCTTCGGCGGTGGCGGCGAGGGTTTCGGACATGTCGGAGTTGGCGGTGCCCTCGGCGAGGTAGGCGTCGCGGGCGCGGCGCAGGTACCAGCGGGTGGCCCACCAGAGGCTGGCGATGCCGGTGAGGGCGGCGAGGCCGAACAGGGGGTGGACGACGGTGATGGCGGTCAGGACGAACAGGGTCTGGAGGGCGCCGACGAACACCTCGGGGGCGGCGTCGCGCAGGGCGGCGCCGATGGTGGCGATGTCGGCGGTGGTGCGGGCCATGAGGTCGCCGGTGCCGGCGCGTTCGACGACGCCGGTGGGCAGGGCGAGGGTGCGGTCGACGAACTCCTCGCGCAGGCGGGCGAGGGCGCGTTCGGCGAAGCGGTGGGCGAGGTAGCGGGCGAGGCGGGTGAGCACGATGGTGGCGAGCGCGAAGGCGAGGATGCCCAGGGCGAGCAGGTCGACGGTGCCCAGGGCGGGGTGGCCGGCTTCGACGTGGTTGACGATGCGGCCGATGAGCCAGGGTGCGCCGAGGCCGGCGGCGGCGGCCAGGGCGGCGGTGAGCAGGACGAGCGCGGCGCCGGTGGGGTCGGTGCGGACGAGGTGGGTGTGGGCGCGGCGGACCTCGGCGCGGGAGGCGACGGGCAGTGGGTAGCTGCTCACCTGGCGGGTTCCTCGTCGGCGGTGTCCAGGTCGGTGTCCAGGTCGGTGTCCAGGTCGGTGTGCGGGTCGGTGTGCGGGTCCTCGCCGCGGTGGACCAGGGCGCGGTAGCCGGGTTCGGTGTCGAGCAGGTCGTGGTGGCGGCCGGTGGCGGCGATGCGCCCGCCGGCGAGGTAGGCGACGCGGTCGGCGCGGTCGGCCAGCAGCGGTGAGGTGCCGACGATGACGGTGGTGCGGCGGCGTGGGTGGTGGTGGCGTGGGTGGTGGTGGCGGTGGTCGCGCAGGCGGGCGGCGACGGCGGCTTCGGTGTGGGCGTCGACGGCGGAGGTGGGTTCGACGAGGATGAGGATCTCGGGGTCGGCGAGCAGGGCGCGGGCCAGGCGCAGGCGTTGGCGTTGGCCGCCGGACAGGTCGCGGCCCTGGGTGTCGACGGGTGAGTCGAGGCCGGCGGGCAGGCCGGTGATGATCTCGCTGGCGGCGGCGGTGTGGAGGGCGTGGTGGACGGCGTCGTCGGTGACGGCGGTGTGGCCGGTGGTGAGGGTTTCGCGCAGGGCGCCGGCGAACAGGTGGGCGTCGTTGTCGGCGACGAGGATGCGGCGGCGGACCTCGGTGGCGGGCATGGCGGTCAGGGGCGCGCCGCCCCAGGTGGTGTCGGAGCGGGTGTAGCGGCCGAGGCGGTCGGTGAGGGCGAGGGCGTCGGCGGGGTGGTCGGGGGCGATGAGGAGCAGCTCCCCCGGGTTGACGGTGAGCCCGGTGGTGGGGTCGTGCAGGGGCGCGGGGTCGGGTGGGCAGGCGGCGGTGGCGTGGTCGTCGATGGTGGGGCGCAGGGTGAGGACGCGGGTGACGCGGCGGGCGGCGACCAAGCCCCGGCTGATGTCCTGGGCGCCTTCGATGAGGAACCAGATGGGGGTGGTGAGCATGGCGACGTAGCCGTAGACGGCGACGAGTTCACCGATGGTGATCTGGCCGGTGGCGGCCAGGCGGGCGCCGAGCCAGGTGACGAGGGCGAGGAACACCATGGGCAGGCCGACGGAGATGGCCTGGATCCAGCTGGCGACGGCACCGACGCGGTAGCCCGTGACGCGCAGGTGGTGGGATTCGTGGTGGTAGCGGCGGGCGAAGCGGTCCTTGCCGCCGATGCCGCACAGCACGCGGAGGCCGGCGACGATGTCGCCGGCGCGGGCGGTGAGCGCGCCCTGGTGGTCGCGGTAGACGGTTTCGGTGGCGCGCAGGCGGTTGAGCATGGGCAGTAGGGCGAGCAGCAGGCCGGGGACGCCGATGACGACGATGAGGGCGAGCGGGGTGGAGATGTCGAGGAGCAGGACGGTGACGACGACGTAGCTGACGATGGCGCCGATGCCGGGTCCGGTGGTGGTCATGGTGCGCATGACGCGGTCGAGGTCGGCGGCGCCGATGCTGACGACCTCGCCGGAAGTGACGCGGCGGGGCAGTTCGGCGCCGACGGCGACGGCGTGGCGGATGACGACCTGGACGGTGCGGAAGCCGGCGTCGAGGCGCACGAAGGTCATGGTGCGGTGGCGTGCGACGCCGATGGCGGCGTTGAGGGCGCCGGCGAGCAGCAGCGCGGCGGTCCAGACGGTGAGCATGGTGGTGTCGCGGGGCTGCAGGCCGTCGTCGATGGCGTGGGCGAGCAGGTAGGGCGGGACGACCATGCCGATCATCCAGGTGCTGCCGAAGAGGAAGCCGAGGGCGACCCGTCCGGGCTGTTTGCGGATGAGCCACAGCAGGTAGCGGCCTGGTCCGCGTGCGTCGGGGGTGCCCGGGTCGGCGTGCGGGACCGTCAGGCGCATGGTTTCACCCTAGGGACGGGGTGAATCGTTTTTTGGGTCTTTCGCCGCCAGCTGAGAGCGCAGGGTGACGGTTCGGGGACGGTCCGGGGCGGTTCGAACGACGGTGGGCAGCGTCTGGCTGGGATCCGGGTCGACGGCGCTCGGGTGCGGGGGCGGGTCGTGAGAGTCTGGTGTGGATGGACATGTCACGCTGCTCGGCGGTGGCCGAGGTGTTGGGTGAGCCGCTGGCCGGGACGGCGGCGACCGCCCGGTCCTGGCTGTGTGTCGAGCAGCCGGGGCCGTGGGGTCGCGACGCGTTGTCGGCCAGTCATCTGGATCCGGGGGTGGCGGCCGAGTTGGGTCGGCTCACGGCGGGGACCGGGGTGCGGGTGGTGTTGATCCGCCGGCCCGGCAGTCATCCCGACCGGCATCGGCCGGTGCCCCAGCGGGTGTATCTGGCGCACACGGCGCCGGGGCGGACGTGGCTGGAGCGGGCGTCGGTGCACGATCCGAAGGAGTTGCTGGACCTGGATTTCGCGGCGGCCGGCGCGGGGACGCGCGGGTTGCTGGGTTCGGTGTCGGCCGATCCGCTGTTGTTGGTGTGTACGAACGGCCGCCGGGACGTGTGTTGTGCGGTGTTGGGTCGTCCGCTGGCGGCGGAGTTGGCGGGTTCGCACGGGGACGCGGTGTGGGAGTGCACGCACATCGGCGGGCATCGCCTGTCCCCCACCGCGGTGTTGTTGCCGACGGGCTACTCCTACGGGCGGCTGGACGCGGTGTCGGGGGCGCGGCTGCTCGAGGGCGGCGCGGCGGTGGTGACGGAGGGCTGTCGGGGGCGTTCGACGTGGCCGGTGGTCGGTCAGGTGGCGGAGTTGGCGGTGCGGGAGTCGACGGGGGTGGACTGTCCGGACGCGGTGGAGGTGGGCGCGGCGGTGGAGTCGCCGGGCGGGTGGGTGGTGCCGGTGTGGCACGAGGACGGCCGGTCGTGGCGGGTATTGGTGACCCAGCGGACGGTGGCCGAGTCGCGGCCGGCGAGCTGTGGGGCGGCGCCGACACCGGCGGTGGCGTTCGAGGTCGGGTCGGTGACAGCGGTGGGCGCCACCCACCGTTCGGTGAGCGGCGCCCGGTAGCGGATTCTCAGTAGCGGATTCCTCAGTAGCGGGGCGGTTCGTCGGACAGTTCGGTCGACTCCGGCGGGCGGCCGTGGGGGCCGTCGGGGCGCGGCGCCGGCCGGGGTGTCGGGCCCGGGGTGGGGTTGGGCGCGGGGGTGCGCTGGGTGGGGGCGTCGACGACCGGTTCTGGCTGGTGCACCGGCTGCGGGGGTTGGGCGGCGGCGAGCGCGGGCGGCCCGGCGGGCTTGACGCCCGCGAGCGGGCTGGGGACCTCCTGGCGGGCGACCGCTTCGGCCTCGCGGACGGCCTGGGCGACCTTGGGGTCGGTGGAGGTGTCGAACCAGGAGGCGATCTCGTCGTCGTCCTGCTCGGGGTTGGCGGGCGGTTCGTAGGCGGGCGGTTCGTAGCGGAAGACGCCGTCGTCGCCGGGGGCGCCGAGGGTGCGGGCGAAGCCTTCGAGGGCCTTGCCGAAGTCGTTGGGCAGCATCCAGACCTTGTTGGCGTCGCCCTGCGCCATCTGCGGGAGGGTCTGCAGGTACTGGTAGGCGAGGACCTCGGGGGTCGGCTTGCCGGCCTTGATGGCGTCGAAGACCTTCTCGATGGCTTTGGCCTGGCCCTGGGCCTGGAGGTAGCGGGCGGCGCGTTCACCCTGGGCGCGCAGGATGCGGGACTGGCGTTCACCCTCGGAGGCGAGGATGGCGGCCTGCTTGGCGCCCTCGGCGGACAGGATCTGGCTCTGCTTCTGGCCTTCCGCGGTCTTGATGGCGGCCTCGCGGGTGCCTTCGGCGGTGAGGATCATGGCGCGCTTCTCGCGGTCGGCGCGCATCTGCTTCTCCATCGAGTCCTGAATGGACGGTGGCGGGTCGATGGCCTTCAGTTCGACGCGGGCCACGCGGATGCCCCAGCGGCCGGTGGCCTCGTCGAGCACGCCGCGCAGCTGACCGTTGATGGAGTCGCGGGAGGTCAGGGTCTCCTCCAGGCTCATGCCACCGACGACGTTGCGCAGGGTCGTGGTGGTGAGCTGCTCGACGCCGATGATGTAGTCGGAGATCTCGTAGACGGCGTCGCGCGGGTTGGTCACCTGGAAGTACACGACGGTGTCGATGGACACCGTCAGGTTGTCCTGGGTGATCACCGGCTGCGGCGGGAAGGAGACGACCTGCTCGCGGCGGTCGATCCTGGCGCGTACCCGGTCGAGGAACGGGACGAGGAAGTTCAGGCCGGGTTCGGCCACCGAGCGGAACCTGCCGAGCCGTTCGACGACCGCGGACTGGGCCTGCGGGATGACCAGGATGGACTTCACCACCACCGTGAGTACGAACAGCACCACGACGACGACGATGATGAGGACTGTCAACGTGCCTCCACTCCGGCTTTGGTTGGCGTGTCCTGGTGGACCCCCGGGCAGTAGATCACATGCACCACCCGTTCACCTGGTAACCGTACGAATCGGGTCAGTCGGAGTCGGCGAGAACAACCGCGGTCGCTCCCGAGATCTCCACGATGGTGACCGCCGCTCCCGGCGAGATGGCCTTGTCGTCGAACGCGCGCGCGGTCCACACGTCGCCGTCGAGACGGACCTGGCCGCCGGCCTGGTTGACCGTCGACAGCGCGACCGCCTTCTTGCCGATCAGCGCGTCGGCGTTGGTGCGCACCAGTTCGCCGTGCATCCGGCGTTTGAGCCACGGTCTGGCGAAGGTCACCAGGCCGATCGCGACGAGCGCGAACACCGCCGCGGCGACCAGCGAGTTGCCCGACACCCACTCGGTGCCCGCGCCGAACAGCGCGCCGACCCCGATCATCAACAGGAAGAAGTCCCCGGAGAGGACCTCGGCCGAGATCAGCGCGATCCCCCCGAGGAGCCAGAACACTGCGGCCATGGCGCCATGATCTCACCAGGGACCGCGCCTGGTCACTACTCCTCACCAGTGGTGACGAAGTCGATCAGGCGTTCCACCGCGCCGATGAGCGGGGTTTCGAGGTCCTTGTAGTCGCGCACACCGGCCAGGACGCGTCGCCACCCGTCGGCGGGCTCGCCCCAGTTCAGGGCCTGGCAGATGCCGGTCTTCCAGTCCTGGCCGCGCGGGATGTCGGGCCAGGCGCGGATCCCGACCGACGCCGGCCGCACCGCCTGCCACACGTCCACGTACGGGTGACCGGTGACCAACACGTTCGGGTCGCGGAGGGTGGTGACGATCCGGGATTCCTTGCTGCCGGCGACCAGGTGGTCGACCAGCACACCCAGCCGCCGGTGTGGCGCGGTGCCGAACCCGGCGACCAGTCCCGGCAGGTCGTCGATGCCGTGCAGCGGCTCCACCACCACGCCCTCCACGCGCAGGTCGTGGCCCCACACGCGTTCCACGAGCTCGGCGTCGTGGATGCCCTCGACCCACAGCCGGCCGGCGCGCGCGGTCCGCGCGGTGTGTCCCTCGACGCGGACCGACCCGGACGCGGACACGGTCGGTCCGGTGTCCGGTCTGGCGGTGGGCCGCACCAGGGTCACGGGGGCGCCGTCCACGAGGAACCCGGCGGGGGTCAGGGGGAACAGCCGGTGGCGGCCGTGCCGGTCCTCGAGCACGACGTTGCCCTGCTCGAACCGGATCACCGCGCCGCAGAACCCGCTCGCCGGGTCCTCGACCACCAGTCCGCGCTCGGCCACCACCTCGGGCACCGCGCGCCGAGGTTTGCGGGACAGGACATCGCCGCCGTACCGGTCGTCAGCCACGGGCGGGACCCTATCGATCGTCCGGGTGAAAATTCCGGAATCCGCCCGTCGGAGTGTCGCGTCCCGGGACGACCATAGGGACGTGAACGCGCCACGCGCGCGGCCCGACCCGGCGTTGGGGCTGCTGGAGCTCTACGAGGAGGCGTTGCCGCACGTCTACGGCTACCTGCTGGCCCGCTGCCGCGACGCCGCGCTGGCCGAGGACCTCACCGCGGAGACCTTCCTGGCGGCGGTGGCGTCGGTCCGCGCGCCCGACGCGGCGGCATCGGTCACGGCACCGTCGGTGCCGTGGCTGATCGGTGTCGCCCGGCACAAGCTCGCCGACCACTGGCGTCGCGTCGCCCGCGAGGAACGCGGACTGCGGCGCCTGGACGGTGAACCGGAGCCGGTGACCGACCCGTGGGAGACCACGCTGGACGCGATCCGCGCCCGCGCGGTGCTCGACCGGCTCGGCGCCCACCACCGCTCGGCGCTGACCCTGCGTTACCTCGACGGGTTGGCGGTGCCCGAGGTGGCGCGGGTGCTGGGCCGGACCGTGCACGCCACCGAGGCGTTGCTGGTTCGGGCGCGGGCGGCGTTCCGCCGCGAGTACCAGGGAGGTTCGCCGTGACCGACCCGTTCGACTCGCTGCACCTACCCGATTCGCCCGTCGATCCGCCGGGTGCGTTCGCCGACCGGCTGCGCCGCGCGCTGGCCGACGCGATCCTGACAGGAGCACCCATGATCAACGCACCGGCGCTGAGCCCCTACCTCGTCGTGGCCGACGCGCGCTCCGCGCTGGCCTGGTACAGCGAGGTTCTCGGCGCCCGCCCGCGCGGCGAGCGGCACGTCAACGCCGACGGCACCATCGGGCACGCCGAACTGGACTTCGGTGGCGCCGTGCTGATGCTCGCCGAGCCCTCGCCGCTGTACCCGGACGTGCCGGTCGGCCCGCCGACCCCGGGCCCGTTCAGCCACACCCTGCACCTGGAGGTCGCCGACGTGGACGCGACGGTGGCCACGGCCCGCCGCCGGGGCGCCACGGTGGAACGCGCCCCGGCCGACGAGCCCTACGGGCGGGCGGCGGTGATCGTCGACCCGTTCGGGCACCGCTGGATGCTCAACCGCCCACCCGCCTGAGCCACCCGGCTCAGCGTCTCGGCTCAGCCGAACGCGGCGACGAACCGCTCCCGCAGGTCGGCCAACCGCTCGACCGGCTCGTTGGCGTACACCAGCCGCAGGTACCGCTCCCCCGACGGGCCCCAGCCGACCATCGGGGTCGCGGCGACCCTGCCCCGTTCGAACAGCTGGGCGGAGGCCTGGTGCGGGGTCAGGCCCATGGCCTCGGTGTCGACCAGCAGCGACCAGCCGCCGTCGGGCCGCACGCACGGATAGTCGGCCAGCTCGCGGGTGATCAGCTCCGCGCGGGCACGCCAGGTGGCGGTGGCGGCGGCGACCTCGGCGTCGGCGTCGGGGGCGGTGAGCGCGTCGGCGACCGCCTGCTGGGCGAGGCCGACCTGGCAGACGACGTTGCTCAGCCCGACCAGGTGCACGTCGGCCATGATCGGCGCCGGGCCGACGACCCAGCCGACCCGCCAGCCGATCATGCGCAGTTCCTTGGAGGCCGAGCCGACGGTGATCGTGCGTTCGGTCAGGCCGGGGTGGCGGGCGGGGTGGTGCGGCCCGCCGGTGAACCGGATCCGTTCCATCGCCGCGTCGTGGATGACCCAGCAGTCGTGTTCGGCGACGGCCGGGGCGAGCGCGGCCCAGTGCTCGGCGCCCAGCAGCGCGCCGGTGGGCATGGCCGGCGACATGACCAGCACGGCGGCGGTGCGGGGGCCGACGGCGGCGGCCAGCTCGTCCGGGTCGGTGCGCCAGCCCTGCTCGGTGGGGTGGCTGCGGACGTGGCGGGGCACGCCGCCGGCCAGCCGGACCCGGTTGACCAGCCCGGCGTAGACCGGGTCGCCCAGGACGACCTCCTGGCCGGGTTCGACGGTCGCCAGCAGCACGTTGAGCACGCCGTTGAGGCCGCCGGCGACGCTGACGCATTCGCGTGCCGGGTCGTAGTGGCGGCCGGCCAGGCGCGACACGTGCGCGGCGGCGGCCGTGCGCAGACTCGTCCTGCCCTGGAAGGGCAGGTAGCTGTTGGCGGTGTCGTCGTCGATCGCCGCGCGGGTGGCGTCCAGGGCGACGCGGGGCGGGCGCAGGTCGGTGTCGAGGTTCTCCAGGCGCAGCAGGCCGGGGTCGTCGGCGGCGTCGGCGGCGTCACCCAGGACGTCGACGCCGATGCCGGGGATGTGGGCGAGACGGGACACGCTCAACGCGGCTCTCCAGGTTCGGGGGTCGCGGCGGCGACCCGGTCGGCGAGGCGGCGGGTCTGGTCCACCACTTCGGGGCGGGCGCGGGACCCGGTCCGGCACGCCCAGTGTGCCCGGCCAGCCATCGCCACTGGTCAGGCCCGGTGGTGCCCGGGCAGGACCGGGCGGGACGGTTCGACGCGGCGCGCCGGCGCGGTCGCGGTGGGTGAAGGCAGACGCTGATGCGCGCGGGCGACCGTGGCGACCACCGCCGGGGTCAGGCCCTGGCCGGCACGTGCGCGCCCTGATCTGGGTCGGTGCGGTGTGCGACAGTGCCCGCACCACCTCTGACAAGGACTTTCCGTGACCACCACCGTTCTGAGTACTCGCGCGCTCAACCGCGCCACGCTGGCCCGCCAGCTGCTGGTCGAGCGCGCCGGTCTGACCGCGCTCGACGCCGTGCACCACCTGGCCGGTTTGCAGGCCCAGGCCCCGTTCCCGCCCTACTACGCGCTGTGGTCCCGGCTGGTGGACTTCGATCCCGCCGAGCTCGCCGGGGCGCTGCTGGAGCGGCGGGTGGTGCGCCTGGCGTTGATGCGGGACACCGTGCACCTGGTCACCGCCGCCGACGCGGGCTACCTGCGGCCCCTGCTCCAGCCGTTGATGGACCGTGGGCTGCGTGCCGCCGACCTGACCGGCCTGGACCTGCCCGCGGTCGCCGCGACCGCCCGGGAGCTGCTCGCCGCGCGCCCGCACAGCGCCAAGGAACTCGGGGCCGCGCTCGCCGCCCGCTGGCCAGAGCACGCCCCCGCCGCGCTGGTGCGAGCGGCCCGGGGCGTCCTGCCGCTGGTGCAGCTGCCGCCACGCGCGGTGTGGGGCCGCAGCGGCCAGACCGTGTACCAGACCGCGCGGGACTGGCTCGGCCAGGACGACCATCCCGCGCCCGACCTCGCCGAGCTGGTCCGCCGCTATCTCGCCGCGTACGGGCCGGCGACGGTCGCCGACCTGCGGACCTGGTGCGGGCTCACCCGCCTCGGGCAGGTCGCCGACGGCATGGAGCTGCTGGAGCTCACCGACGAGCAGGGCCGGCGGCTCCTCGACCTGCCCGAGGCGCCCCGCCCCGAGCCCGACCTGCCGGTGCCGGTGCGGTTCCTGCCCGAGTTCGACAACGTGCTGCTCTCCTACGCCGACCGCACCCGGATCATGTCCGACCCGATGCGCGCCCGATTCGCCGCCGTGCCCAACGGCGTGTTCCCGGCGACGTTCCTGGTGGACGGGTTCCTGCGTGGCGCGTGGCGGATCACCAGGCAGGGCAAGGCCGCGGCGCCGGCGGCCACGCTGACGATCACCCCGTGGGCCTCGGTGTCCACGAAGGACTCGCGGGCGCTGGTCGCCGAGGGCGAACGGCTGCTGGAGTTCGCGGCTCCGCAGGCCACGACCCGTCGGGTGGTGATGGCCGAGACCGGCTAGAACGCGCCGGTCAGAACGCTGGCCACGGGATGGCGCGGTGGTCCTGGCCGGGGGTGGGGAACACGGCGGTGCGCCGCAGTGCCTCCAGCCGGTGGCCGAACGCGCGGACCTCCGCGCGGGTCAGGTGCTCGGCGAGCCGTTCGGCCAGGCCGGTGTCGACCGCGTCGGCCAGGGTCGCGAGCATCGCCTCGGCCTCCTCCCCCAGCGGCTCCCCCAGCCACCCCCACAGCACGGTCCGCAGCTTGTTCTCGGTGTGCAGGCAGATGCCGTGGTCCACGCCGTAGACGTTGCCGTCGGTGCCGTGCAGCACGTGCCCGCCCTTGCGGTCAGCGTTGTTGATCACCACGTCGAGGGCTGCCATGAGCCGCACGCTCGGGTGGTCGGCGTGTACCAGCACCGCCGGGTCACCGTGGCGGTCGTGGGCGCGCAGCACCGCCCGCCAGCCCTTCGGCACGTCCTGGGGCGCGAGCACGTCGACCAGGTCGTCGCCTTCCTTGGTGTCCACCCACAGCTGCACCATGCCCGGCCCGAACGGGCCCTGGCGCAGCACCGTCGGCGGGATCAACGGCACGCCGGCCGCCTGGGACACCAGGTAGGCGGCGACTTCCCGGCCGGCGAGCGTGCCGTCCGGGAAGTCCCATAACGCGCGTTCGCCGCTGACCGGTTTGTACACGCACTGCGCGGCGGCATCACCGCCGCTGATCGCACAGAACAGGGTGGCGTTGGACGCGTCGACCAGCCTGCCCTCGACCTCGATGCGGCCGCGGGTGAGCAGTTCGGCAACGGCCGGATCGGACGGCAGCAAGGGTCAGTCCGTCTCCTCCTCGGTGCGCCGGTAGCCGTTCTGCCGGGGGCACACGTGCCCGGCCGGGTCGAGCGGCTCGCCGCACAGCGGACAGGGTTTGCGGCCGGCGTTGATCACCCGGTCGGCGCGTTCGGCGAAGGCCCGCGCCTCGGCGGGGGTGAGGAACACCCGCACCGCGTCCGGGCCTTCCTCGGTGTCGTCCAGCACGATCGACTCGTCGACCTCGGCCTCGGTGATCGCCAACAGTTCGATCACGACCGCGCGGGTTTCGGAGTCCCAGCCCAGGCCCATCGTGCCGACCCGGAACTCCTCCTCCACCGGCACCCGCAGCGGGTCGGCGTCGACCTGGTCGCCGGGGGTTTCGTCGGGCAGGTCGGCGCCGAAGCGGCGGTGGACCTCCTCCAGCAGTGATCCGATGCGTTCGGCGAGCACCGCCATCTGCTGCTTCTCGAGCGTGACGCTGATCGTCCGTGCGCTCTCCGATGCCTGCAGGTAGAAGATGCGGTCGCCGGGTTGGCCAACCGTGCCGGCGACGAACCGATCAGGTTGGCGGAAGACATGAATGACACGAGCCATGGCACCTCCGACCCTACGGCAAACGACGCGGACGAGCAGGCCTGTTCCCGACCCGACGTTGGTTGCGTCGAACGTTATCGAAGCCACCGGCCGCACCCGAACCGGTTAGGGTTTCGCCCGTGGTGAAGATCGCACACTTCGGAAGCTGGGAGTCACCGCTGAGCGCCGAGGCGGTGGCCGCCGCGGGCGGCGAACCCCGGTGGATCGGCGCACATCGGGGAAGGGTGTGGTGGGCGGAGAGCCGACCGGGCGAAGGGGGCCGGCTGGCCCTGGTGCGCGAGGGCCCCGACGGACCGGTCGAGGTCCTCGCGGCCCCGTGGAACGTCCGTAACCGGGTCCACGAGTACGGCGGGCGGCCATGGGTCGTGATCGACACCCCGGGCGGCACCCCGGGCGGTGAGGTTCTGGTGTTCACCCACTGGGCCGACCAGCGCCTCTACCGCCTGGCGGTCGACGGGCCGGACGGGCCGGGCGAGCCGACCCCGCTCACCGCCGAACCGGACCGGGAGCACGGGTGGCGTTACGCCGACCTGGCGCCAGGGCCGGAGGGCACGGTGCTGTGCGTGCGGGAGACCGTCACCGGTGACGGGCCGACTGACATCAGCCGTGACCTGGTGACCGTCGACGTCACCTCCGGTGCGGTGACGGTGCTGGGCGGCGGCGGGCACCACTTCCTGGCGTGCCCGAGGCTGTCGCCCGACGGCGCCCGGCTGGCGTGGATCGGCTGGGACCACCCGGCGATGCCGTGGGACGGCACCGAGCTGTGTGTCGCGCCACTGACCGACCTGGACTCCTACGCGGTGTTGGCGGGCGGTGAGCGGCAGAGCGTGTGCCAGGTGAGCTGGGAGTCCCCGGAGTCGCTGCTGGCACTCAACGACCCCGACGGCTGGTGGAACCTGTTCCGGATCGGGCTCGACGGGACGGCCACGAACCTCGCGCCGTGCGCGCAGGAGCTCGGTGGGCCGCTGTGGACGTTGGGTCAGCGCTGGTTCACGCCGTTGGGCGGCGGGCGGCACGCGATCCTGCGTTCCGGTCGGCTCGCGGTCCTCGACGAGCACACCGCGACGGTGACCGACGTGGACACCGACCTGTCGTGGTGGTCGGCCGACCTGGTCGTGGTCGACCCGGACGGGCCTGTGCTGGCCGCCGGGGCCGCCACGCCGACCCGGGACGTGACGGTGAACCGCGTCGACCTGGCCACCGGGGCGACGACCCGGGTCAGTGCGGAGCCGGTCGCCCCGGCGGACCCGGCGTATCTGCCGGAGCCGACGTTGCGGCGCTTCGCCGGTCAGGACGGGCGCAGTGTGCCCGCGTGGGTGTATCCGCCGCGCAACCCCGACTACGCGGCGCCGGAGGGCACCGCCCCGCCCTACCTGGTGTATGTCCACGGCGGCCCGACCGGGCAGGTGCGGCCGACGTTGAACCTGGACACCGCGTTCTTCACCAGCCGGGGCTTCGGGGTGGTGGCGGTGGACTACGGCGGTTCGGCGGGCTACGGGCGGGCGTTCCGCGAGTCGCTCAACGAGCGGTGGGGGGTGGTGGACGTGCAGGACTGCGCGTCGGTCGCCACCGCTCTGGCGCGGGAGGGCAGCGCTGAGGGCACCCGCCTGGCGATCCGGGGTGGTTCGGCCGGCGGCTGGACCTCGGCGGCGTCGATGACGATGGTCGACACCTACCGGTGCGGCACGATCATGTATCCGATCCTGGACATGCTGGCGTTCGTCGGCGAGACCCACGACTTCGAGTCCCGCTACCTCGACTCGCTGGTCGGCACGCTCCCCGAGCACGAGGCCCGCTACGTCGAGCGGTCACCGATCAACCGGATCGACCAGCTCGCCGGGCCGGTGCTGCTGCTGCAGGGCCTGGAGGACCAGGTGTGCACGCCGGCGCAGGCCAACCGGTTCGTCGCCTCGCTGGACGGGTCGGGCGTCCCGCACGCCTACCTGACCTTCGCCGGTGAGCAGCACGGGTTCCGCAAGGCGGAGACGGTCCGTGCGGCGTTGGAGGCCGAACTGTCCTTCTACGGGCAGGTGTTCGGTTTCGCCCCGCCCGGGGTGCCGGTTCTGGACCTGCGCTCGTGACCAGGGCGCGTCCGGCGCGGCTGGCGCCGGGCAGCCGGGTGGCGGTGGTGGCGCCGTCGGGTCCGGTGCGGCCCGAGCTGCTGGACCGGGGTGTGGCGGTGCTGCGGGAGTGGGGCCTGGAGGTGGTGCTCGGCGACCACGTCCTGGACCGCCACCCGGATCTGCCCTATCTGGCCGGGTCGGACTCGGCGCGCGCCGAGGACCTGCGGCGGGCGTGGTGTGATCCGGCGGTCGACGCGGTGATCTGCGCGCGCGGCGGCTACGGCACGATGCGCATGGTCGACCTGCTGGACTGGCCGGCGATGGCCGAGGCGGGACCGAAGGTGTTCGCCGGGTCCAGCGACATCACCGCCCTGCACGGCGCGATCGGCGCCCAGCTGGGGGTGGTGACCCTGTTCTCGCCGATGTTGGCCTCCGACCATTTCGACGCGACCGCGCAGAAGCATCTGTGGGCGACGTTGTTCGAGCCGGAGACGATGGTGTCGATCACCGGGCCGACGGTGGCGACGATGGGTCATGGCAGCGCGTCGGGGATGCTCACCGGCGGGAACCTGAGCCTGCTGGCGTCCGGGTTGGGCGCTGGTGACCCGCCGCCGGAGGACGTGATCCTGCTGTTGGAGGACGTCAACGAGGAGCCGTACCAGGTGGACCGGATGGTCACCCAGCTGCTGCGGGCGGGGTGGTTCACCGGGGTCAACGGCATCGCGCTTGGCTCGTGGACGGGCTGTGGCGAGCCGGCCGAGGTGTACGCGGTGCTGATGGACCTGTTGGGAGGGTTGGGGATGCCGATGGTGTGGGAGCTGGGGTTCGGGCATCTGCCGGGGCAGGTGACGGTGCCGTTGGGGGTCCGGGCCACTCTGGACGCCGACGCCGGGGTGCTCACCCTGACCCAACCGGCCCTCACCTAGACCCACACCGGTCCTGTGAGGACGGTCAGTCGAGGACGGTCAGTCGAGGACGGTCAGTCGAGGGCGTCGACCAGGACGTTGTCGATCGACCACAGGCGGGAGCGGTCGCCGCCCAGGGCGGTGAGCATGCGGGTGGCGTGGTCGTGCAGGGCGGTGTCGAAGTCCCAGCGGCGGCCGACCAGCCGGTCGGCGCCCTCGACGATCCGGCCCAGGTCGGCCTCGATCCGGGTGCGGCTCATGCTCGGTGACCGCTCGCCGTCGTCGGTGATCATCGGCGGGTCGCCGGCCATCAGGTTGTAGCAGGGGAAGCGGTCCACGTCGGGGATGACGGTGTAGAAGGGGACGCCGTTGAAGAAGTACTCCGGCCAGCGGTTGCCGCCGATGGTCAGCCACGGGGTGCCCACGGCCAGGGCCACCATGCCGAACCCGGTGTGCGGGGACACCAGCATGTCGCAGGCGGCGACCGCGCCGAGCTGTTTGACCAGCGGTTCGTCGACGACGTCGACCGAGCGGGGCATCGCCGCGCGCAGCCGGTCCAGTTCCTCGCGGGTGAAGGTGGTGGACGTGCGTTCGTCGGGGCGCAGTTTGCCGACCAGACAGAACGTGGCCGTCGGGAACTGTTCGGCGAGCGCGGTGACGATCAGCTCCCACGAGCGCAGCGACGGGTAGTAGGCGCGCGGTGAGCTTCCCCCGGGCAGGATCGCGATCCGCGGGCCGTCGGCCGGGAACCGGGCGGTGTCGGCCGGCAGGGCCAGCCGCAGGTGCTCGCCGGGCGAGTACGGCACCGGTTTGGGGAAGCCGGCGAAACCCTGCTGGCCGCCCAGCCACGCGGTGCTCGCGTCGAACCAGGACGCCAGGCCGGGGAACAGGGAGCGCTGCGCCGGGTCGTAGCCACGGAAGTCCGACACCACGACGTCCCAAGTGGACGGAAGGGTGGCCAGGGCGGCGGAGTGGTCGGCGGCGCCGTCGAACACGTCGACCGGGATCGGGTAGGTCTGCTCGACGAACTCGGCGTAGCCGGCCAGTTCGTGCGCGGTGGCCCGGTTGAGCGCCACGCTGATCCGGCGGTCGGGGTCGGCACGGTGGTAGCCGTGCGCGTAGTGCAGCGCCTCGACGGCGTGCCCGATCGGTTGGCAGTACACGAAGTTCACCAGCAGTGTGGAGCTCACTTGCGCAGACTCCCCCACGACGCGCGCTCCGGCAACTCGTTATCCCGATCCGTTGTCCGACAGCCGCAGCGGGTCCGGGCGCACCAGGGACACGGCGGCCAGGGCCGAGAGCAGGATCGCCGGCGCCATCAGCAGCCACACGTCGGTCAGCTGCTCCCCTTCCGGCGAGTACGGCGCGACCATGAACACGCTGACCCCGACCGCGACCGCGAGCTGGCGGGGCTTCCACGCCACCGCCGCCGCCAGACACAGCCCCCACGTCAGGTACCAGGGCAGCATCGTGGGTGAGAGCAACGCCACCGCGAACAGGGCGATCGCCGCGCGCCGCACCGCGTCCGGGCCGCCGCCGCGCGCCAGCCACCACTGGCGCACCAGCACGTAGACCAGCAGCGCGGTGCCCAACGCGCGGGTGATGGTCACGAACAGGTCGCGGGACACGCCGAACGGGGCGCCGGCGACCAGGTGCACCAGCTGACCGGCGGCCGTGGGCAGCGACAGCCAGTTCACCAGCCGCGAGGACGCGTTGACCATCGTCACCCAGCCGAGGTCGACCCCGGCGGCGACCGTCACCGCGGCGAACACGGCGGCGAACACGGCGACCGCGCCGGCACACGCCCGGGCGAAGTTGCGCCACAGCGTCGAACTCAGGTGCCCGGCCCACACCCACACCAGGAACGGCAGCGCGACCGCAGCGCTGGCCTTGACCGCCACTCCGAGGGTGACCAGCGCGATGCCCGTGGCGTGCCGGCGGTCGAGCACCAGGGCGGTGCCGGCGGCGAGGAACCCGATCATCAGCAGGTCGTTGTGCGGGCCGCCGACCAGGTGCACGACGGTCAGGGGGCCGGCGACCGCGAGCCACACCGCGACCGGCAGGGAGCCGCCGAGGTGGCGCACCAGGCGGGGCAGCGCCCACAGCAGCAGCGCGAGCCCCACCAGGTTGACCAGTTTGGTGACCAGCAGCCCGGCGGTGATGCTGGTGCCGGTGACCGCGACGGTTCCCTTGGCCAGCAGGATGAACAGCGGCCCGTAGGGGGCGGGCGTGTTGTGCCAGAACGGGTGCACGTTCTCGATGAACTCGGGGTCGGCCAGCACCGTTGGCCCCACCGTGAACGGGTCGTGGCCGGCGAGCGCGATCGCGCCCTGGGCGAGGTAGGAGAACACGTCGCGGGTGAACAGCGCGGGCGCGGCGAGCAGCGGCACGGTCCAGCACGCCGAGGCCAGCAGCACCGGGCGGGTGCCGACCTGGCCGGCGATGACCTGGCGGCCCAGCCGGATCCAGCCGAACACCAGCAGCGCGTAGCCGAGGTAGACGGCCAGGGAGGCGAGCAGTTTGCCGTGGCCGTAGCGCAGCCACGAGAGGGGGCCCTCGGCGGTCAGCGGGTCGCCCACGGCCATCGCGCCGGCGCCGAACGCGCCGGCGAGCATCAGCACGGAGCCGACCGTGCCGACGACCAGCGGACCTCGCCAGGTCCTGACCCCGAGCGTCACCGTCGCGTCCTGTGTGGTTGGTTCAGCGGGTCGCACTGGGACCGACCGACACGAGCGGCTCACGGTCGGTGGTGAACAGCTTCAGCGGATCGGTGCGCAGCAACGACACCCCCGCGAGCACCGAAACCCCGGCGGCGCACAGGATGAACATCCAGTCGTAGAGCAGGTCGTCACCGGCCGGTGTGTAGGTCAGCACCAGGAACACCGCCAGGCTGACCTGCACGGCGAGCTGGCGCCGCTTCCACGGCAACGCGGCAGCCAGCATGAAACCCCAGGTCAGATACCAGGGCAGGGTGGCCGGGGAGAGGATCGCGACGACCAGCAGGGCGATCGCGGCGCGTTTGACCGCGTCCGGGCCGCCGTCGCGGGCACGCCACCACTGCTTGAACAGGATGATCACCATCAGCAGCCCGCCGAGGACCCGCATGGTGTTGACGAAGTACACCTTGGGCAGGTCGATCACCAGGCCGACGAACGAGTGGATGATCTCCCCCGCCCCGGTCGGCAGCGACAGCCAGTTCACGATGGCGGTGGGCGCGTCGAGCGCGGCGATCCACCCCAGGTTCACCCCGGAGGCGACCGTGGCGGCGGCGAAGGTCGCCACGAAGATCCCGACCGAACAGGCACAGGCGCGGGCGAAGTTGCGCCAGCGGGTGGAGTCCAGGTGCCCGGCCCACACCCACACCAGGAACGGCAGCGCGACCGCGCCGGTGGCCTTGACCGCCACCCCGACGGTGACCAGCACGATGCCCAGGACGTGTTTGCGGTCCAGCACCAGCGCGGTGCCGGCGGCCAGGAACCCGACCATCAGCACGTCGTTGTGCGGGCCGCCGACCAGGTGCACCACGGTCATCGGGCCGGCGATCGCCAGCCACATCGCCACCGGCAGCGACCCGCCGAGGTGGCGCACCAGGCGGGGCAGCGCCCAGATCACCAGCAGCACACCGATCAGCAGACCCAGGCGCATCAACAGCACACCGGTGATCATGTTCGTTCCGGTGACCGAGATGACCGTCTTGGCCAGCAGGATGAACAGCGGCCCGTAGGGCGCGGGGGTGCTCTGCCAGAACGAGTCGACGTTGTCGACCACCGGGTCGACGTCGAGGTTGCCGGGGCCGACGGTGAACGGGTCGTAGCCGTGCAGCGGCAACGTT
Source organism: Actinophytocola xinjiangensis (assembly GCF_001921215.1). Taxonomy (GTDB): domain Bacteria; phylum Actinomycetota; class Actinomycetes; order Mycobacteriales; family Pseudonocardiaceae; genus Actinophytocola; species Actinophytocola xinjiangensis. The sequence continues at coordinate 28,508 of NZ_MSIF01000006.1, forward strand.
CCGTAGGCGATGTAGAGGTAGGCGTCGCGGCTGAACACCGGCGGGGAGGCCAGCATCGGCAGGATCCAGCAGGCGGCGGCCAGCAGCACCGGGCGGGTGCCCACCCGCCCGGCGAGCACGTGACGGCCCAGCCGCACCCACGCCCACACGACGAGCAGGAATCCGATGTAGAGGATGGCGGTGGCCAACATCCGCCCGTGCCCGTACCGGATCCAGGACAGGGCGCCACGCCCGAGGATCGGGTCCTGGGCGAGGATGGCGCCGGCACCCAGCGCGCTGATCAGGATCAGCACACTGCCGACGGTGCCGAGCGCGATCGTGCGGGTGGGAAGCGGATGTGCGCGCCGCATCCCGGAATCCGCTGTGGTCGCGTCGTCGGCGGAGGTCACTGGTGGCGCCCCGGTGGTGGTAGACATGGCGGCTTGAGATTACACAGGGGCGTTGGTCTGTTTGTCGCAGTGGCCGGTTTTCGCTCCTGGCGGGTTACCGTGTGGCCGTGCGATCAGCTCGGGCGGCGCGTGCCGGGACCGCCACCGGGTTGTCCCGGCGGCTGATCACACCGATGGTCCTGGGTGTCGTGCTCAACCCGATCAACTCCTCGATCATCGCGGTGGCGCTGGTGCCGATCGGGGTGGCGTTCGGCGCGCCGGCCTCGCAGACCGCCTGGCTGGTGTCCGCGCTGTACCTGGCCACCGCCGTCGGCCAACCGGTCGCCGGGCGGCTGGTGGACGTGGTGGGCCCCAAACCGCTGTACCTGACCGGCGCGGTGATGGTGGGCGTCGCGGGGGTGGTCGGGGCGACGGCCTCCACGTTGGGGGTGCTGGTCGCGGCCAGGGTGCTGCTGGGCCTGGGCACCTGCGCCGGCTACCCGGCGGCCATGTACCTGATCCGGCACGACTCCGGAGACACCACCCCCTCGGGGCCGCTGACGGTGCTGGCGGTGTCCGGGCAGGTGGTCGCCGCGGTCGGGCCCACGCTGGGCGGGGTGCTGATCGACACCGGCGGCTGGCAGGCCACGTTCCTGGTCAACGTGCCGCTGGCGCTGGCGTGCCTGGTGGTCGGCACCCGGCTGCCGGGCGGGGCCCGGCGCAGGCGGGTGCGGCTCGACACCCCGGGGATGGCGCTGTTCGCGGTGGCGCTCACGGCGCTGCTGCTGTTCATGATGAGCCCCGGGCGCTGGTACCTGGCGCTGGTGGCGGCGCTGGTCGGGGCCGGCTTCGCCGTGCGGGAACTGCGGGTGAGCGACCCGTTCGTCGACCTGCGGGTCCTCGGCGGGAACTGGCCGCTGCTGGCGACGTTCTGGCGCACGCTGCTGACCTTCACCGTGTCCTACTCGTTCCTGTTCGGCTACACCCAGTGGCTCGAACACGGCCGGGGACTGGCGCCGACGGTCGCCGGGCTGGTGCTGCTGCCGATGTTCCTGGTGGCGATCGTGGTGTCGGCCATCACCGGCCGCCACCCGACCGTGCGGGGCAAGCTGGTCGTGGGCGGCGCGACCCTGGTCGCCGGGTGCGCGTCGCTGCTGGTGGTGCACGCCGGGACCCCGGTGGCGGCGCTGGCCGTCATCTCGGCGGTGGTCGGCGTCCCGCAGGGCCTCAACAGCCTGGGCAACCAGAACGCCCTCTACCACCAGGCGCAGCCCGCGCGGGTGGCCGCCTCGGCGGGGCTGCTGCGCACGTTCTCCTACCTCGGCGCGATGCTGGCCGCGGCGGCCGGCGGGGCGGCGTTCGGACACGGCGCCGACACCGACGGCCTGCACGAGCTGGCGTGGCTGATGCTGGGCTGCGCGGTGCTGCTGCTGGTCGCGAGCGTCACCGACCGGTCGCTGCGCCGAGTCGGCACCCAGTCGGCACCGGGTGACCGGTCACCCGGTGGTGGGCAGCGCCGCGAGCAGTGACTTGGTGTAGTCGTGGTGGGGGTGGGCCAGCACCTCGTCCACCGAGCCGACCTCGACCAGCTCACCCTGGTACATGACCGCGACCCGGTCGGCGATGTTCCACGCCAACCCCAGGTCGTGGGTGATGACCAGCGCGGCCAGCCCCAGCCGGGCCCGCAGCCGCAGCAGCAACGCCAGGATCTCCCCGCGCACCGACGCGTCCAGCGACGCCACCGGCTCGTCGGCCACCAGCAGCTGGGGTCGCAGCGCGAGCGCCCCGGCGATCACCACCCGCTGACGCTGGCCACCGGAGAGCTGGTGGGGCAGCAACGGCATGAACTCCTCGGGTGGGCGCAGCTCAGCGGCCTCCAACGCCGCCGCCACATGCTCACGCTCGTCACCGGCGACCCGGTGGATCCGCAGCCCCTCGGCGACCGACTCGTACACGCTGTGGCGCGGGTTGAGGGCGCTGGTGGGGTCCTGGAGCACCAGCTGCACCCGCCGCCGGTAGGCACGCAGACCCTTCGCGGAGGTGGGCAGCTCGGCGCCGTCGAAACTGATCCGCCCCCCGGTCAGGTGCTGCAAACCCAGGATGGTGCGGGCCAGGGTCGTCTTGCCGGACCCGGACTGGCCCACCAGCGCGACGATCTCCCCCGCCCGCACGTCCAGGTCCACCCCGGCCACGGCGTGGGTGAGCGCCCGGCCACGACCGGTGAACGTGACCCGCACGTCCCGCGCCGCCAACAGCGGCTCACCCGGCGACTCGGTAGCGGGCGGCGGGTCCGGCAGACCCAGCTCGTTGCTGGTCGCCGGCGCATAGCGGTACACCGGATCACCGACGGTCGGGAACGCGGCCGCCAACGCCCGGGTGTGCTCGTGCCGGGGGTCGGCGATCACCGCCCGCGACTCGCCCTGCTCGACGATCTCCCCCTCGTACATGACAGCCAGACGCTGGCAGGTGGACGCCAACACCGCCAGGTCGTGGCTGATCATCACCAGGCCGATGTCCTGCTCGGCGACCAGCCGGGTCATCAGCTCCAGCACCTGGGCCTGGACGATCACGTCCAACGCGGTCGTCGGCTCGTCGGCGATCACCAGCCGCGGGTCACACGCCAACGCCATGGCGATCATGACCCGCTGCTTCTGCCCACCGGACAGCTCGTGCGGGAACGCGTCACCCTTGACCGCCGGCAGCTCCACCTGGGCGAGCAGCGCGTCGACCCGCTTGCGCAGCGCCGCGGCCGCCGGCGGGGACGGCGCGTGCAACACGATCGGCTCGGCGATCTGGTCACGGACCCGGCGAACCGGGTTCAACGCGTGCATCGCGCCCTGGAACACCACCGACGCGGTGGTCCAGCGCACGGCCCGCAACCGCCCCCACTTCATCGTGGAGACGTCCTCCCCGTCGAGCAGGATCTGCCCGCCGATCGACGCCGACGCCGGCAACAGCCGCAGCACCGACATCGCCAACGTCGACTTGCCGCACCCGGACTCCCCCGCCAGACCGAGGGTCTCCCCCGCCTGCAAGGTCAGGTCGACACCGCGCACGGCCGCCACCTCACGGGTGCGACCCGTGTAACGCACGGTCAGGTCCCGCAACGCGAGCAATGGGTGGTTCACGGACCTCAGCCCTCCCGCAGCCGTGGGTTCAGGACGGCTTCCAACGCCCGCCCACACATGGTGAACGCCAGCACGACGATCGCGATCGCGATCCCCGGCGGCAACAGGTACCACCAGGCGCCGGCCAGCACCGCGCTGTCCAGCCACGCCGAACGCAGCATCGTGCCCCACGAGGGCCGCATCGGATCGGGGTCACCCAACCCGAGGAACGACAGGGTCGACTCGGCCACGATCGCCGAACCGACCGCCAACGTGGTGTTCACGAACACCAGCGGCAACACCGCCGGCAACACGTGCTTGGTGATCACGTGCAGATGCCCACCACCCAACGCCTTGGACCGCTCGATGTAGGGCCGGGCCTCGATGGTGAGGGTCTGGGCCCGGACCAGCCGCGCCGCCGACGGCCACGACGTCAGCCCGATCGCCAGGATGATCGTGCCGATCCCGCGTTCCATCACCGTGGACAACGCGATCGCCAGCACCAGCGACGGGATCACCAGGAAGAAGTCCGTGACCCGCATCAGACCGGCCGAGACCCACCGGCCGTAGTGCGCGGCCAGGATCCCGATGACCGTGCCGATCGCGATCGACAGCAACGTGGCCACGAACCCGACCAGCAGCGACACCCGCGAACTCCACAGGGTCAACAGCAGCACCGAACGACCCGACCGGTCGGTGCCCAGCGGATACTCCCCGTCAGGAGGGGCCATCGTCCCGCCGGTCGCCTCGGTGACGTCCAAACCGCCCTGGTCGGTGATGACCGGCGCGAGGATCGCCAGCAACACGATCACCACCAGCAGACCCAGACCGACCAGGCCGCTGCGCTGGCTGGCGAACTGGCGCCACCCCGCGGCGAACGCGGCACCGCGCCGGCGCCACGCCAACGCACGGGGCGAGGGGGCCGTCATGAGGCACGCACCCGGGGGTCCAGGACGCGGTACAGCACGTCCGCCAGCACATTCATGATGATCACCGCGCCGGCCAGCACCACGATCGTGCCCTGCAACAACGGCAGGTCACGCACCCGCAGCGCGTCATAGGTCAACAGACCCAACCCCGGCCACGAGAACACCGTCTCGGTGGTGACCGCACCGGCGATCACCATGCCCAGATGCAGGAACACCAACGTCACCGTCGGCAACAACGCGTTGGGCACCGCGTGCCGACGCCGAACCTGGTCATCACGCAAACCCTTCGCGCGGGCGGTCGTCAGATAGTCGGCGTCCATCTCCTCCAACAACGACGACCGCATCACCAACTGGTACTGGGCGTAGATCACCGCCACCAGCGTCACCGTGGGCAACACCATGTGATGAGCCACGTCCAACGCCTGGGACAGAAAATCCGGTGGCGTGTCCGAATACACCAACCCCGCGGTCGGGAACAGGCCACTGGTCGCGGCGAGCAACAACATCCCCAACCAGAACGTCGGCGTCGACCACAGCGTCAACGCCACACCGGTGGAGATCCGGTCGAACCTGCTCCCCCGCCGCCACGCCGACCGGGTACCGAGCCACAACCCGAGCCCCACCGCGATCAGCGTCGCGACCCCGACCAGCAGCACCGTCGGCCACAGCCGCTCCAGGATCTTGTCGGTGACCGGCACGTTGAACACGTACGACTCACCGAGATCACCGTGCAGCAGCCGCCACAGATAATCGAGGAACTGCTCGTACAGAGGCTTGTTCAACCCGAGTCTCGCCTCGGCCTCGGCCATGAGCTCCGGCGTGGCCGGGCGCCCACGGAACATCGACTGGACGACGTCGCCCGGCAGGACACGGAACAGAAGAAACCCCAGCACGATGACCAACGCCAGGCTGACCAGACCGCCACCGATCTTGGTCAACACATAGCGGAGGGTGCCGCCACCACGAGCGGGCGGCGGCACCTCCACCAGAGCGTCCTCGGTCGGGGTGATGATGTCCGACACGTGAACAGCTACTCGCTTTCCTACTCGCGGTCCTCGGCCGTCTTGCGACGGCCTCTGGCGACGAACAACCCACCGACCAGCAACACGACGATCACACCGCCGACGATCGCCAGGACCAACCCCGTGTTGGAGTCCTCCTCGGCCGCCGCGTCGGAGGTCTGCGCGTCACCACCGTCGGTGATCGTGCCGTCGTCGTTGAACTGCGGCACCGGACCCTCACCAGCGGGAGTGGCGCCGTAGTAGCCCCAGTAACCCTGCTGGTTCATGATCACGCCGTTCTCCCGCGGCTGGAGCGGGAAACCCTCGAAGCTGTCCTTGCGGTAGGCCTCCAGAGCGTTCTCGTAACCCAGAATGACCAGCGTCGCCTTCTCGTTGAGCATCTCCTGCATCTGCTTGACGATCTCGATCCGCTTCGCGCGGTCGAACTCCTGCAGCTGCTGGGTGTAGAGCGCGTCGTACTCCTCGTCACACAGGAACGAGTCCGGCGTACCGCCGGTGCCCTGCGCGTTGGGCCGGTTCGCGCACGTCTGCAACGACAACACGTAGTCCGGATCCGGGTTGGCACTCCAGCCGGAGAACGCCAGATCGAACTCGCCGCGCGTCGTGGCCTCGTTCACCTGGGTGTCCGACACCGGCTGCACCGTCACATTGATGCCGACATCGGCCAACCAACCCTTGATGAACGGCCCGGCCACCTCGTCGATCGTGCGTTCGGCGTGCGCGAGCAGCCGCAGGTTCAACGGCTTGCCCTCCTTGTCCAACCGCACGTTGTCCGGCCCCTTGCGGTACCCGGCCTCGTCGAGCATCGCGTTGGCCTTCTCCAGGCTGAACTCCCGCTTCTGGTCCCCCGACGGGGACCAGGCGAAGTCCTTGAACATCGGCGGGATGTACCCGGCGGCCTCCTCGCCGTACCCGCTCCACACCCGCTCGACCAGCGTCTTCGTGTCGATCGCGGTGGCGATCGCCTCCCGGAGCTTGATGTCCTTGAGCGCCGGGTTGCCGTCACCGATGGGCGTACCGTCGGCCGTCGCCGCCCCCGGGTTGATCAGGATCTCGTCGAAACGCCGGTTCTGCGCCTGGTTGAGCACGATGTTCGGATCGGACTTCAACGAGTCGAACTGCTGCGGGGTCAGCTTGTTGACCAGGTCGATCTCACCGTTCTGCAGCGCGGTCACCGCCGCGTCGGCATTGCGGTAGTAGATGAAGTGCAGCTCATCGACCTTCGGCTTGCCACGCCAGAAGTTGTTGTTGGCCACCATCTTGGTGAACTGCGCTTCTTTGAACTCGGTGATGATGTACGGCCCGGACCCGACCATCGGGTACTCCGGCGCCGCGCTGATGTCCGACATCTTCGACCAGATGTGCTCGGGCACGATCGGGATGTCCAGCGACGTCATCGTCGCCTGCGGCACCTTCGTCTTGACCACCAGCGTGGTCTCGTCCGGCGCGTCCACCGACTCGAACTGCGCCACGTAGGACCCGTTCGCCGTGCGCGCCACCTCGTCGGTGAGCATCTTGTTGAACGTCCACGCCACGTCCTTGGCGGTCAACGGCTCGCCGTCGGACCACCTCAGGTCGGGACGGATCGTGAAGGTCCAGGTCAGCTTGTCCTCGGAGGTCTCCCAGCTCTCCGCGAGACTGCCGATCGGCTTCTGCTCCTCCTGGTTGTACACCGTGAGGAAGTCGAACGCCGTACGCAGGATGTCGGTCCCCGTTCGGGTGATGCTGATGAACGGGTTCAGCGAGTCGACCTCCTGGGTCACCCCGACCTTCAGGATCGTGGGCGCCTGGTTGGCGCGCTCGATCTTCGCGTTCGGTGCCGCCTCCGGTGCCGCCACCGCGCCCGGGGACGCCACCAAGGGGCCAGTGACCAGGGCGGACACCAGCAAGGCGATACCGAGCGCGACTCGCCTCGATCTCACGATGATCACCTCTTCCTGATAGTTGAGAGGAAGTAACCACCTGTCGCCTGAAGAAGTCAATCGGTGTCGGCAACGTGTACCAAGCCGTAACGTGTGACCCGTGCGGATCATGATTTCGGCCGACATGGAAGGCGCCACCGGCGTCACCTGGACGGCGGACGTGGCAATCGGGACACCCGAATGGCAACGGCTCCGGCCGGTGTTCACCGGAGACGTCAACGCCTGCATCACCGGCCTCTACGCCGGCGGCGCCACCTCAGTACTCGTCAACGAAGCCCACTCCACCCAACGCAACATCCTCCTCGAAGACCTCGACCCCCGAGCCGTCATGCTCACCGGCAAACACAAACCACTCTCCATGATGCAAGGCATCGACAGCGGCCTCGACGGCGTCGTCTTCCTCGGCTACCACACCGCCGCCGGCCTCGACGGCGTCCTCTCCCACACCTACCTCCCCAACCAGATCACCGGCGTCTGGCTCGACGGCACCCGCGCCAGCGAAGGCCGACTCAACGCCGCCCTCGCCGCCGAACACGGCGTCCCCGTCCTCCTCGTCACCGGCGACAACCTCACCTGCGACGACGCCAACGACTACGCCCCCCACGCCACCACCGTCGCCGTCAAGGAATGCGTCAGCCGCTACGCCGCCATCTGCAAACCACCCGCCATCACCGCCCAAGAAATCACCACCGCCGCCACCACCGCCATGACCCACGCCGGACGCACCACCGCCACCACCACCCCCCACCGCATCGAAGTCGAGTTCGACGCCTCACACCTCGCCGCCGCGGCCGCCGTCATCCCCACCGTCGACCAGATCGACATCCGCACAGTCGGCTTCAACGCCACCACCATGACCGACGCCATGAAAGCCTTCAAAATCGTCACCGCCATCGCCAGCGGCGCCGTGGAGGGAAGCTATGGGTGAGCCAGCCGTCGAAGACCTCTGCGCCCAACTCATCAGGTTCGACACCACCAACCTCGGCGGCGGCTCCTCCCACGGAGAACGCGAAGCCGCCGAATTCGTCGCCGGACACCTCGACGCCACCGGCCACCAACCCACCCTCCTCGAACGCTCCCCCCGCCGCACCAACGTCCTCACCCGCATCCCCGGCACCGACCCCACCCTGCCCCCACTACTCATCCACGCCCACCTCGACGTCGTCCCCGCCGAACCAGCCGACTGGCAGATCCCCCCGTTCGCCGGCGAAATCCGCGACGGCTACGTCTGGGGCCGAGGCGCCGTCGACATGAAAGACATGTGCGCCACCCTCCTGACCGTCCTGCACCGCTGGAACACCCAAGGCCGACGCCCCCGCCGCGACCTCGTCCTCGCCTTCGTCGCCGACGAGGAGGACAACGGCGACTGGGGCGCCCACTGGCTGGTCAAACAACACCGCCACCTGTTCGACGATGTCGGCGCCGCCATCGGCGAATCCGGCGGCTACACCGTCCACACCACCAACGCCACCGGCCAACCCGTACGCCTCTACCCCGTCGCCACCGCCGAACGCGGCACCTCCCACCTCCTGCTCACCGCCACCGGCCGCGCCGGCCACGGCTCACGCCGCAACGACGACAACGCCGTCGTCACCCTCATCGACGCCATCCACCGCCTCGCCCACCACCGCTGGCCCGTCCACCTCACCCCGACCGTACGGGCGTTCTTCCAACGCGCCGGCCACGCCCTGGGCCTGACCGTCGACCTCACCAGCGACGACGCCGTCGACGCCACCCTGCGCCGCTTCGGCCCCGCCGCCAAGATCGCCGAGAACACCGTCCGCAACAGCACCACCCCCACCGTCCTGACCGCCGGCTACAAGGTCAACGTCATCCCCGGCGTCGCCCAGGCCCGCATCGACACCCGCGTCCTCCCCGGCTCAGAACAGGAACTGCTCGCCGAGATCGACCGACTCCTCGGCCCCGGCGTGACCCGCGAGTTCCTCGCCGACCAACCCCCCGTCCAGGCCACCGTCGACTCCCCCTGGTTCACCGCCATGGCCGACGCACTGGTCGCCGAGGACCCCGACGCGGTCGTCGTCCCGTTCTGCATGGGCGGCGGCACCGACGCGAAGGCCTTCGCCCCCCTGGGCATCGACTGCTACGGCTTCGCGCCACTGTGGCTGCCCGAGGGCTTCGACCACCGCCTGATGGCCCACGGCGTCGACGAACGCGTCCCCGTCGAGGGCCTGCGCTTCGGGGTGAACGTGCTGGACCGCTTCCTGTCCACGGTGTGAACCTCCACCTGAGGGTTCATCTCGACACCGGGTCGAGTGTCCCCGCGGTACTCCATGGAGCGTCGCGCCGCTGACGGTCCGGAGTCGACCCCTCCCGTCCTCTGCCTCTTTTGTGGCGCTGGATCGGGAGGGTCCGCCAACCGGCGGAAATATCGGACATCTATATAGTTGATAGATGATAGTTGAAAAATGGGGGACAGGGCAGCGCGAGAGATAGTTGGCTACTCTCAGTTGTTCCTTGTGCGGTAGTGGTAACTGCCCTGGGTGGTGAACCCCGCCTGGGCATAGAGCGCCCTGGCCGCCGCGTTCGCCGCCACCACCTGCAACCACAGCCGCCCGACGCCCTCGGTGGCCGCGTCGGCCACCACCGCCCGGGTCACCGCGCCCGCCAGACCCTGCCGGCGTGCGTCAGGGTGCACCGCCAGGCAGTACAACCCGCCCCACTCCCCGACCAGCGCCAACCTCGCCACCGCCACCGCGCGCCCGTCCCGGCGGACCGTCGCGTAGCGGGCCGGTCCGCCGGTCAGGATCTTGCGGGCCACCGCCAGCGCCGAGGCGTCACCCCGCCCGTCGACCAGCCACCACAGGTCCAGCCACTCCTCGTCCGGCTCCCCGCTCACCGTCGCCGACACCGGCCGGTCCGGCAACCGCTCCAGCACCGTCGCGGTCTCGGCGACCTGCACCAGCGTCGGCGAACCGTAGGCGTAGCCGCGCGCGGCGAGCCGCTCGTCCAGGTCCGCCGGCCTGGGCGTGGGCCCCACCTGGAACACCGGCGGCAGGCCCTCGGCGGCGTAGCGGCGCTCCACCGATGCCACCGCCCGGTCCACGTCGGCCGGCTCGGCGAGCGCGACCACCGAGTTCGCCCGCTGGGTCACCCCGGCCGACACCCGCACCACCCAGCCGTCGACCGGCTTCTCCACCAGCGCCGGCCAGCCCCGGCGCATCACCTCGTCCAACACCGCTCAAGCATTCACCTCGTCCGGGTCCCGCTCGAACTGGGTCCGGTACAGCTCCTCGTACCGGCCGCCCGCCGCCAGCAGCTCCGGGTGCGTGCCGCGCTCCACCACCCGCCCGTCCTCGACCACCAGGATCTGGTCGGCCGCCCGCACCGTCGAGAGCCGGTGCGCGATCACCAGCGACGTCCGCCCGGCCAGCGCCTCGGTCAACGCCGCCTGCACCGCCGCCTCCGACGTGGAGTCCAGGTGCGCGGTCGCCTCGTCCAGGATCACCACCCTGGGCCGGGCCAGCAGCAGCCGCGCGATCGTCAGCCGCTGACGCTCCCCGCCGGAGAGCCGGTAGCCGCGTTCGCCGACGATCGTGTCCAGCCCGTCGGGCAGCGACGAGATCAGCGTGTCCAGCCGCGCCCTGCCCAACGCGTCCCACAGGTCCTCCTCCGTCGCCTCCGGGCGCGCCAGCAGCAGGTTGGAGCGCACCGACTCGTGGAACAGGTGACCGTCCTGGGTGACCAGCCCGAGCGTCTCGCGCATCGCGGCGAAACCCACGTCCCGCACGTCCACCCCGGACAGCCGCACCGTGCCGGAGTCCACGTCGTAGAGCCGCGGCACCAGCGAGGCGATCGTCGACTTCCCCGCCCCCGACGAGCCCACCAGCGCCACCAACTGCCCCGGCTCGACCCGGAACGACACGTCGTGCAGGACCGTTTCGCCGCCCCGGTCGTCCAGCTTCGCGACCTCCTCCAGCGACGCCAGCGACACCTTGTCCGCCGACGGGTAGGCGAAGGACACGTGGTCGAACTCCACCGCCACCGGCCCCTCCGGCACAGTCACCGGGTCCGGCCTCTCGGTGATCAGCGGCTTCAGGTCGAGCACCTCGAAGACCCGCTCGAAGGACACCATCGCGCTCATCACCTCGACCCGCGCGCTGGCCAGCGCCGTCAGCGGCGCGTACAGCCTGGTCAGCAGGAACGACAGCGCCACCACCGTGCCGGCGTCGAGCTCACCGGTCAGCGCGAAGAACCCGCCGAACCCGTAGACCAGGGCCAACGCCAGCGCCGAGACCAGCGTCAGCGCCGTGATGAACACCCACTGCACCATCGCCGTGCGCACCCCGATGTCGCGCACCCGCCGTGCCCGCGCCGCGAACTCCGCCGCCTCCTCGTCCGGGCGCCCGAACAGTTTCACCAGCGTCGCGCCCGGCGCGGAGAACCGCTCGGTCATCTGGGTGCTCATCACCGAGTTGTGGTTGGCCGCCTCCCGCTCCAGGCGCGCCAGCCGGGTGCCCATCCGCTGCGCCGGCACCACGAACACCGGCAGCAGCACCAGCGCCATCAGCGTGATCTGCCACGACATGCCCAGCATCACGATCAGCGCCAACACCAGCATCACCAGGTTGGACACCACCCCGGACAGGGTGTCGCTGAACGCCCGCTGCGCGCCGATCACGTCGTTGTTCAGCCGGCTGACCAGCGCCCCGGTGCGGGTGCGGGTGAAGAACGCCACCGGCATCCGCTGCACGTGGTCGAACACCGTGGTCCGCAGGTCCAGGATCAGGCCCTCCCCGATCCGCGCCGAGAACCAGCGGGTGACCAGGCCCAACCCGGCCTCGGCCACCGCGATCGCCGCGATGATCACTGCCAGGCGGACCACCACCGAGGCGGCCGACCCGCCGACGATCGCGTCCACCACCTGCCCGGCCAGCACGGGTGTCGCCACCGCCAGCGCGGCCGACACCACGCTCAGCGTCAGGAACCAGCCGAGCAGTCGGCGGTGTGGGCGGGCGAACCGGCCGATCCGTGCCAGGGTGCGCACGGAGAACGGCCGGCGGTCGTCCGTGGCGTTCATCGCGTGGTACAGCGATGTCCACGCCGTCGTCTCCATGCTCATCTGTCGCTCCCACCAGTGCGTTCGAGGTTGTGGCCGGCAGTGAACCAGCTCGACCAAGGTGGAGGTCAAGGTGATCGTCCGGATGCGAGGGGCGGGTGGAGCTACCTCACGGGCGCCGGAAATGGGATCATGCGCACCGGCGTCCGCCGACCCTGCGAGGAGTGTCGCTGCATGAGTGCTCGGGGTTTCTTCTCGTCCTTCGAGAACACCGACCCCCCGCTGACCTGGATCGATGCCGTCGACCTCGACCAGAACGGCGCCCAGCGCGCCGCCGGCGCCACCATGAGCACCCGCGAGGGCGCGGGTCCCACCAAGCCCTACACGGCCAAACCGGGCGTCGGGTTCACCGGCCTGCGTGCCCTGCGCTACCAGGGCACCCACTCCGGCCGGGGCGCCGCGCACGTGGTCAACAAGCTGTACCTGGTGGACCTGCTCGTCTCCCGCGACACCGTGCTGGAGTACGTGCTCGCCCCGGACCTGATCGGCGACGACCTGCGCTACCCGAGCACCTACGTGTCGCTGGACCTGGCCTTCGACGACGGCACCTACCTGTCCGACCTCGGCCTGTCCGACCAGCTCGGGTTCCCGCTGACCCCGCGCGGGCAGGGCGAGTCCAAGGCGCTGGCGCCCCACCAGTGGAACCGGCGGTTCACCCGCATCGGCGGCGTCGCCGAGGGCAAGGTCGTCACCCGCGTCCTGCTGGCCTACGACAACCCGAACGGCCCCGCCCAGTTCGCCGGCTGGCTCGACGACCTGGCCATCGTCGACTGGCCAAGGGAAGCGCCCCGCCGGCCGGCCGACCACGTCATCACCACCCGGGGCTCCAACTCCACCAAGGGCTACTCGCGTGGCAACACGTTCCCGGCCACCGCCGTCCCGCACGGGTTCAACTTCTGGACCCCGGTCACCGACGCCGGCGCCACCGACTGGATCTACACCTACCAGCGGGCCAACAACGACCGGAACCTGCCCGCCCTGCAGGCCCTGTCGGTCAGTCACCAGCCGAGCCCGTGGATGGGCGACCGGCAGACCTTCCAGGTCCTGCCATCGGCCGCCGCGCGTCGTCCGCGGGCGAGCCGGCGCCGCCGGGCGCTGACCTTCCGCCACGGCAACGAGATCGCCCGCCCGCACCACTACGGCGTGCGGTTCACCAACGGCATCCGGGTCGACGTCGCGCCCACCAACCACGCGGCGATCCTGCGGTTCACCTTCCCCGGCGAGGACGCGAACCTGATCTTCGACAACGTCACCCGCCACGGCCGGCTGAACCTGGACACCGTCGCCGGCACGGTCTCGGGCCACTCCGACGTTCGCAGTGGACTGTCGGCCGGGGCGACCAGGATGTTCGTGTACGCCACCTTCGACCGGCGGATCGCCGCCGGCGGACGGCTGTGGCGCGGGCTGTCCCGCCGGGTCAGCGGCTACCTGCGGTTCGAACCCGACCCCGACGGCGAGACCGTCGTGACCATGCGGATCGCCACCTCGCTGATCAGCCTCGCCCAGGCCAAACGCAACCTGTGGCTGGAGATCGCCGACGAGGACACCTTCGACACCGTCCGTGAACGCGCCGCCCGGCTCTGGGACGACCTGCTGGAACGCGTCGAGGTCGACGGCGCCTCCGAGGACCAGCTCGTCACCCTCTACTCCAACCTGTACCGGCTGTTCCTCTACCCGAACCGGGCCCACGAGAACACCGGCACGGTCGACAAGCCCGTGTACGCCTACGCCAGCCCGTTCGCCGCACCGGCCAAGAAGGACACCCCGGTCCACACCGGCGCGACGCTGGTCCCCGGCCGGCTGCACGTCAACAACGGTTTCTGGGACACCTACCGCACCGCCTGGCCCGCCTACGCGCTGCTCGACCCCGCGCGCTGCGCCGAGCTGGCCAACGGGTTCCTCCAGCAGTACCGCGACTCCGGGTGGGTCGCCCGCTGGTCCTCCCCCGGCCACGCCGACCTGATGACCGGCACCAGCTCCGACGTCGCCTTCGCCGACGCCCACCTCAAGGGCGTGCCCGATCTCGACGTCCGCGCCGCCTACGAGGCCGCGCTGCGCAACGCCACGGTCACCCCGCCCACCGACGCCCTGGGCCGCAAGGGACTCGAACGGTCGATCTTCCTCGGCTACACGCCGGCCTCCGTCGAGTCGGGACTGTCCTGGACGCTGGAGGGCTGCGTCAACGACTTCGCCATCGCCAACCTCGCCGCCGCGGTCGGCGACCGGGACAACCACGAGTACTTCCTGGACCGCGCCCGCAACTACGTCCACTCCTTCGACCACGACACCGGGTTCTTCCAGGGCCGTAGGGACAACGGCCGCTGGCGCCAGCCGGCCAACTCCTACGACCCGCGCGCCTGGGGCGGGGACTACGTGGAGACCAACGGCTGGAACACGGCGTTCTCGGTGCCCCACGACGGCGCCGGGCTCGCCACCCTGCTCGGCGGGCCGGCCGCGCTGGCCGCCAAGCTCGACGAGTTCTTCGCCACCCAGGAGACCGGCCGCGCGCGGGGCGCCTACTGGCGCACCATCCACGAGATGCCCGAGGCGCGTGACGTGCGGATGGGCCAGTACGGGCACTCCAACCAGCCCTCGCACCACATCATCTACATGTACGCCTACGCCGGCGCGCTGTGGCGCACCCAGGAGAAGGTGCGGGAGGTGCTGTCCCGGCTCTACGCCGGCAGCGAGATCGGCCAGGGCTATCTCGGCGACGAGGACAACGGCGAGATGTCGGCGTGGTGGCTGTTCAGCGCGCTTGGCCTCTACCCGCTGCGTGTCGGCAGCCCGGAGTACGTGATCGGCTCGCCGCTGTTCCGCCGGATGTCGGTGCGCCTGGGCGGTGACGCCCGGCTGGTGGTCAACGCGCCGAACAACAGCCCGGAGAACGTGTACGTGCAGGCCCTGATGGTCAACGGCGCGCCGTGGGAGAAGGCGTGGCTGCCGCACGAGGTCATCGCCGGCGGCGCGGTCCTGGACTTCCACCTCGGCCCCGAGCCCAGCCGCTGGGGCTGCGGGCCGGAGGCGCTGCCCCCGTCACTGACCCCGCCGGGGACCCGGCCGGCCACGATGGTCGACCTCACCTGCGACGTGGACGGCCTCGCCGAGAGCAGCGACGGCCCCAAGCTCGCCGCCCTGTTCGACGACACCACCGCCACCCAGGTCACCTTCCGCAACCCCAACCCGTGGGTGAGCTACCGGGTCGCCGGCGACGGCGCGACCGTGCGGTACTACACGCTGACCTCGGGCACCGGACGGGACGACCCGCGCAGCTGGGCCCTGCGCGGGTCGTCCGACGGTGTGAACTGGGTGGTGCTGGACGAGCGGACCCGGCAGACCTTCCGGTGGCGCCGGCAGACCAGGGCGTTCGCCGTGGCCAACCCCGGGCACTTCACCCACTACCGGTTGGACGTCACCGAGAACACCGGGACCCCGACGGTCACCATCGCCCAGCTGGAACTGCTCGCCCGCTGACCTCAGCGGCGGTGGGGCTGCAGGTACTGCGTGGCCAGCGCGCCCCGAGCGAGCACGATGCAGATCACCGGCATGATCGCGAAGAACACCGCGGCACCGATGAGCAGCGCCTTCGCGCCCTCCAGGACGTCGATCCCGCCGGCGTCCAGCGTCGAGTAGATGATCATGTAGAACAGCGAGATCGCCACCTCGAGCGCCGCACCCACGATCAGCAGCGTGCGACCCTTGCCGGACATCATCTGCAGCCCGCCCATGATGAGCAGCACCACGCCGGCGGTCTGGGCCAGGGCGATCAGCGCCTGCATCGCCATCTCCCCGCCCTCCAGGTTGAACACGCCGATCCACACGATGAGCGTGGTGATCGTCGTGAGACCCGCCTGGACGAACGCCAGCACGGCGGCCGCGGTCACCGCGCCGGGACGCGGAATCGGACCGCCGGTGTACTCCTGGGGTGCCTGGGGCATCGACCCGTAGCCACCCGCCGGTGCCTGCGGCGCCTGCGGATAGCCCTGGTAGTTCTGGTTGGACCCCTGCGGTGGCTGCTGACCACCGTATGGCTGCGACATGACTTTCTCCCTCGGCCCCCGGCCGGCACGCCGCCGGCCCGGCCCGCGTCGATGACTTGTGTGCGATGCGTGTTCGGAACGGTGGACGATACTGGCACAGTCACCCACCTGGACGAACAGGTTTCCCACAAATTGTGAACGTCTGTGCGCGGCTACGCTGACCGGCCGGTCTCGCCCCCGGGAACCGCCTGCCCGGCAGGGGCCTCCTGCTGCTCCGGCGGGACGATGCTGGCCAGCTCACCGCCGGTGTCGTTCATCCGCAGCACGAACGGCCGGGTGTCGGTGTACTGGACCACCGACACCGACGCCGGGTTCACCACGATCCGCTGGAACGCGTCCAGGTGCTGGCCGAGCGCGTCGGCGATGATCGACTTCAGCACGTCGCCGTGGCTGCACAGCAACCACACCGCACGCGGCCCGTGCTCGGCGGTGATCCGCGCGTCGTGCGCCCGCACCGCCGCGACCGCCCTGGTCTGCATCTGGGCCAGGCCCTCCCCCGCCGGGAACACCGCCGCCGACGGGTGCTGCTGCACCACCGACCACAGTGGCTCGGAGAACAGGGTCTTGAGCTCCCGCCCGGTCCAGTCGCCGTAGTCCACCTCGGACAGGCCGGGCTCGGTCACCGGCACCAGCCCGCGCGCGGCCACCAGCGGCGCGACCGTCTGCTCACAGCGCAGCAGCGGCGAGCAGACGACCTCCGCCAGCGGCACCGGCTCCAGCCGACTCACCAGCCGCTGAGCCTGCCCGCGCCCGGTCTCGTCCAGCTCCACCCCCGGTGAACGTCCGGCGAGAACACCGGAACCGTTGGCGGTGGAACGGGCATGCCTGAGCAGAACGACGGTCGCCACCCCGCCAGTAGATCACATGGCCGGGCCGGCATCCGGCTCCAGCACACCGGCCCCGACCAGGACCAGCAACACGATGCCCAACGCGATCCGGTAGCCGACGAACGGCAGGAAGCTGTGCGTCTTGATGAACCGCATCAGCCAGGCGATCACCGCGTAGCCGACCACGAACGACACGATCGTCGCCACGACCGTCGGACCCCACTCCGGTGCCTGGCCGCCGCCGATGTCGGCCAGCTGGTAGAGCCCCGAGGCGAACACCGCCGGCACCGCCAGCAGGAACGCGTACTCGGCCGCCTCCTCGCGCCGGTAGCCCAGCAGCCGGCCGGCGGTGATCGTGCCGCCGGAACGCGACACCCCGGGGATCAGCGCGAGCGCCTGCGCGAAACCGAACCCGATGCCGTGCGGCACCGTCAGGTGGTCCAGGCCGCGGTCGCGCCGGCCCAGGTGGTCGGCGATCCCCAGCACGATGCCGAACACGATCAGCGTCGCCGCGATCAGCCGCAGGTCACGGAAGGCGTGCTCGATCTCGTCCTCGAACAGCAGGCCGAGCACAGCGATCGGGATGGTGCCGATGATCACCAGCCAGCCCATCCGCGCGTCCGGGTCGTCCCGCCACAGCGACGGTCGGCGCAGCGACCGGAACCAGCCGGCCAGGATCCGGCCGATCTTCTTCCGGAAGTACAGGATCACCGCGGTTTCCGTGCCGAGCTGGACGACCGCGGTGAACGCCGCACCGGGGTCGCCCCAGCCGGCGAACGCCGCGGTGATCCGCAGGTGCGCACTGGAGGAGATCGGCAGGAACTCCGTGAGTCCCTGAACAAGTCCGAGAACGAGGGCTTCCAGCCAGCTCAACTACTACCCAACTCCCGCGAGATCAAGAGCTTCCACCGCGACACGCAGGGTCGCGATGCTGTGCTCAAGATCTTGCAGCACCGTGGAAATGGTGAGTGTGGTGACCCCCGACTCGGCGAGGGCGACCATGCCGTCTGCTATACGTTCCTTCTGGCCAAGCAGCGAGGTCTGGTCGATGAACTCCAGCGGCACGGTCGCCGCCGCGCCCGCGTAGTCCTTGGCCAGGTAGCGGTTCTGCACCTCGGCGGCCTCGGCCTCGAAGCCCATCCGGCAGGCCAGGTTGTTGTAGAAGTTCTGCTCCCGGCTGCCCATCCCGCCGACGTACAGCGCCGCGTACGGGCGCACGCTGTCGGCCGCGACCTTCCAGTCGTCGTTGACGATCATCGGCACGGTCGCCGCGACGTCGAAACCCTCCAGGGTCTTGCCGACCTTCTCCCGGCCCTTCGCGATCAGCTCCAGCGACTCGGGGCCGTAGCGCGGCGAGTAGAAGATCGCCAGCCAGCCGTCGGCGATCTCGCCGGTCAGCTCCAGGTTCTTCGGGCCGATGGACGCCAGGTAGACCGGGATCTCCTCGCGCACCGGGTGCACGATCAGCTTGAGCGGCTTGCCGGGGCCATCGGGCAGCGGCAGGGTGAAGTGCTTGCCCTGGAACGACACCCGCTCCCGGCGCAGCGCGCTGCGGACGATCTCGACGTACTCCCGGGTGCGGGCCAGCGGCTTGTCGAACTTGACCCCGTACCAGCCTTCGGAGACCTGCGGGCCGGACACGCCTAGCCCGAGCCGGAACCGGCCGCCGGAGAGGGTGTCGAGCGTGGCGGCGGTCATCGCGGCCATCGTCGGCTGGCGGGCGGGGATCTGCAGGATGCCGCTGCCGACGTCGATCCGTTCGGTGTGGGCGGCCACCCACGCCAGCACGGTCGGCACGTCGGAGCCGTAGGCCTCCGCCGCCCACGCCACCGAGTAGCCGAGCCGGTCGGCCTCCTTGGCGAGTTCCAGATTGTTGGCGTCGTTGCCGGCACCCCAGTAGCCGAGGTTCAGTCCGAGTCGCATCGGCTGACAATACCGACAGTCGCCGCTTCGGTACTGTGATCTACGCACGGTCCCCCGGTGCCGATTTCGGGCTGTTCGGGGGTTCTGCCAGCGGGAACGAGGTCGGCCGCTTAGGCTTCCCCGGTGGAGCAACGACACCTCGGCGCCAGTGGGCTGAGGGTGTCCAGGATCGGGCTGGGCACCATGACGTGGGGGCGGGACACCGACGCCGACGAGGCCGCCAGCCAGCTGGTCGCGTTCGCCGACCTCGGCGGCACCCTGGTGGACACGGCCGATGTCTACAGCGACGGGGAGAGCGAGCGGATCCTGGGCTCGCTGCTCGACGACCTGGTCCCCCGCCAGGACATCGTGCTCGCCACCAAGGCCGTCGCCCGCCGCGGCGAGGGCCCGTTCGGCGGTGGGGCGTCCCGGGGGTCGCTGCTGACCGCGCTGGAGGGTTCGCTGCGCCGACTGGGCGTGGACCACATCGACCTGTGGCAGCTGCACGCGTGGGACGCCGCCACCCCGCTTGAGGAGACACTGGCGGCCGTCGACCACGCGGTGACCAGCGGCAAGGTCCGCTACGCCGGCGTGTCGAACTACACCGGCTGGCAGCTGGCCACGGCCGCGAGCCGGCAGCGGTCGACACCGCTGGCCGCGCCACTGGTGTGCGCGCAGATGGAGTACTCGCTGCTGGAACGCGGTCTCGAACGGGAGGTCGGGCCGGCCGCCGCGCACCACGGTCTCGGGCTGGTGGCCTGGGCGCCGCTCGGGCGGGGTGTGCTGACCGGCAAGTACCGGGCGGCGACCCCGGCCGACTCGCGCGGCGCATCGACCCACTACGCCCCCTACGTCGACCACCACCGCACCGAGCGGGCGGCGCGGATCGTGCAGGCGGTGGTGACCGCGGCCGACGGGCTGGCGACCTCGCCGCTGTCGGTGGCGCTGGCCTGGGTGCGTGACCGGCCGGGCGTGGCCTCGGCGGTGGTCGGCGCGCGCGACACCGGCCAGCTGCTCGGCTCGCTGGTGTCCGAGGAGCTGACGTTGCCGGCGGCGATCAGGGCCGCGCTGGACGATGTCAGCGACCCCGAGCTCGGCTACCCGGAGACCCAGCTGGGCTGACACGGCGTGCTGACGGCCGGTAGTTGCCCCCGGTGCCGACGGCCCGGAAACGGGGGTTAGCGTCCTGGACGTTATTGGAGGATGCTGGAAGGACGTCCCGACGGCGTGACGCACCGTGGTCGCGACCGCCGGGCCGACGTGTCGGAGGTCGATGTTGCGTCGCATGGTGGTCGCGGTCGTCGTTTGTTGCGCCGCGACGGGCACGGCTTGTTCCACAACCGAGCCCAGCGACGAGCTGATGGTGTCGGACAACCCGGTCGCGGCGACCCCCGCGCGCTCCCCCGCGCCGCAGGTCGCCCCGTCGGGCACGGTCACCGCCCTGACCGGCACGCCGACGTCGCTGGCGGTGGACGCCGAGCACGGCGTGCTGGCGGTGGCCGTCGAGCAGCCGCCGTCGGTGCTGCTCTACCGGCTGACCGAGGCCGACACCCTGTCCGATCCGACCACCGTCGAGCTGTCCGCACCGGCACGCTCGGTGACCGTTTCCGGTACCGGCGGGCCGCTGCTGGCCACCACCGACGACGAGCTGGTGCGAATCTCCCTGCCTGACGGGCGGACCAGCACGGCCCCGGTGGAGGGCGAGCTGACCAGCGCGGTCGGCTTCGGCGACGACACCCTGGTCGCGGTGCGTGACCGCAAGGCGGTCGCGGTGGTCGGCGACGACGGGGCGGCCAGGACGATCAGCGGCGGGCTGTTCAGCGCCGACCAGGTGCTCTCGACCGGCGAGAACGCGGTCGTGTTCGACCGGCTGCGCAACGCGGTGTTCATGCTGGACGTGCCGGGCGGGGCGGTCGACGAGGGTCTGCGCGCGGGCGAGGGGTCGACCAACGCGGTCGCCGACCGGTTCGGCCGGGTGTTGCTGGCCGACACCCGGGGCGGGGCGCTGCTGGCGTTCTCGGTGGACCCGCTGCTGATGCGCCAGCGGTTCCCGGTGCCCGGGTCACCCTACGGGCTGGCCTATGACCAGGAACGGGACCTCGTGTGGGTGACACTCACCGAACGTAACGAGGTTGTGGGGTTCGATGTGGCGGGCGGCGAGCCCGTGGAGAAGCACCGGTTCTCGACGGTGGAACAACCCAATTCCGTGACCGTTGACCCGAGCAGCGGGCGTGTGGTCGTCGCGTCCGCGACCGGAAAGGGAATACAGGTGATCGCTGTATGAGTGCTGACGGGGTGATCGACGGGGACTGGGAATATCGGCCGTTGCGGCTCCCGCCGGGTGTGTCCCGGCGCGCGGCGGCCACCCAGCTCGCCATCCACGCCGAGTTCGCCGGGTGGGAGCTGTCCAATGTGCGGTTGTACTCGGACGGGAGCCGACGGGTGCTGCTCAAGCGGCGCCGTTCCGTCGGTCTCCTGCCCGGCCTGAGTACCTAGTCCTGAGGAGGTCAGCCACCGTTGGCCGGTGGCGTGTCCTCCACGAACTCCCACACCAGGCGGGCGCCGGCGTCGCCGACCCGGAAGGTGTGGACGCCGGTGGCCACGGCGAGCCCCACGGTCACCACCGCCGCGACGAGCACGGCGACCTTCGTGCCGCTGGCCTGCCGGGTGGCCACCATCGTGCCGCCGCCGGAGCCGTCCTCCGCGGGTTCCGGCTGGGCCTTCTCCCCGCGCTGGTGCAGCACCATCAGGGCGGTGACGGCCACGAACAGGCCCAGCGCCCACCACACCAGCAGGTCACCGAGCCGGGCGTGCTCCTGGATGCCGGGGTTGGTGCCGATCCGGCTCTCCAGGAACTCCCCGCTGTTGGTGGTGATCGGCACGAGCGCGGTCCCGACGCCGGCCGCCACGACGACGAGCCAGCCGTAGCGGCGACGCACCGCCGGCCACACGGCGATGAGGACCGCCCCGCCGACGGCGATCACCAGGAGCACGACGACGAAGTGCACGACGAGGGGGTGTAGGGGTAGTCCACCGACGAAATCGGGCACCGGTGCCTCCGGGTTCTGGGTCGATTGCTGAGCGTTCCACCGTCGTTACGCCCCAGGACCCGAATCGGTTCACCCCATCGGGGACAAACTTCAACAAGTCCGGAGGAACCGGTCCAACACCCGCGTCCCGAACCGTACGGCGTCGACCGGGACCCGCTCGTCCACCCCGTGGAACAGGGCGGTGAAGTCGAGGTCGGCCGGCAGCCGCAGCGGGGCGAAGCCGAAGCAGCGGATGCCCAGCGTGTGGATGGCCTTGGCGTCGGTGCCGCCGGAGAGCATGTAGGGGATGGTCCGGGCGCCCGGGTCCTCGGCCTGGACGGCGGCGGTCATCGCGTCCACGAGGTCCCCGTCGAACGAGGTCTCGACGGAGGGCAGGTGGGTGATCCACTCCCGCTCGACGTCCGGCCCCAGGATCTCGTCGAGCTCCCGTTCGAAGGCCTCCTGCCGCCCCGGAAGGACCCGACAGTCCACGACGGCCTCGGCGACGGAGGGGATGACGTTGGCCTTGTAGCCGGCGGTGAGCATGGTCGGGTTGGCGGTGTCGCGCAGCGTGGCGCCCACGACCCGCGCGAGCGGCCCGAGCTTCTCCACGGAGCCGGCGAGGTCGTCGTCGTCGAACTCCAGCCCGGTCAGTTGGCTGACCGAGTCAAGGAACGCCCGCACCGAGTCCGTGACGACGATCGGGAACCGATGAGCACCCAACCGAGCGACCGCGGCCGCGAGCTTCGTGACCGCGTTGTCCTCGTGGATCATCGACCCGTGCCCCGCGCGCCCCCGAACCCGCAACCGCATCCAGGCGATCCCCTTCTCCGCGACCTCGATCGTGTAGGCCCGAAGATCGTCGGCGAGCGAGACGGAGAACCCGCCGACCTCCCCCACGGCCTCGGTGACGCCGTCGAACAGATCAGCCCGGTTCTCCACCAACCACTGAGAGCCGTAGGCCCCACCGGCCTCCTCGTCGGCAAGGAACGCGAACACCAGATCCCGAGGCGGCACAACCCCGTCCCGCCTGAACCGCCGGGCGACGGCCAACGTCATGCCGACCATGTCCTTCATGTCGACGGCCCCGCGACCCCAGATGTACCCGTCCTGGATCGCCCCGGAGAAAGGATGAACCGACCACTCCGTCGCATCAGCCGGCACGACGTCCAGGTGCCCGTGGATCAGCAGGGCTCCCCGCGTCCGATCGGCCCCCGCCAACCGAGCGAACACGTTCGTGCGCCCCGGGGCCCCCGAGTCGAGAACAGTGACCTCATACCCCACTTCAGTCAACTTCTCAGCGACATACTCAGCCGCCACCCGCTCACCGACAGTAGTCTCCAGCTCACCGGTGTTGCTCGTGTCGATCCGGATCAACTCACTGGTGAGCTGCACGGCCTCATCCTGCGCCAGCACCGGGGCGCTCATCTGCTCGGTCACAGGGCCTTCCTACCACTGCGCCGGGCGCCTGGTGAGTCCCACCGCCACAAACCCCCACGTCAACCCCGTGATCCACACAAGGAGGTGGCCGGTTGGGCGCCCGTTCGGCCATCCGTTACGCTGTGCACCACCACAGAGTCCGAGTGGCGGAATGGCAGACGCGCTAGCTTGAGGTGCTAGTGCCCGACAAGGGCGTGGGGGTTCAAGTCCCCCCTCGGACACGCACACTATTCACCCGCATCGAAATCTCAGCGGTGAGTGCCTCCGGCTCATACAGAACTTGCAGGTCAGCCCCTGCGTACAGCTCTGCGAGCCCTTCCCCTGTCGCGTCGTTGAGCTTGGTCGCGACGTCGCCAAGCATGTCGATCCGCGCTTGGACCTCCGCCGCGTCCATCAGGTTCGGTGCGGGGGCGTTGTCGACCTCAGCTTGGGCCGCGACCCGTTCGGCTTGCGCGGAGTTGATCACCTCGACCAGCGCCGCCGGATCCACGCCGGCCGTGATGGCTGCCTGGTACTTCCTGAGTCGGCTCTCGGCATCTGCCAGCCGCTTCCGAGCAGCCTCTCCTCCGTCCCGTCTCTGCGACGCACCCTCCTGGGAGGCCACGAGAGCGGCCACCGTGCGATCCACATTGTCACGGTCGAACA
The DNA here is from genome assembly GCF_001921215.1 of Actinophytocola xinjiangensis. Classification (GTDB taxonomy): domain Bacteria; phylum Actinomycetota; class Actinomycetes; order Mycobacteriales; family Pseudonocardiaceae; genus Actinophytocola; species Actinophytocola xinjiangensis. Next base: position 52,816 of record NZ_MSIF01000006.1, read on the forward strand.
GCTCCGCGAACCAGCCGTTCACGGCGTCCCGGATCGTGTCCTCACGCAGATAAACGGCCGGCGGATGAAGAGCCAGAACCGAAGATTCCGGCGCGAGCGTGCGCGCGGGGCAGCGGTAGTACATGGCGTGCTTGCGTGGACTGCCTTCCATCTTCCGCGAGCACACCGCACACCTGATCCGGCCTCGGAACAAGTACGGCCGCTTCACTGGTCGGCCCGTTCGCTCGGTCTTCCGCGCTGTCTGCAACCCGCCGGCCGCCTTCGACCGACGAAGCAACTGAGCTTGGGTGAAATCCTCAACCGAGATGATCTCCGGGTGGGCCGGGCGCCGTGACCGGACGACCCGCTCCGGTGTGGAGCGGCGGAACCGCACCACGTGTCCGGCCGCGACGTCGTCCGGGTCCATCAGGACTTCGTGTTTGGTCCACCGTCCGAACACCGCGTAGCCGGTGTAGCGCGGGTTCTCCAGAATCGACCTGATGGTGCTGCCTTGCCACCCATCGGCGAGCCGGTGCGTGTTCTGCTCAGGCCGACGCGCGGACGGGCAAGGGATACCGTCACGGTTCAGCCCATTCGCAATGGCTCGGTCACCACGCCCACCCAGGTACTCGGCGAAGATCCGCCGGACAACCTCGGCCGCAGGCTCATCGAGCGCGAGCAGCCGCATTCGGTAGCCCTCCGCCGCCTTACGCGGATTCGGGTGCGGCCCACCGTCCACCGTCACGTACCCGTATGGCGCTCTGCCTCCCTGGTGCCGGCCCTCGTTGACCACCTGCGCGTCCATCGCCGCGCGCACCCTGGCTTGGACGTGTTGGCGTTCCGATTCGCTCATCGCGCCGAGCTGGCTCATCAGCATCTTGTGCGAGGGGTTGCGCGGGTCGAACTTCCCACCCAACTCCGGCACCCACAGATCCACCCCGTAGGCGGCGAACTTCGGAGCGATCAAGGAGAACTGGTTGCCGTACCAGCACCGAGTGCCTTCTCCCACGACAACACCGGACCACCCACGATCCGGCCGCTTCAACTCAGCCAACAGCCGGCCCGACTCCGGCCGACGCTCCCACGGCACTGACCGCGAGAACCCGATATCGAAGAACTCGGCGACGATCTCCCCGCCGCGCGGCTCGACGACGTTCCGCGCGTTGGCGACCTGCCACGCACGTGATGTCGTCGGGTCCTGGTTGTCCTCGGTCGAGCACCGTCCGAAGAACGCCAACGGACCGACTCCCTCATCGGTCGCGTCAACCACCTGGATACCCATGATCTCGTCCAGCGTCGCCCACGGATCACGGCTGATCTCAGCGGTCATCTCGCACCTCTTCCCCCGGCCGATCCAGCACCGGCACCTCGGTCAGCTCCACCAGTATCGCAAGTAAGGACGCGGCTACGCGGGATGTCAGCCGGGGAAGCTCCGCCGGCAGACGCACGATCACGCCGTCATGTGCCGAGCTGATTTCAGTTCTCCTGGGCCTCCTACCCGTGACGGCACGCCCATGACGTCCCAGTCCGGGCGCGAGCGAGCGGGTTTCTGGCCGGTTGTGACGGCAATCGCGGATACCGTCACAGCTGTCACAACCACTGTTTTCGCAGCTCACGCTATCTTTGTTGCTGTCACAGTCGCTGTGACGGCAAGACGGCATCGAACGTCCGTTGTGACGGCATTCGGGCTGTGCTGTCACAGGGCACCGCCAAGATCGCGCACGTCATCGGCCGCCGTGAACAGGTCAGCCGTGAGGTAGCCACGGGCCTGCCTCACCCGGCCGTCCTCGGAGGTGACGCGCTCTCGTGTCGACCGGCAGCCCAGTTCGGCGAGTCGCCGGCCGAGCCACGCTGGGTCGAAGTCGAGCAGCTCCGCAAGATCGGCGTTGGAGACGAACTCCGGTGCCTCATCACCCAGCTCATCGAGGTGGTCAACAACGCTGGCCAATGGATCAGGTACGCCAGCCGACCGCGCCGGTTGAGGCGCGGCACCCGTCCCGATCGCCCGAACCGCCGCCGAGTGGTCGAGCGCGGGCACCTGTTCGTCACCGGCCGCCTGTCCGCTGAGCGTGCCCTCGGCCTCCCGCAGTGCCCGCCCGCGCTGGCAGATGACCTGCCAGTCCTCGTTCGGCATGTAGTACGTCCGAACCGTCAGCGCTAGCTGTATTGCCCCGGGAGGTTGTGAACTCGGGGACACGTGATCGGATGATCTTGGAATGAGGAGGGCCTCCGGGTTCGGTGTGGATTGCGACATCTGCACCGGTGACCCAGGAGGCCCTCATTCCTCACGCTAACGCACCCCTGACCGAGTTGGGCAGGCTGCGCCTGGCCCGGTGTGTCGTGGATGACGGTTGGCCGCTGCGTCAGGCCGCGGACCGTTTCCAGGTCTCGGTCAGCACGGCGAAACGATGGGCCGACCGCTACCGCGTCGAGGGCTCGGCGGGCATGGTCGACCGGTCTTCACGCCCGCGTACCAGCCCTCTCAGGACCCCGACACGGACCGAACGGCGGATCGTCAAGGTCCGGTTGGCCCGCCGCTGGGGTCCCGCCCGCATCGCCTACCTGCTCGGCCTGAACCCAGCCACGGCGCATCGGGTGCTGGTCCGCTACGGCCTGGCCCGGCTCGCGCATCTGGACCGGGCCACCAGCCAGCCGATCCGCCGCTACGAACGTGACGCCCCCGGCGATCTGGTCCATGTCGACATCAAGAAGCTGGGCAACATCCCCGACGGCGGCGGCCACAAGATCCATGGCCGCGCTGTCGGTGGCCGCAACAGCTCGGCCCACCGCGACCTCGCCCGTCCCCGCAAGATCGGTGGCCGCCCGAACCTGGGCTACAGCTACCTGCACAACGCCGTCGACGACCACTCACGACTGGCCTACACCGAAATCCTGCCCGACGAGACCAAGGAAACCGCCGCCGCGTTCTGGACCCGAGCCCAAACCTTCTTCCACACCAACGGAATCACCGTCGCACGCGTGCTCACCGACAACGGATCCTGCTACCGCTCACGGCTATGGCGCAACACCCTCACCGACGCCGGGATCACCCACAAACGCACCCGCCCCTACCGGCCCCAAACCAACGGCAAGGTCGAACGGTTCAACCGCACCCTGCTCGACGAATGGGCATACGCCCACCCCTACAAAACCGAGACCGAACGACGCCAAGCCCTCCCACGATGGCTACACACCTACAATCACCACCGCGGCCACACCGCACTCGGCGGCCTACCACCCGCCAGCCGCGTTCCCAACCTCACGGGTCAGTACAGCTAGCACGTCGGCGCCGGCTTGCGTGTCGCCGTCCGGCCGAAGGATGCCGACACCCTTGTGCGAAGCCAGCAGACGACTGCTGTCGTACCCACGGGTGTTCATCTGCTCCCCGAGCACGATGTTCGAGTCCCGCCAGTCCATCACCCGCAACGCGAACCGCGACCCAACACCGCCCGAAGCCCACTCGGAATCGTCTTCGAATCCGGCCGCTGCGTGGCCAACACCAACACGATCCCGGCAGCCGGCCCCTTCTTGGCCAGCCACGTCAGCAGTTCCCCGACGTACTCCCCCGCCGCCAGTCGCTTGCCCTGCACGTCGACCGGCGTCCGGTCCTCCAACGGCACCTGCACCTCATCGACGAACACCGCCGTGACCGGCATGTCCAGCGCCCTGTCACGCGACATCGCCGGCGTGACCTTCGACTCCGGACACGTCACGTCGTCCAACTCCCGCATCCGCCGATACCGCCCCTGCACCTCGGCCACCAGCTCAACCAGCCACCCCACCAGCTCCACCACGTGCGCCGACTCGTCACCCGACATGAACCGATACGCCACCTGACCCGCCGCGTCCCAGTCCTTCCCCGCCTTGAAGTCCGCCACATACAGCCGCGTGTACGGGTCGAGCACGAGCCCTGCCGCCGCCAGCCGAGCAGCGAAGGTCTTCCCCTGCCGTGGAATCGCCCCCACCAGCAACGACGTCCACACCAACGGCAGATCGATCCGCCGGTCCCGGGCGTCCCGCCCGAACGGCACCGGCCGCCACGCGTCCCACCGCTCCGCCCTCAACAACGGCGTCCGAAGTGGAGGCGACGCGTACGGGTCCGAGTCAGCCACCCACATCGACACCCGCCCGGCGTGCCCGCCGTTCCCCCGGACCCGCTCCACGATCAACTGCACCTCATCGACCGCCAACGCGGACGCCAACGCCTCACGATGCTTGATCACATCCGCCGCCTTGCGCGTCGCCGGCAGGTCGACAGTTACCGCCCACCCGTCACCGACCCGCGTAGCCCGCTCGACAAGCCGAAGCGTCTCGTCCTTCCCGATCAGCTTCGCGTCCCGGAACGCGTCCACCAGCACCTGAGGGTCCATCGTCCAGGTCAACGTGCGCGGCCCAGCCAACACCGCCTTACGCCCAGGACTCCCCTCCCGCCGCCGACCCAGCACCGCGAGAGCCACCGCCCCGGCCGCGACCGTGAACCACAACCAGCCCCGCCCATGGACCAGGTCCACCAACGCCAGCCCAAGCCCGGCGACCACGACAACAGCACCCGTGACCCGCCACCGGAACAGCGTCAGCGCCCGAATATCAGCGAACTTGTCCGCCAGCTTCTCGGACTGCTCCGCGGCCTCCCGAAAGTCCTGAACGGTCACCCACCGCCGCCACCACCGAACCCCGGCGACCACGCCACGCACCACCGCCCCGACGAACCGATCGGGTGCCCGCACCACAGCAACCGCCAGATCCTTCAACGCCTGAACAGCCTGCCGCCGACTCTTCAACCACACCGGCACCCGCGCCGACCGCAGCCACCACGACGCGAACCACCCCAACCGAGGCGAGCAGTAACGAGCCTCCTCGACCAACTCCCCGTCAAGCACCGGATCACCAGGCACGACCTCCCGCGATCCCGCCGGCACCGGCAACGACTCGTGGCTGTTCATGGACGATTCATGAACGCTCACCGCCGACCACCAACCTCATCGGCAAGAGCCCGAGCCACCCGAGGCGCCAACCCACGCGAACACCCGGTGACCTCACGCACCCAACTCGCCGAGATCACCACCTCGGACGACCACGCCTCCCGAGCCTCACCGAGGTAGTCCGCGAACAGCTTCCGCCGCCCAGCCAGCTCCGCCCCACGAGGCCCACGCCCGCCGGCCTCGGCATGAGCCACCGCAACAGCCTCACTCAACTTGTCCCGCAGATCCGTGATCGCCTCGGCCGCCACGAACACCACCAACGGCGGCACCAAGTGCAGCACGATCGCCGACGGCGACCCGGCGGCGTACGACGTCCACGTGTTCATCACGTACGTAGCCGTCAAGGTCAACCACTTCGCCCGCCGAACCCACGGCCCCGTCCGCACCCGGTACCGAGCCGTCACCTGCTCCGCCCGCAGAATCGCGATCAAGATCAACGACACGGTTGGATCAAGCACCCACGCCGCCAACCAGGCCAACGACCACACCGGACTATCAGCCGACGCGAACACCTGAACGTTCGTCATCGTGAACGCCAACCCGAGCCCGATCCCGGTCCAACACATCCAGTCCACCTGCGACCGAACCCGCTCGATCCGCAACGCCACCACATCCGGATGCGTCAGATACGCCCGTACCTCGGCAGCCTCGGCCGCGTCCTGGGCGAGCCGCTGCGCACTGGTCAACGGCACATGCCGCGCGTCCCGCGTGCTCATCGCCGCTCACCCCGCCGCCGGTCCACCGTCACGGTCAACGCCCGAGTGAGCACGTACGACGCGAACAGCGCCGGCAACCCCAACACCGCCAGCACCAGCCACTTACCCGCCGACGGGTGACTGATCACCAGCCACTGAACCCCCACGATCAGCCCGGCCGTGAACAGCACCCGGCCACCGAGCGAGAACAACCGCGCCCCCGACCGAGCCGCGTTCGCCGCCGCCCGAGCCCGCCGAGCACCCGCCCGCCACACCCACAACAGCGAGACCAGCACACCCACACCCGCGAGCAACTCCGTGTAAGTCAGGTCGAACGTCATCGCGCCCGCCCTTCCCGCCGAGCGCGCCACACCAGGTAGAGCGCCCGCAGGTCCTCCGCCGGCAGCGCACCCCACACACCCAACGACCGGCCCTTCGACGTACGCAACTCCAGCTCCAGGCACGCCAACCGCTCGGAACAACCGGCACAGATCCGCGCCGCCACCTCCCGATCGGTCAGCCCCGCCCAGCCCGGCTCAAGCTCGTTCTCGTACAGCCACGCACACGTCCCGTCCCGGGTCACGATCTCCCACAGCACCTGGTCAGGAACCTGTTCGAACCGATCGAGCCGAGCAGCCAACTCCTCAAAGTCGATCAAGGTCGGTCACCCCCGACCGGCTCACCGAGCAGCCGCCTGACCACGTGGCCCGGCACAACCAGCCGACCGCGACGCGAGACCGCCGGGATGGACCCGACCCGGACACCCCGGCTCACGACCGACTCAGGGACACCGAGCAGCCAAGCGGCCTCCCGTACCCCGTAGAACTCACGCCCGGAATCGGGCACAGCAGCATTCATCAGGAAAGTCCTTAAAGGCGCGAAGAGCTAATTTCAGCTCTCAATTGATAATTTCAGCTTGCCGAACGACAGATCTGTCCGGCCGCGACGCGAAACGCGCGGTTACTACCCCGTGGAATCAGCCAAAGCCGCTAATGTCAGCGCTGAGGCGGAGCGCGGAGGAATAGGTGTCGGAGGACTGGGCGGCAGTCGCCAAGGCGATCAACGAGCGCGTGAACGAGCTGGGCTGGCGCCAACGCGAACTCGCCGAACGCTCCCGCGTCTCCCAGGCGATCGTCCGCGAGCTGCAACACCACACCGTCGAACGTCGCCGCAGCACCAGGACCCTCGAGTCCCTCTCCGTGACCCTCGGCTGGCACCCCCAGCACCTGGACGCCGTCCTGCACGGCCGCCGCCCACCCGAGGTCAACGAGCCCATCACCGACCAGGGCGACACCCTCTGGTCCCGCCTGGACGCTCTCGAACAGCGCCTCGAAGAGATCACCGAGCGCCTCGACGACCTCAAGTCCGGCATGACCACGGTCATCGACAACGTCCGGCCCGGTAAGTAGGCGGTTGTTGTTTTCCATGCCGTCAATTCCACGCCGGATTCACCGGGCAACCCATGACCAAGCGACGCACAACCAGTGCGGAACCGATGCGTAACAAGACAACGGGGGTCAGCAAGGCGTGGAATCGGTAGACGGCTGGACCGGCCGCACCGCGTGCGCACTCCAGACGGCAATGCGCCTCAGCAACGACGCATTCGCGAAACGCCTCGGCATCGGCGTCCGAACCGTCGCCGGCTGGCACCAGAAACCGACCCTCCGCCCCCAGTCGGCAATGCAAGAGATCCTGGACACCGCGCTGGAACAGGCGTCCCCGGCGGTCCAGGCACGGTTCGCCGCGCTCACCACCGAAGCCCCGGCCCCAGCCGCCGCCGAGAGCACACCCGACGCCGAACACCGCCTCGGCGCTGACCCCAACATCAGCGCGGCCCTGCACTGGCTCGACGAACACGCCCACTGGTCACCAGGCACCGCACGTCGAGAAGTGGCCGCCCGCCTGACCCAACTCGACCAGCGCCAACTACACGACCGAGCCGCACGGCGAGGCCGCGTCGACCAGTGGCGCATAGCCGACGCCTTGCACACCTACTACCCGGACCGGACGACCGGCCACGGCCAGTACGTAGCCGCCCTCCACGGCGAAGAGGCGCTGACCAGCGTCCTCACCCACCCTGACTGGCTCGACCTCGCCTGTCCCCTGCTGCCTCCCGCCGACAAGATCACTGTCACGAACACCACCCCGGACAACGACCTCACACTCGACGCCAACAGCGCCGGCCGAGCCGCCCAACGCATCGCCGAGACCCTCGCGCTGAACATCCGCATGCTCGACGGCCCGTTGTTCCGCCTCACCCAGGTAGCCCCTCGCGCGGGCGAGATCGCCGCAACGACCGAGGTCACCCGGTTCGTCCGTTACGCCCTCACCATGGACCTCCTCGAAGGCGAGTTGGTAGACGCCCTGGCCACCAACGAGCCGCTGGAACCGGGCTCGCTCCCGCTCCGAGACAAGTACCTGCCCAACATCAAGTCGGTGCTCGACCTGCCCGAACGCCTCTGCTGCGGCGGCACCCTCGCCCTCTGCGCCATAGCCCGCCCCGCGGACCCACTCCGCGGCCCCGCTGACTACGTGCTCCTGGTCCAGGAACGATCAGGCCACGTCGTCAACGCCGCCCGCCGCCTGGCCGTGATCCCCAAGGGCTTCCACGAACCCCTGACCGACTACCGCGCCGACGCCCACATCGGCGCCACCCTCCGCCGCGAGATGGAAGAGGAACTCTTCGGCCGCGACGACATCGACAGCACCAACGGCCTACCGCTCCGCGCCGACCCCATGCACCCCAGCCGCCAGTCCGAACCGATGCGCTGGCTCATGGCCGAACCCGGCCGACTACGCATGGAATGCACCGGCTTCGGCCTCAACCTGGTGAGCGGCAACTTCGAGTTCGCCGGCCTGATCGTCATCGACGACGAGGAGTTCTGGCAGCACTACGGCGGCCACATCGAAGCCAACTGGGAAGCGACGTCCCTACGCCAGTACTCAAGCCTCGACCGCTCCATGCTCACCGAACTCATCGGCGACGGCGCGTGGAGCAACGAGGGCCTGTTCGCCCTGTTGCAGGGCCTTCGTAGGCTAACCCAGGTCGGCGGCAACCGAGTCGACGCCCCGGAGATCGAGTGGGAGATCCGCTAGTGGCAACGAACTGGCGCTTCGGCAACGCACCGGAGGAGACGAAGGACAACCGAGGCTGGCTCCTCGGTCACTTCATCACCCCGCCTGACGACATCCTCCACAGCAAGGACGTCGAAGTGAAGTGGGCCGTCCACCCAGCCGGCGAAAAGCGCGCCGAATGGACCGTCGACGACCAACGCACAACCCTCGTACTCCTGGTCGACGGCGAGTTCCGCATAGACCTCACCGAGGGCAGCCGCACCCTCCGAACCCAGGGCGACTACGCCCTCTGGGGACCAGGCATAGACCACTCCTGGAAAGCCCTGACCGACTCGACGGTGATGGTGGTCCGCTGGCCCTCAGCCACCTGATCACAGCTCGACAGCCGGCAGCTTCACCCGCCGCCCACCGACGTCCCGCAACCGCCGAAGCCCTTGCAGGAACGCAAAAAGCCCCTCGTTACTCCAGCTCTCGTCTCCAGCCAGCTTCGCCAGCAAATGATCATCCAAACTGGAGTACACCCGAAGCCCAGCCGACTCCCAGTTGGCCTCGACAACCCCACCGAACTGCGGCCAGAACTCCTCATCCTCGATCACGACCAGACAGGCGAACTCGTAGTTCCCGCTGACCAGGTTGAACCCGAACCCGGTGCACTCCATCCGCAGCCGTGCCGGCGACGCTGTGAGCCACCGCATCGCCTCCGAGAGCCGACTCGAATGCATCGGCGCCGCCGCCCGCCGCCCGTCGGCGGTGCTATCCAGCTCCGCCCTTCCGAACAGTTCCTCTTCCATCTCGCGAACCAACGTCGCCCCGATCCGAGCGTCCCCCGCGACGTCCGTCAACGGCTCATGGAACCCCTTCGGTATGACAGCCAGCCGTCCTGCCGCGTTCACCACCTGCCCTGACCGCTCCTGCACGAGCAACGCGTAGTCGGCCTCACCCCGGTAGGCGTCCGCCGGCCGAGCGATGGCACACAGAGCGACAACGCCACCCGCGCAAAGCCGTCCATGCAGGTCAAGCACGGTTTCGACGTCGGGAAGGTACCGATCCCGCAGGGGAAGGTCACCCCGCCCAATCGGCCGACCGTTGACCAGCGCGTCAGCCAGCTCCCGTTCCAACAGGTCCATGGTCAGCGCATACACACCGAAGGGCGCAAGCCCGACGCTGCCCGAGATCACGCCGCCCCGAATGTCGACGTCCAGCAACCGATACAACGGCTCGTTCGTGATCCGTACCCCGAGCATCGCCGCCTCGGTGAGCCGGTCCACCGCGTGTCCCCGCTCGATACGCCCGACGCTGTCCAACTCCACGTCAGCCAGCCCGATCCGGTCGGTGTCCGGACCAAGTGGGATGCTCAGGTCCAGCCACTCCGCCCGGGTCAGCACGGATGTCGCCACCCGATGCCCGTCCACACTCGGTCTGTACAACAAGCCACCCGACGCAGCGTCGTAGTAGTCCGCCAGGGCGGCCGCAAGTCGGCTCCGCCTGACACCCCGTAGCCGCACTCCCCGATCTTGAACTTCGTCGAGGCTCAACCCGTCGACCAGCGCCGCGACCTCCTCCCGGGTGGCCTCGGGAACCCAACCGCCAACCGTGTCCCCCGCTTCCTTCGGGACGAGCCCCGCGCCCTCCAGGTCGACTTCGTGATCATCGGTGGCGGAAGCAAGCAGCTCGTCCACCGTCACGCCCAACATGCGTTCAAGCAGGCGAGCGGTGGCCGGACGGACGGTTCCGAGCGGTCTTCCACCCGGGCCACGCCCCGAGACCAGCCGCTGCAAGTGCCGCACACTGATCGTGCCCGGCTCCCCATGCTCCCGAGCGAACAACTCGACGGACTCGGCGAACTCTTCAACGGTCTGCCGCCGCTGCCAGATCAACTTCTCCAGCACGGTGCGAAACGTCCGCATCAGGCCCCTCCCCGTCACCCGTCCATGGGTGTCGCGACATGTCGTGTCCATGTCGCACCAAGATCGTTGAGCTGATCCCAAGCTGATGACATGGTGATTTCAAGTGAAGCACAACAGTCACCGCAGGTCACAAGCCCACCCACGTCACCAATCAGAGGCACCCATGCCCAACGAACTGCCTCCCATCCCCTGCATCCCGCCCCCGGACCAGGCCGCCCACGACGACGGCGTACTCATGCACGACCTCACCGTCCTCAACGCCAAGCTGAGCCGCTACGTCCTCCGCTTCCTCGACGCCGACTCCCAGCGAGCCACCCCAGACGCCCCAGCAGCAGAAATCGCCCTAGCCAACTGCCTCACCAACGCGGCCAACGCGCTCCGATCCCGAGCCTCCCGCCGAACCCCGCTCATCCCAGACAGCAGCCACCAGCCCCAGTAACACCAACTCCCCTGCCCGCCTTCACACCAACAATCGGATCCGCATGACCTCCCCTCGACCAATCTCCAACAACTCCCAACCGGACAACAGCCACATCATCGCTCCATACGTCACCGCATGGAGCGAAGAAATGTTCACGCAAGCCAAGATAGTAAGAAGGCCGTCCGGTGGAATCGCCTACGCGGACGAGAAACTCACCGACCGAGACAACAACGGCATCCTCTGGCCCCGAACGCCCCACCGCCCCGGCATCGGCCGCCCAGAATTCGGCGCCGTCCACCCCCTGCGCCAACGCCGCGCCATGCGCCGCCTCCTGTGCCAGGTCTGCGCAGGCCCTGCCGACCAAACCCCCGACGGCACCCTCTGGCTACTCCAAGATCACCGCGAAGACTGGCCAAACTGGCCAGAGAACATGGCCGTAACCGAACCCCCAGTCTGCCGAGACTGCGTAACCCTCTCCACCCGCCTCTGTCCCGCCCTACGCAAAGGCTCCGCAGTCATCCGCGCCCGACGATTCCCCATCGTCGGCGTCTACGGCGTTCTCCACACCCAGGACCCCACCCCGACCCCGGTAGGCACCGTAACCCTGTCCTTCGACAACTCCGCCGTCCGCTGGCTACGAGCCGGGGGCCTCGCCCGCGAACTACACGACTGCGCCATCCTCACCCCCGACGACCTCCACCGGTGACCCCATGCCAATGCTGAATCGCGAGGTAATCCGCGACTGGCTAGCCGAACACAATTGGTCGGTATCCAGACTGGCCGCCGAATGCAGCGCTCTCGGAGAAGACACCATCTCCGAAGGAACTATGCGTAACGCCGTCAATGGCATCGACCCGATGCGCCCCGGTCGAATCCACGTAATCTCCCAAGTAACCGCCAAGTACGGCGATGGTATCCCTTACCACCGACTCGCGATCAGTGCACCCTGAGCATTGGTTTGACGACAATGCACATTCCGCCGAAATATAAGACCCTTTAGTGTCATTCTCACCGCATGCTCACACTGTCGGAATTATTTGGAATACAAAACCAGGCGCGGATTGCTATAAAGGCACCATGATGGTGGCCTGCCTGCAGCCGGGTCAGGCCATCTCACAGAGGAGTGGCGGAGTTAGTTAGAATCAGACTGTGGAGATCCGAGCAGGTATGCAGTGGCACTACCTCTTCTTGAGGGGTCGCGGTAGATCTGTCCAGCATCCATCATTTTCTCAAAAACCCGCTTCATCTTATTTTCGGAACCTTCGCCGGTCAACTCCCGAGCCTTCGAGTTATTAATCTCGCCATTGGCCATGAGATATTCCAGAATCTGTTCCTCGTAAGATGCGAGGCGCTCATGTCGAATGCGCACGACCACCCTACTGTCATGCTCTTCAATTGATGGCGGCTTGAGTCCAATCTCTCGCATTTTTTGAAACGCTGTGTTGAGCCCTTCTCCAACGTCCTTATTTGGTGGATCGGGGAACTTGTTGATCAGTCGTACAATCTTTCCGTTGCGCGCGAACTGTTCATCGAGCATATTCGCGGTAGTTATATGCCCGGGAAGCCTCCCTGGACTGTCGACCTCAATCCGGTTATCAAAGATACGAATCTGAACATCAGTTGCAATTGAATAATCACGGTGAAGCACCGCATTAGTCACGATCTCATGCAATGTTTCCGGGGGATATGATACAGAAACAAGGCCGCCCGTAGTCTGCACTTGGCTTGATCCGACAATCTCTGCAACGGCATGCACGGCATCGCGAATCTGTTTTGTCAGTGGTCCTTCAATTGTGATCGGATTGCCATCCAACTGATCACGATAGCCCTCTTTGCTCGACGATTTATAGCGAAGAATCTTGATCGCTGATCGCTTCGGGAGAATCACCTGAGGCTCGTCGGCATAAAGCAGAACAGCTGCCACTGTTGGGCGGTCATTGATTATGAGGCGCTGGCTTCGGAGCCAAGGATCTGGTTCGGAAACTGGCACAGACTCGATCATAAACTCTGTGACCGTGAGAGAATCACTGACGAGTGGAATGTCGACCGAGTCGAGTGGCATATCCTCGTAGGTCGCAAGACCCTTGTCGAGCTTGAGGCGCTCGATAGAGACGTGGTTCTGGAGCTTTACGGGCAATTTCTGCGCACTCGCCCGAATATAGATCCCGCCATCGGCGGTTTCGAGCATCTCCCGAGATTTTTCTATGATAATATGCAGCACGAAACCGACGACACCTGCCCCCCTCAGGAATCGAATAGATGCTAGGTCATTACCTTCAAATAGATTGTGAAGTACCTGAACATGACCGTTTGCATCCTCGATCGTGTCAAATCCTCTCCATCGACGTTGAGATGCAACCTCATCAATTCCAACGTATATTTCACCGCCAGCGCTATTGCCGAATGCAGTGGCATGCACGGCAACCTTTGCTGGCATAATCTCGCGCGCCTTAATATCCTGGAAGTGATTTTCTTCCAGTAGTAAGAGCCTGCCGACTGTTTCAGCATCAACATCGACAATCCCGAGATCTCGGATCACTACCCACTCCATTCATTTAGATCATTTCAGTAGAAATTTAGAAATACCGGGCCGCATTGCCTCATCCTATATCAAGGACGCGCGCAACCTTCGTGAACGCTGTCCGCATACACTTGCTCAGACTGAGCTTGTCGATCAAACGTGACTCCAACTCGGTAGAGATTGATGATCTGTATTTCAGATCTCGGGACTTGCTACCTGGCCTGGAAGACCCGGAAGCACATTATACGGGACAATAGACGTAGGCATACTGCGACATGCCACTGGATGACACGTCGCGTTCGAATAGTGATGGGCCAGGTTAGATGTCCTGTGCCACGACACGCCGAGCTTCGTATCCGGCTTGGGCGCGGTCTTCTTCGCGCGCGCCGAGCAGCCCATGTTTGCCCCGGTAGCTCCTGTGGACTCCTAGAGTCGGTTAACCCGTCTCGTCCCGATACTCCGGCGAACACCATTCCCAGCCGCAGGCCGAGCACCGATCGTTCCGGAAGGTAAACGTTCATTCGCCGCCGTACCCGCAGCGCACATGCCCCGCAGCGGGTAGGCACGCCTCGTGTCTTCGGCCCACGGATCCGAGCTTCCGACTCTTTCGGCCAGCCGTCAACCGCGCGTCGAACGCCGCCGCAACTGCGTCTCGGTGAACGCCCCACATCAACAGTCCCCGGACAACTCTGCGAAGAGTCCTCATGTACGCCGGACCATCCCTTCTGTGGCGGTAACTATCCAATGCGCCACAAAATTTGAAAATTAGCATGCTTCTCTGAAACTGATCGCTTGGCACGCTCCATCAAGCAATAGTCAAATGCCGCCATTTCGGATGGACAATTGGGGTCGAGTCGAAAGATTTCGCTCGCCGCCTGAACGACGCGCAATAGCTCAATCAGGTCCAGTATGTGCCACATGGAATCCGTTTCTCGGTGGTTTTGCCTGAAGAACTCAGAGCCAAATTCTGCGAGACCCTCGAGAAGGGAGAGGTCGGGCACCAGAATGATTGCATGAGGAATCACATTCGATTCCAGTGGAAGGCGGTCGCCTTGTTCGTCTCGTATCTCCGCCCCCATGCGGATGCTTCTAATTGCACCTTTGAGCTGCTTGGCAGCTTTTCGGATATGCTTCGCCGTATCCGCACCGAGCTTGTCTCTACTGGGCAGGTTCGCCCTATTAAACACTGCAAGAGCTTTGGATTCGATCAAGAATAACCCTGACTTGTATGTCATAAGTAAATCTGTAAGTTCTCTTCTTTGGCCGTTTGTGTAGACTTGAGGACTATGGACCGATCCGGCGACGTGGAGGCTATCTACTAGCCATACGCCGACCTCCTCCTGCTGGCGCCCTTCATCTGTGGCAAAGAAAGAAGTTTTACTCCACGATTTATTATTTCGGAGAACCATCACATCTACATCTCGCCAATCCGATGCAAAATGGGCTTCCATCGAACTTGACTGACCTGTCGCTACGCGATTCCCGCGGATGCGTTCTATCGCCGCTTCTGCAACCTGGTTGTCATTTTGACGCGCTGAATGGAGGCCGGTTTGTGACAGCAGTGTTTCGATATCTCCCGCCACTACCCGAAAGTTTTGTTCAGAGTGTGCGACAGGAATCGCCAATTCATTAAATATGATGACATCACAGCTATAGCCAGAGGACAATAGTCTTAACGCCTCCCTCTCTTCCGGCTTCTCTACTAGTGACCAAACGATTCCAGAATCGATCGGATCATCTTGCAGGTCGACCCAATAACCTAGCCATTCCTCGGCAACGCGAAATGTAGATATATGACAGTATTTCTTCTTAGTAAGGTATTTGAGGGCGAGCGTGCGCGCCTTAATTAAAAGCGTTGGTTTCGGGCCATCTTCATTCAATGTCACAGTTAAGCGTGCGACTTCCGGAGTGGAGAGAAACTCCTTCCGATGGTCATCGGAAAGCAAATACACGATACTCTCTTCCTTTCGGCTGGTACGCCCATGCTGCGAAGGCAAGGATACGACATGGCGTCCTTCGGACTAGTTAGGCGCACCGGCGCCTTAAGACACGCAAGGCGCGAGTTGTCGTTGTTGCGGGCCACCGAGGCGAACAGCCGCCCAACTATGTTCTATCCAGGGCCGCGCCACACAGCCTCGGTGAGCCGCCTGACCGATCGTGGATCGTCCCCCAAGCTGGCAGCAGGGCTCGGGTGACCGTGTCCAGCTCTCGCGGACGCTTCATGGGTTGTGAGTCATGGGGGACCCGGGGTACAAGCCCTGGTCATGTCCCTAGATGCGAGGTACGGGAGTCCTCTCGCGTCGTAACGTGCAAGAGCGAGGATCGTGGGTCGATCACACCTCACCGGTTCAGCGAGCGACGGGTGAATAGTGTGCAAGTCCGGCCTCGGACACGTTCACTAACCACACGCGGTGAGGCCGACACATACACGGCCTGTTCCTGGGGTTCGTACCGGAGCTGCAACCGCAAACTCTCGTAAAGCCTGGTCAGATCGTCCGGCGCGCCACCCTTCAAGGTCGCGCCGACGTCGCCGAGTGAATCGACCATCGCGTACACCTCGGCATCGGTGAGCGCGTCAGTCCGGCCCACGGTCGCCAAGGTCGCCTGTACGGCTTCCCGTGCTGCTTGCGCGGCGTTGATCACCTCAACGAGAGCCGCCGGGTCAACACCCGCCGCGATAGCGGCTTGGTGCCGCCGCAACGCGGTCTCGACCTCCGCGAGCCGCTTCCTAGCAGCTTCGTACTCGACCGCTCCCCCACCACCGTCTTGGGATGCCACAAGTTCGGTGACCGTCCGGTCCACGTTGCTCCGGTCGAACAAGTCGCCCGATCCAGCCGTTCAACGGCTCCAGAAGATGGTCCTCCCGGAGGTTCACCGTTCGCGGATGATCAGCCAACGCCGCCGCGCCTGGCGCCAGAGTCCGTGCGATGCACCGGTAGTACACGTCTTTGCAGATGCTCGCGCCTTGCATCTTCCGCTGGCAGATCCCGCACCGCACCAGCCCACGCAGCAGATACGGCCGTCGTCGCCATCGGCGGTGGTGGCTGGATCGCACCGGGCCAACCGCCGACTCGCCGTGCCTCAGGCGTGCGCGGGGAACCCCAGGTCGATCCCGTGGTGGAGTGGCCAGCGGGCGGTGACGGCCTTCGCTCTGGTGTAGAAGTGGACGCCCTGCGTGCCGTGTGCGTGGGTGTCGCCGAACAAGGAGTCCTTCCAGCCGCCGAACGAGTAGTAGGCCATGGGCACCGGGATCGGCACGTTGATGCCGACCATGCCGACGTGTACGCGCCGCTGGTACTCGCGTGCGGCGAGGCCGTCGCCGGTGTAGACGGCGGTGCCGTTGCCGTACGGGTTGGCGTTCACCAGTGCGATCGCCTCGTCGAGGGTGTCGACTCTCAGGACGGAGAGCACCGGGCCGAATATCTCGTCCGTGTAGATCGACATTCCGGTGCGGACGTGGTCGAACACGGTGGGCCCCACCCAGAACCCGTCGTGGCCGGATACGGCGTGTCCTCGGCCATCGACGACCAGGGTCGCGCCCGCCGCTTCGCCCGCGTCCACGTAGGACACGACGCGGTCCCGTGCGGCGGCGGTGACCAGGGGGCCCATCTGTGCCATCGGGTCGGTGCCGGGCAGCGTGCGCAACGACCGGGCGCGCTCGGCGATCCCGGCCACGAGGTCGTCCGCGATGTCGCCGACCGCGACCACGGCCGAGATCGCCATGCAGCGTTCGCCCGCGCTGCCGAAGCCCGCCGACACCGCGGCGTCGGCGGCCTGGTCGAGGTCGGCGTCCGGCAGGACGACCATGTGGTTCTTCGCGCCGCCCAACGCCTGGACCCGCTTGCCCGCCGCCGTGCCGCGGGCGTACACCTGCCTGGCGATCGGTGTGGAGCCGACGAACGAGACCGCGGTCACGTCGGGGTGGTCGAGCAGCGCGTGCACGGCGGCCGCGTCGCCGTGCAGGACATTGAGCACCCCGTCGGGCAGTCCCGCCGCCGTGAACAGCTCGGCGAGCCGCACCGGGGCGGACGGGTCGCGTTCGGAAGGCTTGAGCACGAAGGCGTTGCCACACGCGACCGCGATCGGGAACATCCACATCGGCACCATGACGGGGAAGTTGAACGGCGTGACGCCCGCGACGACACCCAGCGGGTGCCGGACCGAATAGGCGTCCACACCGCGGGAGACCTGCTCGGAGTGCTCACCCTTGAGCAGGTGCGGAATGCCGCAGGCGAACTCGACGACCTCCAGGCCACGCTGCACCTCACCCGCGGCGTCGTCGAGTACCTTGCCGTGTTCGGCCGTGATCAGCTCGGCCAGCTCACGCCGGTGTTCGTGGAGCAACTGCCGGTAGGCGAACAGGACCCTGGTCCGCTGCGACAACGACGACTCCGCCCACCCGGCCGCGGCCTTGCCCGCCGACGCGACCGCCAGGTCCACATCGGACTGTCCGGCAAGCACGACCTCCTTGTGGGCGACACCGGTCGCGGGGTCGAACACCGGGGCGGTGCGGCCGGCCGTGCCGGGGGTCCGCGCACCGTCGATGTAGTGCGGCACGAGCTGTGGTGAGTTCACGAGAACGTCCCTTCAGGGAGCAGTGTGGTCATGGCGGCGGTGGTGCCGTCGTCGCGCGGACGACGAGGGTCGACTGGAGCAGGTGCCGTACCGGCTCGTCGCGTTCGCCGCGCACGCGTTCGAGCAGCGCCGCGACGGCCAGCCTGCCGACCTCAGCGCGGGGCTGATCGATCGTGGTGAGGGAGACGTGCCCCATGGCGGCCAGCGAGGTGTTGTCGTAGCCGACCACCGACACGTCCCGCGGCACCCGCAGGCCGATCTCCTCGAGCGCGGAGATCGCGCCGATGGCGTTGAAGTCGTTGCCGGCCAGGACCGCCGTGGGCGGGAGACCACCGGACTCGCCCCAGACCTGGCGCACCGCCTTGGCGCCTGCCACGTCGGTGTGCTCGCTTGCCACGACGCGCGGGTCGAGCCCGTGCCGTCGCATCGCGGCCGTGTACCCCTGCCTGCGCGCGGTCGCGACCGACGCCCTGCCCCCGTCGAAGTGCGCGATCCTGGTGTGCCCGAGGCGGACCAGGTGGTCGACCGCCAGCGCCGCGCCGGTCGCGCCGTCGTCGTTGACGGTGTCGACCGAGGACAGCCTCGTGGTCCGGGACACCAGCACCAGCGGGCCCTGCCCACTGGCCTCGGTGATCGCCGCCGCGGACAGCACCGGCGAGAGCAGCACGATCCCGGCTGGCCGGAACGACAGCAGGCTGCGCAACGCCACCCGTTCCCGAACGGGACTGCGGCCACCGGTGTTGATCACCATCTCGAAGCCGGCGACCCGTGCGGCCGCGTCGATGCCCTCCACGACGTCGACGAAGAACGCGTTGCGCAGGTCGGAGACCATGACGCCGAGCACGGTGGACGTGCGGCTGGCCAGCGATCGGGCCATCTGGTGCGGCGTGTAGCCGAGTTCGGCGGCGGCCGCGAGCACCGCGTCGCGCCGGAGGCTGCTCACGTTCGACGAGCCGCGCATCACCAGCGAGACGAGTGCTCGGGACACCCCCGCCAACTCCGCCACGTCCGTCATCGTCGGCCGGGCCATCCAAACCTCCTGCTTGACACCGTGGAAACCCACCATACATCGTTAGAGCGCTCTAAAGAATAGAGCGCTCTAATCCTTCTCCTGGACGGAGATCGAACTGATGCGTATCGGAGTGGCGGGCGTCGGCCGGGTCGGCGCCATGCACGTCGCACACCTCGCCCGAATGTCCACAGTCGACGAACTGGTGCTGTTCGACCCGGCCCCCGGCCGCGCGGCGACGGCGGCCGGGGACATCGGCGCACGCGCCACCGCGGACCTCGACGCGCTGCTCGCCGCGTGTGACGGCGTGCTGATCGCGACGCCGACGGCGACGCACCCGGAGGTGGTTCGCCGTGCGCTCGCCGCGGGCGTGCCCGCCCTGTGCGAGAAACCGATCGCACGCTCCTACGAGGAGATGCACGCGCTCGTCAGGGACATCGACGCGGCGGGCGTCGAGGTCGTGGTCGGGTTCCAGCGCAGGTTCGACCCGGCGGTGGCGGAGTTGCACCGCCGTGTCCGGTCCGGCGAGGTGGGTACGGTCTACCTCGCGCGGTCGACGGGTCAGGACGCGGCGCCGCCGGACTTCGGCTACCTGCCAGTCTCCGGCGGCATCTTCCACGACCTGTTGATCCACGACCTGGACGCGGTGCCGTGGCTGGTCGGCGAACCGGTGGTCGAGGTGTACGCGGCCGGTTCGGTGCTGGTGCACGAGGCGTTCGCCGCCGAGGACGACGTCGACAACTGCGTGGTGGCACTCACCTTCGCAGGCGGTGCGCACGCGCTGCTGTCCGGTGGCAGGCACAACGGCGCGGGCTACGACCACCGGCTGGAGGTGTTCGGCAGCAGGGACTCGCTGGCGGTTGGCGTGGACGCACATACCCCGTTGCGTTCCCTCGAACCGGGCATGCCCGCGCCGACGGCGCCCTACCAGGGCTTCCCCGAGCGGTTCCGGCGAGCGTACGAGAACGAGATGGCCGTGTTCGTGGACGTGGTCGCCGGACGTGCGGCGAATCCCTCCCCCGCCAGGGAGAGCCTGGTGAGCCAGCGGCTCGCGGACGCCTGCGACGCGTCCCGCCGCAGCGGCGCACCTGTCCGCGTCACCGAGGCGGTGCCCGCATGATGCGCGTGGCTGCCGCACCGATTTCCTGGGGTGTGTGCGAGGTGCCCGGCTGGGGCCGGGTGCTCGACCCGGACACGGTGCTCGACGAGATGGCGCGGCTCGGCATCACGGCCACGGAACTGGGCCCGCCGGGCTATCTGCCGGGGTCACCGGAGGAGCTGGCCTCGGCGTTACGCGGGCACGGGCTCGGGCTGGTCGGCGGGTTTCTCGCGGTGCCGCTGCACACCGGCGACCCGCGGCATCTGGCCGAGGCCGACCGGGTTGCGGCGCTGCTCGCCCGAGCGGGCGGCGACGTCCTGGTCCTCGCCGCCGCGACAGGGCTCGACGGCTACGACGAGCGGCCGGACCTGACCGACGACGAGTGGCGCACGCTGGTCGGCACGGCAGCACGGATCACGAGCCGCGCCGAGGCACACGGTCTGCGCACAGTGCTGCACCCGCACGTCGGCACGCACGTCGAACGGGCGCACGAGGTCGAACGCTTCCTCGCCGACTCGCCGCTGCCGCTGTGCCTGGACACCGGGCATCTGCTGATCGGCGGCGCGGACCCGGTCGAGGTCGCGAGGCGGTGGGCCACGCGCGTCGGGCACGTGCACCTCAAGGACGTCCGGCACGACGTGGCCGCCAGGGTGCGTTCCGGCGAACTGGGCTACACCCAGGCCGTACGAGAGGGCGTCTACGTGCCGCTCGGGGACGGCGACGTGGACATCGCCGCGATCATCGGGCACCTCGACGCCGCCGGTTACGACGGCTGGTACGTGCTCGAACAGGACATCGCGCTGTCCGAGGACAGCCCCGTCGACGGACCGCGCGAGGACGTGGCACGTAGCCTCGCGCACCTCGGAGTCCGGCCATGAGCCTCGAACTGCTCACCGTCGGCCGGGTGGGAGTGGACCTGTACCCGACCCGGAGCGGCGTGCCACTGTCCCAAGCGGACACCTTCGCCAGATCGCTCGGCGGCACCGCGACCAACGTCGCGGTCGCCGCGGCCCGGCTCGGCCACCGCACCGCCGTGCTCACCAAGGTAGGTCCGGACGGCTTCGGTGGCTACGTGCGCGACGCGCTGACCGGGTTCGGCGTCGCGGCCGAGTACGTCGGCACCGCGCAGGACCTGCTGACCCCCGTGGTGTTCTGCGCACTGGACCCGCCGGAGGACCCGCCGCTGCTGTTCTACCGCCTGCCCACCGCACCCGACCTCACCCTCATCGAGGACGACGTGCCGTGGGACGTGGTGCGCGACGTGCCCGCGTTGTGGGTGACCGGCACCGGCATGAGCGCGGAACCGGCGCGCGGCACCCAGCGGGCCGTGCTGGAACACCGCGCCCGGCGCGCCCACACCGTGCTGGACCTGGACTACCGGCCGATGTTCTGGCCGGACCAGGACACCGCCAGGGCCGAGTACCGGTGGCTGCTCGACCACGTCGGCGTCGTCGTCGGCAACCGGGCCGAGGTGGCCGTGGCCACGGGCACCGACGACCCCGAGGAAGCCGCGAACCGGTTGCTGGCGCACGGGGTGGAACTCGCCGTCGTCAAGAAGGGCGCCGACGGCGTGCTCGTCGCCACCGTCGACGGGACGTGGACGGTGCCGCCGCACCCCGTCGACGTGGTGTGCGGGCTCGGCGCGGGCGACGCGTTCGGCGGCGCACTCGTGCACGGTCTGCTGTCAGGGTGGCCACCGGAGACGACCGCCCGGTACGCCAACGTCGCGGGCGCGCTGGTCGCCGGACGCCTGGCCTGCGCGGACGCGATGCCGACCACCGCCGAACTCGAGGAGGCACTGTGATCACCGACGGGCAGTGGGCCGACCTGTTGCACACGAGGGCGACCGAGCCGGGCGCGATCCGCGCGGCGTACGCGTCCCGGCGGCGCCGCGAGCGCCTGCTGACGGACGCGGGCACGCTGTTCCTCGTCGCCGCGGACCACCCGGCGCGCGGTGCGCTCGCCGTCGGCGACCGCCCGCTGGCCATGGCGGGCAGGCGTGACCTGCTGGACCGGCTGCTCGTCGCGCTCGCGAACCCGCACGTCGACGGCGTGCTCGCCACCCCGGACGTGGTCGAGGACCTGTTGCTGCTGGACGCGTTGCACGGCAAGGTGGTCATCGGCTCGATGAACCGCGGCGGGCTCGCGGGCGCGGGCTGGGAGATCGACGACCGGTTCACCGCCTACGACACCGCCGCGATCGCGGAGTACCGGCTCGACGGCGGGAAGATGCTGCTGCGCATCGTCGACGACGACCCTGGCACGGTGCCCACCCTGCGGGCGTGCGCCGACGCAGTGTCCGCCCTGGCGGACCGCGGGTTGCCCGCGCTGGTCGAGCCGCTCCCCTACCGGCGCGTCGACGGCACGCTCGTGCTGGGCAAGGACGCGGCGTCGCTCGCGCGGGCGATCACCGTCGCCTCGGGACTCGGCCGGACCTCGGCGTACACGTGGCTGAAGCTCCCCGCGCCCGAGGACCTCGCCGTGCTGGACGCCACGACCCTGCCCTGCCTGGTACTGGGCGGCGTGCCGTCCGGTGACACCGCGGCGGACCTCGCCGCATGGGGCACCGCGCTCACCCACCCGGTCGTGCGCGGTCTCGTGGTCGGCCGGACCCTGCTCTACCCGCCGGGCGACGATGTCGCGGCGGCCGTGGCCGCGGCGGCGGACTTGTTCACGGCGGCGCGGTCATGACCGCCCTGCACCACCCGCGGGGAACGCTCGCGGACGGCGACGACCCGGTACTGCTGACGCCGGACCACGCGGGCTGGACCTACACGGGTCTGCGAGTGCTCACGGTCGCGGCAGGCGGCACCCGGACCGTGCGCACCGGCGAGTTCGAGGCGTTCGTACTGCCGTTGCGTGGTGGGTGCACGGTCGCGGTGGACGGCGAGTCCTTCGCGTTGCGCGGGCGGGGGTCGGTGTTCACACGGGTGACCGACTTCGCTTACGTGCCACGGGATGCAGAGGTGACCGTGCACAGCTGGGAGGGCTGCGAGCTGGCGTTGCCGATGGCGCGCTGCACCCGCAGGATGGCGCCGAGGTACGGGCCGGCGGAGGACGTGCCCGTCGAGGTGCGGGGCGCGGGCAACGCCACCCGGCAGGTCACCAACTTCGGCGTGCCGGGGGTGTGGGACCACGCCGACAAGCTCAACGCCTGCGAGCTGATCACCCCCGACGGCAACTGGTCCTCGTACCCGCCGCACAAGCACGACGAGGCAAGCGAGTGCGAGGTCGTCAACGAGGAGATCTACTACTTCCGGATCGCGGGCCGTGACGGCTTCGGCCTGCACCGGACCTACACCGCAGACGGGGCCATCGACGTGGACACCGCGGTGCGGGACGGCGACGTCTTCCTGATACCGCGCGGGTTCCACGGTCCGTGCGTCGCCGCGCCCGGCTACCCGATGTACTACCTGAACGTGCTCGCCGGCCCGGGCCCCGAGCGGTCCATGGCGTTCTGCGACGACCCCGCGCACAGCTGGGTCCGCGACACCTGGGCAGGCCAGGAACAGGACCCGCGCTGCCCGGTCACCACCGCGGAAGGACGGACATGAGACTCACCACCGCACAGGCACTGGTCCGCTGGCTCATCGCCCAGCGCACCGAACTCACCGACGGCAGCGAAGCACCGCTGTTCCCTGCCGTGTGGGCGATCTTCGGGCACGGCAACGTCCTCGGCATCGGCACCGCGCTGGAGGAACAGCGCGACCGCATCCCGGTGTGGCGCGGGCACAACGAGCAGGGCATGGCGCTCGCCGCGGTCGGGTACGCCAAGGCCACACACCGCCGCCAGGTCGGCGTCGTCACCTCGTCGGTGGGGCCCGGCGCGACGAACATGGTCACCGCGGCCGGGGTCGCGCACGCCAACCGGCTGCCGCTGCTGTTGCTGCCCGGCGACACGTTCGCGAGCCGCGCACCGGATCCGGTGCTGCAGCAGGTCGAGCACTTCCACGATCCGGGCGGCTCGGTGAACGACGCGTTCCGGGCGGTGTCCCGGTACTTCGACCGGATCACCCGGCCGGAACAACTCCTCGCCACCCTGCCCCAGGTCGCGCGCGTGCTCACCGACCCGGCGGACTGCGGCCCGGTCACCCTCGCGCTGCCGCAGGACGTCCAGGCGGAGACGTTCGACTTCCCCGGCGCCCTGTTCGAACCGGTGTCGCACCGGCCAC
This sequence comes from Actinophytocola xinjiangensis, assembly GCF_001921215.1. Classification (GTDB taxonomy): domain Bacteria; phylum Actinomycetota; class Actinomycetes; order Mycobacteriales; family Pseudonocardiaceae; genus Actinophytocola; species Actinophytocola xinjiangensis. The sequence goes on from NZ_MSIF01000006.1 coordinate 77,251, forward strand.
TCCGGACCCGGCCGGACACGGACGCGCTCGTGGCCGCGGCCGCGGTGCTGGAGTCCGCCATGCGGCCGCTCATGGTGCTCGGCGGTGGCGTGCGGTACTCGGACGCGGCCGCCGAGGCGCTGCGGTTCGCCGAGGCGCACGGCATCCCGCTCGCCGAGACCACCGCCGGCCGCACCCTGGTGCCGCACGACCACCCCCTGTACGCGGGGCCGCTCGGCGTCACCGGGTCCGCGTCGGCGAACGCGCTGGCCGCCGAGGCCGACGTGGTGCTGGCGGTGGGCACGCGACTGCAGGACTTCACCACGGCGTCGTGGACGGTGTTCGCACCGAACGTCCGGGTGGTCACGGTGAACGCGGCACGGTTCGACGCGGTGAAACACGGCGCGCTGGCGGTGGTCGGCGACGCGCGGGCGGCACTGTCCGAACTGGACTGTGCGCTGCGGGTGACCCCGGCGTGGCGGACACGGGCCCGCGCAGAACTGTCCGCATGGGACAGTCAGGTCGACGGGTTGCGCTCGGCGGCCACCGAGCTGCCGACCTACGCGCAGGTGGTCGGCGCGGTGAACGAGGCGTCCGGTCCCGAGGACTACGTGATGACCGCGTCCGGTGGCCTGCCCGGCGAACTGGCCGGCGGGTGGCGTGCGACCGGAACATCCACAATGGACATCGAGTACGGCTTCTCCTGCATGGGTTACGAGCTGGCCGGTGCGTGGGGCGCCGCCATGGCACGACCCGGCGGCGTGGTGACCACACTGCTCGGCGACGGCTCCTACCTGATGCTCAACGCTGAACTGTACTCCGCGGCGTTCGCCGGGCACGGCTTCGTCGCGATCGTCTGCGACAACGACGGGTACGCCGTGATCGAACGCCTCCAGAACGGGCAGGGCGGCGCCTCGTACAACAACATGTACGAGACCTGCCGCACCACCGTGACGCGGCCCCCGCGCGTCGACTTCGCCGCACACGCCGCCGCACAGGGGTGCGCCGTGTTCACCGCCACCACCGTCGACGACCTGCGTGCCGCCTACGCCAAGGCCCGTGCGGCGGCCACCGACCGCCCCGCCGTCGTGGTGGTCCGCACGGCCCCGTCGTCGTGGACCGAGGCGGGTGCGTGGTGGGAGGTCGGTGTCCCGGAGGTGAGCCACCGCGACGAGGTCCGCTCCGCCAGGACGCGACTCACGGCCGGGAAGGCCGGGCAGTTGCGCTACCTCGCACCCTAGCCACCGCACAAGGGAATGCTCCGGCACGAACACTCGTGCCGGAGCATTCCGTTGTGCGTCAGTCGCGCGGGTGCCAGCCCTCGGTGTCGATCCTCAGGTCGGCCGGGAAGGCGGTGGCGACGCTCTCCCAGGGCACGTACTTGAAGTTCGTGCCCTCGCGGACCTCACCGTTCTCGTCAACCTCGTGTGGTGTGTTGTCGCCGTCCTGCACGAGCATCACTCCCTTGCGGAACTGGGCGACCGGCACGTTGGTGACGAAGAAGCTGTCGGTGTTCTGGGTGCCGTCGACAGCGGGCCCGTCACCGATCCGGAACTGGCCGAGATGCCGGTTGCCCGGCACCCGGTCGTAGACGGCGTAGGTGCTGTCGCCCTGACTGGACGCGATCAGGTACCCCTTGCGGTCGGCCCGGTGGTAGATCGACAGGCCCTCCACGTCGGCGCTCAGGTGCGTGCCGCCGTAACCGGGGTCCGGCCCCGCGACGCACTCGTCGGCCACCGGGTCGTAGGTGCCGGGCACACCGAACTCCCTGACCTTGTCGATCAGGACCGGCGCGAACGACCGCAGGTCCGCGTTGGCACGCCAGATGCCCACGCCTTCCTGGGAGATGTAGACCAGTCCGCGTTCCTCGTCGACGACCATGCCCTCAGCGTGCGGTTCCTCGCCGGGATCGGTGCACGGGGTCCACGAGGTGCCGTCCGGCAGCGTGAAGGAGTCGGGCAGCGCCGCGCGGCGCACGAGCCGGTAGCCGACCGTGCCGTCGCTGTTCGGGGTGAGCCGGAACAGGGCCAGGTCCGTGCGGTCGGAGCGGGTGACGATGACGTACACGGTGCCACTGTCGGACTTCCACGTGGTCAGGCCGTAGGCGGTGTTCTGCTCGTTCACCTCGTCCTGGTTGGCGGAGAACAGGTACGGAGCGTCGGACGCGGTGATGTCGGTGACCGGGTCGTCACGGTTCTCCGCCGCGTCCTCGTCGATCCTGAAGATGTGCAGCTTGTCGAGTCCCCGGTCGCTCACCACGGCGATGTCCTCGTCGTGGTCGTCGATCGGCACGTCGTAGAGCACGTCGAGGTTGTTGAGCCTGCCGCCCTCGTCACCGGGCCGCGGCGGTGGGGCAGGCTCGACGTGCTGCACGACGGCGCCGTGCATGTCGAACACGGTCATGCCCGCCTCTTTCTCGGCGCCGAGAACGAGGCTGTCGTCGGTGTCGTCGGGGTGGATCCACACCTCCGGGTCGTCGGAGTCGACATTGCCGCCCGCGTCGTCGTTGAACGTGGCCGGTGTCTCCACGGTGGGGACGGCGGTCGGCAGCGTGGCGCCGCCGGCCACCGGTCCTAAGTGGACAACCAGCGCGGGCAGTGTGACGGCGAGAGCCGCCGAGAACATCCTGACTTCTTTGCGCATGACAGTAGAGCGCTCCAATCTTTGTCGTGAAACAATTCTGGAACTTCTGGGTGTACTGGAAACGAACCGCTTCCTACGGGTTCGTGGCGCTCATGTGGATGGTGTAGAGCGAGGCGCGGTAGAGGTCCCTGCCGTACTCCACCGGCCTGCCGGAGGTGTCGTGCGCGGTGCGTTCGACGGTGAGCAGCGTCGCGTCCCGCTCCTCGTCGAGCAGACTCGCCTCGGCGGCCGTCGCCTTGCGCGCGCCGACCAGCTGGTCGATCGACCGTACCGCGCTCCCGAGATCGCGCAGGATCTGGTACAGCCCACGGTCGGCGAGTTCGTCCTCGGTGACGCCGAGGTCGGCTCGCAGGTAGTTGCGCAGGATGGCGAGCGGCTCCCCGTCGGCAAACCGGAGCCTGCGGATCGACAGGACGTCGGCCCCCATCGGCACGGCCAGCGCGTCGGCCACCTCGGCCGCCGCGGGCACCACCTCGTAGGACAGCACCCGCGTGCTCGGCTTCCGCCCGGACCGCTCAAGGTCCTCGTAGAGACTGGTCAGCTGGGTCATCCTGCGCACCCTGGTGCTGACCACCGTCGTGCCGATCCCCCGTTTGCGGCTGAGCAGCCCCTGGTCCACGAGGAGCTGCATGGCCTGGCGCACCGTCGGCCGGGACAGGCCAAGCTGCGCGGCCACCTCCATCTCGTTGTCCAGCCGGTGCCCCGGCTCGAGCCTGCCGGACTCGATGAGCTCACGGATCCGTGCGGCCATCTGGAAGTACAACGGGACCGGGCTCATCCGGTCGATCTTCACCAAGTCGCTGAGCGCGGTCACCAGGGCCTCCCGTGCCCGGCAACGGTTGCCGGGCGGCTGTCCGAAATCTAGTGCAGTTGTGCGAACGTCCTGACAAGCACGGGTTCAGTGGCCCCGTTTCTGCATCGCGTCGGACAACGTCGCCGCGCTTTCGGCGAGCCGCAGGCCGACGATGTCCAGGCGTCTGAGCAGTTCGCGACGCTTGAGCATCTCGCTGGACAGCTCCCCGTCGAACAACGCGGCGACCGAGTTCTGATAGTGCTGTCGTACGCGGGCGGCGCACTTGCGTGCCGCCAGAACACTGTCGATCACCGCGCCGGGCGCGGGGATGAGCTGGTCCATTCCCCGGCGCAGATGGGTGAGCCCGTCGGCGACGGCGAGCACGGCCTCGGTGTCGGCCGGGTCGGGCGTCGCCTGGTAGAGGTCGTTCTCCCGCACGAAGTCGCGCACGTTGTCGAGCACGTCGTCGACCGACCGGGACAGCCGGTAGAGGTCCTCGCGGTCGATCGGCGTGGTCAGCGCCGAGGAGATCTCCGAGATCAGGCGCACCCGCAGCGCGTCACCGGCGTGCTCGGCCTCGACCATGCCCGCGCGGGCCTGTGCGGGCGCCAACTCACCCGCCGTCATCCGCGCCGCGAGCCGGACGCCGTGCACCGTCGCGTCCAGCTGTTCGGCCAGCACCTCGACCGCACGCCGCTGCGCCCGCCCGGTCAGGTCGGCGAACATCCGCCGCACTCCCGTCACGCCACGCCGTTCCACAGCATCACCCCTTCCAGACCGAGCCCCACGAGGAACCCGGCGCCGAAACCCGCGGGCAGCGTGACCACCCACGCGACGAACATCGGCACGCTGAACTGCCAGCGAACGCGCGTGCGGCCCTGTGTCAGCGCCGCACCGACCAGGCCGCCCGCGGTGGACTGCGTCATGCTCACTGGCATCCCGAACATGCTCGAACCCAGCACGGCGACCGAGGAGGCCACCTCGGCGGACACCACGTGCCACGGCCGGGCGGCCACCAGCGCGGTGGTGGCGCCGCGGCCGATCCGGCGCAGGCTCACGACCGAACCCACGGTGAACACGACCCCGATCGCGAGCGAGATCCATCCGATCGGCACCGCAGCCGCGTACCCGAGCGCGGTGGTCGTCGCGGTCATGGCGACCGCCACGACCGCGAACATCTTCTGACCGTCGTTGGCCGCGTAGGCCAGGCACTGTCCGGTGAACGCGAGCACCTGCGCCACCCGCACCCGCGCGGGCATCGACGCGGTGCCGGGTATCCGGCGTGCGGCGAGGCCGAGCAGGTACCCGACGAGCACCCCGCAGAACGGCGCGGCGACCCCGACGGCCAGCACGACCGCGAGCTGGCGCCACGCGGGTGTCGCACCGAGTCCCAGTGCCGCACCGGACAGCGCCCCGAGCAACGCCAGGGTGATGCTGGTCGGGATGCCCCGTGCGGTCAGGTGCAGCACGAGTCCGGTCGCCGCGCCCACTCCCGCCAGGAACACCAGGTCAGCGTGTCCCTCCGGGTCGGCGAACAGCCGGTCGGTGAACGTCCTCGCGACCGCGAGACCGAACAGCATCGGCGCGGCGGCCACAGCGGCCCCGAGCACCAGGAGCACCGCGACGCGCGCCCTGGCACGGTGCGCGACGGCGACGACGAGCAGCGCGCCGCCGTCGTTGGCCCCGCACAGGAACACGAACGCGGTGGCAACGCAGAGCAGGCTCACCGGCAGCAACACCAGACCACCCGCCTTCCGTCGCATATGTCAGGACAAAGTATGTCAGAGGGAAGTTCTACCAGCACAGTCGCTCCAGAGGAAGCCCCCGATCTCCACTTTCACGACAGTATGTCTTGACATATGCGACGCCGGTGGGCAATCGTTCAGCCCCGAGGCCCGCCGGTGAGCCGGGCCACAGGTCATGACGGCACACAGCCCCCCGGCGATCAGCCGGACATGCGCAGGAGGTCCCATGCCCAGGTCGTCCATCCCGGTCCACAGAAGGTGGTTGACCGCGTTCGCCGGGCTCGCGCTCGCGGTCGCGGCGTGCGCGCCGGGCCCCGCCGAGACAGGCGCCGGAGCCGAGAGCGCCGCGCTGCCCGCACCGGTCATCGACCGCGACATCGACCTCGACAAGTTGGTCGCCGCGGCCAAGAAGGAAGGGTCGGTGACCGTCTACGACTCCTCCGGCGACATCGTGGAGGTGGCCAAGGCGTTCACCGACAAGTACGGGATCCCGGCGACGGGCGTGAAATCCGACGTCGGCGAGACCCAGGAGAAGCTGACCCGCGAATACCAGTCCGGCAACACCACCATCGACATGGCGCTCTACGAGAGTGGTCCGTCCCTGGTCGGCGAACTGCTCCCGCAGAAGGTCGTCTACACCTACCTCCCCGGCGACCTGATCGATGACGTCCCCGACGCGAACCGCAATCCGCTGACCGTGTTGTCGAAGGCGATGGTGTGGGTCTACAACCCCTCGGTCTTCCCGGAAGGCTGCCCGGTCGACAACATCTGGGACGTCACCACGCCGGAGTGGAGCGGCAAGACGCTCATGCAGGACCCGCTGGGCAAGCCGTACCTCATCGAGTGGTTCAACCAGATGGCGAGCGGCTACGACAAGCAGTTGCGTGCGGAGTACGAGGAGAACTTCGGCAAGCCGCTGGACACCTCCGCCGAGTCCGCCGCCCACGAGTGGGTGGCCGGGTTCGCCGGGAACAGCCCCGTGCTCACCAGCGCCGACGACGACGTCTCCGCCGCGGTCGCCGCACCCAACCAGACCGAGCCACGGCTGGGCTTCCTGTCCATCGCGAAGTTCCGCGACGTGAAGAACAAGGGCTACAAGATGGCGGTCTGCGACGACATGGCGCCGTTCGTCGGCTTCCAGTACCCCAAGTTCGGGGCGATCGCGACCCGCGCGGCACACCCCAACGCCGCCAAGCTCTTCATGCACTTCGTGCTGACCGAGGAAGGCATCTCCCCCGAGATGCACGCGGGCGGCATCTCCGGCAACTCGGCGGTGCCCGTGTCGAAGAACAACCCCCCGGGGCTCGACGACTGGGACGCGCAGCTCGTGTCGTTCGACCGCACCGAGTTGCTGAGCGACTTCCGCAACATCGAGCCGATGCAGGACCACTGGCGGCTGAGCAAGGGCTGACGGCCCTCAGCACGGCGAGAAAGGCCGGCCATGACCCGGACACTCCGCGGCACCGAGGTGGATCCGCCTCCTGAGAAACCACCCGCACGCACCGGGCGCGGGGCGCGACTGCGCTACCGGCTCGGTGTCGCCCGGCGCGAACCGACGCTGTTCCTCGGCATCGGACTCGTGCTCGTGTTGCTGTACCTGGTGATCGCCCCACTGGTGTCGATCATCTCGGACGGTTTCGCCGTCCACTTCGGCGACGACTTCAAGGCAGGGCAACCGGTGGGCGCGCTCACCGGCTACTACCTGTGGCGGGTCTTCCGCTCGCCGGTGAGCACCGAGTTGTTCTGGCAGCCACTGGTCAACACACTCATCGTCGCGGTCGGCGTGACGGCCGTGGCGCTCGTGCTCGGTGGCTTCGCGGCGTTCCTGCTGACCCGAACGGACGTCAAGGGGCGCAAGGCACTCGCGAACGCGTTGGTCGTGCCGTACATGCTGCCGTCGTGGACGTTCGCGCTGGCCTGGCTCGCGTTGTTCAAGAACGGGCGATCCGGCGGCCAGGTCGGGCTGCTGCAGGCGTGGGGTGTCAACACCCCGGACTGGCTGGCCTACGGCGCGGTACCGATCGTCATCTGCCTGGGGTTGCACTACTTCCCGTTCGTCCTGTTGTTGTTCGGCAACGCACTGCGCAGACTGGACGCGCAACTGGAGGACTCGGCGCGCATCCTCGGCGCGTCCCGGGGAACCGTGCTGCGCAGGATCACACTGCCGCTGATGTTGCCGTCGCTGTCGTCGTCGACGCTGCTCGTGTTCGGGCGCATCCTCGGCACGTTCGGCACGCCCTACATCCTCGGCCTGCCGGTCGACTTCAACCTGCTGTCCACCTCCCTGTTCTCCGCCGTGCGCAGCGGGCAGCAGGGCGTCACGGCGGTCCTCGCCACCGTGATCGTGATGATCGGCGTCGCGATGGTCCTGTTCGACGCCCGGTTGGTGCGCCAGACCCGCAGGTTCGTCACCGTCGGCGCGAAGGGCGCGATGGAACGCACCATCGCGCTCGGCCGCTGGGCCGGGCTCGCCGCCACCGGCGCGTGGACGCTGTTCGCGCTCTCGGTCGTGGTGCCGGTGGCGACGCTCGCCCTGACGACGGTCACCATCACACCCGGGGTGTTCAGCGCGGACAACTTCACCCTCGCGTTCTGGACCGCCGAACACCTCCCCGGCGCACCCGGCTTCCCGCACGGGGTCCTGCGCGGCACCGAACTGTGGTCGGCGGCGTGGAACAGCGTGCGTATCGTCGGCATGGCCGCGCTGATCTGCGGCCTCGCGGGGTTGTTGATCGGCTACGTCGTGGTGCGGGCCGACCGGTCCCCGATCGCGAAAGTGCTGCGGCAGGTCAGCTTCCTGCCGTACCTGGTGCCGGGCATCGCGTTCGCGGCGGCGTTCCTGTCGCTGTTCGCCGTGCAGCGCGGGCCGATCCCCGCCCTGTACGGATCGATCGCCCTGCTCGTGGTGACACTGGCGGTGACGCACCTGCCGTACTCGTCCCGGTCCGGGATCAGTGCCATGACCCAGCTCGGCCGGGAACCGGAAGAGGCCGCGCAGATGGCGGGCGCGCGGTGGCTGACCCGCATCCGGCGTGTCGTCGTGCCGATCCAGCGCGGGCCGCTGATCACCGGGATCGTCCTGCCCTTCGTGTCGGGCATCAAGGAACTGAGCATCGTCATCATGCTCACCACCGGCGGCACCCAGCTGCTCACCACGTTGTCGATCAACCTGGTCGACTACGCCTACGCGCAGATGGCCAACGCCGTGATCCTCATCATCGCGGTGCTCAGCTTCACCATCACCTACCTGACCCAGCGGCTCACCCGGACCAGCCTCGCGTCCGGCCTCGGAGGTTGACGACACGATGGCATCCACGGCACCCACCATCTCGCTCAAGGGCGTCACCAAGAGCTACGGCACCGGACCACTCGCCGTGGACAACCTCGACCTCGTCATGCCCGCCCGGTCGTTCACGTGCCTGCTCGGCCCGTCCGGCTGCGGCAAGACGACGACGCTGCGGATGATCGCCGGGCTGGAGAACCTCACTGACGGCACCATCACCATCGGCGACCGGATCGTGGACTCGGTGCCGGACGGGGTGTTCGTGCCGCCCGAGAAACGCGGCATGGGCCTGGTGTTCCAGAACTACGCGCTGTGGCCGCACCTCACGGTCCGCGCCAACGTCGAGTTCGGACTCCGGATCCGCAAGGTGGCCGCGGCGGAACGCAGGAAGGTGGTCGACGACGCGCTCGCGACGATGCAGATCGGCTGGGCCGCCGACCGGTACCCGTCGCAGTTGTCCGGCGGGCAGCAGCAACGCGTTTCGCTGGCCAGGATGCTCGCCGTCAAACCCGAGGTGCTGCTCCTCGACGAACCACTGTCCAATCTGGACGCACGGCTGCGGCTGGAGATGCGGGCGGAGCTCAAACGGCTGCACGAGGAGACCGGCCACACCGTCGTCTTCGTGACGCACGACCAACTGGAGGCGATGACCATGGCCACGCACGTGGCGGTCATGAAAGACGGTGTGCTGCAACAACTCGCGGCGCCACTGGAGGTGTACCACCGACCCGCCAACACGTTCGTCGCGGAATTCGTCGGCAGTCCGCCCATGAACCTGATCGACACGACGACCGCGATCGGTGCACAGGCGTGCGCATACCTGCGGCCGGCCGGTGATGTCGCGACCGTCGGCGTCCGGCCGGAACACGTCCGCGTTGTCACCGGACCGGCGCCGGACGACGCGTTCACGTTCGACGCGACCGTAAAGGCGGTACTGCCGACCGGCTCGTCCTGGACGGTGTCGGTGCTCACCGGTGACACCGAGATCTACCTGGTGTCGACCGAACCAGTCGCGGCACGCGGCGGGGAGACACTGCGCTGTGCCGTCGCGGCGGGCAGCCTGCACACCTTCGGCAAGGACGGCGCGCGGCTCGCCGGGGACAACGCCATGGAGACCGAATGGGCGCGCTGACCCCGCCGCGCGCGCTGCTGCTCGACTTCGGCGGCGTCGTCGTGACCACGACCGGGAAGCCCGACTGGCCGGACCGGCTCGCGCTCGAGATCACCGCGCGCCTGAACCTGGTCCCCGGCAACGAACTGTCGACCACCCAGGTCGCGACCGACATCCGCAACGGCGCCGAGGCCGACGCACGCTGGAAGGACGCGATGTCCCGGCCCGCCGAGCCGAGGGAGCTGACACACCGCGAGTTCTGGGCCGACTTCGTGGCCGCGGACTGGCCTGCCTCGGCGCGTGCATGGGTCACCGCGGAGGCCACGGCGCTGTGCCGGCGGATGGGCGAACTGCGCCAGCACCGGGAGTTCCGCCCCGGCCTCGTGTCGCTGCTCGACGCCGCCCACCAGCGCGACGTGCCCGTCGGCGTGGTCAGCAACGCGCTCAGCGGCACGGTGCACCGCGACCACATCGACCGGGGTGGGCTCGGCGACCGCTTCGCCGTGCAGGTCTACAGCGACGAAGTCGGCATCCGCAAACCCAACCCGCGCATCATCGACCTGGCCGCGACGGCGCTCGGCGTGCCGACGAGCGCCGTCTGGTACGTCGGCGACAACTACGACCGCGACGTGTTGTGCGCACGGCGCGCGGGTGCGGGCGCGGCGATCCTGATCGAGGACAAGAGCACGTTCTGTCCGCCGTACCCGCCGCAAGTGGCACCCGACGCACAACTGCCAAACCTGACCGAGCTGTGCCGCCTGCTCGCCGACGCCTGCGGAGGACGACCGTGACCGAACTCGACGATCTCGCACGCCGCCTGGCCGACGTCGGGGTCGCGGCCGCCACCGCGGTGGCGGAACCGTTGCGCGAAGCGTTCCGCACGGGCGTCACCGTGGACTACAAGCGCGACCACCACGACCCGGTGACCGTCCACGACAGACGGGCCGAGGAACAGATCCGCGAACACCTGACCACCGCGGTGCCGGACAGCGTCGTCGTCGGTGAGGAGACCGGCGCGTCGGGCGCGGGGCGGGTCCGCTGGTATGTCGACCCGATCGACGGCACCGCGAACTTCGCCGCCGGACTCGCGTTCTTCTGCACGTCGATCGGCGCGGTCGTCGACGACGTGATCGTCGCGGGCGCGATCGTCGACCCCGTCGGCGGCACCGTGTTCCGCGCCGACACCACCTCGTCGACGTGTAACGGCCAACCGTTGCGCGCGGCCGGGGTCACCGACGAGGAACGCGCGTTGCTGATCACCGGCTACCCGAACGCCCGCGACATCGCCCGCGACGGCGAGCAGGGACTCGCGCGCTATGCCGAGCTGGTGACGAGCTTCGCCACGGTGCGCAGACCCGGCAGTTCGGCCCTTTCGATCGCGCACGTGGCCGCGGGCTGGGCCGACGCCGCGCTCGGCACTTCCGTAAGCGCATGGGACATCTGCGCCGCACAGCTCATCCTCACCGGGGCCGGTGGCGTGTACGTCCCGTTCGGCGGGGACGGCGGCTGGGACCAGCCGGCCTACCTCGCGCACAGCCGAGACCTGAAGCCGATGGCGCTAAGCCGTTTCGTCGAGCGGCACCAGGGCGGTACCGCGTGACCGGCTCGGCGTTCGACTGGCTGGTCACCGATCTCGACGGGACGCTGGTCGACCGGCAGATGCGCATCGTGCCGCGCAACGCCAGGGCGCTGGCCAGGTTCCGCGAGGCGGGAGGCACGGTGGTGATCGCGACCGGCCGCAACGAGGAGTCCGCGGGCCGTTACCACGCCGAACTCGGCCTTGACACGCCGATGATCCTCTACAACGGCGCCCGCGTCGTCGCCCCGGCCACCGGCGAACGCCTGCTCGACCTGGACCTGGGCGACACGTGGCCGTTGCTCGCCGGGTCGGTGATCCCGGCGCTGCCCGCCGGCGTCGGTGCCGTCGGGTTCAGCGGCCACGCGGCCTACGTGCTGCGCGACGCCCCAGCACTGGTGGACTACGCACGCCGCGACGGCATCGCACTGTCCGACGCACCCGTGTCGGGCCCGGTCACCAAGATCATGTTGATCACACCGACCCCGGGGATGGACAGCCTGACCGACCTGGTCCGGGTCCAGGCCCCGGACGTTCGGCTACTGCAGTCGGAGAGCACCTACCTCGAGGTGCTGCCACGGCACGCTGGCAAGGGCGCCGCGCTGCGCTTTCTGGCCGCACGCAACGGGATTCCCCTGCACCGCGTGGCCGCCATCGGTGACAACCCGAACGACCTCGACATGCTCCTGGCCGCGGGCCTCGGCGCCGCCGTCGGCGACGGCCACCCGTCGGTCCGCGACAGTGCGGACATGGTCATGTCCCCCTGCGCGGACGGCGCGGTCGCGGACCTGGTCGACCACATGCTCGCCGGCACGTGAACTCGGTACGCCTGTCGAGGCCGGGTATGCGGTGCGCGCCAGTCGGTACGGGGCGAGACGCGTCTACGAACCCGGCCTTCTCGGTCCTGCCGCTGAACTCGATGCCGCCACAGCGGCAGTAACGCGCTCCCCTGCTCTGCTGGCCGGGCATCCGCCGACCACACAACCCGCAGTGCAGCAAACCCCGCAGCACATACCGGTGCCGGGTGCGACGCCGCTCGCGAGTGTTCCGGCCCGCGCCCTTTCGCGGCCATGACCTGCTGAACCCGTTCGAACATGTCAGTGTCGATCAACGGCTCGTGCACCACGTCACCAGACCAGACCCACACCGCAGCGTCGTTGTGACGCATCCTGCTCACATGGCCCAGCGCCACATCATCGACATCGACATCGACATCGACATCGATGAGGACCTCATCCTTACGTTGCTTGTTCCACACCTGCCGACCGGTACAGCGGGGATTGACCAGCATGGTGCGAACCGCGCCCTTGGACCACGCAACACCCCTCCGATGCGGGTTCCGTCGCCGATCATGAGCCAACGGCGAAGGAACATCGTCACGGGTAAGCGCCTCAGCGATCGCGAAAATGCCCCGCCCGGACACGTACTCCCTCCACGCTGGTCTGCGCGGCCATCGCCGAGCGAACCCGGATCTTGATCCTGTTCCTCTCCCCCTTGCACATGCCACCAAAGACCGACATGACCAGATCGTGCGCCTCGGACTCGGGATCCACGGCACCACCGGACGGTTGCCGGCCGCCGGACCGTGGTAATCCGGGAGCGGTGCCGGACGGGGAGGCCGTGGTGACCATTCGGGTTCTGCTGGTCGATGACCACTAGGTCGTGCGCCGGGGCATCTCCGACCTGCTGGGGCACGAGACAGACCTCGAGGTCGTCGGCGAGGCCGCCTCGGTGGCCGAGGCGTTGGTCCGCGCACCGCAGGTGGAGCCCGACGTGGCGGTCCTGGACGTACGGATGCCCGACGGCTCGGGCATCGAGCTGTGCCGGGAGCTGCGCTCCCGCATGCCCCACCTGAACTGCCTGATGCTCACCTCCTACGCCGACGACGACGCCCTCTTCGGGGCGATCCTGGCCGGCGCGTCCGGCTTCGTGCTCAAACAGATACTCGGGATGGACCTGGTCAACGCCGTCCGAGTGGTCGGCTCCGGCGGCTCGCTGCTCGACCCGAAACCACCGCCTCGCTGATGAACCGCATCCGACGTGAACGCGAGACGCGCGACCCACTGGCGGTACTCACCGAGCAGGAACGGGCAGTGTTCGACCTCATCGGACAGGGAATGACCAACCGCAAGATCGGTGAGCAACTCTTCCTGGCCGAGAAGACCGTGAAGAACTACGTCTCCCGCCTGCTCAACAAGCTGGGTATGCAACGCCGCACCCAGGCCGCCGTGCTCGCCGCCGAACTCCGCGCCAAGAAAGGTGACGGTTGAACCCGCCCAGGCATCTGTGATGGGACAAGGTCCCGGCCTCACCGGGCCCAACGACCGTGTCCGGCGCGGTCACGGACGAGAAGGATGGGACACGGCGGCGAGCGTCGCACCCGTGCAGGCAGCGGACGAACAACGACCACGGAGTGAGCGAGATGGCCTGTCAGGAGAACGGAATCGTGGTCGGCGTGGACGGTTCCTCGGCCAGCATCGCCGCCCTGCGATGGGCGATCGCCCGCGCGAGGGTTGAGCGGTGTCCGGTCACGGCCGTCGAAGTACGTTCCCCGGAGCACTACCTGCCGGGCACCTCCTACATGCTGGCGCCCTATGGCACCGCTCCCCCGGCTCAGCGGCGTACGCGTCGACTCGACGCGACCGTCGCCGCGGTGACCGCGACCGAGCCCGGGAGTCCAGCAGTCACCCAGATCGACGTCGAGGGTGCGCCGGAGATCGAGCTGGTCCGGATCGCCAGCAACGGAACCATGCTCGTTCTGGGCCACAACCCGCACGGCCGCCTCGTCGAGGCCTTGCTCGGACGGGTCGCCAGCGGATGTCTGCGCCGGGCCACCCGGCCCGTCGTCCTGGTGCCGGTCGACCAGTCCGTTCACGAGTCCTGTTGACCGTCTCATCGACGTTGCTCCGGCTGCCGTGGTGCGACGCCACGCGGTCATCCGGGGGCATGCGGCCTGGCCCGACCGCGCAGCGGGCCCGCACGCAGTGACAGGAACGCCAGGCCGCCCACCGGGGTGGGCAACCAGAAGTTCACCAGGCGCCACGTGAGTACGGTGAGGATCGCCTCGCCGTGGGGTGTTCCCGCGCCTGGTGTCAACGGAATCGCACCGGCGATGTTGGCCAGACCGTAGGCGGCGAACACCCGGTCGGGGGCGATCAGATGGTCGAACGCGGCGACCAACACCCACACGCGGCGGCATCGAACAGCCAGTTGAGCGCCGCCCAGGTCATCGCCCCGGCGAGAGTCCGCCGGTTCTCGCTCAGCCTCCGCAACTGCTCGGCGAACCGACGGACCTGGGCCACCGCCCGTTCCGCGTCGAGCCGAGAGACCCTGACTGCCAGCGCCCGCACCCGCGACGCGGTCCACCGCTGCTCTCGATGCAATGCGAACACCACCGCCCCCGCCACCAAGAGCATGACCAGCCCGGCGGTTGCGGCGACGGTGAACCCGGGCCCACGCCACCTTAGGAGACCAGCGCCGCCGCCTCCGGGACCACCACCAACAGGAACACCGGCAGCCACACCTGGCCCACCAGACCCACCGAGCGCCTGATCCCGCTCAGTTGTTGCACGATCACGTACTCGATGGCGGGCGCCAGAACGACGACGTTCGCCCCACGGGTCAGCCCGCGCGGACGTCGGCCGGCGGTTGTCACGGAACCAGGACAGCCGCGCCGTGGACCCTGTCGGCCGCCAGGTCGGCCAGCGCACGGTCGGCTTCGGCGAGCGGATACGGCGTGGTCGCGACCGTCAGCCGATGTCTCTGGGCGAAAGCGAGGAACTCCCGACCGTCCACCCTCGTGTTCGCAGTGACGCTACGTAGCTGACGTTCGTAGAACAGCTCCCGTTCGTAGTTCAGCGGCGGGACGTCGGTCAGGTGGATGCCCGCGACGGCGAGCGTGCCGCCCCGGTCGAGTGCGGCGAGGGCCGGCGGCACCAGGTCACCGACCGGTGCGAACAGGATCGCCGAGTCCAGGGACTCCGGCGGTTCGTCGGCCGCACCCCCGGCGGAGGCGGCTCCCAGGTCGATGGCCAGCGTGCGGGCGCGTTCGTCGCGCGTCAGGACGTGCACGACGGCGCCGCGCGCCAACGCGACCTGCATGGCCAGGTGCGCGCTCGCCCCGAAACCGTAGATGCCCAGACGCCCCCCGGCGGGCAGGTCCGCCCGCGCCAGCGCCCGGTACCCGATGATGCCCGCGCACAGCAACGGCGCCAGCTCAACGTCGGTGTAGCCGGACGGTAGCTGGTAGGCGTAGGCGGCGGGCACCGTCGTGTACTCGGCGTAGCCTCCGTCGGCGTCCCACCCGGTGTAGATCGACCGAGGGCACAGGTTCTCCGCACCCCGGCGGCAGTACCGGCACTCGCCACACGTACCCCGCAACCACGCGATACCCACCCGCTGACCGAGCGCACCACCCGCGACGACCTCACCGACCACCTCATGCCCCGGAACGACCCCGGCCCGGTGCGCCGGCAGGTCCTCGTCGACGACGTGCAGGTCGGTCCGGCACACGCCGCACGCCAGCACCCGGACGAGCAGTTCACCCGGCTCCGGGCCGGCCAGCGGCTCGTCCAGCAAGGTCATCCGTCCCGGCCCGGCCGTACGCCAGACCCGGGTCGTCATCGCGGCGTCACTCGTCGACCTTCACCTCGATCCTCCGGCGGGCCGATGCCCGCGCCCTACCACGGCCACCCTCTCCCACGGGAGCGGCGCCCGCCACACGACGATCCACCCCATGGTCACGCCGCTGAAACCTCAGTCGTCCCGGATCACCGCCATCGGGCACAACGCGTGGTCCAGCAGGTACTGACTGGTCGACCCGAGCAGCAAGCCGCGGAACGCGTCGTGTCGCCGCCGGGTGACGACGACCAGTTGCGCACCGCGCGAGAACCGGGTTCATGCGCGGATCGCGGGCAGGTTCACCCGGTCTGAGCCCCGTGCCAGTCGACCGGACCCGCCCGACTACGACCCCGACACCGGCACGCCACCGTGGATGCTCGGGGCCACCGTCAACCACGAGCCCGACGGCCTTCCGACACCCGGCGCCGACCGTGACGACGTCACCGACCGCGATGACGAGGACGCCGTGGACAGCCCCGTGGTCATCGCCCTCGGTCGCCAGGCGCACCTGCCGGTGACCGTGACCAACACCAGCGACTCCGACGCGACGCTCGCCGGATGGATCGGCCTGGACCACGACGGGGAGCTCACCGACGACGAGCGCCGGACCGCGGTCGTCCCGGCGAGTTCGGGCACGAGCACCGTCACGCTCTCCTTTCCCGAAGCGCAGCGGACAGGCGAAACGTACGCGCGCCTGCGCATCATGCCCACCGTCGACGAGTCGCCCTCCCCGGTCGGCCGCACGACAACGGAACCACCTCCTACATCGAACCGATCCTGTCGTGGTCCGGCCCCCTGGCGCCCGGCGAGACCGTCACGGTGACCTACACCATGACCGTCAACGACCCCGACCAGGGCGACCACGTCCTGCACAACACGGTGCTGGGGCCACCCGAATCCAACTGCGCCCCCACCGACGAGCCGCCGCGGGACTGCCGTACCACCACCCGCGTCCGCCACACCCCACCTCCGCCACCCACGCCCGCAGCCCAGCCCTCTCCCGGGGGGACTGGCGACCACCGGCAGCACACCTCTCGTTCCGCTCGGCATCGCCCTGCTGCTCCTCCTCGCCGGCTCGACGGCGGTGATCGCCGCGCGGCGTGATCGCAGAATCTGACTGGTGGCGCGAGGGGCCGGCCGGCCCTGGGCTTGGTTCGTCCCGGGCGATGCGGTTCACCCACCTGCTCCGCTGTTCTCCTGGCACGCGCGCCCGGTCGGACGCTGGCGATGGCCGGGGTGCGTCGTGCCTGTTCAACGGCTTGTTAGCCTCGTCGCCACGGTTCGCCGCACGGAGGAAGGTGACAGCATGATGACCTCCTACCGCGCGGGCTCAACGATCGTCTCGCCCAGTCTCGTCGGGCGCGCCGCCGAACTGCGTGCGCTGGTGGACGTGCTCGCCGCGCCCCCGGCCGTGGCCGTGGTGGTGGGTGAGGCCGGCATCGGCAAGAGTCGTCTGGTCGCCGAACTCTCCCGTCACCTCACCGGCCGGCAGGTGATCCGCGGCTGGTGTCGCCGGATCCGCGAACCGTTCCCCCTCGGCCCGGTTATCGACGCGGTCCGCTCGCTCGGCGAGGACCTCTCCGGCGCCCGACTGTCCCCGGTGGTCGGCACGCTGCGACCGCTGCTGCCCGAACTCGAGCACCTGCTGCCGCCCCGGCCCGATCCGCTCGACGACCGGGCGGCCGACCGGCACCGCCTCTTCCGTGGCCTGGTCGAGCTGCTGGCGGCGCCCGGCCCGACCGTGCTCGTCATCGAGGACCTGCACTGGGTCGACGAGCTGACCGTCGACTTCCTCAGCTACCTGATCACCGACCCGCCACCCGGCCTGTCGGTGGTACTCACCTACCGCGCCGAGGAGATCGACCCGCAGGTGCGTGCGCTCACCGCCGTCGCGCCCCACAGCGGCGGCCGGATCGCGATCGACCTTGCCCCGCTCGACGCGGACCAGACCGGTGAACTGGCGGCCGCCGTGCTGGGCACCGACGCCGTCTCCGCCGAGTTCGCCGACTACCTCTGCGCGCGGGCCGCCGGCCTGCCCTTCGCCATCGAGGAATTGCTCGCCCTGCTGCGCACCAAGAACCTGCTGGTGCGCTCGCCCAGCGGCTGGGCAAGACGGGAGATCGAGGAACTGAACGTGCCGTTGCGGGTCCGTGACTCGGTGCTCGACCGGCTGGCCGGGCTGGCGCGGGACACCCGCACCGTGATTCAGGCGGCCGCTGTCCTACAGGGACCGGTGCCGGCCTCGGTGCTGGTCGCCACCGCCGGGGTCGCGCCCACCGCGCTCGGCCCGGCCCTGGCATGCGGGCTGCTTACCGAGACAACGGACGCGGCGCCGGCAACCCTGCCGGAAACGGTCGCCTTCCGTCATCCACTCGCCGCCCAGGCGATCTATGAGGACTTGTCTGGTGAGACCCGCCGGGAATTACACAGCCATGCTGCCGCCGCGCTGGACACGCTACGGCCGGTCCCGCTCGGTCAGCTCGCCCACCACCTGCGCCTCGCCGGGCGGACCGGGGAATGGGCCACGGTCGCCGAACGGGCGGCGGTCCAGGCGATCGAGCTCGGCGATGACGCTGAGGCGGCCCGGCTTCTGCGTGAGGTGCTGACCACCGCGCTGCTGGCGTCGGAGCCCAGGGGTCGGGTCGCGGCTCTGTTCGCGCAGGTCGCCTCGGAGGCCTACGTCGGCCCCGAAGCGTTCGACCTGGTCGCGCCAGTGCTCGAGCAGGACATTCCGGTACCGGTCCGCGGTGAGCTGCGCTTCCGTGGTGCCCTGCTGCTCAACCAGTTGAGCCAGGACAGCATCCGGGTCTTCGACCTGTTGATCAGTGCGTCCGAGGACCTTGACCACCGCCCCGACCTCAAGGCCTGGGCCCTGGCCTGCCTCGGCGCCCCGCTCGCACCCGGGCTGCCGCTCGCCGAGCGCGTCGGTCACCTCAGCCAGGCCCGTGCCCTGCTCGACGAGGTCGACGACCGGGTGTTCGAGGTCTTCCTCCTGGGCAAGATCGGCTCGTTCCTCGCGCCGACCGGGCATCCCAGCTGGCGGGACGTGACGGAGCGGATGGTGGCCCGCGCCAGGAGCGCCCCGGCCAGCCGCCGTGAACTCGGCGCCTACAACTCCGCCACCGTCGCGTGCTGCGTTCTCGGCGACCACGCGACGGCCCGCCTTTTACTCGATCAGGCAGGACCGGCGGTGGCCCGCAGCGAGAGCCCGCGGATGGAGTTGCGCTACGAGGCGGCCAGGGTGCTGCACGACTACTGCACCGGTGCGTGGACGGATCTACGGGCCCGGGCGCGGACAGCCTACGACGGGCTGGACCTGGACGTCTGCACCCGCCATGACGTCGAAGCGGTGGTCATCTGCCTGGACGTCGCCCAGGGCGGGCTGAAACCGGGGCGCGGTGGGCTCGGCGCGGCCGCTCGGCGCTGGGCGGGCATCGGCGTCGACCAGAGCGCGATCGTGTTCGGGGCGCTCGCGCGCGCGGCGGTCGCCCGCGACGACACCGAGGGTGCGCTGGCCTGCGTCGATCACCTGCTGGCTGAGGCACGCGCCAGGGACCTGTGGGCCCCGGTGGGGCAGGCGCTGCCGGCGTTGGCCGCCGCGCTGATCCACGCCGGCCGCGCCGCCGAAGCCGACGAACTGGTCGACACGTTCGCTGACAAGGTACGGGGCATGGACGTCCCGTTGGCACCCGCCGCCGTGGGACACGCACGTGGCCTGCTCACCGGGTCGTCGGCTGACCTGCTGGCCGCTGCGGAGTCCTACGGGGCGCTCGCCCACCCGTATCTGGCCGCGCAGGCGCGTGAGTCGGCGGCCGAGGTGTTGCTCACCACTGGCGGTCCTACCACCGCCGGCCCGCACCTGGCCGCGGCGATCTCGACCTACCAGCGGTTGGGCGCCCGCGCCGACGAGAACCGGGCGAGCGGCCTCGCGCGGCGGAACGGGATCTCCGTGCCGGCCCGCCACCGCGGCGGCCAAGGCGGCTACGGTGGCGCGCTCTCGCCCCGCGAACGGGAGGTCGCCGCACTCGCGGCCGGCGGGCGGACCAACAAGGAGATCGCGGCGACGCTGCACGTGTCCACCAAGACCGTCGACAAGCATCTGAGCGCCACCCTGCGCAAGCTCGGCCTGCGTTCCCGGGTCGAACTGGCCCGCCGGAATGGGGAATCTTACCCATAGCGGTTGGCCGCCGGTTCCCGAACACTCACCCCGTGCGCGGATCCGATGTGGACGATCAGGACACCGAGCCCGGGGACACCGAGCCCCAGGACACCAGCGGCCAGCCCGCCGCACCGGCGGACGGGCAGTCGGACGACGACGGTAACGACGTCGGTAACGACCTCGAGGACGGTTGGGTCCAGGTGTGACGCGCACCGTGAGAACAACCGACTCGAAAGGCGAATCCGTGCGCGTACACAGACCTCGACAATGGGTGCCACCCTTACGGAGAGCGGGCCGGCGCCACCGCACCCTGGTGGGCTCGGCGCTGCTGGCAGCGGCGGCCTCGGTGGCGCTGGCGGTGCCCGCGATCGGCCAGCCACCACAGGCGACGGCCGCGCCGGACACCCCGGCCGGCGACCCGCCTGCACCCGTGGCGATCGACGGACTGGCGCCCGGTTCGCACACGGTCACCCTCGTCACCGGAGACCGGTTGCGGCTCGACGGCGCGGGCGGCCGGTTCACCGTCTCGTTCGAACACCTGGCGCCGCGTCCGGCCGGGCAGCAGGCCACCACGGTCACGGTGACCAGCGTCGGCGACACCGTCCACGCCATCCCCGGAGACGTCGCCGACGCGGTGGCCGCCGGGCGGGTGGACAGGCGCCTGTTCGACCTCGGCTACCTCGCCGAGCACGACCTGACCGACGCCGACGCCGCGACCTGGCCACTGATCGTGCGCTACGACCGGAAGCGTGCGTTCTCGACCGCGCGGGCACTGCCCGCCAGCGACGCGACGCTCTCGCTGGAGAGCATCGACGGCGCGGCGCTCAGCGTGCCCCGCACCGGTGCCGACAGGTTCTGGGCCGCCGTGCGCGGCGGCACGCCGACCACCCTGGCGGCCGGCCTCGAGAACGTGTGGCTGGACGCGGACGCCGAACTGTCCCTGGACGTGAGTGTGCCGCTGGTCGGCGCGCCGCGGGCCTGGAAGTCCGGGTTCGACGGCACGGGGGTGACGGTCGCCGTGCTGGACTCCGGCGCCGACCTCGACCACCCCGACCTCGCCGGGCAGATCGCCGAGAGCAAGTCGTTCATCCCCGGCAGGACCGTGACCGACGAACACGGGCACGGCACGCACGTGGCCACCACCATCGCCGGCACCGGGGCGGCGTCCGGCGGCAAGTACCGGGGTGTGGCACCGGGGGCCAAGCTGATGGTCGGGCGGGTCTGCGAACTCACGAGCTGCCCGAACTCGGCGATCCTCGAAGGAATGGAGTGGGCCGCGTCCAGCGGCGCCGACGTGGTGTCGCTGAGCCTGGGCGGTGACCCGTCCGACGGCCTCGACCCGCTCAGCCTCGCGGTCGACCGGCTCACCGCGTCCAGCGGCGCACTGTTCGTCGTCGCCGCCGGCAACACCGGTCCCGGGGCGTCCACCGTCGCCAGCCCCGCGACCGCGACCTCGGCGCTGGCCGTCGCCGCGACCACCAAGGACGACGCGGTCGCCGAGTTCTCCAGCCGGGGCCCGAGGCTGGGCGGTGGGCTCAAGCCCGACCTGGCCGCACCGGGCGTGGGCATCGTCGCCGGGCGTGCCGCCGGTACGTCCATGGGCGCGCCGGTCGACGAGCACTACACCGCCGCGGACGGGACCTCGATGGCGACGCCGCACGTGTCCGGTGCCGCCGCGATCCTCGCCCAGCGGCACCCCGACTGGCCGGCGGAGCGGCTCAAGGCCGGGCTGATGAGCGCCAGCGCGAAGGTCGACGGTTCGGTCTACGAGGTCGGGGCGGGCCGGCTGGACGTGGCGAAGGCCGTCCTCCAGCAGGTGACGACCACGACGCCGTCGGTGGACTTGGGGCAGACGACCTCCGGTCAGGACACGGGAGCGGTCAGCCGCGAGGTTGGCTTCGCCAACCTCGGCGACGCCCCGGTCACCCTGCGGTTGACCAGGGAACTGGGCCGGGTGGGCGGCGAGCCCGTCGCCGCCGACCGCTTCACCGGCGAGGACACGGTGACCGTGCCTCCGGGCGGGTCCGCGACCGCGACCGTCGCCCTCGACCCCGCGGGCCTTGCCGACGGCCACTACTCCGGCGCGGTGACCGCCACCGACGAGGCCAGCGGCGAGACGCTGACCGTCCCGGTCGGGATGGACCGCCAGCCGCCGAGGTACGAGGTGACCATCACTGTGATCGGCTCCGACGGCGAGCCGGTGTGCTGCGCCACCCCGAGCATGATGGCGGTCGACGTTCCGAATGTCACCACCATCCTCCCCCAGCCGACCGGCCAGGGGACGTACCGGGCCTCGGTGCTGGCCGGCACCTACAGCGTGACCAGCTACCTCCACTTCACCGACCCCGTCGACGGCCGACGCACCGTGGCGTTGCTGGTCAGACCGGAGTTCGAGGTCAGCGGGCCGACCACGGTCGAACTCGACGTGCGGGACGCGCGGGAGGTCACGATGCGCACGCCACGACCCAGCGTGCCCTACGGCCAGACCCTCACCACCACCCGCAGCGTCTGGAACGGCCTGATCGGCACGATGACCCAGCTGGGCGGCTACGACTTCGGTCAGTACCGGGTGTTGGCCACGCCGACCGAGCGGGTGCGTAGCGGGTTGTTCGACCTCACCGTCTCCCGGATGCTGGCCAATCCCCAGATCACCATGACGGTCGACGGCCGTGACGGGTTCAGCCTCGATCTGCTGCACCGCGGTTATGCCGACCGGGGTGACCGGGTGTACGGCGACCACTGGCTGCCCTGGGCGGCGACCAACAGGAAGGTCGAGTTGGTCGACGCCGGCTTCGGCACCCCGGACGACCTCTCCGGCAAGGATCTGCGTGGCAAGCTCGCCGTGCTGCGGTGGGGCGACGACCGCCCCGAACTCGACGCCGGGGGACCGAACGGCCGGCCCAACAACGCGATCTGGACCGACCGGGTGCAGGCGCTGCGGGACGCGGGCGCGATCGGCTACCTCGCGGTGTCCAGCCCGCCGGCGGGCTGGGAGGACGACCTCGCGTCCGGCACTCCGGTCAACACCGTCGGTATCGCCCCGAACAGCCCGGACACGATCACCCTGCCCGAGGCGCAGCTGGACCGTGACCAGGGCGGGAAACTGCTGGACATGCTCGCGCGTGGACCCGTGTCGGTTCGGCTGACCGTCGACCCGAACGTCAACTACACCTACCAGCTGTACATGAACCACAGCCAACAGGTGCCGAGGTCGATGGCCCTCACCGTCGGGCAACGCGACCTCGCCCAGGTCGACGCCAGCTACCACGGCGCCGAGCGGTTCGTGTTCCGTTCGCTGCTCGGCGCGTTCACGCCCGGCCAGATGGTCAGCGGCGCCAGCACGCTGCACAGCGTCGGACCGGTCACCCGCACGGACTACTACGGTCCGGTCGACGGCCGGGTCGTGCTCGGTCGCAGCCGGGAGCCCGAGGGCGCGCTCGGGTGGAACGCGTACACCGCCTACCCGAGGGTCGAACGCACCCAGGAGCGCTGGTTCACGCCGGTGACCACCGTCGGCACCAACGACCTCGGCGACGCCTGGGCCGCGCACGACCCACGCGCACCCCGGCCGTGGTATCTGTGCACGATGTGCCGCGAGGGCGACGTGCTGTGGCCGCTGTGGTTCGAGAGCGTGGGATCCAGCTACGTGGGTCCGCCACGCAACGGCGGCACCCGGCTGTACCGGGAGGGTGGCGAGGAGATCGCGCTCACCCCGATCCCGGAGGGCGCCAACGTCCCCGGCTACCGGCTGCCCGAGCAGAGCGGCTGGTACCGGCTCACCCACGAGGCGCCCGGCAAGCGGACGACCTGGCGGTTCCACTCGGCCACGCCAACGGAGGACAACTGGATGCCGGGCGCCCCATGCGTGCAGGACTACCGGGGACAGGACAGCACCTGCGTCCAGGAGCCGGTGATCTTCCTCAGCTACGACCTCGGCCGGTCACTGCGACTGGACAACACGGTCAGCGCTGGCGGGCGACACGAGTTCACCGTGTCCGCCAAGCACGGCACGACTCCCAGCCCCCTGCCGAGGATCGCCGGCATGCGTGTGTGGACCAGCACCGACGACGGCGCGACCTGGCAAGGCGCCGATGTCGACCGTGGCCGGGACGGTGAGTTCACCGTGCGGACGAGCTACCCACGCGGGGCGTCGGCCACCGGCGGGGTGAGCCTCAAGGTCGAGGCCTGGGACAGCGCCGGCAACCGCGTCGAACAGGTTCTCGACCGAGCGTTCGTCCTGGCGGCGAGGTAGTCGACCGGTGGGGGCCGGTGGCACCATCACAGATGTCACCGGCCCTCACTGCCTCGGCATGCGCCGCGCCAGCACGTCCGTGCGAGGGTGTCATGGACGATTCGGGCGAGAGACCACGTCGGCGGCACAGATACGTCAACGGTAAGATCCGCTGCCGAGGAAGTGTCGGGCGCGGTCAACCAGCACGACGCTCGACCGGCCAGGACGACCGGGTGGCCCGGCGCGCCCGGCGCTCGTCGCGTTCACGGCCGAACCACAGATAGGCGATCGGTCCGACGAAGTTCACCGTGATCGCTGCAGCCCACAAGGGTTTGCGGCCGTGCACCATCTCTTGTGGACGGCGGGCCAAATCGATCCAGGCGATGGCAGCGAGAGCGAGCTGCACCCCGCCCGCCGCCAGGAAACCCCGTTGCTGGGCCGGTGTCAGGTCCCGCCACCGTTCGTGCTTGGTCATCTCCGTTCCTTTCACCGTTCGCGCTAGGCGAGCGCGAAGTAACTTTCCTCCTCCTGGGCGAGGTGCAGGGCGAGCAGGGCGTCCAGGCCGTACAGGGTGGCGCGCAGGTCGGTCACCTGGTCGGCGGCCAACGGCCCGCGCAGGTGTCTGCCAAGTCTGGCGACGAGTCGCTCGATCTCGACGTGGCCCCGGCTCATCGGCGCGATCCCGAGTGGGCCGCCGACCATCGGCGCGACCGCCGGATACAGTTCGTTCTCCTCGGCCCGCTCGTGCGGCAGCACACGGTCGACGAGCACGCCGTGGGCGGCGCGCACGATCGTCTCCCCCCTCCGGGGTGAGCCCGGTGGACAGCGCGTCCGCCGCCTGCCGGACGGCGGCGCGGGCGTCGACGAGTCCGGTGTGTTCCTCGCGGAACCGGTCGAGCAGCGCGCGAGTGCGCGCCGGGACCGGCAGGCGCCGGGCACCCCGAGCGCGCGCAGGGCGTTGCCGACGGCAAGCACGTCGATCAGTTCCTGGACGAGCGCACCAACGGCGGGGGCCGGCAGGCCCGCCGCCGCGGTGGCGGCCAGTACGTGCGGCGACCCTGTTCCACCGCGGCGGCCGGGCGCAGCGCCTCCCGCGCGACCACGCCCGGCGCGGTGACGGTCTGGACGACCTGGGGACGTCCGACGGTCAGCGTGCCGGTCTTGTCGAGCACCACGGTGTTCACCCCGCCCAGCCGTTCCAGTACCGCCCCGTCCTTGACCACCACCCCACGGCGCGACGTCGCCGACATTCCGGCCGTGATCGCCGCGGGTACCGCGAGCAGCAGCGGGCACGGCGTCGCGGTCACCAGGACCGCCACGGCCCGCACCGGATCGCCCGACCACCACCACGCTCCCCCGGCGAGCAGCAGCGCCGCTGGTACCAGCAGCCGTGCGAAGTGGTCCGCGATCCGAACCACCGGAGCCGTGTCGGCCAGCGCGGCCCCCGCGAGCCGCACGATCCCGGCATAGGCGCTGTCGGCCGCGGCGCGCACCGCGCGCAGCGTCACGACCGCCCCGGCGTCACACACCCCGCTGCGGACGAGTTGGTCGCGGCCGCGCGACACCGGCAACGACTCGCCGGTGAGCGCGGACTCGTCGAACACCCCTGGTTCGGTCAACCGTCCGTCGACCGCGACCACCTCCCCCGGTCGCACCACCACCAGGTCTCCGACCTCGACGCTGTCGGCGGGCACGGACACGACCTGGTCCCCGTGCCGGACCCGGGCGGTGCGGGGAGCCCGCGCCAGCAGCTCATCGAGGTCCCGGTGTGCCCGCCGCCTGGCATAACCCTCGAGCGCCTGTCCGGTGGCCAGCATCAACGCCACCAGTGCCCCCGCCAGGTACTCCCCGACGAGCAGGGTTCCCGCGAGGCTCACCGTGGCGAGCACGTCGGTGCCGAACCGCCGGGCCCGCAGGTCGCGCACCACGAGCTGGAACGAATAGCCGAGGGCGATCAGCGTCGCCACGGGCCAGGCCGTCGGCCACACCACGCCCAGCCCCGTTGCCACCGCGAGCACGGCCAACAGCAGTACCTGCGTCCGGAACGAGTCCACCACGGCCAGGCGCGCCGGCCGGCCCCGCACGGGACCGACACCGGCTCCGGAGGCCGGTGGGATCACGCGTTCCTGACGATGGTGAACCATCTGGGTTCCTCCAGGTCGCCGGTCATGTCACCGGAACTGGTTACGCCACTTCGGTTCGACGCGTTCCCACTCCTCCTGCCACGCGCGGAGGCAGCCCCTGTCGAGCAGGCGCACGGCCGCCAGGCCCACCAGTGCCACCAGGCCGGTCGCGCTCAACCACCCCGTCACGGCGACGAACACTCCCGCGACCAGCGCCTGCTCACCGTTGATCGGGCCGACGACCGGACTGTTTTGCTCGTCGAGCCAGACGACGACCTTGTCGCCGGCCCGGGTACCTCGGTCGACGGGCGCCTGCCCGGTGTGGATGGTCCCGTCGGTGTCGCGCCAGCGCGCCGTGACCCAGACCCCCGATCCGAGCGGCTCGGACTGGTACGGGCCGACTCCCAACGTGTCTTCCGTGGACACGGCGACGACGCGATGCCAGGTCCGGGTCTGCTGTTCTCCCTTGGCCACCAGGTTGTCGTGGACGACGGACCCGAGCCCGGCCATGACCGGGACCACCAGCAGCGCCAAGACCACGGCGGCGACCCGGATCGCCGTCCGCATACGGTCCTGCGGCCGGGCCATCGGCCCACGACCTGGTTGCGGCCACGACGACCCGGACACGAGCAGGTCACTTGGTCGTCGTCACCGCGACCTCGCGGCCCTCCGGCGACCGCAGGGGCACCTTCACCTCAAGGATGCCCGCGTTGTAGTGCGCCGCGACCTCGTCGGTCCGCGCGCCGTCCGGTAGCCGGACAGTCCTGGCGAACTTGCCGTAGGTGAACTCGGTGTGGTCGGTGTCGTGCTGTTCGAGGGTCCGCTCCGCCGTGATGACCAGATCGTTGCCCCGCACGGAAATGTGAATGTCCTTCTCCGGATCCATGCCGGGAAGTTCCGCGCGCAGCACGTAGTCGCCGTCGTCACGGTAGCCCTCGACGCGGACCGGATGGTGGTCGGTGAACGGCCAGGCCTCCAGCATCCGTGCGAAGTCCGGGAAGACCAGTGAACGGGGGATCAGGCTCGTCATGGTGTTCTCTCCTCTCGGTTCGGCACCTCCAGCCAAGCCGGGAGACCCTTCTCCGCCCAGTGGCGTTCGTCGTCTCGCGCCGGGACCTTCGGCCGTGTGCGGGCCGACCGACCTGGCGGACAGTGGTGGCGAGGAGGCTCTGATGGGCTACGACACCGACACCGAGATCATCGAGACCGCGCCCGGCGAGGTGCTTGAGCTGCACCGCCTGATCGACGCCGACCGTCTCGCCGCTGAGGTGGGCGACGCGCTGACCGACCTGCTCGACAGGGCCAGCGAGGCTGGCCTGCAGGTGTCCGGCCCGCCCTCGGTCACCTACCAGGGCCGCACGGCGTCGGGATCCCTGGAGATCGATCTGAGCGTGCCGGTCGCACCCGGTGTCGGGCGCGACGAGGTCGGCCCGGACGCGCGGGTGACCGCGCGGCGTCCCCAGCGGGTCGCCCGCACGATCCACCAGGGCGACTACTCCACGATCGGCACCGCGTACGAGGAGTTGGGCTCGTGGGTCGAACGGCACGGGTACCGGCCGGTCGGTCCCCTGTCGGAGACCTACCTGGTCGGCCCGGACACCGCGGACCCCACCGGCTACCGAACCGAGGTACTCCTGCCGGTCGCGCCGGCACTCGGCCCGACGGTCCACCTCGACACCGACGTCCCCACGGCCTTGGCCCACACCAAGGAAGCCTTACGCGACAACGGTTTCGGTGTGCTGAGCGAGATCGACGTGCGGGCGACGCTCTGGGAGCGCATCGGCGCGGAACTCGAGGACTACGTCATCCTCGGTGTCTGTGCGCCCACGCTGGCCAAGCGCGCCCTGGACATCGACCGGGAAGCCGGCTTGCTGCTGCCGTGCACGGTCGTGGTCCGCGCCAGGGACGCTGGTTCGGCGGTGACCTTCCTCGATCCCGCGCTGATGGTCCGGGCGACCGGCATCGCCGATCTGGCCATCGTGGCAGTCCAGGCGCGGCAGGCGCTGGACGGCGCCATGGCGGCCCTGCGCGCCGTGGCGGACTAACCGGCGGTCAACGGAATCCGCCACACCAGCCGGGTCCCCCCACCAGGGCGGGGTTCGACAGCGGCCGAGCCGCCGAGGTCCACGGCGCGGCGTTCGACGTTCAGCAGGCCGCTGCGTACCACATCGGCCGGCAGACCGATGCCGTCGTCGGAGACGTCGATCGTCAGCTCGGTGCCCGCCTCGACCGTGACCGTGATGTCCCTCGCCCGGGCGTGCCGCACCGCGTTGCTCACCCCCTCGGTCAGCACCGCCAGCGCGTGCTCGGCGATCACCTCGGGCACCAGCGTGTCCACCGTCCCGGAGATCCGCACCGAGGGCGACACCTCGACGTCGGTACTCAACTCGGCGACGATGTCGAGCATCCGGCGACGCAGGCTCACCGGCCCGGCGGCGTCGGTGGTGTGCAGATCGAAGATCGAGGTACGCAGTTCACGCACGGTCTCGTCCAGGTAGCCCACCACATGGGTCACCCGGCTCCGCGCCTCCGGCTCGTCGATCAGCCGGACGATGCCCTGCAGGCTCATCCCGGACGCGAACAGTCTCTGGATCACGTGGTCATGGAGATCACCGGCGATCCGGTCCCGGTCGGCGAGCACGTCGAGCAACCGCTGCTGACGCTGCTTGTCCGCCAGTTCCAGCGCGAGCGCCGCCTGATCGGCGAAGGAGGCCAGCAGCGACAACGACTCCCGGCCGAATCCACTTTCCCCCTTGCCCCGCAACGCCATCAGCACACCGCGTGCGTTGCCGGCGCCGCCGAGCGGCACCACGTTCGCCGGTCCGAACCCGACGAAATCCGGATTCCCGGCACCCACCACGTCGGCTAGGTCCGCCACGATCCTCGGTTCACCACCGTCGATCACGTCCGCGAACGGCTGCACCGTGACAGGAAACGTGACGCCGACCAGCCGATCGCCGGGTGCCCCGACCGACGCCCGCACCGACAGCATCTCCCCGCACCTGTCCTCCAGCAGGAGCAGCGCGCAGTCCGAATCGGACAACTCCCTGGTGCGGTCCGCGATCAACCGCAACGCATCCTCTGTGGACGCACCGCCGAGCAGCAGCGAGTTGACCTCGCTCGACGCGTGCTGCCACCGTTCCCGCAGCCGCGTCTGCTCGAAGAGCCGGGCGTTCTCCACGGCCACCCCCGCGGCAGCCGCCAACGCCTCCAGCACCACCTCGTCATCCGCGGTGAACTCGGCCTCACCCACCTTCTCGGTGAGATAGAGATTTCCGAACACCTCACCACGCAACCGCACCGGGGTACCAATGAAACTGCACATTGGCGGGTGGTTGGGCGGGAAGCCGACCGACGACGGATGCTTGGTCAGGTCTGCCACCCGGATCGGGTACGGGTGCTCGATCAGGTGCCCGAGCAGCCCCCGGCCCTCCGGCAGGTGACCCATGGTCGCCCTGGTCTCGCTGTCGATCCCGGTGTGCACGAACTCCGAGAGCCCGTCCTCGCCGAGCACGCCCAGAGCGCCGTAGCGGGCGTCAACCAGGTCGACCGCGGTCTCCACGATGCGCTGCAGCGTGCCTTCCAGCTCCAGGCCGGTGCCGATCGCCACCACCGCGTCCAGCAGGACCTGGAGACGGTCCCGTGTTCGGGTGAGTTCGGTCAGTTTGTCCCGCAGGTCGAGGAGTAGTTCGTCCAGCCGCAGACCGGCCAACGACACCCCCACCTGCCGTCTCCCGGAGTCATGTGCCGAGTCCGCCACCGTCACGCTCCCGCTGGAGCACCGGCGACCATCGCGGGATCCGATCCGTCCACACTTTCACGGTAATAGTCGGATTCCGGAATGGCACGTCATCGCCGCTCACCGTTCGACGCGACGGTGTCGGCCCGCACGACGCCGGGAACTGCCTCGGCGAGCACCTTGGCGACGTGCCGGTCGGTGTCGTCATCGAACGTGTCACTGATGGTGACCACCCCGTCGTGGACCTCGACCTGCCAGCGACCCGTTCCGCCGTAGACCTCCAGCCGCCGGCGCACGTCCGTGGCGATCGTGTCGTCCTCGCGGGCGATCGTGCGGACGATGTCGCGCCGGGTGACGATGCCGACGAGCCGCGAGCCGTCGACCACGGGAGTGGTGCGCTGGTGGGTCTCGAGCAGGGTGGCAGCCAGGTCCGCGACGTCCGTGCCGGGTTCCACGGCGACGGCGGGGCTGGACATGACCTCACCGACCGTGGTGCTGACCGGACCGTCGGCCGAGGGCGGATGGACGCTGATGTGGGCACGGGGGTCACTGGGCACCCGGTCGCGGACCAGATCGGCCTCGGTGACCATGCCGACGAGGTGCTCGTCGGAGTCCACCACCGGCAACCCGCTGAACCCGTACTCGGCGAGCAGCGCCGCGGCCTTCTTGATCCTGGTCTCCGGCACCACCGCGATCACCGGGCTGGTCATGATGTCTCGGGCACGCATGTCTCCTCCTTCCAGGGGCCAGGTGCGGTTCGTCAGGTACGCAACCCGCGCAGAAGTGGGTCGACGGGTTCACGCGGTGCCAGTCGCACACGCGCGTCCAGTACCTGGCACCCGGCCTGACTGACGACGACAGGGTTGAGGTCCAGTTCGGTCACCTCCGGGAGAGCATCGGCCAGACAGCTGGTTCTGGTCAGGATGTCGACGAGACCATTGGTCGGCAGCGGTCCGAACAGGGTTTTCGAGCAGCGCAGTCCGTGCACCATGCGGTCGGCGTCGACCTCGGTCACCGGGGTGAGGCGAGCGACCCGGTCGGCGATCAGGTCGGTGTCGGTGCCGCCGAGGCCGAACACGACCAGCGGGCCGAACACCTCGTCGGAGCTGACCCCCACGATCAGCTCGCGGCCCGGCTCGACCATGGGTTGGACCGTCACGCCTCGCAGTCGCTTACCGAACCGCCCGGCGAACGTGGCGAACGCGTCCCGCACGGCTGACTCGTCCCGCAGATCCACGAGCACCCCGCCGGCCCGGCTCTTGTGCAGTACGCCGGTGACGATCGCCTTGAGCACCACCGGGCCGCCGAGCTCCGCCTGGACCGCGGCTGCCTGCCCGGCGGTGCCGGCCTCCACCGTCGACACCGTGGGAACGCCGAACAGGCCGAGCAGGCGCACGGTGGCCGCCGGTCCCAGCCAGCCGCCGCCCGGGGAGGCGGTGAGGAACTCCCGAACCAGTGTCGTGGCCTCGGCGAGCCGGGCGGGGTCGGGGGTGAGCACCGCACCGGACCGTGCTCGCCGCCAGGTGGCATAGCGGGTGACCCGACCGAGCACCGCCGAGGCAGCGGCCGGATCGGCATAGCTGGCCGTCGCCGGAGGGCCACCGCCGGTGGCGACCAGGGCGGTCACGGTCTCCAGCTGGCCGGGCCGGGCCACCAGCACCGGTTTCGTCCGGTCGGCGGCGATTCCGGCCACGGCGGTGAACGGATCGCCGAGCGCGGTCGGCACCCCGGTGACGAGCACCGCGTCGATGTCCTGGTCGGCGAGCAGGACCCGCAGACAGGAGCCGAGGACCTCGGCGGACACGCCGGCGGTGGTATCGACCGGGTTCGCGACGCTGGCCTGCGCCGGCAGCAACGCCGCCAACCGCTCGCGGGTTCCTTCCCCAGGTGCGGGCAGCCGAAGTCCGGCGCGCACGCACGCGTCGGCGGCGAGCACCCCCGCACCCCCGGCGTTGCTGAGGATCACCACCCGGTCACCGGCCGGGAGCGGCTGCCAGGCCAGCGCGGCCAGCGTGTCGACGACCTCACTGATCGCGTCCAGGGCGATCACCCCGGCCTGCTCGAACAACGCGTCCCTGGTCACCGTCGGGGTCGCCGCCGCCGCGGTGTGTGACTCCGCGGCGGCCTGCGCCTCGTCGCTGGCCGCCGACCGCACGGCGAGCACGGGTGTCGTGTGGGCCAGCCCCTGGGCGAGCCGGCTGAACTTGCGCGGGTTGCCGAAGGACTCGAGGTAGAGCACGGCGGCCGAGGTGTTCGGATCGTGACGCCACCACAACAGCAGGTCGTTGCCGCTGACGTCGTACTTGTCGCCGGTGGACACCACCGTCGACACGCCGAGTCCCAGGTGGCGCAGCGACTCGATCAGCGCGATGCCCACGCCCCCGGACTGGGTGACCACACCAACCGTGCCGCGCGGCACGTGTCCCCTGGTGAAGGTGGCGTCGAGCCGGACGCCAGGGCCGGTGTTGACCACCCCGACGCAGTTGGGCCCGACCAGCCGCATGCCGTGCCGGCGCACCGAAGCCAGGATCCGCGCCGCCAACGGCGTTCCGGACAGTCCGGCCGAGACGACCACCACGGCCCGGACACCGCGACGCCCGCACTGCTCCACCACCTCCGGTACCGCCCCGGCCGGCACGCACACCACCGCCAGTTCCACCGGGGTGGGCAGCTCCGCCACCGACGGCCAGCACGCGACGCCCGCGATCCGGTCGGCATGGGGGTTCACCGCTACGAGCGTCCCGGTGAAGTCGCCGTCGAGAAGGTTGCGCAGCACCGCGTGTCCGACCGAGCCCGGCCGGCGTCCCGCCCCCACGACGGCCACCGACGCCGGGCACAGCACCGAAGCCAGGCTGGCGACGTCGGAGACCCGGTCGCGCTCGTCCACCGCGGCGGCGTACCGCTCATCGGTGCGCAGGGAGATCTCCACGTGCCGTTCCGGTCCCTCCTCGGTCATCCGGTACGGCAGACCGGCATCACGGAAGACCTGGATCATGCGGCGGTTCTCCGCCAGGACCTCGGCCACGAACCGCACCACCCCGTGCCGGCGCGCGATCGAGGCGAGATGCTCCAGCAGCAGCGTGCCAAGCCCTCGGGCCTGCACGGCACCGTCGACCACCATGGCGACCTCGGCGCTGGTCCGGTCGGCGAGCACCTCGTAGTTCGCCACGCCGATCAGCCTGCCGCCCAGGTAGCCACCCAGCGCGGCGTTGCGGTCGTCGGTCCCCCTGCTGACCAGGCCGGCGACCGAGTTCAGCGTGGAGTCCGCCGCGGCACCGAAGAACCGCAGGTAACGGTCCTCGCCGGACAGTCGACGGTGAAGTTCCCGCACGGCTTCGGTGTCAGCGGTATCCAACTCGCGCAACGACACGATCCGCCCGTCGGTCAGCACGGCGTGTACACCACTGTCCCGTGCTCCCGTCACGATCATCGCGAGTCCTTCGATGTCTGGTCGTCGACGCCGGTCAGCCGTCTGTTCATCCTGAAGTCTTTCCCACCCACGGCCCCGCGCGGCAGAGCACCAGGCACTCGCCGGCTCCGCCGAAGGTCCCCGCCGTTGGCCCTCAACCCGGGGACCTTCGGCCGTTGCCCGCGAGCGATACCGGTCACCGGCTGTCGCTCGTACTCCCACCCACCGCGGCCGGCCTCCAGCGCACCCACCCCGTCACGGTCGATCGTCTCGAACGGAGAAACCGGGAACACACGCTGCCCCAGGTAGGCCGGGAGGATGGCCGCAGTGCCGAAGGAGACCGCTTCCCGGGACCAAGGTCACCCGTGACCCGCACGAGGCCGTTGGTCATCGGGATCGAGGGCACAACTGCCCTGTGACTCCGCTCTGGCGCGGTCCACCCTGAACAGGGTGAGCTGACGTACAGGAGAGGACACCATGTCGGTCCGTGTCAACGACATCGCAGAACCGGCGTCGCTGGTGATCCTGATGCGGCACGACTCCACCTACCGGCCGTGGACCATCGTCCACGGCCACACCAACGACCAGAACCTGCTCGACAGGCCTGATGGCGCGAACCCTGTGACCAGATGACGTGACCGGAGGAGGCCGCAACCATGTCCACAGCGAAACGCTGGACGATCAACATCAGTATCGACGAGCACGAGGCCAGGACCCGAGCGACGGCCAGGCTGGACAACCAGGATCGGACCGGGCTCACCGGTGTCGGCCTGGCCAGGCTCAACCCGGCGGACGCCAACGTGCCCGAGATCGGTGACGAACTCGCCGTCGCCCGCGCGCTCGCCGATCTGGCACACCAACTCCTGGACACCACGTCCGCCGACATCGAGGAGATCACCAGCCGGACGGCCCACCTCACCCACTGAGAACCCGCCAGTCGCGTTCAGTCGTCCCAGGTCAGCGGCGTTGGCTCGGTGGCAATGAGTTCCACCGAGCACACGCCCGGCACGGTCCGGGCCAGCGCGCCGATGACGTCGCGTTCCGCGATGTCGGCGAAATCGCCCTCGATGGTGGTCGCGCCGTTGGTGACCTCCAATGACCAGCGCCGGCGGCTACCGGCATAGTCGTCGAGCAGATGGCGCAGCTCGGCCTTGACGACGTCGTCGTCGCGCACCACCGTGCGAATCAGGTCGTGCTTGGTCACCACCCCGATCAACAACCCTTCCTCCACGACCGGCAGGTTGCGCAGATGACCGGCGAGCATCCGCTCGGCGATCACCCGGACGTCGGTCGCCGGCCCCACCACCTCGACCGGGCTGGTCATGACCTCGGTCACCAGCCGGTCCTGACCCGGTTCGATGCGCAGCGCGTCGGACTCGCTGAAGATCCCGACGACCCCGCCGCCGTCATCGACCACCGGAAGCGCCGAGAACGGGTGCTCGGCGAGGACGGCGGCGGCCTCCCGAACGCCGGTGCGAGTGTCGACACTCACCACCGGCCGGCTCATGACATCCCGTGCACGCATCGTTCCTCCTCGTGTGTTCACGACCGCCTCGATCGGGCGACCACGACCGGACAGGCGCTGTGGTGGATGAGGGTCCGGCCCACCGAACCGAACAGGGTGGCGGTCGGCCGTCGCCGGCCACGGGAACCGAGGACGAGCAACGCCGACTCGTACGACAGGCGGGCGAGTGTCTCGCCCGGACACGCCGATACGGCGTACCGCCCGGCACGGTCGAGCACGCAGTGGGCCGTCGCGGGCAGGTCGGCCACGCCAGAACGCACGTAGGTGTCCGGAACAGGGTGCGGTGGCACCGCGGCCACCAGGCGTAGCCGCGCGCCACGGGAGACCGCCTCGGTCGCCGCCCACCGCACCATCGGCTCCCGCCGCTCCCCAGGAGACACCCCGGCGACCACCACATGCTGTTCGTCGTTCATCACGTCTCCGTTCACGCCAGGCACCTGCCTCCACTCTTCCGACCGGCGGGTCGTCCCGACAGCGTCGACATTCCCCATCTGGCAGGGCATTTCGTCCCGCAGGACAACGGCGGGTCCTTGGTCACGCCCGGGTAGGAACAACGGCACTTCCCGCGCCGGGTGGACGAGCGGCGACCGTGGAAGTCGTGAACACGCACATGCCGGACCAGCAGACGGTGCTCAGTGCCATCGAGTTGGCCAACCGCGCGCCCTCGGTGCACACACCCAACCGTGGCACTGGCTGATCGGCACCACGTCGATCCACCTGATGGCCGACCTGACCCGCCGGGTGCCCGTGACCGACGCCGACGGCCGCGACCTGCTGCTCAGCTGTGGCGCCGCTCTCGACCACCTCCGCGTCGCGTTCGCGGCGTGCGGGTGGCTGGCGGCGTTCCACCACCTGCCCAACGCCGTCAACCCGAACACCTCGCCGCGGTGGAACTGGTCGCGCGCACTCCGTCCGAGGAGGACATCGCCCTCGCGGCCGCCATCCCGAAGCGACGCACCGACCGGCGACGATTCACGTCGTGGCCGGTGCCGCGCGGACATCTCGACCTCATGGTCGACCGCGCCGCGGAGGCCGGTGCCCTGCTCATCCCGGTCGTCGGGCAACTCACCCGACTGCGGCTGACGACCGCGATCGACCAGGCCGCCCTGCGCCAGCAGGAGGACCCCGAGTACCAGGCCGAGATCGCGGGCTGGAGCGGACGTGGTCGGCTCGCCGAGGACGGGGTCATGGCCGGCAGCGCCCAGCCCGCGGGGCGCGTCCACGGCGACACCGCGATGCGTACCTTCTCCGGCGGCACCCTGCCCGATGCGCGGACCGCCCGGGACGAACCGGACGGCGGCCAACTGCTGGTGGTGGCGACCCTGGCCGACAATCCCACAGCGATCCTGCGAGCCGGTGAGGCCGCCAGCATCGCCCTGCTCACCGCCACCGGCCGAGGGATGGCGACCTGTCCGCTGTCGCAGCCGTTCGAGATCGCCGACACCCGCGCCATCCGCGACGAGGTGCTCGACGGCGCGGCCCACCCGCACCTGATCCTGCGCACCGGCTGGCTGCCCGTCTCGACACCACCGCCACCACGCAGCCCTCGCCGCCAACTCATGGACACCGTCGACCACATGCCCGCCGCCTGGCCACCACGGCCGAGGTGACAGCGGCCGTGGTGGCCAGGCGGTCTCAGGGCCCGTTGCGGATGACCGCGATCGGGCACAGCGCGTGGTGGAGCAGGTACATGCTGGTGGACCCGAGTACCAGGCTGCGGAACGCGTCGTGGGGGCGCCGGGCCACGACCACCAGTTGGGCGCCGTGGGAGAACCCGCGCAGTGCCCTGCCCGGCCGGTCGTGCACGACCTCGTGACGCACCCGCACGCCCGGATACTTCTCCTGCCAGCCCGACAGACACTCGGTGAGCGCCTCCAGCGCGCGGTGCCGATGTTCCTCCAGGTCGACGCCTTCGATCTGGTCGACGTCCGCCGCGTCCAACAGCGACTCGACCCACGCGTGCACGGCGACCAGTTCACCGCCCCCGGCGGCTGCCTCGGAGAACGCGTAGTCGATCGCGGAGTCGTTGACGTGGTTGAGATCCACGCCGAGGACAACCGGACCGGAGTCGTTGGGCGCCTCGTCGACACCCGCTCCCCGGACGACCACCACCGGGCAGTCGGCCTGTCCCGCCACGGCCACCGTGGTGCAACCGACCAGCAGGCCGGTCAGCGCGCTGAGCCCGCGCGTGCCGAGCACGACCACCGACGCCGACGCCGACTCCCGCAGCAGCAGTCTCGACGCCGGCCCAGCCCGGAACACGACCTCGATCGGTGGGTGCGGTTCGTTCTCGGTGGCGACCTCGCGTGCCCGGGCGATCCAGCGCCGGCCCTCCTCCCGTGCCCTGTCCAGCATCGACTCCCGCACCAACGCCCTGGAGGGATAGTCCAAGGGCAACTGGTAGGCGTGCACGAGTCGCACGGGCACCGAGTCACGCAGAGCGACGCGGGTGGCCCAGCGCACCGCCTGCAAGGCTGACGCGGAGCCGTTGACACCGACCACGACGGCCATCGGATTGTGCGATGTGGACATCGGACGCTCCCTAGTCCTTGGGGGTACCGAGCCGCAGAACGGCCTGCGGGAACCCGGGAAGGTTCAGGCCCTCGACGAGTCCGGAGCGGACCTCGGGGAGCCGAAGTGGGTTGGTGATGACCGCGCAGGTGAACCCGGCGGCGGTCGCGGTGAGCCAAGCGTTCTGCACGGCGACCCCGGCTCGGAGGTGGTCCACCGGCCCGTCGTCAGGAGTCTCGGCGACCAGCAGTGCCTCCGTGCGCGGACTGGTCCGCGCTGCGGAGGCACCGGGAGCCGTGTCACGCTCCAGCACCGAGGCGAGGACCGGAACCTCGTCGTCGCGGACCGGACGCAGCCGCACGCCGTCGGTGCCGGAGGACTCGACCAACCGTTCGCGCGTGGTGGCACTGACCGCGTTCCTCCCCGACGACCAGCCGTCGGCCCGGACGAAGATGGCCGAGTACCGGGACAGTTCGGACTCCGTGGGCGACCGCCGGCGACGCACGGTGACCCGGGCGAGTTCGCCCGCCGGGCCGGGGCGCAGGACGGTCTCCGGGACCCAGCCGAGGATCCGTGTGGCCAGCCGCAGATTCTGCAGAGCGGCGCCGCAGCGGACCAACCGGTCACGACCGGGCACCCCCGGCTGCCCCGGCTGCCCCGGCGCGTCGACGCGCTCGAGCAGCGAGACCGCGCGCGTCCGCTCGCCGTCGCCGCTGTGGAACTCCAACGTCCACGGGCGCGTACCGTCGATCGATGGCACCTGCCGCACCGCACCCGTGATCACTTCGAGTTCGTCCGGTGTCCACTCGGTGGCATCCGTCGCACCATCATCGAGGCCGGCCGCTCTGCG
Organism: Actinophytocola xinjiangensis; assembly: GCF_001921215.1. Classification (GTDB taxonomy): domain Bacteria; phylum Actinomycetota; class Actinomycetes; order Mycobacteriales; family Pseudonocardiaceae; genus Actinophytocola; species Actinophytocola xinjiangensis. The sequence goes on from NZ_MSIF01000006.1 coordinate 115,548, forward strand.
GTCGGGCGCGGAAGCCGTCGCGTCGCTCATGGACCGCTCCGCACCATGTCGTCGATCGATGCCGACCGCAGGAGTGCGCCGAGCACGTCCCTGCGCGACACGACACCGACCAGCACACCTCTCGGGTCGACCACGTACAGCCGCCGAACGCCCTTGCGCACCAGCAGCCGAATCGCGGCGGTCACCGACTGGTCCTCACCGATCGTCACCACCGGGGTGGTCATCAGGTCACGTGCGGTGAGTCCGCCGTCCCGGTCCCGCCGGTGCCAGCCACGCCGGTGGTCGCCGGCGGCGGCCAGGTCCGCCTCGGACACCACACCGACCGGCCGGTAGGCGTTGTCGACCACCGGCACACCACTGATCCCGTACCCGGTCATCAGGGCCTGGAGTTCCCGGGCCGTGGTGCTCACCCTGGCCGTGACGACCTCGGTGGTCATCAGGGACGCCACCGCGGAGGAGGCCGGCGCGTGCCCACCGGACCCCGTGGTCCGGTGGGGGCCGCCCCGCTGCTGGTGCTCGTCACGGTAGGCAGCGGCACTGATCAACCGCTCCACGGTGCTGGCGCCGGGGACCCCGGCCCGCCCCGCGAGATCGGCGCGCGCTTCCTTGGCCATGCGATAGCTCTCGTCTGACATCGTGCGCACCTCCCGGATCAAGCAGACCAGGCCACCCCCGCACCCCACAGCGGCACGACGTCCCTCATGAACGGGACCTAGGACTCCCACCGGCGACCGGATCGCCGCCGAGCTTCCTGGTGCGTAGCACGAGGCGCCGCAACTCGTCGGCGCCCCACACCACCACCGGGAAGACCGCCAGGACCGCGAGGTGCCCGGCCGGGGGTGGTGCCGTGCCGAACACCTCGCGCAGCGGTGGCAGGGTCACCACCATCGCGGCGAAGGCGACCTCGAAGACGATCCCCCACAGCAGCATCGGTTGCTCAGCGGTCCGATCGCGCGCAGGGAGGCGTACCGGGTGCGGGCCGCGAAGGCGGTACCGACCTGACAGGCGACGATGCGGAGGAAGGTCATGGTGGTGGCCTGTACCCAGATGTCGTGCAGCGGGGTGCCCACACCGGTCGGCGCTCCCAGGTACCAGCCACCGGAAAGCAGGGTCACGAAGTAGCCGGCGACCACCAGGACCGCGGAGATGCCCCCGAGGAATCCCCAGCCGCGGATCAACATCTGGCGGTCGACCACGTTCTCGTTCCGGCGGCGGGGTGGCCGGTTCATCAACCCCAGCTCGGCGGGTACGTGGCCGAGTGCGAGCGCCGGAAGGGTCTCGGTGCCGAGGTCGATGGCCAGGATCTGGAGGACGGTCAGCGGGAGCGGGATGCCACCGCCCGACAAGGCGAACACCAGGAACGGGACCACCTCGGGAGTGAGGTGGGCGAAGATGTAGAGAATGAACTTGCGGACGTTGTCGTAGACCTGCCGCCCGGACTTCACGGCGGTGACGATGGTGGCGAAATTGTCGTCGGTGAGCACCATGGTCGCCGCCTCGCGCGCGACATCGGTGCCCGCCACCCCCATGGCCACCCCGATGTCCGCGCGCCGCAGCGCCAGGGCGTCGTTGACCCCGGTCCCCGGTCATGGCGACGACGTTGTCCTGGGCACGCAGCGCGTCGGCGACCCGCAGCTTCACCTCCGGTGAGCTGCGGGCGAAGATGAGCTCCTGCCCGCCGCGAAGCAGTTCGTCCAGCGCGGCCTCGCTCATGGACTCCAGTTCGGCGCCGGTGAGCACGGCGGTGCTTTCCCTGGCGATGCCCACCTGGTGGGCGATCTCGGTCGCGGTCAGGGCGTGGTCGCCGGTCACGAGGATCAGCCGGATACCCGCCGCGTGACACGTGGCCACCGCACCGGCGACCTCCGGTCTCGGCGGATCGAACATGGCCGCGAGGCCGAGCAGGGCGAGATCCCGCTCGGCGGCCGCACGCCGCTCAGGCACCGGTTCGGCGTCGGTGAGCGTTCGCTGGGCGACGGCCAGTACCCGAAGGCCGCGTTCGGCGTAGCCCGCGATCACCGAGGTGATCCCGGACCGGTCCACCTCGGTCAGCGGCCGCGAGCCCGTGCCGGTGGCGACAGCCGTGGTGAGCGCGAGCACCTACTCCGGTGCTCCCTTGACGTTGATCACCCGGCGCTCACCGTCCTGGTCCACGGTGGACATCAGACGGCGCGCGGGGTCGAAGTGGAACTGGCGCAGGCGTCGCCGCGCACGTCGGGACGGGGAGACGTCGGTACCCAGCGTCGCCGACGCCCGCAGCAGCGCCACCTCGGTGGGGTCGCCGGTCGCCGACCCGGGATCGTCGACACTGAGTTCAGCGTTGGAACACGCCGCCATCGACGCCGCGAGCGCGGACAGGGTGGGGTCGCCGAGGCGCGCACCGTCCGGGCTCGTCGGGCCGGACGCCGTCCACAGGTCGGTGACCCGCATCCGGTTCTGGGTCAACGCGGCGATCAGCCACGCCACCCGCTTGGCCTGACGCTCCAGTGGACTCTCGTCCCGGCCGACCCGCTGGGACAGCGCGGCGATGCGACCCAGTTCGGTGCGCATCCCGGTGGCGAACACCAGTGCCCGCGCCTGGCCGCTGGTACAGGAGGTTCCGCTGAACAGCAGATCCCGCGCGGTCAACAGCGTACCGCCCACATCGGTCAACTCGGCCGAGCGGAACGCGGGAAGCGACTCCCCCGTCAACGTCGACAGGTCCACCTCGATCCCACCGGACAGCAACCGCGCGTCCGCCGAGACCCGATCACCCTCCTCGACGACCAGAATGTCACCCGGCACCAGGTCCCGGGCCTGGACCGTCCTCCGTTCACCGTCGCGGATCACCGTGGCCCGCGCAGGCAGATAGGCCGCCAACGCCTCAACGGCACGCTCCGCCTGCTGTTCCTGCACAAACGCCAGCACCGCGTTCAACACGATCACCGCGACGATCGCCAGCCCGAGCACCACAGTGCCGGACAGAACAGCAAGGGCAGCCGCCAGCCACAGCAGCAGAGCGAGAGGATGGGTGAACTGGCCCAACAGCTGCCGTGGCCAGTCCCAGCCGGCCCGGCGTACCAGCTCGTTCGGGCCATGCACCTCCAGACGTCGGGTGACCTCGCGCTCCGACAGACCTTCCGGCCGGGCGCGCAGGTCCCGAAGCAGCCGCTCCAGCGGCTCACGGGAATCACCGGTTTCGAGTCCAGGATCCGCTGTCACCGGGCCAGGGTCCCAACGTCGACGTGGGACCGGCCAGGGACCAACGACCGCAGGTCGCCGGCAGAGGTCCCGAACACGCCCAGTACGTCAGGTCACCGGCCAAGGGAAACCAGGCGGCCGCGCGCGCTTCTCGGCGGGAGGCCGTCTGGGTCCGGAGAGTGCTTGGAGGTTGCCGCCGTGCTCACGGTGCTTGGTCGGCGAGCACATCGATGGTGCCAACGCGGTGACCTCGGCGTTCTGCCGGAACCATCGTAACCCCATCACCGCTTGACGAAACCAGGTCAGTGCCCTGCTGTTCTTGCGAGTACCGGGTCGACGGCGTTCGGTATGCAGTAGTGAGCTAGGTCACTGTTGAGGTTGACCTCAGGTCAAGGTGCACGCTCGTCCCAGCGGCACGACATACCGCGATCTGGGAAGCATTGATGCGAAGGAGCAACCGCCATGTCCACCACGAACCCCACCACCACCGCAGCCCGGCAGGATCGCCCGGAACTGCAGAAGGTGATTGAGGAGATCGTTGATTCCGGTTTCACCGGGGTGACGCTGCGCGTGCGCGATGAGCGGGGCGACTGGGTCGGCAGCGCCGGGGTCGCCGAATTGGGCAGTACCGCGAAGCCGCCTGTCGACGGCCATGTCCGGATCGCCAGCAACACCAAGACCTTCGTCGCGACCCTGGTGCTGCAACTGGTGGCCGAGGGCGAGGTCGACCTGGACGCCCCGGTAGCCGGCTACCTGCCCGAGTTCGGGCTCGACGGGCGGATCACGGTGCGGATGCTGTTGCAGCACACTAGCGGGCTGTTCAACTTCACCGGCGAGGTCTACGAGGACGGGTCGGTCGTGCACGGTGTCTCCGTGCCCTACGGCGTCGCGGGCAGGGAGTGGGTGGACAAGCGGTTCCACACCTACCAGCTGGAGGAGCTGGTCCGGCTGGCGTTGTCCAAGCCACCGCGGTTCGCGCCGGGGACGGGCTGGAGCTACTCCAACACCAACTACGTGCTGGCCAGGCTGCTGATCGAGAAGGTCACCGGCCACCGGCTGGCCGAGGAGATGCGGTCGCGAATCCTGGGGCCGCTCGGCCTGTCGGGAACGGTGGTGCCGGACGCCTCGCCGGAGATCCCCGAGCCGCACGCCCACGCCTATTACCGCTACGAGGACGACGGCCTGCAGAAGACGATCGACATCACCCGCTACAACCCGTCCTGGGTCTCCACCGGTGGCGACATGATCTCGACCACCGAGGATCTGGCCACGTTCATCTCCGCGTTGCTGGGCGGTGAGCTCCTTCCCGCCGGACTGCTGGCCGAGATGTGCACGCCGCGGCCGACGGGAATCCCGAAGATGAGCTACGGCCTGGGGGTGTTCGTGCAGGAAACTGACCGCGGCGGCACGATCATCACGCACAACGGCGGCCAGACCGGCCACGTGGCACTGATGTACAGCACGCCCGACGGCAGCAGGATCCTGACCGCCGCACTGAACTACGTGGACGACGCCGAACTGTCCACCGCCGCGGCGATGGCGAACGCCCAGCAGCGGCTCGTCAACGAGGTGTTCTGCGGCCAGCCGGCGGGGTGTGTGTAGTCACCGGGCTCGAGCACAAGGCAGGCTGAGCAGATGAGGCACGGGGTCACGATCGGGCAAGCGGCGGCATTCGTCGGCGTCACGGTGAAGACGGTGCGGCACTATCACAAGCTTGGCCTGGTCGAGGAACCGGAACGCGACAGCTCCGGCTACCGTCGGTACGGGTCGGCGGAGTTGTTGCGGCTGGTCCAGGTCAGGACGCTGGCCACCGCCGGCGTACCGCTGGCCGAGATCGGATCTTTGCTCGACGCCGACGCCGAGCAGTTCGCCGCCGCTCTCGCCGCCGCCGAGCGGCGGCTGACCGACCGGATCACGGACCTGATCGCGCAACGCGACACCCTGCAGCGGCTTGCCGACGGTGACCAAGCCCTGCTGCCCGACCGTGCCTGCGCGATCCTGGACCGCATGTCCACTCTCGGCTTCAGCCCCGACTACGTGGGAGCCCAACGCGAGGCCTTGGTGCTGACCCGTGCCCTGGTGCCGAACAGCTTCGACAACCTCCTGGCCCAGCTGGAACACCGGCTCGAGGATCCCGGGTACGTCGATCTGACCAAGCGCGCTTCGGCGGCCGAGACCTGGGAACAGGACGACCCGAGGATTGAAGAACTCGCGACCGCCATCGCCGACCACTACCTCGCCAACCCCACACTGCTGGGCAACCCCACCGGCCTGCGTACCTGGACCAACGCCGCCACCCAGTACACGCTGATCAACAACCACCGGGAGGACCAAGCACCGATCTCAGCCCGGCTCACCGCGCTCACCGAGATGAAACTCCGCTCCGCGGGCATACCCATCCCACGCCAGTGATGGGCACCTCGCAGCACAGTGGCCCACCCCAACGAAGACCGTCGACCGATCAGCGCTGGAAACCAAGCTCTCCAGCCTCGACAAGGCACGTCAGCACCACACGAGGGGTTTGGGGGCTTTCCCGTGATCGGTGTTTCCGGCGTGTCGATCAGTAGGTTTCGACTCCCGGCCAGCGGTCACCGAACGTGATGGCGAAGGCGTTGAGTACGGGTTTCCAGTGCATCGTCCATCGGCGCGGCCTGTGCCGGCGGGGTCCAGGCCGCGGGTCACAAGATACAGGCACTTCATCGCTGCCTGTTCGGTCGGGAAGTGCCCGCGGTGTATTTCTTCCCCTATTCCTCGTCGAGTGTGTCCAGTACCGCTAACTGTTACCGGCCAGTTCGACGATCAGGCTCTCAAAGCCATCGCAGAGATCGCCACCTGGACTGCCCGACCATGAACACCCACCCACCTGTCAGTACCGTCCTACAACCACCTGACCAGCGCGTCCAGCGACACACGCTCGACACATCGTCACAGAAGCCGCAGGTCAACCGCACAGGTCAGTCTGGGGACGTGGGGCTGCTCGGTCCTCGGACACGCACACTATTCACCCGCATCGAAATCTCAGCGGTGAATGTCTCCGGCTCATACAGAACCTGCAGGTCAGCCCCTGCGTACAGCTCTGCGAGCCCCTCCCCTGCCGCGTCGTTGAGCTTGGCCGCGACGTTGCCCAGCATGTCGATCCGCGCGTACACCTCCGCCGCGTCCATCAGGTCCGAAGGTGGCGCGTTGTCGACCTCGGCCTGAGCCACCACGCGCTCGGCGTGCGCGCCGTTGATCACCTCAACCAACGCCGCCGGATCCACGCCGGCTGTGATCGCCGCTTGATACTTCCTGAGTCGGCGCTCGGCATCCGCCAGCCGCTTCCGAGCCGCCTCTCCCCCGTCCCGTCTCTGCGACGCACCCTCCCAGGAGGCCACGAGAGCGGCCACCGCGCGATCCACATTGTCACGGTCGAACAGCTCCGCGAACCATCCATTCACGGCGTCCCGGATCGTGTCCTCACGCAGATACACGGCCGGCGGATGCTGAGCCAGAACAGGTGATTCCGGCGCGAGCGTGCGCGCGGGGCAGCGGTAGTACATGGCGTGCTTGCGTGGACTGCCCTCCACCTTCCGCGAGCACACCGCGCACCTGATGCGGCCTCGGAACAAGTACGGCCGCTTCACCGGCCGCCCCGTTCGCTCGGTCTTCCGCGCCGTCCGCAACCCGCCCGCCGCCTTCGATCGGCGCAGCAACTGAGCTTGGGTGAAATCCTCAACCGAGATGATCTCCGGATGAGCCGGCCGCCGTGACCGGACGACCCGGTCCGGTGTGGAGCGTCGGAACCGCACCACATGCCCGGCAGCGACGTCCTCCGGGTCCATCAGGACTTCGCGCTTGGTCCACCGCCCGAACACCGCATAGCCGGTATAACGCGGGTTCTCCAGCACCGACCTGCTCGCCCGCGCGCAACCGGGCCAACAACGCGCGCGGGTCGCCCTCCAGTTCCGCCAGGGTGGCCGACGCGCCGACCGGAAACGTCACTGGATCTGGACGGTGGGCACCGGCCACCGGATGACCGAACTACGCGCGGTGGCCGGACTGCTGGACGTGGAGCTGATCGTGATGGTGTGACCTTGAGTGTCCATGTCCTTTCGCCGAGTGACCTCAAGTGGTATAAACCAATCGGGAACCATGTGAAACGTGCCCCGGGCCCGGCAGGCCGGGTCCTGAGGGAAGGACGTCCATGACACGCTCACGACATTCGCGCCGGACCATCTGGGTAGCCGGGCTCGTCCTCGCAATCAGCGCCGGGACGCCATCGGTCGCCGAGCAGGAGCCCGCCCCGGTAAGCGACGTCGGGGTGCAAGCCATCCGCAACACGTTCAACGTCGATTTCAACCGATGGGCCGCCGGTCCGTACTCACGGTCGGAGGCGGCCGAGGACTTCGGCAACGTGTCCGACATGAACGAGGCTCGCTCCATGATCAGCGGGGGCAGGTTCCGCGCCACGCTGGAACCTGGCCTGCTCAGCGGGGCGGGCGGCAACCTCTGGTCGGTCGACGTCACCGACGGCACCGAATACGAGATGCGCTACACCATCAACTTCCACAGCCAGTTCGACTGGAGCCGCGGCGGCAAGGTCGGCTGGGGTTTCTCCGTCGGTGACGGCGCGTCAGGCTGCGTCAAGGCCAACGGAAACGGCGGCAGCCTGCGACTCATGTGGTACACCAACGACTCCGGGCGGACCTACTTCCAGCCCTATCTCTACCACGCGGGAATGCCGTCGAACTGCGGCGACACCTTCGGCAAGACCTACCCCTCATCAGGGTCGATCCAGCGCCAGACGAACTACGCGGTCACCATGCGGATCAAGAGCAACACCGGCACCAGCCGAAACGGCCACGCCCTGGTCATGATCAACGGCACCACCGTACTCGACACCCCCGTTCAGTGGACCTCCAACGACGTCAAGCGCCAGATCAGGAACATCTGGTCACACTCGTTCCGCGGTGGCAGCCAGGACTACTGGACATCGGACACCGTTGGCTACATCTACTACGACGACTTCTCCATCAGGCACATCGCCTCCTAGACGTGTCCAGCCGCCACGTCGTCCGGATCAAGCAGCGTCTCACCGCCCGAAGACCGCGTACTCGGTGTAGCGCGGGTCCCATGATCGGTGGTTACGGCGTTGTTGATCAGTAGGTCTCGGCTCCCGGCCAGCGGTCACCGACCGTGATGGCGAACGCGTTGATCACGGACGTCCACCGCATCGTCCACCTGGCGCGGCCCGTCCCGGTTGGGTCCAGGCCGCGGGTCACAAGATGCAGACACTTCATCGCGGCCTGCTCGGTCGGGAAATGCCCTCGAGCACGGATCGCCCGGCGATAGCGCGCGTTCAACGACTCGATCGCATTCGTCGAGCAGATCATCGGCCGGATCTCGACGTCGTAGTCGAGGAACGGAGTGAATTCTTCCCAGGCATTACGCCAGACAACAACGTGGGCCTGACCAGATCAGATCGAGATCTGGAAGACGGCACGGTCCTTGCCAGGTCCCTTGAAGTTGGCGATGACGGGGACCCCGTTGACGATGCGATCGCCGCCGGCGTTGGAGAAGCCCATCGATTCCCACGCGGCTTGTGCGGCCGCGTTCTCCGGTTCAGAGGTGAGGTATATCCGTGTGCAGTTCCAGGCGGTTGCCTGCTCTCGGACGTGGCCGATCAGCGACTGGGCGATGCCGGCGCGGCGGTGGTCGGGATGGGTCATGACGTCCTGGATGTAGACCTCGTTCGGGGCGTCCTGGCTGCGGAAAGCGATAGCCGCTCCGGCGAGTTCATCGTTGATGACGGCGGTGGGGCATGTGGAGGAGAAGAGGGTGGCGTAGAGCCAGTAGTCGGAGGCGGTACGGGCCCTGACGTAGGGTGCGCCGAGGTCCATGAGCGCGAGGATCTGTGGGATGAGGTCAATGCGCAGCGGCGTGATCTTCATGGTGCTCCTGGGGTCGTATCGCGGACGAGGTTGGTGAGGTGGCGGACGACATCGCTGGGATCAACGGCGTCGGAGACGCTGCGGCCGACGACAAGGATAGGTGGGAAGAGCTCTGCGTCGTGCTCGCCGCAACGATTCACCGGCCCCACGCGGCATGGCCCGGTAACGGCAGCCCATGAACTCGACTCGGCGATCGGCGAGAGACGGACACACCGACGGGCGCCCGGGAGCGGTACCGCGCTCACAAGCTGAACCATCACTCTCTGTGCCAAATATGACTCCTCGTAACAGTGAACTCCGGGAACCTTGGCCCGCCCGACGGCCCAGCACGTCACCGGCAGCGCACCGACGGCGATCGCGTTTGTGTCAGTGTGCGCGAAGACCGGTGTCGCGCCGAGCCGGGGAGAGCTCGTCGACCCTGAATCTGTTCGCGTCGCCGAAGAGCTAGCGGCACTCCAAGCTCAGCCGATGCAAGGATGCACCTGCCCGTGACCTCAGCTCAGGGCAGACGCCACAGCGTGATCCCGTCGTCGGTGTACGTTGCGAGGGTCGCGCCGTCCGGGCTGAACGCGAGGCGTGGCGTGTCGACGTGGTTCGGCATCGTCGTGACCGTCCGCCAGGTGCCGGTGTCCCACAGCCGGATAGTCCCGTCCTCGGCCGCGCTGGCCAGCAGCTTGTCCTCCGGCGCGAACGCCACCGCGCTCACCGGGCCGCTGTGCCCGGTGAGGGTCGTGACGACGTCCCCGGACGGCAGGGCGCGGATCTGGATGTCGCCGTTGCCCTGGCCGATGGCAGCCACGGTGCTCGCCGGGTCGATCGCGACCGAATTCGCGTAGTCCTCGGTCTCCATGGTGGTGACCGGAGTCCACGTCGCACTGTCCCAGTAGGTCAGCACCGAGGACGAGTACGAGCTGGTGAGGAAGTGCCCGTCCGGTGCGGCCAGGACACTGTCGTCCTGGTTGGGGGCGATGGGGTGCTCACCCGCGGGGGCGCCGGTGGCGGCGTTCCACAGTCGGAAGGCGGTCTCGGTCTTGGTGACAACCAGCTTGCTGTCCAGCGTGAACGTCCCACCCCCGCTGACGTCGGGCAACGGGAACTCAGCTGACGACACGGTTTCCGGGTCGCGGAGCAGCACGGTGCCGTCCCCGCCGTTGTCCACCACGATGCTGCGCCCGTCGGGGCTGATCGTCATGCCCAGCACGGACGTGTCGAACCCGATCGTCTTCGCCACGTCGTTCCTGTCGACGTCGATCAGGTGCAGCGATGGCGGCTGGTACGTGGTGACCACGAGGTACTTGCCGTCGGCGCGATAGGCCAGCCCGGTCGGGCTGCCCTCGACGGGAACCGTCGCCGCCGCCTGGGGTGCGGCCGCGACGACACCACCGCGTTGCGTGACGGCGGTCCCGCCGACCGTCGCATCGCCGCCAACCAGCCCGTAGCCACTCGCACCCAGCACCACCACCAACGCGGCCGCCATCACGGCGTACGGCCTGGGGTTGGCCTTCGCGTGGTTGACGACCCGCTGCCGGATGGTGACCGACTTGCCCCGTACGGAGCCGATGTAAGCGCCCGAGTTCACGGACGTGTCCCTTCTCATCGGACGAGCAACCGGTCGGCGGGCACGTCGATGTCCCCCGACTGGCCCCAGCACTCGGCCCGCCCGTCCTCCCGCAGCGCACAGGAGTACTCGCCGCCCGTGTTCTGGCCGAGGACCGCGAACGTGCCGTCCGGCGGGGTGGTCGCGCCTTCGTTTCCCTTTCCCCAGCAGGCGATCGTGTTGTCGGTGCGCAACCCGCACGAGTGCTCCTCGCCCGCGGACACGGCGCGGAACGTGCCCTTCGGTGCGACGGTCTGCCCGCGATCATTGCGGCCCCAGCAGGTCACGCTGTCGTCGGTGCGCAGGCCGCAGGCGTGGTGGCCGCCGACGGAGACCGTGCGGAAGGTGCCGGACGGTGGCTTCAGGTCGTCGTCCCCCCAGCAATGGATGGTCGCGTCGGTGCGGACCCCGCACACGGCGTCGTACATGGACGCGGTGACCATGGAGAACGTTCCGGTCGGGTCGGTGCCGTCGTCGCCGTTGACCTTCTTGTCCTCGTCCCAGCACGTCACCTTGCCGTCGCGCAGCACGCCGCACCCCGCGGTGACGGCCGTGAACCGGGCCCGGGGGCCGGGTTGCGGTATCTCCTTCTCCTCACGTGGTGTGGGACTCGGCCCGGTCGTCGTGTGCGCACCGTCGCTGTCCCAGCACGTCGCGGTGCCGTCCTCACGCAGGCCGCAGGCGATCCCGTTGCGGGTGGCGACCGAGGTGAACTGTCCCTCCGGTCTGAGGTACTCGGCCGACTGGCCCCAGCAGATCGCGGTGTGGTCGGTGCGCAGCCCACACGCGGACTTGTCGCTGACCGACAGGAGGCCCACGGTGCCGGCGGCTGTGGTGGAGGACGAGTCCTGGTCGTCCGCCGCGGTTGGGCTGACCAGGCCCCACGTGCCCCAGCCAAGCAGGGCGATCACGACCGCGAAGACGATGATCGCGGGCACGGGATTGCTCCGCACCCCGTTGATCACCCGCTGGGTGATCTTCACCTTGCCGCTGTCGCCGGCGTCCACCATCCCGATGTAGGCGCCGGAGTTGTCGACGATCGGCCCCTGCCCCTGCCCCTGCCGCGGCGCCGCCTGCCGGTAGGCGGCCGCGACCAGTCCAGCGGCGAACGCGGCGGCGTTGGCGGCGGCGGTGGGCTGCCAGCCCGCGGCGTCTTCGGCGAACTTGCCCTCGCCACCACCCGCGTGGTCGCCGATGCCGCGGATCGCGACGACCGGGGTGGACTCGGACAGGTGCGCGGCCAGGGCCACGCCGGAGCTCTCGGTCTCCACCGCCACGGCGTCGTTGTAATGCAGGCGCAGGCGGTCGCTCTCTGGTGCCGTGACCGAGTTGAGCACAACGTCACCGGCGGCGACCGGTTCGAAGTGGATGGACGGGGCGGTCTTCTTCTTCGCGCCCGGCCACGCCTGGCTCCGATGGACCAGCCTGGCCAGTTCGAGCAACCGGTGGTTGGTGTCCCACGCCCTCGGCCTGGCCTGGTACCGATCCTGGTCGATTCGCCCGCCCTGATAGGCGTAGATCCGGTTGGCCACGACCACGTCGCCGAGCGCCAGCCAGTCCCGCATGCCGCCCGCGATGCCGACGAACAACACCGCGGCGGGGGCGAACTCGGCGATCACGCGTTCGGTGAGCGCCGCGGCGTTCGCGGTGCCCATGCCGATGGCGGCCAGCACGACCTGCGCCTGTGGCTCGTCCTTCAGGCGTCCGATCTCGACGTACGTGCCGGCGGGCAACTGGTGCCACCGCAGGTTCCTCAGGTGCTTCTTCACCGCCAGGTACTCGATCTCGAGTGCGGTCAGGATCACGATCATCGCGGCTCTCCCATCCGGCGTCGTGCCCCGCACGCTAGCCAGCATACCCATTTTGCGTCAACATGACATGAAGTCTCCCGACCGCAACTTCGCCCTGCGTCGAGACCTACATCGCCAAAGGGGGGCGAAGCGTTGCTGTCGAACGGACATGAAATATGCTGCGGTTGTGACACAGAACGACGACGGCTGGACCATCCCCCTGGTCGCGATCGCGGTCGACCTCGTCATACTGACCATCAGGTCGGCGGCGTTGCACGTACTGCTCGTCGAACGCGCAGAGATGCCATACGAAGGGAAACCAGCACTGCCCGGCGGGTTTCTCGCGACCGAATCCGAGGACCTCGACACCGCGGCGGCCCGGGAACTGACCGAGGAGACCGGGCTGCGCGCCGAGTGGTTGCACCTCGAACAACTGCGCACCTACGGCACGCCCAACCGCGACCCGCGCGGCCGCGTGGTCTCCGTCAGCTACCTGGCCATCGTGCCGGACCTCCCGGAACCGGAGGCGGGCGGCGACGCGAGCGACGCCAACTGGATGCCGGTCAGACAGGTGCTCCGCCGCCGGGCCGGGCTCGCGTTCGACCACGACCGCATCCTCACCGACGGCCTCGAACACGCGCGGCGGAAACTGGAGCACACCACGCTGGCCACGGCGTTCTGCCCGCCGCAGTTCACGGTGACCGAGCTGCGGAACGTGTACGAGATCGTGTGGGGTGTGCGCCTCGACCACCGCAACTTTTACCGGAAGGTCACCGGCACGAGGGACTTCCTGGTCCCCACCGGCACACAGACAAAACAGCACGGTGGCAGGCCTGCGGCGTTGTTCCGCCGGGGCACCGCCACGGCGCTGTACCCGCCGATCCTGCGGGGCTCGTCGACCTGACGAACACCAGCGGACATGCGCTGGCGACTGGGCCATCCAGGCGGAAATCCATTACCAGGGGTTACACATAACGCTGTATGCAAGTACCTCGGTTGGTGACCCAGCGCTCGCCAACTGCCTGGTCGACCACGCCGCAGCCCGCAGCGCCATTCTCCCCGGCCGACCCGCTGCTGCGTTACCGCGACCAGCACCCACTCACCAGCCGACGCTACGACCGCCCCTGGTAACGACTCCCCTGGATCGCCACATCAACGGCCCTCTGATCCGCGTGGTAGACGATCTCCAGCCTCAGCGCTTCGTAGACCGAAGAACGCGTACCCGGTGTATCGCGGGTTGTCCAAGATCGCCCGAACAGTGCTGCCCTGCCAACCATCCGCCAGCCGGTACCTGTTCTGATGCGACGCACCACTTCCGCCGCCGGCCCATCAACCACCAGCACCCGCAGCCGGTAGCCCTCGGCGGCCTTGCGCGGATTCGGGTGCGGACCCCCGTCGACCGTCAACTATCGGTGACAGCCCGCGGCCGGCGGGAAAGCGGGAGTGCTAACCATACTGACGGGGTGTCCCCCGCTCAGTTCCTTGTCAGAAGGAAGCACCCCCATGGCCCGCCGGCCGCGGAGCCGAGGAAAGCACGGACGCTGTGTACCAGATCCGCCCCGTGGGGGCGGTCCCGAATCGAACGGAGTAGTAGGAAGCGTCCGCATGGCCTCGGCTGTCACTTGTCACGCTGGGATCAGCTCGTTGAGCCTGTCCAGCGTGTACACCTCCGATCCCTCCGGCAGGTCCTGCGGCGCGTCGATGCCGACGAAGGTCACCGGCTCGTCCGGCGCCTGCCCGTCCCAGGTGGTCACCTCGGCCCGGGTCCGCCACCGGTCGAACAGGTAGGACATGGTCAGGTACCGCCGCTCCACCAGCGCCCGCACCCGGTCAGCCGTGCTGAACGCGTTGTTCTCCACTCGGTTGAACCCCCGCATGCCGCGCAGGTACAGGTGCAGCCACACGGCCTGCCAGCCGTGCTCGCCCTTCGCGAACACCACCGGCAGTGCGACCCGGCCCTGTCCGCGCATCTGCGAACGCGACCGCACGGTCCTGGCGTCGAACGGCGCGCCCCGCTGTGCGACCTCCCGGGTCTGGTACCCGAACATCGACTCGGCGACCTCGTCGAACGACTCACCCGAGTAGATGTTGACCTGTGGCACCACGTAGCGCCCCGGCAGCGACAACGGCACGTCGATGAACTCGGTCGCGCCGTTCTCCGCGTGGGTGACGTCCCCGGAGTGCACCACGCCCGCGTGACGGTAGTTCGTCCACGACACCTGGCCCACCGAACGGAACTCGTCGTCGAGCAGCAGCGCCGACAGGTCGTAGTCCGTGCGCCGCTCCGTCTGCCGCCAGTAGGTGAACAACCGCACCAGCTCACCGGACACCGAGGCACGCGAACCCCGTGGCAGCACGGCGAACCCGCTCTCGGCCGCCTTGCCGGACAACGGCAACGCGACGTCGAGCACATCCGGGTGCACCAGGAGCGGCCGCTGCAGTTCCGGCAGCCGGTCGGTGATCTCGTTGTCCAGCGACGACTCCAGCTCGACCACCAGCTCGGCGGGCAGCGGCGGGCGTTCGTCCGGCCCGACCCACGCGCGCCGCGAACGGTTCGCGTACATCCGGACCGGCGCGGGCACCTGCCGGTTGCCGACGTGCTCCCGCAGCGAGCAGAGCACCCGGCCCGACGCCGAACCGAGCGCACCGGTGATCGCCTCGACCACCGAGTCCCGCTCGGTCGCGGGCGCGAGCCGCAGCAACCGGTCCGCGGACCGCAGGAGCAGTCCCGGCGCGTCCGACAGCACGGCCGCGGCCTGCCCGATCGAACCCGCGCGGAACGCCGCCTCCGCACGGCCCGGGAGACCGCGCACCCGGCGCTCCCCACGTGCGACCGTGAAGACGTCCTGTGCGTGCGGCCACTGGCCGAACTCGTGCGGGTGCAGCCGCTCCCCGAGCCGCTTCCACGGCTCCGCGTGGCGGGCGACGTCACCGAGCTTGCCCGGGTTCGCGGCGACGACCTCGTTCAGCGCGGCCAGCAGGATCCGCCGCTCCCGGCGCCGGAACGCCCGCAAGCGCGTCGGCGTCGCGAGCGACACGTCGCCGCCGGAGACCTGGCAGGCAACGCGCAGCACGTCGGTCGTGGTGTCCACGGCGACGAGCGGGGCGCCGAGGACGAGCCGGATGCCGTTGAGCACGGCACGGTTCTCCCGCACCGGGATCTCGGCGGGCTGCTCGCCGTCCATGCAGGCGACCGCCAGCTCGGACAGGATCGCGAGATCCGCCTCGCCGTGCGGTGTCACACTGCCGGCGAGGGCGAGGTAGAGCCGCGTGGCCTCCGCGTCTACGGTGTCCCCGAGGTTCAGCACGGTCAGCCGGTCACCGGCCGACGCGATCAGCTCGTCGTGCGCGGCCAGCAGTTCGGCGTAGGTGTGCTGGTAGGTGCCGTAGCCCGGCAATGCGAGCAGGTTGACCCCGCCCGAGGTGACCGCGTCGCGCAGCTGCTCGTCGGTGGCGCCGCCGCCGGTGAGCACGGCCGCACGCAGGCGCTCGACCCAGAACTCGACGGTGTCCGGCACGTCGTGCGGGAAACCGATGAAGTAGGCGTTGTGCTGGACGTGGTCGCCGACCAGCTCGCGCACCGCCGCCACGACGGTGGCCGCGAGGTCCATGGCCGGGCCGACGGCCAGCGCGCCGACGTGCGCCAGCAGCGCCCGCGACGCCGTGAACCCGGCGTCGAGCAGAGCGGCGTCGAGCTGCCGGGCCACCGGCGTGCCATCGCCTGCCGCCCCGGTGCTCGCCGGCACACGCAACGTCTTCTGGATGATCAGCTTCTCGAGCACGGGGCCCTCCCTTCCTCCGGTTGCGGCAGTCCACAGTGGAGCAGACCTGTCGCGCGTCCTGGTGTCGATCCAGGAAACCCGGGGCTATGAATCCCAGGTGACAGCCGTGCCACGCGCGTATGGGGTGGTCGACCGGACTCGCACCGGCTTCGACCGCGTCCACAACCCGGCGCCTCGACTCCTTCGGCTTCGACCACAGTGGAGAACGTGGGTGTCGAACCCACCACGGTGATCTTGCAAGGATCACCTGCGCGCCGGCGCGCCTCCCTTGATGTCACGCTCTCCCACCAGGACTCGAACCTGGACTTCCCGGGTAACAACCGGGTGTGCTGCCGTGTGCACCACAGGAGATGAAGCGCCCACAAGCATCATCGGGGCGCAGCGGAGGATGCAGGGTTCGAACCTGCGCGACGCTTCCGCGCCGACTACCGTTTTCGGGACGGCTGCCTTACCGGGCTCGGCCAATCCTCCAGGTGGGGTTACCGGGGACTCGAACCCCGGACCGGTCGATTAAGAAGGAGAAGGAAGCGCTCCCATGTCCGCGAATCGCGGTGAGCGGGCGCGCTACGCAGATCGACTGCTCTGCCACTGAGCTAGTAACCCCATAGCTACTTTCTGTCTGCTCCACTGTGAACTTGTCAATGAGGCCACGTCCCGAATGTGCCCCTTAGGACACCGCCCGCCACGCAACCGAACACGCAGTTCCCCTGCTGAGGTCAATGCTTTCGACAAACAACTCCGTGTTTGTGCACGGTAAACAAAGAAATCCGCCCTGGTCGGTTTCCCGACGGGCGGCTCCCTTGACGTGACATCACCTGGTCACGGCGGGGAGCCTCTGCCCTTCAGCCACGAACTGGCCGAGCAGGCGACGACGGCCATGGTGCCGTTATGGCCCCAGGTCGCTCGCTCATGCATTCGGCCGGTCATGGTTTCTCCTCAGTTCGTTCTGACAGGATCAATCATGGCCGACCAGCCGCGTGCCGTCAACGCGGTTAACCGAAGAAATCGCCGGAAACTTCCGCCGCCGACAATCAGGCGAGACTGAACTTCTCGGCGTGCACCTGCCTGACAGGACCCTCCAGGTGACGAACGCCGCGCCCACCTGCTGGCCGACCACTACTCCACGCCGCGCACGGGACGGTCGTCCAACAGCTCGACCAGCGCGTCGCGCAACAGGTCGGGTCGCTCGGCCAGGTACATGTGGCCGCCGTCCACCTCGACCAGGCGGAACTCGGCGGTGGTGGCGGCCGACCACTGTCGACACGACGCCGCGTCCACCAAGTCGTCGTCGCGGCCGCGCAGGGCGGTGACGGGGACGTCCAGGCGAGCATCCGGTTCGGCCTGGTAGTTCTCGCGCATCTGGACGTCCGCGCGCAGCACCGGCAGGAGGACTTCGCGCATCTCCTCCATCCGCAGTGCCTCGTGGACGTAGCCGACCAGTCCTTCGACGCGGGCCAGGAACTCGTCGTCGTTCAGCCCGGTGATGCCGTCCGCGCGAGGCTGCCACGGTCCGGGGGCTCCGCTCACCACGAGCCGGGCCAGCGGCACGGGCGAGCGCCGGGACAGCTCGCGGGCGAGTTCGAACGCCAGCAGCGCGCCGAGGCTGTGCCCGAACAGCACCACCCGGTCGGCGCCGTCCAGCCTCGGCAGGACCCACCCGCACGCCTCGTCGACCACGGCCGCCACCTCAGTGTGCGGGGACTCGACGAACCGCTCCTCGCGTCCGGGCGGCTGCACCGCCAGGACGGTGAACCCGGCCGGGACGGTGGCCGCCCATTGCCGGAAGAACGCCGCGCCTCCCCCGGCGAAGGGAAGGCATACCAGCGCGGTCGTCGTGGAAGTGCGGGTCATGTGGGTCTCCGCCGGCTCGTGTCGTGGCTCGCGTGGCCCAGAGAACGCTCACACGACCGGGGGCCGGCGTTCCAGTCGGGCAATCCACCGACTGCCCGGCGCCGGTCCGCCGGAATACCGTCGAAGGCGATTCCAGGTCTGGCCGGAGGAGGGCGACACCGGATGTCGGATCACCAGCCCGGGGCGGTGGTGCGCCCGATCGTCACGACCGGCGGGCCGCTCGAGAAGAAGGTCGAGGCGATCTGGTCGGAGGTGCTCCAGCGCGAGCACGTCGGCCCGCACGAGGACTTCTTCGACCTCGGCGGACAGTCGCTGCTCGCGGCCCGGCTGGCCGAACGGCTGCGGGACGAGTTCGGTGTCCACTTCTCCGTGCGGGAGCTGTACGGCGGCTCCACCATCGCCGACATCACGCGGGTGTTGTCGGACCGGACGACCACGACCGCCGAGGACCCGGACCAGCCGATCCCGGTGCTGCCGCGCCGGTCGGGCGGCCCGGTGCTGCCGAGTGTCCCGGGAGAGCAGTGGTTCCCCGCCGCGGTGTCGCAGGTGGGCATGTGGCGCGGCATCGCCGCGAAGGGTGGGCCGGCCCTCGCGATCACCAGCGGCCTGCGGATCCGAGGTGTGCTGGACCCCGAGCTGGTCGAGGTGGCGTGGAACGCCGTGATCGCCCGGCACGAGACGTTGCGCACCGCGCTCGTCGACCGTGACGGTCAGCTCACGCAGGTCATCGCCGAGGAGGTCCACGACCGGGTACCGGTGACGCCGGTGCGGGCCCTCGCCGAGTTCGACGACGCGGCCAGGCACGAGGTCGACCGCCCGTTCCCCCTCGCCCGGCGACCTCTCGCCCGGCTCCGGCTGTTCCGGCTTGCCGAGGACGATCACATCGCCCTGCTGTTGACGCACCACATCATCAGCGACGCGCGGACGCTGGAGGTGCTCGTCCGTGACCTGGCCGCCGGGTACGCTGCCGCCGCCACCGGCACGCCGGTGCCGCTGCCGCCGCTGCCGGTCCGCTGGGTCGAGTTCGCCGCCCGGCACCGGGAACGCCTGACCGGTCCCCGCGGGGCCGAGCTGCGCCGCTACTGGGCCCAACGGCTGGCCGGGGTGGTCCCGGTCGACCTGCCGAGCGACGTCGAGCCCCCGCCGGACCAGGACGCCCACGACGCGCAACGCGGCGACACACTGGTCACCGCGCTGACCCCGACGACGTTCCAGCTCCTGTCCGAGCTGGTCCGGACGTATCGCGTCACGTCGCACGTGGTGGGGCTCGTCGCCCTCACGGTGGTGCTCGCCCGCCGTTCCCGGCAGCGCGACATCGCCGTCGACGTCCCGGTCTCCTTCCGTGACCACAGCCAGCTGGACGACGTCGTCGCCGACTTCTCCAACGACGTGATCGTCCGGTCCGACCTGTCGGCCGACCCGACGCTCGCCGAGCTGATCGACGCCACCCGCGGCCGGCTCGCCGACGACTTCGCGCACCACGACCTGCCCCCGTTCCTGCTCGCCGAGCACCTCGGCGAGCAGGGCCTGATGGACCGCCTCGCCGAGGCCCTCTTCACGGCCGAGCACGACCCCGAGGTGGCGCCGCAGCTCGGGCCGCTACGGCTGGAGCCGCTCCACCCGCCTCGGCAGTACGTGACCCGGCCGTTGAGCGTGCGGCTGCGCCACAACGACTCCGGTGGGCGGCTGATCGTCCGGTACCGCACCAACCGGTTCACCGCCCGGCGGATCGCCGAGCTGGTGCACGACTACCTCGACCTGTTCCGCGAGATGGCGCACCACCCCGAGCACCGGGTCTTCGCGGACTCGGTCAGGGACGTCGGGTGACGGTGGCCTTCCGCCGTACGGCCTCGGCCGCCGCGGTGAGCTCGCCGGCGGACGCCGCGCGGTCACGCAGCGCCTGCGCCTGTTCCGCCACGGTGACCCGTTCGTAGAGCGCGCGCATCGGCAGGTCGACCAGCAGCGCCTGCCTGATCAGCGTGCGCAGCCGGCCGGCCGCGAGGGAATGCCCACCGATATGGAAGAAGTTGTCGTGCACGCCGACGTCCTCCACCCCGAGCAGGTCCTCCCACAGGACCGCGAGGGCCGCCTCCAGCTCGGTACGCGGTGGGACCGACCGCCCCGCGCGCACCGGCGCGGGTAGCCCGGACCGGTCCACCTTTCCGTTGGCGGTCAGGGGTAGCCGGTCGAGGACGACCACCGCGGCGGGGACGGCGTACTCGGGCAGGCGCCGGCGCAGCCAGGCCAGGATCACCTCGGGCAGGTCCGGTTCCGGTGCCGCGGTGACCGTGACGTAGCCGGCCAGCCGCCGGTCGTCGCCGCCGGTCCCCCACACCGTCACGGCGGCCGCGCCGACCAGCGGGTGCGCGGCCAGGCATGCCTCGACCTCACCAGGTTCGACCCGGAACCCGCGGAGCTTGAGCTGGTCATCGGAGCGGCCGTGGAAGTCCAGCGACCCGTCCCGCCGCCGGTGCACCAGGTCCCCGGTCCGGTAGAGGCGCCCTCCCCCTGGCCCGACCGGATCGGGCACGAACCGCTGTGCGGTCAGCCCGGGTTGCCCGAGATATCCCTGCGCGAGCCCTGGCCCGCCGAGGTACAGCTCGCCCACCTCGCCGGGCGGCGTCTCACAGAGCAACTCGTCCAGCACGTGCGCCCGGGTCCCGCGAATCGGCAGTCCGATGGGGATGGTGCGGGCGTCCGGCGCGACGTCGTGCACCAGGTGCCAGGTCGCGAAGGTCGTGGCCTCGGTGGGTCCGTACACGTTCAGCAGCCGCCGCGGCGGCCGGGCGCACACCGCGCGCACTCGCCGCGGGTTCGCGGCCTCACCACCGAACAGCACGACCCGCAACGACGCGAACGCCTCCGGTGTGGTCACGGCGATCTGGTTGAACAGCGACGTGGTCACGAACATCACGGTCACCCCGTGCGCCCGCAGCGCGGTGGCCAGGCGTTCCGGCACCAGCAGCGTCTCCCTGGGCAGGACCACCAGGCCGGCTCCGGAGCACAGCGCGCCCCACAGCTCGAAGGTGAGCGCGTCGAACGCCGGGTTGGACGCGAGCGCCACCCGGTCCGCCGTGCTCAGTCGGACGTAGTCGTCGGCGGTCACGAGGTCACGCACGGCGCCGTGGGAGACCACGACGCCCTTGGGTGATCCGGTGGTGCCGGAGGTGTAGCACACGTAGGCCGGCTCGTCGTCAGCCGGACGCGCCATCGGCAGCACGCCTGGCATCGCGGCCATCCGCGTGGTGTCCAGCTCGGTGATGATCGCCGCGGCACCGCAGTCCCGCATGACGGTCCGCTGCCGGGCCGAGGAGTCCTCGGCGTCGAGGGCGACGTAGGCCGCGCCGGTCCACAGCACCGCGACCAGTGCCACCACCAGGTCCGGCCCGGACGGCAGTCGCACGATCACCCGGTCGCCGCGCCGGACGCCCTGTGCCACCAGCACCTCAGCCAGCCGCCTCGCGCGGTCGGCCAGCGCCCGGTAGGTCAGCTCACCGTCCGAATGGGACACGGCGACCGCGTCGGGCCGTCGTTCGACCCAGCCGGCGACCAGACCGACCACACCGCCGGACTCAGAGGCGTTCGAAACCACGCGCCAGCTCCCAGTCGGTCACGGCGGCGTCGAACGCGGCGAGCTCGATCCGGGCGTTGTTGGCGTAGTGGTCGGTCACCTCCGGGCCGAAGACCTCCCGGACCACCTCCGAGGCCTCCCACCGGGCCAGGGCGTCGCGCAGTGTCGCCGGCACCCGGGGCGCGGCCTCGTCGGCGTAGGCGTTGCCGCTGAACACGGTCTCGGGGGTGAGCTCGCGTTCGAGACCGTGCACCGCGCCGGCGATCATGGCGGCGATCGCCAGGTGCGGGTTGACGTCCGCGCCGGGTGCCCGGTTCTCGAGCCGGACGCCGGTGCCGTGCCCGGCCACCCGTACGGCGCAGGTCCGGTTGTCGACGCCCCAGCGGATCGCGGTCGGGGCGAAGGAGCCCGGCGCGTACCGCTTGTAGGAGTTGACGTGTGGCGCGTACAGCAGGCTGAAATCCGGCATGGTCGCCAGCAGGCCGGCCGCGACCCGCTGCCCGGTGACCGACAGGTGGCCGGGCCCGGCGCCGGGCATCGCGGGCGTGCCGTCGGCGTCGCGGACCGAGAAGTGGATGTGGCAGGAGTTGCCCTCGCGCTCGTTCGGCTTGGCCATGAAGGTGATCGACATGCCTTCCTGGGCGGCGATCTCCTTGGCGCCGTGCTTGTAGATCGTGTGCTGGTCGGCGGTGGTCAACGCGTCGGCGTACCGGAACGCGATCTCGTGCTGGCCGAGGTTGCACTCGCCCTTGGCACTCTCCGGGACCAGCCCGGCGCCGGCCATCTCGTTGCGGATCCGGCGCAGCAGCGGCTCCACCAGGTCCGTGCCCAACAGCGAGTAGTCGACGTTGTAACGAGTCGCCGGAGTGAGGTCGCGATACCCGCGCCGCTGTGCGTCCCCATAGGACTCGCGGTAGAGCACGAACTCCACCTCGGTAGCCACCTGCGCGGTCAACGCGTGACCGGCCAGCCGGTCGAGCTGCCGGCGCAGGATCTCCCGGGGCGCGACGGCCACGTCCGCTCCGTCCGGCTTGACCGGGTCGGCGAGCAGCAGCGCGGTCCCCGGCTGCCAGGGTATCCGCCTCAGGGTGGCCACGTCCGGACGCGTCGTGAAGTCGCCGTACCCGGTCTCCCAGTTCGCCAACCGATAGCCGGGCACGGGGTTCATCTCGACGTCCACGGCCAGCAGGTAGTTGGACGACTCGCTGCCGTGGGCAAGGATCTCGTCGACGAAGTGCCGACTGTGGAACCGCTTGCCCTGCAGCCGTCCCTGCATATCCACGAGGGCCATGACCACGGTGTCGATGCCACCCGCGTCCACCTCGGCGATCAGCTCCTGCACCGTCAGCGGTGGGCCCACGGCGTTCCGGGTCGCTTCGATGGTCATGTCGAGTACGCCGGGTCGATGACGCTTCGCAGCTCGCGCACCGGAAGACTCGACGGCCGCGTCAGGCGGTCGAAACTCTCGAGCCGGCCGATGTGCGCGAACGCCGCGTGCACGGCCTCCACATACGCCTTGCGCCGGCAGACCGGCCGGCCGTCGGCGACCGCGTCCTCGACGCGCCGGCACACGTCCTGCCGGGGGACGTACGCCTGCACCACGGCGTCGCCGGGTTTCCCGGCCCAGTCGACCGACCGCGTCACGTCGACCCGGTCGTAGCTGCGTTCCCGGGGATCGAGGAAGCCGAGGTCGGCGTCGGAGACGGGGACGACGGCCCCGTCGCAGTTCCAACCGTCGCCGCGCTGGCCGATGCCGAGCGCGGCGGTCACGCCGTCGAACTCCGATCCGTCCGGCAGCAGGAAGGTCCGTTCGGGGTGGGACACCTTGTCCGAGGCGACGTTCCACGCCCGCTCCCAGCCCGACAGCACGGCGTAACTCATCTTCTCCCGGTCGATCGGGTGTTTGAGCGTCGACTCCACCTGATCGGGGCTGACCAGTATTCCGTACACGAAGAGGTACATGTCGCGATTCCCATCGAAGTCGTACCCCGGCGGTCAGGGACTGACGAACACCTTTTCCGGGAGCACGTTCTCCTGGTCGAGAAGTTCGAGAATCCTGGATGACGGAGCCACCATCGCGCAGTATCCGTCGAGCCATTCCAGCGCCCTGGCCGTGTCCTCCGGGCGCGCCGAGATCACGCAGTCACTCGGGACCCACACCTTGTAGTTGCGGAAGTAGGCGTCGGCCGCGGTCGTCTGCACGCAGATCTGCGTCTGCATTCCGGTGACGATCACCGTGTCGACCCCGATCTTCCGCAGTCGCTCGTGCAGGTCCGTCTCGTAGAAGCCGCTGTCCTTGTTCTTCTCCAGCACGATGTCGCCCTCGCCGAGGAACTCCGGCAGAATGGCGGCACCCTCGGTGCCCTTCTGCACCGGGAGGACCCCGTTGTAGCGCTCGGCGACCGGGTCGTCCGGCGGGTTGATCATCTGCAGGTGCACGACCAGGTGACCGCGGGCGCGCATCGCACCGAGAAACTCGACGTACCCGGGCGTTGCCTTCTCGACCGCGGCCTTCCGCTCCTCGTTCTTGTTGACGAGATCGCTCTGGAGGTCGTTGGTGAGAACGGCGATTGTGCTCATGCGAGCTCCTTTGTGCGTTGGGCTGGGACAGGGCGGCGGAACGGTGCCGGACGTGGTAACCGTGGCACGCAACAGCACGGGTCCGTAGTCGGGGGAATCCCCGACTCCTGGGCTCACGGGACGACCCGATGCGACAGGTCGGTCGTCAGCTCCGCGAGGATGTCCACGAAGTCGGTGGCGAGCCGCTCGATCCGTTCGCGCGAGAACAGGTCCTGCTGGTAGTTCCACAGGCACTTCGGCCGGTCCCCGCCGTACCTGAGCCGAATCCTCAGTGGACGGTAGGCGTACGGGAACATCGGGGCGTAGGTGCTGACCGACAGGTCGTCCACCGCGAACGCCGGTGTCATCTCCCGCTCGGTGGTGAACTGGATTCCGGACAACCGGGACAGCAGGCCGGGGTCCGGCAGGTGGGGTTCGAGCAGGTGTGGCGGGAGCTCGCGGTGCGCGAACCCGCTGGCCGTGACCTCCTCGACCTGACCCAGCAGGTCGGCGAAGGTGGGCTCGCCCGACAGGTCCAGCCGGATGACGACGTCGTTGGAGAAGTCGGCCACGAGGTCCTGCACCCGCGAGTCGTCGCGATAGGACACCGGTGCGCGCAGGCAGATCTCGCGGTCACCGGTCGCGCGGGCGAGCACGGCACTCAGCGCGGTCAGACCGACCAGGTAGAGCGTGACCCGGTGGTGGGCGGCCAGCCGGACGACGGCGTGGAACGTGTGCGGCGGGATCGGTGTCTCCAGCATCGCCGCGGGTGACCAGGATCCCGTGGACGGCGTCAGGTCACTCGGGATCGTCCCCGGGGTCGCCCCCGCGAGCCGGTCGACCCAGTAGCGGATCTGCTCGGCGCCACGCGGCCCCTCCAGCACCTCGCGGTGCCACCGGGCGAACTCGGCGAACCGCACCGGGAGCTCGGGCAGCATGGCCTCTCGGCCGACGTAGCACGCCCAGGTGTCGCGGGCCAGGATCTCGACGGTCTGCCCGTCGCCGATGAGGTGGTGGAGCACGACCAGCACGGCGTGGTCGTCCTCGGCGAAGCGCAGCACGACGATCCGGGCCGGGACCTCGTTCTCGAGGTCGAACCCGCGGTCGACCTCCTCCCGGACGATCTTCGGGTAGTCGTCGGGGTCCGCGCCCCGGACCGTGAACGGGATCCGCGCGTCGGGCGAGATTACCTGGACCAGCTCGCCTCCGGTCTCCTCGCGGTGGGTGCTGCGCAGCGTCTCGTGCCGCGCCGCCACCGAGGCGAACGCCCGCTCCAGACGTTCGACGTCGAGCGCGCCCCGCACCCGGACACCGCTGAGCACCAGCGGCGGAGGAGCCTCGGGTGTCAACCTCGCCCACACACCATCCTGCGCGGGTGCGGCCCGGAAACGCGTCCGACCGGACTCGCGTGGGCCTACGACCAGGGGATGTCCAGGCTCGACCGGCCCGGCACGCCTCGTGTCGAGGTTCGCGGCGACGCGTTCGGCGACGAGCTTGGCCACCGCCGCGACCGTGAAGTCGGCGTAGAGGTCGCCGGCCACCGCCACCTCGACGCCGAACGCCTCGCGCAGCCGGGTGGCCACGCGGACCGCCGCGAGCGACTGGCCACCGAGGTCGAAGAAGTTGTCGTGCACGCCGACGACGCTCACGTCCAGCAGCTCCGTCCAGATCCGCGCGATCCGCTCCTCGAACGGGGTCCGCGGTGCCACGTACGGTTCGCTGACCAGCCGATCCACCCAGCCGGCGTTCCCCAGCGTGCCGCCGGCCGGTGTCTCCTCGTCGCGCACGACGATCTCCGGGACGAGGTGCGGGGGCAGCCGCCGGCGGAGCTCCTCGTGGATCGCCGGGACGTCCACCTCCGTGCCGGGCACCGGCAGGACCGAGGCGACGAGCCGGCTGGTGCCGGCCGCCGGCGTCACGGTGCAGCCGGCCACGCCGTCCAGGGCCAGGAGTGCGAGCTCCACCTCCTCGGGGTCGACTCGGCGCCAGGCCAGGTCGAGCAGCCGGTCCACCCGCCCCACCAGTTCCAGGGATCCGTCCGCCCGGTACCGGACGCGGTCGCCGGTACGGTGGAGCCGGCTGCCCGGCCGGTCTCCGTACGGGTTGGGCACCAGCGTCGCCGCGGTGAGCCGGGGCTCGTGCCGGAGCGCCACCGCGCCGCCGGGCTCGTCCTCGTACAGCTCACCGACCACACCGCCGGGCAGTGGTCGCAGGTCGCGGTCCAGCACGTACCACCGCCGGCCGGACGAGGGACGACCGCTGGAGCGCCGCGCGGACGCCGGGTCGTGGTCGAGGTCGACCGGCCCTACGGCGACCGCCCCGGTGCCGGCGAAGCGGTGCAGGCGGACCAGCCGTCCGGGCCATGATCGCCACCAGTGGGTGTCGGCGGCGGACAGGACCGGGTCGGAGCTCAGGACGACCTCGCGCAGGTGCGTGGGGACGAGCGGGTGGCCGTCCGGGCTGTGCGACGGGGGCATGGGTCGGGCCGACAGGACGTGGGTGGCGCCGGTCTCGGCCACGTCCGCCCAGGACCAGGCGCCGTCCGCAGCCGCCAGCACGAGGGTGGCACCGGCGGCGAGCACGGCGAGGATGTCGCCGGACAGGACCTCCGGGCCGTGGACGGCGGCCAGGCATCGGTCCTTCGTTCGCAGTCGCAGTGCCTGGGCCGTCGCCGCCGCGTCGCCGGCGAGCCGGGCCCGTGTGGTGGGGACGAGCACGTGCCGTCCCGCCCCGACGGGTGTGTGGCGGAGCTGGGCGACCTCGTCGGGTGAGTGCTGGGCGACCTCGTCGGGTGGACGCGGGGCGGCCGGGTGGGTGCCGAGGATCGGGATGCCGAGGTCCGCCAGCCGTGTGTCGTCCGGTTCGCCGACGACCAGCGCGGGGTTCGCGGCGTCGACCGCCTCCCGGACGCGGGCGATGGGTTGCGCCGGATCGAGCACCAGGAACATGCCACCGGCCTCGATCACCGCGAGGAGGGTCACCACCAGCTCGGTGGCGGGTCGCAGCAGCAGAACGGCGGTGCTCCCCCGCCGCAGGCCGTGCGCCCGGAGCTGGGCCGTCCTGTCCGCGACCCGCTCGGCCAGCGAGGCGTAGTCGGTCACCTCGTCCCCGTGGACGACCGCCAGCGCGTCCGGCCGTTCCCGCGCCCAGCGCGTGTGGAACGCCGGCGTCCCAGGCTCCACGGGGTCTCCGGTGCCGGCCCGCCAGCGGGCCAGGATCTCCTGCCGCTCCGCCGCCGAGGCCAGCGGCACCCCGGACACCGGGAGACGCGGGTCCTCGGCCACCGCCTCGAGGACGAGCCGGAGGTGGTGCGCCAGGCCGGCGATGGTGTCCGCGTCGAACAGGTCGGTGCTGTACTCGATCCGGCCGGCGTAGTGGTCGGGCCCCGGCTCGAAGTCCAGGAGGAGGTCGGCCTTGGCCGTCGCGGTGTCGACCTCCATCGGTTCGACGACCAGGCCGGCCGCGCGCAGCGGTGCCCGCCCCGCGTTCTGCAGGGACAGCATCACCTGACGCCGCAACGTGTCCGTGCCGCGGTTGGCCTGCCGGCGCAGGATGTTGACCACGAGCCAGAAGGGCAGCTCCTGGTGGTCGAACGCCTCGGCGCAGGTGGTCCGGACGCGGTCGAGCAGGTCCGCGAAGGTGGGGTCGCCGCCGGTGTCCACCCGGAGGAACACCGGGTTGACGAAGTAGCCGATCAGTCCTTCCAGTTCCGGCCTGGTCCGCCCCGCGACGGGTGTCGTCACGGTGATGTCGTGCTGCCCCGTGCAGCGGGTCAGCAGCAGGTCGAGACCGGCCAGCAGGACCATGAACAGGGTGGCCCTACGCGCGCGGGCCAGCTGCTCCAACCGGTCGACGAGGTGGCTCGGCAGGGTGAAGCGGTGGGAGCCGCCGCGGCCGGTCGCGGCCTGGCGTGGTGACCGGTCGGTCGGCAGTTCCAGCGGCACGGCCCCCGCCAGCCGGTCGCTCCAGTAGCCGCTCAACGAGTGCAGAGCGGGACCCTGCAACAGGTTCCGCTGCCACGCCGCGAAGTCCGCGTACTGGATGGGCAGCTCCGGCAGGTCCGGCGCCTGGCCGGCGGACAGAGCGGCGTAGGCCGCGGTGAGCTCGAGCAGCAGGACCGTCGACGACACGGCGTCGGTGATGATGTGGTGCATCACCAGCACGGCGATGTGCTCGGTCTGGTCGAGCCGCAGCAGGCGCATCCGCAGCAGCGGGCCCCGCTCGAGGTCGAAGGGCGCGGTCGCCTCGGCGCGGACGATGTCGGAGACGGTGTCCGGAGCGACCGGTGTCACGGACAGCGTCACCGGCACGGGCGGCTGGATGACCTGGACCAGGTCATCCTCGTGGAGCTGGAAGACGCTGCGCAGCACCTCGTGCCGCTCGACCAGCAGCGCCAGCGCCCGCTCGACGAGGTCGACCCGCAACGGTCCCCGCAGCCGCACGACGACCGGGATGTTGTACGTGGGTTGGTCGGGGTGCAGCTGGTGGTGCAGCCAGATGCTGTGCTGGGCGAAGGAGCTGTCGACCACGACCGCCTGGTCTGTCATCCGGACCCCCTGGTTACCGCCGGCACGCCGAACCGGGCCGGTCCGAACGTCTCGAACCGTGCCGGCGGGACGGGCTCCACCAGCGCCCGGACCACCAGGTCGGCGGTCAGCGGGGTGAGCAGGATCCCGTTCTGGTGGTGGCCGGTGGCGACGACGACCCGCGGCTGCCCGGGGAGCGGGCCCAGGATCGGGGCGCTGTCCGGTGTCGCGGGCCGGTGCCGGACGCACACCTCGGTCAGCTCGTAGTCGGTCAGCTCAGGCACCAGCGCGGTCGCGGCGCCCAGCAGCTCCAGCACGGCACCCGCGGTCGCCAGGTGGTCGGTCCGCTCCTCCATGGTGGCGCCGACGACCACCTCCCCGTCGAGCCTGGGCACCACGTAGACCGCGCGCCCGTCGGTGTACCCGCGGACCACGTGCCGCAGGCCCGGTGCCTCCCGGCCCGGGGAACGCAGCCGTAGGACCTGCCCCTTGACCGGGCGAACCGGTAGGCCGGTCAGCGCGGCCGAGCCACAGCCGGCAGCGACCACCACCCGCGCGGCCGGCAGGTCCGCCAGGTCGGTCACCCGGGTGTGCTCGACGACCACGCCGGCGGACCGGCAGGCGGCACGCAACGCGACGACCATCCGTCGGGGGTTCACCTGCCGGTCGCCGGAGGAGTACACGCCGCCGTGCGGCCGGGGCGCCAGCGACGGCTCACGCGCACGCAGCTCGGCGGCGGTCTGCTGGCGTGCCGGCAGCCCCAGGCCGGTCTGGTGGTCGCGCAGCCGCAGCACCTCGGCCCGATCGCCGGCGGTGAGCGCCACGACCAGGGTCCCTTCGGCGCGGTAGCCGATGTCCAGCCCGGTGGCGGCCTCCAGTTCGGCGGCGAAGGCCGGCCAGGACGCGGCGGAGTCCACCAGCAGGCCGGTCAGCTCCGGTTCGCCGACGGTCTCCTCGGACACCGGCGCCAGGATGCCGGCCGCGGCGTACCAGGCCCCCGAGTCGTCCGGTTCCGGGTCGTACATCGTCACCGCCAGGCCGCGCCGGGCCGCCCGCCAGGCGACCGCCAGGCCGATCGGCCCCGCCCCGACCACCGCGAGGTCAGACACGGCCAACGGAGCCGTTCTCCCGGTACCGCGCGAACCGGGTGCCCAGCTCCCGCGCGCGATCCTCGGCTTCGGACAACGGCATGGTGGTGCAGTCGTAGCCGAGCTCGCGGCGCATCACGTCCATTGTGGACTCTTCGAACAGCACGGTCCCGTCGTCGCCGATCGCGCGGACTCCGTCCTCGACCTGGCCGCTCCGGTTGACGTCCACGGCCTCCTGCTCGGTCATGCCGGAAGGGAGCGCCAGTCGGACCGGCCCCGACCCGACCGCGACCGGGTAGCCGCCGGGCAGACCGAGCGGGCCGGGCGCGTGCACCACGGCCTCGCGCTGCTCCAGCAACGGGACCAGCACGCTCATGGCCGACGCCGCGGTCATGGCCTGGCCGGCCATACCGCCCGTACGGCGGTACTCGGTGGTGAGCGGCTTCAGCAGCCGGGACAGCCCGATGTCCGGCAGGGCGTCCCGACCCTCGGCCAGGATCGCGATCCGCAGCTGGGTCGGGCTGATGTCGGTCGTCCGCGAGAGCCGGTGGCTGACGTAGTGGTGAGTGACCAGCCGGACGTCCACGTCCGCCGGGTCGGTGCCCAGGATCGTGCCCGCCGAGTGGCGAAGCGCCGGAACGTTGTTCGCGACGTTCCCGATCCCGACGTGCGGCGCGAGCCCGGCGGTGGCCAGCACCGGGTGCACCACGTCGGGGTACGCGGCGTTCACCACGACCGCCTGGGACCCGGCCGCCCGGACGGCCCGCATCGCCTTGTGCACCGGTACCAGGTGCATGGGCAGCCAGGGACCGAAGTTCGCGGCGTAGAGCCGCTGGAACCGCTCGGCCGGCAGCGTCGTGATCACCCACCACGACTGCAGGCTGGCGGCGAGGAACACCACGTCCGGCGCGAACTCGGCGATCACCTCGGCGGTCCTGGCGACGTCGTCGAGGTCGGTCAGCGCGTAGTCGACCCGGCTTCGGCATCCCTGTTGCAGGGCGCTGAAGCGGATCAGGTTGACGTCTCGCTGCAACGCGTCCTCGGTGCGACCGACGAGACGGACCTCCCAGCGCCGGTCGCGGTGCGCGAGCTCGCCGCACACGCGCCGGCCGAGGTCGCCCGCTCCGATGATCATGATCTTCCGCATGCCCCCTCCTCTCTCGATAGGTCACTCCGAGTGGGGTGCTGCTCGCCGTCAGATCAGGCTGGGCAGCTCCGCCATGTGGGCGAAGGTCACGACGCCGTCGCTGTGCGCCGCGACCGCCCGGCCGTTCGTGAACTGCAGAACCCGCATTCCGGCGCGCACACCGGCCCGTACCCCGACCGCGCTGTCCTCGATGACCGTGCACCCCGACGGCAGCACCTGGTGGTCGGCCGCGGCGGACAGGAACAGGCCGGGATCGGGCTTCCAGACGTTCGCGTCGTAGGCCGAGGACAGGCGGTCCTCGAAGTAGTCGAGCAGCCCGCTCGCCCGGAGGCGGCGCTCGATCAGGTCACGTGGGCTGTTGGAGGCGACGCACTTGGTCACCGTGATGCGCCGCAGGGCCTCCTCGACACCGTCCACCGGGTCGATCCGCGGGCCGAGGATCCGCTCGCACTCGGTGCGCACGAACTCGACCGCGTCCGCCGGGGCGGGGCGGTCGGAGAGGGTCTCCAGCAGTTCGATGCAGGTGGCGAGCCGCTTGCCGGAGAACAGCTCCCCCGCCTCCTCGTCGCCGAGCAGCAGACCCATCCGCCGGCCCAGCCGGGCCAGCGCGACGTCCTCGGCGTACTGCGTGTCGACCAGCACGCCGTCGAGGTCGAACACCACCAGGCGTACCGGAGCTTCGTGTTCCGCGTCGCCCGACATGTCGTCTCCTCGTCCTGGTTGTGGTTCGTTCTCAATCTGCACCGTCGAGAGGTCGTTGGTACGTCGGTACTTCTCCCGACAACTCAGCGGTCGAGCGCGTTGCCGAGAATTCCGTCGGCGAGCCCGTCGCGGAGGGCTCTTGCGGGAGAGCTGGCCGGCTTTCGGTCGGCCTGGTCCCGGAAACAGGCCAGGAACTCCTTCGCGATGCCCGCCCGGGGCAGCAGGTCCAGCACGCCGGCCTTGAACCCGGCGGAGAAGTCGTCCATGTACCGGCCGGAGATGTCCATGCTGGTGGACCGCTCCAGCAGGAACCCCTCCGGATGCACGTCGACGTCGACCACGTCCCAGGTGTGGCTGAGCACGACGTCGACCAGTTGGGCACGCCTGGCTTCCGGCCAGCCCGCTCCGGCGGAGAACACGTAGGCCACGTGGCCGCTCACGTCGTCGAACCCGAGGGCGTGGCTGTCGAACTCGGTCACCAGTCCGATGTCGTGCAGCAGGGCTCCGACGTACAACAGCTCGGGGTCGTAGGGCACGCCTTCGCGTGAACCGTGGGCCGCGGCCCACAGGTAGGAACGGAGGCAGTGGTTGAGCAGCGCCACAGAGCAGTACTTCTCGGCGACCTCCCGGGCACCGGCGCAGGCCGGTGTCCGGGGAAACGCGGGCAGCTCGGGCTCCATGGAGTCTCCCTTCGTGCGGTCATTCGTTCCGGATGGACGCCACGCTGAGCTCGGCCGGCACCTCACCACCCCGGCGGGACAGCGCGGCGGCGCACAGCGCCAGCGCCCGGCGCACCAGCGGCGACCGCGGGTCGGCCGCCTCGCCGTACCGGGCACGCCGGGGCAGCCGGGCCACCCGGGCGGCGAGTGTCTCCGGCGGCTCGGTCGCCAGTACCGCGGCGGTGAAGACGTCGGCGAGCTCGTCGAGCTCGGGCCCGGCCAGTCCGCGGTAGGTGGGCTCGTTGAGCCCGATGCGGACCGCTTGGCCCGCGACCCGGGGCAGACCGCCCATGAAGTTGACCCGGAGTCCGGCCCGGAAGAGGCGGTCGCTGGCCACTCGGGGCGCGACGCCGTCCGCGTCGGTGTCCAGCCACAGCTGGTGCCCGGCGGAGTAACCGCGGTCCGCGGCCATCACGGTGAGGCCGCGCTCGGTCAGCAGCGCGCCGAACCGGCGGGTGTTGTCCACGACGGCACGCGCGTACTCGGCACCGAACCGGCGGAACTCCAGCAGCGCGATGCCGAGGCTGATCGTCGCGGCGAAGTGGTGGCTGCTGATCAGGTACTCCTGGGTCTCCTCGACCTGTTCGGCGACCCGCGGGTCACGGGTCAGGAAGACGCCCTTCTGCGGGCCGGGGAAGGTCTTGTGCGTGGAGCCGCCGAAGCTGTCCGCGCCGCAGTCGAGGGGGTTGTCGAACACGCCGCCCAGGACGAGTCCGAGCCACTGGCTGGTGTCGATGTGCACGCGGGTACCGGGCGAGGCCCGCCGCACCGTCTCGACCAGACTCGCCACATCGACGGGGAACAGGCAGTGGGACTGGTCCACGTAGACGAGCGCGGGCCGCACCGCGGCCAACCGCTCACGGGCGTGCTCGAGGTCGAGCCCGTGCGGATCGGGGCCGCCAAGCTCGTGGACCCGCAGGCCCAACCGGGTCGCGAGCCGCGCGGTCGCGTAGTGGCCGCCGACGTCCGGGGACAGCGTCATGACGTCCGAGCCGGGTGGTCCGCCGAGCGAGGCCAGCACCAGCGTCATCGTGCCCAGCCCGCTCAACGGTCGCACGGACACCCGACCGGCCCTGCCCAGCTCGGCCAGCAACGGCACGGTCAGGTCCGTCTCCAGCTCGCGCAGGTTCTGTCCGCCGCGGAAGTGCCAGCTCGCCGGGTCGCCACCCTCGTTGAAGAAGTACCGGTGGTACACGTCGAGCAGCAACGGCAGCTTGGCGATGCCCGACATCGCGGCTTCCGAGGGCACCATGCTCAGTGCCCGGTCCGCGCTCCGCTCGTGGTCCTCCAGGAGGCGCAGCACATCCGTCAGCTCGAGCACGGGTTCCTCCATCAGTCGGTCCTCGGTCCGTTCTTCTCGCTTCCCCGCTCGGCCCCGATCCGGGAGCTGGCCACGGTGACCTGGCCGAGCGAGATGCCGCCGTCGTTGCAGGGCACCAACCGGTGGCCGTACGCGGCGAGCCCGGCGCGGCGCAGCTCAACCAGGCAGTTGACGGCGAGGAACTCGTTGAGGAACACCCCACCCGAGAGCACGACCTGATCGGTGCGGTGCACCCGCGACAGTGCGGTGCACCGCCGTACCACCATGTCCACGACGGCCGTGTGGAACCGGCGGCTGATCTCGGCGAGGTCGACGCCGGCGGCCAGGTCCTCGGCGACCCGCCGGATCACCGGCCGGGGATCGACCCGCGTGCCGTCCTGGCCGGTCAGCTCACCGAAGGGGTATCCCTCGCCGAGGGTGAGGTCGCGCTCCAGCAGGCCCTCGAGCTCGATCGGGCCCTGCGCCTCGTACTCGGCGAGCGAGCAGATCCCGAGCAGTGCTGCCACGGCGTCGAACAGCCGGCCCATGCTCGACGCGAGCGGCGCGTTGATCCGCCGGTGGAACATGACGCCGAACACGTGCCGTTCCCGCCGCGCCAGCCGCCCCAGCACCGGGAAGGCCGCGGTCACCGCGTCGTCGTCGCCCAGCGCGTCCAGGGCGAAGGCGAAGCCGGACCGGACGGGTTCGCGCACCGCTCGGTCGCCACCCAGCAGCGGGGTCGGGCGCAGCCACGAGACGCGGTCGACCGCGGTGACGTCGCCGACCAGGAACTCGCCGCCCCAGACCGTCCCGTCCACGCCGTAGCCGGCGCCGTCGAACACGACGCCAAGAGTCGGACCGGACAGCCGGTTCTCGGCGATGCAGGACGCCATGTGCGCGTGGTGGTGCTGGACGGGGTACACCCGTTCCGCCGGCGTGGCGGCGGAGAACCGCGTGGTGCGGAAGTCCGGGTGCAGGTCGCAGGCGACGTAGCGGGGCCGCAACTCGTACAGCCCGGTCAGGTGGGTCGCGGTCTGTCCGTGCGAGTCGGCGGTCTGGTGGTTCTTGAGGTCGCCGATGTGCTGGCTGAGGTAGACCGCCGTGCCGTCGGCGAGCGCGATCGTCGTCTTCAGCTCCGCACCGAACGCCACGACCGGTTCCTGCTCCTCGGCGACCCGGACCGGGTACGGCGCGTATCCACGGGAGCGGCGCAGAAAGATGGTCAACGGCTCGGCGAGGTCCGGGTGCTCGGCGCAGAGCACGACGGAGTCGTCGACGCGGACCTCGATGTCCCGGTCGTGGTGCAGCACGAGGTCGGCGACCTCGAACAGGTCGGTGAGCGCCTCCAGGTCGCGGTAGACGATCGGCTGGCCGGAGATGTTGGCGCTCGTCATCACGAGGACGTCCAGCCCGGGGCGGTCCAGCAGCAGGTGGTGCAGGGGGGAACAGGGCAGCATCACGCCGAGCTTGGGGTTGCGCGGTGCGACCGTCTCTGGCAGCGCCCCGCGCCTCTTGGTCAGCAGTACGATCGGGCGGGCCGGCGAGGTGAGCAGCGTCGACTCGGCCCGGGTGGGATCGGCGACGGTGTCGACCGCGGTCAGGTCGGCGGCCATCACGGCGAAGGGCTTCCAGTCGCGCTTCTTGCGCCGGCGCAGCCGGGCGACCGCCGCCTCGGCGCGCGCGTCGACGGCCAGGTGGTACCCGCCGACGCTCTTGACCGCGACGACGCGGCCGGCCGCGAGCGCGGCCACGGCCGCCGTCACGGCCTCGTCGCCGGTGGCCCGCGGTCCCTCGGGGCCGGACAGCGTCACCTGTGGGCCGCAGTCGGGGCACGCGTTGGGCTGTGCGTGGTATCGGCGGTCCAGCGGGTCGTGGTACTCGGTGGAGCACCGCTCGCACATGGCGAACGACGCCATCGAGGTCTCGGCACGGTCGTAGGGGAGCCCGCGGATGATCGAGTACCGCGGTCCGCAGTGGGTGCAGTTGGTGAACGGGTAGCGGTGGCGGCGGTCGGTGGGGTCGAACACCTCGCGCAGGCACGCGTCACAGATGTGCGCGTCCGGGGCAACGACCGTGTCGGTCCGGCCGGCGCGTTCGCTCTGCCGGATCTCGAAGCGTGCCGGCGCCTCGTCGACGGGCTCCCGGTGCTCGACGCGGGTCTCGTCGACGCGTGCCAGTGGCGGTGCCTGCTCGCGTAGCGCGGCGAGGAAGGTGCCCAGCGCCGGCGGCGGGCCATAGGCCGCGGCCTGGACTCCCAGCGTGTCGTTGAGCACCCAGCCGGTGATGCCGTGCGTCTCGGCGAGCTGGTGCACGAACGGCCGGAAGCCGACGCCCTGCACCAGACCGTGGACGCGGATCAGCCAGCGTTCGGACCGTACGGTCATGTCGGGCCCGTCAGCACAGTCGGGGCAGTTCGGCGCCCTGGAGCTCGTCGAGGAGGTCGACGCGCCCGTCCGGCCTGGTGACACGCACCTCGCCACCCTCGCCCTCGACCATCGTCCCGACAATCACCGCCTGGCGTCCGTAGGGGTGGCCGCGCAGGACCTCCAGCACGCCGTCGGCCGCGGCCTGCTGGACGAACAGGCACAGGCAGCCCTCGTTGGCGGCGTTCATCGGGTTGATGCCGAGCATGTCGCACGCCATCCGGACCGCTCGCTCGATCGGCAGCGCCTCCTCGACCAGGTGGGGTGTCAGCCCGGTCGCCCGCGCGTACTCGTGCATGACCGCGGTGAGCCCGCCCCGGGTGACGTCGCGGATGGAGTGCACCGCCTGGCCGAACGGCGACCGCGACACGTCGGCGATCAGCCCGTTCAGCGGCGCGCAGTCACTCAGGACGTCGCGTTCGAACCCGAGCCCTTCCCGCACCGACAGCAGGTGCACGGTGTGGTTGCCGATGGGTCCGGTGAGCAGGATGCTGTCGCCGGCCCTCACGTGGGCCATGCGCAACGGCGGGCGCCGGAACACGCCGATGCCCGCCGTGTTGAGGTAGATCTGGTCGGCCTCGCCCGGCCGCACCACCTTGGTGTCGCCGGCGACGATCACCACGCCGGCCTCGCGTGCCGCCTCGCCGACCGACCGCAGGACGGTGGCGTACCTGGACAGCGGCAGTCCGGTCTCCAGGATGACGCCCAGTGTCAGGTACCGGGGCTCGGCGCCGAGTACCGCCAGGTCGTTGACCGTGCCGCAGACCGCCACCTTGCCGATGTCCCCGTTGCCGAACAACGGCGGGTCGACGACGAACGAGTCGGTCGTGATCGCCAGCTGTTCGCCGGCCGTCCGCACGATCGCGCTGTCCTCCATCTCGCCGACGTAGACGTCGCCGAGCAACTCGGCGGTGAGCTCGACCAGCTCCCGGCTCAGCCGCGCACCGGTGCCGTGGTCGAGGACGATCTCCTGGTCGGCGATGGTCGTGTTCAGCATCGGCGGTCCAGCCAGTTGCTCATCGGCGCTCCGATTCCGTGCGCGGTACGTCCCATGTGGACAGTCCCGGGCGAGACCGTGCGCTCGCCGCCCGACGAACGTCCCATCCGGCGCGCGGCTCGGGACAGTCGGGCGAAGCCCTGACAGGGCGGACCTGTCAGGTGTCGAAGGAGTCGACGACCAGCCGTCGGTGCCGGTGGACGAGCCGCTGGATGAGGACCACGACGACGAGCTGGGCGAGGCCGGACACGGCGAACGCGGTGGACACGCTGGTGTGGCCGGCCAGCACGCCACCGGCCAGGGCGCCGAGCGGGATGCCGCCCCACAGCACCACCCGGTTGGCGCCGAGCACCCGGCCGAGCAGCCCGTCCGGGATCATCGCCTGCCGCAACGACATCGACAGCACGTTCCACATCGTCACGCCCACCGCGACGCCGAAGAACCACACGCCGGCCGCCCACAGGTTCGTGACGGTGCCGAGCAGGACGAACATCACCGGGGCGATCGCGACGGCGACCATGATCGCCCGCGGCCGGCCGAGGCGGGTGGTCAACGGCCCGACCGCGGCGGACCCCGCGAGGCCGCCGACACCCATGGCGACGAACAGGACGCCGTAGAGCGACGGGGTGAGGTGCAGGGTGTCCAGGGCGTACAGCACGGTGAGCGAGGTGGCCATGGACATGAACCCCGCGATCAGTCCACTGAGGATGGTCAGACCGCGCAGCACGGGGTGGCGCCACAGCCAGCGCAGTCCCTCGCCGATGTCGGCGCGCAGGGTCGTCGGCTCGGTGCGCTCGGCCCGGAACCGGCCGGGGACGGCGAGCACGAGCATCGCGGCGACCGCGAACCCGATCGCCGTGCCGATGAACGGGGCGGCGCGGAACCAGCCGAAGAGCGCCGCGCCCACCGGTGGTCCGACGAAGCTCTGCCCGACGGTCTCCTCGACGGTCAGCCAGCTGTTGGCCCGGTCCAGGCCGCGGCGGTCGACGACCTGGGGCAGGATGGCGCGGACCGCCGAGTCGTACACCACCTGGCACAGCCCGAGCGCGAACGCGGTGACGTACAGCACCAGGATGTTCCCCACACCGGCGACGACGAGCAGGACGAGGGCACCGAGCAGGGCGGCCCGCATGATGTTCACGGTCGACATGGCCCGCCGACGGTCCAGCCGGTCCACCAGCGCCCCGCCCGGCAGGCCGAACAGCAGCCACGGCAGGAACGCGAACGCGGTGAGGCCGGAGATGAGCAGGGGGTCGTCGGTCAGCGACGCGGCGAGCAGGGGCAGCGAGATCTTGGTGATTCCATCGGCACTGGTGGCCGTGGCGGACGCTGCGAACAGTTTCCAGAACGAGCGATCGAGCGCGGGCGCGGAATTGTCGGACGCCGTGGTACGCCGAAACACAGTATTTCCACCTTCGGAAACGAAGCGTCGTTTCCGCTCAGGCGGCGGTCGGCCTCCTGCTGGTGCGGAAACGCATGACATCAACCAGGTCCATCGTTACCGCCTCCCATCAATTCCCGTGAGGACAACGCGGGAAAGCATAGCATCGCCCGCCGGGAAGGCGAGTCGAACACCCGCGATGTCGGGCGTTCCCCCGACTCTCGCGCCACGCCCCGGGCCGGCACGATCGGCCGTGGAGATCCCGTGTCCGCGAACAGGAGACCTCGATGGCAGACGACGCGCCGGACGAGGCGACGGCGTTGCGGCGCGCGGTGGACGAGCTGTCCCCCGAGCGGCGCGCCCTGCTCAGCCTGCGGCTGGCCGGTAAGCGGGCGGCGGCCCGGGACCGGATCCCGCCACGACCGCGCGAGGCCGGGGTCAACCGCTTCCCCGCGTCGCCGGGGCAGGAACGGCTCTACTACCGCCAGGAGCTGGCGCCGGACGCGGTCACCTACCTGATGCCGTTCCAGGCCCGGATCACGGGCCGGCTCCGGGTCGACGCGTTGCGTACCGCCCTGACCGACGCGGTGGACCGGCACGAGGTGCTGCGCACCGGCTTCGAGATCACGCCCGAACTGGGCCTGACCCAGGTCGTGCGCCCCGCCGCGACGGTGCGGATCGACCTGCCGGTCGAGGAGATCCACGCCGACGACGTGCCGGACCGGGTCGCCCGGCTGACGAGCCGGCCGTTCGACCTGGGCGCTCCCCCGCTGCTGCGGGCGGGGCTGTGGCGGCCGCGCGGGACCGGTGTGGCCGACGAATGGGTGTTCGCGCTGTGCGTGCACCACATCGTGGTCGACGGCTGGTCCATCGGTGTGCTGGTGAACGAGGTGATCGAGACCTATTCGGCGACCGTACGGGAGCACCCTCCCCGGCGGGCGCCGCTGCCGGTGCAGTACGGGGACTTCGCGCACTGGCAACGCGACAGGCTCACCGGTACGGCCGCCACCGAGCACCTCGCCCACTGGCGTGCCACGCTCGCCGGTGCCCGGCCGCTGACGTTGCCGACCGACCGACCGCGCCGGTCCGAGCGGACCTGCGGGTACGACTCGGTCGCGCTGCCGCTGTCGCCGGGGACGGTCACCCAGCTCGACACCCTGGCCCGCTCGGCCGAGGCGACCCCCTTCATGGTGCTGCTCGCGGCGTTCGCCGTGGTGCTGCGGCGCTGGTCGGGTCAGGACGACGTGCTGCTCGGCACCCCGGTCGCCGGGCGTGACCGGCCGGAGCTGGAGGAGCTGGTCGGGTTCTTCGTCAACACCGTCCCGCTGCGGCTGCGGACCGCCGGGGCGACGACGTTCCGCGAACTGATCGGGCTCGCCCGCGCCACCTGCCTGGACGCCTACGAACATCAGGAGGTGCCGTTCGAGCGGGTCATGCGGGAGGTCGGCGTCGAGCGCCGGGGTGGGACCGCCGGCCTGCTGACGGTGATGCTCGCTCTGGGCAACGTCCCGGCCGGTCGGGTGCGGCTGCCGGAGCTGGACGTCGAGGTCCGGGACCTGCCCACCGCGGGCACCGACTTCGACCTGACCGTCGAGCTCACGCCGGTGCCGGAGGGCGGTCTGTCCGGCTGGCTGGTCTACTCCCGTGACCTGTTCGACCGGGACACCGCCGAGCGGATCGCGGTGGCGCTGCACGAGGTGTTGGCCGCCGCGCTCGCCGACCCCGACACCGCCCCGCACGACCTGCCCGTCATGCCGGCAACCGACCGGGACACGGTGGTGCGCGGGTTCGGCGTGGCCTCCGAACCCGGTTGCCCGGTCCGGCCGCCGCTGGACTGGTTCACCGACCACGTGCGCGCCACGCCCCACGCCACCGCGGTCGTCGCCGGGTCGGACACCGTGAGCTTCGCCGAGCTGTCCGACCGGACCGACCGGCTCGCCCGGCGGCTGCGCCGGCTCGGTGCCGGGCCGGAGGACCGGGTGGCCGTGTGCCTGCCACGCGGTCTGGACCTGGTGGTGAGCCTGCTCGCGGTGCTGCGGGTCGGGGCGGTGTTCGTCCCGCTGGAGGTTGAGCATCCCGACGAGCGCCTCAGGTGGCTGGTCACCGACGCCGCACCGAAGCTGGTCCTGGCCGACCCAACGACCGCCGGCCGGCTCTCCGTGCCCGACTCGGTCCTGGTCCCGGTCATGCCCGACGAGCGTGACGGGGAGCACGGCCGGAACGACCTCGACGAGCCGCCGGCGCACCCGGACAACGCCGCCTACGTGCTCTACACGTCGGGATCGACCGGCCGGCCGAAGGGCGTCGTGATCACCCGTCAGGCGCTGGCCAACCGGGTTCGCGGGATGTGCACGGTGTTCCGGATCGACCGGCGGGACGTCGTCCTGCACAAGACCCCGATGAGTTCGGACACCGCCATGTGGGAGCTGCTGGTGTCGCTGTTCAGCGGTGGCCTGCTGGTGCTGGCCGACCCCGGCCGGCAGTCCGACCCCGGCCACGTCTTCGACCTGATGACCCGCCACCGCGTGACGACCTGCTTCTTCGTGCCGTCTGCTCTGCGCCCGATGCTGGCGGCACCCGGGTTCGCTGAGGCGGCCCGCACCCTGCGGCTGATGGTCTGTGGTGGTGAGGAGCTGCCGGCAGCGCTGGGCGAGCAGCTGATCGAGGCGGCTCCACACGTCGGCCTGTACAACTCCTACGGGCCGACCGAGGCCACGATCAACGTCG
The DNA here is from genome assembly GCF_001921215.1 of Actinophytocola xinjiangensis. Lineage (GTDB taxonomy): Bacteria > Actinomycetota > Actinomycetes > Mycobacteriales > Pseudonocardiaceae > Actinophytocola > Actinophytocola xinjiangensis. Next base: position 156,818 of record NZ_MSIF01000006.1, read on the forward strand.
CCGAGTACGAGGTCCGCTCCCCCGTGCCGGACCCGGTTCCCATCGGCGGCCCGGTTCCCGGCGCCGACCTGTACGTGCTCGACGAGCTGCTGCGGCCGCAGCAAATCGGCGTACCGGGCGACCTGTACGCCGGCGGGGTCCAGGTCGCCCGCTGCTACCTCGACCGTCCCGGCCTGACCGCGCAAAGTTGTGTGCCGCACCCGTTCGCTCGTGGGGAGCGGCTGTACCGCACAGGTGACCGGGCCCGCTGGCGGGGTGACGGGGTGCTGGAGTTCCTCGGGCGGGCCGACCAACAGATCAAGATCCGGGGTTTCCGCGTCGAGCCGGGCGAGGTGGAGTCGGCGCTGCGGAGTCATCCGGAGGTCGCCGAAGCGGTGGTGGTGGCCAGGCCGCTGGCCCGGGACGATCTCGGACTGGTCGCCTATGTCACCGCGCGGGTGCCCGGGCCGCTGGGCGTCGACAGCCTGCGTGGCCACCTGACCCGGCTGCTGCCGGGGCCGATGGTGCCGGCCAGGTTCGTGCTGCTCGACGCGTTCCCCCTGACCGCGTACGGCAAGGTCGACCGGTCGAACCTGCCCGACGACCCGGGGCTCACGCCGTCCGGCGCGACCCACGTGCCCCCGTCCGACGACCTGGAGTCGGTGCTCGCGGGGATCTGGGCGGGGGTTCTCGACATCGCCGAGATCGGCGTCCGCGACGACTTCTTCGCCCTCGGCGGTCATTCCCTGCTCGCCACCGTGGTGGTGTCCCAGGTGCGGGAGCTGTTCCGGATGGACCTGCCGCTGCACTTCTTCGTCGAGGCCCCGACCGTGGCCGACCTCGCCGGCCTGGTCAGGGCCCAGGGGCGCCGCGACGGGGTGGACGTCGACCGGGTCGCCGAGCTGGTGCTCCGGGTGCGGCGGATGTCGCCCGCCGAGGCGGCGGAGCTGCTCGGCGACTGACGCCGGGCCCGGGTCAGCTCGGTGGCGGCAGGCGTTTGCGGTCCACCTTTCCGTTGGGGGTCAAGGGGATTCGCTCCAGGGGGACGATCACCGCCGGCACCATGTAGGCCGGCAGCCGGGTGGCGAGCCGACGGCGCACGCCGACGGAGTCGAGGTCGGCGCCGGGTTCGGGGACCAGGTAGGCGACCAGGACCGGGGTGCCGCTGCCCCGGTGTGCGGCCGCCACGGCCGCGGCGACCTCGGGGAGCTCGCGCAGTGCCACCTCCACCTCGCCGAGCTCGATCCGGGCGCCGCCGATCTTGACCTGGAGGTCGGCGCGTCCGAGCAGCTCCAGGGTGCCGTCGGGTCCGTAGCGGGCCAGGTCGCCGGTGGCGTACCGGCGGCCGCCCGGGATCGTGGCGTGGGGGTCGGGACCGAAGCGTGCGGCGGTCTGGGCAGCGTCACCGGCGTATCCCCAGGCCAGTCCGAGCCCACCGAGGTACAGGTCGCCAGGGACGCCGACCGGTGCGAGGTGACCGTCGACGTCCAGGACGTAGGCGCGTTGGTTGGCCATGGGCCGCCCGTAGGGAACGCTCGCCCACCGCGGGTCGACCTCGCCGATCGGGTAGATCGTGGAGTCCATGGACACCTCGGTGGCCCCGCCGAGGCTGATCACCTCGGCGTCCGGGGACAGCGCCCGGAGGCGCTCGGCCAGGTCCACGGGAATCCAGTCGCCGCCGAGCAGGACCAGTCGCAGGTCGGGCAGCGCGGACACACCGAGCTCGGTGGCCGCGAACAGGAGCATGTCCAGCAGCGCGGGAACCGAGTGCCACACGGTGACCCGGTGGGTGGTCATCAGGTCCAGCCAGTGCGCGGGGTCGCGCTCCAGGGCGGGGTCGGGCAGCACCAGGCACGCGCCGGAGACGAGCGGCCCGAACACGTCGTAGGCGGTCATGTCGAAGCCGAGGGAGGACACCGAGAGGACGGCGTCGCCGGCGCCGACCAGGAACCGCCGGTTGAAGTCGGTGAAGTTGTTGACTCGGCCGCGGTGGTCGAGCAGCACCCCCTTGGGTCTGCCGGTGGAGCCGGAGGTGTAGATCACGTAGCAGAGGTCGGCGGCGTCGGTGGCCGGCGGTTCGAGGCCGGTCGGGTCCGGGCCGTCGTCGTCGACCGGGACCAGGACGGGTCCGTCGGTGGGGAGCCGGCCGGCCGCACCGGGTGTCGCGAGCACGACCGTGGCCCCGGCGTCGTCCATCATCAGGCGTAGGCGCTCGTCGGGGTGGGTCGGGTCGAGCGGCAGGTACGCGGCGCCGGCGCGCAGCACCGCCAGCAGGGCGACGGCCAGTTCCGGGGTGCGTTCGGTGGCCACCGCGACCACGCCGCCCCGGCGGACCCCGGCGGCCAGCAACCGGGCCGCCAGCCGGTCCGCCCACCGGTCGAGGACCGCGTAGGTGACCTCGTCGTGCGCGGTGCGCAGGGCGGGCGCGTCCGGGGCCGCCGCCACCCGCTCGGCGACCAGGCGCGGCAGGGTCGCCTCGGCGGGGAAGTCGACCGCGGTGGCGTTCCACGTCCGCGCGGCGCGTTCCTGCTCGGCCTCGGTGAGCATGGGCAGGGCGCCGATGGTCGACCCTGGCGCGGCGGCCATGGCCTCCAGCACCCGTTCCAGGTGACCGAACAGCCGGACGATCCGCTCCCGGTCGACGATCTCGGCGTCGTAGTCGCAGTGGACGCGCAGCCCCTCGGGCAGGTCGACGACCGACAGGACGAGGTCGAGGCCGCCATCGCCCGGCCCGGCCGGCGTCCCGAGTTCGAGTCGCTGGACGGTCAGTCCGGGCGGCGCGGACGGTTGTTCGGGCCGGCGGTAGGCGAACCCGACCTGGTGGGGAACCCCGCCGATGGTGTCGGCGGGGGCGTGCCAGCGGGCGGCGGCGCGGACGGCGTGCGTGTGCCGGAGCAGTTCGGTCACCTGCCGCCCGCCGTCGACCGGCAGCCGTACCGGCACCGGCCCGGGTCCGGTGCCGACCCGGTCGGCCCGCTCGCGCACGTCCACGGTGGTGCCGACCACGAGGTCGGACTTCCCGGTGTAGCGCCGGAGCACGATCCCGAACGCGGCGAGCAGGACGGTCGCGGTGTCCACTTCGGACACTTCGGCCACCTCTCGGGCGGGCTCGGCCGGTAGCCGGTGCTCCGCGGCGGCGCGGCGGCGGCTGGAGAAGGCCGGCCGCGGGTGGTCGGTCGGCAGGTCGAGTGCCGGGTCGGCACCGTCGAGGACCTCGTCCCAGTACGCACGGCGTCGCGCCGACGACGGCCCGCCGTCCGCGGTGGCCGCCGTGGTCGACATGGATCCGTTGTACGCGGCGGAGAACTCCGAGCACAGGACGTCCATGGACGCGTGGTCGGCCACGATCGGGTGGGCGACCAACACCAGCAGGTGCTCGGCCGGCCCGGTCTCGAACAGCGCCACGCGGACCGCTGCCTCGGTCAGGTCGAAACCCGCGCCGACGTACGCCTCCGCGGCGCAGGCGGGCGACTCCACCTCGAGCGACCCCATCGGCCGGAGGTCGACGCCGGGATGCCCGTCGGTGATGGGGAACCGGCCGCGCAGGATCTCGTGCCGGTCGAGCAGCGCCAGCACCGCACCCTCGACCCTGTCCCGGTCGAGCGGTCCGCTCAGGCGCAGGACCAGTGACACGTTGCCGGTCGCCTCGCCGGGATCCTGTCGCCACCGGTGGAACAGCCGCCGCTGCGCGGCGGACGGCCCGCTCACGCGGGGGCGCCGGTGTCTGCCGGCACCCGGCGGGTGTACCGGGGCAGCGGGAACTCGATCGCCAGCTTGCGTACCTCGGTACGCACGGCGTCGGCGGCGAACTCGTCCAGGTCGAACTCCCGGTCAGAGACGGGCCGCACCGCCCGCAGGACGCGATGGATCAGCTCCGCGCACCGGCGCATCTCCCGCGCGCCCAGGCCGCGCTGCGCGACCGAGTTCGTGCCGATCCGGATACCGCTGCAGGTCGCGGCGGCCCGTCGGTCACCGGGCACCCGGTTCTTGTTCACGATGATCCCGGTCCGCTCCAACGCCTGCTCGGCCACCAGACCGCTGATCCCGGTGGCCGACAGGTCGACGAGCACGATGTGGTTGTCGGTGCCGCCGGAGACGACCTCGTAGCCGAGCGAGACCAGCCCGGCGGCCAGCGCCGCCGCGTCGTCGACCACCTGCCGCATCGCCGCGCGGTACCGGTCGGTCCCGAGCAGCGCGAGCGCCCTGGCCTTCGCGGCGATGACCGGCATGATCGGCGCGCCCTGGAAGTAGGGGAACACGGTTCTCGCGAGCTGTCTGGCGATGGTACGGCCGGTGTCGAGGCAGGGCAGCTCGAAGTCCCGGCCGCTCATGATCAGGCCGCCGCGCGGGCCGGCGAGCTGTTTGTGGGTGCAGGTCGTCGTGACGTGGGCGTGGTCGATGGGGCTCGGGTGCAGGCCGGCGGCGACCAGTCCGGCGATGTGCGAGATGTCGGCCATCAGCAGGGCGCCGACCTCGTCGGCGATCTCACGGAACCGCCGCCAGTCGACCTGGCGGGGGTAGGAGGTGGCACCGCAGATGATCAGCTTGGGCAGGTGGAGCCTGGCCAGGGCCGCGGCCTCCGCGTAGTCGATCCGCCCGGTCTGGTCCAGGCCGTAGCCCACCGCGGTGAAGTAGCTGCCCGAGTACGCGGCCGAGAAGCCGTGGGTGAGGTGACCACCCTGGTCGAGCCGCATGCCCATGATCACGTCTCCCGGCCGGAGCAGGCTGGACAGCACGGCGTAGTTGGCGGTGGTCGCCGAGTGCGGCTGGACGTTGACGTACCGGGCACCGAACGCCTTCCGTGCCCGGTCGACCGCCAGCCGTTCGATGACGTCGATCTGCTCGCACCCGGCGTGGTAACGGGCGCCGGGATAGCCCTCGGCGGTCACGTTCATCGCCGAGGACGCCAGGCAGGCCAGCACCGACGGGTCGGTGATGCTCGACGAGGCGACGAGCATCAGGCCGGTCTCCTGGCGCCGGTGCTCGGCGTGCAGCGCGTCGTGCAGCTCGGGGTCCTCACCGGCGAGGAGGTCGACACCGAGCAGCGCGGACGAGCCGAGTGAGGTGTCGTCGCCGTTCATCGCGCACTCCGCTCCAGGTGCAGGTCGGACATGGCGACGAGGATCCGGCGTTCCCCCTCGAAGGGCTCCCGCGCGTGGCTGGCCAGCCAGTTGTCCACCAGGAGCACGTCACCGCGCTGCCAGGGGAACGACACGGCGGCGTCGCGGTACAGCTGCCGGACGAGCCCGGCGACCTCGTCCTCGATCGGTGTCCCGTCCCCGTAGTAGGCGTTGCGCGGCAACCCGTCGAGGCCGAACTCCTCGACGAGCACCGCCGAGACCTCCGCCGGCAGGTTGGACACGTGGAAGATGTGGGCGTGGTTGAACCAGACGGTCTCCCCGGTGGCGGGATGGCGGGACACGGCCTGGCGGACCGACGTCGTGCGCAGGGCGTCGTCGCCGATCCACTCGAAGTCCATCTGGGACTCCCGGCAGTAGCCGGCCACCTCGTCCCGGTCGGTGGTCTGGAACACCTCCTGCCACGGCAGGTCGATGTCGGGTCCGTAGTTGCGGACGTAGCGCACGCCGTGCCGGAGGAACCGCTCCCGCACCTCGGCCGGGATGCGCGGGTACACCGTCCGCTCGCTGGCGACCGGCGTCGCACCTCCTCGCGTGGGGGGGACGTCACAGTAGAAGTACAGCCGGCTCGGCCAGTTGTGCGCGTAGCTCATCTCGTGGTGGAACGGGATCCACTGGTCGGCGGCGAACTCGGTCGAGGTGAACACCTTGTCGGCGACCTCGGTTCGCGGTGCCGCGCGTTCGAGGTAGTCCAGCAGCCGGGGCGAGAACGCCCGCGCCGCCTGGCCGAAACCGTCCGGGCCGGCGACCGTGAAGCCACGGAACAGGACCGAGCCGTGCCGGTGGAGCTGGTCGAGGACCCACTCCCGGTTGCCCTCGATCCATTCGGCGAGCGGCGGGCCAGGCGGGTCGGACTCGACCCTCAGCAGGAAGGGCTCGTCATGCAGTGGGTGGACGCGGATCTGCTCTGTGACGGGCATCTGGTCCCCTCGGTCACCTACGGAGGTCACGGATCGGGTCGCACATCGCGGCGAGGATTCGGCGCGGGCCCTCGAACGGCTCGCGCGCGTGCGCGGTGATCATGTTCTCGACCACGAGCACGTCGCCTGTCTGCCAGGTGAACGCGACGGTCTCCCGGTCGAGCGCGGCTCGGAGCTCGGCCAGCGTCGCCGGCTCGATGGGCGTGCCGTCCCCGTAGTAGGTCTGGTACGGGAAGTCGTCCTCGGACAGCAGTTCGGTCAGCCCGGCGCTCACCTCCTCCGGCAGCGAGGTGACGTGGAAGAACACGGCATGGTTGAACCAGGTCCGGTCGCCGGTCGCCGGGTGGGTGTGGATCGCGGGGCGCTGCTGGTAGGTGCGCAGGTGGTCCTCGCCGACCCAATCGGCGACGATGCCGGCCCGCTCGCAGTAGGCGTCCACTTCGGACCTGCTGTCGGTCTGGAACGCCTCCTGCCACGGGAGGCTGATCCCACGCAGGTAGTTGCGCACGTACCGGACGCCGAGCCGCTCGAACCGCTCCACCGTCGCCGGGTCGAGCGCGGCGAGGACCCGCCGTGAGTCGGCGAGCGGTGTGCGGCCGCCCACGGCGGCGGGGCGCTCGCAGCAGAACACGATCCGCACGGGCCAGTTGTCCGTGTAGGACTGTTCGTTGTGTAGCAGGATGTGTTGGTCGGCCGGGTACTCGGTGGAGGTGTAGACGCCGGTCGACACCTCGGTCCGCGGCGAGGAACGCTCGCCGTAGTTCAGCACCGCGGGTGACAGGGCGTCCATCACTGCCCGGAACGCGGTGGCCCCGGGCACGGCGAACCCGCGCAGCAGCACGGCACCGGCGGTGTGGGCGAGCCGGTCGAGCGTGCCGGTGTTGGCGGTGATCCAGGCGGCGAGGTCGAGGTCGGGCCGCTCGGCGCGCACCAACGCGGGCAGTGAGCGCCCCTCCCAGCTCTGGGACACGGCGACCGGCATCGCGCCGGTGCGCGGTACATGCGTCATCACGAACTCCCGGTATCGGTGGACTTCGATCCTGTTCGGCCCGCCGGGCGGGCGGCAGTCGGTACATGCCCGGACAGGCGGGCCGGGTCAGGGTCGGGGGCGGCGCCGGTCGACCTTGGGGATCGGGGCGGCCGACGGGGTCACCTGGCCGTCCCGCCGTTGCCGCTCGATCAGCTCGGCGATCGAGGCGACGTCCGGGGAGTCGAAGAACTGCGCCACCCGCAGGTCGACCTGGAGCCTGGCCCGGATCCGGGAGAGCGCCCGGATGGCGAGCAGCGAGTGCCCGCCGAGGTCGAGGAAGGAGTCGTTGACGCCGATCCGTTCCTGGTGCAGCAGCTCGGCGAACACGCCGGCGACGACGTGCTGCACGGGGGTGCTGGGCGCGACGTAGGTGGACCCGGCGGCCGGCCTGTCGCCGTCGGGTGGCGGCAGCGCGGCGCGGTCGACCTTGCCGTGCACGCCGACCGGCCACCGGTCGACCTCGGTCAGGTGGGCCGGGACCGCAGGCCCGGGCAGGCGCTGCCGGAGGAAGTTCAGCAGTTCCGCCGGCTGTACCCGGCCGGAGAAGTACCCGCGCAGCCGAGGATCTCCCGTTTCGCCGGTGTCGACCACGACGACCGCCCGTTCCACGCCGGGGTGCGCGGCCAGCTCCGCTTCGACCTCGCCCGGCTCGACCCGGTTGCCGCGTATCTTGACCTGCTCGTCGAGCCTGCCGCGGAACTCCAGGGACCCGTCGGGCAACCAGCGGACCCGGTCCCCGGTCGCGTAGAGCCGCTCCCCCGGCACGAACGGGTCCGGCACGAACCGCTCGGCCGTGCGGCCGGGTTGGCCCAGGTAGCCGCGGGCCAGCTGTACGCCGCCGAGGTGGAGCTCACCGGCGACCCCCACCGGCTGCGGTCGGCACAGCTCGTCGAGCACGTAGCCGCGCACGCCGGGGAGCATGCCGCCGATCGGCACTCTGGCCGGGACCGGTGCGCTCACCGCCGTGGCGGTCACGTCCACGGTGGTCTCGGTCGGTCCGTACTGGTTGACCAGCTCCGCGTTCGGCAGCCGCCGCAGAGCGGTCGCCGCGAGATCGGCCGGCAGTTCCTCCCCACCGGAGAGCAGCAGCCGCACGCTGTCGTGGGCGCGGTGGGGTCCGTCGAGGAACTCGCGCAACATCGACGGCACGAAGTGGCAGACGGTGACCCGCTCCCGGTCGATCAGCTCGTGCAGGTGTTCGGCGTCGCGGTGTCCGTCGAGGCCGGCGGGCACCACGGCGGCACCGGTCAGCACCGGCAGCAGCAGCTCCCAGAGCGAGACGTCGAAGCCGAGTGGCGCCTTCTGCAGCACGCGGTCGCCGGCACCGACCCGGAACGCGTCCCGCATCCCGGCCAGCCGGTTGACCAGGCCGCCGTGTGTGCCGAGCACCCCCTTGGGCCGCCCGGTCGAGCCGGAGGTGAACAGCAGGTACGCGACGCTGTCTGGCCAGGTCCTGGCCGGAGCCGGCCGGTGGGTGGGTTGCCCGGACACCGCGGACAGGTCACGCACCGGCGGCCCGGTGTCGAGCCGTGCCCGAAGACCGGGAGTGGTGAGGATCAGCCGGGGTGCGCCGAGCTCGACCAACAGGTTCACCCTGCCGGGTGGATAGCCGGGATCCAGCGGCAGGTACACCGCACCGGCCTTGAGCACGCCGAGCACCGTGGCGAGCAGGTCGGCGCCGGGCGGGAGGAACACCCCGACCCGGTCCTCGGGCCCGGTGCCCGCCGAGCGGAGCAGGTGGGCGATCCGGTTCGCCCGCTCGTCGAGCTCCCGGTAGGTGAGTCGCTCGCCGTCACCGCCGACGGCCGGCGCGTTCGGCGTACGGTCCACCTGCTCCTCGAACCAGGACACCAGTCCCGGTTCCGTCGTCGGGACCGACCCGGCACCGCTGTGCCGCTCGAGCAACTCCTGCCGGGAAGCCGTTGGCAGCACGGGAAGTTCGGCCACCGCTCGGTCCGGGTCGGCGACCGCGGCGCCGAGGACGGTGTGCAGCGCGTCGACGATCCGTTCGGCCGTGTCCCGGTCGAACAGCTCGGTGGAGAACTCCAGCCAGCCGGCGATCCCGCCGTCCTGGTCCGGGACCAGCTGGAAGGACAGGTCGCAGCGGACCGAGCCGACCAGCGCCGGTTCCAGCTCGGCGGTAAGCCCCGGCGCGTCGAAGCGCAGGGGCGGGGTGTTGTGCAGCACGATCCAGTGGCGGGCGAGGGTGGTCTGGCCCGAGGCGTCCCGGTCCGACGCCAGCTCGTGCACGATCCGTTCGAACGGCACGTCCTGGTGCGCGTAGGCCCGGACACACACCTCGCGGACCCGGCGGACCAGCTCGCGGAAGGATTCGTGCCCGGTGTGCCTGACCCGCAACGGCAACGTGTTGACGAAGAAGCCGACGACCGGTTCGAGCTCGGCGCGCCGACGGCCCGCCATCGGGGTGCCGACCACGACGTCCCGTTCGCCGGACCATCGGCCGAGCACCACCGAGAGCACCGAGACCATCGCCATGAACAGGGTGGCCCGGCTGTCGTCGGCGATCGTCCGCAGCGCGCGCAGGACCGTCGGGGCGACCGTGATGGGGACGGTGGCGCCGGCATAGCTGCGTTCGGCCGGCCGGGGCCGGTCGGTGGGCAGGTCGCCGCCCGGCAGGTCGGTCAGTTCGTCACGCCAGAAGCGCAGCTGTTCGGCCAGCGTGGCGCCGCTGAGCCGCTCGCGCTGCCAGACGGCGAAGTCGACGTACTGCACCTCCAGCTCCGGCAGCCGGGGCCGGTCACCCTCGGCGAGTGCCCGGTAGACCTCGGCGAGCTCGGCGACGAGGAGCCCGAGGGACCAGCCGTCGACCACGATGTGGTGCACGCACAGCAGCAGCACCCATTCCGGACCGAGCGCGTCGCCGACCCGCACCAGCTCCGCGCGCAGCAGCGGTGGCCGCGTCAGGTCGAACCCGGTGCCGGCCAGTTCGGCCACCCTGGCCCGGACGTCGTCGCCGGGCAGCTCACGGACCGGGAGGTCCACCGAGGACGAACCGGGCGGGTGCACGACCTGCTCGACGCCGTCGGGGCCCTCGACGAACCCGGTCCGCAACACCTCGTGCCTGGCCAGCATCGCCGTGATCGCCTGCTCGATCAGGTCCACCCGCAGCTCGCCGCGCATCCGCAGCGCGCCGCAGAGCTGGTAGGCCGGTGAACCCGGGCGCAGCCGTTCGACGTAGTGCAGCCGCTCCTGCCCGAAAGACAGCGGCGCGTGCTCGCGGTCGCCGGTCCAGCGCGGCACCCCGGCGGGTGATCCGGCACGATCTTCCCGTTCCAGCAACCGATCGAGCAGCGCGCGCTGCTCGGCGGACAACCGTGACGCCATGAAGCTCCCCCTCAGGCCTGGTTCGCCTGCTCCATCTGTCGTCGCAGGCTCAGCGGGCGCATGTCGGTCCACACCTCGTCGATGTGCGCGAGGCACTGTTCGCGGGTGCCGCTGGTGCCTGCCGGCCGCCAGCCGGCCGGCAGCTCCAGGTCCGACCGCCAGATCGAGTACTGCAGCTCGTCGTTGATCACGACGAGGTAGGTCTGCTCCTGGGCCATGGTCCACTCCTCGTTCGCGGGCTTCGCGCGTCTGGAGTGAATGTGTCGCATCGGCGGGTCCCTGTGATGTCCGTACTTCTCCCGACCGGCCTCCTGGATCAGCCGGCGACGCCCCTCGACCGGCGGGCCACCTGTCCGGCGAGCCCGACGAGCGCCGCGACCTCGGCGCGGGAGGAGACGAACAGCTTCTTGAAGATCCGGCCGAGGTAGGTCTCCACGGTCTTGTGGCTCAGTTCCAACCTTCTGGCGATCTGTTGGTTCGTCCGCCCGTCGCTGACCAGGACAGCGACCTCGAGCTCCCGCTCGCTCAGACCGTCGAGCCTGATGCTCGCCTCGTCGCGTTGGGACTCCGGTTCGCGGGCGAGTCGCGTCGGTTCCGGCTCCGCCTCGAGGATGTCGAGGTTGTCGAGGTGGTCGAAGACCTCGACGTCCCTGCCCCCGTCGGCGCCGGCGATCGCGGCCTCCAGGGCGACGGCCCTGGCCAGCAGGGCGGCGCTGCCGGTGGCGGCGGCAGCCGTCCGGCCGCACGCGGCGTGCCGGATGGCCCCGTCCGGGTCGCCGAGGCGGACCTGCGTCACCGCGAGGGCGGTGGCGAACTGGGGGACCAGGCCACCGAGGCGGCGTCGTTCGGCCGTCCGCAGGCCGTGTTCGTAGTGGGCCGCGGCCGGTCCCGGCCAGCCGAGGCCGGTTTCCGCGCCGGCCAGCCAGTAGAGCCCGTCGAGCTGCTGTGCGACCTCGTCGTCGGCGAGTTCCTCGTACAGCTCGGCCGCCGCCTCGGCGTGTCGCCTGGTCTGCTCCCGGTCGCCGAACCGGAACGTCGCGACGGAGAGCACGGCGAACACACCGGCCGCGGTCGCCGCCGGCATGGCGGCGACGTGCCGGCGCAGCACCGACTCGTCGGCCTCGTCCGGCCGGGTGCCGGTGTCCAGTGCGAGCGCGAGCCGCGCCCGGTGCACCTGGACCACGTCGGGCACCTCGCCGGGTGAGAGCAGCCGCAACGCGGCCGCGAGGTCTCTGGCGGCGTCCTCGATCCGGCCCGTCAGGCGCCACACCCACGCACGCCAGCAGAGGGCCTCGATCCAGACCGTCGGGTCCTGCTGTTCGGTCGGGACCAGCTCGCCGAGCAGGTAGCCGGCCTCGGGGAGCCGACCGGCCAGCGCGAGTGCCTTGCCCAGCATGAGTTTGCGCTCCGGTGTGGTCCCGGGGCCGTCGGTCTCCAGCTCGATGACCGTGCGCAGCCAGGACGCCGACTGTGCCGGATGGTCCCACAGGCACTGCTCCGCCCCGTCCAGGAGCAGCCGCACGCTGTGGTTGTCGCCGATGGTGGCGGTGCGCACGACGTGCCTGGCCACCTGGCCGGCCCGGTCGCCCCGGTCCAGGAGCGCCTGTGCCGCGCGGGCGTGGGCGCCGAGGAGCCAGCCCGGCCCGGCCGACTGGTAGGCGGCCGCACGCAGCAGCGGGTTGGCGAACGACAGCCGGCGCGAGGATCCCCGCGTGCTGATCAGGTCCTCGGCGATGAGCTCGTCGATGGCCGTCAGCACCCGGGTGGCGTCCAGCTCGGCGACCCGCGCGAGCAGCTCGGGGTCGAACGGGTCGTCGAGGACGGCCGCCGATCGCGCCACCAGCCAGACCGGTTCGGACAGGGCGTGGAAGTCGCGCAGGCACTCGGCGAGCACGTCGGCCGGCAGGACGGCCGGTTCGCCGGCCGACTGCCCATCGATCCCGAGGGAGGTGAACACGCGCAGCAGTCCCGGATTGCCGCCGAACTTGCGCAGCAGGTCGGTGCACCGCGCGCGGCTGAGGTCACTCGGCAACAACGCGGACGCCTCCTGCTCGGCGAGCGGCGCGAGCTCGACGCGGCGCGCCATGCCGGTCGTCACCGCGGCGTCCAGCAGCCCACGCAGCGCCTGGTCGGTCTGGCGGGCTCGGTGCGCGAGGACGAGCACCACCTGGCCGTCTGGCGGGTGCCGCAGCAGATGGCTGATCAGCTGCACCGACGCCTCGTCGGCCCAGTGCACGTCATCGAGCACGAGCAGCAGGTCACCGAAGGCGGCCAGGGCGCCGACCAGCCCTCGGATGGCGTGGAAGACGTGGTACAGCTCGGCCGGGTCGGTCGGCCGGGTCGAGGGCAGGGCGGTGGCGAGCGCGGGGAACACCCCGCCGAGCCAGCGGGCGTGTTCGGTCGGGCAGCCAGCGACGAGGTCGTCGCGGTGCCTGCCGACCAGGGTGTTGAGGGCGTCGACGAACGCGCCGAAGGGCACTCCGGGCGGCGGGGAGGTGGCCGATCCGACCGCGACCCGCCAGCCGATCGCGCCCGCGGTCCTGGCCATGTCCGCGAGCAGGGCGGTCTTGCCGCTCCACCGGTCGCCGCGGACCTCCACCACCGGGACGCGGCCGACGTCACCACGTAGCAGCCAGTCGAACTCGGTGAGGGCGTCCGCGCGGCTGTGCAACACATCGGGGTACGACTCGTGGTCGGTTGCGAAATCCTGTAGGGACAAAGCCCTGAGGATCATCAGCGAGTCCTCCTCGACCCATGCAACGGCACGGACATAAACCGGGCAGATTGACAAGCAATCTGACCAGCAAAGTCAGACAAAAGGGTTCTTCAAAGACACGAGCGCGTCGGCGAAATCACGGGACCGATTCGCGTCGAGGTACGTCAAGAATCCATTTCACCCACAACGCGAAGCGCCTGAGCGAGTCCGCCTCGGACTGATCGTCTTCGACGAGATCGATCACGTCTTTTCCACCCCAGGGATCACCCGAACCCGCCGGTTATTTCTTAACCCAGTGTACCCAGTCCACCACACTGAGACAAGTGAGAAAGCGCTGGAGCATACCCTCGGATACTGCCATCCCTATTGGGCCGATCAGCGTAAGAATGCGCATTCAAACCGACGATTTATGGCTCGACGGGATCGCCGCCCGCCGATTCGGCCAGGAGTCGGCTGACGTGGTCGTCCGGCAGGTCGGCGAGATCGGCCAGCAGCTCGGCGAGATCATCCTCGGACGCCTCCTCGATCTCGGCCCGACGTACCCGGTCGGCCAGCCGCTCGATGGTGAGGCCGCCGCCGAGCAGACCGGCGACCGGAAGCTCGACACCGAACTCGGCGCGCACCCGCACCACGATCCGGGTCGCGAGCAGCGAGTGGCCGCCGACGTCGAAGAAGTCGCTGGTCACCGAGACCTCGGGCAGATCGAGAACCGCACACCACATCTCGACCAGCCGCCGCTCGAGCTCGTCGCGCGGCGCCACCAGGGCCGCTCGCCCGGCCGGCACGACGGTGTCCGGTGGGGCGAGCGGCTCGACGGTGCCGCCGGCACGCCAGCGGCCGCGCTCCCCGGTCCGGTACAGCCGCCCGCCCGGAATGACGGGGTCGGGGACGAACCGGCCGGCCGTGTGGCCGGCCCGGCCACGGTAGCCGCGGGCCGACCACGAACCGCCGGCGTGGATCTCACCGACGGCACCCGCCGGCACCAGCCGCCCCCGGTCGTCGAGGACCATCCGGTGCCCGGGGTCGGCCAGCAGCAGGCGCGCGTCCGGCAACACCGACCGCACCTCCGCCGCGAGGTCGGCGGGCGGCGTGCCCAGGCACAGCACCCGCCTCAGCGCGGTGGTCCCGGCCGGCGGGTCGGCGACGAGGGCACGCAACGCGGCCGGGTCGGCCAGCCAGGTAGTCACCCCACGCTCGGCGAACGACTCCGCCGCGGTCGACCGGTCGAGCACGACCTCGGCGCCACTGCCGAGACACCAGACCAGCGCCGGCACCGACGGCTCGACCAGCACCACGTCCTCGGCGGTCAGCGGGCATGACGCCGTCCAGGCCGCGACCCGGCGCAGGACGTCGGCCCGCTCGGTCATCAGCCCGGAGTCGGTCACGGCGGCCAGCGCCCGGGGAAACGCACCGGTGTCGACCCGGACCGAGGGCTGGTCGGCGTGGGGGGCGGCGTCCAGACACAGAACCGGCCGGCCGGCGGCGCGGTAGCGGGCGGCGAGCGCCAGGGTGGTCACCACCGCAACGGGCTCCAGGTCGTCCCACTCGGTCAGGGCCACCGCCGCTCCCGCCTTCAGCACGGCCAGCACGGCGACGGCGAGCTCGGGGACCGGCGGGAGGGACACGACGACGAACCGCTCCGGCGCGGCGCCGGCGCCGCGCAGCAGCCACGCGAGCCGGTTGGCCTCCTCGTCGAGGTCCCGGTAGGTCAGCACACCTCGGGGCGAGCGCAGGGCTGGTGCGGACGGACAACGGTCCACCGCGCGCTCGACCGCCTCGTTCGGGGACGTGGTCACCGGGCCGTCCGAACGAGCGGCGGTCAGCTCGGCGAGGGTCCGGTCCCGCTCGTCCTCGGTGAGGATCGGCAGGTCGGGCAGGCGGGTGCCGGGCGACTCCTGGGCGGTCCGCAACACCAGCCCCACCGCGTCGAGCAACCCCCGCATGGTCGCGGCGTCGAACAACTCGGCGTCGTAGACGAGGTGGCCGGCCAGCCGGCCGTCCGGCTGCTCGCTCACCCGCAGGTACAGCTCGAACTGGGCGCCCGGCGCGGGCAGCTCGAACGGTTCGGCACGCGTCCCGCCGGCCTGCCACCGCGACATCGGCAGGTTCTGCAGTGCCAGCACGACGCGCACCAGCGGGGCGCGCCCATCGGAGCGGCGTGTACCGGCCTGGCGCAGGATCCGCTCGAACGGGAGCCGCCGATGCCGGTAGGCGGCGAGGGTGGAGGTCCGCACCCGGCGCAGCAGCTCATCGAAGGCCGGTGCCCCGGCGGCGTCCACCCGTAGCGGCAGCACATTGACGAACATCCCGATGGACTCGGCGGTGCCGGGATCACGGCCGGACCCTGGCGTGCCGATGACGATGTCGTCCTGGCCGGTCCACCGGGCGAGGGCGGCACCGAGCCCGGCGAGCAGGACCGTGAACAGCGTCGCGTCCTGGGTCGCTCCGTACCTCCTGAGCCCGGCCGTCCGCTCGGCGCTCAGCTCGAACGGCAACGCCGCCGACCGCCACGTCGGGGCCGCCGGCAAGGGGTTGTCCAGCGGCAGGTCCACCGGGTTCGCGCCCGACAGGTGGTCGCGCCAGAACTCCTCGTCGGGGGCGAGGTCGCCGGGCACCGGTGCCGGCACGGTCTCGCGGCCGAGGTCGGGCACGGGTGCCTTGTCCACCAGTGCTCGGTAACAGGTGCCGAGGTCGCGCAGCAGCAGCCCGAGCGACCACCCGTCGACGATGATGTGGTGCGCGCACATCGCCAGGCACCACGAGCCCGGGTCGAGGCGGATCAGCATCGCTCGCAGCAGTGGCCCTGTGGCCAGGTCGAACGGTGTCGCGGCCAGCTCCTGGATGACCGGCTCCAGCTGGTCGGGCCGACCGGACAGGTCCCGTTCGGTGAGCGTCACCGGCCGGGCCGGGCCGGTGACCCCCTTCGGGAGCCCGTCGGCACCCGGCGGGAACGTGGTGCGCAGCGCGTGGTGCTGACGAACCAGCTCGTCCAGCGACCCACGCACGGCCGCGGTGTCGACCAGGCCCGTCAGACGCACCCCGCCGACCACGGTGCAGGCGCCGCTCGCGCCGATTCGCTGGTCCAGCAACCACATCCAGCGCTGGGCGTCGGTCGGCTCCCCCAGCTCGGGGGTCGTCCATCCACCTGTCCCGGTCGGGTCGCCCTCGTCCAGTGCCCGGGCGAGTTGGCGGGAGGTCATCCCGTCGAGCAGGCGCTCGACCCCGACGTCGATGGCGTACCGCTCGCGCACCGCACCAGCGAGCCGCATGCCGGTCAGCGAGTCGAGGCCGAGCCCGACCAGTGAGGTGTCCGGGTCGACGCGGTCCTCGGGCAGGTCGAGCGCGGCGCCGACGAGCCCGAGGACGCCCGCGGGGTCCAGGCCGTCGGCCGGCGGGGTGGTCGTGGGTTCGGGGCCGGTCACTCCGGACAGCGCGCCGGTCGACCAGCGTTCCCGGCAGGCGGATCGCCGAATCTTGCCGCTGGTCGTGCGCGGGATCGTGCCCCGGCGGACCAGCACGACATCGTGCAGCGTCAGGCCGTGCCCGGCGGCGACGGCGTCGCGCGTCGCCGCGATCGCGGCGGGCGCGTCCCTCGGTTCGAAGCCGCGGACCACCTCGTGGACGAGGACGACCCGTTCGGCGTCGCCGTGGTCGACTCCGAACACCGCCGCCCCGGCCGGTTGGAGCCCGGGATGGGCACGCGTGGCCGTCTGCTCGATGTCGTGCGGGTGGTGGTTGCGGCCGCGCACGACGATCAGGTCCTTCACCCGGCCGACGAGGTACAGCTCGTCGCCGTGCACCGAGCCGAGGTCCCCGGTGCGCAGGAAGAGTCGGTCGCCGTGTCCGAGGAGCCCGGCACGGAAGACCCGTGCGGTCTCGTCGGGCCGGCCCCAGTACCCGTCGGTGACCCCGGCACCGCCGACCCACACCTCGCCGACCTCACCGGGCGCGCACTCCCGGCCGGTCCGCCGGTCCACCACGACGACCAGGTCGTCGCCGTGCGTTCGCCCGCAGCCGGTGAGGGTGACCGAGCTCCGGCCGTCCCCCGCCGGGGCGACCCTGCCCCGCGTCAGCTGCTCGCGGTCGGCGTCGAGCACTGCGGGCCCCTGTTCGCGCACCGGGGACATGGTGACCAGCAGGGTCGCCTCGGCCAACCCGTAGCAGGGGCGGAACGCCGACCGGTCGAACCCCGCCGGCGCGAACGCCCGGGCGAACGAGTCCAGTGTGCTGGCCCGGACCGGCTCGGCGCCGACCAGCGCATGCCGCCAGGTGCTCAGGTCCAGCCCCGCGCTCTCCTCGGCGCTGATCCGGCGGGCGCATTCCAGGTAGGCGAAGTCGGGGGCCACCGACATCGTCGCCCCGGTCCGGCTGATCGCCTCGAGCCAGCGCGCCGGCCTGCGCAGGAAGGTCGACGGTGCGAGCAGGGTGGCGGGAAAGCCGGCGAAGACGGGTTGGAGGATGCCGCCGATGAGGCCCATGTCGTGGAACGGGGGCAGCCAACTCACGCTCCGGCTCTCCGGCCCGGCGCCGACAACCTCGCTGATCGCCGCGGAGTTGTGGACGAGGTTGTCGTGGCGCACCATCACGCCCTTCGGGGTTCCGACGGAACCGGAGGTGTACTGCAGGAAGGCGAGGTCCGTGGCCAGCGGCACCCGGCCGTTCCAGTCCTCCGCCCCGTCGGTGATGTCGTCGGTGGCCAGCGTGCTCAGCCGCCCGGCGAGCTCCGCCCCGGAGCCGAGCGCGGCGAGGGTGACGCGGTCGCCGAGGGCGAGCGCGGCGCCGGCGTCGGCGGCCACCGCGAGCATGGTGGCCGGCCCGCGCCGACCGGTCGGCGGGGAGACCGGCACGGCGACCACTCCGGCGTAGAGGCAGCCGAAGAACCCGATCACGAAGTCGATTCCGGGCGGGTGGAGCAGCAGCGCGCGTTCGCCCCGCGCCCCTCGGTCGTCGAGGTGCGCGGCGACCCTCCTCGCCCCGGTGTCCAGGTCGGCGTAGTCGACCACCCGGCTGGCACCGTCCTCGTCGACGAACTCCAACGCGGTTCTTCCCGGGGTCCGCGCGGCCCGGTCACGCAACACGTCGACGAATGTCCGCGATGAGTGAGGCAAAGCCGGTCCTCCCGTGACGACAGCCGTCGGACCAGAATCCAGGCTCACCCGTGGCCGAGGCAGTCAGGACAATCCCCTACGACCCGTGGCGTCAATGGCACAATCCTCCTCGAGGTGAGTCATGGTCCGGGGTGTTCACCAACTACCGGGCACGGGAAGAACCCGGCGAGTTCAGACGGTGGTGGTACCAGGACATCGCGGTCCAGGCCGTGGCGGAACAGCTGCTGTGGCCACAGGGGAGTCCGCACGGCGCGCCGATGCACGGGCGGGCGAGTGTGCCGCTTTCGGACTTGGCCGCTCCCGCCGACGACCCCGTCGGCGGTGCCACCACCACACCGCCGCGGCGACGAGGAGCGCCAGTACCACGAGCGGGAGCCATGGCACCGCCCACAGCGTCGCCGACCCAGCGGCAGGCGCCGGGGGTGGCGTCAGCTCCTGGCCGCCGGACGCCTCCAGCGTGACGGTGACCTCGGCGGTCAGCCAGCCGAGCTGCCACGCGCCGGGGACGGTCGTATTGGCCCGGATGGAGTCGCCGGGTTTCAGCTCCGTCAGACGTTCGCCGGTCACGACCCGTTCACCCCAGCCGAACAGGCCGGTGACCCGCGCCGAGAGACGGCCCGCGAGACGGAGGTTCCCGTCGTTGCGCACAACGTAGTCCAGCCGGACATCACCGGGCACGCCGAGCGGGGAGCCGTCGAAGGTGGCCCGCAGGTCCACGACGGTCAGCGAGGGGTTCAGTGTGCCGGTGACCCGTGCGTAGATCCGTGCACCCACCCGGCGGTCCACGGCGACGCCGTCCTCACCGTTCGCGAGCAGGCTCGCGACGATGCCGCCCGCGTGGTCGCCGGGGGTGGCGTTCGCGGGCACCGTGACCGTGAACGGGACGTCCACTCTGGACCGGGGGGACACGGTCACGGTCACGGCCTCGACCCGCGTCCACGCGCCGACGTCGGACGGTTTCCCGGCCGAGGGCAGCAGGTCGAACCCACCGTCGGTGCTGCGCACGGCGTCACTCGCGTACACGCGCAGTGTCAGGATTTTCTCGGTGTAGTTGACGACACTGACCGCATCGGTGATCTCCGCACCAGGGTCGAGTGTGTAGGTGAACGCGCCGCGGCCGTTCTCGCCCGCCGGGACCACACCCCAGACCACGGGGGCCTCGTCGGCGGGCTGCGCCGTGACGGGCCCGGCGGAAAGGACCGTGGCGAGCAGGGCAAGCGCGGTGGCGCGCAGAAGCGTGGGCATCGGTCTCCGATCCGTGCGGCCGATATCCACTGTGGCCGGAAGCATCCGGCCACAGTGGACTCGATCAGATCACCGTGAACGTGATCGTCGCGGTGTAGGTGCCCGGCCGCAGCGTGGTCGGCGCCTCGATGACGAGGCCCGCACCGAGTTCGCTTGAGCCGAACCCTGTACCCGGCTCCGCCGACGCGAGCACACTCACGGCCGACAGGCCGTCACCGCCGCTGAACCCGGACGGGACGGACGGCCCCGCCACCACCCCGGCGCCTTCCGCCTGCTGGGCGACCACGGGGGTCCAGCCGAGACTGCCGCCCCGCAACGTCTCCGCGCCCGCGGTGAAGTCGCCGACCTGGGCAGACACCGTCCACCCCGGAGCGGCAGACCGCGTGTCGGTCACCATCACCGGCCGCAGGTCACCGCTGGAGACCCACCGGTCACCGGAGGTGCCGAGCTCGAGATCGCTCATCAGCACCCGCCAGTCGTCCGGGTCCACGCTGATGACCAGCGCGCCGGCGTTCTCGGCCAGGGTCGCCTCGATCTCCTGGCTGGCCGCCGGCGGCGGCTCCTCGCCGTGGTCGTCAACCACCACGGTCACCGGCTCGGACTCCGCGACCACGTTGTGGTCGTGGTCGTAAAGCCGCGCGATGACAGCGAGCCCGTCGTGCTGGGCGCTCGCGGTGAAGCTGTACCGCGCGCCACCCGCGTCCGGCACGATCTGCCACTCCGTCGTTCCCGCCGCACGCGTGAACCAGTGGTAGTGGTCCAGGTCCGTCACCGGATCCTGCACCGCCGTCAACGTCACCACATCACCCGAATGATAGTGATCCGCCAACCCTGTCACACTCAACGACGTCGTCGGCGACTCCTCGCCCACGTCGCCGACCTGGAAGGTGTAGGCCCGCTCGACGGAGGTCGCCGTGCCGCCACCGGCCAGGGTCCCGCTCGCCACGACGGTGAACGTGTAGGCGCCCTGCTCGGAGAAGGCCCACTCCGCGTGCGCGTGCACGCCGACGTTCGGCGAGATCGTGCCCGGCAGCTGGTAGCCGCCACCGTTCAGCACAGAGATCGGGTTGCCCACCGCGCCGGTCTGCCACAGGAAGACGTTACCTGGCCCAGTCACCTCAGTGATGTCGATGCGCAGCGGGTTGGTGAACACGCCACCCGGGATCCGCTCCGTGCTCCACCCCGGCCAGATCAGGTTCGGGTCCTGGGTCTGCGGGAGGTGGTGGATGACCTCGCCCGGCTCGCCGAGGAAGCTGAGCGCGGGCGGCACCGGGTCGGGCAATTCGAACGCCGCCTCCGGTTTCACCTTCAGCAGCACGTCCTCCGGCGCATGGAGGACGTGACTACCGGTCACGTCCTCCTGCAATTGGAGGTCCAGCTTGTTGTCGGTCCACGTCAGGGTGAAGGCGTCGATGTGGCCGTGATCGAGGACCAGCTGGTCCTCGGCCATCGCCGTCGTCGCGGCACCGGTGGTGACGAGTGCCACCGCCGTCGCGACGACAAGCCAGGGTCTCGCTCGTGTGCGTAACATCCGTTCCTCTCTCTGATTGTCCTCCGTGGCCACCGGATGCGACGCCGTGTGCGGGCAGGTGGCGCCCTGCCGGTCGACCGGAGGTACGCACATCCACGTCACAGCTACGCGTGTGATCCACACAGCGAGCTGGTCCCCGCGCCGCCGCCGCACCCATACCCTAACCGGACATGAATATCGTTATCAATAGAGTGAAGGTGACATCTCACGCCTCGCGGTGCCGAGGTCCGCCAGGCAGCGGTTGTTTGGCGCCGACACGGCCACTCGTCCGGCCAGGGGCGGTGCTGCGCACGAAAGGGTGCTGGGGACTCGCTGGAGTCCGCTTGGCCGAGGACTTCCCCGGCCCGGTACCCTCAGAACACCTGAACATGGATGTCATTCCTTTTATCCCTGGAGCTCCCGACAGTGAAGATCGCCTTCGTCGGCAAGGGGGGCAGCGGCAAGACCACGTTGTCCTCGCTGTTCGTCCGGCACCTCGTCGCCCGCGGCCTGCCCGTGCTGGCCATCGACGCCGACATCAACCAGCACCTGGCCACCGCGCTGGGCGCCACCCCGGAGCAAGCCG
This sequence comes from Actinophytocola xinjiangensis, assembly GCF_001921215.1. Lineage (GTDB taxonomy): Bacteria > Actinomycetota > Actinomycetes > Mycobacteriales > Pseudonocardiaceae > Actinophytocola > Actinophytocola xinjiangensis. Next base: position 178,395 of record NZ_MSIF01000006.1, read on the forward strand.
ACGCGCTGCCGACACTCAGCGCCCACCTGCCGCTGATCAAGGACTACCTGCGGGGAGACAACCCCCGGATCAGCTCAGCCGCCGCCATGGTGAAGACGACCCCGCCTGGCACCGGGTCACGGCTGCTGACCGTGACCGGGGACAACCCCGTCTACGCGGCGTGCGTGCGCGAAGTTTGCGGGACCCGGCTCGCTGTCACCGGGCCGTTCACCGAGGAGGACCTCGGCGTCGCCTGCTACCACTCCAAGATCGGCGCTGCCGAACTGCTGCTCAACCACCTCGTCGACGACCGAGGTGAGTACGTCGTCATGGACATGACCGCGGGCGCGGACTCGTTCGCGTCCGGGCTGTTCACCCGGTTCGACCTCACCGTGCTGGTGTGCGAGCCGACGATGCGCAGTGTGGGCGTCTACCGGCAGTACCAGAGCTACGCGTCCGACCACGGTGTGCGGATCGCGGTCGTGGGCAACAAGGTCTGCGACGCCGAGGACCTGGAGTTCCTGCGCGGCCAGCTCGGCAAGGACCTCCTGTGCTGGTTCCGCCGGTCGGATTTCGTGCGTGCCTCGGAACGCGGTGTCGTGCGGCCGTTCGACGAACTGGAACCCGACAGCGCCGTGGCCCTGTCTGCGATCCAGGACGAGCTGGACGCCATCACCCGCGACTGGGCCAGCTACCAGGCGCAGGCCGTCACGTTCCACCTCCACAACGCGCGTGCGTGGGCCAACGAGCGCGTCGGTGAGGACCTGGCGCTCCAGGTCGAGCCCGGCTTCGTGCCGCGCCCGCCCGTGCGGGCGAACATCAAGTGACGACCGGCCTCCGGGTCGGGGTTTTTCTGCTGGCCGGCCGGTTCCCCGGCCAAGACGACGGCACCGCGCTGCGACGCGCGCGGGACGCGGTGGTGCGCGCCGAGGCCGCCGGGTTCGACGACGCGTGGATCGCCGAGCATCACTTCATGTCCTACGGCACCTGCCCCTCCGCGATCACGTTCGCCGCGCACGCACTCGGGGCGACCTCGCGTATCGGGCTGGGCACGGCCGTCAGCGTGCTGTCGACCACACACCCGGTGGCACTCGCCGAGCAGGTCGCACTTCTCGACCACCTCGCCGACGGCCGCCTGTCACTCGGTGTCGGGCGCGGTGGCCCCTGGGTGGACCTCGAAGTGCTGGATACCGGGCTCGCCCGCTACGAACACGGCTTCGCCGAGGGTCTGGACCTGTTGCTGCGCGGCCTGACGGAACCGACGGTCGCCGCCGACGGCGACCACTTCGCGTTCCGCGAGGTGCCGATGGTGCCCCGGCCGTTGACCCGGCCGAGGCCACCGGTGGTCGTCGCGGCCACGTCCGAGCCGACGGCGCGGCTGGCCGCGGCACGCGGGCTGCCGATGCTGCTCGGCCTGCACATGACCGACGACGAGAAGGCCGCCATGGTGGCGAGGTACGACGCCACGGCACGCGAGGCGGGCCACGACCCGGCGTCCGTCCGGCACGTGTCCGCGATGCTCGCGCAGGTCGCTGACGACCGTGACCAGGCACGCGCACAGGTCCGGGCCGCGATGCCCGGCTGGCTCACCGAGGGGCTGGCCGGGTACGTGCCGATCGACGGTAGGCCCCGGCCACGCCGCGACCCGGTGCCCTACACCGACTTTCTCGCCGAACTGCACGCGCTGGGCAGCCCGGCCGACTGTGCGCGACGGATCCGCGACAGCGCGGACCGTACCGGCATCCGCCACGTCGTCCTCATGGTCGAGGCACGCGGCGACCACCAGGCGACCATGGACAACATCGCCCGCCTCGGCGATGAGGTGCTCCCGCTGCTGCGCTGAGTTCAGCAGTCACGCAGCTCCGGGCTCTGGTTCAGCAGTTGCCCCCTCGGCGAGATGAACGCGCGGTAGCGGTCACTGTCCACAGCGGACGGCGTGAACGCCGCGACCCGGTGGCAGTTCTGGAACGCCAGCTTGACGCCGTAGTGGCGTTCGAGACCGCCGCGGATCGCGTCCGAGGCCAGCGCCCGCAACAGCTGGCCGCGATCGGCCTCGCTGGGCGGCGGGATCTCATTGTCGGCGAAGTCCCCGCCCTCGGCACGCAGTTCGGACACCACTCCGTCGATGACCTTCCACGCGTACGGCAGGGAGTCCCGCACCACCAGGACGAAGTCGGCATCGGCGACCTCGCCCCGCTCGGCGCGCTCCAGAAGCTCCGCGGGTACGTCCAGCGACATGACAACGACCTCCAACGATCAGTCAGACGACTGCTTCCAGTGCTACTTCCCGCCGTCATCACCGACAAGGACCCTGGCACAGGATCACCGGTATGGACCAGCGGCTGCCATCCTCAAGCGACAACGATTATCATCTCAATTATGATAGCTGATTCTCGGCAGGACAACACCCGGCGCGCGTTCGACGACGCCGCCACCGACTTCACCGCCCTCGGGCGCCACCTGTGGGACCCCATCGGCGCCGCGACGGCGGCGGCCGCCCAACTCGGCCCGGGTGACCGGGTCATGGACGCGTGCTGCGGCGCGGGCGCCTCCGCAATCCCCGCCGCAGGCCTCGTCGGCGCGGACGGGGTGGTGGACGCGGTCGACCTGTCCGGCCCGATGGTTGGTGAGCTGCGACGGCTGTCCTCCGACCTACCCCAACTGCACGCCACCCAGGCGGACGTGACGACCTGGGACACGGCCGGCTACGACGCGGTCCTCTGCGCACTCGGCATATTCTTCTTCCCCGACATGACCGAGGGCACCCGGCACCTGATCTCCCGCACCCGGCCCGGCGGGCGCGTCGTGTTCACGATCTGGCGTGGGGACGCGATGGCCGCCGCAGGCCGTTGCCTCGGCCACGCGGTGGCGGCCGTCACCGACGCGGCCCCTCCACAGGAACGCGAACCCCATCTGTTCGACCGGATCAACAAGGCGGACACCTACCTGGCCTGGCTGACCGAACTGGGACTGACCGACGTGGACGTGGCCACCCACGAACTGCGGCTGCCCCTCACCCCGGACCTGGCGTGGCTGGTGATCACCGGCTCTGGCTACCGGGGCGCCCTCGGCAACCTCGAACCCGACGTCGTCGAGGACGTGCGCAAGCGCTACCTTGACTCGCTCCACGCCGAGGGGATCACCGAGTTCGACGGGACCACCCTGATCGGCATCGGCCTCTCCCCTCGGCACGCCAGGTAGTCCGGTGTGGATCCTGCCCAGACGCAGAACCCGAGCCACTCCGTCACCTTCCGGGTCAGCGGCACGCTGACCTCGGGGGATTACCGTGTCCGACCAGGCGACCCACACGTTCACTCCGCAGTCATGAGAGCGGTCGTGGGCCGCCGTTCGCGGCGGCCAACGACCCACATGGTCTACTCTCGACAGGAACCAGGTGCCGCACCACATGGAGTCCTGTTGAGCAGTGATCGTTCCCGGCCAGCCGTTCCCGGACAGCGGTCGACCCGGCAGCGTACCGCGGTCGCGGCCCTGCTCGAGGAGATCGCGGAGTTCCGTTCCGCCCAGGACCTGTTCGAGGAGCTGCGCAGCCGCGGCGAGGACGTCGGACTGACCACCGTCTACCGGACCCTCCAGTCGCTCGCCGACGCCGACGAGATCGACGTCCTGCGCTTCGACTCCGGCGAGGCCTACTACCGCCGCTGTTCCCGCGGCCATCACCACCATCTCGTGTGCCGCGACTGCGGGCGCACCGTCGAGGTCACCGGCCCGACGGTGGAGCGCTGGGCCGACAAGATCGCCGCCGAGCACGGCTTCACCGATGTGGGCCACTCGCTGGAGATCTTCGGCCGCTGCACCGCCTGCGCGGGCTGACCTTCCCCACTCGATCCGCGACCGCGACAGCGGCCGCGGATTCCGGCATGGACGCCATCCGCGCTTATCGCATATGGTAATCATTGTCGCGAAGGTCCCACCATAGATTGGCTGCCGAGTCGTGCGTTTCCTCCGTCACTCCCGGCGACGCTCCCCGGTCGCGTGGCTGGCCGTGTTGATCGCCATCACGGGATGCGCGGCGCCACCCGCGTTGACTGACCGGGACAACCGGCTGCAGGTGGTGACCACGACCGGTCTGTTGCGGGACCTGGTATCGCGGGTGGGCGGGGATCGGGTGAACGTGACGTCCCTGGTGCCCGACGGCGCCGACCCGCACTCCTACGAGCCGAGCCTGCGCGACGTGCGTGACGTCGTCTACGCCGACGTCGCCTTCAGCAACTACGTGATGCTCGAGGAACACAACGTCATCAAGACCCTCGACGCGAACCTTGACGTGGACGCGGCGAACGTCTCGCTGGCCGAGAGCGCGGTCAAGTACGCCGCCGAGATCATCCCGCTGGTCGAGGACGTCTCCCTGGACACGATCTGGCTGGGTCTGCGCGCCAGGGGCAACGGCGCCCGGTACGGGGCGAACCGCGCGTCGGACGTGGTACTGAGCATGACCGCGGCCCGGGGACCGGGTGCGGTCTTCGGTTACCTCACCGGTTCGTTCGGTGACACCGACGTCTACTTCGACTCGAGTGACGGGTTCGACGCCGGCGACGGGTACCGCGAGGACACCGCCACACTGCCAGCCGACGCGCACACCCACATGTCGTGGGTGTTCACCGAGCCCGGCACCTATGAACTGACCCTGTCCGCCCGCCTGCGGGTCGACCAACAGAGCCGTCCCATCCCACTGGGTGAATCGACGTTCACCGTCGCGGTCGGGGTACCGCCCGCCGAGTCCGGGGTGGACGGTGCCACCGTCCTGGACCGTGGGCACGCCGACCTCACCGTCGATCTGGAGCGTGAGGAGGTGTACGCGCTCTACGACCCGGAGGGTGGCGGCGAGGCGACTCAGGAGGTCGTCCCGGCGGACCGGGCGGTGATCGAGGTGCCGAACAAGGCGCTCGCCGAGGTCCCGACGGCGTCGCAGTTCGGGTTCCTCGGCCACGCTGGTGACCAGATCTACCAGCTGGCACAGGCTGTGCTGGGCAAGCACGTGCACGGTGAGATCGACCCACATCTGTGGCAGGACGTGCACAACGCGATGTCCTACGTGGAGGTCATCCGCGACACGCTGATCGAGCGGGATCCCGGGAGCGCCAAGGAATACCGACGCAACACGACCGCCTACCTCGAAGAACTTGAGGAGCTCGACACCTACGTGCGAGACCGGACCGCGCAGATCCCGGAGTCGCGGCGTTACCTCGTGACCACACACGACGCGTTCGCCTATCTCGCCCAGGCCTACGACATGACCGTGGCCGGGTTCGTCACTCCCAATCCGGCCACGGAACCTTCTCTGGCCGACCGCCGCAAGCTCACCGACACCATCCGCAACCTGCGCGTGCCCGCGGTGTTCCTCGAACCCAACCTCGCCGCACGCTCCTCAACCCTCACCGAGGTGGCCGCGGAACAGGGCATCCGGGTCTGCCCGATCTACGGCGACACCTTCGACGACACCGTCAACACCTATGTGGCGATGATGCGGTTCAACGCGGACTCACTGCGTGACTGCCTGCGCTGAAAGGACATCGATGAGACGCGCTCTCGCGCTGCCGGGCGCCGCACTGCTCGCGGCGCTGCTCGCACCCGCCGCCCTGGCACAACCACCCAGCGACGAGCTGGACCAGACCATCGGCGCCGACCAACCGGTGTCGACCGACCGCGCCGTGCTGTCACTGGGACACGTCGACATCGGCCCCCGGTACGTCGACGGCGTGTGGACGCTCATGGTGCATGATGACACGCGCGCCATCGTGGACCGGTCGGTGTGGCGCGAGCTCGACCAGACGGTGTTCCAGGTGTCGGACACCGCGGTACTGCCGGTGCCGGAGGACCCCTCCTACTCGTTCATCGGCGAACCCGGCACGAGCGTGTACGTGTTACCGCAGGTGCAGAACCCGGACGTGGTGTGGGTGGGGTGGAACACCCAGGATCCCGACGTGATGGACACGATCGAGGGCGGGGTCACACTCACCCTCACCAGCCTCGACGGGCCCGGCGAGTTGTTCGTGTACCTGCAGGCGGGCAACTTCGGCGCCGCCGACGTGCTCTGGGACTCGACGAAGAGCGAACGGCAGGACATCTGGGTGGAGGTCAACACCCACACCCACGCCAACTGGGTCTTCACCGAACCCGGCGTCTACCTCGCCCAGGTCGAGGCGACCGCCGACCTCGTCGACGGCAGCACCGTCAACGGCACCGCGGCCCTGCGATTCGCCGTCGGGAATGCCACCGATCCCGAAGGCGCCTTCGCCGCCAAGGAACACGCCGTCCCCTCAATCCCCGCGGGTGCGACCCGGGCAGGCGCTTCCAGTGACCCGGCCGAAGAAGCGAGCTCCGGCCCGGACGTGCTCACTCTGGCCCTGGCCGGGGTCGCGCTGATCCTCGCAGCCGGGATGGTCGTCGTCGTGGTTCGCGGCCGGGCCGCGAAACGTCACGCCGCCAGCAGGGACACACCATGAGCGCGCTGGGGGTACACGGCCTGACCGTGGACCTCGGCGGTCGAACGGTGCTGACCGACGTCGACCTGACGGTGGACAAGGGTGAGCTGGTCGGACTGGTCGGGCCGAACGGTGCGGGAAAAACCACCCTGCTGCGGACGCTGATGGGCTTGTTGCGTCCTCGTGCGGGACAGGTCGTGGTAGCGGACGGGCCGGTACGCCGGGGACGGGCGAAGCTCGGCTACGTGCCGCAACGTCACGAGTTCGCGTGGGACTTCCCCATTTCCGTGGAGAACGTCGTGATGACCGGACGCACCGGCATGCTCGGACTGTTCCGCAGGCCGGGCGTCACCGACTGGCGCGCCGTGGCCGAGGCCATCGACCGGGTACGGATGACCGACCTGCGCTCCCGCCCTGTCGGCGAGCTGTCCGGCGGGCAACGCCAGCGGGTCCTCCTCGCCCGCGCGCTGGCCCTCCAGCCGTCGGTGCTACTGCTCGACGAACCGTTCACCGGCCTGGACATGCCCACCCAGGACATGCTCTCCGATCTGCTGCGCTCCCTCGCCCGTGAGGCCCACGCCGTGCTGACCACCACCCACGACCTGCCCGGGGCACTGCACACCTGCGACCGGCTCGCGCTGCTCAACCGCACGGTGATCGCTGCGGGCACGCCCGACCAGCTCCGCGACGAGCAGTTGTGGATGGATACGTTCGGCATCGGCGAGCACAGCCCGCTGCTCAAGATCCTGAAGGCGACCTGATGTCCCCCATCGACTTTCTCCACGACCTGGTCAACCCCGACCTCGCGTTCCTGCCCAAAGCGCTGCTGGTCGCGATGATGTCGTCGATCGTGTGCGGCGTGGTCGGCTGCTACGTCGTGTTGCGCGGTATGGCCTTCATCGGCGACGCCGTCGCCCACGCCGTGTTCCCCGGTCTTGCCGTCGCCTTCGTGCTGTCGGGCAACCTGATCCTTGGTGGCACCCTCGCCGGAATCGCGACTGCCATCCTCGTCGCGGTGTTCTCCCAGAACCGCCGACTACGTGAGGACTCGGTCATCGGCATCTTCTTCGTTGCCGCGTTCGCGCTCGGCATCGTCGTCATCTCCCGGGCACCGGGCTACGCGGGGTCCCTGCAGCAGTTCCTGTTCGGCTCCCTCACCGGCATCCCCGACGAGGACCTCTACGTCGTCGGCGGCACCGGGATCCTCGTGCTGGGATTGGTCTTCGCGCTGCACAAGGAGTTCGTCGCGATCACCCTGGATCGTGAGATGGCCCGGGCACAAGGACTGCGAGTGTTCTGGCTCGACATCGTGCTCTACGTCCTGGTCACCCTCGCAGTGGTGATTTCCGTGCAGACCATCGGCAACATCCTCGTGTTGGCCCTGCTCGTAACCCCTGCGGCGACCGCGCGGCTGCTCACCGACCGGCTCGCGGTGATGATGCTCCTCGCGCCGGTCATCGGCGGCCTCTCCGCGCTGGTTGGCCTGTACGTGTCGTGGTCCTGGGACTTCCCCACCGGCGGCACGGTGGTACTCGTGCTCACCGTTGCCTTCCTCACCGTCTGGGTCCTCGCGCCCCGACACGGGCTGCTCGCCCGTCGCCTCCGGCCAGCGCCCGGAGGACCGGTGGAGAAGGCGGACAACACCGCCATGGCCGGCTGACCGAACCCACACGTCTGCCGGGCCCCATCGTCGCGGCAGTCCGGCAGGCGTGTGGGTCAGCCCTGCCGGGCCTTGAACCTCGGGTTCGCCTTGTTGATGACGTAGACCTTGCCCCGGCGACGCACGACCTGCGAGCCGGGTTTGTTCTTCAATGACTTCAACGACTTGCGCACCTTCATCGGCGGTCTCCCCCGATCAGCCCGCGGCGCGCGGCGTTCGCCGCGGAGGCGGGCACCGTGATTCGCCGTCCGTCCACAGTGGTCACCTCGACCAACTGTGTCGCGGTGGCACTTCCGAGCCACTGCGCGCGACGGCTCCTGGTGCGGCTGCGGGACTTGCGGCGTTTGGGAACGGCCATCAGGCGCCACCCCCTCGGGTGCGTCGCTGGCCGTAGCGGCGGTTGAACTTCTCCACCTGTCCCGCGCTGTCGAGCACGCGCTGTTTCCCGGTCCAGAACGGGTGCGAGTCGGCGGTGATGTCGACGACGATCAGCGGGTAGGTGTTCCCGTCGGACCACTTGGTGGTCACCGCCGAGGTGGCGGTGGAGCGGGTGAGGAACTCCTTGCCGGTCGCGCTGTCGCGGAACACCACCGGCCCGTAGGCGGGGTGGATTCCCGGTTTCATGCACTGTCCTTTCGATCGGTGACAGGTTCGGCGCGCCATTCCCCGAAGGGGTCGGGGTAGTGACGCCACGCGGACTCGCCCTCGGCGAGTTCGGCGTCGGTGAGCAGCGCGGCACGCAGCGCCGCGGTGATGTCGTCCGGATCGGCCTCGTAGGACAGGATCGCCAGTTCCTGGACGCGATCACCGAACCTCGGATGCCAGTCCAGCGCCGCCTTGGCCCTGCGCTGAGCGTCGACCTGATCCCAGGCCTCGTCGTCGGCGGTGGCGAGCCAGCCACCCGCGTGACCGACCCGTAGCCCGCCGCCCGCGGACTCCAGCCACAGCGCCACATCCGGCTGGCTCGCGAGCCAGGCCCGACCCCTGGTGTGCACGACTCCCTCCAGCAGGGCGTCGATCGCCTCGTACAGGCGGCCGGGGTGGAACGGGCGGCGGTCGGTGAACAGGGTGAGGGCCACTCCGTGTCGGAGCTCGAGCGGTGGGTCGCCGCGCAGCAGCGGTGCGTGTGCGTCCTCCACCACACCCCGGCGCGCCGAGGCGGGGATGCGCGACAGCAGGCCGAGCAGTTCGTCTCCCGTGCCGAGCGGAGCGCGAGGCACACCCGGCACGAGACGATCGAGCACGGCGGCCAGCCGCGCGCCGGCCCAGCCGTAGTCGGCCCGGCCGGTGACCAGGACGGCGTCGGCGAACGCGACCTGCGCGATGGCGACCTGAGCGAGCGTGCGGTCGTCGTCGGGGATGACGTCCAGACCACGGTCAGCCAGTTCCTCCATGCACGCCTCGCCGGTCGCGTCGGCGAGCCAGGTGCCCTCGTCGAGTACGGCAAGCACCGCCTCGATGTCCAGGACGTCAGTGACGGCAACCTCCCCGACCGCGACCGTGCCGAGTGCCCAGCACACCGACTCGGGTTCCACCGCCGGGTCCAGGAGCAGCACGATCCGCCGTGTCCCCGGCCGCCCGGCGAGCCGCACGAGCAGCGGGAGCACGTCCTCGCGCAGTGTGCAGGACACACACCCGTGATCCAGCTCCAGGATCTCCGTCGACTCCTCCGAGGTCGTGCGCACCCGCCTGCGCACAGTGCCCTCACCGAGCCCGCGCAGGTCGTGATGCACCACCACGCCTCCGGGACCGGCGCGCAGCAACCGGTCACCGACCAACTCGGTCGCTCGCCGGTCCAGACCCGGCACCACCACAAGACGGACGCGCTCGCCGTCACTCACTACGATCTACTCCCCGCAATCGACAACGGTTGTCGTTTTCTGTACGACACAGTACAGTCTCCCGGGTCTAGTTGAAAACCAATCTCATTAACCGGGAGTCGATCGTATGTCGGCCGTGTGCCAGGTGACGGGACGCAAACCGTCGTTCGGCAAACAGGTCTCGCGTTCCCACCGGCGCACCTCGCGCCGTTGGAACCCGAACCTGCAGTACAAGCGTTACTGGTTGCCCAGCGAGAACCGGTGGGTCCGACTGCGACTCTCCGTCAAGGGCATGAAGACCATCGACAAGCGCGGCATCGAGTCCGTGACTGCCGAGATTCGGGCACGGGGAGAACAGATCTGATGGCCGCAACGACATCCGCCCGATCATCAAGATGCGGTCGACAGCCGGGACCGGCTACACCTACGTCACCCGCAAGAACCGCCGCAACGACCCGGACAGGCTCGTGCTGCGCAAGTTCGACCCGATAGCACGCAGGCACGTCGAGTTCCGGGAGGATCGGTAGTGGCGAAGACATCGAAGATCGCCAAGAACGACCAGCGCAAGGAGATCGTGGCCCGATACGCGCAGCGGCGCGCGGAGCTCAAGGAGATCATCCGCTCGCCGAAGTCCACCGAGGAGCAGCGGGCCGCCGCCGGCGTGGAGCTGCGGCGCCAGCCCCGTGACGCCAGCGCCACGCGCATCCGCAACCGTGATGCCGTTGACGGCCGCCCACGCGCCTACAACCGCGCGTTCGGCCTGTCACGCATTCGGCTCCGCGAGATGGCCCACCGCGGCGAGCTGCCCGGCGTCAACAAGTCGAGCTGGTGAGGACCGTGCCGAAACCACAGCGCGGCGCGCCACGCCGCAAGCAGAACATGCTCCTACGTGAGGGCATCACCACAGTGGACTGGAAGGACACCGCGCTGCTGCGGAAGTTCATCTCCGACCGCGGCAAGATCCGCGCCCGCCGCGTCACGGGGCTCACGCCCCAGCAGCAGAAGCAGGTCGCGACCGCCATCAAGAACGCGCGGGAGATGGCGCTGCTCCCCTATCCCGGCCGCGCCCGGAGCTGAGCTGCCTGCCGGTCCCGTCGATTCTCGTCACCGCTGCGGTCAGCGACGGCCGGTGACGAGCATCGACGGGTCAGCGCGTGGACAGTCGGCTCATCGAGGACGTACCCGCGGATTCTCCGGCGTCGAGCAACGCAACCACGCCCTCAATGTCCTTCTCGGGCCTACCGGCGTCGTGTCCGTGTGACTCGGCCGAGGTGTGGAAGTCACGCCGCACCGCCCTTCCAGGAACACCCGGGCACGGGGATCGACGGAGCCGGGGAGGTCCGACCGGGGGCAGGCCAGCCGACTGTCCCGCAGCGTAGTTCCGCCGCCGCCTTGACCAAGCGTTCCAGCCGGGAGTGCCCTGCCAGGAAGGTCTGTCTCCCGGTGAGCGAGACGAGCCCGCCGCCCGCGCCGGTACCCGCGTCGAGCACCTGGCGCCCTCGGCGATGCCGGGGGCCGCGTAGTCACGGTTGCTCCGCAGGTACACGGCGAGCGCGGCGAAGTCGTGGACCGGGATCACGCCGACCGGCCACGGCGGCGGACCAGCACCATCAGTGCGGCTCCCCCGGCGAGCAGCAGCACGCCGCTCGGCACGAGGTAGCCGAGGGCGCCCGCGCCGGTGTAGGCGAGGTCGTCGTTGTTGCCCTGGGGACCGGGGTCGTCGTCATCGCCGGTCGGCGCGGGCGCGGACGGGGTGGAGGTGTCGGTGTTTCCGCCGCCACCACCGGTGCACGTGCCCCCGAGGGCACCCGACGCGTTCACGTCGCCGACGGCGAACGTGTAGGTGTCGGTGTCGGTCTGCGTCTCACCGGAGGTGAGAGTGGCGGTCACGGTGAAGGTGAGACGGTAGATGCCCTCAGCCGCGAACCCCCAGTTGGCATGGGCGTGCGTACCGAGCGGGACCTCGAGCGTGTCGGGGAGCCCGTCGGCGACGTTGAAGACGATCACCGGGCTCAGCTCGGTGAGGAACACGGCGACATGGCCCGGACCGACCACTTCGGTCAGTCGCCAGGTGACGTTCCCGTCGACGGTGGAGGCGTTCAGTTCCTCGGTGTTCCACCCGGCCCACACGACCCCTGGGACCTGCGTCTGCGGAATCAGCCACACCGGATCGCCTGGTGTGCCGAGGAACGCGTAGTCGGGGTTGTCGGGCACGGTGTTCTTCGCGCCGGGGACCACGTGCAGCACGACCTTGTCCGGGTCGCGCCACACGACCTTGTCCGGGCCCGCGGTGCCGTCCTTGACCTGGGTGGTGAGCGTGCCGTCGAGCACGCGTGGCGCGACGGCGTCGACGTGCCCGTCGTCGAGCACCACGCAGTCCCGCGCCGGGGTGCTCGTGGTGGTGGTCGGGTCACCGGCTGTGGTGGTGGTCGTTGTGGCCGTGGTGGTTGTGGTGGTCGTGGTCGTTGTGGTCGTGGTGGTGGTGGGCGGTTCAGAGCCCTCACCGGGTTCGACGGTCGTGGGGTCGAGGTCGCCGATCGCGAACGTGTAGGTCTCGGTGTCGGACAGCGGCCTCCCGGTGACTGAGGTCGCGGTGACGGTGAACCGCATCCGGTACACACCCTGCGCGTCGAATGTCCAGTTCGCGTGGGCATGCGTACCGAGGGTGAGGTCATAGCTCTGTGGCAGCGGCTGGTGGGTGTCGAACACCCGGGGCAGCGGCTCACCGAACGAGCCGTTCTGGAAGATCGTCATGGCGCCGGGAGCGGCCGAGCCCTGTTCATCACCGCCGATCGCTTCCAGGGTCCAGCGCACCGAGGACGGATCCACCTGGGCGGCGGTCAGCTCCTCGGTGTTCCAGCCAGCCCAGACGACGCCCTCCACCTGCTGCTGCGGAATGATCCACAGGTCCGCGCCCGAATCGCCGAGGAAGGCGTACGCGGGATCGTCGGGCACCTGGATGACCGACTCGGGTTTGACGTGCGTGACCACCGTGTCCGGCTCCCGGTACACGGCCGCGTCCGGCTGGCTGCCGTCCTTGTACTTCACCTGTAACGCACCGTCGACGATGCGTGGCGCGACCGCGTCCACGTGGCCGTTGTCGACGACCACCCTGTCCTGTGCGGTCGCGGGCACGACGACGGCCAGCGGTAACGCGACGGCGGCGGCGAGCACACCGAGAGCGGCGACACCGCGGGTCGCCCTCATCGGATGCCCGCCTTCCTGCGCCGGCCGACGAACAGGACACCGCCGCCGAGCACGAGAAGCGCGACGCCCCCCGCGGCGAGCGGCAGCACGCCGGTGGCACCGGTGTAGGCGAGGTCGCCGTCACCACCGCCGCTGTTTCCACCGCCGTTCTCGCCGCCGTTCTCGCCGCCGGAGTCGTCACCGCCCCCGGGTGATCCCCCACCCCGGGCAGCGGAGTCCACCGCGAACGTGTAGACCTCCGTGTCGGCGACCGTCTGGCCGTTCGCCAGCTTCGCGGTCGCGTCGAAGGTCAGCCGGTAGGTGCCCTTCTTCGCGAAGCCCCAGTTGGCGTGCGCATGGGTACCCAACGGGACCGAGTGGGTGTCGGGCAGCCCGTCGGTGCTGTTGAAGATCACCGTGCTGTCGCCGAAGGACCCGGTGGTGAAGATACCGAACGCGCCCGGTCCGTCCACCTTGGTCAGCCGCCACGTGACCGCACCGCTGACCTGTGCGGCGCTCAGTGCCTCGGTGGACCAACCCGTCCAGAGGACACCCGGCTGCTGTTGCTGGGGCAAGAGGTAGATCTCATCACCCTCGTCGCCGAGGAACGCGAGAGCCGGGTCGTCAGGCAGGGTCGTCCTGATGTCCGCCTTTGACTGGAACAGCACGTCGCGGGGTTCCCGCCACCGGACCTGACCGCCGGACCGGCCGACCGTGGTGCCGTCCTTGACCTGGATCTGCAGCTTCCCGTCCACTACTCGAGGTGCCACCGCGTCCACGTGTCCCTCGGTCAGCACGACCCGGCCCGGAGTGGTCGGCTGCGCCTGCGCCGTGAGCGGTGCCGCGAGCAGCGGCTCGGCGGCCCGCCGCCCGACGGGCGGCGCCACGAACTCCTCCGGCTCCTCCGGCATCTCCGGCGTGGTCATCTCCGGCGGATCGGTCATGCCATCGCGCACGGCGACCGTGTAGTGCTCCTTGGTCGTCACCGGCTCACCGGTTAGCAGATGCCCCTCGACCATGACGGCCAGCGTGTACCGGCCGGGCGCGGGGAAGGTCCACGTGGTCGCGCCCCGCGCCCTCGCGGGCAGACGCACCGGCTCGGCCTCGACCTCGGCGGGACCGTCCACCGCGCGCATCCGCAACGTCACGGCGTCACCGAACACGGTGCCCGCGTCGACGCCCGTGGTGTCCCAGCCGACCTCGACCCCGTCCTCGCGCACCTCGGTGGTGTAGACCAGCGCCGCGGGGTCGTGTTCCTCACCGTGCATGTTGTCGGCGCGCAGGTCGATTGTGGTGCCGTCGACAGAGATCGCCGCGACGTCGACCCGCTCGGCGTCGAGGGGATGCTCGAGCGGAGCCGGCGCCGCGGCGCCCTGAGCGGCGGCGACCGGAGCCGTCGCCGCCAGCATCACCACCGCGGCGACGGACGCCGCGACACGGACCGATGTGGTCAGGTTCAAGACTGTCCCCTCAAGTTCACACACATTGCTGTCCCTCGACCCGTCACACCTTAGAGTTAACGGTTGTCGTTTTCAATAGCGATCGGGAACCACGGGAGAGAGGAATCACCCGATGCGGGAACACCCGTCCGAGCCGGTACTCGACCATGTCGTCCTCGCCGCGCGCCGACACGAGGACATCGACGAACAGCTCGCCGAGCTGGGACTCACGGCGGGCAGCGGCCGCGTCATCCCTGGCGCCGGGCTGTCGAACGTGGTGGTGGCCATCGGGTCACAGCTGCTGGAGATCCACTATCCCGACGGCAGCCCGGTCGCCGAGGGCGCGCCACCCTACGCCAGCCTGCAGCGGAAGGCTCTGGCGGCGAATCCGGGCACCACGCTGGCCCCAGTGGCTTGGGTGGTCCGTTACGGGACCGAGGACGCGCTGCGCGCGGCGAGCGAACGGGCCGGCTACCCGGTGGTTGCTGTACCAGCTGAACCGCCCAACAACGCGCCCTACCTGATGGGGGCGTTCGGGGCCGCGTTCGACCGGCCATGGCTGCCGATGTTCATCCACTGGACGAACGCGCCACACATGCCCCCGACGTTGGCCGACGACCACGGCAGGAAACCGAACGCGGGGTGGCTCGGACTGGACGTGTCCGCACCGGACGACGCGATCCTCGGCTGGTGCGGCGGAGAACCGGCCGGCGTCCGGGTCGAATCCGGGAACGCCGGCCCGCTTCGGGTGTGGCTGCACCGCGATGGTGCGGAACCGAAGGCGATCGGCCTGCCACCGACGATCCGGTGACCCGGCGGCGCCGGTGAGGGACCGTGGCGATCGTCAGTGGTCGTCGTAGTGGCCGTCGTAGTGGCCGTCGTGCGCGGCGTGCCGGTGACCGTCGTGGACGTGGTCGACGCTCGGCACGATCTACGGCCTCGCAGGCGTGTGCGCCGGCCCGCTCCTCGGCGCCGTCCTCAACTCGCCGCTCGGCGGCAACGCACTCCACGGCGGCATCGTGCTGCTCGTCCTCGCGGCGGGAACAGCGCTCCCGCTGTTCCCTCTCGCATTCCTGTGGGCTCACCTGCCGGTCGTACGACGTCTCGAGCAATTGTCCACATTTGTGGATCAGGTTGTGTCGGATGAGTGTTAGGCGGGCTCGATGAGCTTGAACGCAGTTCGTCAAGCCGAGCGGGCGGCAAGGCTGTTCCAGTACCCGGCGCTGATGAGGGTGACCCTGGTGAGAGGGCCGGACCCGTCAGGGCTGAGGACCTGTGACGGGGTGAGCTCCTTGGGGCCGGTGGTGCCGATGCCGAGCATACCGTCGAAGTTGGCGCCCCAGCTCAGCATGGTGCCGACCGCCGTTCGGGCAAGCGTGAACTGGTTGCCGGCGGCAACCGCAGTGATGCCAGTGAGCGGCTGGGCGCCACAGTCCGTCGCACCAACCGCACAGACCGGGCCAGGAAGATGGCGGTCGTTGGTGGTGCCGTCGCCGAGTTCCCCGTTGCCGTTGAACCCCCACATCAGTGGAATGCCGTTGGCACGCACCGCGATGACGTGGGAACCGGTGTGTGCCGCAGCGATCGATGTGACACCGGTGAGCGGGTTGGCCGCGCAGTCGGTCGCGCCGGGGGCGCAGACCGGGCCTGGGATGGGTCGCCCAGTCGTGGTGCCGTCGCCCAGCTGTCCGCTGCCGTTGAACCCCCAGGAGAGCACGGTCCCGTTCGACCGAAGTGCCAGGCTGAACGACGCGCCGGCGGCCACGGCAACGACATCCGTCACAGCGACCCGGACCGGGGTTTTCTGGACCCACGCACCACTTCCGTCGCCCAGCTCGCCGGAGCCGTTGTCGCCCCAGCTCACGACCGAACCGTTGGCGAGCACCGCGAGGCTGTGCAGGGGCCCCGCACCGATCGCGCGCACACCTCGCAGCGGGTTGGCCGCACAGTCGGTCGCGCCAACGGCACACACCGGAGCCGGGATGGCCCGGTGCGTGCTGGTGCTGGTGCCGTCACCCAGCTGTCCGAAACTGTTGCTTCCCCAGGACAGCACCGTCCCGTTGGCCAGCAACGCCAGGGCGTGCCGTTCACCCCCGGCGAGCGCCTTGACTCCGGTCAGCGGGTTCGCGACGCAGTCGGTCGCGCCGACCGCACACACCCGCACGGGTACGTAACGGGTGGTCGTGGTGCCGTCGCCCAGTGCGCCTCGTTCATTGGAGCCCCAGGCAGCGACCGTGCCGTCGGACAGCAGGGCGAAGCTGGAGGACCGCGCGCTGACCAACGCTTTGACTCCGGTCAGCGGGTTGGCGGTGCAGTCAGTGGCCCCGACCGCGCAGGTCCGAGACGGTAGCGAACGGTTGACCCAGGTGTTGTCCCCGGCTTGGCCGGCCAGGTTGCGACCCCAACCGAAGGTCTCCGAGCCGACCGCGTTCGCCGGCACCGCCAGCACCACCATGGCCACCGCCGAGGCGACGGCGATTCCCAACATCCTGCGCACGTGGAGTCCCCTGTGTACATGTGACAGCGGACCCCGCACAGAATTGTACGGGAGCGGGTCACGTCCGGGGCAGAAGGGGCTGCTGCTCGACGCAGCCACACCCGGCAGGACTTGCTGACCACATCCCCCGTGAGAGCTACACCAGTTGTCCGTTTTGAGGGGACGTGCCGGGCCCCCGGTCCTCGTTAGCTTCTGCGCCGTCGAGGGGCGAACGGACGCCCTGCGGAACAACGGAAGGCGAGCAATCATGGGCAGGACAAATGGTGCGGGGGCACTGGCGCTGCGCCGGGTCGCCATGGCGGTGGCGGCCTCGGCGCTGGTCGCCGGGGTGACCGCGTGCGATGCCGCCTACGAGGAGGAGAACGCGGCGGCGAACGGGACCGCCACGAAGTCCGCGCTGGCCTGGGGTGACTGCCCGCCCACGGCACCGGGTGTGACCAGGGACCCGCGGCTGACCTGTACGGCGGTCGAGGTGCCGCTGAACCACACGGACCCGGACGGTAGGAAGATCGACGTGGTGGTGTCCAAACTGGCCGCCACCGGCGACCGGCGCGGGGTGCTGGTGGTGAACCCCGGTGGGCCCGCCCTGCCGGGTCTCGACACTCCCGGCCAGTGGGCCGCCGAGCTTCCGGAGTCCGTCGTGGACAGCTACGACCTGGTCGGCTTCGACCCGCGCGGGGTCGGGCACAGCACGCCACAGAGTTGCGGGCTCGAGGTGACCGACCCGGCCGGGCTCTTCCCCTACCCCGCGGCCGATGGCTCGATCGACGCCAACGTCGCGGTCGCCCGGGCGACGGCCGGGCAGTGCGCCGACACGATCGGCGACGACCTGCGGTACTTCACCACCGCCAACACCGCCCGCGACCTGGACCTGATCCGCGAAGAACTTGGCGAGGAGAAGATCTCCTACTGGGGCCAGTCGTACGGCACCTACCTTGGCGCCGTGTACAGCACGCTCCACCCAGACCGGACCGACCGCATCGTGCTGGAGGGCAACGTCGACCCGGGCAACGTCTGGGCCGGGGAGGCGGCGCGCTGGAGCAAGGGCCTGGCCGACCGTTTCCCGGACGCGGCGAAGGTCGCCGCGGCCCAGGGAGTTCTCGGGAGCACCCCGGACGAGGTCGCCGACGCCTACCTCGCGCTCGCGGAACGGCTCGACCGTGAGCCCGCGCCGGTGCCGGGCACGCAGGTGTCCCTGAACGGCGCGATGCTGCGCAACGTCACCTACGCCCTGCTGCTCGACAACGAGACGCTGCCCGTGCTCGCGCAGGTCTGGAAGACCGCCACGAACATCGTCGACGGCACGCTCACCGCGGCCGACGCCGATGTCATCAAGCAGGTCTTCGCCGGGGCGCCGGCCGTGCCGGGCGTGCCCGCGGACAACCAGGCGACCATGTTCCTCGCGCTGACATGCGGCGACGCCACGTGGTCCCACGACGTCGCCGACTATGCGGCCCGGGTCAGGCAGGATCGCGAGGAGTGGCCGCTCACCGCGGGCATGCCGAGGAACATCTGGCCGTGCGCGTTCTGGCCGGAGCCGGTCGAGGACCCGGTCACCGCGAACGACGAGGGCCCGCACAACGTCATGGTCCTGCAGAACCATCGCGACCACGCCACCTCATGGGAGTCCGGGGTCGCGCTGCGGGAGGCGCTCGGCGACCGCGCTACGCTCGTCGGGGTCGACAACGGCGGCCACTACGTCTTCGGCGCGGGTTCGGCGTGCGCGGACGAGGCGACCGTCGAGTTCCTGACTGGCGGCGACCTGCCCGGCGACGACATCGAGTGCACCGACGTCACGTGATGACATGACGAGGCTCGCCAGGATCAGCAGGCATCCCCTCGAGGTGGCTGGCCGCCGGGGTCACAAGGGTCGGCTGGTGTCGGCCGGGCCGGTGTTCGGGCACACCGCTGACGGGCTGTTCGTCACGGAGATGTCCGGGCCCGCTGTCCTCACGGGCGGCGGATTCGGGCTGGAGGCCTCGTTGGTGCCGGCCCTCATCAGCTTCGCGTTGACGGTACCCGTACTCGTTCTGACCAGGCGACATGGTATCGCGACGCACCGCTAGGCTGCGGGCCGTGTTCGTGACCGCGACCCGGCCGCTGCGCGTCACCGTTGACCGGTGGCGCGCACTGCCGGCGTCCGCACAGGACATCGCGCTCGCGGTCCTGCTGGCGGTGCTCGCGTTTGTACCGTTCTTCGCGGACATCGGGGCGCAGGTCAACGACGCGCCACGGCGGGAGACCGACGCCATCGCCGTGGCACTGGGGCTCATCCAGTGTCTTCCGCTCGCGGTGCGTCGCGGACAACCCGCGCTGTGTCTCGGGGTGATCGCCGCCGGTTTCGCCGTGCACCAGGCGCTCGCGTATCCGCTGACGTTCGGCAGCGTCGGGCTGTACCTCGCGATCTACGCGGTCGGCGCGCACCAGACCAGGCACCGCCGCGGACTCGCGACCGCGCTGACGCTCAGCTACCTGGGTTTCGCGGTCTTGTTGCGTGCCTGGGGATCGCCGAACGAGCCGATGGACTTCGCCACGTTCTTCATCGTGCTGGTGGTGATCTGGCTCGCGGGGACAGTGGTACGCCGGTGGCGTGACGAGGAGGCGGAGCGACGGCGGCTGTCGGCCGAGATCGCCACCGCCGGTGAGCGGGCCAGAATCGCCAGGGAGTTGCACGACGTGGTGACCCACCACGTGACCGCGATGGTCGTGCAGTCCGACGCCACCCAGTTCCTGCTGGACAGCCGGCCGGACCGGGCGCGTGACGGCATGGCGGCGATCAGTGAGACCGGGCGGCAGGCGCTGACCGAGCTGAGGCACCTGCTCGGCGTGCTGGAAGCGACCGGCGACTCCGCACCCGCCACGCGCACCCCCGCGCTGGGTAGGGTCACCGACCTTGCCGAGCAGGCACGGCTGTCCGGCCAGCCGGTGACAGTCACCGAGCACGGCACCCCGCTGCGGCGCGCGGTGGACGTGGAGCTGGCCGCGTACCGGGTGGTGCAGGAGGCGCTGACGAACGCGGTGAAGTACGCGACCGGCAACCCGACGGCGGTCGCCCTGCATCACCACGCCGACCGCGTGGAGATCGAGGTGACCACCAGTGGTGCCGCGGTCACAGCGACGACGGTCGTGCCGTCGGGCGGGCGCGGCTTGCACGGTCTGGGTGAACGGGTGCGGATGCTCGACGGCGACCTCGTCGCCGGCGACCTGCCGGACGGCGGGTTCCGGGTGCACGCACGGATTCCGGGGCGGGGTGAGGGATGAACGACGGCCCAATCACGGTGCTGGTCTGCGAGGACCAGCCACTGGTCCGCGCGGGATACTCGACGATCTTCTCGGCACAGCCCGACATGACGGTGGTCGGTGAGGCCGAGGACGGCCGCGCCGCGGTCG
Organism: Actinophytocola xinjiangensis; assembly: GCF_001921215.1. Lineage (GTDB taxonomy): Bacteria > Actinomycetota > Actinomycetes > Mycobacteriales > Pseudonocardiaceae > Actinophytocola > Actinophytocola xinjiangensis. The sequence goes on from NZ_MSIF01000006.1 coordinate 198,809, forward strand.
AGGCCGCCAAGCGCCTGCACCCGGACGTCGCGGTGATGGACATCCGCATGCCTGTGGTGGATGGCATCGAGGCCACCCGGCAGCTGGCGGGACCGGGTGTGACGGCGCCGGTGAAGGTCCTGGTGGTGACTACGTTCAACGTGGACGAGTACGTGTACGAGGCCCTGAAGGCCGGGGCGAGCGGGTTCCTGCTCAAGGACTCCCAGCCCGCCGAGCTGGTGCGCGGCGTCCGCACGATCGCGAAGGGCGAGTCCCTGCTGGCCCCGGCCGTGACCAGGACGTTGATCGGCCGCTACGCGGCACACCTGCGCCCCACTGCGACGGGCGGCGCCGAACGTGCGGCAGTGGAACGCACCCTCACCCCGCGCGAGCTGGAGGTTCTGCGCACGCTGGCGGCCGGCCTGTCGAACGCCGAGATCGCGGCAACCCTGTTCATCACCACGGAGACCGTGAAGACCTACGTGTCCCGCATCCTCACGAAGCTCGACCTCCGCGACCGCGTGCAGGCGGTCGTCCTCGCCTACCGCGTCGGCCTCGCCGAACCGGCCTGACCCGGCATGTCGCGCACGGGCTCACTGCCCGAGCAGCGGCCACGAGACCGTTCCGGCTCCTTGGGGCGATGTTTGGACACGCCGACCGGTACTTCCCCTTGAACGTCGATACCCCTGGGCGACCGGTGACGCCGTGGTGACGTCCTGGCCGCGGCACCGTGACGCGCGGCTGCGACCCTCGTGCCACCAGCACATCCGGGGTGATCAGCGCCGCATGCCGCAACCTGTCAAGATCCGTACGTCGCGCCCGGCGAAGGCGGTGTCGCCCGCGCCGGACGTCGCGGCGCTCGCCGACGTGCGCGGCCCGCAGGGCGGTACGGCGATGGAGTCCGGTCCGGCCGCTGTGGTGGCGGCACGCGCGCGGGCGGGCAACGCGGCGGTGACGGCCGCGATGGGTGGCCTGCCGCGCGGTGCGAAGCCCGACGCGTCCGGGTGGGCCGGGCAGATGCTGCTGGCCGGGCAGAATCTGGTCGGCAACCAGGCCGTCGCGGCCCAGGCCACCGCGCCGCCGGAGCAGCGGCAGCAACCAGCGAAGCAGCGGCAGCAACCGGCGAAGCAGCAGAAGCCGAAGCCCGTGCGGAAGGCCAAGGCGCCACCCGCGCCGGCGCCCGGCAAGAAGGACACGGGTCAGGTCTCGGCACGCGGCGACAAGGAGACGAAGGAGGAGGCGGCCGGCGCTCGGTCGCCGGGCGAGGACCCGAAGTTCCAGGCGTTGAAGAAGGACGTCGGCGCCAAGAAACGCCGCATCGGCACGAGCCACCCGCCCGCGGCGACGGAGGCGGACGCGGCGCAGGGCGCGGCGGCGGCGCCCGACGACGACCAGGAGGCCCGTGGCAAGGCGGCCCACGCCGAGGACATGGACGCCGCGCAGCCGAAGGAGTTCGACAAGGCGTCGTTCATCGCCGCGGTGGAGAAGGCGATCAAGGACCGGGCCCCGAAGAACCTCGACGAGGCCGACAACTTCGGCGACTCGGGCAAGGCGGAGGAGGTCAAGACCGAGGTCCAGGGCAAGGTCGGCGAGGGCAAGGACGCCGCGGCCTGCGAGATCGCGGACACCACCGCCGCGACGCCGCAGCCGGCGCCGGATGCCAAGGCGGTCGTGCCGCTGGCGGCCGACAAGGTGCCGGGTAAGCCGGGTGTCCCGAACCCGAACCAGGCCGCGCCCGACGTGCTGCCACCGTCGGCGACGGACATGTCGGCGGGCCCGAAGAAGGTCAACGACCAGATGGCGGCCGCGGGCGTCACCGAGGAGCAGCTGTCGTTCACGAAGTCGAAGGAGAAGTCCTTCGACAAGGCCGTGGGCGACAAGAAGGAGATGGAGGCCCACTCGAAGGCCGCGCCCAAGCAGCTGCGTGCCGGTGAATCCCGCGAACTGAAGAAGGTCAAGGGCGCCGCCGCGCAGAACGGCACGGCGGCGATGGGCGGCATGCACGCCACCCGCGTGAACTGCGGCAGGCAGGTCACCACGGGCAAGGAGGGCACGAAGGGCCGCGACGAGGACAAACGCGCCCAGGTCACCGCGCTGCTGCAGAAAGTCTTCGACGACACCAAGAGCGACGTCGAGAAGACCCTGGCCGACCTGGACAAGAAGGTCGACGACCAGTTCACCAAGGGGGAGAAACGGGCACGGGACCGGTTCACCGACGAGCACACCCGCGGCATGGACGAGTACAAGGACCGCCGGTACTCGGGGCTTACCGGCAAAGCCCGGTGGGTCAAGGACCTGTTCGCGGACCTGCCGGAGGAGGCCAACCGGATCTACGAACGCGCCCGCGACAACTACCTGACCGCGATGCGCCAGGTCATATCCGACGTCGCCGACATTGTCGTCGGTGAGCTGAAGAAGGCCAAGGACCGCATCGCCAAGGGCCGCAAGGAGCTCAAGGACGCGCTCGACAGACTCCCCAAGGACCTCAAGGCCATCGGCAAGGAGGCGGCCGCCGACTTCGAGGGCCAGTTCGACTCACTGCAGGACTCGGTCAACGACAAGGGCACCCAGCTCGTCGACGCGCTGGCCACCAGGTACACGGACGCGGTCAAGGCGGTCGACGAGGAGATCGCGGCGGAGAAGGAGAAGAACAAGGGCCTGGTCTCCAAGGCCGCGGCCGCGATCGGCGGCGTCATCAACACGATCAAGGAACTGGGCCGCCTGCTGATGGGCGTGCTCCGCAAGGCCGCCTCGGCGGTCGGCCTGATCCTGCGCGACCCGATCGGCTTCCTCGGCAGGCTCGTCTCCGGCGTCGGCGGCGGCCTGCGGCTGTTCATGAAGGACGCTGGCCGCTACCTGCAGCAGGGTGTGCTGGCCTGGCTGCTGGGCTCGGGCGTCGGCGGTGGCCTCCAACTGCCCGCCACGTTCGACATCCTCGGCATCCTGGTGATGATCGCCGGGCTGCTGGGCCTGAACTGGCCCACGATCCGCGCTCGCCTGTCCCGCAAGGTCTCCCCGAAGACCATGGCCGCGGCGGAGACCGGCAAGGACGCCATCCCGATCGTCGTCGAGGTAAAGAAACGCGGCGTGGCGGGCATGTGGACGGACCTGAGGTCGCGGGTCGGCGACCTGAAGAAGGACCTGATCGGCAAGCTGGTCCAGTACCTGTTGCCAACGATCATCATCGCGGGGGTCACCTGGATCGTGTCGTTGTTCAACCCGGCCTCGGCGTTCATCCGCGCCTGCAAGATGATCATCGACATCGTCCGCTTCATCGTGACGCAGGCACGCCAGATCATCGAGTTCGTCAACGCGGTCCTGGACGCGGTGATCGCCATCGCCCGCGGCGCCGCGAACGTCGCGGGACTCGTCGTCCGGGCCCTCGCCCGCTCGATCCCGGTGCTGATCGGCGCACTGGCCGCGCTCCTCGGCATCGGCGGCATCGGCGGCCGGGTCAAGCAGATCTTCCACCAGATCGCACGACCAGTGAAGCGCGCCATCGACTGGGTCATCGACAAGATCGGTGGCCTGCTGAAGAAACTGGGCGTCAAGCTCAAGCCCAAGGTCAAGCCGAAGAAGAAGCGCCCGGACAAGCCGCGCCGTCCCGCCCGGGACCGGACACGCAGGCGGCGCCGCCGCGACGACGACCGGCGCGGGCCCAGGAAGAGGCGCCCGGACCGCCGCAGGGACCGCCGCCGCGACAAGCGCGACGCGCGCGACAAGAAAAAGAAGAAGCGCTCCCTGGACGCCGCGCTGCGCGAGGCCACCCGCCTGCTGAAGGACAACGAGGCGACGCCGGAGAGCATCAAGCGCAAGCTTCCCGCCATCAAACGGCGGCACAAGCTCAGGTCGATCCAGCTCAAGAAAATCGGCAAGGACTCCTACGCGATCCGGCTCTCCATCAACCCGGAGGCGCAGACCCGGCCGGAGGAGCTGTTCCCCTACGAGATCGCCAGGGCCAAGGGCGAGTTCACCATCAGCAGGCGCGAAGGCGCCTTCGAACAGCTCAGCCCGCACCACATCCCGATGGAAGGGCTCGACCGCCGGACCGGCTTCGTCATCACCATCGCGGCCATCCCCGACGAGGTGACCAAGAAGCCGGACATCGCCACGCGGTACCTCACCGCGGGCTGGGAGGGCGGCGCCAAGGACATCGCGGCGGCACGGACCGCGGTCGTCATCGGTGTCAACGGGCTCGAACACCTGGACCCGGCGAAGGGCAAGAAAGAGATCAGCACTGCCGTCGGGGACGTGAAGAAGACGCCCGAGCTCCTCCTGGCCGTGTTCGGGTTCATCTGGACACCGAGGTGGGTCAAACGCGGCACGCAGGACACGGTCCCCTTCTCCGAGGTCCGCTCGGCCTACAACGACCTCCAGGACGCGGACCTGCGGAAGTTCGCCGAGAACAACGAGAAGGGCCTGCGGGACAAGAAGGCGCTGCCGTACGGCCTCTTCCGCCAGGAGGTGCTCAACTCGTCCTACACCGACCAGGCGGTGAGCGTGCTCAAGGACATGAACGACGCGGTGTACGTCGTGGGTCAGGACGCCGACACCGGGGTCGCGGCCAAGAACGCGATGGGTGTGCTCGCCGCGTACAAGAAGGTGCTCGACGAGATGGCAGAGGACCCGCTGCTCGTCGTCGGCGGCTACCACTTCGCCGGGTACCAGTGGGCCGGCCGGGGAGCCAAGCGCAAGGAGCAGCTGACCGTCCAGTTCAACGAGATCGACCGGGCCGCCCGGATCGCGATCAACGAGAAGTACCCGCAGATGCTCTACCCGACCGAACCCAACATGCTGATCAAGGCGTTCGAGAACCGCGCGGGCCGCCTCCGCGGCATCTTCCAGGACACCAGGGCCAGGGCGCTGATGGCGGCACAGGGCGAGATCTACGGCATCGGCGCCGCCGAGGGCCGCTTCCTGCGCAACAAGCTGATGGAGGTCTTCGGTCCCGACTTCACGATCGTCTTCGTGCCGGAGGTGAGCACCGTGACGAGCCCGGCACCCGGCGACGTCGCGCGCCGCCTGGAACAGACCCCAGCCCACGTCCGCGCCGCACAACGGGGCAAGGAGCTCACCCCCGACGCCTCGGGCAAACCCGAGGAGACCGGCACTATCCGCCGCGCACACAGCGCCTACGCGATGATCATGCAGTCGCAGACCATGCTCAGCGCCGTGAACCTCGCCAGGGAGTTCACCATGGCCACACCGGGACTGGCCGGGCTGACCAGGAGCGGGCAGGAGAAGTTCAGAGGCGACCTCCAGGACAAGATCTTCACCCACGTCGAGGACGTCGTGCTGCTGATGGCGGACAAGCCGAAGCTGACCGCGAGCAGCCCGGAGATCCAGGCCCAGCTGGGCAAGCTCCGCGACGCCGTCGCCACTCTCGCCGACGGACTGCCCGCGCGCGGACGGGAGGCCGCGCAGGAGGCCCTCGCCAAGGCCGACGAGTTGGCCAAGGGCATCATCAACGCCATGACGGTCGATGAGCTCAAGAGCGTCTGGCGCCCGCTGAGCAGTCTGCTGAAGACGATCGACCGCGAACGGCGCAGGCGCGAAAGAGGGTAGCGGTGAACATTGACAACCTCCGCGCGGCGGCGTCGCGGGACGACTACCCTTCGATGGCGCGCCTGGCGCGGGCGCTGTACGGGACCGGCCTCGGCCCCCGCGAGGTTCTGCGCGAGTGCTACGGCGTCGACCTCCCCGACGAGTTCTTCCTGCTGTACGAGGCCGACCCGGAACTGTTGTTCCACTTCACCAACCAGCCGGCGAAACTGGCCACGCCGCTCGACCGCGGCGGCCCGCCCGAGCCGAACCCGATGAGCAAGAACGAACGGGACGTCGTGGCCCGCGACCCGGATCTCCTGCCGATCGTGCAGTGCGTCAACGACCGGGCCGGTTTCGGCGGCAAGTTCCTCTGCTACCGCCTCAGCGAGCTCGAGGCGGGCCGGCCGACCGTCTTCGTCGTCGAGTACTACCCGACAGCGGACAGCCCGGTCACGCGCGCCGCGGACTCACTGCTCGCGGGCCTGCACGCGCACCACACCGCGCACCTCGCCTGGCTCGAGAAAGAAGACCGCGCCACGGCGAGCCACAGCGGCGGCGGCACGGTGACCGAGGAATCACTCACAGTAGCCCAGGAGTTCCTCGTGGAGATCGAAGACCTGCGACGGCGACTCAGCCGACCCCACTGACAGTGGTGTGGATGCCGGGAGCGGATCGACACCGCGCTACCGCCACTTCAGCTCGTGGACAAGGAGCTTGGAGCAAAGCTGCCGTGCTGAGCACCCTCGCGCGTTTCGCCTCGGCGGTACTGGACGACCTTGCCGCCGATGGCCACGGCGGAGCCGGACGGGTCGGTCGCCGTCGCGCGGTGACGCGCCAGCTTCCGATCACAGTCCTACAATCCTCGCGGCGTATGCGGGATATGGCGCTGGTCAACGTTGGACGGGATTTCGGCGAAATGTGCGGAGATTTCGCCGGTGGTCATTCCTTTCGCATACAGCGACAGCACGATTTCGTCCACCACCGTGAGCCGCCGTTGCTTTTTCTTCACGATCCGCGGTTCGAACGTGCTCTCCAGCTCACACTGGCCCTGCGGCCAGGTCGTACCCAGCGGGTGTCGCCCGGCTCCAGTTGAGGACCGCCCTCGCTCGGATCAATCCGACTCTTGCGGAGACGAAAGCACCGACCTAGGCTCATTGGGAGCGCTCCCAGAGCATCTCGCCAACCGTCACCGCAGACGGAGGAGATCCAGTCCCCATGAGATCGCTGTTCCCTGCCCGGCGACGCCTTCGCGCCTCCGCCGCCCTTGCCCTGGCCGTCTTCGTGGCCACGTTCACCTCCGGTTCCGCCCAGGCCGCGAACTACGAGCGGATTCTCAACGGCACCTTCAGCGCGGGTACGGCCGAGCCGTGGTGGGCGAGCGCCGGAGTGACCAACCGACTCGTCGACGGCGAGCTGTGCGCCTCGGTCACCGGCGGCACGACGAACCCGTGGGACGCCCTGATCGGCCAGAACGGAGTGCCGTTCGAGGCCGGGCAGCAGTACACGATGTCCTTCGACGCCTACGCCACCACGCCCCAGCGCATCGCGGCCAACGCGGGTGAAGGGGTCAGCCCGTACCGGACGATCGCCCGGCACGAGGTCCAGCTGACCACGAGCAAGCAGAAGCACACCTTCACGTTCACCTCACAGCTGGACTTCCCGGATTCGGGCAACGGCCAGATCACCTTCCAGCTCGGCGGCAACACGGCGAACAACACCGTCTGCGTGGACAACATCTCCCTGGTCGGCGGCGTGATCCCGCCCGGCGGGCCCGGCGCGCCGACGAAGAAGGTCCAGGTCGACCAGGTCGCGTACGTACCGGGTCTGCCCAAGCACGCCACCCTCGTGTCCGGTGCGACCACCCCGCAGACCTGGGTGCTGAAGAACTCCGCCGGCACGACCGTGGCCACAGGCCAGAGCACGCCGAAGGGCGTCGACGGGCTGTCCGGCGACCCGGTGCACCTGATCGACTTCTCGTCCTACGACACGGTGGGCACTGGGTACACGCTGACCGTCGATGGGGAAACCAGTTTCCCGTTCGGCATTTCCGCCGACCCGATCAGGGAACTGCGTTACGACTCGCTGGCGTTCTTCTACCACCAGCGCAGCGGCATCGCGATCGACGCGCAGTACGTCGACGCCGCGTACGCGCGGCCTGCCGGCCACCTCAACGTCGCGCCCAACCAGGGCGACAACACCGTGTCCTGCCGGTCCGGCCTGAACTGTGGCTACACGCTGGACGTGCGCGGCGGCTGGTACGACGCGGGAGACCACGGCAAGTACGTCGTCAACGGCGGTATCTCGGCGTGGCAGGTGCTCAACACCTACGAGCGCGCACAGCTGATCGGCGACGCCGCCGCACTGGGCGACGGCAAGCTCGCCATCCCGGAGAAGGCCAACGGGGTGCCCGACATCCTCGACGAGGCCCGCTGGGAGGTCGAGTTCCTGCTGAAGATGCAGGCGCCGGACGGCATGGTGCACCACAAGGTCCACGACGAGAACTGGACCGCCCTGCCCACGCTGCCCCACCAGGACAGCCAGCCCCGCCGGCTGTCCGCGACCAGCACCGCGGCGACACTGAACACGGCGGCGGTCGCGGCGCAGGCAGCCCGCATCTGGAAGACCATCGACCCGGCGTTCTCGGCCAGGGCGCTGGCCTCGGCGACGAAGGCGTACACGGCGGCGAAGGCGAACCCGAACAAGATCGCGGACCCGAACGACAGCACCGGCGGGGGCGCGTACTCCGACACCACCCTCACCGACGAGTTCTACTGGGCCGCCGCGGAACTGTACGCGACGACCAGCGAGGCCGGCTACCGCGCGGACGTGACCGGCTCGACCCTCTACAAGGGAGTGTCGATCAACGACCGGGGCTACGACTGGGGTTACACCGGTCCGCTCGGTGACATCACGCTCGCACTGGTGCCCACCGGTCTGCCCGCGGCGGACGTCGAGGCGATCAGGGCGGCGTTCGTGGCCGCCGCCGACAAGCACCTGAACCAGATGGCGTCGCAGGGTTACCCCGCGCCGTACCGGGAGCCGGACGGCACCTACGTCTGGGGCTCGAACGGCCTGGTCGCCAACAACGCTTCGGTGCTCGCGCTCGCGCACGACTTCACCGGCGCGGCCAAGTACCGCGATGGCGTGTACGAGGCGCTGCACTACCTGTTCGGCCGCAACCCGGTGAGCTACTCCTACGTCAGCGGGTATGGCGGGCAACCGGTGCGCAACGTCCACCACCGGCACTGGGCCAACCAGCTCGACCCGACCCTGCCCACCGCTCCTGCCGGCGCACTCTCCGGTGGCCCGAACAGCGGGTTGCAGGACCCCGTCGCGGAACGCATGCTCCAGGGCTGCAAGCCACAGAAGTGCTTCGTGGACCACATCGAGGCGTACTCGCTCAACGAGGTCACCATCAACTGGAACTCGGCGCTGGCGTGGATCGCCAACTGGGCCGCGGAGAAGTCGGCCTCGCCGGTCCCGCCCGACAGCACTCCCCCGACCACGCCGGGCACCCCGGTGGCCGCCAACGTCACCGCGACGGGCGCGACGCTGACCTGGACCGCGTCCAGCGACCAGGAGAGCGGAGTCAGCAGCTACGACGTCATCTCAGTCGAGGGCGAGACCCGGCGGGTGATCACCACCGTCGGCGGCACGTCCGCGACGCTGACCGGGTTGGCGCCGAACACCGCGTACCGGCTCGCCGTGCAGGCCCGCAACGGGGCGGGACTCACGTCCGCGCTCTCCGGGGCGGTCTCGGTGACCACCGCACCGGACGGCCAGACGTACTGCAGGATCGTCTACCAGGCGACCGGATGGAGCACCGGACTGACCGGGAACGCCACCATCACCAACACCAGCGGTACGAACTGGGACACGTGGACACTGCGCTTCACCTGGCCAGGCACCCAGAGGATCACCGAGGGGTGGTCGGCGACCTGGACGCAGACCGGCGCCGCGGTCACCGCGACGCCCCTGTCGTGGAACAGCGCGGTGTCGGCCGGCGGTTCGGTGCAGGTCGGGTTCAACGCCTCGTCGTCCCCGCCGCACGCGGAGCCGACCGACTTCACGGTCAACGGACAGCCCTGCTCGAGGGCCTGACCCCGAGGCACGCACACACGTCGAAACGCCGCGATGAGTACGACTCATCGCGGCGGATAGGAGCACCTCATGAAAGGAACGCATCGCCTCGGCCGGTGGTGGGCGCCGATCGCCGCCGCCGCACTGGTTCTCGCCGGTGTCGGTGTGGCCGAGGCCCGGCCCGCACCCACGGACATCGGCACGCTCGCCGCGTCTCCCGGCTGTGGCAAGGCCCCGACACTGACCAGCGGCACACACACGATCCAGAGCGGCGGCCAGAACCGCTCCTTCATCCTGAGGCTGCCCGACAACTACGACAACAACACCCAGTACCGGCTGATCTTCGGGTACCACTGGCGGGGCGGCACCGCGAACGACGTCGACTCCGGCGGCACCGACGGCTACAACTGGTCCTACTACGGACTGCGGCGGCTGGCGAACAACACCGCGATCTTCGTCGCACCCCAGGGCAACGGGAACGGCTGGGCCAACCCCGGCGGCCAGGACGTCACCTTCACCGACGACATGATCAGGCAGATCGAGAACGACCTGTGCGTCGACACGGCACAGCGCTTCGCACTGGGCTTCAGCTACGGCGGCGGCATGAGCTACGCACTCGCCTGCGGCCGGGCGACCGTGTTCCGCGCGGTCGCGGTCTACTCCGGTGCGCAGCTGAGCGGGTGCAGCGGCGGCACGCAGCCGATCGCCTACATGGGGATCCACGGCATCAGCGACTCGGTGCTCACCATCTCGTCGGGTCGCGCGCTGCGGGACACGTTCGTCAGGAACAACGGCTGCACCGCACAGAGTCCGCGCGAACCATCGGCGGGCAGTCGCACGCACATCGTCACCGCGTACTCGGGCTGCCGAGCCGGGTATCCGGTCGTCTGGGCCGCCTTCGACGGAGGCCACACTCCCGGTCCCGTCGACGGCGGCGGCGAGGGCTGGCGCACCTGGACCTCCGCCGAGGTGTGGACGTTCTTCACCGGAGACACGACGCCGACGCCGACCGCGTTCCGGCTGCGCGGCGAGTCCTCCGGCCGGTGCCTGGACGTCACCGGCGCGAGCTCGGCGAACGGCACCCAGTTGATCCTCTGGGACTGCCACACCAACACCAACCAGCAGTTCACGCAGAGCGGGCAGGCGCTGCAGGTGCTGGGCAAGTGCCTGGACGCGCCCACCAACGCCGTCTCCGGCGCCCGGGTGCAGATCTGGGACTGCCACGGCGGCGCCAACCAACAGTGGAACGTCACGACCAGTGGCACGATCACCAACGTCGCGACCGGACTGTGCCTGGACGTCTCCGGCACCGCGAACAACGCGGCCGTGACCGTGGCGACCTGCAACGGCGGCGCCGGCCAACGCTGGGCCAAGGCCTGACCGGACCGGCGGGCGCCCACCGTGGGCACCGCGGTCGGCTGCCGCACAGCGGCCCCGAAACCATTTCCGGTGCAACTTCCGGAATCGCGCCTCACGGCGGGACGAATGCGAAACTTTCGAGACAGGTCAACGCGCTTCGACATGGCCCTGGAGGAGGAATCCGTGATGGGCACAGGTGCAGGCCCCCGGCAGTGCCGTGGAATTCCCGTGTTGTTCGTGGCGTTCCTGATGCTCGTCGGGTTGCTGCCGGGGACGTCAGCGGCCGCGGCCCCGGTGCCGGAGGACCCCTACGGTGACGGCTACGACGGCTCGAGCATGTGGATGCGGTACCCACGGGTCGACGATCCGGGTTTGCTTCGTCGGTACCGGGAGGCGATCAGCACGGTCGTCGTGGAGAACGCCGGCCGGAACAAGGCGCACCGGCACACGCCGAACCTGACCATGGCGACGGGATCGGCCGAACGGCTGGTGGAGACCACTCTTGAGGCTGCCAGGAACGAGCTGACCAGGGGTCTTGGCGGGCTGCTGGACCGCGACGTCCCGGTGTGGTCCGACCGGGGCGGTCAGGTTCCCGACGGCGCCGTGGTCGTGGGGACCCGGGACAGCTCGACGGTCGTGCGCCGGTACGTCTCCGCGCGCGATCTGGCGTCGGTCGGTGCCGAGGGCTACCTCATCCGTTCGGTCTCACGGGGCCGGCACGAGGTCACCGTCATCGCCGCCAACACCGACGTCGGAGCGCTGTACGGGACGTTCGCCTTCCTGCGGCACCTGCAGACACAGCGGCCCATCGCGAACCTGAACATCTCCGGCTCGCCCAAGGTCGAACACCGCCACCTGAACTACTGGGAGACCGAGCGCCTCTACGCCGGCAACGACGAGTTGGGGGACGGCGGGCTGGGCGGCGAGACCGGAGCGATCTTCAACTTCGCCGCCACCGGAGCCAGCGCCCACCTGAACCTGCCGGTCATCCTCGACCGCTACATCGTGGCGGCGCGGGCGTTGGCGTCCGTGGGGATCACCGGCATCACGATCAACAACGTCAACGCCAACCCCGTCTACCTCACGCGCGCCTACATCCAGCAGGAAGCCGCGCTCGCCGACGCCCTGCGCCCCTACGGCATCAGGTTGGCGGTGTCGGCCAACTACGCGGCACCGCTGGACCAGCGGTTCGCGCCGGACACCCTGACGAGGGAGCAGTTGGACCCGACGAGCACGGAGTTCCAGGGCTGGTGGAACCGGCGCGCCCGCGAACTGCAGGCGGCCATACCGGATTTCATCGGTTTCACCGTGAAGGCCAACTCCGAAGGGCAGCCGGGACCGCAGGATCACGGCAAGGACCACGGGGACGGCGCCAACGGCCTCGCGGCGGCGGTGGCACCCCTGGGAATGACGATCTTCTGGCGAACCTTCGTCTACAACCCTGATGTGGACACCGACCGGCTGAAGAGGGCGTATCTGGAGTTCGCACCGATCGACGACGAACCTCAGCCGGACGGAACGAGGGGCCGGTTCGCGGACAACGTCTTCCTCCAGACGAAGAACGGTCCTCTGGACTTCCAGGCGAGGGAGCCGATCCACCCGATGTTCGGCCGCATGGAGAACACCAACCAGGCGATCGAGCTGCAGATCACCCAGGAGTACACCGGCCAGGGCACGATGCTCACCTACCTGGGGCCCATGTGGGAGGAGGTGCTGACGACCGACACGTATGCCACCGACAGGCAGGGGCGGTTGCTGGACAAGCGCCGGGTGGGCAACATCGTCGACGGTTCCGCACAGGGCCACCGGGACACCGCCGTCGTCGGTGTGGCCAACCTGGGCAACGCCGACAACCTGACCGGACACCATTTCTCCCAGGCCAACCTGTTCGCCTTCGGCCGCCTGGCGTGGGACTGGACGCTGGACGCGGAGGACATCGCGACGGACTGGGTCCGGATGACGTGGAACAACCGCGACGACGTGGTCGAGACCATCGTCGCGATGATGATGGGCTCGTGGGAGGCGCTGGTGAGCTACCAGACGCCGCTGGGCATCGGGCACCAGTTCGAGTTCAGCAACCCGGCCGACCACTACGGACCCGGGCCCTCGGTGTGGTTCGGCAACGACGACTGGAGCCCGGTCCACTACAACAAGGCGGACAGCGTCGGGCTGGGGTATGACCGGTCACCCACCGGCAGCGACCTCGCCGCGCAGTACTTCCCCACCCTGGCGGCGAAGTACGGCGACATCGACACCGTTCCGGAGAACCTGATGATGTGGTTCCACCACGTGCCGTGGGACCACCGGATGCGCAGCGGCCGGATCTTCTGGGACGAGCTGGTCCACCGCTACCAGATGGGCGTGCAGTATGTGACCGGGATGCGGCACACGTGGGACGCGCTCGAACCGTACCTCGATGCCCGGCGCTTCGCCGAGGTCAGGGCGAAGCTCGCCAAGCACGAAGCCGACGCCGCCGACTGGCGGGACACCTGCGTGAACTACTGGCAGGAGTTCAGCGGCAGGCCCGTCCCGGTGGACGGCGGTCCGCTGTCGATCACGATCGACGTGGGCGGGCGCACGTTCGGCGGGTTCGACCTGTCCGCCGCGTCCTACCCGATTCCCGTGGCCGCGGGCGCTTCGCCACACGTCACGCACGTGTCCACGGCCGACACCGCGGCCCGGTACGAGATCATCTCGCAGCCGGCCGGTGTGCCGGGGCGGGCCGTCGTGCGAGTCACCAAGAACGACTTCTTCGGTCCGCTGGTGAAGGACCACGTCTTCACCATGGTGCGCGACACGACGCTCGAGAGCCTGACGGTGAACGGCTCGGCGCTCGCGTCGTTCCGGGCGGACGTCCTCGCGTACAACGCGGTGCTGCCGGCCGATGCGGGTTCGGTCCCGGCGGTGGCGGCGGTCGCGAGCGATCCCGCCGCCACGGTCGCCGTCGAGCAGGCGAGCACACCCACCGGGCAGGCGACGGTGACTGTCACGAACGGTGAGACGTCCACTGTGTACACCGTCCGGTTCCCCACGGCGATCACCGGAAGCGACGAGTTCACCTCGTCCGAGTTGGGAGCCCAGTGGCACTGGGTGCGCGAGGACGCCGGCAGGTGGCGTCCCGGGGACGGCGCGCTGACCGTCACGTCCCAGAACGGCGACCTGCAGGGCAGCGTGAACACCGCGCGGAACATCGCACTGCAGGACGTGAACGGGGACTGGACGGCGGAATCGCGGGTCGTCTTCTCCAGGCCGCTGGCCACGGACAACGAGCAGGGTGGCGTTGTCGCCTACGCCGACGACGACAACTACGTGAAGCTGGCCTGGGAGATGGGTGACGCGAAGGCGCCGGTCAACAAGCTCCGCGTGGTACTGCTACGGGAGGAGAACGGCGTGGCGACCGCCATGCAGGTCACCGGCGCGGCGGCACAGCGCCTCGTCGGCGAAGGCGGCGCCATCTGGCTCAGGCTCACGAAGACAGGGAACACCTACAAGGCCTACTACTCGAACGACGGAACCGTCTACAAGTACATGGGCACGACGACGCTGGCCACCGAACCGACGAGCGCGGGAATGCTGTCGTTCAATCGCGCCGGAACCTCGACCGACCTCGACGCCGCCTTCGACTACTTCCGAATCGATAGCCGGGGCGAGTACATCGGATAGCTCCGCCCAACCAACCGCGGGCACGAATCTGGACTACGCTGTGATCTCATCGAAACTACCGACAGTTTCGATCAGCGCGGCTGTGGTCGGGTGTCGACGAGGCGACGCAGGGTGTGTTTGTGGTGCTCGGCGACCCAGTACCGCGTGTGCCGAGCCGCTCGACGGCGTTGTGCGGCGACCGCGTCGCCGACGACCGTTCCCATACCGGCATGGTGTCGAACACCGACACGGCACGATGTTGGTCTTCGCTCATGGTTGGTCAATCCGTTCTGGTAGTGGTCGGGCGACTCATTCGGCGGGGACGGCCTCGGCGGTCTCCCCGGCGGGGGTCGTGTCCTGGTGTGCGGCCGGCGACTCCGGATCGGTCAGCAGCGCCCGTACGGCATCGGCCGGCTCCACGAGCGCGGCCGGCGTGAATCGGCTTGACGGTTCCCGCTGATCCGCCAGCGAAACGTGTGGCACCGAGCACGCCGGGCTCGTCGGCGACCTGTTCGAGGTCACCCTCGTCAACGACGGCACCATCGGCCACGGCATTGACGCCACCGGGGCCGAGCGGTGGATGCTCGACCCCGGTGGCATCGCCCACCGGTGTGGGTGCGCGGATCGCCGGACGGCCCGCTAGCCTTGGAGGGCTTGTGCTGTCAGGGGACTTGGACCGGGACGGTCAGCTCCTGGTTCTCTCCGCCGTTACCTCTGACCACCACCTCGACGTGGCCGGTGACGCCGGGCGGAAGTCGGTCGGCGTCGAGGGTGGCGGTGATCGATGTCGCCTTGCGGCCCTGCACCCCGCTGGTCTGGGACAGTTTGAGCCAGGGCGCGGAGGCGAGCAGGTCGTCGCCGGTGGAGTGCTCCAGGATCGCCTCGGTCGCGAAACCGGTACTGAGGAGCGTGCCGTCGTCGCGGATGTCGGTGCCCCGGAGCAACAGCGGCGTCCCGGCGGCGAGGCGGTGCGCCGCCAGCTCGATGCACGATCGCGGGTCCACCCGCACCAGGTACGGCGGCGTCGCGAGAACGCCCCGCGTGGTCTTCCAGAGGGACCCCGACCCGGGTTGGTAGGCCAGGCCGATCCCGTCGACGCCGTACATCACACACCGGTTCCGCACGGCTCCGGCATCGGCACTGCGCCACCCGGCCACTGTCAGGATGTCCGTGCCGAGTTCGCGTCGGGTGTCGGGCCCGGGGTCGAGTTCCACGAAGAACCGGTCAGTGGCCTCGTCGTATGCCAACCCGTTGATGCCACCTTCCTGTGGGATGTCGAACCTCATGGTCCGGGCCAGTTGGCCGGTGGCGGCCTTGGCACAGAGGATGCCGTTGAAGTTCATGTTGACGACGAAGCAGATCTCCTCCAGGGCGTCGACGAAGGCAAGGTCCCGCACATCCACTGTGCGGGGGTCGACGCCGAGCGAGCGCATGATCGCCTCGGTCGGGATGGTCCGCCCGGTGGCCACCCCACCGGTGGTGTATTCGGCGATCCTGTGGGTGCCGTCGAGCTTCGCGAGGGCGACCCACCAGCTGTCGTCGGCCTCCTCGATCGCCATCGAGTACATCCCGAAGGGAATGTTCACCCTGCGGGTCGCAGTGGCGGGGGCGGCCGAGTCCACCGGGTTGCGGACCGACGCCTGCCAGTCGAACTGCTCCTTGCCCTTGTTCTCGAGCTTGAAGGTGGTCGACCCGGCGCTCGCCTGGACGGTTCTCACAGTGGGCGTCGCCGAGGTCAGCGACAGGTTGGCGGTGGCGGACGTCTGGGCCGCCGTGATGCCGGCGGTCGCGGTGGCCGACCGGGTCGGGTAGCCACCGGGTTTCATCGCCGAGACGGTGTAGCGCTGCCCGGTGAAGATCTCCGCGCGGTACCGGCCGCGCGAGTCGGTGCGGTAACGCCACCGCAGCCGCCCGTGGTCGTCCACGATGTCGACCGACGCTCCCGCGATCGGCTTACGGGTCGCGGCGTCGGTGACGGTGCCCTGCACCAGGCCCGTGTCGGGAAGATCGATCCGCATCTGCGTGTCGTTGGTCCGCCATTGCCAGTTTCCGGCGTGCGGGTCCTGGATGTAGTCGGTTGTGCAGCAGGCCATGGTGGTGGGGCTGCCGCTGCTGCCGGTCATGAAGACCACTTTGCCGCCGGTCATCGACTCGGGCACCTCAGTGTCGACGCGATCGGCACCGATGGTGATGTCGCCGCCCTCGTACAGGACGACGGCGAGGTCGATCCTCGAGGTGGTCTTGGCGACCACGAAGTTGTGGAACTCGACGGTGAACGTCCGGTGCGGCGCGCTGCCGGCCGTCGCGGTCCGCACCTCCGCACCTTCCACCAGCCACAACAGGTCATCGAGCTGAATTCTGGGAGTCGGTGCGCAGTTGTCGTCGGGCCGGATCGCATGCCAGCGCGGTTCGTCGACACAGAAGCCGAGTTCGGTAATCCCGGTGGTGTGGTTCTTCACCTCGACCTTCGTCGTGGGGTAGCCCTGATACCGGAACTCGAACGGAAGTGCGAGTTCGGCCGACACCGCATTGTGGGCGTCAGGGTTCGGCGTCAGTTCGACCCGGTCCGTTCCTGGTGTCCAGGTGCGCTTCTCGACGACGCAGTCGTAGCCATACGGCGTGCCGATCTGGGACATGGTTCGACCGTCGATCGCGCGCCGCGGGACCACGACCGGCCCGAGCGACACGTCCGCGTCCACCAGGTCGACGCTGCGGAAGATCTTCCGGTCGCCGCAGATGCCCGCGTCGATCGAGACCAGGTGCGTGCGCGGGGCCGGCACGTTCTTGATCGTGTAGTTGCCGTCGAGGTCGGTGGTCGCCCCGTAGACCGAGCCGGCCACCGTCACGCTGGCGTTCGGCAGGCCGGTCCCGTTGCTCTCGTCGACGACCCGGCCGGTGATCGTGTAGCCGGGTAACGCCACCAACGACACCGCCAGGGTGGCGGTGCCACCGGCGGTGACGGTCACGGTCTCGGTGGCCTCCTCGAATCCGAAGGCCGTCACTGTGGCGCTGTACTCACCCGCCGGAATCTTGAGGGTGAACGCGCCGGTGTCGTCGGAACGGGACGAGCGGACGGTCGAACCCGCGGTGAGCTGGATGGTGGCGCCGGGCACAGCCGCACCGGACGTGCTCGCGACGGTGCCCGTGAGCGTGCCGAACGAACCCTGGTCCGTCTCCTCAAGCAGTGCCATCGCGTCGAGCCGGCCCTCGCCGTAGACATTGTTGTCCTCGGCGGTGCCGCCGCACTGGGCGTCCGCGGTGTCGACGGCCGTCGAGTCCAGCAACTGCCGGGTGCCCGCCACATCGCCGACCAGGGCGGGGTCTGCCGCCCAGAGCAGCGCGATCGCACCGGCGACGTGCGGCGCGGCCATCGAGGTGCCGTTGAAGAGGGCGTAGCGGCCCCCCGGCACGCTGGACCGGACGTTCACGCCCGGCGCCGAGATGTTCGGCTTGATCTCGCCGTCCTGCCCGGCGCCGCGGGAGGAGAACGGGGCGATGGTGTTGTTCACGTCGTAGGCGCCGACCGAGTAGTTGATGGTGCGGGAGCCGGGGGAGCTGGAGGTCGCGCAGTCCGGGCCGTTGTTGCCGTTGGACCACACCCCGAAGATGCCCGCGTCGGCCCAGGCCTGCTGGATGTCCTCCATGAACGGGTCGTTGGACGGGACCCTCGATCCCCACGAGTTGTTGATGATGTCGGGTCGCTTGCTCGGGTCGGGGGCGGTGCCGTCGACCTTCGTCGGTGCGAGCATCCACTGGGCCGAGGCGATCAGGTCGGTGTCGGAGCAGATCGCGCACCCGTTCGCGGCGATCCAGGTCGCGCCAGGGGCCACACCGGTCCGGTTGGCGGCACCGTCGTCACCGACCATCGTGCCGACGGTGTGGGTGCCGTGGCCGCTGCTGTCGGTCGGGGAACCGGAAACGCCGGAGGCGTCGAACCAGTTGTAGTCGTGGCTGAACGTGCCGTCGTTGTGGTAGCCGCGGTAGGAACTGGCCAGGGCGGGGTGGTCGAACTGCACACCCGTGTCGAGGCTGCCGATGACGATTCCGTCGCCGCGTACCCCGTAGTCCCGCCACACCTGATCGGCCCGGATGTTCTTCACTCCCCATTCGGGCTCGGCCTCGGCGTTGACGCCGACCCGGCTCTCGCTGGGTTCCGAGGAGACCGGGGCCGGGGGCTGGTACTCCTGCGGCGGGAGGATCCGGTCGACGCCCGGGTCGGCGGCCAGGGCGTGGGCCAGGCCCAGTGAGCCGTCCTCGACCCGGACCGCGTTGGTGATCCAGACGGAGGTGTACTCGACCTTCGCTTTCTTCAACCGCGCGATCGTCGCGGCCTGGCTGTCCTTCGCGGTGGCACGCAGCCGGTCCACCACCAGCGCGCCCCGGTTGTCCCAGGACCGCACATCCCGGGCGGCGGTGGTGTCCGCATCGGCGGTGAAGGTGATCCAGAAGTCCTGCGCCTCGTCGGGCGCGGCCGCGAACCTCTTGGTCAGGTCCGGTCCGATCTTGTCAGCGGCCGTTGTCCCGCTGCCCGGTTCGGCCACCGCTCCCGCGACCGGGGGCGACACCGCCACCAGCAGGGAGAGCGTCAGGCCGGCCACGGACAGCGCGGTCATGACACGCGCTGTGCGGCGCGGCGGATGGTGAGTTCTCATGGATCCGGAGAATCCCCGAGCTCACCCGACCGGTCGAGCGGTCAGATGACCTATTAGTTATGACCTACCGGCCGGTCACCTGGCAGGCACCTGGCCGCCCGGCTTCTGCCCGGCCGGCGACGGCGGCCGGATCAGCCCCGCGTGCGTGGCGGCCACGACCAGGGCGGTCCGCGAGGCCACGCCCGTCTTCTGCATCGCCTTCGACAGATGTTGGCCAACGGTCCGTGGGCTGATGAACAGGGCGACGGCGATCTCCTTGTTCGTCATCCCGCGGGCCGCGTGTTCGATCACCTGGATCTCCCGAGGCGACAGTTCGTCACCGTAACCCTGCGGGCCGCGGCGCCAGGTCCGGGCGATCTCCACGTTGTACTCACGCAGCGTGTACACCACCCGGTCGGCGTCCCAGCTCGCTCCCAGGTCCCGCAACCGCTGCTCGGTCTCGCGCAGCAGGGCGACCGCCTCCGACAGCTCGCCTGCGGCGAGCAGGCACCGACTCTGGCGTTCGGCGGCGAGCAAGGCGTCGTACGGGCGTGGCAACTCGGCCCACTGCCGGGCCGCGTCACAGAACAGCCGGGCCGCTCCGACCGGGTCGCGGCCCTGGACGAGCAACCCTCGGCAGACGGTGAGCGCAGCTGCCGACGCCGGGATCCGGCGGCCGCGGTGCCAGTCCGCCACCGCGTCGATCAGGCGCTGGGCCTCCTGCCCTCGGCCGGCGGCGAGGAGGCTCTCCACGTGCACGCCGAGGATGTCGGCCGACCAGTGCCAGACCGCCTTGTCGGCGACGACCGCCAGCACCGGTTCGGTGACCCGCAGGGCGTCGTCGACCCGGCGCCGGCCGAGCAGCAGCCGGGCCAGCGCGCCAGGCGCGATCGTGTGCTGCGGCATGAGGACGGCACCGGCGCCGTTGTCGACCGCGGCCCGCAGGTGCCGTTCGGCGACCGTGTGGGAGCCGGTGGCGATGGCCAGCTGGCCGGCCACCGCGTAGGCCCACATCCGCTCGTCCCGCCGGACGGCGCGGAAGGCGAGCGCGGTCGCCTCCTCGAGCAGTCCGTCCCAGTTGCCGGTGTGCCACCGCAAGCCGGCATCGACCACCTGCACGCTGAGGGCCAGTGCTGGCAGACTCGCGCCCGTGTCCGCCATGATCCGCCCGGCGTCGTCGAGCAGGTGACGGACGGCGGGACAGCGACCCCAGGCCAGGGTGGCGATGGCGTGGTCCACGATCCGGGACGCTGTCGCGGCCCGTTGCGACGGTGTCAACCCCGCTGAGGGTTCCGGCCCTGGCCAGGCCGCCTCCTCACCGAACAACAGCAACAACGTTGACCGGTGCGCGGCGGTGGCTGCCCGCTCCACCGGGCTGCCCGCCGCGGTGACCAGGTCGGTGGCCCGGGTCAGCCACCGCAGATGCCGCTCGGGCGCCCAGCCGGGCGTGAACGGGAAGGCGAGGTTGAGCATCGACCGGACCGCGAGGTCGGGGCGGTGGACTTCGAGGTCCGGTACCGACGCCTCGAACTCGGCGATCGCCTCGCGGGCCCGGCCGGCGCTCCACAGCGCCCGGCCCAGCCGCAGCCGCAACTCGCCCCGCTCCCCCGGGCCGCAGTCCACCGACCCGAGCAGCTCCCGGACCGCCGTCATCACCCGGTCGGCAAACCCCCCGAGTGCGTCCTCGCCGTAGAACCAGGCGTCACCCAGCTTGTCGACGAGCCGCAGGTGCCGGTCGATCGGGTGGTTCGCCTCCTCGACCAGTTCGAGCAGTGTGAGGAAGGCACCGCGGCCGTCGCCCGCGGCGACCGCCCGATCGGCGCTCGCCTCGCCGTAGCGGCACCAGGCCTCGATGTCGCCGGCGCCGCGGGAGTGCCTGGCCAGTTGGTCCAGGGCCTGCGGGTGATGGCGCCGCAGTGACTCCGCGGCCCGGGCGTGCCGGGTCCGCACCCCGGACGGCGGGACCGTGTCGAGCACCGCACGGGCGGACAGCGCGTGCCGGAAACCGTAGGTGGCGACACCGGTTTCGCCGAGGATTCCGGACTTCAGCGCCGCGTCCAGGGCCAGTTCGCCTTGCTCCGGCCGCAGGGCCGCCACCTCGGCGAGGACGGTCCCGTCGGCGGGATGGGCCAGCACCGCGGCGGCCTCCAGCAGCCGCACGGCCTCCGGTGGCAGCCGGGACAGCCGTTCCCGCACCGAGTCGGCGATGGTGCGGGGAACAGTCAACTGCGACAACACCTGTCGGTTCACGGTGCCCGTGGAGAGCGGACCGGCGTCGCGGTCCCGCAGCAGCCGCACCGTCGCCTCGACGGCCAGTGGAACACCATCGGTGTGGTCGTGGATGAGAGCCGCGAGTTCCTCGGAAACCCCGTCGCCACCCAGCACGTCGTCGATCAGCCGGCGGGCCTGATCGACGTCGAGCGGGCCGGGCGCGACCCGGAGCAGGGCGTGCGACTCCGGCATGCGGGAGGTCAGCCCCCACAGCAGGGAGTCCCGGTCGACGTCCGCCGGCCGGTAGGTGACGATCAGCGAGCACTCGCTGTCCAGGTCGCTGGCCAGCAGCAGCAGCCATTCGATGGTCGCCCGGTCGGCCCACTGCGCGTTCTCGATGACGACGAGGTCAGCACCCAGCCGCGCCACCAGCTCGGTGAGCGCCCGCAACAGGCGGTGCCGGGTGGCGGCACTGTCGTCCAGCGGTTCCGGCGCCGAGGGCAGTTCACCCGCCCACTCGGGAAACAGCGGGAGCAGCGCGCCGCAGAGGTTGCTCAGGCCGAAGGACCGCAGGTCGGCGTGCCCGAGCCGGTCGCGGAGCCGACGCACCCCGTCGACAGCCGCGCCCAGCGGGAACGGCCGATCCAGCGGCGGACAGACGCCGACCACCTGGCGGCGCTCGGCGACGTCCGGATGCCCAAGCACCTCGCGCAGCAACCGTGTCTTGCCGATGCCCGGTTCGCCCTCGATCAGCACCAGCGTGGGGCCGGCCACGATGGCCTCGACCATGCGCGCCACGAGGTCGTCACGACCGGTGACGGGCCACGCCGGCGGCGACGGTTCGCGCTGCGACTGGGGCTGCATACCGCGTCCTCTCCGACAGAATCCGCTGGTCGTCAGCCCATCAAAGCCCGTGACCGTCGTCAGCACCAGAGTCGACAGCCGTGACCGCCTGATGCGGGTGATGATCCTCACAGGAGGTGGGTGGACCTCGACGACGGCCAGCCGGACACCCCCAAACACCCGACGCGGCAAACGCTGCCAACCCCTCGGTGGGACGTCGTGGCCGCACGATCCGGTCCGGTGCCGGCCGAGTCGGGTCCGGAGGCGACCTCGCGGCCGGGGCAAGCGGTGCGAGGGTCCGTACGCTGGACGGTGTCGGGAAGTTCTCGGGAGTGACGATGGGAAGAGTCGCCGCGGTCGGCGATGTCGGAGGGCATGCGGACCAGTTGCGTCAGGCCCTGAACTGGCTGGGTGCCGACGGCGGGGGGCGGCTGCCTCCCGATCTCGTGGTGATCCAGGTCGGTGATCTCGTCGATCGTGGCCCGGACAGCGCGGGGGTGCTCGACATCGTGGAGAGGCTGCTGGACGAGCAGCCTCGTCAGTGGATCCAGCTCCTCGGCAACCACGAATCGCAGTACCTGCCCGGCGCGGCCGTGTTCTGGCCCGATCCCCTCGGCGAGGAGGGTGTGGCCCGGCTTCGCGGATGGTGGGCGGGCGAGCGCGTGCGAGTGGCCGCCGCCGTTCGCACAGCCGACGGTGACGAGTTGCTGGTGACCCACGCCGGGCTGACCCTCAGCGGCTGGCAGGAACTGGGCGAACCCAGGTCGGCGGTCCTGGCGGCGGAGTTGCTCAACGAGTGCCCGGAGTTGATCTGGCGCACCGGCGAACACGCGCGCGACGACGGGGCGGGTCCCCTGTGGGCGGAGTCCGGCGCGGCACTGCACGAACCCTGGATGGCCTACCGGGGCATCGTGCCGTTCGGTCAGCTCCACGGGCACTCGACCGTCGTGCGTTTCGCCGACCAACGCTGGCGCTGCACGGGCAGGGTCCGCCAGCGCGCGGCCGTCGACTGGCACGCCCGGCACGTCCGGGTGCGCGTCGGAGGACGCCTGTTCATCGGCGTCGATCCGGGGCACGGCCGAACCGGCGCCGCCCACTGGCAACCGTTGGTCTTCGACGACGCCACTGTCCACGCCGCGACACCCAGCCCGCGCTGAACGATCGGGTCGGGAAGGTTCGTCAAAGGTCAGCCACGTCACGGAAGCCGCCCCGACCGATCCCTCAGGTCGCCGCGCTGGTGAGCAGGTCGCCCGGCCCGGTCCCGCTGCCCAGTCCTGTCACGGACTTCTCCACCGCGGTGGCCGCGTCGTCGGTCAGTACCCCGGCCACGTTGTCGCGGAACTTCGTGCGTAGTTCGTCGGTGGTGAGCGGGTGGTCGGGGCCGCCTCGGTTGACGAGTACCTTCGCCGTCCACTCGCGCCCGTCGGACGTCCGCGCGGTCAGCACGCACGGGAACTGGTACGGGAAGATCGCCGTGCACTCGTCGTCGGCGACCACGTCCGCGCACGCCATCAGCCGGACGCGGGCCGGGTCGTCGAGCAGCGCCACGTCGTAGTCCGCGTACGAGGCACCCAGTCCGGCACCGCCGAGCAACCCGACGACCGCCGCGTACGGGCCGCTGAACTGTGCCTCGTACTGGGTTCGCGGCGCTTGTTTGCGTTCGGGAGGTTCGCCGACCGTGCGTACGACGGCGGCCGGTACGCCGATGGTCAGCGACACGATCCCCGCCGGGTCGACGCCCTGCTCGCGCAGTGCGCGCCCCGCGTCGACGATGGTGTGGGTGAAGTGGTTCGCCGGGTAGGGCTTGAAGAAGATGCCCGGCACGGCCCACCGCGAACCGAGCCCGTCGGTGATCTCGGCCGGGTCGAACTCGCCGCGCAGGAACGCCTCGAAGAACCCGAACCGGCCTTCGAGCACGGTCGGCGGACCGGTGAACCCGTGCCGCACCAGCTGTGCCGCGCTCACGGCGGCGTGCGCGGCCCACCCGCAGTGCAGGCGTTTCACCGTGCCGCCGGTGCGGTTGGCCTCCAGCAGCCCGGCGGCCATCGACGCGGACACCCCGATCGCGTGCGCGATGCCGTCGCTGTCCAGGCCGAGCAGCATGGCCGCGGCGACCGCGCCGCCGATGGCACCGCAGATCGACGTGGCGTGCTGGCCGTGCTCGAAGAACGTGGAGTTCCCTGCCTCCCGGTCATAGCCCGCCATACCGAGACGTACGCACACCTCCAGCCCGGCCGCGACCGCGGCGAGCAACGCGTCCCCGTCGGCGTTCGCGGCCTCGGCGGCGGCGAGCGCGGCGGGGATCACCGACGCGCTCGGGTGCAGCACCGACGGCAGGTGCGTGTCGTCGTAGTCCAGCGAGTGCGCGAGCACCCCGTTGGCCAGGGCAGCGAGCGCCGCCGGCACCAGGTCGGCGTCCCCGATCACGTGTGCCTGCCCGGCACCGCCCTGTTCCCGCACGTACGCGAGCGCGGCGGCGCTCGTGTCGAGTCCCCGTCCGCCGAGGCACAGGCCGAGCACGTCGAGGATCCGGTCGCGCACGCTCGCGGCCACGTCGTCCGGCAGCGGCTCGCGCCGGGTGGTGTCGGCGAAGCGCGCGAGGTGGCCGCTCAGCGTCACGTCGGCAGTCAGGTCTGTCATCGGCCCTTTCCCGTCATCACCGTGGCGAGTGCGTCGCTGAACGCCGCCGGGTCCTGTTCCGCCACGAAGTCCGTGGCGTTCGGCAGCACGACGGCTGCCCTGTGTTCGATGGCGGCGACCGCCCGTTCGTGCATGTACCCGATCCGGTCCGCGTCACCCGCGAGCAGCAGGTCGACCGGACCTGCCTTCGCGGCCGACGCGTGCAGGTCGTGCCGCCAGATCGCCCGGTACGACGCGGCGAAGTCGGGGCCCGCGTGCAGGTAGTCCCGCACCAGTTCGGTGACCAGGTCCGGCCCGGCCCACGGGTACTCGCCCGTCACCCGGCGCCAGATCCGGTCGAGGTGCCCGCCGTCGGGCGTGCGCTCGTAGGGCGGCGCGAAGTCCGCCAGCCGCTGCGCCTTCTCCTCCGGCGTGTAGACCGGGACGCCATGCAGGACAACACCGGCGGCCCGGCCGGGATCCCGCGCCGCGGCGTGCAACGCGAACACCGCGCCCGTGGCCCGCCCGAACAACCACGGCCGGTCCGCGCCGAACGCGTCCGCCACCAGCCACGCCACCTCGGCGTACCGGTCGACGGTCCACTCGCCGTTCCCGGCCTCGGACTGCCCGTACCCCGGCGTGTCCACGGCGACCGGGACACAGAACGCGGCCAGCCGGTCGAGCACGCGGCGGTAGCGCCACGACGACAGCGGGCTCTGGTGGAACATGACCAGCAACGGCAGGTCCGCGCCGACGGAGGCGGTGCGGTAGTGGAGAAGGCCCCACGGGGCACGCAGGTAACCCGCGTTCACTCCGGTTCCCCGACGGCGATGAGGTCGTCGACCCGGTCCACCCGCAGGCACGCCACGTCGTGCCGGTCGGCGACCCGCCGCGGGGCGACCGGTCCCGTCGAGCACTCGTCGATCTCGATCGGGCAGCGTCCGCTCAGGACGCACGCGACCGGGGCCGACGACGGGTTCGGGATCTCACCGCGCAGCGGCACGTGCTCGCGCTTCTCCCCCACCACCGTGGACAGCGTCGCCGACAGCAACGCCCTGGTGTACGGGTGTTTCGGGTTGCCGAGCACCTCCGCTGTCGGGCCCTGCTCCACGATCTGTCCGAGATACATCACCGCGACCCGGTCGCTGATCAGCCCGACGGTGGCGAGGTCGTGCGAGATGAAGATGTAGGAGTTGCCGTGCTCGCGTTGCAGGTCCCGCAACAGGTCGAGCACGCGCGCCCGCACCGAGACGTCCAGCGACGACGTCGGTTCGTCCAGCACCACCAGTTCCGGCTCGGTGATGACGGCTCGCGCGATGCCGATCCGCTGCTGCTGCCCGCCGGACAGGTTGCGCGGGTACCGCTCGGCGTGCTCGGGGCTGAGCCCGACCCGTTCGAGCATCGCCATCACCTTCGTGCGGCGTTCCGCCTTCGACATCCCCGGCCGGTGGATGATCAGTGGCTCCTCGACGATGTCCCCGACCCGGATGCGCGGGTTCAGCGACTCGTACGGCTCCTGGAACACCACCTGCATGCGCGAGCGGATGCCCCGCAGCGCCGCCTTCGACAGCGACCCGAGCGCGGTCCCGTCGAACGTCACGGTGCCCGCCGACGGGGTGATCAGGCCGAGTGCGATCCGGCCCAGCGTCGACTTGCCGGATCCGCTCTCGCCGATCACGGCGACCGTCTCGCCCGCGCCGACCGACAGCGAGACGCCGTTGACCGCGTGGACCTCCTTGCCACCACGGCGGAAGACCTGCCGGATGTCGGTCAGCTCCATGAGACTCGGCACCGATGGTTCGCTCGCACGCTCGCTCACGCGCCCGTCACCTCCTTCGCGGCCCGCGACCACGGCGCGGGCGGCACCGCGGCCAGCAACTGCTTGGTGTACGGGTGTCGCGGGTCGCCGAACACGTCGGCGACCGCACCGGTCTCCACCACGCTCCCCGACTTCATCACGACGACCCGCTGGCAGTACTGCGCGACCACCCCGAGGTCGTGGGTGACGAGCAGCAGCGACCGGTTGCCGGCCGAGATCTGCCCGTCGATCAGGTCGAGGATCTGGCGCTGCACGGTGACGTCCAGCGCCGTGGTCGGCTCGTCGGCGATCACCAGCGGCGGGTCGTGCAGCATCGCGAGCGCGATCACCACCCGCTGCGCCATGCCGCCGGACAGCTCGTGGGCGTACCCGCGCAGCACCCGCTCCGGCCCGCGTACCTGCACGGACTCGAGGCGCTCCAACGCGACCGCGCGCACGTCGGCCTTGCTCATCGTGCGGTGCGCGCGGATGACGTTCGCGAACTGCTTCTCGATGGACAGGATCGGGTTGAGCGAGCCGAACGGGTTCTGCGCGACGAACCCGATCCGCCTGCCGCGGATGCTCCGCAGCTGTGACCGGTTCGCCCTGATCAGGTCAACGCCGTCGAACTCGGCGCTGCCCCCGATGACCTTGCCGGTCGCGGGCAGCAGGCCGAGGATGGACCTGATGGTCACGGACTTGCCGGAGCCGGTCTCGCCGACCAGCCCGACGGCGACGCCCTGCGGCACGTCGAACGAGATGTCCTCGATGGCCCGCACCCCGCTCACGCGGGTGCGGAACTCGGTGGTGAGTCCCGAGACGGTCAGCATGTCAGCTCCCCTCCACGCGTCGCTGGATGCCGTTCGCGAGGATGTTGAGGCTCGCGATGGCGATGAAGATCGCCACGCCGGGCCAGATCGCGACCCACCACTGCCCGGTCGAGATGCCCTGCGCACCGACCTGCACCATCGACCCCCACGTCGGGTCGGGCGGCGAGACGCCGACACCGAGGAAGTTCAGCGCCGCGATCACGATCACCGCGTTGGCCGCGGTGAGCGAGCACTGCACGAGGCACACGTCGACCACGTTGGGCATCACGTGCCGGAACACGATCCGGCGTGGCCGTGCGCCGGTGGCGATCGCGGCCTCGATGAACCGGCCGTCCCGGATGGACAGTGCCTCGCCGCGGATCAGGCGGATGAACCTCGGTCCGTTGATGATCACGATGGCGTAGACGATGTTCTGGATGTTGTTGCCGGTCAGCGACACGATGGTCACCGAAAGGACGATCAGCGGGAACGACTGGAACGCGTCGAGCGCACGCATCAGCCGCTCGCTCCACGGGCTCTTCGTCGACAGCGGCAGCCCGATGAGCAGGCCGAGGATCAGCGACGCGAGGGTGCCGATCAACGCGAGCGGCAGGTCGCGCTGTCCGGCCGCGATCACCCGGGAGAACACGTCGAACCCGTTGGCGTCGGTGCCGAAGATGTGCGTGCCGGACGGCTCCTGCAGCACGCTGGCCGGGTCCGGGGTGGTCGGCCCGTACGGCAGCGGCGCGAAGAACGCGGCCAGCAGCATCAGCGCCAGCATCCCGCCGCCGACGGCGATCCCCGGGTTGGCCCGCACGAACAGCCGCAGCGACGCCCGGCGGGTGGTCAGGGTCTCACTCATAGCTCACCCTCGGGTCCAGGGCCAGGACCACCAGGTCCAGCAGCAGGAACAGGGTCAGGGTCATCAGGCCCGCGGTGATCACGAAGCCCTGGATGACCGGCACATCCACCTTCAGCACGCCTTCAAGGGCCCACTGGCCCATGCCGCGCCAGTTGAACACCCGCTCCACAATGGATGCGCCGCCGAGCAGCGAACCGAACAGGATCGCGATGTAGGTGATGACCGTGGTGCGCGAGGCGAGGAACGCGTACCGCACGACGGTGCGTTCACGCAGCCCGCACGCCCGCGCGAACTCGACCTGCGGGGTGGTCAGCGCGGTGCCCATGCTGCCGCGCGCGGTCTTCGCGAAGTACGCGGAGTAGACGAGCCCGAGCGCGAGCACGGGCAGGGCGGCGTGGCCCAGCGCGGCACCGAACGTGGAGAAGTCGCCGCGGAACAGGCTGCCGAAGATGAGGAACGGCGGGTGGTCGGTGCCCGCGTCGATCGGTAGCCGCCCGATCGGGGCGGGCGCCCAGCCGAGCAGGAAGAAGAACACGTAGATGCCGACGAGCGCGAGGAAGAAGTCCGGCACCGACTGCAACGCCGAGGTGACGCCGCCGAGCAGGCGGTCCGGCCAGCGGCGTGCGAAGTAGGCGCCGGTGACGCCGATCAGCAGGCCGAGCCCGACCGCGATGAGCAGCGACAGCAGGATCAACTCGATGGTGTTGGGCAGGAACTTGCCGATGTCGGACAGCACCGGTTCGTTGGTGAAGAAGGAGGTGCCGAGGTCGCCCTGCAGGAGGTGGCTCCAGTAGGTCAGGTAGCGGTCCCACAGCGGCTGGTCGAGCCCGAGCTGGGCGTTGACGCGGGCGACCTGTTCCGGGGTGGCGAAGTCGCCGAGGATGGTGACCGCCGGGTTGCCGGGGATGAAGAACACCAGCACGAACGAGACGCTGCCCAGCACGAACAGCGAGATCGGCACGATCGCGACCCGGACGAGCGCGTACCGCAGCGCGGGGTGCCGCTTCGCCCACGACCGCCGTGCCTCGGGGGCCACCAGTGTCGTCACAGCACACTCACCCCACCGTCGACCGCGACGGTCTGGCCGGTGACCATCGCCGACCCGGCCGACGCGAGCCACCGCACCGCGTCGGCGACCTCCTGCGCGTCGGCGATCCGGCCGAGCGGGATGGTGGAGAGCTTCGCGGTCATGTACTCCGCGTTGTCGAGCACGTCCTCGGTCATCGGCGAGGGCACGATGGTCGGCGCGACCGCGTTGACCCGGATGCCCGCGCCCGCCCACTCCAGCGCGAGGGTCTTCGTGAGGTGGATGATCGCGGCCTTGGTGATGCCGTACATGGCCGAGCCCGCGATCGCGACGATGCCGCCGGTCGACGCGAGGTTCACGATCGCGCCGCCGTGTGCCGCCAGCGGTGCGTACGCGGCCTGGCACATCCGGAACGTGCCGCTCAGGTTGACCTCGGCGACCGCGTGCCAGATCTCCTCCGGCATCTCCTCGGTCCTGCCGCGCGCGTTGATGCCCGCGTTGTTGACCAGGAGATCGAGGCCGCCGAACCGGTCCACGGTGGCCGCGACCGCGGCACGGCACGACGTCCGGTCGCGCAGGTCCAGCTCGACCGCGTGCGCGGCGCCGGGGGCCGGGGCGCCGCTCAGGTCGGCCGCGACGACCGTGTAGCCGTGTGTGGCGAGGTCGGCGCAGATGACGCGGCCGATGCCGCCGGTCGCGCCGGTCACGAGCGCGACCGGCGGCCCGTCACGTTCAGCCATGGTGTGCTCCTTGTGTGGTGGTGGTCCACTCCGCGCGTGCGGAAGCCGGCAGCGGCCGGGACATCAGCGCCACGTCCGGGCTCAGTCGGTCGTCGATCCCGGCCAGCCGCAGCAGCGCCCACAGGGTCGCCAGGTTGCTGCTGATGGCGGGCGTGCCGGTCTCCGCCTCGATCGCGGCGAGCGAGTCGAGGGTGCGCCAGTTCGTGCAACTGACCACGACGGCGTCGGCGGCGGTGTCCAGGTCGGTGGCGGCGCGGTAGGACGCCGCCGGTTCGAGGCGCCCCTTGTCCAGGTTGGACAGGATGTGCAGGTCGTTGCGGGCCGCCACCCGGAAACCCGCCTCGGTCAGGTACGCGGCCGCGCCGTCCGCGACCGGCGTGACGTACGGCGTGACCACCGCGAGCGCGGACGCCGACAGCGCGTGGAGGGCCGCCACCAGCGCGCTGCTGGTGGTCACGATCGGGACGCCGTGCCGCCGGGTCAGCTCCGCGCACATGACCTGGTCGGAGTCCCGGCCCGCGAGGAAGCTGCCCGACGTGCACGCGTAGGCGATGGCGTCGACGCCGGCGCTGGCCAGTTCGGTCACCGCGCGGTCCATGCCGTCGTGCATGGCGAGCAGGCTCGCCGCCTTCTCCGCCTCCGTGGCGACCTCCGCGACGAGCACCCGCGTCGCGAAGACCGCCACATCCCTCGGCAGGTAGGCGGCGAACTCCGGCTCGACGGTCGTGTTCGTCGACGGGACGATCACGCCGAGCCGCGCCCTCCTGCCGTACATCAGCCCACCTCCGGCCGCAGCGGCACCCGGTAGCCCGGCTCGATCTCGTCGAGCAGGTTCACCACGTCGTAGGCGACGTCGATGCGGTCGCCCGCGTCCGGGTCCCGCAGCGTCGCCGTCCACCGGTCACCGAAGCGGATCTTCTTGGCGATGCTGGTGTACGTGCCGCAGTAGACGAGGTAGGAGTCCGGCAGCGACGTGACCCGCTCGGCGAGGATCGCCAGGATCTTCGGTGGAGCGAGGAAGACCGACGCGAGCGAGCTCTGGTACAGCTCACCGTCCACCGTGGACTCCAGCAGCAGGGTCCCCCACCGAGCCTCGATGTCGGCCCACCGCCACACCCGCGTACCGAGCGCGCTCGGACTGTACTGCTTGGACCAGATGATGCTCGTCCGCTCCAGCTCCCGGTCCGTGTGGTCGGACCCGACGCCGACGAACAGCTCGCCGTCCTGCACGACGAGCACGATCTCGGCCTCACCCGACGTGGTCGCGCTGTGCACGCCGATCGCGACGTCGGTGGTGATCGAGCTGACGGCCATCGGGTAGATCCGCGGCGCCGGGATGTCGAACGCGATCCGCACGCCGACGTCCGCGACCTCCTCCTGGTGGGCCACCGCCGACGACGCGTCGACGGTGGCCGAGCCCAGGTTGTACACGCGCGCCGGTGTCACCGCGAGCTGGGTGTCCACTCCGGACTGTTCGGCAACGAGCAGGGAGAAGGTGGTCACGACTCGTCGAACACCTTCTTGAGCGCGTGCGTGGCCTCCTCGATCGTGGGCATGCCACCCGGCAGCCCCGACATGAGGACCGCTTCGAGGACCTCGCGGCGGCTCGCACCGTGCTGCATGGCGCGCTTGGCCGACCAGATGATCCCGTCCGGGTCGCCCTTCACCGCGGTGGTGACGCCCACGAGCACGAGGTAGTGCGTCTTGTGGTCGAGCGCCTTGGGCTCCTCGGGAAACAGGATCTCCGCGGTCAGCTGGTCGTAGCGCCGCAGGATCTGCGGGTCGACCTCGGCCATCAGCTCGTGCACCGGCAGGAGCCTGCCGCCGCGCCGGGCCTTGGCCTGCTCGATGATCTCCTCGGCTGTGAGCTCCGTGCTGGTCACTTCTCAGATCTCCCGTCCGGCGAGTTCGCCTTCCCAGATGGCGTTGAAGATGCGGCGCGGCGACACGCAGTCGCCGATCGCCCGCACCGGTGTCTTTCCCTTGAGGTCGTGGAACAACGCGTCGTCCGCGGCGTTGCCGGTGGAGAGCACGACCGCGTCCACGTTCTCGTGCGTGGTGGTCTCCCCGGTCCAGACGTCGCTCAGCACCACCGAGTCCTCGACGATCGAGGCGACCTCGTGGTCGGTGACGAACCGGATGCCCTTGCCGCGCACACGGCGGTAGGTGGACTGGAGGTCACGGCTGGCCTCCATGTCCGGCGCGACCTGCGGCAGCCGGGTGACGATGGTGACGTCGTGGCGGCGGTCGGCCAGGTACTCGGCGGCCACGACGGGCTGCCGCGCGCCGGTGTCGTCGAAGATCATGACGCGCGGGCCGATCTCCGCCTTGCCGGACAGCACCTCGTTGACGGAGTACACGTTCCACTGGTCGGCGCCCGGCACGATCGACCCGTCACCCCACGAGGCAGGGTGCAGCGAACTCCACCCGTGCCTGAGCGGGGTGGACCCGGTCGCGATGATCACCTCGTCGTACCCGGAGTCCAGCTCGCCGACCTCGACGCGGTGCGTCAGCTTGACGTCCACCGTGGACTCATCGAGCCGCGCGATCAGCCAGTCGGTGATGCCCTGCCACTCGGCGTAGGTCTCCGACCGGCCGATCAGCCTCACCTGACCGCCCAGCTCGGACTCCTGCTCGAACAGGGTGACGTGGTGCCCGCGCTGCGACGCCGTCAGCGCCGCCCGCATCCCGGCCGGTCCACCGCCGACGACAGCGACGCGCCTGGGTTCGGCCGCCTCGGTGAGCGTGCCGACGCCGAGCTGCTTCTCCCGTGCCACGGCCGGGTTGTGCACGCACGCGAGCGGCGAGTTGACGATCGACGCCATGCACCAGTTCGCGCCGACGCACGGCCGGATCGTGTTCGCCCTGCCGTCCCTGGCCTTGTTCGGCCACTCCGGGTCCGCGATCAGGGTCCGCGCCATGCCGACCATGTCCGCCTTGCCCGAGGCGAGCGCCGACTCGGCCAGCTCGGGCGTGTTCATCCGGCCGGCCACCACGACCGGCAGCTCGGGCACCGCCGCCTTGATCCGGGCGGTGTCCTCGATCTGGAACCCGGCCGGTTTCGGGGTGGCGCCGTAGATGTTCATGCGCTCGATGTAGGTGCCCTGCGTGACCGAGATGTAGTCGATCAGCCCGGTGTCGGCCAGCGCGCGGGCGATCTCGGTCCAGTCCGCGTTGGTCAGTCCGCCAGGGACGTCGCCGTCGCTGCCGTTGATCCGGACGCCGACGATCTTGTCCCGGCCGGTCTCGGCGCGGGTGCGCTCGATGATGTCCACGATCAGCCGCAGCCGGTTCTCGAAGCTGCCACCGTACTGGTCGGTCCGGTGGTTCGTCGCGGGCGACAGGAACTGGCCGAGCAGGTACCCGTGCGCCAGGCCGTGCACCTCGACGCCGTCCAGCTCACCCTCGACCGCGTACCGCGCGGCGAGCACGTAACCCTGGATCAGCTCGTCGATCTCCTCGGTACTGAGGACGTGCGGCATCTCCCGGTACACCGTGCACGGCACCGACGACGGCGCCCACACCGGCAACCGGTTGACCGTGCCCGCCGTCTCCCGGCCGCGGTGCCACGGCTGGGCGAGCAGCAGCGTCCCGTGCTCGTGCACGGCGGCCGCCAGCTTCTTGTAGTTGGGCACCACGGCGGGGTCGAACGCGAAGATCTTCCCCTTGTACGGCTGGGTCGTCGGGTGGACGGCCATCGCCTCCATGGTGATGACGCCGACCCCGCCGCGGGCCCGCTCCGCGTAGTAGTGCACGTGCTCGTCGGAGAAGTTGTGGTCCTTCACCAGCTGCGTGCTGTGCGCGGTCATCCAGACCCGGTTCCTGGCGGTCTTCGGTCCGATCTTCTGTGGTGAGAACAGGTTCGGGTATTCGGTCACTATCGTCGTCATCCCTGCTTCAGCGTGTGGACGAACATCTCCCCGTTGGGGGCGTGCTGGTAGTTGGTGAAGCCCTCGCGCACCGCGTGCACGAAGTCGCGGTCCACCAGGTAGATGAACGGCGGGTTGTTCACCATCTGCGCACCGGCGTCGGCCACCAGCGCGTCCCGGTCGGCGCCCGGCGACATCACGCCGATCTGCTTGGCGAGGTCGTCCAGCTCGGGGTTCTTGTAGCCGTAGGTGTTGAGCTTCGAGAACGACGAGTTGTAGAGGAAGATCGAGTAGTACGGGTCGGCGACCGCGGGCGGCTCCAGGTACAGCAGCGCCTGGAACGTGCCGTCGTGGAAGATCGTGTTGATCTCGGTGGCGCTCGCGACGGTCTGGATCTTCACGTCGATCCCGATCTCCTTGAGCTGGCTCTGCAGCAGGATCGCGATCTGCTCTGCCTCGGGTCCCGGCCGGCTCGGGGAGATGTGCAGCGTGATCGACAGGTTCCCGACGCCGGCACCACTCATCAGCTGCTTGGCCTGCGCGACGTCGTGTGCGTACTCACCGTCGGCGGCGTTGTCGATGCCGTACGCGTGGGACAGCCCGCCGGTGGCCGGGGAGTTGAAGCCGCGGTAGACCGCGTCCACAATGGACTTCCGGTCGATGGCGAGCGAGATCGCCTTGCGCACGTCGGGCTTGCCGAGCTGCGGGTCGTTCGCGTTGAGCACCAGCGGGATCCGGTCGGCGGACGCGCAGGTCTGCACGTCGACACCTGGGGTGTCCTTCAGCTGCGCGTACTGCTCGTACTGCAGGCCGGTGCCGTAGTTGGCGTTGCCGGTGGACACCAGCTGCGCGCGGCTGGACGCGTCCGGCACCGACAGGAACACCAGCTTGGTGACGTCGCCGCGGTCGCCCTTGTAGTTCGGGTTGGCGGACAGGGTGAGACGGTCGCCGGAGACGAAGTCGGCGGGCTCCTGCGTCCACGGGCCGAACGTCGCGGAGTGGTTGAGCAGGTACTCCTTGCCCCACGGGTCCGCGTCGGTGACGTGCTTCTTGACGTCGGCGCTGTCCAGGATGCGGAACTGGGCCCAGGTGAGGATGGCGAGGTCCATGGCGCCCGCCGCGTCGAGGTGGATCTCGAAGGTCTTGTCGTCGACCACCTTGATCGGATCAGCCGCGTAGTTCGCGACGTCCTGCATCAGGGTGTTCGGGGTGCCGACCTCGAGCGCGATCAGCCGGTCGAAGGTCCACTTGACGTCGTTCGAGGTGAGCTTGTTGCCCGCGGCGCTCACGGCGTCCCGCAGCTTGACCGTGATGACCTTGCCGTCACCGCTGCGCTCATGGGACTCGGCGAGCTGGCCGGTCAGCTGGTCGACGTTGGCGAGCTGGTCACAGCCCTGGTTGGGCAGCTGCTCGGTATCCCAGCGGAACAGTGAGCTGGCCAGCTCGAAGCCGATGTTGCGGGAGGGATCGCCCTGGTAGTCGGCGGGGTCGAGGCTGGTGGGGAGGCCGGTCAGCGCGTAGGTGAAGGTCGGGGACGTCCCGCTGGCACCACCGCCGCCGCCTGACTCGCCCCCGCACGCGCTGACGGCCAGGGTGAGAGCGCCTGCGACGGCGACCGCCCTGGTGGCCCGCCCGACCCTCCGCGGAGCTCCGCCTGACCGTCCTAAAAGGAAGTTACGCATCATGGCATCCTCAAGGGTGTTCCGCTGAGCGGGAAATGATGATTAAGTTGTTCCAGATTTGACGCCCCGTTGGGGAGCACTGTCAAGCCCCCGATCCGAACGCAACAGCCCTGTAACCGTCGGCGGCGAGCCTGTTCCCGCCGACGCCAAGGAGGTGCCATGACCACAGTCGGTGATCTCCACGACCCGATCCACGCGGGCAGGCTCGAACTACGCAATCGCGTCGTCATGCCTGCTCACACCACGAATTTCGCGGTCAACGGCGGGTTCTCGGCGCGGCATCTCGCCTATCACCGGGCCCGCGCGGCGGGCGGCGTCGGCCTCATCATCACGGAGGGTATGCGGGTCCACCCGACGAGCCTCGGACGCACGAACACGGTCTCGGCCGGCGACGACCGGATCATCGCGTCACTGGGCGAACTCGTGGCCACCGTGCACGGCGAGGGCGCGAAGCTCGCCGCGCAACTGCTCCACGTCGGCCGTCAGGCAGGCAGCCACCTCGTGCTCACCGCTCCGTGGGGCGCGTCGCCGATCCCGTGGTCACCGACCGCGGCCGTGCCCCACCAGATGACCACCGCGGAGATCGCGGAGGTGGTGGACGCGTTCGCCGCGGCCGCCGTCCGCGTCGAGGCCGCCGGGGTGGACGCGGTCGAGGTCCACCTCGGCCACGGGCACCTGCCGCAGCAGTTCCTCTCCCCCGCGTCGAACCACCGAACCGACGGCTACGGCGGCAGCCTCACCGGCCGGCTGCGGTTCGCGCGCGAGGTGCTCGACGCGGTGGTCGCCGTCGTCCCCGACCTGCCGCTGATCGTGCGGATCAGCGGCGACGAGTTCCTGCCCGGCGGCCTCGACCTCGACACGATGCTGACCGCGGTCGAGCTGCTGGTCGCCGACCACCGGATCGACCTGCTGCACGTGAGCCACTCCGCCTACGTCGCCACCGCGAGCGTGGCAACGCAGATGGCGGACATGAGCTTCCCGCCCATGCCGTTCCGCCACCTTCCTGGAGCGTTCAAGAAGGCGTTCCCCTCGCTTGCCGTGCTCGCCGTCGGCCGGGTGGACAACCTCGACAACGCCCGCGAGCTGATCGCGGCCGGCGACGCTGACCTGGTCGCGCTCGCCCGCCCGCACATCGCGGCGCCGGACCTGGTCGCGCGGGACGGCGAACCGGTGCGCGAGTGCATCGCCTGCAACCAGGGGTGCGCGGGCAGGCTCGAACTCGGGCTGCCGATCGGCTGCGTGGTCAACCCGGAGGCCGGGTTCGAACGCGAGTGGGCGGCACTGCGCGCGGCGGCGCGGTCCGGTCCACACCTGCGCGTGCTCGTGGTCGGCGGTGGCCCCGCCGGGCTCGAAGCCGCGTGCGCGGCCGCGTCCGTCGGCCACCGGGTGACACTCGTGGAGGCGGCACCGGAACTGGGTGGCGCGTTGCGGTTCGCGGCCCGGCTGCCGATGCGCGCCCGGTTCGGGCTGATGATCGACCAGCTGGCGGCCGCGACCCGGGACGCCGGCGTGGACATCCGGCTCGGCACGACCGCCGACGCGGCGCTGCTCGCCGACGGGTGGGACCATGTCGTGGTCGCCACCGGCGGCACCGAGCCCTCGGCGCCGGCGGAGTTTCCCGCGATCCCGTTGCGGCAGGCGGTATCCGCGCCGGAGAAGACGGGTGACCACGTCGTACTCGTCGACGAGGACGGGACCACGACCGCGCTCGCGCTGGCCGACCGGCTGCTCACCGAGGGCAGACGGGTCACGCTGGTCACCGACCGGGCGGCACTGTCGTGGCGGGTGCCGGTGTACTCGCGGCCCGCGCTGCTGGACCGCCTGCGGAACCGTGGGTTCAGCGCGATCGTCCTGCGCCGCGTCGAGCGGATGGCGGGCCAGGACCTGGTGTGCGCGGACCCGATGTCCGGGCAGGAGCAGCGGATCGCGGCCGTGGACACGGTCGTGTTCGTGCGTCCCCCGGTGGCCAGGACCGACCTCGAACCGCCCGAGGGGGTGGTCGTCGGCGACGCATATACTCCCCGCACCGCGCTGGAAGCCGCGTTCGACGGCAGACTGGCCGGCCTGAGCGTGGCCCGCACCGACGCGGTGCGCGAGGCCGCGGCCCGGCTGCGCGGGCAACTGTGAACCAGAGTCCGAAGGGGACGAGCATGCAGTCGGTCGACCGGGTCACCGCCGTGCTGATGTGCTTCACCGACGGCGAACCCGAGTTGGGCGTCACCGACGTGGCCCAGCGTCTCGCGTTGCCGAAGAGTGCCGTGCACCGGGTACTCGAGGCGCTCACCAGCTCCGGCATGACCACCCGCTCCGGCGAGCGCGGGAAGTACCGCCTCGGCCCCCGCATCACCGAGCTGAGCCTCGCCGCGCTCGGCACCGTCGACGTCCGCTCGGTCGCGCTGCCGGTCATGGAGGAACTCCGCGACGCCACCGGCGAGACGGTGACGCTCACGTTCGCCATCGGCAACCAGCGCGTGTACGTGGCGCAGGTGGAGAGCAGGCAGGACGTACGCATGACGGTCGAGGTCGGCCGGCGGGCGCCGTTGTACGCGGGTGCTTCCGGGCGGGCGATCCTCATGACCTTCAACGAGGCGGAGCTTGACCACTACCTGTCGCTCGTGGAGCTGACCCCGCTGACCGACCGCACCCTCCACGACCGGGCGGGGCTGATCGACGTCCTGGCCGCCGACCGCACCCGCGGCTACACCGACAGCACGGGTGAACGCGACCCGTACGCCGCCGCGATCGCCGCTCCCATCATCGGGCGCAACCCCCGGGCGTTCGCCGGTCTCAGCGTCTGCGGCCCGAGGGCCCGCCTCGACGAATCAGCCCGCGTCACCATCGGCCCGATGGCCGTCGCGGCCGCGAACCGCATCTCGGACCTGCTCCGCGGCAACTGAGCCCCACTGCCCAAGGCCCGTTCACGGGCGGAGCTTCTCCGGGGTTGAGGACCGCCCAGATCCGCTGCCGGACGGCGGCCCACCGCAGGCGACGGTCGACAGCCGCGGCGACGTGGCGCTGGTGGTCGTCCCTTGGCCCGTTCCCACGCCCAAGGGACGACCACGGCGCCGGTCCCCTGACCAGTCACGGTTCGAGGTCGGTCACTCCGTTGCCGCTCGCCAGGTCGAACGGTACGGAGACCTGGTCGTGCGTGATCAACCAGTTCCCGTCGATCTTGCGGAAACAGTAGGTGACCCGGACCCACATACCGTTCGTGACCGTCCCGTTCTTCAGCGTTCCGCTGAGCCGGGCGAAGCAGTGCCCGAAAGCCACGTCATCACCCACAGTGAGCGTCAGGTCGCGAACTTCATAGTTCGTAACCTGGAAGAGCGTGAACGCGGTCGCCCAGTTCTTCGACTTCGCCGCCAGCCCCACGTGCTGTAGCGGCGGTTCGATGTCGAAGGACACGACGTCCGTCGCGTAAAGCTGTTTCAGGCTCTCGAGATCCTTGGTTCGGATTCCTTCGACGATCTTGTCGACCTGCTGCCTGATCCTGACGTCGTCCACCTCGTGTTGGGTTGGCATCGCTTCCCGTCCTCCAGTCGAACCTCGATCGTGGCTTCTCGCCCGTACGACGACACAGGCCCTCGGTATGTCACCCTCCGGGCTGACATTCCCAAGCGGCGAGGTACTCCTCGTGCGTCCAGTTCTCCGCCCGGGCCCGTTCGTCCGCCTGACGGCGACGCCGACCCTAGCCACGTCTGGCCTGTGGCGCGTCGATCAGGTGCCGCAGGCTCGACGTGCTGTGCTCGTGGGCCTCGCGAGGCAACGGATGTGCCCTCAGGTTTGCCCGGACACACCTTCCCCAGCCGGGCGGGAATCCATCAGGCTGGTCCTGTCGGCGGGCCCGCGGAGGTGGGTGACGTGATTCATGGGCGGGCGAGTGGTTCCCAGGGGCGGCCGAGTGCGGTGGACCGCCACACCGCGCGACCCACCGCAGTGCCTCCGGCGCAGGCCAGGCTGCTCGCTCTCCAGCGCACGGCGGGCAACGCGGTGGTGGCGAGGATGGTCACGGACACCGCACCGGGGCGGGGCCTGGCGCAGCAGCGCTTCACGACCTTCGAGAACCGCCTGCGCCCGCTGCTCGCCTCGCGCGTTGCCGCGCGCGGGGACGTCGATCCGTTGGTCTCCGCCCTGATCGCGGACACCGCCCCCGCCGTCCGCGCCACCCTGCTCGACCGGGCCAGGAAGCTGATCGACCAGTCCGAGGGCTACTCCGACGCGGCCGTCAACGCCGCACTCGCGGCGGTCGACCGGCACGATCCGGAGCGGTCGGCACGAGCCGTCCCGGGTGCGAAGTACCTGTCGCCCAGTGTGGTGACGGACGAGGTGGGCGCGGGCCACATCAACCGCGACACGCAGGACACCGTGATCGTGGAGGGCGAGTACTACGTGCCCGTCTACGTCGCCGTGATGGACGAGGCTCTCGGATCCACCCCGAAATTCAAGGACGTCCGCCAGGACGAGCACGGGATCGTACAGATCCACACCGGAGGGACACGATCCGACGATTCGGTGATGTGGTTCAGCTTCGGTCAGGCTCTCCGGCAGCTCAAGTGGATGGCGAAGTACCAGAAGCAGAAAGAGTCGGCCCAACCGCTCATTCGGTCCTTCCTGGCACCCCAGGTTGTCGTCAACAAGATCTCGGGCGGCATGATCACCGAGCGAGACGCCGGTGGAAGCACGGCGGACATCAACGTCGACAAGCGCTTCGCCCCCAACCAGATCGGCGTCCGGAACCCTCGCTCCCTGGAGCAACTGCGACAGAGCGCGCTTCCCGGATCATTACGCACGTACACCGATCTCATCGGACCTGCTCCGCGCGCCTGGGGCGACGCCCGTCCCGCGGACGAGCTCCGAGCGAGGGAAGGCGTTCCGATCGAGCGAATGGTCGACTACCCGATCTTCGCCGACGGCGGCGGCTTCACCGACTACAGGCACCTCACGAAGATCGCGACCGAGCTCGAAGCAATTCTGGACGCGCACGCGAGCACACCCAGGAACCAGAAGAACGACACCGTCGAGACGTTCTTCACCAGACATGCACCCGCGCGGTTCATCGCGATGGGCGAGGAGCCAGGAGCGCACGGCATCGCGGTGCACGAGTTCGTCCAGCAGGTCGTGATGCCCTGGCGCGACAGGGTGATCGGCGACCTGAGCATCACCGACAGCTACCAGCAACTCGTCCAGAGCGAGCTGCCGGAGCAACCCCAGACCGTCGAGGTCGCCGGGGAAAGGCAGGTGCTCAGGGGCGAGCGTCGATCCGAGGCGGCGGCACTCCACGAGGATCAGTGGCGGCACATGTGGGCACGGGCGCACATGATCAGGGCACTCAAAGGTTTTCAGGTGTCCTCGGCGGAGTTCGCGGAAGCCGGGAAGGCCCCGGAAGGCCCGAGGGTTCTCGGTGAGGTCCAGAAGTTTCAGAAGACCGTCCTCGGCGACTATCGCCACCGCATCGGCGATCGGAACACCCTGATCAAGGAGAATCCTCGGTACGCCCGGATCGCGGGTGACCTCAGGACCAGATTGCTCGCCGTCCTGCCGAACCAGCCCGGAGGCTCACCCCTGCGTGCCGTCCTCACCGGGCTCGCTCGCGTCTCGTTGGCCGTCGGCGGAACCGCCCTGGCGAAGGTGCGCGACCGGATGCGGGCCACCCGACGCTGGAAGTGAACGTGGCCATGGCCGCGTCCGCGGCGCAGAGGTCGGGTTTCGTCGAGGTGGCGGCGTGCGGGAGGACTACTGCCAGTAGCACAAAGGCCACCTCCAGCGGACTGGTCGCACGAAAGATGGAGGGCTAGTCCAAAATGAACCGGACGTTATCGGTTATCGGTGAGCCAGTTTCTACAAATCGCTCTACACAAACCTTGGCCACCCCCGAAGAAATCAACCATTCTGAAGGAACTTCACTCCAGGACCCGAAATGATCGAAAACGAGCCCCTCGGGACCCGAGAATTCGCCGACAGAGTGATATGAGCTTCCCGACACATCAGTCCATCCCAAATGCACGCGCACACCATCCGTCGAATACGACAGTGATTCACCACTTGCGACCACAACATCTACCGTCGGGCATCCTCTTGCTGATCGCAAACCCTTTGCGAGTTCGATCGCATGAAACACATCGCCGACGACTTCACCCACGATATGGATTTCACTTTCGGAATATGGGTTATAGTAGCTGATATTCATCCTGTACAACCAGGCCTTGTGGCATGTGGTGCGCCCACGACAGGCGTTCTCGTTTCGGCGACGATCATAGCTGCCCGACGCGCCAGTCCTGGCCGTCGGTGGGGCCGAGGAGCCGGCCCAGCTCGGTGCGGAGCGCGCGCAGTGCGTCGTCACCGATGG
Organism: Actinophytocola xinjiangensis; assembly: GCF_001921215.1. Lineage (GTDB taxonomy): Bacteria > Actinomycetota > Actinomycetes > Mycobacteriales > Pseudonocardiaceae > Actinophytocola > Actinophytocola xinjiangensis. The sequence continues at coordinate 240,850 of NZ_MSIF01000006.1, forward strand.
TGGTGAGGTGGTGGGTTGCGACCCCGGCCGGTGGGCGCAGCAACGTCCACAGTGGGTTGGCCACCCCGCCGCGCAGCAGTTTGGTGCGCAGGCCGCCGATGCCGAGGTGCAGGCCGCGCAGGCCGTGCTCGATGGCGTACTTCAGTGGTTCGTAGACCAGAACATGGAAGTAGTCCGAGCCATCGGCGATCGCCGCGTAGTCGAGACCGACCGCGCGGACATACAGCCGCTCGCCCCAGACGCAGCCCAGTGACACCGCGACCGGCTCACCGCCGGGGTCGACGGACACGAACGTCGGCATGGGTACTCCGGTCTCGGCCATCCACCCGCACCGGGCCAGGAAGCGTTCCAGCGCCGGGATCTCCGCTGGTTCGCCATGGTGCCGCTGGACCTGCATGATCAGCGACGCGGTGCGTGGCGGCGCCTCCCGAACGTCCACCGTCTCCAGCTTCCCAGCGACGGCCCGCAGATCCCGGCGCACGACCGAGCGCCGGGAGCCGGGGAGCGCGGCCAGCCAGGCGTCGAACCCGTTCGCCGGCACCGGCACGACGACCTCGACATCGGCGAACACCGGCTGCCAGGTCGGCAGACCGCCGAGCAGCAGGGCGGCCTCACCGGCGTCAAGATAGCTGATCGCGGCGGGGTGGTCGGCGGTCGCCCGGTCGATCGTCCTGGCCAACTCGCCCACCGCCGCGTCCCGGGCGGCACCGTGGAGTCGCGGATCGACCAGCAGCCCGTTGCCGTACCCCGCGATCGAACCCACCAGGTACTGCGGCCGCCACAGAGCCGGATCCGTGCCCGTGCCCTCCGCGAACCTTGCCAGGTCGTACCGGCTGTTCGCGGGCGCGGCCGCGAACGCGTACACCGGCGCCGCCGCCGCCCCGTCGCGGGTGCTGACCAGCCGACCGCGTCCGAGCCCGGCACGTTCCAGACCGGCCAGCCACGGCCAGCTCACGTAGAAGCTGGTGCCCGCCGCCATCTCGTTCCACCGAGTGCGATCCAGCTCCGCCGTCGGCATACCGGCGCGCGTGGCCGAGGTGCCGTCACTCACGACGCCACCCGCGTGTCGAACGCCCGCCGCACGGCGACGCTCACCGGCACCAGCATCAGGTACCAGACAGCGACCCCGACGAGGGCGACCCCGCTCGCGTCGTGATCGAAAGCGGTCGACAACGCCAGGACGGCGACGCCGGAGAGTACCGCGGCGACGATCGAGGCGCTGGTCTGGATTCTCGGCAGCGACTCAGCCGGGATCGCGGTCTGGGCCAGCACCTGGGTCGAGACGTTCGCACCGATGACGCTGCCGCCCATCGCGCCGACCGCCACGATCAGCAGGACGATGTCGGTGGTGAACGCCAAGCCGACCAAGCCGACCGCGATCACCACCAGCATCGCGGGTATCAGAGCGGTTCTGGCGTAACGGCTGATCAGGGCGCCGGCCAGGATGGCGACCACCGGATAGGCCATCTCGGTCGCGGCGTACTCGCGTAGTCCCTCGTGCAGTCGACTGTAGATGATCAGCGGTATCGCCACGTTCAGCACGTTCATCGCGATGAACCCGGAGGGCATCAGCAGGACGAGCCCGAACTCCCGCAACCTAGGCCGGACCCGGGCCGCCGCCGGTTCCGCCGCAGCCGCTGCCGGTTGCGTGTCGGCCCGGTTCGTGTCCGTTCTGGACAACAACGCCATGAGCAGGACGCCCTGCACCAGGAACGTGCCGGCGTCCAGCAGGAACAGCGTCCAGGCCGGTGCGCTGCCCTGAATGACGAGCCCGAAGGCACCCAGCACCGCACCCGACTGTGTGCTGGTCTGCAGCAGCGCGTTGCCCCGGCCGAGTTTCCCCGTGCTGAGCAGCTTGGGCAGTGCGCTCAGCACAGCGATCCACAGCACCTGGGTGAGCAGCCCCAGTGCCGCGGACGAGGCGAACAGGATGATCAACGGCCCTTGCGTCCCGGCGGTGATCGCCATCATCCCCGCGATCACCGCCTGGAGGAACGCGGTGCCGGCGGTCACCCCACGCAGCGACCAGGTGCCCAGCCGCGACGTGATCAGCGGCAGGAACACCACCACCGGCAGGAAGTTGAGCACCACGGCCGCCCCGACCGGCAGGGGCGACTCCGTCCGCTCGTACAGGTAGGTGAGCAACGCCAGCATGTTGAGCACCGCACCGGCCGACGACACCCCCATACCCACGCCCAACGCGATCCACAGCCGCCGGTCGGAGTCAGCCTCGCGGCGGACCGGGCTACTCGCCGTAGAGCTGCTTGAGGCGTTCACTGAGTTGTTCCTCCATCAGTGATTCCGGCACCGCGGGTTCGGTAAACAGCGAGTCCTGGTCGGGATCGGGTTGTCCGACCAAGTGCTCGAAGGTCACGACAAGCCGGGCACGGTCGCAGTCCGGCACGACACCCATCGCGGGCACGACCGTGCCGGCCACCACGAGCAGTGGGGGCAGCGGGTCCGACCCCGTACCGGCCAGGACGACACACACCGCGGCTGCCGATGCCTCGCCCTCCAACAGCTCGCGCAGGTCATCAGCGGTGGACGTGTCCAGGGAGATCGTGGCCACCCGCAGTCGAGTGCCGTCCAGGTCGACCTCGCGGCACACCTGGCCGATCTCGTCGGCCACGTCGGTCCCGAACCCGGTCAGCGCCGCGACCGTGCCCTGGTCGAACAAGCCCCCGAACACCGGGTGCTCGGCACCCGCGGCGGCGATGTCCTTCAACTGATCCGTCATCACGACATAGACACTGATCACGTAGAACTGTCCTCTCCCGTCCGCGGCGCCCCTGGCCGCGCCTTGGCGATCTCCTGGCCGAACAGGACGCCCGCACCGATCTCGTCATCGCCGCGCAACGTCATGAGAAGTCGTTCCATGCCGATCGCCCCGCCACCCATCGGTGGCATGCCGATTCGCGCACTGCCCATCAGCGACTCGTTGAGCACGGTCTCGCCGAGTCCACAGTCGAGCCGGTGCCGGCGCCGGACCGTGTAGCGTTCGCGTAGTTCCCGCTCCACGGTCAGGTTCTCGTACACATGCGCCACCTCCATGCCGCCCGGCAGGTACAGCTCCGCGCGCAGGGCGTAGTTGGGGTTCGCCGGATCCAGCCGGTAGCTGTAGGCCAGATCCGCCGGGAAATGAGTGACCCACGTTGGTTCATCCAGCGCTGGCAACACATGGTCGTCGAAGAGCGTGTCCAGCCAGTTGCGCCGCCAGGTCGTCGCCTGACCGGACAGCTCGACCGTCAGGCCGCACGACCGGATCCGTGCGGCGAGCCCGGCGGCGGTCGCGCAGTCCGGCGCGTCCAGGTCGATACCGGTCACCTGCTTGGTCAGATCCGCGTATCGCGCGCGAGCACACGGCCTGTCCGGGTTGATCACGGTCGGTCGGGGCCCGAACGCCGAGTGTCGCCGGACCAGATGACGGATCAGATCGTCCGCGAGTTCACGAGCTTCCTGGAAGTCCATGAACCTGCGGTAGAACTCGAGCGACTGGAACTCCGTGAGGTGCGTGCTGTCGTCGGCGTCGTCGCGCACGTTGGTGGAGATCTCGTACACCGCCTCGATGCCGGCGGTGAGATACCTCTTCAGGTACTCCTCGGGATCGGTTCGTAAGTAGAAACTCGTGCCCCGCATCGGCTGGGTGACGGCCTGGTGGAAGAAGCTGATCTCCGGCGCGGCCTGCAGCATCGGGGTCTTGACCTCGACGAAGTCACGACCGTCGAGGAACAGCCGAATCTCGCGGAACATCGCGGCGTTGTGCACAATGGCCTCAAGGCACCCCGGCCAGATGATCGCCTCGGCCTCGGGCAACTCGGTCGCGGTGGTTGGCGGCTGTTCCGGCGCGCGCAGCACTTTGGTCCGCTGCGCGACCAGCAGGTCTCCCGTCCAATCCCCGGTGACCTCGACCCAGGCGTGATCCGGCGCGTTGGCTCCGGTGACCGGGATGACCCGCGGGCCGTCGGCGAGCAGCGTCTGGTCGACTCCGCCGCACAGCCGGCCGGTCACGGTCACTTCGTGCAGCCGCTGGTCGATGGCGGCGATCTCGTCGACGGTCATGACGATTACAGCGGACGCGTCCAGCGTCATCGGTCCCCCCGGGTGTTGCGGACTGACATTTCCACCAACTCGCGATCCTTGTCGTTCTGGGAAAGGATTCCCGGCATCGGTGGAGCCAGATGCCCACGGTGCCAGCGGATTGCCAGGTCGCGGAAATGGGTGAGCTTGCGAGTACTCAGATCCTTGGCATGCGCGAGCAGCGCCGCGCCGAACGGCGAGGCGGGGTCGGCCGACAATGCACCGAGCGCATAGCGCAGCGTGGCGCCACGGAACAACTTCGCCTGGTGGGCGCCGCCGCCGTAGTCGACGCGGCGGTGGCGCCCGGTGACGGCCAGCGCCACCACCTCGTCGTACACCAGTGGCAGGTAGTCGACCTGGGGGTGGTCGCTACCGAAGCACTTGGGGAACAGGGTGTCTCCCCAGACGAGTACGGCGAGCGCACTGCGCAGCGTGGCGCCCTCGGACACGGTGAGGAGCAGCCGGGCGACACCGCCGGTGCCGGTCGCGAGCGTCCGGTACAGGCCCAGCGGCGGCGACGAGTCACCGTGCCGGCGCGCGTGTTCGGCGAACAGGCGCACCACCTGGTCGGTTTCCCGGTCGTCACAGGGCTCGTCGACCGGCCGGACCCGAACGGTGTAGCCGTTCCGTTGCCACTGCGCGTACCGCTGCCGGATCGACCGCCTCGAACCGCCGAGTTCCGCGTAGTACTCCGCGGCGGACGCCCATTCGACGTCCAGCACGCACTGCGCGCCGAGCACGAGCGGCTCCGCGCCCGCAGACCGCAACGCGCGCAGCCATTCGTCGTCCTCGCCGTCGAACAGGTAGTGGGACATGACCAGTCCAGCGCCCTGATGTCGTGCATGCCGGATCAGTTCGACCGCCAGCCCGTCGAGGGCGGCCCCCTCCGGGGCGAACGCGCCGCCACGGTAGCCGTAGGGGCTGACGGTGGTCGCGACCGGTCCCCACCGCTCCCCCACCGTGCCGATCCGTCCGGGCCACGAGGAGCCGAGGAACGCCCGCTCCAGGTGACCGGTCAGGATCTGCCGCGGGCTGTGGTAGTAGTGGTCCGGGTCGGCGTCCGTCCAGACCGGAACACCCGCGCCGTCGGCGCTGATCAGGTGCGCGCGATCGGCGAACCCGGCCGCCGAGTACCACTCCCGGGTCTGGAACGGGGTGCGTGCGAACCGACCCCAGCCGGTCTTGTCGGTGAACAGTTCCGGCAGGGCCACGCCGGCCTCGGTCATGCGGGCACCTCGTCGTGCCGCATGAGGTTCTGGCCGCTCAGGCCCGGATCCTCGGCCAGTCCGAGGAGATCGAGAAGCGTCGGTGTCACATCCAGAATGGACGCTCGTCGTCGGACACCGGGACGCACCTGCCCGCCCCGCAGGATGTAGAGGCCGTCCCGCGCGTGATTGGCCTCGTCCAGTCCGGTGTCGTTGGTCGAGACCCAGGTGCTGTGGTGCCCGACGCTGCCGATGCTGCGCCACTGCTCGGAGTCGAAGAAGACGAGCAGATCCGGGGGAATGCCGCGAACACGACGGTACAGGTCCGCCGGGGTGCACACCCGGTTGTGCAGCACCCGGCCGTCGCCGAGGGCCACCGTGGTCAGCAGGTCGTCGATCTGGGCTCCGAGCTTGGCGATCTCGGCGGGCTCCACGATGCCGTTCGGCTCGCGCCCCTTGACGTTGAAGAACACCCTGGCGTAGTAACCGCCCTCCGCCCACGCCCGGGTGGCCGTCCAGTCCACCATGGTCGGTTCCAGCGGTCCCGGCTTCGACGGCTCCTCGCGCAGGACCAGCAGACCCGCCTCGCGCAGCAGCTCGTTGACACAGAGGCCGCCGTGCATCGCCTTGGCCCCGTGGTCGGACGCGACCAGCACCGAGGTGTCCGAACCCACCAGGTCCAGCAGCGAACCGACCTCGGTGTCCAGATACCGGTAGTAGTCCCGGATGGCCGAACCGTGCGGTGAGGACGGATCGTGTCGCGGGTGCGTGGGGTCGTGGTGGCTCCAGAAGGAGTGGTGCATCCGGTCGGCGCCGATCTCGTGCACCATCGCGAAATCCCAGTCCCGCGACCCGAGCAGGTGGCGCATGAGCCGGAACCGCTTGCCGGTCATCCGGTGCGCCGTCTCGCGCACGCTCTCCAGCGGGGTGTTGCGGTACTCCGGGACGTCGAACTCGTACTCCCCCACCACCCGCTCGACCTCCGCCGCCAACTCCGGTGGCCAGGCGTAGCCGTTCGCGTCCAACGCGCCCTCGAACCCGCAGACCAGCGCACCCTCGATGTGGGGCGGTGGCGAGGTCTGTGGCACACCGAGCACAATGGACGGACGACCGGCGGCCGTCATCCGGTCCCACAACCGTGGATAGCGCACGGCGGTGGACGTGGCTCGAATCAGATCGCCGTACCGGAAGCTGCGCCGGTTACGGAACCCGTACACCCCGAGCTCTCCCGGGTCTCGACCGGTCAGCATGCTGGTCCAGGCCGGAACGGTGATCGGCGGCAGGGTGCTCTCCAGCGCTCCGCTCATCCCGGACGCGGCCAGCCCGGCCAGCCGAGGCATCAGGTCGGCCCCTTCGGGCTCGAGAAGTTCGGCGCCGAGGCAGTCCAGGCCGATCAGCAGCACCCGGCTCATCGGCCCGACCGATCACCAGCCGGAGCGGACACCTTCTCCACCAGTAGGTACGAGTAACTGCCCTGATGGAAGTTCCGCACCGGACGGTACCCGGCCTGCTCGGTGAGCGCGATGAGCTCGTCCCAGCTCAGCGGGAACAGGTCGTCCTCGAGCATGGAGAAGTAGAACTCCCGCATGGCCTCGTCCGGAAAACCGCTGCGCGCGAACGTGTGGCCGAGGCAGAGCAGCCCGCCGGGCCGCAGCGCCGTCCACAGTTCGGCCAGCCGTGCCTGCTTGTCCCGGATGAAGTGGAAGGATCCGTTGAACAGCACGCCGTCGATCGACTCCGGGGCCAGCTCAGGCAGCGGCAGGTTGATGTCGTGCACCTCGGCCCGCAGTTCGGTGCCGGCCGGATAGTCCAGTTCCCTGGTCATCTCGACGAAGTCGGCGGACTTGTCCAGCGCCACGATCGAACACCGGCCGCCGCACGCCTCCGCGATCCGCTGCGCGCCGTATCCCGGTCCACAGGCGAGATCCAGGAAACGGTTGCCCCTGGCGACCAGCTCCTCGACGCACAGTCCGCGGCCGAACTCGTAGAGCGGACTGGTCATGGTCAGCCGCCATTCCTCCGCCAGGCTCTTGTCGAACCGGGCGAACTGGTGCGGCTTGCGGAGAAACTCCAGATCGCGGCCGAGGAACTCGATGTTCGTGGTGCGGATCGCCTCCGCGTAGTCGTCCCCGTACCAACCCTCGATGTGCTGGATCTGCGGCACGTACCGACCGTCGTCGTCCAGCGATCGACCGGCCCGCGCGCCGTTCGTCTGGTAACGCGGCCCGCCGTCGACCGTGACCTCCCGCAGGAGCTCCTGACTGGCCAGTAATCGCAGCAGACAGACGAGCTGGTCCCGCTTCTCCGGCAGGAACTCCATGTGTCCGATCATGTCGTCCACACCGCGCGGCTCGGCCAGGTAGGTCAGCAGCCCGGAACTGTCCGCGACCTCGCGAACGGCGTGGCTGAAGATGCGCGACGACTCGATCGCCGCGTCGTACATGCCCTGTTCTGTCCTCATCGTTGCTCCCTCAGCACGCCCAGTGCGTGCAGGTTGAGTGGCCGGCCATCAGCGTCACGTGGGGCGCGTACACCGAGCAGTTGCGCGAAGGTCGGCGCCAGGTCGACCATCGCGACGGGAAGCTGGCCGACCGAGCCGGGTTCGAGACTAGGGTGGCGCAGCAGCGCGAGCGTGCGGGCGGATGGTGATGCCGGATGGAACGAGCCGTGGCCGCTGGTGAGTTCGACTCCCGGTTCCGTCAGCACGAAGTACGGCTCGCGTCCCGCTCGCAGCCGGGTCGCGGGCTCGTATCCGCGCGCCATGCTGAAGAACAGGTCGGGAGCGTGCTCACCGCTCTGGCCGTAGGTGGCCATCTCGTCGGCGTCGAGCACACCGGTGACCACCGGCTGCCCGGTCCTCGGATCCACGAGGCCACGAAGCCCGGCGGTGATCTCCTCGACCAGTCCGCCCACCTCGTCCTCGTGGACGATGCCTCCCGACCACCAGCTCTCCCGGTTGAGCACCACGAGGCCGGGAAAGAGCGCGTAGGCCCGAGACTTGGACCAGTCGATGTGCACCGAATCGTCGTGCTCGTGGGCGACCAGCCAACCCTGTTCCCGGAAGAAGTCGTTGACGTGGAACATGGTGTGCACCAGGTCGTGGCCGTGGTCGCTGACCAACGCCACCCCGTCGTCGGCCTCGACGCAGTCCAGCACCGTTCCGACCAGCCGGTCCATCAGCCGGTAGGTCTCCCGCAGGAACCCGAGATAGCGATCCCGATCCCGGTCGGCCAGTGGGTGGCTGTCGTCCAGGCAGGACCCGGCGATGTGGTGGGCGTACTCGACGACGTGCCAGTGCACGAAGAACCCGTCCCAGGGGTTGCCGGCGAGGTGTCGGATCGTCCGTTCGAGCCACGCCGTGTGCGCGTCGTACACCTCGAGTTGGGTCTCGATGTCGAGAAGGCCGTTCATGTAGTCGAAGGTGCCGGTCCACTCACACGGCGGACCCGCGGCATCGACGAGTTCGGAAGCCAGTTCGGACGGCGTCGTGAAGCCGTCGACGCGGTGCCCTTCTGTACGGTAGATCCGCATGATCCGATTTGTCAGGTCGAGCTCCAACAGCTTGACCCGGAACATGAACGCGCCCTGGTGGCCTTCCTCGCGGATCCAGTCGGACCACTGCCCGACGGCCAGGTCGGCGACCGCCCCGTCGTCGGACTTCCGTCTGCGGATCAGCAACCGTGCGCCGTCCGAGGACGGATAGGCCAAGGCATGCAACAGTTCCCGACGCTGTTGCCCACTCGGTTGCACCGGCAGCGTCGACTCGAACTCCGGGATACAGCCGGCCGGCAGGTCGGACCAGCCGAGCGGTTTTCGCGCGTGCACGGTGATGTGGCCGTTCGCGCCGTTGGAGTCGATACGGTAATGCTCCTCGAATCCGCGAGGCACCGCGCAGCATCCGCCCGCGGCCTGTTGGGGAGCCTCGACCCCGCACATGTACGCAGCGGACGGCAACGCCTCGAACCGGCAGGTGATGTCCGCGTAACCCCCAGCACCGTCCACCTGGACGAATCCGGTGTTCTGCGGGGGCCAGCTGCCCGGGTACTTGACCACCATCGCGGGACGGTCGTGCTCGGCCAGAACCTCCCACAGGTACTCGGCCTTCACCAGCCTGCGGTCGAAGCCGTTGCGCACCGAGTCCGGCGCCTCTCCCGGAGTGGGTTGCAGCAGGTTGACCACGCCGTGGGTCGCTGGGTGCGCCCCGGAGGCGATCGTCATCCAGCCCGGCGAGGTCACCGCCGGCAGGGTTGGTGTGACGGACAGACGCGCCGACGTCTGGAGCAGCTTCGCGCAGTTCGGAAGCAGTCCCTCGGCGAGGAAACGATCAAGGGTAGTTGGTGGCAGGCCATCGATTCCTAGAACAAAGAGTCGTGACACGTGAGTTAGTATCAGCAACTGAATCATCAGTACCGCACAGGTCTGACACAGGCCGCAGGGGTTGACGTGCTGGAATCTGATGCTAGGGGGAGAGTGGGTGCGATCTGAGAGAGCACGGCCGCGGTTCCGGCTGCTCGGTGCCCTACAGGTTCTGGCCGACGGACGCGAACTGCACGTCGGCGGCCTGTACTCGCAGCGGATCTTCGCGATGCTGCTACTCAATGCGAACCAGGTGGTCACCGTGGCCCGGTTGGGCGAGGCGGCCTGGGGCGCGGATCTACCCGAGACAGCACACCGGCAGGTACGCAACCGGATCTCCGGACTGCGTCGGCTGCTGACCGGCGCCGGGGTCGTCATCGAGACGAACCGGCCTGGCTACCGTGTCCTCGTCGACCCGGAGGATCTCGACGTGCTGGTCTTCGACCGGCTCGTCGAGCAGGCCCGCACCGCGAAGACGCCGCGCCAGGGTGCCCGAATGCTGCGTGACGCCCTGGCCTGCTGGCGGGGCCCGGCGCTCGAAGGTCTCGGCGAGCCGTTGCGCAGCGAGTCCACGGTGCTCGAGGAGAAACGGCTCGCCGCCGTGGCACGCTGTATCGACCTCGAGATCGCCGCCGGTGACCACGCGACCACGCTGCCCGAGCTGCGCAGGCTCAATGCCGAGCATCCCCTCCATGAAGGATTCGCCGCTCGCCTGATGGTGGCGCTGCGCCGGGAGGGACGGCAGAATGAGGCACTCGCCATCTATCGCCGCCTGCGTCGCCGCCTCGTCGCCGAACTCGGCGTCGAGCCAGGTATCGAGGTTCGCCAACTGAACGAAGCCACGATCAAGGGCGAAGCCGCGGAACCGGCGACCATCGGCGCTGCCGCCCAGGTCGCGTCGGACGGGCTGCCCCATGAACTCCTCGGCGACGTCGCCGCCTTCACGGGGCGGGACAACGAGCTGGCCCGGCTCCGTCAGGTCCTTGCCGAGGCCGGCGAGTCGGGCGTACCCGGCATTCTCGCGGTGCACGGCGCGGGCGGAATCGGGAAGTCGGCCCTCACCATCCACGCGGCACATCAGCTGGCGCACGGCTATCCCGACGGCCAGCTCTACGTTGATCTCCAGGGTGCCACCGACGGGCTTCGTCCGTTGACTCCTCTGAACGTCCTACGCCGATTCCTCCGGGTGCTCGACCCGCGCGGCGGTGACATCCCGTTCGATCTCAGCGAAGGAGCGGGCCGGTTCCGCTCCGTCACGGCGACCAGAAGAATCCTCATCGTTCTGGACAACGCCCGCGACGCGGCACAGGTCGCGCCACTGCTACCCAGCTCGGCGACCTGCGCGGTCCTGGTGACCAGCCGACGAATGCTGGCCAGCCTGAGCGGCGCGCACCATCTCCATCTCGGTGTGCTCTCCGACGCCGACGCACTGGAATACCTGGCGCGGATCAGCGGAGTCGAGCAGATCGCGAACGATCCCGCTGCCACGGAGATCATCCACTGGTGCGGAAACCTTCCCCTTGCCCTGCGGATCGCCGGCGCGAAACTCGCCGCCCGGCCGGGATTGCGGCTGCGCGACCTGGCCGACCGCCTCGCCGACGCACGACGACGCCTCGATACCTTGGAGTTCACCGATATCAGCGTGCGCTCCAGTGTCGAGGTCTCACTGCACGAGCTCCGCAGAAGCAGCGAGCGATCGAACCGCGCTGCCGCCGACGCGCTCGTCATGCTGAGCGTGCTCGACGCGCCCTCCATCGAGGTTCGCGCCGCGGCGCGCGTGCTCGAGGCGTCCGAATCCGCCACCGAGCACACCCTCGAGAAGCTGGTGGACGTGAGCCTGTTGGAGAACGTCTCCGTCGGCCGCTACCGGCTCCATGACCTGGTCCGGCTCTACGCGCGAGAACGGGCGCTGGAGGTCATGCCGGCCGAGCACCAGGCTGCCGCGCTGAACCGGGTTCTGGCCATGTACATAGCGACGGCCTGGAACGCGTCGACACTCATCCGGCCGGGGGATTTCCGAGCGGGGCGCCGGGACCCGCGCTGGGTCGGCGACAGCCTGACGATCGCCGACAGCGCGGCCGCGCTGGACTGGCTGGAGGCCGAACACGTCAACCTGCTCTCGGCGATCCGCCAGGCGGCGTCCACTCCCGGTGTCGCCGCCGAAGCCGCGACCCAGCTCTCCCAAGCCGTGTACGCCTTCCTCCGGTTGCGGGGACACTGGAGCGACATGGCCGAGTCAAGCCGAATCGCGCTGACCGCGGCCCGCTCGGCCGGTAACCGCGCCGCCGAAGCCGCGGTACGCAACGACCTCGGCGCCGCCCTCTGCAAACTCGGACACTTCGCTGAGGCGATCGACTGCCTGTCCACCGGTCTGATCATCCACCGCGAACTCGGTGACCGCGACGGCGAGGCCCAGTGCCTGAGCAACATCGGCGTGGCGCACAAGATGAACGGACGACTGGACTCCGCACTGGCCTGCTACCAGGAAAGCCTCGCCATTCACGAGACGATCGGCAACCGTCGCGGCCAGGCGATGAGCCTGGGCAACCTCGGCCCGCTCCACCGAATCCAAGGTCGGTACACCGAAGCGCTGGCCTGCCACCAACGCGGCCTGGAACTCTTCCGATTACTCGGCGACCGCTACGGTCAAGCCGTCGGCCTGGTGGAACTGGGAATGCTCTACGGCCAAACCGGCCGACCAGCCGAGGCCCTCACCTGCCTGAACGACAGCCTGGCCACCTACCGCGAAATGGGCGACCGCCACGGCGAGGCCGAAGCCCTCTGCCAACTGGGAGTCATCCAACGCGACATCGACCTACCCGAGCAGGCCCTCATCGCCCACCAGGTCGCGATCACCCTCAGCCGCAAGAGCGACCTTCGTCTGGCCCTCGCCCACAACCTCCGAGAAATGGGGAGAACGCTCCACGCACTGGGGCGCCGGGAAGAGGCGCGCGCCGCATGGTCGGAATCCCTCACCATCTTCACCGAACTGCACACCAGCGACGCCGTCATCGTCGCCGCGCTGCTGGAAAAGGCACCCTGGTAACTCCGGTGGAGCGACCGTCGGCCAAGAACATCAAGCCACCGGAAACCTCGCGGTGACGAGGCGGTGCACCTGGCAACTAGGGCGGGGGGAAACCGGGCTCTGGCAGGAGCGTCATGTCCTGCCAGCACCAGTAGCCGTCTGTGTTGATCACCAGGACCTCGATCGAACGCATCACGTCGACGACCCTGACCCTGAACTCCGCCGTGACCTCAGCGTCGGAGATCTTCTTGGTGCCGGTCAGCTCGACGCTGTGGATGAAGCTGATCTCGCGAATGGACCTCTCGACGTTCGGCTCCGCGTCAGCGCAGGTGAGCTCCGTCAACGCGTCCCGTTCCCAGCTTCTGATGTCCACCATCAACTGCTCGACGAGCGAGTCCGCGTCGGTGTGGCCAGCGGAGAGGAAGAAACCGGGCGCGACGAAGCCGGTGACGCCGAGGACCACCACAGCACCCAGCACGATCGCCACGATGAGGCCGGTCTTCCTCGTCGGCGGGGGTGGTGGCGCACCGTCGGCCTCCGGCTGTTGTGGGGAGACCATGCCGGCATCATACTGGTCCGACCCCGTTTCTGGGCCTCGCTCCCTTGTCTGTACCAGCGACCGGTTCCTTGGCCCGTCCGCTCCCCGCTCCCCCGCGTCACGGGAAGTCAGGGCAGCGTGTCGCCGTCGAGAACGGGGCCTCCGAGGTAGCTCAGCGAGTCCGGAACCCGACGGAGAAGTACGGTGTCGCGATGACTGTTGTTGAGGTCGTGGCCAGAACGTCGGTCGGTAGCGGAACCTCCTTTGAGCGCTTGGTGCCTCACCCGCGATTGCCTCTGGTCGCCGCGTTGAGTTCCCAGCGGCCGGCGGTGCACGTCTGGGACCGCGGGGCGGCGGCGTTACGCGAACTCGGCATCGTTGGTGCCGAGTCGAGCGACTACGGGGACGACGATTGGCGGCAGTCGGACCGGACGCCCGCTGTGGCATGGCATCCGAACCGGCCACTTCTGCTGATCTCGGGCGAGGACGGCGTCGTGCAGTGGAGCGAAGCCGGTCTCGCCGAACCGGACGGTGTTCCACCCGGGACCCGTTACCGCAGTATGGCGTTCAGTCCGGACGGCGAGACGGTATGGGCATCGCCATCGTCAGGTGGGGGCGACGACGCATGGGAACGTTCCGATGTCCTGGACCTGGCGACAGGAACCGTCACTTCCGGCCCACCGTGGGACAGCGGCGTCGCCTCGCATCCGGCCGGTGGGCTGGTGGCCACGCTGTGCAGCGATCAAGGCGCGACACTCGGGCTCTTCGCAAGCATCGCCACAGAGACCACGCCAGCCGGGATGCGGGTGCTGAGTCGTGCACTGATTCTCGACGCCGACGGCTACGAGGCACCGGTCTTCAGCGCGGACGGACGTCACCTCGCGATCCGGGGCAACGCGTACGAGAGCTCGCTCGCGGTGTTCGCGTTCCCGACGCTTGACCGCGTGCTGGCGACGACCCTGGTCGATCCCACCCCTGGCTACCCTTACCCGCCCGAATGGTGTGAACAGATGCGTAGCTGGTCGCGGCACAACATCGCGTTCGGCGGGCAACCCGGCGCGCTCTGGGTTGGCACACCGGCAGGCACCCTCCTCGAAATCGACCTGGACGACGAGACCGCCAGCGAACACGACGTGCTCGCCGGCTCACCGGTGACCGCTCTGTGCGTCACCGCGAACGGCGAACTCGTCGTCGCGAACCGCGCAGGCGAACTGGTCGTGCTGTCAGTGCTCACTGAACCCACGGGAACACACACCATCGACACCGAAGCGAGCCGAGCCACTGTCACGGCGTTCCTGGCCGCCACCTCCGTGGCACCCGATGAGGGCGACCTCTGGGATCACGTCGTCACGACCGACGGAACCCGGGCCTGGACGCCCGACGATCTGACCGCGGTGACCACCGCGACCACGGCGGATCCGGGTTGGCTGCAACTCCGCGCCGCCATCAACAACGCTCGCGGCACCGACGGCCAACTCCACACCTGACTGAGGTCGAGCAACAGCGCCCGGGCGACCAGCCGCAGCTCGACGTCACGGTCGTCGAACCGATCACCACCGACACCAGCTCCGCTCTCCGCTGCGGGACCACCGCTGGTTGGCGCCGCCGTCGCAGGTCCAGAGTTGCAGCAGGTGCCCCCGGTGGCGTCCAGGCACTGCCGGACTCGACGCGGACGCAGCTGCCGTCGGTGTTGGTGTTCCACCGCTGGTTGGCGCCGCTGGCGCGATCCCCGATCACGACCGCGGTGCCATCAGCCGTGCGCGTAGGGCGCCGCCAGGTCGGCGAGCGGCACCTCGGTGCGCCCCTGCCCGGCGAGGGTCAGCAGGGCGTCGCCGAGGCGAACGTGTAGGTGCGGCTGTTGGCTCCCGTCAGGACGGCCAGCCGCCACGAGGTCCGGGGCTCTGCTCGACGGTCACGACGGCGCACCGAGGACCAGGGTGCTCCACCAGACGTCGGTCCGTCCCCGCAGGTCGTCGCGCTCGCTGGAGTGGATCACCCGCAGGCCGCACCGGCTGGCGACCTCGGCCGTCTCCTCGGCGGTGACCTCGAACATGCGCCGGCCGGCGGGGACCGGGCCGTGGCGCAGGGACATGATCAGGCTGCTGCCGGGCGCCAGCAGGCCGGCGAGCCGGCGCAGGCCGCTGGCACGCTCGGTGGCGTCCAGGTGCATCCAGACCGCGCTGAGCAGGACCAGGTCGAAGGTTCCGGTCACCCGGGCCAGGTCGGGCAGGTGGTCGTCGAGCCAGTCGATCGCATCGCCGGCGTGCAGGCGCTGGGCGATCCGCCGCAGTTCGGCGGTGGGTTCGACGGCCAGCACCCGGTGACCCCGGCGGGCGAGCGCGGCGGCGTCCCGGCCGCTGCCAGCGCCGACGTCGAGCACCGTGGCGGGCGCGGCCGGGAACCACGGCATCACCTCGCGGTGCACGTCCTCGAAGGTGACCGCCTCGAAACCGGTGGCCAGCGCGTCCGCGTGCTCGCCGTAGCCGGCGTTCGAGCGAACCGTCATGGCGCCACGCTACGACAGGGCACCGACAGTTCCCGGTCAGGCGGGGTTGGAGTAGACCCGGGTCGGCGTGATGAGCACGGCGGCGCGGCGTTCCTCGACCATGACGCGGTCGTAGGTGTCGTAGTCGTCGTGGGTGCCGCCGGCGGACCGGAAGATCGTGCGCAGCAGCAGGCGCAGGGTGTCCCGGTCCAGGTCGGGGTGCGGGTCGTCCGGGCCGAGGACCTGCGCGGTGCCCTCGACCGTGGCCCACGTCCAGCCGGCGCGCACCACGATCGTGGTGCGCGGGTCGGCGCGCAGGTTGCGCAGCTTGCGGATGCCGCCGGCGGCGACCAGGCCCACCACCGGGCCACCGCCGAACGGGTGGTCCAGCACACCGGCGTTGACCACCGACGACTGGATGCTGCCGTCGCGGCGCAGGGTGGACAGCACGCACAGGCCGTGGTCGACGGTCAGCAACTCGGAGAACGCGGCAAGATCGGTCACGGTGCGAGGGCCTTTCCTGTTGGTGGGCCGGGCCAGCATATTGGTCCTGGCCGGGATGATGAGCGGGTCGACCGTCCGGAGAGGGTGGCTGCTGATGAAGGCGTGTGTCGTGGGGGCGGGTCCCGGCGGGATCGCCTCGGCCAAGGTGCTGGTGGACAGCGGGTTCGACGTCACCGTGCTGGACAAGTACGAGCGCGTCGGCGGGATCTGGTCACCGGGCGGGTCCTACGACGGGTTGGCCAACCAGGCGTCGCGTCGCCTGTTCGAGTTCGCGGACCTGCCCAACCGGCTGCACTACGCCAGCGCGGTCGACACCCAGCGCTACCTGGAGGAGTACGCCCGCCGGTTCGGTGTCCTGGACCGGCTGCGGCCCGGCACCGAGGTGGTGTCCGTGCGGGCGGTCGACGGCCCCGGCCCGCTGGGATCGGCCGGCTGGCTGGTCGACTCACGCCCGGCCGGCGACACCGGCACACCCCGGCGCGAGGAGTTCGACCACGTCGTGGTCGCCACCGGGGCGCACCACCTGCCGCAGGTGCCCGACCTGCCCGGCCGGTCCGCGTTCGGCGGGACCGTGCTGCACTCCAACGGCGTGCGCGCCGGCACCTTCACCGGCCGGCGGGTGGTGGTGGTCGGCGGCGGCAAGTCGGCGCTGGACCTGGCGACCCGCGCGGCCCGTGACGGCGCGTCCGCGACGCTCGTGCAGCGCAGGGTGAACTGGATGATCCCCGAACGGCTGCTGCTGGGACTGGTCGGCTACAAGTGGATCCTGTTCACCCGCCTCGGTGAGGCGCTGCTCCCCCGCTACCACGACCAGGACTGCGTGCGCGCGCCCGACCGGCTCGACGACCGCGTCAAACGCGCGCTGTGGTGGCTGATCACCCGCGACATGCTGTTCTCCGCCGGGTTCTACCGGCTGCCCCGGCGGCTGCGCCCGGCCGGCCCGCTGCCCCACCACCTGGCGCACGCCGGGGTGATGCCGCGCGGCTACGTCCGCGCCGTGCGGCGGGGACGGCTCGCCACGCACGTCAGCGCCGTCGAGTCGTTCACCGCCGAGGGCCTGCGACTGGCCGGCGGCCACGAGGTGCCGGCCGACGTCGTGGTGTTCGCCACCGGGCACCGCACGGTGTTCCCGTTCCTGGATTCGCGGGTGCGCACCCACGACGAGCACGGGCGACTGCGGCTGTACAAGGGCATCGTCGCGCCCGGCACCGAGGGGCTCGGGTTCGTCGGGTTCCGGCAGATCTTCAACAACGTGCTCGGCGTCGAACTGACCGCGCACTGGCTGGCCGCCCACCTCCGGGGTGCTCTGGGTACCACCCCGGACGAGGACCGGACCCGGGCCGCGCTCGACTGGCTGGAGGAGGTCCTGCCCGGCTCCGGCGGCTACGACTTCGGCCCGTACAACACCCACACCGCCGACGAACTCCTGCACGACCTGGGGCTGCCGTCACTGCGCGCGGGCAACGCGGTCGCCGAGTACCTGCTGCCCGGCGGCGTCGCCCACCGCTACGCCGGGCTCAGAACGGGCAGTACATGACGTGCAGCCCGACCCGCCCGAGCGTCGGATGCGCGAACGCGCCGGGAACCGTGCCCACCACCGAGAACCCGAGCCGCCGGTACAGCTCGACCGCCCCCACGTTGCTCTCGGCGACCGCGTTGAACTGCATGCCAGCGTAGCCGCGTTCCCGCGCCCAGCCCAACGCGTGCTCGACCATCGCCCGGCCGACGCCGCGCCCCCGCACGTCGGCGGCCACCATGAAACTCGCCGTGGACACGTGCGACCCCGGTCCCGGCCGGTTCGTCCCCATGTGCGCCGTTCCCACCACCCGCCCCTCCTCCACCGCGACGACCGTGCGCCCCGGCGGGGCGAGGACCCAGATCTGCCTGGCCTGCTCGGCGGTCAGGCCGGGGTCGTAGGTGAAGGTGTCCCCGGCGCGCACCACCTCCCGGACGATCTCCCACACCTGCGGCCAGTCCGCGTCCTCGACGTCACGAATGAGCATGACGCACACTATGCGCCGCCCGCCCCCTCGGCCCGACGCCGGTCCGCCGGGCCCCACGCCCGAGTTGACCTGGGATGGCTGACGGGGAGTTGAACCCCGGCTGAACTCCTGGTTCTTCCGCCGGGTGGGTGGTGATCCACTCCTAGACTCGGGTTTCGGGGAGGTAGGAGGGCGGCGGGGTGGGTTTCGTCGGTGAGGTGTTGCGGGGGTTGTTGGAGGTTCTGTCGGGAGAGAACCCGTTCGTGGTGGTGTTGACGGCGGTGGTGGCGGGTGGGGCCATCGCCAGTCCGGTGGCGCAGTGGTACTTCTCGCGGCGCAAGCGGGTGTTGTACCGGGTGCAGAGCGACTCCAAGGTCGGACTGGACACCGAGGAGCAGCGGGTCGGGCTCAACGTGGACCAGGCCGGCGGCACCGGGCACGCGGTCCCCGAGCTGATCGCGATGTCGGAGTTGTTCCGGCGCCTCAGTTTCGTCGTCATCCGGATTCGCAACACCGGGGGGAACGTCTCGGTCGGTGATCTCGGGGAGCCGGTGGAGTTCACGTTCGGCGGGCGGGTCATCTGGAACGCGCGGATCTCCGACCCGACCGAGCGGACCACAGAGGAGGAACGGCACAAGCTCGTCGACGGGCTGCGGTTCTTCTCCACCGACCCGGCCTCGCCCCCGCCGACGACGTTGCGGGAGATCCGGGAAACCTTGCCGCAGCGGCTGGTTCGGGCGTTTCGGCGGGGCACGGCCGGCACGGTGCCCGTCGAACCCGAGCGTGTCGTGGAGCAGTCGCCGCCGGTGTGGCACGGGGTGCGGCTCAAGCCGTCGCTGGCGTTGACGGCGCGGGAGCGGTTCAAGCTGATCGTCGTGCTCAGTGAGCCGGCCGAGCGGCGGCACGGGCCGCTCACCAAGGAGGTCTCCGGGCCCACCGGGCACCGACGTGTCCGCGACGAACGTGACGAGCGGCGGGTCACCTGGCCGTGGGTCACCGCCACGTTCGGTGTGCTGCTGACCGGGTTGTGGATCGCGGCGCTGGTCCTGCGGCCGGGGGCGGCGACGGCCGGGCCGGCGGTGGACTGTGTCGAGGGCGATCTGCGGATCGTGGGCTCCACCGCGTTCGCGCCGACCATGACCAGCATCGCGCGGGAGTACGCGGCGGTGTGCGGGGGTGAGATCGACGTCGTCGCCTCCGGCAGCAACGAGGGGGTGCGGGAGGTCGCCGGGCTCGACCCCGCCGAGGCGGCGACGGTGGCGGCGCTGTCCGACGGGCGGTCCGCCGAGGCCACCGCGCAGCTGCGGGCGCGGCCGGTCGCGGTCACCGTCTACACCGTGATCACCAACAACGCGGCCGGTCGACCGGCTGAGCGCCGCGCAGGTCCGGGACCTCTACGCGGGGCGCTACCGCGACTGGAACGAACTGCGGCCGGGGCCCTCGGTGCCGGTGCGGGTCGTGGGGCGCGGCGGGGAGTCCGGCTCGCGGCGCACCTTCGAGCAGACGATGCTCGTCGGCGCGTCCCAGGGCGAGCTGACCTCCGATTCGTGCGTCACCGCCGACCGGGGTGTTCCCGGGTCGCGGGTCGTGCGCTGCGAACGCGGCTCGGAGGACCTGATCGTCGACGAGGTCGCCACCATCCCCGGCGCCATCGGCTACGTGGACCTCGCCTCCGCCAACGCGGCGACCGCCGGCCGGCTGCCGGTCACCGTGCAGCGGCTGGACGGCCGGTACCCGGACGTCAGCGCCGCCGCCACCGGCTATCCACTGTGGACGATCGAGTACCTGTACACCAAGGGCGAGCCCGAGGACGGCACCGTGCTGGCCGCGCTGACCGAGTACCTGCGCGGCGACACCGCCTACGCCGAACTCGTCGAGGCCGGCTACACCCCGTGCGCCACCGACGACCGCCCCTACCCGCTGTGCGACGACCAGTAACGTCACCGGTATGCGGATCGGTGAGGCGGCCAGGCTCAGCGGTGTCAGCGCGCGGTCGTTGCGCCACTACGAGGACGCGGGCCTGATCGTCCCCGGCCGGTTCGACAACGGGTTCCGCGACTACTGCCGGTCCACGATCGACCGGGTGCTGGTCATCCGCTCGCTGCTGGAATCCGGGCTGCCCGTCCGGCTGGTCAGGGAGCTGCTGCCCGAAGGATCCGGCCCCGGCGCGGAGTTCCTGCGCGAGGTGACCCACCACCGCGACCGGCTCGACGCCCGGATCGCGATCCTCGTCGAGCAGCGGACGGCGCTCGACGACTTCCTGCGCCAGCATCCTTGACCTTGACACAAGTGTCAGGTTCCTAGGTTCGGCGCGTGGAGATACGCGCACTGGTCCAGCGAACGCACCGGGGACCGCACGACCTGACCCTCACCACCGACCATCGCCGCCCCGACCCGGGGCCCGGCGAGTACCTGATCCGGGTGGGCGCCGCCGGGGTCAACTTCGCCGACGTCATGCAGACCCACGGTACCTACGCCGGCGGCCCCCGCGCGCCCTACGTCGCCGGGTTCGAGGCGGCCGGCGAGATCGTGGCCGTCGGCCGCGCCGTCGCCGATCCGCTGGCGGTCGGCACGCACGTCGTCGGCACCGGGCCGGGGGCATTCGCGCAGTACCAGACGATGCCGGCGACCGGCGTGGTGCCCGTCCCGGCCGGCTGGAGCGACCCCGAATCCCTCGGGCTCGTGCTGAACTGGGCCACCGCCCTGGCCGCGCTGAAGCCGCTCGGCGAGGTCACGGCCGGGGACGTGGTGCTCGTGCACGCCGCGGCCGGCGGCGTGGGGCAGGCCGCGGTCCGGCTCGCCCGCCACCACGGCGCGCGGGTGATCGCCACGGCGTCCCCGGCCAAGCACGACACCGTCGCCGCGCTCGGCGCCGACGCGGTCCTGGACAGCCGGCGACCCGACCTGGCCGAGGAGATCATCCGGCTGACCGGCGGGACGGACCTGGTCCTGGAGTCGGTGGGACAGGCCACCTTCGCGACCAGCCTGGCGGTCACCACGCCGGTCACCGGGCGGGTCGTCGTGTTCGGCGCCGCCTCCGGGGACGCCACGCTGACCACGCACGACCTGGTGTTCCGGTACCCGGTTCAGGTCAAGGGCCTGCACATCGGCGCGCTGGCGGCAGCGGCCCCGGCGATGTTCCGGTCGCTGCTCGCCGAGATCGACGCGCTCATCGCCGCCGGCGTGTACCCGCCGGGGACCCCCGAGGTGCACCCGCTTGCCGACGGACCGGCGGTCCTGCGCGCCCTGGAAGCCGGGCGGACACAGGGCAAACACGCCCTCGACCCGTGGCGGTGAGCGCCGGCTAACCGCTCAGGGCGCTGACCCACAAGGCGGCGACACCGCTGACGAGCAGCACCACCACCGTGGCCGTGGCCGAGGGGGCGGCGGTGAGGATCAGGGTGGCGGCGAGGGCCGCGACGGCGGCGGCACCGGCCGCGCCGAAGCCGATGGCCTTGCGCCGGCCAGGGCCGAGCAGGTGGAGGGAGCCGGCGGCCATCGCCCACAGGCCCAGACCCAGGCCCAGCGTCGTCAGCTGGGCCGGGCCGTTGACCTGGCCGGACACGGCGGCGGCGATCGCGGCGGCGAGGAAGGCCAGGAACGCGTAGGTGGCCCGTTTCGCGGTGGCGGACAGCAGGTGGCGTTCGCGGCCGAGCAGCAGCACGGTGTTCATCAGCGGTTCGAGGGTCCAGCTCAGCAACGCCAGCGCGACCACGACGATGATCAGCAGCCGGGCCCACAGCTGCTCCTCGTAGGGGCGCAGCAGCCGGGTCAGCACCAGCGGCGCCACCAGGACCGCCAGGCGCACTCCCCGGGGCAGCGTGTCCAGCCACAGGCTGAAGCGCAACAGCAGGCCGTACAACGGGTTGCGGGTCTTGAGCGCGACCGACAGGCCGTCGCGGCTGTCCACGTCGGTCGGGTCGAGGCGCAGCGCGTCGCGGTGGGCGCGGACCGCGTCGCGGCCACCGCCGCGGTGCAGGGCGATCACCCCGCGCACGCGGTGGGCCTCGGCGTTCTCCGGGTCCAAGCGCAGGGCGTCGTCGGCGGCGGCCAGTGCCTCGTCGAAGCGGCGCAGGTCGCACAGCAGGGCGGCGCGCAGCGCGGCGACCTCCGAACTCTCCGGGGCCAGGCGCTGGGCCAGGTCCGCGCTGGCCAGCGCGGCCTCGGGGCGTTGGGCGGCGGCCAGGACCGCCGCCTCCTGCAGGTGCAGGCCGGCGAACTCGGGGGCGAGCGCGAGACCGCGCCGCAGGGTGTCGAGGGCCTCGTCGAACCGCTTCTGGCCGCCGAGAGCGGCGGCCAGAACGCTGTGGGCCATCACCATCTCGGGTTCGGCGGCCAGCGCGGAGCGGGCGGTGTCCATCGCCGGCCCGAACTTCTCCTGACGCAGCAGGGCATCCCCGAGCAGGGTCAGCACGACGGGGTCGGCCGGGTCGTCGGCCAGCGCGGTCCGCAGGTGCCGCTCGGCCTCCTCGGCGCGACCGAGGTCGAGCAGGGCCATCCCGCGCTGTCTGGCGGTCTGCGCGACCTCGCTCATCGCCACTCCTGACACTCGTCCGCCGGTCGGGTCCGGCATACCGTAGCGTTCCGCCGGTGAGTGATGATCCGGTTATCGCGGCACTGCTCGCCTCCCTGGCGGCCGACGCCGGCAACCACCCCGTGCGGATCCACGTCGCGCGGCTGCTGCTCGACGCCGGGCAGCCGGCCGACGCGCTCGGCCACGCCACCACCGTGCTCGCCGCCGAGCCGGACAACGTCGCCGCCCTGCGGATCGCGGCGGACGCGGCCCGCACCGGCGGCGACGGCGCCAGGGCGGCGTCCTACACCCGGCTCGCCGACGCGCTCGAGCCGGCGGCGCCACCGGCACCGTCACCGCCGCCGCGTGCCGAGGTCGTGCCGGACACCGCCGACGAGATCCTGGAGCGGTGGGCCGACAGTGACGCGGTCAGCGAGCCCGACATCGGCACGATCGGCGGCGCAGGGATCACCCTCGCCGACGTCGGTGGCCTCACCGAGGTCAAGAAGCGGCTGAACCTGTCGTTCCTCTCGCCGCTGCGCAACCCCGAACTGCGGCTGCGGTTCGGCAAGTCGCTGCGCGGCGGGCTGCTGCTGTGGGGGCCGCCCGGCTGCGGCAAGACACTCATCGCCCGCGCGCTCGCCGGGGAACTGGGCGCGAGCTTCTACGAGATCGGCCTCAGCGACGTCCTGGACATGTGGATCGGCAGCAGCGAACGGAACCTGCGCGCGATCTTCGACACCGCCCGGCGCAACCGGCCGTGCCTGCTGTTCTTCGACGAGATGGACGCGCTGGGCCAGAAACGGTCCCACCTGCGCGGCGGCGGGTCGTCGATGCGCGGGGTGGTGAACCAGATGCTCGCCGAACTCGACGGCGCCAGCACCGACAACGAGGGCGTGTTCGTGCTGGCCGCTAGCAACCACCCGTGGGACATCGACTCGGCGCTGCTGCGCCCCGGCCGGTTCGACCGCACCGTGCTGGTGCCGCCGCCGGACCAGGCCGCCCGCGAGGCGATCCTCGGTTTCCACCTGCGCGGCAAACCGGCCGAACGGCTCAACCTCGGCAAGATCGCGAAGGTCACCGAGGGCAGGTCGGGCGCCGACCTGGCGCTGATCTGCGAACAGAGCGTCGAGTCGGCGATGGACCGGTCGATGACCGCCGGCACCGTCGTGCCGATCACCCAGCGGGACCTGGAGGACGCGGCCCGCTCGGTGCGCCCCAGCATCGGCGACTGGCTGGAGACCGCCCGCAACTACGCCTTGTACGGCAACGAGTCCGGCGCCTACGACGAACTGGCGGCCTACCTCAAGAAGCGCCGCCGCTAGCGCGACCGTCGTAGCGCCACCGCCAGGAGCCGCGCTCGACGAACTCGGTCGCCGCCGCGAGGTCGGTGAGCCGTTGGTTCAGTTCGGCGATGGCGCGGCGGGCCTGGTCGGCCACCGGCCGGTAGCCGGTCTCGACCGCGGCCTGGAACAGGGTGCGGGCCTGGTCGGTGTCACCCTGGTCCGCCTCCAGCCAGGCGAGGTTGAACAGCCCGCGCGCGACCGGCTCGTCGACGCCACAGCCGATCGCCTCACGGTAGGCGCGGCGGGCCTCGTCGGTCTCGCCGAGTTCGTCCGCCACCACTCCGAGGTTGTGCCTGGCCATCTCGGTGATCGTCGGGTGGCCGGTGGCGGCGGCCAGTTCATAGCAGTGGCGGGCGGCGTGGAGACTGCCAAGACCGCCCTCCAGCAGTCCGAGGTCGTAGAGGGCGTTCGGGTACACGTCGGGGCGGCCGGTGTCGATGGCCCGGAGGAACCAGCGACGTGCCTGCGCCGGATCGTCGGCGGAGGCGATGGTGCCGAGTCGGTGCAGCGAGTGCGCGGCCGCGTCGGGGTCACCGGAGTCGACGGCCCGGAGGAACCAGCTCCTGGCCCGCGCCGTGCGGCCCGCCGACAGGTCCACCTCGCCCAGCCAGCGCATGCTCGACGGCACCATCGTCGGATGTCCTGACGTGAGCGCGCGCTGGAGAGGTTCGCGCGCACGGGTCAGGTTGCCGGCCTGGTGTTCCAGTTGCCCCAACAGGTTCAGTGCCCTCGGGGTCGCTTGCGCCTCGCCGGAGGCGATCGCCCGGCCAAGCCACTCGCGCGCCTGCTCGACCTCCCCTCGGCGCATCGCGTGATCGCCGAGCACCAGCATCGCCTTCGGGGCGAACACCGGGTGACCGGTGCCGATGGCCAGCCGCAGCCAGTGCACGGCCCCATCCGTGTCGCCCTGGTCCCTGGCGATCAGGCCGACGCAGTACGTCGCCCGCGCGGCGGTGTCCGGCTCGCGGGCCTCGATGGTGCGCAGGTACCAGTGACGTGCCCGGTCGAGGTCACCGACCCGGAACTCCAGGGTCGCGAGGCCGTACAGGGCGTTCGGGGACACGACCGGGTCCCCGGACCCGGCCGCCCTCTCGTACCAGTGACGTGCCGGCTCCACGTCGTCGTTGGCGTTGAGCCATTCCGCGATGGTGACCACGACCTGGGCGTCCAGCGCCGCATCGGGCACGGTGCGCAGCAGGGCATAGGCGTGCGCCGGGTCGGAGCGGTCGAGGGCGACGAGGCCGAGGTGGCGACGGTCGTCCTCGGACAACGCGTGTTCGGCGTGGTCCCACAGCGCGTCGCTGACCGGGTCGCCGGTGACGGCGGCCAGCAGCGGGTGCGGGACGTAGTGGTCGCGGATGCGCTCGACCAGCGGCGGCCGGTGGGCCCGGGCGGCCTTCAGTGCCCGGGCCAAGCCGCTCGGGCCGAGCTTGTCGGTGCCGGCGATCTCGCGGCGGTAGCGGTCGTGGAGGTCGGCGAGGTCCCGGCGCCGCAGGCGGGTCGGGACACCGGCCCGGTGCCAGTCGGTGACCGCCCGCAACAGAGCCACCCGGTCGACACCGTCCTCGCCGGTGGGTCGCAGCAGCTGGTCGAGTTCGTCGAGGGTGACCAGCAGGCGGCCGAGCAACAGTGGGGCGCCGGCGTCGATCGCCGGGGCGAGCTCGCGGTAGGCAGGGGCGGCGCGCAGTCGGGCGCGTTCGTCGGTGGACAGCACGTCGAGTTCGACGACCGCCGCGTCCTCGCGCAGCACCCGGGCCAGATGCTGTGGCACGGAGAACCCGGTGACCTGGGCGGTGTGGCAGGGCAGGCACAGGCGCAGGCCGGCCGGCAGCCGGTCGACGAGGTCGTGGTCGAGTTCGGCGAGGTGGGCGGCGGTGATCTCGTCGAGCCACAGCACCGCGCCGGGACCGCCGGCCCACCGGCGCGCGTCATCGATCAGGTCGGCGAGCCGCTGTCGGGGATCGGGCCGGTACACCAGAACCCGATGGCCGGCCAGCACGGCCGTCGCGGCGCGGGCCAGAGTGCGGGTGGTGCCGGCGAGTTTCTGGCCGTGCACCACGACGACGCGGCGGCGGTCGTCGCCGAGGGCCTGTTCGAGCCGGGTGTCGACCGCTCGGGCGACGTAGGGTGACGCGCCGCGCCGACCGAAGCGGGTCGGGTGGACCCCGAGGTCCTCCGCGGAGACGTCAGCGAGCAGCGGCGGCCGGCCACGGCGATCGCACAGGCGCAACGCGATCGCGGGCGCGGGCCGGGTGAGAATGTCGGTGACCGAGGCGCCGGTCACCGCCAGCACCAGCGACACCGGGATCCACGGCCAGCTCCAGACCCCACCGGCGAGAATCTGGTTGGCGGCCACGGCGATCGCGACGGACAGGGTCGCGGACAGCAGGACCAGCGGCCAGCGCCATCGGCTCATGGCCGACATTCTCGGCCCACCGCGCCACGGCGGGCCGGTGGGTCAGTTGTCTGGCTGTTGCTCGGCGAGGAAACGTTCGAACTCGGCGGCCAGCTCGTCCGCGCTGGGGACCGCCTCGCCCTCGCCGACCAGAAGGTTCTGGGAGGACTCGGTGAACGCGTCGTACTGGCGTTCCAGGGCGGCGACCACCTCGGCCACCTCGCTGGACTCGGCGACCTGGCGGGCGATCTCGGCGTCGGCCCTGGTCGCCGCCTCTGGCAGCGCGCCCGACTCGATGACCAGGCCGGTCGACTTGGTCAGGGCCTCCAGCAGGCCGAGCGCGGCCGGCGGGTAGGTGCCCTGGGCGAGGTAGTGCGGCACGTAGGAGGCGAAGCCCATGGCGTCGTGGCCCGACCGGCCCAGGCGCAGCTCCAGCAGTGCCGAGAGGTGGCCCGGCACCTGAACCCGGCTGAACGGGGACTTCTCGGTGATCAGCTCGGGGCGGGTGGCGTGGGAGATCACCACGAGCCGGCGGGTGTGCGGGACGCCCATCGGGATGCCGTGGAACCCGACGGTCAGCCGCACGCCCCAGCGGTCGATCAGGGCGCGGACGGCCGCGACGACCGCCTCCCACCGGCGGTCCGGTTCCGGGCCGGTCATCAGCAGGAACGGGGTGCCGGCCGAGTCGTGCAGCAGGCGCACCACGAGTTCGGGGGCGTCGTAGGACTCCCAGCGGTCGGTGTCGAAGACCATGGCCGGGCGGCGGGCCCGGTAGTCGAACAGGTCGTCGACGTCGAACCGGGCGACGACCCGGTGCTCGTGGGTGTTCAGCAGGTGCTCGACGAGTGTCGAACCGGCCGAACCGGCGTCCATGAAGCCGTCGAAGTGGTGCAGCAACACCGCCCCGCTCAGATCCGGGACGTCGGAGTCGACCTCGAACAACTCCTCCGGGTCCTGCGCCACCACACACCCTCCCAGGTCGTCACGTACTTCCCACGCCTCACACACCCAACGTCGCCGCGGCCCGGGACATTCCCGCCCGGCCACGGCGTCCGGCGACCATACCCCGCCCGGTCAGTGGCCCAGCAGGGCGAGATAGCCGTCGAGGTGCGCGGCGCCGGCCAGCAGGGCACGGCCCCGGGCGGCCAGCCTGGCCTGCCAGGCGTCGAGGAAGGCGCCCAGCGCGTCCGCGCCACCGGCCTCGTGCAACGACTCCACGAAGTGCGCGACCTGACGCAGTCGGTAACCGCCACGCCGCAGCTGGGTCGCGATCTCGGCGTCGCGCACGGCCGGCGGGTCGTAGGTGCGGTAGCCGGTCGCCGGGTCGCGTCCGGGGCGCAGGATGCCCTCGGTCTCCCAGGTACGCAGGGTCGCGGGGTGCACACCGACCCTGCGGGCCAGTTCACCGACGGTCAGCGCGCCGGTCTGGCGGGGGGTCGTGGTGGACAGGGTGTCCAGGGCGGCGGCGACCTCGGTGCGGGTGGCGCGTTCGGCCAGCAGCGCGGCGTGCGTGGCGTCGAGCAGCCGGTAGGCGGCGTCGAGGTCGTCGCGGTTGACCGCGCGCAGGATCTCGGTGGCCGTGGCGTGCCCGTGGCCCCGGCGCAGCGCCAGGAACGCCCGCAGGGCCTGGGCGTGGACGGGCGTGTAGCGGCGGTGGCCGGACCCGCCCCGCACGGCCGGCGGCAGGGCGCCGGCGTCCTCGTAGTTGCGGACCGCCTGGGCGGACAACCCGTGCTCGCGGGCGAGGTCGATGGGGCGCACCGTTCACCTCCGATTGAGGTTTCACGGTACCTCCCCAGGTCATTCGTGGAAAAACCTCACCCGAACCTTCAACGATACGGTCGAAGGTAGTTCCCCATCGGAGAAGAGAATGGAGTGCCCATGCGTGGGATCGCCCGTCAGGTCGACGACCCGACCGGCCTCGGCCGGGTCGTCGACGATCTGCTCGCCGCGAGGGCCGAACCGCCCGTCGTGCTCGGTCTCGGCGAGCCGACCCACGGGATCGCGGCGTTCCCGTTGCTGCGCAACGAACTCCTCGGCCACCTGGCCGGCCGGGGGTTCCGGTCGGTCGCCCTGGAGAGCGACCACTTCGCCGCCTCGGTCGTCAACGACCACGTCACCGGCGGGCCAGGCGAGATCGACGAGGTGCTGGCGACCGGGTTCAGCCACGGCTTCGGTGCCGTCCCGGGGAACCGGGAACTGGTTGAGTGGCTGCGCGAGCACAACGCCGGCCGGCCGCCCGCCGACCAGGTCCGCTTCCACGGCTTCGACGCCCCGCTGGAGACCTTCAGCGTGCCCAGCCCCCGGCGCGCGCTGTCCGCGGTCCGCGACCACCTGCCGGCCGCCCTGCGCCCCGCGTCGGCCGGTGACCTCGACGCGCTGCTGGGCGAGGACGCGGACTGGACCAACCAGGAGGCCGTGCTCGACCCGACGAAGTCCATCGGCGACTCGGCCAACGCGCACGCCCTGGCCGCGGTCGCCGACGACCTGGCCAGCGCGGTGCGTCGCGCCTCGCCCGACCTGGGCCCGGCCGACCCGGCCGGACACCGGCTGGCGCTCGCGCACGCCCGCACCGCGCTGGGACTGCTGCGCTACCACCGTGTCCTGGCCCGCCCGGCACCCGACCGGATCGCGACACTGCTCAGCGTGCGGGCGGAGATGATGGCCGAGAACCTGCTCGACATCGTCGAGCGGGAACGCGGCCGCGGGCCGACGCTGGTGTTCGCGCACAACGTGCACCTGCAGCGCTCACCGTCGGCGATGGCCGTCGGCGCCGAGAACGCGACCTGGGCCGGCGCCGGCGCGCTGGCCGCGCTGACCCTCGGCGAGCGGTACGTGTTCGTGGCCTCCGACGCCAACCCGCGCGCCGAGGCCGGCACCCTGCAGGGCGCGCTGGCCGGGGCGACCGACCGGCGGGCGCTGTTCGCGGTGCCGGACCTGCTCGCCGCGCTCGCGCCCTCGACCACGGCCGGCGAACCGATCCTGCCGGGACACCTGCCGCTCAGGCCAGGGGAACTGGCCGGCGCCGACGCGGTGATCTTCGTCGCCGACACCGACGGCACGCGGCATCAGTACTGGTAGGAGGCGATGACGCCGCGCGCGTAGGCGTCGGGCGGCAACGCGGGCGACACGCCGACCGCGCCGCCGGCCCAGATCTCGCGGGTGCCCGGCACGAGTTCCAGGTCGTGCACCTGGAGGTGCTGGCGACGGTCCTCGTCGGTGACCGCGTCGGTGCGGCCGGGGACCGGTTCGGGGTCGGCGATCACGGCCAGGTCCCCTGTGCCGGTGCGGTGCTGCTCGGCGCCGTGCACGCTGGCCAGCACGAACCCGCCGTCGCCGTCGACGGTGCCCAGCAGGGCGGACTCGGCGGGCATCAGGTCGGCCGAGTCGTCGACCGTGTCGGGGACCTCCCGCCACGCCGACCCGTCCCAGTGCGCGACGAACGGCGACACGGCCTCGCCGGTGGTCAGGTAGCCGAAGGCCCACACGTCCTCGGGGCCCAGCGCCACCAGGTCGCCGATCCGGCCGCCCTCGACCGCCAGCCGTCGCGGGAGTGGCACCGGTCGCCAGCCGTCACCGTCGAACCGCACCACCGCCGGCCGGCCGTCGTCGGTCCCGGCGGCCCAGACGTCGTCCGGACCGCTGGCGGCGACGTGGTCGAGGTAGTCGGCGGGCGCCGGGAACTGGCGCCATTCCCGACCGTCCCAGTGGTGGGCGATGGCGACGGGGCTCGATGACGCGTCGAGCGCCCACACGTCGTCGGGGGCCACGGCCACGGCGTCGCGCAGGGTGAACCCGGTCGGGACGCGCCGCCACTCGCGGCCGTTCCAGCGCAGCGCCCCCAGGTCCGGGGAGGCGGCGATCTCGTCGGCGGCGAGTTGGCCGAACAGCCAGACGTCGTCCGGGCCCGACGCGGTCAGCCGCGTGAACTCCGCTCCGCCCTCGTGGCGCAGCGCCGGATGGTCAGGAGCGGGCCCCCAGTCCGCGCCGTCGCGTCGCAGCAGGGCGAAGGCCGGGTCGCCGTCCCCGCTCCCGGTCTCGAACGCGATGGCCCAGCCGTCGTCACGACCCAGTGGCAGCACGTCCACCACCACCATCGACCGCGACTCGCTGACGTGGTCGAGCCGCCAGCGGGGCTCGGTCGGGGCGGCCAGGTCCTCGGACCCGCCGCCGCAGCCGGCCGTCAGCAGACACAGGGCCAGACCCGCTCTCCGCAACACCCGCCCAGCATCGCCGACGTGGCCGGGGACCGGTCCCCCGGGCTCACGCCCCGCAGCGGCCACCGAACACGTCGGCCCGGCCGTCGCCGGTCAGGTCGGCGAGCGCCAGCGTCGAGGACGGGCAGGTCGCGCGGGCCAGCGGGGTCCACGAGGTTCGCGCGCCCGAGGAGTAGAACCACTGGGTGCTGTCGGTGCGGAACACGTCGGTGCGGCCGTCGCCGTCGAGGTCGCCGAACATGAGCGCCGACGCCGCGTAGCCCGAGGTCGCCAGCGGGGACCACCGCTCCCGGCCGGCCGAGGAGAACTGCCACCGGTCGCCGACCAGCGCGAACACGTCGGTACGGCCGTCGCCGTCGAAGTCGCCGAAGCCCAGCGAGCCCAGCGGCAGGGTGGCCGAGGTCAGCGGGGTCCACGCGGTCCGGCCGCCGGCCGAGTAGTACCACCGGGAACCGTTGGTGCGGAACACGTCCGTGCGGCCGTCGCCGTCGAAGTCCCCGAACCGCAGGTCGGCCAGGCCGTAGCCGGAGGTGTTCAGCGTCTGCCACGCTCCCCGGCCGCCCGGGGAGAACAGCCACTCCCCGCCGGAGGCGGTGAACACGTCGGTACGGCCGTCGCCGTCGAAGTCGCCGAAGCGCAGCGCGGCGCGGGTCGTGCCGGAGGTCGTCAGCGGCACCCAGCGACCCACGCCGCCCGGCGAGAAGTACCAGCGGTGGCCGGTCGCGCGGAACACGTCGTCGCGGCCGTCCCCGTCGAAGTCGCCGAAGCCGACCTCGGCCGCGTCGAAGGTGTAGGGCGCCAGCGACTGCCAGGAGCCGGTGCCGCCGCTGGAGACCTGCCAGGCCACCAGGCGGCGGGTGCCCTGGACGTGGCAGTTGCCGGTGGTCGTGGCGTAGGTGTTGGTGCCTACCGTGAGGTTGCCGGTGAAGTGCAGTTGGCGTGTGGCGGTCGACGCCCCGGTGTGTGCGAAGCAGTTGCGGGTGACCGTGGCCGTGGTGGCCGGCCGGCCACGGACCACGACCGCCGGCTGGGCGCTGGAGCGGAAGCTGTTGTTGTTGATGTGGATGACGTCCCCGGCGTAGGGGGCGCCGTTGCCCAGCGCCTCGTTCTCGCCGTGCATGTCGAAGCCGTGGGAGCGGGCGTTGTCGATCACGAGGTTGTAGCGGGCCTCGTACCGCTGGGTGCGCAGGCCGTTGCCGGCGATGGCGTGCCGGTTCTGCTCGAACCGGTTGAACTCGATGATCGCGCTGGAACTGTTGTACAGCACCACCCCGTAGCCAAGGCCGGTGCGCCGGTTGTGGTGGATGTCGTTGTTGGCGACGCGCGCCTCGATGGAGTCGCCGAGGTACACCGCGCCGTGCGACCAGCCGGAGAGCTCGTTGTTGTCCACCGTCAGGTCCGAGGTCTCCAGCGCCTCGATGCCGCGCGAGTTGTCGTACTGGTAGGCGTTGTCGCGGATCTCGGTGTCCGGGCCGCGCAGCCGCAGTCCGGTGATCCGCACCCCGCTGCCCCTTGGCGAGAACTGCGCCCACGCCTCGCGGTCACCGAGGTCGAGTTCGGTGTTGTACAGCAGGGCGCCCGACGAGCCGCCGCTGCCGCGATCGCTGGCCAGGGTGACCCCGGCGGGGATGACGATCCGCTTGAGGCCGGTGAGGTTGATCGACGCGGTGCCGGCGACGGTCACCGTGTCCCCCGCCGTGGCGCCGGCCAGCGCGGCCAGCAGTTCGTCCCTGGTGTCCACCGTGACGTCGCTCGTGAGCTCGTCGGCCGTGGCGGGAGCCGGTGACATCACCAGCACCACCCCGGCGAGGACCGCACCCAGCCGTCGCATGACCGCCTCCCGTGATCATCCCGTGGTCGTGCGACATCGAACCACAGCGGGGGCGCCGACAGTAGGGACCGGCGGCGGCCAACACCGTCTCATGTAGAGTGAACATCGGTTCATTCAAAGACCGGAGGTGGACGGGTGCCACGGAGCGAGGCGCAGTACGAGGCGATGCGGGCCGACACCCGCGAACGGATCGAGGTCGCGGCGATCCGGCTGTTCGCCCGGCAGGGCTTCGCGGCGACCAACGTGCGCGACATCGCCCGCGAGGCCGGGATCAGCACCGGGCTGCTGTACCGGCACCACCGGACCAAGGAGGACCTGTTCGGCGAACTGGTCACCCGCGCGGCGCAGGGCCTGAGCGGGGTCACCGCGCGGTTCCTCGCCGACGACCCGCCGGCCGAGATCATCACCGCGTTCACCGAGGAACTCGTGGCCGATGTCGTCACCAACGGCACGTTCGTGGAGTTCATGCTGATCATGAACCAGTCCTTTGCCATGGCGAACCCGCCGGCCCAGGTGCGCACGCTGATGGCCAGGCACGACGCGATGATGCGCGCCGTCGCCGACCTGATCGCGCGCGGCCAGCGCCTCGGCCGGTTCCACCCCGGCGACCCCGCCGAACTGGCCAGCTGCTGGTTCGGCGCCCTCGGCGGCCTGGCGATGCTGCGCTTCACCCTCGGGAAGCGGTTCGTCGCGCCCCGGCCCACCATGCTGACCCACTTCCTGATCAAGGAGAACACCGATGACTGAGGTACGACGGGCCGACGAACTCGACGAACACACCCGGGCCGGTCTCGGAAAGATCTTTGTCGACGGCTTCGGCGAGCACCTGGACTTCTTCGCCAAGGACCACGACCGGCTGGCGGGTGCGCTCACCCACGCCCTGGTCCCGTCGCTGTTCCACGTCGCCCTCGTCGACGGCCGGCCGGCGGCCATCGCCGCCTGCACCGACGGCGTGCGGCTCTCCTTCCGCCACGACGGGCGGATCCTGCGCCGCGAACTGGGGACCGTCCGGGGAGCACTGGCCGACCAGGTGTTCCGGCGGACGTTCCAGAAACCGTGGACCACCACCACCAGCGGGAAGGCCTCGATCGAGTTCGTCGCGACGGCCACGGAGTTCCGTGGCCGGGGTGTGGCCACCGCCCTGATCAGCCACCTGCTGACCCTGCCCGAGTACCACACCTACGTTCTGGAGGAGGTCGCCGACACCAACGCCCCGGCGATCGCGCTCTACCAGAAGCTCGGCTTTCGCGAGTTCACCCGAAAGAAGGTACGGCACTTCGGTCGAACCGGAATCAACTACTACGCTTCGTTCACACTTGAACAGAAATAACGATCGCCATTCTCCAGAAGCGCTGGAGAACAGGTAGGGCATTCGTTGCCAGATCCCCTCGCCAGCATGCACCATTTGAATCACCGAACCGTCAACCGGCAGGGAGATGTGCATGCCCGAGTCCGCGGTGCAGGTTTCCGGGAACGCGACCGGCGGTCAACCCAGTTCACTGGCCGACCGCAAGGCCGTCGCAGCGCGGATCGTCGGCGCGCACCCGCACTGGTCGGACCGCAGAATCGCCACCGCCGCCGGGCTGTCGGCGGCGACCGTCGCCCGGATCCGGTTGCGCAGAGCCGAACCCGACCCGCCGGACCGGCTCGGGCACGACGGCCGGACCAGGCCGGTCAACGCGCGCGAACGCCGCCGGCACGCCCGATCACTGCTGCTCGACGAACCCACCCTGTCGCTGCGTGAGGTCGCCCGGCGCGCCGGGCTCTCCCCGGAGACCGTCCGGTCGGTACGCTCCCAGCTGCACCGCGGCGAACCGGCGCCCGCGCCCGAACCGGGCCCCGACCCGACCGCGGTCCTCGCCCAGCTGCGCGGTGATCCCCGACTCCGGTTCTCCGAGTCCGGCCGGGAACTGCTGCGGCTGCTGGACCTGCACACGATGCCGGCCCGACGGTGGGCCGCGTCCGCGAACACCGTGCCGCCGCACTGCCGGGACGCCGCAGCGCGAGTCGCGCGGGAGTGCGCGCGGGCCTGGCACACCTTCGCCGAGCGGCTCGAACGCACGACCGCCACCGAGGCGAGCTGACCACCGGTCGTCAGGAGACAGCCATGGGAATCCCACCGATCGCGGCCTACCCGCTACCCAGCGCCGGTGACCTGCCGGCCAACGTCGCCGACTGGACGGTCGACCCCGACCGCGCGGTCCTGCTGATCCACGACATGCAGCGGTACTTCCTGCGGCCCTTCCCGGACGAGATCGCGCTGCCGCTGGTCAGCAACGTCGCCGACGTCCTCGACCGGTGCCGCGCGCAGGGCGTCCCGGTCCGCTACACCGCCCAGCCCGGCGGCATGACCGACGGCGAACGCGGTCTGCTGAAGGACTTCTGGGGCGCCGGCATGACCGTCGAACCGGCCGACCGCGAGATCGTCGAACCGCTCGCGCCCCAGCCGGGCGACCACACGTACACGAAGTGGCGCTACAGCGCGTTCCACCGCTCCGGCCTGCTCGCCGAACTCCGCGAGCTGCGCCGCGACCAGCTGGTCATCTGCGGTGTGTACGCGCACGTCGGCGTGCTGATGACCGCCGTCGAGGCGTTCACCAACGACATCGCGCCCTTCGTCGTCGCCAACGGCACCGCCGACTTCACCCCCGAGGACCACCGGCTGGCCCTGGACTACGCCGCCCGCCGCTGCGCGGTGGTGTGCACCGCCAAGGAGGTGCTCCGGTGATAGCGCGGCTCCTCGGCGCGACGCCCCAGCCGTTCGCGATCCTGCACCGCCCCAACTCCACCGGCGACGACCTCGACGTCCTGGTCGGCGAGGTGTCCACACCGGACACCCTGGCCCGGGTCACGCTGCCCGACACCGGCCCGCCCGGCCACGACGTGCTGGTGCTGGTCCCCTACCGGCAGATCACCGAACGCGGCTACGCCGCCGTGGACGACGGGTCGCCGCTCATCGCGCTCACCGTCACCCAGCAGGCCGTACTGCCCAGGAACGACGTGCTGGCCAGCCTGCCTGACACGCCGATCCCGTTGGCCGGCGGCCATTTCGACCCCGACGACGACGCCTACGCCGGGCTGGTGCGACGGATCATCGACGAGGAGATAGCCCACGGCACCGGCGCGAACTTCGTCGTCCGGCGCTCGTTCGTCGCCGAACTGCCCGGCTTCGGTCCGGCCGCCGCGCTGACCCTGTTCCGCCGGCTGTGCGAACGCGAGTCGGGCGCCTACTGGACCTTCGTCGTGTACACCGGCGAGCGCACGTTCGTCGGCGCCACCCCGGAGCGACACGTGAGCCTGCGCGACGGGGCCGCGGTGATGAACCCGATCAGCGGCACCTACCGCTACCCGCCCTCCGGGCCGACGCTCGCCGGGCTGATGGAGTTCCTCAACAACACCAAGGAGAACGACGAGCTGCTGATGGTCGTCGACGAGGAACTCAAGATGATGGCCCGGATCTGTGCCTCCGGCGGGCGGCTGACCGGGCCGTACCTCAAGGAGATGACCCGGCTCGCGCACACCGAGTACCTCATCGAGGGCCGCTCGGCCATGGACCCCCGCCAGATCCTGCACGAGACGATGTTCGCGCCGACGGTCACCGGCAGCCCGGTGGAGAGCGCCTGCCGGGTGATCAGCCGCTACGAGCCGGGCGGGCGCGGCTACTACAGCGGGATCATCGGGCTCATCGGTCGCGACGAGGACGGCCGGCGTGAGCTGGACTCGGCGATCCTCATCCGCACGGCTGAGATCGGTCACCGGGGGCAGCTGCGGATCGGCGTCGGCGCCACCCTCGTACGGCACTCCGACCCGGACTCCGAGGTCGCCGAGACCCGCACGAAGGCCGCCGGCCTGCTCTCCGCGTTCGACGTCGACGGCCCGGTCAGGTTCGGCGAGCGGCCCGAGGTCCAGGCCGCGCTGAACCGGCTCAACGCGCCGCTCGCCGGGTTCTGGCTGGCCGACAACCGCCAGGAGGTCGGGCCGACGGCGCTGGCCGGGCGGTCGGTGCTGGTCGTCGACGCCGAGGACACGTTCACCGCGATGATCGCCCAGCAGCTGAGCACCCTCGGGCTCGACGTGACCGTGCGCCGCTTCGACGAGCCGTACTCGTGGCAGGACCACGACCTGGTGATCATGGGCCCCGGCCCCGGCGACCCCCAGGACACCGGCGACCCGAGGATCGCGCACCTGCACACGGCCATCGAGACGCTGCTGGCGCGGCGCCGGCCGTTCCTGGCGGTGTGCCTGAGCCACCAGGTCGTCAGCCTCAAGCTGGGTCTGCCGGTGCGCCGCTGCGCGGCGCCCAACCAGGGCACCCGCTCGGAGATCGACCTGTTCGGCGAGCGGGAGGTCGTCGGGTTCTACAACTCCTTCGCCGCGCACGCCACCGCCGAGGTCGTCCACCACCCGAGGGCCGGGCGGGTCGAGGTCAGCCGCGACGAGGACACCGGCGAGGTGCACGCCCTGCGCGGACCGCACTTCGCGACCATGCAGTTCCACCCCGAGTCGGTGCTCACCAAGGACGGGCCGAGAATCCTGGCCACCCGGATCAAGGAGGTGCTGGACAAGCATGCGAGCCACCGTCACGTGGTGGGACCTGAGCACGTCGACCCAGACCATCGACTCATTGCGTGAACACCTGCGCGACGGCGGGGCGGCGGCGTGGGCCGGGATACCCGGTCTGCGCCTGAAGTTCTGGATCTCCGACCGCGCCGGCAACCGGTGGGGCGCGGTGATGCTGTGGGAGCCCGGTCATCCCCGGCCCGACCAGCCGCTGCCGCCCTACCGCGCCCTGGAGCTGATCGGCTACCCGCCGACCGAGCGGATCGTGTTCGACGTCGAGGCCACCGTCGAGGGCAGCTACGCGGTGGCCGCTCTGTCCGGTCTCGGCCTGGCCGTGGAGGAACCGTGACCGAACCGATCACAGCTCCGACCGCGGCTCCGATCGCGCTGGCCAGGGACTGGCTCGCCGAGGCGGTGGCGGCGGGGGTGAGTGAGCCGGGCGTGCTGTCGCTGGCGACGGTGAGTGCCGCCGGGCGGCCGTCGAACCGGATCGTGGCGACCATCCGGATCACCGACCACGGTCTGGTCTTCGCCAGCTACACCACCAGCCCCAAGGGCCGCGACCTCGCCGCCACCGGCTGGGCGTCGGGGGTGCTGTACTGGCGGGAGTCCCGCCGGCAGGTCATCCTCACCGGCCCGGTCGAGCAGCTCACCGACGAACAGAGCGACGAGCTGTGGTTCGCCAGGGCGCCGGGCCTGCACCCGATGTCGGTGGCCACCACGCAGAGCGCGCCGCTGACCGACGAGGACGCGCTGCGCACGCGGGTCCGGGAGCTGGCCGCGTCCGGCGAGCCGCTGGACCGGCCGGCGGCCTGGGTCGGCTACCAGCTCGTGCCGTCCACTGTGGAGTTCTGGGAGGACCGGCCGGAGCGGTTCTACTGGCGGATGCGCTACGACCGTGACGGGCAGACGTGGACGCACACCCGACTTCAGCCGTAGAACGAGCCGCGCGCGACCACGACCGCCGACCCGGACACCTCGACCCGGTCCACCCGGTCGCCCGCGCCGGTCGCGGTGGCCAGCATCCGCGACGGCCGGCCCATCTCGACGCCCTGCCAGATCTCGATCCGGTCGCCGTAGGCGATGCGGCCGTGCCGGGCGAGGTGCACCGCCAGCGGGCCGGCGGCCGAGCCGGTCGCCGCGTCCTCGGCGACCCCGTAGGCCGGCGAGAACATCCGCAGCCGCCAGGACTCGCCCGCCGGGGCGAAGCAGTTGGCGGCGACGTCGAGGTGGTCGGCCAGCGCGCGCTGGTCGGGGCGCAGCGCCGAGAGCGCCCGCACGTCCGGCAGGCCGACGTAGACGTGCCGGGGACCGTTGCGGTAGACCTCGACCGGCAGCGTCGAGTCGGTGATTCCCAGTGCCGCCACCAGGTGCGCGGACTGGGCGTAGGGCTCCCAGGTCGGCACCGGCTGGCGCATCGTGGCCGACAGGACCGCGCGCGAACGGTCGTAGGTGAACGGCACGGTGCCCATGCCGGTCTCCATCAGCAGCCGGTCCCGGTCACCGGCCAGCACGATCGCGGTGCCCAGCGTGGGGTGGCCGGCGAAGGACAGTTCGTTGACCGGCGTGAAGATCCGCACCCGCACGTCACCGTCACGCTCGGGCGGCAGCACGAACACCGTCTCCGAGAGGTTCATCTCCCTGGCCAGCCGCTGCATGCGGTCGGCGCTCAGACCGGCGGCGGCCAGGAACACCGCGACCGGGTTGCCGGACAACGGTTCCTCGGCGAAGACATCGGCGACGACATATTCCAGCATTGGTCAAAAATAGCGCGCGGAGGCGCGCGGAAATGAGCAGTTGGACACGTTTGACAGTTTCCGTCCGGCGCCGTTACAAGTGGGATCCGGACGGTCGGAAGATTGGCGGGCCATGAACGCATTCGAGCAGAACGTCGAGACGCGACGCCACAACCGGGCCGTGGTGGAGGACTACATGAGCCGCCGG
This sequence comes from Actinophytocola xinjiangensis, assembly GCF_001921215.1. GTDB lineage: Bacteria > Actinomycetota > Actinomycetes > Mycobacteriales > Pseudonocardiaceae > Actinophytocola > Actinophytocola xinjiangensis. The sequence goes on from NZ_MSIF01000006.1 coordinate 279,828, forward strand.
GGTGAGGGCCGGCTCACCCGGTACGAACTGTTCACCGACGACGGCAGCGGCGGGCTCTACACCGGCGACACCATGGAGCCGATCATCTCCGTCGGCCGGGACAAGCTCAAGGCGCACGGCGCCTGGTCGCTGAAGATCTTCCCGGACTGGGTCTGGTACAATGTCGAGATCTTCGAGACCCAGGACCCGGACCGGTTCTGGGTGGAGTGCGACGGCAAGGGCCAGATCCTGTTCCCGGACTACCCGCCCGGCCAGTACGAGAACCACTTCCTGCACGCGTTCCGCTTCCGCGACGGCAGGATCTGTGAGCAGCGCGAGTTCATGAACCCCTACCACCAGATGCGCGCGCTGGGCATCGACATCCCGGTGATCAAGCGCGCCGGAATCCCGACATGAGCGGGGACGTGACGGCCGCCAGCACCGTGGTCGAGCTGATCACCGGCGGCTGGCGCGCCCAGGCCGTCTACACGGCGGTGAAGCTGCGTCTGCCCGACCACATCGAGGACGGCCGGACCACCGACGCCGAACTGGCCGCCGCGTCCGGCGCCAGGGAGGACGGCATCCACCGGCTGATGCGGCTGCTGGTGGCCATGGACGTGTTCGCCGGCACCGGCGCCGGCTACCGCAACACCGACGTGAGCCGTGCGCTGCTGGACCGGCCCGGCTCGCAGCGGGACATGTGCCTGCTCTACGGCGAGGACTTCTACGCGGCCTGGGGCCACGCCGCCGAGGCGATCAGCACGGTCGGCTCCGGGTTCGAGCTGGCCTACGGCCGGCCGGTGTACGAGTATTTCACCACCGACCCGGCGGCGGCCGAACGGTTCCAGGGCGCGATGCGCGCCGGCAACCTGTTCTTCGACGCGGTGCCCGGCGTGTTCGACTTCGCCGGCCGGCGGGTGGTGGACCTCGGCGGCGGCTCGGGGCAGCTGCTGGGCGCGATCCTGGCGGCCACCCCGGACGCCCACGGCGTGCTGCTGGACCTGCCGAACGTGGTGGCCGCCGCGCGGACCCGGCTGGCGCACCTGGCCGGGCGGCTGGACCTGGTCGCCGGCGACATGTTCGAGGCGGTGCCCGCCGGCGGCGAGGTGTACCTGCTGTGCCGGGTGCTGGCCGGGCACTCCGACGAGGCGGTGGTGAAGCTGTTCACCGACGTGCGGAACAACCTCACCGGTCAGGACGCGCGGCTGCTGCTGCTGGACCGGCTGGTGGTCGACGAGAACTCCACCGTGCTGCCGGCACTGTGGGACCTGCACCTGCTGATGACCACCGGCGGGCGGCACCGCTCGCGTGCCGAGCTGGAGGTGTTGCTCGACCAGGCGGGTCTGGAGGTCGAGCGGGCGGCCGACCTGCCGGTGGAGACCACCGCGCTGGTCGTGCGCCGGCGGGACTGAGACCGTGCGGGCGCCCGGCGGCGGGCGCCCGCACGATGACTCAGGGCCGGTTGCCGGTGGGGATCGTGATGGGTGTCGTCGTCGACGAGGAACCCTTGTTGAGGAACAACATCGCGATCGCCCGGATGAACTGGTCGAACATGTAGAAGCCGACCGGCATGACCGGGATCAGCCCCTCGCGGAACGCGATGTAGGCGGGCCAGCCTGTGCGCACCAGTGCCGCCGCCGCGTAGTCGCGCCGCAGCCCCAGCCAGTCACCGATCTCGTGGCTCAGCGCGTAGCGCACGAACTCGTTGAGGAAGCCCCGGGTGACGCCCAGGTCGATCTGCGCGGTCAGCCCGAGGAGGTCCTCGGCGAGGTCCCTGCCCTCCTGCGTCGGCGTGAGAACCGGGGTGAGTGCCTGCTCGGACTGCGCGTACGCCTCCGCCCACGTCTTCGGGATGAACTCCTCCCGCACGCCAAGCAGGTAGATCGCCACCTGCCACATGTGCAGGAAGGCCTCCTCCTCCGCCGCGGTCATCGGCACCTTCCAGTCGCGCAGCTTCTTGTGCACGTAGGTGCCCAGGCTGTGGAAGGTGACCAGGATGTCGCCGTTGCTGATCGGGATCTGCTCGTCGGCCACGGCCGTCCACTGCGGTGACTGCGGCAGCAGGTGGCGCACGGCGGCGTGCACCAGGCGGGTCTTGTTGGCGGTGACCACGAACTGGCCGTCGGGGTCGAAGGCGTTGCGGTCGCTCAGGTCGTAGCCGAAGGTGAACGTCTTGGCCGCGCGGTCCTGCATGTCGGCGCCGCCGGCCGACCAGTACACCGACTTGGCCTCACGCGGGATGACCGTGCTCATGATGCCGCTGCCCAGGCCGTAGAGCATGAACAGGTAGGTGTCCTTGCGGCGGTTGAAGTCCGCCGCCAGGCGCAGTTTGGTGGGGTCGGCCCAGCTGGGCAGCGTGTTGACCTTGCGCAGCCAGGTGGTCAGGTTGCCGGGCAGGCCGGTGGGCAGCGGGTCGTTGTTGTCCACCCAGGTACGCATCGCGGTGTTGACACCGGGGACCTGGCCGGCGTTGAGCAGGCCGGCCATCAGGGTGTCGATCTCGTCGTCCCAGGCCCACCACGGGTCGGCGGCGGTGGCCTTGCCGGCCGCCGGGGCCAGCGACCCGGCCGTGGACGCCAGGGCCGGGGCAGCGCCGGCGACGCCGACCAAACCCAGCGCCACACCGAGGGAAAGGGCGTTCCTCCTGCTGAGATTGCTCATTTACTTACCTAGCTTCCTTGATAGGCATAGGCGCCGCTTGTGCAGGGTCTCGCGGTAGCAAACCAGCCATGTTCCCACTTGAGTCAGTGTGAGAATCTTGATTAACATAGCGAAGCTCGCCAGCCCCCGGCAAGGGGTCGTCGGCAACCCGAACCGCCTCCGCTGTCCCCCCGAGGAGCCACCATGACCAGCGAGCCGACCACCACCGGGACCGACGCCCGTCCCACCTGGGTCAGCGACGAACACGTCACGCGGTGGTGCGCCCGGGTACGCCGGGACGTCACCCGGCACGCCGACACCGCACCCGAGCCGCTGACCGCCGCCGCGCCCTTCGACCTCTCCCCCACCGCCGAGGTCCCCAGCAGCGCGCCCGAGGACGTCGCCTCCTGCGCGGACAGCGCCCGGGCCGCGCAGCGGGAGTGGGCCGCCACCCCGCTCGCGAGCCGGGCCGCGATCGTGCTCGCCTTCCACGACCTGCTGCTGGCCCGCCAGGACCAGGTGCTCGACCTGATCCAGTGGGAGACCGGCAAGGCCCGCTACCACGCCTGGCAGGAGGTCGCCCAGGTCGCGACGATCGCCCGGCACTACGCCCGCCGCGCCCGCCGCTACCTCGCGCCCCGGCGGGTGCGCGGCATGGTGCCCGGCCTGACCAGGGTCCGGGAGGTGCGGGTACCCCGGGGCGTCGTCGGCGTCATCTCACCGTGGAACTACCCGCTCTACCTCGGGGCGGGCGACGTGCTGCCCGCGCTGCTCGCCGGCAACGCCGTGATCTCCAAGGCCGACCCGCAGACCCCGCTGACCCTGCTGTGGACCCGTGACCTGATGGCCGAGGCCGGCCTGCCCGAGGACCTGTGGCAGGTCGTCACCGGCTCCGGGCCGGTCGTCGGCACGGCCGTGGTGGACGCGGTCGACTTCGTCTGCTTCACCGGCTCCACCGCCACCGGCCGCACCGTGGCCCGGCGCGCGGCCGACCGGCTCGTCGGCGCGTCACTGGAACTCGGCGGCAAGAACCCGCTGATCGTGCGGGAGGACGCCGACCTCACCGCCGCCGCGACCGGCACCGCCGTGGCCGCGTTCGCCAACTCCGGCCAGATGTGCATCCACATCGAACGCGTCTACGTGCACGAGGACGTGCACGACGCCTTCCGGGACGAACTCGTCCGGGTCACCGAGTCCCTGCGACTGGGCCAGACCTACGACTACGCCGCCGACCTCGGTTCGCTGGTGTCCCCCACGCGGCTGGCCGCCGTGCAGGCCCACGTCGAGGACGCCGTGCGCCAGGGCGCGACCGTGCTCACCGGCGGCCGGACCCGGCCGGACATCGGCCCGCTGTGCTACGAACCGACGATCCTCACCGGCGTCACGCCCGAGATGGCCGTCCACGCCGAGGAGACCTTCGGCCCGGTCCTGTCGCTCTACGCCTACCCCGCCGGTACCGACCCCGTCGAACTCGCCAACCAGGGCAGCCACGGCCTGTCCGCGTCGATCTGGTCGCGCGACAGCCGCGCGGCCGAGCGGTTGGCTGGACGGATCCGCTCCGGATCGGTCAACATCAACGACGGCGCGGCCGCGGCGGCCGGCAGCATCGAGGCGGGGATGGGCGGCATGGGCGAGAGCGGACTGGGCCGGCGGCACGGCGCCGAGGGCATCAGCAAGTACACCGAGAGCCAGACGATCGCCGTGCAGCGGCTGATGCCGCTCGGGCCGACACCGGCGGCACCGGCCGACGGGTTCGTCCACCGCACCAACCGCCAGCTCACCCTGCTGCGCCGGCTGGGGATCCGGTGAGCGCGCTGGAACGGTGGCGCGAGCTGCGGGCGGCCACCGGCCCGATCGACCCCGACCTGCTGGACGCGCTGTGGGCCGACCTGGAGGTGGTCGACGCGGCGGCGATCCTCGGTTCGTGGCGCGGTTTCGCGTTCCCCACCGGCCATCCGATCGAGAAGGCGCTTGGCGCGAGCCGCTGGCACGGCAAGCGGTTCGACGCGCTGGACGACGCCAAGCCACTGATCTGCCGCGCCGAGGACGGCACGCTCCACTCCGACACCACGACCGGCGGCGGCGAGGCCAGCCTGTGGAACGTGGAGTTCCGGGGCGAGGTCACCGCGACGATGGTCTACGACGGCCGGCCGGTGCTCGACCACTTCAAGCGGGTGGACGAGAACACGCTGATGGGCGTGATGAACGGCAAGCCGCGCCTCGTGCTCGCCGACGGCCGGCACTTCTACTTCGGGCTGGAGCGTGAGTGAGGACCTCGGTACTGCTGTCCCGGGGCGACGCGCCGAGCGAGGTCGTCGACGCCGAACTGGACGACCCCCGGCCGGACGAGGTGGTGGTGCGGATCGAGGCGGTCGGTGTCTGCCACACCGACCTGGTGATCCGCCAGCGGCTCGGTGACCGGCCAGCGGTGCTCGGCCACGAGGGCTGCGGCGTGGTCGAGCGGCTCGGCTCCGGTGTCGACGGGTCGGCCGACGGGCTGGCCGTCGGCGACCGGGTGGTGATCTCGTTCGCCTCCTGCGGTGACTGCGGGCAGTGCCGGGCCGGCCAGCCGGCCTACTGCGCGTCGGCCGCCGCCCTGACCAGTTCCGGGCGCCGCCGGGACGGGTCGCCGACGATCCGCGTGGCCGGCGAGGCGGTGTTCGGGTCGTTCTTCTCCCAGTCCTCGTTCGCCACGGCCGCGCTGGCCCCGGCCCGCTCGTGCGTGCGGGTCGGCGACCTGCCGCCGGAGGTCGCCGCGCCGCTGGGCTGCGGTTTCCTGACCGGTGCCGGCGCGGTGCTCAACGTCCTGCGCCCCGGTCCGGGCGCACGGCTGCTGGTCGTCGGCGGCGGTGGGGTCGGCGCGGCGGCGGCGCTCACCGCGCTGTCCGAACGCGTGGAGGTCGTGGTGGTGGAGCCGATCGCGGCCCGCCGCGACCTCGCCGCCCGGTTCGGGGCCGCGACCGCCGCCTCGCTGGACGACCCGCTGCCGGCGGTGACCCACGCGCTGGACACCACCGGCCGGCCGGAGGTGATCGCCAGGGCGCTCGGCCTGCTCGAACCGCGCGGCACGCTGGCCGTCGTCGGTCTCGGGCCGGCCGAGGCCACCATCGACGTGCGGAACGTGATGCTGCGCGGGCTGACGCTGCGCGGCTGCGTCGAGGGCGACGCCGAGCCGTCGGCGCTGATCCCCGAGCTGGCCCTGCGCCACCGGCAGGGCCGGCTGCCGCTCGACCAGCTGGTGGCGACCTACCCGTTGGCCGAGTTCGACCGGGCGGTCGCCGACCAGCGGGCCGGGCGGGTGCTCAAGCCCGTACTGCTGCCGCGTCCCGCTCCCGCAGGGCGCCCTTGACGACCTTGCCGCCGGCGTTGCGCGGAAGTCCGTCGGTCGCCACCAGGTCCTTGGGCATCTTGAACGAGGCCAGCCGGCCGTCGAGGAACGCGGTCAGCTCCGGCAGCGACAGCTCCGCGCCGGGCGCGAGGGTGACGAACGCGACCGGCACCTGGCCCCAGCGCTCGTCGGCCCGGCCGACGACCGCGACCTCCACCACCGCCGGGTGCCCGGCGATCGCGTTCTCCAACTCGGCGCAGTAGATGTTCTCGCCGCCGCTGATGATCATGTCCTTCTTGCGGTCGACGACCCAGACGAAGCCCTCCTCGTCCTGGCGGACCAGGTCCCCGGAGTGGAACCAGCCGCCGGCGAACGCCTCGGCCGTCTCCGCCGGCTTGTTCCAGTACCCCTGGGTCACCGTCGGTCCCCGGTAGACGATCTCGCCGACCGCGCCGGGGGCCACGTCGTTCATCTCGTCGTCGACGATGCGGTACTGGAGCGTCGGGATGGGCCGGCCGACCGAGCCGAGCTTGCGCAGCGAGTCCTCTCCGCTGAGCACGCAGGTGATCGGCGAGGTCTCGGTCTGGCCGAACACGGCGACGTTCAGCGCGTCCGGGAAGCAGTCGGCCATCGCGCGCAGGGTCGCGTCGCTGGCCGGTGCCGCGCCCCAGCTGATGATCCGCAGCCGCAGGTCCCGCTGGGCGATGTCGGGCTGGGCGCAGATCAGGTCCCACTGCTGCGGGACGTTGAACACCACGGTCGCGCCCTCGCGCTCGTAGGCGTCGAGCACCGCCCGGGGGTCGAACGCGCCGAGCGGGTGGATCACCACCGTCCCGCCGACCAGGAAGTTCGCCACGATCGAGCCGAGGCCGGCGATGTGGAAGAACGGCGCGGTCAGGAAACCGACGTCGGAGTCGTCGAAGATCTTCATCGCCCGGACGCAGGTCTGCGCCTGGAGTTGCAGGTTGCGGTGGGACAGCAGCACACCCTTGGGGTGTCCGGTGGTGCCCGAGGTGTACATGATCAGCGCGGTCGACTCCTCGCTGATGTCGGGCAGCTCCATCGGCTCCCGCGCGGCCAGGAACTCCTCGTAGGACTCGTGGTCGCCGGCGGCGTCCCGGTCACCGATGACGATCACCGTGCCGATCGCGGCCGAGGCCGGGGCGGCCAGCAGCAGCGGCAGCAGCGCCGCGTCGACGACCACCGCGGAGGGCGTGCAGTCGGCCAGGATGTGGTCGAGTTCCTGTGGTGCCAACCGGAAGCTGAGGGGAACGGCCAGTGCGCCGAGGCTGTTGGCCGCGAACACGCTCTCCACGAACCACGGGTGGTTGAGGGTCAGCATCGCGACCCGGTCGCCGGCGGCCACGCCCCGGCCGGCCAGCCCGGCGGCCAGCCGCAGCGAGCGGTCGGACAGCGCCGCCCAGGTCGTGGTCTCCCCCCGGTAGCGCAACGCCGGCTTGTCCGGGCGCATCAGCGCGTGCGTCGCCGCGTGCGCCATCCAGTGGTGCCGGAACGTCCAGGGGGGAACCTCATGGCTCGTCACTGTGCCACTCCTACCTGCCGGTGCCTGTCCGTCGCGGCGCCAGTATGCCTGCCCGACGGCCGGTTGAGAAGCACTAAGTTAATCGAAAGTCACATCGGTGGGTACCGGGTCACGTTGACCGGCGGGCCGGGCGTGGTTGACTGGCGCGCATGGCCCTGTACCGCGTCCGGGCGCCCCGGTGACCGCGTCGGCCGTCCGGCCGCGCAACCGCAGACAGCTCATCGTCGAGGCGGCCGGTCGGATGTTCAGCCAGCGCGGCTACCACGCGGCGTCCATGGAGGAGATCTCCGCCGGTGTCGGCATCACCGCCGCCGCGCTGTACCGGCACTTCCCGAACAAGTACGCGTTGTTCGCCGAGTGCGCCAACGTCACCGTCGACCGGCTGGTCGCCGCGCTCGACGCCCTGCCGGCCGACGCCTCCGCCGCCGACGTGCTCGCCGCCGCCACCGGGGTCACCGTCGCCCACCGAGCCACCGGCGGGGTGTACCGCTGGGAGGCCAGGTACCTCGAACGGGCCGACCGCGCCGTGCTCGGCACCAAGTTCGCGCACGTCGTCGGGCGGGTGACCGGGGTGGTGCCCGACGACCTGCCGGCCAGGGACCTGCGGGCCGCCGCCGCCCTCGGAGTGGTCGGGTCGATCACCATGCACCGCACGTCGATCGCGCAGCGCCGCGCCGAGGACCTGCTGCTCGCCTCCGCGCTGCGGGTCGCCACCACCGACCCCACGGCCACCACCGGCGGCGTACCGCTGGTGGAACTGCCCCACCAGCCCGTGCCGCGCACCCGCCGCGCGGAGATCATCGCCGCGGCCATCCCGCTGTTCGAACAGGACGGTTTCGCCACCGTCACCAACGGCCGGATCGCCGAGGCCGTCGGCCTGGTCCCGTCGGCGATCTACCGCTACTTCCCCGGCAAGGCCGACATCCTGGCCGCCGCGTGCCTCCAGGCCGGCGCCCTGCTGTCCCAGTCGGTGGAGCACAACCTCACCGAGGTCCTCGACCCGCACGAGGCGCTGGCCGTGCTGACCGCGACCTACGTCGCCTACAGCTTCGGGCACACCGCGCTGACCACCGTCGCCAACGCCGAGCTCGGCGGCCTGCCGGCGGCACTGCAACGCCCGCTGGTGGTCGCCCAGCGCGAGCACATCGCGGTGTGGGAGCAGCAGCTGCGACTGGCCCGCCCCGAGCTGGACTCCCGCCAGGCCAGGGTGCTCGTGCACGCCGGCTTCGGCGTGGTCGTCGAGGCCGGGCGGCGGCTGCGCTGGCGCGACGACCAGGACAACCGCGACGCCGTCGGCGCGCTGGTGCTGGGCGCGCTGGGGCTTTAGCCGCCCTCGTTTCTCAGCCGCACAGGCCCTTCGCGCGCAGCACGCGGTCCAGGGCCTCGTCGACGCGCTGGCGGGGCAGCCGGCCGGTGGCCACGGCGTTCTCCAGCAGGTCGAGGACCTCGTTGATCTGCGCGGGCGATGACCAGAACGCCACGTCGACACCGGCGCCCAGCGCGGTCACCACCGCCTCGGGCAACGGGTAGCGGGCCGTGACGGCCTTCATCGCGGCGAGATCGTCGGTGTAGGAGACGCCGTCGAAGTCGAACTCGTCGTGCAGCAGCGCGTAGGTCGCCGGGCTGAGGGTGGCCGGCTGGCCGTCGGTCAGGCCGGGGACGTCGACGTGCCCGACCAGGACCGCCGCCGGGCGGTCCGGGCCAAGCAGCTCGCGGTACGGGACGAGGTCGACGGCCTCCAGGTCGGCCAGCGGCGGAGTGACCACAGTGGACTCGTGGGAGTCACCGGAGGCGCGGCCGTGGCCCGGGAAGTGTTTGAGCACCGGCAGGACGTCGCTGTCACGCAGGCCCTGGGCGAACGCCCCCGCGTAGCGGGTGACGGTCGCCGGGTCCTCACCGAAGGAACGGTCGCCGATCACCGAGTCGTCCGGCTGGCCGCTGACGTCCACCACCGGGGCGAAGTCGATGGTGACGCCCCGGCCGCGTAGCGCCGCCCCGCGCTCGCGGGCGAGGTCACGCACCTGGTCGGTGGTCAGGTCCCTGGCCATCGCGCGCGGGCTGGGGATCGGGCCGTCCAGCTCGTCGATGCGCTGCACCCGCCCGCCCTCCTCGTCGACGGCGACGGTCAGCGGCACCGCCGAGACGGCCTGGACGCGGTCGATCCCGCCGCCGCTCAACAACGCGGTGTCGTTGCCACCGACGAAGATCCCGCCGACGCCCACCGTGCGGACCAACTCGGCCGCGGGCTCGACCCGGCCGGGGTCGACGCCGACCATCAGCAGCTGGGCCAGCTGGCGGCGCGGCGGCAGGTCCGCGATCACCCCGGCGCAGGCGGACGCCGTCGTCGTGGGTGCGGTCGTGGTGGTGGTCGCCGCCGGGAGGCTCGTCGTCGGCGGCGCGTCGGCGGTCGTCGTGGTCGGCGCGGGCCGACGGTCCGCCGGCTGGGCGGTGCCCGAGGTCCTCTCCGGGGCCGCGGCCAGCACCAACACGGCGACCATCGCGCCGACAGCACCGAGCGCGACGGCGATCAGCAGTCCGGTCGTGACCGTGAGGCGTCGAAAGAGCACTCCCGAATGTAGCCTTTCCCCCTGAACGAGGCTCGGCGAGATCACGGGGGGTCACCGCCATGCCGGATCGCGACGCCGCCCTGTCCGCGCTCCACGCCCTGCTCGGCGGCGCGCGCGCCAACCCGGACCGGATCCTGGACGCCGGCGCCGCCGCGATCGCCCGCCGGCTGGCCGAGGCCACCGACCCGGACACCGACCTGACGGCGGCGCACGCGCTGGGCCTGTACCACTGGCTGCGTTGGGAGGTGCTGCCCGACGGCAGCGACGGCGAGGACCTCGCCGCCGCCACCCGCCTGTTCGGCCCGGTGTACCAGGTCAGCCCGGACTCCGTCCCCGAGCTGCTGCACCACCTCCTCGGCGGGGCCGACCCGGGGAAGGCGTCGCGCGACGCGGGCATCGAGCTGCTCACCGCGTACCTGACCACCGGGCGGTTCGAGCAGCTCACCGAGGCGGTGGCCCGCTTCCGGGAGGCCCTCGCCGCCCTCGGCGCCGCCGACGCCCACCGGGACAACGACCTGAACAACCTGGTGGCCGCGCTCAGCGTGCTCGCCGAGCGCCGCAACGACCCGGACGTCGTGCGGGAGGCGGTGGCCGCCGGCCGCGAGGCGGTGGCGATCAGCCGCCACCACAAACTGCGTGTGCGGTACCTGGACAACCTCGGCGGCGTGCTGCGGCTGCTGGCGGTGCGCACCGGGGACCTGGCGACGCTGCGGGAGGCGGCCGAGGTGGCCCGCGAGGCGGTCGCCGGCCTGACACCGGGACACCCGAGGCTCGCCGCGTTCAGCAGCAACCTCGCCGCCACCCTCCAGGTCCTGTACCAGCGCGCCGGGGAGCTGGAGGTGCTGGAGGAGGCGGCGCGGGCCGGCCGCACCGCCGTGGCCGCCACCCCCGAGGGACACCCGAACCGGGCCGTGTTCCTGCACAACCTCGGCGGCACGCTGGTGTCGCTCTACAGCCGCACCAACCGGTCCGACGTGCTCGACGAGGCCGTGACGGTCAGCCGCGACGCGGTCGCCGCACTCCCCCGCGACCACCCCGAGCGCGCGTCGATGACCAACGGCCTGGCCGGCACGCTGGGCATGCTGGGCGAGCACACCCGAGACGCCGACATCCTGCGCGAGGGCGTGCGGACCGAGCGCGACGCGATCACCGCCACCCCGCACGACCACCCCGCCCGCGCCGGCTACCTGCACAACCTGGGGCTCATGCTGCGCACCCTGTTCGACCTGACCGGCGAGCTGGACGCGCTGACGCAGGCAGCGCGGGCCGGCCGGGCGGCGGTCGCGGCGACCACCGGCGACCACCCCGACCACGCCACCACCCGCTACGACCTCGGCAGCACGCTCCACCGGCTCCACGAGCGCACCGCCGAGCCCGAGGTACTGGCCGAGGCGCTGGAGTGCCTGCGCGCGGCGGGCGCGAGCTCCGCCGCGTCGACGTTCGTGCGGCTGCGCGCCCGGCACGCCCTGGGCCAGCTGGCCACCGACCCCGCCGAGGCGTTGCGCGCCATGGACAGCGCCATCGACCTGCTGGAGCTGATCGCCCCGGGCAGCCTGCAACGCAGCGACCGGGAGCACCAGCTCGGCCGACTGGGCAGCCTCGCCGGGGACGCGGCCGCCGCAGCACTGGCCGCCGGGAACCCCGCGCGCGCCGTCGAACTGCTGGAACGGGCGCGGGGCGTGCTCGCCGCCGACGCCGTCGGCCTGCGCGGCGCCGACCACGAACGGCTGCGCGCCCGGTACCCCGACCTCGCCGGCCGGCTCGACCGGGCGCGGAGCCGGATCGTCGAGCTGGACCGCACGCACGCCACCCTCGCGCACACCGTGCTCACCGCCGGCTCGACCAGGACCGTCAGCGCCCAGCTCCGCCAGCTGGCCGCGTCGCGCCGGGCCGCGTACGCGGACTGGGAACGTGCCCTGGCCGAGGCGCGCGAGCGCCCCGGGTTCGCCGGTTTTCTGCGGGCGCCGGACATCGGGCAGCTCACCCGGCACGCGCGGGACGGGCCGGTCGTGTACGTCACCGCCGGCCACGCCCTCGTGCTGACCGCCGACCCCGAGGACCCGGTGCACGTCGTCGCGCTGGCCGGGCTGAGCCCGCGCGCCGCCGAGGGCCGGGCGACCAGCCTGCTGGCCGCGTGCGGCACGGCCAACGCCCGGGACCTCGCGCCCGCCGCCGCCCGCACGGCCCAGCAGGAGATCCGCGCGGTCCTGGACTGGGTGTGGGACACCGTCACCGGCCCGGTCCTCGCCCACCTCGGGCACACCGCCGCCGTACCGGCCGGCGGCCCGTGGCCCCGGGTCTGGTGGTGTCCGGTCGGGGTGCTGGCGTTCCTGCCGCTGCACGCCGCCGGGCACGCGCTGGACCGCGTCGTGTCCTCCTACACGCCCACCGCGCGTGCCAGGAACCCCGAGCCGGCCGGCGCCGCGCCGGGCACGACCGTGATCGTCCCGGTCCCCGACCTGCCGGGTGCGGCGCTGCCGGGCGTCACCGAGGAGACCGCCGCGATCGGGGCGCTGGTGCCGGCGGCCAGCGTGCTGACCAACCCCACCCACGACACGGTCCTGGCCGCGTTGCCGGGCCACCAGGTCGCGCACTTCGCCTGCCACGGCCGGGCCGACCTGGCCGACCCGGCCCGCAGCCACCTCGTGCTCGCCGACCACGCCACCGCGCCGTTGACCGTCACCGAGATCGGCGCGCTGCGGCTGTCGGCCGGCCTGGCCTACCTGTCGGCGTGCGCGACCAGCGTGACCGCCGCGCGCCTGGCCGACGAGGCACTGCACATCACCGGCGCGTTCCACCTCGCCGGCTACCACAACGTGGTCGGCACGCTGTGGTCCATCGACGACACCACCGCGGCCGAGTTCGCCGCCGGGTTCTACCGGCTGCTCACCGACGACGGCACGGTCGCGCCGAGGACCGGGCGCAGCGCCGTCGCCCTGCACGAGGTCACCCGGCGGCTACGGGAGCGGTACCCGGACGTGCCGGCGGTGTGGGCGGCCTACACCCACACCGGCGCCTGAGCGCTACGCCGCCGCCAGGCCCTCGCCGGTCTGCCCGGCCAGGCGCCGCAGTTCGGCGGTGCACATCATGAAACCGTCGGGCGGCAGCCGGTGCGCATAGTGGTCGAGGTCGTCGAGCAGCGCGTACACGTGCACCGGGGTGCCGGCGCGGCCGGCGGCGTTGACCACCTGGCGCAGTCCGGCCAGCACGGCGGGGTGGCGGGTCTGGTAGGCGTGGGCGACCTGGTGGTTGCTGCGGTCGGCGGCCAGGTAGAACTGCACGAGGTCCTTGGTGCCGACGAACAGCTCGCTCGCCCCGGCCGCGCAGAACCCCGGCACGGAGTGCACCGCGGCCGGTGTCTCGACGAACACCGCCAGCGGCAGGTCGTCGGGCAGCGCGAGCCGGCGGCGCAGCAGCAGGTACTCGTGCTGGTCGTTGACGAACGGCACGGCGAAGCCCACGCGGCCGGCGTCCGGGCCGAGGGTGTCGCGCACCTGGGCGCGCAGCGCCTCGAACGCCAGCGGGTAGTGCGGCTCGCGCAGCAGCGCCCGCGCGCCGTGCAGGCCGAGGTCGGGGTTGGTCTCGTGGTCCACGGCCCCGGTGGTGATCCGCGCGGCGTCGTCGGAGCGCAGGTCCAGCAGCCGCATGACCAGCCGCTGTCCGGGCAGCAGCTCGCGGGCGAACCCGCACAGCTCCCGTCCGACGGCGGCCCCGTACCGACGGGCCTCGACCGGGCCGGAGCGCAGCGCGTCGAGTGGGCGCAGGCCCACCGACAGGCACACGAACTCCTCGCGGACGAAGAAGCTCGACACCTGCTCGACGCGCGGCACCAGCGCGTTGGTCGACGCCACGTCGGTCGCTGCGGCCACCACGACACAGATCGACCCGAGGTCCTCGGGTGTGACGGCGAGCCGGCGGGGGGCCAGGGCCGGTGGCCGCGCGTCGCCGACGACGACCGACTCGCGGTCGGTGCGCACGGTGACCGTGCCGACCAGCCCGGCCAGCTCGCGGCGTTCGACGCGCAGCACCGGGATTCCCCGCGTGCGGCACAGCGACTCCATGTGGCCGGTGCGTCCGCCGCCGGCGCAGATCACCGCCGAGGAGGCCACGATGGCGTCGTAGAGGTCCGGCCGGAGCGTCTCGACGACGAGCACCGAGCCGGGGATCGGACGGCCGGTGTGGTTGCAGTCCCCACGGATCTCGATCGCGGGCACGTCGACCAGCAGGACCCCGGGAAGTTCACGTGCCATGAGCTCCAGGCTGACAACCGGCCGGCGCGGCCCGCATCTCCGCCTATGCGAGGGTCTCCAGGCTCTTGTCCAGCCCGAGGCGGCCACGGAGGTCGCGCGGGGTGACCGACAGGTCCTTGAGCCGCGCCGAGGCGACCTCGGTGACGGCGAGCCGGACCGTGCGTTCGGTGACCGACCGGCCGTGCCGGGTGCTGATGGCCTGGATGGCGCGCAGGCTGTCCTCCAGCCTGGCGGTGAGCTCCTGGCGCTGGTCGCGGCGCCGGGCGGTCATCCGCCGGACCTCGATCATGGTCGAGTACGACAGCGCCTCGGTCAGCTCGGGGTCACGGGTCTCGGGCAGGGGGACCCCGGTGGCGTCGTAGCAGGACTCCAGCCGGCACAGCAGCGACGCGGCGACCTCCACCGAGTGATTCTTGATGGCGGCGAGGTTGAAGGTGAACGCGCCGGTGCGCCCGTTGCGCACGATCTCGTCGCCCTCGCGCGGGCTGCCGACCACCGAGACCGGCGCCGCCGGCAGCCCGGCCGCGCCGACGAGCGTGCCGTGGCCGTCGACCTCGACGCCCCGGCCGGTGCGGCCGTGCGGGCAGGCCAGGCCCCGGCGCAGCAGGTTGGCCCACAGCGGCGAGTCGACCCTGGCGTAGTCGGACTCGCGCCCGAAGTTCGAGATCACCAGGTCGGCGGTGAGCTGTCGCGGTGCGGTGCCGCCGACCGACAGCACCAGCCGGTCGTCCGCGCCGGGGGTGATCGCCTGGATGCGTCCGGCGGTGACCGCGACCTGGTCGTCCATGGCGGCGTCGACCGGAGCGGCGGTGTAGGCCATGACACCGACGCGCATGATCGCCAGCAGGCTGCCGTACCGGTCGAGGAGGGTCCGCAGGTCGGCGGAGGGAATCGCGGCGAGGATTTCCGGCAGGTGCGGTTCCCAGGCCTTGAAGACGCGTTCGCTCACGACGGACCGGGCGACCTCCGGGTGTTCCCGGATCACCCGCAGACCGGCCCGCCGGCATTCGTCCTGGAACCGTTCGATGAAATCGTCGAGGCCGACGTAGGGTTGGTCGCCAAGGCGCGGCGGCGGGAGTTCCAGAACGTGGTGGCGGTGATCGGCAGGATAGGTGCGCAGGGTACGGCCGGAACCGGAGATCATGTGGATCTTGCCGGTGTGTCCGTGGCGCAACAACAATGCGGCCGAGTCGTACGCGCTGAGCACCGATCCGACGATCGCGACCTCCGCGTCGGGCGCCACCCCGAGAATCCGTTCGATTCCCCGTTCCGAGTACGGCTGCGCGACGAACGCCGGGTGGTCGACCACGGTCTCGGCGAACGCCGGGTGCCGCCGCTCCAGCCCGGTGGCCAGCACGACGTGGTCGGCGACCACGTCGGGGCGGCCGGTCACGGTGACCGTCACCCGGCCGTCGTTCGGTTCCAGGTCAACGGCTTCGCCGTCGACCTGGACCAGGTGGACGCCATCGGGCGCCTCGGCGGCGGCCTGGTCGAGGCGGTCGCGCAGGTAGTCGGGATAGACGCAGCGGGGCGCGGGGCCGGACTCGGTGAACACGACGTCGCGCCATTCGTCCGGCCAGCCCGACCGGTCGGCCTCCCGGTTGGCCCAGGAGACGAAGTCGTCGACGTCCTCCCGGAACGCCGACATCCGCCCGGCCTGAATGTTGAAGACGTGCTGCCAGTGATTGCTGCCCGGGTGGTAGGCCACCCCGGCCTGCCGGTATTCGGCGCGCCGTTCCAGGAGCATGATCTCCACCGGTTCCCGCGCGAACTGGAGCAGGCGAATCGCCGTGGCCGTTCCCCCCAGCCCGGCTCCCACGACAAGCACCCTGGGACGTTCGTTCACCTGTTTCTCGCCCTCTCCAGAACCCGTCGAAACATCGCACGACAGGACACCGGGAAAAAGATCAGCAAACAGATTACCGCGAAACCCGATCGTTGAGCACCTGCGGGCCGGCGGACGATCATGGCCCATAAACTCGTCCACGCCCCCGGGTCGCGGCCACTTCCTGCGTGCGCAGTTTCCCCGGGAACCGTTTCCCTTCACAGCCGTCCAGCGACATTCCACACTGCGGAAGCCCTTGCCGCGATGTGGTCGGCCGGTCACGATCGGGCCGACAGCCACGATCCGCGGCCAGGAGGTTCCATGTCCCTGATCATCGCGCTGGCGGGCAGCCCGTCGGCGACCTCGCGCACCGTCGCGTTGTTCGGGGCGCTCGCCAGCGGATTGCGGACCGACGGCCACCAGGTGCGGGTGCTGCCCGTGCGCGCGTTGCCGGCCGAGGCGTTGCTCGGCGCCGACGCCTCGGCACCGGCCATCGCCGAGGCGATCGCGGCCGTCGCCGGGGCGGACGGGCTGATCGTCGGGTCGCCGGTGTACAAGGCGGCCTACTCGGGCGTGCTGAAGACCTTCCTCGACCTGCTGCCGGCCGACGCCCTGGCCGGCAAGGCGGTGCTGCCGGTACTCACCGGCGCCGCGCCCGCCCACGCGTTGGCCGTCGACCAGGTACTGGCCCCGGTACTGACGGCGTTGGGCGCGCGGCACGTCGTGTCCGGACTTTTCCTGCTGGACAAGCAGATCCGCCGCATCGCCGACGGCGCCGTGCTGGCCCCCGAGGCGCGGGACCTGGCCGACGCGGCGATCGGGCGGCTGGTCACGGCACTGGTCACGGCACTGCCCGCCGGCGAGCGGGTGCGGCGCTGACCTCAGTGGTGGAAGGCGACCTGCGGTGACCGGGTCGCCCCGGCCGAGAGCCGGTCCACGCTGCGTCGCAGGTCCTCGGCGAGCAGGGTGACCTTGTCGGCGCTGACGCCATGGCGCACGAGGATCCGGTGGATCACGGTGTCCTGGCGGGCGGGCGGCAACGGGTAGGCCGGGACCTGCCAGCCGCGCGTGCGGAGCTCGTCGGACAGGTCGTAGAGGGTGAACGGCGTGGTCGCCGGGTCGGCGAGGGTGTAGGAGACGGCGGGCAGGCCACCCCGGCCGTCGTAGAGCAGGTGGAACGGGCCCATCTCGGTGATCTGCTGGGCCAGCAGTCCCGCCGTGTCGGCGCAGGCCTGGTGGACGTTGCGGTAGCCCTCGCGGCCCAGGCGCAGCAGCAGGTAATACTGGGCGATGATCTCCCCGCCGGGGCGGGAGAAGTTGAGGGCGAAGGTCGGCATGTCGCCGCCCAGGTAGTTCACCCGGAAGACCAGGTCCTCCGGCAGGTCGGCGGCGCTTCGCCAGATGGCCCAGCCGACACCGAGCGGGGCCATGCCGTACTTGTGGCCCGACGCGTTGATCGAGCACACCCGGGGCACCCGGAAGTCCCACACCAGGTCCGACTGGATGAACGGCGCGACGAAACCGCCGCTGGCCGCGTCCACGTGCAGCGGCACGTCCAGGCCGGTGTCGCGCTCGATGGCGTCGAGCTCGGCGGACAACTCGCGGATCGGCTCGTAGTCGCAGGTGAAGGTCACCCCGAGGATCCCGACGACGCCGATGGTGTTCTCGTCGACGTGCTCGCGGAGCTGTTCGGGGCGCAGGCCGGTGGCCCCCGGCAGCAACGGGACCTGACGCAGCTCCACGTCGAAGTACCGGGCGAACTTCTCCCAGCAGACCTGGACCGGGCCGGTCACCAGGTTCGGCGACCCGGTCGGCTTCCCCGCCGCCGCACGGCGCTGGCGCCACTTCCACTTCATCGCCAGGCCGCCGAGCATCGCGGCCTCGCTCGACCCGGTGGTCGAACAGCCGACGGTGTCCGCGCTGTTCGGACAGTTCCACAGGTCGGCCAGCATGTGCACGCACCGGGACTCGATCTCCGCCGTCTGCGGGTACTCGTCCTTGTCGATCATGTTCTTGGTCAGGCCCAGGTCCATCAGCCGGTGGATCTGGTCGTCGCCCCACGTGGTGCAGAAGGTGGCCAGGTTCTGCGCGGCGTTGCCGTCCAGCTCCAGCTCGTCGCGCAGCAGGTGGTAGACCGCCTGCGGGTCGTTGCTCTGGTGCGGCATCCGGCGCCGGGGCAGCGGCCGTTCGCTCAGCGGGGTGGCGTAGATGTCCTCGAACGGGCTCGCCTGGTCGTGGTCCACGCGGTGCAGCGACATGAGCGAAACCAAACACATCCGCGACCCGCCCGCCACACGGCACGGTCCCCGTGTGGCGGGCGGGCGGCGTGCCTCAGATGCCGACCCGGCAGCCCGACAGCACGATCTCCTGGCCGAGCAGGGTCACCACCCGGACCGCGTACTGCGCCAGCTGCCCGGCGGGCGTGGTCACGGTCTGGTTCACGTGGACGGTGGCCACCCCGAGGATGCTGATCGTCGCCGGCTGGGTGCCGATGGGCCGGCCGTTGATCGTGCCGACCCGCGACGAGCCGGACAGGCCGCTCTCGTCGGCGACGCAGTGCGTCTCGATGTCGGAGATCCGGATCGCGCCGGCCAGCAGGTTCGCGCCGCTGATCTCGGCCGCCGCGTCGGTGCGCCCGGTGTCGGCGTTGCGCGTGCACTCGGCGTGCAGCGCCTCGACAGTGGCCAGACCGGGCACGGTGAGGGTCGCGGTGGTCAGGTCACTGTTCGGCGGGCACTCGGCGTGCGGGGTCTTGGCCACGGTGATCAGGCCGTTGGCGCTGATCGCCCACGCCTCGGCCCGCACGTAGGACACGATCGTCACCACGGCGGTGGCCGCGTCGCCGTCGTCGTCGGTGACCGTGACCAGCACCTGGTGCGCGCCGACGCCGGTGTAGGTGTGCGTGGCCGCGCAACTGCCGGAGCCGGCGCCCTGGGTGACCTCACCGGCCACGACCGGCGACCCGTCGTCGAAGTCGACCGTGCACGTGTGGGTGTCGTTGGTGGCGATGTCGGTGAACGGCGCGGTGACCCCGACCGGGGTGCCGCGCAGGACCAGGGTGCCCTGGTCGGGGGCCGAGACGCTCACCTGCGGGGCGACGTTGGTCAGGGTCAACGACGTGGTGGCCACGACGTCGGGGTGCAGGCTGTCGTCGGCGCTCAGGGCCAGCGTCCACACGCCGTCGTCGGTGCAGGTCACGGTGGTGGACTGGGCGGCGGGGTCGGCGAAGGAGCAGGTCGCGCCGGGGTCCACGCCCGAGGCCGGGGTGGCGGTCCACCCGGTCGTCAGGGTCGGGCCGTCCGGGTCGGTGACCAGGCCGCCGAGCTGCACCGGGGTGCCCTCCTGGCCGGCGTACGGGCCACCGGCGTCGACCTCCGGCGGGTCGTTGATGATCACGTCGACGCAGTCGGTGACCTGGCCGGGGCCGCCGTGGTCCTCGCCGCGGGCGGTCACGCAGATCCGGTGGCGGCCGGAGGTGAGCGGGTCGGTGGTGAACGAGTAGGTGACGTTCACCGGGCCGGTCTGCGGCGGCACCGGGCTGACGTCGGTCACCGGGACGGCGCCGCCGCCGTCGACGGTGGCGGTCAGGCCGGTGAGAGTGGACTCCAGCAGGCCGGGCAGCACGTCGGGCAGGTTCGCCGGGTCGGCGACCTGGGTGCAGGTGCCGCCGGTGCGGTCGGCGATCACCTGCAGGCTGGCGTTGTAGTCGCCGGCGTCGCACGCGGACCCGCCGCCGACGGCGAAGGTGTGGATGTCGACGTTGGCCGGGACGTCGTCCAGGGCGGGGTTCACGTCACCGGCGGAGAACCCGTCGGAGAGGAACACCACGATCTTGCGGGACTCGGTCTGGGCGTTGGTGACGGCCGTGGCCTTGACCACCGCGTCCGGGAAGAATGTCCCGGTCGGCATGGTCCGGGGGGTGAACTGGCCGATCTGGCCCTGGCTCATCGAGCCGAAGACCTCCTCGGCGTCGCGGATGCCGTTGGCGTTCTGGTCGGCCTCCGGGGTGGTGAGGACCTGGTCCCCCGCCGTCGGCCGCATGTCGGCCACCGCTGCCGACGATCCGAACGCGACGGTGCCGACCGATCCGATCACCGAGGTCGGTTCGGCGGCGCGGGTGTTGAGCGCGGCCGACGCCTCGACCTCGCACCGCAGGATCGTGCGCGCCGTCCCGTCGCAACTGGCCGCGGTGCTGCCGGACACGTCGATCACGTAGGTCAGCGCGGTGTCCTTGACCACGGCCGCCGCCCCGACCGAGGCCGTGCCGGTGACCGTCACCGGCCCCTGGGGGAACACCGTTTCGTCGGCCGGGCTGTCGATGGTCACCGAGATCGAGGTGCCGCCCGGCAGGGTGCCGTCGACGGCCACCGCCGTGCCGGTGAGAACGGCCAGCGCCGTGACGGCGGCCAGCCCTGATCCGACGAACGTTCGTCGTCTCATCGTGTCACTTCCCTGAATCGTCGCCGAGAATCTCCTGGAAAGGAGATCGGAAAACCGAAACACCTGGTTACTGCGACAATTCAGTGAACTCCTCGACCTGACCGGAGCAAACAATGACGAACGTCATAACCCGGTCGAGGGAGTTATCGCGAACCTATCGAAATCCGGATACGCCGGGGCAACCGGGCGCCGGGTTGGCTGGGCGGACCCACTGCCCGACCAACCCCCGGGAGAACCGTGAACCACTCCGACTCCGCGCCTCGGTGGCGACGACGTTCCCTGCTCGGTGCCGCCTCGGTGGCGGCCGGTGGCGCGCTCGTCGGCACCGGCACCGGCATCGGCACCGCACCGGCCGCCGCCGATCCGGTTCCGCCGGACGCGATGCCCGGCGAAGCGTACGACCGGTACATCGCCGGGCTGGCCGCGCAGGACCGGTTCTCCGGCGTGGTCATGCTGGTCCACCGGGGGCGCACGGTGCTCTCGCGCAGCTACGGGATGGCCGACCGGGAGCGCGGGATCCGCAACCACGAGGGTGTGGCGGTGAATCTCGGGTCGGCGGTGAAACCGTTCGTGGCGGTGGCGGTGCTGCAACTGGCCCAGCGTGGCCACCTTCGGCTCCACGACGTGGTGGGCGACTTCCTGGACGGGTTCCCCGCCGACGTGGCCGCCCAGGTGACCATCCACCACCTGCTGACCGACACCTCGGGCCTGAGCCACCCGGAGCAGGATCTCCAGCGGGTGTTCCACAGCCGGGAGGAGGTGCACGCCCACTACGAGCAGTGGTCCCGGCAGGTGTCGCTGGTGGGGGTTCCGGGAACCGATTCCGGTACCTCCGGGGCGTGCCTGGCGATCGCCGCGCAGATCGTGGAGGCCGTCACCGGGGTGACGTACTGGGACTACGTCACCGAACACGTCTTCGACCGCTGCGGAATGACCGGAACGGGATTCTTCACACGCCCCGAGTGGTTGAGCGATCCGCACATCGCGCATTCCTACATGATCCAGCACGACGGCACCCGGGTGGATGCCGTACGCAACCTGGACAAGGGTGGGGTGAATCCGTTCGAACCGGGGAAGAATCCCGGGCGGAACTTCATCGACCACGCCGGGGACGGCGGTTTCGCCACCGCCCCCGACCTGGTGCGGTTCGCGCGGGCACTGGGCGAGGGCACGGTGCTCGACCAGCCGTACGCGGACCTGCTGACCGGGGCGAAGATGCCGCAGAACTCCGGCAAGCACGGTGGCCCGCCGCCGGCCCACCCCGCGTTCAAGGGCTACACCGTGCCGGTGAAGATCCTGCAGGGGCAGTGGGTCACCGGGCGGGGCGGGGTGAACCCCGGCAGTACCGCCAACTGGAACCTGTACCAGGGTTCCGGGTGGATCGGCGTCCTGCTGAGCAACTACGACAACCTGCCGGTGCAGGAGATCCTGGACCGGGAGCGGCTGGCCGTGCTGGGACCGGCTGACTAGGTTGTGATCCCCGAAATCCCCACCCACCACGGAGTCCACCGTTGCTCATCACCTTCACCGGCGTCATCCTGCTCACGGTGCTCGCGTTACCGCTGGCGGCGGGCATCGTCGCGCTCCTGGCCCGGCGGCGGACCCGCGCCGGGGAGGACCACCCGTGGCGGCGGTCGGTGGCCGAGGTCGGCGTCGTCCACGGAACCGTGCCATGGGTCTGGATGATCCTGCTGCCCGGAGGCGACGAGGCGACCAGCCGGGTGAGTCTGGTCCCCCTCGTCGATCTCGTCACGATCGTCGGCGACGAACCGGTCCTGGCCGTGCGGCAGATCGTGGGCAACCTGCTCGTGTTCGCCGCCTTCGGCGCCCTCGCGCCGCTGCGGTTCGCCGCGCTGGCCTCGATCCCCCGGGTCGTGGCCCTCGCGGCGGCCGGCTCGGCGGCGGTGGAGATCATCCAGTACACCCTGGCCCTGGACCGGGTGTCCTCGGTGGACGACGTGCTGCTCAACGCCGCCGGGGCCGGTGTCGCCGCGTTGGTGTCCCGACGGTGGTGGGCACCGGAGAGGGTCAGCTCGCGGTGATCCGGCCGCAGGCGCGGGCCTCGGCCGTGGACCGCTGGGCGGTGATCTCGGCGAGGAAGTCCTCGGCCAGCGCCGTGAGGTGCTCGACGACCTCCGGCTGGCCGTGGCGCAGGTCGTAGGTCTCCGCCGGGTCAAGCTCCAGGTTGAACAGCTGGGGAAGCTCCTTGCCGTGGGACCGGGTCGGGTCGCGCGGCTGCCGGTCCAGGTGCAGTTTCCACGGCCCCTCCCGCACGGCGTTGAGCGTCCACCAGTGGAAGAAGAACAGCGGCCGGGACACCGAACCCCCGGTCAGTACGGCGGACACGTCGACGCCGTCGATCGGGCGGTCGGCCGGCAGCGAACCACCGGTCAGGGCGGCCAGCGTGGGCAGCAGGTCGAACAGGCAGACCGGGACGTCGGACACCGTGCCCTCGGGGATGCGGCCGGGCCACCGGGCGAGGAACGGGACGCGGACGCCGCCCTCGTAGGTGTGGTTCTTGTTGCCGCGCAACCCACCGGTACTGCCCTCGAACCACGGGCCGTTGTCGCTGGTCACCATGACCAGGGTGTTGTCGGCGACCCCGACCTCGTCGAGGGTGTCGAGCAGGCGGCCGACGTGGTGGTCCAGGCACTCGACCACGTCGCCGTAGCGGCCGCCGGCCGATCGGTCGCGGAACTCGTCGGTCACCGCCAGGGGGATGTGCGGCATCGTGTGGGCGAGGTAGACGAAGAACGGCTCGTCGGCGTGCCGGCGGACGAAGTCGATCGCGTGGTCGGTGTAGGCGCCGGTCAGGGTCGCCTGGTCGACGTCGGTACCGGTGACCTGGTCGCCCTCGAACATCTCCACCGGGTGCATGTCGTTGCTGTACAGCAGGCCCGCGTACTCGTCGAAGCCGTGGCGGGTCGGGTGGTGCTCGGGGCGGCAGCCCAGGTGCCACTTGCCGAACATCGCCGTGCGGTACCCGGTGTCGCGCAGCATCCGGGGCAGGGTGTACTCCCAGGTCGACAGGCCGGTGCCGTCGTGGGGGAACAGGACCTTGGGCAGGCCGACGCGCTGCGGGTACCGGCCGGTCATCAGCGCCGCGCGGGAGGGCGAGCAGACCGAGGACGCGGCGTAGGTGTGGCGCAGGTTCACGCCGCGCTCGGCCAGGGAGTCGATGCGCGGGGTGCGCAGGATCGTGTTGCCGGTGCAGCCGAGGTCGCCGTAGCCGAGGTCGTCCATCACGACCAGGACGATGTTCGGTGGCCGGTCGGTCATGATCCCTCCCGGGGACGCAGGGTCGCGCTGGCCTCACCCAGCCCGTCGATGGCACCGTGGACGACGACACCGGCGGCGTACTCCTCCCGGGTGACCTCCAGGCGCGCGGTGGTGGCGCCGAGGGTGATCACGTCGCCGGGGAACAGGGTGATCATCGCCGAGATGACGCCGATCAGCTCGTCGGGGCCGGCGACGTAGGCCGAGGTCGACGCGCGGATCTCGCGGTCGCCCACGCGCAGGGTCATCTCGCGGTCGCGCCAGTCGTGGGAGGGCAGCGGCACGGGGGTGGCGGCGATGTTGAAGCCGTCGGCCCAGCGACCGTACATGGCGGCGATGCCGCGTTCGCCGGCCCGCGCGGGTTCCACCACGGCGTCGGCGAACGAGCGGTCGCACACCGAGACCAGCGGCAGGTAGCCCAGGACCAGGTCCGGGTCGCCGGTCCCGGTCACCAGCGCCCGGACGACCACCGCCAGTTCGACGCTCACCACGAGGTCGGTGGCGCGCGGCGGGATCTCCACCTGGCCGCCGGGGCCGAGGGAGCTGGGTGGGCCGTTGAGGAAACGCGGCACCGACAGCGCCTCGGGGTCGTGGTTGCCGTAGGAGGTGAGGAAGTGTCGAACCGAGGCCACCGTCCAGTCCTGTGTGGACTCCAGGGCCGGTTCGGCGGCGGCCGCGCGGATCGCGTAGGACGGGTGGTCGGCCGGCGGGACCGGGGCGGTGGCGACGACGGCCGGGTTGGTCAGGGTGCCGACGTCCTCGATCGACACCTCCAGCGAGGTGCCACGCTCCAGTTCGGCGGCGGGTACCGGCAGGCCGTCGACGCCCATGGTCGCGAAGTGGATCACGTCGCCGGGGTGCAGGGAGGCGAACGAGGAATACCAGGCGATCACCCGCTCGATGCCCAGGATCGCCGCTCCGCTGTGCGCGCGGTCGCGGGTACGCCCGGACTGGCGGGTGTACATCAGCAGGTCGTAGGGGTTGGTGACCTCGTCGGCGGTCACCAGGTACGGGCCCATCGGGGCCATCGTGTCGGCCTTCTTCCCGCCCCAGGACGCGGTCGCCTGGTAGAGCCAGTCGTCGTGGCCGGGCGGCAGCGAGTAGCCCGTGCCGGCGTTGCCGGGGACGATGC
The DNA here is from genome assembly GCF_001921215.1 of Actinophytocola xinjiangensis. GTDB lineage: Bacteria > Actinomycetota > Actinomycetes > Mycobacteriales > Pseudonocardiaceae > Actinophytocola > Actinophytocola xinjiangensis. The sequence goes on from NZ_MSIF01000006.1 coordinate 304,808, forward strand.
CGTAGTAGTACGTGCCGGACACGTCGTTGACCACGGTGTACCCGGCGACGTGGTCCATCGCCCGCTCCAGCGGGATGTACCGGCCGCCGGTGCCGATCACGACCGCCAACTCCACGTTGTAGGCCATCAGCGGCCGGTGGTGGCCGTCGCGGAACACCACCGCCGCCCCGGCGCCGACGGCCGTGCCCTGTGGACGCTGGTGGCCCAGCGGGAACAGGTTCACGATCCGGGTCTTCTCGTTGTTGCGCACGAACGACGGCGCGTTGGTCACCAGACCCCAGTACAGCCGGGGCTTCGGGATCGGCGCCAGCAGTTCGACCTCGGTCACCGGGAATCCGCACGCGGGCACGATCGTGGAGTCCGTCCTGGCGGCGAACCGGGCGGCCTGACCGGCCACTCGTGCCAGGTCCGCCAGCGCGGTGTCGCCGAGGGCGAGGAAGCCGGCGAGCGTGGGCGGCCACCCGTCCACGGGCGGACGGGGACGGGTGGCCGGCCCGGAGGACGGGATCGACGCGTAGGCCGCGAGGAACGCCGCGACCCGCGCGGGTTCGAGCACCCACGCCGCCGAGGTGACCGGGTCGTCCACGACGAAACCCCACCGCTCGGTTCCCCCGGCGACGAAACTGGCGAGCCGCACGTCGATCCCTCCCCTGCCTGGTTGACCCTGCCTCGCTGACCTGCCTAGTTGACCGGTGCGCCCAGCGGCATCCGGCGCCAGCCGGAACCGTCGGCGACCGCCAGCGACGCACCGGCCCTGTCGCGCACCAGCACGACCGTTCCCGGTTCCGGGTCGGGCAGGTCGCCGGCGGCCACCGTCGCCAGCCGCAGGGTGTGCGCGTGGACCGTGCGGATCCGGTGCTGCTCGGAACCGACGTCGCGGACGTTGTCGGCCGAGGGCACGAGCCCGTTGATGTCCACCCGCATCGCCGGGACGCCGTTGGAGCTGTTGGTGGAGCACAGGAACTCCACGGCCGCCGCGCCGCTGTCGTTGGCCGGCACCACCCGCACGCCGCCCTTCACGCCCTCGCCCTCCCGGGCGGCGACGAAACTGCCGTAGGCGTCGGCGCCCACCCCCGGGCTGGCGGTGGCCCGCACGACCAGCGCGCCGTTCTTGGCCGCCGTCAGCTCGTGCTGGTTGGCCCCGGCCGTGGGGCGCTCGACGTAGTTGTCGGCACCGACCGACTCCGCGTACAGGACCCCGGCGGTGTTGTCGAAGCTGTTGCCGATCACCGTGGAGCCCGACAGGGCGCCGATCACCCGCACCGGCGGCGCGGCGGCGACGGTGTTCGCGCCGAACGCGTTGCCCATCACCGACAGGTCCCTGGCGTCGCCGTTGACCCGGATCGCGCTCCACCGCTCCTCGGCGTCGAGGTTCCAGTTGTCGAACGTGTTCGCGGTGACCGTGACCCGCGAGGCCGCCGCCGCGAAGTACACCGGCGAGCCGAGGACCCAGTTGAACGAGTTGCCGGTGACCGTGATGTCGTGCGCGGCGACCTCGGGGCGGAACTCGATGGCGTGCGGCGGCCGGGAACCACCGGTCGGTTGCGCGCCGCCCAGGACGTTGCCGGTGAACGTCAGGTTGGTGCCGCCGGAGGAGATGGAGATGATCGGGCCGCTGCCGTTCTCCACCACGTTGCCGGAGAACGTCGAGTTGACGATCCCGCCGGCGAACAGCCGCCGGCCGATGTCGAGCAGGTTGTTGGCGATCACCGCGCCCCGGAACTGGTGGGCGTCCGCGCCGGTGGTGACGATCGCCGTGCCCATGCTGTGGAAGTGGTTGCCCTCGATGAGCCACTTGCGCATGCCGTAGGGCAGCAGGTGCACGCCGCTGCCGTCCACGCCCTCGGTCGGCCAGGAGATGTCCAGGCCGAAGTCCCCGACGGCGACCAGGTTGTTGGTGAACACCAGGCCCCGGCCGACGTGCTTGACCGCCGTGTAGAACTCGATGAACGTGCACTCGGTGATCGTCGGGTCCATGTCGTCGGTGCCCGGGGTCGGCGCCTTCGGGTCGCGGGCGATGTGCAGGGCGACGGTGTTCTTCAGGCTGGCGGCCACGACGAAGCACAGTCCGCGCACGGCGGCCAGCGGGGCGCGCAGGAAGATCGCGGTGCCGTCGAAGTCCGGACGGATGATGGAGGTCCGCACGCCCATGGTGCCGGCGCCGGCCAGCACGATCCGGTTGAAGTCGCCGCCACCGGCGCCGGCGCGGTCCGGGATGACGATCGTGCGCGTGGTGCGGTAGGTGCCCGGCGGGAAGTAGACGATCTTGTTGGCCTTGTCCAACTGGGCGTCGATCGCCTGCTGGATCGCGTCGGTGTCGTCGGCGACGCCGTCGCCGACGGCGCCGAAGTCCTGGGGCGTGGTGGCGCCGGCCAGGTCCGCGGCCGGCTCGGCGGCCGCCGTGGTGACCGCGGCGCCCAGCGCCGCGGTGGTGACTCCCGCGATGCCCGCGGTACGGATGAGATTGCGCCTGTTCACGGCCTTACCCATGCTGCTGTCCGTTCGTCGGGTGAAGCAACTGATCCTCGTGTGGTGACAGGAAGTCCTGGAGCCGGTCGCCCTCGTCGGGGGTGCACCGGCGCAGCGGCGCGGCGACGTGGGGGGTGCACAGGGACCGCCGCGCGAGGATCTCCTTGACCGCCGGGGTGCCCGGCCGGATCCCGTGCAGCCCGGTCAGCGCGGTGATCCGCTCCTGGGCCAGCGCCACCGCGTCCCGGTCGCCGGCCGCGTGCGCGGCGCACAGCGCCAGCGCGGGGCCGGGCGCGAGGTTGGTGACCCCGGGCGTGACGCCGTGCGCGCCGAGGTCCAGCGCGGCGGCCAACTGGGTCTCCGCGCCCTGGCTGACGGCGAACCCCGGGCGGCTCGCGGCCCGGCCGGTCAGGTGGCGCAGCCAGTCGAGGTCACCGGAGCTGTCCTTGACGCCCACGACATGGTCCAGCGCCAGCAGCCCGTCGAGCACGGCTTCGGTGACCGGGTTGCTGTAGCGCGGGGCGTTGTAGGCGATCACCGGCAGCCCGGTGCCGGCCAGCGCGGCGTAGTGGTCGACGATCTCCCCGGCGCGGTGGTGGAAGTAGATCGGCGGGCTCAGCACCAGCGCGTCGGCCCCGGCGGCGGCCGCGATCGCCGCGCGGTCCAGGGCGTCGGCGGTGCCGGCGGCGGTGACGTTCACGGTGACCACGCCCTCGCCAAGCGCGCGCCAGTGCGCGGTCACGCCCTCGACGAACGGGGCCAGCGCGCGGGTCGGCACCAGCGGGCCCTCCCCGTTGCTGCCCAACAACATCAGCCGCCGCACGCCGACGCGGTGCAGCGCGTCGAGCAGGGCGGTGGCCGTCGGGGCGGACGGGGTGCCGTCGCGGTCCATCGGGGTCACCAGCGGCACGGTCACCCCGGCGAGCAGGTCGGTCCCGGCGCGCATCAGTAGCCCTTCACCGACGGCCAGGCCAGCTCGAACCCGTCGGCGCCCAGCTCGCGCTGGAACTCGGCGAGCCGGGCGTGGTCGGCGTGAACCTGGTGGGGTGTCAGGGAGTTGTCCAGGCAGTGGGCGGCCAGCGCGCCGGCGGCCTCGCCGATGTTCCACTCCACCGGGTGCAGCCGGTAGCAGCCGTTGGTGATGTGCGTGGTGCCGATGTTCTTGCCGGCGGCCAGCAGGTTGCCCACCCGGCGCGGCAGCAGCGCGCCGAGCGGGATCTGGAACGGGCTGCTCGGCACGTCGAGGTAGTTGTCGCCGCCGGTGGAGGGGTGCAGGTCGATCCGGTACATGCCGATGCCGACGGTGTCCCGGTAGGACACCGCGCCGGCCTCACCACGCACGGCCAGCGACAGGTCCTGCTCGGTGACGGTGGTCAGCGCGCGGATCCGGCGGGACTCGCGGATGTAGGGGGCCATCGCCAGGCCGTCGGCGGTGCCCATCACGTCGGGGCGCAGGCGCAGCCCGGGCCAGCCGGTGCCGCCGTCGGGGCGCGGCGCCTCGGTCTGCAACCAGTACAGCATGCTCAGCGAGAGCTGCCGGGAGCCGTCGAGGTGCTTGACCCGTTCCTCGTCGGACACCCCGACCAGCGGGCCGGGCAGGTAGTCGATCATCGGCCAGTTGACGACGGTGATGTCGCTGGCCGCGAACCCCGGCACGCACTGCTCGCGGGCGAAGATCCGGCGGAACAGCCACAGGTCCCGGTCGCCGGGGTCGGCGCTCTGGTCGGCGACGATCGGGCCGGCCGGCGCGTGCGGCACGAACGTGCGGGTCAGCGGCTCCAGCGTCCGTGGGTCGGGCGCGGTGAGGCTCAGCAGCCGGTCGGGCCAGTAGTCGGGCCGGTAGTCGCGCCAGAAGGCGTACTGGGAGGGGCGGTCGACGGTGTGGTCCTCGCCGTCGCGGTGCTCCACGGCGAACACCCAGGAGAACGCCTGCTGGTTGAGCGACTGCGCGGTCGCCGGGGCGCTCGGCTCGCCGGTCTGTTCGGTGGACTCGAACCCGACGACGTGCTCGACGCCGGCCAGCGGCAGCAGGTCGCCGAGCTCGGTGCCGTCCAGCACGAACGGTGCCTCGACCGTGAGCCGATCACCGGTCCGGGACTCGACGGTGACCGAGGTGATCCGGTCGCCGTCGACCCGCGCGGCGACCGGGGTGTGCGCGGTCAGTACCCGCAGCAGGCCGGCCGATCGGTAGGGCGCCAGCATGCCCTCGAGTACGGCCAGCGCGGCCCTCGGCTCGTGGCACAGCCGGCTCACCCGGCCCAGTCCCGGGTTGAGGTCGGTGCGGCGTAACGCGTCGGCGGTCAGCGGGTAGAAGGTGCGGTAGTACCGGCGGACGCCGTCGCGGAAGGCCCGGTAGGAGCGGGTGGCGCCGAACTGCTCGATCCACGGGTGCTCGTCGGGCGGCACGGCCTGGGAGGTGAGCTGGCCGCCGAGCCAGTCGTACTCCTCGGTCAGGACCACCGACCGGCCACGGCGCAGCGCCGCGAGGGCCGCGGCCACTCCGCCGACGCCGCCGCCGACGATCAGCACGTCGGTGTTCGCGTGTTGACTCAACTGACTTGCTCCCCTGAGGTGTCTGTGTCGAAACTGTCGAAAGCCGCGCCTTCCAGCTGGTGGGCGGCGCGCAGCAGGTCGCGGGTGTACGGGTGGGCCGGCTCGGTGAACAGCTGGTCGGCCGGTAGTTGTTCGACGAGTTCGCCCGAGCGCATCACCGCGACCCGGTCGGCGATCTGGCGCACCACGGCGAGGTCGTGGGTGATGAACAGGACCGACAGCTCGTGCTCGCGCCGCAGGTCCACCAGCAGCCGCAGGATCTGCGACTGCACCGAGACGTCGAGCGCGGAGACCGCCTCGTCGCACACCAGCAGCCGGGGCGCCAGCGCCAGCGCCCTGGCGATGCTGACCCGCTGCTGCTGGCCGCCGGACAGTGCCGACGGCCGGCGGGTGGCGACCCCGGCGTCCAGGCCGACGTCGGCCAGCACGGCCGCCAGCGCCTCGGCGCGGTCACCCGCCGGCGCGACGGCCGGGTGGGTCCGCCACGCCTCCCGGATGATCGCGCCGACGGTCATCCGCGGGTTGAGCGAGGAACCGGGGTCCTGGAACACCATCTGCAGGCCACGCTGGGCCGACGCCGGACGTCGGTCGACCGGCCCGAGCGGCTGGCCCTCGAAGGTGATCGTTCCGGCCTGGGGGCGCACCAGGCCCATCACGCACCGGGCGATCGTCGACTTGCCCGACCCGGACTCGCCGACCAACGCCAGTGTCTCGCCGGGCAGCACGTCCAGGCTCACGTCGTCGACCGCCCGCACCGACCGCCGGCCGCGCCCGGTGTAGGTCACCCGCAGGTCACGGATCTCCAGCACGGTCACGGCGTCACCTCCTCGGCGAGGTGGCAGGCGCTGAACCGTCCCGGCTCCAGCTCACGCAGTCGCGGGGTCTCGGTCCGGCAGCGGTCGGTGACCAGCGGGCACCGGGGGTGGAAGGCGCAGCCGGCCGGCCGGTCGAACGGGTTGGCCGGCGCTCCCGGCAGTGGCCGCGCGATCGCCGAGCGGGTACGTACCGAGGGCACGTTGTTGGCCAGCGCCCGGGTGTAGGGGTGGCGCGGCGAGTCGAGGACCGCGCGGGCCGGTCCGCGTTCGGCGACCCGTCCCGCGTACATCACCACCAGGTCGTCCGCGACGTTCGCCATCACCCGCAGGTCATGGCTGACCAGCAGCAACGCCGTGCCCTCCCGCTCGCGCAGGCCGGCGATCAGCGCCAGCACACGGGCCTGGGTGGTGACGTCCAGCGCGGTCGTCGGCTCGTCGGCGATGATCAGCCGCGGTTCGCCGGCCAGCGCCATCGCGATCATCACCCGCTGGCGCTGGCCGCCGGACAGCTCGTGCGGGTAGGCGTCGATCCGCTGCTCCGGGTCGGGGATGCCGACCCGGTCCAGCAGTTCGAGCACCTTCGCCCGGACCGCGTCGCGGGACAGGCCGTCGCGGCGCGGGATCTCACCGATCTGGCGGCCGACGGTCTGGGTCGGGTTCAACGCCTGGAGCGGGTCCTGGAAGATCACGGCGATCTCACGGCCGCGTACCTGGCGGACCCGGCGCGCGCGGGCACCGAGCAGGTCCTCCTCGCGCCACCAGACGTGCCCGGCGGTGCGGGCCCCCGCCGGCAGCAGCTGGACGAGGGCCATCGCGGTCATCGTCTTGCCGCTGCCGGACTCGCCGATCAGGCCGGTCGTGCGGCCGGCGTCCACGGAGAAGGAGATCCGGTCGAGCACGGTTCCCGTGGTGGCGCCGGCCGCGAGGACGACCTCCAGGTCCTCGACGTCGAGCAGCGCGGTGGGTGGACGGTCAGTCACCGGAGACGGTGACCTTGGTGAAGTAGGGCGTCGCCTCGGCCGACGGCTCGAACCCCTGGACGGTGTCGCGCCACGCGTAGGGCTGCTCGACGAACATCGCGTACATGCCGACGGCGTCGTCCCAGATGATCTCGGTGGCCTGCGCGTAGAGGTCCTCCCGCTCGGCGGTGTCACTGGTCGCGCCGGCGGCCGCGACCAGCTCGTCGAGCTTCGGGTTGCAGTAGCCGGTGCGCTTGGCCGCACACGGGTAGAGCCGGCCGAGGTTGGTGGCCGCGTCGAAGCCCTGCGAGCCCAGCTGCTGGAAGTTCAGGTCCCACTTCAGGGCCAGCAGGTCCTCCAGGAAGACCGCCTGCTCCTTCTCCAGCGGCTCGGCCCGCACACCGATCTCGGCGAGGTCGGACACCACGGCCTGCACGAACTCGCGGAAGTTCGGCTGGGAGAACTGGAAACGCAGCACCGTGTCGTAGTCGAACCCGGCCGCGTCCAGCGCCGCCTTCGCCGCCGCCGGGTCGTGCTCGACCGGTTCCTGTGCCGCGTAGCCGAACACCGCCGGGCTGACCGGCGCGTCGGCCACGGTGCCGGTCTTGGGGTAGAGCGACTTCACGATCGCGTCGAAGTCGACCGCCTGGCGCAGCGCCCGCCGGACCTCGGGGGTCGTCAGCGAGGGCGTGGAACTGTTGAACCACATGGTGAACACGCCCGGGCCGGGCACGGTCTCGACGGTGATGGCCTCGTCGGCCTCCAGCTGGGTGATCTGGTCGTCGGGCATGGTCCAGGTGACGTCGACCTCGCCGGTGCGCAGCGCGGTCATCCTGGCCGAGACCTCCGGAATGGACCGGAACACCAGCGCGTCCAGCGTCGGCGCGCCGTCCCAGTACTCGGGGTTGGGCACCAGCTTCAGGTCCTGTCCCGGCTCGAACGACTCGACGGTGAACGGGCCGGAGCCGACCGGCTTGTCGAAGAAGCCGTCCTCACCGGCCGTGGCCGGGGTGACGAAGAACGACGAGATCTTGCCGAGGAACGCGGCGTCCGGCGCGCCGGCGGTGAACACCACGGTGTCCTCGGCCGGTGCGGCCACCGTGTACCCCTCGAAGTTGCCGGCCAGCGGCCCGGCCTCGGCGAGCACCCGCTCGAACGAGGCGACCACGTCCTTCGCGGTGACCGCCGAGCCGTCGGAGTACTTCACGCCCTGGCGCAACGTGATCGTCCACTCCGACGCGTCCTCGTTGGACGTCCACTTCTCCGCCAGCTCACCGGTGAACTCACCGGGCCCGGTGCTGATCACCAGCTGGCTGAAGATCGCCCGTGACGCGACCTGGGTGCCGGCGTCCATGGACGCCGCCCCGTGCGGGTCGAGGTTCTCGATGGGGATCGGGCCGGCGACGTCGAGCACGCCGCCTCCTCCCCCGTCGCCGCCACCGTCGCCCGACGGCGAGGACGAGTCGCCCAGCGAGCACGCCGAGGCGGCCATCAGCACGGCGAGGGCCGCCGCTACCAGCCTGACTCTCATGGGAATTCCTTCCTGGAGGGTGGTTTTCGGGGCGACTAGTCCCGTTTGCGGGTGAACCGCCGGGTGAGCCGGTCGCCGATCAGTCCGACACAGATGACGAGGATGGTGAGGGCCGCGCCGGGGAAGACGGTGATCCACCAGGCCGTCGCGAGGTACTCGCGGCCGCCGGCGATGCTCTGGCCCCAGGACACGACGTCGGGCGGCAGCCCGAGGTTGAGGAAGCTCAGCGCCGCCTCGGCGAGCACGGCCGACGCCAGTTCGATCGTGGCGAGCGCGATCACCGACCCGGCGAGGAACGGCACGACGTGTCTGGTGAGCGTGGCCGGGGTGGACACGCCCATGGTGCGGGCGGCGTCGACCCAGTCCCGTTCGCGCACCGACATCGCGATCCCCCGCGACAGCCGGGCGAAGCCGACCCAGCCGCCGATGGACAGCGCGATGATGACCACGAGCGGGCCCCGGTCGAGCAGGCCGGCGATGATGATCGCCAGCAGGATGCCGGGGAAGGCCATCATGATGTCGATGAGCCGGGAGATGACCAGGTCGGGGAACCGTCCGAAGTAGCCGGCGACCGCCCCCAGGGCGATCCCGACCGTCGCGGTGATCAGCACGACGGCGATCCCGATGACGAACGAGGTCCGCGCGCCGTGCACGACCTGGGCCAGCACGTCGCGGCCGACGCCGTCGGTGCCCAGCAGCGCCGTGCCGGACCCGGTCGCCGACCCCGGCGGCAGCAGCCGGTCGGTGACCGAGGTCGCCACCGGGTCGAAGTCGATGACCAGCGGGCCGAACAGCGCGGCCAGCAGGTAGATTCCGATGATCACGTAGGGCACCGCGGCCAGCGGTCGCCGGCGCGTCGCGGTTGGCGCGGTGAGAACGGCGGTCTCGCTCATCGGCGCGCCTCCAGCCGGATCCGGGGATCGAGCCGCGCGTTGACGACGTCCGCGGCGAGGTTGAGCACGATCACGCACACCGCGATCAGCACGGTGGCCGCCTGGACGAGCGCGAAGTCGCGGTTCTCCACGGCGTTCACCAGCATCGACCCCAGCCCCGGCCAGGCGAACACGGTCTCGATCACCACCGCGCCGCCGACCAGCGTCCCCAGTTGCAGCCCGACGACGGTGACCACGGGGATCAGCGAGTTCTTCAGCACGTGGCCGCCGAGGACCTGGGTCTCGGTCAGCCCCTTGGACCGCGCGGTCCGCACGAACGACTCGGTCATCGTCTCGGCGACCGCGCCGCGGGTGATCCGGGCGACCAGGGCGGTGAACGGGATCGCCAGCGTGACCGCCGGCAGCACCAGGTGCCCGAGCGTGCCGCCACCCGCGCTGGGGAACAGCCGCAGTTGCAGGGCGAAGACCAGGATGAACATGATCCCCACCCAGAACGGCGGAATGGCCTGGAGTCCCAGGGCGACGGTCGACACCGCCCGGTCGACGAGGCTGCCCGGCCGCCGGCCGGCGAGGACACCGAGGACCAGCCCGCAGCAGATGGCGATCAGCGCGGCGGTGACCGTGAGGGTGACGGTGGCGGGGAACCGGCCGAACACCACGTCCATCGCCGGGCGCCCGTAGCGGTAGGACTCGCCGAAGTCGAGGGTGAGCACGTCGCCGAGATAGTCGAGGTACTGCACCAGAACCGGCTGGTCGAGCCCGAGGGCGTGCCGCAGGGCGGTGAGCTGCTCCTGGGTCGCGTCCGGGCCGAGCGCGACCGTCGCCTGATCGCCGGGGGCGAGCCGGATGACCACGAACACCGCGCTCACCACGCCCCAGATCGTGACCAGCCCGATCAGCAGGCGGCGGCCGACCAGGCGGGTCACGGTGTCACCCTGGGGGCGACCGAGTCGCCGGTGATCTGCGTACAGGCCAGGTAGGTGCGGCGCGGCCGGCCGTCCTCGTTGTCGAGAAGTTCGAGCAGCAGGCGGACCGCTTCGCGGCCCATGTCCTCGCGGGGCACCGAGAACCGGGTCCACTCGCGGCGGGCGGGGTCGCTGAACGGCGGGTCACCGAGCAGGACGACCGAGCAGTCCCCCGGGATGTCGACCCCGGCCCCGGCGGCGGCCCGCTCGACCTCGACGATCGCCGTGTCATCCTCGGCCGGCTCGACCAGCAGGGCGCTCACCCCGGCGCGAACCCAGTCCCGCAACAGATCCGCCGTCACCGGTCCGGTGTGGACAATGACCTCGTCCTCGGCGATGCCCGCCTCCGTGAGCCCCTGCCGGAAGCCCTGCGCGCGGTCGCGGGTCGGCTCCTGGTCGTCGTCGAGCTGGAGGTAGGCCAGGCGGCGGTGACCCTGGGCGGCCAGGGTGGCGACCAGTTCACCGGTCGCGCCGACGTAGTCGGCGGCCACGTAGGACAGCTCGACGCCCGCGACCTCACGACGGCCGACGAAGACGAACGGGAAGTCCTCCTTGGCCAGTTCGGCCAGGTCGTCGCGGTGCAGGTGGCGGCCGAGCAGGACACACCCGTCGGCGACCTTCAGCCGGTTGACGCCCTTGGCGTAGATGCGGCGGTTGCCCTCGGCGGTGGCCGAGCTGAACAGGAGCAGGTCGTAGCCGTAGGCGGCGGTCGCCTCCTCGACACCGAGGAGGAAGGGGAAGTAGAAGTCCCGCTGGGCCACCGGGAAGACGGGTTCGAAGGTGTAGAGCCCGAGCATGCGGTTACGTCCACCCTTGAGACTGCGGGCGACGGCGTTGACGGTGTAGCCGAGCTGCTCGGCGGCGTCGAGGACGGCCTGCCGGGTGGCCTCGGCGACCTGGCTGCTGGCGGCACCACCGCTGATGACGAGGGACACGGTGGCTTGGGAGACGCCGGCCTGACGGGCGACGTCTACCTGGGTCGGGGACCGGCGTTGGCCTGCCATTGGTGTCCTTAATACGTATCAGCGAGGTGGTGAGCGGTGACGGTACGCAGGTTCTCCGCGTGTCGTCAAGAGGGGGTTTTCGCTGGTTGCCGGTGTGCCGCGGGCCCCTTGGGTCGTCGTGGAGCGGGTCGCGCCGTCAGCCAAGCGCCCTGGCGAGGAGGAACTGGGCCATGGTGTTCGTGGTGACTTCGAAGTGGTGCCGCCGGGTGGGGGTGGGGTTGAAGAAGCCGTGCCGCTGATCCGGGTAGAGCACCAGTTCCACGGGGTTGGCCGTCGCACCGGCCCGGTCGGCGAACGTGACCGAGTTCTGGTGGTGCACGGCGGTGTCGGCCGTTCCGTGCATGATCAGCGTTGGGGGGAGGTGGGGTCCGAGTTGGTGCAGTGGGGAGTACCGGGCGGCCTCGTCGTCGGTGGCGAAGTGGCGGCGACCAAAGGCTTGCGGGAACTCCCCCGTCGTGTCGGTGACCGGGTTGAGCAGGATGGTGGCGGCGGGGCGATGGCGCGGGTCGGCTTCCGGAAACAGGGTTGCCATCAGGGCCAGGTGACCTCCCGCCGAGCCGCCTATGGTCACGACCTGACCCGGACCGGCGTTCAGTTCTTCGCTTCGCTCGAAGACCGTTGCCATGGCGAGCAGGGTGTCGTCCACCGCCGCGTGCGGGCCTTCGGTTCGGTACTCGACCAACACCGTTCCCACGCCCAGGTCGGCCAGGTGCGCGGCCTGGGGGCGGAACTGGGTCCAGTCACCCCGGACCCAGCCGCCGCCGTGGAAGAAGACCGCCAGTGGCGTGCCCGTTGACAGGACGTGCAAGCTCAACGTTCGACCGTGGACGGTTCGGTAGGGGATCTGGCGCACGGGCGTCATTATGAGCACGGTGACGCACCGTGCATCAGCGAACACACCGCGGAGCCGCTCGCGGCTATCACGCGGGGTGGATTCCCACTTCTTTCTGGTTGCTTTGTTTGTTCCCCAGAGGCTTGTTTCTTCGGTGCCAATTGGACTACGTTTGCGTCACTTCCAGCCGATCATCCCAAACGGACAATCGTTTTGTCGTTCACGAAAGGAGAAAATGAGTGTCCCGACGTGACAAGCCATTCCGACGGGCCCGGCGCGGCCTCTACGCCGCCCTGACCGCCGTCGTCGTCCTGCTGGTGGGCTCGGCGGTCAGCGCGGCCTCCCCTGCCGATCGGCCGGGGACCCGGAACCTGCCAGGGTTCAGCCATGGGACCGTTGCCGTGCAGGGGTCCACGCTGCACTACGTGCGCGGCGGTTCCGGCCCGCCGCTCATCCTGCTGCACGGGTGGCCGCAGACCTGGTGGGAATGGTCGAAGGTCATGCCGGCGCTTGCCGAGAACCACACCGTGATCGCCTTCGATCTCCCAGGGCTGGGTGATTCGAGCATTCCGTCCGACGGATTCGACAAGGTCACCACGGCCAAACGAATCCGGGAAGGGGTGCAGAAGCTCGGGTTCACGCAGGTCTCCCTGCTCGCGCACGACACCGGTTCTCTCGTCGCCTACCCGTACGCCCGGGATTACCCGAACGAGGTCACTCGGATGGCTGTCCTGGAAACGCCATTGTCCGGGTTCGGACTGGAGGACTTCTACGGGGTCAGCTTCCACCTCGGGCTGAACCAGACGGTCGCCCCGGTCCCGGAGGCGCTCATCGACAACGACGACGTCTCCACCTACCTCGGGTGGATGTTCAGCGGCGCCCGCTACCCCGACCGCATCGACCAGGCGGCCTTCTTCCAGGCCTACGCCAGCCCCGCCCGCCGCGGCGCCGGGTACGAGTACTACCGCGCCTTCGCCGCCGACGCGACCAACAACCAGGCCAACGCCACCAAGCGGTTGCCCATGCCCGTTCTCGCGATGGGAGCCGAGTTCACCTTCGGTCCGGTCGTGGCGAACTCGTTCTCCCAGGTCGGTGACGACGTCCGAGGCGTCATCGCACCGGACAGTGGGCACTGGATCGCCGAGGAGAACCCGCAGTTCCTCATCGACTGCGCGGAACTGTTCTTCGGACCCGCGGGCACCCCCGCCCCACGTCCCGAACTGGCGACCTGCGTCGCCTGAGGTGAGAACCGTCGGCCCCGCGCGAGCACCGCGCGGGGCCGACGTGTGTCAGGCGAAGATGTCCTCGACCGCCAGGGCCGCCAGCTTGGCCTCGATCGTCGACCGCGACCACGTCGACTCGTCGGCCGGTTCGATGTTGGCGACCAGCAGACCGGCGAAGGCGATCGCGGCGACATCCGGGCCGGCGTCGGTCGGGCGGCCAGCCAACTCGCCGACGACCAGGCCGCGCATCAGCGCCAGGCCGATCCGGGCGAGCGTCGGATAGTCGACCACCGACCGGAAGCCGAAGAACTCGATGAGCATCCGGTAGCTCCCCGCCACCCGGTCGGTCAGCAGGTCGTCCGCCTCCGCCAGCGCGTCGGCGACCTGGTCGCGCAACGGACCCGGTGGCATCGTGCGCAACGCCAGGATCAGCGCCAGGTACGTCTGCCAGCGACGGGCCTCCACCCGGTCGAGGTCGAAGTCGTCGGCGGCGGTCACCCGCACGACCTCCTCCAGCGTCCGCGCGCGCTGGGCCCGGGTACGCAACCGGCCGGCGTGCGCGTGCACCAGGTCGCGGACCAACCTCGTACTGTGCTCGTTCCTGGTCGGGGCCACCGGGACGGCCTGCCTGGCCAGCTCCACCGACAGGTCGGCGAGGAACGCGTCCTTGTGCGGCCAGCACCGGTAGGCGGCCGTGCGCGAGACGTCCGCCTCGCGGATCGCCTCCTCGAAGCTCAGGTGGTCGAGCCCCACCGCCAGTCCCCCGCCGCGCACGGTGGCCGACGCGGAGTCCAGTACCCGGCGGCGGCGCTGTGGTTGCGCCGCGCCGCCCGGTAGGGGAACCGGCGGCAGCTGACCTCACCCCTCGCGAGGTCAGCTGCCGCCGTTGGCTCACTCGCGGTTGGTCCCCCACCCGAACCAGCGGGTGCACGTCGACGCCGACACCTTGCGGTGGGAGCTGATGCTGTTGCGCCACCAGTCCTTGTTGCCGCTCGCATCGCCGTAGTACTGCAGGGCGTTGACCCACTCCCCCGGACCGACGCAGAACCGGTCGCCGTTCGCCTTGCCCTCGGCGGTCTCGTTGTAGTCCGGGTAGTTGTAGAACTCGATGTGCGAGTCCGTCGTGTTCACGATGGAGTCGATCTCGTTGTCCCAGTTCTTGACCTGCCCGGCGTCGTCGCCGTGGTCGCTGTCGCCGCCGCTGTTGTCCTTGGCGCCGTTGCCGCCGTCGCACTTCTCCCGGGAGTAGAAGTAGACGTAGCCCGAGTTCTCGTACTCGTGGGCGGTCTGGTTGCAGTCCAGCTCGGCCGTTCCGACGTCGCCGGCACCCGGCGCCGCCGACGAGGCGCCGGCCGGGAACACCCCGAACACCAGCACGACGCCGAGCGCCGCGACGACGATCCGGCGTGTCCGCCGGCCAACCATGGTCCTCATCCCGCTCCTCCCCGCGCTCATCGCTTGAACTTGCTGGTCTGCCAGGTCAGGCTGGCCGCCTGACGCGCCTCGAAGAAGTACGACCGGAACGCGTCGTGCACGGCGGCGTCCCTGATCTCCAGCTGCGTCTCGTCGCTGACCCGCACCGACCGCCCGGTGAAGTTGAACGTGCCGGTGAAGACGACCTTCTGGTCGGGCTTGCCGTCGAAGTAGCCGTCGATCAGGATGTCCTTGGAGTGCAGTCCGCCCTTCGACGAGTTCGCGTAGAACTCGCGCACCTCCGGCCCGTGGTGGTCGCCCTTCGGCTTGCGCAGCAACGCCTCCAGCGGTCCGTCGTTGCCGCCGGCACCCTTGCCGACCTTGTCGACGATGACGTCGACGTAGCAGCCCTGGTCGTCCATGGCCTTGAGCTTCCTGGCCAGCACGGTGCCGGTGCTCTCCCAGAGCGTTCCGCTGATGTTCCACACGGCCACCCGCACGATCGGATAGTTGCCGGGGTCGGTCCCGCCGGTGTCGCTGGTCTTCGTGCAGTCGACCCGGTTGAGGATGTCCAGCAGCGTGTTCCCGGACGCCCTCGGCGAGTGGTAGACCGAGTACTTGCCCAGGTTCGACGGCGGCATCATGTTGTAGAAGTCGTTGTGCTGCTCACCGGCGATGAGGTACTCGAAGTACCGGGCGTAGTGGTCGTAGACCCGGGGCTCGTCGGCCACGGTGTAGGCGCTGTTCCACATCCCGGTGCCCGAGCCGCCGGACTTGAAGTTGTGCGAGGTCTGCAGGACCACCTTGTCGGTGCCCCTGGTCCGGCTGAACAGCAGGAACTTGTTGTGCATCTTGGCCTCGGGGTCGTAGTCCTCACCGCCGCCACCGCCGATGCAGGCCCGGGACCCCAGCTCACAGGTGGTGATCCACGAGGTGCTCCCCGGGCTGTTGTCGAAACTGGACTTCACCCGCTCGAACTCGCTGTAGTTGTGCGGTTCCGCGCCCGTCGCGGCGCCCCGGTCCACGATGATCCGGACCCGCACGTCGCGGTGGGCCATCTCCATCAGTGCCGTGGCGATGTCGGTGTGGGCGAACATGTGGGCGGCCACGTCGATCGTCTCGCCGCGCTCGGTGCCGCAGATGAGGTAGACGATCCGCTCGGCGATGTCGTCGCGTTTGCCGGTGTCCGGGTTGTTGTAGGTCAGGCCCGACTGGACCGCCGCCGTGTCGACCGGCGCGCTCTGCTCGGCCGGGCAGACGTCGTTCTGCGCTACCGCCGGTCCGACGGTGGTCAGGGTGGCGGTCAGCGCGGCCACGAGGCCGATGGCGTAGAGCTTGTTCCTTCGCATCCTTGTCCTTCCCCCTTCGTCCTCGTGACGGTGCCAGACCTGTCCGAACCGGATGGCCTGTTTCGGCCAGCGCCGAAAGAGGTCGCCTCAGGCCGGGTTGCTGTCCAGCAGCGCGGCCCCCAGCGCGGTGAGGCTGTGCCGGACGCGGTTGCCGTGCTGCGTGCTGGTGACCAGCCCCGCGCCCCGCAGCACGCCCGCGTGCTCGCTGGCCGAGGACACCGACACGCCGGCCCGCCGGGCCAGTTCGGTGGTGGTGGACTCCTCGACCAGGGTCCGCAGGACCGCGGCCCGGGTGTGGCCCAGGAGCAGGCCGAGGTCGTTGCCGGGCAGGGTGTCGTTGGGCGAGCGGTGCGCCTGCGCCGGGTAGACCAGCACGGGCGGCAGGTCGGGGTCGGCGAGGGTGACGGGCATGCCCCGGCAGAAGTACGAGGGCACCAGCACCAGGCCCCGGCCCTCCAGCCGCAGTTCGCGGTCGATCGGGTAGTCGGCGACCAGGTACGGCGGCTGCCAGCTCAGGCCGTTGCCGAAGGTGCGCAGCATGGCCTCGGTGCCGCCGGCGCACTGGGCCAGTACGCGGCGGCGGCGGTCACCCTGGACGCGTTCGCTGATCTGGCGCCAGGCGGGGACCAGCGCGGTGGTGTGGTGGTGGCGCAGCGCCCGGCCCAGGCCGTGCAGTACCTGGGGTTCGCCGTCGGCGATCCGTCTGGTCCAGGACGGGAGCACGGTGTCCTCGGCCATCCTGGCCAGTTCGGCGCGCAGCCGGCGGCGCGGTGTGCTCAGCACCGCGTCGATGCCCTCCTCCAGCCCGGCGCCCAGCGACGCGACCGGGGTGAGGAAGTCCGGGAAGTAGCCACGTGGCGGCATCAGCGGTGCCATCGCGCGCAGGGCCTGGCGGCCGTGCGGGGCGTCGCCGCCGCGCAGGACGGGGTCGGGGCGCTGTTCGCCCAGTTGCTGGACGCTGAGCAGGATCTCCCAGAGCTGGTCGGGCCCGTCGGCGATCCGGGTCCTGGCGAGGTCCCCGGCCGTGAAATGGACGCGCAGCACCGGATCTCCCCCCGATTTTCGACATCCCCCGAAGCGGGAACGACCGTTCTCGGCTGATAGCGTAGCGCCGAGAACAGCCGTTCTCAAGCGTTTCGGAACGGAGCACCGATGTCGGACGTCGACGACCAGGCGCGGACCAGGGTGCTCGACGCTGCGGACACGCTGTTCTACTCCCACGGCATCCGCGCGGTGGGGATGGACCGCATCCGGGACCTCTCCGGGGTCCCGCTCCGCCGGCTGTACCGGTGCTTCCCGTCCAAGGACGAGCTGGTCGTGGCCTATCTGCGCCGCCGGGACCGGGTCGCGCGGGCGGCGCTGGCCGAACGGGTGGGCCGCCACACCGACCCCCGGGAGCGGGTGCTGGAGGTCTACGAGTGGCTGCACGACTGGTTCCACGAGGCCGGGTTCCGGGGCTGTGCGTTCACCAACGCGTTCAGCGAGGTCGGCGGGGACAACGCGGAGGCGGCCCGCACGGTCCGCGCGCACCAGCAGGCGGTCCGGGCCTACCTGCGTGAGCTGGTCGGGGTGCTGAACGCCGCCGATCCGGATAGCCTGACCGACCAGTTGATGGTATTGGTTTCGGGCGCGATCAACACCGCGCTCATCACCGGCTCGCCGGAACCAGCGCGGCACGCCCGCGCGGCCGCCGCGTCCCTCCTGCCGTCCTGAGCGGGGAAGACGGTGCCACCTCGGTGGTGCGCACCGGGCTCACGGGCCGCGGGAGGGACCCGGAGGGCGGCCCTCAGAGGTTCCTCACGTCAGGGTGGTTCACGTACTCCACGCCCAGGTCGGCGAGTGTGCGGCGCAGGCCGTAACGATCCAGGCCCAGCTCACCGGCGGTGAGGGCCTCACGGGTCGCCTCCTCCGTGGCGACCCTGGCCCGCGCGGCCACCAGCGTCGCGGTGGCGGCGAGCCGGGGGACGCACAGCACGCCGTCGTCGTCGGCGAGCACCACGTCGCCGGGGCACACGGTCTGACCGCCGAGCACGACCGGCACGTTGACCGAGCCGGCGGCGGCCTTCACCGTGCCCTGCGCGCTGACCGACCCGGACCACGCGGGGAAGCCCATCGCCCGCAGCTCGGCGGTGTCCCGCACGCCGGCGGTGGTGACCACGCCGCGCACGCCCCGGTGGCGCAGCGCCGTGGCCAGCAGCTCGCCGAACGAGCCGTCGCGGGAGGGCGAGGTCGTGGTGACCACCAGGAGGTCCCCCGGGCGGCACTGCTCGACGGCCGCGTGGATCATCAGGTTGTCGCCGGGCCGGCTGAGCACGGTCACCGCCGTGCCGGCGATCCGGGTGTCCCGCTGGACCGGGCGCAGGTCGGGGCCGAGGTAGCCGTCGCGGCCCAGCGCCTCGTGCACGGTGGCCACGCCGAGGACGGCGAGCGCGTCGACCTGCGCCATGGCCGCCCTGGGGTGGCCGGTCACCACCACGGTCCTCATGCCAGCACCCCGGTGACCTGCGGGTAGAGCCGGACGTAGGCCTCGGCCCTGGTGTCGTGCGGCAGGCCGAGGTTGGGGCCGGCGTTGCGCCGCAGCTGGACTCCGCGCCGGGTGGCCAGATCGGTGTAGTAGTCCCACATGTGCCGTTGCGCCGGCAGGCACTCCATGGCCGCGCGCTTGCGGTCGAACACGCCGGTGATGTCCAGCAGCACGTCCGGCCGGAACTCGCACTGTTCGGGCTGGTGCGGTTCGAACAGGAACACCGGCGGGGCGCCGAGCGGCTCGCCGGGGGCGTCGTAGCCGACGGCCTGGGCGAGCACCCGCGCCTGCAACGCCATCCGCGCGGCGGCCGGGTGGTCGCCGTTGTAGGGGTCGGCCAGGGCGTGGGTGAGGACGGTGGTCGGCGCCAGCTCGCGGTGGACGCGCACCAGCTGGTCGACGACCTCGGGGGTCTCGGGCAGCGGGTAGTCGCCGAGGTCGAGGAAGCGCACCTCGGCGCCGAGCGCGGCGGCGGCGTTCTCGGCCTCCTCGCGGCGGATCGCCTTGATCTCGGTGAGCGAGCGGCCCTCGCGCCAGGCGCGGGCGGACTCGCCGCGTTCGCCGAAGCTCAGGCACACCACCGTGACCCGTTCGCCCCGGGACGCCGCCAGGGCGATCGCCCCGCCCGCGCGCCACACGAAGTCGCCCGCATGGGCGCTGACCACCAACAGGTTTCCCGGGTTGTCCGTCACGACCCCGAGTCTCAACTTTGCGCGACTATTTTGTCAACAATCCTGGCGCGGATCTCAGCTGACGGTTGCCCGCAGGGCGTCGATGACGCCACGCAGGTGGGCGCGGGTCGCCTCCTCTGCCGCCACCGGGTCGCCGGCCAGGATCGCCTCGACGATCGCCAGGTGCTCGGGCAGCGAGACCGCGAGCCGCCCGGGACGCATGGCGAGCTTGAACTGGTGACGGACGTTCTGGGCGCGCAGGCGCTCCAGCAGGTCGCGGGCGGTGCGCTGACCGCTGATCTCCCGCACCCGGCGGTGCAGCTCCTCGTTGAGGTTGGAGTAGCCGAGCACGTCACCGGCGGCGACGGCCGCGCGCATCCGGTCGCCGATGGCCGCCAGCTCGGTGCGCTGACCGGCGGTGACGACCTCGGCGGCCTTGGCGGCGCACAGGCTCTCCAGGGCCAGCCGGACCTCGCTGATCTCGATCGCCTCGGCCAGCGACACGGCCCGCACCTTGGCCCCACGGTGGGGAATCCGCTCGACCAGACCCTCGCCGGCCAGGGTGACCAGCGCGGAGCGGACCGCCGCCCGGCTGGCGCCGAGCTGCTCGGACAGGTCGGCCTCCACCAGGCGCTGGTTCGGCCCGAAGTCGCCGCGCACGATGGCCGCGCGCACCGCGTCGGCCACCGACCCCGGGCTGTCGTTCACTGCCTGTCCACTCACGGATACCACCCGATATTGGCGCCAATCTCGCGCGGCGAGTTTACCGAAGGGTGCGGGTGCCGTCGGCGTGCCGGCGGGTGACCCGGCGGGCGTCGAGCAGCTCCAGCAGCGGCACCGCGACCCGGCGGGTGGTGCCCAGCGCCCGCCGGGCGTCGCTGACGGTGAACGGCGCCGCGATCCCGGCCAGAACCGTGGCGGCGCGGTCCGGGGCGTCGGCGGCCAGGACGACCGACCCGGCCAGCCGAACGAGCCGCCCGGCCCGTTCGGCCGCCGCGAGCTGACGCGGGCCGAGACCGAGCGCGGACAGGTCGGCCGCCTCCGGCGCGGTGAACGGCGCCCCGTCGAGCCGGGCCTCCACCGCCGCGACGGCCTCGGCGAGTTCGGCCGGCAGTCCCGCGACCGCGTCACCGGCCCGCACGAGTCCGTTGTGGACTGTCAGGCTGGTTTCGCGGATGGCTTGGCGCAGCACGGGATCCGGCACGCCGAACTCGCGGCGCAGAGCCTCGATCGGCAGGCCGGCGGCGATCGGGTGACCGGCCGACCACGCGCGGAACCGGTCGGCGACCCGGCCGGGCAGCTCACCCAGCAACGTCTCGTCCACCGCCAGGTCCCCCACCGCGACCCCGACCGGCGGGTGGCCCAGCACCCGCAGCTGCGCCAACGGCACGACACCGCGCCGCCGCAGGTACGCCGCCGCCGGATCGGCCAGGTCGACGACCCGCTGCCGGGCCGCCCCCCGGCCCGACAGAGGTGGCGGGCACGGGTCGAGCACCTCGACAGCGGCCAGGATCCGGTGCTCGCCGGGATCGCGCAGCAGGCCGATGTCCCCGGCCCGCAACGCGAGCCCGGACGCCAGCGCCAACCGGGCCGTGTCCGTCCCCAGTGGACGGACACGGCAGGGCACGGCCGCCGCGCCGACGTGCAGGACCAGAGACCGGCGCTGGGCGGAGTCCCCGCGCAGCCGCACGTCGATCTCGCCGGTCACGGGGAAGGCCGACGGGGTCAGCAGGGCGTCGCCGCGCCGGACCTCGTCCCGGTCCACGCCGCGCAGGTTCACCGCCACCCTGGCCACCGCCGCCACCTCCTCGCGCGGACGACCCAGCGCCTGGAGTCCCCGGACGACCACCCGCCGGCCACCGAGGTCGAGCTCGTCGCCGACGCGCAGGGTGCCGGCGCCGAGAGTGCCGGTCACCACCGTGCCGGCACCCCGGATGGTGAACGCGCGGTCCACCCACAGCCGCACGTCCGCGGCGCGGTCCGGGACGGGCAGGGCGGCGGTCAGCGCCAGCAGCTCCCGGCGCAGCTCCGGCAGGCCGGCACCGGTCCGGCCGCTCACCGCGACCGCGCGCACACCGGCCAGGCCGGTACCGGCGAGCTGTTCGCGGGCCAGGTCGGTGGCCGCCGCCGGGTCCGCGCGATCGGACTTGGTCACCACCAGCAGGCCGTGCCGCACGCCGAACGCGTCCAGCGCGGTGAGGTGCTCGGCCGACTGCTCCGCCCAGCCCTCGTCCGCGGCGACCACGAACATCGCGGCCGGTACCGGACCGGCGCCGGCCAACATGTTCGGCACGAACCGCTCGTGTCCCGGGACGTCGACGAAGGCCAGGACCTGGTCGTCGAGCTCGGTCCAGGCGAACCCGAGGTCGATCGTCAGCCCGCGTCGGCGTTCCTCGGCGAGCCGGTCGGGTTCCATCCCGGTCAACGCGCGGACCAGCGTCGACTTGCCGTGGTCGACGTGGCCGGCGGTGGCGATCACGTGCACGGGCGGACGTCCTGGCGGAGGCGAACGGGAATCGAACCCGCCAACGGCAGTGCCTGCCGTTCAACGATGTTGAAGACCGCGCCGGTCACCAGGCCGGAAGCGCCTCCCCTGGACATGACGATCATCCTCGCAGAAGCCGGCCGTTTCCCGTAACCTCCACGGCATGGCGTGGTTGACGACCATCCCGAGGAGCGAGGCGACCGGCGAGCTGGCGCGGACCTACGAGGCCATGGCCGCCCGCCCCATCCCGGACGCCTACCAGCCGCCGCACGGCGACGCACCGGGGATCATCCGCGCGCACAGCCTCGACCCGGAGCTGATGCGGCTCACCTTCGGGGTGTCCGGCGCGCTGCACCGCTCGACGCTGAGCTGGGCGGACCGGGAGCTGATCTCCAGCGTCACCTCCCGCACCAACCAGTGCTTCTATTGAACATCGGCTCACGCGGAGTTTCTGCGTGTCGCTTCCGGTGACCCCGCCCTGGCGGAAACCGTGCTCACCCGCGCTGATGAGAGCCTGTCCGCGCGCGAGGCCGTCCTGGCGCGCTACGCCGCCGCGCTGACCGCGGCGCCGTGGTCGATCACACCCGCGTTCGCCGAGCAGTTCGCCGCCCACGGCCTCGACGGGGACGCCGTCCAGGCCGCGACCGGCGTGGTCGCCATGTTCAACTACCTGACCAGGGTCGCCGACGCCACCGGCATCGACTTCGACTACGCCTCGCCGCTGCCGGTGTTCCAGCCCGACCGCGACCGGGACCCGACCCCGCGCCCCGCCCGGCGGCACTGGCCGTCGGTGGCCGGCGAGGACCGCACGCTGCCCGCGTTCCCGGACCTCGGCCAGGCCTGGCAGCGCTGGCGCACGCACGTGTTCGACACCGACGAGCCGCTGACCGGCCGCGAACGCCGGCTGCTGGCCGCCGCGGCCGCCCAGGAGTCCTGCGACCGCACCCGCGCCGAGGACCTGGCCGACACGGTCCCCGGCGACGACCGCGAGTCCCTGCTGGACACCTTCGCCCGCCGGCTCTCCCGCCAGCCGTGGCGGATGACCCCGGCCGACCTGGACGGTCTGCGCGCCGCCGGCTACCCCGAACCCGCGCTGCTGCACGTGATCTCGGTGGTGGCGCTGCAGAACGCCGAGTCCCGCCTGGCCATGGGCCACGCCCTCACCCGCCGCTGAGGCGCGACCGGGCGCGGTAGTGGTCCAGGACGTCCTGGCGCAACAGCGCCCCGAAGCCGGCCGACGCGATCCGCTGGCCGAGCTGGGCCGGCGACACGCCCAGCGCGGTCGCCGTCGCGGCCACGTTCCAGTCGTGGGAGGCGAGTTGGTTGAGCAGATGGCCCCGACGGGCCTGGTTCTCCGACAGGCGGAAGGTCTTGAGGTAGGCGGTGCGGCCCCGGCGGTCGGTGATCAGCTCACCGAGGTGGTTGGGTTCGCCGAGCCGGAAACCGGGCAGGAACCGGGACAGCGTGAACTCGCCCAGGCGGTACACCCGGCGCACGTCGTAGCTCGGCTCCAGCAGTTCGGCGGCCATCACCGAGTCGTGGAACTCCGTCCACTCGCCACGCTGCCGGTCGGCCGCCGCGCGCAGATCGGCGAGCGTGCGGACGTGGGTGCCGCTGATCGCCGCCCGGAACTCGGGCACCGGCCGGCCGAACAGGCCGTAGTGGTGGACCAGCTCACCGAACAGGTCCTGCACCAGGCTCGGGTGCAGGGCGCGGTAGTCGTCGGGGTGGGGCACCACGAACGCCGCCGCCAGCGCGTCCGCGACGTAGCAGAGCACGCCGCACTGGCCGGGGTGGATCTCGAACACCCGCAGCGCGTCGGCCAGGTCCCGGATCTCCGCGCCCCGGTAGGCCTGTTCCTCGCGCGGCGAGAGCCCCCGGGACACCGCGCGCCGCGACCACTCGTCCCAGACGACCGTCGGGCCGCCGAAGTGCAGGGCCAGGTAGCCCTGCAGGGCCAGGTGCAGCGGCAGGAACCGCAGCCGGCCGCGCTCCACCCGCCTGGCCATCCGGCGCTGCAGGCGCAGCGGCAGGCAGTCGATCGTCGTCGAGTCGTCGTCCTTGGTCAGCTGGGTGCCGTAGGCGGCGGCGAGGGTGTCGTCGGCGCCCCAGGCGGCGACGAACCCGTGCGGGACGTAGCTGGCGTAGTAGTGGCGCGCGTCCACCGCGACGACGGCGGTCTCGGTCTCGTAGGCGTGGCGGTGCAGCCGAAGGCCGACGACCGGACGGTCCCGGACCAGTGGCACCAGCCGCACCCCGCCCCACACCTGGGACGGGCCGGCGGTCAGCCCGTCGAGGCTCAGGCCGGTCATCGGGCCGGCCCCGCGAACCGGGCGACCCGCTGGTCGAGGTAGGACCGCAGCCGGTCGAGGTCGCCGGTGCCGGCGGCCAGCCCGGCGAACTCCACCAGCGCCGGGAGGTCCTCGGCGTTGCGCACACCCACGGTCGGCACCCCGGCGCAGAGCCGGTGCACGTCGAAGTCGTCGGCGTCGTAGACCGGGTTGAGGTGCACCACGGCCGTGCGGCCGTCGGGGTCCAGGCGCTCGCGCCACACCCGCAGCACCTCGGCGGCCAGCCCCGGCGGGGCGTTGTCCCAGCCGTCGGACACGATCAGCAGCCGGTCCGGGGCGTGGTCGAGGGCGTCGAGCACGCGCTCACCGAGCGGGGTCGGGCCGAACGGGTGGAGCAGCAACGCGTCGGTCCGCCCGGAGGTCCACAGTGGAACGTAGGTCGTCGCCAGGGCCTCGCACAGGAAGTGCGCGGCCAACGCGACGGCCAGCGGGCGGCGACGCTTGTGGGTCGAGCCGATCGAGGAGAAGCTGTCGTCGAGCACGGCGGCCACCCGGCCCCAGCGTCCGGCGTGCTCACCGGCGACCCGCCGCGCGGCGACGCGCAGCGCACCGGTCAGCTCGGCCCGCCGCAGGGCACGGTCGTCGCCGGGCAGCGACAGCACGTAGGACGCGAGCCTGGTCAACGGCATGGTGTCCAGGTCGGGCGCGACCCCGACACCCGCCCGGGCGGCGGACTCGCGCAGCCGCAGCCGCTCCAGGCGGGTCATCGTCGGCGTGGCACGCTCCAGGAACGTCGCCCGGTCGATGCCGTGCCTGGCCGCGAACCCCTCGGCGACGGTGAACGGCAGTTCGTAGACAGCGCTCCGCTCGTGGTGCGCGCGCCGCCACGCGTCCAGGATCGGCGTGGCGTAACGACTCTGGCGGCGCGGGGCGAACAGGAACGGGCCGAGTTCGGCCGGCGGCGCGAGGTGGGTGTGGCGCACCGTGTCCCTGACCGCGCCCCGGTACTTCACCGCGTCGAACGCCAGGTCCGGCCGGGCGGCCAGCCAGTCGCGAACGACGGCCCTGGTCAGCCGGTTGTTCACCCGCGCGCGGCGCAGCGAGCGGAACAGGTCGTAGACCCGCTGGGGCGGCGTCACCGCCAGCCGCGCGGCGATCAGCCGGCCCTCGCGGCGCCGCTCGTCGGGGGTCGTCGTGCCGGGGTCGGCCAGCAGGCGCGCCACGATCATCGCGGCGTTGTGGTCGTTGACGTCCAGGGCGAGGGTCGCCGCGTAGAGGTCGCGGTAGTTGCCGAGCAGGTAGTCGTGCAGGAACTCCAGCGACAGCCGCTGGGTGCCGGCGTCCGCGCGGAACTCCCGCTGGCCGGTCGCGGTGATCGCCGCGTTCACGAACAGCAGCAGGTCCGACGCGGCGAGGGTGTCCATCACTCCTCCTGGACGGGCGAACGAGAACGTGGGCGCCGGCCGGGGAATGGGGGTGCGATCAGCGAATCATCGCTTCAGAGGCGGGTTCCGGAAGTCGCACCGGAGTCCCACGGCCGGCGCCAGGACAGTAGCAACCGGGACACCGGTCAGACCGGTGATTTCGCCGATGTGACGGCGCGGGCGGGGTGGGCACAGTGGAACGGTCCCACCTCCTACCCCCTGTTTCGGAGGACCAATGCGTCGAATCCTCGGTCTCGTCGCGGCCATGGCGGTCGCGTTCGCGGTGTTCACGCCGGCGACCACGGCCAGCGCGTCCACCAGTACCCCGGTGATCTTCGTGCACGGCTACACCGGCAGCGCGTCGAACTGGGTCACCGCGATGAGCGTGTTCCGGGCGGCCGGCTGGTCGAGCGGCGACCTGTTCGCCTACGAGTACAACTCCTACGGCAACAACGTGACCAACGCGCGCGGCCTGGCCAGCTACGCCGACACCGTCAAGGCACGCACCGGCGCGTCGAAGGTCGCCATCGTCAACCACTCCATGGGCGGGCTGGTCAGCCAGTACTACCTCAAGGTGCTCGGCGGCAACGCGAACGTCAGCCACCTGGCCTCGATCGCGGGGGCCAACCACGGCACCACGGCCGCCGGTGCCTGTCTGGTGTTCGTCACCTGTCAGCAGATGTATCCCGGCTCGTCGTTCATCGCCCAGATCTCGGCCGGTGACGAGACGCCGGGCGCCACCGAGTACGCGACCTGGTACTCGGCGTGCGACGGCGTGATCCTCCCCTACACCAGCACCCGGCTCACCGGCGCGGACAACAACCTCGTCGTCTGCCAGACCCACCTCGGGTTCCTGGCCGACACCGGTGTGCTGGGGCAGATCGCCAGCTACGTCAAGGGCTGACGCGCGCGCCGCGACGGCTCACACGCTGCGCAGCACCGACACCACGACCCCGAGGACCACGGCCTCGTCGCCGTCGATCACCTGGTAGGCGGGGTTGCGGGGTTCGAGCAGCACGTGGCCGTCGCGGCGGCGGTAGACCTTGACGGTGGCCTCGCCGTCGAGCATGGCGGCCACGATCTGGCCGGAGTGCGCCTCGGGCTGCTGGCGCACGACGACGATGTCCCCGTCGCAGATGGCCGCGTCGACCATCGAGTCGCCCCGCACCCGCAGGCCGAAGACCGTGCCGCGCCCGGTCAGCCCGCGCGGCAGCGACAGCACGTCGTCGACGTGTTCCTCGGCCGCGATCGGCACCCCGGCGGCGATGTCACCGACCACCGGCACCGGCACCTGGTCGGTGGCCGCCCGCTCGTCCGGCTGGCGCAGGAACACCCGCACGTCGATCGCCCGGGAGACCGTGCTGCTGCGCCGCAGGAAACCCTTGTCCTCCAGGCTCGCCAGGTGTTTGGACACCGACGAGGAGGACCGCAGGCCGACGGCGTCGCCGATCTGCCGGGTGCTCGGCGAGTACCCGTGCCGGCCGACCCAGTCCCGGATGGCGGCCAGGATCCGCTGCTGGCGCGGCGGCAGGCCGGCGACGTCCAGGTCGCCGAACACGTCATCGTCGAAGGTGGTCACCGGGCGAATCGTAGAGGTCGGTCGGTTCGTCGCCGCCGAGGACTCCGAGGACGCCCAGGAACGCGCCGGCCGCCGGTGTGCGGGTGTGCCGGCCCCACACGACGTACTCGACGCGCATCGGTGCGTCGATGACCTCGACGGTGGCCAGGCCGGGCAGTCGGGGCGCCCAGGCTGCCGGGAGCAGCGCGATGCCCAGGCCCTCCCCCACCAGCCGGGTCATCAGGTGGTCGACGGTGCTCACCTCGAAGGCGACGTCGCGGGTCAGGCCGGCGGCGGCGAAGGCCTCGTCGGACTGGGCGCGGCCGGCGGTCCCGGCCGGCAGGTCGACGAACGGCTCCCCGGCCAGGTGGGCCAGGCTCGTGGAGGTCTCGCCGGCCAGTGGGTGGTCCGGCGCGATCACGGCGACCAGCCGGTCGCAGGCCAGCTCGTGCATGGTGACGCCCTGGGGCTCGGTACTGGTGGGCAGGCCGAGGAAGGCGACGTCGAGGCTGCCCTGCCGGACCTGTTCGACGAGGTGTTCGCTGGCGCCGACCCGCAGGCTGATCCGCACGTGCGGGTAGGTCTGGCGGAACTCGCGCAGCGCGGCCGGCAGGTCGACGGCGGCGACGGTGGGGATCAGGCCGACGGCCAGCCGCCCGCGCACCTCGCCGACGGCCGCGGCGGCCTCGGCGGCGGCCCGTTCGGCGGCGGCGAGGCACTGGCGGGCCGCCGGCAGGAACGCGGTGCCGGCGGGGGTCAGCCGCACCCGGCGGCTGGTGCGCTCGAACAGCCGGGCGCCCAGTTCCCGTTCCAGGCGCGCGACCTGGTGGCTCAGCGCGGACTGGACGACCAGGCACTGCTGCGCGGCCCGGGTGAAGCTGTTCGTCTCGGCGATCGCGACGACGTAGCGCAGTTGTTGGAGCTCCATCGATCTATCGTGCACCACGATTGATGAGGTGACAAACATGTGTTGGACTCATTGATCGTTCGTGGGGAGACTGGAGCCATGACCGGAAACCCGACGCGCGTCGCGTTGACCGCGCTCGCCCCCGCCGTGTGGGGCACCACCTACGTGGTCACCACCGAACTCCTGCCGCAGGGTCATCCGGTGTTCGCCGCGCTGCTGCGCGCGCTGCCGGCCGGTCTGATCGCACTCGCGCTGACCAGGACACTGCCGCGCGGCGAGTGGTGGTGGAAGGCCGCGGTGCTCGGCGTGCTGAACATCGGTCTGTTCAACGTGTTGCTGTTCATCGCCGCCGAGCGCCTGCCCGGCGGCGTCGCCGCGACCCTGGCCGCCGGCCAGCCGCTGGTGGTCGCCCTGCTGGCGGTGGCGGTCCTGCGCGAACGCCCCTCCGCGTGGCGGTTGGCCTGGGGGGTCACCGGGATCGTCGGCGTCGGCCTGGTGGTGATCGGCCCGGCGGCGGGACTGGACGCGGTCGGCGTGGTCGCCGGCCTGGCGAGCGCGGTGTCGATGGCCCTCGGGGTGACGCTGACCAAGCGCTGGGGCCGGCCCCCGCAGGCCAGCCCGACGGCCTTCGCCGGCTGGCAGCTCGCGGCGGCCGGGCTGTTCCTGCTGCCGGTCACGTTCGTCGCCGAAGGCGCGCCACCGGCGATCGACCTGGCCGCCGCGCTCGGGTACCTGTGGCTGGGTCTGGTCGGCGGGCTGATCGCCTACGTGCTGTGGTTCCAGGGGATCACGTCGCTGCCGGTCACCTCGGTGGCGGTACTGCCGCTGCTCTCACCGCTGGTGGCCGCGGCGCTCGGCGCCGCGCTGCTCGGTCAACTCCTGGGCCCGGTGCAGCTGATGGGCTTCGCGCTGGCCCTCGGTGCGATCCTCGCCGGACAGCTGCCCGCCCCCGCCAGGCGCGTCCCCGTCCGGAGCTGACCCGGGTCACCCTGGCTCGGCGCGGTTCCACCGGAGTTTCACCTCGATCTGGCCGCCGACCCCGGTACGGGCGATGACCGCGCCGACCTCGGCATCGAACTTGACGCCGAAGGTCAGCTCGATCTCGTCCGGTGCGGTGGCCATCGCGGTGAACTGGGCCAGGGCCGAGGCGGCGGCGTCCCGGACGTCACCGATGGCCTTCTCGAACTGGGTCCGGGCCTCGCGCAGCACGTCACCCGCGCGGCCGGCCCTGGCCACGCCGGGCGGGACGTCGACCTCCACCAGTACCGAACCCCCGTCGGTCAGGGGAAACCGGGCGATCTCCTGTTGCGTCACGCACACGTCCCTTTCGTCAGTGCGGCTCGACCAGCTCGTGCTGGCAGTCGCCGCAGTACCTGGCCGCCGCCGACCAGCGCGTCCCGCAGATCGGGCACTCCCCGTTCGGGCCGGGCGTGGCGGGCCGGTCGGCACTCGGTGTGTCGACCGGCCCCCGGGTCGTCGTACTCGACCCCATCTCCGCCCAGAGCAGGTCGACGACCCCGATGTCGTCCCTGATCGATGTCACCCCGTCGCGGGGGTCGCCCGTGATCCTGACCAGCCGCCGGAGCCGGGCCAAGGCCTTCTCGTTGCCGGACTCGGCGGCCAGCAGGACCGCGCTGCGCCATTCGGCCTCGGCGGTTTCCAGGTCATCGATCCTGTACGCGGCGATCCCGAGCCGGATGTTCTCCCCCAGCGCGGCCTGGTCGGTGTAGTGCGCGACCCGGGGGTCGATCACGCTGGAGAGCCGGGCGTCGTTGGTCCAGCACGCGAACACGCCCCCCGCACACAGGTTCTCGTACTCGTCCGACCCCGGACGGCGCCGCTGCACGTCGACGCGGGCGATCCGGATCCGCTCGTCCAGCTCGGCCGCGACACGGTCGGTTCGCAGACACAGGTGGAAGTCCCGCGTCTGCACCCCCCACGACCCGGTCGCGAACGCCGTGACCCGGTCGGACACCGGCGCCGGCTCCAGCACGTACAGCGTGGGATGGGTCTGGCGCAGGAAGTCGACGGTGACGCCGGTCGTCGTCCGGACGACGACCCGCACCTGCGGCACGAGCTTGCCGACCGCCGACAGGGTCATGGCCCGGAACTCCTCGCTCAGGTCCCGGTGCTCCCGGACGGCGTCCGCCGTGCCGTGCAGTGCCTCGGCGATCCGCCGCAGCTCCCGGGGCTCCCAGTGCTCGCCGATCCCCCGGGAGTCGCAGGTGAACACCGGTGGGCAGGCGACCAGCTCCTCCTCAAGCACGTCCCGGGACGAGGTGTTCTGGCCGTCGGTGAGCAGGATCGCGTGCCGCACGGCATCCGGATAGCGCGCCAGCAGCTGCCTGGTCAGCCGCAGCCACACACCGATCGCGGTGCTGCCGTTGGCCCGCAGCCCGGCGACCGCCTCCCGCGCCGCCGCCCGCGTTCCCGGTGAGGCGACGGCGAGTTCCGGCTCACGCGGATACACCATGGTGGCCCGCTCGTCGCCCGCGACGACGGCGAACCGGGTGCCGTCGGGCAGGAGGTCGATCGCGGTGCGGGTGGCCCGGATGGCGGCCACCATCTTCGTCCGGGGGGTGTCCATGGAGGACGAGCGGTCGATCACGATCACCTGGGCGAGTTCGGGGGCGACCACCGCCGGTCCGGCGCCGGCCACCTTCTCGGTCACGGTCGCGGTCAGACCGAGGATGGCGTGCATCTCCTGTTCCTCCGGTGCCAGGTGGACTTCCTGGCTGACCGTCAGACCGAACTCGGGCGCCTGGGCCATGTCGTTGCCCTCCCAGCTCTCAGATGTGGGTGACCGGGCGGTGCCGGTTCGCGAGATCGATCAGGCGGGTGTGGTCCACCGGGGTCCGGGACTGCCTGGCCAGGCCAAGGTAGGAGGTCTCCAGGTCCCTGCGGGCCGCTCGTTCCTCGGCCCGGTCGTTCTCGGCCAGCCACCGGGCCAGCCGGGCCTCCCGCAGGACGGTCTCCAGCCGGACCTTCGCCCCGTCGTCCAGGTTCAGGTGGGTCAACCGGTCTGCGGCGTCGCGCAGGTCCTCGGGGGTCGGGCGGTGGTCACCGAGGTTGCCGCACAGCACCTGGACGGCCGCGACACCGACCGCGACGGTGTGCCGCCACGTCGAGGTGGTCGTGTCCAGCAGGGCGACGGCCCCGGCCCGGTCCGCGCGCCCGAGCCGGATCCGCACCAGCCCGAACAACGCGCTCACCACCTCCGGGTCCCGGCGCCACACCGCCTCGTAGAACGACTCCGCGAGGTCGGGACGCTCACCGGCCTCGGCGCAGTAGGCCAGCGCCAGTTTCGGCGCGTCCTCGCCGGGCAGTGCCCGGTACACCGCGTCGAACTCCCGGGCGGCGACCCGCACCTCCCCGGTCCACAGCGCGATCAGGCCGGCGTGCCAGCACGAGCGCCAATCCTGGTCGTCGTCGAGCAGTATCCGCGCCTGCGCGAGGTCCGCCCTGGCGGCGTTCGGGTCGGCGGCGGCCAGGTCGGCCCGGCAGCGGTCCAGCGCGTCGGTGAGCCGGCCCAGGCGGTCGGCCTCCGTGGCGCTGAGCGGTTGACCCTGGTCGTCGGTGGCCGATCCGGCCACGAACCCGCTCGTCGGGTCCTTCGGCTCCGGCAGCCCGATCGCCACGTCCGTCGGCTCCGGCGGGCCGGACGCGAGGACGACGTCGAGCGGCGAGGTGTCACCGGCGGCGGTCGTCCACCGCTCCAGCCCCGGAACCCGGCCCAGGCCGCCGTCGAGCAGAACCGTCCCGCGCTCGAACCAGGCCGACGGCCGGGGGCGGGGCCGGCCGTCGCGCAGCGAGGCGATCTCCCGCAGCACGCCGTCCAACTGCCCGGCCATCTCCGTCGCCGAGGCGAACCGGCGACGCGGGTCCTGGTGCCGCGCGCGTTCGTACACCAGGACGAACGGCGACCGCCCGGCCGCGGTGGCCCGTGGCCGGGCGACGACCGCCTGGTGGAGCCGTTGCAGCGTGACCCCGACCGTGTGCAGGTCCGACCGCACGGTCAGTCCGTGTTCGGCGATCTCGGCGTCGGAGACCACGAACCCGGTGGTGCCGACCCTCGGGCTGATCCGGTCGCCGATCCGCCGAACACCGCCGAAGTCGATCAGCTTGACCCGGTTGCTCTGCTCGTCGCGCCCGCCGGAACGCAGGATCACGTTGTTCGGGTTGAGATCGCAGTACAGGTAGCCCCGGCCGTGCAGGTACTGGAGTGCGGCGAGGATCTGCAGGCCGCACATGATGACGTGCTCGATCGTCAGCGGACCTCGCCACGGCAACCGGTCGGTCCTGGACCTGAGCATCACGTCGGCGAGGACCAGACCGCCGACGTACTCCATCACGATGTAGTCCCTCGGCGTCGCGAGCTGCGCGTCCGGGTGGGTGACGAAGTTGTAGATCCGCACGATGTTCGGGTGCTCGAAGGTGGTCAGCGCCCGCCGCTCGGCCACCGCGGAATCCCCAACGGCGATGTGTCCCTTGAGGACGACGTCGTTGTCGTCGAGGTGGACGTCCTGGGCCAGGTAGGTCTCGCCCTGGCCGCCCCGCGCCAGAAAGCCACGGACCTTGTACTGGTCGCCGACGAGATCGTTCCTGCGCAGGCTCGCCCCCAACGGCGTGGCGCATTCCGGGCAGTACTTCGACGCGCGCGGGTCGGGCTCCTTGCGGCAGGTGACACACCACCGCACCCCGTCGCCGGCCACCGGCAGCGGGACCGTGAAGGCCGGGAAGGACAGGGGATCCCCCTGCTCCGCGTCGTCGGCCGGCGCGGGCCGAGCCGGGGTGCTGGGTGGCCGGGCGGCCTCGTGACCGCAGTTCTCGCAGTAGCCCATGTCGTCGACCGGGCCGCCGCAGCCGGGGCGGGCACAGGTGGTGGGCGGGCTCATCGCTGCTCCTCCAGCAGACGTCGCAGTGCGTCGTCGTAGGCCTGGACGGCCGCGCGCACGGCCTCCAGGTCGGGTGGCTCGACGGCGATCAACTCGGTCGCCCGGCGGTGCCGCGCGACGAGAACCTCGTGCTCGACCATCCCGGCGTCACCCGCCCTGGCCGTCAGTGCCTCCAGCCGGCCGCGTTCCGCCGCGACACCGGTGCCGCGCGGGTTCGCCGGCTCCAGCCGGGCGACGCGCCGCTCCAGCCGCGGCAACAGCCGCTCGACGACCCCCTCGGGGTCCACCTCGGCCGCCAGCCGCGTGTCGGCCAGCCATCCGGTCAGCCTGGTGATCTGCCTGGCGTGCCGGCGGTCGAGCGCCGCGACCCGCCGGGCGAGGCCGTCGAGCCTGATCCCCACGGCGCGGATCGCCAGGTCCCGCACCATCGACCGGCTCACCGAGTCCTCGTCCCGCAGGCCGAGCACGAGCCGGCCCCCGTACAGCACCAGCGGCGTGAACACGTCCCGGATCAACGACTCCGGGTCCTCGGCCCGGTCGACCTCCACCGCCACCACGGTCATCGGCGGCGTCCCGGCGGCCAGTCGCTCACGGGAGCTCCGCCCGTCGTCGACGGTCAGCCCCACGCGGTCGGCGATGCGCCGGGACACCTCCTCGACGGACTGTCCCGCGACGTCGATCGCCAGATCCGCCAGCGGCTCGGTGCCGGGGCCGGACAGCATGACCGCCTGCCGCAGCGCGTCGACGTCGCGACCACCCACGAGCCGCACCCCGGGTTCCGCCGACCGGGCCCGCAACTGCGTGGCCAGTTCCGTCGCACGGTCGTCGGCGGGGAGACCGGGACGCGTGAAGCTCGGGTCGACGCCCCGGCCGCCGACGGCCCAGTCATCAACCAGCGGCAGGTGCGCGATGATCGCCTCGGTCGGCAGCATCCAGGACAGGCCGGCCTCCTCGTCGGTGTACTCGGCCACGACGATCCCGACGACGTCGCCGGTCAGGTCGTCGACGACGCCCGAACCACTGAACCCGGCCCGCACCCGCTGCTCGACGTCCGACCGCCGGTTCATCTGCACCCATTCCGGCCCCACGCGCCCGACCAGCGTCGTCAGCGCCCACAGCCCGTCGTCGAACAGGCGCGGGTAGCCCAGCACGCGGGCCGGCCGGTCCCGGGTGATGGCCAACCGCCGCAGCCGCGCGCCGTCGTCGGCCGGCCGTGGCTCGCGGAGCCGCAGCAGCGCGACGTCGCCCCGGCGAACGCCAGGGAACTCCGCCACGCACAGCTCGTCCACGACCTCGGCGCCCACGGCGGGCAGGCCGTCGTGACCCATCAGGTCGACCACCAGCTCGGGCGCCCTCAGCGCGACATGGGCGCAGGTGAGCACGAACTCCGGGCCGAGCAACACGCCGGCGCCGAGAACCAGGTCCGGGTCCTCGCGGGAACGCACCCTGACCTGCCAGCGGTGCTGGCTCCGGTCGTTCATGCCGTACACGGCAGGTCAAGCCATTCTTCCGGTGGCACGGCGGCTCTGACCTCGTCCAGCCCGGCGAGCAGTTCGTCGAGCCGTGCGGGACTGTTCAGGTACTCCAGCACGGCACGGTAGTAGGCGGTGCGCACCGCCGGCGGCAGGATGTCCACGACGTGGAAGCACAACGGGTCGTCGGACGAGAACACCTCGGCGATGCGTGGGCTGATCGGATCCTGGTACACGTCGGTGTCGACGTCGCGGTTCAGCGTGAACACACCGCGATCGGACCCCCGTGGCCAGATTCCCTGGGTCGAGTCGCGGGCGAGGAACTCCATCAGCGACCGGGCCTGCGGCGTGTCGGTGAACATCCCCGCGAGGTCGACCGACACCGTCCACACCGGATCGGTGCCCACCGCACCGGGGAAGGGGAAGAAGTCGAAGTCCTCCCCGGCCGTCGGCCGGGACTCGAAATCCCGGTAGAAACCCATGATGAACGACGACTGGTGTTCGAACAGGCAGCCGGGCGGATCGGTGAACAGCGGCAGCCCGCTGTCCCCGAAGTCGGTGGAGAACACCGTTCGCGGGCCGCCGTACACGGCACGCGGGTCGGTGGCGAGGCTGCCCCACTCCGCCCACGCCTGGCGTACCTGTTCGGAGGTCCAGGCCAGGTCACCGGCGGCCCACTGCCGGTAGCGGTCCGGACCGAACCGGTGGACGAAGATGTCCTCGATCAGGTCCGCGCCCGACCAGCCGGAGATCGACGAGTCGCCCATGCCCATGCACCACGGCGTGATCCCCGACCCGGCGGCCGACCCACCGAAGGCCAACAGCTCCTCCAGCGTTCCCGGCGGCGGGCCGGTCAGCCGTTTCGGGTTGTACCAGACGAGGCTGGTCAGGTTCGCCTTGATCGGCACGGTGTAGACGTGGTCGACGCCGTCGACCCGGGTGGGCAGCAGCCACGGCGCGTCGTAGGCCGCTCGCTGCCGCTGGCTGAGCACGTCGTCCAGCGGGTACAGCCCGCCGCCCCTGGCGAACCGGGCGAGATCGCCGGGGCTGGACAGGATCGCCACGTCCGGCGGGGCGCCGCTGGCCATGCCCGACCGCAGAACCTGGGCCAGCGCACGAGTTTGCTGGTAGTCGTACTCGATGCCGGTTTCCTCGGTGAACGCGTCCAGCACCGTGCGGAACTCGCGGCCCTCGGAGTTCTCCCCGGTGTCCAGCCATGGTCCGAGGATGGTCACGGTCGCCGGTTCGGTCACGGCGCAGGCGGGCAGTCCGGCGGTCACCAGCAGCACGACCAGCCCGATGACGTTACGGCGCACGGATGTCCTCATCTCGACCGGAACCGGTAGCGGAACAGCGGGGGCAGGGTGCCGAGCAGGATCGCCACGACCAGCAGGGCGTCCAGCGCGATCAACCAGGTACGCGAGCCGGTACCCACCTCGGCGGCGTCGGCGTGCGCCCGGACGGCGAGCGCCTGCTCGGCGACGTCGCTCTCGGTGACCGTGGGCAGGGGGTCCTGCGCGGCGTTCACGTCCTCGTCGAACCGGGCCAGCGTGGCGCCGCACTGGTTCTGGTCGCCGCAGACCGTGCCCACGACCAGGTCGCGCAACTCCACCTGGCCCACCCTGCTCGCGGCGTCGTCCAGCGTCCGCTGCTGGTCGACCATGCCGTTGAGCGTGGTGCCCGTGGTCGACAGACCCTCGTCCGACCCGACGAGGTGCCAGGTGAGCAGGGTCGAGCCGATGAGGGCCGCCGCGGCGACCACCAGCCAGGGGTTCACCCGGCGGCGGAACCGGCGCAGGTACACGAGGTTGGTGAACGCCAGCAGGGCCAGCAGGGCGACCGCGAGCAGGATGATCGACGCCTCCGCGTGCCAGGGTGTCGACGCCTCGTCCAGGTGGTCGGCCAACACGTCCTGGTGGGCGCTCAGCAGGCCGTCCAGTTCCCTGAGCAGCGTGGCGTCCTGCCCGTGCAGCAGCCGCGACGCGTGCCACAGGTCCACGGCGCCCAGGGCCTCGCCGCCCGGTTGCCGGAAGTGGGCGTCGGCCTGGCCGATCATGCCGACGTAGGTCACCACCAGCCCCTGGACCAGCCGCAGGGTGCTGCTTCCGTTGCGGGTCATGGTGTGCTCGGCGACCATGGTCAGGCTCTGGCTGGCGATCGCGACCTGGTTCTGGAACTCGTCGCCGGGGCCGGCGAGCCGCCCGCCGCCCGAGGTGAAGCTGAGGATCGCGGCCTGGTCGGCACGCACCAGCGCGGACCGCGCGGTCGCGATCTCGCTGATGGCGTTGACCGTGCGGGTCCGCGCGGCGGTCGAGACCTCGTGCACGCGGGCGAACACGAGCAGCCCGCTGACACCGACCAGCACCCACAACGTGAGCAGCCCGGCGAACAGGCTGATCAGCAGGAGAACGGTGCGGCGCTGCCGCAGATCGCGTACGTAGGACCGCAGCGGGCCATCGGTGCGTGACACCGTCGTGGTCCCCATCGAGCTCACCTACCCCCAGGTACCCGCTCAGGGGGTTTCATCGTACGGACTGGGGCTCCCGAAGAACAGCCCTCAGTGACCGACGGTGACGGCGTGCGACGCTCTACCGGCCGGTGCGGCGGTATACCCGCAGCAGCGGCAGGGTCAGCAGGCTCAGCGCGGCGAGCAGCAGGAACACCAGCGTCGGCCCGTCGATCAGCACGGCGACGACGCCCGCCAGGACCAGGCCGCCGAGGTTGCCGGTGAGCCAGATCAGGCCGGCGGCGGTGCCCTCGGTTCCGCCGCCCCGGCGTTCGGTCAGCTCCAGCACGATCGGGAGGGCCGGCAGCAGACCGAAACCGATGAGCGCCAACGCGATGTACCCGGTGGCCACACCCGGGACCACCGCGAGAACGACACAGGCGACGGTCGTGACCACCAGGGCGGTGGTCATGGCGAGGACCTCGCGGCTGTGGCGGTGCGCCCAGACCGGCACGACCGCGCAGCCGACGACGCCCGCCGCGACACAGGCGAGCAGGATCAGGCCGGACGTCGCCTCCGGGACACCGGCGGGTTCGAGCAGCGGCTGGGCGAACGTCGCCATCGTGACGAACACCCCGAACGGCACGAACACCAGCGCGCACAGGGTTCTGATCGTCCGGTCGCGCCAGGCCGTGCGCAGCGCGCCGAACCCGACCGGCGCCGGCGGGACCCGGAACGGCGGCGGTGTCCGCAGCACCCGGAGCACGGCCAGCGCGGCGACCACCGCGAGCGCCGCCTGCACCAGCAGCAGCGTGCCGACGTCCTCGGCGAACACGGCACCGAGACCGAACCCGACGATCAGCCCGGCGAACGTGCTCGCCGACCCGACGGCGATGCCCGCCGGCCGGTCCTCGTCCGCGAGATAACGCCCGGCGACACTGGTGATCGCGTTCAACACCAACGGTTGTGCCACCGACACGACGAGTTGCCCGGCCAGCGCGACCGCGTACCCGTCCCCCACGATCCGCAGCAGCGCACCGAGCGCGACGAGCACCGCGCCCACGGCCAGCGCTCCCCGGAACCGGCGGTCCAGCAGCACCCCGGCCGGGATCGCGAGCAGCACGTACACCAGGGGAAACACGTTGGCCAGCCAGCCAATGGCACCGTCACCGACGCCGTAGTGGCGTGCGGCGGCGTCGGCGACCGGGGCGTAGGTGACCCAGAGAACCTGCGTGACCGCCGCCAGCGACGCGAACGCCGCGACCGTC
Organism: Actinophytocola xinjiangensis; assembly: GCF_001921215.1. Taxonomy (GTDB): domain Bacteria; phylum Actinomycetota; class Actinomycetes; order Mycobacteriales; family Pseudonocardiaceae; genus Actinophytocola; species Actinophytocola xinjiangensis. The sequence continues at coordinate 342,755 of NZ_MSIF01000006.1, forward strand.
GACCAGCGGCTGCGGGACACGACCATGGCGCGCAGCATCGCACGCCGGGCCCACGTCGCGCGCGTGGGCGACCGGTCAGTCCCGCGCCTCGACCCGGTCGAGCCACTCCCCCAGATGCGCGGCGAACAGGCCCGCCTGCTCAATGTGCAGGTTGTGTCCGGCCACGTCGAGCACCGCGAAACTCGCCCTCGGGTAGTGCGGCAGCAGGGCGAACTGGTCCTGGTAACCCGTGACGTGGTCCTGCCGGCCGGTCAGGATCAGCGCCGGGCGGTCGAACGGAGCGCCGTGGGGCAACCGCGCCATCACCCACTCCTCGCCCCGGGATCCTCCACAGGATCTTCACATCTCGCACCGAGGGTCTCCACGGCCGGTGCCTAGAGTCAGCCGCATGGAAGCTGTGGGACGGCGGGTGCTCGTCGTGGAGGACGACGTCACGATCGCCGAGTCGATCGCGGCGCGGTTGCGGGCCGAGGGGTTCACCGTCACGGTCGCCCACGACGGACCGGCGGCGGTCGCGGCCGACACCGACGGCGACCCGGACGTGCTGGTGCTGGACGTGATGCTGCCCGGGTTCGACGGCCTGGAGGTGTGCCGGCGGGTTCAGGCGCGCCGGCCGGTGCCCGTGCTGATGCTCACCGCCCGGGCCGACGAGACCGATCTGCTGGTGGGGCTCGGCGTCGGCGCGGACGACTACCTGACCAAGCCGTTCTCCATGCGGGTGCTGGCCGCGCGGGTGCACGCGCTGCTGCGCCGGGTGGAGCGTTCGACCCGCGCGGAGGCCGTCGCCGCCCGTATCGTGCTCGGTGACCTGGAGATCGACCTCGACCGGCGGCTGGTGGCCAGGGCCGGGGTGGCGGCCCAGCTCACGCCGATCGAGTTCGACCTGCTGGTGCACCTGGCGCGGCGCCCTCGGGCGGTGCAGCACCGCGAGCGGCTGCTCAGCGAGGTGTGGGACTGGGAGACCCACGGCAACGCCTCGGGCACGCGCGCGGTCGACAGCCACGTCAAGGCGTTGCGGCGCAAACTCGGCGCGGACCTGATCCGCACGGTGCACGGCGTCGGCTACGCGTTGGAGGTCGGGCCGTGACCACCCGTGAGACCGTGCGCCGGCTGGTCGACCTCCTGCCCCGGCCGCTGGACCCGATCCGCTCCATCAAGCTCAAGCTCGCCATCCTGCTGGTGTGCTCGGGCGGGGTCGCGTTCACGTTCTTCAACTACCAGATCGGCTGGCTGCCACCGCGCACCACGGTCACCGCGATCGTGCTGGCGCTGCTCACCTCGCAGATCCTGGCGCACGGCATGACCCGGCCGCTGCGTGAGATGACCGCCGCCGCGCGGGCGATGGCCAGGGGCGACTACACCCGGCGGGTCCGGGCGAGCGCGCGCGACGAGGTCGGTGAGCTGGCGGTGGCGTTCAACCAGATGGCCGCCGACCTGGACACCGCCGACCAGCAGCGGCGCGAGCTGATAGCGAACGTCTCCCACGAGCTGCGGACCCCGATCACCGCGCTCAACGGCGTCCTGGAGAACCTGGTCGACGGGGTCGCCGAGCCCGACCCGGCGACGCTGCGCACGGCGCTGGCCCAGACCGAGCGGCTCGGTCTTCTGGTCACCGAGCTGCTCGACCTGTCCCGGATCGACGCGGGCGCGTTCCCGCTGGACCGGGAGGAGTTCGACCTTGAGCTGCTGCTGGACGAGGTCGTCGCCGAGGCGGAGGTGATGGCCGCGGCCGTCGGCCGGGGTGTCCGGTTCACCGTCGAGGTCCTGCCGGCCGGGGCGCACGCGGTCGCCGACCGGGGGCGGCTGCACCAGGTGGTGCTCAACCTGCTGGACAACGCCGCCCGCCACGGTCCGGCCGGCGGCAAGGTGCACGTGTCCGCCCTGGCCCGCACCGACGACGTGGTGATCGAGGTCCACGACGAGGGTCCCGGCATTCCCGCCGAGGAGCAGCACCGGGTCTTCGAGCGCTTCACCCGGGGTGAGCGGGCCGGGGGCGGCGGCACCGGCCTCGGCCTGGCGATCGCCCGCTGGGTGGTCGACCTGCACGGCGGCCGCATCGGAGTCGTGCCGCCGGCCGAGCTGCCGCCGGGTGAGCCGCCCGGTTGCCGGATCCGTGTGGTGCTGCCCACTCCCTGATCGGTTCGACCCCACTGCCGCCCGGTGCTGTCCCGGGCCGCTGACCCCTGCCCGAGAAACTGGAGATGATCCATGCCTGACAGGACCCTGCCGGCCCCGTTCCTGACGCGGCCGGTGCCCCCGCCGAAGTCGGCGGTGGTGCCCGTGACGCCGGCCGTGCTGCCGGCGGCGGTCGTCGCCGGGCTCGGCGGGGCGGTGCTGCTTCCGTTGGAGCGGCCGGGGATCGGGGTGGTGCTGACCGGGTTGGTCGTGGCGGGCGCCGTGGTCCACGTCCACCGCCGGTCGCGTCCGGCCGACGCCGCACCGCACTTCACCGGGATGAGCGCGGTGTGGGCCGCCGCCACGTTCGCGTTGCTGGCCGCCGGGTTCGTCCGCGCGGCCGAGTGGCTGTTCGCGCTGTGTGTGGTGGCGGCGTGCGTGACCGGGTCGCTGGCGGTGGTTGGCCGGCGGACGTCGAGGTCGCTGTTCTACGAGGCGGTCGCGGTGCCGGTCGAGGCGCTGCGCAGCCTGCCGTGGGTGATGCGCGCGGTGCGGCGGCGGGCCGAGGAGGCCGACGGCCGGCGGCGGCGCGTGGGGCTCGCGGTGGTGGCGTCGCTGGCGCTGCTGGCGGTGTTCGTGCCGTTGTTGAGCGGGGCGGACGCGGCGTTCGCGCACCTGGTGTCCTCGGCGGTGCCGGAGATCGACGAGGACGTCTTCGCCGGCTGGCTGCTGGCCTTCGGCGGGGCCGGGCTGGCGGTCGCCGGGGCGTGCTACCTGCTGGCCGCGCCGCCGGAGCGGGCCGGCGAGAACCCGGCGCGGCGGCGGTTGACGCACCGGGTGGAGTGGGCGCTGCCGTTGGGGGTGCTGGTGGCGCTGTTCGCGGTGTTCGTCGCCGTGCGGCTGATGGTGTTGTTCGGCGGCGAGGACTACCTGCGGCGCACCGGTGGCCTGACGGCGGCGGAGTACGCGCGCGGCGGGTTCTGGCAGCTGGGTGTGGCGACCGTGTTGACGCTCGCGCTGGTCGGCGCGGCGCTGCGCTGGGCACCCAACACCACGGCGGCCGACCGGGCCTGGCAACGGGCACTGCTGGGCGCGCTGAGCGGGTTGAGCCTGGTCCTGGTCGCCTCCGCGTTGAGTCGCATGTGGACATACCAGCAGGCCTACGGGTTCACCGTGCTGCGGCTGCTGGTCGAGGTCTGCGAGATCTGGCTCGGCGCGGTGTTCGTGCTGGTCGGGGCGTCGCTGGTGCGGCTGCGGACGGCCTGGCTGCCGCGCGCGGCGGTCGGCACCGCGGCCGCCGCGCTGCTGGCGCTGGTCGTGCTGAACCCGGAGCGGTTCATCGCCGAGCGCAACATCGACCGGGTCGAGCAGGGCCGGCCGCTGGATGTCGAGTACCTCGGCCGCTTCTCCCCCGATGTCGTGCCGGCCGTCGAGCGGCTGGCCGAGCCCCAGCGTTCGTGCGTGCTGCGGGAGGTGACCGCGTGGCTGCCGGCCGACTCCTGGACGGCGTGGAACCTCAGCCGCGCGGCGGCCAGGGAGGTCGCCGTCGGACCGGAACCGGCCACGGGGTGTCTATTGAGGACTCCCTGAGCGATCCCACCCGGTGAACACCGTGTAACGCGGATCAGGGTTGTGGCGGATGTCTCCATCGGACGCCCCGTCGGCTGCCCGCTCGACCGTTGAGCGGCGCCGATCACCGGCGTTAGCATGGTTCGATCTTGCCCAAGGGGAGACATGTCCACCCTGGATTTTTCCGCCGGCCGAGGCATGGCCGAGTTGTCCGACCGCGCGTACCGGGTCGTCGTGCAGGACGGGGTGCGTGACCTCGACGCGCTCGCCGAGGCACTCGGGCGCGACCGGGACTCCGCGCGCGAGGTCGTCGACATGCTGGCGCGGGTCGGGCTGATGCTGGTCAACGGTGAGGCGTTCGAACCACGTCCGCCCCGGATGCCGTTGCAGGCCCTGGCGGACCAGTACGTCCGGGCGGCCGCGGCGGCCAGGGAGGCGTCCGAGGTGCTGGCCGAGGTCTGGTCCCGCCAGATGTCCACATCGGACTTCCTGGAGGTGGTCACGACCACCGCCCAGGCCATGGAGGTCATGGCCCGCCTGCACGCCGAGGCCGACAACGACGTCCGCGCGCTGTCCATCGGACCGAGGGGCGAGTCGCCGCCGCAGCCCTCGCCACAGCCGGGTTCCCACGAGGCGATGCGCCGGGGAGTGTCCTACCGGGTGGTCTACGGCGCGCAGATCCTGCACCAGCGCAACGTGATGGCGATGATCCAGGACGCGGTCTCGCTCGGCCAGTCGGCGCGGGTCTTCCCGGACGTCCCCTGCAACCTGCACATCGCCGACGGGAAACGCGCCGTGCTGGTGGCGCCGATGCCGGGGCCGGAACGGGTGCACGCCGCGGTGTTCTTCGAGGGCGGGTTCCTGGACTCGCTGATCGGTGTCTTCGAGACCTACTGGACCCTCGGTGTGCCGATCACCGCCGACCCGCGTGACCAGGGCCCCAGCGACGACATCCGCCGGCTGCTCTCGCTGCTGGGCGCCGGCCTCACCGACGCGTCGATCGCGCGGGAGCTGGGCGTGAGCGAGCGGACGGTGAACCGCCGGATCATGGCGTTGCAGGACACCCTCGCCGCCCGCAGCCGTTTCCAGCTGGGCGTGCAGGCGGCCCGCCGCGGCTGGCTGTGAGCACCGGTCGCGGCGGGCCGGCACGTCACGCCGCCGGGGCCTGCGCCGCGTCGGGCAGCAGGAACGTCGGCAGCTGGCGCTCGAACGCCGCGTAGAGCGTGTCGGAGGGCCACACCGGGAACGGCGGCCGGGTCGTGGCCTGGTCGGCGCCCCACTCCGAGGCCGCGCGGCGCTGGTTGGGCGTGCCGTGGTGGCCGTTGCTGGTGAACGAGCAGTCGCCGACCTCGTAGAAGGCCTGGGTCGCGGTCCGCAGGCTCTCGCCGGTGAAGCCGAAGCCCCGCTTGTGGGCGACGAAGTAGGTCCCGAAGGCGTCGGCCATCAGCTCGGTGCGCCGGGTGGCTTCCGGGCCGGTGAGCGGGCTGTCGAAGTAGCCCTGCTCGAACTGCACCTGGTGGGCCATCTCGTGGGCCACCACGGCCTTCGCGCCGGTACCGCCGAGACCGAGCTCGCCGAGCGCGACCCCGAGACCCTCACCGAAGATGACCTTGTCGGGGAGGCCCTGGAAGATCGGGTCGGTCTCGCCCTCGGCGGTGAACGCGAACGCGTTGAGCGTGAAGATCGGGTTGCGGCCACCGTCGAGCCCCGGCGCGGTCCGGATCATGTCCATCAGGATGGTGGCGGTGCTGGCCGAGTCCTCGGGCGTGTCCGCCGGGAACAGCACGCCGATCACTCGGGCCATCCTGGCGTGGTCGGCCAGCATGTCGTTGCGCATGGCGAGGGTCTGGACGTCGGACAGGTCGACGTCCCAGAACTTCTGCGACTTCCTGACCGTCTGGGTCACCGGCGTCTTGTACTGGTGGGGAATGCCGTAGTCCTTGTCGCGCGCCGTGCCGAACAGCAGCGCGTCGTAGGTCGGGTAGTCCAGCACGCCCAGGATGAGCAGGGTCAGCAGCGTGCCGAGGTCGACGTCGGCGAGCAGGGTGCTGGTGTAGTCGCTGAACGCCGTCGGCTGGCACTCGTACTGCGACGGGTCGATGGCCCGCGCCACGGCCTGCTCGACGGGCGAGGGCTCGATGCCCAACTCGGCCCGGAACCGGGCGAGCCGCTCCTGCCAGTCGGCCGGCAGGGTCGCGGTGATCGCGTCCAGCCGGGCCCGGTCGGCGGCGTCGAGGTGGGCGCGGGCGAGGTCGAGGTTCAGTGGGGCGACGAACCCCGGAGTCGCGGAGGTCGCCGTGGGGGCCGCCGTGGGGGCCTCGGCGGGGGCGGCCGGGGCGGCGGCGGCCTGGGCCGGTACCAGCGCGACGGTCACGGCGGCGACCGTCGCGATCAGTAACGGGGTTCTCGGTCTCATGAAGACGTCCTTCTGGTCGAACGGGCCCGGTGTCGGCGCCGTGTTCGATCAGTATTTGCGCCGGCACGGGCCGCGCCCAGACCTCGACGTGGCGGTCTTCCGCCATGTCGGACATCCGACGTCTCGGAGGTGGGACGGCCTACCTCGGGCCTGGCGGGTCGTTGGCCGGTGGGCAGGTCAGGCCGCGCGGCGGCACGGTGAGGTCGATCAGGTAGGCCTCCACCGCCGCGTTCACGCACTCGCTCACCTGCGCCCCCGGGTAGTAGGCGGTGTGGCCCCAGCCCTCGTAGGTGATCAGGTGCGAGCCGGACTGCCGCGCCGCGACCTGGCTGAACTCGAGGGGGGTGGCGGGGTCGTGCCGGTTGCCGATCATCAGCAGCGGCGGCGCGCCCTCGATCTCCAGGTCGTGCTGCGGGTTGCGCACCTCGACCGGGTCGCCGACGCAGTGGGCGACGTAGTCGACGTACGGGGACCACTCGACGTTCGGGTAGCTCCTGGTCAGTCCGGCGCGCAGGGTGGCGTACACGTCGAAGTCCTCGACCTGCAACCGCCAGTCCGCGCAGCGCACCATCGTGAACGGGTCGTTGACCGGCTCGGCGACCGACGGGCCGGCCACCGAGCCGGTGCGCAAGGCCAGCATGGTGTTGGCGGTCCGCGGCCATTCGCTGGGTAGGTAGGTCCGGAACGAGGTCCGCAGCGAGAGGTGGTAGAAGTCCAGCGGCTGGCCGGTCGCCGGATCGACGAGGGTGCCGGCGCGTGCCCGGTCCTTGAGGTCGGCGAAGACCGCCCTGGTGTCCAACCCGTTGAGCGCGCAGGACTCCGTGGTGTCACACCAGTCCGCGAAGGCCACGAAGTTCTCCTCGACGACCCTGGTGTGCTTGTCCGCGTACTCCCGGGGCGAGGTGATGCTGTGGTCGACGTTGCCGTCGTTGAGCATCGCCCGGATCCGGCCGGGGAACCGCTCGGCGTACTGCTGGCCCATCAACGTTCCGTAGGAGTAGCCGACGTAGGTCAGCTTCTCCTCGCCGAGTGCCACCCGGATCGCGTCCATGTCGCGCACCGTCCGCAGGGTGTCCACGTGGTCGGCGATCGGGCCGCTGCGCGACCGGCAGTCCTCGGCGTGCCGCCGGGCCAGGCCCACCAGGTCGTCGAACTCCTCGGCGGTGGTCGGGTGTGTGGCCTGCAGGTACTCGTCGGACAGGTCGGGGTCGCAGAGCACCCGCTCGCTGGTGTTGACCCCGCGCGGGTCGAACCCGACCACGTCGAACCGCTGCTCGACCGGCCCGGTCATGGCGGGTCCGCGCTGCACGACCTCGACCCCGGAGCCGCCCGGTCCGCCAGGGTTCATCAGGATCGACCCGATCCGCCGCGCCGGATCCGTCGCCGGCCGGCGGGCCAGGCCGATCTGGGTCGTCGGGCCGTCCGGGTCGGCCCAGTCGAGCGGGACGGTGAGCGATCCGCACTGCACCGAGGGCGTGTCCGGGCACGGCTGCCAGTCGATCGCCGCGTCGCGCTGGCCGGCCGGGGTACTGGCCGACGCAACAGGGCTGGTCAGGACGACCGTGGCGACCAGACCCACCAGGATGGCCTTCACGACGCTCCCTTCATCGCGGAAGAAATATCCTCGACACAATGGACCCTGTCGGATTCCCGCGTCGAAAGCAATCTCGGAGATGCCCGGTTAGGCCGAACGGACGAGAATACGCGGACCACGAGAAACCCGAATGGACAGAAGGATTTCCCTATGAGTGTTGTCAGGTCGAGCGATGGAACCTCTATCGCTTACGAGAAGGTCGGGCAGGGTCCCGCGGTCGTCCTGGTGGACGGCGGATTCGCTTACCGTGCCATTGACCCGTGGGCGGGAATGTTCGCGGGGGCGCTGGCCGACAGGCACACGGTCTACACCTACGAGCGTCGTGGACGCGGCGAGAGCGGCAACACCGAGCCCTACGCCAAGGAGCGGGAGATCGAGGACCTCGCGGCGATCATCGCCGAGGCCGGCGGGTCGGCGGCCGTGCTCGGCCTGTCCTCCGGCGGCGTGCTCTGCCTGGACGCCGCCGCGGCCGGGCTGCCGATCACCCACCTGGCCGTCTACGAGGCCCCGGTCATCGTGGACGACAGCCACGCGCCCCGCCCGGACGACTACCTCGCCCAGGCCAAGCAGATCCTCGCCGAGGGCCGCAGCGGCGACGCCGTCGCCTACGCGATGACCACGACGTTCTTCATGCCGGAGGAGGACGTCGCCGCGATGCGCGCCGAGCCGTGGTTCGGTGCCATGGAGGCCGTGGCGCACACCGTGGCCTACGACGGCGAGATCATGGACGGGCTGATGTCCGGCAAGCCGCTGCCCGAGGACCGGTGGAACTCCTCGACGGTGAAGACGCTGGTCATCTACGGCGGCGCCAGCGAGCAGTGGGTCCACAACGGCGCGAAGTCCCTCGCGGACGTCCTGCCGGTGTCCCACGGCACCGAGTGCCTCGACGGCCAGAACCACGACGTCGACGCCAACCTCCTCGCCGAGACGGTGGCGAAGTTCATCGCCTCCTGACCGGTGACCTCGCTGGGCCGGTGCGACCCGTCGCGCCGGCCCAGCGGTCCGTCCGGAGTCGGCCGCCGGGTGATCTCACCCGGCGGAGGTGAGGTCGCGGCCCGGCGCACCCGGCACCCTGCGGGGGACCCAGCCACCCCGGGAGGCCCTCGATGGCGCGGACGTTCAACGGGACCATCAACGTCGACGTCCGGGACTCGGTCCCGGACTGGGAGCCCTACCTGCAGCCCACCGCCCCGACCGACGCCCCGAACGTGCTGTACATCGTGCTGGACGACGTCGGCTTCTCGGCGATGCAACCGTGGGGCGGTCTCATCGAGACACCCCACATCAACCGGCTCGCCAGCAACGGTCTGACGTACACCAACTGGCACACCACCGCGCTGTGCTCACCGACCCGGTCCTGTCTGATCACCGGCCGTAACCACACCACGAACGGGATGGCGTGCATCGCCGAGGCCACCACCGGGTTCCCCAACTCCAACGGGCACATCCCGTTCGAGTGCGCGACCATCGCCGAGGTCCTCGGCGAACGGGGCTGGAACACCTACCTGCTCGGCAAGTGGCACCTGTGTCCCGCCGACGAGATGAACCTGGCCTCCACCAAGCGGAACTGGCCGGTCGGGCGCGGCTTCGAACGGTTCTACGGCTTCCTCGGTGGCGAGACCAACCAGTGGTACCCGGATCTGGTGTACGACAATCACCCGGTCGAGCAACCGTCCTGGCCGGAGGACGGCTACCACCTGACCACCGATCTCACCGACCGGGCCATCCAGTTCGTCCAGGACGCCAAGGCCATCGCACCGGACAAACCGTTCCTCATGTACTTCGCCCCCGGCGCGACCCACGCGCCGCACCACGCCCCGAAGGAGTGGATCGAGAGGTTCCGGGGCCGGTTCGACGAGGGCTACGAGCGGTACCGCGAACAGGTGTTCGCGCGCCAGAAGGAACTCGGGATCCTCCCGGCGCACGCCGAACTGTCACCGATGAACACCTACGCCGACGAGCGCGGCGCGGACGGCACGGAGTGGCCGCCGCTGGACGTGGTCCGGCCGTGGGACTCGCTGTCCGAGGACGAACGGCGGCTGTTCTGCCGGATGGCCGAGGTGTACGCGGGTTTCCTCGCGCACACCGACCACGAGATCGGCCGGCTGCTCGACTTCCTGGAGAACTCCGACCAGTTGGCGAACACGATCGTGGTGTTGGTGTCCGACAACGGCGCCAGTGGCGAGGGCGGACCCAACGGCTCGGTCAACGAGAACAAGTTCTTCAACGGCATCCCCGACGACATCGAGGACAACCTGCGCCAGCTCGACGAGCTGGGCTCGCCCGCCACCTACAACCACTACCCCGTCGGCTGGGCCTGGGCGTTCAACACCCCGTTCAAGATGTGGAAGCGCTACACGTTCGAGGGTGGCGTGGCCGACCCGATGATCGTGTCCTGGCCGCGCGGCATTCCCGCCAGGGGCGAGCTGCGCCACCAGTTCGTGCACGCGACCGACGTGGTGCCCACGATCCTGGACTGTCTCGGCATCGAACTGCCGGCCGTGGTGAAGGGCTTCCCACAGGTCCCGATCGAAGGCGTGAGTTTCCGGTCGACCTTCGCGGGTGACGACGTGCCGACGCCCAAGGAGACCGCGTTCTTCTCGATGCTCGGGTCCCGCGCCATCTGGCACCAGGGCTGGAAGGCCGTCGCCGTGCACCCGACGATCGCCGGGTGGGGCCACTACGACAAGGACCGTTGGGAGCTCTACGACACCGAGCACGACCCGACCGAGTCCCACGACCTCGCCACCGAACACCCCGACCGGCTCCGGCAGCTGGTCAACCTGTGGTTCCACGAGGCCGGGAAGTACCACGGGCTCCCGCTGATGGACCTGACCGCCCGCGAGATCCTCGCCGACCCGGACCGGCCGCAGGTCGTGCCGGTCAGGGACCGGTACGTCTACCGGCCCGGCACCGCCGAGATCCCGGAGTCCGCCGCGGTCAACCTCCGCAACCGCTCCTTCACGATCACGGCGCTGGTGCGGGTGGACTCGCCGGACGCCGAGGGCGTCCTGTTCTCCCAGGGCGCGTGCTTCGGGGGACACGCGCTCTACGTCCGGGACCGCACCCTGCGCTACGTCAACAACTTCGCCGGGATCGACGAGCAGCTCGTCACCTCGACCGCCGAGATCCCGGTCGGCGACGTGGTGCTCTCGGCCGTGTTCGTCCGCGACGGTGACGGGCTGCCGACCACCGGCACCCTGTCGCTGCACGTCGGCGAGCAGAAGGTCGGACAGGCCAGGATCCGGACCCAGCCCGGCAACTTCTCGCTCGCCGGTGAGGGGCTCAACGTCGGCAAGGATCCCGGTGAGCCCGTCACCGGCGACTACCCCGGCAGCCGTCCGTACCCGTTCACCGGCGGCGTCGTCGACCAGGTGGTCGTCGACGTCGCCGGTACCCCGTTCCTGGACCTGGAGAAGGAGGCGGCCGCGATGATGGCGCGGGAGTGAGCGGTCAGCCGAAGGTCACCACCAGGCGGCCGTCCGAGGCGAAGGACCAGCGGAGGGACCCGGTGTAGGCCGAGCAGCGGGAGCCGTTCGAGCCGGACCAGAACTGGTTGGAGCTGTCACTGTTGCCGATGATCCGGTCGTTGGAGCCGCTGTCGCAGGAGGTGTTGCCGCGGAAGACCGACGAGCCGCCGTCGAAGTTGAAGTTGCGTTCCTCGTTGCCGACGCTCACGTTGTCCGACACGGTCATGGTGCCGAGGTTGCGGTTGTAGGTGAAGCCGTGTTTGCCGTTGCCGTGGGCGATCGAGCGGCGGATGACGTGGTTCACCCCGATGTCCTCGCCGCCGAGCTTGTAGCCGTTGCGGTCGCCGTTGCCGGCCTGCGAGCCGTCGGAGAGCGTGCCGTTGTCCAGCGCCAGGGAGTCCTCGATGGTCACCGCGCCGATGGGGCCGGTGTCGGACTTGGTGTACAGGTCGTAGCCGTCGTCGATGTTGTTGTGCGACACCGTGTACCGGAAGACGTTGCCGCCGCCGACGGTGAGTTTGGGGGCGAAGCCGTCGGCGTCCTCGCCGTCGGAGTCGGCGTTGTCGTGGGACACCGAGCTCTCGATGAGGTTGTTGGCCGGCCACTGGGACTGCGGGGTGTTCGAGGCCAGCCGGGACAGCTGCAGGCCGGTGTCGCGGTTGAACCGGGTCACCGTGCGGCGGATGATGTTGTTGCTGCCGGCGAGCAGGATCCCGTTGTCCCCGGCGCGTTCGACGACGATGCCGTGGATCGTCCAGTAGGAGCCGCCGATCACCAGGCCGCGGTTGGCGGTGTCCTCGCTCTGCGCCGAGAAGTTCAGTACCGGGGTCTCGTTCTGGTAGGCCGTGATGGTCTTGCGGGCCGAGGAGGTGCCGCTGTTGTTCTGCGCGATGGTGATCGTCTGCGTGTGCCGGTAGGTGCCGCCGCGCAGGTAGATCGTCCCGCCGGCGTCGACGCGGGTCAGCGCGGAGGTCAGCGTCGTCGGGTCGGAGATGGTGCCGGTGGCGCCGTCGGTCCCGCCGGGGGCGACGTAGAGCGTGTCGGCGGTCGGCGGCGGGGTGTCGTCGCCGGTGGTGAGGTCGAGCGCGTCGAGGTTGGGCAGGCCGGCGCTCGTGGTGGGGTTGAGCCGGATCGTGTTCGTGCCGGCGGTCGTGGCCACGGTGAACGTCCTGGTGGCCCAGGTGTCCCAGGTGCCGGTGCTCTCGAACGGCACGGACGCGACGGTGGTGCCGTTGACGACCAGGTCGGCCGGGCGGGTACTGGTGGTGCCGTTGGCGAACCGGACCTGGACCGTCGAGGTGCCGGCGGTGGCGGTCACCGTGAACTGGGCGTGGGCGCCGATCGCGTTGGTGCTGTTGCAGAAGCCGGTTCCGGTGTAGCCGGGCCAGTCGCTGTCGATGGTGCCGGTGCACACGGCCGGGGACGTCTCGGCCTCGTACCGGGTGGTGGCCGCTGCCGCCGCGCCGGGCGCCAGGACACCGACGGTGCCGGCGACGGCGAGCACGGCAACGGGAACTCCGAGTCTCATGAATAACCTCCAAGGCGCGGGAAAGCGCTTGCCTTCGACGTTATGCAGGCACCCGAACAGGTGTCAATCGACGCCGCCGTGGACAATGACGTCCACGGCGGCACCCGTCACCGATCCGCGACACCACCGCTGGCCTGGGAGTTCGACATGATTCGACGCCCCGATGACGGAATTCTCTGCGTCCACACCGGACCTGTCGGACGGAATCGTCCACCCTCCGGTCAGTGTTCGGGGCGGTCCCGGGGAAGAATGCTCTCCTGGTGGTCGAGTTCCCGTTCCAGGATCCGCAGATCGGCGTCCAGGAGCTGACCCGAATCCCGCCAGCTCAACATTTCCTCCCGTTCGGCGGCGATCATCTCCCGTCGGGCCATCAGGCCGTGGTGGTAGTCGGTGTCCACCGGGAGCTCGTCGTCCTCGGCCGAGGACAGGTGCTCGACCCGGCTGGTGTAGCGCTCCAGGCGCAGCTGGGCCGACTGGCGCAGCGGCTCGGTCGCCGGCGCGAGGTCCGGGTCCTCCTCGACCAGGTCGTCCAACCGCGCCAGCGCCGCCTCGACGGCGGCGACCCGCGCCTGGTTGCGGGTCAGCGCCCGCGCGACGTCGGTCCCGGGGATGCGCAGCCGGCGCAGCAGCGGCGCGAACGTCAGACCCTGGCCGATCAGCGTCACCAGCACCACCACATACGCGCAGAACAGCAGCAGGTCCCGGTTCGGCACGTCCACCGGCACGATGTACGCGGCCGCCAGGGTGATCACGCCCCGGGTGCCGGCCCAGCTCAACGCCAGCAGCTCCCGGCCCGACAGCGGCGGGTTGCCCGGTTTCGGGTCACCGCCCAGCCGCGCGTGCATCCTGGTCGGCAGGTGCGCGCTGGCCAGCAGCCACAGCGGGCGCACGCCCAGCACGATGACCGTCGTCACGGTCGCGGCGATCACCACGGTGCCCGGCTCGTAGACCTTGAGGTCGGCCACCAGACCGGGCAGCTGCTGTCCGATGAGGACGAACACGTAGCCCTCCAGCAGGTACTCCACGAACCGCCACACCGCGCGCTTCTGCAGCCGGGCGCCGCTGGACTGCAGGTAGGGGTTGCGGTGGCTGAGCCACAGCCCGGCGACCACGACCGCCAGGACCCCGGAGACGTGCAGCTCCTCGGCGACCAGGAACGTGGCGAACGGTGTCGCCAGCGACAGCGCGTTGTCGATCAGCGAGTCGGTGATGAACCGGCGCAGCCAGGTCATCAGCAGCGCCACCACCATGCCGACGGCCAGCCCGCCGGCCGCCACGAGCAGGAACTGCCCGACCGCGCCGGCCGGCGAGAACGAACCACTCACCGCCGCCGCCACCGCGACCTTGAGGATCGTCAGCGCGGTCGCGTCGTTGAGCAGCCCCTCCCCCTCGACGATGGTGATCAGCCGGGGCGGCAGCCCCGCGCGGCGGCCGATGGCCAGCGCGGCCACCGGGTCCGGCGGGGCGACGGCCGCCCCGATCGCGACGGCGACACTGAGCGGCACGGCGATCACCGCGCTCAACCCGAACCCGACCGCCAGCGCGGTCACCACCACCAGGAACACCGACAGCCCGACGACCGTGCGCGCGTTGCGACGCAGACCCATCAGGCTCGACTGCAACGCGGCCGCGTACAGCAGCGGCGGGATGATCAGGTAGAGCACGATCTCCGGATCGAGCTCGAGGGTGGCGCCCGGCAGTGGCAGGTAGCCGTAGCCGATGCCGGCCACCACCAGGAGAATCGGGGCGGGAAGGCCGGTCCGGTCGGCCACCGCGTGAGCCAGCATCACCACGGCCAACCCACCGAGTACCAGCGCTAACGTCGCGATCATGCCCGTATTCTCACGTTCGTGCACCGGCGGCCGGGCAGCCGGGGTCAGCGCAGCGCGGCCAACTCCTCGGTCGACGGGTTGCGCAGGATCGTCCTGTCCCGCCAGATCACCACCGGCAGGTCCTCGGGGTCGACGTCCAGGTCGTCCAGCAGGCCGGCCGCCCCGGAGTCCTCGTCGATGTCGGCGAAGTGGTCGACCAGGCCGTTGTCGGCCGCCCACGCGCGCAGCCGCCGGGTGTCCTCATCCGGCGCGCGGCCGATGATCCGCAGGTCGGGGACGGCCTCCAGGTAGCGGGAGCGGCGCAGCAGCATCGCCCGCAGCACCACCTCGTGCAGGCCGGCGGACTCGGTGAACGCGGCGTGCAGCGCCGGCGGGGTCAGCTCGATCACCTCGGCCTCGGTCGTGGCCAGCGCGGTGATCACCGGCGACTGGCCGGCGAACAGGCCCAGCTCGCCGACGAACCGGCCGGGACCGCTGACCGCCCGCACGTGCTCGGCCGGGCCGCCGAGGTCGTCGACGGTGGCCACCGTGCCGTCGGTGATGACGTGGAAGTTGTAGCTGGGGTCGCCCTCGGCGAACAGGATCCGGCCGCGTTCGACCCGGCGGCGGGTGCCGTGCCGGTCGAGCACGGCCAGGTGTTCCTCGCTCAACGTCGGATAGGTGCTGTCGTCGGCGGTGAGCCGGTCGGCACCGGCCGGGATCTTCTCCGGCGGCACGACCGAGGTCCTGGTGACCGGGTCGGGCAGCAGCACCACCGGGCGGGGGCCGGGCGGGGGTGCGGTCTCGCCGACGCTCTCCAGCAGCCGCGCCACCAGGGTGTCGGCGTCGAACGGGCCGGTGTGCCGGCGCTCGCCGACGAAGAACGTCGGGGTGCCGCCGGCGCCGCTGGCCTCGGCCGACTCGGCGTCCTCGCGGACGTGCTCGGCGAACCGGCCGTCGCCGAGGTCGCGGGTGAACCGGGCGAGGTCCAGGCCGATGGCCGCCGCGTGTTCGACCAGCATCGGCGCCTTGAGCCGGTCCTGGTTGGCGTAGAGCCGGTCGTGCATCTCCCAGTACCTGCCCTGCGCGCCGGCCGCCTCCGCCGCCTCGGCCGCCAGCTCCGCCTTCGGGTGCACGTCGACCAGCGGCAGGTGACGGAACACGTAGCGCACCCGGTCGCCGAGCCGCTCCAGCACCTCGTCGACGGCGCCGGTCGCCCGCCCGCAGAACGGGCATTCGAAGTCGCCGTACTCGACCAGGGTCATCGGCGCGTCGACCGGGCCCCGGATGTGGTCGCGGTCGGGGTCCACGGGCGGCACCAGCGTCCCGGCGGTCCGGCCGTCCTGGCCGTGGCGCCGGTCGCCGAGCCGGAACAGGCCCCAGCCCAGCAGCGCGGCCAGCAGCGACGCGGCCAGCACACCGACCCTGGCCTGGTCGGCCAGCGGCGAGTCGCCCAGCGCGAGGTCCACGATGAACAGCGAGATGGTGAACCCGATCCCCGACAGCGCGGCGCCGCCGAGGACCTGGCCGGGGTTGAGCCCCCTGGCCATCGTGCCCAGCCGCAGCGCCACGGCCGCGTAGGCGCCGCCGGTGATGCCCAGCAGCTTGCCCAGCACCAGGCCGGCGATGATGCCGATCGTGACCGGTGAGGTCACCGCCTCGGACAGGGTCTGCGAGCTGAGGCTGACACCGGCGTTGGCCAGCGCGAACAGCGGGACGATCAGGTAGCTGCTGTAGGGCTCGTAGAGCCGGTGCAGCCGGTCGGCGCTGGGCACCGACCGTTCGATGCCCAGCCGCGCGGCGCGCGCCAGCTCCGGACCGGGTGACTGGCTGAACGCCCTGGTCAGCCTGGCGGCCTCGGCGACCTCGTCGCGCCGGGGCGCGTAGGCCGGGGTGAACAGGGCGATCACCACACCGGCGATCGTCGGGTGCACCCCGGACTCGTACATCGCCACCCACACCGCGACGCCGAACACGAAGTAGGCCGGTCCGCGCCAGACCCGCAGGTAGCGCAGCCCCACCATGAGCCCCAGCCCGACCAGCGACACGATGAACGGCGTCAGCGACAGGTCCTCGGTGTAGAACAGCGCGATGATCGTCAGCGCGCCGACGTCGTCGGCGACGGCCAGGGTCAGCAGGAAGGTCCGCAGCGCGCCCGGACAGGCCGGGCCGACCAGGGCGAGCACGCCGAGCAGGAACGCGGTGTCGGTGGAGATCACCACACCCCAGGCCCGCGCGGCCTCGCCGCTGGGGTTGAACAGCAGGTAGACGGCGGCCGGCACGGCCAGGCCGGTGACCGCGGCGGCCAGCGGGACGGCGGCCGTGCGCCGGTCGGCGAGGTCGCCGACCACCAGTTCCCGCTTGACCTCCAGCCCGACGACGAAGAAGAAGAACACCATGAGCCCGTCGTTGACCCAGTGCCGCAGGTCCAGCGCCAGCTCGCCGCCGCCGAACCCGATCGACAGCTCGGTGTGCCAGAAGGCCTCGTAGGAGTCCGACCACGGTGAGTTCGCCCACAGCAGCGCGATCACGGTCGCGCCGAGCAGCAACCCGGCGGCGGCCGCCGGGTTGGCGAAGTAGTCCTTGAGCGGGCGGGCCAGCTGGGCCAGCACGTCGCGGGTACGGGAGGGTGTCGCGCCTTCCCAGTTCAGCTGGGGTGGGGAGGAACTCACCCGCGGATGCTAACCGTCTTCGGGGTCCCGGCGCCTCGGCACGCGCGGGCCGGGTCGTCCCAGTTGGACATGGGCGTCGGCGACCGCGCCCAGCCCCTCGACGGCGACGGCCTCGGCCTGGGTGAAGTCGGCCTCGGTGGTGGCCCTGGCGAGCAGCGAGCCGGCGGTGAGCCACCGTTCCCTGGCGGTGCGCAGCAGGGCGGCGGCGCGTTCGTCGGTGACGTGCTCGGGTCCGTCCTCGACGTAGTGGCCGAGCTGGTGGTAGCGGGAGCGGGCGGCGACCGCCTCGTCGTTGCTGGCCAGCGCGCGCTGCCGACGTCCGGTCAGCAGTGGGGTGAGCGCGCCGGCCGCCACCACCACGACCGCCACCGCGATCCACACCCAGCTCATCGTGCCGCCTCCTCGAGTTCGGTCAGTGCGCGTTCCGCCTCGGCCGGCGCGCCAGACTCGACCGTGGCCAGCAGGGCGACGTACCTGGCCGCCAGGTCGGCCTGCCGGCGCGCCGCCCTGGCGTTGTTCGGTGGCTCGGGGTGCAGGACGGTGTCGGCCAGCCGGTTGAGCCGCGCGTTGATCCGCTCGGCGCGGGTGTGCGCGGCGGCGGTCCGGGAGCCCCGGCGGGCGACGAGCCCACCGGTGGCACGGACCAGGACGAACAGCGCGATCGTGCCGGCGACGATGCCGCCGAGGGCGAGCACGACCTGCCAGGCCTGCGGGGCGTCCGGGGTGGGCGGTGGGGGCACGACGATCCCCCGGCGCGGGACCCCGTTCGGGCTGTCGCGCATCGTGTAGTGGTCGAACGTGTACACGTATTCCTCGACCTCGGCGAACCGGTCGGTCTCGGTCACCCGGAAGTGGGTACCGAGGTGGACCCCGCCGACCACACCGCTCACGTAGTCCTGCGGGTCGACCGGGTTGGCGTCGTTGGCGAACTCCGGTCCGACGCAGTACTCGGCGTCGTACTCGCCCCGGTCGTCGAAGGCGTAGAGGATCACCACGGAGGTGGCGACCAGGTCGGCGATCTCCGCGCAGTGTTCGGCGCGCGGGTCGGTGACGTAGGTCGGGTCGTCGAGCAGCGGCTCGGCGAGGAGCACGACGACGATCGCCCGGTCGCCGATCAGCTCGCGGGAGCGCTGGGCGTCGATCAGGCCGGGCCCGCCGGGCTGTTCGTAGACCGAGGTCGTGCGCAGGCCGTCGACGACCTCGCGCGCCAGGGCGGAGACCGGCTCGGGCGGGGAGGCGACACCGAAGACCAGCACGCAGCCGGCCACCCCGAGCACGACCGCGCCGACCAGCCAGCGCGGCACACCGAACCAGCGTTTCATCGGCGCTTCCCCTTCCGGCGGGCCGACCTCACGGCTCTGGCGGCGACCCGCGCGGCGTACTTCGCGGCGGCGGCGCGCGCCGACTTCTTCGCGCGCGCCCGGGGTTTCGGTTCGGGCGGGGCCAGCAGGTCGAGTCCTTCCTCGGCGATGCGGCGGACCTCGACCATGGCGGCGGCGGTGTGCGCCTGGTCGTAGAGCAGGCGGGCGGTGGCGTGCCGTTCGGCGGCGGCCGGGTCGGCGCCCCGGCCGTCCTCCTCGGCCGCCAGGACGGTGGCGCCCAGGTCACCGACGGCCGCCATGGCCGCCGCGCTCTCCGCGCGCAACGCCCGTTCCTCGACGGCCGCGGCGGCGGCGAGCCGGGTGCGCTGGCGGTAGAACGCCGCGCCGCCGAGCACGAGCGCCGAGCCGACCAGCACCCACGGCGCCAGCGTGGCGACCGTGCGTTGCACGTCGAAGGGCAGCGCCCGTGGCTGGGGCGGCGGCTGCGGGTAGCCCCACGCGGTCTCGGTCAGCAGCAGGTCGAGGCGCTTGGTGGTGTCGCGCAGCAGGCCGGTGCTCGGCCGGCCGGTGGCCAGCAGGGACAGGTCGGCGTCGCTGTAGGCGTAGGCGCGGGCGGCGAGGGCCTTGGCCTGGTCGGGGGCGGCGATGTCGAACCAGTCGCCGTGCAGCACCATCACCACGTCGTCGGGGTAGGCCTTCGCCAGCGGGGTGAGGTGGTCGACGACCGGCTGGCCCGGCTCCAGGCCGGGGAACGCGGCGATCCGCAGGTCCAGCCCGGACTCCTCCTTGGCGATCTCCACGACCCAGTCCTCCACCGGGTCGGCGCGGCCGGGCGCGTTGTACAGGCGCCGGTCCCGCAGCGCGTCGACCACCTCGGCCGCGCGGTCCGGATCGGCCGGCACCGGGGCCGGGTAGGTGATGTCGACGTCCTCGGCGACCGACGGCGGCAGGCCGCGGCTCAGGCGCGCCAGCACGATCAGCCGTTCGGTGATCACCCCGGTGGAGGTGGTGGCGCGCAGTTCGTCGAGGTCGGCCGGCAGGCGGTGGTCCATGGCCGATCCCCCGCTGACCATCGTGACGTCCAGGCCGGTGGCGACCAGCAGCGGCAGCTCACGGTCCAGCGCCCAGGTCTGGATCGGCCGGGAGACCACCTCGTGGTAGTCGTTCTCGGTGCTGTCCTCGCCACCGGTCCGGTACCGGTCGTAGTCGACGTAGGGCAGCACGACCAGCCGGGTCTTCGGCCCGAGTTCGTCGCGCACCCGGGCCTCGTCGAAGTGGGCCACGGTGCCCGGGGCGCGCACGACCCGGTCACCCCGGTCCAGGGCCGCGATGATCGGGGCCACATCGAGCCGGCCATCGAGACGGCCGCCGAGACGGGCGCCGGCCGAGGCCGGCGCGGCGAGCAGGCCGAGGCCGATGACCGCGAGCAGGCAGGCGAGGGTTCCACGCACGCCCGGCAGCATTCCAAACAGGACTGTCCGGGGGCAGTGGAATCCGGAAAGGGAGCCCGGACCGTGACGCTCAGCAGCTGACGAGCAGCCCGGTGAGCGCGTAGCAGGTGCTGGTGGCCCGGTCGTCGCTCGGGTCGGGGTCGGCCGGCGTGCTCGCCGCCCGCACGACCGAGGTGGTGAACGGTCCGAGGGCGAGCAGGCCGGTGCCGGTGGAGAACCGCACGGTGCGTGACTGACCGGCCGCGAGCGTGTCAACCGCGCAGGTCACCGCGCGCCCGCCGCCAGGGACACAGTCGCTGGAGCCGGCCCAGCCAAGGCCCGGCGCGTAGGTGGCGGCCAGCCGGATCCCGGTCGCGGTGACGTCGCCGTCGTTGGTGACGGTGACCGCGTAGTCCACCCGGGGCGCCAGCAGGCCGTGCACCGTGGCCCTGAGTCCGACGCGCAGGTCGGCGGCCTCGGCGGTGACCGTCAGCGCCGGGCCCGGCAGTTCCTCGAAGGCGTAGTTGCCGCCGGCGAACTGGTGGGTCCACTGGTACACGCCACCGGCGACGTCGTCGCGGACGCGGAAGGTGAACTCGACGGTCGCCACCTCCCCGGGCGCCAGCTCACCAACGAAACCCCGGTAGGTGGAGCCGAAGTCGAAACAGGGCACGAGCGCGCCGGTGCACGAGACCAGTTCCGCGAGCCCCGTCAGCCCGCCCACCGAGGCGTGCGCACTGGTGACGGTGAAGTCGGTGGGATTGTGGATCTCCTGCGCGACGGTGAACGTCGTTCCCGGCGCGAGGCTGGTGGTGCTGACCGTCACCGCACTGGAATCCGGTGGCGCCGCCTGCGCGACCGGACCCGTCACCAGACCCGCCGCCACGACAACGGCCACGACCGAACCACGCCACGCTTTCACCGGCACTCCCCACGTCGACATCTGCCGGGTGGGTCGCCGCGAGGTGCTCCGCCATTACCGAAAACGGTGGGAATTCACCCTCGGAAGCCCAACGTCGCCGTCTGCTGAGCGGGCAGGACGAGGATCCGGTCGTCGCCGGGGCGGGCGGCGCTGACGCCGTCGGTGTTGCTGGTGAGCATCCACAGCGCGCCGTCCGGCGCGACCGCGACGTCCCTCAGCCGGCCGTACACGCCGACCAGGTGCTCGACCGGGGTGCCGACCTGTCCGGCGCGGTCGAGCGGAACCTGCCAGAGCCGTTCGCCGCCCAGTGCGGCGATCCACAGTGAGCCGACGGCGTAGGTGATGCCCGACGGTGAGGCCTGGCCGGTGCGCCAGACGATCTCGGGGGCGGTGAACCGGGAGCCGATCGACGGGCCCTCGACCTCCGGCCAGCCGTAGTTGTGGCCGGGGCGGATCTCGTTCAGCTCGTCGTAGGTGGCGGAGCCGAACTCGGTGGCGAAGGCCCGGCCGGCGGGGTCCCAGGCGATGCCCTGGACGTTGCGGTGGCCCAGCGTCCACACGACCGAGTCGGGAAAGGGGTTGCCCGGGGCCGGGCGGCCGTCCGGGGTCAGCCGCAGGATCTTGCCGCCGAGCGAGGCGAGATCCTGCGGGTACTCGGTGCGGAAGTTGAAACCCGTTGTGGCGTAGAGCATTCCGTCCGGCCCGAAGCGCAGTCGGCCGCCGTTGGCGTCGTCGGCGACCGGGATGCCGGCGAGGATCGTGCGGATGTCGGTGATGGTGTCGTCGGCGTACCGGAAGCGGATGATCCGGTTGTCCTGCGCGGTGGAGACGTAGGCGTGGACGAACCGGTCCTGCGCGAAGTGCGGTGACACGGCGAGCCCGAGCAACCCGCCCTGCGGCCGGCGCACGACCCCCGGTATGACGCCGACGGCGCTCACCTGGCCGGCCGGGGTGACCCGCAGCAGCCGTGCGGTGTCCCGCTCGGACACGAGGGCGTCGCCCCCGGGGAGGAACGCGATCGCCCACGGCGTGCGCAGTCCCTGGGCGATCGTGGTCACCGCCGGTTCCGCGTGCGCCGATACCGCGCCACCACTCACGAACGGGATGAACAGGCACGACACGGCAAGCACGCATCTGGCGATCTTCATGCGACCATGGTTGCCCACCCTCGAACCCGGCCTCGAC
The DNA here is from genome assembly GCF_001921215.1 of Actinophytocola xinjiangensis. GTDB lineage: Bacteria > Actinomycetota > Actinomycetes > Mycobacteriales > Pseudonocardiaceae > Actinophytocola > Actinophytocola xinjiangensis. The sequence continues at coordinate 364,789 of NZ_MSIF01000006.1, forward strand.
CGGAACACGCCGGGTTCCACCCGATCCGGCGACGCACCCGGTTGACGCCCGCCAGAAACCGTAACTACGATCGTTGCAGTTTCCGTGGGAGAGGTGTCCGGGTGGGGCTCAGCAGCAGGAGTGCGGTGGCGATCCACGCGCTGACGATGTTGGCGCGCTGGGACGATCGCACGCTCACCTCGGCCGAGATCGCCGAGAGCCTGTCCAGCAACCCGGTTCTCGTGCGCCGCATCCTCGGCAACCTGCGCGACGCCGACCTGGTGTGGTCCACCGAGGGGCGCGGCGGCGGCTGGTCCCTGGTCCGCCGGCCACGGGAGATCACCCTGCTTGACGCCTACGCCGCCGTCGAGCAGGGCCCGGTGCTCTCCCGCCATCCCCACTCCCCCAACGAGTCCTGCGAGGTCGGGCGGCACATGCGGGGCGTGCTGGAAACCGAGTTCCTGGACGCCGAACGGGCCATGGAGCAACGTCTGGCCGCGACCACGATCGCCGACCTGGTCCAGCAGGTGCTCATCGCCGAGCGCTCGCGGGGAACCGCCTGACGAACCGACTTTCACCCCTTGTCCTTCCGCATGCCCTAACTGCAACCATCATGGTTGCATTTTGGAGGATCCCGATGCCCCTGCTGGCCGTCCTCATGCCGGCGGTCCTGGTGACGGTCGTCGCCAGCGACATGGTCACCCTCATGCTCCCGGCCATGGCCGCCGGATTCGGCGCGTCCGAGGCGGAGATCGCGTGGGTCGTCACCGGCTACCTGCTGGCGTTCTCGGTCGGCATCCCGGTCTACGGCCGGGTCGCAGACCGGGTGCCGCTGCGGCGGCTGTTCACCGTCGCGCTGGCCGGTTACGTCGTCGGCAACGTGGTGTGCGCGCTCGCCCCGACCCTGCCCGTGCTCGTGGCCGGCCGGATCCTCACCGGGGCCGGCGCGGCCGCCCTGCCGGTGCTCTCGGTCGTGGCGATCACCCGGCTGCTGCCCGAACACCGCCGTGGCACGGGAATCGGCCTGGTGTCGGCCGCCTCCGGGATCGGCGCCGCGGCCGGCCCGGCGCTCGGTGGCGTGGTGGGCCAGTACCTCGGCTGGCCGGCCCTGTTCTGGCTCATGGCGGCCTCGGCGCTCGTGCTGCTGCCGCTGGCCGCCCGGGCACTGACCGGACAGACACCGCCCGGCGACGCGACGCGGTTCGACCTGCTCGGTGGCGTGTTCCTCGGCGGCGGCGCCGGTCTGGCGCTATTCGGGATGACCCAGGCACAGGTGGCCGGCTTCGCCGCGCGGGCGTCGTGGGTCAGCCTGCTGGCGGCGGCCGTCCTGCTGGCGCTGTTCGCCTGGCGCACGGTCCGGGCCGCCGAGCCGTTCGCGCCGCCGGAGCTGTTCGCCAACCGGGCCTACCGGGCCACGGTCCTGATCGCCCTGCTGGCGATGGTCGTCAACCTCGGCGGGCTGGTCCTGGTGCCACTGCTGGTGGTGGAGGTCAACGGCCTCGACCCGGGTGTCGGCGCCCTGGTGATGATCCCCGCCGGGATCGCCGTCGCCGTGCTCTCGCCGGCGATCGGGCGTCTCACCGACCGGTGGGGCACCCGGTCGCTGGTGGTCACCGGGCTCGGGTTGATGGCCCTGGCCGGGCTGTGCCTGTCGACACTCACCGGCGGTGCGTCGGTGGTGCCCGCCGGGGCCGGGGTACTCCTGCTCGCCGTCGGCTTCATCCTGGTGATCACGCCGATCATCGGCGCGGCGGCCGGCACGCTGCCGCCGGAGCGGGTCGGTGTCGGCCTCGGACTGGTGCAGGGCGCCCAGTTCCTCGGCGCGGGCGCCGGACCGGCACTGTTCGGCGCGCTGGTATCGGCCCGGCGGCAGAGCGACGCCGCCGCCGTCAACCCGCTGCACTCCGGCGCGGACGGCGCCGCCTACTCCGACGCCTTCCTCGCCATGGCGGCGATCGCCGTCCTCACGACGGCACTGGCGTACCGGCTCGCCGGCGGTGCGCCAGGTAGCCGATCGAGGCCGGCATGAGCAACACCGGCCACAGCGCCGCGCACAGGTAGCTGCCCAGGCACAGCCACGCCCACCCGTCGTAGGGCTGCCCGGCGAACGGGTCCACCTTGTCCCAGGCGATCACCGACATGCCGACGATCAGCAGGAGCAGCCCCGACCCGGCGATCCCGGCCACGCCGACCAGCGTCCCCGCCCGCCGGCGCAGCCACTCGGGCGTCCAGCGTGGAGTGAGCCGGCGGACGTCCACGACGAGCGCGAAGGCACACGCGGCGGCGAGCAGTTGCAGGACCGACAGGGTCAGCACGTACCAGGTTCCGGTGCCCGGGATGTCCTGCGCCGCACGCCATCGCGCCGGGGTGCCCAGCGTCGGCCCGGCGGCGAGCACGATCCGCCACAGCGCGGTCGGTACCGCGGCGGCGAACGCGCCGTAGGCACACCACCTGATCCACCTCATGTCGCCACGGTAGCCAGCAGGCGGGTGGTCACCTCCCGCAGGCGTCGGGCGTTGGCGGGGTCGAGGGTCTCCAGGGTGAGCGGCAGGGTGGTGTCCCGGTCGACCGCGGTCAGCGGGGCGGCCGGCGGCCGGTCGAGGAAACCGTGGATCGGCGCGACGGCGCGGTCCACCGGCCGGGCGGCCAGCCGGGCGGCCAGGCGCAGCAGCACCCTGACCGGTGCCGGCAGCGGGCTGAGGTCGCCGCTCCTGGTGAACCCGGGGTGGTAGAGGACGTAGCGGATCGGGTTGTCCGGCTGGGCGGCGAAGGCGACACCGAGCAGGTCGTTGGCGCGACCGGCCTGGAGCTGGGCGGTGACCGTGCCGTAGCGGCGTTCCAGCTGCGGGTCGTCCCAGTGGATGCGGCCCTTGGTGACGCCGACGCCGGCCACGTTGACGATCACCGGGTGGGCGGCGCGGCGCAGGGCCGGCGTGAGGCCCTCGCCGAGCAGGTGGCGGCTGAGGTAGTACAGGGCGAACGTGCGTTCCAGCCCCTCGGCGGTGGTGATCCGCCGGGGTGCCTGCCGGTTGGCGAACAGGCACAGCGCGTCGATGACCTCGTGGCGGCCCAGGATCCGCTCCGCCACGTCCCTGGTCGCCGCGACGCCGGACAGGTCGACGCGGTGGAACTCGACCCGGTCGCCGGCGCCGAGCCGGGTCGCGTCGGCGAGCAGCAACTCGCCCTTGGTCTCGTTGCTGCCGAGCACGACGACCCGGTCGCCGCGTTCGGCGCGGGCCAGGGCCAGGGCGCGGCCCATGCCGTCGGTGCCGCCGCTGACGACCACGGTCTTCGCCTGGTGCTGGTGGGACACGGTTCTCCTCGTTCAGTGCCATCGGGTGACCTTCGGGGGGCACGCCTATCCTCGGTAGGGAGTCCGCCGGGCGGAAGGAGGCAGTTTCGTGTCCCGTAGGAACACCGATGTTCCTTCCGTGGTCAGCGCGCCGCTGCCCAGTCCCGTTCCGTCCGAGGAGTACGAGCGGTGCCCGGTCACCGACGTGCTGCGGCGGGTGGGTGACAAGTGGACGGTCCTGGTGATCGTGTTGCTGGGCCGGCGGCCGTACCGCTTCAACGAGTTGCACCGCGACATCGAGAACATCAGCCAGCGGATGCTGACCCGCACCCTGCGCGGCCTGGAGACCGACGGGCTGGTCCACCGCGAGGTCTTCCCCACCGTTCCGCCCAGCGTCGAGTACAGCCTCACCCCACTGGGACGCTCACTGCTGGTGCCGCTCTCCGCGCTCGCCGACTGGGTCATCGACCATCGCGGTGAGATCGCGGCCGCCCGGCACGCCGCTCAGTGATCTGATGAATCTCCGCTTCACTAGGCCATTCGGTCGCGTCCAGACACTGGGCAGCATCTTGACCGGTCATACATCGGATCTCTAGCCTGCGAATGACCTGTCCCAGCGAGGAACGCGGGTAGACGGACATGGACGTTCAACGGAGAGCGCGACGACGCAACGCTGCCGTGATCACCGCGGTGCTGACGTTGTCGCTGGTCAGCACGGGTGGTACCGGGGCGGCCGGCCAACCGGGCGAACGCGACCACGGGCCGGCACCCGCCGGCGAGGCGCTGACACTGTGGTACGACGAACCGGCGACCGACTGGGAGACCCGGTCGCTGCCCATCGGCAGCGGGGCGCTGGGCGCCTCGGTGTTCGGCGGCATCCAGAACGAGCAGGTGCAGTTCAACGAGAAGTCCCTGTGGACCGGCGGTCCCGGCTCCCCCGGCTACGACTTCGGCAACTGGACCACGCCCCGGCCGGGGGCGATCGAGCAGGTCCAGGACCGGATCACCGCCGAGGGCGAGGCCGACCCCAACTGGGTCGCCTCGGTGCTCGGGCAGCCCAAGACCGGGTTCGGCGCCTACCAGAACTTCGGTGAGCTGCGGATCTCCCAGCCTCGGGCACCGCAGGACGTCACCGGCTACCGGCGCGATCTCGACATCGCCGACGCCACCGCCGGGGTCGGCTACACCGCCGGCGGCACCACCTTCGCCAGGGAGTACTTCGCCTCGGCCGCCGACCAGGTGATCGTCGGCCGCTACACCGCCAGCGAGCGCGGGCAGCTGGACCTCACGGTGTCGATCACCGCACCCAGCAACAGGTCGCGCACCTTCGTCGCGCGGGACGGCCGGATCACCTTCTCCGGCAACCTCAACGACAACAGGATGCGTTTCGAGTCGCAGGTGCAGGTGAGCACCACCGGCGGCACCCGCACCGACAACCCGGACGGCACGGTCACCGTCGCCGGCGCGGACGAGGTCGTGCTGGTGATGGCCGCCGGCACCGACTACGCCCCCGTCCACCCGACCTACCGGGGCGAGGACCCGCACGCCGCGGTCACCGACCGCGTCGACGACGCCGTCGCCCGGTCCTACCAGGACCTGCGGGCCCGCCACGTCGCCGACCACACCGAACTGTTCGGGCGCGTCTCGCTCGACATCGGCCAGCGGATGCCCGACCTGCCGACCGACGACCTGCTCTCCGCCTACCGGACCCGCGACCTGCCCTCGGCGCACCGCAAGGCGCTGGAGGTGCTGTACTTCCAGTACGGCCGCTACCTGCTGGTGGGATCCTCGCGCGCCGGCTCGCTGCCGGCGAACCTGCAGGGCGTGTGGAACAACTCGACGTCCCCGCCGTGGAGCGCCGACTACCACGTCAACATCAACCTGCAGATGAACTACTGGCCGGCCGAGGTCACCAACCTGTCCGAGACGACCGCGCCGCTGTTCGACTACGTCGACTCGATGGTCGCGCCCGGTGAGGTGACCGCCCGGGAGATGTACGGCAACCGGGGCTGGGTGGTGAACAACGAGACCAACCCGTTCGGCTTCACCGGTGTGCACAACTACGCCGCGTCCTTCTGGATGCCCGAGGCCGGCGCGTGGCTGGCCCAGCACTACTACGACCACTACCTGTACACCAACGACCAGGAGTTCCTGCGCGAGCGCGCGTACCCGGTGATGAAGTCGCTGACCGAGTTCTGGGCCGACGAGCTGGTCACCGACCCGCGTGACGGCACGCTGGTGGTGAGCCCCAGCTTCTCCCCCGAGCAGGGCCCGTTCTCCGCCGGTGCCTCGATCTCCCAGCAGATCGTGTGGGACCTGTTCACCAACACCCAGCAGGCCGCGCGGACCCTGCGGGACAACGCGACCGTACGGTCCACATCGGACATCCTGGCCAAGCTCGATCCGGGGCTGCGGGTCGGCAGCTGGGGCCAGCTCCAGGAGTGGAAGTCCGACTGGGACGACCCGGACAACACCCACCGGCACGTCTCGCACCTGTTCGCGTTGCACCCCGGCAAGCAGCTGTCGGCACGCGGGAACCCGGAGCTGGCGCAGGCCGCCCGTACCTCGCTGGAGGCGCGTGGCGACGGCGGCACCGGCTGGAGCAAGGCGTGGAAGATCAACTTCTGGGCGCGGCTGCTGGACGGCAACCACTCGTACCTGATGCTGGAGGAGCAGCTCAAGAACAGCACCCTGCCCAACCTGTGGGACACCCACCCGCCGTTCCAGATCGACGGCAACTTCGGTGCCACCGCCGGTGTGGCGGAAATGCTGCTCCAGAGCCAGGACGGCGTGATCGACGTGCTCCCCGCGCTGCCCGACGCGTGGGCCGACGGCGAGATCAAGGGCCTCAAGGCGCGCGGCGACGTCACGGTGGACACCCGGTGGACCGGCGGCGTGCCGACCAGCATCACCCTCACCCCCGGCCGTTCCGGTGAGCTGACGGTCGGCAGCGACCTGTTCACCGGCCGCTTCCGGCTGGTGGACGCCGAGACCGGCAAGAACGTCCAGTACCGGCGGGACGGCCGGACGGTCACCTTCCGCGTCCAGGAGAACCGCCGCTACGTCGCGGCGGCCGCCGGTTCGGTGTCGGTCGCCGCGCCGGACGTGGTCACCGCCGACACCCCGTTCGACGCGACGGTGACGGTCAACGCGCTGGACGCGACCGTGCCGACCACCAGGGTGTCGCTCGCGGCGCCGGAGGGCTGGGCGGTCACCCCGGCCAGCCACCGCGTCCAGTCGCTGCGCGAGGGACAGTCACGGGAGTACACCTTCCAGGTCACCCCGGTCAGCGGATCGGCGAAGGCCGAGAGCCTGACCGCGACGCTGGGAACCTGGGGGCTGACCGGGGTCACCCAGGTGAGGATCGAACCGCTGCCGCCGTGCGCCGTGCCGCCGTCCGGGGAACCGCTGCTGGCGTGGGACCCGACCGAGGGCACGACGATCGGTGACGTCTCGCCGAACGGGCGCGACGGCACGGTCGTCGGCACGGCGGCCTACGACCCGTCCGCGCCCACCGGCTCCGGGTTGACCGTCGACGGCCAGACCTACGTGCGGACCGAACCGACGACGTTGGGGTTCCTGAAGGAGGCGACGTTCGCCGCCGAGGTCCGGGTCGACGACACCGGGTCCTACCGCCGGCTCTGGGACTTCCAGCCCAGCGGTGACCCGGGCACCGACGGGGTGCTGATCGACCTGACGCCGTCGAACGCCGTGCGGTTCATCGGCGCCAACGTCGGGGTGACCACCAACGCGGTGGTCCCGACCGGCCGCTGGGTCGACCTCGTGGTGGTGATGTCCGACGCCGGTGAGGTCGAGGTGTACGTGGACGGGGCGCGGGCCGGCGGCGGCCTGGTGTCCGAGGAGGGCATCAACGCCTGCGCCACCAGGGAGTTCCGCTTCGCCGCCGACCAGGGCGGCGGTCAGCGGCTGACCGGTGCCCTCGACCGGGTGGCGGTACTGCCGGACGCGCTGGCGGCCGACGAGGTCGACACCTGGCGTACCCGGGCGTTCGGCTGACGACAACGACGGTAGGCCCGGCCTCGGCCGGGCCCACCTCGCTGTGTCTCAGCCGGTGATACCGGCCTGCGGTCCGGCGCCCGCCGCCAGCAGTGCGGGGACGTCGGCGGCCGGGTCGAGCGTGTAGCTGTAGAAGTCACGCGGGTTGAAGGCCGAACCCCGGGTCTCCTGGCGGCCGGACGAGCCGGTCACCACGCTCCCGGTCTGGCGCAGTTCGGCGGTGGTGTCGGGGTAGTAGGGGTTCTTGACGTTCTGGTAGTAGCTGTTCTCGATGACCATCTTGGTGTAGCCGCGTGAGTAGTGGCCGTAGCCGCTGATGTTCTGCAGGTGGTTGTTGTAGAGGTGGGCGTAGGCGACGTTGTCGGTGCTCGGGTTGCGCTGGTTGGTGTCGTGGATCCAGTTGTGGTGGATGGTGATCCGCGCGGTGACGTTGGTCGTCCAGCCGATCCCGAAGGACTTGTTGCCCTCGCCGATGACGTTCCACGACACGGTCAGGTTCGTGGTGTCCTTGCGGCTGTCGATCAGCCCGTCGTTCATCCGCACGATCTTGTTGTGGTCGATCCAGACCCGGTTCGCGGTGTCCATCTGGATGCCGTCGTAGTCGAAGTCCTTGTCGTCCGGGTCGTCGGAGGCCACCCGGGTGTCGCGGATCGTCAGGTTCCTGATGATCACGTTGCTGGTGCCCTCGCCGAGGAAGAACCCGCCGTTGACGATCTGGCCGTTGGTGCCGACGCCGACGATCGTCTTGTGGGAACGGACCGGGATCTCCCGGCCGTAGGGCGACACGGTGACGGCCGCGCCGACGCGGATCGTGTACGGTTCGGCGGCCGAGGCGTACCGTTCGAGGTCGGCCTGACTGGTGACGGTGACGGTCTGGCCGCCCGCGCCGCCGGTGGTCCCGGCCGCCCCGGCGAACCCGTCGGGGGTGTTCGACCACTGGCTGTCGGCGGTGAACCGCCAGCGTTTGTTGGTGTTGGCCGTACAGGTCTCCTGCACGATCGCGACCCCGTTGTCCTGTCCGGCGTCCTTGTTGGACAGACACAACCCGGTCACGTCGTTGACGATCTGGTACGAGTCGGTCCCCGACGCCACCAACCGCCACCGCTGCCAGGCCGCGCCGGTGCAGTCCCACTGCTGGACCTGCGCGAACATCTCGGTCGTGCCGTTGCGGATCTCCAGACACTTCCCGGTGTGCGCGCTGGCCAGCTCGAACGTTCCGCTGGTGGCCGAGCGCAGCTGGTACCGCTGCCAGGTCGCCCGGGTGCACTGCCACTGCCGCAACAACGCCCCGTTGTCGGTCGTCCCCGACTGCACCTCCATGCACTTGCCACTGTTCACCACGGCGATCTGGTAGGTCCCGCCGGCGGCGGGCACGGCGGCCTGGGCCGAGGTCAGCCCGACCACGAGTGTGGCGACGACTCCCGTCACCGCCGCCACGACACCGAACATCGTGGATCTCATCTGATGTTTGTCCTTTCCGCTCAGCCGATCGGGTTCCACCCGTCGGTGCCCGCCAGGTACTTCTGCGGGGTGTACTCCCCCGCCTGCGCGTCGCTCAGTTGCGGCCGGTTCGAGTTGGTGCCGGCGCCGGCGCCGGTGTTGCGGTACTCCAGGAACCTGGCGTCGCGCCAGGAGTTGTCGGACATGTCGGTCCACGGCTGGGAGGTGCGGATCGTGCCGCTGAGCGAGGTCTCCCGGTACAGCACCTGGGCGTTGGGTCGCCACGGCCGGCCGAGGGTGGTGTTGTTGGAGCCCGAGCCGGTGATCGTCGACTGGTAGAACATCAGCCCGTACCGTTTCTCGGCGGCGGTGCTGGCGGCCGTGATCGGGCCGCCGGTGGACCGCTTCTCGTACACCGAGGTGCGGTGGAAGACCATGGTGCCGCCGCCGAAGATGAAGTCGACGGTGCCCTCGACGTAGGAGTCGACCATGTAGGCCCGGGCGGAGTCGTTGACCAGGAACGTGTCCTGGTCGCCGAGCAGCCGCACGTCGCGGAACACCGCGCGGTCGGCGCCGAGGTTCACCGCGACGGCCTGGTGTCCTTCCGGGGTGGAGTTCTCGTCGAAGTCGTTGGAGATCGTCAGGTTCACCGCGAGGAAGTCCCGCCCGTTGAGGAAGGCGGTGGCGCTGCCGGACGTGCCGTGGGTGTACGCGGAGTGGTTGTTGACGATCAGCACCTGTGACGGCGACGTGCCGAGGCCCTCGAAGGTGATGTTCGGTTTGTTCGACGGGACGGTCACGACCCCGCGGTAGGTTCCCGGTTTGATGGTGATCAGGATCCGGCTGGGGCTGTTGGTCGGCGCGGCGTCGACGGCCGCCTGCACCGTGCGGTGGAGCCCGGTGCCGTCGGCGGCGACCGTGGGCTGTTGGGTCGAGCCGTCGGGGGCGAAGCGCCAGCGTTTGTTGGTGTTGGCGGTGCAGGTCTCCTGCACGATCGCGACCCCGTTGTCCTGTCCGGCGTCCTTGTTGGACAGACACAACCCGGTCACGTCGTTGACGATCTGGTAGGAATCGGTCCCCGACGCCACCAACCGCCACCGCTGCCAGGCCGCGCCGGTGCAGTCCCACTGCTGGACCTGCGCGAACATCTCGGTCGTGCCGTTGCGGATCTCCAGACACTTCCCGGTGTGCGCGCTGGCGAAGGTGTAGACACCCGAGCCGGCTGACTGCAACCGGTAGCGCTGCCAGGTCGCCTGGGTGCACTGCCACTGCCGCAGCAACGCCCCGTTGTCGGTGGTCCCCGACTGCACCTCCATGCACTTGCCGCTGTTCAGCACATTGATCTGGTAGGTCCCGCCGGCCACCGGAACGGCCGCCGAGGCCGGTGCGGAGGCGACGGTCAACACGCCGAGACCCAGTGCCACCGCGACCACGGCGCGCCACACGGGTCCGAAGAACGAACGAATCGGTCTGTCCCTGCCATTCATGGGCACATCCCTTTCTCAACCGGCATCAACGACGGCGAGCCACCGGCGTACGACCGGTGTCGTGAGATTTTGGGAGCGCTCCCAGACAGGCAACGGTAGAGATCTGATGTCTTGGCAGTCAAGGACAGGATTGTCCACCCCGGGCCGGCGACCCGGGGTGGACGCGGTTCAGCCCAGTTCCCCCAGCAGGCGCCAGGTTCGGCGGCGGTCCTCGTCGGTGGTCAGGTCGGTCTGGGTGAGCACCACCTCGGTGGCGCCGGCGTCGAGGTAACGTCGGATCTCGTCCGCGAGCACCTGCTCGTCGCCCAGTACCACCAGATCGGCCGCCTTCTCCGCGCCGGACAGGGCGATCGAACGCTGGTAGGACCGCACACCGTCGTAGAACGCGGTCTGCCGCGCGGCGACCTCCCGCGCCGCCGCGACATCGGCGGTCACCAATCCGGGCACCGCCGCCACGATCCTCGGCGCGGGCCGCCCGGCGCGCTCGGCCGCCCGGATGATCGCCGGCGCGATGTGCTCGCCGATGGCCCTCGGCCCGGCCAGGAACGGCACCGTGCCGTCCGCCAGCTCACCGGTGACCCGCAACGCCTGTGGCCCCATCGCCGCCACCACCACCGGCAGCGGCGACCCGCCCGCCACCGACGCCGGCATCGGCGTACGCGCCACCAGCGTCTCCCCCGCGAAGTCCACCGTGCCGGTGTCCACCAACGACCGCAGCGCGATCAGGAACTCCCGCAGCCGCCGCACCGGACGGTCGTGGCGCTCACCGAACACCGGCTCCACGAACGCCGAGGCCCCCAGCCCCAACCCCAACGTGTACCGCCCACCGGTGGCAGCCTGTGTCGTCTGCGCCAGACCGGCCAACGGGATCGGATGCCGCCCGTACACCGGCACCACCGACGAACCGACCGCCAACCCCGGCACCGCCCGGCCGACGAGCCCCGCCACCGCCACCGAGTCGACGTCGAACCGCTGCGGGAACCACGCCGACCCGATCCCGGCCTTCGCCGCCTCGTGCCCGAAGGCCACCGCCGAGTCCACCGCGTTGCCCGCCCCAGCGGGAATCACCACTCCGATACGCATGCGAGCGGCAACACTCCGACATCCCGCCCCCTTCCCACGCCCACCATGCGGAACGGGGGTTCACCAACGGCCCGCTGACGGTGTAGGGCTACCGGTAGAGGCTGACCGAATCGTCGGTTCCGGCGACGACGATGGCGCCTCCGGGATAACCGGAACGGTTCGTCGCCGTGATCTCCCAGGCCTTCTCACCGGTCTCGATGCGATAGGCGATGTCGGCGTACCCGCCGTCGTCGTCGATGTAGTTGTAGACCAGGTGGGTGCCGTCGGACTCGATCCAGTAAATCTCCACGGCGACGTCTCCGGTCATGTCGATCGCCGGCGAGAGGGTTTCGCCGGTGTAGACGTCGTGGACGCGGACGAACTCGCGGCCGGTCGATTCCGGTTCGCCGTCGGGGCCGGTGCCGGCGTCCGGGTCGGCGACCTTCAGCAGCAGCCGGTCCTCCAGGGTGACCATCTGGCGGGTCAGCTCGGGGCCGTCGACGCGCCACAGCAGGTGCCCGGTCTCCGGGTTGGCCGCCGCGACCGTGTTCTCGTCGCGGAAGTGCGGCGAACGCTCCTTGAGGCGCGACAGCAGCGGCAGGGCGAACACCGGCGAGTACACGTTCTGGTAGCCGGTCGGCTCCCACCCGGCCACCGACGAGACCTTCTCACCCTCCAGGTCGTAGAGATCGGTGCCGGTCCAGGTGGGGTTCTGGACGGCGATACCTCCCCGGAACACCGCCCAGGTGAGGTCGCGTTCGTCGCTGACCCGTTCGGCGCCGAGCACGCGCTCACCGTCGTCGGTGCCGACGAAGTTCACCTCGTCGCCGTCGATCGAACCGTCGACGAGCAGGCCCTGGCTGGGCACCAGGTACATGTTCTGGTCGCCCTCGTAGGTCCACACCTCGTCGCCCTCGGTGGTGTAACCGGCGGCGAAACCGGTGTCCGCGCCGCTGCCGAACTGCGTGGTCACCACGAGCCGGTCACCGACGACGTCGATCGTGCGCAGATCCCGGTTGGGGACTTTGATGGTCCGGAGAAGCTTGCCGGTGCCGCTGTCGAGGATGAACACCGACGAGTCCGACCCGGTGCTCACCGGCGACACGCAGCCGATCCGGTTGCGGTGCACCGCGCAGGCCATCGGCGCCTCCTGCAGGTCGACCGGCGGCCAGGTCGCCGCGCCGGTGGCCGCGGCCAGGCCGATCAGGTAGGTGCCGCTGCGCAGGGTGATGATCTGGTCGTCGCCGCCGACCACGTCCGGCGGGCCGCCGGACATCGGCGTGGTCCACAGCGGGGTCGGCCGGCCGCCGATCGTGCGGAGCAGCTCGTCGCCGCGCAGGGTGTGCTGGATCGACTCGGCCTCCTGCGGGTAGAGGGTGTCGTCCCAGGTGAGGTCCGACACCGATCCCCCGCCGCCGCCCTCGGCCGACACGTCGTCGGACCCGTCGGTCACCACCAGGACCACCGCCGCGGCCAGCGCGACGACCACCGCGGCGGCCACACCGATCAGCCAGGGCCGCCGCCGGGACGGGCCGACGGGGACCATCGGCCGCGGCGGGACGAGGCTGGCGGCGTAGGCCTGGGCGAACGCCGTGCAGGAGGCGAAGCGGTAGCCCGGATCCTTGGCCATGGCCTGCCCGAGGACCTCGTCGACCCGGGGGCCGAGGTACGGGTGCATCGGCAGGACCGATGCCACCGGCTGCCCGAGGTGCCCGGCCACCACGGCCGCCCGGTCCGGGCCGGGGAACGGGTCGTGCCCGGTGAGCAGGCGGAACACAGTGCACGCCAACGAGTACTGGTCGGCCCGGCCGTCGACCTGACCGCCCCGGATCCGCTCCGGCGCGGCGTACCGGACGTCCAGCGCCCCGATCGCGACGTCGCCGAGCACCGGCTGCCCGGTGGGCCCGATCTCGATGGCCGCCGGCCGGACGTCGCCGTGCAGGAAACCCTGGGCGTGCGCGTGATCCAGGGCGCCGGCCACCGCCGTGGCGACCTGGCTGACCAGAACCGGCGGCAGTCCGGCCACCGCCCCGAGATTCGATCCCGGTTCCAGCTGCACGTTGTCCCCCTGTCGACGTCGCGAGAGCCGGACGAACCTAGCGCACGCCGGCCGGCGGCCGGACCGTTATGTGGGAGAAGGTGGCGTGCCGCTCGTCGTGAACCCGCCGACCTGGAGGTGTCGTCGTGGACCAGGTGGCCAGGAACGCGCTTGCCTCGGTGGGTCTCGGGGATGTCGAACTCCGGGCGTTCGTTCGGCCGGTTCACTGAAGAATTGCCCGATACGTCTGATGAATGACGTGATGTCCGAGCGAGGTTTGACCAGGCACTGAACTATAGTTCAGGCAGGTTACGGGCTTGTTGCGGGCACTGAACGTGATTTACGCTGATCATCACGTATTCATCTGATGTCTTACGTGGTGCAGCGAGGAGACACGGAACTTCATGCCTACGTTCTCGGATTCCCTGCCTTCACGGACGAGCGTCGCGCTCGCCGCCCTGGGGCTGTTGTTGACCATCACACCGGCGACCGCGACCGCCGACACCCCCGACACCGCCTGCGCGGACCAGGTGCGCGAGACCTCGGGCTTCACACCCGTGCTCGGCCTCGACCTGCCCTCGGAGTCGGACTGGCTCAACCAGCCCGTTCCCTACGACTTCGACCGGACGGCGGAGGTCGCCGGCGGCTTCGACCGCGTCGGGTACTGCCTGGAGCTCGACGGACCGGAAGGGCCGAAGTGGGTGTGGACGTCGATGGAGGCGTTCACCGACGACGCGACCCGACTCGGCCTGCCGACCATGTCCGGCCAGATCGTCCGGCAGCGGGTGGACGACCTCGACGTCCGGACCAACGTCCCCGGCGTGAACGTCGGCGGCGGGCAAACCGGCTACCTGGAGATGTGGCCCAACCAGTACTCGGCCGGCGCCAGTACCCAGGTCGCCAACGCCTCCTCCCAGGTGTACGACGCCGACGACAACATCACCGGCAACACCCAGGGCTACGGCTCGTTCCAGGTCCACCAGATCGGCGCGACCCGCCCGTCGGAGCTCCACCCCAAGACCGTCCTCGCGGTCAACACCTTCACCTCGGCCGACGACGCCGCGCTGTCGGTCGGGATCGGCACCAACACCGCCGGCGAGCCGGACTGGACCTTCGCCAACAACGCGAACTCCTTCACCCAGCGCCGGCTCACGGTCTACGCCCGGCCGGCGCCCGCCACGGTCACCGAGGGGCCGCGGGACCGCCAGCTCTACCCGCGCGACGCCCAGGGCGGGGCCAGCGTCCCGGTCTCGGGCACCGTGCTCGACCCCCGAGTGCGGACCCTGCGGCTGGAGGTCACCTCCGGGCGGAGCACCCGCACGCACACCGCCCGGGTGCGCGACGGCCAGTTCTCCTTCTCCCCACGGATCACCGCCGGGCTGCACTCCTACAAGCTGAGCCTGTGGACCGTCGGGGCCGTCGAGCGGCGGGTCGCGCACTGGACCGACATCGTCTCCGGCGACGTGTACGTCGTGCAGGGGCAGTCGAACGCGCAGGCGGCGCGCTACGTCGGCAACGCGGCCGGCGAGGAGTCGCCGTGGCTGCGCAGCTTCGGCTCGTCGACACCCGACCCGGTGATCTCCGGCGCGGACCGGGCCTGGCACCACGCCACCGGCGACGTGTCCTACCAGTCGGGCTCGATCGGCCAGTGGGCCATCCGCACCGGCCGCCGGATCGTCGACACCTACAAGGTGCCGGTCGCGCTGGTCAACGGCGCGCACGGCGGGCAGCCGATCGCCTTCTTCCAGCGCGACGACGCCGACCCCGACCGGATCACCACCAACTACGGCCGGCTGCGCCAGCGCCTGGCAGCGGCCGGGATCGCCGACCGGGTGCGCGGCGTGTTCTTCTACCAGGGCGAGAGCGACAGCGACAACGCGGCCGTGCACGTCGGCGGCTACTCCTCGCTGCTGGCCGACTGGCGCGCCGACCTCGGCGCGGCGATCCCCGGCGGCAGCCAGTACCTGACCTACCAGGTGCGGACCTCCCCGTGCAACAACGGAACCGCGATCGCCCTGCGGGACGCGCAGCGCCGGCTCGGCGACACCCACGACGTGACGGTGCTGTCGACCAACGGCCTGTCCGGGCACGACGGCTGCCACTACGCCTACGCCGGCGGGTACCGGGAACTCGGCGACCACGCGTTCGCCGTGCTCGCCCGCGACCAGTACCGGGGGCCGTCGGCCGGGGTGGCGCCACCGAACCCGCGCGACGCGGCGTTCACCGACCAGGCGCGCACCGAGATCACCGTCCAGCTGCGCTCGACCGACCCGCTCACCGTCGACCCGGGCGCCGAGGCCGACTTCCGGATCGACGGGTCGACCGCCACGGTGTCCGCCGTGGAGTACCAGGCGGGCGGCAGGCTGGTGCTCACGCTGTCCGAGCCGGCGCCCGACGCGACCGGCGTGACCTACCTCGGGCACCTGCGGGCCGGGCCGTGGATCACCAACGCCACCGGCGTCGGGATGCTCGCGTTCACCGGGATCACCGTCGGCTAGTTCCGCAACACCCGCACAGTGGGTAGTGTCCTGGTGACAGCGTGGTCACCAAGGGGGCGAGATGCGGGACGACAGTGGTCGAGCGGCTCACGGCGTGAGCCGCTCGACCTTTCTCAAGGGTGCCGCCGGGTTGCTGCTCGGCGCGGGCGGACTGGCCGGCGGGACCGGCACGGCCGCCGGTGAGCCGGGCACGCGTGCCGGTTACGTCAAGGATCTGACCGGTGAGGAGACCGCCCGGTTCGGTTTCCGGGGCACGGACCTCGGGTTCACCGCGCGCACCAACCACGGCTACTGCATCACGATCTTCGGCGACACGTTCGACCAGCCGGTGCCGCAGAACAGCACCGGGTGGCGCTCGCCGGTCGGGCTGCGCCAGTCCAACGGCGACATCCAGAACGGGATCCGCTGGGACAACTGCATCGGCGGCGCCCGCGCGAAGGAGATGATCCCCTACGTCCACGCCCCGCACGACGTCGCGCGCCACCAGCCGGGCCAGGTCGTCACCGAGATCCCCAACGACCTGATCCACCTGCCCGACGGCCGCTACATGATGACCACGTTCGGCGTGCGGGACTGGGCGATTCCCGACCAGGGCGGCATTCCCAGCCCCGGCGGCAGCTGGCGGACGTGGTACTCGCGCCAGTGGACGTCCACCGAGACCCACGCCGAGCACTGGACGCGCACCTGGAACCTGGAGACCAACCAGGAGAACATGGACTTCTGGAACGAGGGCCTCTGGTCGCACTTCCAGAACAACGCCATGATCATGTGGCCGAACGAGCCGTTCGTGTACATCTACGGCACCAACGAGGGCCGCTGGGCCGGCGGCGGCATCCATCTGATGCGGGTGCCGTGGGACCGGATGTGGCAGCGCGGCCAGTACACGTTCTGGGGCGCCGACGGCGCGGGCCGATGGGACTGGCGTCCCGGTGGGCCGTCGACCCCGATCATCGGCGCCCCGACCCCGTTCGAGGCCATCGGCGAGATCGCGGCCGAGGTGATCGAGGGCCGGGTCGTGTTGTCGTTCCTCAACGGCGCCCGCGGCGCGGTCACCCAGACCGCGCCGTACCCGACGGGGCTGTGGTCGGCGCCGAGGACCCAGGTGACCCCGGTCCAGGCGCAGAACCTGTACGCGCCGGTGGTCCACCCGTACTCGACCCTGGGCGGCGCACAGCTGCTGGTGTCCCAGTGGATCAACCCCGGCCCCAACTCGACGTTCTACGGGGTGCGGCAGTGGTCCGGGTCGCTCAACGGGCGGATCGCCGCCGGGGGCCGGGTCGGCGAGGAGCTGGTGGTGACCCGGGACGAGCCGGCGCTGCCGGGTCACGTCGGCCCGGTGTCGCCCCAGTGGCACCGCCTACCCCGCGCCGACCAGATCGCCGTCCTGGCCGACAACTGCGACCCCCGGGTCAGCCGGGCCGACCTCGCGGCGTCCACCCCGGGAAGCTGACCCGGTCGGCACTGGAGCGTTCCAGCACGGCGCGCTACTGTGCCGTGCGGGAACGGGACCGAGGACCGGGATGGCGGTGGGTTCGCTGTGGCGAGGCAGGCCGACGCGGCGAACGGGGAGCGGCGGACGACCATCAGGGACGTCGCGGCCTTGGCCGGGGTGTCGCCGTCGGCGGTGACCATCGCGTTGCACGACCGGCCGGGGGTGTCGGCGGCCACGCGGGAGCGGATCCTGGCGGCGGCGCGCGAACTCGGCTGGCGGCCCAACCTGGCCGCGTCGTCGCTGGCGGGCCGGCGGGTGCACACCGTGGGACTGGCGATCGCGCGGCCGGCCAGGCTGCTGGGGCTCGAACCGTTCTACATGGAGTTCATCTCCGGGATCGAGAGCGTCCTCAAGCGCCGGTCCTGTTCGCTGCTGCTGCGGTTGGTGGAGACCGACGACGAGGTCGAGGTGCACCGGGAGTGGTGGCAGGGCGGCCGGGTCAACGGCAGCATCCTGGTCGACCTGCGGCGTGACGATCCCCGGATCCCCGCGTTGAGCGGGATCGGGCTGCCGGCGGTCGTGGTCGGACATCCGAGTCTGGCCGGGCCGTTCACCTCCGTGTGGACCGACGACGCGGCCGCCGTCGAGGAGGCCGTGCGGTACCTGGCTGCCCTGGGGCACCGGCGGGTGGCGCGGGTGAGCGGGCCGGCGGAACTGGGGCACAGCGCGATCCGCACGGCCGCGTTCACCGCCGTCGCCGGGGAGCTGGGGCTCGACGCGCGGACCGTGGTCGCCGACTTCTCCGCCGACCAGGGCGGTCGTGCGTGCCGGCGGCTGCTGCTGGAGACCCCCCGGCCGACGGCGATCGTGTTCGACAACGACGTCATGGCGGTCGCCGCGTTGGGGGTGGCGGCGGAGTTCGGGCTGTCGGTGCCGGCGGACCTGTCCCTGCTCGCCTGGGACGACTCGCAGCTGTGCCAGCTCACCCGGCCGACGCTCTCGGCCATGCGCCACGACGTGTTCTCCTTCGGCGCCCAGGCCGCCGAGACGCTGTTCGCGGTGATCGAGGGCGCGCCGGCGGACAGCCAACTGGCGCACGTGCCGAGCCTGATCCCCCGTGGTTCCACCGCGCCGCCGGCGAACTAGTGCGTTCTAGTTGAGGTCTTGACGCTGTGACACCGGTCACTTACCTTCGGTAGATAGAACGCTCAAGTAACCCTGCCGCGCTTGAGGAGATCACCGTGTCCACGTTCCGTCGCCGGGCGGCGGTCGCCGCCGCCGCGCTGTCACTCGCCCTGGGTGTCCCGACCGGGACCGCGCAGGCCTTCCCGCCGTCGTCCCCGCAGCGGGTGATCGACCACCTGAACTCGATCACCGGCCAGTACGTCGTGTCGGGCCAGCACAACAAGGAACCGGCCAGCAACCCCAACCAGTACACCCAGCAGGTCAAGGACGTCACCGGCCAGTGGCCGGGTCTGTGGGGCGGCGACCTGATGTTCCGCCCGGAGGACGTCGCCAACCGCCAGCGGATCGTCGACCAGGCGAGGACCGAGTGGGCCAACGGCTCGCTGGTCACCCTGACCTGGCACGTCTGCACCCCGACCGGCGGCAGCACCTGCCAGTTCGACGGCGGTGTGAAGACGAACATCAGCGACGAGCAGTACGGCCAACTCGTCACCGACGGCACGGCCCTGAACAACGCGTGGAAACGCCGCCTCGACGAGGTCGTGCCCTACCTGAGCCAACTGAAGGACGCCGGGGTGCCCGTACTGTTCCGCCCGTTGCACGAGATGAACGAGTCCTGGAACTGGTGGGGCAACCGCCCCGGCCCCAACGGCGGCGCCCGCCTGTACCGAATCACCCACGATTACCTGTCCGGCAAGGGTTTGGACAACCTGGTGTGGGTGTGGAACGTGCAGGACAACCCGGCCGGCGACTGGGCCGCCTACTACCCCGGCGACGCCTACGTCGACGTCGTGTCGCTGGACGTCTGGTACAAGAGCTACCCCAGTTCGGCCGACTACCAACAGATCCGCTCCATCGCCGGCGACAAGCCGATCGCGATCGGCGAGACCGGCAAGGTCCCGACACCGGCACTGTTGGACGGGCAGCCGCGCTGGTCGTACTTCATGGTGTGGTCGGAACACCTGCGCGGCAACAACACCAACGCCGAGATCCAGGCGTGCTACTTCCACCGGCGCGTCCTGAACCAGGGAGAGTTCACCGTCCCCGGAATCCGGTAGAACTTCCCCACAGGGAGTTCGCCGAGGGGGCCCATGCCGTTGGTGCACCGGACGATCATCGCGGTCGACATCGAGGGCCTCCTCGACGCGAATCGCGAGATCGACAACTACCGCGAGACACGCAAGGGCATGTACGAGGTGCTCCGAACCGCGTTCAGCGAATCGGGCATCGAACTGGACATCTGCGAGGTCCAGGATCGCGGCGACGGAACACTCGTTCTCGTACCTCCGGACATCTCGAAATCTCTGGTCGCGGACCGGCTGCCGTACCGGATCAGCTCCGCCGTGATCCGGCACAACGACCGCCGGGTCCATCCGGCTCCGCTGCGACTACGGATCGGCGTCCATGCCGGAGATCTCCGTACCGAGGACGGGTACCGTTCCGGTCGGGCTGTCCTCACCGCGGTCCGCCTGGTCGACGCCGACGTGGTGTCGAAGGAATTACGTGCCGCCGGGGCGTCCGTCGCGGTGATCGTGTCGGAGGAGTTCTACACCCAGATCATCCAGCCCGACATGGGAACGTCTCCGCGGTCCTACCAGCCGGTCGCTGTGCCGATCGAGGACACCGCGATCAGGGCGTGGCTGCGACTGTTCGGCAGCGGAGAGTTCCCGTCCGAATCATCATCGTCGGTTCCAGCGCCACGTACCGAGCAGCCGCCGACGCCTGACTCGGACGTGGAGTGGCGGATCGGGACGCGGGGGTTCGGGGACCGGCCGCCGGCGGCGGATCTGTTGCGGCGTGGGGCGATGATCGACGCCCTCGCCGACGTGATCACGCCACCCGCCCACGACGAGGACCCCGACCGCTCCGGACCGACCGTGATCGCCCTGGACGGGCCGTGGGGCATCGGCAAGACCTCGCTCGTGGAACTGGTGCGGGCCAGGCTCGACCCCGCGAGCACACCGCCCACGCCGGTCGGGAAGGTCCGGCCGTTACGGGTGTTCGAGGCCGACCGTGCCCTCGGCGGACGCGGAACCGGGCTGTGGCGGCGGGACATGCTGCCCCGACCCGACACCGAACAACCACCGCTGATCACCGCCAGGTTCGAGCCGTGGGCCCACCAGACCAGCGAACAAGTCTGGGCCGGCCTGACCGGAACTCTGCTCGGCGCCGTCGAGCAGACCCTGCTCCCCCGGAGCGCGCCGGCCACCGAACGCTACTGGTTCCAGCGCAACCTCGACCGCGTCGACCGGATGCGGCTGCGGCGCTCACTGCGCAGGAACGTCCGCTCACCGCTCACGGCCGTCTCGACGCTCGCCCTCGCCGTCCCGCTGATCGCCGCCATGGCCCGCTCCACCGACACCTACCGGCTCGCCTGGCTGGTGGACATCGCCGGGTCGAACATCGCCGTGGGGCTCACCCTGGTGATGCTGCTGGGGGCGATCGGGCACTCGCTGGTCCGGTACTTCACCCGGCCGGCCGCCGACTTCCTGCCGGCGGAGCTGTTCGCCGGGCCGGCGCCCGGCGGCAGCGACGACGAGGACCTGCGCGATCCCTACCACAACGCCGACTCCGGGTACCTCTACCTCGCCCAGCACGACGTGTTCGCCGTGTTGGCGGACGTACAGGCGTGCGGTCACCACGTCGTGGTGTTCGTCGACGACCTGGACCGGTGCACGCCCCGGGCCACGGCCGAGGTGTTCGAGGCGATCAACATGTTCGTCACCCGCACGTTCCCGATCACCCGGTTCGTGCTCTGCCTCGACACCACCACCGTCGCCGCGCACCTGGACCACGTGTACGCCACGCTCAAGGGCAAGGTGCCGCACGGCGACGACCCGACCCCGGGCTGGAGCTTCCTGCGCAAGCTCATCCAGCTGCCGGTGACGATCCCGCACATCGACACCGACAACGTCACCGCCCTGCTCGACGATCTGCTCGGCACCCCCGCCAGCGCTCCGCGGACCACCACCCCGCCCACCGCCGGCACCGGCGACCAGGCGCCGGAGCCGATCCGGGTGCAATGCCGCTTACTTTAGGTGTTTCTGCTGGTTGGTGGCTGTTTTGGTGGGGGTTTCGGGGGTCGTGGCGGCAGGATGACGAGCAGGGGTGGCGTGTCGTAGCGGATCCCGACTTGGCCGGGTTTCTTGT
>NZ_MSIF01000060.1 GCF_001921215.1 Actinophytocola xinjiangensis
TGCCGTTGGTGCCGCGTGTCGGTGGTGGTCCGGTCGAGTTGTCGTTCGCGCAGTCGCGGTTGTGGTTCCTGGAGCAGTTGACTCCGGACAGCGTGCAGTACTCGGTACCTCTGACTCTCCGTGTCCGCGGCGACCTGGACGTGACCGCGCTCGAGGAAGCGTTCTCCGGCGTGGTGGCACGACATGAGGTGTTACGGACCCGGTTCGTGATGACCGACGGGCTGCCGGTCCAGGAGATCATCGACCCCTGGCCCGTGGCCGCACGCCACGTCACCGCCGCCGACGAAACCGAGGCCCAGAAGGCGGTCCAAGGAGAGATGGACACGCCGTTCGACCTGGCAGCAGGCCCGTTGCTCCGGGTACTGGTGGTCCAACTGGCCAACGACGACCACATGCTGGTCGTGAACATGCACCACATCGTCACCGACGCGTGGTCGCTGGACGTACTCGTCCGCGAACTGAACGAACTCTACCCAGCGGCGAAAACCGGCCAGAAACCCAACCTGCCCGAACTACCAGTGCAGTACACCGACTACGCGGCATGGCAACGATCCTCGCTACAGGGTGACCTGCTGGAGGGACATGTCGAGTTCTGGCGCCGGTCGTTGGCTGGGGTGGAACTCCTGGAGTTGCCCACCGACCGGCCTCGCCCGTCTCGTCGTTCCGGCGCGGGTGCCACGTGCCAATTCGTGGTGCCAGCGCAGACGGCCGGCGGGTTGCGGGACATCGCGCGGCAGTATGACGCGTCGCTGTTCATGGTCGGTATGACGGCCCTGCAGATGCTGTTGACCCGGTACACCGGACAGACAGACATCGCAGTGGGAACACCGATCACCGGCCGCAACCGAACCGAAGTCGAAGAACTCATCGGCTTCTTCCTGAACACCCTGGTAATCCGCGGCGACCTGACCGGAAACCCCACATTCACCGATCTCCTCAACCAAACCCGGGAAGTGACACTGGACGCCTTCGACCACCAAGACCTCCCCTTCGAACACCTCGTAGAAGAACTCGCCCCCGAACGAGACCTGAGCCGAACACCCCTGTTCCAGGTCATGTTCGTACAACAAAACGCACCCGACACCAACTGGCAACTACCCGGCCTCGACATCAAACCGATGCCAACCGGTTCCGGCGTGGAAAAGTTCGACCTGACCGTGATAATGACCGACACCAACGACACCCTGACAGTGACACTCAGCTACAACACCGACCTGTTCAACCAGACCACCGTGGACCGGCTGGCAGGACACTTCCAAACCGTCCTGGCCAACGTCGCCACCCACCCCGAAGTACGACTGAGCGACCTGGAACTACTCAGCGACACCGAGAAACACCAGCTACTCCACGACTGGAACAACACCGGCCACCAAC
>NZ_MSIF01000061.1 GCF_001921215.1 Actinophytocola xinjiangensis
CGCGTTGACTCATCAAAAATGCCCGGGAAGGTGAGTCGTTGCCTCACGAAAGGATGCCCGCGTAGCGGCGTGGCATCCGCTGAGGACTGGGGTTGGTGACTCATCGTGATCGATGGGATTGACGATGGGTCAGCGCAAGGCTGTGACCCGCCAGGCTGCTCGCCGTTATCGGTCGGCGGGTCGGGTGGAGAAAGCGCGGATTCTGGATGAGTTGTGTGCGTTGACGGGATGGCATCGTGATCATGCCCGTAAGGCGTTACGGGTAGCGTTGAAGCCAAAAACTGTTTCACAGCAACGGAAACCTCGGGAACCGGTGTATGGGCAAGAGGTGGTCACGGCGTTGCGGAAGGTATGGGCGGTGCTGGACGCGCCCTCGGGAAAGCGGTTGGCGCCGTTCCTGGGTGAGATCGTCGATCGGCTCATCGCTTGCGGCGAGTTGGAGATCAGCGAGGCGACCCGCTACCAGCTGGTACGGATGTCGGCGGCCACGATCGATCGGCGGCTCGCGCCCGTTCGTGCTCAATGGCGACCCCAGGGCCGGTCGCTGACCAAGCCGGGCAGCCTGCTCAAGACACAGATCCCGATCCGTACCTGGGCCGACTGGAATGACGCCCGCCCAGGGTTCGTCGAGATCGACCTGGTCGGCCACGACGGCGGCAACCTGGCCGGTGAACACGCCTTCACCTTGACCGTCACCGATATCGCTACCGGCTGGACCGAGAACCGGGCGGTGCGCAACAAGGCCCAGAAATGGGTCCTCGCGGCGCTGACCGAGATCGTCGCGGGCTTCCCGTTCCCCCTACTCGGAATCGACTCGGACAACGGCAGCGAGTTCATCAACTACCACCTACTGGCCTTCTGCGAAGCCAACGAGATCACCTTCACCCGCTCCCGACCAGGCAACAAGAACGACGGGGCACACGTCGAGCAAAAAAACTGGGCGATCGTCCGGCAGACCGTGGGCTACCACCGCTACTCCGGCGAAGTGCAGATCGACCTACTCAACGGCATCTACGCCCTGCTCCGCGACCAAATCAACTTCTTCACCCCACAACAGAAACTCGTCTCCAAAACCCGCCACGGCGCCACAGTGACCAAGAAACACGACACCGCGAAAACCCCGTTCCAACGCGCCTGCGCCGACCCCACCACAGACATCCACGACAAGACCGTCCTACACAACCACTACCTCACCCTGAACCCAGCCGCGATCCGCCGCGAGATCCTCGCCCTCAGCGACGCCCTAGCCACCGAGGTCACCCGCACCTACTTCCCCACCCAGCCCTACACCGGCCTCACCCACACGGGCACATCCCGTGAGGCAACGAACCCACCCACGCGGGCATCTTGACATGAGGCAACGGGG
>NZ_MSIF01000062.1 GCF_001921215.1 Actinophytocola xinjiangensis
GGGACGCCGATGGGGGTTGGTTTGCCGAATCGGTCGACCACGTATACCCGGGTGTTCGCCACAGGACGCCCAATCGGTGGGGCCGAGGGCCAGTCCGACACATCTCGCGGCAACGGATACGTCGTGGCACACACGTGGGTTTCGGTCGGTCCATACCTGTTGTACAGGCGGCACTCCGGGTGACGGGCATGGAACTCGCGGGCCGCTTCACGCGGTACGTGAAGCTCCCCGCCCTGGCTGATGCTGCGCAGCGCGGGCAGCACCGCGCCGGACGCGTTGGCGGCCCGGTATAACTCCTCCAGCATCAGATTCGGCCCGAACAGATCCTGCACCTCGTGTTGTGCCAGCCACCCGACCAACCGGGCGGCATCCACCCGGATCTCCTGCGGCGGAACCACGAGACACTTGCCGTGCAGTAACGCCGAGAGAATCTCCTCGGCTGAGACGTCGAAGGTGATGTTCGCGAACTGGGCGACCCGCCTACCCGGCCTCCCGGGCGTCCTGGCCCGGTTCCAGAACGTGAGGTTCGCCAACGCCCCGGACAGCAGGGCCACGCCCTTGGGCCTGCCGGTCGACCCGGAGGTGTACATCACGCACGTCGGATCGGCCGGAGTGATCGGCCGGTGCCGGTCGGCGTCGACCGGATCGACACTGGGGAAGGTACCGGTCACCGCCGCGGAAGCGGGATCGTCGAGCAGCACGCGGTGAGCGGGCTCGTCCGGCAGCGCGGACTCCGCATCGGTCGTGGTCAGGACGGCCATCGCGCCGGCATCCTCGATCATGAAGCGGATGCGGTCCGCCGGGAACCCGACGTCGATCGGCAGATAGGCCGCACCTGTCTTCAGGATCCCCATCAGTGCCGCGATGAGATCGATCGACTGCGGCACCGCCAACGCCACGATCTGCTCTGGCCCCACCCCCAGCCCGATCAACCGGTGCGCGATCCGGTTGGCGCGGATGTTGAGTTCCCGGTAGGTCACGACCTGGTCTTGGTAGATGACCGCGTTGACGTCGGGTGTTCGTGCGACCTGTGCTTCGAACAACTGGGTCAGTGGCTCGTCCCGTTGTTGGTGGCCGGTGTTGTTCCAGTCGTGGAGTAGCTGGTGTTTCTCGGTGTCGCTGAGTAGTTCCAGGTCGCTCAGT
>NZ_MSIF01000063.1 GCF_001921215.1 Actinophytocola xinjiangensis
GGGACGCCGATGGGGGTTGGTTTGCCGAATCGGTCGACCACGTATACCCGGGTGTTCGCCACAGGACGCCCAATCGGCATCGTCCGGCTCTCCGGCGTGTCCCCGGTCACCGCACAGACGACCGAACTGACGGTAGTCTCGGTGGGGCCGTACGTGTGGAGCACCATCTCGGGGGCGTGTGGCCCGGCGATCACGCGGTCCGCGACCGAACGCTCGACGGCTTCGCCGCCGTAGGCGATCACCCGCAGGCCGGATGCCAGTTCCGGGTATTCGGTGAGGTGCTGGTTGAACAGCGAAGCCGTCATCCGGACGACCGATATCTTCTGGTCGCGAATGGCCTCCGCGAAACTGTCCGGGTTGAGCAGGACATTCTTTTCGATGACGACCAGGCGAGCGCCGGTCGACAGCGGCAGCCAGCATTCGTACACGAACATGTCAAAACTGATCGGAGAGGTCTGGGCGACCACGTCGTCCGGTTCCAGGCGTGTGAAGTCACGCATGAACTCCAGATAGTTCACCACGCTGCCATGCTCGACCTGCACACCCTTCGGGGCCCCCGTCGAGCCGGAGGTGTAGATGACGTAGGCCAGGTCGTCCGGGCCGGCCACCCGGGCCGGGTCGACTTCCGGTCGCGCGTCGTGTGCCTGTCGTGCCGGTTCCAGATCGACCAGGTCTCCCCCGTAACCGGACAGCCGATCTCGGAGGTTCGACTGGACGAGCACCAGCGACGCTTCCGTGTCTCTCAGCATGAAGTCGAGCCGTGGGGCAGGATGTTCGGGGTCGAGCGGAACATAGGCACCCCCCGATTTCAGGATGCCGAGCAGGCCCACGATCAGTTCCGGACCACGCTCGGCGCACACGCCGACGAGAGTCCCCGCGCTGACTCCGCGGTGTCGCAGATGGTGCGCCAACTGGTTGGCCCTGGCGTCGAGTTCTCGGTAGGTGAGACTGGTCTGACCATGGACGACGGCGACGGCCTCCGGGGTCCGTGCGGCCTGCGTTTCGAACAGTTGCGGCAGGGTCTGGTCCGGGAGTTGGTGGCCGGTGTTGTTCCAGTCGTGGAGTAGCTGGTGTTTCTCGGTGTCGCTGAGTAGTTCCAGGTCGCTCAGT
>NZ_MSIF01000064.1 GCF_001921215.1 Actinophytocola xinjiangensis
GCCTGAAAGACCGGGCCGTAACCGAACCCGGACTCGGCCAACAGCGAGTAGCAGTCCTCCACCGACACCGTGGCGGCGCCGAGCGGCGGCCACTGAGTTGTGTCGAACACGGCCGGTGCGCCGGTCTCGTCGGCGAACAGTCCGTTGGCGTGCAACTGCCATGGGTCGTCGCCCGCGTGCGCTGGCCGCGAGTGGACGGTGAAGGTGTCGCCGGTGACTCGTAGCTGTAGCTGGACGTCTCCGTGCTCGGTGAGGTCGAGCGGAGCGGCGAGCGTCAACTCCTCCACCCGACCACGACCGACATGATCAGCGGCGGCCACAGCCAGATCAAGCAACGCCGCACCAGCAACCACAACACGACCACCAACGGTGTGATCCACCAACCAGGGCAGCGCGGACACCGACAGCAGCGACGTGAACACGACATCATCGGAGTCGGCCAACGCGACCACGGCGCCGAGCAGCGGGTGCCCGGAGTCGGTCAGGTCGCCGGTCGGGCGGGAACCGTGCGGCCAGAACCATGCATGGTGGAAGGCGTAGGTGGGCAGGTCGACACGGTGAGCCCCGGTGTAGAGCGGCGCCCAGTCGACGTGTGTGCCGGTGACGTGCAGTCGCGCGAGACCGGTGAGCAACGCCGTCGGCTCGTCCCGGTCCCTGCGCAGCAACGGAATCCCGTCCACCAACGCCGACAGCGTCCCGTCCGGGCCGATCTCCAGGAACGTGTCCGCCTCCGCCGCCGCGACATCGTCGGCAAACCGCACAGTCTCGCGGACATGCCGCACCCAGTACTCCAGGTTCGACACATCCTTCACCAACGGCACCACCGGCTCACGGAACGCAATCCCGGCAATCGCCTCCCGGAAGTCATCCAACATCGGATCCATCAACGGCGAATGGAACGCATGCGACACTCGCAGCCGCCTGTGCTCACGGTCACCCACCGCCGCCATGACCTCAGCCTCAACACCAGCCAACACAACATTGTCCGGACCATTGACCGCCGCGACCGACACACCATCCGT
>NZ_MSIF01000065.1 GCF_001921215.1 Actinophytocola xinjiangensis
AACAGCGCCAACCAGCCCACATTCCGTGACTCATCCGGCGTCGCGAACCGCCGCCGACCGAAATAATGACCGATCGAATTCACCGCATACGTGATGTGATTCGCGAAGAAGAACCGCACCAAACCACCCCACAACGCCCCCGTGAACGCCCCGAACCACGTCCCCGTGAACACCAACCCCATCAACCCGGGCAACACCACACCACCCACCACGAACCACACAAAATACCGCGAAATCACCCGCATGTCCTTGTCCCGCAGAACATCCGGGCAGTACCGCATCGGATCCGACGACAGATCCCGATCGAACAACCACCCCAGATGCGCATGCCACAGACCCTTCAACGCACCCTTGAACCCAGGTTCCTCGTCCGAGTACGGACTGTGCGGATCACCCGGCTTGTCCGCCACCCGGTGATGCCGACGGTGATGAGCCACCCAGATCACCGGCGGCCCCTGACCCGCCATCGCCCCCGCCGACGCGAAAAAGATCCGCAACGGCCTCGTCGTCCTGAACGCCCGATGCGCCAGCAGACGGTGGTACCCCGTCGACACCCCCAAACCCGCGATCACGTACATGATCGCGAAAATCACCAGATCCGTCGGGCCAACCAGCTCGTTCCACAACAACACCACCGCCGCCACCACACCGAACAACGGCAACAGCGCCGACACCAGAATGAACGTGTAATGCTCACGCCCGTCCATACCGACTCCTCACTCGAACCCGGACAAACCGGCCTCAGCCGACTTCCAGGACCTCGTTCGTCAGGGTCAGCAGATCCCCCAGCGTCTCCGCCTCGGCGGCCTTGGCGGGGTCGAACTCGACACCGTGCTCGTCCTCCAGCGTGAACACGATCTCCGACACCTGCAGGCTCGACAGCCCCAACTCGTCCAGCCGGGTGCCCTCGTCGATCGTGACGTCGGCCGACAGCTTCCCGCGCATCTCCTGGCGGATCAGCGTCGC
>NZ_MSIF01000066.1 GCF_001921215.1 Actinophytocola xinjiangensis
TCCATTCCTGTTGTTTCTTGGAGGCGTGTGGTGGTGCGGATGGCGAGTAGTGAGTGTCCGCCGAGGGCGAAGAAGTTGTCGTGTATGCCGATGTTGTTGATGTTGAGGAGTTCGGTCCAGATGGTGGTGATGGTGTGTTCGAGTTCGGTGCGTGGGGGTGTGTAGGTGTGGTGGAGTTCGGGGCGGTTGTTGTGTGGTTGGGGTAGGGCGTTGCGGTTGATTTTTCCGCTGGGTGTGGTGGGGAGTGTGGTGAGGTGGATGAAGCGGGCGGGGATCATGTAGTCGGGTAGGGTTTGGGCGCACCATTCTCGTAGATCGGTGGTGTTGGGTTGTTGGTTGGTGGTGAGGTAGTAGGCGATGAGGCGTTTGCCGCCGGTGGGGTCGTCGTGTGGTGTTACGACGCAGGATGTGATGGCGGGGTGGGTGAGGAGTGTTGATTCGATTTCGCCGGGTTCGATGCGGTAGCCGCGGATTTTGATTTGGTGGTCGATGCGGTTGAGGAATTCGAGGTTGCCGTTGGGTAGCCACCGTACCTGGTCTCCGGTGCGGTAGATTCGGGCTGTTGGGTTGGTGGTGAATGGGTCTGTGGTGAATCGTTCGGTGGTGAGTTCGGGGCGGTTGAGGTAGCCGCGGGCTACTCCTGGTCCGCCGATCCATAGTTCGCCGGGGACGCCGATGGGGGTTGGTTTGCCGAATCGGTCGACCACGTATACCCGGGTGTTCGCCACAGGACGCCCAATCGG
>NZ_MSIF01000067.1 GCF_001921215.1 Actinophytocola xinjiangensis
TCGTCCGTCGGGTGTTGGTGACCCCGGCGTCGGATATTGCCGAGGAGTACTACTTCTCGTTCCTTCTGGATCGTACGAACCGGACGTTCCTGGCGATGGCTTCCGCTGAGGGTGGGATGGATATCGAGCAGTTGGCGGTGGAGCGGCCGGAGGCGTTGGCGAAGGTTCCGGTGGACGCGATCGTGGGGGTGGATCTGGCGAAGGCCACGGAGATCGTGCGGGCGGCGAGGTTCCCGGACGCGGTGGTCGAGAAGGCCGCTGAGGTGGTCGTGCAGTTGTGGGAGACGTTCGTGGCGGAGGATGCCACGTTGGTCGAGGTGAACCCGTTGGTGCGGGATCCTCAGGACAGGATCATCGCGTTGGACGGGAAGGTGACGCTGGATGACAATGCGGCGTTCCGGCACCCGGGGCACGCGGATCTGGTGGATGTGGCCGCCGAGGATCCGTTGGAGGCGGCGGCGAAGGCCAAGGACCTGAACTATGTGAAGTTGGCGGGTCAGGTCGGGATCATCGGTAACGGTGCTGGTCTGGTGATGTCGACGTTGGACGTGGTGGCCTACGCCGGGGAGGCGTTCGGTGGTGTGGCTCCGGCGAACTTCCTGGACATCGGTGGTGGTGCGTCGGCCGAGGTGATGGCGAACGGGTTGGAGATCATTCTGTCCGATCCGGACGTGCGGAGTGTGTTCGTGAACGTGTTCGGGGGGATCACGGCGTGTGACGCGGTCGCCAACGGCATCGTCCA
>NZ_MSIF01000068.1 GCF_001921215.1 Actinophytocola xinjiangensis
CCGGACGTGCGGAGTGTGTTCGTGAACGTGTTCGGGGGGATCACGGCGTGTGACGCGGTCGCCAACGGCATCGTCCAGGCCTTCCAGTTGCTGGACAGCCGCGGCGACACCGTGAACAAGCCGATCGTGGTCCGGCTCGACGGGAACAACGCCGACGAGGGCCGCCGGATTCTGACCGAGGCCGCGCTGCCCGGACTGCAGCAGGTCGACACCATGGACAACGCGGCACGCAAGGCCGCCGAGCTTGCCGCACAGGGGGCATGAGATGGCGATCTTCCTCACCGAGGACAGCAGGATCATCGTTCAGGGCATGACCGGCGCGGAGGGCACCAAGCACACCCGCCGCATGCTGGCCTCCGGCGCGAACGTCGTCGGTGGCGTCACCCCGGGCAAGGGCGGCCAGAGCGCCGACTTCTCCGACGTCAAGGACGGCCTGACCCTGCCGGTGTTCAACTCCGTCGGCGAGGCCATGGAGGCCACCGGCGCCGACGTGACCGTCGTGTTCGTGCCGCCGAAGTTCGCCAAGGCCGCCGTGATCGAGGCGATCGACGCCGGGATCGGGCTCGCGGTGGTGATCACCGAGGGTATTCCGGTGCATGACACGGCCGTGTTCTGGGCGCACGCGTGCGCGACCGGGAACAAGACGCGGATCATCGGTCCGAACTGTCCTGGGGTGATTTCGCCGGGGAAGTCGAACGCGGGGATCATTCC
>NZ_MSIF01000069.1 GCF_001921215.1 Actinophytocola xinjiangensis
CCGGACGTGCGGAGTGTGTTCGTGAACGTGTTCGGGGGGATCACGGCGTGTGACGCGGTCGCCAACGGCATCGTCCAAGCCTTCGAACTCCTCGGCACCGTCGACAAACCCGTCGTCGTCCGGCTCGACGGCAACAACGCCGCCCTGGGCCGCCAGATCCTCGACGACGCCGACCTACCCGGACTGTCCCAGATGGACACCATGGACAACGCGGCCCGACGTGCCGCCGAGCTTGCCGCGCAGGGAGCGTGAGATGGCGATCTTCCTCACCGAGGACAGCAGGATCATCGTTCAGGGCATGACCGGCGCCGAGGGGCGCAAGCACACCGCCCGGATGCTCGCCGCCGGGTCGACCGTCGTCGGCGGCGTCACCCCCGGCAAAGGCGGCCAGACCGTCGAGATCGACGGCACCGCCCTGCCGGTGTTCGACTCCGTCGCCGACGCCATGGCCCGGACCGGCGCCGACACCACGGTCGTGTTCGTGCCGCCGCGCTTCGCCAAGGGCGCGGTGATCGAGGCGATCGACGCCGGGATCGGGTTGGCGGTGGTGATCACCGAGGGTATTCCGGTGCATGACACCGCCGTGTTCTGGGCGCACGCGTGCGCTCAGAAATCGAAGCAGGGGAACAAGACGCGGATCATCGGTCCGAACTGTCCTGGGGTGATTTCGCCGGGGAAGTCGAACGCGGGGATCATTCC
>NZ_MSIF01000007.1 GCF_001921215.1 Actinophytocola xinjiangensis
ATTAACCTGTCCAAAAGGCCAGGCACAAGCTCACTAGCATTTATCGGCACACTGTTGAGTTCTCAAACAACACACGCACACCCGTCACACACTGCAAGAGCTATGATCCGGGGGCTTGGTCCTCGGGTGGCTCGGATCTCTCCGGGCCGAAGGTCACCCACTCTATCACTGTCGTGAGAGCTTGGTTCGTGACCCCCTGCCGGCGCTCGTTCCCGGTGTTCCGGGCCCGTTCCGCGCTGGCAGAGAGAAAGTTACACGGCCCTGAAAAGGGGGTTTCAACCACCCCCCCTTAAGGGTTGTTTTGCCTGGTCAGGGTGCCACTTCGACCCCTGCCGTCGCACGCTTGCCCCGGCGCACCACGAGCCAACGCCCATGCAACAGATCGGTAACGGCCGGCTGCCACTCCTCGTCGGCGATCCGAGCGTTGTTCACGTACGCCCCACCCTCGTTCACCGCACGTCGCGCCGCGCCCCTGCTCGGCGTGAGTCCGGAGGTCACCAGCAGGTCGAGGATCGTCGGCCCGTCGGCCAGGCGGACGGCACCGGTCGGCGCCTCGGCCATGGCCGCGTCCAGCGTCGACTCGTCCAGTTCCCCCAGCTCACCGCGCCCGAACAGGGCCTGGCTGGCCGCGATGACCTGCCTGGTCTCGTGGTCGCCGTGCACGAGCCGGGTGAACTCCTCGGCCAGGCGGCGTTGGGCCGCGCGCAGGTGCGGGCGTTGCTCGGTGTCGGCCGCCAGCTCGTCGATCTCCTCGCGCGGCAGGAACGTGAACAGCCGCAGGTAGCGGACGACGTCCGCGTCCCCCACGTTCACGAAGTACTGGTACCAGGCGTACGGCGAGGTCAGCGCGGGGTCGAGCCAGATGTTGCCGCCGCCGGTGGACTTGCCGAACTTGCGGCCGTCGGCGTCGGTGACCAGCGGCGCGGTCAGCGCGTGCACCGATCCGCCGTCGACGCGGCGGACCAGTTCGACGCCGCCGAGGATGTTGCCCCACTGGTCGGACCCGCCGACCTGGAGCGCGCACCCGTACTCGCGGAACAGCCGCAGGTAGTCGTGCGACTGGAGCAGCAGGTAGCTGAACTCGGTGTAGGACATGCCGTCGGTCTCGAGACGGCGTTTGACGGTGTCCCGGGCGAGCATGACGTTGATCGAGAAGTGTTTGCCGACGTCGCGCAGGAACTCCAGGACCGACAACTGCCCGGTCCAGTCGAGGTTGTTGGCCATGATCGCGCCGGTCCTCGGGTCGTCGAACTCGACGAACCGTTCCAGCTGCCCACGGATGCGCTCGGCCCACTCGGCCACCACGTCCAACGTATTGAGCGTGCGTTCGCCCTGGTCACGCGGGTCGCCGACCATGCCCGTCGCGCCGCCGGCGAGCACGATCGGCCGGTGTCCGGCTCGCTGGAACCTGGTCAGCATGAGCAGCGGCACCAGGTTGCCGGCGTGCAGGCTCGGCGCGGTCGGGTCGAAGCCGGCGTAGAGGGTCAGCGGTCCGGCGTCGAGGTCGCGCCGCAGCGCGTCGAGGTCGGTGGACTGCGCGATCAGCCCGCGCCAGGTCAGCTCGTCGAGAATGTGCTCCACGGGCCAATACTCCCGTACCGGACCCGTGGTGGTCGTGCGGGTTTCAGCGCCGGGTCTCAGCGCCGTCGGGTCGCCTTGCCGCCCCGGCGGTAGGTGGAGACCGCGGGTGAGCCGTCGACCCAGAACCGCCACGGCACGTCCATGGCCACGGCGACGCCGACGCGCGGTCCGGTGCGGATGGCGGACGGGGGCACCGGGTCGCCGGCGAGCAGGCGTACCGGCGAGTCGGGGTCGGTGAGGTCGACGCCGTTGTGGCCGCGTTCCAGGCCGAGGACGCCGGTGAGCTTGGCCGGCCCCTTGGCCAGGTCGGCGTCCGAGCGGGCGGCCGGGCGGCGGGAGCGGGCCAGGTCGAGGCCTTCGACGACCTCTCCCCCGCGCAGCAGGACGGCGCCGGGGACGCCGTCGGTCAGCGAGACGACGTTGGCGCAGAAGTGCATGCCGTACACGAAGTACACGTAGAGATGACCGGCTGGACCGAACATCACCTCATTGCGTGGAGTTCTGCCCCGATAGCAGTGTGACGCAGGGTCGTCGCCGCCCCGGTAGGCCTCGACCTCGGCCAGGCGGACACGGACGGTGCCGGACGGGGTCGTGGACTCCAGTTCGCAGCCGAGCAGCAGCTTGGCGGCGTCGATCGGGTCCACGGCCAGGGCGGCACGGTCGAGTTGCCGGGACTGGGGCGGATCACCGGCGACGGACACGGCGGTGACCCTATACGGCGACCGGGCGGCGGCGTTCCGCGCGCATCGCCGGCAGGTAGAGCGGCGCGGCCAGCGCCAGGACGACGGCGCCGACGACGATCGCGGCCGACGGGGAGGTCGCGGTGGCCAGCGCGGTGAGGCTGATCAGGCCGATCGCCCCGGCGGGCTGGCTCATCATCGAGTTCATCGACACCACGGTCGACCGGTGGTCGTTGGCGACCTCCCGGTGCAGCAGGGTCAGGTGCACCGGGTTGCTCCCGCCGTGCACGAGGTAGGCGGCGAGGTAGCCGGTCAGCGCGCCGGCCGGGCCGGCGAGCAGGCCCATGCCGACGACGGTGATGCCGTGCACGATGCGTAACAGGCCAGCCGTCAGGGCGACGCCCAACCGGGCGGCGAGCAGCGGGGCGAGGGCGGCGCCGGCGGCGGCCGCGAGCCAGCCGGCGGCACCGGCCGGACCCATGACCGCGGCGGCCCGTTCGGTGCTGCCGAGCAGGTCGGACAGGTGTACGGGCAGCAGCGTCTCGAAGGTGACCATGCCGAAGCCCCAGAACAGCTCGACGGCCAGCAGGCAGGCGAGGATCCGGGAGCCGCGCACGATCCGGACGCCGTCGGCGATCACGCTGGGTACCTGCCTGAGGGAGGGCAGGAAGCGGCGGCGGCCGGACGGGTGCGGGGGTTCGTGGACCAGCAGGGCGATGGCGACGAGCCCGGCGACCTGCACGACCAGGCCGAGGATCACCGGCAGGACCAGGGTCGGGATTCCCGGCACGGACACCCAGGCGACGATCCCGCCGCTGGTCAGCGCGCCGGCGGCGACGGCGAGCCCGAGGACCGTGCCGCCGGCGCCCAGGCCCCGTTCGAGCCGGGCGTCCGGGTTCTCGGCGAGGGCCGCGTCGACGTACCAGGCGTCCAGCGGGCCGGAGTCCAGCGCCCGGTACACGCCCTGGAACAGGTAGACGACCGCGAACAGGGCGAACGTGTCGGCGACGAGGACCAGCGACATCGACGCGATGGCCACGCCCGCGGCGGCCAGCAGGACCGGGCGGCGACCCCAGGAGTCGGACAGTCCGCCGGTGGGCAGTTCGAGGGCCAGGACGACGAAGCCCTGCAGGGCGGCGGCCAGGCCGGCCTCGGCGAGGGTGAGGCCCCGGTCCAGCGGCAGCAGCACGGTGATCGGCACCCACAGGCCGACGGGTAACCAGCGCAGGGCCACCAGGACGAGGTAGCGGTGGTAGGTCTGGCGGGCGGTCACGGCACGTCGTCGGGCTCGGTGGGCAGCACGTAGTAGAGGAACGTGACCCGGCGGGCGCCCTCGGCGGGTGTCCGGGCCGCGGCCGTCTGGTGGCGCAGGACGACCTCGTCGATCTCGTCGTTGAGTGCGCGGAGCTGCTCGGGGGTGAGGTCGAGGAGCATGTCGGACATGCCGGCGGCGTCGCGCCAGGCGGCGGGCCAGCGGGGGCGGGCGTCCTCCCAGCGCGCGACCTTCTCGCTCATGCCGGCCCAGTAGTGCTGGCGCAGCCAGCCGGCGGCGGCCAGGGCGTCCGGGTCACCGACGGCGTCGGCGTCGGTCCAGCTGTGGGACTCCTGGGCGGCGGCCCAGAAGCGTTGTTTGCCCCGGCCGTCGCCGGTCTCCTCGACGAGGCCTACTTCGGCGAGTTTGCGCAGGTGGTAGCTGGTGGCGCCGGTGTTGGTGGTGAGCCGTTCGGCGAGGGTGGTGGCGGTGGCGGCGCCGTGGACGCGCAGTTCGGAGAGAAGCCGCGCCCGGAGCGGGTGCGCGAGCACTCGCAGGGCGCGGCCGTCCAGTTGGATGTGTCCTTCGGTCATGCGTGCACAATAAGTGTGCACACATGTTTTGCACAACTATTGTGCAAGCCAGGTCCGCAGGTCGGCGAGCACCTCCCCCACCCTGACCCGCTGCTCCTGGACCCGCGACGGGGCCGTCCCGCCGAACGCGTCCCGGGACGCGATCGACCCCTCCACGGTCAACACGTCACGGATCTCCGGCGACAACGCCGGATGCACCCCGACCAGCTCCTCGTCGGTCAGCTCCGCCAGACCGACACCCCGGGACTCCGCGACCCGCACACAGTCCCCCGCCGCCTCGTGCGCCACCCGGAACGGGATTCCCTGACGCACCAGCCACTCGGCCACGTCGGTCGCCAACGTGAACCCGGCCGGCGCCATCGACGCCATCCGCGCCTCGTCGAAACGCAGCGTGCCGACCATGCCCGCGATCGCCGGCAACAACAGCTCCAGCTGCTCGACCGAGTCGAACAGCGGCTCCTTGTCCTCCTGCAGATCGCGGTTGTAGGCCAACGGCTGGGCCTTGAGCACGGCCAGCAGACCCGTCAGGTTGCCGATCAGCCGACCGGACTTCCCCCTGGTCAGCTCGGCGACGTCCGGGTTCTTCTTCTGCGGCATGATCGAACTGCCGGTCGCCCACGCGTCGTCGAGCACGGCGTAGCCGAACTCGGCGGTGGTCCAGATGATCACCTCCTCGGCGATCCTGGACAGGTTCACCCCCAGCATGGCCAGGCAGAACGCCAGCTCGGCCGCGAAGTCGCGGGAGGCGACGCCGTCGATCGAGTTCTCCGCCGCAGCGTCGAAACCCAGCTCGGCGGCCACCGCCACCGGGTCGAGCCCCAGCGACGAGCCGGCCAGCGCGCCCGACCCGTAGGCCGACACCGCCGCCCGCCGGTCCCAGTCCCGCACCCGGTCCAGGTCACGCAGCAGCGACTGGACGTGCGCGAGCAGGTGGTGGGACAGCAGCACCGGCTGGGCGTGCTGCAGGTGTGTCCGCCCCGGCATGACCGCCGCCGGATGCGTGTCCACCTGGTGCAGCAGCGCGTCCACGACACCGGTCACGCCGGTGGCGACCCGGCGCGCGGCGTCCCGCAGCCACATCCGGAACAGCGTCGCCACCTGGTCGTTGCGCGAACGCCCCGCCCGCAGCTTGCCGCCAAGGTCGGCACCGGCGCGCTCGATCAGACCGCGTTCCAGGGCGGTGTGCACGTCCTCGTCGGCGACCGTCGGGGTGAACGCCCCCGACCCGACGTCGGCGAGCAGTGTGTCCAACGCGGACAACATGCCGGCCAGCTCGTCATCGGTCAGCAGCTTGGCCTGGTGCAACACGCGGGCGTGCGCCTTCGAACCGGCGATGTCGTAGGGCGCCAACCGCCAGTCGAAGTGGGTCGACGCGGACAGCGCCGCCATCGCCTCGGCCGGACCCGAGGCGAAGCGGCCACCCCACAACTGGACGGGCTCAGGCATGGTGGTGCAGGTCGCGCTTGGCGGCGATCTTCGACGGAAGGCCCCACAGCTGCACGAAACCCTTGGCCAGCGACTGGTCGAAGGTGTCGCCCTCGTCGTAGGTGGCGAGGTTGAAGTCGTAGAGCGACTGCTCGCTGCGCCGGCCGGTCGGCACGGCACGACCAGCGTGCATGGTCATCCGGATCTCGCCGGAGACGTGCTCCTGGGTCTTGGCGACGAACGTGTCCAGCGCGTCCTTGAGCGGGGAGAACCACAGGCCGTCGTAGACCAGCTCCGACCAGCGCTGCTCGATCCCACGCTTGAACCGGGCCAGGTCACGCTCGACCGTGACCGACTCCAGCTCCTGGTGGGCGGTGATCAGCGCGATCGCGCCCGGGGCCTCGTAGACCTCCCGGCTCTTGATGCCGATCAGCCGGTCCTCGACCATGTCCAGCCGGCCGATGCCCTGCGCGCCGGCACGCCGGTTGAGCTGCTGGATGGCCTGCAACACGGTCACCGTCTCGCCGTCGATCGCGACCGGGACGCCCTTGTCGAAGGTGATGGTCACCTCGTCGGCGTCGCGGGGCACGGCCGGGTTGTCGGTGTAGGAGTAGACGTCCTCGATCGGCGCGTTCCAGATGTCCTCCAGGAACCCGGTCTCCACCGCCCGGCCCCACACGTTCTGGTCCACCGAGTAGGGCGAGGACTTCGTCTGGTCGATCGGCAGGTTGCGGTCGTGCGCCCAGGCGATGGCCTTCTCCCTGGTCCAGGCGAAGTCACGGACCGGGGCGATGACCCGCAGGTCGGGGGCCAGCGCGCCGATGCCGACCTCGAACCGGACCTGGTCGTTGCCCTTGCCGGTGCAGCCGTGCGAGACCGTGGTCGCGCCGTGGTACTTGGCCGCCTCGGCCAGGTGCTTGACGATCACCGGCCGGGAGATCGCCGACACCAGCGGGTAGCGGTCCATGTAGAGCGCGTTGGCCTGCAGCGCCGGCAGGCAGTACTCGTCGGCGAACTCGTCGCGCGCGTCGGTGACCACGGCCTCCACCGCGCCGCAGTCCAGCGCGCGCTTGCGGATGGTGTCGAGGTCCTCGCCGCCCTGGCCGACGTCGACGGCCACGGCGACCACCTCCGCGCCGGTCTCCTCGGCGATCCAGCCGATCGCCACGGACGTGTCCAGACCGCCCGAGTAGGCGAGGACGATCCGTTCAGTCATGGTGCTTTTCTCCTTCTTCAACGTGAGTTCGTGCGGCGAGAGCGCGGAAACGCTCAGCCAGATCCGAGCCGGACAACGGTTCCCTGGCGATGACCATCACGGTGTCGTCACCGGCGATGGTGCCGACCACCTCGTGCAGAGCGGCCCGGTCGATCGCGCTGGCCAGGAACTGCGCGGCACCGGGCGGGGTTCGCAGGACCGTCAGGTTCGCCGAACAGTCCGCGGAGACGAGTAACTCGGCCAGCAGCCGGCCCAGGCGCGACGTGCCGCCCTGCACCCCGCGGACCGGGCTGCCGTCCTCGGGGATCACGTAGACCGCCGCGCCGCCGTCGGCGCCGCGCAGCTTGACCGCGCCGAGTTCGTCGAGGTCGCGGGAGAGCGTGGCCTGGGTGACGTCAATGCCCTCGCCGGCCAGGAGCCTGGCCAGTTCGGTCTGGCTGCGGATGCCCATCGACGACACCAGTTCGACGATCCGGGCCTGCCGGGCGACCCGGGTGGGGTTGGCGGCGGTCACCGCTGCTCCACCAGCCAGGCCAGCAACGCCTTCTGGGCGTGCAGACGATTCTCCGCCTCGTCCCACACGGCGCTCGACGGGCCGTCCAGAACGTCGTCGGTGATCTCCCAGCCCCGGTGCGCCGGCAGGCAGTGCAGCACGATCGCGCCCTGGGCCGCCCTGGCCAGCAGACCGGCGTTGACCTGGTAGGGCCGGAACGGGGCGACCCGGTCCTTGCCGTCGTTCTCCTGGCCCATGGACGTCCAGGTGTCGGTGACCAGCACGTCGGCGCCCTCGACGGCGGCGTGCGGGTCCACGTACAGCGCCACGCTGCCGCCGGTCTCCTGCGCGCGCCGTTTCGCGTCGAGCATGACCTCGCCGTGCGGAACGAACCCCTCCGGGCCGGCGATCCGCACGTTCAGGCCGGCGGTGGCGCCGCCGAGCAACAGCGAGTGGGCCATGTTGTTCGCGCCATCACCCAGATAGGTGAGAGTCAGGCCGGCGAGGCGGCCGAGGCGCTCACGGATGGTTTGCAGGTCGGCGAGGACCTGGCAGGGGTGGAACTCGTCGGTCAGCGCGTTGACCACCGGGATCGTGGCGGCCGAGGCCATCGCCGTCATCCTGGCCTGCGCGTAGGTGCGCCAGACGACGACGTCGACGTAGCGGGACAGCACACGGGAGGTGTCCTCGATGGTCTCCTCGCGGCCCAGCTGCATCGTGCGCCCGTCGACCACGACCGGCTGGCCGCCGAGCTGGGCGATGCCGACCTCGAAGGACAGCCGGGTGCGGGTGGAGTTCTTCTCGAAGATCGTCGCCACGGCCCGGCCGGCCAGCGCGTCCGAGCAGTGCCGGTCGGCCTTGAACCGGTCGGCGAGGTCGAGGACCACGGCCTGCTCGGCGGGGGTCAGGTCGTCGTCGCGGAGGAAGTGGCGCACCATCAGGACTCCTTGCTCGCGGCGTCGAGAGCGGCCGGCAGCGCGGCCAGGAACCCGTGCAGCTGCTCGGTGTCGACGATCAGCGGCGGGGCCAGCCGGATGGTGTCCGGCTGGACGTTGTTGACCAGGTAGCCGGCCCGTTCGGCCGCGTGGGCCACCGCCGCCGACACCGGCCGGGCCAGGCCGATGCCCAGCAGCAGACCGGCGCCGCGCACCTCGGTGACCAGCGGGTGGCCCAGTGCCTCGACCCCGGCGACGATCTCATTGCCCAGGGTCGTCGCCCGCTCGCACAGGTCCTCGGCGGCGATCGTGCGCAGCACGGCGAGACCGGCGGCGCTGGTGACCGGGTTGCCGCCGAAGGTCGTGCCGTGCTGACCGGGCCCGAGCAGGTCGGCGGCGCGGCCGACGCCGACGCACGCGCCGATCGGCAGGCCGCCGCCGAGGCCCTTGGCGAGGGTGACCACGTCCGGGGTGATGCCGGCCTGGTGGAAGGCGAACCAGCCGCCGAGCCGGCCGATCCCGGTCTGCACCTCGTCGACGACCAGCAGCGCGCCGGCCCGCTCGGTGATCTCGCGGGCGGCCCGCAGGTAGCCGTCGGGGGCCGGGTACACGCCGCCCTCGCCGAGCACCGGCTCGACGAACACGGCGGCGGTGTCCGGGCCGACCGCCGCGCGCAGGGCGTCGACGTCGCCGAACGGGACGTGCGTGACGCCGGGCAGCAGCGGCTCGAACGGGGTCCGCTTGCCGGGCTGGCCGGTGACGGTGAGCGCGCCCATGGTGCGGCCGTGGAACGCGCCGTCGCAGGCGACGATCCCGCCGCGGCCGGTGAGCCGGGTCAGTTTCACCGCGGCCTCGACGGCCTCGGCACCGGAGTTGCAGAACAGCACCTTGGCCGCCCCGGTGAGGCCGGCGACGTCGAGCAGGGCCTCGGCCAGTTCGACGGTGACCGGGTTGACGTAGAGGTTGGAGGTGTGGCCGAGGGTGGTGATCTGCTCGGTGACCGCCGCGACGACCGCCGGGTGGGCGTGGCCAAGGGCGTTGACCGCGATGCCGCCGACGAGGTCGAGGTAGCGGTTGCCGTCGGCGTCCCAGACGTACGCTCCCTCGCCGCGGACCAGGGTCAGGCGCGGGGTGCCGTAGTTGTCCATGAGCGCCGACCGCCAGCGGGCCTGACCATCCACATTGGACTTGATCATGTCGTCTCCTCCTCCGGCAACACCATCGTTCCCACACCGCTGCCGGTGAACACCTCCAGCAGCACCGCGTGCGCCAGCCGCCCGTCGATCACGTGCGCGCGCGGCACCCCGCCGTCGACCGCCTCCAGGCAGGCCTCCATCTTCGGGATCATCCCGCTGGCCAGACCGGGCAGCAGCCGCCGCAGCTCACCGGCGCGGATCTGGTGGCGCAACGAGTCCCGGTTCGGCCAGTCCGCGTAGAGGCCTTCGACGTCGGTCAGCATGACGAGCTTCTCCGCCCGCAACGCGACCGCGATCGCCGCCGCCGCCGTGTCGGCGTTCACGTTGTGCGCCAAGCCATCCGCGTCGGCGGCCACGGTGGACACCACGGGGATCCGACCGGCGCGGACGATGTCGAGCACCGCGTCCGGGTTGACCGCCACCACGTCACCCACCAGCCCCAGATCCACCGGCTCGCCGGCGGCGGTCGTGGTCCGGCGGCGCGCGGTGAGCAGGTTCGCGTCCTCACCGGAGATGGCCACCGCGTACGGGCCGTGGGTGTTGATCAACGCCACCAGCTCGCGGCTGACCTGGCCGGTGAGCACCATCCGGACCACGTCCATGGTCTCCGGCGTCGTCACCCGCAGACCGCCCCGGAACTCGCCGGGGATGCCCAGCCGGTCGAGCATCGCGGTGATCTGCGGCCCGCCGCCGTGCACCACCACCGGACGCAGACCGGCCAGCCGCAGGAACACCATGTCCTGCGCGAAGGCCGCCTTCAACGTGTCGTCGACCATGGCGTTGCCGCCGTACTTCACCACCACCGTCGCGTCGTGGAAACGCTGCAACCACGGCAGCGCCTCGATCAGGACGGCGGCCTTCTCCTGGGCGTCGTCGACGGCGCTCACGTGGAGTACGCGCTGTTCTCTTCGACGTAGCCGTGGGACAGGTCGGTGGTCAGCACCGTGCCCACGCCCTCGCCCGCGTGCAGATCGATCTCGACGGTGACGTCCCGCCCGCTCAGGTCGGCCTTCGCGCGGTCCTCCCCCGCCGTGCCGGCCCGGCAGACCGGCACGCCGTTGAGCGTGATGTCCAGGTCCGCCGGGTCGAAGTCCACCGGCGCGTTGCCCACGGCCATCGCGATCCGCCCCCAGTTCGGGTCGGAGCCGAAGAACGCGGTCTTGCACAGGTTGTCGCCGGCCACCGCGCGGGCCGCGGCCACCGCACCCTCGTCGGTCCCGGCGCCGCGCACGGTGACCGTGACGTGCTTGGTCACGCCCTCCGCGTCCGCCTGCAACTGGGCGACCAGTTCGGCGCAGGCCGCGCGCAGCGCCTCGGCGAACGTGCCGGGAGCGGGCCTCACACCCGAGGCGCCGGAGCACAGCAGCAGCACGGTGTCGTTGGTGGAGGTGCCGCCGTCGACGTCGAGCCGGTTGAAGGTGGTGGTCACGGCCGCGCGCAGCGCCGGGTCCAACTCCGCCGGATCGAGCACGGCGTCGGTGGTGAGCACGGCGAGCATCGTGGCCATGTTGGGCGCGCACATGCCGGCGCCCTTGGCGAAACCGCCGACCGACCAGCCGTCGCCGGCGACCCCGGCCTGCTTGGGGACGGTGTCGGTGGTCATCACGGCGGTGGCCGCGTCCGTGCCGGCCTCGGCGGTGCCGGCCAGGCGAGCGGCGGCGTCGTCGATGCCGGCGCGCAGGCGGTCCATCGGGAGCCGCTCGCCGATCAGCCCGGTGGAGCACACGGCGACGTCGACCGCGCCGACGCCCAGGACGGCGGCGACGTGCTCGGCCGTGGCGTGGGTGTCGCCGAAGCCCTCGGGGCCGGTGCAGGCGTTGGCGCCGCCGGAGTTGAGCACCACGGCCCTCGCCCGGCCGGTCGCGATGACCTGCTGGGACCACAGGACCGGGGCGGCCTTGACCTTGTTGGTGGTGAACACCCCGGCGGCGAGGTCGAGCGGGCCGTCGTTGACCACGAGGGTCACGTCCTTCGCCCCGCTGCTCTTGATCCCGGCGGCGACCCCCGCCGCCCGGAAACCCGACCTGACGACACTCATGGCGCGACTCCCACTGTTGACAGGCCGGTCGTTTCCGGCAGGCCCAGGGCGATGTTCATCGACTGGACGGCGGCACCCGCCGTCCCCTTGGTCAGGTTGTCCAGCGCGGCGACGGCCACCAGCCGCCCGGCGCCAGGGTCCACGGTGACCCGCAGGTGGACGGCGTTGGAGCCGAGCGTGGCGGCGGTCGCCGGCCAGAGGTCGCCGTCACGGTTGAGCAGGTGCACGAACGGCTCGTCGGCGTAGGCCGTGCGGTAGACCTCGGCGGCGGCCGCGACGTCCACGCCCGGCCGGACCGGGGCGGAGGCGGTGGTCAGGATCCCGCGCGGCATCGGGGCGAGCACCGGCGTGAACGACACGGTCACCGGCCCGCCGGCGGCCGCGGCGAGGTTCTGGGCGATCTCCGGCGTGTGCCGGTGGGCGCCGCCGACCCCGTAGGCGCTGGCCGACCCCATGACCTCCGACCCCAGCAGCGACGGCCGCGGCGACTTGCCCGCGCCCGAGGTGCCGCTGACCGAGACCACCACCACGTCCGGCTCGACCAGCCCGGCCGCGAGCGCGGGGGCGAGGGCGAGGCTGGCGCCCGTCGGGTAACAGCCGGGGACGGCGATCCGGGTGGCGCCGGCGAGGGCGGCCCGGGCGCCGGGGAGTTCGGGCAGGCCGTAGGGCCAGGCGCCGGCGTGGTCGCCGCCGTACCAGCGGGTCCAGTCGGCGGGGTCGGTGAGCCGGTGGTCGGCGCCACAGTCGATGACCAGCGTGTCCGGGCCCAGCTGGGCGGCGATCGCGGCCGAGTGGCCGTGCGGCAGCGCCAGGAAGACGACGTCGTGGCCGGCGAGGGTGTCGGCGGTGGTCTCGGCGAGCACACGGCTGGCGAGCGGCACCAGGTGCGGCTGGTGGGCGGCGAGCGTCGAACCGGCGTTGCCGCCGGCGGTCAGCGCACCGATCTCGACGTCGGGGTGGTTGAGCAGGAGCCGCAGGAGCTCTCCCCCGGCATAGCCACTGGCGCCACCAACCGCGATCCGTACCGTCACACGAATGATTATGCACGCCGATGCAAACTTACTCAAACGCGTTGTGGGCGGGTCGGTGACCAGGCGGACCGTCCGGACGGTTCGGTCCTGCTGGCCGACCGCGACCTGTCCAGACGCCCGGCCAGCCCTGACGGCGGGCCAGTTGGCGGCTGGTCAGGCCGCTCGTTCCAGGGTCTTGGCCAGGTGGTCCAGTGCGTCGGTCGTCTCGGCGACGAAGGTGGGAAAGTCGAGGCGGGCGGGTGAGGTCAGCCGCGACCAGGCCGGCGAGGCGACCAGGCCGCCACCGTCGGGGAAGGTCTCGGCGAGGACCGGTTCCGGCACGAACCGGTAGGGCGTCTCCGGGTCGCGGACCCACCGGCGCAACAGCGCCGAGGAGACCGTGCTGTGCAGCGCGACCAGGTGATGGCGGCTGAGTGCCACCGTCAGCTCGTGGGTCAGGTCGGTGACGTGCCGGGACCAGCGCGGGCTCTGCCAACGCTCCCTGACCAGCACGTACAGCGACCCGATCCCGAGGTCGGCGAGGGTGCCCAAGCCCTCGATCTCGGTGCCGGGGGCGGTCAGCAGCCGCTCACCGCGCAGGCGGACGGCGTGTGCGCGGCCGGGGTCGGCCAGGGTGGCGCGCAGGAACCGGCGCAGCGCGCCGAACGCGCCGGCGCCGGGCCGGTCGCACTCCAGGACGGTGATGGCGAAGTGCGGGGTGAGGGCGGCCAGCGACGGCACACCGGGGTTCGTGCTCATGTCAGGTCCTCTCGCACGCCAACAGGATGGGTGCGGGGGCTGCACCAGACGTGGACCAGACCTGAATGGCCGGGCGCCCGCGGACGCCCGGCCGGCACTCAGCGTGGGACGGTCGCGGCGAACTCCGCCCGCTGGTCGCTCTGGTCCTGGTCGAGGGTCCGCTGGGCGGCGGGCTGCGGCTCCGGCTGCGGGACCGGGTCGCACCGCACGTCGG
Source organism: Actinophytocola xinjiangensis (assembly GCF_001921215.1). GTDB lineage: Bacteria > Actinomycetota > Actinomycetes > Mycobacteriales > Pseudonocardiaceae > Actinophytocola > Actinophytocola xinjiangensis. Next base: position 13,393 of record NZ_MSIF01000007.1, read on the forward strand.
CGGCCCTGGCGGAGCCGCGGGCCGGCAGCGTGCCGCTGCGCAGGTACTCGACGATGATGTCGTCGGTACAGGCCACACCGGAGAGTGAACCCGAATGGGTGGTGCCACCGACACCCTCGATGAGCACGGAGTTCGGGAACCGATCACGGACCTCCAGCGCGCCGGTGAACGGTGTCGCCGCGTCCAGGGTCTCGTTGATCAGCAGGGCGCTGTCCACCCCGCTGCCGTCGACGTTCGTCGGCCGGCTGGACCGGCCGGGCCAGGTCAGGCAGGGGCTGTTGAACCAGGCGTTGCCCCACGAGGCGAAGGGTGCTCGGAAATGTGACACCCAGTTGGTCATCCGGTAGCGGGGGTAGCTGCGTGTCCACGGAGCGTCGGTGCACACAACGGCCAGGTAGACGGCGTGCCCGTTGTCGTCGAAGGGCGGGCTGCCGTAGAGATCGCGCAGCGGCTCCCAGTCGCGGTCGCTGACCCAGCCGGCGAAGGCCTCGGCGACGTCCTCCCAGCCGTAGACGTAGTAGCCGGCCTGGAGGAACAGGTCGGACAGCTCGTCGGGGCCGATGATCCCGCCGGCGGGGTTCCCGCTCAGCCTCGCCTTCTCGGCGTAGTACCGGCGCTCGACCGCGCCGCCGGTGGTGCCGAGGTGGTAGACGTCGTCATGGCGGGCGATCCAGTCGAAGTAGACCGTGATGGCGCGCTCGAAGGCGACGTTCTGTTCCAGGTTGGACCGGTACCAGACACTGGTCGGGTCGACGTTGCCGTCGAAGATCACCCGGCGGAGGCGGTCGGGGAACATCGTGGCGTAGACCTGACCGAGGTAGGTGCCGTAGGAGAAGCCGTAGTAGTTGAGCTGCTCGGCGCCGAGGGCCTTGCGGACACTCTCCAGGTCGAGTGCGGCCTCCACGGTGGTCATGTGGTCGAGCAGCGGGCCGGCGTTCGCCTCACAGGCGTCGGCATAGTCCTTCGATCGAGTGAGCCACGCTCGCTCGATCGAGTGATTGATCGGGACGTAGTCGGGGCGGTCGTAGCCGTCGAAGTCGGGGACACAGCTCAGCGACGGCTCACTGGCGCCGACCCCGCGCGGGTCGAAGCCGATCCAGTCGTAGGTGTCGCCGGCGCCGTCGGGCACGAACTGGCCGAAGATCGAGTACTGCAGGCCGGCTCCGCCGGGGCCGCCGGGGTTCACCAGCATGGGCCCCTGCGAGGCCGCGTCCGGGGACGTGTGGGCCATTCGTGACACAGCGAGCCGGATTTTCTCCCCGTTCGGGTGATAATAGTCGAGAGGGACCGACACAAACCCGCATTCCGCACCAGCGGCGACGAGCTGCTCGGCCTCGCATTCACCCCATTGCAGGGGATCAGGGGTGAATTCCGGATACTGTTTCTCAGATTTCCCTGAGGCTGCGACGCCGGAGGACGGGGCTACGACCAGGGCACTTGACATGACGCACGCTGCCGCGACCAGGGCAACAACTCTGTTCACTTCGTCCCATTCCTTCTCTCGGCCCAGTGATCCGCGCGGATCGAGGAGAGATAATCCTTCCTGTCGCGGAGCGTGTTGGGAAATACCCAGGCCGCCGGTTAACCCGATCGTGGCAGTCACCGTTGTTGTCGGTGCCGCGTCGTAGGTTGCGCGCATGACCCGAAACACCGAGATCAACGCCCTGATCACCGCCGTCCGTGGCGGGCTGGCCGAATTGGCCGACCCGTCGAGGGCGCCGGACATGCGCCGCTACATGAAGTCGGAGCTGCCCTTCCGGGGCGTGCCGGCACCGCGACGCCGCGAACTGGGGCGCGGGCTGTTCGCCGCCCACCCACTCAGCGACGAGGAATCGTGGCGCGCCGCCGTCCTGACCCTGTGGCGCGAGGCCGAGTTCCGCGAGGAGCGCTACCTGGCCGTCGACCTCACCGGCGCGCGCCGGTACGCCCCCTGGCAGACACCCGACCTGCTGCCGCTGTACGAGGAACTGATCGTCACCGGCGCGTGGTGGGACTACGTCGACGAACTGGCCAGCCGCCGCATCGGCCCGCTGCTCCAGGCCAACCGCCCGACGATGACCCCCGTCCTGCGCCGCTGGGCCACCGACCCCGACCTGTGGAAACGCCGCACGGCGATCATCAGCCAACTGCACGCCAAGGAGGACACCGACACCACCCTGCTCACCGACACGATCGAACCCAACCTGCCCGACAGCGACTTCTTCATCCGCAAGGCGATCGGCTGGGCACTACGCCAACTGGCCCGGACGGAACCGGGCTGGGTCCGCTCGTTCGTCGACACCCACCCCGATCTGTCCCCGTTGTCCCGCAAGGAGGCCACCAAGCACTTCTGACATCCCCAGCCCCAACCCGAGGAGGTCCACCCCACAACTGAATACGCGACCCACGCGGAGCGCCCGGGACACGGCGCCCAGCCCGCAGGTCGACTACGCCCACCGCCTTCACCGGAGGCGCGGCCGCCCCTGGCGACCACGCCCCTGAAGGCCAGGCCAACCCGACCGTGCGCGGCCGGCACATCACCGCAGATCGGCACGGCGACGTGACCAACACGACGGCACGGCCGGCGCGACGGCGCGACGGTCGCAGCGGCGCGACCGGCATGGCGGCGCGGCCGGCATAGCGGCGCAGCGGCACGACCCGCACGGCTGCGCGACGGTGCGGCCGGCACTGCGGTACGGCGGCGCGGCGGCGCAGCCGGCACGGCGGCGCAGCCGGCACGGCGGCGCAGCCGGCAGACCGGCACGACCGGCGCGGCGGCACAACCCGCACGGCGGTGCGGCGGCGCGGCCGGCAGACCGGCACGACCAGCACGGCGACACGACCCGCACGGCGGCGCGGCGGCGCGGCGCGACGGTCGGCTGACCCGCGACGAGCGCGGCGCCGGCCAGCGCCGGTACGGACCGAGCCAGGGCGCGGCCTGGCGGTCGACCCGAGAAGTGTGGTCGAGGCCAAGCGACGAGGCGGGCCGACGGGTCGACCGAACGGGTCGGCGGACTGGTGGGCCAGATGGTCGCCAGGCAGCCGGTCGCGAACGGTCGAGCGAGGCCGGCTGTGTTCGGTGTGGGCTGTCGTCCGGCCGAACTGGCCGAACAAGCCGGCCGGTTCGAGCCGTGGCCTGCCTGGTCGGCTCGGGCAGGCGACCGGTCCGGTGGTCCGGGCGGGCGACCTGCCCCATCAGTCGAGCGGGCAACCGACCCGACGGTCCAGACCGGCAACCAGCCGAACCGGACAAGCAACCAGCCCGACCAACCGAGCCAGCAACCAATCCGACAGTCCAGCCCGGCGACCGATCGGGCAGACAACCAGCCGGATTCGGGCAGGCGACCTACCGGATCGGTCGAGCGGGTAACCGGCTCGGGGCCAACCCGACTGCTCCGGCAGGCCTGGTCCGGCGCGCTCGGTCAGGACCGCGACCAACCAGGCCCTGACCGGTCGGACCGAGAAGCTGGCCCGGCGGAACCACAAGCCGGGTCGGTCAGGCGCGGAGGGTGGCGCCGTGGCGTTCGGTGGCCGTCGAGATGGCCGCGTCGCGGGCGGCGGTGGCCTCTTCCAGGGTCAGCGTTCGGTCCTGGGCACGGAACCGGAGGGCGTAGGCGAGTGAACGCTTGCCCTCCCCGATCTGTGGGCCGGTGAAGACGTCGAAGAGGTTCAAGTCCTCCAGGAGGTCGCCGCCGCCGTTGTGGAGGGCGGTGGCGACCTCGGCGGCGGGCACCTTCTCGTCCACCACCAGGGCCACGTCCAGGAGGACGGGCGGGTAGGGCGACGGGGACGGCGCGGGGCGACGGTCCGCCAGCGGCAGGCTGGTGAGGTTCAGCTCCATGGCGCAGGTGCGCTTGGGCAGCCCCAACGCGTCGACGACCTTGGGGTGCAGCTCCCCCGCGTAGCCGACCGGCACGTCACCGGCGAGCAGTTGGGCACAGCGGCCCGGGTGCCAGGGAGCCAGCTCGGCCTTGCGGACCGTCAGCTCGACGCCCGCCGCGTCGGCGACGATCTCGGCGGCGCGCACGGCGTCGGCCCAGTTGGCCTGTTCGCCGGGGCCCCACCAGCCGGGCCGCTGACGGTGGCCCGCCAGGACCACGGCCACGTGCGTCGGCTGGGTGGGGAGGGCCGCGTGGAGAGCCGCGAGGTCCGCGGCGCCGGGACGGTCGGCCACGCCGACCGAGGGCACCGGCACCTGCTGGGCCTTGGGCAGAACCACCTGCCCGACGTTGAACAGGGCCACGTCCCGGGTCCCCCGGGACACGTTGCGGACCAGCACGTCCAGCAGCGCCGGCAACAACGTCGTCGCCAGCTCGCCCCGGTCGGACTCCAGGGGATTGAGGACCGTCACCGTGCGGCGCCGGGAGTCCTCGGCGGGCAGGCCGAAGTCGTCCCAGACGGTGGGGGACACGAACGGGAAGGGCAGGACCTCGACGTAACCCTCCTCGGCGAGGGCTCGGGCCACGGTGCGGCGGCGGCGCTGGGCCGGCGTCAGACCCTTGCCGGGCGGCGCCTTGGGCAGCTCCGTCGGGATCGTGTCGTAGCCCTCCAGACGCAGCACCTCCTCGACCAGGTCCGCCGGCTCGACCAGGTCCGGGCGCCAGCTCGGCGGCACCACGGTCACGCTCGGCTTCCCGTCGTCGGTCGAGCCGACCTCGATGCCGCAGCCGATCTGGGTCAGCCGGCGCACCGTCACACCCCGGTCGTACTCGATACCGGCCACCCGGTCGGGCAGGCTGATCGGCATCGTCACCGGGGCCAGCGGACGCGCGGCACCCTCGTCGGTCCGGCCCGGCTGGATGCTGCCGTCCGCGTGGTCACGCAACAGCCTCGCCGCGCGCTCCAGCGCGTGCGGCGGCAGCTTCGGGTCGACCGTGCGCTCGAACCGCTTGGCCGCCTCGCTCGGCAGCTTGTGCCGGCGCACCGCCCGCGCGATCGACGCCGGGTCCCAGATCGCCGCCTCCAGCAGGATGTCCGTGCTGTCGGACCGCACCTCGGTCGACTCGCCGCCCATCACGCCGGCCAGCGACACCGCGCCCGAGTCGTCGGCCACCACGATGTCGTCCGGGTCCAGCTTGCGCTTCACGCCGTCCAGCGTGGTCAGGGTCTCGCCCTCGTGGGCCCGGCGCACGACGATCGGCCCGGTGAGCGACGGCGTGTCGAACGCGTGCATCGGCTGCCCGGTTTCGAGCATCACGTAGTTCGTCACGTCGACCGCCAGCGAGATCGACCGGATGCCCGCGAGCATCAGCCGCCGGCGCACCCACCACGGGGTCGGCGCGGTCGGGTCGACCCCGGTGATCCGGCGCGCCACGAACCGCTCGCAGCCCTCCCGGTCCTCGATCCGCACCCGGTAGGCGTCGCCCTCGGCCTCCGGGACGTCGACCGCGGCCGCGTCGCGACCGGCGACGTCCAGCGCGCAGGCCAGTTCCCTGGCCAGGCCACGGATCGAGAACGCGTAACCCCGGTCCGGCGTGATCGCCAGCTCGATGATCGTGTCGTCCAGGCCCAGCAGCTCCACCGCGTCGTCACCGGGGCTGGCCTCACCGCTGGGCAGCACCAGGATGCCCGTGTGGTCATCGCCAAGGCCCAGTTCGCGGGCGGAGCAGATCATCCCGTCGCTGATCCGGCCGTAGGTCTTGCGCGCGGAGATCGCGAACCCGCCCGGCAGCACCGCGCCCGGCAGCGCCACCACGACCAGGTCGCCCTCGACGAAGTTCGTCGCACCGCAGACGATGCCGCGTTCGCGGGGCTCGTCGGAGCCCTCGGCGACCATGTCCTCGTAGTCGTCGGTCTCGTAGACCTCGACGCGGCAGTACCGGATCGGCTTCTTGAACTCGGAGAGCTCCTCGATCTCGGCCACGCGGCCGACCACGACCGGTCCGGTCACCGGGCCGAGCGGCGTGACCTCCTCGACCTCCAGCCCCACCCGGACGAACGCGTCGGCGAGCTGCTCGGCGGTGTACCGCTCGTCCGTCTCCAGGTGCTCGGTGAGCCAACTGACGGGAACCCGCACGGGTGTTCCTTTCGGTTACTACGTAAAGCTGATTCAGGAAGCGTCGGTGCCGAAGGGCATGGTGAACCGCACGTCACCCTCGACCATGTCCCGCATGTCCGGAATGCCGTTGCGGAACTGGAGGGTTCGCTCGATCCCCATGCCGAACGCGAAACCGGAGTAGACGTCGGGGTCGATCCCGCAGGCCCGCAGCACGTTCGGGTTGACCATGCCGCAGCCGCCCCACTCGACCCAGCCGGGGCCGCCCTTCTTCTCCTCGAACCACACGTCCGGCTCGGCCGACGGCTCGGTGAACGGGAAGTACGACGGCCGCAGCCGGATCTTCGCCTTGTCCCCGAACATCGCGCGGGCGAACGCGTCCAGCGTGCCCTTCAGGTGCGCCATCGTCAGGCCCTTGTCCACGGCCAGGCCCTCGACCTGGTGGAACACCGGCGTGTGCGTCGAGTCCAGTTCGTCGGTGCGGAACGTGCGGCCCGGGCAGACGACGTAGACCGGCAGGTCACGTTCCAGCAGCGCCCGGATCTGCACCGGCGAGGTGTGCGTGCGCAGCACCAGCCCGGAGTCGGCCGGGGCGACGTAGAAGGTGTCCTGCATGGTGCGCGCGGGATGGTCCTTCTTGAAGTTCAGCGCGTCGAAGTTGAACCACTCGGTCTCCAGCTCGGGACCTTCGGCCACCTCGTAGCCCATGCCGACGAACACGTCGGCGATCCGCTCGGAGAGCATCGCGATCGGGTGCCGGGCGCCGCGCGGCTGGCGGTTCCACGGCAGCGTGACGTCCACGCCCTCCTCGCGGAGCACGCGCTCGTCACGTTCGGCGACCAGCTCGGTACGCCGCAGGTCGAAGGCGTCGCGGACGATCTTCTGCGCCTCGTTGACCCGCTTGCCGGCCTCGGACCTGGCCTTGGGTGGCAGCGCCCCGATCTCGCGCCGGGCGACCATCAGCGGTGACTTGTCACCGAGGTGAGCGGGCTTGGCCGCTGCCAGCTCGTCCAGGTCACCCACCGCGGTGAACTCCTTGCGCGCCTGCTCCACGGCGGCCTGCAGGGTCTCCGGCGCGAGGGCCGCGACCTGCTTGGGATCGTAGGAGTCGTTGGCTGCGGACATGGTCGGTGAACAGCTCCCGTAGACGGTGGCCAGGCGGGTCGCCCGGAGCTGTGTGGACACACTCCGAGCACCCGCGATCCTAGGTGATCGGATGCCAGGGGCCGAAGGCAGCGCCGTCGAACGCCGCGTCGGGACGTGAGCCCGGCGACCGCTGCCCAGGTGAGGGTGGTGCTCCGCGCTCCGGGCCGCGACGACAACGGCGACGACGACGTCCCGGGGGCGGGCGTCGGGACGAGCATTCCGCCAACCGCTTTTCTCGACGCCGGCCAAATGTACCGCCGGGCAGAAGGATCGGCATCTCACTTACGCGAAATTCGCGAAAGAACACGCCGGGGAAAATCGTGGTGTCGCCAACGTGTTGCGGCAGTGGACAAGCAGTGGACAAGCGGCGGTGGACAATCAGCGTCCGGAAATTCCTTCTCGCTGGTCGCGGCGACGCCGCCAGGCCGTCGCGTACAGGCACACCGCGGCGGCCGTCGCGAGGTTCAGGCTTTCCGCGCCGCCGTACAACGGAACCCGCAGTGCCCGGTCGACGGACTCCAGGACCTCGGCCGGCAGGCCGTGGGCCTCGCTGCCGAAGACCCAGGCGGTCGGCGCGGCCGGTGTGGCCGATTCCACATCCTCGGTGGCGTACCCGTCGGCGGCGACCAGTTCGAGACCGGCGTCGCGGCAGGCCGCGAGCACGTCGGGAACCGAGGCGGCGCGGGCGATCGGGAGGTGGAAGATGCTGCCGGTGGACGCGCGGACGCATTTGCCGTTGTGCGGGTCGACGGTGTGCCCGGCGAGCAGAACGGCGTCGGCGCCGGCGGCGTCGGCGACCCGGATGACGGTGCCGGCGTTGCCGGGGTCGGCGACGCCGACCAGGACGGCGACCAGTGCCGGTGAGCCGGCCAGCGCGTTGGCGAGCGGCACGTCCAGCAGATCGCAGACCGCCACGATCCCTTGCGGCGTCACGGTTTCGGACAGTCCGGCGGCGGCGCGGTCGGTCACCGTGGACACTCGAACGCCGGCCTCGGTCGCCGCGGCGGCGAGGTCGCCGCTCGGGTCGGTGACGAAGACCTCGTGCACCCGGCCACGGCCTTCGGCGGCCCAGCGGAGGGCCTCGCGGACGGCCTGGGCGCCTTCGGCGAGGAAGCGGCCGGCCTTGTCCCGGCCGGCGCGGCGGGTCAGGGCCCGGGCAGCGACGACCCGGGGGGTCCGTTCGGTGAACGGACCGTCCCCGGGTCGGGTCGGTCGCGTGTTCAGGAAGCCTTGCCCTGCGGGTCGGCGTTCTCGCGGGCCACGGCCACCAGCGCGGCGAACGCGGCCGCGTCGTTGACGGCGAGCTCGGCGAGGATCTTGCGGTCGACCTCGATCCCGGCGGCCTTGAGGCCCTGGATGAACCGGTTGTAGGTCATGCCGTTCAGGCGGGCCGCGGCGTTGATACGGGTGATCCACAGCTGGCGGAAGTCACCCTTGCGGGCGCGGCGGTCCCGGTAGGCGTAGGTGAGCGAGTGGAGCGTCTGCTCCTTCGCCTTGCGGTACAGCCGCGAGCGCTGGCCGCGGTAGCCGCTGGCCAGTTCAAGGGTCGTGCGGCGCTTCTTGTGGGCGTTCACTGCCCGCTTGACGCGTGCCACGGTCAAATCCTGTCGATCTCTGGGGCGATGCCGCCCGGGTGGTCAGGGAAGGTGGGTGCGGCTCAGCGGCCGAGCAGCTTCTTCACTCGGCGCACGTCGGCCGGCGCGATCTCGGCGGTGCCGGACAGGCGGCGCGTAACCCTGCTGGACTTCTTCTCCAGCTTGTGCCGCAGGCCGGCCTGCTGGCGGCGGAGCTTCCCCTTGCCGGTGACCCGGATGCGCTTGGACGCGCCGGAGTGGGTCTTGTTCTTGGGCATTCGTCAGTTTCCTTCTCGTGTTGGTCGCTTCGCCACAGGTGGCTCGGCGCCTACGCTCGCGCTCCCATGCGCACTTCGTTGTCCGGAGCGTCTGGTGCCCGCTCCGTTACTGAACCGACGCCGGGGCGTCGGTTCAGACCGTGTCGGTGCCCGCGCCGGCCTTGGGCCGCGTCTTCTGCGACTTGTGCGGTGCGAGCACCATGATCATGTTTCGGCCGTCCTGCTTCGGTGCCGCCTCGACGAAGCCGAGGTCGGCGACGTCGTCGGCCAGTCGCTGCAGCAACCGGAAACCCAGCTCGGGGCGGGACTGCTCCCGGCCACGGAACATGATCGTCACCTTGACCTTGTTCCCGTGCTCGAGGAACCGGATGACGTGGCCCCTCTTGGTCTCGTAGTCGTGCTTGTCGATCTTCGGCCGGAGCTTCTGCTCCTTGATCACGGTGAGCTGCTGGTTCCGGCGGGACTCCCGCGCCTTCTGCGCGCTCTCGTACTTGTACTTGCCGAAGTCCATGAGCTTCGCGACCGGCGGGCGTGCCTGCGGGGCAACCTCCACGAGGTCCAGGTCCGCCTCCTGAGCCAGCCGGAGTGCGTCTTCGATGCGCACTATTCCGACCTGCTCGCCGTTCGGTCCGACCAGTCGGACTTCCGGGACTCGGATGCGGTCGTTGATACGTGTCTCGGAGCTGATGGGGCCTCCTCGGGCCGATTTCACAGAGCCGTGCCCGGCTCATCCTCTTGTCGTGGCGACGCTCGCGTCGTGGTGCCCCCCAAACAGCACGAACCCCGCGCACCTGAGGTGCACGGGGCCCGCTACCGACCGGTCGACCCGACGCATGTCGGGACACCGCCGCTGGCATCGAAACCCGCCGACGCCACCGGCGGCGACCGGACCCGGACACCGAAGTGACTCGGGTGGGAGCGGGGCTCCACTTCGCGGCCTCGCACGGGGCGAGGCTGGTCGCGCAGGACAGATTACCAGACACGCCGGGACCCGGACTCAGGCCCGGGTGCGGCGGCGGTATCCCCGGCCAGGATGCCACGACTCGATGACCAGGTGGTCGCCCGTCTCGCCGAGGTGGACCATGGCGACCTCGGCGAGGTCGAGCCGGAAGAACCCGGCGCCCACGTGCGGCGTGTCGGCCGGCGGGGCGGTCTCCACCAGGCGGCCGGCGACCTTGGCGTCACCGGGCCAGGCGACCGGGTCGTCCTGGGGCGGCTCGATCGTCGGGCTGTGGATGGCCACCCTCGGGTCGCGGCGGACGTCGCGCAGTTTGCGTGCGCCGGCCATCATCCCGAGCGTCACCTGGCCGTCCTGGAACTCCAGTTCGGTGCCGCTGATCCTGGGCGAGCCGTCGGCCCGCAGCGTGGCGATGGTCTTGTTGGTGCCGGCGGTGAACACCGTCCGTACCCGTTCGGCGAACTCCGGGGCGTCGGCCTCGACGTCCTTCCAGGTGCCCATGAACCCCTCCCGTTTCTGAATGACTGTTCGGATACTACGCCGGGTTTCCGAGCCGTGGTTCAATAACCCCGTGGCCCGCCCGAGGAAGATCACCGACGAGGAACTGCTCGCCGCCTGCGGGCGGGTGATCGGCCGCCACGGGCCGGGGTTCACGCTGGGCCAGGTCGCCGCCGAGGCCGGCGTGGCCGTCGGCACCGTCGCCGGCCGCTTCGGCTCCAAGCACGCCCTGCTGCTGGCGATGATGACCACCGCCGCCGAAGGCGTCGAGCAACGCATGCACGCCGCCTCGGCCACCCAGGACGACCCGGTCGCCGCCGTGATCGCCGCGACGCTGGTCACCGCCGAGGGCCTGGAGGACCCGGCCACGGTGACCCACCACCTGGCCCAGCTGGGCACCGACCTCGCCGACCCGCACCTGCGCGCCGGCCTGCGGGAACTCCGCGCCCGCGTCCAGGGCGTACTCACCGGCCTGCTCACCGGGGCCGACCTTCCCGGCGCCCCTCCCCCGGCGCGGGCCGCCCGCATCGTCGACGCCACCGCGCAGGGAACCCAGCAGGACTGGGCCCTCGCCCCCCACGGCGCCCTCACCGACCGGCTGCGCGCCGACCTGCACGCGGTGCTCGACGCCTGGCGCCGCCCCGCCTGACCAGGTCGGTGACGGCGCCGTGCCCGTCGGTCACGGCTAGAGTGCGCCCATGGCACCGTGGACCGCCGACGACATCCCCGACCAGTCCGGCCGCACGGTCGTGGTGACCGGCGCCAACAGCGGCCTGGGCCTGGTCGCCGCGCGCGAACTGGCCCAGCGCGGCGCGCACGTCGTACTGGCCTGCCGGGACGTGGCCAAGGGCGAGGCGGCGGCCCCGGCCGGCGACGTCGAGGTGCGGCGGCTGGACCTGGCCGACCTGGCGTCGGTGCGGGAGTTCGCCGAGACGCTGACCGGGCCGGTGGACGTACTGATCAACAACGCGGGCGTCATGGCGGTCCCCCACCGGCGCACCGCCGACGGGTTCGAGTCGCAGTTCGGCACCAACCACCTCGGGCACTTCGCGCTCACCGGCCTGCTGCTCGACCGGATCCGCGACCGGGTCGTGACGCTGTCCAGCACGATGCACCGGATGGGCCGGATCGTGCTCGACGACCTCAACTGGGAGCGCCGCCGGTACTCGCGGTGGCCGGCCTACGGCCAGTCCAAGCTGGCGAACCTGCTGTTCACCGCCGAGCTGACCCGGCGGCTGCGCGAGGTGGACTCGCCGGTGCGGGCCTACGCCGCCCACCCCGGCTACGCGCGGACCAACCTCCAGTCGCACACCGAGTCGCTGATGGACTCGGTGATGGCCATCGGCAACCGGCTGGTCGCCCAGTCCGCGCGGATGGGCACCCTGCCGACGCTGTACGCGGCGACGGTCACCGACCTGCCGGGCGGCAGCTACGTCGGGCCGGGCGGGTTCGCCGAGCAGCGCGGCTACCCGAAGGTCGTCGACAGCACCCGCGCCGCCAAGGACCCCCGGGTCGCGCGGGAGCTGTGGGAGGCCTCCGAACGGCTGACCGGCGTCACCTTCCCGTGAGCACCGACGCCAGGAACTCGCCCGTGTAGCTGCCCTCGGTGTCGGCCACGTCCTCCGGGGTGCCCTCGGCGATGACCGTGCCGCCGCCGGAGCCGCCCTCCGGTCCCATGTCGACGATCCAGTCGGACGTCTTGATCACGTCCAGGTTGTGCTCGATGACGATGACGGTGTTTCCCTTGTCCACCAAGCCGTTGATCACGCCGATGAGCTTGCGGATGTCCTCGAAGTGCAGGCCGGTGGTCGGCTCGTCGAGCACGTAGACCGTCTTGCCGGTCGAACGCTTCTGCAGCTCGGAGGCCAGCTTCACCCGCTGGGCCTCGCCACCGGACAGCGTCGGCGCCGGCTGGCCGAGCCGCACGTAGCCCAGGCCGACGTCGACCAGGGTCTTGAGGTGGCGGTGGATCGCCCGGATCGGCTCGAAGAACGTCTCCGCCTCCTCGATCGACATGTCGAGGACCTCGGAGATCGTCTTGCCCTTGTAGTGCACCTCCAGGGTCTCCCGGTTGTACCGGGCGCCCTTGCAGACCTCGCACGGGACGTAGACGTCCGGCAGGAAGTTCATCTCGATCTTGATCGTGCCGTCGCCGGCGCACGCCTCACAGCGCCCGCCCTTGACGTTGAACGAGAACCGTCCCGGCTGGTAGCCGCGCACCTTCGCCTCGGTGGTGGCCGCGAACAGCTTGCGCACGTGGTCGAACACGCCGGTGTAGGTGGCCGGGTTGGACCGGGGGGTGCGGCCGATCGGCGACTGGTCGACCCGCACCAGCTTGTCGACCTGGTCCAGGCCCCTGACCCGGGTGTGTCGGCCGGGGACCTGGCGCGCGCCGTTGAGCTTGTTGGCCAGCACGGTCGCCAGGATGTCGTTGACCAGGGTGGACTTCCCCGAGCCGGACACGCCGGTGACCGACACCAGGCAGCCCAGCGGGAACGACACGTCGATGCCGCGCAGGTTGTGCTCCCGCGCGCCGACCACGGTCAGCTGGCGCTTGCGGTTGACCGGGCGGCGGATCGCCGGGGTCGGGATCTCCATCCGGCCCGACAGGTACGCGCCGGTCAGCGACTGCTTGTTCTTCAGCAGCTTCTGGAACGACCCGCTGTGCACGATGTGCCCGCCGTGCTCGCCGGCGCCGGGACCGATGTCGACGACCCAGTCGGAGGTGCGGATGGTGTCCTCGTCGTGCTCGACGACGATCAGCGTGTTGCCCAGGTCGCGCAGCCGGGTGAGCGTCTCGATCAGCCGGTGGTTGTCCCGCTGGTGCAGGCCGATCGACGGCTCGTCGAGCACGTATAGCACGCCGACCAGCCCGGACCCGATCTGGGTCGCGAGCCGGATGCGCTGGGCCTCGCCGCCGGACAGCGTGCCGGAGGCGCGGTCGAGCGAGAGGTAGTCGAGGCCGACGTCGAGCAGGAACCGCAGCCTGGCCTGGATCTCCTTGAGCACCGCGCCGGCGATCATGGACTCGCGCCGGCCCAGCTTGAGGCCCTCCAGGAACTCCGAGCACTCGGAGATCGACAGCGCCGAGACCTCGGCGATCGACCGGGCGCCGTACTTGCCGTGTTCGAGGGTGACCGCGAGGATCTCCGGCTTGAGGCGGGTGCCCTGGCAGGCCGGGCAGGGCACCTCCCGCATGTAGCCCTCGTACTTCTCCCGCATGTACTCGGACTCGGTCTGCTCCTGGCGGCGCTCCAGGAACGGGATGACGCCCTCGTAGTTGGCGTAGTAGGACCGTTCCCGGCCGTAGCGGTTGCGGTACCGGACGTGGACCTGGTCGGACGTGCCGTGCAGGACGGCCTTCTGGGCCTTGGCCGGCAGCCGCCGCCACGCCACGTCCATCCGGAATCCGACCGCCTCGCCGAGCGCGGACAGCAGCCGGGTGAAGTACTCGGCGGTCTGCCCGCCGGCCCACGGCGCGATCGCGCCGTCCTCCAGGGTCAGCTCGTCGTCCGGGACGACCAGCTCCGGGTCGACCTCCTGACGCACGCCGATGCCGGTGCAGACCGGGCAGGCGCCGTAGGGCGAGTTGAAGGAGAACGAGCGCGGTTCGAGGTCCTCGATGGCCAGCGGGTGGCCGTTGGGGCAGGCCAGGTTCTCGGAGAAGCCCCGGATGCGGTGCGGGTCGTTGTCCGGCAGGTCGACGAACTCCAGCTCGACCAGGCCGTCGGCCAGGCGCAGCGCGGTCTCGATCGAGTCGGTGAGCCGGCGCTTGGCGGTGGACTTGACCGCCAGCCGGTCGATGACGACCGCGATCTCGTGCTTCTCCTGCTTCTTGAGCTTGGGCGGGTCGGTCAGCGAGTGCACCGCGCCGTCGACCCGTGCCCGTGAGTAGCCCTGGGACTGGAGCTGGGAGAACAGGTCGACGTACTCGCCCTTGCGGCCGCGCACGACCGGGGCGAGTACCTGGAAGCGCAGGCCGTCGTCCATGGCCAGGACCTGGTCGACGATCTGTTGGGGGGTCTGCTTGCTGATCGCCTCGCCGCAGCGGGGGCAGTGCGGTTTGCCGGCGCGGGCGAACAGCAGGCGCAGGTAGTCGTAGACCTCGGTGATCGTGCCGACCGTGGACCGGGGGTTGCGGCTGGTGGACTTCTGGTCGATGGACACCGCCGGGGACAGGCCCTCGATGAAGTCGACGTCCGGCTTGTCCATCTGGCCGAGGAACTGCCTGGCGTAGGCCGACAGTGACTCGACGTAACGACGTTGGCCCTCGGCGAAGATCGTGTCGAAGGCCAGGCTCGACTTGCCGGAACCGGACAGCCCGGTGAACACGATCAGGCTGTTGCGGGGCAGGTCGATGTCCACGCCGCGCAGGTTGTGCTCACGCGCGCCGCGGACGACGAGGCGGTCAGCCACTGCAGTCCCTTCGAAGAATGCTGTCGAGTGATCGGCCGGATGCAGGTCAGACGCTGCCTCCACGTGGCCGAGACCATGCTAGGTCGGAGCACCGACAAATTTTGCGCCGGTTGGCGGCGGCCGGTGACTACCCCGGGTCGCGGTCACTCACCTAGGCTGGTGAGACCAACTCTGGTGCTCATTCTGAACTACCGACTCGGCGGGGACGGCGGTATGACTGGTTCCAGCATCTCAAACGAGGCCTCTGTCGCGCACGACACCGTTCCTGAGCAGCGACGGGCCAGGGAACGAGCGGCGGCGCTCCAGGCACGACGCCGGCTTGCCGACGTGCGAGCCGCGACGGAGGTACTGGCCGGTCACGTCACCTCTCTGGATGACCGCCGGATGCGTGAACCGAGCCTGCTGCCGGGGTGGTCGCGGGCGCATGTGGTGACGCACCTCGCGCGCAACGCCGACGGGTTGGTGAACCTGCTCACGTGGGCGCGGACCGGCGTCGAGCACCCGATCTACGCCAGCGACGCCGACCGCGAGGCCGACATCGAGGAGGGTGCCGGCCGGCTGGCGCAGGTGCTGCACGAGGACCTGCTCGCCTCCAGCGAGCGGTTCGCGGTGGCCTGTGAGCGGCTGTCGGACTCGCAGTGGTCCGCGTCGGTGACCGCCAGGAACCCGGTGCCGTTCCCGGCCTCGGCGATCCCGGGGCTGCGGCTGTTCGAGCTGTGGACCCACCTGGTGGACCTGGACGTCGGGTTCGGCTTCGAGGACATCCCGGCCGACCTGCTGGAGGTCGCGACGACCTCGGCCGTGGCCCGGCACCTCAACCGCCCGGAAGGGCCATCCGTACACCTTCGGGTGATTTTCCCGGACGGTGAGGAGCGGGTCTGGGACCTGGTCGGCGGCGGCGGGACGGTGCACGAGGTGACCGGCGAGGCGGCCGAGGTGATCGGGTGGCTGACCGGACGCCGGGACGGCTCGACGCTGCGCGGCGAGGTGCCCGACTTACCGGCGTGGGGCTAGCTCCACGTTGGTGAAGGTCGTGCGGAAACCCTGGCCGTCCGGTGACGCGGCCATCAGCCCGGCCAGCACCGGGACCTCCGGCGGCAGGTAGGCGATGCGCAGCAGGGTGATCGGGTCGGCGCCGTCGAGCCCGTAGCGGATGGTGACCGCGTCACCCGCACGAGTGGCCTCGACCGTGACCGACCGTGGGGTGCCCAGCGGGGCGACCGACCAGTCGGAGAACTCCCTGGTGACCACGGCCGAGATCCGCTGCTGCCCGTCGACCAGCTCGATCCCGCTCTTGATCCAGTGCGTCCTGTCGATCCGCAGGGCGATACCGGCCTGGTCGTACTGGTCGCGGTAGGCGCCGGCGAAGGTCGCGGTGAGCGTGAAGTCACCGACGATCTCGGTGCCGTAGACATGCCCGGTGTCCCGGACGAAGCCGTAGTGGGTGGTGCGCCAGAAGTCGGTGTCCGGGTCGGTGGTGACGGTGAGCGTGTCGCCGGAGAGGTCCCAGGACGTGGGTTCGTTGAGCCAGCGCCAGCCCGTGATCATGGCGCCATGCTGTCAGCCGGCCGGGTGCGCGCGCTAGGGTCGCGACGTGGATGTTGTCGAGGACTACAGCGGTCATGTCGAGCCGGGTGGCGCCGCCGCGCGCCGTGAGCTGGACGCACTGACGATAACGAAGATCTCCGTCGGCCCGATGGACAACAACGCCTACCTACTGGTGTGCAAGGCCACCCAGGAGGCGCTGCTGATCGACGCCGCCAACGACCCCGAACGCCTCTCCGATCTCATCGGTCATGACGACAACCGTCCGACCCTGCGCACGATCGTGACCACCCACCAGCACCAGGACCACTGGGAGGCCCTCGGCGCGGTCGCCGGCGCCTACGGCGCGAACACGATCGCCCACGAGGAGGACGCCAAGCCCCTCCCCGTCCCCCCGGACCGCTACGTCACCCAGGGCGACACCATCCCGGTCGGCGACTGCGAGCTGGAGGTGATCCACCTCCGCGGCCACACCCCCGGCTCGATCGCCCTCCTCTACCGCGACCCGACCGGCGTCCCCCACCTGTTCACCGGCGACTCGCTGTTCCCCGGCGGCATCGGCAAGACGCTCACCCCGGAGAACTTCACCTCACTGCTCAACGACGTCTCGTCCCGCGTGTTCGACAAGCTCCCCGACGAGACCTGGTTCTACCCCGGCCACGGCGACGACTCCACCCTCGGCGTCCAACGCCCCCACCTGTCCGAATGGCGCGAACGCGGCTGGTGAGGTGCCCCGCGGGCGCGTCCAGGTGACCACGTGCCGTTCGTCCGGTTGACCACATGACGACCGTCCGGATCACCACGACCCATCCGACCAGATGACCACGAACCAACCGTCCAGATGACCGTTGATCTTGTTCGTACGGCAAGTGGTCACGGCTCGGGGAACCGGGCGTAGCGGCCGGGGCGATGATGGAGAACGTCGTCGTCATGGAACTCGCCCCGCCAGCTCACCTGGTCCGAGGAGCGTGGACGGCTGTATCACCACCGCTGCGGTCAGCTGCGTGCTACGCGGTGCTACCTGGTAGCACGGTCGCGTACCATGGCGGCATGGCTCAGCCTGAGATCAACCAGCGCGACCTTCGCAGCCGGTCCAAGGAGATCATGGACGCCGTCGCGGGTGGGCAGTCCTTCACGGTCACTCGTGACGGGCACGAAATCGGCGAGCTGATTCCGTTGCGTCGGCGCCGACGCTTCGTTGCTCGAGATGAGTTCACCGCCATGTCACGCAACGCTGTGAGCGTCGACATCACTGCCTTCCGCGCGGACCAGGATGCCGCGGTGGATTCGGAGGCCGTCGATCCCCATGAGCGGTAGCCCCCGTCGCCAGGGTCTCCTCGACACGAACATCCTGATCCTTCGCCGCTGGGTCGATCCAGCCGAGTTGCCGGAGGAAATGGCGATCAGCGCGATCACGCTCGCCGAACTCTCCGCAGGTCCACACCAGGTACGACCGAACAACGAGCAGAACACCTACGACGAGCACGCGGAACGCGCCCGACGCCTCGACGTACTTCAACGTGCCGAACACGAGTTCGACCCGATCCCTTTCGGTGTCGAAGCCGCCAGGATCTACGGCCGAGTGACCGCCGCGGTGGTCGCCGCCGGGCGAAAGCCACGACGTCGCATCGGCGACCTGATGATCGCGGCAACCGCCATCGCTGAGGACCTTTCTCTGTTCACGACGAACCCCGATGACTTCGACGGGCTTCATGACCTGCTCACCGTCGTGCCGGTCGTGCCTCAGGAAGGCCGCTGACCGTTACCCCGGTTGTTCGCCGTCAGTGCGATTCCCGGCGGCATCGGCTGACTTTCACCCGAACGGCAGGCCCTCTCCGGGCGCGGCCGCCGAGGCGTTCTCGGACCTGGCCGAGGAACTCGTCACCCGGTCGGACTTCGCCGGTGAGGGCTACTCCTGGGGCGACCGGGAGCTGGCGCGGTGTCGCCGGCGTGGCGGCACCCGAAGCGCCGGCGCCGCCTTCCAGTGGCTGTCCATGGCCACCTCGCACCACCTGTCACACCTGGCCCGGCGCACGCCGGACAACCTGTGACCGGCCGCTCACCTCCGTGGCCGCTACCAGGCGGAACCGTGTGAACGCGGCCGGCGTCCCACCTGACCTGGTGACGCGGCCACATGACACACTTCAGCTCACCCGAACGGGGGAGCCAGATCACGGAGGGGTAGCTGATGACGTATCCGCAGCAGCCGGGGCAACCCGGGCAGCCCGGTTGGCAGCCGGGTCCGCAGCAGGGGCCGGGTGGTTTCCCGCAGCAGGGTCAGTTCCCCCCTCCGCAGGGCCAGTACCCGCCGCCCGGGCAGTACCCGCCGCCGGGGCAGCCCGGACAGCCGGGGATGCCGCCGGGACAACCGCCCTACGGGGGCGGGCCGGGGCAGTTCGGGCAGCAGCCCATGGGGCCGATGGGGCCGCAGCCCCCGAAGAAGAGCAAGACCGGGCTCATCGTCGGTGTTCTCGTGGCCGTGGTGGCCGTCGCGGCGTTCGGGGTGACCGGGTTCGTCGCGCCGGGGTTCCTGCTCAGTGACGACAAGGACTCCGGGGAGCAGACCACCGGCGAGGGCGGGGACAAGCCGGACAACTCCGGGGGCGGCGACTCGGGCAACAGCGGCCCCGACAGCGGGGACGACAACGGCGGCGACAGCGGTGGGGGCAGCGGCGGGGGCAGCGATGACAGCGGCGGTGGCGGCGGGGACGCCGAGGCGCTGATCGACCAGATCGTCGACGGCTTCAACTCCCAGGACGAGACCGGGCTCAACGGCCTCATCTGCCCCGGCTCGGAGACCAGCCTCAAGGGCTACTCCCGCGACGCGAAGTACGTCGTGGAGTTCGAGCTGACCAGCGAGGTCACCGTGTCCGGCGAGACCGCCGAGGCCGAGGCGCACGTCAAGCTGGAGAACGGCACCCAGAAGGCCGAGACCGACGCGACCATCGAGGTCGCCGACGAGGGCTCCGGCTGGTGTTGGAAGGGCATGTCCGATTCCTGAGCGAACGCCTGGTCACCGCCGCAGGGCGGTGGCCAGGCGGTGCAGGCCCTTGGTGATCTCGGCGGTCGTGTTCGTGGTGAACGACAGGCGCAGGGTCGCCGGGTCCGGGGTCGTGGCGTAGAACGCGGTGCCCGGGACGAACGCCACCTGTTCGCCCAGCGCCACCCTCAGGGTGGTCTCGCTGTCGGCGCCGTCGGGCAGGCGGACCCAGATGAACATGCCGCCGTCGGGGTCGGTCCAGCGTGAACCGGCCGGCAGGACCTCCGGCAGCAGTTCGACCATCGCGTCGCGGCGGGTGCGGTAGGCGTCGCGGAGAGTGGCGATGTGCGCCTCCAGGTCGTTCGCGGCCAGGTAGCTGGCGGCAGCGGCCTGGTCGACGGTGCTGGTGTGCAGGTCAGCGGCCTGTTTGGTGACCACCAGGGTCGGCAGGACGCTCGCCGGGGCGCGCAGCCAGCCCAGGCGCAGACCGGGGGCGCAGATCTTCGACAGGCTGCCGAGGTTGATCACCCGGGTGTCGGAATCGGCGGCCAGCGGGGCCAGCGGCGTGCCCCGGTAGCGCAGTTCGCCGTACGGGTCGTCCTCGACGACCCACAGGTCGTTGGCCTCGGCCAGCGCGGCGACGGCGGCGCGGCGGTCGGCGGTCAGCGTGCGCCCGGTGGGGTTCGCGAACGTCGGCACCAGGTAGAGCAGCGTCGGGTGCTCCCGCTCGATCACCTCGGCCAGCGCCTCGGGCAGGATGCCCTGCTCGTCGCCGGCGACCGCGACGATCCTGGCGTCGGCCATCCGGAAGCACTGCAACGCGGCGAGGTAGGTCGGCTCCTCCACCGCGACCACCGCCCCCGGGGTCAGCAGCGCGGCGGCGATCAGCGTCAGCGCCTGCTGGGAACCGGTCGTGACCAGCAGGTCCGTCGGCTCGGTCGGTAAGCCCCGGCTGGTCTGGCGGTCGGCGATCCAGGCGCGCAGCGCCGGGTCACCCTCGGTGGGCGCGTACTGCAGGTGGCGCCGGGCGTGCGGCTCGGACAGGGCGTCGGCGAACGCCGCCCGCCAGCCGTCCACGTCGAACAGTTCTGGGGCCGGCAGACCGCCGGCGAAGGAGATCATTCCGGGGTCCTTGGTCAGCTCCAGCAGGTCACGGACCGGGGAACTCTGGACAGGGCGCACATCGACTCCTCACCTGGGGACGGGGTACACGCAGGGCGCCGGGCAGTGGTGCCGCCGACGTCGTGCGCGTGAGGCTGCACTGATCGAGGAGCCGTCGATCAGCATACGCGCAGGCCAGCCGGGGTAACGCCCTTGTCAGGGAATGTTGGGGAGAGGAGTTCGTGATGCCCGACCCGATGCGCCGGCTCAACGTCCTGGTCGGGCGGTGGAAGCTGGTCCTCGACCACCAAGCCCTGGGTGGCGACCTGCACGGCGTGACGACCTTCGAGTGGATCGACGGGGTGTACCTGCGACAGCGCATGGTCGTCGAGCACCCGGACGTCATCAACGGCGAGCTGGTGATCGGCGCCGACGACCAGACCGGGCTGTACAGCGTGTGTTACTCCGACGACCTGGGCAACCGGCGCATCTACCAGATGTCGGTGGACGGCGGGGTGTGGCGGCTGTGGCGGGAGGGTCCCGACTTCGCCCAGCGGTTCACCGGCACGTTCAGCGACGACTGGGACATGATCGACGGCCTGTGGGAGCTCAACACGGACGGCCGGACGTGGAACCCCGACTTCCGGCTCACCTACCGCCGGGCCAGCTGACCGTGGCGTCCTGGTTGGATGGTCCGGGTACGGATGCGGACGAAGGAGGATCATGGCCCTCGAAAAGCCCAAGGTTGACCCGATCGACGGTCCCCCACCGGCAGATCTGGTGATCGAGGACATCACCGTGGGCGACGGCGACGAGGCTCGGCCCGGCCAGCAGGTGAGCGTGCACTACGTCGGTGTCGCGCACTCCTCCGGCGCGGAGTTCGACGCCTCCTGGAACCGTGGCGCCCCGTTCGCCTTCCCGCTCGGCGGCGGCCGGGTCATCGCCGGCTGGGACCGCGGCGTGGCCGGCATGAAGGTCGGCGGCCGTCGGCGGCTGGTCATCCCGCCGCACCTCGGCTACGGCGACCGGGGAGCCGGCGGCTCCATCAAGCCGGGCGAGACGCTGGTGTTCGTGGTCGACCTGCTCGGCGTCCGGTAACGACCGGTTGGGTGCCGTGGGGGCGGACACCGCCCCCACGGCATCACTCGTTCGAGTGGTGATCGAGCCGCTCGATCAGGGGCCACAGGGCCGTCGGGTCCTCGACGTGGGCGTTGTGGCCGAGGCCGGGCAGGATCACCGTTTCGCCCAGTGGGGTGAGGTGGTCGGCCGGTGACATCGGGTCCAGCTCCCCCGCCGCCATCAGGACCGAGGCCCGGGACACGGCCAGCAGGCCGGCGATGTCCGGTTCGCCGACGCCGAACACCGCGCCGTCGAGCGTCAGACCCCAACCGTCACCCGATTCGGTGACGCCCGCCTCGGTGGCGGTGACCAACCCGTTGAGCCCGGCGACCTTCAGGGCACGGTCCACCGCCTCCTCGCGGGTCCCGTAGATCTTCGCCGGCCGGGCGGCGACCGACGCGGCCCTGGCCAGTTCGTCGGCCGTCCAGCGGACCTTGACGCCCAGCCCGCACACGGCCGTCACCCGCACCCCGAACCAGCCGCTGGCCAGGGTCAACCCCAGCACGCCGCCCAGCGAGTGACCGAGGACGGCGACCGGCCGGTCCGGGTCGAGCGACTCGGCGATGCCGGCGGCCATCGCGCCGAAGGAGTACCGGTCCAGCGGCGCCGAGCGCCCGTGACCGGGCAGGTCGACCACCAGGACCTCGCCCGGCCACCGGTCCCCCAGGCCGCGCACGAGACCGTCCCACACCTCCCCGGTCGCGCCGAGGCCGTGCAGCAACAGCAGGGTCGGGGTCCCGGAACCGCGCCGGGAGCGGTAGACAGCCACGAGCACGATCGTGCCGCACCGGAGCCGGGTCGGTACAGAATGGCTGGCATGTCCGCCGACTCCACCGCTGACGCCACCGCCGACGCCACCGTGATCGTCGACCCCGACACCTACCTCACCGGTGTCCCGCACGCCACGCTCGCGCGGCTGCGCGCACGGGCGGCGGTCGTGTGGGTCGACGAGCCGGGTGTCGACGCGTGGCCGGCCGGACCGGGGTTCTGGGCGGTGGTGCGGCACGCGGAGGTCAAGGAGGTCATGCGCACGCCGGCGGTGTTCTCCTCGCACCTGGGCGCGACCCAGATCCGCGACCCGAAGGACGAGCCGACGCTGGCGTTCGTCCGGCAGATGATGCTCAACCAGGACCCGCCGGAGCACTCACGCCTGCGCAGGCTGCTGACCAGGGCGTTCACCCCGAAGGCCATCGCCGGGTTGGAGGATCGGATCACCGCGTGGGCCAGGGAGCTGGTGGGCGGGGTGGCCGGGCGCGGGGAGTGCGACTTCGCCACCGACGTCGCCGCTGACCTGCCGCTGCGGACGCTGGCCGAGATCTTCGGCGTGCCGCACGAGGACCGCTGGCTGATGTACGACTGGAGCAACCGGGTCATCGGCTACCAGGACACCGAGTACGCGTCGTCGGCGCGGGCGCCGCTGGCCGGGTCGACCGCGATGGCGCGCCGGGCGTTGGCCCTGCGGCCCCGGCCGGACGCCGACGGGTTCCTGCCCGACCAGCGCACCCGCGAGGGCATGCCCGACCTCTACGCCTATGCCAACGACCTGGGCGCGTTCAAGCGGGCCAATCCGGGCGGGGACGTCATGTCCAACCTCATGCGCGAGGTCGACGACGCCGGGGGCCGGGTGAGCCTCGGCGAGTTCGAGAACCTGTTCTGGCTGTTCGCGGTGGCCGGCAACGAGACGCTGCGCAACGCCCTGCCCGGTGGGTTGATCGCCCTGATGTCGCATCGGGACCAGTACCGGCGGCTGCTGGCGGACCGGTCGCTGCTGGGTCCGGCGGTCGAGGAGATGCTGCGCTGGTGGACGCCGGTGATGTGCTTCCGCCGGACGGCGACCGCCGACACCGAGCTGGGCGGGGCGCGGATCCGTGCCGGGGACAAGGTGGTGGTGTGGTTCTCCTCGGCCAACCGCGACGAGCGAGTGTTCGCCGACCCCGATCGGTTCGACATCACCCGGCAGTCGAGTGATCACCTCAGTTTCGGTCACGGACCGCACTACTGCCTGGGCGCGCACCTGGCGAAGGTCCAGCTGCGGGCGCTGTTCACCGCGCTGTTCGACGTGCTCGGCGAGGTCGAGCCGGCGGGTGACCCGGTGCGGCTGCGGTCGAACTTCCAGAACGGCGTGAAGCGCCTGCCGATCCGGTGGTGATCCGGTGGTGATCCGGGTGTTCCGGTGATTCGCGGTGCCCCCGGCAACCGAGCGGCCGGGGGCACCGCGAGGTACTCAGCAGCCGCCGCAGTTGTAGTAGGTGACGTCCCAGTGGTTGCTCTCCAGGAAGTAGATGTTCCCGGAGCCGGACTGCCACTTGTTACCGCCGATGGCGGCGAAGTTGCCTCGGATGTAGTTGCTGATGCAGCTGTTGAGGCCGAAGTCGAGCTTGTAGCCGTTCCAGTGGCTGTAGGTGCCGCTGGCGTGGCCGGTCTCGGTGCCGCCGGTGACGTTGAGCCCGCAGCCGCTGGCGGACCTCAGTGTCTGGGCGCCCTGGATGGTCGCCAGGTTGACCTGCGTGAACGACGTGCAGGTCGGGTTGTTGCGGTCGCTGCACCCGCCGCTGGAGGACCAGGTGATGCCCGATGACCGGAGCCTGGCCGTCGCGTCGGCGTGGCTGAGCTTGGTCACCATGACCTCGACCTGGCCGCTCGGTCGGTCGAACACCGGGTCCTGTTCGGACACCGACGCCGCGGCGGACGCGGTCCCGACCAGCAGCGCGGTCGCGGCGGAGGCCGCGAGGACCAGCGCCCGGACTAGCATTCTGCGCATTTCGATCTCTCCGTCCACGGACGGCGGACCACACCCCCGACGAGCAGGCGCCGCCGGCGAGCGCGGCTCGCCGACCGTTCGTAGGAACTGAGTGAAAGAAAGCGGCCCTCGGCGGCCGGGGCGGTAGCGGGTGGCACGCAGGGGACTCCCGCCACGGCCGGCAAGAACGCCTCCGCGAACGAATGTAGCCGTGGTTAACCAGATGTCATAGTCTGCTCGGGGAAATTTTCCAACTGCTTTTTCCCAGCATTGCCACGGTTCTCCACGACGGCCAGGACCAGCGCCACCAGGATCAACACGACCGAGCCGACCAGTGCCACGGCCAGCCCGGCGGAGAAGTTGCCGTCGGTGGCGCCGATCGTGGCGTAGAACATCGCCGCCAGCACAGCCGTGCCGACCGCCGTGCCCATCCGCTGCCCGGTCTGCAACACCCCGCTCGCCACCCCCGACATGCCCGGCGGCACACAGGACAGCGTGATCGTCGTGTTCGGCGAGATCACCGCGCCGCCGCCGAGCCCCGCGACCAGCAGCGGCAACACCAGAGCCGCCATCAGATGGTCGGCGTCCACCACCAGCGTCAGCACGCCGGTCACCGCGATCCCGATCGCGATCATGACCAGCCCGGTGATCGTCACCAGCCGCCCCCACTGCGACACCAGCCGCCCGGCGATCCACGCCGACACCGCCGACCCGAGCGCGAACGGGGTCACCGCCAACCCGGACTCCAGCGGCGAGAACCCCAGCCCCGTCTGGAAGTAGACCGCGAACACCAGGAAGATCCCGGCGAACCCGCAGAAGTAGACCGACGAGATCGCGATCCCCGCCGGATACCCGCGCGCGGCGAACAACCGCATGTCCAGCAGCGGGGCGTGCCCGGCGGCGACCCGCCGGCGCTCCCAGCGCAGGAACCCGTACCCGAGCGGGACCGCCAGGACGAACAGCCACCAGTAGCGGGCCAACCCACCGGAGTCGGACTGGACGACCGGGAACATGACGGCCAGGACCGTCAGGCCGAGCAGGACCATGCCGGTGACGTCGATGTCCGAACGGACCGAGCGGGCCGGGGTGGTCGGCACGAAGAAGTACGCGAGGACCAGCGTCAACGCGCCGAAGGGCAGGTTCACCAGGAAGACCCAACGCCAGCCGTCCGGGTCACCGAACAGGTCGAGGATCAGACCTCCGATGACAGGACCGACGGCCGTCGACACGCCGATGGTGGCGCCGAGCAGGCCGAACGCCCGGCCGCGTTCCGGGCCGCGGAACAGGTCCTGGATCAGCCCGCCGTTCTGCGGAGTCACCAGCCCCGCGACCAGGCCTTGCAGAAGCCGAGCGACGACCAGCAGGGTCAGCGTGGGGGCCAGCCCGGCGAAAACGCTGGTCAGCACGAACCCGGTCAGGGCGAACAGATACATCCGCCGGCGCCCGAACGCGTCCCCGAGCCGCCCGCCGGCGACGAGAACCAGGCCGAGCGTGAGCGGGTAGCCGGAGACGACCCACTGGACGCCACTGGCGGTGGCGTCCAGGCTCTTCTGGATGGCGGGAACGGCGACGGTGACGACACTGACGTCGAGAAGGATCATGAAGCCGCCGGCGAGGGTGACGATCAGCGCCCGCCAGCGGCGGGGGTCTTCGCCGGGTGGGTAGACCTCGGACGTCTGGGGTGCCTCTGGGGATGATCTCGTCGCCACACTCTGTGTCTACCCACATCGGGGGCCGTGTACCACTGGCGTTGTGCTTTCCCTGGGGTCGTGGGGTGGGTTCGGGATTGGCGGGCCCGTGTCTCAGAGGGTGATCTGTGCTCGTTGGGCGAGACTGTCCAGGTCGCTGACCATGATGTCCAGGTCGCTCACCGTCCACAGTTCGGCGCCGATGATCAGGGCTCGTCTGGGGGGTGGGGCTCCCGCGCCGTAGCGGGAGTCCGTGTGTTGGACGACGCCTACCTCGTCCAGGCGGTCGCCGGAGCGTTTGAGGACGAGCATTCCCGCGCCGTCGGGGCCCACCGTCACCGGAAGGATGATCAGGCCCTTGTCCTCCCAGTAGAGGAACGCGTGGGGATCGTTCTCCACCTCGGAGTAGGCCTCGGGGAGGTGGAACTGTCCCACCCGGGACGCACTGTCGGCCGAGGTGTCGAACAGGGACACCTGGAGGCCGGTCGCCACTCCGTCGGAGGTCGCTTCCTGGCCCACTCCCAGCAGCCGGTCCCTACCCAGCGGGTGGAGGTAGGCGGAGTAGCCGGTGATCTTCAGCTCTCCGGTCACCTTCGGCGCGGACGGATCGGACAGGTCCACTGTGTACAGTGGGTCGGTTTCCCGGAAGGTCACCACGTAGGCGATGTCCCCGGTGTACCGCACCGAGTAGATCCGTTCCCCCTCACCGAGTCCGTCCACCCGGCCGCGCAGCATGAGGTCCTCGCCCTGACGGGTCAGCACGGTCACCATGCTGCGGAGGCGTTGTGCCGTCGAACCTCCGGCGGAGGCCACTGTGGTCGCTATCCGCAGGTTGCCCTCATGCTCGGACAACGAGTACTGGTTCAGCAGAGTCCCTTCCACCCCGCCGGACGCGACGTGCACCGGCTTGCCCGCACCGGAGATGTCGAACTGGTACACCTCGGTGCGTTGTTCGCCCGCCGGCAGCGGGCGAACGTCGGGGGCAAAGTTGTTGCCGGTCACCCCGTGTTCCACGTGGTCGTCGGCCACGTACAGGCTCGTCCCCGTCCCGTACACGGTGTCGCCGTCGGCGGCGATGCTGATCGGATCGCCGGTGGTCAGGTCGCGTTGGAGATCGACCGTCAGCACCGTCAGCAGGGACGCCCCGGTGTAGCGCCGGGGGTGGCTGACCGCCTCGCATTCGACCAGTTGGCCGTCGCTGCGGGCGTTGCCGGATTCCAGGGTGTAGCGGGGCAGCCAGTCGGCGATGCCGGAGTTCTCGACGACCTCCCGGTTGCGTTCGGTCGCGCTCTCGGTGACCCCGTCGCCCTGGGGGTGGCGGAACTTCAGGTTCGGGGTGGAGCGCATCACGACCCTGGCCACCGAGCCGATCTGACGCGCGTCGATGTAGTAGCCGTCGATCTGCAACGATCCCAGGATCTCGCCGGCGCCCGTCAGGTCCACCAGCACCAGCCGCGAACCGTTGGCCACCGGGTCGATCGGCTTGTCGCTGGGCACCATCCGCTCGCCCCGGTACGCCTGGGCGTCACCACCGGTCATCACCAGGGCCCGGTCGCCGTCGAGCAGGAGCTGGCTGGCGTAGCCGCCGCCGGGGACGGTCAGCTTCGCGGTGCGTTGGCGTGACGCCACGTCCACCACGCTGAGCTGGCCGTTGGCCACCGTGACGACCCGGCGGCCGTCGGTCTTCACCAGGTCCGGCTCGTCCACACCCGACTCGTGGACGTTGGTGCCGGAGTGTTCCTTGGCGGCCCCGCCGGACGCCTCGCCGGACGCCCCGTCGGAGGTGGCGGCCTTGCCGGGCGCGGACTGGGCGCGCGCCCCGGGGGCGGCCCCGGCGCTGTCGGCCGACCCGTCGGACTCGGCGTCGGCCCGGTCCTCGACGACGAGGTCCCGGTCCCCGCCGGTCAAACCGTACGGTCCGACATGCGGCAGCGCGGCCGCCTTCAACTCGTCGAGTGCCGACTCACAGGTGTCATAGGAGACCAGCGTGATCGGACCGTCGGCGGGCTGCCCGATGATGGTGGGTTCGTCCTCGCCGGACAGCCCGACGACCACCGCCGTGCCGGCCACGCCGACCCCCAACCCCACCACTGCCGCGCCGACGACCGCGATCCGCGGCCATCTCGGTAAATCCGTCCTCATGGACCCTGGACGGAGCGGTGGAACGATTCGGTTGCCCGGTTCGGCGAGAAACCTTGGAAAATGGCTGGTCGAGGAGTTGACTGCGGAGATGCGTCAACTCATGACCGCGGAAGTGGCCGACGCCATCGTCGAGTTACCGGCCGCACGGTTCCACCGGGTGGCGGTCGACGGGGTGCTCGGCGCGGGAATGGTTCACTTCGCAGACGAGCTCGCCGCTGAGCTCAGCGGGCGCGGCACCCCCGTGGTGCGGGCGTCGGTCGACGGTTTCCACAATCCGGCGCGGACGCGACACCGTCGCGGCCGGGACTCGCCGGAGGGGTTCTACCGGGACTCCTTCGACTATGGACGGTTCATCCGGCTTCTCCTCGACCCGTTCGGGCCGGAGGGGTCGGGCAGTTACGTGCAGCAGGTCTACGACGCGCGCCGGGAACGCGAGGTGCGTCGTCCGCCGGCACTGGCCGAACCGGGAACGGTGTTGGTCGTCGACGGGATCTTCCTGCACCGGGACGAGCTGGTGCGGTTCTGGGACTACACCGTGTGGTTGGAGTCGGGCGGCTCCCTACCCACCGACCATGGCCGGCGGGTGGCCGAAGGACAACGGCTCTACCAGCACGAGTGCGACCCGCGTACCCGCGCGGGCACGGTGATCGGCGACCGGGAACCCCGGACGCCGCCGATCGCGATCGGCTAGCCCTCTCCGGCCTCACTGTCCTTTGTGGATGGTGAGGCCGGTTCGCGCTCCACGTCGATCGACCAGCCGCCGGCCAGCCCCAGCGCCGCGCCGGCCACCGTGATCATCGGCGCCACCACCACCGCCACCAGCCCGACGACGACCGGCAGGTTGAGCACCGTCCGGCCCTTGTCGTTGCGCACCACGATCCGGCGGACGTTGCCCTCGCGGATCAGCTGTTCGATCTTGTCGGCGAGCGAGCGCGCGCCGTTCCCCTCAGCTTCCCTGGTCACCCGATGAACGGTAGTCCCCTCCCGGCGCCCCGGGACAGGGTCAGCCGAGGTCGGCGGCGTGCTGTTCGGCGGCCAGGAAGTGGGCGATGTCGGCGGTGGCCGGGTAGAGGTCCCGGTACCGGCGGTAGAACTCGTCGTAGCGCGCCGACGGGGTGGGCCGGACGGTTCGGCTTGGCGGGTTCCAGGCCTCGACGTCGACCGACGCGCCGGTGGCGGTCGCGGCCAGCAGGGCGTCGCCGAGGCAGGCGCCGACGGTTTCGGTGGGGAGCTGTTGGGGGTGGCCGGTGACGTCGGTGACGATCTGGGTCCACAGGCCGCCCTGGGTTCCGCCGCCGACGGCGACCAGCCGGCCGGGGGTGCCCCCGGCCTCCCGCATGACCTCCAGGTTGTGGCGTACGCCGTAGGCGATGCCTTCCAGAGCCGCCCGGTACAGGTCGGCCCGGCCGTGGGTGAGGGTCAGGCCGGCGACGACACCGCGCGCCGACGGGTCGAAGATCGGGGTGCGTTCGCCGGCGAAGTAGGGCAGGAGCAACAGGCCACGGCTGCCAGGGGGGACCTGTTCGGCCTCCGCGACCAACGTCTCGAAGTCGGCGCCGGTGAGGCGGCGCAGCCAGTCGGTGACCGAGCCGGAGGTGGCCATGCCGGCGGCCAGCGAAAGCGTCGCGGGGTACACGCCGCTGGTGGTCCACAGCGCGGGGTGCGGGTTGGCCTCGCTCAGGACCTGGATGAGGAACATCGTCGTCCCGTACATGACCATCACGTCGCCCGGTTCGCGGACGCCGACGCTGGTCGCCTCCGCCCAGGCGTCGACGGTGCCGGCGGTGACCGGCAGGCCCGCCGGGAGGCCGGTCACGGCAGCCGCCTCGGGGGTGATGGTGCCGACCACGTCCGTGGGCCAGGCCAGCTCGGGCAGGCGGAGGCCGGGGGCGGTGATCTCGGCCCAGTCCGTTGCCCAGTCGAGACGGTTCTGGTCGTACATCGGGTCGCACTGGCTGGCCGAGTGGTGGTCGAGCACGTACCGGCCGGTGAGGCGGTGGACGAGGTAGGAGCTGGCCATCAGCAGCAGCTCCGTGCGTTCCCAGACGTCGGGTTCGTGGCGGGCCAGCCAGCGCAGTTTCGGGCCGACGGCCTGGCTGGACAGCGGCGTGCCGCCCCGGCGCAGGATCTGCTCGGCGCCCAGTTCGGCGGTCAGCTCGGCGATCTCGGCGGTGGCGCGGGTGTCGACGCCGTAGAGGATCGCCGGGCGCAGCGGGCGACCGGCGGCGTCGGCCGGCAGCAGGCAGGGGCCGATGCCGCTGACCGCGAGCCCGGCGAGACGGCCGTCGGCCGCGCCGGCCAGTTCCCTGGCGATGGCCAGGAAGTCGGCCCACCACACGGTGTCGGCGTCGTGCTCGGCCCAGCCGGGGTGCGGGGTCGCGGTGCGGTGCTCACGGGTGGCCCTGGCCAGGACCTGTCCCCCGGCGGTGACCAGGACGCCCTTGGAGCTGGACGTGCCGATGTCGATGCCGAGGTACTGGTCAGCCACGGGTGAACTCGTCCAGCCTGATGTCGAGCAGCTCGCACACCGCGCGCAACTCGGCCCGCCGGTCGCCGGGGACGGCGTGGATGTGGTTGGCGCCGAAGCGGGACAGGAACACCTCGGCGGGGGCGTCGAGGCGGGCGAAGGCGTGCGGCCACTCGGGAGTTGACATCGCCATCAGGGTCTCAGTCGTTGCCGCGTCGTAATTTTCGAACTCCCCCAGCATGAGTTGCAGACGGTAGTTGCCGTCGTGGCGGGTCAGTCGAGCAAGTGTCATTTCTCCGGGGGCGGCGACGTGGTGGACGGACGCGCCACCGGCCGGGAAGAAGAACACCTCCGGGTAGAGGTGCACCTTCGCGAGGTTCTCGGCGGGGTCGTCGCTGCGGGCGGCGTACCAGGTGGCGTGCTGGCCGGAGTTGCACAGGTCCCAGATGTCGCGGTCACCGTGGTAGTGGCGGACGTCGGCGAACAGCACCGGCGTGCCGGTCAGGTGCTTGAGGATCTGCATGGTCAGCGCGCCGTCCATGTCGGCCTCGGTGGCGCAGACGTGCGGTTCCTTGGGGCCGTTCCAGTCGTAGGGGTCGTTGAGGAACGCCTCGGCGACGTCCATCGTCGCGAAGTACTGGGTCAGCTCGGGCTGGCCCTTGATGCCGGTGAAGTCCAGGTTCCACTCGTCGATCAGCTCGCGCATCGCCAGGTAGGAGCCGATCTGGCGTTCGAGGAGTTCCTCGGTGAGCTTGTCGCCGTCGTAGTGCACGGTCGCGTGCCGCTCCAGCCACTGCCGCGCGCGGACCTTCTCCTTGGGGTCGGCCGCCTCGGCGCGACGGACGATCTCCCACTGGTCGATCTCCTCGACGTCGACGCCGAAGGTCCGCTGCCACTGGTCGGCGTTGGCGACGGCGGTGTACATGCCCATCGGGCGGCCGCCGATCCGGCCGAAGGTCTGACCGCGCAGCGACGTCACGGCGCTGGCGGCGGCCGCCAGGACGCCGATGCGGGTGATCAACGCCGAGTCATCGGGATCGCCCCACAGACGGGTGTGCGTTCGCCCGATCTGGTCAAGTGCGCCGCCGGCGGCGAGCATGCCGACCATGCCCGGCTGGACCGGGTCGGTGTTGGCGACCAGCACCAGCGGTCCGGTGAGCTGGCCGGCGGCGAGCATGGTGAAGTGCGGGAAGGCCCAGACGCAGTAGTGCAGGACGGTCAGGTCGACCCCCTCGGCCTGGACCTGCCGGGCCAGCGAGCCGGCGAGGGTGTTCGAGGTGACGGCCTCACCGGCGCGGACGACCTGGTGGCCGGCGGCCTGGAGGGCGGCGACGAGCCGGTCCTCGTTGCCCCGGATGAACTCGGCGATGCCGCCGTGGACGTAGTCGCGCCCGTCCGAGATGTTGATCACGCCGATGCGGGCCACGAGCGGTCCTCCCTGCGGTGGAGTAATCGTTTACTCAGAAACTATTCCGAGCCTTCCGGCGGTGTCAATAGGGCCAGGTAGGGTCTGCGTCCGAGGGCGGAAAGCGAGGCCAGGTGGCAACGATCAGTGACGTGGCGGCGATGGCCGGCGTCTCGACCGCGACCGTGTCCAGGGCGCTGAACGGCAAGTCCACAGTGGATCCGGAGCTGGTCGCCAGGGTGCTCGCGGCGGCCAAGGAACTTGGCTACCAGCCCAACGGCCCGGCGAGGAACCTGCGCCGCCAGGAGGCCGCCGTCCTGGCGCTGATCATCAGCGATGTGGAGAACCCGTTCTTCACGGCGATCGCGCGGGGCGTGGAGGACGTCGCGCACACCGTCGGTTACTCGGTGGTGCTGTGCAACGCGGACGAGAACGCGGACAAGGAACGCCGGTACGTCGACGTCGCGATCCAGGAACGGGTGGCCGGCGTGATCATGTCGCCGACACCGGACGTGCGCAACGCCGACCTGCTGATCAACCGGAACACGCCGCTGGTGGCCGTGGACCGCCCGCTCCCCGACCGCCTGGTCGACACGGTCCTGGTCGACACCCGACTGGCGGCACGGCAGGCCACCGAGCACCTGCTGGCCAAGGGGTACACCCGGATCGGCTGCGTCACCGGCCCGTCCGGCGTCCGCACGGCCGACGACCGGCTCTCCGGCTACCGCGACGCACTCCGGGCGGCCGGGGTGCGGACCAGCCCGAGGTTGGTCCGGCGCACGGAGTTCCGGGCGGCCGGGGCCAGGAAGGCGGCGGCGGAGTTGCTGGCGCACTCGTCGCCGGATGCCCTGCTGGTGGCCAACAGCGCGATGGCCACGGGGGTTCTCGCGGCGTTGGGGGAAGCCGGGCGGCGGCCGGGGCGGGAGGTGGGGGTGGTCGCGTTCGATGACGTCGCGTGGGCGGAGTTGATCGATCCTCCTCTGACGGTGGTCGCCCAACCGGCTTATGAGATGGGGACAGTGGCGGCACAGCTGCTGCTGGCCAGGATCGCCGACAACGGGAGGGCGGCGACCACCACGACCCTGGCCGCTCGGCTCATCGAGCGTGGAAGTTCTCATCGGGGTTGAGCGTGGTGGGTGGCGGGTCAGCTGTTGGCCTCGTCGTAGACGGTGGCCGCGTTGTCGATGGTGATCAGTTCGGTGGTCAGGGTCTGTTCGCGGGGGACCTCCTCGCAGTCGATGAGGAGCTGCTTGGCGGTCTCCACCGCCTCGTTGCCGGCCGTGGGGTAGATCAGGGTGGCGGAGAGGCGGCCCTGTTCCACCGCTTTCAGGCCTCCGGACGGGATGGGGAGGCCGTCTATGCCGATGAACTTCAGTGACTTCTCCTTGCCGGCCGCCTTGGCCGCCAGGTAGGCGCCTTCGGCCATCGGGTCGTTGTGGGCGTAGACGACCTCGATGTCCGGGTTGGCCGTGAACATCGCGTCCGCCTGGGCCTGGCCTTTTTCTCGGAGCCAGTCGCCGTCCGAGGACGTGACGATGTCTATGTTCGTCCCCCTGATGCCCTCCCGGAAGCCGTCGCCGCGTTCCTTGGCGGGGGTTGAGCCGGCCAGGCCTCGGAGTTCGCCTACCTTGCCGCCGTTGGGGAGGAGCTGCTCGGCCACGTACTTTCCCGCTGTGCGGCCGATTTCCACGTTGTCGGCGCCTATCCAGGTGGTGTAGGCGTCGCCATCCACCTTGCGGTCGAGGACGATTACCGGGATTCCCTTGTTGTAGGCCTTCGCCACGACCGACGTCAGCGGAGTGGCTTCGTTGGGGCTGATGATCAGCAGATCGATCTGCTTGGTCAGGAAGTTCTCCACGTCCGCGACCTGTTTGGCGTTGTCCTGTTGCGCGTCGGCGAACTCGACGGTGAACTGGGGGACCTTGGCCGCCGCCGTGCGGATGTCGTCGTCCATGCGTTCCCGGTACGGTTCGGCCACGTTGGCCTGGCTCATGCCGATCGTGTACGTGCCGTCCGGGCCGGCGCAGGCGTCACCCCCAGCGGCACCCGGCTGTGGGTTCTGGCCGCTGTTCTCGCTGGTCGTTCCGCAGGCGGCGGACAGGGTGAGCGCCAGAGCGAACACCGTCGCCAGGGCACGGCGTTGGGCCATCTCGCTACCTCTTTCCTTGGTACGGCAGGGTTATCCGGCTGGTCGCAGACGTTGCAGGCCGGCGGCGACGACGATCACCAGGCCTTTCACCAGCAGTTGGATGTTCGGGTCGACACCGTGCAGGCCCAGGAAGTTGTTCAACACACCCAGCAGCAGGGCGCCGGCCACGGTGCCGGTGACCGAACCGCGCCCGCCCATCAGGCTGGTGCCGCCGATGACCACGGCGGCGATCGCGTCCAGTTCGTAGCCGAAGCCGTCGTTCGGGCTGCCCTGGTTGAGCTGGCCGGCGTGCACGATGCCGGCCAGTGCGGCAAGGAAGCCGCAGATGCAGAACACTGCCACCTTGACGCGGGTCACCGGCACGCCGGACAGCCTGGCGGCCTGTTCGTTGCCACCGATGGCGTACATGTGCCGGGAGAAGGCGCTGGTTCGGAGGAACACGATCGCCACGACCGCGACCACGGCGAAGATCAGCGCGGGGATCGGGACCAGGCCGTTGAAGGTGCGCTCGCCCAGCAGTGAGAACGCCAACGGCGCCTCACCCGGACCGTCGCCGTAGGCGATCGCCACGCCTTGGCCGCCTGACCAGATTCTTGCCAGGCCACGGGCAATCTGCATCCCGGCCAGGGTCACGATGAACGCCTGGATTCCGAAGACGGCTGACGCCAGCCCCTGCAGGAACCCGAAACCCAGGCCGATCAGCAGGACGACGGCGACCGCCGCGAACACCCCGAAGTCGCTGTCGACCATCAGTACCGCCGAGCCGACGGCCGCCAGGCCGAGCACCGCGCCGACCGACAGGTCGATCCCGCCGACCAGGATCACGAACGTCATGCCGACGGCCATGATGCCGATCTCGGACACCGCGCGCACCACGTTGAACAGGTTGTCGCCGTCGAGGAACAGCAGCGCGCCGTCGTGGCGGGGCGAGAACACGACAGCCACCACGAACACCGCGACCAGGCCGAACAGGCTCTGGAACCGGAACAACGCGGCCACCACCCGACCGCCGCTCCCCCGGTGGGGCACGGTCCGCGTCACCCGGCACCTCCCGTGTCGACCGCGATCGCCGTGCTGCCCTCGCCCATCGACGCGGCCAGCAGCTCCGCCTCGCCGGCGTGGCTGGTGTCCAGTTCGCGCACCGACCGTCCACCCGAGAGCACCACGACCCGGTCGCACACCCCGACCAGCTCCGCCGGTTCCGACGAGGCGAGCAGGACGCCGATGCCCTGCTCGGCGGCCCGGCCGAGCAGGGCGTAGATCTCGGCCTTCGCACCGACGTCCACCCCTCGGGTCGGCTCGTCGAGCAGCAGCAACAGCGGCTCGGTCAGCAGCATCCGGCCGAACACGACCTTCTGCTGGTTGCCGCCGGAGAGGGTGCCGACCGCGTCGCCGATCGAGCCGACCTTGACCTTCAGGTCGGCGACGATCCTTCGGGCTGCGCTGGTTTCGCGGGCTCGCGGCACGATGCCGGCGGTCGCGATCCGTTCCACGATGGAGAGCACGGTGTTGGCCAGCACGGAGTGGTCGATCGCCAGGCCGGCGATCCGGCGGTCCTCCGGCACGAACGCCAGGCCCAGCGCGAGTGCCTGGCGTGGGCCGCGTGGGCGAACCGGGCGGCCGCGCAGCAGGATCTCGCCGCGCACGGTGCCAGGTGGGCCGGCACCGAACAGGGTCTCCAGCAACTCGGTCCGGCCGGAGCCGAGCAGTCCGCCGACGCCGACGATCTCCCCCCGGCGCACGGTCAGTGAGATCCCGTCGGGCTCCCGGCGGCCGGACCGGGCGCGGCGGGGAGTGAGGGCGAGGTCGCGCACGCGCAGGATCTCCTCGCCCGGTTCGACCGCCCGGGTGCGGAACATGGCCTGCACGGGCCGGCCGACCATCGCCTCGGCGGCCCGTTCGGCGGTCAGCTCGCGGGCGTCGAACTCCTCGACGACGGCGCCGTTGCGCAGCACGGTCGCCCGGTCGGCGATCCGGCCGATCTCGTCCATGCGGTGGGAGATGTAGACGATGCCGGCGCCGGCGCGGCGCAGTTCGGTGATGACGGTGAACATCTGCTCGACCTCGACCGGGGAGAGCGCGGAGGTCGGCTCGTCCATGATCAGTACCTGGGCGTCGAGGGAGAGCGCCTTGGCGATCGTGACCAGTTGTTGTTCGCCCGTGCGCAGTGCGCCGACCGGGCGGCGCGGGTCCAGGCGCACGCCGCAGCGGTCGAGCAGGCCCCGGGTCATGGTGATCATCGCGCGCCGGTCGACCGTGCGTAATCGGGTACGGGGTTCGCGGCCGAGGAAGATGTTCTCGGCCACCGACAGTTCCGGGACGAGGTCGAGTTCCTGGTGGATCATGGCGATCCCGGCGCGTTGGGCGTCGACCGGTGCCCCGAACCGGCGGGGCACTCCGGCGACGCGGATCTCGCCGGTGTGGTCGGTGACGTCGCCGGAGAGCACCTTCATCAGGGTCGACTTGCCGGCACCGTTCTCGCCGAGCAGGGCGTGCACCTCGCCGGCGCGCACCGTGAGGTCGATGTCCCGGCAGGCGTGGACACCGCCGTAGGACTTGCTGATGCCGGTCATCTCGACCAGCGCGCTGACACCGTCGTCCATGAATCCCTCTCGCCGAGCCGGGCGTGAGAAATCGATTACCCAGACGCTAGGGGTGACGCAGCACACTGTCAAGCACCCGGACGGGCGCACGAACCCGCACGCGGGTGCTACCCTGGGCGCATGGACGTCTCGCTCCGCAACGCCCTGGCACGGGCCGGTCTGCGGGTCGACACCGACGAGTTCCTCACGCTGGTCGAGGACGCCGCCCGGAAGCTGTCCCCCGCCGACCCGGACCCGGCCGACTACTTCGACGACAACCAGCGCAGCGCACTCGCCGAGGTCGGCCTCGACCTGTCCCCCCGCCACCAGGGCGAACGCGACTCCCGCGCCAAGGCCGTCGCCGCCCACGCCGTACTGCGCGACACCGCGCTCACCGTCGCCGGCGCCGCCGAACGCGTCAACGTCGACCCCTCCCGCATCCGCCACCGCCTCGCCGAAGGCCGACTGGCCGGCTGGAAGGACCGCACCGGCTGGCGCCTGCCCGTCTGGCAGTTCACCAACACCGACGTACTCCCCGGCCTCGACCTCGTCCTGGCCGCCCTCCCCGACGACCAGCCCCCGCTGGTGGTGGCCGCGTTCATGACCACCCCCCAGGAGGACCTGGACCTCACCGGCACCCCCACCACCCCACGCGACTGGCTGCTGGCGGCGGGAGATCCGACCAGGGTCGCCACCCTCGCGGCAACCCTGGGAACGCCTGTCTGAGGCCGTTTCCGGGGGGAAGTGAACACGAGCCTGACCGAAGGTGGTTACCCTTTGGCTCGTCCTTGATGCCGGTGCCCAGGAGAACGTCGACGGATGTCACGGCTTCCCCCACCACCGGCCCCCAGTGAACTGAAGGCGTTGCTGCGCCCGCAGGAGGACATCGTCGCCGTGCACTCCGGCACCCGGCTCGTGCGGGTGTTCTCCGCCGGGGGACGACATCACCAGCGGTGGAACACCTTCCGCGACTCCGGCCCGCTGGCGCACGCGCGGTTCGACCCGCACCCGCCCGGCGGCGGCGCCGGGCAGGACCACGGGGTGCTGTACTTCGGGTTGTCCGTGCGGACCAGCGTCGCCGAGGTGTTCCAGCAGACCTCGGTCGTGGACCGGACGACCCGGCGACCGCACCTGGTGGTGTTCGGGCCCAAGCGCACGCTGCGCCTGCTGGACCTGACCGGGCTGTGGCCGACGAGGGCCGGGGCGTCGCAGGAGATCAGCAGTGGCGCCAAGGAGGTCACGCAGGCCTGGGCGCGGGCCATCCGCACCGCGTTCCCGGACCTGGACGGGCTCTGGTACCGGTCGTCGATGGACTCGGGGGAGCCGGCGGTGTGCCTGTGGGATCCGCCGGCGGCCGACGCGCTGCCCGCGCAGCCGGACATCCTGCTCCCGCTCGACTACCCCGGCCTCGACCTGCCGCTGTCGCGGGTGTGCGACTCCCTCAACTACACCCTCGCCTGACGCACCCGTGGTCGTGGCCCGGGAAACCGGGCCACGACCACGCGCGTCACTTGTCGGCGGACTCGTCGGCCGGGGTGTCGAGGGCCGCCGCAGCCTGGGCGTCCTTGCGGGTCTTCATCAGGCTGGCCACGGCCGTGATGGCCAGGACGCCGATGATGACCGACAGGGAGACCTCGATGCCGACCGTCGGCACGTTCAGGTGCTCGCCGCCGTTGATGAACGGCAACGTGTTGGTGTGCAGTGCTTCCAGGATCATCTTGACGCCGATGAAGCCGAGGATCACGGCCAGGCCGATCGACAGGTACACCAGGCGCCTGAGCAGCCCGCCCAGCAGGAAGTACAGCTGCCGCAGGCCCATGAGCGCGAAGGCGTTGGCGGCGAAGACCAGGAACGCTTCCTTGGTGAGGCCGAAGATGGCGGGGATCGAGTCCACGGCGAACATCAGGTCGGCCGAGCCGATCGCGATCATCACGATGAACATCGGGGTGGCGAAGCGCTTGCCGTCGATCCTGGTGAAGATCTTGGCGTCCTGGTACTCGTCGGTCACCGGGAAGAGCTTGCGGGCCCACTTGGTGACCTTGTTCTCCTCGTAGTTCTCGTCGTCGTCGTGGCCGAGGTTGGACTTGGACAGCTTGACGGCGGTGTACACCAGGAAGACGCCGAACACGTAGAACACCCAGCTGAACTGGGAGATCGCCGCCGCGCCGACCGCGATGAAGATGCCGCGCAGGATCAGGGCGAGCACGATGCCGATCAGCAGGACCTTGTGCTGGTGGATCGGTGGCACCTTGAACGCCGACATGATCACCAGGAAGATGAACAGGTTGTCGACCGAGAGCGAGTACTCGGTGATGTACCCGGCGAAGTACTCCCCGGCGTAGGTCCCGCCGGAGAAGATCCAGATGCCGATGCCGAACAGCACGGCGCAGGCGACGTAGAAGGTCACCCACCTGGCCGCCTCGCCGACACCGACCTCGTGCGGCTTGCGGTCGACGATCAC
The DNA here is from genome assembly GCF_001921215.1 of Actinophytocola xinjiangensis. GTDB lineage: Bacteria > Actinomycetota > Actinomycetes > Mycobacteriales > Pseudonocardiaceae > Actinophytocola > Actinophytocola xinjiangensis. The sequence continues at coordinate 52,616 of NZ_MSIF01000007.1, forward strand.
CAGATCGATGACCAGCAGCACGATCAGCCCCGCGATCGTGGCAAACCAAATCCAAACGGGCACGTTCATACAGTGAACCTCCGGTCCAACGGCGTTGACGACCGGAGGTCTCTCCCGCCAGGCTCATGCTGGCCGCCGGCGCCGGGTTCCGCAGGGGATCCGTGTTGACGACGCCGACGCGAAGGAATACTCCCCTCCACAACTCGGCCCATTGTCCCGTGCTGATCGCCGGCACACCAGTCGACGCAACTTGGCGTAGATCACATTTGCGGACATTGAGGACGAATCGGTCCGGCCACGCCCCGGGGGCTCTCAGCTACTCTCAGGTTCGGTCGCATACGGTCTTGCCGTGCCCCGAATCTCCCGTTCCGTCCTGCGCTGGCTCGCGCTCGGGCTGGCAGCCGCCGTCGTGGCCGTCGGCGGCCTCGTCTGGCTCAACAGCGGCGACGAACCCCCCGCCGTCCACACCCGGGACGAGATCCTCACCGGCGCCGACGACGGCATCCGTCTCGACTCGACCGTCTACCTGCCGGAGCGCACTCCCGCGCCCGCGGTGATCGTCGCGCACGGGTTCGGGGGCAGCAAGGACAGTGTCGAGGAAGACGCCAGGGAACTCGCCCAGCGCGGGTTCGTCGCGCTGACCTACTCCGCCCGCGGCTTCGGGCGCAGCTCCGGGGAGATCGCGCTGAACTCCCCGGACGCCGAGGTCGCCGACGCCAAGGCGCTGGTCGACTGGCTGGCCGAACAACCCGAGGTGTCCACCGACGCCGAGGGCGACCCGAAGGTCGGTGTCACCGGCGGCTCCTACGGCGGCGCGCTGTCGCTGCTGCTGGCCGGCACCGACGACCGGGTCGACGCCATCGCCCCGACCATCACCTACAACGACCTGAGCCAGGCGCTGCTCCCCAACTCGGCGACCACCGGCCCGGTGCCCGACACCCCGGCGGCCAACGCCTTCGCCGCCGACGGCGTGTTCAAACGGTCCTGGGCCGGCATCTTCTTCGCCGCCGGGGTCGGCGGGTCCGGACTGGACCCGAGCACCGACGCGGTCGAGGCCGGCGACGAGGACGACGACGCCGACGCGCCGACCAACCCGGGCGGGGCACCGACCGAGATGCCAGAGGGGGACGCCGCGCAGGGCGGCGGTGGCGGCGGCCCGTCGGGCGGCAACATCGACGTCGGCGACCCGTGCGGCAAGTTCCGTCAGGACTTCTGTGCCGCGTACGCCGAGGTCGCCACCACCGGCAAGGCCAGCCAGCAGACCATCGACCTGCTGCGCTCGGTCTCCCCCGCCACGGTCACCGGCAACATCACCGCACCGACACTGCTGGTGCAGGGCGAGCAGGACACCCTGTTCGGGCTCGACCAGGCCGACGCGACCGCCCGGCAGATCAGCGAGGCCGGCGGCAAGGTCCGGGTCATCTGGTACACCGGCGGGCACGACGGCGGCAAGCCCGGCCCGGAGCTGCGCTCCACGATCGCCGACTGGTTCGACTTCCACCTGCGCGGCCAGGGTTCCGACCCGGGCGCCGGGTTCGAGTACGCCGTGCAGGGCGCGCTGCGGGTGCAGGGCGCGCCGTCGGTGCGGACGGTCTCCACCGGCACCTATCCGGGCGTCGACGGGACCTCGACCGAGCGGCGCCAGGTCCGGGTCTACGGCCCGGAACAGACGATCATCAACCCGCCGGGCGGCAACCCCGCCTCGGTGAGCAACATGCCGGGTCTCGGCGCGGTGATCGGCAGTTCGTCGCGGCTGGCCGGCCGGTTGGCGATCGACCTGCCGGGTCAGGCGGCGCGGTTCGCCAGCCGGCCGCTGGAGAACCAGCTGCTGATCGCCGGCTCGTCGACCGTGCGGCTGCGGGTCTCGGCGGTGCCGGGCGCACCGGCGCGGGACGGCGCGGTGCTGTTCGCGAAGCTCTACGACGTCGGTGCCGACGGGGTGCGGGTGCTGCCCGGCTCGGCCGTCTCGCCGCTGCGGATCCCGGAGTTACCGGCCGACGGCAGCCCGGTCGAGGTGACCGTGACGCTGCCGGGCATCGTGCGGCCGATCGAGACCGACCGGCGGATCGAACTGGTGGTCAGCACCACCGACCAGGCCTACGCGACCCCGCCGGAGGCGGCGGCCTACACGATCTCGCTGGTCGAGGGAGCGGACGCCGTCGAGGCGCCGGTGGTCTCCGGCACCCGCTCGGACTCCGGCCCGCCGGCCGGCCCGCTGATCGGGATCGCCGTGGTGCTCGGGCTGGTGGTGCTGGTGACGATCGTCGGGGCGATCCGGCGGCGGCGCGCGGTCGACCACGACCCGGCGCTGGACGACGTGCCGCTGGTGATCGAGAACCTGTCGAAGTCCTACCCCGGTGGTCTCAAGGCGGTCAACGACCTGTCGTTCCGGGTGGAGCGCGGGCAGGTGCTGGGGCTGCTCGGCCCCAACGGCGCCGGCAAGACGACGACGCTGCGGATGCTGATGGGGCTGATCCAGCCGACCGACGGCAACATCCGGGTGTTCGGCCACCACGTGTACTCCGGTGCGCCGGTGCTGTCCCGGATCGGCTCGTTCGTGGAGGGTGCCGGGTTCCTGCCGCACCTGTCCGGGCAGGCCAACCTTGAGCTGTACTGGGCGGCGACCGGCCGCCCGGCGGACAAGGCGCATCTCGCCGAGGCGCTGGAGATCGCCGGTCTCGGTGACGCCGTGCACCGGCGGGTCCGCACCTACAGCCAGGGCATGCGCCAGCGGCTGGCGATCGCCCAGGCGATGCTCGGCCTGCCGGACCTGCTGGTACTCGACGAACCGACCAACGGGCTCGACCCGCCCCAGATCCACCAGATGCGTGAGGTCCTGCAGCGTTACGCGGCGGCCGGGCGCACCGTGCTGGTGTCCTCGCACCTGCTGGCCGAGGTCGAGCAGACCTGTGACCACGTGGTCGTGATGCACCACGGCAAGCTCGTCGCGAGCGGGCCGGTGGAGGCGATCGTCGGCGGCGCCAGCGAGGCGACGTTCCGGGTCGACCAGCCGACCCAGGCCGCCGACGTGCTGCGCGAGTCCGACGGTGTCCACGACGTGGTGGTCGACGGTCCGCTGGTGCACGCCGACCTGAACGGGTTGCCCCGCGCCGAGGCACTGGCCACGCTGGTCAGGGCCGGGGTGGCGGTCGAGCAGGCCGGCCCGAGGCGCCGCCTGGAAGACGCGTTCCTCCAGCTCGTAGGAGAAAACCAGTGAGCCCCACCGACAGCCACGAGGCCGACCACGACGTCCACACCGATCCGGCGGCGCTGGCGCAGCTGACGGACGCGGCGGCGCACGAGAAGGTCGAGGTCGCCCCCGACGGGTCGGTCGTCGGGTACAAGGCGCGGCGGACGCTGCGGTTGCGGGTGGAGCTGGCGCGGCAGTTGCGGCGCCGGCGGGTGCAGCTGGTGCTGGGTTTCCTGCTGCTGCTGCCGTGGATCCTGTGGGCGGCCTTCGAGTTCGGCACCGAGGCCACCGGGCAGCGGTCGGGCGGGTTCGTCGACCTGGCGACCTCCAGCGCACCGAACTTCGTGGTGTTCGTGCTGTTCGCGGTGTCCAGCTTCCTGCTGCCGATGATCGTCGCGTTGTTCTTCGGGGACACGATCGCCAGTGAGGCGTCCTGGTCGAGCCTGAAGTACCTGCTGGCCATGCCGGTCCCCCGGCACCGGCTGATGCGGCAGAAGGCGATCACCTCCGGGCTGCTGTCGCTGCTGGCGGTGATCCTGCTGCCGGCGATGTCGCTGCTGGTCGGCGTGATCTTCTACGGCACCGGCGAGGCGGTGAGCCCGACCGGCGACGCGATCTCGTTCGAGGACTCGATGCTCGCGTTGCTGTTCACCGTCGTCTACCTGGCGATCCACCTGCTGTGGGTGGCCGGCCTGGCGTTGTTCCTGACGGTGTCGACCGACGCGCCGCTCGGCGCGGTCGGCGGCACGGTCCTGGTGGCGATCCTGTCGCAGATCCTCGACCAGATCACGGCGTTGGAGGGCCTGCGGGACTACCTGCCGACGCACTACGCGTTCGCCTGGTCGGACCTGATCTCCACCGACATCGACTGGTCGAACATGGCGGCCGGCGCGTTCTCGGCGATCGCGTACGGGGCGCTGTTCGGTCTGCTGGCCGCGCGGCGCTTCCGGACCAAGGACGTCACATCGTGACCGGGATCAGGGGCGTCACGTCGTGACCGGGATCAGGGACGTCACTTCGTGACCGAGGACGCCACGGGGCGCCGGCACACGCCGGCGCCCACGCAGCGTCAGCGGGACCCCGAGCGGACCAGGGCGCGGATCATCGAGGCGGCCATCGAGGAGTTCTCCGCCAAGGGTTTCGCCGGTGCGCGGGTGTCCGGGATCGCCGCGCGGGCCGGGGTCAACCAGCAGCTCATCGCCTACCACTTCGAGGGCAAGCTGGGCCTGTACCGGGAGATCGGGCGCCGCTGGCGCACCGACGAGGCCCGCGCGGTCCCCGAGGACCTCGAGTTCGTCGAGATGATCAGGCAGTACGTGCGGACCAGTGTCGACCCCAAGCTCGGGGCGCGGCTGCTGGCCTGGGAGGGCCTGGCCGACACCGGTGAGGACAGCCCCGAGTCGCTGCGCCGTGACCTGCGCCTGCGGCAGGAGGTGGAGGCGCTGGCGCGGCGCCGCCAGCAGGGCGAACTCGACCAGAGCGTCGACCCGGCCGCGTTGCTGCTCATCGGCATGAGCGCGGCCAACGCGCTGGCCGTCTACCCGCAGCTGGCGCGGGCCCTGTTCGGCGCGGAGGCCAGCGCGCCGGAGGTCGTCGAGCGCTACGCCGAGCAGCTCGGTGACCTGATGCGCCGCCTGACCACCAGCTCCTAGAGGACCCGGCGCAGCGCGGACGGGTCGACGACGGCCTGGAGGAGTCCGACGAGGTCGGGCAGCAGCCGGCCCGACGACGTGGTCGCCAGGTAGTGCGGCGAGTCGCCGTGCTCGACGTGGATGCCGGGGATCTTCATGGTCATCAGGTAGGGCGAGTACAGGACCATGGCGTCGGCCGAGGTCAGGTCGACGGCGATGGCGGCGAAGCCGGGGAACGCGCGGGTCTGGTAGACGTGCAGGTTGTCGGTCACCGCACCGTGGCGCTGCTTGAACAGGCCGAACGCGGTCACCGAGTTGTGGATCTTCGCGGGCAGGTCCTCGCCGCGGTAGTCGGCGAGGGTGGCGGTGGCCGCGCAGTCCGGGTCGAGCAGCACACAGCGGTAGGTCCCGCCCCTGGCGAGGAACGCGAGCACCGCGTCGCGGTAGTGCGCGGGGCGTTCGGCGGTGGTCAGGTAGCCCGACGAGGTCCGCAGCGCGGTCCCCGAGTCGATGACGTCCGTGCGGGCGGCGCGTACCAGCCGCACCTTCTCCAGCTGGCTGGGGCGCTGCGGCTGGGCGAAGACCGGGCGGCTGCCGGCCAGGCCGGTGGTCGCGAGCCACGCCCGGCGGGCGTCGGAGGCCGAACCGGAGGAGGTCATCAGGTAGACGTTGCTGCCCTCGTGCGCGCCGACCAGCTCGAAGTGGTCGGCGTGCGGGCCGGCGACCCGGTGGACGGCCTCGGACACGGCCAGGCAGTCCGCCGGGGTCAGCTCCTCCAGGTGCGCGGCGAGGTTGATCACCGGCGAGTGGATGGCGCCGGTGGCGCCGGGCTCGCCGTAGCGGATGGTGCCCTTGTGGACGGCGACCCGCAGCCGCAGTTCGCCGCGCAGCTCGGTGTCGGCGAGTTCGGCGCGCACCGCCGGCAGGTCCACCCGCAGCAGGTCGCGGGCGGCGCCGAGGGCGACGTCGCGGGCGACGCTCTCGCTCTCGTCGTGGATGGCGAGCATCCCGCCGTCGCCGCGCCAGGACCACAGGTCGGCCCGCGCGCAGCCCAGTTCGGCGGCGAGCGCGTGCACCCTGGCCACCGTGCGTTCCCGCAGCAGGTCGAACGCGTGGGCCGCGCGGTCGAGCGGGTTGTGCGCCACGACGCTGGAGTAGCCGGACGCGTCCACCACCAGGAGGTAGACGTTGTCGTAGGTGTGTCCTTGGCCGAACGCCACGGCCCTCACTCTAGGCCGGTGATCACACCCTTCTGGAGCGCAGGTAGTCGCCGACCACGGCCGCGCCGAGTCCGTCGAGGTCGGGATTCACCACCCGGCCGCCGCTGCGGCGGGCGATCAGCCGGACGAACTCCTCCAGTTTCGGGTCATCGCCGAGCATGAACACCGACACCGACGCGCCGAGTCTGGCCAGCGCGTCGACCTCGGCGACGGTCTTGCGCAGGGTCACCGGCAGCGGCGGGTAGCTGAACTCGGCCTCGCCGTCGCGTTCCAGGTGGGCGGTCGGCTCGCCGTCGGTCACCACCAGCACGACGGGCTGCGCGTCGGAGTGTTTGCGCAGGTGGCGGCCGGCGAGCAGCAGCGCGTGGTGCAGGTTGGTGCCCTGTTCCCAGACGCCTTCCAGGCCGACGAGTTCGGCGAGGTCGACGGTGCGGGCGTGCCGGCCGAAGGTGACGAGCTGGAGGGCGTCGTTGCGGAAGCGGGTGGTGATCAGCTGGTGGAGGGCCAGCGCGGTGCGTTTCATCGGCACCCACCGGTGGTCCTGCACCATCGACCAGGACGTGTCGACGCACAGGGCCACGGCGGCCCGCGCGCGCTGCTCGGTTTCCGTGACCTCAACATCCACCACATCGAGTGACACCGGACCCGTCGAGGCGGTGCGCAGCACCGCGTTGCGGACCGTGCGTGGCACGTCCCAGGGTTCGGTGTCGCCAAACTGCCACGGACGGGTGGCGCCGGTGGGTTCGCCGGCCGCGCCGGCCTGGCGGGAGTCGCGCTGACCCTGGTCGCGGGCGGCGTTGAGAACGTCCTTGAGCGCGGTCTGCCCCAGCCGGCGCAACGCCTTGGGCGACAGGCGCAGCGAGCCGTCGGGGGCGCGTTCCAGCAGGCCCTGGGCGCGCAGCTCACGTTCCAGCTCGGCCAGGCGGCGGGCGTCGACCGACGCGTCCTCGTCGAGCTGGCGTTCCAGCGCCTCCAGGTCGATGTCCTCCAGCCGGGCGCCCGGGTAGGACTGGGCGAGTTGCTCGGCCAGCGCGTCGATCTCGGCGAGGTCGGCCATCGCCTGCGCGCCCTTACCCAGACCCATTGGCTGGTTGCCCCGGAAGCGGGCCGACCCGGTCCAGTCCTCGCCGGGCCGCAGCGCGCGCAGGTTCGCGTCCAGCGAGGCGATCTGCTCGACGAGCCTCGGGTCGCCGAAGGCGTTGCCCATCAGCTCGGCGAGTTCGGCGCGCTGCTGCTCGGACATCGAGTTCATCATCCGTTGGGCGGCGGCGGCGCGTTGGGCCAGCGCGTCGACCAGTTCCTCGGTGGTGCGCGGGTTCTCCGGGAAGAACTCGCCGTGCTGGCGCATGAAGTCCTGGAACCGGGCGGTGGTGTCCTCGCCGCGCAGGTGCGAGAGCAGCAGCTCGTTGAGGTCGGCCATCATCCGGCGGATCCGCTCGGTGTCCTCGGGGGACATCGACGACAGGGCGTCCTTCATGCCCTGGAACCGCGACTCCATCAGCTCCTGGCCGAGCAGGTCCTGGATCCGGCGGTAGGACTCGCGGGCCTCGTCGGAGCGCCAGTCGTACTCGGCCAGCTCGCGGACGGCGGCGGCGGTGCCGGAGGGCAGGGCGTCGAGCTGGGCCTCGCGGAAACGCGCGTCGTCGTCGGGGTCGGGGAACAGCGCGGTCTTCTCCGCGCGCAGCGCCCGGTCGAGGAGTTCGCGCACCTCGCGCAGGGTGCCGTCGAGGTTGTGCCGGCGCTGGATGCTGGCGCGGCGCTCCCACAGCCGCCGGGTCAGCTCGTCGAGCCCGGAGGTGGTGGGGGTGCCTCGGCGCAGGAGTTCCTCCAGCGCCGAGCGGGGCGAACGCCCGTCCATGACGTCGCCGCCGATCGCGTCCAGCGCCTCCCGCAGGTCCACCGGCGGCGCCAACGGATCCGGCCCGTCATGCCAGGGCCCGTAGGCGAACCGGCTCACTGTGCCTCCTGGTCGCTTCGCTCCGCCGCTAACACGCCGTCTTCCCTCCTGCGCTGCTCGGCGCTGACGCGCCTGCGCTGCTCGTCAGTCCAGACGGCGCACGCGGCTGCGCTCTCGCTCCTCATGGCCCGTAGACCGTCATCAGGCCGCCGGCGCCGTCGTCGGAGTCCTTGGCGAGGCGGCGGCGCAGGTAGAGGGACTCCAGGGCCAGTTCGACGGCGGCGGCGATGCGGCCGGGCGGGTCGGTGGCGCGGACGTCGAGGCGGGTGGCGACCTCGTGCAGGACCGGCAGTTCCGGCAGGGCCTCCAGGACCTCGGTGCCAGGGACGCGTTCGCCGGTGGCCACCAGGTGACCGTCCACGACGGCGTCCACCAGCGGCTTGAGGTCCAGGCCGGCGAACTTGTCCTTCGCGGTCTCGGCGACCGCGCGGCGTAACAGGTGCACCAGGTGCTCGATCTCCCGGCCCTCCTCGCCGGACTCGAACTCCAACTTGCCGCGCAGCACCGAGGGCACCGACTCCAGGTCGATCGGGCGGGCGATCGGCGGGTCCTCCCCGATCAGCGCCGAGCGGCGCAGCGCGGCCGCCGACACGGTCTCGGCGGCGGCCACGGCGAACCGGGCCGACACCCCGGAGCGCTGGTCGATGGCCGAGGACTCGCGCAGGTTGCGCACGAACCGGGCCAGCACCTCCAGCAGCGGGTCGCCGACCTCGGCCAGCAGCTGGGCCTCCTGCTTGATCACGTCGACCTCGGCGGCCACGGTCAGCGGGTAGTGGGTGACCACCTCGGCGCCGAAGCGGTCCTTGAGCGGGGTGATGATCCGGCCGCGGTTGGTGTAGTCCTCCGGGTTGGACGTGGCGACCAGCAGCACGTCCAGCGGCAGCCGCAGCGTGTAGCCGCGGACCTGGATGTCGCGCTCCTCCATGACGTTGAGCAGCGCCACCTGGATCCGTTCGGCCAGGTCGGGCAGCTCGTTGACCGCCACGATGCCCCGGTGCGCCCTCGGCACGAGTCCGAAGTGGATGGTTTCGGGGTCGCCCAGGCTGCGGCCCTGCGCGACCTTGACCGGGTCCACGTCGCCGATCAGGTCGCCGACGGAGGTGTCCGGGGTGGCCAGCTTCTCGGCGTAGCGCTCGGACCTGTGGCGCCAGGCCACCGGCAGGGCGTCGCCCAGTTCCTCGGCCCGCCGGCGCGACGCCGGGGTGATCGGGTCGAGCGGGTGCTCGCCCAGCTCGGCGCCCTCGATCACCGGGGTCCACTCGTCCAGCAGGCCGACGATGGTGCGCAGCAGCCTGGTCTTGCCCTGCCCGCGCTCGCCGAGCAGCACCACGTCGTGCCCGGCCAGCAGCGCCCGCTCCAGCTGGGGCAGCACGGTCCGGTCGAAGCCGACGATCCCCGGCCACGGGTTGGTGCCGGCGCGCAGCGCGGCCAGCAGGTTCTCACGAATCTCGGTCTTCACGTCACGCGGCTCGTACCCCGCCGCGCGCAGGTCCCCCACGGTCCGGGGAAGGTTCTCGGGTCCTGTCACCTTTCCGACGCTACGCAAACTCCGGCCACCGGTCGACGTGGAGCCGCTCCAGCTAGTCGGCGTGCTCGCCGTGGCGGATCTCGTCGCGCGCGGCCCGCCAGCGCAGCGACTCGAAGACGTTGAGCGCCACCAGCGCCGCGCTGAGCACCGCGAGGCTCGCCAGCGCCGGCAGGTGCCACACCAGCGGCACCAGCGCGAGCAGTACGGCCGCCGCGACCAGCCGCACGACCCGCACGTCCCGGTAGCAGCGGTAGGCGAACGCGACGTGCGCGACCAGGTAGAGCGCCGGGCCGCCGTACATCGCCAGCAGCGGCACGCCGTGCAGCGGGTCGGCCAGGGTGTGGTGTCCGCCGCCGCCGACGTAGGCCAAGACCTTCTTCAGGCCCAGCGCGAGCAGCACGATCCCGGCCATCATCGGCAGGTGCAGGTAGGTGAACGCGGCCCGCGCCATGGCGACCCGGTGGTGGCCCCGGGCCCTGCTCAGGGCGTGTTCGGCGGCCAGTGCCGAGGTGTCGAAGTAGGACCACCACAGGCTGGCCGACACCGCGAGACCCAGGGTCGCGGCCAGCACGATCGGCCAGGAGATCGGCAGGTGGGTGACGCCGACGCCGATCGCCACGATCGACTCGCCGAGCGCCACGATCACGATCAGCCCGTGCCGTTCGGCGAAGTGCCTGGCCGAGCCGAGGCGCCAGCCCCGCGCGCCGATGATCATCGTGCCGCCGTAGTCGGCGAGCACGGCCGCCACCCAGAACAGCAGCTGGGCCTCGCCGGAGGTCTCGGCGGCGAACAGCAGCAGCACCGTGCCGCCGATCATGGTCGGCGCGAACATCGCCACCTGCCGGCGCAGGCCCCGGTCCTCGCGGCTGATCACCCAGAACAGCGCCAGGTGCGCGGCGCGCAGCACCAGGTAGGAGAAGGCGAACACGACCGGGCCGGGCAGTCCGCCCGGCAGGTCCACGAAGGACTCGGGGATCGCCAGTGCCAGCAGGAACATGGCGGCCATGCCGACCAGCAGGGTGACCCGGGTGGCGCCCTCGTCGGCCTTGACCACGTTGGTCAGCCACGAGTACCCGACCCAGCACCACCACACGACCGAGATCAGCAGCAGGCCCCTGACCAGGCCCCGGCCCGTCACGTCCTCGGCGAGCAGCGCCGTGACCTGGGTCAGCGCGAACACGAAGACCAGGTCGAAGAACAGCTCCAGGGTCGTCGCGGTGCTCGCCTCGCCGACTCGCTCCACCCGGACCCGTGACTGGCGTGCCATGGCACTAGTTTGCGAGGACAGTCGAGGGAGGGCGACACGATGACCGAGGAGCACGCTGACCAGGACGAGAGTCCGGAGGAGTCCCGGGGCGAGTCCCAGGAGGACGGCCAGTGGGAGCTGCGGTGGAACCCGGTGCCGGCGGACTGGAGCGACGCGGTGCGGGCGGTGACCCCCACCTACCGGTGGACGCCGTGGTTCGCCGGGGCGCTGGCGGTGTTCGGGGCGGTGCTGCTGATCCTCGGCGAGCCCGTTCCCGGCCTGTTCGGGCTGGTCGCGGCGGCGGTGATCGCGGCGCTGCCGGTGGTCGGGGTGTACTCGTCGTTCCGGCGCAATCCGGTCGCGGCGGCCACGGTGACCGCGACCGCCGACGAGCAGTCCCTGCGGGTGATGACCATCGACGGCACGGCCTACAGCGACCTGCGGTGGTCGGAGATGCCGGGCTGGCTGGAGACGCGCCGCGGCTTCGTGCTGCGGACGGGTGAGGCCACGGCGCTGTTCCCGGTGCCGCTGCGGGCCTTCGGCGACGAGGCGGAGCTGCTGCGGTTCCGTGAGCTGCTCGGACGCCGTCTCGGACCGGCCAACGGACAGTAGCGTGATCCGTTGTCACCCACCCCGAAAGTGGCATCGCCCCGATCGCGTAATCTCAGCGCCGTGTCATCACCCAGCGCGACAATGGCGGTGTGGTCCTCGGCGTGGTTGAGTGGCGCCGCCGCTGCCGATGATGTGCTCGATGCCCTGCAGGGCTGGGCCGAACTGCACGAGGTGGTCGCCTCGGACGAGTCGTCGGCGACCTCCCTGGAACTCCCCGAACGTGGTACGGCCGGTGCCGGACCGGCGACGCTGCTCGCCTCGCTGCGCCGGGCCGGCGTCGACGGCGCGCGGCTGGTCATGCCGGTGCCGGGCGACGTGCGCGGTCTGGGCGGGCCGAGTCCGTTCGCGACCGAGGCGCTCAGAGCCGGCGAGGCCGTCGTGCTCGACGGCCTTGGCCTGGTGCCGGAGCGGGTCGGCCGGGTCGACACCGGGATCATGCGCTGGACGGTCTTCGAGATCGACCAGCTGCCGCCGGTGCCCAACGTCCCGTTGGGCGAGGCCGAGCACGAGCTGACCGGGGCGATGCGGGTGGCCGCCGGCATGCTGATCGAGCTCGGGGTCGCCAAGCAGCGGGCCGGGGTCCGCGAGGAGCTCCAGGCCAGGATCGCCGATCGCACCAAGGGAAGCTGGCCGACGGGCATGCCGCAGCGGGCGCTGCGGGTGATCCAGCGGGCCGCCGAGGTCGCCGCGATCCTGGAGCTGGCGATGGAGGACGAGCCGGGTGGCGCGTTGTCCGCGTCGGCGACGCTCAAGCGCGCGGAGGCGCTGCGGCCGCTGTTCCACGCGGTGCGTACCGCCCGGTGCGCGGCGGTGGCCGACGCGGTGCGCACGCTGTCCGACCACGCCGACCGGGTGTAGTTCGCGGACGTGCTGATCCAGAAGCGGCTGCACGCGGGGATCCGGGACGGTTCGATCACCGTGCTGTTCCGGCGGTGGCGGCGGCTCCAGGTCACCCCGGGCAACGTGTACCGCACGCCGATCGGCCGGGTGGTGGTCGACGCGGTGGAGCGGGTCGCGCCGTCGCGGATCCGCCGGGCGGACGCGCTGGCCGCCGGCTATCGCACGATCGGTGAGGCGGTGGCCGACCTGCGCGGTGAGGCCGGTGACCCGGTCTACCTGTTGCGCCTGCACCACACCGACGAGCCGGACCCGCGTTCGCTGCTGGCCGCCGACGACGCGCTGTCCCAGACGGACGTCGCGGCGATCAGCGGCCGGTTGGCCAGGATGGACGCGGCCAGCGGCATCGGACCCTGGACGGAGTCCACTCTGGACATCATCCGCCGCCGGCCGGCGGTGCGCGCCGGCGACCTGGCCGAGGAGCTCGGCCGCGAGATGCTGCCGTTCAAGGTGGACGTGCGCAAACTCAAGAACCTCGGCCTCACCCTGAGCCTGGAGGTCGGCTACCGGCTCTCCCCGCGCGGCGAGGCCTACCTGCTGCTACGCGGGTGAGGGCCGGCGGCGGGATTCGCAGCAGCCGGGGGCGCACGGGGCGCCGTTGACCGTGCACCCGGCGGCGGGGAAGTCCGAGAGCTTCCTCGGCTCCGCCCCCGCCACGTGCTCGCGCACCAGCTCCACCACCAGCTCGGCGAAGCGCGGGTCGCCGCTGGGGCAGCTCGCCCGGCCGAAGCCCAGGCCCAGTTCGGCGGCCTTCTCGGCGGCCTCGGTGTCCAGGTCCCAGACCACCTCCAGGTGGTCGCTGACGAACCCGACCGGGCACACCACGACCGCCTGGACGCCCTGGGCGGGCAACGTCTCCAGGTGGTCGAGGATGTCCGGCTCCAGCCACGGCACCTGCGGTGGACCCGACCGGGACTGCCACACCACGTCGTGGTCGCCGGCGCCGACGGCCTCGGCGACCAGGCGGGACGCCTCGGCGATCTGGCGGGAGTAGCGGGCGCCGCCCTCGGCCGGCGGCCCGGAGGCGGCGTCGGCCGAGCGCGGCACCGAGTGGGCGGTGAAGACGAGCCGGTAGTCGTCGAACGGCGCGGCGGCGGCCCGCACGGCGTCGGCGAAGGCCGTCACGAACAGCGGGTGGTCGAAGAACTGGCGCAGCTTCACCAGCTCCGGAGCGCCCTCACCGACCGAGGCGCGGGCGCGTTCGATGTCCTCGTCGTACTGGCGGCAGGCCGAGTAGCCGCCGTAGGCGCTGGTCGGGAAGACCAGCGCGCGGCGGACACCGTCGGCGGCCATCCGCGCGACGGTGTCCTCGGCCAGCGGGTGCCAGTTGCGGTTGCCGAAGTACACCGGCAGTTCCAGCCCCGCCTCGGCCAGCGCCGCCTCGGTGGCGGCGATGGCCGTGCGGTTGAGCTGGTTGATCGGCGACACCCCGCCGAAGGACTGGTAGTGGTGCTCGACCTCGTCGAGCCGTTCGGGGGGAACGCCCCGGCCCCGGGTCACGTTCTCCAGGAACGGCCGGACGTCCTCCGGCTTGTCGGGGCCGCCGAAGGACAGCCACAGCAGTGCGTCCATCACAGGCCCAGGGCGTGCACACCGCCGTCGACCATGATCATCGACCCGGTCGTGGCGGGCAGCCAGTCGGACAGGACCGCGCAGATGGACCGGGCGACCGGGGTGGCGTCCTCGGCGTCCCAGCCCAGCGGCGCGCGCTGGTCCCAGCCGCCTTCCAGATCACCGAAGCCGGGGATGGACTTGGCGGCCATGGTCTTGAGCGGGCCGGCGGAGACCAGGTTGACGCGGATGCCGTGCGGGCCCATCTCCCGCGCCAGGTAGCGGTTCACCGACTCCAGGGCGGCCTTCGCCACGCCCATCCAGTTGTAGGCCGGCCAGGCGACGCGGGCGTCGAAGTCCATGCCGACGATCGACGCGCCGCGCGAGAGCAGCGGCAGCAGGGCGGCGGTCAGCGACTTGAGCGAGTAGGCCGAGACCTCGACGGCCGTGGACACGTCGGCGCGCGGCGCGTCCATGAACGGCGCGCCAAGGCAGGTCTGGGGGGCGAAGGCGACCGCGTGCAGGACGCCGTCGAGGCCGTCGACGTGCTCGCGGACCCGGTCGGCCAGGGTCGCCAGCTGCTCGTCGTTCTGTACGTCCAGTTCGATGACCGGCGCGGGTTCGGGCAGGCGCTTGGCGATCCGCTCCACCAGGCTCATCCGGCCGAAACCGGTCAGCACCACCTGCGCGCCCTGTTCCTGGGCGACCTTCGCCGCGTGGAACGCGATGGACGCGTCGGTGATCACGCCGGTGATGAGCAGGCGCTTCCCCTCGAGCAGACCGGTCACGGTCGTCCCTCCTGTTGGGTCAGTTCGGAGGGCACCAGTCTGTCACGCGATCAGTGGCCCACTCAGTGGCCCATGCCGAGGCCGCCGTCGACGGGGAGCACGGCGCCGGTGATGTAGCCGGCGAGGTCGGAGGCGAGGAAGGTGACGGCGGCGGCGATCTCGTCGGTCTGGCCGTAGCGACCGGCCGGCACCTGGGACAGGATGACCTCGCGGCGCTCGTCGGACACCGCGTCGGTCATGTCGGTGCTCACGAAGCCGGGGGCCACGACGTTGGCGGTGATGTTGCGGTTGCCCATCTCCCGCACGATGGAGCGGGCGACGCCGATGAGGCCGGCCTTGCTGGCGGCGTAGTTGATCTGGCCGGGGCCGCCGGTGAGGCCGACGACCGACGAGATGAAGATCATCCGGCCCCAGCGGGCCTTGAGCATGCCGCGACTGGCGCGCTTGGCGACCCGGTAGGCGCCGGTGAGGTTGGTGTCCAGGACGCGGGTGAACTGGTCCTCGCCCATCCGCATCAGCAGGGTGTCGTCGGTGATGCCGGCGTTGGAGACCAGGACCTCGACGGGTCCCTGGTGTTGCTCGATCTCGGTGAACGCGGCATCGACCTGGTCCATGTCGGTCACGTCGCACCGGGCGCCGAACAGCCCTTCCGGTGGCGGCTTGCCGCGGTAGGTGACCGCGACCTGGTCCCCCTGGGCGGCGAAGGCACGGGCAATGGAGAGGCCGATGCCCCGATTACCCCCAGTAATGAGAACTGAACGTCCCACACCCACTCCTCGGAACGACCGAATACTTGCGAACGCAAGGTTATCGGCACCGGCAGTGCCCCCTGCGCGCGGTCCGGCCAACCAACAAGCCAACCGAAACCGGAAATTTTTGACATACCCGCAGGTATGTCACTGTTCTACGGCAGGCGCTGACCGATCAGCAGCGCGCTGCCGGCCGCCACGAGCGCGGCCAGCGTGCCGAGCATCAGCCAGGGCCGGCTCGCGTCGGCGTCCTTGGTCTCGTACCCGATCTGTTCACCGAGCGTGTCGTAGACCCGGTGCAGCTGGTCGGCGGTGGCCGCCCGGTAGAACTCGCCGCCGGAGAGCCGGGCGATCTCGCGCATCGACTCGTCGTCCACCGGCACCGGCTGGGTCTTGCCGTCGATCGTCACCTGACCGGTCTCGGTGCCGAAGGAGATCGTGGACACCGGGACCTCCGCGTCGGCCGCCGCCCGCGCCGCGGTGAACGCCCCGCGCGGGTCGTCGCCGTCGTCGGTGGGGATGGTCTGCTTGCCGTCGGTCATCAACACCACGCGGGCCGGCGGGGCGCCCTCGACACCGCTGATCACCTGGGCGAAACCGTCGATGGCCTGCAACGCGGCGAAGATCGCCTCGCCGGTGGCCGTCGACTCGGCCAGCCGCAGGTTGGAGATGGCGTTGGCCACGCCCTCGCGGTCGGTCGTCGGCGAGACCAGCACGGTGGCCGTGCCGGCGAAGGCGATCAGGCCCAGGTTGATCCCCGGCGTCAGGCCGGTGACGAAGTCCTTGGCGGCGTCCTGCGCGGCGGCCAGCCTGGTCGGCTGGACGTCGGTGGCCTCCATCGACAACGACACGTCGATCACCAGCATCACCGTCGCCCGGTTGCGCGGCACCCGCTGCTCGGCGGTCGGCCCGGCCATCGCCGTGGTCAGCAGCATCAGCGCGATGACCAGCACGATCGGCGGCACGTGGCGCACCCAGCCCTGCCGCGCCGGCATGACCTTCTCCAGCAGCTCCAGGTTGGCGAAGCGCAGCGTGCGTTTGCGGCGCGTCCGCTGGACGACGACGTAGCCAACGCCGATCGCGGCGACCACGATCAGCAGCAGGAACCACCAGGGCGCGGTGAAGTTGCGCAGGCTCAGGTTGAACACTCAGGCCACCCCTCCCCCGGACCAGCGCCGTTTGCGGGCGACGACGAACCGCACGGTGTCGGCGATCCAGTCGGAGTCGGTGCGCAGCACCAGGTGCCCGCCGCCGGCCCGGCGCACCCCGGCCGCCACCCTCTCCCGGTGCTCGGCCGCCGCCGCCGCGAACTCCTTGCGCAGCAACGGCGACGCGTGCACCTCGCGCTGACGCCCGGACTCCGGGTCGGCGAGCACCACGGTGCCGACGTCGGGCAGGTCGACGTCACGCGGGTCGACCACCTCGACCGCGATCAGGTCGTGGCGGGTGGACAGCGCGCGCAGCGGACGCTGCCAGTCGGGGTCGCCGAGGAAGTCGGAGACCACCACGGCCAGCCCGCGCCGGCGCGGCGGCCGGCGCAGCTGTTCGAGGGCGTCGGCGAGGTCGCCGCGCACCCCCTCCGGCGCGCGCGGGGTCTCGGCGACCGTGCGGATCAGGCTCCTGGCGTGCGCGAGCCCGCCGCGCGGCGGGATGCGGGTGGTCTTCTCGCCGGTGGCGATGATCGCGCCCAGCCGGTTGCCGCCGCCCCCGGTGAGGTGGGCGATCGCGGCGGTCGCGGCGATGGCGAGGTCGCGCTTCTCGCACGCCGCCGTGCCGAAGAACAGGCTGCCGGACAGGTCGACGACGATCCACGTCTCCAGCTCGCGGTCGGCGACGGTCTCCCGGATGTGCGGGATCGTGGTGCGCGCGGTGACCGCCCAGTCCATCCGGCGCACGTCGTCGCCGGGCTGGTAGGTGCGGGCCTCCCCCGGTTCGGAGCCGGGGCCGGGGACCAGGCCCAGGTGGTTGCCCTGCAACAGCCCGTCCAGGCGCCGGCGCACGTCCAGCTCCAGCAGCCGCAGGCCGTGCTCCATCCGCTCGCCCCGCAGGATCGGCGGTGCCCAGCCCGGGCGGTCCGGCTCGGCCGGCTTCTTCGTGGTCGCTGGCTGTTTGCTCACGGCATGCCGGCCACCCCGACCGGCGGCGGCTGCACACCACCCGACTGGGGCCGGGCGGTGACCTGCGGCAGAGGCACGGTCTGCAACACGCGGGAGACGATGTGGTCGAGCGGGACGCCGTCGGCGAGGGCGTCGTAGGAGAGCACGAGGCGGTGGCGCAGCACGTCGGGCACCACGTCGACGACGTCCTGGGGCAGCACGTAGTCGCGGCCGCGGACCAGGGCCAGCGCGCGGGCGGAGGAGATGATGCCCAGGCTGGCGCGCGGCGAGGCGCCGTAGGCGACCCAGCCGGCGACGTCACCGAGGCCGTGTTCGAGCGGGGTGCGGGTGGCGAGCACGACCCGCACGGTGTAGTCGACCAGCGCGTGGTGCACGAACACCCGGGAGGCGACGTCCTGGAGCCGGACCAGCTCGGCCGGGCTGAGGACCTGCTGGGGCTCCGGGGGCGTGACGCCCATCCGGTAGACGATCTCCCGTTCCTCCTCGGCCGACGGGTAGTCGACGATGATCTTGAACAGGAAGCGGTCGCGCTGCGCCTCGGGCAGCGGGTAGACGCCCTCGTTCTCGATCGGGTTCTGGGTGGCCAGCACGAGGAACGGGTCGGGCATCGGGAAGGTCTGGCCGCCGATGGACACGTGCCGCTCGGCCATCACCTCCAGCATCGCCGACTGCACCTTGGCCGGGGCGCGGTTGATCTCGTCGGCGAGCACGAAGTTGGCCACCACCGGGCCCAGCTCGACGTCGAACTTCTCGCTGCCCTGCCGGTAGATGCGGGTGCCGAGAATGTCGGCCGGCACGAGGTCGGGGGTGAACTGCACGCGCGTGAACGTCCCGCCGACGACCTTGGCGAAGGTCTCCACGGCCAGCGTCTTGGCCACGCCGGGCACACCCTCCAGCAGCAGGTGCCCCCGGGACAGCAGCCCGACGAGCATCCGCTCGACCAGCCGGTCCTGGCCGACGATGACCCGCTTGACCTCGAACACGGTGCGCTCGAGCAGTTGGCCGTCGCGTGCGGGCGTACTCGCCTCGTTCCCGTTCACCGACTCCGCCGGCTCGGTCACAGACCAACCTCCTCGTGAAACGTCACTTCGCCAGCCACAAGGCAACCGGACCGACGGTATGACGGCTGTGAAGCCCATGGTCACGGGCCAGATGTGTCGTCGCATGCAACCTCCACAGCACACTACGTGTGTGAGAAGACATGAGCTCGCGCGACAGAAGTGAGAACGAGCGCTTCCACGGCTTCGCGGACCGGTCGACCCGGCCGCTGACCCGTCTCGCCTACCTGCTCTGCGGTGACCAGCACCTTGCCAACGACCTCGTGCAGAACTGCCTGATCAGGCTGTACCAGGCGTGGCCGAAGGTGGCCGACAAGGACACCGCGGACGCGTACGCCAGGAAGGTGCTGCTGCGGTGTTGGCTGAACGAACGGCGCCGGCCGTGGCGCCGGGCGGAGGCGCGCGACGGTGAGGTCCCGGACAGACCGGCGCCGGAGACCGACATCGCCCGGGGGGTGCACCTCAAGGAGGTGTTCCGGGACGCGCTCGCCCAGTTGCCGCCCCGTCAGCGCGCCGCTGTGGTCCTGCGGTACTGGGCGCAGCATTCGGTGACCGAGACGGCCGCGATCCTGCGGTGCTCGGAGGGGAACGTGAAGAGCCAGTCCGCCCGCGGTCTCGCCGCGCTGCGGACCGCGCTGTCGACGATGAACGCCCTTGAGGAACTCCGCTCATGACCGAAGACGTCACCCGTGGCCTGTCCCTGCTGGCCGACGAGGCCGAGCCCGCTCCCATCGACTCGCACGCCGTGGTCGCCCTGGCCCGCGCCAGGACCGGACGCCGCCGGGCGGTGATCGCCAGCGCGTCGGTCACCCTGGCCACGGTCGCGGTGCTGGCGCTGACCGTCACCGCGCTGCGCTCACCCACGGTCGCCACCCCCGCCCCCACCACGACAGCCACCGAGACCGCCACCGAGACGGTCACCGTCACCGGCAGCCCGGCGCCCGACGCGGTCAACGGCACCCAGAGGGGCCCGGCCATCGGCACCGAGGTGCGGATGCCGGCGACGCCGGAGGAACGCGCCGCGCGCGCGACCCGGCTCCAGCAGGAGCTGCGCGCCGCGTTCGACCGGGTCCTGCCCGAGGGGTGGGAGTACAGCACGTTCAAGTTCGCCTGTGATCCCTACGGCTGCTGGGCGCGGGGCAGCATCGTCGACGACGCCGAGCCCGTGGACCTGATGGTGCACGTGTCCGGCGACTACAGCGTGTCCCAGTGCTACGGGGACACGTGCACCAAGAAGGTGATGCCGGACGGCACGCTCGTCGCGCTGGACACCGCGATGGCCGAGCCCCGCTCGCTCGGCGTGGACTCCGTTCGTCCGGACGGCACGTCGTTCAGCATCTACGCGACCTGGAAGAAGGACCGGGACGGCACGCTGACCGACGAGCAGTGGCGTGCGTTGGGCAGTGCGGTCACCTACTGAGGGCATACTGCGGGGCCATGGCCGATTTCTGGGTGGCGCTGGAGTACCGGGTGAGCCGGGAGCTGCCCGATCCCCTGTGGTGTGACGGTTTCCAGCCGGAGACCTACGACCTGGACGCCGAGCGGCCCCAGGTCCGTGGCCTGGCCTGGATCGGCATCGGCGGCGGCCGGCAGGAGCAGTGGGATTTCACCCTGCTCCTGCCGGACGGCTCACCCGACTGGCCGTCGCTGCTGCCCGACGACCGGGACACCGGCTGGCTGAGCCACGACGCGGCGAACCGCACCCTGGGAATCGACCGCCGATGACCAGCCGGGAGACGGTCCGTGCCCTGTTGACGGCCCAGCACCCGGACCTGGCGCACCTGGAACTGCGCGAGGTCGACGGCGGCTGGGACAACAAGCTGTGGCGGCTCGGGGACGAGCTGGGCGTGCGGGTCCCGGTGTCCGAGCGGGCGCCTGGCCTGCTGCGCGCCGAGCAGCGCTGGCTGCCGGAACTGGCCGCGCGGTTGCCGTTGCCCACGCCGGTCCCGGTGCGGGTGGGTGAGCCGTCGGCGCTGTTCGACCGGACGTGGACGGTCACCCGCTGGGTGCACGGCGAGCCGGCCGACCGGGTGCCGATCTCCACCGCCGACTCGGCCGAGGCGCTCGCCGGTTTCCTCACCGCCCTGCACCGCCCCGCTCCCCCGGACGCTCCCCGCAGCCCGACCCGGGGCGTCCCCCTGGCCGACCTGCGCGACGGCTTCACCGAGGCCCTGACGGTCCTGGACGACGACCGGATCGCCGGGGCGGCGCGCGAGGTCTGGGACAAGGCCGTGGCCGCCGCCCCCTGGTCCGGCGCCCCGGTGTGGCTCCACGGCGACCTGCACCCGGCGAACGTCGTCGTGCGGGCCGGGCGACTCGCGGGCGTCGTCGACTTCGGTGACCTGTCCGTGGGCGACCCGGCCACGGACCTGGCGGCGGCGTGGGTGCTGCTGCCCGAGGCGGGGCCGTTCCTGGACCGCTACACGTTCGCCGACGACGCGACGGTGGCTCGGTCCCGTGGCTGGGCCGTGCTGCGGGCCCTGATCCTGATCGCCATCGGCCGCGACGGCCGGCTGGGCCTGCCCGGCGGGAAGCCGACGTGGGAACCGGCGGGCCACGCGGCACTCAGCCGCGCCCTGGCCTGAGGTGGGCCCTGCCGGTCTCCGTGGGGTCGGCCCGCCGCAGGACGTGGGAGCGCCACTGGTCGGCGGTGCGGGCGATGAGGTCCACCGGGTCGCCGGGGTGCCAGGTGAGGTCGCCGGTGGTGACGACCAGGAGGTCCAGGTCGGAGTCGGGGCGGGCGGTTCCTCTGGCGAGCGAACCGGACAGCAGGACTCCGGCGACGGCGGGGTCGGCGCGGAGGTGGTCGAGGGTCTCGTCGAGGAGTTGTTGGTGGGTGGGGCTCAGCACGGGGTGCCGAACCAGCGGGTGAGCTGGGTGTCGAGGTCCCGCTGGTCGCCGCCGGCCCAGGCGATGTGCCCGTCGGGGCGGAGCAGGACCGTCGGCGCCTGGGGGTCGGTGACGTGGTCGACCCGGTCCGACCAGCCAGCGACGCGCAGGGTGGCGGTCGGGTCGAGCAGCAGGCCCCGGCCGTGGCGCAGCAGGTCGTAGAGGCGGCCGTCGCGTAGTTCGACGTCGGGTTGGCGCAGGCCCACGGGGGCGGGGACGTCACCGAAGTCGTACCGGACGTCCAGGGCGGTGATCATCCCGGTGAGGTGGCGGTTGACGTCGTTGATGTCCATCAGCTCGGTGATCAGGCGGCGCAGGGCCTGGGCACCCGGCTCGGGGGACATCAGTTCCCGCTGGGCGCGGGTGTTGTCCAGCACGGACGCGGCCACCGGGTGGCGTTCGGCGTGGTAGGTGTCGAGCAGCGTGTCCGGCGCCCAGCCCCGGACCAGCGCGGCCAGTTTCCAGCCGAGGTTGACGGCGTCCTGCACGCCCAGGTTGAGGCCCTGCCCGCCGATCGGCGGGTGGATGTGGGCGGCGTCGCCGGCCAGCAGGACCCGCCCCACCCGATAGTGCTCGGCGAGTCGGGTGGCGTCACCGAAGCGGGACAGCCAGCGCGGCGAGTGGGCGCCGAGGTCGGTCCCGGTGAAGGCCCGCAGCTGCCGCTGGAAGTCGGCGAGCGTGGGGGTCTCGTCGCTGACGCCTTCGGCGGGCACGACGACGCGGTAGGTGTCCTCGCCGAAGTGCTGGATGGTGACCCGCCGGTCCAGGCCGGTGGGCACGCCGGTCGGCGCGGTGGTGAGTGACAGCTCGCCCATGAGGGTGTCGTCGCGCGACGGTTCTCCGGGGAAGCCGATGCCGAACTCGCGGCGCACGACGCTGCGGGCGCCGTCGCAGCCGACGAGGTAGCTGGCGTGGAACCGTTCGCCGTTGTCGAGGTCGACGGTGACGCCGTCGTCGTCCTGGCGGGCGGCGGTCACCGCGTGGCCGTGGCGGACGTGGGCGCCGAGCGCGGTCGCGTGGTCCTCCAGCAGCCGCACGATCGTGGGTTGTTGGAGGCCCAGCAGGTACGGGTAGGGCGTGTCGAGCCCGTCGGGCACCGGCGCGGGGATGGCGGCGAAGAAACCGGCGGCGGGACGTTGCCGGCCGTGTTCCTGGAGGGCGCCGAGCAGCCCCCGCATGGCCATGATCTCGAGGCTGCGGATGTGCAGGCTCACGATCCGGACGAACGAGGGCGGTTCGGTGTGTTTCTCCAGCACGAGGACCCGCAGGTCGTGCAGGCGTAGTTCGGCGGCCAGCATCGCCCCGGTCGGGCCGCAGCCAGCGATGATCACGTCGTACCGCATGGGGCGTGTATGTACCCCGGGAACCCGGCCTCGTCCACCGGGTTTACGGCTCAGAGCAGCCGGGTCGCCTGGGACACGATCCCGCCGTAGCGCACCGACGTCACCCGCACGTGGGAGCCCGAGTACGGCGCCTCGACCATCTGGTCGTTGCCGATGTAGAGGGCGACGTGGTGGATGCGGCCGCCGCTGGACCAGAACAGCATGTCCCCCGGCCGTTTCTGGTTGAGCGGCACCTTGCGCCCGGCCTCGAACTGGTAGCCGCTGTAGTGCGGGAGCTGGACGCCGGCCGCCGCGAAGGCGTAGATCATCAGCCCGGAGCAGTCGAAGCCGATCTTGTTGTAGTCGCCGTGCGCGTCGGCGACGCCGCCGTCGTGGATGCCCTGGGTGGGCCCGTTGGCGTTGCCGCCGCCCCACGCGTAGGGCACGCCCTGTTGGGACAGCGCCCGGTCGATGACGGTCTTCACCGTGCTGGCCGCCGGGGCGGCCGTGACGGCGACGCTGTTGACGGTGTCCACGGTGGGCGCGGCCATCGCCTGGGCGGCGCTGGCGGCGTCCTCGCGTTCCTTGGCGGCCAGCCAGTCCTGGTAGCGCTGGCGTTGGCTCTCCAGCCCGCCGACCTGGGCCCTGGCCTGGGTCAGCTCCTGTTCGGCGCGGGTCATGTCCTGGCGCAGCCGCGCGGACTCCGCCTGCTGGGCGCGCTGCGCCTGCTGGGCGGCGGCCATGGCCGCGTCGGCGGCGTTCTTGGCCTCGGTGGCCTGGCGCTGTTTCTCGGCGGCGACGGCCAGGGCGGCGCGGGCCTGGGAGTCCTTGTTGGCCTTGGCGGTCCTGGCGATCTCGATGTCGTCGAGGCTGTCCAGGCCGCTGTCGGCGACGGCGTTGAGCAACGCGGCCCGGTCCAGGACGTCACGCGGTGACCTCGCGCCGAGGTAGGCGGACAGCGAGCCGACGGTGCTGCCCTGCCGGTAGCTGCTGGCGGCGAACTCGTCGAGCCGGGTGCGCGCGTGCTCCACGTCGGCCGACGCGGCCCGGGCGGCGTGTTCGGCGGTGTCGGCGTCGGCCCTGGCCTGGGTCGCCGCCTCGGTGGCGGTGGCCAGGTCGACCAGCGCCTTGTTGGCGTCCTCCAGTTTCGTCTCGACGTCGGCGCGCGAGGCCATCAGCCGGGACTCGGCGCGTGCGACCTCGCTGGTCAGCTGCCCGACCCGGGTGGCGCGGGCGTCGGCCGTGGCCCTGCCCCCGTCGATCTCGGCGTCGCTCGGGTTCGGTGGTGCCGGTGGTACGGCGACCGCGTTACCCGCGCCGTTCCCCGCGCCCAGCACTCCGACCAGCACGACCGTGACGGCTCTGACCGTCCACCGCCTGATGCCCACTCCCGACCGACCTCCCACGCTCGGCGCGGCCCCTGGTGCCGCTATGGCCTCTTTCGTACCAAACGCACCAACGGAAACATGTCCACCGCGAACAACATTCACCCCGGCGAGAACACGCCCTTTACGGAACGTGACCGCGTCTGTCGGGGGGTCGCCCTCTACCGAAAAGATCGGATTAGTGATAATCGGCCGGAACCGACACCCCACTGGGTGACGTCTCAAGCAGCGGCGAGGCACAGCCAGCCGTGGAGGAAGACATCGCCGGCCAGGTAAGGGACTTGACCGGAGACGCAGGAGGGGAACCGTGACCTATCCAGGTTCAGGCGGCGCATGGCAGCCGAACGATCCGAACCAGCCGGGCAGTGGGCAGTTCCCCGCGCAGCCTGGGTACCCCCAACAGGGTTACCCCCAGCAGGGTGAATACCAGCAGCCCGGTTACCAGCAACCGGCCGGTTACCCAGCGCAGCCGGGCCAGCAGCCGACGATGGGGTACGCGCAGCCCGCGTGGGGCCAGCCCGGAGTACCGGGCCAGCCGCCCAAGAAGCGTGGCAAGGGCCCGATCATCGGCGTGATCTCGGCCGTTCTGGTCATCGCGGTCGCCGCCGGGGTGACGGTCTTCATGCTCAACCGGGGCGGCGGCAGCACCGAGGCCGGCGAGGCCAGCCCGACCGAGGCGGCATCCAACCTGGTCAACACCCTCAGCCAGGGTGACGTGGCGGGAGTGCTGGGGAGCCTCACGCCGGCGGAGTCCGCGCTGCTGGTCGACTTCAACGCCAAGTCCACCGAGCGGCTCAAGGAGCTCGGCGTCTACAAGCAGGACGCCGACCCGAACAAGCTGCACGGCGCGGCCGTCGAGGCCAAGGACCTCAAGTACGACGAGAAGGGCGCGGAGAAGGTCAACGACCACCTCACGATCACCAAGCTGATCGGCGGCACGGTCTCGCTGAGCGCGGACGTCAACGAGCTGCCCTTCACCGAGGAGTTCATGCAGGCCGCGTTCCCCAACGGCGTGGGCGGCGAGACCAAGGCCTCCGAGCAGGTCGACATCGCCCAGGTCGTGCGGGAGACCGGTGAGCCGATCCGCATCGCCACGATCAACGTCGACGGCGAGTGGTACCCGAGCCTGTTCTACACCGCCGCCGACTACGGCCTGCTCGCCGCGAACACCGAGTGGCCGGCCGAGCCGATCGCCAACAACGGTGGCGCGGACCCCGAGGACGCGGTCAAGCAGCTGGTGGCCGCGTCGATGGCCGCGGACCTGGAGCGCGTGATCGAGCTGCTGCCGCCGGACGAGATGGGCGCGCTGCACGACGCCGGCCCGGCGCTGCTGGAGGCCATGGGTTCGCCCCCGGCGCCGGCCGAGGGCGTGGAGATCACCACCCTGGAGACCGAGGTCACCGACGCGGAGAGCGGCGGCAAGAAGGTTCTGCTGTCCAAGCTGGAGTTGGCGATCGAGGGCCAGACCATGACGATCCGCCGCGACGGCGACTGCTACGTGATGGAGGCCCAGGGCCAGCAGCAGCCGCTGTGCGCCGCGGACGCCGCGCAGGAGATGGGCGAGGGCATGCCGCCGGAAGGGAAGCAGGCCGCCACGAACCTGGTGTCCGGTCTGATGAGCAACACCGGTGTCGTGGTGACCGAGGTCGACGGCAAGTGGTACGTCAGCCCGCTGCGCACGTACACCGAGCTGGGTCTGTCGGCGATCAGCGACCTCACGTCCGAGGACGTGTTCGCGCTGGTGGCGATGGCCGACTGACGGACGCTTCACCTGGTGGCCCGGTCTCCGTTCGCGGAGGCCGGGCCATCGGCTTTTCTCAGCCCTCCAGGAACTCCAGGCGGTTGCCGACCGGGTCGGCGGTGTGGAAGCGGCGGCGGCCGGGGATCTCGGCGGGGTCCGCCCAGCGGACCTCGTGGCCCGCGCGTTCGACGGCGGCGGCGGTCGCGTCCACATCGACCACGAAAGCGGGGTGTGCCTTGCGCGCCGGCTGGAAACCCTCCTCGATGCCGACATGCAGTTCCGCGTCCGGGCCGCCGCGACCGGGGACGGCGAACCAGCAGCCGCCCCTGGCGGCCAGCAGCGGGGGTTTGGGCAGCTCAGCCCAGCCAAGTACGCCGCTGTAGAACTCCCGTAGCCGGTCCTCGCTGCCAGCCGGCGCGGCGATCTGGACGTGGTGCAACATGAGGGCGACCTCCCTTGGCGGCGAATACAGGACAAGCGTACTGTTTAGGCCGAGAGATCGTTCCCGGACCGCACACCACCTGGCAGATGGAGTTGCACGTGACCGCACCAGCAAGCAAGGACACCTTCGGCGCCCGTCAGTCGCTGTCCGTCGGCGACGCCTCGCACGAGGTGTTCCGGCTCGACGCGGTCAGCGGTGCGCAGCGTCTTCCGTACAGCCTGAAGATCCTGTTGGAGAACCTGCTGCGCACCGAGGACGGCACGAACATCACCGCCGACCACGTGCGCGCGCTGGCCGGCTGGGACCCGGACGCCGAGCCGTCCACGGAGATCCAGTTCACCCCGGGCCGCGTGGTCATGCAGGACTTCACCGGCGTGCCGTGCGTGGTCGACCTGGCCACGATGCGCGAGGCGGTGACCGCGCTGGGCGGCGACCCGGAGAAGGTCAACCCGCTGGCCCCGGCCGAGCTGGTCATCGACCACTCGGTGATCGCCGACATCTTCGGCCGCCCGGACGCCTTCGAACGCAACGTCGACCTGGAGTACGAGCGCAACAAGGAGCGCTACCAGTTCCTGCGGTGGGGTCAGTCGGCGTTCGACGAGTTCAAGGTGGTGCCGCCGGGCACCGGGATCGTGCACCAGGTCAACATCGAGCACCTGGCGCGGGTGGTCATGACCCGCAACGGCCAGGCGTATCCGGACACGCTGGTCGGCACCGACAGCCACACCACCATGGTCAACGGCCTTGGCGTGCTGGGTTGGGGCGTGGGTGGCATCGAGGCCGAGGCGGCGATGCTCGGCCAGCCGGTGTCGATGCTGATCCCGAGGGTCGTGGGTTTCAAGCTCGACGGCGAGCTGCCGGCGGGCGCGACGGCCACCGACCTGGTGCTGACGATCACCGAGATGCTGCGTGAGCACGGCGTGGTCGGCAAGTTCGTCGAGTTCTACGGCTCGGGCGTGTCGTCGGTGCCGCTGGCGAACCGGGCCACGATCGGCAACATGAGCCCCGAGTTCGGTTCGACCTGCGCGATCTTCCCGATCGACGGCCAGACGGTGGACTACCTGAAGTTCACCGGCCGCTCGGCCGAGCAGGTGGCGCTGGTGGAGGCGTACGCCAAGGAGCAGGGCCTGTGGCACGACCCGGCGGCCGAGCCGGCGTACTCGGAGCGGCTGTCGCTGGATCTGTCGACGGTGGTGCCCTCGATCGCCGGGCCGAAGCGCCCGCAGGACCGGATCGCGTTGTCCGACGCCAAGCAGGCGTTCCGGGGCGCGCTCGGTTCGTACACGAAGGACGTCGCGATGTCCTGTGTGGACGAGGCGTCGAAGGAGTCGTTCCCGGCGTCGGACTCCCCCGCGGTGTCCTCCGACATCGGCGGTGAGCCGACCGACTGGCACACCGCGGCCGAGGGCGCGCAGGGCCGCCCGAGCCGCCCGACCAGGACGACGGTCGACGGCGCGACGTTCGAGCTGGACCACGGGGCGGTGGCGATCGCGGCGATCACGTCGTGCACGAACACGTCGAACCCGTCGGTGATGATCGGCGCGGCGCTGCTGGCGAAGAAGGCCGTGGAGAAGGGCCTGGCGCGCAAGCCGTGGGTGAAGACGACGCTGGCGCCGGGGTCGAAGGTCGTCATGGACTACTACGAGCGCGCGGGCCTGATGCCGTACCTGGAGAAGCTGGGCTTCCACCTGGTCGGCTACGGCTGCACGACGTGCATCGGGAACTCGGGGCCGCTGCAGGAGGAGATCTCGGCGGCGGTGAACGAGTCGGACCTGGCGGTGGTGTCGGTGCTGTCGGGGAACCGGAACTTCGAGGGCCGGATCAACCCGGACATCAAGATGAACTACCTGGCGTCGCCGCCGCTGGTGGTGGCCTACGCGCTGGCCGGTTCGATGGACAAGGACATCACGACCGAGCCGCTGGGCAGGGACAAGGACGGCGAGCCGGTGTACCTGGCTGATATCTGGCCGTCGCCGGAGGAGGTGCAGGAGGTGGTGGCGTCGGCGATCTCGTCGGAGATGTTCACCGCCGGCTACGCCGACGTGTTCGCGGGCGACGAGCGCTGGCGGTCCCTGCCGACGCCGACGGGCAAGACGTTCGAGTGGGCGGCGGACTCGACGTACGTGCGCAAGCCCCCGTACTTCGACGGCATGGGCGAGAAGCCGTCGCCGGTGACCGACATCGAGGGCGCGCGGGTGCTGGCGCTGCTGGGTGACTCGGTGACCACCGACCACATCTCCCCCGCCGGGGCGATCAAGCAGGACTCGCCGGCCGGTCAGTACCTGACCGAGCACGGTGTGGCCCGCAAGGACTTCAACTCCTACGGTTCGCGCCGCGGCAACCACGAGGTGATGATCCGGGGCACGTTCGCCAACATCCGCCTGCGCAACCTGCTGCTCGACGACGTCCAGGGCGGCTTCACCCGCAACTTCCTCGCCGACGGCACCCAGACGACGATCTACGAGGCGTCCGTCGCCTACGCCGAGGCCGGGGTGCCGCTGGTGGTGCTGGCCGGCAAGGAGTACGGCTCGGGTTCGTCGCGTGACTGGGCGGCCAAGGGCACGTCGCTGCTGGGTGTACGCGCGGTGATCGCCGAGTCGTTCGAGCGGATCCACCGCTCGAACCTGATCGGCATGGGGGTGCTGCCCCTGCAGTTCCCCGCCGGTGACACGGCGTCGTCGCTGGGCCTGGACGGCACCGAGACGTTCGACTTCTCCGGCATCACCGCGCTGAACGAGGGCGGCACCCCCCGGACCGTCGCGGTGAAGGCGACGCGGACGGACGGGACGACGGTGGAGTTCGACGCGGTGGTACGGATCGACACACCCGGCGAGGCGGACTACTACCGGAATGGCGGGATCATGCAGTACGTGCTGCGCAAGATGATCCAGAGCTGATTCTTCTGGTTCGGCGGCCGCCGGGTCCTCTGTGGACCCGGCGGCCGTTCTGTTCTCGGGTGGCGCTCGTCGCCCTTTCGCTCACCGGCCCATCGGTGGCCAGCCCCCGGGGTCACGCCGCTGGTCCGTTCCGTCGGCTTCGCGGAGCACCCGGCTCTCCCCCACGCTCACGGTCTCCCATCGTGGCGCCCCGCCGTGTTCCTTCGCGGCGCCGCCATTTCCCGGCACGGCGCGCGGTTGTCCGCGGCTCGATGACGGTGCCTGGGTGCCTGCCCGCCGCTTCTTCCCCCGGGGGCCCCCCGATTTCCAGCCTAGTCGCGTGGGGGGAGGGTGTGGAGTGGTCGGCGGGCGCTGTGGACAACTCCGGCCGCGAGTGGTCGTGCTGCGGTGGTCATCGGTGGGGCTGTCGGGTTTCGGCGGCTTCTTCCTCTCGGCGGGTGCGTAGGAGCAGGGCGACCCAGGTTCGGTACGGGCGCCATCGTTCGGCTATGGCCTCCAGTTGCCGCACGGTCGGTTCGTGCAGGCCGTACGCGTGGATCATCTCCTCGTGGAGGAGGGGTTCGGCGGTGGGGAAGCCGTCCGGTTCGGCGGCGCCGCGCAGCAGGATCAGGTCGGCGGAGAACGGGCCTATGCCGGGGATGTCGCGCAGGGTCGACCTGGGGTCGGGGGCGGAGCGCAACGTGTCCGCGTCGAGGTGGCCGGCGAGGGCGGCTTGGGCTACCGCGTGCAGGCGGTCGCTTTTCAGTTCACTGACCAGTGGAACACGATCGGGTAGTGCGTCGGGGGCGGGGAAGGTGTGCAGGCCGACGGCGGGGACGAACGTGCCGAGGCGTTCGGCGAGGCGCCGCATCACCGCCGCCGCCTGGACCCTGCTGGTCCGCTGGCCGATGATCGCCCAGCAGGCCGCCTCGTACGGCGAGTGGAACGCCACCGGGCGCAGGCCCGGGTAGCGCGCCCGCAGTCTGGCGACCACCGGGTCCTGTGCCGCGACCTCGGCGAAGCCGGTGCCGTCGACGTCGAGGGACAGGATGCGCCGCGTGTGCCTCAGTGCCGCCTCGACCAGGTCCGCGCGGCCCGACCGGTCAGCGCCACCGGGGCGGTCGACCGGATCAGGCCGAACCGCCTGGTCGGGCCGGTCGGTGGGGGCGGACGAATCCGTGAGGACTCTGGCGCGCACCGGACCGTCCGGTTCGGACTGCCTGACCAGCACGCCGACCGGGCGCCACGACGGCGCGCACGGGAACGCCAGTCGCAGTTCGCCCGGTACGGCGGCGGCGTCGGGGCGGGCGGCGGGGGTGAAGCCTTCCAGGAAACGTGCGCTCGCCGTGAGGTCGAACGGTCCCCGGTAGGCCAGGTCGTGCCAGTCCATGGCCACGACTATGCCCGCCGGCACCGACAGGAACCGGCCGGCGGCTCAGTCGAGGACGGCCTGGGCGAGGGTGACGCCGAAGTTGCCGTCGGTCCACCAGCGCCTGGGGGTGAAGCCGGTGTCGGTGAGTTCGGTGGCGATGCGGTCTCGGGTGAACTTGGCCGACACCTCGGTCCGGAGCTGTTCGCCTTCGATGAAGGGGACGGTCAGGCCGATGACGGGCACGTGGACGGTCATCGGGCGGGTGGCGGCCAGGCGCATCTCGATCCATTCGGGGCCCGGGTCCCAGCGGGCGACGTGCTGGAACGCGTCGACGTCGAAGTCGGCGGCCAGTTCCCGGTTGAGGACGTGCAGGACGTTGCGGTTGAACTCCGCCGTCACCCCGGTGGGGTCGTCGTAGGCGCGCACCAGAACCTCCGGGTCCTTGACGAGGTCGGTGCCCAGGATCAGCCATTCGCCGGCGTCGAGGGTGTCGCGCAGGGCCGTGAGGAACTTGGCGCGTTCGGCGGGCACCAGGTTGCCGATGGTGCCACCCAGAAAGGCGACCAGGCGCGGGGCGGTGCCGGGGACCAGCGCCAGGTGTTGGGTGAAGTCGCCGACCACGGCGTGCACGCTGACCGGGTCGTAGGCGGCGGCCAGGGTGTCGGCGGCCTCGCGCAGGGCCGTTTCGGAGACGTCGAGGGTGACGATCTCGCGCAGGGTTCCGTTGTCGCGCAACGCGTCCAGCAGCAGTCGGGTTTTTTCCGACGAGCCGGAGCCGAGTTCGACGAGGGTGTTGGCGCTGGTCAGCTCGGCGATCTCGCCGGCGTGTTCGGCGAGGATCTCCCGTTCGGCCCTGGTCGGGTAGTACTCGGGCAGGCGGGTGATCCGCTCGAACAGCTCACTGCCGCGCGCGTCGTAGAACCATTTGGGAGGCAACGTCTTCGGTGTTGCTGTCAGTCCTGTTCGGACGTCGGACCGCAGGGCGCGGACCACGTCGTCCTGGGTCAGGTGGACGGTGAGGTCGACCTCACTCATAGGGCTCCGATCTCGGTGATGTCCAATGTGGACTTGGTGGCGACGATCAGGTGGTGGTCGGAAATTTCCTGCCAGGCCGGGGACTGGTCGTGGGGCTCGGACGCCACGACCACCCCGTCCGGGGTTGCGGCTACCCAGAGCGAATGAGTCCAGGTTGTTCCCACGATCGTGCGACCGTCGGTCAGCAGGAGGTTCAGGCGTGAGCCGGGGGCCGCCCTGGCGACCTCGGTGACGAGGGCGGCGACCGCCTCGGCGGGGTCGTCGCCCCGATCGAGGCGGTGGCGCAGCAGGGTCCAGAGCAGCGCGGCGTCGGTGGGCGCGTCCATGGTCAGCAGGGACTCGACCGGCAGTTCTCCGGCGAGCGCGGCCATCGACGACGGCCAGCCCCGGACGACCCCGTTGTGGCTGAACAGCCACGGGCCGCCGGTGAACGGGGCCGCCGCCGTCTCCACGACGGGCATGCCGACGGTCGCCGAACGGACGGCGGCGAGCACGGCCCCCGAGGTGATCTCGGCGGCCAGCCGGGGCAGCGCCGCGTCGGCCCACATGGGGACCGCGCGGCGCAGCACCGCCGGGTCGGGCGAGGACTCGGTGAACCAGCCGACACCGAAGCCGTCGGCGTTCACCGTGCCCCCGCCGCGCATGTCCCTCGGCGCCCACGACTGGGACAGCAGTGAGTGCTCAGGGGTCAGCAGCAACTCGGCCAGCGGAACGGGCGTGCCGAGGTACGCGAGATGGCGGCACATTCAGGCGCGCTCTCCCGGGTCGGCGTCGCGGGCACAGCGGAAACCGGCGAAAATCTGTCTCCTGATCGGGTGGTCCCAGTTACGGAACGTGGACCGGGAGGCCGCCGGGTCGGTGCCGAACGAGCCGCCGCGCAGCATCTTGTAGTCGCCGCCGAAGAACACCTCCGAGTACTCGCGGTACGGGAAAGCCTCGAAACCGGGGTAACCGGTGAAACCGGTGTCGAGCCATTCCCACACGTCGCCGATGAGCTGGTGCACCCCCGACGGCGACACCCCCGCCGGGTAGGCGCCGACCGGGGCCGGCGAGAGGTGCCGCTGCCCGAGGTTGGCGTGCTCGGGCCCGGGATCCTCGTCGCCCCAGGGGAAACGACGCGAACGTCCGGTCGCCGGGTCGTAGCGGGCGGCCTTCTCCCACTCCGGTTCGGTCGGCAGCCGGCGGCCGGCCCAGGTGGCGTAGGCCAGCGCCTCGTGGAAGCAGACGTGCACGACCGGTTCGTCCGGCGGGATGGGCTCGATGACCCCGAACCGGTCACGCAGCCAGCCGGCGCCGTCGCGCAGCCAGAAGCGGGGCGCGGTCAGGTTCGCCTTCTGGCGGTAGGCCCAGCCGGTGTCCGACCACCAGCGCGGGTCGTCGTAGCCGCCGCCGTCGACGAACGCCGCGTAGGCGGCGTTGGTGACCGGGGTGGTGTCGAGGTGGAAGGCGTCGACGTGCACCTCGTGGGCGGGGCGTTCGTTGTCCAGCGCCCACGGGTCCAGCGAGGTGCCCATGGTGAACGACCCGGCGGGGACGAACACCTCGGCGGCGGCCGGCGCGAGGCCCGGCGGCGGGGGCTCGGCGGTGAGCACCGGCGGGCCGGACCGCAGTTGGTGGGTGGCGAGCATGGTCTCGTCGTGCTGCTGCTCGTGCTGGACGATCATGCCGAACGCGAAGCCGTCGGCCTCCAGGCGCCGGCCTTCCAGGGGGCTGCGGTCGAGCACGTCGAGGACCTTGTCGCGGACCTCCCGGACGTAGTGGCGCGCCTCGGTGGGGTCGAGCAGCGGCAGCGCTGGGCGGTCGGCGCGGGGGTGCTGGAAGGCGTCGTAGAGGTTGTCGATGTCGCAGCGGACGGGCTCACGGCCGCCGACGTCACGAACCAGCCACAGTTCCTCCTGGTTGCCGATGTGCGCGAGATCCCAGACCAGCGGCGACATCAACCGCGAGTGCTGGCGGACGAGGTCGTCGTCGTCGACCGCGTCGGTGAGGGCGACGCTGCGGGCCCGCGCGTCGGCAAGCCTGGTGGCGACGCGGGTGCGGAGAGCTTCGGTCCCTTCGGTCGTGGTCATGGCGTGCTCCTCGGGGTGGGGACGACCGGCGGCCCTCATGACGCCGCCTTGTCGAGGAGGCGGTCGAGGTCGGTCAGGATCGTGTTGGTGAGGGGGTGGCCCAGGCCCATGGCGGGCAGGGCCCGCGCGCCCACGTCGATGACGGTGCCGGCGGCCTTGGCCACGGCGCGGTCGGCGAGCCCGTCCCGAGCCGCCGGGATCCAGCGGTCGCCCACCGGCAGGCAGGCGTCCAGGACGGCGTCGGTCGTTGCCGGCGTGGACAGGAGCGCGGTCAGGAGCGCTACCGGTGTGCGCCAGGTGT
Source organism: Actinophytocola xinjiangensis (assembly GCF_001921215.1). Taxonomy (GTDB): domain Bacteria; phylum Actinomycetota; class Actinomycetes; order Mycobacteriales; family Pseudonocardiaceae; genus Actinophytocola; species Actinophytocola xinjiangensis. The sequence goes on from NZ_MSIF01000007.1 coordinate 86,592, forward strand.
CACCCGGCTGGGTGTCGATGTACCGGACCTCTAAGTACCCGTGTGGGCGAACAGGCGGGAACATGGTTGACAGGTGGTAGTCGAGGTCATCGGTCGTGGGTGGTTCGGGTCTCGCGCCGGCCAACCAGTCGGCGAAGGTCATGCCGGCCGGGGTCGTCCAGCGTTCGACACCGTCGCGCACGCACAGGACCGGGGTGTCGATCACGCGGGTCGCCCACGCCCCGACCGGGTCGTCGACGATCGACGACGGGGTGCTGCGGGGCGGGTCCGTCGCCAGGACCGACCGCATCCGGGACGACGCCCAGCCGTCGCCCGGCGAGTTGGCGAAGGCCGCCACCAGCACCGGGCCCAGGGCCGTCACCGCCGACCATCTGGCGGCGGACGCGTCGGGTTCGCCGACGTCCAGGCACACCTGGAGGGCGGCGGTGGCGCACATCATCGTCAGACCGTGCGGGCCGATGGGCCGGAACGCGCGTTCCATCGCGCTGTAGCGAGGGGTGTCGAGCAGGCGTCGCGGCTGTCGGTGCCGGTCGGTCGCCCGGTCGCTGAGGATGAGGCCGGCGGAGGCGAGCAGTTCGCTGAGGAAGGCCAGGTCCGCCTCGACGGCGTCGAACACCTGGCGTAGCGAGGGCTGCGGAAGGGTGGAGATCTCGACCTGGCCGCCGGGTTCGAGAGTCAACGGCGAACCGGCCGGTAGTGGGATTTCCGGACTGTCGTTGTCGAGGGTGCGCGGGGTGTGGGGGCCCAGCGCGTCGGTGAGTCGTCGGGCTTCCAAGGGGCGTCGGGGGTCGTCGGCATGGTGGACGATCCATTCGAGCTCGGCGCCCATCAGCGTGGGCGGGCCGTGCTTGAAGCAGACCGAGGCGACGTAGGCCTCGGCCTCCACGCGGTCGCGCAACCGGCGGCGAGCCGACTCCACGATCCGCGCGTTTCCGTGTCTACTGGACAAAGCGGTCACGTCTGCGCCTCCCATCGACATCCAAATCGACGGTACCCGCGCGCACCGACAAACACGTGACGACGAGACGACGCCCAGGAATGCCCACAAAACGTACGTACGGATTGCATGATTACCGGCCGGCTGACACGATCACCTGATGCCACGGGTCAGCCAGGACCACCTCGACGCGCGCCGCCAGCAGATCCTCAGCGGTGCGCGGGTGTGCTTCGCGCGCTACGGCTACGAAGGCGCCACCGTCCGACGGCTGGAGGAGGCTACCGGCCTCTCCCGTGGCGCGATCTTCCACCACTTTCGTGACAAGGAGTCACTTTTCCTCGCCCTGGCCGAGGACGACGCCCACCGAATGGCTGACGTCGTCGCCCGCGAGGGTCTCGTGCAGGTGATGCGCGACCTGCTGGCGACCAAGGACGGCGCCGACTGGCTGGGCAGCCGCCTGGAACTGTCGCGGCGGCTGCGGACCGATCCGGAGTTCCGGGCGCGCTGGGCCGAACGCTCCGAACGCCTCACCGAGGCGACCCGCCAGCGTCTCCTGCGCCAGCGCGAGGCCGGCAACCTCCGCGACGACATCGACGTCGGCGTGCTCACGTCGTACCTGGAGCTGGTGTTGGAGGGGCTGGTGTCGCACCTGGCCATGGGCCTGCCGGCCGACGACCTCGAACCGGTGCTCGACCTGGTCGAGTCCTCGGTCCGCCGCGCCACCGCCACCGCCTGACCCCGGCGCGGCGGGCGGGTGTCGCCGGTGGGGCGCATTCTGTAGGCATGGATCTTCTCGACGCGCACGGGCGGGCCATGGACGTCTTCGACCGGGCCGTGCACAAGGTGGGCGCCGGGGACTGGCACTCCCCCACGCCGTGCCGGGACTGGGACGTCCGGACGTTGGTCAACCATCTCGTCGGGGAGCAGTTGTGGGTGCCTGACCTGCTGTCGGGGCGCACGGTCGAGGAGGTGGGCGACGCCTACGACGGGGACGTCCTCGGGGACGATCCGGTCGGCGCCTGGACGTCGGCGGCGCAGGCGGCGCGGGCCGCGTGGTTGGAGCCGCACACGTTGGACCGGGACGTGCATCTCAGCTTCGGTGACAGTGAGGGCGAGGACTACTGCTGGCAGATGACCGTCGACCTCGCGGTGCACGGGTGGGATCTGGCGACGGCGCTGGGGATGGACGCTGGCCTGGGGGACGATCTGGTGTCGACCCTTCTCGGTTATGTCGGGCCGAGGGCGAAGGCGTGGCAGGGCAGTGGGCTGTTCGGCGATCCGGTGCCGGTGCCGGCCGACGCCGATCCGCAGACGCGGCTGCTCGCGATGCTCGGCCGGCGCCCCCGCTAGGTGGATCTACACTGCTGACGGCCCTGATCTGCGAGGAGTGTTCCGTCCGCGATGACCGACGTGTTGTTGGAGGTCCTCGGCGTTCTGGCCGTCGTGGCGTTGACGTTCGGGACGGCGGTGTTCGTCGCGGCGGAGTTCTCGCTGACGGCGTTGGAGCGCAGCCAGGTCACCGCGAATGTCGAGAAGGTCGGGGACGCGCGTTCCCGGCAGGTGGCGCACGCGCACCGGACGCTGTCGTTCCAGCTGTCGGGGGCGCAGGTCGGGATCACGATCACGACGCTCACGCTCGGTTACATCGCGGAGCCGATCATCGCGGGGTGGATCTCGCCGGCGTTGCGGGGGTTGTCGGTGCCGGAGTCGGCGGTGCGGCCGGTGTCGCTGGCGGTGGCGCTGCTGCTGGCGAACGTGATCTCGATGTTGTTCGGCGAGCTGGTGCCCAAGAACCTGGCGATCGCCCGGCCGCTGCCGACGGCGCGGATGGTCGCCGGGTTCCAGGTGCGGTTCTCGGCGGTGCTGCGGTGGTTCATCGCGCTGCTCAACGCGTGGGCGAACTGGCTGGTGCGGCGGCTGGGGGTGGAGCCGGCCGACGAGTTGGCCTCGGCGCGGTCGCCGCAGGAGCTGGGGTCGCTGGTGCGCAGCAGCGCCGAGCACGGCACGCTCGACCCGGGCACGGCGACGTTGCTGGACCGGTCGTTGCGCTTCGGTGAGCGAACGGCAGACGAGCTGATGACTCCGCGTGTGCAGGTCGAGTCGCTGCCGACGGACGCGACGGTCGCCGAGTTGGTCGAGTTGTCGCGGCGTACCGGGTTCTCGCGGTTTCCCGTGCACGACGGTGACCTGGACGATGTTCGTGGGGTTGTGCACGTGAAGCAGGCGTTCAGTGTGCCGGTGGCGCGGCGGGCTGGCACGCGGATGAGCGGGTTGATGCGGCCGGTGCAGACCGTGCCGGACAGTCTGGACGGCGACACGCTGCTGGAACGCCTGCGCGGCGCCGGTTTGCAGCTGGCGATGGTGGTCGACGAGTACGGCGGCACCGCCGGGATGGTGACGTTGGAGGACCTGGTCGAGGAGATCGTCGGCGACGTGCGCGACGAGCATGACCGGGGTGAGGTCAGCCCGGTGCGCCCGCTAGGCCGCGACAGTTGGATGGTCTCCGGTCTGCTGCGCGACGACGAGGTCGCCGAGGCCACCGGCTTCCACATGCCCGACGGCGACTACGAAACCCTCGCCGGCCTGGTCCTGGCCCGCCTGGGCCGCATCCCCGAGGTGAACGACGAGGTCCGCGTGGACGGGTGGCGGATCACGGTGATGCGCATGGACCGGCACCGGGTCGCCGAGTTGCGGGTCGCCCGCCTTCCCGAGGCGGTGGCGGAGTGACCGGTGGGATCGCCCTGGTGGTGGCCGTGGTGTTGCTGGCGGCCAACGCGTTCTTCGTCGGCGCCGAGTTCGCGCTGGTGAGTGCCCGGCGGGACCGGTTGGAGGCGTTGGCGGACTCGGGGGTCGAGCGGGCCAGGAAGGTCATGTCGGCCGCCGAGCACACCTCGCTGATGATGGCCGGCGCCCAGTTGGGGATCACGTTGTGCACCATCGGGCTCGGGGCGTTGGGCGAACCGGCCGTCGCGCACTACCTGGAACTGGCGTTGGGGCCGATCGGGTTGCCGGCGGCTGTTCTGCACACGGTCGCTTTCGCGGTGGCGTTGGTGATTGTTTCGGTGTTGCACATCGTGGTGGGCGAGATGGTCACGAAGAACATCGCCATCGCGGCGCCGGAGCGGACGGCGGTCATTCTGACGCCGGTGCTCGTCGGGTGGGTCACCGTTGTCCGGCCGGTCATCTCGTTGCTCAACGCCCTGTCCAACGGGGTGTTGCGGCTGTTCAAGGTCGAGCCGAAGGACGAGATCGAGAGTGCGCACACCTCCGAGGAGCTTGCGACGATGGTGGCCGACTCCCGGCGTGAGGGGCTGCTCGACCAGGCCGAACACCGGCGGCTGACGCAGACGCTGCATTCCGCCGAACGGACCGTCGGCGATGTTCTCGTTCCGCTCGGGCGGGTGGAGACGGTTCCGTATCCGCCGACTGTGGGCGATATCGAGGACGCTGTCGTGCGCACCGGGTTCTCGCGGTTCCCTGTGCGGATGCCCGACGGGCGGCTCAACGGCTATCTCCACGTCAAGGACGTTCTCGATCAGGCGGACGCGGCGCCGGAGACGCCGGTGCCGGCGCATCGGGTGCGTGGTTTGCCGGAGATTCCCGCTGATTCCCGCCTTGACGAGGCACTCGCGGCCCTGCGGCGCACCCGGAGTCATGTCGCCAAGGCCGTCTCGCCGGATCGGACCGTGCTGGGGGTCGTGGCGCTCGAGGATCTGGTCGAGGAGTACGTCGGGACCGTTCTGGACGCGACCCACCGGGATCCGTCGACATGAGGTGGCAGGACCGGCGGGCGGCGCACGAGTTACGGGTGCGGAAGTGGATCGAGCCGATGCGGGAACGGCGTTCGGTCGGCGCCAAGCACCCGGTGTTGGACTTCCTGTTCAGTTACTACTCGCATCGGCCGTCGAAGTTGTCGCGGTGGCATCCGGGGCCGGGGGTCGTGCTGGACGGGGTGGAGGGCCGGGAGTACCTGCGGTGGGCGGGCTACCGGGAGGTTCCGGGTGGGGTCGCGCTGGGGCCGCTGCCCGAGAACCGGGTGAAGACCGTCCGTTTCGTGCACGAGTTGTTGACCGCGACCGCCGCACGCGCTCCCCGGTTCGGATGTTTTGGGTTACACGAATGGGCGATGGTCTACCAGGCCGACGCGATTCGTCACGAAGGGTGGCCGTTACGCCTGGGGGCCGCCGAGACCGACCGGATCGTCGAGTCGCTTCCGGTGCGGTGCACGCACTTCGATGCTTTCCGGTTCTTCACCCCCGAGGCCCGGCCGTTCAACGCCATCCCGCTGACCAGGGCGGACCAGGTCGATCACGAGCAGCCGGGCTGTCTGCACGCGGGGATGGATCTCTATCGGTGGGCCTACAAGCTCGATCCGTTCACGCCCTCCGATCTCGTCGCCGACTGTTTCGCGCTGGCGCACGACATTCGGGTGTTGGACATGTGTGCCAGTCCCTACGACCTGAGTGAACTCGGGTACGAGGCGGTGCGGATCGAGACCGCCGCGGGCCGCGCCGAGTACGCCCGCCGCCAGGCGGCGTTCACCGAGCGGGCCGCCCCACTACGTCAGGCGTTGATCGTTCTGTGTGAGGAGATCCAGCGGACGTGATCATCCGGGGCGGTTCTCCCGCTCCGGGGTCAGGCGCTGCCGGGTCAGGCGGGTCACCAGCTCCGACGGTCCCGCCGGACTCACGGTGAGCTGGTCCTGGGTGGCCGACACGGTGACGTAGCGGCCGTCGCGGGTGTCGGCGTAGCGGACGGGTTCGCTGACCAGGTACCGGCCGAGCCGGTCGCGGGCGGCCGCGTACAGCTCGCCCCCGCCGGTTCGGGGCAGGGCGACGAGGTGCCGGACCCGCCGCACGTCCGGGGCGAGCGCGCCGACGCGGACGGTGGTGCGGGGCGCCGGGGTTCGCGGGACGGTGATCGGCTGTCCCGGCCCGGCCGGCACGTCCGGCAGCTGGCCGACCAGTGTTCTGGCGAGGGCGGTGCGGCCGATGTGGTTGAGCCACACCGCGTCGCCGTCGCGGACGGCCAGGATGCCGTGGCGGCCGAGGCCGGCGGTCAGGACTCCGGCGGTGGCCTCACCCCGGGAGATCCAGCCGAAGAACTCGGACGTGGCGCGGCAGAGCATCACCAGCGTGGCGGTGACCTCCGCGTCGAGCGTCCCTTTCCGGTCGTACCAGCCGAGGGCGGCGATCTCGTCCCGGGTTCGTTCGTCCAGCGCCTGTTCCTCGGCCCTCGGGCGCCAGACGGCGGTGGAGGCCAGCACCGGGTGCGGTTCGCCGATCCGTTCGGCGGCCAGCAGCCAGGCCAGGGTCGCCACCGAGAGCCGGGCCGGCTCCGGTAACACCATCGGGTCACTCCCCCGCGTACGGTTCGTCGCTGCCGATCACCGGGGGTGCGGTGAACTCGTCGGTGCCGAACACGGAGTCGGGGTCGGGCTCCCGCAGGTAGGTCGGTGACTGGTGCTCGATGTCGTCGTCGGAGCGTCGGGTACCGGCCGGCGGCGCGCCGCCGACGGGTCCGGCGCCGGCTCGGGGACCGCCGGTCGCTGCCTGGCCCGGCCGGGCCACGGTCTCACCGCCGGGCGGACGCCCGCCGGGAACTCCGCGCCCCGGGCCGAACTCGACGGCACCCGGCCTGCCGACCGGACCACGGTCCCCCGACCCGAGAACGCCCGTACCGCCACCGGATCCGGTCACGGGAGCACCCGGACCGCGTTCCCCCGGACCCGAACCGGGGGTCGGGACACCGCGTTCACTGACGCCGGCGGGAGCCGTGACACCACCAGGTGTCGACACCGACGGCAGGAACGGCGGGGTGAACGGCGCTGCCTGCTGCGGGACCGTCTGTGGAGGTGAGGCCTGCTGTGGTGGCGGCTGCGGAGATGGCGCCACCGGCGGCGCGCTGGAAGCTGACGCTGGCTCGGGTCTGGTCCACTCGGCCACTCCGGTGCCCCCGCCGCCCGGTCCGGTCACCGAGTCCGACGCGGAACCTGACGCGAAGCCACCTCCCGGGCCGGCGGGACCGAGGTCGACGTCGGCTTGGTCCACGGTGAAGGTGCCGTAGGTACCGGGCATGTTGGTGCTGTTGTAGGAGGCGGCGCTGGCGTAACCGCGCATCACGTCGACGTTGTGCTGGTTGGTCTGGTTGTAGTCGATCACCTTGTCGCGGTGGGTCGTCATCGTGCCGGGACCGCTCAGCGCGCCCCACGGGTCCAACTGCGGCTCGGGCGGCACGGGCACCACCGCGTTGCGCGCGTCCACGAACGATGCCACCTGTCGTGCGTTGAGGTCCTGCGCGGTCAGCAGGAGCGGCATGGCCACGTCGTGCTCCGCCGCGAGTGTCTCCGCCGCCCCCACGGCGGCCCGCGACGCCCTTCCCTGCCAGGCCGCTTCCGTTCTGGCGGCCAATCTTCTGATGGCGGTGCTTTCCTGCTCGTACTCGCCCGCCACGACTCGCACCCTCTCCGCACTGGTCGCGAGCCCTTCGGGGCCGACGCCGCCGACGAAGCTGTCGTAGATCATCTGACCGGTCATGAACATTCAGGCACCTGCCTTGAGCGTCGCGAGGATCGCACTCGCGAACTCCTTGGTCCGCTCACACACCACTCCCCCTTTGGGCCCACCGTTCTCGCTCGCGCGAAACGTCAACGTGTCCGACACCCCCACGGTGACCGTGCAGTCGCCTTCTGGGGGTGCCTCCGCCGATGTTTCGTTGAACACCGCCGGATAGCCGTCGACGGTCGTCTCGATGAAGTACTCGAACCGATCCCTACCGCGATAGGTGTCCGACAGGCCGTGCTTGTTGCTGGGCAGGAACCCCATGCCAACGACGCTGCGCGACGGGATGTCCTCCCGGAACCACTGGCAACCAGGGTCGTTCTCCCAGATCGGCCCGGTCGTTCTCGGCGTGCCCGGCTCCAGGATGGTGAGCTCGGCCATCTGCGGCTGAGTCAGGACCTTGCAGGGGTTTCCCAGGAACCCGCTCACCTCCAGGGGCTTCAGTACCGGTGGCGCGCCGTACATCTCCAGCGTCGACGCGGAGCGATACGGCGTCCCGCTGATCGTCGACGTGCAGCCGGCCGAGACGAGCGTCACCGCCAGGACACCGACCAGCAGTGTCCGCATCACTTCTCCCCGGCGTGGCGGACATCGGCCGCGGCGTCCTCGTCCGCCGCCAGGTAGTCGTCCCGGGAGGCCTCAAGTTCGATGACGTAGCTGGCCGCGTACTCGGCCATCGCCCGACAGTGGCTGATGGCGTTTCTCAACGAGGCGATCGCCACCTGCGCCTGGAACGTGCTCATCAGGTCGTCACTGGGCGGTTCGATCACGTTCAACGCCTGACGGATCTCGTCCGCTCTCAGTCTGATTCGATCACGTACGGTCTGCCACTCGGCTATGATCGAATCGAGTTCTTCGAGGTTGGCGACGATGGAGGGGGCGGGTGACGTGCCCGCGCTGCCTGTGCTCATCAATTCCACGTTCGTTCTCCCCCAAGGGACGTGGTCAAGCCAGCTCAACACCATACACTAAGTAACGGTGTCGACACTCTCTGATTGGGAAATCTAGAAATCTGAGAAATTCGGAGCGGGAGGGCGGACGTGCGGCGGTTCTGGGGTGTTGTGGTGTTACTGGTGGCGCTGGTGGGGTGTTCGGAAACCACCGGGGGGTCGGCGGAGCGGACCGCCGCGCCGACCGGGGCGGCCGACCTGCTGGCGCCGATCGACCTGGCCAGGGTGGTGCCGGCGCCCGGCGAGGGGACCACGGCGCTGCCGGATTCCGAGGGTCAGACCCTGCACGTCGAGGAGCCGTTCCTGACCATCACCCGCCTGGAGGGCGCGACGGTCGAGCAGCAGCAGACGACCTGGGGCCTGAACATCACGATGACCCCGGAGGACGGGGACGTGTTCGCCGAGTGGACCGGCGCGCACACCGGTGAGCAGGTCGCGATGATCGTCGACGGGCAGATCGTGTCGGCGCCGATGATCCAGGGCGCCATCCCCGGCGGGAAGGTCAGTATTTCCGGGCAGTACAGCCAGAGTGAGGCCCAGGCGTTGCTGCACCAGATCACCGGGCGGTGAGACCCGCCGGTCGGCCGTGGCCGACCGGCGAACTCGTCATCAGTTGGTCTTCAGGAACCGCTGCCAGGTACCCGGGGCGAAGTTGAGCGTGCCACCGGTCCGGTTCTTGGTGTCCCGCACCAAGATCTCCTCAGCGGCCCGACCGACCTCCACACAGTTGCTGCCGTTACCCCCACTGCGGCTGGACTTGCGCCAACTCACGACGCGATCCGTTGCTTCCATTGCCGCACACCTTCCTCGATCATTTCCTTGGACTCACGGCCGGACAGTGCCTCGGTCCGGATCGTGTCGAACACTACCTTCACCATCTCCACCATGGCCGCGTCCTGCACGGTCTGACCGTCTAGCACCGTATCCAGATACGCGACCGTCGGTTGCAAGGCCAGTTCCGCGATGACGAACGAACCCAGCAGCGCGGTGTGTGCGCGGCCGGCGGAGAGCACTTGGATGGTAACCCTCGGCCGGTAAGCGAACTCTGCCAGCTTTGCCAGTTGTTCCGCCATTACCTCGGGGCCACCGATCTCGCGATGCAGCACCTGTTCGTCAACAACCGCCCAAAGCCAAGGTGGCTCCTCGGTTTCCAGCACTAGTTGGCGCTTCAGTTTCGCAGCCACCCGCGCGCTCACCTCTTCCTCGGCCAACCCTGGATACGCCTCCACCAATGTCCGGGCGTAGTCCTCGGTCTGCAACAGCCCAGGAATAATCGTGTGTTCGAACGTCTTGAGCGTGCGAGCGTCTGCCTCGGCGGATATGAACGGACGGAAGCCTGGCGAGATCGGCGCCGCACGAATCCTGGCCTCCAAGCGGCGAAGTATCCCTGCCGTGTCCAATGCCTTGTCCAGCAACTCCGCCTGTTCCCGGGTCGGCACGCGATACGCGGACTCGATGTTCTTCACCGTGGACTGACTGAACCCGATCCGTCTGGCAAGTTCGTCCTGAGTGAGACCGTGCTTATCCCGCAGAGCACGCACCTCCTCGGCGATCAACTGCCGCTCCACCTCGCCGCCAAACCCTACTGGCATCGCACTCCTCCGTTGCCATCGCACGAAAGTCACGTTAACGACCGGTTGGCCACGATGTCCGTTAGCGGGCTGCGCACGACCGGTCGCAGTGAGCATCATAATCCGCAGATTTCCGCAGAGAGGAGTCAGGGATGACTTTGACCATCGACGACGTGCAGACCGTGACAGAGGAAACGGAGCTGAAGTACGTGCTGCTGCTCGCCGGCCCCGTCTTCGGGACCGACGAGACCGTCACCACCCTCGACGTGACCGGCACCGGCAGCGTCGGCGAACTCACCGTCGGCCTACGGCCGTGGCTGCTCACGACCCTCCAGTCCAAGGAGCACGTCAACGGCTGGTACATCGGCTGCCTGGTCACCGTCGACGAGGAGGGGACCTACGACACCTACCTGTCCCTCGCCATGGAGAGCGCCCTGTGGTACTGGGACGAGGAGTGCGTGCCGGTGTCGCAGGCCCGGGAGATGATCTCCGCGACCGCTCAGGACTGAACTGTCACGACTGGTACGCCTCGATCGGGGGGCAGGAGCACACCAGGTTCCGGTCCCCCTTCGCACCGTCGATCCGGCGCACCGGCGGCCAGATCTTCGGACCGGCCGACCCCGTCGGGTACGCCGCCTCCTCGCGGCTGTACGGGTGGTCCCACTTGCCGGCGATCGACTCGGCCGTGTGCGGCGCGTTGTGCAACGGGTTGTCCTCGGCCGGCCAGTCGCCGGCACCCACCCGGTCGATCTCCCGCCGGATGGCGATCATGGCGTCACAGAACCGGTCCAGCTCCGCGACGTCCTCGCTCTCGGTCGGCTCCACCATCAGCGTGCCGGCCACCGGGAAGGACATCGTTGGCGCGTGCAGACCGTAGTCGGCCAGGCGCTTGGCCACGTCGTCGACCGTCACGCCGGTGGCCTTCGTGATGCCGCGCAGATCCAGGATGCACTCGTGGGCCACCCGGTCGTGGGCGCCGGTGTAGAGCACCGGGAAGTGCGCCGCCAGGCGCGCGGCCACGTAGTTCGCGGCGGCCACGGCCGTCATCGTGGCGCGCTTGAGACCGGGCGCGCCCATCATCCGCACGTACGCCCAGGAGATCGGCAGGATCGACGCGCTGCCCCACGGCGCCGCGCTGATCGGGCCGACGCCGGTCGCCGGGCCGGCGGTGGGCTGGAGCGGGTGGTTGGGCAGGAACGGGGCCAGGTGCGCGCGCACCCCGATCGGCCCGACCCCCGGGCCGCCGCCGCCGTGCGGGATGCAGAACGTCTTGTGCAGGTTCAGGTGCGACACGTCCGCGCCGAACTTCCCGAAGCGCGCCAGGCCGATCAGCGCGTTCAGGTTCGCACCGTCCACATAGACCTGACCGCCGGCCTCGTGCACCAGGTCGCACACCTCGCGCACGGTGTCCTCGTACACGCCGTGCGTCGACGGGTAGGTGATCATGATGCAGGCCAGGTCCGCGCGGTGCTCGTCCACAGTGGACCGCAGGTGGTCCAGGTCGACGTTCCCGTTGTCGTCACAGCGAACCACGACCACGCGCATGCCGGCCATCGCCGCGCTCGCCGCGTTCGTGCCGTGCGCGCTGGCGGGAATCAGACACACGTTGCGGGCCGCCTCGCCCCGGTCACGGTGGTAGGCGCGGATCGCCAGCAGCCCCGCGAACTCGCCCTGGCTACCGGCGTTCGGTTGCAGGCTCACCGCGTCGTAGCCGGTGACCTTCGCCAGCCAGTCCTCCAGGTCCGACACCACCCGCAGGATCCCCGCCGCGTCCGACACCGGCGCGAACGGGTGCAGCTCGGCGAACGCCGGCCAGGTGATCGGCTCCATCTCGGCCGTCGCGTTCAACTTCATCGTGCACGACCCCAGCGGGATCATGCTCCGGTCCAACGCCACGTCCTTGTCCGACAGCGCGCGCAGGTACCGCAGCAACGCCGTCTCCGACCGGTGCGTCGAGAACACCGGGTGCGTCAGGTACGCCGAGGTCCGCGCCAGCTCCGCCGGGAACGCGTCGGCCGTCGCCGCGTCCAGCGCGTCCACGTCACCGCCCACCCCGAACGCCGCCCACAGCCGGCGCACGTGCTCACGCGTCGTGGTCTCGTCACACGCCACGCTCACCCGGTCGGCCGACACCTCGCGGATGTTGATCCCCCGGTCCCGCGCCCCCGCCACGACCTCGGCGGCCCGGCCCGGCACGTCCACCGTGATCGTGTCGAAGAAGTGCTCGGTCGCCACCGCCACTCCCCCGGCCCGCAGCCCCGCAGCCAGCACCGCCGCCATCCGGTGCGCCCGCGTCCCGATCGCCCGCAGCCCCTCCGGGCCGTGGTACACCGCGTACATCGACGCCACGATCGCCAGCAGGACCTGCGCCGTGCAGATGTTGCTGGTCGCCTTCTCCCGGCGAATGTGCTGCTCACGGGTCTGCAACGCCAGCCGGTAGGCCCGGTTGCCGTCCGCGTCCACGCTCACCCCGACCAGCCGGCCCGGCAACTGCCGCTCCAGGCCCTGGCGCACCGCCAGGTACCCGGCGTGCGGGCCACCGAAGCCCATCGGCACCCCGAACCGCTGGGTGCTGCCGGCCACCACGTCCACCCCGATCTCCCCCGGCGCCCGCAGCAGCGTCAGAGCGAGAATGTCGGCCGCGACCACGACCTGTGCGCCCCGCTCGTGCGCCTGCTCGACCAGCGCCGCGTCGTCACGCACCGCACCCGAGGCACCCGGGTAGGACAGCAGGACCCCGAAGAACTCGCCCTCCGGCAGCCCCGCCGACAGGTCCACCACCTCGACCTCGATACCCAGCGGCTCCGCGCGGGTCTCGATCACCGCGATCGTCTGCGGGAACGTGTCCGCGTCCACCAGGAACCGGGCCGAGCGCGACCGGCCGGCGCGGCGGACCAGCGTCATCGCCTCCGCCGCCGCCGTCGACTCGTCCAGCATCGACGCGTTCGCCAGCTCCATGCCCGTCAGGTCGGCGACCATCGTCTGGAAGTTCAGCAGCGCCTCCAGCCGGCCCTGCGAGATCTCCGGCTGGTAGGGCGTGTACGCCGTGTACCAGGCCGGGCTCTCCAGCACGTTGCGGCGGATCACCGGCGGGGTCAGCGTCCCGTAGTAGCCCAGGCCGATCATCTGGGTGAGCGTGCGGTTACGCCCCGCCAGCTCCCGCAGCTCCGCCAACGCCTCGTGCTCGGCGGCGGCCGGCGGCAGATCGATCTCCCCGGCGTCCCGGATCGAGTCCGGGACGGCCTGGTCGACCAGCTCGTCCAGGGAGCCGACGCCGATCACGTCGAGCATCCTGGCCAGCTCGTTCGGGCGCGGTCCGATGTGCCGGTCGGCGAACGGGGTGCCCTGTTCCAGGGCGGCGAGCGGGATGCGGTCCATGGACGCCTCCGATGAGAGAGGTGGGCAGGTCGAACTACGGGGTCCTACCCTCCCCCTCTGTCCCCGCACGCGACGTGCGCCTGAGAGCTTCGTCCAACGGACTTGCACCTTCGGCGGGGTGGCGGCACCACCCGCTTTCCAGAGGCGTCTCTCCCGTGCGGTTCGGGTGCCTGAGAGGTTCCGGGGAGGATTTGCTCCTTCGGCGCCGGCACGGGTGCCGGACTCTCCCGCGCGGGATCTACGACTACCTGGGCAGCTTACTCCCGGGGGCTGGAGAACCGCCCGAAAGGCTCTGGTCAGCCGGCGTTGCGCGCCTTGCGCCGTGCCGTCAGCTCGTCGTCGTTCAACGGCTCGACGACCCCGCCGTCGGCCCGCTCGGCCGGGAACTCGTGGATCGTGCCGTTGATCTCCTGCATGGCGCCCGACACGGCGATACCGAACACGCCCTGACCGCCCTGGAGCAGGTCGACGATCTCCTCCGGCGACGTGCACTCGTAGACCGTCGTCCCGTCCGAGAACAGCGTGATCCTCGCCAGGTCACGCACCCCCCGGCGACGCAGGTGATCGACCGCCACCCGGATGTTCTGCAACGAGACACCCGTGTCCAACAGCCGCTTGACCACCTTCAGGACCAGGATGTCCTTGAACGAGTACAGCCGCTGCGAACCCGAGCCCTGGGCGCTGCGGATGGTCGGCGCGACCAGGCCGGTACGGGCCCAGTAGTCCAGCTGGCGGTAGGTGATACCGGCGATCTGACACGCGGCGGCGCCACGGTAGCCCACAAGCTCGTCGGGGGCCGCCTCGTCAGGGAACAGCTCCCCCTGGCCACCGGTGACAGCCTCGACGGGACCTTCCTCGACCACGCCTGCCTCCGCTCTCCAACCGCCCGCGAGTCGCGCGAGGGGATGGGGCACTCGCGATTCGCTCGCCTCGACGGTAAGTCGGGCGCGGGTGACGGTCAACGCGACGCGCGGGCGATCCGGGCCAAACCTCCGCATGGCGCAGCCTCGAACGGGCCGTCGTCGCAGGCGGTGACGTCGACGGTGACAGGCCGCCGATATCGGCCCGCTGGACCCGCTCAGGTGTCGGCGCCGCGGAAGTCCTCGGGAGAGACCGAGTCGAGGAACTCGCGGAACTTCTCCACCTCGTCCTCCTGCTCGTCCGGGATGATCAACCCGGCTTCCTGCAGGACGGAGTCCTCGGCGTGGATCGGGACACCGATCCGCAGGGCCAGCGCCACCGAGTCACTCGGCCTGGCCGAGACCCGGATGTCGCCGTCGAACACCAGCTCGGCGAAGAACGTGCCCTCCCGCAGGTCGGTGATCCGCACCTGCTCCAGCTCACGACCCAGCGCGCCGATCACGTCCTTGAGCAGATCGTGGGTCAGCGGACGGGCAGGCCGAACACCCTGCTGCTCCAGAGCGATCGCGGTGGCCTCCACCGAGCCGATCCAGATAGGGAGGTAACGCTCACCGTCGGTCTCGCGCAGCAACAAGATCGGTTGGTTGGCGGGTAGTTCCACCCGCACGCCCACGACGCGCATCTCGCTCATCGGGTTCGCCTCCCTTCGCTCGCCCAGCGAGGACACCCCTTGTTCGAGGATCGCTCATCGCTGGCCTCGACGCTACCCGCCATCCGGTTCCGATGCTCGTGTATCTACACCGCGATCCACGTCACGATGTGCGAACAGTGGGTAACGGGTGCTGTTCGGCGGGTTTCACCTTACCTGCTGGAAATCCGACGTAGGCCGGCCTTCACGAGCAGCGTGTGCAAACCGACCGACAGGGCCGCGAGATCACGGGTCGCCTCGTCCGCCCGACGCCGCGACTCGGGGTCCTGGTGGCGATACATCGGCGTGACAATCTGTTCCAGCAAACCGATCTCGCGGTCGGCCGAGGCGCGGAAGGCCCGCAGATGGCGCGGCTCGATCCCGTAGTTGGCCAGTGCCCTGGCCGTGCGCGCGATCTGCGCGGCCTCCGAGTCGTAGAGCCCGGCGGCGCCCGGACGGACCAACCCGTACTGCTCCAACTCGCGCAACGTCGGCTCGTCGATCTCCGCCTGCTCCAGGAACTCCTCCTGGGTCAGCCGGCGCAGCGGGCGCTCCACGAACTGCTCCGGACCAGGCAGCCGATCCGGCACCGGCGTCAACACCGGGCGGTCGTCCTCGGCGCGGTCCGCCGCCTCCAACTGCTCCTTGATCACCTTCAACGGAAGGTAGTGATCACGTTGCGCCGACAACACGAACCGCAGGCGGGCCACGTCGGCCTCGGTGAACTGGCGATAGCCCGAGGCGGCGCGCGCCGGCCGGACCAGACCCTCGGCCTCCAGGAACCGGATCTTGGAGATCGTGACGTCCGGGAAATCCGAACGAAGCCGGCTGAGCACCACACCGATGCTCAGGCCGGCACTCGTCTGCTCTCCGCGTGGCCGCCCGGCAGCAGTCACTCCCGCCCCCGCTTCGTGCCGCTTCCCGTACTCTCCGAGACTCGACTCAGGCGTTCGGGCCGGTGAGGAAGACCAGCCGGAACTTGCCGATCTGGACCTCGTCGCCGCCCGCGAGCACCGCCTGGTCGACCGGCTCACGGTTGACGTACGTGCCGTTGAGGCTGCCGACGTCGATCACCACGAACTCGCCGCCCTCGCGGCGGAACTCCGCGTGCCGACGCGAAACCGTGACGTCATCGAGGAAGATGTCGCTGTCCGGGTGGCGCCCGGCGCTGGTGGTGTCGCGGTCGAGCAGGAAACGCGAACCCGCGTTCGGGCCGCGCTTGACCACCAGCAACGCCGAACCGTTCGGCAGCGCGTCGACACCCGGCTCTGGCGCGGGAGCCGCGGGCGGTGCCTGCTGCTCCGACTCGGCGAGGAAGTCTGCCCGGAAGACCGAGGTCCGCTCCGGAGACTGCTCCGGCGGGACGCCGGGCCCGTCGTTGGTGCTCACCTGAGCTCTCCTCCTGCTGGTGCTGACTTCTACCTGTGTCAACGTACCGTGCGCGATCAGCAGGCCAGACGGTGACTCCCCCGCGCCGGGTCGGCTCAGTCGTTCTCGGTGAGCTTCTGGTAGGCCGCCGCGTCCAGCAGGCCGTCGAGTTGCCCCGCGTCGGTGACGGTCAACTCGAAGATCCAGCCGTCGCCGTACGGGTCACTGTTGATCAGCTCGGGGGTGTCGTTCAGGGCGGTGTTCACCGCCGTGACCTCACCGCCGACCGGCGCGAAGATCTCCGAGACGCTCTTGGTCGACTCGACCTCGCCGACCGGCTCGCCCTGGGAGTAGGTGCGCCCGGCCTCCGGCAGCTCCACGAACACCACGTCACCGAGCTGCTGCTGGGCGTAGTCGGTGATCCCGACGCGCACGCGGGTGGCGTCGGTGGTCAGCCACTCGTGCTCCTCGGTGTACTTGCGGTCCTCCGGTGTGGTCACAGCCGGTCCTCCACTTGTGCTGGTCTGCCGTGTTTGCGCGGCAGTTTAGATGGCGCCGGCCTGCCGCGAGCGCAGCGCGTTGCGTGTCTGGACGAGGTAGAGAATGCCCGACCAGACGAACAGGGCGCCGCCCCAGACGGCGAAGGCGTAGGCGACCGGGCGGATGAGCGTCGCGGCCGTCGACCCGCCCTGGGCCAGCAGCAGCAGCGGCATCGCGTACATCAGGTTGAAGGTCGCCGCCTTGCCGACGTAGGTGACCTCGGGGGTGGTGAACCCGTTACGCCCCAGCAACCAGATACAGACCCCCACCATCACGTCCCGCCCGACCAGAACCGCCGCGATCCACCACGGCACGATGTCGCGCACCACGAACGCGACGATCGTGGCCAGCGTGTAGAGGCGGTCGGCGGCCGGGTCGAGCATCGCGCCGAGCTTGCTGGCCTGGTCGAGCCAGCGGGCGATCTTGCCGTCGGCCCAGTCGGAGATGCCGCTGAAGACGAGGATCGCCAGCGCCCAGCCGTCGGCCTGCGGACCGAGCAGTAGCCACAGGAAAACCGGGACGCCGGCGAGCCGGATGACGCTGAGCAGGTTCGGGATGGTGAACAGCCTGTCCGGCAGTTCCTCCACGGCACGCTCCACCATGGCGATGACCCTATCCGGGCGGGCTCCGGACCTTGTCGGTGCAGGTCGGGCCCGGTGAACGTGCTCCACGACCCGCACCGGCGCGGACTCCCCGCGCCGTCACAGCTCGGCGCCGCGGGGACGCCGGCCACGTCGACGCGGGTCGGCGTCGCGAAGGGCCGGGTCAGGCGCGGTGGAGGCTCCAGCCGCGTCGGTGCAGGTCGGCATCGGTGAGGGCCTGCGGGCGGCCCCGGTCGTCGATGCCCATCCACAGGCCGGTCCAGCGGGCGCGGCCGGTGGTGGCCTCGCGGACGTAGCAGTGGCCACGGCTCCAGACCACGCTGAACGGTTCGGTCGGCAGGTCCTCGGTTCTCATCATGCGGACTCTCACAGGTCGGTCGGTGTTCTCCCCGCCTGATTCTGTCGGCAATCGATCTTGAATTGTTAACCCGCGCACCCGAAAGAGTCGGTTGTTCACATTAATGTCACTTGCGGTAACACTGTGTGTACTGTAGGCGGGTCACCCACGCAGGTCGGGGAAGTCCTCCTCGCGGTACTCGCCGGCGACCGGTGCCGACGGATCGGCATGGACCTCGTGCTCGCGCCCCCGCAGCTCGACCCGCCGGATCTTGCCGGAGATCGTCTTGGGCAGATCAGCGAACTCCAGTCGCCGGATCCGCTTGTACGGTGCGAGGTTCTCCCGGGCGAAGGCCAGGATCGACCGCGCTGTCCCAGCATCCGGTTCATGCCCGGCGGCCAGGACGACGTAGGCCTTCGGCACCGACAGCCGGATCGGGTCGGGCGAGGGCACCACGGCCGCCTCGGCGACGGCCTCGTGCTCGATCAGCACACTCTCCAGCTCGAAGGGCGAGATGCGGTAGTCGGAGGCCTTGAAGACGTCGTCGGCGCGGCCGACGTAGGTGATGTAGCCGTCCGCGTCACGGGAGCCGACGTCGCCGGTGTGGTAGAAGCCGTCGCGCATGACCTCGGCGGTGCGCTCGTCGTCGTCGGCGTAGCCGACCATCAGGCCGACCGGCCGCCGGCTGAGGTCCACACAGATCTCCCCCTCGTCGCTTGGCACGCCCGACGCGTCCACCAGCGCGATCCCGAACCCCGGCAGCGGCCGGCCCATGGACCCCGGCCGCACCTCCTGCCCCGGCGTGTTCGCCACGAGCACCGACGTCTCGGTCTGCCCGAACCCATCCCGAATCGTGACTTTCCACGCCCTGGAAACCTGCTCGATCACCTCGGGGTTGAGCGGCTCCCCCGCCCCCACGACCTTCCGGGGCGGCGTCCTGAGCTGGGTGAGATCAGCCTGGATGAGCATCCGCCACACCGTCGGCGGCGCACAGAACGAGGTGACCCCGCACCGGTCCATCCGGGCCATGAGACTGCCCGCGTCGAACCGCCCGTAGTTGACGATGAACACGGTGGCCTCGGCGTTCCAGGGCGCGAAGACGTTGCTCCAGGCATGCTTCGCCCAGCCGGGCGACGAGATGTTGAGATGCACGTCGCCGGGTTCGAGGCCGATCCAGTACATGGTCGAGAGGTGACCGACCGGGTAGGAGACGTGCGTGTGCTGCACGAGCTTCGGCGCGGCCGTCGTCCCGGAGGTGAAGTACAACAGGAAGGTGTCCGTGGCGGCCGTCGGCGCGTCCGCGGTGAACACCGTGTCCGCATCGTTGGAATCCGAGAACCGAAGCCAGCCTTCCCGCGCCTCCCCCACCGCGATCCGCGTGTAGTCCCCCGGGACGTCGTCGAACTTCGCGGTGTCCTCATCCCGCACGATAACGTGCGCCGCCCGCCCCCGATCGACCCGATCCCGCAGGTCAGCCGCCCCGAGCAGGGTCGAAGCGGGGATCAGGACAACCCCGAGCTTCATGGCCGCGAGGATCGTCTCCCAGAGTTCCCCCTGGTTGCCCAGCATGAGGATGAGCCGATCCCCCCGCCGGACGCCGTTGCTTCGCAACCAGTTCGCGACCTGGTTGGACCTACGGGACATCTCCGCGAACGTCCACCTGGCCTCCCGCCCGTCCTCCTCGACGATCCACAGCGCGAGGCGACTCGCCGTGGGCTCGGCGGCGGCGACCGCGTCGAACCAGTCGATCGCCCAGTTGAAGTGGGTGAGCGCGGGCCACTCGAACTCGGCGGCGGCCCGAAGGTAGTCATCACGCCGCTCAAGCAGGAAGTCCCGGGCGGCGCGGAAGGTGTCGGTCGGGCTGGTCATGCAACTCACTCTCCCGGGCGCGGAGTTCGGTAGCTGTCGATCATGACAGGAATTCGCGGGTACCGACGGCGATCATGTCGAAAGCCCGCACCTCGCGGAGGCCGGCCGACCATGTCGCTCCTGCCGTCGGTCCCGGAGCGTCCCGGTCACCTGCCGCGGAACTTGGGTTCGCGGCGTTCGAGGAAGGCGGCGGCGGCTTCGGCGAGGTCCTCGCTGGGGAGGAAGGCGGCGTTCCAGGCGGCGACGTAACGCAGGCCGTCGGCGACCTGCTGTTCGCGGCGGTGGCCGAGGACGTCCTTGACACCCTGGACGACCAGGGGCGGGTTCGCTGCGATCTCGGCGGCGAGGGTTCTGGCGGCGGCGAGCACGGCCACCTGGTCCGGGAACACCTCGTTGACCAGGCCGATCCGCTCGGCGCGGGCGGCGTCGACGTCGCGGCCGGTGAACGCCAGCTCGCGCAGGTGGCCCTCACCGACGATGGCGGCCAGGCGTTGCAGGCTCCCGAGGTCCGCGACGATCGCCACCTTCACCTCGCGCACGCTGAACTTCGCGTCCGCGCTGGCCAGCCGGATGTCGGCGGCGGCGATCACATCGACCCCGCCGCCGATGCACCACCCCGACACGGCGGCGACAACCGGTTTGCGACACTCTGCGACGGCGTTGACGGAGCGTTGGAGCTGGCGGATCTCGTCGAGGAAGCGGGTGCGGGGGGCGGCGAGCGCGTCGCCGGCGAGAAGGGGGGCCCAGGTGGGCATCATCGCGGGCAGGTCGAGGCCGTAGGAGAAGTTCGCGCCGCTGCCGGTGAGCACGATCGCACGGACGTCGTCGTCGGCGTCGAGAGCGGTGAAGACGAGGGGGAGTTCGCGCCAGAAGTCCGGACCCATGGCGTTGCCCTTGCCGGGTCCGAGCAACGTCACCTCGGCGATCTGGTCCGCGACGTCGACCGTCACCTTCATCGAGACAAGATCGTCCAGCTTCGTGGTCATGCGGCCCATCCTCACCCAGTCGGTACCGGGGCGGCCACTCCAGGGACCGAATTTTCCACACACGCAGTGTTGTCAAGCCGGTAGAAGAGTTCCCCCAATCGTGGCGGCCATCGTTTGGCACGCTGATCGACAGCGGGCGTCACCACCCGCTTCCCACCGTTAGGAGGCGCGGATGCCACGCGACGACGTGATGTCGACGCCCATCTTCGACGAACTGCTGCGCGAGATGGCTAAGCGGGCCGAGCCCGAAACGTCGGAAACGCCGGGGTCGTCGACGGCCTCGGAGGAGCCGGCGCGCCCCGTGCCCAGCCCACCCCCACGGCGGCGGCACCGGGCCGAGTGAGGTTGGTGGGTTGACGTTGGGCCAGTAGGCGCGCAGGGCATCGCCCCGTCCCGCGCCACGGGCCGGACCAGCGGGCGCATCGGCAGCTGTGCCGAACGCGGCGGCACCCGGCGGGTTCGGGAACGTGACATACGGCCGACCGCCGCCGCAGCCGAGCAGGACGGGGCGCCGCCGCAGTCGATCACGGCCGACCGCCGCAGCGCGAGCAGAGCCGACCGCCGCCGCAATCGAGCAGGGCGAGGCGCTGGCGCAGTCAAGCAAGGCGGGACGCTGCCGCAGCCGAGCACGGCCGACCGCCGCAGCAATCGGGCAAGGCGAGGCGCTGGCGCCCAGCGCTACCCGGTGAAGGGGCGCTGTCGCTGCTCTCTGGTGAAGGTCGGGCGGGTGGTCGCGGGTTGAGGGGCCGTCAGCGCCCGGGATCGTCACTGGCGCCGTGTGAGGTGGCGGACTTGTGGTGGTTCACTGCCAAATGAGAGTGTACTTTCACTTGGGAGTGGACTACTGAAATGAGGTGGGGGCGATGAAGAACCGATGGTGGGCGCTGGGAGCGCTGAGCCTCGTGGTGCTCGCGGTGGCGTTACCGGTGACGATCTTGACGGTAGCCCTGCCGACCCTGGCCACGGCGCTCGGCGCGTCGGCGACCGAACTCCAGTGGTTCGTCTCCGCCTACACGTTGGTGTTGGCCGCGGGGGTCCTGCCGGGCGGGCTGCTCGGGGACCGGTTCGGGCGCAAGCGGATGTTGCTGGTCGCCCTGGGAATCTACGCGGGTGGCTCGGTGCTCGCCGCCACCTCGACGACGCCCGGGATGTTCATCGCGGCGCAGGCGGTGCTGGGGTTCGGGGCGGCGATGGTGGTGCCGCTGGTACTCAGCGGGCTGGCGGTGATGTTCACGCCCGAGGAACGGCCCCGGGCCATCGGGATCTGGTCGGCGGCGAACTTTGTCGCCTTACCGTTGGGGCCGATCGTCGGGGGGTGGTTGCTGTCGAATTTCTGGTGGGGCTGGGTTTTTCTGATGAACCTTCCCGTGATCGTCCTGGCTGTCGTCGCGGTGGTCGCGTTGTTGCCCGAGTCGCGCAGTGAGCGGCGGCCGGCGTTGGATCCTGTCGGGATCGCGTTGTCCAGTGCCGGGCTCGCCGTGGTGACGTTCGGGCTGGTTGAGGCCGGGCAGGACGGGTTCGGGTCGGCCGGCGCGGTGGCGAGCATGGTTGGTGGGGCGGCGCTGCTGGTCGGGTTCGTGTGGTGGGAACGGAATCTGGAGCGGCGACGCCCGGGAAGGACACTGGTCAATCTTTCCCTTTTTCGGTCGCGGCGGTTCGCCTGGGGGACGGTGCTCGCCGGGCTGGGGACGTTCGTGTTCTTCGGATTCCTGTTCGCGGCGCCACAGTACTTTCAGGCGGTGCTGGACACCGACGCCATGGGGAGCGGGGTTCGGCTGCTGCCGTTGCTGGGCGGGATGATGGTCGGCGCGGGCCTGGCCGACCGGATCGCCACCTCGGTGGGGTCCAAGGTCGCGGTGGCCGCCGGGTTCGTGATCCTGGGAATCGCCCTCGTGTTGGCGGCGGGAACGACCGTGACCAGCGGGTACGGGATCGCCGCCGTCTGGACGTCGCTCGGTGGGTTCGGGGCCGGGTTGGCGTTGGCGACGGCGTCGTCGGCCGCGCTGTCGACCATCGACGCCGAGCGGGCCGGGGTGGCCTCGGCGCTCAACCAGTCCGTGCAGAAACTGGGGAGTCCGTTGGCGGCGGCCATCCTCGGCAGCGTGCTCAACGCCGGGTACTCCGACCGGCTGGACCTGGGCGGGACGGCCGGCGCCGTCGCGCGGGAAAGCGTTCACGCCGGGGTCGCGGTGGCCCGGCAGGCCGGGTCACCGGAGATGCTGGCGCAGGTTCGGGGGGCGTTCGTCGACGGCATGGGGCGGATGTTGTGGGTTTCGGTGGGAGTGGCGGTTCTCGGGGTCGTGCTGACCGTCGCGTTTCTGCCGGCGCGGGGCACCCGGGTGGCCGTGACTAGCGGGAACGCAGCAGAATCGGGCCATGACGTCGGCGTTCGACCCCGGTCCTGAGGCCGGCGGATTGCGTGAGCGGAAGAAGGCCCGCACGCGGGCCACGATCCAGAAACACGCGGTCCACCTGTTCCGCACCCAGGGTTACGCGGCGACCACCGTCGAGCAGATCGCCGAGGTCGCCGAGGTCTCGCCGAGCACGGTGTTCCGGTACTTCCCCACCAAGGAGGACCTGGTCACCACCGACCTCGTCGACCCGGTCATCTACGCCGCGTTCGAAACCCAGCCCGCCGAACTCGGACTGCTCGACGCGTGGCGCAACGCCATGGTCGAGTCCTTCTCGACCATGACGCCCGACCAGGTCGACCGGGAACGCGGGCGCGGCATGCTCACGCTGTCCGTGCCGGAACTGTGGACCGCGTCGCTGCCCAACATCAGCAACGGGCTGGCCGCGATGACCGAACTGAGCGCCCGCCGCCTCGGCCGCGCGCCGGACGACCCGGAGATCCGGCACACCATCGGCGCCATGTTCGGCACCCTGCTCGTCGCCGCGCTCGACTGGCTCAAGGACCCCGACGCCGACTTCACCCCGATGCTCAACGACGCCATCACCCGACTCAAGGCCGGCGTCAACCTCTGACCCCCCGGTAGCGACCGGCCGCGGACTGGGCGGTCACCGCCGCGACCAGGGCGGCCGCGATCGCCGCACCGCCCAACGACCAGCCGATGACCTGCGCCTCCTCGGCCGACCACTGGAGCACGGCCGTCAGCAGCGCCGACTGGACCACCGCCAGCAGCAACAGGGCGAACGCCGCGGCCAACGCCCCGTTCGGACGCTTGGCCAGCGAGGCGGCGAGAACGAAGCCGACCAGCACCAGAATGATCATCATGACGAGGACGGGCGCGGAGACCGTGCGCAGGAAGTAGGCGGCGCCCAGCCAGTCGGTCGGGGTGAGCGGGCTGAGCGAGGTCTGCATCGACAGGCCGGCCGCACCGCTGGAGAACTCGGCGACCAGCACCTTCATCGGCAGGAACCCGCCGGCGGCCAAGGCGACCGCGCCGACCGCCTGGGCGTAGGCCGCCCACCGCCCGAACGCGGCCAGCGCGGCCGGAACCGCCAGCAGCAGCAACGGCAGCGCGACGATCAGCACCGGCACCCAGTCGTCATCATCGGGTCGGGTCGAGTAGGCCGGGTCGTAGAGCAGCGCGCCGAGCAGGGCCGCCGTCGCTCTCGCGACCAGGTAGGCGGACGCGGCGAACACACTCGGCCGCCAGTGCCGGCACACCAGCACCACGGCCAGGGCGATCGCCAGGACCGACTCCACGACGCCCGCGACCGTTCGGGCGCCGCCGATGATCAGCCACAGCCACGGCGGGCCGAGCCCCAGGCCGAGCAGCGCCACCACGGCGGCGGCCGCACCGGGCTTGCCGGGCAGCCACACGGCCAACGCCCCGGCCGCCGCCAGGACGACGAGCGCGATGGCGCCATGGACCCCATGGTGCCAGTCGAGAACAGGCAACCCCATGACGACGAACACCACGGCCGCCGCCGCCAACACGACGGCGAACGCCGCGGCGGAGCGGGCATCCGGATTCGCCGGCGGGATGTGGTTCTGGACGGGCACGCCGATCGGCGGCGTCGACTCCGGATCACCGGACCGCCCGTGCGACGCCCCGTGGGCCGCCGAACCACCGCCGAACGCCGGACCGCCGGGCTGTGGCGCACCACCCCCCGGACCCCCATCGGCCGCGTACCCCGGACCGCCGGCCGCAGCGGTCGGACCGCCCGCCTGCGGCGAACCGGGACGTGAGGCCGGGCCACCAGCCGGGTCGGCGCCGATCGGGACGAGCGCGGTGAGGGCGCGGCGAACGGAATGCACGCGCAGCGCCACCAAGGCGATCACCGCCAGGACCACCGGGACGACGAGCACCACGATCGTCGTGTTCGACTGCCAGGTGGCGAAGGACTGGTCCTGGCGGAGGAAGACCGGCGGGGTGGCGAACGTGGTGGCCGCCAGGATTCCGGTCGGCAGGTCACGCCGCAGGACCGCCAGGATCAGCAGGAACGCGCCGGTCAACAGGGCCAGGGCCGCCACCAACTGCGGACCGACCGTCTGGTCTACGGCCGCCGGGTCGGCCGCGCCACCGAACTGGGTCGTGCCGAGGGAACCGAACGGGGACGAGCCGGCGCCGAAGGCGAACGACGCCGACATCGCCGCAGCGACCGAGGCCGCCGACGACCACACCGCCGCCGGGTCGGACCGGACCACCACGGCCGTCAGCACCAGGGCCAGCACCAGCGTCGTGACGGAGACGGCGGTCGCCGTGACGTCGACGGCGATCAGCAGGAGAACCAGGAGCATCGGCAGCAACGCCCCCGCGCCCACCGCCCAGGCCCGCATCCCGGTCGACGCCGCGACGACCACCAGCGTCAGCGCGGGACAGCCGTAGACCAGCAGCACGAACAGGAACACCGACGTGACGGGCTCGGCCACCACCGCCGTCAGCATCGCCATGCCGAGCAGGTAGCCGCCCAGAACGACCAGCGACGAGCCGATACCGCGCAGGACCGGGGCCCCGACGGCTCTGGTCAGCGGATGTGCCGGGTCGCGGGCCGGCCGCAGGACCGGCCAACCCGCGACCAACAGCAGCAGCGCCACCACCACGCGCGGCACCGGTGACGACATCACCGACGACCCGCCCAGTGCCCCCACGCCGACGACGAAGGCGGCCAACACCGCCACCACAGCCGCCGGCCGGCTGTCCGTTTGGTCCCGCGAATCCGCTAACGACTCCGACAACATGGGGTTCTTTCTAGACGAACCCACCGGCCCAGATGGTCAGAACGGACACGTTCGCCCTGGTTACTTCACTCCAGCGGCATCCATCCCCCGCAGTTCCTTCTTCAGATCGGCGATCTCGTCGCGCAGCCGGGCCGCCAGTTCGAACTGCAGATCCCTGGCCGCGTTCATCATCTGGTCGGTCAGCTGCTGCACCAGGTCCGCCAGTTCGGCGCGGGCCATCGACCCCACGTTCTCCTTGACGTACACCCCGGACGAACGGCCGCCCGGCTCCCCCGCCGCCCGCCGGCCACGGGAGGCGTTGCGGCCAGAGCCACCGATCGGCACGGACTCGGCGCCGCCCTCCTCGGCCTCGGTGTAGACGCGGTCGAGGATGTCGGCGATCTTCTTGCGCAGCGGCTGCGGGTCGAGACCGCGCTCCTCGTTGTAGGCGATCTGCTTGGCGCGCCGGCGGTTCGTCTCGTCGATGGCGTGCTTCATCGAGTCGGTGATCCGGTCGGCGTACATGTGGACCTGGCCGGACACGTTGCGCGCCGCACGCCCGATGGTCTGCACCAGGCTGGTGCCCGAACGCAGGAAGCCCTCCTTGTCGGCGTCGAGGATCGACACCAGCGACACCTCGGGCAGGTCGAGGCCCTCACGCAGCAGGTTGATGCCCACCAGCACGTCGAACTCGCCCAACCGCAGCTGGCGCAACAGCTCCACGCGCCGCAGCGTGTCGACCTCGGAGTGCAGGTAGCGGACCCGGATGCCCAGTTCGAGCAGGTAGTCGGTCAGGTCCTCGGACATCTTCTTGGTCAGTGTCGTGACCAGGACGCGTTCGTCGCGCTCGGCACGCACGCGGATCTCGTGGACCAGGTCGTCGATCTGGCCCTCGGTCGGCTTGACGACGACCTCCGGGTCGATCAGCCCGGTCGGGCGGATGACCTGCTCGACGAACTCGCCGGCCGTCTGGCCCATCTCGTACGGGCCGGGGGTGGCCGACAGGTACAGCGTCTGGCCGATGCGGTCCTGGAACTCCTCCCAGGTCAACGGGCGGTTGTCCATGGCGCTGGGCAGGCGGAAGCCGTGGTCGACGAGGGTGCGCTTGCGGGACATGTCGCCCTCGTACATGCCGCCGACCTGCGGGACGGTCACGTGGGACTCGTCGATGACCAGCAGGAAGTCCTCGGGGAAGTAGTCGAGCAGGGTGGCCGGGGCGGTGCCGGCCTCGCGCCAGTCGATGTGCCGCGAGTAGTTCTCGATGCCCGAGCAGAAGCCGACCTGGCGCATCATCTCGATGTCGTAGGCGGTGCGCATGCGCAGCCGCTGGGCCTCCAGCAGCTTGCCCTGCTTCTCCAGTGTCGCCAGCTGGCCCTCCAGCTCGGCCTCGATCCCGCCGATGGCGCGTTCCATCCGCTCCGGGCCGGCGACGTAGTGGGTGGCCGGGGAGATCCGCACGTTGTCGACCTGGCGGACGATGTCGCCGGTCAGCGGGTGCAGGTAGTACAGCGCCTCGACCTCGTCGCCGAAGAACTCGATCCGCACGGCGAGTTCCTCGTAGGCGGGGATGATCTCGACGGTGTCACCCCGGACGCGGAACGTGCCACGACTGAAGGTCACGTCGTTGCGCGTGTACTGGGTGTCGACGAGCGCGCGCAGCAGCGTGTCACGCTCGATCTCGTCACCGACGGTGAGTGCGATCGTTCGATCGAGGTACTCCTGGGGGCTACCCAGGCCGTAGATGCAGGACACCGACGCGACCACCACGACGTCGCGGCGGGACAGCAGGCTCCACGTGGCCGAGTGACGCAGGCGCTCGACGTCCTCGTTGATCGAGGAGTCCTTCTCGATGTAGGTGTCGGTCTGCGGGACGTAGGCCTCTGGCTGGTAGTAGTCGTAGTAGCTGACGAAGTACTCGACGGCGTTGTGCGGGAAGAACTCGCGCAGCTCGTTGGCCAGCTGGGCGGCGAGGGTCTTGTTCGGCGCGATCAGCAGGGTGGGGCGCTGGAGCCGCTCGATGAGCCAGGCCGTGGTCGCCGACTTGCCCGTTCCGGTGGCGCCGAGCAGCACGACGTCCTTCTCGCCGGCCTCGATCCGACGCTGGAGATCGTCGATCGCCGCCGGCTGGTCGCCCGCCGGTTGGTAGTCACTGACCATGCGGAACCGACCATCGGCGCGCGGGATGTCGCCAATGGGTCGGAACTCGGAACTCGCCATCACTCCTGCCACGGGAACGAGATTACGCCCGGGCACCGACAGAAACTGTTTGCCCTGGTCAACCATGGTCTAGCCACCGTCCATGACGCCGTGCGATGGTGTTGGCGTGCACCCGCCCAAGATCGAACTCTTCGACGTCGCCGGCCGGACGAACACCGATCCCAAGGGCATCGTCCGGCCCGTCGACCGCTACGAGGTGACCGACTTCGGCCTGTACCTGGCGCGGCCGCTGGAGGGCCATCCGGACATCGCCTACTTCCGGTCGTGGCTGCTGCCCTCGGCGGGGCTGCGGGTCGGGCGGTGGCGGGCGCACCCGGACCGGGAGCTGGACCACGACGTGTACATCGACGTCGTCGACATCGACGTCGTGGACAGCGAGCGGGGGCCGGTGTGGCGCACGGTGGACCTGTACCTGGACGTACTGGTGCGTGACGGCGCCGACCTGCGGGTACTGGACACCGACGAGGTGCTCGCGGCGCGGGTGGACGGGTTGATCGACGACGTGACCACCCAGCGCGCGTTCGCCAGGACGTTCGCGGCGGTGGAGGGCATCGCGGCGGCCGGCTACGACGTGGAGGCGTGGCTGGCTCGCGCGTTCACGATCACGCTGACCTGGGACAATCGCTGACATCGCCCGTCAAGAGGGTTCTCACTATCGAGTGGAAATTTGACACGATCGATACCTAATAACTCCTGAGTCGTGACATAACGAATCCGTTCCGGGGGTTACCGAACGCATGGCGGCGACTACGCTCTGGACCCGTGGGCACGGCGATCACACCCCAGCTCGTCGACATCGTCGACACCTTCACGTCGTCGCGAAGCTACGTCTCCACCGGCACGACGCGGCGGTTGCGCACGTGCCAGGTCGAGCGCTGGGGTCTGCGCACCGAGTGCCCGACACCCGACGACCCGTTCCACGACGCCGAGGTCACCTGGCTGCTGCCCGAGCTGAACCTGCGGCTCACCCACTACCGGCCACGATCCCGCCACGCCAGGGCGAATCCCAGCGAGCTGACCGCCGTGCGGGCGACCAGCGACGGCCGCTACTGGCGCACCACCGACCTGCTGCTCGGCCTGGCCGCCCCCGGCGGGACGACCGCGCGGATCGTGCGCTGTGAGGAGTTCGCGGCGGCGGTCGCCGGGCGGGTGCTCTACGTCGAGGACGCCGACCTCGCGCTGTGCACGGTGCACAAGACGCTGGAGGAGTTCAGCCGCCTGCGGCACGACCTGTCCCGCTGGCTGGCCCACAAACACATCTTCGACGTCTGGCCACCGTTCGATCGATAGTGGGTCCACCGATCGGTTGATGTCGTTACCCACCTGAACCGCGTCCCACGCTGACCCGCTGGGCGATCCGCCCGCGCGCGCCCGCCGACAGGCTGGGCGCATGGCAATCATCGAGGTGGACGGCCTGGTCAAGCGCTACGGCGAGCGGACCGCCGTCGACGGGGTGTCGTTCACGGTGGACGCCGGGGAGATCTTCGGCATCCTCGGACCCAACGGCGCCGGCAAGACCACGACCGTCGAGTGTGTGGAGGGCCTGCGGACCGCCGACGCCGGCACGATCCGGGTCTGCGGACTGGACCCGGGCGACGTCGCACTGCGACACCGGCTCGGCGCGCAACTCCAGGAGAGCCAACTCCAGGACAAGCTCACCGTGCGTGAGGCGATGGAGCTGTATTCATCCTTCTATCGTCACCCTGCCGACTGGCGGGAACTGCTGGACCTGCTCGGCCTCCGCGACAAGATCGACTCCCAGTTCCGCCGGCTCTCCGGCGGGCAGAAACAACGGCTCTCGATCGCCCTCGCGCTCGTCGGCAACCCCGAGGTCGCGGTGCTCGACGAGCTGACCACCGGCCTGGACCCGCAGGCCCGGCGCGACGTGTGGGACCTCATCGACGGCATCCGCGAGCGCGGCGTGACGATCGTGCTGGTCACCCACTTCATGGAGGAGGCCGAACGCCTCTGCGACCGGCTCGCGCTGATCGACGCCGGGAAGATCGTCGCCCTCGACAGCCCCGCCGGGCTGGTCGCCACGGTCGACGGCGTCCAGCGGATCCGGTTCCGGCCCTCCGCCCCGCTGGACCACGCGCTGCTCAGCGCGCTGCCCGAGGTGACCGACGTCGCCCGGTCCGGCCGGCAGCTGGTGATCACCGGGCACGGCAACGTACTGCACGCCGTCACCTCGGTCCTGGCCCGCAACCAGATCATCGCCGCCGACCTGCGGGTCGAGCAGACCACGCTGGACGACGCCTTCGTCGCGCTCACCGGCCGTAACCTTGAGACCCAGGAGACCCCGTGAACGTCCTCTACCGGCTGACGGTGACCGAGACGAAGCTGACGCTGCGTGAACCGATCGTGATGTTCTTCGGGATCGTGCTGCCGGCGCTGCTGCTGACGATCATCGGGCTGGTGCCCGCGTTCCGCGAAGCCAACCCCGACCTCGGCGGCGCCCGCACCATCGACCTGTACGTGCCGATCGTGATCGTCATGGCCGGCACCATGCTGGCACTGGCCGTGCTGCCACAGGCCTTCGCCGCCAACCGGGAGAAAGGTGTGCTGCGCCGGATGGCGACCACCCCGGTCCGGCCGGCGGCCCTGCTCGCCGCACAGCTGCTGAACCTCGTGCTGTTCTCTGTGGTCGCGACCGTCATCGTGCTGGCCATCGGCCGCCTGGGCTACGGCGTCGCGCTGCCGTCGAACCTGTTCGGCTACCTGCTGTTCTACGTCCTGGGCCTGGTCACGATGCTGAGCCTGGGGCTGCTCGTCGCCGCGCTCGCCCCGACCACCGCCGCCGCCAGCGCCATCGGCACGGTCCTGTACTTCCCGCTGCTGTTCTTCGCCGGCCTGTGGGCGCCGCGCGAGGCGATGTCCGACCTGCTGCGCCGGATCAGCGACTTCACCCCCCTCGGCGCGATCGTGCAGGGCCTCAACGACGCCACCGCCGGAGTGTGGCCCCAGCTGCTGCACGTCGCGGTTATGGTGGGGTGGATCGTGGTGACCGGCGGACTCGCCGCCCGGTACTTCCGCTGGCAGTGAGTGGGAACGCAGTCATGTCCGAGCCGGACCTCGCGGCCGAGTTCGACCGCTGGGAACGGCGGGAAAGCGCCATCATCGGTGTGCTGCCGTACTTCCTGGTCGCCGTCTCCAGCGTGATCGCGCTGATGCAACCGGCGTGGGGCATGCCCGACCACTCGGCGGGCATCATCCCGCTGGTCGGCGTGGCCGTCGCGTGGATCGCCTGGCTCTACACCGCCCACCCCGGGTGGCGGTCCCGGCGCCGGCTGATGGCCGGCTACTTCACCGGGCTGATGCTGATCTGCGGCGGCCTGGTGATCCTGTCCCCCTGGTTCGGCATCCTGGCGTTCATCGGCTACATCCACTCGATGGAGACGCTCGCCGGCCGGTGGCGGTTCGTCGGCGTGGCGGCCACCGCGTTCCTCGCCGGCTCCAGCCAGGTCGGCGGGGTCGCCAACATCAACGCCGACACCTGGTGGGTGTGGCTGCTGGTGGTGGTGTTCAACATGCTGGTGGCCGGCGCGTTCTCGTTCTTCGGCGAACAGACCCAGGGCCGCAACCTGTGGCAGAAACGGGCGCTGGCCGAGCTGGAAGCGGCGCTGGAGGAGAACGCCGGGCTGCACACCCAGCTGTTGACGCAGGCCAGGGAGGCCGGCGTGCTCGACGAGCGGCAGCGGATGGCCAGGGAGATCCACGACACGCTCGCCCAGGGGCTGGCCGGGATCATCACGCAGCTGCACGCCGCCCAGCAGTCGCCGGCCGACTGGCGCCGGCACGTCGACACCGCCGCCGCCCTCGCCAGGGACAGCCTCACCGAGGCGCGCCGGACCGTGCACGCCGTCGAACCGGCCGCGCTGGAGTCGGCCAGGCTGCCCGACGCCATCGGCGAGGTCGTCACGCGGTGGGCGTCGGTGAACGACGTGCGGGCCGTGCTGACCACCACCGGGCACGCACGGCCGATGCACCCGGAGGTCGAGGTCACGCTGCTGCGGGCCGCGCAGGAGGCGCTGGCGAACGTGGCCAAACACGCGCGGGCCAGCCGCGTCGGGCTGACACTGTCCTACATGGAGGACCTGGTGACGCTGGACGTGCGCGACGACGGGATCGGCTTCGCCTCCCCCGGTGTCCGGTCGGACGGGATGCGCGGCGGGTTCGGGCTGACCGGGATGCGCCAGCGGGTGCAGCGGCTGGCGGGGCGACTGGAGATCGAGTCCGAGCCCGGCGGTGGGACCGCCGTGTCCGCGACCGTGCCGGCGATCCCCGCGGGCGGTGCGCCGTGAACGAGCCGATCAGCATGCTGATCGTCGACGACCACCCGGTCGTGCGGGACGGCCTGCACGGCATGTTCGCCGGCGACCCCGGCTTCACCGTCGTCGGCGAAGCCGCCAACGGGGACGAAGCGATCACCCTCGGCGAGCGACTGCGGCCGGACGTCATCCTCATGGACCTGCGCATGCCCGAGGTCGACGGCGTCACGGCCATCCGACGGCTGGCCGAACGCGGGGTGCCGTCCCGAATCCTGGTCCTGACCACCTACGACACGGACAGTGACGTCCTGCCGGCGATCGAGGCCGGCGCGACCGGGTTCCTGTTGAAGGACGCGCCCCGCGAGGAGCTGTTCCGGGCCGTGCGCGCGGCGGCCAGGGGCCAGGCCGTCCTCTCCCCGTCGGTGGCGACGAGGCTGATGGGGCAGATGCGTCAGCCGGCGTCGGAACCGTTGTCCCAGCGTGAGCTGGAGGTCCTGGGCCTGATCGCCCGAGGATCGACCAACCGCGAGGCGGCGGCCAAGCTGTTCATCAGCGAGGCGACGGTCAAGACACACCTGCTGCACGTGTACGCCAAGCTCGGGGTGAAGGACCGGGCGGCGGCGGTCGCCGTGGCGTTCGAGCGTGGTTACCTGACCACGTTGCGTTCTTATTGACGAATTCCTTGCTATTTGGCGATTCTGGCATTTCAGCGATCATCCGTATACGTTGGCGGCGTGTCCGCTGTCGTTCCCGTCACTGACCGCTACCAGCGGCCGCTGCGCAATCTGCGCATCTCGGTCACCGACCGGTGCAACCTGCGCTGCCGCTACTGCATGCCGGAGGCGGAGTACGTCTGGCTGCCGCGCAAGGACCTGCTGACCTTCGAGGAGATCTCGACCCTGGTCGACGTGTTCATGTCGCTGGGGGTGGACAAGGTCCGGATCACCGGCGGCGAGCCGCTGCTGCGGCACGACCTGCCGACACTGGTCGGCATGCTCGCCCCCAAACCCGGCCTGCGCGACCTGGCGATGACCACCAACGGGGTGCTGCTCGCCGACCACGTCTCGGCGCTGCGCGACGCGGGCCTCGGACGGATCACGGTGAGCCTGGACACGCTGCGTGCCGACCGGTCCAAGACACTGTCGCAACGGAACTCGCACCCGCAGGTGCTGGCGGGCCTGGCCTCGGTGGCCCCCGCCGGCTTCACCGACACGAAGATCGACACCGTGGCGATGCGCGGCGTCAACGACGACGAACTCGTCGACCTGATCGAGTACGGGCGGACGGTGCCGGCCGAGGTGCGGTTCATCGAGTACATGGACGTGGGTGGGGCCACCACGTGGTCGCCGGACCTGGTGCTGTCCCGGGCGTCGATGCTGAGCACGTTGCGCGCGCACTACGGCGAGATCCGGCCTGTCGCCCGGGTCGACGCGGCGCCCGCCGACCGTTTCCTGCTGCCCGACGGGACCGTGTTCGGGATCGTTTCCTCCACCACCCAGCCGTTCTGCGGGACGTGCGACCGGAGTCGGTTGACGGCCGACGGGATGTGGTTCCGGTGTTTGTACGCGATGGTGGGGACCAATTTGCGGGATCCGTTGCGGGATGGGGCTTCCTTTGAGGAGCTTCGGGGGTTGATCGGTGGGATCTGGGGAGAGCGGGAGGATCGGGGGGCGGTGGATCGGCTGGCTGAGCGGGACCGGACCCCGTTCGTCCCGGTGGCGGCGCTGAAGGCCAATCCGCATCTGGAGATGCACACCCGAGGGGGTTGATTTCTTTTCCGGGGAAGGTCAAGCACGCCAACCAACCCGCTCAGCCCACTCCTGCGCCCGCGACGCCCCTTCGGCGAACCACGCCTCCTTCGCCTCCTCGTAACGCTCGGTATCACCCTCGTACAGAGCGGACAGTCGCTCCTTCACCCCCCGATACTCCTCAAGAACCCCCTCCTCCCCCCGAATCCAGGCAGGGAACAACAAAGCCAACCGCCAGCCGGGACTCCCCTTCACCCGAAGATGGACCTGCGCGAGCCGCCCAGGGTCCGCGGACTCGTGCAAGCGCTTTCCCCGGTCGTCCGGATCCTGGGGCTCATCCTGTGAGACATGTGGCGCGAGGGGAAACCCGGCGGCGGCCAGTGGCTCGGCGAAGGCGTCGGCCTGGTCGAGGGACTCGACGGTGAGCTGCAGGTCGATGATGTCCCTGGCAGGCAGCCCGGGAACCGACGTCGACCCGATGTGGTCGACCCGCGCCGACGGGTCACCGATCCCCGCACGGATCCTGGCGATCAGACGTTCGGCCTGGGCCGACCACGCCGGGTCGTAGGACCTGAGCCGAGGGCCGCCGTACTGGTTGGCGTGGCCCAGACGGATGTTGCTCTCGTACCGCACCAGCCGGTCGGCCCACAGGGCGTCGACCTCGGCGAGGATCTCGTCGACCCAGCCGCCGTTGTCGAGCCAGACGTCGGCGACGGCACGGCGGGCCTCCTCGGACGCCTGCGCGGCGATCCGCGCCCGGGCGTCCGCCTCCGGCATGCCCCGGTCCCTGACCACCCGGGCGACGCGGGTCTCCACCGGCGCGTCGACCACGATGACCAGGTGGTACGCGGGGCCGATGGCGTTCTCGACGAGCAGCGGCACGTCGTGGACGACGATCGCGTCGGCGGGGGCGGCGGCCATGAGCTGGCCGGTGCGCTCGGCGATCAGCGGGTGGACGATCGACGTCAGCGTCGTGCGGGCGGCGTCGTCGTTGAACACCCGGGCGGCGAGGCGGGCACGGTCCAGGGCACCGGCGGCGTCGAGGATGTCGTCCCCGAAGGCGCCGGCGACGGCCGCCAGACCCGGCGTCCCCGGCTCCACGACCTCACGAGCCAACCGATCGGCGTCGATGACCACCGCGCCGTGCTCGGCCAGCCGACCGGCCACAGTGGATTTCCCGGAGCCGATCCCGCCGGTCAGGCCTACTCTCAGCATGCCGGCATTGTGTCAGGGGACGTGGCCAAGCT
This sequence comes from Actinophytocola xinjiangensis, assembly GCF_001921215.1. Taxonomy (GTDB): domain Bacteria; phylum Actinomycetota; class Actinomycetes; order Mycobacteriales; family Pseudonocardiaceae; genus Actinophytocola; species Actinophytocola xinjiangensis. The sequence continues at coordinate 121,847 of NZ_MSIF01000007.1, forward strand.
GTTATGTGGTGATCTGGGAGTGTTGAGCACTGGTTTCGTGGGCGGATCGCTTACGGTAGCCGGCAACTGGTCACCCATATGGAGGACTTATGCGGGGTTGGGGGACGCGGCGACCAGGCAAGCACCGACTCGGGACACCCGGGTTGCGGCACTGCCTGGACTACCGATCGGTCGCGAACGCACTGGCCGAGTACCGACGCGGCTGGGTCACGGGGATCCTCATGCCCACCGCCCGACACAGCCTGGCCGGCCTACGCCGCCGAGCCGCCGCGGCGGCCGCCGAGCGCGCCTGGGCACCGGCGGTCGCACTCCGATGACGACCACGCCACCAGCGTCCGGCTTCCTGTTACCCCGCTCCCCGCACGCCACGCCCCGGCGGGACGCCCACTAACCCGCCCGGCCCTCACTCCCGCGACCGGCCCACCCCCGACGCGGCGATACCCCCTGCCCACCTCGCCCACCTGGACGCGGCGATACCCCCTGCCACCTCGCCCACCCCGACGCGGCGATACCCCCTGCCACCTCGCCTACCCCGACGCGGCGGTGCCTCCTGCCGACCTCGCCCACCCCCGACGCGGCGGTGCCCCCTGCCCGCCTCCCCTGCCGACGGCCGGATGGACCCGCCCGAGTCCCTCGCCAACAGCGAACCGGCCACCTCCCGACCACACACGACACCCGTCGCCCCCACCCCGCCGCTCACGCCTCCAAAACTGTCGGTGGTGATCGGTAACCTGAAAAGAGGGGTCCCCCAGGGCCGGTGCGATGCAGGTCGGCGGGCGGATTTGCATTCGCGCATCTCGCGGGCTGGGTGGGGAGCTGACGGGTGATGGAAGGCGAGGAGGGGTGCGCGGAGCGGAGGACGTACGCGGCGGCACGGTGGCGTTGCGGTGGCGAGACGCCACCGTGGCGCGGTCGCACGGTCGCGCAGTCGCACGGTCGCGGGCGTCACGGTGGCGGGCGGCGGGGCGGCTGGGTGGCGGGGATGCGTGGGCGGCTCGGAGAGGGCACAGGCAGTCGCGGACCAGCGTGTCGCGTTCCTCCGACCCGGCCTGGGGGACGACCCTGGCGTAGTTGCGCCGCAGTGGGGCGGCCCCGCCGGAATCGGCGGCGTCCGGCGAGGTGAGCCCCTGCCGTAGGGGGACGCGGCGCGGGACGGACACCGACACCGCAGACACCGACACCGTGGACGTCAACACCGTGGACGTCGACGCCGTGCGGTATCGGTCGAAACACCGTGGGTGCACAAGCCTGAGGCGAACCAGCACTCGCAAGCGGCCGGGGGCAAGGGCCCGGGAGGCGGGCACCAACGCTCGTGGTGTTCAGGCGGGCTCCTGGAATCCTCGACGCGCGGCGACGTTCCGTGAGCGCCCGTGAAAAGGCCGAGGGCCCCGCCGGCGTCGACGGGGCCCTCGGAACGGGGTAGAACTCAGATTCCGCCGGACAGCTTCTCGCGGAGGGCGGCGAGCTGCTCGTCGCTGGCGAGGGTGCCACCGCTCTTCTTCTGGGTGTCACCGCCGCCCGAGGAGTAGTTGCCGTCGCCGGCTTCGCCGGCTTCCGCGCCGCCTTCGGACTCGGCGGCAGCTTCGGCTTCGGCAGCCTTCTTGACCTGGGCCATGTGCTGCTCGTAGCGGGTGTGGGCCTCGGCGTACTGCCGCTCCCACTCCTCCCGCTGCTTGTCGAAGCCTTCCTGCCATTCCTGGGTGTCGGGGTCGAAACCCTCCGGGTAGATGTAGTTGCCCTCGCTGTCGTACTCCGCCGCCATGCCGTACTGCGTCGGGTCGAACTCGGTGTCGGGGGTGAAGCCCTCGTTCGCCTGCTTGAGGGACAGCGAGATCCGGCGCCGCTCGAGGTCGATGTCGATGACCTTGACCATGACGTCGTTGCCGACCTGGACGACCTGCTCCGGGATCTCCACGTGGCGCTCGGCCAGCTCGGAGATGTGGACCAGACCCTCGATGCCCTCGTCCACGCGGACGAACGCGCCGAACGGCACCAGCTTCGTGACCTTGCCCGGCACGATCTGACCGATCGCGTGGGTGCGGGCGAACTGGCGCCACGGGTCTTCCTGGGTCGCCTTCAGCGACAGGGACACGCGCTCGCGCTCCATGTCGACGTCCAGCACCTCGACGGTGACCTCCTGGCCCACCTCGACCACCTCGGACGGGTGGTCGATGTGCTTCCAGGACAGCTCCGAGACATGGACCAGACCGTCCACGCCGCCAAGGTCGACGAACGCACCGAAGTTGACGATCGAGGAGACCACGCCCTTGCGGACCTGGCCACGCTGCAGCTGGTTGAGGAACTCGCTGCGCACCTCGGACTGCGTCTGCTCCAGCCACGCGCGCCGAGACAGAACCACGTTGTTGCGGTTCTTGTCCAGCTCGATGATCTTCGCCTCGAGCTCACGGCCGACGTAGGGCTGCAGGTCACGAACCCGGCGCATCTCGACCAGCGACGCGGGCAGGAAGCCCCGCAGGCCGATGTCGAGAATCAGGCCGCCCTTGACGACCTCGATGACCGTGCCCTTGACCGGCTCGTCGGACTCCTTGAGCGCCTCGATCGTGCCCCAGGCCCGCTCGTACTGAGCGCGCTTCTTGGACAGGATCAGCCGGCCCTCCTTGTCCTCCTTCTGGAGGACCAGGGCCTCGACGTGGTCACCGACCTTGACGACCTCGTTCGGGTCGACGTCATGCTTGATCGACAACTCACGAGAGGGAATGACCCCCTCGGTCTTGTAGCCGATGTCGAGCAGGACCTCGTCCCGATCGACCTTCACGATGGTGCCCTCGACGATGTCGCCATCGTTGAAGTACTTGATGGTCTTGTCGATGGCGGCGAGGAAGTCCTCCCCCGTCCCGACGTCGTTAACGGCGATCTGCTGCTTCGGCGCGGCGTCAGCCGGGACAGTGGTGGTGTCGGTGGACATTGGCTAGGTGGCTCCGGTACGGATTAGTTGAGAGACGGCAGGATTTGCAGTTGTCGGCACGCGGCGGCATAGTCGCCGACGGATCCGACACGGGTGCGTACGACACCGCCAACGCCGCGCGACCGAATCTGATTCCCTGCGAGGTGGACAGACGGGCAGCGCGATACCACTGCGCGCCGGTATCCTACGTGCCCGCACGTCGGCCGGGCAAACGTGGGTGGCTGATCAGCGCAGTTTCGGAGCAGTCACAGTGGTGCACCGCGAAGCGCGCGGCCACGAGGGGGAACGCATGTCCACGCCGTCAACCGGCGAACCAACCGACCTGGAGCAGCCACCGGTCCGCCGGGCGGAACAACTGCTCGGCACCGTCGGCAGTGAACGGCGATCCGCGTCGTCGGCCGAGTCCGTCGCCGCCAACAGCGCCTGGTGGGACGCCGACGCCGACGACTACCACGTCGAACACGGCGAGTTCCTCGGCGTCAGCGACTTCGTGTGGTGCCCGGAGGCGCTGCGGGAGGCCGACGCGCGGCTGCTCGGCGAGGTCGGCGGCCGCGACGTGCTGGAGGTCGGCTGCGGGTCGGCGCCGTGCGCGCGGTGGCTGACCGCCGAGGGCGCGCGGGTCGTCGGGCTCGACCTGTCGGCCGGCATGCTGCGTTACGCCGCCGCCGCCAACGAGGCCACCGGGATCGACGTTCCGCTGGTCAGGGCCAACGCCGAACGGTTGCCGTTCGCCAGCGAGTCGTTCGACGTCGCGTGCTCGGCGTTCGGCGCGGTGCCGTTCGTGTCGTCGCTGGCCGCGGTGTTCGGCGAGGTCGCCCGGGTGCTGCGGCCCGGCGGGTCGTGGGTGTTCGCCGTGACTCACCCGATGCGGTGGATCTTCCCGGACGATCCGGGGCCCAACGGGCTGCGGGTCACCGGCTCCTACTTCGACCGCCGCCCCTACGTCGAGGTCGACGGCGACGGCCGCGCGACCTACGTGGAGTACCACCGCACGCTCGGGGACTTCGTGCGCGCCCTGACCGGCGCCGGGCTGACGATCGTCGACCTGATCGAGCCCGAGTGGCCAGACGGGCTGACCGAGGTGTGGGGCCAGTGGAGCCCGCTGCGCGGCGAACTGTTCCCCGGCACGGCGATCTTCCGGTGCCGGCGGGTCGGGTGAGGGTCGCCGACGCACTGCTGGCCGCCCAGGCCGCCCGGTTCGAACGGCTCGACCCGCTGCTGCCACCCGCCGTCGCACCGCCCGACGGTGACGTCCTGACCGCCGCGCTGCCCGACGGCGAGCGGGTGGCCGGGGTGCTGACGCGGGCGAACCACCCGGCGGGCAGCGCGGCGACCCTGTGGTCGCCGGCGCAGGTGTGGGAGCTGCATCCGCTGGTCGGGGACGTGGGCGGGGCGGGCACGGAGGCGCTGCTGCGGGAGTGGCGGCGGGTGCTCGACCGGGTCCCGCCGGGGGTCGACTCGGCGTGCACGGTCACGTGGCCGAGCCGGGACGTCGAGGCGGCCGGGCCGTTGCTGCGGCACGGGTTCGTGCCGCTGACGATCCTGGCGGTGCGGGTCGGGGCGGCCGACGTGGTGGCTGACGAGGGGGCTGAGGTCGCCGACGGCGACCTGGCCCGCGATGCGACCGACAGCGCGGTGAGCGGCGGCGCGGGCGGCCGTGCGGAGGGTGTGGGGGGCGACCTGGTGGTGCGGGTGGCCACGGGGCGGGATCTGGACGTGGTGTTGGAACTGGAGTTGGTCGAGTTGGCGTACTCGGCGCAGGTGGGGGCGGCGATCGTGCGGGCGGACGCCCGGCAGGTCAGGCGGGCGGCGTTGGTTCGTCACCTTGAGCAGGGTGATCCGGTGTGGCTGGCGGAGCAGGGTGGGGTCGTGGTCGGGGCCGCGCACTGTCGGGTGGTGGAGGTCGGGGCCGGGTCGGCGGGGGCGGGGCGGTTGCCGGTGGGGCGTTGGGGGTACGTCAACTCGGTTTCGGTGCGGCCGGAGGTTCGGGGGGCGGGGGTCGGGCGGCGGTTGATGGACGTCGCGCACCGGGGGTTGCGGCAGTGGGGGGCGGGCCGCACGTTTCTGTACTTCAACCCGCCCAATCCGCTCTCGCCGGGGTTCTGGGCCCGACAGGGATACCGTCCACTGTGGACGATCTGGGAGGTTCGGCCGGCCGGCGCCATGCGGTAGGGAACCCGGCGCGCCACTCGTGACTCTTGCACGTGAACGATCCGATACAGGGAGCGTGCATGACCACTGGGGACTGGTTCGAAGCCCTCTACCAGGGCAGCTACCGCAGTTTTGTACTCACCGCCTATGCACTGCTCGGTGACCTCGGCGAAGCCGAGGAGGTCACCCAGGAGGCCTTCGCCGTCGCCTATGGGCGGCACGGGCGGGTCGCGCGGGCCGACAGTCCGGAGGCATGGGTCCGCACCGTCGTGGTGAACCTCGCCAAAAGACGGGGGCGGCGGCGGGCGATGCTCGACCGGCTGCTGCGGCGCGGCGCCACCGACCCCGACCCACCGCCGCCCGGCGAGCACCTCGACCTGCACGCCGCCATCCGCGCCCTCGACCACGACCACCGTGCGGCCATCGTCCTGCACTACCTGGCCGACCTGCCGCTGGACACCGTCGCGTCCATCGTCGGAGTTCCGGTCGGGACGGTGAAGTCGCGGCTGTCCCGGGCGCGGGCCGCGCTCGCCCGCCAACTCAGCCCCCAGGAGGCCGACCATGCCTGACCACGACACCCACCTCGACGAACAGCTCACCGACCTGCGCACCGACCTGCGCAACGACGTCTCCCTCCCCCACCCCGCCGCCATCCTCGAACGCCACCGCCAGCGCCGTTCCCGCCGGCGCCTGCAGGCCGGCGCGGTGGCCGCCGTCCTCGTCGTCGGCGCGCTGATGCCCACCCTGCGCAGCACCAACGCGGCGCCCGCCACCGGCGGCCCCCCGACGGCGGACACCACGCCCACGTCGACCGACGACCGGTTGGTGACCAACCTGCAGTTCGCCGCCGACGGAACCGGCTACGCCACCCGCTTCCACCTCCCCGACGACGGCCCCGGCGAGCCGATCCCCCCTTTCGACGCGACCCTCCTGACCAGCTCCGACGGGGAGAACTGGGACGAGGTTGGGACCATCCCGATACCGGAGCGGACCGACCTCTACCTCATCGGCGACCTGACGGTGCTGGGGCCCGAGGAACTCGTGGTCGACTGGCGGTCCGAGAAGAACCCGACCAGCTCCGCCTCCGCGCGCATCCACAGCACCGACGGCGGCCGGACCTGGCAGGACGTCCCGATGCCCGACGTCGTGACCGAGGTCGTGCCGGCCATCCCCGACCACGCCGAACTCGTGCCGGCCTGTTCCGTTGACCCCACGAAACGACCGCCGTGCACGACCCCGTCGTTCACCGTCGTCCTGCCCGGCACCGGGACCTCCGCGGTCCTCGCCAACCCGCCGCCGCTGCTCACCCCCGTGCCCGGCTCCCTGCCGACCGCGAACGGCCGCTGGTGGGCGGTCGGCCAGCAGCCGGACACCAAGGACTGGGCGATCACGGTGAGCGCCGACGACGGCCGGACGTGGAACACCGTCACGCTGGACCTCGACCTGGCCAACGACTCCCGGTCGAACAACATCAGGGCATCGGTCGTGTCCATGGACGACAGCCTGTACGCCTCGTTCGTCGGCCCCGTGCCGAACAACAGGGAGACCCTGCGCGGCATCTTCCGCAGCGACGACGACGGCCGGACCTGGCGGCAGACCTGGACACCCGCCCCCGACCAGGACGACCTCCCCGTCACCGGCACCCTCGTTGCCGGGGACGACGGCGCCCTGCGGCTGCGGGAGTCGCCGAACCTGCTCACCTTCACCGACGGCGGCACCACCCTGACGCACACCGTGCACCTGGGTCTCGGCATGGTCGGCTGGACCCGGAAGGGCTACGTCTCGGGGTGGCGTTCGTACTACGAGCTGTCCACCGACGGCATCAACTGGACGAAGTACGACCTGCCGATGGAGTGAACTCACCGACCTGGCGGACCGCCGAGGGGCGGCCGGCCAGGGCCTGGCGCACGCCCTCCAGCACGCCGGCCGCGATCTCCTGGCGGTTGAGCCAGCGGTTGCGGCCGGCGTGCCGGACGAAACCCAGCACGACCTGCTGGGTCGGATGCCCGGACAGCACCGGCTCCGGACAGCCGCCGACCGGATGGGCCGACGCGCTTCCATGGACCTCCACCACGGGCGCGGCGGGAGCCAGCAGCGGCGCGACCGCGTGCAGCACGGTCTCCCGCACCTCCCGGTGCACCCAGGCGACCAGCAGGTCCGCCGGCCCACCCAGCGCCACACCGGCGTCGCGCGCCAGGGCGGGGGCGTCGAACCAGTCGGCACGCACCCATACCGACCCCCGGGTCGCGCCGGCGGAACGGCGGCTGGGAACCACGACGTGCCAGCCGTCGGCGACGAGGGATTCGGCGCAGCCGGACAACATTCCGGTACCGCCGAGAACAAGGGCCCGCTGTCCGGTCATCAGACCTCCGGTGCCTGGCTTTCCCGGTCAGGGTACCGCTTCGGCGGACAACCGCCTTGTTGATCAGTGCGCGGGCTCGCGGGCCTCGGTCAGGCTGTAGACGTTGCCGGAGTCGTCGCGGAACGTCGCCTCGATCCCGTAAGGACGGTCGGCCGGCTCGGACAGGAACACCACGCCCCGCTCCGACAGCTCGCGGAACGTCTTGTGGCAGTCGTCGGTGGCCAGCACACCCAGGCCCATCGCGCCCTTGGCGACCAGCGCGCGGATCTGGTCGGAGTTCTCCGGCGAGTGGCCCATCCGGCAGTCGGCCAGGATGAACTCGACCTCCGGCTGGCCGGGCGGGCTGACCGTCAGCCACCGAAAGCCCTTGCCGGCGCCCTTCTCGAAACCGTCGGCCATCACCACGTCGTTGCGCAGCTCGAAGCCGAGCGTGTCGACGTAGAACTCCCTGGCCCGGTCCTGGTCGAGCACGTAGACGCTGTTGTGGGTGAACTTGGTGATCATGTCGGGGTTCCTCCCTCTCGGTGTGACCCCAACCTACGAGCCGGGCGCCCCGGGACGCTTGTCCGCGATTGCTGCGGGCGGCAGCGGCCGTGACCAGGCCATCACGTAACACCCGGGGATCGGCGGCGGTCCGCCCCTGGCGACCGCGCGGCGCCGGTACCCGCTCGGCGAGCAGCCCACCAGCTCGGTGAACCGGCGGGAGAACGAACTGAGGCTGGAGAACCCGACCAGCACACAGATCTCGGTGACCGTGAGGTTCACCGACGCCAACAGGTCCTTCGCGCGCTCCACCCGCCGCCGGCTCAGGTAGCCGCCGGGGGTCTCGCCGAACGCCGCCCGGAACTCCCGCGCGAAGTGGTAGCGGGAGAACCCGGCGGCGCCGGCGAGCGCGTCGAGGTCCAGCGGCTCGGCGTAACGCGCGTCCATCAGGTCGCGCGCCCGCCGCAGGTGGAACTCAGTGGGCGGCGTCATTCCACGAATGTCCGAACCCGACGGAGACGTCCAACGGGACAGCCAGCTCGTAGGCGTCGCCCATTCCCTTGCGCACCAACGACTCCGCCGACTCTCGTTCGCCGTCGGCGACCTCGAGGACCAGTTCGTCGTGGACCTGGAGCAGCATCCTGGTGCGCAGGTCCGAGGCCTTGAGCGCCCGGTCGACGTTGAGCATGGCGACCTTGATGATGTCGGCCGCGCTGCCCTGGATCGGCGCGTTCAACGCCATCCGCTCGGCCATCTCCCGGCGCTGGCGGTTGTCGCTGGTGAGGTCGGGCAGGTAGCGGCGGCGGCCGAAGATCGTCGAGGTGTAGCCGTCCTTACGGGCCTTGTCGACGACCTCGTTGAGGTAGTCGCGCACACCGCCGAACCGGTCGAAGTACTCGTCCATCAGCCCCCGGGCCTCCTCGGTGGAGATCCGCAGCTGCTGGGACAGACCGTAGGCCGACAGGCCGTAGGCCAGCCCGTAGTTCATCGCCTTGATCTTGGCCCGCTGCGCGCCGGTGACCTCCGCCGGCTCCACCCCGAACACCCCCGCGGCGGTCGCGGCGTGGAAGTCGAACCCGGACTGGAACGCCTCGATCAGCGCCTCGTCGCCGGACAGGTGCGCCATGATCCGCATCTCGATCTGGCTGTAGTCGGCGGTCATCAGCTCGGCGAACCCGGCCCCGACGACGAACGTGTCGCGGATCGTGCGGCCCTCGTCGGTGCGGATCGGCACGTTCTGCAGGTTCGGCTCGGTCGAGGACAGCCGGCCGGTGGCGGCGATCGTCTGGCTGTAGGTGGTGTGGATGCGGTCGTCCTCGGACACCGACTTGATCAGGCCCTCGACGGTGATCTTGAGCCGGGTGGCGTCGCGGTGGTCGAGCAGGTGCGCCAGGAACGGGTGCTCGGTCTGCTCGTGCAGCGTCTGCAACGCGTCGGCGTCGGTGGTGTAGCCGGTCTTGGTGCGCTTGGTCTTGGGCATCTCCAACTCGTCGAACAGCACGACCTGGAGCTGCTTGGGCGACCCGAGGTTGATCTCCTTGTTGATCACCGCGAACGCGTCCTGCTCGGCGCTCTTGACCCGCGCCGCGAACCGCGCCTCCAGCGACGCCAGCTGGGCGGTGTCGACCGCGATGCCCACGGCCTCCAACTCGGCCAGCACGTACAGCAGCGGCAGCTCGATCTCGGCCAGCAGCGGCGTGCCGCCGGTCTCGTCCAGGGCGGTGTCCAGCGCGTCGGCCAGCTCCGCGATCGCCCGCGCGCGCACGATCTCGCCCTCGGCGACCTTCGCCGCGTCGCCCTCCTCGCCGTCGAGCAGCGACAGCTGCCGCTCCTCTGGCTGCTGCTCCACCCGCAGCTCCCGCTTCAGGTAGCGCAGCACCAGGTCGTCGAGGGCGAACGACCGCTGACCCGGGCGCACCAGGTAGGCGGCCAGGTGGGTGTCGGTGGCCAGCCCGCGCAGCGTCCAGCCCCGGTGGCGCAGGGCGTGCAGCGCGCGCTTCACGTCGTAGGCGAGCTTCGGGGCGGCCGGGTCGGCCAGCCACGCGGCCAGCGCCCGCTCGTCGGCCTCGTCGAGGGTGGTGACGTCGACGTACACGCCGGTGCCGTCGGCCAGCGCCAGCGCGACCGACCGCAGCTCGACGGCCTCGCCGGCCACCCCGGTCGACACGTCCCGGAACGACAGGCCCACCCGCACCCCGGCGCCGGCGTGCTCGCGCAGCCAGACCGGCAACTGGCCCGGCTCGACGGCGCCGCCGGTGACCTCGAAACCGTGCTCGGCCTCCGGTTCGGCGGTGGCCAGCTCGCCGAAGAGGCGGTCGCGCAGGACCCGGAACTCCAGCTCGTCGAACAGCCGGTGCACCGCGTCGCGGTCCCACTGCCTGACGGCCAGCTCCTCGGGCCGGGTGTTCAGCTCGACGTCGCGGACCAGCTCGGTGAGCTGGCGGTTCATCAGCACGTGGGCCAGGTTCTCGCGCAGCGCGTCGCCGGCCTTGCCCTTGACCTCGTCGACCCGGTCCACCAGGTCGTTGAGGGACCCGAACTGGTTGATCCACTTGGCGACGGTCTTCTCCCCCACACCGGGGATCTTGGGCAGGTTGTCCGACGGGTCGCCGCGCAGCGCCGCGAAGTCGGCGTACTGGCCGGGCTGGACACCGGTCTTGGCGAGCACCGCGGCCGGGTCCATCCTGGCCATCTCCGACACGCCCCGCGACGGGTAGAGCACCGTGACCTGGTCGTTGACCAGCTGGAAGGCGTCGCGGTCGCCGGTACAGATGGCGACGTCGAAACCCTCGGCGGTGGCCTGCGTGGTGAGCGTGGCGATCAGGTCGTCGGCCTCGAAACCCTCCTTGGCCAGCGACGGCACGGCCAACGCGCGCAGCACCTCCTCGATGAGGCTGACCTGGCCCTTGAACTCGTCGGGCGTGGTGGTGCGGTTGGCCTTGTACTCGGCGTACTGCTCGCTGCGGAAGGTCTTGCGGGACACGTCGAAGCAGACCGCGAGATGGGTCGGCTTCTCGTCGCGCAGCAGGTTGATCAGCATGGAGGTGAACCCGTACACCGCGTTGGTGTGCTGGCCCGTGCCGGTGGAGAAGTTCTCCTTGGGTAGCGCGTAGAACGCCCGGTAGGCCATCGAGTGGCCGTCGATGAGGAGCAGGCGCTGCTCATGGCTGGTGGTCGTGGTTCGTGTGTCGGGCGTCTCAGGCACAGGGCGAGTCTAGGGTGGGGCACCGACACTGGTGACGACCACCAGCGGAGGAGACAGAGTGTCGAGTAGCCAACCCAGCCAGTTCCCCCCGAACCTGCCGGGCCTGCGTACGGACCTGTTGGACCAGACGCTGCCCGTGCGGATGGGCATCGAGATCACCGAGTGGGACCCCAAACGGGTGGTCGGCACGATGCCCGTCGCCGGCAACCTCCAGCCCTACGGTCTGCTGCACGGCGGCGCGAACGCCACGCTGGCCGAGACCCTCGGCTCCATCGCCGGGGCGCTCAACGCCGGCGAGGACAACGTGGCGCTGGGCCTGGAGCTGTCCTGTACCCACCACCGGGCCGCCCGCTCCGGACTGGTCACCGGGGTCGCGACACCCCTGCACGTCGGTTCGAGCACCTCCACGTTCGAGATCGTCATCACCGACGACGAGGGCCGCCGGACCTGCACCGCGCGCCTGACCTGCATCGTCCGTCGACGCCCGCCCGGCGCGTGACCGCGCTCGGGGCGATCTTCCGGCCGCAGCTGCCCCCGGAACGCCTGCGGCCGGTGGTCGAGGCCGCCGAGGCCGCCGGCCTGGAGGAGCTGTGGCTGTGGGAGGACTGCTTCTTCGAGGGCGGTGTCACCCAGCTGACCGCCGCCCTGTCGTGGACCTCGCGGCTGCGGGTCGGGATCGGCATCCTGCCGGTGTCGCTGCGCAGCGTCGCGATGACCGCGATGGAAACCGCCACGATCGAGCGCATGTTCCCCGGACGGATGATTCTCGGGTTGGGGCACGGCGCCCAGGACTGGATGGCCCAGGCCGGGGTGCGGCCGGCGTCGCCGATAACCTCGCTGCGTGAGCACCTGACCGCGCTGCGCGGCCTGCTCGCCGGCGAGACCGTCACCACCGACGGCCGGTACGTGACGCTCGACCAGGTCGCGCTCGCCTGGCCGCCGGCCACCGCCCCCCAGCTCTACGTCGGCGCCACCAGGCCGCGGTCGCTGCGGCTGTCCGGTGAACTGGCCGACGGCACCGTCCTGGACGCCGCCCACCCGCCGGCCGCCGTGCGCCGCGCCCGCGCCCTGATCGACGAGGGCCGCGCGCTCGCCGGCCGCGACGACCACCACGAGCTGGTGGTGTTCCTGAACGCGGCGACCGGACCCGACGCCGCGCAACGGCTGCACCGCGAGCTGGTGGCCTGGGGCCTCCAGGACGTGCCCGAGCTCGGCGCCCACGGCGACGCGGCGGCCGTCGCGCGGGGCGTCCAGGCGCTGGTCGAGGCCGGCGCCGACCGGGTGATCCTGCAACACACCGCCGACGAGCCCGACCTGGAGGGATTCGTCCGGTTCACGGCCAACGAGGTACGCCCGCTCGTCCCCTGACCGGTGACAGAATCACCGGATGGTGCGACGAACGCTCGGTGCGGTGACCGCCGCGCTGGTCCTGGCCGGGTGCGGCACCGACCAGGACCAGCCCGCCCCGACAGAACCCTCGGCGACCTACGAGCTCCCGCCGCGCCCCGTCCGCCCCGACGAGGTGGTACTGGCCGGCGAACCGGTCGTCGACGGTGACACGTCGTTCTCGCTGATCGGCCTGAGCACCGGCATGGAACAGCTCATCGGCAGCCACGCCGAGTTCGAGGCGCGCAACGGCCAGTTCGTCCGGATCCGGCTGGTGGTGGTGAACGTCGGCCGCAGCGGGGTGCTGTTCGAGACCGGCCGCCAGCAGCTCGTCCTCACCGACGGCACCACCGCCACCCCCGACCTCACCACCATGATGGTCAAACGCCAGCCCGACACGTTCGACCTCGGCGCCGGCGTGCGCGTCGAGTTCGACCTCTACTACGACGTCGCCGCCGACGCCGAACCCACCGCGCTGCGCGCCTTCGGCGGGCCGACGCTCACCGACATGAAGGACGCCGAGGGCACCGACATCCCGCTTCAGTCCGGGTAGGTGCCGTACCACTGCGCGACCGACACCCGGAACGGGAACGTCTGGCCGGAAATGCCGGTGAGCAGCACCAACCACGACGTGTCACCGATGCGGTAGATCGTCCTGCGCTTCGGCGACGCTGGATGTCGCGGCCGGTAGTTCCGCGCCCACTCCCTGGACAGCTGGTCCGCCTGCTCCGCGGAGGCCGCCGGGATGTTCCGCATGAGGTTCCAGCGCAGGCCCTGGCCCGACCCCGCGTTCTCCTCGATCACCACGTACCACTGCGGCTCGACCGGAACCGACACGTCAGTCCACGTACTCGCCGGTCTCGACGGCCTGCCACGCGCCGGCGCGCTGCTCGTAGACGGTCAGCACGTGGTTGCGGGTGTCGCCGAACTCGTCGAAGGAGACCTTGCCGGTCGCGCCGTCGCCCTGGTACCTGCCGGCGTTGGCCACCAGGTCGTCACGCTTGGAGTCCGACCACTTGTCCTCGCCGACGGTCGTCGCCAGGGCGCCGATGATCGCGTTGGCCGCGTCGTAGGCGAACGCCCCGTACGCACCGAAGCCCTCCTGGTAGCCGGCCTCCTCGTAGGCCTTGGCGAACGCCTGGGCGCTGTCCAGGTCCTCGACCGGGGCGCCGACCGAGGTCGCCAGGTCGCCGTCACGGCCACCGGCCGTCAGATAGGTGTCGTTGAAGATGCCGTCGCCGCCCATGACCGGGATCTTGAGCCCGTTGGCGGCGAGCTGCGCGGACATCGGCGCGGCCTCCGGGTAGTGGCCGCCGATGTACACCGCGTCCGGCTCGAACGGCCGCAGCGCGGCCACGAGCTTGGTGAAATCCTTGGTTCCCGGCTCGATCCGCTGCCGGGTCACGATGGTCGCGCCCTTGTTCTCCGCCTGCTCGACGAAGGTGTTCGCGAGACCCTCGCCGTAGGTCAGTCCGTCGGTGACGACCGCGATCTTCTTCTTGCCCGCGTTCTCCACCAGGTAGTTCGCCGCGAACGGCCCCTGTAACGAGTCGACCGTGCAAGTGCGGAAGTAGGTCCTGAACTGCCGCTTCGGGTTCTCGCGGAAGTCCTCGCCCCTGGTCAGCTGGTCGTTCGTGTTCGCCGGCGAGATCTGTAATATGCCGGCCTTGTCCAGGACCGGAGCGACGCTGGTGGCCACCGACGAGTTCAGTGTGGACACCACGCCCACCAGGTTGGGCGTGGTGGCCAGCATCGTCGCGGCCTGGGCGCCGAGCTTCGGGTTCATCCCGTCGTCCTGCACCTGGGCGGTCAGCTTGTAGCCGTTGACCGTGCAGTCCTCGTTGGCCTGGTCGACCGCGAGCCGGGTGGCGTTCTCGATCCCCCGCCCCTGAGCGACCATCGCGCCGCTCAGGGGGGCGATCACGCCGATCACCAACGTCCCCTTGCCGGTGTCGCACCCGGCCGGCCCACCGCTCTGGTCGTCCCCCTCACCGGAGGTGCAGGAAGCCAACAACAACGCGGCCGCCGCGGCGACGGCCGCGGTTCTCACCGACTGGATACGCAACTGTGGTCCTTCCGAGAGGGTCGTCAGGCGACGCCGAGATCACCACCAAGATATGCCGCACGCACCTGCGGGTCGTGCAGCAGGTCACTGGCGGCGGCCGACCTGACCACAGCACCCGTTTCCAGCACGTAGGCCCGGTGCGCGAGCTGCAACGCCTGGTGGGCGTTCTGCTCGACCAGCAGCACCGTTGTCCCGCGTTCGTTGATCTCCTTGACGATGTCGAAGATCTGGGCGACCAGCATCGGCGCGAGACCCATCGACGGCTCGTCGAGCAGCAGCACCTTCGGGTTGGTCATCAACGCCCGGCCGATGGTCAGCATCTGCTGCTCACCGCCGGACATCGTGCCGCCGAACTGCGACTTGCGCTCGGCCAGCCTCGGGAACATCTCGTAGACGTCGGCGAGGTCCTTGCTGTGGTCCTCCTTGCGCGCGTACGCGCCCATCAGCAGGTTCTCCTCGACGGTCATCCCGGGGAAGATCCCCCGGCCCTCAGGAGCCTGCCCGATGCCCAACTGCGCCCGCTTGTGCGCCGGCACCCGGGAGATGTCCTTGCCCTGGAAGGAGATCCGCCCGGCCGACAGCGGCCGCAGACCGGAGATCGTCTTCAGCGTCGTGGTCTTGCCGGCACCGTTGGCGCCGATGAGGGCGACGATCTCGCCCTCGTCGACCTCCAGGCTGACCCCGCGCAGCGCGGCGACCTTGCCGTAGAAGACATGGATGTCGTTGACCTCAAGAAGCATCGGCTTCGGCTCCCAGGTACGCCTCGATGACCTTCGGGTTCTTCTGCACCTCGCTCGGCGTGCCCATGGCGAGCAACTGGCCGAAGTCGAGCACCGCGACCCGGTCGCTGATGTGCATGACCAGGCCCATGTCGTGCTCGATCAGCAGCACCGTGCGGCCGTCGTCGCGGATGCGCCGGATCAGCTCCTGCAGCGACTGCTTCTCCGCCGGGTTCATGCCGGCGGCCGGCTCGTCGAGCAGCAACAGCTTCGGGTCGGTGCCCAGCGCCCGCGCGATCTCCAGCCGCCGCTGGTCGCCGTAGGGCAGGTTCTTGGCGGTGTCGTGCGCGCGGTGGGAGATGCCCACGAACTCCAGCAGCTCCAGGCCGCGCTCCCGGCCGTGGCGCTGCTCGCGGTAGTGCCACGGCATGCCCAGCACCGCGCCGATCGCGCCGGTGCGGTGGTGGGCGTCGATGCCCACCATCACGTTCTCCAGCGCGGACATGTTGTGGAACAGGCGGATGTTCTGGAAGGTCCTGGCCACACCGGCCTTGGTGACCTTGTACCGCTTCATCCCGTCGATGCGCTGCCCGGCGAACCGGACCTGCCCCGACGTCGGCCGGTACACCCCGGTGACCACGTTGAACGCGGTGGTCTTGCCGGCGCCGTTGGGGCCGATCAGGGCGAAGATCTCGCCCTCCCGGATGGTCAGGTTGACCTGGTTCATGGCGACGACGCCACCGAAGGCCATGACGACGTCGTCCAGCTCCAGCAGGGCCGGCGCCTCGCGATGCGCGCCGCCCTTCTCCTCGGGAGACCCGGTCACTTGGACACCTCCATGTCAGGATCCGACGTCGGCCCGGCGACCTCGGCACCCATCGAGCCCATGCCGCCGGTTCCCTCCGCCAACTCCGCGCGCCGTCGCCGGGAGGGCAGCAGGCCCTCCGGTCGCAGCGCCATCAGCAGCACCAGGACCGCGCCGAAGAACAGGATCCGGTAGTCCTGGACCTCGCGGAACCGCTCCGGGAGCCACGCGATCAGGAACGCGCCGACCATGACGCCGGGCAGGTTGCCCGACCCACCGAGCACCACGGCGACCAGGATCGTCGCCGAGAGGATGAACGGGAAGCTGTTGGGGGCGACGAAGTTGGCCTGCCCCGCCCAGACCGTGCCGGCCAGACCGCCGATGATCGCGCCGACGGCGAAGGCCAGCAGCTTGAACTTGAACGTCGGCACGCCCATCAGCTCGGCGGCGTCCTCGTCCTCCCGGATCGCCGCCCAGGAGCGGCCGACCCGGCTGATCTCCAGCCGGCGGGAGAAGATGATCGCCAGCACGATCGTGGCGACCATCAGGTAGTAGTAGGGCGCCGGGTCGAACAGGAACTTCTGGCCGAACATGTCCGGCGGGTGCGGGACGTTGGTGATGCCGCGCGCGCCGCCGATCTCGTCGGTGTTGTTCGCGGTGATCCGGACGATCTCACCGAAGCCGAGCGTCACGATCGCCAGGTAGTCGCCGCGCAGCCGCAGTGTCGGCGCGCCGAGGATCACGCCGGACACGGCGGTGATCGCCACCCCGATGACCAGCGTCGCCCAGAAGTTCCAGCCGTACTCGGTGCCGAAGTAGGCCAGCGAGTACGCGCCGATGGCGTAGAAGGCCACGAACCCCAGGTCGAGCAGGCCGGCCATGCCGACGACCACGTTGAGCCCGATCGCCATCAGCATGTAGACGCCGATGGGGAAGAACAGGACGGTGGTCCAGTCGTTGTCCGGCGACATGAACGCGCCGATCCAGGGAGCCGGCAGGATCAGCGCGCCGACGATCAGCGCGACGTAGACGCCCCAGCGCTGCCACTGCGGCGCGCCGGCCCACCAGTCACGCATGCGGTCCATGCTGCCGCTGAGCGGGTTCGACGAGCGCTTCACGCCGTTCCCGTTCCCGTTGCCGGTCGCGGTGCCGTTGTCGTTGTTGGTCACGTCGTTGCCCTTCATGCCCGCGCCCGCTGGAGGGACTCGCCCAGGATTCCGGTCGGCCGGAACATCAGCACGATCACCAGGACGACGAACGCCGTGACGTCCTTCCACTCCGAGCCCAGGAAGATGGCGCCCCAGTTCTCGATCAGGCCCAGGGCGAACCCGCCGACCAGCGCCCCTCGGATGTTGCCGATGCCGCCGAGCACGGCGGCGGTGAAGGCCTTGACGCCGAGGATGAAGCCCACGTTGAAGATCAGGTTCTCGTACTCGAACGCGTAGAGCATGCCGGCGACGCCGGCCATCGCACCGCCGAGCAGGAAGGTCAACCGCACGACGTTGTCGATGTTGACACCCATCAGCACGGCGGCCTCGGGGTCCTGGGCGGTGGCGCGGATACCCCGGCCCATCCGGCTGCGGTTCACCACCTGGTCCAGCACGATCATCATGGCCAGCGCGGCGACGATGACGATCACGTGGTCGGTGCGGATGTTCGCGTTCCCGATGCTGAACAGCACGTCACGGTCGGCGATCCGCGGAACCGGGACGGTGTTGCGACCGGGGGTGTCGAAGACCTCGGGGATGACGATCAGCGCGAACAGTTCCTGGAGGAACAGCGACGCGCCGATCGCCGAGATGAGCGCCGCCAGCCGGCTGGCGCCCTTCTTGCGCAGCGGCTTGTAGGCCACCTGTTCGAGGACGACCGCGGCGCCGCCGGCCGCGGCCATCGACACGATCATCATCAGCAACAGCATGCCGACCAGCGCTATCCCGGTCAGCGGCGCCGAGATGCCCATCGTGATCAGCACGAACAACGACGCGAAGGCGCCGATCATGAAGATTTCGGAGTGTGCGAAGTTGATCAATCGCAGGACGCCGTACACCATGGTGTATCCGAGCGCGATTAACGCGTAGATCGCGCCGGCCGCCAGTCCACCCACTGTGCTGGGGAGGAACTGGCTACTCAAGTCATCGAGCATCTGCACTGCCTTGCCGGGTCGGGTGGGGTCGCCACTGGTCACCACAGGACGAGAGCGAGGGCGCCGCGTGCGACGCCCTCGCTCCCAGCGTCTGTTCCTATGTTGCTGAGCTGGGTCCAGCTACTTGAGAGTGGCCTCAGCGGAGGTGCCCAGGAGCGTAACGGTCCCGTCAACCACCTCGTAGATGAAGATGTCGTTGGCCTCGGGCTCGCCGTTCTCCTTGAACTTGATCGGCTTGGAGACGCCCTCGAACTCAACCGTCGAGAGGAACTCGTTGATCTTGTCGGAGGTGGTGTTGCCCGCCTCGACCGCCTTGATGAACGCCGTGGCGGCGTCGTAACCCTCGGTCGCGTAGATGGCCGGGTCGTTGCCGGTGGCCTTCTTGAAGTTGTCGTAGAAGGTCTTCAGCGCACCCTCGACGTCGGCGCTCGGGATGTTGCACGGGCAGCCGAGGATCGCGCCCTCGGCGGCCGGCGCACCGGCGGCGGTGACCAGCTGGGCGTCCAGCGAGCCGTCACCGGAGACGAACGGCGTCTTCACGTTGGCGTCGCGCAGCTGCTTGAGCAGCCGGCCGCCCTGGGCGTAGTAGCCGCCGAAGAAGATGACGTCGGCGTTGGAGGAGCGGATCTTCTCCACAGAGGACGAGTAGTCCGAGGCGGTCTGGGCGAACTTGTCCGTCTCGGTCGGCACGCCGCCCTCGTCGAAGGACGCCTTGACCGACTCGGCCAGGCCGACGCTGTACTCCTGGTCGTCGCTGATGATGAAGGCCTTCTTCGGCGAGAAGGCCTTGGTCAGGAACTCGGCGATGCCGGGGCCCTGGTCGTTGTCGTTGGCGACGACGCGGTGCCAGAACTTCCAGCCGTTCTCGGCCAGGCCGGGGTTGGTCGCCGAGGCGGAGATGCTCGGGATGCCGGCCTCGTCCAGCTGGGCGCCGACGGCCTTGGACTCACCGGAGAAGGCGGGACCGATCAGCGCGGTGATCTTGTCCTGGCCGACGGCCTGCGCGACGAGCGCGGTGGCCTGCTCGGGCTTGCCCTGGGTGTCGTACTCCTTGAGTTCGATCTTGACGTCCGGGTCGCCGGCGTTGTACTCGTCGATGGCCATCTTCGCGCCGTCACGCGGCGGGATGACGATCGCGGAGTTCTCACCGGTCAGGTCGCCCATGAAGCCGATGGTGACGGTGCTGGCGCCATCGCCGCCGCCGTCGCCGCCGTTGCCGTCGTCACCTGAGCCGGCACATGCCGAAAGTGTGAGAGTGAGCGCCATGCCGGCGGCAAGAAGGCCAGCTCGGCGGTCGATCTTCGGGCCCAACGTGTCGTCCTTTCATAGTGCCGTGGCACACGCACGGCTCAGCTTGGCCGAGAAGGCTACCCGACGTCACCGCGTGCCCCACGATCAGCGGTGCCACAGTGGTTCAGCCCTGCTCGGTGGCACGGGATGGGCCGGAACGTAGTAAGTAACCCTGGGTGAGTCACGTGCAAAGGGACCTCGTGACCAGACTGCAACGAAACTGAACGAATAGTGCGGCGCACGTTCGCTGACCGGACGAACCCCCGCAAATCGGGAACCCCATTCCAACTTCACAACAGGACGCCACCCGGGTCCGGTCCACTCCTAACCTTCAGGCGTGTCGAAACGATCGCGCACGCTGGCGTGGCTCGCCGGCGTGGCGCTGCTCGTGGGTGCGGTGATCATGCTGCGCGACCCCGAGCCGGCTCCCGACGGGCCAGCCGAACCCCCGCCCATCCAGCGGTTCAACGCCGACCTCGTGGTGTTGCCGGGGCCGGGGTCGCCGCCGGAGCAGCCGTCCACGCTCACCGTCGACCCCGACCACACCCGGCTGCGGGTGAGCTGGGCGGACGGGCTCGTCGGCGGGGAGCGGCCCCAGGGCGTGGTGGGCTACGAGATCACCTGGGACCGGGTCGACGGCGAGGGGCGGGCCGGGAGCCGACTGGTCGTCGCCCCCGACGTCCTGCTGGACGGTCTGGTGGACGGGGAGCGCTACCGGATCCAGGTGCGGTCGGTGGACGCGTTCGGCCAGCGCTCCCAGCCCACCGAGACCACCGGCCTGCCCGAGCCCGACACCCGCCCACGCCCCCTTGGCCTCACCGAAATTTACGACAACTTCACCCAGGAGCTCACGCAACGTTGGCACCTGTCAGACCATCGGGGGTGCGCGACAGCCCGGCCGGGCGAACGAGGGCTGGAGATCACTCTGAGTTGCGGCTCGGATGTGGCGGTGCTGCGGGCGCGGGTGCCGCTGCGACTGGGCGACGGGGAGGAACTGGGCCGGGTGGCGGTGCGGACCGACGCCGCCGGCCCCGGCGGGGAGCTGACCATCGACCTGGTGCCCGGCCGCCCCGACCGGGTCGGCGTCGGGACGCGGCGCGCCGGGTCCGAAGGTGGCCTCCCGGGCACCGGGATCCGGGTCAGTGTCGGCGACGCCGGCGTCGAGATCGGCGTCGGGCCGGAGCTGCCGGCCGGGGCGCCGACGGTTCGCCACCAGCCGGTGCCCCGGCGCGGGCCCGGGGTGGGGCACCTGTTCGAGGTCGCGCTGACGACGGGCGGGGTGCGCGTCTACCAGGACGGCCTGGCCGTCGCCACGCGTGAGGTCCGGCCGCCGTGGCCGGAGGCGGCGGTGCTGGTGGGGGTGCGCGGGCCGGAGGACCGGCCGTCGGTGGTGCACGTGTCCGGTGTCGGGATGAGCGGGCCGCGTCAGCAGCCACCGGACGTGGTGGAGGCGCCGGTGGCGCTGGGCACCAGCCGGGTGCTCGCCCTCGACGAGCCGGCCCCCGACCGGTCGCTGCTGCGCGAGCCCCTGGTCAGGGCGCGGTCCGCCAAGGTGGTGTTGACCCTGGCCACCAGCCCGCGGCTGGACCTGTCCCGGGCCCGGATCCAGCTGGGGGCGGCCCACGTACCGGCCCGGTCGACCGTGCCCCGGCCGCCGACCGTGACCGGCGCGTCCCTCACCCTGGTCGCCGACATCCCACAGTCACTGTTGGGCGCCCACGGCCCGGCCACGATCCACCCGTTCGTCCTGCGAATCCCCGGCGGCGACGCGACCACGGCGGTCGTCGAGACCTACCTGGAGATCGTCCCCGCGCCGGGCTGGACCGCACCGCGGTTGTCCCAGCCCCCGCCGCTGTCCCCGACCGATGCGCTTCCCACCGTTGAGCTGTCCCTGGGGGACGCCGCCGGCAGGCCGTTACCGAGCCGAACCCTGCCGCCCTCGGGCCAGGTGGTCCTGACGGTGACGTCCCAGGCGGCCACCTCCCAGTGGGACACCGGCGCGGTGGCCGGCGTGCGGGGTGTGGAGGTGTACCTGGACGGCCGCCTGATCGCCGCCTTCCCCACCGACGCCGACGGCCTCGGAGTGGGCGGGACGTATGCGCTGCCCATCGCGGTCAACGGTCTGGCCGTCGGCGATCACGTGCTGGAGGCGCGCCAGTACGGCCGCACCGGCAACCCGGCGACAGCGAAGTTGAGGTTCGACGTCAGGTGATGTTCTCCACCACGGCCTGGGCGACGGCCTTCATCGTCGCGCGCCGGTCCATGGCCGTCCGCTGGATCCACCGGAAGGCCTCGGGCTCGGAAAGCCCCTGCTTGGTCATCAGGAGGCCCTTGGCCCGCTCGATGAGCTTGCGGGTCTCCATCCGCTCGGTGAGCGTGGCGACCTCGGTCTCCAGCGCCTGCAACTCCGCGAACCGCGACACCGCCAACTCGATCGCCGGCACAAGATCATGCTTGGCGAACGGCTTCACCAGGTAGGCCATCGCCCCGGCCTCCCGCGCCCGCTCGACCAGATCCCGCTGACTGAACGCGGTCAGAATGACCACCGGAGCGATCCGCTCCCCCGCGATGGCCGCCGCCGCGTCGATGCCGTCCATCTTCGGCATCTTGACATCGAGAATGACCAGGTCAGGCCGCAACTCGGTAGCCATGGCGACGGCCTGCTCCCCATCGGCCGCCTCCCCCGCGACGTGATACCCCTCTTCCTTGAGCATCTCCACGAGGTCGAGCCGAATCAGCGCCTCATCCTCCGCGACGAGAACACTGCGCTGCACGGCCGGGCCGGTCTGGGCCTCGGCAGCCTGCTCGGTCACCGGGGTCCTCCTTCGGTTTCGCAACGCTGTGCCACCAGCCTACCGGCGCTTTCACCCCGCACCCCCACCGCAGAGACAGCGATCACCACAACGTAACGAGCCGGCAACATGCACCGTGACCCAGCTCATGCCCACCCTTGCCGGAGCCCTCGTCAGGGGCCCCGCGGTGATCCCGTAAAGTCGTCCACCGCCGCCCCCGTAGCCCAACCGGCAGAGGCAACGGATTCAAAACCCGTCCAGTGTGCGTTCGAATCGCACCGGGGGCACCTCCCGAACCTGCCTTGACCAGGCTATCTACCTGCGAGAACGCGCCCGTAGGTGATCTTGGAACGTCCGGCGATGAGGAGCCAGTCGAATCCGGGTGTTCGCCCCCAGTTCCGAGGCCTACAACAGAGCCAGGCCCGCTGGCCACTGTTCCACTGCAGCCGCCACCTGACCACCTCCGTTCCGACCTTGGGTAGCGGTATCGAGGGACTGTCCCTGTTCTCGTCGCAGTGCCGTTGATCTCCGCGGGCCGAACTCGCCCACCACAACTGACCCGGGACCTGAGGCCAGGCCCGAGCAACAGCCAAGCGCCGATATCTCGAGCGGCCATACTCCTGGGGTGGTGAGCTGGTGGTGGGCATGAAAGGGTTGCGCGCGTGACGGCGACCAGGCATCGAGCAGGAGTGGTCGGCGTCGGCTACGAGGGTCGGGACGCTGAGCAGTTCGTGCACGAGTTGCTCACCGCCGGGGTGGGCGTCGTGGTCGACGTCCGGCTGACACCGATCTCACGCAAGCGCGGGTTCAGCAAGCGAGCACTGGCCGAGAACCTTGAGGCGGCAGGAATCCGATACGAGCACCTGCGAGCCTTGGGCAATCCGAAGGACAATCGCGCCGGGTTCGCGGGTGAAGACGACGAGCGGCGGGCCGCTCTGGACCGATACTCCGCGTTGCTCGCGGACGCGGACGCGGTCGCCGCGTTGGATCGTGTCGCCGAGTTGGCGGTCAGCGATCGGGTTGCGGTGTTGTGCTTCGAAGCACACGACCACCGCTGTCATCGCCAGCTCGTTCTATCCCATGTAGATGAACAGCTGAGCGTGATTGGCACGACTAGCGCTTCGGGTAGTACACGCCGAGCACACTGAACGTCTGCTGCCGTTTCGCCTGGTTGCCGACGTAGAACGCCACGTAGTTGTCGCTTGAGCAGATGTCGAGGTACTTCGTCTTCAACGCAGCGGCCACATCGGCGGGCCCACCTGGGATGTGGCGTTGCAGCGCGACAAACTCCCAGTCAAGGATGCCTTGACGGTGTGTCCGGCACGCCGGTTCGTGGCAGCGGTAGCGGTACCAGCCTTTGAACCGAGGCGCGTCCAGCGGTGTCCGGTCAGTGCCGAACATGTCGATCTGCCTGACATACGCGTCAATCTTCGCCTGCTCGTCGACCGTCCAGCCAGGATGCGGCTCGATGTCGACACCCAGGACCTCCTTGGGCCGTATCAAGGCCAGAGACTTCGCAGGAGGATTGTCCCGGACAGCCTGCAGGACTCCGCACATCGAATCCTCGATGTAGGGCTCGACAATCGTCCGCCTTCGTGTCCAGGGTCGTAGCCAATCCTCCTTCTCCAGGCTGTCTACCGCCGGTCGCCAGCTCTCGATACGAGGATCAACACGAGCCGGGCGTGCGTTGATCGAGACGATGTCATATTTGGCGAACTGCACCCCGGCGTCGAGATCGCGAAAGCTGATCGGATACAGGCGCACCCATCCTGGTGCGTCGAGATCCATGCGAAGTCCCGCGACACAGACCGTCTCGCCGTAGGCCGCGGATGGATTCGGCGCGGCTTTCACCGTGATGAGAACCCGCATCCGAACTGGTAAATCATGCGACTGCTTGGCATCCGGTGCCTGTTCCGGCCCGAACAGTGACGCCTGGCTCATCCCCACCTCCTCACGTTCCTGAACTATCGAGTTTGTGACGTACTCACTGATAAGTCCAGATCGTCATGAGCGATAGAATGGAGATCCACCCGTTCAGCGGATCCGCGATCACCGCAACCAGCGGCCGCGCGGCGTAGCGGCCGACACCGCGGAAGGTGGCGGAGGCGAAGCCGCGTTCCCGTTTCGGGAGCGACGTAGCCGAATCCGGGGTGGCTGGTCGAGACTCCCTTGCGGTGTCCGAGGTCCCCGGGGTTCAGGTAGGTCAGCGTGGTGCCGTCCGGCCTGGTGACAGTGTCGTCGTTGATGACGGTGACCATGCGGCGTTGGTCGGGTTTCCCGGACCTGACTTCGCGCTGATAGTGGATGTCGTCGTTGACAGGGGTACGGGGTGGGTTCTCGAGCAGAGATCGTTTGCCCGGCCACCTACCTGTCTGCCTCGGTGAGAGGTTCATCGAGTTAGCGGGGCTCCCGAATGCGAGGTACCGGCGCTGGTCAAGGTCCAGATCACCAAGTCCGACCGAACCGCAACGAGATCAACTCACAACCGGCCGGTGATCTACGCCGGTGACCGGCCCAACCGCAACAATCGTGTCACCACCACCCGCAGTTCCGGCTGAAGATCCACCGCCATCGACTCGGACGCACCCGTCGAACACTCGCGACACGGTCCGCGACCACCGCGCGGTGCCAACCCGGCCACCAGGCCGAGCCACTCACGCGAGACGATCGAAGGATCACGACCAAACCGGACGGCGATGTCCTTGTACTCCAACGACTCCGCCAGACCACGAGAGATCCCCTCCCGACCAGCTAAGATCAACATCCTGCGCACGATGAGCATCCCACCCACCGGACCAAGATCACATGCCATGACCGCCTGAACTCACCCGTCCCGCGACCGTGACATGGTCTGGATCAGTCCTCAGGCACGTCGATCAAGTCGTCGAGGTCGGGCTGGCTGACCTCGACGACAGCGGCTTTGGCAGCCACGCGCAGAGCTTCCGCGACGGACCTGACCCCGCCCGCGCAGAAGAGCAACCGCGCGGCATCGGCCGAGGCCACCGAGGTCGCTTCACGAAGGCCCTCTTTGGCGAGGCGCAGGTAAACTTCCCGGTCGACCGGGCGCCCCAGGTGCCGGGCGACCGGAACCAGGCCCTTGACGATGCCCAGCGAAAGCTGCCAGGGCAGAACCTGGGCGAGATCCCCGAGATCGGCTTCGGAGTGCACGTGGAGGGCGATGTCGACAACCGCGCCGATGACGTCGGCGATACGTTGCGCGGCGTGGGCGACCGGCCCCGGCTCCCGGGTACCGTCCTGTGGTCGCATGTGGAGCGTCAACGCCTGCTCGATGGCGGCCATGGGCTGACCGACAGACCACATCTTGCAGGCAAGGGCCCGACGCACCCTACCGATCCGTGCTCCGCTCTTGGTGCGCGGTCCGAGCAGCGCCGCCACCACCGCGGGAGCGCAGTCCTGCCTGCGGAGCTGCCTGGCGAAGCTGTCGTACTCGGCTTGCCAGTTGACGGAAGCCCGGGAGAATCGCGCGTCGTCGACCTCGGTGACCAGCTGCGCGATGCCGATGAGCGTCATCCGGGTCAACTCGGTGTCCGCGACCGCGGTCAACACCTCGACCACCGTATGAGCGGAAGGGATGTGCAGACCACTGCGGACCACGGTCTCGCCCAGCGGTGTGACCTGGAAACCGTTCCCCGCTTCGATCAGAAAGCCGCCGTCCCGCAGTGAAGTCACCGCGGCCTGGACGGCGTCGAGCGGGAACAGGGTGGACAGGCGGCTTTGGAACGCGCCGAACGTCCACGCGAGATAGTCCGCTGCCGAGTCCGCACCACTCGGTTTGTCGCCGAAACCCCTGAGGACCGTGAGCACGAGGCTCTCCAGGTCGATGTCCGGGGCAAGCAGGGCCGAAGAGGCGATTTCGGGGCGCGCGTTGATGTAGTCCCGCCAGATCCGCTCGGTCTCGACGTCACCGTTGGACAGCACAATCGCTCGCCCTGGCCTGCTACGACCGGCGCGACCTGCCATGTTCTTGTACTCCGACACCGTGTACGCCCTGCCAGGGTTGCCCGGGTGCTCCAGCTCCCACAACACGACCGTGTCCGCGGACAGGTTCACACCTTGGGCGAGAGTGGTCGTGGCGACCACGACCTGGATCTCCCCCGCCGGGTCGCGGAAATCCTCGACAATCGTCCGCTGCTCGATCTCTCGCAGGTCGCTGTTGTGGAAAGCGACACCCCTCGTGAGGCAGTCGCGCAGTACCTCCCCCACCCGGGACAGGTCGTCCTGAGGCAGTGAGCCGAGCACAGACGCAGCGGGCGGCAGACCGAGGCGGTTGGCGAGCCTGCGGGCGAGAACCCGGGCGGCAAAGCGGGTGGCCCGGAATACCAGCACCCGCTCACCCTTTTCCAACGCCTCGGCGACCACCCGTTCGGCGGCTTCGGCGGCGTCCGCGCAGGCGGCGACCAGTTGATGCTCGTTGTCCGCGAGCTCGGGTCGGTCCGCGCCGTGCGACCGGTACCGGTAGCTGCCATCGAGGCCGAGGACACCCTCCGAGAGTACGACTGTACGGTCGGTGAACAGGACGAGTTCCGCCCCGAGCCAACCCGCCAGTTTTTCCGGGTCCCCCAGGACTGCCGAGAGCCCGACGAGTTGTGGAGTGGGCAGGCCCTGGTTGGAGTCCCGGCGCAACCGGGTGAGCAGGAGCTCGAGCCGAGGGCCCCTGTCAGGCAGCATCATGGTCTGGATCTCGTCGACGACCAGCGTCCTGACGCGTTCCACCAGGTTCGGGTGCGCGACCAGTAGGCCGATGAAGGTCTCGTAGGTCACCACGCCGATCTGGTAGGCACCGGTGAGCAGGTCACCCACCTGGTCACGAAGACCACCGGTGGCGCGGACAACACGCAGACCCAACGTTTCGTACGCCCTGAACCGCTCGTACTGTTCGTCGACCAGGGCCCGGCTCGGTAGCAAGAACACCGCCTTGCCGCCGTTGGCGGCTGCGAACACCGCGGCGAGCTCGCCCACCAGGGTCTTGCCGCTCGCGGTCGGCGCGCAGACGAGAACGTCGCAGCCACGCAGCAGGCCACCGCGGTTGATCGCGTCGACCTGCAAGGCGTTGAGTTTGGAGACTCGCTCCCGCCACATCTCGGCCACCTGCTCGGGGATACCGTGCGCGACCAGCGACATGAAGTCCTTGTTGACTGGAGGGGGCTGCTGATGGTCGCCAACCTCCGCGTACCGGGGACCGGGAACCAACGCGGGGAAGCTGATCTGGGACAACGCACCTTCGAAGGTGGGCCGCTGCCTGCGGCGTCTGGCGCCGGACTCCTCCGAGGTCACCTGGTCCAGCACGTGGGTTACCAGACGGGGCAGGGAGACCTGCCCCTCTTTGTTGAGGACAGCGTGCCCTCCCATCAGTCCCTGGAGGAGGTGGTGCGTCAGGAGCCCGTGGCCGTACTGCCCGGACTCGAACGCCTGCTCGTCCGACGCGGAGGCGCCGAGGAACACCCGGCCCTCACCGTTGAGCGACTGGAGGACCTTCCATACGTCCTCATCCGCCCGAGCAGTGACACCGTCGTCCGGTGCATAGAACGCGCGCGAGATCATGCTTCCGGAGAAGCAGCAGTCGAGTACGACGACCAGCAGCCGCGCCCGGATGCCCTTGACCAGATCGACGAACCGGCTGAGCGGCAGCGCGGTCTCGGCGAAGGCCAAGTGGTCAGCGTCGTGCGTGGCCAGCTCGCGGGACCGGGTGCCATGGCCGGAGAAGGTGACCACCACGACGTCGTCGGGGCCACTGGCCTGGGCGAGACGGACGAGTTCGGCGGTCAGTCCGGACAGGGTCGCGGTGTCGTCCTGGAGGAGCACGAGATCGCCACGCAGATTGTCCGAGAAGAGGGCGTGCAGCACGCGCGCGTCGCGGCCCGCGTACTTCAGCTGCTGGAACGTCGGGTCACGGTACCGGTCGATCCCGACGAAGAGCCCACGGAAGACTCCGGTCATCGCCTCACCCACCCCTGCCATGGATCCGTCGCCGAGATCGTCTTGAGTAGGTAGTCGATGTCGTCCCTGGTCAACGCCTCCACGGGATAGTGGTCCCTGGTATTCGGGGCCAGGAACATCGGGATCTCCTCGACCGAGCAGCCGGGCAGAACCACAGGCAGGACGTAATCGCTCCAGTCGGGGTAGTTCGCCTGCAGGTTCCTGATCACGGCCAACTCGCTGCGGAGCCCTGCACGGCCATAGCCTTCGTGCTCGCCGTCGCCGACCTCCCGGCACGCGGGCGACGCGATGACGATGACGAAGTCGGCCCTCTTGATCTCGTGCAGCGCCCAGTGGTCCCAGTCCTTCCTTCGCCCTACATGATCCTGGTCGACGACCGGGTCCAAACCATGTTTCCGCAGGAGTTCGACGAAATCCCGGACCTGTTTCTTGTGCGCGTCGTCCTCGTGCGCATAACAGATGAACACGCGAGGTGAAGCCGAGGGAAGCCCCAATCCAGGCCCCACTCGATCGGCGACATCAACTACTGATGATACATCCACGGTCAGCGAGATGCTGAACTCAGCTGATCTCGAGACTGGGAGAAGGTCGTGCTCCGGAGCGAGCTCCGGAGAGAAACGTGTAGTTGCCCTGAATTCCTGCTCGGCTCGCCCAACGGGCGCGAGAACCACGATCCACGCCGAGTAGGAGCCCGGCCGGACCACGGTTCCTCGGGGAGCCACGTGCAACCACCTGACCACATCGCCGGAGGCGCCGTAGGCGTGGACGGCACTCTCGGTCGGTTCGATGTGGATCAAACCCGCGCTGCTGCCGACCGGGACGAACTCGAGCTTGTCACTGAGCACGTACGACGACGCGCTTTGGGGTTCCGCAGAACCTCTCGGAATCGCTGCGACGACCGAGGAATCGCGGTCAAGCAAAGAAAATCCGATCTCAAACCAGCGCACCGGCGGGGAGTCCGGATCGAGACACAGGTCGTAGTTGATCTTGATCAGATGTGCGGCCCGACCCGCGAACGCGCCGTCGACCGGCGGGACCGGATGCACCTGCCAGCGCTTGAGGCGCACGGCGCCCGCGACGACCTCGTCCGGCCCGGCGTCGATCCGCCGTCCGCCGGTGTCCACAAGGGTCAATGCGATGTCGACCCCGTCCTCCAAGGGCATGCCCGCTCCTTTCGTTTCGACGTGGCCGACAGGTTAGACACACCCGTCGACAGTCCCGAAACCAGACCCGACGGTGTCTTGTTTTTGTCCACAAATTGACGCGTGCGGCACCCACGGGCGTTTGACCGGCGTTCATTGGCTGTGATTTGATCCTTCGATCACCAAACACAGCGAGCGCATCGCATCCGCTGTTCCCCGCCGCGCGGAAACCACGTCCCCGCGCATTGGCCACCACTATCGAAAGCTTGTACACGTGATAGAAACAGTTGCGGAAAACATCGATCAGGACCGTGGAAACGACTGGCGGCGCGACCAGGCCGTCACCGCGTGCTGCCTGGCCGCTGCCGCGCTGGGCGATCCTGCTCTAGCCGGCGAGGTCAAAGGCCGGAGGCTGATGAGCTGCCTCGGCGTGCTCGCGGCCACACACGTCGTCGGTGAGGCCCCCTCGATGGCGCGTTTCCGGGCCGGACTGCGCGAACCGCTGAGAAACCTGCTGCCAGAAGACGTGCACACCACCGGACTGGCAGACCTGGTGTTGCTCGACGCGGAGGGCCACCTCACCGACGAGGCCGAGGACCTGTGCCGGGAGTTCCGGATCCCCTCTGCCGCCCTTGACGAGCACTGGCCCTGGGACCGGGTGACCGTCGAACAGAAGGAGCGGCAGGTACACGAACTGCTGCGCCGACTCCCGGCCGCGGAATACACGAGGTTGCGCGCGTACCTCATCGAGTGGCCGGTCGGAGACCTCCGCACGCTCCGACGGGACTGGGCGACGATGCTGCCGCAGTTCTACGAGCCGGTCATCGACTGGCCGGGGCGACAGGTGAACGGCTTCTTCTTCGCCTGTCCGGAATGTGGATGGCCGATGCGCGCGCTCGACACGGGCCGTCTGACCGAGATCCGCTGCGAGGCGCATTCCCGCCACGGCGTGACGTACTCCTGCGTAACCGATTCCCGCGGTGACACACCCCCTCATCTGCACCGTGTAGGCAGGAAGGCGAAAGCTGTCGAGGGCCGCCCCGCGACCAAGGAGGCGCTGGCCGTGTCCCGTGTCGTCTGGCGGTACGTGACCTTGCCCGGCCTCATGGAGATCGAACTGCGTGACCACGCCGTCAAGTTGGGGGCGGACGTGGAGATGTGGCCGCACCAGGACCGGTACGACCTGCGGATCGCACTCAACGGGCAGGTGTGGCGGTTGGACGCCAAAGCGTGGGCGTCGCCGATGGCACTCGGTGAAGCGCTGAGTGGCACCACTCCCGCCGCGCCGAGGTTGATCGTCGTCGTACCGGACCACCAGCGATCGAGTCTGACCTTGTTGCGCACCATGCTCAAGGACTCCGGGTACCAGGTCGACACGATCCGGGGCGTCAAGAAGCAGCTGAACGTGGCAGCGACGGTGACGGCGTGAGCGGCACTCCCAGCAAACTCGCGTTCCACATCGCGTGCGCACTGGCCGAGGAGTTCTTCGGGTTCCCCGACCCCGACGGCCGGACTGAGGTGCCACTCGAGTCAGCGGCGCTGGTGGCCGCCGGGCGGATCGACCTGTGGCGGGACTGGGCCAAGCAGCCAAAGGAGACGCGACGGTTGGTGGGCAGGTTCCTGCGGGTCCGACCCAACGAGATCGGCTCACACCGCCGGTTCAGGGACATGGCCCAGACACTGCGCTCGGATCCTGACAGCTCCTACGAACTCCCGGCGGACGTCCCCGACAGCGAGGTCAGGTCAGTCGTGGCTCGACACGGACAGCACCCGCTGGACCTCGCGGCCCGCCTGA
The DNA here is from genome assembly GCF_001921215.1 of Actinophytocola xinjiangensis. GTDB lineage: Bacteria > Actinomycetota > Actinomycetes > Mycobacteriales > Pseudonocardiaceae > Actinophytocola > Actinophytocola xinjiangensis. The sequence goes on from NZ_MSIF01000007.1 coordinate 153,069, forward strand.
TGGAGGAAGCCGAGAAGAAGTACCTGGAGGGCAGGCGGCCACTACCCGGCGCGGGCCCCGGACGCTGGGGTTTCGGTTGGCGGAGGGAGTCCGTCGTGGAGCTTCCTGTGACGGTGAAGGACGCGGTCATTGACCCCATCGTGCTCAACACCACCCCCGCGGTAGAGGACGTGACTGTCACCCGCGACGCGTTGGAGGGACTGGTCAAGGAGATCTCCCGCAATACGGGCAAACCTCCATGGCGGCTCGGTGTCCTCGCCAAGCTGTTCGACGGGCTGCGGAGCGACGAGGACGTCCCCGTGCGGAAACTCCTTCTCAAGGCGGGCGGTATCCGCTTGCTCAACGCGCCAACCGGGGTCGGCAAGTCCGTTCTCATCGGCCTCCTCGCGATTCACCTCGCCCGGGCCGGCGTCCCGGTCGGGATCGTCGCCGGCCGAGTGGACGGGGCCACGAAGACCACCGAGGAGATCAACGAAGATCTGGAGGCACTGGGCGTCGCGCTCCGCTGCGCCACGCTGGTCTCACCGCGTCGACTCGCCGAGAAGGCTGCCCAGGCGGCCGACGACGGGCAGTGGAATCGGTTCGACACCTTCGGGTACGGCTGCTCCCTCGCCGCGTCGGTGGTCGACGGGCCCCAGCCTGTGCCCAAGGACGAGCCCTGCACCATACTGCGATCGCTGGTGGAGCCCGTCGACCACAAGCGCAGGCCTGCCCTGAGACACGCATGCCCACATCTGGGGGTGTGCGACCGACACCGGGGGCTGCGCGCCGGGGCCGCGGCCGACATCGTGGTCACCAACCACCACAACCTCATGCACGGGACCATCCCGGTGCCGGTACTCATCGACGGCACCGTACTGAACCGCGTGTCGGTGCAGGAGTTCCTGTTGCGCAAGTGCGCCGTGCTGCTGATCGACGAGGTGGACCACATGCAGAGCGGCATGTTCGACGCCGGGGCCAGACAGCTCATGCTCGCGGCCAGTGGGACGGCGATCGACCTGCCGCTGGTCCATTTGGACGCCGAAAGGATCAGGCTGCTGCCCGCGGAGGACCGGGACGTCGTGCCACCGCTCACGCGAACCCGGTTCCTGGCCGACCAGTTCCTCAACTACGTACTGGAAGGCGAAATGTGGTTGAAGGATGCTCGTCCGCAGGCCAATGGCAAGCGCAGGCTCGCCGACGAGAGAGGCGACTCGGGGTGGCACCTCCCAGGTTCTCGCGACGCGCTGGTGCTCAAGCACTTGTTCGGGATCGACGATGCTCGGGCCGAGCCGGCACCCGAGACGGTGTACGAACAGTTCAACGCGCTCTTCCCGGACAGCCGAGGCGCCCAGGCCCCACTGCTGCCCGAGTGGCTGCGCGGGATAGCCGACCAACTGACCCTGGCCGTCAGCAACGACTCCGCCCAGGATCAGATCCGAGAGATCCGGCACCGGCTCCACGGCCTCGTGGCCGAGCAGGTCGAGCACGAGGACGACCGCCGCGAGGTGGTCAACGTGCTGCTCGTGCGTACCTGGCTGGGTGCCCTGCACCAGGCATTGACCAGGCTCACCTACGCGGTCGCCGCACCAGGCGCCGAGATGCCCGCCGCTCGGGTCCTCGCCGAGCAGTTGGGGACAGTGGCTCAGCACCAGGCGATTCCGTACGGCCCGCTCGGCTACCTGCTGTTTGGATTCCGGGTGGACCGGGTCGACGACCCCCAGCCCGGCGGGACGCTGTCCGTGCAGGCCCTCGGGGGCGACCCCCACACCACCATCGCCCAGTTGGGTGGCACGGTCGCGCTGGCCGCGGCGGGTGTGGAGAGGGTGGTGCTGGGGCTGTCCGCGACCGTCTACTTCCCTGGCGCGGCCCGTGAGCACGTCCGCGCGGACATCACCTACTCGATGACCGACGCCGACCGAGGCGCCTTCACCACGCTCGCCGGGGAGGCTCAGGACGAACATTCGCAGACGACCATCCGCATCGGCGGTCTATCGGAGTCCGGGAAGACGCCGGCCATCCGCGATCTCGGCGCACGGCTGTGGGACCAGCATCTCGACGCTCACCTGTGCTATCTCGCGGCCAACGACAAAGATCGCGAGCTCTGCATGCTGGTCGGCAACTCCTACCGTCACGCCGCCCTGCTCGCCGCCGGGATCGTGAGCCGGTGCGCCGACCCGGGCTGGGTGGCCGTTGTCGTCCCCCGCTCCGGCCCGCCACCGTTGACCGTGCTGCCGGAGAAAGTCGTCACCCTGACCATTGACGAGCTCGAGTCATTGCCACGCAAGCACAAGAACGTCAAGGTCTGTATCGCTCCGCTGAGCCTGGTCGCACGTGGACTGAACATCCTCGTGCCCGACGATCAGCGTTCCGCGCTGGCCTCGGTGTGGGTTTGTGTGCGTCCGCCGACCGGTATCACCGAGTCCGCCGAACTGTTCGCCAGCGTCAACGCGTACGCGCTCGGTTCGGACGAGGCGTCCGTCGACCCGGTGGGGATGTGGACCATGCAGCGCACGCGCGCATTCCGCCGGCTGTTCCACATCCTCACCAGCGATCCACGGTTCAGCAGGCTCAGCAGGGAGCTCAAAGCCGAGGCTGTCGCCGGGATGCTCGTCGACATGATCCAGCTCGCGGGCCGGGCCCGTCGCGGCGGCACTTCGGTCGAGTTGTACCTGGTGGACGGGGCTTTCCACGATCCGAAGCACGGCACCGACATCCCTGGCCTGCTGCGCTACTACATCGCGAGCCTCTCGCCTTCCCAGCGACGCGGTCTGGAGCGCGTCTACGGAACGACCCTCACGTCCTGGTTGGACTTCGCCGGCATCGACAAGGAGATCTGATGACTACCGCCAACAAGGAACTGGCGCTGCTAGCGTACCCGCTGACCAGCGTGCTGCACGGCTCCGCCCACCTCCACTGGCTGCCCGACGGAACCGGGCGCGCGTGGGAGCGGATGCGGAGCCGTTTCCGGGAACGGGTACACCACAACGTGAATCTTCCGTACTCGGGCCTGGCCACCGCGTTGCGCGCCTACAGCGGCGCCAGCGTGAACCTGTTCCCCACCAGCAGGAGTCTGGCACCGAAGTTGCTGATTTCCAGTAGACGTCTGGATCCCCGTGACCTCCATGACGCCGTCGTACTCTGGGAACAAGCGTTGGACGGCGTGCGGGACAGCGACATCGACTTCGGGTACTCCAGTGACCTGGCCGATCTCGTCGTCGACAGCGTGGTCGAGGAAGTGGCGTTGGCTGACCGGATACGTTTCCACGGCGACCAGCCGGACGCGCCGAACTGGGTGTACGACGCCGCGACCTGGGAAGCGGCCCGCCTGCTGTCGAAAGCGGTCTGGCGAGTCGACGGCAGAGACGTGCGCCTTCGAGCCGACACCGATGGGAACCTTCTGGTGTGGGAGCGTGACACCCTGTGGTCATCGCCGTGGAAGGACGGCGTCGTCAACTACGCGGCGCTCCGGATCCGGCTGCAGATGAAGACGATGCCGGGCGTGCGGACACCGATTCTCGTGCTCGACCCCGGTGTGTCCCGGTTGAGTTGGGAACTGCGGGGCGCACGCAGTGCCTGGCTGGCCCCACGACACGAAGACGACCCGTTGCTCTGCCTCGCGGTCGAGCGCGGGCAGAACAGTATCGAGAAGACGAGCATGACCGCGTTGTCGGTCGCGCACCGGCTTCGCGGAGAGCGCCTTCTCGGTCAAGGAGAACTCGCCCTGTCAGGGCCACCCGATCGGTTGCGGGCGCTGGTGCGCAAGTCCATGCGGTTTCCCATCGGCCGCGGAGTGGGCATGTACACCGTGCGCGAGCTGGCCCACCATGCCGCCGGTGTGCTCGGGGAGTCGAATGTGAGCGCCAGCAGGGTAAGTCACCTGTTCTCGAGGCAAGCGCACCGGAAGGTCGACAAAGGCCGTGACGTCGACCTGCTCGATGAGGGCGGTCTCCCTTCGGTCATCAAGGCGTCCGGCGCGGAGCGACTGCGTCTGCTCGTCCTCTACAGCACCCAAGGCACCCGCACGCGGGTGCAGCGGTTGCTCGCCTACCACTTCTCCCGTGGCGACCTCGCCGACGGTATCCCCGAGGACACCCTTGTCGGGGTGCACTCCCACGTGGAGGTCGTGTTCCACCACGCCTCAGAGTTCCTTGCCCACGGGGACCGCCAGACGCGAGGAGGGATGCCCGATCTGGTGATGCACGAGGCGCCGGACGGCACGCGGGTGCTGGCCCTGTGCGAGACCGAGTACGACGGCAAGAAGCGAGATGACGACGCGAAGCCGGACGTCAGCCGCATGCTCGCCGGGCATGGTGTCCTTGCCCAGTTCCTGGTGACAGCGCCACAGGTGGAGGACCCGGCCAAGGACCACGCGGGCCACAGCGCCCTGGCCGACCTCTTCCGGTTGGCGGGCCTCGTCCATCCCAGGCTGACGGAGGCGCTCTCGTTCAAGCGACCCGATGTCGACAAGGCGATCACGTATGTCGGTTTGCACGTGCGCGCCCAACGCGGGGAGATGTGGCGAAGCGGTACGCCGAAACTGAGCTGGGCACTGGTCGCCATGATCCCCGATGGCAACCACTGGCGGACTCTCGCGTACCAGGCCGACGAGCAGTCGAAGACCGGCCTCGAGACCGGCTGGCACGACTACTCCACCGTGAACGCCGCGTTCCGCGCGACCCGGTTGTCCGAGGGGAAGCGTCAGGACACGGCCCTGGTCGAGGCCATCGACACCGCGCTTGGCGCCCTGCGTTCGCATCTCGCCCCAGGCATGGGCTACGTGCTGATGGCGTCCGGGGACAGTTCCAGATCACTGTGGCCATTGTTGGCCAACAAGAACCTCGACCGCGAACCGGACGCGGCGGGCCGGGTCGACGGCCGTCCGGCTCTGCCCGGCTGGACTCTCGAACCGTGCCACCGCCCTCTCGCGGTGGTCCGGGTAACGTCGGGAACCCGCGACCTACCCCGCCCGGTCGAGGTGCGCGACGTGGCCGGACACACAACAACCAGCACGACCAGCGCCCTGTTCCGGCTCAACGGATCCACGAGCACCTGGATCCTGTCCAACATCCCCCGCCAGTGGAGCGGGGAGAAACGGACCAGGCGCCTGGGTGCTCAGCACAGCCGATGGTCGGCGGACACGCAGACCGGCCGACACACCTGGTATGCGCACACCACCACCGAGATCCTGGTTATCGGCGCGGAGACCGACCCGGAACGGCATGCTGTCGCCGCGGCCCGACTGTGCCACCACGCAGTCTCCTGGGACGGGAGGACCAGATATCCCGCTCCTGTGCATCTGGCTGCCCTGATGGACCGCGATCACCCCCAGTACCGCCGTACGGTCGACTGGGACGACGAGACCGACTACGAGGAAAGCGAACGCCAGTGACACCACGGTCGAGGAAGGACCGACTATCCTGTTCCCGTTCTTGGCGGTCGAGTGCCGGGCTGGGCTCTGATCGTTCAGCTGGACGGGCTCGAGACGGTTCGCCTCGCCCTCCGGATTCACCACGACGATGCGGGTTTCGCCGCGACGTCAGAATTCTTCGGACCGGATCACGGCCTCGCCGAGCGTCAGAGGGTTTAGGTCCACCTGGTGTTCGTCAGCTTCGGACCACCACCGTTCCGCCGTCCGACGGTCGCCTCGGCGCGCGGCGATGTTGCCGAGACCGGTGCATGCCCTGGCGTGTTCGTAGTCACTCTCTTCAGCGAGCCCGGCGATTTCGGCGGCTCGCTGGTAGAAGTCGGCCGCGTTGTTCAGCCGTCCGGCGCGGAAGTGGATCCACGCGACGCAGTTGACGGACATGAGGACATCCAACGGCAGCTGCGCCAGCGAACGTGCCTGCTCGGCGTGAACGAGTGCCTCGTCGAACCTGTCCAGCGCGGTCAAGGCGATGGCAATGCCGCGTAACGCGATGACCACGTTGCGGATACGCTCGTCGCGGCGGTAGACGGCCAGCGCGGTGGTCAGATCCCGCACCGCCGACTCCGGGTCTCCCTGGTACAGCACCGCCCAGGCCCGGCTCGACAACGCGTCGATGCGGCCGCGCTCGTCGCCCGCCAGAGCGAAGCGTGCCTGTGCCTGCTCGTGGTAGGCGGCAGCACCTGCCACGTCGCTCAGCTCGAGATGAGCCATACCGAGGTTGTTGAGGATCATGCCCGTGGCCTTGAGGTCACCGCTCGTCTCCGCGGCGGCGAGCGCCGCTCGGTGGGTCCGGACCCACGCGTCGAAATGCTTGTCCCGGTAGAAGAAGGCACGCATGACGTATGCGAGCTGCCAGCAGGCCCGATGCAGCCTTCGCGAGGCCGCGACCTCGACGATCTCCACCACGACCGGCCACTCGGCACGCAGCCAGGCCAGGGCGGCCTGAGGTCCGTCGAAGGGACGCTCGCCGGACGTACCGGTACCGGCCGGCCGGTACCGGTACGGTTCGATCAGTTCGTCAGCGGCTGTCACGCGCGCCAGCACATGCTCCACGAGCCGTTCCGCCGCCGCGTCCTGATCATCGCTGTCGATGTCGGACAGTGCGTGCCTTGCGGAGAACGCGCGCACGAGGTCATGCAGCTCCACGTGGCCATCGGGGTCCCTGTTCAGGAGGTTGGCGTCGTGGAGGCGATCGACCCTTCGGTCCGCCTCCGCACGTCCCACACCTGCGAGCGCGTGGACCGACGCGATCTCCGCCCGGTTGCCTGGGTGCAGCGCCAGCAGACCGAACATCCGGCGTTCCGGCTCCGGCATGGTGCGGTAGGACAGCGCGAACGCCGCGGCCACGCTCTGCGCGCCGTCCTCGAGGGCGAGAAGCCGGCCCGCCTCGTCCGACAGCCGGTCGCGGAAGTCCGTCGCACTCCAGCCGCCGTGGACGAACCGCGCGGCCGCGATCCGCACCGCGAGCGGCAGCCTGCCGCACTGGTTCACTATCGCCCGCACCACGTCCTCGTCCCGGGGAGTGTGCTCGGCGGCCACCGCGCCGAACAGACACACTGCGTCCGGTTCGTCGAGCAGCCCTACCAGAAGGTGCCATGCCTCGTCGAGTGTTGGCAGCCGCCTGCGGCTGGTGACGATCGTCCGGCACCCCTCGGCGTCCGGGATCAGCCGGTCGAGCTGGCGGACATCACGTACGTTGTCGAGGACGAAGAGTGTCCGGGTGTCGCGGAGGCAGTCCTGCAGCAGGTTCGCCCGGCCGTCGACATCCGGTGGGATCCGGTCGCCAGGTACCTCCATGAGGACGAGCATCCGGTACATCACCTCGGACGAGGTGAGCGCGGTGGTCTCCGGCGTGTGCCCGTGGAGGTCGAAGAACAGGCAACCGTCAGGGAAGTACTCCGCGACCTCGTGGGCGACGCGTACCGCAAGACCGGTCTTTCCCACTCCGGCCATGCCGTGCAGCACCAGGACCGGGCTGGTGGTGCCGAGAAGTTTGCTGGAAAGCAGGCGCAGCTCGTCCTGCCTGCCGACGAACTTGCCCGTCCCCTTCGGCAGCCCGACGAGCGGCCGGGAGCTGCGGGGGGTCGACGCGTCAGCGAGCGCGACCAGTTCACCCTTGGCCTCGAAAAAAGTGTCGCATGTCTCCGCAAGTTTCCGGTTGACGCGGACCTTCCCGTTTTCCACCTTGCTCAGGTACCCCTTGGTGAAATGAATGGCCTTCTCCATTGCCGTGAGCGACATACCTCTGGACAAACGGAGGCGCTTCAGCTCGGCACCGAACTCGTTCATGTCGTGACGTGTCCCGTCTCAGCGGAATTGTTCCGGTCGGCGGGGTCGCCGCCGACCGGAACAGCGGATCAGCCGATCAGCATACCCAGGATACCGAGCAGGATGAGGTGTGTGTGCACTTTCGGCCCTCTCTTTCAGGAATCAACGCCTGGCACATATCGATGCTCCACGTGGACCGGCACCACCGGAATAGGTTTCCTGTTGACCAAAGAACACAACACGGAAAACACTCGCCGACCAGGACTGTTTCCTTCGACAGGAAACCCCCGGAACAGCGTGTCTGCACTTCCCTGGAACCTCTCGGCTGCGTAGACTCCGACTTCGACGTCAGAGTCGAAGGGGAGGCGCCGGACGTGCACCCGGAATCCGCCGCACTGGTCGACGATCTCAAGATGCTGCGGAGAGGCCGTGGTGTCCAGGAGCCGAGGATGTCGGCAAGAATCGGGTTCTCCCTGCGAGAGGCGTGCGGTGTGCTCCCGTCCGACCTCCCTGGGATCGCAAACGAGAAGGTGGTCCGCAGGCTTGGTGAGGTGGTCGAACGGCTGCCGCCCGCACAACGCGACATCGCACGTGCCACCTTTGGTTTCGACGGTCCGGCGGACGCGAAATACATCGCCCGGCTCGCGACGCACAGCAAGGTCATCGAGCGGGACGTCCGCACCACGCAGCGGAGGGCGGATGAAGTCGTCGACCGTATCGCCGAACTACTCAGCGTGGACAGGCCCGCGCCGGTACGTCGGGAGGAACCGCCCTGGCACACCGTGTCGTTGTCGGTCCAGCTCGTGCTCGGTCAGCCCGAGATCGAGGTATTCGAGACCCGGCGCATCCGCAGCCACCAGTTCGGCCTGGCCGAGATCGACCATTCCATGACGGTGAACCCGGTCGACGGAGTGCATCCAATGGTGCTGCCGGAGCACGGCATCGACGTCGTCAGCGGCGGCGAGGTCCAGTCGACCACGCGGATCGCGAGGAACCGGGTCGCGTTCCGGCTCCGGCCACCCCGGGTGCTGGACACCGACGACGAGCACGAGTTCACACTGCGAATGCGCCTCGAACGCATGTCTCCCTTCTACGTCTGCACTCCGGTCTACCCGTGCGCCCATTTCGACCTCCAGGCGCGGTTCAGGCGCGGGCGACCGCCCGTGCGCGTGTGGCGGATCGACGGCGAGTTCTCCATGGAGGCCGATGACCCGACACCCGCCCGCCCACTGCTCGAACTGGACAGCACGAACGAGGTCCACACCGCGTTCGACGACCTGGAGCCCGCCAAGTCCTACGGCATCGGCTGGCTCCCCGCCGTGGGCTGACGGCTCAGCTCGTCGGCGTCGCGGAGGGGCCCGTCGCGCCGAGTACGTCGGCGCGGTCGAGCTGGGGATCCGCTCCGGGAATCCGTCCAGCCGCGTCACCGAGCGTCACGAACACGGAGTCGCAACCCGCCTCGTGGATGAGGTGCGAGCCTCGTCCCTTCGTACGGGTGTGCCACTCCGCTTTCCCGTGTCGTCAGAGTCCGATGATCGCGGCGACGGCGAGTTCCCTGGTCGGCTCGTCAACCTCGGGCACGACGAACTGACGGTGACGAATGTGACTGACCAGATCCGGGTCGGGCGGAACGTTGTGTTCGCGCAGGTAGTGGACCACCGAACCTGGCCACACCCAGACACCGTCCGTGCGGAAGTTCAGCGGCACCGCCGGCTCCCGGTCCGGAGCGAACGCGTCGACGTCATAGCTCCGCGCCGCCAGCACCACGGGCGCGTTGCCGAGGTAGTCAAGGATCCGATCACGCTCAGCCGCCAGCAGAACCGGCCGGTTGACCAGTGGCCTGCCGTCCGGCGCGAGTCCGTCGTACACCCTCGGCTGCCGCATCCCGTACTCGTCAGCCGACTGTGCCGTCCCGGTGACCCGTGCCCGCAACCACTCCGGAACGAACCGGTCGTCACGAGGAAAGAACCGCAACTCGTCCGCGAACCCGACCGGCGGCGGCACCCGACGCCACCGCGGCTCCACGTCGATCACGAACTCCGTCGCGGGCGGCCCGGCCGGCGTGAACACGAGAACGGCGGCCAGCCACGTACCACGGCCCGGCTGGTACATCGCGGTCCGCAACGTGCCGAGCAGCTGCACCACCACGGGATCCGGACGCGCCGGACGGGGAACGCCGTCCGGTCCGGTGAGCTGGACATCGACCTCGATGTGCCGCCCAGCGGCCCGGTACTCCACCCTCAGCTGGCGCCAACCAATCGGCGCCCCGGCGAGGGCGGCCTGGCCGATCTGGCCGATCAGCCGCTGCCACCGCGGGTCGAGGAATCCGGGTCCGGTCATTCGGATCCCGGCTCGCCGACGGAAATCCAGTCACCGAGCAGCAGGTGCTCCGGAATGTATTCCGACCGCACGTCGATCCGCAGACCTGCTTGCTTCGCAAGAACCGCGACCCCGAGCGGCGCGAGGGCTATGAAACCGTCCGGGTCGTCCGCGTTGTCCCGCGTCGACCAGTAAGCCCGGTGAAGATCGAGAGCACTGGCCAGCGAAGCATTGAAGCCCGCTTCGTCACGGTCCAGAACCCGGTACATCATCTCGATCGGCGGATACAGCAGGCGCAACACGATCGACTCCGAAGAGATTCGGATCCGTTCCGGCGCGGTGCCCTCGATGGCCGACACGAAGGACTGCTGCACGTCTTCGTTCCGGAAGTACCGTTGCAGCGCGTCGACCCAGGAGTACATGAAGTCGTCGTACTCCGGGCCGGCCACACGAAGCACGTTGTCGACAGAAACCGTGGCCAGTCGCTGAATACGTTCCTCGTTGCGACACACGACCGCGAGCCAGAGTGCCGTCAGCCAATTGTCGACATCGTGATGAATATCAGGCGTCGATTCTTGCACTGTGATCTTTCGACCACCAAGATCCACGCCGTACCCATCGGACAATGGCTCGACAGCGACAAATTTCGCCAAGCTGGCCGCTGATGCCAGTTCGACATACCGCTGCGTCTCACTCTCGGCCACCGTAGGATCGTCAACGGTGCGAAACTTGGCGATCATCAACGAGTCCCGCTGGATCCCATGCAGGTCGCGCGAGTCGACATTCTCCTCAACAAGACTCTCGTCCAGATCTTCCGTGTATTCACCACACCTCACCCGGGAGAACTCAACGTCAATATCATGTCGAGAAATCGTTCGCATCACATATCCCTTGGTCAACCAATCATACTCACGACCTACATTTTCACAGGCCGATACCCAACACCATCGTACACATCAACGCCGCCTTCGTTTCGAACACGTGCTCGCGCTTCCCAGTAGTTCACCCGACTCCCCTTTGCAGCCTTCTCAAGGTCACGACCGAGAGCACGCACCTCTGGGTCAGCACTGTTCCTCATGTGTTGAACGGTGTCGTCATAGTAGTCCCTGCGACACTGCTTCACCACAGTGCCGTTCGGAAGCTCGCGCTGCGCGTGCGAACCACTGGGAGCCTTGGCCTCCACCACCTCGTAGGTCGTTATTTCTGGCGGACCAGGACTCTTGACCTCCCAAACCTGATCGAACTGATAGCGCTTGTCCTTCTTCTTGTCTTGACCATCTGAACTGCTACCGTTGTCGTCAGCGGATCCGGATCCGCCGTCACCAGCCGGATCCTCCTTCGGAAAGCGTCTCTCCGCCGTACCGACGACCTCGTTCTTATCCGTGTCGAAGATTTCCAGCCTGCCATCGCCGCGATCCCGGATCTCGATATTGTCCGATCCGCCGAACTGCCGGTGCAGCTCATGGCGAAGCCCGTGATCGGCAGCGATCTCACCCAGTGCGTCACCCCTGGTGGTGACGACGGCGTGCTCCCTACGCCATTCGTCGGATTTCTCCGGATGGCTGTCGCGCTCGGTGATGGCGGCGCGTCGCTCCTCGATGGCACGATCAACTCGTTCTCTGCTCTCCGCGTCCCAGCGCTCCGTGGAAGGCCGCTCCGGAACCGAGTCGTCCGCTGTTGGTCGGGAATCCTGCGGTCCATCGCCGCTCTCGGACTCCCCGCGACTCGAGTCGGTGCTGTCCGACCTGGAGCTCGTCCCGCGCTCCTGCTCGTCCAACACTCGTCGCCGCGTGTCATCGAAGTCCGGTGGCTCAGCCTTGATCTCCTCCTTGACATAGAGGTTTCCGTCCCTGTCGCGACCCAGAATGGGCGCGGGCACGTCCGAGTCCCTCACTCTCGTGGCCTCACTGTGCCGCTGAACGACAGGTTCCGTGCTGTCAAAGCCACGCCAGTGTTCCTGGTAGAACTCCTTGGCCTTGCGGTACTCGTCCGGGCGTGTTCTCGGCGCGTCCGGATCATTCAGCACCTCGAGATGCCGCTCAACCTCCCGGCGTACACGTTCACGCTCGGAGGCGTCCTCGTCACCACGGGCACGACTGCTGTCCGCGTCGACGTCGTGTTTGGCGGAGTCGGGGGTGTCGGGAGTGAAGGCGTCGTCGCCGGTGCGGGTGTGGGTGCCGTCGGGGCTGTGGGTGGACCACTCGCCGTTCGGCGGGATTCGGGGTTGTGTTCTGCCGTCCGGGCCGATGTCGTAGTCGGAGGAGAACACGCGGCCGTTGGAGTCGGTCCAGGCCGGCTTGCTCGGTGCCAGGACCTCGGTGTCCAGATCACGCGAGAGCCGGCGGGCGAAGTCGTTCGAGCCGGCGTCGCAACCGATCAGACGGATCGGGCGGCCGTCGTAGTCGCCGTTGCGGCGCAGGACCTCGGCGAACTCCTCCGGTGTGTAGTCCCGCCCGCCGATCCTGGCGTTTCCCTCGGGCGTGACATGCACGTCCACGGTGTAGCGGCCGTCGGGATCCGGCTGCACCCGGTGCGGCAGGTCACCCATCTCCGGGTCGCCACGGTGGTAGGAGCTACCGGCCGGAGTCTGGTCCGCGTGGCGCTGGTTCACCTGGTCGGGGGGTAACGGATCCCGATCCGGTGGCGAGTCCGGCTGATCCGGGTCACGAGGAGGAGTGGTCGAGGCGGGATGGCCGTCGGAGGTGTGCTGGTTGGGGCCGGTGTGCGGCGGCGAGCCGTTCGGGCTGTACGGGCCGTTCGGGCTGGGCGCCGGGCCACGCGGTGCCGGGGCATGCGGTGCCGAAGCGCGCGGTGCGGCGGGCAGTCCAGGAGGCCGTCCGGGGGTGTGTGGAGTGGGTGCGGGGCCGCCCGGGGTTCCGGTCCAGCCGGCGGTCGGGCCACCGCCCCGACCCGGGCCGCCACCCGACGGACCGCCACCCGACGGACCGCCGCCTGGACTGGCGGGCATGCCGCCCATCGGTGCGCCACCGGACGGTGCGCCGCCGGACGGTGCGCCACCGGACGCGGGCGATCCTGGTGCGTCGGCGCCTCGTGGGGTGGGCAGGGGCGTGCTCGGTGCCGGGCCGGCGGGGGCCATTGTCGAGCCCGAGGTGGTTGTGCCCGGGACGGCGGTGTCCGGGGACCTCGGCGGCCCATCGGGCGACGGCGCCGGACCGCCGGGCGCAGGCGGCGCGCCACCGGAAGGCGAACCGGGGCCTGGGCCCGGCGCGTTGGGTGAACCACCGTCCGGAGCGTGGGGACTCGAAGCGGGCAGGTGCGGCGCGTATGGGGCCGGTCCGCCCGGTGAACCGGGCGCCGTACCGTGCGACGCCGTGCCGGCGGGCGCATGGCCACCGGGGGCACCGCCATCCGGAGTATCCGTACCCGGAGCGGATCCAGCCGGACCATGGGGCGTGGTGCCACCCGGTGAACCTCCACCTGGAGTACCGCCGTCCGGCACGTGGGTACCCGCAGCCGGACCGTGCGCCACCGGACCACCGCCCGACGAACCCGGCGCCCCACCATGCGGTGCGGAGCCGGCCGCCGCATGGCCACCGGAGGCACCGCCAACCGGAGTATCCGTACCCGGAGCGGATCCAGCCGGACCATGGGGCGTGGTGCCACCCGGTGAACCTCCACCTGGAGTACCGCCGTCCGGCACGTGGGTACCCGCAGCCGGACCGTGCGCCACCGGACCACCACCCGACGAACCCGGCACCCCACCACCAGGCGAACCTCTCGCCGGAACACCACCCTCCGGCACATGAGCACCCCCAGCCGGACCATGCGGCGTCGGACTGCTGCCCGGTGACGGGGCACCTGGCGTGTCCACACGTGGTGATCCCGTGGGACCAGGCCCGTTGAACGAGTCCCCTCGCGGCGCGGCGCCCGACGGGCCGGCCTGACCCGGACGGCCGTCGTGTTCTCCTCCGTGCGGCCCGCCGGTCCCGGAACCGGGCGGGCTGGGCGACGCCGCCCCCGGCGTCTCCCCACCGGTCCGTGGCCCGGGCGGTCCGCCACCCGAGGCGGTTCCACCACCGGATCCACCATCGGACGAACCACCGCCCGACGTGCCACCGCCACCCGAACCGCCGGAACCGGAACCGCCCGAACCGGTGTCCGAACCCGTTCCGGAACCGGAACCGCTGGAACCACCCGAGCCGCTACCACCGGAGCCGGAACCCGAGCCCTCCGAACCGGAACCGCCACCATCCGAACCAGAACCACCAGACCCACCAGACCCGCCAGAGCCGCCAGAGCCGCCAGGACCGTCCGGCCCATCGGCACCCCGACCGGGCCGTTGGACAAACCCCGGTCGCACGTTGCTCGGGCTGACGCCGGTCACCTTTCCCGCGACCTTGCCGAAAACCTTCGCGACCTTCCCCAACGCCTCGGCCAGATCCGCCAGCAACGGAGACACCCGACGGATGGTCCCCGTCAACCGCCGCAGCAGGTCCGCGATCTTCGTCGCCCACTTCGCGATCGCGGCTGTCGCCTGCGCGACCACCACCGGCGTCCCGAAGCCCAGCGAGAACACCGTCTCCAGCACCCACGAGATCAGCTTCCCCACCAGATCGGCGATCAGGTCCCGCACCAGCTCCCGCACGAACGCGACGACCTCACCGAAGATCATCGTCACGGTGCTGACCGACCCACTCACCGACGCCGCGCCCTTCAGCGCGTCGGTCAACTCCCTCGACTGCCGCAGGTACGACTCCCGGGCCGCGCCCTCCCACTCGCCGATCGCCTTCTCGACCGACTTGGTGTAATCCTCCTCGGTCTTCGCCAGATGCCGCGAGACATTCCCCCACGTCTCCGAATACGACTGGATCACCGGCGGATCCCCACCCACCGAATCCAGCATGTCCTTCAACGGCTGCACATGCTCCATCAGGAACGACGCCACCGACGACATCAACCAGCCGAACGGATCAATGGCCGCCGCCGCGCCCTCGGCGGCCAACCCCACCAGACCGAGCCCACCCTCGACCCAGTTCCCGCTGCTGATCCCGTTGAACGTGTCCATCGCCGACTCGGCGATACCGATCCCGCCGGCCCAGCCGTAATCACCGTTGCCCTCGGTCAACGGGCCAGGGCCGTCGGAATCCTCCGGAGCCTGCTCGACAAGAGAGTTCCCGTCAGGCATCAGCTGAGCTCCTTGAACCGCATCGAGGAGGTCTCTTCCCGGCTCTCGTACTCCTTCGCCGCCGCGTTGACCTCGTTCGACGCCGCCTCGGCCGCCGCGACCGCGTCGTTGATCGCGTCGATGCCCTTCTGCTCCACCGGATCGAGCATCATGCGGAACGGCTGGCACAGAATTCCGTACGCGTCGGTCGGCATGCTGACCGTCCGCGCGGCCTCGGCCGCCTCGGCCAGGGCGTCCATCACCCCCTTCAGCTGTTGGGAGTGCGCGGTGAGATCAACCCCTATCCGAAAGCCGTCCGTTGCCATCCTGGCTTCCCCCTGTCAGGTCACGAAAAGATCGAGTCCTGCATGTCGTCGCCGTCGTCCTCGTCCCGGGCACGACGACGAGGAGGAGGCGGCTGGGGTTGGGACGGCGGCGGGGGATTCTCCGGTTCCTGATCGTCGACGATTTCCGGATCGAAGCGCCTTTCCCCTGGTAGCGCCTCGTCCGGCTCCGGCTCCGGCGGTTCGGGGAAGGTCCTGGCGGCTTCGTCGAGGATGTGGTTCGCGGCCTGGTCGTCCGTGCCGACGGTCTCGGTCATGGCCTGCCGCAACAACTCCGGGATCCTCGACTGGGCCAGGCGCACCGTCCGCATGATCGACGCCGACACCTCGGCCATCCGCTGCCCGGCGGCGTCCTCAGAGATCGCCAGATCCGTCAGCATCCCCTTCGAGCTGACCGTGACCCGCACCGATCCGTCAGCGGACCGCTCGGTCACCGACATCTCCCCGACGCGCTCGGCCATCGCCTGGAACTTCTCCGCGCGTTCCCGCGTCTGCCGGACCCAGTCGTCCACCATCCGCTCGCTGGCCTCGATGTCGTTCGCCACGACGACCCCGCCTCCCCCACCGCGCAACCCATCCAGCACCTACACCATCCCCCATGCGATGCAACAATTCCACCAGAATCGACCAAACTAACGAACCGATCGACGAAAAGGGGACGAGAAGTCAGAAACAAGAACGGTCAAAGCGGCCGGTGGCGACGGGAGCGGGCCGTCGCCATCGGCCTTGTTCGGTCAGGAGGTGGGGCGTTCGTCGACCACCTCGATGAGTTTCCGGTGCGGGAGTTGGTCGCCAGCGCGGAGGAACGTACCCATTCGACCGTGGGGCAGCGGATGACCGGCATCAACGTACGGGACATGGTGGTGGCGACCAGCCGGCCGGGCACCCCGGCCTCGGTGATCGGCGCGCCGGTCGCCTCGTCGTGCAGTTCGATGAGGCTGTACGGGGCCAGCGACTCGTGCACCCGCATGTCGCCGCCGGGAACGGGGGCGCCGTCGACCGCGGCGTAGCCCAGGGAGCCGACCGCCGCGTTGGGGAACGCCTTCGCGAGCAGGGTGCGGACGTCGTCGAACAGGGGCTCGCCGGCGAACAGCAGCAACTCGACGGACCCGGCGACCTCGCCCCGCTCCAGCAGCAGATCGGCCACCCTGACCAGGGTCGTCGACATGCCACACGTGACGTTGACGTCGAACTCCCTGATCGTCGCGGTGATCGAATCCACCGAGGCCGCGCCGCCGACCGGCAACCGCAGGTTCTCCACCGACGCCTTGGCCAGCACGTCGTTGGTGAACAACACGCAGGTGCCGCCGTGCAGCGGCGGACCCCACAGCTCGACCGTCATCCCGTCGAAGCTGGGCGACATGGGGTTGAGCAGCACCGTGTCGGCCGACAGGCCGAGGAAGTCCGCCGAGTGGAGCAGGCTGGTGATGCCACGGTGGGCGACCAGCACCCCCTTCGACCCGGACGTGAAGTTCACGACCGCGGGCCCGGCCGGGTCCACCTCGACGTCCGGCGCGTCGTCACGACCCGCCAGAAGGCCGTCGAGACGCAGGCGGGTGACCCGCCCCGGTAACGCCACGTCGGTGCCGGCGTCGGTGATGACGATCGGCACCGACGCCAGATCCAGCATCGTGGCCACTCGGGCGGCCGGGAGCGACGGCTCGATCGACAGGTAGGCGCCGCCGGCGCGAAGGATCCCCGGCGCGCAGCCGTTGGCACGCAGAGCACGGGCTGTCTCGCCGACCCGGCGGGCCGGACAAGCGTAGTCGTGACTCCCGTCGTCATCGACGACGGCGACACGATCATGGTGGTGCGCAACGACTTCCGCGAATGTGGAGTACACAGTGGACTTCGGCTGACCTTCGGGCACGGCAGGACTGATTTCACGCAGCATGAAATCCTAGATCCTCTGGGAGTTGTTTTCGGTGCCACAACAGGCAACAGCGACGACCGGAACGGCGGATCTTTCGCAGTGGGGACAGTGCACAAGGTCTGGCGACAGTGGGCGTGGGGAGTGTCGGAGTCGGCCGGCAGCGCTAGGCTCGCGGTGATCAGTCGGTGGCGTCCGCGCGTGGCGGTCGCCCCCACAACAGGCGGGAGTGAACGACGGTGAACGCACGTCGACGCCGATCCCGGGGTGGTCCGCCTCCTCGGGAGGTTCCCGGCTACCTGGAGGCAGGTCGCGCCGGGACGTTACCGGTCGCCCCGGAGCAGCCACCCGGACTGCTGGCCGGGCCGACGGCCCTGACGCTGTTCCACCGGTTCGTCGCGCTCGCCGTCGGTGGCCTGGTCCTGATCTTCGCGCTCGTCGTGCTGGTGGAGGAACTCGGCGCCTCGGAGTCGCTGCGATCCATGGTGTTCCTGGGCACCGGCCTGGGCTATCTCGTGTCGCTGCTGTTCACGCTGCCGATCGTCGGCCGGCGGTCGGTCACCGAACTGCAGCACGGGTACACCACCCTCGTCCTGGAGTTCGGCGGCTTCTGGTTCGGCGAAGGGCCACTGACCCGCTCCGGTGACATGCGCGCGGCCTGGGACTACCGGGGCACCTGGCACCTCCACCACCGGGACGGGCGGACGCTGCGCGCCCCCGACCGCGGCATCGACCCGCCCGGCCTGTATCCCTCCCCGAACAGTCCCGGCCGCCGGGAACTCTGGACCGGCGCGACCTGGCTCGGCCACTTCGCCGACTGACGACCCGCCAGAACCTTGAACATCACCCGTTGGTGAGGTCGCACGACCCGTTCGGTGGCTTCTCCGCGACATTCCCCCTCGCGATACTGCACCTGTTCATGGGGGGAGAGCGAGATGGCGCGCCGGAGACGACGGTCCAAACCAGGTGACCTGGTCATGTTGTTCCTGGTCGGTTCAGTCGTCTATTTCGTCTACGAGGGCGAGCTGGCGACGCCGAACTGGGTTTTGCTCGCGACAGCCGTTCTGCTGCTGTGGTTCAGCTTCGCCATGCCGACCTACTGCGACTTCAGTACGGTGCGTGGGACCCCTTGCCGCAATCGGGTCAACGGCAAACTTCGTGGTTGCCACCAGCACGGCAGGGACAAGCGGGATGCCGTGTGGCGTGCGCTTTTCCGTGTTCGGAACCCCGGCGAGTTCTTCCGGGTCAGGTGGCATTCCTCGGCGGTCGCTGCCCCGCAATCGGTTGCGGGGGCCGCTCGGGCGGTCACCCGATCCACGACACAGGGCACCCGTGACGCAACCATCTTCGTCTGCACGATCCTGTCCACTGTGGCTGGCGTGGTGGGGACGGTGGCAAGTGTCCTGGGCCTGTGGAAGTGAACCCAGCGGGACCTCAGTCCGGGTAGGCGCGGAACTCCAGGATCGAGGACTCGATGTGGACCATTCCCCGGGAGTCGGCCTGGGTGGAGATGGCGGGGGTCCAGCCGATGAGGCTGCCGTGGATCTCGATGCGGGTGGAGCGGTGCTTGCGGGCCCGGAAACCCAGCTCGGCCGCCAGCAGGACGATGGACTGGGGGTCGCCCATGGTGTCGCTGGTGTTCATGTAGATGCGGGCGTTGGGGGCCAGGTGTGGTTTGACCTCGCGGAAGAAGCGTTCGTGGATGCTGTAGCCGGGGTCGAACACCGACCGTTCGATCGGTCTGTCGAACGTGTGGTTCTCGCTCGCCCTGACCAGGGGCGGGTTGGAGGCGATCACGTCGAACACGTCGGTGGGCGCCAGCTCGGCGAACAGGTCGCTGGTGGCTGACTCGACCTTGTCGCCCACGCCGTGGGTGGCGGCGTTGAGGGCCGTGTTCTCCACCGCGGCCGGGTTGATGTCCATCGCCACCACCCGGGGGCAGCCCTGGAGGGCGGCCATCACGCTGGTCACGCCGGCACCGCAGCCGATCTCCAGGAAGCGGGTCCCCTGGCCGGTGGGCAGCGCCGCGGTGAAGCCCTCGGTCGCGGGATCAGGCGGCCAGACCTCGGGGAGGATGGACCACGTCCGGCCCATCAGCTCCGTGGTCCCGCCGTTGCGGAGCAGGCTGTCCGCCTGGTCCACCAGCCACTTGCCGACGTCCTCGGCGAAGGTTGTGCTCATTGCCGTCCTCAGCTCAGGGTGGCGCCGCGTTGCCAGACCAGTTGGATGGTGGACTCCATCAGCGCCGCCATCTCGGGGCGCCGCTCGTCGACGAAGAAGTGGCCGCCGTCGAAGGTGTTGTGGGAGATCGGGTGTTGGGTGTAGCGCTGCCAGTTCGTCACCGACACCGGGTCCTCCTGGCCCTGCATGAGGACAATGGGACAGTTCAGGGGGATCTGGTGGGGATCCGAGTAGCCGCCAAGCAGACGCAGGTCCGTCGTGATGATCGGCGCGAAGTACTTCATGAACTCGGGGTCGGCCAGGTTCTCCTCGCTCAGGCCGCCGTAGTGGCGCAGGACCCGTTCCACCCCGTCCTTCGTGTCCAGGTCGGACACTCCGGTGAACTGGCTGTCGCAGGGGGCCGCCGAACCCGACGTGAAGAACACCAGCGGCGGGTTGCCAAGACGGTCCTGACACAGCTTCGCGATCTCGTAGCCGATGACACTGCCCATGCTGTGGCCCCAGATCGCGTACGAACCCCGGAACGACGACGACAGCTCCGTGAACAGGTCCTCCGCCAACGCCGTCAACGAACCCGGCATCGGGGTGTTCATCCGCTGCTCCCGCAGCGGGTACTGGGCGATCCGCACATCGATACCGCCGCCGAAGGCGAAACGCCACTTGCTGTAGTACAGCATTCCGGCGCCGGCATGCGGGAAACACACCAGGGGCAGGTTCTCCACCGGGGAAACACCTCTCTCGCGACGATCGGGGACAGGACTCGGCCACGCCGGAACACGTGGCCGAGTCGGGGAAATCAGGCCTTCTCGAGGAAGCGCACCGCGCCGAAGAAACCGACGATCGTCCACGCCCCCAACACGATGTAGCTCACCGGCTCCGCCGAGAACGACGTGTGCGCCAGCGACGCCCGCATCACCTCGGCCATGTGGTAGATCGGTAACACCTCGTGCACCGACTGGAGCCACTCCGGCAGCCGCTCCAGCGGGAAGTTGATCGGCGAGAACATCAGCGACGTGAACGCGATCAGCTGGGACACCGCCATCGCCGGCTCCGCCGGCATCACGAACGAGTACCCGTAGCCGATGGCGAAACACGACAGCACCATCAACACGAAACCCGGGATGATCGTCCAGGAAATCGCATACCCGGGGGCGAAGATCAGATGTGCCACGAACACCGAGATCGCGATCGCCGGAACCGTGACCAGCGCCCAGATCCCCACATCGGCGATCAGGAACAGCTTGCGGCTCACCGGAAGCGACTTCACGAAGTCGATGTAGCCGGTCAGCTTCGCGCCCGCGTTCTGCATCGGCACGATAACCAGGGCCGTCATGATCAGCACGATCGTCGGCGCCCCGGTCGCCAGGTACAGCATGCCGCCGCCGGTGTCGTCCGGAGACGACATCAGGTACGAGAAGCCGATCGCCACCCCCAGGGCGACCACGATCATGATGATCGCGAACACCACCAGGTAGCTGCCCTGCTTCTTGGCCTGCAGCTCGATTACGTGCGAGAGTTTGCTACCGCTACCGCTGGACACCGTCGACCGCTTTCCCGATGAGTTCGATGTACATGTCTTCCAAGGTGATCTCGGTGAGCGAGTACTGGGCGACCAGCCCACGGTCCCGCTGCTCCCCCGCCCAGCGCAACGCCTCGGTCGCCAGGTCACGGGGGAACGTCAACACCAACTCCGCCTCGGCGAGCTTCAGGCTCTCCGCCCACTCTGGCTTGACGAACTGCTCCTCGCCCGCCTTGGCCACCGCCTCCAGCTTCATCTGGTCACCCGCGGTGCGGTCCTTGATCTCCCGCGCGTTGCCCTGCACGAGCACCTTGCCCTCGTTGAGGATCGCGATCGTGTCCACCGCGCTCTCCGCCTCGCGGATCGCGTGCGTCACCACGACCACCGCGGTGCCGTCGCGGGTCAGGTCACGAATGGCGCTCCACAGGTAGCGCCGGCGCACCGGGTCGACGTCGTTGGTCGGCTCGTCCAGGATCACCGCCCGGCCGGGCGCGACCGCCGCCATGCAGAACCCGGTCAGGCGTAACACACCACCGGAGAGCTTGTTGCCCTGCACGTCGGCCCACTGCTCGATGTCCAGCTTGCCGAACAGTTCCTTGGTACGCCGCTCGACCTCGGCGTCGTCGATACCGCGCAGCTTGCCCATGATCTGGGTGACCGCGCGCGGGGTCAGCTCGCCGAGCGGGGTCCGCGACTGCGGCTGCACCGAACACAGGTAGCGGCCCAGGTTCGGTTCCTTCACGACGTCCTTGCCGGCGATCATGATCGAGCCGGAGTCCGGTCGCAGCAGGCCAAGCAGCTGGTTGACGATCGTCGTCTTCCCCGCGCCGTTGTGGCCGAACAGGCCGAACACCTCGCCCTCGTTGACCGAGAGACTGACGTCGTTGTTCGCGAGGGTTTTCCGTCCCCTCGATTTGTACGTCTTCGTCACGTGATCCAGTTCGATCACTGCCATCAGGTCTTCCCCTTCTGGAAGAGAAGTATCATCAGCGCCCGCCACTCCGAGCCAGATACTCAACTTCTTCGTCAAGAATGCTGACCACCTCAGCCGGGTCATCGACCCACTTCGTCAGAATCAGCAGGTCCAGTCGGCCGTTGCCCATCTTCGAGACGCCGTAGAAGTCGGCGTAGTCGAGCTTGTTCTGATCACCTTCCAACTGCGCCAGGGTCATGTCCCAGATGGCGTCGTACTCGTCTTCGACGTTCCCGACGAAGTTCAACAGGCACGTGGGGCGCATCGTCTTGCCCATCACCCCGAGGATCTTGCGGTTGCGCACGATCGAACGCAGGTCGCGGACCATGCTCAGGAAGCAGATGTTGTTCTTGTTCACCATCCTGAACCGCTCGGCGACGATGCTCCCGATCTCACCCACGGTGTCACGGCCACCGGGGACCAGCACCGGCACCCCGCCCAACGCCATGCCCATGATCTCGGAGAAGTCCTTGTCCTCCAGGTTCCTGGCGCGCAGCAACATGATCAGCGTGACCATGTCCACACCGAGCAGGCGCGACACGACCCTGGCGTAGAGGTGCAGCACCACGTAGGACATCTCGGACTCGTCCTCGCCGCCGTTGAGCCGCTCCAGGTCCACCGAGAACCGGATGTCGCGGATCTTCCGGTCCGCCCGGTGCGCGGTCTTCTCCTCGATCCGCTTGGCGTGGCGGACGTAGTCGGTCAGCGCGAACCGTTCGATCAGCTCCTCGGAGGTGATCCCCACCGGGCCCTTCGCCAGCTGCGCCTGGAGGTGACGGAAGCTCTTGGCCACCGGCATCGCCCTGATCGTGCCGGCCAGCAGCTCCTCGTAGCGGCGCAGCAGGTCACCGCGCAGCAGCTGGCCCGACGACACGTCGAAGACCGAGTGGTCGAACTGGAACAGCAGGTCGTAGTTCCGCTCGTTGTACTTGACCAGCACCGCCTGGTACATCGGCTTGTCGAGGTACTCGAAGTTGGTGCTCCACTCGCGCCGGACCAGGTCCGCGCGCAGCTCCTCCTGGCGCCGGGGGTCCAGACCGGACAGGTCCATCACCGGCAGCGCGAAACTCCGCGGCGCCTCGAACTCCTTCCACCGCAGCCGGCCGAGCGAGCGGTACACGAAGCTGCGCAGCAGACCGTGCCGGCCGACCACGTCCCGCAGCGCCCGCTGGAGAACCTCCACGTCCATCAGCTGGCGGAACTGCACCAGGTACAGCTGAAGCCGGGTCTCCCACTTGAAGTGCTGCTTCTGCATCCCGCTGATCGCGTACGTCGAGTTCACCGGCTGGGAGCCGATGGCCCGGCGCAGCTCCGCCTGGCGGCGGTCGATCTCGTCGAACACCGCCTGGGAGTCGCCGGTGTGCGCGGGCAGCACGGTGCGCAGGTCGGCGAAGTCCAGCCCGCCGTCCAGGTCGACACCCGCCGGGCGGGTCAGGATGTAGTGCGGCAGCAGGTCGGTGCCCACCCGCAGGTCGGTGAACGCCGCGATCGCCCGGCGGCGCAGCGCGTCGTCCAGGCCGTCGACGAACAGCACCAGCAGCACGTCCTCGTCGCGGTCCGGCTTGACCTCGCGGAACTCGCACGGCACGCCCAGCCGCTCCCCCAGGGTCACCGACAGGCTCTCCAGGGTGTGCCCGTCGGCCGCGCCGGCGCCGGCCATCCGGGACACGAAGGTCGCCAGCGCGGAGACCGTCGGATGGTTGTAGACGTCGTTGACGAAGACCTTGTGGCCGTTGCGTTCCATCGCGGTGGTGAACTGCACGAGCTTCACCGAGTCCAGGCCGATGTCGAAGATGTCGGCCCGGTGGTTGATGTCGGCGATGCCCAGCAGCGTGTACAGCTCGCGTTCGATGATCTGCTCGATCGCCTGCCGCTGGTCCACGTCGGAGGTCTCGGCGGTCGCCACGTCCTTGCCGGCGGTCTGCGACGCCAGCAGGTCCAGGCCGTGGTGGGCGGTGCGCAGGTCGCCGGCGCGCAGCCGGGGGAACAGGTCGAGCACCGACACCCCGTCGGTGACCAGCTCGCCGAACGCCAGCAGCCGGGGAAGGCCGTAGGCGGCGTCGAGGACCTCGCCGTCGGCCAGCCAGTCGGTCAGCTCGCCGCTCCAGCCGGTCCGGTCGGGCCGTGCCCGGGACAGCACCGAGCAGTGCGCCCGCTGGCTCGCGGCCACCCCGGCCAGCAGCGCCACCAGCCGCCGGCGGTCCGCGGTGCGCGGGGTGTCCCACAGGACGATCTCGTCGACCTCGGGCATCGCGGCGAGCCGGTCGGCCAGGGTCACGATCGTCGCGGCCGGCAGGACGGTGTCGCCGGCCGGGACGGGGTCGGTGCCGTAGGGCAGGATCCGCCGGGAGGTGGCCGCGTGGTCGCCGGACAGGCCGGCCAGCACGTCGGCCACGTCACCGGCCTGGCAGACGACCACGGTCTCG
The DNA here is from genome assembly GCF_001921215.1 of Actinophytocola xinjiangensis. Classification (GTDB taxonomy): domain Bacteria; phylum Actinomycetota; class Actinomycetes; order Mycobacteriales; family Pseudonocardiaceae; genus Actinophytocola; species Actinophytocola xinjiangensis. The sequence goes on from NZ_MSIF01000007.1 coordinate 177,501, forward strand.
CGGGACTTCACGTCGTCGGGGGCCTCGCCGCCGTGCAGCGGCACCAGCCGGGGCACCAGCCGCCGCTCGCCCTCGTAGCGGACGTGGAGGTCCTCCGGCGGGGTGGACTCCAGCTCCTGGCGCAGCACGCGCTGCCAGTGCTCGCGGCCCTCCCGGGTGGTGACCGGGGCGTCGCACCACAGGGTCCTGACCCGGAAGCCGGTGTGCTCGTGGTTGAGGCCGACCAGCCGGGCCAGCAGGTCGGGGCTGGTGCGGGTGGCGTCGGCGGTGTCGAGCACCAGGACGTCGCCCACGCACCGCTCCCGCAGCCCCGGTAAGGCCGCGCACAGCGCGCGCAGGGTGGCGCTCATCCACGCGTGGTCGGCGTGCTCGATCAGGAAGGTGTCGCCGACCAGCGCGTGGTCCTGCAGGTCGTCGAGCAGGCGGGCGAGGTCGGCGGCGTCGCCGGGGCGGACTGTGGAGACGCCGCCGGCCTGGAAGTCGTACCGGTCGCCGAAGCCGACGCCGATCACCCGCCAGTGCGGGATCGGGTCGAGCAGCCGGCGCAGCCGCTTGGGGTCCTCGGTCAGGGCGACCAGCACCTTCGCCTGTTCCCGCGCGCCGAGGGCGGGGTGCACCGACCGGGTCCAGGTCAGCAGGGACGCCGGGGTGGTCGTGCTCGCCGCCGGTAACAGCCGGGTGGGCTCGGGCACGACGCGCGCCTCGGTGGGGTCGTTGACCAGCTGCTGGAACAGCTCGATACCCACCGGGTAGGGGGTCTTCTCGAACGGGTAGAGCGGCAGCGTCAGCTTGCGCGGCTCGCGGCCGGTGTGGTGGGCCTTCCAGTCCAGCGCGACGCCGGCCTCCCACAGCTTGCCGATCGCGTCGGCGAGGTGTTCACCGTCGCTGACCTCCTTCATCCGGTGCCGCAGCATGTTGACCGCCACGACGTCAGTATCCCCGCTGGTGGCGCGGACCAGCGACGACAGTGACCGACCCGGCCCCACTTCGACGAACACCGACGCGCCGCGTTCGATCAGCGCCTCGACGCCGTCCTTGAACCGCACGGTCGAGCGGACGTGCCGGGGGTAGTAGGCGGGGTCGGTGGCCTGCTCGTCGGTGATCCAGGTGCCGGTCACGTTGGAGGTGTAGGGGATCGTCGGGGCACTGAGCGGGATCTGGTCGACGACCTCGCGGAACCGGTCGAGCACCGAGTCCATGAACTGCGAGTGGTAGGCGTGGTCGGCCTCGATGTGGGTGACGCTGATGTCGCGCTCCACGCACCGCCGTTCCAGGTCGGCGACCGCCTCGGGCGTGCCGGAGACCGTGCAGTCCTCCGGCCCGTTGACCGCCGCGATCGCCAGCGCGCCGCCCAGTTCGTCGCCCAGCAGCTCCAGCACGACCTGTTCGGCGGCCCGGACCGAGGTGAGCGCGCCCAGCGGGGTGGTGTCCATCAGGCTGGCCCTGGCCTGGACCAGGCGGATGCCGTCGGCCAGGGAGAACACGCCGGCGATGTGCGCGGCGGCCAGCTCGCCGGTGCTGTGGCCGATCATGCCCTTGGGGGTGAGGCCCCAGCCGATCAGCGTGCGCGCCATCGAGCACTCGATCATGAACAGCAGGACCTGGACGACCTCGATGTTGGCCAGCAGTTCCTCGGCCCGCGCCGACTCGCCGAAGAACACCTCGCGGAAGTGCTCGTGGCCCAGCTCCGAGCTGATCGCGAAGCACTCGTCGATGGCCTCGCGGAAGGCCGGCTCGGACTCGTAGAGGCCGATGGCCATCCGCAGGTGCTGCGCGCCCAGCCCGCTGAACAGGAAGTACGCCTCGCCCCGGGCGCGGGCCGGGACCTGCGCCGACGGCTCGTCGGCGTCGATCGCGTCCTGGAGGCGCTCGGCCAACTGGGTGGCGTCGCGGAAAGGGACGGCGTAGCGGTGGGCCAGGCCGCGCTGGCGGTTCTGCACCGTCCACGCCAGGTCCGCGCCGTTGGTGTCCGGGTGCGCGGCCAGGTACTCGACGAAACCGGCCCGCAGCCGCTGGATCGCCGCCGCCGAGGACGCCGACACCAGGAACGTGTTGTACTCGCGGCCCCTGCCCGACGCCGGGCGCCGGGCAGGCGGCTCCTCCATGACCAGGTGGACGTTGGTGCCGCCGATGCCGAAGGCGCTCACCCCGGCCCGCAGCGGCGGTCCGCCGGCCTCGGCGGGCGGCAGCGGCTGGTTCTCGGTGACCACGGTGAACGGGCTGCCGGTGAGGCTGATGTTCGGGTTCAGCTCGGTGAAGTGCGGGGTGCGGGGGATCAGCCGCTGCTCCAGGATCTTCGCCGTCTTGATCAGCGACGCGACGCCCGCCGCGGTGTCCAGGTGGCCGATGCTGGCCTTGAGCGAACCGACACCGGTGGTGCCGGCCTCGCCGGGGCCGAACGCCTTGCGCAGCGCCTCGATCTCGATCGGGTCGCCCAGCGCGGTGCCGGTGCCGTGGGTCTCCACGTAGGACACCGAGGCCGGTTTCACGTTGGCCACGCGGTGGGCCTTGCGGATGACCTCGGCCTGGCCCTCGATGCTGGGCGCGGTGTAGCCGACCTTGCGGTTGCCGTCGTTGTTGATCGCCGAGCCCTTGATCACCGCGTAGATCCGGTCGCCGTCGCGGACCGCGGTCTCCAGGCGCTTGAGCACGACCACGCCGGCGCCGTTGCCCTCGATGGTGCCGCCGGCGTCCTTGTCGAACGGCCGGCACACGCCGTCCGGCGAGTGGATCATGTTCTCCTGGTAGCGGTAGCCGTTCTTGTGCGGCAGGGTCAGGCCGCTGCCGCCGGCCATGGCGATCTGGCAGGCGCCGGTCCACAGGTTGCGACACGCCAGGTCGACGGCGACCAGCGACGTGGAGCAGGCGCTGTGCACGGTCATCGCCGGGCCGCGCAGACCCAGCGCGTAGGCGATCCGGGTGGCGGCGAAGTCCTTGTCGTTGAGCTGGATCCCGGTGAACATCACCCCGGATCCGAGGATGTGCTTGGTCAGCGTGTGGGTCTCCCACGGGAGGTTGTTGGTCGCCCCGAGGAACAGGCCGATCGCCTCGGACCGGTTGTCGGCGGAGTAGCCGGCGTCCTCCAGGGCGTGGAAGGCCTCCTGGTGCAGCGCACGGACCTGGGGGTCGAGCAGGGTCGCGTCGGCCGGGGTGTAGTTGAAGAAGTCCGCGTCGAAGAACTCGACGTCCGGGAAGACACCCTTGGCCCGCACGTAGCGCGGGTCGGCGAGCGCGTCGTCGGCCACGCCGACCTCGCGCAGTTCGTCGTCGGTGAACCGGGTGACGGCGTCCACGTTCTCGACGAGGTTGTGCCAGAACTCCTCGATGTCGGCCGCCGCCGGGAACCGGCCGGCCATGCCGATGACGGCGATCTCCAGACCGGTGGTGCTGCGCTCAGACACTGCCATCCCTCACATCTCCGGGTCATCGTGCAGGTCGAGCAGAAGCCGGCTCGTCGCCAGGACAAGCTCCTGTTCTTCCTCTTCGTCGGGCGCGGGCGCGTCCGGTTCGGCCTGGTCGGTCCCGCCGGAGGCCAGGTGCGCGGCCAGCGCGGCGATCGAGGTGTGCTCGAAGTACAGGACCAGCGGCAGGTCGCGGTCCAGCGCCTTGCGCAGCCGGTTGTTGATGGTCAACAGGTTGAGCGAGTTGATCCCCAGGTCGAAGAAGTTGCGCCGCACGTCGACCGCGCCGGAAGGCACCAGGTCGGCCAGCGCGTCGTACACCACCCGTTCCATCTCCGACAGGCCCGAGAGCTCCGCCGCCGACGCGGGGGTCGGGGCGGCCGGGCGGATCGCGGCCAGCGCGGCCCGGTCGACCTTGCCGCTCTTGTTGAGCGGCAACGACTCCAGCGCCACCAGCTCGGCCGGGACCAGGTAGGGGGCGACGTTCGCGGCCAGGCCCTGGCGCACCTGGTCGGGGGTCAGGCCGCTGTCGGTGGTGTAGAAGCCGCGCAGGGACTTCTCCCCCGCGTTCTCCACACAGATCACCGACACGTCCCGCACGCCGGGCAGCGCCCGCACCACGTGCTCGACCTCGCCGAGCTCGATCCGGAAGCCGCTGATCTTGACCTGGTCGTCGGCGCGGCCAAGGTAGTCGAACGTGCCGTCGGGCAGCTCACGGACCAGGTCCCCGGTGCGGTACAGGCGTTCGCCGGGCAGCGCGGGGACGGTGACGAACCGCTGCGCGGTCAGCTCCGGCTGGCGGTGGTAGCCGGCCGACACGCCGTCGCCGCCGACGCACAGCTCGCCGACCGCGCCGGGCGGCAGCGGGTTGAGCGCGCGGTCCAGCACGTGGGCGGTGGAATGCGCGAGCGGCACGCCGATGGGGATCCGGCCGCGTTCCAGGTCGGCCGGGCGCACCCGGTGGGTGGTGGAGAACGTGGTGTTCTCGGTCGGGCCGTAGCCGTTGGTGAGCACCAGGCCGGGGCAGGCGGCGCGCACGGTGGCCAGGTGCGGCACGGACAGCGCGCTGCCGCCGACCAGCAGGTGCTCCAGGCTGGCGAAGATCGTCGGGTCCTGGTCGCAGAGCTGGTTGAACAGCGGGGAGGTCAGCCACATGCTCCGCACCCCGCTGGCGGTGATCATGGCGCGCATCCGGTCGCCGTCGAGGACGTCGAGTTCCTCGGCCAGCACCAGGGTGCCGCCGTGCAGCAGGGTTCCCCAGATCTCGAAGGTGCTGGAGTCGAACGCCGGGGAGCCGGTGAACATCACCACCTGCTCGGCGGAGAAGTCGAAGAAGGTCTGGTCGGTGACCAGCCGCAGGATGTTGCGGTGGCTGATCCCGCAGCCCTTCGGCGCGCCGGTGGAGCCGGAGGTGTACATCAGGTACGCGGTGTCGGCGTTGGCCGTGGCCGGCCCGGTGAACGCCGGCACGTCACCGGTCGGCGGGTCCACCAGCAGGACCTCGACCGAGGCCGGGGCCTTGGGCGCGAAATCGGTGACCGTGCACAGGTGGCGGGCGCCCGCGTCGGCCAGGATGTGCCCGACGCGGGGGTCGGCGTCCTTGGTGTCGATCGGGACGTAGAACGCGCCGGTCTTGAGCACGCCGAGGAACGCCGCGACCAGCTCCGGGCGGCGGTCGGCCAGCACCCCGACCGGGTCGCCCGGGGCGACACCCAGGTCGGTGAGTCGCCGGGCGATCGCGTCGGACCAGGCGTCCAGGTCGCGGTAGGTGTGGTGGCGGCCCTGCCAGGTCAGCGCGGTGCGCTCGCCGTGGCGGGCCACGACCTCGGCGAACACGGCCGGCAGGGTCGAGCCGAGCCGGGGGGAGGCCGTGGCGGCGGTGTGCCGGGCGGGGGCGTCGGCCAGGGCGAGGCCGGCGACCGGGACCGCCGGGTCGGCGACCGCCGCGGTGAGCACCCGCAGCAGCGAGCGCTCCAGGGTGGCCATGAGTTCCGGGGCGTAGGCGTTCTCGTTGTAGACGAAGGTGACCGCGAACTCCCTGCCCGGGTTGACCACGATGTGCAGGTCGTAGCTGGTCCGCTCGAACACCTCGACGCCCTCGAACGCCAGGTCGTCGTCGCCCTCGTCGCCGCCGAACTCCTGGAGCTGGTCGGACAGCGGGTAGTTCTCGAACGCGACGACGTGGTCGAGCAGCCCCGTGCGCAGCGAGGTCAGGGCCTGGATCTCGTGCAGCGCGAAGTGCTCGTAGGCGTTGGCGCGCAGGTAGGCGTCCTGCACGTCGCGGCACAGGCCGGTGAAGTCCTGGCCGGCCGAGGTCCGCACGCGCACCGGCTGGGTGTTGCAGAACAGGCCGACGGCCTCGCCGACCCCGGGCAGCGCCGTGCCGCGGCCGGACACCACGCTGCCGAACACCACGTCATCGGTGTGGTTGAACTTCTGCAGCACCACGCCCCACGCGGCCTGGAACACCGCGTTCTGGGTGACCTTGGCGTCCCGGGCGAAGCCGCGCAGCCCCTCGTACAGGCCGGCCGGCAGGGTGAACCGGTGGCTCGCGCCCTGGTAGCCGCCCGGCCGTTCGGTGGTGGGCAGGACGGCCGCGGTCTCGTAGCCCTCCAGCGCGTCGGCCCAGTGCCGGCGGGCGTCGGTGTCGTGCTGGTTCTCGTACCAGGCGATGTACTCGCTGTAGGGCAGCGCCTCGGACTTCTGCCGGTAGGTGCCGGTGCTGGTCAGCTCGTCGTAGTAGCCCATCATCGTCGCGAACAGCGGGCCAAGCGACCAGCCGTCCAGGACGATGTGGTGGAAGGTCAGCACCAGCCGCCACCGCCGGTCGGCGACCCGGACCAGCGTCGCGCGCAGCAGCACCTCCCTGGCCAGGTCGAAGCCCCGCGCCCGGTCGGCGGCCTTCAGCGCGTCGACCTCGGCGGCGGGGTCGGCCGAGGGCCGCACGTCCAGCACCCGCCACTCGGGGTCCCGCTCGCGCAGCACGATCTGGTAGGGCTCGTCGGTGTTGCGGAAGGAGAACAGGCTGCGCAGCACGCCGTAGGTCCGGGACACGCCGGCCAGCGCGGTGCGCAGGTGACCGGCGTCGATCTCACCGGCGATGGTGAAGTCGAACTGTTCGACGTAGGCGTCGGACCCGGTGTCCACGACGTGGCTGAACAGCATTCCCTTCTGCATCGCGGCCAGGCCGGAGATGGACTCGATGTCGTCTTTCTCAACCATGACAGTGCTCTCTCAGATCTCGTCCATGAGCTCGGTGATGACCTCGTCGGCGACCTCGGTCAGGACGTCGGTCAGGATGTTGGCGAGCACGCCCTGGGAGATCGACGAGGACGTGCGGAATCCCCGGTTCCCGGCCGTGCGGACGGCGTCGCGCACCTCGCGGAACGCCGTGTCGAGCGCTGCGGCCAGGCCGGCGGCGCGCCCGTCGTCGTCCCAGTCGCGCGGGCAGCGCAGCTCGATCTCCAGGCCCCGGTCGCGGTGGGCGGCGATGATCTCCACCACGTGCGGCGAGCGGTGGTCGGGGTCGATGGTGACGTCGGCCGACAGGTACCGGATGCCCGACCCGCCGCCCATGTCCTGCGCGCCCAGGTAGTTGAGGCTGACCTGCGGGCGCAGCGCGGCCAGCTCGTCGTGTTCGGTGCCCAGGCCGGTGTCGAACGCGAGCAGCGGGCCGAAACCCGCGCCCCGGTCCGGCAACCGGTCGAACGAGCGGCGCACGACGTCCACGGTGTCGGCCGGGTCCCCGCCCACCCGCACCAGGTGCGGGTAGACGCAGGTCAGCCAGCCGACCGTGCCGGTCAGGTCGTGGTTGCCGGCGATCGGCTCCCGGCCGTGGCCCTCCAGTCCCAGCAGCACCCGGTCGCTGCCCGACACCGCCGCCAGCGCCCGGCCGACCACGGCGACGACCGCGTCGGCCGGGCCGGCGCCGTAGCGTTCCCGCACGGACTCCACCAGCGAGAAACCGTCGGACTCGGTCAGCAGGACCGTGCGGGACGCGGTGTCGCGCCGGGCCACCGGCTCGGCGTCGAACAGCGGGCCGGTGCCGGCGGCCGCGCGGGCCAGCTCCAGCCAGTACGGCAGCTGGGTGCGGAACCCGCCGCGCTCGGCCCTGGCCCGCACCGCGTCGGTCCACCGCGGGAACGGGATGGTCCGGGTGGGCGCCGGGGCGTCCGGGTCGGCGAGGAAGGTGTGCAGGTCGGCCAGCAGCACGCCCCAGGACACGACGTCCACCGCCAGGTGGTGCACGGCGATCGCGACCTCGTCGCCGCGCTGCCCGAGGCCGGCCGCCGCGCTCACCACCGGCCCGCCCAGCGGGTCGACGATCCGTTGCAGCAGCGAGAGGTAGTCGGTGAGCACCGGCTCGGTCAGGCCCGCCGGGGCCCACTCGACGTGCAGCAGATCGTGGCGCGGGGTGTCGACCTCGCGCACGCTCAGGCCACCGGTCCCGTCGATGCGCAGCCGCAGCAGGTCGTGGTGGCCGACCAGCCGGGCCACCGCCCTGGTCAGCCGGTCCAGCGTGACCGGCTCGTCCAGGGTGATCACCAGGCAGTGGGTGAACACCCGGGTGTGGTTGGCCGGGTCGGCGAGGAACTCGCGCTGCACCGGGCTGGGGGTCAGCGGCCCGGAGTGCGGGCCGGTGTCGTAGCGCCCGGCGCCCGCACCCGCTCCCCCGGCGGCGGCGATCAGCTTCTCCAGTGACCGCACGCTCGGGTTGCTCAGCAGGTCGGCGACCTGCACGACGATGTCGTTCTCCTTGAGCCGGGCCACGACCTGGATGGCCTTGATGGAGTCGCCGCCCAGGTCGAAGAAGCTCGTGTCCGCGTCGATCACCGGCACGCCGAGGATGTAGGACCAGGCGGCGGCCACCGGGCCGACGGACTTCTCGTCCGGTTCCGGTCGCTCGGTCGTCTCGGTGGTGACGCCGGGGACCGGCAGGGCGGCGGTGTCGACCTTGCCGTTCTTGTTGAGCGGCAGGGTGTCGGTGGCGACGACGAACGACGGGACCATGAACGCCGGCAGCGTGCGGCGCAGCGCGGCCCGCAGCTCGGCGGTGCGGGCGGTGCCGTCGGCGAACACCACCCACAGGCACAGGTTCTTCGCCTGGCCCGCCTCGTGCAGCCCGGCGTGCGCGGCGGCGACGTAGGGCTGGGCCACGGCGGCGTGGATGATCTCCGCCAGCTCGATGCGGTAGCCGCGCAGCTTGATCTGCTGGTCGATCCGGCCGGTGTAGTAGAGCAGGCCGTTGCTCTTCATCGTGACGATGTCGCCGGTGCGGTAGAGCCGCGGCGCGGGCACCCCGTCGACGGTGACGAACCGCCGCGCGGTGAGGTCGGGCTTGTTCAGGTACCCGTCGGCCAGGCCGGACCCGCCGATGTACAGCTCGCCGCCGACGCCGACCGGCCGGGGCGCGAGGTTCTCGTCGAGCACCCACAGCGAGGTGTCGTTGACCGGGCGGCCGATGGGGATGGCGTCGTTCTCGTCGAAGGTCTCCAGCACGTGCACGGTGGCGAACACGGTGGTCTCGGTCGGCCCGTAGGCGTGTGCGAGCCGGCCGGGGCCCAGCCGCTCGAACCCGCGCCGCACGTGCACCGGGGAGGCCACCTCGCCGCCGAACACCAGCCGCCGGACGCTGCCGAGCGAGTCGGCCACGTTGTCGATCAGCGTGTTGTACAGGGCGGTGGTGATGAAGAAGCTGGTGACCTGGTGGCGTTGGATGATCGCGCCGAGCCGGTCGAGGTCGAGCAGCGACTCCCGGTCCACCAGCACCAGGGTGCCGCCGTTGGTCAGCGCGCCGAACATGTCGTAGACCGAGCCGTCGAACGAGTAGTCCGAGTGCATGAGGAACACGTCCTCGGCGCTCGCCGGGTAGAACACGGCCTGGTGGGCCACGCGCAGCACGGCGCGCTGGCGGGCGACCGAGCCCTTCGGCGCGCCGGAGGTCCCCGAGGTGTACATGACGTAGATCTCGTCGGCGCTGTCACCGCCCAGACCGGGGTCGCGTTCGTCGTCGCTGGCCGCCAGGCAGGACGGGACGTCGGTGACCCGCAGGCGGTCCGAGGCCAGTTCGCCGGCGCGGTCCAGTCGGTTGCCGGAGGCGATGAGCACCACCGCGCCGGCGTCCTCGACCATCGCCCGCAGCCGCTCGACGGGGAACTCGGTGTTGAGCGGGACGTAGTGACAGCGCGCCTTGAGCACCCCGAGGATCGCGGTGATCATCTCGAAGGAGCGGTCCATCAGCAGCGCCACCGGCGAGTGCGGTGCCACACCCCGCCCGAGGAGACTGTGCGCGACCCGGTTGGCCCTGGCGTTCAGCTCGCCGTAGGTCAGCGTCTCGCCGCCCAGCACCAACGCGGTCTTCTCGGGCGCGGCGTGGGCGTTGGCCTCGAAGAGCCCGGCGATGGAGGTCTCCACCGGCACCGGGGCGTCGCCGGTGGCCAGGCGGGTGAGCAGCTCCCGCTCGCGGTCGGGGAGCAGGTCCAGTTCCCCCAGCGGGGCGGAGTCCGCCGCCGCCAGGACAGACCGCAGCAGGCGGGCGAAACGCTCGGCGTAGAGCTCGATGGTCTCCGCGCGGAACAGGCCGGTGGAGTACTCCCACTCCAGCAGCAGCTTCCCGCCGGACTCCCGGGTGCTCAGGGTGATGTCGTACCGGGCGCTGCCGTCGTCGAACTCGACCAGCCGCTCGCCGTCCTGCTCCAGGCCCAGGTCGGTGTTCTGGTGCACGAAGCACACGTCGAACAGCGGTCGGCGGCCGGCGATCCTCGGCGGGCCGAGGTCCTCGATCAGCAGGTCCAGCGGGTAGTCCTGGTGCTCGAACGCGTCGAGCACGGTCGTGCGCAGCCCGGCGAGGAACTCGCCGACGGTGTCGGTCGGCTCGGCGCGCACCCGCAGCGGCAGCGTCGCCACGAACATGCCCACCAGGTCCTGGTAGGCCAGCTCCGGCCGGCCGTGCACCGGGGCGCCGATCACCACGTCGTGCTGGCCGGACAGCCGGGACAGCAGTTGTTGGAACACACCCAGCAGCACCATGTAGAGGGTCAGGCCGCGCTCGCGGGCGAAGCGGGTGGCCGCCGCGAGCGTGTCGCCGTCGATGCTGGTGAACAGGGTCGCGCCGGTGGCGGCGCTGGTCTCCGACCGCTGCCAGTCGGTGGTCAGCTGGAGCGCCGGGACCTCGTCGTCGAACTGGGCCAGCCAGTGCGCGCGGTGCGGGGCGAGCGCGGTGGCGTTCTGCCGTTCCAGCAGGCCCCGCACGGCGGCGCGGTAGCCGGGGACCAGCGGGGGCAGCGGTGTCCCGTCGGCGATGGCCGCCAGGTCGCGGAACAGGATGCCCATCGACGTGCCGTCGGTGACGATGTGGTGGATGTCGATGGCCACGCCGGTCACGCCGTCGGTGAACTCGAACAGGCCGAACCGGAACAGCGGCGCACTGTCCAACCGGAACGGTCGCACGAAGTCGGCCATCTCGGTGCGGGCCACGCTCTCGTGTGTCTGACCCGGCGCGGGCGGCGGCAGCGGCCGGTGCTCCACGGCGATCGGCACCTGCGCGTGCACCCGCTGGAAGGGCTGGCCGCCGATCACCGGGAAGCTGGAACGCAGGCTGTCGTGCCGGGCCACCAGGACGGCCAGGCAGCGCTCCAGCTCGGCGGCGTCGAGGAAACCGTCGCTCAGCATCAGCCCGCTGACGTTGTAGGCCAGCGAGTTCTCGTCGATCTGGTGGGTGACGAACATGCCGCGCTGGGCGGCGGTCAGCGGCAGCTCGTAGTCCTGCGCCTCGCTCGTCCCGCGCGCCCGCTCGGCGGCCAGCCGCGCCCGCACCCGGTCCAGGTCCAGGCCGTGGCCGTTGATCACGACGTCGGCGAACTCGTCGAAGGTCGGGGTCGCCAGCAGCGCGCTGAGCGGAACGTCGAGCCAGAACGCCGAGTTGAGCAGCTGGGTGATCTTCACCGAGGAGATCGAGTCGCCGCCCAGACCGAAGAAGTCGTCGGTGCCCTGGATGTCCGGGTAGCCCAGCACCTGCGACCACACCAGGCGGACCGCGTCGCGCGCGGCACCGTCGGGCTCGGCCGGGTCGGTGTCGAGGGCGGTGTCGAGGTCGGCGACTCTGGCGCGCAGCGCGGCCACCGGGTCGTGCTCTGGCTGCTGGTCGGTCGCGCCGGGGCGGACCGTCTCGTCCCAGTGACGCACCCGGCGCAACAGCTGCGCCGGCAGCGGAACCCGGCGCGCCCCCGGCGACGGGGGCAGGTCGGCGAACGGTCGGGGCGCGGCGGCCAGGAACGCGGCGGCCGAGGCGGCCAGCGCGCGGTGCTCGTCGGCCAGCACGGCCCGCAGGGCGGTCCCGTCGGTGGCGACCAGGCCGCCGTCGGGCAGCGGGGTGTTGGCGCGGTCGTCGTCGGCCAGGGCACGCAGCCCGGCCAGCAGGTCCTCGCGGGTGCGGGCCAGCACGACCGCGCGCACGTCGTGGTGCTCGCGGCCCACCCGCAGGGTGTGGCCGACGTCGTCGACCCGGAGGTCGGGGTAGGTGTCGAGATGGTCGGCGAGCCGGGCCGCCGTGCGGGCCAACAGGTCACCGTCACGGGCCGACAGCGGCAGCAGCTGGAACCCGGTGTCCCCGTCGGGACGCGTGGCCGGCGGCGCCTCCTCCACCACCAGGTGGCAGTTGGTGCCGCTGAGGCTGAAGGCGCTCACCCCGGCGCGGCGGGGCGTCGGCCCCTCCTCCCACTCGGTGAGCCGGTCGCACACGTAGACCGGGGCGTTGGCCAGGTCGAGGAACTTGTTCGGCACGTCGAAGTGCAGCGACGGCGGGATGACCCGGCGGTCCAGGCACAACAGGGTCTTGATCAGCGAGGCGAGACCGGCCGCGCCGACCGTGTGCCCGATGTTGGACTTCACCGAGCCCAGCGCACAGAACTGCCTGCGGTCGGTGAACTCGGCGAACGCGCTGGTCAGGCCCTTGATCTCGATCGGGTCGCCGAGTTCGGTGCCGGTGCCGTGGGCCTCGACGTAGGACAGCGACTCCGGGGAGATCCCCGCCCGCCGCCACGCGCCGACCAGCAGGTTCTTCTGCGCCTGCGCGTTGGGCGCGGTCAGGCCGTTGCTGCGGCCGTCGTTGTTGACCGCGCCGCCCAGCAGCACGCCGTAGACGTGGTCGCCGTCGGCCCGCGCCCGCGACAGCGGCTTGAGGTAGACCGCGCCGACGCCCTCGCTCCACACCGTGCCGTTGGCGGAGGCGTCGAACGCGCGGACCTGGAACTCGTCGGACTCGGTCTCGTTGCCCAGGCTCGACGGGGACAGGAACAGGTTGACCGCGCCGACGAACGCCGAGTCGCAGTCACCCGCGCGGATGGCCTTCACCGCCGCGTCCACCGCGACCAGGCCCGAGGAGCAGCCGGTGTCGATGACGCTGGCCGGGCCCCGGAAGTCGAACAGGTAGGACAGCCGGCTGGCCAGGATGCCCGACCAGGAACCGGTCACCGCCGAGAAGTCCATCTCGGACAGGAACGGCAGGTAGGAGGTGATCAGCCGGTGGGTGTGGTCGTTGCCGACGAACACCCCGGTGGTCGTGCCGCGCAGGCCGTCGCGGGAGTGGCCGGCGTCCTCCATCGCCTCGACGAGAACTTCCATCAGGTTGCGGTGGTAGGGATCCAGCGCGGTGGCGTCGTGCGGCGGGATGCCGAAGTACTCGGCGTCGAACAGGTCGACGCGGTCGAGGTAGCCGCCCCGGCGCACGGCCTCGGTGCTGCCCTCGACGCGGCGCAGGTCGGCCAGCCGCGACGGCGGGAACTCGCCGATGGACTCGCGGCCCTCGACGAGGTTGCGCCAGAACTCGTCCTTGTTCGCCGCGCCCGGGAACCGGCAGGCCAGGCCGACCACGGCGACCGGCTCGTCGCGTTCGCGGGCCGGCTCGCCGATCGCCCGGATGAACTCCTTGGCGCGGTCGACGTCGAGTTCCTCCCGCTTCACCTGGGTGAGCAGGTAGCGCAACAGGTCCTTGCGGAGTTCGGCGTTGGTGCTCATCCCCGAGCGCTCCCGTCGACGTCGGCGAACAGGCCGGTCAGCTCGTCGTCGCCGATCTCGTCGAGGACCTCCAGCAGCGACTGGTCGGTCTCGGCGGTCGCGCCGGACTCGGCGGGCGGCGGGGCCGGTGCGGCCGGTTCGCCGATGTGCTCGGCGAGGCTGACGACCGTCGCGTAGGAGTACAGGTCGGCGATGTCGACCCGCCCGGGGTAGACCTCGTCGATCAGCCGCAGCAGCTGGGCGGTCATCAGCGAGTTGCCGCCCAGGTCCTGGAAGCTGGCGTGCGCGTCGAACTCGGTCAGGCCCAGCACGGCGCCGTAGGCCGCGCCGACCCGGTTCTGCACCTCGGTCGGCTCCGGCAGGCCGAGAAGCCGGACCTCGGTGACCTGGCCGTCGGCGGCGGCCGGGTCGGTGCCGGCGCGGGCGAGGGCGGCGGCGATGTCGTCGTCCACCAGGAACGGCAGTTCGCCCAGGCACTCGCGCAGCACGTCGAGGTCGAAGCGGGACGGGACCACGCCGTCGGCCGGGGCGCGCAGGAAGTGCGCCAGCCAGCCGAGCCCGTCGCGCACCGACACCGGGCGGAACGGCGAGTCGCCGTCGCCGACGCCGTAGGCCACGGCCATCCCGACCTCCGACCAGGTCGGCCAGTTGACCGACACCGCCGGCACGCCCCGTGAACGCGAGCGGGCGGCCAGCGAGTCGAGGAAGGCGTTGGCGGCGCAGTAGTCGCCCTGCCCCTGACCGCCCATCAGCGCGGTGATCGAGGAGAACAGCACCAGGAACGCGCCGGGGTGGGCCTGCGCCAGGTCGGCCATCGCCACCCCGCCGTCGACCTTGGCCGCCAGCACGGCGTCGTAGGCCGCGCGGGTCTTGGTGGCCAGGAAGCCGTCACCGGCGACCCCGGCGGCGTGCACGATCCCGGTGAGCGTGGTGCCCTCGGTGTCGAGCCGGGCGGCCAGCGCCGCCACGTCGCCCGCGTCGGCGACGTCGCAGCGGACGTACTCCGTGCCGGGCAGGTCCGCCAGCCGCGCGGCGGTCCCGGCGTCGGCCGGGCCGCGGCCGGTGAGGATGACGCGGCGGGCACCGTCGCGGACCATCTCCCGCGCCACGCTCAGGCCAAGACCGCCGAGACCGCCGGTGACCAGGAAGACGCCGTCGCGGTAGCGCGGGTCGTCCTGGTCGTCCTCGCCGGCCTCGGTGTGGCCGAGCCGGCGCAGGTAGGTCCGCCCGTCGCGCAGCGCGCGCCAGACCGAGCCGAATCCGGCGAGACATTCCCGCAGGACGTGCTCGAGGTCGGCGTCGCGGCGCACGTCGAGCGCCTCGGCCTTCAGGTGAGTGTGCTCCTGGCCGATCACCTGGGCGAGAGCGGCGGTGGCCGCCGAGTACGGGTCTGTCGTCTCGTCGGCGTCCACGACCTGCCAGGCCTGAGCTGTCAGGACCTTGAGACCGTGGGGCAGTGTGACCCGGTGGGCCACGAAACCCTGGTAGAGGGTGAACAGCGCGTCCACCCCGAACGTGCGCCGCCGGGTGTGCGTCGCGTCGGGGTCGGCGGAGTGGTCGGTGGCGAACAGGACCCCGCGCACGTCCTCGGCGCGCAGCCGCTCGCACAGCAGCGCGAGGCCGTCCGGGTCGGCGGCGAACACGTCGCCCTCGGTGTGCTCGCCGAGGAAACAGGCGACCGCGCGGTGCCCGAGGGCCTCGACGCCGGCCACCAGCCGGTGTCCCGCCGGGTTGTCCAGCGCCAGCACCGCCCACGTCGCCGGCTCCACAGTGGACTCGTTGCGGGGCACCGGGGTCCACTCGGCGATGAGGTGGCGGCGCGGGCCGCCCAGGCTGAAGCGCCGCCAGTCGACCTTCTTCACCGTGTAGTCGGTGATCCGCGCGAACGGCCGGCCCTCGACGTCGACCAGGTCGACGTCGTAGGTGATCGTCTCCCCGTCCTCGCTGTCGTCGCGCACCGTGCGGATGCGCGAGTAGCAGGCCGGCGGCATCGGCCCGAACAGCTCGATGCTCTTGTACAGGTAGGGCAGGAACGTCTGCCCGCTGTTCTGCGAGATCAGGTTGACCGCGTTGTCCAGCTTCGCCGGATGCAGCCCGAGGTCGTCGGTCTCGGCCGGCACGTCGTCGGGCAGCCGCAGCAGGGTCAGCGCGCCCGCCGGGTCGTACCAGACGGCGCGCACGTTGTCCCAGCGCGGACCGAACTGGAACACGCCCGTGTCGGTCTCGGCGACGTACGGGTCGGTCACCTCGGTGGCGGCGGCCTTGAGCGCCGCCAGGTCGATCGGCTCACCGGGCTCCGGCGCGGTCAGCGGGGCGACCCGGCCCTCCACGTGGGTGACCCACTCGCCGTCCCGTTCGCTGGACACCTCGAAGGTGTGCCCGGTGCCCGACCGGGTCAGCCGGGTGCGCACGGTCGCGCCGTCGACCTCGTCGACCGCCAGCGGCACCAGGAACACCACGTTGTCCATCCGCAGGGCCGGCGAACCGGTGAGCGCCACCGTCGCGGCGCGGACCATCTCCAGGTAGGTCGTCCCGGGAATCACCGGCACCGAGACGATCCGGTGGTCGGACAGCACCCAGTGCTCGGCCACGCTGACCGTGTTCTCGAAGACGATCCCGCCGTCGGCACGGCTGATCTCCGCGCCCAGCAACGGATGCCGCCGGCCGGTGGCGAAGTTCTCCACCTGGGTCCGCAGCGGCCGGGTCCAGTGCCGGGTCCTGGCGAACGGGTAGGTCGGCAGCGGCACCCGGTGGCGGGTCTCCCCGGCGTGCAGCGCGGCGAAGTCCACCACGCCGCCGCCGGTGTAGGCGCGGGCCAGTTCGGCCAGCGCCGCCGGGTCACCGCCGTCCCGGTACCGCGCCACGGCCGCGTCGGCCGTGGCCGACAACCGCTGGCGAACCCGCGCGGTGATCTCGCCCTCGCCGAGGTCACCGCGCCGGTCGCTGACCACGGCGTGCGTGCCGTGGAAGATCCCCCGCCGCTCGTCGGTGCCCAGGCCGCGCTCGCGGAGCCGGTCGATCGACTCCGCCAGTTCCTCGGTGGACCCGGCGACCACCAGCACCCGGTGCTCGTGGTGGCCGCGCCCGATCGCGGCGGTGTAGCAGATGTCGGCCAGCGACCAGGGGGCGTCGGCGAGCATCGCGGCGTAGCGGTCGAGCAGTTCGGTCAGCGCCTGTTCGGTCTTGCCGCTGGCGGTGAAGCAGTAGCGGTCCCGCTCCTGCGGGGCCCGCTGGTAGCGCGGCGCCTCCTCCAACACCATGTGGCAGTTGGTGCGGATGAAGCCGAAGGAGCTGATCCCGGCCCGGCGCGGGTGACCGTCGGTGTCCCAGGGCACCAGGCGGTCGTTGACGTAGAGCGGGCCGTCGGTGAAGTCGATGTAGGGGTTGGGCACGTCGAAGTTGGCCGACGGCGCGAGCGTCCCGGTCTCCAGCGCCCGGACGACCTTGGCCAGCGACGCCGCGCCGGAGGCGGCGACCATGTGGCCCATCGTGGTCTTGAGCGACCCGATGCCACAGAACTGCTTGCGGTCGGTGTGTTTGCGGAAGGCGTTGGTCAGGCCCTTGACCTCGATGGGGTCGCCGAGCACCGTGCCGGTGCCGTGGGCCTCGACGTAGGTGATGGTCTCCGGCGGCACCCCCGCCTTCGCCCACGCGTCCAGGATGACCTTCTCCTGGGTCAGCGCGCTTGGCGCGGTGATGCTGTTGGACTGGCCGTCGTTGTTGATCGCCGACGCCTTGATCACCGCGCGGATGTGGTCGCGGTCGGCCAACGCCTTCTTCAGCGGCTTGAGCAGCGCGATCCCCACGCCCTCGCCCCACAGGGTGCCGTTGGCGCGGGCGTCGAAGGTGCGCACGGTGTCGTCACCGGCGATGACGCTGTCCATGGTCGCGCCGGTCATGAAGCTGGTCCTGGGCTCGCCGCCCGAGGACAGGTTGATCCCGCCGGCCAGCGCCATGTCGCACTCGCCGAGCAGCAGCGACTGGATGGCCTGGTGGATGCTGACGCTGCCCGCCGAGCACGCGGTGTCGGTCATCAGGCACGGACCCTTGAGGTCCAGCACGTAGGAGATCCGGCTGGCGATCATCCCCTCCCACGAGCCGGACAGCTGCATGGGGTGGCGCTCGGAGAACATCCGGTAGTACGAGTAGTTCGAGTGGTCGCGGCCGAGGAACACGCCGACGTTCGCGCCGACGGCCGCCTCGCCGCCGTAGCCGGCGTTCTCGAGCGCCTCGTAGGCGACCTCCAGCGCGACCCGCTGGTTGGGGTCCATGTAGTCGGCCTCCAGCGGGGGGATGCCGAACAGCCGCGCGTCGAACTGGTCGATGCGGTCGAGGTAGCCGCTGACCGAGTAGAGCCGGTCGAGGTCGGCCTCGGCGACCGGCGCCCCCAGGATCAGCTCCGCGTAGTACGGGTTGCGGAACACCTCGTGCATGTCCTGCTTGCGCTGGCTCGGGTAGTCGCGGATGCAGTCCCGGCCCTCGGTGAGGAAGTCCCAGAACTGGTCGACGCTGGTCGCCTCGGCGAACCGCCCGGCCAGGCCGACGACCGCGATGTCCTCGTGCACGCGGGCCTGCGACAGTTCCAGCAGCAGCCGCTTGGCCCGGTCCCGGTCGATGTGCTGGGCGGCGAACTGTTCGAGGACGAAGTCCCTCACACTATCCACGTCGTGTCCGTTCCTCGGAGCTGTCCCGCCGGTCCCCGGAGTCCGGTGCGAACAGGTCAAGAAGTGAGTCGATGTCGTCGGCGGCCGTCGAGGCCGCCGGTGGTGGTGTCGCCGCCGGCGCGTCCTGGCCGGTCCCCAGCCGTTCCCGCAGACAGGCCGCCTGCTCGGCGACCGTGGTGTAGCGGAACAGGTCGGTGATGTCGATCAGCGCGGGGAAGCGCTGGTCGTAGAGCTTGAGCACGGCGGCGGTCAGCAGCGAGTTGCCGCCAAGCGCCGCGAAGTCGTCGTGGACGTCGATGGCGTCGATGTCCAGTGCCTGCGCCCAGATCTCGGCGACGGCCCGCTCGGCGTCGCCGACCTCGTCCAGCCCGTGCAGCACGACCTGGCGTCCGCCCGCCGGACGGGACGTGGCGGTGGTGCGGGTGGGCCGGGCGGCGGTGCGGGCGCGGCCGGGCATCACCGAGGACGGCAGGTCCCGGGCGCCCAGCAGGGCGCTCAGCAGCGCCAGCGCCTCGGCGGTGTCCAGCGGGGGGAACGCCTCGTCCTCGTCGGCGGCGTCCATCCGCCGGGCGATGCCGGTCTCCCGCCACGCCGGCCACTGCACGCTCAGTGCGGTCAGGCCCTCGCCCGCGCGGCGGTCGGCCAGGCCGTCGAGCACCAGGTTCGCCGCCGTGTAGTCGGCCTGGCCCTGGTTGAGCAGCAGCGTGGCGATGCTGGAGAACAGGACGAAGAAGTCCGGCTCGTCGACCAGGGTCGCCTCGTGCAGGTGCACCGCGCCCAGCGCCTTGGGCCGGTAGACGCGCAGGAACTCGGCGGTGTCCTTGGTGTACAGGAAACCCGCGCCCGGCCGCCCGGCCAGGTGCAGCACGCCGCTGACCCGGCCGTGCCGTTCCCGCACGCCCCGGATGGCCGCGTCGACCGCGTCCTGGTCGGCCAGGTCCAGCCGCAGCACCTCGAACGCGTCGAGGTCGGCGGCCAGCGCCGTCCACTCCGGACGGGTGCGGTCGGTGTCGTCCGAGCCCAGCAGCACCAGCCGCCGCGCGCCCCGCCGGGCCAGGTCCCCGGCGACGACGGTGCCCAGGTCACCGGTCCCACCGGACACGACGATCGCGCCGTCGGCCGGCAGGGGCCGGGCGGCACCGCCGACCGTCACCGGGTGGCGGAGCACGTGCGGCTCGAACGGTGTGCCGTCGCGGTAGAGCAGCAGCGGCGGCCGGTCGGCGCCGCCGGCCTCGGCCACCAGCGCGGTCGAGGCGGTGGCCCAGTCGGTGTCGACCGCGCGCAGGCCCAGGGTGGCGTACTCCAGGGCGGCCACCCGCATCAGGCCCAGCACGCCGGCCTGGCCGGGGTCAAGGCCGGTCTCCTCGCCGGTGACGGCCAGCGCCTCGCGGGTCAGCGTGACCAGCCCGCCGGTGAACGTCCAGCGCTGGGCGGAGACCAGCGTCAGCAGCGCGAGCGCCCGCTCGACCGGCCGGGCCACGCGGTCGGCCATGGTCGTGTCGTCCCCGGTCGGCCAGCAGGCCAGCACCCCGAGGGCGAACTCGCGACCGGCCTCCGGGCCGGGGGCGGTGTCGGGGTCCGGGACGTGCACACAGTCGTAGCCGGCGCTGGCGAACGCGCCGGCCAGCTCGCCGGCCGTGCCCAGGAGCAGGACCGTGCCCCGGCCCCGGTGCGCGGCCGGCCCGTCGGCGGGCCGGAACCGTTGGACGTACCCGTAGTCGCCGCCGCGCACGGCCGCGCCCTCGGCTGACTTGACGCAGTAGTTGTCGACCGACAGCAGCACCCGCCCGGCCGGGTCGGTGACGGTGACGTCGAAGGCGTGCAGCGTGCCGTCGACCGACTCCGGACGCTTGCGGAAATGAGCGAGGACCCTGGCCGGCAGCGAGTCGTGGACACGCAGCGTGCCGTAGGAGAACGGCAGGTAGAGCCGCTGCTGGTCGTAGACGTTGCTCGGCGCGTTGATCACCGTGTCGAACAGCGAGGGGTGCAGGGCGTAGTCGGCGATCTCGGCCTGGTAGGCCGCCGGCAGCTCGAACTCGTAGAGCAGCTCGTCGGCGGACTCGTCGGCGCGGCCGCCGAGCAGGGTCGCCGTCCAGCGGTCGCTGACCTCCAGGCCCTTGGCGCTGTCGAACTCGGTCGGTTCGACCAGCTCCCGCGACAGCCGCGCCCCGAGGACGTCGAGGTCGACCGGGGCCGGCGCGTCCTGGCCGGGGCCCAGCTCGGCGGTCGCGTTGACCACCCACTCGTCGCCGTCGCCGGCCCGGCTGGCGACGGTCACCGACACGTCGTGCGCGCCGTGGTCGAGGACCAGGTGGACCTCCCGATCCTGGCCGTCGGGGACCGCCAGCGGCGCCGCGAACTGGACGCGGCGCAGCGTCAGCGCGGGCCCGGCCAGGCCGAGCCGGCGGGCCGCGGACACCATCATCTCCACCAGGCCGGTGCCCGGCAGCACGCTCACGCCGTGGATGCGGTGCTCGGCCAACTCCCAGCGCCGCCGCGGGCCGAGCCGGCAGATCACCAGGTCACGGCCCAGCGACCGGACGAACGTGGCGTCGTCGAGCAGTCCGCCGCCGGCCCGGTCGGCCTCCACCCAGCAGCGGGTGCGCTCGAACGGGTAGGTGGGCAGCGGCACCCGGCGGGCGCCGTCGCGGGCGAGGTCACGCCACGCCAGGTCGGCGCCCCGGACGTAGCGGTCGGCCAGGCCCCGCAGGATCTCCCGGTCGGTGGTCGAGCGGGCCGCCAGCTCGCTGGCCTCGCGGTCGAGCTGGTCGCGTTCGGCCGCGAGCAGATCCCGAGGGTCGCGCTTGTCGACGGCCAGCCGGAACTCGCCGGTGCGCACGTCCGGGTCGTCCCCGCCGGCCAGGAACCGCGTGAGCAGCGCGCCCAGCTCCTCGGTGGACCCGAAGACGAACGCCGCCCGCACGCCGTGGTGCAGCCGCCCGGTGGACGCGGTGAACGTGAGGTCCGCCGGGTGGACGCCGCCGGTGGTCACGACGTCCCGGTAGCTCTCGGCCAGCCGGTGCAGGGCCGTCGGGGTCCGCGCGCTCAACGGCAGCAGGTGGCAGTCCGCCGGGCGCTCCGGGGCCTGGTCGCGGGGCGGCACCGGGTCGGGGCCGCGCACCACGAGGTGGCAGTTGGTGCCGCTGAGCCCGAAGCTGTTGATCCCCGCGTACAGCGTCTCCCGCTCGTCGGCCGGCCACGCCACCGTGCGGTCGTTGACGAACAGGGCCGTCCCGGGGAAGGAGATGTTCTGGTTGGGCTCCTCGAAGTTGAGGCTGGCCGGCAGGGTCCGGTGACGCAGCGAGAGCACCAGCTTCGCCAGCCCCGCCAGGCCCGACGCGTTGTCCAGGTGACCGATGTTGGTCTTGACCGTGCCGATGCCGCAGAACTGTTTGCGCGCGGTCTGCCGGGAGAACGCCCGGTCGATGCCGCTGATCTCCACCGGGTCACCCAGCCTGGTGGCGGTCCCGTGGGCCTCGATGAAGCTGATCTGCTCGGCGCCGACGCCCGCGTCGGCCAGCGCCTCGGTGATCAGGTCGGCCTGGGCCTGCGCGTTGGGCGCGGTGATCCCGTTGGACGCGCCGTCCTGGTTGACCGCGCCGCCCATGATCACGGCGTGCACGTGGTCGCCGTCGCGCCGCGCCCGCTCCAGCGACTTGAGCACGAACACCACACAGCCCTCGGCCGCGCTGGTGCCGTCGCACTTGCGGTCGAACGTGCGGGTGTGCCGGTCACCGGCCAGGGTGTCGCCGATGTCGATGGTGCCCACCCCGGACTCGCCGTCGGCGTCCACCGGCACCAGGTCACACTTCACCGCGCCGACGATCGCCAGCGAGCACTCGCCGTTCTGGATGGCCCGGTAGGCGGTGTAGGCGGCCACCAGACCCGACGAGCAGGCGGTGTCCACCAGCAGCGACGGCCCCCGCAGGTCCAGCAGGTAGGCGATCCGGCTGGCGATCATCGAGCGGATGTTGCCGGCGACGGCGACCTCGGAGGCGTCCGGCGTGATCGCCCGCACCATCGCCCGGTAGTCCTCGCCGAAGTCGGCCGACATGCCGGCGTAGACCCCGACCCGGCCGCCGCCGAGGTCCGCGCTCAGGTAGCCGGAGTCCTCCAGCGCGGCCCACGCGGTCTCCAGGAAGACCCGCTGGTTGGGGTCGATCGCCTTGGCCTCCTGGCGCGAGAGCGAGAAGAACCGGTGGTCGAACTCGTCGAGGCTGGGCAGCCGGGTGCCGCCCGCGTAGCGCTGCTCGGCGATGGGCAGCGGCACCCCCCTGGCGGCCAGGTAGGCGTCGATGTCGGCGCGGCGGCGCGCGGACAGCCCGCCGTAGAACTCCTCACCGCGCAGCAACCCCGACCAGAACTCCGCCAGGTTCGCCGCGGCGCCGATCCGCCCGCTCATCCCGATGATCGCGACGGGTTCGGCCTTGCGTCGCGGGCTGGAGCGGGTGACCCGGACGTCGGAGTCGTCCGGCAGCCGGGTCAGGTCGAGGTCACCGAGACCGAGCAGGGAGGTCATGCGCGGTGGGCCTGCGCGGTGGCGAGCAGCCCGGCGTCGCCGGTGCGGCGCAGGATCGTGTCGAGCCGGTCGCGCTGCTCGTCCTCGGGCACCCGCTTGGTCGCCATGATCGTCGTCAGCAGCTCGACGGCCTCGCGCCGGTCGTCGTCGGACAGCTCGGCGCCGTCCTGGGTGGCCTGGTCGAGCTCCTGGAGCCGGCGGTAGGGCGCGATGACGCCCTCGCGGTACTCGTCGTTGTCGAAGTTGCGGTTGCGGGTGGCGGCCGCGGCACCCATGCACAGACCGACCAGGCTCGGCTCGCGCCGCTTGGCCTCCACGACCCGCGCCACCGCCGCGTACACGGCCTCGGGGTCCTCGTCCAGGTTGAGCACCTCGCCCGAGCCGACCACCGGGACCAGCATCTTCTTCAGCACCTGCTTGGGACCGACCTCGATCCACAGCCGGGTCCTGTTGGCCACCAACGCGTCGGTGATCTCGCTCCAGCGCACCGGGCTGGTCAGCTGCACGGCCAGCGCCCGGCGGATGGCCGCCGGGTCCTCGTGCGGCCGGCCGGTCACGTTGCTGTACACCGGAATCCGGGGCTCGGTGATCTCGACGGCGTCCAGGGCCTCGGTGAACACCGGGAGCGCGCCGGCCATGTGGGTGCTGTGGAAGGCACCGGCCACGTTCAGCTTCGCGACCTTCGCGCCCCGGTCCTCCAGGTAGGTGGTCAGCTCCGCGAGGTCCTCGGTGGTGCCGGACAGGACGGTCTGGGTCGGCGAGTTGTAGTTGGCGACCTGGACGTCGTGACCCTCGGCGTTGAACTCGGCGACGTGCCGCTCCACGTCGGCGACCGGCACCCGCACCGCGGCGACCATCCCGGTGGCGCGCCGCGCGGCGCAGGTCTCCATCGCCTCACCGCGCGCGCTGACCAGCCGCACGGCGTCCTCGAAGGACAGTGCGCCGGCGGCCAGCAGGGCGGTGATCTCCCCCAGGCTGTGGCCGGTCATGGCCGTCACCGGGACCTCGCGGCCCTCGGTCAGCACCTCGTACAGGGCGTAGCTGAGCACCAGCAGCGACACCTGAGCGTGCCGGGTCCTGGTCAGCTCGGCCGGCGGCGCGGTGAAGCACAGGTCCGGCAGCGAGTAGCCGAGGAGGTCGGAGGCCCGCGCGAACCGGTCACGAACGGCGGCGTGCTCGTCGTACCAGTGCTTGCCCATGCCCGTGAACTGGGAACCCTGTCCCGGGAACACGATCACCAGATCGTTCATAACTGGACCTTCTCCTTCGCCACGTGGGGCCGCCCTGGTTCGGTGTCAGCCGGGTCTTCGGGCGCGGTGTGCGCACCCAACGCGCCCAGGAGCCGGAGATGGCCGCTCAGCAGGCGTTCCGCGTGCTCCGGGTCAAGATCGCGTCCGTGGTCGAGCGTCAGCGTGGCCGGTTCGGCCAGGTCAACGCCGAGCACGAGGTCGAAATGGCCGAGCAGGTCGGCCTCGCCGGCCCGCGCGGTGTCCACACAGGCCACGGTGACCTCGCCGCCGGATCCCCGGTGCGGGGCGAGCCGGTCCAGGCCGACGCGGTCCACGCTGTCGAGCTGGGCGCGGTAGTCGTCGAGGACCTGCGCGATGTCGGTGCGGCCGGCCAGGTTCAGCCGGACGACGGCCGCGCCGCGCGGACCGTCCACCACGCACAGCGTGACGTCCTCGCGCCCGAGCAGCTTGCCGAGGGTCACGGCGAGGGTGACGTTGGTCAGCGCGACCGGGGTCCCGGCGCCGTCGGCGCTCAGCCGGCGCAGCGCCAGCCTGGTCCGCTCGGGCAGTTCGGCGCTCACCCGGCCGTCGGATCCACCGTCGGTGAACCAGTCGGCCGGCAGGCGCAGACCGATCCCGGAGATCTGGGCATCGGTGAAGGCACGCCGGTCGAGGTGGTGGCGCAGCCGGGAGATCGTCGGGTTGGCGAACAGGTCGCTCACGTCGAGCATGCCGGGGAACAGCTGGTGCAGTTCCTCCAGCAGCAGCACCAGGCTGAAGGAGTTGCCGCCCAGGTCGAAGAAGCTGTCGTCGTAGCCGATCCGCACGTCGCCGAGCACCGTGCGCCAGGCCGCCACCAGGTCCGCGGTGATGCCCGACGGCGTCTGGGTGTCGGGCTCGGGGGCGTCCGGCGCGACCGAGGCGAGCGCCGCCCGGTCGACCTTGCCGCTGGTGGTCATCGGGATGTCGGCCACCTCGGTGAGCGTGGCCGGGACCATGTAGTCGGTGAGGCTGCCGGCCAGCCACTCGCGCAGCTCCTCCGGCGTGACCGACGCGTCGTCGAGCACCCGGTAGAAGCCCCGCATGACCTGGGCGCCGCCCGGCGCGTCCTGGACGATCACGGCCGCGGCGGCGACCTGGTCGTGGCCGGTGATCGCCAGCTCGATCTCGCCCAGTTCCACCCGGTAGCCCCGGATCTTGACCTGGTCGTCGACCCGGCCCAGGCAGTGCGCCTCGCCGTCGCGCCACAGCGCGCGATCGCCGGTGAGGTAGATCCGGCCCTCGCCGAAGGGGTTGTCCCGGAAGCGTTCCGCGGTCAGGTCGGGCCGGCCGACGTAGCCGGGCGACACACCGTGCCCGCCGATCCACAGGTTGCCCGGCGTCCCCTCCGGCAGCAGCCGCAGCTGGTCGTCGAGCACGAGGAACGTGGTGTTGGCGATGGGCGTGCCGATGCTCACCGGCCCGCCGTGGGACAGGTCCTTGACGCTGGACCAGATACAGGTCTCGGTCGGGCCGTAGACGTTGTACACGCCCAGCGACGGGTGCTCGCCCAGCGCGGGCAGCAGGTCCTGCGGGAAACCCTCGCCACCGACGACCAGCTTGTCCAACTGGGACAGTGCGGTGTCGGCCGCCGACGGGTCGGCGAACAGCAGCCGCAGCCGCGACGGGGTCACCTGCAGGTAGTCGACCCTGCCCTGCGTGACGAACTCGGCGATCCCGGCCGGGGTCCGCACCCGCGTCTCGTCGGCCAGCACCACCGTGCCGCCGGTGACCAGCGTCAGCAGGGTCTCCAGCAGGAAGATGTCGAACGAGGGCGTGGTCAGGCAGGCCACCGCCCGGTTCTGCTCCCAGCCCAGCTCACCGGGCAGGCCGACCAGGAAGTTCGCCAGCGCTCCCCTGGTCTGCGTCACGCCTTTGGGCGCGCCGGTCGAGCCGGAGGTGAAGATGACGTAGGCCAGGTCACCGGCCTCGGCGGGCACCGGGGTGGGGATCCCCGGCGGCGGCGACTGCGGCGGGGTCAGCGCCCGGTCACCCAGGTCCAGCGCCTCGGCCAGCTCGGCCGGGCAGACCACCAGCACCGGCTCGGCGGTGTCGATCATGGTGCGCAGTCGCCGGACCGGGTCGTGGACGTCCATCGTGTGCCAGGCCGCGCCCACCCGGCTGACCGCCAGCATCAGCACCAGCAGCTCCGGCGAGGGTGGCAGCGCCAGCCCCACCACCGCGCCCCGGCCGACACCGCGCCCCTGGAGCAGCGCCGCGTAGCGCTCGACCCGGTCGGCCAGCTCGGCGTAGGTGATCTCCGCGCCGAGGTAGCGGATCGCCGGCTGCCCGGTGTGCGCGGCGAAGGCCGCGTCGAGCAGCTCCGCCAGCTCCGGCACCGGCTCGACCACCGGGCCGGTGCCCTGGGCCAGCAGACGGTCCCGGGTGGCGGGGTCGACCTGGAGCAGGTCGCCGACCGTCCGCTCGGGGTCGGCCACGACCGCCGCCAGCAACACCGTGTACTGGTCCACCAGGTCGGCCATCCGCGCCCGGTCGTAGACCGACGAGTGGGTGAGGTCGCCGTACAGGCCACCGTCGCGTTCGGTCAGCTCGAAGTTCAGCGCCAGCATCGAGTGCGGGACACCGAAGTCCTCGCTGACGGCCGTCGCGTCACCGAAGCGGTGCACCCGGCCGCGCGCGTTGGTGAAGGTGAACATCACGTCGAACAGCGCGTTGCGGTGGTACTCGCGGGCCAGGTCCAGCTCGCCGACCAGCTCGTCGTAGGAGTACGCCGCGTGCTCGACGGCCGTCAGGCTCAGGTCACGCACCTCGCGCAGCAGCTCGGCGACGGTGGCCTGCGCCCGGGGGCGGATCCGCAGCGGCAGCGACTGGGCGAACATCCCGACGGTCTCGTCGAACGACCCGCTGACCCGCTGGTCCAGCGGGACACCGACGCACAGGTCCTCGGCGCCGGTGGCCTTGGCCAGCAGCACCGACCACAGCGTCAGGTGGAACACGAACGGCGTGGTCCGCGCCCGCTCGATGACCCCGGCGCTCGCCCGGTGCAGCTCTGGGTCGACGCGGAAGTAGTAGTGGTCGCCGCCGAAGTCGTTGACCACCGGGTGCGGCGAGTCGGTCGGCAGGCTCAGCGCCGGGGGCAGGGTGGCGAACTGGTCGAGCCACCACCGGCGGTGCTCGTCGCGGCCGGGTGCCAGCGCCGCGCCGGCCTGGGCCCGCACGTACCCGGCGTAGCCGGTGGAGGGCACCGGGGGCAGCGCGCCGTCGGCGAGGTGGGCGGCGAGGTCGTTGAGGATGATGTCGACCGAGGCGCCGTCGGCGATGATGTGGTGCAGGCAGAGCACCAGGTGGTGCGTGCCGTCCTCGTCGACGACCACGCCGTAGCGCCACAGCGGCGCGGTCGCCAGGTCGAACGGGCGGTTCATCACCTCGACCACGTCCTCACGCGTGTGGTCGAACAGGTGCCGTTCGGGGACGACCGTGTCGGCCACCCTGGCCCGGATGTCGGTGGCGTCGATCTCGTAGTGGGCGCGCAGCTTCTCGTGCCGGGCGGCGACGGCCGCGAACGCCGCGTCGAGCCGCTCCAGGTCCGGGGGGCTGTCGAAACGCAGGCCGACCAGGATCTGGTACGCCTCGTTGCCGCCGCGCATCCGCGACAGCACGTAGACCCGCTTCTCCTGTTCGGACACGGCGTCGGTGTCCGTGACGGTCAGCCCGATCTCGCCCCGCGCGGCGGTCGACCCGGCGCGGCGGAAGTCGAACCCGCCCGCGCGCAGGTCGTGCACCGCCGCCCGGATCGCCGCCAGGATGCGGTCGCGGTGCTCGGTGGTGTGCGCCAGGGAGAAGTAGGCGGTGCGCCGCTCCCAGATGTAGATGCCGTGGTGCATCAGCAGCTTGAAGAACAGGTTGAGGGTGAACGCCAGGTCCGACATGTCGCGCGGGACGACCGTCTCGAACCGGTACTGCGAGGCGAAGTGCACGACCCGCAGCGGAACGTCGTCGGCCTCGAAGTAGGCGTTGGCCAGCCGGGCGAACTCGGTGGTGAACTCGTTGAGCGCCGGCAGTTCCACCGCGCCGTTGTCCCGCAGGTAGGTCAGCACGGCCTTGCAGGAGGCCATCGCCAACGGGTGCTTGCAGAACGTGCCGGCGAAGAACGTCGTCGGCACCGCCGGCACCGTGTCGTCCACATCGGACCACGCGCCGCCGTCGACCGCGTCCAGGTACCGGCGTTTGCCGGCGACGATGCCGATCGGCATGCCGCCGCCGACCAGCTTGCCGTACAGCGACATGTCCGACTCGACACCGAAGTACTCCTGGGCGCCGCCCAGTGCCACCCGGAACCCGACGACCATCTCGTCGAAGATCAGCGCGATGCCGTGCTCGGTGCAGATCCGGCGCAGCTCGTGCAGGAACTCGCGGGGTTGCACCGACGGGTTGCGGGTCTGCACCGGCTCGACCAGCACGGCCGCCAGGTCACCGCCCAGCGCCCGGATGCGGTCCAGGGCCTCGGGGCTGCCGTAGGTGAGCACCACCGTGTCGTCCACCATGGACTGGGGGATGCCGATCGAGGTGGGGATGCTCTCCTCGCCGTCGGCCTCGGCCAGCACGCCGTCGGAGCTGCCGTGGAAGGAGGAGATGAACCGCACGACCTTGTCCCGGCCGCTGACCGCGCGGGCCAGCCGCACCGACACCATCACCGCCTCGGTGCCGGTGTTGCAGAACGCCACCCGCTCGGCGCCGGCCAGCTCGTGGATCAGCTCGGCGACCTCACCGGCGTCGCGGT
Organism: Actinophytocola xinjiangensis; assembly: GCF_001921215.1. GTDB lineage: Bacteria > Actinomycetota > Actinomycetes > Mycobacteriales > Pseudonocardiaceae > Actinophytocola > Actinophytocola xinjiangensis. Next base: position 206,108 of record NZ_MSIF01000007.1, read on the forward strand.
TCTGCGGGCCGAGCTCGTAGCCGGTCTCCAGCCGCTCGCGGACGGCGTCGACGATGAAGTCGGGCTGGTGGCCGAAGAAGTGGACGCCGTAGCCGATGGCGGTGTCCACGTACTCGTTGCCGTCGATGTCCCAGAACAGCGCGCCCTTCGAGCGCGCGGAGACCATCGGGTAGACCGTCTCCTTGAGGCTGGGGTTGAAGTTCAGCGAGGCGATCCAGTCGGCGAGGGTCTCGCGGTGCTCGGCGGTGTAGTCCCGGGAGTTCGGGGTCCGCGCGGTGTACCGGGCGACGAAGTCGCGGACGAAGGCCGCCTGCTGGTCGGTGAGCCGGTCACCGGCCAGCTCGATGTTGTTGGTGTGGCTGCCGACGCGGCGGGTGGGCCGCTGCTGGCGGGCGGGGGCCGGGGCCTCGGGGGCGGGCGCCGGGGCGGCGGCGGAGAGCACCTTCAGCTGCTGCTCCATGATCGCCAGCTGACCCCGGATGACCTCCTCCAGCGGCGAGCTCGCGGCGGCGGGGGCCATTGCCGGGACCGGGGCCGTTGTCGGAACCGGGACCGGCTGGGCGACAACGGGTTCCGGTGCCGGCTCGGGTTCGGCCGGCCGGTTCTCCTGGACGAAGTCGACCAGCAGACCCGGGGTGTGCAGCGACTCGAAGAACGCCCGGATCGGGATCTCGATGTCGTAGCGGTCCTCCAGGCGCTTGCCCAGCTGGACCAGCATCAGCGAGTCGATACCCAGCGAGAACAGCTGCTCGGACTCGTCGATGGCCTCGGCCGACACGCCGGTGATCTGGGTCAGGCACTGGCGCACGAAGTCGCTGACCGCCGCCCGCTGGGCCGTCCGGTCGACCGTTGGCTCGACCGTGCGCTCGACCGTGCGTACCGGTTCCGCCGGGCGGGACACGGTGGCGGGAGCGGGGTTCCCGTCCTTGTACCAGACCCGCTGGCGGTCGAACGGGGTGTGCGGCAGGTCGCGGACCAGGTTCCCCCGCTCGCCGGGCAGCGCGGCCCAGTTCAGGTTCCGGCCGTGGCGCCACAGCTCGGCGGCGCCGTCGAGCACCTGCCGCACGTCGGGGCGGCCCTTGCGCAGGCTGGTCACCACGACCACCTCGTCGGGGAACCGCTGGGCGATCAGCCCGCCGACCGTCGCGGTCGCGCCGATCTCCACGAACACCCGGGCGCGGTCGGCCACCGCGGTCTCCACCGCCGTCGCGAACAGCACCGGCTCGGTCAGGTGCTCGCTCCAGTACCGCGCGCCGATCGGCTCGGCGGTGTCGACGAACGCGCCGGTGCGCGCCGAGATCCACCGGATCGCCGGCACCTCGAAGTGCTGGTGGCGGATCTGCTCGTGGAGCTGCTCGGCCGCGCCGGCCATCATCGGCGAGTGGTAGGCGTGCGAGACGTCCAGCCGCTCGACGAAGATCCGCTGCTTGCGGGCCGCCTTCCCCAGCGCGGCCAGGCTCGCCGCCGGCCCGGCGACGGTGACGTTCTCCGGCGCGTTGACCGCCGCGACGGCCACGTCGGGGTGGGCCGCCAGCAGTTCCCCGGCCCGCTCCGGCGAGCACAGCAGGGTCGCCATCCCGCCGTCGCCCGCCTGGGCCGACACCGCCCGCGCGCGCCGGGTGACCAGCACGACGGCCTGGGTCAGGCTCATCACCGAGGCGAAACACGCGGCCGCGTACTCGCCGATGCTGTGCCCCAGCACGGCGTCCGGGGTGATCCCCAGCTCCCGCCAGTAGCGGGCCAGCGCCAGCTCGGTGGCGAAGATCATCGCCTGGGTGTGTCCGGCCGAGCGGAAGACCTCCTCGTCCTGGCCGAACATCGCCTCGACCGGGGACACGTCCCCGACCCGGCGGAACTCGCGGTCGATCGCGTCCAGCTCGCGCCGGAACGCGGGCGCCGCGTCGTAGAGTTCGCGGGCCATCCCCGGGTACTGGGTGCCCTGGCCGGAGAACACGAAGACCAGTCCGCCGTCAGTACGCTCGGGCGCCGGCGCGGCCAGCGCCGCCTCCACCGCCGCCGGGATGTCCTCGACCGTCTCGCACACCAGCGCCGCGCGGTGGCGCAGCGCGGAGCGCCGCTCCCCCAGCGTGTGCGCGAGGTCGCCGAGGTCGGCGGTGCCGCCCCACGCGGCCAGGTCCGCCAGCGCGGTGCGCAGCGCCGGGGCCGACCTCGCCGACAGCGGCAGCAGCCTGGGCCCGGTGGACGCCGGCCGCGGCCGGGCGATGGCGCGGTGCTCCTCGACGACGATGTGCGCGTTGCTGCCGTTGATGCCGAAGGAGCTGATGCCCGCGCGGCGCGGACCATCGCCCGCGGCCCAGTCGGTGCGCTCGGCCACGACCTCGATGGGGATGTTGGCCCAGTCGATCAGGTGGTTGCCCTCACGGAAGTGCAGCGTGGCCGGCAACTGGCCGTGGCGCATGGACACGATCACCTTGCACAGCGCGGCCATGCCGGCCGCCGCCTCCAGGTGACCCATGTTCGACTTGACGCTGCCGATCCGCAGCGGCGCGCGCCGGCCCTGGAACACCCTGGCCAGCGCGTTGACCTCCTGGGGGTCACCGATCGGCGTCGCCGAGCCGTGGGTCTCCACATAGGACACGTCGTCGATGCCGACGCCGGCCTGGGCCATCGCCGCGCGCACCACACGCTGCTGGGCGGTGCCACTGGGCACGGTGAACCCGCCGCCCTGGCCGTTGTGGTTGATCGCCGTCCCGCTGATCACCGCGAGCACGTCGTCGCCGTCGCGTTCGGCGTCCGAGAGCCGCTTGAGCACGACCACGGCCGCGCCCTCGCTGCGAATGTAGCCGTCCGCGCCGTTGTCGAAACTGCGGCAACGACCCGTCGGCGACAGCGCCTGGAGCCGGGAGAACGACAGGTGCCCCTCGGGGCTCAGGATCAGGTTCACCCCGGCCGCCACCACCAGGTCGCAGCTGCCCAACCGCAGGTCCTGGGCGGCCTGGTGCACCGCGTACAGCGACGAGGCGCAGGCCGCGTCGATCGCCGTGCTCGGCCCGTCGAAGCCATAGCAGTAGGAGATCCGGCCGGCCGTCGCGTTGGCCATGTTGCCGGTGTAGGTGTAGCGCTCGGCCGGGAAACCGAGGTTCTTGCCCACCTGGAGGTAGTCGTTGGCGAACACCCCGACGACCACGCCGACCCGGCGGTCCCGCCCGGCGCTGTCCGGGGCCAGGCCGGCGTCCTCCAGCGCCTCCCAGGTCAGCTCCAGCAGCAGCCGCTGCTGCGGGTCGATCGACTCGGCCTCGGCCGGGGAGATGTTGAAGAACAACGGGTCGAACTGGTCGACCCCGTCGAGGTAACCGCCCTGGGTGGTGGTCACCTCGGACAGGTCGAGGTCACTGTGGTCCCAGCGGCCCGCCGGCAGGTCGCCGACCAGGTCGACCTGGTCACGCAGCGCCGCCCACAGCTGGTCGCGGTCGTTGACGCCGCCGGGCAGCCGGAACGCCATCCCGACCACGGCGATCGGCTCGGCCGGGGAGATCTCCGCTCGCGGGCGCTCGGGCTCCTCGTCCAGGGTCACCTGGCCGGCCGTGCCGGGGTCCAGCCGCCGGGACAGCTCCTCGACCAGGGCCGAGGCCGTCGGGTGGTCGATGATGAAGGTGCTCTCCAGCGTCACGCCCAGTTCGGCCGCCAGGCCGCTCTGCAGCTTGACCAGCTGCAACGACGTGCAGCCCAGCTCGAACAGGCTGGTGCCGTAGGCGTCGGTGTCCAGCTCGACGCCGATCCCCAGGGCGCCCGCCACCTGGGCGGAGACCAGCTCCGGCAGCGCCACCGCCTTCCTGGCGGGGGTGGCCCGCGGCTCGTCACCGGCGGGCGCGGTCAGCTCGGGCAGGTCGATCACCGTGCCGCGCTCGCCGAGCACCGGGTGCCAGTCGACGTCCACGCCGAGCACGTGCGCCTCGGCCAGCGCCGCGGTGAAGTGCTCCAGGCTCTGGCCGTCGCGGCGCAGCGAGTTGACCACCGGCGCGTCCACGCCGGCGGACTCGGCGCTCTGCCGGATCGCCATCGTCAGCACCGGGTGGACGCTCAGCTCGACCAGCGCCGGGTACCCGTCGGCGAGCAGGGCCTTCACCGCCCGCTCGAACAGCATCGGCTGGCGCAGGTTGCGGAACCAGTACTCGGCATCGAGGGTCGCCGTGTCGACCGGGCCGCCGGTCACCGACGAGTAGTACGGCAGCGTCGAGGTCGAGGTCGCGACCGTGCCCAGCGCGGCCAGCAGGTCCGCGCGCAGCGCCTCCACCCTCGGCGAGTGCGCGGCCAGCGGCACCGACATCACGTCGGCGTACACGCCCTTGGCCCGCAGCCGCGCCACCACCTCGGCCAGCACGTCACTGTCACCCGAGACCACCGAGGACCTCGGCGCCATCACCCCGGACACCACGACGTCGCCCCGGCCATCGAAGTGGGCCAGCACCTCGTGCTCGGGCAGGGCCACCACGGCCATCCCGCCGCCCAGCCCGGTCAGCGCGGCCTGGGCCCGGCTCCACAGCACCGCCAGCCGCGCCGCCTCGTCCAGCGACATCGCGCCGGACACGAAGGCCGCGGCGACCTCGCCGATGCTGTGCCCGACGACCGCGTGCGGCCACACGCCGTGCGCGCGCCACAGCTCCGCCAGCCCGACCATGATCGCGAACAGCACCGGCTGGAGGACGTCGGTGATCTCGTAGTGCGCCGGGTCCTCGGCCCGCAGCACGTCGAGCAGTGACCAGTCCACGTGCGGGGCGATCGCGTCGGCGCAGTCCCCCACCGCGCGGGCGAACACCGGAGCGGTGTCCAGCAGCTCCACCGCCATGCCGGGCCAGATCGCGCCCTGACCGGGGAAGACGAACGCGGGACGGGTCCGGTCACCGGCCGCGCCGACGATCACCCCGGCGTCCTGCTCGCCGATGGCCAGCGACCGCAGCCGGTCGGTGCCGCCCAGGACCACCGCGCGGTGGCGGCGGGCCGGGCCGGCCTCGACCAGCGTGCGCGCCACGTCCCAGGGGTCGGTGTCCGCGCCGGACAGGCGGGTGTGCAGCCGGCCGGCGAGCGCGCGCAGCTCCCGCTCGGTCGCCGCGCCCAGCAGCCACGTCGGGGTGGGTTCGACGGTGGGTTCGACAGCGTTCATGGCGCGACCTTGTTCTTCCTGGCGTACCGCTGGTACGCGAAGTCGGCGATCATGATCTGTTGCAGCTGCGAGGTGCCCTCGATGATCTCGAGGATCTTCGCCTCGCGGTACAGGCGCTCCGCCGGATAGCCCGACCAGCAGCCGTTCCCGCCGAGCACCTGGACCGCGTCGGCGGTCGCGCGCTGGGCGATCGTGGAGGAGAAGTACTTGGCGACGTTGGTCTCCATGGCGGCGCTCGCGCTGCGCTCGGCACACAGCCGCCCGGCCCGCCGGCACAGCTCCCGGGCGGCGGTCACCGAGGTGAGGGCGTCGGCGACCATCCGCCGCACCAGCTGGTGGTCGCCGATCGGCGAGCCGAACTGCTCGCGCCCGGCGGCGTAGGAGCACATCTGCTCCAGCGCGGCCTGCGCCAGCGCCACCCCGGCCCACGCGATGCTGTAGCGGCCGTGGAACAGCGCGGTGTTCACCACGAAGCTGAACCCGGCGCCCACACTGGACACCAGGTTCTCGCCGGGGACGACCACGTCGGTCAACAGCACCTCGGCGATGTGCGTGGCCCGGTTGCCCAGGAAGCCCGACATCGGCCGGATCACCACCCCCGGGGTGTCCCGGTCGACGAGGAACGCGCTGGTCACGCCGTTGTCGGTGGCGATGACGAGGAACACGTCGGCGATCCCGGCGAACGAGATCCACCGCTTGTGTCCGTTGAGGACGAACCCGTCGTCCTTGGCCAGGTAGGTCGTGGCGACCGCCGCCGCGTCCGAGCCGGCGCCCGGCTCGGACAGCGCGAAGCAGCCCAGCCGGGTGCCGCGCGCCAGGTCCGGCAGGTACTTCTCCTTGAGCCGGCGCGAACCCAGCTCCAGCAGCGTCTGGCACACCAGCGAGGTGTGCACGGTCATCAGCGCGCGGGTCGAGGCGCAGGCCTTGCCGACGACCTCGGTCAGCTCACCGTAGGCCAGCGGGTCCAGGCCGAGGCCGCCCCAGCGTTCGGGCACGGTCGCGCCGAGCAGGCCGAGCTCGGCCATCCGGGTGATGATCTCGCGGGGCAGGCGTTCGGTCCGGTCGAACTCGGCCGCCCGGGGGGCCAGCACGGTCTCGGCGAACGCGGTGACCTCGGTCAGGAGGTCGTCAGTCACCGGTCGCCGTCCGAAGACGCGCCACCAGGTCGGCCATCCGGCTCACCGAGCTGAAGTTCTTGAGGGTGATGCCGTCGTCGGGCACCTCGACGTCGAAGGTGGACTCGATGTAGTGCAGCAGCTGCATCGCGAACATCGACGAGACGAAGCCCTGCTCGAAGATGTTGTCCTCGTCGCTGAACTCGACGTCGGCGAACGCGGTCATGTTCGCCCGCAGGTAGCCCCTGATACTGGCCGGTACGTCGGTGACCCCGGTGTTTGCCATGTGCGCCTTCGCCTCGCTATGCGTCGCTGTCGACCTGGATGTAGTCCGGGAACTCCGGCCGGACGGAAAGATCGTTCTCGTACAGGTAGTCGCTGCCGTCCTGCTCGACGACCCGGAAGTTGGCCAGCTGGTAGGTCAGCAGCATCTGCCGGTTGCGGTCGGTGCGGCGGAACCGCGCGAACAGCCGGGTGCCCTCGTCGGCGGCGCGGCGCAGCAGGAAGGACAGCAGGACCGTGCCGACGCCCTTGGACACCGTGCGGCAGGACATCAGCAGCAGGTTGATCACCCAGCGGTCGGCGTGCTTCTCGACCAGGGCCATGCCGATCTTGCCGTACGAGCCGTACCGGTCGGTCAGTTCGCAGACCCACAGGTCGTGGCCGGGGTCGCGGCTGAGCCGTTCGAGGTGGTCGTAGGAGTACTGGATGCCGGTGGAGTTGAGCTGGTTGGTCCGCTCGGTGAGCTCCTCCAGGCGCGGCAGGTCACCGTCGGCGGCACGGGCGATGGTGAACACCATGTCCAGGCCGCGCAGGAACTCCTCCTGCGGGCCCTGGTAGCCGAGTTCGGCGTCGCCGCGCGCCTGGTCCTGCAGGTACATCTCGCGGCGGCGGGCGGCGTCCTCGGTGACGACGGCGGGTGAGAGGCGGGGCAGGGTGGCCAGCGTGAGGTGGTCGGCGGCGTCGACGGTCTCCACGTCCGGGTGAACGAAGGAGACCTCGTCGCGCTCGAACGGCTGGTCGTCGACGAACATGATGGTGTCGAACCCGATGTTCAGCCGCTTCTGGATCTCGGTGACCGAGCTGGACTTGCTGTTCCAGTTCACCTGGGGGTACAGGAAGTACTCGGCGAGGCCCAGCTCGGTGAGCCGGCGCAGCGCGTCGTCGTGGTTGTTCTTGCTGGCGACCGACTGCAGGATCCCCCGCGAGTCCAGGGTCCTGACGAGGTCGACGATCCCGTCACGCGGGACGACGTCGTCGCCGGCGGACAGGGTGCCGCGCCACAGCGTGTCGTCCAGGTCCCACACCACACATTTGGCCATTTTCATCGAACAGATTCTCCGCAGTTTGTTCAGTGCCCGTAGGAATAGAAACCCTGGCCGCTCTTTCGGCCGAGCAGCCCCGCCGCCACCATCTTCTTCAACGTGGGGGAACATCGGAACTTCGGATCCTGGAACTCTTCGTGAAGAACGTTCAACGAATTGACCACGGTATCGAGGCCGATGAGGTCGGCGGTCTCCAACGGGCCCATCTTGTGCCCGTAGCCGAGCTTGAAAACAGCGTCGATCTGTTCCGGCTCGGCCACCCCGTCGCCCACCAGGAAGGCAGCCTCGTTCATGAACAGATGAGAGAGCCGGTTCGCCACGAACCCCGGCATGTCATTGACGACGATCGCCTTCTTGCCGAGGGTGCCGACAAAGTCGCGCGCCTGGGCAACGGTGTCGTCGGAGGTGTGGAACCCGCGCACGACCTCAGCGGCCCCGAGGAGGGGGACCGGGTTCATGAAATGGATCCCGATCACCTGGCCGGGGTCGGCGAGCAGCGCCCCGAGCTTGGTGATGGAGATGCAGCTGGTGTTGACCGCGACCCGGGTAGCGTCGCTGAGCAGCGGACGAAGCTCCAGGTAGAGCCGCTCCTTGGCCGCGTGGTCCTCGACGATGTTCTCGACGACCCAGTCCGCCTTGGCCACCTCGGCGAGGTCGGTGGTGGCGCGGACGGCGCCCAGGATGTCGTCGGTCTTCCAGTCGCTGGCGTCCGGCGACATCATCCGGAATTTTCGAACCAACCCACGGATCTGGCCGGGAACCGCGCTGGTCACGTCACTGTCGTGATCGACGAGAACCACGTCGTATCCGTTGGCCGCGCAGGTGATGGCCACGTCCTTGCCCATCACGCCGGCGCCGATAACTCCAACTGTCGCCATTCCTCATTGCCTTTGCAACTAAAGGTCCGCACGCACGACAAGGACAGCATTGCTGCCGCAATGCCGCCAACAGAGTATCCATGCATCTGCTTCAGGTTTGACCGCACCGTCCCCTGTACGTCAATACCTGATGAACAGCGGTACAACTGTCAACAGATCATGTTCACGCCCCCAAGCTCCACTTTGGTAAGCGCACAAGGTACCGGGACCACTGGTCACTGTAAAGGTCAAACCGACTGTCACGGAAATATCAGACCCTTAGACCGAACGGTCGCATACCGCTGGTCGAAACCGCCGCCTGCGTCCATTCGGGTGACATGCGCCTCTATCCGTCCACAAAGGCCTCCATCACGATTTCGGACCCACACAACCGCAGGTCAGAGCCACCACAACCATTCCGTGACAGTGCCTGAGGTGAACCTTTAGCAGGTGACCGAGGCGAAGAAGGCCGGATCGGTGAGAGTTGGTGCTGATGGCCGAGGGCATCAACACCGCAACAACGTCAAAAACGGACGTCAGGGACGCGTTGTGATCACCGTGCGCGTTGCGTCGTGCGCACTTCGTGACCGGGTCTCCCCCATGACCGCGCCGACGAACTCCCGTTGAACACTCCACCAACGACACGACGTACCCAACAGTTACGCCTTCGTTTGCGACAGATGTGAGACTGGTTGACGTCGGTGGTGTATCGGTGGTGTGTCGGTGGTGCCGCGCGAAGGCCTGCTTCAGCGGCGGGTGGCGATGATGATTCGGTTGTCGGCGTAGCCGGAGGTTCCTCCCACCCAACGGCCGCCGCACGTGACCAGGACCAGGCGATGGGCTCCGGTTTGGCCGAACAGGTCGGTGGCGCGGCCGGGTAGCTCGTCCTTGTCCAGGGTGACCACCTCGGTGACCTGGAAACGCAACGTGCGGCCGGACCGGTCCACGATCGTCACCGGGTCGCCCTTGTTGGTGCGCCACAACTCGGCGAACGGACCGATCGCGCCGTTCCAGTTCACGTGACCGGCGAGCACCGTGGCGCCGCTGGCCGCCCCGGGGGACGCTCCCCACCACGTTGCCTCATCAAGGTCATCAGGCACGGGGAGAACGCCGTCGCGGACCTCGCTGGGAACCAGGGTCGCGGTGCCGCCCTCGGCCAGGCGCACCGTTCCGGCGCGCTGGGCCGGAGCAGGAGGCGGGGCCGGGGGTGGGGAGGCCGAGGACGACGGGGGCGCGGGCGGGGGGCGCGTCGCGGTGGTGGGTAACGGTTGCCGGGGTGCGGCGGGCAGATCGACGGTGTCGCCGATCTGGAGGACCGTCGTCGACACCGGCACGCCGTCCACGGACTCCGGTGCGGCGCCGCCCACCGCCACCACGGCGCTGTAGGACGCGACCACCGTCAACACCACGGCCGTGGCGGCGTGCCGCGCGCTCACCGGCGACGCAGGTGCCGACCGCCACGGCGGCTCGACGGGAGGTGGGCCAGCAGCAGCGCCACGAACACCGCCGCCACCACCGCGACGATGCCCAGCAGGATCAGCGACGACGACGTCGGCGTGTCGGTCAGCGCCGCCTGGGCGGCGGCGGGACGCGGGGACTCACCGGCGGGAATCGTGGACGGCACCTCGGGAGGCGTCGTTGTCGTGGTGACGGTGGTCGTGGTGGGCGGCGGGCTGGCCGTGGTGTCGCCGGCCGCCACCAGCTCCTCCTCGCCGCCGGTGCTCACCACACGCTGGGTGTCCACGTCGACCGCTTGGCGCACAACGGGAACGGCGGCGGGAGCGGCCAGCGTAACCTCGACCTCGGGGGCTTCGGAGGTCGGGGTCACCTCGACCGTGACCGGGGCGCCGTCCTCGGGGGTGGGGATCGTCGCCGTGCCCACCTGTTCGCCGGTGGTGGGGTCGGTGAAGGTCGCGCCGGCGGCGGTGACCGTCACCGGGACCGCGCCGACGCCCGAACCCGCGGCGTTGAGGACCTCGAAGGTCCACTCGCCCGGTGTGCCGATCGTCTGGGCGCCATCGGGCGCGGCCACCGAGGCGGTCCACGGGCCACGGTTGGCGGCGGCGTCCTCGGTCAACGCGGCCACCGCGGCCTTCGCCCCGGCCGGGAGCTTCGCCAGGTGGAACGGCGCGTCGTAGGCGATGTGGCGGAAATCGTTGGACGGATCAAGCTGGGCGGGGTTCTGCGGGCCGGATGTCCAGCTGTGCAACAGATGCGCCAGCGCGGCCGCCTCGTCGGCGCTGTCGGTGTCCGCGTAGCGCAGCAACAGGTACGAGATGTCCGACGCCACGTCCGCCGGCAGCGGCGTCCCCCACTTCGTCCGCAGCTGCTGGCCCGGCTGGTACTGCTCGTTGGTGTCCGGCGCCAGGTACGCGAACTGCACGCACCACACCTGGTCCCCGCCCACGACGTAGGACCCGATCCAGTCCGCCGCGTCCGGGTTGTTGGCGTAGGGCTGCGCCGGTCTGGTCTCGTGACCGAGCCCGATCCGCACGTCGGCGCTCGCGGTCGGCGCCCCGACCAGCAGCAGCCCGGTCACGAGAACAGCGGCGCCAAGCCTCGCCATCACGGTCATTCGCCCCAGCCCCAAGCCTTGTCGTGGATACACACGTTGAGCGACCAACTCCACCCTGTCGGCCACGAACGCGCGCCACAATCCCCCACCAGTGTGGGGCTGGGGTTACTCAGCTCAGGAACGGATCCGAATCGCGGACACGCACCAGCCGTCGTCGTTCTCCATCTCGGCGACGATCGTGGCGGTGCCCTCGCCGCTCATCGACAACTCGATCATGGCCCGCGCGACGTCGCCGGCCTCCTGGACGTCGTCGACCGACGCGCTCGCGTCCATCCCCTGCAACTGCGCCAGATCGGACTTCATCCGGTCCGCGTCGCCCGGCGAACACGCGTGCTCGTCGATGATGTCCTCGTCCCGGGTCTCGATCACCTCGACGACCAGCTCGGCGAGCTGGTCGGGGGACGCGTCACCACCGGAACCGCCACTGGAACCGGAACCACCACCGGAGTCACCTGATCCACCGGAACCGCCGCCGTTGGGGCCAGGAAGCCCGTTGGGCAGGTCGGATCCCTCGGAGGTCGTGTCCCCGCCGCCGCCTCCGCCGTCGGCCGTCGAGTCGTCGTCGTCACCGCCGAGCGTCAGGACGAGCACCACGGTCACGGCGGCGACCACCACCACCCCGACGAACGCGGCGATCATCCCGGTGTTGTTCTTCCTCGGCGGCGGGTACTGGCCGTAACCGCCCGGTCCCGGCGGCGGGTACTGGCCATAACCTCCGCCCTGGGGCGGCGGGCCGTAGCCGCCGGGACCCGGTTGTGGTTGTCCGTAGCCGCCGGGAGGTGACGGTGGCCCGTAGCCGCCGCCCTGCTGTGGCCCGTATCCCCCCTGCTGCGGGTAAGTCATGATCACGCCCCCTGGTTGAATTCTCGACGCCGGGAGCGTAACCGGTGGACCCCGCACCGTGGTGCCCGTATGGGAACCCTGTCAGGCCCCACGGACAACGATGTCACCCCGGCGGGTACTGGCCCGCAGTTCGACGTGCCGGGTGAACGGGCCGGTACCGGTCACCGTGTCGCGAACGTTTCCCTTGGTGCTGTTGGCTTTCACCGTGACGGCGGTGTGCTCGTCGATCCCGACCTCGATGCCGCCGGCGGCGTTGGCGAGGTCGGCGACACCCCGGGTGAGCCGGCCGATCCGGATCGGACAGTGGCCCGCCCTGGCAACAACGTCCGCATCCGCGTGGTCGATGTCGAAGCTGCCACTGGCACCGGTCAGGTCGACGGCCGACCTGGCGTGGCCGATCCGGAGCGCGCCCGCCGAGGCCCGGTAACGGATCGGGCCGTCGACCTCGGCCAGGCACACCCCGGCCGCGCCACCGTCGAGCGTGGCGGCACCGGCGACGTGGCCGATCACCAGGTCACCGGCGGCCAGGTCGGCGCGCAGCGCCGCGACCCGGTCCAGTTCGACCCGCCCGGAGGACACGCTCAGGTCACAGTCGCCGAGCGGGCCGTTGGCGCGCAGGTCGGTCCACGCGGTGTCCAGCTCCAGCCGGGAACCGGCCGGCAGCTCGATGGTGATGGCCACCGAACCGTTGCGGGAACCGGGTTTCGTCGTCCGGACCGACAGGCGCCCCTCGGTCAGCTCGACCTCGGTGCGCTCGGCGACCCGCACGTCGGCCCGGTTCGTGCCGTCGAGCGGCTCGACGCGCACGATGGTGTCGGCACGCTCGCCGGCGGTGACCCGCACCCGGGCACCGGCGGTGGTCAGCGCGGCGGTGATGGGGGTCGGCGTGGCGAAGACGGTCATGGGAATCACTCCTTGGCGTTCTGTTCGTTGAGAGCAACGATCGCCGTGGCAGCTGACACGGGCCTGTCACCGCGCGGACCCCGCCAGCGGGGCCGTGTCAGGAGGGAGAACGAGATGGGTCAGGCGCCGTCCACCGTGCTCCAGCTGGGAATGCTGGCGCTGGTGGTGCTTCCCGGGATCACCTACCAGTTCCTGCGGGAACGCTGGCGCGGCCCGGTCCCCGGTGAACGAGACCTGGGTGAGCGGGTACTGCGCTCGATCGCCGCCTCCATCCTGCTGGACACCCTGTACCTGGTGGTGGCCGGACCGGCGCTGGTGCGCCTGGCCCGCGAGATCGGTGCCCGGGGCTGGGACGGCATCACCGACCAGGCGCGGCTGGTGGGACTGCTGGGGCTGCTGCTGTTCATCGTCGTGCCGGCCGGCGCGGCCGGCGGCGTCACCTGGTGGCAGCGGCGCGGCCGGCGGGCGGCCCGCTACCGGGGCACGCCCACGGCCTGGGACAGCATGTTCCGCGACAGCGGCTCGTGTTTCGTGCGGGTGCGGCTGCGGGACGGGGCGTGGGCCGGCGGCTGGTACGGCACCCGCTCGTTCGCCACCTCCTACCCACAACCGGCCGAGATCTACCTGCAGACCGCGTGGATCATGGACCGGGACGGCCGGTTCGTGCGGCCGATCGCCCACAGCGGCGGGCTGCACGTGCGCGCCAGCGACGTCGACGTCCTCGAACTGGTGCTGCCGTCCCCGACACGACCGGAGGAACCCCGATGAACCGCCCGGAACCCACCCCGTACGAGCGGGAGCTGATCGACGAACAGCACCACCACCGCGGCTACTCGCCCGACGACGACGTCCCCGAACCCACCGAGGGACCGACGGAGCCGGCCGGACCCTCCGACCCGAAGGAGTAGCCGCTCACCGGCCGAGGTGCACGTAGCCGGCCCACAGGCCGGGCAGGTTCGGGAACTTGTCGCGGGCCGTGCGGGTCGCCGCGTGCACCGCGCCGGCCGCGTCCGGGGCCGCGCCGGACCGGATCAGCCGGTGCAGCTCGGTGTAGGTGTCCCGGGTGAAGTCGCGGGCCGCCCGGTCGGGGATCGCCCACAGTGTCGCGATGACGTCCGGGAAACCGGCCAGCTGGAACGCCGACGCCAGGTGGATGGCCTCGTCGGTGTGCCGGGGCCCGGTGCGCGCGGTCTCGCACGAGGACAGGTAGGCCAGCGCCGGCTCCGGCAGCACCAGGCGGGAGATGTCGGCGGTGGTCAGCGGCCGGTCCTGGTGGTCGTGGAGCAGCAGCCGGCCCCGGGACGGAATGTCGCGGTCGATCATGCCGTGGCAGGCGAAGTGCGCCCAGGTGTGACCGGGGAGCTCGTCGAGCACCCGCTGGCGGGTCGCCTCGCCGTCGCGCAACGACACCCCGCCGGGGAACAGCTCGCGCACCAGCGCCGCCTCCCGTTCCGCGCCCGGCAGCGGCGCGGCGCCCGGCGTGTGGGACATCGCCACGACCAGCGGGCGCGGCGCGGACCGCGCGGCCGGCCGGTCCCTGGCCGCGGCCAGCGCCCGCACGGTCGGCGCGTAGGAGGAGATCGCCCTGTCCAGCAAGGAGATCCCGTCGCGGTGGTGCCCGGCGGCGTGGATCGGCAGCAGCGCCAGCGGGCCGGTGGGGATCCACCACACCCTCGGCGGCGGCCCGGCGCCGGTGATGCCGGCGGTGTCGAGCACGGGTTCGACGACCTCGTCCCACAGCCAGGCCAACACGTCGTGCACGGCCCGCTGGCGGTCCAGGTCGGTGACCGCGCGCAGGGCGTGGTGGAGGGTGTCGGTGCGCTCGCCGACCTGGGCGGGGGTGATCGTCAGCGGCACGGTGCGCGGGCCGTCGGGCCGCACGACGATCGCGTCCGCGCGGTACTCGCTGACGGTGAGGTACACCACCGGCCCGGCCGCGCCCTGGGCGAGGACGCGGTCCGGGTCGGGGGTGGCGGCGAAGCCGGCGAGCCCGTCCTCGGCGCGGATCCGCGCCAGCAGGTCGTCCCAGCGTTCGGTCCGGGCGCGCCGGGTGCGCCGGGCCTGGTCCTCGGTGGGCGCGTCAGGCGGGCTGTCCAGCACGTCGCCGAGGTCGGGCGACGGGTCGAGCGCCTCACGCAGCTCCTCGAACTCGGCCGCCAGCGCCGGGTGGCTGGCGTGCAGGGCGGTGAGGTCGGCGCGGGTGTCCATCGCGCGGGAGAGCAGCACGCCCCGGCCCTGTTCCAGCAGGACCAGCGCCCGCCGCTGGTCGCCGGTGGCCAGCGCGCAGGCCGCCGCGTTCGCGGCGATGCCCGACCAGCGGCCCAGCCGGTCCTCCTGGTCCTCGCGGCGCAGCTCACGCGACGCCACCAGCGGAAGCAGGCCGATCACACCGGCGAACGCGGTCACCGCCTCGGCGTACCCGCCGGTGGACGCGGCGATGTCGCCGCGGACCAGACCGGCGCGGATCCTGGTCGGGACGTCGGCCAGGTCGTGGGTGGCGGCATCGCGGGCGGCGTCCAGGGCCCAGCCGAGGTTGCGGTCGCGCTGGGCGTGGGCGCGGCCGAACCGGTGGCGGTCGTGCAGAGCCAGGGCGAGGTTGAGCCGGTGGTCGGCCCACTGCGGATCGGTCACCGAAACCTGGCCGCTGGCCCGGTGGGCGAGCCGGATCGCCTCGTCCAGGTCGTCGACGCGGCGCAGCAGCCCGAACCGGGTCCGCAGGGCGTGGGCGAGGGTGTTCTGGCCCTGCTGGAACAGGCGGTCGCCGGGCAGCAGGCCGCGCAGCGCCGACCGGCCGACGTCCACCGCCTCGGTCAGGTCGGCCGCGTTGGCGCCGTGGCGGCCACGTTCGGCCAGCAGGTCGCACAGCGTCATCAGGTCCACGGGGCGCGGCGCGCCGGTCAGCCGCGCGGACCGCACGCCGCGGCGCACCCGCTCGATGGCGAGGTCCAGGAACTCGGGCTGTTCGGTGCGGTCGTACTCGGCCCGGTACAGCGCGGCGAACTCGCTGCTGCAACGCGGGAAATGCCGGCTGCGGAACGGGACGAGGCGGGTCGCGGCGTGGCAGGCGGTGCGGGCGTCCCGCAGGTCGCCGGCGCCGCCGACGTGGTCGTGGCGCAGCCGCAGCGCCGTGCTCAGCAGCGAGAGCACCAGCCCGCAGCGCACACCGCCCCGGTAGTCGTCGACGGTGCGGCCGTGGCCGATGGCCTCGTCCAGGTCGTCGAGGTGCCGCCGCCGCTCGTAGCGGGCCTGCAACGCGGTGAGCAGGGCGGCGCGGTGGGTGAGCTGGGAGGTGTGGCCGTTGGTGGCGGTGACCGCGTCCCGGAACCGGTCCACGGCCCGGTCCAGCGCGTCGCCGTCGCCGGTGGCCAGGAACACGCGCAGCCCGTGCTGGCCCTCGGCGTGCCAGAGGGCCGCCTGGTCCGGCGCGAACGCCGCGTCCGCCCGCCGTTGCCGCTCGAACAGCATCGTGCGTCGCAACCCGGCACCGCCGGCGATGACGAACGAGACGTGGGCGACGTCGAAACCCCAGCCCTCCATGGTTCCCAGGAAGTTCGCCACCGCGTAGCACAGGAAGCCCAGCCCGAAACCGAACTGCCGGTAGCGGGTGAGGAACAGGATCCGCCCGTGGCCGGCGTAGAAGGTGACGACGGTGAGCCCGCCGACCATCGCCATCAGGTTGTGCCCCATGGCTAGGCCAGGCTTCTGGCCAGAATTCTCTTGGCCCGCTCCCGCTCCGACTCGTACCCGGGCACGATCCGGCACAGCTCGGTGTACAGGTCGACGCTCTCCTGGGCGAGCTGGCGGGCCTCGGCCTCCGGCGCCATCCCGTCACAGGACGGCAACACCGCTTGGTAGAAGCGTTTCCGCTCCCCGAAGAAGTTCAGCGGTCCGCCGCTGCCCACCACCCACGCCGGCACCGCCGCCCAGGACAGGGCGGGCCGTTCCAGGATGAACCGCGCCAGCAGCAGCCGCGCCTGCGCCGCCCCGGCGATCCGCGCCTGCGCCGACAGCGGCCCGTCACCGTTGAGGTCCATCCCCGGGTTGTCGTCGCCGGCCACCGCCCCCGCGACCAGCGCCGGCTGCCCGCCGACCGGATCCGCCAGGTGCGCGGCGGCGAGCGTGAGCCGGGCGTAGAGGCGCAGCGGGCGGGTGGCGTTGAGCTGGTCCATGACCGGCAGTCCCTCCCGGCCGGCCGCGGACATGGCGTGGTGCAGCGGCATCAGATCGGACCGGTCCTGGGTGAGGCAGCGCAGCAGGTGGTTGATCGTGTCCTGGTAGTTGAGCCCGCCGCGCAGCCGCTGCCCCGAGGCGACCTGGGTGCGCGCGAGGTCCCACTGGGACAGGGCGCGTTGCAGCTGGCCCTTCCCGCCGGCCGGCAGCGGCCGCTGCGGCGACCGGATGGACCGCACCACGGTCATCAACGCCAACACCAGACTGATCGCCGCGACAACCAGCTGCCCCCGGTCCTCGACCGCGACCTCGACCCACCCGTCGGTGAACCCCCACACGGCGACGCCGACGCCGATCCCCCACAGGAACTGCACCGCCAGCCCGTCACCGATGAACGAGTCGACCAGGATCAGCACGCCGACCCACCAGATCCCCAGTCCGACCAGACGCGCGTCGGTCCCGGTCATCAGGAAGATGCCGACCGCGATACCGAAGATCCCCCAGCGCCCCACCACAGCCGCCCCCTTCGTCGCGGACGTGTCGATTGAACCGGGCGGTGATTCCGGGCGTCAATATCCCCGGGGTTTCGGGGACCGGTCCCCGAAGACCCGAACGAAGATCACCATTCCCACCAGTTCGACCAGCGTCTGCGCCACCACCACGACCGAGGCGACCGCCAGTTGGCTCGGCAGGGCAAGAGCCAGCGGCAGTACCACCAGCGAGTTTCTCGTGGCACCGCTGAAGATGACCGCTGTCGATTCCGGTCCGTCCAGCCGGAACACCCGGGCGAGCGCCGTACCGGCGACGGCCATGGCCGCCAGGAAGAACGCGTAGAACGGAACCACCTGGACAACACCGACATCGAGCGCCGACATCTGCGAGGCGGTGACGGTGAAGAGCGTGACGGCCATGAGCGGAACCATGGCTTTCGCCGCCTGCCGTTTCCCACGCTGCGTGAGCGCGGCAAGGGTCAACGGGACGACGATCAGAAAAAGAAAGGCTTCCAGGAAAGGGCGGGGGTCGACGAGGTCGGCGAGGTCCGGTCCCAGGAAGAGGAAGAGATAGGCGGGGAGCAGGATCAGCTGGGCCAGCAGGAGAACGGGAGTGGTGGCCAGGAGTTTCTCGCTCGCCCCGCCGGCCAGTCCGCTGAAGACGATGACGTAGTCGATACACGGGGTGAGCAGGACCAGCAGGACACCTGTTCTGATGGCCAGGTTCTCGGGAAGAAAAGGGAAGATGGCGGCGACCGCCAGGGGAGCCAGGACGAAGTTCCCGATGAGGACCGCGGCCAGGAAGCGGTCCGGGCGGGGGACGAGCCTGGTCAGGGGAATCTGGAGAAAGGTGACGTAGAGGAGAAGGGCGAGGGCGGGGGTGATGGCGGGAGCGAGGGAGGTGGCCGAGGGGATGGCCCAGCCGGTGAGGGCGCCGGTGGCCAGAGCGCCCAGGTAGATGGCGATCTGGTGGGTTTCCAGGTTGGACAGTGGCGGGCTCCCGTGGTTCTTGTTCGTCTCACCGCGGTTGGGGGCGTGGGAACAGGTCGGCGAAGGGGCAGTTCCCGCACTGGCAGTTCGTGAGGCTCTCGCAGTGGGCGTCGACCACGCGGATCAGGTGTTCTCGGATCGTGGAGAGGTCCGCTATCCGGGTTTCCACCTCGGCGATCTTCGCGAGGGCGCGGTCCCGTAGGTCCGGGGCGCCGTGGCGGACCGCCAGCAGGTCGGCGACCTCGTCGAGGGTGAAGCCCAGTCGCTGGGCCGTTTTCACCACCAACAGTGTTGTCACCGCTTCGGTGTCGTAGTTTCGGTGGTTGCCCGGGGTTCGGGGCGGTTCGGGCAGCAGGCCTCGGCGTTCGTAGTAGCGGAGTGTCTGGAGGTTCACTCCGGCGGCCGCCGCCACCTCCCCCGACCTCACAGCGCCGCCTCGGCCTGGGCGAGGAGCCCGTCCAGCACCGCCGTCCTGCCGACCGGCACCCGGACGTCGACCACCAGCCCGTCCGACTGCCGCTCGACGGTGAAGTCGAAGAACGAACAGCAGTCCGCCTCTCGTTCGACCAGGTCCCGCACCTGCTCGTCCACCTCCGGCCCGCCGGTGAACCGGAGCCGCACCTCTTCCGGCCCCAGGCGACGAGCTTCCTGTAGCCCCTTGGCGAAAACCTCGTCGAACTCCGCGAAGCGTCCTGCCTGGTCGCCCAGTGGCAGTGTGCACGCGTCCGCTGGTGCCCATCCCTCGCCGAACCGCGACGGTGTTGGCATGTCCACCTCCTGGTCGTCGCCCTCCGACCACGCTAACCCCGTACCTGGGTACCGAATTCAACGGGACGTGGGTCACAGCGCGCTGGTCAGGGCGGCGATCAGGTCCGCCTCACGCCGAGCGGTCCAGGGCGTCGAGCAGCCACAGGTGGGCCAGGCTCGTCGGGTCCCCCGTCACCTCGGCGGCCAGGTGCCAGTAGCGGCGCATTCTCGGGTCGCGGTCGGGGGCGGTGCGGCGGTTCAGCGCCCGACGGAAACCGGGGGTGTCGGGGGTGCGCAGGGCCGTGGCGTGGGCGGCCACGAACTGGTCCAGCGGCTTACCCGGTGACGGGGCGGCACCGGCTTCGACCTGGGGGAACGCTTGTTGACACGCCTCGCCGACCGCGTTGTGGAGGGCACCGAGGTCAGCGATCTTCTCGTGGTGGGCGAGGGTGCTGGTTCGGACACACGCCGTCAGGGTCCGGTCGGCGGCCAGCAGGACCAGCTCGGCGTAGGCGAGCACCTGGGCGGGAGTCGGGACAGCCGGGGGGCGCGGAGCGCTGATGTCGAGGAACATCTCGGCGGTGTCCGGGGGGATCGGGCCGGTCGTCATGGGCCGCCAGAGACCGACCAGCGTGTGGTGAGCGGCGGCGCCGTCACCCACCGCCGAGAGCAGGTCCAGGCGGGCCGCTCGATCGGGTGGGGGTGTTTCCTCGACCGCCCGCAGGGCCGAGCGTCGCCAGGCCAGGGAGGCGAACTCACGGTCCAGCGCCGCCCGTTCCTCGGCGACGGTGTCGGTCAGGGAACGCTCGCCGGTCAGGACGTCGGCGATGGAGCGCAGGCCAAGGCCCAGTGCCCGGAGGCGCTGGACCAGGACCAGACGCTCGACCGCGGCGGTGTCGAAGCGGCGGTGGCCGCCGGCGCTGCGGGAGGTCTCCAGCAGACCCTCGTCGCAGTAGAAGCGGATGGTGCGGATCGGGAGGCCGGTGCGCCGGGCCAGGTCGCCGATACCGATCGTGTCCTCGGTCACCTTTCGTGGAACCTCCAGTCGGGTGGAGTTTCTACGGTACGTCCCATGGATCTCGCACAGCTCGCGGAGGGGCTTTCGGCGCACACCACCGGGTTCACCACGGCCGTGGCCGGTGCCGACCCGGACGTCACCGTGCCCACCTGTCCGGAATGGACCTTGCGGGTGCTGGTCGGGCACGTCGGTCAGGCGCAGCGCTGGGCCGCCGACATCGTCCGGTCCGGGCCCAGTCCGGTACCCGACCCGACCGACGCCGACCCCGGGTCGGTGGCCGACTGGCCCGACTGGCTGCGGACCGGCGCCGACGAACTCACCGACGCGGTGCTGGCAGCCGGGGATCGTCCGGTGTGGACGTTCTTCGGGGACCGGCCGGCGGTCTTCTGGCTGCGACGGATGGTGCACGACCTGGTCGTGCACCACGCGGACGCCGCCGCCACCACCGGCGCCCCCTTCGGCGTCTCCCCCGCGCTCGCCGGCGACGCGATCAGCGAATGGCTCGAGGTGCTCTGCCACCCGGCGACACTGGACCTGCGGCCCGGGTTCGAGAAGCTGCGCGGCACCGGCCAGACCCTCCAGCTACGCCCGGACACCGGCCCCGGCTGGCTGATCACCCGCGTCCCCGACGGCGTGCGCTGGGCCCGCGCCACCACCGACGCGGACGTGACACTGTCCGGGCCGGTCCAGGACCTGGTGCTGGTACTCACCCGCCGCGCCCCGGTGGACCGGGTCGCCGTCGCCGGCGACCGCGACCTCGTCGACCACTGGCTGGCCAACACCCTCGCCTGACCTCACCCGCCGCGCACGACGGCCACCGGGCAGGGGGCGTGGTAGATCACCGCATGGCTGACCGAGCCGACGATCACGCTGCGTACCGCGCCCCGGCCGTGGCTGCCGACCACCAGCAGCGCCGCGCCGTCGGCCTGGGCGACCAGTGCGTGCGCCGGCCGGTCGAACAGCACCTCCCGGCGCACCGACACCTCCGGGAACCGCTCCTGGAACCCGGCGAGCGACTCCGCGAGCAGGATCTCGGCCTCCTTGCCGACCTCGGCCGGGTCCTGGTCCCACACGCCCATCGGCTCCATCGCCTCCAACGGCAGGTTCGACCACGCGTACACCGCCACCAGCTCGTGGCCGTGCCGCGCGGCGAAGTCGAACGCGAACCCGATCGCCCGCTCGCTGGTACTCGACCCGTCCACCCCCACGACCACCCGCCCGGCGACCTGCCCGGCGATGTCCGACGGATCCTTGGCGTCGCGCACGACCACCACCGGGCGCTGACAGGTGTGCACCAGCTCGGCGGCCGTCGACCCCAGCAGCATCCTGGGCAGCGCGGTCCGCCCGGACGACCCGATCACCACCAGGTCCTCCTCGCCGACCATCCTGACCAGAGTCTCCGCCGCCCGGCCGAACTCGACCACACCGCCGACGACCAGCCCCGGCCACGTCTGCCGCGCCTCGTCGGTGACCTCGGCCACCTGGCGTTCCGCCTGGTTACGCAGAGTGTCGTCGTCGAGGAGCGTGCCGGCCGGCGGCATCAGCCGCACCGCGGGCGGCGGCGAGTCGGACACCGGCCAGTCGACCACCTGGACGACGGTCAGCCCCAGCCCCCGGCTGGCGGCCTCCCGCGCCGCCCAGGTCACCGCCGTACGCGCCGACTCCGAACCGTCGTAGCCGGCGATCACCCGGGGTTCCCGTGCCTGTTCAGCCATACGACCACCTCCTGTGGTCGTCCGAGTACCCCGCCGGGGCCGGGGGATAACGTGGCCGGGTCAGGCCACGTCCTTGCTCATGTCGACACAGGGGACCGCGTCCGCGTCCGACACCGTCGAGCGGTCCAGCCCCCGCGCGGGATCGTCCCTGGCCTCCCGCAGCCGTCGGGACGCCTCGTCGCCGGTGTCGGCGACGAACCAGATCTGGGAACCGTCCGGCACCTCCCCTCGACCTTCAGATCGCCGGTCATCTCCGTGCCGTCACTCGGGGTCCGGAACTCCAGACCGTCGGAGCCGCCGACACTGATCCCGGTCAGGAACACCAGTACCGCTCCCCGGCCAGCACCAGCAGCGCGTCGACGACCTTCTCCCAGACGGTACTTCGCACACCGCTCAACAGTTTGCAATCACTGGACCCACCTCAGGAATTCGGTGAACGATCGCCGTCGGTGACACCGCACCGCTGACGACACCCCCTGGGGGTAATTGCGCTCATACGGGTAAGGGGTATATACAGGTGGGCGACGACAGGAGGGTCGATGTCCACCGACAGCTTCTTCGCCCGCGCGGGCGCCAGCATCGCCTACCAGCTCACCGGTTCCGGACCGTCCTTCGGCTACGCCCACGGCGTCATGCTCAGCCGCGCGGCCGTCGCCCGGCTCGAACTGTTCGACGTGGGATCGCTGGCCGACCGGCACCGGGTGCTGACCTACGACCAGCGCGGCCACGGCTTCTCCAGCGGCCGCCCGGTCGCCGAGGACTACCGGTTCGAGAACATCGCCGAGGACCTGCTCGGGTTGCTCGACAGCCTCGACCTGCCCGAACCGGTGGACTTCGCCGGGTCGTCGCTGGGGTGTGACACCGCGCTGCGGGCCGCGATCGCCGCGCCGGCGCGGTTCGGCCGGCTGGTGCTGATGATCCCGCCGGTCGCCTGGGAAAGCGGCGAGCGGCAGGCCAGGCAGTGGTACTTCGACACCGCCGAGAGCATCGAACGGGAGGGCGCGGCCGGCTGGCGCGCGCGGATGGCCGGCGGCGAACGGCCGCCGATCTTCGCCGACTACCCGCACTACAGCTTCGTGCCCGACGTCACCGACGACCTGCTCCCGGCGGTCCTGCGCGGCGCCGGGATGTCCGACCTGCCGTCCCACGAACAGATCGCGACGCTGACCCACCCCACGCTCATCCTCGCCTGGGACACCGATCCGCTGCACCCGGTGGACACCGCGCGGACCCTGCGCGACCTCATCCCCGGCGCGCGGCTGCACGTCTCGTCGACCGTCGCGGACATCAGGACCTGGACCGGGCGAATCGCCGAGTTCCTCGGGGATCCGGCCAGGTAGCGGGTGCACGCGGGTCGCCCTAGGCTTTTCGACGGCACGGTGACGGGGGCGGAGGTGCGGCGATGACAGGGCCGTTGCTCCTGGGCGGGGCGGTGCTGCTGGCCGTCGGCGCGCTCCACGGAGTCGCCTTCCTCGTCCGTCTCAGTAGGACGGCCACCGGGGTGGCGCCGTTCCTGTCCGGACACGCGCCCGCCGAACACGCGCTGTCGCGCTTCCACGTCCGGTGGTACGCGATCACGATGGTCTTCCTCGCCTTCGACATGGAGATGGTGTTCATGTACCCGTGGACGCTGGTCGTCGCCGAGGAAGGGCTGACGGCGGTCGTGGAGATGTTCGTGTTCCTGGCGATCCTGTTCGCCGGTGTCATCTACGCGTGGCGGGAGGGCGCGCTGCGGTGGACGTGACCGGCTGGCTGCTGCGGCACACCCCGCCCCGCCCGATGGTCGTCACCGCCCCCGGCGGCACCTCGGCCAGGGTCGCGGTCGAGCGGGCCGTACTGGCGCGCGGCTGGCGCCCGGCACTGAACCCGGCGCGGACCAACCTCCTGGTGGTCGCCGGGCACGCCCCCTGGCTGGAGCCCTACCTGCGCCGGGTCTGGGACTCGATCCCCGCGCCCAGGGTGCGGGTCGACGTCCCGGAGGCGCTCGACGAGCGGCTGCTCGACGACGCCCTCGCCGCGCTGCGCGACCCCGTGCGCCAGCGGACACACCACACCGAACCGGTCGAGGACGTGTTCATGGCAGACCGGGCGCCCGACCGGGACGGGCTGACGCTCGACGAACTGCACGTGCCGCTCGGGCCGGTGCTGGCGTACTGGCCGGCCGGGCTCATCGTCCACACGCGACTCCAGGGTGACGTCGTCACGGCGGCCACGGTCGAGGTCGCCGGTGCCGGCACCGCCACCGGCGACGCGTTCTGGTCCGGCGCCGACCCGGTGGCCCGGCGGCTGGACGCGTGCGGGCGGCTGCTGGCGCTGGCCGGGTGGACCGACCAGGCCGTCGTCGCGCAGCGGCTGCGGGACGCGGTCCTCGACGGGCGGCCGGCCGACGGGCTGGCGCGGTTCACCGCGCGGGTGCGCCGGTCCAGGACGCTGCGCTGGCTGCTGGCCGGTGTCGGACACGTCACCGACGGGCCGTTCGCGGGGGACGCGCTGACCCGGCTGTACGGGTGGCTCGACGGCACCGGGCCGCCGCCCGACACCCGCTGGGCGCTCGACCACCTGCCGGAGCTGCTGGCGGGAACCGAGCTGGCGAACGCGCGGCTGGTCGTCGCGAGCCTGGACCCCGACCTGGAGCCGTCGCACCATGGTTGAGCAGACGCCCTGGTGGGGTGCGCTGGTCCTGCCGGCCGTACTGGTCGCGTTCGCGGCGGCGGCCGTCGCGCTGGACCGGGGACTGGACCCCGCGCGGATCGGGTTCGGGGCGGCGGTGGCCGCGCCGGGCCGGGCCGTGGCCGGGCTGCTGGTGCAGCAGCGGCGGCGGACGCTGGCCGCCGACGGGCTGCTGTGGCGGGGTGCGGGCGTGGTGCTGGTGGTGGCCGCCGTGCTGGCGTCGATGGTGACGCCGCTGGGGCGGTGGGTGGTCAGTGACCTGTCGGTCGGGGTGGTGTGGTTCAACGCCATGGAGATCATGGCGTGGGCGGCGGTGTGGCTCGCCGGTTGGGGGCCGAACTCGGCGTTCGCGCTGGTCGGCGGCTACCGGTTCGTGGCGCAGGGGCTGGCCTACGAGCTGCCGCACATGTTCGTGCTGACCACCGCCGCGCTGGGCGCCGGGTCGCTGCGGATCGGCGACATCGTGGCCGCCCAGCAGGGGCTGTGGTTCGCGGTGTGGATGCCGGTGGCGTTCGTGGTGTACCTGGTGTCGGTGCTGGGGATGGCGTTCGCCCGGCCCTTCGACCACCCGGCCGGCGCCGACCTCGCCGGTGGGGCGCTGGCCGAACTGTCCGGTGTGGACCGTCTGGTGCTCTCGGCCGGGCGGTGGGTGCTGCTGGTGTCCGGCGCGGCGATGGCGGTGCCGCTGTTCCTCGGCGGGGGCGCCGGGCCGCTGCTGCCGGACTGGCTGTGGTCGCTGGTGAAGACCGCCGTGGTGCTCGGCGCGCTGGTGTGGGCCGGGCACCGGCTGCCGACCGTCCGCATGGAACGGTACGCGGAGATCGCCTGGATGGTGCTGGTGCCGGCGACGCTGCTGCAGGCTCTGATCGTGTCCCTCGTGGTGCTCTAGGAGGCGTCGTGGCGGTGGTGTTCTGGGTGTGCGCGGTCGGCGCGGTGGCCGCCGGCATCGCGGTGTTCCGGGTGGACTCCATGGCCAGGGCGACGTTCGCGCTGCTCGCGTCGTTCGTGTTCGCCGGGGTCGCGGTGCTGCTGGTGGAGCTGACCTACCTGGGGGTGCTGGTCATCCTGATGATGGTCATGGAGATGGTCGTGATGGTCGTGTTCATGGTGATGTACATGATGAACCCGGCCGGGCTGATGCCGATGACCATGGTGCACAACCAGAAGGGCTCGCTGGGCATCGCCGCCGGGGTGTTCGCCGTGCTCGCCGCCGGGGTGTACCTGATCGACTGGCCCGACGGCGGGCCGCCGCGGCCGGACGACCCGACGATGCAGTTGGGCGAGGGCCTGATGGGTCCCAAGATGCTGGCGATGATCACCCTCGGCCTCGCGCTGTTCGCCACGATCGTGGTGACCGTCGTGCTGGCCACCCACCGGGGTCGCTACGACCGCTACGGCGACGCGCTGGACCGCGCCACCCCGGACGACCCGGTACGCGGAGGACTCGGCCGATGACCCTGCCGGACTACCTGCTGCTCGCCTCGGCGCTGTTGTCCGTCGGGCTCTACGGGGCGCTGTCCCAGCAGTCGATCGTGATGATCATGATGGGGATCGAGCTGATGGTGAACGCGGTGATCGTCGGCGCGGCCGCGTTCTGGTACTTCACCTCGGCCGACCGGCCGGACGCCCAGGTCGTGGTGGTGCTCGCGGTGACCGCGATGGCGATCGAGATGGCCGCCGGGTTCGCCGTCACCACGGCCGTGTTCCGCGCCCGCGACGTCGACATGACCGACATGGCCGCGGACCTGCGGGACTGACATGCTCTGGACACTGATCGCGGTACCGCTGCTGGCCGGCGGCGGGTTGCTGGTGGGCGGCCGGCGGGCCGACCGGATCGCCGCGCCGGTCGCGCTGGTGACCGCGCTCGCGGTGCTGGTGCTGGCTCTCGTGCGCGGGCCGGCCGTCGAGGCGTCGTTCGTGGCTGGCGTGTCGTTCGGCCTGGCGGCCGGCGGACTGTCGACCGTGATGTGCGTGCTGGTGGCCGTCGTGCTGGCGGCGGTGACGGTGTTCGCCACCGGCGAGCCGGAACTGCGGCGGGCCCGGTTCTTCGGGCTGCTGCTGGTGTTCGCCGGCGCGATGCTGGTCACCGTGACCGCCACGACGCTGCTGTCGCTGCTGATGGCGTGGGAGGTCATGGGGGCGGCGTCCTACGCGCTGATCGGCTACCGGTGGCGCGAGCCCCGGCGCGGCGAGTCCGGCACGGTGGCGTTCCTGACCACCCGGGCCGCCGACCTCGGCCTGTACCTGGCGGCCGGCGCGGCCCTGGCCGGCGGGGCCGGCGGGCTCTCGCTGGACGCGCTGGCCGGGCTGCCCGACGGGTGGCGCGACGCGGTGGCGGCCGGGGTGGTGCTGGCGGCGCTGGGCAAGTCGGCGCAGCTGCCGTTCAGCTTCTGGCTCTCGCGCGCGATGGACGGCCCGAGCCCGGTGTCGGCGCTGCTGCACTCGGCGACCATGGTGGCCGCCGGCGGCTACCTGCTGCTGCGGCTGGAACCGCTGCTGGCGGCGACCCCGTGGGCGGGGGCGGTGGCGGCGGTGGCCGGCGCGCTGACGGCCGTGCTGCTGGGGGCGGTGGCGGTGGTACAGCACGACCTCAAGCAGTTGCTGGCCGCGTCGACCTGCGCGCAGCTGGGGTTCGTGGTGCTGGCCGCCGGCACCGGCGGGGTCGCCGGGGGCGGCGGGCAGTTGGTGGCGCACGCGCTGGCCAAGAGCCTGCTGTTCCTGGGGGCCGGGGCGTGGCTGACGGCGTTGGGGACCAAGGAGCTGGCCGGGCTGCGCGGCGCCGGCCGGGTGTACCCGGTGGTGGGGGTGAGCTTCGCGGCCGGCGGGCTGGTGCTGGCGGGGACGCCGCCGCTGGCCCTCTGGGTCACCAAGGACCACGTGCTGGCCGGCGCCCTCGGCGACTCGGTGTGGCTCTACGTCCTGGGGTTGGCGGCGGCCGGGTTGAGCGCCGCGTACGCGGCCCGCGCGGTGGCGATCGTGTGGTCACGGCCGGACGTCGCCCTGGCCGGGCGGGTGTCCGGATGGCAGGCGGGCGCGTTGGTGCCGCTGGCCGCCGGGGCCGTGGCGTTGGGAGTGCTGGTGGTTCCCGGGGTGTGGGCGTGGTTCGCCGGGATCGTCGGCGGCGGCGACCCGGCCGGGCCGGCGTGGTGGGAGGCGGTGGCGTCCGGGGCGGTCGCGGTCGGGGTGGCCGGGGTGGTCGCGGCGGTGACCGTGCGGCGGGACCCGGTCGGGCAGCCGGCCGACGGGCGGCACGAGCTGGACCGGACCGACGACTGGCTCGGGCTGGAGCGGTTCGTCCGCACCGCCGTGGTGACGCCGGGACTGGCCGGGGCCGGGGCGCTGGCCCGGTTCGACGACCAGGTGATCGACCGGGGCGTGGCGGCCGGCGCGGCCGTCGGGACGGCGTTCGCCAGGGTCACCGACCGGCGGGTGGAGTGGTCGGTCGACGGGCTGGTGCGCGCGGTGGCCAGCGGCGCCGGCCGGCTCGGGCGGCTGGCCCGGCGCCCGCAGACCGGGCAGCTGCACCAGTACTACGCGCAGGCCGTGGTGGCGCTCGCCGCCCTGGCCGTGCTGTTGATCGTGCTGTCGAACGGACGGTGAGGCGTGCTCAGCATTCTGGTTTTCCTGCCGGTGGCGGTGGCCGCCGGGCTGGTGGCGCTGCCCCGGCTCGGCGACGGCGCCGTGCGGTGGACCTGGATCGTGGCCAGCGCGGTCGAGGTGGTGCTCACCGTCGCGTTGTGGATCGGCCACGACGGTGACGGTTACGGCTACGAGGTCAACCACCGGTGGATCCCCAGTGTCAGCTCCGGGTACCACGTCGGGGTCGACGGGTTGAGCCTGCCGCTGGTCGCGTTGACCACCGTGCTGTTCCTGGCCTGCGCGGTGTACTCGCTGCGCCACACCGACCGGATCCGGTCGTTCGCGGCGCTGTTCCTGTTCCTGGAGACCGTGTGTCTCGGGGTGTTCGTGTCGCTGGACCTGGTGCTGTTCTTCGTGTTCTTCGACCTGTCGATCGTCGGGATGTACTTCGTGATCGCCGGCTGGGGGCACCGCGACGCGGCCCGCGCGGCGCTGCAGTTCTTCCTGTACACGTTCCTCGGCTCGCTGGCCCTGCTGCTGGGCTTCATCGGCCTGTACCTCTCGGCGCGGCCGCACACCTTCGACATGGTGGCGCTGGCCGAGCAGAACCCGTTGGCGGGCAAGGGAGGCGTCGCCACCCTGGTCCTGGCGGCGATCCTGCTCGGGTTGGCGATCAAGACCCCGACCGTGCCGTTCCACACGTGGCTGCCGCCCGCGCACACCGAGGCACCGGCGGCCGGCTCGGCGATCCTGGCCGGGGTGCTGCTGAAGCTGGGCACCTACGGGTTCGTGCGGATCGCCATGCCGATGCTGCCCGGGACGTGGCGGGACTGGGCGTGGGCGATCGTGGTCGTCGGGGTGGTCTCGGTGCTCTACGGGGCGCTGGTGGCGCTGGCCCAGCGGGACTTCAAACGGATGGTGGCCTACACGTCGGTCAACCACATGGGCTACGTGGTGCTGGCCGTGGGCGCCGCCGGCCTGGTGTCCACCTCGGACGCGCAGGCGCAGGACCTGGCGGTGACCGGCGCGCTGACCCAGATGGTCAGCCACGGCCTGATCACCGGCGCGCTGTTCCTGCTGGCCGGGGTGCTCCACGAGCGGGGCGGCAGCTACGACCTCGGCGCCTACGGTGGGCTGGCGGCCAGCGCGCCGGCCTTCGCCGGGCTGACCGCGCTGGCCGCGTTCGCCTCGCTGGGCCTGCCGGGGTTCTCCGGGTTCATCGCCGAGTTCCAGATCTTCACCGGGTCGCTGCCCGGCGCGCCGGTGCCCACCGCGTTGGCCTTCCTCGGGATCCTGATCACCGCCGCGCTGTTCCTGCGGGCCTACCAGCGGCTGTTCCTGGGACCGGCGACCCGCCCGGCGGTGGCCGACCTGACCGTCGCGGAGACCCTGTCGATCGCGCCGCTGATGGTGCTCGCGGTCGTCGTCGGGCTGTTCCCCCGGTTCCTGCTCGACCTGGTCGAACCGGCCGCCCGCACGCTGGGCGAGTTGGTGAGCCGCTGACGTGGAGACCGACATGGTCGCGGCGATGGCCGCCGACCTCGCCCGGCTGCTGCCCGAACTGTTCCTCGCCGGCGCCGCCGTGCTGGGGCTGCTGCTCGGGTCGTTCCTGCCCCGGGCGCGGCAGTGGCCGGTGCGCGCGCTGGCCGCGCTGGCCTGCGTGGGCGGTCTGGTGGCGACGATCGCCGGCTGGCCGGACGAGCCGACGGCCGTGTTCGCCGACACCTACGCCGTCGACGTGGCGACCGCCGCGACCCGGGCGGTGGTCGGGGTGTCGGTGCTGCTGGTGCTGGGCCTGACCGGGGCGCTGCGCGGGCACGCGCGGGAAAGCGAGTTCGTCGTACTGCTGCTGCTCGGCGCGCTGGGCGCGATCCTGCTGGCCGGCGCGAACGACCTGCTGCTGCTGGCGGCGGCCTACCTGCTGGCCAGCGTCCCGCTCTACGCGCTGGTCGGGTTCTGGAAGGACGCGCCCGGCACCGAGGCGAGCCTGAAGTTCTACCTGCTGGGCGCGCTGCTGGGCACGACGCTGCTGGTCGGCGTGATGCTGCTGACCGGTGTCGGCCGGGGCAGCGACTACCCGATGCTGGGCCGGATGCTGCCCGGGGCGCCGGCCGCGGCCGTGGCCGTCGGGGTGGTCGCGGTCCTGGGCGGGCTGCTGTTCAAGGCGGGCGCGGTGCCCGCGCAGTTCTGGGTGCCCGACGCCACCGAGGGCACCCACCCGGTGGCCGGCGCCGTGATCACCACCATCCCGAAGATCGGCGCGGCGGTGGCGCTCTACCGGCTGGTCGACGTGCCGCTGGCCGGCGCCGGCCTGGACTGGCCGCTGCTGGTCGCGGTCGTCGCCGCCGCGACGATGACCCTGGGCAACCTGGCGGCGTTCTTCCAGACCGACGTCCGCCGGCTGCTGGCGTACTCGACGATCAGCCAGGTCGGCTACGTGCTGATGGCGGTGGCCGCCGCCGGCCGGGCGACGCTGGCGCTGCCGTCGCTGCTGCTGTACCTGGCGGCCTACGCGGTGACCAACCTGGGCGCGTTCGCCGTGGTCGCGGCGCTGCCCGGGGCGCGGTCGCTGGCCGACTACACGGGCCTGCGCCGGTACCGCCCGTGGCTGGCGGTGAGCCTGGTCGTGTGCCTGCTGGGGCTGGTCGGCACACCGCCGACGGGGGTGTTCGCCGGCAAGCTGACGGTGTTCACCGCGGCGCTGGACGCCGGCCTGGGCTGGCTGGTGGTGCTGGCGGCGGTCAACACCGTCGCCAGCGTCTTCTACTACCTGCGCTGGATCGCCCCGGTCATGCGGGGCGAGCCGTCGCTGGCGGCGGCCGACCGGTGGGCGGGCGTGACGGCCTACGTCGCCGCGCCGGTGTCGGTGGCGGCCGGTGTGCTGGCGGGCCCGGTGCTGGCGGCCGTCGCCGGGTCCCTGCACGGGTGAGCGGTCAGGAGTCCCGGCGCAGGACCTCGGCCAGGACCGCGACGTGGCTGTGGGACACGTCGCGGGTGGCGGTGAGCAGGGTCAGCGGGCCGGGGGTGGCGGCGGTGCGCAACTGGGCGAGGGCCGCCTGACGTTCGGGGGTGGTCAGCTCCTCGTGGTAGCGGGTGCGGAACTCGGCGAAGCGGTCCGGGTCGTGGCCGAACCAGTGGCGCAGCTCGGTGGACGGGGCGACCGCCCGCACCCAGGCGTCGAAGTGGGCCGACTCCTTGCGCAGGCCGCGCGGCCACACCCGGTCCACCAGTGCCCGGAACCCGTCGTCCGGGTCGAGGTCGTCGTAGACCCGGCGGATCCGGATGGTTCCCGCTGTCATGCTGTGTCCTCCCCGATCGTCGGTGGGGCCGAGTCTCGGGGTGGTGCGGGCGGGCCGCAACTCGTCAGCCGGTGCCGCTGAGTTGGCGAACCCAGTCGCGCAGGCTCGGGTTGGCCGGCCGGTACGGCGGGGCGCCCCACCCCCAGCGGCGCACCACCGACCCGTCCAGGACCTCGTCGGCGCCGGTGTGCATCGGCCGCAGGTACGGGCCGTTTCCGGGCAGCAGGCGCAGGATCCGCCAGATGCCCGACGAGGACGGGTCGTGGCACACGCCCTGCCACGCCGCGTCCGGCACGGGCTCCGCGCTGATCGCCAGCCCGGCCGCCGCCGCCCGTTCGACGAGCCACTCCCGGGTGAGCGCGGCCAGCGGCGGCTGCTCGGACCCGCCGCCGCCGACGTCGCCGTGGGCGCCGACGAACCAGCGCTGCTCGACCACCGTCGGGTGGCCGGGGGTCGGGCGCGGCACCCCCGTCCACAGGGTCGGGGCGAACTGGCGGCGGCGTTCGTCGACGGCCATCAGGTGGCACGCCTGGTCGACCAGGCCGCTGAGTTGGGTGTCGTGGAACTGGTAGCGGCGGCGCGAGAGCCACCGGCCCAGCGTGCCCGGAATGCCCAGCGCGCCGACGGTGTCGAACACGCCGACGAACCGGATGCGCACCAGCCGCGACCCGTCGAGCAGGGCGTGGTCGGCCGGGGTGGCGGCCAGCCCGTGGTCCTCGCGCAGCTCGCGCAGGCCGGGAGCGTCGGTGTCGCGGTAGCGGGCGAACAGTTCCTCGTCGCCGATCGCCGACAGGTCGGCCAGGCCGCACTTGGCGATCATGCCGGCGAGACTGCGCGCGGTGAACGCGCCCCGGCTGTAGCCGATGAGAAAAATCCGGTCCTGCTCCGAGCGCCAGTTGGCGGCCAGGAACCGATAGCCCTCACGGATGTTGTCGTCGAGGCCGAACCCGAAGATGCCGCCGCGCAGCCGGTCGAAGCGGCCGGTGCCGACGCCGGGGACGTAGTGGCAGCGGTAGTCGTGCCCGTTTCCCGGTGCGGCGACAAGGCGTTCGTAGATCTGACTGACGTTCGTGTTCTCGTTCAGGTCGTTCCACGTTCCGTCGAGCAACACCACCAGATCCATGGTGTCCTCCTTCCCCGTCACCCGAAAAATCGTTCGCCCGCACCGATTCGCTACGGGGTACACGCGGTGGCGACGGCGCGGTGACGCGCGCGAGACGGTGGCGTGCCCGCTCCAGGGCATGCTGGACCGGTGAGCGTCGCACGGTGTCAGGAGATCAACGCGCGGCTGCGGGCCGCCGGGATCACGGTTCGCGAGGCCGCCGGGTGGCGAAACCGGGGAAACGGCCAGACATCCGCCTACGAGGGCGGTCTGGTGCACCACACGGCGACCGGGTACGGGATCGCGTTGCCCGGCACCGGGGTGGGCGCGCTGCTGATCAACGGACGGCCCGACCTGCGCGGGCCGCTGTGCAACTACGCCGGCAACGACGACGGCTCGATCACCGTCATCGCCGCCCATCCGGCCAACCACGCCGGCGCGTCCGGCGGGCGGTCCATGGGCCCGCTGCCGACGACGTCGTCGTTCAACCGGCGGGTGCTGGGCCTGGAGATCGTCTACCCGGGCGACCGGCCGATGCGCCCGGCGCAGTACCGGGCCGCGCTGGTGTGGGCCAACGTGGTGGCCGCGGTGTGCGGACGTGGTGACGTCCAACGGATCCGCGCGCACGCCGAGACCAGCGTGACCGGCAAGTGGGACCCCGGCGAGGCGCCGGGCCGG
Organism: Actinophytocola xinjiangensis; assembly: GCF_001921215.1. Taxonomy (GTDB): domain Bacteria; phylum Actinomycetota; class Actinomycetes; order Mycobacteriales; family Pseudonocardiaceae; genus Actinophytocola; species Actinophytocola xinjiangensis. The sequence continues at coordinate 239,307 of NZ_MSIF01000007.1, forward strand.
ACCATCGACATGGCCGCGTTCCGGGACGCGGCCCGGAACCTGGAGGCCGACGTGACACCCGAGGAACACCGCTGGCTGAAGTTCGTCCACGACCGGGTGGCGGGCATGTTGCGCCAGCGGTACTACGTGCGCGACCCGGTGCGCGGCGCGCGCGAGGTGTCGAACACGACACCGGGCGCGATCCCCGCGCAGGTGCTGGACACGTTGGACGGCAACACGATCATCCAGCGGATCGCCCCGCTGCTCGACGACGAGGCGCGGATCATCGCGGCCCTGCACCAGGTGCGGGACTCCGCCGAGGTCACCCCGGACCAGGTCGGCCAGCTCGCCGAGGCGCTGGCCACGACCCTGCCCCGGGACCTGGTCGACGAGTTCGACACCCGGCTGCGCGCCGCCTACGACAGCTGAGGCTTGACCACCAACAGCTGCGACTGGAGGAAACGCTCCCGCTCGCCCGGTTTCCGCGCCAGCCGGGCGACTTCGACGAACCCGTTGCGGCACACCAGGTCCGCCAGGGTGTCAGCCGGCCAGTGGTAGGCGGTGGTGACCCGGTGGTCGAACGGCGTCGGCTCCGAACCTGTTTCGCTGCCGAAGAAACCCAGGTTCAGGTGGCCGCCGGGGGCCAGCGCGCGGTGGAACTCGGCGAGGACCGCCGCCAGCTCGGCCGGCGGGGTGTGGATCGTGGAGAAGTGGGCGAGGATCCCGCCCAGTGACCCGTCGGCGACGTCCAGGGCGGTCATCGAGCCGACCGCGAAGCTCAGGTGCGGGAACGCGGCGCGGGCCAGGGCGACCATCTCCGGGGAGACGTCCACGCCGTGCACGTCCACCCCCAGCGAGTGCAGGTGGCCGGTGAGGTGACCGGGGCCGCAGCCGACGTCGGCGACCGGGCCGTCCACCAGCTCGGCGAACGCGGCCAGGAACGCCCGCTCCAGCGGGGCGGCGGCCACCCAGCCGTCGACCAGCTCGGCGTAGAGCGTGGCGACGGAGTCGTAGGCGGTGCGGGTCGTGGCTTCGGTGCTGGTCACGACCGTGCACGCTACCCGCCGGGCTTGGTCTCCTTCGCCGGCACGGCCATCGGCACCACCCGCAGCGCCGCGCCGGCCACCGCCGCGTTGCCGACCCGGTCCTGGCCGGCGGCCATCGTGGACGCCACGTGCGAGGGCACGGTCGTGGACTGGGCGTCCATCGCGGTCTTGGCCGCCTGGGCGTTGCCGACCACGGCCGGCACCAGCACCAGCGGCTTGGTTCCCCTGTCGGCCGCGGCGGCGGTACGCAGCTCCCCGGCGGTGACCGGGACGGCGGGCTGCTGCTGTGGCGGAAGCAGTTCGGGCATCGACCTCACCCCGTGGTCGGTTGGCGGCCAGCAACGTCGGTCAGCAACTCAGCATACGGGCCCAGCTCGGACGGGCGGAACAGCCGAGCCTCCCGCTGGAACTGCCGGGACACGCCGCGCACCACGTGCCGCATGCCGATGTCCCCGGCGTTCTCGTCGGCCGCCGCCAGCGCCGCGGTCCTGGCGGCGGCCATGATGCCGGCGCCGGTCAGGTCGAGCCGGGCGAGGGTCTCCACGTCGACGTCGGCGGCCAGCGGCGCCTGCGGCGGGAACGCCAGGCTCCACAGCCGGTGCCGCTCCCCCACACCCGGACGCGGGAAGTGCACGACGAACTGGAACCGGCGGGTGAACGCGGAGTCGATGTTCTCCTTGAGGTTGCTGGTCAGGATGACCAGGCCCTCGCTGTCCTCCAGGCGCTGCAACAGGTAGCCGACCTCCAGGTTGGCGTAGCGGTCGGTGCCGTGCTTGACGTCGCCGCGCTTGCCGAACAGCGCGTCCGCCTCGTCGAACAACAGCACCGCGTGGCTGTCCTCGGCCTGCTGGAACACCGCCTCCATGTTCTTCTCGGTCTCCCCCACCCACTTGGACACCACCTGCGCCAGGTCGACCTTGAGCAGCTCCAGGCCCAGCATCCCGGACACGACCTCGGCGGACATCGTCTTGCCGGTGCCCGGCTCGCCGGTGAACAGCGCCTTGATGCCGCCCTGCCCGGAGCGCCGCGCGAACCCCCAGTTCTCGGCGATCCTCGGCCAGGCCCGCGCGGCCGAGGCGATCTCCACGATCTGGGCGCGTTGCGCGTCGGGCAGGACCAGGTCGTCGAGGGTGCGGCGCGCAACCACCGAGCGGACCGCGCCGCTGTTGCGGCCCCGGGTGACGGTGGCGATCGCCGGCTCCACATGCTCGGCCACCGGCTCGGGGTGACCGTTGCCAGCCAAGCGGGCACCGGTGCCGGCGACGGCGGCGACCGCGCGGAGCTCACCGCCGCTCATCCGGTAGCGCGCGGCCAGGTCCTCCAGCAGCCGGCCGTCCAGGGCGGGGAAGGCCGCCGACCACATGGCGCGGCGCTCCGGGAAACCCGGGGTGGCGAAGGTCAGCTCGGCGTAGGCGCGGGCGGCCAGCAGGGCCGGCGGACGCCACGGGGTGAGCCCGGTCAGGCACAGCGGCACCCGCGAGCGCAGCAGCGGATCCGCCGGCACCGCCGGAAGGTCGTCGGTCGGCAGCCACAGCACCGCGCCCAGCGCCGCCGCCGTGTGCAGATCGGTGGGCAGGTCGGAGGTGATGCGGCGCAACGGTTTCCCGGCGGCGGCGGCGAACGCGACGGCCGTGTCGAGCTGGGTGTCGGCGGGGGCGCCCCACAGACCGGCCACATCGATCTCACCGGCGACGAGCGCCCTGGCCAGGTCGGCCAGGCGGGGCGCCGCCACCGGCGAAGCCGGCGCCGGGGCGGTGACCTCACCCGGGTCGTGGCCCACCAGACCCGGATCGGCGCCCCACCCCAGCAGGACGTCGAACACGCCCCGGCCGAGGGTCAGCTCCTGGGCGAGCTCCACCGGCGGGTCACCGTGGGCGCGGAGCAGACCGAAGCGCCGCAGCCGGCCGGCCGGCCCGAGAGCACGACGCAGCGCCAGCCGACTCGCCGGAGTCTCGGCGATGACCGTCACCAGCAGCTCGACACTGGGAGCGCGGCGGTTGAGGTTGTCCACGACGTAGGCGTAGACCCGTTCGTAGGCCGGATCCAGCTCAGGAGCGGCGACCAACAGCAGGGCGTCCTGCTCCTGCCGGGTCAGGCCGAAGCGGGTCGCCAGGGCATCCAGCGGCAGGCGCGCCCCCCGGGCGGCGGCCAGCCGGCGCAGGTCCTGTTCGGACTCGGGATCCGCGCGGGGCGGGGCCGGAGGTTCGGACAGCGCCCCGGTGAGCTCGTCGACCCGCTCCAGCAGCAGCGCCACCTGCTCGTCGGTGACACAGAACGGGGTGAGGTCGGGGCGGGTGAGCCGGGCGGCCAGGCGTGACTGCCGGTCGACGGCCACGCGCAGGGCGTGATGCAGCTCGGCCAGCCGCAGCCGCAGGTGCTCGACGGGAAGGGTCATGTCAGCCGCCCGCGAACGTCAGGGTGCGGCCGCCGAGCCAGACCACGTCGGGGACGTCGGTCAGTGCACCGGCGCGCAGCAGGTCGGCGTGCCGGCGGCCCAGCGGCAGGCGCACGCGGACCGCGTCGGAGGTGTGGTGGACGGTGGCCTCCAGGTCGGCGAAGCGGGCCAGTGCGAGGACCGGGCTGGGGGTTTCGCGTTCCCGCCACAGGTTCCAGGAGATCAGGCCGAGGCCGAGAGCGGCGGCGAGCATCGCGCTGCGCTCCAGGGCACGAGTGGCCGCGCGGCGGCCAACCACCGGATCGGGTGACCTCCGCCCACCCTGCTCCGTCGCGCGGCCGCCGGGGGGCCCCCCGTTTTCCACGTTACCGGGCGGCACCGACAGTTCTGGGGAGAGCGCGGCCAGGAGCTCGTCGAGGTGTGCGGTGTGGGCGGGCAGGTCGGCGGCCAGACGGGGGGCGGGGTTGCCGGCGGTCCACAGCGGGGTGGAGCGGGGCAGCGGGTTGCCTGCCGTCCGGGGCGGGGTGGGGCGGGGCAGCGAATCGCCTGCTGTCCACGGCGAGGTGGAGCGGGGTGGCGAGTCGGCAGCGGGTCGCGGCGGAGTGGGGCGGGGCAGCGGGTCCTGGGGGGCGGGGGTGGTCCACGGCGGGGTGGGGCGGGGCAGGCGGGTGAGCGGGTCGCCGCGTAGGGGGCGGACGGTGGTGATGACGGCGGCGCCGGCCTCGGCCAGGTCGCGTAGGCAGTGCGGTGGCAGAGGGCTGTCGCACACCACCAGGTCGGGGCGCCCGCACGCGGCCCAGTGGCCCAGCAGGCCGACGACGTCGGGCGCCCAGGCGATCGGGAACAGACCCACCGAGTCGACCAGTAGCAGGCCGTCGCCGGTGCCGGTGACCAGCAACGGGTCGGTCGGGTCGTGGCCTCGGCACAGCGACAGCGCGAGCACACCGTCGAGGACCGGTAGTGCGGGTGCCACCGTGGCGGCGAACCGGCCCAGGTCGGGAAGCTCGGTCAGGCCGGCGAAGGCGGCCGCGGCGGCGTGCGCACCGGCGGTGTGCCGCCAGCCGCGTTCGGGGGCGGGCAACACCTGGTAGGCCAACGCCGCGGCGAACAGCGGCGCGTCGTCGAGCAGATCCACGGCGGCCAGGGCGGGGCCGATCGCGTCGAGGTAACCGATCCGCGCCAGCGGGCCGGCCAGCAGGAACGGCAGCACCGAACAGACCGTGGTCTCCCCCACCGCCACCGGCGGGCTGGTCACCGCCGGGGGCGGCTCCGGCGGGACGGCCGGCTGGGCGCGGACGAGAGCGAGCAGGTCCGCCGGGGACGGACTGGCCGGCGGGGACCCCGGGCCGGGCAGAGGGGACTCGGTCAGAGGTGACCCGGGCGGAGGGGACCCTGGCGGCTGGCGGCGGGCGAACTCGGCGGCCAGGGCGGTCAGGACGGCGTCGCCGTTGGGCGGCACCGACCAGACCAGGTCGGCCAGCACGGCCAGCAGGAACACCCGCAGCGTCTCACCGGGCAGCGACGCCAGCAGCGGCACCAGCTCCCCGCGCCCGGCCAGTTCGGCGAACAGCACGGCCGGCGTGCGCCGGTCCGGCCCGGGCGGCGCCGCCACCACCGCCAGCAGGTCCGCCCCTGGGTCCACCGCCCCGTCCACAGCGGAGTTCACAGTGTCCACTGTGGAATCCACTGTGGAGTTCGCAGCGTAGTTCACGGTGGAGTGGTCGGGTGTGAGGACCAGGCCGGTCAGGGTGGCGGGCGGGCGGCGCAGCCGGACGGTCACCGTCACCGGTTCGGTGATCTCCAGGTCCGGGCCGTCGCCGGCCAGCGCGTCGGCGAAACGCTCGCCCAGCGCCGCCGCCAGTGCCTCCGGCAACAGCTCGGGCAACGCGTCCAGGGCCTGGCGGACCAGACCGCGCGGGTCCGGACCCCAGCTCCACCCACCGCGCCGGACCACCCGCACCACACACCGGTGCACGGTGACGTCGCCCGCGGTGGACGTGGTCACGGCGCGGTCACCGCCACCAGCCGGCCCACCCAGCCGGTGACCAGCACCAGCGCGCCGTACTCGCCGGCCGGCACGGTCAGTGGCAGCGTCACCGAGTCCTGGCCGGCGGCGATCTCCCCGGCCAGGACGTGGGTGTCCTGGGCACCGGCGACCAGCGCGAACACCGGGGTCGCCGGCCCGGCGGCCACCGGGACGGTGACGACGAGCCCGGTCGGGTCCAGCCGCACCCCCTCGGTCCAGTCGGCCAGGCGCACCAGCCCGGGTTTCGGGTCGGCGTCGGCGACCTGCTCGACGCCGAAGGCCAGTGGATCGGTGAACACCCTCGGCTCGTCGTCGGCCAGCAGCGGCGACAGCTCGCGGGCCGGCACCGCGACCGTGACCGGCCCACCGGCGGTGGGCACCCGCAGCGGCAGCGCGTCACCGACGAGTGCGGCGGCGTCGGCCGGGACCGCACCGCCGGTCGTGGCCACCGCGCCGGCAACGTGCCCGGTGTCGGGCAGGAACACCACGTGCAGTGCCATCACCGGTCACCGCCGACCGTCGCCAGGACCAGGAAGTCCGCCGCCCCTGGCCGGTCGGTCACCGCGCCGGGGTCGACCACCGGGTCGTAGGTCCTGATCCGGCAGCGCACCCGCCGCTCCGAGTCCACAGTGGACTCCACGGGGGTGACCAGGACCGTGGCGGTGGCCGGCGGCGGCACGCGTGGGGTCAGGTACACGTGCAGCGCGACCCGGCCGTCGGCCACCTCCTCCGGCGTGACACCGGCCGGCAGCGGCAACAGCATCCCGTCGGTGGCGGTGCCCGACGCGGCCAGGACGCTGCCCGCCGAGATACGACCGGCGAAGCTGCCGGCGATCGTCAGGTTCCCGTTGGCGGCCACCGTCATCAGCGGGCTGACCGAACCGGTCGCCCGGTACAGGCCGAAGACCAGGTTCGGCGGGTCCTCACCGGACAGCACGATCGCCGGGGCGCCCTCCCGGGGAACCGGGTTCGACCGCAGCTCCAGGGTGCCCGACCGCGCGGACACGGTGTCCGCGCGCACCCCCGCGTAGCGCGGGGACACCCGCCGGGCGCTGGCGGCCACACCGGTGAAGTGCCCGTCGGTCCACCGGACGAAGCCCAGCAGGACCAGCCAGCGCACCGGCGGGTCGGCCGGCGGCGCGCCCACCGGCGGCGGCTGCTGGTCGGCGACCAGCAGCTCGTCACCGAGGCGGCCGAACAGCAGCTGGTAGGACTCGGTGACCCGCGACGGGCCGGCCGGGCCGGCGCAGGAGACCAGGCCGCTGGCCGGGGCCACCCGGTCGGCGGCGGCCAGGAACACCGGGTACGGCTCGGTAGTCGGCAGGTCGGCGCCGTTCACCGAGGCGAAGTCGCCCTCGGAGAGCACCACCGGCGACGGCACCACCAGCTCACGCCCGGTGCCGTCGACCGCCAGCCCCGCCGCGACGCTCACCTCGACGTAGCGGGCGCCGGTCGCCGCGTCGGTGCGGTTGTCGGTGACCAGCTCCAGCCCCTCGGCGATACCCCAGTCGTGCAGGTGGCGGGCGTGTCTGGCCGCCGCGCCCCGCGCGTGCTCGACGGTCGCCGCCAGGTCGGCCGCCGCCAGGACCTGGCCCTCCAGGAAGGTCGGGCGCACCGGGGCGGTCATGACGACTCACCCGAGCGCGGCCGGGGTTTCTGGGCGCGGGGCCGCCTGGCCGGCGGTGTGGGCGGCGCCTCGGCCGGCGCGCTCTCCAGGTCGGCCAGCCGGGAGCCGAGACGGTCGGGCAACTCGGCGCGGACCTGGCCGACCTGCTCGGTCGCGGCCTCCAGCGCGGCACGCAGGACACCGACGGTCGCGGTCAGGTCGCTGACCTGGTCGCGCAGCACGTTGAGCTCCCGCAGGCTGTCGGTCACGTCGCTGGGCACCGTGTACACCTGCTCGTGCAGCACCCTGGGCGGGGTCTCGCCCGGCGCCGGGGTCAGCAGCAGGCTCAGCAGCTGCTCCAGGTCGCCGGTGCGCGGCCACGGGGCCAGCAGGCCGGCCAGGTACGGGCGCGGCACCGGGCCCTGCGGCGGCGGCGCGGGCGGCTGGTACACCGGAACCGGTTGGCAGCACAGGCGTTCGGCCAGCTCCCGCAGCCGGTACAGCTTGGGCAGCCACTCGCCGTAGGCCGAGCCGCCGGGCAGCACCTGCTCCCGGGTCGCCGAGCAGACCCGCAGCACGTCGCAGCCGTCGAGCTCCAGGTGGGCGAGCAGCACGCCGTCACCGCAGGAGTCACCGCAGTCGACACACGGCGGGTTGAGCGTCGAGCAGGCGGTGTCGGCGACGAACCGGTGCAGCGCGATCGTCAGGTCACGCGCGGCCTCGGCCAGGTGCGCCAGCTCGGCGGCGGTCAGCCGGCGGGTGCTGTCCGGCTCGGGCACCGGCAGCGGCTGTGGGAGGTCCGCCGCGCGCACCTGCGCCCGCAGCCGGCAGTCCGCCGCGCCCGGCGCGCGTTCCAGCCGGCCCAGCAGCCACTCCCGGATCTCGGCCAGGTCGGCGCGCAACACCACGGCCAGCACGTTGTCCAGCGGGGTGCCGTTGGCCAGCAGCCGCACCTCCAGCGGCGCCTGCGCGTCCGGCGGCTCCGGCACGACCCGCGCCACCGTTTCGGCGAGGACCGCCGCCGCCAGCCCCCGGTACACCGGGTCGGGCCACACCTGCTCCTGGTCGGCCGACGCGAGCCGGGCGCAGACGGCACCGAGCACCTGCCGGGCCTCGCCGACCCGGTCCAGCGCCGGGTACCTGGCACGCAGCTCACGCTGGGCGGCGTCGTCGTGGGTGTCGTAGCGGGCCAGCGACGCGGCCAGGGCACGCACGTGCTCGGTCAGCGCCCTGGCCTGCGGCGGCGCCGGCTGGCCGTCGCCGGGCTTGGCCAGCTCGGCGAGGCTGGTGGTGAACCGGACCTCGTCGGCGCCCTCGAACAGGACCGGGCGGGCCGGTGAGGCCAGCGTGGCGAACGCCGGGTCGAGGTAGTGGCCCAGGCGCCGGGCCAGCCGTTGGATCTGGTGGAACCGGTCCAGGTCGCCGATCCCGGCCAGCAGCCGGGTGCCCGGGTTGTAGCGGTGGTCGTCGTGCGAGGCGCAGCGGACGGCGAACCGCAGGCCCTCACGGACCCGCGACGGCACACAGCCCGGCGTCGGGCAGGGTTGTTCGGTGGCGTAGGGGGCGACCGGGTCGACCGGCTGCTCGTCGTAGTGGACGAACAGGCCGTAGCGGCGGTCGCCGTCCTCCTCGCAGCGGTCGCAGTCCACGCCAAGCGAGCTGACCCGCAGCTCCCGTACGAGCGCGCCGACGTCCACCTTCTCCTTGCAGGACACCACGATGTCGTTGCCGGCGCAGTCCAGGGCATGTCCCGGCCGGACCTCCACCGTGCCGCCGCCGCACGGGTCGCAGTCGACCTCCAGGCCGCAGACCACCCCGGGGCCCAGCACCGACCGGTTGTGCAGGCGCTGCTTGCCGGTGACGTAGTCGACCAGCAGCGTCAGGTCCTCCTCGGTCAGCAGCTGGCCCGGGAAGAACCTCGGTCTGGTGAACACGGCCGGTCGGTTCGACGTCCCGCCGCAGCCGCAGCCGCAGTCAGTTCCGGTCATCGGCGCTCCTCGGTGATGAAGAACCAGCTCTCGAACACGTCGCCGCCGGCGCCGGTGCCCGACGTCCACGGGCCGACCCCCGACGGCGGGACCGCGCAGCCGGGGCGCGGGTGGGTCTGCCCGTCGGCCTCGGCACCGAGGTAGGGCACCTTGCCGCCGACGTTGGTGCCGTCGACCGGGCGGCAGCACCGGTCGAGCAGGAACGCGGCGCGGACGGTGACCAGGACCCGGTCGCCGTCCTGGAGGGTCTCGCGGGTGGTCTGGCGGTAGCGGAACTCGCGGGTGAACTCCTCACCGCCGGTGGGTTCGGCGAACGTCCCGCCCATGTACCAGGTGTTGGCGTTGCGGCCGGCGCCGCCCTCGATGACCTGGACCTCCACCACACCCGGGTCGAGGCAGTCGACGCGGATGTCGTCGGAGAACCGCACGACCAGCCCGCCGCCCTCTTTCTGCGTGCCGAGCAGCTCCTTGGCCTCGTCGACGGTGTAGGTGTGGCCGTGGATCCAGTTGACGCCGGTGATCACCGTCGGCACGTGGCGGCCGAAGGGCCGGCGCACGTTGTTGTGGATCTGGTGGGGGCGCACCGGTTCGGTGCGGCGCACGTCGTCGATCCTGGCCAGCCACAGCACGGTGTGCTCGCAGCGCGAGCAGCAGGTGTCGCAGCGTCGGTCCTCGGGCGGGCAGTGCTTGGTGACGCGGATGGTGTAGCCCTCGTCGGTCCAGCCGTGCTCGCAGTCACCGGTGTCGCCGCAGGCGCTGTTGTAGACGGTCCTGGTCGGCTCGACGGGGCGTTCGCAGTACTCGACGCCGATCCACACGGTGTCGGTGTCGCGTTCGTCCTCGGGCAGCGCCGCGAACAGGTCGATGACGCACCCGTCGCGGACGACGACCTCGTTGCCCTCGCAGTCCACCCCGAGACCGGGGGTGATCCGTACCTTCGCCTGGTGTTCCTTGGGGTCGGTGCTCGCGTCGTGGTGCCCGGCGGGCTCGACCAGCAGCCCGCACACCACGCCGTAGCCGAGCAGGCAGCGCAGGCGCAGCTTGAGCTTGTCCCGGAAGTACTCCTGTTCACGCTGGAAGTCCCGCGCGGTCAGCATCTGTCCGTGGAAGTACCGCAACCGCCGCAGCGGCGGGACGTCGAACTCGGTGGTCATGCCCCAGTCCTCTCAAGACACTCGTGTGTGGATCCCGACCGCGCTGACGACGCCGACCTCCAGGCCGTGGCGCGCGCCGCGCGGTCCCGGTCGCAGAACCCCGTCGTGGTTGAGCCGCAACGGGTGTGGCCCGCCGAGCACCGGCGGTGGCAGCGGGACGAACGCGGTGTCCACCCCGACCGCCGAGCGGGTGCCGACCACGAACCCCGCGCCGCCGGTGTGCACGGTCGCCTCGGTGTGCGCCGGTGCCTGCCTGGTCACCAGGCGCCGTACGGCCCGCTCGTCGGCCGGGCCGGGCAGCCGCACGCGGAAGCGGTGGGCGTGCGCGGTGAGCGGGTCGGTGTCCGGGTCGCCGTAGGCGCGCAGCGGGGCCGCGCCCAGCGCCGAGCCGTCCAGGCGGAACCGGGTGGTGGTCCGGCCGAACAGGCGCACCGAGCCGAGGCCCGGGGCTGGGCCGGGCGCCGACACGGTGGCCCAGGCGCGTTCGTCGGCCAGTTCGTCGAGGACCGGCTCGACGCCGAACACGATGCGGATGGCCCTGGCCAGCGCCTGGCGGGTGCCGCGCCAGCGGTAGAGCCAGGGCGCGGCGGCCAGCAGCGCGCGGCGGGTCGCGGCGTCCCACCCGGACTCGAAGGTCAGCCCGAGCAGGCCGGCCAGCCACGGCAGTGCCCGGTCCGGGACGCCGTGCGGGTCCAGCAGGGCGGGGTGGCGTTCGATGACCCGGTCCAGGTCGGCGAGCGTGGCGTCGAACAGCGACAGGAACCGTTCGGTGAAGTCGTCGGCGGCGGGGTCGACGCGGAACGCGGCCGGCAGCAGGTCGGCGCTGGTGGTGCGTGGGAAGTCCAGGCGGATCCGGTGCAGGACCGGGGTGGCGGAGGTGTCGCCGGACAGCCGCACCCGGGCGGTGAGGAACCGGCCGGGCGGCTGGTCGACGAGCAGGTCGGTGATCCCGGGCGGGACGTGCTGCCAGTCGGAGTCGGCGTGGTGGCCGTCCTCGGTGACCACGAACGCCACCGACACGGCCGTGCCGGGCGGGACGTCGGCGTCGATCCGCACGCGGTGCCAGCGGCAGCGGGAGATGCCGCTGTCGATCAGGTCGGTGTGGAACTGGCCGGTGGCGGCGTAGCGGCCGGGGCTGGCCGGCGGGTGGTCGGCCGGTTCGCCGAGCCAGGTGTGGCAGGTGGTGACGTGGTCGCCGTCGGGGCCGGGTTCGCGCAGGCAGAACCCGTTCTCGTCGGCGGAGACCAGCGCACCCGCCGCCAGTTCGTCCACCATGGACTCGACGGTGGACTCGACGCCGTCCCGGTACACCCGCAGGTCGTCGGTCAGCAGCCAGACCGCGCCGCACGGCCCGACCCGGACACCGAGCAGCTCGCCCGGGACGCCGGTGCGCAGCACGCCGCACGGACGGCCGTCGGGGGTGAAGCGGCGCAGGTCGGTGCTGCCGGCGCGGGCCACCAGGATCCGCCCGTCCTGGCCGAGCGCCACCAGCCGGGGGCGGTGGGTCCGGATCACCGCGACGAGCTGGTCACCCTCGTTGTGCCACACCAGGACCCGGTCGCCGTCCACCACCGCCACCCGGTGCCCGTTGGCGGCGACGGCACGCGGGGCACGCAGGTGGGGGTCGCGCTCCCGGGGCCACACCGGGGTCCAGCCGCCGGTGCACGTGTCGCGGCGCAGCAGGCGTCGCCCGGCGACCAGGTACCACGAGCAGGGCCGGCAGCCCGGCGCCAGGCGCGGGTCGGGGAACCACGGGAGCAGGTCCTCGCGGGTCGGGCCGTCCGGGTCCGGACCAGGATGGGCCAGGCGGACCCCGGCCGGGTCGGCGAAGCCGACCAGGTCGGCCACCTCGGTCTGCTCCCAGCCGACGGTGTCGTCGAGCAGGCGGAACGTCGCGGCGTCAGGTGCGCAGGTCATGGCCGTGGCCCTTCCTCGACCGGGATCAGCAGCGGGCGTAGCGGCCAGACCAGCGCGTGCGGCGGCAACGCGTGGTCGGCGCACGGCGGCAGACGCAGGCCGTCGACCGTCAGCACCAGGGCCGAGACCGCCAGCACTCCGTCGACGGTCAGCAGGCGGCGGACCAGCGGTGTGTGGCGCAGGGCGCCCCCGAAGGGCCAGCCGGCGCCCTCCTCGCCGCCGCGCACCGGGTCCAGGTAGGTGGTCAGCGCGTCGGCCGCCCGGGTGAGGACCTCGGCGCGCTCACGGTCCGGGTCGAGCGTCACCCGCGCCTCCACCGCCACCGACCGGAACTCGGCCGGCGCGGTGACCACCGTGACCCCGGCGGGGGCGACCGTGCGGGTGAGGTGGTCGGCCACCGCCCGCAGGGTGTCGGCGGTCGGCACCGGCACGGCGTCCCCCTCCGGCGGCGGGACGACCAGGACGCCGACCACACCGGGCACGGGCCGGCCAGGGAACCCCGGGTGCAGGCCGGGAACGCCGTGGGCGCGGGCGACCAGCGCGCCGGGCGCCTCGGTGGCCAGCAGGCCGTAGTCGGCGGGGGCCACCGCCCGACCCCGGGCGCGCAGCTCGGCGGTGCCCCGGCGGATCGCGTCGGGATCCGGTTCGGGGTCGGTGCCGCCGGTGGCCGGGAACGGGTTGGTGACCCGGGTGACGAACGGCAGGGCGGTGATCACGCTGGTGACCGCCCCCGCGTTGACCGCGCCGGCCGAGCCGCCGCCGACCCGGTAGCGGACCGCGCGGACGTTGCGGAACCCCGGCGGCACGGCCGCGCCGACCACACCGTCGCCGAAGGTGAGCTCGCCGGTGGCGTGGTCGACGACGAACACCCGGTCCAGCGGGCCGAACCCGGACAGCGTCGCCACCTCGCGCCAGCGGGCCGCCGGGCCGGTGACCGTGCCGAACACGTCGGACACCGGGTCGTTGTCGACCTCGATCACCACCGAGCCGGCCAGGATCGGGACCTGGCTCAGGCGCATCCGCCGCGCGGCGCTGACCGTCCGGTCCTGGATCGGCTGGGGCGGCTCGTCGGTGATCGTGCGGGCGGCGGTGGCCGGCACCAGGTTCAGCCGCAGCCCGGTGACCACCGGCGCCTGGCGGGCCAGCGAGCCGTGGGCGAAACGCAGCCGCAGCCAGCGCAGCACCGGGCCGGCGGGTGGGGTGCCGGGCTCCCAGGTGCGCGGCACCCGCAGCTCCACCGTGCCGCTGGCCCGCAGGCCGGCGGTCTCGTCCCGCAGGACCTCGGCCGCCACGACCCGGCCGCCGTCGAGCACGTCCCAGCGCAGGGCGGGCGCCGGTGGTTCGGGCAGCGGTGTCAGGCCGCCGGCCGAGGCCGGGGCGGGCGGCACCGCGTCGACGACGAAACCCAGCGACAGCGCGGGATACGGGCTCGCCGGGCCGGACAGGCCGATCCACAGCGCGTTGCCCGGCACCGGCTCCTCGCCCAGCGGGGCGAACGGGCGGCCGGGTCCGGCCGGGCCCAGCGGCACCGGCTCCACCGACTCGGCGCGCTGCACGGCGAGCGCGGCGATCCGCGCCGGCGTGGCGTAGAGGTCACGTTCGGTCTCGAACACGACCTGGCCGTCGGGGCCGGTGGCGGCGGCCTGGAACCCGGCCGGCACCAGCACCGAGGCGCCGTCGGGCGGGGTGACGGTGAACTCCAGCTGGGTGGCCGCCGCGCCGGCCGGGCGGCGGCGCACGCCGACCACGCGCAGGTGCTCGGCCAGAAGCTTGTCCGGCAGCCGGTTCACCCTGGCCAGCACCGGTTCGGCCTGGGTGCCGAACAGCCGCACCAGCGCGACCCCGGCGTCCTGGCGGTCGGGGTTGGTCCAGTCCGGGGTGTAGCCGGGGATCCGGTCGCGGACCCCGGCCCGCACCGACTCCCTGGTCGCGTCGACCAGTTCCGGCCGGCCGCCGACGATCCGCGCCGGCTCGTCGGAGTCGCGCTCCCACCACACGGGCTCGTTCACGACGCCCCCTCGCAGGCTCGGTGACGCCGCTCGCGGTCGCCCTGTGACATTGGTTCGCTCGCAAGCTCACTCACGACAGCCCCTCCCCCGGCTCGACGGCAGCGACCACCGCGACCCGGACCTCCCGCAGCGCGGGCAGCTCACCCGGCGCCAGGGCCACGTCCTGGCAGTGCTCCCCCGGCGCCGCGCCGTCGAGGGCGACCGCGACCGCCGACACCGACGCCAGGTCCCCGAGGGCGGTCTGGGCCGCGCGCAGCAGGGCCGAGGGCGCCAACGGGTCGCCGAAGGGCCAGCCGGTGGCGAGGTCGCCGCCGGTCAGCGGGTCCAGGTAGCGGCGCAGGGCCTCGCTGACCGTGGCCGCGACCCTGGCGCGGTCGGCCGGGTCGCCGGCCAGGTCGACCCGCAGGCGCACCGGGCGGTAGGCCGGCGCGCGGACGAACACCTCGGTGGTGATCAGCCGCGCCCGGTCCAGCCGCTCGGCGACCGCGCACAGCAGGCCGGGGTCGGGGTTGGGGGCGGGCACGAAGTCCGGGCGCGCCGGGTCGCGGGTGACCGCCGGCAGGACGTGCACGGTGACCGCGCCGGGGACCGGCACGCACGGGAACCCGGGGTGCTCGCCGACCGCCGCGTACGCCCGGCCGACCGCCACCCCGGGGGTGGTGGTGGCCAGGGTGACGTAGTCCTGTTCGGTGACCGCGCGGGTCACCTCGTTGAGGGCGCCGCCGGCCCGGTCCCTGGCCTGGGCCACGGTTTCCGGCTCGGCGCCGTCGGCGGCCCGCACCAGGTTCGCCGCGCGCACCGTGCCCGCCACATCGCCGACCGGGACCCAGTTCGCGGTCAGGCCGCCGTTGCCCTCCAGCCCGCCGCCGAGGGTGTAGGTGACCTGGACGTCGGCCGGCGCGCTGACCGGGATCCGGGCGGTCAGTCCGTCGCCGAAGACCAGGGCGCCGTCCTCGCGGTCGAGCAGGTGGGTGCGGTCGCGCGAGGAGCCGAAGGTGAAGTCGGGGACCGTCCGCCACGGCTCGTCCCCCAGGACCAGCGTCGCGTCCAGCAGGCGACCGGCCGCCTCCGGCAGCACCAGACGCTGACCGGGCAGCTTGAGCCAGGCGTAGAGCTGCTCGGACAACTCGGTGCCGGTGACCGTGCGCGGCTCCTGGTGGCGGGCGGCGGACACGTTGGGCGCCAACGACACCAGCACCGGCGGCGCGGCGAACGTGGCCGCCGGGGTGGACACCAGCAGGCCGAGGTCCTCGGTGCGCCAGTCCGGCGGCGGCAGCAGGCGCACCACCCCGGAACGGCGCAGCCCGCCCGTGCCGTCCGCGACCGACGCGAACCCGCCGGCCCGGTCGGTCCCCGGCCGGAACCACGACCAGGTCAGCTCGGCCGGCGGGCCGGCGTCCACCGCGCGCGGCGACCAGGACGGCGCCACGTCCGCCACGTCCAGCTCCACCAGCAGCGTCAACCAGCCAGGGGCGGCGTGCCCTGGCACCAGCGGCAGGCCGATCCTGGCCTGTGCCGGACCGCCGTCGGCGCCCAGCAGCGCCACCCCGCGCCCGGCGAGCAGGTTGGCGGTGCGGTCGCGGTCGGTCCACAGCGTCAGCTCGCCGTCGAGCGGGAACACCGCCACCTCGTCGTCGGTGGTGAACCGCACGCGCGCGGCCTGGTCCCTGGTCAGCACCGTGCCGGCCGGCACCAGCGGGACCGCGACGCCGTCCTGCTCGGCGCCCAGCGCCAGCACGGTCGAGGCCGGCACGGCCGGGCGCGGCGGGTCGAGCCCCAGCAGCGCCAGGACGGCCACGACCAGCGCGTCGGGCACCTGGTCGAGCCAGAACAGCCGCTGCTCCAACAGGTAGGCGAACAGTTCGAGCAGGGTGACGCCCGGGTCGGCCGGCGCGTGCAGCGTCCAGGTGCCGGCCGACTCGGCCGGGATCGCGCGGCGGACCGCGGCCATCAGGTCGGCCCAGGTGAGGTCGTCGAGCCTGGGCGAGGGCAGGGTCACGGCGTGCTCCCGGTGAGGCCGAGGTAGAACGGGAACACCAGGTTCGACCTGGTGTTGGTGCGCCGGACGCGGTACTCGACGGTGACCGTCACCCGCGAGGCGTCGGCCGGGTCGGTCTCGGCGCGCACGTCGTCGAGCTCCACCCGGGGCTCGAATTCGCGGACCGCGTCGGCGATCGAACGCTCCAGCTCCCGCAGGTTCGCCACGCTGCCCGGCGCGAACACCGACTCCGGGGCGCGGGTGCCGAAGTCCGGGCGCATCACCCGCTCGCCGGTTCCGGTGAGCAGCAGCGCCCGCAGGCAGTGCTCGATGCTCTGCTCGCCCACGGCGTAGGACAGCCGGCCGGCCTCGTCGGGCAGGATCGGGAACCGCCAGCCGGTGCCCAGGAACGGTTCGCTCACGACAGGGTCACCTTCTTCGCCAGCACACCGTCGGTCAGCGGGGTGGTCGGCGCGCTGGCCACGGTGCCGGCGACCGGGTGGGTGTGGGTGTTGAACGCGGCGAGCAGCGCGGTGCCCAGCACGCCGGGTTCGGTGGCGCCGCCACCGAGGTCGATGGCGTCGGCCTCCACGACCACCGTGGGGGCCTTGAGGGTGATGGTGCCGTCGGCGGCGACGGTCACCGAGCCGCCCTCGGCGGTGGTGATCCGGATCTGTTTCTCGCCGTCGTCGAGCAGCACCTCGTGCCCGGCCCTCGTGCGGATGATCTTCTGGTCGCGGCCGTCCGTGCGCGCGGTCGGCGGTTTGTCGACGCCGTTG
Organism: Actinophytocola xinjiangensis; assembly: GCF_001921215.1. Taxonomy (GTDB): domain Bacteria; phylum Actinomycetota; class Actinomycetes; order Mycobacteriales; family Pseudonocardiaceae; genus Actinophytocola; species Actinophytocola xinjiangensis. Next base: position 256,184 of record NZ_MSIF01000007.1, read on the forward strand.
TACAGCCCGCCGAGCACGATCGGGAACCGCATGTCCCCGTGCACGAACGCCACCAGCACCTCGTCGCCGACCTCCGGGACGAACACCGAGCCGTAGCCCCCGCCCGCGTACAGCTGGCTGACCCGACACCAGTCGGTGACCGTGGCGCCGCCGTCGAACCAGTCGAACCGCAGCTTCACCCGGCCCTCGTCGTCGCCCTCGTTCTCCACCACGATCGCCTCGGCCAGGCCGTAGTAGCGGCGGTCGGTGCTGCGCGCCCGCGGCATCGTCCTGGTCACGGTGTCTCCCCCTGGTGGATCCGGCGGCCGGTGAAGGTGGTGAAGAACCCGCTGGTGCCCAGGGTGTGCTCCACGCGCTTGACGAAGTAGGTGCCGGAGAAGCGCCGGCCGAGGCCGAAGATCTCCAGGTTGTCGCCCGGCCGCAGCTCCGGCAGCCCGGCGACCCGGCCGGTGGCGGTGATGAACTCGTAGGACCGTTCCCGCAGCAGGCTGATCGCCAGCTCGCGGGCCTCCTGGTCGCTGGTGACCGGGGCGTCGACGAGGACCTCCTGGCGCCCGCCGAGCACGCTCTCGGCGACCTCCGGCCCGCTCTCCCCGCCCGCCGAGTTCTGGCCGGCCGGCAGGTTCTCGGCGGTCGCGGTGAACGCGATGGCCTGCTTGGTCCTCGGGTCCCAGCCGCGCACGGTCAGTTTGCTGACCTGCTGGGAGACCGTCAGCGTCGGGGTGAAGTCCAGCAGGTTGGGCACCAGGTCCTCGGGCAGCGCGGTCGGGCCGGTGGTCAGGCCCGGCTGGTAGGCGAGGCGGAACAGCCGGATCGGGCGGCCGTCGCGGCCGTCGGTCGGCTTGATGAAGTACAGCGTCTCCTCGCCGGTGTCCGGGTCGGGCAGCAGGAAACAGTCGAAGTCCAGGCGCTTGGCGCGTTCCATCAGGAACTGCGCGTCGGTCTGGTTCTTCTGCACCACCCGGTCGTGCACCGGGCCCTCGCGGGTGGTGACGATCCGCAGCTTGTTGCGCTGGGCGATCTTCTCGGCGATCTGCCAGTCGGCCAGGTCGCGGTAGACCTTCTCCACGTTCTGGTCGGGTTTGCTCTCCTTGAGCCGCACCATCCCGTCCACGCCGCTGACCGTCACCGTCGGCGAGGCGCCGTCGGGGAACTTGGGGGCCAGCGTCGTGACCGTGCCGGTGGCCACGGTCCACAGCCGGTCGGCGTAGCCCAGACGCACCGACACCCGTGAGCCGAGCCGGAAGTCCCGCGAGTCGGAGTGCTTGAACCGCAGGTTGACGTCGTCCCAGTTGTTCAGCTCCAGGTCGAAGCCGGACATCTCGTCGAGGTCGCGGTGGACCTTGATGTCGATGATGTCGTTCTTGGTCGTCGGGTCGGCCTGGACGCCCTCGATGACCACCTCGAACTCCGGCGCGTACCGGTCGGGGTCGGCGATCTCGGGCAGTGTGGCGGTCATGCCCTCCCCCTCACGGCAGCCGGGGCACGGTCAGTACCCGCCCCGGTGTCAGGTCGCGCGGATCGCTGATCCCGTTGGCGCGCGCCAGTTCCCGCCACGCGTCGGGCCGCCGGTAGACCGCGGCGGAGATGCTGGACAGGGTGTCGCCCCGGCGCACCACGTAGCTCTTCTCCACCGTCGGCGAGGACCGGGGCGGGTCGGCGACCTGCTGGGCGGCCGGGCGGAACTCCTTGAGCGTCACGTCCAGCTGCGCGCGCAGCGGCACGCCGTCGGGGCGGAACAGCACGTAGTTGACGTCCAGCTTCTCCAGCACCCCGGTGAACACCGCCTCGTCCCACACGAACCGCACGACCGGCGGGGCGTGCTCGCGGCTGTCGGGGCGCATCAGGCCGCGCAGCGCGTCGACGTAGGTGGTGCGGACGTTCTCCAGGGTGTCGGAGGTGTCGACCAGCGCCTGAACGCTGAGCGTCTCGCTGCCGCCGCGCACGTACTGCAACGGCGGGGTCTCCAGACCGGGGATGGTGATCTCGGCGAAGGTGTTGGCCTTGCTGAGCTTGTAGTCGGTCGGGTTGAACCGCAGCGGGATCCGGCGCGCCCGCTCGTCGGCGATCACCGGGCGGACGATCTCCAGCCTGGCCAGCGCACCCTGGCTGGCGAACGACACCGGCGAGACGCTCACCAGACACCCTCTCCGTCGCCGAGGCGGCGATCGCCCTGGCTGTGCGCGGCGCGGGCGCACTCGGCCTCGTAGAGCCGCGCCCATTCCCTGATGTGCTTGTTGAACAGGCGGGTGAACACCGCGCCGTCGTCACCGTCCACCTGCAACCGGACCTCCAGGTTGTGGATGATCACGTTCTTCGGCACGTCCGCCACCTCCTAGAGGACATTGGTCAACCCCTCGTGCGCGATCTCCAGCTGCTCGATGGCGACCGCGTTCTGCTCGGCGTGCAGGTCGGGCCCGCTCCATTTGGCGGCCAGGCCGCCGTGGAAGGCCCAGGCCATCGCCGGCACGCCGTCGGTGCCCAGCACGATCACCGCGCCGTCGCGGCGCGCGCCCAGCGAGTCGGCCAGACCCGCCTGGTACCAGGACCAGAGCACCCGGTCGCGGACCACGCCGACCTTCAACGTGATCCGGTTCCACGAGTGGCGCAGCGGCAGCTGGTGGACGGTGTCGTTGCGCCCGCCCTCGGCGTAGGTCACCACCTCCAGCTGCCCGCCGAGCCCGGTGACCTCCTGGAACGCCCCGGCCGCCACCAGCGGCAGCAGCAACGCCTGCGCCGCCGGCAGGTAGGCGTCCCCCGGATCGAGCGTCACGATGAACCGGTACTTGGGCAGCGGATCGATCACGACTCGATCACCTCCAGGTCTCGGTCCTGGCCCAGGGTCAGGCGGAGGTGGATGAACTCCATGGGCACCGCCGGGGCGACGTCGATCTCGCAGACCAGCTGGGCGGGGTCCTGGTCGGGTGGGTTGTTGGTGTCGTCGCACAGGACGCGGAAGGCCTGTTCGGGGCGGGCGCCGGCCAGGGCGCCGGTGCGGTAGGCCTCCAGCAGGACCGAGGTGACGGCCCGGACCAGGGTCAGCCGCAGCTCGGGCGAGTTCACGTCGAACACCAGCGGTCCGGCGACCCGGCGGATGGCCCGCACCAGCAGGTGCAGCAGCCGGCGGTGGGCGACGTAGCGGCGGCGCGGGTCACCGGACAGGGTGCGCCCGCCCCAGCCGACCAGGCCCCGCCCGCGCTGGCAGCGCACCAGGTCGATCCGCGCGTCGAACAGCCGCACCAGCTGCTCGCGCGGGTGGTCGACGGTCAGGTCGACCGCGTCCAGCAGCACCGCGTTGGCCGGGGTGTGGTGGGCGCCCCGCTCGCCGTCGAGCCGGGCGACCATGCCCAGCACGTGGCCAGACGCCGGCACCGCGCGGGTGCCGTGGGCGGCCGGGACCAGCAGCGGCGGGTGGAAGACCGCCGCGTTGGCCAGTGCCGGGTCGCCGGACGCGGTCAGCGACTCCACCCAGGACACCACTTCATCCACAGTGGACAGATCGGGTGGCACGTCGAGCACCACCAGCCGGTCGGCCAGCGGCTCCACCACCGCAAGCAGCTCGGCCACCAGATCCAGGTGGTCCTGGCCGGGCAGGTCCGACCCCAGGTCGGGCAGCGCCACCAGCGCCGGCTCCGGCAGATCGGCCTGCACGCGCACCGCGCCGGCGTAGTCGTCGCGGTCCGGCGGGGAGTCGGTGCCACCGGCCAGGACCAGGTCCCAGGTCTGCGAGATCGGGCCGCCCGGCGGCGGTAGGGGCGCCGCCGGGCGGCTGGCAACCAGCCTGACCAGTCGCGAGGCGGAGAGCCGCTCCACCACCTGCGCCGGTGGCAGGCCGGCGAAGACCTCCGCCGGCTCACCGGGGACGATCACCCGCACGGTCACCGTCGGCGGGCCGGCGACCGTACTGGCCTGGTACCGGATCGCCACCCGGGCGCCGTTGGCCCACGTCCCGGGACTGGCCGCCACCACCCGGTAGCAGCCCTGCCCGACCGTCCACTCCGCACTCGCCGGCGACGCCGGGCCGCTGACCCGCGACACCCACGCCGTCCGGCCGCCGTTGTCGAAGAAACCGCGCAGCGCGTACGGCGTCGCCGACGAGCCGTCCGGCTCGCCGAACACGCCGACGACCTCGTTCCAGCTGGTCACCCTGACCGGACGGTCGACCGGGCCCCGGCGGGTACGGCCGAGGAAGGCGGCGACGTCGGTGCGCAGCGGCTCCGCGCCGGCCGCCACCGGCTCGAAGGTCAACCGGACGCCGGGAAGTGCGGGGGTCGTCATCGGCTCACGCGTCGATCAGGAAGCTCTCGACCGCCAGAACGAGCGTCTCCATGGCGATCTCGTTCTTGGTGGCGTTGAACGACGGGCCGGTGTACTTCGTCGGCCACGCCCGGTCGAAGTTCCAGCGCATCACCTCCTGGCGGTTCTCGTCGAGCATCACGATCGAGCCCGACGTGCGCCGCACCTTGCCGTTGAGCGCCTCCACGACCCAGTTCCAGAAGCCGACGTGGCCGGTGACGCCGCGTTTGAACGTCAGCGCGCTGGGCGCCTTGCGCAGACCGGTGAGCTTGCGGACGGTGATGTCCTCGCTGCCGGTGCGGTACTCGATCACCGGGATCTCCACGTCCAGCCCGCTGGCCTCGGTGAACGACCCGCTCACCGCGACGCCGTCGTCGCTGACGTTGGTCACGATGACCAGGAAGTTGTAAGCGGCATACGGGTCGTCCCTGGTCACAGGTGGCATCGGGGTCGCCTCTCAATCACGTCGACGTACTCACACAAGCTGCTGTTCACGGGTCTTCTGCTGGATCCGGAAGATCACGAACTCGGCCGGGTAGACCGGCGCGACACCGATCACGCAGATCAGCCGGCCGTTCGCGAGGTCGTCCTCGGTCATCGTCGAGCGGTCACAGGCGACGAAGAACGCCTCGTCGGCCGTGGTGCCGGCCAGCGCGCCGGAACGCCACACGGTGGTCAGGAAGTTGGCGACCGTCTGGCGCACCAGCGCCCACAGCGCCTCGTCGTTGGGTTCGAAGACCACCCACTGGGTGCCCTCCTCGATCGACTCCTCCAGGAACAGGAACAACCGCCGCACGTTGACGTACTTCCACGAGGTGTCCGAGGACAGCGTGCGCGCGCCCCACACCCGCTGGCCCAGGCCGGGGAAGAACCGGATCGCGTTGATCCCCTTGGGGTTGAGCAGGTCCTGGTGGCGCTTGGTGACGTCCTGGGCGATGCCGTCGGTGAGCCGGATGCCGCGCACCACCACGTTCGCCGGCGCCTTGTGCACGCCGCGCTCGTTGTCCACGCGGGCGTAGATGCCGGCCAGGTGCCCCGAGGGCGGCACCTCCAGCGCGCCGGTGGCGGTGACCGGGTCGGTCACCACCAGCCACGGGTAGTAGAGCGCCGCGTACTTGGTGTCGAAGACCTCGCGGAAGGTCTGGATTCCCTCGATGTCCAGGCCGTCCTGGGGGTCGAGCAGGGCGAACCGGTCGTGCAGCTGCTCGCAGTGGGTGACCAGGGCCGACTGGACGGTTCCCGCCCACACGCCGGGCACCGCGCACACCGACACCTCGTCGATGTCCTCCAGCGCCACGATGCCGGTGCGCTGCCCGCTGCCGCCGTCGGTGCCGACGAAGTCGGCGACGGTCAGGCCGTCGTAGGCGTCGTCGCCGTCGTCGGCCAGGGTCAGCCAGCTGCCCGTCGCCGGGGTGGGGAACGCCGCCGGGTCGTCGGACAGGTCGGGCAGGGTCGTGGCCCGCACCAGCCGCGAGCGGGCGGCCAGGACACCGGCGACGCTGGCCGGGTCGGTGCCCAGCAGCCGCAGGCCACGGAAGGTCTCGGTGACCGAGCCGCCGGCCGGGTCGTCGAACCGGGTGTCCACGGTGGCCTCGACCAGGCCCAGCCGCGCGGTCTCGAAGACCGGGACGGGGGTGGGCGCGTCAAAGGTGACCAGGTCGTCGTCGATGGCGGTGACCCGCAGGGTGGTGAGCGCGTCGCCGGTGTCGAGCTGGGTGACCGCACCGAGGTAGAGCCGGCCGGCGCCGCCGACGCGCAGCGAGGTGCCGCCGCCGGCCAGCCGCACCCGGCGCACGCCCTGGCCGGCGGGCCACGCGCCGTGCGTGGTGCCCTCGGCGAAGGTCAGTGTCACCCGGTCGTCGGCGTCCGGTTCGCCGGCGGTGACCGGGAACCGCGTGCCGCCGATGAGCACGAACACCTCACCGGCCGACAGGCCCGCCGTGCGGTCCACCACGACCGACGGGCTGTTCTCGGCGGCCTCGACCGACAGCCGGGTGACGAACAGCGAACCCTCGCCCGGGTCGGGCAGCACCGGCAGTGACGCGCTCAGCTCCGGGGAGATCCGCACCCGCACGCCCGCGCCCCACGAGCCGGGGCTGGACGCCTCGAACCGCAGGGTCTGCGCCGGGCCGCGCGCACCGACCTGGACGTAGTCGCCGCGCGCCGCCTTCACCTCGGCCGCCAGCGGGGCGGCCAGGGTGACCCTGGTGCCGGTGTAGCCGGTGATCGTGGTGGCGCCGATCTCCGTGCCGTCGCCCCGGTGGACGGTGACCGGGTCGTTGCCGGCGAAGCCGATCAGGTGGCTCAGTTCCAGGGTGGTGGCGCCGGCGGCGGCGTCGCGCACGACGTGGCTCACCAGACCGCTGCCCAGGGTGCCCGAGCCGGGCCGGGCGTCGCCGCTGACCACCCGCTTGACGTAGAGGCGCTGGCCGCCGTTGTCGAAGAAGCCCTTGACGGCCGAGGGGAACAGCCACCAGCGGCCGCCCTCGGTGGGGTTGGTGGCCCAGGCGTCGCGCACCGGCGCGTCCGGCTCGGGCAGGAATCCGCCGAAGACGGTCTGGAACTCCAGGAAGTTGGTGACGAGCTTCGGTTTCCCGCTGGCCGGGCCGCGCTGGGTGACGCCGACCATGCCCGCCGTGCTGGTGCTCACCCCCGCGATCGGCCGCGGCCCCGCGTCGACCTCCTCGACGTAGACGCCGGGGCTCAGATACTCGGGCATGGCTGGCTCCTCACTTCTCTCGCTGCTACGGGACGATCTCGATGACGTGCCGGCGTCCCGCGTCGGCCGGCAGGCGCACCGCCAGCGACCCGGACCGGCCGGGACGCTCGACGGCCAGCAGGGTGAACAGCTCCTCGCCACCGGCCAGGGCGCCCGGCCACCGCAGGGCCAGCCGGAAGCCGCCGCGCTCGTCGGTCAGCGTGCGTTCCCGCCAGGGCACCGCGTCCTGCCCGGCGGTGCCCTCGGCCGACACCAGCGCGTTGGGCACCGCCGCGCCGGAATTCCCGTCGAGGACCGCGCCGTACACCACGCGCACGCCCGGTGGGTGGGCGAACGAGGCCGCCGGCAGCAGCCGCACCAGCCTGGGCGTGGCCGGCGCCTCGGGCGGGCTGGTCTCGTCGTAGGGGTGGGTCAGGAACTCGACGCCGACCGCGTCCGAGGCGAACGGCTCGCCCTCGGCCGGGTACAGCGCCTGGAAACCCGGCGCCTGGAACCGTGCCCGGAACCGGGTGGCGGCCGGCAGCCGGCGGCCAAGGCCCGGGAAGGCGATGGCCGCGCTGGGTGTGCGTACCGGCGCGACGTCCGTCGGCTCCCAGACCTGGCCGTCGAGCCGGTCGAGGGCGACGGTGACGCCCGCCGAGGTGACCCGGCGGGCGAACTCGTCGTAGGGCACGAACCAGGCCGGGCTGTGCAGGACCGACCGCTCGATCGGCAGGAAACGTGTCATGGCAACGGGTTTCCGTCCAGTTCGCGGCTGTGGACCACCTGAAGCCGCGCCACGTCGAGGGAATCCAGGTTCACCACGCGGATCTCGTAGTTCAGCGAGAGCCGGTAGGGCTTCTGGATCGCGTACCAGACCCAGGACTTCTGGTCGAGCGTCAGCGGGGTCAGCGTGACGTGCAGGGCGTCGACGCCGCCGGCGAGACTGCCCGCCAGCTCCTCGCCGTCGAGGATCGCGTCGTCGTAGAACGACTGCAGCGCGCGGCCGATCATCCGGTGCTGGGTCAGCTGGTCACCGCCCCACGGCGTGACCAGGTAGCGCAGCAGCAACGCCATCGGCGGTTTGCTCCTGGTCGGCGGGTCCGGCGGCAGCGAACGCACCGGCGGACGGTTGCGCGAGGTCGGGTCCTCGGCGATCTCGTAGAGGAACACCGTGAGCTTGGGCTGTTCGGTCTGCACCGGCTCGGACAGGTCGTGCAGCTCGGCGACCGGGTCCGGCGGCTGCGGGCTCAGCCCGGCCAGCGCCCGGTTCAGCCGGCCGACGACGATCGACGAGACATCGGCCACGACACCGAAATCCCCCATGCGGTCCTCCCCGCGCCGTCGCTCCGGAACCGGGCGACGCGGCGCAGGGGCAGGATTTCAGCTGTGGCGTAACGAATCCGCCGCGCGGCCGTCGCTCAGGCGTCACCGCGCCGTTCCTCCGGCGAGCGGAGACGATGTGACAACGCCCCGGTGACAGTCACGAGTCATCCTGCGTGGGTGGACCCACCGGAACAGCACAGCGGCACGTCCAGCGGCACGTCCAGCGGTACTCCCCACGGCACCCTGATCGTGCGGGCCTGGCTGGAGGACGGCCGGCCCGACAGACTCCGGGTGCGCATCCTGTCCACGGTCGGGGGTCAGCCGGCGCCCCCGCTGGCGGCCAGCTCGGTCGAGGCCGTCCAGACGGCCGTTCGGGAATTTCTCACCCGATTAGCCAACATTGCCGAAGATTCTCGGTAACGAATGCCGACCTGTGCGCGAACTAGTTCTGTGGCAAGGAGTTTCGGCGGTTCGTGGCGCCCTGGGGGAAACGGGATGCGCGCACAGGATCATCAGGCCGTGACATTGCGGCTGCTCAAGGGTTTCGCCCTGCTCGTGGGCGAACGACGGATCACGCTGTCGGCCAGCGCCCAACAGCTGCTCGCGTTCCTCGCGTTGCAGGACCGGCCCCGCACCAGGACCTACGTCGCCCGCTCGCTGTGGCCCGAGGCCACCACGACCCGGGCCAACGCCAACCTGCGGTCCTCGCTGTGGCGGGCGCTGCGCAACGAACCGGAGCTGATCCTGGCCTCCTCCCAGGAGATGGCGCTGGCCAGCTTCATCGACGTGGACATCCACGCCTCGGTCGCCCGAGCCCACCAGCTGCTGGACCGGACCTGCTCCTGCGAGGACATCCTCAACCGGCGCACCCGCGAGGACCTGTCCTGCGACCTGCTGCCCGAGTGGTCGGACAACGAGTGGGTGCTGCTGGAGAAGGAGCAGTACCACCAGCTTCGGCTCTACGCGCTGGAGGCGATGGCCGACCGGCTGACCGGCGCCGGGCGCTACGGCGAGGCCGTCGCCGCCGGGCTGGCCGCCGTACAGGCCGAACCGCTGCGGGAGAGCGCCCACCGCGCGCTGATCGACGCGCACCTGGCCGCCGGCAACCGCGCCGCCGCCCAGGACCAGTACCAGCGGTGCCGGCGGGTGCTACTCGACGAGCTCGGCCTGGAGCCGACCGAGTCGCTGCGCCGGGCGTTGGCCCCGGCACCGAACGCCCGGTGAGGTCGGTACGGTGTGGCGGTGAGTGACTACCTGTTCGCGGGCATCCCGGTGAACGACTACCCCGAAGCGGTGGCCTGGTACGGAAAACTGCTCGGTTCGCCACCCGCGTTCCACCCGCACGACACCGAGGCGGTGTGGGAGATCGCCGACAACCGCGCGGTGTACGTGGTGCTCGACCGGAAACGCGCCGGGCACGCGCTGATCACCGTGATCGTCGACGACCTCGACGCGCGGCTGGCCGCGATCGCCGAGCGGGGCCTGGAACCGGCACTGCGCGAGACCTACGACAACGGCACCCGCAAGATCACTTTCCGGGACCCGGACGGCAACGAGTTCGCCCTCGGCGGCGTGCCAAGCTCCTAGGGTTCCCGCTCCTGGGGTTCGCGCAGGCGCACCAGCATCTCCTGGCCGGCGGTGGCCAGCAGCGCGCCGTCACCGCCGTACAGCGACGCGAAGCCGACCGCCCGGCCGCCGCCGGAGGACGGGCTGCGGCTCTCGTGCAGCACCCACTGGTCGGCGCGGCCGTCGCGGTGCAGCCACATGCTGTGGTCCAGGCTGGCGGTGCGGATCATCGGGCGGGTCACCCCGTGCAGGTGGAACGCGCCGTGCAGGATGCTGAAGTCCGACAGGTACACCAGCAGCGCCCGGTGCAGCAGCGGGTCGTCGGGCAGCGGCGCGGTGATCCGCATCCACACCGCCGACTCCGCCCTCGGCGTCGGGTCCCCGGCCGGTGGGCAGGCACGCAGTTCGACCGCCCCGGCCGTCGCGGCGCCGTCGGGGGCGACGTGGAACGGGGTGCGCCCGGCCAGCCCGTCCGGCCCCGGCCTGGCCGGCAGCGGGTCCTGGTGGGTCAGGCCGTCCTCGGGCGGGCTGAACGAGGCGATCACCACGCAGGTCGGCTCGCCGTCCTGGACGGCCTCGATCCGCCGGGTGGCGAACGAGCGGCCGTCGCGGATCGTGGTGACCGCGAACCGGAACGGCGCCGATGGCCGGCCGGGGCGGACGAAGTAGGCGTGCAGCGAGTGCGCCACGGCCGGCGCCGGCACGGTCAGCGAGGCGGCCACCACGCACTGGGCCAGTGTCTGCCCGCCGAACACCCGCCGGGCCGGCAGGGCGGTACTGGTGGCGGTGAACAGGTCGGGCCCGAGCCGGCGCACGGCCAGCGCGGCCACTAGTTCGTCCACTGTGGACGATCCGGAGCGGTGGGCCAGCCAGGCGTCGGTGTCCGGGGGCGCCACGGCCCTCACGCGGGTCCCAGCCGCGCCGCGCGCAGCGCCGAGCGGCGGACCTTGCCGGCCTCGTCGCGCAGCGGGTCGGTGGTCAGCTCGTAGGCTCGGGGCCGCTTGTACGGGGCCAGCAGGGTGGCCAGGTGCGCGTCCAGGTCCTCGGCGCGCACGTCGCCGCCGGCCTCCACGATCGCCACCACGCGGTGCCCGAGGTCGTCGTCGGGCAGGCCGATCACCGCGCTGGACCGCACTCCGGGGAACGAGTCCAGCGCGCCCTCGACCTCGGCCGGGTACACGTTCGCGCCGCCGGTGACGATGCAGTCGGTTGACCGGTCGTCCAGGTAGAGGTAGCCGTCCTCGTCGTGGTGGCCGAGGTCGCCCAGCGACTCCCAGCCCTCGCGGCTACGCGGGGTCGCGCCGACGTAGTGGTAGGTCGAGCCGGGACCGCCGGCCGGCATCAGGAACACCTCGCCGACCGTACCCGGGCCGACCGGCGCGCCGTGCTCGTCCTGGACCTGGAAGCGGGACCCCCGGATCGCCCGGCCGACCGAACCCCGGTGGGCCAGCCACTCCCGGCCGGTGATCATCGTGATGCCCTGGCTCTCGGTGCCGGCGTACACCTCGACGACCCGGTCGGGCCCGAGCCAGTCGATCCACTCCTGTTTGAGCCAGGGCGGGCAGGGGCCGCCGACGTGCAGCAGGGTGCGCAGCGACGACAGGTCGGCCCCCGCGCGGACCTCGGCCGGCAGCCGCCAGATCCGGTTCATCATCGTCGGCACCAGTTGTACCCAGGTGACCCGGTGGCGGTCGATCAGGTCGAGCACGCGGGCGGCGTCGAAGCGGCGCATGACGACCAGCCGGTGCCCGCAGAACAGCCCGCGCATGGCGTAGATGAACGCCGCGTTGTGGTACAGCGGGCCGACCACGAGTTGGACGCCGTCGGCGTGCAGGTACTCCACCACCGGGTTGTCCGGGTCGTACCAGGGGTGGTCGTGGCTCACGATCAGCTTGGGCGAACCGGTGCTGCCGCCGGAGGTCAGCGCCTTCCAGTAGGTCGGCACGCGTTCGGGCAGCGGGCCGCCGTCGCGGCCGGTGGTGTCCGGCTCGTCGTCGACGACCAGGGCGGGGCGGGCGAGGTCCAGGACGCGGTCGCGTTCGGCGGGCGGCAGCCTGGGCGAGAGCGGCAGGGTGGTGCCGCCGAGTTTCCAGACCGCGACGCAGGCGCGGATCAGCGCGGGCGAGTTGGGCAGTCCGATGGCGACGGTGGTGTCCTGGCCGGCGCCGCGCGCGGCGTACTCGCGGGCGAGCCGGTTGGTGGCGGCGTCCAGTTCCGCCCAGGTCATGGTGTCGGCGCCGGTCTCGTCGAGCAGCGCCGTGCGGTCCGGGCGGGTGGCGGCGAAGTGGGCGAACAGGCGACCGATCGGGAGTTCCTGGCCCACGGCGTCCTCCTTGACACGGGTGTGGCCGGACTTACTATTTGCACTGTGCGTGCATCTTAATCCCGGACAACTATTGACACGGATGTGATGCGACTTACTATTTGCACCATCAGTGCAGATACTTCGACCTCCGGCGAGAGGGACCTGACATGGGTGATCACCTGCTTGAGGTCGACCAGCTCCACCTGGCCATCGGCGGCACACCGCTGCTCGCCGACCTCTCGTTCACCGTCGCCGAGGGCGAGGTCGTCGGCCTGGTCGGCGAGTCCGGCTCCGGCAAGACCCTCACCGGGCTCACCGTCATGGGCCTGCTGCCACCCGAGGCCACCGTCGAGGGCACCATCACCTTCGCCGGCACCGACCTGCTCACCGCCAGCCCCGACCAGCTGCGCCGGCTGCGCGGCAACGAGCTGAGCATGATCTTCCAGGAGCCAAGGGCCTCACTGCACCCCGCGCGCCCGGTCGGCCGGCAGATCCTGGACGTGGTGGCCGCGCACGAGAACGTGCCCAAGGCGCAGGCCGTCGACCGCGCCTGCGACCTGCTCTCCCAGGTCGGCCTGCCCAACCCCCGGCGCACCCTCACCGCCTACACCCACGAGCTGTCCGGCGGCATGTGCCAACGGATCATGATCGCGATGGCCCTGGTCTGCCGGCCCCGGCTGCTCATCGCCGACGAACCGACCACCGCGCTGGACGTGACCATCCAGGCGCAGATCATCGACCTGCTGCACCGCCTGGCCGAGGAGCGCGGCCTGGCCGTCCTGCTGATCAGCCACAACCTCGGCGTGGTCAGCGAACTGTGCTCGCGGGTGATCACCCTGTACTGCGGCCAGGTGGTCAGCGACACCCGCACCGACAACCTGCTGCGCCGCCCCCGCCACCCCTACCCGTGGGCCCTGCTCCAGGCGTCCACGGTGGACCTCGACAGCGACGACACGCGGGAGTGGACGGGCATCGCCGGCGCGCCGGCCAACCCGGCCCGCCCACCGGCCGGCTGCCGGTTCCACCCCCGCTGCCCGCACCGGCGCGACGCCTGCGTCGAGGCCGTACCCGACCTGGTCCCCGACGACGACAACGGGCTGACCCGCTGCCTGCGCCACCGCGAGCTGGAGCTGACCGGGGTGCCGGCGTGACCGGGGACGCCCTGGCCGTCGAGGACCTGGTGGTCTCCTACGGCAACCGGCGCGACCCGCTGCGCGCGGTGGACCGGGTGACGCTGCGGGTCGCCAGGGGCGAGACCTTCGGCGTGATCGGCGAGTCCGGCTCCGGCAAGTCCACCCTGGTGATGGCGATCGCCGGCCTGCTGCCGGTGGCGCGGGGCCGGGTGCGGATCGCGCCGCGCGGCGGGGACCTCACCGACGCACCCGGCTCGGTCGGCCGCGACGGCCAGGTCCAGGTGATCTTCCAGGACCCGATGCTGGCCCTCTCACCGAGCCTGCCGATCTGGCGCAGCGTCGCCGAACCGTTGGCCCCCACCAGTTTCCGGGTGCCGACCCGGCTGCGGGCGCGCGCGGTCGAACTGCTGCGCCAGGTCGGGATCGGGCCGGAGCTCGCCGGGCGCGGACCCGCCCAGCTCTCCGGCGGACAGCGGCAGCGGGTCACCATCGCCCGCGCGGTCGCCGCCGACGCCCCGCTGGTGATGTGCGACGAACCGGTCGCCGCACTGGACATCTCGTTGCAGGCCGGCGTGTTGCGGCTGCTCGACGACCTGCGCGAGCGCAACGGCCTCACCTACGTGTTCGTCTCGCACGACATGACCTCCATCGCCCGGCTCGCCGACCAGGTCGGGGTCATGTACCTCGGCAAGCTCGTGGAGGCCGGACCCGTGCGGGCCGTGCTGCGCGAGCCCCGCCATCCCTACACCCAGGCGCTGATCAGCGCCGTACCCACCGTGTCGTCGCACGCCCGCGCCCGGCGCCGGGCACTGCTGCCCGGGGAGATCCCGGACGCGCGGCGACCACCGTCGGGGTGCCGGTTCCGCACCCGCTGCCGCTTCGCCCAGGAGCGCTGCGCGGTCGAGGAACCGGTGCTCGGTGCCGGCGAGGCGCACCAGGTCGCCTGCCACTTCTGGCCCGAGATCCGCTGAAGCACGAAGGAGTGCACGATGCCAGCTCCCCTCCCCCGGCGTGTCCCGGCGCGCCCACTCGCCCTGGCCGCCACGCTCGCCCTGGCCCTCACCGGCTGCTCGGCCCAGGCCGGCGGCGGCGGGACCGGCGGCGGTTCCGGTGAGCCCGACCCGCAGGGCACCCTGACCATCGTCCACGGCTCGACCCCCAACCAGTTCGACCCGTGCGGCACGCTGTCGGGCTCGGAACTGGCGTACATGACGGCCATCTACGCGCCGCTGCTGCGCACCGACCCGGCCACCGGCGAGCTGTCCCCCGGCATCGCCACCGAGTGGCAGACCTCGCCCGACGGGCTGACGCTGACCCTCACCCTCCAGGAGGGCCTGACCTTCCAGGACGGCACCCCGCTCAACGCCGAGACCGCCGCCCAGAGCATCGACCAGTGCCTGGAACTGGGCAACCAGACCGTTCCCGGCCTGTCCGGGGTCACCGCCGAGAACGCCACCACCCTGGTGTTCACGCTGGAGCAGCCGCTGTCCGGGCTCGTGGACCTGCTCGGCAGCCGGCTCGGGATGCTGGCCTCACCGGCCGCGCGGGACAAGTCCGGCGCGTCGTTCGGGTCGACGCCCGTCGGCGCCGGGCCCTACCAACTGGCCGACTTCGTGCCCGGCAGCTCGGTGCGGCTGACCCGCTGGGACGGCTACCGGCAGGCCGGGCCGCCGCCCGGCAAGGCCGCCACGATCAACGTCTCGATCATCACCGACCCGTCGGCGCAGGTCGCCGCGCTCACCGGCGGGCAGGCCGACTTCGGCTACCGGCTCGAACCGCCGGTGGTCACCTCACTCACCGACCAGCCGTCGGTCACCGTCAGCTCCGACATCGGCGTGGCCATCGCCGACCTGAACGTCGACCGCAGTCAGGGACCGCTCCAGGACGTGCGGATCCGCCAGGCCATCAGCTACGCCATCGACCGCCAGGCGCTGGCCGAGACCGGGTCGGAGGGCCTGACCGACGTCGGCGCCGTGCAGCCCTACCCGCCGGGCCACCCGTACCACATGGACGACCTGGACGACGCCTACCCGCACGACCCGGACAAGGCCAGGGAGCTGCTCGCCGAGGCCGGGCACCCGGACGGGCTGACGCTGCGGGGCGTGTCGCTGGACGGCAGCAACTTCCAGAACACCGGCGTGATCGTCGCCGACCAGCTGGCCAAGGTCGGCATCGAGGTCACCTTCGACGCCAAGGCCCTGCCCGACGCCACCAAACGCTTCTACACCGACCACCAGTACGACATCTTCTCCACCGGCATGAACTCCGGCCCCGACTGGATGACCATCTACCGCCGGCTGCTGACCACGTCCTCCTCCGGCAACGCCGGCAAGGCGCCGATCCCCGACGGCGACGCCGCGGTCGAGGCGCTCAACGAGGCCACCACCGAGCAGGACCTGCTGGCGGCGCTGCGCCGGGCCAACGAGGTGCTCCAGGAGCAGCTGCCGATCATCCCGCTGTTCTACACCCCCTACGTCGCGGCGTGGACCGACCGGGTGACCGGCGGCAAGGACGCGTTCGCCATCAACGGCGAGGCCGACTTCACCGCGCTCGGCGTCACCTCCGCCGGCTGATGCGCACCGACACCGAGGAGGTCACCGGCCTGGCTGACGAGCCGGTCGCGGACCCGCCCGCCGCGAACCGGCGGCGCGGCCGGTTCGCGGCGGGCGGGATGCCCCGCTTCGTGCTGCGCCGGCTGCTGCTGTTCGTGCCGACCGCCGTCGGCGCCGGGCTGCTGACCTTCCTGCTGGTGAAGATCATCCCCGGCGGCCCGGCCTACGCCCGCCTCGGCGAGGAGGCCACGCCGGAGGCGATCGCCGTGGTGGACAAACAACTCGGGCTGGACCGGCCGGTGGTCGAGCAGTTCACCAGCTGGCTGGGGCGGGCGCTGACCGGCGACCTCGGCGAGTCGTTCCAGACCGGGCAGCCGGTGTCGAACCTGATCGCGCTGGCCCTGCCGGTGACCCTGGAGCTGGTGCTGCTGGCGATCATCGGCACGATCGTGGTGGCGGTGCCGCTGGGCGTGTACGCGGCCAAGCGGGCCGGGCGCCGCTCGGGCCGCTGGGTGCGCACCGTGTCCGGGGTGGGCCTCGCGGTCCCGGACTTCTTCCTGGCGCTGGTGCTGATCAGCGTGTTCTCGGTGGGGCTCGGGCTGCTGCCCCGGCTGGGTTATCCGAGGTTCACCGAGGACCCGCTGGGCAACCTGTACCACGTCGTGCTGCCGGTGCTGCCGATGATCCTGGGCGGCAGCGCGATCGTGATCCGGCAGGTGAGCGCGGCGATGGTGGACGCGCTGGCCAGCGACCACACCCGCACCGCGCGGGCGATGGGCCTGCCGGAACGCGTGATCACCTGGCGCTACGCCTTCCGCGCCGCGCTGCCCACGGTGCTCAACGTCGTCGCCCTGCTGGCCCTCGGGCAGCTCGGGGTGACGCTGGTCCTGGAGAAGATCTTCGTGCTGCCCGGGATGGGCAGTGCGCTGGTCAACGCGATCGGCGTGCGGGACTACACGCTGATCCTGGGGATCGTGCTGGTGTACGTGTTGATCGCGCTGGTGGTGAATCTCGTGGTGGACATCATCAGCGGGCTGGTCAGCCCGGCGAGCCGGGGAGCGTGACCGATGCCTCGCGCACGCCCGTCCGCCGGGCTGATCATCGCCCTGACCGTCCTCATCGGACTCCTGCTCGCCGCCCTGCTCGCCCCGTGGGTGGCGCCCTACGACCCACTGGCCCAGAACCTGGACAACCGTCTGGCCGGACCGTCGGGCGCGCACCTGCTGGGCACCGACCAGTTCGGCCGGGACGTGCTGAGTCGGCTGATCTGGGGCGGGCGCAACGCCTTCGGCGGCGTGGCGATCGCCGTCGGGGTGACCTTCGTGGTCGGCGTGCTGTGGGGCACGGTCGCCGGCTACTGGCCCCGCTACGCCGGCACGACGCTGATGCGCCTGGCCGACATCATGATCGCGTTCCCGACGATGGTGCTGGCGGTGGCGATCACCGGCTCGCTGGGCGCCGGGCTGGTCACCTCGATGGTGTCGATCGGCCTGGTGCTCTCGCCCAACACCGCGCAGCTGACCCGCTCCGGGGTGCTGGCCGTGCGCCAGCAGCAGTTCGTGCAGAGCGCGCGGCTGTCCGGGGTGCGCACGCCGGTCATCCTGGCGCGGCACGTGCTGCCGATGGCGCTGCGGCCGGTGGTGGTGCAGCTGACCATCTACACCGGCCTCGCGTTCGTCATCCAGGGCGTGCTGTCGTTCCTCGGGCTCGGCGTGCCCAAGCCGGCACCGAGCTGGGGCAGCGACCTGTCCGACGCCTACGCCCAGATCCTGTCGGCCCCCGCCCAGATCGTCGCGCCCGGCGTGCTGCTGGGGGTGGTCGTGCTGTGCGTGTACCGCGTCGGCGACGCCCTGCGCGACCGGATGAGCACCGGGGTCGTGCGCACGGAGAGGACCGAGGATGACCTCATCGTCGCCTGAGGGGCCGTTGGCCGGGCTGGTGGTGGCCGACCTGTCGACCAGTGTCGCCGGACAGTACGCCGGGCGGTTGTTCGCCGCGCACGGCGCGACGGTCGTGCTGGTCGAGCCGCCGGGCGGCACGCCGACCCGCCGGCTGCCACCCCGCTGTCCCGACGGCGACTCGTTCCTGTTCCGGCACCTCCACCACGGCAAGCGCCACGGGAAGCGGCCGGCGCGGGTCGACGTGGTCCTGCGCGACCCTGGCGAGCCGCCGGAGCCGGCCGGGGACGTGGTGGACTGCGAGATCGGTGACTTCCCACCCGGCCCGTACGCGCACTGGCGCGGCGGGGAGATGGTGGCCCAGGCGCTGGCCGGGGTGATGAACGCGACCGGCCCGGCCGACCGCCCGCCTGTCTACGGGCTGGGCCGGCGCGCGTCCTACGCCACCGGCACCACCGCCTACGTCTCGGCGCTGGCCGCGCTGCACGAACGGCACCGCTCGGGGCGCGGGCAGCGGGTCCGGGCGACGGTGTTCGAGTCGACGCTGGCGATGGCGCAGAACCTGGTCAGCCAGTACAGCTACAACGGCACCGCCGAGACCCGCGCCCGCTACCCCGGGTTCCTGGCGGTGCTGCGCTGCGCGGACGCCTGGGTGGTGCTGTTCGCCATCCGCAACTGGCCGGCGCTGTGCCGGGTCTTCGACCTGGAGCAGTTGCTCGACGACCCCCGGTTCGACACCGCCGGCGACCGGCTCGCCCACTGGCCGCTGGTCGTGGACCTGTTGCGCGCCAAGGCGTCCGGCCTGCTGGCCGACGACGTGGTGGCCGCCTGTCAGGCCGGGCGGGTCAGCGCGGAGAAGGTCACCGGCCTTGGCGAACTGGTGGCCTCCGAGCAGTGGCGGACCCGGGGCCTGCTGCACACGGCCGGCGGCGAGACCGCCCTGCGCGGACCGTTCACCCTGGACCCGAGCCCGGCCGCGCCCACCCGGCGGGCGACCGCGCGGGGGCGGGGGCCGCTGGCGGGGGTGCGGGTGCTGGAGTTCACCACGGCGTGGGCCGGGCCGTTCGCCGGGCGGTGCCTGGCCTACCTCGGCGCCGACGTGATCAAGATCGAGGCGCCGAGCCACCCGGACTCGTGGCGCGGGACGCGCGCGGGCGGCGCGCGGTTCTACTACCCCGACCTCGATCCCGGCGACGACCCGCAGAACCGCAACGTCCTGTTCAACTCCCAGAACCTCGACAAGCGTTCGCTGGCCCTCGACCTGAAGCGGCCCGGCTCGGCGGAGGTGCTGCGCGACCTCGCCGCCACCGCCGACGTGGTGCTGGCGAACTTCACCCCGGGCGTGCTGGACCGTCTCGGCGCAGGGCACACGGCGCTGCGTGAGGTCAACCCGGCGATCATCGTGGTGGAGATGCCGGCGTTCGGGCCCGGCGGGCCGATGTCGGGCCACCAGGGCATGGGCAAGACGATGGAGCCGGCGTCCGGGATGACCGCGCTGATGGGCTACGCCGACGGCACGCCGGTGCTCACCGGCCCGGCCTACCTGGACCCGACCGGCGGGCTGAACGCGGTCGCCGCCGTGCTGACCGCGCTGGTGTCCCGCGACCGCACCGGGGCCGGCGGGCGGCTGGAGGTGGCGCAGGTCGAGGCGGCGGCGCACTGGATCGGCGAGTACGTGCTGGAGCAGGTGGCGACCGGCGACACCTGGCACCCGGACGGCAACACCGCCCCCGGCCACGCCCCGCACGACGCCTACCCGTGCCGGGGCACCGACCAGTGGCTGGCGATCGCCGTCGGCGACGACGCGACCTGGCGGGCGCTGTGCGCGGTGCTGGACCGTCCCGACCTGGCCACCGACCCCCGGTACGCCACCGCCGACGCCCGCTACGCCAACCAGCACGACCTGCGCGACCCGATCACCGCCTGGACGTCCACACAGGACAAGAAGACCGCAGCGGACCTGTTGCAGGCCAACGGAATCCCGGCCGCTCCAGTCCTCGACGGCGCCGACATCGCCACCAGCCCGGCGGTCCGCGATGCCGGCCTGGTGGTGGCGCTGGACCACCCGAGGGCCGGGCACCGCGAGTACGGCGCGCTCGGCTTCCGGCTCGACCGCACCCCCGGCGGCCACCGCCGTGCCGCGCCGCTGTTCGGCCAACACAACGACGAGGTCCTCCACGAACTCGGCTACGACGACACCCGGATCGCCGCTTTGCGCGCCGACGGCGCGATCGCCGACCGGCCGACCGCCGACACCGACACCCCGACCAGAACGGTGCGCACCCCATGACCCCTTCGCCGATCGAGTACACCGCCGCCCAGCGGGAGTTCCGCGCCGAGGTCCGGGACTGGCTGGCCGCCAACGCCCCCGCCGAGGTCCGCGGTCTGCGGGTACCGCGCGGACCGTCCGACCTGGACGAGCGGCTGGCCGCCTGGGCCGCCACCCTCGCCGAGGCCGGCTACCTGTGTGTCGCCTGGCCGACGGAGTACGGCGGGCGGGGCCTGACCGGCGTCGAGGTGTCGATCATGAACGAGGAGTTCGGCCGGGCCGACGTACCCCGGCTGACCAGGGGCATGGGCGAGTCACTGGTCGGCCCGGCGATCATCGCGCACGGTACCGACGAGCAGAAACGCCGGTTCCTGCCACCGATCATCTCCGGGGAACACGACTACTGCCAGGGGTTCTCCGAGCCCGACGCCGGGTCGGACCTCGCCAGCCTGCGCACCACCGGCGTCGTCGACGGCGACGACCTGGTGCTGACCGGCCAGAAGGTGTGGACCTCCGGGTTCTGGAAAGCGAACATGATCTTCGTCCTGTGCCGGACGAACCCCGACGCCCCCAAACACCACGGCATCTCCTACGTCCTGCTGCCGCTGGAACGCGACGGCCGGCCCAACGGCGTCGAGTTCCGGCCGATCACCCGGATCACCGGCAAGGCGCTGTTCGCCGAAACCTTCCTGACCGGCGCCCGCGCCCCGCTGGACAACGTCATCGGCGGCCTGGACAACGGCTGGCGGGTGGCCATGACCACGCTGGGCAGCGAACGCGGCGGCAGCGCCACCACCCAGCACGTCGCGTTCCTGCGGCAGTTCTGGCAGCTGGTCGACGAGGTCCGCGCCCGGGGCCTGATCGGCGACGTGCGCGTGCGCGAACAGCTGGCCTGGGCCTACACCCAGGTCGAGACCATCCGCATGGCCGGCCTGGCGCTGGTCGCCGACCTGGCCGGCGGCGGCACCGGCCGGGGCCTCGGCAACGGCTCCACCAGCAAGATCCGCTGGTCGGAGTACCAGCGGCGGCTGACCGAGATCGCGATGGACCTGCTCGGCCCGGACGCGCTGGTCGTCGGCGACGGCTACGACCTCGACCACTGGCAGGAGGAGTTCCTGGTGACCCGCTCGCACACCATCTGGGGCGGCACGGCCGAGGTCCAGCGCAACATCGTCGCCGAACGCGTCCTCGGCCTGCCCAAGGACCCCGCCCCCGGAGGTACCCGATGAGCCTGGCCACCACGACCGAGCAGCGTGAACTGCGGGCCACCGTGCGGCGGTTCCTGGCCGACCGGATGCCGCTGACCAGGGTCCGCGAGCTGATGGCCACTGACACCGCGTTCGACCGTCAGGTCTGGGACGGGCTCGCCGGCCTGGGCGTGCAGGGTCTGGCGGTCCCGCAGGCCCACGGCGGCGCCGGGTACGGGTTCGGCGAGCTGGCACACGTGGTCGAGGAGTGCGGCGCGGCGCTGCTGCCCGGCCCGCTGCTGGCCACCATCGGCCTGGCACTGCCGGTCCTGCTCGCCGCCGACGACCACCGGTACCTACCCGGTGTCGCGAGTGGACGGACGGTCGCCACCGTGGCCTGGCTCGCGCCGGGCGGCGGCTGGGACTCGGCCGGCGAGTCGCTGACGGTGGCCAACACCGACGCCGGCTGGCGGCTGTCGGGCAGCGCGTCGACCGTGCTGGACGGGCTGGTCGCCGACCTGGTGCTGGTGGTGGCCGGCACGGGCGCGGCGAGCACCGTGGTGGCCGTCGAGTCCGGCGGGACGCGCACCGCGCTGCCCGCCCTGGACCAGACCAGACCGTTGGCGCGGCTGGACTTCGACGACGTGCCGTGCACCCCGGTCGGCCGGGTCGGGGACGGCGCGCGACTGCTGGACACCGCCCTGGACACCGCCGGGACGCTGCTGGCCGCCGAGATGGTCGGCGGCGCGCGGGCGTGCCTGGACATGGCCGTCGGCTACGCCAAGGTCCGCGAGCAGTTCGGCCGGCCGATCGGGCAGTTCCAGGCCGTCAAGCACAAGTGCGCCGAGGCGCTGGTGGCGATCGAGGGCGCCGAGGCCGCCGCCCGCTACGCCGCCTGGGCCGCCGACGAGAACCCGGCGGAACTGCCGGTGGTGGCGACGCTGGCCAAGGCCTCCGCCGCGCAGGCCTACTTCCGGGCGGCGGCCGACAACGTGCAGATCCACGGCGGGATCGGCTTCACCTGGGAGCACGACGCACACCTGTACTTCAAGCGCGCCAAGGCATCGCTGATGTTGTTCGGCGACGTCGGCGCCTACCGCCGCCGCCTGGCCGACCGCCTCGGGCTCTGACACCGCGCTGAGAAACGGAGAAACGCATGCAGACCTACGAGTCCATCCTCGTCGACCGGGACGGCCCGGTCGGTGTCGTGACGCTCAACCGCCCCGAGGTACTCAACGCCTGGGACTGGCTGATGTCGGCGGAGATGAACCACGCCTTCGGCGTGTTCGACGACGACGACACCGTCCGCGCGATCGTGCTCACCGGCGCCGGCCGCGCGTTCTGCGCCGGCGCAGGCCTGCTGCCCGCCGGCCGCACCTTCGACGGCTCACTGACCCGCGACCAGGCCCAGGCCCGCTACCCGGACTCCGAGGGCCGCCAGGCCGACCGGCTGCGCACCCCGGTGATCGCCGCGATCAACGGCGCGGCCGTCGGCGCCGGCATCACGATGACGCTGCGCACCGACATCCGGTTCGTCGCCGCCGACGCCAAGCTGGGGTTCGTGTTCAACCGCCGGGGCGTGATCCCCGACGCCGACCTGCTGTGGAGCCTGCCCCGGCTGGTCGGCTACGCCCGCGCGATGGACCTGCTGCTCACCGGCCGGATCTTCACCGGCGCCGAGGCCGCCGAGGCGGGGCTCGCCTCCCGCGCCCTGCCCGCCGGCGAGGTGCTGGCCGCCGCGATGACCGCCGCGCACGACATCGCGGACAACGTCGCCCCGGTGTCGGCGGCGATCACCAAGCTGGTCGCCCGGCGCTTCCTGGAGGAGACCGACCGGCAGGCCGCGCTGGAGCTGGAACGGCGGCTGTTCCGCTGGGCCGGCCAGCACGCCGACGCGCCGGAGGGCGTGAACGCGTTCCGGGAGAAGCGCACCCCGCGCTGGACGCTGTCCAAGACCCGCGACTTCCCCGCCGAGCTGCTCGACGAGGCCCGATGACCCTGCCCGGGCTCGAGTTCGCGCCGCTGCGCGCCCACCTCGAGCGCACCCGCCCCGGGATGACCGCCGGCGAACTGACCGGCCGCGTTCTCGGCGGCGGGAAGTCGAACCTGACCTACCTGGTGACCGACGGGACCAGCCGGTGGGTGCTGCGCCGCCCGCCGCTGTGGCACGTGCTGGACACCGCCCACGACATGCGCCGCGAGTACACCGTGATGCGCGCCCTGCACGGGTCACCGGTGCCGGTGCCGGCGATGGTGCTGCTCTGCGAGGACCCCACGGTCCTCGGCGAACCGTTCTACCTCATGGAGTACGTGCCCGGCACGGCGCTGCGCGACCCGGCGCTGCTCGACGACCTCGGCCCCGACCGGCTGCGCGCGCTGGTGCTGGAGACCGTGGAGCTGCTCGCCCGGCTGCACGCCGTCGACATCGCCGAGGTCGGGCTCACCGGTTTCGGGCGGCCGGTCGGGTTCAACCAGCGGCAGGTCACGCGGTGGCGCCGCCAGCTCGACGACTCCCGCAGCCGCGAGGTCCCCGGCATCGACGAGCTGCACCGGCGGCTGGCGGTCGCGGTCCCCGACGGCCGGGACGCCACCGTGCTGCACGGCGACTTCCGGCTGGACAACGTGCTGGTGCACCGCGACCGGGTGCGGGTGGTGCTCGACTGGGAGATGTCCACGCTCGGCGACCCGCTGGCCGACGTGGCGCTGATGCTGCTCTACGCGGAACGTCCGGTGGTGTCCGACAGCGGCCCGCCGCGCCCGCCGGTGTCGGTTCCCGGTCACCCGACGGTGGAGCGGATGCTGGCGCACTACGCTTCGGTCTCCGGCCGGGACCTGTCGAACCTGGCGTGGTATCGCGCGTTCGCCGCGTTCAAGCTCGCGGTGATCCTGGAGGGCGTGCACTACCGGCACCTGCACGGGCAGACCGTGGGTCCGGGGTTCGACCACGTCGGCGCCCAGGTACGGCCCCTGGTAGAACGCGGGCTCGCGCTGCTCGCGTGACGCGGAGCCGAAAGGGACACCGAGTTGAACCCCACCGAACCCGAGGTGAAGACCGACGGCCGCACCCTGCGCGGCGAACGCACCCGCGCGGCGATCATCGACGCCCACATGGCGCTGATGCTGGAGGGCGACCTGCAACCGACGGCGTCGCGGGTGGCCGAGCGGGCGGGGGTGTCGCTGCGCACGCTGTGGGGCCACTTCAAGGACCTGGAGTCGCTGTTCGCCGCCGCCGGCCAGGAAACCCTGCGCATCCAGTACGACGGGTTCGCGCCGGTGCCGCCGGACCTGCCGCTGGCCGAACGCATCGACCGGTTCTGCCGCCAGCGGGTGCGGATGCTGGAGGTCATCGCCGGGGCGTCGCGGGCGGCGCAGATCCGGCTGCCGTTCTCCGCCCAGTTGCGCCGCAACCGGGCCCGCCACAACGAACGCCTGCGGGCCGAGCTGACCGACCTGTTCGCCGAGGAGACCGCCGCCGACCCGGGCCTGGTGACCGCCCTGCTGGCGGCGACGACGTGGCCGGCATGGACGGGCTGCCGCGACGACCTGGGGTTGGACGTCGAGCAGGCCGCCGAGGTCATGCGCCGCACGGTCACCGCGTTGCTCACCCCCACCTGAGAGGACCCCGAGCCATGCAGTTCGCCTACGACGAGCCGACCGAGCGGTTGCGCGCCCGGCTGACCACGTTCCTCGACGAGCACGTGTATCCGGCCGAGCCGGTGTACGCCTCGCAGACCGCCGAACGCGACGACGAGTGGACCACCCCGCCGGTCGTGGCGCGACTGCGGTCCGCCGCGCGGGAGGCCGGTCTGTGGAACCTGTTCCTGCCCGGCGAGGACGGCGCCGGTCTGACGAACCTCCAGTACGCGCCGCTGGCCGAGCTGACCGGCCGCAGCCCCGCGCTGGCGCCGGCCGCGCTGAACTGCGCGGCGCCGGACACCGGGAACATGGAGCTGCTGTCGATCTTCGCCACCGCCGTGCAGCGCGCCGAGTGGCTCGACCCGTTGCTGGACGGGCGGATCCGCTCGGCGTTCGCGATGACCGAACCCGACGTCGCCTCCTCCGACGCGCGCAACATCGCCACCACCATCCGCCGCGACGGCGACGAGTACGTGATCAGCGGCCGGAAGTGGTTCATCACCGGCGCGCTCAACCCCGACTGCCGCCTGCTGATCGTCCTGGGCGTCACCGACCCCGACGGCGCCCCGCACCGCCGGCACAGCATGGTGTTGGTCCCCCGCGACACCCTCGGCGTGGAGATCCGCCGGGGCCTGCACGTGTTCGGCTACACCGACGGCACCAAGGGCGGCCACGCCGAGATCGTGTTCGACGGCGCCCGCGTACCGGCGGGAAACCTGCTCGGCGAGGAACACGGCGGTTTCGCCATGGCCCAGGCCAGGTTGGGTCCCGGCCGGATCCACCACTGCATGCGCCTGATCGGCATGGCCGAGCGGGCCCTTGACCTGATGTGCCGACGAGCCCTGGCCAGGACGGCGTTCGGCCGGCCGGTGGCCGACCAGGGCGTGGTCCGGGAGTGGATCGCCGAGTCCCGGGTGAGGATCGAGCAACTGCGGCTGCTGGTCCTCAAGACGGCGTGGCTGATGGACACCGTCGGCAACCAGGGCGCCCACACCGAGATCCAGGCGATCAAGATCGCCACCCCGTCGACCGTCGAATGGATCCTGGACAAGGCGATCCAGGTCCACGGCGCGGCCGGCGTCAGCCAGGACTTCCCGCTGGCCCACCTGTGGGCCAGCGCCCGCACCCTACGGCTGGCCGACGGCCCGGACGAGGTCCACAAACGCTCCCTCGCCCGCCGCGAACTGGCCCGCTTCACCGGGTGATCGCGGACGAGAAGCCGCCACCCGCCACGCAACCACCGCCACACCGACAACAGCAACCGGGGGAACCCTCAGCAGGGTCTCAGCTATGCCTTGCCGGCCGGTTCAAATGCGCCGACCAACTCGACTGACCAGGACATCGCCCGTCACACACCCAGTCAGGATGCCGTCGACAACCACACGGCTCCCGGTGCGCATCGACCACCACTTGATTGGGTCAAGGGGTCGCAGGTTCGAAGCCTGCCAGCCCAACGTTCGTGAGGGGCCCGCTGGTTCTGGACGAAAGCCCAGGTCGACTGATCCTTCCACTGCCTAATGTTGATCTTTCTGGACTATCCATTGTGGTCTAAATGAAGATTGGCAGGGGCAAGAAGGAGCAATCAACGATTCGATCATGGTTGGGGCTTGACCAAGGGCCATGTGAGGTCGCCTTGTGGGCTCTCCTCCGCCTTCCGTTCTCAACGGGCGTGATCCGCAGGTTCACCGCTGCGGGTCTGGTGTGGTCGCAGTGGGTTGTTGCGTGTGGCCGGGGTGTCGCGGGTGGGTTGATGTCGGGTGTGGGTGGTTGGGGTGTGGTGCGGTTGGTTGATTGCGGCAGATTGGCCGGGGAGTCGCCGTGGGCCGAGAGAGGAGGGCCGCCGTCTCCGATGGGGGAGGCGGCGGCCGTGGGTGGTTGGTGTCAGGCGGCCAGGTCGGTCGCGGTGGCGGTAGAGTGCGCGAGCACTGCATACTCCTTCTGAATTACTTCCCTCACCACTAACCCATTCTTGAATTGACCGTCGGAGTCGTCGAATGTCGATTGAACTGGGTTCGGTAAGGGCTTTATTCTGTTCCGAGCGTTCCCCCAGCAAGATCAACAGGGTCCGGATACTCCCCTGGCGACCGCTTGGACTCCTTACCCAAGGACCCGTCAGAATCAGCGTGCTCACCGGGCCCACGATTGATCCGACGTTCGTTCATGATGAGATCCTCAGGACTACTACCGATACCTCTGGAGCCCGGACGATCAGGACGCTGCACGGTTCCGGACGTGCCCCCAGCAGGATCAACAGTGTACGGATACCCCCCTGGCAACCGCATGGACTCCTTATCCAAGGACCCGTCAGGACCGGCGCGCTCACCGGGCCCACGATTGATCCGAGGTTCGTTCATGATGAGATCCTCAGGACTGCCGATATCCCTGGAACCCGGACGATCAGGACGCGATTCAGGACTCGGCTCGGGCTTGTCGTCGGGATAAGGATGTGGGTTGTCGGCGATCATCGCTGCTCCGGTGTGCGTGCGGTCGTGGCGTCGACGAGGACCCGAATTGGCCATTCGGTGGTCAGCCGAAGGAACTTCGATGCCTCGAGGAAACGCCCGCGTGATTCAGGTGCACGGCTGAGTTGGTTGATTGCGGCGGCATAGATGGGCGGGCTTTCTGTTCCGGTGATCACCGTGGGCGATGGACGCCAATAGTCCGGATGCGCCTTCAGCTCAGCGAGTTGTTCGGCTTGCGTTCTCCCGACAAGATGGAGTCCGCGACGTGCCCAGGATTCGGTGTCGGGGTGTGGCAGGTCGACGTCATGAGAATCATCCTGGAGTAGCGATCGGCACACGTCGACCCATCGGTAGCGACCGGCCTGCCATTCCACTTCTGTGCCGTCGCAAGGTTGTATCGTGCCATTGAGTTGGCCACGCGCCTGGGTGGCAAGGTGGTTCGCGAGAGACTCAGGTTGGTAATGGAGGGCAAGGCTCGGATAGCGACTGTTGACAGCGGTCTCCACCCGGTGCGTTATGGCGCAGTCCAATATCGGCGGTGCCGCGCGTGCAGTAATAGCGGCAATCCATGGCCACGTTAGCGTTGGCGCCGGCATTCCCACCAGGTGCGCAGCAGCCAGTAGTTCGATCCACAGCGTGAGTTCCGGGTCGTTCGCGAGATGCGTTCCGTGGTTGATCGTGCGGAGAACGCAGTGTACTGAGCGGCATCGCTCACTGCAGGCAGCACTTCGTGGTCGTGTCGTAGTGGCTGCAAGGACGGCGCCTGCCGAATATTCTCTATCCTCCCCGAGAGGAACTTGGATTCGCACGGGATGGTCCATGCCGTCGGCGAACGCGGCCGCACGACCAGGTGGGAGGGAGACGAGGTGCCGGGACTGCGCCTCGGTGAGGTTCATGGTGGCACCGACGGTATGCCGGTCGTCGTGCGCGGGAAGCCGATGAACGATCTTGAGCGCGGTGTTCTTGATGACGTCCTGGGTGATCTTCGAGGGGATCTGTTCGGCCACCAAGATACCTTCGCCGTAGGCGCGAGTTTCGGCGAGCAGGGCAGTGAACAGTTCGACGGCCTGGGCGGCCTGACTGCCGGGTGGCGCGCGTTTGAGCAGGCGGTGAGCCTCCTCGATGACGGTCAGGTGACGAAGACCTTGACCGGCACTAATGGGCTGGGTTCGTAGTTGTTCGTACAGTCGGATGAGGACAACGCCAATGAAAAATGCCTTGTCTTGGTCGTTGCCGATGTCCTCAATTTCGAGTACTGTGTTGCGACGCAGCAGGTCGGCGACGTCCAAAGGATGGCCACCCTCGAAGAACCGTCCCGGAGCGCCGAACCGGAGCGAGCCGATGCGGATATCGACGAAGCCACGGACGTTGTCCGTAACCTCTTTTCCGTAGCCGATACGTTCAACAACGTCGACCGCTGCGCGTTGCAGATCGCCCAGGGTCGGGTACTTCGGAGTGACAGCTGAGTTCCTGGGCATGTTGATCGTCGTGTCCCAGCCAACCTCATTATAGCAGCGGGCCAACGCCTGACTCAATACCTGCGGAAAGGGATCGCTGGCATCGAAGGCAGCGAGAAATAGCGCCCGAAGCATGTCAATGTGGGTCTGGAGCGGGAAACCTGGCTCGGGTTCAAGTGGGTTGAGTCCAACCGGAACCACGTCGGGGTCACCAGGGCGGATGACCGTGACCTGATCCGCGCCGATACGTCCGGCCATGCGTGCGTACTCAGCTTTGGCCGGCTCGATAACCAACCACGGGATCGCGGCGTGATACAGGCCCTCGAGGAGATATCGGATGGTTTGGGACTTGCCTGCCCCGGTCGCGCCCGTGACAAACGTGTGCCGGTTGAGTGTACTGTCACTGATGATAAAACTGCCGACACGCTGATGCCCGTCGTCAAGGACGTCGCCGAGCGCAATCGTCTTTCCGGTGTTGCTGGTTTCGGGAGTGACGTCAAAGTCAGTTCGATCGGTCAGATTAATGCCCGGTAGCTCGTGTTTCGGTGGACGAGTCAGCGCAGCCAACAGTTCCGCAGTCGCCGCGAACGGTGACTGCGGCTGATCGGGATCGTCGATGGTCGTGCTCAGGACCTCGTTGAGACCAGTGGCCGCATGTGAGTGCGGGAAGAGGACATAGGGCAGCTCGTCGAGATCACTGGCACTACACAGCAAGGCGGCCGCACGCCGGACGTTGCGGGACCTGGCTCCGCCGATGAGCACGTGCAAGTGCCACATTCCGCTGGTGCGGGCACGGCTCAGCTCGCGGTAGCGCGCCTGCGCCCGCTCCAAGGCGACCCGGCCCGGTTCGGAGTTCTCTCGCTGCCGCAGAGTGGGAATCTGAATCTCCAGGGTGGACAGCTCATCGTCCAATATCGTTGCAGTGAGCGGTTCAGCGAGGAGGAGCCACGTGAACGGCTCACGCAGATGGGTGATGTAGTCGTCGAAGCCGCCCCGCGGTTGCCGCCGTAGCGCCTGGTCCGGGGTCGGAGTCCAGAGCGCATCGAACTGGCCGGTGCATCGGATCCAGGCGGGTAGACTGGTCCAGTAGCGAAGGACTTCGCGCGTGTCGACCATCTCCGCGGTACTGCCTGGCGGGAACAACAGTGCTTCCGGCTCTCCGCCGCTCGTTATGGCGTCCGTAGCCGGCGGAAAGACCGGATGGCCACCATACAAGACATGAATACGAGGGTCGAGGTGTCGCCGTTCCCAGGCCACGACCAGCGTCGCGGCCGTTGGGCTGTCATTGATCAGTTCGGCGTGCGCTGCGGTCAACGCCGCGAACAGCTGGGCCCGCACTGGATCCGACTCCCGGCGATCCTCCGGCGGTCGCGGCACAGATCGCAATCGATAAAGCCGGGTCTCCTCACTGATACGCACCTCGGTCTGTTCCTTACTGTCGTGGTGTGGTGGCGACCTGCTCGAGCAGGACAATGCCGGGATTGCAGTCCCCCGCCACGACGCGACGGCCGCCGCTTCCCGTTTCCACAAGAATGTAGGACGTTGCCGGAAGTCCCTGGATCTCCGTCGGTTCGATCGTGAACTCATAGACCCGCGACTCCGTGGTGCCGGTCGAGGAGGAGTCCGCTGCGGACCGGCTGCCCGTGCTCTGCCAGGTACGTGACCGCGATGCGGTAGTGGACGTTGACCTGCCCTTGGCGTCGCTGCGACCGTGTCCGGCATGCCACCCGGAATTCTCGCTCTGCGTCCTGCTCGTCGATGTATTTGTTCCCCGCGATTCGGAGGTCCCTTCCTGCGCGCCGAGACCCTCACTTGTGCCCATGGTGAAGGTCTGTCCAACCTGTTTGGTGAGCTGGCTGATCACAAACTTGTGGTCCTTGCCGATAAACTCCGATGCCTTGGCGGCTTCCTTGGCGTTACCCAGTCGCATGACGATCGTGGCACTGTCCGACGTGCCCATCAAGTGCTCCACGTCACCGCGCAGATGTTCCAGCAGGAGGATTAGCCGCACGCCTACTCTACGAGCCTGCCTGGCTATCGCTTCCAGACTCCTCAACCCGAAATGATCAGCTCCGGCCACGAATACCACATCCCGGCCGCTGTCCTGCGTTCGTGTTCGCATGACGTGTAGCAGATGGTGGAATATGAGCCGTTCCACCAGTTCCTTGCGATCCGAGTGTCGGACAGTGGTCGTCACCACGGCCAATCCTTTCGATGGCCACCGCATCGACTCCGACACTGTGGCGCGGACAGCCTGGGCATCTTCGTGGGCCAACAGGTGCAGCGTCTCGATCAGAAACCGCAGCTCGTTCTTCTCTTGCTCACCGTGTCCAACCGAGTCGATCAACTTCGTCAGCGCCTTTACCTCATCAGCGGTGAGCTGTCCGTCCTCGGGGGGATCGCGACGCAGAACCCGCAGCCCGGCCACCAAACGTGTGAAGGTAATCGCACCGCCCAAGAGCTCGGTGACCATCCTCAACAGGCTGAGATCAGTGGATGATCGATGATCGGTCGCCGTACCGCCCTGACGTGCACCGCGGACCGAATCTGCCAGCAGGTCGACGATCTCTTCCCCGGCGAGACCTGCCAGCAGAGTACTTGGTCCGACTGTGGATGGGAAATCGATCTCGTTCACCGAAATCCTGCGCAAGGAGGCGAACTCCGCCAACCCGCCGGCCACCTGCTGCTCGGTGAAATCCAACACCAGGATACGGCTGCCACCCGACAACAACGAACTGCCCAGCGTAGTGATCAGACTCGCCCACCCGTCCGGAGTCCCACCAAACACATCCACCCGACTAGCTCGTGCCCGCAGTCGCAGTGGGTACCACCGCTGGATCGACTCGCGTCGGCGGCGGTCGTTCTCGCTATGGGCACGCACCTGCGCATGCCAACGCCCTTCCATCACTTGAAACCTGACGAACTGGGTCTGCCGTCGCCGACTCGCATCCTGTTGCGCCCATCTGATTTGCCAGGACGGCAGCAACACCATGGACAGGCATACCACAATCCCGACAACGAGCACCACAGCGCCCAACGCCCCCAGCGCCCCGGCCAAGAACGCATCGTCGTCGCGGAGGTATTCCGCGACGAACAGCAGCGTCGCGGCCACGACCACGGACACCAGCCGCGTCGGTAGCATGCGCAACTTCTCCGCACGCCTCGTCGTCCACCGGCTGACATCCAGCGCAGACGGCTCCCGCCACATGGGACGCTGACCTGCCAACGGACTGGGAGCTACTTCCGGAGGCTCGACGTACTCCCAGCCCCACCGTTCCACCGGCACAAACAATAGATCAGCCAGACTTGCGTCTGCAGACTGACTTCCCACTTGATCCCCCGGCACATCGAGAAAGAGTCGAAACTCCCATCGGACGACTATGTGAAATTCGCGTACATAATGACCGATAGCACCCTTGCTGTCAAGGCAATCAGCGTAGATCTTCACCCGGCGTTTCAGGGCATGCGCGATGAAAGTGGCCGGAGTCAGGGCGATCTACTGAATATTACCTGCGCGGGTGACGGGGCCGGTCCGCCCGCTGCCAAGGATATGCCGTTTTGCTCAGAAAAGACCGACGAAGCCGGCGGCGATGTCAACCGGGGCGCATCAGGGAAGTCGGACGCTTGGAGCACGGCCAGGCACGATCCGGGGATCTTGTCGGCGTCCAGTGACTGGCCCCCTCCAGTGGCCGCGGCACCGGTGCGAGGCAGTTCGACGGCGTGTCCCAGCGGATCAGTTCGCGGAGTGCGCCCGGATGTGTTCAGCAGCCACAGCCGTTACCTCGGCGGAGAACCCGTAACGCGCTCAACTCGGGTCCGCGACGACCAGATCTCCCCTCCCGAGTCGCAGATGATCTTGTTGCCCAGCGGACGGATGCTGCACACGTCCACCACGTTGACGCTGATGCCCTGCGCGGCGAGCAGGTCGGCCGCCCGTTCCGTCTCGTGGCCCATCAGCGAGGTGGCCACGACCGTGCCGGTCACATACCTGGCCCTTGCCGAACAGAATCGTCACGGCCTTCTCCTGCACCTCACCCTCGATCTCGTGCAACCCAGTGTTCATGAGGACCAACATGCCCTCGGTGTCCGCCGGCGCCGCAACGCACAGTGAGAGAAAGTGCCCGAAAGCCGAGTGCTGGCCTGGGGAGTGCGTCGCGCCCTGCCCCGACCCGGCCGACGACACCCCGTATCACCACCGGGACACCCTTGTCGTCGAACACGTAACGTCACTTCGACGCGATGTTGATCAGGCCGTCCAGCGCGAGGAATTACGGTACAGGTCGGCCAGTACCTCCTCGACACTGCGAATTGTAATTGCGCCCGTCGTGGCGCCGCGGCCCTGGGCATTACCGGAGCATCGCCAGACGGCGATCCTCAGGACGTAGCAGATGTACGCGCCGCAGATCACCAATCATAATTGGAATAGTCTTACTTTTATGCAGACGGTTCCCTGTTTCCGCAGGTCAAGTAGTTATGAACACTACACTGGGGAAGGGGATCAAATCCGGACAGCCCGATAGTCACGAAGAGCGACTGGTTCTGGCCATAAACCCAGGCCAGCGTCCTTTCTGCCGGCCTGATGTCGATCTTGCCGGACTGTCCGCCTTGTTCTGAACGAAGACCCTCAGGGGGTGGAGGGAGAAGATCGGGAGTCGATCATGTCAGGGGGAAGATGGTCTGTCCGCCGATGGCAGATAGCGCGCCGTGCTGATCGCGGCCAGGTCAGCACGGTGGTTGGTAGGACATCCCGGGAAAGTAACTGTCCCATTCGGCTTGGGTGATGTCGTGTCGGATGTTGTGGCAGATGCGGGTGGCCGCGCGTTCGGGGTCGATTTCCCAGAGTCGCGCGGTGCCGTCACCGCTGCCGGAGACCAGTGTGTGCTCGTCACGGAAACTTATCCATTCGGCAACTCCGCGGTGGCCGACGAGAGCGCCAAGAGCGCTGGGGTTACGGGGATCAGCGAGATCCCACAGGTGGAGGGTGCCGTCGAGACCGCCGGTGGCCAGCGTCTTTCCGTCGGGGCTGAAGGCTATCGACATCGTTCCCCTGAGTTGGTCGGGCATCTTCCCGATGAGAGTGAGTTCAGTCGGGTCGCTGGTGTCCCACAGTGTCGCCTCCCGCCCGGTTCCGGCGACTGCCAGGATATGCGCGTCCGGGCTGAATGCCACGGGCACGACGTCGTGACCGGTCCTGATGACGTCGAGGGCGCGTGGGTCGCGTGGGTCGGTGACGTCCCAGAGCCTGGCTGTATCATCGGCGTTTCCTGTGACCATGATCATCCGGCCGGAGCTGTTTTCGCTGATGGCCAACGTGTTGACGAAATCACCAACACCGGTGATCGGGCTCAGCCGCGCGGGGCCAGTCGGATCAGTGACGTCCCAGAGCTCGATCGTCGCGTCTGAACCGCCCGCGGCCACGGTGCGGCCGTCGGGTGAGAACGCCACGGCGGTCAGCGAGACGGCGTTGGTGAGTGTGACAACGAACTTGGGCTCACTGTGGTTGGTGACGTTCCAGAGCTTCACGGTCCGGTCGGTGCTGGCGGTGGCGAGCAGGTTCCCGTCCGGACTGAACGCAACCGCCTGGACGTCGTCGTCGTGGTCGCCGAGAGTGGCCAGCCTCCGCATCCGGTCCGGGTTGGTGACATCCCACAGGCTGGCGGTGTGGTCAGCGCTGGCGGTCGCCAGAATCCGCCTGCTCGGGTCGAGTGCCACGAACAAGATGGGGGCGGGGTGTGCGGCGATGAGTGGCGGCGGCATGTCCCACAGCCGGACGGTGTGATCCGCGCTGCCGGTGACCACGGTCCGCCCGTCAGGACTGAAGTGAACCGAGCTGATGCCGGAGGTGTGGCCGGGATAGCTGGTCATGACGAACGGCTCGCGCGGGTTGGTGACGTTCCACAGCCGCAGTACGCCGTCCCAGGAGCCCGTGGCAAGTGTGCGGCCGTCCGGGCTGAACGCGACGGTGGGGACGGGAAGAGTGGTCGTTCCGCCGAGGACCGACAGTTCGGTCGCGTTCGCCGGATCGGTGACGTCCCAGAGTCGGGCGGTCGTGTCGAAACTGCCGCTGGCGAGGGTTCGACCGTCTTGACTGAAGACCAGTGACCGAACCGCGCCCGTGTGGCCGTCGACAGTGTCCAACGCGTGTGTGGCCTGCGGGGTGCTGACATCCCACAACCGCACGAGGCCGTCGTCGCCGCCGCTGGCCAAGGTGCGCCCGTCGGGGCTGAAAGCGACGGCGAGCACGTTGCCACTGCGGGGGGACAGCGTGCGGACGCGCGACGGCTGGTGAGGGTCGGACACGTCCCACAGCCGTATCGTCTGATCCCCACCCACGGTCGCCATGAGGTGCCCGTCCGGGCTGAAGGCGATGCCGAACACCGCGCCCGCGTGCCCGTGGAACTCGGCCTGAGGCTGGCTGACGTCCGTGACGTCCCACAGTCGTACCGAGCCGTCCTCGGTTCCGGCGGCGAGTAGCCGACTGGACCGACCGTGTCCGAAAGCCAGTGCCCAGACGATGCCCGCGTTATCGAGCACTACACGTGGTCTGGTCGGGCTGTGTGGATCGGCCGTGCCCCACAGCCGGACGGAGCCATCCTTCCCGCCGCTGGCCACCGCACGACCGTCGGAACTGTAGGCGACCTTCTCGATGATGTTGGTGTGGCCGGTCAGTGGGACGGCGAACGTGTCGGCGGCCAGGCTGAGCAGGCTGCCTCTGGCCTCGATCGTAGGGCTGATCCGGTAGGCGGCCAGGCTGATCTGGGTCGCCAGCGGTGGGTCGTTGCGGTGCTCTCGCATCGCGGCACCCGCTGCCTGACGGGAGGTCTCCACATCACGAAGTTTGAACGCAGCCCTGGCGCTGACGAGGACACCAATGCTAGCCACGATGGCAACCACCAGGACGGCCGTGAGTCCGGCAACGAGTTGACGTAGCCGCCGGACCCGGCGTCGGGCGGCGGCCTGCTCGTCCTGTTCATGCTGGATGGACGCCGTGAGGAAACGCTGAACCAGTGGAGAGATCTTAGTGCTTCGGGCGGGGCTTTCGGCCCATTCCCGTGCGGTGGCGAGCCGGCCCCCTCGGTAAAGGCCGGCGTCGTCCTCGCCGTCGCGCTCCCACGCTTCGGCTGCCTCTCTGAGCTGTTGACCGATGAGCAACCCGCTGCGGTTGGCCGTGATCCAGTCCGCCAGCCGCGGCCAGGCGCGGATCAGAGCCTCGTGGATGATTTCCACCGTGTTGCGGTCCAGCGCGTCCTCGCCGGCGACCACGAGCCGTTTGGCGACCAGGTCCTTGAGCACGGTGAAGGAGGCGTCCGGGTCAGGCGCGTCGTTGACGAGCGTGTCGAATTCGACGATGCGGCGGGTATCCTCCGTTCCGTCACCCACTTTGATCATCTGCAGCAACACGTACTGGATCGCATCCTGCTGCGCCTTGTCACAGCTCAGGTAGATCGTTTCCGCGGTCGTGGCGATCGCGGAGTTGATGCGGCCACCCTTGTGGTAGCCAGCGTGGGTCAACGTGTTGTGGTCGCGATTGTCACAAGTTGTCCGCAACGCGTGGGCCAGCAGAGGAAGCCGGCGTGGGTCGTAGCTGGGCACGTCATCCCCGGACACGGCGTCGCGATAGAGATCGTTCAGAATTGTCCTCACCAGCCCGGGTTCCACCGTCAGTCCCACCGCTTCGGCTGGTCCCAACACGGCGGCTGTCAGTTCGTGGTAGGTCATCGGGCCGATCATCATCTGGCTGTCCTGCATTGCCGTCAGTAGTTCGGGGTAGGCCGCGCAACGCCCGTCGAAGTCGGCGCGAAGCCCCAGCACCACCAGTGCCGGCGGGGACTGCGCGCTCGTGCCGTCGGCCGCGAGGCACAACGCCTGGATGAACGCACGCCGCTCGTACTCGTCCGTACAGAGCGTGAAGACCTCTTCGAACTGGTCGACCACGATGACCATGCGGGTGTGCGGCGGTGTGAGCGCCGCACGGAGTGCGTCGGTGAGGCTCGCTGGCTCGCGCACCATTCGTTCGGCGAGCCCTTCCTGCACCGCACCTGCCCTGTCGCCGAGCCGGCGTGCCAACTCGTGACATGGCTGGCCTGTGGGAGTGAGCAGAAGGTGCTGCCACAGCTTCGCGTCGTCCAGGGGCACCCTGTCCTTCAGATGGGGCAGCAGACC
The DNA here is from genome assembly GCF_001921215.1 of Actinophytocola xinjiangensis. Taxonomy (GTDB): domain Bacteria; phylum Actinomycetota; class Actinomycetes; order Mycobacteriales; family Pseudonocardiaceae; genus Actinophytocola; species Actinophytocola xinjiangensis. The sequence goes on from NZ_MSIF01000007.1 coordinate 293,132, forward strand.
TGCGCGGAGCAGCGACGACTTACCTGCTCCGGACGGTGCGCGGAGAGCGACCAGCCCGGTTCTCTTGGCGGCGTCCGCCACCTTGCCCGCGAGATGACCAAGGGCCGCGTTACGGCCGAAGAACCATTCGTGCTGCTCGAACGTGAAGGAGGCCAAACCGGGATACGGACAGAGATCGACTCGGGCGCCGCGACCGCTGGGCGCGGCCTGTTCGAGTGCCTGGGCAAGGGCTGCGTGGTCGTGGCGCCACCGTTTGAGCAGTTCGTTGAGCTCCGGCATGCCCAGGTTCTTGCTCTCGCCGATCTTCACACAAGCGATCACGAAGGCCCTGATTCGCTCCCACTCCGGGGGTTCCGAGAAATCGCCCCTGAGCAACCTCGAGATCGTCTGCCGCGCGAGCTGCTCCGGGTCTAGTGCCGTCAGCTCCCTCTGCGACGGCCTACCGGCCAGTCTCTTCAACTCCTTGAGCTTGTCAACGAACTGAGCCCGCACATCCGGCCCCACTCGCTGCCACCCCCTCGTGGCTTCTCCCGAGTTCTCCCACGTCCCAGATCAGGAACTGTAGCCCGACCTGGGACAACAGGTCAGGGATTCCCAGGTTCTCCCGGAATGAGGTACCCGATCGGTCGAACGGGGCACCGTGGTCACCAGCAGGCCAACTCCCTGGAGCACGGGGACATCGGAGGGATGATCCGGTGTGGTGAACCTGCGTCGGTGAAACCAGCGGGAGGTGAGTGATGTGATCGAGTTTGTGGAGATCGAGCCTGAGCCGACGTTCAGCAACCCCAACGGCAACAACTGATCGGGAAGGAGGGTGAGCGCCATGTGGCGTCCGAGGATCAAGTTCGAGCACCGACCGGTGCGGTATGACGATGGACTGGTGCGTATTGGCGGCAACACGCCCGGAATCACGCGCGGTCTGCGTGATTCGGACGGGTCGGTGTGGGCGTTGCTGGCGCTGCTTGACGGGTCGCGGACGGTGGGCCAGATCGTGGCAGAGCTGGTCCACCGTTTCCCGGCGCGCTCGTCTCGCGAGGTCAGGGAGGCGGTCGATGACCTGAACGCCGCTGGTTACCTGGAGGATGCCGCCGAACCGGTGCTGAGTGAGTTCGAGCGGGAGCGCTACAGCCGTAGCCGCGCGTTCTGGCGATCGGTGGACCGCACTCCTGGTCGTAGTAGCTGGGACGCGCAGATGCGGCTGCGACAGGCACGGGTTGTGATCATCGGCATGGGAGGCACCGGCGGCGCTGCGGCGAGGTTGCTGGTCATGTCGGGGGTGGGGCAGTTGCACTGCGTCGATGCGGACGTGGTGGAGCTGTCCAACCTCAACCGGCAAGGGCTGTTCACCGAGCGGGACCTCGGCCGGCCCAAGGTGGAGGCCGCGGTGGACCGGCTCCGCCCACACAACTCCCACGTGGAGGTCACCGGAGCCAGGGAACACATCGAGAGCCTGGACCAACTGCGTGCGTTGGCTCTCACCTGCGATGTGCTGTTGATGTCCGCGGATCAGCCCTCGACGGGCGAGATCCGCTCGTGGACGAACCAGGTGTGCCACGCCACGGGAACAGCCTGGGTGCACAGCGGGTATGACGGGCCGCGGGTCAGCATCGGGGTGTTCCGTCCGGGCTTGGGACCGTGTTACGACTGTGCTCGCGCCGCCGAGCAGCACCGACGCACTGTGGTTTCCCCGCGCACTGTGTGGGCGCCCGGAGAGGCAATGAAAACCGAGCATGCGGCCAATGCGTCATCAGCCGCTCTGGCCGGTGACCTCGCCGCGCACGCCGTGCAGGGATTGATCATCGGGGGACCGACCCTGGCGGTCAACCGCGAGTACGGCATCAACCTGGCTACGTTTCGCGGCTACGACATGCTGACGTTGGACCAGCCGTGGCCGGAGTGCCCGACCTGCGGCGACCGCCGCGGTTAGGCGTCCGGCGGGGTGGTGGCGCGGGCGGTGACCTCGCGCCACCGCTCGCGCGTGTCGTCCGCCGGAAGCCCAAGATCGGTGTAGAGAGTGGCGGCGCGTTGGAGATAGTCAGCGGCGCGGGGGAGGTCGCCGGCGTGGTCGAGACAGGTCGCGGCCAGTTCCAGCGCGGGCGCGACCAGCCCGTCAGTACCGGGCAGCTCCCGGTAACCGGCCAGCGCCTGTTCGGCCAGCTCCAGCGCGGCGGCGTGGTGGCCTAGAGCCAGACACGCGGTCGCCGCGCGATAGAAACTGTGGGCGTGACCCTCCCGGTCTCCGGCTCGATATCGCAGATCACGTTCGCGATCGATGTGGGCCAGCGCCTGCTCGTGCTCACCGAGCCCGATGGCGATGGTGGCCAGGTTGCCCTCGATGACCGCCAGCGTGCGCACCTGGCCGTGCTCGCGTGCCAGCGGGAGCGCCTGCTGGTAGCAGTCGCGAGCGCGTTGCCATCGTCCCTGACTGAGATGGACCCAACCCAGGCCAATGAACGCGGTGTAGCGTTTCGGATTCCGTTGCGTGTCGAGGCTGGCGAAACCGGCCTCGGCCTCGTCCCACCGCTGCAGCGCGATCAACGTTTCGCTGCGTGATTCGCGGAGGAAGAACTCGGCGACGGGATCGCCCAGGGCGCTCGCCACGGTGATGCCGAGTGTTTCGATCTCCAACCGCACAACCCACAGCGGCCGAGGCAGATAGGTGAGGAAACGTGCAGCGGCCGCCAGCGCCAGCACCGGGGTGTAGATCTCGTACTCGGCCGCCGCCCGCGTCGCGGCGTACAGCGTGGGTTGTTCAGTGGTAAGCCAATCCAACGCCTGGGCACGATCGTCCAAGGCCAGCAGAGGTCCGCTCTGGTCGAGCTCGACATCCAATGACGGAAATCCCGGGTGGAGCAGCTTGTCGGCGAGCTGTGTGACAGATGCGTACCAGGTCAGCACCCTTCGGCAGACGGCGTGCTGCTCGGCGGCGCTGTCGAGGCGGGCGCGGGTGCGGGCGTAGGCGTGCAGCAGGTCGTGCATGCGGTACCGGTTCCGACTCACCGGTTCGACCAGGTGCAGTTCGGCCAGCGCTTCCAGGCACCGGTACGTCTCGCGGCGGCGCGACCCGCACAGGGCGGCAACCGCGGGCACGGAGAACTCCGTACCCGGGTGCCACCCGAGCAAGCGGAAAACCCGGGCCTGCTCGGGGGTGAGACGGGCGTACGACCAGTCGAACACCACCTGCACCGTATCCCCCACGATCCCACTGGTGCCGTCGTCGGCGACCTGGTCCTCCCTGAGCTCGTCGACGACATCGGCGATCGCCCAGTGCGGGCGCGACGCGACCCGGGTGGCCGCGACCCGGACGGCCAGCGGCAGGCCGGCGCACAGCCGGACCAACTCGCTCGAGGCGTCCGGCTCACGCTCAGTGCGGGCCGGACCGAGCACTGCCAGCAGCAAGCTGTGCGACTCGGCGGGGGCGAGCGGGTCGAGGCTGATTCGCCGGGCGGATTCGGAGATGACCAGGTCGGTCAGGTTGTCGCGACTGGTCACCACCGCCATACATCCGGCTGTCGTGGGCAGCAACGGACGCACCTGCTCGGCCGAGACGGCGTTGTCCAGCACCACCAGAACCTGTCGGCTGGCCAGCAACGAACGGAACAACCCGGCCGCAGCGTCGAGTTCAGCGGGGATCTGGTTCTGGGTGACGCCGAACGCGGCCAGGAAGGAACCCAGTACCACCGCTGGATCCAACGGCGCGCTCGGACCGTAGCCCCGCAGGTTCACGAACAGCGTGCCATCGGCGAACTGGTCCTGGATCCGGTGCGCCCAGTGAGTGACCACGGTGGTTTTGCCGACCCCGCCGATACCGTCCAGGACGACAACCGCGCCGTGGGTGGTGGTGTCGCTCCGCAGCAACCTGTCCAGTGCAGCCACTTGGTGCTCGCGGCCGGTGAAGTCCCGCACGGGGACAGGCAACTGCCGCGGCACCGGCACCTCGCCCTGAACAGAGGCGGAAACGATGACCTGCCCGATGCTGCCCGCCTGCACCACCGAACCCGGTACGGACCCGCTGATCATGTTGCTCACGCCGCGCTGATCACCCACACCGTCAGTTTCGCCCAGCACGGCTCACGATGTGCCGCGCATATTTAGCACCACACGGATGGACTACAGGGCACCGGCAGCCAGCGGCCGGAACCAAGCCTTCGAGTTGGTGAGGCGGTGGGAGAACCGGCCGTGTGAGAGCACCTGCCGACGGCGACATTCGCGCGGCGCTCGGGTCGGTGTGGCGGAAGGCAGTGCGGATGACGAGTGCCATTTGAGCGACTCGCGGTTCGCCAGACATGCTGGAGGTCTCGGCAGAATAGTGTGGTGCCGGCGGCAGGTCAGGCTCTCAGGTCGACGCCGGGGTCGTGGGGTCACCCCGGAACGACGGTGGGCGGCGTTCGACGAAGGCGCGGACGGCCTCGTGGTGGTCGTCGGTCTGGCCGCAGGTGAGGTGGCGGGGGACCTCGCGGGCCATGGCCTCGTCGAGCGAACACGCGCCGGCGTCGAGCAGGTTCTGCTTCATCGACGCGTACGCCTGGCGGGGGCCGGCGGCCAGGCCGGCGGCGATCTCGAACGCGTGGGTCGTGGCGTCCTCGGCGACCTGGTCCAGCACACCCCATTCCAGCGCGGTGTCCGCGTCGATCCGGTCGCCCAGGAGCAGGGCGCGGCGGGCGCGGGCCGGGCCGGCGATCTGGGACAGCAGCCACGTCGTCCCGTAGTCGCCGGACAGGCCGACCTTGGCGAACGCCGTGGCGAACACCGTCGTCGGGCTGCCGACGCGCAGGTCGCAGGCCAGGGCCAGGCCGATGCCGGCGCCGGCGGCCGCGCCGGGGAGGGCGGCGACGGTCGGCTTCGGAAAGGTGTGCAGGGCGCCGGTGGTGGCTCGCTGACTCGCCAGCTGGCGGGCGACCTTGTCCTCGAAGGTCTCCTCGCCGCCGGCGGCGCCGCCGCGTTCGGCGAACGCCTTCACGTCGCCGCCGGCGCAGAACGCCTTCCCGGCGCCGGTCAGCAGCAGCGCCCGCACGGTGTCGTCCCCGGCGAACGCGGTCAGGACCTCGGCCAGGGCGTCGAGCATGGGGCGGGACAGGGCGTTGCGGCGGTCGGGGCGGTTGAGGGTCACCACCCCGACGCCGCGTTCCACCCTGGCCAGCAGATCATCGGTTCCGGTGTTCATCTCGGCTCCTCTCCAGCAGTGCGCCCACCGTCCGGCTCATGACCTCGGTGGCCTGGTCGATGTCCAGACCCAGGTCGTCGCGGCTGCACGTCCACGCCGGCCACGCGGTGGCGACCTGCAGGGCGGTCAGCAGGGTCTCGTCGACGGCCAGTTCGGGGGCGAACACCTCGGCCAGTTCGGCCCGCAGCCGGTCGTTGTGGCGTTCGCGGTTGGCGCGCAGCTGGGGCGAGAACGGCAGCCGCAGCTGCGCCGCCCGTGACGCGCCGGCGATGGACTCCAGCATCCGGGCGCGCTGCCGGCAGAACGACTCCACCCGCTCGTCGAGCGGCAGACCGGGCGGGATCGGCACGTGGCCGGCGTACTGGACCTCCAGGGTCCGCTCCCCGGCCGCCGCGAACAGCTGCTCCAGGTCGCGGAAATGGCTCCACAGCGCGCGAACCGACACCCCGGCGGTCGCGGCGATCCGCGCGGCGGTGGGTTGCGGGTCGCCGCCCAGCATGAGGGTGAGGTGGGCGTCGACGATCGCGCGGCGGGTGCGTTGGGCGCGCAGGGACCGGCCGTCGGGCTTGGTCGTGTCGGTGGTCAGCGCGACCTCCCCCCAACAGAATATGCACAGCGAGTGCAGATAGTAGCAAGGGTAGGGCCGCGCCCGCCGGGGTACCCGGCGCGCATGTTCGTCGACGAGGACCTGCTGATCCCGCTCGGCGACGCGCGCCTGGCCGCCGGGCTCACCCTGCCGCACCGCACCGGCGCGGTGGTGGCGTTCGCCCACGGCAGCGGCAGCAGCCGGCACAGCCCACGCAACCGCTACGTCGCCGCCGTCCTGCACGCCGCCGGCCTGGGCACCGTCCTGCTCGACCTGCTCACCGCCGAGGAGGAGGCCCACGACCTGCGCACCGGCGAGCTGCGGTTCGAGATCCCGCTGCTCGCCGCGCGCCTGACCGCCGCCCTGGACTGGCTCGCCGACCGGCGCGACACCACCGGCCGGCCGGTGGGACTGTTCGGCGCCAGCACCGGCGCGGCCGCCGCACTGGTCACCGCCTCGGTCCGGCCCGGTGCGGTGCGGGCCGTGGTCTCCCGGGGTGGGCGACCCGACCTGGCCGGCGACGCGCTCGACCGGGTCCGGGCCCCGACCCTGCTGGTCGTCGGCGGACGCGACGAGCAGGTCGTGGAGCTGAACACGAACGCCCAGCGGCGGCTCCCGCCGGGCACGACCCTGGAGATCGTGCCCGGCGCGACCCACCTGTTCGAGGAACCGGGGACGCTGGAGCGGGTCGCCGAACTCGCCAGGGACTGGTTCGTCCGGCACACCGCCTAGGACGAGGCCGGCGTCTCCTCCTCGCCGTCGACCGGGGCGGCGAACTGCGCGGCGTAGAGCCGCTGGTAGGCCCCACCCGCCGCGAGCAGCTCCTCGTGCGTTCCCTGCTCGACGATCCGGCCGGACTCCATCACCAGGATCAGGTCCGCGTCGCGGATCGTGGACAGCCGGTGGGCGATCACGAAGCTCGTCCGCGACGAGCGCAACGCCGACATCGCGTGCTGCACCAACGACTCCGTGCGGGTGTCCACCGAACTCGTCGCCTCGTCCAGGATCAGCAGCGACGGGCTCGCCAGGAACGCCCTGGCGATCGTCAGCAGCTGCTTCTCACCCGCGCTGACGTTGGTGCCCTCCTCGTCGATCACCGTGTCGTAGCCCTCGGGCAGCGTGCGCACGAACCGGTCGACATAGGTCGCCTTCGCCGCCTCGACGACCTCGTCGAAGGTCGCGTCCGGCTTGCCGTAGGCGATGTTGTCCCGGATCGTGCCGCCGAACAGCCAGGTGTCCTGCAACACCATGCCGGTCTGCGACCGCAGGTCCTCGCGCCGCAGCCGAGTGATGTCCACGCCGTCGAGGGTGATCCGCCCGGAGTCCAGCTCGTAGAACCGCATGATCAGGTTGACCAGCGTGGTCTTGCCGGCGCCGGTCGGGCCGACGATCGCCACCGTCTGCCCCGGCTCGGCCACCAGCGACAGGTCCTCGATCAGCGGCTGCTCGGGCCGGTAGGCGAACGACACGTTCTCGAACGCGACCCGCCCGCGCCGCTGCGCCGGCAGCTCCGCGTCGGCCGGGTCGGCCGACTGCTCCTGAGCGTCGAGCAGCTCGAACACCCGCTCGGCCGAGGCCACCCCGGACTGCATCAGGTTGGCCATCGACGCCACCTGGGTCAGCGGCTGGGTGAACTGGCGGGAGTACTGGATGAACGCCTGCACCTCACCGAGGCTCATCGAGCCGGAGGTGATCCGCAGGCCGCCGACCACCGCCACCACCACGTAGCTGAGGTTGGACAGGAACATCATCGCCGGCATGATCAACCCGGAGATGAACTGCGCGCCGGAGGAGGACCCGTAGAGCTCCTCGTTGCGCCGGTCGAACTCCTTCTCCGACTCGTCGGAGCGGCCGAACACCTTGACCAGCTGGTGGCCGGTGAAGGCCTCCTCGATGTGCGCGTTGAGCGCGCCGGTCTGCTTCCACTGCGCGATGAACATCTTCTGCGCGCGCTTGCCGATCTGGCCGGTGATCACCACCGACAGCGGGATGATCGCCAGCGCGATCAGCGACAGCAGCGGCGAGATCGTCAGCATCATCACCAGCACGCCGATGACCGTCAGCAGCGAGGTCAGCAGCTGGCTGAGGGTCTGCTGGAGCGTGGTGGAGATGTTGTCGATGTCGTTGGTGACCCGGGAGAGCAGCTCACCGCGCGGCTGGCCGTCGAAGTAGCGCAGCGGCAGCCGGTGCAGCTTGCCCTCGACGTCCTCGCGCAACTTGTAGACCACCCGCTGCACCACGACGTTGAGCACCCGGCCCTGCACCAGCGCGAACAGCGAGGACGCCAGGAACAGACCCAGCACCCAGGCCAGCACCACGCCCAGCGCGCCGAAGTCGATGCCCGCTCCCGGCTCGCCGGCCAGCATCGCCAGCACGCCGTCGAAGATGATGTCGGTGGCGTGGCCGAGGATCTTCGGGCCGGCCACCGCCAGTCCGACGCTCACCACGGCCAGCGCCAGGACCAGGATCAGCGGCGCGCGCTCGGGCCGCAGCCGCGACAGCAGCCGGCGCGCGGACACCCCGAAGTTGTCCGGCTTGCCGATCGGCATGCCGCCGAACGGTCCGCCACCCCCGGCCGGTGGACGGACGGGACGGTTGGTGGTCGACGTGCTCATGCTGCCTGCTCCGGGGTGAGCTGGGACTGGACGATCTCGACGTAGGTCGGGCAGGTCTCCAGGAGCTGGTGGTGGGTGCCGGTACCGACCACCGAACCGTTGTCCAGCACGACGATCTCGTCGGCGTCGATGATGGTCGACACCCGCTGGGCGACCACCACGACCGCCGCGTCGCCGACCCTGGGCCGCAGCGCCGAGCGCAGCGCGGCGTCGGTGGCCAGGTCCAGCGCGGAGAACGCGTCGTCGAACAGGTAGATCTCCGGCGCCCGCACCAGCACCCGCGCGATCGACAGCCGCTGGCGCTGACCGCCGGAGACGTTGGTACCGCCCTGGGCGATCGGCGCCTCCAGGCCGCCGGGCATCTCCTCCACGAACTCGCGTGCCTGGGCGATCTCCAGGGCCTCCCAGAGTTGTTCGTCGGTGGCGTCGGGCTTGCCGTAGCGCAGGTTGCTGGCGACCGTGCCGGTGAACAGGTACCCCTGCTGGGGCACCAGGCCGATCCGCGCGCGCAGCGCCTCCGGCGCGTACCGGCGGACGTCGAGGCCGTCGACCAGCACCTCGCCGCCGGTCACGTCGATCAGCCGGGGCACCAGCGAGAGCAGGGTCGTCTTGCCGGCGCCGGTACTGCCGATGATCGCGGTGGTGCGGCCGGGGCCGGCCCGCAGCGAGATGTCGCGCAGCACCGGTTCGTCGGCGCCCGGATAGCGGAACTCGACCCCGCGCAGCTCCAGCTCGGCGCGCACGGTCGGTTCCGGCGCCGGGTCGGCCGGCGGCACGACCGAGGACTCGGTGTCGAGCACCTCCTTGATCCGCTCGGCGCAGACGGCGGCGCGCGGGATCATCATCGAGATGAACGTCGCCATCATCACGGCCATCAGGATCTGCAGCAGGTAGTTGAGGAACGCGGTCAGCGAGCCGATCTCCATCTCGCCGGTGTTGACCCGCTCGGCGCCGAACCACAGCACCGCGACGCTGGAGGCGTTGAGGATCAGCATCACGGTCGGGAAGATCAGCGCCTGGAGCCGGCCCACGCGCAGCGCGGTGTCGGTGAGCGCGGTGTTGGCGTCGGCGAAGCGGCGGGTCTCGGCGCGCTCGCGGACGAACGCCCGGACCACGCGGATACCGGACAGCTGCTCGCGCAGCACCCGGTTGACGTCGTCGATGCGCTCCTGCATCAGCCGGAACTGGGGCACCATCCTGACCACGATCAGGCCGATGGAGATCAGCAGCGCCGGTACGCAGACCAGCAGCAGCCAGGACAGGCCGACGTCCTCGCGCAGCGCCATGATGATGCCGGCGACACACATGATGGGCGCGACGACGAGCATCGTGCAGACCATCACCACCAGCAGCTGGACCTGCTGGACGTCGTTGGTGGAGCGGGTGATCAGTGTCGGCGGCCCGAACCCGGAGACCTCGCGGGCGGAGAACCGGCCGACCTGCCGGAACACCGCGGCCCGCACGTCCCGGCCGAAGCCCATGGCGGTGCGGGCGCTGAGGAACACGGCCCCGATCGAGCAGAGGATCTGCATCACGGTGACCGCGAGCATCCAGGCGCCGGTGGTGACGATGTAGCCGGTGTCGCCGGTGACGATGCCCTTGTCGATGATGTCGGCGTTGAGGCTGGGCAGGTAGAGCGAGGCGATGGTGCCGATCAGTTGCAGCGCGAGGATGACGATGAGTTCACGCCGGTACGGCCGCAGGTAGGTGCGCAGCAGGCGGTACAGCAAGTGGGCCCCCGGTCAGCGAAGAAACGGTTCGTATCTAACATGGAACAACGTAGACCACCTCAATAAGAGACGCAACGTATCTTAGGAGCAGGGTGCCGGCATCGAAGACCCGCCGCCGCGGTGAACACCTCGAGCGGGCGATCCTGGACGCCACCTGGGCCGAACTGAGCGAGACAGGCTACTCCGGACTGACCATCGAGGCCGTCGCCGCCCGGGCCGCGACCAGCAAGACGGTCATCTACCGGCGGTGGCCGAGCCGCGCGGCGCTGGTCCTTGCCGCGTGGAACCACCAGGCACCGGTCAGCGTGGACGAACCGGACACCGGCTCGCTGCGCACCGACCTGCTCACGCTGTTCGTGACCATCGCCCGGCGGGTGGACACCATGATGAGCGAGATGATCGCCGGGGTCATGGGCGAGGCGTTCCGCCACCCCGAGGTCGCCGAACTGCTCCGCGACCGGCTGCGCGCCGCGCCACTGCACGACCGGGTCCAGCAGATCGTCGACCGCGCCGCACGACGCGGCGAACTGCCGCCGGTCCGGGTACCGGCGCGCGCGCTGCGGATCCCCCTCGACCTGATCCGCACCGAAGCCATGACCTGCGGCGCTCCCCTCACCGACGCCACCATCACCGAACTGGTCGACGACGTCTACCTCCCCATGCTCCACGGCCTGGCCTCCCACCCCGACCGGTGACGGTAGACCTCGACCACGGCCGGGGCGACCCGTTTTGTCTGCGACCGGCCACCCGACCGCGACGTTCGCGGCCAGCGAAAACCGCCGCCGTCAGGTGCAATGGACCGATGGCGACATGGCTGCCGGGTGAGCTGGTCCGCTGGGGCGCACGGACGGTGACCACCACGATGACCGCCGTGGTGCTGGTGCCGCTGTCGGTACCCACCCGGCTGCTCGCCCTGCTGGAGGCCGCCGAGGCGGTCATCGCCCGCGCCGTGGCCCCGCTGCTGGAGTTCGTCGAGGAGTTCAGCGCGCACGAGATGCGGGCGGCGATCGCCGGGGCGAGGACCGTGACTGAGACCACCCCGACAGTTGCGCGGGCGGCGACCGGTCGCTAGCGTGGACGTGTCTACCTCGCGTGGATGCGGGCCCCGCCCCCCACGCCGAGACCTCTCTCGGATCATCTCAGCGCCTTTCCCGACGCGCGTCGATCCGTCCTACCCCTGTGGAGATTTCCCATGTCTACCAACGACACCACTGTCAGCGGCCTGCTCGACGTGGTCGGTGACCGCGCGGCGCTGCGCCTGGAGGGCTACCTGCCCTCCCCCGGCGACCCGACCGTGCCGACGCGACTCGTCCGCCAGGACGGGCTGCGCCGGGGCGACACCGTCACCGGCACCGTCCACCAGGGACGGCTCAGTACCGTCGAGTCGGTCAACGGGCAGCGCCCCGGCCACGCCCGGCCCGCGTTCACCGAGCTGACTCCCTTGTACCCCAACGAAAGGCTCCGGCTGGAAACCGAGCCGCACGCGCTCACGACCCGGGTCATCGACCTGGTCATGCCGATCGGCAAGGGCCAGCGCGCGCTGGTCGTCGCGCCGCCCAAGGCCGGCAAGACCTCCGTCCTCGCGGCCGTCGCGCACGGCATCGCCAAGAACCACCCCGAGTGCCACCTGATGCTGGTGCTCGTCGGCGAACGGCCCGAGGAGGTCACCGACCTCGCCCGCGCCGTGCCCGCCGAGGTCGTCGCGGCCACCTTCGACCAACCGCCACGCGAGCACACCGCCCTGGCCGAACTCGCCATCGAACGCGCCAAACGCCTGGTCGAGCAGGGCCGCGACGTCGTCGTGCTGCTCGACTCGCTCACCCGCCTCGGCCGCGCCTACAACCTGGCCGCCCCCGGCCACGGCCGCATCCTCACCGGCGGCGTCGACTCCACCGCCCTCACCCCGCCCAAGCGCTTCCTCGGCGCCGCCCGCAACATCGACGGCGGCGGCTCGCTGACGATCGTCGCCACCGCCCTGGTGGAGACCGGCTCGGCCGGCGACACGCTGATCTTCGAGGAGTACAAGGGCACCAGCAACGCCGAACTGCGCCTGGACCGGCGCCTGGCCGACCAGCGCAGCTACCCCGCCGTCGACGTCCGCGCCTCCGGCACCCGCAAGGAGGAACTGCTGCTGCACCCGGCCGAACTGGCCGCCACCCGGTCACTGCGCCGGGCCGTCGACAGCCGCGACAGCCGCGGCGCCATCGACCTGCTGCTCACCAGCCTGCGCCGCACCGCCACCAACGCCGAACTGCTCACCGGCCTCGCCAACCGCTGACCCCGGCCGGGCACCCGGGCGTTTAGGCTGGTCAGAACGCTGACCGGGAGGCGCCTTGCTCGAAGCCATCGGACTGACCCCCACCGAGGAGCGGGTGTACCGCGCGGTCCTCACCCTGTTCCACGCCCGCCCCGAGTCGGTCGCGCAGCGACTGGGCATCGCCGAACACACCGCATCCGACGTGCTGAGTTCGTTGCACGCCACCGGACTCGTGCGCCGCGACGCCGGCCAGGGCACCGCCGCCGAGTACGTCCCGGTCGCCCCGGACGTCGCGTTCGGACCGCTGCTGTTACGCGGCCAGGAGTCCCTCGAGTCCGCCCGCAGCGGGGTGTACGCGCTGCTGGAGCAGTACCGGGAGAGCACCCGCCGCCGCGACCCCACCCAGCTCATCGAGGTGATCACCGGCGCGGCCGCCATCCGCCACCAGGTGCGCTACCTGCAACTCGGCGCCCGCGAGGAGCTGCTCTGGTTCTGCCGCGCCGGCCACATCGCCATGCCGTCCTCGGACAACACCGAGGAGTTCGACGCGCTGGCCAGGGGCGTGCGCTACCGGGTGCTCTACGAGACCGCGCTGATCGAGGAACCCGGCATGATCGACAGCGTCGCGGCCGGGGTCCGCGAGGGCGAACAGGCCAGGGCCAGCGCCGCCCTGCCGATCCGGCTGATGATCGCCGACCGGACCGTGGCCCTGTGCCCTCTGGTCCAGCACACCGCCGGCGGCGCCGAACCGACCGCCGCGCTGGTGCACGACTCCAGCCTGCTCGGCGCGCTGGTCGCGCTGTTCGAGTCCTACTGGGAGCGCGGCTCCCCGCTGCTGGTCGACGAGCCGGACGACGAGGACCCCGAACACCTCGCCCCCGAGGAACGGCAGCTGCTGTCGCTGCTGGTCGGCGGAGTCAGCGACAAGGCCGTGGCCACCCAGCTCGGCGTCAGCCAGCGCACCGTGCAGCGGCGCATCTACGAGCTGATGCGCCGAGCCGGCGCGCAGTCCAGGATGCAACTCGCCTGGACCGCGAGCCGGCTCGGCTGGCTCAGCGACTGACTAACGCAGGCCGTAGGCCCGCACGACCGTCTGGTCGATCGCGTTGCCGGCGGTGTCCTGCGCGAGGACCCGCAGGGTGACGAACCCGTTGGTGCGGCTGCGCGGCGGGTGCATGAACGTGGCCGTGTACCGCGAGCCCCACCCGAGGACCCAGACCTTGGTCCAGGTCTCACCGTCGTCGTAGGACACCCAGGCCGAGACCGACCGGGTTCGGGGCCCGTTCAGCCCGTCCTGGTGCCGGGTGGTCAGCCCGATGGTGGTCCAGCTGCCGGCGCGCAGCTGGTTGGCCAGGTCGGCGTCGACCTGGTAGTCCACCTGCGGCAGCGGCAGCAACGCCCCGTCGGCACCGCGCCGGGACTGGAAGGTCCACGCGGTCTCGGTCCGGGTGGCGAACTCCCACTCCGGCGTCGTGCGTGCCGTCGAGAGCTCCAGCCGGTAGGTGGCCGGGTCCGGCGAGGCCGGGAACTGCCGCCAGGCGTCCGGCGCCTCGGTGACCAGCTCACCGTCGCGGTAGAACCGCGCGCTGACCTCGTCCGCGGAGGGATTGCCGATCGTGGAGCTCTCGGCGAAGCCGTAGTGCCCGGCCCCGCTGTCGACGAACTCCGGGATCCGCACCGTCAGGGTGTCATCGGTACGGGTGGAGGTCAGCCCGGCCACGCCGGTCGGGATCGCCGGGCGCACCACCGGGGCGAACCAGCTCTCCCGCACCCGCTCCCCCGGCCGGTAGGTCCTCGCCTCGTGGGTGATCCCGTTCTGCAGCGGGAAGTTGCTGCCCCACGAGTTGAAGTGCCGGACCCGGTGCTGCCACACGGTGTCGTCGGCGGTGATCCACTCCTCGCGCACCGAGGAGTCCACCGAGCGCTGGAACTGGCCGAACGTGGTGGCCTGCCACGGCCGCCAGGCGAACCACTGCTCCTTGAGCTTCGGGGCGCCGCCTGGCTCGTGGTAGGCGCTGGACACGACCGCCGAGGTGCGCCGGTTCACCCGGTGCACGACCTCGTTCGGGATCTCGCCGTTCTCCACCTGCATGACGTCGTACAGGTACGGACTGCTGGGGGTCCCGGTGACCTTCAGCGACACCGGCCCCCGGTCGAGCGCGGCGAGCAGTGCCTGGCCCTCCCCCAACCTGACGTCGGTGACCAGCAGCACCGGCGGGCCGTCGGCCGGCGTCACGTCCGACCGCGTCAGCTCGTCGGGGTAGCGCGTGTCCGGCGACTCCTTGATGATGATGACCATCGCCGCGCCGGCGTCGGCCGCGCGCCGGGCCATCTCGTGCACGTCGTGCCACTCCCCCGGCTTCGGCGGGTCGATCAGCGCGATCGCGTCCCGGAAGTCACCGGCGGCGAACTCCTCCACGGTGCCGTAGCCGGCCGAGACGAGTTCGTGGGTGACCGTGCCGTCCATCAGGGGTGTGTCGCCGGTGCCGTAGCGCGGCAGCACGGTCACCTTCGGCCCGGTCGTCGTGGTGGCGCTGAGCTGCGGTGCCCGCAGGCTCCAGCGGACCCCGAACTCCAGCTCGCCCTCGGCCGGCCGCTTCGCGGGCGTCACCCACACCTCACGGGTGCCGTCCCATTTCTGCACGGTGCTGGTGATGGTCCGCTGGCCGAACTTCCGGTAGGCGTAGTAGCTCAGCGAGCCCTGCTGGGTCGCCGGCTTCGGCGTCTCCACCTTCGCCTGGACGGTCTTCTCGATGTCCAGGACGTAGGTCATGTCCCCGGTGACCTCCAGTTCGGGGTCCATGAAGATGTGCGAGGTCTCGTCATGCTGGGTGCTGACCATGGCGGTGAGGTAGTTGACGCCCTCCGGGACGTCGACGGTCACGCTCTGGCCGTCGTAGATGTACTTGCGCACGTCGTAGCGCGAGTCCTGGCCGTAGACCGACACGTACGGGGTGAACGTGTGGCCGCCGTCGCGGCCGGATGCGCGGATGGTGAGCTTGTGGGTGGGGACGGCCTCGTTCGCGCCGAGCGCGGTGTGCACCACCACGTCACCGGCGGTGGCGGTCAGCCGTCCGCCGTGGACGCCGCCGTCCAGCGCCGCCGGGTCGGCGATCACCGGGACCGTCGCGCTGCCACCGGCCGGAACCTCCACGGTGGACTGTTCGATCCGGACGCCGTCACCGGAGTCGGCACCGCCCAGCGAGCGGACGTCGAGATCCAGGGCGAGGGTCAGGTCCCCGTCGGTCAGGTTGGTGTACTCGACCTCGCCGCTGACCGGGCCGCCGTCCTCGTCGACCTCGCCGAGGTCGAGGGTGCCGGTGGCGTAGACGCCCTGGGAGACCGCGCGGGCGACGTCCACCCGCCCACCGCCGTGCTCGTAGACCGACCGGTCGGCCTGCGCCAGCGACGTGCTGGCCAGCGCGTCCTTGAGCCGCGGGCCGGTCCAGTCCGGGTGGCGCTGGGCGAGGATCGCCGCCGCGCCGGCCACGTGCGGGGCGGCCATCGAGGTACCGGACGCGGCGGTGTACAGGTCGTCGACCGGGGTGCCCATCGACGTGCCGGCCGCGCGGGCGGCCACGATGTCCACGCCCGGCGCGGTGATGTCGGGCTTGACCGCCAGGTCGCTGGTGCGCGGGCCCTTGCTGGAGAACGGCGCCAGCACGTCGTCGCGGTCCACGGCGCCGACGGTCAGCGCGGCGGTGGCGTTGCCCGGCGAGCCGACGGTGCCCAGTCCCTGCTCGCCGTTGTTGCCGGCCGAGACCACGAACAGGGTGCCGGTCCGCTCGGTGAGCGCGTCGACGGCCCGGCTCAGCGGGTCGGTGCCGTCGCCGCTGCCACCGAGGCTCATGTTGACCACGTCGGCGCCGGACTCGGCCGCCCACTCCATGCCGGCCATGACCCACGACTCCTGGCCGAAGCCGTCGTCGCCGAGGACCTTGCCGACCAGGACGTCCGCGCCGGGGGCCACGCCCTTTCGGGCGCCGTCCGAGCCGTCGCCGGTGCCGGCGACCGTGGCCGCGACGTGGGTGCCGTGGCCGAACCGGTCACCGGTGTCCGGGCTGGTGGAGAAGTTCCGCGCCTGGGTGACCACACCGCGCAGGTCGGGGTGCTCGGCGTCGTAGCCGGTGTCGAGCACGGCGACCGTGGTGCCGGTGCCGTCGAAGCCGGCCTCCCAGGCCTGTGGCGCGCCGATCTGGGCGACGCTGCGGTCCAGGCTGGCGCGCACGCGGCGGTCGAGCGCGATGTGGTCGACACCGCCGCCCTGGACCGACTTCCAGAAGGTGGCCGCCTTGGTCCTGTCGGCCTGGACGGCGCGGGCGCCGATGCTGGTGAGGGTGGGGCCGAGGGTCGCGGCGGCCGGGGCCGAGGCGGTCGACAGCTCCGTGCCGTAGGTGAGGATCAGCGGCAGCGTGCGCCGCTGCTCGTCGGTGTAGCCCTGGGCGATCAGTTCGTCCACGTTGAACAGTGCCGGGTCGAGCCGGCCGTCGACGACCTGGGTCATGACGTCGCTCGGGATCACCGAGAGCGCGCCGTCGACCTCCTCCTGGAGGAAGGTGACCGACTCCCGGCCGGGTCCCGGCGTGACGGTGGCGGCGCGACGGCCGCCGGGAAGCTGTTCGAGGAGCACGACGTCCCCGGTGACCAGGGTGATCGTGTGGTGGACGGTCTCTGGGCGGGGCGGGGTGTCGCCCGGTTCGGGCGCTGCCGAGGCCACCTGCGTGCCGGTCAGGGTCAGGGCACCGCACACGGCCATGACGAGAACACGGGATCTCCATTGCATGGCCATCAGGTTCCTGGGGCCACCCGCCGGCTGTCAGCAACCGGCGCTGTCCAACTTACGACGTGTCGTACTTTGGACAGCGCCGATCACCGCCGTATCACGCGGTCGGGACCACGACCTTCCAGACCGGACCTCGGTCGTTGCCGACCACCCGCAGCCGCTGTTTCTGGCAGGCCTGGACGGACGGATCGTTCACCCCGCAGCCGATCAGCGCCGGGTCGACCACGACGATGTCGAACGCGCGCCCGGTGTCGGGGTTGAAGTCCCACGGCTGGCCGCCCGCCGGGCAGCGGCCGGTGTCGTCGTACTGGTGGCCCAGCGCCCCGGAGTTGATCACCAGGCCGCCGGTCGCCGCGTCGAACACCCACACGTACAGGTCACGCCGTTCGACCGTGCAGTTGTTGATCTCCACGCGGGAGATGCCGCTGGCCGGCGGGTCGATCGGCGGCGGGTCGGTCGGCGGCGTCGGCTTGCTGGCCGCCAGGTAGAACCGCACCGGGTCGGCGCTGTTGTCCCGGACGTAGGTCAGCAGGTCGGCGCGGCCGTCGCCGTCACCGTCGCCGGTGGCGCCGAAGTGGCCGGGAATGGAGGTCGACCAGCTGAACGGGGTGGCGTTGGTGAACTGCTGGCCGTCGGACAGGGCCACCAGCAGTTCCCAGGTCCCTTCCCAGGGAACCTGTTTCAACACCATGATGTCGCTGCGGCCGTCGCCGTCGAAATCGGCGACCGAGCAGATCTCGTTGTCGATGCAGAAGAATCCGTGGCCGGTGCGGGCCGCCTCGAATCCGGTGCCGGTCGAGCGGGACCACAGCACGTTGCCCTTCTGACCATCCGGTGAGGACGGTTTGAACGCGACCAGGTCGTCGCGGCCGTCACCGTCGACGTCACCGACGTGGCAACGTTCGGTGACGATGCAGAAGTAGTTGTGCCGCACGGCGTTCTCGCCGAAGGAGCGGCCGGTGGACCGGGAGATCCAGACCAGCCCGGTGTTCGGGGTGAACGCGACCAGGTCGGCCCGGCCGTCACCGTCGACGTCACCGACCCGGCAGACCTGCTCGGTGACACAGAACCCGTCGTTCCACACGCCCTGGTCGGCGAACCCCGTCCCGGTGGACAGTCCCACCCGGACGTTGGCCGACCCGGAGGTGGTGCCGGTGCCCCAGGAGTAGCTGACCAGGTCGTCGCGACCGTCGCCGTCGACGTCGGCGGTCTGGCAGATCGGGCCGCAGAACCCGGACAGCCACTGTTGCGGGGTGGCGAACTGGAATCCCAGGGAGAGCCCGACGAACACGTCGCCGCCCGCGACGGGGGCGATCAGGTCGTCCCGGCCGTCGCCGTCGACGTCACCGAACAGCGGCGTGCCGACATGGCCCGGTTTGTCCCAGATCTGCCAGGTGTCCGGCGGTTGGAGGACCTCGTAGGCGGCCTGGCGTACCGCCGTCGTGCCGTCCACATCGGACTCCGCGGTGGTGACCAGGCCGAGCGTCGTGACCACCGCACAGGCGGCCAGGAACGTAATCCAGGGTCGGAGGAAGAATTTTCTCACCATGGACAGCACTCCAATATCCGGGCATTTCCCGTGATGTGAGGCATTCCCGCGGAACCGGCGCCGCGAGACCACAACCCTATCGGGGACGACCGGAAAACCGGATTACTCATCAGAGTGAATTTCCGCCGATTATTCAGGGACGGAGGCTCCACACCTCGGGGTCGGCGCCGATCGACGACTGCACGACGGCGCTGCCCGGCGTGGCACCGTTGGGCACCGCGAACAACACGCACAACGCGACCGTGCCGGACACCTCGCCCTCGCCCAGCGTGTCAACGCACTCGTTGGTACGCACCGTGATGCCCGGGTCGATCGGCGCCCCGCGCTCGTCGAGCAACGCGGCCGACACGCCCAGCAGCGAGCTGGCCGGCGCCGGCTCGTCGAGCCGCACCGCGATCCGCAGGATCATCGCCCGGCTGCCACCGAGGATGACCGCCGTCTCCTCGTTGAGGTACTCCGACGTGTCCTCGACCAGGCCGGCCACCGCGATCTCACCGGTGAGCTGGTCGGTGTGCAGCGCCACCGCACCGCCGCGCGGACGCGCCCCGCCCGGCACGGCCGGGCCGGCCCCGGCGGTGTCCCGCCCGGTCACCGCGATCCGCGCGCCGCGCGTCCTGGTGTCGTCGCTCAGGCTCTGCTGGGGGCGGCTGTTGGAGTGGTAGGCGATGGCCACCTCGGCGATCGGGGTGACGTCGGGGACCGCGAACAGGGCGCAGCGCGCCAGGTCCGCGCCGGCCTTCACCGGCTCGGTCGCCTCCCGAGGGCAGTCCTGCGGCAGGGTCGCCGACCCGCTGTTGACCGGGCCCTTGAAGCTGTCCAGCGGGCTGATCATCAGCCCCCGGTCGTCGACCAGGTAGACCTGGTCGGCCAGGTCCGGCTCACCGGGCACCGCGACGACGGTGTGCACGGTGTAGCGCACCAGGGCCCAGTGGTGGCCGTCGTCGATCTCGTTGCCCAGCTCGGCGAGCGCGCTCTGCGCCTGGTCGCCGTCCTCGAACGCGTCCAGTCGCCAGCGCACCGCCTTGTCCTGGTACATGTAGTCCACGAACTCGCCCTGCTCCACGCGCGCCAGCACGTCGGTCGAGCCGCCGGCCACCGCCACCGGGTCACCGGCCGTGGCCGCCGGCAGCACCAGCCTCGGCCCGCCGGGCAGCGACCGCGCCGAGCCGGCGATCGGCGTGCTGCCGATCCCCCGGGTGTCGATCAGCGCCGCCACCCCGAGCACCGCCGCCGCGATGACCACCACCGCCGCGACCGCCGCCCACGACCTGAGCTGACGCGGCCTGGCCGGTGCCGGCGCCGCCAACTCGGCCGCCGGGATCCGGACCGGGCCGGTCACGTCGGGTTCGCGCGGGCCACCGGCCTGCGGGCGCAGCGCCACCGCCGCACCCAGCGCGACCACGGCCTCTGGCTGGTCGTCGAGCCGGACCGGCACGCCCGACCACGACCCGAGCAGCTGGGCCAGCAGCGGCACCCGGCTGGAGCCGCCGACCAGCTGCACGGCGGTGAGGTCGCGCGGGGTCAGCCCGGCCGAGCGCACCGTGGCGTCCAGCAGCTCCACCGCGCGGCTCAGGTCGGGGCGCGCGAGTTCCTCGAACTCGGCGCGGGTGAGCAGCGTGTCCGGCAGCTCACCGGGCAGCGGCACGTCGGCCTGCGGGTGGGTGGACAGCGTCTCCTTGGCCGTGCGCACGCCGTCGCGGAAGCGGGCCAGGTCGGTCAGCGCGGCCGGCTCGGCCTGGCCCAGTCGCGCGCCCAGCAACGCCGCCAGCTCCGGGCGGTCACCGGCGAGGTGGTCCACGACCCGCTGGTCGAGGTCGTCGCCGCCCAGGTCGGGCAGCCCGGCGCAGGCGACGACGGACAGGCCGGTCGGCTCGCGACGCACCAGGGCCGCGTCGCAGGTGCCGCCGCCGACGTCGAGCACCGCCAGCACGGCACCGGTCGGCAGGTCGTGGCGGCCGGCGAACCAGGCCGCGGCGGCGACCGGCTCGGCCATCATGCTCACCCGGGGCACCAGCCCCTGGGCGGCGGTCAGCAGCTCGCCGAGCTTGGTGGGGCCCCAGTCCGCCGGGTGGGTGAGCACCAGGTGCGACACGACGGCGTCCACGGCGGTGACCGCCTCGGCGATCGCCCGCACCAGCATCGTGCGCACCAGCGCCGAGGCCGGCACGACCGCGTCGCCCAGCAGCACCTCGTCCTCGCCGACGCGGGCCTTGGGCCGGCGTTCCAGCCGCGCCGGCTCGTCGCGGCCCAGCCGCAGCGCGTCCTCGCCGACCACCCCACGCCCGTCGCGGTCCCAGAAGACCGACGAGGGGAACCACGGCTGCCCGTCGACGGCCACCTGCCGCACCGGAATGCCCGGCCCGGCGACCGCGACCACGGTGTGCGACGTGCCGAAGTCCACCACCGCGGTGACCTGATCCACCGCCACCTCCACCTTCGAGTGTCGGTAGCACCCAAGCACAGATCCCGGGCGCCAGCGGGGGTTTCGCCGGAATCCGGTGTGCGGTCGACGGTCACACCGGGCGGCCCGCGCGGGTCAGTGCGGTGACATCATCCCGGCGGGAAAGGACGTGTCCGGTGGACGAGCACGAGTGGATGACGGCCCGGTTCGAGGAGCACCGGCCCCGGCTGCGGGCGGTGGCGCTGCGGGTGCTTGGTTCGCCGGTCGAGGCCGACGACGCGGTGCAGGAGGCGTGGCTGCGGCTGCACCGCACCGACACCGCCGAGGTCGACAACCTGGGCGGCTGGCTGACCACGGTGGTGGCGCGGGTGGCGCTGAACATGGTGCGCGCCCGCCGCGAGCAGCCGTGGGAGGACATCGAGGCCGGCGCCGAGACCGGCGCCGGGGCCCCTGACCCGGAGGGCCAGGCGGTGCTGGCCGAGTCGGTCGGCCTCGCGTTGCAGGTCGTGCTGGACACGCTCGGCCCGGCCGAGCGGCTGGCGTTCGTGCTGCACGACCTGTTCGGGGTGCCGTTCGAGGAGATCGCGCCGATCGTGGACCGGACCCCGGCGGCGGCCAGGAAGCTGGCCAGCCGCGCGCGCCGCCGGGTGCGCGGCGCCACCTCGTCCGGCGACCAGGACCTGGCCCGCCGCCGGGAGGTGGTGGCGGCGTTCCTGACCGCCGCGCGCGGCGGCGACCTGGACACACTGTTGGCCCTGCTCGCCCCGGACGCCGTGCTGCGCACCGACGCGGCGGCCACGCGGTTCGGCGCGACCGCCGCGTCCGGTGCCCGGGAGGTGGCCGCCGGGTTCCTCGGCCGCGCGCAGGGCGCCCGGCTGGCGCTGGTCGACGGTCTGCCGGGGCTGATGTGGACCAGGGGCGGCACGACCCGCGTGGTGTTCGGCTTCACCGTCGCCGACGGCCGGATCACCGCCATCGACATGCTGGCCGACCCCGACCACCTTGCCCGCATCGCCCTCCAGCCGCTGGCGCGGTGAGCTACGCGTTCACCGCGTCGCGGCGTGGCCGCAGCACGTCCCGCCAGTCGGCCGGCCAGTTCGCCAGCGCCATGACGGTGGTCACCACCAGGTAGGACGGTGCGGAGATGCTCTCCGAGATCGGGTCGTGGTTGACGATGTGGGTCGTGGTGGCGCCGGTGAGCACGAACACCAGCGCGGTGGCGCCGGCGAACCGGGTCCGCCGGTCGGGGATGACCAACAGGATCGCGGCGATGCCCTCGATCGTCCCGACCACGAACCGGAACCACGACGGGTAGCCCCAGTCGGCGAACTTCACCGAGTACGGCGGCCCGAAGAAGGTCTCTCCCGGCAGGTACTTGGTCACCGCGCCGACCATGAACGCGGCGGCGACGACGAGGTAGACGGCGGTCTTCAGTCGTCGCGGCCACGCACGCGCCGCCGTGCCGGTCATCGGGCGTGTCGTCCTGCTCGTTGTCACTCTGGTTGTCATGGCCGAATGACCCGCGAGGGTGCCCTGATGTGACCGGCCGGCGCTCAGTGGTGGTCGGGCGCGGCGTACACGCAGCCCTCGACGTCGGCGGGCACGGTGTGCGCGCCGGGGTCGTCGACCGGTTCGCACCACAGGTAGCGCAGGCCGAGGCGCTCGACGCCCAGCGGGCCGGCGGTCACGGCGAACCCGTTGCCGAAGGCCCAGTCCGGGTTGTCGGTCAGCTCGCCGGCGGCCAGGCCCGCCGCCCAGAACTCCTGGAGCGCGCGCTGCCGGCCGGGGGCGAACAGCACCAGGCCCAGCCGGTCGTAGGGCGCGATCCCGCAGGTGGCCCACTCGGCGACGAACGGTTCGTACCAGCGGACGCGGACCGGGCCGAGGTAGTCGGCGAGGTCGGCGGCGGTGGCCGGGGCGAGGTCGGCGCACTCGCCGGTGGTGTCGGCGACCCAGGCCGACAGCTCGTCCATCGAGGTCACCGCACGGCCCAGCGCCGGGGTTCCGGTGCCGTCCTGCGGTTCGTGGTGGTGCGCGGTGGCCGACTGTTCCGGCGGCTGGGCCCGCTGTTCGGCCGGTGGTTGCGCCGGTGGTTGCGCCGGTGGTTCGGCGCAGGCGGTGAGGACGAGCAGGGCGGTGGTCAGGACGGTGAGTGCCGTGCGCCGCATCCGCTCCTCCTCGATCGAATTTGGGAGCGCTCCCAGAATAAGCCGGGTGTCAACGGCGCTGTTGCCGTTCCGGCAACGGACTTTGCCAACCCCGCTCCCCCGGGTTCACAGTGGCCGCATGGACCAACAGTTCTGGGACGACATGTACCTCGGCCAGACGCGACTGTGGAGCGGCCGGCCCAACGGCGTCCTGGTCACCGAGGCGACCGACCTGGCCCCCGGCCGCGCGCTGGACGTCGGCTGCGGCGAGGGCGCCGACGCGCTCTGGCTGGCCGGGCGCGGCTGGACGGTCACCGGCATCGACATCTCCCAGGTCGCGCTCGACCGCGCCACCGAGGCCGCCACCGAGGCCGGGCTCGCCGACCGGGTGCGTTTCGCGCACGCCGACCTGGACACCAACCCGCCGCCGGCCGGCGCGTTCGACCTGGTCACCCTCCAGTACTTCGCGATCCCGCACCAGCCGCCCGCCGCGCTGGCGGGCCTGCTGGCCGCCGTCGCCCCCGGCGGCACGCTGCTCGTCGGCGGCCACGACCTCACCGGCCACGAGCACATGGGCAACGGCCACTTCGACCTCAAGGACTTCTACAACCACGACGAGCTGCTCGCCGCCCTGGACGACTCATGGACGATCCTCACCGCCGAGATCCGGCCGAGGGTCGCGCCCGCGCCGCCGGGCACCGAGCACGTCAACGACACCGTGCTGGTGGCCCGCCGGTAGATTCCCGGCTCGTGTTCAGCGAGTCCGACCTGCGCCGCGCCGGCGGGGTGTACGCCGCCCTGCCCGAGTACGCCCGCCGGCTGCGCCTGGTCGGTGAACGACCGGGCCAGGCGCCGGCCGACCTGGCGCTGACCGCCTACGAGTACCAGCTGTTCTCCCAGAACGGCGAGGACGGCGTGCTGGCCGAGATCCTGCGCCGGGTCGGGGTGGGCGGCCGGTGGTTCGTCGAGTTCGGCGTCGAGTCCGGGCGCGAGGGCAACTGCGTGGCGCTGGCCGACATCGGCGGCTGGCACGGCCTGTTCATGGAGGCCGACGGCGCCGCCAACCACCTGCTGCACCAGAAGTACCGCTGGCACGACCGGGTCACCACGCTGCACGCCACCGTCACCCCCGAGCGGGTCGGCGAGCTGTTCGCCCTCGGCGGCGTCCCGCCCGAGCCCGACGTCGTCTCCATCGACATCGACGGCGGCGACTACTGGGTCTGGCGCGCGCTGACCGGCTACCGGCCGAGGGTCGTGGTGATCGAGTACAACGCGGCGCTGCCGCCGCACGAACGGCTCGTCCAGCCACCGGAGGCCGGCCCGTGGTCGGGCACCGAGTACTTCGGCGCCTCCCTGGGCGCGCTGAGCGCCCTGGGTGAGGAGAAGGGCTACCGGCTGGTCCACTGTGAACTGGCCGGCGCCAACGCGTTCTTCGTCCGCACCGACCTCGCCGGCCCGTTCCCGCCGCCCCACCAGGTCCAGCGCCGCGGCCCCAACTACTTCCTGACCTCCTACGGCCACCCCGCCGACGACACCGGCCGCGAGTACGTCACGCCCGAGCAGGAAGGCCCACCGCATGTCGTTCAGTGACGAGGAGATCGCCTACCTGCGCTCCCAGCCCCTCGCCCGGCTCGCGACCGTCGGTGGCGACGGGCAGCCGGACGTGGTGCCGGTGGCGTTCGAGTTCGACGGCACGGGGTTCTGGATCGGCGGCGGCCCGACCGTGGTCGACACCCGCAAGTTCCAGAACCTGGCCGCCGGGCACGACGAGGTCGCGCTGGTGGTCGACGACCTGGTCTCCCTCCAGCCGTTCGTGGCGCGCGGTGTCCGCGTCTACGGCCGGGCCGGGCGGCCGGTGGAGCGGGTCGGGATGGTCGGCCCCGGGGTGTTCACCCGGATCACGCCGACGGTGTCGTGGAGCTGGAACCTCGCCGGCGAACCGGTCGGCGAGCAGTGGTACCCGTCGACCCGCACGGTGCACTAGTCGGTGTCCTTGCGGGCGCGGCTGGGGGCGACCCGGGGCGGTTCGTTGGGCATCTTCGGGTAGACCGGTGGCCACGGCGCGTCCATCAGGCCGGCTGCCATGTCGCGTTCGTGCAGTTCCAGCAGGGGGTCCAGGGACTGGGGGGTCATCGCCGCCCACGGGTCGCCGTCGCGGGCGACGCGGGGCGGCACGGTGGCGACCGTCAGGTCGGGCGGCTCGACGTCGGAAAGCTCGTCCCAGGTGAACGGGGCGGAGACCTGGCCGTGCGGGTTGGCGCGCACCGACCAGGCGCCGAACACCGTGCGGTGCGGCGCGTTCTGGTTGAAGTCCACGAACACCCGCTCGCCGCGTTCCTCCTTCCACCAGGACGCGGTCAGCAGGTCGGGGCGGCGGCGTTCCAGCTCGCGGGCCATCGCCACCGACGCGGCCCGCACGGTGTAGCCGTCCCAGCGGGGTTCCAGCCGCACGTAGACGTGCAGGCCGCGGTTGCCGGTGGTCTTCGGGAAGCAGGCGATGCCCAGCTCGGCGAGCAGCGCGCGGACCTCGGCGGCGGCCTCGCGGATCATCGGGAAGCCCACGCCGGGCGCCGGGTCGAGGTCGACGCGCAGCTCGTCGGCGTGGTCGGGGTCGGCGGCGGTGTTGGGCCAGACGTGGAACCCGAGGCAGCCCATGTTGACCGCCCAGAGCACGTGGGCGAGGTCGACGGCCACCAGCGCCGAGGACGTCGTGCCGTTCGGGGTCTCGACGGTCGCGGTGGTCAGCCACGGGTCGGCCTTGGTCGCGGCCACCCGCTTCTGGAAGAACGACGACCCGCCGACGCCGTTGGGGAAGCGCTGCAACATCACCGGTCGCCCGCCCATCGCCGCCATCAGCGGGTCGGCGACCGCGAGGTAGTAGCGGGCGAGGTCGAGCTTGGTCTCGCCACGTTCGGGGAAGAACACCTTGCCGGGACTGGTGATCCGCACGTCGTGCCCGGCCACCGCGAGCACCTCGACATCATCGTTCCTGGCCACCGGACGACCGTACGTCACCGGGGGTCAACTCGGGGCGAACCCGGTGCACCCTGGGTCGCAGCCGCGCGCCGAAGGTCAGCACCGTGGTCTCCGCCTCGACCTCGACCACCAGCGCCGGGACCACCGGCTGGTAGGCGGCGCCGGGGTGTCCGAGCGCCGTGCCGGGCAGGCGGCGCGGCTCGCCGGTGGGCGACACCAGTGGGGCGACGGTGTCCCGCAGGGCCGGTGTGAGCGGCAGCGACAGGCCGATGACCCGCAGCTCGCCGGACTCCCGCGGCCGGGCGAGGACCACCGCCTCCGGGCGGGTCACCGGCCCGGCGACCCCGACGACCACCGCGTCCACCACGACCAGCTGCCGGGTCTTGCGCCAGTCCCCGGTGCGCCCGGCGCGGTAGGGGCGGCCGGCGTCCTTGGTGACCACGCCCTCGATGCCGACCTCGGCCAGCTCGGGGCGCATCCAGGCCAGCGCCTCGTCCCGGTCGGCGGTGGCCGGCACCAGCTGCACCGGCGGGGACACCCCGGCCAGCCGGGACACCAGCCGGTCGCGACGGGCGGTGTAGGGCAGCGGGCGCAGGTCCCGGTCGTCCTCGGCGAGCAGGTCGAAGGCGACGTAGTAGATGTCGATGCCGGCGGCGGCGCGGGCGCGGGGCGAGGAGGTCAACGCACCGAAGTCCAGCCGTCCGGCGCGCAGCGCCACCAGTTCGCCGTCCAGCACCAGATCACCGAGGTCCCGGACGGCGGCGACGACCTCGGGGAACCGTCCGGCGAGGTCGTTGTCGCGGCGGGACCAGACGATCCCGGCGGCGGTGAACACCGCGGCGCGCCAGCCGTCGAACTTGGGCTCGTAGCGCCAGCGCGGGTCCGGACCGGGGACGGTGCGTTCGTCCCGGGCCGTCGCCAACGCCACCGGCGGTGTCAGCACCCCTGCGACCCTACCGTCCACACAGGTCAGATGCTGTCCTCAGTGGACGTCACCGTAGGGTGACCGCCATGGCAAGCAGGATCACCGAACTCGTCATCGACTGCGTCGATCCGCAACGCCTTGGCGACTTCTGGTGCGAAGTCCTCGGCTACGCGGAGATGGGCTGGGAGGACGGCGCGCTGGTGGTCGGCCCGCCGGTCGCGGGCAGTCCGCTGCCGGCGCTGGTCCTGAGCCCGAGCGAGGACCCGCGTCGCGGCAAGCTGCCGCTGCACCTGGACGTGAACCCCACCGACCGTGACCAGGACGCGGAGCTGGAGCGGCTGCTGGCCGCCGGCGCGCGCCCCGTCGACGTCGGTCAGACCGGCGATGAGCCGTGGCACGTGCTGGCGGATCCGGAGGGCAACGAGTTCTGCCTGCTGCGCACACGGGTCGAACCGGTCTAAGTTACTGGTCGGTACGACCCGCCGACGGAGGAGACCCCGATGCCGACCCTGACCCGCGACGCCGACGTGTTCGTCCTCGACCTCGGCGAGAGCGAGAACCGGTTCCACCCGGACTGGCTGGCCGAGATCGGCCAAGCCCTCGACGAGGTCGAACAGGCCACCCCGCGCGCGCTGGTCACCACGGCCACCGGCAAGTTCTACTCCAACGGCCTGGACCTCGACTGGCTCGGCGGCCACGGCGACCAGCTGGCCGACTACGTCGGCGAGGTCCAGGCCCTGCTGGCCAGGATGCTGACCTTCCCCGCCCCCACCGTCGCCGCCATCGGCGGCCACGCCTTCGCCGCCGGCGCCATGCTCGCCCTGGCCCACGACTTCCGCGTCATGCGCGCCGACCGGGGCTACTTCTGCCTGCCGGAGGTGGACATCAACATCCCGTTCACCCCCGGCATGTCCGCGCTGATCCAGGCCAAGCTCACGCCATCGGCCGCCGTCGAGGCGATGACCACCGGGCGCCGCTACGGCGGACTGGACGCCGCGGCCGCCGGCCTGGTCGACGCCGCCGTCGACCAGGCCGAGGTGCTGCCCACCGCGCTCGACCGGGTCCGGCCGCTGGCCGGCAAGACCCCGGCCACCCTGGGCGCCATCAAGACCGGCATGTTCCCCGGTCCGCTGGCCGAACTGCGCCGGCCGGTCAGCCTGCTGGGCTGACCGTCGAGCGGCCCAGCGGCTCGCCGTCCCGGCCCAACGCCTCGACCGCCACGAACGCCGCGTCCGGCGGCACCGCCAGCGCCGTCTCGAACCCGGTCCTTGGTCGCGGCGGCCCCTCGGTCAGCCGGTCGCGGGACGGCCCGGACAGCACCCGCCAGCGCGACACCTCGGTCGCGCCGTTCCACGAGGCGTGCGCGGTCCCGTCGCCGACCACGACGGCCGGCGGCTCGTCCGGGGTGCCCGTCCAGTCGGCCAGCAGCGCGCGGTAGGAGAACGTGGCCTGCGGCAGCTTCGCGTGCAGCAGGACCTGGCCCCGCGGCGAGAACGCGGTGAACGCCGGCCGGGAGCCCCAGCCGACGACGCTGGTGCCGCTGGGCAGCAGCTGGTGGTTGGCCTGGCTGCCGCTCGGCACGCCGTCCGGGTTGTCGAAGGCGTTCACCAGGTCCACCGTCCCGGCCCGCTCGTCGACTTCCAGGGTCAGCGCGCGGGACACCACGTCCTCGTTGGAGTCCAGGTTGGACGCGTTGTCCAGCAGGGTGATCCGGCCGTCGGACTGCCAACGCGCGTCGTGCTGCCAGTGGAACTCCACCCCCTTGCCGAGGGTGAGGTCACTGTTGGTGCCGCCCATCCGCCAGACCACCGCGCCGGTCTCCCGGTCGATCCGGTAGATCGCGCTGGTGTGCCGCGCCGACACCAGCAGGTCACCGTCGGGGGACTCGTCGACGGAGTTGGCGTGGAAGTAGTCGAACGCCTCGCCCGGCTTGTCCGGCGGCGCCGCCACCGACTCCTCCAGGCCGACGTGATCGATGCTGTTCCACTGGAACAGCACCTTCCCCGTCTCGATGTCGACCTCCTGGACGACGCCCTCCCGCACCGCCGGGTTGCCCCGCACCGTCGGGTAGGCCAGCAGGTAGGCGGTGCCCCGGTCGGTGATCGTCAGGTCGTGGAAGTCGGCGTGGTAGCCGTTGCCGGCCCGCACGGTGGCGATCTCCCGGTAGGACGAGTCCAGCAGCACGTACTCGCCGTTGCCCCAGCCGCGTTCGGGGGACGACCCGCGCCAGTAGGTCAGCACCGGCTGGCCACGGTAGGTCTGCACGGCCAGGTCGTTGGGGAAGGTGCCGTCGTCGTCGAACCGCTTGGTCCACACCAGCTCACCGGCCCGGTCGACCACCATGGCGTACGCCTGGGTCTCACCCGGTTCACGGTCTCCTAATCGGGTCATCAGGAAGACGTAGCCCGGGTCGAGCCCCGCCACCGCGGTCTCCACCGCGACCTTCGGTGGCTCCAGGTCCGGCCGGCTGGCCATGGAGTACGTACTCCCCGCGGCCGGCGCCGCCCGGGCCTGGCCCGGGTCGGTCGCCGCCTCGGTCCCGGCACAACCACCGAGGACGAGCGTCAGGATCAACAGGACTGTCCGTGGCCGCCGCATCCTCCACCCCTATCACGACCGCCGGGCGCTGGCCGACCCTCGAAGGTCGGGAAAACCGGATGCGGGTGGACATGATCACCATTAGGGTCCGGCGCCCATGAGCCACCCACGAGTTCGTCCCGACTTCGCCGCCGACGAGCGGACCCAGCTCCTCGGCTGGTTGCAGATGCAGCGCGCGGTCATCCACTGGAAGTGCGCCGACCTGTCCGACGAGGACGCCCACCGGCCGGTCCTGCCCGGATCACCGCTGATGACCATGGCCGGCCTGGTCTCCCACCTGCGCTGGACCGAGCACTGCTGGTTCGAGGTGATCTACCTCAACCGCCCGTCCACCGACAACCCGCAGTTCCGCGAGGACGAGGACGACATCGACTGGCAGCCCACCGGCCGTCCGCTGGGCGAACTGGTCGCCGAGTACGAGCGGCAGTGCGCGGTCTCCGACGAGATCATCGCCGCCCACGGGCTCGACGACACCGGCCACCACCCCGACCTGCGCGCCGGGCAGGCCACCCTGCGCTGGGTGCTGCTGCACATGATCGAGGAAACCGCCCGCCACGCGGGCCACGCCGACACCGTCCGCGAACTGCTCGACGGGACCACCGGGTACTTCTGACCTGCACTTTTTCCACGAGTGATTAGGATGAACGGACCCGGCCGCGAAGGAGGTCGGCACCCGGGAAATCGAGGAGAACGGCAGGTGCCGATGGCAGCCCGGTCCGGCTCGGCGCACGGTTCTCGTCCCACCGACGGCACCGACCAGACCCGCGTGCTGTTGATCGAGGACGACGACGGCGACGCGCTGCTGGTCGAGGAACTGCTCATCGACCAGGACTCCCCGGTCGACCTCGACCGCGCCCGCACGCTCGCCGAGGCCAAGGAGTCACTGGCCGGGGCCGCCTGCGTGCTGCTCGACCTCGGCCTGCCCGACACCCACGAGCTCAACGGCCTGCGCTGGTTGCAGGAGAACGCCCCGCAGATCGCCGTCGTCGTGCTCACCGGCCTGGCCGACGAGCACCTCGGCGAGGAGGCGGTGCGCGTCGGCGCCCAGGACTACCTGGTCAAGGGCCAGGTCGACGGCAAGGGCCTGGCCAGGGTGATCCGCTACGCCGTCGAGCGCGAGCGGTCAGAGGAGCTCGGCCGCCAGCTGCGGGAGGCGCAGATCTACGCCGAGGAGAACGGCCGGCTCGAACGCGGCCTGCTGCCCTCTCCGCTGGTCGCCGACCGGTCCCTGACGGTGGCCGCGCGCTACTCCCCCGGCGGCCAGCGGCTGCTGCTCGGCGGCGACTTCTACGACGTGGTCGAGACCGCCGACGGCTGGGTGCACACCGTGGTCGGCGACGTCTGCGGGCATGGCCCGGACGAGGCGGCGCTCGGCGTGTCGATGCGGGTCGCGTGGCGCACGATGGTGCTCTCCGACCGGCCGATGACCGAGGTCCTGCGGGTCGTGGACCAGGTGTTCCGGCACGAGCGGTTCAAACCGCACCTGTTCACCACGCTGTGCGTGGTGTCCATCTCCCCGTCGCGGACCACCGCGCGGCTGCACCTGGTCGGCCACCCGCCGCCGCTGCTGCTCAACCGCGACGGCGTCGCGGAACTGTCGGCGCCGGTGCGCAGCCCGGTCGGGGTCGGCGACCGGGACACCTGGCCCAGCGGCGAGGTCACTCTCGGCGACGACTGGTCCCTGCTGCTGTACACCGACGGGCTGATCGACGGCCGGGTCGGCACGCAGCGTCGCCGGCTGGACGTCCACGGGCTCATCGGCCTGACCGAGGCCGCGCTGTACGCCGGCCTGCACGACGAGTCGCTGCTCGACGAGGTGATCAGCCGGGTGCGGGAGCTCAACGGCGGCGCGCTCGACGACGACATGGCCGTCGTGGTGCTCAGCTGGCCCAACGGCCAACCGCCCGGGAACCCCGGATGACCTCCACCGCCCGCTGGTCGCTGCGCAGGACCATCAACGTCAGCGTGGCGGCGGTGGCCCTGTTCTCGATCGCCGCGATCCTCGTCGGCGGCTGGTCGCTGACCAGGCTCGCCGAGGCGCGCGAGCTGGTCGTGGACCGGATCGACCCCGCGCAGCTGCACGCCACCCGGCTGGAGGCGGCGCTGGTCAACCAGGAGACCGGGGTGCGGGGCTTCGCGCTCGGCGCCCGCGAGGACCTGCTGCGCTCGTTCGTCGGCGGCGTCGAGGAGCAGTCCGACGCCGCCCGCCAGCTCGAACCGCTGCTCACCGACCTGCCCGACGCCCAGATCAGCCTGAGCCAGGTGCTCGCCCGCGCCGAGAGCTGGCGCACGGTCTACGCCGACCCGACGATCGCCGCCGTCGACGCCGCCGACGGCCCGGCCTCGCCGGAGCCCGTCCAGGGCCAGGAGCTGTTCGACGGCGTGCGCGCGGCGATCGACCGGCTCCAGCACGACCTCGGCGAGGCCAAGGTCTCGGCCACCGCCACGCTCAACCGCACGTCCACCACCCTCAACGTCGTGTGCGTGGCGATCGCCGTCGGGTTCGTGCTGGTCGTCATCACGCTGGCGATCACGCTGCGACGGGCGGCGCTGCGGCCGGTGTCCCAGCTGGCCGAGGAGGTCCGCTGGGTGGCCTCCGGCGACTTCTCGCACGTGGTGGCCGTGCGCGGCCCCCAGGAGGTCAGCGAGCTGGGCGACGACGTCAACCGGATGCGCGAGCAGATCCTCGACGAGCTGGCCGCGCTGCGCACCGCGCACGCCGAACTGGACACCAGGACCCAGGACCTGGTGCGGTCCAACCAGGAGCTGGAGCAGTTCGCCTACGTCGCCTCGCACGACCTGCAGGAGCCGCTGCGCAAGGTGGCGAGCTTCTGCCAGCTGCTGCAACGCCGCTACGGCGGGCAGCTCGACGAGCGCGCCGACCAGTACATCGCCTTCGCCGTCGACGGCGCCAAGCGCATGCAGGAGCTGATCAACGACCTGCTGGCGTTCAGCCGGGTCGGGCGGATCTCCCGCGAGCTGGTGACGGTCTCCTGCGACACGATCTTCGAGCAGGCGAAGGCCAACCTGGCCACGGTGATCGAGCAGTCCGGGGCGAGCGTGACCGCCGAGCCGCTGCCCAGCGTGCGGGCGGAGGTGCCGCTGCTGACGGCGGTGTTCCAGAACCTCATCGGCAACGCCATCAAGTTCCACGGCGACGCGCCGCCGGTGGTGGCGGTGACCGTGCGGCGCGACGGCGACTTCTGGGAGTTCTCGGTCACCGACAACGGGATCGGCATCGCCCCGGAGTACGCCGACCGCATCTTCGTCATCTTCCAGCGGCTGCACAACAAGGCCGACTATCCGGGAACGGGCATCGGTCTCGCGATGTGTCGCAAGATCATCGAGCATCACGGTGGCACGATCTGGCTGGACACCGGGGTGGAGTCCGGGTCCCGGTTCCGGTTCACCCTGCCGGCCCTGCGAGAGTCAGAGACACCGACCGAGGAAGAGGACAGCGAATGAGTGAGCCGACCGAGCTCGACGTGGTCGACGTGCTGCTCGTCGAGGACGACGACGGCGACGTGCTGATGACGCGGGAGGCCTTCGAGCACCACAAGATCCGCAACAACCTGCACGTGGTGAACGACGGCGAGCAGGCGTTGCAGTTCCTGCGCCGCGAGGGCGAGTTCGCCGACGCGCCCCGGCCGGGCCTGATCCTGCTGGACCTGAACCTGCCGCGCCGCGACGGCCGTGAGGTGCTGGCCGAGCTGAAGAACGACCCGGCGCTGCGGCTGATCCCGGTCGTGGTGCTGACCACCTCGGAGGCCGAGGAGGACATCGTGCGCAGCTACGCCCTGCACGCCAACGCCTACGTGAGCAAGCCGGTGGACTTCGAGCGGTTCATCGAGGTGATCCGCCAGATCGACGACTTCTTCGTGACGGTCGTGAAACTGCCCAGCTGATGGGCCTGGTGCTGCACGACGTCACGCTCGGCCTGACCGGCCGCCGCGCGACCGTGCGGATCTGCGGCGGGCGGGTCGACGCGATCGAGCCGGTGTCCCGGCCGACCGGCCCGGGCGAGGTGGTCGACGGCCGGGGCGGCACGCTGTTACCCGGCCTGGTCGACGCGCACGCGCACCTGCTCCAGTGGGCCGCCGCGCGGCGGCGGGTGCCGCTTGGCGCGGCGACCTCGGCGGCGCACGCGGCGGCCATCCTCGCCGAAGCCGCTCCGCCAGGCACGGACCTGGTGCGCGGCGCGCACTTCCACGCCGCCCTGTGGCCCGACCGTCCACACAAGACGGTGCTGGACCGGGTGCTGCCGGACCGTCCGGCGGCGCTGTTCAGCAACGACCTGCACGCGCTGTGGCTGAACTCGGCGGCGTTGCGGCTGCTGCGCCGGGAGCATCCGACCGGGGTGTTCGTCGAGGACGAGTGCATGGCGCTGACCGCCGCGCTGCCGGCGCCGCCGCCCGAGGTCGCCGACCGGTGGGTGCTGGCGGCCACCGACGCCGCGGCCGCGCGGGGCGTCACCGCGATCACCGACTACGAGTACGCCGACACGGTCGCCGACTGGACCAGGCGGGCGGCGCTGCGCGCGCCGTCGACCAGGATCCGCTGCGTGATCGCCCGGTTCGCCCTGGACCTGGCCGTGGAGCGGGGCCACCGCACCGGCGACGTGCTGCCCGAGGGCGGCGGGCTGCTCGGTGTCGGCCCGCTGAAGCTGTTCCTGGACGGCTCGCTCAACACCCGCACCGCCCACTGCCACGACCCCTACCCCGGCGGCGACTACCGGGGCGAGGCCCTGTTCGCCGCCGACGAGCTGCTGGCCCTCACCCGCCGCGCCGCCGCCCACGGCCTCACCCCCGCCCTGCACGCGATCGGCGACGCGGCCAACGCCCTGGCCCTGGACACGTTCGCCGCCCTGGGCACCGGCGGCCGGATCGAGCACGCGCAGTTGCTGGCGCCCCGGGACGTGGCCCGCTTCGCCGCGCTCGGTGTGACCGCCGGGGTGCAGCCCGCCCACGCCCCCGACGACCGGGACGTGGCCGACACCCACTGGCCCGGCCGCACGGCGCGCGCGTTCCCGTATGCCGCGCTGCTGGCCGCCGGCACCCGCCTGGAGTTCGGCTCCGACGCCCCGGTGGCGCCACTCGACCCGTGGGACGCCATCGCCTCGGCGGTGACCCGCCGCGACGACGACCGGGCGCCGTGGCATCCCGAGCAGTCCCTGTCCCTGGCCGACGCCCTGGCGGCCAGCACCGGCGGCCGGACCGACGTGCGGGTCGGCGACCCGGCCGACCTGGTCCTGACCGCCCGCCCCCTGCCGGGCCTGCCGCCCGACGAGCTCCGCGACCTGCCGATCACCGCGACCGTCCTCAACGGAGCACTGACCCACCTGTCACGGTGACCGTCCGTCAGCGCAGGGCGTTCGCGTCGCTGGCGAAGCTCAGCGGCAGGGTTTCCGGGCCGTGGATTCCCATGGGCGGACTCCAGGACACCGGCCCGGCGATGCGGGGCGGGCCGAACCGGCGGGCGAGCAGCGGCAGCACCTCGCCGACCTCCGCGCGGGCCAGCGCGGCGCCCAGGCAGTGGTGTGGTCCGGCGCCGAACTGCAACGGCGGCGCCTCACGGGGCACGGTGATGTCGAACCGGTCGCCGCCGTGGAAGACGGCGGGGTCGCGCTGGGTGGTGGCGACGCAGACGGTCAGGCAGTCGCCGGGGGCCAGCGGGAGGCCCTCGAACTCGAGGTGGTCGACGGCGTACCGGTAGGCGATGGTGGTCGACGGTCGCCAGCGCATGACCTCCTCGACGGCCCGCTCCGCGAGCTCGGGACGCTGCCCGAGCACACTCCACTGCCCGGGATGCTCGGCGAAGGCCACCATGGCGTTGGCGAGCTGGTGGCGGGTGGTGTCGTGCGCGGCGAACACCAGGGTGATCACCAGGTTGAGCAGTTCCTCCCGACTGACCAGCCCGCCGTCCTCGCGCCGCGCGGCGATCAGCGCGGAGATCAGATCCTCGCCCGGTTTCCGCGCCTTCGCCGCCATGAGTGATTCGACATAGCCGGAGAGGCCGAGCAGCGCCGCCGCCACCCGCCCCGGGATGTCGCCGCCGTGCGCGACGCTGAACACCAGCCCGATATCGGTGCTCCAGCCGCGAAAGACGTCGTGGTCCTCCGGCGGCACACCCAGCAGTTCACACATGACCGCCAACGGCATCGGATCACCGAAATCGGTCACGAAGTCACTGATCTCGTTCTCCGCGAGCCGGTCGGCCAACTCCTCGGCGCGGGCGCGGATGAACGGGCGCAGGTTCTCCACCACACGCGGCGTGAACGCCCGGTTGACCAGTCCACGCAGCCGGCGGTGGTCGGCACCGTCCCGGTTGACGATCATCGGCACGAACCAGTCGTAGACCGGGCCGCCGGAAACCCCGTTGCGCTCCATGAACAACCGGCCGTTGTGGTCGAAACGGGGGTCGCGCAGCAACGCCCGCGCCGGCGTGTAGCGCAGTACCACCCGTCCGATCGGGCTCTCGGCGTACCAACTCGCCGCCTGGGCGGCCAGCACCTCCGGCGCACAGAAATCGAATTCCGGATCAACGACGTTCAGAAATGGCACGGAAGTTGACATTCCTCACCTCCGCTCGAAGGCCCCTCCCTTCCACCATGCCGCACGAAACCGACAACCGGAAGCAGGAATACCGAACGGAGTGACAACAGCCCGAATTTCTCCGGTTCGCGAAACAGCCGGCGGCGAACCCCGGAAGTTCACCGGACGAACCACCGGGGCCACCGCCGCACGGTCAGGCGTGAACCTGACCGACTCGCACGGCCCGCACCAGCTCCCGCAGACCCGGCGCGGCCAGCACCGGCCCACCCGGGTTCTTGCTGTCCCGAAGCGCGTTCAGATCCTGCCTCACCTCGACGCACGCTGAGGTGTCCGCCGACTTGCGCGCCTTTCGCCACATGATCAAAGTCCCTCCATCAGTCGCAGTATGATCGTACGGGTTTCACGCTGCGACAGAGCCAGACGACCAAGTCTGGTGACGATGGACGCGAACGGGACCACAGCATCGTCACTCACGTAGAACGCCCCACCGGTGACCTCGACGTGGACCACGGGGTCCGCGTGCGGGAAGCGCATCAGGATGAACGGGTGGAACGTGGTGACCCTGGTCTGATGCGCCGGTATCACCCGCACCGTGATGCCTCGGTCCTGGGCGGCCAGCAGGTGCCCGAGTTGGTTGCGCACGGCGTCGCGACTGCCACCGTAGGGCGTACGCAGCGCGGTCTCCGAAATGTACGCCATGTACGTGACCTTGCCGAGGATCTGTTGTCTGCGTAGCCGCGCCATCCAACCCGTCTCGAAGTCCTCGGACGGGCCGCCGTCAGCACGGAACACCCCGACGGCCGTCTCGTAGGTCTGGAGCAGGCCGGGGATGACGGTCAGCGACACGCTCACCAACTCGTGGGCCTCGGACTCGTAGGAGGCCAGCGCCCCCACCTCCTGCGGCACGCCGGGCAGGGGCCGGTCCCACCACCCCGATGACGCGCCGACGCGCATCTCCTGGAGCAGCCGCTCCCGATCAGCCAGCGGCAACTTCCATGCGGTCAGCAAAGTTGCCACTTCTTCGTTCGTCACTGCCCGTAGCCCACGCTCGGTTCGACTCAGCCGAGCGGGTGGCCATTGTGCCAGATCCGCCGCCTGTTCCTGCGACAGACCGACACGTTCAGTGCGGATAGCCCGAAGCCGTGCCCCGATTATGCGATCCCTCGCCTGTGGCCTCTTCCTCATCGCGCTCCAATCACCTCGTGCAATCACGCCCAGCCAATCGGCCGCGCGCGTAGCGTCTGATTTGCCCAACGGCACACGACGGAAAGTGAACGATCAGGTCCCCGGAAGGTCAGCAGGCGATTGCTGACGGGCGCACGGCGGGACAGTACCACCACGTGAATTGCACACCACCCGGACCAATGCCATTCAATCAAACACAGGAGGAGAGCATGGGATTCACGGCCGAATGCCATCAGGTGTGGCTGGATGTCACGACCGACCATCACATCAAAGGCGACACGGACGGTTTCCGGAACCGGCCCCGAATCATGATCAGCGGCGAGGACTCCGACATCAACCTGGAGTTCGAGCCGACCGCCCTGCGGGCGTTCATCAGGGTCGCCCAGGAACTGGCGCACGGCACGGTCACCACCGGCTGACCACGAACCCAGGTCAGGCAGCGAGGGTGTTCCGCCCGCTGGCGACTCAGGCGCCGACGACGCCGTCGATGCCCTCGCGGAGGAAGTCGGCGTGGCCGTTGTGGCGGGCGTACTCGTGGATCAGGTGCAGCATCACCAGGCGCAGGGACACGTCGCTGCCCCACTTGGGGACGTACCCGGTGACGTCGAGGGACTCGGCCGCCCGCTCGATCTCCCGTGACCGCGCCACCTCGGCCTCCCAGGCGGCGAACGCCTCGGCCCTGGTGGCGCCGGTGGCGTCGTAGGCGACCTGGTAGTCGCCCTCGGGGGACCACACGTGGCCGATGTCCTCGCCGGCGATGACCCGGCGGAACCAGTTCCGTTCGACCTCGGCCAGGTGGCGCACCAGTCCGAGCAGGGTCAGCGTCGAGGGCGGCATCGACCGCCGGCGCAGGTCCTCGTCGGACAGGTCGGCGCACTTCATCGCCAGCGTCGCCCGGTGGTAGTCGAGGAACGCGCGCAGCGTCTCCCGTTCACCGCCGGTCAGCGGCGGACTCACCCGCTCCATGACTGGTCAGCGTAGTGACCCCACGGCGACGGCGAGCACCGCCCGCACCTGGTCGGCGATGTCGCGCTGGTTGGCGGCGAACACCGGGTCGGTCACCTCGGTCCGGTTGTCCGGCGCGAACTGGAGCACCGGCGTGTGCAGGTGCCCGGCCGGCAGGTCCAGGCCCAGCGCGTCGCGCAGCAACGTCACCCGGTAGGCGATCTCGTTGGACAGGTAGTCCCCACCACCGCCGGCCCGCGCGACCGACCCGGGGGTGGGCCCGCCGGGGCTGGTGACCGGCTCGGTCTGCCCGGCGGGGATCTCCACCACCGACGTGTTGTCGAACACCGGGAACCGGCCGGTCGGCGTGTCCACGATCCGCTGGTGGGGCAACGTCGTCGGCACGAACTCCGGCGCCGGCGTGACGGTCGGCACCCCGGCCGGGATCGGCGCGACGCCGGTCCGCGAGACGTTGTCGTTGTCCGGGTAGCCGCCGCGCCAGCGGCCGTTGTAGCGCTCCACGTCGAACCGCTCCGGGCGGCCCTGGCTGATCGTGGTCGCCAGGTCGACGCGGCCCAGCCACGGCAGGAACGTGCGCTCCACCGTCCCGGCGGCGAACGGGTCCCACAGCACCGGGAACACCGCCGCCTCGATCCGCGCGCGGCCGGCCGGGGTGTCGACGACCGTGCCGTCCAGCGCGAGTGCGCTCACCCCGGAGGGGTTGCTGCGCCGGATGTCCTGGTCGAGCTGGAACGGGTCGAATCCGCTGATCAGCACCCGCTTCTCGCGTCCCGGGTAGCGCACCGAGTCCTGGCCGCGCGACGCGGTCTCCAGCACGCCGATCAGCTCGGCGCGCCGCGCGTCGCTCAGCTCGAACGCCGGGGTCCACTGGCGCAGCGCCGTCGTCAGGCCCAGGCGCGCCCAGTACAGCGGCCGGTCGTCGGTCACCGGCAGCGAGCCGGCCGGCACCCGGCCCTGGGCGCGGGCCACCGCCGTCTCCCACAGCAGCCGGCCCTGCGCGGCCACCGCGATCTGGGCCACCATCGGGTCGCGCACCGCGCACAGCGCGGGGGTGAACGCGGCGGCGAACCGGTCGAACCCGCTGCGCGCCAGGATCTCCGTCGGCACCGGGCCGGGCAGCCGCCGCTCCTCGACGGTCAGCGGCGCCGTCGGATCGGCGCAGCCCGGCGGGGCGGCGGTCGCCACCCCGGCCGGCAGCAGCGCCACCGACGACAGTCCCAGGACAAGAGCCACCAACCCGCGCGTCAGCTGCCTCACCCAGATGATCCTTCCGGTCACGGGTGGTGGCCGGCAAGGGTCAGAGCCGGTCGAGCAGGGTCCTGGTGAACGTGGCGGTGTCGGCGGTGCCGCCGAGGTCGGCGGTGCGCACCGGCGTGTTGCCGAGCACGTCGGCCATCGCGGCGACGACCTCGGCGGCGGCCTCGGGGTGACCGAGGTGGTCGAGCATCATGGCCGCCGACCAGATGGCGCCCAGCGGGTTGGCCACGCCCCGCCCGGCGATGTCCGGCGCCGAGCCGTGCACCGGCTCGAACATCGACGGGTAGGTGCGCTCGGGGTTGAGGTTGCCGGCGGGGGCGATGCCGATGCTGCCGGCGACGGCGGCGGCCAGGTCGGAGAGGATGTCGCCGAACAGGTTCGACCCGACGATCACGTCGTAGCGGGCCGGGTCGAGCACGATCTTGGCGACCAGCGCGTCGATGTGCTCCTGGTGCCAGCTCACGCTCGGGTGCCGCTCACCGGCCTCGGCGACCAGCTCGTCCCAGAACGGCATGGTGTGCACGATCCCGTTGGACTTGGTCGCCGAGGTCAGCACGCCGCGCCGGGTGGTGGCCAGTTCGAAGGCGTAGTCGAGGATCCGGTTGACGCCCGGGCGGGTGAACACCGACTCCTGCACGGCCATCTCGTCCGGGAAGCCTCGCCGGAAACGCCCGCCGACCTCGGAGTACTCCCCCTCGACGTTCTCCCGCACGACGACGAACTCCAGGCCGGGCACGGCGGCACGCAGCGGGCTCGGCACCCCGGGCATGACCTTGATCGGGCGCAGGTTGACGTACTGGTCGAACTGCCGGCGGATGGGGATCAGCAGGCCCCACAGCGAGATGTGGTCGGGCACGCCGGGCCAGCCGACGGCGCCGAGCAGGATCGCGTCGTGGTGGCGGATCCGGTCGAGGCCGTCGTCGGGCATCATCGCGCCCTCGTTGAGGTACCGCTCGCAGCTCCAGTCGAACTCGTCGTAGGTGAAGGTGAGGCCGTGCCGGGCGCCGACCCGGTCGAGCACGGCGGTGGCCGGCGGCAGGACCTCGACGCCGATGCCGTCCCCCGGAATGAGCGCGATGCGGTGATCAGTCATGTGCCCAGTGCATCGGCCACCCCGGGTCCCGGTCCAAGACCGAGTTCCTCGTTGCCTGATAGGCCTTACCTATTCGCACTGGTCGCTCCCGTTCCTCCGCTCAGACGCCGTCTTCCCTCCTCCCGTGCTCGGCGCTGACGCGCCTGCGCGCGCTCGTCAGTCCAGACGGCGTCCGCTATGGAACTCCCGCTCCTATTGGTTGGTGAACTCCCTGGCGGCGGGGCTGAGCCGGCCGGTGCGGTGGACCAGGCACACGTGCAGGACCTCCGGGGAGTCGAGGTCGCGGACGGCGAGGCCGGCGTCGAGGGCGAGCTGGCGCCAGGACTCGCTGAGCACCGCCACGCCGACACCGGCCAGGACCAGCGGCAGCACCGCCTCCCGGTGCTCGACCTCCACGGCGATCCGGCTGCCCGGCGCCGCGCGCACGATGTCGTCGGCGGCGCGGCGCATCACGGTCCCCCGCTGCCCGGCGATCAGCCGCACACCGGCCAGCGCCGCCGGGGACACCGGACCGCCCGCCGGCAGGTCCCCCGGCGCGGCGGCGACCAGCACGAACCGTTGCGTGGCCAGCGGCGTGACGACCATCCCGGCCGGCTCGGGACGCCGGGCGGCGCCGAGCACCCCCAGCTCCGCCGCGCCAACCCGCACGGCGTCGAGCACCTCCGGCGGGGTGGCGCCGGCCCGCACGACGACCTCGACGTCCGGGTGGCGGGCGGCGAACCGGCCGATCATCCCGGCCAGCGGGCTGACCGCCTGGGACGGCATGGCCGAGATCAGCAGTCGCCCGCCGCGCAGGCCCTCGACGGCCTCGACGGTGTCGCGGGCCAGGCGCAGCCCGGCCAGCACGTCACGTGCCGGTTCGACGAGTCCTTCGCCGGCGGCGGTGAGCACCAGCCGGCGGCCGGTGCGGTGGAACAGCTCCGCGCCCAGGTCGCGCTCCAGCGCCCGCAGCGCCTGGGAGACCGACGGCTGGGCGACGAACAGTTCCCTGGCCGCCCGGTGCACGCTCCCGTGGTCGACCACCGCGAGGAAGTACCGCAACTGTCGAACGTCCATCGTGGACCCCCCGGCGGCCAGGTGCCGCAGCCTACAACGCGGTCGGGGCCGGCGCCTGCTCCCCGGCGATGCGCAGCGCCTCCACCAGCTCGCGGTAGAGCGCGTCGGTGTCCAGCAGCGACTCGTGCGTGCCCCGGGCGCGGACCCGGCCGTCCTCCATCACCAGGATGGTGTCCGCGTCGATGATCGTGGACAGCCGGTGCGCGACCGTGACGACCGCGCCCTCGGCGGCCCGCCGGCGGATGCAGTCGTGGATGGCGGCCTCGGTCAGCCCGTCGACCTGCGCGGTCGCCTCGTCCAGCAGCAGCAGGTCCGGGGTGCGCAGCACGGCCCGCGCCAGCGCGATGCGCTGCCGCTGCCCGCCGGAAACCGACGTGGAGGTCAGGGAGGTGTCCAACCCGTCGGGCAGTTCGGCGATCTTGTCGGTCAGCCGGACCTCGGCCAGCACCGCCGCGAGTTCCTCGTCGGTCGCGTCGGGGTGGGTGAACAGCAGGTTGTCCCGGATGGTGCCCGGCACGATCGGCGTCTCCTGTTCGACGTAGGCGATCCGCGACCGGACCTCGGCGTGCGACAGCTCGCGGTAGTCGCGCCCGTCGAGCCGCAGCGACCCGCCCTGGGGCTCCAGGAACCGCAGGATCAGCGAGAACACCGTGGTCTTGCCGGCCCCCGACGGCCCGACGATGGCCGTGTGCCCCCGGCGCGGCACCGCGAGACTCACCCCGGCGACCGCCGGCTCGGTGTCCGGCCCGTACCCGGCGACCACGTCCCGCAGTTCCAGGACGTGGTCGGTGTCCACCGGCGTCCCTGGCGCGAGCGGCGCCGGGTCGACCTCGACGTCGATCGAGTCCACCTCGCGGATGCGCGCGGCGGCGGCGAGCCCGGACTGCAGGGTGGTGACGTTCCGGCTGAGCTCGGTGATCGGCTCCATCATTCCGAAGGCGTAGAGCAGGAAGGCGATGAGGCTGGAGACGGCGAGTTCCCCGTCGGCGACCCGCCAGGCACCGACGCCCAGGACCAGCACGATCGCCAGCTGGATGCCCGACCAGGCGACCACCCAGGCGACGGCCTCGGTCCGCACCGCGCGGATCGCGTGGTGGGTGGAGGCGACCGCGTCCTCCAGGATGCGGTCCCCCTGCCGGGCCTCCGCGCGACTGGCCTTGACCGTCCGGATGGCGCGCAGCGTGCCCTCCAGCGATCCCCCGAGCAGCCCGACCCGCTCCTGGGCCTTCTGCTGTTCCTTGGCGATGCGCGGCATCAGCACCATGAACAGGATCGCGACGACCACCACCGACGCGACGGTCACCCCGAGCAGCACGAGGTCAAGCACGCTCATCAGCACCAGCGAGCCGACCAGCATCACCGCCCCGTTGATCAGCCCGATCACACTGGACGAGGCCGCTTCCCGGAGCAGGACGGTGTCCGACGTGACCCGTGTGACCAGTTCCCCCGTCGGTCGGCTGGTCACGGCCGGGACGGTGGCGCGGAAGAACCGGCGCACCATCGACTCGCGGGCGCCGAGCACGACCCGCTCCCCCATCGTGCCGAGCAGGATCCACTGCCAGCAGTAGATGACCGCGCCGAGGAGGAACACGCCGAGCAGCGCGATCACCGGCGGTAAGAGGGAGGCGCCGGTGCCGAGGGAGTCGAGGACCCACTTGGTGACCATCGGGGAGGTGAGGCTCGACGCCGAGCCGAGGAGCGCGAGCGCGAGCCCGAGGGCCAGCACGCGGCGGTGCGGTCTGGCGAAGGTCCAGAGCACTCGGAGGCGAGCGTACTTCTGCGGAGTCTCCATGTGCCCTAGTGGAACATCCGTGCTCCATTTCAGTCAAACTTGTTCCTATATGGGGGTCGCCGGTACGGTGCCGCTATGGGTGTGGGAGAGAGCGCGGTGGCCGAGACCGGGGCGCGGCTACGGACCAGGCGCGCGATCCTCGACGCCGCCGTGACCGCGCTGATCAGGAACTCCTCGGCCACGCTCGCCGACATCGCCGTCGAGGCGAACGTGGGACGCACGACCGTGCACCGGTACTTCCCCGAGCGATCCGACCTGCTGGGGGCGATCGGCACCGACTTCCTGGACAAGATCGAGCAGGCGACGACCCGGGCCCGGCTGGAGGAGGGGTCGGCGCCGGAGGCACTGCGGCGGTTGTGTCAGGAGTACTTCGAGTTCGGGGATCTCTTCACGCTGACGTTCGCCATGCCGGAGTTGGCCACCGGGCCGGAATGGGAACAGGACACCGACGCCGATCGGGCCGTGGTGGCGCTGATCGAGCGGGGCCACGCACAGGGGACCGTCGACGCCGGGATGGCGCCGGCCTGGGTTCAGCAGGTGCTGTGGAGTTTGCTGTTCACCGCCTGGGCCTATGTTCGGGAGAATTCCGTTCCCAAGCACGAGGCGCTGAACCTGTGTCTTCGGTCGTTGGCGAAGATGGTTTCCCCGTAGCGCCGAACGACACGGGGAAATACCCGGGTCTCAGGCCAGATCGGCCAACGCGCTCTCGATCGCGCGGTGAAAAGTCGGATACGCATAGATCATCGACCGCAGCGACGACACCGGCACCGCACCGTGCACGGCCACCACCAGGGCGCCCAGCACTTCCCCGCCGTTGGGGCCCACCGAGGTCGCCCCCACCAACACGCCCCGCTCCGCG
This sequence comes from Actinophytocola xinjiangensis, assembly GCF_001921215.1. Taxonomy (GTDB): domain Bacteria; phylum Actinomycetota; class Actinomycetes; order Mycobacteriales; family Pseudonocardiaceae; genus Actinophytocola; species Actinophytocola xinjiangensis. The sequence continues at coordinate 337,622 of NZ_MSIF01000007.1, forward strand.
TCCTCGACGACCTTCACGAAACCCCGGTTCCCCACCTTGTGGATGAAGCCCCGCGCCGAGTCGGGAATCAACGCGCTGCCCACCCGAACCGTCAACCCGGCATCCCGGGCCGCCTGTTCGGTCAGGCCCACGGACCCGACCTCCGGGTCGGTGAACGTCACCCGGGGAACGGCCCGGTAGTCGGCCACCTCTCCGCCGTCCCCCAGGATGTCCTCGGCGGCGATTCGCGCCTGGTACATCGACATGTGGGTGAAGGCCCCGCGTCCGGTGATGTCCCCGATGGCCCACAGCCCGTCGGCGGCTCGCATCCGTTCGTCCACCTCGACGCCGCGCGCGTCCTCGGGCAGGCCCACCGCGCCCACGCCCAGGGCCGCCATGTCGGTGTGCCGGCCGGCGGCCACCAGCAGGCGTTCGGCGGTGATGGTCTCGCCGTTGTCGAGTTTCACCGAGAACGCGCCGGCCTCGTACCGCACCCTGGCCGCCGACAACCCGGTTCGGACCGAGATGCCCTCCTGGGCGAAGACGTCGCCCAGGAGTTCGCCGGCTTCCGGCTCGTCGGCGGGCAGCAGGCGCTCGGACCGCTGGACGACGGTCACCGCGACGCCGAAGCGGGCGAACAGTTGGGCGAACTCACAACCGACCGGGCCACCGCCCAGCACGACCAGTGACGACGGGAGTCGCTCGATCGCCACGGCGTCGCGGTTGGTCCAGTACGGGGTCTCGGCCAGGCCGTCGGTGGAGGGGACCGCGGGATCCGTACCGGTGTTGAGGACGATGCCCTTCCTCGTCCGGAACACCACCGGACCCTCCGATGTGGACACCGTCACCTCGTGGGGGGCGGTGATCTGGCCCCTCCCGCGCACGAAATGACCACCGGCGGCCACGAAACGGTCCACGGCGACGGTGTCGTCCCAGTTGTCGGTGGCCTCGTCGCGGATGCGCCTGGCCACCGGGGACCAGTCGGGGGTGGTGGTGGCGGCCCCCGCCAGGCTGTCGACGCGGTGGGCCTCACCGAGGGAGTCCGCTGCCCTGATCATCATCTTGGTGGGGACGCAGGCGTAGTAGGGGCACTCGCCGCCCACCAGGCGGGCGTCCACGCCCACCACCGACAACCCGGCCCTGGCGAGTCGGGCACCGAGGTCCTCGCCGCCCGGCCCCATCCCGATCACGACGACATCCACCTCGGTACCCGGCATGTCCAACTCCCAGTGAGATCTCGGGGGGTGTGCCCGCACAGCACAACACAGCATCCCCGGCCCACAGGACTCGGGCCCGTGCCGAGACGGCACGGGCCCGAGGGGTTCACCTGATGGTGTGTCAGCAGTTCGGCGCGCTCCAGAAGCGTCCCGACTTGTTGCCGACGTGCACGTGGTCGTTGTGGCCGGGGTAGCCCGGGCCGAGGAGCTCCTCGAACCCGGCGGTCTTGCCCTGGTTCCACATCGTGCACTGCGGCGGGTTGCTCATGCCGAGGTCCGCCGCCAGGCCGGACATGTGCAGGCTCGTCGACGAACCGCCGACCGACGCGTTGCACGACACGCTGCGGAAACCGGACGTGATGTTCAGCGGCCGGTCACCCAGCTTGCGTCGCATCGCCTCCAGCTGCCACATGATGCGGCGGATGTTCTCCTTCGCGGTGGCCGCGGAAACCCTGCCACCGTTGAAGTTGTTCGCACCGCAGTTGTCGTCGAACTCGCCGTAGGTGAAGTGGATCGGCGTGCAGTCGTCGTCCTGCAGCGCGTAGATCTTGCTGAACGTGTTCGGGCCGGCGACACCGTCGGCGGCCAGGCCGTAGCCGGCCTGGAACCGCTTGACCGCCGCGGCCGTCGCCGGGCCGTAGCTGCCGTCGAGCGCGAGGTTCTCGCCCGAGGCGACCCAGCCGGCCACCCTGATCTGCAACTGGGTGACATCGCCACCGGTCGCACCCTGGTTGAGGGTCCGGTTCCAGGTGTAGCAACCGTCGGCGGCGGCCACCGTCGGCACCACGGCGCCGAAGGTGATCGACCCGGTGACGGCCAGGACGAGCGCCGACAACAGGGTCACTAATCGTCTACGCATAGAGTTGCCCTCTCTCCACTGTGGATGCGACGGTGCGGGGATCGTCCCGCCGCCATGACCGAACCTCTTCGACGAATCACCAGGGATGCGACGGTGCAGGGGGTTTGGTCGTCCGTGAAGGATCGTGGCAGTGTAGAACGCGTTAAGTCAATGAACTGTTGGATAATTTCTGCCCTTGATCGTGCGGACCTTAACCGTTGCCCTTTTGGACGGTCAGCACCGCGAGGCACTCACCAGGCGCACCGGGTCGTTGGCGACGTGGGTGTGCGTGCTGTGCCCGGGATAGCCCGGTCCGAGGATCTCCTCGAAGCCCGACGTCTTGGCCGCGTGGAACATCTGGCACAGCGTCGGCCCACTGCGGGTGCTGAAGTCGGTCGCCTGGCCGTACATGTGCCGGCTGGTCGACGCGCCGTTGACCGAATCGTTGCACCGCACGCTGCGGAAGGAGATGCTCACGACCATCGGCCGGTCCCCCAGCTTGTGTCGCATCGCCTCCAACTGCCACATCATGCGCAACGTGTTGCGCTTGGCGGTGGCGGCCGAGACCTTGCCGCCGTTGAAGTTGTTCGCCCCGCAGTTGCCGTCCATCTCCGAGTACGCGAAGTGGGCCGGCGTGCAGTCGTTGTCCTGCAGGGCGTAGATCTTGCTGAACGTGTTCGGGCCGGCGACACCGTCGGCGGCCAGGCCGTAGCCCCGCTGGAAGCGCACGACCGCCAGCCGGGTGCGTTCGCCGAACTGGCCGTCGATCACCAGGTTCTCCCCGGACGCGACCCAGCCGGCCACCCTGATCTGCAACTGGGTGACGTCCGAGCCGCTCATGCCCTTCTTCAGGGTCCTGCCCCAGGTGTAACAGCCGTCGGCGGCGGCCGTTCCGGGAAGGGCCACGCTCGCGGTCACCGTGCCGGTGATCGCCAGAACCAGGGCCGAGAGCAGGGACAGTAATCGTCTACGCATCGACTATCCTCCACAACAGACTCGACGGGCAGGGAAATCCTGTCGACAGAGGCCATCTTGTCAACGCGGAACGCGTTCAGTCAATGAATAGTTGGTTAATCACTTTTACCCTTTGACCGCCCCCTGAGTGAACCCGGCGATGAACCGGTCAAGGAACAGGTTGAACACGAACGCGATCGGCACCGCCACCAGCACCGTCGCCGCCTGCAACGACTGCCAGAAGAACACGTCGCCCCGGATCAGCTGGGTCGGCACACCGGTACTGACCGGCATCTGACCCGGCGGCGAGACGAACGCCAGGGTGTAGATGAACTCGCTGGCTGTCAGCGTGAACGCGAACACCACCACCGCCACGATCCCCGGGAACGCCAGCGGAACCACCGCCCGCAGGAACGCGCCGAGCCGGCTGTGGCCGTCGACCATCGCCTGCTCCTCGACGTCCTTGGGCACCGCGCGCAGGAAACCCATCAGCAGCCACACCGACACCGGGATCGTGATCGTCGGGTACACCAGCACCATCGACCACGTCGAGTCCTGCAACCCGACACCCACCACCACCCGCGACAGCGACAGGAACAGCAGGCTCGGCGGGATCAGGTACACCAGGAAGATCCCGATCCCCAGCGGCCCCGACCACGGCCGGTCCAGCCTGGCCAGCGCGTACGCCGCCGGCAGCGCGAACAGCAGCGTGATCAGCACGACCAGCACGCCCACCCACAACGTGTTCCAGGCGAAGGTCAGGAACGACGTGTCGGTGAACAGATAGGTCACGTGGTCGGGCGTGGCCGGCCGGTTGAAGACGAACGGGTTGTTCTCCGGGTTGTACAGGTCGCGGTTCTGCTTGAACGCGGTGATCGCGCTCCAGATGAACGGCCCCGCGCAGAACAACGCCGCCAGGATCGCCGCCAGGTACACGCCGACCCTGGCCGCGACGTGCCGGCGGGTGTAGCGGCGGCGCAGCGCGGCCGCCTGCTCGGCGGTGACCGGTTGGATCGCCATCTCAGTCCACCTCGATCCGGCGCACGACACGGAGGATGCCGACCGCGACGGCGAGCAGCAGCGGGAACAGGAACAGCGCCACCGCCGCCCCACCGGCGACGTCACCGCCGTCGATACCCCGGTAGAACGCCCAACTGGACAGGACCTGGGTGGCGTCGTTGGGACCGCCCCTGGTCAGCACCCGCACCACCGCCATGTCGGTGAACGTGAAGATCGCGCCGAACAGCGCCGACACCGCGATCACCGGCGCCACCAGCGGGATGGTGATCTCCAGCATCCGCCGCCAGTAGCCGGCGCCGTCGACCTTGGCCGCCTCGTCGATGTCGCGCGGGATCGCCACCAGCCCGGCCATCAGGATCACCGCCGCCAGCGGCACCAGCCGCCACACGTGCACGGCGATCACCGAGGTCATCGCCAGGCCGGGCTCGCCGAGCCAGACCATGTTCTCGCCCTTGCCCAGCAGGCCCACCGCGCGCAGCACCCAGTCGATCGGCGAGTAGATCGAGTCCAGCAGCCACAGCCAGGAGATCGACGAGAGCGCCACCGGCGTCGTCCAGGGCAGCAGCACCAGGAACCGCACGACCCACTTGCCGCGGAAGTCGGCGACCAGGATGTTGGCCAGGACCTTGCCCAGCAGCACGATGAACACCATCGACACACCGGTGAACACGAACGTGTTGCCCAGCGAACGCCAGAACACCGGGTCGTCGAACGCGCGGGCGAAGTTCACCATCCCGGCCCAGTCGAACGACGGGTCGCCGGCCGAGACGTCGGAGAACGCGAACGCGATCGCCAGCCCGAACGGGATCGCCACCAGCGCGATGATGTAGACCACGCTGGGCAGCAGGAACAGCCACGCCAGCGCGCCCTCGCGGTCGGCGAGCGTGCGCCTGGCCAGTTCCTTCACCGGGGTCGGCTCGACCCGCTGGTCGGTGACCGTCATCCCACACCCAGCCGGATCGGGTCGGTGCGCAGCCCCTCCTCGTCGGCCGCGAAGAACCGCAGCCGGTCGGGATGCACGGCGAAGTCGTGGGTCTCCCCCGCCGCGATCGGCGTCTCCACCGTGGAGGGCAGCCGGGCCACGACCCTGGTCGCCTCGCCGATCCCGGTCACCGTGCCGTAGACGTGCCGGTCACCGGACAGGTACTCGATCCGGTCGACCGCCAGCGGCATCAGCGTCCGCTCCGCCGAGCGCACGTTCTCCACCGGCAGCAGGTGCTCTGGCCGGAAGCCCACCAGGTGGCCGTCGCGGGGCACCAGGTTCATCGGCGGGGTGCCGATGAAGGTGGCGACGAAGGTGTCGGCCGGGTCGTCGTAGATCTCCGCCGGCGGCCCGACCTGGCGGATCCTTCCCTTGGACAGCACGGCGATCCGGTCGCCCAGACCCATCGCCTCGATCTGGTCGTGGGTGACGTAGACGGTCGTCGTACCCACCTCGTCCTGGAAGGACTTCAGCTCGTCGCGGGCACTGGCCCGCAACTTGGCGTCCAGGTTGGACAGTGGCTCGTCGAGCAGGAACACCTGCGGCTCGCGGACCAGCGCCCGCGCCAGCGCCACCCGCTGCCGCTCGCCGCCGGAGAGCTGGCGCGGCTTGCGGGCCAGCAGGTGCTCGATACCCAGCAGCCCGGCCGCCCACAGCGCCTTGCGGTCCCGCTCCGCGCGCTCCATCTTGGCCGCACGCAACGGGAAGACGATGTTGGCCTGGACGGTCTTGTGCGGGTAGAGGGCGTAGCTCTGGAACACCATGGCGATCTTGCGCGCCCTCGGCGGCAGCCCGGTGACCACGTGGTCGTCGATGAGCACGTCACCGGAGCTTGGCTCCTCCAGCCCGGCGATCGTGCGCAGCAACGTCGTCTTGCCACAGCCGGACGGGCCGAGCAGCACGAGGTACTCGCCGTCGGCGGCGGTCAGGTTCACGCCGTCGACGGCGTGCACCTTCCCGTGCGCCTTTCCCCCGTCGAACTGCTTGACCAGATCGCGGACCTCGACGACCGCCACTCGCCCTCCCTCTCAGCCGCCGACGAGCCCGGCGGCCCGCCACTTGTCGAAGATCGAACTGACCTGCCGCTCGGCGTCGGCCACGGCCTGCTCCGGACTCGCCTCGCCACGCACCGCGCGGGCGAACATGTTGGGGATGACGAAGGTGTTGAACACCTCGCCGATCGCCGTGGACGCCGGGCCGGGGTGGCCGATGTTGGCGCTCCAGGGCACCGCGTCGGACAGGAAGGCCAGCTTGTCGGCCGGCTTGGCACCGAACGGGTCGTCGCCGAGCCAGTCACCGATGTCGGGGGTGAGGTCCGACCAGGCGCAGAAGTCGTAGAGCTTGGAGTGGTAGGTCGCCGAGGCGAAGTTCGCCGTGTAGTGCAGCAGGAACTCCTTCGCCGCGTCCGCGCCGGTCGCGTGCTCGGGCACGATCCAGTTGTAGAGCACGTGCTGGGCGGCCAGCGCCGCCTTGGGCCCGCGCAGCGCCGGCACGAAGAACGTGTCGTCGGCGATGTCGGGGTTGCTCTCCTGGGCGGTGCGCCATGCCGAGATCGAGTTGACGACGTAGGACAGCTTCCCGGCGACCAGGCCCTGGTTGTTGCTCGCCGCGTTCCAGGAGAACACCTCGGGCGTCATGGCCTGCTTGTACAGGTTGGTCATGTACTCGACGGCGGCCACCGTCTCCGGCGAGTTCAGCGTGACCCGCTCGTTCTCGTCCTGCTCGGAGGCACCGAAGGACCACATCAGCGCCCGCAGCACCATGTTCGAGTCGATCTCCTGGGACATGCCGAGGCCCAGCTGGACGTTCTGGCTCTTCTTGATCTCGGTGGCGCCGGTGAGCAGCTCGTCCCAGGTCGTCGGGCCCTGGGGGAAGCCGACCGGCTCCCACAGCGACTTGCGGAAGTTGCCCGGGTCGGGCACCCAGCCGGGCGAGTAGGCGTAGAACTTGCCGGTGGACGGGTTGGAGCTGGACTTGCGGCACAGCTCCAGCTGCTCACCCCAGCGCGAGCTGGCCTCGTCGACCAGGTCCTTGAGGTCGAGCACGCTGGGCTCGTACTGGGACAGCGTCGCGATGTACTGGATCACGTCGTGGCCCTCGCCGGCCTGGATCTCGGCGGCGATCCGGGTGGGGATCTGGGCCTGGTCGACGTGGTCGACGACGACGTTGACGCCGACCCGCTTGCCCCACTCCTGGGCGAACTTGTCGAACCAGGTGTCGTGGCTGGGAACGAAGTGGCTCCACAGCAGGATCTTCAGGTCACCGGAGAGCTTGGTCGCCGGCTCGGCGAAGGTGACCTCCGGCTCCTTGCCGGTGGCACCGGGATCGACGGTGGGGGACTCCTCGCTGGCGCAGGCGCTGGCGCCGCCGACCGAGGCCGCCATCGCGGCGGCGGCCGCCGCGCGCAGGACCTCACGACGGGTGCGAGGCCGACCGAAAACGCGGGGAACACCTTCGTTCATCGCTGACTCCAGCCTCGATGCGTGTTCAATTGGTCGCTCGGAGGCACCGTAGCCCGACCGTGAGCCGCATCACCAGTCCCGATCAAGAATCGCAACATCGACCTGGGCGAACAGGGCACGCGTGTACGCCAGGCGAACAGGACTGAATCGTTCAGGAAGTCAGCGCGGGGTGATCAGCCCACCTGGACCCGCTCCAGGATCGCCCCGGTGTCCACACCGGAGGGCAGGGTGCCGAACGCGACCCCCCAGTCGCCGTCGAGCCGGGAGGCGCAGAACGCGTCGGCCACGGCCTGCGAGCCGTGCCGCACGAGCAGGGAACCCTGCAACACCAACGCCATCCGCTCCACCAGCCGGCGCGCGCCGGCCTGCGCGGCGTCCGGGTCGGACAGCGCGGCGAGGTCCTTGCGCAGCCGGGCCAGGGCGTCGTCGAGGCGCCGGTCGGCGCCGGCGGCCAGGTCGACCTCGGCGAGCAGCGCGTCGGCGCCCACCGACCCCATGGCGCGCAACACGTCCAGCGCGGCGACGTTGCCCGAGCCCTCCCAGATCGAGTTCAGCGGCGCCTCCCGGTAGAGCCGGGGCATGCCGGACTCCTCGACGTACCCGTTGCCGCCGAGGCACTCCAGCGCCTCGGCGACGTGCGCCGGGGTGCGCTTGCAGATCCAGTACTTGCCGACCGCCAGGCCAAGGCGACGGAACGCGGCCTCGGCCTCGTCGCCGGCGAAGGCGCGGTCGGTGGCGCCGGCCAGGCGCAGCGCCAGGGTCGTCGCGGCCTGCGACTCGACGGTCAGGTCGGCGAGCACGTTGCGCATCAGCGGGGCGTCGGCCAGCAGCTGGCCGAAGGCGCTGCGGTGGTTGGTGTGGTGCACGGCCTGGACCAGCGCGGCCCGCATGCCGGCGGCGCCGCCGATGACGCAGTCCAGCCTGGTCATGTTGACCATCTGGATGATGGTCCGCACGCCATGGCCCTCCTCGCCGACGGGCCACGCCAGCGCCTCGTCGTACTCGACCTCGGAGGAGGCGTTGGCCCGGTTGCCGAGCTTGTCCTTGAGCCGTTGCAGGTGCATGCGGTTGCGGGTGCCGTCGGGCAGCACGCGCGGCAGCAGGAAGCACGACAGGCCGCCGGGGGCCTGGGCGAGCACCAGGAACACGTCGCACATCGGCGCGGAGGTGAACCACTTGTGCCCGGTCAGCAGGTAGCTGCCGTCGGGCTGGGGCAGCGCACGGGTGGCGTTGGCGCGCACGTCCGAGCCGCCCTGCTTCTCGGTCATCGACATGCCGGCGGTCAGGCCGGGCTTGGTGTCGGGGACGGCCAGGACCGGGTCGTAGGCGGTGGCGGCCAGCAGCGGCTCGAACCGCGCGGCGAGGTCGGGGGCGTGACGCAGGGCCGGCACGGCGGCGTAGGTCATCGAGATCGGGCAGCCGTGGCCGCCCTCGACCTGGGACCAGGTGTGGAACCTGGCCGCGCGGGCGACGTGCGCGCCGGGGCGGGGATCGCGCCAGGGGGCGGCGTGCAGGCCGTTGGCGACCGCGACGGTCATCAGCTCGTGGTAGGCGGGGTGGTACTCGACCTCGTCGACGCGGTGGCCGTAGCGGTCGTGGGTGCGCAGCACCGGCTCGTTCTCGTTGGCCAGCCGCGCCCACTCCTGGGCGCGCGCGGTGCCGGCCAGCCGGCCCAGCTCACGCAGGCCGGGTTCGGCCCAGCCGGCACCCTCGCGGCGCAGGCCCTCGAGCAGGGCAGGATCGTCCGCGACGTCGTGGTCGACGAGGAGCGGAACCTGGTTGATCACGGTGTGGGTCGCCGACATGGGACCCATGTTACGTATTTTGAACACGCGACGCCAGATCGTAAGGGAGATCGATGGAACTGCCGGACGTGCCGGGACTACGGCCGCTCACCGCCAGGTCGGTCGTGCTGAGCACCCTGCTCGGCGCCTACCCGCCCCGGCTGCCGGCCAGGAGCCTGGTGCGCGTCGGCGAACTGTTCGGCATCGCCGAGGGCACGATCCGGGTGGCGCTGTCCCGAATGGTCGCCGCCGGCGACCTGCGCCAGGACCACGGCGACTACGCGCTGACCGAACGGCTCGTGCACCGCCAGGCCCGCCAGGACCACAGCCGCTCCCCCGCCACCCGCCCGTGGCCGGGCGACTGGGAGATCGCCGTGGTCACCGCCGCCAGCCGCAGCCCCGCCGAGCGGACCGCGTTCCGCGCGCGGATGGCCGGCCTGCGGCTGGCCGAGATCCGCGAGGGCACCTGGCTGCGCCCCGCCAACCTCGACCGCCCCCTGGACGTCGACCGCGCCGGCTGCCTGGTGCTCACCGGCCGCCCCGACGGCGACCCGGCCGCGCTGGCCGCGACCCTGTGGGACCTGCCGGCCTGGGCCGACCACGCCCGCCGGCTGCACGACGCGCTCACCGGCACCGACGACCTGGCCGCCAGCTTCATGGTCTCCGCCGCCGTACTGCGCCACCTGCTCGCCGACCCGGTCCTGCCCCCGGAACTGGTGGGCGCCGACTGGCCGGGCGAGCCGCTGCGCGCCCGCTACGAACACTTCGACGCGCGCTTCCGGTCGGTCCTGCGCACCCACCTCGACGTGCCGTGATCACTCATCCGGTGGGCCGCGCACGGTTTGGGTAGCGTGCGGGAATGATCGGTCTGCCGGACGACGTGACGGCCTGCCTGTTCGACCTCGACGGCGTGCTCACCGGCACCGCCGCGCTGCACCGCGCCGCGTGGAAGGAGACCTTCGACGGTTTCCTGCGACGACGCGACGGCGCCGGGTTCCGCGAGTTCACCGACGCCGACTACAACGACCACGTCGACGGCCGGCCCCGGTTCGACGGTGTCCGCGCGTTCCTCGCCTCCCGGGACATCACGCTGCCCGAGGGCGGCCCGGACGCCCCGCCCTCCGACGACACCGTGCAGGGCCTGGGCAACCGCAAGAACGAGCGCGTCCAGCAGATCATCGCCGAGCGCGGCGTGTCGCCCTACCCCGGCTCGGTGCGCTACCTGGAGGCCGCCGACCGGGCCGGGCTGCGGATCGGCGTGGTCACCTCCTCGGCCAACGGCAAGGCGGTGCTGGAGGCCGCCGGCCTGACCCGGTTCGTCCAGGCCCGCGTCGACGGGGTGGTGATCGCCGACCGGGGCCTGGCCGGCAAACCCGCGCCGGACAGTTTCCTGGCCGGCGCCGAGGAACTGGGCGTGCCGGCCGCGAAGGCGGCGGTGTTCGAGGACGCGCTGTCGGGCGTGGCCGCCGGCAGGGCCGGCCACTTCGGCTACGTCGTCGGCGTCGACCGGGCCGGTCAGGCCGACCGGCTGCGCGCCCACGGCGCCGACGTCGTGGTCACCGACCTGGCCGAGCTGCTCGGGGAGGAGTCGTGAGCGAGCTTGCGAGCGAACCAGTGTCACAGGGCGACCGCGAGCGGCGGCACCGAGCCCGCGGGGGGGCGTCGTGAGTGAGCACGGGTTCCAGGTCGCGCCGTGGGAGCTGCGGTGGAACACCCTCGACCTGTCGGCGATCGAGCTGACCGAGTCGGCGTTCGCGCTGTCCAACGGGCACATCGGGATGCGCGGCACCCTGGACGAGGGTGAGCCGTGCGCGCTGCCCGGCACGTACCTCAACGGTTTCTACGAGCAGCACCCGCTGCCCTACGCCGAAGGCGGCTACGGCTATCCCGAGGACGGGCAGACGGTCGTCAACATCACCGACGGCAAGATCATCCGGCTGCTGGTGCAGGACGAGCCGCTGGACATGCGCTACGGGCAGGCCGTGGAACACCACCGGGTGCTGGACTTCCGCTCCGGCACACTGCGCCGCGACACCGTCTGGGAGTCCCCGACCGGGCGGCAGGTGCGGGTGCGCACCGAGCGGCTGGTGTCGTTCACCCAGCGCGCGGTGGCCGCGATCCGCTACGAGGTCGAGCCGCTGGACGGCGACATCCAGCTCGTCGTGCAGTCCGACCTGCTGGCCAACGAGCCGGTCGAGTCGGACACCAAGGACCCTCGGGTGGCCGCGACCCTGCGCGACCCGCTGGTCGCCGAGGACGGGATCGTGCGGGGCCTGCGGGCCGCGCTGGTGCACTCCACCCGGCGTTCGAAGCTGCGCCTGGCCGCCGCCATGGACCACGAGATCATCAGCGAGAACGGTCTGCGCACCGAGATCCACGCCGAGGAGCACCTGGCCCGGTTGACCGCCGCCGCCGACGTGCCGGGCGGGTCGACGTTGTGCATCACCAAGTATCTCGGCTACGGCTGGTCGGCGCGCCGTTCGGCGCCCGCGCTGCGCTCCCAGGTCGACGCGGCGCTGGCGGGCGCCATGCAGACCGGCTGGGCGGGTCTGCTGTCCGAGCAGCGCCGCTTCCTCGACGACTTCTGGGAGACCGCCGACATCGTCCTGGACGGCGACGACGAGTTGCAGCAGGCCGTGCGGTTCTCGCTGTTCCACGTGCTCCAGGCCGGCGCCCGAGGGGAGAGCCGGGCGATCCCCGCCAAGGGCCTGACCGGCCCCGGCTACGACGGCCATTCCTTCTGGGACAGCGAAACGTTCGTGCTGCCGGTGCTCACCTACACCATCCCCGACGCCGCCCGCGACGCGCTGCGCTGGCGACACGCGACCGTCGACAAGGCCAAGGAGCGGGCGCGCGCGCTCGGCCTGTCCGGCGCGGCGTTCCCGTGGCGTTCGATCAACGGCGCCGAATGCTCGGCGTACTGGCCGGCCGGCACCGCCGCCTTCCACGTGGCGGCCGACGTGGCCGACGCGACCATCCGCTACCTGGCCGCCACCGACGACGAGAAGTTCGAACGCGACAGCGGCGTGGAGCTGCTGGTGGAAACCGCGCGCCTGTGGGTGTCGCTGGGCCACCACGACGTGCACGGCGGCTTCCGCATCGACGGTGTCACGGGCCCGGACGAGTACACCGCCGTGGTCGACAACAACGTCTACACGAACGTGATGGCCCAACGAAACCTGCGCGGCGCGGTCGACGCGTGCCGGCGCCTGCCCGAGGTCGCCGAGGCGCTCGGCGTCGCCGACGGCGAGATCGACGCCTGGCGTCTCGCGGCGGAGAAGATGGTGGTCCCCTACGACCCGATGCTCGGCGTACACCCCCAGTCCGAACGCTTCACCGAACACGCCGAGTGGGACTTCGACGCCACCCCGGACGAGAACTACCCGCTGCTGCTGCACTACCCGTACTTCGACCTCTACCGCCGCCAGGTCGTCAAACAGGCCGACCTCGTCCTGGCCCTGTACCTGCGCGGCGACGCGTTCACCGCCGAGCAGAAGGCCCGCGACGTCGCCTACTACGAGTCAAGAACCGTCCGCGACTCGTCCCTGTCCGCCGGCCCGCAGGCCGTGATGGCCGCCGAGGTGGGCCACCTCGACCTGGCGTTCGACTACTTCGCCGAAGCCATCCTGACCGACCTGCACGACCTGCACCGCAACGTGCGCAACGGCCTGCACATCGCGGCGCTGGCCGGCGCGTGGATGGTCACCGTCGCCGGCTTCGGCGGGATGCGCGACCACGACGGTTCCCTGAGCTTCGCCCCGAGACTGCCCTCGGCCCTGTCCCGCATCGAGTTCCGGATGACCTACCGGGGTAGCCGGTTCGCCGTGCGGATCACGCGCACGCACGCCACGTACGAGCTGTTGGCCGGCTCCCCGCTCCCGGTGACCCACCACGGCCACCCGATCGAGATCGGCCACACCCCGTTGCGCCACGGCATTCCGGACCTGCCGACACCGGAGCCGATCCGCCAGCCACCCGGCCGGGAACCGGTCCGCCGCGTGCCCGGCTGAGGCGACACCCGGACCGTTGCGAAAGCGAATCCCCGCCCCGTTCCTCACCCGCGCGGGAAAGGGGATCCCTTGTCTTGAGGATAGTCGACACCCCCGACGGACCAGGGGCGCGCGGGCGAGTTGTCCACAGGGGCGTCGGGTGGGCGGCACCTGCTCCGACCAGCTGGAACGAGGCTACAGGGCCCATCGCCCGTGACCGTTCGACCGGGGCCGCGAGCGCGTTCCCCGGCCGATCCGGTCACTGGGTGCCGAGGGCCTGCCAGTCGAGGACGGGGGCGGCGAGGTCGCGGATCGTGGCCAGCAGGCCCAGCCGGGCCGCGCGCAGCGCCGGGTCCTCGGCCATCACCAGGATGTCGTCGAAGAAGGTGTTGATGGGGACGGTCAGGGCGTTGGCCGACGCGACGAACTCGGGCAGCGAGTGGGGCCCCGCGCCCAGCGACCCGGTCACCGTGCCGACGGACTGGTGCAGCGCCACCTCGGCCGGTTCGGTGAGGCGCCCGGGGTCGTAGTCCGACGCCGTGTCGGCGGGGACGATGCGGCGGACCCGTTGCAGCGCCGCCGCCAGGGCCGCGAACTCCTCGTCGTCGCGGCGGGCGGACAGGGCGGTGAGGGTTTCGGCGGCGGTGGCGGGGGGCAGGGCCAGGACGGCGGCGACGTGCCGGTGGTCGTGGCCGGCGTCGAGGAGTTGCTGTTCGGCCCGGCGGGTCATGAACTCCTCGGCCTCGGCCAGGGTCTCGGGCGACACCTCGATGCCCTGGGCGCGGACCCGCTCGGCGGCGGCGGACAGGCCGCGGCCGAAGGTGATCTCCCGCAGGGGCGGGTGCGCGCGCAGGATGGTGATCACGCCGGCGGCGGCGCGGCGCAGGCCGAACGGGTCGGAGCTTCCGGTGGGCGCGGCGCCGACGGCGAACAGGCCGACCAGCATGTCGAACCGGTCGGCCAACGCCAGCACGGCACCGGGCAGCGTCGCGGGGGCCGCGTCGCCGGCCGAGCGGGGGCGTTCCATGTCGAACAGGGCCTGGGCGACCTCGGGGGTCTCGCCAGCCCGCAGCGCGTACTCGCGGGCCATCACGCCGGCCAGGCTGGTCAGCTCGACGACCATCTGCGAGCCGAGGTCGAACTTGGCGAGGGCGGCAGCTCTCGCCAGCACCGCACTGTCCTCTGTGGACAACACAGTGCCCAGATCCGCTGCCACGGCGGCGATCCTGGCCGCGCGGTCGGCCATCGAGCCCAGCCGCTCCTCGAACGCCAGCTGCTCCAGGCCCGCCTTCATCGTCTCCGGGGCGACCTTGAGGTCCGCCCGCCAGAAGAAGCTCGCGTCCTCGTACCGCGCCCGCAGCACCGCCTCGTTGCCGGCGCGCACCGCCTGCGCCGAGCACGCGCCGTTGGCCACGGCCACGAAGTGCGGTAGCAGGGAACCGTCGGCCGCGCGAACCGGAAGGTACCGCTGGTGTTTGCGCATCACCGTCGTCAGGATCTCCTGCGGCAGCTCGAGATACGCCGGGTCGAACCCGCCGAGCATCGCGTTCGGCTCCTCGACCAGGTTGGTGATCTCGTCGACCAGCGCGGCCTCGCCGGCGACGTCGACGGTGCCGCCGGCCGACTCCGCGAGCGCCAGCGCGTCGGCCACGATCCGCGACCGGCGCTCGACGACGGAGGCGACGATCCCGTGCTTGGCCAGGAACTCCAGGTAGCCGGCGGCGGCCGGCACCTCCACCGCCGGCACCTCGGCGGTGCGGTGCACCCTGGTCGTGCGGCCGGCCGCCAGCGACGACGCCACGACCGGCACCACCTGCTCACCGAGCAGCGCCACCAGCCACCGCACCGGCCGGGTGAACGACAACTTCGGGTCGTTCCAGCGCATGTTCTTGTCCGCACGCAGTTCGGTGACCAGCGCGCCGAGGACCTCGGCCAGCACCTCCACCGCGCCGCGCCCCGCGTCGGTCCTGGTCACGCCGACGTGCTCGACGCCGTCGAGGTCGACCCGCTCCAGCGCGGACACGTCGACACCCTGTCCCCTGGCGAAGCCCTGCGCCGCCCTGGTCGGCTCGCCGTCGGGCCCGAACGCGGCGGCCACCTTCGGCCCGCGGACGAACCGCCGCGCGTCCGGCTCGCGCGCGGCGACGTCGTCGACCAGCGCCACCAGCCGCCGGGGGGTGGCGTGCACGGTCACCTCGCCGTGCGCCAGCCGGGTGCCGGCGAGCTTGCCGGCCAGCGCCTCCCGCACCGCCCGCGCCGAGCGGGTCACCTCGCCGGGGGGCAGTTCCTCGGTGCCGATCTCGAACAGCAGCGGCGCGACCCCGGTCGCCTCGGGCAGCGTGTCCGGCACCGTCGCGGCCGGCGGGACGGGCGCGGTACCCAGCGGGTGGCCCAACTCCTCGCGGCGCGCGGCCCACAGCGCCGAGACCTCCCTGGCCAGCCCGCGCATCCTGGCGAACGCCCGCGCCCGCTCGGTCGTGGACACCGCGCCGCGCGCGTCCAGCACGTTGAACGTGTGCGAGCACTTGAGGACGTGCACGTGCGCGGGAACCGGCAGCCGGGCGTCGAGCAGCCGGCGCGCCTCGGCGGCGTAGTCCTCGAACAGCCGACGCTGGGTGTCGACGTCGGCGTCGTCGAGGTAGAAGCGGCTCATCTCGTACTCGGCCTGGCCGAACGCCTCGCCGTAGGTGATGCCCGGCGCGTACTGGATGTCCTTGAAGTGGCTGACGTTCTGCAACGCCATGATGATCCGCTCGACGCCGTAGGTGATCTCCACCGACACCGGGTCCAGGCTCAGCCCACCGGCCTGCTGGAAGTAGGTGAACTGGGTGATCTCCAGCCCGTCGAGCCACACCTCCCAGCCAAGGCCCCACGAGCCGGTCGCCGGGTTGGCCCAGTTGTCCTCGACGAACCGGATGTCGTGCGCGTGGATGTCGATGCCCAGCGCCTCGAGGCTGGCCAGGTACTGCTCCTGCGGGTCGCCCGGGTCGGGCTTGAGGATCACCTGGAACTGGGTGTGGGTCTGCAACCGGTTGGGGTTCTCGCCGTAGCGGGCGTCGTCGGGCCGCACGCTGGGCTCGACGTAGGCGACCCGCCATGGCTCGGGACCGAGCACGCGCAGGATCGTGGCGGGGTTGAGGGTTCCGGCACCGACCTCGGTGTTGAACGGTTGCACGATCATGCAACCGCGGTCGGTCCAGTATCGGGTCAACGCCAGCAACGCGTCCTGCATGGTCAGCACCGCCCAACCCTACGAGAGGGTGGCCCGCGGGAAAGTGCCCACCCATAACATGTGCGCCGTGACCGGTTCATTACCCGTGCGGCCCCGGCGAGGGGTCGTGGTCCTGCTGGCCGTGTCGGTCGTGTCGTTCCTCGCCGCCGGTGCGCTGACCGTCGTCGCGCTCGCCGGCGCGGACACCCCGGAGCCCTGCTGCGCCGGTCCGGTCGCCCAGGCCGACGCGCTGCCCTCGCCCACCACCGCACCGCCCGCGACCCGCGCGCCGGCGTTGCCCCAGTGCCTGGTCGGGTCGTGGACCACCAGCGACGAGACGCTGATGGTCAAGTTCTACACCGACGTCGGCAAGCTGCCGATGACCACGTCCGGGCGCAGCTACGAGGTCCGCGCGAACGGGACGGTCGTCGAGCGCAACCAGAACGTCCAGCTCGTCGGCAACCACAACGGCACGCCGATCCGGCTGGTGATCAACGGCACGCGCGAGTTCCGCTGGACCGCCACCGCGAACACCATCACCTACCGGTCGGTCACCCGCACCAACCTGAGCTGGACCTACTTCGACAACCGGGGCGAACTCAGCACCGAACGGGACAAACCGGACCCGAACTTCACCGAGACCAACAGCTACCGCTGCGAGGGCGGCCAGGTGACCGAGTCGAACTCCGGTGGCTTCCACTCGGTGTGGAAACGCACCGCCGGCTACGGGTACTACGGATGATCCGCGTCCTGGCGGTCGGGGCCGCGATCGCGCTGGCCGCCGGCGCACCGGCCAGCCCCGAGGAACGCGCGGCGGCCATCACCCGCCCGGCGGTGGTGTCGGTCGAGGTCGACTGGCACGGCTGGGTGCGTGACCCGGGCACCGGTGAGGTCTTCGGCGGCCCGTCCGGGTACACGGCGACCACCCGGTGCAGCGGCGTCGTGGTCGCCGAGGACGGGTACGTGGTGACCGCCGGGCACTGTGTCGACGCCGGCCCCGCCGGGGGCGGCGGCGCGCTGGTCGACCTGGCGCTGGCGGAGCTGGCCGGGTACGGCCGGGTCGGTGACGAGACCAAGGCCCGGGCCCAGCTGGCGACGGTCGCGGTCGTCGAGGGGGCGAGCGCCGGCACGCCGGTGCGCCGGGACGTGCGGGTGGCGCGGATCGTCGGCACCTCCTCCCCCGAGCTGGACGTGGCCCCGGCCACGGTCGTGGACCTGCTGCCGCCGGGCGAGGGCGACGTCGCGCTGCTCAGGATCCCGCGTGAGCAGCTGGCGGCGGTCGAGGTGACCACCGAGGACGCGCTGCCGGCCGGCACCCCGGTCCTGGCCGTCGGCTTCCCGGCGGCGGTCGGCGACGCCACCGACCCCGGCACCGAGCCGACCAGCAAGAACGGGCAGATCTCGGCCCGGCGCGCGGTCAGCGGCACCCCGCACTACGAGATCAGCGCGGCGGCCGCCCCGGGGATGAGCGGCGGGCCGGTGGTGGACATGGCCGGGCGGGTGATCGGGCTGGTCAGCGCCGCCCCCCGGGGCGAGACGCAGCCGTTCAACCTGGTCACGGCGTCCTCGTCGATCTGGAAGGCGCTGCGCGGGCACCCGGTGCGGGCGGTGCCCAGCGCCAACGACCGCAACTTCGTCGCCGGCCTGGACCGCTACTACGACGGCGACTACCCGGAGGCGGTCGAGTACTTCGACGCGGTACTCGCGGCGACCCCGGCACACCGGCAGGCCGCCGAGTACCGGCGGCTGGCGGCCGAACACGGCGATGGCGGGCCGGACGTCGTGCTGCTGCTGATCATCGGGTGTGCCACGCTCGGGGTCGGCACGGCGGTCGCCGGCACGGTCCTGTGGCGGCGCCGCCGGATCGCCGACCTGCCGACGCCCCCGCACGGGCTGGCCCTGGGGGTTCACCACGACTGACCGGATCCGGTGGCGCGACACTCGACGGGTGCTACTGAAGCTGCTCGCCGGGGCCGTGGCGCTGGCCGTGCTGGTCCTGGTGCTCGCCTACCTGTTCCAGCGGCGGCTGGTCTTCCTGCCGGCCGACGGTCCGGTGCCGGCGGCGGACACGGTGCTGCCCGGCGCGTCCGACGTCGAGCTGCGCACCGCCGACGGCCTCACGCTCGGTGCCTGGTTCGTGCCCGCCCGTGGTGACGACACCGGAGTCGGCACCGAAGTCGACCGCGGAGTCACGGTGCTGGTCGCCCAGGGCAACGCCGGAAACCGAGCGAATCGGGCGCCGTTGGCGGCCGCGCTGCGGGCCCGTGGCCTGTCGGTCCTGCTGTTCGACTACCGAGGGTATGGCGGCAACCCCGGCGACCCGACCGAGGACGGCCTCGCCCTGGACGTGCGCGCCGCCCGGGACCACCTGGTCGAGCGGGGCGCGCGGCGGATCGTGTACTTCGGGGAGAGCCTGGGCGCGGCGGTCGTCGCCGAACTGGCCACCGAACACCCGCCGTGCGGGCTGCTGCTGCGCTCGCCGTTCACCGCACTGGCCGACGTCGCCGCCGAGCACTACCCGTTCCTGCCGGTCAGGCTGCTGCTGCGGGACCGGTTCCCGGTCGTGGAGCACGTCAGGCGGGTCACCGTGCCGACGACCGTGGTGTTCGGGTCGGCCGACGAGGTCGTGCCGGTGACGCAGAGCCGGACCGTGGCGGAGGCGACGGCTGGGCCGGTCACCACCGTCGAGGAGCCCGGCGCCGGTCACAACGACGCCGTGCTGCTCGACGGCCCCCGACTGGTCGACGCCACGGCCCGGCTCGCGAGCGGCAGCGGCCCTCAGGCCACGTGCTGACCCCGGCGCTTGCGGTGCTGGTAGGCGGCCCGGCGTTCGCTCTCGTCGAGCCCACCCCAGATGCCGTAGGGCTCGTAGACGGTCAGGGCGTGGTGGCGGCACTCGACGATCACCGGACAGCCCCGGCAGATCTCCTTGGCCCTTTCGATGCGTTCCTCGCGTGCCTGGCCCCGTTCGGCCCTCGGATGGAAGAACATCTCGCTGTTGCGGCCCCGGCAGGCCCCCAGTCGTTGCCAGTCCCAGGTCTCCGCCACTGGGCCCGGCAGCCTCGACACGTCAACCATGGGCTGTTCCTCCGTCAGTCGCGCTTGCCCGTACGCGACTGGTGGTACCCCGGCGGATCGTGGCACAAACACGACTGGTGCGCCCGTCGTCGGACACGTCATGATGATCGGGTACGGGTTTCGGCCGGGGAGGCGATGACAGTGGCACGACCGATCTGGAGCGGTGCGATCAACTTCGGTCTGGTGACCATTCCGGTCGAGCTCTACAGCGCGACCGAGGATCACACGATCAGCTTCCGCCAGTTCGAGCGGGGCACGTCGGACCGGATCCGGTACAAGCGGATCAACGAGCGCACCGGCAAGGAGGTGGCGTTCTCCGACATCGTCAAGGGCGCCGACCTCGGCGGCGGCGAGTACGTGATCATCGAGCCGGACGAGCTGGAGGCCATCGCGCCCGGCCGCTCCCGCACGATCGACATCAACTCGTTCGTCGAACTGGACGACATCGACCCGATCTTCTTCCAGAAGACCTACTGGCTGGCGCCGGCCAAGGAGGAGTACGGCAAGTCGTACTCGCTGCTGTTGCAGGCCATGGAGAAGACGAACCGCGCGGGCGTGGCGTCGTTCGTCATGCGTGGCAAGGAATACCTGACGGCGGTGCGCGCCGGCGACGGCATGCTGGTGCTGAACACGTTGCTGTTCCCCGAGGACATCCGCGACCCGGCGAAGGAACTCAAGTCGCTGCCGGAGATCTCCACCGCGCGCGGCAAGGAGATCGACATGGCGGTCAGCCTGATCGAGTCGATGACCGACGAGTGGCGCCCCGAGGACTTCCACGACACCTACACCGAACAGGTCGAGAAACTCATCGAGGACAAACGCGAGGGCCGCGAGATCGTCGCCGAGACCGAACCGTCCGAGCCGACGAAGGTCGTCGACCTGTTCGAGGCCCTGTCCCGCAGCGTCGAGGGCCGCAAACAGCGCCGCGACGAGCCGGCATCCTCGACCGATCAGGACCTCGACGACCTCACCAAGGCCGACCTGGACAAACTGGCGCGTGATCTGGACGTCAAGGGCCGGTCCAAGATGAGCCGTGAGGAACTCACCGCCGCCGTCGCGCAGGCGCGACGCAAGGCCGGAGCCGCCTGAACTCGTCATCTGACACACCACCGACCCCTAACGCTCGGTAACCTGAGAACGAATTTGGGCTGAGCGTCTTTGGGGAGGCGGCCATGGCCAAATACGTTCCGGTCATCAACCGGCGCCTGCTGCCAGCGGTCGGACTCGGCACGGCGGTCGCGCTCGGAATCGGTGTGCTGCTGTCGGTCGACACCACCCGGCAGACACTGTTGGACCTGTGGTGGGCGCTGCTCGTGCTGGCCACAGGCGCACTGCTGTTGGTCCGGCGGCATCTGGGGGCGCTACTGTCTCGCCGTCGCCCGAAGGAGTCGCTGTCGCCGAGGGAGCAGGAGAAACTGCTGATCGAGAAGCGCAAGATCTGGTCGCAGCGGCGCGCCGCGCTCGTCATGTTCGTCGGCGCGCCGGCCATGATCGTCCTGCTGGGCGGTGTCGCCGTCCTGCCGGAGAACTGGCACCTGGTGGCGCTGCGGGCCGCGCTGCTGCTGGTGGTGTGCCTGCTGCCGGCGATCCTGTGGTACCTGTTCCTCACCAGCCGAAGGGCCAGCCTGCTCAACGAGTTCCTCGCCAACCTCGACCGGCTCGGCCTGATGAGCGAACAGCCGGGCGAGTCGGAGGTCCCGCGACGGCGCCGCATCTCCGGCTACCTGCAACGCTTCGGCGCCGTGTACGGCGATCTGCCCGAGGTCGTGCACAGAACGGTGCAGGACAACAAGTTCGAGCGCTACACCCGCGACGACTTCAGCGGCGCGTCCGGCGTGACGACCGCCGCCGTCCCCGTGCTGACCGCGACGGCCCTGATCTCCATCGGCTGGCTGCTGACCCTGCCCCCGGTGATCCAGGACGAGGGCGCCGGTGTGGTGCAGTGGATCGACGCGCTGGCGCCGACCCTGCAACCGATCACGCTGGCGTTCATCGGGGCGTACTTCTTCGCCATCCAGATGCTGTTCCGGCGGTACGCGCTCAAGGACCTGCGCGGCAGCACCTACATCCAGGTGTCGATGCGGATCATTCTGGCCATCATCGGCGTGTGGGTCCTGACCGTGGTGAACAACCACCTGCGCCTGCTCGACGACGGACTGCTGCACACCGTGTCGTTCGTGATCGGCGTCTTTCCGTTGGTGATCTGGCAGGTCCTGTCCCACCACCTGAAGAAGCTGCCTTTCCTGACGGTGCCGAGCATGCGGTCGGCCCTTCCTCTCGACCGGCTCGACGGACTGACGGTGTGGCACCAGAGCCGGTTGGAGGAGGAGGACATCGAGAACGTTCCCAACCTGGCGACCGCCGACCTGGTCGACCTGTTGCTGAACACCCGGCTGGCCCCCAACCGGATCATCGACTGGACCGACCAGGCCGTTCTCTACACCCAGCTGGGCCAGGACGCCGAGGAGAAGCGCTCGCAGCTGCACGCCAGAGGCATTCGCAACGCCACGACGTTCCTCCAGGTGGCGGCCGACCCACGGGCACGGTTGTTCGACGACGAGGCGTCCCAGGCGACCGTTCCGGCACTGGTGACCGGCCTCCAGGCGAACGGGAACGTGGAACTGATCCGGTGTTGGCGGCGGCAGTGCGGGAATTCCCAGGAGGTCGTGCTGCCGATTCCCGTTGCCGCGGCTCGGGATTCCTGACCACCCACAGCCAGCCCCCACCGCGATCTTCGGGGTGGGGGCCGGGTTGCGGGTTCCTTGGCCGAGACGGACGGCTCCCCGGTCCCGGTCGGGACCAACGACGGGTCCGGGGCCGCCTTGTCAGGGCAGCGCGGAGAGGACTTCCTTGGCCATGGCTTTGGCGGCCTCGGTGGCTTCTTCGGTGGTGATGGCGGCGGGTTCGCCCAGGTTGGTGTTGCCGTCGCCGGTGTCCAGTTCGGCGGCGTCGCCGCCGCCGTAGGTGATGACGACCAGACGGCTGCCGGGGAGGAGGACGGTGATCCTCGCGGAGGTGGACGGAACGAGGCTGTGGCCCACCACCAGGAAGGCCGCCGTGCCGAGGTCGGGTAGGTCGACGGGCGCTTCGGCGGTCGCGCCCTTGCTCGGTCCGTCCTTGTCCGGGCCGTCGGCGTAGTCCTCCTGGGCGTCCTGCTTGGCCTTCTCGTAGTCGCCCTCGGGGTTCTGTGCCACCGCGGACACTGTGACGGAGGCGTTGCGCAGGCGCAGGCCCGGTGAGTCGGGTCGGGGGACGGCGCTGTTCCACCGGCACTCGGCCATGCCGTAGGAGCTGGTGCTGGTGCCGGTCTTCGGCTTCGGGAGGTAGCGGTCGATCAGCGCCTCGGACAGGGTCTCGCAGAGCATGTCGCCGGAGAGGTCGCCGTCGGGTGCGGTGGTGGCGCCGCCGCTGGTCAGGGACGGGAGGTTCGTGGCGATCTCGGTGCCGACCTCGGTGAGCGCCGCGATCAGCACCTCCCGGGTCAGGTAGACCTTGTTGTCCCGATCATCCGGGTTGGGGCGGTCACCGCCGTGGTAGACGGCTTTCACGCCCCACATTCCGCCGCGGAACAGGGCCGACGCCTCGGTGCGGCCGTCGGCCTCGTCCACCACGAACGTCGTGAATCCCTCGTCGCCGACGCCGTTCAGGTCGGCGGTGTCGGGTTTGCCGGCGCGCTGGGACGCCAGCCAGTCGGAGGCGGCCGTCTCGGCACTGGTGCCGTCGACCATGTCACCGTTCATGTCCACCGTCAGGACCGCGTTGACCTCGACGGTCAGGAAACGGAAGTTGTTGCCGTCCGTGGCGCTGACCTGGCACAACGCCTGCTTGACGGACTCGGTCGACTGGACCGTGCCGTTGCTGATCCGCGCGTCCGGGGTGTACTTGGCCAGGGTCTCCGCCGACAGCAGGTCACACACCTGCTGGCCGGTCAGGTCAGGCAGCTCCGTCGTCCCCGCGGCCTCACCCTCCGGGGAGGCGGACGGGCTCGCCTCCCCGGCGGTCACCGCGCCGCAGCCCGCCACCAACGCCACGCACATCCCGATGCCGGCCATGGTCAGCCGTACACCCATCTCACTCACCCCTGTCGGTCGTTGCCTGTTGGGGTGGGAGTGTGTCCAGGGGCGCTTCGGTCGCGCTTCGCCCGCGGTTACGCGCGCTTGTAGAACGGCAGCTTCACGACCTCCACCGGCTGCGCCTTGCCGCGCACGTCCACGAACAGCGCCGTGCCGGGCTCGGTCAGCGCTGGCGGGACGTAGGCCATCGCGATCGGGTGCCCGAGGGTCGGCGACAGCGCACCGCTGGTCACCGTGCCGACCGGGGTGTCGCCGTCGAGGACCGGGTAGCCGTGGCGCGGCGCCCGGCGGCCCTCGGAGGTCAGGCCGACGCGCTTGTGGTCGGCCGGGTTCTTCGCCCGCTCCTCCAGCGCCGCGCGGCCAACGAAGTCCGCCGCCTTGTCGAACTTGACGACCCGGCCCAGGCCCGCGTCGAACGGGCTCATGTCGGCCGACAGCTCGTTGCCGTACAGCGGCATCCCCGCCTCCAGGCGCAGCGTGTCGCGGGCCGCCAGGCCGGCCGGCAGCAGACCGTCGGCCTCGCCGGCCCCGGTCAGCGCCGCCCACACGTCGGTGGCGTGCTCGGCCTGCGCGAACACCTCGAAGCCGTCCTCGCCGGTGTAGCCGGTCCTGGCCAGCAGCACGTCGTGCCCGGCGACCCGGGTCGGCACACTGCCGTAGTAGGTCAGGGTGTCCAGGTCGGCGTCGCACACCCGGCCGATGATCCCCGCCGAGCGCGGGCCCTGGCAGGCCACCAGCGCGCAGTTCCGCGACCGGTCGTCCACCTCGACGGTGAAGCCCTCCGCGCGCGAACGCAGCTCCCCGGCCACCAGGTCCGAGTTGGACGCGTTGGCCACCACCATGAAGTGGTCCTCGCCCAGCCGGTACACCACCAGGTCGTCGAGCACCCCGCCGGCGGCGTCACAGATCATCGTGTACCGGGCACGCCCCACCTTCAGCCCGGACAGGTTCCCCACCAGCGCGTAGTCCAGCGCGCGGCCGGCCTCCGGGCCGGTCAGCTCGATCTCGCCCATGTGGGACAGGTCGAACAGGCCGGCGGCCTCGCGCACCGCCCGGTGCTCGGCGAGCTCACTGCCGTAACGCAGCGGCATCGACCAGCCGGCGAAGTCGGTGAACGACGCGCCGAGGGCGGCGTGGACGTCGTGCAGAGGGGAAGATGTGCTCATGACAGCGATCCTGCCTGGCCCGGTACCCAGCCGGAACAACGGGGGTACCGGGCCAGGCAGACCTCACGGGTAGAGGGTCATCCCCGGGTCCAGGGCGATCTCGACGACCTCGTCCAGCGACAGCGGAGACGGGATCGACCGGTCGGGTGAGTGGTAGCTGACCTCGAGGCAGGTCCCGTCCGGCTTGATCACCGACACGAGGGTCGCCGACGCGTTCGCGGTCTCGTCCACCCGGGTGTGGACCGCCTCACCGTCAGGTCCGGCGATGGAGGCACACTCCGGCGCGGGGTCCGTACCCGCCCACGGCCCGCACGGATCGGCCCGGCCAACGCCCTGATAGGGGTACACGGTGAACTCGATCGCCGCCTCGCCGCCGGCGACGGCGATACCGGCCCCCGTCGTGTACCGGCCGTCCGGCTCGTCCGGCCGCGCCGCACACTCGACCCACTCGATGATCCTGTTCTGGGTCTTGACGAACTCCAGCGGCTCGTGGCTCCCGTCGCCCTCGCCGTCGACCAGCCGGGCGCCGTCGGGGAGCCGGTCGCCGACCAGCTCACGGGCCAGGGCGGAGAGCCGACCGGTCGCCTCCCTGTCGGTTTCGGTCAGGGTCGGCGGGCACCCGGTCGGGATGATCGCCGTGGGGCTGGACGGGGTCGCCGATGGGGTCCGCGACGGATCGGGCGCCAGGAACGACACCGCGCCGACCGTGAGCGCGACCACCGCCACGGCCCCGGCCACCGGGGTGGCCATCTGCCGGACCCGCGCCTCGCGGCGTCCCCGCGCGATGGCCTCGTCCACGCGCACGGTGGACGGGGGCGGCTCACCGATCGCGTCGTCGAACGTGTTCTTGTCCATGATTCACTCCGTTGACCTTGTCGGTACCTCGAGTGCCCGTGCCCGCAGCGTGTCGAGCCCCCGCGCGGTCTGGCTCTTCACGGTTCCGGCGGTACACCCGAGGATCTCGGCGGTCTCGGCCACCGAGAGATCGCAGTAGAGGCGCAGCACCACGGCTGCCCGCTGTCGCGGCGGCAGGCCGTCGAGCAGGTCGAGGACCTGGGCCCGGTCGACCACCTCGTGCCGGGTCGGCTGCTCGACGTCGGGCAGGTCGGCGGTCGGCTGTTCGCGCCGCCACGGCCGGCGGCGCTCGTCGAGCCACACCCGCAGCATGATCCGCCGCACGTAGCCGTCGAGCCGCACCTCGTCCTTGACCCGCGCGAAGTGCCGGTAGAGCTTGGTGATCGTCACCGACACCAGGTCGTCCGCCGTGTGCCAGTCGCGACACAGCAGGTACGCGACGCGGCGCAACGAGTCCATGCGCGCGGTCACGTAGTCGCGGTACGCCGCCTCGTCAGCCCGGTTCATCCGGCCTCCCCCGTGTTCGCCTCCACACCCGGTCAACGGCGCGCGGGCGAAGCGGGGTTGCTCAGTCCAGGCGGAATCCGTAGGGAAGTTCGAGGCGGTGGGCGGCCAGCAGCGCGGTGTCGGCCAGCAGGTCGCGGGTCGGGCCGTCGGCGACCACCACGCCGTCGTCGATCAGGACGCTGCGCGGGCACAGTTGCAGCGCGTAGGGCAGGTCGTGGGTGACCATGAGCGTCGTGCGGCCCAGTTCCAGCAGCACCTCGGCCAGTTCCCGGCGGGCCACCGGTTCCAGGTTCGACGACGGCTCGTCGAGCACCAGGATCTCCGGGTCGCAGGCCAGCACGGTCGCCAGGGCGACGCGGCGGCGCTGCCCGCCGGACAGGTGCGGCGGCGAGCGGTCGAGGTGGCCGGCCATGCCGACCGCGTCGAGCGCCTCGTGGACACGCTTGGTCAGCGCGTCGCCGGACAGGCCGAAGTTCGCCGGGCCGAACGCCACGTCCTGCGCGACCGTCGGCATGAACAGCTGGTCGTCGGGGTCCTGGAAGACGATGCCGACCCGCCGGCGGATCTCCCGCAGGTTCGACTTCACCACCGGCAGGCCGGCAACCTCGATCCGCCCGGTGCCGCCGGTGAGCACGCCGTTGAGGTGCAGCACCAGCGTGGTCTTGCCGGCGCCGTTGGGCCCGAGCACCGCCACCCGCTCCCCCGGCTCGACCCGCAGGTCCACGCCGTAGAGCGCCTGGTGGCCGTCCGGGTAGGCGTAGGCCAGCCGCTCGACGAGCAGCGCCGGCGGCGTCGGTTCACCTGTCACGGCAGCCATACTGCCGCCGCCAGGACGGCGCCGGTCACCAGGACCGGGGTCAGGCCGGTGAGCCAGGTACGCAGCGTGGCCGGGGCCCCGTAGTCGGGCATCCGGCCCGTCCAGCCCCGGGAGACCATCGCCAGGTGGACGCGTTCGCCGCGTTCGTAGCTGCGGACGAACAGGGTGCCGATCCCGCGGGCGGTGGCGCCGACCTGCCAGAGGAACCTCGGGTCGTGGCCACGGGAGACGCGCGCGGTGCGCATCCGGCGGGCCTCGGCGGCGATGACCTCCAGGTAGCGCAGCATCAGCGTGGCGATGGTGGTGATCACCGCCGGCGCCCGCAGCCGCTGAAGGCCCACGACCAGTTCACCCGGGGTGGTGGTCGCGGCGAGGGTCAGCGAGACCAGCACGCCGAGGGTGCCCTTGGCGAGGATGTTCCAGCCGGCGAGCGTGCCCTGCTCGGACAGGCTCATGCCCAGCACGGTGATCCGGTCGCCGCCACCGAGGAACGGCATGACCAGCGCGATCACCACGAACGGCACCTCGATGACCGCCCGCCGGGCGATGTGCCCGAACGGCACGGCGGCGATCGCCCAGATCACCGCCAGCAGCACCAGGTAGCCGGCGAAGGCCAGGAACTCGGTGCGTGGCGTGGCGACCACGCAGAGCACGCCCAGCAGCGCGCAGACGATCTTCACCTGGGCCGGCAGCCGGTGGACCACCGAGTCGCCGGGGCGATACAGCAGGTGGTGACCGCTACTCACGGTGGGGGCGCTTGCGCAGCAACCAGAACAGGCCGCCGGCGATCACCAGCGTGACCACGACGCCGAGCACCCCGGCCAGGCCGGTGAACCGGTCGTCGCCGTCGACGGCGTAGTCGGCCAGCGGGCTCGCGGCCAAGTCGTGGTCCTGCGCGTTGCGGGCGATGCAGTCGCCGACCAGTTCCTCTCCGGCGTCGGTCTCGACGACCTCACACCCGTCGAGGGTGGCGGTGTCCAGCCCGTCGGGGTTCGGGTCGGCCAGGTAGGACAGGGCCCCCGCGATCACCAGCGCCACCACCGCGAACCCCACCAGGAACAGACTTCTGCGACGGGTGTCGGCGGTCATGCCGTGCTCTCCTTCGGGGTCGCGACCGGGGCGTCACGCAGTTCCAGCGGCGCGGACCGCCCGCGCAGCAGGTGGACCAGGTCGGGCCGGGCGGCGGCGACCGCGCCGACGGTCAGCGCGGTGATCACGCCCTCCCCGATCCCGATCAGGCAGTGCAGTCCGAGGACCGAACCGGCGACCGCCCCCAGCGAGAACGCCGCGTCGCCGCCCAGCGCGAACTGCAGGATGAACCCCGCCGAGGCCACGACCGTGTTGACGAACGCCGCGACGAAACACACGATCATCAGCCCGGTGCGGCCACGGGCGGCCAGCGGGCGCAGCAGCATCGCCGTGCCGAACCCTGCGGCCACCCCGATCAGCGCCATGTTGGTGACGTTCGCGCCGAGCGCGGTCAGTCCCCCGTCGGCGAACACCAGCGCCTGCACGGCCAGCACGATGCCCACGCACAGCGCACCGACCCAGGGCCCGACCAGGATCGCGGCCAGCGCGCCGCCGAGCAGGTGGCCGCTGACCCCCGGCAGGATCGGGAAGTTCAGCATCTGGGTGGCGAACACGAACGCGGCCACCAGCCCGGCCATCGGCGCCGTGCGGTCGTCGAGGTCGCGCCGGGCACCGACGAGGGCGGCGGCCAGGCCGGCCACCGCCACCCCCGCGAAGATCACCGAGACGGGCGCGTTGATCAACCCGTCGCTCATGTGCATGGCTGTCGAGGCGGACACGACCATCACACTAAGCACCGGGACGCGGTTGTCGCCAGAGTCTTGCAACAAACTGTGACTTGCGACGACCGCCGCGTCACGCTCAGACGAACGCGTTCAGGCCGGTCAGTGAACGCCCGATGAGCAGCTTCTGCACCTGGCTGGTGCCCTCGTAGAGGGTCATCACCCTGGCGTCGCGCAGGATCTTCGCGACCGGGTACTCGTCGAGGTAGCCGTAGCCGCCGTAGACCTGGATCGCCAGGTTGGCGGCGTTGACGGCGTTCTCGCTCGCGTACAGCTTGGCCATCGACGCCTCGGTGCGGAACGACTCGCCCCGGTCGATCAGGTCGGCCACCCGCCACACCAGCAGACGTGCGGCGTCGGTGCCCACCGCCATGTCCGCCAGCATCTGCTGCACCAGTTGGAAACCGGCGATCGGTTTGCCGAACTGCTGGCGTTCCCCGGCGTAGCGGGTGGAGGCCTCCAGCGCCGCCCGCGCGAGGCCGACACAGCCGGCGGCGACCGACATCCGGCCCTTGTCCAGCGCCGCCATCGCGATCTTGAAGCCCTGGCCCTCGTCGCCGAGCAGGGCCGAGGACGGGACGCGGACACCGTCGAGGATCAGCTCCCCCGTCGACTGGCCGCGCAACCCCAGCTTGCCCTTGATCTCCCGGTGTTCGAAGCCGGCCGACGAGGTCGGCACCAGGAAGGCGCTCACGCCGCGCGGGCCGTCCTCGCCGGTGCGGGCGAACACCAGGGCCAGGTCGGCCCAGGTGCCGTTGGTGATGAACATCTTCGTGCCGGACAGCACCCAGTCGTCGCCGTCGCGGACGGCCCTGGTGGCCAGGTTGCCGGCGTCGGAACCGGTGTCGGGCTCGGTGAGGCCGAAACAGGCCAGCGACTCGCCCGAGCACAGGCCGGGCAGCCACCGGGTCTTCTGCTCGGTGGTGCCGTAGGACAGGATCGTCTTGCCGACCAGGCCCAGCGACACCGACACGATGCCCCGGATGGCCGAGTCGCCCCGGCCGATCTCCTCCATCATCAGGCAGTAGGCCAGGTGGTCCCCGCCCGAACCGCCGTACTCCTCCGGCACGGTCAGGCCGAGGAAACCCACCTCGCCCAGCTTTCCGACGATCGAACGGTCGACCTGTTCGGCCAGGTCCCAGTCGCGCACATGGGGCACGACCTCACGGTCGACGAAGTCGCGCGCGAGGTCGCGCAGCGCCGCCTGCTCTTCGCTGAGGGACAGATCCATGCCGGCGACCATACCTAAGCGAGCGCTTAGCGAACACCCGCGCCGTGGGTCGCGACCCAGCGATCCATCGAGTACTCGACCATCGTGATCAACGTCTGCTTGACCGACTGCCGGTTCCGTGCGTCGCAGGTCACGATGGGGACCTCCAGCCCGATGGCCAGCGCGTCGCGCACCTCCTCGACGGTGTGCTCGCGCCGGCCGTCGAAGCAGTTCAGCCCGATCACGTAGGGCAGGCCCCGGTCCTCGAAGAAGTCGATCGGCGAGAACGAGTCGGCCAGCCGCCTGGTGTCGGTCAGCACGACCGCGCCGATCGCGCCGCGCACCAGGTCGTCCCACATGAACCAGAACCGCTCCTGGCCGGGCGTGCCGAACAGGTAGAGCACCAGGTCCCGGTCCAGCGACACCCGGCCGAAGTCCATCGCCACGGTGGTGGTCGCCTTGCCGGGGGTGGCATCGAGGTTGTCGATCCCCCTGCTCGCCTCGGTCATCGCCGCCTCGGTGGTCAGCGGCATGATCTCGGAGACCGAACCGACGAAGGTCGTCTTGCCGGCACCGAACCCGCCGCCGACGACGATCTTCACGGAGGTCATCGACGGGCCTTCGCCCGGGCCGGCGCCTGGTACGTCAAAGCCGACGGAGTCCACTCAACACCCTTTCCATCAACCTGAGGTGAGCCTTGTTGGCACCACCGGTAGCCGTCTTGTGCACGATGACCAGGCCGAGTCCGGCCATGTCCCCGAGCAGGACCTTGGCGACGCCGAGCGGGACCGCGAGCATCGTGGCGACCTCGGCGACCGACCTCGGCTCGGCACACAGCTCGGCGACCGACCGGTGCTCGATCTGCGGGAGGGCGTCGATGTCCTCGCCCAGTTCACTGGTGGACACCATCACCTCGATTCGAAGGTCCACTGTGGACTTCGTGCGGCCTCTGGTCCACGCGTAGGGCCGCACGATCGCCGCGTCGGCGTCGAACTCGTGGTCGGACACCGGGGCTGGCCGCCAGTCGATGCGTTTCATGATCTCCTGACCCGATCCGTTCTCGACTCTGGTGTCCGAAGTGGACATGGTGGCGCCCTTCCCCCGTTTTCGCCCACGGCCGGCGAAGGTCAGACCGTTCACCAGATCGGCGAACGTGCCGTTGTCGAACTCGTCGTAGCTCACGCCGGCAGCCCAACCATCCTCCCGCCGGCGCCCTTGAGCTGAGCCCGGAGTTCGGGCGTCAGGAGCTGACCGACGCGATCGACGAGCAGGGTCATCTCGTAGGCGACCTGGCCGATGTCACACACCGGCGCGGCCAGCACGGCCAGGCAGGACCCGTCGCTGATGGCCATCAGCAGCATGATGCCGCCCTGCATCTCGACGATGGTCTCCTTCACCTCGCCGGCCTCGAAGCACCGTGCGGCGCCCTGGGTCAGGCTCACCAGCCCGGAGGCGACCGCGGCCAACTGGTCGGCGCGGTCGACCGGCAGCCTGGCCGAGGACGTGAGCAGCAGCCCGTCGGCGGAGACGACGACGGCGTGGGCGACACCGGGTACCCGTTCGGCGAAGTCGTTGACCAGCCATCCGAACTGGCTCGGTTGGGACTGCGGGGAAGTCATTCACGCTCCTGTTGCTCGTTTTCCCGGATACCGTTGCCCCCCGGCCGATCGGCGACGTTGCGCCGGCCGCGCGAGAGGCCCTGCTGGAAGCTGCCGAGACGGCCGCGAAGCTCCTCGGCCCGTTCGGCTCGCGGCTGCCCGTCGGGGCTGGCCGGGGGGACGCTGCCGGGAAGGAGGTGGTCCAGCGGGGTGCGTCGCGGCAACCCGCCGGGGGTGAACTCGACGGGCTTGGCCGAGGAGACCGCGTTGGCCGCCCGCCAGCCGCCGTCGGCCGCGAAGTGCCACTCCACCGGACCACCGCCGTGGTCGCGGGCCCGGCGCACGCCGTAGTGGTAGTTGCTGAGCCGTTCGCGCATGTCCTCGGCGGCCTTGCCCGGCCGGGCGGGCGGCGGGGCGCCCTTCTGGCCGGGGACAGCGCCCTTCTGGCCGGAGACACTGCCCTTCTGGCCGGCGACACTGCCGGGAACGAGGTTCTGCCGGGGGTTGCGGCGCGGCAACCCGTTGTCGGTGTACTCGACGGGTTCGGCCCGGGACGCCGCGCGGGCGACGTCGAACCCGGCGTCGGCGTCGAACCGCCACGGCCGGCCGGGCGTTTCCGCCGGTGGGGGTGCCGGTTCCGTGGCCGGCGGGTCGGTCCGGAACCAGGCCGAGACCATCTCGTCGAAGATCGGGGTGGTCTCGTCCAGCCGGCGGGGCGGGGCGGCCGGGGGCGGCCCGGTGGGCCCCCACGGCGCGAACAGGGACTGAGGGGGGCCGCCGGCCGACGTGCGCCGGGGGTGGGGCCGCGGCGCGCGGGGGG
>NZ_MSIF01000070.1 GCF_001921215.1 Actinophytocola xinjiangensis
CTGCGTGGGTATGACGTTGACGCAACGTGGCGTGTCCGTGGGCGACAGCTCGCGTGTCCGTGGCCGCTTGTCGTCGTCGCACGCGGGCGCGCGCCGGGCGGATTCCGATCCGCCTGTTCGCTGATCGTCCCTTTCCCGACGTTCTCCGGCCGCCCGTGGTGTTTCCGGGTGGTTGGCCTACGTTCCCCGTTTTCCCGGTCTGTCCGGGAGCGGTCGTTCACCCCTGTGCGAGTGAGGACATCTCATGCCAGACACCGCTGTCTCCGTTTCCGGGCTGGACAAGTCGTTCGGTTCGACCAAGGCCCTCGACCGGCTCGACCTGACCGTGCACACGGGGGAGGTGCACGGTTTCCTCGGCCCGAACGGCTCCGGGAAGTCGACCACGATCCGGGTGCTGCTCGGTCTGCTGCGGCCGGACACGGGCACCGCGACCGTGCTCGGCGGCGATCCGTGGCGCGACTCCGTCGCCCTGCACCGCCGGCTGTCCTATGTGGCCGGCGACGTGAACCTGTGGCCCAACCTGACCGGCGGCGAGGCGATCGACCTGTTCGCCCGGTTACGGGGCGGGTTCGACCGCGCCCGGCGCGACGCGCTGTGCGAGCGGTTCGACCTCGACCCGACCAAGAAGGGCCGCACCTACTCCAAGGGAAACCGGCAGAAGGTCGCGATCGTGGC
>NZ_MSIF01000071.1 GCF_001921215.1 Actinophytocola xinjiangensis
GTCAAGTCGAACCTGGGACACACGCAGGCCGCCGCGGGTGTGGCCGGCGTGATCAAGATGATCGCGGCGATGCGGCAGGGTGTCGTGCCGCCGACGCTGCACGCCGATACTCCGTCCTCGCATGTCGACTGGTCGGCGGGCGCTGTGGAGTTGGCGACCTCGGCGACGGACTGGCCCACTGCGGATCGGCCACGGCGGGTTGCCGTGTCGTCGTTCGGTCTGAGCGGCACCAACGCGCACGTCATCCTGGAAGCGCCGGACGTTCCCGAGTCGGAGCCCGCGACACCGAGATCGGTTCCGTTGGTGGTCTCGGCCAAGGACCCCGAGTCACTGGACGCCCAGTTGACCCGACTGTCCGAAGTGGAGGCCACACCACAGGACATCGGACTCTCCCTGTTGGCCCGATCCTCGTTCGACCACCGTGCTGTGCTGTTGGATGGTGTGGAGATCGCCCGTGGTGTTGCCCGGCCTGGCCGGGTTGGGTTCGTGTTCGCTGGTCAGGGTGCGCAGCGGGTGGGGATGGGTCGTGAGTTGTGTGA
>NZ_MSIF01000072.1 GCF_001921215.1 Actinophytocola xinjiangensis
CGGGCGAGTTCGGCGGTCTCGGACGGGGTCTTGCCGACCTTCACCCCCGCCGCTTCCAGTGCTTCCTTCTTCGCCGCGGCCGTACCCGACGAACCGGACACGATCGCGCCCGCGTGCCCCATGGTCTTGCCCTCCGGAGCGGTGAACCCCGCCACGTACCCCACCACCGGCTTCGACACATGATCAGCGATGTACGCGGCGGCCCGCTCCTCCGCGTCACCACCGATCTCACCGATCATCACGATCACCTCGGTCTGCGGGTCCGCCTCGAACGCCGCCAACGCGTCGATGTGCGTCGTCCCGATCACCGGGTCACCACCGATACCCACCGCCGACGAGAACCCGATGTCCCGCAACTCGTACATCAACTGATACGTCAACGTCCCCGACTTCGACACCAACCCGATCCGACCAGCACCGGTGATGTCCGCCGGAATGATCCCCGCGTTCGACTTCCCCGGCGAAATCACCCCAGGACAGTTCGGACCGATGATCCGCGTCTTGTTCCC
>NZ_MSIF01000008.1 GCF_001921215.1 Actinophytocola xinjiangensis
AACTTCTTCGCCCTCGGCGGACACTCACTACTCGCCATCCGCACCACCACACGCCTCCAAGAAACAACAGGAATGGACGTGTCGGTGCGCATGGTGTTCGAAGCCCCGACTCCGGCGCGGTTGGCGCGTTCGCTGGTGATCGGGGACGTCCGGAACGCGTTCGACCCCGTGTATCCGATCCGGGAGTCGGGCAGCAGCGAGCCGCTTTTCTGCCTGCCCGCGGGAAGCGGCCTGGCCTGGACCTACAGCGGGTTGATGCGGGTGCTTGACCCGGAGATCCCGATCTACGGCCTCCAGTCGCCCGCGCTGGCCAAGCACCGGCGTCGACCGGCTTCGCTCGAGGCAGTGGCCGCCGAGTACGTCAGCCGAATCCGCGAAGTGCGTCCGCACGGCCCCTACCGGCTGCTCGGCTGGTCGTTCGGTGGCGTGCTGGCACACGCGGTGGCGGTGCGGCTGCAGGCATCGGGCGAGCGAGTCGAACTGCTCGCGGTGCTGGACGTCGACCTGGTGCCGAACCCCGACCTGATGGGCAAGCCGGTGCCCGAGGAGTTCCTTCGCTACCGGGATGACGCCGACGATGCGGGAATCGGGGGTCTGACGGTCGGTGACCCGGGCGAGAGCGCGGCGCTCGGCGTACTGACCACCGAAGAGCAGTCCATTGTCGCGAATGCACGGCGCTACCATCGCGAGATCCGGTCGCGGCACGCGGGCGGGGTCTTCGACGGCGATCTTCTGTTTGTCCTGGCCACGGCCGACAAGAGCCCGATCGTTCCCGCGGAACAGATCTGGCGGCCCTTCGTCACCGGGAACATCACCGAGCTCCACGTGGACTGCACGCACTACGAACTGCTCGACATGGCGGCGCTGGCACGCCCTGATCAACCAGCGAGCGGTGCGGCCATCGAGCAGGTGGGCGCGGCGCTGAACAAGGTGCTCACCTCGGACTGAGCGTCATGGCCGCAGCCGGACCGGCAGACCGCGGAGCCCGCGAATGTGCGCGCTCTGGCGCCACGCGAGCTGATCGGCGTCGACGGCGAGGGTCATGGCGGGGAAGGCGTCGAACAGTCCCTCGAACGCGATCCTCGCCTCAAGGCGTGCCAACGGCGCACCCAGGCAGTAGTGCACGCCGTGGCCGAACGCGAGATGACCGTTCGCCCGCCGGGTGACCTCCAGGGTGTCCGGGCCGGCGAAACGTGAGTCGTCACGATTCGCCGACCCCAGCGCGACCACCACGGTTTCGCCGGCCGGGATCTCCACCCCGCCGATCCGGGCGGTCCGCGTCGTGACGCGTGACGAGGTGATGTTCACCGGGCTCTCGAACCGCAGGAACTCCTCGATCGCTCCCGGCAACAGCGCC
Source organism: Actinophytocola xinjiangensis (assembly GCF_001921215.1). GTDB lineage: Bacteria > Actinomycetota > Actinomycetes > Mycobacteriales > Pseudonocardiaceae > Actinophytocola > Actinophytocola xinjiangensis. Next base: position 1,358 of record NZ_MSIF01000008.1, read on the forward strand.
CGATCGGCGCGCACCGCGTCGAACGTCCCGGGGTTTCTCAGCAGGGCCAGCATGCCGCTGCCGATCAGGTTCACGGTCGTCTCGTGCCCGGCGAACAACAGAAGGAACGCGGTCGAGACGAGTTCGTTCTCGCTCAGGACGTCGGCGCCGTCACGAGCGTGCACGAGCAGACTCAGCAGATCCTCGCGTGGCCGGCCCCGTTTCTCCGCCACCGAGGCGATAAGGTACTTCTCCATCGCCGCCGCGGCGGTCCGCAACGCGCGGTAGCCGCCAGCACCGCCGGTGATGGCATGGCTCCACGCACGGAAGTCGTCCCGATCGTCCGGCGCTACGCCGAGCAGTTCACAGATCACCGTCAACGGGAGCGGATAGGCGAAGTCGGCGAGCAGATCGACCTCGTCCCGAATGGACATCGCCCCGATCAGGTCGTCGGCGATCTCGGTGATCCGAGGCCGCAGCCGCTCGACCACTCGGCTGGTGAACGCCTGCGAAACCAGCTTGCGCAGGCGCGTGTGGTCCGGTGGGTCCGCGTTGAGCATGTGGTTTCGCAGGCTCTTGCCCAGCGGGTCGCCCATCCCCTTCGACCGCGCGACGCGGATGATCTCGTCGGAGTCCTTGCTGATGGCCGGATGGGTGAGCGCGGCACGGACATCCTCATAGCGGGTCACCAGCCACAACCGCTCGCCACCGGGAATCTCGGCGACACAAACCGGTGATTGGCTGCGCAGCACCGCGTAGACCTGGTACGGGTTGTCGAGGAAGCCGGCGTCGAGCCGGACTGGGCTGGCCGGTGTGGTCATGGCCTGGTCACTTCCCATCGAGTCGGTCGGTCAACCGCTCGATCTCGGCGTCGGCGAGCGCCGCGTGCTCGCCGAACTCGCGAACGAGCAGTTCTCGCAGCCGCCGGCCGACGGACTCGTCGTGCCCCGCCATCGTGACCACCACGCGCCCGACGAGACCACGGTCCTCCTTGATCGCATACGCCTCGGTGACGCGGGCGAACGGCAGGACGTGCGCGGGCGCCGACGCGAACCCGCCGGCCGCCAGGTGCTCGGCGGCGGTACGCAACAACTCCTCGCGGCGCTCCGGGTGCCGCAGGAAGAACTTCTTGGTGTTGAGGCTGTGGAAGCTCTGGTTGTTCACCAGCCGCGACAGATCCGGGCCGGACGACGACTGGAGACCGAGAACCGCCAGCTCGACGTACCGGCCGTCCGGTGCGAGCACGTCGATGCCCTGCCCCGCGGTCTCACCCGCGACGAAGTTGATCACGACGTCGGCGCCGCCGGTGCGGCGCAGGACCTCGCCCACCACGTCGCGGCCACGGTGGTCGATGGCGTCCTGGACGCCGAGGCCTGCCAGGTGCGCGACCTTGTCCGCGCCCCCGGCGGTGGCGATCACCTTGGCGCCCGCCTGCTGGGCCAGCCGCACCGCGACCAGCCCGAGGGTGCCGGCGGCGGCCGGGACGAACACCCGCTCGCCGGGGCGTACCCCCGCCCGCTCGAAAGCCAGGTACACGGCCAGGAACGGGACCAGGAAACCGCACGCCGCCTCATGGCTGACGTTGGTCGGCTTCGCCACGGCGAAATCCTCACCGGTGACCACCACGGATGCCTGACCGCCCATCGTCGGCCGGGTCAGCGCCATCACCTCGTCCCCCGGAGCGAACCGGCGCACCCCCTCCCCCACGCGGCGGACGGTCCCCGAAAGTTCCACGCCGGGGGTGACGGGGAAGTCCGGCATCATCGGGTAGAGCCCCTTGGCCACCAGAGAATCCGAGAAGTTGATCGGGAAGGCCCGAACCTGGATCTCGATCTCGCCCGGTCCGGGCGCGACCGGCTCAATGGGCACGATCCTCAAGTCCCGCGCGGCGCCTGGGCGCTCGAACAGCACCGCTCGCGCCCCCACCAGGCTGGACGACGGGGACTCATCCCGCGCCCCGCCCGACAACGGGCGCTGCTCACCCTGCCCCACACCTGCCGAACCCGACGAACGGAACCCAGCCTCTCCGACACCCAGTGACGGTCGCTGCTCAACCTCCCCCGCGACCACCGCCCCGGCGCCCGACGCGGGCACCTCCCCGGCTCGCCGCGCGGGCCCAAGCGCGAGGCGGTCACCGAACTCCTCGACGATGTACGCGGTAAGCGCTTCCACCGTGGGGCGCTCGAAGATCATGATCGTCCTCATGACGATTCCCAGCGCCTGGTTGAGCTGGTTGGTCAGCTCCACGGCGACGATGGAGTCCACACCCACGTCGGACAGGTCGGTGTCCGGGCGGAGGTCGACGACCGGCACTCCCAGGCAACCGGCGACCCGCTCGGTCACGATGGCACGGATCTGGCCCTCGCGGGGCTGCTGGGACGGATGGGGGACAACCGCGGCCTGGTCCGGGTCGACGGTCGCGACCATCACCCGCTGCGGCAGCACACCCGGGACGGCCGGTTCGCCGAGGATGGCAACGTCTCGGAACCCGGCTGCCTCGAGGCGGTCTCGCCACATGTGGGGGTCCAGCAGCGGGGAGCCGGGGAGTCTGCGGGTCTCGTCGTCGAAGTTCCACCAGCCGTCCAGTAGGCCGAACGTGACCGTATGGAAGGGCTGGACGACGGTCACCTCGGTCAGCACCACGCACCCACCGGGAGCGAGCAGGCCCCGCACCTCACCGAGTGCGGCATCCAGGTCGCGGGTGGCGTGGAGCACGTTTCCGGCCACCACGACGTCGTACCGCTCGCCCGCGAACCCCTGCTCGGCCGCTGGCCGTTCGATGTCCAGCACCCGGAACCGCACCCCCGGCCGCGCCAGCCGCGCCTGCGCCTGCTGGAGCAGGCCCCTGGACACGTCGGTGACGTCGTACCGCACCGACGTCGCCAGGGCGGCGAGCACGGCCTCGGTGGTGCTGCCCGTCCCCGCGCCGATCTCCAGCACCCTCGGGTGCTGTCCGGCGCGGGCAACCTGTCGCGCGACAAGCGAATTGCAGTAGTCGACCAGAGACTCGCCCCGGTAGATCGCCGCGACCGGGGCCGAGGAGCCTCCCGGGAACAACACCTCGACAGCGGACCGGGCACCGGTGAGCACCGAGGGCAGTGCGTCGAGGCAGCGCAGCACAAGGTCCAGCCGCGCGTTCAGGTTCGGGAACCGGGTGCGCAGCGCCGCCGGATCGGGCCGTGTGGGTCGGGGGGACGCCGAGGTGAGAATCTCCTGCCCGTCTCGTACGAGCAGGCCGCGACGGACCAGGATCCGCACCAACTCCTCGACAAGGCCGCGGGACCGGGGAAGCGCACCGAGCCGGTCCATCAGATCAGCGGTCCGGTACCGCTCGTGTGGCCGGGTGACCAGGCCCAGCTCACCCACGAGGTGCCAGAGGGCGTCGCCGATGAAGTCATCCAGTGCCTCCCGCTCGGCACGGTCGTCCTGGTGGGCCGGGACGGAGCCGGTCACGGTCGTCACCGGGACCGCCTCGACGCCGATCGCGTCGAGCACCGGCTGGTCGGCACGCAGTGCCACCAGCCCGCGTTCGCCGCTGGCCAGCACCTGTTCGATCGCCGCGATGCCCTCCGCCGGTTCGATCGGCCGGTATCCGCGTGCGGCGAGGCTTTCGTATCGGTCGGCGACCCGACCGACCTTGGCCCAAGGGCCGAAGTTGACCGATTGCACCGGGAACGGGAGGGACGTGGCGAGGCGACGAACATGTGCGTCCTGCTCGGTGGAGGCGGCGGCGTAGTTGGACTGTCCGGCGGCACCGGTATACGACTGCACGGAAGAAAGAACCAGCAGGAAGTCCAGCGGTTCGGTGGCGAAGACCTCGCCGAGCACCCGCGTGCCTTCGCCCTTCGGGGCCAGCACCGCCTCGAAGTCCTCGTGGCTCAGCCGTTCCACGATCCCGTCGCACAGCACCATCGCCGCGTGCACCACCCCGTGCAACGGGCCATGGGTGCGGGCCTTGGCCGCCACCGCGCGCATCGCCTCGGGATCGGTCACATCCGCCTGGTGGTAGGTGGCCGCGCCGCCCAGTCCCGCCAGCCGCCGCAACGCCTGTTCGATCCGTTCGCCCGGCCTGCCGCGGCCGACGAGGAAGGTCCGGGCGGAGAAGTTCGCCGCGAGGTGTTCGGCAAGGGCGAGGCCGATGCCGCTCGCACCACCCACGATCACGTAGCTGCCACCGTGCCGGAACACCGGCCGGGCAGGCGCCGGCAGGCGGACCGGGCGCAACAGGCGAACCAGCCGGCGTTCGCCCACCAGCGCGACCTCGCGATTGCCCTGATGCGCGGGTTCGGCGAGCAGCGCAGCCGCGGTGCGGTCCCAACCCGCCGCCGCGGGTGCGATGTCGACGCAGCTCACCGCGATCCGTGGGTACTCCTTGGCCAGCGACTTGGTCAGTCCGATCAGGCCCGCGGCCACGGGCTCGGTGACCCGTCGCCCCAGTGCGTCCTGCGCGCCCGAGGTGACCGAGCGCACGGACCGCACCTGCTGGACCAGGTCGGCGTCGACCAGACCGCGGATCAGCCGGAACAGCAGCCGTGCTCCTTCGCCCGCCAGCGCGAGGAACCACACGTGGCGCACGTCACCGAGCCCGCGCAGGCGGGCGGGCAGACCGGGACCGGCGATCTCCGCCGCGCTGATCCGATGCACCTGGCCGTCGTGCCGGGCGGCCAGCGCGTCGGCCAGTTCGGCTGAGCATGCCGAATGCGCGATCAGCACCGGGCCGCGCACCGGTTCGGCGTCGGACGCGTCGGCCAACCGCCAGTGCGGACGGTAGAAGAATCCGTGCTGCTCCGGCCGCACGGTGACCTGGTGCAGCACCACGCAGGGACGACCGGTCTCGTCGAGCACCGTGATGTCGTGCCCGTCCCCGCCGCCGGCGACCAGGTGGACGAATCCCGTGGTGGGCACCGGTGCCAGCAGTTCGATCTCCTCGACGGCGAACGGCAGCCGGGTGGTGCCCCGCCGCGTCCCGGTCAACACGGTGATGGCCTGCAACGCCGCGTCCAGCGCGGTCGGATGGAAGGTCATCCGCTGCGGCAGGGCCACCTCGGTGGTGAACCGGGCCAGCAGTTCGCCGTTCCCGGTGACCGCGTCCGTCAGCCCGCGGAACACCGGGCCGTAGGCGATGTCGGCGTCGTCGAAGAGGCGATAGATCTCCGCTTGGCCGTACTCCCGCCGGCATCGGCGCCGGATGGCGTCCAGGTCGTGCGGTGCGGGCGTGGCTGCCGGGCCGTCACCGTGCACCCACAAACCGGTGGAGCAGACGGTGCCGTCGGCCGCGTGAATCTCGTACGCGATCCCGTCCGCGTGCTCGGTGAGCCGGATCAGCACTTCGCAGGTCGCACCGCGCACGACGAGTGGGCGCAACCAGGACACGCGGGTCACCCGGTGCGCGGCCCGCCTGTGCGCGGCCATCGCGGCGGCGGCAAGCTCGACCTGCACCACGCCCGCGAGCACCGGAACGCCGTGCACCCGGTGCTCGTCGACGACCCGATCCGAAGTGGACAGGGTTGCCCGGTAGACCGTCGCGTCGCCGTCCTCGGTGCCAGGGCCGAGCACCAGCGGGTCGGGCTCGGCGGCGGACGACCCCGGAATCCAGTGCCGGTCGCGGGCGAACGGGTAGGTGGGCAGGCTCAGCCGACGTGGGCGCCGCGCGCCGTCCACCACCGTCCAGTCGGGCACGGCGCCGGTGACCCACTGCCGGGCCGACTCCCACAGGTCGTCCGTGGTGACCGGGTCGCGGCGTTCGTCGGCGACGCCGATGCGCGTCCGCGCGCCGGGCACACCGGTCGCGGCGAAGGTCGAGAGCTCCCGAGCGAGTTCTGCGGCGGAGTCGGTCACCACGGCGAGCCGGTGCGGCATCGGTTCCCGGCCCACTTGTAACGTGTAGGCGACATCCGCGAGGTCTCCCGCCGGGCAGGGCCCGGTCTGTGCCTGGGTCCTGGCCGCCGTGCCGCTGACCGAGAGCTGTGCCACGGTCAGGGTGGGCAGCAGTGCCGTGTCCACATCGGACAAGCCGGCTGCGGCCATGCGATCCGCCAGCCGGACCGCATGCCGGTGGGACAGGCCCAGGTCGGCCAACGGCTCGTCCCACGGCACGTCGCTTGGCTCCACCCCGAGGAGGGTGGCGACCTCCGCGATCAGGTCGGCACCCGGCTGCTCGGGCGACGATGCGACCGGGTCGGTCGGCGCCACCGCGTCGGCGAGCGCGGCGGCGTAGTCCCGCAGCCGGTCCTCGTCCCGCGCGGAGAGCACGAAGACCTGTTCCCGCGACGGGGTGGGGTCCGCCGGAGCAGCGACGTGTTCCTCCAACAGCACGTGCCCGTTGACACCGCCGAAGCCGAACGAACTGACCCCGGCCCGGCGCGGTTGTTCGGTGCCGTCGGCGGCCGTTGGCCGGGGCCACGGCATGGTCCGGTCGACGATGCGCAACGGGGAGCCGGCCAGCCGGATCTGCGGGTTCAGTTCGCCCAGGTGCAGGTTTCCCGGGATGCGGCCATGTTTCATGGACAACACCACCTTGAAGATCCCCGCCAGCCCCGCGACCGCCTCGGGGTGGCCGATGTTCGATTTGACCGAGCCGATCAGCACGGTGGGCTCGGTCACCGGCACCCCGGCCCGGTCACGCATCTGACCGATGGCCCGCTTCACCGCGTTGACCTCGACGGGGTCACCGAGGGCGGTGCCGGTCCCGTGCAGTTCGAAGTAGCCGACGGTGGCCGGGTCGACACCAGCCTCGTCGAAGGCACGCACGATGAGTTCCGTCTGCGCCTTGGGGTTGGGGGTGGTGAGTGTGTTGACCTTGCCGCCGTGGTTGACCACGCTGCCGAGGATGACCGCGTGCACGTGGTCGCCGTCCCGCTCCGCCGCGGCGAGCGGCTTGAGCACCAGCGCGCCGACGCCCTCGGCACGCACGTACCCGTCGGCACCCGCGTCGAAGGTCCGGCACCGCCCGGTCGGGCTGAGCATGCCCGCTCGTGCGAACGAGATGTAGATTGTCGGCGACAGCAACAGGTTGACCGCCCCGACGATGGCGGTGTCGCACCCGCCCGCACGGATCGATTCGACCGCGGCACGCAACGCGACCAGCGAACTGGAGCAGGCGGTGTCGATCGGGAAGCTCGGTCCGGTCAGGTCGAGCAGGTAGGACACCCGGTTGGCGAGGATGGCGTGGAACATGCCGGTGCTGGTGAACGCCTCGACCGGCACACCCGCCTCGCGCAGCAGGTCGTAGTAGTCGTGGCTCGCCGCGCCGACGAACAACCCGGTCCGTCCCTTCGCCAGGTCGGACGGGCGGTAACCGGCCTCCTCCACCGCCTTGTACGCGGTTTCCAGGAACAGTCGCTGTTGTGGGTCCATCAGTTGCGCCTCGCGCGGCGAGATGCCGAAGAACGCGGCGTCGAACACGTCGACCTCGGGTAGGAAACCACCCCAGCGGCTGTTCGTCCGGCCCGGCCCGGCCACCGGCCCGTAGTACTCACGCCAGTCCCACCGGTCCGAGGGGATCTCGGTGACCAGATCGCGTCCGGCGTCGAGGTTGCGCCAGAACTCGGACAGGTCGGCACTGCCCGGCAGCATGCCGTGCATCCCCACGATCGCGATCGGCTCGTCCACCGGCGCGGGGCGGGGTCGTTCGGCGGCACAGGCCGGTCTGGACGGCGCCGGGTGCTCTGGCGCGAGCCGGACCGCGAGGTGCGTGCCGTGCGCCTCCGCGAGATGGTCGGTGATCTCGTCCACCGTGGTGTGTTCGAAGAACAGCGCGGGCGTGAGGTCCACGCCGAGCCGCTTCACGAGCTGGTTGGCGAGCTGGGTGAACGACAGCGAGTCGAACCCGTAGTCCCCGATCGGCTGGTCGTTCTGGATGCGTGCCGGGTCGAGTTCGGTGATCCGCGCGATCTCGGCGCGCAGGACCTGGCGGACGGCAGACCCGAAGTCGCCAGGTACCGCGACGGCAGGCGCCACAGTGGACGGTCCGGCCAGTACGCGCGCGAGCGTGGCGCCATCGCCGGGAGCGACCAACAGCGCCCGCTCCTCGCCTCCGAGTGCCACCGACAGGGCGTCCAGGCCCGTCTCGGTGGCGAGCGGGCGCAGGCCGAAGGTGACCCGCAACGACTCGGCGACCTCGGGGTCCACGCTCATCCCACCGTCCGCCCACAACGGCCAGGCGACCGCGATGGTCCGCTCGGTGCGGAATTCGGCGAAGGCGTCGAGAAAGGCGTTCGCGTAGGCGTAGCCAACCTGGCCCGCGCTGCCCACCGCCGAGGCGACCGACGAGAACAGGCACAGGAAGTCCAGCGGGTGTTCACGAACCGCCACGTCGAGGTGCACGGCGCCGAACACCTTCGCGGCGATGACCTCGTGCACCCGCTGGAGATCCTGTTGCGCCAGGAACCCGTCGCGCAACACTCCCGCGCAGTGGAAAACGCCGTGCAGCGCACCGAACTCGGCCCGCGCCGCGCGTACCGCCTCGCGCGCGCCGTCAGCGGTCGACACGTCGGCACGGACATAGTGTGCGCGCCCGCCCGCTGCCAGCACCAGGTCGCGCACGGCGGCGACCCGCTCGTCCTCTGGCGAGCGACCGGCGAGCATCACTCGGGCCCCCACGGTCTCGGCAAGCCACCGCGCGACGTGGCCGCCCAGGCCGCCGGCGCCACCGGTGACCAGGTAGACACCGTCGCGGCGCACCACCTGGCGCGGTGCGGGGGTGGGATCCGCGCGTCGCCAGCGCCGCACGGTCCGGAGGCCGTCGCGGTAACGCACCTCGGCGCCCTCGACGGGTCCGAGCGCCTCAGCCGCGATCTGCTCCGGAGCGGCACCCGCCACCAGGACATGGGAGATTCGGGGACTCTCCCGGGTGACTGTGCGCAGCAGGCCCCCCAGCGCCTGGTACGCGGGCGTGCGGTCCGGGATGGCGCAGACCAGGCGGACCGGGCCCTTGTCCTCGGCCCGCAGGAGCGCTCTGACGAGGCGGAACAGCGGCCGCAATCCGTCGGCCAACTGTGCGGCCACATCGCCCCGCTCGGATCTCGGCCACGCGAACACCACCGTGTCCACCGGTCCCTCATCGCGGAGCAGGGCGCCGAAGTCCGTTTCGTGGTCGGGCACCGCGACGGCCGAGCGCGGCGGTGTTCCGGCACGCGCGGCCAGTTCGCCGGTCAGTCGCGTTCCCGCCTCGGGTGTGGGGGCGAGCACCAGCACTGACCGGGCACCGCCGGCCGCGCCCGGTTCCTCCTCGATCCACTCGGGACGGAAGCCGGTCCACATCGGACCGGTCCGGGTCGCGTCGCCGGACCACGGGCGGACCCAGAAGTCGAGCACGCGTACCACGACGGCACCGGACTCATCGGCGAGCCGCACCCGCACCTTGCACCCGTCGGGTGCCGCCGTGCGCAGTTCGACGTGCGCCACCGCGCGGTCGGGCAGCGGCCCGAGCACCTCGACGGAGCCGATGCTGAAGGGCAGGAACAGCCGGTCGAACCGCTGCCCGACCAGCCACAGCACGGCCTGGAAGGCGGAGTCGAGCAGGCCGGGGTGCAGAGCACAACGAGGGTCGCCACCCGGCACACGCAACTCGGCAAGGGCCTCGTCATCGTTGCAGTGCAGGCGTTCGACGCCCTGGTAGAACGGCCCGAGGTCGAGACTGCGGTCCCGGGTGCGCTCGTAGAGACGTTGCCCGGTCACGGTCGTGGTGCACCTGGCCCGGACCGACGCCACGTCCAAGGGCGGCACGTCGACCTCGGTCACCGTGTCGACCTTGCCGGTGACGTGGACCGTCCCTTCTTCGCTGGTCACCTCGTAGCCGCCGGCCAGCAGCGACACCCGCAGCGTCCGGGGCCGATCCACCGCGACCGGTGCGGACCACACGTTGTCGCGCAGCCGGATGACCCGCCCGGCAGCCACGTCGAGCCGTGCCGCGGCCCGGATCAACTCCACGCAGCCCGCCGCGGGAAAGACCGGGATCCCGGCCACCCGGTGCTGCGCCAACTCCGGCTCCTCGCCGGTGAACTCGACGACGACGCCGTCTCCGGACCGCTCACGCACCCACGGGTGCTCGCCGGTTTCCCCGGCGGGGATCTCGGGCAACGGGTATCGCTCCCGCGCGAACGGGTAGCCGGGCAGCCGCACGTGACGCAGCGGAACGTCGTGCAACGACTCCCATGGCACGTCCGCGCCCGCCACCCACGCCCGTGCCAGCGCGGCCCAGTCACGCGAGGCCAGTGCCCGTGGCAGCTGTTCGCGCACGTCCGTGCGTGCGGCGCGGTCCCGCACCGTGACCCAGTGCTCGCCCTCCGGCCGTCCTCCCGCGGCGAAGGCGGCAAGCCGGTCCGCGAGCTCCACCGGGTCACCGGCCAGCAGCGCCAGCCGCTCGGACTGCGGTTCGCGGCGCACCTGGAGCTGGTAGGCGATCTCCGATACCCGCAGGACCTCCGCCCGGTCCCGGATCGATGCGGACAGGTTGGCGCAGTGCTCCACCAGACGCTCACGATCGCGTGCGGAGACGACGACGAGGTGCGCGCCGTCCGCCGGGCCACGGGCGGTGTTCAGCGGCGGGGCCTCCTGCAGGACCACGTGCGCGTTGGCGCCGCCCGCGCCGAAAGCGCTGACTCCCGCCCGCCGGGGGCCTCCGGTGGGCGCGAGCCAGTCGGCCGCGTCGTGTTGGACGGCGAACGGGGTGGCGGCGAAGTCGATGCGCGGGTTGGGTTTCCGGGCGTGCATGGTGGGCACCAACGTGCCGTGCTCAAACTGCAGGAGCACCTTGGTCAGCCCAGCGATGCCCGCCGCCGACTCGAGGTGCCCGATGTTGGTCTTCACCGAGCCGATCGCGCACCCTCCCGACGGCGCGCCGGTGAACGCGCGGGTGAGACCGGCGATCTCGACCGGATCGCCGAGGGCGGTGCCGGTGCCGTGTGCCTCGACGTAGCCGACGGTCGCCGGGTCCACGCCGCCGTCAGCGAGCGCGGCGGAGACGGCCTTCGCCTGCGCGGCCGGGTTGGGCACGGTGTACCCGTTGGTGCGGCCACCGTGGTTGATCGCGGTGCCCTTGACCACCCCGAGGACCTCGTCGCCGTCCGCGAGCGCGGCGCGCAGCGGCTTCAGCACGGCCGCGCCGACCCCTTCGCCTGGCACGAACCCGTCAGCGTCCGCGCCGAAGGTTCTGCACCGGCCAGTGCGGGACAACATCTGGAGGCTGCACAACCAGTCGAACTTCGCCGGGTGAAGGTAGAGGTTGACGCCACCGACGAGCGCCATGTCGCACTCCCCGCGAGCGATGCTGCGCACCGCGAGATGCACGGCTGTCAGCGAGGACGCACACGCCGTGTCCACCGGCATGCTGGGCCCGCGAAGATCGAGCCAGTACGACACCCGGTTGGCCACCGACCACTGCGGCGACGGCGGCACCACCGGGTGGCCCGCCCGCTGCTGGTCCGGCCCCCACAGCAGGTGGGTCTGCGTGGTGACGCCGACGAACACGCCCACCGCGCGGGCGCCGGGATCGTCCGGGTCGCCAAGGCGGTGCGGTGGGTATCCCGCGTCCTCGAACGCATGCCACGCGGTCTGCAGGAACAGGCGCTCCTGCGGATCCATCGACACCGCATCGCGTGGCGAGATGCCGAAGAACAGCGGGTCGAACGCATCGACGTCGTCGAGGAACGCGCCCCGCCGGCAGTAGGTCTCGGCGCCAGGGGTCCAGCGGATCGACGGGACCTCGGTCACGCTGTCCCGGCCGTGCAACAGGTTGCGCCAGAAGACAGCCAGGTCGGGCGCCTCGGGATAACGACCGGCCAGGCCGATGATCGCCACGTCGCCGTCCGCCACGTCATCGGCCACCGCACTGGGTTCCACCGTCGCCGGAACCGGGTGCGTCGCGACGACGGCCGAGGGCGCGGCGGATGTGGCGGGTTCGCCGTAGTGGGCGGTGAGCTCCGCGGCACGCAGTCGCGCGATCCGCTCGGCGGCGGCGGCGAGCGTGCGGCTTTCGAACAGCAACGTCTCGCCGACGGAGCCGAGCTTCGCCTCGATCCGGGTGTTGAACTCGGCAATCACGATGGAGTCCAGGCCGAGCCGGTCCAGGCCCATCTCAAGATCCACGTCCGCCGGGGGTATCCCCCGCAGTTCCCCGATGACACCGGCCACGTAGTCCTTCGCCCACGCGACCACCCGCACCGGATCCGCCGAGGGCGCCACGGTCTGGTCGCTCGCGGGCGGCTCCTCCTCGGGACCGGCGGGTTGCGGGTCGAGCAGTTCCGGCACCCGGTCCGGCTCGCCGTGGAACAACGGCCGGGCGCCCGCAGCACCCGAGAGCAGGCGGTTCAGGACAGCCAGCGCGGTGGCGGTGGGCATGGGTAGCACCCCTGATCCGGGGCTGAGCACACCTCGTTCGGTGACGGCCATGCCGCCGTCGCGCCACACCGGCCAGCCGATCGACAGGGTACGCCCGGACCTCTCCCCCTCGGCCCGCCGCGCCTCCCGCGCCTCGGCGAACTGGTCCAGGAAGGCGTTGGCCGCCGCGTAGTCGGCCTGTCCCGGGTTGCCGAGCACCGCGACCATGGACGAGAACAGCACGAACAGTTCCAGCGGTTCGTCCTGGGTCGCGTCGTCCAGGTTGACCGCGCCGAGCACCTTCGGCGCGAGGACCGCCCGCAGATCCCGCGATTGTTTGTGCGCCAGATATCCGTCCCGCAGGACGCCGGCCGCGTGCAGGACTCCGGTCAGTGCGCCGAACCGTGCCCGCACCCGGCGGATCACGTCCCGCGCCGCCGCTGGGTCGGACACGTCGGCCTGGAAGTAGGTGAGCCGGTCTGACTGGTCCAGGTCCGAATCCGCCGACCGCCCGACGACGGCGACCCGCACCCCGGGCACGGCGAGCAGATGTGCGGTCACCATCCTGCCGAGACCGCCGGTGCCGCCGGTGAGCAAGTACGTGCCGCCAGGACGGACTCCCTGCGGCGGCGACGTCGGCGCGACCAACGCGGCCGGCGTGTACCGGCGGGACAGCCGGCCACCTGGCCCGTGCCGGACGAGTTCCGTACCGTCCCGGCGCCCGAGTTCGTCCGCGACCACGTCCCAGGTGGACTGTTCGCCGAGGTCGTCGGGAACCGCGATCGCACGGAAGGGGACGGTGGCGGTTTCCCGCGCCAGGCTCCTGGCGAACCCGGCGATGGCGGCCAGTTCGGGAGATGGCCGGCCGTCCACCACCCGGCCGACCACGAACACCCGGGTGCCGCGCCCGTAGGACGCCTTCGCCACGTGCAGCGCCGCGACCACCGTGTCCGCGGGGGATCCGGTGCACGTGAGCACGACCGCGGTGGGTGTCCCGTACTCGTCGAGGGCCCTCTGCCACGCCTCGGTGTCGTCCGCGGGCAGCGTCCCCAGGTCAACGGCCCTGACCCGTCCGGGAAGCCGTTCGGCCGCCTGCCGCACCTCGACGGCGCCCGGTGGGAAGAGCACCACTACCGGGCCGGTGGCGGGCACAGGCACTCGTGCGGTGGCTTCCCACCGCGCACGCAGCTCGACGACATGCTCCGCCAGGGCGGAGTCGTGAGCCGAGTCGCGGGCGGCGTCGCGGGCGGAGTCGCGGGCGGAGTCGGGGGCGGCGTCGGGGGCGGAGTTCGTCGACGCCGCGCCACCTCTCTCGGGGAGAAGCGTCGTCGGATCGGCGGGCCGGATTCGGTGCTCCACGCCGTTGAACTCCGTCGTGGGAAGTGGGGTCCTGGCCCCGGCACCGGCGACCGGGTGTGCCTGCCAGCGCACGTCCACCCCATGACGCCACAGCCGCACCAGTGTTTCGGTGAGCGAGGGGGCGACGACGAGATCGACGTCGGGATCGACAGGGACGTCACCCACCACCACGACGGTGTGCCCCTCCGGCATGACCGTGGTCTCCTCGGTGGACCGCGCGAGCCGGGCCCACGCGCCGACGTCCGCGAGGTCGTCGGGCAGACGACCGACGCGGCGCAGAATCGGGTACCGACCCCGGTCGGCGAGTTCGACTCGGCCGGGATGGCGGGGAGCGACCGGGGCACCGGCGGTCAGGTCGAGCAGGTCGCCCGGATCGACCACGCCGTCCAGCAACAGATCCGACAGTTCGACCGCACGTTCGTCCAACAGGTGCCTGGCTAGCGGCAGGTCCCACTTGCGGTTGAGCCGGTCCAGCGCGTTCTGCAGGGCCAGGGCCACCGCGAGCGGGTCGGCCATGAAGTCGGGGTCCGAGGACAGGTCGTCGGCACGGCCGCGTTCCCGCAACGCCCGGCGCCAGTCAGCCAGGTTGCTCTGGAACGTTCGTTGCGTGTCCAGTTTGCGCGCCAGCTCGACCAGGCCGGTCAGTCCGGCCCGGTCGGCCGTAGCGCCGCGAAGGCGGTCCAGGTAGGCCGCATCCACCCGATACGGGGTCACCACGCGGTCGGTGCCGGGCACGGCCAGTGGCGCGGAGGGCGCACCCAACTCCTGATGCCGCCCTGGTTCGCCCGAGGAAAGGCCTGCCGCGGTCCCGGGGTCCAGCATCCCCAGTGCGGCGAGCGCTGGCCACACCCCCGCCCCGTCGGGCACGACAACGGCTGGATTCAGGCCGAACCGCAGCAGGGCCGAGACGACGGCGGTCGTGTAGGCGCATCGCCGCCGTGGCTCGCCGACCGCGGACCGCAGTACCTCGGCCGTATCGGGGTCGAGCACCGAAACGAACTCGTCAAGAAACCCGTCGACGTTCTCTGGCGGCTCCATCAGCCCGACCCGCAACGCCCACGGACGGTCCTGGGCGGCCGTGGGTGTCGCGAACGCCAGTAGCGCGGGAATGTCCGCCAGATCGGTGACCACCCCGCCGAGTCGGTGTGGCAGGTGGTCACGCCCCACCGCCAGGGTGGCGCACACGTCGCCCGCGGTGGCGTCCGGCAGGGTGTGCCGCCAGCGCGCGACGAGCTTCCGCAGGGACTGCTCCGACGCCGCGGAAAGCAGGAACGGCCATGGCCGGGCGTCCGGGGGACGGCGCTCCGGTGCGACATGCTCCTCGACGACGAGGTGCGCGTTCACCCCGCCGAAGCCGAACGAGCTGACCCCGGCGAGCCTCGGCGCACCCGGGGAGCGCGACTCCCAGTCCATATTGGACAGGGCGAGGCGGAACGGGGAGTCGGCCAGCTCGATCAGGGGGTTGAGGTCGCGCAGGTGGAGGTTCGGGACGATCCGCCGCTCGGACATCATCATCAGCACCTTGATGAGGCCCGCGATGCCTGCCGCGCCCTCCAGGTGTCCGATGTTGGACTTGACCGCGCCGAGCGTGCACCACCCGGTGTCGGGCGAAGCGGGCCCGAACACCTGCCGCAGCGCCTCAACCTCGATCGGGTCGCCCAGCGAGGTACCGGTGCCGTGGGTCTCGACGAACGTGATGTCCGCCGGGCTCACCCCCGCCCTGGCGATCGCCTCGGCGACCACCGCCCGCTGCGAGGCCACTGTCGGTGCGGTGATTGTGGTGCGCTTGCGCCCGTGATTCACCGCGCTACCCCGGATCACGCCGTAGACGTGGTCGGCGTCGCGGACGGCGTCATCCAGCCGGCGCAACAGCACCATGCCCACCCCGTCGCCGGGCACGAACCCGTCGGCGTCCCGGTCGAACGTGCGGCAGCGTCCGGTGGGGCTGAGCATCCGGGCTTTGGAGAACCCGACGTACTTCCACCAGTGCAGGTTCAGGTTCACCCCGCCCGCGAGCACGTAGTCGGCCTCACCGGTGGTCAGGGCCTGCACGCCGAGGTGCACGGCGACCAGCGAGGAGGCGCAGGCAGCGTCCACGGCGACGCTGGCGCCGCTCAGCCCGAAGGTCTGGGAGAGCCGGTTGGCCAGCAGGCAGTCGTAGACGCCGAGCACCGAGTGGCTCTCCACGTCGTGCTCTGGGCCGGTCAGCTCGGCCATGTGGTCGCGCTCCATGTTGCCGACGTAGACGCAGGTGCGACCGGCGCCGAGGGTGGCGGCCGTGATACCCGCGTCCTCCACGCACTGCTGGGTGACCTCCATCAGCAGGCGCTGCATGGGATCCAGCAACCGGGCCTCGCGCGGGGAGATCCCGAAGAACTCGTGGTCGAAATCGTAGGGGCGGTCGACCACGCCGCACCACTTGCTGATCGAGCGGTTCGCCGCGCCGCGGTCCGGGTCGTAGAGCGCGGACGTGTCCCACCGGTCGGCGGGGACCTCGCGGACCGAGTCGACTCCGTCGACGAGGTTGGCGAGGAACTCGTGGTGGTCGCGTGCCCCGGGCAGCCGGCAGCCGATCCCGACGACCGCGATCCTCGGGTGTGCGGCCTTCTCGCTCATGGGATCACTCCTGCGTGGCGGGAGAGGTGGTCGGCGGCGCCGGTCATCAGCCGCCGCGCGATATCGTCGACGTGCCTGTCGGACCACCGCACCAGGTCGAGGCCGGCGGCCCAGTGGTTGAACGCGCCGAGCGCCGGTCCACAGTGGATCTGGAAGTCGACGCGGCGTTCCTCGTCACCCTCGATCGCGAGACGCTGGCTGTGCGCGAGGTACCAGCGGAACACCAGCGCCATCCGGTGGTGCTCGTCGGTTTCGGCGCGCCGGGCCCGCTCCGGCTCACGCTCGGCAAGGTACGCGCGGGTATCCTGCCAGATCTGCTCGAGCGTGCGGCGAAACCAACGCTGCTCGAGCACGGTGCGGGTGCGCTCGTCGAGTTCGTCCAACGATCGGTGTGTGTGGTACAGCTCGAGCAGTTTGCGCGCCCTGGCCGGGAAGAAGACACCATGCCGCAACACCTGCGCCTGGCCGCCGCTCTCGAACCCGCCAGCGCTCGGGACATGCTCGGTGTCGTCGATGGTGATTCGCTCCAGCATCCCCTTTGCCGTGGCACTGAGGCCCGATTCCTCGGTGCAGAGGTTCACCGAGCCGGTGAGCACGAAATCCGCGCCGAGCAGGAACGCGGCGGCGACCGCTTCGGGGGTGCCGAGTCCGCCGGCGGCACCGATCCGCACCCCGTGGGCCGGGGAGCGCGCCCGCAGGCGCAGCGCCGTGGGCAGCAGCACCGTGAGCGAGCCGCGGTCGGTGTGCCCGCCAGAGTCCGCCTCGACGCAGATGTCGTCGGCGGCGGGGAGGTGGGCGGCGAGTTCGGCCTGCTCCGCGCTGATCGCCCCGGCGGCGCGCAGCGCGCGTACCAGCTTCTCGGGCACGGGCGCCAGGAACGCGGCGATCGCCTCGGGGCGGGTGACCTTGGCCAGAATCCGGTGCCGTGCAACCACCTTTCCACCGTGTCCCCTGGCCAGTCCGCGCAGCCGGTAGCGCGCGAGTGCCGGGCCGACGTCGGTGTACCCGGACGCCTCGACCACGCTCACTTCGTGTGCCAGGAGCAGGTCGACCAGTCGCTCGGCGCCGGGGCCGCTCGGCAGGTTCACCCCGAAGCAGAGCTCGCCCAGCTCCGCGCGCATCCTGGCCAGGGCCGCGTCCACCCGGTCATGGGCGAGCCCACCGGAGCCGAAGAAGGCGAGCAGTCCGGCTCTGGCGGCGCGGACGACCATCTCCTCCGACGCGATGCCGCGGTACATGGACCCGCAGGCGTAGGCGTAACGGACGCCATACGCGGCACGGAATCCGGGACTGCCCAACGCCCGTGCGCGATCGGACGACCCGGCGACCACCGTGTCCGAACCGGACTCAGTGGTCCGAATCCGGTCAACCAGCTTGGTGAGCACCGTGCCCGGCCCTATCTCTGTCAGTTCGGCCACCCCGCGTGCAAGCAGGTACCGCACGCTCTGTTCCCAGCGGACCGGACCGACCAACTGCCCGGTGAGCATCGGGCGGATGTCGCCGTCGGGATAGGGCAGACCGGTGGTGTTGGCGATCACCGGCAGACGAGGAGCCTGGAGGTCCAGATCCCGGAGGAACTCGCCGAACTCCCGGGCGGCGGCCGCCATCTGGCGGGAGTGGAAGGCGCCACTCACCCGCAGGACCTGGTAGCCGGTGGCGCCCTCGGCGCCAAATGTCTCCTTGGCGTCGAGCACCGCCTGGCGGGGGCCGGACACCACCACCTGGCCGGGACCGTTGAGGTTGGCCACGTCGATCCCGGAGAGCACGTGGTCGGCGAGCACGGCACGGACCCGGTCCTCGTCCAGGCCGAGGACCGCGGCCATGGCCCCGTCCGGCGCGGCGGCCATCAGTTCGCCGCGTTTCCGGACCATGCGCAGACCGGTGGCGAAGTCGAAGGCGCCCGCCGCCCACAACGCGTTGTACTCACCAAGGCTGTGACCGACGGCGTACGACGGCGTCACGTCGCCGTGCTCGCGTTGCCAGACCAGGAAGTGCAGTGCGTTGGCGACGAAGAGAGCGGGCTGGGTGAACCGCGTCTGGTTCAGTTCGCCCCTCGGGTCGTGCCGACACAGTTCCGCGATCGAGTAGCCGAGAACCTCGTCCGCCTCCGCGACCAGGCCGGGGAACGCGTCGAACAGGTCGCCGGCCATTCCCTTCCGCTGGGCGCCCTGCCCAGGGAAGAGCACGGCCACCGGCTCGGAACGTGGGCGAGCGGCGGGCGCCGGGCGGTTTCGCTGCGTGATCCGCGCCAGTGCGACGTCTGGCGCGACGAAGGGGTCGAGCAACGCCAGTGCCCGCGCCCCGGATCCGGGAGCGAACGAGTGCGCCGCGAACCCCGCGAGTGTCGGCGACGGGCCGAGGTCGAGGTAGCACAGTCCTTCGTGCTCAGCCTCCAACGTCCGGATCGCGTCAGCGAAGCGGATCGGGCCGCGCACCGTGTGCCACATGTGCTCCGGGGTCACCTTGTCGATCACCGTTCCGGTCGCGCACGAGACAAGCGGAACGTCGGGTGGCTCCAGGGGGATGGTGGCCATCATCCGCTGGTATGGCTCGCCCACCACGTCGACCTCGGAGGAGTGGAACGCGAAGCGCACCGGCAGGCGGTGGCAGGCGATGGCCGCCGCGCGGAGGTCGCGTTCGGCGGCGTCCACCACCTCCCGTGCCCCCGAGACCACGAAGTGCCGGGGGTAGTTCACCGCCGCCAGTTCCAGGCCCCGCCATCGCGGGTGTTCTGGATCGAACCGGGTCACGTCGTCGAGAACGGCCAGCATCCCGCCCGGCGGGCACAACTGTTCGGTCAGCCGCACCTGGGCGGCGATCGCACGAGCCAGGTTCTCGCGGTTCAGCACCCCGGCGGCGGCCGCGGCGGCGTACTCGCCCAGGCTGGTGCCGAGCACGTGGTCCGGCTTGACGTCCTCGGCCAGCAGCACGTCCATCAGCCCCAGCTCGACCATGAGGATCGTCGGATGGCTGTGCAGGAAGCGGTCGAACGGAGTGCGCGGCTCCCGGTCGGTGCGGTACAGCTCGTCCAGCAGTCCGGGCAGGCCGAGGTCGGCGAACATCGTGTCCAGCTCCCGCAGCGTGCGGTCGAACACCGGGTGCGCCGCCCGCATCTGCCTGCCCATGCCGTAGAACTGCGAGCCCTGGCCGGCGAACATGAACACCGTCCGGTCCGCCATGGTTGAGACTCCTTCCCGAACGGAGCTTGCGGAGTGAGCATCGTTTCGCAGCCGAGTCAGCGGTAGGCGGCACGCAGTTCGTGTTTGAGCACCTTGCCCGCACCGGACAACGGCAGTTCGTCGACGAAGTCGTAGCCGCGGGGCGCCTTGTACCCGGCAAGGTGGGCGCGCACATGGGCGTCCAGGTCGGTCACCGATGGACGCTCCGCGGCACCCGGGACCACGACGGCGTGGACCCGCTCGCCGTAGGTGTCGTCCGGCACGCCGATCACAGCGCAGGCGGCGACCAGCGGGTGCTCGTGCAGGACGTCCTCCACCTCACCGGACCAGACGTTCTCCCCGCCGTTGATGATCACGTCCTTGATCCGGTCGACGACGAACAGGTAGCCGTCGTCGTCGAGATAGCCCGCGTCGCCCGTGTGCATCCAGCCGTCCCGCACCGCGGCCGCGGTCAGCTCGGGCCGCCCCCAGTAGCCGAGCATGACGTGCCCTCCACGGCAGACGATCTCTCCCGCCGCGCCGACCGGGAGCGGCGTGCCGTCCTCGGCGACCACCCGCACCTCGGCGTGCGCCGCGGCACGGCCGGCCGAGTACCGGTGCGGTCCGTCGTGCTCGGCCGGGCCGAGCAGGGTGACCGCGGGTGATAGCTCCGTCATGCCGTAGGCCTGAACCAGCTCGACATGCGGAAGCACACGCGAGGCCCGGTCCAGCAGCCGCGGCGGCATCGGCGAGGCCGCGTACACCAGCCGGCGCACGGCGGCGAACGCCGCGGGGTCGAAGTCCGGATGGTCGAACACCAGGCGCAGCATGGTCGGCACCAGGAACAGATCCGTGATTCCGTGCTCGGTTAGCGCGGCCAGCAACGCGACCGGATCGAACCCCGGAACCGTCACCTGGGTGCTGTCCGCCAGGGACTGCATGACCCAGTGTGCGAGGTCGCCGAGGTGGAACATCGGCGCGACGTGCAGGAAGCGCCCGCCCGGGGTGGCCATGAACCCGGCGGCCAGACAACCCAACGCGGAGGTGAGCAGGTTGGCGTGGCTGAGCATCACGCCCTTGGCCTCGCCGGTGGTGCCGCCGGTGTAGAACACCGCGGCCAGAGCGTCCCCGCCCCGGCGGGCATCCGGGGTCGGGTCACTGCCGGCGAGCAGCGCCTCGTAGTCCGCGCAGCCATCGGGAACCGGGCCGTCGCCTGCGTACACCACATGGTCGACTCCCGGGCACCGGTTGCGCAGCGCGGGGACAGCATCGGCGAACGCGTCGTCCACGATGAGCACCCGCGCGGCGCAGTCGTTCAGACCACCTGCCACCTCCGCCGTCGTCCAGCGGGTGTTCACCGGCACGAGCACGGCGTCCGCCCACGGCACGGCCATGAGGTATTCGAGGTAGCGGTCGGAGTTCAACGCGTACATGGCGATCCGGTCACCCGGCGCGACGCCGAGCGATCGCAGTCCCCCGGCCAGCCGGGCGACACGGTCAGCGTGGGTGGCGAAGTCGCGCTCGCGTCCACCGTAGACTGTCGCGATCCGGTCCGGATGCTGTTGCCTGGCCCGGTGCAGTGACTGCGTCAGGTACATGGCGTCCCTTCACTGGTGCGGTGCGCTGAAGACGGGCGCCGGGATCGGCAACCGCGCCGCCGTCGCACCGCATTCGAGCGCCCAGAGCGCGGCGTACGGTCCTCGGCTGTTGGCGTAGCGGCGGAGGCCTTCCGGATCGGGCGACAGCGCGCCCACCTCGGCGACACCCTGGGCGAACTCATCGACGTCCGGGCCAGGAACCGAGGCGTTGTCGTGCAGCCGGGCCCGCTGCGCCATGGCACGCACGGTGGCATCGTCGAACCGCCCGGTCAGTCCCAGCGCGGCATAGGCCCGCTCGCCCGCGACCGCACCCATCAGTGAGGACTCCTCCGGGCCTGGCGTGGTCGCCGCACGCCGGTGGACGGGTGCGCCACCGCGCACCGGCGGTACACCTTCGGCGGCCCAGCGGGCCGCCCACTGGGCGACGATGCCGGCCGCGTTGCGGTCGGCCGGGTTGTGCAGGCGCATCATGTCCCACTTGTTGGCCATCGCCACCACGACGAGGTCGAGATGCGGATAGACCCGCGCGTCCCACCAGTAACCCCACGGGTAGGCCGCGGAGTGTCCCCACCACCACAGGTCGCCGTCGCGCTCGGGATTACTGATCTCCAGCCCCATCCCGGCGAAGGTGTCCGGTGTGACCGGGCTGGACCGGGTGACCCTCGGCCGCAGCATCGCCTCGAAGCTCGCGGCGGTGACCACGCCATCCTCTCCCTTGGCGGTGCGCAGCAGGGACTGGAGCAGCTGCGCGTAGTCGAGCGGGGAGGTGATCAGACCCGCGCCCGGATAGGTCGCGGCGTGGTAGACCGGGGATGGCACACACCACGCACCGAACCCCATGTACCCGGTGGCGTGGTCGGCGCAGTCGACCAGTTCGTCCCACTGGGACCGCTCCGTCGAACCGGTGGGCAGAGCAGAGGAGGCCATGCCGAGTGGCTTGAGCATCGTACGGTCCACATAGGACGCGTAGTTCTCCCCTGTGGTCCACTCCACGGCGCAGCCCACGACGGACATGCCGAAGCTGGAGTAGGCGTACTCGCCGGGCGGGCCGTAGAGCGGGCACACGCCACCGTACTCCGGAGTGGTGCCGATCTGGTGCCGCCGGGCCAGATACTCTTCGATGGGACCTGGTCGGGTCAGCTGGGCATCAATGATGTCCGTGCGATAACCGCCGATGTGCGCGGTGAGCATGCCCGCGGTGATCGGCTGCCGCGCGTGCGGGTTGGCTGGCCGGGCGGCGGGTGGGAGGAACGGGTCGACCGGGCCGTCCACCTCGATCTGCCCCTCTTCCGCGAGCCGGGCTAGGGACAGCCCGACCAGCGGCTTGCTCAGCGAGCCCGCCGTCGCCGACGAGGCACCGGTCATCGGCACCCGCCCGGCCAGGTCGGCGTACCCGGCACCCATGCCGCGAAGGTCGGTGCTGGTGGCCAGGGCGACCGAAACCCCGGGAGTCGCCGTGGCCGCCAGCACTCGCGGCAGCATCTCCCGCACGGCGTCGGCAAGGTCGTCGAACATGCGCACCTCGGGGGTCAGGACGCGCGAACCGCGTCGATGTGGGCCATGACGTCGGCGGGCGAGGTGGTCTCCGGGTCGGTGATCGCTCCCAGCGCCGCCGCCAGGCAACGGCCGATCTGGTCCACCGCGCTCTCGGTAAGACGGGCGCTGTCATACATGAGCCGCACCACGACCTCGGTGCCGTCCTTGACGACTGCGGTCAGCGGGTAGCTGTTGGAGTCGACGACCCTGAGCTCCCTGGCCACGGTGTGCAGAGCGTCGTGCACCTCGTCGGCGATCGGGTAGTTCTCGAACACGAGGACCGAGCTGAACAGGGGCTCGCGTCTGCTGACCTCGCTCCACCGCGCGATCTCGGTGAGTGCGGTGTGCTCCGAGGGCATCCGGCCGCGGGCGTCCTGGAGCCCGCGGAGCCATCCGCTCAGCGTGCGCTCTGGCCGCACCCGCACGCGCAGGGGCAGCGTGTTGATGAACATGCCGACCATCTGCTCGATTCCCGTCAGCCCGGAACGTCCGGAGGTGGTGGCGCCGAAGACCACGTCGTCAGTTCCCGCGAAGCAGCCGAGGACCAGACCCCAGGCGGCCTGGAAGACCGTGTTGCGGGTGAGCCGGGCAGCTCGGACGAATCCGGTCAGCCGCTCGCCGAACCCGTCGGGGAGCCGTACGTCACGCAGTAGGTGGTCGCCGGTTCCGCTGTCCGTGCGGGCCAGCGGCACCGGCGTGGGGCGACGGAAGCCGGCCAGATAACGCGTCCAGAACTCCCAGTCCGCCGCATGGTCCACGTCGGCGATCCAGGCGATGTAGTCGCGGAACTTGCGGCGCGACGGGAGCCGGAGCGGCGCGTCGTCGCGGATGGCGCGGTAGAACGCCAGCACATCGCCGAGGAGGATGGCGCTGCTCCATCCGTCGATCACCAGGTGGTGGGTCTCCAGCACCACACGCCAGGACGCCGCACCCTCTCTGATGAGGGTGACCCGCACCAGCGGACCGTCCTCCAGGTCGAACCCCGGGGCCGAGGCCAGCAGCTCGTTGAGCGCCAGGTCCCGCTCCGTTGGGGATCGCGCCGACCAATCCAGGCGCGCGACGGGCAGCTCCGCCGGTTCGGAGACCACCTGGAACGGCCGGTCGGTCAGCCGCCAGGCGATCCGCGTGCGCAGCACCGGCGTCCTGCTCGCCGCCTCCTGCCACGCCTGGGTGTAGGCATCCGGGTCCAGCTCGCCCGCCAGCCAGGACAGCCGGGGCGTGTAGAGCCGCGCGTCGGCGGACTGCACGGTGTGGAAGAGGATGCCCTCCTGCACCGGGGACAACGGGTACACGTCCTCGATGCCCCGGAAGGAGCCGAACTGGCGCTCGAGGTCCGCCGTGGACAGCCCTGTGAGCGGGAAGTCCGCACCGATGCGCACGCTCGTGTCCGGATGGGTGGCGACCGCCGCGATGTCCGACAGGGCGCCGGTGATCGACGCGGTGAAGGTCGCCATCGTCGATGCGTCGAAAGCCCCGGTGTCGTAGGACACCGCGACCCGCAGCCGATCCCGGTCGATCCACGCGACGACCTCGATGAGATACGGCAGGGGGCGGGTGCCCTCGCCGAGCGCGCGTACCGGGTCACCGACCGGGCGGAACGGTCCGTCCGCCTGCACCGTGTCGTCCGTGCGGCCCAGAAAGTTCAGCTGCACCTCGGCGCGCGCCGCGCCGGCCAGAGGTGCACCGTCGGTCAGGTGCGCCAGCAGGCCGTAACCGATGCCGCGGGCGGGCACGGCGGCGATCGCCTCCCGCACCCCGGCGACCGCACCGACGACGTCCCGAGGGTCACCGAGGCGCACCGCGACCGGATGAACGGCGGTGAACCAGCCGACCGTGCGCGTAGGATCGACGTCGGGGAACAACGGCTCCCGGCCGTGTCCCTCCACGTCCACGAGCACGTCCGGGGATCCGGTCCAGCGCCGCAGCGCCAGCGCGAGCGCCGCCAGCACCACGTCCTTGGTCTCCGCCCGGAACGCACCCCGCCCCTCGGCGAGCAGAGCCTGGGTGTCCGGTATGGACAGTTGGGCCTCGACGACCCGCGCCGAGGCCCTGGTGCCGATCTCGCCGGGCTCACCCTTCTCGCGTGGCAGCCGCGGCAGGTCCGCCGGCACGAGTCGCCGCCAAGTTTCCGCCTCCGGCCGCAGCGTCGGATCCCCGGCCCACTCGGACAGCCGCCTCGCCCACATCCGGAAGGAGGTCGTCTTCGGCGGCAGGTCACCGCCCCGGAGCAGGGTGGCAAGATCGGCCAGCAGCACCCGCCAGGAGACCACGTCCACACAGAGGTGGTGGATGGCGACCACGACCCGCCGGCCGGTCAGGGCGGCCCGCAGGACGATCCCCTCCGTGAGATCGAACCCGTCGATCGCTCGCCGTACCGCGGCAGCCACATCGGTGGCCGGGTCCAGGCGCTCGAGTCGGGAGCACGGCTCGTGCCGGCGGATCTCCTGCACCCAGCCGTGCGGGGTTTCGGTGAAGGCGGCGCGCAGCTGGTCATGGTGCGCCACCAGCCGGTCCAGCGCGGAGTCCACCGCGGATGGTTCACCGTCCAGCGCGAGTTCGAGCACTGTGTACTGGGTCAGCTGGTCTCGCAGCGGATCGCCGGCCGCGAAGAACTCGTGCTGGATCGGGGTCAGCGGGCACGGACCGACGGGCTCGTCCGGCGCTGCGGGCGCCGTGCCGTGCTCCGCTGGGCTCGCGTTGGCGGCCAGCTCGGCCAGGGTCTGGTACTGGAAGAGCTGGTTGGGCGCAACCACGTAGCCCGCGGCGGCGGATCGCATGGCCACCTCGATGGCCCGCAGGGAATCGCCGCCGAGGGCGAAGAAGTTCTCGTCGACACCGATCTCGTCGAGCCCGAGCACGGCGCACCAGATGTCCGCGAACAGGACCTCCTCGCGCGTGCGTGGACGCACGCGCGTCCGCTGCGCGGAGACCGTCGGTTCGGGAAGCGCTCGCGGGTCGACCTTGCCGTTGGCGTTGAGCGGGAGTTCGCCGAGCACCACGATCGCGCTGGGCACCATGTACTCCGGCACGCGCTCGGCCAGGTGCGCGCGCAGCCCGGGCACCACGGACTCGTCGTCCGCGACGACGTAGCCGACGAGTTGCTTTCCGCCGGCGGCGTCCGTGCGGGCGACGACGACCGCGTCGCCGACCTCCGGGTGCGCTCTGAGATGGGTCTCCACCTCCCCGGGCTCGATCCGGAAGCCGCGGATCTTCACCTGACGATCGGCACGACCGACGAACTCCACGTTGCCGTCGCCGATCCAGCGCACCAGGTCGCCGGTGCGGTACATCCTGCTGCCGGAGGGGCCGAACGGGTCGGGCAGGAACCGCTCGGCGGTGGGCCCGGGCCTTCGATGGTAGCCACGCACCACACCCATGCCCGCGACGTACAGCTCACCGACCGTGCCCTGGGGAACCGGGGCACCGTGCGTGTCCAGGACATAGAGCCGGGTGTTCCACAGCGCGGGTCCCAGCGGGATACGCGTCACTCCCGGCTCCAGCCGCCAGAAGTTCGTCTGCCCGGACACCTCGGCCGGCCCGTACTGGTTGTGGAGCTCCGCCCACGGCAACACCTCGTGGAACCGCTCCACCAGGTCCGGGGTGATCGCCTCCCCGCCGCAGTGCACCTGCCGCAGCGACGTGCACCGCGCGGCTTCCGCCGTGGCGAGGAACGCACGCAGCATCACGGGTACGAAGTGCACCAGTGTGACCCGCTCGTCCTGGATGGACCGCGCGAGGTACATCGGATCGCGCTGGCCCCCTGGGCGGGCGACGACGACCGTGGCACCCGCGGTCAATGGCCAGATCACCTCCCACATGGACGCGTCGAAGGTGAACGGCGCCTTCTGCAACAGCCGGTCGCCGGGCCCCAGCTCGTACTCGGCGGTGTCACAGGCGATGACGTTCGCCGCGCCCCGGTGCGGGGTGATGACGCACTTGGGCGCGCCGGTCGAGCCGGACGTGTAGACGGCGGTCGCGGCGTTGTCGGGGGTCACCCCGGTCGCCGGCGCGGTGACCGGGAGGCCGGCGAGCACCGTGAGGCGGGGGTCAAGCGCCACCACCGGGACCTCGTCCATCGGCAGCCGGGACCGACCGTCGCGCTGGGTGATCACCGCGATCGCTCCCGAGTCGGCCAGCAGGTGCCGCAGCCGCGACTCCGGTTGCTCCGGGTCCAGGACGATCAGGACGGCACCCGCCTTCAGCACGGCCGCGAGGGCGACGACGGTCTCCGCCGACCGCTCGGCGCAGACCGCGACGACGCGTTCTGGTCCGGCGCCCAGCGCACGCAGCCGGTGTGCCAAGGCGTTGGCGTGCGCGTCGAGCTGGCGGTAGGTCAGCTCCCGTTCTCCATCGCGCACGGCTGTCCGGTCGGGTACCCGCTGGGCCTGGGCGGCGATGAGCTCGTGCAGACAGGACTCGGCGGTGCCCTCTCGCGTGGTGTCGTTCCACTCCTCGAGCACCCGGCTCCGCTCGCGGTCGCTGAGCAGGGGCAGCTCGGAGATCGGGGTGTCGGGAGCGGCGACGGCAGCCTGCGCGAAGGTGCGGAAGCTCTCCCCGAACCGCTCGACGGTCGCCGCGTCGTAGAGGTCCGTCGCGTACTCCACCCGTGCCAGCAGCCCGTCCTGGGTTTCGACCAATCCCATGGCGAGGTCGAAGTGACTGGCGCCGGTGCCGGTGGGAAACGCCTCGATGGTCACGTCGGGCAGGGTCGGCGCGAACTCGCCCACCCCGCCCGCGACCTGGGAGAGAAGCAGATCGGTCGGCCGGCCACCGTGTTCGGTGACCTGGAAGCTGATCTGGTGCAACGGGTGGACGCCGAGGTGACGGACCGGCTGGAGGCGGTCGACCAGCATGTCGAACGGGAGCTCCTGGTGGCCGAAGGCGTCGAGCGCCGTGGCGCGCACCCGGCCGAGCAGTTCGCGGAAGCTGGGGTCGCCGGACAGGTCGGTGCGAAGGTTGACGCTGTTGATGAAGAACCCGATGAGGGGTTCCACCTCGGCACGACCCCGCCCGGCGACGGGCGCACCGACCACCACGTCGTCCGTTCCGGCGTGCCGGGCGAGGACCGCGTCCAGCACGGCGAGCAGCACCATGAACAGCGTGGCCCGCTCGCGCACCGCCAGCTCCCGTAACGCCCCCGACGTCACGGCGGGCAGGGCGAACAGGTGCTCCGCCCCCTGGTACGTGGGCACTGCGGGGCGGGGACGGTCCGGGGGGAGGGTGACGATCTGCGGAGCGTCCCGCATCGTCGACACCCAGTGCGCCAGGTCCAGCAGATCGCGGTCGGCCGCGGAACGTTGCCACGCGGCGTAGTCCGCGTACTGGATGGGCAGGTCGGGCAACTGGCCGTCGCGGCCGTCGCGGTGGGCCACGTAGCAGGCGCGAAGTTCGCGGAACAGCACGCCGAGCGACCAGCTGTCGACGACTATGTGGTGCATCGTCAGCAACAGAACACGGTCGTGGGGGCCAAGTTCGAGCAGCCGCACCCGCAGCAGGGGCCCGCGTTCGAGGTCGAGGGGCCGCTGTGCCTCCTCCGCCGCTAGCTCGTGCGCCTCGTCCTCGGCGGCGGGCCGGCCGGTCAGGTCGGTCAGGTCGAACGGGACCGGCGCCGGGTCGCCGATGACCTGCACCGGCGCGCCTTCGTGTACGGCGAAGGTGGTCCGCAGCACCTCGTGCCGCGACACCACCTGAGTGAACGCGGCGCGCAGCGCGGCCACGTCGAGCGGGCCACGAACCCGGTAGGCCAGAGGCGCGGTGTAGACAGAACCGTTGGCCAGGAGCCTGTCGAGCACCCACAGCCGTTGCTGGGCGAACGACAGGGAGAGCGGCTGGTCGCGGTCCGCGGGCCGGATCGCGTCCGCCGCGAGACCGTCACGGCGCAACAGCAGGCCGAGAAGCTCGCGGCGGCGCGCCGTCACCTGTCGTTCACCAGACATGGTTTGCATCATCGCCAGGCCGCCCGACGCCCATGAGCCACTCCGCTGGCAGGCGCCCGCGCGCGAAGCCCCTGGTCGTTCGGGCTCGCCGGGCGAACCTATGGGGGCGCTACGGGAGCGGGGCCACCGGAACGCCGGTGAACGGGGTGTCCCGTAGTCGATTCGTGGCCGAGGCCGCGTCAGGCGGTCTCACCTGCGAGGACGAGCTGTGCCCCGCTTCGTACCCGGATTCGCGTGCCTGGCGGTTTCGCCGGCCAGCATGGAGTTCAGGCCCAACCGGAGGAAAACCATGACGATTGACGCCGCCACACCACGGATTACCGGCGAGACGCTTCCCGCGGACCAGTTCCGGGTGCACCGTAGCGAGCACACTGTCGATGTCGAGCGGGTTCTGGACGTCCTGCACGGGCGGCTGGCCGCCTGTCTGGTGCGTGGGTTCATCCCCACCGCCGAGTGCGCCACGATCACCAGGAACTTCTGGGCTTCCGCACACCGCGTCCCGCGCTACGGCGAGGGCGCAGAGGGCGTGGAGGCCTATGTCCTCGGCGCCTCGCACATCGAGACGTCGACATCGGACTACCTCGACGCGGTGGACGCGTCCCGGGACGGAGTGCGGGCGCTGTACGCGAACACGGGCAACCCGATCACGCGACTGCACACGTCCCTTGCACAACGGATGAGCGTGGCCCGCCCCGCCGCGCACGCTGGTCGGCAGGCCGGAGATTCCAAGGCGGTGTGCTGGAACAACAACTCCGGGGAGTTCCTGCTCCTCCCGCACGACGACCTGGCGCAGTTGAGCGACCCGCTGCAGAAGGACTTCGAGGTCCAGCGCGTGCGGCGGGTGATGGCCGTCAACGCCTACCCCGACGTGCCCGGCGACAGCGGCCAGCTGAAGCTGTGGAACATCGCGCCGGACGAGCGGACCCGCGCGGCGCTCGGCCTGACCCACAGCGGATACCCGTACCCACCAGACCTGCTCGACGGTCACCCCGCGCTGACGGTTCCGGTGGCGACGGGCGATCTGTGCGTGATCAACGGCAACCTGGTCCACGCGGTGCTCGGCGACGGCTCGTCCAGCGGGCGGAGCCGGCTCCTGCTGACCTGCTTCACCGGCATGGCGGGCAGCGAGTTCGTCTGGTGGACCTGAGTGAACGACCGGGCACTATCGAGCGGCCGCGTCCATACGCTCCCGTAGGCTCCTGGGGCGCATGTCGGTCCACACGGACTCGATGTGGTCCAGGCACTCTTCCTTGGTGCCGGCCACGCCGACCTCCCGCCAACCGGCGGGCGCCGAGCGGTGCGCGGGCCAGATCGAGTACTGCTCCTCGTCGTTGATCACAACGGTGTAGCGGATGTTCTTCTCGCTGTCGTCGCTCACTGGTGCACCATCTTCGTGTCGGTAGCCGGGAGGTTGCTGACGCACCTGAGGTGCCGTTGGGTCATCGCCCTGCTCGCTTGACGCGTCGGACGTCCGGAATGAGATCTGCGGGGCCCGGCGGTTACCCGGGACGTGCCTACCGTCGACAGGTATGAGCGCCTCCGAGGGCCGTTCAGTGATCGAACCGGCAGCCGCGTGTCTCGGCACCATATGAGGCCCGCGACGATCACGCTGTGGCGGTCGTCGACACGCGCGGCCGGGAGGTCGACCGGTGCACTGTGGAACACGCCGCTGCCGGTTGGCGTGCGCTGCTGGCCATGTTGGGCCGCAACGGTGTCAGCGAGGTCGTGATCGAACGACCCGACGGCCCGTTCGACGCGTTCGTACTCGCTGACACGCTGCGCACCGACCGGGCCCGATTGCGCCCGCTGACTCCGGGCTCCCCGGCCACGGTCGTGTCGCGCCGCGCCTGCCGCGCCCGCTTCCCAACCCCCGAATCGCTGGCCTGTCTCGCCGGCGCAGCCCCCTCGACCAGACAGTCGGGAAAGATCAGCTCCGTCGGCTTCCGCTGGGCCTGCGACAAACAGCTCCGTGACGCCGTCACCGACATCGCAGGCGACACCCGCGGAGCCAACCCCTGGGCCGCCGACCTCTACAACCGAGCCCGAGCCCGCGACCGCGGCCACCCCCACGCCGTTCGCATCCCCGCCCGCGCCTGGCTGTTCGTGATCTGGCACTGCTGGCAAGACAGCGTCGCCTACAACCCCGCCCGCCACCACGCCCTCCAACGCCTCCTCAACCAGGATCAACCGGAGGCGGCTTGACGCAGGGCGTCTCATTCCGTTCCCTTGTTCACCAGTGCCGTCACCGCGTCCCGGAAATCGGCGAAAACCGGGGTGTCCCAGACCTGTAACATGTCCACCTCCACGTCAAGTGCGCGCCTCAGGTAGGACACGATCCGCGTCACCATGATCGAGTCGCCGCCGAGTTCGAAGAAGTCGTCGTCGGCGACGACGGTGGGCACGCCGAGCACGGTCCGCCAGGAGTCGGTGATCACCTGTGCCGGATCCGGGTCACCGGAATCGTTGTGGTCAGACATAGTTCTTCTCCATCCGTAGCTCGGCTCGGTCGAACCGGCGCGCGTCCAGCGGCCGGACATCCACGAACGGCCTGGTGCCCAGCACGAGGTCCCGGACGATCTCCCCGACCGCGGGTCCCTGCATGAAGCCGTGCCCGGAGAACCCGGTGGCGTACAGGAACCGGCCGACGTCCGGCGACTCCCCGATGAGCGCGTTGTGATCGGGCGTCACCTCGTACAGGCCCGCCCATCCACCGGTGATGCCGGTACCGAGCAGGGCTGGTACCCGTCTGGTTGTCGCCTCCGCGAGCTTGCCCAGCCATTCGTCGGAGCGCTCCAGCCGGAAGCCCGGTGGCTCGTCGGGGTCGGACATGCCGAGCATCAGGCCCCGGCCTTCGCGGCGGAAGTAGAATGCCGACGCGAGGTCGATGGTCATCGGCACCGGAACGTCCGAGGCGACCGGTTCGGTGAACGCCAGTTGCCTGCGGTACGGGGTGACCGGTAGCGGGGTGCCGACCATCTCTCCGACCGAGGACGACCAGGCACCCGCCGCGCACACGACCGTCGAGGTCCTGATGGTGCTCCCGGTGGTGCGCACCGCCTGGATCCGCCCGCCGTCGACATCGATCCCGAGTACCTGGCATCCGGTGAGCAGCGTCGCGCCAGAGCGCCGGGCGCCGGTGGCGTACCCGAGAACGACCGACTCCGGCGTGCAGTAACCGTCCTCCGGCGAGTATGCGGCCGCCAGCAACCCGTCGGTGTCGATCAGCGGCGACAGCCGCTTTGCCTCGGCCGGCTCCAGCATCCGGCTCGGCACTCCGAGATCGTTCTGCAGGGCCACGCTCGTCTCGAACGCGGCGACGTCCTCCGGCCGCGACAACAGGAACAGGTAGCCCGGCGTCCTGAGGTCGATGGACTGCCCCGGGTAGGTGTCGAAGCGGTGATACGCGGCCAGGCTGCGCACACCGAGCTGGATGTTGAGCGCGTCGGAGAACTGCGCACGCACCCCGCCCGCGGCCTTGCACGTCGAGCCGGAGCCCAGTTGCCCGCGCTCGACCAGAATGACGTCCCGCACCCCCGCCTCGGCGAGGTGGAACGCGATGCTGGTGCCGATCACGCCACCGCCGACGATCACAACCTCTGCCGAGGACGGAACAGCCACGCGACGCCCCTCAACTCTTGGTCCGTACCGGGTCAATGCCACCAATGCGATGGTCGCCGTGCCACCTGACGCGTCTGTGTGCCCCGGTTGCCTCGTTCGCGCGGCGGACGTTGAGACCGGGCGCGTTCCCGGGGCGCGCCGGTGGATTGGGTACGGGAATCAGCCGGCCCGCGCGGCCCGCGACCGCCACCGGATCGTCCGCCGTTGAACTCCCGTGCTCCTCTCGGCCTCATGCGTGCTGAACTGGCAACTCGTCCGCGCCAGACGGCCGGCGGCTGCCATCTCGGTGTGCGCGCTCCAGGCCACCATCGGATCTCGTGCGGTGTGCAACGACAGTCACGAGAATCGGTCGCGCGTACAACGGACCCGCGCGCTCGGCTCACGGTGGGTACGCATGCGCTGTCTTCGCCCGCGCCTCGGAGTTCACGCCCCCGGTCGCGGTGACGTTGCTGGCCGCACCACCCCTGGAAAGCCCGCTGACGGTCACCGTCTCCGGGAGGCGGGCGTTCGTCCGCGCGGACGACACCCTGATCGCCAGCGTCGTGCGGGTCGGCCGGGCCCCGACAGCGGTACCGTTCGTCGACCTGGCGACGGCACGCATGGGCGCCCGGGGCTTCCGCGGCCGCACCGAACATCCGTTTCCGACCTGCTTCGTGTGCGGCCCCGATCGCACGGACGGCCTCCGGCTGGCGCCGGGTCCGGTCGCCGGACGCCGGCACACCGTCGCCTGTCCCTGGACACCGGCCAGCGACGACCCGGACCTCGTGTGGAGCGTGCTGGACTGCCCGGGCGGCTGGGTCGAACAGCACGGACAGCGGCGGAACTCGTTGGTGCTCAACAGGCTCTCGGTCGTCATGTTGCGGCAGGTCGAGCCAGGTGAACCACACGTCGTGGTGGCCGAACGGCTCGGCGGACGCGGCCGGACGGTGCGCGTCGGCAGTTCCGTCTACACCGCGTCCCGCCAACTGGTCGCCGCGGGGGCCGCGGTGTGGACGGAGATCCCCGACGGGCTGCGGCGCGGCGGCTGACGCCGCTGGCCCGGCAGCACGAGGCTAGGAGGAGTACAGGACATGCAGCCCGCGACCACGATCACCGCGGAGTTCGCGCGTCAGGTGGCCGCCCGACCCGACGCGGTGGCGGTGAGCGCACCTGATGAGAAGCTCACGTACCGCGAGCTCGACACGCGGGCGGAGCGGCTGGCGCGGTACCTGCGCACCCTCGGTGTGGGCGCCGAGACCCCCGTCGGGGTCGACCTGCCGCGCTGCGCCGGTCTCGTCGTGGCCCTGCTGGCCGTGCTCAAAGCCGGTGGGTTCTACCTGTCGCTTGACCCGCAGCAACCCGAGCGGCGCCGCACGCTGGTGCTTGGCGACAGCGGGGCATCGGTCGTGATCACGACCGAGCTGTTGTCGAACGCCATCGGGTGCGACGACTCCGCCCCGTTGCCCGATGCCGTCGCGCAGAGCACGGCCTACCTCGCCTACACCTCCGGTTCCACCGGAGTTCCCAAGGGCGTCCGGGTGCCACACCGCGCGGTGATGCGACTCGTGGTCGGCCAGGAACTGCTCCCGATCCAGTCTGACGACGTGTTCGTGTTGCTGGCGCCCACAGCCTTCGACGCGTCCACTCTGGAGCTGTGGGGGCCGCTGCTCAACGGCGGACGGCTGGTCGTCGCCCCACCACACGACCTGTCCCCCGCCGAGATCGGGCAACTGGTGCGGAGCGAGGGGGTCACGACGTTGTGGCTGACCGCCGGGATGTTCCACGCGATGGTCGCGAGCATGGACGCGATGCGGCACCTACACGTGCTGCGGCGCTTCATCGCGGGCGGGGACGTCCTGTCCACCGCCCACGTCGACCGGGCGCTGCGGGAACTGCCGGACACCCAACTGGTCAACGGGTACGGGCCCACCGAGAACACCACGTTCACCACCTGCCACCTGATCACCGAGCGGTCCGGGCGCGGCCCGGTGCCGATCGGGCGGCCCATCACCGGCACCACCGTGCACCTGCTCGACGACGAGTTGCGCCCGGTGCCCGACGGCGAAGCCGGCGAGCTGTGCACGGGCGGGCTCGGACTGGCCAACGGCTACCAGAACGACCCGGCACTGACGGCCGCGCGCTTCGTGCCCGATCCGTTCTCCGCCACCCCGGGAGCGCGGCTCTACCGGACGGGCGACCTGGCCCGACGAGGGCACGACGGCGCGCTGGACTTCCTCGGCCGCACGGACGCGCAGCTCAAAGTGCGTGGCTTCCGGGTCGAGCCGGGCGAGGTGGAGACGGCGTTGCGCACCCACCCGGAGATCCACGACGCCGCTGTCGTCGCCCGACGACCGAACGGTGAGCAGGTCCTCGCCGCCTTCTACGTGTCGGACCAGACCATGTCCACCGCCGAACTGCGCACCCACCTGTCCGCGCTAGTCCCGCGGTACATGGTGCCCTCGGAGTTCCTGCACCTGGGCGAACTTCCGCTGGGGCCAACCGGGAAGGTCGACCGTGAGCTGCTCACCGGCACGACCATGCCCAGCCGCCCGGAGCTGAGTTCCGACTACCGGGTCCCGACCTCGGCGCGAGAGATCTGGCTGGCCCGGCTCTGGGCCGACCTCATGCAGGTCGACACGGTGGGCGTGGACGACGACTTCTTCGAACTGGGCGGGCACTCGCTGCTGGCCACCCAGATCACCGTGAAGATCGGCGAACACTTCGGCCGCACCGTACCGGCGGTCACCTTCTACGAGAACCCGACCGTTGCGGAACTCGCCAGGGTGCTCGGCCCGGAGAGCGGGGACCAGTGAGGATCACCGGGCCATCCGCCGACGGCGACACCGACCTCGACGCGGTCCGACTGTATGACCCGGACTTCTACGCCACCGGCGAACCACACGCGGTCTGGGCGCAGATGCGCCGCCGCGGTCCGGCACACCTCAGCACGCTCCCGGACGGGCGCTACTTCTGGTCGGTCACCCGCTACCACGATGTCGACAACGTCCTGCGCGACCACACCCGGTTCACCTCCGGCAGGGGCACGCTCCTGTCGGTCCTCGGGGGCACCGACCCGGCCGGCGGCAAGATGATGGCCGCGAGCGACCCGCCGGTGCACACCGCGCTGCGCAGACCGCTGTCGCGGGTCCTGTCGGATCGCGCGCTGCGACCGCACGAGCCGCGGATCCGCGCCGTGGTCCAGCGAATGCTCGGCCCGCTGCTCGACGGCGGAGTCTGGGACGTCGCCAAGGCCGCGGCCGCGTTCCCGATGGCGTTCACCGGCACGCTGATGGGCCTGCCGGAGGAGGACTGGCCACGGCTGGCCCGGCTGACCACATCGGCCGTCGCCCCCTCTGATCCCGGCTACCGACAGACCTCCAGGCACAGCACACTGGCCGCCGCGCACCACGACCTGTTCGCCTACTTCTCCGCGCAGGTGCGCGACCGCATCCGCCATCCGCGCGAGGACCTGGTGGGGTCCCTGGTCGGTCTGGAACTGGACGACCGAAGGCTGCGCCACGACGAGATCGTCTACAACTGTTACAGTCTGCTGCTCGGCGCGAACGTGACCACCCCGCACGCGATCGCCTCGACCATCCTGGCGCTGATCGAGCACCCGGGGCAGTGGAAGCGGTTGCTGGCCGAGCCTTCGCTCACCGGGTCGATGATCGAGGAGGGCCTGCGCTGGTCGTCCCCGGCCAGCCATTTCCTGCGACACGCCGTGCACGACCTCGAACTGCACGGCCGGCGCATCCTGGCCGGTGACGCGGTGGTGGCCTGGCTCGGCTCGGCCAACCGGGACGAGGAGGTGTTCGCCGACCCGTACCGGTTCGACATCGCCCGAACCCCCAACCGGCACGTCGCGTTCGGACTCGGTCCGCACTACTGCGTCGGCGCACCGCTGGCACGGATCGCACTCCGCATCCTGTTCGACGTGATCGTCACGTCGGTCGAGAAGTTCACCATCGCCGGTCCCATCGAACACCTGGCGTCCGACTTCGTCGCCGGGATCAAGAGCCTGCCGCTGACCGCACAGCTGTCCGCAGCGGCGGCCCGGGCCATCGACGCGACGGTGACCCAGCACGGACCGGCGTCCTGATGAGCACCCGCGACAGGACCTTCCTGCGGCCCGTGCGCGACGACTGCGCGGCCCGGCTGTTCTGCTTTCCCTACTCCGGTCTCGGTGCGTCGATGTACAACCGGTGGCCGCGCCGGGTCGCCGACGACGGTGCCGACATCGAGGTCTGCCTGCTTCAGCCCCCGGGTCGGGAGAACCGTCTTCGCGAGCCGCACTTCGGCACCTACGAGAACCTGGCCGAGCAGGTCTCGGACAGCCTCGAACCCCACCTGGACCGCCCGTACGGCCTCTTCGGCCACTGCGGCGGCGCACTGGCGGCCTTCGCCACGGCGGCACTGATCGCCGGGACCGGGCTGCCCGACCCGACGTGCGTATTCGTATCCTCCCAGGTCGCACCCCATCTCGGGCCCTACGGCCGGTACCTGTCGATGACCGAGTCCGCGCTGACCGCCGAACTCGAGGGCCTTACACGCGTCATGGGCGGCGAGCCGCAGCCCGACATCATCGCGCTGGGCCTGCGGGTGATGCGTACCGACCTCGACGCCAATCGGGCCTACCGGCTCGATGAGCCCGTCGTGCTGCCCGGTGACCTGCGGGTGATCGGCTGGCGGGACGACCACGAGATCCGGCCGGAGCAGATGACCGGCTGGGCCGCCTACGCCGCACCGGGACGGTTCCACGAGGTCGTCCTCCCTGGCACGCACCACGAGTTCCTGACCGCTCCGACGGCACTGCGGCGCGAGTTCGCGGCCGGCCTCGCGCACTCCGGAAAGGCATGACCCATGGCAGAAGAGAACGACACCGACGTGACCGGACCCGTGCGCTCATACACCGAGTGGGACCCGCTGGAGGAGGTCATCGTCGGCATCGTCGACGACGCCTGCTTCCCGCCGTGGCACGGGGCGCTGCCGCCAGTGTTACCGTCGAACATGCACGCGACGTTCCGCGCGCAGGCCGGCCGCCCCTTCCCGGCAGAGCGAATCACGGCCGCACGCCGGGAACTGGACGAGTTCGCGCGCATCCTCGAAGGCGAGGGGGTGACGGTCCGCCGGCCGGAGCCGATCCGCCACGACACGACCTACAGCACACTGAACTGGTCCAGCAGCGGCATGTACGCGGCGATGCCACGCGACGTGTTGCTCGTCGTCGGGGACGACGTCATCGAGTGCCCGATGGCGTGGCGGTCGCGCTACTACGAGTCGCTGGCCTACCGCCCGCTGCTCAAGGAGTACTTCCGCGGTGGCGCGAAGTGGAGCGCCGGGCCCAAGCCGGAACTGACCGACGAGCAGTTCGATCCGGAGTGGACGGACGAACCCGGCCCGGAAGGTAGCCCACGCCTGGTGGTCACCGAGTTCGAGCCCACGTTCGACGCCGCGGACTTCACCCGCTGCGGGCGGGACATCATCGCGCAGAAAAGCAACGTCACCAACCAGTTCGGCATCGAATGGCTACGACGGCACCTGGGCGAGGAGTACCGCATCCACGTGTTCGAGTTCGCCGACTCGCACCCGATGCACATCGACGCGACCCTGGTGCCATTGGCACCCGGCAAGCTGCTGGTCAACCCGGAACGGGTGCCGAAGGTGCCGTCACTGTTCAAGGGCTGGGACGTCCTGGAGGCGCCGAGACCGGTCCTGCCTGACAGCCACCCGCTGTACATGACGAGCAAATGGATCAACATGAACGTCTTCATGATCGACGAGACCAGGGTGATGGTGGAGCGCCAGGACGAACCGATGATCCATGCGCTGAAGAACTTCGGCTTCACCCCGATCCTCTGCGACTTCCGGGAGTTCAACAGCTTCGGCGGCTCGTTCCACTGCGCGACGCTCGACGTGCGGCGTCGTGGCGGTCTCCGCTCGTACTTCTGAGGAGTCCACGTGCGCATCTGGAAGAACACGCCGAAGGACGCACTGCTGCTGGGGTTCAGCGTGGTGCAGGTGGCGCTGATGATCTGGCTGGCCACGCGCTGGGAGTCGTGGCCACTCGTCGCGGTGCTGGGGGGCGGGCTGCTCCTCGCACTGATGACCGCGTACAACATCATCGTCGTCTCGCACCTGTTCACGCACGTCCCCTGGTTCACCTCCGCACGACTGAACGCGGCGGTGTCGCTGCTCAACTCCGTCGCCATCGGGCAGTCGGTGCAGGCCTACCACCTCACCCACGTGCGCAACCACCACCGCTTCAACAACGACCCGATCGGCGAGGACGGCACCACCCGGGACGCATCGTCGACCTACCGGCACGGTCATGACGGCGAGCACACTCCGCTGGGCAGGTACGTCACCCTCGGCGCGCTGGAGTCACTGGCCGCCCGGGGCAGGGAACTCCTGTTGGTCTACCGGCTGTGGCGGGTAGGCCCGCGCGAGCGGACCCTGCTTTCGCTCGCGCACAGTCGGGAACCCAAGCGCCGGTGCGAGCTGCGCCAGATCCAGGCCGACCGGGCCGCGCACAGCCTCGCGCTGACCGGCCTCGCCCTGATTTCCTGGCAGTGGACGCTGGCGATCTACCTGCCCGCCTTCTTCGTCGCGCTCACCCTGGTCAACGTCCAGAACTACTACCGGCACTACGGTGCCGACCCGTCCAGCAGGGCCGCCGACTCGGTCAGCTACTACGGCAGGTTCTACAACCTCATCGCGTTCAACGACGGATATCACCAGGAGCACCACCTCAACCCGGGGTGCCACTGGTCGCGGTTGCCCGCCGTGCGCGAACGGCGCCGTGACCACCTGGACGCTCAGCGGCGGATCGTCAGCCCGGTGCCCGCCATGCTGGGCTTCCTACACCGCGATCGCGCGCTGCTGCATCGCCCCGACCACGAGAAGACGCCGTGAGCGTCCTCATCCACCACCGAGTCGCGGCGCAGGCGGCCGCGCGGCCCGACGCACCAGCGGTCGTCTGCGCTGTGGGAGCACTGAACTACCGCGCACTCGACGAGCACGCGAACCGCCTGGCGCACCACCTGGTCAGTCTCGGCACCGGGCCTGAGTCGCTGGTCGCGGTGCACCTGCCCCGGTCCTTGGACTCCGTTGTCGCCATGCTCGCCGTGCTCAAGGCGGGTGGAGCGTATCTGCCATTGGACCCCGCCCAGCCGGGCGCCCGAACCGCACGCATTCTCGCCGACGCGGCACCGGACGTCCTCGTCACCGACGCACCGGGCGACACGCCGGGCCCGGTGGGCACCACACTGCACCTGACACACGACGCGCCCGCCATCGCCGCACATCCCGAGGTGACCGCCCCGGAGGTGCCAGTCCACCCGGACAACCTGGCCTACGTCATCCACACGTCCGGCTCGACCGGGGCACCCAAGGGCGTCATGGTGCCGCACGCCGGCCTGGCCAACCTGGTCGAGTGGCATGTCGACCGGTACGGCGTTGGGTCGGGCGACCGCACCTCACACCTCGCCGCCCTCGGCTTCGACGCCACGGTGTGGGAGGTGTGGCCCACGCTCGCGTCGGGGGCCACACTGCACCTGCCCTCCGAAGTGGGCCGGACACAGCCCGAACAGCTGCTCCGCTGGCTGACGGCCGAGGGGATCACCGTGGCGTTCCTGCCGACTCCGCTGGCCGCGGAGGTCCTGC
The DNA here is from genome assembly GCF_001921215.1 of Actinophytocola xinjiangensis. GTDB lineage: Bacteria > Actinomycetota > Actinomycetes > Mycobacteriales > Pseudonocardiaceae > Actinophytocola > Actinophytocola xinjiangensis. The sequence continues at coordinate 41,117 of NZ_MSIF01000008.1, forward strand.
GGCTGCCCGGCCCGTCGTCGTTGCGCACGCTGCTCACCGGCGGCGACGTGCTGACCGTCGCACCCGCGCCCGGCGCTGCGTACGAATTGGTCAATCACTACGGCCCGACGGAGGCCACCGTCGTCGCCACGGCGGCGACCGTCCCGGCGGGCACCCCTGGTGTTCCGCCCATCGGGAAGCCGATCCGAGGCGTCCGGGTGCGACTGCTCGACGACGATGCCCGGCCGGTGCCGGACAACGCGGAGGGCGAGCTGTGCATCAGCGGCACCGGGCTCGCTCGCGGCTACCTGGGCAGCCCGCGTCTCACCGCCGAACGCTTCACGCCCGACCCGACCGGTCCGGCCGGCGGACGTGTCTACCGCACCGGCGACCTCGCCACCCAACTCTCGGACGGCACCGTGCACTTCCACGGCCGACTCGACGACCAGGTCCAGCTCCGCGGTTTCCGGGTCGAGCCGGCGGAGGTCGCCGCGGCGCTGTCCGAACATCCCGACGTGGTGAACGCCGCCGTCGCGGTCCGCTCGGGTCTGCTGATCGGCTACGTCGTGCCGCGCTCCGGACGCGATGACAGCGGTGACCTACCGGAAGCGGTGCGGGCACACGCGGCGGTCCTGCTCCCTCAGCACATGGTGCCCGCCCGGGTCATGCTCCTTGAGGAGATTCCGGTGACGCTCCACGGCAAGGTCGATCGGAACGCGCTTCCCGACCCGCTGCCCGCAGTGCCGGACGTCGTGGTCGGGCCCCGCGACGCGGTCGAGGCAATGGTCGCCGAAACCTGGTACGAGGTGTTGGAGTTGTCCGACCGTCCAGCGCACGTGCACGACGACTTCTATGTGCTGGGCGGCCATTCCTTGCTTGCGCACCGGCTGGCGGTCCGGCTGCGTGATCTCTTCGGCACACGTCTTCCACTGCACTTCGCCCTGACCGCTCCGACGATCGCCGAGCTGACCGACGAACTGCGGCGACTGGAACCCGCCCCGGGTCACCTGGCCGAGGTGGCGGAGCGGCATCGCCAGGTGGCGCAGTTATCTGACGAGGATGTCGAGGCGCTGCTCGCCCAACTCGGCGATGCCTAGTGTCCGTCGCGAACGAACGGAGGGGGGCGAGGTGGCGACCAAGCGCACGTTCACGTCGCGTTCACGAGAGAAACTGGCCCGCCTGGCGCCCCCACCCGGAGTACAGCCGAGTCTGGTCGTGCAGACCTTCACCTATTCCGTGGGCACCGGCTTCTACGCAGCCGGAAGCGCCATTTTCTTCACCGTCTACGCCGGGCTGCCCGCCGGGCAGATCGCTCTTGGCGTGACCGCGTCCGCGTTCGCCGTCTTCGTCCTGCGAATACCTGTCGGTTTGTTGTGCGACAGATTGGGTGGCCGGGCCACCTGGCGCCTCGGCGCGCTCCTACAGGGTGTGCTGTTCAGCATTTACCCGTTCGTCCATGGCTTCGCGTCCTTCCTCATCGTCATCATTGCCGCCGGAATTGCCGCGACCGTCGGCAACGCGGGAAAAGGAAGGTACATAGGCGAAGTGATCGCCAGGCAGAGCCGGGTCCGGGTGAACGCCTACCTGCGCTCCATCGTCAATATCGGGCTCGCGTTGGGCACCGTCTCGGTGGGCGCGCTGACCCAGGTCAGTTCTCCTCGGATCCTCGTCGTGATCGTATTGATGAATGCACTGACCTTCTACCTCGACGTCCTGTTCCTGACCATCTTCATCAAGCCCGCACCGCGCCGGACCGAGGCGGGAAAGAAGACGCCAGGGCGGCGCTCCGCACTGGCCGACCGGCCGTTCGTCGCCCTCTCGGCACTCAGCGGCGTGTTCATCCTGTCGGATCTGCTGCTCACCACGGTCATTCCACTCTGGATCCTCCAGGCGACGCAGATTCAGCAGACCATGATACCGATCATCCTCATACTCAACATGGCCATGGTGATCGTGTTGCAGGCGAGAGTCGGAAAGGGCGTCGAAACAATATCGGACTCCGCCCGGCGACAACGACGCGCGGGAATCCTCTTGGCGGTTTCCTGTGCGCTCATCCCCATCTCATCGCATACCGCCGGAGTCTGGACCTGGATGGTCATCCTGGGCGCCGTCGCGATCATCACACAAGCGGAGATGTACACGGCCGTTTCCGGCTGGGGCCTCTCTTACGGGCTCAGCCCCCAGGAGCGCTTGGGCGAGTACCTCGGGGTGTTCGCATCAGGGTCTCAGATAGCCCTGATCGTCGGGCCCGCCGTGCTCATCCCGCTGGTGACGGCCACGCCCCTGGGCTGGTACGTCTTGTCAGCACTTTTCCTGGTGGCCGGGCTGACGAGTGTGCACCTCGTTGACGTCGTGGTCCGCAGCCGCAGCAAGTTCGGCGTCCAGCCCGAGTGACCGGATTCGTCATCATCCAGAACCCGGCCACGCGCGGTCGGCTAGCATGGCGGCGTGACAACCACACGGGGCCTGCTGCTTACCAGGCCGCGCTGATCCGGCGAGAAGCAGATCCGGTCAGCGCGGCGAACCTCCGCCGAGCGCGGCCGAGCCGGTGCGTGGGTCGTCGCTCTCCGGTTCGCCTTCCCACCCGCGTCCGCTGCCGCTGAGGCCCGACTTCACGATGAGGAACAGGATGAGCCAGCCAACGAGCCAGCCCGACTCATACGACCCGCACGCGATCGTCGACAAGTGGTTGATCGCGTGGGCGGAGCGCGGTTCCTTCGCGGCCAACGGGCTCCTCTCCGACGAACGGCCCGACGGCCGGCCGCCGCGCTACATCGTGAGCATGTTCTCGTACCCGTCCGGCGATCTGCACATGGGACACGCCGAGGTGTACTCGATCAGCGACGCGTTCGCCCGGTTCTCCCGGTTGCGCGGCCACAACGTGCTCAACCCCATCGGCTGGGACTCGTTCGGCCTGCCAGCAGAGAACGCGGCGTTCAAACGGAACCTGGACCCGTCGGTGTGGACCTACGACAACATCGCCATGCAGGCGGAGTCGTTCCGCAGGTTGGGCGTCTCGTTCGACTGGAGCACCCGGTTCCACACCTCCGACCCCGAGTACTACCGGTGGAACCAGTGGCTGTTCCTGAAGCTGTACGACAACGACCTGGCCTACCGCAAGGCGGCGCCGGTCAACTGGTGCCCGGTCGACCAGACCGTGCTGGCCAACGAACAGGTCATCCAGGGCAAGTGTGAACGGTGCGGCAGCGACGTCGAGCAGCGCAACCTGACCCAGTGGTTCTTCCGCACTTCCCGCTACGCCCAGCGCCTGCTCGACGACATGGCCCAGCTGGAAGGAAAGTGGCCGAACGAGATCCTGACCATGCAGCGAAACTGGATCGGCCGCTCCGAAGGCGCGCACATCGACTTCGAGATCGAGGGCCGCGCCGAGCCGGTGCGGGTGTTCAGCACCCGGCCGGACACGCTGTTCGGGGCGACGTTCTTCGTGGTGGCCGCTGACGCCGACCTGGCGGACGAGCTGTGCACCGATGATCGGCGGGAGGAGTTCGAAACCTACCGCAAGCAGGTCCGCGCCAGCACCGATATCGAGCGTATGGCCACCGACCGGCCCAAGACGGGTGTATTCCTCGGCCGTTACGCCATCAACCCGCTGAGCGGTGAGCGGATCCCGGTCTACGCGGCCGACTACGTGCTGGCTCACTACGGCACCGGCGCCATCATGGCCGTCCCCGCGCACGACCAGCGCGACCTCGACTTCGCTCGCGCGCAGGGCCTGCCGGTGCGGATTGTGGTCGACACCGGTGAGCCGGCCCCGGCGGAGACCGGCGTGGCCGCCGCGGGCGACGGCGTGCTGGTGAACTCGGGCGAGTTCGACGGGCTGAGCAAGGACGACGCCATCACCGCGACCTCGGTCCGGCTGCGGGAGCTCGGGCATGGCGAGGCCACCGTCACCTACCGCCTGCGCGACTGGCTGCTGTCGCGTCAGCGGTTCTGGGGCACGCCCATCCCGATCATCCATTGCCCGTCGTGCGGCGAGGTGAAGGTGCCGCTGGAGGACCTGCCACTGCGGCTGCCCACGTCCGGGTACGAGTTGCGACCTCGCGGAGGCAAGTCACCACTGGAGAGTGCTGAGGACTGGGTCGCGGTGCCCTGCCCGTCCTGTGGTGGTGCGGCCCGCCGCGACACCGACACGATGGACACCTTTGTCGACTCGTCGTGGTACTTCCTGCGCTACCCCAACCCGGACTACGAGGACGGTCCTTTTGATCCGGCCGGGGTGAAGCGCTGGCTGCCAGCGGACGAGTACATCGGTGGCAAGGAACACGCCACCGGGCACCTGATGTACTCGCGGTTCCTGACCAAGGCGCTGTACGACCTGGGCATGGTGGGCTTCACCGAGCCGTTCACCAAGCTGACCTGCCAGGGCCAGGTGATCATGGCCGGCAAGGCGATGAGCAAGAGCCTGGGCAACCTGGTCAACCTGCAGGACCAGCTGGCCCAGTTCGGGCCGGACGCCGTACGCGTGACCATGCTGTTCGCCGGGCCGCCCGAGGACGACGTGGATTGGGCGGACGTCTCGCCGACCGGTTCGGTCAAGTGGCTGACCCGGGTGTGGCGCCTGAGCGGTGACGTGGCGGCCAGCCGGGACGGTGCGGGAGACCAGGCCGTGCGCAAGCAGGTACACCGGCTGATTGATGACGCGACCACGTTGATGGAGAACAAGCGTCTGAACGTGGTGATCGCGCGGTTGATGGAGCTGACGTCGGTGCTGCGTAAGGCCGTGGACAGCGGGCCTGGTGCGTCGGACCCTGCTGTCCGCGAGGGTGCTGAAGCACTGGTGCGGATGTTGTCGTGCTTCGCGCCGTTCACTGCCGAGGAGGCATGGTCACGGCTAGGGCATACGAGTCTGGTTGATGAGGCGGGGTGGCCTGAGGTTGACTCGGCGTTGCTCGTCCAGGAGACGACTACCTGTGTGGTGCAGGTTAGTGGGAAAGTCCGTGACCGGCTCGAGGTCGCGCCGGATATTCCTGAGGATGAGTTGCGGGAGCTGGCGTTGGCTTCGGGGAAGGTCGCTGCTGCTCTACAAGGGGCTGGAGTGAGCAAGGTGATCGTTCGCGCACCAGGGCTAGTGAATGTGGTGCCCATGAAGGGTTGATGCCGGTCACCTGAGGTCACCCCGAACCGTGCGGATGTGGGTTGAGATCTGCTGGTGACCGCGATCGCATGTGGGCGTGCCAGGTGGTGGTACCAGCGAAAAGCCACACCAGCATCAACAACCTCTCGGTCCTGGAACTGTGTCGATCGTCGTGGTGATTCCCTCACACGTTGGATGGATGTACAGTCAGTGCCGTGGGAGGCACCCCGACTGGGACCACACCCTGCCCAATACGTCGCCCAGCAGCGCCATCGCGGGCGACCTCGGTCCGCATCGAATGCCTGGTGCCGGGGGACTCGCCTCGCCTCACCGGGCAGAACGTTGAGCACGTGACGGCTCTCGCGCTTTCTGGCACGGCGTTTCCGCCCATTCTCGTCGATCGACGGACCATGCGGGTCGTCGATGGAATGCATCGTGTCCAGGTCGCGCGGTTGCGTGGCGAGGAGTCCATCAGCGTCGCCTTCGTCGAGGGGACCGAGGACGAGCTGTTCGTACTGGCCGTGTCGGCAAACATCGACCACGGCCTTCCGCTCTCGCGCGTGGACCGGGAGGCGGCGGCGGTCCGGATCCTCCGCGCCTACCCGCACTGGTCCGATCGTGCGATCGCCGAGGTGACTGGCCTGGCCGCGAAGAAGATCAAGCAGGTGCGTGAGCGTGCAAGTGCGGAACTGCCGCATTTGGACGCCCGGATCGGCCGCGATGGCCGGGCCAGGCCGAGTAACAGCGCGGAACGACGACGTCAGGCCAGCGAGGTGATCTTGGCGAATCCAGGGGCGTCACTGCGCGAGGTGGCCAGGATCGTCGGTATCTCCCCCGGAACCGTGCGCGACGTACGCCGGCGCATGCTCCGGGGCGAGGATCCCGTTCCCGAACGACGGCAGATCACCGCGGCCCAGCCGGCCGCCGACCTGCCGGTCCCGTCCGCGGTCCTCACCACCGACGACCTGGTCACGATCGTGAGAAGCATGTCCCAGGATCCCGCTCTCCGCTTCTCCGCCACTGGCCGGACCCTGCTGCGCGTGCTGCACGGCAACGCGACTATCCGTGACACCTGGCACGAGTTCGTCCGTGCCGTGCCGGAACACCGTGTCGAGGACGTGGCCCACCTGGCGCGAGGCTGCGCCGAGGAGTTGCGCCGCTTCGCCGACGCCCTGGAACGACGCCAGCGCAACCAGGTACGGGACGACCGTCCGTGACGGTCAGACGTCCCGCTGCGCGGTCAGCTCGTCGAGCGTGATCAGCCCGTCGTCCAGTGCGTGGCTCACCAGATCGCTCTTGGTTGGCGCCGCCCGTCCCACGTGCGCATACTTGGCCCGTACGCGCTCGATGTGTGTCTCCACGGTCTTGGCGCTGATGTCGAGCTTGCGGGCGACGAGGTCCTTCGACGAGGAGACGAACCACGCACGCAGCACCTCGCGCTCGCGGGGCGTCAACGATGGCCGCTCCGGCCGCTCGTCGGTGACCAGCACTCCGCTCAGTGTCGGCGCGGTGTAGGAGCGGCCCTCCGCGGCCGCGCGAACAGCCGGGACCAGGTGCTCCTCACCCTCTCGTTTGGTCAGGTAGGCCAAGGCGCCGAGGTCGACGCACCTGAGCGCGGTCTCCTGGTCGGCGTGCTGGGAGTAGACAACGACGCGGCGGCGGTTCTTCACGAGGCGCCGCAACTCGCCGAAGTTCGGCTGCCGGGGAACGAGTTCGAGGTCGAAGATCACGACATCGGCCCGCGCCCCCGGCCCCGTCCACAGGTCGGGCAGCCGGTCGCCCGCGTTGAGCAGGACGATGGGCGGTTCGGCCAGGGAGAACCACGACCCGACACCTGCGGCGATCGCCACGTGGTCGTCCACGAGTACCGCGCTGATCACTTTGTCCGCCACCAGACCTCCACCCACGTCATGTCCTTCGTCGAGCGCGTCTCCAACCGGGCGTCGGGGTCGGCCGGTTGGGACAGTTCGATGCCCCCACAGTCCGCGACGACGTTCACCGAGACGAGTCCACCGTCGCCGACAACGGTCACTCTCGCCCACGAGTCGGCGGTGGCCAGCGCGGCGAGCGGCGCGTCGGTCAGGCTGCGCCGCACCGGAACCGACAGGTCCGGCCAGTGTCCGCGTGCGTCCAACTCGACCCGCACTCCCCTGCGTTCCGCGATGTCGGCGCAGTGCCGCAACTCGTGCAACAGCGGGTCCGCGACCGTGTCGTGCTCCGCCATCAACCGGCGGAGCCGGCCCGCCTCGATCGCACACCTCTGCCGCACCCGCTGGTCGCTCGGGTCCAGGGTCCGGTCCGCGAGGCCGGCGAGCAGCGGCATGGTGCTGTCGGCCAGTTCGGTGATCCGCTGTCGCCGCCGCAGTGCGGACTCGGCCGCGACCTGTTCGTCGGTCCTGGCTCGTTCGACCTCCCGGTGCGATCTCGCCGCCGACGACGCGACGGCCCGTAGGGGTACGACGACCGCCGCGACGCACAGCGGGTAACCCAGCACGCCGACCGAACCGGTCATGAAGCGCAGTATCGAGGCCTGGTCGGCACCGGCGAGCAGCAGCAGGTCCGTCAGTGCGAGGGCACAGTGACCGGCCAGGAACGCCAGTTGGGCCTGGAGCGGGCGGTCGAACAGGATGGCGATGCCGATCCAGTTGGCCGTGCCGTACGCCCAGTCAGCGTAGGTCGCCACGCCCTCGGTGAGGGTCAGGTAGGAGGTCGCGGAGGCGGCCAGGACAACACCGATCGCGACTCCGCGCAGCCGTCGCCAGGTCAGTCGCCGAATGGTCAGCACCGCTTCGGCGCCGAGTACGGCGGCCAGGGCACCCCATGCGACGAACTGGGTCGGGACCGAGGAGTAGGCGTCGCGGTAGATCAGCATGTGGCGTAGTCCCACGGCGAACAGCACCGTCGTCGCGACCGCCAGCAGCGACACCCGGAGCCGGAACATCATCCTGATGCGCACCTGTGTCGTGGACCAGGCCTGTGCCGTGTCACTCACCGCGCCACTCCAGCGCGACGGTGGTGCCGTGGTGGGGCCGTGTAGTGATCGTCGCGCTGCCGCCGACGTTCGCGAGCCTTCGGCGGATGCTCTCGCGCACGCCGCGCCTGGTGACCGGAACGGTGTCGACGTCGAAGCCGCACCCGTCGTCGGCGACCGTCACCCGCACCCATCCCGATCCGCCTCGCAGCCGCACGTGAACCCGGTCAGCGCGCGCGTGCCGGACCACGTTGTTGAGGGCCTCGCGCGCCGCGTCGAGGACCGCGCAGGTGACCGGAGGCGGGACCGAGACCATCGCAGGCCCGTCGAACACGCCGGTCAACGGCAGTGTTTCGACCAGGTCGCGCAGCGCCCTGGCCAGGTGGGCGTCCTCGCGAGGGTGTTGGGCGTAGGCGCGCAACAACTCCAGGTCGCGCCGGGCCTGCGTGGCCAACCAGCGGGTGTCCGGCCGTTCGGTGCCCACCATCAGCAGAGTGGTCGCCGCCGTATCGTGCAAGGCACCAGCGAACTCACGCTCCTGCGCACGAATCGTCTCGGCGACCCGGTGCGCCCTTCTGGTGGCCGCCGCTTCGGCCATGACCCGGTCCGCTGTCCGAGCGACGCGCTCGAGGAGGACCCACACGATCCTCGACAGCGTGCCCGCGACGACGATCCAGATCGCTGCGGTCAGCAGTGGAGCGGACGCGCCCGCGACGGCCAGCGCGCTGACCAGCGAACCCGTCACGACCAATGTCGCGGCCGTCCCCACGAGTACACCGGTATGCCACTGACAGACCACACAGACGAAAGTCGCGAGGAGTCGTACCCAACCAGCGTTGTTGCTCTCGACCGCCCCCGTGCACAAGGTACTCACACAGACACCGGCCATGATGGTGACATCCGCTGCCACCAGTCGGGTCCCTGGCCAATTCCCTCCGTGCCGGAGCAGGTTCCGGACGTAGATCGCGCACCACACGAGGGTGCCGGTGACAACGACGACGAGGGGGCCGCGTTCGGTCGCGGGCGCCCTGAGCAACGCGATGGCCGCGACCGGACCGATCGTCGCGGCCCGGACCAACGCGGCATGCCGACTCCCGAGCTGTCGAAGAAGCCGGACGGACGGCCCGTCCGTCATCCCGGCCGCCCTGGGGCGCTTCCATCGCACGGGGTGCAGCGTGACAGTGGGAATCAACTGTGGCAAGTGCGTGCAAAATGTAACAGCAACGTTGTCGGGCCCGGCGCGGCGCTGCGGATTGTGTGTTGTTTCAGTGGACATCCATATAGAAGGTAATAACTATGTGATGGTCTGATATCGATCTCTTCAGTATCGGCTCACGCCACATCCGCCTCCCGTCCAGTGGGTTGCCGCCGGGCGGTGCGGCCGGCAGGCGCTGTGATGGCGAGGAGGTCGGTGAGGTCGTCTAACAGCAGGCTGACCGCGTGGGCGGCTTGGTGGGGGACGACGCCGTTGCCCAACGCGCGGAGTTGCCCGGTGCGGGGCAGGGAGAGGTTGGTGACCCAGCCTTCGGGCTGGCCCATGAGGTGCTCGACGAAGGCGTTGTCTTCGTGCACCTGCTCGATCCGCACGACCAGCTCCCGGTCCCGGGCAGCCCGAGCGGAGTCAGTGCGGGTCTTGGCGGCGTAGTAGGTCGACGGTGCGATCTGAGCAGGCGTGTGTTTGAGTGCTTCCAGGATCGGCTGGACACCGTGGGGTCTCCCGCTGGGAGTCGACGAACTCGGCCTTCATCGCGACGGACGGTCCAGCTCCGCTGCGAAGAAAGCCGACGCGGACTTCAGGATCTGGTTCGCCCGCCGCAACTCACGGTTCTCCCGCTCCAACTCGGCGATCCTGGCTACCGTCGTACAAGGCCGGATTGGCCCGAACCGCCTCCCACACACGGTCCCTCGCCGCCCGCTCAACCACCGACGACACCGGCGGCACGGACCGCACCAACCGAAGCCGATCAGGCTCGAACACCTCAACAGGCATGGACGACCACACCATCCCGGCCACCCCCCACCCACCCAAAACACCACGACGATCGGCAAGCAGCCTGCGCACCGCCCACCAACAATCAGCACAGCCTCAAACACCAAACCCACCACAACAACACCGGGCCCGATCCGACACCCACGGTGCACACTGCCGCGTCAGGAGCCCGGAGACGTGATCCTCTCCCTGACGCAACCAGGTGAACGGCCAGCGACAGCTGCCGACCACACGGCAAAGGAACAGTCGCCCGACTACACTTCGTAACCATTGACCTGGTTCGTCCTCTGACTCCGCGGGACGCGCCTGCTCACTCCGGGCCATCGGGGTCCTCCGCCGTGCAGGCGGGAGTGCACCCGGGCAGGCGGGCCCGGCTGCCGATCAGGTACGCGATCTGCGCCCGCGAAGTGACCTCGAGCTTCTTGAAGATCCGGTCCAGGTAGGTCTCGACGGTCTTGCGGCTCAGCATCAGCATGTCGGCGATCCGGTGGTTCGTGTGGCCCTTGCTCACCAACTCCGAGATCTCCCACTCGCGCCGGCTCAGCGAGTCCAGCCTGCTGGTCTCGGCATCCAGCTTGGCGGTGTCCGGCCGCCGCACGGCATCCAGCACCGCGAGACGGGTCGGCTCCGGCCCACCGTACTCGGACACGGTACGCCGGAGTTGCCGCGCCGCGGGCAGCACGAGCTCGGTCACCAGCACCCCGGCGACCGCGCCGTCCATGCCGACTGTGGCGCTGGGGTCGGTGTGCGGGTCAGTGTCTGCGGTTGTGCGCGCGTAATCGGCCCACTCGGCGGCGACCTCATGCTCACCGAGCGCGAGCAGGGTCCGTCTCAGGCCCGTCGCGAGGCGCGTGCGCAGGTACCCCTGCCCACTCGACACCGCGGCGTCGAGCCCGGTACGGAACAATGCGACCGCCGAGTCGAGCAGGTCCATCCTGCGATGAGTCTCGGCGATCAGATACCACGACTCCTGAGCGCACCAACGTTCCCGTTCCCCGAGCTCACCGAACAAGCGCAGCGCTGTGCGCAGGTGCCCGGCGGCGGAGTCGCCGCAAGACAGCGCCAGCAGCAGGTGCGCACGCAGCCGCGACAGCCGGTCGTCGTGCTCGGCCGCGCTCCGCAGCCCATCGCGCACCTCGTCGGTCAGCGGGGGGCCAGACGAGGCCACGGCGAGCGCGGCGAGCTCCAGGTGCAGCGGCGACCGGTCCAGATCCGCAGGGCCCGGCTCGGCGAGCGCCGCGTGCAACACTGCCGCAGCCTCGGCCGGCCGGCCACGCAGCGTGTGGACCTTCGCGCACCACTCGGCGACCGTGACCCGCTCGTCCGGGGAAAGCCGGTGGTCGGCACCGAGCAAGCCGGTCAGGATCGTCTCGCTCTCGCCGAGGCGGCCGGCCACCGCCAGCGCCTTGCCGAGCAAGGTGAGTGTCGCGGCGGCGGGCGGCTGACCGATCCTTAAGCAGTTCGCGGTACCGAGCCAGCGCGCGGCCCGTGCCGGCGACTCGAACAGGCAGCCGCGCGCCGCCTCCTCCAGCATGTCGGCGTCAGCCGGGTCGTCACCCCTGGCGACATGCTCGAGATGCCTTGCGATGACCGGCGGTCGCTCGTTCATGGCTCGGAACAGGGCGACCGCTCTGGTGTGCGCACCGTGCCGCCACGCGTCCGGCACCGCGTGGTAGGCAACCGAGCGGACCACGACGTCTCGGAACCGGAACCGGCGCAACGAGCCGAACGGCCGCACGATGTCGTGGCCAAGCAACTCGTCCATCCCGGTGAGCGCGTCCCGTTGATCGAGTTCGGCTACCGTCTCGACGACCGTGAGGGAGAACGGGTCCCCCGCTACCGCAGCGGCCCCCGCGACCAGTCGGGCCAGCGGCGACAGCATCCCGAAGTCGCCGGTGGGCGCCCCGGCCAGCGCCGGTGGGACGCCTTCGACGAGCTCCCTGACATCCGGTGGTTCTCCACCGGGCCCGGTTGTGGCCGTCGCGGCGAACGCCAGCAGCACGCCAGGGTTGCCGGCCGCCAGCCGCAGCAACCCTTGCCGCGCCACCCGGTTCGTCTCGGCCGGCAGCAACCCGGCGAGGTCCTCGGCAGGGATCGGGCCGGTGCGCATCCGGCGGATCGACGCCCCACCAGGCACCTCCCGGATCGCCGCCGCGAGCCGCACGTCGCACTGCCGCGGTCGATGGGCCAGCGCGATCACCAACGGGGCGTCCGGTGGGTGCCGCACGACGTGGTCGAGCAACGCGACCGAACCCTCGTCCATGTGGTGGGCGTCGTCGATGACGACGAGCAGCCCTCGCGACCCGGCCAGTGCCTCCAGCGCGAGCCCAACCGCGCGGAAGACCCGGTATTGGTCCACCCGATCGTGCCCGGCGCCCGGCGCCGAGGTCGCAGCGCCGGGCCACGACGGGAACATAACGGAGAGCATGTCGGCACAGGTCGCGCCAAGCGACTCCCGTACTAGCTCGGTGTCCCGCGCCAGGAGGCCGTCGAGCGCGTCGACGAACACCTGGTAGGGCAGGGACTGTCCGACGACCGAACTGGTCGTGGCCACCATCCAGCCCGCGCGGTGCAGCCGGGACCGGAACTCCTCCAGCAGTCTGGTCTTGCCGGTCCCCGGCTCCCCGGCGATCTCCACGATGTGCGGCGACGTGCCGGCCAGCGCGGCTACCTCGCGCAGCGACGCCAGCTCGTGGTCCCGGCCCACCAGCGTGCGTCTGAGCTCCGAAGTGGTGGCATCCACCAGTGCGGCACTGTCCAACGCCATACGCCCCCCGATCTCCTGGTGGCCGACGGTCGCGGTTCTCCTGCGTTCGACGCCCGGTGGCAGGCACCCGAGTCGGCCTCACCACAGGCTGGTCCAGCGCGACTGGATTCCATCTGGATCGGGTCTGGGTTGATGGCCGTTCACCTCCCCACGTCATCGACCTGCCCCTCCGCGAGCATCCCGGTGATCTCCTCATCCGGAAGTCCGCCAATCCGGCTCAGCAATCGCGCGCAGGTCGTCCCGGCTCGCCAGGGCAAGTTGGCGCCGCTGCACCTCACCGGCCAACTCGGCCAGCGTCCAGCGACGCCTCAGCAGCTCGACGACCGAGACCTCGATCCCGAACCTGGTCCTGATCCGCGCCGCGATCTGGGTGGCCATCAGTGAGTGCCCGCCCAGTCACGGAACTCGTCGTCGCAGCCAATCCGCGGGATGCCGAGCACCGTGGACCAGATATCCGCAAAGAAGCCGTTCGGCCGCAGTGCGCGGTGGCCGGTACTCGGTCGCTCCAGCGCGCGATCCGCTCCTGCTCTCCGGTGGTGAGCAGCGGCAGCGATCCGAGCGGCGGGTCCGGATCCTCGGCGGCCTCGGCCAGCAGATGGGTGAACCCTGCCGCCATGCGTTCGGCGGTCGACTCGTCGAACAGGTCGGTGGCAAAGGACACGTGGCCACCTAGCCACCGCTCACGGTCTCGATCAGCTCGAGCGACAGCTCGAACTGCGCGGTCGCAGGGGGACCTCGAACGGCTCCGCCGCCAGGTCGGGCACGGTCCACCCTGGTGTCGCCGGACGGAGTCCGGGCGCCACGCGCACACCCGACGCGGGCGACCCGTGCCCGCGACCCAAAGCCGTGAGCACGGTCTCCAGCAGCGTGTGCCGGTGTGACAGGGTGGCAAGGCAGCTCGCCCGCGCCCGGCCGACCAGCGCGCGGAACGACGGCACGCGGGGGTAGTGTCGACCCGCAGCGGCAGCACCTGCGCCAGGAAGCCCACCAGTCGATCGGCGCCAGGCCGGTCCCGGTTCGCGACGAACGAGCCGAGCACCACGTCGGGCTGGCCGCTCCATCTGGCAAGTACCGCGGCGAACCCGGCGACCAGCACCGTGTGCAGGGTCGTGTCTCCCGCTCGGCGATGGCGCGGAGCCGATCCTCGGATGTGCGTCGCGACGTCCGAGGGTGGTCGGAGAGCAGTTCGAGCGCCGACGCTCCGGTGAGCCGGTCCAGCCAGTGAGCCAGTTGGTCGAGCATCGCCGGCTCGTCCACCCTGCCGCGCTGCCAGACGGCGAAGTCCGCGTACTGGAACGGAAGCGGCGGCAGCGGGTCCGGTTCGCCCGCGCGGTACGCGGTGTACAGCACGGCCGGGTCGACTCATCGCGGCACCGATCCAGCTCGACGCCGCGGGGATCCGCCGGCTGCCGCAATTCCTCGACTGGCACCGGCAGCTCCGCCGGCGGGCGCGGGCACTGGCTCGGCAACCCGTCCGTGGCGAGAACCCGGTGCGTAACACCTCGTGTCGGGACACGATCGTCGACAGGGCGCGGCGAAGCGCAGCAACCTCGAGCGGCCCGCGCAGCTCGTGTCCGTGGCTATACGGACAACCGCTGCGGCTGCGATCGACTGATGAACGCGGAGATGGTCTCCGTCGCGTCGTCGCTCTCCGGACCGCAGCGATGCCACCTGTCCGTACAGAACAGCTCGCACACGTAGCTCTCGATCGACCGCTCCGGCGCGCATGCCAAGTGCGCGGCTGCCAGGCGCAGGGCAACCGGGTGGTAGGCGCACAGCCGCCCGAGCGCCGCCGCCGGCCCCGGCTCCGCCGAAACCCGTTCCTCGGTCAGCAGCGCGGTGAGCAGGTCCAACACCTCGGCAGGGGTCAGCGTTCCGACCTCGAGTGAGCGGGCCCCGTCCAGCGCGACCAGCCCCATCTGGCGGAATCGACTCGTCACCAACACCATGCTGCCCGCACTGCCCGGCAGCAGCGGACGAACTTGTTCGGCTGTCGCTGCGTTGTCCAGCACCACCAGGACCCGACGCCCGTCGAGCATTGTGCGGAACAGTGCGCTGCGCTCGGCTGTCGTGGTTGGCATCAGCTCCGGTATGAGCCCGAGTGAACTGAGAAAGTGCCGCAGCACGTCGGCTGGGTCGAGCGGTTCGAACCGGTCGACCGGCCACAGGTTGACGAACAACTGCCCGTCTGGGAAGTTGCGGGCGGCACGCTGGGCCCAGTGGACGGTCAACGCCGTCTTCCCGACTCCGGGACCGCCGGTGAGCAGCACGAGCGGGGTGGTTTCGCCGCCACCGTGCGGGGCGACGGCGTCCAGCCGGGCCAGGGCATCCGCACGGCCGACGAACCTGGGCACATCTCGGGGAAGTTGCGCCGGCTGTTGCGCAACCGGGCGGTGTGGCTGGCCGGGCAGGCCTACAGCGGTGGTGAATTCATGCCTGAGCACCTGCTGGTGCGCGGCCCGGAGCTCCAGTCCCGGGTCGACGCCCAACTCATCCGCCAGCCGTTCACGGACCTGCTGATAGGTTGACAACGCGCACGCCTGGCGGCCCGTGGCGGCGAGCACCAGCAACAAGCGTGCCTGAAGCGGTTCGTCCAGCGGCTCTGCCGCAGCGGCCGCACGGGTCAGCGGCAAGACTCGCTCGGCGCAGCCGAGAGACAGCGCGAGGTCGACGGCCTGCTGCATGGCCGTTATGAACTCCCGGTCGACCGCGTAGAACGGCGGGAGCAGGCGGATCCGCTGGTCCAGGTTCTCCGCGCACCGGCCACGCCACAGCCCGAGCGCCGCCAGGTAGAGCTCGACGGCCTCGGCCGAATCACCCTGGTCATGCGCAGCCCGCGCGTCGTCGACCAGGCAACGGAACCGGAGCAGGTCGAGGTCGTCAGGTGCGACGTGGAACAGGTAGCCACTGTCCCGCCGGACTAGCCAGCGCCCCTGTTCCCGCGGCGCGATGTCCGGTTCGAGCATGCGACGCACCATGCTCGCATGCTTGTGCACCGCGTTCACCGCACTCGCGGGCGACCGTCCCCCCCAGAGGATGTCCACGATCTCCCCCACCGTTACCGGGTGTCCCGCCCTGATCAACAGCGCGGCCAGGAACGCACGCGACTGAGCACCCAGGTCAACCTCGGCGCCGTCCAGCGAGACACCAACTCGCCCAAGAACCGTGAACCTGTACGTCAACGAAAACCAACCCTCTCGAGCCGACGAACTCCAGTCGCAAAGCTGACACAAGATCAATAATTCACCTGTCAGGTAAATTACCCATAAGATGGTCATACACTCCATGAGCCTTGATCCGCCGGCTCATCAATTCACATTCCCATTGCCCGAACAATTCCAGGAGGGCCATACACAAGACCCCTGAGGCAGTCGAAAACCCGCGACAAACGACGAGGAAAATGCCGCAACACAACTCCCACGGACCGGCAGCTATCAAAATCGACACTATGCCGTTGACAACCAGCGGTCGGTTGAACATGACCAAAAAGTTGACAGACTCGGTGAATCTGCGGCGCCGCGTGTCGAGTCCGGATTGCCGATCGCGCTGGTCACTCCCGGGCGATTGGGGTCGGCCGTACGCTCGCCACCGGCATCGCCGGACCGGATCGGGTAAACCCAACAGATCGCCGCCGTCGTCAGCCAGGGCGAATTGTGCGACACCAACCGCCGCCCGGCTCGCCGACCGGGTGACGCCACCAGCCAGCTGTTGTTCACCCAGGACATGATCGGACTGCCGGTCCAGATGGGTGAGTTCCGCCAGCAGCGCGGCCCGCTCCTGCCTATTCGGGACCAGTTCCAGACCGTAGACCTCCACGTCAGCGGTCTCACTCGCACGAACGTTCTTCCAACCGCGTCGCGAGCCTATGCCAGTAATCCGCGTACATTCGTGCCAGTTCGGCAACCGAGGTCACGTAATGACTGGGCACACCGTCGGCCAGCTCGTCGCATTCGGCTGCGGTTCCCGGACTGTGGCTCAACGCACGCAACAACATTTTCCCCGTTTCGGTGAAACGCAATGACGGATCACTGCGCAGCGCGCGGAGAACCGACGAGCCGTCCACGACCGGAACGGACTCGACGACGCGTGCCGTGTCAGCGGATTCGTCGGCACCGTCATGGAGGCGTCTGCGCACGTCCTTCGCGGTGGTGCGGGAGACTCCGGCTGCGCGCGCGATGTCGTGAACGGACGCATCGGGGTCGTCCATCAACAGCTCGATCGCGCGTCGCCGGCCGTCCGCACTGTTCAGCGGTCGAACCCGACCGTCCCTGCCGACCCGTCCGGTCAACTGGGGAACTTCCCCACTCGACCGTCGGCGCACGGCGCCGACGGTCTTGTGCGCCAGGCCGGCGATCGCGGCGATCGCCCGATCCGACCAATGAGGATACAACACGAGGATCCGTGCCGCAGCCGCCTTGCGGTCGGCGAGGGTCAGCGGCAGCCCATGCGCGATGTTCGCCTTGACGCCGAGGATGAATGCCGCGTGCTCATCGCCGTCGAAGAACCGTACCGCGATGCTTCGTCTGCCCTTGAGCTTGGCAGCACGCAACCGGTGCATGCCGTCGATCACCCGCATCGTCGAACGATGCACGATGATGGGCGGTAGTACCCCGGCGCCCTCAGCGAGGACCCGGACGTGTGCCAGATCCTCGCCGGTCAGCCGGGGCGAGTCCGCGGCCTGCACCGTCTCGATCGGCACCTCGATCACGTCATCGGGCGAGGATCCGGCTTCCTGGTCCAGTTCCAGTGATTCCATGTGCGCTCGCGTCCCCATGAGAAGCGGTCTCCGTTGGTGTCGATCCATCGACCGACGGTTGCCTCCCCAGGCCGACAGGACGTGAGTCTTGTGGACCGCTCGATTGTCCAGCAGACCCTCTTGACCAGTTCAGACAATTTCGTAGCCGCCTTTGGCTCGGGCGCCGCTGTGCAGGCGACGGCAGGAGGTTTCGTAGCATCGACGTGGGATTTCCGCACTTGTGGGGAGGCGTCGTGGGGCGTCGTGAACGACCGTTGGATCCGACTGTCGGGCCTGTCGCACGGTTTGCCGACGGGCTGCGAAGGTTGCGCCAGGAGGCGGGCGGAATCACGTACCGGGTGATGGCGCGTAAGGCGCATTACTCAGCCGCGACGCTGGCACAGGCGGCGTCCGGGGCCCGGCTGCCGTCGCTGGAGGTCCTGCTGGCGTACGTCGACGTGTGCGGTGGTGACTGCGAGGAGTGGGAGCGGCGCTGGCGGCAGACCGTGCGGGAAGTGGACGCGGAGGCGCACGCGGCGGGCGACGACGCGGAGGCGCCCTATCTGGGTCTGGCTCGCTTCGACGCCGAGGACCATGAGCGTTTCTTCGGCCGGGACCTCCTTGTCGACGAGCTCGAGGATCTGCTGAGTCGCCGCCGCCTGGTGGTGGTGACCGGTCCGTCCGGTAGTGGCAAGTCCTCGCTGCTGCACGCCGGATTGGTCCCCCGGCTGCGGCGAACCGAGTCGCGGAACGGACAGTCGACCGCGATTCGACTGCTCACGCCCGGAGAGCACCCGGCGGACACACACGCCGAGGTCCTTGATCCGCAGCAGACCCCATCGGGAACCGTGGTCGTGGTCGACCAGTTCGAGGAAGTGTTCACCCTGTGCATAGACAGGGCGGAGCGCACCCACTTCCTCGACCGGCTCCACGCCGCCACCGAACGCGGTGTTCGTGTCATCGTCGCCGTGCGCGCCGACTTCTACGGTCACCTCACCCAACACCGCGCACTTACCGAAGCAGCCCACCACGCCACCCTGCTGGTGGCAACGATGCGGAAGGAAGAACTACGGCAGGCGATCGTGAGACCGGCCGCCTTGTACGGCCTCGTCGTCGAGCGCACACTCACCACTCGCATCCTCCACGAGGTCGCCGACGAACCCGGCGGCCTGCCACTGATGTCCCATGCATTACAGGAAACTTGGCGCCGCCGCAAGGGCAGAGTCCTGACCGAAGCCGCCTTCGACGATGCCGGCGGCCTCCACGGCGCCATCACCCACACCGCCGAGAATTTCTACCAGCACCTTACCGACGACCAAGCCGAAACCGCTCGGCGGATCCTGCTGCGCCTGGTCAATCCAGGCCAGGGAAACCAGGACACCCGCCGCTCAATCAGCCGCACCGAGGTCATCGCACTCGGCCCGAGCGCCATACCGATCCTCAATCGGCTCGCCCACGCCCGACTGGTCACCTTGGACGGAGACATTGTCAGCCTGGCCCACGAGGCCGTTCTGAGCGCCTGGCCCCGACTCCACAACTGGATCGACACTGATCGCGAGCGGCTACGGGTCCAACGCCAGCTCACCGAAGCGGCCCGCACCTGGCAAACACTCAACCACGATCCTGGCAGCCTCTACCGAGGGGTGCGACTGACTGTCGCCGAGCAGTACTGCGCCACCCCCGACCATCCCGACGACCTCACCAGACTGGAACAGCGGTTCCTCACCGCCAGCCTCTCCGCTCGGAAACGTAACCGCCGCGCCCGGCGCACCGGTAGGGCCGCACTGTCAGTCCTGCTCGTTCTCGGTCTCATCGCCGCCATGGTCGCCTGGCAACAGAACGAAGCCAACGAAACCCGCCGTGTCGAAGCCGAAGCCCGCCGCATCGCCGGTGTGGCCGCCAGCCTCCGCCTGTCCGACCCCCAGACCGCCATGCAACTCAGCCTCGCCGCCTGGCGCATCGCCGACCTCCCAGAAACGCGCTCCGCCCTGCTGGCCGCCGCGGTCCAACCCGAACAGAACGTCTTCACCGATCCGGACCGCAGCACACAGACCATGCGCCAGCTCAGCGCCGACGGCCGCACGCTGCTCAGCATCGGCCGCGAGCAGGTCACCCGCTGGAACCTCGCCACCAACCAGGCCACTGCGGTCCTGCCCGGCCTGAGTGACGCGATGACGCAGGCCGGCTTTCCTCGGGCAGACACCCAGTGGCTCCCAGTCTTCAGCGGCACAGATCAGAAGGTCAGCCTGTACGACCTCACTACCGGACGCCGGGACGAACCGGCCATGACCGAAGCCGACCGTGGCGCTGAGATGAGCCCAAGCGGCCGCATCCTCGTCGTCTACGACGTCGACGGATCGAACCAACGCATCCAACTCTGGGACCCACGTACCCGACGCACACTTCTCGAGGTCAACGAGAACACCAAGGGAAAGCCGGTCGGCGATATCAACTCCCTGAACTGGGCACGCGTGTTGAGTCTCATGGACCAGTTCGAGCAGGAGCGCCGTGGCCTCGCGGAATTCGGTGTCCCGTTCCTCGACGCCACGATGAGCGCGGACGACCGCTTTCTGGCTGTGTGCGTCCCCGGTGAACAGTTACGGCTGTGGGACGTCACCACAGGACGCAGAATGTCCGCGCCGTGGCTGCCGACCGTCTCCCTGCGCCAATGCGTCCAGGAGCAGATCACGTTCAGTGCCGACGGAAGCCGGCTGGCCGTCGTCGACGACACCGGCGTTCGCACCTGGCACACCGAGACCGGTCAGGAGGCTCCGGCAGTCACACACGCCGGTTTGACAATCCCGGAACTCAGCAAGGACGGCGCCTTCGTCGCGGCATCGGACGGTGAGGAGCTCCTCGTGTGGCGACTGGTCACCCCTCGCCACCCGGTACTTCGACACCGGCTTTCCGGCGAAACCGTCAAAGACATCAAGCTCGACACCGAGGCCGGAACCCTCCGCTACCTCGGCGGCCCGGACAACGCGTGGGGCACCACCGTGCACACCCTCACCCTGACCAGATCCGCGACCCCGCACTGGAGCAAACACCCGAGCCTGGGAGCGAGGTTCAGCCCGGACGGCACAACCCTGGCCATCGCACGCCCGGACACCGAAGGTGAGTACATCCGGTTCCTCATCCTCGACAAACGCACCGGAAAACCCGTGGCCGAACCCCCCCGAATGCCGTGCTCCATGCCCGACGATGACCTGTTCCGACACTGCACCGCCATGATGTCCTTCAACTCCACCGGGAACGTGTTCGCCTACAGCGTGACATCCATGGTCACCGAAGCTCGATCCGAACGAATCGAGCTGTATGACATCCCGCAGCGCCGGACCACAGCCGTTCTGGACGAGGATGAGGTCGGCCCAGACCTGACGAACATTGCCTTCAGCCCGGATGACCGCTCACTGCTGATCACCGGCATACTCGACGTTGACGGCACCACGTCCACTCGGGTGTGGGATCTACGCCGTCGGACCACGACCCGCACGATCGCCGACACCGCAGGCGATGTGGTGCCGCATCCCAACGGCCAGTTGATCGTCACAACACAGGGCCGGGCATACCGTTTCCCTTCCGGTAGCAGACTGCCCGCCGTCAGGGGCACCGGCAAGGCCACCGCCTTGGCGTTCAGCCCGAACGGGGACTACTTGGCCGCCGGTGACGCATCCGGTCGGGTCGCGCTGTGGGACGGCCAACTCACCCAACACCTCGGTGTTCTCACCGCCCCCGACACCACCACCTACCAGTACGTCTCCGCGCTGGCCTTCTCCCCTGACGGTCAGACTCTGGCAGTTGCCGCGGACGAAGGCACCCTGCAACTGTGGGACACCACCACCCACCTCCGCATCGGGTCATCGCTCCCCACACCCGGCGACACTGTCCGTGCCCTGGCATTCAGCCCCGACGGACGCACCCTCCACGCGGCCGGCGACCACACCCCACTTCAGACCTACGACATCACCCCCGACAAAGCGGCCCAGACCGTATGTCAGCGCGTCACCAACCACCTCACCTCGAACCAATGGCAGCGCCACCTACCAGGCACCCCTTACCAGCAACTCTGCCCCCATTGAGTTCGCCAACGAACCAACGACTCAGGGCACCAGGGTGGGACTGTTCCATGATCATGGGATAGACCCACGGTCGGGGCACGGCACCATGGACGCTGAGCGCGGAGGGTCCTTCCGCCACGATGGAAGGGGTTCCTGTGTCGCGGGCAACCGGGCTGTCAAGGAGATCTGGCGTTGAGTGAGCCGATGCCACCCCGAGGCCGGTGACGTTGGTGAGCAGCAACAGGTTGTGTGCTTCCAGAATGCTTCGGCCGGCAGCCAACGGAAGTCAGGCCCCAGACCTGGGCGCGACACTGGCAAGTAGGTCAACCCAGCTCGCTGACGTTGGTCAGCGGGTGGGATGAGGGGCGTTGAGGTCGACGAGGAGCGTCTGGGCCTTGGTTCGGAGCAGGTGGTAGCCGCTGTGCCGCGCCGCGGCCATCGCGGTGGAGGCGAGGTAGATGGCCTGGTCGCGTTCACCGGTGCGAATGAGCGACGCGGCGAGGCCGACAAGTGCCTCGGTTTCCAGGAAGTGGTTGCCGATGCCTCTGGCGATGCGCAGTGCCTGCCGGTGCCCGTCGACCGCCGACTGGTAGCGGCCGAGTTGGTGCTGGATACTTGCCCGGGTGGTGAGCGTCCCCGCTTCGAGCCGCTTGTCTCCGGTCTCCCTTGCAAGGTCGACCGCTGTGCTCGCGAGGTCCAGTGCCTTGCCGAACTCGCGGGTGTCGCGGTGCAGCGCGGCCAGGGCGCGCAGCGTGTCGCCTTCGGTGTTGCGGTCGCCGATCTGGCGCAGCAGGGTGAGGGCGTCTGTCAGCGTGATCAGCGCCTCGTCGGGCCGATTCATCGCGAGGTGGATTTCGCCGAGGTGGGTCAGCGTGCGCGCCTCGCCGCTGCGTGAGCCCGATTCCCGGTGCAGAGCAAGCGATTCCAAGCAGTGCTTCGCGGCGTCGTGCAGTCTGCCCTGTCCGAGGCGGACCAGGCCGAGGTTGCCCAGGGCGGTTGCCTCACCAGCCTTCTGGCCCGTCTCCTGGTGGAGTTCGCGTGCTTGGGTGAACAGCTCGGCGGCCATGTCCAGTCGGCCGAGTGCCCAATTGAGGTTGCCGAGGTTGCCAAGCGCCGCGGACCCGCCCTCCACCCAACCTACCTGGCGGGCAAGGGAAAGCGCCGTAGCGTGGTGGTCAATGGCGTCCTGGTGGCGGCCCTGCGCCCAGTGCAGGGTCGCCAGGCTGGCATGCGCGGCGGCCTGGGCCCGCTGGTCGCCTTCCGCTTCGGCAGCGGCGAGCCCGGCGTTGGCCGCCCTGCGCCAGTCCTCGGTATGCATGCGCAGGTACAGGTAACCGCGCAGGGCGTCGGCGATCCGCCAGGCCACCTCGGTGAACCCGTGCTCGATGGCGTGAGGCACGGCGGAGACCAGGTTGGGGCGCTCGTCGTCGAGCCATGCCGATGCCTGCCGATGGTCACCGAGCCAGCTGACAGGCGGTTCGGCACCCGCGGGCTCTGGCAGGCGCAACACGTGCGGGTACAACCTGCCGGCGGCGGCGATGACCCCGTGCAGGTAGTGGTCATACAGCCGAGCGAGGGCGGCCTCGCGGTCGGGTGCGGACTCGCCGGTAGTCGCCTTCCGCTCGGCATAGGCCCGCAGCAGATCGTGGAAGCTGTACCGGCCAGGCGCGTGCTCGTCGAGCAGGTGAGCCGCGACCAGACGGTCGAGCAGCGACGCCGACGTGGTGACCGGCAGGTTCGCGAGCGAAGCTGCCGCCCGCACGGTGACATGCGGCCCGGGCACCAGCCCGAGAAGCCGGAAGAGCCTTCTCGCGGCGACCGGGAGCGCACCGTAGGAATGGTCGAACGCCACCCGGACCGCGACGTCCTGGTCGCCGTCGACCTGCAGGGCGCTCAGCCGGTCCTCCTTGAGCCTTGCCACGTGGTCGGCCACCGCCGTACCGGACGCCACCACCATGTTGGCCGCCGCGATCCGCAACGCCAGAGGCAGGTATCCGCACAGCTCGGCCATGTCTGTCAGCGCAGACGGCTCTCGGTCCGCTCGCTCCGCGCCGACCAGCCGTGCCAGCAGGGTCTGTGCCGCGCCAGGAGCGAGTGAGTCGAGCGCCAGCCGCACCGCGCCGTCCTTGGCGAGCAGGCCGGCGAGGTGGTCGCGGCTGGTGACCAGCACAAGGCATCCCGGGCTGTTGGGCAGCAGCGGGCGCACCTGGTCCGGGTGGTTCGCGTTGTCCAGCAGCACGAGCATGCGCCGGTCGGCGAGCAGGCTGCGATAGGTCGCCGCTGCCTCGTCCACATCGGACGGCAAGGAGGTCGGCGGAACATTCAGTGCGGTAAGGAATCTGGCCAGCACCTCCATCGGTCGCAGCGGTGACCCCGCCGAGTAGCCCCGAAGGTCCACATGGAGCTGTCCGTCTGGGAACTGGTCGTGCACCCGGTGTGCCCAATGCACGGCAAGCGCGGTCTTGCCGACCCCGGCGGTCCCGGAGACCACCACGACAGGTAGATGTGACGCTCCGCCGACAGGCAGCAGGTTGTCGAGCCGGGCGCAGGCGTCGTCACGGCCGGTGAACGCGGCGACGTCCGCCGGCAGCTGAGCTGGCCTGATTCGCTCGTCCCGCCTCGACGTGACCGCGCTCCTCCTGTCCGACACGACGAGTTCGTTGTCCTCGGCGAGGATCGCCGCATGCAACTCCCGCAGTGGCAGGCTCGGCTCGAGACCGAGGTCCTCGACCAGAATGCCGCGCGCTCGTTGGTAGGCGTTCAACGCCTCCGCCCGCCGCCCGCACCGATAGAGCGCGAGCATCAACTGGGTCCACAGTCGCTCGCGCAATGGGTTCTCGACGACAAGCCCCTGCAACTCGTCGACCACCTCGAAGTGCTCACCGAGCGCGACCCTAGCCTCGAGGTACAGCTCGATGCCGGTGAGCCTGGCTTGATCGAGTCGCTGCGCCGCGGCCGTGATTGCCGGAGTGGCCGGCACGTCGGCGAGGGCAGATCCACGCCACAGGGCAAGTCCCTCGGACAGCTGGGCGGCCGCGATCTTCGGCTTGCCGTCGACGACGCTTCGCTGTCCGGACTCGGCGAGCCGCTGGAAAACATCGGCGTCGAGGGCGTCATCGGAAAGCACCAGCTCGTAGCCGCGACCTCGGGTGACCAGAGGACAGTCCTGGGTACCGAGCAGTCGGCGAAGACGCATCACATAGCCGTGCACGGTGCCCTTCGCAGCCTGCGGCGGGTGTGCACCCCAGATCTCGTCGATCACGCGGTCGATGGGGACAACCTGCCCCGCTTCCAGCAGAAGCATCGCGAGGAGTGTTCGCTGTTGCGGCGCTCCGACCTGCGTCCACACCGTCCCGTCCCAGACACCCAGGGGCCCGAGAATCCGAAACCGCATACGCCCTACCCGTCGCGCCAAGCGTCAACTCAGCCTCAGCTTAGCGGTCGGCACTAGCGTCCTGCGGCAGTTCCGCTCACGCCCTGTCCTCGGCTCTGGAGACAACCTGATGATCAAACCAGTTGGCTGTGCCGGGCGGTTCGGCGTTGCCGTCCTGGCGGTGGCGTCCTTCGCGGCACCACTACCAGCGGCAGCGGCGATCACCCCGACCTCCGATCCGTTTGTGGTGATGAACTCGGCATCCATGCAGGCTGGACCGGTACCGCGCGGGGCGCGGCTGAGCATCGTGACCGCCGATCCGCTCACCCTCGAGGTACCTCGGGTCTTCACCCGGTGGACACAGAACACGCCAGCCGGCACGTATGTCGAGGCGACCTGCGGGGCGGACGGCAGCTTGCTGCGGCTGCCGATACTGGCCGTCGACCAAGTGGGAGAAGGCACCCGGATCGACGTGTACTACCCGAACTCGGTCGGATCGGAGCCTTTCGGCACGTGCGCGGACTCCGGTACGAGCGAGTTCAAGGTGCACCCGTACGGCGGCGCCCCGATGACCGTCGAGGTCGAGACGGTCCCCGCGCACCCGGGGATCTTCACTGTCGGTGACGCGCCGGACGGCGACCACCTTGACGACTTCGGCGGCGTCACGACACCGATCGTGTCCTGCAACGAGCGTCTTCCGGCCGAGCCAGCGGTGTGCCCGGTACGCGTGTTCGGTGAGCCAGCTGTCCTGCGGATCACCCTCACCGGCTCGGACGTCCTGGCCTGTGACCCGTGTCCGACCGGCTCGATAGTCTTCGAGCTCGCTCGGGTAACCGAAGGTGTGCCCGGCCCGTTCGTGCAGCAGATTCTGGGGAGTCTCGTCCGGGACGGTAGCGGCATCGAGCGGGCAAAGATCTACATGTACACCGACATGCTCCCCGGTGTCTACCAGTTGCGGGTCCGGAACCTGCTGCGACCGGAATTCCCGCCTGTGCTGCGTGTGGAGTTCGGTCTGCCCGTCGGCTGATCAGCTGAAGCCGGGCCTCGTGTCCTTGGGCACGAGGCCCGACCCGTCTGGCTGACTCGGCACACCATTGCCGAACCAGCGGCCGGCCGAAGCACGCCTGACCGGGAGGGGGCGCCGATCTCTCCTCGGTTCGTCACCAACGCGACGTTCAACCCGAAACAGGCGGTGGCCGGCCGGGAGGACCCGAGCTCGTAGGTGCCCCGGATACCCGTCCACCGGAGTCCGTCCTGCGAAAAGGGCCTGAATGCACGTCTGGTCGAACACGTTCTGCGTGTTGCGGTATCTCTCGCCGACCACAGGGAACTCGCTGGTCCCGATCTCAGCAGTGAAGGCGGCGGAAATCCTGCGACGACGGGCCCGGCGAGGCGATGGCGGCTGGCAATCAGGAGGCGGGTACCAGGGCAGGGGTAGCCACCGGGCCGTCTTGTGTTGCATGATCGCATGAGTTGTCACTCCGCTGGTGCTCCGGGTTACGACGAGAGGCGGTCCTCGTGTCCAACGCACTCAGCAGGCGGTCGGCGCTCCTGCTCGGCGGCGGCGTCGTTCTCGGAACGGCCGGGGCGGTGGTCTCCGCCGGCACGGCGTCCGCGGCGTCGAACTGGGTCGGGCTCACGGTGATCACGGCCAACGTCGGGCGGGGCAACCTGGCCGCGCGGGAGCCGGCGATCCGCGCGGTCCGCGGCTACTCGACCGAGCACCCGAACTACCGGCCGCTGGTGGGCTGGCAGGAGATCAACGAGGGTGACACCGGTGAGCCGGCGATGATCGCGAGGCACTTCGCCGGGGCGTACACCACCACGTTCCTGCGTCACGACCGGTCCTATCGCGTGCCGATCTCGGTCCCGGACCCGTGGCGGGTGGTGTCGTCGACCACGACCCGCGCGCACGGCGGCGTCGCCGACCGGAAGAGCCCGCCGCGGTGGCTCAACGAGGTCGTTCTCCGACACGCCAACCACCCGAACCTCGAGTTCGCCCTGCTCAACACCCACTACATCGCCAACGCCTACAACGGTGACCGGCTCGACCGGCTCAAGCCCTACTGGCACCTGATGAAGGACCTCCACCGGGCCCGCGTGCTCCACCACCACAACCAGGGCCGACTGGTCATCTGGACCGCCGACACCAACAAGGCGAACTACGTCCGGGCCACCGGCCGGGACGCCGAACGGCGGGCCTTCCTGGCCGGGGTGGACCGGATCAACTGGCTGCCGGGCAACGGCACGGTGCGAGCCGAGTTGCTGGAGACCTGGACGATCGACATGCGGGTCGACGGGCACGACGCGCGCGCGGCGCGGTTCCGTCTCCGGGTGGCCTGAACCGACCTGCTGGAGGAAACGGTGTCACTGAGCAGAAGAATCCTGGTGGGAGCGCTCGTGGCCGGAGTCGTCGCGGCGGGCGTGGCTGTCGGGGCGGCCAGTGCGTCCGGCGGCGTCACGGCCACCGCCAACGAGTCGACGTTTCCGCTGGCGGACCCGGACACCCTGCGCGCGGAGGACGGCCGCTACGTCACCTACGGCACGACGGTCGGCGCCGGCAGGGGCAAGCGGTGCGGCGGGGTCGGAAAGCTGTGGGTCCCGGTCCTGACCCACGGCTCGGGCAACACCGTCGGCATGTCCGACTGCGCGTCGGGCGACGCGTTGCCCGGCGGACCTGGCGAGTGGGCGTCGGGGAACATCTGGGCGCCGGGGGTGGTGCGCTTCGGTGACCGGTTCTTCATGTACTACACCGCGTCCCGGAAGGGCAGCGGGCAGAAGTGCCTCGGCAGGGCGATCTCGCGCAGCGCCTACGGCCCGTTCCGGAACGCGGGCGGCTGGGCCTGCCCGCCGGGCGGCCGGTGGGCCATCGACGCGAACCCTTTCGTCGCCGGCGGCAGGATGTACGTGGCCTACCGCGACGACGCGATCACGTCCGGGCCGGAGACCGGGATCTCCGTGGTGCGCACCGACGGCGAGGGCCGGGCGGAGTGGTCGACCCGCCGGGACGCGCTGAAGAGCACCCACCTCACGTGGGACACCAGGCGGGCTGCCGGCACCACCCACGTGATCGAGAACCCGTCGATGTTCAAGGCCGGCGACCACTGGTTCCTCGCCTACTCCGGCAACAACTGGGACAGCGCCCGCTACGCCACCGGCATCGCGAAATGCGGCACGGGGCCGATTCCCGGCACGCGGTGCACGCCGCTGCGTGACGGCGTGGCCAGGCCGTACTTCGGCTTCACCGGCGAGGCCGGGCTCGGCCCGTACCGTGGCCTGCCGGGCAACCACCGCGGCCCGGGCGGCCTGGACGTGTTCACCGCCGCCGACGGCGGCAAACGAGTCGTCTACCACTGGTGGAACGGAACCAGCCGGTTTCCGATGACCGGCGCGTTCGGCCGGGACTCGGGAGGCTTCCGGGTCCGGTGACCGGCACCGGGCCGGTTCCGCGACATTGATGCCCAAGCCGCCCGGCGAAGGCGTCGCCGGCCGGTGCGGCGACAGCTCGTCGCCGGGCGTGGCTGAGCCATCGAGGCGTGGACGCAGCCATCGATCTCGGCGCGAAAGACGTCACCTCGGTGCGGCAGACGTCCAGGTTCCCGACCGACCCGATTCCGAATGGGCGGAGGGAGACCGATGACGTACTCGGAAATTCGCGACCCATTCCGTCCTGGATCCGCTATAGTCCTGTCGATCCGCGACAGTTGAGAGGAGGCGCCGTGTTCTGTCACGCCGTTCTCCTGTCGCGGTACGAGGTGATCCTGATCTCTTCGTCCCTTCGGTGCCCGCTGCGCGGCCGGTACCGGAACCGGTGAAGGCGAGCGCGCCGTGCCCGTACGGGCCGGTGCGCGCGTGGTCACGTGAATCGCGCTGACCCCGGATCACCTTTCGAAAGGCCAGTTCTCGTGCGATCGCTTGACGCTGTCCGCAACCTCGGCATCCTCGCCCACGTCGACGCGGGCAAGACCACCCTCACCGAACGGATCCTCTATGCGACGGGTACGACCCACAAACGCGGCGAGGTCCACGACGGCACGACCGTCACCGACTTCGACTCGCAGGAACGCGACCGCGGCATCACCATCTTCGCCGCGGCCGTGAGCTGTGCGTGGTACGACCACTGGATCAACCTGATCGACACCCCCGGCCACGTCGACTTCTCCGACGAGGTCGAACGGTCCCTGCGGGTGCTCGACGGCGCGGTCGTGGTGTTCGACGCGGTCGCTGGCGTCGAGCCGCAGAGCGAGTCGGTGTGGCGGCAGGCGGACCGGCACGGCGTGCCGCGGATCGCGTTCGTCAACAAGATGGACCGCGCGGGTGCCGACCTCGACGCGGCCGTCGCGTCGATCCGGCAACGGCTGCACCCCACACCGCTGGTGGTCCAGCTGCCTGTCGGCAGCGAGCACGGGTTCACCGGTGTGGTCGACCTGATCAGGATGCGCACGTTGCGGTGGGTCGACGACACCATGGTGGACGGTCCCGTGCCCGCCGAGCTGACCAACGAGGCACGGCGACGACGACACCAGCTCGACGAGGCGGTGGCGGAACGACATCCAGCGGCGCTGGAGGAGTTCTACGCGGACTCGGCGGTGTCCGCCGCGACGTTGACCGCAGCGTTGCGGGACCTGACCCGCAGCGGTGAGGGCGTGGTCGTGCTGTGCGGCTCGGCGTACCGCAACCGCGGGGTCGAACCACTGCTGTCCGCGGTCGTCGACTACCTGCCCGCACCGTCGGACCCCGGCGCGCCGTTCGCCGGTCTCGTGTTCAAGGTGGTCGCGACGGACACCGGGCGGCTGACGTACGCACGAATCTATTCGGGCACGATCCGAAAAGGAGAGTCCGTTGTGAACGCCGGCACCGGACGCAAGGAACGGATCGCGCGCATCCTGCGGGTGCACGCGGACCGGCACACGGAACTGGCGGAGGCCAGCGCGGGTGACATCGTCGCCTTCGTCGGTCCGAAGACCGCCCGTGTCGGCGCCAGCCTCTGCGCACAGTCGGCACCCGTACTCCTCGAACCGCCGACGGTCACCGAACCGGTCGTGTCCGTCGCGGTCGAGACGCGACGGTCCGCCGACACCG
Organism: Actinophytocola xinjiangensis; assembly: GCF_001921215.1. Taxonomy (GTDB): domain Bacteria; phylum Actinomycetota; class Actinomycetes; order Mycobacteriales; family Pseudonocardiaceae; genus Actinophytocola; species Actinophytocola xinjiangensis. The sequence continues at coordinate 71,167 of NZ_MSIF01000008.1, forward strand.
AACGACTGGCGGCGGCGCTGGCCCAACTGGTCGACGAGGATCCCTCGCTGACCGTGCGCAACGACACCCAGACCGGACAGACCGTGTTGTCCGGCATGGGAGAACTGCACCTGGAGGTCGCGGTGGAGAAGATCCGGCGCAGCCGTGGTCTGGAGATCAACGTCGGTAGGCCGGAGGTGGCCTACCGGGAGACGGTCGTGTCCGGGGTGTCCGGGCTGGTGTACCGGCACGTCAAGCAGGACGGCGGCGCGGGCCAGTTCGCCCACGTCGTGCTCGACCTGGCGCCCTGCGACGACGACTTCGTGTTCCGGTCGGCCGTCGTCGGCGGCCGGGTGCCGCGGGAGTACATCCGTGCCGTGGAGACGGGGTGCCGCGACGCCCTGTCCGAGGGGCCGCTCGGCGGCCACCCCGTGACCGGACTGCGAGTCACCCTCACCGACGGCGCCACCCATCCGAAGGACTCGTCGGAAATGGCGTTCCGGACCGCGGGCAAACTCGGGCTGCGGGAGGCGCTGCGCGCATCGGTGATCGCGCTGCTCGAACCGGTGTCCGAGATCGCGGTCACCGTTCCCGAGGACGCCATGGGCGGCGTACTCGGCGACCTGGCCGGACGCCGCGGCCGGGTCACGGCCTCGACCACACGCACCGGCACGGTGACGATCACCGCCATCGTGCCGCTGGCCGAGCTGTTCGGTTACGCGGACCGCCTGCGCAGCCGGACCCACGGCCGGGGCACGTTCACCGCCCGGCCCGCCGGGTACGCCCCGGCGCCGACCCGGACCGTGACCGGCTGACCGAAGGGATGGCCCCGCCCGCACGGGCGGGGCCATCCCCGCGTCCGAACGTCAAACCAGGCCGCCGACGGATGTCCTCGCGCGCTCAGTTGGTTTGGGTGTTGCGCAAGTGTTTTCCGATGTAACCGACATAGATCCGGCCGGTCCCACGAATGTCGTTGTGGTAGTGCAGCCTCGGGCTGATCATGCCGCTCTGGGCGATCTTGAAGTGCGCACCCATGAAGATCGTCCCGCTCGGGTCGACCTCGGTCGGCACCGGCAGGGTTCGCAACGAGGCCAGTTTGGAGCTGTTCCGTACCTGCGGACTCTCGTCGTTGGCGTGCCGGGTGGCGGAGAAGGTACGCAGACCGGCGGGGGTGTCACTCAGGTAATTGTGCACGTTGCCGTCGAACGTCCTGTTGAGGACAGCCTGCGCATAGTCCTCGAGCGCGCCGAAGGCGTCCCAGATCTTTCCGGCCCAGCCGCCGGCCTGGTCGTGCTGGTCGAGGTCGAGGAGTTCGTCGACCTCACCGGTGAAGGTGATGTGGTGCCAGGTGTCGAGCTTGCTCGCGAGGTCCTCGCAGTCCTGGGGCCGTTGCTTGAGCGACAGTTCGGTGGCCTCGTCGGGGATCCAGACCTGGGCGGCCTGGTCGGAGTTGACGAGCAGCTTCCGCAGGCGTCGTACCTCGGCCGCGGCACGGGCGTGCTCATCCTCGGCGACGGCGATCTCGAGCTGGCTGTCCTGCAGCCGTCGGCGCAGTTCGCCCCGTTCGGCCTCCAGCATCGTCACGCGCGTTTCGTAGGCATCCAGATGGGAGGCGATCGCTTCCCTGTTGGATGCGATTCGGCGGCCGCGCTCAGCGAACGTGCCCCACTCGATGACACGCTCGACAGTCAGGGGTCCATCACCGAGCACTCGCTCGAGCGCCTGCCACACGGTGGGGGCCCCCTCAGGTAACACCGGGTCCGTGTGGGTTGGCGCACCGGTGGTCACGTCAGGAGGCCCTGACTCGACAAGCGGGTCACCGTCAGGGGTGCGGCCGGACTCGTCGGCCCTGTCCCCCTGATGCTCGTCAACCGCGTCGGGGAGCATGCCACCGGGAAGGGTGACGGTGGTGACCGTCTCGGGCCGAGTGACCGCCAGCTGGAGCCGGTCGGTGGGCACCGCGTCGTCCGTGGTCCCGAGCGAGGCGACGAGATCGGCGTTGATCCGTTCGGCGAAGGCGCGGTCGACCCGGGTCGCGATCGGCGGCAACGGCGTGTCCAGCGCGGCTTCTCGCGCCCGCCGGCCGAGGAAGTAGGCAAGGCGGCTGGTGGAGTCGGCGACTATCCGCTCGTGACTGAGAATCTTGTGCCGGCGTCCGTCCTCGTCGTCATCCGGCTCAACGCCCGACCGGAACGTGCGGAGCGTCCACGGATTGACCGCGTGCACAGGGCCGATCGCGTTGTTGAACTCGGCGGTGGCGGCAGGAGTGAGCACGTAGCCGCCGGCCAGGCCCACGGTGTCCCGCAGCAGTGTCCGCACATGCCTGGTCCAGGCGGGCATCGGCAGTCGCGGGTCCGAGCCCGCGACGAAGATCAGCGTGCGGCGGGCGGGGTCGCAGACAGCTTCGACAAGGTCGCGGACCTCATCGACATCCTGCACGAGTTGTGCCTGGCCCTGTCGGACGCTGCCGGTGGTCGCGTTGAACACGCCCAACAGATCACGGGACAAACGCGGCGGCTTGCCCTGAACGCGATCAGGACCGGTGAGATCAAGCCACAGCCACGGCTTCGTGCGTCCGTTGACAGGAGTGTGCACGGTGAGCCGAGTTGTCCAGGTCCCCGTGTTCCTGCCCTCCCGGATCACCGCCCGCAGGAACCGGTCCCCACTGCCGTAGGCGACCTCCGCGAGCGACCCCGTCGCGGCCGGCCCCAATGACACCTCGCGTCCCACGGTGAGAGCGTCCGCGTCCAGGCGATTCGACCGCACCCATGAGTGCAGTTGCTCGCTGGCACGTTTCTCCACCTCCCCCGGGGGATCATTCACCTCCACGAACAACCGGTAGTGCAGCACCCAGGACCTCCAGCCGGTTGGACACCGACGGTCACGTACCTCCGCCGTGACTGTCTGTTACCAGCTTAACGGGGTACCGACACCCGACCGGAGCGTGGACGCCGCACCGAACGGGGCCGGGCATCGCGGCGGATCCGGTCAGGAGGTGCGTGGCCGGGTCCAGTTGGTGCAGAACGTTCCGGAGCGGTCGGGGGCGCGGTCCTCGGCCGGGACCTGCCCACAGGCTCGGAACCAGCGGGGACGACCGGACTCGTCGGTGACGAGAACGCCGGGTGTGCCGCGTCCCTCGCTCACGGGCTGTGCACCGCACCGGCGGAAGTTGGCCTGCTCGTCACCAGGGTCCTCGAGATAGCTCCAGTCGAGCCAGAGACGGTCGAGGTGTGACGGACCGCGCGCCAGGTAGGCCCACGTGATCCAGTCGCGGTCCGGGTGTTTCTGGACGCGGAGTTCGATGAGTCGGTCCTGGACCGGTGTGCCGTGCGGACCTGTGTCAGCGAGCAGGGCGATGTGGCCAACCCGGTTCGACGGCCCGATGGCCTCCGCGCAGATTCCGTAGGCCAGCGACGGGTCGGGGCCCGGGGACGCACGCCACCACTCACTGGTCACCGCGAGGCCGGCACCGAAGCCGACGGCGGCGCCGACCGTGATGACCATGATCGTGCGGAGTCGGCGGCGGGGCTGCGCGGGGACCGGTGAATCGGCCTCCTGGGTGGCGTCCACCTGGTCGGTACCGACCACGGCCTCCAGGTCCACCGTGTCAGCGGTCGTGGGCGGATTCCGTGTGACGTGTCGGTTTTCCTCCTGGGCGGCGCCGGTGTCGGACCTGTTCCGGGCGGAGGCCAGGGTGGTCCACCAGTCGGCCCAGGTCTCGAGTTGTTCGGGGACGGCGCGTGGCGGGGTGCCATGGTGCAGCAGGCACGCGGCCACGTAGGAACGCACGAACCCCCACCTGGGCAGGCTGTGCGCACGGGCGTCACTGAAGAACTCCGACAGGGTGGCGCGGGCGAGCCGGTCCACGTCGAAGGTGGCAATGACCTGACGCATCTGGGCCTGCGTCGGGTTGCCGCAGTCCGACCGCAGCCGCCGCATCCGCTGCCGGAATTCGGCTGTGTTGGCTGGCTGGTCGTCGCCCATGGTGCTGGCCCCTCTCCGCGTTCGCGCCCGTTCGCCCGCGCGACCCCCATACCCCGTGACCTGCGTTCGGAGGGCGAACGACATGAACATACCGAACTTTCTTCCACCCGAACATGGTGTGTGTTCGGATAACGCGGCGAAGGCGACAGAAAAGGTCCGTGCGATTTTCGAACTGAAAGGTGATATTCTCTGATGGGACTGAGACGATCTGTAGTTGGCGGCCTGATCGCGTCAATGCTCGCGGTGATGGCGATATTCACGGCCCCCGCGGTTGGTCAGGCGAGTGCGAGCACGCCGGCCGCCTATCCGGTCACACCGTACACCCTGAAATATGGCGAGAGCGTCCTCACCGGCTCCATCACGTGGTACAACCGCAGCGTCTACATCTCGGGCTCGGTCAAGGCGCGGTCCACGGGAAAACAGGCTCGGTTCCGTGGCGAGTCCGCCTACTGCTATTCACCACTGGAAACACGAACGGCGTCGGTCAACACGACTCGCCCGTTCGGATTCTCCCTGAACTGCGACTATCCGGGTGGCTACACCTACGTCTACGTGGCCCTGTGGGACGTCAACGGTAACTTCCTGCTCGGCACCACCTGCACCAGACAGGGCTGCTGAACCGCAGCAGGCGTCCGGCACCGGTTACGGCCAAGCACCCGACAACGGCTTCGACCATGGACTCGACACGATCCTCGACGGGATCGAACTCCGCCGCGGTCGACTGTGAACAGGAGCCGTGCCGGTCTGGATGACCAGACCGGCACGGGTTCGTCTCCTCCTGGTGTCAGCGCAGGGCGTAGGCGTGGGTGCGGAGTTGGGTGGTGCTGTTGCCGGCTTCGTCGGTGGCGGTGGTGCGGAGCGTGACGTGGCCGTCGGTGTCGGCGAGGGCCGGCACGGTGAAGATCGCCGATCGGGTGCCGTCCCGGTGTGACCGCATCCTGGCGTCGGCCCAGGTGGTGCCGCCGTCGAAGCTGACCTGGGTGGCCACCTCACGGATCGCCGGGCCGTCGGCGGCCTGGTGGTACGGGGTGACGGTGACCGTGTGCCGGGTTCCCGCGGCGGCGGTGTTCCCGGCGTCGACGGGGGCGGCGTACCGCAGGTAGATCAACGGCTGCGGCGCCCCGCAGTCCCGACCGGAGTAGTCCTCCAGGCACATGGTGCCGGGCGGCAGCTGGTTGCCTGCGACATGTCCCGACGTGAACCGCCACTGGAACCAGTGACCGCCGGGCATCGTGCTCTCCAGCGTGTACCGCTGCTCCTCGGCGGCGAGCTGGTAGACCGGCAGGCGGGGGTCGTCGGTGTTCAGGGGTACCGGCTGGCCGTTGCCGTCGGTGAGCACGGTGTCGGGCAAGTATCCCATCGAGCTCTCGTGGTTGGGCTCGGGATGGTTGATGTAGGTCACCGGCGACAGGGCGTCACCGTTGCGGCAGAAGCTGCAGTAGACCCAGTCGGGCCAGGAACCGAGGTCGTCCGGAACGGCCACCGGTCCGACGGACTGCGACGGGTTGAACCACCTCTCGGTTCGGGTCTCGGGCGTCCGGACGATCTCCATGGACCTCTCCCAGAACTGGGCGACACCCGTGTCGTACCTGGTCCACATTCGGTGCCAGCGCACGTCCGGTGACGTCGACACATACTCGGTCACGGATCGTCCTGGCGTCTGGCTGGGGGCCAGTTCCATCGCCCAGTTGACCGACAGGTTGAAGCCCGGGCTGAAGGCGTGCAGCCCCAGGACGTTCCCCTTCCCGGCCGGGCCGTGCAGGGACGTGTTCCGGGTCGCCAACCGACGCTCGGAGACCGTCTGGTCGATGGACGCCGGAATGCCCCCGCTGAAGTGCTGGCCGAGCTCGTACATGTAGCTCATGCCCGCGCGCCCGGGGCTGTCGACGCGGACCGTGACCTGCCGCTCGGTGAGCTGCTCGCGAAGCTGTCGTACCTCGTCGGGCATGACGGAGATCAGCGGCAGGTCCGAGTCGACCGGTTGTCCGTCCTCCAGGATGGGCATCGACCAGTAGATGTTGCACGCGTCGACCAAGGTTCTGTCGCTACGAGGGTCGACGAGGACGGCAACCGCCCCGGCGGCGCTCGCCCGGTCCATCACCTGCTTCTCCACGCCACACGCGATCTGCTGGTCCGGGTCGAAACCGAGGACCGCGAGCTTGCCGTTGACGTCGACGTCCGCGAAGTCGGCCGGGGTACCGGTTCCGACGTCGACCACCTCGAGGTCGGTGTTGCGGAGACTGAGCTCGGGACGATAGTCCGCCACCCCCAGGACGTGCCGGCGGTTCGGGTAGGCCGCGCGCAGGTTCAGGCCGCGGTCGGTCGTGAGCGTGACGTAGGGCTCGTGCCACTCGCTCGTGAGCTGCATGTTGAACGCCCCGGTGCGCGCCGGCTGCTTCGTGGGCGCGAGGTAGTGACCGGAGCTGCTGTTGTCCTCGTTGGCCGTCGAGATGTTGTAGATGCGCAGGCCGTTCGGAAGGGTCCGCATCGAGTCGATCCCGTAACCCATGGGATCGCTCGGCCGGGGAGTGCGCGGGTCGATCCACATGCCGTCGTCCATGTGGAGGTCGATCACGCGGTCGCTGTTCACCGCCAGCTCGGGCTCGTGGAAGTAGGTGGTGTGGGCCGTCGTGTCGCGATAGTCGAGGAAGTGCCCGTTCAGGTAGTAGACACCGACCGGGACCGCGTAGGTCATGACCACGGTGGCGCACTGGGGCCTGTCCCCGAGACAGGTGATGCTGGGGTTGGTCAGGGTGCCGGCTTTGGGGCCGGTCACCCCGATGAGCGGGGCCGCCGTCCCGGTGAAGAAGACACCGAGTTGTTCACCATGCACCCACCGGCCCGGGTCCGCGCTGGCGTGCAGCCGCACGGTGAGGGTGTAGGTGGGGACGGTGCTGGTCGGCGCGACCGCCAGCGGTGAGCCGTCGAGGGTCAGGCCGGCCAGGCCCTCGGCCAGGTCCCGAGGGGCACCGTCGCGGTTGTGCGCCCACGCCTGGCCTTCCGGGGTGGCCGGGTCGAACGTCCGGGGCGTGGTGACGGCGTCCCAGAAGGACTCGCTCTCGCCGACCGGAACGGACACGGTGGCCCGGCCGGAGGTGGCGGTGCCGGAAACGTAGCTGGAGGCCGGCAACGCCTCGGCCAACCGCTGCGAGTCGGCCGCGGTCGCCACGCCGGCGAAGTGCACGGTGACCGGGGTGCTCGTGACGCCGAACCCGCTGGTGGCGAGGGCGTTGAGGTCGAACAACCGGCGGTCGACCACGCCGGAGTCCACCAACGCGGTCGCCGACGGCGGCACCGCGCTGAGCACCATGGGCCTGCCCGGCGCCTCGATTCCCGTGACCTGAAGATCGGACGCGCCCGCCGGGCCGTCGGCCGAGAGCGGGTCCACGGTCGGGCCGCCGAGCGCGGTCACCGACAGGCGGCCACTCGGGTCGCCGCTCACGGTCATCCGCTCCCCGGTGAGCAGGGTGACCGTGCGGTCGCCCATCAGGACAGCGGCGTTCGGCTCGTCGAGGGTCAGCGCGCCCGAGGGTTGTTCGGCAGCGGCGGCGGTGACGGTGCCGGTCGCGGCGAGGCCGAGGATGGCCGCGGCCACGAGGATCCGGCGACCGGCGCCAGGTCTGGGTGGTGGTGTGTGTCGCATGTCAGGCCTCCGGGTGGAGCTGGAAGTCGTGGATGGTGACCCCGTCACGGGTGACCGTCACGTCGTCGGTCACCGGGGTGTGGCCGTCGCGGGTGGCGGTGACCCGGGTGGACCCCGCCGGCACGAACAGGCGGTAGCGGGCGGTGTCCGGCGAGCTCGCGTCGTCCGGGAACTCCCGGCTGACGACGTGGATCTCGGACCTGTCGGCGACCCCGATCTCCGCGCCCGGCACCGGCTTCCCGGACTCGTCGGTCACCTCACCGACCAGCAGCCCGCCCGCGTGCGGCACGCAGGTACGGGTGCCGACGAACAGGTTGTCGACCGCCCAGTAGCCGCCGCCACGCCCGGTGAAGGTCAGCCGGATCCGCACCCGCTCGGCCTGCGCCAGGGACACCGACTGCGCCCCGTAGACCGATCCGGACCCGCCGGTCCACAGGGGACTCCAGCGGCGGCCGTCCGTCGAGTACTCCACCGCCGCCTGCTGGCGCGCGGCCCCCAGGTACCGGGTGTCGAAGCTCAGCACGGGATCGGTCTGTCCACTGAGGTCCACGGGTTCGGAGGTCAGCGTCGTGGACATCGACCGGGTGTCCTCGGCGGCGGGGTCGGCGATCGCGAACCGGTTGTCCAGCCCCGGCTGGGGTCGGTGCGCGGGGTTGTCGAAGCGCCACGTTCCGCCCTTGCCGGACAGCTGCCAGCCGTCCAGCGCGGTGGCGCCGTCCCAGTGGGTGAACCTGGTTTCCGCGCCGTTCCACCCGTAGCCCGGCGCGGTGCACGTCTCGGGATCGACGATCACCCGCTGGTCGAACCGGGTGTCCGAGCCGTCCGTGCGCAGCAGGCTCGTGCTCGTCGGGTAGCCGTCGTCGACCGGGTCGACGGTGACCTCGTACTCGGTCGCGGGCAGCCGAAGGCTGTAGTCGCCGGTCGCCGGGTCGGTGTACACGGGGTTGTGGGGGTACCCGGGGAACGTCAGCGCCGCGTGCACCGGCCAGCCGTGCCCGGACCCGTCGCTGACCCGGCCGGAGACGGTGACCATCGGCGCCGCGGTGAGCGCGAAGTCCCGCACCGTCGTGGTGTCCTGTGTGATGGTCACGCTCCCCTGGTCGCCGACGAAGCCGTAGGCGGTGACCGTGGCGTTGTACTCACCGATCGGCAGGCCGAGCTGGTAGGTGCCGTCCGCGCCGGTCTCGGCGGTGCGCTGGATGGGCGCCTCGGGGGTTCCGCCCGTCAGCTCGATCCGCGCCCCCGCGATCGGTGCGCCGGACGAGTCGGTCACGGTGCCGGCCGCGGTGCCGATCTTGGTGTTGGTCAGCAGGGCCTGGGCGTCGAGCCGGCCCTCGCCGAAGACGTTGTTGTTCTGCGCGGTGCCACCACACTGCAGGTCCTCGGTGTCCCGGGCGGACAGGTCGAGCAGGTTGCGGGTGAACGGCAGGGCACCGATCAGGCTCGGCGTGGCCGACCACAGCAGGGCGATCGCCCCGGTGACGTGCGGAGCGGCCATCGAAGTGCCGTTGGCGAACGCGTATTCTCCGCTGACGCCCGGCACGGCGGAGCGGATGTTCACCCCGGGTGCCGCGATGTTCGGCTTGATGGCGCCGTTCTCGCCCGCACCACGCGAGGAGAAGCCCGCGATCTGGTTGTTCACGTCGTAGGCGCCGACCGAGTAGCGCTCGGTGAGTGAGCCCGGCGCGCCGGAGGTGATACAGCCGGGGCCGTTGTTGCCGTTGGCCCAGACCGAGAAGATGCCCGAGGCGTCCCACGCGCCGGCGACGTCGTCGTACCAACGGTCGAACGACGGTTGCGTCGAGCCCCACGAGTTGTTGATGATGTGCGGCCGTTGCGACGGATCTGCCTCGGTGCCGTCGATCCGGGTGGGGGCCAGCATCCACTGGCCGGCGGCCAGGAGGTTCTGGACCGTGCAGGGGTCGCAGCCGTTGGCGGCGATCCACTTGGCACCGGGCGCGACCCCGATCTGGTTGCCGGCGCCGTCGTCACCGACCATCGTGCCGGTGGTGTGCGTGCCGTGGCCGTGGTTGTCGCACGGGCCGTACTTGCAGAGGCCGGCGGCGTCGAACCAGTTGTAGTCGTGGGACAACTTGCCGTCGGCGCCGCGGCCGCGGTACTGGTGGCTCAGCGTCGGATGCCTGTCGTCGACGCCGGTGTCGAGGCTCCCGATGACGATGCCGTTGCCGTCGATGCCCGACGCCCAGACGTCGTCGGCGTTGATGTTGGCGATCCCCCACTCCACGCCCTGGGGCGCGGGGCTGGCCGGTGTCTGCTCGACCGGGGCTGGGATGTCGTAGGTCATCGGCGCCACCAGTCGCATGACCTCCGAGCGCGCGGCCAGTGCGGTGGCGACGTCCCGGGTGCCCTCGCGCACCAGCACGGCGTTGGAGATCCAGTAGGACTCGAAGTCGACGCCTCGGGCGCGCAGCATGGACGTCACCCCGGACTGGCTGGTCTCAGCCGTCCGTCTCAGCGCCGTGACGACGGCCTGCCCGCGTTCGTCCCAGTCGGCGATTCGGCCGGCGGCGGCCAGGTCCGCCTTCTCCTGGAAGGAGACCAGGAAGTCCTGCGGCTTACCCGGCGCGTTGGCGAACCTCCGCTCCAGCGTGTCCTCGACCTTCGCCAACGCGGCCACTTCCGGATCCGCTGGTGGTGGTGCGGCGGTGGCCGTCGGTGTCGTGGCGAGGACGCTGCCCAGCACGAGCACGGACGCGACCACCGCCGTCCACAACCGAGATATCGGTGACGCTCTCATGGAGAACTCTCACTTTCGCTCTGAACCGGTGGGTACTGAAGGGGTTTCCGGCTCACACCGGGAACCAGCCGTCACGCCTGCGGTGTTCGGCGGTCCGGTCGTCGGCGCGCGCCGGGTCGGCCGTTCCCGGTGTCGCATCGGGACGGCTGTCGGCGTTGTCGACGGCATCCGGTGACAGGAGCGGCTCGCCGGGCTCCTCGTCCCCCTCGGATGGGTGGTGGACCATGCTCACGAGGCTAGGAACCGGACACCTGGCCCACCATGGGCCACACCGGCCCAAAAAACCGTCAGCCGGTGCCGGCGAGGTGCCGCGCGAGCTGACGGCGTGAGTCGAGCCCGAGCTTGTGCAGCGCGGCGGCCACCTGTTTGCGCACCGTGTGGACCGACACGTACAGCCGTTGGGCGATCTCGTCGTTGGTCAGCCCCTGGGCGGCCAGTTCGGCGACCTCGCGCTCCCGTGGCGACAGCTCTCCGCCGTAGGCGGGCCGGCCGACCCGAGCCGGGCCGGGCACGGTCCATCCCCTGCTCCGCGCCGCCTGGCGCGCCCGGTCCAGGTCCCAGGTGGCACCCAGTTCGCGGAAGGTACGCAGGGCCCGGACCAGCAGCTGTTCGGCACGCGGGTCGGTGTCGGGCAGGACCCGGGCGGTCAGCTCCCACGCCCGCGCCGCCTCGTAGGTCATCGGGATCTCGCCGTAGTGGCCGGCCGCCGCGCCGAGGAGTTCACCGGCCCGCGTGCTCCGAGGGTCGTCGGCCAGGTCGAGCAAGCCACGGGCGTGGCTGACCGACGCCGGCGCCAACGGTGCGTGGATGCGCTCGGCCTCGTCGGCGAACGCGGCCACCGTCCGTCGTGCACGGTCGACGTCGCCACGGGCGAGCAGTAGTGCGGTCACCTCAGGCAGCGCCTGGTACAGACACGGGATGATCGCGTGGTCGGGCACCGCCGCGAGGAACCGGTCCACACCGGGCAGGTCCGCGGTCTCCCCGGTGGCCAGTGCCGCGCGGATGCGGGGGGTGAGCGCCAGGACCAGCGCGTCGTGCAGGCTGCCCTGGCCCGCGATCGCCAGTACCCGGTCGAGTTCCTCGACGGTCTCGGCGGTGGGGCCCTTCACGGCGAGGGTCAGTGCCGCCGAGCACGCGTCCTCGGTGAGCCGGAGGCTGGCGGTGGTGCTCAGGGACGGCCGCACGTCGCCGTTCTCCCGTACCAGGTCGGCCCAGTGTCCCCGGAGGAAGTCGATCTGCTGCCGGAACGTGGCGGTCCGTCTGCTGCGCACCGACGGTGCGATGACCGGGTCGTCGACGGCGTCGCACAGGTCCAGCAGCCGAGTGGCGAAGGCGAGGTCGCCGCTGGTCGCCGCGATCTCGATCAGGCTCATGTGCCCGATGAACATGTTGCGGTCCGTCGGCGGCACGTAGGCGCGCCGGGTGTCCAACCGGTGCGGGTCCGTGCGACCGGTGAACAGGCGCACCTCGTCGACCATCATGCGCAGCTGCCGACGCCGGTCGTCGTCGAGGTCCGCGGCCCGGCACCGCGCCTCGAGGTCGGCGGTGGCGTCCTCGACCTCCGCGGTCGACCGGCCGGGCAGCCACCGGGTGAGCACGATGGCCTCGGTCGCGAGCCTCGCCCAGTCCGACACGCCCTCGGCGGTCACCAACGCGTGCAGGTCGGTCCTCAGGGTGGCGTCGCAGAGCTGGAAGTGCACCGCCTGGCTCAGGTTGACGGCGACCCGCACCCGGTTGTCGGCGCTCAGGCAACCGTCCTCCCGCGCCACTTCCGACTCGAACACCCCCAGCAGTCCGACCCCGCGCGTCGATTCGATCGACGCCCTGGCCGCCATCACCAACGCGCGGGCGCGTTGTGCCGCCGGTACCGACGGCTCCAGCAGCAGCGGTTCGAGCGCGGCGATCGTCGACTCGTCGTCACCCGCGCCGAAGGCCTGCTTCGCCGCCGCCTCCGCGGTGTCCGGCCAGGTCGCGTCCCGCGCCTCCCGCTCGTGGTGAGCGATCTGCGACAGCGGGCACGGCGTCACCGATCTCAGGGCGGCGGCGGCCCGCCGGTGAAGGATCTCCCGACGCACGGTGGAGAGCACACCGTAGACGGCTTCGGCGGCCAGCACGTGCGACACCTCGTAGACGCCCTCGTGCTCGACCAGCAGGCCGGACTCCTCCGCGGCCAGCAGGCCCCGGGTCAGTCGCGCGCCCCGGAGCCGGGCGACGGCGGCCAGGGTGGCGCGGTCGGCCGGCCGTTGCAGTACCGCTCCCGCCTCGACGAGCGCCCGGGCGTCCTGGGCCAGCCGGGAGACCCGCTCAAGTACCGGATCACGCAGGCCGGCCGGGACCTCCAGCTCGTCGAGACCGCGGCGCATCATCTCGCCGTCGTGCATGGCGACGGTGCCCCGCTCGACGAGCAGGCGGACCAGTTCCCGGATCGCCAGCGGCAGGCCGGAGGCGCGCTGCCACAGGTGCTCGGCGAACTCCGGGCTCACCCGCTCGATGCCGAGGATCGCGGCGGCGAGCTGGCCGGTGTCCGCGACGTCCCAGCGGGACAGGGTGATCCGGGAGACGGGCACCGACTCGCCGGCGCGGGCGGCCAGGGCCGGCACGGCGGGATCGACCTCGCTGTCGCGGAAGGTCACCACCACCGACAGCCCGGGAACGGGGTCGCTGACGAGGAAGTCGAGCAGTTCCAGGGTCTGCTCGTCGATCCAGTGCGCGTCCTCGATCACGAGCACGACCGGGCCCGCCGCGCGCAGGGCGGCCTCGATGCCCCGGAACATGAGGTGGGGCAGCACTCTCGGGTCCTGGGCGCCGGCGGGCAGCGGCGGCAGGCAGGCCGCGAGCTCCGGCACGAGCAGCCGCAGCGCGCCCGCCGACGCGGGAAGGTCGCGCAGCGCGCCCTCGGGCAGGGCCCGCAGGACGTGCACGATGGGGCCGAGCGGGAACGGGTCCCGCAGCCGGTAGCACCGGCCGACCAGCGAGGGGCACACCGCCCGCAGCTCGGCCACCAGGCGCGACTTGCCGGCTCCCGCCTCGCCGGACACCAGGACGACCGACGGTTCGCTGACGGCGGCGACCAGTGACGCGAGGGTCCCGTGACGGTCGACGAATGGGGGACGCTCGGCCTGCGTCGGTGCGTCGCGGTGCGGCTCGGTTCGTCGGCCCACTCGAACGCCTCCTCGCGTCCGCGCCCGACGCGCCGACGACCCAACTCCCTGCCACTACAACAAACGCAGGTCAGGGGTGTCAAGAAGCCCGCTCAGGCGCGTGGCAGGACGCCCAGCAGCGACGAGCGCAGGGAGATCCGCAGGGCGTCGTGAAGATCCAGCTGGAGCTCGCCGAGCGCGGGCTCCTGTGCGTAGGCGGCGAGGAGGCTGGGCGGAGGTGGGACGTAGGCGGACAGGGCGCCGGCCGAGACCAGGCTCATCAGGCAGAACAGCTGCGCGCCGTCGCCGAGTTCCGGCACGTGACGGCGCACGAGGTCGGTCATGGTCGCGAGTTTCGCGAGGGAGGACCGTTTGTGCCGCTTGACCACCTCGACGGAGACGTTGTGTTCGAGGACGCCACCCTGCGCGCCGAACAGGTCGCACAGCACCGTCCGGTCCGACAGCGACCGGCTGAGGATGTCGGCGAGCTGGCCGGCCCGCGCCTCCGGCGTCGCGGTCGCCTCGATGCCGGCCGCCAGCTCGCGGTCCAGTTCGGCGAGCCAGCTCTCCAGGAAGACGTCCAGCAGTTCGAGCAGTACCGCCTCGCGCGACTCGAAGTAGCGCAGGACGTTCGACTTGGCCAGGCCGACCCGCCGGCTGAGCTCGTTGAGGCTCACCTCGGCCACGGGCATCTCGCCGAGCATCGCCGCCGCCGTGTCCAGGATGGCCCGGCGGCGGATCTCCCGCTGCTCCTCGCTTCGCGCCCGCTGAAACGTCACGGCCTCAGCCTAGCTTACAGACCGCCGGTCCCTTGACAGAAGACCGCCGGTCTCTTACTGTCGTCCCTATAAGAGACCGATGGTTCTTTAGGAGGGTGTCGTGAGCGGGAACTGGACCGAACAGCACATCCCCGACCAGCGCGGCCGGGTGGCGATCGTGACCGGCGCCAACACCGGGCTGGGCTTCGAGACCGCGCGGATGCTCGCCGCACACGGAGCGACCGTGGTCCTGGCCGTGCGCGACGTCGAGAAGGGCAGGCGGGCAGCCGCCCGCATGACCGGTGACGTCACCGTCCAGGCCCTCGACCTGACCTCGCTGGCCTCGATCCGGTCCGCGGCGGCCGACCTGCGTGCCGCCCACCCGCGCCTCGACCTCCTGATCAACAACGCCGGCGTGATGTACACCCCGAAACGGGCCACCGCCGACGGCTTCGAACTGCAGTTCGGCACCAACCACCTCGGCCACTTCGCCCTCACCGGCCTGCTGCTCGACCGGCTCCTGCCCGTCTCCGGCTCCCGCGTCGTGACGGTCAGCAGCACCGGCCACCGCCTCCGGGCCGCCATCCACTTCGACGACCTCCAGTGGGAGCGCTCCTACAGCCGCGTCGGCGCCTACGGCCAGTCCAAGCTCGCCAACCTGATGTTCACCTACGAACTCCAGCGCCGGCTCGCCCGGCACGGCACCACGATCGCGGTGGCCGCGCACCCCGGCGTGTCCAACACCGAACTCGTCCGCAACGCGCCCGCCCCGGTCCGCCTGCCCGTCACCTGGCTCGCGCCGCTGCTCACCCAGAAGCCCGCGATGGGCGCCCTGCCCACCCTGCGCGCCGCCACCGACCCGACCGTCACCGGCGGCCAGTACTACGGCCCCGGCGGACTCGGCGAGACCCGCGGCCACCCGACGATCGTCTCCTCCAGCCGCGACTCCCACGACCAGGCCACCCAGCGACGCCTGTGGACCGTCTCCGAGCAACTCACCGGGGTGACGTTCCCCGCGCCGGTGACGACACCGTCGGCTATTTCAGGGCGGGAACGGGAAGGGTGAGACGCTCCGAGATCCTGAACCTGTCCGACGCGTCCGTGATGGACCGTCCGATGAGTTCCTTGGCCTCGCCGGGACGACTGGCCAGGAACTGCTCGTACTTCGGCAACATGTCGCCCTGGATCCAGGACCACCGGTCGTCGAACACCGCGACGTTGCCCCCTCGGGAGCCGTCGAGAAGGCCGGCGCCACCGGGAATCGGTGACTGGGTGGTCGCACTGATGACCTGGGTGAAGATCTGGCCCGTGGAATCCTTCACGATCTCGTCGTAGAACGGCTGGAGAACCTGTTTCTGTTCGCGCAGCAGCAACAGCCTGTTGCCCTCCGCGACCGTCGCCGGCTCGGACGAGTCGATCATCCGCCACACGTCGACCAGTTCCCGAGGCAGGTCACCGTTGTTCGCGAGCCGCTCGATGCCGCCGACGCCCTCCCGGCGGTACGCCTCGTGCTGGAAGGCCAGATCGAGGAAGACCGCCTGGTGCATCTCCAGGAACTTGTTCTCGAAATGGGCGATCTGCTGGTCGGTGAGCTGGGCGAACGCCTCGGCGACCCGCCTGGTGATCGGCCAGCTCTCCGGGACGGCCGTGGACGTGTCGCGCAGCAGGTCGCGCACCATTCGCATGTCCTCGAAACCCGCGTAGACGACGGTGCCGGCCAGCTTCGCCATGCCCGCCCAGTGCAACTGGGGCCTGTCGGCGAACAGACCGGCATAGTACTCGTAACCGGCGCGGACGAACGGCTCGTTGTGGGTGAAACCCCTGCGGGGATCCCAGTCCTCCCAGCGTTTGCCGGCCAGTTCGGGAACGGTGCGCGAGATCAGGCCGAACACCTCCCGCGCCCTGGCCTCCCGCCTGGCCGGGTCGAGCGGGGCCAGCAGGCCTGGGGGGACGTCGACCGTGACGTGCGGCCACGACGGTGGCGCCGGCTCGGTCGTGGCGAGTTGGGCGGACCGGGTCAGGACGGGCTCACCCACACCGTCCACGCCGCCGGCACTGGCCCGGCGCTGTTCGTCGATGTCCTGGCCCAGGCGACGAACGATCTCGTCCACCGCGCCGGCGGAGTTGCCCAGGCGCACGCGCAGGGCGTTCACGTCCTCGCGCAGCTCGTCTCCGGCCGGACCGTGCACCTGCCACGCGCGGACCAGTCCGGTCGTGTACTCGGCGGCGTCGCGAGCGGTCCGCCGCGCGTCGACGAACCTGGACCGCAACACCGTCAGGTCCTCGATCGCGGCGCCCTGAAAAGACATTTCTCTGCCACCCTTGTGGTTCGCGACGTTCGTGATTCCAGCGAGGAGATTAGGGCCGTGCCGGCCGAGCGTCCACGCCGTCAGGAGCGGAAGGTTCCGGCATGATCTCGCTGGTCACAAGGCACGAAACGAAAGATCGTGACCTAGTCTGTCGAGAACCGAAAGGAGATCCGGTATGGCCGAGTGGCGGGGTATCGAAAGCCGGGACGGCGAGGACCTGGTGAAGTCCGTCGTTTCCGACGCGAACACGCTCACCGACTACGGCGACGGGCTCACCCTCATCATTCGCCACATCGACACGGCGATCGGAACAATGGTGTGGCA
This sequence comes from Actinophytocola xinjiangensis, assembly GCF_001921215.1. Lineage (GTDB taxonomy): Bacteria > Actinomycetota > Actinomycetes > Mycobacteriales > Pseudonocardiaceae > Actinophytocola > Actinophytocola xinjiangensis. Next base: position 88,062 of record NZ_MSIF01000008.1, read on the forward strand.
CGGCGCCGATCGGATCGCGTTCGAGAACGACTGGACGGCCCGGGTGAAACCCGAACTCGACCAGATGGTGACGCTGCTGCGCGACAGCGCCCATCGGCTGACCTCACTGGCCGTCGCCCAGGCCAGGGTCAGCGGGGTGGCCCACGGCTGAGTCCGGCGCCCCGACCCGGGTGGCGGGTGGGGCGCCGGACGAGTGGGCCGTCAGCGTTGCAGGGTCAACACGCCCGGCCGGTAGGGCAGCAGACCGTAGTCGCCGCCGGAGTTGGGGCTGCGGCCCTGGTAGAGGAGCTGGAGGTTGCAGGGGTCGATGGTCTTGGTCTGGTCGGCGTTGGAGCGGATCAGGTCGCCGTGGCTGATGTCGTTGGTCCAGGTCGCGCCGCTGTTGGCCTTGCCGGCGAACGGGTTGGACTCGGTGGCGGCCTGCGGGGCCCACGTTCCGTTGAGGCTGGAGGAGGTGAAGGAGCGGAAGTACCGGCCGTTGCTGCCGATCGCCTCGACGATCATCAGGTACTGGTTCTGGTCCTTGACCTTGTAGACCTCGACCGCCTCGAACAGGTTGTTCGTCGAGTCGGTCATGATCGTGGTGTAGGACGACCCGAAGCTGGCGGGGAAGTTGCCCAGCGGCATGGTCTGACGGTAGATCCTGCCGTTGTCACCGGCGAAGAACAGGTACATGTTCGTGCCGTCGCCGATGAGCGTCTGGTCGATCGGCCCGGTGCCGGAGCCGGAGATGCTCGCGGTGGACAGTGTCTGCGGGGCCGACCAGCCGTTCGGGTTGGTCGGGTCGCTCGAGGTCCGGTAGCTGAACGCCGGCCCACCCCACTGGTAGGCGAGCACCCAGACGTTCTTCGGCGCGAAGTACAACAACGTGGGCGCGACCGTGCCGGAGTTCATCGCGTTCTGGCTGGCCGACGCCATGTCCGACCAGTTCGAGAAGGTGCTGAAGTTCATCGAACCCCAGCTCGTGCCCGTGTCGTGCGTCGTCCCGTAGACCAGATGCCGGCCGTTGTAGGGCACGTAGGTGAAGTCCTTGAGCGACACCCACCCCTGCCTCGGGTTCGCGAGCACCCCCGACGACGACCACCGGTAGGTCGACGGCAGCGAGCACGTGCCAGGGTCGCCGCCGCCGAGGCGGACGAGCTGCCACTGCTGGTTGGACCCGTTCCAGTCGCTGTACTGGACGACGGCCGCCCCGTCCGAGGTCGACGCGCCCTGGACCTCCACCACCTTGCCGCTGTTGCGGTTGACCAGCCGGACGTAACCGCCGTCGGAGTCGGCGAGGCGGAACTGCTGGTTGGCCCCGTTGAGGTCCGGCCACTGCTGGAGCCGCGCGCCGTCGGCGGTCGACCAGTTGGTGACGTCGAGGACCTTGCCGGAGTTCTTGGACTTCAACCGGTAGTAGCCGCCGCCGGAGTCGACGAACTGCCACTGCTGGTTCGCGCCGTCGTGGCGCGCCCACTGGTGGATCACCGCGCCGTCCGCGCTGGACGTGTTGGACACGTCCAGCGCCTTGCCGCTGTTACGGTTGACCAGCACGTACCAGGCGCTCGTGTCGACGGTCGCCGCCGACGCCGCGCCGGGGTTGAGCGCGACCGCGGAACCGGCCGCGAGGACGGTCGTGAGCAGGGTGGTCAGCAGGCGTGCCCCACGCCGTCGCCGGACGCGCCCCGCCCGGGGCGACGCGGGGGCCTGGCCCATCGAGTTCATGCTGGTTCTCCTTACGGTGTCGGGGCCACGCGAGGGAGATGTCACGGCGTGGTGAGGTCGAAGCGGCGTACGGTCACCGCGCCGCCGAGCGCCTGCGTGGCGTGGTTGAAGATCCCGTAGCGGTAGCCCATGAAGAACTGCCACGTGTTGTTCAGCGTCAACGCGTTGCCCAGTGGGGTGAACGTGGTCCCGTCGGTGCTGTAGGAGAAGTGGGCCTGCCGGCCGGAGCCGGGCCGGATGTCGGCGTTGACCCGCAGCCAGATCCTGCTGCCGTTGATCGCCGCGCTCGCCACCTCGGTGCCGGTGCTCGTGGTGTTCCAGCTGCCGTCCATGGCCAGACCGTTGGTCATCACCACCCGGCTGGTGCCGTTGTCCCGCTTGACACCGATCCAGGCCGAGGACTGCCGGAGCATCGCCAGCCCGGCCCGGTCGCCGTCGCGCATCGCGCCGTGGTCCAGTTCGATGGTCGCCGTGGAGGTGGGGCCCTGGATGCGGTGGGTGAGGGTGTTGCGGGCCGCGTACAGGTCACCGGTGACGGTGGCCGTCCGCAGGGTCAGGCCGTTGTTCACCGTGTACCGGCTGGTGTCGGGGTCGTGGTTCCACTCCCACTGCGGGCGCAGGGCGGTGCCGGTGAAGGTGTCCGTGCCGATGAGCGGTGTCACCGGCCGGGTCGGCAGCGGCGACGGGTAGTTCACGCCCCACCGGCCGTTGACGGTCTGCAGCACCGGCCAGCCGTCGGAGGTCCAGGTGATCGGCGCCAGCGCGGGCACCCGACCCCCGGGGTAGGCGTCGACGAACGCCATGTAGTACCAGGAACCGTTGGGCAGTTGCACGAGGCTGCCCTGGTGCGGCACTCCCCCGCCGCTGATCGGGCCGGGCAGGTCGAGCAGGACCTGGCGCACGGTGTACGGGCCGAACGGGCCGTTGTCCGACTTGAGGACGTACTGCCCGTTGGCTGGGCGGGTCAGCCAGATGTAGTAGCTGCCGCCCCGTTTGTAGAACCGGGCGCCTTCGAGCGTGCCGATGTTCTGCGGGGTCTGGAAGACCTGTTGCGCGCGGACCTGGCTACGGCCGTCCGCCGACAGCTGCGCGACGCTGATGGTGGTGTTGCCGTAGGCGACGTACATGGTGTCGTCGTCGTCGATCAACATGCCGGCGTCGTAGTAGCAGTTGTCGATCTGGGCATGGCGGTTCCACGGTCCCTCCACACTGGACGCGGTGTAGACGAACGTGTCGTTGAACTCGATGCAGCCCGCCCAGTAGTAGGTCCGGTTGCTCGGCCGGTAGGCCAGGGTGGACGCCCAGATGCCCTTGACGTACGCGCGCTGGCCGCCGGTCAGGTCGTACTTCGTGCCGAAGTCCAGCGACGGCACGGAGTGCCCGGCGAACTCCCAGTTGACCAGGTCGTAGGACCGCAGGATCGGCGCGCCCGGCGAGTAGTGCATGGTGGAGGCGGTCAGGTAGTAGACCTCGCCGACCCGGATGACCTCGACGTCGGCGAAGTCCTGCCACACCACGGGGTTGGTGAACTGGTCGGCGGGCTGCCCGCCACCGTCGACCTGGACCAGGCGCCACTGCTGGTTCGCGCCGCCCCAGTCGGTGTACTGGACGACGTTGGCGCCGTCGGCGGTGGCGGCGTTCTGGACCTCGACGGCCTTGCCGCTGTTGCGGTTGAGCAGCCGGACGTGGCCGCTGTCGGAGTCGGCGAGGCGGAACTGCTGGTTGGTCCCGTTCCCGTCGGCCCACTGCACGATCGCGGCGCCGTCGGCGGTGGAGAAGTTGTGGACGTCGAGGACCTTGCCGGAGTGGCGGGACCTCAGCCGGTAGTAGCCGCCGCCGGAGTCGACGAACTGCCACTGCTGGTTCGCGCCGTCGTTGCGGGCCCACTGGGTGATCCGCGCACCGTCGTTCGTGGCGAGGTCGTAGACGTCCAGTGCCTTGCCGCTGTTGCGGTTCACCAGGACGTACCACGCGCTGGTGTCCACGGTGGCCGCCGCGCTCGGCGTGGGGTTGACGACCATCGCGGCGGCGCTCAGCAGTGCGACCACCAGCAGGGTCGCCAGGGCGGTCGGGCGGCCGGGCCCGCGTCTCGTGAAGATCATGTAGAGCGCTCCCACGTTCGGATGACGAGAGGGTGTTAGCGCAAACACAAGCGAGGGGTACATGCCCGAGCACATCCAGAGGCTCAGGACATCAACTCATCGTTGACATGAAAGCACCGAGCACACAGCCGGGTCAACAGTTGGAGAAAAGGATGTTAACGCTAACTCGATGCGCCTCTCAGCCGAAGAGTCGACGCTGGATCTCGCGGCGGTAGTCCTCAAGGGTGTTGTCCAGGTGCCGGGCGGCGGCCGCCCCCGCCTCGTCCGGTTTCCCGTCGCGGATCGCGCGGTGGATGGCGGCGTGTTCCTCGACCGCCTCCGCCGCGTGCCCACCGAGAGAGCCACGCAGGCCGATGGTGCTGGACTGGCGCTGGAGTCGGCGCGCCTCGCGCACCGCCACGACCAGGAACTGGTTGTGCGACGCGACGGCGACGGCGAGGTGGAAGTCGTCATCGCCGCGCTCGAACATCGCCGCCTCCCCGGTCTCGTGGCCCTCCTTGCAGACCTCGACCGCCGCCTCGATCGCGCGCAGCTCGGCCGGGGTCGCGTTGGTGGCGGCGAGCCTGCTGGCGGCGACCTCCTGGACGCGGCGGAACTCGAACAGCATGTACACGTGGTCAAGGTCGGTCGGCAGGAAGAACCCTCCCCAGCGCGCGGAACCCAGCATTCCTTCGTCGTCGGCGACATGCAGGCCACGGCCCCGGTGGGCCCGGACCCGGCCGATCGCCGAGAGGATCTTCACCGCCTCGCGGACCATGCCACGGCTGGTTTCCAGCCGTGTGGCCAGGTCCTTCTCGGTCGGCATCCGGTCCCCCGGCGCCAGTTCCAGGTCGGCGATGAGCTGGAGAATCCGCTCCGCGACGACCTCGTAGCCTGGCCGGTACGACGAGTGCGACTCGACCTCCCCCATGCGAGCGGATGCTACCGAACGCATGATCATCACCGATGAGTCGTACTGATCCCGGGCGGCTCTTGACTCCGCCCACCGCGGTCCGGCTATGGTGTGATCCGGGCAACACCTGTCGCGGCCCTTCCCTCCCGAATACCGGCCCGGGCGACGGTCGCGCCCTGGGAGCGCTCCCACTACGTCGACCACGAAGGGGAACGGCATGGCCCGCGTGCTGATACTGACCGGCGACGCCGCCGAGGAACTGGACTCGATGTACCCGGTGTTCCGCCTGCGGGAAGGCGGTCACGAGGCCGTCGTCACCGCCCCGACGACCCGACCGGTGAAGCTGGTGGTGCACGACTTCGAGCCGGACTGCGACGCCTACACCGAGAAACCCGGCCACCTGCTGCCCGTGGACGTGGCCTTGGCCGACGTGGTCCCCGAGGACTACGACGCACTGGTCATCCCCGGTGGGCGCGCGCCGGAGTACCTGCGGACGAACCCGGACGTGGCCCGGATCGTGCGCCACTTCTTCGACCGGGGGCTCCCGGTCGGCACGATCTGCCACGGCCCCCAGGTGCCCGCCGCGCTGGGGCTGCTGAACGGACGCACCACCGCGGCCTTCCCGCCGCTGAGGACGGACCTGGAACAGGCCGGCGCGGTCGTGGTCGACGCACCGGACGTCGTGGACGGCACCATGGTGTCCTGCCGGGGCTGGCCCGACCTGCCGGAGTGGTCGCGCGCGTTCATGGCGGTGCTGGACAAGGCCACCGTCCAGGAGTGAGCCGGCACCGCTCGGCCCGTCCGGACGAGCCGAGCGGTACTCCACGGGTCAGCCGACCGTGCAAGACGCGCCGTTGAGCGCGAACGAGACCGGACCGCTCGCGTCGCCGGAGTGGCTGGCCTGGAAGCCGATGCCGACCGACGCCCCCGGGGCGATGTTCGGGTTGTACGCGACGTTGCTGGCCGTCACCTGGCCGGAGGTGGGTGAGTAGTTCGCGTTCCACCCGGAGGTGATCGTCTGGCCAGCCGGGAGGGTGAAGACCAGCGACCAGCCGTTCACCGGGGTGGTGCCGGTGTTGGTGATCGTGATCTCCGCGGTGAGGCCACCGTTCCAGGAGTTGACCGTGTCACTGACCCGGCAGGCACCCGGTTCGGGATCCGGGTCGGGATCCGGGTCGGGATCCGGGTCGGTGCTCTGGAACTGGGTGATGAACCGCCACGCCTCGGCCGAGGTCCACGTCTGCCAGCCGTCGCAGCCGCACCCGTCGATCGGGCCGGGGGTGTGCCCGCCGTCGAACGCCGCCCACACGACCGGGTAGCCGGACCGGCAGCCCGAGTAGGTGGTGACGACGTGCCCCCGGCTGCCCGGTGCCGGTTCCGGCGGGTTCTGCGCGGTGCAGCCGTTGTTGCGCACGAACGTGTCCCGTAGACCCCGGCCCAGGGAGATGCCCAGGACGTTGTCGGTGAGGCCGTGGATGCCCAGGTAGGCGATCGGCTGGCTGCCGCCGGCGCACCCGCTCAGCTGCGCACCCGAGTAGACGACCACCGCGCGGAACACGTCCGCTCTCGAACAGGCCAGCGCGTAGCTCATCCCGCCGCCGTAGCTGAACCCGCCGGCGAAGGTCTGCGTGGTGTCGACGCACAGCCCCGCCCGCAGTTCCCGGAGCATGTCGTCGACGAACGTCACGTCCTGGCCACCCGAGTTGGCCCAGCCGTTGTTGAAGCCCTGGGGCGCCACGAAGATCGTCGCGTTGTTCGTGCTGTCCGCCAGCCGCCGCAGCCCGTAGTAGGACCAGTTGTACCCGTCGGTACCGCCCGAGTCGACGTCGTTGGCGGTGCCGCCCAGCCAGTGGAACCCGAAGAACAGCCGGTACTGGTGGTTCTGGTCGTAGTTCGCCGGGACCCGCAGGATGTAGGTGCGGTTCTGGCCCCCGCTCTGGATCGTGTGGGTGCCGCTGGTCAACGTGGGCGCCGATCCGCAGCCGGCGGTGCCGACGTCGTCCTCCGGCGCCGCCTGCGCGGTGACCGCGCCGCCTCCGGTCAGCAGGAGCAGTGCCGTGACCGCTCCCAGAAAGTACCCTCGCCTGACCATCACAACTCCTCCGGTGGTTGATCCGATCCCGCCGCTGGTGGGGTGTCTACGCGCGTTGTGGTTGGAAGCGTTGGTTGGCGGCCCCGGTGACCGTCCACTGCGAGATGCGGGTGCCGTCGGTGGTCGCCGCCGACCACACGTCCATCGCCAGCCCGCTGTGCCGGTTGACGAGCGCGACCACGCCACCGCCCTGGTCCACCACCTGCCACTGCTGGCTCGTGGCGCCGGTGTCGGCCTGCTGGGTGATGTCGGCGCCGGTGTTCGCGCCGGCGACCTGGAGCACGAGGCCGCTGTGCCGCGCCCGGATCCGGTAGTAGCCGCCGCCGGAGTCGAGGAAGTCGAACTGCTGGTTGGCCCCGCCGGTGGCCGACCACTGGTGCAGCAGCGCGCCGGCCGAGGTGGACGCCCCGCTGATGTCGGCGAACTTCCCGCTGTGCTGGGCAAGCAGCCGGTAGTACACCCCGGGCTCCACCACCGACCCGGGTTGGCCGGTCGCCTGGTAGGTGTGCCCGGCCTGGGCGGTGAACTCGACCAGGTCGGTCTCGGGTGTCCCCGGCGTGACCACGGTGTCGGCCGTCGTGTCGCGCAGGGTGTAGGTGCCGGTGAACAGGCGGCTGCGGATCCGCACGGTGCCGGCCCGGTCCGGTGTGACGGTCAGCCCGGTGATCCGGCCGGCCGTCCACGTCGCGCCGACCGTGTGGCCGCCGCGGCCGCGCAGGCCGGTGACGTTCCCGGTCGGCCACGCCGGGGGCAGCGCGGGCAGCACGTGCAGTTCGCCGTTGTGGCTGTGCAGCAGCATCTCCGCGATGCCCGACGTCGCACCGAAGTTGCCGTCGATCTGGAACGGCGGGTGCAGGTCGAACATGTTGGGCGCGAGCCGGTCGGTGGTGACCAGGTCGCGGACCAGTGTGTGCGCCCGGCCGCCGTCCTCCAGCCGCGCCCAGAAGTTGATCTTCCAGGCCAGTGACCAGCCGGTGCCCGCGTCGCCGCGCAGCTCCAGCGTGCGCCGGGCCGCCCCGAACAGCTCCGGCGTGCCGCGCCGGGTGATCTGGTTGCTCGGGTGCAACCCGTACAGGTGGGAGACGTGCCGGTGGTTCGGCTCGGTCTCCACCCAGTCGTGGAGCCATTCCTGGACGTTGCCGCGTGACCCGATCGTCATCGGCGTCAGCCGCTGGCGGGCCGACCGGACCTCGGCGCGGAACGTGGCGTCCACCCCGAGCACCTCGCTCGCGCCGGCACACCCGTCGAACAGGTCGCGCAGGATCTGGGTGTCCATCGTGGGGCCCGCACACACGCTGACCCCCGGGTGATGGGTCAGTTCCGGCGAGTTCGACGGGTTGGTGACCAGCGTCCCCAGGGTGGGCTCGGTCACCAGCGTGTCGAGGAAGAACCGTGCGGCGCCCTTCACCGCCGCGTAGTTCGCGCGCAGGAACTCGACGTCGCCGGTGAACCGGTAGTGGTCCCAGACGAGGGTAGCCAGCCACGCGCCGCCGGTGTGCCACATGCCCCAGACCGCGCCGTCGACCACCGAGGTCCCCCGCCACGCGTCGGTGTTGTGGTGGGTGACCCAGCCCGACGCGCCGTACTGGGCCTGCGCGGTGCGGGCCCCGGTGACGGCCAGGTCGCCGAGCATCCGGAAGACCGGTTGCAGGCACTCGCCGAGGTTGGTGGTGTCGGCCGGCCAGTAGTTCATCGGCAGGTTGGCGTTGATCGTGTACTTCGAGTCCCACGGCGGGCTCATCTGGTCGTTCCAGATGCCCTGCAGGTTCGCCGGCTGGCTGCCCGGCCGGGACGAGGAGATCAGCAGGTAGCGGCCGTACTGGAACAGCAGCGCGGAGAACTGCGGATCGTTGACCGAGGCGTGCTGGGCGATCCGGACGTCGGTGGGCTGGTCGGCCGCCGGCGTGCGGCCGAGGTCGATCGTCACCCGGTTGAACAGCGCCTGGTGGTCGGCGACGTGCCGGGCGCGCAGCGTGTCGTACGCGCTGGTCTGGGCGGCGTCCAACCGGGACCGCGCGAGGCCCTGGTAGTCGCCGTTCACCGTCCGGTAGTCGACGTAGCTGGTGCCGATCGACACCAGCAGGGTCACCGCGGTGGCGCCGGAGACCCGCAGGGTGCCGCCGGAACTGCTGGTGCTCCCACCCTCGGTGACGACCCTGGCCAACGCGAGGAACCTGACCGAACCCGCGATGCCGCGCGCGTCGCCGGAGACGCCGTCCAACGCCACGGTCGCGCTGTCCGGGCTCGACGCGGTCGCCCGCTGCGGCGTGCCGAACGCGGCCGAGAACGAGATCGACCCGGCTGTCTGCGCGGTCAGTCGCACCACGATCACCTGGTCCGGCGCGCTCGCGAAGACCTCGCGCCGGTGCCGCACCCCGTTCGCGACATAGGTGACGACCGACGTCGCCGTGGCGAGGTCGAGCCAGCGCTCGTACCCGGACACGCCGCCCCCGCTCGGCAGGGTCAGCCGGAGGTCGCCGACGGGCTGGTAGGGCAGTTGGGCCGCCGGGCTGCCCAGCATCGCCTGGTCGATCAGGCTCTGGGCCTGGCTCCACTGGTTGGCGAACACCAACTGGCGGATCTGCCCGATGGCGCCGGCCCCGCGCGGGTTGTCGTAGTTGTGGGGACCGCCGGCCCACACCGTGTCCTCGTTGAGCTGCAACCGTTCGACGTCGGTGTTGCCGAACACCATGGCACCGAGGCGGCCGTTGCCGACCGGCAGCGCGCGCAGCCAGTCCGACCCGGCCGCCTCGTCGTACCACAGCGCGAGATCACCGGCCGCCCGCACGTCGGCGGGGGCGGCGGAGCCGGCGCGGGCGGTCGCCGTCCACCCGGCTCCCGTCAGCACACCGACCGCGCCGATCCGCATCGCCTGCCGGCGGGTCAGGTCCGGCATCAGGCCGCCCCACTCCGGTCGTGCCAGGTCACTGGGTGGCCCAGCGTTGGTTGGCCCCGCCTGTGCAGCTCCACAGCTGGACCTGGGACGCGTTGGCGGTGGCGTTGCCGCCGACCTCAAGGCACAGGCCGGACTGGACGTTGCGGACGGTGCCGTCGCCGTTGCGGGTCCACTTCTGGTTGGCGCCGCCGTGGCAGGTCCAGATGATCACCGGGGTGCCGTTGGTGGTGCCGGCGCCCGACGCGTCGAGGCAGCGCCGCGCGTCGCCCGAGTAGACGGTCAGCTCCTGGGCCGAGGTGTAGGTCCACTGCTGGTTCGCACCCGACCAGCAGTCGTAGATCTGCAGCCTGGTCCCGTTCTCGGTGGACTGGTTCGGCACGTCCAGGCACCGGTTCGACCCGACCCCGCGCAGCGGTGTGCCGGTGCCCGGGTTCCCGCTGCCGCCGCCGTTGAGCGCGTCCAGGACCGCGTGGTAGGCCTCCTTCTTCTGGTAGTTCCTGTCGAACAGCAGCGGGGTGTCGTTGGGGCGCCACGTGTGCAGGTCGGAGATGCCCCAGGTGGTGATGCCGGTGCAGCGGGCGACGTTCATGCACGCCTGGGTGACCTGCCGGTACACGTTGGCCTGGGCGGAACCGGAGCCGCCGACGTCGAGTTCGGTGATCTGCAGGTCGACACCGAGGTCGGCGAAGCGCTGCAGGTTCGCCTGGTAGCTGCTGAGGTTGGAGTTGGAGCTGAGGTGGCTCTGGATACCGACGCAGTCGATCGGCACACCGCGGTTGCGGAAGTCGGCGACCATGTTGTAAATGCCGGTGCTCTTGGCGTTGATGCCGTCGGTGTTGTAGTCGTTGTAGCAGAGCTTGGCGCTCGGGTCGGCGGAACGGGCGGCGCGGAACGCGGCCTCGATCCAGTCGTTGCCGGTGCGCTGCAGGTTCGAGTCGCGCCGGCCTCCGCTGCTGCCGTCGGCGAAGGCCTCGTTCACCACGTCCCACGAGTGGATCTGGCCACGGAAGTGGGTGGCGACCTGGGTGACGTGGTTGATCGCCGCCGACCGCAGGTCACTGCCGGACAGGCCCTGCGCCCACCCGGGCTGCTGGGCGTGCCAGAGCAGGGCGTGACCCCGCACGGTCATGCCGCGGGCGCGCGCGTAGTTGACGATCTGGTCGCCGCCGCCGTAGGAGAACTGGTTGCGGTTGGGTTCGGTGGCGTCCCACTTCATCGCGTTCTCGGCCACGACGCTGGTGAACTCACGGCTCAACGTGCCCGCATACGAGCTGTCGTTGAGCAGGTTCGGCACGACCGCCGCGCCGAAGTACCGGCCCGTCTGCGCGGCGGCCGCGCCGAGTGTGTCCGCGGCGCTCGCCGGCGTCGCGGACAACACGAGTCCGGCCGCCGCGAGGCCCGCGGTGGTGATGGCGGCGGCCACGGATCTGATCCGCCCGTGCCGCACGGGTGTTCTGATGGTCATCGCGAACCCTCTCGTCGTCGGAGGCAGGGGTTTGTGCGGTCGCCGCTCAGGCGCGCGACCACCGTTGGTTGGACTGGCCGTTGCAGGTCCAGAGAATGGTGGCGGTGCCGTTGGCGGTGCCCGCCTGTTCGACGTCCAGACAGAGTCCGGAAGCGACGTTGCGTAGGGAGCCGTCCGTGCCGAGGGTCCAGCGCTGGTTCGCCTGCCCGTTGCAGGGCCAGATGATCACCCGGGTGCCGTTGGCGGTGCCCTGGTCGTAGGCGTCGAGACACTTGTCGCCGAAGACCCGGATCTCGCCGTCGGGCCAGGTCGTCCACACCTGGTTGGCCGCGGTGTGGCAGTCCCAGACCAGCGCGGTCGCACCGGCGGCGGTCGAGGCGTTGTCCACGTCCAGGCAGCGGTTCGAGCCCACCCCGCGCAGCCGGGAGGTTGTCGTGGGGATCGGTGAGCCGCCGGCCACCCGGTACGCCGCCACCCCGTGGGCCGGCACGCTCGCGCTGATCGGCCCGGTGGTGGTCGACGTGCCCGCGGTCCACAGGTCGGTGAGCGTGAACGACCCGCCGGACAGGCCGACCTGGGCGGCCGTGGTGCTGATCGTGGCGGTGGCGCTTCCCCGGTTGAACAGGCCGACCGCGACCGACCCGTCCGCGAGCGGCTTGGCGAACACCTCGACGGTGCCGTCGTCGCGCACCCGTCGTCCGCCAGCACCGAGCCGGTCCTGGTTCACCGCGAGCAGACGCGGGTTGCGCAGGATCGCGCTCACGTCGGCGGACATGGTGCGGATGTCGTTGCCGGCCATCAGCGGCGCGGCCATCAGCGCCCACAGCGCGAAGTGCGACCGCGACTCGGTCAGGGTCAGTCCCGGCCGGCCGACCACGAGCATGTCCGGGTCGTTCCAGTGCGTTGGCCCGGCCTGCGCGGCGAGGGGCGCGTTGACGTCCACGACGTTGCCGACACCCATCGGGTAGCTGTTGGTGTTGCCGTTCTGCCAGATGTCCAGCAGGTCCTCGGTGGTCCGCCACAGGTCGGCGACCTCACCCCAGTCGTACTTGTCGCCGGTGATCGCGTGGAAGCTGTTCGGGTTGATGCTGTAGACGATCGGCCGGCCGGTGGCCCGCAGCGCGTCGCGCATCAGGGTGAACCGGGCCACCTGCTCGTCACGCGTGCCCTCCGGGGAGCACCAGTCGTACTTGAGGTAGTCCACGCCCCAGGACGCGAACGTGTTCGCGTCCTGGACCTCGTGTCCGCTGCTGCCGGTCGAGCCGGGGTGGGTGCCGACCCGCTGGGCACAGGTCCGTTCCGTGGGTACCTGGTAGATGCCGAACTTCAGCCCGCGGGCGTGGAGGTAGTCGCCCAGGGCCTTCATGCCGCTGGGGAACTTCGTCGGGTGCGCCCGCAGGGTGCCCTGTGCGTCGCGCTGCGGGTCGAACCAGCAGTCGTCCACGACCACGTACTGGTAACCGGCGTCGCGCATGCCCGAGCTGACCATCGCGTCGGCGGCCTGGCGGACCGCTGTCTCGGTGACACCGCAGCCGAAGCTGTTCCAGCTGTTCCAGCCCAGCGGCGGGGTGACGGCCGGGCTCCCCGGGGCCGCCTGCGCCGCCGGCTGTCGCGCGTCGGCGGAGAACACCACCAGTCCGACCGCCGTCACGGCCGTGAGTGCCGCGACGAGGAGTCGTCCCGCCAGGGAGCGGTGGCCGCGAATCCTGGTCGACCACCGAACGCGTCCACGCGTTTCACCAGACATGAGAAACCCCATCATCGTTGACGGCGGAGGCACGGCTCACCGCGCCGTGTCCGAACAGGTTCCTAATACGTTGTGAACGCTAACAGGTCATCGTCGAACAACACAAGTCGTTGACGACAAGCACATCCATCGAAAGTTTCACAAGATCATCCAATGGTGAGTGATCGCGAACAATCGTTCGGAAAAAAGCGGAATGAAACGTTTCGATCGGATATTTGGAGCGCTCCCATGGCAGCCTGACCGGCCGTTCCGCCAACGACGTGTCGCGGGAACGGCCACGGGGAACGACGCCCTGCCACGCGGCGGCGGGACCCATCCGACGATGAGTCCGACCCATCACGCGCGGGCTGCCCTCGGCTCACACCTTACCGCCGCCCGGCGCGGTGCCGTCAAGGACAACCGGTCGAGCGAGCGAACACCGGCCACCAGATGAGTCCGACCCATCAACGACGCGACCGAGGGCTGAGCGCCCGCGGCGTGGTCACCGGCTCCAGGAGGTCATCGCGGTCGAACGTCCAGGGGCAGCGTGAACTGGACGGTCTCCCGGGTCGTCTCCCGGACCCGCACCTCGCGCGCGTCCAACGCCGCGATCACGTCGTCGAGCAGATGGGTCGGTGCGGACGCCCCCGCTGTCAGGCCCACCGTTTCCTTGCCGACCAACCATTCCGGACGGATGTCGGTCACGTCGTCGATGAGGTGGGCTGGTTTTCCCCGCCGGCGGACCAGCTCCACCAGCCGCACCGAGTTCGACGAGTTCTCCGAGCCGACGACCAGCACGACGTCGGCCTCGTCGGCCACCGCGCGCACCGCGTCCTGCCGGTTGGTCGTGGCGTAGCAGATGTCGGCCGAGGCCGGGCCCTTGAGCGCGGGGAACCGGCCACGCAGGGCCGCCACGATCTCGGCGGTCTCGTCGACCGCCAGCGTGGTCTGGGTGAGGTAGGAGACCCTGGTCGGGTCGTCGACCTCCACCGTGGCGACGTCGTCGAGGGTCTGCACCAGCACGGTCCGCTCCGGCGCCTCGCCGAGCGTGCCCTCGACCTCCTCGTGGTCGGCGTGCCCGATGAGCACCACCGTGTCGCCACGGCCGGCGAACCGGCGCGCCTCGGTGTGCACCTTGGTCACCAGCGGGCAGGTCGCGTCCACGACCTCCATCCCGCGCCGCTCGGCCTCCGCGCGCACGGCGGGCGAGACCCCGTGCGCGGAGAAGACGACCGTCGCGCCGTCGGCGACCTCGGCCAGTTCGTCGACGAACACCGCGCCGCGCGCCTCGAGGTCGGCCACCACGTGGGTGTTGTGCACGATCTGTTTGCGCACGTGGATCGGGCCGCCACGCTGCGCCAGCAACCGCTCGACGATCTCGACCGCCCGTTCCACCCCGGCGCAGAACGACCGTGGCGACGCGAGCACAACGACGGGACCTGGCATGGTCGACCTCTCAGTGGTCGCGGCGGGTGGCGAGGCAGGCCAGGGCGTCGAGCTCGCGGGCCGCCCGCTCGCGCGGGTCGACCGCGCGCAGGTGGTGGCGGGCCTGGTCGAGCAGCTCGTCGGCCTGGCCTGGCCCCAGACGCGCGCCCCGCACCGCTCGATCAGCTCCGCCGCGTGGCCGAGGTCGAGCGGGTCGTCCCCGTGGTACAGCGAGACCAGCGTCGCACCGGCCGGGGTGTCGGCGTTCAGCGCGGCGACCACCGGCAGTGTCTTCTTGCGACTGTCCAGGTCGGAGTGCACCGGCTTGCCGGTCACCGTCGCGTCGCCCCACACCCCGAGCAGGTCGTCTCGAACACGTTCCTCGACCCAGTTGCTGACCCCGAAGTCGGCGCGGACCGCCCGGCTCCCCGCCGGCCCGACCGGTTTCGGCACGACCGGTCTTCGCCTGCCGAGGTTGACCACGACGAGGAGCTGAGCCGGCTGGGGATCCCCGGGCCTGGTGCGGCTGACCGGGTCGACGTCACACCGGCGTCGGCCATCGACACGGCGAGCTGGTGTCGTTCGAGGAGCGGAGATCTGTCAGGATGGGGGGTGATGAGAACCTGGCATTCCCCCACCTCGGAGGCTTCGCTGAGTGAGTCCGGAGCGTCGGTCGGCGTCGAGGACGTTCGATTCCTTCGCGAGCAGCTGGTTGACTTCATGCTGGGCTACAAGTTCGCGATCGACGAGATCATCACCAAGATCAATATCTTGCGCGAGGACTTCAATCACACGAACGAGTACAATCCGATCGAGCACATCAATTCTCGGCTCAAGTCGCCGGAGAGTGTGTTGGAGAAGTGTCGACGCAAGAACTACCGGATGGATCTGGCCAGCATTCGGGACAATGTGCTCGACATCGCCGGGGTTCGGGTGGTCTGCAGTTTCATCTCCGACATCGCCAAGATCCGGGACATGCTGGTCGGCCAGCAGGACATCACTCTGCTCGCCGAGCGGGACTACATCACCAACCGCAAGCCCAACGGGTATCAGAGTCTTCATCTGATCGTGTCGATTCCGGTGTTCCGTTCGAACCGCACCGACAACGTGCCGGTGGAGATCCAGATCCGCACCATCGCGATGGACTTCTGGGCCAGCCTGGAGCACAAGATCTACTACAAGTACCGCGGCGCGGTGCCACCGAACCTCCTGAGCGAACTCACCAACGCCGCCGAGGCGGCCACCCACCTCGACGAGAAGATGGAAGCGCTGCACCGACTGGTCGACCACACCAGCGACCCGGGAAGCCGACCGGGACCGACCACCTCGCTGGATCTCAGCGCGCTGTACGGGAACAAGGGCACCGACGACGCCTCGCGGTGACCGGCCGCCGGGCCGACCCGGTGACCGGAACGCACGACCGGCGCGAGATTGACCCGTTCGGCGGTCCGCCAACGACCGGTGATCGGTTTCCCTGTAGTACATGCGCCTTGTGAAACGTTTTCAGTCCGTGGTGGCTGTCGTCGCGGCCGGGATGGGGCTGCTGCTGGCGGCTCCGGCGACCGCCCAGGCCCACGAGGTCCCCGACGCCCTGACCGTCTACCCGCCGATCCAGGGCGCGTCCACCTGGGACCGGTTCGGCCTGTCCGGCCCCGCCGGTCACCACCGGGTGTTCTCGAACTGGGGCTACCTCAACGACTGGTCGGTGGACATCTACCGCAACCCGGGCGCGACGGTCGTCTCACCGTTCGGGTCGCGGACCGCGGCCGGGCACGCCGTGACGGTCCGCGTGGTCACCGTCCGCCCCGGCTGCGCCACCGGCCAACTCGCCGACGGCGGCTACCGGATCGGCCTGGAGGCGACCGACAACGTCACCGGCGCGGTGATCGCCCGCGCGGACGTGATGCACGTCGACCGCAAACCGGCCGCCATCGCCGTCGGCGCCACCGTCGGACCGTGGACCAAGCTCGGCGAGACCGGACGGTTCCGCTACTCCAGCTGCTACCAGGTCAACGGCGACACCGGCGCGCACATCCACCTGGAAGTCATCAACCACCACCGGTACTCCTGCTACCTCCCCCGCGCCGCCAACACCGAACTGGGCGACGAGACCGCCATCGGCCGCGCCGGACTGCACTACGGCGGCCCCCGCGCCGCCTGCTGACCGGACCCACTGGCCCACGTCGGCGGTCAGGAGGCCCGCACCCTCGTCGTCCTCAGCCCGCGCCGCCGCGACCAGCGAGCTGTTCGGCCGGCCAGCGCCGGCGGAGTCTCAGGCTGACGTAGACCAGTGCGACGAGGACCGGTACCTCGATGAGTGGGCCGACGACGCCGGCGAGGGCCTGGCCGGAGGTGACGCCGAAGACGCCGATGGCGACGGCGATCGCGAGTTCGAAGTTGTTGCCGGCGGCGGTGAAGGCGAGGGTCGTGGTGCGGGCGTAGCCGAGGCCGGCGGCCTTGCCGAGCAGGTACGCCCCGGCCCACATGACTGCGAAGTAGACCAGCAGCGGCAGGGCGATCCGGGCGACGTCGAGCGGGCGGGCGGTGATGGTCCCGCCTTGGAGGGCGAACAGCACGACGATCGTGAACAGCAGGCCGTACAGGGCGATCGGGCCCACGCGGGGCAGGAACGTGCCCTCGTACCAGTCCCGGCCGCGGGTGCGCTCCCCGACGCGGCGGGTCAGGTAGCCGGCGGCGAGCGGGAGGCCGAGGAAGATCACGACGGACAGTGCGATCTCCCAGGGGGAGAACGTCACGGTCTCGGTGTCCAGGCCGAGCCAGCCGGGGAGCAGGTCGAGGTAGAACCAGCCGAGGACGCCGAACATGACGACCTGGAACACGGAGTTGAGGGCGACGAGCACGGTGGCGGCCTCACGGTCACCGCAGGCGAGGTCGTTCCAGATGATGACCATGGCGATGCAGCGGGCGAGGCCGACGATGATCAGGCCGGTGCGGTACTCGGGCAGGTCGGGCAGCATGAGCCAGGCCAGCGCGAACATCAGCGCGGGGCCGGCGACCCAGTTGAGGACCAGGGACAGGGCCATGGTGCGGCGGTCGCGGGTGACGGTGTCGAGCTTGTCGTAGCGGACCTTCGCCAGCACCGGGTACATCATCAGCAGCAGGCCGAGCGCGATCGGCAGGGACACCTGGCCGATCGTGACCGCGTCCAGGGCGCCCTGCAGACCGGGGACGGCCGCGCCGAGGCCGAGACCGGCGGCCATGGCGGCGATGATCCACACGGGCAGGTAACGGTCCAGGAAGGACAGTCGGTGCAGTACGTCCTGTTCCGGGGGTGAGGTGACGCTCTGGCTCACGGGCGGTGGTCTCCTGGGGTCGGGTCGCGGTGCGCGACACCGAGGTCGTCGAGCAGGGCGCGGACGCGGCGTTCGATCTCGTCGCGGACGGGGCGGACGTCAGCGACGGTCTTGCCGGCGGGGTCGTCGAGGGTCCAGTCGAGGTAGCGCTTGCCGGGGAACACGGGGCAGATGTCGCCGCAGCCCATGGTGACGACCACGTCGGCGGCCTGGACGATCTCGTCGGTCCAGGGCTTGGGGAACTCGCGGGAGATGTCGATGCCACGTTCGGCCATGGCGTCGACGGCGGACGGGTTGACCGTGTGGCCAGGTTCGGAACCGCCGGACCAGGCCACCGCTCGGTCGCCGACGAGGTGGTGGAAGAACCCGAGCGCCATCTGGGAGCGGCCGGCGTTGTGGACGCACAGGAACAGCACGGTCGGCTTTCCGGCTGTGCGGCCTTCCACCGTGGCCAGCGCGCGCAGACGTTGGCGGGCGAACCGCTCCGCGAGCAGCGGCAGGAAGGTGGGCACGGTGCTGCGGGCGGCGAACTGGTCGTAGCTGGAGCGCAGGAACCGCTCGATGGTCTCGGCGCTGAAGGTGCCGTCGAACTCGGTGTGCAGCTGGGTGGCGGCGGTGGCCAGCGCGTGCTGGAGGTCGACGCTCAGGTCATGGCGTTGGTCGGTCATCGTTGCGCTCCGCGTGCGTGGACGGCGGGCACCAGCCGGTCGACCCGGTTGGCGAGGTCGGTGAACGCGCGGTCGAACGCGTCGTCGGTGGCGGCCACGGCCGGGTCCGGGACCGACCAGTGCAGGCGGTCCAACGGTCCGGTGAGCTGCTCGTGGGCGTTGTCGCAGACCGCGACGACCAGGTCGTCCGGCCGAAGGACCTCGTCGACCCGAGCGGTCCGCGCGTGGGCGAGGGACAGGCCGTGGTTGTCGGCCACGGCGATGGCCAGGGGGTGGATTCGCTGGGCCGGTTGGGTGCCGGCCGATGCGGCGGGGACCGTGCTGCGCTCGGTCCACAGCGCGGCGGCCAGCTGGGACCTGGCGGAATTGTGCGTGCACACGAACACCACCCGTGGCGCGTGCACCGACCCCTCCGGCACGAGCCCGGCCAGCGCCTCGGGGCACAGCCGCAGGTAGGTGCGGCGGTGGTCGCCCTCGGAGCGGGACCGCTGGACGACCCCGGCCTGTTCGAGCTGCTTGACATGGTGGGCCAGCAGGTTGCTGGACATCCCCAGCTCACGCCCGAGCTCAACCGGCGCGGCATCGCCCAGCACGAGCCGGTCGACGATCGCGAGCCGCGCGGGCTCGCCCAGCACGGCGTGCAGCCGTGCCCGCACCACCACCGAGGAAGACCACTCAACGTCCATTGACTCAATGATGATTGAGCAATCAGTCCGGGTCAAGGGGCCGGTCGACGAAGTAGCCGGCGCACGACGTGGCGGGCGTCGCGGCCGACGCCGCGGAGGGTGGCGGAGGCGAAGCTGCGTTGCCATTCCAGGCCCACGAACCCCAGCCCTGGAGACGTGGTGGAGATTCCCTTGCGGTGACCGCGATCCGCTGGGTCCAGGTAGGACAGTGCGGGTCGGTAGCCGGTGGCGAGCAGGATCGTGTCGACGTGTTCGCGGGTGCCGTCGGGCCAGGTGACGGTGTCGCCGTCGACGGTGGTGAACACCCGACGCTGGTCGGGGCTGCCCGCCGCGAGTGCGCGGCGGTAGCGGCCGTCGTCGTTGACCGGCATGTGGGGTGCGGTGCGCAGCAGGTGTCCGATCGGCAGGTGGTCGAACCCGCTTGCCACCGACCAGAAGTGCACGTCTCGGCCCAGCGGGCGCTGCGGCGCGAACGTCACCGGTTTGCGCGTGGCGAGCGTGACCGTGGCGACCCTGGCGAGTTCGTGCGCGACCTGCACGGCGGTGTTCGCGGCCCCGACGACGACCACGCGCTGCCCGATGAACGGGCTCGGCTCGCGGTAGTCGGCGGAGTGCAGAACCGCGCCGGTGAAGGACTCCAGTCCTGGCAGCGCCGGGCGGTGCGGCTGCCCGAACGCGCCGGACGCGGCGATCACGACCCTGGCGGTCAGCTCGGTACCGTCCTCGACCCGAACGGTGAACTGGCCGTCGTCTCGGCGAACGGCGACCACGCGCTGGCCGGTGCGGAGGTCGACGGCGAGGTTCTTGGCGTAACGGCGCAGGTAGTCGACCACCTCGTCGCGGTGCGGGTAGTGGTCCGGGTCGCCGGGGAAGGGCAGGCCGGGCAGGGAGCTGTACCGGGCCGGGGAGAACAGGGTCAGGCTGTCGTAGTAGGAGGGCCAGGAGCCGACCGGTTCGGGCCCTGCTTCGAGCACGACCGGTGCGAGACCCTCGTGACGAAGTGCGTGAGCGGCGGCCAGGCCGGACTGCCCGGCGCCGATGACAACGGCGTCGATCATGGGAAGGTGCCCCCAACTGGTGATCGGGGTCGCGCACGGGGCAGCGAGGACGATCCGCCGCCCCGTGTGCGACTCCTGCTCGGCTCGGCGGTCGCGGGTGCGCCGCTCACCGGTCCCGTGGCGCGGACAGGGTCAGCAGCCGCGGTTCGGCGGGCTCGCCGCAGCAACCGCCGCCCGGTGGGGTGGGCTCGTCGAAGACGCCGGAGCCGCCGCACACCCCGGTCTCGGGCAGGACCAGCTCGACGCGTTCGGCGGACTCGCGGTCGCCGGCGATCGCGGCGGCGATGGAGCGGACCTGTTCGTAGCCGGTCATCGCGAGGAACGTCGGTGCGCGGCCGTAGCTCTTCATCCCGGCGAGGTAGACATCCGGTTCGGGATGGGTCAGTTCCTTCACGCCGTGGGGGTAGACCGTGCCGCAGGAGTGGGCGTTCGGGTCGATCAGGGGCGCGAGCGCGACCGGCGCCTGCAAGGTGGCGTCCAGGTCCAGGCGCAGCTCCGAGAGCCACGTCAGGTCGGGCCGGAAGCCGGTCAGGACCACGATCTCGTCGACGTCGGGCACCGTGTGGCCACTGTCGGACACCACCGTCAGCCCGGTGTCGTGCCGTTGGACCGTCTCGGTGCGAAAGCCCGTCACGACAGCGATGCGCCCGGCCTCGACGGCGGCCTTCGCGCCCAGGCCGAGCGCGCCGCGCGCCGGGAGCTGGTCGGCGTCGCCACCGCCGAACGTCGAGCCAACGGCGCCGCGCCGCAGCAGCCAGGTGATCCGCCCCGCGACGTCGGCGAACGCGACGAGCGCGGTCAACGCCGAGTGCCCACTGCCCGCGATGAGCACGTGCCGTCCGGCGTAGCGGGCCCGTACGGCGTCGTCGGTGAGGTCGGGGACACGGTAGGTGATCCGGTCCGCTGCCGCGTGCTCGCCGATGGCCGGCAGGCCGTCGCCGCCCAGCGGGTTGGGGTCGCCCCAGGTGCCGGACGCGTCGACCACCGCGCGGGCGGTGATCCGCTCCTCGCGACCGTCGGCGTGGCGAACGTGCACGGTCAGCGGTTCGGTGTCCCGGCCGGCGTCGACCACCCGGTCCCGTCCCCGACGGGCGACCCCGACGACCTCGGCCCCGAACACGACCTGGTCGCCCAGTGTCTCGGCCAGCGGGCGCAGGTAGCGGGACACCCACTCCCGGCCCGTGGGGTAGGTGGCGTCGTCGGGGCGCTGCCAGGGCGTGCCCGCGAGCAGCCGTCCGGCGGCCGGGGCAACCAGCTCCGACCACGGGGAGAAGAGCCGGACGTGGTGCCACCCGGCCACCGCCGCGCCGGCCTGACCGGCCTTGTCCAGCACCAACGGCCGCTGGCCACGTTCCACCAGTTCGGCCGCGGCCGCCAGCCCCACCGGGCCGGCACCGACCACCACCACGGGCAGCTCCGACATCGTCCCACTCCGTTCATCGACAGCGCTCGATCACTTGCGGCGAGAGTATCGATCCGGATCGATGAAATCAACCATCGATCGATGTCGATGATCGACGGTGTCGTTTGACGCATCATCGATCCACGTCGATACTCGGCGCCATGACCGCCCCGGTGCTGCCCGAGCAGGAAGCCGCGACCTACGCCGAATGGTTCGCCGTCCTCGCCGAACCCACCCGCGTCCGCCTGCTGCACACCGTCGCCACCTCGCCCGGCGGCGTCACGGTCGGCCGGCTCACCGAACTGCTCGGCATCAGCCAGTCCACCTGCTCCCACCACGTCCGCAAACTCGCCGACGTCGGCTTCCTCACCCTCCACAAGGAAGGCACCAGCACCCGCGTGGTCGTCAACGAGGCCTGCTGCGCCGGCCTCCCGCACGCCGCCGACGCCGTCATGGGCCTGCTCGCGCCACGCCCCTGCTGCCCGCCCGACGTACGTGACGACGTCACCGTCCGCGCCCTGCACCCCGCCGACTGGCCGGCCGTGCGCGACATCTACGGCCAGGGCATCGCCACCGGCATCGCCACCTTCGACACCACCGTGCCCAGCCGCGCGTCCCTCGACGCGAGATGGCTGCCCGGTCACCGCTGGGTCGCCGAACTCGACGGCGAGGTCGTCGGCTGGACCGCCCTGTCCCCCACCTCCCCCCGCGACTGCTACTCCGGCGTCGCCGAGAGCGCCATCTACGTCGCCGGCGGTCACCGCGGCACGGGCATCGGCAAGGCCCTCGTCCGCCGGCAGGTCACCGCCGCCGACGACGACACCGGCCTGTGGACCCTGCAGACCGCCGTCCTCACCGAGAACCGCGCCAGCATCGCCCTGCACCACCAGGCCGGCTACCGCACCGTCGGCATCCGCGAACGCATCGCCCGACTCCACGGCACCTGGCACGACACCGTCCTGCTCGAACGCCGTGCCGGCACCACCACTGGGCCCGGCTGCTGAGCCGACCGCGACGGTCGGACCCTCAGGCGTTCGGGGCCGGGGCGCGGGCCCAGTCCATGCGCGACCACGGGTGGGCCAGGTCGTCCACGGTGGACACCGGGGTCGGTGCGAGGGTGTCGATCGGCGGGGCGTCCCGGTGGCGGGCGAACACCGTGTCGGCGTAGCGGTGGCCGGTGTCGGCGACCAGGTAGGTGGCGAGCGCTCCGGTGGAGGCGCCGGAGCCCACCCCGCCGACGAGCGTGAGCGGGCCGTTGCCGAGTTCGCCGGCGATCCGGTCGGCGACGGCGCGGTAGCCGAGACAGTGGATGTCGTCGTGGTACTGGCGCATCCAGTGGTGGCCGGGGTTGTCGCGCAGGATCTCGTGGATGCGTGCGACCCGGCGGTTCTGGTCGAGCGTGAGGCTCGCCGAGGACGGCATCTGTTCGAGGTGCGCGCCGAGCACCGCGAGTTGGGCGCGCAGGGTGTCGTCGACGGTGGTGGAGCCGACGATGTGGCAGCGCAGGCCGTACCGGTGGCAGGCGAGCGCGAGCGCGTGGGCGTAGATGCCGCTGGAGGAGTCGAGCAGCGTGTCCCCGGGACGAACCCGGCCGGTGTCGAGCAGGTGCCGGACGGCGGCGAGCGCGGAGACGACCTTCATCGACTCAAACCGCAGGCAGACGAGCCCGTCGTCGAGGCGGACGAGGTCCGGTCTGCCGAGCGCGTCGGTGATGTGGGCGTCCATGCCTGCCTTCCGGTCCGCTGGTGGTGAAGATCCGGGTGACGGGGATACCGCGGTCGCCGAGGGCGGCCACGCACCGCCGGAGGCGCCGGTCCAGATCCGGGGTCGCCGGGTCGAACAGCAGACCGGCGACGTTGCCGCTGTGCGCGACCTGCACCCCGGCCGACCCGGTCCGCCGGGCGATGGCCTCCAGCGTGGCGAGTTCCTCCTTGGGCAGCACGCGCTGGTTGTGCCGCGCGCTCGCGGTGCTGACCTGGCCCAGCAGCGCGAGGTCGGTCTCGGCGATCGCGCGGCGCAGCAGGGCCCGCAGGCGTTCGAACTCGGCCACGTCGTCGTGGCCGGGCAGGCTCAGGGTGTTCACCGGGGCACCGCCGCCGGTCAGGCAGCCGACGACGACCGCGGGCGGCAGCGCGTCACCCAGTTCCTCCAGGACCCGGCCTTCCCTGTGGGCGAACAGCACGGGCCGGTCGGAGAGCATCAGCGGGTCGCTCGCCTGTTCGGCCGCGACGGCGAGGCGGGCGATCACCTCGCCGGACAGGCCGGCACCGAAACTCGCCGCGACCGCGCGGATGGTGGCGATGACGTCGCCGGTGGACGAGCCCATGCCCAGCCCGAGCGGAATGTCGCCGTCGATCCGCAGATCCCCGCCACGGCGCGGCCTTCCGGTCAGCCGCGCGCACTCGGCGATCGCGAGCGACGCGGCCCGGGCGGCCTTCACCCGGTCCGCCGGGCGCACCACGACCTCGCCGCCGGGTCGCGGGGTGAACTCGGCGCGGACCCCCGGGCCGGTCAGCGGCAACGTGACCAGCCCCCGGCACGGCCGTCCCGACGCGTCGAGGAAGACGCCCTGGAGGATCTCGCCGTGGTGGCAGGACGCGTGCCCGGTGCCCGCGATCATGCCCGCTTCGCCGCGCGGTAGCGGTGCAGCACGGTGGGGTCGGCGCTGAACTGGGAGAACGGGAAGGGTTCCGCCGACAGCGCGGTGACGCCGGCGCCGAGGAACTCCCGCGCGACCGCGCTGCCGCTCTGCGCGTAGACGACCAGCGGCACGTCCCGTTCCCGGCAGCGGCGGACGATCTCGTCGAAGGTGCCGTTGCCCAGGGTCATGCCGGTGGCCTCGAACGCGCAGGCACCGAAGGACGATCCACAGCGGACAAGCAGGTACTGGTTGCGGTACGTGGTGTTCCCGCCGGCCAGCCGGGTGCCGTGGTGCAGCCAGAACACGCTCGTGGCGACCAGTTCCGCCGGCGGGGTCCCGAGTTCGCCCTGACGTACGCGTAGGGCGATTTCGTCGACGGTCACACCGCACCGTCACGGTGGCGCCGGAACGGCCGGGCGACGTCGAACAAGTCCACAGTGGATCCTTCCCGGGGGACGACGTACGACCGCAATACTACAAATGAAAACCATTATCGTCTAGAGTGTGGGCGTGACGACCACGGACCACCTCAGGCGATCGGTACTGCGCGAACCGACGTTCGTCCGGCTGTGGCTGGGCACCACCGCCTCCGGCCTCGCGACCTGGGCGTTGCCGTTCGTCCTGGGACTCGCGGTCCTCACCCGCGAACTGGGCGCGGCGGGACTCGGCGTGGTGCTCGCCGCCCGAACGGTCGGGTTCCTGCTGGCGGTGCCGGTCAGCGGAGTGCTCGCCGACCGCCACTCGCGCCGCGGCGTCGTGCTGTGGTCCGGGCTGGCGGCGGCCGTTGGCGCACCCGTGATGGCACTCGGGCTCGACCGGTCGGTGCCGCTCATGGCGGCCGCCGCGGTGGTGGTCGGCGCGGGGCAGGGCGCGTGCCGCCCGGCGTTCCAGGCGCTCGTGGCCGAGACAGTCGAACCGGAGCGCAGGCAGACCGCCAACGCGGCGATGGCGCTGTCGGTCCGGGTCGTCACGCTCAGCGCCCCCGCGCTGACCGCGCTGCTGGCGACGGTGTTCAGCACGGCCGCGCTCCTGGTCGGCACCGGCCTGGTCTGGCTGTTCGCCGCCCTCGCGCCCCCGGCCGGCCGGCACGTCGCCGAGGCCACGCCCACCCACCGGGTCTCGTTCGTCCACGAGTTCACCGAGGGCGTGTGGGAGGCCCGGCGACACCCGTGGTTCCTCGCCGGGCTCGGCGCGCTGACCGCGGTGATCGCCACCGGCTACTCGGCCACCGGCGTCGTGCTGCCCCTGGTCAGCCGGGACGCCTTCGGCACCGAGGCGGTACTCGCCGCGGCGCTGACCGCGTACACGGTCGGCGGCCTGCTCGGCGCCCTGGTGGTCGCCCGCTGGCGCCCCTCGGCACCGGGCTGGGCCGCGCTCGTCGCGCTGGCCTGCTACGGGTTCGCACCGCTGGCGCTGCTGTTCCCCGTGCACTGGGCACTGGTCGTGGCCGCGTACCTCGTCGCCGGGCTCGGCATCGAACTGTTCAACGTGCCGTGGTTCACGGCCACCCAGCGGGAGGTCGCGCCGGACAAGCTCGCCCGGGTGTCCTCATTGGACTTCCTGCTGTCGTACGGGCTCGCGCCGGTGGGACTCGCGCTCATCGCACCCGCCATCAACGCCTTCGGGGTCACCGCCGTGCTCGGCGTGTGCGCGGCCGTGTGCTTCGCGGTCCCGACCGCCGTGATGTTCGCGCCGACGACTCGGGACTTCGGCCGGGCGCGCTCACGTCCGTGACGTCGTGCCTGGGGCGCCACCGCCCCGGGCGCGACGCCACGGTGCTACGGGCAGACCAGTTCGGGCGCCTGCGGAACCGAACCGGACGACGTGAGCATCGCCAGGCCCGGGCCGCCGAGTCCGAGGACGGCCTGGGCGGTCGCGCGCACGCTCGTCGCCGGGTCGTGGCCGGTCCCGTCGTAGGCGATCGCGCCCCGCAGGGACGCGTCGGCGTCGCAGCCGGCCTGGAGGCCCAGGACGAAGGTCCTCGCCTGGTGGGCGGCCCACGACCGGCCACCGGCCAGGAAGGCCTGGCCGGCCAGGCCGGTGGTGTTCGCGTTGGGCGCGACGGTCGACGATCCGTCCCCGTAGGACAGTCCGCCGTTGGTCTGTTGCCTGCCCGCCAACCAGGTCAGGCCCTGTTGGGCCGTGGCGTGCCGGCCGGTCGCGAGCAGCGCCTGGACGACCATCGCCGTGGCGTCGGTGTCGCTCGCGCACACGGAGGCACCGAAGGTGAGCGGGAAACCACCGTCGGGGCACTGCGTGTCGACGGCGAACGCCACCGACGATGCCGGTGCTCCGCCGGCCGTGCGGCTCAGGGTGATGATCGCCAGCGACTGGGAGAACGCGTTGCTGTAGTCACCGAACTCCGAGCGGTCGGCGAACCGGCCGGACGGGGCGAGCAGCCCGCGCAGCCGCGCCGGCAGGTCCACACCGCCGACGTTCGCCGGGTCCAGCCCACGCACCTGCGCGGCCAGCGACGCCTTGGCCGTGGCACCGGCGTAGGCCTCGGTGACCCCGTCGCCGACGTACCCGGTCAGGTTCGCCGGCCGCGCCAGCCAGGCGATCGCCGCCGCCCCGTGGCTGTCCGCCGCCTTCGCCGACGCGAACGCGAGAACGCCGTCGATGGTCAACCCCGCGTCCGGGTAGCCGACCCCACCGAAGTCGACCTCGAAGTGATCGCCGTCGACCATCTGCCGGGCGAGCCACCCGGCCGCGGCATCGGCCTTCCGTGCCGCCCCCGGCCCGGCGGCGCCAGCCGTTCCTGGGCTGACGAGCACGACACACGCGACGACCACCGCGGCAATGCGAAATCTCATGTGAAGCCTTTCCGGAACACAGGCCCGGAAAGGCGGGCACACCTCGACCCGGCCTCGGCTCCGGCCCCGCGAACCACGACGAGGTAGGGAGAAAACTCCGTCCACGGCGGGCATCAGGGCTCACGACCTCGTTGGGCCGCACACCTTTGCGGGTCAGCGCCGGTCTCTCACCGGACTTCCCCCGCCGGGGACGTCTTCAGTTGAAAACGACCAATTCTGCGCAGCCGTCAGGCCTGCCGTCAATCGACTGAACAGTCGATCGCCGGTACCGTGCCCTTCCACCCGGGAACAGGAGACACGGCGTGACGGTCGACCACGAAACGCTGGACAACGGCACCGCCCTCATCCACCTCAACCGCCCCGAGCGGCTCAACGCGGTCACCGCCGGACTCACCGAGCACCTGCTGTCCGCGCTGCACCGCGCCCATGACGCCGCCGCCCCGGTGATCGTGCTCGCCGGCAGGGGCCGGTCCTTCTGCGCCGGCCACGACCTCAAGGAAACCCTTCCGGCCGAGTCCGAACTCGACACCCGCCGCCGCGTGCAACGGCTTCAGGACCTCACCCGCGCGCTGCGGGACTTCCCCGGTATCGCGATCGCCGCGGTCCACGGGCACGCGCTCGGTGCCGGCGTCGAACTCGCGCTCGCCTGTGACCTCGTCGTCGCCGATCAGGATGCCCGGCTCGGGTTTCCGGAGGTGGGGGTCGGGCTGTCGGTCACCGGCGGTGTTTCCGCGCTGCTGCCCAGGATCGTCGGGCCGCACCGCGCGAAGGAACTCCTCGTACTCGGTGAGCCGCTCACCGCCGGCCGCGCCGCCGAGCTCGGGCTGGTCAACACCGTCACGCCACCGGGCCGGCACCTGGACACGGCGCTCGAACTCGCCGCGCGGATCGCCGCCCGGCCTCCGGTCGCGACCAGCATCGCCAAGCGGGCGGTCGACCTGGGGTTGGCCGCCACGCTCGACCAGGCCCTGGCCACCGAGGTCGACCACGCCGTGCTCACCGGGCGCAGCGGCGAGAACGACGGCGCCCGCGAACGCTTCACCCCACGATGATCGCCTCGAACTTGCTGTTGCACATTACTTGCAATTAGAGTCACCGCATGACCCGGTACGTTCTGCCCGACATGCCCTACGACTACGGCGCGCTGGAACCCGCCATCACCGGCGAGATCCTGGAACTGCACCACAGCAAGCACCACGCCGCGTACGTCAAGGGCGCCAACGACACCCTGGAACGGCTCGCCGAGACCCGTGCGGCCGACGACTTCTCCGGGCTGGTCGGGCTGGAGAAGACCTTCGCGTTCAACCTGTCCGGCCACGTGCTGCACACGATCTTCTGGGAGAACCTCTCCCCCGACGGCGGCGACCGCCCCGACGGCGAACTCGCCGCCGCCATCGCCGAGCACTTCGGCTCCTTCGAGGCCTTCGGCAAGCAGCTCTCCACCGCCACCGCGACCGTCCAGGGCTCCGGGTGGGGTGTGCTCGCCTGGGAACCACTGTCCCAGCGGCTGGTCGTCGAACAGATCTACGACCACCACGGCAACGTCGGCCTGAACACCACCCCGCTGCTGGTCTTCGACGCGTGGGAGCACGCCTACTACCTGCAGTACCGCAACGTCCGGCCGGACTACGTCCAGAAACTGTGGTCGCTGGTCAACTGGGCCGACGTGACCCGCCGCTTCGAGGCGGCCAGGGCCGCCCACCGACAGGCAGGTTGACGCTCCGACAAAGCCCAACCTGCCCCGAGGGGGAAGGTGCCACCCGTGGCACCTTCCCCTCACCTGGCGGCGGACGAGACGGGTGAGGGCACAGCGCCCGAGGCCACGGGGCGTCAGGCCAGCGCGTCGACGGCGGCCACCACCCGCGTCCGGATCCGCTCCGGCAGCGGGCTGTAGCCGAGCCTGGACGCGGCCCGCTGGCCGTCCTCCCCCGCCGCGTACCGCAGGAACGCCTTCACCAGATCGAGCGACTCCGATCGGGTACCCCGCTCACACACCACCTCGTAGGTCACCAGCACGATCGGATACACCCCCGCTGCCTCGCTGGTGTAGGCGATCCGCAGCCGCAGGTCGTTGCCCGTGCCCGCGACGTCGGCGTCGGCCACGGCCAGCGCGCCCGCCTCGGCGCTCAGCTCGACGAACTCACCGGCCTGGTTGCCGATCCGCGCGGTCCGCAGATTGAGTGCCTGGGCGTAGGACCCCTCCAGGTAGCCGATCGAGCCGTTCGTCTCGGCGACGGCCGCCGCCACCCCGCCGTTGCCCTTCTCCGCCGTGCCACCGGGCGCCGGCCAGGCCGTCCCGCTCCCGAACGGCCAGTCCCCCGCCGCGGTCGCCGTGAGGTACCGGGTGAAGCTGTCGGTGGTGCCCGAACCGTCAGCGCGGTGGATCGTGCGGATCGCCGTCGGGGGCAGCGCCGCGTCCGGGTTGTCCCCGGCGATCGCCGGGTCGTTCCACCGGGTCACCCGGCCGGAGAAGATCCCGGCGATCGTCGGCGGCGAGAGCCGCAGGTCCTCGACCCCCGCGACGGTGTAGGCCAGCGCGATCGGGCCGACGACCATCGGCAGGTGGATCGCGGGGCCGGTGGCGCAGCGGGCGTCGGCCGCCGGCTGGTCGGCCGCCGCCAGTTCCGCGTCCGAGCCGGCGAAGTCACTGGTGCCGGCGATGAACGCCCGCAGCCCGGCGCCCGACCCGCTGCTGCGGTACTCGACCGTCGCGTCGGGGCAGGCGGCCTGGAACGTCGTGATCCACGTGTTGATCGCGTTGGCCTGCGCGGTGGAACCCTCCGCGGTGACCGACCCGCTCGCGCACCGGACAGGCGAGTCGGCCCCGCCCCCGACCGGCGCCGGAGCCGCGCCGCACCCGGCGAGCACCGCCGCCGAGAGCACCGCCGGCAACACGCGCAACCTCACCTGTGGTCTCCCGTCCCGTCAGCGGTACTCGGACAGGCGTGGCCACACGCCGAGGGGAACGAGTACCAGCACGATGCCCATCAGCACGACCGGCACGACCGTCCAGCCCGCCAGCAGTCCCCGCACGTTCACGAACGCCGCGTCCGAGGACTGTCTGCGGTCCTCGGCGATCCGGCTGATGGCGGTGTCGTAGTAGTGGAAGTCGAAGGCGGCGTCACCCCGGCTGATGCCGGTGAGCGCGTCGATCGCCTCGACGGGCCGCCCGGAGTCGGCCAGATCCAGGACGCGTTCGTGGGTGCTGACGTAGCCCTCCCACCGGCTGGCCACCTGCTCGGCGTCGGCCGGCGCCACGCCAGGGCCCCCGGCCAGGGTCGCCAGCCCGCCGGCGAGCTGGTCGCCGTCCGGTCCGCACGCGCCACCGCCCAGCAGACAGTCCGACTTGCGGGTGAAGTCCTGGCGGTAGGACGGCAGCCGCTCGCTGAGCAGGTAGCGGCTGGTGTCGGCCGCCGCGTCGTAGCTGATCGCCTGCGCCTTCGACAGGGCGAGGTACGGGCCGAGGCTGTCGCGTTGGACCGCGGTGAGCCGGCTCGTCCCGACGGCGAACACGGCGGCGGCCGAGGCGACCAGCCCGATCGTGAGGACCGCGCTGGCGAGCAGGGCCGGGTTGAGCCGCCGGCGGAACAGCCGTGTGAGCCAGACCTGCGTCACGATCAGGAACACCGCGAGGACACCGCCGAGCACGCTGACCGCGACGATCCCCCACACCCCGGTCGTTCGCTGGGCGGCGTAGGCGCGTTCGAGGTTGGCCTGACTGGCGTCACGCAGCCGTTGCGCGCCGGGCAACAGGTCGTGGTGCACGACGTTGGTCGCCTGTGAGTAGTAGCCCAGCGCCGTCGGCGGGGGCGCGTGCGCCGGCCCGTCGGAGGTCTGCCAGACGATCGTCATCGCCTGCCACGTCCACTGCCGGTACACGGCCAGGTCGTTGAGCAGCCCGGTGACGACCTCGCGGTCCCGCGCGGTGGCGCCCTCGGTGGTCAGCAGGCGCTCCAGGTCGGCGTCGATCTGCCGGCTGCGTCGGCCGTAGGTGGTGAGCGCGTCGATCCGGTTGCCCGCCTGCGTTTCGGCGTTGCCGATGAGGATCAGCCGGGCCACCTGCGCGTCCAGGTCACTGAGCGCGAAGTACAGGTCCGACGCGATGGCCGCGCGCGGCGCCGCCGACTCGCCGATGGTGCGCACCTGGTCCTGCACCCGGGCCATCAACAGGCTGGTGAGGGCGGCAACCGCGGCCGCAGCGACCAGGCCGACCGCCAGGGACAGGCGTAACCGCGTCGGCGTGGACGACCACCTGCCCGGTTCCTCGGCGACGGTGCTCACGCCGCACAGGCTAGGGACCCTGGGAGAACAACAGATGACGCGACGACCAACGAAAAGTGATCATGAACCGGCGGCGGGCCGTCAGGTGTCGTCGGGGTCGAGGAAGTGGTGCAGCAGGCCGGGGTCGGGGGCGCCGATCGCCTTGGTCCACCGGTGTCCGTCCCACCCGAACACGACGTTGACCGGATCGAACCGGTCGTCGGTCGTGAAGGCACCGGGATGGCGGGTGTGCAGCAGGTCGCCCCACCACTTGGGAACCCCGGCGAGCAGGTCGGTCTCGTCGTCGCCGCCGAACATGGCCATCCCCGCGGCGAAGAAGGTCTCGGTGTCCTCGACGTCGCACCCGACCAGCAGCGCGCGATCCGCGTCGAGGCGGTGCAGCTGGAACCAGTCACCGCCGCCCGTGACGTAGCGCCCGTGGTGTTCGTCGAGCATGTCCGCGCCGGCGAGTCGGGCGGCCAGTTCGTCGGGCGGCGGCAGGTGCACCACCGGACGCCCGTCGGCCAGCGGCAGCGCAGCGCCGACCGGCGCCAGCAGGTAGCCACGGACGACCGTGGCGGCCGGCGGCACCAGGCGCGGGGGCAGGCTGAGCCCGAACAGCCACCGCCGCGCCTGCGTCAGGTACTCCAACCTCGGGAACTCCGCGTCGGCCGGCCCGTCCAGGAACGGCGACTCGAACTCCAGCGGCTCACCCCGGGCGGATCCCAGCACGGCGCCGCGTGTGGCGCCGACGGCGACCTCGACGAACCGCCGCGTCCCGGCGACCTGGTCGACGTGGCGCAGCGTCGCCAGCATGTCCACCACCAGTTCGACCCGCACCGGCCGGTCCTCCCCGACCCGCCGGTCCCTCCGCTGGTTCTCCGCGTTGGACGGCACCATGCACATCACCGTGTCGCCGAACTCCCCGACCCACACCTCCGGCGACGCCAGATGCGACTTCTCGAACAGCGGACACGCGCACGTGTGGTCGTAGACCCGCCCGGGGAACAGCCGCTCGGCGATCGCCCAGCCGGACCGGGTCCGCGCCGCCGACGCCGCCGCCGCGTCAGCGGGGTCGTCGGGGCGGGGCCGTGGATAGACCTCGCGCATCGCCTCGGTCGCGCGGCGTGATCCGAAACTGTGGTAGGCCACCATGACCGAGGATCATGCCCGAGCCGCTGTCCGGCATGGGCTATTCTGGTCCACATGACGATCACGTATCGATGGTTTGAGTGGCCGGCCGCGAGCCGGCGACACGCCATCTGACGCTGTCGTCATTCTCCCGAGCCGGCATTTCGATCCGAAACCGCCGGCCGGGCCCAGGAAACCGGCTCTCCCCATGCTCGTGCCGGCAGAAACCTGGAGTTCCCGTGATCCTCACCGCGTCGGCGGCGACCCTCGACAACCAGCGCATCGACCACCTGGTGCCGCTGGTCACCCCCGCTCTGCTGCACCACGAACTACCGCTGTCCGAACCAGCCGCCGACACCGTTCGACGAGGTCGTGAGGCGGTCGCGCGGGTGCTCGACGGCACCGACGACCGCCTCATCGTCATCGTCGGCCCGTGTTCGATCCACGACCCCGACGCCGCCCTCGACTACGCCGGCCGGCTCGCCGACACCGCTCAGGAACTCGCCGACGACCTGCTGGTCGTCATGCGCGTGTACTTCGAGAAACCCCGCACCACGGCCGGCTGGAAAGGCCTGATCAACGACCCTCACCTGAACGACACCGGCGACGTCAACCACGGCCTGCGCACCGCCAGGAAACTCCTGATCGCCCTCGCCGAACGCCGCCTTCCCACCGCGGTCGAATGGCTGGACACCACCATTCCCGCCTACCTCGCCGACACTGTTTCCTGGGGTGCGATCGGCGCCCGAACCGTGGAATCCCAGACCCACCGCATGCTCGCCAGCGGCCTGTCCATGCCCGTCGGCTTCAAGAACCGCCGCGACGGCAACGTCACCGTCGCCGTCGAGGCCGTCCGCGCGGCGGCGGCCCGGCACGTCGTGCCCGGCGTGGACCCCGGCGGCCTGCCCGCCATCCTGCACACCACCGGAAACCCCGACTGCCACGTCGTTCTGCGCGGCGGCGACACCGCCCCCAACCACGACGCCCGGTCGGTCGGCACGACGCTGGACCTGCTCACCGGCGCCGGCCTGCGTCCCCGCGTCGTCATCGACGCCAGCCACGACAACAGCCGCAAGGACCACGTCCGGCAGGCCGTCGTCGCCGGGGAGATCGCCGAGCAGGTCGCCACCGGCGCGCACGGTGTCGCCGGCGTGATGCTCGAATCCAACCTGGTCGCCGGCCGCCAGGACCTCCACCCCGGCACGCCGCTGGTCTACGGCCAGTCCATCACCGACGCCTGCCTGAGCTGGGACACCACCGCCGACGTCCTGCACACCCTGGCCGCCGCGACCGCTCGCCGTCGGACATCCTGAGATCGTCCCGACGTGGCCGTGCGTAACCGCACGGCCACGTCGGGCCGTTTCCGGCCTTCTGGGACAATAGGGACGTGAAGACGATCCTCAACATCATCTGGCTGGTACTCAGCGGTTTCTGGATGGCGGTGGGCTACGCCATCGCGGGGATCATCTGCTGTGTCCTGGTGATCACGATCCCGTTCGGCGTCGCGTCGTTCCGGATGGCGAACTACGCGTTCTGGCCGTTCGGCCGCACGCTGGTGAACCGTTCCGACGCCGGGGTGGCGTCGTTCCTCGGCAACGTCATCTGGATCATCGTCGCCGGGTGGTGGCTGGCGATCGGGCACCTGGTCACCGGTCTGCTGCTGTGCATCACCATCATCGGGATCCCGCTGGGCGTCGCGAACTTCAAGCTGATCCCGGTGTCGCTCGTGCCGCTGGGCAAGGAGATCGTGCCTTCCTAGCAGCGTCACCGGCGGGGCAGGTAGGCGGCTACCTCGGCGATCGCGTCAAGGGAGTCGTCGTCGGTACAGAACTCCGTCACGTCCGCCCCTCTGGACCCAAGCGGGCACGTAAGTTGGCAACGGAGACGACGGCCAATGTCGTGATTCGCGGACGATCACCCGATCGTGTCTGACCGACGCGTGCCGTGTGCGCGCTTCCCTGGACCACCCAGTACGTCGACGGCACCGAACCGGTCACCGTGGTCAGCCAGTCGCATCCCGGGTATCGCGTGTGACCCGGAATTCCTCGGAATTCGCTATCGAGAATTTCTGATCCATGTGCCGTCGCGCGGACACCATTCCCCGAATCAGTACTTTGTGGACGGTGCGCGGAGCGTCCCGAACCAGATTACCAGTATTGCCAGTGTTCCTGACTTCGTCTGACGACCGGACGAATGCGCGTGCGACGGTTGGGCCAATCAACACGGCGGGTATTATGTGATCTCCCTCACAAGATTTGCTGACGGGATCGCCTTTTTGGTGTCGTTCTGACGGCGTGCGTGTTGTGGACAGATGACAAACCGGAAAACGCCCTGCTCGGCGCGCCACGAAGATTCACCGACAAAGGCGGACGCGCGGAATCCCCCGGATGGCGGCGACCCGATCGAATGGTTGACCGTGCCGCCTCGCGGTCAGTTGAGTACTGACCGTCATATTCGCCATCGTGTCTGTCGGGAGTGTTGATGCGGCACCCGAACAACGGCCTCACTTCCGCACGCGGGCTTGTCATCGTGGTCAACCCAGTGCACCACCCCTCCCCCCGGCTCACCGCGGCCGCCGGCGCCGCCGGTGCGCTCGGGGTCCTCGAACTGCCCACCGCCGACGCCCGGCGCGCGGCCGAACTCGCCGAACGCACCGCCGCCTGGTCACCGCACCCGTTCGGGGTGCGGCTACGGCCCGGGGTCGACGTCGACCCCCAACGCCTGCCGGACGCGGTCCGCGTCGTGCTGCTCGCCGACCCCGGCCGCGACCCCGCCGAGTTCCCCGGACGCACCGTCCTGGTGGAGGCCGGGTCGGTCACCACCGCCCGGGACGCCGTCGCCCGGGGCGCCCGCGGTGTGCTCGCCCGGGGCTCCGAGTGCGGCGGCGCGGCCGGTGAGCTGAGCACGTTCGTCCTGCTCCAACACCTGCTCGACGACCTGGGAACCACCGTGCCGGTGTGGGCGTGGGGCGGCATCGGGCCGGACACCGGCGCCGCGGCGATCGTCGGCGGGGCCGCCGGGGTCGTCCTGGACACCCAGTTCGCGCTCTACGACGACGCCGGACTGCCGACCGCCACCACCGCCGCCCTCGACGGACTCGACGGGTCGGAAACCGTGCTGTGGCAGGGAATCCGCGTACTGCGGCGCCGGGGCCCGCGCGCCGGCGACCCGCCGGCCGACCTCGCCGGGCGGCTCGGGCCCGACCCGCGCACCCAGTACCTGCCCGTCGGCCAGGACGTCGGGCTGGCCACGTCCTTCGCCCGGCGCTGGCCGGGGGTCGGCGCCGCCGTGCGCGGCCTGCGGGCGGCGCTGGCCGCCGCCGTGGCCGACGACGTGCCGGCGGACGCGCTCAGTCCCGGGTCGCCGGCCGCCGCCGCGATCGGCGCCCCGCTGCCGGTGGCGCAGGGGCCGATGACCCGGGTCAGTGACCAGCCCGAGTTCGCCGCCGCCGTCGCCGGGGCGGGTGGGCTGCCGTTCCTGGCGCTGGCCCTGTCCACCGCCGACCAGACCCGCACCATGCTGACCCGCACCCGCGACGCGCTCGGCGACGCGCCGTGGGGTGTGGGCATCCTCGGCTTCGCCGACGAGTCGGTCCGGGGCGCGCAGCTGGACGTGGTGCGCGAGCTGCGGCCGACCCACGCGATCATCGCGGGCGGGCGGCCCTCGCAGGCCGCCGCGCTGGAGGCCGAGGGCATCGCCACCTACCTGCACGTGCCGTCGCCCGGGCTGCTGGGCCAGTTCCTCGCCGCCGGCGCCCGCCGGTTCGTCTTCGAGGGCGCCGAGTGCGGCGGGCACGTCGGCCCGCGCACCAGCTTCCCGTTGTGGCAGAGCCAGATCGACGTGCTGCTCGACCACCTCGACAGGGGCGGGACACCGCCGACGGTGCTGTTCGCCGGCGGCGCCCACGACGAGCGTTCCGTCGCGATGATCGCCGCCCTCGCGGCACCGCTGACCAGGGCGGGGGTCGCGGTCGGCGTGCTCATGGGCACCGCGTACCTGTTCACCGAGGAGGCCGTCGCGGCCGGGGCGATCCAGCCGCTGTTCCAGCGGCAGGTGGTCGCCGCGACGCGGACCGACCTGCTGGAGACCGCGCCGGGGCACGCCACCCGCTGCGTGCACAGCGGGTTCACCGCCGACTTCGCCCGCACCCGCGCCGAGCTGCTGGCCGAGGGGGTGCCGGACCGCGAGCGCTGGGAACGGCTCGAACGGCTCAACATCGGCCGCCTTCGCCTGGCCAGCAAGGGGATCGAGCGGGTCGGCGACGAGCTGCGCGCGGTCGGGGCCGACCGGCAGGCCGCCGAGGGCATGTTCATGGCCGGCGAGGTCGCGGTGCTGCGCGACCGGGTGACGACGGTCGCCGCGCTGCACGAGTCGGTCACCGTCGGCGCGGCGGCGTGGTTGCGCCGAAGCGGGGCTCGGCTGCGCGACGAGCCGGCCGCCGAGCCGGCGCCCGCGCCGCTGCGGGTCGCGATCGTCGGCATGGCGGCGATGTTCCCCGACGCGCCGGACCTCGCGACGTACTGGGCGAACGTGGTGTCCGGCAAGGATTCCGTGACCGAGGTGCCGGTGTCGCGCTGGGACCCGGAGATCTACCACGGCGGCGACGACAGTCACGGCGACGCTGGCGGTGACCGCACCCCGTCACGCTGGGGCGGGTTCCTGCCCCGGATCCCGTTCGACCCGCTGCGCCACGGCATCCCACCCGCCTCGCTCGCGCACATCGAGCCGGTGCAGCTGCTGGCGCTGGAGGCGGCGCACCGGGCGCTGACCGACGCCGGGTACGCGGGGCCGGAGACCTCGCACAAGCGGACGTCGGTGGTGTTCGGCGCCGAGTCGGGCAGCGACCTGTCGAACGCGACGACGCTGCGCACCGTCCTGCCCAGCTACCTCGGCGAGCTCCCGCCCGGGTTCGCCGAGCAGCTGCCGGAGCTGACCGAGGACTCGTTCCCCGGCATGCTCGCCAACGTCATCGCCGGCCGCATCGCGAACCGGCTGGACCTGGGCGGCGCGAACTACACGGTCGACGCCGCGTGCGCGTCCTCGCTGACCGCGGTGGACGTGGCGTGCAAGGAACTGGTCGCCGGCACCAGCGACCTGGTCCTGTGCGGCGGCGCGGACCTGCACAACGGCATCAACGACTATCTGCTGTTCTCCTCGGTGCACGCGCTCTCGCCCACCGGCCGGTCGGCGACGTTCGACGAGGCGGCCGACGGGATCGCCCTCGGCGAGGGCGTGGCGTGTGTGGTGCTCAAGCGGCTGGCCGACGCCGAACGCGACGGCGACCGGATCTACGCGGTGATCGACGGCGTCGGCAGTGCGAGCGACGGCCGGGCGCTCGGCCTGACCGCGCCGCGCGCCGAGGGCCAACGCGCCGCGCTGACCCGCGCGTACCGCAACGCGGGCGTCTCCCCCGGCCAGGTCGGGCTGGTCGAGGCGCACGGCACCGGGACGGTGGTCGGCGACCGCACCGAGCTGACCGCGTTGACCGAGGTGTTCACCGAGGCGGGCGCGGCGCCGGGGGCGTGCGCGCTCGGCTCGGTCAAGTCGCAGATCGGGCACACGAAGTGCGCGGCCGGGCTCGCCGGGCTGATCAAGGCGGCCCTCGCGGTGCACCACGGGGTGCGGCCACCGACGCTGCACCTCGACGCGCCGAAC
Source organism: Actinophytocola xinjiangensis (assembly GCF_001921215.1). Taxonomy (GTDB): domain Bacteria; phylum Actinomycetota; class Actinomycetes; order Mycobacteriales; family Pseudonocardiaceae; genus Actinophytocola; species Actinophytocola xinjiangensis. The sequence continues at coordinate 125,995 of NZ_MSIF01000008.1, forward strand.
GCCGCGTGGGGGCCGGCGAGCCCGTTCGTGTTCCACACCGAGGCCCGCCCGTGGGCGGCGCGCGAGCGGATCGCCGGGGTGAGCGCGTTCGGCTTCGGTGGCACCAACTTCCACGTCGTGCTGCGCGCCCACGAGCAGGCGCCGGCGGCGCACGCGCTGGACGCGTGGCCGGTCGAGCTGTTCACCTTCCGTGGCCACGACGACGACACGGCCCGGCGGGCCGCGCGGACGCTGCTGGACGTGGTCGACCCGGACGGTCCGGCCCGGTTGCGTGACCACGCGGCGAGCACGGCCCGGCACAGCGACCTGGCCGCCGAGCGGGGCGAGCCGGTGCGGATCGCGGTGGTGGCGCGGGATCTCGCCGAGCTGTGCGCGCTGCTGGCGCGGGCCGCCTCCGGCGAGCACGACCCGGCGGCGGGACTGTTCGCCGACCCGGCCGAGGCCGGGGAGGCGGGCGGGGTCGCGTTCCTGTTCCCCGGGCAGGGCAGCCAGCGGCCGGGGATGCTGGCCGAGCTGTTCGTGGCGTTCCCGGAGACCCACCGGCACCTGGTGGCCGGCGCCCGGTGGGCCGGCGCGCTGTATCCGCCGGCGGCGTTCGACGACGACGCGACGGCCGGGCAGCGGGCGGCGATCACCGACACCACGGTCGCGCAGCCCGCGCTGGGCATGGTGGAGCTGGCCGCCGCCGACGTGCTCGCGACGCTGGGACTGCGGCCGGACGCGGTGGCCGGGCACAGCTACGGCGAGCTGGTCGCGCTGAGTGTCGCCGGGGCGCTGGACCCGGCCGAGCTGCTGGCGGCGAGCGCGGCCCGCGCGACGGCGATCCTCGCGCAGGTCCGGGACGGTGACCCGGGGGCGATGGCGGCGGTCACCGCGCCCGCGGCGGCCGTCGAGGAGGTGCTGGCGGGGCTCGGCGGTGGGGTGGTCGCCGCGAACCACAACTCGCCGGCGCAGACGGTCGTGTCCGGGCCGACGGGCGAGGTCGCGGCGGCGGTCGACGCGCTGGCGGCGGCGGGGCTGTCGGCCAGGACGCTGCCGGTCGCGTGCGCGTTCCACAGCCCGCTGGTCGCCGGGGCCGGCGCGGAGTTCGCGGCGACGCTCGCCGGCCTGGACGTGCGTGCCCCGGCGCTGCCGGTGTGGGCCAACCGGACGGCGGCGCCGTACCCGGCGGACGCGGCGGCGGTGCGCGCGGGGCTCGCCGACCAGATCGGCGCGGCCGTGCGGTTCGCCGACCAGGTCACGGCGATGTACGAGTCGGGGGTCCGCACGTTCGTCGAGGTGGGGCCGGGCCGGGTGTTGAGCGGGCTGGTCGAGGCCTGCCTCACCGACCGTCCACATCGGACGTTCGGGTTGGCGGAACGGGGACGCACCGGGCTGGCGGGGCTGCTGGCGGCGGTGGCGCGGCTGGCGGTCGCCGGGGCTGACCTGCGCACGGGTCCGCTGTTCCGGGGTCGCGACGTGCGTGACCCGAGCGCCGCGACCGCCCCCGGCTGGACCGTCGACGGTCATCTCGTGCGCCGCGCGGACGGCTCGGTCGTTCCCGGCGCGTTGCGTCCCGCCCACCGAGTCCCGGAGCTGACCATGACCGAGCCCACCGCCGCGCCCTCGACGGCCGACGCCCTGATCGCCGACTACCTGCGCACCAGCCGCGACCTGATCGCCGCCCAGCGCGACGTGCTGCTCAACTACCTCGGCGCCGTCCCGGCCGTGCCCGCCGTCGCACTGCCCGCACCGGTGCCCCAACCGCTGACCCAACCGGTGCCCGAACCGCTGCCGGAACCGGTGGCCGCGCCCGAACCGGTAGCGGTGTCGGTGCTGGACACGGTGCTCGGGGTGATCGCGGAACGGACCGGCTACCCGGTGGACATGATCGATCCCGGGCTGGACCTCGAGGCCGACCTGAGCATCGACTCGATCAAACGGACCGAGATCGCGGGCGAGCTGGCCACCCGGCTGGGACTGCCGACGACCGACCTGGACTCCTTCGGCCAGGCCCGCACGGCGGCCGCGATCGCCGAGCTGATCGGCGAGCCCACCGGGACCGAGCACACCCAAACTGAGCACACTCGGACCGAGCAGGCGCCGGAGCCCGGGGTCGTCGCGCCGGAGCGGCTCGAACTGGTCACCGAGGAGCTGACCGGCGGCGGCGACACCGTGCCGGCCGGCACCGACGTGCTGGTGCTGGGCGACGGACCGGCCGGCGAGGTCGCCGGGCGCCTGCGGACGGCCGGCGCCCGCAGCGCGACGGCCGGCGGCGACCCGACGGCCACGACCTACGACACCGCCGTGTACCTCGTCGGCGCCGAACCGCCGCTGCCCGAGGCGTTCCCGCTGCTGCGTGACGTGCTGGCCCGCGCCCCGCGCCGGCTGCTCGCCGTGCAGCCCCGGGGCGCGGCGACCGGCCTGCGCGGGTTCTTCCGCTCGGTCGCCCGGGAGTACCCCGACCTGACCGCCACCCTCGTGGAGACCGACGGCGACCCGGCCGCCGCCGTGATCGCCGAGCTGGGCTCCCCGGCCGGCGAGCCGGTGGTGCTCGTCGACGACGGCGCCCGGCACGCACTGCGGCTGCGGCCCGTCGGGCTGGGCGCGGTCGCCGCCAGCGGCGCGGGGCCGGCCGGCGACGGCACCGCCGAGGCCGAGGCCGCCGGGCTCGACCGCGACTCGGTGGTACTGCTCGTCGGCGGCGCCCGGGGCATCACCGCGCGGTTCGCCCGCACGCTGGCCGCCGCGTCCCGGTGCCGGATCGAGCTGCTGGGCCGCACCCCGGTGCCCACCGGGGACACCGCGCCCAGGGGCGACCGGGCCGCACTGCGCGCCGGGTTCGTCGCCGCCGGCATGACCTCGCCGCCGGAGATCGAGCGGGCGGTCGCCGCCGCGTTCGCCGAGCAGGAGGTGGCGGCCACGGTCGCCGCGCTGCGCGAGCTGGGCAGCCCGGTGCGCTACCACTGTGTCGACGTCCGCGACGCGGAAGCCCTGCGCGCCACCGTGAAACGGGTGCACGCCGAGCACGGCCGGCTCGACGGCGTTGTCTACGCGGCCGGCGTCATCGAGGACCGGCTGGTGGCCGACAAGTCGGTCGAGTCGTTCCGGCGGGTGTTCGGCACGAAGGTCGACGGCGCGGCCACGCTGCTCGACACGATCGGCGCGCTGCCCGACGGCGGGCCGCGCTTCGCCGTGCTGTTCGGCAGCATCGCCGCCGCGCTCGGCAACCGGGGCCAGTGCGACTACGCGGCGGCCAACGACGCGTTGGAGGCGCTCGGGCGCGGCTGGTCGGGCGCCGACCGGCGCGGCCTGACCGTCCACTGGGGACCGTGGGCGGCGACGGAAACGGGCGGTGGCATGGTGTCCCCGGAGCTGATGCGTTCCTACCTCGCACGAGGGGTCAAGCTCATCGACCCCGAGGATGGCCCGCTCGCCCTGCTGCGGGAGCTGGCCTGGGGCGCGCCGGACACGCACGCTGTCGTGTACACGGCGTCCGGCTGGTGAGGGCCGTGGAGCCGGTGGCGATCGTCGGGATGTCGGTGCTGTTTCCCGGCGCCCCGGACCTCGACACGTACTGGCGCAACATCGTCGGCGGTGTCGACGCGATCGGCGAGGTACCGGCCGGGCGGTGGGACGCCGAGTTCTACGCGCCGGACGCCCCGCCGCGCGCCGACCGGGTGTACTGCCGGCGCGGCGGTTTCGTGGACACCGACGTCGAGCTGGACGTGACCGGTCTGGGCGTCATGCCGGGTTCGGTGCCCGGCGCCGAGCCCGACCAGCTGATCGCGTTGCACGTCGCGGCCAGGGCCGTCGAGGACGCCGGTGGCGCGCTGCCCGCCGACCGGCAGCGCGCCGGGATCGTGCTCGGCCGGGGCGGCTACCTGACCCCCGGGCTGGTGCGGCTCGACCAGCGGGTGCGCACCGCGAACCAGGTCGTGCGCACGCTGCGGGAACTGGTGCCCGGCCTCGGCGAGGAGCAGCTCACGCGGGTGCGGGAGGCGTTCGCCGGGCCGGCCGGGGCGGCGAACCCGGAGTCGGCGATCGGGCTGGTGCCCAACCTGGCCGCCTCGCGGGTGGCGAACCGGCTGGACCTGCGCGGGCCGGCGTACACGGTGGACGCGGCGTGCGCGTCGTCGCTGGTGGCGGTGGACCACGCGGTGCGCGAGCTGGCGTCGGGCCGGTGCGACCTGATGCTCGCCGGCGGAGTGCACCACTGCCACGACATCACGCTGTGGAGCGTGTTCAGCCAGCTGGGGGCGCTGTCGCGCAGTGAGCGGATCCGGCCGCTGCACCGCGACGCCGACGGCGTGCTCATCGGCGAGGGCACCGGGGTGGTCGTGCTCAAACGGCTGGCCGACGCCGAACGCGCCGGCGACCGGGTGTACGCGGTGGTCGCGGGCACCGGGGTCGCCAGCGACGGCCGCACGGCGAGCCTGGTGCGGCCGGACCCGGGCGGCCAGGTGCGGGCCGTGCGCCAGGCGTGGGACGCCGCCGGCCTCGACCCGGCGGCGCCGGACGCGATCGGGCTGCTGGAGGCGCACGGCACCGCGACCCCGGCCGGTGACGGCGCCGAGCTGACGACGATCGCGGAGGTGTTCGGCCCGGCGACCGGTGACCGGGCGGCGATCGGATCGGTGAAGTCGATGATCGGCCACACCATGCCGGCGGCCGGGGTCGCCGGGCTGGTGAAGGCGGCGCTGGCGATCCACCACCGCGTGCTGCCGCCGACGCTGCACTGCGAGGACCCGAACCCCGCGCTGGCCGCCACCCGGTTCGCGCCGCTGGACACCGCCCGCCCGTGGCGGGCGCCGGCGGGCGGGCCGCGCCGCGCCGGGGTGAACGCGTTCGGCTTCGGCGGGGTGAACGCCCACGTGGTGCTGGCCGAACACGCCCGCCGGCCCGCCGGGGTCAGCGAGCCCGAGCGGGTGCTGCGCCTGGCCGCGCCCGACCGCGACACCCTCGCCGAGGCGCTCGCCGTCCCGGACGCCGAGGTGCTCGCCGCCGGGCTCGACGAGAGGGCGGCGGCCACCGGACCGGTGCGGCTCGGTGTCGTCGACCCGACGGCGCGGCGGCTCGCGCTGGCCCGCAAGGTCGTCGCGGGCGGCACGCCGTGGCGCGGACGCAGCGACCTGTGGTTCAGCCCCCGGCCGCTGCTCGGGCCGGGCGGCGGGCGGACCGCGTTCGTGTTCCCGGGACTGGAGGCGGAGTTCGAGCCGAACGTCGCCGGGCTCGCCGCCCGGTTCGGCCTGCCCTGGCGCACCGGCGGCGGCGACGGTGACGGTGGTGACGGCGGCGACAACGACGGCGACAACGGCGTTGTCGGCCACGTCGGCCGGCACGGCACCGCCGTGTTCCAGCTCGGCCGCATCCTCGACACCGCGCTGCGGCGGCTGTCGGTCGTGCCGGACGCGCTCGCCGGGCACAGCGTCGGCGAGTGGACGGCGATGGCCTGCGGCGGCATCCACACCACCGACGAGGTCGACGCGTTCCTGTCCGGGTTCGACCCGGACGCGCTGCGGGTGCCGGGCGTGGTGTTCGCCGCGCTCGGCACGTCCGCCGCGACGGTGCTGGCCGAGCTGGACGGGCGCCCGGACATCGTGCTGTCGCACGACAACGCGCCCAACCAGTCGATGGTCTGCGGGCCGGAGCAGGCCGTCGCCGACCTGGTCGCGCGGCTGCGCGGGCGGGGCGTGCTGGGGCAGATCATGCCGTTCCGGTCGGGGTTCCACACGCCGATGCTGGCGCCCTACCTTGACCCGATCCGCCACGCGGCCGAGCGTCTCACGCTGCACCCGCCGACCACGCCGGTCTGGTCGGCGACCACCGCCTCGCCCTACCCGGCGCCGGCCGACGCCGTGCGCGCGCTGTTCGTGCGGCACCTGCTCGAACCGGTGCGGTTCCGCCAGCTCGTCGAGGCCCTGTACGCGGCCGGTGTCCGCGCGTTCCTCCAGCTCGGCGCCGGACAGCTGGGCTCGCTGGTGGGCGACACGCTGGCCGGGCGCGAGCACCTCGTGGTCGCCGCCCACTCCGGTGCGCGGGACTGCCTGGCGCAGCTGCGCCGGGTGGTCACCGCGTTGTGGGCCGACGGCGCGGAACCCGACGTCGGGCCGCTGCTGGGCACCCGCCCGGCCCCGGCCGCCCGACGTCCCGGAGTGCGGCTGGACCTGGGCGGCGCGCTGGTGTCGCTGTCCGAGCCCGACCGCGCCGCGCTCACCGTCGCCACCAGCACCCCGACCGCGCTGCACGAGCTGGGCGCCCGGTCACCGGTGGCCGCCGAGCTGTCCGCGCTGCTGCGCGAGACCGAGGCAGCCGCCACGACGCTGCTGACCGCCCGCGCCGCGCCGCCGCGCGTGCTGCGCGTCGACGTGACGACCATGCCCTACCTGCTGGACCACTGCTTCTACCGGCAGCGCCCGGACTGGCCCGACGACGTCGACCGGTGGCCGATCGTGCCGGCCACCACCGTGATCACCCACCTGATGGACCTGGCCGCCACGCCGGGCGCGACCCCGGTGGCCGTGCACGACGCGCGGCTGACGAAATGGGTCGAGGCGCTGCCCGCCGTGGACCTCCCGGTGCGCACCGAGCCGGCCGGACCCGGCCGGGTCGGGGTCGCGCTCGGCGACAGCGCCCGGGCCGTGGTGGAGCTGGCCGCGCGGTACCCCGACCCGCCGGCGCCGTGGCGGTTCGACCCGGCGACCGAACGCCCGCCCGAGCTGACCGCCGCCCAGCTCTACGACGAGCGCTGGATGTTCCACGGCCCCCGGTTCCAGGGCGTGCGGGAGCTGACCGCCATCGGCGAGCGGCACATCCGGGCCGTGCTCGCCGCGCTGCCCACCCCCGGCGCGCTGCTCGACAACGTCGGCCAGGTCCTCGGCTACTGGATCATGGCCACGCACACCGAGCGCACCACGGTGTTCCCGGTGGGGATCGCGCGGCTGCGGCAGTTCGGCCGCCAACCCGGCCCGGCCGCGACGCTGGAGTGCCTCGTGCGGATCACCGAGGTCACCGACGGCACGCTCACCGCCGACATGCAGCTGGTGCACGAGGGCCGGGTGTGGGCGGAGATCACCGGCTGGGTGGACCGGCGCTTCGACACCGACCCGGGCATCCGCAAGGTCGACCGCTACCCCGGCACGCACACGTTGTCCTCGGCGGAGCCGGGCGGCTGGTCGCTGGTGCACGAACGCTGGCCCGACCTCGCCACCCGCGAACTGATCATGCGCAACGTCCTGGGCGCCGCCGAACGCGCGGTCTACGCGGCGCTGCCACCGCCGCGCCGCCGCCGCTGGCTGCTCGGCCGGATCGCGGCCAAGGACGCCGTGCGCGCGTTGCTGTGGTCGGAGACCGCCGGCGACATCTACCCGGCCGAGATCGCCGTCGACAACGACCCGACGGGGCGCCCGGTGGTGCGCGGCGTGCACGGCCGCGAGGTCGGCGAGCTGACCGTGTCGCTGGCCCACCACGGCGTGTTCGGTGTCGCGATCGCCCGGCGCGGGCCGTGCGGCATCGACATCGAGGAGGTCGCCGACCGGCCGCGCTCGGCCGTCGAGGCGGCGTGCTCGGCGGCGGAGCTGACGGTGTTCGACGAGGTGGTCGAGCGCACCGGGGACACCACGGCCGCGTTGTGGTTCACCCGGTTCTGGACCGCCAAGGAGGCGGTCGCCAAGGCACGGGGAACCGGGCTCGGTGGCCGGCCGCGGGACTTCCGGGTCGTGGCCGCCGACCCCGACACCGTGCTGGTCCTGGCCGGCGGGGACACCCACCTGGTGCGCCTCGCGCACGTGCCGAGCCCACCCGGCCAGCCGCCCCGCGACCACGTGGTCGCCTGGACGACAGGAGACAACCGATGAACACCCGCACCGACCCCGACACCGTGCTCGCCGACCTCGCCGGCATGCTCGGCAAGGTCGTCGCCGAGTACGGCCTGGTGGACGCCGAGATCACCCGCGAGACCACCTTCCACGACGACCTGGAGCTGGAGAGCATCGACCTGGTCGTGCTGTCCGGTTCGCTACGTGACCACTACGGCGAGCGGGTCAACTTCGCCGAGTTCGTCGCCGGTCTGGAGCTGGACGAGATCATCGCCCTGACCGTCGGGCGGCTCGTGGACCACGTCGTCGCCTCGCTGGACGCGGGAGCGCCGGCATGACCGAACGCGTGGCGGCCGGCGGGATCACCACCCACGTCGCGCGGCTGGACGCCACCCGGGCGCCGGACACCGGTGAGCCGCCGCTGGTGGTGTTCGTGCACGGGCTGCTCACCGACAGCCTCGCCAGCTACTACTTCACCCTCGGCCCGGCGTTCGCCGCCCAGGGCATCGACACCCTCATGTACGACCTGCGCGGACACGGCCGCAGCGACCGGCCGGCCAGCGGCTACCGGCTGGAGGACTTCGTCGGTGACCTGGTCGCGCTGCTCACCGAGCTGGGTGAGACCCGCCCGGCGCACGTGGTCGGCAACTCCTTCGGCGGCACCGTCGCCGTGGCGCTCGCCGCCTGGCACCCGGAGCGCGTCGCGACCGTCACCATGATCGAGTCGGAGCCGCCGGTGGCGACCTGGACCCGGCACATGGCCGACGGTCTGGCCGACGCCAGGACCCGGCTCGCGCACGCGGAGGCGTTCGGCTGGATCGCGCGCCACCACGGCGCGCACACCGCGCGGCTGTCCCAGGGCGCCCACCGGATCCTGCGGACGACCACGCTGGCCGACGACGTGCCGGCGAGCCGGGTCATCGACGACGACCTTGGCGCGCTCACCCGCCCGCTGCTCGCGATCTTCGGCGGCGACTCCGGGCTGGCCGAACAGGTGCCGCACCTGCGGGCGCGGGTCGCCGACTGCCGCACGGTCGTGCTGGCGGGGCAGGGACATTCGGTGCTCATCGAGCAGCCGGTGCGGACCAGGGACCTGATCCTCGACTGGGTCCGCGACCACACCCCGGTCGCGGAGCCGGTGCCGTGACCGGGACGCGCCGGTTCCTCGTCGTCGTGCCGCCGCTGGTCGGGCACGTCAACCCGCTCGTCGGCGTCGCCGCCGAGCTGGCCCGGCGCGGCCACGACGTCGCGTGGGCCGGGCACCCCGGGCTGGTCCACCGGCTCGCCGGCGACGACCAGCGCGTCTTCGACTGCGCGGTGCCCGAGGGGCCGGGGCGCACCCCGGACCTGACCGGGCCGGCCGCGTTCCGTTTCCTGTGGGCGGAGTTCCTGCTGCCGCTGGCCGAGGCGATGGCCCCGGGGGTGGCCGCCGCGATCGAGGCGTTCGCCCCCGACGTGGTGGTGTGCGACCAGCACGCGGTCGCCGGGGCGCTGGTCGCCCAGCGGTACGGGGTGGTGCACGTGACGTCGGCGTCGACGTCGGCGGAGATCGTCGACCCGCTCGCCGCGTTCCCGAAGATCGGCCGCTGGCTCACCGACCGGCTCGCCGCGCTGCGGGCCGCCATCGGCGACCCGGCGGCGACGTCCGACCCCCGGTTCTCCCCGCACGGCGTGCTCGCCTTCACCGCCACCGCGCTGGTCGGCGACGTGCCGGCGGGGGTGCGGGTGCTCGGACCGGCCATCGCGCCGCGCCGCACCGCGCCGGACTTCCCGTGGGAGGCACTCGACCAGCGGCGCGCGACCGTACTGGTCTCCCTCGGCACCGCGAACGCCGACGCCGCCACCCGGTTCCTCACCGAGGCCGCCGGGGCGCTCGCGCTGCTCACCGACCGCGTGCAGGGGGTCGTCGTCGACCCGGGGCACGTGTTGGACCGCACACCGCTGCCCGAGGGAACCGTGGTGCGGGAGTACGTACCGCAGCTCGACCTGCTCAGTCAGGTCGACGCGGTCGTCTCGCACGGCGGGCACAACACGGTGTGCGAGGCGCTGTGGCACGGGGTGCCGCTCGTGCTGGCGCCGATCCGTGACGACCAGCCGATCGTCGCGGAGCAGGTCGTCGCGGCGGGCGCGGGGGTCCGGGTGCGGTTCGGGCGGGTCGACGCTGTTCGGCTGGCGGCCGCCGTCGACACCGTGCTCGATCCGGCGACCGGACACCACGCGTGCGCCGCGGCGATCGGCCGGGTCCTGCGCGCCGGCGACGGCGTCCTGACCGCCGCCGACCACCTGACCTCGGTTCCCCTGGCTCCCGGTGTGCCCGACACGCCGGAGAACAACCGAATCCCCTGCTGCGACACGGAGTCCCTGCCATGAGCCGCACCACCCCCGTCCTGACCGCGCTGCTCGCCCTCGCCGCGGTCGCGACGTTCACCGCGCCCGCGTCCGCGTCACTGGCCGGCAAGTACGTCGCCCTCGGCGACTCCTACGCGGTCGCGCCCGGCACCCGCACCTACGACGACCCGAGCGAGAACGACCCGTGCCGGCGCGGCCCGCTGACCTACACCCGGCTGTGGGCGGCGGCGCACCCGGACGTCGCGTTCACCGAGGCGTCCTGCTCGGGCGCCACCACCGCCGACATCGTCTCGGCCCAGGTGCCGCAGCTGACCCCGGACACGACGGTCGTCACCGTGCAGGCCGGCGGCAACGACGTCGGGTTCGTCGAGGTGCTGAAGAACTGCATCCTGACCATCGACGACCAGGACTGCATCGACGGCGTCGAGGCAGCGAAGGCCGCCGCGACCAGCGTGCTGCCGGGCGCGCTCGCCCAGACCTACCAGGCGATCCGCGCGGCCGCCCCGTCCGCGCGGGTGGTGGCCGTCGGCTACCCCCGGCTGTACACGATCGGCGGCGACTGCGGCATCTTCGGCCTGAGCGACCGGGAGCGGACCGCGCTCAACTCGGCGGCCGACACGCTGGCCGACGTGATCTCCGCCCAGGCCGGCGCGGCGGGCTTCACCTACCTGGACGCGCGCCCGGTGTTCGACCCGCACACCCTGTGCTCGGGCAACGACACCTGGGTGACCAGCCTGGAATGGGACAAGATCAACGAGTCCTACCACCCCAACACCGAGGGCCACCGCGACGGCTACCTGCCGGCCCTGAGCGCGATCATCGGCTGAGAAAGCTCGGAACGACGTCAGAACGGCGCGTCAGAACGGCTCCGTCGGATCGTCCTTCCTGGACTCCGGCGGGGTCATCGTCGCGGCGATCCGCTCCGAGGGCGCCGCGTGCCTGGCGGTGTGGCCGCCCCACCGGCCGGCGTACTTCTCCTGGTGGGCGGCCTCGGCCGCGTGCGGGTAGTGCAGGTCGAACGCCGGCCGTTCGGACCGGATCCGGGGCAACTCCAGGAAGTTGTGCCGGGGCGGCGGTGAGGAGGTCGCCCATTCCAGGGAGTTGCCGTAGCCCCACGGGTCGTCGGCGGTGGCCGGCTCGCCCCGGCGGTAGGACTTCATCACGTTCCACACGAACGGGAGCACCGACAGGCCGAGCAGGAACGCGCTGATCGAGGAGATCATGTTCAGTGTGGTGAAGCCGTCGCTGGCCAGGTAGTCGCCGTAGCGGCGGGGGAAACCCTCGTTGCCCAGCCAGTGCTGCACCAGGAACGTGCCGTGGAAGCCGATGAACGTGGTCCAGAAGTGCAGCTTGCCGAGCCGCTCGTCCAGGTACCGCCCGGTGATCTTCGGGAACCAGAAGTAGATGCCGGTGTAGGTGGCGAACACGATCGTGCCGAACAGCACGTAGTGGAAGTGCGCGACGACGAAGTAGGTGTCGGTGACGTGGAAGTCGATCGGCGGCGCCGCGAGCAGCACCCCGGTCAGCCCACCGAGCAGGAACGTGACCAGGAAGCCGACCGAGAACAGCATCGGCGACTCGAAGGTCAGTGACCCCTTCCACATCGTGCCGATCCAGTTGAAGAACTTGATCCCGGTCGGTATGGCGATCAGGAACGTCGCCATCGAGAAGAACGGCAGCAGCACGGCCCCGGTGGCGAACATGTGGTGGGCCCACACCGCCATGGACAGCGCGGCGATGCTCAGGGTCGCGTAGACCATGCCGCGGTAGCCGAACAGCGGCTTGCGGGAGAACACCGGGATCGCCTCGCTGATGATCCCGAAGAACGGCAGCGCGACGATGTAGACCTCGGGGTGGCCGAAGAACCAGAACAGGTGCTGCCACAGGATCACGCCGCCGTGGGCCGGGTCGAACACGTGGGCGCCGACGACCCGGTCGGCCAGCAGCGCGAACAGCCCCGCGGTGAGGATCGGGAACGCGACCAGGATCAGGATCGTGGTGATGAAGATGTTCCAGGTGAAGATCGGCATCCGGAACATCGTCATCCCCGGGGCACGCAGGCACACGACGGTGGTCAGCATGTTGACCCCGCCGAGGATCGTGCCCAGCCCGGACAGGATCAGCCCGACGACCCACAGGTTGCCGCCCACCCCGGGAGACCGGGTGATGTCCGAGAGCGGGGTGTAGGCCGTCCACCCGAACTCGGGCGCGCCCTCCGCCGTGACGAAACTGGACATCACGGTCAGACCGCCGATCAGGAACAGCCAGTAGGAAAAGGCGTTCAGCCGGGGGAAGGCGACGTCCGGGGCACCGATCTGCAGCGGCAGCACGAAGTTGGCGAACCCGAACAGGATCGGCGTCGCGTACAGCAGCAGCATGATCGTGCCGTGCATGGTGAACAGCTGGTTGTACTGCTCCGGCGAGAGGAACTGCATTCCCGGCTGCCCGAGCTCCGCGCGCATCAGCAGCGCCATGACGCCGCCGGCCATGAAGAACCCGAAGGACGTGACCAGGTACAGCACACCGATCTGTTTGGGATCGGTCGTCCGGAACCACGCCAGGAACGCCGACCCCCTCGGACCCGGCCGCCGCACGCCGGTCTCGACGGAGATGGGGGCTGGTTTCACCGTGGTCATGTCGCTCCCGCGTGTTCGCCCGTCGGATCTCTGTCGGGGGTGGCAGTGCATGCTCGCACTGTCCGAACGCGACACACCCGTCGTCTCATCCGATCGTGCGACACGATGTCATTCGATCGCGCCCAGCAGCGTGTCGCGATGATCCCGTGCCCACACCCGGAAGGCCCGCGCCGGGCGACCGAGGACACGGCGGACGTCACCGGTCACGACGGCGTTGCCGCCCTCGCGCACCACCTGGAACCCGCGGACCGCGACGTCGACCACGGTGGGATCCATCCCCCCGGCGAGCATGTGCTCCCTGGCCGCCGCCGGCGCGACGTCGACCGTGCGGATCGGCCGGCCGAGCACGTCGGACAGGTCGGCGACCTGGTCGGGAACGCTGACCAGGTCGGGCCCGGTCAGGGTGAGGGCCAGGCCGTCGTACGCCGTGCCCAGCAGGGTTTCCACCGCCACCTCGGCCACATCGCGGGGGTCGACGACACCCTGGGTCCCGGGCCCGGTCATGTTCGGCACCGGACGGCCGGCACGGATCGAGTCCGCCCAGCGCAGCACGTTGGAGGCGAACGAGGACGGCCGCAGTGTCGTCCAGGCCACCCCGCTGCCGGCCAGTGCCTGTTCGCCGGGCGCGTGCCAGGCCGCCGGGCCGACGTCCGCACCGATCGCGGACAGTTTCACCACTTTGCGCACGTTGGCGGCGCGGGCGGCGTCGATCATCGCCAGGTCGTGCTCGGGAACCCGGGCTCCCGGAGCGGTCAGCAGAAAGACACCCTCCACACCGGACACGGCGGCCCGCAACGTCTCGGGCGCCTCGAAATCGCCCGGCACGACCCGCACGCCCGCGCCCACGAACGACAGCCGGGCGGGATCGCGGGTCATCGCCCGCGACGGTTCGCCCCGCCGGACCAGCAGCCGAAGGACCTCACGACCGACGGTGCCGGTGGCACCGGTAACCAGAATCATGGCGGCAGCCTGTCACCGCCGCGCACGGGTCTCTAGGAAGATCCGGCACTCCCCGGACGGGGATAGCCTGACGTCGTGCACGCGAGTCGACGGCTGCCGGTCCCGGATCCCCTGGCGCACTGGGTGGACCGCGTCGACCTCGCGTCCCACCGCGCGGGCACGTGCCCACTGGTCCACCTGCCCGACGCGGCCACCACGCTCGTGTGGCGCACCGTCGCCGACGGCTCCGGCGCCGTGTTCGTCATCGGCCCACGCACCCGCGCCGCCTACCACGACGGCAAGGACGTCCCCGCGTGCGTGCGGGTGCGGCTCGCGCCCGGCGCCGCCCGCGCCCTGCTCGGCACGCCGATCGACGAACTCACCGACAAGGTCGTGCCGCTCGGCGACCTCTGGGGGCCGTCCGGCGTCCGGCTCGCCGCCCAGCTCACCGGGCTCGCCGCCCGGCCGATGACCGCCGCCCGGCACCTGGAGGCCGCGCTGTCGGCCAGGGCCGACGCCGTGCCGCCCCGGGACCGTGCGACCGCGACCCTGGTCCGCCGCGCGGCCGCCGCGCTGTCACCGGGCGATGACCCCCGTCCCCGGGTCGGCGAGGTGGCTGGGCGTCAGCGAACGCCGCCTGCGCCAGGTCTTCACCACGACCGTCGGAATCCCGCCGACACGGTTCACCCGGATCGCCCGGATCGCCGCGATTCTCCCCCGGCTGCACCGCGATCCCCTGGCACGTCTGGCCAGCGACGCCGGCTACTACGACCAGTCACACATGACCGCCCAGTTCCACGAGGTCATGCGCGTGACGCCCACCGCGTTCGCCGCCGGGCGCCTGCCAACGGTCGCGTGCTGAATCACAGGAAGCGCCACTGCTGGTCGGCGGCGCCGGTGTCCTGCCAGAGGACCAGGCGCGCGCCCCTGGCCGTCGAACCACCCTCGACCCCCAGGACGCGGCCGCCGTTGCCGCACTGGAGCCGGAAGTGGCCCGAGCCCGAGTACCGCAGCCGCCAGCGGTGGTCGGCCGTGCCGTTGTCGGTCCACTGGAGAGCGCGGGCGCCGTCGGCGTTCGCGGCGTTCTCGACGCCGAGGACCTTGCCGCTGTGGGAGTTACGGAGGCGGACGTGGCCGTCGGTGTCCGGGATCGCCGTCCACAGGTGGTCGGCGGTGCCGTTGTCGTCCCAGGTGATGACCGGGGCGCCGTCGGCGGTGGCCATGTCCAGCACGCCGACGACCAGACCGCTGGCCCGGTTCCGCAGACGGCGGGCGCCGACCGGGACGAACCGCCAGCGGTTGTCGGCGCTGCCGTCGTCGGGGGCCTGGACGGCCTGGGCGCCCGCCTGGGTGGAGTTGCCCTCGATGCCCAACGGCTTGCCGCTGTTGGCGTTGCGCAGCGTGTGGGTGCCGTCGCCGTGGTCGACGACCGTCCAGCGGTGGTCGGCGGTGCCGTTGTCGCTCCACTGCAGCACGCGCGCGTTGTCGGCGGTGGACATGTTCTCCACGCCGAGGACCTTGCCGCTGTGGAGGTTGCGCAGCCGCACGGCGTTGCCGTCGGGGATCAGCGTCCAGCCGTGGTCGGGTGTGCCGGTGTCGTTCCACTGCACGGCGGACGCGCCGTCGGCCGTGGACATGTCGCGCACCCCCAGGACCAGGCCGCTGGCGGCGTTGACCAGCCGGTGGGCCGCCCCGCCCCCGATGGTCCAGTAGACGGTGTAGTTGAAGCCGTGGGCGTCGTGGAACGGGCCGAGGTTCACCGGGGACCCGTCGGCGGTCGCGGTGAACGCCAGCGATGACGGACTGGTGCGGGTCACGCTGGCAACATCCAGGGCGGGCGGTGCGGCGGGGGTGGCGTTCCCGTAGTTGCCGGCCAGGACGACCGGGCCGTAGGTGAGGGCGCCGACGCCCGGGTTGTCGTTGGCCGGCTCGGCGACCACCCGCATCGGCAGCCGGACGGTCACCGTGTCGCCCGACGCCCACGACCTGGTCACGGCGGCGTAGGTGCCGGGGGTGGTCGCGATGTCCTGGACGACGCCGTTGACACTCACCGTGGCACCGGTCGTCCAGCCGGGCACGCGGATCCGCATGGTCCACGACCCGCCGGCGCTGCCGGTGACGCTCAGCGTGACCGTGTCCGACACCGGGTACGTCGTCGTCTGGGTGACGGTGATCCCGCGCTCGGACCAGGTCAGCACCGACGGCGTGAACAGGTTCACGAACAGGGTCGTGCCGTCGCGGAAGTAGACGGAGTCGGCGAGCTTGGTGTTCGTCTCGATGCCGGTGCCCTGACAGCACCAGAACGTGCCGTAGTCGGTGCTCCACGTGCCGCCGCCCCACGCCGGCCCCTCGGTGCCCCGGCGGTGGCCGGGGTTGAGCCCGGTGAAGTAGCAGATGTGCCCGTGGGCGTCGGCCGGGTTCTGCTGGCCGATGAGGTGGTTGAGCAGCGCCCGCTCGTAGAAGTCGACGTAGGCGACCCGTGTCGGGTCCAGCAGCCACAGTTCGCGGGTCAGCTTGAGCATGTTGTAGGTGTTGCACGCCTCGGCGGTGTCCCGGGCGAGGTGGGCGGCGATGGCGTCCGGGGCCCGGAAGTGCTCGGCCTGGCTGTTGCCGCCGATGACGTAGGTGTGCGCGTCGACCGTGATGTCCCAGGCGTTGACGGCGATGTCGCGGTAGCGGGTGGTGCCGGTCGCCTTGTACTCGCGGGCCGCGCCCACCCACTTGGGGACCTGGGTGTTGGCGTGCAGCCCGCTCAGGCGGTCCTGCCGCGCGGCCAGCGGATCGAACACGGCCGCGTGGTCGAACCGCCGCGCCGAGGTGAGCCAGCGCGCGTCGCCCGTCTGCTGGTACAGGTCGGTGAGCACGGCGTTCATGCCGCCGAACTCCGTGCCGAGCACGCGCTGCATCGTGTCGTAGGACAGCCGGCCGGTGCGCCGGTCGACCCAGTCGGCGAGGTTGAGCAGCACGTCGCGGGCCTGCGTACTGCCGACCAGGCGCCACACGTCCAGCAGCCCGGCCACCGTCTTGTGCACCGCGTACCACGACACCGACCGGGGCGAGCCGGCCTCCAGCGCGTCGAAGTCGGACTCCGGGAAGCCGGACAGGTAGCCGGCGGCGAACCCGGCGGCGGCGTTGTTCGCCTGGCACTTCGCGAGCTCGGCGACCATCAGGGTCGCCCGGTCCCGGCAGGTCGTGTCGCCCAGCGTGGCGTAGGCCTGGGACCAGGCGGTGAGGAAGTGGCCCTGGCTGTGCGTGCGGAACGGGAAGTCCGGGGCCTCCCAGCCCCCCAGCGGCGCCGCGCCGTTGGTGGACAGCCGGTGGTTGGCGCGGAAGTTGTACAGCAGTCGGTTCACGTCGACGAACCGCAGGTAGGACAGCGTCCGGTTCTGGTTGTCCAGCCACCGGCCCGCCGTCAGGCGCACCTCGCCGAGGTCGAACGCGGCGGCCAGGTCGCCGATCTCGGCGCGCCCGGCCGACGCGGCGGCCACCCCGGTGGGCAGGACGGTCGCGGCGGCGGCGATTCCCGTGGCGCGCAACAGGTCCCGGCGGCTGAAGGGCCTGATCGGCCGGTGCCCGGTCACGGCGTGACCCGGAAGGTCGCGTCCTGCCGGTCGGTCGCCGTGCTGATCGGGTCGACGCGGACCAGGTCGTTGGCGTGCCGCAGGTGGCGGTCGGGGAAGTTGTACGAGCGGAACGAGGACCACGCGGAGTCGGCCAGGCCGGCGACCCGGTGGAAGGTGGCGTCCGCGCGGAAGGTCGCGCTGTTGTCGTTCTGGTCCAGGCGGGCCGCGTAGTCGAAGTGTCGCAGGTACCGGTCGGGGTAGTTCACCGACTGGAAGGACACCCCGGCGGAGTCGGCCAGGCCGGGGACCAGGCGCCAGAGCTGGTCCTGGTAGGAGTCGAACGGGTACGGGTCGGTCCGCACGATGTTGTTGGCGTGCCGCACGAACCGGTCCGGGAAGTTGGACAATTTGAGACGCACCCAGTTCGGCAGGCCCCAGCGGGCCACGGCGCCGGAGTACTCGGCGTCGGTGATGCCGATCATCGAGCCGTGTTTGGCGTTGAGCGGCGGGGTGTAGTCGCGCTGGTTGAGCACCGGCCAGGAGCCGGAGGTGATGCTGGTGGTGGACCAGGCGTAGTAGTCGTTGTTGACCGGGCTGAACGAGTCGCCCCACAGCCGCCAGCCGCCCTCGTTGGTGCGGTGCAGCAGCGGGGCCTCGATCGCGTTGCCCTGCCGCAGGCCGCCGGTGTAGGTGGTGAAGCTGTTCGGCGCACCGGTGGTCGACCGGGCGCCGTAGAGGTTCCCGTTGGCGAGGTTCTTGTAGTACAGGTAGGTGGTGGCGCCGTCGACCACGATGTCGCCGTCCAGCACGCCGAACCCGGGGCTGAAGAACACCTGCGGGGTGCTCACCGTGCGGAAGTCGCTGGTGTAGTTGACCATGAGGACGTCGCCGCCCTGGTTGGCGGAGTAGACGATGCCGTACTGCCCGCGCGCGGCGTCCCAGAACACGGTCGGCGCCCAGGTGTGGGTGTTGGCCCAGGTGTGCATGCGGATACGGCGGTAGCCGGTGAAGCTCGTGAGGTTCTGCGAGTCCCACACGTGCAGGTACTGGCTGACCCGCTGGAAGTCGGTGCCGTTGAGGTCGGTGGCCACGACGACGAAGGTGCCGTCCTGCCTGCGCAGGATGAACGGGTCGCGCAGGCCGAGTTCGCCCGCCGTCGGGGTGGCGACCGGGTTGTTCTGGTTCAACGGTGTCCAGTTGAGACCGTCCCGGCTGACGGCGAGGTGCAGGCCGTAGTTGGCGCCCACCATGTTCGGGGACTCGGTGAAGTAGGTCATGAGGTAGGCGGTGTTGGCGGCGGCCGTCGGCTGGGCGAGGGCCGTTCGGCCGGCGCCGCTCATCAGGACCGCCGCGCCGGCCACGGCACCTCGGGTGAACATCCTCCGGTTGATGGTCAACGGTCGCGTCCTTCCGCTCGATGTTAGCGCTAACAATTCGATCAAGGACAGCATTCACCCAGCTGACCTCGGTGCCGCAGACGTTCAACACTTCGCCACACTGAAGCGGCCAAGCGGACCCATTACCCGAAGCCATGAAACCACTTCGCCCGTGACGCGGTCAACACTGGTTGTGAACGCTAACTTCCACATGGTTGAGAAAATCAACCTCCTGGTTGAGTTTCTCAACCACCTTGTTTAGCCTGTGAACGTGCGCTCCTACGCCCAGTACTGCTCGCTGGCCCGCACCCTCGACGTGGTGGGCGACCGCTGGGTGCTGCTGATCGTCCGCGAACTGCTCACCCAGGGCCCCTGCCGCTTCTCCGACCTGCGCCGGGGACTGCCGGGCATCGCCAGCAACCTGCTGGCCGACCGCCTGCGTGACCTGGAGACCGCCGGTCTGGTCATCCGCCACGAGCAGCCGCCGCCGGTCGCCGCCACGCTCATCGGCCTCACCGCCCGAGGCCGCGACCTGACCGGCGTCGTCCGGGAACTGACCCGCTGGGGCGCTCCCCTGATGGCCGCCCCCGCGCAGGGCGACGCGTTCCGCGTGCACTGGTTCGCGTTGCCGTTGCGTCACCTGTGCACGGACCACACCCCGCAGGCGCCGTCGAGCGTCGTGCGCCTGGGCGACCTCACCGACGGCTGCGACATCATCGCCGCCCACGGCCGGGTCGACGTCCTCCCCTGCTCGACCGACTACCGGCCCGACGTCACGATCACCGGCCCCCCACAGGTGTTCGTCGCCCTGTTCACCGGCGCCATGCCCCTGCCCACCGCGATGACCATGGGCCTGACCGTCATCGGCTCGGTCACCGCCCTCGAACGCGTACTCCCCAGGAGGACCGGTGCCTGAGCCACCCAACGCCGACCTGCTCGACCGCCTCGCCGAGGACTTCCCCCACGACGTCACGCTGGGAACGATGTTCCGCAGCCCCGGCCTGCGCGTCGGCGGCAGGATCTTCGCGTTCCTCGGCCACGGCGGCGAACTCATCCTCAAGCTCCCGGCCGACCGCGCCCACGAACTCGTCACCGCCGGCACGGCCCAGCGGGTGACCATGGGCACCCGAACGATGCGGGAGTGGATCGAACTCCCCACCCGACCCGACCGCGACGCCACCCTCACCCTCTGGCGCACCCTCGCCCACGAGGCCCACCAGTACGTCAACTCCCTGCCGGCACCGTGACCGTCGGCCAGTGGTCGCGGCCCTACGTCGCGACGATGAGGGCCTGTGGCGCGGCCGTCTTCATGCGGGTGTTGAGCCAGGACAGCTGACGGCTCGTCTCCCCGCCGGCCTCGCCGGCGAGGGTGAGCAGTTCGTGGTCGCGCAGGCCCTGGGCGGCCTGGTTGATCACCGTCCAGGTGGTCAGGACGAGGGTGGCCAGGACGTGCAGGTCCTGCAGGTCCCGCAGCAGCCCCACCGGACCGGAGCGGACCTGGGCGAGGCCGGCGGCGTGCAGGCGTTCCGGCTCCTCGACCTCGCCGTGGCCCTGTTCGCCGTAGCGGGCGACGATCGGGGCGAGGCGGGCGAGGTGACCGTCGCTGAACCCGGCCAGGGTGTGGCAGGTGTGGAGCACGTCGGGTTGGCTGGCGTGGCCGTCGCCGATGACGCGGAGGGACTCGGCGAGGGTCTGTTCGCTGTGGTGGGCCAGCCCGATGTAGGTGACGAGGTGCATCAGCGGGCCCCCGGGTCGTTCGGGTAGTGCGGGGTGTCCACGCGGCGGGTGGTCGTCGGCGGGCCGCCCGCCGTGGGCGGCACCCCGTCGGTCGCGGGGGCGGAGGCCGCGGTGGTGGGGGCCGGCGCGGGGCCGGCGCCGGCGCGGATCTTGGTCACCCGGCAGGCGGCGGTCTTGAAGTAGGGCTGTTTGGACACCGGGTCCCACACCGTCATGGTCAGCTCGTTGGCCTGACGGGACGGGGACGCGTCGACGTCGAGGCCGGCGGGATCCCAGGCGCCGTAGTGGAACGGGGCGAACACCGCGCCCTCCCGCACCTGCCCCACCCGCGCCCTGACCTGGATCGCGCCGCGCGGTGACTCGACCCGGACGACGTCGCCCTCGGTGATCTCCAGGCGGGCGGCGTCGGCGACCGACAGCTCGACCCAGGCGTCGGGCGCGGCGTCGTTCAGGGTGCGCGCGCGACCGGTCTTGGTCCGCGTGTGCCACTGGTAGACCGTCCGGCCGGTCGTGTACAGCAGCGGGTAGTCCTCGCTGGGGGTCTCGTGCGGCGGTGTGTGGCGCGCGCCCTTCAGCAACGCCCGCCCGGCCGGGCGCAGCGCCCGGTGCTCCTGTTCGGTGACCGTCGCCCCGGTGAGCAGGTCGTGGCCGTAGGTCTCGCACCGGTCGGTGTCGGTGGGGAACACCGCGTCGGTGTAGAGCCGGTCGGTGCCCTCCGGGGCCTGGTCGTTGACCGGCCACGGGATGCCGGTGGGGCCGCGCAGCTTCTCGTAGGTCAGGCCGGTGTAGTCGACCGGCCGTCCCCGGCTCGCCTCCCGCCACGCGTCGAACGCCTCCTCGGGGTGGCGCCACCGGATCAGCGGGGCGCCGTCGCGGTCACGGAAGTCCATCGCGTCGGCGTACATCAGGAAGATCTCCAGGTCGCTCCTGGCCTCGCCGGGCGGATCGACCGCCTTCTCCGACAGGTGCACGGTGCGGTTGACGTTGGTGAACGTCCCGGTCTTCTCGCCCCACCCGGCGGCCGGCAGCACCACGTCGGCCAGCTGGGCGGTCTCGGTGAGGAACAGGTCCTGCACGATCACGAAACACTGGTCGCCGGCCAGGACGCGGCGGACCCGCGCGGACTCGGGCATCGACACCGCCGGGTTGGTCGCGCTGATCCACAACAGCCCGATACTGCCCTCCTCGGCGTAGCTGAGGATCTGCATGGCGTGGGTCGGCGGTGACCAGTGCGGGATGGTCAGCGGGTCGACGTTCCACAGCTCGGCCAGCTCCCGCACGTGGTTCGGGTTGTCCCAGTTGCGAAAGCCGGGCAGGTCGCCGTCGGCGCCGCACTCGCGGTTGTTCTGCGCGGTCGGCTGGCCGTTCATCTGCAGGATCCCCGAGCCGGGCCGGCCGATCAGGCCGCGCAGCAGGTGCAGGTTGTGCACGGCGACCGCCGAGGCCGTCGCCTGGTGCGACTGGTAGAAGCCCTGCAGGACCGTGGACAGCACGTCGCGGCTCTCTCCGAAGATCCGCGCCGCCCGGCTCAGTTCCCCGGCGTCCACGTCACACACCCGCGCCACCTCCCTGGGCGTGTACGGCTCCACAATGGACCGCAGGTCCGCCGCGCCGACGGTGTGCGCGCGCACCCACGGCTCGTCGACCCACCCGTTGACGAACAGCTCCCTGGTCAGGCCGTTCATCAGGGCGAGGTTCGTGCCGACGCGGGGAGCGAGGTGGACCCCGCCCGTGCGCTCCGCCTCCCGCGCGACCGGGGTGCGCCTCGGGTCGACGCACACGATCAACGGCGGGTCGGCGGCGCGGGTGCGGTCCAGGATTCGTGACCACAGCACGGTCTGGGTCTCGGCCATGTTGTGGCCGTACAGGAAGATCGCGTCGC
Source organism: Actinophytocola xinjiangensis (assembly GCF_001921215.1). Classification (GTDB taxonomy): domain Bacteria; phylum Actinomycetota; class Actinomycetes; order Mycobacteriales; family Pseudonocardiaceae; genus Actinophytocola; species Actinophytocola xinjiangensis. The sequence goes on from NZ_MSIF01000008.1 coordinate 148,273, forward strand.
AGTGCTCGATGTCGGTGTAGGAGCCGGGCTGCCCGTCGGCGCCGAAGGACTCCTTGAACGCCGCCGCGCTGGTCGCCGTGCACAGCCGGGTGTTGCCGTCCATGTGCGGGGTGCCGAGGCCGGCCTTGCCGATGACGCCGAGGGTGTAGTACTCCTCGATGAACAGCTGCCCGGTGGTGTAGAACCCGTGGGTCAGCGGGCCCTTGTCGGCCAGCAGGCGCCTGGAGACCTCGACGATCCTGGCCATGGCGGTGTCCCAGTCGGTCTCCACCAGCCGCCCCGCCTCCCGCACCAGCGGGTGGGTGAGCCGGTCGGGCGAGGACGCCCACGGTGTGCTGCCGTACAGCCCTTTCGGCCCCAGCCGGCCGTGGTTGACCACGTCGCCCGCGCGTCCCCGGATGCCGACCATGCGCCCGTCCCGCACCGCGATCTCGCAGCCGCAGCCGTTGCTGCACAACAGACAGGCGCTCTGGACCCACCGGTCGACCTGGTCCTCGGCCAGACCGTCGGCCAGGTACTGGTCCACCCTGGCCGGCCACACGGTGCCCTTCGCGTGCGGGGTGCGTGGACCCCAGAGATCAGCGATGCGATCCATCCCTCCACTGTGCGCTCCCCCGACGGGACCCGCTCGCCGGCGGATACTCGGCCTCAGGTCGGGTACGCCGTCGTCATGGGCACGGCAGGGACGATCCGCGGCACGGTCGCGTGGTCGGTCCCGCGCCTGGTCCCGCGCCTGGTTCCGAGCCTGGTTCCGGCGGCGAAGATGGCCGTCGCCGCGGTGGTGGCGTGGTCGGTCGCCCGGCTGTTCGACGACACGCAGTCGTTCATCGCCGCGTACGCGGCGGTGTTCATGGTCGCCGGGACCGTGTACCGGTCGCTGCTCGACGCCGCCCGCCAGGTCACCACGGTGGTGCTGGGCGTGCTGGTGGCGTTCGTGGCGGTGCTGGTGATCCCGTGGCCGCCGGCCGAGCTGGGAGTCGCGGTGTTCGCCGGCATGATGCTCGGCTCGTGGCGACGGCTCGGTCCGGACGGCATCTGGGTCGGGGTGGTGGCGCTGCTGATGGTCACCTTCGGCACCGCCGACGACGTGTCCTACCTGGCGCTGCGGGTCGGTGAGGCGGTGTTCGGCGCGGTCGTCGGGATCGCGGTGAACGCGCTGGTCGCGCCGCCGCTGCGGCTGCGTGCCGGTGGCCGGGCGGTCGCCGCGCTCAGCGCCGACCTCGCGAACCTGCTCACCGCGGCGGCCGCCGGCCTGCGGGGCGGCTGGGCCGAGGACGACGCCCGCGGGTGGCGCCGGTCGGCGTGCCAGCTGGAGGTGGCGGCCCGGCACGCCGAGAACGAGATCGGCCACGGGCACGAGAGCCTGCGGCTGAACTCGCGCCGCCGCCGCCGGACCGGTCTGGCGCACCCGTCGGTCGAGGACCGCAGGCTGTCGGTGCTGCGGGCACTGGTGCGGCACACCCAGCAGCTCACCGAGACCCTGGCCGCGTCGGCCGAACCCGCCAGTACTCTGCCCGCGACCGGCACCACGTTCGACGCGCGCCTGGCCGACCCCGTCGACACGCTCGCCGAGGCCGTCCGCGCCTACCGCGACCCGCACAGCCACCGCCTCGACCGCGACGCGCTCACCGCGGCCTTGGCCCACGCCCGCGACCGTCGCGCCGCGATGGCCAGGATCGTCCCGTCGCCCGACCTCGACCCCCCGAAGGACTGGAGCACCCACGCCGCCGCCCTGGTCGCGGTCGAACGAGCACTGCGCACCCTCACCGACGCCCCCGACCCGGCCGACACCCGCTGACGCCGGCACTGGGCGGCGTCAGGTCGGGTAGCCGGACCCGCGCAGCAGGCGGGCGAGGTGCGCGGCGTTGGCGGCCAGGGTCCTGGTGGTGGCGGCGACCGCGTCGGGAGTGCTGTCGAGGTCCAGGTAGTCCTTGGGGTTCATCGCCTCGTTGTTCCAGTAGGTGCCGCCACCGGCGGGCACGGTGAAACCGATGTCGTTGAGCGCCTGGAAGCAATCCGCGATGATCTTGTGCGCGCCGTCCTCGTTGCCCACGACGGCGACCACACCGACCTTGCCGTACACCGACGGGTGCTCCTCGGCGTTGAGCCGCTCCAGCACCCGCTGCGCGATGCTCGACGGGTGCCCCAGCCAGGTCGGCACGGCCAGCAGCAGGATGTCGGCGTCCAGGACGCGCTCGCGGATGGTCGGCCACTGGTCTCCCTGGCCCAGGTCGGTCGCGATCCCGGGCGGGACGTCGAAGTCGACGACCCGCACGAGTTCGCCGGTCACGTCCTGTGTCCGCAGCTCGTCGAGCACCTGACGGGCGATCAGGTCGCTGCTCGACGCCTCGGGCGAGGACTTGAGCGTGCAGGTCAGTGCCAGTGCCTTCAGTGATGTGGCCATGACAGGGACCTACCCGCACGACACCGGCGCAATCCGGTGGCCGGTTTCCCGTCGTCCCGTTCGGGTACGCGACAGGTCATGACCGACCGCAAGGACGAGCAGCTCGCCGGTCACCGCAGTGGGCCGGACCTGTCGCCGCTGACGACCCAGCAGGGGGTGCGGGTCGACCACACCGACGACTCGCTCTCGGCGGGGGTGCGGGGGCCGACGCTGCTGGAGGACTTCCACGCCCGGGAGAAGATCACCCACTTCGACCACGAGCGGATCCCCGAACGTGTCGTGCACGCGCGCGGCGCCGGCGCGTACGGCACGTTCGCCCCCTACGACGACGCGCTGGCCGAGTTCACCTGCGCGCGTTTCCTGACCGATCCCGCGGTCGAGACGCCGGTGTTCGTGCGGTTCTCCACCGTCGCCGGGTCGCGCGGGTCGGCCGACACGGTCAGGGACGTGCGCGGGTTCGCCACCAAGTTCTACACCGGCCAGGGAAACTACGACCTGGTCGGCAACAACATGCCGGTGTTCTTCATCCAGGACGGCATCAAGTTCCCCGACTTCGTGCACGCGGTGAAACCCGAGCCGCACAACGAGATCCCGCAGGCGGCGTCCGCGCACGACACGCTGTGGGACTTCGTGGCGCTGCAACCCGAGACGCTGCACATGATGCTGTGGCTGATGTCCGACCGCGCGCTGCCACGCAGCTACCGGATGATGCAGGGCTTCGGCGTGCACACCTTCCGGCTGGTCGCCGGGGACGGCCGGGGCACGTTCGTGAAGTTCCACTGGACCCCTCGGCTGGGCACGCACTCGCTGGTGTGGGACGAGACGCAGAAGATCGCCGGCAAGGACCCCGACTTCAACCGCCGCGACCTGTGGGACGCGATCGAGGCCGGGCAGTACCCGGAGTGGGAGCTGGGGGTTCAGCTGATCCCGGAGTCCGACGAGTTCGCGTTCGACTTCGACCTGCTGGACGCCACCAAGCTCGTCCCGGAGGAGCTCGTGCCGGTGCGGCCCGTCGGCCGGATGGTGCTCGACCGCAACCCGGACAACTTCTTCGCCGAGACCGAGCAGGTCGCGTTCCACACGGCGAACGTGGTGCCCGGCATCGACTTCACCAACGACCCGCTGCTCCAGGCACGCAACTTCTCCTACCTGGACACCCAGCTGATCCGGCTCGGCGGGCCGAACTTCGCGCAGCTGCCGGTCAACCGGCCGGTGGCACCGGTGACCACCAACCAGCGCGACGGCTACCACCAGCAGACCATCCACACCGGACGCGCCGCCTACCACCGCAACACCCTGTCCGGCGGCTGCCCGGTGGTCGGCGGCGACCTGGCCGACGGCGTGTTCGCGCACTACCAGGAGAAGGTCGACGGCGCGGCGGTCCGGGAGCGCGCCGAGAGCTTCCGCGACCACTACGGTCAGGCAGCGTTGTTCTGGCACAGCATGTCCGATGTGGAACGTGAGCACATCGTCGCCGCGTTCCGGTTCGAGCTGGGCAAGGTGGCGGAACGGGACATCCGCGCCGGGGTCGTCGGGCATCTCAACCGCGTCGCCCACGACCTGGCCGAACGGGTCGCCACCGGCGTCGGTGTACCGGTGCCCGCCGCGACCGCCGCCCCGCCGCGCGACCGCCGCTCGCCCGCGCTGAGCCAGCTGCCCGTCCGCTCGGACTCGGTCGCCACGCGGCGGGTCGCGGTGCTCGTCACCGACGGCGTCGACGGCGCGGGCCTGGCCACGGTCGCGTCCGCGTTGCGGGAGCGGGGCGCGGTCGTCGAGACGCTGGCCCCGGCCGACGGCACGGTCCGCACGGCCGAGGGCGACCTGCCGGTGGACCGCGCCATGAACACGATGTCCTCGGTCCTCTACGACGCGGTGATCGTCCCGTCCGGCACGACGGACCTGGTGCGTGACGGCTACGCCGTGCACTTCGTCGCCGAGGCCTACAAGCACGCCAAGCCGCTGGCCGCGTTCGGCTCCGGTGTCGAGGTGCTGCGCGCCGCGCCACTCGGGAACGTCCGGTTGGCCGGTGGTCCGGACGTGACCACCGACCGGGGCGTGGTCACGACCCTGGCCGAAGCCGGCCGGATCGGCGACGACCTGGCCACCGCCTTCGTCGCCGAGCTCGCCCGGCACCGCGCGTGGGAGCGCGACACCGACGCCGTGCCCGCCTAGCAGGAGGAGACGATGACGCTGCGCCCGGTCCCCGACCTCCCGGTCGCCCAGCCGGAGAAACCCCACCTGCCGGTGACCACCCTCGGCGCCCTGGACTCGGTGCGGGTGTTGACGTCGGTGGTGGTGCCCACACTGGCCGCCGGGGTCATCAGGCGGCGACCCCGGCTGATGTGGCTGACCGAACGGTGGGGCCTTGACCGCCGGGCCATCGCCACGCTGACCCGCCTGCGCGAGCGCCACGGCGGCGCGCCGGTCGCCGTCCGGGTGCCGGGCCGCTCCCTCGTCCTTCCGCTGTCCGAAGTGGACGCCGGACGGGTGCTGGCGGGCACCCCGGACCCGTTCACCCCGGCCACGACCGAGAAACGCGCCGCGCTGCGGCACTTCCAGCCGCACGGCGTGCTGATCTCCACCGGCCGCGACCGCGACCGGCGGCGCGCGTTCACCGAGGCGGCGCTCGAACCGGAACGTGAACTCCACTCGCAGGCCGGCCGGATCGCGGCCGTCGTACGCGAGGAGATCGGCACGCTCCCGGCCGAGATCGACTGGGACAGCTTCGCCCGGGTCTGGTGGCGCGCGGTGCGCCGGATCGTGCTCGGCGACCAGGCCCGCGACGACGACGAACTGACCGACCTGCTCGGCAGGCTGCGCGCGGCGGGCAACTGGGCCTACCTCCATCCGCTCCGGCGCCGGGACCGTGCCCGGTTCGACGCCGCGCTGGCCGAACACCTCCGGTCGCCGTCGGACCGTCTGGCCACCGCCCACGGCGACGGCGTGGACCCGGCCGGCCAGGCCCCGCACTGGCTGTTCGCCTTCGACGCCGCCGGCATGGTCACCGTCCGCACCCTCGCCCTCCTGGCCCGACACCCACGCCACCTCGACACGGCCCGCGCCGAGGGGCAGCACTACACGCGCGCGTGCGTGCTCGACACGATCCGGCTGTGGCCGACCACGCCCGCGCTGCTGCGCGAGAGCGTCCGGGACACCGGGTGGGGACCGCCCGGGACCACCACGTTCCTGCACACCCCGTTGTTCCACCGCGACCCGGTCGCCCTGCCGTGGGCCGACCGGTTCGCCCCCGAGACGTGGCTGGACGGCACCGCCGCCGCCCACCCGGCGCTCGTCCCGTTCAGCGCGGGCGCCGGCCAGTGCCCTGGCCGCAACGTCGTGCTGCACGCGACCAGCACCGCGATCGCGACCGTCCTCGACGGCCACGACATCACGCTGCTCGGCGACCACGGCCTCCACCCACCGCAGCCCCTGCCGGCGACCCTGGACAACACCAGTGTCCGCCTGCGCCGCACGTTTCGTCACCCGGTGGCGTGGTAGCCGAAGGAGGCGCACCACAACCGAGATCGGATGGGAGGAACGATGACGACGACCGAAGCCGGTCACGTCACCGGAACGAAGGACAAGGTCTACAACATCCTCTGGTTCACCGAGGCGTGCCTGAGCAACGCGCTGCGCCTGGAGACCTACATCGAGGACGCCGACCGCGACGGCGACACCGAGCTCGCCGACTTCTTCCGCCGCGCACAGGGCGAGAGCCGCAAGGGTGCGGAGCAGGGCAAGGAGATCCTGTCCCGCCGCCTCACCGGGTGAGCTTCAGGCGACGACGCCGGCCCGGCACCGGGCCGGCGTCGTCGCCTGGTCACAGTCGCGGGGCGACCTCGTTCTGCCAGAAGCGGAAGAACTCCTCCTGGTGCGGGCCGATCTGCGCCACGTGCACCTGGTCGAACCCGGCGTCGGTGAACGCGCGCACCGCGTCGACGTACGGGCGGGGGTCCGGTCCGACCGGCTGGGTCAGCATGTCCCGGGTGACCAGGGTGCTGGCCTGCGCGAAGTGTTCGGGCTCGGGCAGTACCTGCGCCAGCTCGCCGGGAAGGCCCTCGTTGGGCCAGGTCCGGTGGGCGATCGCGCGGCCCTGTTCCTCGGTCGGCGCGTGGCAGACCTTGAACCCGCCCTGGGCCGGTCCCGTACCGCCCGCCTCCCGGTACCGGGCGAGCAGCTCGGCGTCCGGGTTCACGCTCACGAACCCGTCACCGATGCGGGCGGCCACCTCGGCGGCCTTCGGACCGAACGCGGACACCGCGATCGGCGGTGGTTGGTCCGGCAGCGTGTAGACGCGGGCGTTCTCGACGGTGTAGTGCCGGCCCCGGTGGCTGTGCCGGCCGCCGGAGTGCAGCAGGCGGATCACCTCGACCGCTTCGGCCAGCATCTCCAGCCGCACGTCGGCCTCGGGCCAGGCGTCGCCGAGGATGTGCTCGTTGAGCGCCTCACCCGAGCCGACGCCCAGGGTGAACCGGCCGCCGGTCTGCACCGCGGCGGTCGCCGAGGCCTGCGCCAGCACCGCGGGGTGGATCCGCACCGTCGGGCAGGTCACCGCCGTGGTGACCGGCAGGTCGACGGCCTCGGACAGCGCGCCGATCACCGACCACACGAACGGACTCTGGCCCTGGGCGTCCAGCCACGGGTGGAAGTGGTCCGAGATCCACAGCCGCTCGAACCCGGCGTCGGCCGCCAGCCGGGCCTGGCCGACCAGCTCCCGCGGGCCGAACTCCTCACAGGACAGGAAGTATCCGATACTGACCATGCCCGCCGGTTACCCGAGGGCGACCGGCTCAACCCGGTCAGGCCGCGGGGTGGAGCAGGACCTTGGTCCATCCGTCGACACGCTTGTCGAACTGGTCGTAGGCGCGCGGCGCCTCGTCGAGCGGCAGCTCGTGGGACACGATCATTCCAGGGTTGGCGCGGTCGTGCATGATCATGTCCCGCAGCTGGCGGTTGTACCGCTTCACCGGGCACTGACCGTGGCCCATCGCGATGTTCTTGTCGAACACCGAGCCGTAGTCGAACCCGATCCGGCCCTTCTTGGCGCCCTCGGTCGCCGCGCCGGGATCCTCCGGGTTGTAGACACCCACCACACCGATCCGTCCGGTCGAGCGGACGACCTCGATGAGCTTGTCCAGCACCATTTCCGGGTGTTCCTGGCCGGTGTGGTCGTGCGCCTGGTACCCGACGGCCTCGATACCGCGGTCCACACCGAACCCGCCGGTGGCGTCCATGATCACCTCGGTGGGGTCGGCCGTCGAGAAGTCGACCGGGGTGGCGCCGTACCGCCGGGCCAGCGCGAGCCGGTCAGGTTCCTTGTCCACCACGAACACGCGCGCCGCGCCCCGGATCATCGCGCTGTGCGCCGCCATCAGACCCACGGGGCCGGCGCCGAACACCGCGACCGTGTCACCCGCGCCGACGCCCGCCAACTCGGCGCCGTGGAACCCGGTCGGGAAGATGTCCGACAGCATCGCGAAGTCGGCCTCGTGGTCGGTGCCCGGCGGGAGGGTCAGCAGATTGAAGTCCGCCCACGGCACCCGCAGGTGGTCGGCCTGCCCTCCCCAGTAGGGGCCCATCATCGGGTAGCCGTAGCCCGCGGTCGGCCGCCCGGACGGGTTCGCGCGCAGGCACGCGTTCGTCCAGCCGGCATCGCAGTTGCGACACGTGCCACAGGCGATGTTGAACGGCACCGAGACGCGGTCGCCGACGGCGATCCGTTCGACCGCGTCGCCGGTCTCCTCGACCACGCCCATGTTCTCGTGGCCGAGCACCATCCCCTCGTCCAGCGGGGCGCGGCCCTCGTACGGGTGCAGGTCCGACCCGCAGATGTTCGCGGTGGTCACCCGGATCACCGCGTCCGACGGCTTCTCCAGCCGGGGCCGGGGAACCTCCCGCACGGCAACGTCGAACGCGCCGTTGAACACGACGGCCTTCACCACACACCTCCCTCATCGGAAACAGTCGAGCCCGACGGTTACCCGTTCGCGACGCGAGTACTCGCGGACCGGGTCGCGCGTTCCCCGCCACGCGACCGGCCCGTGTTCGGGCGGACACCGAGTGAATCAGCGCCGGTGGCCGTGACCCGTTCGGCCTCAGTTCGGGGCGGTGAACGTGCCGTGCAGCGTGCAGCTGCGGTTGCCGTCGTCGTCCTCCAGCCAGGTCAGCGCGTCACCGTCCACCTTGGAGGGAAGGACGGCGGTGGCGCCCAGACCGCCGCCCCCGGGGCGGCGTCGGCCTGGTACTGGGCGGTGCCACCGTCCGGCACGAAGATCGCCTTGGTCACCGGCCCGAAATCCGAGTTGTTTCCCAGGTTGTGGCCACTGAAGGTGAGCGTGGTACTCGCCTTCGCCTGACTCACCGCATAGATGATCAGCACATTTCTCGGAATGGTCGCCAACTCCTGCCGATCGTTTTCGCCCGTCATGACACCCCACCGAGGTCGCGGAACTGAATGAAGGAAATGATTTCCGAGCCCTGTTCGATTCACCAGGCCCGTCAGGCAAGCCTAGATTTCGCCGCGACGATCCAGCAAGCCCACCGACATTTCCCGATGGAACAATCACTCATTGGTCGTAGCGCGCACCTGAACTAATGACGTTCGTCATCGGCTCGGATCGAATCCGGTTCGACCGATCCCAGATACCTTTCACCGAACGGTCCAACCGGGCCACGAACTCGGTGTCATGGCCGAGCGGCCCACCACGCGGTCAGCCAGGTCGCCGGCGGCCGCGTCGAGCCGGCCCGCGGGAGGACGGGGGCGCCGGCTCAGTCCCACCACAGCACGACGGCCAGGTGACGCTGTGCCGCCTCCTCGTAGAAGTCCCGCAGGAGGGCGTGCTGGATGATCAGCGGTCCGGCCAGATCCCCATCAACCCACCGGGCGACCCTGGCCAGCTCGGCCTCGACCTCGCCCGGATCCGGCGGCACAACCGCGCGGATGTCCTGGGACGTCACGGCACGCAACGCGTCGGCAACCTCGCCGACCGGCGACGGTTCCAGCGCGGTCACCGGATGTTGCCAGATGGTGTCCGGACAGTCCCGATAAGCGGGATTGACTTCGTCATCCCCGTCGACGGCGCGCCGCAACAACGCCAGGGTCCGCGCCTCGACCCCGGCCAACTCCCACACACGTTTCAGAACACTCGGCCACCAGTTCAGATCGAGCTGATCCTCGTCAGAGACAGCCAGGAAGGAACAGACCTCGTCCACGGCCTCCACCGACCGGCGACACACGGCAAGCCGCTCGGCAGGGATACGAACGAGTTGCTGAGTCACCGCCATCCGGACCAGCACCCACTACTCGACGACATCCCGAACCCGATCCCGTGCCGCCGCGAGCAGAGCGGGGTAATCCTCACCGAACGGTTCGACCAGCGATTTCTCAAGAGAACACTCGATGTCCCACAGCACACGCTGTTCGGCCTGGTCCTCGAACTCCGCAGCCCCACGCCGGTTGATCCGACTGATCCAGTCGAACAGGACCAACGCCTCGTCCCCATCAAGCTCGACAACGACACGATCGGCGGTCACCAGCCACCCCCGGACCCCACGCGATCACCATGCACACCAACGCCTCCGAAACGTGCCACGCCGATCCGCCAGGGTACTGCGCGGAAACGACCTTCACCAGATCCCGACCGAACGGGACGTCAGCGGCGGCTCAGGGCGGGGATGTCCGGCAGCGACATCTGCTCGCGCAGCATCCGGTGTGGGGAGACCTCCGGCGGTGGCGCCGGTTCCGCGAGCCGGGCACGGTGTTGGTCGTCGAGGTCGATGTCGGGGGCGGGGAGGAGGTCGTCGAGTTGGGTGAGGGTGCGGGGGCCGATGATCGGGGCCGTCACGCCCGGTTCGCCGAGCAGCCAGGCCAGGGCGAGTTGGGGCACCGGGCGGTCGAGGGTGGCGGCGAGCGCGGTGAGCTCGTCGACGACGCGGAAGTTGCGTTCGGTCGCGCGGCGGTGGGCGGCCTCCTCCAGGGACGCGGGGGCGCGGGTGATTCGGCCGTCGGGCATCGTGTCGCGGCGGTAGCGGCCGGTGAGGAAGCCGGCGCCCAGCGGGCCCCAGGGCAGTACCCCGAGGCCGGCGGCGCGGCAGAACGGCAGCAACTCCAGTTCGGCGGACCGTTCCACCAGGGAGTACTGGGGTTGCAGGCTGACGAACGGTGCCCAGCCCTCGCGGTCCTGGGTGGCGACCGACCAGGCCAGCAGCCACGCCGGGAAGTTCGACGCGCCGAGCGCGCGGACCTTGCCGGCGCGCACCAGTCCGTCGAGGGCGGCCAGGGTGTCCTCGATCGGTGTCGTCGGGTCGGGCCCGTGCACCTGGTACAGGTCGATGGTGTCGACGCCGAGGCGTCGCAGGCTGGCGTCGCAGGCGGCGCGGATCCGGTCCGGTGACAGGCCTTCGCCGGCCGGGTCGCTCGTCCGCCAACGGACCTTGGTGGCGATCACGACGTCGTCGCGGTGCCGGGCCAGCCACGGGGCGAGGACGCGCTCGGAGGTTCCGTCGCCGTAGACGTCCGCGGTGTCGATGAACGTGCCGCCGGCGTCGCGGAACCGGTCGAGGATCCGGTACGCCTCGTCGGTCGGGGTGTCCCCGCCCATGTGCATGGCGCCGAGACAGAGACGGCTGACCGTCAGCTGGCCGAGTTCGGTGGTTCGCATCCGCCGAGTCTGCGACCCGGAGCGCGCTCCAGGTCAACCCCACCCGCTAGATTTGATCTTGACAGGACATCGTTGTGGGGAGCGGTACTGGTGAGTGTGCGGGTGCGGTTGCGGGAGATCGTCGACGCGCCGGTGTTCCAGCAGGTGATCATGGGCGTGATCGTGCTCAACGCGATCACCCTCGGCGCTGAGACGTCGCCGTCCCTGGTGGCCGAGTACGGGCCGGTGCTGCACGCGGTGGACCGCGCGGTGCTGGTGGTCTTCGTGGTCGAGCTGGTGGCCCGGATCTACGCGCACGGCTGGCGGTTCTTCACCGACCCGTGGAACTGGTTCGACACGGTGATCGTCGGGATCGCGCTGCTGCCCACGTCGGGGGCGTTCTCGGTGCTGCGCGCGCTGCGGATCCTGCGGGCCCTGCGGCTGATCTCGATCGTGCCCAGCATGCGGCGCGTGGTGTCGGCCCTGCTCGGCGCGCTGCCGGGGATGGCGTCGATCGCGGCGCTGCTGCTGCTGGTGCTCTACGTGTCGGCGGTGATGGCGACCAAGCTGTTCAGCGGCCTGTCCCCCGAGTACTTCGGCGACCTCGGCGACTCGCTGTTCACGCTGTTCCAGGTGATGACCGGCGAGGCGTGGTCGGAGGTCGCGCGCACGGTGATGAGCAAACAGCCGCTGGCGTGGATCTTCTTCGTCACCTACATCGTGGTGACCACGTTCACCGTGCTCAACCTGTTCATCGCGGTCGCCGTCAGCGCGATGGAGGCGCAGACGTCCCGGCGCACCGCACCGCAACCCGAGGACGACGAGCCCACCCTGGCCGCCGTCCTGGCCGAGCTGCGGGAACTGCGGGCCCTGCACGAGGCCGCCGCCCGCCGCGAGGAGAGCTCAGTCGGCTGAGGACACCACGGGGCGGGCCCGCTGCCCCTCGACCGTGACCACGTCCCCCGGCCGCAGCTGGGCTCCCCGGCGGACCTCGATCTCGTCGTTCACCAGCACCTGCTCGGTCTCGACGAGTTCGCGCGCGTGGGCGCCGTGCTCGGCGAGGCCGGCCAGCTTGAGGAACTGACCGAGCCGGATCGGCATGTCGTCGACGGGAACGTCCTGGATCGGTGATCGTGACACCGGCCCATCCTTCCCTATCGGTCGCCGAGCCGCGTCCGCACTCGGGTGAGGTCGGCCTCCCTGGCCTGCGACTCGTACAGCTCGGCCGCCGCGCGCCAGGCGGCCGCCGCCTGGTCGGGGTCGCCCGCCTCGGCGTGGGTGTCGCCCAGGGCTTCGAGGGTGTCGGCGCGCTGGTAGTCGTTGCCGGCCTGCTGGTACCGGGTCAGCGCCTGCCGGTAGTGGTCGACGGCCTGCCGAGGTCGGCCCGCGCGGTGGTGGACGTGGCCGAGGCTGTCGAGGGTGGCGGCCTCCCCGTCGGCGTTGCGGTGGGCGCGGTGCAGGTCGAGGGCTGCCTGGCAGTGGGTCAACGCGGCGTCGAGGTCACCGGTCCTGGCGGCGAACCAGCCGACGTCGTTGAGGGCCTCGGCCTCCCACACCGGCTGGTCGAGCCCGCGGAAGGCGGCCAGCGCCCGCCGCGCGTGGTCGAGGGCCCGCTGGTCCTCGCCCTGCCGGCCCCACGACCAGGCGAGCATCTGGTGGGTGTTCCCCTGGGCCGTCCGGTCGTCCCCGGCCAGGTCGAGGGCGTGTTCCAGGTGGCGGACCGCCTCCTCGTGGCGGTCCAGTGCCGTGTGGGCGCGGCCGAGGTAGCGGTGGGTCCTGGCGAGCGCGGTCGGGTCGGGCAGGTGCGGAGCCGAGACCAGCGCCGCCTGCCACACGGCCAGGTCGTCGTGGCGGTGCCCACGCCGGTGGTGGAACGTGTACAGGCCCCAGGCCAGCCGCCACACGTCGGCGTGCCACCCCTGCTCCACCGCGATGCGTTGGGCGGCAAGCAGGTTCTGGTGTTCGGTGTCGAACCAGGCCAGCGCGGTGTCGGCGTCGGCGAGCGGCCGGAGGTGGACGCCCGGCGCCGGCCGACCCAGGTCCAGGGAGTGGCCGCCGGGCTCCAGGAGGTGGTCGGTGGCGCGCGCGGTGTGCAGGTAGAAGTCGACAGCCCGGCGCAGGGCCGCCGTCCGCTCGGGGGCCGCCGGCCCCTGGGCGAGGGCGTAGGCGCGGACCAGGTCGTGCAGCCGGTACCGGCCGTGGGTGTCGCGCTGCGCCAGGGACGCCGCTGTCAGCTCACGTAACACCCGGCCGGCGACCGGCGGCGGCCAGCCGCTGATGCTCGCCGCCGCGTACTGGTCGAGGTCGGGGCCGGGGGCGATACCCAGGAGCAGGAACATCGTCCGCTGCTCGGCGCCCAGCGCGCGGTAGGACCAGGACAGGACCGTCGGCAGGCTCGCGGTCGGGTCCTCGTCGTCGAGGCCGTCCAGGCCCAGTTCGCGCAGTTCGCGGGCGGTGTCGGCGGGGCGTCCCCGCGCGGCGACCAGCCCGAGCGCCAGCGCGAACCCACCGCAGAACCCGATCAGCTCGGCCACCGCGTCCGGTTCCGCCGCGACCCGCGCCGGCCCGAGCCTGGACGTCAGCAGGGCGTGGGCCTCCTCGGCGGTGAGGTGGTCGAGGTGGAGCTGGGTCGCGCCGTGCCGGCTGACCAGCGCGGTGAGGGTGCGGCGGCTGGTGACCACCACCGTCGCCGCGCGGCCGCCGGGCAGCAGCGGCACGACCTGCTCGGTGCTGGCGGCGTTGTCCAGGACCACCAGGATCCGCCGCTGGGCCACCAGGCTGCGGTAGAGCGCGGCCTGCGCGTGCGGCGCGGCCGGGATCCGTCCGGGGGCCACGCCCAGCGCGTCGAGGAACCCGCGCACCGCGACCGCCGGGTCCATCGGCCCGGTGTCGGTGCTGAAACCGCGCAGGTCCACGAACAACTGCCCGTCGGGGAAGCGTTCGGCCGCGCCCTGCGCCCAGCGCACCGCGAGCCAGGTCTTTCCGCTGCCACCCGCCGCGGTGATCAGTACCGTGGCGGGCGCCGCGTCGTCCAGCAGCGCCAACTCCGCCGCCCGGCCGACGAAGTGCGCCGGGTCGGGGGGCAGTTGCCGGGGCACCGGCACCGGGTCGGGCAGCACCACCTGGTGGATCGTGCCGGCCTGCACGACCGTGCCGTACACCTGCCCGTTGACGACGTTGTGCACGTGCTCCTGCGTCACCGCTCCATTGTGGCCGCCACGTCAAACAATTCCTTCTTGATCATTCCGGAAAGGGAAATTTGTTCCGGTGGTTCGCCACGGGATGGCATGATGTGAGGTCCGTCTCATGGGGGTTTCTTACATGGCTGAAGATCATCGTGAGTTGGCGTTCGACGGGGCGTCGGAGTTTTTGTCCTGGCTTTACGCGCTCGACCGGCGGCCGTGGATATTCACCCGCGAGAAACTGCTGCCCATCGTCTATCTGCGCCACCGCGCCCCCCGGAAGTACCTGTCGGCACTGGCCGACCACTGGACCCGTCTGCGGCGACGCGGACCACGCCAGTGCGTCGTCGTCGCGGCTGGTGGCGGGAGCGGTGACGACGGGGTGGAGCAGTTGCTGGCGGCGGCGCTGGCCCGGTTCTCCCGGCGGACGTGGTTGGGCCGTGGGCAGCGGGCGCCGCACTTCGCGCTGGCGTCGTGGTTGGCGGCGCTGCGGCGGGAGAAGCCCTCGACGCTGTCCGAGGCCGAGGTCATCGCGAAGATCCGCAACCACCATTCCCGCTACGAGCTCGCCTACCAGGAGGCCCGGGAGTCGCCGGACCCGATGATCCGGGTGCCGCTGGACACCATCAGCGGGCTGCCCTGGTGGATCCAGCTGCCGGCGCACCTGCTGCCACGCGCGGCTCTGCGCCTGGCCGACACCGTGTTCGGGCCGCAGCGATGGTTCGAACGCCGGGGCGGAAGTCACCGGCGGGTCACGGTGCGCGGTGAGGCGGAACCGTTGCGCGGCACCCTGTTCGCCCTGGCCAAGCGGTGCGCCGGGATCGATGGCGAGGTGCCGTCCCAGCGGCAGATCGACGCCCTGCTCGCCGACGCGTTCCTCCAGGACCTGCGGCGCACCTACAGTCGGTCCCGGCCATTGGGCGGCGGCCGGCGGCGGCGTACCTACCCGGTCCTGCTGCTGCCCAGCGAGGGCGAACCCGCGCCGGCCGCCCTGGTCAGGGCGATCACCGACGTGCGCAACGGCCAGCCCCGGCGCGGCACCGTCAAGCGGGACCCGCTGCTGGTGGTCGTGGCCGGGCGACTGGCCGGCGACGGACCGGAACCGGAGGCCCAGGAACCGGGCAGCCCGGAGTCCGCCTACGAGGACTGGCGCGCGGACCTCGCGGCCGCCGGGCGGCGGCAACGCGTGTGGCTGCTGGCTTTCGAGGCCCCCGCGCAGCGAGCGCCGCAGAACGAGCGGGACAGGGTCAGGAAGGTCAGGCCGCCGGGCCGGGTGCCGTGGATGTCGTTCGCGAGCGTGCTGGCGGTGCTCGCGGCCCTGGTCGCGGTGCCGGTGGTGAACTACGAGTTCTGCCGGCCGCCGCTGTCCTCGCCGATCGGCCTGTTTCCCCCCGAACCACGCGACGAGATGTCACGGGAGGATCTCGGCGACGTCGACCAGTGTGTCGGCCTGGTCGGTGACAGTCCCCCGCTGGTGTCCCCGGATCTCGACGATCCGATCGAGCGGATCAGGCAGGCCAACGCGGAGGCGCTGCGCGCCGAGCACCACCTGACCGTCGTGCACCTCACGATGCTCTCGCCGGGCACCGACCAGGGCGTGCGGGCCACCCGCGAGGAGTTGCGGGGGCTGGCGATCGCCCAGCGGGAGTCGCTGGGCAGCGAGACGCCGATCCGGCTGCTGCTGGCCAACGCGGGCGCCGGGATGCGTCACGCGGACAAGGCCGCCCGCGAGATCATCCAGGCGCACCACCGGGAACGCATCGACGCCGTCGTCGGCCTCGGGATCAGTACCGAGGAGACGATCGCGGCGGTCCGCGACCTCGGCCGGGCCGCCCTGCCCGCCATCGGCTCGTCCACCACGGCCGACGAGTTGCTCACGGCCTCGCCGTTCTACTACCAGGTGAGCGTGAGCAACAAGCGCCAGGCCGCCTTCGCCGCCGAGTACGCCACCGGGGACATGCGGGCCAGCAGTGCCCGCGTGTACTTCTCCGGTGACCCGGCCGACACCTACAGCTCCGAACTGGCCACCGCCATCCGCGACCACCTGGACGACACCGTCGAGATCACCGACCATGCCGCTTACCGCACCACCGACACCGACGACGGAGAAAGCGTTTTCCAGCTGGGCAGAGAGGCCTGCACCGCCGCCGTGGACCCCGACGAGATCGTCGTGTACGCGGGCCGCGCGGAACGTTTCGGACAGTTCCTGAACGGCATGAAATCCCGCTGCGAGAACCGTTACCCGCGCATTCTGGCCACCGACGACGTGTCCCGTTTCGTCCTGGAGGGAACGAACCGGTACTACCCGAACCTGCGCCTGGACTACATCGCCCTGGCCAGCAGTGCGCTGTGGGGTTCGGAATGCGAGGCCATGAAGGAACAGGGCAGCTTCTACATCCACTACGACGACCTGTTCACCAACGCGTGCGACGAGAACCGTGACGGCCGCGCGCTGCTGTCGTTCGACGCGCTCACCCTGGTCCGCCAGGCGGCGACGAACGTCCTGAACAGCGACCCGGAGTTCCTGTGGTCCCAAGGTATCGAACCCGGCCTGTCCAAGATCCGGGGTGAGGGCCGCGTCAGCGGGGTCAGCGGCGACCTCGACTACTCCGATCCCGCCGAACCCCGCGCCCCGGCCAACAAGGCGATCATGGTCCTGCGCATCACCGACACCGGTCAGCCGTGTCTGGTCCGGGTCGACGGCCAGTTCAGCTCCCAGAACCCGATCACCGGCTCCTGCGAGCCTCAGCCCGGCGACAGGTAGCCGACCAGGGCGCGTTCGAGCTCGGCGATCCACTGTGAACGATCGGCGGGCTTGGCGGCGACGATGGTGCCGAGCAGGGAGCCGAAGATCTGGGTGGCGACCACGGCCGTGCGCCGCAGGTCAGTGGCGGGTTGGTCGGGGGACCGGGCGGTGAGCACCTCGGCGATGCGGTCCACGACGGCCGCGTGCATGCGGCGGGCGGGGGCGCCGAGGTGCTCGGGCATGTCGGTGGCGGTGAACAGGGCCTTGAAGCCGGGATTGGCGATGTTCACCTCGATCATGGGGCCGATCATCCGGCTGACGAGGTCGGGCAGCGGCAGGGACGCGAGGCCGCTGTCGAAGGCGCGGCGGTGGGCGTCGGTCAGGGCCTGTTGGTAGCGCTCGGCGAGGCCCTCGGCCAGGGCCTCCTTGTTGCGGAAGAACTGGTAGAGCGTGCCGGGTGACACGCCGGCGCGGGTGGCGACGGCGTTGGTGGTCGCCTTGGCGTAGCCGGTGTCGGCGAAGACCTCGGCGGCGGCGTCGAGCAGTTGGGCCATGCGCCGCTGGCCGCGTTCCTGGCGCCGTGGCTGAGGAGACATGCCGGTCCTCTCAGGATCGAGTTGACAAACGCGAGCAATCGCTCGTAATTTCCAATGCGAGCGATCACTCGTGTTCTGTTCGACTCTACCCTCCTCAGGAGTTCCCCCGTGCTGCCCAGTCTCGGTCGGTTCACCGTGCGCAGACGACGTCCGGTGCTCGTCGCCGCGGTCCTGCTCACCCTGCTGCTCGGCGTGTTCGGCGCCGGTGCGATCGACGCGCTGTCTCTGTCCAGGATCGACGCGCCCGGTTCGGAGTCCGACCGCGCCCGCACGGTACTCGCCGACCAGTTCGACACCGGGCCACCGAACCTGGTCCTGCTGGTCACCGCGCGGAACGGTGACGTCGACGGGATCCGCGCCGACGGCGAGCGGCTGACCGCCGAACTGGCCGCGCAGCCCGGTGTCGCCGAGGCCGCCTCCTACTGGACGCGCGGCGACTCCCCCGCGCTGCGCGCCGAGGACGGCACCTCGGCGCTGGTGCTGGCCCGCGTGCCCGGCGAGGTCAACGCCGCCCGCGCGCGGGTCGGCGAACTGGCCGAGCTGTTCACCCGGCAGTCGGCGACGGTCACCGTCGAGGCGGGCGGCCAGGACGTCGTGTTCCGCGCGATCGGCGCCCAGGCCCGAACCGACTTCCTCGCCGCGGAGCTGTTCGTGATCCCGCTGGTGCTGGTGTTGCTGCTGCTGTGGTTCCGGCGGGTGGTGCTCGCGCTGGTGACGTTGGGGGTCGGGGTGTTCGCGATCCTCGGCACGCTGGCGGCGCTACGCGGGGTCGCGACGGTGACCAGCGTGTCGACGTTCGGCGCGAACATCGCGCTGGTGATGGGACTCGCGCTCGGCGTGGACTACTGCCTGTTCATGATCGCCCGGTTCCGCGAACGGCTGCGCGAGGGCGCGACGGTCGAGGACGCGGTGGTCGAGACGCTACGCACGGCCGGCCGGACGGTGTTGTTCAGCGGGATCACGGTCGCCACGTCGTTGCTGGCGCTACTGCTGTTCCCGTTGTCGTTCCTGCGTTCCTTCGGCTACGCCGGGGCCTTCGTGGTGGTCACGGCGGTCGTCGGCGCACTGGTGATCCTGCCGGCGGCACTCGCCGTCCTCGGCGACCGGGCCCTGCCCCGGCGTCCCCGGGAGTCCGCTGTGGAACAAGGCAGGTGGTTCCGACTGGCACACACCGTCATGCGGCGACCCGCCCTCACCGGCGGTCTCCTGCTGGTGGTCGCCCTGGCGATCGCCGCCCCGGCGCTTGGCCTGCGCTTCGGCATGCCGGACGCCCGGATCCTGCCGGCCGACTCACCGGGCCGCACCACCGCCGACACGATTCGCGCCGACTACGCCCAGGAGGAGTCCGACGCGCTCTACGTCGTCGCCCCCCACGACACCAGCGACGTCACCGCCTACGCGAACCAGCTGTCCGAAGTAGACGGAATCGCCCAGGTGGACTCGGCCGCCGGACGTTTCGTTGACGGACGACGCACCGCCCCCGCTGACGCACGCTTCACCACCGACGGCGGCACCTACCTGGTCGCGATCCCCACCCAGTCGGCGCTGGAGAACGACCCGGCCGCCCTGGTGGACGCCCTGCGTGCCGTACCCCCACCGTTCGACGTGCTCATCGGCGGCAGCCCCGCCGAGTCGGTCGACTGGCGCGACCAGATGACCGAACGACTGCCGCTGGTCCTGGCGGTGATCCTGGCCCTGACGTTCGTGGTGCTGTTCCTGATGACCGGCAGCCTGCTGCTCCCCCTCAAGGCGACCGTACTGAACCTGCTCAGCCTGGGCGTGATGTTCGGCGTGCTGGTGTGGGTCTTCCAGAACGGGAACCTATCGGGCGCGCTCGGTTTCACACCGACCGGCACACTGGAGTCGAGCATCCCGGTGCTGATGTTCTGCATCGTCTACGGCCTGTCGATGGACTACGAGGTGTTCATCGTCTCCCGCATCCGCGAGGAGTACCTGTCCACGGGCGACACCCGCACGGCCGTGGCCGTCGGCCTCCAACGCAGCGGCCCCCTGGTCACCGCCGCCGCGGTGATCCTCGCCGCCTCGTTCGCCGTCTACGCCACCGGCGGCGTCGTCTACCTGAAGATGATCGGCGTCGGTATGGCGGTCGCCGTCCTGGTCGACGCGCTGCTCATCCGGGGTGTGCTGCTGCCCGCCGCCATCCGGATCGCGGGCACGGCGAACTGGTGGGCTCCCGCCCCGCTGCGCCGCCTGCACGAACGCCTCGGCATCACCGAGGCCCCACCGAACCACCCGGGTGCCGCGCTCACACGAGTTCCAGGCCACCGTCGACGGTGAGGATCTGGCCGGTGAGCCAGGTGGTGTCCGGGTCGGCGAGGCGGACGATCCAGGTGGCGACCTCGTCCGGCTCGCCCCGGCGGCGCAGCGGGATGCGGGCGGCCTCGTCGGACTTGACGCGGTTGACGGTTTCCGGGGGGAGTCCGGCGGCGGCGAGGGCGTCGCTGTCGGTGGGGCCGGGGGCGAGGGCGTTGACGCGGATGCCGGTGGGGGCGAGTTCCAGTGCCCAGCAGCGGGTGAGCTGTTCGAGGGCGGCCTTGGACGCGGCGTAGTGCGCGGCGCCGGGCAGGGGGCGGTGGCCGTAGGTGCTGGAGACGTTGACGATCGACCCGGCCGCGTGGCGTAGGTGGGGCAGGGCGGCGGCGGCGAGCAGGCTGGGCGCGGTGACGTTGAGCGCGAACAGGTCGCCGATGCGCTCGGCGGTGGTGTCGGCCAGGGGCATCAGTGCGGTGGCGCCGGCGTTGTTGACCAGGACGTCCACCCGGCCCCACCGGTCGACGGCCGCGTCGACGATCTCGCGGGGGGCGTCCGGGGCGGTCAGGTCGGCGGGGTGGGCGACGATGCCGGGGTGGCCGGCGGCCGTCTGCCGGAGCGCGTCCGCGCGTCGGCCGACGCCGAGTACCTGGGCGCCGGCGGCGGCGAAGGCGCGGGCCGCCGCGCGGCCAATGCCCGATCCGGCGCCGGTGAGGATGACGATCTTGCCGGTGAGCGGTGGTCCGGACACCGAACCCTCCTTGTTCGAAGTTCGTGAAACATCGAACAAGGTATCATCGGTCCCATGAAAGAGGCGCGGCACCCGGAGCTGACCGACATCACCCTCATCGAGGTGATGGGCGCACTGAGCGACCCCATCCGCCTCGGCCTGGTCCGCGTCCTGGCCGACGGCCGCGAACGCGGCTGGGGCGAACTCCGCGCCCCCGTCGCCAAGTCGACGCTGAGCCACCACCTGCGCGTCCTACGCGACGCCGGCATCACCCGCACGCGGCAGGAGGGCACCCGCTGCTACGTCACCCTGCGCCACCGCGACCTCGACGCCCGCTTCCCCGGCCTCCTCAACGCCATCCTCGGCGCGGCCACCAGCGACGACGTCGGCGGCCAGATCAGCCTCGCCAGCGCCTGATCACGCGCCAGGGGAAACGTCCCGATCTCCCCCGGTGACAACACAAGGCGTCGTCACAGGGCGCCCCAGGCGACCAGCGCCCAGCACATGCAGATGAAACCGAGGCTGTGCAGCCAACTGCGCATCGCGTTGAACTTGTTCCACGGCTTCTCGAAACGCTCGCGGGTCCTGGTGGCCTGGTCCAGGTGGGACTTGTCCAGCTCCCGGTTCAGCGGCATGTTGCCCCCGCCGGTCACCAGGATCGCGGCGACGTTGAGGACGAACGCCAGGATCGTCGGCAGCAGGACCGAGCCCCGGTCCCCGCCGAGCAACAACACCGCGGCGAGTGCGCTGAACAGCGCCGAACCCAGGTACGGCAGGAAGAAGCCGCCGTTCAGGATGTGAATGTTGATCTTCTGGTTGACGGTCACGTACGTCCGGTCGTCCACCGCGCGCAGTGAGGTCACCATCGCGACGTGGTAGCCGTAGAACAAACCGGCGATGAGTCCGGAGCTGATCGTCGCCAAGGCGAGTGCGATGAGCCGAACGGTGTCCATTACCACTCCTCGTGCCGTAGTTCCAGTCGCTGGCGCCCCGACAGCCTGCCATGGGGCGGGTTCGGCACGGCGGGCACAGTGCCCGGCGACGACCGCGCCCCGTACGTCCACCGCCAAGTGCACAGAGGCGCGGTCGCCGCCGAGGTCCGTGACCGTGCTCGACTCGTCGTCCTGAGTCGAGTCACCCGGTCGCTCCTTCTTCCTCGGAGGTGGCCTGTCGCGTCCCCAGACAATCGCGGTGGTCGCAACAGGTCCGCAAGACCAGCCGGCCGGTACCAGCAACTTCCTGTTGCCTTCCACCTGCGGCAGAAAGCCGGACAAACGGACATTATGCCCGCATTTCCCGGACTGAACCACAGGAATTTTTCACCTTCCGAACATGGCGTCGTCCCTGGTTCCCCTACCCCGATCCCGGGATCGTTGGACGACGCGCGATAAACGCGCGCGCCCGAATGTCCATTGTAGATCTCAATGACATGGGAAGGACCCCGATGTTCACCCGAACAAGAAAGAGACTGGCCCTCGCCTCGGCGATCGCCGTCACCCTGGGCACGTTGTTGACCCCGGCCGCGGCCGCCACCAGCGGGGTCGCCGTCCTCGCGACCGGACTGAACAACCCGCGGGGCCTGGCCTTCGCCCCGGACGGGTCGCTCTACGTCGCCGAGGCCGGCTCCGGCGGCGCCGGCCCGTGCTTCCCCGGCCCGGAGGGCTTCCCGGTCTGCTACGGCGACACCGGCGCCATCGCCAAGATCAGCAACGGTGCGGTGCAGCGCGTGGTGACCGGCCTGTCGTCCTTCGCCCCGGACACCGGCGTCGGCTCCATGGGCCCGTCGGACGTCACGCTCGTCGCCGGTCTCCCGGTGTTCACCAACGGCTACGCCGTCAAGGTCGAGCAGCGCGCCGAGCTCCCGGTGGCCGGCCAGAAGACCGCCAGCTGGCTGCTCAGCGCCCTCGGCGGCCAGATCGTCCAGCTCGCCGACGTCGGCGGCTTCGTCTCCACCGTCAACCCCGACGGCGGCAACCCGAACTCCCTCGTGGTCGACAACAAGGGCGCCACGGTCGCCGACTCCGCCGGCAACATGCTGGTCCGCTTCGGTTGGAACGGCGCCGGCACCGTCATCGCCACCTTCCCCGACCAGCTGGTCGACGCCCCGCCGGAGCTCGGTCTGCCGCCGGGCACCCAGATCCCCGCCCAGTCCGTGCCGACCGGTGTCGTCAAGGGTCCGGACGGCGCGTACTACGTCGGTGAGCTGACCGGCTACCCGTTCGTGCCGGGCACCGCACGCGTCTACCGGGTCGTGGACGGCCAGCAGCCCACCGTGTACGCCAGCGGGTTCACCAACATCATCGACATCGCCTTCGACCACACCGGGACGCTCTACGTCCTGGAGGTCTCGCACGAGGGCCTGAGCACCGGGGACATCGGTGCGCTGATCAAGGTCGCACCGAACGGCACCCAGCAGATCCTCAAGGACAACCTCAAGGGTCCCGGTGGACTGGTCATCAAGGGGGACAACGCTTACCTGACCGACTGCGGCGTCTGCCCGGACGAGGGTCGCGTTCTGCGCATCCCCCTGGCCTGACAGGGAGGCGAACCAGCCATGACCAGGGAGATCCTGGTACTCCAACCCCACGGCAAGACCGGGCGGCGGGTCGTGCCGCTGCTGCGGGCGCACGAGGACGTCACGGTCCGCGGCGCGTCCCGCGGCAGCACCCCACCGTTCGACTGGGAGGCGCCGGACACCTGGCCGGCCGCCCTGGCCGGCGCGGACGCGGCGTTCATCGTGTACTTCCCCGACATCGCGTTCCCCGGCGCCGCTGACCGCATCGGCTCGTTCATCGAGCTGGCCGTGCGCAGCGGGGTCGGCCGGCTGGTGCTGCTGTCCGGCCGGGGCGAGCACGAGGCGGAGAAGACCGAGGAGATCCTCGCGGGCAGCGGCGCGGACTGGACGATCGTCCGGTCCGCGTGGTTCACCCAGAACTTCAGCGAGGGTTTCCTCGTCGACGCCATCCACAGTGGAGTCATCGCGATGCCGGGCGGCGACGTGCGGGAACCGTTCGTCGACGTCGACGACATCGCCGAGGTGGTGGTCGCCGCGTTGACCGACGACCGGCACATCGGCCGGCTCTACGAGGTAACCGGGCCCCGGCTGCTCTCCTTCGCCGACACCGCGAAGGAGATCGGCCAGGCCCTCGGCCGGGACATCGTCCACGTGCCGGTGACCATGGAGCAGTACCACGCCGGCGCGGTCGAGCACGGGGTTCCTGCCGACTACGCCGACCTGCTGATCGGACTGTTCACCGAAACCCTCGACGGGCGCAACGCCCGGCTCACCGACGGGGTTCGGGCGGCCCTTGGCCGGGAGCCAAGGGACTTCGCCGACCACGTCAAGGCCATGGCCCTGACCGGGGTGTGGGACCCGGCGTAGGGCGACCAGTCCGGCCGGGCGGTTCCAGCGCGACGCTGGAACCGCCCGGCTTTTCCTTGTGTACCAGGCACGGGGAACGCCCCCGTCGCGTGGCGGCGGGGGCGTGCGCGGTTGCGGACTCACCCCCGGCGAACCCACAGCGAACGGATCAGGCACACCGCGGCGAGCGCGGAGGCGATGGTCCGGGCCGTGTGGGCGTTCACCCACGATTCCTCGGTGTCCTTGCGCAGCGCCGCCAGGTCGGCGATCGTGTCCGGATCACCGGCCTTGTCCAGCGTGTCGTTGATCGGGAAGTGGATGCCGAACGTGATCAGCAGGGCCGCCAGGTAGAGCAGCAGCCCGCCGAGGATCCACCGCACGGCCGCCTTGGCGCCCGCCCGGCGCTGCAACAACAGCGCCGCCCCGGTGAACACGAACGCGCCGATGAACGTGCCGACGAACAAGGGGCTCTTGTTCATCGCCCTGATGGTTTCCTGCATGACGGTCACGTAGGTCCGGTCGTCCGACTCGGCCAGCGCCGGCATGATCGAGACCGCCCAGTCGAAGAACAGGCCGGCGACGAGGCCGACGGACACCGTGGCGGTGCCGTGCACGATCCCGGTCAGCCGGCCCGACGGCGAACGGGTGACCGTCACGTCGTCCGAGAGGGAATGAACCTCAGGATTGGGTTTGGTACTCATGTCGCACCCTATCTGGTGTCGCGTAGGTGTGGGAAATGGTAGTTGCCGAAATGGTCACCCCGCTTCGTGGACTAGGAGGCAGTGGTCAGCAACTGCCCACTGGTGTATTGCTGGTGCAGTGCGGGGTCGGAATTGAGAATCGCCCGCTGAAGCCGCTGGATCCACACCGACGGCTCCAGCCCCAGCTCGTCGACCATCGTGCGGCGCAGGCGCCGGAAGATCTCCAGCGACCGCCACTGCCGGCCCGAGCGGTACTGGGCGATCATGTACTGCGCGCACAGCCGCTCGTTCATCGGGTACTTCGCGGTCAGCTCCGCCAGCTCGCTGAGCACCAGGTGGTGGCGCCCGAGCCACAGGTCGGCGTCCACACAGTCCTCGACGATGCCCAGCCGGCTCTCCTCCAGGCGGTTGACGTGCACGCTGAGCGGGTTGCCGGCCGCCACGTCGACCAGCGCCGGGCCGCGCCACATCGCCAGCGCGCGGCGCAGCGTGCTCGACGCCGCGCGGTAGTCCGCGCGGGCCATCTCCTGGATCCCCTTCCGCGCCAGGATCTCGTACTCCCCCGCGTCGAGGTCGCGGGAGTTGATCCGCAGCGAGTAGCCGGTGTGCCGGGTGACCAGCAGGGTCTTGCCGACCTCGGACTTGCTCACGCCCATGGCGTCGGCGAGACGCTGACGCAGGTGCAGGATGTAGGTCTGCAACGTCTGGTGCGAGGTCTCCGGGGGCTCGTTGCCCCACAGTTCCTCCAGCAGCAGGCGGACCGAGACGATCTCGCCGGCGTGTAACGCGAGCAGGGCGAGCACCTGGCGGTGTTTGGCCGCGGTCGGGGTGACCGCGACGCCGTTCACGTAGGTCTCCAGGGGTCCCAGCACGTTGATCTGCATGGCCACAACCTCCCAAGCTCGGCCGGAACAGGAGTCGGATGACTGGGCCGATGCGCTGGTGTAACGCTCTCAGAAGGGTCGAGCCGCCGGCAGTGATCAGGGCACGAAGGCCGATGTGAGACGGTGTGCCGCCCGGTGTGAGAAATTCATACGCGGCCGGTGAGCGGCACACTGGTGGTGGAGGGCGACGGTGGGCCGCCCTCCGTGGACGGTGGTTACCCTGCCTGGAGGACCGTTCTCAGTGGTCGCCTCCTTCGGCCGCGTCGATCGTGCATAACGAGTGGGCGACCAGCCCGTCCTGGAACGTGAGCCGGACCGACCCGGTGCCCGAGCCGTCGCCCCACTTGTAGTCGACCACGTGCACGTCACCGTCCGAACGGGAGTCCAGGACGACGAGTTCGGCCTGCGGGTACTCGGTGTAGATCGCCTCGATCGCCTCGCGGCCCCGCACCGGGGGCAGCGGAACACCACTGAACTCGAGGACACCGTCGGGCGCGTGCGCGGCGGCCAGTGCCGACCACTGACGACTGCGCGCGGCCGCGTTGAAAACCTTCACGTAACTGGCGACAACATCATTCATGGCTGATTTCTATACGCCGGACCACGTCAGGGCAATACTCCCCAGCGAAACTCGAGCGGTACTCCCGATCCGACGACAGCCGAAACACACAGGGGACACAAAAACAGCAGAGCACGACCACCGCGTCCGCTTCGGATCAGTTCCGAAGCAGCGATGGCCGCACCCTGCGGTTCTTTTTTCTGAACGGTTTCACACCTTGCGGGGCTTCCGCAGGAGGAACAGGTTGGAACCGAGGTGGTTGCTGAAGAAGGAACGGATCAGCGGCATGATGTGGTCCATGTGCTCGCCGGCCTCGGGACCGTAGGTCTTCACGATCTCGTCGCGCCGGTCGTTGTACAGGAACGCCATTCCCTCGCCGCTGAAGGCCACGTTCTGGCTCATGTCCTCGACCTTGACCAGGTCGAAGCCCGCGGCGGCCGCGCGCTCCAGGGTCTTGGCGGCCGTGGTCGGGGGCATGATCTGCCAGGTCTGCAGGAACGCGTCCAGCTCCTCGTCCGAGGGCTTCCCGTTGCGCAGGATGAACTCGCTCACCAGGAAGTAGGAACCGGGCTTGAGGACGCGGAACGCCTCGTTGTAGCCCTTCTGCCGGTCGTACAGGTGCGGGAACACCTCCAGCGCCACGGCGGCGTCGAACGTCTCGTCCGGGAACTCCAGCTCCATGGCGTTGCCGTACTGGAACGTCACGCGGTCGGAGACCCCGGCGGCCTCGGCGCTCTCGGCGGCCTTCGCCAGCTGGCTGCGGCTGACGTCGACACCGGTGGACCGGCCGCCGCTGTGCTGGGCCAGCCGAATGGCCGTGCCGCCGCTGCGGGTGCCGATGTCCAGCAGGTGGTCGGTCGCCTTCAGACCGAGGGTTTCGAAGTGGTAGTCGTCGGCCCGTTCCTGCGACCGGTTCGACAGATCAAGAAGGGTGGCCGCCGGCTCGCGTTCTCCGGGCAGGGTCCACATTCCGATGTGTAAGCTGACATCGCTGGCGATCAGGCCATGGAGGGCAGCGAACTGGTCATAATTGGTTCCGATACCCTCGGGAGTCGGCGGGACGAAGCCCTCGACGCCGGGGTCACTTGTTACCGTCACTGCTTACCACTCCCTAGGACGTTCCCTAATGTGCTAAGGCACGCTACCTCCGCCGGTCGGGGGGTCATAAGTGAAAAATTCACGTCCCCGGCATGAAGAACCGAGTCCGAATGTGATCACTGACTTTCGGTGACCATTTCCTCACGGAGCCGTCCGTCGTGGACGCCGACGATCCGGTCGACGGCGCCCAGATGGGTGCGGTCGTGGGTGACCAGGACGGTGGCGGTGCCCCGCTCGTGGGTGAGCCGGGTGAGCAGGTCGACGACGGCGGCGCCCCGGTCGTTGTCCAGGGCGCTGGTGGGCTCGTCGACCAGCAGGACGGTCGGGTCGTTCATCAGTGCCCTGGCGATCGTGACGCGCTGGCGCTGTCCACCGGAGAGCTGGTGGGGCCGGCGGTGCGCCTGGCCGGCGAGGCCGACGGCGTCGAGGAGGTCGAGAGCCCGGGTGCGGGCTCGGGTGCGGGCACCGGCGCGGCCACGACCGTCCAGGTGGGCCATCACCCGCAGCTGTTCGGCGGCGGTCAGCGACGGCAGCAGGTTGGACTGCTGGAAGACGATCCCGATGGTGTGCCGGCGCAGGTCGGTCAGGGCCGCGCGGCCCAGCCCGGTGGTGTCGGCGCCGGCGACGGTGACCGTGCCGGAGTCGGGGGCGATGAGCGTGGCGGCGACGGCCAGCAGACTGGACTTGCCCGAGCCGGACGGCCCGACCACGGCGGCGAGGGCGCCCGCGGGCACCGCGAACGTGACCCGGTCCAGGGCCGTCAGCCGGCTCTGGCCGTCGGGGTAGGTGAGGGTGACATCGGTCAGGCGCAGGCTCATCGGGCACTCCCCAGGGCGGTCAGCGGGTCGACGGCGGTGATCCGGCGGACCGACAGCGCCGCCCCCGCCATCCCGAGCACGATCATCACGGCGGCCGGCACGAGAACGGTCCTCGGCGTGAGCAGGAACGGAACGGTGTCGGCCAGGGCGGCGCCGAGACCGGCGGCGAGCCCGGAGCCGATGACGGTACCGCCGGCCAGCAGGACGGCGGCCTGGCCGAGCGCGTCGCGCAGCAGGGTGGCGGTGGTGGCGCCCAGGGCCTTGAGGATCGCGATGTCGGCGCCGCGCTGGATCGTCCACACGGTGAAGAACGCGCCGACGACCAGTGCGGAGATCGCGAACAGGAAGCCGCGCATCAGTTGCAGGGAGCCGTTCTCGGCGCTGTAGGAGCCGATGGCCGACAGCGAGTCGTCCCGCTCGACGGTCATGGTGCCCGCGGCCCGGTCGGCGGTCGCGGTGTCGGC
The DNA here is from genome assembly GCF_001921215.1 of Actinophytocola xinjiangensis. Taxonomy (GTDB): domain Bacteria; phylum Actinomycetota; class Actinomycetes; order Mycobacteriales; family Pseudonocardiaceae; genus Actinophytocola; species Actinophytocola xinjiangensis. The sequence continues at coordinate 176,726 of NZ_MSIF01000008.1, forward strand.
GCCGGAGGTTCTCAGGGCGATGACCGTCGCGAAGGGACCGTCGGGCGGCGCGGTCCGCTGCCAGGTGTCCAGGCTGGTCCACACGACCGGGGTGTGGCTGAAGGAGGCGTCGCCGGTGACCGAGGCGACGGTGAGCCGCTGGCCGGCGAGGGTGAGGGTGTCGCCGGCGGTGAGGCCGAGGTCGGCGGCGGCGGAGTGGGACAGCACCACGGCGTGGTCGGTGAGCCGGTCGCTGTCGGGGGCCAGGTCCGAGCCGGGCCGGACGCCGAAGGCGCAGACGCCGACACCGCGACCGCCGGCGGTGGCCCGGGTGGTGGTGACGCCCAGCGGTTCGGCGGCCTCGACCCCGGGGGTCCGCGTCCACCGCCGCCACTGCCCCTCGGTGACGGTGGAGTTGGCGTAGGACAGTTCACCGCCGAAGGCGATCCGGTCGGCGGGCAGGCCGGTGACGGCCGAGACGTTCTGCCGGCCGAGGCCGGCGGTCAGCCCGGACAGCAGCCCCACCAGCAGGGTGATGAGCACGATGACGGTGCCCATCAGGGCGAAGCGCCCCTTGGCGAACCTCAGGTCCCTCCAGGCGACGAACACGGCGGTGACCGTCCTTTCCGGTCGCGGATCGGTAGGACTTCACCGTCCCCGCTGGACGGTGGGCCGCGCATCCCGCTCAGGACGGCATCGGAGTTGTCACTTTCGACAGAGGGCGCCGCGCGCCCCGGTCCGTATGCTGGACGCCATTGTGGACAGCACGGCGGACATCACGGCTCCCGTTCCGACCCCGGCGATCCGGGCCATGGCCTGGGGCCCGCACCTGCTGATCGTCGGGCTGCTCGCGCTGGCCTCGGTGCGCGCCGTGCTCGACCGCCAGCCGCACGCCGGGGCGACCGTCGCGGTGGCGGCGGCGGGCGCGGCGGCGGCGGTGACCGGGGCGCTGGTGACGCGCCGGGCGGCGGCGTGGTGGCTGGGCGTGATCGGCGTCTGCTGGCTGGCGTTGCTGGTCCTGTCGGCCGACGGTGTGTGGGTGGCGTTCCCGCTGTACTTTCTGCAGCTCGATCTGCTGCCACGCCGCACCGGCCTGGTCGCCGTGGCCGCGACGACCCTGCTGGCGGTCGGCGCGTTCGCCGCGCACACCGGTTCGCTCACCGCCGCCGTCGTGATCGGCCCGGTGCTCGGCGCGGCGGTCGCTGTCACGGTCGTGTGGGGCTACCAGGCGCTGTACCGGGAGAGTGAGCAGCGCCGCCGGCTGATCGAGGAACTCACCGCCACCCGCGCCGACCTGTCCCGCGCCCAGCACACGGCCGGCGCCCTGGCCGAGCGGGAACGTCTGGCCCGCGAGATCCACGACACCCTCGCGCAGGGCCTGTCGAGCATCCAGTTGCTGCTGCGCGCCGCCGAACGCGCCCTGCCCGCCGCGCCGGACACCGCGCTGCGCCACGTCGTCCAGGCCCGCCAGGCGGCGGTGGACGACCTGGCCGAGGCCCGCCGGTTCGTCGCCGCCCTCACCCCACCCGCCCTGGACGACGCGACCCTGGCCGGCGCGCTCGACCGGCTGTGTGCCACCACCAGCGTCCGGTACCCGCTCACCGCGCGGTTCCACCTCACCGGGACCCCGGTGCCGTTGCCGACCGCGCACGAGGTCGGCCTGCTGCGGATCGCCCAGTCGGCCCTCACCAACACCGTCCGCCACGCCCGCGCCACCACCGCCGAGGTCACTCTCGGCTACCACGGCGACCGGGTGGTCCTGGAGGTCACCGACGACGGGACCGGTTTCGACCCCGATGGCCTGCCGGCCCCCGACCCGGCGAGCGGCGGTTTCGGCCTGGCCGCCATGCGCTCCCGCGCGCACGCCCTCGGCGGCACCCTGACCGTCGGGTCCACCCCCGGCCACGGCACCACCCTGACCGCCCGACTTCCGCTCGACGAGACCGAGGCCCGCCGGTGACCGACACCCCCATCCGTCTGCTGCTGGCCGACGACCACCCGATTGTCCGGGCCGGGCTGCGTGCCGTGCTGGAGACCGAACCCGGCCTGGCCGTGGTGGCCGAGGCGGCGACGGCCGCGCAAGCCGTCGACCGGGCGCTGCGCGGCGACATCGACGTCGTGCTGATGGACCTGCGGTTCGGCTCGGGTATGGGTGGCGCCGAGGCGACCGCGCGGATCACCGCCCGGCCGGACGCCCCGCGCGTGCTGGTCGTCACCACCTACGACTCCGACGCGGACACCCTGCCGGCCATCGAGGCCGGTGCCACCGGCTACCTGCTCAAGGACGCCCCGCCCGAGGATCTGGTGGCGGCGGTGCGCACGGCCGCCGCCGGCCGCACCACCCTGGCGCCGACGGTGGCGGACCGCCTGTTGCACCGGCTGCGCAGCCCCGCCACCACCCTGACCCGACGCGAGACCGACGTCCTGCTGCTGGTGGCCGACGGGCTGTCCAACCAGGCCATCGCCCGTCGCCTGCACCTCACCGAGGGCACCGTGAAGTCCCACCTGGTGCGGGTGTTCGGCAAACTCGGCGTCGACTCACGCACGGCCGCCGTGGCGACGGCCACCGACCTGGGCCTGATCCGCCGCTGAGGCCCCCCGAGAACCACCCAGCCCGGTCACGCGTCCACCAGTCCCTTCAGGAACGACCGGTATCCCTCGACGCCCAGTTCCTCCCACGCCTGGGTCCCCGCCGTTCCCACGATGGCGATGTCGGCGGAATGTTCCCTGGCCACCCGAACGTCCTTCGCCGTTCGGATTCCGAAGCCCAGTCCCAGCGGCAACGGTGTGGCCTCCCGGCAGCGGCGCAGGAACTCCGCGACTCCCTGGGAGAGATCGGTCTGGCGCCCGGTGACCCCGGTCCGCGCCGTGCAGTAGAGAAACCCGGAGGCCTGTCGCCCGATCTGGGCCAACCGCTCGGGGGAGTTGGTCGGGGTCATCGTGAGGATCGGGTCCAGTCCGCAGTCCCGCGCCAGGGTGTTCAGGTCGACGGCTTCCTCCGGTGGCAGATCAGGAATGATGAAACCCGACAATCCGGCTTCCGCCAACCGGGAGCAGAACGCCTCCGCCCCCATCCGGAAGACACTGTTGTAGTACCCCATGAACACCACCGGAAAACCGATCCGCGCGGCCCGCGAGGCGAACGAGAAATACGTCGACCACGACACGCCCGCCTGGATCGCGTCGTGGTTGGCCTTCACGAACCGGGGGCCGTCGGCGATGGGCTCGGAGAACGGCAGTTGGAGTTCCACGAGGTCCACCCCCGCCTGGTTCATCGCCTCCAGCATCGCCCAGTTGTCCTCGAGAGACGGATAGCCGACGACCAGGTGCGTCATCAGCAGGATCGGCTTGCGCTCCAACCCCCGCCGGAGTACACCTTCCAGGCTCATCTCGCGTACCTCGCCGCCGTCTGCCCGATGAAGTCCTTCCAGTCCTCGTCGTCCAGCGCGTCGGCGACGGTGAAGATGTCCTTGTCCCCCCGCCCCGACTGGTTGACCAGGATCGCCGACGTGTCCGCGAGGGTCGGTGCCTCCCGGAACGCCGCGACGAACGCGTGGGCGCTCTCCAACGCGGGAATGATCCCCTCCTTGCGCATGGTGAGCCGCAACGCCTCGACGACCTCGGCGTCGGTGGCTGACTCGAACCGGACGCGTCCCCGCTGGTGCAGGTCGGCCAGCATCGGCCCGATGCCGATGTAGTCCAAGCCCGCCGCGACCGAGTGGGTGTGGCGCATCAGCCCCTCCTCGTTCTGCAGGAACACCGTCTTGTAGCCCTGCGCCACCCCGGGACTGCCCTGCCCGCCGGCCAGGCGCGCGGCGTGCTCACCGGTCTCGACGCCCTTGCCGCCGGCCTCCACCCCCACCAACTCGGTCTCCGGGTCGTCGAGGAAACCGGTGAAGATGCCGGAGGCGTTCGAGCCGCCGCCGACGCACGCGTACACCCGGCTCGGCAGCTGGCCGGCGACCGCCAGCATCTGCGCGCGCGCCTCCTGACCGATGATCGACTGGAAGTAGGTCACCAGCTGTGGGAACGGATGCGGCCCGCACACCGTGCCCATCACGTAGTGGGTGTCGGCCATCGAGTCGGCCCAGTCGCGCAGGCACGCGTTCATCGCGTCCTTGAGGGTCCGCGTGCCGTCGGTGACCGACACGACCTCGGCGCCGAGCTGGCGCATCCAGAACACGTTCGGATGCTGGCGGGCGACGTCCACCTCGCCCATGTAGATCGTGCAGTCCAGGCCGAGACGCGCGGCCATGGTCGCCGTGGCGACGCCGTGCTGGCCGGCGCCGGTCTCCGCGATCACCCGGCGTTTGCCCATCCGCTGGACGAGCAGCCCCTGGCCCATCACGTTGTTCGCCTTGTGCGCGCCGGTGTGGTTCAGGTCCTCGCGTTTGACGTAGATCCGCGCACCGCCGAAAGTCCTACTGAGATTGTCGCAATAGGTCACCGGGGTCGGACGTCCGCCGTAGCTGGTCGTCACGTCGACATAGGACTGCCAGAACGTCTCGTCGCGGCGCGCGCTGTCGAAGGTCGCACGCAGCTCGGCGAACGTCTCGTGGAGCATTTCCGGGATGAACGCGCCGCCGAAGTCCCCGAAGTAGCCTCCGCGCCCCGGGGAGGGCAGCTCTGGTGGGAGATTAATGGTCAGATCCTCATCAGTCTGGGGTCGATCAAGCTAACACACCGGGGCCTTGTCGGCAGGTCGCTGCGCGGCCGTCGCGAGCGGCCGCTCGGCCACCAACCCCGGGCGTTCCCCGAAGGCGATTCGAGGGGAACGGCTCGTGCGCGATCTGGGCATCGACAACCGGATCGACTACGATTTCCTCCAGTGATCGAGACCGGGACGCCTCCGTCGAAGGGCGTCTGGACGCGGGCCTTCACCCTGTTCTTCGCCGCCAGGACGGTGTCCATCCTCGGCGACCAGATGCTCATCCCGATCACGGTGACGGTCGCGGTGCTCCAGGCGGGCTACGGCGTCAGCGGTGTCGGCTTCGCGCTCGCCGCGCACACCGCGCCGCTGGCGGCCTTCGTGATCCTCGGCGGTGTGCTGGTCGACCGGCTCACCCCGATCCGGGTCATGGTCGCCGCGGACCTGGCGCGGGTGGTGATCCACGCGACGCTGGTGCTCTCGTTCGTCCTCGGCACCCCCGACTTGTGGCTGATCATCACGGTGATGGCGCTCAGCGGCGTGTGCACGGCGGCCTTCCAGCCCGGCTACGCCAGCGTGATCCCGAGGGTCGCCGTCGACGTCCAGAAGGCCAACGCGGCGATCCGGGTGGCGGAGGCGCTGGTCGCCGTCGCCGGTCCGGCCGCCGCCGGCCTGATCCTGAGCGTCGCGCCGGTGTCGGTCGTCCTGGCGATCGACACCGCGACCTACGCCCTCAGCGCGGTGTTCCTGCTGTTGATGCGGCTGCGGATCCCGCGCCCGGAGTCCACGGCGTCGTTCCGGCGCGATCTCGTCCAGGGGTGGCACGAGTTCCGTTCCCGGCGGTGGCTGTGGAACGTCATCGTCATCTACATGCTGTTCCAGGTCACGGTGAACGGCCCGTCGCTGACGCTGGGGCCGAGCCTGATCACCCTCGACCACGGCGAACGCACCCTCGGGTTCGTCATGGCGACCTTCGGCGCCGGCGCGGTGCTCGGTGGGCTGGCGGCCGCGCGCTTCAGGCCCCGGTACCCGCTGCGCGCCGGTGCGATCGCGATGGTCGGCGGCGCGTTCAGCCTGCTGGCGCTGGCGCTGCACCTGCCGCCGCCCCTGATCGCCGCCGGCTACCTGCTGCACGGGGTGGCCGGGGCGTTCTGGCTGGTCATGTTCCATTCCAGTGTGCAGACCCACATCCCGCCGGACGTGCTGGGCAGGGTGCACGCCTACGACGTCGCCGGGTCGCTGGTGATGCGGCCGGTGGGCCAGACGGCGGCCGGGCCGGCGGCGCTGTGGGTCGGCGCGGCGCCGGTGCTGTTCTTCTCCACGGCGATGCTGCTGGTCACCGTCGGTCTGCTGCTCGCCGCCCCGGCCGTTCGTGGCCTGCGCAACCTCCGGCCCGGTCGGTCGGAAATCGGGTGAAACGTGCCGGTGATGGCGACCGACTCCCCTGGAGAGTCAGCCGTTCGTGGTCGACCGGATGGGGTGTCACGTGGGTTTTTTCGCGCGCCCGAGAACCGCTGTTGTGCTCGCGGTCGGGTTGGTTGCCAGTGGGGTCATGGCCATCGCGCCGACGGTGGCGGGGGCGGCGGTGCCCAGCGGGTTCACCGACACGGCGGTGATCAGCGGGCTCAGTTCCCCGACCAACGCGGTGTTCGCCGCCGACGGGCGGGTGTTCGTGAGCGAGAAGAGCGGGCTGGTCAAGACGTTCGACTCGCTGGCCGACACGACGGCGACGGTCACCGCCGACCTGCGGACCCAGGTGCAGGACTTCTGGGACCGGGGGCTGCTGGGTCTCGCCCTCGATCCCGGCTATCCGGCGCGTCCCTACCTGTACGTGCTCTACACCTACGACGCCGAGCCGGGCGGCACCGCGCCGAGGTGGGGTGACCAGTGCCCGTCGCCGCCGGGGGCGACCGAGCAGGGGTGTCTGGTGACCGGCCGGCTGTCGCGGTTGACGCTGGGCGCCGACGGGGTCGCGACCGGGGCGGAGCAGGTGCTGATCACCGACTGGTGCCAGCAGTACCCGTCGCACTCCGTCGGTTCGGTGGCGTTCGGGCCGGACGGGGCGCTCTACGTCGGCGGCGGCGACGGGGCCAGCTTCAACTTCGCCGACTGGGGGCAGCGCGGCAACCCGTGCGCGGACCCGCCGGGACCGGCCGGGGCCGACCTCGCGCCGCCGGACGCGCGGGGTGGGGCGCTGCGCTCGCAGTCGGTGCGCCGGCCCGCCGGGGAGCCGGTGTCGCTGGACGGCACGATCATCCGGGTCGACCCGGACACCGGGGCGCCGCTGGCCGGCAACCCGTTCGCCGGCAGCACGAACGTCAACGCCCGCCGGATCATCGCCTACGGGCTGCGCAACCAGTTCCGGTTCGCGTTCCGGCCGGGGACCAGTGAGCTGTGGGCCGGCGACGTCGGCTGGAACACCTGGGAGGAGATCAACCGGGTCGCCGACGCGACCGACGGCGTCGCCGAGAACTTCGGGTGGCCGTGCTACGAGGGCGCGGCGCGGCAGTCCGGCTACGACGGGGCGAATCTGACGCTGTGCGAGTCGCTGTACGGCACCGGGCAGACCGCGCCCTACCACGCCTACAACCACAGCGCGTCGGTCGTGACCGGTGACGGCTGCCCCACCGGCGGCTCGTCGGTCAGCGGGATCGCGTTCGAGCACGACAGCAACTACCCGGCCGCCTACGACGGCGCGCTGTTCTTCGCCGACAGCTCACGCGGGTGCGTGTGGGCCATGCGCCGGGGTGCGAACGGCCAGCCGGACCCCGGGTCGATCGTGCCGTTCGTGACCGGCGCGAACGTGCCGGTGCAGGTGCTCACCGGGCCCGGCGGCGATCTGTTCTACGTGGCGCTGGGCGCCGGGCAGCTGCGGCGGGTGAGCTATCCGGCGGGGACGAACCTGCCGCCGGTCGCGGTGGCCGGCGCCGACCCTGCCTCGGGTGCCGCGCCGCTCACGGTGACCTTCGACGGCACCGGCTCGTCGGACCCGGAGGGCGCGGCGCTGACCTACGCCTGGGACCTCGACGGCGACGGCTCCCACGACGACTCGACGGCCGCGAACCCCACCTGGACCTACCTGACCCAGGAGCAGGTCCAGGTCGGGCTGCGGGTCACCGACCCCGGCGGACTGTCGGACACCACGACGGTCACCGTGACCGTCGGCGAGCCGCCCGACGACCTGCCGGTGGTGACGATCGACGCCCCGACCACGGCCACCCGGTGGAGCGTCGGCGAGACCATCCCGTTCGCCGGGCGGGCTGCCGACCCGCAGGACGGCCCGCTGCCGGCCTCGGCGCTGCGCTGGCAGCTGACGTTGCAGCACTGCACGACCCCGACGAACTGTCACGCGCACAACGTGCGTTCGTGGGACGGGGTCGCCGCCGGCGACTTCGTCGCACCCGACCACGAGTATCCGTCCTATTTGGACCTGACGTTGTCCGCGACCGACTCCGACGCCAACACGACGTCGACGACCGTCCGGCTGGACCCGCGCACGGTCGCGCTCACGTTCACGTCGAGCCCGAGCGGGGCGCGGCTGGTGGTCGGTTCGGTCGAGCAGGTCACGCCGTTCACGCGGACGGTGATCGTCGGGTCGAGCAACTCGGTCAGCGCGCCGAGCCCGCAGAACCTCACCCTGGGTCTGCGTTTCCGGTTCGCGCGGTGGTCGGACGGCGGCGCGCAGAGCCACAACGTCACCGCGCCGGTGAGCCCGGCGACGTTCCGCGCGACCTACCAACTGTGCCTGTTCTGCTGAAACTCGCGAAAGGACATCTCCGTCGAGTGAACTTGGCTGGTCCATCAGGGGGAAAACTACTGCGATCATGAGCGTCTCCGCGCTGTCATGGTGCCCGTTCATCACGCGCGGCGGAGGAATTGATGCTCAAGCAGGTACACCACGACCAGAACGCGGCACTCGGGGTCAACCCGCTCTACAGCGGGTTGGTCCCCGAGGGCGGGTTGCCGCGCTTCATGTTGCCCCAGCAGCCGATGGCGCCGGACGCGGCGGCGGCGCTGGTCCGCGACGGACTCATCCTGGACGGCAACTCCCGGCTCAACCTGGCGACCTACTGCACCACGTGGATGGAGCCGCAGGCCAAGGCGCTGATCAGCGAGACCCTCGACCGCAACCTGGTGGACCACGACCAGTACCCGCAGACCGCGGAGCTGGAAGCGCGCTGCGTCAACATCCTGGACCACCTGTGGAACGACCCGGACCGGCAGAGCATCGGCTGTTCGACCGGCGGCTCCAGCGAGGCGGCGATGCTCGCGGGTCTGGCGATGAAGTTCCGTTGGCGCGACCAGCGCAGGGCGCGCGGCGAGGCCACCGACCGGCCCAATCTGGTGATGTCCAGCGCCGTCCACACCTGCTGGCCGAAGTTCTGCCGCTACTGGGACGTGGAGCCCCGGTACGTGCCCATCCACGAGCCCCGGTTCGCCGTCGACGCGGCGGAGGTGATCGAGCACTGCGACGAGAACACCATTGGTGTGGTGGCGATCCTGGGATCCAGCGCCACCGGCACCTACGACCCGGTGACCGAGATCGCCGGCGGCCTGGACGGTCTCGCGACCCACGGCGGCCTGGACATCCCGCTGCACATCGACGCGGCGGTCGGCGGGTTCGTCACGCCGTTCCTGGAGCCGGACCTGGTGTGGGACTTCCGGTTGCGCCGGGTGGCGTCGATCAACGCCTCCGGCCACAAGTTCGGCCTGACCTATCCCGGTGTCGGCTGGATCATCTGGCAGAACCCGGACTTCCTGCCCAAGGACCTGGTCTTCGACTGCGGGCTGCTCGGCGGCAGCGTGCCGACGTTCACGCTGAACTTCTCCCGCTCCGGGGCGCCGGTGGTCGCCCAGTACTACAACTTCCTGCGGCTGGGGTTCGAGGGCTACCGGGCGGTGCAGCAGGAGTGCCGCGACGTGGCGTCGTTCCTCGGCGAGGGCGTCGCCCAGATCCCCGGGCTGGAGGTCATCACCGACGGGTCGGACCTGCCGGTGGTGACCTTCCGGGTCCGCGCCGACGAGGACCGGATGACGGTGTTCGATCTCAGCGACCGGTTGCGCCGCTACGGCTGGGAGGTCCCCGCCTACCACCTGGCACCGGCACTGGAACACATCGCGGTGATCAGGATGGTGGTGCGCAACGGTTTCAGCCGCGACGTGGCGGAGATGTTGCTCGATGACCTGCGCACCGAGGCGCAGACCCTGCTCGGTGGTTCGGCGCTGCCGGCCAGGACGGCGCACGCCACCCGCTCCACGGTCACCCACTGATGTCGGCCGTGGACTCGGTGGTGGACGTGGCGGACCTCGAGTCCGATCCGGACGGTGTCTACGCGCGCCTGCGCCGCGACGATCCGGTCGCCCGGGTGCCGTCACTGGACCTGTGGCTCGTCACCCGGTGGGCCGACGTTCGGCGCGTACTGTCCAGTCCGGACTCGTTCGCCACCGCGTACCCGTCGACGGTCGCCCAGATCTGTGGCCAGGACACGATGTTGGCCACCGAAGGCGACCGGCATGCCGAGCTGCGCGCCGCACTGGACGACCACTTCTCCCCCGAAATGGTCCCCGCCCTGGTCGAGACGACCGGGGCGATCGCCGCCGAGCACGCCGCCGCGCTGTCCGGTCGCGACGGTGCGGAGCTGATGACGGAGTACTTCCGGCCGGTCCTCGGCTCGGCTCTCGGCCGCTTCCTCGGGTTGGGCGATCTCGACCCGGCCACCCTCCTGCACTGGTCCGAGGACCTGCTCGACGGGTTCGACAACCCGACGGGCGACCCGGACCGGCGCCGGCGCGCCGAGGCCACCGCGCGGGAGGTGGCCTCGGCGCTGCGCCCGCTGGTCGACCACCCGAACGGGCCGCTGTCGGTCCTGGTCCGCCGCTCCCCCACGGACCTCCTGCCGACCCTGGTGAACATCGTCAGCGCCCTGGCCGAACCGGTCACGGCGGCCGGATCGACCCTCCTGGAACTGCTGCGCCACCCCGACCAGCTACGCGCCGTCCACACCAACCCGAACCGCCTCCGCGACGCGGTTCGGGAAGGCCTGCGCCTGCGCCCACCGGTGGCCACCCTCGGCCGAGTCACCACCCGCCCGGTCACCCTGGCCGGCCGCGACCTCCCCGAAGGCGCGGTGATCGCCGCCGCCGTGGCCTCGGCCAACCGCGACGAGGACATCTACGACAACGCCAACCACTTCGACATCGACCGCCCGGCGCTGCCCAACACGGGCCTGGGCTACGGCCGCCACCGCTGCCTGGCGGCCGCGGTCCTCCCGGCGGTCATCGCCACCACCCTGCGCGCGCTCCTGACCCGGGTCGGCCCCCCGCTCCTGACCGACGACGCCCGCCCCTACGGCTGGAAGGTCCGCAAACTGGACACCCTGAAGGTCCGCCTGACCTGAACTGGTGCCGTGCCAGCCCTGACCGGCCAGGTCAGGAACCTTCGCGCACGGCTCAGAGGAGGTCGATCACCAGCATTCCCGGCCCATAACAAACCCCACCCGCTCCGGGGGCACCCCTCAGCGCCATTCTATCCGGGAAACGGAGGGCGGACGCCGGTGGCGGCGGGGCTGTGGACAAGTAGGGGTGCGGTTGGAAGATCGACGGGCCGATCCGGACCAGAGTTGGTCGGCTTCGGGACAAGCCCGCCGGTCGTTGTTCGGCGCCGGGACGTCAGGGCGTCTCGTCGAGGCTCACCGAGCGGCTCAGCTTCTCCCAGCGGGCGAGGTCTGTGCGGAGGAGTTCGTGGTGGGCGGCGATGGTGTCGACCGCGTCGTCGCCCAGGGCGAGGCGCAGTGGCGGGTCCGGGCTGGCGAGTACGTCCAGTACCGCCCGCGCTGCCTTGCGCGGGTCGCCGGGTTGGGTGCCGTCCATGGTGTCGACGGCTGCTCGGGTGGCGCCGGTCGACAGCTCGTAGGCGGGGATGGTTCGTGACCGGTGCATGCGCCGGCCGCCGAACTCGGTGCGCAGTGCGCCGGGTTCGACGATCAGGACCTGGACGCCGAACGGGGCGAGCTCTGCCGCGAGCGCCTCGGACAGGCCCTCGAGCGCGTGCTTGGCCGCGCAGTACGCGCCGAAGCCTGGCATGCTCAGTTGTCCGCCCATCGAGCTGACCTGGACTATCGCACCGCTGCCTTGGGCGCGCAGGTGCGGCAGTACCGCCTTGGTGACGGCCACGGCGCCGAAGAACATCACGTCCAGCAGGGCCCTCAGCTCGATCAGGTCGAGTTCTTCGACCGCGCCCACGCTGCCGTGGCCGGCGTTGTTCACCACCACGTCGATCCGGCCGAACTCGGCGAGGGTGGCGGCCACGGCGGCGTCGATCTGCTCCTGGTCGGTGACGTCGAGGGCGGCGGTTCGGATTCGGTCGCCGGACAGGGCGGTCAGGGTGGCTGGGTGGCGGGCGGTGGCCATCACGCGGTCGCCGGCGGCCAGCGCGGCTGACGCCAGCTCCCGGCCGAAGCCCGTCGAGCACCCGGTGATCAACCACACCCGGTCGGTGCCGGTGGTCGTTCGCATGGGGTCAGCCTTGCCGAGGTGGGCGGGGGCTGGCCAACACACGTTGCCGCCCACGGTTACAGTCCACGGCTGTGAGCATGGAGTTGCGGCAGCTGCGGTACTTCGTCGCCGTCGCCGAGTGGCTCGGGTTCGGGCGGGCGGCCAGGGAGCTGCACCTGGCCCAGCAGTCGTTGTCCCAGCAGATCGCGGCGCTGGAGCGCGGGTTGGGGGTGCGACTGTTCGATCGGGACACCCGGGGGACCCGGCTGACCGACGCCGGGCGGTTGTTCCTGCCGAGGGCGCGTGCGGTCCTCGACGCCGCGGACGGCGCGGCTCTGGTCGCGCGGCGGGCCGGGCGCGGGGAGATCGGCCGGCTCGATCTCGCGTTTCTGGCCTCCACGGCCAACTACATGCTGCCGCCGGTCGTACGGGCGTTGCGCGACCGGTTCCCCGACCTCGAACTCACCACCCACAGTGGACAGATCGACGAACTCGTCACCGGACTGCGCGACGGGCGCTTCCACGCCGCGTTCACCCGCCCGCCGCTGGTCGACGACCTGGCCACCCGCGTTCTGGCCACCGAACCGGTCTGCGCGGTCCTGCCGGAGACCCACCCGCTCGCCACCCGCACGACACTGCGCCTGGCCGAGCTGTCCGGCGAGGACTGGGTGCTCACCCCGCGAACGTCCTGGCCGCCCTGGCACGACAAGTACGACCGGGACTTCGCCGGCGCCGGCTTCACGCCGAGGGTCGTCCAGCGCGCCGCCGGGGTGTCGAACCTGCTCGGTCTGGTCGCCGCCGGGGTCGGCGTGACCAGGCTCGCCCGCTCGGCCAGCAGCATCCGCCGCACCGGCGTGGTGTTCGTCCCGCTGGCCGACGACCGCGCGCGGACCGTCGTCGCGTGGCGCGCCGGTGACGACGGTCCGGTGCTGCGCAACCTCCTCGACGTGGCCGACGACCTCGCGGCGACCGCCGACCTCACCCGGTGGGGCTGACTCACGTCGCGGCGCGCACCACGACCTCGGTGAGCGAGAGCGGGTTGGTCGCCGACTCCAACTGGACCCGGACGTAGCGGCCGGTGGCGCCGTCGAGGTCGACGACGGTCGGCCGCCCGGCGGTGCCCGGCTGGTGGATCGCGGTGGCGCCGGGGGTGGCGAGGGCCTCGGTCAACGAGTCGGTGGTGATCGGGGTGGGCGAGACGATCAGCCAGTAGTCGGCGAGCCGCTCGGTGCAGCAGTCGGTGCGGTTCCAGATCTCCACCGTGTCCACCGGGTACTGCCCGGCGAGGTCGACCTGCCACCACGCCTGGTGGGACGGTTCGGCGGTGTGCGACGAGGACTGGTCGACCAGGTAGTCGCCGGCGGTGTTGCCGTCCACCGCCCGTTGCGGCACCCCGTCCCACGCGGTGCTGATCTGGCTGGCCGGTTTGCCGGCGGCGACGTTGGGCGCCACGACCTCGGTCAGCGCGCTCGCCGTCACGGGCCGGCCGTCGCCGGTCAACGCGGCGGTGAGGGCGACCGGGCCGAGGTCCGCGCCGGCGGGCACGGTGACCGGGATCCGCGCGGTGCTCGACTGTCCGGGGGCGAGGTCGGCGAACGCCACGGCCTGCCCGGTGGTCCAGCCGGCCGGGGCGCGCACGCCGATCGTGCCGGTGACCGGCGTGCGCGAGGTGTTGGTCACGTGCACCGCGAGGGCGGTGGTGGCACCGGTTTCCAGCTGGGCGGGGGCCTGGACCCAGCCGGCCACCCGGTCGGCGCGGGCGACCAGCAGCGCGCCGGTGCTCAGCCCGAGGGCCTGGCCCTGGTGGGCCGGGTCGGCCAGGGTGATCGTGACCGGGGTGACCTGGTTGGCCGGCACGGTGAACGGGCCGACGGTCCCGCCGGTCAGCTCGGCGCCGGTGACGATTCGGTGCCGGCCGCCGACCTCGACGCGGTAGCGGGTGGCCGGATCGGTGGCGGTGCCGGTCGCGGCGACCACGACCCGCCCGCCCCGGTCGCTGAGCAGGTGGCCGGTCTGGCGCACGACGGTGCGCCGCGTGCTGGGGTAGCTGCCGGTGTCGGCGTAGCTGTAGCCCTGTTCGAGTTCGGCCAGCGGCCAGGCGTCGCTGCCGCGCGCCGTGCCGGCGGGGATGACCCGCAGCTCACCGCCCAGCGACACCCGCAGCACCGGCAGGACCGGGTCGTGCGGCCGGTCGGGCAGGTCGATCACCAGGTCGTCGCCGGACCTCCGCCAGTCGAGCGCGCCCCGGCGCCCGTCCTCGGTGACGCCCCGCACGCGGGTCGCGAGGCCGGGCAGGACCAGCTCGCCGGACTCCGGCCACTCGGTGACGTGCAGGAACAGGTCGGTGCCGTTGACCGTGACCTCGCCCCACGGCTGCCCGCCGAAGCGGGTGGCCGACGCGCCGAGCACGGCGCCGGGGTGACGGCCCAGCCAGTCGCCGATGCCGCGCAGCACGTCGGCCTCGAACTCCACGACCGAGCCGTCGCCGCGCGGGCCGATGTTGAGCAGGTAGTTGCCGCCCCGGGCGCGGACGCTGGTCAGGCCGACGACGAGGTCGCGGATCTTGCCGGGCAGGTCGTCGCGGACCTGCCAGCTGCGGTAGCCCCAGGTCTCGTGGTAGACCGAGGCCGGTGTCTGCCAGGTGCCCTCCAGCGGCACGGAGGGAATCTCGTTGTCCCCCAACGTGCGGAAGTCACCGGCGTTGTTCCACACGCGACTGTTGACGGCCGCGCGCGGCTGGAGCTCGCGGACGATGTCGACGAACTTCTCGCTCTGCGCCACGGTCGGCGACGACATGTCGAACCAGACCTCGGAGATCGGGCCGTAGTTGGTCATCAGCTCGCGCAGCTGGCCCTCGATGACCGGTTCCATCGACGGCGGGATCGGGTTGTTGTTGCCGCCGTCGAACTCGTGGCCCTGGTGCCAGTCGACGAGGGAGAAGTAGAAGCCGAAGCCCAGGCCCTGCCGGCGGCACTCGTCGGCGAGGCGTTTGAGCGGGTCGCGGCCGTAGGCGGTGGCGTCGACGACGTCGTAGTCGGTGGTGGCGGTGTCGAACATGGAGAAGCCGTCGTGGTGCTTGCTGGTGATCACGACGTAGCGCATGCCGGCGCGTTTGGCGAGGCCGCAGATCGCGGCGGGGTCGAACCGGTCGGGTTGGAACCGGCTGGCCACCTCGCGGTAGTCGGCCTCGTCGATGTTGGCCCACATCTGGATCTGCTCGCTGTAACCGCTGGTCACCGGCTTGTCCTGCCAGACGCCGCCGAGTTCGGAGTAGATGCCCCAGTGGATGAACATGCCGAACTGGAGGCGCTGCCAGGCGGCCAGGTCGGGGTCGGCGCTGAGTTCGACGGTGCCGGGGACGCCGCGAACCCGCTTGCCGGGGGGTTCGGTCGAGCCGGTCGCGGATGCCGGTGCGGCGAGGGTGGACAACACCATCAGGAAGGTGAGCAGGGCACCGATCCGTGCGCGCATCGCCAGCACCTCTCATCGTCGAGCGATCAGACCTCCGATCAAAGCAGGCGAACCTGGGTCAGACAAGCACCAGTTGCAGGAAGTTGTGGTTAAACGTCGGATCATTTGTCGCCGGCCGCAGGCCCTATCGGGAGAAGTACTCAGCCAGCGCGGCGAAGGCAGCCTTGGGTTCCCACGGCATGTCCGGATAGGTCTCGCCGAGCGCGCCGTCGAGAACCTTCACCACTCCCAGACTGGCCAGATCCAGGTCACGGCGCGGTTCGTCCGGCCGGTGCGGGAAGTTGTACAGGGCGAACAGGTAGACGAAGACACTGTCGACCCCCTCGGAGTCGAAGATCTCCAGAAGGTCACGAAGATAGTCGGCCTGCCCGTCCTCGTCCCGCTCGTAGTCCCCGATCAGCGCGACCGGCTCCCCCGCGTCGTCGTACTCGACGATCTCCATACTGCGCGGCGCGACCTCGGGGGCGCCGCGCCAGGTGGCGGTCCCGAACCCGGTGATGGCCACCGGTTTCCCCTGTCCGACCAGCGTCCGCACGCCCTCCCGGAACTGCCCCGCGACCTCCGCCGACCGGATGAGTTCGACCGAGAGGTAGTCGAAGGGGGTCCAGTCGACCCGTTCCAGCGGGACGCAGGCATAGGTGAGCTTTCCTCGGAAGTGCTCCCGAACCGTGGCGATGGCGTCGGCGAGAAAGGCATTGAGCCGGGCGCTGGCGTCGGCGACGCGTTCCCCGAGCTTCTCAGGCTGGCCGAGCAGATGGTCCAGCCGTGCCGTGATGTCGTCGCCCGGCAGGAATCCCCTGGCCATCAGCGTCAGTTCCACGCCGGTGACGAACACGACCTCGCCGCCGGCCTGCCGGACGCGTTCCGCCCGGCGCGCGCAGTCGGCGAACAGCGCCACCATCTCCGCCGGCGCCAGATCCAGCGGGTAGGGCGAGAACCACACCTCCAGGCCGAGCTCGACCGCGGCACGAGCGGCGAGTTCCAGCCGATCGGGGTCGCCGCCGACGATGTGCACGGCGTCGCAGTGCAGGTCGTCGCGGATGATCTCCAGCTCCCGCCGGACGAGGGTCGGGGTGAACAGGTCACGTGAGTTCTGGCCGTGGCGGACGAAGCCGGTGTCGTAGGCGATCCCGTTGGTGCGCATGCCGGCGACCATAACATGCGTGCACGCAAGTTTGCGCACACGCATGTTAGAGTCCGGGGATGACGGGACTGCGCGAACGGAAGAAGCAGGCGACGCGGGTGGCGTTGCGGGAGGCGGCCCTGCGGCTCGCACTGGAGCGCGGGGTGGACAACGTTCGGGTGGACGACATCGCCGCGGCCGCCGGGGTTTCGCCGCGGACGTACAACAACTACTTCTCGAGTCGCGAGGAGGCGATCGTCGCCGGGGTGACGGCAGAGCGGGAGGCTCGGGTGGCCGAGATCGTCGCCCGCCGAGCGGGCGAGGTTGGCCTGGCGGAGGCCGTGGTCGAGGCGGTTGTCGGCGTGTACACGGGTGATTCCCGGCCGGAGGTGCTGTCGCTGATCACCGGGTCGCTGCGGGAGGGGTTCGTGGCGTCGGCCGGCGGGATCGAAGGGGGACTGGCCAGGGTTGTCGGGGAGCGGGTCGGGGACGCCCGGGTGGGGCGGGTGTTGGCGGCGGGGGTCGTGGGAGCCGTTCGGGTCGCGCTCGATGAGTGGGTCGAGGTTCGGGGCGGGGGGTTGGTTGTGGTGTCCGGGTCGCTGGAGGGGTTGATTCGGAGGGCTGTCGGGGTGCTGGTTCCCGCCCTGGAGGCCGCCGAGGCGGGTTAGTTGTTGCGCCGCCCACAAGATCCATCGTCAGGACCGAACGACAATCCCGCGCTGACATCCGTCCGCATACCCCCATAGGGTAGCGAGACGCACATCACCCCCGGCAGGGTTGGTGGGTGCCAGTTGCCGGTGTAGCGTCCCGATACGTTGATACCCCCTACCGGTATAGAGTAGCGATGAGTACGGATCGACGTTGGTGGGCGTTGGCAGTGATCGCCGCCGCCCAGTTCATGGTCATCATGGACACCTCGATCATCGGCGTGGCGCTTCCGCGTATGCGTGAGGAGCTTGGGTTCTCGCAGGGGAATCTTTCCTGGGTGTTCAATGCCTATGTCGTCGCCTTCGGGGGGCTGCTGCTTCTTGGTGGGCGACTGTCCGACCTTGTCGGGGCAAGACGGATCTTCGCCGTCGGGTGGGGGATTCTGGCGGTCGGGTCCGTGGTGGCGGGGGCGGCTACGCAGGTCTGGGTCGAGCTGGCCGGGCGCGCGGTTCAGGGCGCCGGGGCGGCGCTGATCGCACCCGCCGCGCTGACCATGCTCATGGTGTTGTTCGGCGGGCGGCCGGCGGAACTGCCCAAGGCGCTCGCGCTCTACGGGGCGGCCGCGCCGGCCGGCGGCACGGCGGGCGTGTTTCTTGGTGGCGTGATCACCGAATATGTCAGCTGGCCCTGGGTGTTCTACCTCAACGTTCCGATCGCGGTGGTCATTCTGGCCGTCACCCCGAGGCTCATGCCCAAGGGGGTCGCGCGGCGGGGCGGGATGGATCTCGCTGGCGCCCTCACCGTGACCGGCGGGCTCGCGGCGGCGGTGTACGCGATCGTGCGCGCCCCCGAGGCCGGGTGGGGTTCCGCGTCAACGATCCTCTGGCTGGGAGTGGCGGTCGTGTTGTTGGGCACCTTCGTCGCGCTTCAGGCTCGGCGGCGGGATCCGTTGGTACGGCTGGGAATCTTCCGCACACCGGACCTGAGTGCGGCCAACCTGGCCCAGTTGCTCCTCGGCGCGGCCTGGATCCCGATGTGGTTCTTCCTCAACCTCTACCTCCAGCAGGTGCTCGACCTCGGCGCGTTCGCCAGTGGGGCCGCTCTCCTCCCGATGACCACGATGATCATGCTCATCATGATCGTGGTCGCGCCCAGGCTCGCGGCGCGGTTCGGGGCCAGGGCGATGGTTGTCGCGGGGTTGGCGACACTGGCCGTCGGGTTGGGGTGGCTGTCGTTCGTTCGTCCTACTGGGACGTTCTGGGTCGACGTGCTGACTGCCTCGTTGGTCACCGCGGCCGGGATGGCGTTGGCGTTCATCCCGTCGCTGGGAACCGCGTTGTCCAGCGCCCGACCCGAGGAAGGCGGGCTGGCCTCGGGGATCGTCAACACCAGTTACCAGGTCGGCTCCGCGCTGGGGCTCGCGGCGATGACCGCGGTGGCCAGTGCGTTGGGGGCGGGGCAGACCGGCGACACGGCACTGCTGACCGACGGGCTCTCCTCGGCGTTCGTCGGGGCCGGGGCGGTCGCGGTCGCCGGGGCACTGCTCGCGGGCCTGACGCTGCGGGGGCACCGCGCCCTCGCCAACCGATAAGGAGCGACGATGC
Source organism: Actinophytocola xinjiangensis (assembly GCF_001921215.1). Lineage (GTDB taxonomy): Bacteria > Actinomycetota > Actinomycetes > Mycobacteriales > Pseudonocardiaceae > Actinophytocola > Actinophytocola xinjiangensis. The sequence continues at coordinate 195,693 of NZ_MSIF01000008.1, forward strand.
GCACCATCGCGCCACTGGAACCGGCCGACGCCCCCGAGAAGTCGCGGGCACTGCTGGAGGACATCATCGCCCGGCACGGAACGGTCGGGGACATGGTCGCCACCATGGCCCACTCCCCCGCCCTCCTCCAGGGCTTCCTCGACCTCTCCCGCGCCCTCAAGCGGGTCAAGCTCCCCCGCCAGCTCAGCGAGAAGATCTCACTCGCCGCCCAGGGCTGGATCGGGTGCGGAACCTGCCTCGCGGCGCACACCGCCGCCGGGCGCGCCGCCGGGTTGAGCGATACGGACATCGCCCTGGCCACCGAGGCCAGCGCCACCGACCCCCGGGAAGCGGCCCTGCTCACCTTCGCCGTGCGGGTGCTCGCCGAACCGGCCTCGGTCACCGCCGAGGACGTCGCCGAGCTGCGTGGCCACGGGTGGACCGACCGGACGATCGCCGACGTCGTCGGGCTGGTGTCGCTGAACCTGCTCACCAGGTCGTTCAACCTGGTGGCCGGGATCAAACCCGAATGACGACCCCTGCCACCGACAGCACAACCCCCCGGGGCGCCCCGGGGGCCCCCCGATTTCCAGCCTAGCTGGAGAAAGTGACGGTTCGGGGAGGTCGGGACATGGCTGTGGACAACCTCGGCCGCGAGTGGTGCACCGCATCCGATCGGAACTGCCGGGGGTGCACGCGGTCGGTGTCGGCAGCACGTTGACCAGGCGCCCGCTCGGCCCGACCCACGTCGACGACTGGATCGGCGAGAACGAGGGGTAGATCAGTACCTGGCTCGCGGGGGCCCCCCGCTTTCCACGTTAGTCGGTGGCGGCGGTGGTTCCCAGCCGTTGGGGCTTGGCTGTGGACAACCTGGGCCGCGAGTGGTGATCGGCGCCTGGCTCGTGTGGGCCCCGCGAGTCAGGGAGCCGCCGGCGACTACTATTTCACATAGGAGACCCGGCGGTGGGCGTGCGTGGGCGTCAACTAGCGTGGGTGGCATGCGATCGGGTGCGGCCTCCCGTGCACGGCAGATTCTGCTGCTGTGCGCGTTGGCGCTGTCCGTGCTCGGCATGCACCACGTCGCGGCACCGTCCCATGCGGCCGGTCCGGCGATGACCGTCGAGGCGATGACCGTGGAGGCGCCGACCGTCGAGCCGCCGGCCGGTGATCACCAGCCAGACACCGGGCACGACCTGCTGCACCTGTGCCTGGTCGTGCTGTCGGCCGCCGTACTGCTGCTGGTTGGTTGGGGGCTGGCCACGACCTTCCCAACGGGGGCGACCCGGGCCGGTCGCCCTCCCGCCTTTTCCCGGACGCGGGTCGTCGCGGGGAGATCGCTGCTCACCTCGGTGTGCGTGTTGCGCCTATAGGCCGTCACGGCGCGTGCCTTTCCAGTGACCGTAGGCCAGACACACACCGAAGAGGATTTCATGAGGAAGTACCTGTGGGGTATCGGCGCGGCCGCGATCGCCGCGCTCGTCGCCGGCTGCGGCGACACCGACGCCACCCACCAGCCGGGCGAGATCTCCGCGCCGGCCACCACCGCCGGAGCCAACCAGGCCGACCGCAACGACCAGGACATCGCCTTCGCCCAGGGGATGATCCCCCACCACCAGCAGGCGATCGACATGGCGCTGCTCGCCGCCGAACGGGCGACCAGCGCCGAGGTGAAGGACCTCGCCGGCCGCGTCCAGGACGCCCAGGACCCCGAGATCGAGCAGCTCACCGGGCTGCTCGAACGCTGGGGTGCCCCCGCCGAGTCCGGAATGGACCACGGCGACATGTCCCACGAGGGCATGATGACCGACGAGGAGATGGGCCAGCTGGAGACCGCCACCGGGCCGGACTTCGACCGCACCTGGGTGCGGCTGATGATCCGCCACCACGAGGGCGCGGTCGCCATGGCGACCGCGCAGCTCTCCGGCGGCGCCAACGCCGAGGCGAAGGAACTGGCCCAGCGGATCATCGACGCCCAGCAGGCGGAGATCGTCGAGATGCGCGGGCTGACGCTGTGAGAACCGGGTCCCGCGTGCCAGCACGCGGGATCCGTCCACAGTGGACGATCAACAGGGTCACGCCGGAACCGGTGCCGGTGGCGGTGTCCAGAATGTGGAACGAGACACCGGAACGTGTCCTCGGTCACAGCCGCCCGGCTTCCGCGTGACCGGCGAAAGCCAGCTCCACGCGGGACGGAAACATTTCTTGCCAGCGCCGCAACCACGAGAAACCCTGTCGAACCACACGGATCCGGCCCCGGCGCAAAGCGGAAATACCCGTTCCGGCACGGAATTAGCCGTTCGCCGTATCCACGGTGGAGGTTTCGTGCCCGATCATTCTTGTGTGGTCTCTCCCCGCAGTACCGGCGTCCGCGACCGTTTAGTCCCCCACAGGCTCGAGCCCGGGACACGACGTGGCGTGGAGGCAGGACATGACGGCAGAACTTCGGGTCGAACTGCTCGGCCCGGTGCGGGCCTGGTCGGGCGAACACGAGGTGGCGCTGGGCTCGTCCCGGCCGCGCGCGGTGTTCACCATGCTCGCGCTGCGCCGCGACGCGGTGGTCTCCCGCTCCGAACTGATCGACGGCGTGTGGGGTGACGACCCGCCGGCCACCGCCGCCGGCAGCCTGCACACCTACATCTCCACCCTGCGCAAGTCCCTCGAACCGAGCCGGGCGCGCGGCACCGCCCCCCGCCTGCTGGTCTCCGTCGGCGGCGGCTACCGGCTCCAGGTCGTCCCCCGGCAGCTGGACGTCGTCGAGTTCGCCCGGCTGCGTGCGGTCGCCCGCCGCCAGCTCGACGACGGTCAGGTGCACGCCGCGCTGCGCACCCTCGACGAGGCGCTCGCCCTGTGGCACGGCGAGGCCCTCGCCGGCGTGCACGGCCCGTTCGCCGAGGCCCAGCGGGCCCGGCTCGGCGAACACCGGCTCGCGGCGATGGAGATGCGGGCCGAGGCCGGGCTGGCCGCCGGCCGGCACGCCGACCTGGTGGCCGAGCTGACGCTGATGGTGCGCGACCACCCGCTGCGGGAACGGCCCAGGGAACTGCTGATGATGGCGCTGCACCGGTGCGGGCGCACCGCGGAGGCGCTGGCGACCTACCGCGAGACCCGTGAGGTGCTCGTCGCCGAACTGGGCATCGAGCCGAACCCGTCGCTGCGGCGGCTGCACGACCTGATCCTGGCCGGTGACCTCGCCCCCGCCCCCGCGCGCCCGGGACCCGGCCGCGCCACCCCCACGCTCGTCGGCCGCGCCGCCGAGCTGGAGCTGGTCGGCACGCTGGTCAACGAACTCGTCCTCGGCGGACGCGGGCGGTGCCTGTGGATCGAGGGCGAGCTGGGGATCGGCAAGTCCTCGCTGGTCGCGGCCGCGTTGGCGCTGGCCGAACGCGCCGGTGCCCGCACCGCGCACGCGGCCGCCGACGAACTCGCGCAACGGTTCCCGCTGCACCTGGTGCTCGACAGCCTCGCCGTGACCGCCGACTCGCCCGACCCGCGCCGCGCCGCCATCGCCGCCGCCCTGCACGACGACCGGTCCGGCCGCCCGATCGTCCCCGAGGGGACGATCGGCACCGCCGCCATCGACCAGGTGATGGCCCTGGTCAGGGCGCTGTGCCGGGACGGGCCGCTGGTGCTCGCGCTGGACGACCTGCACTGGTCGGACGAGGCCAGCCTGATGGTCTGGCACCGCCTCGCCGGGCAGACCGCCCGCCACCCGCTGCTGCTGATCGGTGCGACCCGCCCGGCGCCGCAGCGCTCCGACCTGCTGCGGCTGCGCCAGGACGTCGCCGCCGGCAACGGGGTCGTCGCCGACCTCGAACCGCTGGCCGAGTCCACCGTGGTGACGCTGGTGAACAACCTCGTCGGCGCCCCACCCGGCCCCCGGCTACGCGTTGTCACCGCCCGCGCCGGCGGAAACCCCTTGTACGTCAGGGAAATCACCGACGCCCTGGTCCGCGACCGGGCGGTGTCGGTGGGCCGCAGCGAGGCCGAGGTCGCGCCGGAGTGGGTCGAGCGGGCGCCGGTCTCGCTGGTCTCGGCGATCACCGGGCGGCTGCGCTACCTGTCGGCCACCGCGCTGGAGGTGCTGCGCACGGCGGCGCTGCTCGGGGTCGAGTTCACCGTCGCCGACCTGTCGGTGGTGCTCGGCCGCCCGGTGTCGGAGCTGGTCGGCCCGTTCGACGAGGCGATCACCACCAACGTGCTGCGCGACGCCGGTGGACGGCTGGTCTTCCGCCACCCGGTGATCCGCCAGGCCCTCTACGAGGGGATGGCGGCGTCCGTCCGCGACGAGCTGCACCGCCAGGCGGCGGGCGCGCTGGCCCACGCGGGTGCGCCGGTCGACCAGGTCGCCGGGCAGTTGCTGGCCGCCGGTGAACGGTGCGCGCCGTGGGTCGCGCGGTGGCTGGTGGCCGCCGTGCCGCTGTTGACCTACCGCGCGCCGCTGGTCGCCGGTGAGCTGCTGCACCGGGCGCTGCGCTCGGGCGACCGGGACGACTCGGCGCTGGCGACCTTGCGCGCGCAGCTGGCCGGGGTGCTGTTCCGGATCGGCCGGGACGGCGAGGCGGAGGACAACGCGCGGCAGGCGCTGCCGTCACTGTCGGATCCGGCGCTGGTGGCCAAGATCCGCTGGATCCTCGCCTACGTCCCGTACCGCGCGTCGCGGGCGGAACAAGCACGGGAGGCGTGTGTGGACGCGCTGGCCGACCCGATGGTGCCCGACGCGTGGCGGGCCAGGCTGACCGCGCTGCTGGCGTTGGTGCAGCGGGCCGGTCTGGGTGAGCTGGAGGTCGCGGCGGACACCGCGCGGCGGGCCGTCGAGCTGGGTGAGCGGGCCAGTGACCCGTTCGCGGTGGGTCAGGCGCTGGAGATCCTGTGGCAGGTGGAGGCGGTGCGGCGGGACTATCTGGGGGCGGTCGGTCATCTCGACCGGGCGATGGCGGTCGTCGGCACCGACCTCGGGCTGACCGATCTTCGCCTGGTGCTGCTGGACAACCGGATGTTCACCCTGCAGTGCCTCGACCGGCTCGACGAGGCCGGCGCGGACCTGCGCCTGGCCCTGGAGATCGCCGGCGAGAGCCACCCGTCGGCCGGGTTACGGGTCGCCGGCGCGGTCCACCACTTCTGGCTGGGCCGCTGGGACGAGGCGATGGCCGGCATCGACTCGGTCCTGCGCGACCGCCGGTTCACCGGCTTCGGCCTGCGCGAAGGCGGTGGCCCGCAACTGCTCCTGTACGGCGTGGCCGCCCTCGTGGCGGCCCACCGCGACGACCAGTCGGCCCTCACCACCTACCTCGACGCCGGCCAGTCACTGCCGATGGCCACCGCCGCCGACCGCGAGAACTGCGACTTCCTGCTGGCCGCGCGGGCCGCCGCCCACTGGCGCACCGACAACCTCACCGCGGCGATCGACGTACTCGGCACGATTCTGGACAGCCGGCACGCCCTGATGATGCTGCGCCACCAGTGGCTGCCCGACCTGGTCCGCATGGCGCTCGAACACGGTGACCGCCCCACCGCCCGGGCGGCCGTCGCGGCCTGCGACGCGGAGGCCGAGTCGGAACCGACCCCGGCGCGGGCCGCCGCGGCGGCAGCGCGGTGCCGAGCGATGCTGGCCGGTGACCCTGACCGACTGCGGCCGGTGATCGACCACTACCGGTCCGTCGGCCGCCTCCACGAACTGGCCCAGACCGAGGAGGACCAGGCCGTGCTGCTGCACCGCGCCGGCAGGCGGGAGGAGGCGGCCAGGACGGTGACGCTGGCCGTGGACCGCTACCGGACGCTGGGCGCCGCCTGGGACGTCCGCCGAGCCCACGACCGCCTGCTCGGCTGAGGCGGACTCAGATCATCCCCCGGCGCAACGCGTATGCGACGGCATGGGGCCGATTACGCAACCCGAGACGACCGGTGATCCCGTAGAACACGTTCTTGATCGCCCGCTCCGAGTACGACAGCATGCTCGCGATCTCAGCCGTGTCCAGCCCGTCGGCCATCAGCCGCAGGACATCGATCTCCCTGGCCGTCAGCCGACCGCTCTCCGACAACGGCGCCGCCAGTTCCGCACGCAGTCGCCGGACGTGTTCGAGCAGTTCGGCGACCAGGTTCGGGGGCATCAACCCGCCGCCGGCCGCCGCGGCGAGCACGCTGCGCAGGACCCGGTCGCCGGTCACCGTCGCCCGGGCGAGGACGGCGACGATCCGGCACTCGGCGACGGTCAGCGCGTCGGCGTCGCCGAGGTGATCGAGGATCAGGACGACCGGGACGGGTGATGCGTCGGCCGCCTCGCGCAGGCAGGTGACGGCGTCGGCGGTGAGGCCGGGCAGGGCCATCACCACCACGTCGGCCCGCGCCCGGTCGCAGGCCGGCACGACGGTGATGTCGGGGCGGTGGGCCAGATAGCTGGTGAGACCGGTCAGGCTGAGGTCGTCCCCGGCGTGCACGGCGACCCGGACGTGCTGTTCCACCTGTGTCCTCCCCGGCGTTCGTTCCCCCGTCCCCCGAGTCTGCGCCGGCACGCTTCACGGATTCTTCATGGCGGCTCAGGGCCGGCGGAAGAACTCGACCTCCCCGAGTGCGACGTGCCGTCCCGGGGCCGCACCGGCGACGGCCCGCACGACCAGGCTGATGCGGACGACGTCGCTGATCCCGGTGTCGGTGGTCTGCGGCCCGGGGTCGTCGGCGAGGGTGATCGGGATCGTGCGGGTCTGGCCGTCCTCGCTGGTGACGACCATGTCCAGCGCCGAGGGCCGCGCCTGCGAGGCGAACACGTCCTCCTCGGTCGACGCCCCGGTGTGCACCACGACCGACAACAACCGGAACGGCTCGGCGAAGGTGAAGTCGATCGACTGGCCGCGGCCGGTGGTGCCCCAGTAGCGGTTGGTCAGCGCGTCGACCGCGCCGCTGGCCGGGTGTTGCGGCACCGACGCGCTGGCCGTCACGCCGTCGACGGCCATCGGCGCCGGGGTGGCGAGCCGGTCGCGCAGGTCCTCCCACAGGGCCGTGGCCTGCGGGAAGAACACCACCGCCGCCACGACCACCAGCACCACCACGACCAGCGCGACCAGCCGCCGCAGCCAGCGCGACCGATCCCCGCGCCACCGCCACCGACGGCGCCGGGTCGTGCCCGGCCGGTCGACGACCGGGTGCAGCGGTGTGGCGCACCGCCGGCAGAACTTCCGGTCCGGCGGGTTCGCCGTCCCACACACCGGACACGCCGGCCCGACAACCTCAACCTCCTCGGCGGCGGAGGGCAGTGGCCGCCGGGCCTGCGGACGACCGGGCAGCACCGGCCCGAACTCGTCCTCCCGCCCCGCGCCACCCTCCCCCGAATCCGAGGGCGACACCGGACCGGTGGACGAGGATCCCCCCACCCCGCCGGACGGACCCGACCGCCCAGCGGACGAGCCGCCCGTCGAGTGATCCGCCCGGCCACCAGACCGGCCAGCGTCCCCCGACCCCGCCCACCCGGCGGTTGCACCACCAGCCGGACCTGACCGCCCGGTCGAACCAGCGGCCGAACCACCCACCCAACGTTCTTCCCCCGACCCGCCGGCCGGGTTCGGAGGTTCTGTCGGGGGTGGGGTTTCCGGCGTGGGCGCCGAGCCCCAGCCGAGGTAGTTGCCGCAGTTGCCGCAGAAGTCGTCGTTGGTGGTGACGCGGGTGCCGCACTGCGGGCAGGTGGTCATGGCTGGCCGTCCTCGATCTCGACCACGCAGGTCACGTGTACCGGGCACACCGAGGCCACCACGGCCTCGACCCTGGCGCGGTCGGCCGGCCCCCGGACCCGCACCACCACCGGGTCCGCCGGGGTGTCCGGCAGCGCCGTGTCCGGAGTGGTCGACCAGCGCACCCCCGGCCCGTCCACCACCGAGGCCGGCAGGTTCAGCGACAGCGACAGCCGTTCGACCAGGCCGGCGGCGGTTCCGCGCTGCCGGTGCAGGGCTATCGCCCGGCCGACCACCGCGCGCCGTAGGGGCGCCGGCCACGCCGGGTCCAGTTCGGCCGACACCCAGGTCGCCAGCCAGTCGAGGAAGTCCTCGGGGGCCAGTGTCGGGTCAAGATAGGCCGGTAAATTGTCCATTGTGGACAGCAAGGAGGACAGGACCGCGTCCAGGCCGGTGGTGAAGCGCAGGGCGAACCCGTCCGTCGCGTACATCGCCGGCAGCATCTCGCCCAGTGGGTGCCGGCTGGGCAGGCCCGGCACGGCGCCCCTCATCGCTCACCGACCGCGACCTGGTGCTGGTGGGAGAACACCAACGCGTTGGGCGCCATCTCCAGCCGCTCCACCGGCGCGCCGCGCTCGCCGGTCAGCGGGTTGGCCGGGAACAGCCTTACCTCCGCCACCAGCGCCACGTCCGGAACCCGTTGCAGCACCGAGAAGATCTCACCGAACTGCACGGGCCGCCCGAACTCCCACCCGTCCCCCGACGGCCCGCCGCGCAGCGGGTTGAGATACCGGTACAGCTCGTCGAGCGCCCGCTCCCGCACCCGCGTCGCCGACGGCTCCGGCGCGACGAGCCGCGCGACCACGGTCACGCCCTGGTAGCGCGGCGGCTCCACCACCAGCCGCGTGCCCAGCAGGCGACGCCGGTCCAGCTGCTCGGCGACCGTCGCCAGCACCTCCGGGGCGGGCTCCAGCTGCTCGAACCGCAGCCGGTCGCCGGTGTCGGCGACGGCGTCGGGCACCACCAGCACCCGTGCGCCGCCGGGCTCCGGCAGGCACCGCACCCGGGCCAGGGACGGCACCGCCCGCCTGACGATCAGCTCGTGGTCACCGGCGGTCACCGCCCGTTCCTGCACCCGCAGCTGGTTGGGCACACGTACCTTCGCCTCGGCGACCGTCTCCGCGTCCACCCCGCCGGTCGCCGCCTCGCGGTTCACCACCTCCGCCACGTACGGCACCGAGCTGCGCAGGACCGAGATCGCCCCTCGGGCGACGTTGCCGGACCGGCCACCGCCGGTGCGGCAGCGGGGAATCCGGATGGCCGCGCCCTTCGCCGGCACCGCCCCGTACCGGCGCAGCGTCCCGTCCGCGTCCCGCACGGCCGGCGGGAACCACACCTCCCCGCCACTCGCGTCCAGCACGACGTGCCGGTCCGCCGGCCCCGACCCACCGAAGTCCGCCACCACGTCCCAGCGCTGCCAGCCCTCCGGCGAGGACACCTCGACGACCACCGGCTCGGCGTCGAGCAGCACCGGCGCCTCCGGCAGCCGGAACCGCTGGCCGGGCACCCCGGCCGACTCGCCGACCGGCACGTCGGTCGCCACCTGGGCGTGCTCGGCGGCCGTCGTGCCGCCAACGGTGAACGCCTCGGCCTCCCGCACGGTCGGCGACTCGGAGTAGAACGGTTGCCCGGCAACGGGTTCGGTCACCCGGCAACGCAGCCAGCCGGCGCGGTGGCGGGCGATCGCCGACGCGGTGTGCCCGGCCGGTACGTGCACCACCACCTCCCCCGGCCGGTTCAGACCGCCGGTGGTGTCCCGGTCGGTGACGCAGCCGACCCAGTCCTGCCCGTCCCACGCCTCCCACACCAGCGGCGGCTGACGGGGGTCCACGCCGACACCCTCGACCTGGCTGTCCAGCCGCAGCACCACCACGCAGCGCGGCACCGGCGTCGACAGACCGAACAGGGTCGCGTCGCCGGGGGCGGGCGTCGACTGGAAGCACGGGACGTCGCGGCCCTCGGCGAGGTCGCGGCTGCGGTCGGTGTACTCACCGGCCGCCGTGGCGGTCACCAGCCAGGACAGCGAACACGGCACGATCGGCAGCGCCTCGGTGGTCGCGAACACCACCGGCTCGGCGTTGTCGGCGGCCTCGGTGGCGACCTCGGTGCCGGTGGGCACCTGAACGGTCTCCTGCTGGGGAGCCGACAGCAGGAAGGTGACCGCGCTGCGGGCCGCGTTCGGCGGGAACAGCCGCACCCCCAGCAGGTCCAGGAACGCCAGGTAGTTCTTCTCCGGCACCCGGTTGAGCCGGTAGACGAGCTGGTCGACCATGTGGGCGAAGGTCTCGATCAGCGTCACGCCCGGGTCGGACACGTTGTGATCCGTCCACTCAGGACAGCTCTGTTGGACGTATCGCTTGGCCTCGTCGACCAGCTGCTGGAAGCGGCGGTCGTCGAGGTTGGGCGCTGGCAGGGCCATCAGCTCGCCTCTGCTTCCTCGGACGGGATGGTGTAGAAGGGAAAGACCAGGTTGCGCTGGTCGTTGGTCGACCGGATGGTGAAGCGCACCTCGATGTAGACGCAGCCGGCCTCCACCGAGTCGAACGCCACCACCACGTCGGTGGTCTCGATCCTCGGCTCCCACCGGTCCAGCGCCGAGCGCACCTCGCGGGCGATGTCACCGGCCGTGGCGTGGTCGGCGGCGGCGAACACCAGCTCGTGGATACCGCAACCGAACTCCGGGCGCATCGGACGTTCGCCCGGCGCGGTCCCGAGCACCAGCCGGATGGCCTCGGAGATCTCCTGCTCCCGCTCGACCATCCCGATGCCGCCGGTCGGCCCGACGCCGAGCGGGAAACCCCAGCCCCGGCCGATGAAGTCGGCGTTGCTCACAGCGGACCTCCGATGAGGACGGTCCGCGCACCGAGCAGAATCGTGGCCTGACAGACGGTTCGGTCGCCGACCGTCGCCGCCGGAACCCCGGCGATCAGCACCCGGTGCGGCGGCCCGATCCTCGGCAGGACCACATTGGACGGTCCGAGCAGCGGATCCGGCGGCTTGACGCACACGTGCACACTGCCGACGACGGCCGCCGGCAGACCCTCGATCAGCACGGTCGCCACCCGGACCGCCAGCGGGGGCGGCGGCGGGCCGAGCGCTCCGCCGTGCGAGGTCTTGTCACCCAACCGGGCAGCGAGTGGCATCGCCCGTCTCCTTTCAGTTGAGCCGGATCAGCTGACCCTTGATCTGCACCACACCGGTCTTGGCGTCCAGGGTGATGCCGGTGGCGTCGAGCGTGATCGACCCGGTCTCCATCCGGCCGCCGGGGCCGCGCATCACCAGCCGCAGGCTCTTGGCCCGCTCGTCGAGCACCACCTCCAGCCGCTCGTCCCCGGACGCGACCCGCACCCCCGACCTGCGCGTGCCGTCCAACAGCTCGACCCGGTTTCCCTTGGGGGACACCAGGGTTCGCCGGTTGACCCGACCGCTGGTCCCGTCGACGAGCGGCTGGTCGTGCGGCGAGGGCTGGTCCTGTCCGTTGTAGAGCCCGCCCAGGACGTAGGGGCGGTCCAGGCTGCCGAGCTCGAACCCGACCAGGACCTCGTCGTTGACCTCGGGACTGAGCACCCCGCCGCCCCGGGCGCCGCCGAACTGCACGGTGCGGACCCAGTCGGTCTCGTAGGTCTCGTCCAGCCAGGGGAAGCGCAGCTTCACCCAGCCGTGTTCGCCGCTGGCCTCCTTGATGTTGGTGACGATCCCGATGGCCAGGCCGGGCATCTGGGCCTGGCCGGCCGACGCGGTCAGCCCCGCCAGCGACCGGTCGTGCGACGCGCTGACCAGCACCGTCGTCCGGTAGCCGGAGTCGGGGTCGAGGGAGTGGGTGACGGCCGTGGCGGTGTAGCGGCCGGAGAACGCCGGCCCGGCGTTGCCCAGCGCGATCGGGACCCCGGCCCGCAGCTTCGCGTTGCCCTCGACCACCGCCTCCAGCTCGCCGTAGCCGGCGCCGATCGACTCGACCAGCGCGTCGGCGGCCGCGTCGGCCTGCGCCTGGGTCGTGTAGGGGGTGCCGGTCACCAGCAGCGGCGTCTTGGTGCCGACCGCCGCGCCGGCCTCACCCACCGTCAGCCCAGGCAGGACCGTCTTGCTCCGGACGTTCTTGCGCACGGCGGCGATCTTCTGTTTCCGCACGGGATCCCAGCCGCGCACCTCCACCCCGCCGGCCAGCTCCGCGCTGCTCAACGCGACCCGCAGCGCCATCAGGTTCGCGCCGAACTCCAGCACGTACGGGTTGGTGGCGGCCGAGGTGGTCGGCGCGGGAGCACCCGACGCCGGGGCGAGCCTGGTGAAGTCGAGGCGCCCCTGGTCGTCGACGCTCACCACGGCGCCGTGCTCACGGGCCAGGGTCTGCAGGAAATCCCAGTCGGACACCCCGGGCTGGGTGAGGTGCTGGTAGGTGATGCGCGCGGCGTCGATCCGGCCGGCGGTCAGCCCCGCGTTCCTGGCGACCCTGCGGACCACGTCGGCGGCGGTCATGCTGGTGAACGCGGCCACCCGGCGGCCCCGGAACAGGCGGTGCGCCTTGCTCATCGCCCGCACCACCGTGTACGCGCCGGTGCCGTCCACGTCCATCTCCAGGGCGGTGACCTCGCCCCGGAACAGGCGTTCGGTGGCCTGGGTCCTGGTCACCGCCACCGACACGGTCACCGGGCTGCCGATGGTGATACCGGTCCTGGCGAGCAGCTCGCGGTCGCCGTCCTCGTAGACCAGCACGGCCGTGTCCGGCAGGTCGACGCTCTCCTCCACGACACAGCTGCGCAGCTTCTCCACCCACGGCGGCTGGTCGAGCCCGGTGGCCGCGACCACCACGCTGACCGCGTGCGAACGTCCCCCGGTCACCGGACCTCCTCGGATGTGCCGCCCATGGCGGGGACCAGCAGTTCGGTGCCCGGTGTGAGCACCATCGGGTCGTCGATGTCGTTGGCCTCGGCGATGACCCGCCACTCGGTGGCGTCCCCGTACTCCCGCCACGCCAGCTGCGGCAGGCTGTCGCCCGCGACGACGCGGTGGGTGCGCCGGGCCTCGCGGCTGCCCGAGGTCGGGTTCTGGCCGGGAGTGTCCACCCCGGCTTCCTCGATGGACAGTGAGCAGGTGGCGCGCAGCGGTTTGCCGTCGACGTCGAACAACGCGTAGTCCACCGACAGACTGGACAGGACGCCGTCAAAGGACACCGACCGCGCGGTCCCCCACTCGAACCGGACCCAGGGGCTGGCCGGCTTCTTGCGCCCGATGCTCTTCTTGGTGGGCACACAGGCCTTCAGCAGGCTCTCGACCCGCTGCTCGACGGAGTTGTCGTGCGTCGCCGTGGCGTCCAGGAAGACGTCGACCGACAGCGTCCGGGGTCCACTGCCGACGAACTCCGGCAACGAGGCCTGCCCGGCCATGCGGGCGGGTTTGCGCCGCCACTCGGTGCTCTTGGACAGCGAGAGCGTACTGGGGTTGAACTGGAACTGGACCGTGCCCAACCGCCCGCCCGGCTTGGCCCCGACCGACGCGGGTGGCTCCATGATCACCAGCCGCGCCTTCACCAGACTGGAACCGGATCTCCCCGTCACGACGCCTGGATCCCCTCGTGCGCGAACTCCAACGTCTCCACCGCGACCTTCGACTGCCCCGGATCGAACGTCGGCCCCTGCCACCGGATCGGGACGATGCCCAACACCTGCCACCGCACGATCGGACTCAGATCGGGGGCGAGAGCGACGATCTCCCCGTCCTTGCGGGTGGCCTGCCGCATGATCTCGTTGAACCAGGTGAGGATCTTGCCCGAGTCCGAGGTGACCGGCCGCGTCATCGTGACGTTCGACCAGGTGATGCGGGAGGGCAACTGCCAGGTGAACTCGTTGTTGCCGCCCTCGGTGAACTGCTCGACCTCGATCTGGGCCCCGAGCCCGTCACACGTGTGGAACGCCCCAAGACTGTTACCGGCGATGGACAGCTGGAAGAACACGCTGCTCGCGAAGACGGTGTCAACCACAATGCCTCCTCGGCAGTCGGTTCGATCGGATGGTGGATGGGCGGGTAGCGGGCCGGGCCCGGCCCGGCGGTGTCGGGTCCGGCGGTTGTCGGGCCCGGCGGTGTCGAGCCCGGCGGTGTCGGGTCCAGCGGTGTCGAGCCCGGCAGTTGTCAGGCCCGGCGGTTGTCAGGCCCGGCGGTGTCGAGTCCGGCGGTTTGTCGTGTGGAGACAGCGGGGCGGTGGTCCGGTCAACGGTCGAGGTCGGTGGTCGAGACCAGGGTGGTGGTCGGTGGGGTGGGGTCAGCGGCGGCGGTCGTGGAGGCGGCCGGAGCGTTCGCGGCCGTGGCGTAGTTCGGCGCGCAGGAGGCGGGCCACGGGTTCCAGGAGGCGGCGGGCGAGGTCGTCGAGGTCGCGGTTGGCGTTGGGGGGTTTGGTGGTGGTGCGGCGTTGGACGGTGGGAGTGGTTGGGGGGCCGGGTGGTGGGGGTGAGGGTGTGGGGGGTTGTGGGGGTTTCGCGGGTCTGGCGTGGGGGAGGTCCGGTGGGGTGGGGCGTTTCGGGGCGCGTTGGACGACGGGCGCGGGCTCGTGGCGGGCGGTCACGGTGGTGAGGTGGGTGGTGAGGGGATTGCCGCCCAGCAGCGGGAGGTGCGGGGTGCGGGTGGGTGCGACGGTGTTCAGTGGGGTCGCGACCAGAGGCGAGCGGACTTGGCGTCGGGTGGGGATGTTCTGTGGTGGGGTCGCGGCTCCCTGACGTCGTGGGGTCGGGCTGATGGTGGGTGGGCTCGCCTGGTCGGAAGGCGGCCTGGCTGTCGGTGGCATCTCGGTGAGTGGCTGGCCGAGTACGGCGGCGGTGTCGCGGGTGGACCTGGTGGGCGCACGGTGTCGCCCCGGTGCGGCGCCGGCGGGCGGCCGTTGCCCGATCGGGTTCGACGCCGTTCGAGCGACGGTCAGGGGTGGGCCCACCTGGCGCACGGGTGCTCTCGGCGAGGTCGCCGTTGGGGGGAGGTCCGGGTGGGTCGCCGGTGACAGCGGCATGGTGCCCGGGGGGCCGGGGGTTCCGGACGCACCCGGTGTGACCGGCTCGACGGACGTGAGGGGGGCGCGCGGGACGGACATCGGCGGGTTGGCGGAGGCCGCGGACGCACCTGGTGTGGCGGAGGTGTCCGGTCCGGCACGTGTCGCGCGCTGGACGGGGGTGGATCCGGCCGGCCTGACCGGCATGGCCGGCGCACCGCGGCCGGTGGACCCGGCTGGAGGTGTGGCGGTGCTGGTGGGAGTTCCGGGAATGTCGTGCGCGGCGAGCAGGTCCGCGGCGGCGAGCCTGACTGGCGGGGCAGGCCCGGTGGGCTTGGTTGATGCGGTGGACAGGTCGGGCGCTGCGTGTCCGACGGGCGTGCCTGGCCCGGCGGGTTCGGCGCGCCCCATGGACGTGTCGGACGTGGTGGCCGCCGCTCGCGCGATGAGGTTGGCTGGTGCGCTGGGCGCGACAGGCAGGTCAGCGGGGGCACGCCCGGCTGGCTCGGCAAGCCCGTCGAGCCCGCGCTGCACGACAGGCACAGCAGAACCGTCACGCCCGGCTGACGCGGCAGACCCGTCGAGCCCACGCTGCACGACGGGCACGACAGAACCGTCACGTCCAGCTGGCGCGGCAAACCCGTCGAGCCCACGCTGCACGGCGGACACGGCAGAACCGTCACGCCCGGCTGGCGCAGCAGACCCGACGGACCCGCGCTGCACGGCGGACACGGCAGAACCGTCACGCCCAGCTGACGCGGAAGGCCCTCCGGACCTGGTCGGCGCGACGGGCATGACAGGCCCGGCGGTGGCTGACGCGGCAGGTGGATCAGCTGTGGTTGGCGCGGCGGATACGGCAGGCCCGCCGAACGTGGTTGGCGGGGCGGGCATGACCAGCCCATCCGACCTGGCCGACGCGGCGGGCATGGCTGACGCGGCGGGCATGGCTGACGCGGCGGGCATGGCTGACGCGGCGGGCATGGCTGACGCGGTGGGGATGGCGGGCGCGGCGGGCGCGGTGGGCATGGCGGGCGCGGCGGGCCTCATTGGCTCGGTGGGTGTGGTGGGCCGGGCGTGCCTGTCGGGGGCGGTGAACACGGGGAGCACATCAGCGGCCGCGGACCCGGTGGGCTTGGTTGGCGCGGACGACCTGTCGGGTGCGGCTCGCTCGCTGGACGCATCGAGCCCGTCTGGTGCGGCGGGCTTGGCGGGCGCGGTCGCCGCAGCCCGCGCGACGACCACGGCAGGCCGGGCCGGTGCGCCGGACGCGACAGGCATGCCAACCGGAGCACGCCCGGCGGGCTTCGTTGGCGCGCTGGGCGCATCGAGCCCGTCGGGTGCGGGCTCGGTCGCCTCGGCGCGCGCGACAACCTCGGCAGGCCGGGTCGGTGCGCCGGGCACACCAACCGGAGCACGCCCGGCAGATGACCCGTCGGACACGCCCCGCTTGCCGGACACGTCCACCTTGTCTGACGCGGCGGGCATGCCAGGCTTGGCGGGCGTGATCGCCTCAGCCCGCGCGACAACCTTGGTAGGCCAGGTCGATGCGCCGGACACGACCGGCACGCCAACCGGAGCACGCCCGCCAGGCGCGCCCCGCTTGCCGGACACGTCCGCCCTGTCTGACGCGGCGGGCACGCCGGGCCTGGTGGTGAACCCTGCTGGCGTGACGAGGTCGGTAGGGCCGGCAGCGACGGAACGCCCGACCGGCGGGACAGGTCCGCCGACATCGGCGGGTGCGACGAGCCCGGCGGACCCGGTGGACACGACAGGCCCGGCCGGGCCGGCTGGCGTGGTGGGCCCACCGGGTGTGGTGACCGTGGCCGTGGTGGGCGATCCCGTTGTCGTGGTCGACGGCTTGTGGTTCGTAGTTCGTTGCACGGACGGTGTTGTGGTCGGTGAGCCGCTCTCCCCCGCCCTGGTCGAGGAGCCGACCGTTGGTCCGCGCAGCGCTCCGGTCGAGGAGCCCACCGACGGACCACGGCCGGATCCGCTCAGGACAGGGTCAGACGGTTTCCGGTGGCGGGAACGGCGTTCGGGAGGCGGAGTTACCGGAGTCGCGACGTTGTGCATCACCCCTGAGGGGGCGTCGGCGGTGATGTTGTGGGCCAGGGGGGTGTCGAATCGGTGATCTGACCAGGAGGTGAGGGTCGAACGGAAGCGGAGGCCGTCGGACACCATCGGGGGTGGGGTGATGACGCCGGTGAGGGTGGGGGCGGCGCGCCAGCCGCCGTCCCAGGGCGGCTGGGGGGTGGGCTGGCGCCGACGAGACTGCCACCGGGTCCACAGGGACATCCGCCATCACCTTCCCTCGTTGGCCCTCGTGTTGATTCGGGCGATCTCCTTCACCCACTGCTGGCGTTCGTGGTGTTCCAGGTCGAGGATTTCCGAACGTTGCCAGTGGAAGTGGTAGGCCACGTACGCGACCTCCTCGAGCAGCCGGTCGGGCGCGTACGTCACGATTCCCCCAGGCGCCCACCGCCCGCCATGTCGATCTCGAACGCCGCGCCGCACGACGGGCAGGACACCCCGGCCCTCGTGTGGCCCTCGCTGTTGATCCGTCGGTAGAACTCCTGGAGAAAGGCGATGTCGGTGGCGTACATGCGTTCCACCACGCCGACGTGCACCTCGGGCACCGTTCCCAGCTCGGTGATCACCTGGCTCAGGAGCACCACGCTCAGGTAGCCGGGGTTCTCCTTCACCCGCAGGTCGATCTGCGGACGCAGCTCGTCGCGTGCCGTTGCCAGGCGCATCTTGCCAGTGCGGTGAACAGTGCCGTCCTCGTCGAGGTAGCCGCGGGGAAGTTCGAAGTCGAACTCCGTGCGGTAGGACGGGGCCGCCGCCTCGGGGCGGGATTCCAGCAGGGAGTCCAGGGCGATCGTTCGGCGCCTCATTCGACCTTGATCTCCTCGAACGTGAGGGTGACCTTCTCCGTGGCCGCCGCGGACTCACCGGCCTTGAGCGACGGGCCCTCCCACTTGCTCGCCCACGCGTTCATCAACTGCATCCGCCGCACCGAGTTGCCCTCGGTGTCCTTGATCTCGATCGTGATGTTCTGCCTGGCCGACGCCACCGCGCCCTTCTCCAGGGTCTCGGTCAGCCACTTGGTGAACTCCGAACTCTGGTCCAGCCCCCGCGTCAGCGTGACCTCACCACCCTTCTGCGCGCCGGGTTGCTTGCGCAGCATGGGTTTGCCCGTCGAGGACACCTGGTACACCTCGACCACGTCCTCCTCGACGGTCAGCCCGCTGATCTCCTGCAGGGACTCGACCATGAACCCGCCGAGCTGCACCCCGAACACATGGGTGGCAAGGGCGTCACCTTCTGCCATCGAATCGCCTTCCTACTCGCTGACCAGACTCGTACTGTCGGAGAACTGCGCCAGGCGGAACACCACGAACTCGGCGGGCTTGACCGGCGACACCCCGATCTCACACACCACCTGGCCCAGGTCGATCGACTCCTGCGGGTTGTTCTCCCGGTCGCACTTGACGTAGAACGCCTCGGCGGGGGTGCGGCCGAACAGCGCCCCCTGCCGCCACTGCTCGGTGAGGAACGCCGCGATGTTGCGCCGGATGCTCGACCACAGGCGGTCGTCGTTCGGCTCGAACACCACCCACTGGGTGCCGATGAGGATCGACTCCTCCAGGAAGTTGAACAGCCGCCGCACGTTCAGGTACCGCCACGCCGGGTCCGAGGACAGCGTGCGCGCGCCCCAGATCCGGATGCCCCGCCCCGGGAAGGCCCGCACACAGTTCACCCCGATCGGGTTCAGCAGGTCCTGCTCGCCCTTGCTCAACCCGTAGTCGAGGTCGACCGCGCCCCGGATCACCTCGTTGGCCGGTGCCTTGTGGACACCACGCTCCACGTCGTTGCGTGCCCACACGCCGGCAATATGACCGGACGGCGGCACGGTCGTGTTCCGGCCGCCCAGTGGGTCGAACACCGAGATCCACGGGTAGTACAGCGCGGCGTAGCGCGAGTCGTAGCCGGCCTCGTCCATCCGCCACGACCGCACCTGCTGGGCCGACATCCCCGGCGGCGTGTCCAGCACCGCCACCCGGTCGCCGAGCTGCTCGCAGTGCGAGATCATCGCCAGCTGCACGGTCTTCACGCCGGTGAGGTCGATCAGGTCGCGTTGGTAGGCGCTCATCAGGTCCGGCGCCGCCACCATCGTGATCTCGTCGACACTTTCCAGACCGCCGAAGCCGGTCCGCGCCTCGGGGTCACCCAGGTACTCCTGGGCGTCGACCCGCGCCGGGGTGTCGCCGGCGGCCGGCAGGCTCACCGTCTGCTTGTCCGGCCGGGCCAGCGTCCCACTGCCCTGCTCGGTGATCTCGACCAGCGTCGACTGCGCCGACACCTGGTTGACCACGTAGTTCTTCACGTTCTTGCGGGTCGACACGTCGTGGGTCTCCACGACCTTGCCGCCCTGGCGCACCAGCAGCCGGAACCGGTCGTCCGGCGGGTTCTCCCCCTCGGCGTCGGCGACCTCGACCGACACGTCCTGGCCGGCGCCCGGCAGCGCGGCGACCCGCAACCCGCCCAGGCGCACCGGCGACCCGGACACCGGCGCCGACTGCTCGGAGCTGCCGCCGACCCGCACGATGTAGGCCGCGCCGCCGCCGTTGGCGAAGTAGCCGTACACCGCGTGCGGCAGGTAGGCGCCGTCGACGAAGCCACCGAAGCTCTGCACGTACTGGTTCCAGTTGGACACCAGGGTCGGTTGGTGGAAGGGCCCCTGCTGGGCGAAGCCGACGAAGGCGGCCACCGCGGTGCCGACCCCCTCGATCGGTCGCGCCCCGGACTGGACCTCCTCGACGTACACCCCTGGGGACAGGTACTGCGGCATGTTGGCTCCTTCGCGTGTGCTCGTGCCCTTCCAGCCTCACCCGGGGAGCGGGGGCGGCGACAGGACCGCCGGACCCGGATCCCGGGCAACGCGGGTGCCCGGAAGGACACCCGTCACGGTCGTTGCAGATCGCCGATCCGCCTGGCGTGCGCGGCGGCGTCGGTGTCGGTGTTCTTGTTGAGCGCGTGCGCCGACGAGCGCTGCTCGACGACGATGTAGTACCGGTGGCCGTTGACCGTGATGGGACGCCGGTTGCTGGGCCGGGGGTGGAAGTGCCCCACCGAACCCACCTCCCGCGCCTCGCCGAACACGCGCGACTCCCGCCCGGTCACCTCCAGCAGCTGCCGGCCGGCGACCAGCCGCGCGACCAGCGCCTCGACCAGATAGGCGTAGACGGTCCCGGCGTCGACCGCCGCGGACCGGTTGGAGGTGCCGGTGGCCCGGAAGGTGTCCCGCGCGGCCGTCGCCAGCGGCTGGGCCCGGTTGCCGCTCAGCCAGCCGAGCAGCAGTTTCGCGTCGTCGTCGGGGATGACCGACATCATCGCGTCCTGTGGACTGGCCTTGATCATCACGTGGAAGTGGTGCTTGTCCCCGGGTTTCTCGACGGCGCGGTCCACCGTGCTGTGGCGCAGGTACTTGGCCTCCTGGAACAGGACGTGGGTCAGCAGCGCGGTGGTGCTCGCCCCGGCGGTCAGCCCGTCGCCGGTGTCGCGCTCGGCCCAGCTGGTGTTGACCAGGCCGGTCAGCCGGGTGGCCTCGGTGCGTGCCCGCGCGAACATCTGCTGGTCCTGGCGGTCCTCGAAGAAGCCGCCGAAGTCTCGCTGCCCGGGAGCCGGCGTGCCGAGCTTGTCGTAGGGGGTGGAGACGTTGGTCTGCGTGTTGGGGTTGGTCTGGGGCGTCGCGCCCTTGGTGAGCTGACCGGCCTCCGGGGTCGGCGTCAGCTCGAACCGCAGTTCCGCGCCCCGCAACCGGCTGTTGTAGTTGTTGATCAGATCGGTCAGCGACCGTTGCCCGGTCGCACTGGCCTGGAGGCTCGCCCGGAGTGTGCGCCTGGCCGAGATGAGCGCCGCGTCGGCGTAGTCGGTCGCCGGCAGCGGGCCGTAGATGATCTCGACGTTGGCCCGCAACCGCCTGGCGCCCCGAGGGTTGAGCCGGTCCATGCCCTCGACCTCCAGCTTCATCACCGGCGGACCCGCCTCGGTGGGGCCGCGGGTGGGATCCTGTTGCGGTGTGGTCGGGGTGGTGGCGAGCAGGACGCCGTTGCGGATGCCGGCGCCGCTGGGAACGTTCAGCACGACCTCGCCGAGTTCGACCTCCAGCCCGGTGACGTTGGGGTTGGTCAGGATCGTGGACTGTGTCGGGGTGCCCGGCGCGCCGCGCTGGTAGTCGGTGACGTACTGGTCGACCAGGTCGGTGGTCACGTCGTCGGTCTCGACGAGCCGGCGCAGCCGCTCCTGCCCGGTGTGCTCGACCACGGCCGCCGGGTCCTCGCGGCCCCGGCGGATCTGGAAGTAGGTCAGGAAGTCCGGGTCGCCGGCGACCGCCGTGGTGGACACGTGCTGGGTGAACTCGGCCAGCGGCATCCGTTGCACGGCCCGGGTGTCGCCTGACTGGTGCGTCTCGGGCTCCGGGGCCGCCGCCGGGGTGGGTCCGGTCATGGCCCGGCGCGCGTTGGCCTCGGCGGCCCGTTCGAACGCGTCGGCCGGGTCGGACACGCTCAGCCCGTCGCCCCGGTCGACGCCGCTGACCGGGCCGCGGCGCTGCTGGATGACGTGGGTCAGCTCGTGGGCCAGGGTGTGCTGGTCCGCGCCGCCGCTGCCCAGCACGACGTGGCTGCCCGAGGTGTAGGCGCGGGCGCCGAGTTCCTCGGCCGAGCGACGGGCCGCGCCGTCGGTGTGCAGGCGCACGTCGGAGAAGTCCGCGCCCAGCCGGGCTTCCATCTCCGAGCGGACCGGCTGGTCCAGCGGGCGTCCCGGCGTGCGCAGCACGTCGTGGGCGGCCGGTCCGGTCCGACCCTCCTCGACCAGCCGGGACACCGCCGCGTTCCCGGCGCTGCGTTGCAGACCGAGCAACGCGCTGGGGGACAAGGACTCCGTGTCGGACTCCGGCCGCCGCACCGTGGCGCCGGACCGTTCGTGCTCCGGTTCCTCCCGTGCGTGCATGGCGCTCCTGTTCGGGGTTGCTGGTCAGAGGTGGGTCACCGGGTGGCCCACGCGCCGAACTCGCCGGCCAGCACCAGGCGGCCGAGCTTGCGGTACTCCTGGCGCACCGCGTCGACCAGGCCGGCCATGGTGAGCGCGGTGCCGGACTCTGCGGCCCGGTAGGCGGCGGTCACCGCGCACGCGCGGATCGACCCGCCGGTCAGCTCGAACCGTTCGGCGCAGAACCCGAGGTCGAGGTCGTCGGCGCGGGGCAGCGCGGGGCCGAGGCAGCGGTCCCACAGCGCGTGCCGCTGGGCGACGTCGGGCACCGGGAAGTCGGCGATGACGTCGATCCGCCGGATGAACGCCTCGTCCACATTGGCCCGCAGGTTGGTGGTCAACACGGCGATGCCGTCGAAGGACTCCATGCGCTGCAACAGGTACGCCGACTCGACGTTGGCGTAGCGGTCGCGCGCGTCCTTGACCTCCGAGCGCCGGCCGAACACCGCGTCGGCCTCGTCGAACAACAGCACCCCGTGTACTCCGGCGGCCTCGGTGAAGATCCGCTCCAGGTTCTTCTCGGTCTCGCCGACGTACTTGTCGACCACTGTGGACAGGTCGACGACGTAGAGGTCCATGCCGATCTCGGCGGCCACCACCTCGGCCGACATCGTCTTGCCGGTGCCGGACTCGCCGGCGAACAACGCGACCACGCCGTGCCCGCGCCCGCCGCCGGGACGCATCCGCCACTCCCCCAGCACCCGGTCCCGGTACCGCGCCCTGGTCACCAGCTCGGCCAGTTGGGCGCGGGTCGGCCCGGTCAGCACCAGGTCGTCCCAGCCGACCGCCGGCACGATCCGCCGGGCGAGCCGGTCGAGGCCGGCGCCGTTGTGCGCACGGACCCCGGCCCGCACGTGCGGCAGCGTGACCTGCCGGTCCTCGACCAGCGCGAGGCGGGTGGCGAGGTCGACCGCCCGGGTGACCTCACCGGTGCCCAGCCGGTAGCCGGCGAGGCCGGCCAGCAGCTCGCGGGTGGGGTCCAGGCCGGTCGAGGCCCGCAGTACGTCCGCCCACCGGTCGGCGCGGCGCCGGGAGTCCAGCGGTGGCACCGGAACCGACACCGCCGAGGTCCACTTCGGGTCCCACGGGTCGCGGCCGTGCAGGACCAGCGGAACGCCGCCGGCGGCCAGCTCGCGCAGCAGCCGGACCCGTGCGGGCAGCAGCGGTTCCAGTGGGCCGAGCACGATCCCGGCGCCGCGCAGCCGGGCCTCGCGCACCAGCTCGGCGACCGGCGGGCGGTCCCGGTCGGCCAGCGCCACGGTGTCCACCACGACGGCGTCGTGCCCGGCGGCGGCCAGCGCGGCCACGGCCGTCGTGCCGGCGTCGCCGTCGGTGTCACGCAGGTGCAGCGGGCCGACCCCGGCGCGCAGGGCGGCACCGACCCGCCGGGCCAGGTCGTCGGGCCCCCCGTCGGCGGTGTCGTCGGCGGAGGTCTCGACGGTGACCAGGCCGGTGAGGGTGTCGTCGGGGGTGTCGTCGCCGAGCAGGTGGGCGGTGACCCGGTCGGGCACGCGCAGCACCCGCGACAGGGCGGGCAGCGCGGCCTCCTGGACCTCGACCAGGCCGCCGGCGACCAGCGCGGCGGCGGGCGACAGGCGGAAGCGGGCCGGGCCGGCCGGTGGCTGGCCGCACAGCTCCAGCGCCAGGCCGACGCTGGCGCGGCGGCGGGTGAGGTCGTCGTTGAGGTAGCCGTAGAGGCGTTCGAACCGGGCGTCGACGTCGGGAATCAGCGCGACCAGCAGGAACTCCACGTCCAGGTCGTCGAGCCCGAACCGGGCGGCCAGGCCCGCCAGCCGGGAGCCCTCGCCAGGGTCGCCCGGCTCGACCGGGACCGGGCGGGGCCGGCCCGCCAGGACCCGCTCGACGGCCTCGGGGGTGAGGTAGAGGCCCCGGTAGGGGTCGTCGGGCGCCGGGTCGGTGGCCAGCCGGCCGGCCACCGCCTGCCGGATCCGCTGCTCGACCGCCGCCAGGCGCCGCCACAGGTGGCTGGGCGTCATCGGATCGGCTCACCCCGGCGGCGCCGGCCGGGCGTGGGACGCGGGCGGGCCGCGGCGAACCCCTCGCCCTGCGCGGTGGTCGGGCCGGCGTAGCGCAGCCGGCGGGACTCGTCGGCGGCCGGGCGCAGCACCACGCCCTCGGTGACCGGCTGGCCGGCGGGCCGCCACTCCCCCGCCAGCGGCGCGGTCACCACCAGCTGGATGGCGGGTTTGAGCTCGCCGCCCAGCGCCGACCACACGTCGGTGGCCGCGCCGCTGTCGGACATCGGGCCGGCCACGTCGAGGGTGACCGACAGGTCCAGTTCGGCCAGCGAACCGGTCAGCAGCCTGCGCTCCAGCCGCTCGTGGCCGACCAGGCAGCGCAACACCCCCGACAGCAGCCGGTGCTCGTCACGCGGCCGGTTGGTCCACGCGGTGACCAGGTAGGACAGCCGGAACCAGCGGGCCACGCCGCGCCAGCCGAGCAGGTCGCCGTCCTCGCCGCGCACCTCGACCGAGCCGGTGCGGCGCCGTTCGAGGTCCTCGCGGATGTCGTAGAGGAACACGTTGACCGTGGGGGCGTTGCGCCGGGAGGTCCAGTCGGTGGTCGGCGCGTCGAAGGCCAGCTCGCCCTGGTCGTCGGGGATGTCGCCCTCGGCGAGCAGCGCCCGGATGCCCTCGTCCACTTCGTCGATCACGGGCCGACTCCCCTCATCTGCGGGCGACCATGTCCGGCGGCCCGATCGAGCCGGGCACGACGAGGAACGGGGTGGTGGCGGGGGTGAACCCGGCACCGGTGGCGGTGATCGTGCGCGGCCCGGTCTGGTCCTTGGCCAGGATCAGCAGCTGGGCGGCGAAGGTGCCGTCGCGGCGCGGGATCGTCGGCACGGCGGACGCGGTGATGCCGGGCGTCCAGGTCAGCCGGACCGGGGTGCCGGGCGGGAAGTCCAGGCCGCGCACCGAGGTGACGAACCCCGGCTCGCCGATCGCCGGCACGGCCACGATCCTGGGCCGCACCACCCGCAGCCGCGCGCTGGCCACGTTGTCGCCCCGGTCGGCGTCGGTACCGGTGGTCCGCAGCTCGCCACGCACGGTGGTGCGCAGCGGAACCGTCGGCGCGAGCAGCACCACGACCACCCCGCTGACGCCCGGCGCCAGGTCGGGCAGCGCGCAGCCGCTGGCCGAGCAGCCGGGCGGCACGGCGGCCACCGGCACCCGCGCGGGCAGCCGGAAGTCCAGGCGCAGCCCGGTCGCCAGCGATCCGCCCCGGTTGCGCACGGTGTAGCGCACGGTCGCCCGGCCGCCCACATAGGACGGGTCAGGTCCGACGACCACGGTCACGCCCGGTCCGGCGGCCGGCGGTGGTGAGGGCGGCGGGGCGGGCGGGGCCGGTGGGGGCGGCGGCGAGCCGACGGGGATCTCGGTCTCCGAGGCGTTGTCGGCGGGGCGGGTGTCCAGCACCGGCCCGGCGACCGACCAGGTCACCGTCGGCCGGCCGGGGGCCAGGCCCACCAGGTCGGCCTCGACCAGCACGACGTCGCCGGGGACCAGCGTCCCCAGGTCGCAGCGCTGCTCGGCGCAGGTCCCCCGCTCCGGGCGCAGCGCGTCCAGCCGCAGCCCGTCGGGCACGACGACCGTGAGGCTGGCCTCGGTGGTCGCCGGGCCCTGGTTGCCGACCTGGACCGGGACCGTCACCGTCGTGTCCGGTGGCGTGTCGGGGGTCGTGGGCGGGGCGGAGACGGTGAGGTCGGCCGAGGGCTGCCAGGTCGGCTCCTTCTGCCGGCCGGGCAGACCGGCGGTGATCGGGTCGAGCGTGCCGGTGGCGGGGTCGAGGACCGTGAGCTGCTCCGGTGAGGCCGCGTCCTGGGCGCGCCGGTCGGTGAGCACCAGCCGCCCGTCGTCGGGCGCGAACGCCGCGTCGCGCGGCTGGAACGGACCGCCCGGCGCGGACACCGGTCCGGCGCAGGTCGCCGGGGTCGCGGGCAGCAGGACCTCGCAGCCGCCGTCGGTGAGCGGGACGCGCAGCAGCCCGTCGGCCTCCCGGTTGAACACCAGGTACTGGCCCGCGTTGTCGAACCCCGAGCTGTCGTCGGTGACGTCGCAGTCGAACCCGCAGATCTCGGTGGTGAGGTCGCGCTGCTGGTCCAGCGTGCCGGCGCGGGCGGTCCAGATGTGGTTGTAGCGGACCTCGCCGTCGGGGCCGTCGGTGACCAGGCCCCGGGTGAACGAGAGCGTCGTGCCGTCCGGCGACCACGCCGGCTGGGTGTCCTCCTGGTCGGCGACCTCCGCCGGTGGACGCAGCTGGCCGACCACCGCGCCGGTCGCCACCTCGACGACCACCACCCGGCTCTGGCCGCCCTCGGGCCGCACCCCGCCCGGGGAGCGGCGGGCGAACGCGACGAACCGCCCGTCGGGTGACCACGTCGGGTCGAACTCCCAGTCGGTCGCGGCGCGGTCGGCGACCGGCAGCCGGCGCGGGTTGGCGCCGTCGGCGTCCACCACCCAGATCCGCTGCACCCGCGCGCCGTCGAGGTCCTCGAAGCGGCTCACCACGATGCTGCGGCCGTCCGGGGAGTAGTTCTGCCGCTGGAACCACGGGTCGTAGCCGGGGCGTGGACGGAACAGCAGGTTCGGGTCGTTGACCGCCTCCGGGTCCTCGCGCAGCAGCTCCAGCCCGAGGTCGCGCGGGTCGACGCCGTCCGGGCGGATGTCCTGCAGGGTGACGGTGTTGCGGGTGGCGGCCGTGGTGCGGGACACCAGCAGCCGGGGCGGGTCGGTCAGCCAGGCGGGTGCGGAGAGCAGGCGGTCCTCGGCGAGCAGCAGGCCGGGGACCTCGGTCACCGGCAGCCCGCCCGAGGTGTCCACCTGGTACACCTTCTCGGCGTTCGGGTCGGCCGGGCAGCCGCACACCTGGGTGGTGCTGAGGAACAGCAGTCCCGTCCCGTCGGTTTTCCACACCGGCCAGTGGCTCGCCCAGCCGGCGTGGTCCCCGCCGAGCAGCTGGGTGTAGGTGGGGTGTTCGGGGTAGCTGGGGTACTCGTCCCTGGCCGCGCCGGTGCCGGTGCCGGTCACCCAGATCTGGACAGGGACCTCGCCGTCCTGCTCGACGGTGTAGGCGATGCTGTTCCCGTCGACCGGGTTCCAGGCCGGGGACCCGGCGACACCCGACTCGAACGTCACCTGGACGTCGTCGCCGCCGGCCACCGGGCGACGGTGGATCTGGCCGTCCCCGGCGTCGGCGTAGGCGACCTCGGTGCCGTCGGGCGAGAACGACGGCCAGGTCTGGTCGGCCGGGTCGTCGGTGAGCCGGCGCGGCGCCGACCCGTCGACGCCGACCAGCCACAGGTCACGCTGACCGTCCACGGCGGAGTCGAACACCACCGAGCCAAGGTCGGGCGAGAGCTGCGGGTGGCCGGCGTCGTGGCCGGTGGTCAACCGGCGCACCGAGCCGTCCTCGGCGCGCAGGTAGACCTCCGGCGTGACGCTGTCGCGCAGGCTGGTGAACACCACCAGCCCGCCACGGGTCGAGACCTGGTCGTCGAAGTGGGCCTGGCCGCCGGGAAACAGCGGCTCGGTCGACCGGAGCTGTTCGGGCACCGGGTCAGTGAGCACACCGAGGCTGCGGTGCGCGGTGCCGGCGAACGCGATCCGCCCGTCCGCCGGCTCCAGCACCTGGGCGGTCGCCGACGGGGCGGTGGCGCCGGGGACGGCCAGGATCACCCCGCCCAGCGCCGCCCCCGCGACGACCACCACGAGGAACCGGTTTCTCAGCCTGGGGAACAAGATCGTACCTCCGGTCGTGGGACCTCACCGGCATCGTCGCCCGTGACCGGGCGCCGGGCCGAGGTCCGGACGGGCACGTCCGGGGCACGACCGAGGGAGTTTCGGGCAGCTCAGATGAGCCCGTGGCGCATCACGAAACCCACGGCGTGTGCCCGGTTGCGCAGGTTCAGCCTGGTGGTGACCCCGTGCAGGATGTTCTTGACCGTCCGCTCCGAATAGCACAGTTTGGTGGCGATCTCGGCGGTGCCCAGGCCCTCCGAGATCAGCCGCAGCATGTCCACCTCGCGCGGGGTGAGCGTGGACAGCGTGGGGCCGTTGGGATCCAGCGACGCGCGCTGGAGTTTCCCCACGTGGTCGAGCAGGGTGGCCAGCAGGTCACCGGGTAGTACCGCCTCCCCGTTGGCCAGGGCGAGCACCGCGCTCACCAGCCGGTCCTCGCGGGCGTCGGACCGCCGGATCACCGCCGACACCTCGCACTCCACCGTGATCTGCAACGACTCCCGGTCGATCCGCCCGACGATCACGCCGGTGCGGGCCGGCGAGGTGCGTTGCAGCCGGCGCAGCAGTCTGGTCGCCGCGTCGTCCACCTCGTCCACCACCACCAGCGACACCGCCGCCCGCGCCTCGTCCTGGGACGTCAGCACCTCCACCTCCGGCCGGGTACGAAGCTGGTGGGTGACACCGGCTCGCAGTACCGGATCCTCCGCGTAGACCATCACCGGAACTCTCATGGCCATCTGCCTCCTCGAACGCGCCTGCGGTCCCATCTTGTTGCCCCCGGGGGCCGTGCGGACAACGTCATCGGCACACCGGTGCACGCGGATTGCCCGCACGGTGCCTTTTTGTCCCTGCCAGCGGGTCGACCCGTGGGCCTACGTTCCTGACGTGACCGCAACGACAGAATTCGGTCTCCCCATCGTGGCCGTCACGCCCGGCCAGGAGACCAGGACGGCGATGACGGTGCGCAACGACAGTGACATCGTCGAGGCGTACGGGTTCGAGGTCGTCGGTGAGTGCGCGCCGTGGACCTTTGTGGAGCCCGAGCGGCTCTCGCTCTATCCCGGAACGTCCGAGCAGGTGACCGTCGTCCTGCGGCCCCCGCGTTCGCCGTCGGTGCGCGCCGGCGAGCTGCCGCTGGGGATCCGGGTCCTGCCCACCGAGCGGCCGGAGACGGTGACGGTGTCCGAGGCGACCGTGGTCGTCGAGCCGTTCGCCGAGCAGCGTGCCGAGCTCGTGCCCGAACGCCGCCGCGCGTGGCGTCGTGCCCGCTACCACGTCGACGTGCACAACGACGGCAACACTGCGGTCGCGGTGGCGCTGTCCGCGCCGGACACCGACGACCAGCTCACCTACGACCTGCCGAACCGGCCGGTGACCGTGGACCCGGGCGACCACGCCGAGCTGGAACTGCGGGTGCGCCTGGCCAAGATCCTGTGGCTGGGCAAGCCGGTGGAGTGGCCGCTGCGGGTCGACGCGCTGGCCACGGCCGGCGAGCAGACCACCGAACACCCGCGTGACGGTGAGCTGATCCAGCTCCCGGTGTTTCCCAAGTGGCTGCTGGCGTTGCTGGCCGCGTTGCTGGCGTTGCTGCTGGCGTGGCTGCTGTTGGTGCGCCCGGCGGTGCGCAGCGCGGCCAGGGAGGCCGCCGACGACCGGGCGGAGGAGATCGCCCGGTCCGAGCAGGCCCAGCCACCGCCGGCGGCCCCGACATCGTCCCAACAGGAGGGTGGCGGCCAGGAGACCAACGGCGCCCAGAGTCCGGGCGGTGGTGGCGGCGGTGGCGGCGGAACGTCTGGCGGGGAACAGAGTTCGGCCACGATCGAGGTGCGGACCAACGCCGGCCGGCAGGGCGTGGAGACCTACACCGTGCCGCCGGGCAAGGTGTTCCGGATCACCGACATCGTGCTGGCCAACCACCAGGGCGACGAGGGTGTGCTGACCATCGACTTCGGCGACCGGACGATCACCACGATCGCGCTGGAGACCTTCCGCAACCAGGACTACCACTGGGTCACGCCGATCGACGTGCAGGCCGGGTCGCAGGTCACCGCGACCGTCGAGTGTGTCCGTCCCGGAACGCCGATCAGCGGCCGGCAGGCACCCAACTGCTTCCAGGTGCTCAATGTCAGCGGTGAGTTGTTCGACCAGCCGAACGGCGGCTGATGGCCGGAGCCGGTTGCGGAGGCGTCCAGCGGGCACACCGCCCGGTGGTCGCCTCTGCGCGACGTCCCCAGCGACGTCCCCAGGGATGTCCTCAGGGATGTCCGCAGGAATGTTCTCAGCGGCAGTCCCCCGCGATCCGCAGCGCCTGGATGTACTTGGGCAGCTCGACCAGCGCCTGCTCCCACCGGTCGGCCGCGATCTGCCCGGCGAACGCCGAGTCGACCGACGGTGTGTCCACATCGGACGGTAAGTGGCCGGCCGGCCGCGCGGCCGGCCGCAGCCGGGCCCGGACCTGTGCCAGCGTCGACTCCAGCTCGGCGACGACCCGCTCGGCCTCCTCGCGGGAGATCACCAGCCAGCCCTCGACCGCCAACCGCAGCAGGAGGTCGCCGGCGAACGGTTCCGGCCCGGCAGCGCCGCCGTCATCGGATCGCATCGCACCTCCGCCAGGAGCCTGGGGTGTGTGCCCCAGGCTCCACCACGGTCGCGGGGAAACCAAGCGATCGTGCGCCGATGTGCCCGTCCGGGAACGCAACCGAGGTTATCGGGGCACCCGCGTCCTTTCCGGACACGGACAGGTCAGCCGGACCGGAGGGTGTCGGCGACCGGCCGGCGCGCCAGGACGATCGCGGGGACCGCGGTGAGCGCCGCACCGGCGAGCGGGACGCCGAGCGCCACGGCGGAGAGCAGCACACCCGACGGGTACTGGACCTCGCCCCGGCTGGCGACCAGGAACAGCCCCAGGCCGGCGGGGATCCCGGCGACGGCACCGGGCAGCGCGGGCAGCAGCTGCGCCATCGCCAGCCCGAGACCGGCCTGGCCGGGGGTGGCGCCCAACGCCCGGGTGAGGGCCAGCGGCCGGCCGGCGTCGAGCACCGCCGTCCAGGTCGTCACCACCGCGTTGACCAGCGCGAGCACACACAGCACGACGGTGATCACCAGCATCGCCTGGTCGACCCGCTGCGCGCGGGGATCGACCAGGTCCGCGCCGCCGACGTCGAAGTGGTCCTCGCGCGCGTTGTTCATCAGCACGGCGACCAGCGCGGTCGTGGTGATCAGGGTGTTCAGCACGACGAGCCGGGCGCGGCGCGGCCGGCGCGCGTTGACCCGCACGCCGATCAGCAGCGACACCGGCAGCAGCCGGGACAGCCCGATCCGCCACCGGCTGCGGCGGGGCGGTGTGGCGGTGTCGGCCAGCGCGTGGACCGTGCTCGTGGTGGCCGCCCGCACCACGGGCACCAGTGCCGCCGCCACGGCGATCGCGACCGCGAGGGCCGTCACGGCGAGCACCGTGCGCGTCGAGGGCGCCGCCGGGTCGACGACGTCGAGGAGCCCGGCGGACGGCTGGATCAGCGCCGGGCCGGCCGCCAGGCCGGCGAGCAGACCGGCCGCCGCGCCGGCCAGCCCGATCACCAGGTACCCGGCCAGGTGCACGACGGCGACCGCGGCCGGGCCGGCGCCGACGGCCTTGAGGAGCCCGACCTGGCGTCGCCGCCCGGCGACCCGGCCGGCGACGATCCCGGCCACGCCGGCCATCGCCAGCGCGGTGAGCAGCCAGCTGCCGACGAGCAGGGCCTCCCGCGCCTGGGCCACCGTCCGGGCGTCGGCCTCGGCGATCCGCGCCGAGGTGAGCACGGTGAGCCCGGGGGCGCCGTCCAGGACACCGTCCAGCGTGCCGGTGACCCGCAGGTTCAGCGTGTAGGACAACGGTTCGGCGCCGGCGAGGGCGGCCAGGTCGCCCCGGTCGACCCAGACCAGGCCGCCGCGCTGGGCCAGCTCGCTGCCCGGGAAGTGCCAGCCGGCGTACGGGTAGGCCACCCTGGCGGCGGTCACCGCGGTGCCGGCCACGCGCAGCGGGTGGCCGGCGACGCTGACGGTGTCCCCGGGGCCGACGCCGAGGGCGTCGGCGAAGGCGCGCTCCACCACCACCCCGCCCGGCCGCACCCAGCCGCCGTCGACCACCGCCGGCCGGTCCAGCCGCGCCGGTGCGGTGTCCCGTCCCTCGACGACGGCGTGCGCGGTCCGTCCGCCGGCGGTCAGATCGAGGAAGGCGACCGGGAACGGTCCACTGTGGTCAGCGACGCCGGGCGCGGTGGTCAGCGGGGCGAGGGCGGCCAGGGCCTCCTCGCCGGTGGCCCTCGGCCGGGCCACCGCGTCCGGACCGGCGGTGGCCCGCCTGGTCTGCTGGTACGGCTGGTCGGCCACGTCGCCCAGGGACAGCCCCACGGTCAGCGTGCCGCTGGCGGCGATGACCGCCACCAGCAGGAGCAGCGACTCGACGGGGTGGCGGCGCAGGTCGCGCACCATCAGCCGCCACACCAGCAGCAGCCGGCCGGCCACCTCAGCGCCACCCGTCGCCGACGGGACCGGTCACCGCGGTGGCCAGCCGGCTGTCGTCGGCGAAGGCGCCGTCGCGCATGGTGATCAGCCGGTCCGCGACCGCCGCGATGCGGGTGTCGTGGGTGACCACGACGAGGGTCTGGCCGGCGGTGCGCAGGTCCTCGAACAGCCGCAGCACCTCCAGGGTGGCGGCGCTGTCGAGGTTGCCGGTCGGCTCGTCGGCCAGGACGACCAGCGGCTCGTTGCACAGCGCCCGGGCGATGGCGACCCGCTGGCGCTGGCCGCCCGACAGCGCGGCGGGCAGGTGGCCGGCGCGCTCGGCGAGCCCGACCCGGTCGAGCAGGTGCAGCGCGCGCCGTCTGGCCCGGCGGGGTGAGTGTCCGGCCAGCAGCCCGGCCAGTTCGACGTTCTCCACCGCGGTCAGCTCGTCCATGAGGTGGAAGGACTGGAAGACGAACCCGACGGTGTCGCGCCGCAGCCGGGCCAGCGCCCGTTCGCTCATCGTGTCGAGCCGGTGGCCGGCCAGCCACACCCGGCCCCCGGTGGGGCGTTGCAGGCCGCCGAGCAGGTGCAGCAGCGTCGACTTGCCGCAGCCGCTGGGCCCCATGACGGCCAGCGTCTGTCCGGCCGGGACGGTCAGGTCGATCTCGTCGACCGCGCGCACCAGCCCGCCGCCCCGGCCGTAGCGCCTGGTCAGCCCGCGCGCCCGCACCAGCGCCGATTCGGTCATGACCGCACCGTCATGACCGCACCGTCCGGCCGTGTTCGGTCCACATCCGCTCGCACGCCTCCAACCAGTCCAGGTCGGCCCGCAACCGCAGGACGACCCCCTCCAGCAGCAACCCGGCGACCGGGTCGACCGCCCGGTCCAGTGCGGCCCGCTGGGCCTCCCGCAGGCGGCGCAGCACCTCGCGCCGCTGGGCGTCGACCAGGGCGACCGGGTCGGCGAGCCCGGCGGTGGCGGCGGCGACCAGCTTGAGGTGGAACTCCGCCAGGTCCGGTTTGGGCCAGCTGACCTCGGCCAGCCAGGCCGTGACCCGTTCCTGGCCGGCCGGGGTGAGCGCGTACACCCGCCGGTCCGGCCGGTCGGGCGAGCCATCGACCCGTTCGGAGGTGACCGCGCCGGCCTTGGCCAGACGGGTCAGCGTCACGTAGATCTGTCCGGCGTTCATCGCCTCGCCGAGCGGGCCCAGCGCCGCGCGCAGCCGTCCGCGCAGCTCGTACCCGTGTGCCGGCTCCTTCGCCAGCATGGCCAACACCACGTCCTGCACCGGATATGGATAACCGTTATCTATGGCCGCTGTCAAACCGGTCAGGAATTCACTCGATCGCGTGGCATGCGGTGCGCGCGGTGGCTGTCCGGCCGGACAGGTTGTTAGCTTGCCGGTCACGTGAACGGAGAAACATCGTGCGAGTCACCGACATCCAGCGTTGCGAGGTCCGACCGGGACGGTTGGTCGAATGGACCCCGCAACCGGTGATCGTCACCGAGGCCGAGGTGCCGGAGGACCCGCGCCCGCCGACCTACCTCCAGGAGTCCCACGTCCGGACGACCCGGTCGGTACGCGAGGACGGCCTGTTCGTGCCGACCTGGCTCGGCGCGGCCTTCGACGTCCCCGGCCCGATCGACCTCGACGCCCTGCAGACGGCACTGCACCGGTGGACGCTGCGGCACGAGACGCTGCGCAGCGGCTTCCGCTGGATCGGCCAGCGGATGCGCCGGTTCACCCTCGACGCCGACTCCGTCGAGCTGCGCCGCCACGACGTCGGCGAGTTCCCCGACGAGAACGTGCTGACCCAGCACCTCCAGGACCGGTTCGACGTCGCGGCCGACGCCCTCGCCTGGCCCAACTTCATCTACGCCGCGGTGGTCCGCGACGACGGCGCCAGCGTCTACATGGCCTTCGACCACAGCAACGTCGACGCCTACTCGCTGCAACGCATCCCCGCCGAGATCCACGACCTGTACACCGCCGGCCCCGCGCTCTCGGCCGACGGCGGCACCCCGGTCGCCAGCTACATCGACTTCGGCGCGGCCGAACGGTCCACGGCCGACGAGATCGACGACACCCACCCGATCGTCGACCGCTGGCGGGAGTTCGTTGCCGACTGCGACGGCATGCTGCCAGCCTTCCCGCTGGACCTCGGGCTGGAGCCGGACGGCCCGCTGCCCACCCAGAAGTTCCTGCAGGAGACGCTGGTCGACGACGCCGACGCGACGGCGTTCGAGGCCTACACCCGCCCCTACGGCGGCAGCCTGGTCGGCGCCCTGGCGGCCACCGGCCTGATCGCACGGGAGATCGGCGGGCGGCAGGTGTACCGCACCGTCGTCCCGTTCCACACCAGGGTCAAATCCCGCTGGTCGGACTCGGTGGGCTGGTACGTCGGCGGCGCGCCGCTGGAGATCCCCGTCGACGAGGTCTGCGACCTCGCCGGAGCGATGTCCCTGGTCCGCGCCCAACTACGGAAGAACCGGCCGATGTCACGGATCCCGGTCGCCCGTGTGCTGAACCTGCTGGGCGCCGACTTCCGCCCCACCTCCCCCGACCTGTACTCGATCGTCTCCTTCGTCGACGCCCGGGGGATCCCCGGATCGCGACGGTGGCAGGAGTTGCGGGCCTACGGCCTGATCCGGGTGTCCTACGGCGACCAGGTGTGCGTCTGGATCACCCGGCTGCACGAGGGCCTGCAACTGGCCTGCCGCTACCCCGACACCGCCGTCGCGCACAAGAACATGCGCCTGTACGTCCAGCACCTGCGCGACCTGATCGTGTCGGTCAGGCCTGGCCGACCGTGAGCAGGCGCAGCGCCACCTGCACCTCCAGCGCGCGTTCCGGGGTCTGCCAGTCCTCCCCGAGCAGCGAGGAGATCCGTTCCAACCGCTGCACCACGGTGTTCACGTGGACGTGCAGCCGGTCCTTGGCGCGGGTGAGGTTGGTGCCGCAGTCGAAGTAGGCGCGCAGCGTGCCGACCAGCTCGGTGCCGCGCCGGGCGTCGTAGTCCAGCACCGGGCCCAGCACCGAGCGGACGTAGCCAGCCAGATCGGTGCGGTCGCCGATCAGTTGGCCGACGAACCCCAGGTCGGCCAGCGCCGCGCCGGAGCCGGCCCTGCCCAACGCCAGCAGGGTCCGCACACAGCGGGCCGCCTCGGCGGCCGCCCCGGCCAGCGCCACCGGGCCGGCCGCCGGGCCGGACGCGCCGACCGTGACCGGGGCGTCGACCGCCGCGCTCAGTTCGGTCGCGAGCGTGGCCGCCAGCGACGGGGCGTCGTCGGCCAGCAGCACCACCTGGTCGGCGTGCAGGCCGACCAGCGTCGCGTGCCGGGCGCAGGCCAGCGCGAGCCGGCGGCGGGAGACACCGTCGCAGGAGGCGATGAGGACCGTGTGGCGGGCGCCGAGGTCGATGCCCAGGCGCCGGCCCCTGGCCAGCAGCGCCGCCGGGTTGCGGTCCGGCGCGGTCAGCAGGTCGGTCAGCAGCTCGCCGCGCACCTCGTCCTCGGCGGCGGCCACGGAACGGCGCAGCAGCAACAACAACGCGGCCACCACGCCCGCGCGTTCGAACAGCCGCCGGTCTGCCTCGTCCAGCTCCGGGCGGCCGGTGAGGACGAGGCTGCCCAGCGGTTCCTGGCCGGCGACCACCGAGCACACCCAGTCCGCACCGGAGCACACGGCGCGGCCGGAGGAGCGGGACGCGGCCAGCGCCGCCACCGGCGGGTCGACCGGCGCGGTGCCGACCCTGGCCAGCTCGCCGCCGGTGTCGTCGAACAGCACCAGGCCGCCGCCGAGGACCTCGGCCACCTCGGTGGCGACCTCGACCAGGTCGCCGCCGCGCAGGACCAGGTCCATCAGCCGGTCGTGGGCGTCCTGTGCCCGGCGCATCTGCTCGTTGTGCGCGCTGGTCCCGGCCAGCAGCTGGGCGTTGTCGATGGCGATGGCCGCGTGGTCGGCCAGCGAGGAGAGCAGCGCGACCTCCGAGGCGGTGAACTCGCGGCGCGCCCGGTCGGCCGCGAACAGCACGCCGATCACCTGGTTGCCCAGCGACAGCGGCACCCCGAGGATCCCGACCATGTGCTCGGCGGCCACCGCCGCGTCGATCGTCCCGGTGTGCCGGAACCGGGGATCGGTCAGGTAGTCCGCGCTCGCGTAGGGGTGCGCGGTCTGGGCCACCAGTCCGCCCAGTCCCTCGCCGAGACCGATCCGCAGCCGCGGCAGCAGCGAGGACGCCGAGCCGTCGGTGACCCGCATGTACGTCGTGCCGGTGGCCTCGTCGTTGAGGCTCAGGTAGGACAGGTCGACGCCGAGCAGTTGCCGGGCCCGCCGCACGATCGAGCGCAGCACCTCGTCCAGGTCCCGCAGCTTCGACAGGTCCCGCGCCGTGTCGAACAGCGCGGTCAGCTCGGTCTCGCGGCGGCGGTGCTCGGCCAGCGTCCGCCGGATCCGCAGCGCGACCTCGATGGCCTCCTCCAGCTCCGCGCGCGCCGGCCCGGACAGCTCCCGCGTCTCGACGGCGACGTGCGCCAGCCGCTCGCCGCCCGCCCCGGCGGCGAGCAGGTCGAGCAGCCGGCGCATCGCCGCCGCCTCGGACGTCATGCGGACGTCATGTGGTGACGCGGGCCTTCCCGGAGGGCAGTTCCGCGACCACGGTGTCGCCGTCGTCGAGGGCCGCGCCCCGGGTCTCGGTGGCGAGGAGCACCGCGATGACGGACAGCAGGCACATGCCGACAACGTACAGCGACACCGGCACCGTGCTGTCCCACGCGGCAAGCAGCGCCACCGCGATCAACGGTGCCACCGCACCGGCACCGATCGAGGCGAGCTGGTAGCCGATCGACGCGCCCGAGTAGCGCACCCGGGTACCGAACAGCTCGGAGAAGAACGCCGCCTGCGGCCCGTACATCGCGCCGTGCAGCACCAGCCCGACGGTCGCCGCCACCATGATCACCCCGGCCGAGCGGGTGTCCAGCAGCACGAAGAACACGAAGCTCCACACCGCCATCCCGACCGCGCCGAACAGGTACACCGCGCGCCGGCCGACCACGTCGGACAGCAGGCCCCACAACGGGATCACCACCAGGTGCACGGCCGAGGCGACCAGCACGGCGTTGAGCGCGACCGACCGCTCCAGACCCAGCGTCTGGGTGACGTAGACCAGGATGAACGCGGTGATCACGTAGTAGGAGACGTTCTCACCCATCCGCGCGCCCATGGCGATCAGCACCTGCCGCCAGCTGCGCCGCAACACCTCGACGACCGGCGCCCGCTCGTCCGCGCCGCGCTCGCTGGCCCGGCGCGCCGCGTCGAGGAACACCGGCGACTCGGCGACCGCGAGCCGCACCCACAGGCCGACGACCACCAGCAGCGCCGAGAGCAGGAACGGGATCCGCCAGCCCCACGCCTCGAACGCGTCCGCCGGCTGCCAGGCCGCCAGCACCGCGAGCACGGCCGTGGCCAGCAGGTTCCCGGCCGGCACCCCCGCCTGCGGCCACGACGCCCAGAACCCGCGACGCCGCGCGTCACCGTGCTCGGACACGATCAGCACCGCGCCGCCCCACTCGCCGCCCAACGCGAAGCCCTGCACGAGGCGCAGCAGCGTCAACAGGATCGGGGCGGCGACGCCGATCGAGGCGTAGGTGGGCAGCAGGCCGATCAGGAACGTCGCGCCGCCCATCATCAGCAGGCTGGCGACCAGCAGCTTCTTGCGCCCGATCCGGTCACCGAAGTGGCCGAACACCAGCCCGCCGATGGGCCGCGCGGCGAACCCGATGGCGTAGGTGGTGAACGCGAGCAGCGTGCCGGTCAGCGGGTCGGAGGTGGGGAAGAACAGCGTGTTGAACACCAGCGCGGCGGCCGAGGTGTACAGGAAGAAGTCGTACCACTCGACCGTCGTGCCGATCATGCTCGCGGACACGATCCGCACCAGCGACCGCCGCTGGCCGGGTTGGGGCAGGGAGGACACATCCATCACCACACTTCGTTGGGGGGCGGGGGAAATCTGGTCGCGTCAGGTCGCCGTCCAGGCGCCGTCGAGCGGGACCGACGCGCCGGACAGGGACGCGGCGTGCTCGCCGCACAGCCACCGCACGAGCGCGGCGACCTCGGCCGGTTCGACCAGCCGTTTGACCGGGGACCGGTCGAGCAGGACCTTCTCGACGACCTCGTCCTCGGACAGGCGGTGGGCCCTGGCCTGCGCCGCGATCTGCCGGTCGACCAGCGGGGTGCGCACGTAGCCGGGGCTCACGCAGTTGCTGGTGACCCCGTGCGGCGCCCCTTCGACGGCGGCGACCTTCGACAGGCCCTCCAGGCCGTGCTTGGCGGCGACGTAGGCGACCTTGTAGGGGCTGGCGCGCAGGCCGTGTGCACTGGACACGTTCACGATCCGGCCCCAGCGGCGCGCGTACATGTGCGGCACGCAGCGGCGGATCAGCAGAAACGGCGCGGTCACCATGACCTGCTGGAGCAGCGTGAACATCTCCGGCGGGTACTCGTGCAGCGGAGCCACGTGTTGCAGGCCCGCGTTGTTGACCAGGATGTCGACCTCGGCGGGCACCGTGTCGATGGCCGCCGCGTCGGCCAGGTCGACGACGTGCGCCCTGCCACCGACCTCGGCGGCGACCTCGGCGGCGGTGGCGGCGTCACGGTCGACGACATGCACCGTCGCCCCGGCGGCGGCCAAGGCGTGCGCGCAGGCGCGCCCGATGCCGCTGCCGCCGCCGGTGACCAGGGCGGTTCGACCAGCCAGATCGGCGTGAGCTGGGCCACTGTCCATGTCCGTCAACGCTAGGGAGCGCGGGCGGGCACGACCATGTGTGCGCCGCCCACAGCGCACCGGTCACGCATGTGGGCGGCGGACACCTGTCGGTCAGTTCGTCCCCCACTCAGCGAAACACCCTACGATCCCAGGGAATCACCCCGAACCAGCCCGGCGGCCACCACGAGATTCCGCAACGCCGACTCCACCTGCGCATACTCCCGAGTCTTGAGCCCACAGTCCGGATTCACCCACAACCGCTCCGCCGGCACCACCGCCACCGCCCTGGTCAGCAACTCGACGATCTCCTCGACGTCCGGCACCCGAGGCGAGTGGATGTCATACACCCCAGGCCCCATCCCCCGCCCGAACGACCGCAGGTCGTCCAGGATCGCCATCGTCGACCGGGCGGCCTCGATGGTGGTCACGTCGGCGTCCAGGGCGTCGATCGCCTCGATCACCTCGCCGAACTCCGAGTAGCACAGGTGGGTGTGGATCTGCGTCGACGGGCCGGCACCGCCGGTCGCCAGCCGGAACGCGCCGACCGACCAGTCCACATAGGACGGCTGGTCGACGGCCCTCGGCGGCAGCAGCTCACGCAGCGCCGGCTCGTCGACCTGGATGATGCCGATCCCGGCCGCCTCCAGGTCCGCGACCTCGTCGCGCAGGGCCAGTGCGACCTGGGTCGCGGTGTCAGCCAGCGGCTGGTCGTCACGGACGAACGACCAGGCCAGGATGGTCACCGGGCCGGTGAGCATGCCCTTGACCGGCTTGACGCTCAGGCTCTGGGCGTAGGAACTCCACGCCACGGTCATCGGTTCGCGGCGGGAGACGTCACCGTGGATGATCGGCGGACGCACGCACCGCGAGCCGTAGGACTGCACCCAGCCGAGGTCGGTGGACGCGACCCCGTCGAGGAAGTCGGCGAAGTACTGGACCATGTCGTTGCGTTCCGGCTCGCCGTGCACGAGCACGTCCAGGCCGATGTCCTCCTGCAACGCGATCACCCGCGCGATCTCCTCGCGCATCCTGGCCAGGTAGCCGCGCTCGTCGAGGGTGCCCTCGCGCAGGCCGGCCCGGGCGTTGCGGAGGCCGGCGGTCTGCGGGAACGAACCGATGGTCGTCGTCGCCAGCGGTGGCAGGTCCAGGCGGCGTTGTTGGGCCGGTGCGCGCTCGGCGTAGGGCGCGCGGACGCGGTCGGCGGGGGTGAGCGCGGCGATCCTGGCGCGCACCCGCTCGTCGCGGTGCGGGGCCGGCGGGTCAGTGGCCGCGCCGGTGGCGACGCCCGCACGCAGGGCGTGGCCGATGGCCACGACCTCGGCGACCTTCTGCCTGGCGAACGCGAGCCGGGAGCGCACCCCCGGCTCAAGGCGGGTCTCGGCGTCGAGGTCGTAGGGCACGTGCAGCAGCGTCGAGGAGGTCGAGACGGCGACCTCGCCGGCCGAGCCGAGCACGGTCGCGACCGTGGCCAGCGC
This sequence comes from Actinophytocola xinjiangensis, assembly GCF_001921215.1. GTDB lineage: Bacteria > Actinomycetota > Actinomycetes > Mycobacteriales > Pseudonocardiaceae > Actinophytocola > Actinophytocola xinjiangensis. Next base: position 235,894 of record NZ_MSIF01000008.1, read on the forward strand.
GGCCCGCTGGTCGGTGCGCCACACGTTGCGCCCGTCGACGACACCGGCGACGACGGTCTTGTCCCGCAGCGCCGGCACCGTGGCATGAGCCGTGTCCGGCGCGCTGACCAGGTCCAGGGCGATCGCCTCCACCGGGCTGGCGGCCAGGACCGGCAGGGCGGGGCCGAGGTTCCCGTAGTAGCCGGTCACCAGCAGTTTCGGCCGGTCGGGCGCCGCGCCGAGCCGGTCGTAGGCGTGGCGCAGGGCCGCGAGGTCGGCGTCGGTGCGGTCGGCGGCGAACGCGGGCTCGTCGAGCTGGACCCACGGCGCGCCCTGCGCCCGCAGTGCGGCCAGCAACTCGGTGTAGACGGCGAGCAGGTCGTCGAGCAGGTCCAGGGGCGTGAAGCCGGCCTGGTCGGACTTGGACAGCAGCAGGAAGGTCACCGGGCCGAGCAGGACCGGGCGGGTGGTGATCCCCAGGTCGGCGGCCTCGCGGAACTCGGCGACGGGCTTGTCACCGGCCAGGCGGAAAGCGGTTTCCTGGTGGAGCTCCGGGACCAGGTAGTGGTAGTTGGTGTCGAACCACTTGGTCATCTCCAGGGCCGGCGCGCCGTCCCTGCCGCGTGCCGCCGCGAAGTAGGTGTCCAGTGTGGACAAGCCGAGGTCGTGGAATCGTCGGGGGATGGCGCCGAACAGCTCGGCGGTGTCCAGTACCTGGTCGTAGAAGGAGAAGGTGTTGCCGGGCACCGAGTCCAGGCCGGCGTCGCGCAGTTCGGTCCAGGTCGCGGCGCGCAGCTCACGGGCCGTGCGCCGCAGGGTCGCCTCGTCGGCCCGGCCGGACCAGTAGCGTTCGACGGCGCGTTTGAGTTCGCGGCGCGGGCCGATCCTGGGGTAGCCGAGCACGGTCGTACCGATGGTCACAGGCTCTCTCCTCGCGAGCGTGCCGATGGCACGGAGTCACGGGACAGCCCGGCACGCGAGTCGATCGCGGCCGTGGCCCTCCCGAGGGGCTCCGGACCGCGCGCGCCGGCGGCGCGCGCACCGACGGCAGGTCTTCGGACTCGTGGGCACACCTCTCGCGCCTACCGGCCGTCGCTTCCCGGACTCGCGTCCAGTGCTTCGTTGACGGCTTTCGTTCCCACTCACCGCTGCGGGGCAGTCCCGGACTCACACCGGGTTCCCTCTTGCCTCACCCGCGGGAGCGGGTGAACCGTCGGCCCGTCCAGCCTACCCCCTGGCGCCGGTGACTCCCTGGAACGGGTCGAGCGCACCGCGTCCGAGAACAGATCACCCGATCGGGTGACGCGTCCGAACGGGTGAATGATTGGCCGCCTTCGGGGCTAGCCCCGTACATCAGGACCGACACTCGACAGTGGAGGGTGAGAACCGTGATCGGCCAGGAAATGGTCACCGAGTTGTACGACTGCGATGTTTTCGACGCCAGTGGCGAGAAAATCGGCTCCGTCAAACAGGTCTGGGTCGATGACCGTTCCGGCGTCCCGATCTGGGCGTCCGTCCACGGCGGACTGTTCGGTATGCGGGAGTCGTTCGTCCCGTTGCAGAGCGCGAACCTGCGTGAACACCAGGTGCGGGTCGCCGTCGACAAGGAACGCATCAGGAACTCGCCGAAGGTCGACGCGAGCAACGACCACATCAGCGACGAGGAGCAGAGCCTGCTGCTCCGCTACTACGGCTTCGGCCCCCAGCGCACCAGCTCGGAGGGCATGTCCGGCAGGACCGCCGCCGGTGAACGGGACGCCAGGGCCGGCCAGTCGGCCGCGGCGAGCACCGACGCCTCGGCCGCCAGCGCGAAATCCGCCAACGCGAAATCCGCCGGCGCCAAGTCCGACGGCGCCATGGCCGACAGCGCGAAGAACGCCTCGGGGAACGCGCGGGCGGACGCCGCCGCGTCCGGTGGGCATCACCGCCTGAACGGGGACGCGATGACCCGTTCGGAGGAGCACCTGCGCGTGCACACCGAACGCGTGGAGACCGGCAAGGTCCGCCTGGTGAAGCACGTCGTCACCGAGGAGCAGCAGGTCACCGTACCGGTGTCACACGAAGAGGTTCGGGTGGTCCGCGAACCGATCACGGCCAGTAACGCCGACAAGGCGATGAGCGGCGCCGACCTGGCCGATGCCGAGCACGAGGTGATCCTGCACGCCGAGAAGCCGGTCGTGGACAAGGAAACCGTGCCCGTCGAGCGGATCAGGCTGGACACCGAGGAGATCACCGAGAACGAGACGGTCACCGGCCAGGTCCGCAAGGAAGTCGTGGACGTGCAGGACGACCGCAAGCAGGGCCGCTAGGCCTGACCGGTGTCGAACCGGCTGACCTTGCCGTCCTCGACGGTGAACCGCCACCGGGTGCGCATGTCGCCCCAGGTCGAGTTGGTGAACGTCGCGACCAGCGAGAGGCCACCGTCCTGTTCGGACTCGACGGTCATCCTCCCGTCGGCGAAGAAGATCTCCTTGTCCACCCAGGAGTCGAGGTCACGCTCGGTGCCGTCGTCGGACATGGTGGCACCGGGCGCCAGCAGGGCGTCGAAGGCCGTGCGGTCGCCGGCGTTGATCGCCGCCACGAACGCGCGCACGGTCGGGTCGGTGGGATCCATCGGTACCTCCTGGTCGGCTGGTCGACCCCCAGCATTCCGCCCGAGGGCGCCGCCCGCACGGCGGAACCGGTCGACCGGCGCCGCGAAGGTGGGGGTGGCGCCGTAGGAGGCCCTGCGGGAGGCACGGCGCAGGGTGGCGAGCACCGCCGGCCCGATGACCAGGATCGCGACGGTGTTGGTGATCGCGCGCCCGGTGTCCCACCCGGCCGTCGAGGTGAGCAGGGTGAACACGACGAACCGGTGGAGGTTGTCCCCGACGGGAGCACCGGGCACGTAGGAGATGTGACCGTCGTGGTAGGACACCTCGGCGTCGGTGATGAACGGCCAGAACCACAGGTTCATCAGGAACCCGAACAGGTAGGCCACCACGATGCCGTAGCCGGCGAGCATCGCGATCTCGGCCTTCCCGGTGACCCTGCGCGGCAGCAGCCCCGCCCCCATCCCGATCCACGCCGAGGCCAACATCTGGAACGGCAACCACGGCCCCACCCCGGCGGTCAACAGGGCGGAGGCGAACAACGAGGTACACCCGAGCACGAACCCGAACCCGGCGCCGAACACCCGCCCGGACAGCACGAGCAGGAAGAACACCGTCTCGATCCCGGCCGTCCCCGCCCCCAGTGGCCGCAGGGCGGCGTTGACGGCCGAGAGCACCCCCACCATCGCCAACGCCTTCGAGTCCAGCCCGCCCTCGGACAGCTCGGCCAACACGATGACGATGAGCACCGGCAGGATCCCGATGAACACGAACGGCGCGTCCGGCCCGTGCTGCATCGACTGCGGCTCCACCCGGACCAGCAGGGGCCAGACGAACATCATCAACCCGGCCACCGACGCCAACCCGAGCACGACGGCCGACCGGGGCCCCAGCCGCACGGCCTGGTCGGCCCGCCCCCACCGCCGCCGCCCACCGACGGCGGTCATCGGGCGGGTTCCCGCAGGGCCGCGCGGACGTCGTCGACGGTCAGCCAGGGGGCGCCGAGGATCTTGGTCGTCTGGGGGGCGAAGGCGGGGGAACCGGCGATGATCTCGGCCGTGGGGCCGGTGGCGACGATCTCGCCCTCGGCCATGATGGCCACGTGGTCGGCGACCGTGGCCACGAACTCGACGTCGTGGGTGGCGACCACCACGGCGCGGCCCTGGGACGTGAGCGCGGTGATGATCCGCGCCAGGGTGGCCTTGGCGGTGTAGTCCAGGCCCCGTGTCGGCTCGTCCAGGAGGAGGACCCCGGGGGTGGCGGACAGTTGGACCGCCAGGACCAGCGCCAGGCGTTGGCCCTCGGACAGGTCGCGGGGGTGCGCCCGGGAGTCGATGCCGGGGGTCAGCCGGTCCAGCAGGGCACGGCAGGTTCCTGGCGACGCCTCGGACTCGGTGTCGGCGGCCCGGCACTCGTCGGCGACGGTGTCGAGGTAGAGCAGGTCGCTGGCGGTCTGCGGGACGAGTCCGACCAGGGCCCTTGCCTCGGCCGACGGGAGATCCTTCGGGTCCTTGCCGGCCACCTGGACGGTGCCGCCCTGGCGGGGACCGGAACCCTGCAACGCCCACAGCAGCGAGGACTTGCCCGAACCGTTGCGGCCCATCATCGCCAGGACCGTTCCACCGTGCAGTTCCACGTCCACCCCGCGTACGGCGACCGTCGGGCCGTAGCGGACGACGACGCCGGACGCGGTCAGCCGGGGGGACGGCGCGAGCGGCGGGCGCGGCGGGGGCTCGGCCAGCGCGGCCAGCAGGGACGGCGCGCGGCGGCGGGCGTCGCGGACGGTCATGGGTAACGGGGTCCAGCCCGCCAACCGTCCCAGGGAGACGATCGGTGGGGTGATGGGCATGTCCCGCAGTACCTCCGGGGGCGGGCCGTCCACCACGGAACCGTCGCCGGGGGTGTACAGCAGGCGGTCGGCGAACGGGATCACGCGTTCCATCCGGTGTTCGGCGAGGATCACGGTCGTGCCGAGGTCCTCGACCAGCCGGGCCAGGGTCGCCAGGACGTCCTCGGCGGCGGTCGGGTCCAGCGCGGAGGTCGGCTCGTCGAGGACCAGGACGCGCGGGTGGGTGGTGAGCACCGAGCCGATCGCCACCCGCTGCTGCTGCCCGCCGGAGAGGGCGCGCAGCGGACGGCGGCGCAACTCGGCGATCCCGAGCAGGTCCAGGGTCTCCTCGACGCGGCGGCGCATCACCTGCGCGGGCAGGCCGAGCTGCTCCATGCCGTAGGCCAGTTCCTCCTCGACGGTGTCGGTGACGAACCCGGCCAGCGGGTCCTGGCCGACCAGGCCGACGAGGTGGGCGAACTCCCTGGGCGGCCGCGACCGCGTCGTCACCCCGTCGACCGACACCTCGCCGTCGAGGTGGCCGCCGGTGAAGTGCGGGACCAGCCCGTTGAGCGTGCCCAGCAGGGTCGACTTGCCCGCCCCGGTGCGACCGGCCAGCAGCACCAGCTCACCGTCGCCGATGGACAGTGAGATGTCGTCGAGTACCGGCGACTCGCGGCCGTGGTACCAGAAGCTCACGTGGTCCAGTTCGATCATGCGGTCACCGGTTCCGGGATCGGGGACAGGACGGCCGGCACCAGGCCGACGGCCGCGCCCAGCAGCGGCGGCCAGGACAGCAACGGCCACGACAAAACGACCAGCGACGGGTTGAGGTTCGTCGGGTTGACGCCGGAGGTGGCGAAGAACGCGACGGCCACCGCCACGCCGCTGGTCGCCACCACGATCTCCGGCGCCCGCCAGCGGTCGGGCCGGTAGCGGGTCCGGTGCACCCGCCGGCCGGCGAGCCGGAACCCGACGAGCGCCACCACCAGCCCGGCGACCAGGACCGGGGCGGCGAGGAACCGGGGCGTCGAGCCGTCCAGGGTGGCGTAGACGCCGACGCACACCCCGATCAGCCCGACGATCATCAGCGCGCCGGTGGCGAGCCGGGCGCGCGCGGCGACCCGGCCGGCGCGGCCGTACCCGCGCGAGTCCATCGACGCGGCCAGCCGCAGCGACCGGTCCAGCGCGTCCTCCAGGACCGGGATGATGATCGCGTGCAGTGCCCGGAACCGCCGGCCGGTCGCGCCGCCGCGCAGCGTGCGGGCCCGCCGCACCCGCAGCACGCTCTCCGCCAGCTGCGGGAACACCGACAGCGCGACGACCACCGCCGTGCCGACCTCGTAGAGCGCCGGCGGCATCGCCTTGAGCAGCCGTTTCGGGTTGGCCAGGGCGTTCGCCGCGCCCAGGCACACGACCATCGTCGCCAGCCGAAGGCCGTCGTAGAGCCCGCCGAGCAGCGACTCGGCCGACACGTCGCCCAACAGCCGGATGCCCGCCGCCCACGCCGGCAGCGGGATCTCCGGCAGCGCCAGGATGATCGTCGAGCCCTCAGCGCCGCCGAACACGAACCGGAACAACACCCGCATGGCGACGATGAACGCGCCGAGGTACAGGTAGAGCCGGAACGCCATGGCCCACGGCGCGTCCGCCCGCCGGGCGATGACCACGTAGCACGCGACGGCGAGGATGGTGAGCAGCAGCCACGGGTTCGTGGTGCGGCTGGCCGCCACCGCCAGCCCCAGGGCCCACACCCACCACGCGCCGGGGTGCAGGTCCCGGGGCAGGAAGTACCGAGCGAGCACTACGCTTCCCGGGACCGCTTGCGGCGCCTGGCGGTCAGCCACGTCGCGAGTCCCAACAGGACGACCGCTCCCCCGGCCGCCCACGGCGCGTAGTCGCTGGCGCCGGACTGCTCGCGGACGACCTCGGTGACGTCGCGGGCCTTCTCCCCGCCGGTGAACGCCACGTTGCCCGACGGGTCGTCCGCCTCGGCCCGGTCCGGCGAGCCGGTGCGGGGTTTGGGCGGCGGCAACGCGTCCCGGCCGGGGGCGGTCGAGGTCTCGGTGGATCCACCGGATCCGCCACCGGCGCCGTTCTGGGCGCCGGCCGCCCCCGGTTGCCGGGCGTTGGGGTCGGCGGTGGTGGGTTCCGGCTCGTCGGGCGCGTCGCACGGCTGGCCGGTGGTGCCCGGTCGCACGGCGGCGATGCGGGGCGTGGGGTTGGTGTCGGCGGTGGCGTTGAGCGAGAACGACCAGCCCTCGAACCCGCCGGGCACGAAGTCCCGGTTCTTCACGCCCCACTGGGAGTACTCCCACTGGCAGTTGTTGCCGGCGTGCCAGTACGACCAGTACGCCGACGCCGGCGGGGTGTCCCGGCAGGCCTCCCGGTAGCCGTCGTCGCCGGCGACCGGGATCTCCTCCACGGCCGAGGGCCGGTTCTCGATCCGGCAGATGAAACCCTCGCCCCAGCGCACGACGCCCTCGATCTGGAAACCCGCGCCCTTCACCGCGTCCAGCCCGGTGCCGCGCGTCGGCCGCGGGTCGCACCGCACGATCGTGGTGCCGCCCAGCTGCTGGAAGTCCACCACCACGGTCACCCCGGTGGCGTTGCGGCAGTAGCCGGGGTATCCCTTCGAGTGGTCGACGGCCCGCGCGACAGGGGCGAGGGTGGCCGTCAACGCGGCCACCGCCAGCACCACGAGCGTCCTCATCGGACAGTGAGGGTCGCCGTCGGGTACGCCGGGTTGGTCGGGGTCACGCCGGGCGGCGGGTTGGTGGTCGCGGTCCGGTTCAGCGAGAACGACCAGCCCTCGAACCCGCCGGGGACGACGGTGCGGTTGAGCGCGCCGTAGCTGCTGTAGGTCCAGGTGGTGCCGGAACCGTCGGCGTGCCAGTAGGACCAGTACGCCTCGGCCGGCGGCGTCAGCACGCACGCCTCCTGGTAGGTGGGGTTGCTGGTCCGGGGGATCGCCTCGGTGGCCGAGGGCCGGTTGTTCAGCCGGCACACGAAACCCAGGCCCCACTGGGCGGTGCCGGCCACCGGGATCCCGGCGTCCTGGAGTGCCTGGATGCCGGTCCGGTCGGTGCCGGGGGCGGCGTTGGGCGAGCAGCGGGTGATCGTCGGCGCGGCCGTGCCGCCGTTGCCGTCCAGTTCCTGGAAGTCGATCACGACGGTCACGCCGGTGAGCGCGTCGTCACCCGTGCAGATCCCGTCGTAGCCGGCCGCCGAGGCGCTCGGCGGCGCGACCAGGACGGCACCGGCGGTCAGGACGAGCGCGGCCAGTGTTCTTCTCATGCGGTGGGAACCCCTTTGATTCTCGAGTGGAGACGCCGTGCGCCGAACCCGATGCCGGCGGCCAGCAGTGAACCGAGTGCGATGAGACCGATGAGCTGCCAGGTCGCCGGCCCGGACGTGCCGTCCTGGGCCGCCGGGGCCGGTTCCCGGGGGTCGGCGGCGGCGACCAGCGGCAGGCGCACGGCCGGGACGACCGGGGACCGCTCGGCGCTGGTCCAGGACCGGCCGGCGATGCCGGGGGCCGCCTGGGCACTGGTGGTGAGGTCGGCCAGTCCCCCGTCGGCGCGCAGCAGCGCGGCGAGCCCACGGGCGGTGGCGCTGACGTCGAGACCGGCGGACTGGCGTCCGGCCGCCACCCCGGCGCTCGCCACGACGTCCACCGCCCGGCCGGCACGCACCAGGCCGGTGGCGTCGGTCGCGTCGGTCAGGGCGAGCGCCGCGCGCGCCACGGCGTCCGCGCGCCCCGGCGTCCAGTCCGCCGGCGCGGCGTTGCCCGGCGGGGTGTCGCCCCGGAGGCTCACCGTCGCCGGCCGGGAACGTTTCCCGTTGAGTGCCTCGACCGCCGCGGCCGTCGCGGCCAGGTCCCCGGTCTCACAGGACCCGGTGCCCAGCCGTGCCGGGAACGTGCCGTCGGCGCACCGGCTGTCCAGCAGCGCCGCCACGGAGTCCTCTGTGGACTCCGAGCCGGCGGTCGCGGCGAGCATCGCCCAGGTGTGCCGGCGGACCGAGTCGCCGGCGTCGCCGAACTCGCCGGTGTCGGTGTACCGGCCGTCGGATCCGCGCAGCGCGGCCAGGTCCGCGTCGAGCGCGCCGACGACCGGATGGACGTCCTCGTCGAGGAACCCGGCCACGATCCGCAGCTTCGCCAGCGGCTCGGCGTAGGCCGCCGGGGCCTTCTCGTACGGGACGCCATTGGCGTAGGCGGCGACCGAGTCCTCGTGCAGCAGGAACCGGGAGGCGCGGACCGCCGCCTGGGGCTGCTCGCCCAGGGTGCGCAGGGCGAGGACGACGTCGGCGGTGGTCTCGTAGTCGGTGTAGGTGCGGCCCTGTTCGGTCACCTCGACGTGGTCGCCGTCGACCAGCGTCCCCGCGAGGTAGCGGCCCAGCCGCCCGGCCGGCGTCGCCGAACCCGGCGTCGCCGCGCTCACCGGCGGGGTCACCATGACCCGGTCACCGGGGCCGGGTGGTGGGGCGGGAGTGCCGGCCTTGCCGCTGACCGGCGGCGGCGGTGGCGGCGGGGGTTTCGGGGGCTTCTTGCCGCCGCCGGGCGGTGGTGGGCCGGTGGGAAGGTCGCCCTGGGTCAGGTCGTGGAAGCCGACCCCGGACAGGGCGAGCGAGGCCTGGGCGCTGGCCCGGATCCAGGTGTCGATGCCGACGATGCCGTTGGTGCGCGCCGCCTGGTACGAGGCGGGGTCGTAGGCGATGGCACCGACGTGGCCGGCCAGCGCCGTCCCGGCGTCGGCATCCGTGGCCTGGGCGGAGAGCAGGTAGTCGATCCCCTTGGCGACCTGGGTGTCCGCGCCGCCGGCGTCGGTGAGCGCCTGGACTATCAGGCCGGTGCTGTTGGTGTTGGGGGCCTCGGTGCCCACGCCGCCGCCCCAGCCGCCGCCGGCGGACTGGTTCGCCGTCAACCAGGCGACGGTCCGCGAGATCGGCGTGTCGAGGTTCGCCGCGCCGGCCTCCCGGGCGGCGAGCATCGCCGAGAGCGCGAGCCCGGTGGCGTCCCCGTCCGGCGAGGACTGGCCGAACGCCTTGCCCTCGTCACAGGTCGAGAGCCTGGATCCGTTGGGGGTGACGTGGTCGCCGGTCTCGTCGGTGGGGACGTAGCCGAAGAAGATCCGGAAGTAGCCCTCCGAGCACTGCTGGGTCAGCATCGTGTCGATGGCGAGCTGGTCGTTGGCCCCCACACCGGCCAGGCCGATGACGCCCAGCGCCTGGCCGAACATGTTGGCGTTGTTGCTGACGTAGTCGGCCAGGTCGGGGGTCTTGGCGTAGTCGCTGACCCTCCCCCGGTCCGGGCCGGACCGCCTGATGGTGCCCAGGGTCTCGGCGACCAGGTCGTGCCCGCCGAAGTTCCTCGGGTCCCTGCCGGCGATCTCGGCGGCCACCAGGAGTTTGGCGGTGGCCCCGCCGACGATGATGTTCTCGAAACCCTGGCCGGGAACCAGGCCGTCCCAGGTGAAGTAGTCGCTGGCGTGCCGCTCGAGGTAGGACACGACCGGTGCGGCCAGGGCGGCGTCACCCGAGGCGTGCAGCGCGTAGAGCGTGTCGACCATCAGCCCGTGGTCGGGCAGCACACCGCCGAGCGGGTTGCGCAGGGTGCCGTCCGGGCCGAGCTGGTTGGCCAGCCACTGCGAGTTGGTCTTCGCCGCCGGACGGCTCGCCGCGGTGGCGACGGGAGCGGTGGCGACGGGAGCGGTGAACAGGCCAACGGCCAACAGACTCGCCAACAGGTACCGCACGGCTGTTCATCCCCCTGTGATCCGGGGGAGAGACCGGTGCGTGCGCGCCGATGCGTCAACCCCTGTTCTCGCGACAGTGGTATGGAATGACCTGCCCGGTCCGGTAACCCGACTTGCCACCACGACGGTGACCCACGGTTGCGCGACAGTGCCGGACTTCGACCGGCTTCCCCATCACGGGCAGCGACTATCCAGTTGTCAATCTGGCCAAACGAGCCGAGCGTACCAGCGCGTCAGGTGAGCTCCGCTAACGATGTGATCCCGAACGCCTGCCGTTCAGCGGAAGGCGTCGGCGTGGTCGGTGGCCCACTGTGCGAAGGTCCGCGCGCGCCGGCCGGTGACGGCCTCGTGGTCGGGGGTGGGAACTTCGGGGTTGTCGACCAGGCCGGCCCAGGCGCGCAGCGCGCCGTCGGCGGCGTCGGGGGGCCAGCCGGTGTCCACGAGGTGGGTGCGGACGTCGGCGGCGGGGAGTTCGTGCCAGGTCACCGGGTGGCCGAGGGCCGTGCCGATGGCGGCGGCCTGTTCGCGTTGGGTCAGGACCGTGGGGCCGGTGATCTCCGGTGACGTGCCGACGAGCCGGTCGGTCAGCAGGGCGAGCGCGGCCACCTCGGCGAGGTCGGCCTCGTGCACGAGGGCCCGGCCGCCCTCGCCGTGGACCCAGCTGACCGTGGCGGACTCGCGGATCTGGCCTGCCCAGCCGAGGGTGTTGGACGCCATCCCACCGGAGCGGACGAACGTCCACTCGACACCGCTGGCGCGCACGGCCTGCTCGATGTCGGTGTGGAACTGGAGGATCGGGTCGGGGGCCGGCGTCCCGTCCTCGCTCACGCCGATGGCCGACAGGTAGACGATCCGCCGGGCGTGGGCGGCGATCAGCGTCACCACCGAACCGGTCAGCTCCCCACCGCCCAGGGGCCACAGGAGGAACACCCGGTCGACGCCGGACAGCGCGGCCGCGACGCTGTCGAGGTCGGTCAGGTCGCCGCGCACCACCTCCACCCCCGCCGGCAGACCTGCCGTCCCCGGGGTGCGGGCCATCGCCCTGAGCCGGACGGGCTCGCCGGCCAGACGGTCGACGAGCGCACGTCCGACGTTCCCGGTCGCGCCGAACACCAGTATTCGCAACGGTTCGCTGTTCACCCCACGATCCTGCGACCTCCAGCAAGGTCGAGGTCAAGCCGGCGCGCGGACGTCCAGGAAGTCGCGGTCGATGTTGACGGTGACGCCGCCGTGGGTTTCCGGGGTGTCGCCGGTGTACTGGTGGAGGCGGCGGCCGTCGGTGAACTGGTCGGCCGGGCAGTACTGGCCGGAGTCGGTGTCGGCGCGGCCGTTCCACCAGGCGAACCACAGGTGGTCGGGCATCGTGTACTGGTCGTTGGTGTAGTTGGCGCACAGGTCGGCCACGCCGGAGGCGCCGCTGGAGTACATGCCCGAGAGCCACCCGGCGGCGCGCAGGCCCTCCGCCCAGCCGGACACGAACGACAGCACCGCGTCGGTGCAGCCGTCGTAGGCCTCGATGTCCACGTAGATCGCGCTGCCGGCGCCGAAGCCCAGTGCGGTCGCCGCCTCGACGGCGGCGTTGGCCTCGTCGACGCCCTGCTGCCTGGCCGTGGCCGGGTCGGTGGAGAACACCTCGTCGTAGCGCGGGTTGCAGGGCGCTTCCAGCCCGTGGTGGATGACGATGAACTGCCAGCCGTTGGCGAACTGGGTCGCGACCCACTCCGGGGTCAGCAGGTCCTGGCCGCAGGCCCGGTTCATCCCGCTGGTGTAGATGCCGACGGCTTGGAACGGCGAGGACCGCCAGGCGTCCATCGTGGACTGGCTCTGCGCGGTGCAGGTGTCGAAGGCGTTGTCGTTCAGGGTTCCCGGCGCCACGATCGGCGCGGCGACCCTGGCCTGGCCGGTGTCGAACGAGTCCAGCCGCGCCTGCTCGGCGCCCTCGGTCAGCCGCGCGGTGTCCAGGATGTCGCGCACCTGACCCTCGGTCCGCGAGGTGTGCACGGCCGACACCAGCACCCCGGCGTCCTCGACGGCCAGGTGGAGGCGGTGGTTGACCGACGCGACGCCGCCGGCCCCGGCGGCGGTCGTGGTGCGCGCGGTGTCGGCGGTGGCCGTGGCGGCGGTTTCCCTGTCCAGTGCGGAGATCACCAGCCCGGCGGTGCGTCCGCCGGAGATGGTGGCCGGGCAGTCGAGGACGTCGCCGGGGGTGCCGAGGTAGACGGCCGGGGTGTCGAACCGGACGCAGGCGGCGGGATCGGCGTCCAGGTCCACCACCCGCCAGGAGTCGGGGACCTCGACCTGGTAGCCGTGGTAGCTCACCGCGCGGGTCCCGGGGTCGGCCAGTGCCGTGACGGTCACCGCCCCGGCCGCCGGCACGACCGCCGCGATCACCGCCACGAGCAGCCGCTTCGATCGTCGTGCCATGGAAACGCTCCTCCCTGTGGGGTGGGTCCCACCGCACCATCCCAGACACGGGGCCCAGATGTCCAGAATTCACCCGATAGAGTCATTTTCGGTAATCTTCCGACTTTCGCAGGTTGTCAGAAACGCCACGGCCACCTACGGGGGAGGCTTTGTTAGCCTCACCTAAGTTTCTTGGGAGGCGGTGGCGGGTGGTGTCCACAGCGGCCTTACCCGTGCGGCGGGCGGCGCGGGTGTGGTGGTGGCTCGGCGGGGCCGCGCTGGTCCTCGTCGCGCTGTCGGCGGTGAGCCTGCTCGTCGGGTCCAAGGCCATTCCGGTCGCGACGGTCCTCGACGCGCTGACCGCCTTCGACCCGACGAACAACGACCACCTGTTCGTCCGGGAGGAACGGCTGCCCAGGACGCTGCTCGGGCTGCTCGTGGGCATCGGACTGGGGCTGGCCGGAACCGTGATGCAGGCCGTCGCCCGCAACCCGCTGGCCGACCCCGGTGTGCTGGGGATCAACGCCGGCGCCTCGTTCCTGGTGGTCGTCGGGATCACCGTGTTCGGGGTCGGCTCACTGTCGGGCTACGTCTGGTTCGCCTTCGCCGGGGCGCTGCTGGCGACCGTGCTCGTCTACGGCGTCGGCGCGCTGGGCCGCGAGGGCGCGACGGCCGTCAAGATCGCACTGTCCGGCGCGGCGGCCAACGCGGCGTTCGTGTCGCTGACCACCACCGTGCTGCTGTCCGACACCGACGCCTTCGAACGATTCCGGCTCTGGCAGGTCGGCTCGCTGGCCGGCCGCGACGGCGAGGTCCTCGCCCAGGTGGCGCCGTTCCTGATCGCCGGGGCCGTGCTGGCGGTGGCCTCCGGGCGGCTGCTCAACACCCTGACCCTCGGTGACGACGTGGCCAGAGGGCTCGGGCAGAACGTCGCGCTCGCCCGGGTGATCGCCGGGGTGACGGTCGTCCTGCTGGCCGGCGCGGCGACCGCCGCCGCCGGGCCGATCGCGTTCGTCGGGCTGGCGGTGCCGCCGGTGGCGCGGATGGTCGCCGGCACCGACCACCGGATCGTGCTGCCGGCCGCGCTGCTGTTCGCGCCGATCCTGGTGCTGGTGGCCGACATCGTGGGCCGCGTGGTCGCCCGGCCGGGCGAGGTGCAGGTGGGGATCGTCACGGCGGTACTCGGCGCTCCGGTGTTCATCGCGCTGGTGCGGCGCCGATGACCCCGCGGGGAGTGGTCGGTGCCGTGCGCCGGCGGGCCAGGCTGGTCGCGCTGGTGCTCGCGCTCGTCGTGGCCGGGGCGTTCCTGCTGGCACTGAGCGTGGGCACGGCGTTCGTGTCGGTGCCCGACGTGCTGTCCACCCTGGCCGGTCAGGGCAGCGACGACACCAACTACATCGTGCTGGACCGGCGGCTGCCCCGGGCGCTGACCGCCGTCGGAGTCGGCATCGGGTTCGGGCTCTCCGGCGCCATCCTGCAGAGCCTGCTCGGCAACCCGCTGGCCAGCCCCGACGTGATCGGCATCAGCGCGGGCGCGGGCACCGGGGCGGTCGTCGCGATCGTGGTGTTCGGGCTGAGCGGCCCCGGGGTCGCCGGGGCGGCGCTGGCCGGGGCGCTGGGCACGGCGCTGGCGATGTACCTGCTGGCCTGGCGGGACGGGGTCACCGGCTACCGGCTGGTGCTGGTCGGCATCGGGCTGGCGGCGATCCTGCTGTCGGTCACCAGCTACCTGATGACCCGCTCCCAGGTCACCAGCGCACAGAGCGCCCTGGTCTGGCTGACCGGCAGCCTCAACAACAGCGCCTGGGCCAAGCTCACGCCGCTCGCGGTGGCGCTGGCCGTGCTGGCGCCGCTGACCGTGGCGGGGTCGCGGGCGCTGGACCTCATCGGGTTCGGCGACGACACCGCCAGCGGGCTGGGCGTCCCGGTGCGGCGCGCCCGGTTCGGGCTGCTGCTGTGCGCGGTGGCCCTGGCCGGCACGGCGACCGCGGCGGCCGGGCCGATCGCGTTCGTCGCGCTGCTCGCCGCGCCGATCGGCCGGCGGCTGGCCGGTGGCGGCGGGCCGGCGCTGCTGGCTTCGGCGCTCGTCGGCGCGGCGATCGTGGTGCTGGCCGATGTCGCCGCCCAGCACACCCCCGGCCTGCCGCAGGTCCCGGTCGGCGTGCTGACCGGGGCGATCGGCGCGCCCTACCTGCTGGTCCTGCTGGCCAGGACGAACCGAGGAGGCCACGGCGGATGACCGAGACACACACCCTGACCGCCACCGGCCTGCGGCTGGCCTACGACGGCCGCGACGTCGTGGCCGACCTCACCCTGGCCGTGCCACCCGGACGGGTCACCATGATCGTCGGGCCGAACGCGTGCGGGAAGTCGACCCTGCTGCGCGGGCTGGCCCGGCTGCTGGCCCCGGCGGCGGGCGTGGTGGAACTCGACGGGCGGGACATCCACACGCTGTCCGGGCGCGCGGTGGCCACCGTGCTCGGCATCCTGCCGCAGACCCCGACCGCGCCCGAGGGCATCACCGCCGCCGACCTCGTCGGCCGGGGCCGCTACCCGCACCAGGGCTGGTTCCGCCGGTGGACGGCCGGCGACCAGGACGCGGTCACCGAGGCGATGCGCGCGACCGACACGCTGGACCTGGCCGCCCGCCCGGTCGCGGAGCTGTCCGGCGGGCAGCGGCAGCGGGTGTGGATCGCGATGGCGCTGGCCCAGCGCACCGACCTGCTGCTGCTCGACGAGCCGACCACCTACCTCGACGTCGCCCACCAGGTCGAGGTGCTCGACCTGCTGCTCGACCTCAACCAGTCCACCGGCACCACCGTCGTGGTGGTGCTGCACGACCTGAACCTGGCCTGCCGCTACGCCGACCACCTGATCGCGATGCGCGACGGCGCGATCCTCGCGCAGGGCCCGCCGGGCGAGGTGGTGACCGCCGAGGTCATCGAGCGGGTGTTCGGGCTGGCCTGCCGCATCATCCCCGACCCGCTGTCCGCGACCCCGATGGTCGTGCCGGTTGGCCGACACCGAATGGAGCACATGTCGTGAGAAAACTGTTGGTGGCACTGGTGTTCACCGGTCTGCTCGGCACCGCCTGCGGCCAGGTCGAGGAGACCGACACCCCGGCGGACGGCCCGACGGTGCAGACCCGGTTCGGCCCGGTGACCGTGCCGGCCGAGCCGAAGCGGGTGGTCGCGGTCGGCTGGTCGGACGCGGAGACCGCGCTGGCGCTGGGCGTGGCGCCGATCGCCGCGAGCGACTGGCTGGGCTTCGGCGGCGAGGGCGTCGGCCCGTGGGCGGCGAACCGGTACGGCAAGGCGCCAGTGATCCTGGGCACCCAGGAGCTGGACTACGAGCAGATCCACGAGCTGGACCCGGACGTCATCCTCAACACCCGCTCGGACAACAACGAGGAGACCCACCGCGAGCTGTCCCGGATCGCGCCGACGGTCGCCGCGCCGCAGGACGTGATCGCCTACGGCACGACCTGGCGGCAGCAGGTGGAGCTGGTGGCGACCGCGCTGGGCAAGGAGGACGAGGGCGCGGCGCTGGTCGCGGAGGTCGAGGACAGCCTCGCGAAGGCCGCCGACGCGCACCCCGAGTTCGCCGGCAGGTCGGTCGCGGTCGGCGCGTACTTCTCCGACCAGTACGGCGCCTACGTGCGCGGCGACGCCCGGGTCGACCTGATGGAGAGCCTCGGGTTCACCCTCAAACCCCAGATCCAGGCGTTGGCCACCGAGTCGTTCTACGTCGAGCTGGCCCGCGAACAGGTCGAGCTGCTCGACGCCGACCTGACCGTGGTGTTCCCCATCGGCGCCGACGCCTCGGCGCTGCGCTCGGACCGGGTGCTCAACCAGCTGCCCTCGGCCACCGCCGGCCACCTGGTCGTGCTGGACGACCCGGCGCTGATCTCGGCGTTCTCCAGCGGCTCCGCGCTGGGCACGCTGTACGCGGTGGACAAGGCGGTTCCGCTGTTCGCCGAGGCGAGCGGCTGAGTCACCCGCGCGGCAGGGTCACGACGATGCGCAGGCCGCCGGCGGAGCGCGGGAAGATCGTCAGCGTCCCGTCGTGGACCCCGGTGATGGTCCTGACGATCGTCAGGCCGAGACCGACGCCGGCCTGGTCGTGGCGGATCCGTTCGGTGCCGCGCCGGAACGGTTCGGTGAGCGTCGAGACGAACCGCTGGCTCAGCTCCGCGCCGGTGTTCTCGACGGTCAGCTCGACCGTGTCCTGGCCGGCACCGGTCGTCACCAACACGGTGCCGCCGGCCGGCAGGTTGTGCACGATCGCGTTGTGCACCAGGTTGGTCGTGAGCTGGAGCAGCAGCGTCGGCGAGCCGAGCGCCGGGGCGAACTCGCCGGCGGTCTCCAGGGTGACCCCGCGCCCCTCGGCCAGCGGCAGCAGCGTCTCGGTCGCCTCCTCGGCCAGCAGCGACAGGTCGACCGGCTCGCGGCTGAACGAGCCCTGGTCGGCGCGGCTGAGCACCAGCAGCGCCTCGGTGAGGTCGATGGCCCTGGCGTTGACGACGTGCAGCCGGTCGACGAGTTCCGCGTGGTCCTGGGTGGGGTCGTTGCGGGCGACCTCCAGCAGGGTCTGCGAGATCGCCAGCGGGGTGCGCAGTTCGTGGGAGGCGTTGGCCGCGAATCTTCGCTGTTCGGCGACGTGCGCCTCCAGCCGGGTGAGCATGGTATCGAACGCGTCGGCCAGCTCACGGAACTCGTCCTGGTTGCCCTCGAGATTGATCCGGTGCGACAGCGACCCCTTGGCGGCCAGGCGGGTGGCCTCGGTGATGCGGCTCAGCGGCGCGAGCATCCGGTCGGCGAGCACCCAGCCGCCGAGCAGCCCGATGACCAGCAGGAACAGCAGCATCGGGCCGGCGGCCGACACGAAGGTCCGCAGCACCAGGCCCCGGTTCGGCCACATGCCGGGGCGGTCCATCCCGCCGTTGGGCAGGAAGCGCAGCAGGTAGATCCAGACCAACGCGAGCAGCACGACCCCGCCGAGCATGAGGAAACCGGCGTAGCTGAGCGTGAGCTTGACGCGGGCGCTCATCCCCGGCGGTCTAGTCACGTCCTCCCCCAGCACGTCCGGCGTCGGCCGGGGTGTCGATGCGGTACCCGACACCGGGCACGGTGGCGATCACCCACGGCTCGCCGAGACGTTTGCGCAGCGCGGAGACGGTGATCCGCACGGCGTTGGTGAACGGGTCCGCGTTCTCGTCCCAGGCCAGCGCCAGCAGGTCCTCGGCGCTGACCACCCCGCCCTCGGCGGCGACCAGGACCTCCAGTACCGCGAACTGTTTGCGGGTCAGCGCGACGTAGCGGCCGTCGCGGAAGACCTCGCGGCGGAACGGGTCCACCCGCAGCCCGGCGATCTCGCGCACCGGCGGGCGGCTGTGCGCGCGCCGCCGGTCCAGCGCGCGCAGCCGCAGCACGAGCTCCCGCAGCGCGAACGGCTTGGTCAGGTAGTCGTCGGCGCCGAGCTCGAACCCGGTGGCCTTGTCGTCGAGCCGGTCGGCGGCGGTCAGCATGAGGATCGGCATCCCGCTGCCGGAGGCGACGATGCGCCGGGCGATCTCGTCGCCGGACGGCCCGGGGATGTCCCGGTCCAGCACGGCGATGTGATATGTGTTCACGCTCAGTAGTTCCAGGGCGGTGTCCCCGTCCCCGGCGATGTCCGCGGCGATCGCCTCCAGGCGCAGCCCGTCGCGGATCGCCTCCGCCATGTAGGGCTCGTCCTCGACGATCAGCACCCTCATGTCCGCATGCTACGAGCCGGCGCCTATCGCCGGCATATCGGAAACCGCGTACGCGCCGGCAACACGCCACCCCCTTGACTCCCCGCATGATCACCAGCGACGGCGCGGTCCCGGCCGGCACGACGGTCTTCGCCGACCACGTCCCGGGAGTCGCCAACCTCGCCCCGGCCCTGCTCGACGCCCTGCGCCGGGCCGCCACGGACGCCGCCAACGACGGCATCGTGTTCCACGTCACCAGCGGCTGGCGGACCCCGGAGTACCAGGACCGGTTGCTCCGCGAGGCGGTCGCCCGCCACGGGTCGGAGGAGGCGGCGGCCCGCTGGGTGGCGCCGGCCAAGACCTCGGCGCACGTGTCGGGCGACGCGGTCGACCTCGGCCCGGCTGAGGCGACGGCGTGGCTGTCCGCGCACGGCGCCGGCTACGGGCTGTACCAGATCTACCGCAACGAGCCGTGGCACTACGAGCTGCGCTCCGAGGCGGTCGGCATGTACGCCGACCCGTCGCACGACCCGAGACTGTGGCCGTGACGGCCGCCCTGGGAACGGCCCTGGATCCGCCGACGCTGCGCACGCTGCCCGACGCGGTGGCGGCCAACGTGGCGACCGCCCTGGCCAGGACCCGCTCGCGGATGATGGCGGTGGTCAAGGCCGACGGCTACGGCCACGGTGCTCTCGCCGTGGCCAGGGCGGCGGTCGCGGCCGGGGTGGACTGGCTCGGCACGACCGAGGTCGCGCAGGCGCTCGCGCTGCGAGCGGCCGGGCTGACCGTGCCGATCCTGACCTGGCTCAACCCGTCCGGTGTGGACGCGCAGGCCGCGGCGGCCGGGCAGATCGACGTCGCCGTCGGGTCGGTGGACGCGCTGGAGGCGTTGGGCGGCGCCCCGGTCCGGGTGCACCTGCACCTGGACACCGGGATGGCCAGGGAGGGCTGCCCCGTCGGCGAATGGGACACGCTGGTGGAAGCGGCGCGGCGCGGCGGCGTCCGGGTCGTGGGCCTGATGGGACACCTGCCGCTGGCCGACCGGGCCGACCCGGCGGCGAACGCCCCGGCCGTGGCGCGGCTGCGCGCGGCCGGGCGGGCGCTGGTGCGGGCCGGGTTCGCCGCGCCGCTCACCCACCTGGCCGCGACCTCGGCGACGCTGACCGACCCGTCGACGCACTTCGACCTGGTGCGGGTGGGCGCCGGGCTGGTCGGGATCGACCCGTCCGGGACGGTCGGGCTGCGCGGCGCGGCGAGCCTGACCGCGCCGGTCACGCACAGCACGACCGTCGGCGCGGGGACACCCGTCGGCTACGGCGGCACCCAGGTCACCGCCCGGCGGACGAACCTGGCCGTCGTGCCGCTCGGCTACGCCGACGGGATCCCCCGGGAGCTCTCGCCGGAGGCGGCCGTGGCGATCCACGGGCGGCGCCACCGGGTGGTGGGCCGGGTCTCGATGGACCAGCTCGTCGTCGACACCGGCGACCGGCGGGTCTCCCCCGGCACGACCGCCACCGTGTTCGGCCCCGGCGGCGGGGAGACGCCGACCATCCACGACTGGGCCCGCTGGGCCGGCACCATCCCGCACACCATCGTCACCGGCATCGGGCCACGAGTGAGAAGGACGATCGCATGAACGAGCACGTCGTGGTGATCGGCGGCGGCCAGAACGCCGAACACGCCGTCTCCCTGGGGAGCGCCTCGGGCATCGCGGAGGCGTTGCGCGCCGGCGGGTTCACCGTCAGCGCGCTGACCATCGGCCGCGACGGGGTCTGGGCCGACGACCACGCACCGCTGGGCGGGACCGCCGCCGCGTCGCTGGCCGCCGCGCTGGCCGTGGTCGGCCGGGCCGACGTGGTGTTCCCGGCGGTGCACGGCCCCGGCGGCGAGGACGGTGCGCTGGCCGCGCTGTGCGCGCTCGCCGGCCTCCCGGTCGCCGGCTCGGGTCTGCGCGCGGGGGCGCTCGCGATGGACAAGTGGGCGACCAAACTCGTCGCCGAGGCGGTCGGGATCCGCACCGCGCCGGGACGTCTGGTGCACCGCGACGAGCTGGACGACGTCGAGTTCGAGAGCGAGGTCGTGGTGAAACCGGTGGCCGCCGGCTCCAGCTACGGGGTCACCCTGGCCACGAACCCGGCGCAGCTGCGCGCGGCCTTGCGCACCGCCGCCGGCTACGACGACCGGATCCTCGTCGAGAAGGTCATCCACGGCCGGGAGATCGACGTCGCGGTGCTGAGCGAGCCCGACGGCACCCGGTGGGCCCCGCCGCCGCTGGAGATCCACGCCACCGGCGTGTTCGACACGGCCACGAAGTACGACGGCAGCGCCCGGTTCACCGTGCCGGCCGAGCTGGACGGGCCGGCCCGCGAGGACCTCACCGGCGCCGCGCTGCTGATGTTCGACCGGCTCGGGTGCGCCGGGGTCGCCCGCCTGGACTTCTTCCTCACCGCCGACGGCCCGGTGCTCAACGAGGTCAACACGATGCCGGGGATGACCGCCGAGTCCCAGGTTCCGCGCATGTTCGCCGCCGCCGGGGTGTCCTATGTGGACCTCGTGAGCAGGATGGTGCGCGCCGCGGCCGTCCCCCTGCCGGTCTGACCGGCGGGGGCGGTCGCCCAGCCGGCTTCGGGTGGTGCGCCGTCACGGTGAACCGGCCGTCGCGCTGGTGGCCGACCGAGGCCCGCTGGTGTTCCTTTGGCAACTGGCATCCCCGGTTGGCCCTGCCGGAGTGCGCGAACGGTGACCTAGCGTGCCTGGCATGGTGGGTCGAGGCTGGCTGCTGGCGGGCTTGGTCGGGGTCGTGTCGGGTCTGGTGGTGGTCCCCGCGCGGGCGGAACCACCGGCGGCGTTCGTGGTCGAGAACGGTGTGACCCAACCGGTCCACTCCCTGGCCGACGCCGTCCGCGAGTCCGTGTGGGTGGACATCGGTCTGGACCTGGACACCAACGGCGTCGGTGACCGGGTGGCGGTCGACATCATCCGCCCGGACACGACCGAGCGGGTGCCGGTGATCATCGACGCCAGCCCGTACTACGCGACGTCGGGGCGGGGCAACGAAAGCGAACGCAAGTCCTATGACTCGGCCGGCCTACCGCTGAAGTTCCCGCTGTACTACGACAACTACTTCGTCCCCCGGGGCTACGCCGTCGCGCTGGTGGACTTCAGCGGCACCAGCCGGTCGACCGGGTGCCTGGACACCGGCGGACGCTCGGAAGTGGCGTCCGGCAAGGCGGTCATCGACTGGCTCAACAACCGGGCCACCGCCTACACCGCGCCCTCGGGTGGCACGTCCGTGCCGGCGACGTGGTCCACCGGCGCCGCCGCGATGATCGGCAAGTCCTGGGACGGCAGCGTCACCCAGGGCGTGGCGGCGACGGGTGTGGAGGGTCTGCGCACCATCGTCCCCATCGCCGCCATCAGCTCCTGGTACGACTGGTTCCGTGCCGACGGTGTGTCGTTCCGGGGTTTCGGCACCCCCACCAGCCTCGCGTCGGGCTTCGAGAACACGAACGCCAGGGCACGATGTGCGGCGGTCCGCCAGGACATGACCACCGGCGCCCCCGGCAACGGCGACTACACCCCGATGTGGCAACAACGTGACTACGTGCGGAATGCCGCCAACGTCCGAGCCGCGGTGTTCTCGGTCAACGGCCGGGCCGACCTGAACGTCAAACCGGTCAACTGGGGCCAGTGGCTGGCGGCCGTGCCGGCGTCGGTCCCCCGTAAACTGTGGCTGTCCCAGACGGGTCACATCGACCCCTTCGACTTCCGCCGCGCCGAATGGGTGGCGACCCTGCACCGCTGGTTCGACCGTTGGCTGCTGGACGTCCAGAACGGCATCGACACCGAGCCCCAGGTGTCGGTGGAACGCGGCGTCAACCAGTGGACCGACACCGCGACCTGGCCTCCTTCGGGTACCACCGCGCGAACCATGCACCCGGTGTCCGGCCCGGTGGCGGGGGTGGGCGCCCTGTCCGTCACACCCGGCTCCCCCGCGACGTCGTCGTTCACCGACAACGGTTCCGGAACCCCCACGTCCTACATCTCTTCCCCCACGGTCACGTCCGCGAGGAGGGTCGTCTACAGCACCGCCCCCCTCACCGCTGACCTCCGGGTCGCCGGGATCTCCCGGCTGACGGTCGCCGCGACCCCGTCCACGTCCACCGCCCACCTGTCGGCGTACCTGGTCGACTACGGCCCGGCCACCGCCAGAAGCGCCACGGGTGAAGGAATCCGCACGCTGTCCACGGAGTCCTGTTGGGGCGAGTCCCGCCCGGGCGACGACGCCTGTTACCGGGACACCGAACCCACCACGGCGACCGTCGATGCCCAGATCATCGCCAGGGGCTGGGCGGACCTGGCCAACCACGCCTCCCTCACGACTCCCCGCCCGCTGACCCCCGGCACGAAGTACACCATGACGTTCCGTCTGTCCACAACGGACTGGACAGTCCCGGCGGGACACCGCCTGGCCCTGGTCATCGCCGGCAACGACAGCAGCATGACCACCACCCCCGGCCAACTTCCGCGCGTGACGGTCAACCTGGCGGAAACAACGATCCAGATCCCCCTCCAGGGCACGCCGCCGCGAGCCACGGCGACAACCGCCGACCGGTCCCCCACGCGAATCCGGCCAGACATCACGCCCGGCCGCCTCGACAACTGAACCACCACAGGCGACAGGCGCGAACCTGAGCCACTGACCCCGAACCCCTGACCACACAGGACACGAGAGGTGGCCAGCCACACACCCACCATCATCACCACATGAGGTAGGGTGGCCACCGGTAGCGAAGGGGAGTAGCCCCCAACGTCCCGATCGACACACTGACCCCCGCGGGGGTCCGGTCGGGCGGCCTCTTCCGAGGCGGGCGAGACCTTCGATCCAGGCATAGTCATATGCCGGATCGAGGTCGCGCACGTCACGGCCCTGGTCCGGTCCACACAGACCAGGAGCACATCCCCGTGGACGCCGTCCTCGTCAGCACTCTCGTTTCCTTCTGGGTCATCTTCGTCGCCGAGCTCGGCGACAAGTCCCAGTTGATGGCCCTGACCTTCGCCACCCGTTACCGGGTGTGGCCGGTTCTGATCGGTATCACCGTCGCCACCGCGGTCGTGCATCTGGCGTCGGTGGCGTTGGGCGCGGGGCTCGGCGCCGCGCTGCCGACCGGGTGGATCAACCTGGCCGCCGCGCTGGCGTTCGTCGCGTTCGGGTTGTGGACGTTGCGCGGTGACGTGCTCACCGACGAGGAGAAGGCCAAGGCGCAACGCCAGGTCAAGTCGGTCGTGATCGCCGTGGGGACGGCGTTCTTCCTGGCCGAGCTGGGTGACAAGACGATGCTCGCCACCATCACGCTGGCCACCGACCACGGCTGGTTCGGCACCTGGATCGGGTCGACGCTCGGCATGGTCGCCGCCGACGCGCTGGCGATCATCATCGGACGCTGGCTGGGGCGGTCGCTGCCGGAGCGGGCCATCCGGATCGGTGCCTCGGTGTTGTTCTTCGCGTTCGCCGTGTGGCTGGGGATCGACGCGATCGCCGAACTCACCGCCTAGAACTCGCGGGTTCCCATTTCGATTAGGCCAGGCTAACCTTCTATCTGGTGGTCGATGATCACGCGCGGTGCGCGGTCGGCCACGGAGGGATCCAGCTCGACTCGTCGCCCCGTGCCCGTCCCGACCAGGGCCCCGGGGTTGTTCGTCGCGCCCGCGACACGGCGCAGGAAGGACAACGGTGCACGAGTACCACGAACGCCGCCTCGTCGGAGAGTTCGACGCCGCCGCTCTCGCCGCCCGGCTGGCCGGATCCGGGTTGTTCGCCGAGTACGTCGTCTACGAGCGCGGCGGCACCTGGTGGTTCGCCGGCGACGCGCTGGCCGAGGTCGTCGCCGACCACCGGTCGGCGCGGCTGCGCCAGGGCGGGCGGGAACGGGCCGTTCCGTTGGGACAGCGGCCGATCGAGCGGGTCGGGGAGCTGCTCGGCGAGGTCGAACCGTCCGACTGGCGTGCGTTCGGCTGGACCGGGTTCTCCTTCGGCCGCCCCGGAACCGAAGGTGTCCAGCTGCGTCTGCTGGTGCCCCGCACCGAGATCCGGCTCAACGCCACCGAGATCGTCGTGCGCACGCTCGATCCCCGGCGGCACGCGGAGATCGAGCACATGGTCGCCGCGCCGGACAACGCCCCGCCGCGTCAGGCGCGGCCACTGGACGTGGACACCGACCGGGACCGCTTCCAGGCCACGGTCGCCGAGGTCGTGGCAGCGATCCGCCGCGGCGTGGTGCGCAAGGTCATCCTGTCCCGCGTGGTCGACGTGCCGTTCGACGTCGACATGCCCGCCACCTACCTGGTGGGGCGCCGGCACAACACGCCCGCCCGGTCGTTCCTGCTCGACCTCGGCGGCTGGCAGGTCGCCGGGTTCAGCCCGGAGACCGTCGCGGAGGTCTCGCCGGACGGTTCGGTGAGCACCCAGGCGCTCGCCGGCACCCGCGCCCTCCACGACGACGAGATCACCGACGCGTCCCTGCGCCGCGAGCTGGAGTCCGACCCGAAGGAGGTCTACGAGCACGCCGCGTCGGTCAAGCTCGCGTGCGACGAACTGGCGAGCGTGTGCGCGGCCGGGTCGGTCGCCGTCACCGACTTCATGACCGTCCGCCACCGGGGCAGCGTGCAGCACCTCGGCTCGCGGGTGGGTGGGCGGCTGGCCGGCGACCGCCGGGGGCCGGTGGCCGCGTTCGGTGCGCTCCAGGCGTTGTTCCCGGCGGTGACCGCGTCCGGCATCCCGAAGGCGGCGGCGTTCGACCAGATCGACCGGCTGGAGGACCGGCCGCGCGGGCTGTACGCGGGCGCGGTGCTGATGGCCGGCGCCGACGGTGACCTGGACGCGGCGCTGGTGCTGCGGGCGCTGTTCCGCAGCGGCGGCCGGACGTGGCTGCGCGCGGGCGCGGGCATCGTCGCCGACTCCCGGCCCGCCCGGGAGTACGAGGAAACCTGCGAGAAGTTACGCAGCGTCGCCCCGCACCTCGTGTCCGCCCACGACCGTGACCACGACCGTGACCACGACCTGGTCGGCACGACCGGCTGAGCGGAGAGGACACCGATGAACCCGTTCGACGACGAGACCGGGACGTTCCACGTGCTGGTCAACGACGAGGGCCAGCATTCGTTGTGGCCCAACACGATCGCCGTGCCGGCCGGCTGGTCGGTCGTGCTGGCCGACAGCGACCGGGCCACCTGCCTGGGGTACGTGGAGCGCCACTGGACCGACCTGCGCCCGGCGAGCCTGGTCGCCGGGGAGGGCCGCGCGTGATGGACGAGCGGGAGCTGCGGCTGCTGGTGGCCGAGCTGGTCGAGGAGGACCCGGACTCGCTCGACGAGGACCACAACCTGTTCACCCTCGGCCTGGAGTCGATCGCGCTGATGAAGGTCGTGTCGTCGTGGCGGCGTTCCGGTGTGGACGTGACGTTCGTGGAGCTGGCCGAGCGGCCGACGCTGCGGGCCTGGACGGAGCTGCTCACCGGCGGCCGGCCCGCCGCCCCGGCCGCGCCGGCGACGCGGGCCGAG
Source organism: Actinophytocola xinjiangensis (assembly GCF_001921215.1). Classification (GTDB taxonomy): domain Bacteria; phylum Actinomycetota; class Actinomycetes; order Mycobacteriales; family Pseudonocardiaceae; genus Actinophytocola; species Actinophytocola xinjiangensis. Next base: position 261,748 of record NZ_MSIF01000008.1, read on the forward strand.
GTGCCGGCCGAGGGTCTGCCGCTGGCGACCCTGCAGCACGCCTACTGGATCGGCCGGGGCGAGGCGCAGCGGTTCGGTTCGGTGGCGGCCCACCTGTACGTCGAGTTCGACGGCGCGGACGTCGACGCGGACCGGCTGGCCGGCGCGCTGCGCACGGTCGTCGCGCGGCACGCGATGTTGCGCGCACGGGTCGGCGAGGAGGGCACGCTGCGGTTCGACGGCGACGCCAGCCCCCGGGTGCGGGTCGAGGACCTGCGGTCGCTGGACCCCGCCGAGGTCGACGCGCGCCTGGACCGGTTGCGCGACCAGTGGTCCCACCAGGTGCTCGACGTGGAACAGGGCGAGATGTTCGCCCTGGGGCTGACCCGGTTGCCCGGCGGCCGCGACCGGCTGCACGTGGACGTCGACATGATCACCGCCGACGCGGTCAGCTACCGGATCCTGCTGGCCGACCTGGCCGCCGCCTACGCCGGCGAGACCCTGCCGGCGCTGGACTTCGACTACCCGGACTACCGCCTGACCCGACCCACCGGCGACGCGGCGGCCCGCGACCAGCGGTGGTGGCGGGAGCGGCTCGACGAGCTGCCCGGCGCACCGGACCTGCCGACCTCGCCGGCGAACGGGCCGGTGCGGGTGACCCGCCGGCACGTGCGCCTGGACGCGGCCGGCCGGCGGCGGCTGGACGAGGTGTGCCGCACACGCGGGGTGACCCCGGCGGCCGTGATGGCCACGGCGTTCGCCGAGGTGGTCGGGGCGTGGAGCGCGCGACCCCGGTTCCTGGTGAACGTGCCGTTGTTCGACCGGGAGCCGGTGCATCCACGGGTGCCGGAGCTGGTCGGGGACTTCACCAGCTCCGTGCTGCTCGCGGTGGACCTGACCGGGGAGCGCACGTTCGTCGAACGGGTCCGGGACGTGCAGCACCGGCTGCACACCGACACCTCGCACGCCGCGTACTCCGGGGTGGAGGTGTTGCGGGACCTGACCAGGCGCACCGGCGAGCAGGTGATCGCCCCGGTCGTGTTCACCAGCGCGCTCAACCTCGGTGAGCTGTTCGCCGAGGCGGTGCGGGCCACGTTCGGCGACCCGGTGTGGATCGTCTCGCAGGGCCCGCAGGTGTTGCTGGACGCGCAGGTCACCGAGCTGGACGGCGGGCTGCTGGTGAACTGGGACGTGCGTGAGCCCGGTCTGGCGGCCGGGGTGGTGGACGCGATGTTCGACGCGTTCCGCGCGCTGGTGGCCGATCTGCTCGCCGGGCAGCGGTGGGACGAGCCGGTCGGGGACCTGCTGCCGGCGGCGCAGCGCGCGGTCCGCGCGCGGGTGAACGACACCGCCTCGCCGGAGAGCGGGAACACCCTGCACGGCCCGTTCTTCGCGCTGGCCGGGCGGGCGCCGCACGAGCCGGCGCTGCTGTGGCGCGGGGGCACGCTGTCCTACGGGGAGCTGGCGGAGCGGGCGCTGCGGGTGGCGGCCGGGCTGGTGGCGCGTGGGGTCCGGCCGGGCGACGCGGTGGGCATCCGGTTGGAGCGCGGGCCCGACCAGGTCGCCGCGGTGCTGGGGGTACTGGCCGCCGGGGCGGTGTACGTGCCGCTGGGGCTGGACCAGCCGCCGGCGCGGGCGCGGCGGCGGGCCGAGCTGGCGGGGGTCGCCGAGCTGCTCTCCGGTGAGCTGGTCGCGGGTGACCGGCCGCTGCCAGGGCCGGTGCCGGTGGACGCGGCGCGGGCGGCGTACCTGCTGTTCACCTCGGGGTCGACCGGGGAGCCCAAGGGGGTGGCGGTGCCGCACCGGGCGGCGGTGAACACCGTCGAGGACCTGGTGGACCGGTTCGCCGTCACCTCGGCCGACCGCACGCTCGCGGTGTCCTCGCTGGACTTCGACCTGTCGGTGTTCGACCTGTTCGCGCCGCTGTCGGTGGGCGGGGCGGTGGTGCTGGTCGACCAGGACGACCAGCGGGCGCCCGCGCACTGGGCCGAGCTGATGCGCGAGCACCGGGTCAGCGTGCTGAACTGTGTGCCGGCGCTGCTGGACATGCTGCTGGTGACCGGCGGGTTCGGCGACGCGCTGCGGGTGGTGCTGCTCGGCGGCGACCGGGTGGGCACCGACCTGCCGGCGCGGCTGGCGCGGGTGGCACCGGACTGCCGGTTCGCCGGGCTGGGCGGCACGACCGAGACGGCCATCCACTCCACGGTGTGCGAGGTGCGGGTGGTCGACCCGGCGTGGACGTGCGTGCCGTACGGGACGCCGCTGCGCAACGTGCGCTGCCGGGTGGTCGACCAGCGCGGCCGGGACTGCCCGGACCGGGTCACCGGAGAGCTGTGGATCGGCGGCGCCGGCGTGGCCGACGGCTACCGCGACGATCCCGCGCGGACCGCGCGGCGGTTCGTCGTGCACGAGGGCGTTCGCTGGTACCGCACGGGCGATCTGGCCCGCTACCTGCCGGACGGGACGATCGAGTTCCTCGGCCGGCGCGACGACCAGCTCAAGCTGCGCGGGTTCCGGGTGGAGCCCGGCGAGGTGGTGGCGGCGCTGCTGGCCGACGAGCGGGTGTCGGCCGCCGCCGTCGTGCCGGTGGGCCGGGCGTCGCTGGGCGCGGCGGTGGTCACCACGGCCGACCCGGCGGCGCTCACCGAGCGTCTGGCGCAGCGACTGCCGGCCCACCTGATCCCGGACGTGCTGCTCGCCGTCGACGCCCTTCCGTTGACCCACAACGGAAAGGTGGACCGGGCGGCGGTCACCGCCCTGGTCGGCGACCACCGGGCCCCGGCCAGAACCGCCCCGTCGACCGACCTGGAACGGGTCATCGCCCGGGTGTGGCGGGAGGTGTTGGAGGTCGAGGAGGTCGGCACGACCGACCCGCTGTTCACCCTCGGCGGCGACTCGGTGCTGGCCACCAGGATCGTCGCCCGCCTGCGCGACGAGCTGGACTCGCCGGTGACCGTCCGCGACCTGTTCGCCGGGCCGACGGTCGCGGCCCTCGCCGCGCGGCTGCTGGCGGGGACCCCGGATCCGCACCGGTTGAACCGGGTCGCGACGCTGGCCGAGGAGATCGGCGCGCTGTCCGACGAGGACGTCGCCGAGGCGCTGGCGGGTGGCCGGTGAGCGCGCCGCTGGAGGGGTTCACGCCGTGGCCGGCGGAGTTCGCCGAGCGGTACCGGGCGCAGGGGTTCTGGCGCGGGGAGTCGCTTGGCGCGCTGTCGCGGCGGTGGGCGCGGCGGTTCGGCGAGGCGATCGCGGTGGTCGAGGGTGAACGGCGGATCAGCTACCGGGACCTCGACCGGTTGGCCGAGGTCCGCGCGGCCGGGCTGGCCGGGTTGGGGATCGGGGCGCGGGACCGGGTTCTCGTGCAGCTGCCGAACGTCGCCGAGTTCGTCGTGGTGTTCCTCGCGCTGGTCCGGCTCGGGGCGGTCCCGGTGCTGACGCTGCCGGCGCACCGCCGGTCGGAGCTCACGCATCTGGCGGCGCTGTCCGGGGCGGTCGCGTTCGTGACGGCCGACGTCGTCGACGGGTTCGACCACCGGGAGCTGGCGCGGGAGGTCCTGGCCGCCGCCCCGTCGGTGCGTCACGTGCTGGTCGCCGGTGAGCCAGGGCCGTTCACCGCGCTGGCCGACGTGGTCGGGGACCCGGCGCCGGGTGAGGACCCGGCGGCCGGCGAGGTGGCGGTGCTGCTGGTGTCGGGCGGGACGACCGGCAAACCCAAGCTCATCCCCCGCACCCACGACGACTACGCCTACAACGCGCGCGCCAGCGCGCGGGTGTGCGGGCTGGGCGCCGAGGACGTGTACCTGGCGTGCCTGCCGATCGCGCACAACTTCCCGCTGGCCTGCCCGGGGATGCTGGGCACCTTCGGCGTCGGGGGGACGGTGGTGATGTGCCCGGCGCCGAGCCCGGAGGTGGTGTTCGGGCTGGTGGCGCGGGAGCGGGTGACGGTCACCGCGCTGGTGCCGCCGCTGGCGCGGATGCTGGCCGACGAGGCGCCCTGGCACGACACCGACCGGTCGAGCGTGCGGCTGCTGCAGGTCGGCGGCGCGAAGCTGGACGCCGACCTGGCGCGGGCGATCCCCCGGGTCCTTGGCTGGCCGGTGCAGCAGGTGTTCGGCATGGCCGAGGGCCTGCTCAACTACACCCGGCTGACCGACCCCGACGACCTGGTCACCGGTTCGCAGGGCCGGCCGTTGAGCGCGGCCGACGAGATCCGGGTGCTCGCCCCCGACGGGACGCCGGTGCCCGACGGGGAGATCGGCGAGCTGTGGACGCGCGGCCCGTACACCCATCGCGGCTACTACCGGGCCGCCGCGCACAACGCGACGGTGTTCGACGCCGACGGGTTCTTCCGCACCGGCGACCTGGTGCGGCGGCTGCCGACCGGGCACCTGGTGGTCGAGGGGCGGGCCAAGGACGTGGTCAACCGGGGCGGGGAGAACGTGTCGGCCGCCGAGTTGGAGGAGCACCTGCTCACCCATCCGGCGCTCGCCCAGGCGGCGGTGATCGGCCTGCCGGACGAGACGCTGGGCGAGCTGGTGGCCGCGGTGGTGACCCTCGCGCCCGACCAGCGGGCGCCGAAACTCAAGCAGCTCAAGGCTTTCCTGCTCGACCGGGGGCTGGCCAGGTTCATGCACCCCGACCGGCTGATCGTCACCGACCGGATGCCGCTGACCGCCGTCGGGAAGATCGACAAGCGGGCGCTGGTGACCAGTCACGACCCTCGGGAGGGGACCCCTCGGTGACCACTGTGGACAAACGAAGGGAGTTGCTGCGCCGCCGGCTGGCCGAGGAGGGCCTGCGCGGCGACACCAGCACCCCGGTCGCCGCGAGCGGGCTCACGGCGGGTCAGCGGCGGATGTGGTCGGTCCAGCAGCTCAACCCGAAGTCCGTGGCCTACAACGTGTTCATCGCCACCGACCTGGACACCGACCTGGACACCGACCTGGATCCGTCGCGCCTGGCGGCGGCGGTCGCGGCGGTCGTCGGCGCGCACCCGGTGCTGCGCACGACCTACCCGGCCGACCCCGACGGCGAGCCCCGGCCGGTGGTGAGCGCCGAGGCCGGCACCCCGTTCGACTGGTACGACGCCGATCCGGGCGAGGTGGACGCGCTGGCCACCGACCTCGCCCGGCACGTGTTCGACCTGGCCGCCGAGCCGCCGCTGCGGGTGCGGCTGATCCGCACCGGCGACGGCCGGTGCACGCTGGTCGTGGTCGCCCACCACGTCGCCTGGGACGACGGCACGACGACGGTCCTGTTCGACGACCTGCTGACCGCCTACGCCGGCCGCCCGCTCGCCCCGCCGCCGCACCACCCGCCGCCGGCCGGACAGTCCGATGTGGACTTCTGGCGCGCGGAGCTGGCAGACCCGCCGGACCCGGTCGACCTGCCGGCCGTCGGCGGGCGGGTGTCCGGGCCCGACGCCGAGGGCGACGGGACCGCCCGCCGGCTGCCGCCGGGAACCGGTGCGCGGGTGCGCGAGTTGGCCCGCCGGGAGAACGCGTCGACGTACATGGTGCTGTGCGCGGCGGTCACCGCGCTGCTGCACCGCTACACCGGCGCCACGGACCTGGTCATCGGCGCGCCCGTGGTGAACCGCGACTTCCCCGGCGCCGAGCGGATCGTCGGCTACCTGGGCAACACGGTTCCGCTGCGGCTGGGCGTCACCGGCGGCGACACGTTCGCCGCGCTGGTGCGCCGGGCGCGCGAGGTGTGTGTGCGGGCCTACGCGCACCAGGACGTCGAACTGGAGGACATCACGAAGGCGGCCGGCCGGTCACCGCTGTTCAACGTGGTGCTCTCGCTGCGCGCGCCGGCCGGCGCGGTGTTCGCCCGGCACGGCCTGCGCGCGGTGAGACGGCACCTGGCCAACGGCAGCGCGCGGTTCGACCTGACCCTGTCGGTGGAGACCGACGGCGACGACCTGACCGTGGAGGCCAACCACCCGGTCACCGACCAGGCCGGCGAGGTGGTCACCCGGCTGCTGGCCCACCTCGACCGGCTGCTCGACGCCGCCCTCACCGCCCCCGACACGACCCTCGCCGCGCTGCCGCTGCTGTCCCCGGACGAGCGGCACACCCTGGTGACGTCGTGGAACGACACCGCGACCGCCGCCACGGCACCGCTGCTGCCCGCGTGGTTCGCAGGCCGGGTGGCGCACTCCCCCGACGCGGTGGCGGTGCGCGCCGGGGACCGGTCACTGACCTACCGCCAGCTGGCGGACCGCTCCCACCGGCTGGCGCGGCACCTGATCGGGCTGGGCGCCGGGCCGGAGCACGTGGTGGCGCTGGCGTTGCCGCGCTCGGTCGACCTGGTGGCCGGCGCGCTCGCCGTGCTGGCCTGCGGCGCGGCCTACCTGCCGGTCGACCCCGACCACCCGGCCGAGCGGATCAGCCTGCAACTCGCCGACACCAACCCGACGGCGATCCTCACCGCCACCGGCGTCACCCTGCCGGACACGCCGGCGCCGGTGGTCCGGGTCGACACGGTGGACCTGGGCGGGCTGTCCGCTTCGGCCGTGCGCGACGACGAACGGACCCGGCCGCTGCTGGCCGGCCACCCGGCCTACGTCATCCACACCTCCGGGTCGACCGGCGTGCCCAAGGGCGTGGTGGTCACCCACGACGCGCTGCGCAACCACCTGGAGTGGGCGCTGCGCGCGTTCGCCGGCCTGCGCGGGCACACCCTGCTGCACACCTCGACCTCGTTCGACTTCGCGGTGACGCCGCTGTTCGGGCCGCTGCTCGCCGGCGGCACGGTCGAGCTGACCACCGGTACCCTCGACGGCCCGGCGGCCGGCTCCGCGCCCCCGGCGTTCCTCAAACTCACCCCGAGCCACCTGCCGCTGCTGGGAGCGGTGACGTTCGCGCCGGACACCGACTGCACGCTGGTCGTCGCCGGGGAGGCACTGCGCGGTGAGGCGTTCGCCGGCTGGCGCCCGCCGCACGGGCGGGTCACGGTGGTCAACGAGTACGGCCCGACGGAGGCCACCGTCGGCTGTCTGATCAGCGACCTCGGTCAGGGCAAGGATCTGCCGGCGGGCCCGGTGCCGGTGGGTTCACCGGTCGCCAACGTCACCGTCCACGTGCTCGACGGGCGTCTGGACCCGGTGCCGGTCGGGGTCGTCGGCGAGCTGTACGTCGGCGGCGCGCAGCTGGCCCGGGGCTACCTGAACCGCCCGGCGCTGTCCGCGCAACGGTTCGTGGCCAACCCGTTCGGCGACGGGGAACGCCTGTACCGCACCGGGGACCTGGTGCGCTGGCGGCCCGACGGGCAGCTGGAGTTCGTGACCCGGGTGGACGACCAGGTGAAGATCCGGGGGTTCCGGGTCGAGCTCGGCGAGGTGGAGACCGCGCTGGCGCGGGAGCCGACCGTGGCGCGCGCGGTGGCCGCCGTCCGCGACCGCCGGCTCGTCGGCTACGTGACCGCCGCGCCGGGCGCGACCGTCGACCCGCTGCGGCTGCGGGAACGGCTGGCCGCGCGGCTGCCCGACCACCTGGTTCCCTCGGCGATCGTGGTGGTCGACGGGTTCGTGATCGGCGCGTCGGGCAAGACCGACCGCCGCTCCCTGCCCGACCCGCCGGACCCCGAACCGACCCGGGTCAGCGCGCCCGCCAACGACGGGGAACGCGCGCTGTGTGCGCTGTTCGCCGAGGTGCTGGGGCGTGAGAGCGTCGACCCGGACGCCTCGTTCATCGCGCTCGGCGGTGACAGCATCGTCGCCATCACCCTGGCCGCCCGTGCCCGGCGGCGCGGCTTCACGCTGACCCCCGGCGACGTGCTGACGCTGCGCACGCCGGCGGCGCTGGCCGCGTCGGCTGGCACGACGACGCGGGCGGCGGGGCCGGGCGAGTCCGGGGTGGGCGCGGTGGCGCCGACACCGCTGATGCGCTCGTTCGCCGCGCGCGGGCCGCTGCTGGCCCGCCACCGGATGTCCGCGCTGCTGGACGTGCCGGCCGGCCTGACGACCGACGCGCTGGTCACCGTCCTGGGCGCGGTCCTCGACCACCACGACGCCCTGCGCTGCCGGCTGGGCCCCGGTCCCACCCTGACCGTCCCGCCGGCCGGGTCGGTCGACGCGGCCACGCTCGTGCGGCGGGTCGCGCCCGACGCCGACGTCGCCGAGGAGGAGACCGCCGCCGCCGGGCGGTTGCGGCCGGCCGACGGGGTGATGGTCCAGGCCGTCTGGTTCGACCCCGGCCGGCTGCTGCTGGTGGTCCACCACCTGGCCGTCGACGGGGTGTCGTGGCGGGTGCTCACCGACGACCTCGCGCAGGCGTGGGACGCGGTCAGCGCCGGCCGGCCGGTCCGGCTCGACCCGGTGCCGGTGTCGTTGCGGGCGTGGACCGCCGGGCTCGTGCGCCGCGCCGCCGACCGCCGGGGCGACCTGGAGCGGTGGCGCGCGATCCTGGCCGACCCGCCGGCCGCACCGGAGCTGGATCCCCGGCGCGACACCTGGGCGACGGTCCGCACGGTCAGCACGACCGTGCCGGCGGAGGTGACGACGGCCGTGCTGGGCGCGGTGCCCGAGACGTTCCACGCCGGGGTGAACGACGTGCTGCTCACCGCGTTCGGCCTGGCGGTCGCCGCGTGGCGGCACGACCCGACGGTCCTGCTGACCCTGGAGGGCCACGGCCGGGGCGAGGACGCCGACCTCGCCCGCACGGTCGGCTGGTTCACCAGCCAGCACCCGGTTCGCCTTGACCTGACCGGGATCCCGACACGGGACGCCCTCGCCGGTGGCGACGCCGCCGGGGACGCGCTGCGCCGGGTGAAGGAGCAGCTGCGGGCGGTCCCCGCCGACACCCTCGGCTACGGCCAGCTGCGCCACCTCGACGAGGGCTCCGTGCTCGCCGCCTGCCCGGAACCGGCGCTGGGCTTCAACTACCTGGGCCGGTTCGGCACCGGCGGGCGCGCCGACTGGCGGCTGGTGCCCGGCGGGCTGTCGGCCGCCGCCGACCCCGACATGCCGGCGCCGGCGCCGCTGGTGGTGAACGCGCTGGCCGAGGACGGCCCCGACGGGCCGGTGCTGACGGCGCACTGGATGTTCCCCGCCGCGCTGTACGACGACGCGGCGGTCCGCGCACTGGGTGAGCTGTGGGGGCGGGCGCTGGCCGGTCTGGCCGCGCACGCCGCCCGGCCGGGTGCCGGCGGGCCGAGCGCGGGTGACCTGCTGGTCGACCTGGGTCAGGACCAGCTCGACCAGCTGCGGTCGCGGTGGACGCGATGACCGCCGTGTCGAACCTCAAGGACGTGCTGCCGCTGACCCCGTTGCAGGAGGGGCTGCTGTTCCACGCGCTCTACGACGAGCGGGACGTCGACCGGTACCTGGCGCAGCTCGTGCTGGACGTCGACGGCCCGCTGGACCGGGACCGGCTGTACCGCGCGGCGTCGGCGTTGCTGGCGCGCCACGACTGTCTGCGCGGCGCGTTCGTCCGCGACTTCGCCGACCCGGTGCACGTGGTGCTGCGGTCGGTGGCGCCGCCGTGGACCGACGTCGACCTGAGTCGGATCGCCGAACCGGACCAGCCGGGCGAGCTGGCGCGGCTGTTGGAGCAGGACCGGCGCACCCGCTTCGACCTCGCCACCCCGCCGCTGATCCGTTTCCAGCTCGTGCGGCTCGCCGCCGACCGCCACCGGCTGGTGATCACCAACCACCACCTGGTGCTGGACGGCTGGTCGACGCCGCTGCTGCTGCGCGACCTGCTCGCCGTGTACGCCGACGAGAACGTGGTCCTGCCGTGGGCCCGGCCCTACCGGGATTTCCTGGCCTGGTTGGGTTCCCGCGACCGCGACCGGTCGCTGGCGGTGTGGCGCGACGCGCTGGCCGGCCTGCCGGGTCCGACCCGGCTGGGCGCCCCGGCGTCCGGCGGTGGGCCGCCGGAGGAGGTCACCGAGGTCCTGTCGCCGGAGTCGGTGGCGCGCCTGGGTTCCCTGGCCCGGCGCGGCGAGGCGACGGTGAACACGGTCGTCCAGGTGGCGTGGGCGATCCTGCTCGCGCGGCTCACCGGCCGCGACGACGTGGTGTTCGGCACGACCGTCGCCGGGCGGCCCGCGGAGCTGCCCGGGGTGGAGTCGACGGTCGGGCTGTTCATCAACACCGTGCCGGTCCGGGTCCGGCTGGCCGGGGGCGAGACGGTCGGCGCGCTGCTGGGCAGGGTGCAGCGTGAGCAGTCGGCGCTGCTGGACCACCAGTACGCCGGGCTGACCGACGTGCAGCGGCAGGCCGGGCTGGGCAGCGGTGAGCTGTTCGACAGCCTGGTGGTGTACGAGTCGTTCCCGTTCGACCGGGGTGGGCTGGCCGACCTGCAACGGCGCGCCGGGCTGACCGTCGCCACCGCCCGGCCGATCTCCACCCACTACCCGGTCACTCTGCTGGCCATGCCACGGGAGGACGGCGGTCTGGACCTGACGGTCAAGTACCTGCCCGGCCGGGTCGACGGGCCGGCGGTCGCGGCCCGCTACCGCCGGGTCCTCGACGCGTTGCTCGACGGGCCAGACCGGCCGGTGGCGGCGGTGGACGTGCTGGGCGGCGAGGAGTACCGCCGGCTCACCGACCTCTGGCAGCCGCCGCCGCTGACGGTCCCGGACGAGACGCTGGTCGACCTGTTCACCCGTCAGTCGGCGGCGACCCCGGACGCGGTCGCGGTGGTGGCCGGCGAGCAGCGGCTGACCTACGCCGAGGTGGCGCGGCGGGCGCGGGAGCTGGCCGGGCGGCTGGACGCCGGGCCGGGCGACCTGGTCGCGCTGCGGCTGCCCCGGTCGGCCGACCTGGTCGTGGCGATCATCGGGGTGCTGATGACCGGCGCCGGCTATCTGCCGGTGGACCCGGACCTGCCCGACGAGCGGGTCCGTTTCCTGCTGGACGACGCCCGACCGAGCCTCACCGTCCATTTAGGACTCACGGTCGAGCGGACCGGGCGGTCCGGCCGGCTGCCCGACGGGGTCGCCTACGTGATCCACACCTCCGGCTCGACCGGACGTCCCAAGGGCGTCGCGGTCACCCACCGCAACGTCGTCGCGATGCTGACCGCGCTGCGCGAACGCTGCCCCACCGGGCCCGACGACGTGTGGACGCTGTTCCACAGCTACGCCTTCGACTTCTCCGTGTGGGAGCTGTGGGGCGCGCTGAGCACCGGCGGCACGCTCGTCGTGGTGCCCCGCGACGTCGCCCGCTCCCCCGAGGACTTCGCCGCGCTGCTGGCCGAGCACCGGGTGAGCGTGCTCAACCAGACGCCCTCGGCGTTCCACGCGCTCGCCCCGCACGCCCGCGACCTGCCCACGCCGCGCCTGGTGATCTTCGGCGGTGAGGCGCTCGACCCGCGCCGCCTCACCGGCTGGGACACCGCGCGGCTGGTCAACATGTACGGGATCACCGAGACCACCGTGCACGTCACCACCGCGACGCTGACCCCGGCCGACCTGACCGGCACCGCCAGCCCCGTCGGCCACGGCCTGCCCGGCACCCGCACCCACGTCCTGGACTCCCGGCTGCGACCGGTCCCGCCCGGTGTGCCCGGCGAGCTGTACGTCGGCGGACCGCAGGTCGCGCTGGGCTACCTCGGGCGCCCCGGCCTGACCGCGACACGGTTCGTCGCCGACCCGTTCACCGCCGGTCAGCGGCTCTACCGCAGCGGCGACGTCGTGCGCTGGACGGCGAGCGGCGCGCTGGAGTACCTCGGGCGGGCCGACGACCAGGTCAAAATCCGCGGCTTCCGGATCGAGCCTGGCGAGGTCGAGGCCGCGCTGCGCACCCACGACGCCCTCACCCAGGCCGCCGTCCTCGCCCGGCCCGGCCCCGACGGCGACCCGAGGCTGGTGGCCTACGTGGTGACCGAGACCACGCCGGCCCGGCTGCGGGCGCACGTCGCGACGCTGCTGCCCGAACACCTCGTGCCGTCGGCGGTCGTCGTGCTGGACGCGCTTCCGTTGACCAGCAACGGAAAGCTCGACCGCGCGGCGCTGCCCGAACCCGACCCCGGCGCCGGTGGGGGCCGGGAACCGGCCGGGGAGGTCGAGCGGGTGCTGTGCGGGCTGTTCGGCGACACGCTCGGCGTGGCCCGGGTCGGGCCGGACGACTCGTTCTTCGACCTGGGCGGGCATTCGCTGCTGGCGACCAGGCTGGTGTCGCGGGTGCGGTCGGCGCTGGACACGGAACTGAGCATCCGCGCGGTGTTCGACGCACCCACCCCGGCCGGGCTCGCCGCCCACCTCGGCCAGCGGCGGCGCCCGGCGCTCACCCCCGGCGACGCCACCACCGAGCTGTCCCCCGGGCAGCGGCGGCTGTGGTTCCTCGACCAGCTGGGCGGCGACGGCTACGTGATGGCGTTCGCGCTGAGCCTGGCCGGGCCGGTGGACGAGGTGGCGCTGCGGGCCGCGCTCGGCGACCTGCACGCACGCCACGAGGCGCTGCGCACGGTGTTCCCGGTCGTCGACGGCGTGCCCCGCCAGCAGGTCCTGCCGGCGGTCGTCCCGGAACTTCCGGTCGCCGACCTCACCGACGACGCCCTGGACCTCGACGCCGCGCACCGGTTCGACCTGGCGCACGATTCGCCGTGGCGGGCCAGGCTGTACCGGGAGCCCGGCGGGCACCGTGTGCTGTCGCTGGCCGTGCACCACATCGCCGGCGACGACCAGTCGATGCGCCCGCTGCTGGCCGACCTCGCCACCGCCTACGCCGCCCGCGCCGACGGGCGCGCGCCGGACTGGGCGCCGCCGCCGGTGACCTACCGCGACTACACCCGCTGGCACGCGGCGCTGCTCGGCGACGAGAACGATCCGGCCAGCGTCGCCGCCGAACAGCTGCGGCACTGGCGCGACGCGCTGGCGGACCTGCCGGAGGACCTCCCGCTCCCCCGCGACCGCGCGCGGCCGGCGGCGCCGGGAGGACGCGGCGACGGTGTCCCGTTCACCCTGCCGGCCGGGCTGGCCACGGCGATCCACGCGCTGGCCCAGGAATCCGGGGCGACCGCGTTCATGGTCGTCGAGGCGGCGGTGGCGGTGGTGCTGGCCAAGCTCGGCGCCGGGCCGGACGTGCCGATCGGGGTGCCGACCGCCGGGCGCACCGACGAGGCGCTGACCGACCTGGTGGGGTTCTTCGTCAACACGCTGGTGCTGCGCAACGACCTGTCCGGCGACCCGACCGTGCGTGAGCTGCTGGCCCGCGTGCGGGACCGCGCGCTGGACGCCTACGCCAACCAGGACGTGCCCTTCGACCGGGTCGTCGCCGCGCTGCGGCCGACGGTGGCGGCAGGCGAGAACCCGTTGTTCCAGGTCATGGTGTCCCACCGCCGCCACGACCGGCCGCCGCCCCTGGCCGGCGGGCACCCGGAGCTGCTGCTGGGCGCGCCGCGCGCGGCGAAGTTCGAGCTGGCCGTGGACGTCGTGGAGCACGACTCCGGGGAGATCACCGGCGCGGTCAAGTACTCGGTGGACCACTACGACCGGGCCACCGCCACGACGTTCGCGCGGCGGCTGGTGCGGGTCCTCACGGCGATGACCGCCGCCCCCGGCGCGCACCTGTCGGCCATCGACGTCCTGTCCGGGCCCGAACGGCACCGGATCGTCGAGCGGTGGAACGACACCGACGAGGACGTCGAGCCGACCACGCTGGTGGCGCTGGTCGCCGCCCAGATCGCCGCGCACCCCGACCGGGTCGCCGTCGAGCACGGCGACACGACCCTGACCTACCGCCAGCTCGACGACCGCGCCGCCCGGATCGCCGCCCGGCTCACCGCCGCCGGGGTCGGCCGGGAGGACGTGGTGGGCGTACACCTCGACCGGTCACCCGACCTGGTCGCCGCGCTGCTGGGGGTGCTGCGGGCCGGCGCGGCGTTCCTGCCGCTGGAACCGGCGTGGCCCGCCGGGCGGATCGCCGCGCTGGGCGCGAGTTCGGGCCTGGCGCTGGTACTCACCGCCGACCCGGACGCGCTCACCGGGGTGATCACCGCACCGGTCGTCGCGGTCGCCGACTGCCGCGACGCGCCCACCGGCACGCTCCCCGGCCCGGCCGCGCCGGACTCGCTCGCCTACGTCATCCACACCTCCGGGTCCACCGGAACGCCCAAGGGCGCGATGATCCTGCACTCGGCGATCTGCGCGCGCCTGGAGTGGCAGCGCGACAAGCTCGGGTTCGGGGTGGACGACGCGGCGCTGTTCAAGGCACCGCTGGGTTTCGACATCTCGATCAACGAGATCTTCCTGCCGCTGGTGACCGGCGGGCGGGTCGTGGTCGCCGACCCCGGCGGCGAACGGGACGTGGAGTACCTGCTCGGGCTGATCGAGCGGCACCGGGTCACCTTCGCCTACCTGGTGTCGTCGATGCTGGACATGATGGTGCGTCTGGACGCCTTCGCCGGGTCCGCCCGGTCGCTGCGGCACCTGTGGTGCGGCGGCGAGGTGTTCGGCCCCGACCAGTTCCGCCGGCTGCGCGCGAAGCTGGACTGCACGGTCATCCACGGCTACGGCCCGGCGGAGACCACGATCGGCGTGAGCCAGGAGTCCTACCCGCCCGGCGTCGACTGCGGCGAGATGACCATCGGCACCCCCAACCCCAACACCCGCCTCTACGTCCTGGACGACACGCTCGCCCCGGTGCCGGCCGGAACCCCCGGCGAGCTGTACGCGGCCGGGATGCTGCTGGGGCGCGGCTACCTGCGTGACCCGGCGATGACCGCGACCCGGTTCGTGGCCAACCCGTTCACGCCCGGCGCGCGCCTCTACCGCACCGGCGACCTGGCCCGCTGGCGGCCGGACGGACGGCTGGAGTTCCTTGGCCGCGCGGACGACCAGGTGAAGCTGCGTGGCCGGCGGATCGAGCCGGCCGAGATCGAGGCGGAGCTGGCCCGCCATCCCGCCGTGCGCGCGGCGGCCGTGGTCGTGCGCGAGACCCAAGGCGGCACCCGGCAGCTGGTCGGGTACTGCGCGCTGACCGGGGCGCGGCCCGACGAGGTGCGCGACTGGCTGGCCGCGCGGGTGCCCGAGCACCTGGTGCCGGCCGTGCTGGTGGCGTTGCCGGACCTGCCGCTGACCCCGGCCGGCAAGGTGGACCGGCGGGCGTTGCCGCGCCCCGAGTTCACCGGCACCCGGCCTTACCGGGCACCCTCCGGCGACGCCGAAACCGCGCTGTGCGCGGTGTTCGCGGACCTGTTGGGGGTCGAGCGGGTCGGCGCGGAGGACTCGTTCTTCGACCGGGGCGGCGACAGCGTGCTGTCGATCCAGCTGGTCAGCCGGGCCCGCGCCGCCGGGCTGACGGTCTCGGCCCGCGACGTGTTCACCCACCCGACACCGGCCGGGCTGGCCACCGTCGCCGGGCGCGCGGCCGCCGTCACCTCGGACGTGGTCGGGCTGGTGCCCAGGACCCCGGTCGTGGCGCAGGTCCTGGCCAAGGGCGGCGAGTTCGCCCGGTTCACGCAGGCCGCCTACCTGGTGACACCGCCCGGCCTGCCGCCCGACGGGCTGCCCGCCGTCCTCGACGCGCTGGCGCGGCGGCACGACGTGCTGCGCGCCCGCTGGCGCGGCGGCGAACTGTCGGTGCCGCCCGTCGAGGACCTGGCCCCCGAGCTGGTCGCCGCCCGGTGCACCACCGGCGGCGACGTCGACGCGGCGTTCCGGGACGCCGTGGACCGGCTGGACCTCGCGGCCGGGCTGCCCGTCGAGTTCGTCCACTTCCCCGAGGCGAACCGGTTGCTGGTGCTCGCCCACCACCTCGTGGTGGACGGCGTGTCGTGGCGGATCCTCACCGACGACCTGGCCTCGGCGTGGGCCGCGGTGACCGAGGGCCGCCCGCCCGTGCTGGCGCCGGCCGGCACGTCCTACCGGCACTGGGCGCGCACGCTCACCGCCCAGGTGCCGGCCCGGCGCGCGGAACTCCCGTACTGGCTGGCGGTACTCGGCGAACCGGAACCGCCGCTGGGCACCCGCAGACCGGTCGCCGGCCAGGACACCTGGGCCACCACGGCGACGATCACCGCGACCGTCCCGGCGCCGGCCGCGCGGGTCGCCGAGACCGTCCTGGCCGCGCTGGCCACCGCGCTGTCCGACCACCTGGGCGGCGCGAGGTCGGTGCTGGTGGCCCTGGAACGGCACGGCCGGTACGAGCCGGCGGGCCTGGACCTGGCGCGCACCGTCGGCTGGTTCACCGCCGAACACCCGCTGCGGCTGGACACCACCGGCGACCCCGGACTCGCCGCGATGACCGGCCGCGTCCGCGACGCCCTGGACGCCGTGCCCGACGGCGGCGTCGGCCACGGCCTGCTGCGCCACGTCGACGGCGCCGAGGACCTGCTGCGCCACCCCGGCCCGAACGTGCGGCTCAACCACCTCGGCCGCACGCACGGCCCCACCGGGGCGCCGTGGACCCGCGACCCCGCGTTCGCGGCCGGCGCGGCCACCCGCGCGGCGGTCCCCGGTCTGCTGGCCGCCGCCGCGCTCGACGTCACCTCGCTGGTCCGCGACGACGTGCTCACCACGACCTGGACCTTCCCCACCGCCGTACTGGACGAACCCGAGGTGACGCACCTGGTCGCCCGGTGGCGCGCGACGATGACAGGAGAGACCCCGTGACCCTGACCATCCACGGCGACGGCCAGCCGGCCGCCCACGCGATCGCCGAGGACCGCGACCACCTGCGTGATCTGCTTACCGAGCACGGCGCCCTGCTGCTGCGCGGGTTCGACGTCGGCGGTGTCGACGGGTTCGAGGCCGCCGTCCGCGCCCTGTCCGGCACACCGCTGACCTACACCGAGCAGTCCACCCCGCGCAGCGTCATCAAGGGCCGGGTCTACACCTCCACCGACTACCCGGCCAACGCCGAGATCCCGCTGCACACCGAGATGTCCTACCAGGCCGCCTGGCCGCTGGTGCTGTACTTCCACTGCGTCACCCCGCCCGACACGCTCGGCGCCACCCCGCTCGCCTCCACCCGCGCCGTGCTGGCCGCGCTCGACCCGGACGTGCGCGCCGAGTTCGAACGCCGCCGGTGGATGGTGGTGCGCAACTACGGCGACGAGGTCGGTCTGCGGTGGTGGCAGGCGTTCGGCACCGAGGACCGCGCCGAGGTGGAGCGGCGGTGCGCCGAGGGCGGGCTGCGCGCGGAGTGGATCGGGGACAACGGGCTGCGCACCACCGCCGTGCGCGACGCCGTGCACCGGCACCCGCGCACCGGCGACCCGGTGTGGTTCAACCACGTCGTGCTGTTCCACGAGAGTTCGCTGCCCGCCGAGGTGCGCGCGGCGATGATCGAGATCTACGGCCAGGACGGCCTGCCGAACAACACCTACTACGGCGACGGCCAGCCGATCCCCGACGAGGTCGTCGACCACCTCCGGCAGGCCTACCGGGACGCGTCGACCCGGTTCGACTACCAGCGCGACGACCTGCTCGTGGTGGACAACATGCTGGTGGCACACGGTCGGGAGCCGTTCACCGGTCCACGTAGGATCGCGGTCGCGATGGGCGAGGCGTCGAACGGGTGACGGAGGAACACGATGACACCGGCACCGGCACCGGCCTCGGCTGAGGTCAGCGCCGATCCCGGCGTCCGCCGATGGTGGCGGTGGGGCGGGCTCGTCGCGGTGCTGGGCGTGCTGGTCCTGGTGTGTCTGCTGAGCATCGCCGTCGGCTCGCGGACCCTGCCGCTGGCCACGGTGTGGGACCTGCTGTGGCACGACGACGGCGGCGAGGACGCCTTCGCCATCCACGACGTCCGCGTCCCGAGGACCGTGCTGGGGCTGCTCTCCGGCGCCGCGCTGGGGCTGGCCGGGGCGCTGATGCAGGCCCTGGCCCGCAACCCGCTGGCCGACCCGGGACTGCTGGGGGTCAACCACGGCGCGTCGGCCGCGGTGGTCGTCGCGATCTCGCTGTTCGGGGTGAGCGCGCCCGGCGGGTACGTGTGGTTCGCGATCGCCGGGGCCGGCGCGGCGTCGGTGATCGTGTACCTGCTGGGCGCCGGCGGCCGGCCCGGCACCCCGGACCGGCTGGTGCTGGCCGGGCTGGCGATCGGCGCGGCGCTGGCCGCGTTCGTCTCGGCGGTGCTGTTCCTCGACCCGCAGAGCTTCGACGCGTTCCGGTTCTGGGAGGTCGGGTCGCTGACCGGGCGCAAGGTCGACGTCGTGTGGCAGGTCGGGCCGTTCCTGGCGGTCGGCATCGTCGTCGCGCTCGCGCTGGCCCGCCCGCTCAACGCGATGGGCCTGGGCACCGACGTCGCCCGCTCGCTGGGCGTGCACGTCACGCGCACCCAGACAGCGGCGGCGCTGTCGGTGGCGCTGCTGTGCGGCGCGGCCACCGCCGCCGTCGGCCCGATCGTGTTCGTCGGGCTCGCGGTGCCGCACCTGGCGCGGCTGGTGACCGGCCCCGACCAGCGTTGGGTGCTGTCGTACTCGCTGGTCATCGGGCCGGTGCTGCTGATCGCCGCCGACGTGCTCGGCCGGGTCGTCGCCCGCCCCGGCGAGCTGGAGGTCGGGATCGTGACCGCCGTGCTCGGCGCGCCGGCCCTGTTGTTGCTCGCCCGCCGCCGACGGATCGCCACGCCGTGACCGCGACCTGGGTTCTGCGCACCGGCCGCCTGTCGTTACGGGTGCGCCGCCGGGCCGTGTGGATGTCGGTGGCGCTGCTGGCGGTCGCGCTGGCGATCGGGCTGTGGACCCTGGTCACCGGCTCCTACCGGTCCTCGGTGGGCGAGGTGCTGGCGGTGTTCGTCGGGGAGGGCCGCCGGGGGCTCACCCAGACCGTGCTCAACCTGCGACTGCCCCGGCTGGCGGGCGCCGCGCTGGTCGGTGCCGCGCTGGGGATGAGCGGGGCGCTGTTCCAGAGCGTGTCCCGCAACCCGCTGGGCAGCCCGGACATCATCGGGCTGACCGCCGGCTCGTCGACCGGCGCGATCGTGGCGATTCTGGTGCTGCGCGGCGGATCGGCCGACGTCGCGGCCGGCGCGTTCGCCGGCGCGCTGCTCACCGGCGTGCTCGTGTACCTGCTGACCTCGCGGCACGGCGCGTCCGGGTTCCGGCTGATCCTGACCGGCATCGGGCTGTCCGCGCTGCTGGTGGGCGTCAACTCCTACCTGATCACCCGCGCGGACATCGCCGACGCGGAGACCGCGCGCCGGTGGCTGTCCGGCTCGCTCAACGGTGTGCGCTGGGAGGCCCTGGTCGCCCCGGCGGTGCTGCTGGCGGTGCTGGTCGCCGGGGTGCTCACCCTGGGGCACCGGCTCACGGTCCTGGAGACCGGCGACGAGACCGCCCAGGCGCGCGGGGTCCCGGTGCGCCGCACCAGGATCGCCGCCCTGTTCGCCGGGGTGGCGCTGGTGGGGGTGGCGACCGCGGTCGCCGGGCCGGTGGTGTTCGTGGCGCTCGCCGCCCCGCACATCGCCCGCCGGCTGACCGGCGCGCCAGGGCCGGGACTGGTGCCCGCCGCGCTGACCGGGGTCGTGTTGGTGGTGGCGAGCGACCTCGCCGTGCAGCGGGTCGTCGCGCCGCTGCAACTGCCCGTCGGGGTCGGCACCGCCGCGCTCGGCGGGCTCTACCTGGCGTGGCTGCTGGCCGGGGAACTGCGGCGGCGACCGTGAACACCGAAGGGAGTCCGGTGCACGCCGAGCGGAACCGGTTGTCCGGCAACGGTTTGACCCTCGCCTACGACGACCGGGTCGTCGTGCGCGACCTCGACGTCGTCGTCCCGGACGGCTCGTTCACCGTGATCATCGGGCCGAACGCGTGCGGCAAGTCGACGCTGCTCAAGGCGTTGGCCAGGATGATCTCCCCGCGCGCGGGCGGGGTCGTGCTCGACGGCCGGGACATCGACCGCTACCCCACCAAGGAGATCGCCCGCCGGCTGAGCCTGCTGCCGCAGTCGGCGATCGTGCCTGGCCAGGTGACCGTCGGCGACCTCGTCGCCCAGGGCCGGTACCCGCACCAGTCGCTGCTGCGCCGGTGGTCGGTGGGCGACGAGCGGGCGGTCACCGAGGCGATGGCGCTGACCGGGGTCGCCGACCTCGCGAACCGGTTCGTGGACGAACTGTCCGGCGGGCAGCGCCAGCGGGTCTGGCTGGCCATGGTGCTCGCCCAGCAGACCAGCATCGTGCTGCTCGACGAGCCGACGACGTTCCTGGACATCGCCCACCAGTACGACGTGCTGGACCTGTGCGCCGATCTGCACGACCAGCGCGGCCAGACCCTGGTCGCGGTCCTGCACGACCTCAACCAGGCCAGCCGCTACGCCACCCACCTGGTCGTCATGCACGCCGGCGAGATCGTCGCCACCGGCCCGCCGGCCGACGTGGTCACGGCCGCGCTGGTGGCCGAGGTGTTCGGCCTGCCGTGCACGGTGATCCCCGACCCGGAGACCGGCACACCGATGGTCGTGCCGACCGGCCGCGCCGGCCGGTCGGGTGCTCAGGCCAGTGTCTCGGCGACCAGGGGAACCAGGCCGTCGACGACGTAGGGGATGCTCAGCACCGACGCGGCCGACAGCGCGAGGCCGATGTTGGGGTCCTCCGGGAACACCATCCGGCCCTCGGCGTTGGCGGCCATCCGCTCGATCTGCGGGTACTCGGACATCACGTCGTCGCGCGGGGAACCCTGCTGGCTGAGCACGATCACCACGTCGGCGTCCGCATCGGCCATCCGCTCGGGGGACATCTCGACGAAGTAGTCGTCCTTGCCCAGGCTCTCGACGTACGGGGACGGGGTGAGCCCCCAGGCGGTGACGACCTGCATGCGGGTGTCGTTGACCGTGTAGATCCCGACCTTTCCGCTGTAGGCCAACAGGATCGACACGGTTTTGCCGGCGAAGCCGGGGTTGTCCCTGCCGACCGCGTCCAGCGCGGCCCTGGTCTGGGAAACCAGTTCGGCGCCTTCGTCGCCCTTGCCGACCGCGCGGGAGATCAGCTCGGTGGAGGTCTGCCACGGCACCTGGTTGGGCTCGCAGCCCTTCGCGAGCCCGACGGTCGTGCCGTAGCCGACGAGGGTCTCGTGTTCGGCGTCGTCGCCGGAGGACTGCACGTTGACGATCAGGTCCGGTTCGAGCTGGCCGACCAGTTCGAAGTTGAACGGCGGCCGGAAGAACTCGGGCGTGGTGTCCCCGAGCCGGTCCTCCGCCCACACCCCGACCCCGCGCTCCATCGTCGGCACGAACCGGAACACCCCGACGGGCACGATTCCCAACGCCAGCAACACGTCGTGGTCGGTGCGGCCCAGCGACAGCACCCGCGTCGGCGCGGCCTCGACGGTCACCTGGCCGAACGTGTCCTCGACGGTGACGGGGAAACCGCCGCCGGTCGCGCCGCCGCCCTCGGCCGGTTCGGCCGGCTCCTCGGTACCGCAGGCCGCCAGTAACGCCGCCGCTCCCACACCGGCCGCGCTCACCGTGAGGAACCGCCGCCGGCTCATGATCGGGTGGGTCTGGGCACGACGGTTCATCCGGATAACCTCACCACTGGCCTGGACCGCGCATGCGCGGCCGATTGCTTCGACGGCGTAGAACTTAGCCCAGGCTAGCCTTACGACGTAACCCTGTCCTCGGTCACGGACCGGTGTGCACGTACGACGCCCACAGCACCGGATCCGGGTTCTCGGCGCGCAGTCGCGCCACCGCGTCCCGCAACGCGGTCGCCGCACGGTCGCTGGCCAGCGGCGACGCCCCACCGCCGAGCCCCGCGTAGAACCGGGCGGCGATCCGGGCGGCGTGCGCGTCGCTGACGACCCACTGGGTGGCCACGACGTGGGTGAACCCGGCCAGCCGCAGCGCGCCGGCCAGGTGCAGGGCCTCGTCGGGCACGGTGAGCACGCCGCGCGCGGTCTCGCAGGCGGACAGGAAGACCAGTTCGGCGCGGTCCAGCCGCAGCCGCGCGATGTCCCCGACGGTGATCGGCGCGGTCCGCTGGTGGTCGGCGCAGTACAGCGCGCCGCCGGCCGGGTCGAGCGGGTCCTGGCTGCCGTGCCCGGCGAAGTGCAGGTGGGTGTGCGCGGGCAGGGCGGCGAGCACCGCCGCGCGGGTGGCGTCCTCACCGGTGAGCACGGTCGCGCCGGGGACGAGGGCGGCGAGGTCAGCGATCTCGGTCGCCGCGTTGGGCAGTGGCGTGAGCCCCGGGGTCGCCGGCTGCCCGACGGCCAGCAGACTGGCCGCGCCCGTCGCGCCGGCACGGGTTTCGGCCAGCGCGCGCAGGGTCGGCGTGTAGGAGCAGGTGACCCGGTCGAGCAGGGTGTCGCCGGAGCCGTGGTGGCCGGCGGCGTGCACCGGCAGGAAGGTCAGCAGGCCGGTCGGGCACCACCACAGCCGTTCCGGGTCGCCCGGCAGGGCGTCGAGCACCGGCCTGGCCACGGTGTCCCACAGCCAGCCCAGCAGCCGGGTCAGCATCTGCCGCGCGCGCCACAGCCCGGTCGCGGACCCGGTGTGTGTCAACGCCTCCAGCAGCGCGGTGGCCCGCCGCGCGACCGCGTCCTCGTCGAGGTCGCGCAGCCCGACGGTGGTCAGGCCGGCGGTGGTCAGGATCAGGGCGTCGCAGCGGTCGCGGTGGACGTTGACCACCACGACCGGGCCGCCGGCCGCCGCGCCCCGCAACCGGTCCAGCGACGGCGGCCGCAGGAACCCGGCCAGCCCCGGCAGGGCGCGGGCCCTGGCGAGCAGCGTGTCCCACTCACGGGCCAGCGCGCGGCGGCGTTCGGTGGGGTCGGGTTCGGGTTCGCCGGTGAGCAGGTCCGGGGCGGCGGCGTCGAGTTCGGCGCGCACGGCCCGCACCCGGTCGGCCAGGCCGGGGTCGACGGCGCTGAGTTCGCCGAGGTCGTCGCGGGCGTCCAGGGCCTGGGCGAGCAGCACGCCCCGGCCGTGTTCGAGCAGGCGCAGCGCCTGCTCCTGGTCGCCGAGCCTGAGCGCGGCGGCCGCGGCGTCGCTGGCGAGACCGGCGAACTCGCCCAGCACGCTGACCCGGTCGTCGCGGTCGAGCCCGTGCCAGGCCAGGACCGGCAGCAGTTCGATCGCCGTCCGGTAGCCGGCGACCGCCTCGGCCCAGTTCTCCAGCACGGCGGCGGTGGCGCCCCAGGACCGGGCGCCACGAACCCGCAGTTCGGTCGGCACGATGTCGTCGCCGGCCACCTCCTTGAACAACGCCACCGCGGTGTCCACATCGGACTTCCTGGCGCGCAGGAGCAGGGCGCGGCCGAGGTTGTAGCGGCAGCGTCCGCCGCCGGGATGCCCGGCCGGGGCCGCCGCCACGGCCGCCCGCCCGGCCTCGATCACCGCGTCGAGGTCGGCCGGGTCGGCCGTGCGGGTGTACCGGTCCTGGAGCGCGAGGGCCAGATTTCCCAGGTACAGCATGCGGTTCGGATGGTCGGGCGGGGTGAGCCGCAACGCGGTTCGCAGTGCCCTCAGCCCGTCCTCCGCGTCACCGGGGTCGCCGGTGAGCAGGTGGCGTTGGTGCAGCGCGTTGGCGTGGTTGGCCAGGACGCGGGGCCGGCCGGCGTGGTCGGCCGGCGTGGCGTCGACGGCCGCGAGGGACGCGTCGATCAGCTCGTCCAGCACGGCGGCGTCCCGGGTGCGGTGGTACCGCGACATCAGCGCGACCGACAGGTTGGACAGCATCACCACCCGCAGCGGGTGATCGGTCGGGGCGACCGCGACGGCCTGACGGTTGGCCCCGATGGCCTCGTCGAGGTCGGTGAGCGCCGAGGTCAGTTCGTGGCGCCGGCGCAGCGCGGTGGCCAGGGTGGTCAGGTTGATGGCGTGGCCGAGCCCCTGCCCCTCGGTGAGCCGCACCGCCTGTCTGGCGGCCCCCACCGCGGCCTCGATGTCCTGCGGCGCCCCGGTTCTGGTGGCGCGGGTGAACAGCGCGGTGGTCAGGTTGGCCAGGTAGATGGCGCGGTCGGGGTGCGCGGCCGGAACGACCTCGACCGCCCGCCGGCTCAGGTCGATGGCCCGGTCCCCGTCGGCCGGCTCGTCCCGGCGCTCGTACCGGTGCCGCAGCGCCGCGCCCAGGTTGGACAGCATCTTGGCGTGGCTGACCGGTTCGGTCCGCGACCGTGCTTCGGCGCTGTCGAACAACCGCACCGCCTCGTCCAGGTCGGCGGGCTCCCCGGTCCGCTCGTAGCGGCTCTGCATCGCCCGCCCGAGATGGAACTCCGCGCCGGCCCGGGACGCGTGGTCCTCCGGTGTGATCCGCAGAGCCTCCTGTCCCCACTCGACGGCCGTCCGCAGGTCCGCGAGGTCCTCGGTCCGCCCGAACCGGAGTTGGTAGGCGCCCGCCAGGTTGGTCACGTCGACCACCCTCTCCGGATCGTCGCGCCCGACGACCTGCCGCGTCGCGTCGATCCCCGCGTCCAGATCGGCGAGATCGGAGGTGATCTGGAACCGCGCCGAGTAGGCGCCGCCGAGTTCCGACAGCGCGTTGGCCCGCGCCGGATGCCCGGCGGAGGTGATGTTCTCCACCCGCCGCAACAACCCGATCGCCTCGTCGAGGTCGTCGAGCGCGGGCATCCGATCGGCCCGGACCTGGAGGGTCGCGGCCAACGCCACCATCGCCCCGACCTGGTCGCCCTCTCCCAGCCCCCGCCGCCCCGCGTCCACCGCGGCGTCGAGGTCGGCCAGGTCCCCGGTCTCCTCGAACAGCCTGGCCCGCGCCCGCCCCAGGCTGACGAGGTACTGGGCGTCCGGTTCGACCGCGACCGCCCGTTCCAGCACCCGCACCGCCTCGGGCACGTCCTGACGAAGCAACGCGAGCCCCAGCGTGTCGAGCCGATCGGCCAGGGCCGGGTCACCGTCCCGGGTGGCCGCCACCGCCCGCCGGGCGGCGTCAACGGCGATCTCCAGGTCGCGCGGATCGCGGCTGTGCCGAAACCGCGCCGTCCGCACCTGCCCGATGACGGTCAGACAGTGGGCGAGGCGGGGATGGTGCGCCGGACAGGCCGCCACCGCGTCCTCGGCCGCCTGCGTGGCGGCGTCGATGTCCGCCGTCGTTCCGAGCCGGTTGTACCGGGTGCGCAGGGCGAGCGCGAGGTTGGCCAACACGTTGGCCAGCAAGGGCGGGTCAGCGCCCGACGCCGCAGCGCGGCGAAAGGTGTCCACGCTCTGGTCGAGGTCGTCGAGATCGTCCCGAAGTTCGTGCCGCACCATCAACGCCGTGGCGGCGTTGAACAGACACGTCGCCACCGGCGCGCCCGCCAGGGTGGCGGCCCGCCGGGCGAGATCGACCGCGTGATCGAGGTCGGCCGCCGACCGGCTGCGCGGAAACCGCCCGTAGCAGGCGAAACTGAGATTATTGAGGATCAGCCCCAACTCCGGATGATCATCCGGAGCAAGGCCCACCGCCGCCCACCCCACGGCGACAGCGTTGTCGAGATCGGCAGTGTCCCCCGTCACGGAGAACCGGCCCCGCAGCCCGGCACACAGGTTCGTCAGAAAGACCGGCTTGTCCGGATGCCCGTCCGGAATCCCCGCAGCGGCCCACGAGGACAACCGAACCATGCCCTCGAGCGCGTCCCGGTCCCCCTCCGCCTCCCACCGGGCGAAGGCCTTGAGGGACTCGTTCCCCGCACCGGTGAGATCGGTGACGTCCGGGACCGGCAGCGCTCGCACCCGCTCACGCAGCGGTTCCGGCACCGCGTCCGGCGCCACCACGTTCACCATGGAGAACAACGCGGCGGCCTGAGCCGTCTGACCCACGGCGTGGTGCCAGGTGGCGAGCAGCAGCGTCACCTCCCAGTCCACCACCAACGGCGGCAGCCCCCGCTCGGGCGCGAGGAAGACGGAGTAGGGCCGCAGGATGTCGACAAGGGCTTCGGTGTCATGCAGAGCGGCGACCTCGCCCGTGCGCTCGTGGTGCCCCAGCCGCTCCCACAGCTCGACGAAGCTCCGCTCCACGCCCGAGTAGTCCGCCAAGTCCGCCCCCATCACACGACGTGTCCCCACCCTAGACACCACCACGGGTGGACCGGGCTCGACGACGTCGCACCCATCAGCACGTGCGGCGGTTTCGGGATGCGGTGGCCGGCGCCGACCGCTGTCGATGATCCGTTCGTCGTGGCACACCATCGAGCCGGCCGGCTCGATGGTGTGGACTCAGGCGCCGTCGGCCCCCATCCATCGGCCCGCGCCGAACTCGGCGTCGCCGGCCACGGCCTCGCCCACCGTGACCAGCAGATCCTCCCGGCCGGGTGCGGCCAACACCTGAACGCCCGCCGGGGAGTCCTCACAGGACAGTGCGACCGGCAGTGCGAGCACCGGGAGCACCGCGAAGTTCGCGACCAGCGCCAGCGACCCCTCCCCGGCCGGCGCCCGGTGGCCGGGCAGCCGGGTCTCCAGCGGCATCACCAGCAGGTCGAACTCGCGGGTCAGCAGGTGGCGCAGGTGCGCCCCGGCCCGCCGCTGGGTCTGACGCAGCCCGGCCAGGCGCACCGAGCCGACGGCCTCCCCGCGTTCGATCTCGCGCAGCGTCCCCGGGCGCAGTGCCACCCCGGGTTCGCGGCGCAGCCACCCGAAGCTGACGCTGGCCTCCCCGGCGAGCAGCGCGCTGGCCGGCGCGACCATCTCCCACACCGCCGGCAGCGGCGGCTCGTGGGTGCGGTGGCCGAGTTCGGTCAGCCGGTCGCGCATCCGGCCCAGCGCGGCCAGCAGGTCGGGGTGCACCGGTGCCGGCGGCCTGGCCACCGCCACCCGCAGCGGGTGCCACCCCGGTTCGGTGCGCAGCCCCAGCGCCCGCGCCAGTTCGTGCGCGCGCCACAGCCACGCCAGGTCGGCCGGGCTGCGGGTGACCAGCCCGACCGACTCCAGGCTCGGCGACACGCAGTGCACGCCGTCGAGCAGCGCCGGGGTCGGGGTCAGCCGCAGCGCCGTCGCCCCGCAGTGGACCGCCGGCCAGCGCAGCGAACCGCCCGCGTCGGCCACGACCGACACGTCGCAGAACCCGGCCGCCACGGCCACCGCCCCGCCGGTTCCCGCGCCAGGGGCGGACACGTGCGGGTAGCGCGGGTTGCGGCTGGGGCCCTCGGTGTCCAGCGCGCACTCCGTGCTGGCGACCTTGCCGATGCCGGCGAGTCCCTGGTTGGCCATCAGCCGCACGATCTGCGCGGAGGTCGCGGGGGTCGGCGCGTGGCCGGCGCGGATGCCCAGCGTCGTCGGGTAGCCGGCGACGTCGATGGTGTCGTTGTAGGTGACCGACGGGTTCCACGGCAGGCTCGCCAGGCGCAGGACCTCCGGCCGGGCGCCGGTGAACGCGCCGAGCACCGGGTCGAGTTCGTCGACGTGCGCGACGAGGTCCGCGCGGAACTCGGCCGGATCGAGCACCCCGGTGCGCAGCGCGTTCTCGCGACGCGCCAGCGGCATGGACAGCCGGGCGCGGCGGGCCAGCTGCGCGGGGGTCAGCATGGCGCCGATGGTCACAGAACGCCGGGCGGGGTGACATGGGTAGCCGGTACCCAGATTCGGTGCGCCGCCACGACCTCGCCGACGGAGGCCGGGCACGATGACGGCATGGTTGCCTCCTCGACGCCGGATTTCCCGTGGTGGGCCAGCGGTCTCACCCTCCGGGAGCGCCTGACGACCCCGCCGCCGCCCGGTGGCGCCGGTGGCGAGCGGCTGGCGCGGTGGCGCGCGGCGCACGACCTGGGCGCCACCGGACAGTTCGCGCCGATGCTGGCCGACGCCGGCCTCACCGAGGCGACGCTGGCGGCGCTGCTGGCCGAGCCGCCCGCCGCGCTCGCCGCCAGGACCGACCGTCCGGGCTGGGCCGAAGTGGTCGAACGCGCGGTCGCCGCGGCGCCGCACACCCCCGTCGCGGTCGACCCCGTGCCGGAGGCGCCGGCGGCGTTCGCCGTGCCGCTGGCGCCGTTCGTCGACGCGGCCCGCGACCGGCTGGTCGCCGGTGGGGCGCCCGAGGCGGTCGCCGACGGGGTGGTCGGGGACCTCGCCACCCGGCTGGCCGGGCTGGCCGCCAGGACCGCGGTCCTGGAACTGCACCGGGCACGGGAAGCCGGCCGGCTGACCGGCGACACACCGACCGCGCGGTTCGCCGACTTCCTCGCCCGGCTGGGCACCCGGTCCGCGCTCGGTGAGCTGTTCGGCCGCTACCCGGTGCTCGGCCGGCTGCTGGCCCAGACCTGCGAGCAGACGGTCACCAGCACCCTGGAGCTGCTCGGGCGGTTGTCCGCCGACCGCGCGGCGATCGTCACCGGCCTGCTCGGCGGCACCGACCCCGGGCCGCTGGTCGCCGTCGAGGCCGGCTCCGGCGACCGGCACCAGGGCGGCCGGGCGGTGGCCGTGCTGCGCTTCGCCGGTGGCGCGACCGTGGTGTACAAGCCCCGGCCGCTGGCCGTGCACACCCACTTCGGCGAACTGGTCGGCTGGCTCAACGACGCCGTCCCGGGGCTGGGCCTGCGCGCGGTCCGGGCGCTGGTGCGCCCCGGCTACGGCTGGCTGGAGTACATCGCGCACCGGCCGTGCGCCGGGGCCGACGACGTGGTCCGGTTCTACCGCCGGCAGGGCGCGCTGCTCGCGCTGCTGTACCTGGTGGACGGCACCGACATCCACTTCCAGAACCTGATCGCCTGCGGCGACTCGCCCGTGCTGGTTGACGTGGAGACCCTGTTCCACCCGACGCTGCCGATCGCCGTGCTCGCCGGCGCCGACCCGGCGGCGGCGGCACTCGCCGCGTCGGTGCACCGATCGGCGATCCTGCCGCAGAAGCTGCTCGGCGAGCACGGCGCGCTGGACATCTCCGGGCTCGGCGGCGACAAGGGCTCCCCGTACCCGACCGACGGGGTGGTCTGGGAGGCCGCCGGCACCGACCGGATGCGCCTGACCCGCCGGCCGGTGGAGTTCACCGGCGCGGTCAACCGCCCGCTGCTCGACGGTGCCGACGCCGACCCGGTGGCCCACCGGACCGCGCTGCTCGACGGTTTCCGCGTCGCCTACGACGCGATCGTCGCCGGCCGCGACGCCCTCGGCGCGCCCGGCGGGCCGCTGGACCGCTTCGCCGGCGACGAGATCCGGATCGTGGTCCGGGCGACCCGCGCCTACGTCACGCTGCTCGACGAGTCCACCCACCCCGACGTCCTGCGCGACGCGCTGGAGCGCGACCAGGTCCTGGACGTGCTGTGGGCCGACTCCGCGCACGACCCCGTCCGAACCCGACTGGTCGGACGGGAACAGGCCGACCTGTGGGCCGGCGACGTCCCGCTGTTCACCGGCCGCACCGACAGCCGTGACGCGTGGACCGCCGCCGGCGACCGGCTGCCGGACGTGCTCGACGTCCCCGGTCTGAGCGCCGTGCACGCCAAGCTCGCCGCGCTGGGCCCGGCCGACCGGCGCTGTCAGGAGTGGCTGATCACCGCCGCCCTGGCCACCCGCGACGACGGCCCCGACCACCGGGCGGGCGACGTGCTGCCCGGTGCGGTCACGCCCGCCGGGCCCGACCCGGCGCGGCTGCTGGCCGCCGCGCGCGGCATCGGCGACCGGCTCGTGGCCAGCGCCGTGCACGACGAGGCCCGCGCGAACTGGCTGGGCGTGGAGGCGGTCGATGGCCGGCACTGGTCGGTGCTCCCGTTGGGCGCCGGCCTCGCCGACGGCTACCCCGGGGTGGCGCTGTTCCTCGCCCGGCTCGGCGCGCTCACCGGCGAGGGCCGCTACACCGCGCTGGCCGAGCGGGCGCTGCCCGCGCTGCCGTCGCTGTTCGTCGCGCTGGCCGACAACCCCGAACTCGTCTCGGCCGTGGGGCCGGGCGGCTTCCACGGTTTCGGCGGGATCTGTTACGCCCTGGCCGAGATCGCCGCGCTCACCGGGTCCGAGGTCGCCGGCTGGCTCCCGGCCGCCGTCGAGCTGCTGGCCGACAGCGACACGGGAAACACCGACAACGGCGTCCGCGACGGCCGCGCCGGTGGGCTGCTGGCGTTGCTGGCCGTGCACGAACGGACCGGTCTGGCGCGGGCGAAGGAACTCGCCGGTGTGCTGGCCGACCGGCTCACCGACGACG
This sequence comes from Actinophytocola xinjiangensis, assembly GCF_001921215.1. Lineage (GTDB taxonomy): Bacteria > Actinomycetota > Actinomycetes > Mycobacteriales > Pseudonocardiaceae > Actinophytocola > Actinophytocola xinjiangensis. The sequence continues at coordinate 291,674 of NZ_MSIF01000008.1, forward strand.
ACCGCGTGGGATCCGGTGTGGACCACGGCTTCGCCGACGGCCCGGCCGGCACCGGTCACGCGCTGCTGCGCCACGCGGCGGCCGGCGGCGGCCAGCGGTACGCGACCGCCGGCCTGGCCGCGCTGCGCCGCGTCCCGGGCCCCGGCGCCCACCACGCGTGGTGCTCCGGCCTCGCCGGCACCGTCCTCGCCGCGTCCGCGCTGCCCGCGCCTGGCGACCCGTTCGACCGGATGGCGCAACGTCTTCGCACACGCGAACCGTTGCGGGACACCAGCTTGTGCCACGGTGAACTCGGTGTTCTCGAGTCGCTGCTCGTCCTGTCGCGCCGTGGCGAGGACGCCGCGCGGGACGCACTGGAGCGCCACACCGCCCGCGTGCTCGGCGCGGTCGAGCAACGCGGGCCGCGCTGCGCCACCCCGGACGGCGTACCCACGCCGGGGCTCCTTTCCGGTCTGTCCGGAATCGGCTACGGTCTGCTGCGGCTGGGTTTTCCGGATTCGGTGCCGTCCGTGCTGCGGCTCGAAGCCGGGGCCTGACGATTCCCGACCGGACGACGACACCTCGGACGAGCGGACCGTGATCCCTCGACCACGGTGGGCCACTGGGCCTATGGTTTCCGGGTCGGAGTCGGGAGAACGACGGACAACTCGTGGGCATCGACGTGTGGGGAGAGCACCGTGCGGGACGATCAGCTGCCGGCAGAAGAATCCACCGGGGACGACACCGAACCCAACCCGGCCGGGGAGATCCGGCTCTCACCGGCCAGGGCCATCGGTCTGAAGGTCACCGCGCTGGGCGGGCTCGCCATGGGCGCGCTGATCACCGCCGCCGAGCACATCCCGCACACCACCAGCGCACCCTGAACCCGGGCCGGTCCGCCCTTCGCCCGTTCGGCCACCCATGCACCCACATTCGCCGGTCGTCGTCGGCCGTGACACGGAGCTGACCCATCTCGGGCACGCCCTGGCCTCGGCCAGGGCGGGTCGCGGTGGCGCCACTTTCGTGACCGGCGAACCGGGGATCGGCAAGTCGCGCCTGGCGTTGGAGGGCACCGGTCTCGCGGTCGCCGCCGGCATGCGGGTGCTGCGCGGCCGGGCCAGCGGGCTCGGGCCGGCGGTGCCCTTCCGCGCGCTGTCCGAGGCGCTGATGTCGTTGCTGCGCGGGGGAAACGCGCCGCCGGTGGACACCCTCGGCCCCTACCGCCCGGTGCTGGGCCGGCTGGTGCCCGACTGGCACGAGCCGGGTGACGGCACCGACGGCGGGTCGCTGGTGGTGCTCGCCGAGGCGGTGCTGCGGCTGATCGCGCTCCTGGGCCGTGACCAGGGTTGCCTGGTGGTACTGGAGGACCTGCACGACGCCGACGTGGAGACCCTCGCGGTCGTCGAGTACGTCGTGGACAACCTCGACGGACTGCCCGCCCTGCTGGTGGCGACCCTGCGCAACGGGCCGTGCGAGGCGCTGCGGCTGGCCCAGGCCACCGTGCAGCGCGGCGCCGGCACGGTCCTGGAACTGGACCGGCTCGGCCCGCCGCACGTGCGAGAGCTGATCGGAGCCTGTCTGGAGACCGGGGACGTGCCCGACGTGGTGGCCGAGCAGCTGTGGGCCGACAGCGGCGGCAGCCCCTACATGGTCGAGGAGCTGCTGCACGGGCTGGTCACCAACGGCCAGCTGGTGGCCGGCCCCGACGGCTGGCGGGTCACCGGTCGGATCCGTACCGAGGTCCCGGCCAGCCTGGTCCGCACGATCGCCGAGCGCACCGACCGGCTCGGCCCGCAGGGCCGCCGGATGCTCTCGGTCGCCGCGGTGCTCGGGCACCGGTTCCCGCTCTCGGTGGTGCACACGGTCACCGGCCTGAGCTACGACGAGCTGCTGCGCCACCTGCACGCCGGGGTGGCCGCCCGGCTGGTGACCACCGACGAGCCGGCGCCGGACTGGTACGCCTTCGCGCACCCGCTCACCGGCGAGGCGCTGCTGGCCAGGCTCACCCCGACCGAGCAGGCCGAGCTGTCCGCGCAGGCCGCCGACGCGATCGAGAGCCTGCACCCGGGGCTGCCCGGCGAGTGGTGCCAGCGGGTCGCCGCGCTGCGGCTGCGCGCCGGGCACGGTGTCGAGGCGACCCGGCTGTTCGCCGACGCCGGCCGCCGCGCGCTGGCCGACGGCGCGCCGGGCTCGGCGGTCACCCTGCTGGAGCAGGCCGAGGCGCTGCTGGGCGACCACGAGGACACCCGGCTGCGCGCCGACGTGATCGAGACCCTGCTCTACGCGCTGGCCGAGGGCAGCCAGTTCGAGCGGGCCTTCCAGCTCGCGCACACCCTCGACGACCTGGGCAGCGCGGGCCTGCCGGCCGGGCGCCGGGCCGCGCTGCACGTGCGGCTGGCCTGGGTCGCCCACCTGGCCGGGCGCTGGACCGACGGGCTCGCGCAGCTGGCGGTCGCCCGCAAGCTGCTCGGGCCCGACGCCGCCGACGAGGACACCGCGCCGCTGGACGCGGTCGACGCCGACCTGGCCCTGGAGGCGCCCGGCGCGCGGCGCAAGGAGGAGGCCGAGCAGTTGGCCCGGCGGGCGGTCGCCGCCGCCGAACGGGTGCCGCTGCCCACGATCGCCTGCCAGGCGTGGCTGGCGATCGGCGCGATCGTGCGCGAGCGGAACCTGGCCGAGTCGACCGCCTGCTACGAGCGGGTGCGCGACCTCGCCGAGAACCACCACCTGCCGATGTGGCGGGTGCACGGGCTGGTCCGGATGGCCGGCAACGAGTGGCTGGCCGAGGCCGACCCGGAGGGTCTGCTCACCGCCGGGCGGGAGGCCCAGCGGGTCGGCGCGATCACCATGGGTCAGATCGTGGACGCCACGATGGCGCTGCACCTGGTGCTGTGCGGGGACTTCACCGCCGCCGTGCCGGTGATCGACGAGTGTTGGGCGGCCGCGCGGCGGATGCAGCTGGAGCTCGTCGGCCGGCACGTGCTGATGTCGCGGGCGGTGGTCGCCGCCCACCAGGGCCGGCGACGCGAGATGGAGGCGGCGCTGCTGGACTTCCAGCGCCTCGACGGCGAACGGTCGCAGGAACAGCCGATGGCGCTGGGCCTGGCGCGCGCGTTCTGCGCGTTGCTGGAGGAGGACCGCGACCGCGCCCGCGACGACCTGGCGCAGGCGCTGGCCAGCGACGACGTCAACCCGACCACGTTCAGCCTCTACGGCCGCCACGGGCTGGACCTGCTGCTGGCCGTGCTGGAAGGTGAGGCGGGCTGGGCGCGCTACGAGCAGGTCCGCGACACCGCCCAGGGCGCGATGCGCTGGAACCGCCAGTTCGTCGAACTGTCCCGCGCTGTCCTGTTGGGACGGTCGGGCCGGGTCGGTGAGGCGGCGGCGGCCGTGGTGACCGCCCAGCACAGCGCCGCGCCCTTCGCCATGGCCCGCCAGCTGGGCCTGCGGCTGGTGGCCGAGGCGGCGGTCACCGACGGCTGGGGCGACCCGGCCGGGTGGCTGCGCACCGCCGAGGAGTACTTCCACGACGGCCAGGTGCCGGCGGTCGCCAGCGCCTGCCGCGGCCTGCTGCGCCAGCTGGGCGTGTCGGTCCAGCAGCGCCGCGCCGGCACCGAGCGGGTGCCCAGGACCCTGCGGGCGCTGGGCGTCACCCTGCGGGAGTTCGAGGTGCTGGAGCTGCTCATCGAACGCCTGGACACGCGCGGCATCGCCGAACGGCTGCACATCTCGCCGCGCACGGTCGAGAAGCACGTGGCGAGCCTGCTCACCAAGACCGCCAGCCCCGACCGGCCGGCGCTGGCCAAACGCGCCGTGGACTTCCTCGCCGGGTGAGGCTCACTCCACCGGGTTGGTCAACGTGCCGATGCCGGTGATCTCCACCTCGACCACGTCGCCGGCCGTGATCGGGCAGGCGGCGCCGGTGCCCAGCCACAGCACGTCGCCGGGGTGGAAGGTCACGTAGCGGGACGCCTCGACCAGGTGCTCCCACGGGTCGAAGATCATGTCGCCGGTGGCGAAGCTGGCGGCGGGCACACCGTTCACCCGCACGGTCGTGGTCTGGGCCATCGGGTCGACGTCGGTCTCGATCCACGGGCCCATCGGCTTGAAGGTGTCGCTGTTCTTGGCGCGCAGCAGGGAGCTGTCGGTGCGCTGCCAGTCCCGCGCGCTGACGTCGTTGCCGATCGTCCAGCCGAACACCGCCGCTCGCGCCTGCTCGCGGCTGGCCCGGCGCAGCGGCGCGCCGATGACCGCCACCAGCTCCCCCTCGGCCTCCAGCTGGCCGGTCAGGTCGGGCGGCACGCGGATCGCCGCGCCGTCGCCGACCAGCGCGTTGGACGCCCGGTAGCCGACCTCCGGGCGGCCGGCCAGTCCCAGTTCCCGCGCCCGGTCGAGGTGGGCGCGGTAGTTCAGGCCGACGGCGTAGAACACGCCCGGCACCACCGGCGGCAGCCGTCCGAGACCATCCAGCGGCACGGTCGCGACGTCGACCGGGTCGCCGTCGACGGGTGAGCCGGACAGCAGGTGCGCGACACCGTCCTGGGCGCCGCCCTCCAGCCTGGCCCACCGCGGCCGGCCGTGGTGGACGACGCGGGTGTACCTCACAGCACGCGGTGGTCGAACACCCGCTGGGTCTTGCGTTCGCTGCGGGGCAGCGAGCCCGGCTCGACCAGCTCGACCCCGATCCGCAGGCCGATCTTGTCCCGCAACCGTCTCTCCAGCTCGCCGACCGCGTCCCGGTCGTCGGTCTCCACCCGCACCGTGAGGCTGTCGCGCCCGCCGGCGTCGCGGTCGACGTGCGCCTGGAACTCCGGGCCGACACCGGGCATCTCGGCCAGCACGGTGTCCACCTGCATCGGCAGGAAGATCACCCCGCGGACCTTGATCTGGTCGTCGGAGCGGCCCTGGATGCGGCCGATCCTCGGGTACGGGCTGCCGCACGGGCAGGGCTCGTCGTAGAGGTGGGTGAGGTCGCGGGTGCGGTAGCGGATCAGCGGCGTGGCCTCCTTGCGCAGCGTGGTCACCACCAGTTCGCCCGGGGTGCCCGCCGGCACCGGTTGGAGGGTGTCCGGGTCGATGATCTCCACGTGGAAGTTGTCGTCCCACACGTGGATGCCGTCGTGCCGGTCGCATTCCACGCCCACGCCGCCGCCCCACAGCTCGGTCAGCCCGTACAGGTCGAAGGTCCGCACGCCCAGCAGCGACTCGATCCGCGCGCGGGTGCCCTCACCCCAGCGTTCCGAGCCGGTGAGCGCGATCCGCAGCGCGAGGTCGGCGCGCAGTTCGTCCCGGGCGACCAGTTCGGCCAGCAGCAGGGTGAACGACGAGGTCGCCCACAGGACCGTACTGCGCATTTCGCCGAGCATCTCCACCTGGAGCTGGGTGTTGCCGGCGCCGGTCGGTACGACCATCGCGCCGACCCGCTCCACGCCCGACTGGAACCCCACGCCGGCCGCCCACAACCCGTAGCCGACGGCGATCTGCACCCGGTCCTGCTCAGTCACCCCCGCGTAGCGCAGGCACCGGGCCACCATCTCGGTCCAGTCCTCGACATCGCGGGCGGTGTATGCGCATACGGTGCGGCGGCCGGTGGTCCCGGTGGAGGCGTGCACGCGCACGATCCGCTCGTCGGGCACTGCCGCGTAGTCCAGTACGGGCGTTTCGCGGATCTCCGCCTTCGTGGTGAACGGGAGGCGGTACAGGTCGTCGGGCTCGCTGACGTCCTGTGGCCGTACCCCGGCCGCCTCGAGTTTTCCGCGCAGGTAGGCCGATCCGTGTGCGACCCGGTCCAGCATCGCGCGCAGCGCCGCCGGATCCACCTGTGCCGTCATACGTCCACCGTCCGGTTGTCGGGACCTTCACGATTTCCGGTGCACCGTCTTACCGCAAGATCGCTGCCAGGCCAACGGTATGTTTTGCCGAGGAGCAGTGCCGCTGGGCCGGATGCCCTAGGCGGTGATCAGCAACCAGCCCCACCGGCCGGTCTCAGTCACCGACCCGGCCCGGCACGCCGTCGAGCCACCGGTCGGCGTGCCGCGCGGCGGCGGCCTCGTCCCGGAAACCGTAGGTCTTGAGCAGCCAGCGGGTCCGCGCCCGCTCCGGGTCGTTGATCTCCAGGTGTTCGCGGCTGTGCAGGCCGTCCTGGTTGGCGAAGGTGAACAGGTCGCCGGTGCGGATGCGGTGGCGCGCCTTGTCCACCCGCACGAGCGCGTTCTTCAGCGACAGCAGCGCGTCCGTGGCCTCGGGCGGCGCCTCCGGCGCCACCGTGGTGTGTGTGTCGACGTAGCGCACGCTGTGCTCGCCGTAGAAGACCGGATGGTTGTCCGAGACGGTCAGCGTCGCGTTCTGGTCGCGGGACAGCACGTCGAACGGGGTGTAGTAGTACGGCTGACGCAACGTGTGCCGCTCACCCTCGGTGAGGTGGGCCAGCAGATCGGGGCCGGAGACGAACCCGGTGTAGGTGATGTCCTCTTCCGGGCAGCGCATGCCGAGCAGGGTGATGTAGTCGGCGCGCACCGGGTGTGCCGTGCGGTCGTTGTGGAAGGCCAGTTCGCCGTCGCTGTAGCCGGTCTGCTTGCCCCGGTACCGGTTGATCGCGATCACGTCGATGAAGAAGTCGCCGTTGAACCGGGTGCCGTAGGACATCAGCGGGGTGGCGACCAGATGGCCGAACAGCTGGAGGAATCCCTCGGCGACGAAGGTGGTCTTCCTGGCGTACTTGTCGGTGAGCGGATCCTCCTGGTCCAGCAGCGGGACGTGCTCGTCGAGCGGACAGTTGCGCAGCGCGTGGGCGAAGGCGTTCCCGGACTCGCGGTCCTCGCGCACCCGGTCGGTGGCCGCGACCAGCGACGCCGGGACCTTCCCCTGGTCGACCAACCCGGCGATCTCGGCCGAGAACCCGAGCGGGTCCCGGTAAGGATGCGCGGCCACCGTCAGCAGCAGGTCCTGCAATTCCGCGCGTTCATCGTCCACAAAGGCATATGTCAGCCGCATACCGTTCCTCTGAAAGGTCCAACGGTCCGAATTGGCACTACCGTCGCCAGCCGGACGCAGCGCTACGTCCAAACGCACTAGCGGGTATCTGTCGGCGACGGTCAAACCGCCGGCGCAGTCTAGACACACCAAGGCGCACAACGCCATCCGTTCCCATGTGACGAACTCCGAAGATCATCATGAATCGGCGCCACCAGCGTTTTCCGGACACCGCCGAGATTCGGCCGCGAACGGTATTGACTGCGGACCGTTGTGCACTGTTTGATTCTGCCCCGTCGCGCGGCGTACACCGACATACATCGGCACTTCCAGCCAGGAGGAATTGGTTCAGTGGCGGACATCCGGCTCACTGCTTCATCCACCATGCCCGCCGCGGTCGAGGTGATCGACTGCACGTTGCGCGACGGCGAGCAGACACCGGGGGTCTGGTTCACCGTCGAGGAGAAGGTGGAACTGGCGAAACTCCTGGCAGAGGCCGGTATCGGCCTGCTGGACGCCGGTTTTCCCGGCGCGTCGGGCGCGGATCTCGAAGCCATGCAGGAAATGCGCCGTTCGGGTGTTACCGCGAGGATCGGCGCCACCGCCCGCCCGCTGCGCGCGGACATCGCCGCCGCCGCCAAGGCCCAGGCGCACGAGGTCTTCATGTTCTTCCCGACCAGCGACCTGCGCCTGCGGGAAACCCTTGGTATGAGCCGTGATCAGGCCATCCGTACGATGCGAACCGGGATGGACGAGGCGCTCGGCGAGGGCATGGGCGTGAACCTGGTGTTCGAGGACGCCACCCGCGCCGACCCCGAGCACCTGGTCCGGCTGGTCGACCAGACGTGCGCACCGGGCACCGTCACCCGGCTGGTGCTGGCCGACTCGGTGGGCTGCGCGCACCCGGACGGGATGCGCCGGCTGGTCAGGACACTGGCCGAACGCCTGGACAACGGCATCGCGATCTGCACCCACGCGCACAACGACTACGGCCTGGCCACCGCGAACACCCTGGCGGCGGTGGACGCCGGGGCCCGCGCGATCACCTGCACGGTCAACGGGATCGGCGAACGGGCCGGCAACGCCGACCTCGCCGAGTGCCTGGCCGCGCTGACCCACCTCTACGGCGTGCGGCACGGCGTGCGCGGTGAGGCGCTGCCGGAGCTGGCCGGGTTCGTCGAACGGGCCAGCGGAATCCACATGAGTGCCACCAAACCGGTCACCGGGTACAACGTGTACCGCCACGAGTCCGGGGTGCACGTGGACAGCATGCTCAAGGACACCCGCAGCTACGAGATGCTGCCGCCGGGGTGGACCGGCCAGGACCGGGGTTACGTGCTGGGCAAGCACTCCGGGACCTCGCTGGTCCGCCACATCCTCGGCCAGACCGATCCACCGCGCGCGGTGGACGACGACCTGGCGCGGGCGCTGGTCGACGTGGTGAAGCAGGCGGTGGAGAGCGGCGGCAAGGCCGGGCACGAGCGCGCCTACAGCGCCAAGCAGGCGTTCACCGAGGACGCGCTGGCCGGGGTGTCGCCGGAGCTGCTGATCGCCGAGTACGACCGGCTGGCGAGCACCTCGTGAGCGGGCGCACCCTCAGCGACAAGGTGATCGACGCGCACACCGTCGACGAGCACGACACCAACCTGTTCCGCCGGGTCACGGTCGACGCGGTCCTCGGCCACGACGCCACCACCGCCCTGCTGATCGACGACTTCGAGCGGCGCGGAGTGTCCATCTGGGACCGAAGCAGGGTGTTGCTGGCCAACGACCACTTCTCACCGCCCGCGACGGCCGAGCGGGCCGACATCTCCAACCGGTTCCTGGCCTTCGCCCGCGAGCAGGACATCCCCAACCTCATGCTGGACCGGGGGATCTGCCACCAGCTGCTGGTGGAACACAGGCTGTGCCAGGCCGGCGGGCTGATCGTCGGCGCCGACAGCCACACGGTGATGGCCGGCGGCATCGGCGCGTGCGCGACCGGCATGGGCGCCACCGACATCCTGTTCACCCTGGCCACCGGGACGACCTGGCTGCGCAGGCCGGAGACCATCGCCGTGCGGCTGCACGGGGAACTGCCGGCGCAGTCCGCCGGCCGCGACGTCGTGCTGGCGCTGCTGGCCGTGCTCGGCGAGAGCGGCGCGCAGTACCGGTCGCTGGAGTTCCACGACGAGTCGACGACCCGGCTCGGCCAGGACGACCGGTTCGCCATCGCGAACATGGCGGTGGAGATCGGCGCGAAGTTCGGTGTGTTCGTCCCGGACGAGGTCACCGAGGACTACTACCTCCAGCGCGACGGCGAGTTCCTCGGCACCCCGGTGCGCCCGGACGCCGACGCGGTGTACGAGCGGGTGATCGACCTCGACCTGAGCGGGCTGGACGCGCGGGTCGCCAAGCCGTGGTCGCCGGCGAACGTGGTGCCGCTGCGGGAACTCGAACCGGTGCGGATCACCAGTGCCTTCCTGGGTTCCTGCGCGAGTGGGCGACTGTCGGACATCGCGGCCGTGGCCGAGGAACTTGCCGATCGCAAGGTGCACCCCGAGGTGCGGTTCGTGGTGATCCCGGCGTCGGTCGCGGTGTTCCAGCAGGCGCTGCGCGCCGGCTACGTCGAGACGCTCACCGAGGCCGGCGCGATCGTCAACCACTCCAGCTGCGGGGCGTGCGGCGGCATCGACAAGGGCGTGCTCGGCGCGCAGGACGTGTGCGTGTCCAGTTCCAACCGGAACTTCCGGGGCCGGATGGGCCACTGGCAGAGCCGGACCTACCTGGCCAGCCCCAGAACCGTGGCCCGCGCCGCGATCCGGGGTGTCCTGGCCCCCGACCTGTACGGCACGCGGGAGGACTCGTGAACCCGATCTCGGGCCGGGTGTGGCTCTTCGGCGACGACCTGAACACCGACGTCATCCACCCGCCGGCGTTCTACAGCCTGGACCCGGACAAGGTCCGCCGGGGCCTGTTCCACGGCTACGACCCCGAACTGCAACCCAACCTGGAGCCGGGGGACGTCGTGGTCGCCGGCCGCAACTTCGGCTGCGGCTCCAGCCGGGAGACCTCGATCCGCGCGCTCAAGCTCAACCACATCGGCGCGGTGATCGCCGTCGACTTCGCCCGGATCTTCTTCCGCAACGCCACCAACAACGGCCTGCCCTGTCTGACCTTCGACGACCCGGCCGACCTGGAGCGGCTGACCACCGGCCAGCGCGTGAGCGTCGACCCGGACCGGGCGAGGCTGCGCACCGGGGACGGCACCACCATCGCCCTCACGCCTCCTGGCGAGTTCGTCCGTCAGATCTGGGCCGCCGGGGGCCTGCTGGAGCTGCTCCCGAAGTCCTGACCGGAGGCCGCCGCGCGCACCAGGTCCAGTGCCTCATCCACGTGGACCTGGTGGGACCGGTGGCTGAGCAGACACATCCGGATCATCGTCCGCTCGTGGACCGTGGTGGCCGACAACGACACCGTGTTCGCCGCGTGCACCCGCTCCAGCAGGCGCCGGGTCGCCTCGTTGCCGTCCACCGACCGGAAGACCGCCGTGGACAGTGGCGGCGGCCACGGCGCCGCGACACCGGGGGTCTCCCGCAGGACCTCGTGCGCGTGGGCGGCCAGGTCGAGCATCTCGTCCAGGGTGGCGCGGAAGGCGTCCACGCCGTGCAGGTGCAGCGGCAGCCACAGGCGCAGGCCACGGAACTCGCGGGTCAGCTCGGCGCCGAGGTCGCCGTAGTTGGGCAGCACGGCGTCGTCGCCGGTCAGGTACGGGGCGTCCTCGGCGTGGGCGGCCCGCAGCGCCGCGAGGTCGCGGACGAGCAGGACACCGGTGCCGTAGGGCAGGAACAGGCCCTTGTGCGGGTCGAGCGTGACGGAGTCGGCCTCACCGATCCCGGTGAACAGGTCGCGGCCCCGGCGGGTGAGCTGGAAGAAGCCGCCGTAGGCGCCGTCGACGTGCAGCCACAGGTCCTCGCGGCGGGCGAGCGCGGCGAGGTCGTCGAGCCGGTCCACTGCGCCGGTGGAGGTGGTGCCGGCATTGCCCACCACCAGGAACGGGCGCAGCCCGGCCGCGCGGTCCCGCGCGATCATCCTGGCGACGGCCGGCACGTCCATGGTCAGCTCGGCCGTGGACGGCACCACGCGCACGTGCCGCAGCCCGGCGATCCTGGCGGCCTTGGCGACACAGAAGTGGGTGTGGTCGCTGACGTAGAGCACGCCGTCGCCGAACTCCTCGCCAAGGTGGCGGTGGCGGGCGGCGACCACGACCGACAGCGTGCCCATCGACGCGCCGGTGGTGATCACGCCGGAGGAGCCCTCCGGCAGGCCGAACTCGGCGCACAGCCAGCGCAGTACGCCCTGTTCCAGGGTGACCAGGCCGGGGGCGGCCCAGGCCACCGCGGTCTGCCGGTTGACCGCGCGGGCCAGCATCTCGGCGATCGCGCTGGACATCAGCCCGCCGCCGGGGACGTAGGCGAAGAACCGGGGGCCGGCGGTGGACATGGCGTGCCCGGCGGCCTCGCCGAAGGTGGCCAGCAGGTCCTCGAAGCGGCCGGGGGCGGCCGGTGGGGGCTGGCCGAGCCGGTGGGCCAGTGCCGCCGGCAGGGCGGGGCCAACCGCCGGCGCGTCGTCCAGGTCGCCGAGGAAGGAGGTGACGAACCGGCCGGCGGTCTCGATCCACTCGCCGACGGTCCGCTCGTCCGGGTCCAGCACGGACCTGGTCACCGAGCCAGGCTGCATGTCCACTTAGGACACTCGGTGCGGAGCAGGCCGTAGAGGGCGAGGTCGCGGCGTCGGCCGTCGCGGACCCGGGCACCGCGCAGGACGCCGTCGAGCTGGAAACCGGCCTTCTCCAGGACGCGCCGGCCCGACTCGTCCTCGGCGTCCACCCCGGCCTCCACCCGGTCAAGACCGGTCGTGTCGAACAGGTGCCCGGCCAGCATCCGGTGCACCGCCACCGCCACGTCCCGCCCGGCGGGAACCAGGTCGGCGGCGATCGTCCAGGCGGCACAGCCGAACGTGTCACCGTGGCCGACGGCGTGCCAGCGAACCACGCCGAGCAGGTCACCGGAGGCCTCGTCGAGCACCGCGGCCGTACTGGGCGTGCGGGGCGCCTCCGGGGAGAGCCGGTGATCGCGGTCCACCCGGAACGGGTCATCGCCACCAGCGGCGACAACGCGACGGTCGCCGGGCCTGGAGGTCGCGAGCAGCACGCCGCCACCCCGCACGAGCACCTCCCGCTCGGCGTCGGCGGCGTCCAGGTCGGCACGCATCATGCTGTACATCAACAGGTCCCGGGGCACACCGGCCCGCCGCACCACCCCGCGGACCCGGCCCTCCAGCCGGAACCCGGCACCTTCCAGGCCGCGCCTGGCCGGCACGTTCTCCGGGTCGGTCACCGCCTGGATGCGGTCCATCTCGGTGGTGTCGAACAGGTACCGGGCCAGCAGCAGGCCGCCGCGCGAACTCAGGCCCCTGCCCTGGACGGTCGGCAGCAGGTGGAACCCCTGGTTCCAACCGATCCCGGCCACCGAGACGATGTGCGGCACCGGCCGCCAGCTCATCGTGCCGAGCACCTCACCGGTCTCCACCAGCACCAGACCGGCCCACGAGCGCGGAACCGTCAGCGGTATCGGCCGGTCGTCCGGATCGGGGTCGAAGGTGTCGTCGCACCGTTCCAGGACGGATTCCCGTTCACCGTCATGGAGTTCGACAAGGGCAAGGACGTCGTCGCTGGCCAGGACCGTCCGGCCGGGAATTGTCACGGGCAGCATAGTAGTCCGGATTCGGTGTGGGGCAAGGAAAAACTCTCAGTGGATCATCTCAGCTGGCCCGCCGCCACCCTGTGGCGACACCGGCGCCGCCCAGCACTCCCAGCGCGGCGAACACCGCGATCGCCGTCGACGGGTCGCTGAACTGGGCGAGGACACCGGCCAGCAGCGCGCCCAGCCCCTGGGTCGCGCGCACCACCGCCAGCGCCAACCCGTAGGCTTGGCCCCGAACCTCGTCCGGAACCGTCCTGGTGAACGTCGCGACGGCCACCGCGTCGTGCCCCGACAGCAGCCCGCACACCGCGCACGCCGCGACGACCAGCACCAGCCCCGGCGCCACTCCGATGGGGAGCAGCACGGCGCTGGTGGCCACCGCCAACGGTCCGAGCAGGACCAGCCGGCGTCCCGGCGGCACCAGCCGGGTGAGCAGCGTCGCGCCCAGCGCGCTGCCGGCCGGGTGCGCGGCCAGCAGCAGCCCGACCGCCGCCGTGCCGACGCCGATCTGGTCGGCCAGCGGGACCGCCAACCCGGCCGGCACGGTGTAACAGCCGGCCAGACAGCCGAAGGCCATCAGGTACCGCAGCCGCCGGTCACGCCACACCAACCCCAGCAGCGACCCGAACGACGCCAGCAGCGCCGGGCGCCGGTCCGCCGCCACCGGCGGGTGCGCGCCGAGTCCCAGCGCGACCAGCACCGCCGCGACGACGAACGTGCCGGCGTCGATCAGCAGCGCCCACGCCGGCCCCAGCCAGGCCACCAGCGGGGCGCCGGCCGCGTACCCGCCGAGGATGCCGACCTGCAACGCGGTGAACGTCAGCCCCATCCCGACCTCGTAGCGGTCCCCCGGCAGGATCGTCGGCATGATCGCCGCGCGGGCCGCCTTGTAGGGCGCGCCGGCCAGCGGCACCGCGAACACCAGCACCCCCAGCGCCCACAGCGGCAGCCCGGGTAACGCCATCAGCGCGACGACCCCCGCGCGGACCAGATCGCAGACGATCATCGTGGTGCGCCGGGGGTAGCGGTCGGCGAGCCCGGCCAGCAGCGGCCCGGCGACCAGTTCGGGCAGCAGGGTCAGCGCGTAGGTGAGCGCGGCCATCGCCGAGGAGCCGGTGCGGTCGAACACCAGCACCGCCAGCGCGACCCGGGCCATCTGGTCCCCGGCGATGGACACCACGTGGGTGCCGAACAGCACCCGGAACTCCCCGACGGCGAACACGTCCCGGTAACTGGCGGCCCGCTCGCGGTTACGCATTCGCGGGAGTATGGACCATCCCGTTGTGGTGAGGGTTACAGGTCCGAGCCGCTCCAACCGCCTACGCTGTTGCAAGTAGGTCGCAGTAGCGAGGATCTGGCGGGGGGCATGGGACTGACCACGGCCGTCGACACCGGACCCGACCCGGACGACCTCGACGACGACGTTGACGACGACCTCGACGACGACCTCGACCACGCCGCCCGCCGGCGCTCCACCGCGCTGTGGATCGGCGGGCTGACCGCCGGTCTGCTGGTGACCCTCGTCCTGGCGGTCGGCCTGGGCGCCGTGGCGATCTCCCCGGCGACGGTCGCGCGGATCGTGGGCCACCACCTGGTCGGCTGGCCGGGCGAGGTCAGCGCGACCTCGGCGGAGGAGTCGATCGTCTGGCGGGTGCGGCTGCCCAGGGTGGTGCTGGGCCTGCTGGTCGGCGCCGGCCTCGCGGTGTGCGGGGTGGCGTTGCAGGCGATGGTCCGCAACCTGCTGGCCGACCCGTACCTGCTGGGCGTCACCTCCGGCGCGTCGACCGGCGCGGCGGCGGCCATCCTGTTCGGACTGGGCGCCGGGTTCGGCGAGAACGCGCTGTCGGCCAGCGCGTTCCTCGGGGCGCTGGCCGCCTCGCTCGCGGTGTTCCTGGTGGCCAGGGCCGGCGGGCGGATCACCTCGCTGCGGCTGCTGATGGCCGGCGTCGCGGTCGGCTACGCGCTCTACGCGGCCACCAGCTTCCTGATCTTCGCCGCCGACTCGGCCGAGGGCGCCCGGTCGGTGCTGTTCTGGCTGCTCGGCTCGCTGGGGCTGGCCCGCTGGTCGGTGCCGCTCGCGGTGGTGGCCGTGGTGGTGTGCCTGAGCGTCGCCGCGCTGATGGTCTGGGGCCGGAAGCTGGACGCGCTGGCCGTCGGCGACGAGACCGCGCACACACTCGGGGTGCCGCCGACCCGGTTCCGGGTGCGGCTGCTGGTCGTGGTGGCGCTGTGCGTCGGCGCGGTCGTCGCCGCCTCGGGCGGCATCGGGTTCATCGGGCTGGTGATCCCGCACGTCGCCCGCCGGTTCGTCGGCGCGGCGCACGGCCGGGTCATCCCGGTGGCGGCGCTGATCGGCGCGATCTTCCTGGTGTGGGCCGACGTCGCGGCCCGCACGCTGCTGGAGCCGCGCGAGCTGCCCATCGGCATCATCACCGCCCTCGTCGGCGCCCCGTTCCTGCTGATCCTGGTCCGCCGCTTCCACGCGACGAGCACCTGACCACCGAGGAGACCGATGACCTTCCGCCCGCGCGTTCTCGTCCTGACGCTCGCCATGGTCGCCACCGCGTGCGGCAGCGCCGACAGTGGTGCCGACAGTGGTGACGCACCGGCCGGCGCCGGCGGATTTCCGCTGACCGTGCGCAACTGCGGCGCGGAGGTCCGGTTCGACGCGCCGCCGGAGCGGGTCGCGTTGCTGGAGAGCGCGCCGGTGACGATCCTGGACGGGCTGGGGGTGCTGGACCGGGCGGTGCTGCGGGCCGGCGCGTTCCCCGAGGAGTACTACGACGAGCCGACCAACCGGGCGATCGCCGGCATCGAGTCGCTCGGCGAGAACGTCGACACCAGCGGGCATCTGCAGCTGTCCCAGGAGTCGATCATCGCCCAGCAACCGGAGCTGGTGCTGGGCCTGCCCGACGGCATCACCCGGGAAAGCCTGTCCGGCAACGGGATCAACACGCTGGTGCAACCGGTGTACTGCCCCGACGACGTCGACGCGACGACCTTCGACGACGTCTACGAACAGATCGAGACCTACGGCACGGTCTTCGACCGCGCCGAGCGGGCCACGACGATGATCGCCGGGCTGCGGGAGCGGGTCACCGAGGTCGAGCGGTCGGTCGAGGGGCGCCCGCAGCGCACGGCCGCCGTGCTGTACCCGACCGTCGGCGGCGGAAGTGGTTACGCCTACGGCAATCGGAGCATGGCCCACCCGCAGCTGGCTGCGGCCGGCTTCACCAACGTCTTCGGCGACGTGGACGAGCGGGTCTTCGAGGTCACCACCGAGCAGCTGATCGCCGCCGACCCCGAGGTGCTGGTCCTGCTGCACACCGACGGCGACCCCCGCGAGGTCCGAGGGGCGGTGGAGTCGCTGCCCGGCGCGCAGAGCCTGCGCGCGGTGCGCGACGGCCAGATCCTGGTGCAGCTGTTCAACTTCACCGAGCCGCCGACCCCGCTGTCGATGGACGGCCTGGAGCGCATCGCCGACCACTTCGGCGCCTCCCGGTGATCACCGCCGACGGGGTCTCCTTCGGCTACGGCCGCGCCCTGGTCCTCGACGACGTCGGGCTGACCGTCGAGCCGGGTCAGGTCGTCGGTCTCATCGGCCCCAACGGCAGCGGCAAGACGACGTTGCTGCGCACCCTCTACGCCTCGCTGACCCCGCGCGCCGGCCTGGTCACCCTCGACGGGCGTCCCCTGGCCGGTCTCGAACCCCGCGCGCTGGCCCGGCGGCTGTCGGTGGTGGCCCAGGAGGGCGCCGCCGAGCTCCCGCTCACCGTCGCCGACACGGTGCTGCTGGGCCGTTCCCCCCACCTGGCGACCTTCCAGCGCCCCAGCCGCCAGGACCACCGCATCGCCGCGGCCGCGCTGACCCGGGTCGGCGTGCGGCACCTGGCCGACCGGGTCTTCGCCGGCCTGTCCGGCGGTGAGAAGCAACGCGTGCTGATCGCCAGGGCGCTGGCGCAGCGGGCCGACCACCTGCTGCTGGACGAGCCGACCAACCACCTGGACATCCGCTACCAGCACGAGGTCCTGTCGCTGGTCCGCCGCCTTGAGGTGACCACGGTGGTGGTGCTGCACGACCTCAACCTGGCCGCCCGCTACTGCGACGAGCTCGTCCTGCTCGACGGCGGCACGGTGGCCGCCACCGGCACCCCCGACGCCGTGCTGCGCCCCGAAGTGCTGGAGCCGGTCTACGAGATCGGCGTGCACCGCATCCCCACCGACGACGGTGTCCAACTGCTGTTCCGCCCGCTCGACGAACAGGATCCGACATGACCGCCCAGGACAACATCAACCGCTACTGGACCGGCCGCGCCGACTCCTACGACGCCCACCACGTCGACCAGCTCGCCACCCCGGCGATCCGTGCCGCCTGGGAAGACGTGTGGCGCACGGCGCTGCCCACGCCGGGGCGGGTCCTCGACGCCGGCACCGGAACCGGGCACGTGTCGCTGATGCTGGCCGGCCAGGGCCACGACGTGGTGGGGATCGACCTGTCCCCCGGCATGCTCGCCAAGGCCCGCGAGAAGGCCGCCGCCCTGCCGAACCCGCCCGAGCTGCGGGTGGGCGACGCGGTGGCGCCGGAGTTCCCGCCGGGAAGTTTCGACGCCGTCACCAGCCGCTACGTCCTGTGGACCCTGCGCACCCCGGAGACGGCCCTGCGCCACTGGCGCCGGCTGCTGCGCCCGGGTGGCGTCCTCGCGGCGGTGGACAGCACGTGGTTCCCGGGCGGGGTGCACCCGTCACCGGGTCCTCGGGCGCTGGACGACCTGCCGACCTTCCGCGACCTCTACGACCGCGATGTCCTGTCCCTGCTCCCGCTCGCCGAGGCGTCCTCGATCGAGGCGACCGCCGACCTCGTGCGCGCGGCGGGTTTCAGCGACGTGGTGGTCACCCCGCTGACGGACATTCTCGAACTGGACCGCCGGTTCGGGGTGGCCGACGGCCACGAGATCCAACTCCAGTTCCTGATCACCGGTCGGGCGACGTAAAACAGGACAATTTCTGGACACATTTCCCCCCGATTTATCTATTGCCTTCCACGGCCCGCATCTGCGAAAGTCGAGACGGCACTGAAGGGGGGAACCCATGCGGGTCGTGGCCGTCATGAACTACAAGGGTGGCGTGGGAAAGACCACGGTCACGGCCAATCTCGGCGCGCTGGCCGCCCGTCGCGGCCAGCGCGTACTCCTGCTGGACCTCGACCCGCAGACCAACCTGACTTTCTCGTTCTTCTCGATTGACGGCTGGCACGACCAGCTCAAGGACAAACGTACGATCCGCCAGTGGTACGACGCCGAGATTCCCGGCCAGAACACCCCGCTGTCCGAACTCGTGGTCACCCCGGACCGGGTGAACAGAGCCGTTGGAAACAATTCCGGGCAGCTCGACCTGATCTCCTCCCATCTCGGTCTCATCGACATCGACCTGGAACTCGCCGCCCGGCTCGGCGGGGCGACCACGCTCGACGGGTCGAAGAAGAAGTTCCTCGACCTGCACGACAGCCTGCGGCAGGCACTGACCGACCCCTACTTCGACCGCTACGACCTGGTGCTGATCGACTGCGCCCCGAACTTCGGCCTCGTCACCAAGACCGCGATCGTGGCCAGTGAGTTCATCCTCGTGCCGGCGAAGGCCGACTACCTGTCCACCCTCGGGCTGGAGTACCTCGTCGGCCACTGCACCGAGCTGATGGAGCAGTTCAACGACTTCGTGAACCACAAACGCGACGGGCACCACCAGCCGGTCAGGACCGACTTCCTGGGGGTGGTGTTCACCATGGTGCAGATCTACTCCCAGCAGGTCACCCTCGCCCAGCACCACTACATCGAGGAGGTGCGGTTGAACTCCGTGGTCCCCGTGCTGGCGAACAAGATCCGCAACAGCCCGCGACACTTCGGCGACGCCGGCGAGACCGGTGTGCCGGCGATGCTGCGGGCCGGCGGGCGCGACGACGTCCTGCGCGAGTTCGACGGCCTGACCGACGAGGTGCTCGGTGCGCTGGCCCTGAGTGGTTCCCGGTGACCGGCCTGCGCGAGGTCCTCGCGCTCCAGGCCAGGGTCTGGACGTTCCTGGAAGGACTGGACGACGCCACCGTCCTCGCGATCATCGACGGAACGACGACGCTGACCACCACCGGCGCCGCACCGACCGGGAAACAGGCCGGGGAACCGGCGAGGGAACCAGCCGGGGAACCGGCGATGACACCCCAGCGGCTGGCGCTGCGCCTCGGGACGCTGTCCGGCGAGCGGGAGCGGCACGCCCTGCTGGACACGAGCGGGCTGACCACCACGGAGCTGCGGCAGGTCGCCAGGCTGTGCGGCCTGCGCAACTACAGCCGGCTGCGCCGCGACGACCTGGTGACCCGGCTCGCCGGCCACGACCAGGCCCCGGCCCCCGAGCCGGCGGCCGACCCGCCGCCGGCTCCGCCACCGACACCACGACCGACACCGACACCGACACCGCGACCGACACCGCGACCTCGGCCTGAGCCGGTGGCGGAGCCGGTGGCGGTGCCGGGGGCGGAGGCGTCGCGGATCGACGCGGCGGCGGTGGCGGCGACGCTGCGCGCGACCGAGACCGAGGAGCAGGGCGCCGACTACCTGCGCTCCCAGGAACTCGGGCGCGACGACCTGCTCGCGGTGGCCGCCGAACTGCGGCTCACCCGGGTCGACCGGCTCAGCCAGCCGGAACTGGCGAGACGGGTGCTCAAACAGGCGATCGGCGCCCGCCGCAAGTTCTCCGGGCTGCGCAAATGGTGAGGCCCGTCGCCGAGGAGACGCCGACCGATCCCGGCGCCCGCACGATGCACCTGATCGGCGGCCGGCGGGTCACGGTGTCCGACCTCCAGGCCGCCGGGCTTCTGCCCGCCGGCACGAGGCTGCGGTTCGACCGCAAACGGATCGGCACCAGCTTCGAGGCGACCGTGACCGACCAGGGCCGGATCCGGCTCGACGCCGGCGGCGAGGAGTTCCGCTCGCCCTCGCGCGCGGCGGCCGTGGCGGCCGGCATGCGCGCGGTCGACGGCTGGCGGGCGTGGCAGCTGGCCGGCCAGGACCGGCTGCTGGACTCCGTGCGCCAGGACTTCCTCGACCAGGCCATCGCCACGGTCGCCGCCGACCGCCGGAACGCGACCCGGCAGTGCGTCCACGAGCGGCTGCGGCGGGCGCGCGGCAACGCCGACGGCGGCACCCCGGAACGCGTCTCGGTCAGGGACCTGCTGGCGCTGTGGGGCGCGGCCGACCGGGGCGAGCAGGTGGGCCGGATCGAGGCGGACCTGGCCAACCACGGGCTGGTCACCTCACCGAACTTCCGCGCGGTCACCCTCGACACGGTGGTCGCGCTGAGCACACCACCCGACGACGAGGCGGCGACCGCCGAACCGGCCACCGCCGAGGACCGGCCGGTCACCGGCGACGACGAGGGCGACACGGACCTCGACGTGCGCCTGACGGTCGGGAACCTCTCGCCGCTGCGGGGCGTCGAGTCGGTCGCCCCGAACAGCACCCTGGACGAGGCCGTCACCAAGATGCAGCTCAACGACTACTCGCAGCTGGCGGTGCTCAACGGCCCGCGCAACCTGCGAGGAGCGGTGACCTGGCGCTCGATCGCGCTGGTGGCCCGCCAGCGGTCGGCGGGAACCGTGGCCGAGGCGATCGACCCGCATGTCGAGCTCGTCACCTACGACCGGGACCTCGTCGAGGTCCTGCCCCTGCTGCGGCAACGCGAGTTCGTGTTCGTCGCCGACGAGAGCCGGTCCATCGCGGGCATCGTCACCACGGCCGACGTGGCCCGGCACTTCGGTGTGCTGGCCACGCCGTTCTTCCAACTGGGCGAGATCGACCAGACGCTGCGCTGGGTCCTGGGGCGTGCCATGGACATCGGGACCGTGCGGCGGTTGTGCACCAGGGCCGTGCGCGGCTTCGACGACCTCACCCTGGGCGACTACCAACGGATCCTGGAGAACAAGGAGGCCTGGGACGCCCTGGGGTGGCCGCTGGACCGGCCCAGCTTCATCGCCCGGCTGGACGAGATCCGCCTCATCCGCAACAAGGTCATGCACTTCCACCCGGACCCGATGCCCGAGAACGTGGTCGACACGCTCCGGCGGTTCACCAACCTGCTGCACCACTACCGCGAGCCGGCCTAGCGCGGATCGGTCAGATCCGGTTCTCCGGGGGGAAGCCGGTCCACCGCAGCTCCGGCGGCAGGTGGCTCATCTCGTTGTACATCACCAGGGTCGGCGGGCGGTGCGGGGCGTAGCGGATGACGGTCAGCGCCGCGTTGCAGTGCTGGACGCTCAACCAGCGCCACGGCGGTGTCTCCTGCGACGCCCTGACCAGCCAGCCGATCAGGTACAGGTGGGTGACGACCAGGTCGCGGCGCGGCCGGTCCCCGGCGCACGGGCCGGTGAACTCGGCCACCGCCCCGGCCGCCAGCCGGGCGCCGTTGTCCCGGTCGGCTTCCGGGAACTGGTCGAGGAAACCCAGGTACGCGTCGGCCGACCCGGCGGGCAGGTCGGCCCGTCCGGGGACGTGCGGGACGTAGTCCCCGGCCAGCTCGGTCCGGTGCGGTGGCGCGCCGGTCCTGGCGGCGAGGATCGCGGCGGTCTCGGCGGCTCTGGCCAGCGGACCGTGGTGGACGGCGTCGAACTCCGTGCCCGCCAGGCGTTCGGCCAGCAGGGTGGCCTGGCGGCGGCCCGCGTCGGTGAGGGTCGTCTCGTCGGGGGTGGCCTCGGCGTGGCGGGTGAGGTACAGGTACCGGGTCGCGGGCACGGCGGGTCCTCTCCGGGAGCGGGTTCTCCTGGAGTATGGACGCGGCGTTCACCGGCGGCGCAGGTCGGGGTCGGCGCGCAGCAGGTCCTGGAACCTCGTGGACAGCGTGGCGGCCAAGGCGGGGTCGATGAGATCGGTGCGGTAGCTGAAAACCCCGCGGTTCCCGGTGACCGACAGGCCGAGGTCGAACTTGGACGCCCCGGACTCCTGGGGAAGGCGCCGCACGGTCAGGCCGGGCCACGACGGGGTGTCACCGGGCGGCTCGTAGGAGAACATGATCTGGAACAGCGGCAGGCTGCCCAGACTGCGCGGCGGGCGCAGCACCTCGACCAGCCGCTCGAACGGGACGTCCTGGTTGTCGTAGGCCGCCAGGCACACCTCGCGGACCCGGCCCACCGCCGCCCGCAACGTCGGCCGCCCCGACAGGTCCGTGCGCACGGCCAGCGAGTTGACGAAGAACCCGACCAGCGGCTCGGTCTCCGGGCGGGACCGGCCGGCGGTCGGCAGGCCGACGACCACGTCGTCGACCCCGCCGACCTCCGCCAGCACCAGCTGGAACGCCGCCAGGTAGACCATCGTCGGCGTGACCCCCTCGACCGGGACACCACCGCCGGGCACCGGGAACTCGACCGTGCCGGCCGGGCCGCCGAGGGCGTCGGGGCGCGGCGCCGTCGGCAGGGCGTGCACGAGCGGCGCGCCGGCCAGGTGGCTTCGCCAGTACGCCTCCTGCGCGGCGCACTCGGCGCTGGTCAGCCAGTCCCGTTGCCACACCGCGTAGTCCGCGTACTGGATCGGCAGCGGCGCCAGGTCCGGCGGCGCCCCGGACAGCTCCGCGCGGTACAGCTCCGCCCAGTCCGCGCACAGCACGTCCATCGACCAGCCGTCGGACACGATGTGGTGCATGTTCAGCGCCAGCACGTGGTCGCGGTCGGCGACCCGGATCAGGTGCGCGGACACCAGCGGCCCGGTGGCCAGATCGAAACCCCGGGCGGCGTCGGCGGCCAGACGTGACCGCACGGCCTCCGGCGGGAGTTCCTCGTAGGTCAGCACCGGCGCGGCGGTCGCCGTCTGGTACGGCTGCCCGTCCTGCTCGCCGACCACCGATCGCAGGATCTCGTGCCGGTCGACCAGCGCGTGGAAGGCCCGCTCGAACGCGGCCCGGTCCAGGTCGCCGGCCAGCCGCAACGCCTCGGGCATGGTGTAGGTGGGGCTGCCCGGTTCCAGCTGGTCGAGGAACCACAGGCGTTCCTGCGCGCTGGACAGCGGGGCCCGGGCACCGGGCGCGCGGGGCGGGATCACCGACCCGCGCGCCAGGTCGGCCAGCCTGCCCAGCAGCCCGGCCCCGGGCGAGGACGTGGCGGCCACCGCTCAGCCGGCCTGGTCGGCGGCCATCCGCTGGCGCAGGCTCAGCGGACGCATGTCGGTCCACACCTCCTCGATGTGGGCCAGGCAGTCGTCCTGGGACCCGCTCGGGCCGGTCGCCGACCAGCCGGCCGGGATCTCCCGGTCCGCCGGCCAGATCGAGTACTGCTCCTCCTCGTTCACGACCACCTGGTAGACCTCGCTCATGCCCGTACTCCTTCGCTGAGTTCCACGGCGAACGGCACCAGTTGCCGTACCGCCCTTGCCATCACGTACCGGTAGACGAACGGTCGTCGCTCCCCCAGGGCGGCCAGCGCCGCCCGCCAGCTCAGTGCCCGGCACAGCGCGGCCGGCGCGGCGGTCAGCTCGTAGGTCCCGGCGAGCCGCTCGGGCGAGCCGTGGTCGCCCCACTCCCGCAGGTAGGCCGTGCGCAGCCGGTCGCGCGCCCGCTCGTCGCCGACGTCGCGCAGGAACGCCCGCAGGCTGAAGAACGGGTGCGCGACGGCACTCTCGCCCCAGTCGAAGATCACCGTGCGGGTCCTGGCGAAGGCGATGTTGCCGGCGCCGCAGTCGTCGTGGTGCAGGGTGTCGGGCAGGCCGGCGTCGGCCAGCAGCGCACACGTCCGCTCGAACGCCGGCAGGTAGGCCACCAGCCGGTCGTGGTCCTGGGCCGTCAGCCCGCCGTCCTGGCCGATCAGGAACTGGCCGGTGTCGGCCAGCAGGTCGGCGAACAGGCCGGGCAGCGCCGCCGGGCGGCGGTCGGGACAGCCCAGCGCCAGCAGGTCGCCGGTGCGGGTGGCGGTGTCGCGTTGCATCGCCGCGACCGTCGCCAGGACCGGCTCGAACCGGGCGGCGTGCTCGGCGGTCGCGACGTACTCGTCGAACGGGCCGACGTCCTCGGTCAGCAGCCAGTGGCGGGCCTCGTCGACCGCGAGCACCCGGGGCAGCGTCTCGGGGAACCAGTCGGCCAGCGCGGCGGTCAGCCTCGGCTCATGGTCCAGCGACGCCGGCACCGCCTTGAGGTAGGCCGCGCCGGTGGAGGTCGCCACCCGCGACACGCACGACCACGGCTGGGAGTGGGACTGCTCGACGCGCCCGGTCGCGGTCAGGCCGTGGCCGGCGAGCCGCTCGCGCACCCACGCGTCGACCTCGTCGAGCCAGCCGGCGCGCGCCCACGGCAGGTGCCCCAGGGGGGACACGCCGTCGCTGGTCTCGGCGAACCACTCGGCCAGGACCGCACGCAGCCGGGGCTCGGCCAGGTCCAGCCCGGCCAGCTCCGCCGGCCCGACCCAGCGGGCGCCGCCGGCCGGCTCGGCCGTGCTGGCGTTCTCGTGGGCGAACACGAACCACAGGCCCCGGTCCTCGTCGACGAACTGCTGCACGAACCCGGTCAGTACGACCTCCAGCCCGAAACGGCGCGCCAGGTCGGCGTTGATCTCGGCCGCGCCGGGCAGCGAGTGGCCGGGCAGCGACCAGCCGCCGGGCTCGCGGACCAGGAGCACCTCGCCGGTTCCCCGGCGCGGGATGATGCTGTAGTTGACCGTCACGCCGCCACCTCCAGGACAGCCTTGAGCACGGTGCCGGCGGCGACCGCGCGCAGCGCGCGTTCGGCGTCGGCCAACGGGAACGCGGTGACCAGGCTGGCCAGGTCGAACCGGGCGGCCAGCGCCGGCAGCAGCCGCACGTACTCGACGACGTGCGCGCCGGTGAACGCCCACGAGCCGATCACGTCCAGCTGCCGGTGCACGATCTGGTGCGGGTTGACCAGGGTGTCGCCGCCGTCGGTGTACTGACCGACGACCAGGTACGCGCCGCCCCGCCGGGGCAGCGTCAGGCCCTGGGCCACCGCCACCGGCGCACCGGCGCACTCGATGACCAGGTCGGCGCCGGCTCCGCCGGCCAGGTCCCTGGCCCGCGCGAGCGCGGTCTCCGGATCGGGTTCGCCGACGAGGTCGACGTGCGCGTCGCCGATCCCGGCGGCCTTGGCCAGGTCCAGCCGCCCGGCCGGGCCGCCGAGGACCACGACCCTCGCCGCGCCGGCCAGCGACGCCAGGGCGGCGGCGGCCAGCCCGACCGGGCCGCTGCCCTGCACGATCACCGTCTCCCCCACCCGCACCGGGCGGCGTTCGAACAGCGCGTGCACCAGGGTCGGCCCGGCGCAGGCGAAAGCCATGGCGGCCACCGGATCCACCTGGTCGGGGACCTTCACCACGGTCGCCCCGGGATGCAGGGCGATCCGTTCGGCCCACGCCCCGGACAACGGCTCCTCGGCCACCGGCCGGTTGACGCCGTAGGTGCGGCGGTGCGCGCACAGCGTCGGCTCGCGGTGCAGCCGGCACGCCGGGCAGGTGCCGCAGGCGATCGAGGACGCCCACATCACCGGGTCGCCGGGCGCCAGCGGCTCGCCGTTGGCGTCGGTCCCGGTGCCCTCGCCGAGTTCGTGGACCAGGCCAAGGCCCTCGTGGCCCAGCACGATCGGGGTGGGGATCGGCAGGTGTCCCCGCTGAAGGTGCAGGTCGGTGCCGCAGATGCCGCCGTAGGTCGGGGCGATGACCATCCCGCCGGGGACCGGCCGCGGCGGCGGGTACTCGCGCACCCGCACCGGCTCGCCGAACGCGGGCAGCACGACCGCCCGCGTCACCGGGCCGCCCCGGTCAGCGTGCCGCCGGCGACGACCAGCGGCGTGGTGTCCCGCCCGACGAGGTACTCGGCGCGCGGCGCGCCCCGGTGCCGGGGCTGGTTGGTGACCTCGTTGAACGTCAGGATCAGCAGCCGGCGGGCGTGCGGGGACATGTTCTGCGCCGAGCCGTGCACGATCTGCGGGGAGAAGAAGACCACCGTGCCGGCCGGGCCCTTGGGGCTGACCATCCCGTGGCGGCCCATCAGGCCGGCGAGCTGGTCGGGGCGCAGCGCGATGTCGTCGGGGTCGAGGTGCTGGGCCGAGCGCGCCGGGCCGCGCCGGGTGTCGGCGAGCGTGCCGGCCTGGTGCGAGCCGGGGACGTAGACCACCGGGCCGTTGAACTCGGTGACGTCGTCGAGGAACACCGCGACGTTCACCAGCCGGGGCGCCGGCAGGTCGTCCATGATCCGCCAGGCCGGGAAGTCCTGGTGCCAGGCCCAGCGTTCGCCGCCCAGCGCCGGCTTGGCGTTGATCTTGAGCTGGTACAGGTACAGCTCGTCGTCGAGCAGCTGGCGGGCCACCCCGAGGACCCGGGGCGAGCGAACCAGGTCGGCGAACTCGGGCTGGCGCAGGTGCGAGGCGTACACCGCGCGCACACCGGTCCCGTCCTCCTCCAGGATCCGCTGCGGGCCCTCGACGCGCGCGTCCCTGGCGAAGGCCGCCAGCAGCACCTCGATCTCGGCCGGCGCGAACAGCGAGTCGACGACCAGGTAGCCCTCCTGTCGGTAGCGGTCGAGCTGGGTGTCATCGAGCGGCATGTGCCCCCCTTTCCGCGAGGTTCGCCATGGCCCGGCGAACGATGTCCAGGACCGGCGACAGCTCGGTCCGCACGAAGAAGTGCCCGCCGGGCAACGGGTCCAGCGTGAACGTCGCCGAGGTCTCCCTGGCCCAGGCAGCCATCCGCGCGGGCGGCGCGTACGGGTCCAGGCGCCCGGACAGCGCGTGCAGGTCGCAGGCCAGCGGCGCGGGATCGGGGTGGTCCCAGGTCGCCACGACCGTCAGGTCCGCGCGCAGGGTGGGCAGCAGCAGCGAGAGCAGCTCGGGGTCGGCGAGGACCTGCGGCGGGGTGCCGCCGAGGTCGGCGAGGTAGCGGGCCAGGCCGGCGTCGCTGCCGTTCCACGCCGGCACCGGCACGCGCAGGCTCGGCGCCGGGCTGCCGGCGACGAACAGCCGGCCGGGCCCGGCGTCGCCGAGCGCGTGGGCGAGGCAGAACGCGACCCGCGCGCCCATGCTGTGCCCGAAGAACGCGAACGGCAGGTCCAGCAACGGCTCCAGGACCTCGGTCAGCTCCTCGACCAGCGGCGCCATCCGGTCGTGCGGCGGCTCGGTGAACCGGTTCTCCCGGCCCGGCAGCTGCACGGCCACCACTTCCACTCCGTCGGACAGCGGTTCGGCCCAACCCTGGTAGGCCGACGCGGCGCCGCCCGCGGAGTGGAAGCAGAACAGCCGGGACACCGGCCCGGCCGTGGTCCCCAGGCGCCGCAGCCACCGGCTCACGACATCTCCGCCACGATCAGCGACCGCAGCGCCTCCGGGCAGCGCAGGAACTCCCAGTGGTCGCCGTCGAACTCGTGGAAGGTGACCTCGGCGCACTCCTGCCAGCCGGGCACCACCAGCTCCGGCGGCACGACCGTGTCCTGGCGCCAGGAGACCACCACGGTCGGCACCGGGACCTTCGGCGTCCCGTCGTAGCGGTAGGCGCGCTGGACCCGCAGGTCGAACAGGAGGGTCTCGGCGGCCAGCTCGGCGAGGTCGGCCGGCAGCGGCTGACCGGTCCTGGCCAGCGAGACGTCCTGGATCTCGGCGACGAGGTCGGTCTCGATGCCGGCGTCGTCGAGGTCGAGGAAGTTCAGCCGCCCGTACAGGCCGGCGTGCGGCGCGCCCCACGAGGACGCGAACAGCTTCGCCGGCAGCGGCAGGCCCAGTTCGGCCAGGTGCAGGGTGGTGTCGAGCATGTAGGTGTAGGCCCCGCAGTGGCCGACGAACGCGTAGGGCCGGTCCAGCCGCTCGCGCAGCACCGGCACCAGGTCCTCGGCGAACGCGCGGTGGCTTCGCAGCGGCTCCTCCATGATCCGGTCCTCGCGGCCGGGTGGTTGCAGCGGGCAGAACCAGCCGCCGCCGATCCTGGCCGGCCAGTCGCGGTAGCTGGACGCGGCGCCGACCCCGGCGTAGTGGAAGCCGAACAGCAGGAACTCCGCGTCGCCCGGCGATCCGTGGACCAGCCACGGGGTGGCCCGGGTGGCCGACCTGGTCGTTGTCATGGCTCGCTCTCTCGTGCCGGGGTCAGTGGTGCACCGGGCAGGCGGTCACGGCGGTCACGGCGGTCCGTGACCGTGGCCCCGGAACGGGATCGGGCTGGACCAGGACCGGCAGTTCGGTGATGCCGTTGATGAAGTTGGACCGCAGGTGGCGCACCGGTCCCGCCGGCTGCCACCCGTCCACGATCGCCAGCAGCTCCTCCAGCAGCAGGCGCAGCACCAGCCGGGCGCCGGGGGCGCCGTTGCAGTAGTGGATGCCGTTGCCGAAGGCGATGTGCGGGTTGTACGCGCGGGCGGTGTCGAAGTCGTAGGGCCGGGTGAACACCCGCTCGTCGCGGTTGGCCGAGGCGACCCAGGCGCAGACCTGCTCGCCGCGCGCGATGCGGGTACCGGCGATCTCCACGTCGGTGTTGGCGCAGCGCACGAGGTGGTTGGTCGGCGTTGCCCAGCGCAGGCCCTCCTCGACCGCACGGTCCACATCGGACTTCCCGGTGCGCAGGGCGTGCCACTGCTCGGGGTGCTCGGTCAGGCCGAGCAGCAGCTGGGAGGCGACGTGCGGGGTGGTGGTGTTGGCCCCCATGGAGAAGCTGTAGCAGTTGAGCACGACCTCCTCGTAGGACAGCTTCTCGCCGTCGATCTCCAGGTCGAGCAGTGTGGAGGCGACGTCCTCGCGGCGCCGCACCTTCCGGTCGGCGACCACGTCGGCGAACATGGCGAACAGTTCGAAGTGGACGTTGCGCAGGGTCTCCTCGCGGCTGCCCTGGAGATAGACCGGGTCCTCCGGTGCGACGCCGGCCATGGTCCAGCGGGCGACGTCACCCCAGTAGGACTCCGGGATGCCGATGATGTCGCCGACGACCAGCATCGGCAGCCGCAGCATCAGCGGCACCAGGTCCAGTTCGCCGCCCTCGCGCAGCGGCTCGACCAGCTCCCGTACCCGCCGGCGCAGCGTGGCGGTGATCCGGTGCACCGCCGAGGTGGAAAGCAGTTTCATCGTCGGCACGCGGATTCCCTTGTGCCGTGGGAGGTCCATCAGGTTGATGGTGCGCCCGCCGGCGCTGTCGCCGCCGAGCACGGCCAGGATCGTGCCGTTCTCCGAACTGAACGTGCGGTGGTCCTTGATCACCCGCAGCACGTCGGCGTAGCGGGTCACCGACCAGAACCTCGTGCCGTCCTGGGACTCCTGGGCCCAGACCGGGGCCTCGGCGCGCAGCGTGTGCCAGGCGGCGTGCTGCGAGGACGTGCGGTAGCGCTCCTCGTCGAACAGGTCGATGGTCTCCAGCGGGACGCGGTCGTGCCGGTCCACGGTGTCGTTGCGCATCGGGTCCCCCTCAGGTCTCGACCAGCCCGACCAGCTGCGCGGCGGTCGGGTTGCGGAAGAACTGGCGGGCGCCGACGTCGATGCCGTGGTCCCGCAGCTGTTGCAGGACCTGGACGCTGCGCAGCGAGTCGCCGCCGAGCTGGAAGAAGTTGTCGTGCACGCCGACCTGGTCGAGCGCCAGCACGTCCATGAACGCCGCGCACACCGCGCGTTCGGTGTCGGTGCTCGGCCGCACGTACGGCGGCAGGTCCAGGTGCGCGAGCTCGGCGCGCACCGTCCACGGGGTCGGCAGGGCGGCCCGGTCGACCTTGCCGTTGGGGTCCAGCGGCAGCGCGTCGAGCAGCACGTAGTTGGCCGGGTGCAGGTACTCGGGCAGCCGCCGCGCCAGCCACGACCGCAGCCGGGCGGCGGTCAGCGACCCCCCGGCGGCGGGGGCGGCGTAGGCCACCACCCGCTTGCCGTGGCCGTCCTGCGCGGCCACCACGGCGGCGGCGCCGACGGCCTCGTGCGCGGCCAGCGCCGCCTCGATCTCGCCGAGCTCCACGCGGAAGCCGCGCACCTTGACCTGCCGGTCGGCCCGGCCGAGGAACTCGACGGTGCCCTCGGGCAGGAGGCGGCCGAGGTCGCCGGTGCGGTAGAGCCGCGCGCCGGGCTCCGGTGAGAACGGGTCGGGCACGAACCGCTCGGCGGTCAGGCCGGGGCGGCGGTGGTAGCCGCGGGCGACCCCGGCGCCGCCCAGGCAGATCTCCCCCGGCTCGCCGTCGGGCACCGGGGCGAGGTCGGGGCCCAGGACGTGCATCGTCCTGCCGCCCAACGCGGTGCCCAGCGGGACCCGCTCGCCCACGGTCCCCCGGCCGATGGCGTGCAGGGACGCGAAGACCGTGGTCTCGGTGGGGCCGTAGGCGGCGTGCACCCGGTCGCCGATCGCCGCCGAGGCGGCCAGCACGTGCCGGGGGGAGAGCACGTCGCCGCCGGTGTACAGCACGCCGACGCTGCCCAGCGCGTCCACGTCGTGGTCCACGAGCAGGTGGAACAGGCCGGTGGTGAGGAACAGCCGGTCGGGTCGCACGGACCGCAGCGCGGCGCCGAGCTCGCCGATGGACAGCTGGCCCTCGCCCAGCAGCGCCACCCGGGCGCCGTTGCCCAGCGCGCACCAGATCTCGAACACCGAGGCGTCGAAAGCCGTCGGCGCGAGGTGGGCCACGACGTCCCCCGCGCCGGTCGCCAGCCGCCCGTCGCCGGTGACCAGGTTGAGCACGGCGCCGTGGGTGACGGCGACGCCCTTGGGGACACCGGTCGAGCCGGAGGTGTAGATCAGGTAGGCCAGGTTGTCCGGGCCGACCGGCACGTCGACCTCCGGCGCGAACGCCGGCCAGGTGCGCCCGGCCAGCCCGAGGGTGCGGTGGCCGTCACCCTCGGCGGCGATCACCAGGTCGGCGCCGGCGTCGGCCAGCATCAGCTCGCGCCGCGCCGCGGGATAGGCGGGGTCGACCGGCACGTACGCGCCGCCGGCCTTGAGCACGGCCAGCACGGCGACGACGAAGTCCGCCGAGCGGCTCAGTGCCACCGCGACCCGCGACTCGGGGCCGACGCCGTGGCCGGCCAGTTCGGCGGCCAGCGCGTTGGCCCGCGCCATCAGTGCGCGGTAGGTGAGCGTGCCGCCCGGCCAGGACACGGCGACCGCCTCCGGATTCCTGGCGGCGACCTCGCCGACCAGCCGGTGAATGGCCGGCGAGGTCACGTCCGGCCTGGTTCCAGTAATCATTCGCTTCCCCGGTTCTGCCTGATCTCCAACGTGACTCCGGCGTGTTCACTGGTGTCGAAGTAGGTGAATCCGCTGCCGTCGGTGCGCCGCCCGCGCATGAGGACGGGTAATGCGGAGGATTTCTCGGCGGCGGTGACGTCCGGCACCGAGAAACCGACGTGGAACACACCCTCGCCGTGGGTTTCCAGAAACGTGCGCTGTGGTGATTCGCCCCGGCCGGGTGCGACGAGCTGGAACTGTGCGTTGGCCAGGTCGGCGTACTTGTAGGTGAGGTCGAGGAACGCGTCGCGGTCGGGTACGTGCAGGTCGACGTACTGGGTGAGCGGTGGGTAGTCGTGCCACGGGCCGATGCCGACGCTCTCGTAGAAA
Source organism: Actinophytocola xinjiangensis (assembly GCF_001921215.1). Taxonomy (GTDB): domain Bacteria; phylum Actinomycetota; class Actinomycetes; order Mycobacteriales; family Pseudonocardiaceae; genus Actinophytocola; species Actinophytocola xinjiangensis. The sequence continues at coordinate 322,898 of NZ_MSIF01000008.1, forward strand.
CGCACGGCGCGGTCGATGTCGGCCACCACGACACACACGTGGTGCAGGGTGGAGAACATGTCGGTCACCCCATTTCCCTGGCCAGCGCCGCGGCGATCCGGGAAGCCGGTCGCGGCAGCATCATCTCGCGGTGATCGGCGGCGACCTTCACGATGTCCAGCCGGCCGGCCACATGCGGCCGCCAGCGGTCCGGCCGGAATTCGCCGGCCGTTTCGGTGTCCTCCGCCAGGAAGAACAGACAATCTCCACCGTACCGTCCCGGAATGAATTCGGCCATCATTTTCCCGTTGTTCACGATCACCGCCGTCTGGTGGTCCACGATCTGGGCGAAGTCGGTTTCCCGGTCGGAGTGGTCGAGGTACTCGGCGAGCAGTTCCCGCGCGGTGTCCTCGTCGAACGGCTCGTGGCGGTCGCCGGCCAGCCGGGGGTAGGTGTCGGCCAGGGCGAGCAGCGCCACCCGCTCGCCGGCGGCCTGGAGCAGGGTGGCGATCTCGTGCGCGACGTACCCGCCGAACGACCAGCCGAACAGGTGGTAGGGCCCGGTGGGTGCCACGGCCCGGATCGCGGCGAGGTAGTCGCGCGCCATCTCCCGGAGGCTGGCCGGCAGCTCGCCGGGGCCGCGCGCGGTGAGGCCGTAGACCGGCTGGTCGGGGCCGAGGTACTCGGCGAGGGTGGCGTAACTGGTGCTCAGGCCGGCCACCGGGTGCACGCAGAACAGCGGCGGCCGGCTGCCTTCGGTGTGCAGCGGCAGGATCGTGGCCGGCAGGTCGTCGGCGCGCAGACCGGTGGCCAGGCCGCGCACGGTCGGGGTGGCGAAGAAGTCCCGGACCCCCAGGTGCAGGCCGTGCTCGGCGCGCAGCCGGCTGATCACCGTGGTGACCAGCAGCGAGTGGCCGCCGATGGCGAAGAAGTCGTCGTCGATGCCGACCCGCTCGATCCCGACCGCCTCGGCGAACAGCCGGCACAGCAACCGTTGCGCCGCTGTGCGCGCGGCCACCGGTTCACTGGTGCGTACCGCCGGGTCGGGCAGCGCCGTGCGCAGGAGCTTTCCGTTGGGGTTCAACGGAAGTTCCGGGATCACGAGGTAGGCCGATGGCACCATGAACTCGGGCAGGGTGGCCGCGCAGTGCGCCCGCAACTCCGCCGAGAGGTCGGCCAGGGCGGTGGCGAGCACCACGTAGGCGACCAGCCGGTCCTCGCGGGCGAGGACGGCGGCGGTGGTGACCGCCGGGTGGCGGGTCAGGACGGTCTCGACCTCACCGGGTTCGACCCGGAACCCGCGCAGCTTCACCTGGTGGTCGATCCGGCCGAGGTACTCGACCTGGCCGTCGCGGTTCCACCGCGCGAGGTCGCCGGTGCGGTACATCCGGCTGCCGGGCGGCCCGAACGGGTTGGGCCCGAACCGTTGCGCGGTCAGGCCCGGGCGGCGCAGGTAGCCCCGGGCCAGGCCGTGCCCGGCGATGTACAGCTCGCCGGCGACCCCGGCCGGGACCGGGTTGAGCGCCGCGTCGAGCACGTAGGCGCGGGAGTTGGCGGCCGGCGCGCCGAGCGGGATCGGGCTGCCGGGGACCAGCCGGTGCAGGGTGTTGGCGATCGTGCACTCGGTCGGCCCGTACACGTTGAGCAGCACCCGCCCCGGCGCCCACCGGTCCACGACGTCGACCGGGACCTGTTCGCCGCCGAGCCCGACGGCGACCAGGCTGGGGAACTGGTCGGCGCGCAGGACCGACGCGACGCTCGGGGTCATCCCGGTGTGCGTCGCCCGGTGCTGGGCGACCACGTCCACCAGCGGGTCGCCGGGCAGCAGCCGGTGCGCGGGGGCGCCGATCAGGCACGCGCCGGACAGCAGCGCGCCGAAGAACTCCAGGTAGGAGGCGTCGAAGCTCGGCGAGTACCACTGCAGGACCCGGCTGTGCGCGGTGATGCCCATCCGGTCGCGGTAGGCGCCGACGATGCTGGGCAGGCCGTGGTGGGTGACCTGGGCGGCCTTGGGCCGGCCGGTGGAGCCGGAGGTGTAGAGGACGTAGGCGGGGTGGGCCGCCAGCAGCGGCGCGGTGCGCTGCGCGTCGGTGGGGTCGGTGTCGGCGCCGGTGGCGGCGAGCACGACGGCCGGGTCGTCGAGGACCGCGCCGGGCCGGGCGTCGTCGAGCATGTACCGCAGGCGCTCGGCCGGGTAGCCGGGGTCGACGGGCAGGAACGCCGCGCCGGCCTTGAGCACGCCGAGGACGGCGACGGTCAGCGCGACCGAGCGCGGCAGCACCAGCGCGACGACGTCCTCGGGGCCGACACCACCGGCGATGAGCTGGTGGGCGAGGCGGTTGGCGGCGGCGTTGAGCTGGGCGTAGGTCAGCTCGTCGTCCTCGAAGACCAGCGCGGTGGCGTCGGGGGTGCTGGCGACCTGGCGTTCGAACAGCACCGGCAGGGTGGTGGCCGGCACGGCGGTGGCGGTGTCGTTCCACTCGACGAGCAGCTGGTGGCGTTCGGCGGCGGTGAGCAGGTCGACCGTACTGAGTGGACGGTCGGGGTCGGCGACCACCGCGCGCAGCACCGTCTCCAGGCGGGCGACCAGTGACTCGGCGGTGGACCGGTCGAACAGGTCGGTGCGGTAGTTGAGCACGCCGGTCAGGCCGTCGGGTGTCTCGCTGAGCACGAACTCCAGGTCGAACTTGGCGACGGCGCCGCCAACGGGGTGGTCGGTGACCTCGGCGCCGGTCAGGTCGAGGGTCTCCCCCTCGGTGTTCTGCAACGCCAGCAGCACCTGGAACAGCGGGTGGCGGCCCAGCGACCGCGCCGGGCGCAGTTCCTCGACCAGCCGCTCGAACGGCACGTCCTGGTTCTCGTAGGCCGCCAGGTCCCACTCCCGCACCCGCGCCACCAGCTCGGCGAAACCCGGATCCCCCGACACGTCGGTCCGCAGCACCAGCGTGTTCACGAAGAACCCGACCAGGTCGTCGAGCTGGTCGTCGAGCCGGCCGGCCAGCGGGGAGCCGAGGACCACGTCGGTGCCCGCGCCCAGCCGGGTCAGCAGGCCGGCGAGCCCGGCCTGCACGACCATGAACAGGCTCGCCCCGCCGGAGCGGGCCAGGGCCACCAGGGCCTGGTGCAGCTCCCGGTCGAGGTGGAACTCGACGCCGTCGGCGGCGACGCTCCCGATCGCCGGCCGGGGCCGGTCGGTGAGCAGCGCCAGCTCGTCGGGCACCCCGGCCAGCGCGTCGCGCCAGAACCCGATCTGGCCGGCGGACACCGACTCCAGCAGTTCCCGCTGCCACACGGCGAAGTCCGCGTACCGCACGGGCAGCGGCTCCCAGCGCGGCGCCGCGCCGCCGAGACGGGCGGCGTAGGCCGTGGCCAGGTCGCGGCACAGCGGGCCCTGCGACCAGCCGTCGGCGGCGATGTGGTGCAGCAGCACCAGCACCACGCACCCGTCGGGGTCGGGGTGGACCGACACCCGCAGCGGCAGCTCGCGCGCCAGGTCGAACCGGTGGCCGAGGGCCTCGTCGAGCGGTGTGCCGACGGTGAACGGCACGTCCGGGTCGGCGACCACGTGTTGGACCGGGACGCCGTCGCGCTCGACGAACACCGTCCGCAGGCTCTCGTGGCGGACGACGAGGTCCCCGACGGCCGCGCGCAACGCGTCGACGTCCAGCTCGCCGGTCACCCGGTAGGCCAGCGGCAGGTGGTAGGCCTCGTCGCCCTCGGCGAGCTGGTGGAGGAACCACAGGCGTTGCTGGGCGAAGGACATCGGCACGTCCTCGCCCCGGGGCACGGGCCGCAGCGGCGGGCGGGGCGGGCCGTCCTCGCGCAGGGCGGCGGCCAGGCCGGCGACCGTGGGGTGCTCGAACAGCGCCCGCACCGCGACCCGCACGCCCAGGGTGGACCGGATGCGGCTGACCAGCCGGGTGGCCAGCAGCGAGTGGCCGCCCAGCTCGAAGAAGTCGTCGTCGATGCCGACCAGCGGCACGTCCAGCAGCTCACCGAACAGCTCGCACAGGATCTCCTCCTGCGGGGTGCGCGCACTCCGGGTGACCGGCCGGTCCGAGGCCGGCTCCGGCAGCCGGGCGCGGTCGAGCTTCCCGTTGGGGGTCAACGGAAGCGCGTCGGTGAACAGCACCAGTGAGGGGACCATGTGGCCAGGCAGCGTGGCGGCGGCGTGCGCGCGCAACTCCCCGGCGTCGCGCGGTCCGGCGGTGACGACGTGGGCGACCAGGCGGGTGCCGCCGTGCGCGACGACCGCCGCCCGGGTGACGTCCGGGTGGCGGGTGAGGACGGCCTCGATCTCGCCGAGCTCCACCCGCATCCCCCGGATCTTGACCTGGTGGTCGACCCGGCCGCCGAAGTGCAGCAGCCCGGCGGGGTCGCGGCGGGCCAGGTCGCCGGTGCGGTACATCCGCTCGCCGGGCGGACCGAACGGGTCGGGCAGGAACCGCTCGGCGGTCAGGCCGGGGCGGCGCAGGTAGCCCCGGGCGAGGCCGGCGCCGGCGACCCAGACCTCGCCGAGCACACCGGGCGGCACGGGCCGGTACCACTCGTCGAGCAGGTACACCCTGGCGTTGGTGATCGGGGTGCCGATCGGCGCCGGGGACTCCGGTTCGCCACGCACGACGTGGCTGGTGGCGGCGTGGGTCTCGGTGGGGCCGTAGTGGTTGTGCACCACGACGTGCGGGTGCCGGGCGAGGAAGGCGCGCAGGGTGTCGCCGAACACGAGCGCCTCGCCGGCCTGGGCGAGCACCCGCAGCGCCGGCAGGTCAAGGCCGTTCTCGTTGGCGGCCTCGCACAGGGCGTCGATGACCAGGTTGGGGGCGAACAGCTCGGTCACGGCGTGGTCGGCGAGCCACTGGGCGAGGTCGGCGGCGCTGCGGCGGGTGTACTCGCCGGGGACGACCAGCGTCTTGCCGTGCCACAGGGCGGAGAAGATCTCCTGGACGGCGACGTCGAAGCTGATCGAGGTGAACTGGGCGGTGCGCCCGGCCGGGTCGGTGCCGACCTCGCCGGCCTGCCAGGCCAGCATGTTGACCACGGCCGAGGTGGGCATCACCACGGCCTTGGGGGTGCCGGTGGAGCCCGAGGTGTAGATGACGTACGCGGGGTGGCCGGGCAGCCGCCCCACGGTCGACGGGTTGGCGGTCGGTTCGCCGGCGAACCCGGCGAGGTCGTCGAGCACGGCCGTGGGGGCGGCGTCGGCGAGCATGAACCCGGTCCGCTCGGCGGGGTAGCCGGGGTCGACCGGCAGGAACGCCGCCCCGGACTTGAGCACACCGAGCACGGCGACGACCAGGTCCAGGGAACGCGGCAGCCGCACGGCGACGACGTGTTCGGGGCCGGCGCCGCGCGCGATCAGCCCGTGGGCGACCTGGTTGGCGCGGGCGTTGAGCTCGGCGTAGGTGAGCTGGACGTCCTCGAAGACCAGCGCGATGGCGTCCGGGGTGCGCTCGGCCTGGCGTTCGAAGGACTCCGACGGCGAGGTGTCCGGCACGGGCGTGGTGGTCCACGCGGTGAGCTGGCGGTGTTCGGCGGCGGTCAGCAGCTCGACCGTGCTGAGTGGACGGTCGGGGTCGACGACCACCGCGCGCAGCAACGCCTCCAGCCGCCCCACGAGCGCCTCGACGGTGGACCGGTCGAACCGGTCGGTGCTGAACTCGATCTCGCCGGCCAGGCCGAGGGGTTCGCCGTGCTCCCCGCGCCGCTCGGTGAAGAAGAACTCCAGGTCGAACTTGGCCACCCCGGCGCCGACGGGCACCTCCTGGACTTGCGCCCCCGGCAGCTCCAGCACACCTTCGACGTTGTTCTGCAGCACCAGCAGCACCTGGAACAGCGGGTGGCGCGACAGCGACCGGGTGGGCGCCAGTTCCTCGACGAGCCGCTCGAACGGCACGTCCTGGTTCTCGTAGGCCGCCAGGTCCCACTCCCGCACCCGCGCCACCAGCTCGGCGAAGTTCGGATCCCCCGACACGTCGGTCCGCAGCACCAACGTGTTGACGAAGAACCCGACCAGGTCGTCGAGCTGGTCGTCGAGCCGGCCGGCGATCGGCGAGCCGACCACGATGTCCCGGCCGGCGCCCAGTCGCGACAGCAGACCGGCGATCCCGGCCTGCAACACCATGAACAGGCTCGCCCGGCCGGAACGCGCCAGGCCAACCAGCCCCGCATGCAGCTCACTGTCCACAGTGAACTCGACCGAGTCCCCGCCGAACGTGCCGGCCACCGGCCGGGGCCGGTCGGCCGGCAGCACCAGCTCGTCGGGCGCCCCGGCCAGCGCCTCGCGCCAGAACCCGACCTGGCGGGCGAACACCGAGTCCTCGTCGGCCTCCGAACCCAGCGCCTCCCGTTGCCACACGGCGAAGTCCCCGTACTGCACGGGCAACGCGTCCCAGACCGGCGACCCGCCGCCCACGCGGGCCGCGTAGGCCACCGACAGGTCACCGCACAGCGGGCCCAGCGACCAGCCGTCCCCGGCGACGTGGTGCAGCAGCACCAGCACCACGGCCCCGTCGGGCACCCGGAACACCGACACCCGTACCGGCGGTTCGGCCGCCAGGTCGAAACAGTGACCGGTCGCGTCGACCAGCCGCTTGTCCACCTCCGACTCGTCCACGTCGAGCACCTCGAACGCGACGGTGACCTCGTCGAGGACCCGCTGGACCGGGACACCGTCGGACTCGGCGAACACCGTCCGCAGGCTCTCGTGACGCACGACGAGGTCCCCGACGGCCGCGCGCAACGCGTCGACGTCCAGCGCACCGGTCACCCGGAACGCCAGCGGGATGTTGTAGAGCGGGCTCGGACCGTCGAGCTGGTGGAGGAACCACAGCCGCCGCTGGGCGAACGACAGCGGCACGTCCCCGTCCCGGGGGGCCGGCACCAGCGGCGGCCGGCTCACCCGTTCGCGGTCCAGCCGCAGGGCCAGCCCGGCGACGGTCGGCGAGGCGAACAGGTCACGGATCGTCAGCTCGGCGCCCAGCGTCGACCGGACCCGGCTCATCAGCCGGGTGGCCAGCAGCGAATGCCCGCCCAGCTCGAAGAAGCCGTCGTCGATCCCGACCCGCGCCACCCCGAGCAGCTCGGCGAACAGCGCACACAGGATCTCCTCGCGCGGGTTCCTCGGCGCGACGTACCGACCGTTCTCGGACATGCCTACTCCTGTGCCATCGCGGACTGTCGGGTGTCGGCCTGCCAGAGGTGACGCATCTCGGCGTCCCCGGCCAGCAGGTCGGCGAGGGTGCCCACGGCGTGCACGCGGCCCGCCCTGAGCACGACGATCCGGCTGGCGCGTTCGAACGCCGCCCGCCGGTGCGAGACCGCCAGGCAGGTGACGCCGGCGCGGGCGAACAGCCTTTCCCACAGCTGCCGCTCGGTGTCCACGTCCAACGCGCTGGACACGTCGTCGAACACCAGCAGCTCCGGGTCCCTGGCGAACATCCGCGCCGCGGCCACGCGCTGGGCCTGCCCGCCGGAGAGCTTGGCGCCCTTGGGGCCGAGCAGGGTGTCCAGGCCGTCGTCGAGGGCGCTCAGGTCGCGTTCGAGCACCGCCGAGTGCACGGCCAGGTCGAGGTGGCGCCGGTCAGCCGGCAGGCCCTCCAGAATGTTGTCCCGCACGGTCTCGCTGGTCAGGTGGGGCAGCTGCGGGGTGTAGGCGGTCAGCGGCGGCACCAGCTCGTCGACCTCGGTGCCGTTCCAGGTCACCGTGCCGGCCTGCCGGGGCAGCAGGCCAAGGACCGTGCGCAGCAGCGTGGTCTTCCCGGCGCCGACCCGGCCGGTGATCACCACGAACTCGCCGCGCGCGACCTCAAAGTCCACTTCGGACACCCCGCCGCCGCCGTCGAACCGGTGGGTCAGCCCGGTGACCGACAGCCGCGACAGCGCCACCCGCTCGGGCTCCGGCACGTCGGGCACGCGGTGGGCGACCAGCTCGTCCGGCGGGCCGGGCACGGCGTCGGTCAGCCGCTTCACCGACGCCGCCGACTGCTTGAACAGCGCCAGGTTCTGGCTGAACAGCGCGGTGAAGTCGCTGGTCCAGCCGACGTAGACGACGAACAGCGCGAGGTCGCCGACGGTGAACCGGCCGGAGCCGAAGCCCTGCGCGGCCAGCACCAGCACCACACCGGTGGCCAGCGTGGAGGTGTTGGTCCACACCGACCCGAGGAACACGTCGGTGAACAGCCGGCTCTTGAGGGTGCGCCGGCGGCGGGACTCGTTCAGCTCGCGGAACCGGCCCAGCACCCGCGACTGGGCGTTGCCGAGCTGGATGGTCCGCACGGAGTTGTACATCTCGCCGAGGAACGCGCTCACGTCCCCGGCGGCCTCGCGGCTCTGCGCGTGGTACTTGCGGATCCGCACGCTGGCGATGGTGATCAGCACCCCGCCGGCCGCCATCGGCACGCACACCACCAGCGTCACCAGCGGGTCGATGCTGAACATCACCACCAGCGCCAGCGCCGCCTGGAACCCGGCGCCGATGACCATGAACGTGTACACCACGACCTGGGACACCGACCGCGAGTCGCCGGTCAGCCGGCTGACCAGGTCACCGCGCGCGTGCCGTGGCCGCTGGGCGCCCGGGGCGGCCAGGATCCGGGAGAACCCGTTGCGCACCAGCAGTCCCTGCCCGCGCGCCTCGCACGTCTCGTCGACCGCGACGCAGAACAGCAGGGCGGTCAGCCGGGCGAGCACCGCGCCGACCAGGAACGCCAGCAGCAGCCACACGGCGGTGTCCACCGCGCCGTCCACCGACGAGCCGTCGCTCAGCTCGTTGAGCACCTCGCGCACGATCAGGCCGGGGATCAGCGGGATGCCGCTGCGGAACAGCTGGAGCACCAGGTCCAGCGCGAACAGGCCGGGCGTGTACCGCACGACCTCCCAGAACATCCGTGCCGCGCTCACGCGCCCACCCCCGCCAGCAGTGCCGAGTACCGCGACCCGGGATCGTCGGTGAGGTGCTCGCGGCGGCCGGACTCGACGATCCGCCCGTCGTCGAGCACCACGATGTGGTCCAGGCAGCGCACGGTCGCCAGGTGGTGGGCGATGACGATCGCCGTGCGCCCGGCCAGCAGCCGCTGCTGGGCGCCCTGGGTGAGCCGTTCGGTCGCCGGGTCCAGCCGGGAGGAGGCCTCGTCGAGGATCACCACGTCCGGCTCGCCCAGGAACACCCTGGCGAAGGCCAGCAGCTGGGACTCCCCGGCGGACAGGGCGCCGCCGCCCTCGCCGATCGGCGTGTCCAGCCCCTCGGGCAGCGCGTCGAGCCAGCCAGCGAGGCCGACCTCGGCGATGGCGGCGACGATCCGCTCGTCGGGCACGGTGTCGTCGAACAGTGTCAGGTTGTCCCGCACGCTGGCCGCGAACAGCCGCACGTCCTGGGTCACCACGGCCACCCGCGAGCGCAGCTGCTCCAGGGTCAGCTCCCGCACGTCCACGCCACCGACAAGGATCTGGCCCGCACCGGCGTCCTGGCCGCGGTACAGCAGCCGGCCGACGGTGGTCTTGCCGCTGCCGGTGCGGCCGAGCAGCCCCATCGTCTCGCCGGGCGCCAGCTCGAAGGACACCTCGCGCAGCGCGGGTTTTCCTTCGGTGTAGGCGAAGGAGACGTCACGGTAGGCCACCGACAGCGGGCCGGCCGGCAGGTCGGCGCCCGGCCCGTCGACCACGGCGCTTGGCCGGTCGTGGATCTCGGCGATGCGCCCGACGCTGGCCACCGCCAGCTGGAGCTGGTCGATCCGGTAGCTGATCTTGAACAGGGTCATGCTGAGCAGGCCGGCGTAGTGGTAGCCGACGTAGAGCGCGCCGAGGGTCATCGTGCCGGCGCCCAGCAGCACCGAGCCCAGCGCGAGGATCCCGACCGTGGCCAGCGCCACGCTCAGTTCCAGCGCGCTGGAGGAGGCGCGGGAGGCGACCCCGGCGCGGCGCATCGACCGGGTCAGCTCGTCGAGCAGCCCGGTGAGCCGGCCGACGACGTGGTTGCGGGTGCCGTTGCCCCGGATGTCCTCGGTGGCGGCCAGCCGCTCCTCCAGGAAGCCCGACAGGTCGGCGTTGGTCTGGCGCAGCGCCGTGAAGTACGGCACCGCCACGTGCTGGGTGCGGCGCAGCACGAGCACCGCCGCGACGCCGAAGGTGAGCAGCACCAGGCCGATCCGCCAGTCGAGGAAGAAGCTGGCGACCACGATGCCGATGGCCAGCAGCGTGTTGCCCAGGACGTGGAACACGAAGCTGGAGAAGAACTGGGCGAGGGTGGTGACGTCGCCGTCGACCCGTTCGATCAGCTCGCCGGGCGTGTGCCGCTGGTGGAAGTCCTGGTCCAGGTCCAGGGTGTGGCCGACGAGGTCGGCGCGCATCCGGTTGGTGGCCAGCCACCCAAGGTCCTCGCTGTGGTAGGCCGCCGTCGACACGATCACCTGGTTGACCAGGGTCAGGCCGATGAACGTGCCGGCGATGACCAGCAGCGCCCTGACCTCCCCGCCGGTCTGGGCGGTGTCGACGAACCGGCCGAGCATGAGCGGGATGGCCACCGAGAGGCCGGCGTTGAGCAGGACCAGGACAGCCAGGGCGGTGGCCTTGCGCCAGTGGGGGGCGAGGTACTGGCGCAGCAGCGCGATGCTTCGACTCACCGGGGCCTCCTATCCCACGTCCAGGCGCAGCAGGTCGTCCTCGGTCTCGCCCCGGATGATCACCCGGACCTGGCCGTCGGCGACCGCGAGCACCGGTGGGCGCGGCACGTGGTTGAAGTTGTTCGACAGGCTCCGGCAGTACGCCCCGGTGTTGGGCACCACGAGCAGGTCCCCCACGGCGAGGTCGGCCGGCAGGTACTCGTCGGGCACGACGATGTCCCCGGCGTCGCAGTGCTTGCCGACCACGCGGGAGAGCATCGGGCCGGCGGTCGAGGTGCGGTTGCCCAGCGCCGCGGTGTACACGCCGCCGTAGAGCGGCGGGCGGATGTTGTCGCTCATGCCGCCGTCGACCCCGACGTAGGTCCGCAACCCGGGCAGGTGCTTGAGGACGCCGACCCGGTAGAGCGTCACGCCGGACGGGCCGCTGATCGCCCGGCCGGGTTCGATCGCCAGTCTCGGTGGGGCGACACCGAGTTCGGCGCACTCCTTGGCGACCAGGGTGCGCAGCCGCTCGGCCAGCACGCCGGGCGGCACGGGGTCGTGCGGGGCGACGTAGGCGATGCCGAAGCCGCCGCCGAGGCTGAGTTCGGGCAGTGCGACGCCGTGCTCGTGGGCGATCTCGGCGTGCAGGGCGACCGCGCGGTGGGCGGCCTCGGCGAACTCCCCGGTGCCGAAGATCTGCGACCCGATGTGGGTGTGCAGGCCGGCGAGGTCCAGCACCCCGGCGGCCAGGATCCGCCGGACGGCCTCGGCGGCGGCGCCGGAGGTGACCGACAGGCCGAACTTCTGGTCGTCGTGGGCGGTGGCGATGTGGCTGTGGGTGTCGGCCCGCACCCCGACGGTGGCCCGCACCAGCACGGTCTGGCGGACCCCGGCGGCCAGGGCCAGCTCGGTCAGCAGGGTGATCTCGTCGAACGAGTCGACGACGATCCGGCCGACCCCGGCGCGCAGCGCGCGGTCGAGTTCGGCGGCGGACTTGTTGTTGCCGTGCATGACGATCCGCTCCGCCGGGAACCCGGCGGCCAGCGCCACGGCCAGTTCGCCGCCGGTGCACACGTCCAGGTTCAGCCCGGCGCCGGCGACCAGCCGGGCGACCGCCTTGCACAGGAACGACTTCCCGGCGTAGAAGATGTCGAAGTCGTGGAACGCGGCGCGGAACTCCGCGCAGCGGGCCAGGAACTCGGCCTCGTCGAACAGGTAGGCGGGGGTGGCGAACCGGTGCGCGACCTCGGTGACCGCCACGCCGCCGACGCTGACCACGCCGTCCGGGTCGCGCCGGGCGGAGCGCGGCCACAGCCGGGGCGCCAACGCGTTGAGGTCCGGTGGGACGCGCAGCCAGTCCGGTCGCGACCCGGTCATCATCTCGTCGACGAGCACGCTGTGTTCCTTCCTCGAACGGTGAGCGCGTCGCGGCCGAAGCGCTCGGTGACCCAGTCGTTGTCGTAGATCGTGTCCAGGTAGCGGTCCCCCAGGTCCGGGGACAGCCCCAGCACCCTGGCGCCGGCCGGGATCTGCTCGCCCAGCGCGAGCATCGCGGCGAGCACGCTGCCGCTGGACCCGCCGAGCAGCAGCCCGCGTTCCCGGGCCAGCCGCCGGCACAGGCGGATGGCGTCCAGTTCGGACACGTACACCAGCCGGAAGGCGTTCTCGTCGCGGACCAGCTCCGGGCGCCGCGAGGTGCCGATGCCGGGGACGAACCGGGGGGCCGGCGGTGCGCCGAAGGTGACCGAGCCGACCGAGTCGACGGCCACGATGGTGGTGGCGGTGTCCCGGAAGTGGTCGACGCAGCCCATCAGCGTGCCCGAGGTGCCGACCCCGACGAACAGCCAGTCCGGCACGCCGAAGCCCTCGACGATCTCCCGCGCGGTGTGCCGGCGGTGGGCGGCGACGTTGGCCGGGTTGGCGTACTGGTTGAGCCACACCAGGGTCGGGTCGGCGGCCAGCTCGCCGAGGATGTGGTCGATCCTGGCCTGCAGGTAGCCGCCGTCGCGGTCGCGCCGGTCGATGACCACGACGGTGGCGCCGAGGGCACGCATGTGCGCCAGGCCGCGCGGGTTGGCGTTCGGGTCGGTGACCAGCGTGATCCGGTAGCCCTTGGCGGCGCAGAGGGTGGCCAGCGCGATACCGAGGTTGCCGGAGGTGGACTCGATGATCGAGGCGCCCGGTCCGAGCAGACCCTGGGCCTCGGCGGTCTCGATGATCTCCCGCGCGGCCTTGAGCTTGATCGAGCCGGCCGGGTTGAGGCCCTCCAGCTTGAGGTACGGGTCGAACGCGGTCGCCAGCCACGGCAGGCGCAGGAACACCTGGCCGGCGGAGACCTCGTAGGCGTGGTCGGCGATCACGGCGTCCCCCCGAGCCTGTGCACCAGCCCGGTGATCAGCTCCGGGCGGGTCGTGGGGAGTTGGTGGCCGCCGCCGTCGGCGACCACGACCTCGACGCCGGTGGCGAACCGGCCCCACAGCCGCGCCCGGTCCTCGCGTCCGGCGGTGACCGGGTCGTCGGCGGCCAGCACGACGGTCACCGGGCAGGCCAGGCGGCGGCGCGCCAGCAGCGCCTCGCGGTAGGCGCGGCGGGCCAGGGCGCTGTCGTGGCGGAACGCGGCCGGGTCGACGAGGTCGGCCCGGGCCAGGCCGGCGGTCCGCACCAGCCACTGCCGCACCTGGTCGTCGGTGGGTTCGGGGCCGTCGGTGTGGTCGCCGGGGTCGAGCGAGGTGAGGACGGTGCCGGCGACGACCAGGTGGGCGACCCGCCGGCCGAGCCGTTCGCGGGCGAACGCGATGGCCAGCGCCGGCCCGGCGCCGGCCGAGTGGCCGAGCAGCACCACGGGACCCTCGGGCAGGGCGGCGGCCAGCCGTTGGGCCGGTTCGCGGGCGGCCGGGTCGACGGCCAGCACCCGCACGGCCGGGCCGGCGGCCCTGGCCAGCGGCAGGTAGCCGACCGGGTCGCCACCGGCGGCCGGGACACACACCAGGGTGAGGGCCGGCGCGGTCAGGCGGCGGCCGGCGGCGGCGGTCAGGTCGACCAGCGGCGCGCGGCCGGCGGTGCCGATCCTGGCGGCCAGGGAGCGGACGGTGGGGTGGTCCAGGACGTCGCGGACCCCGGTGTCCAGGCGCGAGGCCAGGCGCATGGCGGCCAGCGAGTGGCCGCCGACGGCGAAGAAGTTGTCGGTCACGCCGATCTCGCCCGGCTCGCGGCGCAGGACCTCCGCGAACAGCGCCAGCAGCCGGGTCTCGGTCTCGCCGGCGGGTGGTTCGCGGCGGTGGTCTGGCTCGGGCAGGGCACGCCGGGCCAGCGCGTCGCGGTCGACCTTTCCGTTGCGGTTGACCGGGAACGCCGCGCACGGCGCGACGACGTCGGGCAGCATGTGCCGGGGCAGGGTGGCGGCCAGGGCCGCGCGGACCTCGGCGGCGGCTGGCACGGCGGGGCCGGTGCAGTGGGCCACCAGCCGGCCACCGGTGACCAGGGCGACGGCGTGGTCGATGCCGGCCAGGCCGGCCAGCGCGCCCTCGATCTCGCTCAGCTCGACGCGGTGGCCGCGGATCTTGACCTGCTGGTCGACCCGACCGGCGCAGTCCAGCACCCCGCCGGGCAGCCAGCGGCCGAGGTCGCCGGTGCGGTAGAGCAGCGCCGAGGTGTCGTCGAACCCGTTGGGGCGAAAGGCGATGGCCGTGCGCCGCGGGTCGTTGACGTAGCCGGCGCCGACCCCAGGGCCGGTCACGCAGACCTCGCCGTAGGTGCCGAGCGGCGCCAGCCGGCCGTCGCCGGCCACGACGTACAGGTGGGTGTTGAGCACCGGGGTGCCGACCGGGACCCGCTCGCCGCCGGCCGCGCCGCGCAGGACGTGGTGGGTGACGTCGTCGGAGGCCTCGGTGGGGCCGTAGGCGTTGACCAGCGGCACCGGGTACCGGGCGAACCAGCGGCGGGTCAGGGCCGGCGGCAGGGTCTCGCCGGTGACCAGCGCGTGGCGCAGCGCGGGCAGTGGCCGTGGGCGGTGTTCCACCTCGGTCAGCAGCGCGTCCAGGTGCGGGGGCACGACCTCGACGACGGTCACCGCGTCGGCGGCCAGCGCGTCGAGCAGCGCCGGCGGGTCGGCGACCACGTCCCGGCCGTACACCACCGTCGTGCCGCCGGCCAGCCACGCCACCAGCAACTGCCAGACGGAGATGTCGAAGCACTGGGTGGCGGTCTGCGCCACGACGGCGTCCGGCCCCAGCCCCAGGTCGGTGACCTTGGCCAGCAGGTGGTTGAGCAGGCCGAGGTGGCGGATCAGCGCGCCCTTGGGCTCGCCGGTCGACCCGGAGGTGAAGATGACGTAGGCGAGGTCCCCGGCGGCGGGCCGGTGCGCCGGCTCCGGCGCGGGCCGGACGTCCTCGGGGCGCAGCACCGTGGCCGGCAGGTCGCCCACGTCCCCGGTGGCGACCACGTGCCGGCAGCCGGCGTGGCGGACCATGGCGGCGAGCCGGGCGGGCGGGTCGGCCGGGTCGAGCGGAAGGTAGACCGCGCCAAGGCGCAGCAGCGCCAGCACGGTCAGCGCCCACGGCAGGCCACGGTCCAGGGCCACGGCGACCACGTCACCGGGACGCACGCCCTCGGCGGCGAGGTGGCCGGCCAGGTCACCGCCGCGTCGGTCGAGGGTGCGGTAGTCCAGCCGCTGCCCGTCGGCGACCAGGGCGAGGGCGTCCGGGCGGGTGCGGACCTGCTCGGCGATCAGGTCGAGGGCGGTGCCGGCGGGCAGCGGCCGGGCCGGGCCGGCGAACCGGTCGGTGAGCGTGGCCAGCTCGGCCGGGGACAGCAGTGGGTGCGCGCGGTGGTCCTCGCCGGTGTGGGTGGTGAGCAGCTCCAGGGCCCGCCGGTAGTAGCCGGCGATCCGGTCGATCTGGGCGCGGCCGAACTCCGCCGGGTCGTGGTGAACGGACAGTCCGATGTGGTCGGTGAACGGGTCCTGCCAGAACTCGGCGCGCAACGGGAACTCGGTGCGCGAGGTGATCGCGGTGCGCACCAGGTCGAAGCCGAGGTCGCGCAGCGCGTGGAAGTGGGTGAAGTTGAACACCGCCTCGATCGCCGGTGCCCGCTCCCCCAGCGCGCGGGTCACCGCCGAGAGCGGGAACCGGCGGTGGGGCAGCAGGTCGGTCTCGGCCCGGTACACCGCGCGCACCAGCTCCGCCCAGGTCCCGCCGGGCACCCGCACGCGCAGCGGCAGCGTGTTGAGGAACAGCCCGGCCAGGTGCTCGCCGCCGTGTTCCTCCGGCCGGCCGCTGTGCTCGTAGCCGGTGAGCACGTCGTCGGAGCCGGACACCACGGCCAGCACGGCGACGTGCGCGGCCAGCAGCACCGACTTCACCGGGACCGCCAGCTCCGCCGCGACCCGCCGCAGCGCCGCCGACAGCTCCTCGGGCACCGGCACGTCGTGCACGGCGACCCCGGGCGGGGTGCCGGCCGGGCGGTCCGGGCGCGGCAGGCGGGTGCCGTGCGCGCCGTCCAGGTGCGCGGCCCAGAACTCGCGCCGCTCACCGGACCCGGCGTCGGCGCGTTCCAGGGCGACGAAGTCGGCGACCGACACCGAGGGGGTGGTGAACACCGGGCGCTCGCCGCGCAGGATCGCGGCGTAGGCGGCGAACACGTCCCGGTTGACCAGGCTCACGCTCCACCCGTCCAGCGCGGCGGCGTGGTAGCTGATGCCGTAGTGGGCCCGGTGCGCCGACACGAACAGCCGGAACCGGACCAGGTCGGTGGCACCGGGGGTGAACCCGGCGGCCAGCTCGGCGTCGTGGAAGCCGGCGAGCGCCTCGGCGGTGAGCGGTTCGACGACCAGCGGGTCGGCGATCCGCCGGTGCACGACCTGGATCGGCTCGGTGTACCCGCCGGTGTGGAAGGACGTGCGCAGTGCCGGGTGGTGGTCGACGACGGCCGCGACGGCGGCGCGGAAGGCGTCCACCCGCACCGGTTCGGGCAGCCGGTAGCTGGCGACGTCGTGGTAGAGGCCGGGGCCCCGGCGCGCGGTCTCGTACAGCAGGCCAGCCTGCAACGCCGAGAGCGGGTAGGCGTCGACCGCGCCGGCCGGCAGCCGGTCGCGGTCGGCCGGGTCGAGCAGGGCGAACGGCCCGGTGCGCCGGCCGGACCGGGCGCCGCCGCGCCGCCCGGCGAGCTGCTCGACGGTGGGGGTGGCGAACAGGTCCTGGAAGGTGAAGTCGAACCCGGCCTCGCGGGCGGCGGCCAGCACGCCGATGAAGGTGATCGAGTCGCCGCCGAGGGCGAAGAAGTTGTCCCGCACGCCGACCCGTTCGCGGCGCAGTGCCCGCGCCCAGATGGCGGCCAGGCTGGTCTCCTCGGGGGTGCGCGGCGCGACGTGCCCGGCCGGGCCGGCGGGCGCCGGCAGCCCGGACAGGTCGCGCTTGCCGGTGGGGCCCACCGGGAAACCCGGCACCGGCAGGACGAACGCGGGCACCAGGCCGGCCGGCAGTTCGGCGGCGAACCGGGCCGCCAGGCGTCGCTCGTCGAACCCGTTGGTGACCACGACGTAGGCGCACAGCGCCCCGGCGACGACGGTCACCGCGCAGTCGGCGACCGTGGCGTCCTGGCGGGCGACGTGTTCGATCTCGCCGGGCTCGATCCGCTGGCCGCGCAGCTTGAGCTGGCCGTCGAGCCGGCCGAGGAACTCCAGGGTGCCGTCGGGCAGCCAGCGCGCCAGGTCGCCGGTGCGGTAGGCGCGCCCGGCGGGGTCCGGGACGAACGCCGTGGCGGTCCGGGCCGGGTCGTCGCGGTAGCCGATGGCCAGGCCCGTCCCGGAGATGGACAGCTCGCCGGGGGTGCCGACGGGCGCGAGGCCGCCGGCGCGGGTGCGCACGTGCAGCGCGGTGTTGGCGATCGGCCGGCCGATGGGCACCGGGCGGCGCGGGTCGGCGCCCGCGCAGTCGAAGTGGGTGACGTCGATCGCGGCCTCGGTGGGGCCGTAGAGGTTCACCAGCGCGGTGTCGCCGAGCAGCCGGCGGGCGGCCTCGACGTGCGCGCCGGTGAGTGCCTCGCCGCTGGCGAACACGGTCCGCAGCGAGCGCAGCGAGCCGGCCGTGCCGGTGGCCTCGACGTAGCGCAGGAACGCGCCGAGCATCGACGGTACGAAATGGACGGTGGTGACCCGGTGCCGGGCGATGGCCGCGACGATCCGCTCCGGGTCACGTTCGTCGCCGGGCGCGACCGTGCACACCGACGCGCCGGCCAGCGCCCACCAGAACAGCTCCCACACCGACACGTCGAAACCACAGGGTGTCTTGTGCAGCACCACGTCCTGGGCGCCGAGGGGGTAGGCGCGCTGCATCCAGGCGATCCGGTTCACGATCGCCCGGTGGCTGACCAGCACGCCCTTGGGGTGGCCGGTCGAGCCGGAGGTGTGGATCAGGTAGCAGGCGTCGTCCGGACCGGCCCCATCATCCACAGTGGACAGATCGCCGTCGGTCGGGACGTCAACCCAGGTCGCGACCCCGGGAACCAGCGGTGCGCCGAGGACCACCGTCGCGCCGCCGCCGGTGAGCAGCCGGGTGATCCGCGCCGGCGGCAGCGCGGGGTCGATCGGCAGGAACGCGGCGCCGGCCTTGAGCACGGCGTGCACCGCGACGACCGCGTCCCGCCCGCGCGGCAGGCCGACGCCGACCACGTCGCCCCGGCGCACGCCCAGACCGCGCAGCCGCGCGGCGAGCCGGTTGGCCCGCCGGTCGACCTCGCCGTAGGTCAGACCGGCGACCGCCACCCGGTCCGGCTCGGCGGCGGCCCGCCGCTCCAGGAACCGGTGCAGCGGCCCGTCGTCGGGCAGCGCGGCGGCGGTGTCGTTGAACGCCGCGAGCCGCGCCCGGTCCCGGGGCCCGGCGTCGAGCAGCCGCGCCAGCGGCACCGCCGGGTCGGCGGCGACCTCGGCGAGCAGGTCGGCGTAGGCCAGGGCGAGGTCGCCGGCGGTCGCGGCGGTGAACAGGTCCGCGCGGTAGGCCACCGCGACCCGGGTGGTGACGTCCACGCGCAGCACGCAGCCGAACGGCTCCAGGGCCACCGGGTCGAGGTCGGCGCCGACGGTCAGCGCCAGGTCGGTCGGCGCGGCCCCCGCCTGCCCGAACAGGTGGCCGACCGGGACGTCCAGGTTGGCCGACGCCCGCCCCACCGCGTCGCGGGTCGCGGCCAGCAGCGCCCGGAACGGCGCCGCCCGGGGCACGTCCAGCGCCACCGCGACGGCCTGCCCGGACACCGGCAGCACCACCGCCACCCGGTCCCGGTCGGTGGCGCGCGCGGCCAGCACCGCCAGCACGGCGGCGTACAGCACCCGCACCAGCACCGGGTCGTCGTGGGTGATCCGGCCGACCGCCGCCAGCGTCGCCGCGTCGAGGGCGGCGGTGGCGGTGCGCACCGGGCGCGGGGCCTGGGCGTGCAGGTAGTCCCTGGGCAGCCGGGTTGGCGCGCCGAGCGCGGCGATCTCCCCGCGCCAGAACGCGACCTGCGCGGGATGGGCGTGCGCGGCCTGGCTCTGTTCGAGAACGTTGGTCATCGGCATCCTCAGAGGTCGAACTCGGCCAGGGCGACCGGCGAGCTGCCGGGGCGCGCCGGGACGGCGGGGGCGTGCGGGGCGGCCAGCAGCTCGTCGAGCACGGCGACGTACGCGCCGAGCAGGAACTCCGCCGACGCGTGGTCGAACAGCGCGGTGGCGTACTCCAGGTCCAGGCCCAGCTCTTCGCCCCGGGGGTGGATCTGCAGGTTGAGGTCGAACCGGGTGGTGCCGGGGTTGAGCAGCTCGACCCGCCGCTCGTGCAGGCCGAGGTCGTGCACGGCGAAGAACACGTCGAACAGCGGGTTGCGCGCCGGGTCCCTCGGCACGCCCAGCGCCTCGGCGATCCGCCGGTGCGGCACCGCCTGGTGGGTCAGTGCCTCGGCCACCCGCCGCGCCACGTGCCCGACCAGGTCACCGAAGGTGGTGGTGGCGCCGAACTCGGCCCGCAGGCACACGGTGTTGACGAACATGCCGACGGTCCGCTCCAGCGCCGGGTGGGTCCGCCCGCTCGCCGGGCTGCCGACCACGACGTCGCGCTGCCCGCAGATCCGGGCCAGGGTGGCGACGTAGGCGGCCAGCAGCAGCACGTAGCGGGTCACCCCGTGCCGGGCGGCGGCCCGGGTGACCGGCCCGCCGGGCAGCACGCGGCGCACGAGCGCCCCGGCGGTGGCCCGGCGGGCGCCGC
>NZ_MSIF01000009.1 GCF_001921215.1 Actinophytocola xinjiangensis
CCCGCGTCCGCGCGCGGGTCAGCGGCTACGGCGCGTCGGCCGACGCCCACCACGCCACCGCGCCCGACCCGTCCGGCGCCGGGGTCGCCGCCGCCATCGGCCACGCGCTGGCCGACGCCGGGCTCGCCCCGGGCGACATCGACCACGTCAACGCGCACGGCACCGCCACCCGGCTCAACGACGCCGTCGAGGCACAGGTGCTGGCCAGGCTGTTCACCGACGGCCCGCCGGTGACCTCGGTCAAGGGCGTCACCGGGCACTCCCTCGGCGCGGCCGGCGCGATCGAGGCGGCCTGTACCGCGCTGTCCATCTCGCAGGCGGTGCTGCCGCCGACGGCCAACCTGGACACCATCGACCCGGCGCTGGACATCGACGTCGTGCGCGGCCGCGCCCGGACCACCCCGGTCCGCGCGGCCATCAGCAACTCCTTCGGCTTCGGCGGACAGAACGCCGTCCTCGTGCTCACCGCGAACTGAGGCACCATGCTCACCATCTCCCCCACCGGCGAGTTCACCGAGTTGCGTGACCGGGTCGCCGCCGCCGGCCTGCTCGACCCCCGCCCCGACCACTACCTCGTGCGGATCACGGTCAACCTCGCCTGCGCCGCCGCCTGCTGGACGGCGTTCGCGCTGGTCGGTGACTCGTGGTGGCAGCTGCTGGTGGCGGTGGCGCTGGGCGTGACGTTCGTGTGGTCGGGGTTCATCGGCCACGACGTCGGCCACCGGCAGGTGTCCCGCTCGCCGCGCACGGTGCGCGTGCTGGGGCTGCTGCACATGAACCTGCTGATCGGCGCGGCGTTCGGCTGGTGGGTGGCCCACCACAACCGCCACCACAGCGAGCCCAACAACCTCGACCAGGACCCGGACACCCAGCGCCGCCAGGTGATCTTCGACGTGTCCGAGCTGCCGGCCAAGGCCCGCACACCGTTTCGCCGGTTCGTCATCCGGTTCCAGTCGGTGATGTTCTTCGTGCTGTTGGCCCAGGAGGCGTGGCGGGTGCACCTGGCGGGGTTCACGGCGGCGCGCGCCGGGGCGCTGCGCCGGCCGTGGCTGGAGCTGGGGTTGGTGGTGGCGCACGGGGTGGCGTTGGTCGGCGCGACCGTGCTGGTGCTCTCGCCGCTGCGCGCGGTGGCGTTCCTGCTGATGTCCCAGACGGTGTTCGGGGTGTACCTGGGGGCGGTGTTCGCGCCCAACCACAAGGGAATGCCGGTCTACCGGTCCGATGTGGAGCTTGACTGGCTGCACCGCCAAGTGCTGACGGCCCGCAACGTGGCGCCCGGCCCGGTGACGGATTTCCTGTACGGGGGCCTGAACTACCAGATCGAGCACCACCTGTTCCCCGGGATGCCGAGGGGCAATCTGGGGCGGGCGCGGCCGATCGTGCGGGCCTACTGCGCCGAGCACGGGATCCCGTACGTCGAGGTGTCGGCGTGGGCGTCCTACCGGGAGGTGGCGCGGTTCCTCGGATCGGTCAGCGAGCAGGCCCGATGCGTGTCCTGATCGTCGCGAACCCGGCGGCCGGCGCGGTGACCCCGGCCGTGGTGTGGCAGGTTGTTCGGGTGTGTCCGGCGCCGGTTTCCGTGCGGTGGACGGGTTTCCCCGGCGAGGCGACGACGATCGCCCAGGACGCGGCGAACAGCGTGGACCTGGTGGTGTCGGTCGGCGGGGACGGCACGGCCAGCGAGGTGGCCGCCGGCCTGGCGACCGCGTACCGCCGGGTGCCGATGATGGTGGTGCCGGCCGGGACCGCGAACTCGCTGTACCGCACGCTGTGGGCTGACACGCCCTGGCCGGCGGCGCTGTCCCTGGCGCTGAGCGGTCTGCCGCCCAGCTGGCTGGATCTGGCCGAGGTGGACGGCAGCCTGGTGATCACCGGTGCCAGCGCGGGTTTCTCCCCGCTGTCCATCCACACCGCGAAGACCGCCGCGATCGGCTACCAGGACGCGATCCGTGACCTGGCCGGCCGTTACCGCCCCTACCCCGGCCGCGTCCTGGTCGACGGCCAACTGGTCCATTATGGATCGACGTTCGTGGTCAACGTCGGCGGCAGCCGCTACCGTGGCGGCGAGTACGCCCTGCTGCCCCATTCGGTCGTGGACGACGGCCTGCTGGACGTGTGCGTCATCGGCGGCGAACACCCGGCCCCGGTGGTCATCTCCTCGACGAGGGCTGGCGAACACCTGAACCTGCCCGGTGTGGTCTACACCCGGGGCCGCGAGGTCCGCGTCGAACGCACCGACGACCGTCCACTGTGGTTCGAACACGACGGCGAGGTGGCGCCGGTGGGCCGCCGCGGCTACACCGTCACGGTGCGGCCCGGCGCGGTCGGTGTCCTCGCGGCCCCGGACGCGCCGTCGGTCACTCGCCGGAGCGAGGTTTGCGGTCGTAGACGCAGGTGACGCGCCGCAGCCGGCCGTCGTCGGCGAACTGGGCGTAGTCGACGCCGGCGATGGTCGCCGAGCCGCCGAGGTCGAGCATCGCCCAGGTGTAGCGGGCGCGGTCGTGGTGGGAGAAGACCTCGCTGGTGCGGCAGAAGACGCGGTTGGGGTACTTGTCCTGGATGCGGGTGATGTTCTCGCTGATGGCGGCGTAGCCGTGGGCCTCGACCGCCGGCGCGTGGTAGGTGCCGTCGGTCGACCACACCGACTCGATCAGCGCGTGCCGGTGACCGACGTCGGACTCGTTCCACGAGTCGACGTACCTGTCGATCTGTTCCTGGCGTTGCCTCACGGCACCAGGTATAACCCGCCGCACGCGCGTCCGACCAGGGCAGGCGAGTACCCCTCGACCTGCCCGCGAGCCGCGCGTCAACGTCTCGTGCCCGATTCTGCTTGCCGGCACTCGATGTTGACTCAAGTCACACTCCAGTGTGGACCTGACCGAACGTCCGCCGGTAGTCCTTCGGCGCCACCCCGACCACGCGGTTGAAGTGGTGGCGCAACAGCGCCGCCGACCCGAACCCACACTGCTCGGCCACGTCCTCCACGGCGAGGCGCGTCTCCTCCAGCAGCTGACGCGCGTGCAGGACCCGCTGGGTGGTCAGCCACTTGTGGGGGGTCGTCCCCGTCTCCGCGACGAACCGCCGGGCGAAGGTCCGCTCGGACATCGACGCCCGCCTGGCCAGCGCCGCAACGGAATGCTCGGTCCGCAGGTTGGCGACCATCCACGTCAACACCGGCGACAGGCTGTCGGCCGTGCACGCGGGGATCGGCATGTCCACGTACTGCCGCTGCCCCCCGTCCCGCTGCGGCGGGACGACCATCCGCCGCGCGATCGCCGTGGCGGCAGCGGACCCCTGCTCCCGGCGGATCAGGTAGAGACAGGCGTCGATCCCGGCGGCTGTCCCGGCGCTGGTGACGATGTCCCCGTCATCGACGAACAGGACGTCCGGGTCGATCAACGCCTTCGGATGCCGCTGGGCGAGCAGGTCGACGTAACGCCAGTGGGTGGTGCACCGCCGCCCGTCCAGCAGCCCGGCCGCCCCGAGGATGAACGCGCCGCTGCACACCGAGATCAGCGTGGCGCCCCGGGCCGAGGCCTCCCGCAACGTCTCCAGGACGGCGACCGGGTAGTCGTCGGCCTCACGGATGGTGGCGGCGGCGACGGCGACCAGGTCGGCGTCGGCCACCCGGTCGAGTCCGTGCTCGGGGACCAGCGTGGCCCCGACGCCGGTCTGGACCGCCTTACCGGCGGACTCCCCGCACACCCGAAAGTCGATCTTCGGCACCCCTTCCTCGGTGCGATCGACACCGAAGACCTCACACAGGACCCCGAACTCGAACGGAGCCATCTGATCGATGACCACAGCGGCGACGGTTCTGAGCATGGGGTCGAGCGTAGATGGCAGAAAGTTGACGCACAAGGTCAGTCCTGCCACTGGTGGCGGGATTGAGGTGGGCGCAAACTTACTGCCATGGCACTTTTCATGACATTGACGGTTCTCGGAATGGTCCTGTGGGGACTGGAGCGCAACAAGAGCGGGAAGGGGGTCCTGGTCGGCTCCACCGACGTCCAGGACCGAGACCGCGAGAGACTGAACGCCGATCTGATCCGTCGCGCGTGAACTGTGGTGGGTCGCGTGGGTCCTGCCGCACGACAGGACTCAGGGCCGGCGCCCCACCCCGCCGTGATCAACGGTTGTGGGGCGCCCCTGAACCGGGGTTCCAGCCGCGCAGCGCCGCTGGGACCGCTGACCGGAAGGTGGCTTCGGCGGTGGCCGGGTCCAGGGCGCCGGCCAGCTGGAGTGTCACGACTCCATGGAGGGTCACCCAGAGCGAGAGCGCGATGGCGGTCGCGTCGCCGGTGAGGATGGATGCGGCCAGGGCGCGGTCGATGGCGCTGAGCAGCGGTCGGACAGGGTCCCCGGCCCCGACCGTGCCCGAGGGGTCGAAGGTCCGCACACCGCCGAACAACGCCATGTAGAGGTTGGCGTGTTCGGTGCCCCAGCGCCGGTACGCGACGGCGAGGGCGTGAAGGTCGGCGAGCGGATCATCGGTGTGACCGGCACCGCCGCGAGGTCGCGGTACAGGCTCGCGACCGCCCTGCCGCGCCCTTGAGGGAGAAGGTCAGGGCGATCGGCCCGATTCTGAAATGGAACTACCCCCGTGCACGTGATCGAGATCAACGACGGCGAGTTGATGGCGCGGCTGACCGATGGCGGTCGAGGTGACCGGGCAATCTCCGGACATCCGCACGCCGCGCAGATCGGCACCCATTTCGCTCGGGTGTACGCGGTGGCCGTCTGAAGTGGCCCCGGTCCGGCCTCTGCCCGTGCGACGACACGCCGCCCCAGACCCGGACGGCGGGTGCCGCTGTGGCTGGTCCAGGCGCGGCCGCGACCACCCTGGACTCCCACCCTCCACTCGAATACATTCGGTCAGGACTGCTTTTAAGGTGGTGTCACCATGCCCCTGACCGGCAAGACCGTCGTCATCACCGGCGGCGCCCGTGGAATCGGTGCGGCCATCGCCGAGGCGCTGGTCAACGAGGGCGCCCACGTCGTCGTCGGTGACCTCGATCTCGCTACCGCCACCGAGACGGCCGAGCGGATCGGTGCCATCGCCCTGCCGCTCGACGTCACCGACCACACCGGTTTCACCAAGTTCCTCGAGGAGGCCGAGGGCCAGCTGGGCCCGATCGACATCCTGATCAACAACGCGGGGATCATGTCGCTGTCCCCGCTGGAGGACGAGAGCGACCGGGCCACGGCCCGCCAGCTGGCCATCAACCTGCACGCGGTCATCCACGGCACCCGCGAGGGCATCCGTCGGATGCGGCCCCGCGACAGTGGGCACATCGTGAACATCGCGTCGGCGGCCGGGAAGGCCGGGTTCGCGGGGGCGGCGACCTACTGCGCCACCAAGCACGGGGTCGTGGGGCTGTCGGAGGCGATTCGGTCGGAGCTGCGCGGTACGGGGATCCACGTCACCGTGGTCATGCCGGCGATCGTGCGCACCGAACTCGCCAGTGGGCTGAAGGAAGCGCGGTTCTTCACCTCGGTCGAGGCCACCGACGTGGCCAACGCCGTGGTGAAAGCGTTGCGGCGCCCCAAGTTCGAGGTCTACGTCCCCAGTTCGCTCGGCGTGATGAACCGGGTCACCCGCCTGCTGCCCCGCTCCGCCGCCGAGTGGCTCGTGCGCGCCTTCAAGGGTGACCAGCTCCTCGTCGACACCGAACGTGACGCGCGCGCCGCCTACGAGGCCCGGGCCGCGGCCAGCGCCCCCGCCACCGAGGACGGCTGATGACCCCACCGACCCTCACGCCCGACCTGGCCGAACGCCTCGCCGCCCTGGTCACCGGCGACCCCGCCACCACCTACACCACCACGGCCGTGTTCACCGGCGGGGACCTCGCGACGCTGCCCCGGTCAACGGTCGCCGACGTGCACACCGCCTACGAGCGTGCCGCCCGCGCCCAGCCGGCCTGGGCCGACACCCCGCTCGCCGAGCGGCTGGCCGTGTTCGACCGGTTCCACAGCCTTCTGCTGCGGGAACGGGACATCGTCACCGATCTCATCCAGGCGGAGACCGGCAAGGCCCGGCGCGACGCGTTCGAGGAGTTCTGCGAACCGGCGCTGGTCACCAGCTACTACCTGCGGGTCGCGCCCCGGCTGCTGCGCGCCCGCCGCCGCGCCGGGTTGCTGCCGGGGGTGATCGGCGCCCGCGAACTGCGCCAGCCCAAGGGCGTCGTCGGGATCATCGCGCCGTGGAACTACCCGCTGGCGCTGTCGATCGGCGACCTCATCCCCGCCCTGATCGCCGGGAACGCCGTGGTGCTCAAACCGGACAGCCAGACGCCGCTCAGCCCGCTGCTGGGGGCCGACCTGCTCTACCGGGCCGGTCTTCCCGACGACCTGTTGCAGGTCGTGCTGGGAGACGGGCCGGTGATCGGCGGCGCGGTCGTCGACACCTGCGACTACCTCGGGTTCACCGGGTCGTCGGCCACCGGGGCGCTGATCGCCGAACGGGCCGGGCGGCGACTGGTCGGGTGCTCGCTCGAACTCGGCGGCAAGAACCCGATGGTCGTCCTGGACGACGCCGACCTCGCGCACACCGCGCGGACCGCCGTGCGCGCCTGCTTCGCCAACGCCGGACAGCTGTGCCTGTCGCTGGAACGGATCTACGTGCACGACTCGGTCCTCGACCGGTTCACCGACGCGTTCGTCGCCGAGACCGGGCGGCTGCGGCTGGCCGCCGGATACGACTACGGCGCCGACATGGGCTCGCTGACCTCCCAGCGGGCGCTCAAGACCGTCGCCGAGCACGTCGACGACGCCCGCGCCAAAGGGGCCACCGTGCTCGCCGGCGGGCAGGCGAGGCCCGACCTCGGACCGTACTTCTACGAGCCGACCGTGCTCGCCGGGGTCAC
Source organism: Actinophytocola xinjiangensis (assembly GCF_001921215.1). Taxonomy (GTDB): domain Bacteria; phylum Actinomycetota; class Actinomycetes; order Mycobacteriales; family Pseudonocardiaceae; genus Actinophytocola; species Actinophytocola xinjiangensis. The sequence goes on from NZ_MSIF01000009.1 coordinate 6,867, forward strand.
CCCCGACATGCGTTGCCACGCCGAGGAAACGTTCGGCCCGGTGGTGTCGCTGTACCCGTTCGCCGACGACGACGAGGCCGTCGCGCTGGCCAACCAGACGCCCTACGGGCTCAACGCCGGGGTGTTCGGCCGCGACCGGCGGCGGGCCGCCGCGCTCGGCGCGCGGCTGCGGGTCGGCACGGTCAACGTCAACGACGGGTTCACCTCGGCCTACGGCAGCACCGACGCCCCCATGGGCGGCATGGGCGCCTCCGGGCTCGGCCGCCGGCACGGCGCCGACGGGCTGCTCAAGTACACCGAGGCGCAAACGATTGCCACCCAGCGGTTCGGTGCGCTGAACCCGCCACGCTGGCTGCCCTACGGCCTCTACGCGAAGGTCATGACCCGCTCACTTCGCCTGCTGCGGCGGCTGCGGCTGCGCTGAGCGCTGACTGTGAACTGGGAAAGGCCCGACGCGCCAAACCTCTGTTTGGCCCCTTGTGGTGGGTGGAGTTCTCAGGTGAACATCAGCTACCAGGTGTAGTGGCCGTGAGGGCACCCGAGAGGGTTCGGCCCACCGCACCGGACAACTGAAGATCACCTCCGCGCCGACCTGGTCGGCGTCCCCTGCAGGAGGCAATGCGTGAGACACACACGCCCGTCCATCATCACGGTCGGGGCGCTGGCCGCCCTGTCCCTCATCCTGTCCACCACCGGTGCCTCGGCCTCCGACCAGGAGCCAGCCGCGCCACCGGTCGACCGAGCGTCCGCCGAGTACTACGTCTCCGGCGACCTCGACGTCCACCTGCGCAACGCGGTCGCCAAGACCGGCGCGGTGGTCAACTCCGTCGAGCACGGCGCGCTCAACATCACCGCCACCCCCGCCGAGGTCCGCGCGATCGAGGCCCTCGGCCTCGCCGTCGACGCCGAACCGGGACTCGCCCACTCCCACGACGCCGACGACGTCACGCCCCAGGACTTCCCGCCGGCCGACTCGAACTACCACAACTACGCGGAGATGACCTCGGTCATCAACGCGGCGGTCGCCGACCACCCGACGCTGATCAGCAAGCGGGTCATCGGCCAGTCCTACCAGGGCCGCGAGATCGTGGCGCTCAAGATCTCCGACAACGTCGCCACCGACGAGAACGAGCCGGAGGTCCTGTTCACCCACCACCAGCACGCGCGCGAACACCTCACGGTGGAGATGGCGCTGTACCTGATCGCGGAGTTCACCGACAAGTACGGCACCGACAGCCGGATCACGAACCTGGTCAACTCCAGGGAGATCTGGATCGTGCCGGACATGAACCCCGACGGCGGCGAGTACGACATCAGCTCCGGCTCGTACGCCGGCTGGCGCAAGAACCGCCAGCCCAACTCGGGCAGCTCCGCGGTCGGCACCGACCTCAACCGCAACTGGGGCTACCAGTGGGGTTGCTGCGGCGGCTCGTCCGGTTCGCCGTCGAGCGAGACCTACCGGGGTTCGGCGGCCGAGTCGGCGCCCGAGGTCAAGGTCGTGGCCGACTTCGTCCGCACCCGCGTCGTCGGCGGGGTGCAGCAGATCAAGACGAACATCGACTTCCACACCTTCTCCGAGCTGGTGCTGTGGCCCTACGGCTACACCTACGCCGACACCGCGCCGGGGCTGACCGCCCGCGACGCCAACGCGTTCGCCACGTTGGGCCGGCAGATGGCCAGCACCAACAACTACACGCCCGAGCAGGCGTCGGACCTCTACATCACCGACGGGTCGATCGACGACTGGCTGTGGGGCAACCAGAAGATCTTCGCGTACACGTTCGAGATGTACCCGTCCTCGGGTGGCATCAGCGGCTTCTACCCGCCCGACGAGGTGATCCCGAGGGAGACCTCGCGCAACCGGGAGGCCGTGCTGCGTCTGCTCGAGTACTCCGACTGTGTGTACCGGGTGATCGGCGAGACCTGCGACGGTGAGGAGCCGCCGCCGGCCGGGCCGACGTTCGAGAACGCCACCAACGTCGACATCCCCGACGCCGGGACCGCGGTGACCAGCCCGATCACCGTGTCCGGCGTGGCCGGCAACGCGCCGTCGGACCTGCAGGTGGCGGTGGACATCAAGCACACCTACCGCGGCGACGTGCAAATCGATCTGGTGTCACCCGACGGGACGACGTTCCGCCTCAAGAACACCGGCAGTGACTCCGGCGACAACATCGTCCAGACCTACACCGTCAACGCGTCCGGCGAACTCGCCAACGGCACCTGGCAGCTGCGGGTGCAGGACCTCTACCGCCTCGACACCGGCTACATCGACCGGTGGGCGCTCACCTTCTGACTGATTCCGGTCGGGGAACGAAAGGACACGAACACATGACAGCGAAGACCTGGCTCTCAGGCTTCAGACGACTCACCCTGATCACCGTCGGCGCCGCCGCCATCCTCGGCGCGGCCGCCGGCCAGGCGGTCTCGGCCCCGCCCCCGGCACCGGCCGACGACGTCACGCCCCAGGTCGTCGGCGGCACCCGGGCCGCCCAGGGCGAGTTCCCGTGGATGGTGCGCCTGTCGATGGGCTGCGGCGGCGCCATGTACACCACGCAGCTGGTGCTCACGGCGGGCCACTGCGTCAACGGAACGGGAAACAACACCTCGATCACGGCCACCCTCGGCGTGGTCGACCTCCAGGACCCGGCCCGCACCACCGTGCGGTCCAACTACGTGTACCGCTCCCCCGGCTACCCGGGCGGCGGTGACGACTGGGCCCTGATCCGCCTGGAGCGCGCGGTCAACGTCCCGACCCTGCCGGTCGCGTCCACCACCGCCTACGACAGCGGAACGTTCACCGTCGCCGGCTGGGGCGCGGCCACCGAGGGCGGGGCGCAACAGCGGTACCTGCTCAAGGCCAACGTGCCGTTCATCAACGACACCCAGTGCGCCCAGGCCTACTCCGACCTGATCCCCGCCGAGGAGATCTGCGCCGGCAACTGGAGCAGCGGCGGCGTCGACACCTGCCAGGGCGACTCCGGTGGCCCGATGTTCCGCCGCGACAACAACAACGCGTGGATCCAGGTGGGGATCGTCAGCTGGGGCATCGGCTGCGCACGCCCGCAGAACCCGGGGGTGTACGCCCAGACCAGCTACTTCTCCGCCGCCATCGCGGCCGCCGCGGCCGACCTCGGCGGAGGCGGCGGCGAACCCCAGCCGACCTGCACCACCCAGGCCAACACCACGCGGGTGTCCATCCCCGACGCCGGCACCGCCATCACCAGCCCGGTCACCATCGCCGGCTGCTCCGGCGCCGCCTCGGCCACCAGCACGGTGAAGGTCGACATCAGCCACACCTACCGGGGTGACCTGGTCATCGACCTGGTCGCACCGGACGGCACCGCCTACCGGCTGAAGAACTCCAGCAGCTCCGACTCGGCCGACAACGTCGTCGCGACCTACACGGTCAACGCGTCCAGCGAACAGGCCAACGGAACCTGGCGGCTACGGGTCCAGGACGTCTACGCGGCGGACACCGGCGCCCTGAACAACTGGGCACTGACCGTCTGATTCTCCCGCTCGACCGCGAGCCCAACGTTCCCCGTGAACGTTGGGCTCGCGGCGTCACAGCCCGAACCGGGCATCGCCAACGACACGCCGCACGACAGACGGGCCGGGTTCGGCTCGGCCGGCGCCAGTTCGTGACTGCCCCAGCTCGGCACCCACGAAGGCCCGGCTGCCGGGGCCGACCACGGCCGACGGTGCCGCGTCGGCACGATCGGTCCAGCCGCGACGAGCAACGTCCGCGCCGACGTCGCATCCAACGCGCACGAGTGGAAGCACCTCGACCGCTCCCGCGGGCCGCCCGACTTCCTCACCAACCCACGATGTCGACACGGTGAGTGATCGAACAGGCACTGCTCGGGTCTGGCCTACACCGGCTCAGGCGGGCAAGATGTGCGGCAAGTTACTGTGAGGTAGGCGGCGCTCAGGCCAGTCAGCGCCCCCCGCACGTGCCAAGGAGCTGATGATGCGCGAAGTTGCGGTGCCCCCGCTGACCACGATCGCGGACAGTGGTGGTCTGGCCGACATCGTGTTCACCAACGCCGTGGAGGCGCCCGGTGCCACGGCGTTCCGGCGCAAGATCGACGGCACCTGGCGCGAGGTCACGACCACCCAGTTCCGCGCCGAGGTCGTCGAGGTCGCCAAGGGGCTGGTCGCGAAGGGGATCGGGCCCGGGGACCGGGTCGGGATCCTGTCGGCGAACTGTTACGAGTGGACGCTGTTCGACTTCGCGATCTGGGCGGCGGGGGCGGTGTCGGTCCCGATCTACGTGACGTCCTCGGCCGAGCAGATCGAGTGGATCATGTCGGACTCGGGGGCGGTGGCCGTCGTCGCGGAGAACGGGGCGTTGGAGGCCAAGGTCGAGGACGTTCGGGGGAAGCTGCCGGCGCTGGAGCACGTGTGGCGCATCGACACCGACGCCGTGTCCGGCCTGGTCTCGGCGGGGCAGGGCACCAGCGACGACGTCGTCACCGAGCGGCGTACGGCGGTCACGCCCGACGATCTGGCCACCATCATCTACACCTCGGGCACCACCGGCCGACCCAAGGGCGTGGTGCTCACGCACCGCAACCTGCTGTCCGCTGTCGGCAACGCCGTCGAGTACCTCGGCCCGATGTTCAAGAGTGAGGGCGCCTCGACCCTGCTGTTCCTCCCGCTCGCGCACGTCTTCGGGCGCATGGTCGAGGTCGGCGCGGTCATGGCTCGCGCGACGCTCGGGCACTGGGCCGACGTCAAGACCCTCACCGACAACCTCGCGGTCTTCCGCCCCACCTTCATCCTCTCCGTGCCCTACGTGCTGGAGAAGGTCTACAACGGCGCCCGGCAGAAGGCCCACGCCGGCGGCAAGGCCAAGATCTTCGACGCCGCCGCCGCCACGGCCATCGCCTTCAGTGAGGCCGGGGACCGCGCCGGCCTGGGGCTCAAGCTCAAGCACGCGGTGTTCGACCGGCTCGTCTACAGCAAGCTGCGCGCGGCGCTCGGCGGGCAGGTGGCCCACGCGATCTCCGGTGGCGCCGCCCTGGGCACCCGGCTGACGCATTTCTTCCGCGGCGTGGGCATCACCGTCTTCGAGGGCTACGGGCTCACCGAGTCGACCGCCGCGTCGGTGGTCAACGCCCCGGGGCTGTTCAAGCCGGGCACGGTCGGCAAGCCGTTGCCGGGCACCGCTGTGCGCATCGCCCCCGACGGTGAGATCCAGCTGCGCGGCGACGGCGTGTTCACCCGCTACTGGCAGAACGAGCCGGCCACCAAGGAGGCCATCGACGGCGAGGGCTGGTTCTCCACCGGCGACCTGGGTGAGCTCGACACCGACGGCTTCCTGCGGATCACCGGCCGCAAGAAGGAGATCCTGGTGACCAGCGGCGGCAAGAACGTCGCCCCGTCGGTCATCGAGGACCGGATCGCCGCGCATCCGCTGGTCGGGCAGGCGCTGGTGGTCGGTGACGGGCAGAAGTACGTCGCCGCGCTGATCACCATCGACGCCGACTACTTCACCTACTGGAAGACCACGGTCGGCAAGGCGCCGAGCGCCACGATCGCCGAGCTGGCCGAGGACCCGGACCTGCTGGCCGAGGTCCAGCGCGCCGTGGACGACGGCAACCAGGCGGTGTCCACGGCCGAGTCGGTGCGCAAGTTCCGGATCCTGGCCACCGAGTTCAACCCGGAGAACGGCTACCTGACACCGTCGCTCAAGCTCAAGCGCAGCGTGATCATGAAAGATTTCTCCGAGGAGGTCTCCTCGCTGTACTAGGGTTCTCACCCGACCCGCACAAGTCCTTGTCCCGGATAGACCTGGAGGGCGGCCGCGATGGGGCGACACTCATCGGCCAAACCGAGGGGCCTGCGCTCGCGGTCGCCGATCGTCCTGCTGAGCGTGCTGCTGGTGGTGGCCCTGCTCGGCTGGTTCGCGGTCGACTTCCTCAGCGAGCGGCTCGGCGCGTCCAACTGCGACACGACCACCGAACTGAACGTGACCGCCGCCGAGGACATCGCCGGCGTGGTCACCCAGGTCGCCCGGCAGGGCGTCCCCGCCCAGGACGGGACCTGTTTCAACATCCGGATCACCCCGCGCGAGTCGTCGGCGGTGGCCGACTCGCTGGTGCTCTCCGACGGCACCGACCGCCCGCACGTGTGGATCCCCGAGTCGGAGATCTGGTTGCAGCGCGCCCAGGAGAAAGGCGCCTGGAACGTGCCGGTCAACGGCACCTCGATCGCCAGCTCGCCGGTCGTGCTGGCGCTCACCGAGGACACCGCCGGGCGGCTCGGCTGGCCGGGCAAGCCGCTGACCTGGGCCAGCGCCCTGGGCCCGCAGGCGCCCGAGAACCTGGCGATCGGGCTGCCGGACCCGGCGCGGGAACCGGCCGGCGTGTCCGCCCTGTTCGCGGTGCGCGACATGTTCGCCACGGCCGAGGACCCCGGCCGGGCGGTCACCAGCGAGCTGCGTTCCCTGTCGCCCAACACGGTGCCGCGCGCGGCGGACCTGTTCTCCCGCTTACCCGGCGCCGACAGCACCGACCAGCCGCTCGACGGCTTCCCCACCTCCGAGCTGGCCGTGCTGCGGCACAACGTGAGCAACCCCGACTCGCCGCTGGTCGCCGCCTACTCCGACCCGGCCATCCCCGCCCTCGACTACCCGTTCGTGGTGCTGCCGGACGCCCCGAAGGCCGAACGTGAGGCCGCCGAGCGGTTCCTGTCCGCGCTGATCGACCAGACCTCCACCGGCAAGTTCGCCGACGCCGGTTTCCGCACCCCCGACGGGGAGATGCTGCGCCCGCGCGGCGAGGACAAGCGCACCGACGGCGGCCGGCTCACCCCCGTTCCGCTGCCGGAACCGGCCGACGTGGACGCGGTACTCAACCAGTGGGCGGGGGTCAACCTCAGCGCCCGCATCCAGGTGCTGATCGACGTGTCCGGGTCGATGGCCGAGCCGGTGCCGGGCACCGGGCGCAACCGGATGGCGGTCACCCTGCAGGCCGCCGAGCTGGGCATCGGCCTGATGAAACCGACGACCAAGCTCGGCATCTGGTTGTTCTCCACCAACCTCGACGGGCAGGGCAAGGACTACCGCGAGCTGTTCGGCGTCAAGACCGTCGCCGAACACAAGGAAGGCGGCGCGCTGGAACAGCTGCGCGCGGTCGAGGCGTTACCCAACGGCGCGACCGGCCTGTACGACAGCACGCTGGCCGCCTACAAGTCCTCGACGCAGAACTACGAGGCCGGCCGGATCAACATCGTCGTGGTGCTCACCGACGGCCGCAACGAGGACGCCAACGGCATCACCCGCGAACAGCTGCTCGCCGAACTCGACGCCCTGCAGGACCCGCGGCGCCCGGTGCAGATCATCGGCATCGGCATCGGCCCGGACATCGACGAGGGCGAGCTCAGCGCCATCGCCGAGGCGACCGGCGGCGAGTCCTTCACCACCCCGGATCCCACCCGCATCAACGAGATCTTCTACGCCGCGCTGTCCCGCCTGCTCTGCCAGCCGCCCGCCTGCCAGACCGGCGCAGGCGGCTGACTCGGGGCCCCGCGCCCGCTAGGGTGAGCGCCGAGTCGGGGCTCACTGGAGAGAACGCGGGGGTCCCTTGTCCGTCGACCTGCGGGTGGCCGGTCCCCGGCACCTCAACCAGCGGCGCTCGTTACGTTCCCCGGTGGCCGTCGTCGCGTTCCTGGTGGCCGCGGTGCCGTTCGTGGTGCACGCGGTGGCCGCGCTGGGCGGCTACTTCGGCCAGGACGACTTCATCTTCACCTACCGCGCGGCGCACTCGGCCGCCCACGACCTGGACTTCCTGTTCCAGCTCTACAGCGGGCACGTGCAGCCGGGCGTGTTCGCCTACGTCTGGGTGGTCACCGCGATCGCGCCGCTGAACTTCACCGTGGCGATGGCGCCGGTGCTGGTGGTGCACGCGCTGACGCTGTGGCTGTGCTGGCGGGTGCTGACCCGGCTGTTCGGTGCGCGGTGGGGCGTGGTGGTGGCGTTCGCGGTGTTCGCCGCGTCGCCGCTGGTGCTGTTCCCGACGCTGTGGCTGGCCTACGCGCTGCAGCTGCTGCCGGTGCTGCTGGCGGCGTTCGGCGCGCTGCACGCGCACCTGCGGTTCCTGCACGGCGAAGGTGCCCGGCACGCGGTGTACGCGGGGCTGTGGACGGTGTTCGGGCTGGCCTTCTACGAGAAGGCCGCGCTGATCCCGGCGATGCTGCTGGCGGTGACGATCCTGGTCGCGCCGGCCGGCGAGCCGCCGATCCTGTGGGCGCTGCGCCGGTTCCGTTGGGTGTGGCTGGCCAACGCGGCCCTCGTCGGGCTGTTCGCGGTGCTGTACCTGTCGGTCGGGGACGCGCCGGTCAACCAGAACCCGGTCGGCACCCGCGACGTGCTCGACCTGGTGTACCGGTCGCTGGTGGACACCTTCCTGCCCGGCCTGCTCGGCGGCCCGCTGACCGGCGCGGCCGGCGGCGCGACCTGGGCGACGCCGCCGGTGTGGGTGCGGGCGGGCGCGGCGGTGGTGGCGGTGGCGCTGATCGTGGCCAGCGCGGTGCGGTCGCGGCGGCGGGCGCTGCTGCCGTGGCTGTTCCTGGCCGCCTACCTGGCGGTCGACCTGGCGATGGTGGCCTCGGCGCGGCTGGGCGTGTTCGGCTCGGTGATCGCGACCGACCCGCGCTACCTGGCCGACGCGGTGCCGGTGGCGGTGCTGTGCGCGGCGTTCGCGTTCCTGGCGCCGTGGCGGGTGGGCGACCCGGCCCCCGAACCGGAGCCGGCTCCGGCTCCGGCTCCGGTGAACGCCAGGGTCGCGGTCGGCGCGGTGACGGTGCTGGCGGTGGCCGGTGGGCTGGTGAGCTTCCTGCGGGTGGCGCCCGAGCTCCAGTTCCGGCCGGCCCGCGAGTACGTGGCGACCGCGCGGGCGGCGTTGGCCGAGCAGCCGGGCATGGTCCTCTACGACACCGCCGTACCGAACAAGATCATGATCGACTGGTTCGTCGGCGACGCGCTGACCTCGCGGGTCGTCGGCCTGGTTCCCGAGTCACCCCGGTTCGACCGCCCGGCCGAGGACCTCTACCAGCTCGACGGCACCGGCACCCCGCAGCCGATCCTCACCCTGGCCGACACGACCGCCGCGCTCGCCGGCCCCCAGCCCGACTGCGGCTACCAGGTCGCCGAACAGGTCGTGCGGATCCCCATGGAGGACACGGTGACCGGCCGGCGGATCGTGCGCCTCGGCTACTTCACCGGCGAGTCCGGCGACGGTGTCGTGCGGGCCGGCGACACCGAGGTCCGGGTCCGGTTCACCGAGGGCCTGCACGTGCTGCACCTCGTGGTCACCGGCGAGTTCACCCACGTCGAGGTCAGCCGGTCGGCGCGCACGGTGCCGATCTGCGTCACCGACGTGCTGGCGGGCGTTCCCGGCTGAGAAACGGCTAGAACGGGTCGTAGGGGCCGTGGTGGCCGAACCAGCCGGCCACCGTGCGCAACCGCAGGCGCAGCAACACCTTCAGGAACACGTTGCCCACGAACCACGGCAGTTGCGCCGCCACCCGCAGCCGGTCGGTGAGGTCCGGGCGGCGCACGGTGAACCTGGCCAGCGAACGGCTGCGGTCCAGGTACCGGTAGCGCGACCCCAGCAGCACCTTGTCCAGCGTGCCGGCGGTGACACCGATCGAGGAGAAGCAGTCGTGCACCAGGATCTCGCCGCCCTCGGGCAGATGGGTCGACCAGCGCAGGTCGTCCACATAGGTCCAGTAGTCGTGTTTGCCGTCGACGTAGAGCAGCTCGAAGGGACGGGTCCAGTGCGGACGCAGTCGCGTGGAGTAGCCGACCACCAGCTCCACCACGTCCTCCAGGCCGGCGGCGGCGATGTTGGCCTCGAACAGGTCCCTGGTGGACGCCCCGCCGAACAGCCGCCCGTCGACGAACGCGTCGATCGCCACCACCGTGGCGCCGACCGTGCGCGCCGCGTGGCCCAGCACGATCGTGGACCGGCCCTGGTGGCTGCCGATCTCCACGACCGTCGCGCCGGCCGGCAGGCGTTGCACGGCGTCCCACAGCATCCGGGCCTGGCCCTCGGTGAGCCACCCGGGGATCTCGGCCACCGACGCCCACGCGTGGTCGAAGTCCACCGCTCTCCCATCGAAAGGCCCAGTCAGGACAAGGCACCTTAGCCCTAATATGCGCACGATGTTAACCACCGACGGTAGGGTCGGCCGGCTGCTGCGCAACCCGGCCGTCTGGGTCATGGGCGGACTCACCCTGCTGTCGTTCCTGCAGCGCCCCGGCCGCACCACGTTCGACACCAAGCTCGACCTCGCCGTCGACCCGATCGCCTTCCTCGCCAGGGCGCTGCACCTGTGGAATCCCGAGGCCACCGGCGGCGAACTGCAGAACCAGGCCTACGGCTACCTGTTCCCGATGGGCCCGTTCTTTGCCGCCGGGCAACTGCTGGGGCTGCCGCCGTGGCTGACCCAGCGGGTGTGGTGCGCGCTGCTGCTGTGCCTGGCCTTCGGCGGCATGCTGGCGTTGACCAGGGCCCTGCGCGTCGGCACCGAACCGGCGCGCTTCGCCGGTGCCCTCGCCTACACCCTCGCCCCCCGCATGCTCACCGAGATCGGCCCGCTCTCGGCCGAGATGCTGCCGGCCGTCGCCCTCCCGTGGGTGCTGTTACCGCTGGTCAAGGCCGGCCGGATCGGGTCGCCCAGACGCGCGGCCGGCCTGTCGGCGCTGGCCGTGCTCGGCATGGGCGGGGTCAACGGCGCGATGGTGCTGATGGCGCTGGTGCTGCCGGTGCTGTGGCTGGTGACCCGCCGGTGGACCGCCGAGCACGTGCGGCTGGTCGTGTGGTGGTGCGTGTCGGTGCTGGCGGTGTGTCTGTGGTGGATCCTGCCGCTGCTGCTGCTCGGCGAGTACAGCCTGCCGTTCCTCGACTACATCGAGTCGGCGACCAACACCACCGCGCCGATGTCGCTGTGGGAGGTGCTGCGCGGCACCAACCAGTGGGTCGCCTACGTCGTGGCCGGCACCCCGTGGTGGCCCTCGGGCTTCATGCTGATCGACAACCCGGTGCTGATGCTGGTCACCGGGCTGGTGGCGGCCGTTGGCCTGTTCGGTCTGGTGCTGCCCCGGCTGCCCGAGCGCCGGTTCCTGACCCTGGGCGTGCTCACCGGCCTGGTGCTGCTGACCGTCGGCTACGTCGGCACCCTCGACGGCCCGCTGGCCGCGACCGTGCGCGGCCTGCTCGACGGGCCGCTGGCGCCGCTGCGCAACGTGCACAAGTTCGAGCCGGTGCTGCGCCTGCCGCTGACCCTGGCCCTCACCCACGCGCTGACCGGCCGGCTGCCCGGCCTGGCCAGGGGCACCTCCGCGCTGCGCGCCCGACGCGGCCGGGTCGCCGTCGGGTTCGTGCTGGTGGCCGTGATGGCCGCGCCGGCCTGGCTGCTGACCCTGCGCCCCGGCCCCGGCTGGGACGAGGTGCCCGACCACTGGCGCGAGGCGATGACCTGGGTCGCCGACCGCGACGCCGACGCCCGCACCCTGCTGCTGCCCGGCTCCGGCTTCGGCGACTACACCTGGGGCCGCACCGTCGACGAGCCGGCGCAGGCGCTGGCCAGGTCGCCGTGGGCGGTCCGCAGCCAGATCCCGCTCGGCTCGGAGGGCAACACCCGGCTGATGGACGCCGTCGAGGACGCGCTCACCAGCGCGCGCGGCTCACCCGAGCTGGCGGCGTTCCTGTCCCGCGCCGGCTACCGCTTCCTGTTGCTGCGCAACGATCTCGACCGGACCAGTACCGCCGCGCCTGATCCCGCCGTGCTGCGCGCGGGCCTGGCCGGCTCTCCCGGGCTGCGCCGCGTCAGCGAGTTCGGCCGGGCCGGCGACGGGCCGGCCATCGAGGTGTACGAGGTGGACGGTGCGGTGCCGCGCACCAGCCTGGTGTCCACGGCGGACGTGCCGACGGTCAGCGGCGGCCCGGAGTCGCTGCTGGGGCTGCTGGAGGCCGGTCTGCTCGACGCCCGCACGCCGGCCGTGCTCGCCGGCGACGGCGGCCTGCCCGACTCGACGCACTGGCTGGTCACCGACGGCCTGCGGCACCGCGAACGCAACGTCGGGCGGGTGCGGGACAACCTGAGCCAGACCCTCGCCGACGGTGAGCAGCCACGCCAGCAGCGCCCGTCGACCGACGTGCTGCCCTTCCGGGGCCGCGAGCACCAGACGGTGGCCGCCTACCGGGGCATCCGGGGCGTGGCCGCGTCCACGTCGATCGCCTTCGCCGACGCCGTCGGGGCGTCCGACCCGTCCGGGCAGCCGTTCGCCGCGCTCGACGGCGACCCGCTGACCGCGTGGCGCTCGTCGAGCTTCACCGGCCCGGACGGGCAGTGGCTGGAGGTGGAGCTGGACACGCCCCGGCAGGTCAGCGAGGTGACCATGCGGATCGTGGACAGCCTGCGCGTGGGCTGGCCGGTCACCCGGGTGCGGATCACCACCGACAGCGGCAGCGTCGACCACGACGTCGCCCGGGGCGGCGGCGAGCAGCGGTTCACCACCGCGCCCGGCCTGACCAGCACGGTCCGGGTGACCGTGCTGGGGGTGGCGGCCGGGCGGCAGACCGGCAACGTGGCGATCGCCGAGCTGGCGATCCCCGGTGTGAACCCGCTGCGCGCGCTGCGGGTGCCGGCCGACGCCGTGCCGCACGCCGGGCAGGACACGGCGTTCGCGTTCAGCCGGGGCGCCGTGCCGAGGTACGCGTGCGTCGATGGCCGGTGTGTGGCCGACACCGCGCGTGTCGGCGAGGAGCCCGGCGGCGTGCACCGGCTGTTCGCCACGGCGTCGCCGGGGACCTACGAGCTGGCGGGCACGGTCCTGCCGGCCCCCGGCGGCGTGGTGCCGGCCCAGCCCGATGGCCTGGCGGTCGGCGCGTCCAGCCAGCTCACCGGCGATCCGGCGGCCGGCCCGCTGGCGGCCGTGGACGGCGACCCGGCGACGACGTGGATCGCCGACACGACCGACCTGCGCCCGACGCTGCGCCTGGAGTGGGACGAGCCGGTGCGGATCACGAACCTGCGGCTGTCGACGGCGGCGGACTCCGGCGGTTCGCGGCCGACGAGCGTGCTGATCACCGTGCCGAAGGGCACCCAGACCGTTCCGGTGACGCCCGACGGCGTCGCCCGGTTCTCGCTGACCACCTCGCGGTTGGAGATCGCCGTGCTGGGGGTCGAGTCGCGGCCGGGCGCGCCGGCCGGGATCACCGAGCTGTCCCTGGGCGGGGTCGACCTGCCGGCGCCGCCGACGCGGTTCGAGGTGCCGTGCGGCGAGGGGCCGACGGTGGAGCTGGACGGTTTCGTGCACCAGACGTCGGTGTCCGGCTCGATGGCCGACTACCTGGCGCACCGCCCGCTGCGCCTGTCGACCTGCCGGGACCTGACCGGTGGTGTGGAGCTGGCGGCCGGCGAGCACGAGCTGCGCACGGCGGCGTCCCCGTCGTTCGTCGTCCAGGACCTCCATTTGTCCACTGTGGACAGTACGGTTCCGGTGGCCCGCGAGCACACAGTGACCCGGTGGGACGTCAACGAACGGAGGATCGACGTGGCCGCCGGCGACCCGGCGGTCCTGGCCGTCCCGGAGAACGCCAACGACGGCTGGGTGGCCACAATGGACGGACAGACGCTGGAGCGGCTGCGGGTCGACGGCTGGCAACAGGCGTGGCTGGTCCCCGCCGGCTCCGGCACGGTGACCCTGAGCTTCGCCCCCGACCGCCAGTACCGGGTGAGCCTGGCCGCCGGCGCCGCGAGCGCCCTGCTGCTGGCCCTGTCACTGCTGGTGCCGCCCCGGCGCCGCCGCCCGATCGACGTCCGCGCCGGCGGCCGGCGACTGGTGCCGGTCGTCCTGATCGGACTGCTTGCGGTGTTGGGCGGCATGTTGCCGGTCGTGCTGCTGATCGCGTGCCTGCTGCTGCGTTCACTGTGGCCACCAGCGCCCCGCTGGCTGGTCGCCGCCGCGACCCTGACCGCCACGGCGTTCGCCGTCACCGGCCGCCTGCTGGAACACGGCCAGGCATGGGCGTACGGCTGGGTGGCGCAGGGCGCGCTGCTGCTGGCCGCCGCGGCCGCCGTGTCAGTGTGCGTCGACTGGTTCGACCCGCCTGGCACGAACCTCGACCAGCGCACCGGCCGCCACCAACAACCCGGTGGCGACCACCGCGGCACCGACGACCTGCCCGAGACTTCCGTTGAGCCAGAACGTGATCAGCGCCGCCTCGACCAGAACGGCCCCCCAGATCAGCGCCAGTGACCGCCGGTCGGCGCTGGCGATCCGCGAGTACAGCAGGATCTGGGTCAGCGCGAGCAGCGAGCCGACCGTCGCGAACGCCCACAACGGCAGGGCGCTGTCGGCGTACTCGGCGCCGCCGATGACGCCGACCACCGTCGGGCCGAGCACAGCCGTCCCCACGACGACCACACTGTCCAGCACCGCGCAGACGGCGAGCGCCAGCGGCACGAACCGCCGCCGCCCCTCCGCACTGGCGAACCGGGGAAGCACGAGAATGGCCACCGCCTGCGGCAACCAGTACGCGATCTTGGTGACGATCGCCCCGACCGCGTACTCCCCGGCCTCCGCCGGGGGCAGCTGGTGCCGCGCGAGCAACAGATCGAGGTTGACCAGCAGCACGAGCGCCAACATGGCCTGCACCGCGTGCACGACCTCCCGGACATGCCCCCGGTCGTGCCGCGCGGGCGACGGCCGGCCCACCACCACCCAGCCGATCACCGCCACCACCAGGGCGCCGATCGCCGTACACGCCAGGGCACCCTCGGCGTCGCGGAACACGACCAGGCCCACGGCCGTCCCGCCGATCCGACCGAGACCCTCACAGGCGAGCAGTCCGGCGAGCGTCCCGAACCGGCGGGTGCCCTGGAGGATGCCGTACCACAGGCAGATCACCGTGATCGACGCGAGCGACGCGGCGAGCCAGACCACCGGCCACACGCTGTCCAGATGCAACAACCCCATGATCAGGGGCGAGCCGAGCAGCAGCACCGCCGCCACGACCCCGCTGACGGTCAGACCGAGCGAGAACAACTCCGACGCCGGTGACCGCCCCGCTCCGGCCGACCCGCCTGCGCTGGTCGGCCCGCCTGTGCCCGCAGTGCCGGCAGGGCTTGCGGTGTCGGCCGGGCCGGTCGTTTCCCCGGCCTTGCTGCGCGCGGCGCGCAACGCGGCGACCGTCTGGAGCCCCAGGGCCGGGACCGCGCCGACGACCAGGACCGCGAGCAGCGACCCCAACTCGCCGAAGTCCGCCGGGACCAGCAGGCGCGCGCCGAGAACGTTGAGCAGGTAGGAGGCCCCCTGGTTGCCGGCGACGCCGACGGAGACCAGCAGCGCGGCGAGCCGTACGCGCTCCGCCACCGTCACCTCCCGCCGCCGACCAGCGGGACTGTAGCCCAGCGCGAGGGCGGTGGGGAGTCCGCCAGAAGTAGCCTCTGCGTCATGCGCGCGGTCGTGGCGGTGGCGGTGGGACTGGCGCTGCTGGCGCTCGCCCCGCTGCTCGGCCGGGGCTTCGTCCTGACCTACGACATGGTGTTCACCGCGCGGCAGTGGCTCACGCCCGAGGCCGTCGGCCTGTCGACCGCGCTGCCCCGCTCCGTGCCCGCCGACGCCGTCGTCGCGCTCCTGACGACCGTGCTTCCCGGTGACGTGGTGCAACAGCTGATCCTCGCCGCCGCGCTCGTCGCCGGACCCGTCGGCGCGGCACGGCTGGTGCCCACGGGTTCGCTCGGCGTCCGCCTCGTGGCGGCGGTGACGTACGGCTGGAGCACGTACGTGGCGGAGCGGCTGTTCATCGGGCACTGGCCGTACGTGGTCGCGTACGCGTGCCTGCCCTGGATCGCCCATGCCGCGCTGGCGCTACGCGAGTTGGCCCTGCGTGGGGCGGGCCTGCGCCCCCCGGGATCCAGCGTACCGGCGACCGCCGACGGTTCCGGTGGTCCCGGGGGGCCGAGCGGGACGGTGTCAGCGTCCCGACCAGCGCTTTCGTCGCCAACGGGCCCAGTTGTCCACAGCTTCGCCGACCCCGCCCCCGAACCACCGGCCGACGACGAAGCACCCACCGACCTGTCCGTTCCAGCCGACGAACCACGCTCGCCCGGGCCTGACGCCGCGCCGCCACCCAACCGGTCCGGTTCGTCGGCCGGGCGGGGCGCTGGGGAAGTGGCCGCGGAGGCCGGGGCGGGCGGTGGGCACGACGGCCGGCGTCGGTGGTGGCGGGGGGTGGCGGTGTTGGTGGTGGCCAGCGCACCGGCGGTGATCACGCCGTCCGGGGGGTTGATGGCGGCGGCGGTGGCCGTGGTGTGTGGCGGCTGGCGGCGGCTCTGGATCACCGGGCCGCTGGTCGTCGTGCTCAACGCGCCGTGGTGGGTGCCGGCGTTGGCGCATCCCGGTGGTGGGTTGTCGGCGGTGGAGGGGGCCGGGGCGTTCGGGGCCAGGGCGGAGAACTGGGGCGGGGACGTCGTCAGCTTGTTGGGGCTGGGGGGAATCTGGAACGCGGAGGCCGTCCCCGACAGTCGGGGGAATCCGTTGGTGCCGGTGATCACCGTGATCATCGTGGCGGTCGCGGCTCTCGGGTGGTGGCGGTGGCGGCGGTCCGGGCCGGCCGCCGCGCGGCTGGTCGCGTTGGGGGTGCTGGGGGTCGGGCTCGGCGCGGTGGGTGGGACGGCGGCGGTCGAGTGGCTGGTGGCGACCGTCCCCGGCGGCGGGCTGCTGCGGGACTCGCAGAAGTGGGTCGTGTGGTGGGCGTTGCCGTTGTCGGTCGGGTTCGCGCTCGGGGTGGGGGCGGCGGCCTCGACACTGAGGAGAGGGCGGCGGGGGCTGCTGGTGGCGGCGGCGGTGCTGCCGGTCGTGGTGATGCCGGATCTGGCGTGGGGCGGGTGGGGGCGGTTGCAGGCCGTCGAGTACCCGCGGGACTGGCAGACCGTGGCCCGGACGCTGGCCGACGATCCCCGGGGCGGTGACGTCGTGGCACTGCCGTGGTCCGCGTTCCGGCAGTTCGGGTGGAACGGGCACCGCACGCAGCTCGATCCCGCGCCCCGGGTCCTTCCCCGGCCCACGGTCGTCGACGACACGCTGTACGTGGACGGGAAAGCGGTTGCCGGCGAGGATCGCCGCGCGGCCGACGTGGCGGCGGCGATCGCGCGGGGTGACGACCTCGGGGCGTTGGGGATCGGGTGGGTGCTGGTCGAGCACGGCACGCCCGGACCGCCCACCGACGACGTCACCGACGGGATGGAGCGGGTTCACCAGGGGGAATGGCTCGACCTGTACCGGGTCCCCGGCGACATCGCGGAGGTTCGGGGCGCCACGCCGCCGGCCGGGCCAGTGGTCGCGGCCGACGTGATCGCACTCGCAACTGTCACGCTGAGCTTGTTGTGGCTTGTGTTACCAGCCGGTAGATTGACACCCTCCAGACCCAGGAAACGGAAGTAGGCACCGTGGGAAAGATGGTCGGCGCAATCGCATCCGTTCTGGTCGGTCTCGCCCTCGCCACCGGGGTCGCGGTCGCCGTCTCCTCGGCCTCCGCCCCGGACAAGAACATCGACCTCAACGACCCCGCCACCCCGAACAACTTCGGCGGCGGCAACAACACCGTCAACTACGGCTCGACCGCGCCCTAAGCCCCACCCGGCGGCCCTTCTGGGCGGCGGCCAGGCGCCCGCAGGACGTACCTGGTCGAACGCCAGTGGGTGGCTCGGTCGTCGACCGTGCGGGTGGCCAGGATCGCGTCGCCGGTGACCCGGGCGACCCGCGCCGGGCCGAACCGGGTCATGCGCATGGGCGCGGGGTAGCCGAGCAGTCGCCGCTGGGCCAGGCGGACCAGCGGGCCAGGAACCACCCGCCACACCACACCCTTGAACGTCCACAGTGGACGCGTCGTGCACTGCAACAGCGCCACCCCGCCCGGCGCCAGCACGCGGAGGAACTCCCTCAGATACGTCTCGATCACCGGCGCCGGCAGGTGCTGGAGCACCAGTTCCGAGTACACCAGGTCGAACCCGCCCGACTCGAACGCCGACAGGTCGCTGGTCTCGTTGAGCACGAAACGGCAGTTCGCGGGCGGGGACAGGCTCCGCGCGGTGGCCAGCATCGCCGGCGCGACGTCCACGCCGACGACCTCGTCGGCGTGCCCGGCCAGGGCCTGGGTCAGGCGCCCGGCACCACAGCCGAAGTCGAGGACCCGCCCCCAGCGCGGGCCCACTCCCAACTCCGCCAGCCAGGAGACCGCGTCGGCCACGTCCGACCGGCCGGTCGCCAGGAACTGGTCGGGGTCCCACCGGCCGCCCCGCTTGTCGGCGGCCACGTACACCGCCCACAGCGGATCCTGTTCGGCCAGCCGGACCCAGTCCCGCCGTACGTCATCGAAGCTCACGTCGCGCATTAAACGCCATGCTCTCCCGCAGGACCTGCTCGAAGGCGTCGACGGTGCGGTCCCAGGCGAAGTCAGCCGCCCGCGCCCGGCCGGCCTCGCCCATGGCCCGGCGCTGGTCGGGATTGGTCAGCAGGTGGTCGACCTGGCGGGTCAGGTCGTCGAGATCGTCGGCCAGCAGGCCGGTTTCGCCATCCACAATGGACTCGGCGACGCCGCCGGCGCGGTGGTAGGCGACCGACGGCACACCGTGCGCGGCCGCCTCCATGATCGCGATACCCCAGCCTTCCTTGACCGACGGGCACAGGTGCACCCACGACCTGGCCAGGATCTCGTGCTTGTCCCGTTCGCTGACGTAGCCGTGCAGCGTGACCCGGTCGGACAGGTCCCGGCGGCGCACGTGCTCGGCCAGCGTGTCCTGCCACCAGCCGTGGCCGACGACCTCCAGGCGCAGCTTCGGCCAGCGGGCCACCAGCGCCGCCAGCGCGTCGACCGCGTGCTCCACCCGCTTGTGCGGCACCACCCGCCCGACCACCACCAGCACCGGGTCCGGGTCGCGTACGGCGCTGACCGGCGGCGGCGCGTCCAGACCGTTGCGCACCACCGTGGTCCGGGCCGTCGACACACCCAGGCCGGCCAGTTCGCGGCGGGTCTGGTCCGACACCGTCAGGTACCGGCAGTGCCGGTACAGCCAGGGCGCCACCCGCGACTCGATCCACCAGCCGATCCGGCCCAGCACCGGGCCGAGCACCGCCGGCCACTGCTCGCGGTGCACGTGGTGCACCAACGCCAGCACCGGGCACCGGGCCACCAGCGGCGAGAAGAACGGCATCCCGGCCTGCACGTCCACGACCACGTCCGGGCGTAATCGGCGCACGGCCAGCAGCGCCTGCCAGTACACGCCGAAGCGTCCGCCCCGGCGGCGGAACCGCACGCCGTTGACCCGCTCGTCGGCGGGGGCGCGGTCATGGGCGGCGCACTGGATCGTGACCCGGTAGCCGCGCGCGGCCAGACCCTCGGCGACGCGTTCGACGTAGAGTTCCGAACCGCCACCCTCGGGATGCGCGGTGTCACGCCAGTTCACGAGGAGCACCGACGGGCCGTTCATCAATTCTCCTGGTCAGCGGGGGTGGTAGGTTACCGACCGGTACAGTGGACCAAATAAATGACGAAGGCGTAACCCCCAATGGTAGGTAGCACCGCGCGAACCGATCAAGCGAACGCGACGCTCACCAGGTCGGTGCGGCTTTTCCGCGCTTTTCTGAAAGAACAGTCCGACCCGGACCACTTCTACCAGATCCTGGCCGACGACTCGGTCTCCCAACTCGCCACCTTCACCCCGCTGCGCGAGCGGCTCGTGCTCGACGTCGGCGGCGGCCCCGGCTACTTCGCCGACGCCTTCCGGGCCGCCGGGGCGCACTACCTCGGCGTCGACCCCGACGTCGGCGAGCTGTCCGCCAGGGGGACCCCGGCGGCCGGCATGGTGCGCGCCAGCGGAACCCAACTTCCCTTGCGGGACAACGCTGTCGACGTCTGTTACTCGTCCAACGTGCTGGAGCACGTCGCCGACCCGCCGGCCATGCTCGCCGAGATGGTGCGGGTGACCGCGCCGGGCGGCACGGTCTTCGCCTCGTTCACGCCCTGGTACTCCCCGTGGGGTGGCCACGAGACCGCGCCCTGGCACTTCCTCGGCGGCCACTACGCCCGCCGACGCTACACCGAAAAGCACGGACGGCAGCCGAAGAATCGTTTCGGGGAGAGCCTGTTCGCCTTCCGGGTGGGCCCGGCGATCGCCTGGGCACGCCATTGTGACAATGCCACGCTGGTGCGCGCCCTACCCCGTTATCACCCGTGGTGGGCCACCTGGATCGTGCACGTCCCGGTACTGCGGGAATTCGCCTCCTGGAATCTCGTCCTGGTGCTGCGCAAACGTTAGTTCTCGGCGTGGGCCGGCATCCGGCGCGTGGTCTGGTCCTCCCCGCCGCGCCGCCCGGCGGCCGTGGTCGCCAGCAGCAGCCCGCCGACCACCACCAGCACACCGCCGCCGATCCACATGAACACCGGCCAGGTCGTCAGCAGGCTGAGCTTGGACTTGTTGTCCGTGGCCTTCGAGACGTTGTCGTTGACCGTGGTCTCGGTGAACCCGAGGGTGCCCTCGAAGACCGTCGTGCCGCCGCCGGGGGCCTGCCCGGTGGTGAGCAGCTGCTGGCGCATGTCCTGAGCGCCCCGGATGACGATCCCGGTCTCCGGCTCGACCCACACCGTGCGCTCGACCTCGTAGTACAGCTCGGCGTCGACCGACGGTTCCGGCAGTCCGACCAGCGAGCCTGGTACGTCGCGGTCCGCGACCTTGGTCGGCGACACGTTCATGACGAACTTGTAGACCTCGAGGTCCTTGATCGTCTCGACGCCCTCGAACCGGGCCTCGATCGCCTCGCGGGCGGTCAGGTCGTAGTACTGGTAGTTCCGCTGCTCGGTGCCGAACGGGAACTTCAGGCTCTGGCCGGGCTGCTGGAGCGAGTTGCGGTCGGCGGTGACCCGGTTGTCCTGCTCCTGCTCGATGTACTGGCCCTCGCAGGGCGCCACGGCCTCGTTGGTGAACCGGTCGACGCACAGCGACCGCACCGAGGCGTTCACCACGGTCCCGGAGGCGTCGTCGACGGTCCGGATGGCCTCGACGAACACGCCGATGTCCCCGTCCTCCTCCACCTCGGGAGCGGTCAGGTCACCGGTGACGTAGGTGGTCGAGGTGAGGCTGAGGTTCTGGCGGATCTCCGGCGACGGCGCACCGTCCACCGTTTCGACCACGAGCGCGGTGATGCCGTGCCCCTCGGCGACCGAGATCGACTCCTGGTCGAGCGGGATCTTGGCGAGCTGGGGGTAGGCGTAGAAGCGCAGCAGCAGGCCGAGCGCGACCGCGAACACCCCTAGCCCGAGCAGAATGAAGCTGAGGATGCGGCGCAACGGTCCTCTCCTTTGAGGGTTCTTCGTAGTTTTGGCTAAATTACCCGACAGTAACCTGTGCGCAAGCGCCAATCGGAGTAGTGCTCCCGGGGTACCGGCGCCGCCCGGCTACCGCGATGATCTGTGCATGCGATGCGACGTGTGGTGGGCCAGCCCGGCACCAGCGACCCCCCGCCTGCTGGCGCTGCTCGACGAGAACGAGCGCACCCGCTACGGCAACTACCGGCGCGAGATCGACCAGCTGCGGTTCCTCACCGGCCGCGCGCTCATCCGCGCGGTCGCCGGCCAGTGGCTGGGCGTCGAGCCGGAGGCCGTGCGCCTGGACGCCAGCTGCTACGACTGCGGCAAACCCCACGGCAAACCGACCGTCGTGGGCCCCGGCGCGCCCGAGGTGTCGATCTCGCACTCCGGCCAGCGGGTGGCGCTGGCGATCGCCCGGGGCGCCCCGCTGGGCGTCGACGTCGAGGAGATCCGCGACGCCGAGGTCACCGACCTGGCCAGGATCTCCTTCTCCGAGGCCGAACGCGCGGCCTTCGCGCACGTCCCCGAGCCGGAGCTGCGGGCGGCGTTCTTCACCTACTGGTCACGCAAGGAAGCCGTCGTGAAGACCACCGGCAAGGGCATGTCGGTGCCGATGAGCCAGTTCACCCTCACCCCGCACGACGCGCCGCCGGCCGTGACCGCCTCGCGGACCGCCGAGGTCGACCCGGCCGCCCTGCGGATGGCCACCCTGGACCCCGGCGATGGCTACCGGGCGAGCCTGGCGGTGCTCACCGTCGAGGACCTGGAGGTCACCGAGCAGCCGGCCGACGACCTGATCAGGGCCCTGGGTTAGGACACCGGGCTGACGGTCATCCCCATCGCCCGCAGCAGCGTGGCGAACTTGGCGGAGGTCTCGGCCAGCTCCAGGTCCGGCCGCGACGCCGGCATGATCCCGGCGCCGGCGTACAGGGTCATCCGCTGGCCGGCGAGCTCCGCGCACCGGATGCCGACCACCCACTGGCCGTCGCCGTGGACGTCGCACCAGCCGATCGCCCCGGCGTAGAAGCCCCGGTCGAACGGCTCCAGCTCGGCGATCGTGGCGGTGGCCGCGCCGAACGGCGCCCCGCACACCGCCGGGGTGGGGTGCAGTGCGCTGGCCAGCCGCAGCGACGTGACCTCGGGGTCGGCCAGCACACCGGTGATCCTGGTCGACAGGTGCCACACCGCGCTGGTGCTGACCAGCGACGGCCGCTCGGGCACGGTCAGCGACCGGCAGTACGGGCGCAGCGCCTCGACCACGGCGGACACCACCACCCGGTGCTCCTCGTGGTCCTTGGCCGAGGCCAGCAGCTCCTCGGCGGCCAGCCGGTCCTGCACGGGGTCGGGGTGGCGCGGGATGGACCCGGCCAGCGGGTTGGCCTCGACGGTCAGCCCGGTGCGGGTGAGCAGCATCTCCGGGGTGGCGCCGACCAGTGTCCGGCCGCCGGGCAGGTCAACGGCGTAGGTGTAGCCGGTGGCGTTGTCCCTGGCCAGGTTGGCCAGCAGCGCGCGGACCTCGACCGGGTCCGGCAGGTCAAGGCGCAGCGTCCTGGCGAGCACGACCTTGTCCAGCTCGCCGGCGCGCAGCCGGGTCACGGCCCTGGCCACGGACCGCTCGTAGTCCTCGCCGGAGGGCAGCGGGGTGACCGCCGCGCCGGCGGCGACCGGCGCGGTGGCCGGGGAGGTCGGGCGCAGCGGCCCCGACCAGCGCACGGCCTCGGGCAGGACCAGGTGCGGGGCGGCGGAGCGGTCGAACGGGAGGGCGCCGACGGCCAGCGGCGCCGGCGAGTCGACCAGCAGCTTGGTGACCCTGGCGGACAGCTCGTCGGGGTCACGCTCGTCGACCACGGCCTGGGCGCCGGTGGCCAGCAGCGAGTGCCGGGGGGCGGCGAGAAGGAACGAGCCTGGCCGGTAGTCCGCGATGAGGCCATCTGTCACGACTCTCATCATGCCCACGATCCGGCCGGGAAAACTCCTCCACGGGTAGGATTTTGAACACGTTCAGGGCCCGCCGACCGCCGGTCCGGCGATCAGCGGGCCCTGTCCCGAGAAACCGGGGGACGCTACTTCAACGCGTCGATCAGCGCCGCACGCTGGCGGTCGCCCAGGCCGGCCGCCCGCCGGTCCGGATCGACACCAGCCTGCTCCAGCAGCGCGGCGACCTTCACCGCGCCGAGCCCCGGGACAGCCTTGAGCAGCGCCGCGACCTTGGTCTTGCCGACCGTCTTGTCTTCCTTCGCCCGTCCGAGCACCGACGCGATGGTCTGCTTACCGGACTTGATCGACGCCAAGAGCTCGGACCGCGCCTTGCGCGCCTCCGCAGCCTTGGCCAGCGCGTCAGCGCGCTGCTCTGGAGTCAACGTGGGCAGAGCCACCGTGGTGATCCTTCCTTGCTCGACTTCTGGCCGGTCCGCGAAAGAGCCCTCCCCAGGCCTGACCTGGGCGAACCCCCGCGGTGCCGCGACCAAGTAAACACACCGTCGTCCAGGAACCTACGCGCGACACGCGCATTCTTCACGGCGAAACCGCAGGTAACCCACGTTCTGGGGGTCTGATACGCAGCGTTACCCGTCTCCGGTCCGGCGGTTCTGCCCATGTTCAGCCGACCCGTTTCCGCACTAATGTTCCCTCTGCCGCCACACCAGCCACAGGGAGCTTGAACAGCGATGTTGGGCACCATGCAGGACGGGCAACTGTCCATAGCGAACCTTCTGCGCCACGGCAGCCGGATCCACGCCTCCGCCGAGGTCGTGACCTGGACCGGAACCGGGTCACGGCGGGCCACGTTCGCCGATCTCGGCCACGACGCCGCCCGGCTCGCGCACGCGCTGCGCGGCCTGGGCGTCACCGGCGACCAGCGGGTCGGCACGTTCATGTGGAACAACTACGAGCACCTGGTCACCTACCTCGCGGCACCGGCGATGGGCGCGGTGCTGCACACGCTCAACGTCCGCCTGTTCCCCGAGCAGCTGACCTACGTCGTCAACCACGCGCAGGACCACGTCGTGCTGGTCGACGGCACGCTGGTGCCGCTGCTGGCCAAGGTCCTGCCGACGTTCACCACGGTCCGCCACGTCGTGGTCGTCAACGGCGACCCGGCGGCCCTGAAGGCGCCCGACGGGGTGACCGTGCACTCCTACGACGCCCTGCTGGCCGACCAGCCCGACGAGTTCGACTGGCCGGACGTGGACGAGCGGTCGGCGGCCGCGATGTGTTACACGTCGGGCACGACCGGTGACCCGAAGGGCGTGGTCTACACCCACCGCTCGATCTGGCTGCACTCGATGCAGGTCTGCATGACCGACTCGATGGCGCTGGCCCAGTCCGACCGGGCGCTGGTGATCGTCCCGCAGTTCCACGCGATGTCCTGGGGTCTGCCCTACGCGGCGGTGATGGTCGGCGCGTCGCTGGTCATGCCCGACCGGTTCCTCCAGCCGGAGCCGCTGGCCGCGATGATCGCAGCCGAGAAGCCGACGATGGCCGGCGCGGTGCCCACGATCTGGCAGGGTCTGCTGGCGTATCTGCAGGTCAACCCGCAGGACCTGGCGCCGCTTCGGCGTGCGGTGGTCGGCGGCTCGGCGTGCCCGCCGGCGCTGATGCGGGCGTTCGACGCGCTCGGGGTGACGATCATCCACGCCTGGGGCATGACCGAGACCTCGCCGCTGGGCAGCGTGGCGCGCCCGCCGGCCGGCCTGGACCAGGAGGCCGAGTTCGGCTACCGGGTGTTGCAGGGCCGGTTCCCGGCCGGGGTCCGCGCCCGGCTGGTCGACGACGACGGCGCCGAGCTGCCCTGGGACAACGAGGCGGTCGGCGAGCTGGAGGTGGCCGGCCCGTGGGTCGCGGCGGCCTACTACCGGGTCGGCGAGGGCGAGGAGGGCGCGGAGAAGTTCCACGACGGCTGGCTGCGGACCGGGGACGTCGGGGCGATCACCCCGGACGGCTTCCTGCGGCTGACCGACCGGTCCAAGGACATCATCAAGTCCGGCGGCGAGTGGATCTCCTCGGTCGACCTGGAGAACGCGGTGATGGCCCACCCGGCGGTGGCCGAGGCGGCGGTGATCGGCGTGCCGGACGAGAAGTGGGACGAGCGGCCGCTGGTGGCGGTCGTGCTGGCCGACGGCGCCAGCGCCACGCCTGACGAGCTGCGCGAGTTCCTGCGCGACAAGGTCGCCAAGTGGCAGCTGCCGGAGAACTGGACGTTCGTGGACGAGGTCCCCAAGACCAGCGTCGGCAAGTTCGACAAGAAGGTCCTCCGCGCCGCGGCGGCCAACGGGAAACTGGATATCTCACACCTGCGCTGAGCAGGCGTTGTCGAAGGGACGTCATGACCACGGTCGACGGGGCGACCGACGCCGAGGCGAGAAGGGCACCGCACGCGGTGGTGCCCTCCGCCGAGGCGATCGGTACGGGGGTGCCGGCCAGGGCCGCCACCAGGGGCAAGACCGGGGTGGCGGACCAGCTCCCATGACCACACCTCAGTCATCCGATGACCTGGGTATCCTCGACCGGGTGCCGGACCAGGGGAAGAAAAGGGGCAGGCGCCGCAAGCTCAACGCCACGTCGTACGTCGTCCTGGGCATGCTCAGCTACTCGCCGGCCACCAGCTACGACCTCAAGCGGTGGGTGGCCAGTACCGTCGGGAACTTCTGGGCCTTCGCCCACTCGCAGCTCTACGACGAGCCGGCGCGGCTGGTGGCCGACGGGCTGATCACCGAGACCGTGGAGCGGACCGGGCGACGTAAACGGACCTACGAGATCCTGCCCGCCGGGCGGGAGGCGCTGCGCGAGTGGCTCTCGACGACGACCGACGAGCAGACCGAGGTCCGTGACCTCGGCCTGCTCAAGCTGTTCTTCGCGAACTTCGGTGACCGGGAGGACGTGCTGGCGCTGGCCCGCGACCGGCACGCCGCCCACCGCCGGCGCGCCGACACCTACGCCGCCCAGCGCGACGAGCTGTCGGACTACGCGGATCGCTGGCAGGTCAAGACCGTCGAGCTGGGTGTGCGTTACGAGCGGTGTGTCGAGCAGTTCTGGGCGGACTTCATCAAGGAACTCGAGGAAGAGCAACAGTCGTAAGCTGTTTACATACCCAGCACCAGAAGCGAAAATCTTCACCATGAAGGCGCTTCCCGTCGTGCTGGCCGCGTTCGCCCTCCTGCTCTCGGTGCTCCCCGCCTCGGCCGCCGCCCAGCGCGCCGAGGACGCACCCGTCGACTTCCACCAGTGGCGCGGACAGCGCGACTTCCACCACGGCCAGGCCGACGGCGTACGGCCCGGCCCCGGCGGGACGCTGGTCGTCGGCCGCCCGGCGGGCACGGTCGAGCACACCGAACCCGACCTGGGCACCACCCGCCGCTACGAGTACGGCCGGTGGACCTCCCCGCCCTACCGGCACGGCTTCGGCGCCACCCAGGCGGTCGCCTCGTGGAACGCCACCACACCGGCCGGCACCTGGCTGACCGTCGAGCTGCGCGGGCGCACCGCCACCGGCGATCAGACCGCCTGGTACACCATGGGCCGCTGGGCCAGCGGCGACCAGGACATCATCCGCACCACGCTGCCCGACCAGTCCGACGACCACGGCTACGTCGACGTCGACACCTTCGTCGCCCGCTCCGGGGTGACCCTGCGCGGCTACCAGCTGCGGGTGACCCTGTACCGCGAGGCCGGCAGCGCCGCCACGCCCCGGCTCGCCATGGTCGGCGCGATGACCTCGGCCATCCCCGACCGGTTCACCGTGCCGACCAGCCCGTCGGCCGGCGCGTGGGGCGTGGAGCTGCCCGTCCCCCGGTACTCGCAGAACATCCACGAGGGCGAGTACCCGCAGTACGGCGGGGGCGGCGAGGCCTGGTGCAGCCCGACCTCCACCGAGATGGTCGTCGAGTACTGGGGCCGGGGCCCCAGCGAGCGGGACCTGGCCTGGGTCGACCCGTCCTACCAGGACCCCAGCGTCGACCACGCCGCCCGGTTCACCTACGACAAGGACTACGACGGCACCGGCAACTGGCCGTTCAACACCGCCTACGCCTCGACCTTCGGGCTGGCCGGGCACATCACCCGGCTGTCCTCGCTGGCCGACGTCGAGCGCCACATCCTGGCCGGCGTCCCGGTGATCACCTCGCAGTCCTTCCTCGCCTCGGAGCTCGACGGCGCCGGCTACGGCACGGCCGGGCACATCATGGTCATCGTCGGGTTCACCGAGGACGGCGACGTGATCGCCAACGACCCGGCGTCCAGCTCCAACGACGCCGTGCGCAACGTCTACCAGCGCGAACAGTTCGAGACGATCTGGCTGCGCACCAAGCGGTACAACGGCTCGGGCGGGATCTCCAGCGGCTCGGGCGGCATCGCCTACATCATCGCGCCACCGGGCACGCGGCTGCCGAGTTCCTAGTCTGGAGCCGATGACCTTCGGCGACCGGGACTATCCGGCCGCGCCCTACCCCGGTGCGCGGCCGGACCGCTCGTTCGTCCACGACCGGGCGACCGGCCACCCGCTGCGCCCCGACCACACGGCCCTGGCCGGCTGGCGCACCGAGCAGGGCACCGACCTCGACGAGTGGCTGGCGGCCCGGGGCGCCGCGCCGCTGGCCGAGCGGGTGCCGGTGCTGTGCTACGGCTCCAACGCCTGCCCGGCCAAGCTGACCTGGCTGCGCGAGACCCTCGACCTGCCCGGCCCGGCCGTGCTGCTGCGCGCGACGTGCACCGGGATCGGCGCCGTGTGGGCGGCGGGCCTGCGGGTGGTCGACGACCAGCGCCCGGCCACGCTCGCCGCGCTGCCCGGCGTCCGCGAGACGCACGCGGTGTGGCTGGCGACCCCCGAGCAGGTCCGGGTGCTCGACGAGTGCGAGGGCCGGGGCCTGCGATACCGGCTCGCGCGGGTCGCCACCGGCGAGGTCCGGCTCGACGACGGCGCGGTGGTGGACCGGCCGCTGGCCTACGTCGCCGCCCCGGGCGGCACCGCCCGGCTCACCCGCCACCCGCTGCTGGTCGATGGCCGGCCGGTGCGCTGTGCGGCGGTCGGCCAGGCCGAGGCCGCCGGCCTGACCGGCGTCGTGGCCGAGGGCGACGGGCTGGCGGTGGCGGTGCTCGACGGTGCGCCGGTGCCGGCCGACCACCCCGGGCGGCTGTTCGTTCCCGGCACGCTCCAGCCGGGCGCGTCGCACTGGTCGTCGCTGGCCCCGCACGCCGCCGGCCCGCCCCGGCGCGCGGAGCTGGCGGGACGGCCGGGGGTGTGCGGCTGGGTGGTCGACCTCGCCGACCCGGCCGCCGCACTGTCCACTGTGGAGGAGTACGTGGGCGCGGAGTACCGGCGGGTCCGGGTCGTCCTGGCCGGTGGGACGGTCGCCTGGACCCTCGGCCGGGCCGGCCCGGCCGAGGGCCTGCCGGAGCTGGCCGCCCCGTGGGGAACGACCTGACCGTCCACACCGGACGGAGCACGCCCGCGTGGTCGGGCGGTCACGGGGAGCCCGGACCCGACGGATCTGCGCGATTCCCTGGTTTCCGGGCACCCCAGCGGGCAGGCTGTGCCCCATGACCCCGGATCAGCGCACGGCGACGGAGCCGACGGAGCTGCTGCCCGTCGCCGCCTCGCCGGGTGACCAGGCACAACAGCCGGACCCGCTCGCCAGGATCACCCTCACCCCGCGCCGCTTCGCCTCCCTGCTCGCCGGCGCCGGGCTGCTGCTCGGCCTGGTCCTCGGCCTCGCGCCGGTGCACGTCGCCAGCCTCGACGAGGCCCGCGCCAGCTCGGTGAGCTGCGGAAACACCGTCGGCGGGGTGGAGACACCGCTGCTGACCCAGGACCTGGGCGACGCCGGCCCGACCGTCGTCGCCACCTATGTCGGCACCTGCCAGGAGGCCATCGGCACCCGGCTGGTGTTCGCCTGGCCGATGTTCTTCGCCGGCATGATCGGGGTCGTCTGGCTGGGCGTGGTCCGCCGCGAGCCGCTACCCGAGCAGCTTGCCGGGGTTCAGCACGCCTGAGGGGTCCAGCTCCCGCTTCACCGCGCCCAGCACGTCCACCCCGAGCGGGCCGATCTCGGCCGGCAGGTAGGGCGCGTGGTCGACGCCGACCGCGTGGTGGTGGGA
This sequence comes from Actinophytocola xinjiangensis, assembly GCF_001921215.1. Taxonomy (GTDB): domain Bacteria; phylum Actinomycetota; class Actinomycetes; order Mycobacteriales; family Pseudonocardiaceae; genus Actinophytocola; species Actinophytocola xinjiangensis. The sequence continues at coordinate 36,344 of NZ_MSIF01000009.1, forward strand.
GATGGTGCCGCCGGTGGCCGTGATCGCCGCGCAGGCCGCCGCCTTGGCCCGGCCCCACTGGCCGAGCGGGTCGTCGAGGTCGCGCGGCACCAGCACGGTGAAGTACAGCGAGGCGCCGGTCTCGTAGGCGTGCGAGACGTGGCAGGCGACGACCGGGCGGCGCCCGTCGGTGGCCAGCACGTCGACCAGCGCGGCCCGCACGGCCGAGCGCAGCGCGTCCAGGTTCGACCAGTACGTCGCGGTCTCCAGGGTCTCCACGCAGACACCGGCGTCGAGCAGCGCGTCGCGCTGGCGGGGGCCGTGGAACCGGCCGTGGCGCCACTTCTCGCCGATGACGGTGCCCAGCGTGACCGGTCGGGCCGAGCGCAGCACCCGCAGGCTGGCGCGGCGGCGCGCGGCCAGTTCGGCGGCGGAGGTGGCCTCCCAGCCCAGCACCAGCAGGCACGGGTCTGCCACGCCGCGGGCCCGCAGGTACCGGCGCACCAGCGCGGTCTTCCAGCCGCCGGACAGGGCGAAGGCCAGGTCGGTCTCGTGCGGGTCGGACAGTCGGGTGACGTCGGCGAGTACCCCGGCCTGGGCCAGGGCGCGGACCGCGGCCGTGCCGGCGGTCCAGCCGTCGAGCACGTGGCCCTCGTAGCGGCGCACGGTCGGGCGCTGCCGCACGCGCAGGGTGACCTCGGTGAGCACGCCGAACGCGCCCTCGCTGCCGACGACGAGGTGGCGCAGGTCGGGGCCGGCTGCCGAGGCCGGGGAGACGCCCAGGCGCCATTCGCCGCGTGGGGTGGCCAGCCGCAGGCCCTCGACCATGTCCTCGAACCGGCCGTAGCCGGCGGAGGCCTGCCCGGAGGAGCGGGTGGCGGCGAACCCGCCGATGGTGGCGCGTTCAAAGGACTGGGGGAAGTGGCCCAGCGTCAGGCCGTGCGCGGCGAGCATCCGTTCGGCGTCCGGGGCGGTGACGCCGGCCTGCAGGACCGCCAGCCGGGACACCGGGTCGACCGAGACCAGCCGGTCGAGCCGGCACAGGTCGAGCACCACGACGGCGCCGAGGTCCCCGGCCGACGCGGTCACCCCGCCGACGACGGAGGTGCCGCCGCCGAAGGGCACCAGCCCGATCCGGTGCTCGGCACAGAGCTCGACGACGCGTTGCACCTGCTCGGGATCGGCCGGCACGACCACCGCGTCGGGCACGGCCAGGTCACCGGTCCCCCGATGCCGCATGAGGTCCACATAGGACATTCCACCGGCGCGTCCGAGACGGTCGTCCCGTCCGAGCAGCACGTGTTCGGTCCCGACCACGGCCGCCAGCGCGTCGCGTACCCCGTCGGGCAGTCGCGGCTCGCCCACGACGAGCGCTGAGTCCGGGGCGACGGGGGTACTGGTCTCGACCAGTCCCGTCCTGGCGGATAGCCAACGGGTGGCGTGGTTGGGCAGGATGGAGTCCTGGCCCCCCTCGGGAGTCCACCCCCGACGAACGAGATGATCAAGTTGCGCGCCGGTGTGGTCACTGGGTTCGGTCACGGGTATAGTGTGACATATGACGTCCATCCGTCACACAACGTCGCCCAACCGCGTCGCTGACGACGTCCTGCTGGACGCGGCCATGACCTGCGTCCTGGCGGTGGGCGTGCGCCGCACCACCCTCAGCGACGTGGCCCGCAAGGCGTCAGTGAGCCGGATGACGCTCTACCGCCGCTTCCCGGACGTGCGCGGCCTGCTCTCGGCGCTGATCACCCGCGAGTTCGGCAAGGTCATGACCGAGGCCAACCGCGAGGCCGCCAAGGAACCCACCGCCCGGGGCCAACTGGTCGTCGCGTCCGTCCACACGATCCGCGCCCTGGCCAACAACCCCCTCATGCACGCCGTCATCGAACGCGACGGCGAGATGCTGCTGCCGTACATCATGGAGCGGATCGGCACCAGCCAGCGGATGACCGAGGAGTTCCTGCGCGCCCAACTCGCCGCCGGCCAACGCGACGGCTCGATCCGCGTGGCCGATCCGGCGGTCCAGGCCAGGACGGTGTTCCTGTTGTTGCAGCCCTACGCCTTCTCCATCCGCCCCTCGACCTCGGACCTGCCGCTGGAGTCCCTGCTGGCCGAGTTGGCCCGCCTGCTCGACGCGGCACTGCGCCCGTGAACACCTCGCTCAACGCTGCCCGCCGCGCCCGCGAACTGGCGGAGCTGGCCGACGGTGCCGTGGTCGACGTGCTGGTGATCGGCGGCGGTGTCACCGGCACCGGAATCGCCCTGGACGCCGCGTCCCGGGGCCTGTCGGTGGCCCTGGTCGAGGCCCACGACCTGGCGTTCGGCACGTCCCGCTGGTCCAGCAAACTCGTCCACGGCGGCCTGCGCTACCTGGCCAAGGGCGACGTGCGCCTGGCCCACGAGAGCGCGGTCGAGCGCGGCATCCTGATGACCAGGACGGCACCCCACCTGACCAGGCCCCTGCCGCAGTTGTTCCCGTTGCACGAACAGATCTCCCGGGCCGGCGCCGCGTTCGTCGGCACCGGCCTGCGCGCCGGCGACGCGCTGCGCAGGGCCGCCCGAACCCCGTCGAGCCTGTTACCCCGCCCCCGCCGGGTGTCCGGCCAGGAAGCCCTCGCGCTCGCCCCCGGCCTACGCTCCCGCGGCCTGCGCGGCGGCCTGCTGTCCTTCGACGGCCAGCTGGTGGACGACGCCCGCCTGGTGGTGGCACTGGCGCGCACCGCCGCCGGCCTGGGCGCCCGGATCCTGACCCGCGTCAAGGTCACCGAGGCCTCCGGACAGGAGGCCTCCGCCGTGGACACGTGCACCGGTTCCGCCCTCACCCTCCGCGCCCGCGCCGTCGTGAACGCCGCCGGCGTCTGGGCCGGCGACCTCGTCGACTCGGTGCGATTACGGCCCTCGTTGGGGTCGCACGTCGTGGTCGACGGACAGGTTCTCGGACTGGGCGGCACAGCGCTCACCGTCCCCGTCCCCGGAGAACGCAACCGCTTCGTCATCGTGCTGCCCCAACGGAACGGCTTGGTCTACATAGGACTGACAGACGAACTGTTCGACGGCCCGATCCCCGACGAGCCGACCGCCCCCGCCGCCGACGTGGAGTTCCTGCTCAGGGTCGCGTCCTCGGTCCTGGAACGCCCCCTCGGCCCCGGGAACGTGCTGGGAAGCTACGCGGGCCTACGCCCCCTGCTGGACGCACCCGGCCGAAGTGCCGACCTGTCCCGACACCACGCCGTCCTGACCTCCCCGTCGGGAGTCGTGACCGTCGTCGGCGGGAAACTGACCACCTATCGGCAGATGGCGCAGGACGCCGTCGACGCCGCCGTTCGAGGGTCCGGGGTGTCGGCGGGGCCGTCGCTGACCCGACGGTTGCCGTTGGTGGGAGCCGATTCCCGGGAGCGGCTAGGCTCCGGCCGGCTGGCCGGACTCTACGGAACCGAGGCGCCGGTGGTGGCGGCCCTGTCGGACGAGGTGGTGGCCGGGGAGATCACCGCCGGGGAGATCCTGTTCGCCGTGCGGCACGAAGGCGCCCTGTCCGTCGACGACGTGGTGCACCGGCGGACCCGCATCGGGCTCGTTGCCTCGTGGTTGTCCTCGTACCGGGCCGCCGTGTCCTCGGTCGTCGAGGCCGCCCTGCCCACCCTGACCTGACACCTCCTGGTCAGAAAGGAAAACCGGCTGCCCTCCACCAGGGAGAGCAGCCGGTCACACCGGAGGATCAACGAGCGTTGGCCGCCCGCAACCGCTCGGCGACAGCGGTGACCTCGGCAACGGAACCGACGATCTCGAAATGCATCTCGTCAGCCCGTCCCTGGTAGTCGCCACCCCACCGCACGACGTTGTCGACCTCACCCAGAATCGTCCGGATCTCGGTCGTCTGCTCGGCGGTGAACGTCCCCCGCTCCCCCAGCACGTGCCGGGTCGCGTTGATGTCCACGGCCGTGGCGCTGGCGTGGTTGGAGATGTCCCCACCGCCGCGCACGTTCCGCTCCGCGTAGCCCCAGTCGTCGCGCTCGTTGGCGGCCTCGGAGTTCAGCGAGATGTCCTCGACCCGCCGGTGCACCTCACCGAGAACGTGCATCAGCACGTCGCCGGCCGGCCCGTCGGCGACGTTCACCCGCACGTCGGTCCCCGGGATCGTCCTGGGCCCGCGCGCCGGGTTGACCGGCCAGCCGTTCTGCGACACCGGCCCGTCCTGCACCCCGTTGACGACCGGGATCGCCGGCAGCGCCCCCAGTCCGACGTCGGCCTGGGCCCGCTGGGGTGCGGTCCCGTCGAGACCGAAGCCCTGGGGGATCGGCACCGTCGAGCCGGCGGCCTGCGGGGCGGCCAGGGTCTGCGGCTGCGCGGCGCTGGCCTTGCCGCCGATGCCCTCCAGCAACTGCTTGACCGACTGCGCGACCTTCACGATCTGCTGCACGGTCTGCATGATCTTCTGCAGGCCGGACACCAGCTTCTGGATCGCCTGCATCAGCTTCTGGCCGGTCTGCACGGCCTTCTGCACCGACTGCGCGATCCCCATCGCGACGCTCGCGCCGAAGGACAGCCAGGACTTCGACAGCGCCTCGATACAGATCTGGATGATCTTCTGCACGGCCTCGCTGATCAGGTCCATGACGGCCTTGCGGACCGACGCCAGCAGCTGTCCGCCCTGCTGCACCGCCTGCGAGATCCCCCGACTCGCCTCGCCCAGCGCTGAGAGGCCGTCGGCCTGGTTGTTCGACGCCGCGCGGTAGCCCTCGGCGGACACCCCGGTCCAGGACCGGGTCTGGCCGGTGGACGCCTCGCGGTACTGCTGGGCGGTCTGGTTCAGGTTCCCGCACGCGCCGTTCCAGGAGTCGGACGACGAGGTGATGGAGCCCGCGTCGCCCTTGAGCACCTGGAACGGCTCGCGCAGGAACGACACCGCCCCCAGCACCCAGCTCACCCCGGAGGAGGCGATGGCACTGAGTGGGTCGCCGTCCATGTTGATCACGTCGAGCGCGACCTTCGCGACGCCGCCCGCCGCCTCCAGCCAGTCGCCTTCCTCAATGGCGTTGGCCGTGGAGCGGATGTCCTTGAACAGCATGTGCGCCGAGACGGTCCGCTCGGCCATGTCGGTGGTCACCGGGTCTTCGCCTCCAACTCGGGCTCGAACGCCCTGAACAGGCCCGTGTGCGCGTCGTCGGCGGCCTGGTAGGCCTCGGCGACCTGGCTCAGGCCGGACTGGACCTGCTCGACCGTCTGGCCCGCCCGGTCGATGCCCTCCCGCAGTTCGGCCGCCGCCTGGGTGATCGCCTGCGCGAAGAACTGGCCGATCTGGCCGAACGCGCCGCCACCCACCGAGTCCTGCGCGTTCGAGGAGGTCGACCGCACCATCATCGCCACGGTGTGCACCGTCTGCGCGTGCGCGCGCACCTCCCCGACGCTGACGTTGAAATCAGACATGGAAATCACCCATGGGATCCGCCGATCGTCCGTCGCCTCGCCCCGGCCTGCCCCGACCGCGAGCGCGTATCACTTGATCACTTCTGGGGGGTTGTCGAAGTAGTCGTCGTCGGAGCGCCGGTCGCGCTGGGCCTCAAGGTTGAACACCTCGTCCTTGCCGTCCCCCGCGTAGCCTTCCGGCAGGTGCTCCTTGACCGCCTCCAGCGCCGCGCCCTCGCCGACGAACTTCGTCATCACGTCGACGACCTGCGCGCCCACCTCGCGCTGGGCGGCCCGGGTGGTCTCCAGGATCACCCTGGCCAGGTGTTCCGGTTCGATCTCCCGGGCGCCGGGGCGGATCACCAGGTCGGTGGTGGCGCCGCTGGCGTTCACCCGCACGGTCACCTCACCGTCCTGCGAGGTGGCCGACCCCCCGACCGTCTTCAGTGCCTTCTCCGCCTTCTCGGCCTTGGCAGCGGCCTCCCGCAGCTTCTCGTCGTACTGCGCGAACCACTTCGTCGGGTCGTCGATGCCCTGCTCCATGACCTAGCCACTCCAATGGTCCTTCGTGGATCATCACTGCATCCTGACGAGGAACCTACGCGGTCCGCTTCCGCCGAAGGTCGTCGGTCGGCGAAGAATTTTCAAAGGTAATCCGTGGCGGATAGTCTCTTGACGCGCATCGGTATTTCGAGGGGAGGTCGCGGTGGCGGGGTCGTTGCCCCCCGGTCAGGGGCCGGGGGACGTCATTGCGCTGGTGGCCCGCCGCGAACTGCGGACCCGGTTGCGCACCCGGTCATTCGTGATCAGTACGGCCGTCTCGCTGATCGTGCTGGCCGGTTTCGTGCTCGCCCAGAGCACCGTGTTCGACGGCGACCGGATCACCACCGTCGGCCTCAACGGCCAGGCGAACGCGATCGCCGATGCCGTCACCGACGCCGCCGGCCTCGACTACCAGGTCCGCACGGTCGAGGTCACCGACCTGACGCAGGCCCGCGACCAGGTCGCGGACGGCTCGCTGGACGTGCTGGTCAGCGGCGCCCCCGCCGAACTGACCGTGCTGACCAGGGGCGACCTCGACCCCGATCTGCACAACGTCCTCAATGGAATCGTGCAGCGCCAGGTGCTGGCCGGGCTGCTGGCCTCGGTGGAGGACCTGGACGCCAACGCCGTGCTGGGCACGGTCTCCGGCTCACACGTGCGGGTGAGCACGCTCGACACCGACGACCCCAACCACGACCAGCGGCTGGCGCTGGCCCTGGTGATGGTGGCGCTGCTCTACGTCTCCCTGCTGCTCCACGGATCGATGGTCGCGCAGGGCGTGGTCGAGGAGAAGTCCAGTCGGGTCGTCGAGCTGCTGCTGGCGACCGTCCGGCCGTGGCACCTGTTGTCCGGCAAGGTCGTCGGGCTCGGGCTGGTGGGGCTGATCCAGCTGGCGACGGTCGGTCTGGTCGGTCTGGCGCTGGCCCTGCTGACCGGTGTGCTCACCATTCCCGGCGCGGCCGCCGGCACGCTGGCCTGGGGTGTGCTGTGGTACCTGCTCGGTTACCTGCTCTACGCGACGGTGTTCGCCACGGCCGGTTCGCTGGTGTCCCGGCAGGAGGACGTGCAGGCCGTGCTGATGCCGGTCACCGCCGTGCTGGTGGCCGCGTTCGTGCTCGGTTTCGCCGTGCTGTCAGGCAATCCCGCCGGGCCGACGGCGACCGTGCTGTCGTTGCTGCCGCCGCTGTCGCCGATCCTGATGCCCGGCCGGATCGCGCTGGCCGCGGTGCCGCTGTGGCAGGTGGGGCTGGCGGTGCTGTTCACCGTGGTGGCCGTGGTGGCGCTGGCCCGGCTGGGCGGTGTGGTGTACCGCAACGCGGTTCTCCACACCGGACCCCGACTTCGGTTGCGCGACACCCTCCGGTAACGGGAAACGCCCCCGCACGACGTGTGCGGGGGCGTCACGGAAAGCGTTGTGGCTCAGCGCTTGTCGAGCGAGAGGTAGTCGCGCTCGGTCGCGCCGATGTACACCTGGCGCGGGCGGCCGATCTTGGTCGCCGGGTCGTTCATCATCTCCCGCCAGTGCGCGATCCAGCCGGGCAGCCGACCCAACGCGAACAGCACGGTGAAGAACTTCGTCGGGAAGCCCATCGCGCGGTAGATCAGTCCGGTGTAGAAGTCGACGTTCGGGTACAGCTTGCGCTCGACGAAGTAGTCGTCGGCCAGCGCGTGCTCCTCCAGCTGCTTGGCGATGTCGAGCAGGCTGTCGTCGCTGCCGAGCCGGCCGAGGATGTCGTCGGCGGTCTTCTTGATGATCGCCGCGCGCGGGTCGTAGTTCTTGTACACCCGGTGGCCGAAGCCCATCAGCTTCACGCCGTCCTCGCGGTTCTTCACCTTCCGCACGAACGCGCCGACGTCGCCGCCGGAGTTGCGGATGCCCTCCAGCATGTCCAGCACCGCGCTGTTGGCGCCGCCGTGCAGCGGACCGAACAGGGCGTTGATGCCGGCCGAGATGCTGGCGAACAGGTTCGCCTCCGACGAGCCGACCAGCCGCACCGTCGAGGTGGAGCAGTTCTGCTCGTGGTCGGCGTGCAGGATGAACAGCAGGTCCAGCGCGCGCACCAGGTCGGGGTCCATCGCGTAGGGCTCGGCGGGGAAGCCGAAGGTCATCCGCAGGAAGTTCTCCACCAGCCCCAGCGAGTTGTCCGGGTAGAGGAACGGCTGGCCGACCGACTTCTTGTAGGCGTAGGCGGCGATCGTGGGCAGCTTGGCCAGCAGCCGGATGGTGGAGATCTCCACCTGCTCCTGGTCGAAGGGCAGCAGGCTGTCCTGGTAGAAGGTCGACAGCGCGGACACCGCGGAACTGAGCACCGGCATCGGGTGCGCGTCGCGGGGGAAACCGTCGAAGAAACGCTTGAGGTCCTCGTGCAGCAGGGTGTGCCGGCTGATCTTCGAGGCGAACTCGTCGAGCTGGGCCTGGTTGGGCAGCTCGCCGTAGATGAGCAGGTAGCTGACCTCGATGAAGGAGGACTTCTCGGCCAGCTGCTCGATCGGGTACCCGCGGTAGCGCAGGATACCGGCGTCGCCGTCGATGTAGCAGATCTCCGACGAGCACGCGGCGGTGTTGACGAAGCCAGGGTCCAGCGTCACCAGCTCCGTGGTCGACAGCAGCTTGCTGACATTGATCCCCGACGAGCCCTCCGAGGCATGCGTGAGCGACATCTCGTATTCGCCGCCCGGATATCGCAACGCGACGGATTCCGGCGCGCCGTTTGGTGTTGCCGAACCGTGGGCGCTGTTGTTGCCAGCACCGGCGGTCGCGGTCCTCGCGTCAGGCATGCGTAGTCCCTCTCAACAAACGTGTCTTGTTGTTCTCAACGCTAGTGCGATCCGCGCCGCCCGGACAGTCCACGGAGTGTGGGCCACCGCACTCTATGAGTGAAGGCCCAGCTCAGCCGCATAGGGTGGTTCGGCTCCGGCACGCGAAACGGTGACCGAGGCCGCGCGCGCGGCGAATTCCAGCGCCGCCCGCCAACCATCGGCATCGATCTCCCGTACCCCCGACGGGTTGCCCATTCCCGCCTTTTCCAACCAGTGCAGCAACGCCCCGTGCACGGTGTCCCCCGCCCCAATGGTGTCGACCACCACGGCCGGGACCGTCGGCACCTCGATCCGGTCACCGTCCGCCGTCAACGCGACCAGCCCGTCGGCGCCCCTGGTCAGCACGGCGGCGGCCGGCCCGGCGGCCAACCAGCCCCGGACGGTGTCCTCCAGGTCGTCCTCCAGGCCCGCCCGGTCGCCCGGGTCACCGGCCAGCCACGCCGCGTCCTCAACGGACAGTTTGAGCAGGCCGATGTCGGGCAACCAGGAGGTGAACCGGGCCCGGTAGGCGTCCGGATCGGTGATCATGGCCGCCCGGATGTTGGGGTCGACGACCACCAGGCCGCCCCGGGCGGAATGTCGGCGCAGCACCGTTTCGTAGGTACTCGCGCCCGGCTCGAGAACCAGCGACAGGGTGCCGAGAGAGACGATCGTCACGTCCGGGCCCAGCTCGCCGGGATCGGCGACCAGCCGGTCGGCCGTGGCCTCGACGTGGAAGGAGTAGCGGGCCGAGCCGTCCGGGCCGATACCGGCGACCGCGAGCGTGGTCGGCTCGTCACCGCGCTGGACCAGTGAGACGTCCACACCGGAGCGCCGCAGCCGGTCGACCAGCGCGTCCCCGAAGGTGTCGGTCGACACCCGCGAGAGGAAGCTCACCGGCGACCCGAGCCGGCCCAGGGCGATCGCCACGTTGTAGGGGCCGCCGCCGGGCAGTGGCGCCAGCGCGCCCAGCTCACCGGGTAGGGCGTCGGCCGCCGGTACGAGATCGATCAAGGCCTCGCCGCCGACGCAGAGCATGTGCACCTCACTGGATTTTCGACTACTACCCGACAGTAGGTCGTCATACTAATCCGGCACGCACGACCTGCGGAGGACCGAATGCCTGCTGAGCGCCTGCTCCCGGATCAGGACGCCGAGGACCTGATCAAGCTGACCAGGGAGATCGCCCGGGACGAACTGGCGCCGCTCGCGTCCGACCACGAGGAACAGGGCCGGTTCCCGCGCGAGCAGTTCCGGACCCTGGGGCGGGCCGGGCTGCTCGGCCTGCCGTACCCGGAGCGGTGGGGCGGGTCGGGGCTGTCCTACGAGGTGTACCTCCAGGTGCTGGAGGAGATCGCCACCGCGTGGATGTCGGTGGGCGTCGGCCTGTCGGTGCACGTGATGTCGTGCTACGCGCTGGCCGAGCACGGCACCGACGAGCAGCGGGAGCGGTGGCTGCCGGACATGCTCGGCGGGGACCTGCTGGGCGCCTACGCGCTGTCCGAGGCCCAGGCCGGATCGGACGCGGCCGCGTTGACGACCAAGGCGGAGCCCTCCGACGAGTCGTACGTGGTGAACGGGGTGAAGTCGTGGATCACCCACGGCGGCCACGCGGACTTCTACACGACGATGGTGCGGGCGCCCGGCGGGATCTCCTGTCTGCTGGTGGATTCCGGGACACCGGGGCTGTCCGCGAGTCCGCCTGAGCGGAAGATGGGGTTGACCGGGTCCTCCACCACCCAGATGATCTTTTCCGATGCCGTCGTGCCCGCTTCCCGACTGATCGGTGAGGAAGGGGCCGGGCTGCGGATCGCGTTGACCGCGTTGAGTTCCGGGCGGTTGGGCATCGCCGCCTGCTCGGTGGGACTGGCACAGGCCGCCCTGGACGAGGCCGTGGCCTACGCGAAGGGGCGCTCGCAGTTCGGGCGGGCGATCATCGAGTTCCAGGGGATGGAGTTCCTGCTGGCCGACATGGCGGCGGCCGTGGAGTCGGCCAGGGCCACCTACCTTGAGGCCGCCCGGCGGCGGGACCGAGGAGTGGCCTTCGCCCGGCAGGCCTCCGTCGCGAAGCTGGTGGCCACCGACGCCGCCATGAAGGTGTGCACCGATGCCGTTCAGGTTCTGGGTGGGGCCGGGTACACCCGGGACTTCCCGGTGGAGCGGTACCTGCGGGAGGCCAAGGTTCCGCAGATCTTCGAGGGGACCAACCAGATCCAGCGCATGCTGATCGCCCGGTCCCTGCGCGGTTCCTGAGTTGTGGGGTGGCCGGCAATCCCGATCCGGCCACCGTCGACCTCTTCCCTATTCGGTGTAGAAGGGGTTCGTGGTTCGGCCTTCGCCGGTTGACTCGTCGAAGTGGTAGACGTCCCTGCCGTTGACGAAGACCCGGACCGCTCGGCTCATGACGTCCAGGGGATCGCCGGACCACAGCACGATGTCGGCGTCCAGCCCTGGGCGCAGGGCGCCCACCCGGTCACCCAGACCCATGATCTCGGCCGGGTTGATGGTGATCGAGCGCAGCGCCGTCTCGGAGTCGAGGCCTTCCTTCACGGCGAAGGTCGCCTGGTGCACCAGGTAGTCGATGGGGACCACCGGGTGATCGGTGGTCATGGCGATCTTCACGCCCGCCCTGGCCATGATTCCCGGGTTGCGCATCGAGCGGCGGCGAACCTCCACCTTGGACCGGCCGACGATCAGCGGGCCCATGATCACCGGGATGTCCTTGGCCGCCAACGTGTCCGCCAGCAGATGACCCTCGGTGCCGTGGTTGACGATCAGGCGGTAGCCGAACTCCTCGGACAGGCGAATGGCCGTCGCGATGTCATCGGCCCGGTGGCTGTGTTGGCACCAGGGCAACTCGCCCTCCAGCACGCGCACCATGATTTCCTGGGTGTTGTCGCGCTCGAAGGGTTTGCCCTCGCGGATCGCCCATTCCCTGGCCTCGCGGTAGTCCTGGGCCTTGGTGAACGCGTCGCGGATCACGGCCGCCACACCCAGGCGGGTGGACGGGAGTTTGTTCTGGTCCCCGTACACCCGTTTCGGGTTCTCGCCCAGGGCGCTTTTCACGCTCACCGGTTCCCGAACCAGCATGTCCTCGACCGTGCGACCCCAACTCTTCACCGCCACGGTCTGGCCGCCGATGGGGTTGCCGGAACCGGGCTTCACGACCACCGTCGTCACGCCCCCGGCCAGGGCGTCGCGGAAACCCTGGTCGTCGGGGTTGATGCCGTCCAGGGCACGCAGTCGCGCGCCGTTGGGATCGGTCATCTCGTTGACGTCCAGGCCCGCCCAGCCGTCGCCCTCCTCGTACACGCCCAGATGCCCGTGGGCCTCCACGAAACCGGGCAGCACCCACGTGCCCGACGCGTCCACAATCTCCGCGTCGTCCGGAATGTCCACGTCGGCCTCGGCGCCGACGGCCACGATCACGCCGTTGTCGATCAGAACGGTTCCGCCCTCGACGGGTTCACCGTCGACCGGAACGACATATCCACCAGTGACAGCAGTACTCACGATCATGCAACCTACCTGCCCAGCGCCCGGATGCCCCACCGTCCGCTCCAGGTTCCCCCGGCCGGGAGCACGATCAGGTCCGTGCCGGAGTTCAACGCGTCCGGCGGGCAGGTCATCGGCTCGATGGCGATCGCCCGACCGACACTGCCGGGGAAGCCGGTGGGGGTGAAGACCTGCACCCAGGCGAACACCGGGTCCGCCCACACCTCGACGCCGCCGCCGTCGTGGGTCACCGTGTGGTGGACCAGGCCGTCGGCGCCGGGCAGGCAACCACCGAACGCGGTGTCCAGGTCGGCGGTGCGCAGCGGGCGTCCCGCGCGGAAGTCCAGGTCGGTGCCCTCCACCGACGTCGGCTTGCCGACCGGGACCAGGGTCTCCTCGTCGACCGGCAGCACCGTCGATGCCGCCAGGGTCAGCACACAGTCATCCACGTCGGTGCCGGCCGGGCGGGGATACGGGTGGGCGCCCACGCCGAAGGGCATGTCGTCGTCGGACAGGTTGTGCACGGTGTGGGTGACGGTCAGGCCCGCCTGGTCCACCGCGTAGGTGATGCCGGTGGCGAACCCGAACGGCCAGCCCTGCCGCCCGTCGACCCGCACCTCCAGGGTGAGGGCCGAGGCCGTGTGCTCGACGACCGTCCACTCCTCGCGCCGCGTCAGGCCGTGGATGGCGTTGCCCCGCGCCGGCTCGGTGACCTCCAGCTGCTGGGTCACGCCCGCATGCGGCCAGGTGCCCCCTCGGACCCGGTTGGGCCAGGGCACCAGCACCGCTCCGGCGCCGAGCGGCGGGGAGTCCTGCGCGCCATAGGTCTCGACGTAGGGCTGCCCCGCCACCTCGAAGGCACGCAGCGACGCGCCGACCGTCGTGACGGTCGCCCGCGCGTCGCCGTGCCCGATCTCCAGTTGTCGTCCGGTAGGTCCCATGAACAAGACCCTATTGGCCCGGCGTCAGTCCTTGAGCGCCTGCGGGTCGAACTCCTTGACCTGTTCGCCCCTGGCCCGCAGGTACGCCCAGTTCGCCACCCACAGCACGACGCCGAGACCGATCAGGATCAGCGCGATGTAGTAGTCGCTGGCCGGCCGGCCCGACAGCCACGGGATCGCCAGGTACCCGCACAGCACCCCGGCCAGCACCGGCGCCCACGTCGGCGCCCGGAAGTGGCGGTGCTCGACCGTCTCCCGGCGCAGCACCAGCACCGAGACGTTGACCACCGCGAACACGCACAGCAGCAGCAACGCCGTCGTTCCACCGAGCTTGCCGACGCCGTCGGAGCCGGCGGTGGCGACCAGCACGGCGGCGATCGCGCTGGTGATCAGGATCGACACCCACGGCGTGCGGCGGAACGGGTGCACGGTGCCGAAGATCTTCGGCAGGATCCGCTCGTTGGCCATGCCGTAGAGCAGCCGGCTGGCCATCAGCATGTTGATCAGCGCCGAGTTGACCACCGCGAACATGCCGATCCACTCGAAGATCCAGCGCGGGAACTCCGGCGCCCCGACCCCGATGACCTCCAGCAGCGCCCCGGACTGGGCGGCGGCCAGGTCGTCGGCGGCGATCAGCAGCGAGGACGTGATGGCGACCAGGACGTAGATCAGCGCGGCGGTGGCCATGCCCGACAGCAGCGCCTTCGGGAACACCCGGTTGGGTTCCTTGACCTCCTCGGCCATGTTCACCGAGTCCTCGAAGCCGACCATCGCGAAGAACGCCAGCGAGGTCGCGCCGGTGACCGCCAGCAGCCAGGTCGTGTCGGCCGTGTCGATCTCCACCAGCCGGCCCGGCTCGCCGTTGCCGCCGGCGACCGCGTAGACACCGACGCCGATGATGATCGCCAACCCGGCCAGCTCGATCAGCGTGAGGACCACGTTGGCCTTCACCGAGTGCGCCACGCCGATGAAGTTGACGATCGCCAGCACCACGACGAAGCCCACCGCCACCAGGGCGACCACGACCGTGGACACCTCGATGTCGAACGCCGCCGGTAGGTAGGTCTTGCCGAAGGCCAGCGCCGCCGAGGACGCCGAGGTGATCCCCGAGCACATCACCGCGAAGGCCACGATGAACGTCAGGAACGGTTTGCGGAACGCGCGGTTGGTGTACAGCGCGGCGCCGGCCGCTCTCGGATACTTGCCCACCAGTTCCAGGTAGGCGAACGCGGTGAGGAACGCGACGATGAACGCTATGAGGAACGGCAGCCACAGCGCGCCGCCGACCTTGCCGGCGACACTGCCGGTCAGGGCGTAGATCCCCGTCCCCAGGATGTCGCCGATCACGAAGAAGAACAGCAGCTTCGGCCCCATGACCCGCTTCAGCGCCGGCTGGCTCTCCTCGTTCCGATCTGTGTTCTCGGTCACCATGAACCCTGAGCATGCCTGATCATGGTCGCGGTTGCCAGAGTGCGTACTGTTACTACTTCACTACGTTCTGGTCCTGTGGCAGGTCGTCGGGATCCTCGCCGTGATCCTTGCCGTGATCCTCGCCGTCCGAGCCGGGGGCCAGGTAGCGCCAGAACACCGGCAGGCACGCCACCGCCACCACGGTCAGCACGATCACCAGCACGCCGCCGCCGGTGGCCGCCGCCGTGGTCCCCACCGCCGCCGCGCCCCAGCCGTGCACCAGGTCCGCGAGCCTCGGCCCGCCGGCCACCACCACGGTGAACACGCCCTGGATGCGCCCGCGCAGCTCGTCGGTCGAGTCGGTCTGCAGGATGGAGCTGCGGTACACCATGCTGATCATGTCGGCCGCTCCGGCCAGCGCCAGGAACACCACCGCCAGCCACAGCGACCGTGCCAGCCCGAACCCGACGATCGCCGCGCCCCACGCGCACACCGCGACCGTCACCCCCACCCCGTGCCGGCGGAAGGTGCCCACCCACCCGGACGCCAGCCCGCACAGCACCACGCCGATCGGGATGGCCGCGTACAGCCAGCCCAGCGCGGCCCCGCCACCCGGCGGGTCGCCGAAGGACCGCTGCGCCATCTCCGGGAACAGTGCCCTGGGCAGGCCGGCGACCATCGCGATGATGTCCACCAGGAACGACGCCAGCAGCACGTGTTTGGCCGCCAGGTAACGGAATCCGTCGACGATGTCGCGCAGTCCGGCCCGCCGGCTCGCCCCGGCGGCCGGCGGGATCCCCGGCAGGCGCACGAGCATCACCGTCGCCACGGTCAGCGCCACCGCGTCGACCAGGTACAGCGTGGACAGTCCCGCCAGTGGCATCAGCGCGCCGGCCGCCAGCGGCCCGAACACCATCCCGAACGAGGACACCGTCGCGCTCAGCGCGGTCGCCGAGGGCAGCAGGGTCACCGGCACCAGCCGGGCGACGGCCGCCGTGCGGGTCGGCATGTTCACCGCCACGAACGCCTGCTGCACGGCGAACAGGACCAGCACGAACCACACGTTGCCGGCACCGAGCGCGGCCTGGAGCCAGAACAGCACCGACGTGCCCGCGATGCCGACGTTGCTGACCAGGATCACCGTGCGCCGGTCGACCGCGTCGGCGATCGCCCCGCCCCACAGCCCGAACACCAGCAGCGGAACCAGACCGAACGCCCCGGTCAGCCCGACGTAGGCCGACGACCCGGTCAGGTCGAAGACCTGCTTGGGCACGGCGACGACGGTCAGCTGGCTGCCGACGGCGGTGACGGCCGTGGAGATCCACAGCCGCCGGTACGCCGGGATGGCCAGCGGCCGGGTGTCGATCGCTATCCGCCGGCGTGCCCCGTCCCCCACCCGGCAGACAGTAGGCCCGCCGGTGTGCGGTCAGGGCGTGAGAACCCTCACGGGCCCAGGCGTTCGACCTTCCAGCCGTCGCGGCCCTGCTTGAACTGGAGCCGGTCGTGCATGCGGTCGCGGCGGCCCTGCCAGAACTCCACGACCTCCGGCCGGATCCGCCAGCCGCCCCAGTGCGGCGGCACCGGCACCTCGTCGACGTCGGCGAACTGCCGCTGCACGTTGGCCAGCGCCGACTCCAGGGCGTGCCGGCCGCTGACCACGATCGACTGCGGCGAGGCCCACGCCCCCAGCTGCGAGCCGCGCGGGCGGCTGGCCCAGTAGGTGGCGGTCTCGGCCTGGCTGACCTTCTCCACCGTGCCGCGCACGGTGGCCTGGCGGTGCAGCGAGTACCAGGGGAAGGTCGCCGAGGCGAAGCGGGTGGCCATCAGGTCGTGGCTCTTGGCCGAGGTGTAGTTGGTGAAGAACACCACGCCCCGGTGGTCCAGGCCCTTGCACAGCACGGTGCGTGAGGCCGGGATGCCCTCGGCGTTCGCGGTGGCCAGCACCATGGCGTTGGGCTCGGGCGCGCCGGCGGTGATGGCGTCGTCGAGCCAGTGCTGCAACTGTTCCCACCAGGTGCCGGCGAGCTCGGGCTCGCTGAGGGTGCCCTCCTCGTAGGAGACCCGCATCTTCGGCAGTTCCAGAGTGAGGTCACCGGTCGACATCCTGCCGTCAGCCATGCCCGAGCCTCCTGGTGGTGTAGGGACCCACAGATCACTCGAGGGCCTTGCCGCCGGTCGCCGGAAAGCCCTCTGCCGGTGACGGTACGGGGATTTCCGGCGCGCGGAAACCTCACGACGGGTGATGACCCCCACCCGAATCGATGCGGAAACGCTGCGCGGCCACCGGCTACGCCGGACGGGTGATGGCCGCGACGAAGACCTGCCGGATCTCGTTGGCCACCGCGTCGGCCGGCATCGGCGGATCGTGCGCCTGCCACTCGCGCAGGATCCCGGTGACCGCGCCGACCAGTGCGATGGCGGTGAGCCGGTAGTCACGCTCCGGCGCGAGACCGGCCGCCGCCGCGCGGTCACACTCCGCCTCGATGAGGTCGGTGTACCGGTTGAACCAGTCGCGGTGCTGACGCTCCATGGCCTGGCTGATGCCCGGCACCTCGACGTAGTTGAGCCGGGGGAACCGGGGATCGGCGGTCACCGCGGCGACGAACTCGTCGAGCATGGTGGTGATCCTGGTCAGCGCGTCGGCGTCGCCGAGCGAGTCGAGGACCGGCCGCATCCGTTGCATGGCGAGGGTGTTGACGTGTGCGTGCAGTTCGAGGAGTAACGCCTCCTTGCTGGCGAACTTCTCGTAGAAGTTGCGGGTCGAGACGCCGGCCCGCGCACACAGGTCGGCGATCTTGGTCTTGTGGTAGCCGCGCGTGGTGAACTCGTCCAGCGCGGCCTCGAGCAGCCGCTCCCGCCGCTCGGCGCGCCGCTGTTCGGTGTCCACTCCCCGGTACATGCGGCTCTGCGGTCCTTGCCCCATCGGACCTTCTCCCTCAGCTCTCTAAGCTGGGAATATCCCGGCGGACCGTCACGTCCGGCCGGGACAACGTTCTGAAAATTTCAATTACCACAGTGAAGAAACCCCAGTTGAGGGTTGCCGACAATCCGAAATCCTCCCACGTTCTGCTCCGTCAGGTGTGGTGGTTCGTCCACTGGCCACGGCGTTGTTCACCGGCCCGGCCGAGCGCCCGCACTTCGGTGGGAGTTCCTCACACCATCTTCCCGCACCATCGTCCGCACCATCTGGAGAACCGTTTTACACCCCATCGATTCAGCGCTGACCAGGGGACCCCGGATCATGATTCAGTCCGGACACGGTAAACATCTCGCTTGCCCCGCCGTACGCGACTGAATATTCACAAAGATTCGTCGCCGCTGGTTTTTTCGGCGACCTCGGCGAGCCGGCGCGTGGCGGTCGCCGCGTCGTCGGCCAGCACGGTGACGACCGATCCGCCGGCCGCCAGCGGACTGCGCGACCACCACTGACCACTGGCCGCCTCGGCCTCGTCAGGGGAGAAGTCCGACTCGGTGGCCAGCACCCGCCGGCCGGCGAGCCCGGGCAGGCTCCGGTCCAGCGCGGGGTCCCCCACCAGCAGCCGCTGCCGCAGCACCGGCCGGCCGTCCCGGGTGACCGACGTACGGGTGTCCAGCCGGCCGGGCGGCTCACCGGCCCGGCCCAGGACCAGGACCTCCCTGGTGCGCAGCCGCGCGTCCCTGGCGAGCGTGGCGACCAGGCTCGCCTCGTGCTCGGCGCGTTCGGTGACCACCGTCGGCCCCGGCAGGTACTCCACGACCGCGCCGGCCCCGATCTCGAAGGTCACGGCCGACCGGCTGGCCCCCGAGAGCAGCACCGTCGCCGCGACCCCGACCAGCCGCAACCGCGCGCCGGATCCGACCCGGACGGTCAGCGCGAGGTCGTCGCCGCCGAGCGGCCCGGCGGCCGAGGCGACCAGGTGCACGAGCGCGGAACCGTTGGCACGAGCGGGAACCAGCGTCAACGGAGCCTGGCAGCGGAGTGTCCCGACGACGGTGTTCCCGTGCCGGTCGACCTCGACGGCGAGGTCCGCGCGCGCCCTCACAGCCGGTCGCGCACCCAGCCGGCCACCGCCGGCGCGTCCGGTGTGTCCACAAGAGACTGAAGGACGACCGGCAGCCCGTTCCGCACCCGGTGCGCGTCCCCCGACATGACCCCCAGATCGGCCCCCACCAGCGGCGCCAGGTCGGTCTTGTTGATCACCAACAGGTCGGCGGTGGTGACCCCCGGCCCGCCCTTGCGCGGCACCTTGTCCCCACCGGCGACGTCCACCACGAAGATCTGGTGGTCGACCAGCCCCCGGCTGAACACGGCCGTCAGGTTGTCCCCACCGCTCTCGATGATCACCAGCCGCAGCCCGGGAAACCGCTCGGCGAGCGAGTCGACGGCGTCCAGGTTGGCGGTGATGTCGTCGCGGATGGCGGTGTGCGGACAGCAGCCGGTGCGCACCGCCTCGATCCGCGCGGGGTCCAGAACACCCGCGCGGCGCAGGAACTCGGCGTCCTCGGTGGTGTAGATGTCGTTGGTCACCACCGCCAGGTCGACGTCGGCCAGCGCCCGGCACAGCGCCGCGACCAACGCGGTCTTCCCGCTGCCGACCGGTCCGCCGACCCCGATCCGCACCGCCCGCCCGGCGGCCGGGGCCTGGTCGTGGCGGTCCGCCTCGGCGACGGTCGGGTCGAAACTCACCGGGTGATCGTGGTCAGCTGACAAAGAGACGCACCTCTTCTCGATGATGCCGTTCGTGTTCCTCCGCGAGCAGATCCAGCCCCGGCGAGGATGGTGCCGGCAGCTCCGCCGGCGCACACCCCGCCCACCGCACCGCCTCCCCCGCGACGGCCTCGACCTCGTCCACCATGCCGGCCACCACCCCGTTGACCCACAACGGATCAAGTCCCAACAGCCGCACGGCCGCGCTCGCCGGCCCACTCACCGCCAGATAGGCCGCCACCCGGGCCGCCCCGGCGACCGACCCGGCCGCCACCCCGAGCACGATCGCGTGGTGCGGACGGGGGGTCGCGGCCAGCACCGCGCGCAAGGTTGATCCACAGTCACCATCCACACTGGGGACAACCATGACGCCCACCGCGCGCGCGAAGGCCTTCCCCTGCACCCGAGAGGCGTAACGCGCTGCCGCGGACGGAGTACGCGCGTCCAGTTCCGCGTCCAACACGTCCCAGACCCCGTCCCCCCGGGGGCTCCCGGCCGCGTGGGCCGACGCGGCGGCGAACACGGCCGCGAGCAGACCCGCCGTGCGCAGCCGGGCGGTCAGGAACGGCGGCAGGTCGGCCTCGGCGCGCAGCAACCCCCGGGCGGCGGCCTCCTCCAGCCCGCCGGAGTGGACGTGGCCGCCGCCGGGGAACCGGGAGTCGGCCAGCAGCATCGCCAGGACCGACATCAGAACAGGAAGTAGCGCTGGGCCATCGGCAACTCGGCCACCGGCATCGGTTCGACCGGTTCGCCGTCGATGTGCACCGTGAAACTGTCGGGGTCGACGGTGACGGTCGGGCGGGCGTCGTTGGCGATCATGTGGTCCTTGGTGACCGCGCGGGTGTTGGTGATGGCGGCCAGCGGGGTCGCGGTCCCCAGGTGCTCGGCCAGCGACAGCGCGGACTCGGTGACGAAGTGGCGGCTGGACGCGGCCGCCACCCTCGGCGCCGCCCCGTACATCGGGCGGGCCAGCACCGGCTGCGGCGTGGGGATCGACGCGTTCGCGTCGCCCATCGCCGCCCAGGCGATGAACCCGCCCTTGAACACCAGCGACGGCTTGACACCGAAGAACTTCGGCTCCCACAGCACCAGGTCGGCCAGCTTGCCGACCTCGACCGAGCCGACCTCGTGCGCGATGCCGTGGGCGATCGCCGGGTTGATCGTGTACTTGGCGACGTAACGCCGCGCCCGCAGGTTGTCGGCCGCGCCGTCGCCGGGCAACGCGCCGCGGCGGCGTTTCATCACGTGCGCGGTCTGCCAGGTGCGGATCACCACCTCGCCGATCCGGCCCATCGCCTGCGAGTCGGATCCGATCATCGAGATGGCACCCAGGTCGTGCAGCACGTCCTCGGCGGCGATGGTCGTCGGCCGGATACGGCTCTCGGCGAAGGCCAGGTCCTCGGGCACCGACGGGTTGAGGTGGTGGCAGACCATCAGCATGTCGAGGTGCTCGTCGATGGTGTTCACCGTGTGCGGCCGGGTCGGGTTGGTCGAGGACGGCAGCACGTTGGGCAGCCCGACCACGCGGATGATGTCCGGCGCGTGCCCGCCGCCGGCCCCCTCGGTGTGGTACGCGTTGACCGACCGCCCACCAATAGCGTCCACAGTGGACTCCAGGAAGCCGGCCTCGTTCAGCGTGTCCGTGTGGATCGCCACCTGCACACCGGATTCCTCCGCCACCCGCAGACACGCGTCGATGGCCGCCGGAGTGGAACCCCAGTCCTCGTGCAGCTTGAACCCGGCCGCGCCGGCCGCGACCTGTTCGCGCAGCCCCTCGGCCGAGACCGTGTTGCCCTTGCCGAGCAGAACGACGTTCACCGGCTGGCCGTCCATCGCCTGGAACATCCTGGTCAGGTTCCACGCGCCGGCGGTCACCGTGGTCGCCTTGCTGCTCTCCGCCGGGCCGACGCCGCCACCGACGAGCGTGGTCAGACCGGACGCCAACGCGGTCCCGGTCAACTGCGGGCAGATGAAGTGCACGTGGCAGTCGATGCCCCCGGCGGTCAGGATCTTCCCGTTCCCCCCGACGATCTCGGTCGACGGGCCGATCACCAGTGCCGGGTCGACGCCGTCCATGGTGTCGGGGTTGCCAGCCTTGCCGATGCCCACGATCCGCCCGTCACGCACACCGACGTCGGCCTTCACCACGCCCCAGTGGTCGAGCACCACGACGCCGGTGATCACCAGGTCCGGCGCGCCCTCGGCGCGGGTGACGGTCGACTGGCCCATGGACTCGCGGATCACCTTGCCGCCACCGAAAACCACCTCGTCACCCGAACCCCGCCCCAGCGCCCGGTCCTCGGTGACCTCGATCAGCAGGTCGGTGTCGGCCAACCGGACACGGTCGCCGACCGTCGGCCCCAGCAGCGAGACGTACCGCGCGCGGTCGGTCATCGCAGCCCCGCCACCACGCCGCGCCCGGCCAGCGGCACGAGCGTCACCTCCCGCTCCACCCCCGGCTCGAACCGCACCGACGTACCGGCCGGCACGTCCAGCCGGTGCCCGGCCGCGGCCGCCCGGTCGAACGCCAGCCCCGGGTTGACGTCGGCGAAGTGGAAGTGCGAGCCGACCTGCACCGGCCGGTCGCCGGTGTTGCACACGACCAGCGCCACCCTGCGCCGTCCCGGGTTCAGCTCGACCGGGGTGTCGGCCAGCAGCAGCTCACCGGGGATCACGCGTCGCCCCGGGACACGATCGGGCTGTGCACGGTGACCAGCTTGGTGCCGTCGGGGAAGGTCGCCTCGACCTGGACGGAGTCGATCATCTCCGGAATGCCCGCCATGACCTGATCGCGACGCAGCACCGAACGACCGGAGGACATGAGGTCGGCGACCGACCGGCCGTCCCGCGCGCCCTCCACGATGTGATCGGTAATCAGCGCTACCGCCTCCGGATAGTTCAGCGCCACGCCGCGCCCGAGGCGACGCCGCGCGACCTCCGCAGCCATCGCCACCAGCAGCTTGTCCTGTTCCTGGGGTGTCAGGTGCATGGGAAGAGGTCTACCACCGGTAGGGGTGCGTTTCCGTTCCCGAAACACACGCTTAACGTCCGCCCCGGCCGAGGGGTTTCTGAATCGTTCTCCTGAATCGTGACCGAAACCACCGGCTGGAGCAATTGCCTAAGTGGGCCGAACAGGAGGAAGGTGACCTGGGTTCGGGACTGCTGAGAGGGCGAAACGATGCACGGCGCGGTGCGACAGATCGACCAGAACAACTCGTCGGCGGACGATCCCGACGACGGCTTCCGACCGGGTTTGGAGGGCGTGGTCGCCTTCCGCACGGAGATCGCCGAGCCCGACCGCGACGGCGGCGCGCTGCGCTACCGGGGCGTGGACATCGAGGACCTGGCCGGCAAGGTCACCTTCGGCGACGTGTGGGCGCTGCTCGTCGACGGCCGCTTCGGCCAGAGCCTGCCCCCCGCCGAACCGTTCCCGATCCCCGTCCACACCGGCGACGTCCGGGTCGACGTCCAGGCGGCGCTCGCGATGCTGGCCCCCATCTGGGGCTACCAGCCCCTGCTCGACATCGACGACGAGCAGACCAGGGAGCAGCTGGCCAGGGCCTCGGTCATGGCACTGTCCTATGTGGCCCAGTCGGCGCGCGGCATCGGCCGCCCGGCGGTGTCCCAACAACGCATCGACGAGTGCGACACGATCACCGAACGCTTCCTCACCCGCTGGCGCGGCGAACCCGACCCGGCGCACGTCCGGGCGATCGACGCCTACTGGGTGTCGGCGGCCGAGCACGGCCTCAACGCGTCCACCTTCACCGCGCGGGTCATCGCCTCCACCGGTGCCGACGTGGCGGCGTCGATGTCCGGTGCGATCGGCGCCATGTCCGGCCCGCTGCACGGCGGCGCCCCCGCCCGGGTCCTGCCGATGATCGCCGAGGTCGAGGACAAGGGCGACGCCCGCAAGGTCGTCGCCGGCATCCTCGACCGGGGCGAACGCCTGATGGGCTTCGGCCACCGCGTCTACCGGGCCGAGGACCCCCGCGCCCGGGTACTGCGCCGCACCTGCCAGGAACTGGGGGCGCAACGGTACGAGGTCGCCGTCGAACTGGAGCAGGCCGCGCTCGCCGAGCTGAGGGAACGCCGCCCGGACCGCGCGATCGAGACCAACGTCGAGTTCTGGGCGGCGGTGATCCTCGACTTCGCCGAGGTGCCACCACACATGATGCCGGCCATGTTCACGTGCGCGCGGACCGCCGGGTGGTGTGCGCACATCCTGGAGCAGAAGAGGACTGGACGGTTGGTTCGGCCGTCGGCCCGGTATGTGGGGCCCGGGCCCCGGCCGGCTTCCGAGGTCGAGGGTTGGGCCTCCGTCCGGTCCTGATTCGCGTGGCGAGGTCATCGCCGGGTTCACCCGGCGATGACCGCTTGTCCACCGATCGGTGGACAACCAGGTTCAACCGCCCGGAGGTCCCCCACCCCCCGCCCAGCAACCAAGCTCAACAGCATGACCGCCATACAGGTACAAGGACTCCGCAAGTCCTACAACACACTGGTAGCGGTGGACGGGATCGATCTCGACATCCACAGGGGACAGGTCTTCGCCATCCTTGGCCCGAACGGCGCCGGGAAAACCACCACTGTCGAGATCCTCGAAGGCCATCGCACCAGAACGTCCGGCAGCGTGTCGGTCCTCGGAACCGATCCGGCCAGGGCGACCAGAGCCTGGCGAGCCAGGATCGGCATCGTGCTGCAGACGGCCAACGACGCGGCCGAGTTGACCGTCGCCGAGACCGTGAGGCATTTCGCGACCTACTTCCCCGCCCCGGCCGACCCGCGCGCGGTGATCGAACAGGTGGGGCTCACCGAGAAGGCCGGCGCGCGGATCAAGCAGCTCTCCGGCGGCCAGCGACGTCGTCTCGACGTCGCGCTCGGCATCGTGGGGCGCCCGGAGCTGCTGTTCCTGGACGAGCCGACCACGGGGTTCGACCCGGAGGCCCGGCGCCACTTCTGGGACCTCATCCGCACGCTGGCCGCCGACGGGACGACGATCGTGCTCACCACCCACTACCTCGACGAGGCCGAGGCGTTGGCCGACGAGGTCGCCGTGATCGCCGGGGGGCGGATCGTCGCCAGGGGAACGCCCGCGACGCTCGGGGGGCGGTCGACGGCCAAGGCGACGGTCAGCTGGATCGACCATGACGGGCCGCGTTCGGTACTCACCGACACACCAACGGCTCTGGTCAACCAGCTCTCCGGCGGTGGGCGGGAACTCCCGGAGCTCACCGTGACCCGGCCGAGCCTGGAGGACACCTACCTGTCGCTCATCGGAGGTGCCCGATGACCACCACCCTCGACCGTGGCGCGCTGCCCGGCGTGCTGACCGTCGGTCTGGCGCGCGGCGCCGTCGAACTCAAGCAGTTCTTCCGGCACAAGGACCAGGTGATCTTCACCTTCTCCTTCCCGGCGCTCATCCTGATCCTGCTCGGCTCGGTGTTCAGCGACACCTACGAGGGCACCGGTGTGTCCTCCGGCCAGGTGTTCAGCGCGAGCATGGCCGGCGCCGGGATCATCGCCACGTCCTTCCTGAACCTGGGGATCGGCGTCGCCGAGGACCGCTCGGACGGCACGCTCAAGCGGCTGCGGGGCGCGCCCGTGCCGATGTCGGCCTACTTCATCGGCAAGATCGTTCTGGTGGTGGTGGCCAGCCTCGCCGAGCTGGTGCTGCTGCTGGCCGTGGGCATGGCCCTGTTCGACACCACCCTGCCGGCCGACGCCGGCCGCTGGTTCACGCTGGTCTGGGTGTTCCTGCTGGGCACGATCGCCTGTTCCCTGCTCGGCCTGACGATCAGCTCGTTCGCGAAGAACGCGCAGAGCGCCGGCGCGATCACGAACCTGCCCTACATCGGTCTGCTGTTCGTCTCCGGCGTCTACATCCCGCTGGTCGTGCTGCCCGGCTGGATGCTCGACATCGGCGCGCTGTTCCCGGTGAAGTGGGTGGCCCAGGGCTTCCGCGCCGCGCTGCTGCCCGACAGCATGGCCGCCCAGGAGCCGGCGGGCACCTGGGAGCTGGGAACCACCGCGTTGGTGCTCGGCGGGTGGTGCGTGGTCGGATTGGTGTTGTGCCTGGTGACGTTCCGACTGACCGCCCGCAAGGAGCGGTGAGTTCCGAACACGGGGCGTCGTCGAACACCGGCGGCGTCCCGGACGGGTGGTTCTGGCTGTGGGACCTCTACTTCTCCATCGGGTTCGTCGCGATGATCGCCTTCGCGTTGGGCACCGACGGGACCACCCCGACCGGCCGGGCCGTCATGGCCGGCGCGATGGCCACGATGGCCGTGTGGTTCTTCGCCTTCGGCCGGCGGGTCATCCTGGCCGACCAGGAGCAGGCGCGGCCGTGGCCGGGGCGGATCTTCGCGTTCGGGGTCGTCGCCCTGCTGGCGGTGGGGGTGCTGATCGAGCCGATCGCCTCGATCGCGCTGTTCGCCGTGTGCCCGTTGATCTTCATGAGCCTGCGGCTGCCGGAGGCCATCGCCGTGATCGTCGTGGCCAACCTGCTGCCCGCGATGCACGTGCTGATCACCGAGGGCCCCGGCCAGGTCCTGCCGGAGGTGGGGCCGAGCACGATGATCAGCCTGGTCCTGTCGGTGGTGCTGGGCACCTGGGTCTACCGGGTGGTGATCGAGAGTGAGGAACGAGCGGAGTTGATCAAGGAGTTGGAGGCCAGCCGGGAGGAGGTCGCCCGGCTCTCCCGCGAGGCCGGGGTCAGCGCCGAACGCACCCGCATCGCCGCCGAGATCCACGACACCCTCGCCCAGGGCTTCACCAGCCTGCTGACCCTGGTCCAGGCCGCCGAGTCGGAACTGGACCGCGACGACACCGCCGGCCAGGACAAGGTCCGCCGCCACCTGCGGCTGGCCGCGCGCACCGCCCGGGAGAACCTCGGCGAGGCCCGCGCGCTGGTCGCCGGCCTGATGCCCTCACCGCTGGGCACCGCCTCCCTGGAGGAGGCGATCCGCCGCCAGGTCGAACGGCTCACCGAGGAGACCGCCATCCGCACCGCCTTCCACGTCGACGGCGACCTCGCCGACCTGACCACCGGCCTGGAAGTGGTACTGCTGCGCGCGGTACAGGAGTCGCTGACCAACGTCCGCAAACACGCCAGCGCCTCCCAGGTCACCATCGACCTGCTGGTCGAGGCGTCGAACGCCACGCTGCTGGTCACCGACAACGGCCGAGGGTTCGACCCGTCGGCGGCCGCCGACGGGTTCGGCCTGCGCGGCATGCGCACCCGCGCCGAGCAGGTCGGCGGGTCGCTGCGCGTCGACAGCGGCCCGGACGGGACGACACTGACGGTGGAGGTGCCGCGATGATCAGGATCATGCTGGTCGACGACCACCCGGTGGTCCGCGAGGGCCTGCGCGGGATGCTGGAGTCCGAACCCGACCTGACCGTCGTCGGCGAGGCCGGCTCCGGGGAGGAGGCGGTCGCCCTGGCCAGGGCCGTCACCTCCGACGTCATCCTGATGGACCTGCGGATGCCCGGCCTGGACGGCGTCGGCGCGACCGCGCGGATCCTCGCCGAGTCCGACCGGGCCAGGGTGGTGGTGCTGACCACCTACGAGACCGACGCCGACATCCTGCGCGCGGTCGAGGCCGGCGCCGCCGGCTACCTGCTCAAGGACGCCTCCCGCGCGGAACTCGCCGGGGCGGTGCGGGCCGCCGCGCGCGGCGAGACGGTGCTCGCGCCGTCGGTGGCCGGGCGGCTGGTCCACCAGGTCCGCCGGCCAGCCCAACAGACCCTCTCGGCGCGGGAGGTGGAGGTACTGGCGCTGGTCGCGCGGGGGCTGACCAACGCCGACATCGGCCGTACGCTGCACATCAGCGAGGCCACGGTGAAGACCCACCTGCTGCGCACGTTCGGCAAGCTCGGCGTGTCCGACCGCACCGCCGCGGTGACCACGGCCATGGCCCAGGGCCTGCTGCGGAATCGTTAGCAGCGGTAATTGGTAATGGCCCGTGACCGATCCAGTCCCGGCCGCTTTCGGCCACAATGACGCCCATGCTGCACACCACCGAGTTCGCGTTGCTCCGCCGGGTGGCCGCTGAACAGGCAGAACGCCGGGCGCCATCGCTGGTCGCCGCGGTGATCCGCGGACAGGACCTGCTCTGGCACGGTGCCCGCGGCATCGTCGACGGGACCCAGGACGGGCCGGCGCCGACCATCGACACCCAGTACCGCATCGGCTCGATCACCAAGACGTTCGTCGCGGTGCTGGTGATGCGGCTGCGCGACGAGGGCCGGCTGGACCTCAACGACGTGCTCGACAAGCACCTCGGCGGCACGTCCTTCGGGCACCTGACCGTCGCCCAGCTGCTCTCCCACACCGGCGGCCTCACCTCGGAGTCCCCCGGCGAGTGGTGGGAGCGCGCCCCCGGTGACGGCTGGCCGGCGCTGGTGGAGAGCATGTCCGCCGAGCAGGGCCGCCACCGCGCCGGTGAGCGGTTCCACTACTCCAACGTCGGCTACGGCGTGCTCGGCCAGCTGGTCGCCGAGCTGCGCGGCACCGACTGGCTGACCGCGCTGCGCGAGGAGATCCTCGAGCCGCTGGGCATGACCCGCACCACCCCGCACCCGAGTGCCCCGCACGCGCTGGGCTTCGCCGTGCACCCGTTCGCCGACGTGCTGCTGCCCGAGCCGACGCCCGACGCAGGGGCGATGGCCCCCGCCGGTCAGCTGTGGTCGACGGTCACCGACCTGGCGCGCTGGGTGCGGTTCCTGGCCGGCGACACCGGCGGCGTCCTGTCGCCGGACACGGTCGCCGAGATGCGCGCGCCGGCGGCCGTCGAGGACGGCGCGGCCTGGACCACCGGCTACGGCCTGGGGCTCCAGGCCTTCCGGAACTCCGGCCGCCAGCTGTGCGGGCACGGCGGCTCGATGCCGGGCTTCCTGGCCAGCGTCGTGGTCGACCCGGCGACCACCACCGGCGCGCTGGCGCTGACCAACAGCACCGCCGGGGTCGGTGTCGCGGCGCTGACCACCGACCTGATCACGCTGGTGGACGACTACGAGCCGGCGCTGCCGGCGCCGTGGGTGCCGCAGCCGGCGGCCGACGCGGCGCTGCTGGCGATGACCGGCGAGTGGTTCTGGGGCCCGTGGCCCTACACGCTGCGGCTGCTGCCCGGCGGCTGGCTGGACCTGAGCCCGCAGTCGGGCACCGGCCGGTCCTCGCGGTTCCGTCCCGACGGGCCGGACACCTGGCGCGGCCTTGACCGCTACTACGCGGGCGAGACGCTGCGGGTGCACCGGGGTGTCGACGGGGCGGTCAGCCACCTGGACCTGGCGACGTTCGTGTTCACCCGCACGCCCTATGACGCGGCGGCCCCGGTCCCCGGCGGTCTCGACCTGGGCAGCTGGCCGACCAACCACTGACCTCCCCCGCCGTCAAGCTGGGAAGATCGACATGTGGACAAGTGGTCCGGCTGTGGACAACCCCATGGGGGGTCGAGGCGCACCGAGGCGGGATGAGGGAGACTGGGCCCCGGCAACGTCGCCGTAACCAACCCCGTACTGCCGAGAGGCGCAGTCACATGACCCAGTCACCGACCACGATCGACCCGACCTCGCTGGTGCTGCCCGCCGACCTCAAGCCGTCCGACGGCCGCTTCGGCTGTGGCCCGTCCAAGGTCCGCCCCGAGCAGCTGGCCCGACTGGTGTCCGACGGCTCCGCGCTGATGGGCACCTCGCACCGCCAGAAGCCGGTGAAATCCCTGGTCGGCCGGGTCCGCGCGGGCCTGCGCGACCTGTTCTCGCTGCCCGAGGGCTACGAGGTCGTGCTCGGCAACGGCGGCACCACCGCCTTCTGGGACGCGGCCGCCTTCGGCCTGGTCCGCGAGCGCGCCCAGCACTTCACCTACGGTGAGTTCTCCGCCAAGTTCGCGACCGTCACCAAGGGCGCCCCGTTCCTGGCCGACCCGGTGGTGGTCACCGCCGAGCCGGGCAGCGCGCCGGCCATCGAGTACGCGCCGGGCTGTGACCTGGTCGGTTGGGCGCACAACGAGACCTCCACCGGTGTCGCCGTCCCGGTGCGCCGCCCGGCCGGCTCGGACGCCGCGCTGGTCGCCATCGACGCCACCTCCGGTGCCGGCGGCCTGCCGGTCGACGCCAACGACTTCGACGTCTACTACTTCGCCCCGCAGAAGTCCTTCGCCTCCGACGGCGGGCTGTGGCTGGCGCTGATGAGCCCGGTCGCGCTGGAGCGGGTCGCCGAGATCGGCGCCAGCGGGCGCTGGGTGCCCGAGTTCCTGTCGCTGACCACCGCGCTGGACAACTCGCTCAAGGACCAGACCTACAACACCCCGGCCGTGGCGACGCTGTTCCTGCTGGCCGAGCAGATCGACTGGATGCTGTCCCACGGCGGTCTGGAGTGGACCACCGCCCGCACCAGGGACTCGTCCTCGCGGCTGTACGAGTGGGCCGAGAAGAGCGAGTTCGCCACCCCGTTCGTCGCCGACCCGGCCAACCGTTCCCAGGTCGTGGGCACGATCGACTTCGCCGAGGGCACCGACGCCTCGGCGATCGCCAAGGCGCTGCGCGCCAACGGCATCGTCGACGTCGAGCCGTACCGCAAGCTGGGCCGCAACCAGCTGCGGGTGGCGATGTTCCCGGCCATCGACCCCGACGACATCACCGCGCTGACCCGCTGCGTCGACTGGCTGGCGGAGCGCGTCTAGTGCAACACGTCTACAGCGGCAAGGTCCGCGAGATCTACGCCGACGGCGCGGACCTGCTGCTGGTGGCCTCGGATCGGGTGTCGGTGTACGACGTCGTACTGCCGACCCCGATCCCGGACAAGGGCGCGCTGTTGACGACGCTGTCGGTGTGGTGGTTCGACCGGCTCACCGACCTGGTGCCCAACCATCTGATCTCGGCCACGGACGTGCCGGCGGAGTTCGCCGGCCGGGCGATCCGCTGCCGTCGGCTGGCGATGGTGCCGTTCGAGTGCATCGTGCGCGGCTACCTCGCCGGCTCCGGCCTGGCCGAGTACCGGCGCACCGGCGCCGTGTCGGGGGTGGAGCTGCCCGACGGCCTGGTCGAGGGCAGCCGCCTCCCGGAGCCGATCTTCACGCCGACGACGAAGGTGTCCGACGGCGGCCACGACGAGCCGGCCACGTTCACCGACGTGATCGACGCCGTCGGCGTCGAGGTCGCCACCCAGTTGCGTGAACGTTCCCTGGAGATCTACGGGCGCGGCGTCGAGCGCGCGGCGGCGAAGGGCATCATCGTCGCCGACACGAAACTCGAGTTCGGCTTGACCGAGGAGGGCGTGGTCACCCTCGCCGACGAGGTCCTGACCCCCGACTCGTCCCGTTTCTGGCCGGCCGAGGAATGGCAGCCGGGGCGGCCCCAACATGCCTTCGACAAGCAGTTCGTCCGCGACTGGGCGGCCTCGACCGGCTGGAACAAACAGCCGCCGGCCCCGGAATTACCGGACGAGATCGTGATGTTGACCAGGGCCCGCTACATCGACGCCTACGAGAAGATCACGGATTCGGTCTGGCGCTCTTGACAGGAAGTCCGGCAAGATCGGATCCGGACCGATGGCACGGTACTCGGCGCGCCTAGCCCGTCAAGGCGACCCGCCGAACTAACGTGGCAACTGGCGAGGTGAAGTCTGTTCCAGGGAGGCCGCGATGCGTTCGCTGCGGGTCGTCGGGCTCGGAGAGGACGGCAAGATCGTCATCTGCGAGGACCCGGCGCGTGGCGAGCGCTTCCAGATTCCCGCGGATGAGCGGTTGCGTGCGGCAGCCCGAGGAGACATCACCCGACTCGGCCAGATCGCCATTGAGCTGGAGAGCCAGATGCGTCCTCGTGAGATCCAGTCCCGCATTCGTGCGGGAGAGTCCGTTGAGCAGGTCGCGGCAGCGGCCGGTGTACCCCCGAGCCGCGTGGAGCGGTTCGCCTACCCGGTACTGCTGGAGCGATCGCGTACGGCGGAGCTAGCCCAGCGCGCCCACCCGATCCGCGAGGACGGCCCGGACGTGCAGGAACTGGGCGAGGTGGTCGCGCAGGCCTTCACCGCACGAGGCCAGGACTACACCGCGGCCGTCTGGGACTCGTGGAAGGGCGAGGACGGCAAGTGGGTGATCCAGCTGACCTGGACCGCCGGCCGGTCGCAGAACCGTGCGCACTGGTCGTTCCACCCGGGTGCCCACGGCGGCACGGTGACGTCGCTGGACGATCACGCCGTTGACCTGCTGGACCCGAACCCGAACCGCCAGCTGCGCACCGTCCGCCCGGTGACCGAGCTGGCGGCCCAGGCCCTCCAGGTCGACCGCCCGCCGCTGGAGCCGGTCGAACGCCGCCAGGTGGTGGGCGGCGGTGAGCCGCCCCTGCGCGAGGTGGAGGACACCACCTCCCACGCCGAGGACCTCCCCGAGGACCCGCAAGCTGGTCTGACCGAGGCTCCGGAGCCGTTCAAGCCCAGCCCAACGCCCCGGCCGGCGCGCACCGCCCAGCCGACGGCCTCCCACTCCCTGGCGACCGAGCCCCCGGCGGCCCAGCCACCTGCCCAACCGGCACCGGCGACCCAGCCCCCGGCCGCGACCCAGCAGCCCTTCGCCGACCCCGTGGCTCCCCAGCCACCGGCCGCTGCCCAGCCGCCTGCTGCCCAGCCGCCGGCCGTCGCGCCGGTCGCTGCCCAGCCGCAGGCGGTCGAGTCAGCGGCGGCCATCGAGCCAACCGCCCAGCCGCCGGCCAACGCGCCGACCACAGGCCACCCGGCCCCCGACGGCTCACCCGCAGGTCAGCCCCAAGCTGACGGCACGACCGCAGGCCAACCAGCGGTCAACGGCACGACCGCAGACCAGCCCCAGGCCGACGGCACGACCACGGGCCAGCCTCAGGCCGACGGCTCGGCAGCGGGTCAGCCGGCGGTCAACGGCACGGCCACGGGCCAGCCCCAGGCCGACGGCACGACCGCAGGTCAGCCTCAGGCCGACGGCACGACCGCAGGTCAGCCTCAGGCCGACGGCTCGGCAGCGGGTCAGCCGGCGGTCAACGGCACGGCCACGGGCCAGCCCCAGGCCGACGGCACGACCGCAGGTCAGCCTCAGGCCGACGGCACGACCGCAGGTCAGCCTCAGGCCGACGGCTCGGCAGCGGGTCAGCCGGCGGTCAACGGCACGGCCACGGGCCAGCCCCAGGCCGACGGCACGACCACGGGCCAGCCTCAGGCCGACGGCTCGGCAGCAGGTCAGCCGGCGGTCAACGGTTCGGCTGCGGCGGAGTCGGCGGTCGAGGGGACAGCCGCCGACCAGCCCCAGACCAGCCAGCCGACCGCTCCCCAGCAGCCGGCCAGCGCTCCAGCGGCACCCCAGCAGCCGGCCACCGAGCCAACGTCGAACCAGGCACCGGCCGACCCACCCGCTGGCCAGCAGGCTGCCGGCCAGCCGGCCGCACAGCTGCCCACCACGGAATCGGCCACGCCCGAGCAGCCGGCCGCGGCCCAACAGCCATCCGGCGACGCCGCAGGCCAGCCGGCCGCGACCCCGCCGGCGCCAGCCGCCAGCCAGCCCCCGGCAACGGAATCCGCGCCAGCCGCGACCACCGAGCCGGCAGGCCAGCCCGCGGCGAGCACACCACCAGCAATCCCCGAACCGCCGGCCGACCAGCCCGCCGCCAGCACCAAGCCAGCGGCCCAGGAAGCCCCGGCCGAGGACGCCAAGAAGCCAGCGGCCACGACTCCCGATCCGGCCCCGGAGCCCGAGCCGGCCCCGGCCGCCGCCGAGCCCAAGCCAGCCCCCAAGCCCCGCAAGGGCAAGAAGGGCCGCCCCATCGTCCCGTCCTGGGAGGATGTCCTGTTGGGCACACGCTCCAACCGCTGACCGCAGTCACCCCACGGGGCTACCTCCCACCAGGAGGTAGCCCCGTTCTGCTGCCCGAGCCACCTTCCTCACCTGCCCAACCCACCTGGGAATCCCGCACGCGTCCTCGCCCAAGACACCCGCCAGCAGGAATCCCACACACCCTCACCTCACATCCCGCGCGCCGCCTCGCCTCACACCCGCCAACCGATCCCCCACACCCACCACGTCGTGTGCGAACGCGAATCCCTCAAGCCGACCGCATCCGCACCGGCCCAGGGGGACCCCTCACTCAACACTACAAGCTGGCACCGACAGAAAATCAGACGCGCGGGACGGTGGGGACGGTGTCGAGCAGGTGCGGGTCCCAGCCCTCCCGGTCGCACCAGTCCTCCGCGTCCTCGCGGGTCAACCAGCTGGTCCCCGGGGGTCGTTGTGCGCGCAACCGGGTCCAGCCGTCGGGGGCCAGCACGTACAGCTGTCCCTCCCGCAGGGCCAGCAGCCGTCCCTCGGGGAAGGCCATGGTCGACTCGGTTCGCAGGAAACGCACGGGCTCCGGTCGCGTCATGCGCCCATGATCCCGCGACCTTGACCTCCATCGCACTGGAGGTCGCACGCTGTGAGGCAGACACAGCGGGCAGACGCCACCACGGCGGACACCGGAAAAGCAGATGCCGGCCGAGGCACCCATCACCTACCGTCGATGGGCAACTCGTGGGGAGAACATGACCGAACCGAAGGACGAGCCTGCGCGCGGCCAGAACCTGGCCGCTCTCCGCAGGCTTTCCCCGTACCTCAAACCCGTTCGCTGGCGCATGATCGGCTCGGCCACCGCCGTGCTCGGTTCCATGGTCTGCGGGCTGCTGATTCCCCTGGTCCTCCAACGAATTCTCGACGGGCCGGTCGCCAGCGGCGACACCTCGGCCCTCACCTGGCCGATCATCCTGGCCGTCGTGCTCGGTGCGACCGAGGCGTTGCTGTTCTTCACCCGGCGGCGCCTGATCTCCGGTCCGAGCACCCGCGTCGAGGCCGAGCTGCGCGAGGACCTCTACCGCCACCTGCAGCGCCTGCCGATCAGTTTCCACGACCGCTGGCAGTCGGGGCAGTTGCTCTCGCGCGCGGTGTCGGACCTGTCGACGCTGCGCCGGTTCATCGCGTTCGCCGCCATCTTCCTGGTGGTGAACAGCCTGATCCTGGTGCTGGGGCTGGGGGTGCTGTTCGTCCTGGACCCGGTGCTCGGCGCGATCTCGACGGTGTGCGCGCTGCCGCTGATCCTCATCTCGACGCTCTACGAGTCCAAGTACTCGGTGTTGGCCCGCCGCGCGCAGGACCAGACCGGCGACCTGGCGACGACCGTCGAGGAGTCCGTGCTCGGCATCCGCGTGCTCAAGGCGTTCGGCCGGGGCCCGCACCTGGCGGCGACGTTCGCCAGGCAGGCCAGGGCGCTGCGGCACACCGAGCTGCGCAAGGTGCACGTGATGGGCCTGCTGTGGGCGGCGATCATCATCCTGCCGGAGCTGGCGATCGGCGGGCTGCTGCTCTACGGCACGTTCGGCATCACCAACGGCACGATGACGCTGGGCACCCTGGTCGCCGCGGTCGCGGTCGCCACCTATCTGCGGTGGCCGACCGACTCGATCGGCTGGCTGCTGGCCGAGTCGAACCAGGCGGCGACCGCCGCGATCCGCTACTGGGAGGTGCGTGACGCGCCGGTCACGATCACCGGGCCGACGCGGCCGCGTGAGCTGCCCGACGAGGTCACCGGGCACCTGCGGTTCGAGGACGTGCGCTTCGCCTACCCCGGCGCCGACACCGACGTCCTGCGCGGCGTCACCCTCGACGTCCGTCCGGGTGAGACGGTCGCGCTGGTCGGGGCGACCGGCTCGGGCAAGACGACGCTGACGGCGCTGGTCGGGCGGCTGGCCGACGTCACCGGCGGCCGGGTCACGATCGACGGCGTCGACGTTCGTGACGTCGACCTGACGCGGCTGCGCACGGTGGTGGCGACCGCGTTCGAGGAGCCGGTGCTGTTCTCGGCGAGCGTGCGGGAGAACATCGCGTTGGGCGGCACGGACGCGACCGAGCAGGACGTGCGGCAGGCGCTGCGCGTCGCGTCGGCCGACGAGTTCGTCGACACGTTGCCGTGGGGGTTGGACACGCGCATCGGTGAGCAGGGCCTGTCGCTGTCGGGTGGGCAGCGCCAGCGGTTGGCGTTGGCCCGTGCGGTCGTTGGCCGCCCGTCGGTGCTGGTGCTCGACGATCCGCTCTCGGCGCTGGACGTGCACACCGAGGCCGAGGTGGAGCACGCGCTGCGCAGCGTGCTGGCCGACGTCACGGCGTTGGTGGTGGCGCACCGGCCGAGCACCGTGCAGCTGGCCGACCGGGTCGCGCTGTTGGTCGACGGTCGGATCACGGCGGTGGGCACGCACTCGGACCTGTTGGCCGACAACGAGGAGTACCGCGCCCTTCTGTCCTCATTGGACGACGAACTGCGTGGCGAGGAGGTCGCGTGAGTACCACGGACACGACCGCCCCCGAGGAGCGGTGGCGCGGCGTCGCGGCCGAGGACGTCGACGACGTCGACGCGGCGGTGGGCGCGCGGCTGCACGAACGCTCCCGCGTGCTGCTGTCCTCGCTGGTGCGCCCTCGGCTCGGCGCGGGGTTGTTGGCGTTGGCGTTGGTGATCGCGGAGAACGTGCTGACCCTGGTCGGCCCGCTGGTCATCGCGATCGCCATCGACTCCGGTATCCCGAGTGCCGTCGACGGCGACACGACCGTGCTGGCCTGGTGCGTCGGCGGCTATCTGGCGTCGGGCCTCGGCTCGGCGGCGCTGCGGTTCGCGTTCCTCAAGGTGTCCGGCCGTTTCGGCCAGGACATCCTGCTTGACCTGCGGCAACGCATCTTCACCCACGCCCAGCGGCTGTCGATCTCGTTCCACGAGAAGTACACGTCCGGCAAGGTGATCTCCCGGCTGACCAGTGACGTCGACTCCCTGCACGATCTGCTGGAGGACGGCCTGGACGGTCTGCTGACCGCGTTGTTCTCGGTGGTGGGCATCGCCGTGATGCTGCTGGTCCTTGACCTGCCGATGGGTCTGATGATCCTGGCCGGTCTGATCCCGGTGCTGGCGGTGACCCGCTGGTTCTACCGGCGTTCCCGCCTGGCCTACCGCAACACGCGGGGCGCCATCGCCACCATCATCGTCCAGTTCGTCGAGACGATGAACGGAATGCGCGCGGTCCAGGCGTTCCGCCGCGAGCCGCGCAACGACACGATTCTGGCCACGCTCAACGACCGTTTCCGCGGGGCGAACAAAACCGCCCTGGACGTCATGGCCACCTACACGATGACGGTGCGTCTGGTCGGAAACCTGTCCCTGGCCCTGGTGCTGGGAATCGGCGCGGTCAGGGTCATCGGCGGCGACCTGGAACTGGGTGTGCTCACCGCGTTCACCCTGTATCTGCGCCGTTTCTACGACCCGCTGGACGAGCTGGCGATGTTCGCGAACTCGTACACGTCGGCGATCGCCGCCCTGGAGAAGATCTCCGGCCTCCTGGAGGAGAACCCGACGGTGGTCGACCCGGGTTCTCCCCAGGCGCTCCCCCCGGTCGAATCCGGCAGGGCGGTCACGTTCTCCCAGGTGGAGTTCCGCTACGCCGACGACAGCCCGGTGGTGCTGCCCACGTTCGACCTGACGATTCCCGCTGGCCAGACCGTGGCCCTGGTCGGCGCGACCGGTGCCGGAAAATCGACCATAGCCAAGCTGGTGGCCCGCTTCTACGACCCGTCGGCCGGCGAAGTGGCCCTGTCCGGCGTCGATCTGAGACAGGTCGCCGACGAGGAGCTGCGCCGCAACGTGGTGACCGTGACCCAGGAGAACTTCCTGTTCGCCGGCTCGGTCGCCGACAACATCGCCCTGGGCCGCCCCGGCGCCACCCGCCCCGAGATCGAGGCGGCCGCGGCAGCCGTGGGAGCCGACGAGTTCGTCCTGGGTCTGCCCGACGGCTTCGACACCGACGTCAGCAAACGCGGCGGTCGCCTGTCGGCTGGCCAACGGCAGTTGGTGGCGTTCGCCAGGGCTTTCCTGGCCGGCCCGTCGGTGCTTGTTCTCGACGAGGCGACCTCAAGCCTCGACGTGCCAACCGAACGAGCCGTCCAACGCGCCCTGGAATCGGTTCTGGCGCAACGCACGGCACTGATCATCGCCCACCGCCTGTCCACCGTCCTGATCGCCGACCGGGTCCTGGTGGTGGAAGGCGGCCGGATCGTCGAGGACGGTTCCCCCGCCGATCTGATCGCCCACCCGTCCGGTGGCCGCTTCGCCGCCCTGCACCAGACCTGGCTCGAGTCCCTCGCCTGAGATCACACGGCCAGGGCCTCGGTGGGCGACAACCGAGCCGCCCGGACAGCCGGATACAGGCCCGCCACCGCCCCCACGACCAAGGTCACCACGACGCCCCCGCCGCTGACCCACACCGGCACCACCACCGGCCACTCCTGGAAGCCCGCATAGCCTCCGGTGACCCCGATTCCCACGACGACGCCGCACACTCCGCCGATCAACGACAGCAGCAACGACTCCACCACGAACTGTCCCCGAACCTGCCCCCGGGTGGCCCCGAGCGAGCGCCGCAGCCCGATCTCGGCCCGCCGCTCCAGCACCGAGATCACCATGGTGTTCGCCACCCCGACCCCGCCGACCAGCAGCGCCACCGCGCCCAGGCCGAGCAGCAACCCGGTGAACGCCCGGTCCGTCGCCTGCCGGGCGGCCAACGCGTCCGACGGCCGTGACACCAACACCTCGCCGGGCGCCGACGGGTTCGCGGTCGCGGCCAACACCGCGCGGACGGGCTCGACGGCGTCGTCGGCGGTCCGGGTGTACACCGTTGTGGGGTGGCCGTCGAAGTCGAGGTGGGTCTGGGCGACGGGCCAGCCGACGAGGGTGGCCGAGTCGAGTTCGGGGGCCAGGGCGGCCGGGGCGAGGACGCCGACGACGGTGAACCACTGCCCAGCGGCCCACACGCGGGTGCCCGGGGACAGGCCGAGTTGTCTGGCGGTCGTCGCTCCCAGGACCGCCGCCGGGTAGCGGGCGGTGGCCGCGTTGAGCCACGTGCCGTCGGCCACCTGGACGCCGACGGCGGCCGGCAGGTCGAGGGTGGCGGCGCGCACGGTCAGCCCGCCGGACTCGACCGACGGCACGCGGTCGTTGCGGTACACCTTGGCGTCGGGGATCTCGCCGGCCGCCGCGACCTGACGTACCGGGCCGACGCGGGCGATCATGTCCACCGACTCCGGCGGCAGGCTCGCCGCCCCGCCACCGAGGCGGGTGCCCGGGGACACGGTGAGCAGGTTCGTGCCCAGTTCGGCCAACTGTCTGTCCAGTTCGGACCGTGAGGACGCGGACACGCCCACCACCGCGGTCATCGCCGCGATGCCGATGGCGATTCCCAGTGCGGAGAGCACCACCCGCAGCGGCCGGGCGCGCAGTCCCGCGCCGCCGACCCGCACGACATCACTCGGCCGTAGCCTCGCCGGTCGCGGCATTCAGACCACCTCCCCGTCACGCAGCGCGATCTGCCGGGGCAGGCCGGCGGCGATCTCCCGGTCGTGGGTGATCACCAGGACGGTCGTGCCGGCCGCGTACAGCTCCCACAGCAGCGCCATCACCCCGGCGCCGGAGGCCGAGTCGAGGTTGCCGGTGGGTTCGTCGGCCAGCAGCAGCGCCGGCTCCCCGGCCACCGCCCTGGCGATCGCGACCCGCTGCCGCTCCCCGCCGGAGAGCTGGTGCGGGCGGTGGTCGAGCCGTTCGGCCAGGCCGACCCGGACCAGCGCGGTCTCGGCCCGCGACCGCCGTTCGCGCCACGGCACCCCGGCGTAGAGCAGTCCGTCGGCCACGTTGTCCACAGCGGACAGTCCGGGTGCCAGGTGGAACTGCTGGAACACGAACCCGATCCGCCTGGCCCGCAGCGCCGAGAGCTGCCGGTCGGGCATCGACGCGACGTCGTGCCCGTCGACCCGCACCCGCCCCGACGACGGCCGGTCCAGCGTGCCGATCAGGTGCAGCAACGTCGACTTGCCCGACCCCGACGGCCCCACGATCCCCACCAGTTCCCCGTAGCCCACCGACAACGACACCTCCCGCAACGCCCGCACCCCCGGATAGCTCTTGGACACCCCCACCAGCTCCACGACCTGCCCGCCGGTCATGACACGGTCCCGACGGTCAGGCCCTCGGCGAGGCCCTGGCCGCTGATCTCGACCCGGCCGTCGGCGAACAGCCCGGTCTCGACCGGCACGAGACGGGTCGAGCGGGCATCGACGACCTCGACGCCGTAGCCGCCTTCGGACAGCGCCAGCAGGGCGCCGACCGGCACGGTCAGCACGTCGGGGCGTTCGGCGGCGGTGAACGCGACCCGCACGGCGCTGTCGCCGCCGAGGGCCTTCTGGTCCTTGACGCCGATCGTCACCGCCACGGTCGTGGTCGGTTCGGCCTCGCCCTGGGCGGGGGTGACGACCGTGCGGGCGGCGGTGACCGTGCCGTCGACGGTGCGGCCGTCGGGGAGGGTCACGGTGACCGGGGCGCCCACCGGCGCCAGTCGCTGCTCGGAGACGTCCAGGTCCACGGTGACCACCCGGGTGACACCGGTGTGGGTGAGAATCTCACTCCCGGCGACGTCGCCGGGGGCGGCCCGCACGGTGTCGACGCGGACCGGGCCGGGGGCGTAGTGCAGCCGCCCCGGTTCGACCCGGCCCGTGTCCGGCAGACCCACGTCCTGCTGCCAGTCGGCGACGGCGGCGGCCGTGGCCGAGGTGTACTCGTCGTCGACGGTGAAACCGGTGTAGCCCAGCGCTTCCAGGTTGCGTTCGAACTGGGTGACGTCCGCTCCCGACACACCGGCGGCCAGCGCCCGGTAGGCCGGCATCGGCCCGTACAGCAGCACCACCGGCTGGTCGTCGACCCGGTAGAGCGCCGCCCCGCGCCGGATCACCGAGCCGACCGCCGGCAGCGCGGTGACCGTGCCGGGCAGCGTCGACCGCACCGGTGTGCCGGCGCCGAAGTCCACCTCCCCGCCGGCGACGGTCCGCTCGACCAGCGTCTGCCGGGTGACCTCGGCGGTCGCCGCGGGCAGGTCCGGCGTGTCGGCGGCCGGCGCGGAACCCCAGTCGACCCCGGCGGCGGCCACCGCGCCGGCCCCGGTCACGACGACCGCCACGAGGACGAGCGCGACCCGGCGTGCGGTCACTTCGACCCCTCCTGGTGGGTGCTGCCGCCCCGGCCGCCGTCGGGCAGTTCCGTGCGGCACTTCTCCTCGGCGGCCTTGAACTCCTCGCTCATCGGGTCGAGGCCGGGGCCGCCCTCGATCTGGATTCCGCCGTCCGGGCCGGGGTCGGGGAACTTCGCGATCCCGTTGTCGCGCATGCACTTCGCGTACGCCCGGACCTTCGCCGCGACCTCGGGGTCGAGCGGCTTGGGCTCGCCGCCGTTGGGCATGAGGTGCTTGCACTCCCGGTCGGCGGCCTCGACGGCGGCGGGGTCGATGCCGTCGGGCAGGCCGAGCTGGGCCTCGCCGTTGTCGCCGAGTTCCGGGTCGGGGAAGTCGGGGACGCCGTTGTCGCGCATGCAGGCGGCGTACTCGAGGACGGCGTCGTGCTCGCCGCGCTGGTCCGGCGCCGGGGCGGTACTGCTGGCCGGGCCGCCGGCGCTGGCCACCTGGTCGCCGTCGGGTGCCGTGCCGCAGCCGGCGAGCGCCACCAGCAGCAGCGGGCCGACGACGAGGTCACGTATCCGCATCCGTGGTCTCCTCCCGTTGACCGGCCGGACGGGTCCCGGCCGTCGAGGGGAAGTAGATCCACCGGCGTGTCACCCGGCCGTCTCCACGAACGTTGACGCCCAGATGACACGCCGGCCGGACGATGGGGGCATGCGGATCCTGGTGGTGGAGGACGAGCCGCTGCTCGCGGGCGCGGTGGCGGAGGGCCTGCGCGGCGCGGCGCACGCCGTGGACGTGGTGCACGACGGCGGCGCGGCCCTGGAACGCGCCGGCGTCCACGACTACGACGTGGTGATCCTCGACCGTGACCTGCCGGTCGTGCACGGCGACGACGTGTGCCGCGCGCTCACCGGCTCCGCGCCCAGGGTGCTGATGCTCACCGCGGCGGCCGACGTCGACGACCGGGTCGCCGGCCTCACCCTGGGCGCCGACGACTACCTGCCCAAACCGTTCGCCTTCACGGAGTTGCTGGCCCGGGTGGCGGCGCTGGGCCGGCGCACCCGGCCCGCGGCGCCGCCGGTCCTGGAACGCGCCGGCATCCGCCTGGACCCCCACCGTCGCGAGGTCCACCGCGACGGGCGGTACGTTCCGTTGTCCCGCAAGGAGTTCGCGGTGCTGACCGAGTTGCTGACCGCCGAGGGCGCCGCGGTCTCGGCCGAGCGGCTGTTGGAGAAGGCGTGGGACGAGAACGCCGATCCGTTCACCCACACCGTCCGGATGATCATTCTGAAGTTGCGCCGCAAGCTCG
Organism: Actinophytocola xinjiangensis; assembly: GCF_001921215.1. Lineage (GTDB taxonomy): Bacteria > Actinomycetota > Actinomycetes > Mycobacteriales > Pseudonocardiaceae > Actinophytocola > Actinophytocola xinjiangensis. Next base: position 77,938 of record NZ_MSIF01000009.1, read on the forward strand.
GCGACCCGCCGATCGTCGTGACCGACCCCGGGGTTGGGTACCGCATCCCATGAGCCGCCTGACGATCCGCGCGCGGCTCACCCTGGTCCACGGCGGCCTGTTCTTCCTCGCCGGGGTGGTTCTGCTGGCCGCTACCTACGCCCTGGTCTCCCAGCGCCTCGGCGAGGGCCTGACGGTCTCCGACCAGACCGCCCCGCCCGGTGCGGAGATCCCGGGCGAGCGCATGGTCAACCACGAGGCGGGTCTGCGTCCCGACGACGCGCTGACCGCGTTGCTGACCCAGGGCGCGATCGCGCTGCTGGTGGTCGGCGCGGCGGCGACCGCGCTCGGCTGGCTGATCGCCGGGCGGATGCTCCAGCCGCTGGACCGGGTGACCGACACCGCGCGCCGGATCGCCGAATCGCCGGGTGACCTGGGGCAACGGATCGGCATGGTGGGGCCGTCGGACGAGCTCAAGCGGCTGGGTGACACGTTCGACCTGATGCTGGAGCGGCTCGACCAGTCCTTCGACGCGCAGCGGCGGTTCATCGCCAACGCGTCCCACGAACTGCGCACACCGCTGACGCTCAACCGGACGCTGTTGGAGGTCGCGGTCGGGCGTCGCGATGTCGGCGTGGAGACGCGGGTGCTCGGGGAGACCCTGCTGGAGATCAACGGCCGGCACGAGCGGCTGATCGACGGGCTGTTGCTGCTGGCCCGTTCCGAACGAACACTGGCTTCGGTGTCCTATGTGGATCTGGCGGACATCGTGGCGCACGTCGGGTCCTCGGTCGAGGTTTCCTGCGCCGAGGCTCCCGTGCTCGGCGACGCCGTGCTGTTGGAGCGGCTGGTGCAGAACCTGGTGGAGAACGGGGTTCGGCACAACGTCGATGGCGGGTGGGTCCGGGTTTCCACGTCGGTCGCCGAGGGTTTCTCGGTGCTGGAGGTGAGCAACAGCGGGGAGGTCGTCGCCGGCTACGACGTGGAGTCGTTGTTCGAGCCCTTCCGGCGGCTGGACCGGGCGGCGTCGGGCGGGGTGGGGCTGGGGTTGTCGATCGTGCGGGCGGTGGCCATCGCGCACGGCGGGTCGGTCGTCGCGCGGGCCAGGGACACCGGCGGGTTGACCGTCACCGTTCGGCTTCCCGCGCACACCCCGTGAGGTTCACCAGACGATGAACGGCAACGCAAGCCAGGAAAGGGCAATCCCGGCGCCGACCCCGTAGGACACCCACCGCCACACCAGTGCCCGCCGCACCAGCCACAGCGACGGCAGCAACCCCGCCGTGACCACGGCATTGGCCGCCACCCCCAGCAACACGTTCGTGTCGGCCAGGGTGGCCGCCAGGGTCACCACCGTGACGACCGTCAGCACCAGGCTCGTTCCCGCCACCGTCAGGCCGGTCAGCCACGGCGTCGGCTCCGCCGGTGCCGCGGGGCGCGCCCGCACCGCCGGCGGCTCGACCGTCCGCTCCTCGCCGGTCAGCGGGTCGAGGTAGCCCACCGGCACCCCCATCGACGCCGCCACCCGCCCCGCCAGTTGGAGCCCTCGGCGGGTGATCACCGCGCGGGCGGCCGGCTGGGTGTCCGGGTCGCCACGGCCGACGACACTGGCCACCCGCGCCCATTCGTGCAGGGCATCGGTCAACTCCCCGCCCAGCGGCAGGCGCCGAGGGTCGACCTCGCGCCGCGCGGTGCCGTCGTGGCCGACCAGCACCGCACGCTCGCCGTTCGCGCGCAGTTGCACGGCCCCCTCCCCTCGCCTCGCTCTACCCGAAACTACCGAGCGCGTAGAAGGCCACCGCGCCCGCGGTCGCCACGTTCAGGGAATCCACCCCGCCGGCCATCGGGATCCGCACGGCCGCGTCGGACCCGGCGATCGCCTCGGGGGTCAGGCCGGGGCCCTCTGAGCCGAGCAGGACGGCGACCTTCGGCTCGCCGGCGAAGTCCGACACCGGGCGGGCGTGCTCGGCCGGGGTCATCGCCAGGACGCGGAACCCGCTGTCGCGCAACCAGGTCAGGTCGGCGGGCCAGTCGGGCAGCTGCGCGAACGGGACGGCCAGTACGTGACCCATGGAGACCCGGACGCTGCGCCGGTAGAGCGGGTCGGCACAGCCGGGGCCGAGCAGCACGCCGTCGATCCCGAGGGCGGCGGCGTTGCGGAACAGTGATCCCAGGTTCTCGTGGTCGCCGACGCCCTCCAGGACCAGGACGCGCCGGGCGCGCGCGACGACGTCGGCGGCGGTCCAGGCCGTCGGCCGGTCGGCGACGGCCAGCACACCCCGGTTCAGGTGGAAGCCGACGACGGTGGACATGGCCTCGGCGGAGGTCGCGTACACCGGCGCGGAGTGGCCGGCCAGGTCACCGGCCAGTTCCTCGATCCGGCGGGGGACGCCGAGGACGGCTCGCAGCGGGTAGCGGGACGCGAGCAGTCGTCGGACGACCACGACGCCCTCGGCGATCACCAGGCCCCGGCCGCCGGGGCGGTCGGGGCGGCGGTCGGCCGTGGTCAGGTCGCGGAAGTCGTTCAGCCGGGGGTCTGCCGGCTCAGGAACCTCGATCACCCGTACATGGTCACCCAACGTCACGAACAGCACCTTATTGGCCCTAGCCTCAGCGTTCGTACATATGTCACGGTTGATACTCCCGCGTATACGCCGGACCCTGCCCCGTCCGGCCTGGGGAGGTTCCACATGGGACAGGACGTCTCCACCGACTCGTTCGCCCGCTCGGACCGCCAGCGGTACCGCCAGAAGGTACAACGGTGTCTCGACGCCCTGGCGAGGATGCTCGCCGAGGGCGGGTTCTCCACCTCACCCCCACAGATCGGTCTTGAGGTGGAGCTCAACCTGATCGACGACGCGCTGCGCCCGGCGATGGCCAACGACGTGGTCCTGGAGAAACTCGACGACCCGTCCTTCACCACCGAGCTGGGTCAGCACAACATCGAGCTGAACGTGCGCCCCCGCCCACTGGCCGGTGACCGGGCCACCGAGCTGGAGATGGAGTTGGCCGCCGCCCTGGCCTCGGCCAACGCCAAGGCCCAGGACGCCGGTGCCGCGCTGGTCATGATCGGCATGCTGCCGACGCTGCGCGAGGAGCACTTCAAGGCGAAGTGGCTGTCGACCAACGCCCGCTACGCCCAGCTCAACGAGACCATCTTCGCCGCGCGCGGCGAGGACATGGTGCTGCACATGGAGGGCTCGCCGATCCCCGGCCAGCGCGGCGAGCGGCTGCGCGGCAGCGCCGACTCGATCCTGCCGGAGGCGGCCTGCACCTCGGCCCAGCTGCACCTGCAGGTCCCGCCGGAGGAGTTCGCGACCCACTGGAACGCCGCGCAGTGCCTGGCCGGCGTGCAGGTCGCGATCGGCGCGAACTCGCCGTTCCTGCTGGGCAAGGCGCTGTGGCACGAGACCAGGATCCCGCTGTTTCAACAGGCGACAGATACCCGGCCGCAGGAACTGAAGAACCAGGGCGTGCGCCCACGGGTGTGGTTCGGTGAACGCTGGGTGACGTCGATCTTCGACCTGTTCGAGGAGAACGTCCGGTACTTCCCGGGCCTGCTCCCCCAGCTCGACGACGAGGACCCGATCGAGGCCCTCGACCTGGGCACCGCCCCCAAACTCGCCGAGCTGCGGATGCACAACGGCACGATCTGGCGCTGGAACCGCCCGGTCTACGACGTGGTCGGCGGCGTGCCGCACCTGCGGGTGGAGAACCGCGTACTGCCCGCCGGCCCCACGGTGATCGACCTGATCGCCAACGCCGCGTTCTTCTACGGCGCCCAACGCGCCCTGGCCGCCGCCGAACGTCCACTGTGGACGCAGATGTCGTTCCAGGCGGCCGAGGAGAACTTCTACGCCGGCGCCCGACACGCCTTCGACGCCCAGCTGTACTGGCCGGGCATCGGCTGGGTCCCGCCCGACGAACTGGTGCTGCGCCGGCTGCTGCCCCTGGCCCACGAGGGCCTGCGCGATTGCAAAGTCTCCGACGAGGCCCGCGAACGTTACCTGGGCGTGATCGAGCAGCGTTGCCTCGCCCAACGCACCGGCTCGACCTGGCAACGCGAGACCGTCGCCCGGCTGGAGGACCGGGGCATGGCCCGCGACGCCGCGCTGGTCGGCATGCTGCGCCGGTACATCGAACTCGGCGCGTCCAACCAACCGGTCCACACCTGGTCGGTTCTCTAGGAAATACCGACAGCACCGCGACGAAGATTTCCCACCTGGCATATTGTCGCGTTGTGCAGGAAGACGGGCGCTCCACCTTCGTGGTCGGCGACGTGCACGGGCACCTGGACGAGTTGCTCGCCGCGCTGGCCGACGCCGGGCTGGTGGACGAGGAGACCACCTGGTCAGGCGGCGGTACACACCTGTGGTTCCTCGGCGACTTCGTCGACCGGGGCCCGGACGGCATCGGCGTGATCGACCTGGTCATGCGCCTGTCCGAGGAGGCACGGGCCGCCGGCGGCCAGGTCCAGACCCTGCTCGGCAACCACGAGATCCTGCTGCTGGGCATGTACCACTTCGGCGACACCGAGGTCCCGTCGGACTTCGGCCCGCGCAGCTTCGCCCGCAGCTGGGAACTCAACGGCGGCCAGCCAAGCGACCAGGACGCCCTCACCGACGCCCACGTCGAATGGCTGACCTCCCGCCCGGCGATCGCCCTGGTCGAGAACCACCTGCTGATGCACTCGGACACCGTCGAGTACCTCGTCTGGGGCGGCGACATCGACGAGATCAACACCGGCATCCACGACGTCCTGCGCTCCGAGGACCTCGTCGAGTGGTGGGAGGTGTGGCGCCGGCTCACCACCCGACACGCCTTCCGCGGCCCGCACGGCGCCGAGACCGCCAGCCAACTACTCACCGTCCTGGGCGGCGAACGGGTCGTGCACGGCCACAGCGTCATCGCCGACCAGCTCGGCATCGCCCCCGCCCAGGTCGAGGGCCCCTACGAGTACGCGGACGGCTACGCCGTCGGCGTCGACGGCGGCGTCTTCGTCGGCGGCCCCTGCTTGGTCGTTCCCCTGCCCTGGAACCCCGGGCCCGCCGAACCGGACGACGCCGACGCCGACGACACCGCACCCGACGACACCGACACCGACACCCACGGGTGAGTGCCCGGCGGCCTCGACGGACTCGCCTCGCCGAGCGCGGATGAGGCAGCATTGGGGAATGACCAGCGTCCCCAGTTACGTGTCCGGTACGTCCGACCAACCGCTGCTCGACGACACCATCGGCGCCAACCTCGACCGTACGGTGGCGGCCCACGGCGAGCGGGACGCGCTGGTCGATCGGGCCAGTGGGCGACGGTGGACCTACCGGCAGTTCGCCGACGAGGTCAACGCCGTGGCGTTCGGCTTGGTGGACCTGGGGGTGGAGAAGGGGGACCGGGTCGGGATCTGGGCGCCGAACTGTGCGGAGTGGACGTTCACGCAGTACGCCACGGCCAAGATCGGGGCGATCCTGGTCAACATCAACCCGGCCTACCGGACCCACGAGCTGAAGTACGTGCTCAACCAGGCCGGCATCCGGACGCTGGTGGCGGCGCCGAGCTTCAGGACCTCCGACTACGCGGCGATGATCGACCAGGTCCGGCCGGACTGCCCGGCGCTGACCGACGTGCTGCTCATCGGCCGGGAGGAATGGAACGACCTGGTCGCCATCGGACGCGGCGGATCGGTCGCGCAACTGGAGGAGATCCAGGACGGCCTGTCGGCCGACGAACCGATCAACATCCAGTACACGTCGGGAACCACCGGATTTCCCAAGGGTGCGACGCTGTCCCACCGCAACATTCTCAACAACGGCTACTTCGTCGGCGAGCTGTGCTCCTACACCGCCGAGGACGTCATTTGCCTTCCGGTGCCCTTCTACCATTGTTTCGGCATGGTGATGGGAAATCTCGCGGCCACCTCACACGGCGCGTGCATGGTCATTCCGGCGCCCGCGTTCGACCCGGCGCTGACCCTCGAAGCGGTCGCCACCGAGCGGTGCACGTCGCTGTACGGGGTGCCGACGATGTTCATCGCGGAGCTGGCCGACCCGTCGTTCGACAGCCACGACCTGTCGTCGCTGCGGACCGGGATCATGGCCGGGTCGCCGTGCCCGGTCGAGGTGATGAAGCAGGTCATCGACCGGATGGGCATGGCGGAGGTGACGATCTGCTACGGCATGACCGAGACGTCACCGGTCTCCACCCAGACCCGCGCCGACGACACCCTCCAGCGGCGCGTCTCGACCGTGGGGCGGGTCCACCCGCACCTGGAGGTCAAGGTCGTCGACCCGGAGACCGGCGAGACCGTGCCGCGCGGCGAACCCGGCGAGTTCTGCACGCGCGGCTACTCGGTCATGCTGGGCTACTGGGAGGAGCCGGCGAAGACCGCCGAGGCCATCGACGCCGACCGGTGGATGCACACCGGTGATCTCGCGGTGATGGACGACGCCGGCTACCTGAACATCACCGGACGGATCAAGGACATGGTCATCCGGGGCGGCGAGAACGTGTATCCCCGGGAGATCGAGGAATTCCTCTACACCCACCCCGACGTGGTGGACGCACAGGTCGTCGGTGTTCCCGACGCACGGTACGGCGAGGAACTCATCGCCTGGGTGCGGCTGCGTGACGGCGCACCGGAACTGACCGCCGAGAAACTGCGCGAGTACTGCGAGGGAAAACTCGCCCGCTACAAGATTCCCCGGTACGTGCACGTCGTCGACGAGTTCCCGATGACCATCACCGGCAAGATCCGGAAGGTGGAGATGCGGGAACGGTCGGTCGAACTGCTCGGCCTCCAGGAGGTCGCCGCCACCCGGCACGCCTGAGCGACCACCCGGTCGCTGTGCGTGACACGGGTGGGCCGTCGGCTTCCGCTGGGCGCGACAACGGGCAAACCGGCTACCGCGTGGGTACCGGATTGGCATAGGCTGGACGAACGCGTCCTGGGTACGCCCCCGGGACGCGTTCGCATGTGTGGAGGTGAATCGTTGTGCCGACCGGGAAGGTCAAGTGGTACGACTCGGAGAAGGGCTTCGGGTTCGTTACCCAGGACGGCGGCGAGGACGTGTACGTCCGGTCGTCCGCCCTGCCGGCCGGGGTGCCGGGGCTGAAGGCCGGCCAACGAATCGAGTTCGGGGTCGCCGACGGACGCCGGGGGCCGCAGGCGCTGTCCGTGCGGCTGCTGGACCCGCCGCCGTCGGTCGCCGAGGCCCGGCGGCGCCCCGCCGAGGAACTGCACGGGCTGATCGAGGACATGATCAAGCTGCTGGAGGCCAAGGTCCAGCCCGACCTGCGCCGGGGCCGCTACCCCGACCGCAAGGCCACCAAGCGCGTCGCCGACGTGGTGCGCGCGGTCGCCCGGGAACTCGACCCGTAACCCCTCACGCCGCGGGCGGGGAGATCTGGGCCGACCAGACTCCCCGCGACACCGCCGCCGCCTCACCCTTGTCGTCACGGACCAGCTTGGCGCCGGCCTGCTTGACCTCGACGGTCTGCAACTGGTCGCCGTCGCCGGGAGGCAGGGCCTCGAACGTCGAGGACTTGTTGGGCGGGAAGGTCGCCACCGTCTCCGGCGGCATCTGCTCGCCGGCCGCCGTCCGGTACTGGATCACGACCGACCACGGCGTCTCGGCGACCTCCTGGGGCACCGACACCAGCACCGGCGTGCCCGGCGCGACCTCCAGCTTCACCTGCGCGGTGTTGTCCCGCTTGCAGTCCTTGACCTGCACGTCGCAGTACAGGAAGGGCTCGGCGGTCACCTTGCGGTCATCGGCCGAGAAGTCGACGCTCGGGTCCTCGGGCGGGGGCTCGGACGCCGAGCACCCGGCCGCCAACACCACCACCGCCAGCACAGCAACCACTCGCACGCAGGCGAGACTACGGGCGCTGGTCGGGCTCGCTCGGCGGCCCCTCCCGAAACGCGGTGGCCGTCGCCGAGCCCGGCGCGGTCCGGGGGCTTCTGGTCCTCGGCGGGACGATCGACCGCGCGCCGCCGAACCAGGGCAGCAGCGACGCGCCCTGCCGGGTCAGCATCGTCTGCACCAGGCCCACCACCAGCAGGACCGTGATCACCAGGAAGCCGATCCAGAACACCGGCGGCAGCAGCACCCCCAGCGCCCCGCCGAACACCCACGCCAGCTGCAGCACGGTCTCCGAGCGGCCGAACGCCGAGGCCCGCGACTCCTCCGGTAAATCGTCCTGGATCACGGCGTCGAGGCTGTTCTTGGCCAGCGCGCTGGCCGTCGCGCCGACCAGGCCGACGATCGCGGCGGTCGTCACGCCCTCCATCAGCAGCGCCAGCACCGTCGAACCGATACAGCCGCCGATGCACGCCAGCACCAGCTGCTCGGGGTGCCCCAGATGCATCCGCGCGCCGATGCCGTTGCCCACGAAGCTGCCCAGGCCGGCGCCGCCGGCGATCACGCCGAGCAGCAGCAGCTGCTTGAACGCGTCGCCCTCGGTCTGCTCGCGGACGGCGAACGCGGCGAACATCATCAGGAACCCGGTGAGCAGGCGGATCGTCGCGTTGCCCGACAGCGCGACCACGACCTGGCGGCCCATCGGCTGGCGTTTGGGCTTGTCCGGGTTGGCCGACAGCGACGCCGGGACCTCGCCCTCGGTGACCTCGACCCAGCCGGGGATCCGCATCGCCTGGACCGCGCCGACCACACAGATCGCGGCGGTGAACCACAGCGCGCCCGGCGAGTCGAAGATCTGGAGCACCAGCGTGGCGACCGCGCCGAACGCGGCACCGCCGGCCAGGCCGAACACCGTCAGCCGCGCGTTGGTCTTGGCCAGCGTGATGTCCGGCGGCACCACCCTCGGGGTGACCGCCGCCTTCAACACCGTGAACGACTTGGACAGCACCATCTTCCCCAGCGCCGCCGGGTACAGCAGCCAGGAGTCGAAGTTCGCCGCCATGATCACGCACATCAGCGCCTGACCGGCCGACGCCGCGCACATCGCCAGCCGGCGGCCGCGCTGGATACGGTCCAGCGCCGGGCCGATGACCGGGGCGAGCAGCGCGAACGGCGCGACCGTGATCAGCAGGTAGAGGGCGACCTTGCCCTTGCTGGAGTCGGTGCTGGCGGCCGAGAAGAACAGCGTGTTCGCCAGCGCGACGGCCATCGCCGCGTCGCTGGCGTAGTTGAGCATCGTCGCGTAGGTCAGCGACGTGAGGCCGGACTTGTCGGCGCCGTCGGCGTTGGCCGCGCGGCGGAACGCGTGCACCGCGCGGCTGCCCAGCTCGCGGCTGCGCAGGGCGGCGACCCGGGTGACCGTCAGCTTCTTCGGGTACTGCGGGGCGGCGGCCGGACGGTCGGGCTGGGAGTCCGGCTGCTGGTGGGGTTGCTGCTGGTGGGGAGGCGGCGGCTGGGGCGGTGGCGTCTGGGCGCGGGTCGGCGGGTACTCGCGGGCCTCGGCCGGGAAGTCCGTCGGGTAGCCGTCCGGGCCGTAGGTCTCCGGCGGCAGGTGGCGGCGCGGCGGCGGCACGTCACGCCAGTTGCGCGGCGGTGGCGGCGGTGGCGGTGGCCGACGGCGGCCGTGCCGCTGGTCCTCGTTCGGGTACGGGTTCGCCGTGGGGATCGCGCTGGTCAGCGGCTCCTCGCGGGGCTCGTCACGCGGCGGCTGACTCTTCGGCTGGTTCTGGGGCTGGATCGACGGTTGTCGCTGGTCGGTCCAGCTGCGACGGCGTTTCCGCCCGGAGCCGGAGCGGGCCTGGCCCTCCTCCGGGTCCTGGTCACCCGAACCGGAACGAATCACGTGTCCATCCTGCCGTACGTCGGTCTCGTCCGGAGCTGGTACCGGCGGCTCAGAGCGGCACGAACCGCACCCGGAACATCTTCGGCCAGTACTTCCCCGTCACCAGGAACTCGTCGGTGTCCGCGACGGCGGCGATGCCGTTGAGTACGTCGGCGTCGGCGAGCTCCGACTCGGACAGCAGTCCCTCCAGATCGACGGTAGCGGTGAGTAGTCCAGTTTCGGGGTCGATCCGCACGATCCGGTCGGTATGCCACACGTTCGCGTAGACCTGACCGTCGACACATTCCAGTTCGTTGAGCTGGGTGACCGGGTCGTCGCCGTCCCGGACCTCGACCCGACCGGTCTCGGCGAACGTCTCGGGGTCGCGGAAGGTGAGCTCGGCGGTGCCGTCGCTCATCACCAGCCGCTCGCCGTCGTGGCACAGACCCCAGCCCTCGCCCTCGTACCCGACGCGGTCACGTTCGGCCAGGGTCTCCCGGTCGCGGCGGAGCGCCACACCGTCGCGCCAGGTCAGCTGCCAGATGGTGTCGCCGACGACGGTGATGCCCTCGCCGAACAGGTCGTCGGGCAGCGGGACCTCGCGCAGCACCTCGCCGGTGGCCGGGTCGACCGCGCGCACGCTCGACTCGCCCTCCATGCCGGTGCCCTCGTAGAGGGTGTCGCCGGCGAGCTCCAGACCCTGGGTGAACGCGGTGGCGTCGTGCGGCAGCGTCTCCACGACCTCGGCGCGCAGCGACGGCCGCGGGTCCGGGGTCGCCCGGTCCACCGGCGTCGCCTCGGAACTACAGGAAGTGACGACCGCGATGGCGGTGACCGCGAACAGAGCCCTCATGGGAAACACCTTCACACCGGTACGGCACAATCGTCGACGATGATGCCGCAGTCCGACGACCTCACAGACCCCGCGCTGGTCGCGGCGGTCGATCTCGCGCGCGCCGCCGCCCAGGACGAGGCGGGCGACGAGGAGGTCGGCGCGCACGTCGGCAGCCAGGTCGAGAGCGCGGACGCCGTCACCCACCTGTTCGAGGCAGCCAAGCCCGGCTACCGCGGCTGGCGCTGGGCCGCGACGCTGGCGAACGCCGGCCCCGACACCGACGTCACGATCAGTGAGGTCGTGCTGTTGCCGGGCCCCGACGCGCTCGTCGCTCCCGACTGGGTCCCGTGGGACCAGCGGGTGCAGGCCGGCGACCTCGGCGTCGGCGACCTGCTCCCGACCGCCCCCGACGACCCGCGACTGGTCCCGTCCTACGTGGCCTCCGACGACCCGGCGGTCGAGGAGGTGGCGCTGGAGGTCGGCCTCGGCCGGCCGCGCGTCATGGCCCGCCCCGCGCGGGAGGACGCCGCGGCCCGCTGGCACCAGAGCGACTTCGGCCCCCGGTCGGACATGGCGCGCAGCGCCCCGGCGCGGTGCGGCACCTGCGGCTTCTACCTCCAGCTGGCGGGTTCGCTCGGAGCGGCCTTCGGCACCTGCGGCAACGAGTTCTCCCCGGCCGACGCCCACGTCGTCCACGCCGAGTACGGCTGCGGCGCCCACTCCGAGGCCGAGGTCGAACAGGTCTCCCCCGTCCTCGTGGCCAACCTCATCTACGACGACGCCCAGCTGGACGTGGAGCCGCTGGCTCCCGAGGCCCCGGCCGAGACCACCGCACCGGAGGTCGACCCGCCGGACTCCGGCGCGACGGATTCCGCGCTCACGGCCGAGGCCGGCCCGGCCGACACAGCGGCTACGGCCGAGGCGCTCCCCGGGAGCGAAGGCGACGTCGCCGAGGTGGAGTCACCGGCCGAGCCGGCCGGCGATGCCACCGCCCCTGCCGAGGGTCAGGTGCCAGCCGTCCCGGAGCAGTCCACCGACGCGGAGCCGACCGCTGACGCAGTGGCCGAGGCGCCGGTCGACACCGGCTTCTCCGCCGAGGCGCCCGACCAGGTCGAGCCGGCCAGTGATGCCGAGGCACAGCCCGCCCCCGACGCGACCGGTTCCCACACCGACTCCACCGCCGGCAAGGCGGTGCTGACCGCCGACACCGAGCCGGCCACCAGCACCGAGACAGCCGCTGGCGACCCGGCCGGCAGCGAGCCAGCTGTCGCGGGCGACTCCCCCGCCACCCACGAGGCGACCGGCGTCGAGGCGACCACCCACGAAGCGACCACCCACGAAGCGACCGGCGACGAAGCGACCGGCGAACCGGCCGACACCGTCGAGCCGAACGCCGACACCGAAGCGGCCGACAGCCCCGAGCCGCCCACCGACAACGGGACTCCCGCCAACAGCGAGGCGCACGGCGAACCGACCCCCGGCGAAGCCGGGACCCCGGCCGGCGCCGACACGACCGGCTCCGCCGAGCCGGACGCCGCCGCCGGGACGACCGCCCCCGAGACCTCCGGCGAAGCGGAAACACCTGCCAGCGCCGAAACAGCCGACGACGTGGTCCCGACCGCTGACAGTCCCGTCAGCGACACCGAGTCCGCCGCTGGGAACGACCCGGCAGGCAACGCCGCGCCGCACTCCGACACCGAGCCCGCCAGCACCGAGCCCGAGTCCGCCGCCATCGAGCCTGCTAGCAACGAGCCTGCTAACAACGACTCCGCCAGCTACGACTCCGCCAGCTACGAGCCCGCCAGCTACGAGCCCGCTAGCGGCGAGCCTGCTAGCACCGAGCCCGCCAGCGGCACCGAGTCCATCTCCGGCAACGAGCCCATCGCTGGCAACGAGCCAGCCAACGACAATGAGTCGGGCGCCGACATCGAGACGGTCCCTGACACCGAGCCGGCCGCCGCCACCGAATCCGCCGCTGAGGGCGAGACCGTCCCTGGCACCGAAACCGATGCTGGTGGCGAGACCGCCGCTGGCGAGCCCGCCAACACCGACACCGCCAACACCGAGACCGGCGCTGAAGGCGAGACCGCCCCTGGCACCGAAACCGATGCTGGTGGCGAGACCGCCGCTGGCGAGACCGCCAACACCGAGCCCGGTGCCACCGAGTCCGGTGAGACCGGGGCGGTCGGCGGTGGCGAGGCCGGGGCTGATGGTGGTGTCGGGTCGCCCGAGCGGGATGGCGTTGGGCCGTCGTGGCCCCCAGCAGGGTGAGCGACCCGTTCGACACCGCACGGCTTCGGGAGGCCGTGCTTGCCGCCTGGCGGACGTCGCCTACCCGGCTTCGGGAGGATGCCAATGCCGAGGAGGACCTCTACCTCGGCGGGTATCGGGACCGGCTGCTGGTCGAGCTGGCGCAGAACGCCGCCGACGCGGCGCAGGCCGCCGGAGTGGCGGGCCATCTGAGGGTCTCCCTCGTCGGCGACGAGCTTCGGGTGGCCAACACCGGTCGTCCGCTGGACGCGGCCGGGGTCGCGTCGCTCGCGTCCCTGCGGGCCTCGGCCAAGGAGCACGGGGTCGGGCAGTTCGGGCTGGGGTTCGCGGCCGTTCTGACCGTGTGTGACGAGCCCCGCGTGGTGTCGCGGACCGGGGGTGTGGCCTTCTCGGCCGCGCGGACCCGGGAGGAGTTGGGGACCACCGACCGGGTTCCGGTGCTGCGGCTGGTCTGGCCGACCGACGAGGACCCGGTGCCGGACGGGTTCGACACCGAGGTGCGGCTGCCACTCAAGGACGAGCCGCCGGAGTTCTCCGGGCAGGCCGTCGATCTGCTGCTCGCGCTCGACGGGCTCGACCGGATCGACATCGGTGGGCGCAGCTGGCGTCGCGACGGCGACGACCTGTACGGGCCGGACGGCGTCACCCACTGGACGATCGTGCGGGAGTCCGGTGAGCTGCCGCCGGAACTCACCGGCGGACTACCCACCGAACACCGTCCACAGTGGACCATCTGTTGGGCCTACGCGGACGGGCAGCCGGACCAGGTGCTGCACGCGCCGACACCGACCGACGAACGGCTTTCGTTGCCGGCCAGACTGATCGCCACCCTGCCGGTCGAGCCGTCGCGCCGGCGGATCATGCCGGGACCGGCCACCGACGCGGTGCTCGACGCCGCCGTGCGGCTCTACCCGAAACTGCTCGACAAGGTCGATCGGCCGACGGAACTGGTGCCGCTGCCCGGTTTCCCACTGTCCGAAGTGGACGACCGGCTTCGACAGGGGATCACGTCGGTCCTGCGCAACACGGCCTGGCTGCCCACCCCCAACGGTGACCCCGTCTCCCCCGGCAAGGCCGCGCTGCTGCCCACCGACAGCCCGGCGCTGGCCGAACTGCTCGCCGACGTCGTCCCGGGGCTGGTCACCGCCGAGTACGCCGCCCCCGAGCACGCCGCCGCGCTCGCCGCCCTGGACACCACCCGGCTGCACACCGCCGACATCGTCGCCGCCGTCACCGGGATCGACCGGCCACCGTCCTGGTGGTACCGGCTCTACGACGCCCTCTCGCCGATCGCCGAGGTGGACTCCGACGCCAGGGAGGCGCTCGGTGGGCTGCCCGTGCCGATGGCCGACGGCCGCACCATCCCCGGGCCGCGCGGCGCGCTGATCGTCGACGGCGACGTCGACCACTCCTTCGGCGACGCCGTGCACCCCGAGGCCGCCCACCCGCTGCTCGAACGACTCGGCGCCCGCCGGGGCGGCACCGCCGACCTGCTGGACTCGCTGCGCGAGGCCGTCGAACGCAGCGTCGACGACGCCGAGTCCGGAATGGACATCGACGACCTGCGGGACAGCGTCCTCACGCTCGTGGCCGCCGCCGGGGCCCGGCAGGGCGAGTACCCGTGGCTGTCGGCGCTGGCGCTGCGCGACGAGGCCGGCGACCACCGCCGCGCCGACGAGCTCGCCCTGCCCGACGCGCCGCTGCTCGACCTGCTCGACGACGACACCCCGGTCGGCGTCCTGCACCCGGACACCGTCACCACCTGGCCGCGCCACGTGCTCACCGCCGTCGGCGTGCTGGACACCTTCGCCGTGGTCGTCGACGAGGCCCCGTCCGCACCCGACCACGACCTGCCCGACGAGCGGGACTGGTGGGACTCGCTGGCCGAGCCGCCGCACCGGATGACCGCCGTCCGCGACCTCGACCTGGTCGCCGAGCACGCCTGGCCGGCGGCGCTGCGCCTGCTGGCCGGCGACCCGGACACCTGGCGAGCCATGCACGAACCCGGAGGCCACACCGGCTGGTGGCTGGCCAATCACGCCGTGCTGGACGACCACGCGCCCCACGAGTTGCGGCTGCCCGACGCCGGGGCGCTCGCCGGGCTCTACGACCCGGTGCCGCCGGTCGACGTCGACCCGTCGGTGCTGCGCGCGATCGGTGTGCGCGAGGAGCTCGACCTGACCGGCCCGGACGACGCCGAGGACCTGCTCGACCGGCTCGCCGACCAGAACCGCCAGGTCACCACCGGTACCGCGATGCGCGCGCACGCCGCGATCGCCGAGGCCGTCCAGGACGGGGTGCTCAGCGCCGAGGACGTGCGTCCGCCGGTCGCCGTGCGCCCGCTGACCGGCGGCGTGCTGCCGGCGTCCGAGGCGATGGTGCTCGACGCGCCGTGGGTGCTCGGCGTCGCGTCCGGCGAGCGGGTGGTCTCGGCCGGTCCGGACTTCGCGCTGGCCGAGCCGCTGGCCGACGTGCTCGACGTGCCGCTGGCCACCGAGGTCGTCGTCGGCGTGATCCGTGAGCAGGCGCAACCGGTGCTCTGGGCCGACCTGGGCGCGGTGGTCGACGCCTGCGACCTGGCCGGGCTGGAGGTGCCGGCCGGCGGGCCGTTGGTGCACGAGCGGCTGACCGTGCGGATCGGCCTGGCCGACCACGAGGTCGCCTGGTGGGTCGACCGCGACGTCGTGCACTGCACCGACTCCACCGAGGGCATGGCCCGCGCGCTGGCCTGGTCCACCGACCGCTGGGAGGAGCGGCACACGTTCGCCGCGCTCCTGGAGGATCCCGAAAGCCTCCTCGGCTGAGTCCGGACTCTGTCACCATCAGGGCGTGACCAAGCGTGTCGTGCTGCTCGTCGTGGGTGCGCTGCTGGTGGGCGCCGGTGCGCTCGTGGCGACCCTGCGGATCACCGGCGGGCAGGACCCGCCGCCGGCCGAGGCCAGGACGACCCCGACGACCTCCGCCACGGTCGGCGAGGACGACGTGATCTGCCTGATCATCGGCGGCGAGTTCCAGGTGCGGATCTACTTCGCCGACGACGACGCGGACGCGACGATGTCCCGGGCGGCCGAGCGGCTGCGGGCGGACCCGCGCGTCCAGGAGGTCGCCACCGAGACCCGGGCGCAGGCCTACGAGCGGTTCACGGAGCTGTTCTCCGAGCAGGACCCCGAGCTGGTCGCGTTGACCGGGCCGGAGGACATGTCGGCCACGGTCGACGTCGCGCCGGTCGAGGGGGTCACCACCGCCGAGCTCGCCCAGGCCCTGGAAACCGAGCTGACCGTGTACAGCAAGATCGAGGAACGGGCCTGCCGGACCCGCTAGTCGATCTTCTGGGCGCCGCGCGCGCCCCGGCGGGACGCGTTGCGCTGCCAGATCATGATCGGCACGCCGATCAGTCCGAGGACGAACCCGGCCAGTGCCGTCCACATCCAGATCGGCGGGAACACGCCGAAGCCGTAGTGGCCGACGGCCAGCACCACGAGCGCCAGCAGCCACAGCGCCGTCCCCCCGTAGACCACCGGCGCGAGGGCGAGCAACCGGGGCGGTAGTGGCTCGGGAGGTGACTTCTGCGTTGCGATTGGCGCGTTGGGTTTGGCATCACCGGGCACGTGCGCGAGGCTACCGCCCCATGAGCACCAGCACCGCCGCCCGCTCCCGGCTGGATCGGTTCTTCAAGATCAGCGAGCGCGGCTCGACCACGGCCACGGAGATCCGTGGCGGCCTGGTCACGTTCGTGACCATGGCCTACATCATCGTGCTGAACCCGTTGATCATCGGCAGCTTCTCGGCAGACCCGAACGACCCGTCGACCCACGACGACAAGTTCGGCGCGATCCTGCCGATGGGGCAGGTGGCGGCGGTCACCGCGCTGGTCGCGGGTGTCATGACGATCCTGTTCGGACTCGTCGCCAACTACCCGTTCGCCCTGGCCACAGGCCTGGGCATCAACGCGT
Source organism: Actinophytocola xinjiangensis (assembly GCF_001921215.1). Lineage (GTDB taxonomy): Bacteria > Actinomycetota > Actinomycetes > Mycobacteriales > Pseudonocardiaceae > Actinophytocola > Actinophytocola xinjiangensis. The sequence continues at coordinate 94,714 of NZ_MSIF01000009.1, forward strand.
TCGTCGCGGTCACCATCGCGCCGCAGATGAGCTGGCCGGCGGCGATGGGGCTGGTGCTGGTCAACGGGGTCGTGGTGCTGATCCTGGTGGTCACCGGCGTGCGGACGATGGTGTTCAACGCGGTACCGCCCTCGCTCAAGTCGGCGATCGCGGTCGGTATCGGGCTGTTCATCACGCTCATCGGCCTGGTCGACGCCGGGTTCGTCCGCCGGGTGCCGGACGTCGCGAACACGACAGTCCCGGTTGGACTGGGCATCAACGGCTCGATCGCGTCCTGGCCGACGCTGGTGTTCGTGCTCGGGTTGCTGCTGACCGGCATCCTGGTGGCCAAGCGGGTCAAGGGCGCGATCCTGATCGGCGTGCTCGGCTCGACGGTCATCGCGATCATCGTCGAGTCCATTGTGGATGCCGGGCCGTCGATGGGGACCAACCCGAAGGGCTGGAACCTCGGCTACCCGGCGGTGCCCGACGACGTGGTCGGCACGCCGGACCTGTCGCTGGTCGGCGCGTTCAACTTCGACGCCTGGGTGCAGGTGCCGGTGATCACCGCCGTGCTGCTGGTGTTCACCCTGGTACTGACCGACTTCTTCGACACCATCGGCACCATGACCGGCCTGGGCAAGGAGGGCAGGCTGCTGCGCCAGGACGGCACGCTGCCCGGGGTCGGCAAGGCGCTGTTCGTCGACGGTGTGGGCGCGGTGGCCGGCGGCGCGGCCTCGTCGAGCTCGAACACGGTCTACGTCGAGTCGGCGGCCGGTATCGCCGAGGGCGCGCGGACGGGCCTGGCGAACGTGGTCACCGGCCTGCTGTTCATCGCCGCGATGTTCTTCACCCCGCTGTACGAGGCGGTGCCGGTGGAGGCGGCCGCACCGGCGCTGGTGATCGTCGGCGTGCTGATGATGGCCCAGATCAAGGAGATCGACTTCGACGACTTCACGGTCGCGCTGCCGGCGTTCCTGACGATCGTGGTCATGCCGTTCACGTACTCGATCGCCAACGGCATCGGCGCCGGGTTCGTGAGTTACGTGGTGCTGCGGGCGGTGACCGGCCGGCTGCGGGGCATCCACCCGCTGCTGTGGATCGTGGCCGCGCTGTTTGTGGTGTACTTCGCGATCGGGCCGATTCGGGCAGCCTTCGCCTGACTTCACGCAGGTCGTGAGGTATGCTAACGATGTGTCGAAAAGTGAGCAGGACGTAGCCGAACGCTCGCTCGCCAGCCGCCTGCGGCTGGCGACGGTCCGGCTCAACCGCAGGCTTCGCGCCCAGCGGACTGACTCCTCGGTCACGCTCACCCAACTGTCAGCGTTGTCCTGCCTGTACAAGTGCGGTCCGCTCACGCCAGGTGAGCTGGCCGCCAAGGAGGTTGTCCAGCCCCCGTCCATGACCAGGGTGATCGCCGCTCTCGAGGAAGCCGGCTACGTCAGCCGCCGACCGCACCCCAGCGACGGCCGGCAGGCCATCGTCGAGATCACCGTGGAAGGGAGTGCGCTCATCCTGGCCGACATCTCCGCCCGTGAGGCCTGGCTGGACAAGCGACTGGCCGAACTGAGCCCCACGGAGCTGGACCTGCTGTCCGAGGCCGCGGAGATCATCGACCGGTTGGCGAGCCAACAGGATTAGTGACAGACACCAGAAAGACGAGTGACCCAACAGGCAGTTCTCCCAGGACGACCGGTTCGCCTCGAGCCGCGCTCGTCGACCCGTCGAAGACCGGACGGAACCATCGGGGCATGTTCGGATCCCTGCGCGTACGCAACTACCGGTTGTTCGCGTCCGGCCAGGTGATCTCCAACGTCGGTACCTGGATGCAGCGCATCGCCCAGGACTGGCTGGTTCTCGAACTCTCCGGCTACGACCCGGTGGCCCTCGGTGTGGCCGCCGCGCTCCAGTTCCTGCCGACGCTGCTGTTCACCCTGTGGGCCGGGGTGCTGGCCGACCGCCACGACAAGCGGATGATGCTGATCCTCGTCCAGTCCGGGATGGCGGCGTGTGCGCTGGCCCTGGGGCTGCTGGACGTGACCGGCCTGGTCGTGCTGTGGCACGTGTACCTGCTGTGCTTCGTGTTCGGCATGTTCACGGCGGTGGATCCACCCGTTCGGCAGGCGTTCGTCGGCGAGATGGTCGGCAAGGACAACATCACCAACGCCGTCGCGCTGAACTCGTCGATGTTCAACCTGGCCAGGGTCGTCGGGCCGGCCATCGCCGGTGTGATGATCATCTGGACCGGGACCGGCTGGGTGTTCCTGGTCAACGCGGTCACGACGCTGGCGGTGATCACCAACCTGGCCCGGATGAACCCCGCCGAGCTGGAACGCCAGCCCAAGCCGGCCAGCCGCCGTGGGCAGCTGCGGGAGGCGCTGCGCTACGTCCGCACCCGGCCCGACATCCTGACCGTGCTGGTCATGGTGTTCTTCGTCAGCACGTTCGCGTTCACGTTCTTCACCACGCTGGCGATCGCCGCCGCGAACGTCTTCCACCGGGAGGCCGACGGGTACGGGCTGCTGTCGACCCTGCTGGCCGTGGGGTCGCTGACCGGGTCGCTGCTGGCCGTGCGGCGCAGCACCCGCCGGGCGCCGGGGATGCGGTTGCTGATCGGCTCGGCGTTCGTGTTCGGGCTGCTGGAGGCGCTGACCGGGCTGATGCCCAGCTACCTGCTGTTCGGGCTGGCGCTCATTCCCACCGGGATCGCCATGATCACGTTCATGAACACGGCGAACAGTGTTGTTCAGCTGGCCACGACTCCGGAGATGCGGGGCCGGGTGATGGCGCTCTACATGCTGGTGTTCATCGGCGGGAATCCGGTGGGGGCGCCGATGACGGGGTGGCTGGCCGCCGAGTTCGGCGGGCGGTCGCCGTTCGTCATCGGTGGGGTGATCGCGGCGTTGGCGGCGGTGGCGTGTGGCGTGTACCTCGGGCGGCGGGGCGGGTTGATCACTCGGTTGCGCCGGTCTCGCGTGGTCGCGGGGAGCGAGGTGTCCCGTGAGGAACCCGCTCAGGTCTGAGCCCCTGGACGAACAGGGCAAGTTAGGCTAACCTAAGCGAAGTCGCTTCGTGGTGGGAGTGACAGTCAGTTCGGGAACACGCGAGACCCCGGTCCTGGTGGACCGGGGTCTCGCACTTTCTCAGCTGTCCCCGAACGGTGAGTCGGTGTGGCCGACCAGGTCGGCCACGGACTCCACGATGCGACTCGGACGGTAGGGGAACTTCTCCGCCGTGGAGGCCGAGGAGATGCCGGTCAGCACCAGGATCGTCCGCAGGCCGGCCTCCAGGCCCGCGCGGACGTCGGTGTCCATGCGGTCGCCGATCATCAGGGTGGACTCCGAGTGCGCCCCCAGCGCCCGCAGGGCGGAGCGCATCATCAGGGGGTTCGGCTTGCCAACGAAGTACGGCGCGTGGCCGGTGGCCCGCTCGATGAGCGCCGCCACCGAGCCCGTGGCCGGCAGGGAGCCCTCCCTCGACGGGCCGGTGGAGTCCGGGTTGGTGGCGATGAACCTGGCGCCCTGCTCGATCAGGCGGATGGCCGTCGTGATCGCCGTGAAGCTGTAGGTCCTGGTCTCCCCGAGGACGACGTAGTCCGGGTCGCGGTCGGTCAGGACGTAGCCGATCTCGTGCAGGGCCGTGGTCAGGCCCGACTCGCCGATGACGTACGCCGAGCCCTCCGGGCGCTGGGAGTCCAGGAACGTCGCCGTGGCCAGGGCCGAGGTCCAGATCGACCCCTCGGGGACCTCCAGGCCGCTGCGGCGCAGCCTGGCCCGCAGGTCGCGCGGGGTGTAGATCGAGTTGTTCGTCAGTACCAGGAACTTCGTTTCCTTCGCGCGCAGCTCCTCCAGCAGCTTGTCCGCGCCGGGCACGAGGTGCTCCTCGTGCACCAGGACACCGTCCATGTCCATGAGATAAGTCCAGGCCATGCGAGAACGCTAACCTGTCAGGGTGACTACTGCCCCACCCAGCGCTACGGTGCGTGTGCGCTACTTCGCCGGGGCCAGGGCAGCCTCCGGCGTGAACGAAGAGACCATCGAGGTACCCCAGGGCGCCACGGTGCGTGACCTCGTGGCCGAGCTGGCCGAGCGGCACGGCGACACGCTGACCCGCGTCCTGACCGCCTGCAGCTTCCTGCTCGACGGGGTCGCCGTGCGCGACCAGACCCTCACCCTGCCGGACGGTTCGGGGGTCGATGTGCTCCCGCCCTTCGCCGGGGGCTGAACGGCGCCGGCCCAGGTCGGGCCGTATTTCCCCGCATTGCCGGGCCATCAATTACCGGTTCGCGTTCGCGTTCGGTGAATCGACGCGTTATGGTCGGGCCGCAAACCACCTGAGCACCGGCGCGGTGTAGCCGGGTGGACCGCAAAGACGATCATTGCCACCGGTTCGTGATCAGCAGGGCTGGCCCCCTGGCGCGCGGAGATCGACTCGGAAGTTGAATCGAACGAATTGACACAAGCATTGCGGGACGTAGCCACCCGCTTTCACACTGCAGTGTCCTAAACGCTGTAGTAGTCGATACTGAACGTGAATATCGGCGGATCCGACGTGACCCGTGACTCACTTAGGGTGAATTATCTCGGAAAGTTAACGCCACTATAACGACCAGAAATGCGGCGCTGACCTGCGTAAACATCTCAATCGCACAGCTCGCGCAGGTGTTACTGTGACCCACGTCACGCTTAGTTCGCCTTACCAACCCGGGTTTTGTTTACGTACCGTCGCTTCCGGTTGGCCCCGAACCAGCCAGTAGGAAAACCCGAGTGCCCGAAACGCCAAACCCGTCCGGCGGGCACCTGGAAGATATCCCCCGACTGAAAGAGAACCTCCCGGACGCGGCACCGAGCACCACAGCAGGCGTTTGAGGGTGAGATTGAAATGGCGTACCAAGGCAAGCACCGCAAGCCGTCCGCCGCCAAGCGCAACATCGCTCGCGTCGTCGTCGCAGGCGCCGCCCTTGGTGTTCCGCTGGCATTTGCCGCAGGCCCCGCCCAGGCCGACACCGTCAACTGGGACGCGATCGCACAGTGCGAGAGCACCGGGAACTGGAGCATCGACACCGGCAACGGCTACTACGGTGGCCTGCAGTTCTCCCAGAGCACCTGGGAGGCCAACGGCGGCACCGGCAACCCGGCCAACGCTTCCAAGGCGGAGCAGATCCGGGTCGCGGAGAACGTTCTGCAGACGCAGGGCATCGGCGCGTGGCCGGTGTGTGGCGCCCAGGCGGGTGCCACCTCCGCCCCGAGCAACGACTACGCGGGTGCCCCGGAGCAGGAGCAGCAGGAGCAGGAGGCTCCCCAGCAGGAGGAGCAGTCCTACGAGGCCCCGGTCCAGCAGGAGCAGGCTCCGGTCGAGCAGGCCCCGGTGGAGCACCACCGCTCTGCCCCGGCCCCGCAGGCGGCGCACTCCTCGAACAACCCGAACGGTGACTACACGGTCAAGGCCGGCGACACGCTGTACAAGATCGCTGCCGCGCAGGGTGTTCAGGGTGGCTGGGAAAGCATCTACGAGCTGAACAAGCAGTTCATCGGCAACCCTGACCTGATCCTCATCGGTCAGACGATCGCCACCAAGTGAGCTGTCGCTAGAGCGTGAGCACGCCGTGATCGGCGCTGCGTGACGGAAGGGCTCCACTGCTATCCCCCGGCGGTGGAGCCCTTCCACACGTTCAAGGACAGTTGACCCATTCGTCCGTACCGTCGGTGAACCGCTGGTGCTTCCAGATCGGCAACCGGGCCTTCACCTCGTCCACCAACTCGGCGCACGCGGCGAACGCCTCCGCCCGGTGCTCGGCGGCGACCGCGCAGGCCAGCGCCACATCGCCGATGGCCAGCGCACCGATCCGGTGGCTGACCGCGACCGACCGCACCCCGGCGTGCCGGCCAGCGACCGCCGCCGCCACCTCCTCGATCACCGGCCCGGCACTCGGGTGACCCTCGTAGTCCAGGTCACGCACACCCCGGCCGCCGTCGTGGTCACGCACCACCCCGGCGAAGGTCACCACGGCCCCCGCCGCCGGATCGTCCACCAACGCCGCGTGCTCCTCGACCGACAGCGGCTCGTCGACCACCACGGCCCGCAGGACCCTGGCCGGCACGACCGCCGGAGCGGCCGGCAACGCCTCGGGCATCTCACCCGGTATCGGCGCCGGTTCGACAGCCGGTCCAGCGCCCGGCTTCACGGCCGGCACCACCCCGGCGCGGGGGTGGTCGCCGCCGTGGAGCTGGTCGACGGCGTGGTCGAGCACCCCGGCCAACACCCCGAGACCGTCGCGAACCCCGCCGGTCGAGCCCGGCAGGTTCACCACCAGCGTCCGGCCGGCCACCCCGGCCAGGCCACGGGAGAGCACCGCCGTCGGCACGGCCGGCAGGCCGGCCGCCCGGATCGCGTCCGCCAGGCCCGGCACCTCGTGCTCGATGACCTGGGCGGTCATCTCCGGGGTCCGGTCGGTCGGCGTCAGGCCAGTGCCACCGGTGGTGAGCACCACGTCCACCCCGGCGGCCACCGCCGCCCGCAGTGCGGCCAGCACCGGCTCGCCGTCCGGCACGACCTCGGGCGCGCCGACCTGGTAGCCGCGCCGGGACAGCCAGTCCACGATCAGCGGGCCGGTGCGGTCGGAGTACACGCCGGCGGCCGCGCGGTTGGACGCGGTCACCACGCGAGCCGTGCGGGTCATCGGCCCTCCGGTCGGGTCCAGGTGCCGGTCTTGCCGCCGTCCTTGCGTTCGACACGCACGGCGTCCAGCACGGCCGCCGGGTCGACGGCCTTGATCATGTCGTGCAGGGTGAGGCCGGCGACCGCCACCGCGGTCAGCGCCTCCATCTCCACGCCGGTCCGGTCGGTGGTGCGCACCGTGGCGGTGATGTCGACCCCGTCGTCGCCGACGGTCAGCTCGACCGCCACGCCGGACAGGGCGATCGGGTGGCACAGCGGTACCAGGTCCGGGGTGCGTTTGGCGCCCATGATGCCGGCGATCCGCGCGGCGGCCAGCGCGTCGCCCTTCTTCAGGCCGTTGGACCGCAGCAGGCCCACGACCTCGGCCGTGGTCCGCACGGTCCCGGTGGCCACCGCGACCCGCGCGGACGCCTCCTTGCCGCTCACGTCCACCATGCGCGCGGCCCCCGAGGGGTCCACGTGTGTCAGTTCACCCACGAGCCAATGCTAGTTACCTGGCCGGCGCCGCCGCCCTGGCCACCGCCTCGGCGACCGCCGGGGCCACCGCCGAGTCGAACACGCTGGGCACGATGAACGACGCGTTGAGCCGGTCGCCGTCGACCACGTCGGCCACCGCGTCGGCCGCCGCCAGCAGCATCTCGTCGGTGATGCCGTTGGCCTGGGCGTCGAGCAGCCCGCGGAACACGCCGGGGAAGGCCAGCACGTTGTTGATCTGGTTCGGGTAGTCGCTGCGCCCGGTGGCCACGATCGCCGCGTGCCGCTGGGCCTCCAGCGGGTCGATCTCCGGGTCGGGGTTGGCCAGGGCGAAGACCACCGCGTCGCCGGCCATCGTGGCGACCGCGTCGGCGCCGAACAGGTTGGGCGCCGACACCCCGATGAACACGTCCGCCCCGACCAGCGCGTCGGTCAGCGAGCCGGTGCGGCGGTCGGCGTTCGTGTGCTCGGCGATCCAGGCCAGGTTGGGGTCCATGCCCTCCCGGTCGGGGTGCACGATGCCGTTGATGTCGACCTGGAGCACGTCGCCGGGCTTCTTGTGCAGCAGCAGCCGGGTGATCGCCGAGCCGGCGGCGCCCGCGCCGCAGACCACGATCTTGCAGTCCGACAGCTCCTTGCCGACGACCCGCAGGGCGTTGCGCAGCGCGGCGACCACGACGATCGCCGTGCCGTGCTGGTCGTCGTGGAAGACCGGGATGTCGAGCAGGTCACGCAGCCGGGCCTCGATCTCGAAGCAGCGCGGCGCGGCGATGTCCTCCAGGTTGATGCCGCCGTAGACCGGGGCGATCAGCTGGACGGCGCGGATGATCTCGTCGGTGTCCTGGGTGTCCAGGCACACCGGCCAGGCGTCGACCCCGGCGAACTTCTTGAACAGCGCCGCCTTGCCCTCCATCACCGGCAGCGCGGCCGCCGGCCCCAGGTTGCCCAGGCCCAGCACGGCCGAGCCGTCGGTGACCACGGCGACGGTGTTGCGCTTGATGGTCAGCCGGCGCGCGTCGTAGGGGTTCTCGGCGATGGCCTGGCAGATCCGGGCGACACCGGGGGTGTACGCGCGGGACAGGTCGTCGCGGTTCTTGATGGCCACCTTGGAGGAGATCTCGATCTTGCCGCCGAGGTGGATCAGGAACGTGCGGTCCGAGACCTTGCGCACCGCGACCCCTGGCAGCTGCTCCAGCGCGGTGGTGATGTCGCGGGCGTGCTCGTCGGAGTGGGTGTTGGCGGTGAGGTCGACGACGATGCGGTCGGCGTGCGACTCGACGACGTCGAAGGCGGTGATCACGCCGCCCGCCCGGCCGACGGCCGCCGCCAGGTCGCCGGCGGCACTGGCCGACGGCGGCGCCTCGACACGGATGGTGATGGAGTAGCCCGGCCCGGGAACTGGCATGACTACTTGTTGATCTCGGTGACCGGGTGCTCGTAGCCGAGGTCCTCGGCGGTGAGCGGGAAGCTGAGGTCGCCGTAGGGGGACAGCGCGCCCTGCCGGTCGGCGGCCAGTTCGGTCACCGGGTGTTCGACCTCCGGCCAGGTCGGATCGATACGGTGCGAACGCTTGGCCTTCGCCACGGGGCCCTCCATCAACTACACGGCATGACGGGCCTTGAGGCTACCGGACCCATGCTCCGGTCCGAGCGCGCGTATACCGTGGTCACGTGCCCGCCGTCCCGCTCACCGAGTGGCTGCGCGGTCAGGACGACCAGTTGCTGGCCGACCTGCTGCGCGCGCGCCCCGACCTGGCCACGCCGCCGCCCGCCGACCTGGCGGTTCTGGCGGCGCGGGCCGGTAGCCGCGCGTCGGTGAGCCGGGCGGCCGAGGGCCTGGACACGTTCACCCTGGCCGTGCTGGACGCGCTGGTCGTGGCCGACGCCGACCGGGAGCCGGTCACCCGGGCCGAGGTCGAGGCCCTGGTCGGGCCGGGCGCGCCGGCGAGCCGGGTGCGAGCGGCGCTCGATCAGCTCAGCCGGCTGGCGCTGGCCTGGGGGCCGCCCGAGGAGCTGTCGGTGGTGCCGGCGGCGCGAGAGGCCGGCGGGCTGTACCCGGCGGGGCTGGGGCAGCCGTCGGCGGCGTTGGTGGACGTCGACGTGGCGGAGGTGGTGGCCGGGCTCGCGGAGGCCGACCGGCGGTTGCTGACGGCGTTGGCGCACGGGTCCTCGCCGGTGGGGCGGACCAGGGACGCGGCGGTGGTGGTCCCGCTGGAGCGCGCGCAGACGCCCGTGCAGCGGCTGCTGGCGATGGGGTTGCTGCTGCGCCGGGACGCGGAGAACGTCGAGCTGCCGCGCCAGGTCGGGCTCGCGCTGCGCGGCGACAGTCCTTTAGGGACGGTCCGGCTGGACGAACCGGTGCCGCGCGAGGTCTCACACTCCAATGTGGACGCGACAGGCGCCGGCGAGGTGCTGGAAATCCTGCGCCGCACGGAAAAGCTCATCGAGCTGTGGTCCGAGGAACCGGCGACCGTACTCAAGGCCGGCGGTCTTGGCGTACGCGACGTGCGCCGCCTGGCCCGCGAACTGGACACCGACGACCGGGGCGCGTCGTTCGTCGTCGAACTGGCCTTCGGCGCCGGCATGATCGCCGACAGCGCCACCGCCACCAACCCGGAGTGGATGCCCACCACCGTCGTCGACCCGTGGCTGGTGGCCTCCCCCGCCAACCGCTGGGCCACGCTGGCCGCCGCCTGGCTCGACCTGCCCCGGCTGCCGGGCCTGGCCGGCCTGCGCGACGCCAAGGACAAGGTCCTCGCCCCGCTGTCCGACGACCTGCGCCGCGCGCCCGCCCCCGCCGAACGCCGCCGGGTGCTCGCCGCCCTCGCCGAACTGCCGCCCGGCGCCGGCATCGCCGACCCGGACGAACTGGCCGAGGTCCTCGCCTGGCGGGCGCCCCGGCGCGGCGGCCGGCTGCGCGACGAGATCGTCCGCTGGACGCTGCACGAGGCCACCGCCTTGGGCGTGGTCGCCCTCGGCGCCATCACCACCGCCGGCCGGACCCTGCTGGCCGACGGCCCGGCGCAGGCCGCCAAGGCCATGGCCGAGTCGATGCCCGAGCCGGTCGACCACGTCCTGGTGCAGGCCGACCTGACCGTCGTGGCCCCCGGGCCGCTGGAGCCGACCCTGGCCGTGGACATGGCGCAGGTCGCCGACGTCGAGTCGGCCGGCAGCGCCACCGTCTACCGGGTCACCGAGCAGTCGGTCCGACGCGCCCTGGACGCCGGGCGCTCGGCCCAGGACCTGCACGAACTGTTCACCACGAAGTCCCGCACCCCGGTCCCGCAGGGGCTGACCTACCTCATCGACGACGTCGCCCGCCGCCACGGCCGGCTGCGCGGCGGCCCCGCCGCCTGCTTCCTGCGCTGCGACGACCCGGTGCTGCTGGCCGAGGTCGCCGCCCACCCGCTGGCCGCCCGGCTGGAGCTGCGGCGGATCGCGCCGACGGTCGTGGTCAGCCCGCTGCCGCTGGCCGACGTGCTCGACGAACTGCGCGGCGCCGGCTTCGCCCCGGCCGCCGAGGGCGCCGACGGCCAGGTCATCGACCTGCGCCAGACCGGCCACCGGCTGCCGGCCACCCAGTCCGCGCGGGCGCGCCGCGCCGGGCTGCCCAACCCGCCCAGCATCGAACGGCTGCGCGACATCGTGGCCCAGGTCCGCGCCAGCGACACCGCCGCCGCGACCCGCCGGGGCCGCACCGTCTCGCTGACCTCCGGCGGCGGCGTCGCCGACACGTCCGCGACGCTCGCGCTGCTGCGCGAGGCCATCGAGCGCAACGGCCACGTGCTGATCGACTTCGTGGACGCGCGCGGCGTGGCCAGCCAGCGGGTGGTGACGCCCTTCCGGGTCGGCGGCGGCGTGCTGGAGGGCCGGGACGTGGTCGACCAGGTCGGCAACCAGGCCGGCGACCAGGCCAGCGAGACCGTGCGCCAGTACCCGCTGCACCGCATCACGTCCGCGTCGCTGATCGCCACGAACTGAGAACCGCTCGCGCCCTCGACGACGGCACGAGCGGTTCTCGAGACTCCGGGCGCACATTCAGCGCATGAGCGGTGACGATCGGCGCACGAGCCACCAGCGACTCCGGCTGCTGCGCGCCGACTTCCTCGATCGCGCCGACGTCATCGACGGCGGGGTGCGCAAGCTCCTCGCCGACCTCGACCTCGACAGCTTCGGCGAGGACCGCGAACGCATGCTCGACGCGCTGATGGGCATCAGCCGGGCCGCCGACGCGCTGCGGGCGCTGGCCAGGGGCGATCTCACCGAGGCCGACGAGGCCACCAGCTCCATGGCCTACTACGCACGACGCGCCCTGGGGTGACCCCAGGGCGCGTCGCGTCAGGTACGGGAGATCAGCCCGCGCGGGCCGACATCCGCTGGTGCATCGCGTGCTCCACCAGCGTGATCAGTGTTTCCTTGGTGGACTCCCGGTCGCGGGCGTCGCAGGTGACCACCGGGACCGTCTGGTCGATCGTGAGCGCGTCACGCACGTCGTCGACCCGGTGGTGCAGGACCCGGTCGAAGCAGTTGATCGCCACCACGTAGGGCAGCTGGCGGTCCTCGAAGAAGTCGATGGAGGCGAACGCGTCCGCCAGCCGGCGGGTGTCGACCAGCACCACCGCGCCAATCGCGCCGCGCACCAGGTCGTCCCACATGAACCAGAACCGGTGCTGGCCGGGCGTGCCGAACAGGTAGAGGATCAGGTCGCTGTCCAGCGACACACGGCCGAAGTCCATCGCCACCGTGGTGGTGACCTTGTTCGGCGTGTTGGACAGGTCGTCGACGTCGACACTGGCCTCGGTCATGACGGCCTCGGTGGTCAGCGGAACGATTTCCGACACCGAACCGACAAGAGTCGTCTTACCGACCCCGAACCCGCCGGCGACGACGATCTTGGCCGAAGTCGTCGGCTGCGGTGCCGCCGCGCCACGCGGGCTGTGGGGACTAGAGCCTGCGGAGACCACTGAGCACCCTTTCCATGAATTCGATCGACGGCCGGTCGCCGACGACCATGCCGCTCTGGTGGATCAGGACCAGGCCCATCCCGGCCATGTCCCCGATCAACACCTTCGCGACGCCGAGTGGCAGTCGCAGATGTGCCGCCACCTCCGCGACCGACCTGGTGTCCAGACACAGCCCGCAGATCGACCGGTGCTCCGGGAGCACCGCCGCGTCCGGGGCCTTCCCCCGTTCGCTGGTGGATACCAGCGCCTCGATCGCAAGATCATAGTCGGACCGGGTTCGGCCGCCTGTCTTGGTGTACGGGCGAACCAGCGAGCCACTGTCGCGGCCGCCGCCCATGTCACCGAGCAGGTCCGGGCTGCTGTTGAACACCCCGCTGTTGAAGACCCCACTGTTGAAGACACCGCTGTTGTAGCCGCTGTCCTCGTTGGGACCGACGGTGGGGATCTCCTTGCTGTCCCACGCGGACTGCGCCGGAATCCCCGAGTCGCCGTACAGCGTGGCACCCGGACCACCGAAGAGCCTGGCCCGGAACCCGTCGACGTCGAACCTGTTGGGCGCGTCACCGACGTCGTGCTCGGGGAGGTCCTCCCAGCCTTTTTCCGGCATCTCTACCTGCCTCCGCTCTGACTCTCCGGCGCGCGGCATTCGTCGCTGTAGGTGTCCCCGAGACGGTCGCATGGGGCCCAGCCTCCGCTGTATCTCCGCGCCCTCGCGGTTAGCACGATTACCTGCGCTGTGCGCCCTGTAGCTGCGCACGCAATTCCGGAGTCATCTGCTGGCCGACCCGCTCGACCAGCAGCGTCATCTCGTAGGCCACGAGCCCGATGTCGCAGTTGGGCGCGGCGAGCACCGCCAGACAGGACCCGTCGGAGATCGACATCAGGAACAGGTACCCGCGGTCCATCTCGACCACGGTCTGGTTGACCCCACCGGCCTCGAAGCACCGCGCGGCGCCCTGGGTGAGGCTGACCAGGCCGGAGGACACCGCCGACAACTGCTCGGCGCGGTCCCTCGGCAGGCCCTGGGAGCCGGCGAGGAGCAATCCGTCGGCGGACACGACGACGGCATGCGCCACGCCGGGTACCTGACGGACGAAATCAGTGATCAGCCACCCGAAACTTCCGGGCTGGTTTGCGGACGCGGTCGTCACTCCTGCTCCTCGTCTGTACGGCTGGCGTCGGGACCTGACTGGTCACCAGCGTATGCCTCGATGAGGGCGTGGCGGCCACGCCGTACGCCCTGCTGGAAGCTCGACATGCGACCACGAACGGCGTCCGCGGTGCGTGGTGGCAACGGCGGCGCGCCCGCCGTTGTCGTCTCCTCAGCCGATTCCTGCCCTCGCGGTGCCGCCGAACCGGGCACCAGGTGCGCCTTGGGAACTCGTTTGGGCAGCCCAGCGGTGGTCTTGGGCTCCTCCTCGGCGGGCGCGGCGAGCAGCGCCTGGGCGGCCAGCCAGCCGTCGTCACCGGGCGAGGTCCACGCGGCCGGCTCCGGCTGGGCGTCCGGCAGCGTCTGTTCGCCAGGAGCGGAACCGTTGGTGCCGTTGCCGTTCGTGGCACTGCCGTTGGTCGCGCCGTTGCCGTTGGCGGCCACCTGCTCGGCCGGGTCGGCCGGCTGACGCTGGTGCGAGCCGGTGTCGGCCGACTCGAACCACTGCGACAGCACGGCCTCGTAGATCGGCAGCCGCTCGGTCGGCGCGTCGATCGCCGCGTCGGCCTCGGCCGGGCGCCCGGCGCCCAGCGGCGGGTAGCCACCGGCCTGCGGCTCGGCCGGACCGGGGTCGGGCAGCGGGGCGCCGAACAGCGTCTGGGTGTGCTCGATGTCCTCGTGCTGACCGTTGGCCTCGGCCGGCACCCCGTTGGGGGCCTGGCCGTTGTTGGGGTCGTAGCCGGTCGGCGAGTACTCGGGGTACCCGGAGACCTCCTGCGGTGTGCGGTCCCGCGTCTCGTCGGACGAGCCGTCCGGCCGCAGCCGGGGCATGCCGCCGGTGAACGCGCCGGCGATGCCGCTGTTGCGCACCGGGGCCGGCGTGTCCGGGACGCTGGGCACGTTCGGCATGCTGGCGCCGATGCCGGTCGGCGAGTCGAACGCGGCGGCCTGCAGCGAGGAGGTCGTCGACGTCGCCGACATCGACCTCGGCGCGGCGCCGACCGGCTGCACCAGATCGGACGGGACGTTGATCCGGGCGATCAGGCCGCCCTCGATGTCCTCGTTGTCCCGCAGCCGCACGATGATGTTGTGCCGCTTGGCCAGCCGGGCGACCACGTACAGACCCATGCGCCGGGTCACCGCGACGTCCAGGTCCGGCGGGTCGGCCAGGCGGGCGTTGGCCGCGTTGATCTCGTCCTCGGACATCCCGACACCCTGGTCGGTGATCTGGATGGCCAGTTCCTTCTTGCGGGTCATCGCCATCCGGACGATGACCTTCTTCTCCGGCTCGGAGAAGAAGGTGGCGTTGTCCAGCAGTTCGGCGATGACGTGCACGAGGTCGGAGACCGCGCGGCCCTGCACGGCGACCTCGGGGGCCGAGGCCACCTCGATCCTGGCGTAGTGCTCGACCTCGGACACCGCCGCGCCGACGACCTCGGAGGCCGGGACCGGACGGTTGAGCTGGCGGGACAGGCCGGTGCCGGAGAGCACCAGCAGGCTTTCCGAGTTGCGCCGCATCCGGGTGGCGAGGTGGTCGAGCTCGAACAGGCTGGCCAGCTGGTCGGGGTCCTGCTCGTCCTGCTCCAGCCGGTCGATCAGCGAGAGCTGGCGTTCGACCAGCGTCTGGGACCGGCGGGACAGGTTGACGAAGATGGAGTTGATGTTGTCGCGCAGCAGGGCCTGCTCGGTCGCCATCAGGACCGCCTGCTCCTGGACCGCGTCGAACGAGCGGGCGAGCTGGCCGGTCTCCTCCCTGGTGAACACGGCGACCGGCTCGACGGCGTGCTTGGCCGCCTCGGCCGGGTCCGGGTCGGCGAGGATTCGCTGCACCGACGCGGGCAGCCTGCGGTTGGCGACCTCGAGGGCCTCGCGGCGCAGCACCCGCAGCGGGGTCAGCAGCGAGCGGGTCACGATCGCCATCAGACCGACCGCGAGCAGCAGGGCGACCAGCACCAGCGCGGCGTCGCGCCAGGCCGACTCGGTGGCGTCGTCGGCGAGCACGGTGGCGTCGCCACGCAGCTGCTTGAGCAGCTCGATCTCGACGGCGCGCATGTGTTCGGCGGTGACGGTGCCGTAGTCGGTCAGCTCGGCGGGGTTGATGCCCAGCGGCTCCGGGTTTTCGGGCGTCCCGCGCTCGGCGGCGGCGAGGGCCGAGGCCATGATCCGCTCGCGGCGGTCGACCTCCACGCCGGCGACGGTGTCGTTGTAGAGCTGCTCCTGGGTGGTCGAGGCGTTGGCCCGGAAGTCGGCGTCGGCGCCGCGCGCGGCGGCCTGGGCGTCGCGCAGTCGGGAGAGCGTGTCGGCCGGGAAGCCGTCGCGGGCCGCCGCGATCTGCAGGATCGCGTTCTCCTTGGCGATGTTCTCCTTGCCCTCGGAGAGGGCCTGGATGATCGTGCCGTCGCGCAGCAGTTCCCGGTCGGTGACCGCGGTGTTGATCTCGCGGCCGAGGCGCACGACCGTGTCCAGCACGTCGGAGTAGCGGGTGAACGCGTTGACGTCCTGGTACAGCTCGGACTGGGCGATCGAGCGCAGGGCGGGCAGCGCGGAAAGGCGTTGCAGGCCGATGTTGTAGCGCTGCTTGGCCTCTTCCTCGTCGGTGTCCAGGTCGACCGCGGCGTCCTGGGCGCGGCGGACGGCGTCGTCGACGAGGCGGATCTGGTCGTCGAGGGCGGCGCGCGCGGTGTTGCGGTCGGCCAGCCAGGCAACCATGAGGTTGCGTTCCTTCTGGAGCTCGTGCACCACGTCGGTCACGCTGCGGGCCAGGTCAACCTGGTCGACGGTCTGCTGGAACTCCGAGGCCCGGTCCAGGTCGCCGGCGGCACGCAGGCCGGCCAGGGTGAGCGCGGTCAGGGTCGGGACGACGATGACGGCGATGACCTTGGTTCGCAGACGCCAGTTGCGCATGCGCAGGCGGGATCCGCCGGTGAGCGCGCCGCGTTGCGCCGGGGGCCGGCCGGAAGACGGGTTCCGGTCTCGTTTCTGCTCGGGCACGGCGGCACCATAGACCGTGCGGTTCCCAGCGCGTGGTGGGACGTCAGAAGTGTGGTCGGGCACTCCCAGCACTCTCCCTGGTTGTCAAGCCGGTAGCCCGCCAGCTCGAACGGACAAGTACCCCAGCGAGGACCCCAACCCGTCTCACGCCCCCAGCGGTGGCGCACCCCTGCTGCTCCGCCTCCCGGCTCCCACTACCGGGAAGCACGCGCAAGACCATCTGGGCGCGCTCCTTACACCGCTTCGACGAACCTCTACCTCGCTGTGGCCACAGAAGGTAGCGGAGTCTACTCCGTGATGTAAGCCCTCCGGACGGATGGTCACACATCAGGGTCTGAAAAGTCACACGGAGGCAACGATTTATCTCGATCGGTTTAGCCCCGGCCGTGCTCGATCGAGTGACAAAGGTCTCGTCTGGGTAGTCGTCAGGTCGCAGGTAGTCACTGTAGTGGGCAACTAACCACCACGTGTTCTTGGGTGGGAACGCGCGTTACCACTCGTTTCACAGACGGTCATCACCTGGACAGGATCTTGCGGACACTGATTGTGACCCGGGGATGAAGGTCTCTAGAGTGGCCCCCTGGTGTACGGGGCACCACCGTTTATCAGCTTTCACCACCTCACCCCATGAGGAGAGGCTCCAAATGCCCAATGGCAGTACCGGGCGCGGTCTCCGCTCCCGTCTTCCCCTGGTCGCAACGGCGTTAACGCTGGTCACGACGCTGTCTGGCTGTGGTCTGCTCGGTGGATCGGATGACGAGACCGAGCCGCAGTCGGGCGGTGACGGCAAGCTGGAAAAGACCAATCTCACGGTCTCGATCATGACGCCGACCGACCTCGCACCGTTCCATCTCGCCATGCAGGAAGGGTTCTTCGAGGACGAAGGACTCACGATCAAGTACGTGGAAGCCCCGAGTGGTGGCGAATCCGTCGCCAAGCTCGCTTCCGGCGACGCCGACATCTCCTACTCCAGCTACACCCCGTTCTTCCTCGCCGAGAGCCAGGGTGCGCTCAACGGCAAGGGAGGTGTCAAGCTGATCGCGGACGCCTCCTCGGCCGGCCCCGACAGCTGCGTCGTCGTCGCGCTGCCCAACTCCAAGGTCAAGAGCATCAAGGACATGGCGGGCGCCAAGGTCGCGGTCACCGCGCGCAAGACGATCTCCGACCTGCTCGTGATGTCCACGCTCAAGACCAACGGCGTCGACTGGAAGTCCGTCAAGTTCGAGTCGATCCCCTTCCCGAAGACCGCCGACGCGCTCACCGGCGGCCAGGTCGACGCGGCCTTCGCCACCGAGCCGTTCATCCAGGACACCCACAAGCGCGCGGGCGCGGTCACCCTGTTCGACACCGCCGTTGGCCCGACAGCCAACATCCCGACCGCGGGCTGGGCGTCCTCCGGTGAGTTCGTCGAGGCGAACCCGAACACCATCGCCGCCTTCCAGCGCGCCATGCAGCGCGGCACCGACCTCGCACTGTCCGACCGCAGCCTGGTCGAGCCGCTGCTGGTCAAGTTCTCCAAGGTCGACGAGGAGACCGCCAAGCTGGCGACCCTGCTGACGTTCCAGTCCAAGTTGGACCCCGCGCGGCTCCAGCGTGTGCCGGACCTGATGAAGGAGTTCGAGGTCATCAACACCGACCTGGACGTGAACGACATGATCGTGCCGACCGCCCCACTCACCTGAGGTATTCGTGCGACCGTTCGTACGGGGTCTGATCGGGCTGGGCGTCCTCCTCCTGGTGTGGGACGGGGTCGTCCGGCTCGGTCTGGTCGCCGCGGACAACCTGCCCCCGCCGGCCGAGGTCGGCGCGCGACTGGTTGATCTGCTCGGCCAGGAAGAGTTTCTCCGCGACGTGGTCGCGACCGTGCTGGCCTGGCTCATCGCCGTGGCCGTCGCGGTCGCGATCGCGGTGCCCGCGGGCCTGATCCTGGGGACCATTCCCTCGGTGCGCACGGCCACGCGGATGCTGATCGAGTTCCTCCGGCCCATCCCGCCGGTGGCGCTCATCCCCCTGACCATGATCGTGGTCGGCTCCGGACCGGACGCGAAGATCTTCCTGGCGGTCTACGCCTCGATCTGGCCGATCCTGTTCAACATCATCTACGCGTTGGACGACATCGACCCGCTGCTGCTGGACACCGCGCGCTCGTTCGGCCACCGCCGGGCCAGGGTGCTGGCCACGGTGGCACTGCCGCACGTGGCGCCCTTCGCGTTCACCGGCCTGCGGCTGTCCGCGGCCATCGCGCTGATCGTCACCGTGTCCACCGAGTACCTGGCGGCCAGTGAACTGGGCGTCGGCGCGTTCATCATCACCGTGTCCAACTCGCCGAACTCGATGGACGACGTCCTGGCCGGCGCGCTGGTGATCGGTGTGCTCGGGTACCTGGTCAACGAGGTCCTGGAACGGGCCGGGCGCCGGATGTTCCGCTGGAGCGACACCACCCGAGCGGAGGCGCTGACGTGAGCCGCCTGTCCGGATTCACGAACCGCTGGCTGGTGTTCCTCACCGCGCTGGTGCTCTGGCAGTTGGCGACGGCGGCGTCGGACAACGTCTTCTTCCCCACGCCCTGGCAGATCATCCACCACGGGTGGTCGCTGTGGTTCACCACCGCCGACGGGGGTTTCGGCCTCTCCGACTCGATCTTCGAGGACGTCCTGCCGAGCACCGCCCGCGCGGTCGGCGGTTGGGCCATCGCGGCCGCGATCGGTATCACGCTCGGCGCGGCGCTGGGCCGTTCCCGCACCGGGATGCAGTACGTGGAGCCGCTGTTCGCGTTCTTCCGCGCGCTGCCCTCGCCGGCGCTGCTGCCGGTGTTCATCGGCCTGATCGGCATCGGCAGCGACATGAAGTTGTCACTGATCGCGTTCAGCTGTATCTGGCCGGTACTGATGAACACCGTCGACGGCGTACGCTCGGTGGACTCGGTGAAGACCGACACCGCCCGCTCGTTCGGCACCCCACGCACCCAGTGGGTGGCGATGGTCGTGCTGCCGGCGGCGCTGCCGAAGATCTTCGCCGGCCTACGGCTGAGCCTGTCGATCGCGGTGATCCTGATGGTGGTGTCCGAACTCGTCGGCGAAAGCTCCGGCATCGGGGCGAACCTCGTGGACGCCAAGGCGGCGTTCGACTTCCTCAGCATGTGGGCCTGGATCGTGCTGATCGGCATCATCGGTTACGTGCTCAACCTCGCGCTGCTCGCCGTCGAGCGCCGCGCCCTTCGCTGGCAGCCGACCCGCGCCGCCGTGGCGAGTGCCAAGCAGACCACCAAAGCAGGAGGATGACATGCCGACCATGTTGGAGGTGCGCGGCCTGGCACACCGCTACGGCTCGTACGCGGCGGTGGAGAACCTGTCGTTCACCGTCGCCGAGGACGAGCTGGCGTGCATCGTCGGCCCGTCGGGTTGCGGCAAGTCCACGCTGCTGCGCTGCGTCGCCGGCCTGATCAAGCCGACGGCCGGCGGCGTCACCCTGCACGGCGACCCGGTCGACGGTGTCCCCGCCGACCTGGCGGTGGTCTTCCAGGACTACAGCCGGTCGCTGTTCCCGTGGCTGAGCGTGCGCGGGAACGTGGAGTTCCCGCTGCGCACGCGGGTGAGCAACCGGACCGAGCGGCGCAAGCGGGCCGAGGAGGCGCTGGCCTGGGTCGGCCTGGAAGCGGCCGGGTCGAAGTACCCGTGGCAGCTCTCCGGCGGCATGCAGCAGCGGGTGTCGATCGCGCGGGCACTGGCCTGCAAGCCGGCGCTGCTGCTGATGGACGAGCCGTTCGCCTCGGTCGACGCGCAGACCAGGGCGGACCTGGAGGACCTGCTGCTGCGGGTGCGGCGCGAGCACGGCAGCACCGTGCTGCTGGTGACCCACGACATCGACGAGAGCGTGTACCTGGGCGACCGGGTGCTGGTGCTGTCCAAGTCGCCGGCGAGCATCGTGGCCGACCTGACGGTCACCCTGCCGGCCCAGCGTGACCAGATCGCCACCCGGGGCTCGGCCAGGTTCGTCGAGCTGCGGACCGAGATCGCCCGGCTGCTGCACGACCGCCCGGGGGCACCGCCGCCGCCGAACGCGGCCAACTCGGACGCGCTGGCCGCGGAGCGCTTCCTGGCGGCCGAGCGCGAGGAAGCGCGCCAGCAGTCGTCGCACTGAATTTCACCCATGTGGGTGGTCTTTGTCGCTGGATAGTTTTTCGTTGGTGACGTCGGGCAGCCCCCTCCTTTGTGCTCGTCCATAGGGGAGGGAGCCCGACGTGAGCATGTTCGACCAGGCCAAGGAGCAGGCGGGGAAACTCGTCGACGAGGCGAAGGAACGGCTCAACCAAGCGAAGGACCAACACACCGGTTCGGGTGACAACGATCGCGCCGAGCAACAACAGGACTCCGCTGCGCAGTCCGGCGACTCGGGTGACCGGTCCGACCAGTCCGGTGAGTCCATGCAGGACTCCGGTGGCCAGTCGGATCAGTCCATGCGGGACTCCGGTGGCGGCATGCCGGCGCAGAGTTCCGGTGGCGGAATGGAATCCGGCGGTGCCGACTCCGGTTCGGACACCGGTTCCGACTCGGACGCCGTGCCGAGTCAACGCAGCGGACAGGACGCCGCCAACTCGGCCGCCGACTCGGCGGACAGCTCGCAGGCCGGCTCGGAGACTGGCGACGACCTGCACGAGGACGCCGAGCGGATGACCGAAGCCGAACACCGCATGCGGAGCTGACCGGGCGGCAACGCCGCTCGCCGGCACGACCGGCGGGTGGCGTCGCGGCGTCGGTCCAGCGCCGTCGGCCCAGCGCCGTCAGTACAGGACCGTCGGGTTCGGGTCGACCTTGACCTGTACCAGCGTCGGCCCGTCAGCGGCCAGTGCCGTGGTGAGCGCGTCGGCCAGGTCACCGGGCCGGGTGACCTGCCGCGCCTCCAGGCCCATCCCGCTGGCCAGCGCGACGAAGTCGATCCCGCCGAGTTCCACGCCGGGCATCTTCCCGTTCTCCGGGCCGGCGAGGATGTCCACGGCCGCGTACAACGCGTTGTCCAGGATCACGAACGTCACCGGCAGCTGCTCGCGCGCGGCGGTCCACAGCGCCTGGATCGAGTACATGCTCGACCCGTCGCCCAACACCGCCACCACCTTGCGCTCCGGCGCGCCGATCGCCGCGCCGACCGCCGCCGGCAGGCCGTAACCCAACGCGCCGCCGCCGGTGCTCAGCAGCCCGGTGCGCTCCGCCCGCACCGGCAGGTACTCGCGGCGCACCAGCAGGTGGCTGGGGATCTCCTCGACCAGCAGCACGTCCTGCGGCACCAGACCGGCGAGCGTGGCGAACACGTACTCGACGGCGATCGGGTCGGTCGGCTCCGGCGCCGGACGCCGCGTGCGCCCGGCCGGGACCGGGCGGTCCGGCTCGCCGGCGACCTCGACCAGCGCCCGCACCGCGGCCAGCACACCGGAGCGGACACCGACCCCCTCACGGGCACGCGCCAGCACCTGCTCGTCATCGCTGACCAGGTACAACGGCGGCAGCGGCACGTCCGAGCCACCCCGGAACACGTGGTACAGGAACGCCGGGGCGCCGAGCACCACCACCAGGTCGTGGTCCCGTAACGCCTCGGCCGTGCCGCGCTCCTCCGGCGGCAGGAACCCGGCGAACTGGGCGTGGTCCTCCGGGAAGGAACTGCGCCACGACATGGGGCTGGCCCACACCACCGACCGGGTCCGCTCGGCCAGCGCCACCACGTCGGCCACCGCGCCGTCCGCGTCCACCCCTGGCCCGACGACCAGCGCCGGGCGGCGCGCCCCGTGCAGGGCGGCGGCGAGCGCGGCGATCGCGTCCGGGTCGGGGCCGAAGCCGGTGACCGGGGGCCGGCGGGGCAGCGGGTCGCACGGGGCGTCCCAGTCGTCGGCCGGCACCGAGACGAACACCGGGCCGTACGGGCGCTGGGTGGCGACGCGGTGGGCGTGCGCGATCGCGCCCGGCACGTCCTGCGGCCGGGCCGGCTCGACCGCCCACTTCACGTACGGGCGGGGGAAGGTCGTGGCGTCCATCGCGCCGAGGAACGGCTCGGTCGCCATCAGTGAGCGCACCTGCTGGCCGGCGAGCACGACCATCGGCGTGTGGTTGCGGTAGGCGGTGAACACGTGCCCCAGGCCGTGCCCGACCCCGCCGGCCGAGTGCAGGTTGACCAGCACGGCCCGGTCGGCGGCGTGCGCGTAGCCGTCGGCCATCGCCACCACCAGCGACTCCTGGAGGCCGAGCACGTAGCGGAAGTCGTTGGGGAAATCACGCAGGAAACCGATCTCGGTGGTCCCCGGATTGCCGAAGATCGTCGTCAGGCCCAGGTCCCGCAGCAGGTCGCGGGTCACGTCCCGCACGGTGCTCGTCACCCGATCAAGCTACCTGTCGCCCGCTGAACGTATCGTCGTACGGGCAGCCCGTGGGAAGGAACACCAGTGACCGACGGCCCACTGATCGTGCAGTCCGACAAGACCGTCCTGCTCGAGGTCGACCACCCGAGCGCGGACGACGCGCGGATCGCCATCGCGCCGTTCGCCGAGTTGGAGCGCGCGCCCGAGCACGTGCACACCTACCGGATCACGCCGCTGGCGCTGTGGAACGCGCGCGCCGCCGGCCACGACGCCGAGCAGGTCGTTGACGCGCTGACCCGCTTCGCCCGCTACCCGGTCCCGCAGCCGCTGCTGATCGACATCGTCGACACCATGGGCCGGTTCGGTCGCCTCCAGTTGCAGAACCACCCCGCGCACGGCCTCACGATGTCCACAACGGACCGTGCGGTGCTGGAGGAAGTGCTGCGGCACAAGAAGATCGCCCCGATGCTCGGTGCGCGCATCGACGACGACACGGTCGTCGTGCACCCCAGCGAACGCGGCCGGCTCAAGCAGATCCTGCTCAAGGTCGGCTGGCCGGCCGAGGACCACGCCGGCTACGTCGACGGCGAGGCCCACCCGATCGCCCTGGAGGAGAACGACTGGGAGCTGCGTGACTACCAGCGCCGCGCGGCCGACTCGTTCTGGGCCGGCGGCTCCGGTGTCGTCGTGCTGCCCTGCGGGGCGGGCAAGACGCTGGTCGGCGCGGCGGCCATGGCCCGCGCGCAGGCCACCACGCTGATCCTGGTGACCAACACGGTCGCCGGCCGGCAGTGGAAGCGGGAGCTGATCGCCAGGACGTCGCTGACCGAGGAGGAGATCGGCGAGTACTCCGGTGAGCGCAAGGAGATCCGGCCGGTCACCATCGCCACGTACCAGGTGATGACCCGCAAGTCCAAGGGCGAGTACCGCCACCTCGACCTGTTCGACTCCCGCGACTGGGGCCTGGTCGTCTACGACGAGGTGCACCTGCTGCCGGCGCCGGTGTTCCGGATGACCGCCGATCTGCAGTCGCGCCGCCGGCTGGGCCTGACCGCGACCCTGGTCCGCGAGGACGGCCGCGAGGGCGACGTGTTCTCGCTGATCGGCCCGAAGCGCTACGACGTGCCGTGGCGCGACATCGAGGCCCAGGGCTGGATCGCCCCGGCCGAGTGCGTCGAGGTCCGGGTGACGCTCACCGACAGCGAGCGTCTCCAGTACGCCACGGCCGAGCCGGAGGAGCGCTACCGCCTGTGCTCGACGGTGGAGACCAAGACACCGGTGGTGCGCAGCATCCTGGCCCGCCACCCCGACGAGCCGACGCTGGTCATCGGCGCCTACCTGGACCAGCTGGAGGAACTCGGCGAGGCCCTGGACGCGCCGGTCATCCAGGGCTCCACCCGCAACGCCGAACGCGAGCGGCTGTTCGACGAGTTCCGCCGCGGTGAGCTGCGGGTACTGGTGGTGTCGAAGGTCGCGAACTTCTCCATCGACCTGCCGGAGGCGACGGTCGCCGTGCAGGTGTCGGGCACGTTCGGCTCCCGCCAGGAGGAGGCCCAGCGCCTCGGCCGCCTGCTGCGACCCAAGGAGGACGGCCGCCAGGCCCACTTCTACTCGGTCGTCTCCCGCGACACCCTGGACACCGACTACGCCGCCCACCGCCAGCGTTTCCTGGCCGAACAGGGCTACGCCTACACCATCCGCGACGCCGACGACTTCCTCGGCCCGGCCCTGCCGGAGATCACCGGCTGACCCCGGCGCGGGCGGTCAGCAGCCGGGCGGTGACCGCCCCCACCAGGGCGATCACCGCGAACCCGGCGAACAGCCACCGCGCCGAGGCCACCAGGTCGGGCTGCCCCAGGGCGACCAGCAGCCCGGCCACGGCCGAGCCGACGGCCGTGGCCATCGTCAGGACGGTGGCCACCGAGGCCGCGGCCCGCTGGGACTCGTCGCCGGCCAGGGTCATGGCGTAGACGGTCAGGTGCGGCATGGCCAGGCCGATCCCGGCGCCGGCCACCACCAGCGTGACCAGCCACCCGACGGCCAGCGCCACCGGCGCGTCCCCGGCCGTCAGCAGCGCCAGCGCCGCCAGCCCGCCGGCGAGCACGACCGGCCCGGCCACCACCACCGCCGGCCCGCGCGCCCCGGCGCTCCACACCTGCACGCCCGCCCAGCCCAGCGACAGCGCCGCCCCGTAGAAGCCGGCGACCAGCGGCGACAGACCGGCCAGCCGCTGGCCGAACAGCGGCAGGAACGTCTCCACGGCCACCGCCGCCGCCAGCACCGCGATCGTCAGGAACACCCACCGCAGCGCCGAGTCACGCCGGTGGACCGCCGCCGGCAGCACCCTGGCCGGCCCGCGCCGGTCCACCACCACGAACCCGGCCAGCGCCACCACCGCCACGACACCCAGGGCCACGGCCAGCGCCGGGGAGTCGACCAGCCCGGCCGCGCCCAGCGCCGACGCGGCCGCCACCACCGACACCAGCGACCACCACGGCACCCGCCCCGCCGTGGCCTGCGGGGTCGGCACCCGCCGCAGCGTGCGCCGCGCACCGGCGCCCAGGAGCACCGCGCCGGCCGCCAGGGCACCGAAGGCCCACCGCCACGCGCCGGCCTGGGCCAGCGCCCCGCCGGTCGCCGGGCCGAGGACGTTGCCCAGGCCGAACATCGCGGAGATCACCGCGCTGCCCCGCGACCACAGCGGCGGCGGCAACGTCGCGTGGATCATGGCGAAGCCCAGGCCGGTGAGCAGCCCGGCGCCCAGGCCCTGCAAGACGCGCCCGCCGAGCATGACCGGCATCGCCGGCGCCAGCGCGCAGACCACCGAACCGGCCGCGAACAGCCCGAACCCGGCGGTGTACGCGGTGCGCGCCCCCACCGCCCGCAGCACCGACGCGGTCAGCAGGGCGGCCGCGACCTGGCCGACCAGGAAGACGGTCATGGTCCAGGCGTAGAGGTCCTGGCCCCCGATCTGGCCGACGGCGGTCGGCAGCACACTGGCCGCCAGGTAGATGCTGACCGCGCCGGCCAGCACACCGCCGGCCAGAACGGTCATCACCTCGCCGTAGGACCGTAAATCCCGCCAGGTTCCCACGCTCTCGCCAGTCAACGCTGGCCTCCTCGGGTGTCGACGACGTGCTGTCGTCACCCACCCTCACGGCCCGCGTGGCCCCGGTGAGGAAGTCGACACGCGGTGATCCGCGCCACAGTTTCGCTCAGTCGGTGAGCCCGGCCTGGGCGACGACCCTGGTGATCCGGCCGCGGACCAGCAGCTCACCGGGCACGGCGTTGCGCCGGCCGAACTCCTCGCCGCGTTCGGCGCCCATGTAGCGGGTGCCGATGCGGATCGCCCATTCCAGCAGCTCGCCCGGCTCCTCGGACAGCGTCGCCTCGGCCTGGAAGGTCACGAATGAGAACGGCGGCGTCTCGTCGTCGACGCACAGCGCGAAGCGCGGGTCGCGGCGCAGCGCGCGGCCCTTGACCGTGGTCGCGGAGGTGTTGAACACCAGGTCGTCGCCGTCGGCGGTCTGGTCGATGACGAACCAGACGGGGGCGACGTGCGGTGAGCCGTCGGCCCGGACCGTGGCGATCTTCCCTGTGCGTGTGCCGTGTCCGGCGAAGTCGAGCCACTCGTCCCGCGACATGAGGTGCATGCACCTCATCGTGCCCGGTCAGAGCTCGGCGAGCACCTCGTCGGTGAACCGGGGCCACGCCTCGACCGCCCACGGACCGAAGTCGCGGTCAGTGAGCACCACGCAGGCCGCTCTCACGTCCGGGTCCACCCACAGGAAGGTGCCGGACTGCCCGAAGTGACCGAACGTCCTCGGCGAGCTGTTCTTCCCGGTCCAGTGCGGGCTCTTGTGGTCCCGCAGCTCGAACCCGAGGCCCCAGTCGTTGTCCTGCTGGTAGCCGAAGCCGGGCAGCACCCCGGCCCGCCCGGGGAAGGCCACCGTGGTCGCCTCCGCCAGCGTCTGCGCCGAGATCAGCGTCGGCGACTGTAACTCGGCGGCGAAGCGCACCAGGTCGTCGCAGGTGGACAGGCCCCCGGCGCCCGCGGTGCCGGCCAGCCGCGAGGAGGTCATGCCCAGCGGCTCGAACACGGCCTCGGTCAGGTACTCGGCGAACGGGATCCCGGACGCGTCGTGCACCGTGTCGGCGAGGACCTCGAACCCGGTGTTGGAGTACAGCCGCCGCTCCCCCGGCGGCGCCACGACCTTGTGCTGGTCGAACGCCAGACCGGAGGTGTGGGCAATCAGGTGCCGCACGGTCGAGCCGTCGGGCCCGGCCGGCTGGTCCCACTCGACCGCGCCTTCCTCGACCGCGACCAGCGTCGCGTAGGCGGTCAACGGTTTGGTCACCGACGCCAGCCGGAACTCCCTGGCCATCGGGCCGTGCGCGGCCAGCACGGTGCCGTCGGCACCGACCACCGCCGCGGCCACGTTGTCGACCGGCCAGTCGGCCACCGAACGCACACTGTCCATGGGCCTGACGTTACCCAGGCGGGTCTCAGAGCCCGGGGCGGGTCAGCCCGTCCTCGACCGCGCCGAGCGAGGCGACCACCTCGTCGGTGCGGGCCAACGCCTCCGCCAGCCGGTCGGCCGGCACCTCGGTGTCCTCGCCGGTCAGGTCGACCAGGCGGATCGGCGGGCCGAGGTTCACCAGCGTCGGCACGTACTCGGCCAGGTCGACCGTCCACCCGTCCGGCCCCTTGGCGAACCGGAAGCGGGCGGTGACACCTTCCTCGGTGGTGCCCCGGGGCTCGGCGTGCTTGGCGACCTGGTTGCCCAGCCCGTAGGCCACCCACTTGCCGTTGATCTTCTCGAACGGCTGAACGACGTGCGCGTGGTGCCCGACGATCAGGTCGACCGCCGGGTCGGCGAGCACCTCCCCGGCGATGCGCCGCTGCTCGTCGGTCGGTTCGTGCTGGTCCTCGACGCCCCAGTGCAGGCTGGCGACCACCACGTCGGCGCCGGCCTCCTTGGTGGCGCGCGCGGCGTCGAGCACCGCGTCCACGTCGAGGTCGTTGGCCATCCACGGTTCGGGTTCGGAGGTGCCGGAGTTGAGCCCGAAGGTGAACGACACCTGCCCGACCTTCGCCGCCCCCACGTCGGTCACCAGGGTCTCGGCGGCCTCGGCCGCCGTACGCGCCGCCCCCGTCTGGGCGATCCCGGCGGCGGTGAGCGTCTCGATGGTGGACGTGACGCCCTCCGGCCCCTGGTCGAGGGTGTGGTTGGAGGCGGTGGAACAGGTGTCGTACCCGGTGTCCGCGAGGGCCGTCGCCACCTCCGGCGGGGCGGAGAACAGCGGGTAGCCCTCGAACGGGCCGTCCGGCCCGGCCAGCGGCACCTCAAGGTGACAGATGGCCAGGTCGGCCGCCTCGATGACGTCACGTACGCCGGAGAACAGCGGCCCGAAGTCCCGCCCGCCCTGCCCGTCGGCGACCGCCTGCTCGGTCAACGCCGGATGGATCAGCACGTCCCCCGAGGCGACCACGGTGAACACGTCGCCCGCCGGCTCGGCGCCGGCCGCGGACACCTGGGATGTCAACGGCGTGACATGGTCGGGCGGACCACCGGCCGGATCGCCACCACAGCCCGCGACGAGCAGGGCGACTCCGCCAACAACCAGCATCGACCGGCGCATCCGCGACATCATTCCGGGGGCGGGGGCGGTGTTCAAGGGGCCGGAAGGTCCCTTTTCCCTCACCGCCGACGACGCCGCCGGGCGAGGACGAGGACCACCGCGAGGGCGGCGACGGCGAGCGGAACGACCCGCTTGAGCACCGAAGGACCGGCGTAGGACAACAGGTCGATGGGATCACTCTCGGGTTCCACCACGGCCGCCAACTTCGGCTTCCTGACCTTGTCCTTGTCGCCCTTGTCCTTGTCCTTGTCCTTGTCGGCCTTGTCCTTGTCGCCTTCGTCCTTCACCGCCGGGGGAACGGCCGCCAACTTCGGCTGGTCACCCGCCGGCGCGGCCGGCTCCTCCTCAGGCGCCAGCTTCGCCGCCAGACACGTGGCGAACGAGTCGAGGATCTTGCCCCCCACCTCGGAGATCAACCCCCGCCCGAACTGCGCCGGCTTCCCGGTGATCGACAGATCGGTGTCCACGGTGCCCGCCGTGGAGTCCCCCTCGGCCCGCAACGTCAGGGTCACCGTGGCCGACGCCGTCCCGTTCCCCCGAACGTCCTTGCCAGCAGCCTTGATCACCACCCGGCGAGCCGCCTCGTCCTTCTCCAGGAACTCACCCTTCCCCTTGTACTGCAAGGAGATCGGCCCCACCTTGACCTTCACCGTCCCGGCGAAGGTGTCCCCGTCCACCTCACTGAGACTGGCCCCCGGCATACACGGCGCGACCCGCTCCGGGTCCAGCACCGCCGCCCAGACCGTGTCCAGATCGGCGGCCACGGTGAACGAGTGCTCAAGTTTCACAGGCTCCTCCTGACCTGCCGGAACAACCCCTCTACGGTACGAAGCCTACGCGTAGTCCGCCCGTCGGTCAGGTCTCCAACTCGCCGGCCGAACAGTCACACCCGGACTCCCACACCAGCTCCAACGGCGTGACCACGCTGAACCGCCGCCGTGCCCCCTCCGCCGACTCGTGCACCCCGAACAGACACTGTCCCCCGGCTCACGACGGAACGTGACCACTTCCCGCCCGGCCGGCAGATCGATCTCCATCCCGTAGGCGAACACCTTGCCACGGTCCTCCACACTGACCAGGGCGAACGAGGTAGCGGTCATGACGTCACTCCGGCCACGGTGTTCACCGTGAAGGGCCAGTCGTTCGCGATCTCGTCCCCCAGCCACCGGTACAGGACGTCATCGTCGACCTCCTCCGACACACCCGGCTCGACAGGGACGTCGAGACAGCCGCCCCAGGCGACCGGCCCGGCCAGCACCGCGACGGACAGCCCGGCGCACTCCGGCGCGTGACCAGTCGTCGAGATGTGTACCGCCGTGCCGTCGGGCGTGCGCCACACCCAGGTACGCCCACCGACGAGAGTCCGCCGCCACTCGACGATTCCCGCCACCAGTACGACTCGGTCCGCCGCACCCAACCGCACCAGAACCGAGTCCTCCCCCGAATTCGACGCCAGACTGATCGACTCCATCTCCGCACGGACCGGATAGCCGACAAACAGCTCCTGGACCGATTGCAGTACTTTCAGATAACGATGAGATCCATCCATCAATTTCTCCTGTCTGAAACGGAACTAACGACCCGGCCACCTACGCAGACGAACTGGAACGCGATCGCCAGAAACACCCGTCCCTTTCGGCGCCGACACGAGCGGCGGCAGCCCTCCCGGTTCATCGGGCGCCGGAAGTGTCAACAGCGCACGAAGAATCCACACCATTCCAACCCCAGGCAGGACCATTCCGGCGGCGGGTAGCCCTACCGCACCATCGCTGCGGCCGTACCACCAATAGACACGTGCAGGAGAGAAAACATCACCGGTCGACTCGACCGGCGTTCGGTACGCATGTGTTCCCTCTTCGGCGGCGAGCACCACGACATCAGCACACCGGCCCCAGCCGAACACTCCGGCGAGCACCTCCGGACCATCCTGATCAGATCGGAACTGATGCCAGAGGTAGCCGCGCTTACCCGCTTCCTCAAGAAGGAGATCCAACTCAGTCACCTGCGCCACCGCGTTTCAGCCCTGAACGATATCCACCTCCCGAAGTGTTGTTGATCCACCAGGGACCCGGAAGGGAACATGAGAGGGAAGAAGGGGGAAGATGACGGAAGATCCGCCTAGCCACGGAGTGGGACTGAGGCTACATCTGTCCACTCGTAGGCCTTGTTGTCGCGGTTCAGGTTGATCAACGACACCGTTGAGATGGTGACGTCCGCCGTACGCGCCTCGTGCGCCGCGAGCGCCTCGGCGACCGGGGCCACCGGTCCGGCGGAGTTCGCGTAACCAAGGGTGACGTGGGGGTGGAACCCGTCCTCCGGCTCGGGAACGCGCTCCGGGCCCCACACGTCACCGATCGCCCGCCGCACCGCGCGGCGCAGTTCGGCCAGCGGCGCGAGCGGACGCACCGGCAACTGAACGGTTTCGGGATCAACGTGAGCCGGGCCGATGGTCACGGTGAAGGGCGCAAGACGCGCACAACCCGCCAGAGCCGCCGACACCATGCGGTCCACGTCGGACCGAGTGACGTCGTCAGTGAAGCCAATTCCCTGGAGCGTGAGATGGAGCCAGCGCATCGGCACCGGATCGAGACCAGGCAGGGCGGCGAGCACCGGCGCATAGCCGGTCACCAGGTCTCCGGCGCTGGACTGGTCATCGAACGTGACATGCCAGGTGTAGAACGACCGCCCGATCCTCCAACCCGGCCGCCACCACCAGTGGTCCCGCATTGGTTCCCGCTTGGTCACGGTCCACCCTTCCGGTCAGGCCATGAGTTCGTTCACCACGGAGTCGCGCCGAAAGTCGCCGACCGCATCACGTATCCGGTCAGCAACCAGGCCGCTGGCATGGTCCGAACCGCTGAGCATCGCCCCGACCTCGGCCACCCGCTGCAACAACGGTCTGACCCGATGCTGGGTTCCGGTCTCCAGAACCGGAGTGAGCGCATTCTCGCAGTTCACCAGATCACCCAGCACGAGATGTGCCTTGACCTGCTGGAGCCGGGTCATGCGTTCGCTGCCCAAGTTGCGTTGATCGGCAGGAGTCTCCTCAAAAGTAGCCACCGCGCGGTTGGCGTAGTCCAAAGCGTCGTCCGCCGCGCCCAGTTCCAGGTGGGTGTCCGACCACAGTGACCCGGCACGATTCACCGTGCAAGTGAACGGGCCCGCCAGTTCGTCCTCGGCGCGCTCCGCGCTGTCGGCGCTGTCACGCGCGCGACGCAGGGCGGCCGTGGCCCCGTCCGAGTCGCCGAGTCTGGCGAGATCGAGCGCGAGTGCGCTCGCCAGAAACAGCTCCGCCGTGCCCAACTCGGGGTAGCGGAGTCCGTCAGCCGCATAGTCCGCCGCGGCACGGTAGGCGCCTTGCCAGAACGCGGCGGTGTGTTGGGTGGCCCGCACCCACGCACGCAAACCGTTGTGATCGGCACGTTGGGCGCACAGCCAGCCGGCACGCGCGTGCCGTTCGGCTGCCTCAGGGTGGCCGAGATCAACGGACATCCAGGCGAGCACCGTCAACGACCAACCGGCTGCCGCGTACAGCTCACGGGTGTGTCGCGGGTCCTGGTGGTCGGACAACAGCGCGAAGGCGCGATCCCGGAGGGCCCGAGTCCGGACGAACAATGGTGTTGTCGGCGCTTTGAGATAACTGTGCGCGATCAGGCGAACATCCGAGTGCATCTGCTCCACAGTCAACTCGCCGACGTTCGTCGACTCCGCCCACGACAGGAACTGGGTGGATTCGTCAGCAGCCGACATGATCATCTCCTCGCCCGGAAGGTGCGCGCTTGTGGACGTTTCTGAGCGGGGTCGTGCTGCGACGCGTACGGGCCCAAGCCCCAATTGAACGGCGCTTGCGCCCAGCACCGCACACAGCGCGGCCACATAGCGCTCTCTCGGACGACGCACGGCGCCACGTTCGAGTTTGCCGACGTGGTTACCGTCAAACGCCACTTCCCTACCTCGGTCATCGTGCGCGGCGAGCCACAGCACGACCGATTCAGCCAGTTCATCGCGTGACATACACGCGCCAGCAACCTGGCGTGACGGGGTGCGTTCACGGGCAGCGCGGAGGAGGCGATTCGGCTCCGACATGGGATTCCTACGGGCTCGACGGTATGGCCTTCTCCGCTCATCCTGCCATCCTCCAGCCGCCGATCCAATCGTTGGGTGGTCAACCGACGACTGTACGTATTCAGATGGTCTTGCCAAGGCACCTGACCGTCCGCGAGCCAGAAACAGGTGAGCAGAGTTATCGGCCAAGCGCTACCGCGAGGCGGAACCGGTCGCCGCGTTGCCCGGCATTCGCGACGCGCGTGCTGTTCCCGACATGATCACTCTCTGAAGGGACAACATGTGCCGCGTATTGGTATCACCGGGCATTCCCACCTGACTGGGCCGACCGTGCCGCTGATCTCGGACGGCATCCGAAGGCGATGCCGCCCGCCAGCGCGAGCTGCCCGTGATCATCGTGTGGCCGGCCGGGTCGGCTCGCGAGTGGATCGGAGGTCCCCGCCGGGCGGGGACCTCCGATCCTGGTCAGGTGCTCAGGGCAGCGGTGACCGCGCGCGAGGTGAGGACTCTCGCGAGGTGTTGGCGGTATTCGACGTCGGCGTTGCCGTCGGTGGTGGGGGCGGTGCCTTCGGCGGCGTGTTGGGCCGCTTCGGTGATGGCCTCCGGGGTGGCGGGCTGGCCGATGAGGGCCTGTTCGACGGCGGTGGCCCGGACGGGCGTGGCCGCCATGTTGGTCAGGCCAACGCGGGCCTGCGCGATGGTGTCGTTCTCGACGCGCACCGCCGCCGCGACCGCGACGATCGACCAGGCCTGGGCCACCCGGTTGAACTTCTCGTAGTGGGCGCTCCAGCCGGTGTACTTCGGCAGCCGGATCTCGCAGAGGATCTCGCCGGGGCGCAGCGAGGTTTCGAAGAAGTCGGTGAAGAACTCCGTGGCCGGGACGGCCCTTCGTCCGTCCATTCCGGACACGACCAGCTCCGCGTCGAGGGCCAGCGCCGGGGCCAGCAGGTCACCGGCGGGGTCGGCGTGGGCCAGCGAGCCGCCGAGGGTGCCCCGGTGGCGGACCTGGGGGTCGGCGACGGTGTCGGTGGCGCACGCCAGCAACAGCGCGTGCTCCCGGACCAGCGGGTCGCGTTGGACCTCGTAGTGGGTGGTCATGGCGCCGATCACCAGGGTGTCGCCGTCCTCGCGGACGCCGCGCAGTTCGGGGATCCGGCCCAGGTCGATCAGTTTGGACGGGGCCGCCAGGCGCATCCGCAGCACGGGCAGCAGGCTCTGGCCGCCGGCGATCACCTTGGCGTCCTCACCCGCCTCGGACAAGGCGCGGACGGCGTCGTCCACCGTGGTCGGGGCGACGTAGTCGAAGGCCGCGGGGATCACTGGGTACCTCCCATGGAACCGAGGCCGCCGCCGGCCTCGCCGCCGAGTCCGCCGGCGTCGGTCTGTCCGGTGTGGATCGCCCGCCACACGCGCAGCGGGGTACAGGGCATCTGGACGTCGGACACGCCAAGATGGCGGACCGCGTCGACGACCGCGTTGACCACGGCCGGGGTGGAGGCGATCGTGCCGGCCTCGCCGACTCCCTTGACACCCAACGGGTTGGACGTCGCCGGGGTCTCGGTGCGGTCGGTGGTGAAGTTCGGCAGGTCGGCGGCCGATGGCACCAGGTAGTCGGCCAGCGTGCCGGTCGTCAACGTGCCCGACTCGTCGTGCACGGCCTCCTCGAACAGCGCCTGCGCGATGCCCTGGGCCAGCCCGCCGTGCACCTGGCCCTCCACGATCAGCGGGTTCACCACCCGCCCGACGTCGTCGACCGCCACGTACTCGCGGATACGCACCCTGCCCGTCTCGGTGTCCACCTCCACCGCGCACAGGTGGGTGCCGTGCGGGAAGGAGAAGTTCTCCGGGTCGAACGTGGCCTCCGAGTCCAGGTTCGGCTCCACACCCTCGGGCAGGTCGTGCGCGGCGAACACCGCCAGCGCCACGTCCTGGATGGACACCGACGTCGCGTCGGCGCCCGCACCCCGCACCCGGAACGCCCCGGCGGCGAACTCCACGTCGGACTCGGCGGCCTCCAGCATGTGCGCGGCGACCTTCGCGGCCTTGGCCTTCACCTTGTCGGCCGCCTGGACCACGGCGATCGCGCCGACGGTCAGTGACCGCGAACCGTAGGTGTCCATGCCCTTGTGCGAGGACTGGGTGTCGCCGTGCAGCACCTCGACGTCCTCGAACGGCACACCCAGCTGGTCGGCGACGATCTGGCTCCACGCCGTCTCGTGGCCCTGGCCGTGCGGCGAGGACCCGGTGACCACCTCGACCTTGCCGGTGGGCAGCATGCGGATCGCCGCGTGCTCCCAGCCGCCGGCCGAGTAGGCCAACGCGCCCAGCACCCGCGACGGCGCCAGCCCACACATCTCGGTGAACGTCGACGTGCCGATGCCCAGCTGCACCGTGTCGCCGCGCTCGCGACGCTGCGCCTGCTCGGCGCGCAGCGCGTCGTAGGCGAACAGCTCCTTGGCGCGCGCGGTGGCCGCCTCGTAGTTGCCGGAGTCGTAGGTCAGGCCGGCGACCGTGGTGAACGGGAACTCCTCGTGCCGGATCCAGTTGCGTTCCCGCACCGCCACCGGGTCCAGGTCCAGTTCGGCGGCCAGCTCGTCCATCAGCCGCTCGATCGCGAACGTCGCCTCCGGCCGGCCGGCGCCCCGGTAGGCGTCGGTGGGGGTCTTGTTGGTGAACACGTTCGTGCACACGAACCGGTAGGCCGGGAACTTGTAGATCGAGTTGAACATGAACGCGCCCAGGATCGGCACGCCCGGCCCGACCAGCCGCAGGTAGGCGCCCATGTCGGCGAGCAGCTCGACCTTCAGGCCGGTGACCGTGCCGTCGCGGCGGGCCGACAGCGTCAGCTTCTGGAGCTGGTCGCGGCCGTGGTGGGCGGCCAGGATGCTCTCGCTGCGCGACTCGGTGTACTTGACCGGCTTGCCGAGCCGGCGGGCCACCAGGAAGGTCAGCACCTCCTCCGGCGTGACCTGGAGTTTCCCGCCGAAGCCGCCGCCGACGTCCGGGGCGATCACCCGGACCTTGTGCTCGGGCACCGACAGCGTCATCGCCAGCATGATCCGCAGGATGTGCGGGATCTGGGTGGCCGACCACAGGGTGAACTGCTCGCCGGTCGGGTCGACCATGACCGAGCGGGGCTCCATGAACGCGGGGATCAGCCGCTGCTGACGGTAGGTGCGTTCGATCAGCACCTCGGCGCCGGCGATGGCCTCCTCGACCTCCGAGCCGGTGCCGGCCTCGGCCGAGTCGAACACCCAGGTCGCGCTCTTGTTGGTGCCCAGGTCGGCGTGGACGAGGTCGGCGCCGTCGGCGACCGCGGCCTCCATGTCCAGCACGACCGGCAGGTCCTCGTAGTCGATGTCGATGGCCTCGATCGCGTCGGCGGCCTCGTAGGCGCTGCGGGCGACCACCACGGCCACCGCCTCACCGGCGAAGTTGACCTGGTCGACGGCGATCGACGGCGCGTTCGGCGAGAGCATGTCCTCGGTGATCGGCCACGCGCACGGCAGGCTGCCCTGCTCGTCGGCGAGGTCGGCGCCGGTGAACACGGCGATCACGCCGGGCAGTTGGCGGGCCGAGGACACGTCGACCCTGGTGATCCTGGCGTGGGCCAGGGGGCTGCGCATGATCGCCATGTGCAGCAGGCCCGGCAGCGTGAGGTTGTCGGTCCAGCGGGTGCGCCCGGCGATCAGCCGCGCGTCCTCCTTGCGCAGGCGGGCCCTGCCGACCTCCGGCTCGATGGTGGCGGTCATCAGTTGCCGCCCCCCGCCACCTGCTGGGACTCGCCGACCCGCTCGGCCTCGGGGCCGGCGCCGCCGCTCATCTTGGCGGCCGCGTCGCGCACCGCGCGGACGATGTTCTGGTAGCCGGTGCAGCGGCAGAGGTTGCCCTCCAGGCCCTCGCGCACGGCCGTCTCGTCCGGGTCGGGGTCGTCGGCGAGCAGGTCGATCGACTGCATGATCATGCCCGGGGTGCAGAAGCCGCACTGCAGGGCGTGGTTGTCGTGGAAGGCCTGCTGGACCGGGTGGAGCTGCCCGTCGCGGGCGAGACCCTCGATCGTGGTGACCTCGGAGCCGTCGGCCTGCACGGCGAGCACCGAACAGGACTTCACGCTGTGACCGTCGAGGTGGACGGTGCACGCCCCGCAGTTGCTCGTGTCGCACCCGACCACGGTGCCGACCTTGCCCAGTCGTTCTCGGAGGTAGTGGACGAGCAGCTGTCGTGGTTCAACGTCATCGCTGTACTTCGTTCCGTCAACGGTCACGGTGATGCGCATCGAGCCTCCAAGTACGACACTTTCGTGAGCCAGCTCACCCGTGTGAGCCTGCCCCCGGGGGCCAGCGAGGACAAGTCCTGAGGTGGAAAAGTGGACGTGGGTGCCAAACCGGGGAGGACGACGCTCGTGCGCAAGCTCACCTACCTGATCGCGATGTCGATCGACGGGTACATCGCCGGTCCCGGCGACGAGATCGACGTGTACCCGACGCCCGAGGCCTACCTCGGGCATCTGGCCAGCGAGTACCCCGAAACGCTTCCCTCACACGGCCGGGCGGGGCTGGGGGTCGCGGACGCGCCGAACCGGCTGTTCGACACCGTCGTGATGGGCCGGGCGACCTACCAGCCGGCGCTGGACCTGGGGGTGACCAGCCCGTACGCGCACCTGCGCCAGTACGTGGTGTCCGGCGGCCTCACGTCGCCCGACCCGGCGGTGACCGTCGCCGCCGACCCGCTGGCGCTGGTCCGCTCCCTCAAGGCCGAGCCGGAGGGCCTCGGGATCTACCTGGCGGGAGGCGCGACGGTGGCCGGCGCCGTGTACCCGGAGATCGACGAGGTGATCCTGAAGCTGTACCCGATCATGCTCGGCCGGGGCGTGCCGATGATCTCCGGCGAGTTCGACGTGACGGCGTTCGAACGCACGGACGTGACGACGTTCGACAGCGGCCATGTGATCCTGCGCTACAACCGCACGTAGGGGTCGTTAGGCACGCGTACGATCGTGCGGTGGTCCAGTCCCTCGCCGATCCGCTGACCGATCGGTTCCCGGAGTACCGGCGGGGAGTCGTTCTCGGCGCGGTCGCCTACGGCGTGTGGGGATTGTTCCCGCTGTACTGGACACTGCTGGGGGCGGCCGGCGCGCTGGAGGCACTGGCCCACCGCATGGCCTGGTCACTGCCGGTGATGATCATCGTCCTGTGGTGGATCGGCCGGCGGCGCGGAACGGGTTTCGCACCGGTCATCGCCGTGGTGCGCAACCGGCGAAAACTCGGCCTGCTGGCCCTGGCGGCCCTGCTCATCGCGTTCAACTGGGGCGGCTACATCTGGGGCGTCAACAACGGGCGGGTCGTCGAGACCGCGCTCGGCTACTTCACCGGCCCGCTGGTGTCGGTACTGATCGGCGTCCTGCTGCTGGGCGAGCGGCTGCGGGTGGCGCAGTGGGTCGCCGTCGGCCTGGGCACCGTGGCCGTCGTCGTGCTGGCGGTCGGGTACGGGCAGGTGCCGTGGGTGGCGCTGGTGCTGGCGTTCAGCTTCTCGGCCTACGGGCTGGTGAAGAAACTGGCGGACGTGCCGGCCGTGGAGTCCGTCGGCCTGGAGGCGGCGGTCGCGTTCGTCCCCGCGTTCGCGTTCATCTGCGTACTGCAGATCTCGGGCACCGGGACGTTCGGCACGCTCGGCCTGGGGCACTCACTGCTGCTGATCGGCGGCGGGGTGGTCTCCTGCATCCCCCTGTTGGCCTTCGGCGGCGCGGCGGTGCGGATCCCGCTGTCGATGATCGGACTGTTGCAGTACCTGGCGCCGGTCCTCCAGTTCGCGTTCGGCGTCCTGGTCTTCCACGAGGCGATGCCGGCGGAACGCTGGATCGGCTTCGCCATCGTCTGGCTCGGCCTGATCATCCTGACCATCGACGGCACCCGCCAGGCGACTCAGGCCCGTTCGTGACCGAGGCCGGCACGGTGCCGGCGGGCGTGAGCCTCGTCGGCGTCATGCACCTCGCTGTAGATCTCCGCGAGTTCTTCGTAGCCGCACTCCAGAATCTGCTCGCGCACGGTCGCGGCGCCCACCGCCATGAGCGCGCGGAGCACAGCCTCCGCCGAGGCGGCAGGAGGTAGCGGGACACCCAGCGCGTCCGCGGCATCCCGGAGCAACGCGCCCTCCGGCCGGTCGGAGTCGCCGAACGTCCGGATCGTCTGCTCGTCCTGCTCGGTCAGAGTCAGTGTGATGCGCCCGGCCATGGCCAGGTTGTACCACCCGCGCCCATGGCACGCGCCCCAAGCCCCAGCCATGTCCCGACGCTCCACGACCGAACCAGCAACGAACTCCACAAACTCCGCCAACCCCATCCCCCACCCTCCACGGGGCACCCCTCAAGGCCATTCTAGTCGGCGGAGGGGTTGGGGAGGCTCTCGGCGGCGGGGCCTGTGGACAACTCGGAGTGTGTCTGGAGCCTGGTCGCGGGCGGCGTCGCACGGCGGCGAAGGTCTGCCGCCGGGAGCGACCAGACTCGCCAGGGGATGCCTTCGGCGGCACCCGCCGGGCCGCCCGCACCCCCGCCTGAGGTCGCCCGGAGCTACGGCTCGCGGTGGATGCGGCCGGTTATGTCGGTCAGCCGGTCGCCCGCGCCGCCCCAGCGCAGCGAGATGATCTCCGCCGCGATGGACACGGCCGTCTCCTCCGGGGTCCGGGCGCCCAGGTCGAGGCCGATCGGGGACGCGAGCCGGGTCAGCTCCTCCTCCGTCAGGCCGGCCTCCCGCAGCCGGGCCATCCGGTCGTCGTGGGTGCGGCGCGAGCCCATGGCGCCGACGTAGCCGACGTCGGTGCGCAGGGCGACCTCCAGGACCGGCACGTCGAACTTCGGGTCGTGGGTCAGGACGGCGACGACGGTCCTGCCGTCCACCCGGCCGGCTTCGACCTCGGCCGCCAGGTAGCGGTGGGGCCAGTCGACGACCACCTCGTCGGCCGAGGGGAAGCGGCTTCTGGTGGCGAACACCGGTCGGGCGTCGCAGACCGTCACCCGGTAGCCGAGGAAGGAGCCGAGGCGGGCCATCGCCGCGGCGAAGTCGATGGCGCCGAAGACGAGCATCCGGGGCGGCGGTTCGAAGGAGCTGACGAACACCGACATGCCCTCACCGCGCCGCTCGCCCTGCTCGCCGTAGTGCAGGGTGCCGGTGCGGCCCGTGGCCAGCATGCCTCGGGCGTCGTCGGCGACGGCGTCGTTGATGCGGTCGGTGCCGAGGTCACCGAGGGTGCGGGAGGGCCACACCACCAGTCGCCGGCCCAGTCGATCCGCCGACGGGTGGGCGACGACGGTCGCCAGCGCGACCGGTTCCTCGTTCTGGATCGACTTCGCCAGGTCGCCGAACTCCGGGAAGTCCTGCGCCGAGATCCGTTCGGTGTAGATGTCGATGATGCCGCCGCAGGTCAGGCCCACCGCGAACGCGTCGTCGTCGCTCACGCCGTAGCGCGACAGCACCGGGGCGCCGGTTCCGATGACCTCCTGGCCCTGCTCGTACACCGCGCCCTCGACACAACCGCCGGACACGCTGCCCGACGCCGTGCCGTCCTGCGCGACCACCATCGCCGCGCCCGGGGCCCTCGGGGCCGACGAGAACGTCGCCACCACGGTCCCCAGCGCCACCGGCTCTCCCGCCGAGTACCTGCGGACCAGTTCGTCCAGTACGTCACGCACGGCGCACCTCCCTCAACAACTCCTCCAGCGTCGCCAGACTATGTCCGGCCAACAACCGGTCGACGTGCGGCAACGCCACCGCGATGCCCGACTGCACCGGCGCGTACCCCGCGCGCCCGGCGTGCGGGTTCACCCACAGCACCGCGTGCGCCAGCCTGGCCAGCCGCGCCATCTGCTCGCCGAGCAGCGACGGGTCACCCCGCTCCCAGCCGTCGGAGAACAGCACGACCACCGCCCGCCGGGCCGTCCCGCGCTGGCCCCACCGGTCGAGGAACGCGCGCAGCGTCTCCCCCAGCCGGGTGCCGCCGGCGTAGTCGGGCACGGCGCGGGCCGCGGCCGTCAGGGCCTCGACGGGGTCGCGGTGGCGCAGCTGACGGGTGAGCCTGGTCAGGCGGGTGCCGACGGTGAACACCTCGGTGCTGGCCGGCGCCGCCCTGGTCACCGCGTGCGCGAACCGCAGCAGCGCGTCGGCGTAGGGGGTCATCGACCCGGACACGTCGACCAGCAGGACCACGCGCCGTGGTCTGCTGCCCCGGTCGCGGTGGGCCAGTCGGACGGGTTCGCCGCCGGCCGAGCGCATCGCGCGCAGCACCTTCGGCACGTCCAGGCGGCCCGTGTGGCTCGGGCGGGTGCGCCGGGAACGCCGCAGCGGCGGGTCCAGGCGCAGCGTGGCGAACAGCAGGCGCAGGTGCTCGCGTTCGGCGGCGGTCAGCGACGAGATGTCCCGGTGGCGCAGCACCTCCCGCGACGAGGCGGCCACCCGCAGTTCGTCGGTCTCGGGCCGGTCGGTGCCCTCGTCGCCGGCGGTGACCTCGGTGAGCGCGGCCATCGTCGCCGGTTTCGGCAGGCGGTCGGGGGCGGGGCGGGCGCGGCGGGGCGGCGCGGCGGAGAACCAGGCGGCGAACGCGTCGTCGTAGCGGGGCAGGTCGTCCGGTTCGGCGCACAGGGTGAGCCGGCCGGCCCAGTACAGCTGGCTCGGCTCGGTCAGGTCGACCTCGCGGACGGCGCCGAGGTAGGCCTGCACCCGGTGCGCGTCGCACGGCAGGCCGGCCGCCCGCAGCGCGGCCGCGAACCCGACCAGCCCGGTGACCGGGTCCGACGCCTCCATGCCCCCATTGTCACCCCTGAACGGGATGAGCCGGCCGGGATGGCTTCCCGGCCGGCTCCCCTCACCCCCAGTGGGTCAACGCTCACATCTCGTGCGACTCCATGTCCCGCCCCTTCACTCACTCCGGCTGGCCGGGCGGCGCATCCGCCGCCTGGGTCGTCGGCGCCCGGGACGGCTGGGGTTGGGACTCCTGGGTGCTCATGCCCAGCGCCAGTGCGAAACCGATGACCACACCGAGCACCAGACAGAACGCCGCGAACTTGATCGCGAGCGAAACCGGACAGAAGGCCTGCATATCTCCCCACCCCCTTTCTTCTCCCGTTCACCCCGACACTCACGAGGTTCACATGAAGAAGCGCGGCGTTATGCGTCAAACGACGCATAACTAGGGAACAACTGGCGGGGAGACTCTCTTGTCCTCCGTCCGGGAATCGTCGTCGCCGGGACGCGGTCCGGGAAAACCGCCCGGCAGGTCCGCGTCGGCGGCCGGCGGTTCGACCGGAAAGGAACCCGGCAGCGAGCCGTCCACGGCGGCCGGCAGCCACGCGGCGGCCGTCGCCTCCACCGGGTCGGCCAGCTCGCACAGTTCCCGCAGCGCCTGCGGGACGTCGGTGGAGCCCCACACCTCGTCCCCGCCCCAGCGCGGCACACCCAGCGCCCGCACGCTCTGCGCGAGCAGCGCCCGGTCCCGCTCCACCGCGGGGTGTTCCACCAGGCACGACTGTCCCGGCACGTCCTGGGCCAGGCCCCGGCCGAGGCGTTGCGCGATGCCCTCGGCCAGGTGCGGGTCGAACGGCCCGGCGGTGGCCACGGTGATTCGCAGGCGGAACACGGTGCCCTGGTAGCGCTCGGCGGCGTCGCGGTAGAGGCGTTCGGCGACGGTGGCGAACGGGTCGCCCTCGACCCGGCCGGGCATGACGTAACGGCTGGCGGCGGTGCGGGAGCGACCTGGGCGGCCGAGCATCCCGTACTGGTTGGCGATCAGCGACAGGTACTGGCCGAAGCTGGGGGCGACGCCGGTGGGCACCAGCCCGACCGAGAGCATCGCCGGGCGGCCGGCGGCGGCGAGCAGACCGAGCACGTCCGGCCAGGTCCCGGGCAGGGCGCGCAGTGGCGGTACGGCCACGAAAACGCGTACCGGGACGTCCGGGCGTTGCGGGCGGGAGGTCAGGCAGGGCTTGCGGATCTCGGCGATGCCGCGCGGGCGGAACGGGTCGAAGGCGTGCTCGATGGCGGCGCGGCCGGCGAGCGGACGGGCGGTGACGTGCGGCGGGACGTCGGCCAGCCGGGCCAGTGCCTCGGCGGCGTCCTGCTCGATCCGTTTGCCGGTGCGGCGGGCGAGCCGGCCGAGCAGGGTCAGCGACAGCGGGCGGCCGGGTTCGGCCAGCCAGCGCAGTTCGAACGACGGACCGACCACAGTGGACAGTCGGTCGAGGTACTCCACGTCGGCCCGGTGCGCCCACCGGTACCACTCGTCGACCGGACGGCCGCCGCGTAACGCCGACAGATCGACCGCCGACGTGACGCGCACCGCGAACCGGGCTGACCATCCGGTGAAACCGTGGTCCACCAACACGTTCTCGTTCATGCCCGCCTTTGACTCGTCCCCCCGGGTCACCGACACAGCCGAATTCATCTGAGCTTACGCCAGATCATCTCCGACCGGAGGAGGTCTCGTTGGCACAATTCGGAAAAAAATCCGCCGGAACCCAATGGAGGCCGCCGCGGTGGGGGCACCGCGACAGGCCCGACTCACCGCGGCGGCATCTCGGCGCGCCAGGAACAACTATGCTCGTCCGGTACGCACCACGCGACCGAATTTCAGCCCGCGAGAATCCGGTCGAGTCCGGCGGCCACCACGCGTTGGGCGTCCTCGCGGTACTTCAGGACCGCGCCCAGGGTCATCGCCGCCGACTCCGCGTCCAACTCCGAACGGCCCAGCACCCCGAGGGCCTGCGCCCAGTCGATCGACTCCGCGACCCCTGGCGGTTTGAGCAGTTCGACCTCGCGCAGCCGGCGCACCGCCCCGGCGACCTGCCCGGCGAGTTCGGCCGACAGGCCGGGCAGCCGCCGGCGCAGGATCGCGACCTCCCTGGCCAGCGCCGGGTGCTCCAGCCAGTGGTAGAGGCAGCGGCGTTTGAGCGCGTCGTGCACCTCGCGGGTGCGGTTGGAGGTCAGCACGACCAGCGGCGGGACCGTGGCCCGCACCTCCCCCAACTCCGGCACGGTCACCGCGTTCTCGCCGAGCACCTCCAGCAGGAACGCCTCGAACTCGTCGTCGGCGCGGTCGACCTCGTCGACCAGCAGCACGCACGGCGACTCCTCCAGGGCGCGCAGCAGCGGCCTGGCCAGCAGGAAACGCCGCGAGTACAGCGACCGCTCCGCGGTGTCGGCGTCGAGCGTGTCCGACGCGGCCTCCAGCGCGCGCAGGTGCAGCAGCTGGCGGGGGAAGTCCCAGTCGTAGAGCGCCTGGGTGAAGTCGATGCCCTCGTGGCACTGCAGGCGGATCAGCGGCACGTCCAGCGCGGCGGCCAGCGCCACGGCCAGCGACGTCTTGCCGGTGCCGGGTTCGCCCTCGCAGAACAGCGGCCGGCCAAGGCGCAGGGCGAGGAAGGCCGCGGTGGCGATGCCCTCGTCGGGCAGGTATCCGACCCGGTCGAGCGCGCCGGCGAGGTCGGCCGGCGATCCGACCGGCGCCCACGCCAGGTTCCGCTCAGGGTCTCCCAGTGGCTCCGGCACGACCCCGAGACTAGTGCCCCTGGACCGGCCCCGACCCAGGATCCGGGTCTGACCAGGGTCTTTCC
Organism: Actinophytocola xinjiangensis; assembly: GCF_001921215.1. Lineage (GTDB taxonomy): Bacteria > Actinomycetota > Actinomycetes > Mycobacteriales > Pseudonocardiaceae > Actinophytocola > Actinophytocola xinjiangensis. The sequence continues at coordinate 138,596 of NZ_MSIF01000009.1, forward strand.
CCGATGGCGGCGGACCGTCGATGGCGCAGGCTTGAGTCATGTACGAGACCGAGACCAAGCCGAAGATCAAGCTCCGTCGCAGCCGCAACGACCGCATGGTCGCCGGCGTGTGCGGTGGCCTGGCGACGACGTTCGGCGTCGACGCCGCCATCGTGCGTATCGCTCTGGTCGCCGCCACCCTCCTCGGGTTCGGCACCGGCGCCGTCCTCTACGTGATCTGCTGCGTACTGATGCCCCAGGAGTGAACCCCGTACGCTGCCGACCGTGAACGTGGGGCCGGACGAGCGCACCGTCACCCGGGTGGGTACCGCCCGGGCGTTGGTGCTGCTGGGCGCCGCGATCTCGGGCGGCGTGGCGCTGCTGGCGTGCCTGGCGGCGCTGCTGCTCGGGCCGGCGATGCACGGCCGGCCGAGGGTGGCCGCGTCACTGGCGACCGGCGGCGTCGTCTTCCTGGTCGTGGTGGTGGTGTTCGCGATCCTGGCGAGTGTGCTCGCGGCGCGGGGTCGGACCGTGGGGGCGGTCGTCGGACGTGGTTGCGGATTGTTACTGACGGGTATGGTGGTGGGACTGGCCGCGGTGCTGTTGCTGATCTCACGATCGGGGTAATACTCGCTGGTAACCACCCGAATGGCCGGTATCTGGACCTCGGCATCGGGCTCTTGAAGAGTAAGACGATCTATCGTTCAGCGGTCACTCGAAGGAGTGGCCCAGAACAGTCCGGAACACGGGAGCAGACGACGACGCCGGGGGTTGGCACGATGGACCTGGAGCCATCAGGACATCAACCCACGAAGCGGGGTGGGAAGCGGTGACCGAACTGCAGACCGCGAGCATGGCCAAGCCGTGGGAGGGCCTTGACGGGCGCGACCGGCACGCCGCTTGCATGATCGCCGCGCAGGCCGGCGACCGTTCCGCCTTCTACGTCCTCGTCGCCGAACTCTCGCCGTTGGTCTGGCACGTGGCGCGCGGCAACGGGCTGGACCGGACGAGCGCGGAGGACGTGGTGCAGACGGTGTGGCTGGCGTTGCTACGCCACATCGACCGGCTGTCCGAGCCACGGGCACTGGCCGGCTGGCTGATCACCACGACCCGACGGGAGGCCGTGCGCGTCCTGCAACGGGCATCGGGGCAGGTGGAGCTGTCCGGCGAGATCGCCGAACGGTTGCAGACCACCGACCCGTCGCCGGAGCACGAGGTGCTGCGTGACGAGCGGGACCAGCAACTGTGGGCCGCCTTCCACAAGCTGACGCAACGCTGCCAGGAGCTGCTGCGTCTGACAGTTCTCGCCGGCCGGGCGGAGTACCGCGCGGTCGCCGAGGCACTGCACATGCCGCACGGCAGTATCGGACCGACCAGAGGGCGCTGCATCAACAACCTGCGCGCCCTGTACAACGGGGACAGTGGATCATGAGAACGCACCAGTCTGACGACGAGCTGATGTCCGAGGTGGCTCGGCTGGTCAACGAGCTCGATCCGCCCCCACCGGGGCTGATCGAACGAGCCCAGTTCGCGGTGGCCATCGACGACATCGACGACATCGAGTTCGAGGTGGCCCGCTGGGAGGAACACCGGCCGCTGGCCGGTGTGCGCGGGGGCCTCCCGGGAACGATCACGTTCTTCGTCGGTGACCTGACCGTGATGGTCAACGTCACCCGGACCGGGGAACGGCAGCGGATCGACGGCTGGCTGGTGCCGGCCGGGGCGCACGGGGTCGAGATCAGGGTGGCCGATCACGGCTCGACCACCACGACCGCCGACGAGGGCGGGCGGTTCGTCCTCACCGAGGTGCCGAGGGGAACCACCCAGCTGCTCGTACGTATGAACGCCGAACAGTCACGCACAGTCGTGACACCAACTGTCGACTTGTAGCCCAATCGGCCCTATTCCCCCATTCGGCAGATATTCTCTGTATCTCGCTGTGTGTGAGCGCCTCTTGTCTTGGTGAGCACTCAGCAAACTGCTGAAAGGGGAGTAAGCATGAGTAGCCCAACGCCGAAGCCGCCGGTCGACCCCCGCCCGCCGTGCACCCAGTGTGGGTCGACCGCCCACACCACCGGGTACCACGACTCGAGCGAGCCGGCCGGCTACCACGACTCGGCGGTGCCCACCGAGGCCACGAGCGACAGGTAGACGAAATTTAGCCGGACCCGGGGCACGCTCTCGCGGCCCAAGTGTGCTGCCATTAGTAGCGTGCCCCGGTCTCGTTCTCCTCAGTCCATGATCGCGACAGCGAACCTGCGTGGGACCGATGATGAGAACGTCGCCGAACGCATCGCCCTGGCCGCGGATCTGCTGCGCCGGGGTGTCGACAGCAACAACCTCGGCGGCTCCGCCGAGGGCACCAAGCTGCTGCGCGACGCCCTGCTGGCACTTCCGGTCGGCTCCGGCGAGCAGGAGGCCGTCGTCCTGCGCATCCGGGTCCTGCAGGGCCTGGCCTACGCCGAGGCGGAGACCGGGTCCGTCGCCGACGGCCTGGTCCACCTGGCCACGGCCAGCGACCTGGTCAGCGCCGTGGCCGAGGCCCCGCGCCGGGCGGCGCTGCGTGGCCTCGTCGACCACCAGCACGCGCTGATCCTGCTGCGGGCCGGGGACACCACCGCCGCGCTGGAGGTCTACGCCGGCGCCATTCCCGCGCTGGAACGTCTCGACGGCACCGACGCCGGCGACCCCGAGCTGCTGGCCAAGGCCTACCTCAACCGGGGCCTGGCGCACATCGAGCTCGGCAAGCCCGGCCAGGCCGAGCAGGACATGCAGCGGTGCATGGAGCTGGCCTCCGAGCACGGCATCTACCGGCTCACCGCCAAGGCCCAGGGCAACCTCGGGGAGATCGCCCTGCTGGCCGGCGACATCCCCGGCGCGCTCGCGCACTTCGAGGCCGTGGAGCGGATGTTCACTGACTTCGCCCCCCGGCTCGTCCCCCGCACCAAGATCGACCAGGCGAAGTGCCTGCTCATCGCCGGTCTGGCCGACGAGGCGGCGCGTCATCTGGACGAGGCGCTGCCGGCGTTGCGCGAGCAGCGGCTGGGCCAGGACCTCGGTGAGGCGGAGGTCGCGCGGGCCGGTGCCGCGCTGATGCTCGGCGACTTCGCCCTCGCCAAGCGCCTGACCGGTTCGGCGCACCGGCGGTTCGTCCGCCGGGGCAACTCGGCGTGGGCCGAGCTGGCGGCGCTGGCCAGGATGCGGGCCGAGACGGCCAGCGCGCTGACCGGCGGAACGGGGGCCGCGTCGCCGGACAAGGCGGCCGCGCTCGCCCGGCGCCTGCACGGGATCGGGCTCACCGACGAGGCCGCGATGGCCATGATGCTGGCCGTGCGACTGGCCCTGCGACGACGAAGTGTCGACACTGCCGAGGCGTTGCTCGACCAGGTGCCCCCACTGCGCAAGATCGCCCCGATCGACCACAAGATGCTGCTGCGGCTGTGCCGCGCCGAGGTCGCGCTCGCCCGGGGCCAGACCCGCAAGGTGCTCGCCCAGGCCCGCGCCGGCCTGACCGAGCTGGGCGCCGCCCGCGACCGGATGGGCGGCCTCGACCTGGTGTGCGGCACCGCCGTGCACGGCCAGGAGCTGGGCCGGGTCGCGGTCAACCTGGTCCTGGAGTCGGCCAGGACCGAGGCCGACGCCCGCCGGCTGCTCAGCTGGCACGAGCGCACCCGGGCGCAGGTGTACCGCTACGAGCCGCTGCCGGCGATCGACGACCCCGAGCTGGCCAGCCGGGTGACCGAGCTGCGCGCGGTGACCAGGGCCGTGCAGCAGGCGAAGCTGGAGCGTCGCCCGACCGCGCATCTGGAGCGCCGGGTCACCGGGCTGCAGCGGGAGGTCAGCCGCCTTGGCTGGCACACCAGTCACTGGGGCAAGCCGCGTCCGGTGTCCGCGCCGGAGGAGATCATCGAGCGGCTGGGCGACCGCGCGCTGATCAGCTTCGCCGGCCCCGGCGAGGACCTGGCGGCGATCGTGGTCAGCGGCGGGCACACCCGGCTGTTCCGTCTCGGCCGCCGCGAGCAGGCGTTGGAGGTCGCCCGCCAGCTGCACGCCGACCTGGACGCGCTGGCCCCCGACGACCTGATCGAGCCGCTGGTCAACGCGGTGTCCCAGTCGGCGCTGCACCGGATCGCGACGCTCAACGAGTACCTGTTCGGCGACAACGGGATCCCGATGGACCTGCTCGACGGCCGGGAGCTGGTGGTGGTGCCCTTCGGCGGGCTGTACTCGGTGCCGTGGGAGTCGCTGCCGGCGCTGCGCGGGCGGGCGGTGTCGGTGGCGCCGTCGGCGACCGCGTGGGTCGGCGCCGCCGAGCTGCCGCCGACCGACGGCCGGGTGGTGCTGGTCAGCGGGCCGGACCTGCCGGAGTCGGTGTCGGAGCTGGAGCACCTGCGGTCGGTGTACCCGGACGCGATCGTGCTCGACGGGGAGCGGGCCACCACCGAGGCGGTGCTCAAGGCGATGGACGGCGCGAAGCTGGTGCACATCGCCGCGCACGGCACGCACGAGCCGTCGAACGCGATGTTCTCCCGGTTGGAGCTGGTCGACGGTGGCCTGCTGGCGCACGAGGTCGCCCGCCTGCCGACGCCGCCGGAGCACATCGTGCTGGCCGCCTGCGAGCTGGCCCTGTCCCACATCCGCCCTGGCGACGAGCCGCTGGGTTTCGGCGGGGCGATGCTGGCCAGCGGTTCACGCACGGTGGTCGCCGCCGTGAACCGGGTCGGGCACCGGTCGGCGGCGCTCACGATGACCGACTACCACCGCCGCCTGGTCAGCTCCAGCGCCCAGGACCTGGCCGAGGCGATGACCGACTACCACCGCCGGATCGCCTCCGGCACCCGCCCGGCCAGAGCCCTGGCCGAGGCGACCGCCACCGACCCGCTGCGCCGCCCGTTCATCCTGCTCGGCGCGGGGTAGGCCGATGCTCGATGATCCGCGCCTGCTGTCCCACCTGATCTCGATCCCGCTGTTCACCGGGGTGATCGGCTACATCACCAACTGGACCGGCGTACTGATGATGTTCGCGCCGATGCGCTTCCACGGGGTGCGCTTACCCGGCCTGCGGTTGCTGTACCCGTACTTACCCAGGCGGGTGCAGGTGATCCCGGCGATCACACCCGAGGGCCGGTTCGGCTGGCAGGGCATCATCCCGTCGCGGGTGGCGAAGATGGCCAGCATCTCGGTGGACAAGGCGCTGCTGAAGGTCGGCAGCATCGGGGACTTCTACCGTGAGTTCGAGCCGGACCGGATCGCCGAGCACCTGGCGACCACCGCGCGCGGGGAGATCCGCGAGGTGATCGAGCGGGTCATGGAACGCGAGCACCCGCGACTGTGGCAGGACCTGCCGCCGGTGGTGCGGGCGGCGGTGTTCGCGAGGATCGAGCAACGGCTGCCGGTGATCATCCGTGGCCTGACCGACGAGCTGGGTGAGTACATCGAGCAGCTGATCGACGCGAAGCTGCTGGTGATCCGGTACTTCGAGGCGCATCCGGAGCTGCTCAACGACATGCTGCGCGAGGTGGGCCGCAAGGAACTGCGGTTCATGCAGAACTTCGGCTTCTACTTCGGCTTCCCGATGGGCATCGGTCTGGTGTTCCTGGTGGAGGCGTTCCCGCACTGGTGGGTGCTGCCGCTGGGTGGGGCGGTGATCGGCTGGGTGGTCAACTGGATCGGCCTCAAGCTGATCTTCGAGCCGGTGTTCCCCAGGAAGGTGGGCCCGTTCACCCTGCACGGGTTGTTCCTGCGGCGTCAGCCCGAGGTGAGCGACGTCCTGGCCGAGATCATCGCCAACGACGTCATCACGATGGAGAACGTCGGCGACGAGTTGCTGCACGGCCCCCGCTCGGACCGGACGCGCCAACTGTTGGAAACGTCCCTGCGCCCCGCCATCGACAGTGCTGTCGGGTTCGCCCGCTCGGCCGTCCGGGTCGGTCTGGGGAGCAGACGCTACGACCGCATCCGCGACGCGGTGGCCGCCGAGGCGGTCACGTTCGCGTCCGCGTTGGGCGACAAGGAGTTCGGCCGCCAACAGTCCCGCCGAATCAGGTCGTTCGTGGCGGGCCAGATGCGCCAACTCCCCTACGACGAGTTCAACGAGCTACTGCGCTCAGCGATCAAACAGGACGAGTGGTTGTTGTTCGTCCACGGCGGCGTACTGGGAATCGGCGCCGGCCTGGTACACCTGGCGATCTTCGGAGTGTGACATGACGGGCAATGACGCGTTACGAGGCGCGGCCGGATTGTTCCGCATCGCCGCCGACACCGGTTTCAGCGCCGCCAGATGGGCACTGACCACGACAGTCCACACAGGATCCAAGGTCGTCCGGGGCGTCGCCGCCGGCGAGTCCCCGACCCGAATCGCAGCCGAACTGTCCGCCGATCTCCGCACTGCGGCAAGGGAAACCCTGGGCCTGCCCACCTCACCCCCGGCCAAGGAGGACCTCCGCTCCCGTGGCGCGGAACTGCTACGCCAGTCAGCGGACGTACATTTCGTTGAAGGAACACACCCGGCCTACGAAAGAATCCTGGACGAACTCACCCCCGACGAAGCCAGAATTCTGCGGTTGCTGGTCACCGAAGGCCCCCAACCCGTGGTCGACGTACGAACGAACCGACCACTCGGAATAGGCTCGGAACTGATCGAGGCCGGCCTGTCGATGATCGGCCGACAGGCCGGCGTGCGCCGAATGGAACGAACCAACGCCTACCTGAACAACCTCTTCCGCCTGGGCCTGCTGTGGTTCTCCCCCGAAGAGGTCGCGCCCGACAGATACCAGGTCGTGGAAGTCCAACCCGAGGTACAGGCGGCGATGAGCCGAGCGGGCAGAGCCCCCCGAACAGTGAGAAGGAGCATCCACCTCACAGCCTTCGGCGAGGACTTCTGCTCAGCCTGCCTACCCCTGCCCTGACACAGGACCCGGCGCGGCACTCTGTCAGGGCCTGACGAGCAGGGCCGCGATCGGACGATGACGGCCGCCACCCGAACGCTGACAGCGACCTCTCCCTGTTTTGCCTGGTCAGGGCCGTGGGGATCCCCCCGTTTTCCAGCCTACCGCGCACCACCGACACTTCCCGGCCACGACCAGCGCGCCTGTGGATGGCTGGAACGGCTGGGGATGGTTGTTGGACGACCCATAACACCCACACCAAAAAAACCCGGCCCCTCCACAAGGGAGGGGCCGGGCAGAAAAAGCGGGATGGATCAGAAGTCCATGCCACCGGTCGGGTCGCCACCGCCGGGCGCGGCCGGAGTCTTCTCCGGCTTGTCGGCGACAACGGCCTCCGTCGTCAGGAACAGCGCCGCGATCGACGCCGCGTTCTGCAGAGCGGAGCGGGTGACCTTCGTCGGGTCCGGCACGCCGGCGGCGAGCAGGTCCTCGTAGACACCGGTCGCGGCGTTGAGGCCGTGACCCTGCGGCAGGCCCTTGACCTTCTCCACCACGACGCCACCCTCGTGGCCGGCGTTGACGGCGATCTGCTTGAGCGGGGCCTCGACCGCGACCTTCACGATGTTGGCACCGGTCGCCTCGTCGCCCTCGAGGTTCAGGCTCGCGAACGCCAGCTCGGCGGCCTGGAGCAGCGCGACGCCGCCACCGGCGACGATGCCCTCCTCGACGGCGGCCTTGGCGTTGCGCACCGCGTCCTCGATGCGGTGCTTGCGCTCCTTGAGCTCGACCTCGGTGGCGGCACCGGCCTTGATGACCGCGACACCGCCGGCCAGCTTGGCCAGGCGCTCCTGCAGCTTCTCGCGGTCGTAGTCCGAGTCGCTCTTGTCGATCTCGGCCCGGATCTGGTTGACCCGGCCCTGGATCTGCTCGGCGTCACCGGCGCCCTCGACGATGGTGGTCTCGTCCTTGGTCACGACGACCTTGCGAGCCCGGCCCAGCAGCGAGATGTCGGCGTTCTCCAGCTTGAGGCCCACGTCCTCGCTGATGACCTGGCCACCGGTGAGGATCGCGATGTCCTGCAGGATCGCCTTGCGGCGGTCGCCGAAGCCGGGAGCCTTGACGGCGACCGACTTGAACGTGCCACGGATCTTGTTGACCACCAGGGTCGCGAGGGCCTCGCCCTCGACGTCCTCGGCGATGATCAGCAGCGGCTTGGAGGCCTGCATGACCTTCTCGAGAACCGGCAGCATGTCCTTGACGGCGGAGATCTTGGAGCCGAACAGGAGGATGTAGGGGTCCTCCAGGACGGCCTCCTGGCGCTCCGGGTCGGTCACGAAGTAACCGGCCAGGTAGCCCTTGTCGAAGCGCATGCCCTCGGTGAGCTCCAGCTCCATGCCGAGCGCGTTGCTCTCCTCGACGGTGACCACGCCCTCCTTGCCGACCTTGTCCAGCGCCTCGGCGATGAGCTCGCCGATCGTGGTGTCAGCGGCGGAGATGGACGCGGTGGCCGCGATCTGCTCCTTGGTCTCGACCTCCTTGGAGGCCTTGTGCAGCTGCTCGGTCACCGCCTCGACGGCCTGCTCGATGCCGCGCTTGAGCGACAGCGGGTCGGCGCCGGCGGCGACGTTGCGCAGGCCCTCGCGCACCAGCGCCTGGGCCAGGACGGTCGCGGTGGTGGTGCCGTCACCCGCGACGTCGTCGGTCTTCTTGGCGACCTCCTTGACGAGCTCGGCCCCGATCTTCTCCCAGGGGTCCTCGAGCTCGATCTCCTTGGCGATGGAGACACCATCGTTGGTGATGGTGGGCGCGCCCCACTTCTTCTCGAGCACGACGTTGCGGCCACGGGGGCCGAGCGTCACCTTGACGGCGTCAGCGAGGGTGTTCAGCCCGCGCTCGAGACCGCGGCGCGCGTCCTCGTCGAACGCGATCAACTTGGCCATTGCGGTGTAAGTCCTCCGTGTTGGACGTTCACGATGCGTGGCCAGGCTCGGTGCCCGCGACGGACGACCGGTAACACCGGCCTCACCGTCCCGACCTACATTGGCACTCGGAACTGACGAGTGCCAGAACCGTGTTTAGCACTCGGGGCACGAGAGTGCAAGAATCGCAGGTCAGCCGCCACCCGAACCGGGGTCGTCACCGACCTTGATCGACGGCACCGTACGCTCGGTCGTCGTTTCCCCGCCGCCACCACCGCCGCCGCCCCCACCGCCGTTGCTGTTGGAGAACAGCACGATCGCCAGCACGATCAGCCCGATCGCGACCAGTCCGACGATCACCGGCACCAGCCAGCGCGACGAGCCGCCGGAGTCCGACGAGGTGAACGCGGTGCTCGGTCCGGCGGGCACCGGCGGGCGCAGCCGCACGGGGTCGGCCGAGGACGAGTGTGTGCCGGCGGGCACCGGCCGCGCCGGGTAGCCGCCGGGCGGGGTCTGCTGTTGGGGTGGCCTCGGCGGGTAGCTGGGCCGGTTCGGGCCGGGCACCATCGGGCCGACCGGGACCGCCGGTGGGCGGCGGGCCTGCTGACCGGCGCCGGCCAGCGCCTGGCGTGCGGCGGCCATCAGTTCACGACAGTTCGTGTACCGCGACTTGGGGCTCTTGGCCATCCCGCGCCGGATGACCTCGTCGATCGCCGGCGGTAACGCCACGTGCTCGGTGAGGGCCGGCACGTCCCGGTTGAGGTGGCCCTGGATGACCTCGGGCACCGGCCCCTGGAACGGTGGGCGCCCGGACAGGCAGGCGAACAGCACGCAGGCCAGCGAGTAGGCGTCGGTGCGCGCGTCGACCGGTTCGCCGCGCAGGTGTTCTGGCGCGGCGTAGGTCGGGGAGCCGAGGAAGTCGCCGCCGCGGGTGCGGTGGCCGGTCGCGCCCCGGCGGGTCAGCCCGAAGTCGGCGACGTAGATGTGTTCCGCGGTCGACTCGCGGCTGGTGACCAGCACGTTCGCCGGCTTGACGTCCAGGTGGACCAGGCCGCGTTCGTGCAGGTTGTCCAGGGCCTCGGCGACCTGGCCGAGCAGCGCCAGCGCGCGTTCGGGCGCCAGCGGGCCGTCCTTGATCAGCGACGCCAGGTCCGAGCCGTCGACCAGCCGCATGGCGATGTAGAGCAGGCCGTCGACCTCGCCGAAGTCGTAGAGCGGCACCACGTTGGCGTGGTCGATGGCCGAGGTGTTGCGGGCCTCGTCGACGAACCGCTCACGGAACTCCGGGTCCTCGGTGAGGTGTTCGGCGATGACCTTGAGCGCGACCTTGCGCCCGAGCCGGATGTCGGTGGCGCGGTACATCACGGACATGCCGCCCTTGCCGAGCACACCGTCGATCCGGTAGTGCCCCAGGCGACGCCCGGTGAGGTCCTCCGCCACTACTCATCCATTCGTCCGTTTGTCACGCGAAGCCTAACGTTCGCCGTGTCGGCCGCGCGTGCGGTTGGAGACAACGCGTGCGAACGCGATTCGCGCTGGTCCTCAGCGCGCGCCGCCGCCGGAGGTCAGCCAGGCCGCCATGGTGATCGGGTTGCGGGTCTGGATGAGCAACTGACCCGGGCCGGCGAAGTCGAGCAGCAGTCCCTCGCCGGTGCGCAGCGACTGCGGCAGTGACGGGCTGACCGCGCGCAGCCGAGCCTGGGTGGTCTCGCCGTAGGCGAGCAGGTAGGTCGGCTCGACGGTGATCAGCTCGCCGGCCTCCAGGGTCACCACGTCCAGTGCCCCGCACGCGGCGAGCACCAGCGCGCCGTCGCCGGCGACGTGTTCGAGGAAGCCGGTGTCCGAGCCGAACAGCCCACGGAAGCCGGGCCACTGCGGCTCGACCCGCACGGTCGCGGCGGCGGCCAGCCAGCTGCCGCGCTGGACGCACCAGCCGCTCAGGCCGTCCAGTTGCAGGGTGTAGAGGTCGCCGGGCAGTGCCGGCGCGACGTCGACCCAGCCGCCTTCTGGCGGGGCGGTGAACACCGCGCGGCGCACCTTGCCGCGCGACCCGCCCCTGGCCGGGGTGATCAGCACGTTGTAGCTGGTGGCGAGCATGGCGGCGTAGTCGGCCTGGACGGCCTCGCCCGGCGCGAGCAGCAGTCGGGCGACCCCGGACGCGGGGGTGTGCCGGGTGCGAACCTGCACAGCACACCTCCGTGATCGTCTCCCCGTCGCCCCGAAGTGTGGCACGGGACGGCTGTCGTACGCGGTGGGTGAGGGGGCAGGATGCGAAAGGTGTCACACACCCCGCTCTCCGTGGACGACTACCGCGCGCGGATCACCGCGCTGGTCGCGCGCACGCCGGTCGTCGCGACGCCGCTGGCCGACTGTGTCGGGCTGGTGCTCGCCGAGGACCTGGTCTCGCCGGTGCCGCTGCCGCCGTTCGACAACTCGGCCATGGACGGCTACGCGGTGCGGGCGGCCGACGTCGCCGCCGCCGGCGAGGACGGGGCGGTGGCCCTGCCGGTCGCGGCCGACATCCCGGCCGGGCGCACCGACGTCGTGCCGCTGGAGGCGGGTACCGCGCACCGGATCATGACCGGGGCGCCGATCCCGCCGGGGGCGGACGCGGTGGTGAAGGTGGAGGACACCGACGGCGGCCAGGAGCGGGTGGTGGTGCGTGCGTCGGTCGCGCCGGGCACGCACGTGCGCCGGCTTGGGGAGGACGTGGCCGCCGGCGCGACCGTGCTCGGGGCGGGGACGGTGCTCGGTCCGCCGCAGCTGGGGCTGGCCTCGGCGGTCGGCCGGGCCGACCTGCCGGTGCACCGGCGGGTGCGGGTGCTCGTCCTGGCCACCGGGACCGAGCTGGTGGAGCCGGGGAAACCGTTGCTGCACGGGCAGATCTACGAGTCCAACAGTGCGCTGCTGGCCGCCGCGGTGCGCGAGATCGGCGGTGAGCCGACGGTGCTGCGGTTCGTGCCGGACGACGTGGCGGTCTTCCGCGAGACGGTCGCCGCGCACGCCGCCGGGGCCGATCTGCTGGTGACCTCCGGCGGGGTCAGTGCGGGCGCGTACGAGGTGGTCAAGGACGCGTTGGCGGGGCAGGGCGTGGAGTTCCTGCGGGTGGCGATGCAGCCGGGCGGGCCGCAGGGGTGCGGGCGGTTCGACGGGTTGCCGGTGGTGACGTTGCCGGGCAACCCGGTGTCCACGGCGTTGTCGTTCGAGCTGTTCCTGCGTCCGGCGCTGCTGGCGGCGATGGGCCACCGGCGGGTGGAGCGGCCGAGGGCGACCGCGCGCACGACCGTCGAGCTGCGGTCGCCGGCCGGCAAGCGGCAGTACCGGCGGGGCCGGCACAGCGGCGGGTCGGTCACCCCGGTCGGCGGTCCTGGCTCGCACCTGCTGGCCTCGTTCGCCGCGTCGGACTGCCTGATCGCGGTGCCGGAGGACGTGACGGTCGTGCCGGCCGGTGAGCAGGTCGAGCTGGTGGTCCTCCGCTGAGCGACACGTTCCGTAATCGATTACGCACGGATCGCGGTTGCTTACCGGATGTGCGCGGTCATACACTGCCCGTGCGTTACCCGTAGGTCGACCGGCCGGTTGCGTGCATGTCGTCGGGGGATGCACGGCCGGCCGGGGCCCGGCGAGGTCATCACCGTCACCGTCCGCACTGGGCGTAGCGTTGTGGCGTATCCGAACCGCCCATACCGCGCACCGTGTCGAGGGATGTCACCAGCTGATGACCGAACCCACCGAGCACCCCGAATCCGGCACGCTCGCCCATCTCGTCGCGCTGACCAGGAGCGTCGTGCCGCCGATGCACCCCGCCGGCCGCCCGTTCGTGGCCGGCGCGGCCAGCGTGTCGCTGGCGCTGCGCAAGGTCTCCCGCCGGCTCGGCCTGCTCGGCTTCGTGCTGACCGGGGCGATCGCCTGGTTCTTCCGTGAGCCCAAGCGGGTCACGCCGACGCGTCCCGGCCTGGCCGTCGCGGCGGCCGACGGCACCGTGTCCCACGTGGTGCTGGCCAGCCCGCCGCCGGAGTTGGGGCTCGGCGAGCGGGAGATGCTGCGGGTCAGCGTGTTCCTGTCCGTGTTCGACGTCCACGTGCAGCGGCTGCCGGTCTCCGGTGTGGTCGAGCGGGTGGAGTACCGGCCGGGCAAGTTCCTGTCGGCCGACCTGGACAAGGCCAGCGAGGACAACGAGCGCAACTCCGTCCTGATGTCCACTGTGGACGGTCAGGATGTCGTGGTCGTGCAGATCGCCGGGCTGATCGCGCGGCGGATCGTCTGCCAGATCGACGGCGGCGAGAAGGTCCGCGCCGGCCAGACCTACGGCCTGATCCGCTTCGGCTCGCGGGTCGACCTCTACCTGCCGCCCGAGTCCCGGGTGCTCGTCGAACCCGGCCAGCGGACCATCGGCGGCGAGACCGTCATCGCCGAACTACCGGAGAGCTGAGTGGTCGCTCGCTCCCCCGGCGTTCGGCTGCTGCCCAACGCCATCACGGTGCTCGCCATGTGCGCGGGCCTGTCGGCCGTCCAGTTCACCCTCTCCGGCAACCTGGCGGCGGCCATCGCCGCGATCGCCGTCGCCGCCGTGCTCGACAGCCTCGACGGCCGCATCGCCCGCCTGCTCGACGCCACCAGCAAGATGGGCGCCGAACTGGACTCGCTGGCCGACGCGATCTCCTTCGGCGTCGCACCCGCCCTCGTGCTCTACATCTGGAAGTTCGACGGCAACCGGGTCGGCTGGGTCGTCGCGCTGGTGTTCGCGGTGTGCATCATCCTGCGGCTCGCGCGGTTCAACACGCTGCTCGACGACACCGAGCAACCGCCCTACGCCAAGGAGTTCTTCGTCGGCGTGCCGGCACCGGCCGGCGGGCTGCTGGCGCTGCTGCCGCTGATCCTGACCATCCAGGTCGGCCACGACGGCTGGTGGTCGGCCGAACCGGTCGTCGGGGTGTGGACCGTGGCCATCGGCGCGTTGCTGATCAGCCGGATCCCCACGCTGTCGGTCAAGACGTTCAAGGTGCCGGCGCGGATGGTCGCACCGCTGCTGGTGCTGGTCGGGCTGCTGGCGGCGGCGGTGATCACTTACCCGATGATCGCGCTGGCCGCGTTCCTGGTGATCTACCTGCTGCACGTGCCCTACGCGGTGCGCCGCAACCACTGGCTGGCCAACCACCCCGAGGCCTGGGACGTGCCGCCGCGCGAACGCCGGGCCATCCGGCGCGCCCACGGCCGCCGCCTCGGCCTGCGCCCACCGATCCGCAAGGTCGCCGGCGCCGCCAGGCGCGCGGTGTGGCCCCGGCGCGGCGGCGACGACCAGCGCGGCGGCTCGCGGCCGATGCCGGCCGACCCGACCAGGCTGCGTCGCGCGGTCGCCAGGGGACGCGGCTGGCGGCGTACCGGCCTGCGCCGCAACCAGCCCCGACAGCCCGGGAGCGACCAGTAGTCTCTGGCCTCATGCCACAGATCACCCTCACGGCCAGGCTGACGCCCTCGGCGCTCGACACCCGGCGGGGCGTGGTCCGCCTGCACCCGGAGGTGCTCGACGCGCTGGGCCTCGAACAGTGGGACGGCGTGCGGCTGACCGGTTCGCGGGTCAGCGCCGCCCTGGCGGCGACCGGCGACGGCCCGCCCGGCGTGGTGCTGCTGGACGACGTGACGATGTCCAACCTCGGCGTCACCGAGGGCGCGGAGGTCGTCGTCGCCCCGGCGGAGGTCCTGCCGGCCAGGTCGGTGGTGGTCGCCGGCTCGCGGCTGGCGTCGGTGTCGCTGCCGCCGGAGACCGTGCGCCTGGCGCTGATCGGCAAGATCCTCACCGTCGGTGACGCGGTGTCGCTGCTGCCGCAGGACCTGGCGCCCGCGCCCGGCTCGGACCTGTCGGCCGTGCGCGGCAAACTGTCCCGGGCGATCGGCACGACCTGGACCAACGAGCTGCTGACGGTGACCTCGTCCGACCCGCAGGGCCCGGTCGCCGTCCACCCGTCCACGGTCGTCGGCTGGCGCGACGGGGCCCGCACCGGCGAGCAGGTCGCCCAGCTCGCCAGCGGCGGCGAGGTCGTCACCGAACCGGCCCCCGCCGCCGTGACCACGGCCCCTGAGCCGGTGGCGGCGCCACCCCCGCCGCCGGTGACCGACCTGGTCGGCGCCCGCGAGGTGGCCGACCGCCTCGCGGAGTGGTTCGAGCTGGCGTTCCGCCGCCCGGAACTGCTCACCCGCCTCGGCGCGGCCGCGCAGCTCGGCGCGCTGCTCACGGGTCCGGAGGGCGTCGGCAAGTCGACGGTCGTCCGCTCGGTGGCCGCCGCCGCCGGCGCTGAGGTCATCGAGCTGGCCGCGCCGACCCTGGCCGCCCTGGAACCCAACGCCGGCACGACCCGGCTGAGCGCGGCCATCGGCTCGGCCAGCGCCGACCAGCCGACGGTCCTGCTGATCACCGACCTGGACGCGCTGCTCCCCGCCAGCAACCCGCCGCCGGTCGCCACGGTCGTCGTGGACACCCTGCGCTCGGCGATCCGCACCCCCGGCCTGGTGATCGTGGCGACCTCCGCGCACCCCGAGGCGGTCGACCCGCGCGTGCGGGGTGTCGAGCTGCTGGACCGGTCGCTGAGCATCCCGTTGCCCGACGCCAGGACCCGCACCGAGCTGCTGCGGGTGCTGCTGCGGGACGTGCCCGTGGAGTCCACGGTGGACTTCGGCGAGGTGGCCGAGCGGACACCGGGGTTCGTGGCCGCCGACCTGGTGGCGCTGCGCCGGGAGGCGGCGGTGCGGGCCGCGCTGCGGGACAAGGACGCCCAGACGCCGACGATCACGTCGGCGGACCTGGTGGGCGCGTTGGAGACCGTGCGCCCGACGTCGATGTCCACCTCGGACACCCTGCGCACCGGCGGCCTGACGTTGGACGGCGTCGGCGACATGGCGGAGGTCAAGCAGGCACTCACCGAGGCCGTGCTGTGGCCGCTGCGGTATCCCGACTCGTTCGCGCGGCTGGGTGTCGCCCCGCCCCGGGGGATGCTGCTCTACGGGCCGCCGGGGTGCGGGAAGACGTTCCTGGTCAGGGCGCTGGCGGGGACGGGGAAGCTGAACGTGTTGTCCGTCAAGGGCGCTGAGCTGATGGACAAGTGGGTGGGCGAGTCGGAGCGCGCGGTGCGTGAGCTGTTCCGCCGGGCCGCCGAGGCCGCGCCCGCCCTGGTCTTCCTGGACGAGGTGGACGCGTTGGCGCCCCGGCGCGGTCAGTCCGCCGACTCGGGGGTGGCCGACCGGGTGGTGGCGGCGCTGCTGACCGAGTTGGACGGGGTGGAGCCCCGGCGGGACGTGGTCGTCCTGGGCGCGACGAACCGGCCGGAGTTGATCGATCCGGCATTGTTGCGGCCCGGGCGCCTGGAGCGGTTGGTCTATGTTCCGCCGCCGGATGTCGACGCCCGGGTGGCCATTCTGCGGACGGCCGGAAAGAACACGCCGTTCGCCGACGACGTGGATCTCCCGGCCCTGGCGGCGGAGTTGGACGGGTATTCGGCGGCGGACTGCGCGGCGTTGGTTCGGGAGGCGGCGTTGACCGCCATGCGGGAGTCGCTGGAGGCCGAGGTGGTGAGCGCCGGGCATCTGGCGACCGCGCGGGACGCGGTTCGGGCCTCGCTGGATCCGGGCCAGTTGGCCGATCTGCAGGCCTACGCCGACTCCCGGTGAGTGTTTCGGGGTTGGCCGTCGACCACGGTCAGCCCCGAACTACTGGTCGTTCTTCTCCGTCGGCGGACGCTCGCCGCCGGGCCCCTGGTAGTCCCCGGTCACGATCACGACCAGCCCGGGTCCGAAATCCGAAATTCCCTCGAACCGGGGCTCGACCCGCATTCCGAACTCGTCGGCCAACAATTCGGCGGCGCTCTGCTCAGGCGTTCCGGCCCGGTAGTAGACGGTGGTCGTGGGAATGACCCCGCCGGAATAGTTTCCCACCTGGGCGACGGTCCAGCCGGATTCCCGAAGCTCGTCGGCCGCCCGGCCCGCCAGGCCGCCGACGGTGCTGTTGTTGAACACCCGGACCTGCTGGGTCTTCCCCGGCTCCCCGTTCCCGTCCCCGCCGGGCGGAACAGACCCGGTGGTCCCCGGCGGAGCACTGGGCGACGACGACGTCGCCGGAGCGGACGACCCGGTCGTCGTCCCGGACGTCTCGGTCGTCTCGGGTGCCTGTGTGGACGACGCGGTCGTGGACGGCGTGCCGGTCGCGTCGTCGGCCTGCCCGTTGCCGTCGCCGCCGAAGACCGACACCAGGCCGATCACCAGGGACACGGCGGCCACGCCGAGCAGGGCGAGCCCGGCGACCCGCAACGGCCGGGCGGGCGAGGGATCCGGTGCGGTCATCAGGAAGCCCGCCTCGCGGCCCGGGCACGTTCCCGCGTGCCGCGCAGTCGTCGCAGACGGTTGACCAGGTGGGGCTCGAGCTGCATTGCCTCGTGCTTGTCGAGTAGGCGGTTGATCAACTGGTAGTAGCGCGTGGGCGTCAGGTCGAAGCGTTCGCGGATCGCCTGTTCCTTGGCGCCCGCGCTCTTCCACCACTGGCGCTCGAAGTCGAGCAGATCGCGTTCGCGGGGTGTCAGGTCCTCCTCCGGCACGCGCACCGGCGGCACGGAGGTGGGCTCCGGCAACTGTGCGGCGTCCATCCGGCTCCTCGCCACGAGGTCTTCCACTGGACGAATCACACGCCTGTGATTCGCCGGCGTCATTACATCACGCTACCCACCCCGCCGGCCTGCCGTGTGCGCGAAACGCTGACACCGGACATTTGACTAGGGTCAGGCCATGGCAGTCCGCCCGATCCGCATCGCCGGTGACCCCGTGTTGCACCACCCGGTCCGCCGGGTCGAGAACTTCGACGACGACCTTCGCGCGCTGGTCGAGGACATGTTCGAGACCATGGCCGCCGCGCACGGGGTGGGTCTGGCCGCGAACCAGATCGGTGTGGATCTGCGGTTGTTCGTCTACGACTGCCCCGACGACGACGGGGTCCAGCACCGGGGTCTGGTCGTCAATCCCGTGCTGGAAACCTCGGGGCTGCCCGAAACCATGCCCGACCCGGACGACGACTTCGAGGGGTGCCTCTCGGTGCCGGGAGAGGCCTTTCCCACCGGGCGCGCCGACTGGGCCAAGGTCACCGGGCAGGACGTCGACGGCTCGCCGGTCGAGGTCGAGGGCACCGGCTACTTCGCCCGCTGCCTGCAACACGAGACCGATCACCTCGACGGGCTGCTCTACCTCAACCGGCTGGTCGGGCGGCACGCCAGGGAGGCCAAGCGGGTGCTCAAACGTCACGGTTGGGGCAAGCCGGGGCTGTCCTGGGACCCCGCTGCCGAAACGGAACCGGAACTTCACTGACGGCGAACACGGAACAACCGCCTCCCCCCGCACACTTGTAGAAGGTGCAACGGTGTAATCAAGGGGCGGTGATGCGCGGTGACGGACAGCGAGGCACTGGACGCCTACTCCCGCACGGTCAGCGCGGTGGCACGCACCCTCACCCCCCACGTCGCCAGCGTCGACCTGCACCGGGGCAGCGGCTCGGCGGTCACCTTCACCGGTGACGGCCACCTGCTGACCAACGCGCACGTCGTCGGCGCCCACAAGCACGGCACCGCCACCTTCTCCGACGGCACCGAGTCCGACTTCGAGGTCATCGGCGCCGACCCGCTGTCCGACCTCGCGGTCATCCGCGCGTCCGGCACGCCCGACCCGGCCGAACTCGGTGACTCCGACGGCCTGGTTGTCGGCCAGCTGGTCGTCGCGGTCGGCAGTCCGATGGGGCTGTCCGGGTCGGTGACGGCCGGGGTGGTCAGCGGGCTGGGCCGCTCGCTGCCGGTCCGCCAGGGCCAGGCGGCCCGGGTCATCGAGGACGTCATCCAGACCGACGCCGCGCTCAACCCCGGCAACTCCGGCGGCGCGCTGGCCGACTCGACCGGCCGGGTGGTCGGCATCAACACCGCCGTCGCCGGCTACGGCCTCGGCCTCGCCATCCCGATCAACACCACGACCAGGCGAATCATCGACACGCTGATGGTCGAGGGCCGCGTGCGCCGGGCCTACCTCGGTCTGGTCGGCATCCCCGCGCCGCTGCCCGACGAGGTCGCCGAGCGCACCGGGCAGCGTGCCGGCCTGCGGGTCATCGAGGTCGTCGGCGGCGGGCCGGCCGCCCAGGCCGGGCTGCGCAAGGGCGACCTGATCCTGACCGTCGACCGCGACCAGGTGCAGAACGCCCAGGGTATCCAGCGCAAGCTGTTCGCCGAGGTCATCGGCACCAACCTGGCCGTCACCGTGCTGCGCAACGGGGCCATGGTCGACGTGTTCGCCCAGCCGGTGGAACTGACCGTCCGTTAGCACACCCCCGGCCCGACGCAGGACTGTCAACAGCCGCCTGTGGACAACCACCCGTTCCACCCCCAACCTGTGGACAACTGTTCGCGCCCGCTCCGGCCCCCAGCGCAGAATCACCCCATGACCTGGACAGATCTCACCGCGTTCCTCCTCCACGACAGCCGACCCCACATCCAACCCACCACGACCCGCTCCGCCCCCCACCACCCGTGCCCAACCGGCCGCCGAAACCCCGGACCCCACTCGCGTCCGCCACCGCCAACACACCACCCAGGCCGACCGGCCCCGCACGCCTCACACCACGTGACGGCCGACCCCACGCAACCCAACCAGCGCCCACCGAACCCACCCGTCCGACCACCGACATCCCGGGAGAAACGCCCGTCATGGCAACGACATCCGTACTCGCCCCTTGGCAGTGCCGGGGAACGCTGGTTATGGTCGAGGCAGACAACTCAACACCTCGCGGGAGCTCGCGCCACAGCGGGCTGAGAGGGCAGATGGCGTCCATCGTGACCCGGCTCTGCCGACCGCCTGAACCTGACCGGGTAATGCCGGCGTAGGGAGGCTTTCATGACAGCGCTTGACGACCTTTCCGTTCGTCCGAGTGTCACCACCGGCCCGATCACCGGGTCCCACAAGGTCTATCGCGACGTCGACGGGCTGGCTGTGCCCTTCCGGCGGGTGGACCTGTCCAACGGGGAGCATCTCGACCTGTACGACACCTCCGGCCCGTACACCGACACCAACGCGACCATCGACGTCCACAGTGGACTGAACCGGTTGCGGGCGGACTGGATCGCCCGCCGGGAACCGGTGAACGGCGCGGTCACCCAACTCGCCTACGCCAAGGCGGGCATCGTCACCGACGAGATGCGTTTCGTCGCCGCCAGGGAAGGTCTCGACGCGGAGTTCGTGCGCCACGAGGTGGCGATCGGCCGGGCGGTGATCCCGGTCAACCGCAACCATCCCGAGGTCGAACCGGCGATCATCGGCAAGAAGTTCCTGGTCAAGGTGAACGCCAACATCGGCAACTCGGCGGTCAGCTCGTCCATCGAGGACGAGGTCGACAAGCTGGTGTGGGCGACCCGCTGGGGCGCGGACACCGTGATGGACCTGTCCACCGGCAAACGCATCCACGAGACACGCGAGTGGATCGTGCGCAACTCCCCCGTGCCGATCGGTACCGTCCCGATCTACCAGGCCCTGGAGAAGGTCAACGGCGACCCGGCCGACCTGACCTGGGAGATCTACCGCGACACCGTCATCGAACAGTGCGAGCAGGGCGTCGACTACATGACCGTGCACGCCGGCGTGCTGCTGCGGTACGTGCCGCTGACCGCGAGGCGGATCACCGGCATCGTCTCCCGGGGCGGCTCGATCATGGCCGCCTGGTGCCTGGCCCACCACCGGGAATCCTTCCTGTACACCAACTTCGTCGAACTGTGCGAGATCCTGCGCGCCTACGACGTGACCTTCTCCCTCGGCGACGGGTTGCGCCCGGGCAGCATCGCCGACGCCAACGACGAGGCCCAGTTCGCCGAGCTGCGCACCCTCGGCGAGCTCACCCACATCGCCCGCGAGCACGACGTGCAGGTGATGATCGAGGGCCCCGGTCACGTGCCGATGCACAAGATCGCCGAGAACGTCCGGCTGGAGGAGGAACTCTGCGGCGAGGCACCGTTCTACACGCTCGGTCCACTCGCGACGGACATCGCGCCGGCCTACGACCACATCACCTCCGCGATCGGCGCGGCGCAGATCGGCTGGGCGGGCACCGCCATGCTCTGCTACGTCACGCCCAAGGAACACCTCGGCCTGCCCAACCGCGACGACGTCAAGACCGGCGTGATCACCTACAAGATCGCCGCGCACTCCGCCGACCTCGCCAAGGGCCATCCGCACGCCCAGGAGTGGGACGACGCGCTGTCGCGAGCCCGGTTCGAGTTCCGCTGGACCGACCAGTTCAACCTCTCCCTCGACCCGGACACCGCCCGCTCCTACCACGACGAGACCCTGCCGGCCGAGCCGGCGAAGACCGCGCACTTCTGCTCGATGTGCGGGCCGAAGTTCTGCTCGATGCGCATCACCCAGGACGTCCGCGCCTACGCCGAGAAACACGGACTGTCCACGGTGGCCGCGATCGAGGCCGGCCTGGAGGAGATGTCCGAACGGTTCCACGAGCACGGCGACCGCGTCTACCTGCCCATCACCGAGAGGGCGACCGAGTGACCGAGACCCCGCCCCGGGTGCTGACCATCGCCGGTTCGGACTCCGGCGGTGGCGCCGGGATCCAGGCCGACCTGCGCGCCTTCTTCGCCTGCGGGGTGCACGGGATGACCGCGATCACCGCGGTCACCGTGCAGAACTCGCTGGGCGTGCGCGGGGTGTCGGTGCTGCCGGCCGACGTCGTCGCCGCGCAGATCGAGGCCGTCGCCGAGGACATCGGTGTGCTGGCCGCCAAGACCGGCATGCTGGCCACCGCCGAGGTCATCGCCGCCGTGGCCAAGGCCTGTGACAACGTCCACATCGGACGTGACGGCCGGATCCCGTTCGTCGTCGACCCGGTCTCGGCGTCCATGCACGGCGACCAGCTGCTGCGCGACGACGCGCTGGACGCGCTGCGCACCGAGCTGTTCCCCCGGGCCACCCTGATCACGCCGAACCTCGACGAGGTCCGGCTGCTCACCGGGATCGAGGTGCGCGACCACGACGACGCCCGGGAGGCGGCCCGCGCCCTGCACGCCTTCGGCCCGAAGTGGGTACTGGTCAAGGGCGGTCACCTGCACGACGACCCGCAGTGCCTCGACCTCCTTTACGACGGCGAGTCCTTCCACGAGTACACCGCCGACCGGATCGACACCAGACACACCCACGGCGGCGGCGACACCATGGCCTCGTCGATCACCTCGGCGCTGGCCAGGGGCCTGGACATGCCCTCGGCCGTCCGGTTCGGCAAGGCGTTCGTGACCAGGTCGGTCCGCAACGCCTACCCGCTGGGCGCGGGAGTCGGCCCGGTGTCACCGATGTGGCGGCTGGCGCCGCTGCCGGAGGTGATCGAGGAGATCTGACTCCCACCTTGACCAGAATCTTCCGGGAACGCACCCGGTGGCGTCTACGCTTCTCGACGCCACCACGTGAATTCCTCCCGGGAGGGTGCCGGTGTCGAAGACCCGTGACCGGGCGCGCGCACTCGTCGACCACAAACGCTTCCAACGGTTCATCATCTGGGTGATCGTGGTCAACGCGATCACCCTCGGCCTGGAGACCTCGCCGACGGTCATGGACCACATCGGCGTCCTGCTGCACACGGCCGACCGGGTCATGCTGGCGATCTTCGTGGTCGAGCTGGCCTGCCGGCTCTACGCCTACGGCTGGCGGTTCTTCACCGACCCGTGGAACGTCTTCGACTTCCTGATCGTCGGCGTCTCACTGCTGCCGGCGACCGGGCCGCTGTCGGTGCTGCGCGCCCTGCGGATCCTGCGTGTGCTGCGCCTGATCTCCGCCGTGCCGGCGATGCGCCGCGTGGTGTCCGGGCTGCTGGCGGCGGTCCCCGGCATGGCCTCGATCGGCGCCCTGCTCGGGCTGATCATCTACGTCGCCGCCGTGCTGGCGACCAAGCTGTTCGGCGGCATCGCCCCCGAGTACTTCGGTGACCTCGGCACCACCCTGTTCACCCTGTTCCAGACGATGACCGGTGAGGCGTGGCCGGACGTCGCCCGCCAGGTGATGGCCGAGGCGCCGCTGGCGTGGATCTTCTTCGTCA
The DNA here is from genome assembly GCF_001921215.1 of Actinophytocola xinjiangensis. GTDB lineage: Bacteria > Actinomycetota > Actinomycetes > Mycobacteriales > Pseudonocardiaceae > Actinophytocola > Actinophytocola xinjiangensis. The sequence goes on from NZ_MSIF01000009.1 coordinate 161,482, forward strand.
TCTACATCCTGATCTCCAGCTTCGCCGTGCTGAACCTGTTCATCGCCGTGATCGTCAACGGCATGGAGCAGGAGGTCAACAACGAGCTGATGGAGGCCGAGAACCGCCACGCCGCCGAGGAGGCCGCGTCGGACAAGCTGATCCTCGACGAGCTGCGCGCCTTACGCACCGAGATCGCCCAGCTACGCGCCGAACGCCCGGCGCCGGAACAACCCCCGGCGTGACGGACAAGTACCGTTCCCCCCGAACGAACAGCGGCGGAAGGACCCAGCGGTGAAGGTCGGCTACAACCCCACCTGGGCGGTGGTGTCCCTGGTCCTCGGCGCGATGCTGGCGGCCCTGGCGATCATCGGCCTGTCCAACGGCGAGTTCAACCCGCTGGTCTTCCTGGGCCCGCTGCTGATCCTCGCCGGCATCCTCCAGCTGGTCAGAACCTACTTCGAGTTCGACCCGGCCACCGGCGTCATCGTCGTCCGCGCGCTCGCCGGCCCCGCCACCCGCCGCTTCGGCGGCGCCGAGACCGGCCGCCTCACCATCGCCGACGGCCGCATCGTGTTCACCCGGCCCGACGGCCGAACCCGCAAGGTCCCCGTCTCCCCCACCCTCGCCAAGCGCGACGACTGGAACGCGGTCCTGGCCCGCCTCAGCTGACCACTCTCACACCCCCCTGGGTCCCCGGCGCTCGCCGAGCCCAGGCCGGCCAGGTCGGGCAGATCCTCGCCGGGCACGGCTAACGCGGTGGGCTGGAGGCCTGCGCCCAGAACCGTTGCGGCACACGACCGGCGGCCCTGGCCAACCGGCCACCGGCGACGGCGTGGCGCATCGCGGCGGCCATCTTCTCCGGGTCGGCCGCCCGGGTCACCGAGGTCGCCAGCAGCACCGCCGAGCACCCCAGTTCCATCGCCAGCGCGGCATCCGACGCCGTCCCGATCCCCGCGTCGAGAATCACCGGCACCCCGGCGCGCGCCACGATCAGCTCGATGTTGTGCGGGTTGCGAATCCCCAGCCCGGTGCCGATCGGCGACCCGAGCGGCATCACCGCCGCACAGCCAGCCTCCTCAAGGCGCAGCGCCAGAACGGGATCGTCGTTGGTGTACGGCAGGACCGTGAAACCGTCGTCGACCAGGGTGTGGGCGGCGTCGAGGAGTTCCACCGGGTCCGGGAGCAGCGTGCGGTCGTCGGCCACCACCTCCAGCTTGACCCAGTCGGTGCCCAGTGCCTCGCGGGCCATCCGCGCCGTGAGCACCGCCGCGGCGGCGGTACGGCAGCCGGCGGTGTTGGGCAGGATGTCGATCTTCAGGCGGCGCAACAGGTCCAGCACGCCGGTCCCGCCCTCGACGTCCACCCGGCGGATCGACACGGTCGTCAGCTCGGTGCCGGACGCCACCAGCGCGCGTTCCAGCACCGCGAGGTTCGACGCGCCGCCGGTCCCGGTGATCAACCGCGACGAGTACTCCCGGCCGGCGATGACCAGTGGGTCGTCCATGTCACCCTCCCTGGACCGCGGTCAGGATCTCGACGCCGGCGGCGTCGGTCAGCACCGTGCGGGCGTGCCAGGCCCTGGTCACGACCTCGCCGTCGACCGCCACGGCGATCCCGGACGCCGGCAGGCCCAACTCGGCCAGCAGGTCGGCGACCGTGGCGCCGTCGGCCACCTCGCGACTCTCACCGTTGACCGTCACGTTCACGTCTCTCACCTCGTCGTCGGCTGGGGGGCGGGGGTCGCGGTGGCCAGCGCGTACACGGTGTCGGCGGTGACCGGGGCGAGCAGCAGGCCGTTGCGGTGGTGGCCGGCGGCCACCAGGACGCCGGGTTCCAGCTCGCCGACCAGCGGGAGGTTGTCCCGGCTGCCGGCGCGCAACCCGGCGGCGCACTCGAGCAGGGCGTACTCGGCCAGGCCCGGCAGCACCCGTTCGGCGTCGGCCAGCAGGTCCCGGACGCCGCCGACGGTGACCTCGGTGTCGAAGCCGGCCTCGTACTGGGTCGCGCCGAGCACGATCTCGCCGTTGGCGCGTGGCACCAGGTACACCGGGCGGGACTCGACGAGCGCGCGCACGGTGTGTCGCACCGGCGGTTCGCCCGAGCGGGGCCGCAGCCGCAGGATCTCGCCCTTGACCGGGCGGATCAGGCCGGCGAGGGCGGGATGCAGCGCGCCCGACCACGCGCCGGCGGTGATCACCGCCGTGTCACAGCCGATCTCGGTGCCGTCGGCGAGGCGCACGGCGCCGGGTCTGACCTCGTCGGCCGGTCGCGGGTCGACGGTGACGCCCCGTGTCCCGCACGCGGAGCGCAGGCGGCGTAACAGTTCCCGGTTGTCCACGGCCAGATCACCGGGCACCGACAGTCCACTTCGGATTTTCGGACTGAGCGCCGGTTCCAGCGCGCGCAGCTCGCGGGAGGTCAGCCGGCGTACGGCGCGGCCACGGGCGGCCAGGAACTCGGCCTGGGTGTCCTGCTGCCCGGCGTCGGCGGAGTCGAACGCGACCGCCACCGTCCCACCGGTACCCAGCTCGACCCCCAGGTCGGCGGCGAACTCCGGCCAGCGGTCCAGGGCCGCCATGCCCAGGTCGAGCAGGCGTTCCTCGCCCGGCCACGCCTCGGTGACGGGGGCGAGCATCCCGCCGGCCACCCAGGACGCGGCGGCCTCGGGCGCCGGGTCGAGCAGGGTCACCCGCTGCCGGGCGGCCAGCCGCCAGGCCACCGACAGACCGATGACACCGCCACCGACAACGACAGTCGTTTCAGGCACAACACGCTCCCTGCGCCGGCATGATCCGGATCAGGTTCGACGGTCGGGATCGGCGGATCCCCTCTCAGCCCGGTACCTCCGGACTCCCGTGCGGACCACCACCACCGTAGCGCACGAGATAGCGTGCGGGGATGCCTGGACTTGACGGAGATCAGATCCGAGGGCGGCTCGCGGACGCCCGGCTCTACCTGTGCACCGGGCTGCGCCCGGACCTCGCCGAGTTCGCCGACGCGGCCCTGGCCGGTGGCGTGGACGTGATCCAGCTGCGCGACAAGCGGGCCGGTGTCGCGCTGGAGGCGGCCGAGGAACTGGCCGCGCTGGCGACGCTGGCGCGGGTGTGCGCACGCCACGGCGCCCTGCTGTCGGTGAACGACCGCGCCGACATCGCCCTGGCTGCGGGCGCCGACATCCTGCACCTTGGCCAGGACGATCTTCCGGTCGCCACCGCCCGACGGATCCTCGGCGACGAGGTCGTCATCGGCCGCTCGACCCACGATCTCGCCCAGGCGCGGGCGGCCGCCGCCGAGCCGGGCGTCGACTACTTCTGCACCGGCCCGTGCTGGCCGACCCCCACCAAACCCGGCCGCGACGCCCCCGGCCTCCCCCTGGTCGAGGCGACCGTGGCCGACGCCCCGGCCCGCCCCTGGTTCGCCATCGGCGGCATCGACGAGACCCGTCTCCCCGAGGTCCTCGCCGCCGGCGCCACCCGAGTGGTGGTCGTCCGGGCCATCACCGAGTCCGACGACCCGCGTGCCGCCGCCGCCCGACTGTCCACAGCCCTGCGCGACGGCCGCTGACCCGACGACACGGGCACGAACACGAGCCGCGTCCGGACAGCTGAGTGCGGCGGACGAGCCGGCAGGGTTCGGCCCGTCCGCCGCGTGGTTCCGTCGCGGGTCAGCCTGTGTAGAGCGTCAGGCCGTACACGCTGAGTACTTCCGGTACGGGCTGGAAGTACGTGGTGCCGCCGGAGCTGCAGTTGCCGGACCCGCCGGAGGTGAGGCCGACCGCACGCACGGTGGAGCCGCTCGGGGCGGTCACCAGCGAACCGCCCGAGTCACCCGGTTCGGCGCACACGTTCGTGCGGATCACCTGGTAGACGCAGCCCTGTGAGTAACACACGGTCGTGCTCGGGTTGGTGACCGAGCCGCAGTGCCAGCCGGTCGTGGAACCGGAGCGGCAGACGGCCATGCCGTTGGTCGCGGTCGCCGCGCCGGTGACGGTGACGTCACTGCCCGACGAGTAGCGGTCGACCAGCGCCGTGGAGGCCGCCGACGAGGACGACACCCGGATGATGCCGTAGTCGTTGGTCGGGAACGACGAGCCGGCGGCGGTGCCGATCGTGCCGCCGCTGCCCGACCAGGTGCCGCCGATGGCGGTGCAGTGACCGGCGGTGATGACGTACCGGGTGCTGCCGCTGCGGGCGTTGAAGCCGGCCGAGCACCGGGAACCGGCGGAGGTCCTGATCGCCTGCCCGCCGATGATGTTCCAGTACGGCTTCGGGGCCTCGGCGACCTTGTTGATGGTGATGTCGCTGGCGCCGAGGTCCTCGGCCCAGTTCGCGACACCCTTGTCACTGCCGTGCACGTCCACGACCAGCGACTTCGACTTCTCGTCCACGTACCAGCCGACCACTGTGCTCGGCCGGGTGTCCGAGGCCCGGTCCAGGCTGGACTGGGCCGCGGACAGTTCGGCCACCGTGGGCGCTGCGGGCGCCGCGGTGGCCGGGGCGGTCATGGTGAGGGCAACGCCGGCCGCCATCAGGGCGATGCCCACCACGCTCGCGGTTTTGGTGCGTTTCATCAATGTTCTCCTTGTCGTGGGTAGCAGGGAACCCGAGAACGTTGATGAACCTATTTATCGAAACGTTGTCCGGATAGCGTCCGATCGGGGACAACATTTGCCATAAAGCGACCGGGCGATTACCGGCAGTGAGTCACGGTGCGGACGGCGGCGCGGAGTCCGGGACGCTGGGCGTCTCGCCGGTGGTCGGCGGGTCCGACGGTGGTGGGGTGGACTCCGGCGGCTGCTCCACCGACGTCCCACCGGCCGGTGGCGGCTGCCGCTCGGTGGTCTCGGCGCCGCTCGGGGCGCCGGACTCCGGCGCGCCCTCCGGGGACGGCGGGGTGGTGGTGGCCGGCGGCGGGGTCTGGTCACGCTGCTCGGCCTGGCGGGGTGTGACGATCGTGCCGAGGGTCGTCCCGTCCCCTCCGGACAGTGGCTCGCCGCGCAGCATCTCGACGCCGGTGATCACTCCCATCCCGACGACGAACGCCACCAGGCTCCCGGCGGCGGCCATCACCCAGGTGCGCTTCCGGGAGCGTTTCGGCTGGTGGGAGGGTGTCTGTTGAGGATCGTTGGGCTGCTGGCCGAGCAGCCGGGTCCGATCGGGATCGCCGGGCGGCCGGGTCCCGCGTGGACCTTGACCGAGGTTGGCGGCGGGTGAGGGGCCAAGCAGGTGGGTGGCGTCCGGATCGGCGGCGGGTGGCCGGCGGAGCAGCCTGGTTCGGTCGGGATCGTCGACGGGGAGTTGACCGGAGACCGGAGTCAGGTCGAGATCGTCGGTGGGTAGCTGACCGGACACGCTGGTCCGGCCGGAGTCACCGTCCGGGACGGACGCGGCGCGGGTCGGCGGGCGGCGGGGGCCGTGGGTGGGGTGACCGGGGGCGGGCGCGGGGGCGGGAGGCCGGGGCCAGCCGGGGCGGCCGGCGGGGCTGGTCGCCGGGGGTGTGTGGTCGGTGACGGTCACCGTGGTGTGGCCGGCTCGGGTGACGGCCTTGGTGCGGACCTGGCGCACGCCCTCCTTCGTCCGTTCGATGGAGCGCAGGTACAGCACGCCACCGACCGTGGTGACGATGCTGGCCAGGCCGGCTCCGATCACGGTTCCGGCCACGCCCATGGTCGAGCCGAGCACGGCCGCCGTGACCGCGGCCAGTGCGCTGGCGGCGACCTGGGTCGGCCGGATTCGCTCGGTTCTCTCGTCGCTCATGATCCTTTTCCCGCTACCGCAACGGTTTTCCTCTCGTACCCAACGTGGGCGACGGGTACGCCAACTCCCGGGGTTCGCCGATGGTGAGGAATCGCACAGTGAGTCCACAATGGACAGTGCATACTCGGTGACCGTGAAGCTGACAACCGTCGAGGACGTCCGGGCCGCCGCCGAGCGGATCCGGGACACGGCCGTGCGCACCCCCCTGCTGCCCTGCGACTGGGCCGACACCGACCGTCCACTGTGGCTCAAGCCGGAGAACCTGCAACCGATCGGCGCGTTCAAGATCCGGGGCGCGGCCAACGCCATCGCCCGGATCCCCGAGGCCGACCGGGCCAACGGGGTCGTCGCCTACTCCAGCGGCAACCACGCGCAGGCGGTCGCCTACGTGGCGAAGCGGTTCGGGCTCCCGGCCGTGATCGTCGTGCCGGAGAACACACCGGCCACCAAGATCGACGCCACCCGGGGGCACGGCGCCGAGGTCGTCGTCGTGCCGATCACCGACCGGGAGATCGTGGCCGAGCGGCTGGTGGCGCAGCGGGGAGCGACGCTCGTGCCGCCGTTCGACCACCTCGACGTCATCGCGGGCCAGGGCACGATCGGGCTGGAGATCGTCGAGGACCTCGCCGACGTCGACGTCGTGCTGGTGCCGGTCAGCGGGGGCGGGCTGGCCTCCGGGGTCGCGACGGCGGTCAAGGGGTTACGGCCCGACGCCGCGGTCATCGGGGTGGAGCCCGCGCTCGCCGGCGACGCCGCCGAGAGCCTCGCCGCCGGTCACCGCGTGGAGTGGAGCGCCCACGACCGAGCCCGCACCATCGCCGACGGGCTGCGCGCCGCCCCCTCCGACCTCACCTTCGCCCACCTGCTGGCCCGCCTCGACGGCATCGTCACCGTCACCGAGGACCAGATCCGGGACGCCGTCGCCACGCTCGCCACCCGCGCGCGCCTGGTCGCCGAGCCAAGCGGCGCGGTCACCACCGCCGCCTACCTTCACCGCGCCGCCGACCTGCCGCGCGGACGCACCGTCGCGGTCGTCTCCGGCGGCAACCTGGACCGGGACCTGCTGGCGAGCCTGCTCGTCACACCCGACACCCGAACGAGCTGAGGGAGAACACCGGGTTCGTCAGCCGAGCAGGCGGCGGACCCGGTCGGGGTCGGTGACCACGTCGATCCGCGCGATCCGCCCGCCGGTCACGGTGAACGCCATCACCGTCGACGGCTCCCCGTCGCGGCTGATCACCGCGCCGACGACACCGCCGACCAGGGCCGGGCTCAGGGTGCCACCGCGTGGCACCGACGCGCCGCGCGCCACCTGCTCGGCGCCGCGCACGATCGTGCCGCCCACGTCCAGCACCACGTCGGGGTCGAGCACCCGCAGCAGCGCGTCGAAGTCGCCGTCGCGGGCGGCGGCGAAGAACGCGAACACCGCCCGACGCTGCTGGGACAGGTCCGGGTCGGGCGCGGGGATCTCGGCGTCGCGCACCCGCCGCCGGGCGCGGCTGGCGAGCTGTCTGGCCGCCACCGGGGTCCGGCCGACGATGCCGGCGATCTCGTCGAAGGGCAGCTCGAACATGTCGTGCAGCACGAAGGCCAGCCGCTCGGCTGGCGAGAGCTGGTCGAGCACCACGAGCATCGCCAGGCCGACCGCGTCGGACAGCAGCGCCTGCTGTTCGGGGTCGAGGTCGCCGTCGGGCACCACGACCGGGTCCGGCGGGTGCGGCTGCTCCGCGCGCCGGCGCCGCGTGCGCAGCGTGTGCAGGCACTCGCGGGCCACCACCGTGGTCAGCCAGCCGCCCAGGTTCTCGATCTCCTCGGCGTCGACACCGCCCAGGCGCAGCCACGCGTCCTGCACGGCGTCGTCGGCCTCGGCCAGTGACCCGAGCATCCGGTAGGCCACCGCCCGCAGTCGCGGCCGGTGCTCCTCGAAGCGTCGCGCCAGGTCGTCCACCATCGTCCACACCACCTCCACGACACTGAGCCCGCCCGCGCCGGGAGTGTGACGGCTCAGGACCGCACGGCGTCCGGCACGACGTGGGTCGGCGGGCCGACGATGTCGCAGTGCAGGCAGTCCCCCGGCGCCGGGGCCTGTGGCCGCTCGGGGGCCGGGCCGCCGAGCACGTCGTTGCGCACGCCGAAGGCCAGCAGCCCGCCCAGGACCGCCAGTGCCGCGCACAGCCACATCGCCAGCTGCCAGCTCGACGTGAGCGCCGCCGGGTCGGCGTAGGACTCGCCGCGCAGGCCGATCGCCGCCGGCAGCACGGCCACCGCCAGCAGCCCGCCGGTGCGCGCGATCGCGTTGTTCACCCCGGACGCGACGCCCGCGTGCCGGTCGGGGGCGGCGGCGAGCACGGTGGCGGTCACCGGCGCCACCACGATCACCAGGCCCAGCCCGAACACCAGCATCGAGGGCAGCACGACCAGCCAGTACGACGCGCCGGCCACGACCATCGTCAGCAGGATCATGCCGGCGGCCAGCACCATCGGGCCGACCACCAGGAACCACTTCGGCCCGTACCGCTGGGCGAGCTTGCCGGAGCGGGCCGAGAACAGCAGCATCATCACCGACATCGGCAGCCCGGCCAGGCCAGCGGCGGTCGGCGAGTAGTCCAGCGAGGTCTGCAGCTGGATGACGAACAGCATCATCACCCCGCCCAGCGCCGCGTAGACCACGAACGTCAGCGCGTTGGCCACCACGAACGTCCGGTCGGTGAACAGGTCCGGCGGCACCAGCGGGGACCGCGAGCGCCGCTGGACCAGCACGAACGACACCATCCCGACGACGCCGACGACCAGCGACACGAACACCAGCGGGTCACCGAAGCCCCGCGCCGGGCCCTCGACCAGCGCCGCGGTGACCCCGGCGAGGCCCAGGGCGGCGAGCACCGAGCCGGTGACGTCGGGCCGCCCGCCGAGGTCGCGGTCGCACGACTCCGGCACGAACCGCGTGGTGAACCACACACAGGCCAGCGCGATCGGCACGTTCACCAGGAACGCCAGCCGCCACGACCATGCCTGCACCAGCAGCCCGCCGACCAGCGGCCCGACCGCGCCGGCGATGCCGCCCAGGCCCGACCAGGCGCCGATCGCCCGTGCCCGGTCGTCGCGGACGAACGCGGACTGGATGATCGCCAGCGAGCCGGGGGTGAGCAGCGCGCCGCCGATGCCCTGCAGGATGCGCGAGGCGACCAGCATCTCGGTGTTCAGCGCGACCCCGCACAGCACCGAGGACACGCCGAACCAGACCACGCCGACGAGGAAGACCCGTCGCCGGCCGTAGCGGTCGCCCAGCGAGCCGGCGACCAGGATCAGCGCGGCCAGCGACAGCAGGTAGCCGTCGAGGATCCACTGGAGTCCCGACACCGAGGCGCCGAACTCCTCGCCGATGCGCGGCAGCGCGATGTTGACGACGGTGCCGTCGAGGAAGGCCATGCCCGAGCCGAGGATGGTGGCGGTCAGCACCCCGCGTGCCGCGGGGCTGCCCCAGCTGACCTCACCCTCGACCGAGGCAGCGGTCATGAGGGCCGGTTCAGTTCCGCGACGAACTTGTAGCGGTCGCCCCGGTAGACCGAGCGGACCCACTCCACCGGGCGTTCGGTGGTGTCGTAGACGTGCCGGGACAGCAGCAGCATCGGCATGCCGACGTCGGCGCCGAGCATCTCGGCCTCGTGCGGGCCGGCGAGCGCGGTCTCGATGGTCTCCTCGGCGTGGCCCATCTCGACGTCGTAGCGCTCCTTGAGGACCTGGTAGAGCGATCCGCCGGCGGCGACGTAGCGGCGCAGGCCGCGGAACCTGCCCAGGGGCAGGTGCGTGGTCTCGATCGCCATCGGCTCGTCGTCGGCCAGGCGCAGCCGTTGCATGCGCAGGATCTTCGCGCCGGAACGCACGCCCAGCAAGCCGGGCAGCTCGCCCTCGGCCGGGATTTCGGCCATGTCCAGCAGCCGTGAGGACGGCTCGCGGCCCTGGGCGCGCATGTCCTCTGTGTACGACGACAGCTGAAGTCGTTGCGCCACCTTGGGTTCCGCGGCGAACGTCCCCTTGCCCTGCACCCGGAGCAGCCGGCCCTCGACCGTGAGGTCGGCGAGTGCCTGACGGACGGTGGTGCGGGAGACGTCGAACTCCGCCGCGAGTGACCGTTCTGTCGGGATGGGTGACCCCGGGGGCAGGGAGCTGAGCAGCTCGAGCAGGTGGCGCTTGAGGCCCCAGTACTTGGGCTCACGCAACGCACGAGCGGCGGTGTCGGGCTCCTGGGCGGCCGACGTTTCCAGCATGGCTCCTCCATACGACAGTTCCCGGCTACAAGGATGCCCGTCCGCGCCCCGCCAGCGCAGGCACACCCGCCGGATTTGGGAAATCCGTTACTCCCCTCGCGCCGACCACCCTACAACGCTATGGTGATTGGTCTAGACCTACCGGGTGTCAGGAGGGTGAATGTCACGTTCTTCCGGCACGCTGCGCAAACGCTTGCGCACCCAGCGGCCGGGGTCACCCGTACCAGGCGATGCACGCGTTCGGCGCATTACGGTCGGGGCTCGCGCGCCCTACACTTCCCGGAGTGCGAAGGACCTCGTTCGCCCGCTGGCCGTGTTCCATCGCCAGAACCATGGACCTGCTCGGCGACCAGTGGACGCTGCTGGTGATGCGTGAGGCCTTCCACGGCGTGCGCCGGTTCGACCAGTTCCAGGCCGCGCTCGGCATCGCGCGCAACACGCTGACCGAGCGCCTCGACCGGCTCACCGGCGCCGGGCTGCTGGAACGGGTGCGCTACCAGGACCGGCCGGTCCGCCACGAGTACGCGCTCACCGACATGGGCCGCGACTTCTTCCCCGCGCTGGCCGCGATCATCCGATGGGGTGACCGCTGGTTGGATGACGGCACCGGCCCGCCGGCCCTGCTGCACCACCTCGACTGCGACCGGCCGACGAGCGCCGACGTGAACTGCACGCAGTGCGGGGAGGCGCTCACCGCCGAACGCGTGCGGTTCGACCCCGGCCCCGGCCTGGTCCCCGCGGAGGCCCCCCGATGAGCGCGCCGACGAGCGGGACGGACGGGACGGTCGTCGGCGTCGACGTCGGCGGGACCTCGACCCGGGCGCTGGCCGTCGGGCCCGACGGGACGGTGCTGCGCCGGGGACGCTCCGGCGGCGGCAACCCGAACTCACACCCCACCGACCTCGCGGCCAAACGGGTGGCCGAGGCGGTGCGCGAGTCACTGGTGGGCGTCGCCGCGCCGCGGGCGTGCGTGCTGGGGATCGCCGGGGAGAGCAGGTTCACCGACCCGGTCGTCCTGGCGACGTTCGAGAACGCGCTGCGCCACGCCGGGGTCGGGTGCGCGATCACGATCGTGAGCGACGCGGAGGTGGCGTTCGCGTCGGCGACGGCCGAGCCGGACGGCACGGTGGTGATCGGCGGCACCGGCGCGGTCGCCGCCCGGATCGTCGACCACCGCAAGACGACCTGGGTCGACGGCTGGGGCTGGCTGCTGGGTGACGAGGGCTCGGCGTACTGGATCGGCCGTGAGGCCGTCCGGTTGACGCTGCGGGGGCTGCAGGCCGGCCAGACGCCGGGCCCGCTGGCGAGCGCCGTACTGGCCGCGACCGTGCCCCATCAGTCCACAGTGGACTTCAAGACGATCAGCCACCTGATCACCTCGGTGAACGCCGAGCCACCGATCAACCTGGCCCGCTTCGCCACGACCGTCAGCGACCTGGCCGACACCGACGAGCGGGCCGCCGACATCGTCACCCGGGCCGCCGAACACCTGGCCAGCCACGCCCAGACCGCCCGCGCCCCCGACGAACGCACCCCGGTCGTCCTGACCGGCAGCGTCATCGGCCCGGACAGCCCCGTGGGCGCCGCGCTGCGCGCGACACTCGCCGCCCGCACCGAGGCGCCGGTCCTGTTCGCCCCCGACGGGGCCCTGGGCGCCGCGTGGCTCGCGGCACTGACCGTGGCCGGCCCGCACGCCCCCCGCCCGCGCTACTGAGCCACTACTGGCCGACGCGACCGTCGACGCGTTCACGCAGCAGGTCGGCGTGCCCGCAGTGCCGGGCGTACTCGTCGACCATGTGCACCAGCACCTCCCGGACCACCACCCGCTTCTTGCCCACCCGCGCCCCGAGGTCGGCGAACCCGGCCAGCACGGCGTCGGTCGCGGCCTGCTCCCTGGCCAGATCGGCGCGGGCGGCGTCGACCACCGCCTGGTCGGCGACCGCGCCGTCGAAGTCGGCGTCGTGCGGGCCGTAGAGGCGGGGCAGCGGCTCGCCGTCGGTGAGCCAGTCCCGCCAGTCCCGCTCCACCTCGGCCAGGTGGCGCAGCAGGCCCAGCAACGACATCGTCGACGGCGGCACCGACCGGCGGGCCAGCTGCTCGGGATCAAGGCCCTCGCACTTGAGCACCAGCGTCAACCGGTAGTTGACGATGAAGTCGCGCAGCGTCGCCAGCTCACCCTCCGGTGCGCCCTCCTCAAGGTTGCGCGGATCGTCGTCCGGGTCGACCCACATGTCGGGGTACACGCTCGCCCTGGTCCAGCGCACTGGTTGTTCGGTCACCGGCCCATGGTCCCAGTGACCGGGTGACGCAGCCCGGGGTGATCGCGGGGCAGTGACCGGCGCAGGACCACGGCACTGACCCCGATCGTCGCGGCGATCAACGGCCAGCTCAGGGCCACCCGGACCACGGCGAGGGCCACCACCCAGCCCGACCACCACAACACCCCGAACACGACCAGCCGCAGCGTGTACTGGCCGAACACCCAGACCCAGCTGGCCCGCCCGTAGGCCCGGACCAGCGCGGGATCCCTGCGCCAGCGGGTCTTCTGCCCCAGGACCAGGCCGACCACCACGCCCAGCAGCGGCCAGCGCACGAGGATGCTCACCGCCCACGCCACCGCGCTGGCGGCGTTGCTCAGCACCTGGACGAAGAAGAAGTCCTGCGCCCGGCCGGTGTACAGGGCGATCAGCGCGGCGGCGGCCACGGCGCCGACACTGGCCAGGGCCGCGGTCACCCGCCCGCCTCTGGCCAGCCGGTAGCCGCCGACCGCGACACCGGCCGCCACCGCCGCCAGGGCGCCCCAACCGATCGACCGACCCGACAGCAGCCAGCCCAGCACGAACACGACCGGCGGGATGCTGGCGTCGACGGCGCCGCGCCGCCCGCCCAGCAGCTCACGCAGACCCAGTTGGTCCTCGGCGGTCGACGTCACGCTGCCAGCCTGCCTCATCGGCCCTCGCCAGGTCTAACGGCCGCAGGGACTCGGTCAACCGGTGGGCGAGCCGGTCGTTGTCGGCCGGCCACACGGTGACCCAGTCGGCGCCGTCCGGCCCTCGGGTCATCGTCGTGGCGTAGCGGCCGTCGTCGGTGTCGAACCAGCCCAGGCCGGGGCCCCTGTGGCGGCGGCCGGACTCGTCGACGCTGGTCACCCCCAGTTGGCCGGCGCGCACGACCCGGCCGGGCGGGCGCGGGCCGGGGGCGGTCGCGGTGCTCAGCACCCCGCCGACGTGCACCAGGCGTTCGGCGTTGGCGAAGGTCGACGCCGGGCGGGTGACCGACGTCGCGCTGCCGGCGCGGGCGTGCGGCAGCAGCCGCAGCAGCGCCGGGATCGCCAGGTCCTCCCGGGTGCCGCGCAGCGACACCGTCAGCTTCCGTTGCACGGCAACGAGTCCGTGCCGGCCACGGACGGCCGCGACGGCCCGCAGCGGTTGGCTGTCGGTCAGGTCGAGCAGGGCCACCAGGTCGACGGCGGCGGCCGGGTCGGCCAGCAGGCGCAGCTTCTCGACCAGGGCGTCGTCCGGGCGGGTGCCGTCGGCCAGGTCGCGGCGGGCCAGGTCGTCGTAGACGGCCGTGCGGATGCGCGCGCGGATGGCGGCGGTGTCGCCGTGGCTGGGGATCTCCAGGGGGAACGGCGGCCGGCCCAGGCTCAGGTCCTCCCACAGGATGTCGAGTGCGGCGACCGAGAGTTCGATCCTCATCCCCCGTCCAGCAGCGGCGGACGGTCGAACACCACGACCTCGCCGGCCGCCCCACCCATCGCGCGATCCCGTTGCGCGACAACCCGAACGGCGTCCTCGTGGGCGGCATCATGCAGCTGCTTCTGGTTGTAGAGGCGCTGCGGCAGGCCGGCCAGTGCCAGCGGGCCGTCCTCGCCGGCGTCGCGGATCAGCTGCGCCGGGTCGTACGGGACGGGGTCGGGCATCGCCCGTCTGGCGACCTCGGCCGCCTCGCCCTGCCGGGCGATCGACGCGCTGGCGGCGGTGATCTGACCGCCGGTGTTCGCGCTCCAGTCGGCGATCTCGGCCAGCCTGGCCCGCATCGCCGCAGCGGCCGGGCCGGCCCAGCCCGCCTCGGAGTCGCTCGCCGCCCGACGCAACGTCTCCGCCGCCTCGACCAGCGCCGCTCCCGTCGAGGTCCACGTGTCGGCGACCGCCTGCGCGGCGCCGGTGTCGGCCTCGTCGGTCCAGCGTTTGAGGGTCTCGTGGTCGTAGGCGGCGGGGTTGACCTCGCCCGCCGCCGGGATGTCGCGCTCACCGTGAACGGTCATCCGTACCCCTTGGTGATCGACCGATGACGTTGTGCAGCTTACTCAGCGGAATTTCCGTGGGCACCTCTTGCGCCCACATTCACCTGTACGCCCCAACCGGCGGGTCACACGTTCCGGTCGGACAACATCATCGCAACGATGCGCTCACATAATCGGTTACAGAGATTCGCCCGCGATGCCCACGTGGTGCTCGGCGTCCGAATCGCTGTCCTGGTAGGCGACCATGCTCAGCGCCACGGCCTCGCGCAATCGGCCCAACTGCTCGCTGAACCGGTCCATCACCTCGGTCGCCGAGCCGTCACCGGCGACCGTCCAGTCCCGGTTGAAGCGGTCGATCCGCTCGGCGTATCCGCCACCGAGACGTGTCTCGGACTCGCCGGATGCCAACCGGCGCAACGTGTCCACCTGCTCCTGGACGGCCGCCAGGGCCTGCATCGTCGCTGTTCCGGTGAGCTGGGCGACCCGGACCTGACCGGTGCCGGCCGCCTCGACGATGCCGTCGAGACCGGAGCCGGCCATGCCCGCGTCGGTCGTACCGGACGGGTCCGACCGGCCCTCCGTGGCGTTCTGATCGACGTACATGAGATCCCCTCCGTGATCGGACGGTAACCCCCAGCATGGTACCGACTCCGACCGTGCTTAAACGCTGGCGCGCGGCGGGAATGACACGGCATCCTGAAGGATTAGAGGAAGGGGTTGGAGTGGGTTTCGCGGGAGGGGAGGCGGCCATGTCGCGGTTGTCGAGCTGGGTGGCCATTGGGGACAGTTTCACCGAAGGGGTCGGCGACGAGGCACTCGACGGCGGGTACGTCGGCTGGGCGGACCGGTTGGCCGAGACCCTGGCCACCAGTGACCCGGACTTCACGTACGCCAACCTGGCCGTACGCGGCAAACTGCTCAGGGAGGTCGTCGAGGAGCAGGTTCCCGTGGTGGAGCAGGCCAAACCCGACCTGGTCACCCTGTGCGCCGGCGGCAACGACCTGATCGTGCCGGGCAGCGACGTCGACCACATCGCCAACGAGTTCGAGCAGGCCGTGGTGCGTCTGCGCGCCGCCGGCTGCGACGTGGTCGTGTTCACCGGCCCCGACCCGCGCAGCCAGCCCGTCGTGCGGCGGGTTCGCGGCAAGGTCGGGATCTACAACGCGCACCTGCGGGCGATCGCCGACCGGCACAACGCCCGGGTCGTCGACCTGTGGGCGATGCCGGTGCTGGCCGACCTGCGGGCCTGGAGCGACGACCGGCTGCACTTCTCCCCCGAGGGCCACCGCCGGATCGCGTTACGCACCGCCGAGGTCCTCGGCGTGTCGGTCACCGAGGACTGGCGTGACCCGCTGCCGCCGGAGCCGGCGATGCCGTGGCTCCGGTTGCGCCAGGCCGACCTCGCGTGGACCCGCACCTATCTGCTGCCCTGGGTCCGCCGCCAGCTGCGCGGCGAGTCGATGGGCGACGGCATCCGGCCCAAGCGCCCGGAGCTCGGGCCCATCGTCGACCAACACCGGCACAACGGGCGCGCGACCGCCTGAGCGAACCGGGAGGAAAGCGACGACCGGCCGGCACACGTCCCCCACGGTGCCGGCCGGTTCGCTCGGGCAGCACACCCCCACGTTGGCAGTGCCGCCCAGGCACTCGAGAATCAGGCTCCGGGACAACGAGTACCGCGGCGCAGCCTGCCAGCTGGCGACGCCGATCGGCTAACTGTTCGCTAAACGACCAGACGCACCGCGCGGCTCAGACCCACCGGACCGAGGGTCCTGGTGCCCTCGGCGAACTCGCTGGCCATCCGCGCGAGCTGCACGATCTCCTCGTCCTGGCCGCTGTCGAGCCCGGATTCCACCACTGCCAACAGGTTCGTCCACTCCTGCTCGATCCAGTCGACGGCCTCGCCCGGCGTGGTCATCGGAACACGGGGCGTGTCCGGGAACTTCTCGGCCAGCGGCGGTTCGTCGTGGCGGTCGGGGCGCAGCCGGCGGTGCGCGAGGTCCGCACCGACGAGGTAGTAGTGCAGCAACCGGCGACGCGCGTCCGCTTTGTCCACTTCGGACAGCTCACCGGCGGCGCGTTCGGCGGCGTGCAGCCGCACCAGGTCGTGCATCAGGAACACCTCCCGGCTCGCCTCGGTCACCACGAACGACGCCGCCAGCGCGCGTAATCGCCGGCGCGCCAGGTCGACGTCGGTGCCACCCAACGCCGCCGCCGGGTACGGGCCGATCCGCGTGCCGGGGAACAGACCCAGCAGAC
The DNA here is from genome assembly GCF_001921215.1 of Actinophytocola xinjiangensis. Lineage (GTDB taxonomy): Bacteria > Actinomycetota > Actinomycetes > Mycobacteriales > Pseudonocardiaceae > Actinophytocola > Actinophytocola xinjiangensis. The sequence goes on from NZ_MSIF01000009.1 coordinate 177,993, forward strand.
ACACCAGCCCGGCCAGGTCCGGATGCAGACTGCGGTAGGTGACGTCCAGCGCGGCCCGCACACTGGTCGCCGGATCCGCCAGGTCCAGCACCGACAGCCGGCTGCGCTCGTCGGCCAGTTCGGTGACCAGGTCGGCCACCGACCAGCCGGGGCCGCCGGCCAGCCGCGCACCCGCGATCCGCAACGCCAGCGGCAGGTGCCCGCACAGCCGGGCCAGCCGACGGCGCAGCTCCCGGTCCCGACCCTGCGCCGGCGCGCCGGCGATCAGCTCCAGCACCTGCTCGGCCGCGCCGGCCGCCAGCGTGCCGAGAACCTGAAGGCGCGCACCGGTTCGCGCCACCAGCGCGTCCGGGCGGACCCGGGTGGTCACCAGCACCATCGACGCCGAGGCCGGCGGCAGCAGCGGCTCGATCTGCTCGGCGTCCCGGGCGTCGTCGAGCAGCACCAGCACCCGCCGGTCGGCCAGGATCGAACGGTAGAGCGCCACCCGCTCCTCGACCTCGGTCGGCACGTCCTGCGCGCCGACGCCCAGCGCCACCAGGAACCGGGTGAGCACGTCGGCCGAGGACACCGGCGCGTGCCGGCCGTCGAAACCGCGCAGGTGCGCGAAGAGCTGGCCGTCGGGGAACCGGTCGGCCACCCGGTGGCCCCAGAGCACCGCCAGCGCGGTCTTGCCGACCCCGGCCGCGCCGGCCAGCACGCCGATCGCCGGCGCCCCCGGCGGGCGGTGCCCGCCGGTGAGCAGCCGGTTGAGCCAGTCCAGCTCCTCCTCGCGGCCGGCGAACCCGGACGGGGTCCGTGGCAGCTGCGCCGGCACGAGCACGCCGAGCCGGGGCGAGACCACCGGCTCTGGTGAGGGTTCGAGCAGCGACGAGTCGTCACGCAGGATCCGCACGTGCAGCGCCCGCAGTCGCGGGCCGGGGTCCAGGCCCAGCTCGTCGGAGGCGCGGTGGGCGAAACGCTGGTAGGCCGCCAGGGCCGTGGCCCGCCGGCCGGCCCGGTACAGCGCGAGCATCAACTGGCCGACCAGCCGCTCCCGGAAGGGCTGCTCGTCGACCAGCTGGGTCAGCTCACCGATGATCTCGTGGTGGCGGCCCAGCACCAGCTCGGCGTCGAAGCGGGCCTCCAGCACGGCCAGCCGCAGCTCGGTCAGCTCCGGGGCGGTGACCCGGTTGCTGACGTCGGCCAGCTCCGGTCCCCGCCACAGCGCCCGCGCCGCGCGCAGCAGCTCCGCGCGCCGGGCCGGCGGCGTACCGGCGGCCTCGGCGAGCAGGTCACGGGCCAGCGTGACGTCGATCAGCGACTCGTCCACCACCAGCCGATAGCCCGGCGGCGTGGTGGTGATCCGGACCTCGCCGATGGCCGCGACGGCGGCCAGCCGCTGACGCAGCCCGGAGACGTAGCCCTGCACCATCGTCCGCGCGCTGGCCGGTGGCTCGTGCGCCCACAGCACGTCGACCATCCGGTCCAGCGGCACCACCTGGTTCGGTTCGAGCAGCAGCATCGCCAGCACCCCGCGCATGCCCGGCCCACCCATCGGCACCGGGCGCTCGTCGACGAGCACCTGGACCGGTCCGAGCAGGCAGAAGCGCGGGCCGGTGCCCGATGCGGCGGCTCGTGACGCGTTCGTTCGGTCGGCCACGGGTCACCACCCCCCAGTTACACCCGGGCATACCCTGTATCGCCCGGCCGACGCCCCACAAGGTACGGCCTCACGGGCCGGCGGCGCGATCTCCGGGACGAAGACGTCATCCGGATGGCCTAACGGGCGGTCGGTATGTGCTGGTGGTGCCTGGTTTCCCCGCTGGTTCGGTTCAGCGGCGCAGCGGGACGGCCTCCCGGCAGGCCATGTGCCTTGGCCTGGGCGCGGTGCCGCCGTACGGGCGCAGCAGCGGGTTCTCGACGCTGTTGAAGACCAGGAAGATCGTGGACCTGGGGAACGGGGTGATGTTGTTGCCCGAGCCGTGCATCAGGTTCGCGTCGAACATGACGGCGGTGCCGGCCGGCGCGGTGTACGGGTCGATGCCGTACGCCCTGGCCAGGCTGGTCACGTGCGACGGGCTCGGCACACCGATCTCGGTGCCGGTGTCGCCGCCGCCCAGCGGCGTGCGGCAGTGCTCGGGCGGGGTGGCGCCCGCGCACGGGACGAACGTGCGGTGCGAGCCCGGCATCATCATCAGGCCGCCGTTGAACGGGTGGTGGTCGGTGAGCGCGATCGACATGCTCACCGCGCGCGGCACCGGCATGCCGTCCTCGGCGTGCCAGGTCTCGAAGTCGGAGTGCCAGAAGTTGCCCCGGCCCTCGAAGGCCGGCAGGTAGGTCGCGCGGCTCTGGTGGACGTAGACGTCCGAGCCGAGGATCTGGCGGGCGCGGTCCAGCACGCGCGGGTCGGACGCCAGCTCGCCGATCAGCGGGCTGATCCGGTGCACCTCGAAGATGGTGCGGACCTCGCCGTCCTCGGTGATCATGCGCGGGTCGTCGTCCAGCGTGGACGGTAACCGGTCGAGTTCGTGTTGGAACGCGGCCACTTCCGGCGCGCTGAGCAGGTCCGGGTGGGTCGAGTAGCCACGGCTGTCGTGGGCGGCCAGGGTGGCCGGGTCGATCGGACCCGCCATTCCCGACTCCCACACGGTTGGTTCGTCACGGTCGAGCAGCTCGGGATCGCCGGACATCCTTGTGGGATAGGGATCGGCGGTCCCGGTCTCGGTGAGCGTCATGCGCTCGTCCCCTCCATCTCCTTCGGGTCCTGCTCGACGATCAGCGGGTAGACGCCGTTCTCGTCGTGGACCTCGCGCCCGGTCACGGGCGGGTTGAACACACACACGGTCCGCATCTGGGTACGCGGCCGCAGCTGGTGGTGGTCGTGCTTGTCCAACAGGTACAGGCTTCCCGGGCCGAGCTGGTAGGTCTGGCCGGTCTCCTTGTCGAGCAGCTCGCCCTCGCCCTCGACGACGAACACGGCCTCGATGTGGTTGGCGTACCAGAAGTCGTTCACCGTGCCGGGGTAGAGCGTGGTCTCGTGCACCGAGAACCCGACGCCCTCCTTGGCGAGCACGATGCGTTTGCTGCGCCAGTTCGGCGTCTTGATGTCCCGCTCGGTGTCGTCGAGGTCGTTGACCGATCGGACGATCATGTTGTCTCCCTTGGGATCCCGGTCAGGCACAAACCTGGTTGACGGCCGCGGTCAGACGGTCGAGCCCGTCGGCGAGCTCCTCGTCGGTGACGGTCAGCGGCGGCATGACCTTGGCGACCTCGCCGTCGGGGCCGGAGGTCTCCATCAGCAGGCCGCGGTCGAACGCCGCGCGGCAGACCTTCGTGGCCAGCTCGCCGGTCTCGAACGACAGGCCGCGCGCCAGGCCACGGCCCTTGGCGAACATCGGCGTGCCGGGGTGGACCTGCGCCAGCTCGGTCATCACCCGCTCGACCTGCTCACCCTTGGCCAGCGTGCTCTTCTCCAGCTTGTCGTCACGCCAGTAGGTGCGCAGCGCCTCGGTGGAGGCGACGAAGGCCGGGTTGATGCCGCGGAAGGTGCCGTTGTGCTCGCCGGGCTCCCAGATGTCGAGGTCCGGGCGGAACAGCGTGAGCGCCAGCGGCAGCCCGTAGCCGCCGATGGACTTGGACAGGCAGACGATGTCCGGGGTGATGCCGGCGGACTCGAAGCTGAAGAACGGGCCGGTACGGCCGCAGCCCATCTGCACGTCGTCGACGATCAGCAGGATGTCGTGGCGCTTGCACAGGTCGGCCAGGCCACGCAGCCACTCGTCGCGGGCGACGTTGATGCCGCCCTCGCCCTGGACGGTCTCCACGATGACCGCGGCCGGCTCGTTGAGCCCGGAGCCGCTGTCCTCGAGCAGGCGCTCGAACCAGAGGAAGTCCTCGACCTTGCCGTCGAGGTAGTTGTCGTAGGGCATCGGGGTGGCGTGCACCAGCGGGATGCCGGCGCCGCCGCGCTTCATCGAGTTGCCGGTCACCGACAGCGCACCGAGGGTCATCCCGTGGAACGCGTTGGTGAAGTTGATGATCGACTCGCGGCCGGTGACCTTGCGGGCCAGCTTCAGCGCGGCCTCGACGGCGTTCGCCCCGGCCGGACCAGGGAACATGATCTTGTAGTCCAGGTTCCGCTGACCGAGGACGACGTCGGTGAAGGTCTCCAGGAAGTCACGCTTGGCGACGGTCTGCATGTCCAGCGAGTGCGTGACGCCGTCGCGCATGATGTAGTCGACGAGCGCATGCTTGAGTACCGGGTTGTTGTGCCCGTAGTTGAGCGCTCCGGCACCGGCGAAGAAGTCGAGGTAGGCGTTGCCGTCCTCGTCGTACAGCCAGGACCCGGTGCCCCGATCGAACACCACCGGCCACCCCCGGCTGTAACTCCGCACTTCCGATTCGACCGACTCGAATACGTTCACGATGCTCCTCGAACGGATCTTTCCCCTGCTGATGACGCATAAATGCGTTGTCACGCAATGGGATCGGAAATGAGCTACGAGGCCGCGCGCACTCCGGGCGCGGCGGGAAACGGTCCGATGCGGAACCGGACCTCGGACTCGTGCTCATCTGGGAACTCGCCGGCGTCGAACGTTCCGGCGGTGTCCATGGTCGTCCCCCAGCGTCTTGCCAGGGCGGCGAACAACGCGTTGGACGCGGCGTTGTCGGGCGTGATGGTGGTCTCCAGGTGACGCACCCCCTGCTCGATCAGCCGCCCGACCAGGGCATCGAGCAGCTCACCCGCTGTGCCACGGCCGCGCTGGGAGGCGTCGACCGCGATCTGCCACACGACGACCGTGTCCGGTCTCGTGGGTCTGAGATACCCGATGACGAAGCCGACGACATCGTTGCCAACCCGGGCCACGGCGGAGGTGCCGGCGAAATCGTGGCACCACATGAGGTAAGCGTAAGAGGAGTTGAGATCAAGTTTCCCAGAATCGCGGGCGATCCTCCAGATCGCCGCACCGTCCGAAACAGACGGTTCGTCGATCACTCGATCCGCCACCCCTCGCTGGTCGCCCTTGGCACGGTTGGCGTGCTTTCCGGACATACCAATGGAACCTAACAGAGGCCTTTCCCGGAATCAGCCCGACGCGATCTTGGGCACACCATTACCTGCGGATACTCAGAATTAACCGTGACAACAACCACAAAATCGTTGCGATCAAGTGTGCGATTATGGTATATAGCCAGGTGCCTTATCGGATCTTCTTGGTTGACGACCACGAGATCGTCCGCCGTGGTATCGCCGACCTGTTCGAGGACGAGCCCGACATCGAGATCGTCGGCGAGGCGTCCTCCTACGACGAAGCGCTCGCCCGCATCCCCGCCAGCCAGGTCGACGTCGCCGTGCTCGACGTACGCCTCGGCGAACGCAACGAGGAACGCAACGGCGTCCAGCTGTGCCGCGAACTGCGCTCCCGGCAACCGGAACTGCGCTGCCTGATCCTGACGTCGTTCCCCGACGACGAGGCGTTGTTGAACGCCATCATGGCCGGCGCGTCCGGATTCGTACTCAAACAGGTTCTCGGCAACGACCTCAAGACCGCACTGCGCACGGTCGGCGCCGGAGGGTCACTGCTCGACGGGCGCACCACCGAGGCACTGATGAAACGCCTGCGTCACGGCAGCGACGGCAAGGGTCCGCTGGCCGGGCTGACCGACCAGGAACGCGCCGTGTTCGACCTCATCGGTGAGGGCCTGACCAACCGCCAGATCGCCGAACGGCTCTACCTGGCGGAGAAGACCGTCAAGAACTACGTCTCCCACCTGCTGGCCAAGCTCGGCATGCAGCGGCGCACCCAGGCCGCCGTCCTGGCCGCCGAACTGAAGTCCCGCCGCCCGCACGACTAGCCACCCGACCAGGCACTCGACTACGCACTCGCGAGCGGCACCCGCCAGGTGAGGCGCGTGCCGCCCTCCGGCCCGGGGGTCACGGTGAGTGAGCCACCACGGCGGGCGGCGCGACGTTCGATGCCGAGCAGCCCGCTGCGGGCGACCCCCGGCGGGAAGCCGACACCGTCGTCGACGACGTCGATGACCAGGTCGACGCCGGCCTCCACGGTCACCACGATCGTCCCGGCACGCGAGTGCCGCACGGCGTTGCTCAACGCCTCGCGCAGCACGGCCGTCGCGTGCGCGGCCAACTGGTCGGGCACCAGGGTGTCCACCGCGCCGGAGATCCGCACCGACGGCGTCACCTCGGCGTCGGCACTGACCTCGTCGACGATGTCGAGCATGCGGCGGCGCAGGCTCGCCGAGGAGTCGGTGCCGGTGGTGTGCAGGTCGAAGATCGACGTGCGGATCTCCCGCACGGTCTCGTCGAGTTGTTCCACCGCACGGCTCACGCGCTCGCTGACGTCCGGGTCGGTGATCCGGCGGACCGTCCCCTGCAGACTCATGCCGGTGGCGAACAGACGCTGGATCACGTGGTCGTGCAGATCCCCGGCGATCCGGTCGCGGTCGGCCAGCACGTCGAGCTGACGCTGGGCGCGGTGCTTCTCGGCCAGCTCCATCGCCACCGCCGCCTGATCGGCGAACAGTGCGAACAGCGGCAGCTGGTCGCGCCGGTACTGCTCGGATCCCTTGTCCCGCATGGCAAGCAGCACACCGCCGGCCACGTTGTCCTTGCCGAGCGGGACGGCGACGGCCGGACCGAACTCGCCGCCGGTCGCGCTCGGGCCGGCCGGCATCAGCTGGGCGAGGTCGGGGATCAGCTCCGAGGTACCACCCTGGAACAGGCCGGCCACCAGCCGTTCGTCGGCCGCAACCCGCAGTCCCAGCAGGCGTTCGCCGTGCTCGCCGGCCCCGGCGCGGACCACGACGTGTTCGGGCGGGTCGACCAGCAGGATCAGCGCACAGTCCGAACGGGACAGTTCGCGGGCACGCCGGGCGATCAGCGTCAGGGCGTCCTGACTGGACGCCCCGCCCAGCAGCGCGGCGTTGACCTCACCGGAGGCCACCAGCCAGCGCTCGCGCATCCGCGACTCCTCGAACAGGCGGGCGTTCTCCACCGCGACACCGGCCGCGGCGGCCAGCCCCTGGAGCACCACCTCGTCGTCGGCGGTGAACTCGGCGGCGCCGCGTTTCTCGGTCAGGTAGAGGTTTCCGAAGATCTCGCCACGGACACGGATCGGGGCGCCGAGAAAGCTGCGCATCGGCGGATGGTTGGGCGGGAAGCCGACCGAGGCGGGGTGTTCGGTCAGGTCCGGCACGCGGATCGGGTGCGGGTTCTCGATCAGCACGCCGAGCAGTCCCCGGCCCTCGGGCAGGTGGCCCATCGAGTCCTTGGTCTGTCCGTCGATGCCGACGGTGACGAACTCGGAGAGTCGTTCGTGGCGGTCCTGGCTGAGCACGCCGAGCGCCCCGTAGCGCGCGTCCACCAGTTCGACGGCGGTGTGCACGATCCGGTTGAGCGTGCCCTCCAGCTCCAGACCGGCCCCGACCGCGACCACGGCGTCCAGCAGGCCCTGCAACCGGTCCCGGGTCCGCACGATCTCGGTCAGCCGGCGCTGCAGGTCGCCGAGCAGGCCGTCGAGAATCAGGCCCTCCGGTTCAGGCGCGTCTGGCATGGCAACCGACCGTCCAGGGAAACGATGGGTGCGGAAGGTGACCCCTTCAGCATTTCGGCTATCGGTGATCGTCAACACAGTGTTACCACCGTTACCCGAAGTGATCAACGGTGGCGCTGTGGAGCCATGTCCCACCCGGTCGTGGGCAACCTGTCGGGGGTGTCGTCCGTCTGCTCATTTATGAGCACCTACCAGCGCCACGCACTGGTGTCGGCCGCGATCCTCGCGGTCGTGCTCGTCACCAGCTGCGACGCCCAGACCGCACCGGAGCGCGCCGAACCCGCGCCGACCTCGATCCCCTCGACCTCCACGACCTCCGCGGCGCCGTCGTCGCCGTCGTCGCCGTCCGAACCGGCGCCGCCGGCCGGGGCGCGGGCGGATCTCGCGCTGGACGGCCTGCCGCTGTGGCCGTTCAGCGGCTACGAACAGGTACGGCAGTGGCAGGCCGCGCCGGACGCCGCGCCGTGGCACCGCGACGCGCAGGCCACCGCCGTCGCGTTCACCACCGACTACCTCGGCTTCACCGGCCTGGACACCGTCGTCACCAGCGACATCGGTGAGAGCGAGGCGAAAGTCACGATCGGGTACCAGCTCGAGTCGTCCCGGCCGGCGACCTCGGCCGTGGTGCACCTGGTGCGCTGGGGCGAGGGCCCGGACGCGCCGTGGGAGGTCGTCGGCACGATCGACGACTCACTCACGCTCACCGAACCCGGCTACGGCTCGACGGTCACCTCACCGGTCACCGTCGGCGGCCGGATCACCGGTGTCGACGAGGGAATCCACGTCCGGGTCCTCGATCCGACCGCGCCGGCGCCCGTCGGCGACGTGTGTTGCCTGTCGGCCGGCGGGGAGAACACCCCGTGGTCGCAGCCCGTGTCGATCAAGGGTGCGAGCAACGCCACGCTGACGATCGTCGCGGCCACTGGCGGGCATGCCGTCGATGTGGAACGGTTCGCGGTGACCGGCGTCCGGCTGGCCGGCTGACCGAAAAGAGTCGAAGGTCCCGCCGGGGGCGCGGTCGTTGTGCCCTGGCGCGACAGGCGCGCCTCACGGAGGCTCCTCGCTCGGAGCGACCCGCTTCGGGGACGAGCAAGGGAGGTGACCGGTTGCGCGGCGAGCCACGCAGAGCGGCAGAGCTGACGCGTCCGGAGTCACTTCGGCTGCTCGACCTGGTGCCGATCGGGCGGATCGTGTACACGGTGCGCGCCCTGCCCGCCATCCTCCCGGTGAGCCACCTGATCGACGACGGCATGGTCGTCGTCCGCACCCACATCGGCGCCGAGTGCGCCGGGTCGGTGGTGGCCTACCAGGCCGACCAGATCGACGTGCACGCCAGAACCGGCTGGAGCGTCACGGTCACCGGCGTCGCCCGCCGGGTCCTCGACCTCGACGAGATCGCCGCCTACGAGTCGAGGCTGGCCCCCCTGATCGAGGCCCACGGCGTCGAGACGATCCGCATCTACCCCGAGATCGTCACCGGCTACCGCCTGGTCAACGGCGTCGAACACTAGGGCCAGCCCCGTCACTCAGTCGCAGAGCGCGGCGTCGAGCACCGCGTCGGCCAGCGCCGCCACCTCCGTGCCGGTCGCGAAGGAGTTCGTGACCAGCGAGGCGAACCGGCCGTCGTCGGTCACCCCGGTCACCGACGTGTGCCCGGTCTCCGCGGCGCCGTGCTTGAACCAGACGGTGCCGCCGCAGGACAGTGTCCGGTCGTTGAGCCCCAGGCCCATGCCGTAGCCGTTGAGGTAGGGCACGGTGTCGCGCATCTGGGCCAGCGCAGCCGGGGACACGACGTCACCGTCGGCCAGCGCGCGGAAGAACGTCGCCGAGTCGGCCAGCGTGGACTCCATCGCACCGGCCGAGGAGTAGACCGACAGCTCGACCCCGGTCGTGTTCTCGTGCCAGAACACCAGCGGCGGAATCCGCACGATGAGGTACCCGGGCAGGAACGGAGTGCGCAGCGCGCGCTGCCCCCTGGCCGGGAAGGACGTCGCGGTGAGCCCGAGCGGTTCGATGATCCGCGCGGTGATCGCGTCGCCGACGGACTGGCCGGTGAGCCGCTCGACCAGCAGGCCCAGCACCAGGTAGCCGACGTTGGAGTACTCGACCGCCGCGCCGGGCTCGGCCAGCGGCGGCTCGTCCATGGCGGAGCGGACCAGTTCGGCGAGCTCGTAGGTGCCGTCCGGCGCCGGGTTCGGGTCGCGGACGTCACGCACCATTCCGCTGGTGTGTTGGAGGAGCTGGCGGGTGGTGATGACGCCGCCGTCGTAGTTCCCGGTCAGCACGCCGGGCAGGTACGCCTCGACCGGCGTGTCCAGCTCGACCAGCCCTTCGTCGACCAGTTGGAGCACCACGGCCGCGGTGAACGTCTTGGTCTGGCTGCCGTCCCGGAAGTGGTCGGTGGCCGTGATCGGCCGCTGCTGCCCGATCTTCGCGGTGCCGGCGGTCAGCGTCCACGCGGTGGTGGCGTCGCCGGCGTACACGGCGGCGCCTGGCCCGCCGACGGCCTTGTACCGGTCCAGCGCCGCCTGGGTGGCCGCGTGGTCGTCCCGCGCCACGTCGTCCCGCGCCACGGCGGCGGCCGGGGACACGGTCAGCCCCAGCACCAGGACCACCCCGCCCGCGATCGCGCCCGGCCATCGTCGTTTCGTCGCCACGCCTCGTCCCTCCTGTCGTCGGACGATCCACGTTAGGGACGCCGGGGGCACGGGAGGAGGCATCTCGCCGGCCATCGCTGGCCGGTCGGTCCGACCTGCGGGTCAGGGCCGTAGGCCGGCGAACACGACGGCCAGGGTGCGGTCGCGGAGGTCGGCGTCCCAGTTGCCGTGCAGGGCGCCGGCGACACCCTGGTCATCGAGTACGAGCTGGCCGGCACGGTGCTCACCACCGGCCGGCGCGCCGCCGCCCGGTTCATCGCCGTGGCGCGGGTGCGCGACGGGCAGGTCACCCACTGGCGCGAGTACCAGGACACCCACGCCATGGCCCAAGCCCTCACCGCCTGAGCGCCGCCGGGTCGGTGGCCAGGCCGCGCAGCCGGTCGAGGACGCCGGTGGTCGCCAGGTCGTAGGCGGTGTCGTCGTTGTGCAGCACCGACGCGGCATTGGCCGCGGTGACCAGCGCGGACAGCTCGAACGCCAGCTGCCGCGCGTCGGCGGCGGGGACCAGCTGGCCCAGCTGGAGCGCGTCGCCGGCGGCCTGGCGCAGCAGCGCCGACCACTCGGCGAGCGCGGCGGCGACGGCGTCACGCACCCGGCCGGGCCGGGCGTCGTACTCGGCGGAGACCGAGGCGAAGAAGCAGCCGCCGGGGAAGATCCGGTCGCGGGAGTAGGTGATCCACCCCGAACACAGCCGCCACAGGCGTTCCAGGCCGGGCGGGCCGGCGAGCGCGGGGCGCACCACCGCGTCGACGAACACCTCCCTGGCCGCCGCGATCGTGGCGAGCTGGAGCTCCTCCTTGGAGCCGAACCTGGCGAACACGCCGCTCTTGCTCACCGCCAGCTCGGTGGCCAGCCGGCCGATCGACAGGCCGTCGAGGCCCTCGACCGACGCGATGCCCATCGCGTGCAGGAGCACGCTGGCCCTGGTCTGCTCGCCACGCGCGACTCGCCCATCCATCACCTCAACAAACTAGACGATCGTGCTCATTTTCTCCACACCTGTGGACACCGCTTGTGGATGAGCGCTAGCGTACGGTCAAACATTTAGCACGACCGTTCACAAAGGGGTATTCACAATGGATGTGATCGCGCTCCACCGCCGGGCGACGGCCGCGACGACCGCCGTGCTCGACCGGGTCGCCGCCGACAAGCTCGGCGTCCCGACCCCCTGCACCAGCTGGACGATCAGCGAGATCGTCGACCACATGGTCAGCAACGGCCACACCATGCTCGGCCGCCTCGGCCAGGAGTCCACATCGGACAACCTGGCCACGCTCAGCGACACCTTCCTGGCCGCCTACGACGACCAGGAGGTACTCGACCGCACGTTCGAACTCGCCGGCTTCGAGGTCGACGGCCGCACCGTCGTCGCCGTCAACTTCGCCGACGTCCTGGTGCACGGCTGGGACATCGCCCGCGCCGCCGGCTTCGACGTCACCTTCGACGACGACCTCGCCGAGGCCGCCCTGCGCGTCACCTCGATCGTCCCGGACAGCATGCGCGGCCCGGACAAGGCCTTCGACCACGCGCGCGACGTCGCCCAGGACGCCTCCCCGCACGACCGGCTGATCGCCTTCGTCGGCCGCGACCTCGCGTGGTCCGCCAGCTGATCACGAGGTCGGGCAGGATGACCCCATGCGACACATCGGCATCCTGCTGTTCGACAACGTCGAGGAACTCGACGCGGTAGGCCCCTGGGAGGTCCTGGCCTACTGGTGCAAGCGCTTTCCCGAGGACGGCTGGGCGGTGCACACCCTCTCCCGCAACGGCGGTGTCGTCCACTGTTCCAAGGGGATGGACGTGCTCGCCCAGCACTCCTTCGCCGACGCGCCAGCCAGCGAGATCCTCATCCACCCCGGCGGCGCCGGCACCCGCCCGCTGCTCACCGACCCCGACCACCTCGACTGGGTCCGCGCCCAACGGGCGACCGTGCCGCTCATGGCCAGCGTGTGCACCGGCTCCATGGTCTACGCCGCCGCCGGGCTGCTGCGCGGCCGGCCGGCCACCAGCCACTGGTCGGTCATCGGCGAGTTCGCCGGCCTCGACCCCACCGTCGAGATCCGACCCGACGACCGGTTCGTCGACGACGGCGACGTGCTGACCTCCGCCGGGGTGTCGGCCGGGATCGACATGGCGCTGCACATCGTCGCCCGCTTCGGCGGGGCCGATCACGCGCGGACCGTTCGGCGCGGGATCCAGTACGACCCGCTGCCCCCGGTCTGAACGACGGGTAGAACGGACTCGTGCGATACGTGCGACTGGGTTCGTCGGGGCTGAAGGTGTCGTCGGTCTGCCTCGGCATGATGAGTTACGGCGACCCGGCGCGACGCGCCTGGTACCTGGACGAGGCCGCCGCCGAGCCGATCGTGGCCCGCGCGGTCGAGCGCGGCGTGACCTTCTTCGACACCGCCGACATGTACTCCGAAGGGCTCACCGAACAGATCACCGGCTCGCTGCTGCGCCGGCTGTTCACCCGGCGCGAGGACTACGTGCTGGCCACCAAGGTCTACTACCCGACCGGCCCCGGGCCCAACGACCGCGGCCTGTCCCGCAAGCACATCCTCGACGCCATCGACGGGTCACTGCGGCGGCTGGGCACCGACCACGTCGACCTCTACCAGATCCACCGCTTCGACGACGAGACACCGGTCGAGGAGACCCTGGAGGCACTGCACGACGTCGTGCGCGCCGGCAAGGCCCGCTACCTCGGCGCGTCGACCATGCCCGCCTGGAAGTTCGCCAAGGCCCAGTACCTGGCGCGGGCCAACGGCTGGACCCGGTTCGTGTCCATGCAGCCGTACTACAACCTGCTCTACCGCGAGGAAGAACGCGAGATGCTGCCGCTGTGCGCCGACGAGGGCGTCGGGGTGATCCCGTGGAGCCCGCTGGCGCGCGGCATGCTGGCCGGCACCCGCGAGCGCGGCGGCGTGCGCAACACCACCCGCGCCGGCATCGACGCCTTCGCCGACCAGCTCTACACCGACGACGACTTCGACGTCGTGGACGTGACCCGCGCGGTCGCCGCCGAACGCGGTGTGCCGCCGGCCCAGGTCGCGCTGGCCTGGCTGCGCTCGCGGCCGGCGGTCGCCGCCCCGATCGTCGGCGCGACCAGGCTCGGGCATATCGACGACGCGGTCGACTCGGTCGAGCTGACGCTCACGGCGCGGGAGTGCGCCCGCCTGGAGGCGCCCTACCGGCCGCACGAGGTCATGCCGAAGGGCTGATCTCGTCCACGTGCCGGATGTTGGCCAGGTCGGACTCGTCGTCGCTGCGCGCGGCGGCGAACCAGCCGTCGAGGATCTCGGTCAGCGCCGGGGCGCTGGTCAGCCGCAGCGACAGGGCCAGCACGTTCGCGTCGTTCCACCGGCGGGCGCCGCGCGCGGTCTCGGCGTCCCCGCACAGCGCCGCCCGCACCCCGGCGACCTTGTTGGCCGCGATCGACGCGCCGGTCCCGGTCCAGCAGGCCACCACCGCCTGGTCGGCCCGGCCCTGCGCGACGTCACGCGCGGCGGCCTCGGCGGCCCACGCCCAGTCGTCGCGCTCGCCGTCGGCCAGCGCGCCGTGCGGCAGCGGCTCGTGGCCCCGCCGGCGCAGTTCCTCCACGATGGCCTCGGCGACCCCGACCCGCTCGTCGGCGGCGACTGCGATCCTCATGGGTCGAGGTTCCCACACCGGCCACACGATCGGGCGTTACCGACCAGTTGGCTGCCACGTCGAGCGCGCGCCGGGCCAGTGTGGGCGCTATGAAATCCTTCCGGCTCGGCGGCGTGCTGGCCGCCACAGCGGCCGCCGTGTGCGTCGCGGCCGCCCCGGCCACCGCTTCCATCGATCCCGTCATCGATTCCGTCCCGGCCGACGAGTCGGCTCTCACCCTGCTGGTCTGGGGCCCCGACGACGAGTCGCGCGGCGTCGACCTGCGCTGCGACCCGCCCAGCGGCGACCACTCCGACCCGAAGGCGGCCTGCGACGCGCTGGCCGCCGCCGCCGGCGACTTCAGCAAGCTGACCGCCGCCGGGTCGTTCGCCTGCACGATGGAACTGCGCCAGGTCACGGCCGTCGCGATCGGCACGTGGCGCGGCCAGACCGTGCACTGGAGCGAGCAGTTCAGCAACCCGTGCGTGCTGCGCGCCCACACCGGCCCGCTGTTCGAGTTCTAGGCGGTTCCTAGGCGGCCAGACCGGTGACGTGCAGGCCGCCGTCGTGGACGAAGCCCAGGTCACCGGTGCGCAGGTAGTTGTCGGTCGAGCCGCGTAGCCGGGCGCAGAACGTCCGCTCGCTGTCCTGCGGCCGCCCGAGGTAGCCGACGGCGACGGTGGGCCCGGACACCCAGATCTCGCCCGCCGTCCCGTCCGGACACCGGGTCGCGGTGAGCGGGTCGACGATCACCACGTCCAGTTCGTCGGGGGCGCGCCCCCGGTCCAGCACCGGCTGGCCGGGGGTGCGTGGCCTGGCGAGCCGGCCCGGCGCCAGGCTGTCCTCGTCGAACGAGGTCACCGCCGGTGCCCGCCGGCCGGCGACCACCGACGTCGCCTCCGTCAGCCAGTAGCAGGTGAACAGCGCGCCGCGACGGAAACCGTTGCCCGCCAACCGTTGGGCGAACCGGTCCATCGTGGCCGGTGCGGCGTCGGTGAACGCGACGTCCCAGGCGGACAGGTCGAGGCCGGCGAGGTCGGCGTCGGTCAGGTCGGCGCAGCGCTCCAACGCGGCGTCCGGACCGCCGCTGATCCTGGCCCGCCGGTCGGCGACCAGCCGCAGCCACCGCGCCGGGCGCAGCCGCGCCTCGTCCGGGTCGAGCAGTGTGGCGCGGCTGCCGACGAAGATCGGGTGCAGCACCCCGGTCAGCAGCCCCAGGTCCTGGTGCGGCGGCAGCCAGCTGACCACCCCGGCGTCGGCGTCCGCGCCGAACAGGCCGGCGACCTGCCGGGCACCGGCCAGCAGGTTCGCGTGCGAGACCATCACCCCGCGCGGCTGGCCCGCCGCCGGTGGGTAGCGCAGCAGCGCCAGCGAGTCCGGCCCGATCCTCGGGCGGCGCCACGCGCCGGCCGGTGCGGCCAGCAGGTCCACCACCGTCAGCGCGGGCACCCCGCCCAGCGCACCGGTCGGGGTGCCCGGCGGGACGACCGGAAAAAAAAAAAAAAAAAAGAAAACAAAAAAACAAAAAAAAAAAAAAAAAAAAAAAAAAAAAAATAAACATAAATAATAAAAGACACAAATATAAAAAAATACGAAAAATAAAAGCACACTACTCTTTACATCTCGCCCAGTTCGGATTCTCGGCTGGTGTTTTTTTTTTTTTTTGCCCCCGCGCCGCTCCCGGCGGTGGCCCGGGTGCCGCCGGGTCTGCCGGCCGAGGGGCCGCCCCCTGGTCCCCCGCCCGGTCCGCCACCGGACCGGGGGATCCCCGACCCGCCACCGCCCGACCGGGCGGTCGGGCCACCGCCGGAACCCGGTCCGAACGGCACCGCGCCGGCGGCGACGGCGCCGTCGAGGCCCGTCCCGGTGGAACGTCCGGCCGGGCCCACCAGGTCGGGCACGCCCACCGGCGGCAGCTGGCCGGCCGGCATGGTCACCTGCACCGATGGCCGATCGGTGGACACCGGTGGCACGACGCCGTCCTGGGCGGCCGTCGGCGTCGCACCGCCTCCCGTACCGCCTCCGGTACCGGTGCCCGTGCCGCCGCTCCCGACCGCCGCCCGCGTACCCGCGGTGTCGTCCGCGCGGGTGCCGTCGGTGCGGGTGCCGTCGGGCGTTGCCGACCGGTACTCCGACGGCGTCACCGTGATGAGGTCGCCGGGGTGGTCGACCAGCGAGTACCGGTCCGGCATGTTGGTCTCGTTGTACAGACTGTCGCTGTCGTAGCCGGCGAACACGTCGATGTTGTGCCGGGCGTCGGCCTGGTACTGCTTGATCTCCCGGTCGAGGTCGGTCTCGAACGGCTTCATGTCGTTCAGGATGTTGCTCTCCGGCGGCTTCTCCGCCACCGGACGGACGCTGTTGGCCGCCCGGTGGAACGACTCGGCCTGTCGCGCCATCAGGTCCTGCGCGATGTCGAGCCGCTCACTGCCCGCGATCGCGTTGGTGGCCAACGGCCTGGCCGCGCCGTACGCCGCGTCGCCGGCGCTGCCCTGCCACCCGCCACGGATCCTGTCCGCCAGCCGCCGGATTCTCTCGGCGCGCTCAGCCTCCCGCTGTGCCGCTCGGCTGATGCTCTGCTGAGCCAGGCTCAGCGGACCTGACCCCGGTCCACCCAGCAACTGCACATAGATCTCGTAGGGCGTCAACGCGCGGAAGTTCCACGGATTGGTGTTCACTGGTCCCCCTTCATGTTCCGCACAGCCATCCCGGCCACCTGTACCGCCATCTCACAGGGGTCCACCGAGCCGACGTTGGCTGCGGAGAGCCGCACCGCGAACTCGAAGGTGAGCTGGTCGGTCATCCCGACGAGCACGGCGCACACGCCGGCGTCCCGCTGGTCGTTCCTCCCGTACGCCACCGCCGGGTGCCCCTCGACCTCCGGAAGTTCCTCGAACAGCTTCAGAACGCCGGTCTTCTGGGCCCGGTACGCCCCGGTCAGCCCGTAGGGATTCCGGTCGAGCGACGAGATGTCGACCCCCGCCGGCTCGCCGCGCAGACTGCGCCACTCGCAGATGAGGCCCACGTCCCCCTCCTCGACCGTGCCTTGGTCCTCAAGAGCAAGCTCCCTGGTCTGCTCGCTGTTCAGGGCCTGGCAGGGATCGCGCTGGTAGGCCGTGGTGTCCAGCGGGTTCGCGACCCTGGGTGCCCCGTCGGCGGGGAGCCCGTCCGCCGGCGGCTCGGTGGCTGACGGTTCGGTGGTCCGCGAGGAGGGGGGATGGTCAGCCGCCGACGGCTCGCCGACACTCGTACTCGTGCAGCCGGCGGCGGTCAGGCAGATCACCACGGCCGTGAGCAGCTCTCGGATGCGCATGTCAGATCCCGGGCAGGGGGCCGGACCGCTCCGGGTCGCCGGCGTCCTGGAGATCGCGGACGTTGCGGCGTTCGATGCCGAGGTAGTCGTGCAGGGCGTCCTGGAAGTTCTGCGCCTGCCGCAGGCAGTAGTCGTGGTTGTGCGCCAGGTAGCGCAGGAAGGCCTCGGTGTGGCGGTGGACCGCCTTGGTCTGTGCCTCGCTCGCGAAATCGAGTCCTGGTGGCTGGATCAGGATCAGCTGGTCCGTTCGGACCACGGATTCGCGGTACTCGTCGGCCAGGGTGAGCCAGTCCGTGACGAGGTCACGCAGGGTGTCCTCGTCGAAGGAGAAGCCACCGCCGCTGGCGTTGGCGGTGTCCTCGTAGCTGGCGCGGGTGCGGGTGGGTTGGGCGATGTGGCCGAGCAGGCGCCCGGCGTCCACTGGTTCCCCCATGATCATCACTCCGTGACTGAACGGACACGGTACGTGGTGAGCATACGACCCAGCGTCTCTCGACGGTGACGGATTCGGTGACCGGCATCATGGAAGTCATGAGTGGGGCCGAGCGGGACAGGTTGGCCGACTCGGGTGAGATGACCTCCCCGTGGCGGCTGTGGGGGCCCTATCTCGCCGCCCGGCAGTGGGGGACGGTGCGGGAGGACTACTCGGCCGACGGGAACGCCTGGGGCTACTTCTCCTTCGACCACGCGCGGGACCGGGCCTACCGGTGGGGCGAGGACGGCATCGCCGGGGTCTGTGACCGGCACGGGTTCCTCAACCTGGCGGTGGCGCTGTGGAACGGGCGGGACCCGATCCTCAAGGAACGCTACTTCGGGCTGAGCAACGGCGAGGGCAACCACGGCGAGGACGTCAAGGAGCACTGGTGGGTGCTCGACGGCACCCCCACCCACTCCTACATGAAGGTCCTCTACCGCTACCCGCAGGCCGAGTTCCCCTACGCCGACCTGCGCCGGCTGGCCGCCGAGGCCGGCCGGGACGGGCGGGAGCCGGAGCTGTCGGACACCGGTGTGCTGGCCGACAACCGTTTCTTCGACGTCACCGTCACCTACGCCAAGGCCGCGCCGGACGACCTGTGTGTCGAGGTGACCGCCACCAACCAGGGGCCGGCCGACGCCCGGCTGGACCTGTTGCCCCAGCTCTGGTTCCGCAACACCTGGTCGTGGGGTCGGGACGCGCGCCGCCCGGCGTTGATCGCGGCCACCGACAAGGGGTGGACCCGGGTGGTGGCCGAGCACTCGCTGATCGGGCGGTACACGCTGCACGCCAGCGGACACCCGACGATGCTGGTCACCGACAACGAGACCGACGAGATCGGGCTGTTCGGCCGGGGCCGCAACCCCAGCCGCTACACCAAGGCCGGTATCGACGACCACGTCGTGCGCGGGGCCGCGGACTCCTGTCAGGTCGTCGAGCCGGGCGCCGCCTCGCAGCCGGGGACCAAGGCCGCCGCCTGGTACCACTTCGACGCGGTCGCGCCCGGCGAGTCGGTGACCGTCCGGTTACGCCTGATCAGGGGCGACGGGCACGGCCGCGCGTTCGGCAGCACCTTCGGGTCCACGATGGACCTGCGGCGCGCCGAGGCCGACGAGTTCCACGGCGGGCCACCGGTGACCCAGCGCGACCTGGTCCGCCGCCGGGCGCTGGCCGGTCTGATGTGGACCAAACAGGTCTACCGGTTCCGGTTACGCCACTGGCTGGAGGGCGATCCGGCCAACCCGCCGGCCCCGGCGCAGCGCCTCGGGCCCGGCGCGCGCAACGTCCACTGGCGACATCTCGACGTCGCCGACGTGCTGTCCATGCCGGACGAGTGGGAGTATCCCTGGTTCGCCGCCTGGGACCTGGCCTTCCACATGGTGCCCTTCGCCAGCATCGATCCCGCGTTCGCCAAGGACCAGCTGCTGCTGATGTGTCGCGAGTGGATGATGCACCCCGACGGCCAGCTGCCGGCCTACGAGTGGGAGTTCGGCGACGTCAACCCGCCGGTGCACGCGTGGGCGGCGTTACAGGTCTACCACGCCGAGGACACCCCGGACCGCACCTTCCTGGCGCGGGTGTTCCACAAGCTGCTGCTGAACTTCTCCTGGTGGGTCAACCGCAAGGACCCCGAGGGCAACTACCTGTTCGAGGGCGGGTTCCTCGGCATGGACAACATCGGCCCGGTCAACCGGTCCGAGCCGCTGCCGGCCGGCTGGCGTTTCGAGCAGTCCGACGCCACCTCCTGGATGGCCACCTACGCGCTGCACCTGATGCGGATGGCCCTGGAACTGGCCCGCCACGACGAGGCCTACGAGGACGTGGCCACCAAGTTCGTCGAGCACTTCCTGTCCATCGCCGGGGTGTCGGCGCGGTTCGGGTCGGCCTCGCGCGGGATCTGGGACGAGCGGGACGGCTTCTGCTACGACCTGGTGTCCCGCCCGCACGGCGACGGCACCGTCGAGTCGCTGCCGGTGCGGGTCCGGTCGATGGTCGGGCTGATCCCGCTGCTGGCCACGGCCGTGCTGGAGCCGTGGGTGTTCGACGAGCTGCCGCGCTTCGCCGCCCGGCTGAACTACCTGCTGCACCACCAGCCGGAGTTCGGCCAGTTCATCGGCTGGCGCACCGAGCCGGACGGCCGCCGCCGCGCGCTGCTCTCGCTGCTCGACGACGACAAGCTGCACCGCGTGCTGACCAGGATGTTCGACGAGCGGGAGTTCCTGTCCCCGCACGGCATCCGTTCGATGTCCGCGGCCCACCGCGACGGGCTGACGGTGGAGATCGCCGGCCGCACCCACTGGGTGGGCTACGAGCCGGGCGAGTCCCGCACCCCGATGTTCGGCGGCAACTCGAACTGGCGCGGCCCGGTGTGGTTCCCGACCAACGCGCTGCTGGTGCAGGCGCTGCATACGGTGGACACCTTCCACGGTGACGCGTTCACCGTGGAGCTGCCGACCGGCTCCGGCCGCCGGGTCACTCTCGGTGAGGCCGCGGGTGAGCTGTCGGGCCGGCTCGCGTCGCTGTTCCTGCCCGGCCCGGACGGCCGCCGCCCGGCCGACGGGAAGCGGGTCGAGTCCGGCGACTCTCCGCTGTGGAGCGAGCACGTCACGTTCAGCGAGTACTTCGACGGCGACACCGGCGAGGGCCTCGGCGCGACCCACCAGACGGGGTGGACGGCCCTGGTGGCGGTGCTGCTGGCGGGATGGCCGGTCAACGGTTAAGAGGTGTTAACAATGGCCGCCGGTATTGGGCCGTTTCGACCCGGGGTGGCAGTATGCCCCTCACTCAAGCCGATCTGAGTAACGAGGAGTGACACCGTGACGCGTCGACCAACGCTGAAGGTTTGGGCCGCGGTGCCCGCGCTGGCCATCGTGCTCGCGGGCTGCGGCAGCGACGGTGGTGAGGCCGCCGGTGGCGTGGAACTGGTGTCCGACGGGAAGCTCACCAACTGCACCGGTCTGCCCTACAAGCCCTTCGAGTACGAGGAGGGCGGCAAGGTCATCGGCTTCGACATCGACCTGGTCGACCTCGTGGCCAAGGAGCTCGGGGTCGAGCAGGAGGTGGTCGACACCCCGTTCGACGGCATCCAGTCCGGCGCCGACTTCAACGCCGGCAAGTGCGACATCTCGTCGGCCGGGATGACCATCACCGACGCGCGCAAGAAGAACATCGACTTCTCCGACCCGTACTTCGACGCCACCCAGGCGCTGGTCACCAAGAAGGGCTCGGGCGTGTCCGACCTGCCCGACCTGGCCGGCAAGCGGCTGGGCGTGCAGAACTCGACCACCGGCTTCGACTACGGCAACGAGCACGCCACGGGCGCCGAGATCGTCAACTACGAGGACCTCGGCCTGATGCTCAACGCGGTCGAGACCGGGCAGGTCGACGCCGCCATCAACGACAACGGCGTGCTCTACGACTGGGTGAAGGACAAGACCGACTTCGAGGTCGTGAAGGAGTTCGACACCGGCGAGCAGTACGGCATGGGCGTGCGCAAGGGCAACAAGGAGCTGGCCGACACGATCAACAAGGTGCTGGCCGAGGTGAAGTCCAGCGGCGAGTACGACCGGATCTACGAGAAGTGGTTCGGCACGGCGCCGTCCGAGTAGCCACCGGGCGGAGGGCCCGCGCGATGCGCGGGCCCTTTTCCGTGTGGTAGATCCCCCACCCTCGTCCGAGGAGTTGTCTTCCCGTGGCCATGTCCAAGCGCAAGCGCGCACAAGTCATCCGCTGGGTCCAGTACGGGATCCTGGTCCTGGCCGTGCTGGCCCTCGTGGTGTTCGCCGACTGGGGCAAGCTGCGGCACAACTTCTTCAACCTCGAGGTCGCCGGGAGCATGTTCCCGGACGTGATCACGGTGGCGCTGGTCAACACCGTGATCTACACCGCGATGGGCTTCGGGTTCGGGCTGGTGCTGGCGGTGGTGCTGGCGCTGATGCGCCTGTCGCAGGTGCGGGCCTACCGGTGGATCTCCGGGTTCTACATCGAGTTCTTCCGTGGTCTGCCGGCGCTGCTGGTGATCCTGGCGGTGGGCACCGGTGTGCCGATCGCGTTCGGGGTGCTGATCGACAAGTACACGGCGATCATGATCGCGCTGGGTCTGGTCGGCGGCGCCTACATGGCCGAGACGCTGCGCGCGGGCATCCAGGCGGTGCCGCGCGGTCAGGTCGAGGCGGCCCGCTCGCTGGGCATGTCGCCGGGCCGCACGACGGTCACGATCGTCATCCCGCAGGCGTTCAAGATCATCCTGCCGCCGTTGACCAACGAGCTGATCCTGCTCACCAAGGACTCCTCGCTGGCGCTGTTCCTCGGCGCGTCGATCGCCGAGTACGAGCTGACCCAGTTCGGCCGGGTCGCCCTGAACTCCTCGCAGAGCCTCACCCCGGTGCTGATCGCCGGCTTCTGCTACCTGATCATCACCATTCCGCTGTCGTACCTGTCGCGGTACCTGGAGCGGCGCACCGGCGGCGCCAAGATCAGCACCCCCGAGTCGACCGAGGTGAAGGCATGAGCGGCGAGGACCTGAACACCGACACCGCCGCCGACCTCGCGGTCGAGGTCACCGGCCTGCACAAGTCGTTCGGCCCGGTGGAGGTGCTGCGCGGCATCGACCTGGAGGTCAACCGGGGCGAGGTGGTGTGTGTCATCGGCCCGTCCGGGTCCGGCAAGTCCACGCTGCTGCGCTGCGTGAACGTGCTGGAGGAGCCGACCAGCGGCACGGTCGTGGTCGACGGGGTCGAGCTGACCGACCCGGACGTCGACATCGACGCCGCCCGCACCAAGATCGGCATGGTCTTCCAGTCGTTCAACCTGTTCGCCCACCTCAACGTGCTCAACAACCTGACCATCGCGCAGCGCAAGGTGCTCAAACGGACCCAGGCGCAGGCCGAGGCGACCGGCCTGGCGAACCTGGAGCGGGTCGGCCTCGCCGGCCGGGAGCGCGCCATGCCCAGCGAGCTGTCCGGCGGGCAGCAGCAGCGGGTGGCGATCGCGCGGGCGCTGTCGATGGACCCCGACGTGATGCTGTTCGACGAGCCGACCTCCGCGCTGGACCCGGAGCTGGTCGGCGACGTGCTCACCGTCATGCGCCGGCTGGCCGACGAGGGCATGACGATGCTGGTGGTTACCCACGAGATGCAGTTCGCCCGCGAGGTCGCCGACAAGGTGCTGTTCATGGACGCCGGCGTGGTCGTCGAGCAGGGCCCGCCGGAGCAGGTCATCGGCGACCCGCGCGAGGAGCGCACCCGCACGTTCCTGCGCCGTGTGCTCAACCCCACCCACGTCGACCAGACCGACTGACACCTGGGATCGTCGTTCTGGAACCTTCCACGGTCCCGGCCCGCCCGTCCGGCGGATCATGACCGTGGGATGCGGGCATGGGGGTGTCGATGACCGAGGACGTGACCAGCGGGCGCCGCCTCGACGCGTTCGACCCGCAGCCGCCGGACTGGGCGCGGGTGCGGGCGGTGGACATCGTCCGGCAGGTCGTGGAGTTCGAGCCGGGGGCCGGCGGGCGGATCCGCCGGCGGGGGACCACGCCGCCGGTGCTGCGCTTCGCCGACCGGTGGATCGTCGGCGTGCTCGACCTGCGCGCGGTGGAGTTCCCGCACCTGCTGGAGTTCGTCCGCTGCCGCTTCGACAACCCGCCGGACCTGCGCCAGGCCAAGCTCGCCGGCTGTGAGTTCAACGAGTGCCAGCTGCCAGGCCTGGACGGGCGCAATCTCTACAGCCACAACGACGTCCGGTTCATCGGCGGCACCAGGGTGCGCGGCCGGGTCGACCTGACCGACGGCGAGATCAGCGGCTCGCTGGAGCTGACCGGCACCCGGATGGACAACCCGGGCGGCTTCGCCCTGCACGCCGACCGGTTGACCCTCGCCGGGGCGCTGCTGGCGTCGAACCTGCACGTCAACGGCCAGCTGCGGATCCCGGGCCTGCGCACCGGCGGCAACGTCAACCTGGCCGGCGCGTGGCTGCACAACCCGACGGGCTTCTCGCTGGACGGCAACGGCCTGCACGTCGGCGGGAACCTGTCGTGCGTGCCGAGCAAGGAGCGCCGGTTCCGGTCCACCGGCATGATGTTCCTGCCCAGCGCCACCGTCGACAGCGACTTCTCGCTGCGCGGCGCCTCGCTGGTGCCGGCCAGCGGCGACCAGGACCGCCACCACCGCCAGGAACGCTACTTCGATCCGCGCGCCGCGCTGATCGCCGACCGGATGCGGGTGTCCGGCAACGTCAACCTGGACCAGGGCTTCGAGTCGACCGGCACGGTGCGCGTGGTGAACGCGCGGATCGGCGGCTCGCTGCGGCTGACCGGCGCCCGGATCGACCTGTCCGACGGCCGCGAGCCGTTCGCCGAGATCCCTGGCACCAAGGCCCCCGGCCCCTACGACTACCGGGCGCTGCACTTCGACGGCTGCCAGATCGACGCCGGCCTGGACGCGCGCAACGCCCGGATCGCCGGCCAGCTGCGGCTGGTCGACGTGACCGCCCGGGGCAGTGTGACGTTCGACGGCGCGGTGCTGAGCAACCGCAACGGCGACGTCATCGAGGGCCGCCGGTTCACCACCGGCGGCAACTTCGACGCGCGCGGGGTCACCGTGTTCGGCTCGGTGCTGCTGCCCGACGCCGACATCGGCGCCAACCTGGACCTGCGCGCCGGCCGGTTCGTCAACCCTGGCCGCTACCGCCGCGACCGCTCGCGCAAACCGTCGGTGGACCTGCGGGTCGCCAGGATCGGCCGCGACCTGGTGTGCGCGCGCGGCGAGCGGGACAGCCAGTCGTTCTCCGCGCACGGCGAGATCCGGGTGCGGCGCACCGAGGTCGGCCGGCAGACCACGTTCCAGGGCGCGGAGATCGGCTCCAGCCTCAGCGGCACGGCGATCAACGCCGTCGGCCTGATCACCCAGGACCTGCGTCTGGACGTGGCGGTGGCGCCCAAGGGCCGGGTGAACCTGCGCCACGCCCGGTGCGCCTCGCTCAACGACAACGACAAGTTCTGGGACGCCACCGGGCACATCGAGCTGGACGACTTCCGCTACGACGCGCTGGCCGTGCCGATCGAGCTGGACGACGACGGCCAGATCAAGCGCCGGCTGCGGTTGCTGCGCAAGGCCATGGGCGGCAGCTACCGGCCGGGACCCTACGACCAGTTCGCCGCGATGCTGCGGGCCAGCGGCAACGAGGAGCACGCGGCCGAGGTGCTGATCGCCAAGCAGAAGTGGCGTTACGTCGCGCTGGCCGAGGGCTACTCGGTGCTCGGCCCCGGCGTGCGGTTCTGGAGCCTGATGCAGCGCGGGGTCGTCGGCTACGGCTACAAGCCGATGCGCGCGCTGCTGTGCCTGGGTGTGCTGCTGGCCGTGGGCACGCTGGTGTTCGCGCTGATGCCCCAGCCGGTGGAGGCCAACGCCGACGACAAGCTGGTGTGGAACCCGTTCCTGTACACGCTCGACCACCTGGTGCCGATCGTCGACTTCGGGCACAAGAACAAGTGGGTGTTCAACAGCACACTGCAGTGGTTCTCCGCGTCGCTGATCGCCTGCGGCTGGATCCTGGCGACGACCGTGGCCGCCGGCCTGACCAGGATGTTGCGCCGGTCGAGTTGACGCGCCGGTCATGTTGATCAGGGTTCGGTCCCGGCTCTGGTTGGATAGTCGGCCATGAAGGCACCGAGCGCGTCCGCCCGCACCGCGATCGCCGCACCGGCGACGGACGTCTACGCGCTGGTCAGCGACCTGACAGCACTGTCGGGGTTCGCCGAGGAGTTCCACCGGGGCAGCTGGCTGGATGGGGCGGAGCGCGCGCGGGTCGGCGCCCGGTTCCGCGGCCACAACCGCCGGGGCTGGCGCCGCTGGTCGACCACGGTCACGGTCACCGACGCCGACCCCGGCAAGTGCTTCGCGTTCGACGTGGACCTGCGCGGCGTGCCGATCTCCCGCTGGCGCTACGACATCGTCACCACCGGCGCCGCCGGCTGTCTGGTGGAGGAGAGCACCTGGGACCGGCGGCCCGCCTGGATCGTCCCGTTCGCGAACCTTGTGACGGGTGTCCGGTCCCGCACCGAGCGCAACCGCCGCAACATCGAAGCCAGCCTGCGCCAGCTGAAACACACCGCGGAGCGGACCGGTGACCGGGGCACCCCGACTGCCTGACACCTCACAGCGCACGCCGGGCCGGTAGTTATCATGCGCCAGTGTCCGAACTCAAACTCGAGATCCAGATGCTGCACGACCGGGTGCTGGTGCGGCTGACTCCCGAGGAGGGGGAACGACGCAGCACGGGTGGCATCGTCATCCCGGCGACGGCCCAGATGGCGCGGCGCCTGGCCTGGGGAGACGTGCTCGGTGCCGGTACCAACGTACGCAACGTGAAGGTCGGTGACCGGGTGTTGTTCAATCCCGAGGACCAGCTCGAGGTCGAGGTCCAGGGGCAGACCTACCTGGTGATGCGGGAGCGGGACATCCACGCGATCGCCAGCGAACGCACCGAGCACGGCACAGGTTTATATCTCTAAGGGGAGACAGTCGTGGAGCCACAGTGGCCGAAATCGCACGCGGACCAGACCGACGTGCTGATGCCCGTGAGCAGACCCACCGCCGGTGAGGACCCCACTGTCCGTATCCAGCCGGCCACCGCACCGCCCCCCGACGGCCAGCCCCCCGCCGCCGCGGGCGAGCCCTTCTGGAAACGGTTCGCCACCCGCCGGACCGGCATCATCGCCGCCTCGGTGTTCGGCGCACTCGTCCTGCTCTACGGCCTCGACCTGGCGCTGAGCGCCGGCGAGGTGCCCCGCGGCGTGACCGTCGTCGGTGTCGACGTCGGCGGCGAGTCCCACGAGGACGCCGAGGCCATGCTGCGTGAGCAGCTCGAACCCCGGCTGACCAGCCCGATCGAGGTCAAGGCCGGTGACGTGTCGACGAAGCTGGACCCGGCCAAGGCCGGCCTGACGATCGACTGGCAGGCCACCCTGGACAAGGCCGGGGACCAGCCGCTCAACCCGTTCACCCGGTTGGCCTCGTTCTTCAGCTCCGAAGAGGTCGGCATCACCTCCACCACCGACGACAAGGCGCTCAGCGCCTCGGTCGAGGCCCTGCGCGCCGAGACCGACCGGGACCCGGTCGAGGGCTCCATCAAGTGGAACGGCCTCACCCCCGGTGCCGTCGAGCCCAAGCAGGGCCAGAAGCTGGACGCCGACGCGGCGAAGAAGGCGCTGGTCGCGGACTGGGCCAACGGCGGGGCCATCGACCTGCCGGTCGCCACGACCCCGGTGAAGACCACCCTGGAGGGCGTCGAGCGGGCGATCAAGGAGATCGCCGAGCCGGCCGTGTCCGGCCCGGTGACGATCCGCGGCGAAGGCAAGGACGCGACGCTCAACCCGCCGGACATCGCCCCCGCACTGATCTTCACGCCGGCCGAGTCGGGCGGCGGCCTGACAGCGAAGCTGGACGAGAAGAAGATCGTCGCCGCGTGCAAGCCGCAGTTGGCCTCCACGGAGGTCGAGGGCAAGGACGCGCAGATCGTGTTCAGCGGCGGTGCCCCGTCGGTCACCCCGAGCGTCGAGGGCAAGGGCATCGACTGGAAGAAGAGCCTCACCCCCCTGCTGGAGGTCCTGAAGAAGGACGAGGGCCGTGAGCTGACCGCCACCTACGCGGCGAAGCCGGCCAAGGTGACCACCGAAGCGGCGAACAAGCTGGGCATCAAGGAGGTCATCGGCGAGTTCACCACCGGTGGCTTCGCCACCGACTCCGGGGTCAACATCCGCAAGGTGGCCGCCGAGGTCAACGGCGCGATCGTCAAGCCGGGCGACACGTTCAGCCTCAACGACTTCACCGGCCCCCGCACCAAGGCCCAGGGCTACGTCGAAGCGGGCGTGATCAAGGAGGGTTCGGCCGACCGCGCGGTCGGCGGCGGCATCTCCCAGTTCGCCACCACCCTCTACAACGCCTCCTACTTCGCCGCGATGACCGACGCCGGCCACCAGGAGCACAGCTACTACATCAGCCGCTACCCGGCCGCCCGCGAGGCGACGGTCTTCCAGAACCCCGACGGCAGCAGCGTCATCGACCTGCGCTTCACGAACGACTCGGACACCGGCGTCGCCATCCAGACGGTCTGGACACCGAGCTCGATCACCGTGCGGATCTGGGGCACCAAGCACTTCGAGGTCGAGTCCATCCCCGGCGCGCGCACCAACCCGACCCAGCCCCAGGAGAAGGAAGGCCCCAAGGAGGGCTGCCACGCCAGCGCCGGCGCCCCCGGCTTCACCGCCACCGACACCCGGGTCATCCGCAACGCCTCGTCGGGCGCCGAGGTGAGCCGCAAGACCCGGACGGTCAAGTACAACCCGCAGCCCAAGATCGTCTGCAAGCCCCCGGCCGGCGGCTGAAACGGAGGAAGGGGCCCTCGCCCAGCCGAGAGCCCCTTCCCCGTGTGACGAACCGATCAGAAGACCGACTCGTCCAGCTCCATCAACGCGTTGTCGGCGGACTCCACGATCCGCCGCCCGGCCGACAGCTCCGGCAGCACGTTGTGTGCGAAGAACGACGCGACAGCGATCTTGCCCTCGTAGAACGCCCGGTCCTTGCCGGCCGCGCCATCGTCGAGCGCCGCGATGGCCACCTCGGCCTGCCGCTGCAGCAGCCACCCGACCAGCAGGTCACCGGTGGCCATCAGCAGCCGCACACTGTGCTGGCCGACCTTGTAGACGCTCTTCGGGTCCTCGGGCGAGGCGGTCAGGTACCCGACCATGGCGCCGAGCATGCCCTGCACGTCCTCGAGGGCCTGCTTGAGCAGAGCCCGCTCCTCCTTGAGCCGCCCGTTGCCACTCTCGGCCTCGATGAACGAGGTGATCTGGCCGGCCAGGTGGGTCAGCGCCGCGCCCTTGTCCCGGACGATCTTGCGGAAGAAGAAGTCGAGCGACTGGATGGCGGTCGTGCCCTCGTAGAGCGAGTCGATCTTCGAGTCGCGGATGTACTGCTCGATCGGGTAGTCCTGCAGGAAGCCGGAGCCGCCGAGGGTCTGCAGTGACTGGGCGAGCTGCTCGTAGGCCCGCTCGGAACCCACGCCCTTGACGATCGGCAGCAGCAGGTCGTTGACCCGCCCGGCGAGGTCGCGGGACTCCTCGGTGCCCTCCCCGGTCCAGGCGACGTCCTGGAGGGTGGCGGCGAGCAGGTAGACCGCGCGCAGCCCCTCGGCGTAGGCCTTCTGCAGCATGAGGCTGCGGCGCACGTCCGGGTGGTGGGTGATGGTGACCCGCGGCGCGGTCTTGTCGAGCATCTGGGTCAGGTCGGCGCCCTGGACGCGTTCCTTGGCGTAGTTGAGCGCGTTGAGGTAGCCGGTGGACAGGGTGGCGATGGCCTTGGTGCCGACCATCATCCGCGCGTACTCGATGACCTGGAACATCTGGGCGATGCCGTTGTGCACGTCGCCGACGAGCCAGCCCTTGGCCGGCACGCCGTGCTGGCCGAAGGTGAGCTCGCAGGTGGTGGAGACCTTGATGCCCATCTTGTGCTCGACCCCGGTGACGAAGGCGCCGTTGCGCTCGCCGAGTTCACCGGTCTGCCCGTCGAAGTGGAACTTGGGCACGAAGAACAGCGACAGGCCCTTGGTGCCGGGGCCGGCGCCTTCGGGGCGGGCCAGGACCAGGTGGGCGATGTTCTCGGACAGGTCGTGCTCACCGGAGGTGATGAACCGCTTGACGCCCTCGATGTGCCAGGAGCCGTCGTCCTGCTGGACGGCCTTGGTGCGGCCGGCGCCGACGTCGGAGCCGGCGTCGGGCTCGGTGAGGACCATGGTGGCGCCCCAGCCGCGTTCGATCATCAGCTCGGCCCAGCGCTTCTGCTCGTCGGTGCCGTTGCGGTAGACGACCTGGGCCATGTTGGGCCCGGACAGGTACATGAACAGGGCGGGGTTGGCGCCGAGCATGAGTTCGGCCAGCGCCCACTGGACCGAGGGCGGCAGGCCGAGGCCGCCGAGCTCGTTGGCCAGGCCGATGCGCCACCACTCGCCGTCCCAGAGCTGGCGGTAGGCGTCGTGGAACTGTTCGGGGAGGGTGACCGAGTGGGTCTTGGGGTCGAAGACCGGCGGGTTGCGGTCGCCGACCGTGAAGGCGTCGGCGAGCGGCCCGGTGGCGAGGTTGTTCAGCTCACCGAGGACGCCGCGCACGGTCTCCTCGTCGGACTCGGCCAGTACACCGGTCCCCAGTCGCTCCTGGATCCGGAAAACCTCGAACAAGTTGAACTCGAGGTCCCGGACGTTGCTCTGGTAGTGGCCCATGTCGGCCCTCCCCGTTCTCGTGGTCCCCTACTCGGCGGTAACTTCAGGATATTACTTGCCGGTAAGGTCGGCAAGGAGGTACGTCACTCATTGGTAGCGCATGGGTGCGCGCCCCGAGGTCAGTCCCTAGCCGCACTCGACCCGGACGCCGGTGGGTCGTCGACCATGAGCACCCCGGAGCGGAAGGCGATCGCCACCGCGTGCGTGCGGTCCCGCGAGGAGAGCTTGCGCAGGATGCTCTTGACGTGCGTGCGCACGGTCTCGACGGAGACGAACAGCAGGTCGGCGATGGCCTGGTTCTCCAGCCCGTCGGCGATCAGCGCGAGCACCTGGTGCTCCCGCCGCGACAGCGGCTGCTGGTGGCGGGTCCTGGGCCGCACCGCCGCCCCGGCGGTCATCGCCGGCGCGAGCGCCGGGTCGAGGTAACGGCCGTCGAGGTGGACGGCCTGGATGGCCCGCAGCAGCTCCGCCGGCTGCGCCGAGCGCCGTAACGCCCCCCGCACCCCGGCCGCGAACGCCCCGGAGAGATAACGCGTCGTCCGGTGGGCCTCGTCGACCAGCAGAATGACCCCGATCTCCCGGTTCCCGGCCGTCAGCACCTGCGCCAGGTGCCCGCGCGGGTCGACCGCGGCGTCGAGCAGCACGACGTTGGGCCGCAGCCGCTCACACAGCCGGCGACCCAGCGCCGGTGACTCGGCGGCACCGACCCAGCGCATGCCGGGCGTGCGGTTGATCAGCGAGCAGAGCCCCTCGCGCACCAGCGGCGTGCTGTCGATGAGCGCGACCCCGACGGTGCTGGTCACCTTCGGGGTCACCTGGGTGCTCACGAGCATCGCCGTCCTCCCTCGCCACCACGTTCCACGACTGGAGTGACGCGGCCGACCGGACGGCGTGACGCGCTGGAGGAGAACGAGTTTTCACCCCTGGACGGGCGATAACGAACCCTTAGCACTGGGTGGGTTCGCCCCGCTACTCTTGGTGTCATTGTGGAGTCTGACATCGAGCGCAACGCCCAGGACTGGTTCAGGTTCATGGTCGACACGAACCTGGCCCCCGGCCTGCGCGCGCTCGGATTCTTCGGCGTCGGCCGCCGCTTCCGCATCGAGGGCGCCAGCCACTGGGGCGAGGTCCTGGTCGAACAGGCCCGCTCGTTCACCGCCCGGGCCGTCCGCTTCACCGTCCACGTGGGCGTGATCTCCCGCGACGAGTGGGCCGAGCAGCTGCGGGTGCGCCCCTACTACCCGGCCAACGAGGTCACCCGAACCCACGCCGGCTGGCAGGCCCCGATCGGCGAACTGGTCACGGTCGCCGGCCACTCCATCGGCGAACTGTGGTGGGAGCTGGAGGTCGGCCGCCCGTTCGACTCCCTGTCCAACGAGGTCCTCACGGCGGTCCGCGAGTTCGCCCTCCCCGCCATCCGCACCCACATGGACCGCACCTGAACCGAGATCACCAAGCCCGGACCTGGGTCGACTCGCGCCACGGGGGCCGAGTGCTGCTGTACGTCGTCGAACCGGCAGTCGGCCTGACCGCGGCCGACCTGGCCGTGATCGCCGACTGGCTCTGACTGGCCGGTGGGGACCGGGGCCGTGATCAGGCGCTCAGCGCGTTCTGGATGGCGGTGGCGACGTGGCTGGACTGGAGGTCGCGCCCCTGGGCGTTGGGGTGCAGGTACCAGGGCAGCGCCTGCTCGCCGAAGGTGACCTGGGAGTCCTCGAACAGGCCGCCGATGGCACGGTCGGCGCCGTCGCAGGCGGTGTTGTCCCCGGTGACCGCGTAGAGGTCGACGAACGTCGCACCGAACTCGGTGGCCTTGGTGCGCATCAGGTCGTTGAGGCGCTCCTGGACCTGGTCGAACACGGGCAGCGCGTCGGCCGGGACGTCGGCCAGGGGTGTGGTGGTCTGGCCCGGGGCCGGGGTCCGGCACTTCCCGGCGTCGGCGGGCACGATCCTCGGGTAGCCGACCAGCACGGCCGTGGCGTCCGGCGAGAAGTAGGCGATCCGGTCGAGCAGCTCCTCCAGCTCGTAGTCGGCCTGCTCGAACCGGTAGTCGAGCCACTGCTTGCCGTCGCCCTCGGTGAAGAAGGCGGCGCACTGCTCGGCCGACTGGTCACTGTCGACCGGCGCGCCGGGCAGCAGCCCACCCTCGTCGCGGAGCTTCTGAGAGCACTGCTTGAGGATGTTGACGAACCCGACGGTGTTGCCGCCGAGGCTGCCGACGACCAGCCGGGTGTCCGCCTTCAGGGCGTCCTGCTGCGGCTTCGCGGTCTCCTGGGTCGGGTAGAGCGTCTGGTCGTTCCAGAAGTTGTTGATCACCGCGCCGCCGCAGGAACGGTCGGCGGTGATGTCGAGCGTGCGGCCCTTCTCGGCGAGTTCGCGGGTCGTCACCGCCGGGAAGTTCTGCTCCGCGCGGAAGCAGAGCATTTCCGTGAAGTCGCTCATGTCCTGCTTGAGGGCGATGCCGTAGTTGGCGGTGTAGGAGTCGCCGAAGAACACCGTCGGCACCGCCTCCGCCCGCTGCTCCGCCCCGGCCGGCACCGCCGCCCCCGCGCACACCAGTACGGCCAACGCCGTCGCGAACAGGCCGCGACCCCGCCTCATCGTTGTCACCACTACGGTCCCTTCACCCAACAGTCCTACGCCGCCGTCCCAGAACGGACAGCGGCGACCTGTGAAGGAACCTAGGTCCGTCCGCACCTCGTCGCCGCCGGCAGAACCGAACTCCACCCGACCGTGCACCGGGTCCACGACGCACACAGCACGCGGGAAGCACGAGAGGGTTGTTGATCAAGAGGCAAGGAATCCATGGTCCACAGTGGACATACTGTGACCAGGGGGTTCGTGCGTGGAGCGGATGACGGGAATCGAACCCGCGTTCTCAGCTTGGGAAGCTGATGTTCTACCATTGAACTACATCCGCGCGGCCCCGTGGAGCAGGGCTTCGCTGAGGATACACGGGCCTGGCGGCTAGGGTGAGCGGGTGTTGCTGAGTGATCGGGACCTCCGCAAGGAGTTGGCCTCCGGGCGGCTCGGGATCGAGCCGTTCGACGAGCGGATGGTGCAACCGTCCAGTGTCGACGTGCGGTTGGACCGGTTCTTCCGGGTTTTCAACAACACCCGGTACACCCACATCGACCCCAGCAGTCAGCAGGATGACCTGACCTCGCTGGTCGAGGTGGACGGGGACGGGCCGTTCGTCCTGCACCCGGGGGAGTTCGTGTTGGGGTCGACGTTCGAGACCGTTCTGCTGCCCGACGACCTCGCCGGACGTCTTGAGGGTAAGTCGAGTCTGGGGCGGTTGGGGCTGCTGACGCACTCGACCGCCGGGTTCATCGACCCGGGCTTCGAGGGGCACATCACGCTCGAACTGTCGAACGTCGCCAACCTGCCCATCACGTTGTGGCCGGGGATGAAGATCGGGCAGCTGTGTCTGTTCCGGCTCTCCAGCGCGGCCGAACACCCCTACGGCACGGCCGCGGCCGGGTCGCGGTACCAGGGGCAGCGGGGGCCGACGCCGTCACGGGCGTACCTCAACTTCAGCCGGGTCGACACCGTTCGATAACCGGCGTTCGCCCGCGACGGGCGTCAGGAACGCGCCGGCCAGGGGGAACACCGCCGTCGCGGCCAGTGCCCAGGGGTAGCCGAACGCGGTGATCAGGCCGCCGAACAGGGGCGCGGCGGCCATCGCGACCGCGTTCTGGCCGGTGTTCTGCACGCCCAGTGCCCGGCCCGCCCAGAACGGGCCGGCCAGTTCGGCGGTCGCGGTGAAGCCGAGGCCGTTGTCGGTGACCGTCACCACCAGGGCCGCGACCAGGGCGGCCACCGCCAGCGACGAGTCGAGCAGGTCGCCGGCGGCCCACGCCAGCATGGTCGCCGTGGCGAGCAGCGCGATGATCCGCATGGGGCCCAGGCGGTTGCCGACGCGGTCGGACCACACGCCGGCGAGGATCCGGCCCACGGCGCCGGCCACCGACACGACCGCCACCAGGCGACCGGCGTCCACCGCGCTCCAACTCCGTTGGGACACCAGGAACGTCACGGCGAACGTGCCGGCCATGAACTGGGGCGCCACCAGCAGCGCGCTCGCCACGTGCAGCCGGGTCAGGGTCCGGCCGGTGGCCGCGCGGTAGGGGGACGCGGACACCGCCGGCCGGGGCGGGCGCGGCGGGTCCTTCACCACCGCCACGACCAGTGCCGCCGCCAGCAGGCACAGGGTGGCGGGCAGCGCCAGCGCCGCCACGTACCCGAACCGTTCGGCCAGGCCGGGCAGGGTCGCCGCCGCCAGGCCGACGCCCAGCGGCTGGGACGTCTGGCGCAGGCCCATCGCCAGGCCCCGCTCGCCCGGGCCGAACCAGCCCAGGACCACCCGGCCGCTCGCCGCGTTCACCGACGCCCCGGCGGCGCCGGCCACCAGCAGGCCGCCGCCCAGGGCCACCGGGCCGGGCAGGGTCAGGCTCACCAGCAGCAGCACCCCGGTCGCGGCCAGGCCGACGGTCAGCACCACCCGCTCGCCGAAGCGGTCGGCCGCCGCGCCCCACGCGATCAGCGCCGTCAGCAGCCCCAACAGCGGCGCGGACACCAGCACGCCCGCCTCGGCCAGTGACGCCCCGGTGCTGCTTTGCAGCTCGGGGATCAGGAACGGCATCCCGTACAGGAAGCTCGACGTGGTGGCCTGCGCCACGATCCCGACGGCGAGGATCAGCCAGCGTCGCATGCCCCCACGGTAACGCCCGCGTTCCGTCAGTTGGGAAAGATTTCTCGCATCTTGGGAAGGGTCGGGGTAACCCCCGGACCGGTTCGGGGGGCTCCCTGATGTTCCCGCCCACGTCGCCGCCCTAGCGTCGAAACCAGCGTCGGACCGGCGCAACAACACTGAGTCAAAGGGGTCGGACATGGGGATCGGACGAGCGGTGGCGGCCGGCGCGATCGTGGTCGCCGGGCTGGGCGTGTTCACCGCCTGCGGGTGGGACATCACCAAGGAGCGGGCCACCGACAACGCCGGGATCACCGAGGAGTTCTCCCGCGTCCGCTTCCTCAACGACTCCGGCAACCTCACCATCAACACCGGCGGCGACCCCGAGGTGACCCGCACCATCTTCTACGAGGACGACAAGCCCGGCCCCACCCACCGGGTCGAGAACGGCACGCTGGTCCTCGAACCCTGCCCGCAGCGCGACTGCCACATCGACTACGAGGTCGTCGTCCCCGAGGGCACCGTCGTCGAGGGAGAGGTCAACTCCGGCAACGTCGACATCACCGGGGTCGCCGAGGTCGACCTCAAGGCCGACTCCGGCGACATCGACGTCCGCCGGGTCGACGGGACGGTCAACGTCGACGCCAGCTCCGGCAACGTCGACCTGATCGACATCGGCGGCGCCACGCAGGTCGAGGCCGACTCCGGCAACGTCACCATCAGCCTCGCCGTCATCGACGACGTGCGGGCGCGGGTCAACAGTGGCAACGTCGAGGTGACCGTTCCGGACGGCCGCTACCAGGTCAGCACCGACATCGACAGCGGTGACCTGGACAGCGCCCTGGACAACGACGAGGGCGGCGAACACCACCTCGACCTCGCGGTCGACAGCGGCAACATCACCGTCAAGAAGTCCTGACGGCGCCGGGAACGATTCGCGCACCTCCCACGTTGAGAGGGTCAGGAAGGTTGAGCGACAGGGGCTCAAGTCTGATTCGGCGGAGGCGTAGGATCTCCCCGAAAGCTTGAGCGGATCAGACTCAACCACGTAGCACGAGCAACACAGCAGGAGGGAATCCAATGGCGCGAGCGGTCGGAATCGACCTGGGGACGACCAATTCCGTCGTCGCCGTCCTCGAGGGCGGTGAGCCGACGGTGATCGCCAACTCCGAGGGTTCGCGGACGACCCCGTCCGTGGTGGCCTTCGCCAAGAACGGTGAGGTACTCGTCGGGCAGCCGGCGAAGAACCAGGCCGTGACCAACGTGGACCGCACGGTCCGCTCGGTCAAGCGGTACATGGGCACCGACTGGAAGACCGAGGTCGACGGCAAGAGCTACTCCGCCCAGGAGATCAGCGCGCGCGTGCTGATGAAGCTCAAGCGCGACGCGGAGGCCTACCTCGGCGAGCCCATCAGCGACGCCGTCATCACCGTCCCGGCCTACTTCGAGGACGCCCAGCGGCAGGCCACCAAGGAAGCCGGCCAGATCGCCGGCCTCAACGTGCTGCGCATCGTCAACGAGCCGACCGCGGCCGCGCTGGCCTACGGCCTGGACAAGGGCGAGAAGGAGCAGACGATCCTCGTCTTCGACCTCGGCGGCGGCACGTTCGACGTGTCCCTGCTGGAGATCGGCGAGGGCGTCGTCGAGGTCCGCGCGACCTCCGGTGACAACCACCTCGGTGGCGACGACTGGGACCAGCGCATCGTCGACTGGCTGGTGGACAAGTTCAAGCAGTCCGCCGGCATCGACCTCACCAAGGACAAGATGGCGCTGCAGCGCATCCGTGAGGCCGCCGAGAAGGCCAAGATCGAGCTGTCCAGCTCCAACAGCGCCAACATCAACCTGCCCTACATCACCGTCGACGCGGAGAAGAACCCGCTGTTCCTCGACGAGACGCTCTCCCGCGCCGAGTTCCAGCGGATCACCAGCGACCTGCTCGACCGCACCCGCGCGCCGTTCAACAACGTGATCAAGGACGCGGGCGTCAAGCTCGGCGACATCGACCACGTCGTCCTGGTCGGCGGCTCGACCCGCATGCCGGCGGTCACCGATCTGGTCAAGGAGCTGACCGGCGGCCAGGAGCCGAACAAGGGCGTCAACCCGGACGAGGTCGTGGCCATCGGCGCGGCGCTGCAGGCCGGTGTGCTGCGCGGCGACGTCAAGGACGTGCTGCTGCTCGACGTCACCCCGCTGTCGCTGGGCATCGAGACCAAGGGCGGCGTGTTCACCAAGCTCATCGAGCGCAACACGACCATCCCGACCAAGCGCTCGGAGATCTTCTCCACCGCCGACGACGGGCAGACCACGGTCGGCATCCAGGTCTTCCAGGGTGAGCGCGAGATCGCGGTGCACAACAAGAAGCTGGGCACCTTCGACCTGACCGGCATCGCGCCGGCGCCCCGGGGCGTCCCGCAGATCGAGGTCACCTTCGACATCGACGCGAACGGCATCGTGCACGTCAACGCGAAGGACCTCGGCACCGGCAAGGAACAGTCGATGACCATCACCGGCGGCTCCGCGCTGCCCAAGGAGGACATCGACCGGATGGTCAAGGACGCCGAGGCGCACGCCGAGGAGGACAAGCGCCGCCGCGACGAGGCCGAGGTCCGCAACCAGGCCGAGACCCTGGTCTACCAGACCGAGAAGTTCGTCAAGGACAACGACGAGAAGATCCCCGGCGAGGTCAAGGAGAAGGTCAACGCCGCGGTCAAGGAGGCCCAGGAGGCCCTCGGCGGCACCGACACCTCCGCCATCAAGGGCGCCATGGAGAAGCTCGCCGCCGAGTCCCAGGCCATGGGCTCGGCGATGTACTCCCAGCCCGGCGCGCAGCCGAACGAGGGCGCCGGCGACGGTGCTCCCGGTGGCGAGCAGGCGACCCCGGGCCAGGAGGACGTGGTGGACGCCGAGATCGTCGACGAGGACGGCAAGAAGTGACCTCGGACCACCAGCCCGACGAGATCTCCGGAGAGGAGCCGCGAGTCGTCGTGCGCGACCGCCGTCGAATCGATCCCGAGACCGGGCAGGTTCGCCCGCCCGACCTGGACCAGGACCCGACCCAGGAAGAGGCCGGGGCCGAGGTCGCGGCGGACGCCGCGGCCGGCCCCGGCCCCGACCAGCCGGTCGTCGACCAGCCCGGCCAGGAGGCCGAGCTGAAGGCGGAGCTCGACGAGCGCACCGCCGACCTCCAGCGGCTGCAGGCCGAGTACGCCAACTACCGCAAGCGGATCGACCGCGACCGCGAGGCCGTGATCACCCAGGCGAAGGCGTCGGTGGCCGGTGAGCTGCTCGGGGTGCTCGACGACATCGAGCGCGCCGCCCAGCACGGCGACCTCACCGGGGCGTTCAAGGCCGTGGCCGACAAGCTCGTGGCCACCCTGGAGCGCGTCGGCCTGGAGGCGTTCGGCCACGACGGTGAGCCGTTCGACCCGTCGGTGCACGAGGCCGTCCAGCACGACACCTCCCCCGAGGTGAGCGAGCCGACGGTGACCGCGGTCCTGCGCCGTGGCTACCGCATCGGCGACCGGATCGTGCGGGCCGCGCTGGTCGGGGTCACCGACCACGAGCCGGGCGCCGCGCCACCGGCCGCCGAGGCGGCACCGGGCGAGGCCGGTGACGGCAACGACTGGTTCGAGCCCGTCGACGTGGACGCCGCCCCGCCCGAGCGCGGTGGCAACCACAGAGCCGAGGACTGAGGAAGCGTCAAGGAGGGAGGGGACGTCCGATGAGTGCTAGGGACTGGATCGACAAGGACTTCTACCACGAGTTGGGCGTCCCTTCCGACGCCAGCGACGGGGAGATCAAGAAGGCGTACCGCAAGCTGGCGCGGGAGCTTCACCCGGACGCCAACCCCGGCAACGCGCAGGCCGAGGCCCGGTTCAAGGCCGTGTCCGAGGCCTACGGCGTGGTCGGCGACGCGGAGAAACGCAAGCAGTACGACGAGGCCCGCCGGCTGTTCGGCTCCGGCGGGTTCCGTCCGGGCGGCGGCGGGTTCGGCGGGTTCGGCAACGGCGGGTCCACCTTCGACTTCAGCGACATCTTCGCCGGCCAGCAGGGCAACGCGGGGGCCGCCGCCGGCGGGGGCATCAGCGACCTGCTCGGCAACCTGTTCGGCCGCCGGGGCGGTGGCACCGCCTCGGCCAGCCGGCCGCGCCGGGGCGCCGACGTGGAGACCGAGGTACGGATCGACTTCGTCGAGGCGGTCAAGGGCGCGACCGTGCCGCTGCGCCTGTCCAGCCCGGCGACCTGTGCCACCTGCCACGGCAACGGCGCGCGGCCGGGCACCACCCCGCGGACCTGTCCGACCTGTTCGGGCGCCGGTCTGGTCAGCCGCAGCCAGGGCGCGTTCGCGTTCAGCGAGCCGTGCCGCGACTGCCGGGGCACCGGCCGGATCGTCGACGACCCCTGCCCCGAGTGCGGCGGCGACGGCGTGAGCACCCGCTCCCGCACACTGACCGTGCGCATCCCGGCCGGTGTCAACGACGACCAGCGGATCCGGCTGGCCGAACAGGGCGAGCCGGGCGGCAACGGCGGGCACGCCGGCGACCTGTACGTCCGGGTGCACGTCACCCCGCACCCGGTCTTCGGCCGCACCGGCAACGACCTGACGATCAAGGTCCCGGTGACCTTCCCGGAGGTCGCGCTGGGCACCACGCTCACCGTGCCGACCCTGGAGGACAAGGTCTCGCTGCGGGTCGCGCCGGGCACGGCCAGCGGCCGGGTGCTGCGGGTACGCGGCAAGGGCATCGCCCGCCGCGACGGCCAGGTCGGCGATCTGCTGGTGACCCTGCAGGTCACGGTTCCGGCGGAACTGGACGAGCAGGCGAGGACCGCGCTGGAGGATTACCTGCGGGCGACCTCGGGTCAGGATCCCCGGCCCGAGCTGACCGCGATGCTGGAGAAACGGAGTGAGTCGTGACCGGATTCCCGTTCCCACCCGGCGCCGACGAGGACACGCCGATGTTCGTGATCTCGGTGGCGGCGGATCTCGCCGGCCTGCACGCCCAGACCCTGCGCGGCTACGACCGGATGGGCCTGGTCTCGCCGGGCCGCACCTCCGGCGGCGGTCGCCGCTACTCGATGCGCGACATCGCCGTGCTGCGCGAGGTGCAGCGGCTGTCCCAGGAGCAGGGCGTGAACCTGGCCGGCATCAAGCGGATCATCGACCTGGAGAACGAGGTCGGCGCGCTGCGTTCGCGGGTCGCCGAGCTGACCGAGGAGCTGGCCGCGGTGCACGCGGCGGCCGAGCAGGCGGCGGCGGCCATCCACCGCTCCTACCGCAACGAGCTGGTGCCGGTCGTGCGGCAGACGGCACTCGTGGTGTGGAAGCCCAAGGGCCGCTGAAAACTCAGTCGACGGTGAACGGGTCGTAGGTGATCCGCTCCAGCGGTGTGCCGGCGACCAGCATCCTGGACACGGTCGAGCGGACCATCGCCGGTGAGCCGGAGACCAGCACGTCGTGGTTGTCCCAGGCGCCGTAGCGGGTGATCACCTCGGCCAGCGTGCCGCGTTCGGCATTGGCCACCGAGCCGGCGCCCGTCGTGTCCGACTCCAGTACCGGCACGACCGTGAGCCACGGGTTGGACGCGGCGAGGGCCGCCAGGTTCTCCAGGTCGTAGAGGTCGGCGCGGACCCGGCCGCCGAAGAACAGCTGCACCCGGGGGTTCTCGCCCCACTTCGCCAGGTGGTCGATGATCGCGCGCATGGGGGCGATGCCCGTGCCGCCGGCCACCATCAGCACGTCCCGGCCGGCGCTCCGGTCGACCCGGATGCGGCCCATCGGCGGGCCGATCCGCCACTTGTCGCCCGGTTCGGCGTGCGCCACGATCGACCGGCTCACCCAGCCGCGCTCGACTGAGCGGACGTGGAACTCCAGCAGGCCGTCCTCGCGCGGCGCGGTCGCCGGGGTCAGGTAGCGCCAGAGCCTGGGCCGGCGCGGCGTCTCGACGCTCACGTACTGGCCGGGGTGGTAGGGCAGGTTGTAGTCCGGCAGCACCCGCACGATCGCCAGGTCGTGGGTCAGTCGCTGGCGTTCGACGACGGTGGCCGGCCACCAGGCCGGGTTCTCGTCGGCCGACGCGGCCTCGAGCATCGCCCGGGCCATGATGGTGTAGGCCTCGGCCCAGGCGCGTTCGACCTCGTCGGTCCACGCGGCGCCGGCGTACTGCTTGACCCCGGCCAGCAGCGCCATGCCGACGGCCTCGTAGTGGCTGGCCACGACACCGAACTTGCGGTGGTCGCGGCCGAGTTGGCGCAGGAACGGGATGAGGTCGTCGGGCCGGTCCACCATCTGCACGACGTGCACCAGGGCACGCAGCAGCCGGGAGCGCTGGACCTCCATGTTGACCGGGAACATCTCGCGGGTCGCCGGCGCGATGGCGAACAGCGTGGCGTAGAAATGTGCGGCGACCCGGTCGGTGTGCGGCTCGACCACGGCGAAGCTCTCGCGCACCAACCGCACCATAGTCACGACCGGGTCCGACGAGTCGGCGCGCTCGGCGTGGGGATGGTGCGGCAGCGGGCTCACTAATGCGTTGGCTGTCATGGTCGGGGCACAGACTCCACCTTTCGGCGTCGGGTGTGACGCCGTCGGCCAGTACGTCAGGACACTAGACGCAACTCCGGGTTTTGTCCGCTCCTCCGGCCCATTCGGGACAGTGCCAACTACTCATCGTAGTCACGTTGGGACAATCGGGGGACAAGTGGGTAGGGGGGTTCGCACAACGGGAGCGTTATGAAAGCGTGTCCGCCGTGCGTCCAGAGCTGATACCTCCCACTGGTGTCGCCAGCCCAGCCCTGTTGGACCTGGAAATCGCTGATCACACCCCCGAGGCGAGTCCGGTAACCGTTCCGGCACCCTCGGTGGAGCGAGTTCCGGTGCGCGGCGCGGACGCACCGGGAGTAGGTGACTCCCCGGACGGACCAACCTGGAAATTTCACCCGATCGGTCGACAAGTACCCGCCAGACCGGTGCGGCCCGCACCGCCGGTGGCCCCCCGCCGTGCCGGCCAGCCCATGGCGGCCCCGCCGCCGCCCGGCGGCTACCCGAAGCGCTACGTGCCTGGTCAGCGGCCGGCCCCGGCCGAGGTCCCGACGGTCCCGACCGTTCCGACGACGAAACTGCCGGTTCCGGACCCGGCCGCCGGCCTGCCCGGCTCGCGTGGCGAGCACCTGTTGCAGTGCGCCTACGGCACCCAGGACCGGGCCAGCCGGTTCTACCAGGACCAGGTCCTCGACCGGCTCAACGACGCGATGATCGCCTTCGTCGGCCGGATGGAGATGGCCTTCGTGGCCACCGCCGACGCCGCCGGCGAGTGCGACTCGACCTTCCGTGCCGGCCCGCCCGGCTTCCTGCACGTCATCGACGAGCGTCGGATCGCCTACCCGGAGTACCGGGGCAACGGGGTGCTCGCGAGCCTGGGCAACATCAGCGAGAACCCGCACGTCGGCCTGCTGATGGTCGACTTCGTCACCGACCTGATCGGGCTGCACGTCAACGGCCGCGCCGCGATCGTCGACGACGCCGTGCTGCGCCCGGAGTGCCCCGGGCTGCCGGCCGAGATCGACCGGGGCCGCTCGCCGGAGCGTTGGGTGGTGGTGCGGGTCGAGGAGGCCTACGTGCACTGCCGCAAGCACATTCCCCGGCTGCGGCCGGTCCCGCGCACCCGCGACTGGGGCACCGACGACGTGCGCCGCAAGGGCGGCGACTACTTCGGCGTGCGCGCCTCGCAGAGCAGCACCACCCGCTGAGATCACCCTGACGGCGGTGTCCGCCGGGGCCGTTGCAGCCCTGTTCACCGCGTTGTCCCCGGTCCGCGACCGTCCACATCCACACCTGTGGACAGACACCTGGGGATTGTGGACAACCACCTCCTCGCTGTGGACAACCCGATTGGTACATGTGGGTGAGGGGGGTGACCATGGTCGTGACGCACCGAATCAGGCTGAATCGGCAGCACCGAACCGGGGTTGAGCGGAACTGACTCAACTTTTCTGACGTTGTCATGGTGAGGCACAACGCTGCGTATGAGGTGAGGGGATTGGACGCTTTCAACCCGACGACGAAGACCCAGCAGGCGATCTCGTCGGCCGCCCAGGCCGCGACCGTGGCCGGCAACCCGGACATCACACCGGTGCACCTGCTCGGCGCCCTGCTCGCCCAGGGCGACGGGCTGACCGCGCCGCTGCTCACCGCGGTCGGCGCCGACCCGGCCGTGGTCGGAAAGGAGCTCGACCAACTGGCCAACTCGCTGCCCTCGGCCACCGGCGCCACCGTCTCGGCGCCCCAACTGGACTCCCAGGCGCTGCGCGCGGTGACCCACGCGCAGAAGCTGGCCACCGAGATGGGCGACGAGTTCGTGTCCACCGAGCACCTGCTGGTCGGCCTGGCCGCGCA
This sequence comes from Actinophytocola xinjiangensis, assembly GCF_001921215.1. Classification (GTDB taxonomy): domain Bacteria; phylum Actinomycetota; class Actinomycetes; order Mycobacteriales; family Pseudonocardiaceae; genus Actinophytocola; species Actinophytocola xinjiangensis. The sequence continues at coordinate 220,985 of NZ_MSIF01000009.1, forward strand.
GGGCGGCGCGGTGGCCGACCTGCTCAACCGCAACGGCGCCACCCCCGACGCGCTGCGCGAGGCGTTCGTCAAGGTGCGCGGCTCGGCCAGGGTCACCAGCCCCGACCCGGAGGGCACCTACCAGGCGCTGGAGAAGTACGGCCTGGACCTCACCGAACGCGCCCGCAAGGGCGAACTCGACCCGGTCATCGGCCGCGACGCCGAGATCCGCCGGGTCGTGCAGGTGCTGTCGCGGCGGACCAAGAACAACCCCGTGCTCATCGGCGAGCCCGGTGTCGGCAAGACCGCCATCGTCGAGGGCCTGGCCCAGCGGGTGATCGCCGGCGACGTGCCGGAGTCGCTGCGCGGCAAGCGGGTCGTCGCGCTGGACCTGGGGTCGATGGTCGCCGGGGCGAAGTTCCGGGGCGAGTTCGAGGAGCGGCTCAAGGCCGTGCTCAAGGAGATCACCGACTCCGCCGGCCAGGTCATCACGTTCATCGACGAGCTGCACACCATCGTCGGCGCGGGCGCCACCGGCGAGAGCGCCATGGACGCCGGCAACATGATCAAGCCGATGCTGGCGCGCGGCGAGCTGCGGATGGTGGGCGCCACCACGCTCGACGAGTACCGCGAGCACATCGAGAAGGACGCCGCCCTGGAGCGGCGCTTCCAGCAGGTGCTGGTCGGCGAGCCGACGGTCGAGGACACCGTCGGCATCCTGCGCGGGCTCAAGGAACGCTACGAGGTGCACCACGGCGTGCGGATCACCGACAGCGCCCTGGTCGCCGCCGCCACCCTCTCCGACCGCTACATCACCGCCCGGTTCCTGCCGGACAAGGCCATCGACCTGGTCGACGAGGCCGCCTCCCGGCTGCGGATGGAGATCGACTCGCGGCCGGTGGAGATCGACGAGGTCGAGCGGGCGGTGCGCCGCCTGGAGATCGAGGAGATGGCGCTGGCCAAGGAGGAGGACGAGGCCTCCCGTCAGCGGCTGGCCGCGTTGCGCGCCGAACTGGCCGAGCGCCGCGAGACGCTCTCCGCGCTGACCGCCCGCTGGCAGAACGAGAAGGGCTCGATCGAGAGGGTCCGCGAGCTCAAGGAGCAGCTCGAACAGCTGCGCGGCGAGTCCGAGCGGGCCGAACGCGACGGTGACCTCGGCCGCGCCGCCGAACTGCGCTACGGCCGGATCCCCGCGCTGGAGAAGGACCTGGAGACCGCCACCCGCACCGCCGAGCACGCCGACGCCCAGGTCATGCTCAAGGAGGAGGTCGGCCCGGACGACGTGGCCGACGTGGTGTCCGCGTGGACCGGCATCCCGGCCGGGCGGCTGCTGGAGGGCGAGACCGCCAAGCTGCTGCGGATGGAGGAGGCGCTGGCCCGCCGCGTCGTCGGCCAGGCCGAGGCCGTGCGGGTGGTGTCCGACGCGGTGCGCCGGGCCCGCGCGGGCGTGGCCGACCCCGACCGGCCGACCGGCTCGTTCCTGTTCCTCGGTCCGACCGGTGTCGGCAAGACCGAGCTGGCCAAGGCGCTGGCCGAGTTCCTGTTCGACGACGAGCGCGCCATGGTGCGCATCGACATGAGCGAGTACTCCGAGAAGCACTCGGTGGCCCGGCTGGTCGGCGCCCCGCCCGGCTACGTCGGCTACGACCAGGGCGGTCAGCTGACCGAGTCGGTGCGCCGCCGGCCGTACACGGTGGTGCTGCTCGACGAGGTGGAGAAGGCCCACCCGGACGTGTTCGACGTGCTGTTGCAGGTCCTCGACGACGGTCGGCTGACCGACGGCCAGGGCCGCACGGTCGACTTCCGCAACACGATCCTGGTGCTGACCTCCAACCTCGGTTCGCAGGCCATCGCCGACGTCAACCTCGACGAGCGGCAGCGGCGCGACGCCGTGCTGGCGGTGGTCGGGCGGCACTTCAAGCCGGAGTTCCTCAACCGGCTCGACGACGTGGTCGTGTTCCACTCGCTGGCTACGGAGGAGCTGACGTCGATCGTGGACATCCAGATCGGCCAGCTCGGCAGGCGGCTGGCGGCGCGGCGGCTCACCCTGGACGTGAGCCCGTCGGCGCGTGACTGGTTGGCGCTCAACGGGTTCGACCCGGTCTACGGGGCCCGGCCGCTGCGCCGGCTGGTGTCCTCGGCGATCGGTGACCAGCTGGCGAAGGGGCTGCTGTCCGGCGAGATCCGCGACGGCGACACCGTGCGGGTGGACGTCACCGACGACAACTCCGGGCTGGTGGTGGGCAAGGCCCTGTAGAAGTGTGTGGCGGGGTGTCCGGCCCGACACCCCGCCACACCCAGTGTCAGTCGCGCAGCAGGTCGTCGAGGGCGCGGTAGCCGGCGATGACGCCCTGGTCCATGCCGCTGGCGATGATCGCGTCGCGGCCTTCCAGCGTGTCGGTCAGCGTCTGGTCGGTGAGCCGGGTGCGGCCGTCGCCGAGGTCGGTGAAGGTCAGGGTGTTGAGCACGGCGCCGTCGCCGACGCCGTGCATCGACTGGGTCTGGACGAGACGGTCGGGTGACCGGACCTGGTGGAAGGAACCCCAGAACGTCACCAGGTCCTGGCCGTCGGCCACCATCGTGTACCGGTAGGCGCCGCCGTCGCGGGCGTCCCAGTGGTCGAGCCGGACCGAGGTGGCGGTGGGGCCGAGCCAGCGGGTGAGCAGTTCGGGGTCGGTGAAGGCGGCGAACACCCGTTCCGGCGGCGCGTCGAACTCGCGCACGATCCGGATCACCGGCAGCGCCGGGTCGGCCTCGATGGTGGTCTGGTTCTCGTTCCGCACGGTCATGATGCTGCTCCTGGTTCGGGTCGTTCGCTGTTCTGGTCCTGCGCGAGCAGGGCGTCGAGGCGGCGGAACCGTTCGTCGGCCGCCCGGCGGTACCGCTCGATCCACGCGGTCATCAGGTCGAGCACCTCCGCCTCGAGGTGGCAGGGCCGGCGTTGGGCGTCGCGGCCGCGGCTGACCAGGCCGGCGTCCTGGAGCACCTTCACGTGCTTGGACACCGCCTGGGTCGAGACGTCGTAGGGCTGGGCCAGCTCCGCGACCGAGGCGTCACCGAGCGTGAGTCTGGCGACGATGTCCCGTCGGGTCGGGTCGGCCAGGGCCGCGAACACCTGGGAGAGCCGGTCGGCTGCCACCCCGCACCACCTGCCGTTTCTTTCACAACCAATTGGTTGCATACGACGTTAGCAGCGTTGTCAACCAGATGGTTGCGGACGATTCGACGGGGCGGTGATCTTGGCGCAGAGCGACCGACCACTACGCTCTCCCGCGTGGGCATACCGGCATGGGTGTGGTTCGTCGTGACGGTGGCTGCCGGGATCGCCGGCGCCGCGATGCTGCTCCGCGACCGCGCCCGGCTCACCTCCCGCAACCGGGAACGCCGCCGCTGGGCCGCGCTGCGCGGCTGGCAGTTCGCCGACACCGACCTCGCCCTGCCCACCCAGTGGTCCGGCGGCGCCATCGCCTTCCACGGCGCCGGCGCCCGCGACCTGCTGGCCGCCGACGTCGTCGCCGGCTCCACCTTCACCGCCGACGGCCGCCGCCGCGTCTACGTGTTCGACCTGGACATCGGCGGGCGGACCGCCGCGGTCATCGCCGCCGTCCAGTGCCGCCGGGCCCTGCCCACCCTGGTCGAACTGTGGCTGTCCAGCGCCCCGTTCCAGCGCGAACACATGCCAGAACTGCTCGGCCCCGTCGGCCAGCGCTACGCCTTCGTCGCCGACCTGACCGCCGCCCACGGCCTGGTCACCACCGAACTCACCGAGGCCACCGAGGAGATCGGCGCCGACATCGCCGTCACCTGGATCGAGAACGGCTGGGTACTGGCCGCCGCCGCCCCACACGCCACCCCCTCACGGCTGGAACGCCTGCTGCGCGGCATCGGCGAGATCGCCGACGTCCTGGACCCCTTCGACGCCGAGACCGACCCGGTCGGCGACCACGAGCCGTCCGGGCGCCACGGCGAACGCCAGAGCGAACCCCACGACTGACACGGATGATCGACACCCCGGTGCCGGCGACTACCGTGGCGGTATGCCAACAGCGCTCGTCACCGGGGGGACGGCCGGGATCGGGCTGGCCTTCGCCCGGCACCTCGCCGAGCAGGGATTCGACCTCGTGCTCGTCGCCCGGACCAAGGAGCGGCTGAAGGAGGTCGCGGCGCAGCTGTCGCAGCGCCACGGCGTCGAGGTCACCCCGATGACCGCCGACCTGTCCACCAACCGGGCCCGCAAACGGATCGAGGACCGCCTCGCCGACCCCGACAAGCCGGTCGACCTGCTGGTCAACAACGCCGGCTTCGGCACCCGCGGCGCCTTCGCCGAGGCCGACATCGACGCCCTCCAGGCGCAGCTGGACGTGAACGTCACCTCGGTCATGCGCCTGACCAGGGCCGCGCTGCCCGGCATGATCGAACGCCGGCACGGCGGAGTGATCAACGTGGCCAGCGTCGCCGGGTTCTTCCCGGCCACCGGACCGGCCTACGCCGCCTCCAAGGCGTGGGTCGTGGCCTTCTCCGAAGGCATCGCCGCGAACCTCGCCGGCACCGGGGTGCGGGTCCTCGCGCTGGTGCCCGGCTTCACCCGCACCGAGTTCCACGACCGCGCCGGCGACGACATGGACCTGCCCGACCCGCTGTGGCTCGACGTCGACCAGGTCGTCACCGCCGCCCTGCGCGACCTGCGCAACGGGCGCACCCGGTCGGTGCCCGGCGCCGTGTACAAGGCGCTGCTGACCGTGCCCCGGCTGCTGCCGCGCGGACTGCTGCGCTGGCTGGAGATGCGCTCCTCGTCCGGGCGTGACCGGACCTGAACAGGCGCGACGCGACGGTTGTGAGAGGGTTCGGACCTGTGCGAACCGCTCCAGGTGTTGACCCGACAGCCAAAGGCGAGCTTGCCCGACTGGTGAGCGAACTCGCCGTCGTGCACGGCAAGGTCGTCCTCTCCTCCGGCCGCGAGGCCGACTACTACATCGACCTGCGGCGGGCCACGCTGCACCACGCCGCCGCGCCCCTCATCGGCCGGCTGCTGCGCCAACTCACCACCGACTGGGACTACGTCGCCGCCGGCGGGCTCACCCTCGGCGCCGACCCCGTCGCCGGCGCCATGATGCACGCCGCCGCCGCCGTCGGGGACGTGCTCGACGTGTTCGTGGTGCGCAAGTCCGCCAAGGAGCACGGGATGCGCCGGCGGATCGAGGGCATCGAGGTCGCCGGACAGCCCGTGCTGGTCGTCGAGGACACCACCACCACCGGCAACAGCCCGCTGACCGCCGTCGACGCGCTCACCGAGGCCGGGGCGAAGGTCATCGGCGTGGCGACCGTCGTCGACCGGGACACCGGGGCGCGGGAGATCATCGAGGAGCGCGGGCTGCCCTACCGTGCCCTGCTCGGGCTCGCCGACCTGGGACTCTGAGGCCGGGTAACGTTGGGCCCATGGCCGGGTTCCTCGCGGACGTCACCGTCGTGGTGCACTTCGCGGCGTTGCTCTACATCGGCCTCGGCGGGTTCCTGGCGTGGCGCTGGCCGAAGTCGATCTTCGTGCACGTGTTCTTCGCGTTGTGGGGGGTCGCGGTCAACGTGCTGCCCATCCCGTGCCCGTTGACGACGCTGGAGGACCACTTCCGGGCCGAGCAGGGCCTGGGGCCGCTGCCGGGCGGGTTCAACGAGTACTACATCTACGACGACCTGATTCCCCGGTCGCTGCTGCCGGTCGTCGCGGTCGGGGCCGTCGTGCTGCTCGTCGTGTCCTATGTCGGCGTCTACCGGCGGTGGTCGGCGGAGCGGGTCGGCACGGCGTGAGCGAGACCGCCGGGCCCACCGAGTGGGAGTTCGCCGAACCCGTCGGGGTCGGGCCGTGGGAGGGCGAATGGCCCACCGACGAACGGTACGACCCGGAACTGTTGGCCGGCGGTGACCGGCGCAACGTCGTCGACGCCTACCGGTACTGGCGGCGGTCGGCCGTCGTGGCCGACCTGGACCTGCGGCGGCACGACTTCCATGTGGCCATCGAGAACCTGCGCCACGACCACAACATCGGGACCGTGGTGCGCACGGCCAACGCGTTCGCGGCGCGGGCGGTGCACATCGTGGGCCGTCGGCGGTGGAACCGCCGGGGCGCCATGGTGACCGACCGGTACCAGCACGTCGAGCACCACGCCGACGTCGGGTCGCTGGTGGCGTTCGCCGCCGCGGAGTCGTTGGTGGTGGTGGGGGTGGACAACCTGCCTGGTTCGCTGCCGGTCGAGGCGACGTCGTTGCCCCGGCGGTGCGTTCTGCTGTTCGGGCAGGAGGGGTCCGGGTTGAGTCCCGAGGCGCGGGGGGCGGCTGATCTGGTCGTCTCCATCGCACAGTTCGGGTCCACCCGGTCCATCAACGCCGGGGTCGCGGCCGGGATCGTGATGCATGCCTGGGTTCGGGAGCATGCCGATCCCGCTTCGTCCTGGTGAGGTCGTGCCCTAGGGGATGGCCGCGGTGGTGGCCGGTGCGGGGGCGGTGGCCGGTGTCGTTGCCGCTGCCACGTCCACCGGGATGCCGTTGAGGACGGCGGTGCCGGTGAGGGCGTCCAGGTCCGTGTCGTCGGTGAGGATGTTGGAGTTGACGCCGGGGTGGGCCCGGGCGACCTGTCCTCGGGTGCCGGTCACGTCGTGACCCCAGCCGTGGGGGATGCTGACCACGCCGGGGCGGACGGTGTCGGTGATCTCCACCGGGATGGTGATCGTGCCCGTTCGGGAGCTGATGTGCGCGCTCGCGCCGTCCTCCAGGCCCAGGCGGGCGGCGTCGGTGGGGTGTAGTTGGGCCGTGCAGCGGTTGGTGCCGCGAACGAGGCCGGCGACGTTGTGCATCCACGAGTTGTTCGACGCCAGCTGGCGGCGGCCGATCAGGATCAGGTGATCGGGGTTCGTGTTCTCCAACGCGGCGAGCAGGCGGGGGACGTCGGCGACGATGTCCTTGGCCGCCAGTTCGATGGTGCCGCTGGGGGTGGCGAGGATGTCGGGAAGCCGGGGGCGCAGGGGCCCGAGGTCGACGCCGTGGGGGGCGGCTTCCAGGTCCGCCAGGGTCAGGTCGTAGGGGCCGGCGCGCAGCAGTTGGTCGATCAGGCGTTCCGGGCCGGTCCTGTCGGTCACCGGATCCACACCGGCACGTTTCGCGGCCTCGGCCGCGACGAGGTCGTCGAGGGCTTCGAGGTTGGGGGTGGGGCCCTGGCCGGTGACGATCGCGGTGAGGCGTAACAGGGTCCGCCATTCCTGGGGGACCGTGGTGGGCAGGGCGGCCGGGGTCCAGTTCGCCACGTTGCGCACGGCCAGTTGGTAGAGGGCCACGTCGTAGTGCGGGCGCTCCAGCAGGGTGGGGCCGGGGAGGATCACGTTGGCGTGCCTGGTGGTCTCGTTCAGGTACACGTCCAGCGAGACCATGAAGTCCAACTGGCCCAACGCCTCCGACAGCCTCGCGGCGTTGGGGGTGCTCAGGCACGGGTTGCCGGCCACCGTCACCAGGGCGCGGACCTGTCCCTCGCCGGGAGTGAGGATCTCGTCGGCGAGGGTCGCCACCGGGAGCTCGCCCAGCACCTCGGGGAGGCCTCGGACCCGGCTGTGCCAGCGGCCCGAACGCCACGGGCGACGCGGGCCGGGACGCGCGTTGGCCTGGCCGGCGGCCGCCAGCGGGAACATCGCGCCGCCGGGGCGGTCCAGGTTGCCGGTCAGGACGTTCAGCACGTCCACCAGCCAGCTCGCCACCGTGCCGAAGGACTGGGTGGTGGTGCCCATGCGGCCGTAGACGGCGGCGCTGCCGGCGGCCGCCAGATCGCGGGCCAGCCTGGTGATCGTCGACGCGGACAGGCCGGTGGCGGGCGCCACGGCCTCGGGGGTGAACGGGCGGGCCAGGACCTCGACCTCGTCCAGGCCGGACAGGTGGGGGGTCAGGGCGCCCGGGGCGCACAGGTTCTCCGTGAACAACACGTTGACCATGGCGAACAGCAGCAGGGCGTCCGTGCCGGGACGGATGGCGTGGTGTTCGTCGGCCTGTTCGGCGGTGCGGGAGCGTTTCGGGTCGACCACCACCAGCCGCCCGCCCCGGGCGCGCAGAGCCCGCAGCCGGCCCCGAGCATCGGGGGCGGTCATCAGGCTTCCGTTGGACACCAACGGGTTCGCGCCCAACACGAGCAGGTACTCGGTGCGGTCAAGGTCGGGGACGGGGATCGACATCGGGTGGCCGAACAGGTAACCCGACGAGAAGTGTTTGGGCAGCTGGTCGACGGTGCCGGCGGTGTAGAAGTTCTTCGTGCCCAACGCCTTGTAGAACGCGGGGCCGTACAGGGCGGTCGCCGTGTTGTGCACCGACGGGTTGCCGGCGTAGACGGCGACGGCGTCGCGGCCGTGCTCGGCCATCAGGCGCGGCAGGTGGCGGTCGATCTCGGCGAACGCCTCGTCCCAGGACACCTCCTCGAAGCGGCCGTTCCGCTTGACCAGCGGCGCGCGCAAGCGGTCCGGGTCCTGGTGCAGGGCGCCGACGGACGCGCCCTTGGGGCAGATGAACCCCCGGGAGAACACGTCCAGCTCGTCGCCGCGTACCCGGGTCACCCGGTCCCCGTCGACGGTCACCGTGAGGCCGCAGGTGGCCTCACACAACGGACAGGTCACGGCTACGGTGCGCATACCCCCAACTGTTACACAACACACCGACATCACCCGCTCGACGGACACATCGGTACCGATACAGCCCGGACTATGGACAGGTGAGCCAACGAGCCGGCTACACCGACTCCGCCTCGGCCCCGCCGTCCCTGTGGGCCGCGCGGGCCGCGGTCGCGGAACGGGCCGTGCTCACCCGCCACCTGCGGCGCGTCTGGGCACTGCCCGGCACCCGGCTGGGCGTGAGCGGCTGGCCGGCCAACGCCCGGCAGAAGGCCCACACCCACTGGAACTACTGGTGGCAGGCCCACCTGCTCGACTGCCTGGTCGACGCCCAGCACCGCCAGCCCCACCCCGGCCGGGCCACCACGATGAACCGGCTCGCACGGGGCATCCGGCTGCGCAACTTCGGGGCCTGGACCAACTCCTACTACGACGACGTCGCCTGGCTCGGTCTGGCGCTGCTGCGGCTGCACGACTGCGAGGGCGTCACCGTCGCCACCCCGCTGACCAGGATCACCGCCCAGCTGCGCGCCGGCTGGACCGACCACGCCGGCGGCGGGATCTGGTGGCGCCGCGACGACGACTTCAAGAACGTGCCGGCCAACGGACCGGCCGCCATCCTGTTCGCCCGCTGGGCCGAGGACGGCGGTGAGCGCGCCGACCGGCAACGCGCCCGCTCACTGACGGCCTGGATGGAGGAACTGCTGGTCGACCCGGCCACCGGCCTGCTCTGGGACGGCCTGCACGTCAACCCCGACGGGTCCATCCGGGACGTCGTGCGCACCGTCTACACCTACTGCCAGGGCGTGTTCCTCGGCGCGTGCGTCGAACTGGACGACGGCCCCGGCGTGTGGCGCACCCGCGCCGAACGCACCATCCGCGCCGTGGCCGCCCACCTCACCGACCACGACGTCATCCGGGGCAGGGGCGGCGGCGACGGCGGGCTGTTCGCCGGCATCCTCACCCGCTACCTCGCCCTGGCCGCGGTCCGGTTCGGCGACACCCCGGCCGGGGCGGCGGCCGGGCGGATCGTGCTCGCCTCCGCCGAGGCCGCGTGGCGCAACCGGGCCCTGGCCAGAGGCGGGCCGCTGTTCGGGCCCGAGTGGTCCCAGCCGGCGCAGGAGCCCCGCTCACCCCGCCACCGCCGCGCCGAGCGTGACCTGTCGGTGCAGCTGTCCGGCTGGATGGCGGTCGAGGCGGCCGCCGTCGTCGAACGCCACCAGGCTCAGTAGCCGCCCGACACGGGCAGCACGGCGCCGGTGACGAACGACGCCGCCGGCGACAACAGCCACAGCACGGCCTCGGCGATCTCCCCTGGCTGGCCGGCGCGGCCCATCGGGATCAGCGGCGAGAGCCGGTCGGGGCGCTCGGGCATCCCCGCCGAGGCGTGCAGGTCGGTGTGCACCAGGCCGGGGGCCACGGCGTTCACCCGCACGGCCTCGGTCGCGACCTCCTTGGCCAGGCCCAGCGCCATGGTTTCCACCGCCGCCTTGCTGGCCGCGTACGGCACCCACTCGCCAGGTGAGCCCCGGTGCGCGGCCGTCGAGGACACCATCACGATCGCGCCGCCGGCGCCGCCGTGGCGGGTCGAGAGCCGGCGCACCGCCTCGCGCGCGCAGAGGAACACGCCGGTCACGTTCACGTCCAGCACCCGGCGCACCACCTCCGGGTCGTGCTCGTCGAGCCGGCCGGGGGTGTTGCCGGTGATGCCGGCGTTGGCGACCAGGCCGGTCAGCGTGCCGAGGTCGTCGGCCGCGGCGAACAGGCGGGCCACGTCGCCGGCGTCGGCGACGTCCCCGGCGAGCGCGGTCGCCCGGACCCCGGCCGTCTCGGCGTCGGCCACCACCGACGCGGCGGCGGCGGCGTCCGAGGCGTAGTTGACGACCAGGTCGTAGCCGGCGCGCGCCGCCAGGCCGCACACGGCCGCGCCGATCCCCCGGCTACCGCCGGTGACCACCAGGACGCCCGCGCTCACCCGGTCAGACCTCGCGGGCCCAGAGGACCAGCTGGATGCCGTCGGGGTCACGCAGCGCGATGACCTCGGTGCCCGGCGCCGACTGTTCCTCGCTGATCGGCGAGAACGTCACGCCGTGCTCGGTGAGCCGGTCGGTCCACTCCCGCAGACAGGTGTTGTTGGGGACGCTGAAGGACAGGTGGTCCAGGCCGGGGCGGCGCTCGTCGAACAGCGCGCGTCCGGCGTCCGGGTGCTGGACCAGGGTCAGCGTGATGCCGAAACCCGGGCCCCGTAAGTACACCTTGCGCCGGCCGGTCTCCTCGTCGTCGTCGCGGCCGATGCTCTCGAAGCCGAGCACCCGCTCGTACCACGGCTCGCTGCGGTCGACGTCGGTCACGGTGAGCGCGACATGGTGTACGCCGGTCAACGTGGGCATCAGAGTCCTTCCGGGCCCGTTCGGACGAGGGCCGACTCCGCCATACTGCCCGAGCCTGGTGACGATTCCACGGCCGTTACTGGATCTTTTGCAGGCCGAGACCCGACGCTCAGTCACCGAGGTTGGCGCGCGCCGGCTCCGTCTCGACCGGACGGTGCATCTCCTGCCGGTAGCGCAGCACACCCCACAGGGTGCCGACCACGAAGAACGCGATGCTGCCCCACAGCGCGACCGCCTTGAGCCACGGCAGGCCGTCGATGACACCGGCCGCGTAGTAGCCGACGAGCACCAGCGTCGGCACCCAGGCCAGGCCGCCGATCGAGGTGGCCAGCAGGAAGCGGCGGCGGTCCATGCTCGCCGCGCCGGCGATCAGCGGCGCCAGCGTCCGGATCCACGGGATCCAGCGGGCCAGCACGATCGCCAGGAAGCCGCGCCGGTCGAGGAACTCGCGCGCCCGCTCCAGGTTCTCGTGGTTGAGCACCCGCCCGCCCCGGCGGGCGATCAGCGCGTTACCGGTCTTGTGCCCCACGTAGTAGCCGACCAGGTTGCCCACGACCGCGGTGACCGTCGCGGCGATCGACAGCAGCCACGCGCTCGCCTCGTGGTCGTGCTGGGCCAGCACCACCCCGGCGGCGAACAGCAGCGAGTCACCGGGCAGGAACAGCCCGACGATGAACGCGCACTCGGTGAACACGAACCCGAGCACGATGACCCACACCATCACCGGTCCCGCCGAGGCGAGGACGCCGGAGGACAGCGCGCTCACGTCGGCGAAATCGATGGACACGACCTGTAGGTTAGTTCCTCCACCGGCGGGTTCGGGGAGAACCGGTCCCGATCGCGAGGTATGCCCACGTTCCGCGCGGGCCCGGAGTGGGGCGGATCACGCCGCCTCGGGCAGCGCCCGCCCGCCCCTGGCGTACTCGCCGACGTACCGGATCGCCGCCCGCCCCTCCGGCAGCACCGGGTAGAACGCCGGGAACACGTGCACCTGCCCCGGCCACACCTGCAACTCGCACTCGCCGCCGGCGGCGCGGATCCCGGCCGCGAGCCGCTCGGAGTCGCCGAGCAGGCACTCGGTGTCGCCGACCTGGATCAGCACCGGCGGCCAGCGGCGCTTGGGCGCGGCCAGCACGTCCAGTCGGCGGTGGCTGGTCGGGTGCGTCCCGGCGTAGCTGCGCCCGCATTCCTTGGCCCGCGCCGGCGGCACGAACGGGTCCCGCCGGGCGGCGTCCCGGTCGTCGACCTCGGCGCAGGCCAGGTCGAGGAACGGGGAGAACAGCACGGCCGCGGCCGGCATCGGCAGCCGCCGGCGGGTCAGGTCGGCGAGCAGACCGGCGGTCAGGTGCCCGCCGGCCGAGTCGCCCATCACCACGATCTCCTCCGGCGCGTGCCCGGCCGCCAGCAGCCAGCGGTAGGCGGCCAGCGCGTCGTCGGCGGCGGCCGGGAACGGGTGCTCGGGCGGGCGCCGGTAGTCGGCCAGCAGCGCCGGGCGGCCGGTGGCCGCCGACAGCGCCGCGACGAAGTGCCGGTGGGTGCGCCGCGAGCCGAACGCGAACCCGCCGCCGTGCAGGTAGAGCAGCACGCCCGCGCTCCGGTCGGCGTCCCGGCCGGTGATCATCAGGCCGGGTTGGCCGTCGGTGGCGGCGACCGTGGTGCCGCGCGGCAGGGGGGTGAGCCCGACGGTGTCGAACGCCTCACGGACCACGCGCAGCGCCGGGCCGCGGGTGATGGGCAGCCGCTCGCCCAGCGGACGCAGGCCGGTCATCAGCAGCTGGGCCAGTGCCCGGCTCGCCACGCTCGGCGTGGCCGGCACCGGGTTGCGCGGACGCGCCGAGCTGGGCGAACGCGTCATCGCGCACCACCTCCCGGCTCTGACGGTAAATGATGAGTGGCCCCGCTGGAGGCTCGATAACTCGACACCAACATCTCGGTTGCGCAACTCGGGTGTCGTACGGTTGGGACGTGAACGCCTCCGTGCTGCAGACCCTGACCGACCTGCTCGGCAAGGACGGGTTACTGGTCGATCCGGACGTGACCGGCAGCTACCGCCGCGACATGATGCCGCTGGCGCCCCACGGCTCCCCGCTGGCCGTCGCGCTGCCCCGCGACGCCGCCCAGGTCGCGGCCGTGGTGAAGGCGTGCGCGGCGGCGAAGGTGCCGATCGTGCCGCGCGGCGCCGGCAGCGGCCTGTCCGGCGCGGCCAACGCCATCGACGGCTGCGTCGTGCTGGTCACCACCCGGCTGAACGAGATCGTCGAGGTCGACCCGGACAACCGGCTGGCGGTCGTCCAGCCGGGCGTGGTGAACCTGGACCTGCGCGGCGCGGTGGAGAAGCACGGGCTGTTCTACCCACCGGACCCGTCCAGCTACGACTGGTGCACGATCGGCGGCAACCTGTCCACCAACGCGGGCGGGCTGTGCTGCGTCAAGTACGGCGTCACCACCGACTCGGTGCTGGGCCTGGAGGTCGTGCTGGCCGACGGCGAGGTGCTGCGCACCGGCCGCCGCACGGTCAAGGGCGTCGCCGGCTACGACCTGACGAAGCTGTTCGTCGGCAGCGAGGGCACCCTCGGCGTGATCACCCAGGCGACGCTGGCGCTGCGGCCGCTGCCGCAGGCCCCCGGCACGCTGGTCGCCGCGTTCTCCTCGGTCGCCGCCGCCGGGGCTGCGGTCAGCCGGGTGGTGCGCGAGGGCATCGTGCCGTCGCTGATGGAGATCATGGACGCCACCTCGATCGAGGCCGTCGAGGCGCACCTGAAGACCGAGCTCGGCGCGGGCAAGGGCTGCGCGGCGCTGCTGCTGTGCCAGTCCGACTCGGGTGGCGAGCAGGCCAGGCGGGAGCTGGGCGCGATCGAGCAGGTCTGCCAGGACAGCGGCGCCGACCTGGTGCACTCCACGTTCGACCTCGCCGAGGGCCAGATGCTGCTCGCCGCGCGGCGGGCGGTGCTGATGGCGTTGGAGGAGTACGGCACCTGGATGACCGACGACGTGTGCGTGCCGCGCACCAGGATCGCCGACCTGATCTCGGGCTGCGAGCGGATCAGCGCCGAGACCGGCCTGCGGGTCGCGGTCGTCGGGCACGCCGGCGACGGCAACATGCACCCGACGATCATCTACGACCCCACCTCGGAGCGGGAGTTCGCGCTGGCCACGCGGGCGTTCAACGACATCCTGGCGGTCGGCCTGTCGCTGGGCGGCACGGTCACCGGCGAGCACGGCATCGGCAAGATCAAGCGCGAGTGGCTGGAGCGCGAGATCGGCCCGGTCGGCCTGCGCACGCACCGCGCCATCAAGGCCGCGCTCGACCCGGAGAACCTGTTCAACCCCGGGTCGATGTTCTCGATGACCTGAGTGTCAGAACCGCTTGAACTCGGTGGTCTTCTCGGCCGAGGACTCGACCGGGATCTCGGTGGTCACCTCGCTGGTGACCTCGACCGGGGCACCGTTGGCGGCCAGCCGCTTCTTCTCCCGGCGCGACTTGAGCACCTCGATCACGATCGGGATGATCGAGATCAGCACGATGAGGACCAGCATCGCGTCGATGTTCTCGTGCACGAACGAGACCTGGCCCAGGGCCGCGCCCAGCAGGGTCACCCCGGTCGCCCACAGCACGCCGCCGATGGCCGAGTAGGTGAAGAACTTCTTCGGGTCCATCCGGCCGACACCGGCGATCGCGGTGATGAACGTGCGCACGATCGGCACGAAGCGGGCCAGGATGATCGCCCGGGCGCCGTACTTCTCGAAGAACTCGTGGGTCTTGTCCACGTACTCCTTCTTGAAGAGCTTGGAGTCCTCCTTGCTGAACAGCGCCGGTCCCGCCTTGGCGCCGATCCAGTACCCGCAGACGTTGCCGACGAACGCACACACGGTGAGCAGCACGCACACCAGCCACAGGTCGACGTCGATCACCCCCGAGGCGGCGAACAGGCCGGCGGTGAACAGCAGCGAGTCACCGGGCAGGAAGAACCCGATCAGCAACCCGCACTCGGCGAAGATGATCAGGCACAGCCCGGGGAGCAGGAACGGGCCGAGCCCCCGCAGGATGGTCTCGGGATCCAGCCACGAGGGCAGGAACGACATCGCGTTGGCGGTGGCGGCGGCAATCGTCACGCCCCACAAGGTACCGAAAAACCAAGAAAGCGTTATAAAAGGGTCACGAGCCCGACGACCGCACCGGCCGCCAGCCCCAGCAACAGGGCCAACAGCAGGATCCAGCCGACCGCGATCCTCGCCTCGGGCTCGATCCGGTTGGTCAGCTCGCTGGCCGCCGGATCACGCACCGTCGGGTCCGGCGGGTCCGGCGGGCGCGGCGGCATCGCCAGCCCCGACCCGGACAGCAGGCCGTAGCCGCCGAGCACCGGATCGGTGCCCTCGGCGGGTTGCGCGGCCGGCAGCGGCGTGCGGGCCGCGTGCGCGCGCAGCGCCTCGGCCACCAGCCGCTCCGGATCGTCGGTCACGCCCGCGACGTTATACCCACTCACCCCGGTGCAGGACGGCACGCGGGTGCAGCGTCTCGTCGAGCAACACCAGGTCGGCGGCCAGACCCGGGGCGATCCGCCCGGTCACCCCGCCGAGCCCGAGCAGCTCCGCCGGCCGGGTCGAGGCGGCCGTGACGGCCTCCAGCACACCGAGGCCGCAGTGCGTCACGAGGTTGCGGAACGCGGCGTCCATGGTGAGCGTGCTGCCCGCCAGCGAGTCGCCGCCGGCCAGCGTCGGCACCCCGTCGGTGACGGTGACCTCCAGGCCGCCGATCTCGTAGGTGCCGTCCCCCGCGCCCGCCGCCGAGATGGCGTCGGTGATCAACACGGTCCGGCCGGCGCCGGCGTGCCGGGCGGCCAGCCGCACGACCGTGGGATGCAGGTGGACCAGGTCGCAGATCAGCTCGACGGTGACCCGCTCGTCGTCGAGCAGGGTGCCGATCGGGCCGGGTTCGCGGTGGTGCAGCGGGCGCATGCCGTTGAACAGGTGGGTCGCCACGCTCGCCCCCGCGTCGACGGCCGGCACGACGTCCTCGGCGAGCGCGTCGGTGTGCCCGACGGCCGCGATCACCCCGGCGTCGACCAACCGTTTGACGGCCGGCACGGCACCCTCCAGCTCGGGGGCGATGGTGACCATGCGGATGGCGCCGGCGCCAGCGGCGAGCAGCGCGTCCACGGAGGCGGCGTCCGGGGGGCGGAGCACGGTCGGCTCGTGGGCGCCGCAGCGGGCGGAGGACAGGAACGGGCCCTCGAGGTGGATGCCGGTGAGCAGACCGTCGGTCACCAGGTCGCGCAGGGCGGCGACCTGCTCGACGAGTTCGGGGATCGGGCGGGAGACCAGGCTGGCCAGGGTGGTGGTGGTGCCGTGACGGCGGTGGGTCAGCACGGCGTGGCGGACGTCGTCGGGGTTCGTGCTGGTGAAGGCGGTGCCGCCGCCGCCGTGGCAGTGCAGGTCGACGAAGCCGGGCACGACCCACTGGCCGTGGGCGTCGGTGACCTGTTCGGCCGGTGGTGGTTGTCCGGTGCCGACGGCGGTGATCGCGCCGTCGTTCACCAGAACCCAACCGGGGTCGAGTACGCCGCCGGGCGTCGCCACCCTGCCCCCGGTGATGAGCCGTCCAGCCATCGCCACACCCCTTGAACCCGCCGCTGATGAAGCTATTGGTCTATACCATAGCGGTTGCCGATTCCCTGGTGGTGATTCACAAGGTATCAACCAAATATGGCGAAGTCTAACCGTTACGTTTCGTGTGTCTGGTATGGACGGTCTGGGGTCACGGGGTGATCCGGGCAGGGCTCGACGGCAGGACCGCGCCCTGCCCGTCCCGCCGGTGACCGCCTGGCTAGACCTGGCCGGGGCTGGCCATGATGCGCTGGAGGGCGTCGAGAGCCCGGCTGGCGGTGGACTTGACCGTGCCCTTCGAAATACCCGCCGCCTCGGCGATCTCGGCCTCGGACAGGTCGCCGTAGTAGCGCAGGACCAGCACTTCTCGTTGACGCGGAGGCAGCTGCGACAGCGCGCGCACCACCGACTGGTGCTCGGCCGTCAGCATGGCCAGGCTCTCCGCCGAGCGTGCGTTCACCTGGTGCGGCGGGGTGTACTCCCGGGCGGTCTTGCGCCGCCGCAGGACGCTGCGGGAGCCGTTGACCACCGCCGTGCGCAGGTAGCCCAAGGCCGCCGCCGCGTCGCGGAGATTGCCCCAGTTGCGGTGCAGGCCGGTGAACGCCTCCTGCACCACGTCCTCGGCCGTGGCCGGTTCGTCGACCAGCAACAGCGCCAGGCGCACCAACCGCATCCGGTGGGTGCGGTAGAGGTCCTCCAGGGTCAGCGGCGCCGGTTCCCTGCCCGGCACGGCATAACTACCGGTGTCGACAGCGCGCAGGTGACCGAGCGTGCGTTCGACACGCCGCTCGGTGCTGTTCCCGAAGGCCTGACCGTCCCCTGCCACGCGTGAACCGTACCGGTGATGCGCACCGGCGGACACCACCCATGACCGACCCGGGGCAGTAGCGTGCGCACATGATCTGGTTCACCGTGGAAACCACCTACACGCAGGACCGGGACGCGCTGCACGCCGCGCGGCCGGGACACCGGGAGTACCTGAGCGGCTTGGTCGAGCAGGGCAGGGTCGCCGCCGCTGGTCCCTGGGCCGATGACTCGGCGGGGTTCGCCGTCTACCGGGTCGCCGACCGGGACGAACTCGACCGGCTGCTGGCCGAGGACCCCTACACGACCGGCGGTGTGGTCGCCGGGCGCACGGTCAACGAGTGGAAGATCGTGCTCGGGTCACTGGCCGCCCAGTAGGTCGCTCAGTAGGTTCCGCCGAGCTTGCGGTGGTCCCAGCTGACGATCCTGGTCGGCGTGCACACCAGGCCGATCCGTTTGGCCGCCTGCAACCGCACGAACTGGGTGGCGGCCGTGGCGATCTGCTCGTTGGGGTTGTAGCGCCTGGCCAACGCCGACCCGATACGGGCGACCCGCTCGCGGTCGGTGACCAGTTCCACGTCGCACTCCAGCGACACGCCGCGTAGCTGGTCGTAGGTCTCGCCGGCCTCGATGAGCACCGTGGCCTGCGGCAGGCGGCGCAGGTTGACCGCCTTCTGGGAACTGGCGTACGTCCAGGTCTCCAGGCCGGGACCGCGCGGGACGTACCACAGCGGCACCAGGTGCGGGCGCCCGCCGCGGCCCACGGTCGCCAGGTTCGCGACCCTGCCGGCAGCGACGAACGCCTCGACCTCCTCGGGCGTCATGGTGATCTGCGCGCGACGCGACATCGGCCCTCCCGTGATCGACGCGCGTGCAGGCTAGCGCGAACCGGCGCTGCGCACGGCTGCCCGCGCGCCGGGACCGACGATGCTCGACTCCTCCGCGCCGCGCGCCTCGATGTCCCTGATCGCGTCCCGGTCCGCCGCCGGCACGTACTTGCGGGCCGCCTGCTCGATCACGCGGGGGAGCAGCGCGCGGAACAGCTTCAGCACGCCCACCCACCCCGGGACGTGCACCGCGCGCGCCCGGTCGCGGACCCCGGCGCTGATCAGGTCCACGGCCACCGACAGCGGGTACTTCCGGCTGGCGAAACCCCGGTCGGCCGCGCGCACCGGGCCGAACACCGGGTGGTCCTCGACGCTGTTGACCATGTCCGTGGCGATCCAGGTCGGGTGCACCACCCCCACGTCGACCCCCAGGTGACGGACCTCGCCGCGCAGCGCGTTGCCGAACGCCTCCACGCCGGCCTTGGCCGCCGTGTACGCCGAGTTGCCGGGGATGTGCGCGATCGCCGCCGCCGAGGAGACCAGCATCGCGTAGCCCTTGCTGGCGATCAGGTGCGGCAGCGCCACCCGGACCGTGCGCCACACGCCCAACAGGTTGATGTCGATCACCCGCTCGAACGCCTTCGGGTCGATGGAGCGGGTGAAGCCCGTGGCGGCGATACCGGCGTTGGCCAGCACCACGTCGATCCGCCCGTAGCGCTCAACGGCCCCGGCGACCGCCCGCTCCAGCGCCTCCCAGCTGGTGACGTCGGCCTCCCAGTGCCCGGCGTCGGGCCCGCAGTCGGCGGCGACCCTGGCCAGCTCGTCGGCCTCCAGTCCGACGAGCGCGACCCGCGCGCCCCGCCCGGCGAGGTCCCGCGCGACCCCGGCGCCGATCCCCCGCGCCGCGCCCGTGATCAGCACAACCTGTCCGCGTACGTCCCGCCTACGGCCCATGTCGCTCGCCTCCTCGGAAGAACACCTCGGCCAAAACTTACCACGAGTAACCTACCCTGAGTAGGAGACTAACGGCCGTTGGCCGCAACCGCCCGGTCGACCAGGATCGGAAGACATGGTTGATCCCCTGCTCGACCGCAGATCCGTCCTTCGCGCCGCCACCGTCGGCACGGCCGCCACCGTGGCCGCCAGCACCGTGGCCGCCGGCACCGTGGCCGCCGGCACCGTGCTGGCCTCGGCCACACCCTCGGCCGCCTCCCCCGCCCCGGTCTTCGCCCACGGCGTCGCCTCCGGCGACCCGCTGCCCGACGCCGTGCTCCTCTGGACCAGGGTGACCCCCACCCCCGAGGCCACCCCCGGCTCCGGCCTCGGCCCGGCCGTCGAGGTGGCCTGGGAGATCGCCACCGACCCGACGTTCGGCACCCTCGCCGGCTCCGGCACGGTCACCACCGGCCCCGACCGCGACCACACCGTCAAGGTCGACGCCACCGGCCTGCACCCGGCCACCACTTACCACTACCGCTTCCGCGTCGCCGGCACGACCTCGGCGACCGGCACCACCCGCACCGCCCCCGCCACCGACGCGGCGGTGTCCCGGCTGCGCTTCGGCGTCGTGTCCTGCTCCAACTGGCAGGAAGGCCACTTCGCCGCCTACCGCTACCTCGCCGAACGCGGCGACCTCGACGCCGTCCTGCACCTGGGCGACTACCTCTACGAGTACGGCGCCGCCGCCGGCGCGGTCCGCCAGCACGACCCGGCCACCGAGATGATCACCCTCGCCGACTACCGCCGCCGCCACGCCCAGTACAAGACCGACGAACACCTGCGCCGGCTGCACGCCGCCTGCCCGTTCATCGCCACCTGGGACGATCACGAGGTCGCCAACGACGCCTGGTCCGGCGGCGCCCAGAACCACCAGCCCGACACCGAAGGCGACTACGCCACCCGCCGCGCCGCCGCCCACCAGGCGTACTTCGAGTGGATGCCGGTCCGCAACCAGGCCGACCGCCTCTACCGGCGGCTGCGCTTCGGCCTGCTCGCCGAGATCACCATGCTCGACCTGCGCAGCTACCGCTCCCAGCAGGTACCGCCGTTCGACGGCGGCACCGACGACCCCAACCGCACCCTCACCGGCGCCGAGCAACTCGCCTGGCTCCAGCAGGGCCTGGTGTCCTCCGGCGCCCAGTGGAAGCTCGTCGGCAACTCGGTGATGGTCGCGCCGGTGCTCGTCCCGCCGCTGCCCGCCGACCTGCTCGGCCCGCTGCTCGAACTGCTCGGCCTGCCCCGCGAGGGCGGCGTGGTCAACCCCGACCAGTGGGACGGCTACGCCGCCGACCGCCGCCGACTGCTCACCACCATCGCCGACAACGACGTCACCGACACCGTGTTCCTCACCGGCGACATCCACTCCGCCTGGGCGTCGGACGTACCGCGCGACGCCGGGCTGTACCCGCTGTCGCCGTCGGTGGCCACCGAGTTCGTGTGCACCTCGGTGTCCTCGGACAACATCGACGACATCGCCGGCGTGCCGCCCAGGACCGTCGGCCCGGTCGTCGAAGGGGCGCTGACCACCCTGAACCGGCACATCAAATGGGTCGAGGTCGACTCACACGGCGCGTCGGTGCTGGAGGTCACGCCCGCCGGGGCGCAGATGGACTGGTACTTCGTGGCCAACAAGGACGACGCCGCCAGCGCCGTGTCCTACGCCCGGTCCTACCGGGTCCGGGCCGGCACCCAGCGGGTCGCCAGGGTGTGGTCGCCGATCGGTGGGGAATCGGCGAGCTGACTCGTTACAGTCGCAGGTCGTAGTATCCGTGCCGACGGCCCAGTCCAGCCCCGAGGAGGACGTACCGATGCCCATCGCCACACCCGAGGTCTACGCCGAGATGCTGGACCGGGCGAAGGCGAACGAGTTCGCGTTTCCCGCCATCAACGTGACCTCGTCCGAGACGCTCAACGCCGCGCTGCGGGGCTTCGCCGAGGCCGAGAGCGACGGAATCGTCCAGGTCTCCACCGGCGGCTCCGAGTTCGCGTCCGGGACCAAGGTCAAGGACATGGTCACCGGCTCGGTCGCGCTCGCCGAGTTCGCGCACGTCGTCGCCGCCAAGTACCCGGTGAACATCGCCCTGCACACCGACCACTGCCCCAAGGACAAGCTCGACGGGTTCGTCCGCCCGCTGATCGCCCTGTCCCAGGAGCGGGTGGCCGCCGGCCAGGAACCGCTGTTCCAGTCACACATGTGGGACGGCTCGGCGATCGACCTCGACGAGAACCTCACCATCGCCGCCGAACTGCTCGACGCCGCGGCCAAGGCGAAGATCATCCTCGAGGTCGAGATCGGCGTCGTCGGCGGCGAGGAGGACGGCGTCGCCCACGAGATCAACGAGAAGCTCTACACCGCCGAGGGCGACTTCACCAGGACGGTCGACGTGCTCGGCTCCGGCGAACGCGGCCGCTACCTGCTGGCGGCGACCTTCGGCAACGTGCACGGGGTGTACAAGCCCGGCAACGTGCGGCTGCGGCCGGACGTGCTCAAGCGCGGCCAGGAGGTCGTGGCCGCCAAGCTGGGCCTGGAGGCCGGCGCCAAGCCGTTCGAGCTGGTCTTCCACGGCGGGTCGGGCTCCCTGCTGGAGGAGATCCACGAGGCGCTGTCCTACGGCGTGGTGAAGATGAACATCGACACCGACACGCAGTACGCGTTCACCCGGCCGGTCGTCGGGCACATGTTCGCCAACTACGACGGCGTGCTCAAGATCGACGGTGAGGTCGGGAACAAGAAGGTCTACGACCCCCGCAGTTACCTGAAGGCGGCCGAACAGGGCATGGCGGCGCGGGTCACCCAGGCCTGCGAACACCTGAAGTCCGCCGGCCGGATGTTGGCGGGATGAGAGGATGACGTTGCAGGAGAACCTGTTCGGCGGTCCGCCGGCCACCCAGCTGCCCGACCGACCCGAACCGCAGAACGCGCTGGAGTCGGGCACCGACCCGGCCAAGGTCGTCACCCGGTGGCCCGACTTCAGCGAAGGCTGGGCCGCGCTGGCCGAACTGGCACTGTCGGAGAACAACCCGGTGGCCGCCTACGCCTACGCGCGCACCGGCTACCACCGGGGCCTGGACCAGCTCCGGCGAGCCGGCTGGAAGGGACACGGGCCCGTTCCCTGGGCCCACCGACCCAACCGCGGCTTTCTCCGGGCGCTGGGCGCGCTGGCCCGAGCCGCCGAGGCCATCGGCGAGACCGACGAGCACGACCGGTGTCTGCAGTTCGTCACCGACTCCGACCCGGCCGCCGTCGCCGAACTCGGCTTGGCGTGATCGCTCCACTCGCACTCCGAGTTGTCCACAGGCTCGTCCGACCACAGCTTTCCCACCCACTACCCGGATAGACTGGCCTTGAGGGGTGCCCCCGGAGCGGGTGGGGGCTGTGGTGAGGGCGTTCGTGTTTGGTCGTCGGTGTTGGCGTCGAGAGGTTCTGATCCGCGTTCGGTTCAGGGTGCTTGTCGTTCGGTGAGCCCGGGCCCCGTTGTCGGGGTCCGGGCTCTCGGCTGCTGGGGCCGTTGTGTGCCGGTGGGTCAGCAGGTTGCCAGCATGTCTTCCAGGGCCGCTTGTTCCGCCTCGGTGACCGTGAGGTCGTAGGTGTACTTCACGTGGGTGTAGGCGCTGGCGTACTGGCAGTGGTTCGACTCCAGCGGGGGTTGCCACTCGTCGGGGGTTTTGTCGCCCTTGGACTGGTTGACGTTGTCGGTCACCGCCCAGAGTTGGGGGGAGGTGAGGTCGTTGGCGAACGTCTCGCGTTCGTCGGTCGTCCAGTCGGCGGCGCCGGACCGCCAGGCGGCCGCGAGCGGGACCATGTGGTCGATGTCCACGTCGGCGGGGGCGTCCCAGGTGTCGCCGTCGTAGGGGCTGGTCCAGGTTCCTGAGGTGGGCTGGCAGTCCTCGCCCACCTCGACGTCGTCGCCGTCGCGTTCGAGGACGGCTTCCCGGGTGTTGCAGGCGCCCTCGACCGTGGACCAGTGGGGGAACAGGTCCCGGTCGTAGCCGTCCATGGAGCCGGCGGGGGCCACGGTCAGGTCCGCCAGTTCCGTCGCGGCCGTGTCGGCATCGGGGATTCCCGGGGGGATGGCGTTGGCGGTGCCTCCCAGGCCGACGGCGGCGCCGGTGGCCAGCAGTAACGCGGCGCCGAAAATCCTTGCTTTCCCCGACCTGGTGAGCATGTTCGCCTCCGTGGTTCGCGAGATGCGGCGAACCGACTGTGCGCCACGCGGGTCCGGGGGCTCAATGACTCCTTGGTAGGGAACGGGAAGTCCCGACTTTCGTCGGCGGCCGAACGGATGACTCGATCACCGGCAGGCCAGCAGGTCCTCGGTGTGGCGGTACCACGTCCACCGTTTCGCCGGGCGCGGGTGCGCCACGCCGTCGCGGACGGGGGTGACCGGGGCGCCGCCGTACTGGGCGGCGCGGCCCGTCAGGGTCGTCCTTCTCCTGCGCAGCAACGACTTGGTGACGATCTCCAGGGTGAGGCCGGGGCCGCCGGCCAGGTCCGGGGCCACCGTGACGCGGTGGGCGGGGCCGCGCAGGGGGATCTCGTCGTCGCAGTAGACCGTGCCGTTGACGGCGGGCAGGACGCCTTCGCCGAGCAGGACACCGCCGGAGTCGTCGCGGATCAGCGGGGTGGGGGTGGGCGGTGCGCTGAAGGGATCCGCGGGGAGGGTCCACAGGCGGGCGACCGGGGACCTGGTCAGCGGCACGTAGGCCACCGGCAGGTCCAGGCGGGAGCGGCGCAGCAGACGCAGGACCACGGCCGCCAGGTCGGCGTCGGTGCCGTGCACCACCACCCGGTCACCGTCGAAGTCCCTCACCAGCGGGTCGACGTCCGATTTGCCGGGTGTGGCGGGGATCTCCCGAACGTCTGAGCCGCTGGCCGAGGCCAGTTTCGGCCAGTCGTCGCTGGTGAGCGCCACGCCACAACCGAGTATCAGTGCGCCCATCCACCCGCTCCTGGTCTACGCTCAGGCACCGGCGTTTCGCCCTCAGAAACGTGTCCTGCGGAACCCGGGAGAAACCACCATGCCGGCCATCGTGCTCATCGGCGCCCAGTGGGGCGACGAAGGGAAGGGTAAGGCCACCGATCTGCTCGGCGAGCGGGTGCAGTGGGTCGTGCGCTACCAGGGCGGCAACAACGCCGGCCACACCGTCGTCCTGCCCGACGGGCAGGACTTCGCCCTGCATCTCATCCCGTCCGGGATCCTCACACCGGGCGTCACCAACGTCATCGGCAACGGGGTGGTCGTCGACCCGGCGGTGCTGCTCGACGAGCTCGCCGGACTCGAGGAGCGCGGGGTCGACACCGACCGCCTGCTGATCTCCGCCGACGCGCACCTGATCATGCCGTACCACGTGGCCATCGACAAAGTCACCGAGCGGTACCTCGGCAAGGCCAAGATCGGCACCACCGGGCGCGGCATCGGGCCCGCCTACCAGGACAAGGTCTCGCGTGTCGGCGTCCGCGTGCAGGACGTGCTCGACGAGAAGATCCTGCGGCAGAAGGTCGAGGCCGCGCTCGACGTCAAGAACCAGATCCTGGTCAAGGTCTACAACCGCAAGGCGCTGGACCCCGAGCAGGTCGTCGACTCCGTGCTGGAGGCCGGCGAGCGGTTCGCCCACCGCATCGCCGACACCCGGCTGCTGCTCAACGAGGCCCTCGAACGCGGCGAGACCGTCCTGCTCGAAGGCTCGCAGGGCACCCTGCTCGACGTCGACCACGGCACCTACCCGTTCGTCACCTCGTCCAACCCGACCTCGGGCGGGGCGTGCGCCGGGTCGGGCATCGGACCCACCCGGATCACCACGGTCATCGGGATCCTCAAGGCCTACACCACCCGCGTGGGCTCCGGGCCGTTCCCGTCGGAGCTGCACGACGAGATGGGTGAGCGGCTGCGCAAGACCGGCGGCGAGGTCGGCGTCACCACCGGCCGTTCGCGGCGCACCGGCTGGTTCGACGCGGTCATCGCCCGCTACGCGGCGCGGGTCAACGGCATCACCGACTACTTCCTCACCAAGCTCGACGTGCTCTCCGGGCTGGAGAAGGTCCCGGTGTGCGTCGGCTACCGGGTCAACGGCGACATCGTGCACGAGATGCCGATGACCCAGACCGACGTGCACCACGCCGTCCCGGTCTACGAGGAGCTGCCCGGCTGGTGGGAGGACATCTCCCAGTGCCGCGACTTCGACGACCTGCCGGCCAACGCCAGGGCCTACGTCGCGCGGCTGGAGGAGCTGTCCGGGGCGCGGATCTCGGCCGTCGGCGTCGGCCCCGGCCGTGACCAGACCATCGTCCGGCACTCGCTCACCGGCTGACCCCGTGGCCTGGCCGGACATCAGGCACACCTACGACGTCGTCGCCCGCGACTACGCCGACAGCTTCGCCGACGAACTGGCCGGCAAGCCGTTCGACCGGGAGCTGCTCGACGCGTTCGCCACGTCGGTCTCCGGGGCGGCGCGCGGGCCGGTGGTGGACGTGGGCTGCGGGCCGGCCGGGCACGTCACCCGCTACCTGGCCGACCGGCTGGAGCTCACCGACGTGCGGGTCGAGGGCATCGACCTGTCGCCGGTCGTGGTCGGCGAGGCCCGGCGGCGCCACCCCGACCTGCTGTTCTGGGTCGGTGACCTGCGCGAGCTGCCGGCCGACGACGGGGCGCTGGCCGGGATCGTGTCCTTCTACTCGGTGGTGCACCTGCCGCGCGCCCAGTGGCCGGGGGCCTTCGCCGAGTTCCGGCGGGTCCTGGTGCCCGGCGGGCGGCTGCTGGTCGGCGTGCACGGCGGCGTCGGCGAGACCGGTGTCGACGGGTGGTTCGGCCGGGACGTGGCGATCCGCACGACCCTGGTCGACCTGGAGGAGCTGACGGCCTTCGCCGCCGGCGCCGGGCTCACCGTCCTGGAACGCCACCAGCGCCCGCCCTACCCCGGCGAGTACCCGTCGGTGCGGCTGTACCTGCTGGCCGAGAAACGCTGAGGGACCCCTCCGCCGAGGCGGAAGGGTCCCTCGACCACCGGGTCAGGCCGCCGGGCGGTCGTCGCGGGCGGCGACGGCGACGTCCGGGTTGTCGCTGAACAGACCGTCGATCCCGGCGGCGCGGAACGCCGCGATCTCGGCGAACAGGTCGCCGTACTCGGCCGGCACCACCGAGGAACGGAAGTCGGCCGGCAGGAACTGGTTCTCCGCGCGGAAGGTGTACGGGTGCACCGTCAGACCCGCGCGGTGCGCGTCGCGCACCAGCGCGGTCGGCTCACCCAGGAAACCGGCCGCGTCACGCGGAATGACCTGGTTCTTCTCCGGGCCGAGACCGTCGGCGTAGCCGGCGACCCAGCGCAGGCCCGACGCGGTGACCAGGTCGGCGTAGGTGCGCGGGTCGCCGTTGGCGACGAAGTCGTAGGGCGCGCCGGACGCCGAGGTCAGCTGCACCAACGGAACCCGCAGCCGCGAGGACAGCCACCGCAGGTTCGACACCTCGAACGACTGCACGAACACCTTCGCCCCCGGCCGGTTGAGGCCGTTGCGGTTCAGCGCCTCGACGACCTTGGGCTCCAGGGCCAGACCCTGACGCTGGAAGAACGTCGGGTGCTTCGTTTCCGGGTAGATCCCGATGGGACGGCCCAGCTCGCGGGACAGCCGCTTGGACAGGTCGATGACCTCCTGGAACGTGGGCACCGGGTAGCGGCCGTCGTAGAGCGTGTTGCGCTGGCGCACGTCCGGGATCCGCTCGGTCGCGCGCAGCGTGCGCAGCTCGGCGAGGGTGAAGTCCTCGGTGAACCAGCCGGTCACCGCCACCCCGTCGAGGTCCTTGGTGGTCTTGCGGCCGGCGAACTCCGGGTGCTCGGCGACGTCGGTCGTGCCGCCGATCTCCGGCTCGTGCCGGGCCACCAGCACACCGTCCTTCGTGGTCACCAGGTCCGGCTCGATGTAGTCGGCGCCCATCCGCGCGGCCAGCTCGTAGGCGGCCAGGGTGTGCTCCGGGCGGTAGCCCGACGCGCCACGGTGGCCGACGACGGTGAAGTCGTCACCACGGCTGGCGCCGGGGCCGGGGCCGGCCGGCCGGTCGGCGGTCGCCGGGGCGGCACCGACCATGGTCAGCACGGCCGCCGCGGCGACCGTCATACGCAGGAACTTCGGACTCACGGGGGGTTCCTCCTCGCTAGATGGGGCCAGCGCATGCTGGCCGACGCGGGCAAACTCCACTCGGACCACAGATGACCGCGGGGAAACCAATCTGATCACTTCTGTGTGACCGTTGCCACGGGTATGTTGCTGCTGGTGGTGATCAGCGACGCGGTCGGCGAGCACGACGAGGAACGCCCGGCGCGCCGGCTGTCGGGCCGCTGGGCGCTGTTCGTGTGGGCCGTCTCGGTCGCCGTCGCCCTGCTGGTGCTCAAGCAGGTCTTCCTGCCCTTCGCCCAGGGAAACCAGTACTACCTGGTGATCTTCCTCGGGGTGACCCTGCCGCTGGTGTTCCTCTGCTACCGGCCCCGGGGCACCTCGGCCGGCGAGGACGGCGACAACCCCGGGCCGCTGGACTGGGTGTTCGCCGGGATCGCGCTGCTGGTCGGGCTCTACCCGGTGCTGCCGCTGGCGATCGGCGACGCCGGCGGCGGGTTCGACACCTTCCTCGACCGGCAGGGCCAACTGTCCACCGCCGACATCGTGGCCGGCACGCTGCTGCTGGTCCTGGTGCTGGAAGCCACCCGGCGCACCACCGGGCTGGTGCTGCCCGTGGTGTGCCTGGTGTTCCTCGCGTTCTCCTACTACGGCGGCTACCTGCCGCAGGACTGGGACATCTCGCACGCCGGCGTCGACTTCAGCCAGATCATCAACGCCCTCTACAACGACCAGAGCGGCTTCTACGGCATCCCGCTGGACGTGGCCGCCACCTACATCGTGCTGTTCACCATCTACGGCGCGGTGCTCGCCTCCTCCGGCGCCGGCACGTTCTTCGTCGACCTGAGCTTCGCGCTGTTCCGCCGCTCGCGCACCGCGCCAGGGCGCACCGCCGCGCTGTCGGGGTTCCTGCTCGGCACCGTCTCCGGCTCCGGCACCGCCACCACCGTCAGCCTGGGCGCCATCACCTGGCCGGTGCTGCGCAAGGCCGGCTACCCGAAGGAGAACGCCGGCGGGCTGCTCGCCGCGTCCGGCATCGGCGCGATCCTCTCGCCGCCGACCCTGGGCGCGGCGGCGTTCATCATCGCCGAGTACCTGGAGGTCGACTACCTCACGGTGCTGGTCTGGGCGATCGTGCCGACCCTGCTGTACTACCTGGGCATCGCGTTCGCCGTGGAGATCGACGCCCGCCGCTTCGGCGCCCAGCGGGTCGAGGTCGACTCCCCGCCCGTCGGCACGGTCCTGCTGCGCGGCGGCTACCACTTCCTGTCGCTGGCGATCATCGTCGTGTTCCTGGCGCTGGACATCCCGCCGTTCACCGCCGTGGTCTACGCCACCGGGGTCGCCGCGCTGTTCGCGCTGGCCGCGCGGCTGCTCACCCACCGGGCCGACGGCGTGGCCGCCGGCCTGCTGACCTGGTTACGGGCACTGGCCGACTCGCTGGCCGAGGGCATCCGGGGCGCGCTGCCGGTGATCGCGGTGTGCGCCGCCGCCGGGGTGATCACCTCCACGATCACCAAGACCGGTCTCGGTCTGGAACTCGCCGCCGCCCTGGTCGACGCCGCCCAGGCCCTCGCGTCCAACCCGACGGTGGTGCTCACGCTGACCGTGGTGTTCGCGGCGGTCGCGGTCAGCGTGCTCGGGCTGGCCGTGCCGGTGACCGCGTCGTTCATCATCGCCTGGGTGGTGCTCGCGCCGGCGCTGGCCGACCTCGGTGTCGCCCCGCCCGAGGTGGCGATGTTCATCTTCTACTACGCCGTGCTCTCCGAGGTGACCCCGCCGACCGCGCTCGCCTCGGTCGCCGCCGCCGCCATCACCGGCGGCTCGGTGATGAAGACCATGTGGCAGACCTGGAAGTACACCCTGCCGGCGTTCCTGGTGCCGATCGCGTTCGTGCTCACCGACAACGGCTCGGCGCTGCTGCTGCAACGCGACGTCGGCACCGTGGCGTGGGTGGTGGCGGTCTCCGCGCTCGGAGTGGCGGCGCTGGCCGTGGTCACCGGCGGCTGGCTGTTCGGCCCGGCGCGCTGGCCCGAACGCGCGCTGTGCGCCGTGGCCGCCGCGCTGCTGCTGTACCTGCAGCCGCTGTCGGTGGCCGTCGGGATCGGCTGCGCGGTCGTCGCGGTGGTGGTGCACCTGGCCATCCGCCCGAAACAACCCGTTACCGGACAAGGGAGCGAAGCGTGAACATGCGATCGACGAGGATCGTCGCCGGAGCCCTGGCCGTGGCCCTGGTCGCCGCCGGCTGCGGCGGCAAACAGGAACGCGAGGCCGGCGGCGGCGACACCGGGGCGTGCGAGGCGTCCTCGGGGCGGATCACCATCGCCACCGGCAACACCGGCGGCGTGTACTACACCCTCGGCGGCGGCCTGGCCCAGCTGATCAGCGACAACACCGAGCTCAACGCGGGCGCCGCGGAGACCGGCGCGTCCGTGCAGAACATCCAGCAGCTGGTCTCCGGGGACTACGACATCGCGTTCTCGCTGGCCGACACGGCCGCCGACGCGGTCAACGGCACCGGCTCGTTCGAGGGCCAGAAACAGGACATCGCGGCGCTCGCGCGGATCTACTCCAACTACACCCAGGTCGTGGTGCGCGCCGACGCCGGCATCACCTCGATCGCCGACATGCGCGGCAAGAAGATCTCCACCGGCTCACCCAAGTCCGGCACCGAGGTGATCGCCCACCGGCTGCTGGAGGCCGCCGGCCTCGACCCGGCCGCCGACGTCTCCGCCCAGCGCCTGGCGCTGCGCCCGACCGTCGACCAGATGAAGGCCGGGCAGATCGACGGGCTGTTCTGGTCCGGCGGCCTGCCCACCCCCGAGATCACCGACCTGACCACCTCGCTCGGCGAGGACGTCACCTTCCTCGACATCACCGACCTGCTGCCCGAGCTGAAGAGGATCAACCCGGTCTACGACGAGGGCACGCTCACCGCCGACACCTACAAGCTGCCCGCCGACGTGTCCACGGTCGTGGTGCCCAACATGCTGCTCGTGCGCTCCGACTTCGCCGACAACGACGCCTGCGCGATCACCAGCCTGATCTTCGACAAGAAGGACGAGCTCGTGAAGGTGCACAAGGCGGCGGCGGAGCTCGACGCGGCGAAGGCCGTCGAGACCGACCCGGTCCCGCTGCACCCGGGAGCTGAACAGGCCCTGAACACCGACTGACACCCGAGGGCATCTACGCTGCGCTCGTGCGTGTCCTGGTTATCGGCTCCGGTGCGCGCGAGCACGCACTGGTGCTCGCGCTCGCCCACGACCCGGCTGTCGTCGCGCTCGCCTGTGCCCCCGGCAACGCCGGGATCGCCGCGCAGGCCGAGACCTACGGCGTCGACGTCACCGCCCCGTCGGCCATCGCCGAGCTGGCGACCCGGTGGCGGGCCGACCTGGTGGTCGTCGGCCCCGAGGTGCCGCTGGTGGCCGGCGCGGCCGACGCGGTCCGCGCGGCCGGCATCGCCTGCTTCGGCCCGTCGGCGGCGGCCGCCAGGATCGAGGGCTCCAAGGCGTTCGCCAAGGACGTGATGGTCACCGCCGGGGTGCCGACGGCGACCAGCGAGGTGGTGGACAACCCGGCCAAGCTCGACGCCGCCCTGCGCCGCTTCGGCCCGACCTGGGTGGTCAAGGACGACGGCCTGGCCGGCGGCAAGGGGGTGGCCGTCACCACCGACCAGGCCGCCGCCCGCGCCCACGCCATGACCCTGCTCGACGACGGCCACCCGATCCTCCTGGAATCCTTTCTGGACGGCCCGGAGGCGTCGCTGTTCTGCCTGGTCGACGGCACCACCGTGGTCCCCCTGCTGCCCGCCCAGGACTTCAAACGGGTGGGCGACGGGGACGCCGGCCCCAACACCGGCGGCATGGGCGCCTACGCCCCGCTGCCCTGGGCCCCGCCCGGCCTGGTCGACGAGGTCGTCGCCAAGATCATCGCCCCGGTCGTCGGCGAACTCGCCGCCCGCGACTGCCCGTTCTCCGGCCTGCTCTACGCCGGCCTCGCCCTCACCGACGCCGGCCCGCAGGTGATCGAGTTCAACTGCCGCTTCGGCGACCCGGAGACCCAGTCGGTGCTCGCCCTGCTGCGCACCCCGCTCGCCGGCCTGCTGCACGCCACCGCCACCGGCACCCTCGCCACCCAGCCACCCCTGGAGTGGTCCGACGGCGCCGCGGTCACCGTCGTCATCGCCGCCGAGGGCTACCCCGGCCGCCCCCGAGCCGGCGACGTCATCACCGGCGCCGACACCGACGGCGTCCTGCACGCCGGCACCCGCCGCCGCGACGACGGCGCCATCGTCTCCGCCGGCGGCCGCGTCCTCGCCGTCGTCGGCACCGGCGACACCATCGCCGACGCCCGCGCCGAGGCCTACCGCAAGGTCGACACCATCCACCTCGCCGGCTCCCACCACCGCACCGACATCGCCGAACGTGCCTCCGTGACCACCTGAGCTTGGTAGCCTCCAGAACGGAAGCTGACCGACAACCAGTTGGGGGGCGACGGGATGCTCACCGCCGGCGCGATAGGAAGCGGCCTCACCAAGGCGTTCCACCAGGTCGACCAGGCCACCAGATCGCTCAGCTCGGGCACCTTCACCGTCAACCAGGACAACGTCCTCGCCGCCGCCCGCATCATCGAATCTCAGGCGGAGCACCTGTCCCGCCTGCTGCGGCTCTCCAAGCGGGGTATCAGGATCGAGCCGCCGGGCAGCGACGACGTCAGTACCCGCATGTCGAAGGCGTGGAACGACCGACTTCTCGACGACGAGGACGCCTACGCCAGGCGGATCGGCGAGTACGTTCTCGGCCTGCGCAAGCTCGCGATCCAGCTCGGCGACACCGCCAAGGCCTACGGGTACAGCGAGGAGCAGATCGAGGCGGCCTTCCGTGGATCCCAGGGTGCGTAGGGCGTTCCCGCTCGTTGCCGGTCTGTTGACGATCGCCCTCGCCGCGGGATGCTCCGACGCGACCGGCGGCACGGCCGTCCCCAACGGCGGTGGCGGTGACACCCCGAGCAGCGCCGGGCCGGACCCGTCCTCGGGTGGTCCGGAGCCGACGGTCGAGATTCCGCCGCGCCCCAAGGACCTGAAGGTGGATGGCCTGGAGCCCTGCTCGGTGCTCACCGAGGCGCAGGTCGCCCAGATAGCCAAGGACTACAAGTTCGACGCGCCACCGGTCCAGGACACCGCCGGCAAGGACAAGATCTGCACGCTTGAACAGACCGCCGAACCTTTCAATGCCATCGATGTCCTGCTGATCACCGACAGGGGCATCGAGTACTGGCTGTCCGGTCAGGGCAATGTCGATGCCTGGCCGGTGACCGTCGCCGAATTCCCGGCGGTGGACTACAAGCTCGCCGGTGTCGACGATGAAGAGTGCGTGACGTCGGTCGGAGTCGCTGACGGGCAGCAACTGACCGTGGAGTACACAGTCCTGACGGAGGAAGTCGACTACCGGGAGCTGTGCCAGGTCACCGAGAAGATCGCCGCGATGGCGACCGAGACGCTGCAGACGTTGAGGTGAGGGAGTTATGGACGGGGACTACGGACTCAGCGACCTGCGCTTCGAGGGGTACTCCAACGAGGACCTCGCGCGTCAGGTGGACGGACTGCGCGACGGCGGAAGCGGCACCGAGAGCCTGAACAACGCGGTTCGGGCGCTGATCGGCTTGGCCGACGGTCTGTCCGACACCGACACGGTGCTCCGCGAGCAGCTTCGCGAGATCGGCGTGAGTTGGGAGGGCACCGCCTCCGACGACGGGTTCCTGGCCACCCAGAGCGCCTCGATCTACGCCGAGGACGCCACCGACCCGGTCCGCGAGTCGGCGGACAGCGTCAACGAGCAGGGTGACGTGTTCACCAGCACCCGTAACTCCGCGCCGGACTCCGGCACGTTGCGGGGGCCGAGCGAGGAGAACATCGGCGACCGGGTCGCCGGGTTCTTCGGTCACACCACCGATCACGCCAAGGACGTCCGGGCCACCAACCAGGCCAGGGACCAGGCGATCGACGGCCTCAACGGCTACCAGTCGGGCAGTTCGGCGGCGATCGGGCGGGCCGGTGGTCTGCCGGTGCCGCCGGGGATGAACCTGGTGGCGCAGCCGGCGGAAGCGGAGTTGGGTGTCACGGGGGCGTCCGGGTTGGAGTCCGGGCCGGCGGTGGGTCCGGCCGGGCAGCCGGGGTCCGGTCCTGGTGCCGGCCCCAATCCGACGTTGCCCGGTGGGCCGAACAACCCGCTGCCGACCTCCGGTGGGACGCCGCCGGTCGGTGGCCCGCCCGGGCAGCAGTTCACCTCCACGAACCCGGTCAACCCGTCCCTGCCGTCGGGGCCGAGCGTCGGCCAGAACCTGTTGCGTCCGCTGAATCCGGTGCTGATGGGCGACGCCGCGTTGATGACCGCCGGTGGCGGTGGTGCCGGGACCGGCGCCGGGCCGGGGGACCGGACGGTCCGTGGTGGCCTGAACCCGGCCTCCGGCAAGGGGGTCACGCCGGGCCGGGCGGTCACCATCGGGGCGGTGCCCGACGACGAGGCCCGCGCGGCCCGCAACGCGGAGAAGTTCGGGGCGAGAACGGGGCGGCCCGGCTCGTCGCTGATGCAGCCGGCGGCTCCGGGTGGTCGTGCCGACGGTGAGGACGACAAGGAGCACGTGCGCCGGTACGGGATCGACTCCGGTGACGTGTTCGAGGACCAGCGTGTGGTCGCCCCCGAGTCCATCGGCGACGAGCCGGATGACCACTAGCGGGACGGTCAAGCTCTCCACGCTCGAGTTCGACGTGCTGTGGGAGCGGGAGCGGCTGCCGCGCAAGCACGAGGCGATCGCGGTGCCCAGCCCGGGCAAGACGCACTCCGAGCGTGCCCGGCTGGTCACCAAGGCGTTGGCGGAGCTGGCGGCGCGCGGGCTGACGGTGCACGACCGGGCGGCCGGCGCGCTGCTGGACCGGCTGGAGCTGCTGGCCCGCCCCCAGGTGTCCATCGACAGCTGGGTCTGGTCGGACCGGGAGATCCGCGCGTTGACGGCCGCGAGCGGCGACCAGGCGGTGCTGGCGGTGGTCGAGGGTGACGAGGTGTGGCTGATTCCCTCGCGGGACACGGCCATCGCCGAGTCGGCGGTGTCGATCTGCGGTGAGGCGCCGGCCGGGCCGGGGCTGTCGGTGAGTGTGCCGACCGACGTGCTGGTGGCGGCTGACGGCGAGGCCGGTGGGGACAGCCGGGAGCTGTCGGCGGCGCTGATCCGCCGGGGTGTGCCGAACAACGACGCCAAGACGCTCGGGTTGATGGTCGACGGGATGGACCTGCGCGGGCAGTTCTGTGTCAACCGGGTGCGCCGCGACGGCCGGCTGGCCAGGGCCGAGCGGGTCGTCGCCTTCCATGACACCGCGCAGGGCAGGTACGCCCACCTGGCCAAACCCAACAACGACGGCCGGACCTGGAGCACCGTGACCCCGGCGGACAACCGGCGGTTGGCGATGCTGGTGCGGGAGCTGGCCGACGAGGTCTGACGGCCGGTCGTGCGCCTGCGCGCCGGGGCGGTCAGGCTGTGGGTATGGATCACCCGTTGAAGATCGCCGGCCGGGCAGCGGTCCCGCCGTTCCACGTCATGGAGGTGCTGTCGGCGGCCAACGACCGGCAGCGGGCGCGGGGCGACGTGGTGTCGCTGGCCGCCGGGCAGCCGTCGGCGGCGGCGCCTCGGGCGGTGCTCGCGGCGGCCGCCGAGGCGTTACGCGGCCCGTTGGGCTACACCGAGCAGCTGGGGATCCCGGCGTTGCGGGAGGCGATCGCCGACCACTACGAGCGCCGTCACGCCCTGGCGGTCGACCCGCACGACGTGGTGGTCACCACCGGCTCCTCCGGCGGGTTCCTGCTGGCCTTCCTGGCGGCGTTCGACCACGGCGACCGGGTGGCGCTGGCCCGCCCCGGCTACCCCGCCTACCGCAACATCCTCAGCGCGTTGGGCTGTGAGGTCGTGGAGCTGCCCTGCGGCCCGGGCAGCCGCTTCCAGCCGACGGTGGAGATGCTGGAGGCGCTCGACGGGCCGGTCGACGGGCTGGTGGTCGCGAGCCCCGCCAATCCGACCGGCACGATGCTGGCCGCCGGTGAGCTGGCCGCGATCGCCGGCTGGTGCGCGGGCAACGGCGTGCGGCTGGTCAGCGACGAGATCTACCACGGCATCCAGTACGGCGAGGAGGAACCGGCCTGCGCCTGGCAGTTCTCCCGGGAGGCCGTGGTGGTGAACTCGTTCTCCAAGTACTTCGCGATGACCGGCTGGCGGCTGGGCTGGCTGCTGGTCCCCGAGCAGCTGCACCGCGCGGTCGACTGTCTGACCGGCAACTTCACCATCTGCGCGCCGGCGTTGTCCCAGCAGGCGGCGACCGCCGCGTTCACCTACCCGGAGCTGGACGCGCACGTCGCGCGTTACCGGGCCAACCGGGACGAGCTGGTGCGCGGCCTGGGTGAGCTGGGCATCACCGGGCTCGCCCCGGCCGACGGCGCGTTCTACCTCTACGCCGACGTCGGCCATCTGACCGACGACACGATGTCGTGGTGCCAGCGGCTGCTGGCCGACACGGGGCTGGCGATCGTGCCGGGGATCGACTTCGACCCGGTCGGCGGGCACCGGTTCGTCCGGCTGTCGTTCGCCGGTCCGTCGCAGGACGTGACCGAGGCGTTGCGCCGGTTGGGGAACTGGCTTCCCTGAGGGGTCTTCCCCGATGTGCCGGCCGCGTGCGGCTGCCAGACTCGGTGGTGTGGAACCGCCGGTGGGCGCCGTTCGTTCACCGGACACAGGCGGTTTCGGGGAGAGGTTGGACCCACATGCTGTTGAAGATCATCGGCGCGATCATCGTCATCTGGGTGGCTTTCGCCGTGCTCGGGTTCGTGTTCAAGGTGCTGGGCACGCTGCTGGTGGTCGCCGGCGTGTTGACCGTCGGCGCGATCGGCTACGCGGCGATCAAGGGCTCGTCCCGCAAGCAGATCGGCCGTTAGCGTCCGATCCCGGCGATCCGGTCGAGGACCTCGGTGATGTCGGCCGCGCTGACGTCGCGGTGGGCGATGAACCGCACCCGGCCGAGCATCGGCACGGCCAGCACGCCGACCCGGCGCAGCGCCTCCAGCGTGGCGCCGGCGTCGGGCGTGGCGGCGAGCACGATGTTGGTCTCCGGGGTGCCGACCTCCCAGCCGAGTGAGGCGAGGCCGGCGGCCAGTGTCGCCGCGTTGGCGTGGTCGGTCGCCAGGGCCGGTATCCGGTCGATGGCGATCAGTCCGGCCGCCGCCAGCACGCCGCCCTGGCGCACGCCCCCGCCGAGCATCTTGCGCAGCCGCCGGGCCTCCTCGACGAACGCGGCCGTGCCGGCGACCAGCGACCCGACCGGCGCGCCCAGGCCCTTGCTCAGGCACACCTGCACGGTGTCCACGCCGACGGTCAGCGCCGCCGGCGGCACCTCCAGGGCGACCGAGGCGTTCCACAGCCGCGCACCGTCGAGGTGCACCCGTAAGCCGATGTCGCGGGCGGTGGCCACCAGCTTGGCGTGCTCGTCGGGCGGGGTGACCACACCGCCGGCGGCGTTGTGGGTGTTCTCCAGGCACAGCAGCGTGGTCCGCAGCGCGTAGTAGGGGCCGGTGGCGCCGCCGGCCCCGCGCACCGCCTCCACCGGCAGGTGCCCCGGCCGGTCGCCCCAGTCGACGGCCTCCGGCATGCCGCCGGACAGCCACGCGGCCGCGCCGAGTTCGCTGTCGAGCACGTGGGCGCCCCGGGAGGCGATGAACTTCTCGCCCCGGCTCAGGTGCGCGGTGAGCGCGATCATGTTGCCCATCGACCCGCTGGGCACCCACAGGGCGGCCTCGACGCCGAGCACGTCGGCGACGCGCTCCTCCAGGCGGCGCATGGTGGGGTCACGGTCCAGCACGTCGTCGCCGACCTCGGCTCTGGCCATGGCGACCCGCATCGCCTCGTCCGGGGCGGTGACGGTGTCCGAGCGGAGATCGATGAGCCTCGTGTTTGTCACGATCCGATCACACCACATGCCGCTGGAGGCACCCGCCGGGGCACCTCGGGCGTCCTAGGGGGTGGCGTGGATCTCGTCGGGACACCGTGCAACCGTTGACCCGACATCTTCCGTCCCCCAGAAGCAGACGACGAGCGGAGAGAGTCCGCGTGGAACAGCGCGACGAGGAGGACTTCGCGGAGTACTTCGTGGCTCGGCGTGACGCTGTGCGGCGATCCGCGTACCTGCTGTGCGGTGACTGGCACCGTGCGGACGACCTCGCCCAGACGGCGTTCGTCGCGTTGCACCGCAGGTGGCGCAAGATCCGCGACCGAGGGGCGCTGGATGCCTACGTCCGCCGGACGCTGGTGCGCGCGGCGATCGACGAGTCCCGGCGTCCCTGGCGCCGGGAGCGGTTCGTCGACGAGCTGCCGGAGAACGCGCAGCTCGGCGACGGCGGTTCCGGCGAGCTCGGCGAGGCGGTCGCCAACCGGGCCGCCCTGCTCGACGGCCTGCGGCGGGTGCCACCCCGGCAACGGGCGGTGCTCGTCCTGCGGTTCCTGGAGGGTCTGGACGTGTCGGCCACGGCGGACGCGCTCAAGTGCTCCGAGGGCACCGTGAAGAGCCAGACGTCGCGGGGACTGACCGCGCTGCGGGAGGTTCTCGGCGACACGCTCGACGACCTGAGGTCGGCGACATGAGGAGGGAGGCCGTCGATGGATGAGCACAAGCTGTCCGAGCTGCTGCGCGACGCCGTCGCCGACGTGCCGCCCCCGACCTTCGACCAGGGCGACGTCGTCAGGGAGTCCGCGCGCCAGCGGGTCCGCCGGCGCAACGGCCTTCTGACCGGATCCGCACTCGGAGTAGCCCTTCTGGCGGGCGCGACTGCGCTGAGCGTGGCATTGTGGACAGGGACGGACTCGTCCGGACAGCCGAATGCCGCATCGGGTGACAGTGCACCCGGTAACGGAACCACTGCTCCATACGAGTTAGAGGAAGAGAAGGCCGCCGACGCGCCCAGCGCGGGAGGCGACACGAACTCCTCTCCGGAGTCGCGGAAGCAGGGCCGCACTTCGGGTGAGGAAGCCGGGCCTGCGGGGCCCGGCAGCACCCCTAGCGGGTGCGAACAGGCGGACCGGGAGCTCGCTGCTGCCCTCGCGGGCGAGCTCCCGGCCGCCGCACTTCCCGCCTACTACACCTGCCCGTCTGATGTGACGAACATCACATACGACCTGTACGGCGGTCGGCTCACCGTGATGCTGCTCGACGCCGGCAGCCTGATGGCGTCGGACGACGAGCCGGGCTGGACGATGCGGCAGGCCGTCGCCGAGACCGCCGACGGCCGGCACGTGATGATCTTCAGCGCTGCCCGGGACCCGGGCACGCCGCCGTTCGCCGACGAGCTGGAGGACCTCGCCGAACGGGTTGCCGGCCACTACTGAGCGCTGACCTGGCACGATCTGTCCGGATGACGGCAGCCAGCACACCCAAGGGCGAACGCCGCCGCCAGGCTCTCGTGGCGGCTGCGGCGCAGCTGCTCGCCGAGGGTGGCTTCGAGGCGTTGCGCCACCGCGCGGTGGCCGAGCGCGCCGGCCTGCCGCTGGCCTCCACCACCTACTACTTCGACTCGCTCGACGACCTGGTCATCGCCGCCGTCGAGCACCACGGCCGGGGCGAGCTGCGGCGCGGCGCGCAGCTGCTGGCCGCGCTGCCCACCCGGCCCCGGGGCGTGGCCGCGGTGATCGACCTGGTGCTCGACCAGCTGCTCGGCCCGCCGGCCGCCGACCGGGACGCCGAGCTGGTGCTGCTGCGCTACGAACGCCTGGTGGCCACCTTCCGCCGCCCCTACCTGCGCCCGCTGATGCACACCCTCGGCGGCGAGCTGCGCGGGCTGCTGCTGGAGGTGTTCACCCGCTCCGGCATGGACGCCGACCGCCGCCGGGTCGAGCAGATCATCGCGCTGGTCGACGGCACGGTGGTGAACGCGTTGATCGAGATCGACCCGGACCCGAGGGCGGTGGCCCGGCGCGCGCTGCGCGAGGTCCTCGCCCCCTGAACCGCTGAGCACGCAACCTCTTCCCCGCGTCGCGCGTATGCAGTGACGGAGCGAAAGGGGCGCGGATGCGCAAGACCGAGGAGAACCGGTTCCGGGAGTTCGCCCGCGAGCAGTCCGCCGCACTGCGCCGCACCGGCTACCTGCTGTGCGGCGACTGGCACCTCGCCGACGACCTCACCCAGCAGACGCTGATCAAGCTCTACCGGGCGTGGCCCCGGCTGGAGCGCGACGCCGCCCCGGTCAGCTACGCCAGGAAGGTGCTGCTGCGGTGCTGGCTCGACGAGCGCCGGCGGCCGTGGCGGCGGGCGGAGCGGCGCGACGGGGAGATCCCCGACGGCGCGGATCCGGCGACCGGGCCGGTCGAGGCGCACGAGCTGGTGAGCCTGCGCGCGGCGCTGTTCCGGTCGCTGGACGAGCTGGGGCCACGACAGCGGGCGGTGCTGGTGCTGCGGTACTTCGAGTCGCTGTCGATCACCGAGACGGCGGCGGCGCTGGGCTGCACCGAGGGAACGGTGAAGAGCCAGGCGGCCAGGGGTCTGGCCGCGTTGCGGACGTCGGTCGACGTCCGCGCCGAGGATCTGACGAAGGAGTCGCGATGAACGAACGACAGCTGATCGACGACCTGTCCACCGCGGTGCTCAACGAGCCGCCGCTGGGTTTCGACCCGGACGAGGTGATCGACCGGGCCGCGCGCCGGCGCCGGCACACGATGGCCACGGCGATGACGGGAAGCGCGGCCGTGCTGGTGGCGGTGACCGCGATCGCCTTCGGCGCCACCGGGGCGAACTCGCCACCGAGCGTGGGGGTGGCCAGCCAGCCGCCGGGGCCGGCGAGCGGTGGGCCCGACCCCGACGAGCCGGTGCCGTGTCCGCTGCCGATGGCGGAGATCGTCCCGGGGCAGCTCGCCAAGCACTTCCCCGGCGTCGAGTGGGATCCGGTTCCGGAGCCGCACATCGACACCGAGACCCAGAGCTGGATCAACCTGGCCGGCGACACCACGCAGAACGTGTACGTGATCTGCGGCAGCCCGGGCGGGATGGTCGAGGGCATCGAGACGCCGGAGCCGACGCTGGTCATCGACGAGCCGCAGCCCGACGGTGCCCTCCTGCGGGTCTGGCAGCGGGAGACGATCGAGGACCGGGTCCAGATCACGGCGGAATGGACGCTGCCCGGTGGGGGCGAGCTGATCGAGGTCCAGGTCAATGCCAAGGGTGAGCCGTTCGGCACACCGCGACAGGCTGGCGAGCTGGCCACCGAGCTGGCGGGGTTGGCCGGCTAGGCTGGGCAAACGTGACAGTCAAGCCGCGTATCCCCAACGTGCTCGCCGGCCGCTACGCCTCGGTGGAGCTGGCCACGCTCTGGTCGCCCGAGCACCGGATCGTCCTGGAACGGCGGCTCTGGCTCGCCGTCCTGCGGGCCCAGAGTGAGCTGGGGGCCGCCGTCGCGGACGGGGTGATCGAGGACTACGAGCGGGTGGTCGACCAGGTGGACCTGGAGTCGATCGCCGCGCGGGAACGGGTCACGCTGCACGACGTCAAGGCGCGGATCGAGGAGTTCAACGCGCTGGCCGGGCACGAGCAGGTGCACAAGGGCATGACCTCCCGGGACCTGACCGAGAACGTCGAGCAGCTGCAGATCCGCGACTCGTTGGTGTTGATGCGCGACCGGGCGGTCGCGGTGCTGGTCCGGCTGGCGGCCCTGGCCGCCGAGCACGCCGACCTCGTGATGGCGGGGCGCTCGCACAACGTGGCCGCGCAGGCGACCACGTTGGGCAAGCGCTTCGCCTCGGCGGCGCAGGAGCTGCTGATCGCGCTGGAGCGGACCGAGGACCTGATCGCCCGGTACCCGCTGCGCGGGTTGCAGGGCCCGGTCGGCACCGGGCAGGACATGCTGGACCTGTTCGGCGGTGACGTGTCCACGTTGGACAGGTTGCAGCGCAGGATCGCCGGCTATCTCGGCTTCACCCGGGTGTTCGACAGCGTCGGCCAGGTGTACCCGAGGTCGCTGGACCACGACGTGGTGTCCGCGCTGGTGCAGCTGGCCGCCGCGCCGTCGAGCCTGGCCACGACGATCCGGCTGATGGTCGGCCACGAGCTGGCCACCGAGGGTTTCCGGCCGGGCCAGGTCGGCTCGTCGGCCATGCCGCACAAGATGAACACCCGCTCCAGCGAGCGGG
Source organism: Actinophytocola xinjiangensis (assembly GCF_001921215.1). Classification (GTDB taxonomy): domain Bacteria; phylum Actinomycetota; class Actinomycetes; order Mycobacteriales; family Pseudonocardiaceae; genus Actinophytocola; species Actinophytocola xinjiangensis. Next base: position 262,530 of record NZ_MSIF01000009.1, read on the forward strand.
TCAACGGCTTCGCCGTCATCCTGCGCGGCTACGCCTCCATGGTCGGTGAGCTGGTCGGTGACCAGTGGAACGAGGGCGACGTGTCCTGCTCGGTGGTGCGCCGGGTCGCGCTGCCGGACGCGTTCTTCGCTCTCGACGGGCTGTTCGAGACCTTCCTGACGGTGCTCGACTCGTTCGGTGCCTACCCGGCGGTGATCGCCCGCGAGCTGGACCGCTACCTGCCGTTCCTGGCCACCACCAAGGTGCTGATCGCCTCGGTGCGGGCGGGGGTCGGCCGGGAGACCGCGCACGAGGCGATCAAGGAGAACGCCGTCGCCGTCGCGCTGGCCATGCGTGAGCGCGGTGTGGAGCGCAACGACCTGCTCGACCGGCTGGCCGCCGACGAGCGCGTGCCGCTGGACCGGGCGGGGCTCGACGCGCTGCTGGCCGACCGGCTCTCGTTCACCGGGGTGGCCGGCGCGCAGGTGGCCGCGGTGGTCAAGCGGGTCGAGGAGGTGGCCGCGCGGTACCCGGAGGCGGCCCGGTATTCCCCCGCGGCCATCCTCTGAGTCCGGCTACCCTCGACCGGTGGCGACCGTATCCGCGCTGGCGTACTACCCGGTCAAGGGGTGTGCCGGTGTTTCCGTGCCCGGGTTCGAGATCACCGCGACCGGCCCGGTGCACGACCGCGTGTTCATGTTCGTGTCCGCCGGGGAGGGCGTGTTCCGCAGCCAGCGCCGCACGCCCCGGCTCGCGCTGGTGCGCCCCGAGGTGGTGCACGAGGGCGCCAAGCTGACGCTGGCCGCGCCCGGTGTCGCGGAGCTGACGATCGACGTGGTCACCGACGGTCCGCGCCGGCGGGTCGACGTGCACGGCGTGTGGCAGGGCGACGGGGTCGACCAGGGCGAGGACGTGGCCGGCTGGGCGAGTGAGGTGCTCGGTGAGCCGGTGCGGCTGGTGCGGGTGCCGGCCGACCACGACCGCAGCGTGGACGAGCGCCACGGTCCGATCACCTTCACCGACTCGACGCCGCTGCACCTGACGTCGCTGGCCTCGTTGGACGAGTTGAACGCGCGGATCCTGGAGCGTGGCGGCGACGCCGTGCCGATGGAGCGGTTCCGGCCCAACATCGTGGTCGCCGGCCTGGACGGGCCGTTCGCCGAGGACGCGGTGCGTGGGTACGGCATCGGCGGGGTGGCGCTGCGCTGGGTCAAGCCGGACGTGCGGTGCGCGGTGACCATGGTCGACCAGGTGAGCGGGTCGCCGTCGGGGCCCGAGCCGCTGCGCACGCTGGCGACGTTCCGGCGGGAGCCGGCGGGCGGCGTGAGCTTCGGGGTCAAGCTGGCGGTGGACCGCCCCGGGCGGATCGCGGTCGGTGACGAGATCGTCCTGTCCGAATAGTTCGTGTTGCGAATTGTTCGGTTAGGCTGGTCGTGTGGACGACGTGGACGAGGAGCGGCTCGGGGTGGTGGCCGCCCTGGTGCGCTGTGCCTACCTGGTGAACGCGGTGTACGCCGCGTCGGCGCGCGAGCACGGCCTGACCGCCCAGCAGGGGCAGCTGCTGTGCGTGCTGATGTCCCGTCCGCTGGGCATGGGGGAGCTCGGGGCGACGTTGGGGCTGGCCAAGTCCAGTCTGACCGGCCTGGTGGACCGGACCGAGCGCAACGGCCTGGTCAGTCGGGAGGTGGATCCGGCCGACCAGCGCGCGGTCCTGGTCGGGCTGACCGCGCGCGGCACCCGGCTGGTGCGCGAGTTCTACGACGCGACCTGCCGGCGGGTGGACGAGTTGCCGGCGGGGCTCGACCAGGCGGAACGGGACGTGCTGGCGGGTCTGCTCAGCCGGGTGGTGGCCGACAACGCGGTGCCGATGGTTTTTGGGAACACCTTGAATTCGTAGCACGAACTAATATAGTTCGCAGTACGAACTCAAGGGAGGATCTCATGCGTGACCTCGTCTTCGGTATCGGCGTCGGCGGCAGCCTGGCCGACGGACCGGACCTGCTGGCGCTGGTCGAGCAGGCCGACCGCGACGGCCGCGACGGCCTCGACCACGTCTCGCTGCCCGACCACCCCTACCTCGGCGACCGGCTCGACGCCTACGCCACCATCGGCGTCCTCCTCGGGCGCACCAGCGCCATCACCGCCTTCGCCAACGTGACCAACCTGCCGGCCCGCCCGGCGCCGGTCCTGGCCCGCACGATCGCCACGCTCTCGGCGCTGTCGCGCGGACGCGTCGTGCTGGGCGTGGGCGCGGGCGGGCTGTGGGACCGGATCACCGACCTCGGCGTGCCCCGGCTGTCCCCGAAGGAGGCCGTGGCGTCCCTGGCCGAGGCGATCACCCTGGTCCGGCGGCTGACCGGCGGCGGCCCGCCGGTCACCGTCGAGGGCCGCCACCACCGGGTGCGGGAGCTGGAACCTGACCCGGTGCCGGCGCCGCCGGTGTGGACCGGGTCGGTCGGGCCGAGGTCGCTGGCGGTCACCGGCGCGCTGGCCGACGGCTGGATCCCCGGCCACGCCGCCGACTGGCGCAGCCCGCGCTACCGCGAGTCCCGCCCGGTCATCGACGAGGCGGCCCAGGCGGCCGGGCGCGACCCGCGCGCGATCCGCACGGTGTTCAACCTGCCCGGCCGGATCACCGACCGCCCACTGGCCGCCACCCGCGACCGCGACGGCCGCTGGCTCGGCGGCTCACCCGGCCAGTGGGTCGCCGAACTCACCGCCGCCGTGCTCGACCACCACGCCGGCGGGTTCACCCTGTTCTCCACCGGCTACGGCACCCAGGACGCCCGGACCGTCGCCCGATGGGCCGGCGAGGTCGCCCCGGCGGTGCGCGAGACGATCGCGAAGGAGGTCGGCTCGGCTAGCATCGGGGTCCGATGAGCTACGACTGGATCTCCTTCACCACCGACTACGGCACCGACGACGGCTTCGTGGCGGTCTGTGAGGGCGTCATCGCCCGGATCGCCCCGGTGCCCAGAGTCCTGCACGTCACCCACACCGTGCCGGCCCAGGACGTGCGCCGGGGCGCGTCGGTGCTGGCGCACACCGTGCCCTACCTGCCGCCGGCCGTGCACCTGGCGGTCGTCGACCCCGGTGTGGGCACCGAGCGGCGCGGGGTCGTGCTGGTGGTCGCCGAGGGCCTGCTCGTCGGACCGGACAACGGCCTGCTCATCGCGGCGGCCGAGGCGCTGGGCGGCATCCGCGAGGCCTACCAGCTCACCGAGCCCGCCTACCAGCTCTCCCGGGTCTCGGCGACCTTCCACGGCCGCGACATCTTCGCCCCGGCCGCCGCGCACCTGGCGGCCGGGATCGGGCCGGAGAACCTCGGGCCGCCGGTCGACGTGGGCACGCTGATCCGCCTGCCGGAGCCGGAAACCCTTGCCGAGGAAGGGAAGCTGTCCTCCGAGGTGTTCGCCATCGACAGCTTCGGCAACATCGCGCTCGCCGCCACCGGCGCCGACCTGGACGCGGCCGGCGCCACCCCGGGCACCTCGGTGCACGTCAACATCGACGGCCGCACGGTCAACGCCGTGGTCACCCGGACCTTCGGCGACGCGGGACCGGAGGCGTACGTGGTCTACGTCGACTCGGCCGGGCGGGTGGCGCTGGCGGTCAACGGCGGCTCGGCCGCCGCCGACTTCGACGCCACCCTCGGCGACCCGGTGCTGCTGCTGTTCGCCCGCCCCTGACCGGCGCTCAGATCTCGGTCGGCTCGCCGTGGGGCAGCACGGTCACCGTGGTGCCCTCCGGGGCGAGCCGCTCGAACCACGCGTAGGTCAGCGTCTTGCCCTGCTCGCCGAGCAGTTCCTGGTGGATCGGCACGGCGACCCTCGGCGACACCGCGCGCAGGAAGTCGATCGCCTCACGGAGCTTGAGCCACGGGGCCATCGTCGGCAGGCCGAGCACGTCGACGCGCTGCTCGGGGACGACCAGCGCGTCCCCCGGCTGGTAGAAGGCGCCGTGGTCGATCACGTAACCGACGTTGGGCGGCAGCGGCTGCTCCGGGTAGATGACCGCGTGCTGGCCGCCGACGGCGTTGATCGCCGCACCGGCGACGGTCGCCGAGCCGCCAGGATCCAGCCGCTCGGCGGCCAGCCCCAGCTTCGTGGTCTCCTCGGCGGTGCCGGGGTCGGTGAGCAGGGTCGCCTTCGGGTTGGCCGCGAGCAGGGCCGGCAGCCGTTCGGTGTCGAAGTGGTCGAAATGGCGGTGGGTGACGAGAACCGCGTCCAGGTCGCGCAGGCCCTCGAAGCCGGTGGAGAAGGTCCCCGGGTCGAACAGCAGGCGGGCCGAACCGGTCTCCAGCAGGACACACGAGTGTCCGAAGTGAACGAGTCGCACGTGGCTCACGCTACTCGCCAGGTTCCCTACCGACGGGTAGCGTGGAGGCCGCAGCCGACCAGGGAGGTCAGCATGACCACGGTCCACGCGGAGTCCGCGGCCACCGGCGACACGGCGGCCCGCGACACCTTCGACTCCCTCGACCCGGCGACCGACGAGGTCGTCGGCACGTACCCGATCAACACCGCCGAGGACGTCACGGCCGCCGTCGAGCGGGCGCGCACCGCGGCCGCCTGGTGGGCCGGCCTCGGCTTCGACGGCCGCGCGGAACGGCTGCGGCGCTGGAAGGGCGTCCTCACCCGGCGCAGCGCTCAGCTCGCCGAACTGGTGCACGCCGAGACCGGCAAACCGCACGGCGACGCCATGCTGGAGATCGTCCTGGCCATCGACCACGCCGCCTGGGTCGCGCGCAACGCGCGGAAGGTCCTCGGCCGCAAGCGCCGCTCACCCGGCCTGCTGATGGCCAACCACGCGGCCACCGTCGAGTTCCAGCCGCTGGGCGTGGTCGGCGTGATCGGCCCGTGGAACTACCCGGTGTTCACCCCGATGGGGTCGATCCTCTACGCGCTGGCCGCCGGCAACACCGTGGTGTTCAAGCCCTCGGAGTACACGCCGGGGGTCGGGGCGTGGCTGGCCGAGTCGCTCGCCGAGGTCGTGCCCGAGCACCCGGTGCTCCAGGTGGTGACCGGCTTCGGCGAGACCGGTGCCGCGCTGTGCCGCTCGGGCGTGGACAAGATCGCCTTCACCGGGTCGGCCGCCACCGGCCGCAAGATCATGGCCGCCTGCGCCGAGACCCTCACCCCGGTGCTCATCGAGGCCGGCGGCAAGGACGCGCTGCTGGTCGACCAGGACGCCGACCTCGCCGCGGCCGCCGACGCCGCCGTGTGGGGCGGCATGTCCAACGCCGGGCAGACCTGCGTCGGCGTCGAGCGCGTGTACGTGCACGAGAAGGTCTACGACGAGTTCGTGGCCAAGGTCGTGGACATCGCCGGCTCGGTCCGCGCCGGCGACGACCCGGACGCCGACATCGGCCCGATCACCATGCCCGGCCAGCTCGCCATCATCCGCCGGCACATCGCCGACGCCCTGGCCAGGGGCGGCCGGGCCCTGTTGGGCGGCGAGGACGCGGTCGGCGAGCGGTTCGCCCGGCCGACCGTGCTGGTCGACGTCCCGGAGGACTCGGCGGCCGTCCGCGAGGAGACCTTCGGCCCGACGCTGACCATCGCCAGGGTCCGCGACATGGACGAGGCCGTCGACAAGGCCAACGCCACCCGCTACGGCTTGGGCGCCACGGTGTTCGCCAAGGCCAGGGCCATGGAGCTGGCCAGCCGCCTGCGCTCGGGGATGACCGCGGTGAACAGCGTGATCAGTTTCGCCGGCATCCCGTCGCTGCCCTTCGGCGGCATGGGCGACTCCGGCTTCGGCCGCATCCACGGGCCGGAGGGGCTCAAGGAGTTCGCCCGCCCCAAGGCCATCGCCCGCCAGCGGCTGCGCGCGCCGCTGACCCTGACCACGTTCTCCCGCACGGCCAAGACCGACGCCACGCTCGCCAAGCTGATCACCCTGCTGCACGGCCGCCGGAGCTGACGCCTCACGGGCGGTCGCGCCCGGCCCGCCGCACCACCGCGACGAGCAGGACGAGACCGCCCGCGCCGGGCCAACCACCAGGTGGTCGAGCTCCCCCGAGCCGCGGATCGAGCGGGCGTGGGGACCGAGCTGGCCAGGCGCGGCACCGTCCTCGCGCGTGGGCCTCGGCGTGCCGATTCTCCTGTTTTCGCAGGTCAGGCCGTGGGGATCCCCCCGTTTTCCAGTCTATCGCGCGACGCCGACGGTTCTCGGTGGTGCGCGAGAGGGCTGTGGACAACTGGGGGACAACTCGGGGGCGGCTGGGGACAAGTGGGGCCGCGCCGGTGAGGCGTTCACCCGGCGCGGGATCGGTGGCGTGCGCGTGCCCGGCCGGAGACCGGCACGCTCCCCGGTTCAGGCCCTGATCAGGTCGGCGGCCTTCTCCGCGACCATGACCGTCGGGGCGTTGGTGTTGCCCCGGGGCACGACGGGCATGACCGACGCGTCAACCACCCGCAGCCGCTCGGTGCCGCGCACCCGCAGCGTCGGGTCAACGACCGTGCCGATCGCGCAGGTGCCGACCGGGTGGTAGAGCGTCTGGGTGTACTCGCGGACGTGCTCGGCCAGGTCCGCGTCGGACAGGTCGTGGGTGAGCGGCAGCAGCGGGCCGGCCAGGTAGCGGGCCAGCGGCGCCCGCGCGCCGATCTCCATCGCCTGGCGCAGGGCGGTGACCATGACGTCCAGGTCGCCGGGGTCGCTGTAGTAGGCCGGGTCGATCGCCGGGCGCCACCTCGGGTCGGCCGAACGCAGCCGCAACCGGCCCCGGCTGCGGGGCGCCACCAGCGTCGCGCCGGCGGTGAACCCGTCGACGGTCGGCTCGCGCAGACCGTTGTCGTAGAACGCGGTCGCCGCGACGTGGAACTGCATGTCCGGCAGCTCGTCGCGGATCGCCCAGAACGCGCCGGCCTCGCCGATGTTGGACGAGAGCGGGCCCCGGCCGGTCAGCTTCCAGGCCAGCAACCGGGCCGGGGTCGCCAGCTTCGCCAGGTCGCTGGTGCCGGTGGTGCGCCACAGCAGCCCGGCCGCCGGGTGGTCGTGCAGGTTCTCGCCGACCTCGGGCAGCGCGACCAGCACGTCGATGTCCAGCTCGCGCAGGTGCTGCGCCGGGCCGATCCCGGAGAGCATCAGCAGCTGCGGGGAGTTCACCGCCCCGCCGGCCAGGATCACCTCGCCCTCGGCGCGCGCGGTCTGCCGCACGCCGTGGCGGGTGTAGGTGACGCCGACCGCGCGGGTGCCCTCGAACACGACCCGCTCGGCGTGCGCGTGCGTGCGCACGGTCAGGTTCGGTCGCTCCAGCGCCGGACGCAGATAGGCGTCGGCGGTCGACCAGCGGCGCCCACCCCGGCAGGTCACCTGGTAGAGGCCGGCGCCCTCCTGGGTGGCGCCGTTGAAGTCGTCGGTCGGCTTGAGGCCCCAGGACACCGCGGCGTCGACCCACGCGGTGGACAGCTCGTGGGTGTAGCGGCGGTCCTCGACGTGCAGCGGGCCGCCGGTGCCGTGCAGCGGGCCGTGCAGGCGGGTGTTGTGCTCGGCGCGCACGAAGTAGGGCAGCACGTCGTCGTAGCCCCAGCCGGTGGCGCCGTGCGCGTCGCGCCAGGTGTCGTAGTCGGCGCGGTTGCCCCGGATGTAGATCATCGCGTTCATCGACGAGCAGCCGCCGAGCAGCTTGCCCCGTGGCCAGTAGGCGCGCCGCCCGCCGAGGTGTTTCTGGTCGACGGTCTCGTAGTTCCAGTCGAACCGGCTCTTGAACAGCGTCGAGAACGCGGCCGGGATGTGCACCTCGTCGGCGTCGTCCTCGCCGCCCGCCTCCAGCAGCAGCACCGAGCGGTCCGGGTCCTCGGTGAGCCGGTGGGCCAGCACACACCCGGCACTGCCGGCGCCCACCACGATGTAGTCGAAGGCCATGCCCCGAGCGTGCTACAGGTCGGCGAGGATCTCCAGCTCCCGCACCGGATCCAGACCCGAACGGCGCTCCCGGTCCAGACCCAGCTCGCGTTCGCGCGCCAGGGCGTCGGCGACCGCGTCGGCCAGCGGGCGCACCGGCAGCCCGGCGGCCAGTGACGGCGTCGGGTCGTGCGCCGGCATCCCGTGGTGGGTGTCGGGCAGCCACAGCGGCAGCGACCGAGGGCCGCTCCACGGCGTGACCCCGGCCGCGACCAGTTGTCGTGCGTCGGCGCCGACGAGCTCGACGTCGACGCCGACCGCCTCGGCGATCCCGGCCAGCAGCTCCGTGAGCGGCCCGACCGGGCCGGCGGCGTCGTAGGTGCCGGTCAGGCCGCGTTCGCCGGCGTCCACCAGCCACGACGCGTAGGCCAGCACGTCCAGGTACTGGATGGGTTGGTCGACGGCCGGCACCAGCACCCGCCCGCCCCTGGCGAAGCGCGCCGGCCAGTAGCCGAACCGGTCGCTGCGGTCGCCGGCGCCGGTGATCAGCCCCGGGCGGGTGACGAACGCCCGCTCGCCCATGACCTCGCGCACGGCCTGCTCGCTGGCGACCTTGATCCCGCCGTAGAGCGCGACGCCGTCCTCGCCGGCGGCGGCCATGATCTCCCGGTCGGCGTGCTCGGTGAGCGCGGGCACCAGCTCGCCCGTGGCGGGGGTCTGGCCGGGCGTTGCGGTGTCGGCGTAGACGTTGATCGTCGACACGAACGACCAGTGCGCGGCCCGCTCGCCCAGGGTGCGCAGCGCGCGGGCCACCCACGGGTAGGACAGCGGCGAGACGTCGACCACCGCGTCGAACTCGCCGGTCAGCGGGGCGAGACCGTCCTCGGCGTCCCGGTCGACCCGGACGAGGGTCGCCCCGTCGGGGACCTGCCCTGACTCGCCGCGGGCCGCGCAGACGACCTCGTGTCCCCGGCGCACCCCCTCGGCGGCCACCGCGTGCCCGACGAAGACCGTTCCACCCAGCACGAGAAGTCTCATGCGGCCCACCCTTGCCGGCGTGGCACGCGCTCGCCACCGATCTCGCGCTGGGTGAACGGGGTCGGCGCCGTGCCCCCCGGCCGTCCCCAGGTCGGTTGTCCACAGCCTCCCCGGTCACCACCGAGAACTGTCGGCGGTGCCCGCTAGACTGGAAAACGGGGGGATCCCCGTGGCCTGACCTGCGGAAACTTGCGGAAACTTGGGGAAACTTGGGGAGTCGGGGAGTTCGGGTGGCCGGCGCCCGCTCGTGGTCAGCGGCGGCGCAGGACGAAGTCCGTCGAGGTGCCGCCGCCGAGGAGCACGTCGAGGTGGCCGTCGAGGACGTAGTCGCCGTGCGGGGTGGCGGCGACGGTCGTCGGCGCCGGGTCGGCCCACGGCGTGACCCGGTAGGCCAGGGCCGAGTCGCGGCGCAGGACCAGCTCGTGCACCGCCGCGCTCGCCCCGGGGACCGGCGCCAGTGCGTTGGTGACCACGACCAGCGTGCCGTCGCGGCGCAGCGCGATCCCGTCGGCGCCGGTCAGCGGCGTGCGCAGGGTCAGTTCGCGCAGCTCACCTCCGGGTTGGAGGCGGAACAGCCGGCCGGTGACGAAGGTGGCGAGCAGCAGGTAGCCGTCGGGGTGCCAGGCGATGCCGTTGACGCCCAGCTCCGGGCCCAGCCTCGGGTCGGTGACGACCGTGGAGACCCGGCCGGCGCGGTCGACCCGGTACACCGAGCCGGTGGTGTCGGTGACGTAGGCGGTGCCGCGCGGGTCGACGGCGACGTCGTTGGGGGCGCCGGGCAGCGGCACCGACCAGGCGCGGGTGCCGGTGCGCAGGTCGTAGGCGGCCAGGCCGCCGGGCAGGCCGGGCGCGCCGTGCACGGCGACGATCCGCTGGTGGGCGCGGTCGACCTCGAGTCCCAGGAAGGCCGGCAGCTCGGGGTCGGTGACGACGGTCGTGGTGGTGGCGTCGGCGGCGACGGCGGTGATCCGCGCGGGGGTGAGCGAGCCCACCAGCAGTGCCCGGCGCGACGGGTCCCAGGCCACACCCTCGGGGAACTGGTTGGTCGCCGCCGGGCGCAGCACGTCTGGCCAGTGGCGGTCGGTGGTGGCTCGTGCCGGCGCGGCGAGGGTGGTCAGCAACAGCGCGGCGACGAGCGCGAGTGGTCCAGGTCTCATGGCGGAAGTCTTGCGGATCCGGCACCCGATCGGGGCGTTCGCGCTCAGGTAGTCTTCGGCAGTACCGCCACCACGCACCCCAGGAGCAGCCCGTCGTGGCCCGTGTCGTCGTCGATGTCATGCCCAAGCCCGAGATTCTCGACCCGCAGGGACAGGCGGTGGCCAACGCGCTGCCGCGCCTGGGGTTCACCGGGATCGCCGATGTCCGTCAGGGCAAGCACTTCGAGTTGGAGGTGGACGACTCGGTGGACGACGAGACGCTCGCCAAGATCGCCGAGGGCTTCCTGTCGAACCCGGTGGTCGAGGACTTCGTGGTCCGGAGGTTGCCGGCATGAGGATCGGCGTGATCACCTTCCCGGGCACGCTCGACGACGCCGACGCGGCCCGCGCGGTGCGCTACGCCGGTGCCGAGGCGGTCGCGCTCTGGCACGGCGACGCCGACCTGCGCGGGGTCGACGCGGTGGTCGTGCCGGGCGGTTTCTCCTACGGCGACTACCTGCGGGCCGGTGCGATCGCCCGGTTCGCCCCGGTGATGGGTGAGGTGGTGCGCGCGGTCAGGGGCGGGCTGCCGGTGCTGGGGATCTGCAACGGTTTCCAGATCCTGTGCGAGGCCGGTCTGCTGCCCGGGGCGCTGCTGCGCAACGCGGGCCTGCACTTCGTGTGCCGGGACCAGCGGCTGCGGGTGGAGCGCACCTCGACCGCGTGGACCGGCGGGTTCGAGGCGGGTGCGGAGATCGTGGTGCCGGTGAAGAACATGGACGGCCGGTACACCGCCGAGCAGTCCACTGTGGACGAGCTGGAGGGCGAGGGTCGGGTGGTGTTCCGCTACCTGGGCGCCAACCCCAACGGTTCGCTGGGCGACATCGCCGGGATCAGCTCGGCCGACGGCCGCGTCGTCGGCCTGATGCCCCACCCCGAGCACGCCATCGACGAGCTGACCGGCCCCAGCGCCGACGGCCTGCGGCTGTTCACCTCGGTCCTCGGGTCGGTGCTCGCATGACCGCCACCACGCACGTCGACACCGTCGGCCACGCCGCCGCCACCCCCGAGGTCGACCAGCCCTACCGCGAGCTGGGACTCAAGCACGACGAGTACACCCGCATCCGCGAGATCCTCGGCCGCCGGCCGACCGACGCCGAGCTGGCGATGTACTCGGTCATGTGGAGCGAGCACTGCTCCTACAAGTCCTCCAAGGTCCACCTGTCCTACTTCGGGGAGACCACCACCGAGGCGATGCGCTCCTCGATGCTCGCCGGCATCGGCGAGAACGCCGGGGTGGTCGACATCGGCGACGGCTGGGCGGTCACCTTCAAGGTCGAGTCGCACAACCACCCCTCCTACGTCGAGCCCTACCAGGGCGCGGCCACCGGCGTCGGCGGCATCGTGCGCGACATCCTGGCGATGGGCGCGCGGCCGCTGGCGGTGATGGACCCGCTGCGTTTCGGCGCCGCCGAGGCTCCCGACACCCGCCGCGTGCTGCCCGGTGTGGTCGCCGGGGTCGGCGGCTACGGCAACTGCCTCGGTCTGCCCAACATCGGCGGCGAGGTCGTGTTCGACCCGTCCTACCAGGGCAATCCGCTGGTCAACGCGCTGTGCGTGGGCGCAATGCGGGTCGAGGACCTGCACCTGGCACACGCCTCGGGCACCGGCAACAAGGTCATCCTGTTCGGCGCGCGGACCGGGCTGGACGGCATCGGCGGCGTGTCCGTGCTCGCCTCGGACACCTTCGCCGGTGACGAGGGCGGCACCGGCCGCAAGAAGCTGCCCAGCGTCCAGGTCGGTGACCCGTTCACCGAGAAGGTGCTCATCGAGTGCTGCCTGGAGCTGTTCGGGGCGGGGCTGGTGGTCGGTATCCAGGACCTCGGCGGCGCCGGCCTGTCCTGCGCGACCAGCGAGCTGGCCTCGGCCGGCGACGGCGGGATGCGCGTCGAGCTGGACCGGGTTCCGTTGCGCGCCAAGGGAATGACCCCGGCGGAGATCCTCTCCTCGGAGTCCCAGGAGCGGATGTGCGCGGTGGTGCGCCCCGAGGACGTCGAGGCGTTCATGGACGTCTGCCGGCGCTGGGACGTGATCGCCACCGAGATCGGCGAGGTCACCGACGGCGACCGGCTGGTGATCACCTGGCACGGCGAGACCGTCGTCGACGTGCCGCCCCGCACCGTCGCCCACGAGGGCCCGGTCTACCAGCGGCCGGTCACCCGGCCCGCCGACCAGACCGACCTGGAGGCCGACGACCCGGTCGTGCTGGAGCGCCCGCACACCCCCGAGGCGCTGCGCGCGGAGATCCTGCGGATGGCCGCGTCGCCGAACCTGGCGTCGCGGGCGTGGGTCACCGAGCAGTACGACCGGTACGTTCGCGGCGGCACGGTGCTGGCCCAGCCGGCCGACGCCGGCATGGTGCGCATCGACGAGTCCACCGGCCGCGGCGTGGCGATCTCGTGTGACTGCAACGGCCGCTACACCCGCCTGGACCCCTACGCCGGGGCGCAGCTGGCGCTGGCCGAGGCCTACCGGAACGTGGCGGTGTCCGGGGCGCGTCCGGTGGCGGTCACCAACTGCCTGAACTTCGGTTCGCCGGAGGACCCGGGCGTGATGTGGCAGTTCGAGCGGGCCGTGCACGGCCTGGCCGACGGCTGCGCGACCCTGGGCATCCCGGTGACCGGCGGCAACGTCAGCTTCTACAACCAGACCGGCCACACGCCGATCCTGCCGACCCCGGTGGTCGGGGTGCTGGGTGTGATCGACGACGTCCGCCGCCGCATTCCCACCGGCCTCGGTGCCCCGGGCGACACGCTGCTGCTGCTCGGTGACACCGCCGACGAGTTCGGCGGGTCGGAGTGGGCGCACGTGGTGCACGGCCACCTCGGCGGCCGGCCGCCGGCCGTGGACCTGGACGCCGAGCGCCGGCTGGCCGGGCTGCTGGCCGGCGGTGGGGTGTCGGCCGCGCACGACCTGTCCGAGGGCGGGCTGGCCCAGACGCTGGTCGAGGCGTGTCTGCTGTCCGGTCGCGGGGCGCGGGTGACGCTGCCCGGCGCCGACCCGTTCGTCGCGCTGTTCAGCGAGTCGAGCGCGCGGGTGCTGGTGGCGGTGCCGGAGTCCGGGACGGCCGCGTTCACCGCGCGCTGCGCCGAGGCCGGGGTGCCCTGCCACCGGCTGGGCACGGTCGAGGCGGCCGGGGCGCTGGCCATCGAGGGCCTGGCGGACCTGCCGCTCGACGAGCTGCGCACCGCCTGGGAGGGCACGCTGCCGGCGCTGTTCGGCTGAGCCGTGGATCCGTTCGCCGAGCATCCCGAGGTGTACGCGCGGTGGGCCGAGCGTGGCCCGGTGAACGTGCACTACGACCGCCCGGCGATCCTGCGCCTGGTCGGGGACGTGCGCGGCCGGCGGGTCCTGGAGCTGGGCTGTGCCGGCGGCACGCTGACCTCGCTGCTGGCCGGCCGGGGCGCGCGGGTGCTGGCCGTGGACCGCGAGCCCCGGCTGGTGGCGGCGGCCAGGGCGCGGCTGGGGGACCGGGCCAGGGTCGAGGTCGCCGACCTGGAGCGTCCGTTGACGTTCGTGGCCGACGGCTCGGTCGACGTCGTGGTGGCGTCGCTGGTGCTGCACTACCTGGCGGACTGGGCGCCGCTGCTGGCCGAGGTGCGCCGCGCGCTGGTGCCCGGCGGGGCGCTGGTGTTCTCCCTGCACCACCCGATCACCGGCTGGCTGCTCAGCGACCGCACCGACTACCACCGCACCGAGCTGGTCAGCGAGGACTGGGACTGGGGCGAGCGGTGGGTGACCGCGCGGCTGTACCGGCGTCCGCTGTCGCGGATCTTCGGTGACCTGCGCCGCGCCGGGTTCACCGTCGACGAGGTCGACGAGCCGCTGCCCGAGCCGGCGGCCGACCTCGACCGGGAGCTGGCCGGGATCCTGACGACGCAGCCGGTGTTCCTGTTCGTCCGGGCGCTGCGCGTCACGGCCTGACGAGGCCGAACTCGGCCTCGCGGGTGGTGTCCAGCTGCCAGGACGCCGGCAGGTGGTGGTCGTGCAGGGTGGACACGCGCATCCCGTAGGTGTTGGCGATCAGGGTGCCGCCGGCCACGCGCAGGTCGAGGCCGCCGCCGAAGCGGCTCTCGCTGAAGTCGACGTCGCGGCCGAACTCGGCGTCCTGGAAGGTCACCTCACCGTCCCAGGTGGAGCTGGCGAACTTGGTCTCGCCGTGGAAGGCGGCGCCGGTGAAGTCGACCGGCCCGCCGGCGGTGAACCGGCTGAACCAGCAGCGTTCCTCGAACACAGCCCCGGACGCGTGCAGCCGGCCCCGGCTGCGGCCGGCGGTGAACCACACCGGGCCGCGGAACACGCAGCCGCGCACCGAGTTCGACTCGTGCAGCTCCACCTCGCGGGCCCGCAGGTGGCCGATCAGTTTGCCGGACAGGTCGAGGTACTCGAGGGTGGCGCCCTGCAGGTCGAGGTCGTAGGCGGGCGCGTCCGGCGTTCCGGCGGCCGGCAGCAGGTCGGCGATCAGCCGCTGCGCGGTCTGGCGCACCTGGAGCCAGCGGGCGCCCTCGCGGACCTGCTCGGCGTCCAGGTCCTCGGTGTGCCGGGGGTGGTGGAACGGGCGGCGCAGGTAGGAGCAGATGACGTCGAGCACGTCCTGGGTGTAGCCGGGGCGGCTGCGGGCCAGGCCAGCCAGCGCGTGCAGCGCGCCCACCCGCACCTGGTCGGCGTCGCTGCCCAGCAGTTCGACCGCGCGCAGGAACCGTTCGTCGGCGGCGCGTTCGCGGTCGTGTTCGGCGCGGGAGCCCTCCAGTTCCTGGCGGGCCTGTTCGAGGGCCTGGCGTTCCTCGTCGACGCGGCGGCGGCGGTCGTTGAGCCACAGGGCGTAGAGCGCGACGATTGAGCCGGCGGCCAGCCCGCCGGTGCGTACGGCGTCGGCGCGGTTGGCGTTCTCCCCGCCGAGCAGCCAGCCGGCGACCAGGGCCAGCGCTCCGCCGGCGAGCAGCACGGTGGCCACCAGCCGCAGGTTCTCCCGGCCGCGGGCCCGCAGGTTCCACAGGGCGAACACCCCGGCGCCGGCGGCGATCGCCACCCCGCCGATGATCATGAACACCAGGCTCGACATGAGAAGGGATCCTCGCACCACCGGTGCGAGGATCCCTTCGGGTTCGCTAACTCAGTCGTGGTTGGTGGCGAACACGACCAGCCGGTCGTAGGAGCCGTTGAACGTGTTCTGGTCGATCGGGGTCGAGCTGTACTGCCACACGGTGTAGAAGCTCCAGCCGATGGGCAGGGTGCCGACGGTGGAGGCGTAGCGGGCGACCCACAGCGGGTTGGTCGAGCCGAAGCTCGCGCCGACGCACTGGTTCCACCAGCTGGTGGAGGTGTAGATCGCCGGGTACTTGTTCCAGCGCGCCTTGTAGGTGTCGCTGAAGTCGCGGATCCAGTTGGTCATGGCCGCCTTGGACAGCCCGTAGCAGGTGGCGCCGTAGGGGTTGTACTCCATGTCCAGCGCGCCGGGCAGGGTCTTGCCGTCGCCGGACCAGCCGCCGCCGTTGCTGGAGAAGAAGTTGGCCTGCGTCGCGCCGCTGGAGCGGTCGGGCAGCGCGAAGTGGTAGGAGCCGCGGATGAAGCCCTGGTTGTAGGAGCCGCCGTACTGCTGGTTGAAGTAGGGGTTGCGGTAGGTGGTGCCCTCGGTCGCCTTGACCCAGGCGAACCGCTTGCCCGCGTTCCACTGGGCGGCCCAGTCGACGTTGCCCTGCCAGCCGCTGACGTCGATGCCCGGCACCGACGCCAGGACGCCGACGTCGCGGGGGTCGACGGTCCTGGGCATCAGGGAGGTGTCCTCGTGCTTGCGGATCTGGGATCCCATCGGATGGTCGTACTGGCGGACCATCGCGTCGATCGAGGCCTGGTCGCCGGCAGGGGTGGCTTCCTGGCTCGCTGTCGCCGGGCTCGCGAGCACCGTCGTGACTGTCGCGACGGTGACCGCGATGGCCGCACCTAGCAGTCCGCGACGCCGGTCGCGGAAGATACGGTTCATGTGATCGCCCTTTCCGAAATGTGCCCTCGCGTGGCAACTCACGGTCCGGAGCTGCCAAGATACCGATTGTCGTCGCGTGCTACCGGTTTGTCACCCGGTCTGGTGAATAACTAACGGCGAGTTCGGTAACGTTTGATACGTGACCAGGCATAACGTCCGGGATCGGAGCATGGACGGAGCGTGAGTACCGCTCTATCCTCGGGGGACCTCGACAGCCGAAAGGTGTGACGGTGGCAGGCGCGACTGGGTCGACTCGCGACACGTTCGCGGCGACATGGGCCGATGCGCTCTCGGACACCGCCTTCGTGGCCACCGAAAGGGCGGAACTGCTCCAACGTCTGGGTGAACTCACCGACATCCTGGTGGCCGAGGTCTGCCGTAACCCGTTCGAGTCAAAACCGATCGAGCGCGTCGGCGCCGAACTGGTGACCCTGCGGTTCATCGCCCCGGAGGCCCTCTCGGCCACCGTCCGGCTGGTCGGCGACCTGCTCGCCACCCGCGACAACGGCCGGCTCGCCGCCGTCCAGGCCGCGCTGACCTGCGGGTTCGTCCGGGCCGTCCAGGCCAGGATCTTCCGCGAGCAGGAAATGCTGCGCCACGCCGCGCTGGACGCCCGCGACCGGGCCGAGGCCGCGCGCCGGCAGAGCGAGGCCCGGTTCCGCGCGATGTTCGCCGACGCCGCCATCGGCATCGGCATCGCCGACACCACCGGCCGGCTGCTGGAGATCAACTCCGCGCTCGGTCAGATGCTCGACCTGGTCCCCGAACAGCTGCAGGGCCGCCACCTCGCCGAGTTCCTGCACCCCGACGACCCGCCCGAGCTGCGTCGCTTCTTCCACGAGACGGTCGCCGGCGAACGCGACCACTACCGGATCGAGCGCCGCTTCGTGCGCCGCGACGGCTCACCGCTGTGGACCAACTTGACCGTGTCCCTGGTCCGCGACGAACACGGCGTCCCGCAGCTGCTGGTCGGCATGGTCGAGGACAACACCGAACGGCACGTGCTGTCCGAGAAGCTGCGCCACCAGGCCAACCACGACCCGCTGACCGGTCTGGGCAACCGCGCGCTGTTCACCGACCGGCTGCACGCCGCGTTCGGCGGAGCCGACGGCGCCCGGATCGGCCTGTGCTACCTGGACCTCGACGGGTTCAAGGCGATCAACGACACCCTCGGCCACGTCGTCGGCGACCAGCTGCTGGTGGAGATCGCCGACCGGTTGCACCGGCTGGTCACCGCCCCCGGCCGGCTGCTGGCCAGGATGGGCGGCGACGAGTTCGTCGTGCTGGTGGAGAACACCGACGGCATGGCCGAGCTGACCGACCTGGCGCAGCGGCTGCTCGCCGAGGTCAGCGAGCCGGTACTGGTCGGCGGCCACCGGCTGACCGTCTCGGCCAGCGTCGGCATCGTCGAACGCGCGGTCACCGCGTCCACCCCGGCCGACACCATGCGCGACGCCGACGTGACCCTGCACTGGGCCAAGGTCGACGGCAAGAACCGCTGGGCCTGCTACGACCCGGAGCGCAACGCCCGCGAGATCGCCCGGATCACCCTGTCGGCCGCCATGCCGGCCGCCCTGGAGCGCGGCGAGTTCTACGTGGAGTACCAGCCGATCGTGCGGCTGTCCGACGGCGCGCTGCTCGGCGCGGAGGCGCTGGTCCGTTGGGCGCACCCGGAGTTCGGGCGGCTGGGCCCCGACCGGTTCATCGGCCTGGCCGAGGAGACCGGGCTGATCGTCCCGCTCGGCCGCTGGGTGCTGGCCACCGCCTGCGCGCAGGCCGCCGAGTGGGCGGCGCACGCGGCGCGCACCGGCGGACCGCAGCCGTCGATCAGCGTCAACCTGGCCGCCCGCCAGCTCGTCGAGCCCGGCCTGGTCGACGACGTCGACCAGATCCTGCGCGCGGTCGGGCTGCCGCCGGCGAGCCTGCAGCTGGAGCTGACCGAGAGCGCCATCATGGGCACCACCGGCGAGCCGCTCGGCGCGCTGCACAAGCTGGTCGACCTGGGCATCCGGATCGCCATCGACGACTTCGGCACCGGCTACTCGAACCTGGCCTACCTGCGTCACCTGCCGGTGCACGCGCTGAAGATCGCCGGCTCGTTCGTCGAGGGCCTGCGGGCCGACGAGCCGGACTCGGTGGACGCGCAGATCGTGCGTGCGCTGGTGTCGCTGGCCCACACGCTGAAGCTGGACGTGGTCGCCGAGGGTGTGGAGACCCGTGACCAGGCCGATCGCCTCACCGCGCTGGGCTGCGACTCCGCCCAGGGGTGGCTCTACGCGAAACCGGGTCCGCCCGAAGAGATCAACCGCTGGATGGACCAGCACTAGATTGGCGCCATGCCGACCCCACGGATCGCGCTCACCGCCCTGTTGACCTCGCTCGCGCTGGCGGGCCTCGCCTCGGCCGGCTGCTCGTCGGCCGAGTCGGGCACCCCGCGGGCCGGCGACCCGCCGTCGAGCGAGCAGTCCGGCGAGCAACCCGGCGAGCGGCCCAGCGAGCAGGAGACCACGAGCGCCGAGCCGGCCCCGACCGGCGACACCCCCTCGGTCGACCGGCCCAAGGCGGTCGACCTGTCGACGGTGGACCTGTGCGCGGTGGTCTCCGGGCTCCCGTTACCGGAGTACCAGCTGGACACCGACCGGCCGCCGCTCGCGGGCGAGTCGAGCCTGTTCCCCGGTGAGAAGGACTGTTTCGTCAACGGCATCAGGAGCAACGTGTCGCTGCTGGTGGTCGCGGCGCGCGGGAACAACGCCGCGGAGTACGCCGAGTTCGCGAGCGTGAAGTCGAAGTCGGAGACGACGGCGGCCGGTTTCCCGCTGATCGTGCTCACCCCGCAGGCCCCCGGCAGCTGTATGGGTGTGCTGGACGTGAACGACGACCAGATGCTCTACCTGTCCTATTCCATGGCCAATCCGACCGGACAGCCGGTCACCCCGCAGGAGCGGCTGTGCAGTACGGTCCCGGCCATCGCCACGGCGGTGGCGGGGGCACTCTGATGGTCGGATTCGATCATTACGAAACGGTAACGGTGTGATCTTGTCGAGTTTCCGGGAACCGCTTCGCTCGTGTCCCCATCAGAGATAAGGTCGTCGCGATTGCACAGACGAGGAGACGAGCCGTGTTTCTGGTAGACGGTGGTGTCGGCGGGACGGTAGGCGGGTCGATCCCCAAGGAGCCGACCTACACGGGCACGCAGCAGCTGCGTATCGAGCCTTCCGCCATCCCGGGCGCGCTCGCCGCCTTCCGCGAGGCCTACGACCGGGTCACGCGCAAGGTCAGCGAGCTGGGAGGCCTGCCGATCACCCGGTGGGCGGGGGACCCGGTCAGTGCCGAGACGGCGAAGCTGTTCGGCGACCGGACCAACGGCGGCGGCGCCGACTCCGCGCTCGAGTGCCTGCTCGGCTACCAGCGTCAGCTGGAGAACGCGATCGACTCGCTGGAGCGCACCGAGCAGGCCTACCTCGAGACCGAGGGGACGAACACCGAACGCTGGGGCAACTACGCCTAGTACTACAGGGGCTGGGCCTCGCGGCCTGCGCACGCAAAGGGATTGATCTCCATGGGACACCGTTGGGCGGGGTACGGACACCCCGTGCTGTACAAGATGATCAACACCGGTCCCGGTCCGGCGGCGTCCGACCCGCAGGCCGTGTACTGGCAGGACCTGAGCAAGGAGCTCACCGAGGTCGACCAGGACCTCAACAAGAAGCTCAACACCCTCAACGCCACCTGGGAGGGCAACGCCTCGCAGAGCGCGCAGTCGGGTCTGACGCCGCTCGCGGAGTGGGCCAACGACGCCGAGTCGGCCAGCTCGGTCATGAAGACCTCGGCCGAGCTGCAGGGCAACTACGTCGCCGACGCGCGGTCGAAGATGCCTGAGCCGGTGCCGGTCACCACCCCCTCGCCCTCCGGCTGGGACATCGCCTCCGCCGCCGGCGCCGCCCTCACCGGCAACCCCGGCCCCGCGATCGCCGTCGCCGCCATGTCGGCCGACCACGAGGCGCAGGAGGCCGCGCAGAACGAGGCCGAGCAGCGCGCCATCCAGACCATGCAGAGCTACGAGTCGAGCAGCACCTGGAACCGGGAGACGCTCGGCACGTTCGTCGCCCCGCCCGACGTCGTCGTGGCCACCCCACCGCCCGCCGCTGTCGGCGGGATCGGTGTCGCCGGTCTCGGCGGCGGCGTGGCCGGCGGTGTCGGTGGGGTCGACGGTGGCGGTGGCACCTCGCCCAACGGCTTCACCCCGCCCAGCGGCGGCGGTGGCGTGCCCACCATCCCCGGTGGGGGCGGTGGCGGAGGCGGCGGTGGTGGCGGCAACCCGCCGCTGCTCACCAACCCGAACTACAACCTCCCGCCGGCGCCGGGCAACCCGCCGGTGCTCCCGCAGCCGAACCCGGGCACCCCGCCGATCGGTGGCCCGCCCTACGGCAACCCCCCGTTCCAGGGCGGTCCGCCGCCCTACGGGCCGAACAACCCGTACAACCCGCAGAACCCGTACAACCCCAACAACCCGAACATGCGGCCGCCGGTCACCAACCTGCCCGGCACCGGTCCGGGCGGGGGTGACCTGGCCAAGAACGCCCAGCAGTTGCGACCCGGCACGCCGGGCCTCGGCGGCGGTGGCGGCGGGCTCAACCCGGACGGCACCCGTGCCGGCTCCCAGCTGGGCCGCGGCCCGATGGGCATGCCCGGTGAGGGCGGCATGGCCCGGGGCGGTCCCGGTGGCGTCGGCGGTGCCGGCGGTGCCGGCGGTGCGGGTGGCCGTGGCGGTGCCGGTGGCCCGATGGGCGCCGGTGGACGCCGGGGCGAGGGCGAGGACGACGACGAGCACTACGCGGCCGACTACCTGATGGAGACCGACGACGTGTGGGGCGACGCCGACCTGAAGGTGGCGCCGACCGTGATTGGCGAGGTTTCTCCGCAACAGTGAGCTGACGTAGAACGACGGACGGGGCGGGAGCCGCAATCGCGGCTCCCGCCCCTTTCGTCCTTGAAGCTAAGGTTGTGCGTTGTGACCAGCACGTTCTCCATCGGCGACCGGGAAACCGAGCCGATCACGCTGTCCGCCCTCGAGTTCGACGTGCTGTGGGAGCACCTGGAACTCGGCCAGCTGCCGCTCGTGGTGAAGGTCCCCTCGCCCGGCCGGACCTTCGAGGAGCGCGAAGCGCTGGAACGGCAGGTGTGGGCGGCCCTGGAGAGCCGGGGCCTTGGCCGGCCGGTCGACCTGCACCCCGACATCGAGGGCATCCTGACGCTGATCGCCAAGCCCGACCGGGAGGTCGACGTGCGCGCCTACTCCGGGCGCAACGTCCGGGCGCTGGCCGCCCGCTGCGGCGAGGCCGGCGCGGTCGCGGAGCTGTCCGGCGGGCAGATCTCGCTGCGGCACGCGTCGCCGACCGGTCTGGCCAGCGCGGCGCTCGCCTCGCTGCGCGCGGCCCCGGCCGGCTCCGGCCAGTCGGTCACCCTGCGCACCATCGACTTCGAGGGCGCGGCCATCGACGGCGGCGGTACCCAGCCGGGCTTCCTCAACGCACTGATGTCCCGGGGGATCCGCCACGACGACGCCACCGCGCTGAGCGAGATGATCAAGGACGTGTCCGGGATGGGCAATTTCGGGGCGGCCGCGCGTGACCGTCTCGGCCGCCGGCACCGGGCCGGTCGGGTGGTGTCGTTCTTCGACACCGAGGAGGGCCGCTACCTGCAGATCCGCCGCCCGTCACAGGACGGCACGATGTGGACGACGATCTCCCCGGCCGACTCCCGCAAGCTGATCCACCAGGTCGACCAGTTGCTCGGCGAGGTCGTCAACGAGGTGTCCTCCTGAGCCGTCCGGGCGGGCCGGTCGACCCGCACGAGCTGCGCGCCGCCGTCGAGGCGGTGCGCCCGTGGCTGGCCGGCGACCCGCGGCGGCCGGCGCGGCCCGTGCTGGCGGCGGCCGTGCGGCTGAGCCTGCGCACCCTCGCCCAGGACGCGCCCGGCCGCAGCGTCGAGGTGCGGGTGCCGCCGTTCGCGGCCGTGCAGTGCGTCGAGGGTCCCCGGCACACCCGGGGCACCCCGCCCAACGTCGTCGAGACCGATCCGCTGACCTGGCTCGAACTCGCCACCGGCGCCGTGACCTGGGCCCAGGCGCTGGCCGACGGGCGGATCAGCGCCTCGGGCAGCCGCGCGGACCTCTCCGCGCACCTGCCGCTGCTGCGCCTGTAGCCGCTCAGTCGTCGGGGCCGGCGCGCCGGCCCCGCTTGATCTCGCCCCGGCGGCGTTTGGCCGCCAGCCGGCGTTCCTTCGCACCTCGGCTCGGCCTGGTCGCCCGGCGTGTCGGCGGCGGTGGGGCGGCGGCCGCGCGCAGCATCGTGACCAGGCGTTCGCGGGCCTCCACCCGGTTGGCGAGCTGGGCGCGGCGGGCGCTGGCGGCGACCGTGAGCACGCCGTCGACCAGCCTGCTGCCCAGCGCCGCGAGCAACCGGTCGCGCAGGTTGTCCGGTACCGAGGCCGAGCGGGCGACGTCGAAGGACAGCTCCACCCGGCTGTCGGTGGTGTTCACGCCCTGGCCGCCGGGGCCCGACGACCGGGAGAACCGCTCCCGCAACTCGTCGGGCGGGATCACCAGGCGCGGGGTGACCACCAGGTCGTCGGCGAGGTCCACGGCTAGTCGACGTCCAGCTCGGGCAGCGCGGCGATGCGGATCGCCGCGGACTCGGTCAGCGGCGGCCAGCTCGCCTTCACCGGCACCGCGCCGTCGCCGCGCTGGACCGAGGTCAGGTTGGACGCGGTCACGGTGACCGAGTCGCCGTCCGGGTGCACCGAGCGGACCACCCGCCGCACCTCCCCGGTGTCGAAGCGCTGCACGGCGACCACCATCGGCAGGTCACCCTCCTTGCGGACCTCACACTGGTCGACCGGCCGGGGCACGGTGTCGCAGTCGAGCCCGTCGCCGGGGCCGCGTCGCAGCAGCACCCACAGCCAGCCCGACCCGTCGTCGGTCCGCAGGTCGGCCTCGAACTCGTACACGCCCGGTGTGGTCCCCTGGAACACCGGGCCGCTGGTGCCGGCGACGGGGGACAGCACGTAGCGCGCGGGCAGCACGTCGGGGTTGACCACGGCCTGGGTGTACCGGACCGTCTCGTCGCGTACCTGCCCCTGCGGCCCGGCGGTGGTACTCGGCCCGGCGGCGGTACTCGGCTCGGCGGTCCTCGGCGGGGTGGTCAGCAAGGACGACTCGGCCGTCGGGGTCGACCCGGCGGCCGGCGGGACGGTCCGGTGGTCGCCGTCGTGGCCGGTGAGCACGCCGCTGACCAGCACCGTGCCGACCACCACGGCGACCGCGCCGGACACCGCGCCGCCGGCCTGGAACAGCCGCCGCCGACGCAGGCCGCGCCGGCCCCGGCGCAGCACCTCCTCGCGGTCGACGGCCAGCGGCGGCTCGCCGGACAGCGCCGTGTCCAGCCACCGCCGCACCCGCGCGTTCTCGTTCTCGTTCATCACTCACCCGCCCCCGCCGGTTCGTCGCTGGACAACATCCGTCGCATGGACGCCAGGCCCTTCGCCGCCTGGCTCTTGATCGTGCCCTCGCTCTTGCCGAGCGTGGCCGCGGTCTCCTGGACCGAGAGGTCCTCCCAGTAGCGCAGCACGACCACCGCGCGCTGGCCGGCCGGCAGCTTCGCCAACGCTCGTCGCACGTCGACCGCCTCCTCGACACCGGGCGGCCGCACCGCGTTCTCCGGCACCTCCTCCACCACCGACTCGCGCCGGCGGTAGGCCCGCCGCGACTCGTCGATCGCGGTCCGCACCATGATCCGCCGCGAGTAGGCGTCGACGCTGCCGTCGCGCCGGATCCGCGACCAGGCGACGTACATCTTCGTCAGCGTCGTCTGGACCAGGTCCTCCGCGCGATGCCAGTCACCGCCGCACAACAGGAACGCGGTCCGGCGCATGACGACGGCACGACTTTCGAGGTACTCCCCGAACTCCGCGTCGCGGTCGTACACGAACCCGTGATCCTCTCACCTCGCCCGTGATACGGCGGCCGGCTCCGACGGGTTGCCTCTAGAAGCGCGGGTGGTCCCCGGTCAGCTCGGCCCGCACGGCGTCCGGGTCCTCGCCGATCGGGGTGACCTCACCGAGCACCCAGGACGGTACGTGCCGGGCGGTGAGCACGGCGAGCGTGCGATCCACGTCCTCCGGTGCCACCACGGCGACCATGCCGACACCCATGTTGAACGTGCGCTCCATCTCCAGCCGCTCGACACGCCCACGCTGGGCGATCATCGAGAACACCGGCGCCGGGGTCCAGGTGCCCCGGTCGAGCACCGCGCGCAGCCCCGGCGGGATCACCCTGGCCACGTTGGCGGCCATGCCGCCGCCGGTGATGTGCGCGAACGTGCGCACCTCGGCCTCGGCGACCACCGCCAGACAGTCCTTGGCGTAGATCCTGGTCGGTTCCAGCAGCTCCTCACCCAGGGTGCGGCCGAACTCCTCGACCTGACCCTCCAGCGGCATCCGACCGATCTCCAGCAGCACGTGCCTGGCCAGGGAGAACCCGTTGGAGTGCAGGCCGGTGGCGCCCATGGCGATCACCACGTCGCCTGGCCGGACCCGCTCCGGGCCGAGCACCGCGTCCGCCTCGACCACGCCGACGCCGGTGGCCGACAGGTCGTAGGCGCCGTCGGTCATCAGGCCGGGGTGCTCGGCGGTCTCGCCGCCCAGCAGCGCGCAGCCGGCCTGCACACAGCCCTCGGAGATGCCCTTGACCAGCGCCGCGATCCGCTCCGGGACGACGGTGCCCACGGCGATGTAGTCCTGTAGGAACAGCGGCTCGGCCCCGCACACCACGAGGTCGTCGACCACCATGGCGACCAGGTCGATGCCGACCGTGTCGTGCACGTCGAGGGCCTGGGCGACGGCGATCTTCGTGCCGACCCCGTCGGTCGAGGAGGCGAGGATGGGCTCACGCCAGCGGTCCAGCCGCAGCTTGAACAGCCCGGCGAACCCGCCGATGCCGCCCATCACCTCCGGGCGGGAGGCCTTCTCGGCGAACGGCTTGAGCTGTTCGACGGCCTCGTCGCCGGCTTCGATGTTGACCCCCGCCGCGGCGTAGGTGGCGTGCGGGGAGTTGGCGCTGGTGTCGGTCATCGTGTCCAAGCTCAAGGTCGCCGGAGTGCGTCCCCGGCACCATAGCCGGCCGGCACCACCGGGGCGGCGGAGCCCGCGACACCCTTCTCCAGCCCTTCCAGCAGGTGCTTGCCGATCTTGGTCTCCTCCGGGAGGGCGATCGGGTAGGTGCCGTCGAAGCAGGCCATGCACAGCCGGGTGCGCGGCTGCTCACTCGCCGCGACCAGGCCCTCGATCGAGACGTAGGCCAGCGAGTCGGCGCCGATCGAGCGGCGGATGCCGTCCAGGTCGAGGCCGTTGGCGACCAGCTCGGCGCGGGAGGCGAAGTCGATGCCGTAGAAGCACGGCCAGCGCACCGGCGGCGAGGCGATCCGCACGTGCACCTCCAGCGCACCGGCCTCGCGCAGCATCCGCACCAGGGCCCGCTGGGTGTTGCCGCGCACGATCGAGTCGTCCACCACCACCAGCCGCTTGCCCCGGATGACCTCGCGCAGCGGGTTGAGCTTGAGCCGGATGCCCAGCTGGCGGATGGTCTGCGAGGGCTGGATGAACGTGCGGCCGACGTAGCCGTTCTTCACCAGGCCCGAGCCGTAGGGGATCTCCGAGCCCTGCGCGTAGCCGATGGCCGCCGGGGTGCCGGACTCGGGCACCGGGATGACCAGGTCGGCCTCCACCGGCGCCTCCTGCGCCAGCCGCCGGCCGATGTCCACGCGGGTGGCGTGCACCGACCGGCCGGAGATCGTGGTGTCCGGGCGGGCGAGGTAGACGAACTCGAACACGCAGCCCTTGGGCTCGGGGTTGGCGAAGCGTGAGGAGCGCAGCCCGTCGGAGTCGATGGCCAGCAGCTCACCCGGCTCGACCTCACGCACGAACGACGCGCCGACGATGTCCAGCGCGGCGGTCTCGCTGGCCACCACCCAGCCGCGTTCCAGCCGGCCGATGACCAGCGGGTGCACGCCGTGCGGGTCGCGGGCGGCGTAGAGGGTGGTCTCGTCGGCGAACACCAGGCAGAACGCGCCGCGCACGTCGGGCAGCAGCTCCAGCGCGGCCTGCTCGATGCCCCGGTCGGCGGCGGTCGCGGCCAGCAGCCCGCACAGCAGGTCGGAGTCGGTGGTGGCGCCGGTGGCCTTGCTCACCCCGGTGGCCCCGGAGCGCTCCAGCAGCTCGGCGGTGTTCACCAGGTTGCCGTTGTGGCCCAGCGACAGGCCGCTGCCCACGGCGGTGTTGCGGAAGGTCGGCTGGGCGTTCTCCCAGGTGGTGGAGCCGGTGGTGGAGTAGCGGCAGTGGCCGACGGCGATGTGGCCGCGCAGCGAGGACAGCACCTGCTCGTCGAAGACCTGGCTGACCAGGCCGAGGTCCTTGAACACGACGATCCGCTGACCGTCGGAGACCGAGATGCCGGCGGCCTCCTGGCCGCGGTGTTGCAGTGCGTAGAGCCCGTAGTAGGTGAGCTTGGCGACCTCCTCGCCAGGAGCCCACACGCCGAACACGCCGCACTCCTCGCGGGGCTCGGTTTCCGGCACGTCATGTCGGTCGGTGACCACCGAGTCAACTCCCATGCGAACGGTGTCAGTGCGCTCCAGTGTAGGCGCGGTTCACCGGGCCCATCGCGCCCGACCGACGTGGCGATCAGCTCATTCGCAGGCCCTTGAGCACCCGTTCGTCGCCGGTGCCGGACAGGCGCATCCGGCCGCGCAGCTGGTAGAGCAGGGTGGCGGCCCTGCCGTGCAGCCGCGCGTCGGCCGGCTCGCCCGGGTCGGCCGGGCGGACCTCGGGGACCTGGCCGGGGACCAGCCGCACGAACCAGGCGCGGCCCTCCTCGGTGGCCACGACCGCGCTGCCCTGGTACTCCGGCGGCTCGTCGCCGAGCTGGCGGGCGGCGAGCAGCGTGCCGAGCAGTTCGTCGAGTGAGTCGATGGCCTGGTCGGGGTCGGTCGGGTCGAGGGTGCGCAGCGTGGCCTGGGCGTCCCAGCGGCGCAGGTTCAGCTCGTGGGCGGCGCGCCGGTGCCAGACCCACGCGAGGTCCGGCGCCGCCGGTGAGAACGTCCACACCGGACGGTTGCCGGGGGTGGTCGCCAGCACCTCGGCGGCCCTGGCCAGCTCGGCGTCCAGGTGAGCGAGCGGGTCGGCGACGGCGCGCGGCGGGTCCAGACGCAGGGCGACGGTGCTGCCGCTGGCCAGGTAGGTGGTGACCTGCTGGCAGAACCGGGCGACGTGGCTGGTCAGCTCGGTGAAGGTCCAGCCGGGGCAGGAGGGCACCCGGGCGCCGAGGTCGGCGGCGCCGACGGCGGCCCGGAACCTGGCCGACTGCTCGTCGAACACCCCGGTCCACCTCGACGGGCTCCAGTCGCTCACCCGGTCTCCTTCCGTTCCGTGCGCACATGCACACAGTGCGCGCGAAAAGCACCCTATGCGGCGACCCCTGGCAGTAGCGTCGTTTTGCGCTTTTGTCCCGGACCGAGGAGGTCGACGTGCCCGAGGGCTACCAGGTGGACCCGGCGACGCTGCGGGGCGCGTCGACCAAGATCTACGAGGGCTCGGACGCCGTCGGCGACGCCGCCGCGTTGCTCTCGGTCGCCCAGTTGGTCCCGGCCGCGCTCGGTGAGGTGGCCGCCGCCGACGAGCTGGCCTGCGCCTTCGGCGAGTTCGTCACCAGCCACGGCGACGACCTGCGGCACGGCTCGGTGTGGGTGAACGCCACCGCCGACGGCCTGGTGGCCAGCGCCGAGGAGTACGAGAGCAGCGACCAGGGCTCCGCGGCGAACCTGACGGCGGCCGGCTCGTGACCGCCGACCCGGAGGTCCTCTACGGCAAGCTGGCCAGCGGCGACGCCGGCCGGATCGACGCGGTCGCCGAGCCGATCGGCTCGGCCCGGTCGGCGCTGTCCCGGGCCCGCGAGGCGATCGACGGCGGCGGTTCGACCGCCGCGTCCGGGTGGGACGGCGACGCCGCGTCCGGGTTCGCCGCGCGGGCGACGCTGTCGGGCACCGCGACGACCACGGCGAACGACCGCCTCGGCCAGGCCGGCCAGATCGTCGAGGCCGCCTCCTCGGCGTACCGGACGATGCGCGGCGCGGCGGACAACGCGATCCAGGCGTGGCGCTCCCGCCCGCCCGACCTCGACGACGCCGCGAAGCAGGCGCTGGCCACCCGGGTCAACGACGCCCTCGGCACGGTCCGCGACGGCTACGAGCGGACCCTGCGGGCCTACGCCGGCGCGCTGCGGGGCATCACCCCGGCCTTCGGTGAGACCGCCGCCGGGGACGCGTCGTGGGCGGCGACCGCGCCGCGGGCAGGCCTGACGGTGCCGCCGCCGGGCTCGGACCCGCGCGAGGTCGCCCGCTGGTGGAACAGCCTGTCCGAGACCGAGCGCGACCAGCTGATGGCCACCCAGTTCGACGCGCTGGGCCGGCTGCGCGGCCTGCCGGCCGAGGTGCTCAACGACGCGAACCGCCGCCGGATCGAGGTCGACCAGGCCCAGTACGCGGCCACGGTGTCCGATCTGGACGCCCGGATCGCCGCGCGCGCCGAGGAACTGGGCCTGGACCCCACCGACGAGGGCGCGCTGCGCGGCGACCCGGCCCTGGCCGACCTGCTCGACCAGCGCCAGGACGCCGACCGGTACCTGGACAACGCCACGGCGGCCGCCGGGCAGGTGACCAAGGCCGAGGGCCTGTCGCCCGACGGCGCGTACGTGCTGTCCTACGACCCGGTCGGCCCCGGGGTGCAGGAGGGGACGCTGGCGATCGCCCTGGGCAACCCGGACCAGGCCGACAACCTGTCGGTGCTCGTGCCGGGCACGACGGCCACGCTGGAGAGCGGGTTCCCGACCGGGTCGGCGGCCGACCTGCGGGCGGAGATGAACGCGGCGGCGCCGGGGCAGAACAACGTGACGATCGCGTGGTTGGGCTACGACGCGCCGACCTGGGACCTGAGCGTGGCGAGCCCGGACAACGCGATCGAGGGCGCGGCGAACCTGGTCGCCGACGTCGACGGGTACCGGGCGGCGGCCGACGGGCAGCAGCACATCTCGGTGATCGGGCACAGCTACGGCAGTGCGACCGTGGGCTACGCGGGGATGAACGGTCTGGCGGCCGACGACGTCGCGTTCATCGGCTCACCCGGTGTCGGTGCGTCCAATGTGGACCAGCTGTCGTCGGGGCCGGGTCACGTGTGGGCCGGGGCCACCGAGCACGACCCGGTGGTGCAGGGCACCAGCGGCGACTGGTTCACCGCCGACGGCTCGTCCACCGGA
Organism: Actinophytocola xinjiangensis; assembly: GCF_001921215.1. Lineage (GTDB taxonomy): Bacteria > Actinomycetota > Actinomycetes > Mycobacteriales > Pseudonocardiaceae > Actinophytocola > Actinophytocola xinjiangensis. The sequence continues at coordinate 291,934 of NZ_MSIF01000009.1, forward strand.
CCCTACGACTCGTCCTTCGGTGCCAACCAGTTCGGCGCGGCCGACGGCGGCAACGCGTTGAACGCGCACACGTCCTACTACGACCCCGGCTCGGAGTCGTTGCGCAACCTGGCGAACATCGCGACCGGCAACTACGGCGAGGTGTCGGACCCGAACGTGCTGGACTCGCCGCTGCCGCCCGAGGTGCCAGGGTCGAACCTGCCGGTGGTCGGCCCGGTGATCGACGCCACGGTCAACCTGGGCCGGGAGACCGTGGACATGGTCGGGGACGTGGGCGGCGGGCTGTGGGAGTCCGGGCAGCACGCGGTCAGCGGCGACTGGGACGCTGCCTGGGACGAGCTGAAGTCCACCGGCGGTGAGTTCCTCAACGACGCCGGGGACGCCGTTCTCGGCACGGTCGGGGACGCGGTGGAGGCCGGCCGGGACATCTACGAGAACACTATCGGCCGGTTGTTCTAGTCGAGGAGCGGACGACCAGGCGCGGTGTCAGCAGGTGCCGCGCCGGTCCGGACCGTTCGCCGCGCACGCGGCGGACCAGCGCCTGGGCGGCCAGCCGCCCCATCTCGACCCTGGGCTGGTCGACGGTGGTCAGCGACACGTGCCGCAGCGCCGCCAGCCAGGTGTTGTCGTAGCCCACGACGGACACGTCCTCGGGGACCGACAGCCCGGCCTCGACCAGCCCGGAGATCACCCCGACGGCGTTGAGGTCGTTGGCGGCCAGCAGCGCGGTGGGTCGCCGGCCGGCCAGCAGGACCGGTACGGCGGCGGCTCCGGCGGCCTCGGTGTACTCGCCGCGCACGACCCTGGGTCGCAGGCCGTGGCGCCGCATGGCGGCCAGGTAGCCGGCGCGCCGGGGTGCGGCCTGGGATCCGCCGCCGCCGTCGATGTGGGCGATCTCCTGGTGTCCCAACGAGACCAGGTGGTCGACGGCCATCATCGAGCCGGCCTTGCCGTCGTCGTTCACGGTGTCCACAGTGGACGTTCGGGAGGACCGGGAGACCAGGACGACCGGGGTGTGCGCCGAGGCGGCGGCGATGGCCTTGGCCGGCAGGACCGTGCCCAGCAGCGCCAGTCCGGCGGGGCGGAAGGACAGCAAACCGTCCAGCGCCTGGCGTTCGCGCGCCGGGGACCGGCCGCCGGTGTTGATCACCAGCTCGAAGCCGGCCGCCCGCGCCCCGGAGTCCAGGCCGTCGACGACCTCCGCCCAGAACGGGTTGTGCAGGTCGGAGACCATCACGCCGACCACGTGCGAGGTCCGGCTGGCCAGCGACCGGGCCATCAGGTGCGGCGAGTACCCGAGCTCCTCGGCCGCCTTGAGCACCGCCGCCCGCCGCAGCGCGCTGACCTTCGGCGAGTCGCGCATCACCAGCGACACCAACGCGCGGGACACCCCGGCGCGCGCGGCGACGTCCTCGATGGTCGGTCTCGGCACCCCGCCTCCCTTGACACCGCTGTGACCGACATTACAGGATAGCTCGAATTGGAGCGCTCCAACAGCGGGGGGCCGGATGCGCATCGGGGTGGCCGGAGTCGGCCGGATCGGCACCATGCACGCCGGGCATCTGGCGGAACTGCCCGAGGTGGACCAGGTCCTGCTGTTCGACCCGGTGCCCGGCCGGGCCGAGCGGGCCGCCGAACAGCTCGACGGCGCGGGCGGGGCCGGCGGGCGGGCCAGCGCCAGCGGCGGCACCCACCGCGCGGTCGCCGACGTCGACACGCTGCTGGCCCAGGCCGACGGGATCGTGGTCGCCACCCCCACCACCACCCACCCCGAACTCGTCCGGCGCTGTCTGGGCGCCGGGGTGCCGGTGCTGTGCGAGAAGCCGGTGGCCGCCGACCTCGACGAGATGTCCGCGCTGGTGACCGAGATCGAGCGGTCCGGGGTGCCGGTCCTGGTCGGCTTCCAGCGCCGGTTCGATCCGCCGATGGTCGAGCTGCGACGGCGGATCGCCGTTGGCGCGCTGGGCACGATCTACCACGTCCGCGCGGTCGGCTTCGACGCCCAGCCACCGGACCTGAGCTACCTGCCGACCTCCGGCGGTATCTTCCGCGACCTGCTCATCCACGACCTGGACGCCGTCCCGTGGCTGGTCGGCGAGCCGGTGACCGAGGTCTACGCCTGCGGCTCGGTGCTCGTCGACGACGGGTTCGCGCGCGCCGACGACGTCGACAACGCTGTGGTGGTGCTGCGGTTCGCCGGCGGCGCGCACGCGGTGCTCGCCGCCGGCCGGCACGACCCGCTCGGCTACGACCACCGGCTGGAGGTGCTGGCGGAGAAGGACTCGGTCGCGGTGGGCCTTGGCCCGCGCACCCCGCTGAACTCGCTCGACGAGGACGGGCCGCGCGCGTCGGGCGCCCATCCCGGCTTCGCGCAACGGTTCCGGGCGGCCTACGTCAACGAGATGCGGGTGTTCGCGCAGGTCGCCGCCGGGAGCGCGGCCAACCCGTCACCCGCGCGGGACAGCCTGGTCAGCCTGCGGTTGGCGCAGGCGTGCGAACGGTCGCGGCGCACCGGCGCGCCGGTCCGGCCACAAGGGGGGAGTGACAGATGAGGATCGCGGCCGCGCCCATCTCCTGGGGGGTCTGCGAGGTTCCCGGCTGGGGGCGGGTGCTCGACCACGACACCGTCCTGCGCGAGATGGCCGACCTGGGCCTGACCGCCACCGAACTCGGGCCGCCGGGCTACCTGCCGGCCGATCCGGCCGCGCTGGCGGCCACCCTGGACCGGCACGGGCTCGGCCTGGTCGGCGGGTTCCTGGCCGTGGTCCTGCACGACGCCGGCCAGCAGCGGTCCGTGGTGGACCTGGCCGGGCGGCAGGCCGAACTGCTGGCCGCCGCCGGAGGCGACGTGCTGGTGCTGGCCGCCAGTACCGGCCTGGACGGCTACGACGAGCGGCCGCCGCTCAACCAGGCGCAGTGGCACACGCTGGTCGACACCGCCGGGATGATCCGCGACGTCGCCGTGCGCGCGGGCGTGCGGACCGTGCTGCACCCGCACGTCGGCACCCAGGTCGAGACGACCGCCGAGGTGCGCCGGTTCCTGGCCGACGCCGACCTGCCGCTGTGTGTGGACACCGGGCACCTGCTCATCGGCGGCACCGACCCGGTCGAACTGGTCCGGGCGCACCCGCACCGGATCGGGCACGTGCACCTCAAGGACGTGCGGGCCGATCTCGCCGAGCAGGTCCGCGACGGGCTGATCAGCTACACCGAGGCCGTCGCCCAGGGCATCTACGTGCCGTTGGGCGACGGCGACATCGATCTCGCGGCGTTGCTGAAACTGTTGCGTGACAACGACTACCGGGGCTGGTACGTACTCGAGCAGGACACCGCGCTACCCGAGGACGGTGACCAGGCCGACCAGGCGCCCCGGCTGGCGACCGCGCGCAGCCTGGCCTACCTGGACACCGTCTACTGAGGACTCCCTGCCCGGAAGGAGAGACAACGATGTCTGACCGAGGGCGCCGCCGGCTCGCCGCCGCGACCGCCGCCGTGGCGGCGACACTGGCACTGGCGCTCACCGCGTGCACCGGGCCGTCGGCCGACCTGGCCAGCGGCCGCGGGAGCGGCGGCACCGGCGGCGGTGGCGGCGAGTTCGACCCGGACGCGCCGCTGGAGTTCGCCGTGATCACCCACGGCAGCGACGGCGACGCCTTCTGGAGCGTGGTCAAGAACGGCGCGCAGGACGCCGGCCGCGACCTGGACGTCGACGTCGCCTACACCTCCAACGGCGACCCCGGCGCACAGGCCAAGCTCATCGACAACGCCGTCGCCCAGGGCAGGACCGGCATCGTCGTGTCGATGGCCAACCCGGACGCGCTGCGCCCGGCCATCGAGGCCGCCGTCGCCGCCGGCATCCCGGTGATCACCATCAACTCCGGCGCCGACCGCAGCGCCGAGTTCGGCGCGATCGCCCACGTCGGCCAGGAGGAGGACATCGCCGGCCGGGCCGCCGGCGAACGCCTCGCGCAGGCCGGCAAGAAACGGATGCTGTGCGTGATCCACGAGGCCGGCAACTCCGGGCTCAACGACCGCTGCGACGGCGCCCGCGAGGGCTTCGCCGGCCAGGTGGACAACCTCCAGGTCGACATCGCCAACCCGACCGACATCGAGGCCCGGCTGCGCGGCGCGTTGCAGACCAACCCCGACATCGACGCCGTGCTGACGCTCAACTCCCAGGTCGCCGACCGGGCGGTCACCGCGGCGCTGTCGGTCGGCTCCACCGCCGAGGTCGCCACCTTCGACCTCAACACCGACGTGGTCGACGCGATCCGCGACGGCCGGATCCTGTTCGCCGTCGACCAGCAGCAGTACCAGCAGGGCTACCTGCCGATCTCCATGCTCAAGCTGTACCGGCTCAACGGGAACACCCTCGGCGGCGGGCAGCCGGTGCTGACCGGGCCGGGGTTCGTCGACCAGTCCAACGCGGACCTGGTGCGTCCGTACACCGAACGCGGAACGCGCTGAGGAGCCGGTGATGACCACGACGACCGAACGACCCGACCCGACCGACGAACGCCTCGCCCCCGGCGGGGTGGTGAACCGGCTGGTGGCCCGGCCGGAGGTCGGCGCGCTGCTCGGCGCGCTGGTGGTGCTCGTCTTCTTCACCGTCGTCGCCGACACGTTCTTCACCACCGGCGGCGCCGCGACCTGGCTGGACGACTCGGCGACGCTGGGCATCATGGCGGTGGCCGTCGCCCTGCTGATGATCGGCGGCGAGTTCGACCTGTCCGCCGGTGTGATGACCGCGTCCACGGCGCTGGTCACCGCGATCCTGGCGACCGAGGCCGGGCTGAACGTGTGGCTGGCGCTGCTGGTGTCGCTGGTGTTCGCGCTGGGCGTCGGCGCGCTCAACGGCTGGCTGGTGGTGCGCACCGGGCTGCCGAGCTTCATCGTCACCCTCGGCACGTTCCTGGCGTTGCAGGGCCTCAACCTCGGGGTGACGCGGCTGGTCACCGGCTCGGTGCAGGTGTCGGGGATACGCGCGGCCGAGGGCTACGAGTCGGCCGGGTTCGTGTTCGCGTCCTGGCTCACCATCGACGGCACGAGCTTCCAGATCTCGATCCTGTGGTGGCTCGGCGTCACCGGGCTCGCCGCGTGGGTCCTGGTGCGCACCCGGTTCGGCAACTGGACCTTCGCCGTCGGCGGCTCGGCGCCCAGCGCCCGCGCGGTCGGCGTGCCGGTCGCCAGGACCAAGATCCTGCTGTTCATGACGACCGCGGTCGCCGGCTGGCTGGTCGGCTCGATCAACATCCTGCGGTTCACCACGGTGCAGGCCAACCAGGGCATCGGCCTGGAGTTCCAGTTCATCATCGCCGCGGTGATCGGCGGCTGTCTGCTCACCGGCGGGTACGGGTCGGTGATCGGCGCGGCGATCGGCGCGCTGATCTTCGGCATGGCCCGGCAGGGCATCGTGTTCGCCGACTGGAACTCCGACTGGTTCATGCTCTTCCTCGGCATCATGCTGCTCGGCGCGGTGCTGGTGAACAACACGTTCCGGCGCCGGGCGGAGAGGGTGCGGTCGTGAATCCCCTGATCGAGGTCGACCGGATCGGCAAGAGCTACGGCAGTGTGGTGGCGTTGCGGGAGGTGTCCACCGTGGTCAACGCGGGCGAGGTGACCTGCGTGCTCGGGGACAACGGCGCCGGCAAGTCCACGCTGATCAAGATCCTGGCCGGGGTGCACCAGCACGACACCGGCCGGTTGCGCCTCGACGGGCAGGACGTGCGGTTCGCCTCGCCCCGGGAGGCGCTGGACCGGGGCATCGCCACCGTCCACCAGGACCTGGCGGTGGTGCCGCTGATGAGTGTGTGGCGCAACTTCTTCCTCGGCTCCGAGCCGACCGTCGGCGCCGGTCCGCTGCGGCGCCTGGACCGGCGCACCGGCCGGGAGACCGCGCGCCGGGCGATCGCCGACATGGGCATCGACCTGCGCGACGTCGAGCAGCCGGTCGGCACGCTGTCCGGCGGCGAGCGGCAGTGCGTGGCGATCGCCCGCGCGGTGCACTTCGGGGCCAAGGTGCTGATCCTGGACGAGCCGACGGCCGCGCTGGGCGTCAAGCAGTCCGGGGTGGTGCTGCGCTACCTCGCCCAGGCCCGCGACCGTGGCCTTGGCGTCGTGCTGATCACCCACAACCCGCACCACGCCTACCCGGTCGGCAACCGGTTCCTGGTCCTCACCCGCGGCGCGAGCCTCGGCTCGTTCGAGAAGGCCGACATCACGCTGGCGGAGCTGACCCGCCAGATGGCCGGCGGCGAGGAACTGGAGGCCCTGGAGCACGAGCTGCGCGGGGTGTCCGGCTGATGCGCCTGACCACCGCCCAGGCGCTGGTCCGCTGGCTGCTGGCGCAGCGGACGGTCCTGCTCGACGGGACCGAGGCCCCGCTGTTCCCGGCCGTGTTCGCGATCTTCGGGCACGGCAACGTCCTGGGCCTCGGCACGGCGCTGTCCGAACACGCCGGCGAGCTCCCGGTCTGGCGCGGGCACACCGAGCAGGGCATGGCGCTGGCCGCCGTCGCCCACGCCAGGGCCACCCACCGCCGGCAGACCGGCGTGGTCACCTCCTCGATCGGGCCGGGCGCGCTGAACATGGTCACCGCCGCCGGGGTCGCGCACGCCAACCGGCTGCCGCTGCTCCTGCTGCCCGGCGACACGTTCGTCAACCGCGCGCCCGACCCGGTGCTCCAGCAGGTCGAGCCGTTCGGCGACGGCACGGCCACGGTCAACGACGCCTTCCGCGCGGTGAGCCGCTGGTTCGACCGGATCACCCGGCCCGAGCAGCTGCTGGCGACCCTGCCGCAGGTCGCGCGGGTGCTCACCGACCCGGCCGACTGCGGCCCGGTGACCCTGGCGCTCCCCCAGGACGTGCAGGCCGAGGCGTTCGACTTCCCGGATGCCCTGTTCGCGCCGGTCACCCACCACCCGCCGCGCCCCCGCCCGGACCGGGCCGCGCTGGACAGGGCCGCGCGGATCCTGCGCGGCGCCCGCCGGCCGCTGCTGGTCCTCGGCGGCGGCGTGCGGTACTCCGGGGCCGCCGAACGCGCGCTGGAGTTCGCCAAGGCCCACGGGCTGCCGGTGACCGAGACCACCGCCGGACGCACCCTGGTGCCCCACGACCACCCGCTGCACGCCGGCCCGCTGGGCATCACCGGCTCCCGCTCGGCCAACGCGCTGGCCGCCGAGGCCGACCTGGTGCTGGCCGTCGGCACCCGGCTGCAGGACTTCACCACCGCGTCGTGGTCGCTGTTCTCCCCCGACCTCACCCTGGTCTCGGTGAACACCGCGCGCTTCGACGCGGTCAAGCACGGCGGGTTCGCGCTGGTCGCCGACGCCGACGAGGCCCTGGCCGAGCTCGCCGGGCTGACCGGCGGCTGGCGCGCCGAGCCGGACTGGACGGCCAGGGCCGCCACCGAACGCGCCCGCTGGGACACCTATGTCGACGGTCTGCGCGCACCCTCGCCCGGCCTGCCGACCTACGCCCAGGTCGTCGGCGTGGTCAACGACGCCAGCGAGCCGGGCGACTACGTGCTGACCGCGTCCGGCGGCCTGCCCGGCGAGCTGGTCGGCGGCTGGCGGGCCACCGGCGGCGAGCCGTCGATGGACGTCGAGTACGGGTTCTCCTGCATGGGCTACGAACTGGCCGGGGCGTGGGGGGCGGCGATGGCCCGGCCGGCCGGCGTGGTGACCGCGCTGGTCGGTGACGGCTCGTACCTGATGCTGAACTCCGAGCTGTTCTCGGCCGCGTTCGCCGGGCACGGGTTCGTCGCGGTGGTGTGCGACAACGGGGGGTACGCGGTCATCGACCGGCTCCAGCGCGGCAACGGCGCCCCGGCGTTCAACAACCTCTACACCGACGTGCGGTCCCGACTCACGGACACGCCAAGGGTCGACCTCGCGTCGCACGCGGCGTCGCTCGGCGCTGCCGTGCTGGCCGCCACCGACCTCACCGACCTGCGGGACGCCTACGCCCGGGCACGCGCTCACGCACGGGACGGCCGGGTGGCCGTCGTGGTGATCCACACGCACCCTTCGGCCTGGACGGATGCCGAAGCGTGGTGGGAGGTCGGCGTGCCCGAGCGGTCGACGTATCCCGATGTCGTCGATGCCCGAGAGGACCTGGACAAGGCCAGGACGGACCAGGTTCGCTACCTGGGCCGCCCCTGAACCAGCCGGTCAACGACGGTAGTCGTCATCCTCAAGGTCATCATCGTCATCGAACCGCTCTCCGCCGTTGCCGTCCGATGGCGACTGACTCGACAGCTCTCGTTGCAGAGCGTCGAAGTCGGTGTGGTGAGTGCTGTATTTGAGCTCTCGGGCTACCTTGGTCTGCTTAGCCTTCGCTCGGCCGCGCCCCATGGCTCGACCCCCTCGCACAGTGACGGGGCGGCCGGGGGAATCGGCGGCCCCGCAGATCTCGACTACTGGTTCCTGCCAACTACCGTACCGTGTCGACGGCGTTCTGTGCGAAGGGGCACTGGGTTCGTCGGGTGTCGTTGATCGCCCCGTGACCACAGGTCCAGCGACCCGTGACACGATGCCTCTCGTGCCTCGACCGTTCGTCGCCTACCTCAGGGTGTACGAACCGTTGTCCTCCTTCGCCCAGGACGTGGCCAAACCGCTGCGCGAGGCCCTGGAGACCGGACACCTCGACCACGCCGGAGTCGGCGAACGCGAGCGTGACCTGTGGCTCAGATCACAACTGTCCGTGCCGACCACGTTGCTGCCCGGCGAGCTGGCCAGCGGCGAGCCCTCGCCCCGCGCGCTACGCGAACTGCTGGTGCTCGACCCGGCCGAGGTTCCCGTCGACCAGGCCACCGTCGGCCCCGGCCCCCTGATCTGCCCGCTGGACGTGCGCGCCCGCTCGGCCGCCGCCCTGGTCGGCTTCCTGACCTCCGCGCACCCGTCGCTGCGCGCGACCGCGCTGTCCGCGTCCGTCGACGAGGCCAAGGAGAAGGCCGCCCGGGTGCTCTCCGAGCTGCCCGGCGGCGCCGTGCACATCGTCTCCACCACCTGGACCGTGCCGCTGCCCTGGTTCACCCTCGTCGACCCCGCCCACCGCCACCTCGTGCTGGCCAGCCGGGAGGACCCGCGCCGGCAGGTGTGCTGGCGGGTGGCGATGGCCGACGCCCGCCGCCGGGTCGCCAAGGCGCACTCGCTGGCCGAGCGGGTCCTCGGCGAGCAGGGCCCGACGAAGGTCCTGGAGGACACCGGGCGCTGGCTGGAGCACTTCCACCCGCACTCGGCCGTCGAACTGGACTACGGCGGGCTGGTGCAGCTGCTCGACGACGAGGAGCTGACCGACGACACCTCGGCCGCCGACGTGAACGCGATCGTCGCCGCGCTGGAACGCGAGGACGTCGAGGAGATCGCCTCGCGGTTCGAGCGCCTGCGGGACTTCTGGGGCGACCTGGCCGTGCGCGAACGCTTCAACTAGCCGGTCGACGGGTCCTCGCCGCGCTCGGCGGCCAGCAGCCGGTCGACCGAGGCGCTGCCCGCGCGGTAGCGGGTGGCGATCTGGTCGTTGAGCACGTCGACCACCTGCTGCACCTCGCGGCGCCGCTGGGACACCGAGGCCTCCTCGGCGACATAGGTACGCAGCGCCAGGTCGAGCCGCTCGTCGGGCAGCGACGTCACGTCCGACAGGTCCGCGTCGGACACCAACGCCTCGACGTGCCGCCGGTGGGCCTCCGCGCGGGACGGTTCGAGCGTCTGGTGGCGCCCGGAGCCGACCGGCGCCGGGCCGACGGCGTTGTCCGCCAGGATCTCGGCCAGCCGCTCGACCACCGAGGCGGAGCCGCCCTCGGCCCGCCGCGTCCGCTCGGCCTTCACGATGTCGATCCGCGCGTGCAGCAGCCGGCGCAGGTAGGACAGGTCGGTCTCCTCCTGGGCGGCGTCGTCGCGCCGGGCCCGGACCTCGGCCAGGTCGAGCCGGTCGAGGTCGGACACGTAGTCCGGCGCGAGCACACGGTCTATCCGCCGGCGACCACCTGGTCGGACTTCGATCACGTGCTCATCCTCCGGTACCGAGGGGTTCGTGGACAAACCTGGTCTCAGTGGGTGAGCGCCACCCCGATCAGCTCCCGCGCCTGGCCGGGCGTGATCGGCGGCCGCCGCGCGAGGGTGGCGAACGCGGCGGCCCGCTCCACCAGCTGGGCGTTGTCCCGCACCCGCTCGCCCCTGGCGAAGGACACGGTGTCCTCCATGCCGACCCGCAGGTGCCCGCCGGCCGACAGCGCCGCCAGCATCACCGGCAGGGTCGTGCGGCCGATCCCGGTCGCCGAGAAGCTCGCGCCCGCCGGCAGCGCCCGCAGCGCCGCGACCAGCGTCTCGGTGTCGCCCGGCATGCCGCCCGGCACGCCCATCACCAGGTCGACGTGCACCTTGCCGCCGGCCGGCAGACCGTGCTCGTCGAGCAGCCGGCGCAGGCTGGCCAGCTGGCCGACGTCGAAGATCTCGTACTCGGGGACGATGCCGCGCTCGCGCATCCGCCGGTGCAGCTCGACCACGAACTCCCACCGGTTCATGAACACGTCGTCACCGAAGTTGACGGTGCCCATCGTGCAGGACGCCGAGTCGGGCATGGCCTCCAGCACGCGCAGCCGGTCGGCCTCCGGGTCGGTCACCGCGCCGCCGGTCGACAGCTGCACGACGAGGTTCGTCCGTTCGCGCAGGGCGGCGACGGTGTCGGTGAGCCGGCCCAGGTCCAGCGTCGGGGCGGCGTCGGCGCCCCGGACGTGCACGTGGATCATGGCCGCCCCGGCGGCCTCGCAGGCCACCGCCTCGGCGACCAGCTCCTCCAGGGTGACCGGCAGGTTCGGCACGTCGGTCTTGGCGTGCTCGGCGCCGGTCGGCGCGACGGTGATCAGGGTCCCTGTCATGGGCCCGGATCGTAGTCAGCCGCGTGGTCAGCCGCGCAGTTTCTTCGCCGCCTCACGACCAAGACCGGGGGTCGCCTCGGGCACCGAGTCGGGGTCGATCGCGGCCTGCACGACCCGGTCGTCCTGGCCGACGAGCAGCTCGGCCTCCACCGGCACCGAGTACTTGACCAGCGCCAACGCGATCGGGCCCAGCTCGTGGTGGCGGGCCACCGAACCCACCCGGCCCACGGTCTTCCCGTCGCGCACCACCGGGTCACCCGTTTCGGGGAGGACCTCGGGCGAGCCGTCCAGGTGCAGCAGCAGCATCCGCCTCGGCGGCCGGCCCACGTTGTGCACCTTGGCGACGGTCTCCTGGCCGCGGTAGCAGCCCTTCGCGACGTGCGCGGCGACGTGCACCCAGCCGACCTCGTGCGGGATCGTGCGGTCGTCGGTGTCCACGCCGTAGCGGGCGCGGGCGGCCTCCACCCGCAGCGCCTCGTAGCCCCAGCTGCCCATCGGCCGGGCGCCCTGCCTGGTCAGCCGGTCCCACCAGGCGACGAGCTCGTCCCGGGGCACCAGCAGGTCGACCCCCAGCGGCGTGGCCCGCACGACCACGTCCAGGCCGCCGGCCACCGCGTAGGGCTCGGTGGGCGCGGGCAGCCCGGCCGACTCCAGCAGCGACGCGGTGTCCGGGCCGAGGACCGAGAGCACCGCGCGTTCGGCGGTGGCCTCACGCAGCTCGACCTTGGACCAGAAGACCATCGACTCCAGGTAGGCCAGCAGCGGCTGTCGCCCGCCGCGCGCCCCGGTGGCCTCCGCGCCGGGGTCGGTGTCCAGCCAGACGGTGCCGTCGAGGTGGGCGAGGTCGAGGTGGGTGTCCACCCGGCCCTGGCTGTCGAGCACCAGCGCCTCGGTGCCGGCCCCGTCGGCCAGCTCGGTGACGTGCTGGGAGATGACCAGGTGCAGCCAGGCCAGCCGCTCCGGCCCGGTGACCGCGATCAGCTCCCGGTCGGACCGGTCGACGACCACGACCCGCCGCGCGGCGGCCCGCTGCTCGGCGAACGGGTCCCCGAAGTGCCACGGCACGCCCTGGTCGGGCCAGTTCTCGGGCGGCGGCACGGCACCGGCGGTGTCCAGGATCGGTGAGGTCATGTGGCGGCTCCGGAACAGTTCCGGCAGGTGCCGGACAGGGCGAGGTGGCTCACGTCCAGTGCGAACCCGTGGCGGTCGCGCAGTGTTCCGCTCAGCTCCGCCATCACCTCGCAGGGCGCCTCGATGACCGCCCCGCAGCGGTGGCAGACCAGGTGGACGTGCCCGTGCTCGTGCACGGAGTAGTTGGGCGCGCCGTGCCCGAGGTGGGTGTGGCGCACGATGCCGAGCGTCTCCAGCAGCTCCAGCGTCCGGTAGACGGTGGTGATGTTCACCGACGGTGTGCTGCGCTGCACCCGCTGGCAGACCTGCTCGGGCGTGGCGTGCTCCAGTTCCAGCAGCGCGTCGAGCACCAGCTGGCGCTGCGGGGTCATCCGCATCCCGCGCTCGTGCAGGGTCTGCCTGAGCTGGGCGCGTTCGGCATCGAGGTTGCGCGCGCTCACGGTCTCCACCCCGTCAATCGTAGGCCTCTGTAGGGTTTGGCCATGCGGGTGCTTGCGATGCTTGACGGAACCTTGGCCGACCCCGACGGACTGCACATCCGGGTGGACGATCTCGGACTGACACGGGGTGACGGGATCTTCGAGACGATCCTCGTGGTCGACGGGAAACCCCGTGAGCTGGGTCCGCACCTGGACCGGCTGGAGCGCTCCGCGCGGATGCTGGAGCTGCCGACCCCCGACCGGGCCGCCTTCGAACGCTGCGCCCAGGTCGTGATCGACGCCTGGACCGGGCCGGACGAGATGGCGCTCAAGATCGTCTACACCCGGGGCCCCGAGTTCGGCGACGGCACCCCGACCGGCTACGCCATGGGCGTGCCGATCGCCGAGAAGGTCCTGCGCAACCGGGTGGCCGGCGTCCGCGCGATCACCCTCGACCGGGGCTTCGAGCCCTCGATCGTCGCCAGCACGCCGTGGCTGCTGCTGGGCGCCAAGTCGCTGTCCTACGCGGTGAACATGGCCGCGCTGCGCTGGGCGGAGTCCCACGACGCCGAGGAGGCGATCTTCGTCGCCACCGACGGCTCGATCCTGGAGGGGCCGACGTCCAACGTGGTCGTCGCCGACGGCCGCACGCTGCGCACCCCGCCACCGGCGCTGGGCATCCTGCGCGGCACCACCCAGGGCGCGCTGTTCCGGGCCGCCGAGCGCGCCGGCTGGGCCACCAAGGTCGAGCCGCTGCGGCTGGCCGACCTGACCTCGGCCGACGGCGTCTTCCTCGCCTCCAGCGTCCGCAAGATCACCCGGGTGCGGATGGTCGACGGTCGCCCGCTGCCCGAGGCCGCCGAGCTGCACGCCGAGCTGAGCGCGCTCTACGAGTCCGAGTACGCCTGATCCCTCAGCCCGCCACCCGGCGCAACAGCGCCGAGGTGTGCGGCTGCAGCGGCTGGCCGACCATCGCGCGCTCCTCGACGTAGGCCAGGTCGCCGTTGTTGACCAGGCCGTAGAGCCGCTTGGCGCCGTTGACCTCCTTGGCGGTGGCCGTGCGCATGGTGACGTCGGTGGCCAGCTCCCAGGACGTCTGGGTCCTCGGCTCGCCGTAGAAGATCTCGATCACGCCGGTGGCGTGCGCCAGCAGCAGCTCGATGGTGTCGTCCTCGCCGGGCCGCCACCAGCCGACCTCGCGGGCCGCCGGGCGAATCACCTTGCCGTCGGCGTCGAGCAGCCACGCCCGCGACTCGTAGTACAGGAACGGCCGGCCGTCGTGGGCGAAGGTGACCTGCTGGCCGAAGTGCTGCGACTCGATCGTCGGGTACACGACCTCGCCCTCGCCGCGCCACACGCCGACCAGCGGCAGCAGCGCCAGCAGCCGGTCGTTGAGGTTCGCGCCGTCGCGCAGGTTGGCCGTATCGTTGGGGACCGGCAGGTCCTCCCACCGCGGGAGGTTGCGCGAGCGGGTGGTCGCCGCGCGTTCGGCGGCCGCGCGGACCGCCGCGTCACCGCTGCCGGGAACCGGACCGTTGGTCTCCGGCTCGCTCATCGCACCCGCCCCAGACGCAGGGTGAGCACGGCCAGCGACCCGGTGGTGGCCAGCGCGGCGACGATCAACACGACGGTCGAGAACAGTTCCACCCGGCGAGGATATGCGAACGCGGGACGGCCGCTCCGGCGACCGCCCCGCGTTCTCGGGTGAAGCTCTGCTAACCGACCGTCACCGCGACCGGGTGCAGGCCAGGGGCGTCGGCGACGACCCTGGCCTCGCCGTTGCCGGTGCGGTGCAGCGCGCGCACGGTCCACTGGCCGGGCGCGGCGAAGAACCGGAAGTCACCCTCGGGCGAGGACACGACCTCGGCGGTGAACTCGCCGCTCGCGTCGAGCAGCCGCACGAACGCGCCGCCGACCGGCGCGCCGTCGGCGGTCACCTTCCCGCCGAGCACGATCTCCTTGCCCAGGTCGACCCCCGGGGGCAGCGCCGCCGTCTGCTCCGGCGCGCCGCATCCGTCGTTGCTCATCCGCGTCTCCTCACCAGATGTCTCAGTTGGTGCCGGGGCCGACCTCGACCGGCACGCCGACCAGCGAGCCGTACTCGGTCCACGAGCCGTCGTAGTTCTTCACGTCCGAGTGGCCAAGCAGCTCGTGCAGCGCGAACCAGGTGTGCGAGCTGCGCTCACCGATGCGGCAGTAGGCGATGGTGGCCTTGCCGTCGTCGATGCCGGCCTCGCGGTACAGCTCGCGCAGCTCGTCCTCGCTCCTGAACGTGCCGTCCTCGTTGGCCGCCTTGCTCCACGGCACGTTGATCGCCGACGGGATGTGCCCGGCGCGCTGCGCCTGCTCCTGGGGCAGGTGGGCCGGCGCGAGCAGCTTGCCGGAGAACTCGTCCGGCGAGCGGACGTCGACCAGGTTCTTCGTGGCGATGGCGTCGACCACCTCGTCGCGGAACGCGCGGATGGCCTTGTCCTGCTCCTGGGCGACGTACTGGGTCTCCTCGCGGGTGACCGCGTCCTTGGACAGCGGGCGCCCGTCGAGCTCCCACTTCTTGCGGCCGCCGTCGAGCAGCTGCACGGCCTGGTGGCCGTAGAGCTTGAAGTACCAGTAGGCGTAGGCGGCGAACCAGTTGTTGTTGCCGCCGTAGAGGACGACCCGGTCCCCGTTGGCGATGCCCCTGGCCGACAGGAGCTTCTCGAACCCGGCACGGTCGACGAAGTCGCGGCGGACCGGGTCCTGCAGGTCGGTCCGCCAGTCGATCTTCACTGCACCGGGGATGTGGCCGCCGTCGTACGCGGAGGTGTCCTCGTCGACCTCGACGAACACCACCCCCGGGGTTGCGAGGTTCTCCTCGGCCCATTCGGCCGTGACCAAGACGTCTTCGCGGCTCATTGGCGCGCTCTCTCCTTCGAATGTGGGTCTCGCAGCCGAACCTCCCCTGACCGCGGCTGCTGGGTGGTGGGAACCAGCGCGGGCGAAGGCGTGTCGCGGTCCGCCCGTCAGTCGGTGGCCAGACACAGGCTCGAGTCGACGCGGCAGTAGTCCACTGCCCGCCTTCTCGTCAGTGGCCTGGTCAGCAAGGAGTGCACGCCATGAACACTACCGGCGTCTCCCTACCCCTGGGAGGGCCGTCCACCAGGTGGGACGGTGGTGTTCGCCCTGGTCAGCCGCCGAACAGCACGTCCCAGGCCTTGCCCTTGACCGACAGCACGCCCGGTTCGACGCTCACCGCGGTCGGCGTGACGGTGAACGGCAGCTCACCGGGGTCGAGGGTGACCTTGAGGGCCTCCAGCAGCTGGGCCTCGATCACCTCGGGGAACCGGCCGCCGTCGCCGAGCACGCTGTTGCTCAGCTCCAGGCGCGCCGGGGCGAAGCTCGCCTTCGCGTCGACCAGGGTGATGAGGCCGAACGCGCACAGGTCGGTCTCCTCGCCGCCGAGGTCGACGGTCGCGCACAGCCGGGCGCCGGCCATGGTGTCGTCCTCGTTCTCCAGCTCCTCGGCGCGCTCGGCGGCGGCCTGCTCCTCGTCGGTGCGTTCGTCGGGGTTGGTCAGGGCGTCCTGCTCGCTGATCGGGTCGATCGTCAGGTTGGTGATCGAGGAGATCAGCGGGTTCTCGTTCTCCAGCAGGGCGCGGGTGACGTCGGAGGCCTTGACCCGCACCTGGCCCTCGACCTCACGTACCCGCACGCCCCGCAGCTCGCCGGAGACCAGGTCGCCCAGCGGGGCGATGACGCCCATCAGGTCGACGTGCACCTCCAGGTCACGCAGCGTGTCCTGGACGGGGACGCCCTTGGCGTCGATGGCGACGTGATCGTACTCACCCGAGATGGCCTGGGTGAGGAACGAGATGCCGTGCACCTTCACCGACGGGTCGTCGGTGAGGCTGAACTGTTCGCGGGCGCGCTTGGAGACCTGGTACTCGAACATGGCCGCCGCGCCGAAGTCGGCCACGACCAGCAGGCCGAGCACGACCACGAGCGTGATGACGAGCCTGCGCGTCCGCCGTCGCCGCCTTGGCTTCGCGCGCGGGGTGCCGGGGTCGGTCGTGGTCGTCATGGGGTCATGGTCCTCGGGGCGTCGGGGCGGGGTTCACGGGGTGTGCGCGCCGGTGTTCCGGTCGGGCCGTTGGTGCTCTCGTGTGACACCTACGTCACGACCAGGACATTTAGCGGGCACAGCGGTTATTCTCCCGGAAAGCCACGGAGCTTCCCAGAGAGGCGGGCCCAGACATGAGCCTCGACCTGCTGCTGCTCACCGCGGACCCAACGCCGGGCTCGGTGGTGCCTTCCCTGATGCTGCTGCCACACCACGTGCGCACCCAGGCCCCTGAGGTGACCGCGTTGCTCGACGCCGGATCCCGCGACGTCGTGCTCGTCGACGCGCGCGTGGACCTGGCCGCCGCCAAGAGCCTGTGCCGGCTGCTCACCAGCGGTGGTGACAGCGTGCCGGTGATGGCGGTCGTGAACGAGGGCGGTCTGGTCGCCGTCAACCCCGAGTGGCGGGTGGACGACATCCTGCTGCCGACCGCCGGCCCGGCCGAGGTGGACGCCCGGCTGCGGCTGCTGACCTCACGCGGGCCGGCGGGCGCGCCGGGCACCGACGGCGCGCTGCGCCTGGGTGAGCTGGTGATCGACGAGGCCACGTACATGGCGCGGCTGCGCGGACGCCCGCTGGACCTCACCTACAAGGAGTTCGAGCTGCTCAAGTACCTCGCCCAGCACGCCGGCCGGGTGTTCACCCGGGCGCAGCTGCTGCAGGAGGTCTGGGGCTACGACTTCTTCGGCGGCACCCGCACGGTCGACGTCCACGTGCGGCGGCTGCGGGCCAAGCTGGGCACCGAGCACGAGCAGATGATCGGCACGGTGCGCAACGTCGGCTACAAGTTCGTCCAGCAGCCCAAGGCCGCCGGGCACGACCTCGCCTCCGAGGACCGGGTCCGCCGCTGACGGTACGGTCGGGTCGTGGTGACCTTGACCTGGCTCGACGCCCTGTCCGACGACTCCGCCGACGACTCTGCCGACGGGGCCGCCGTCCGGGCGCTGCTGCGCGCCGCCGGCGAGCACGACGGCCGGCCGGAGGTCGACGCCGACGGCCCGCTGCCGCGCGAGTTCCGGGGCGGTCGCCACCTGCTGGCCACCGACACCGACGGGTCGGTCGTGGGGTACGCGCACCTGGACACCGGCGGTGACGCGTTCGGCAACGGGGTCGTGGAGCTGATCGTGGCGCCGGACCGGCGGCGTGCGGGGGTCGGCGGCCGGCTGGTGGCCGAGGTGCTGACCGTCGACGGCCCGCTGCGGCTGTGGTCGCACGGCGACCACCCGGGCGCGGTCGCGCTGGCGAAGCGGCACGGCCTGGCCAGGGTGCGGGAGCTGCTGCGGATGCGACTGGGGCCCGGCGGTGAGCTGCCGGAGCGGGCGCTGCCGGGGCACCTGCGGCTGCGGACGTTCGAGCCGGGCCGGGACGAGGACGCGGTGATCGGGGTCAACGCGCGCGCGTTCGACTGGCACCCCGAGCAGGGGCAGCTCAGCGTCGAGGAGCTGGTGGCCACCGAGGGCGAGTCGTGGTTCGACCCGGCGGGGTTCTTCCTGGCCGTGGACGGTGACGACGACCGTGACCGGGTCGTCGGCTTCCACTGGACCAAGGTTCACCCGGACGGGATCGGCGAGGTGTACGTCGTCGGGGTCGACCCGGACGCGCAGGGCGGTGGTCTCGGCACCGCTCTGACCCTGGTCGGCCTGCGTCACCTGCGGGAGTCGGGGATCGACGAGATCATTCTGTACGTCGAGTCGGACAACGCTCCGGCCGTGGCCGTGTACACCCGGTTGGGGTTCACCGTTGCCGAAACGGATGTTTCGTACCAGCGCTGACCGTTACGTAGAGCAACAAAGGTCACAATTCGAGGTTGTTCACCTCGCGTTCATCTCTACAGGGCTGACCGTCCACTCCTCTTCCTTAACGTCCGCGCTGTGCCGTCCGGACATCCCCGGATCGGGCGCCTCTACGACACACCCCGAGAGGAAACAGTGAAGCCCATCCGCTACGGCCGCCTCGCGGCCATCGTCACCGCGGGCGCGCTGGCCCTGTCCGCGTGCGGAAACGACCCCGTCTCCGCCGGGAGCAACGACGGCGGCAACGGTGGCGCCTCGCAGGAGCAGGCCGCCGTCGCCGGCGAGATCGCCGGCGCGGGCGCCAGCTCCCAGGAAGCCGCCATGCAGGCGTGGATCGCCGGATTCCAGTCGGCGAACCCGGACGCCACCATCACCTACGAGGCCTCCGGCTCCGGCGCCGGCCGCACCCAGTTCGGGGAGGGCGCCGTCGCCTTCGCCGGCTCGGACGCGGTGATGGACGACGAGGAGCAGGCCACGGCCAACGAGCGCTGCGGCGGCGAGGCCATCCACCTGCCGCTCTACATCAGCCCGATCGCCGTGATCTACAACCTCGACGGCGTCGAGGACCTGCAGCTCTCGCCGGCGACGCTGGCCGGGATCTTCAACGGCAAGATCACCACCTGGAACGCGCCGGAGATCGCCGCCGACAACCCGGACGCCTCGCTGCCCAGCGGTCCGATCCGCCCGGTGAACCGCTCCGACGAGTCGGGCACCACCGAGAACTTCACCGAGTACCTGGCCGCCGCGGCGGGGGCGGCGTGGCCGCACGAGCCAAGCGGTGACTGGCCGATCCAGGGCACCCAGTCCGCGCAGGGCACCTCCGGTGTCGTGCAGACGGTGGAGGGCGGCCAGGGCACCATCGGCTACGCCGACGCCAGCAAGGCCGGCGACCTGGGCGTGGCCAAGATCAAGGTCGGCGAGAACTACGTCGAGTACTCGGCGGCGGCCGCCGCCAAGGTCGTCGACGAGTCGGCGCGGGTCGAGGGCCGGCCCGAGCACGACCTGGCCATCGAGCTGCAGCGGGACACCACCGCCGAGGGCACCTACCCGATCGTGCTGGTCTCCTACACGATCGTGTGCCTGAACTACGACGACGCCGCGCAGGGCGACGTGGTGAAGGCGTTCGTCGGGTACCTGGCCAGTGCCGAGGGCCAGGCCCAGGCGGAGCAGGCGGCCGGTTCGGCGCCGATCTCCGACGCGCTGCGGTCCGAGGTCGAGTCCGCGCTCGACGCCATCTCCGTCGGCAGCTGAGTGCCTGACACCTTGTTACGGTCGGTCGGACCGGATGGGCGGGTGCCTGCGGGCATCCGCCCACCCGGGTCCGCCGGCCCATCCCTGTTCCGGAGACTTGTGCAGTGACCACAACGGGCGAACCCGCGACCTCCCGGTCCGGCCGGCAGCGGGTGCCGCAGCGGCCGGGTGACCTGGTCTTCTCCTACAGCGCGAAGACCGCCGGTGTCCTCATCCTCGTCATTCTGGCCGCCGTCGCCGCGTTCCTGATCGTGCAGGCGTGGCCGGCGATCCAGACCGACTCGACGGAGCTGGCCGAGCGGGTCAGCTGGCTGGGGCAGGGGCGCACCCTGCTCAGCTACGTCGGCCCCCTGGTGTTCGGCACCGTGCTCGCCGCGCTGCTGGCACTGATCATCGCGACGCCGGTCGCCATCGGCGTCGCGTTGTTCATCTCGCACTACGCGCCGCGCCGGCTGGCCCAGGTGTTCGGCTACGTGATCGACCTGCTGGCGGCGATCCCCAGCGTCGTGTACGGCCTGTGGGGCGCGCTGTGGTTGATGCCCAAGCTGTACCCGGTGTTCAACTGGCTGGCCGAGAACCTGGGCTTCATCCCGATCTTCGAGGGCCCGGCGGCCAGCCCGCCGCGCACGATCCTCACCGCCGGCATCGTGCTCGCGGTGATGATCCTGCCGATCATCACGGCGGTCTCCCGCGAGGTGTTCTTCCAGACGCCGACGCTGCACGAGGAGGCCGCGTTGGCGCTGGGCGCCACCCGCTGGGAGATGATCCGGATGGCGGTGCTGCCCTTCGCGCGCTCGGGCGTCATCAGCGCGGCGATGCTGGGCCTGGGCCGTGCGCTCGGCGAGACGATGGCCGTGGCGATGGTCCTCTCGCCGGGCCTGACCTACTCGTTCCTGTTGTTGCAGCCCGGTCAGCAGCAGAACATCGCCGCGAACATCGCGCTCAAGTTCCCCGAGTCCAGCGGCCTGGGGGTCAACGTGCTGATCTTCACCGGCCTGGTGCTGTTCCTGATCACGCTGGTGGTCAACATGCTCGCGCGGTGGATCGTGTCGCGGCGCGCCGAGTTCTCGGGGGCGAACTGATGACCAGGGTCACGGCACCGGTGGACATCGAGGCGAGCCTGGTCGCGCGCAGGCTGACCCACGGCCGGCTGCCGCGCCACACGCCGATCGCGGTGTTCGTGGCGTCGCTGGCGGTGGTCGCCGGCGTGCTCGCGCTGTTCGACGCCTTCTCCATCCCGCTGACGGTGTTCCTGGGCGTGGTGGTGCACGCGGTGGCGCTGCTGGTGGCCAGCCGGGTCGTCGAGGGCGGCCGGGCCGCGCGGGACCGGCTGGCGACGACGTTGATGTACTCGGCGTTCGGGCTGGCGCTGATCCCGCTGATCAGCCTGCTGTGGACGGTGTTGCAGTACGGCCTGGAGCGGTTCGACGGGTACTTCCTGTCGTACACGATGCGCGGGGTCTACGGCGGCATGGACGCCGGCGGCGTGTACCACGCGATCATCGGCACGGTGGAGATCACGGCGTTCGCGACGCTGATCTCGGTGCCGGTGGGGCTGCTCACGGCGGTGTACCTGGTGGAGTACGGCCCGTCGCGGCTGGGCCGGGCGATCACCTTCTTCGTGGACGTGATGACCGGGATCCCGTCGATCGTGGCGGGGCTGTTCGCCTACGCGCTGTTCGCGCTGCTGTTCGGCCCGGGCGTGCGCATGGGTGTGGTGGGTTCGGTGGCGCTGGCGGTGCTGATGATCCCGGTGGTGGTGCGCGCGTCGGAGGAGATGCTCAAGCTCGTCCCGAACGAACTGCGCGAGGCCGCCTACGCCCTCGGCGTGCCGAAGTGGCTCACGATCGTCAAGGTCGTGCTGCGCACGGCGGCCGCCGGCCTGGTCACCGGCGTGATGCTGGCGATCGCCAGGGTCATCGGCGAGACCGCCCCGCTGCTGATCACCGTGGGTGTGGTGGACTCGGCGAACTTCAACCTGTTCGACGGCCGGATGATGACCCTGCCGGTGTACGTGTTCCGCCAGTACAGCCAGGGCCTGGCCCCCAACGGCGTGACGACGATCAACTACGACCGGGCCTGGGCCGCCGCGCTGACGCTGATCATCATCGTCATGCTGCTGTTCCTGGTCGCGCGCCTGGTGTCCCGCTTCTTCTCACCCAAGACCGGCCGCCGGTGACGGCCCACGACAAGGACGACGATGGCTAAGCGACTCGACATCACGGAACTCGACATCTACTACAGCGACTTCCTCGCTGTCTCCGAGGTGTCGATGGCGATCGAACCCCGGGCGGTGACCGCGTTCATCGGCCCGTCGGGCTGCGGGAAGTCGACGGTCATCCGGTCGTTGAACCGCATGCACGAGGTCATCCCCGGCGCCCGCATCCAGGGCAGGATCGCACTGGACGGCGAGGACCTCTACGGCCGCGACGTCGACCCGGTCCGGGTGCGCCGCCAGATCGGCATGGTCTTCCAGCGCCCCAACCCGTTCCCCACGATGTCCATCCACGCCAACGTCATCGCCGGCATGCGCCTGAACAACAAACGCATGTCCAAAGCCGAGGCGGACGACGTGGTGGAGCGGTCACTGCGCGGCGCGAACCTGTGGAACGAGGTCAAGGACCGCCTCAACCGCCCCGGCTCGTCCCTGTCCGGCGGCCAGCAGCAGCGCCTGTGCATCGCCAGGGCCATCGCCGTCCAACCGGACGTCCTGCTGATGGACGAACCCTGCTCGGCACTCGACCCGATCTCGACCCTCGCCATCGAGGACCTCATCGGCGAACTGAAGCAGGACTACACGATCGTCATCGTCACCCACAACATGCAGCAGGCGGCCCGCGTCAGCGACCAGACGGCGTTCTTCAACCTCGCCGGCGTAGGCCAACCCGGCAAACTCATCGAGATGGACGCCACCGAGAAGATCTTCTCCAACCCCTCCCAGAAAGCCACCGAGGACTACATCTCCGGCCGCTTCGGCTGACCCACCCCAGCCCGCCTCGTCACAACGAGTCCCCCACCCACACCACCCGGTGACCATGGGGACTCCGCGTCGACGTTTCCTGTGGTTGGGTGGACAGATCAAGAACAGGTTCACAGTCGGGAACCCAGCAGGTCCAACTTTCGTCACAATAGGGACCCGCGCCCGCACCGGTTGGTACCGTGCGGGGTTGGATCACCCGGTGGCACGTAGTGGGGGCCAGGCATGTACATAGCAGATGGTATCGGCGGCGGCGCCGTTGGCGGGATCTCCGCCAACGTGAAGAACTTCGCCAAGGCGGCGGCCTCCGGCGCCTTCTCGGTCAACGAGACCGGCGGCCAGGCCCTACTGGCCGCCATCAACCGCATGAGCAACTGGATCGACGAGCAGGCCACGCGCGTGATCTACCTCGCGCAGCCGGCACCACTCGGGTCCAGCGAGGGTGCGCGGACCATGCAGCCGTTCCTCCAGGACGTCGCTCAGGACCAGGAAGGTTTCATCACCATCCTGCAGGAGTTTCGCGAGTCGTTGGACGACGCGAAGCGGGGCATCGAGGCGGCCATGGCCTCCTACCAGAATGCCGACACCGAGTTCAGCAGCGGTTTCGCCCCGCAGTGAGGGAAAGGTACCCAGTGAGGCGTACGGCTCTGTTCGTTACGGCGTTGGTCGCGTTGGCCGTCGCGCTCGTCAGTTGTTCGTCGGAGACTCCCGGTGATGCCACGTCGGGTGACGGTGACGGCACGAGCGTGCAGATCCCCACCGAGGGCGGGGACAGTGAGACCACCGAACCTCCGGAGACTTCCGAGTCCGGGACCGGGTCGGCTGATTCGCTGGAGCCCTGCGAGCTGTTCTCCTCGGACGACCTGGCGGCGCTCTCGCTCACCGGCGGCCAGGAGGAGGAACTCGCTGGTGCTCGCGTCTGCCTCTGGCAGGCTACCGACAACCACACGGTGAGCGCGGGTGTCTGGGCGAACCTCGGTATTGACGACGTGCAGTCGAAGACGCCACCGGAGCCGAAGACCGTCGGTTCGCGGCCGGCGACGCAGTACACCGGTGAGCTGGGGGTGTGTGTGGTTGCCCTTGAACTCACCGAGACATCTCGGGTGGATGTGACCGCCGCCGCTCAAGGTGACCTGAACAAGGCCTGCTCGATCGCGAACCAGGCCGCGGAACTAGTTGAACCCAAGCTGCCCTGATCGGGAGTGGAGATGACACCTCAGAACCGGCGGAACGACAGTGGCGGCTACGGTAGCGACGGCTACAACAGCGACGGCTACAACAATGATGGCGACTACGACGCCACCTATGACCAGAGCAGCCGGTACTACATCGACCGCAGTGACACGGCCAATACCGGTGAAGAGGCTCAGCAGTCCGCTGAGCAGACCGCCGACTCCCAGGAAACGGGCGGTAACTGGGTCGAGCAGTTCATCGACCGGCTGACGCGTGAGGGCCGGGTGGACACCGCGTACCAGGAAGAGATGAACGCGCAGGCGGAGGCGCTCGCCGCCGGCGTCAACACGCGGCAGCCACCGGCGATGAGCTGCGCGAACTACATGAGCGTCGAGCACAGACAGCTCCAGGAAATGGTCACCACTGGCGTCGATCCGGATGCTGTCGGTGAGATGGGGGATCTGTGGATCAGTGCCGGCAACGAGATGACGCAGTTCCAGGAGAGTGTTGCCACCGCCATCAACAACAGTGAGGCGGACTGGCAGGGGACGGCGGGGAACTCGGCGCGTCAGTTCATGGCCGATGTCGGGAACTGGGTCGGGACGGCGGGGCAGAGCGCGCAGTTGGCCGGTACGCAGACCAACCTCCAGGCCGAGGCGCTCTCCGAGGCGCGTCGTTCGATGCCGGAGCCGGTTGAGTTCGATGTGGCGGCGGCCAATCAGGATCTGCGGTCGACGACCAATCCGATCGAGGCGATGACCAAGTACGCCAACTACATGACGCAGTACAACGCGCAGCAGGCGGCGCACGAGCAGGCCGTCCAGGTCGTCGGGACCTACGACAGCGGGTTGAGCGGCGCGAGCACGATGCCGGCGTTCACGAAGCCGCCGACGATGGCGAATCCGGACAGTGGGACCGGCGAGGCCTCGATCGACGGGGTCGGGTCCGGGGAGCTGGGCGGCGGCGGTGGTTTCAACGGCGGCACCGGCGGTGGCGGTGCGGGCAGCGGCGGCTTCGGCGGCGGCAGTGGTGGCGGCGGCGGTGGTGGTCTCCCGTCGATCCCGGGTGGGCCCGGGTCGGGCGGCGGCTCCGGTGGCGGCGGAGGCGGCGGTGGCGGCGGCGGGATCACGAACCCGAGCGAGTTCCCCGGCCCCGGCAACCAGTACCCCCTGCCCGGACCGGGACTTCCCCCCGGCGGTGGCGGCGGCGGTGGGGGTGGCGGCGGCGGTGGCGGTAACAACAACTTCTTCCCGCCGGGTCCGATGCCGATCGGGCCGGGTGGGCCGCCCGGTGGGGGTGACGGGTACGGGCGTTCGAACGGGCCTGGCGGCGGTGGTCGCGGGTTCGGGCCGGGCGGTGGGCCCGGTGGCAACGGGTTCGGCGGCGGTCAGGGCACGGGCTCCGGTGGGCTCGGTAGCCGTGGCGGGATGAGCGGCATGGGCGGTGCCGGTGCGCTTGCCGCGGAGAACGCGGCGATGCGTGGCGGGCCAGGCGGCGGTGTCGGCGGCCGTGGCGGCGGCGGCATGATGGGCGGCGGCGGCATGGGCGGCGGCCGAGGTGGCAAGGGCGAGGACGACGACGAGCACACCCGCGCGTCGTTCCTGGTCGAGGGGGATCCGGACGCCGTGTTCGGTACCGACGAGGTCACCGCGCCACCCGTGATCGGTGAGTGATGGCCGGTCCTTTCGTTCTGTCGCTGACCGAGGCGGACATCCTGGCGCAGCTGTTGGGTACCAACATCCGGCAGTTCCCGTTCAAGATCCCGAGTGCCGGTCGGCTGCAGGCCGACCGGCTGCGGATCGCCCGGGACGTGTTCGTCGATCTCGGGCGGCGTGGGTTGATCCGGCACGGTGAGCTGGACTCCCAGCTGGAGCGGGCGCTGCGCACGATGTCCGACTTCGGGATCGCGGTGGCGGTGATGGGCACGCTCAACGAGCGTGACGAGATCTACGCCCGCGCGTGCGCGACCACCGAGACCGGGGTGCTGGCCCAGCTCACCGGGTCGAGTCTGCGCCTGGAGCTGATCCGGCCGACGGCGCTGGCGGTCACCCTGGTCGGGTTGCTGCCGCGGGTGGAGGCCGGGCCGGGCCAGTCGGTGACGGTGAACCAGCCGGCGGCGGTGCCGCCGCCATCGCACGGCGCGGACGACGGGGTGTTCCGGCCGGTGAGCCGTTCGGCGGGGGCCGATCCTCGGCTGCGGATGGCCGCCAGCTATCTGAGCCGCCCGCGCAAGGGGACCGGGTTCTTCGCGGTCACCGGGCGCGGCCGGCACGGCAAGGAGGTCCGTGGCGGCGGCCTGACCTGGTTCGACACCGACGCCGGCCGGTACCTGTCACTGTCCCGGCCGCCGGGCGAGGACGGGTCGGTGACCAGCACCTTCTCCCCGGCCGACTCCGGCCGGATGATCCACTCGCTGGGCCAGATGATCGAGTCGGTGGCGCCCCGGCGTTAGCGGGGCGGGGTCAGACGACCTCGTCGTGCGATGCGCCGGGCATGCGGCCGGTGACCACGAACACCATGCGTTTGGCCACCGACACGGCGTGGTCGGCGAAGCGTTCGTAGAACCGGCCGAGCAGGGTGACGTCGACGGCCGACGCGACGCCGTGCGGCCAGTCCTTGTCCATGATCACCGTGAACAGGTGCCGGTGCAGGTCGTCCATCTCGTCGTCGGCCTCCTCCAGGGAGTGTGCCTGCTCGACGTCCCTGGTCAGGATGACCTGCTCGGCCTCGCGGGCCAGCTCGACGGCGACCCGGCCCATCTCCTGGAAGTAGGGGGCCACCTTCTCCGGCAGCACCGGCTGCGGGTGGCGCCGGCGCGCGGCCTTCGCCACGTGCAGCGCCAGGTCGCCCATCCGTTCCAGGCTCTCCGCGGCGTGGATGGCGGCCAGCACGGTCCGCAGGTCGGTCGCCACGGGTGCCTGGAGGGCCAGCAGCGCGTAGGCGTGCTCCTCGCACGACGACCGCGCGTCGTCGACCTTCACGTCGTCGCCGATGACCTGTTCCGCCAGGCGCAGGTCCGCCTCGAGCAGGGCCCTGGTGGCCAGTTCCATGGCCGTCGCGACCATCGAGCACATCCCGGCCAGTTCGCCGGCCAGCTCATCGAGTTCGCCCCGGTACGCCTCACGCATGCGGCCAGCCTACGACCGCGCCCGCCCGGTTACCGAATCGTTGGGTGAACCCCACGTGAACCCGAGGCCACAATCCGCTCAGACGCAGGACACGTCGCCGGCGTTGACCGTCGACACGTCCGGCAGGTCGGGGGCGGGCGCCTCGGCGCCGGGGGCGACGACGTTGCCGTCGAAGCCCGGGCCGATGATCAGCTGTAGCGCGCCGCCGGCCGCCGGGTCCTCGACGAGCTGCGCGTCGGGGACCGAGGCCGCGAGTGCCTGGGCCTGGGCCAGCTTCACCTTCGAGTACTTGATCACCGTCCGGTCGACCCTCTCGGGTGAGGCGTCCACCCACACGATCTGGTAGCCGAACTCGCTGAGCTCGTCGGCGGTGTCGCCGGCGATGCCGTCCTGGTCGTTGCCGCCGTTGAGGACCTGGACCTTCACGGTTTTCGGGTCGACGGGCGCGGGCTGGTCCTGGCGCAGCAGGTGCTGCTGGGCGGACTTGAGCTGCGCGTTGGGGGCGGCGGCCTTGCTCTTGTCGTCCTTCTTCTCCGCCGGCGACTCGCCGGGGATCGGGGTGTCGTTGCGGATGGCGCCGAACAGGTCGTTGGTGTCCTCGGTGCGCAGTTCCTCGTTGCCGGCGTCGTTGGCGTAGCCGACGGTCGGCACGGTCATGAAGGTGACCTTGCCGGCGTCCACGCCCTGCATCGACTGGCCGAGCAGCATCAGGGTCTCGACGTCGATGTTGTCGCCGAAGGTCGATTCGGCGAACGCGTTGACGAAGCCGGTGAGCTTGCCGACGTCGAGCAGCACCTCGGGGGACATCGCCTTGCGCAGCAGCGAGGACAGGAACCGCTGCTGGCGGGTGATGCGGCCGTAGTCGGACTTGGTCGGGTCGCTCTCGACCTTGCGCGCGCGGACGAAGTTCAGCGCCTGGTCGCCGGTGAGCGTGACGTTCTTGCCGGCCTGGGGCACGATCGTGCCGAGCACCTCGTCCTTCATGGGGCTCTCGACGCAGACCTGGACGCCGTCGACGGCGTCGACCATCTCCTTGAACCCGTGGAAGTCGATGCCGACGAAGTGGTTGATCGCGAGCCCGGAGATCTCCTGGATCTGCTTGGTCACGCACATCGGCCCGCCGACCTGGTAGGCGGTGTTCAGCTTGACCTGCTCCTCGCTGGGGGCGGTCTCGCCGGTGTACTCGCCGGTCTTGGCGTTCCAGCGCTCGCACTCGGGCCGGTTCACCTCGAGGTCGCGCGGGAACGACACGACCACGACCCGTTCGCGGCTCTTGGGGACGTGCGCGATCATCACGGTGTCGGAGCGGGCGCCGATGATGTCGTCCTCGTTGCCCACGCCTTCCTCGGCCTCCGCGCCTGCCCGGGTGTCCGAGCCGACGAGCAGGAAGTTCTCGTCGCCGAGTTGGGCGTCGGCGTCCTTGATGGCGTTGGAGTTCGGGTCGAGGGCGTTGACCTTCGTGGTGCTGCCGTTGATCCAGGCCTGCACGCCCCAGCCGACGCCGGTGCCGAGGAAGACCAGGGCGGCGGCGACGATGGCGAGCGCGCGGCCGGCGCGCATGGACTTGTTGCGGCGGCGGGCCTTCTTGTCCTTGAGCCGGGTCGACGGCTCGTCGTCGAAGGCGGCGCTCTGCGGCACGGCGATGGTCTGCCCGTCGGCCAGCTCGTCGAGCCGGTCGAGTTCGTCGTCGGTTTGCTGCCAGGGCAGCAGCCGGCGGCGTTTGGACTTCTTCTCCCGTTCCTCGGCGCGGAGCTCGTCGTGCACGGCGGAGAAGCGGGCGAGGGTGTGGTCGATGGAGCGGCGCTTCTGCACCTCTTCGCCGATGGCCTCCATCTCCGCGGTCATGGAGACGGGGTCGTCGTCGGGGCGGCGCGGCGGGGGCGGTGGCATGGGGGCCGGCATGGGGGCCGGTACGGGGGCGTGGCCGGTGTTCTGGCCGGGTTGGCGCGCGCCGGGCGGCGGGCCGTCGGGGCGGGCCGGCATGGGCCGCTGCCCGGGGGGCTCCTCGCCGGACAGGGCGCGGCGGATGCCGGATTCGCGGGCGCCGG